>NZ_CM155263.1:0-4599145 GCF_056680055.1 Arthrobacter sp. BK1
TTGCTAAGGACACTAGTCGAACATACCAAAACCGGTTTTGGGTTCCATCAACTTCTTTTGCCCGGGATTTAGGCAATGGAGACATCTTCGTAAAGAAACCCTTGCAGTGAATACTTAACTCAGTTTAGTATGTGACTCAGCGCACAGGCCCACGAGCGCCCGACCTACCACAACGGAGTTTTAGGAAGAGACATGATGAGCACCAAAAGGCGAGTTCTCTCGACGGTGGTGACCGCCGTCGTCGCATCCCTGGCATTCACTGCCTGCAGTGGCAGTGCACCCCAGGAATCCACGACCACCCAGCAGGGGCCGGCGACGGCACCCCTCCTCAGAGTCGGTTCACTTCAGGAGCCGACGAGCTACGATCCCGCTCAGTCCAACGAAGGGCACCTTGCCCCCATCTACCAGGCCGTATATGACACCCTCATCAAGCGGGACCCGGACGGCGGCCTTAGCCCCATGCTGGCCACATCGTGGGAGCCCAGCGACAGCAACAAGACCTACACCCTGAAGCTGCGCGAAGGTGTTAAGTTCACCGACGGCACCGCTTTTGATTCCGCTGCGGTGAAAGCAAACCTTGAGCACTTCACCAAGGCCAATGGGCCCCTGGCCGGAACGGCGCGGAGCGTCCAGACTGTACAAACCCCTGATGCCACCACCGCCGTGATCCGTCTCTCCGAACCTGATCCGGGACTGCCTTACTCCCTCGCCAACGCGGCGGGCTACATGGCCAGCCCCACGGCCATCGGCACCGAGGGCATCAAGACCAAGCCCGTGGGGTCGGGGCCTTACACCCTGGATTCCGCCAACACGGTGGCCGGTTCAAAGATCACCTACACCCGCAACGCCGATTACTGGGGCGACAAGCTGCCGTATGACAAGGTCGAGTTCCAGATCCTGACTGATGAGACCGCCCGCCTTAATGCGCTCAAGTCCGGCCAGATCGACGCCGGCGTGCTCAACCGCGCCGCCACTGCCGCCGAAGCCGAAGGGGCAGGACTGCTCCACAAGCCCTACGAGGTGAACTGGGAAGGCATCTTCTTCTTTGACCGTGATGGAACCAAGCTTCCCGAACTCAAGGATGTCCGGGTCCGCGAGGCCTTGACGCTGGCCATCGACCGCGAAGCACTCCTGCAGGCCGTGCACCTCGGCAAGGGCACACTCACCAGCCAGACCTTCCGGCCAGGCACTGAGGGCTATGACGGGTCCCTTGACGGTAAATACACCTACGACCCCAACCGTGCCCGCGAGCTCCTGAAGGAAGCCGGCGCGGAAAACCTCACGTTCACCTTCCCCATCACCCAGGTATTTGACCCGTCGATCTTCGATTCCATCATCCAGAACTGGCAGGACATCGGAGTGACCGTGAACCGTCACCAGTGGGGACCAGGCCAGGCCATTCCGTCCATGCAGCGCGGCGAGTTCCCGATCTCCTACATGGCTTTGAGCCAGCGTGACGATTGGCGGCACATTCTCTTCCAGATCGCACCCACCGCGCCGTGGAATCCCTTCAAGACCCAGACGCCGGAACTGAACGCCCTGATCACGAAGGCCCAGACAGGCGACGAAGTTGACCAGAAAGAGGCCGACAAGGCGATCAACAAGCTCATCGTCGATGAGTACTGGTTCAGCCCGCTCTACCGGCTGGAAGCTCACTTCTACCACTCCGACAAGGTTGAGGTGGAGCCTCAGACGGAGCAGGCCGTGCCGTCCATCTACAACTACAAGCCCATCGGCAAGTAGCAGTCCGCGTGGGCCGGGGTTATTGCCCCGGCCCACGCGGCTACTCGGACAGAGGAGTCCAAAGTGACTATTTTTCTGCTGCGGCGTCTATTCTCCGCCGTAGTCCTGCTCGTGGTCGTGTCTTTCCTGGCCCGTGTGCTTCTCTACCAAGGAATCGGTGATGTCGCCCGCAATGTCCTGGGCGAAAATGCCACCGAGGAGCAGGTCGCACTCAAGAACCAGGAGCTCGGCCTCGACCAGCCCCTGATTGGCCAGTATTTCGACTGGCTTACCAACGCCATCTCCGGAGACCTGGGCGTCTCCTTCTTCAGCAGCCAGCCGGTGTGGGACACATTGTTGATCCGGCTCCCGGTGACCCTGAGCCTGGTGGTCGTGGTGACCTTGCTGACGGGGGTCGTCGCGTTCGCGGTGGGCATTTACGCCGCGGTGCGAAAGGGCTGGGTGGACCGTACGCTGCAGATCCTGGCCACACTGGGAGATGCGCTGCCACCCTACATCGTGGCCCTGTTCCTGGTTACGTTCTTTGCCATCCAGCAGAAGATCTTCCCCGCCACGGGCTTTATCCCCCTGACTGAGTCACCGGCCGGCTGGGCCAGGACCATCACCCTTCCGGTCATTGCCCTGGCAATCGGTGGCGTCGCCGGGGTGGCCCAGCAGGTCCGCTCTTCCACCCTCGGAGTGCTCCACCATGACTACATTCGGACCGTCCGCAGCCGCGGGCTCTCTGAGCGCAGGATCATCCTGACCTCCGTGTTACGCAATGCCTCCACGAACGGCCTGACCAGTCTGGCGGTCCAAGTGGTGGGAATCCTCGGCGGCGCCGTCTTCATCGAAGTGTTGTTCGCCCTGCCCGGGCTGGGTTCGCTGGCCGTCGAGGCAGCCTTCCGCACCGATCTGCCCCTGATCGTCGGAGTGGTTCTCGCCCTGATGCTCATCGTCGTCACCGTCAATCTCGTCGTCGATATCCTCGTCGCCTGGCTCAACCCGAAAGTCCGACTGTCATGACACTTGCGACAGAAGTACCCACCGACGTCGAACCCGTCGTCCCCCGCTCTGGCCTTGTCCGCCGGTTCCTCCGCAACCCCTTGGGGCTGATCTCCACCCTGGTGCTCCTGGCCGTTGTTGTGATCGCCGTTGCGGTGCCCTACCTTGGGCTGCCCGATCCCAATGGCGTGAACCTGCGCGAAGCGAACCGCCCGCCAGGCGCCGCGCACCTGCTGGGCACCGACGGCTCCGGCCGGGACATCTTCAGCCGCATCATGTGGGGCACGCAGGTGCTCCTCATCGGCTCCGGCATCTCCTTGGCCATCTCCCTGGCCATCGGCGTGGCCACCGGCCTGATGGCCGGCTACTATGGCGGCTGGTTCGACAGCGTGGCGTCCTGGTTCAATAACCTGGCCATGTCGCTTCCGGGCATCGTGGTGCTCCTTGCTGTGACCACGGTCGTAGGACCGAACGTTTACATCGCCATGGCCACCTTCGGCATACTGCTCACGCCGGCCTTCTTCCGGGTGGTCCGGGGAGCGGTGCAGGCCGTGCGCAATGAACTCTACGTTGACGCCGCCCGCGTCTCAGGCCTCACCGACACCAGAATCATCGCCCGCCACATCCTCACTGTGGTCCGGGCACCGGTAATTATCCAGGCGGCCCGCGTGGCCAGCATCGCCATCTCCGTCCAGGCAGGCCTGGAACTCCTCGGTATCACCGACAGCACCGTCCCCTCCTGGGGCAACATGCTCAACGAAGGCTTCCGCAAAATCGCGCTGAGCCCAGGGCTCATCCTCTGGCCCAGCCTTGCCATCGGCCTGGTCTCCATGGCGCTCATCCTCGTCGGTAACGCGCTCCGTGATGCCCTGGAAGACCGCGGCCACAGCACCACCCGTGCAGTCCGGCTCTCGGCCCGGGCCGCTGGCGACCCGACCGCAGCCGTACCGGTACCCGCACATCCGGAAAAGGCACTCCTGTCGGTCCAGAACCTCAAGGTCGCTTACGGCACCGCCGGCGGACAGAAGGAAGTGGTCCATGGCGTGACCCTGCACGTGGAACCCGGCGAAGTCCTGGGTCTGGTAGGCGAATCCGGATCCGGCAAGACCCAGACAGCATTCTCCGTGCTGGGCCTCCTGCCCGAGGGCGGACGCGTTTCGGCGGGGTCCATCTTGTTTGATGGGAAAGAACTCACCACCCTCGGACCCAAGGACCGTACCGCCCTGCGCGGCACCGACATCGCGTACATCCCGCAGGAGCCGATGAGCAACCTGGACCCCTCCTTCCGGATCGGGCACCAGCTCACCGTCCCCATGCGGACAAGGCTCGGGCTCTCCAAGCACCAGGCCACCAGCCGTGCCCTGGAACTGCTGGCCAAGGTGGGGATCGCGGACCCGGAGAAGACCTTCAAGTCCTACCCCCACGAAGTCTCCGGCGGCATGGCCCAGCGCGTACTCATTGCCGGCGCCATCTCCTGCAGCCCGCGCCTGCTCATCGCCGATGAGCCCACTACCGCCCTGGACGTCACGGTACAGGCGGAAGTGCTTGACCTGCTGCGGGACCTGCAGCGTGAAACAGGCATGGCCGTGGTCATGGTGACGCACAACTTCGGTGTGGTGGCGGACATCTGCGACAGGGTGGCCGTGATGCAGGCCGGGCGCCTCGTGGAAGTAGGCCCGGTGGAGACGATCCTCACCAAACCATCCCAGGACTACACGCAGAAACTCCTCGACTCCATGCTCGAAGACGGCCCAGCCCGGCCCTATCCCTTTGACGATGACGACCTCGCCTCGCCCCTGAAAGCCAAGGAGTAAACGATGACGACCACGAACCGGCTTTTGGAAGTCGAGAACCTCGCCGTGGAATACCCCGGCCGCGGCCGCAAGCCGGCTTTCCGTGCCCTGGAGGACATTTCCTTCGCCATCCGGCCGGGAGAAACCCTGGGCCTGGTGGGCGAATCCGGTTCCGGAAAGACCACCATCGGCAGGGCCATACTCGGCCTGGCCAAACCCTCGGCCGGCCGGATCACCTTTGACGGCAAAGACATTACCCACGCCGGCCGCAGTGACCGGCGTGCCCTCAGCCGCGACATCCAGGTGGTGTTTCAGGACCCGTACACGTCCTTGAATCCGTCCATGACAGTGGAAGACATCCTCTCCGAGCCCCTCACCATCCAAGGCACCAACAAGAAGGATGCCCTCGAACGCGTACGCGGGCTCCTTGACCGGGTTCACCTTCCGGCCAACTCGGGCGGCCGGCTCCCCCGCGAGTTCTCCGGAGGCCAGCGGCAACGCATCGCCATCGCCCGCGCTATCGCCGTCAAGCCACGCCTGATTGTTTGCGATGAACCTGTCTCAGCGCTGGACCTCACCACCCAGGCCACGGTCCTGGACCTGCTGGTCGAAATCCAAGAGGCCACAAAAGTCGCCTACCTTTTTGTTTCCCACGACCTGTCCGTGATCCGCCATATCAGCCACAACGTCATCGTGCTGTACAAGGGACACATCGTTGAGCAGGGCCGTGCCGCCCAGGTCACCTCCCAGCCAGTCCACCCCTATACCCAAAGGCTTTTCATGTCCGCTCCTGTTCCCAACCCCGCCCAGCAGCGCGAACGCCGCGAAGCGCGCCGTCAGCTCGTCACCGCAACCTCGGAGCAGGCAGCATGAGCGTGGAACTTGCGCCCGAATTCCAGCGCACCCCGGAAGGCGCCCTGTTCCGGGACCTCAACGGCAACGGCATCATGGACCCCTACGAAAACCCGGGGCTGCCCGTTGCCGAGCGGGTTGAGGACCTCCTGGGCAGACTCTCCCTCGAGGAAAAAGCCGGACTGATGTTCCAAACAGTGGTCAGCGCCGCCGAGAACGGAAAGCTCGGAGACGAGACCCCCCGGCCAAGCCAGGCCACTGTTCAGCAAGTCGTCGCCGACAAGTACATCAACCACCTCAATCTCCACTTCGTACCCGAACCAAAACTCGCAGCCCGCTGGGTAAACGAACTGCAGCGCATGGCCACCAACTCCAGCCCGCACGGGATCCCGGTGACACTGTCCACCGACCCCCGCCACTCCTTCATCGAAAACTGGGGCGCATCCTTCACCGCCGCGTACTTCTCCGCCTGGCCCGAGCCACTAGGCCTCGCTGCAGTCAGGGACGAACAGCTGGTCCGCGAATTCGCAGCCATCGCCAGAGCCGAATACACCGCTATAGGTATCCGCGCCGCCCTCCACCCCACCCTCGACCTCGCCACCGAACCACGATGGGCACGCCAGTACAGCACCTTCGGCCAGGACAAGGACCTTGTCGCCCGCCTCGCCCTGGCGTACCTGGACGGATTCGAAGACCAGCCCTTGGGCGCCGGCAGCGTCGCCTGCATGGCCAAACACTTCCCCGGCGGCGGCCCCCAACGGGACGGCGAAGACCCGCACTTCCCCTATGGGCGCGAACAGGTCTACCCCGGCGGCATGTTCGAGCATCACTTGGAACCCTTCAAGCGCATCATCGCCCACGGCGTCACGGCCATCATGCCCTACTACGGCATGCCCATTGGCCTGGAACTCGACGGCGAGAAGATCGAGGAAGTCGGTTTCGGGTACAACCGGCAGATCATTACCGGACTCCTGCGCGAAAAACTGGGGTACGACGGCGTCGTGTGTACCGACTGGGGCCTGGTCACCGAATCCCGTCTCTTTGGACGCCAACTCCCGCCGCGCGCCTGGGGCGTCGAACACCTCTCCGAAACGGAACGCGTCCTCAAGATCATTGAGGCCGGCTGCGACCAATTCGGCGGCGAAGAATGCCCCGAGCTGGTCGTTGCCCTGGTCCGCGAAGGACGCCTCACCGAGGAGCGCATTAATGAATCCGCCCGCAGGCTGCTGAAAGTGAAGTTCGAACTGGGCCTCTTCGACAACCCCTACATCGACGAAATCCAGGCAGAAGAACGGACCGGGCTTCCCGAATACGTTGCAGCCGGCCAGCAGGCCCAGGCCCGCTCCGTGACCGTCCTGAAGAATGAGCTGACTAACGGCTCGGCGCTCTTGCCGCTGGCTTCCGGTCTCCGCGTATTTTCTGATGAGCTAAGCCCGGAAGTACTTACCGAGGCCCGTCTCATCCCTGCCGCCGATCCTGCCGACGCTGATGTGGCAGTTGTCCGGGTCGCAGCCCCCTTCGAGTTCCGCGATACCTACATGCTGGAAGCCAGCTTCCACGCCGGAAGCCTCGAATTCGACCAGGAAACGATCGGCAAAGTTCAAC
Organism: Arthrobacter sp. BK1; assembly: GCF_056680055.1. NCBI lineage: Bacteria > Bacillati > Actinomycetota > Actinomycetes > Micrococcales > Micrococcaceae > Arthrobacter > Arthrobacter sp. BK1. The sequence continues at coordinate 6,978 of NZ_CM155263.1, forward strand.
GGTTGGCTGCCTCCGTTCCGGTGATTCTGGTTCCACACCTGGACCGCCCCGCAGTGTTGACCCCACTTGAACCGCACTGCGCTGCCATTGCGGCCGTCTACGGGGCCTCCGATGCTGCGGTCCTCCAGGCCCTCACCGGAACTGTGCCTCCGGAAGGACGCCTGCCGTTCCAGCTGCCCCGGTCCGAAGCAGCTGTGGTAGCGTCCCGTCCAGACGTCCCCGGGGACACACAAGACGCGCTCTACGAGTGCGGGTTCGGATTGGAGCTGTAAATGGCAGCCGGCACGGAAGTACCGGCCCGGAAGCGTGGAACGTACGCCAAGGGCAGGGCTGCACGGGAGCTCATCCTCCAGACCGCTCTGGACGTGATTGGCCGGAAGGGATACACCGCCACCTCTCTGCGCGATATCGCCGACGAGGCGGGCATGACCCAGGCAGGGCTGCTCCACCACTTTGACACCAAGGAGAACCTGCTGGCGGAGGTACTCCGGAAACGTGACGACGTGGACAGGCAGCACTTTAGCCCCGCGGATGTCACGGAATTACCCCTGATCATCCAGCTGGCCCATCACAACATGGAGGTTCCGGGCCTCGTCCAGCTCTACGTCAGCCTGCAGGCCGCGGCAGTGAACCCCGATCATCCTTGCCACGACTATTTCCGTGAACGCGACCTCGTGGTCCACGGCCGGATCACGAGGGACATCGAGAAGCGCCAAAAGGCCGGTACGTTTGACCCCAATGCGGACCCGCGCCTGATTTCCCGTATGCTCCTGGCCCTCTCCGACGGGCTCCAGGCGGAATGGGCGGTCAACCCCGACGTAGACCTGGCAGGGACACTGGATGCCTTTTGGAGTAGCTACGTCATCAAGGGAAATGCTGTTATGACTCCGGCCGAAGCCTGACGGTGCCGGACGTGCAGCCGGGAGACAGCACTACGCCGCCGAACCCGCCGAACATCCTCTGGATCTCGACGCACGATATCAACCCCGATCTGGGCTGCTACCGGGGTGTGTGGCCGGGCGCCGAGTACGCCGTGACTCCGAACCTGGACCGGCTCGCCGCCGAGGGTGCCAGGTATGACAACGCGTTTGCCTCAGCTCCGGTGTGTGCGCCGGCGCGTTCGGCCATCATGACCGGCTGCTTTCCCACGGCGATCGGCACGATGCATATGCGGACCAAGGCGGTCCCGCCGCCGGAGGTCCGCCTCTTGCCCGAATACTTCAGGGCGGCAGGTTACTACTGCACGAACAACGTTTTCACGGACTTCCAGGTGGCCACCCCACCCACTGCCTTCGATGACTGCAGCAGCACCGCCCACTGGCGTAACCGTCCTGACCCGAAGATGCCCTTCTTCGCCGCGTTCCATGGCATGACCACCCACGAGTCGCGTATCTACTATGCCGAGGAAGCCTTCGCGGAGGCCACCCCGAACGTTCCGCCGGAAGCCAGGCACAGACCTGATGAAGCCCCCCTTCCGCCGTACTATCCGGACACTCCCGTCTTCCGGGGGGCGTGGGCGCGGTACAGCGATCTCATCACCGAGATGGATGTTTGGGTGGGAGGCATCCTGGGCCAGTTGGAGGAGGACGGGCTGACGGAATCCACCATGGTGGTGTTCTGGAGCGACCACGGCCGCGGTATGCCGCGGGCCAAGCGCTGGCCGAATGAGGCAGGCCTCCGGGAACCGCTAATCATCCGCTGGCCCGGCGCGATCACGCCGGGGACGGTACGGCCTGAGCTTGTCCACACCATGGACCTCGCCCCCACCATGCTCGCGGCCAGCGGCATCCCGGTTCCCGGCCACATGCACGGCCAAGCACTTTTCGACGGCGGAGGTGGCTTCAACGAAGAAGCCAACCGGTTCGCCTTCGCCGGCAGGGACCGCATGGACGAGGCCGAGGACATGTCCAGGACGGTGCGGGATGACCGTTACCGCTACATCCGGCACTACCATCCGGACCGTTCCGGGATGCCGCATATTCAGTATCCTGACCACCTCGAAACGTGGGCGGAGTTCCGGGAGTTGGCTTCCCAGGAAGCGGGGCAGCTGGGGCGGGGCGTTAGGCCGAACCTGCTGACTGAACTGCAGCGCAGCGTGGTGGCCACCCGAAGACCGGCGGAAGAGCTGTACGACGTCCTCGCCGATCCGCACGAGACTGTTAACCTGGCTGGCCACCCGGAACACGCGGCCGATCTACAGCGGCTGCGCTCGGCGCTCCGGGACTGGCAGGAAGAATATGGCGACCTGGGACTGCTTCCCGAGGCCGAACTGATTGAACAGTGGAGGCCGGACGGGAGGCGGCGCCGCACGGAGAAGCCTGACGTGGCATTCAGTGACGAGGGTCTGGTTGCGCGTTGCGCCACCGCCGGCGCATCCATCGGGTGGACCCTTGATTGCGCCATGGGCGGAGTGCCGCCGCGCAGCCCGCTGGACGAGGTGACGGGAGCTCCGGAAAGCAACGGACGCCGCTGGAACCTATACACAGAGCCGGTTCAGGCACCTGAAGGAACAGAGGTGTGGGTCGGAGCCTGGCGCCTGGGATTCGAACCAAGCCCCGAGGTCGCCGCCGTCTTCACTCGACTGTAAAGACGTCGAGCCGCACTTCGTCGGGGAGCCGGATCCCGGAGGCGATGAATATGCGAGTACCAAGCCAGGACCACTGGCCGCCTGCGGCGAACCGGGGTGTGGAGCGGAAATAGATCCGTGCCGGGTCCACAGGAACACCGGCCACGAGCGCTGCAATGTCCTCCGCTGAGCCGCTACGGATGCCGGCGTTGCTCACGTAGATGCGTTCACCCTGGTGGGTCTCCAGGACGTACTTGGCTTCCAGCTCAGTGGTGGTTGCCGTGCGCAGCAGCTGGAAATCGGCGCCGGCCGGAAGTACCTTGCCCGACAGCGCGGGGCCAGTGAATTCTCCCCCGATGATCGGAATGACCCGGCGGACGCCCTCAGGCGTTTCCCCTACTTCGATTGCTGGACCCACCCGGACGCTGATCGAGGTGAGGAAGGTGCAGGGAGGCGGAGCCGGCTGGGTCATCGTGTCCTTGTGGTCTTGGTGGGGCGCAGCAGGCCTGCGGGTTCAGTGCCTGCCGCTGCGCAGATCCTATCGCGGGCTCACAGTACCTTGGCCAGCACCGGCACACGCTTGATCAGGAGCCGCCTCAGGACGAACGAACCGGCGGGCACATCGACCGGCCGGCCCGTACGTTTGCGGCCGGCCGTGGAAACAAAATGAGTCAAGGCTTTCAACCAATGAAATTCCGGCTCACCATCCACTGGAGGATCGGCCATGCTGAGTCGCAGGACCCGTTTCGGGCGAAGCACAGGAAAGAAGGAACCGATGTCCCTCAGCGTTGAGGAAATGAACCAGCAACTCCCCGTGGCGAATTCCCTGCCGGGCGAGGCCGTCCCCTACTACATGGCTTCCGGGGAAGGCGCCCGGCACGAGGTCAACGGCCAACTGGTGACCGTGATCGCCCGGGCAGCCGACACCGGCGGGATCTTCAGTGCCGCCTTCATCTCCGGTGGCATGGGCGCTGAATCACCGTTCGTCACCCACAGGATCGAGCACAAGACCCTCTATGTCTTCGATGGCATCCTTCATGTCTGGCTGCCCGGCGAAAGCCGCATTCTCACCCCCGGCGATTCGGTGGTCATCCCGCCGGGAACACCCCACGCCTACCGGATGGCCAGCCACTACACACGCTTCCTGAACTGGATGACACCCGGTGGAGGGGAGGCCTACTACGAACGCGTGGGCACCCCCATCGACTCCCATGTTCCGCCCGTCCGTGCCGGCCACCAGGCCAGCCTCCGGGAGCAGGCCGAAGTCGGTGCGGAATTCGGCATCACGTTCCCTGACGTGGAGCGCGTGACGCCCACCTTGCAGCAGGACAGCGGACTGCCCGCGGTGCAGAGTCCGTACTTCCTCAGCGCCGGTGAAGGCGAACGCCTGGCCAGCTACCAGACCATGTTCACCTACCTCTCCCGGCCGGCGAACACAGGGTCCAACTACTTTGCCGTTCACACCAAAGGCGCCAAGTCCCCGTACATCCCGCTGCACTTCCACTCCGAGCACACGGAGAACTTCCTCTGCACCGAGGGCCGGATGTGGCTGTACGCTAACGGCCGCGAGATGCTGCTGACCAAGGGTGACTTTGTCCATGCCCCCGCCGGCACCATCCACTCGTTCGCGCTGGACTCGCACAACACCCAGATGGTGGGCTTCCTGACGCCGTCGGTCTTCAACGGGTTCTTCGAGTATTTCAACAAGCCCACCGAGGACTACATGTACACCGAAGGCGGCACGCCGTACATGGACATGGAGGGCTTCGGCCGGGCCCAGGCGGAGATGGACCTCACCGTAGTGGGACCCCCGCCGCAGCGGCGCACAGCCCTGGAAATCTCCTAGCGCTTCCTGGGTTCAACAGAGGCCCGTCAAACAGAATGGCCCGGACTTCCGAAAGGAAGTCCGGGCCATTCGTTTCGAAACCCAACGGGTGTTTCGAAACCCAACGGGTGTTTCGAAACCCAACGCGGGGTCACTCCCGGACCGATAAAGTCGATTTATTGGGCGTGGAGTGACCCCGCGTTGCTCTGATGGGATTGAGCGCGTTGCTTTAGAAGGATTGAAACTGGTTGACCAGGGCGCGGCCGTAGTCGTTGCCGTTGGGCGTCCGGACCACGGTGTGCATGTGGAACGGGGCAGGGGTGTCGTTATCGAGGAAGACGCCGGTGTGGTGGTCGAGTTCCAGGATGACCACGGGACTCTGGATGCGGAAGTAGAAAGGATCCTCACCCTGCCAGCCACCGATCCACGAGAACCAGGTTTCGGCGTAGTGCTCCTGGATTTCACGGCGGCGGGCGGCGCGGGGCCCGGCCGGCAGGTAGGCGATGGAGTCGTCCACCACCTTGTCCAAGAACGCCAACGCTTCAGCAGGCATAGAACTGACAGGGATGCCTTCGTAGGGAATGACGCGGTTGTCCTGGAAGCAGCCGGCGAGGTGCCGTTCGTCCCCCGGGTGCATCCGTCCCTCAGGCATGGCCGGGTCCTGCATGTGCTCGAACACCACAGCGTCCCGGCGCAAAGAGTCCGGCAGCGCCGCCATCAGCCCACGCGCCCACTGGATGCGTTCCTTGAACACCTTCACACCTTGGTGGGGCCCGGCGTCGATGATGTCCGGCTCGGCGCCCAGGAACGCCGGCGTGACCACCAACTGGGTGCCGGCCACGAGGCAGTTGAGGGCAAGGTGGTGGCCGAACAATTGCCAGCCCCACGGTTCCGTCTCGGAGGGGACGCCATAGAGGGCAAAGTTGTAGCTGTAGTCGTTCATCAGCAACGGCAGGTCCACCAGGTCGCCAAGGAAGCCGTTGATCCGCATCAGGTTCCGGGCCAGCGCGTAGCCCTCCGGACTCAGGCTCGCTTCCACCACGGCCAGTGCGGCGTCGCGGAGAGCGGGATCCAGTTCGTCCAGGCGCAGTCCGGTATCGTGCTGCATGAATTCCGGGTTGGCCCAGCTCTGCCACTCGGGTGCACCGACCGCGTAGCTCAGGCGGCTGACCTGTTCCAGTGAGGCGAGGGCCAGCAGCTTTTCGGCCGCGGCGACCATGTCCGACGTCGGCGCCTCCTCTCCGGGGCGGGCCCCGGTGAGCGGGAACAGGCCTTCGCGGACGACGCCGTCGCTGGTCACCCCAGTGAAGGGCTGGGGGTAGAGCTTCTTCCAGCCCTCGATCATAGGTCCTGCGAACGGATCGTCCTTGGCCGCCTCCGCGTAGGTCCTGGCGTCCATACCGCGGATGGACGCTACCCGGGGGTGGTCCGGCTGAAAAAGGAAATCACGAAACGACGGCGCTGACATGGCTGCTCTCCTGTATCTTCAAGGTTTCCCTGCGGGACCATCCCGCGGCGGTGGGCAGGGCCTGGGCTGCTGCGTCGGCGGCACTCCCCCGCCACGCCACGTGCTGGTCCGGGCGGACCAGGACAGCCTCGGCGGCCCACAGGTCAGCCATTGGTACTCCATTCCCGTCCGGAGCCACAGCGGCGACTGTCAGCGGAATCCGCTGCCCGGCCGCGGCAGCCACGACGGAGCCGTAACGGTCCTCGACGGCGGCGCCTGCCAGGGCGCCGGCGTCCACCAGCAGCGTGAAGCCGTCCCCCAAGAGGTCGTAGACCGACGTCGGGCCGTCCAGCCACGCGTGCGGCAGCAGTGCCCCCGGACTGGCAGAAGGGATGTAGCGGATGGGATCCTCGGCGGGAACGGGCGAACCGTCCGGTACCACTGCCGGGGACTCCGCGTAGCTGTAGCCAAGGACCAGCCCGAGGGAATCGAACTCGCTCCGTTTCACCGCAAGTGCCTCGTGGGCGCGTTCGCGGGCGGCAACTCCGTCCGCACCGTCCAGCTCGAGGGCCGGATCCGCGAAGTGATAGGCCAGCGCCTTGCCGTTGGTGGCGGCGTCGTTGATGGTGCGCTCGGCCACCGGGCGCCGTTCCAGTTCGTAGCTGTCCAGCAGGTCCGGGCCGGCCCACCCGTCGAGGGCTGCGGCGATTTTCCAGGCGAGGTTTGCGGCGTCGCCGATGCAGGTGTTGAAGCCGTGGCCACCCCAGGGCGGGTTCTGGTGGGCGGCGTCGCCCACCAGGAAGACGCCGTCGTGCCCGTAGGAGGGGGCGAGGAGCATGCGTGCTGTCCAGGGGTCGGTGGCGATGACGTCAACCTCGACGTCGGCCCCCACCAGAGAACGGACGAGGGCCACGGGGTCGAGGTCCGGCCTGCCCCCGTCGCCCCGGTCATCAGCGTCCTGGGTACCGGCGTGCTGGGCATCGACGCCCTGGATGATGGCCCACCATGTCTGGTCCAGGTCCATCCGGCCCACCATGCCCGCCGTACCGGGACCGAGGACCCAGTACTGGACCGCGGGGTCCAGGCTGATGGTGTCGGCGAGATCGCGGGACCGGAAGAGGATGCTGATGTTGGACAGCGCCGCGGAGCCGCCTTCAAGCCGCAGCCCCAGGCCTCGGCGGACGGTGGAGGAGCTGCCGTCAGCCCCTGCCAGGAACGTGCAGTCCACGGTGCGACGGGCACCCGCGGCATCGGCCACGGTCACCTGATGGCCGGCGCCAGGAGAGGCAGCCACATAGTCTTCAACGTGCAGACCGGTCAGCAGTGTGGCATACGCAGAAGCCGCCACAGCGTCGCGAAGCACGGTCTCCAGGACAGGCTGCGGTACCTGCTGCCCGCATTCCGGCTGGGGTTCATACCGGCCGGTTTCGAGCTGGAAGGCGTTTTCGAAGCGGCGGACTTCGTGGCCGGTCAAAGACGTGCAGAAGATGATGTCCTGCGCGAACCCCACCGGGAGCGGAGCCGCCTCGCGCAGCGCCGTTGCCAGGCCGAGGCGCCGCAGGTGGGTCATGGTGCGCGCGTTGGTGGTCTTGGCACGCGGCCGGTCCGGGTCGATGGAGGTGCGGGGCTCGATGACGATGCTGCGGATTCCGCGGTGGGCGAGGTCCAGGGCAAGGAACAGTCCGCTGGGGCCTCCACCGGAAATCAGCACCGGAATGTCCGCCGGGAGGTCCGCCAGGCCGGCATCGTTGACGGCCGCCATCAGGCCCTCGCCCGGAGTGAAGGTTCACCGATGGGGGTTACCAGGGTGCCCAGCCGCTCTATCTCGACCTCCACGGTGTCCCCTGCCTGCAGGAGCCACTGCGGGGTGCGGGCATATCCCACACCTTCGGGGGTGCCGGTGGCGATCACGTCACCGGGGTGGAGGGTGAAGGTTTCGCTGATCAGGGAAATGATGGCCGGCACGGAGAAGATCATGTCCCGGGTGTTGCCGTTCTGGACCTCGGCGCCGTTGACGCGGGTCCGCACCTGGAGGCCGTCACGGAGATCGCCCACTTCGTCGCGGCTGACCAGGGGGCCGAGGGGGCCGCTGAAGTCGCCGTTCTTGCCCAGCGTCCACTGGGACGTCAGCTTCTGGGCGCGCCGGGCCGTCAGGTCGTTGAAGGTGGAGTAGCCGAAGACGGCCTTTGCAGCGGTTGCCTCATCCGCCGACTCAACGCGCTCGCCGATGTAGGCGGCAACCTCGCCTTCCCAGTCCAGGCCGGCTTCCCCGCGCGGTACGGGCACTGGGACCTGGCCCACGGACAGCGAGGCCGTCCATCGGCCAAACAGGGTGGGATAGGGCGGAAGGTCCTGGTCCTTGTAGCTGCCTTCCGCTGCGTGCGCCTTGTAGTTGAGCCCCACGCAGATCACACGGGCAGAAGCCGGCACCAGCGGTACTTCGGTGACCTCTGCCTTGTCCCGGCCTGCAGCAGCGTCGGCGACGATGGCCACAGCCTTGTCCCGGCCTGCAGCAGCGTCGGCGACGATGGCCACAGCCTTGTCCTGCCAGCCGGCCGCGTCGGCCCAGAAATCCGTGACCGATGCCAGCGGGAAGACCCGGGTGCCGTTCAGGGCTGCGACCCAGGTGTCGCCGTCGTGGTTAATGCCTATGTACTGCATGGAGGGCCTTTCAGGTTCGCCCGGGGGCGGTTATCGGTAGGAGGGCACGGCAATGAGACCCATGGCGGGCTGTGCCGAGGCGGGGTGGAGCAGAAAAATCTAGGGGAGGCCGGATTGGTGCTGGAAGAACGACACGGTGGCAGCCAGCGCCTTTTCAGCGGCGACTGAGCTTCCATCGGGGAGGGACCACATATGGTCGGCGCCTTCGATGAGGAGGAGTTCGACGTCGGCCCCTGAGTCCCTCAGCTGGGCTGCCAGGGATTCGGATTGGGCTGCCGGGACGAAGCGGTCTGCCGTGCCGTGCACCAGGAGGAAGGGCGGGGCGCCTCTGCCAGCGTAGGTGATGGGGCTTGCAGCGGCGGCTTTGTCCGGGTGGCCGGCCAGTGGCGCACCGATCAGCAGCTCTTCACGGGAGCCGGGATCGCTGGGCCGTGAGACGGCGTTGGGCAGCGCCTGCTCCGCCATGGAATTCAGGTCAGTGGGCGGGTACCAGGCGGCGACTGCGGCCACGCTGCTGCGGTGTTCACCGGTGAGGCCCACCAGGCTTGCCAGGTGTCCGCCGGCAGAGTCACCCCACGCGTAGATCTTCGCGGGATCCACACCGTACTCGGCAGCATGGCTCCGCAACCATTCCACCGCCGCCTGCGCATCGTCCAGCTGGGCAGGGAAATGTGCTTCGGAACTCAGGCGGTAGTCAGCGGAGGCAACCACAAAGCCGGCCTCCGTCAGGACCTCGAACGGGGTCAGGCCGAAGCCGTCACACACCGGCCCCAGGGAGGACCGCTCCCCCATCCGCCAGCCGCCGCCATGGAAATGCACGACGGCGGGACGCAGGGTCTCCTGTGCGGCCGGGAGGTAGAGGTCCAGCAGGAGCGGACGGGAGCCGTGGTTGCCGGCACGGGCGAACTCCACGCCCCTAAACACGCGACCTTCCGTCATCGTTGACTCCCTTTGTGTCTTCTGCCTGTTGCTTCCGCCGGATCCTCGATGTCCCGGCCTGTTACTCCAAGACTGTCGGATCCGCGGCCGGACCTGAACAGCCTATTCCAATCATTGAAATGGCTTCGCCGTCGCCAGTTCCGTGGACAGGAAGGACAAACCCCGCTGGACCACGCCCATGGCCGCTGAATGGTTGAGATAGCCATGGGTGGCACCGCTCTCCAACCGGTATTCCACGGGAATGCCGGCATGGCGAAGGCTGTCCGCGTAGAGTTCTGCGGAGGGGCGCAGATCGTCGTACTCCGACGCCAGGATGGCAGCGGGCGGAAGCCCGGACGGGTCCGCGTTTCCGGGCACGGCGTAGGAGGAGGCCATGGCCACGGGACCACCAATGTAGTTCTCCAGCATGGCGCTGCAGTCGTCAGCAGAGAAACGCAGGATCCGGGGAAGACCGGACAGAACGCCGGAAGGGTCGTCCGCGGGAGGCAGCGCCGCGTGCAGGAGCGGATAGGCCAGGAGTATCTTCGCCGGCAGCGGTTTCCCGACGTCGTTCAGGTACATCACCGCTCCCACCGCCAGGTTTGCCCCCGCGCTGGCACCGCCGATGCACAGCTTCGCCGGAAGCACCCCGAAATCCGGTGCGCGCTCTGCCGCCCAGAGCCAGGCGGCGAGGACATCCTCATGCGGCACAGGGAAGTGCACTCCGGCCCGCGCCAGCCGGTAATCCACGGAAAACACGACGCCGCCGGTCCGTGCCACCAGTTCACGCGCCAACTGGTCGGCCTCGCGCATGTCCAGATCGCCGCCGGCAAAGCCGCCGCCGTGCAGCCACACCAGGCCGGGGACGCCGCCGTCGGTCCCGCCCGGCTGCAACGGACTCCCGGAGCCGTACACCCGCACGGGCACGGGTCCGTTGGGGCCCGGTGCACTGACCGTAAGGACGGGGACATGGGGCTGCGAATACGGCAACCCGCCGCCGCTGAAAGCCTCCAGCCGGTCGGTGCCGGACGGATCAGCGAGCAGCTCGGCAAAGGATGCCGCCTCTGCCACGTGCTCCATCAGGACGGCCAGCTCCGGATCCAGACTCATGGCTGCAGGACCGGCTCGGGCTCACCGCGGACGGCACCTGCCGGGCCCTCAAGGCCGTCAGCACCGGCAGCGCCGCCAACTTCGGCCGGCCGGAAGTCACAGGCGAAGGAATGCGCGCCGGACCCCACCTCCACAGCATCGGAACCGTCCGGCAGGTGAACAGTGGCCGTGCAGCCTGCCGGGACGGTCACGTCCAATGTGAAGTCCTGCCCTGCCAGTTCCCAACGCACCGAGGCTAAACCGTAGGGGGTCTCGTGCCTGGCTTCGGCCCAGTCCAGGCCGCCGCCTGGCCGGGGCCTGACCAGCAATTTCCGGTAGCCCGGTTCAGCAGGGGCGAGCCCGGCAAGGCTGCGGTGCATCCAGTCGGCCACGGCACCCAGGGCATAGTGGTTGAAGGACGTCATCTCGCCCTCGTTGATGCTGCCGTCCGGAAGCATGGAGTCCCAGCGTTCCCAGATGGTCGTGGCGCCCATGGTCACCGGGTAGAGCCAGGAGGGGCACTCTGTCTGAAGCAGCAGGCGGTAGGCCGCGTTCGTGTAGCCGTGGTCGGTCAAAGCGTCGCAGACGAGCGGGGTTCCCACGAAGCCGGTGGCGATGCGGTAGCCGTCGTCCTCCACCGCTGCGGCCAGCCCGGCAGCGGCCACTGCTTCCTCCGCGTGCTCGAGCAACCCGAAGGTCAGCGCCACGGCGTAGGCCGTCTGGGTAGGCGGGTTCAACCGGCCGCCGTCGGAGACGTAGTGCTCACGGAACACCGCGGAAGCCCGCTGCGAAAGCCTGCGCAGGCCGGCGGAATCCTCCCCCAGCCGCTCCGCGGACTCTGCGGCTACCCGGGACGAACAGGCGAGGTAGGCCTGCGCCACGAGCTGCCATGGAGTGCGGGCATCGCCCGGCTTATCCGGAGCCGCGGCCGGGTCCAGCCAGTCACCGAACTGGAACCCGTGTTCAAAGCGGAGCTCCGGCCCGGCAGCCTGGGCGGCAGCCTCCAGCCACGCCTTCATTCCGGGAAGCTGGCGGCGCAGGAATTCCAGGTCACCGGTGCGCTGGTACATCACCCAGGGCACCAGGACGGCGGCGTCACCCCACGCGGCCATGACCGGGCGGTCCGGGAACGGCGGCTTGTCGGCCACCACCTCCGGAACCACCAAGGGCGGCGGGCCGTCGGTTCCCTGCTCTGCAGCCATGTCCTTGAGCCAGGACGTGGTGAAGCCGGGAATCCGGTACAGGAAAGAAGCTGTGGCCGCGAAGATCTGGAAGTCCCCGGTCCAGCCGAGGCGTTCGTTGCGCTGCGGGCAGTCCGTGGGTACGTCCACGAAGTTTCCGCGCATGCCCCAGACCACGTTGGAGTGCAGCTGGTTCAGCATGGGATCGGAGCATTCAAAGGTCCCGGTGCGGGCAAGGTCTGAATGGATCACGACGGCGGTGAAGGCTTCGGGGTCTACGTCGCCGGGCCAGCCGCTCACCTCGACGTAGCGGAAGCCGTGGATGGTGAACTCGGGCTCCCACGTTTCGCCGCCGGCGGCACCGTTGAGGATGTACACGTCCGTCTGCTTGGCTTCGCGGAGCGGCCGGACGCCCAGTTCGCCGTGCTCCAGGACTTCGGCGTGCCGCAGCGTGACCTCCGTGCCGGCGGGTCCGTTGACGGTGATCCGGACCCTGCCCACCAGATTCTGCCCGAAGTCCAGGATGGTCTTCCCGGACGGCGAGGCCAGCACCGCAGCGACGTCCCGCTCCTCTGTGGCGCGGACCGGCGGACCGTCCGGCGCCACGAGCACCGCGGCGTCGAAGGCCTCGATTTCTACAGGATGCAGTTCATCATTCTCTGCGGCGGAGGAAGGCTGCCGGTCCGAACCGGCCCAGCCGCCGTCCTGAAGCCGGGCGTCGTAGGTTTCGCCGACGTAGAGGTCTGCGGCCACAATGGGGCTGCGGCCGGCCAACCAGTGGCTGTCCGTTCCCAGGACGGTGACGGTGCCGCCGTCGTCGGTCATTTCAAGCTGCGCCAGCACAGCGGTGCGGTCGTGGTAGGTATTGCGCTTGCCCTGGAAGCCCAGGTAGCCGCGCCACCAGCCGTCAGCGACTTCCAGCCCGATAACATTTGTGCCCGGCTGCAGGTAGTCGGTGACGTCGTAGGTCTGGTACCGCAGGCGGTGGTGGTAGCTGGTCCAGCCCGGTGCAAGGATGTCGCGGCCCACACGCCGGCCGTTGATCGAGGCGACATAGACGCCATGGGCGCTGGCGTAAAGGCGGGCCGAGGCCACAGGGCCGTTCACCTCGAACGTCCGGCTCAGGCAGGCTGCCGGTTCGATCGATTCGCTGGCCTCGTCCCAGGCCGGCCGGATCATGGCGGCCTGCCAGTCCTCGGGCTGCAGCAGCCCGGCTTCGACGTAGGCGACAGGGCTCCACGCGGAGGGCCCGTCGTCGCCCGTTCCCCAGACCCGGACGCGGGCCCCAACCCGCTGCCGGCTGTTCAGCGGCGGCGCCGGCCACTCCTGCAGGAGCTGCTCTGCTGAGTCGGTCCTGCCGTAGCTGACCAACGTGCCTTCGTCAGCGCCGAGTTCCAGCTCGTAGGCAGTCTGGACCCAGCCGTCCGTGTGTGTGCTGACCTGCCACGAAAGCCGCGGCCGGTCCTCGCCGATGCCGAAGGGCTCCTCGTGGTGTTCGAAGCGGAGGGCGGAGGGTGTGGTGGTCATCGGGTGGCTCCAGAAGTGGGGTTGAGTTCGCGGGTGAAGTAGTCCACGGCGGTGCGGAGGATTCCGTCCACCTGGTCCTCGGCGAAGAAGAAGCAATGGTCGCCGCCTTTGATGGTGATCAAATCATTACGCACGCCAGCGGACGTCAGTGCGCCGGCGAGCAGTTCACTCTGGGACAGCGGGACCAGGCCGTCGCTGTCGCCGTGGATCAGGAGGAACGGGGGCGCCCCGGCGGTGACGTAGCCCAGCGGGCTGGCGGCGGCGAGCAAGGCAGGATCGGCGGTGCCGCCCACCAGCATGGGCCCCGGTTCCGTGGACATGCCCGGAGGGGACGGCGGCCATCAGAGGGCCGGACATGAGGCCGGGGGGCGTATCCATGGGCGGCATATCCGGAAGGGAGGAGACACCGTAGAAATCGACGACGGCGGTGACGGCGCTGGACTCCCCCTGTACACCGAGGCCACCCTCGAGGTCCGCCCGGTCACCCGTGAGGCCGAGCAGGGCAGCAAGGTGCCCGCCGGCGGATTCGCCCCATGCGCCGATCCGTCCCGGGTCAATGCCCAGGGCATCTGCATAGGCGCGCAGGTAGCGGACGGCTGCTTTGATGTCGTGCAGCTGGGCGGGGAAGGGCGCCTCGAGCGCGTGCCGGTAGTCCACTGTGGCGCAGGCGATGCCTGCCTCGTTCAGGATCCGGAACACGGAATCGGGTGCAAAGGTGGGCGGCAATTCGCGGCGGTCGCCCAGCTGGAAGGCTCCGCCGTGGATCCATACCACCAGGGGTACCGGGGCGGTGGCCTGCCGGGGCAGCCAGATGTCCATGGACAGCCGGCGGAAGCCGACGGCGATCGCGTAGCTGACTTCCCGGTGCAACATCGAGTGCGGGGACACTTCCGCCGGATCGCCCAGCCGTCCGAAGGCCGGAAATGGCGGCGGCGCGGGCATCCGCCGCGGGCTGTCCGTGGTGGCAGTAGTCTCCGGTGTCATAGTGCACTCCTTGCAAGATCAGTAGGTGTATAGACCCCGGCAGCCGGGGCGGCGGCGATAAAAGTACGGGTGCCAGGCCCGCCGGCGGCAGCCGGCTCACCGGGCAGCCTGACCTCGGCGGTGGTTCCGGGCGGCACGGTGACGGTGAGCGTCAGCACGCCGTCGGCGGTTATCCACTCGACGTCGATGAGGCCCTGCGGCCCCTGGTGCGAGGTGCTGGCGGACGTCAGCCCGGCACCCGGACGGGGTTCGATGATGATGTCCTCCCAGCCTGCGCTGCCGGGGGCCTGACGCAGTCCCGCGGTGTAGCGGTGCAGGAAGGAAACCACGGCACCCTTGCTGTAATGGTTCAGCGACTGCCGGGCCGAGCCGTCTGACGCGATGCCGTCCCAGGCTTCCCACATGGTGGTGGCACCGCGGTCCACCATCACCAGCCACGAGGGCTCGGAGTCCTGCATCAGCAATTCGTAGGCGAGGTCCAGATAGCCGTTGTCGGCGAGGACAGGGAGCAGGTATGGCGTCGAGAGGAAGCCGGTCCCCAGATGGATGCCCGCATTCCTGACCAGGCCCGCGAGCTGGTCTGCGACGGCGGCCCGCTTGGCGTCCGGAACAAGGTCAAAGGCCAGGGCACGGACGCAGTTGGCCTGCGTGCCGCCGTCGACCGTTCCGTCCGGCAGCAGGTATTCCTGCTGCCAGGCGCGGCGGACGTTTTCGGAGAGCTTCGCCAGCTTGAGGGCTTCTGCATCTTTGCCCAGGACGGCGGCCACGGTGGCCAGGATGGCGGCGGAGTGCCGGTAGTAGGCCGTGGCGACGATGCCGTTGTCAGCAGCTTTGGAAGCGAAGAGGTCCGGCGCGGGTCCGCCCGGTTCCATCCATTCCCCGAAGTGGAAGCCGGTGTCCCAGAGGTACTGCTCGTGCGGGGCAGGCACGGCGCTTGCTGAAGTCCTGGCCGGGTGCCGGTTTCCCTCCGCGGTGCCGCGGATGAAGCCAAGCCACCGGTTCATGGCATCCCAGTTCTCCTCGAGGAATGCGGCGTCGCCGGTGGCACGGTAGATCTCCCAGGGCACCATCACGATGGCATCGCCCCAGCCCGAAGAGCCGTTGGCGAAGGCCATGAAGTCTGCGCTGATGACGTCGGCCCCGGGTGAGGGTGAGATGTTGGAGACGACTCCGTTTTCCCACTGGTCGGCCCGGACGTCGTTGAGCCATTTCCGCGAGAATCCGCTCACGTCGAAGAGGTAGGCCGCGGTAGGCACAAACAGCTGCCAGTCGCCGGTCCAGCCGGCTTTTTCGCGCTGGGGACAGTCGGTGGGGACCTCGCAGGCGTTGCCGCGGAAGCTCCACTCCACGATCTCGTGCAGTGTGTTCAGCCGGGCGTTGCTGCAGGTGAACGATCCCACGCGTTCCAGGTCGGTCTGGACCATGCAGCCCACGACGTCGGCGAGCAGGAGGTCCTCCTCCAGTCCCTTGACGGAGACGTACTGGAATCCGTGGGCGGTGTGGCGGGGTTCGAAGACTTCACCGGCGGCGCCGGAAGCGATGACCGAATCCACCTGCCCCGCCGCGAGGAACTGCCCGGGGTTCCTGAAGTCGATGGGGCGGAGGTGGTCCTGGCTGACGTCGCCATCGGAGCCCAGGGTCTCGCCGTACACAAGTGTCACCTTGTGTCCCGGGGTCCCAAGCTTGGACAGGCGGATCCAGCCGTTGATGTTCTGGCCCAGGTCCACCACCTGGTTGCCGTTGGGCAGGCGGATGATACTGACGGGGACCAGCTCCTCCACGATCCGGGTGGGCGGAGCAACGGGGCCCGTGAGGGTATCGAAGCTGCCTTCCCGCAGAACGGCGTGGCTGGGGACGCCCGAGTCACCCAGCAGGCGGAAGTCCACCTGCTGGCCGGCCATCAGATCCGCGGCGGCAATCTCCGTGGGATACACCAGCCACGATTCGTCGGTGCCGATGACGCTCCGGGCTCCCCCGGTCTCAAGTTCCACCTGCACCAGGAGCGCAGTCTGTGCCCCGTACATATCGACGTCGCGCGTGAACCCGAACGTGCCGCGGTACCAGCCATCGGTGAGGACCGCCCGGACCGTGTTGGTGCCGGCGCGGAGCAACGCGGTGATATCGAAAGCCTGCACCTGCAGTGTGCTGTGGTAGCTCGTGGAACCGGGGGTGAGCTCCTGGTCCCCCACGCGCCGGCCGTTGATGAACAGCTCGTAGATCCCGTGCGCTGTGGCGTAGGCCCGTGCAGACTCCGGGGAGGCCTCAAGGGTGAAGCCGCGGTACAGGGCATAGCCGGGGCGCTCGGCCGGCGCGGGGATAACCGGCTCGTCCGGGCCGATCCACTCGGCGGACCAGTCGGCTGGGTGGAGGAGACCGATCTCCACGATCATGGGCACGGACCAGGCGGACGCCTGCTCGACGCCGTGGGCGTCAAGGTTCCATGTCCTGACCGTCCACTCAAACCGGTCTCGGGAGCCGAGGTCCGGTCCGGCGTACGGGACCTGGCTGTGGGCAGCCGACTCTACCCGGCCGCTGTCCCAGCCGTTGCTGGCGGCCAGCTGGTAAGCCGTTTGCCGGGTGGTGCCCTGCGGCGGCGTCCAACTGAACCGGGGGGCGGTATGGGTGATGCCGAAGGCCTCGCTCAGGTGGTCAGTTCTCAGGCGGGTGGGCTGGTCCAAGGGATTCCGTTCAGGCGTAGTGGCAGGCGACGTCGGACTGGCCCACCGTGCGTAATGCCGGGCGTTCGGCGGCGCAGAGATCGGTGGCCAGCGGGCATCGTTGCCGGAACGGGCAGCCGCCGGGGGTCGCGGAAACGGAGGAAGCTGTCCGCACGCCCATCGACTCCCGGAGGTTCCGCCGCTCGGCCTGTTCGGCAGGGCGGGGCACCGGCGAGGCGGCAACGAGGGCCTGGGTGAAGGGGTGCTTGGGCGATTCGGTCACTGCGGCTACAGGTCCGCTTTCCATAACCTGGCCGCGGTAGAGGACCACCACTCGCTGGGCCAGGAACTGCACCACGGAGATGTCGTGTGCGATGAACAGGTAGCTCAATCCGCGTTCGTCCCGGAGATCGGCGAGGAGGTTGAGCACCTGGGCCTGGGTGGAGAGGTCCAGGGCGCTGACTGCTTCGTCGCAGACCACCAGCCGGGGTTCGCAGATCAGGGCCCGGGCCACGGCGATGCGCTGGCGCTGGCCGCCGGAGAACTGGCTGGGATAGCGGTCCACCGCCTCGCGGGGCAGGCCCACGCGTTCCAGCATGGCCTCGGCCTTGGCCCGTGCTTCGCCGGCGGAGGCACCGCGGAGGCGAAGGGGCTCGGCCAGGGAAGCCCCGATGGTCTGGCGCGGGTTGAGCGAGGAGTTGGGGTCCTGGAAGACGGCCCGCAGTTCCCCGCCGAGGGCGCGGCGTTCGGCCGCTCCGGCCTGGGTGATGTCCTTGCCCTGGTAGCTGATGGTTCCGCCGGCGGTCTTCTGCAGTCCAAGGATTGCTTTGCCGATGGTGGACTTTCCCGAGCCGGACTCCCCCACCAGGCCCACGGTTTCGCCGGGCTGGATGGCAAAGCTGACGCGGTCGACGGCGGCCGGGGCGGCTGCGGCCTTGCGGCCGCGGCCGTAGCGGACCACGAGGTCCTTCACGTCGAGCATGGGGCCGTCCAGGACGCCGTTGGGTGTTTCCCGCCGGGAATCGGTTGCGATGCTCATGCCAGGTCCTTTTCAACAATGTTCAGCGGTTCAACCCGGTGCAATGGTTTGGGTGTGATGTCCACCATCCGGTGGCCGGGGACCTCGGTGGCCACCCATTCGAGGCCTTCCACGGCCAGTTCGTCGGCTTTGACGCAGCGGACCAGTCCGTCACCGGAGCCGGAAGGCAGCAGCGGGACAGGTGCAGCGCAGGCCGAGCCGGCGAACTGGCAGCGGGCCATAAAGCGGCAGCCGGAGGGCCAGTCCTTGGGCTGTGGAACCTGGCCGCTGATGGTGGCCAGGCGTTCCGGCATGTCGGACGCATCGTTTGCGTGCGGGTCTGCGGCGAGGAGCGCAAGGGTGTAGGGGTGCCGCGGGTTGTCCAGGATGGTGGTGGTTTTGCCGTTCTCCACCACCTGGCCCGCGTACATCACGGCTACCTGGTCGCAGATGTCAGCCACCACACCGAGATCATGGGTGACCATGACCACGGACATCCCGGTGTCCTTCACCAGGGACCGCAGGAGCGAGAGAATCTCGGCCTGGACCGTCACGTCCAGCGCGGTGGTGGGCTCATCGGCCACGAGCAGGCGGGGCCGGCCGGAGAGTGCCAGGGCAATCGCGACGCGCTGCGCCATGCCGCCGGAGATCTCGTGCGGGTAGGTCTTGAGGATGCGCTCCGCGTCCACGATGCCCACCTTCTCCAGCAGGCTGAGTGCTTCCTTCCGGGCCTCAGCTTTCCCCATTTCCCGGAGCCGCCGGATAGCGGAGATGAGCTGGTAGCCCACCGTGAACATCGGGTCCAACGCCCGCATGGGCTCCTGGGAGATCAGGGCGATCTCACGGCCGCGGATGGCTTCCATGCCACTGTCGGACGCGGCAGCCAGGTTCTGGCCGTTCCACAGGATCTGCCCGCCGGTGGCCACAACACCGGACGGGAGCAGGCCCAGGAGCGACAGCGCGGTCATGGTCTTGCCGCAGCCGGACTCGCCCACGAGGCCCAGGACGGTGCCCTGTTCGACGTCGAAGGAGACGTCCGTGACCAGGCGGGGGCCGCCGTCGACCCCTACCGACAGTCCCCGGACACTGAGCTGACCCTTGGGCGGTGCGGTATCAGTGGCCACCGGGGCGGCCCCGACGGCGGCAACAGCTTTGGCGCGCTGCCGGCGGGCAACCGCTGACGGCAGGTGGGACGCGGTGGCGTTGGGTGCCTTGCCCAGGGCGTTGCCGATGGCATTGGCGGCCAGGACCGTCAGTGCCAGCACGGCACCGGTGGGGACCATCAGCCACGGCGCGTCATAGACATGCTGGGAGGCGCTCTGGATCATCCCGCCCCAGCTGGGGGCCGGAAGCGGCGGGCCGAAGCCGATGAAGGCAAGTCCGGCCTGGATGAGCATGCCGACAGCGAAGATGAGTGCGGACTGGACAACGATGGTGTTGGTCAGGCCAGGCAGGACATGGCGCAGGCTGATGCCAAGGGGGCTGACTCCGTCAACCCTTGCTGCGTCCACATAAAGCTGGGACTGCAGCGACTTGGCCTGGCCCAGCATCACCCGGTAGACGCCGGCGGACATAAACACGCCGAGGACGGCCATGATGAAGGGGATGTTGGTCCCTACGGCTCCGATCACTGCGAGGATGATGACCGTTGACGGCAGGGACATCATGATCTCGGTGGTCCGGCTGATGATGCCCTCGGCCCGATAGGAGGCGGCGGCGGTCATGGCCAGGATGGTTCCGAGGCCGATGCCCACCAGGACCGTGATGAAGGACGTGCCCAGGGTAGCGGCGGCTGAGGCGAAAATGCGGCTCAGGATGTCCCGGCCCAGTTCGTCCGCGCCCAGCCAGTGCGCGGCCGTGGGGCCGGACAGGACGGCGGTGAAGTCCTGGTCCTCGGTTTTGAACGGCAGCCACCAAGGGGCGGTCAGGGACGCGGCCACCAGGGCGGCCAGCCACAGTAACCCGGCGACGCCGCCCGGTGAGGAAAAGAGCCGATGGGCCGACAGCCGGGTGAAGGCACTCCTGGGGCCGGAGGCGGGAAGACCCGGCTTGGGCCGGCCGGAGGCGGGCTGGACAGCAGAGACGGGGCTTTCAACCGGGCTGTCGGCGGGGGCGGGTGCAACGTTGGGGATCATGCAGCACGCAACTTCGGGTCGAGGAATTTGGTGGCGAGTTCGAGCGCCAGGTTCACCGCGACCACCACGACGGTGGCGATCACCACCACGCCCTGGACGGCCGGCGCATCGTGGGTGCTGACGGAGCTCTGGGCTGCCTGGCCCAGGCCTGGCATGGCAAAGAGCTGTTCTGCGATGACTGAGCCACCGAACAAGCCCATGAACTGCAGGGCGATGCCGGCCACAATCGGCAGGCTGGCGTAACGCAGTGCGTGGATGTAGAGGATTTTCCAAGTGGGCGTCGCAGTAGCCCGCAAGGTCCGGATGTGTTCCTGCTGCAGCGCATCCAGCATTGAAGCCCTGGTCTGGCGGGCAATGAACGCCGCGCCGCCAACTGCCAGGGTGATCACCGGCAGGGCCAGGGACATCGCCCAGTCCTGCGGGGACACCTCGAAGGGAACGTAGCCGGTGGCGGGGAAAACGGATGACTGGACGGCAAACAGGTAGACGAAGATGATGCCGATCCAGAAGGCCGGCAATGCCACGGCGAGGCCGCAGAGCCCGCCGACGAGCCGGTCCACCAGGCCGCCGCGTACTGCTGCGCTCACACCAAGGCCAATTCCGAAGACGGCGCTGAGGACGGTGGCGCCGGCCGCCAGCGAAGCGGTCACAGGCAGCCTGCTCGCCAGGTCATCGGAGACTGACCGGCCATCGATCAGGGAGATCCCCAGGTCGCCCTGGACTGCGTCCCCAAGCCAGCGGACGAACTGCGTCAGGAGCGGATCGTTCCAGCCGAGGCGCGCATTGACCTCGTCGATCGCTTCCTGGGACGCGCCGGCTCCGAGCGAAACGGCTCCGGGGCTGCCGGGCATTGCGTGCACGAGCAGGAATGCCAGCACCGCAACCACCAGCACGGTGGCCAACGCCATCAGCAGGCGCTTGGTGATGAATAATGCCATGGTGACCTCCATCGGTCAGAACGTTCCGGGCGGCCACCCTGCAAGGGGCGGCCGCCCGGGACGGTTCGGGTATTAGCTGGCCGGTGCGTAGGAAGAGAGGAGCGGATAGGCGTTGGTGCCTGCGAACTCCACCTGCTTGATCTTCTTGGTGTTGTAGCCCTGGTTGGTGAGGGCTTCATAGAGCGGGATCATCCAGCCGGATTCCACCAGGCGGGTGTTGAGCTTGGTGAGGGCTGCCTTCCTGGCGGCGTCGTCCTTCGCGGCTGCTGCTTCGCCCGTGGCGGCACTCAGCTGGTCGTCGGTGGCCTTCTGGACGTTGGTGAAGCCGCTGAGGATTGCGCCGTACATGACGCCTACCGGGTTGTCCCAGTTCAGCGGGGCGTAGCCGAGCGGCGTGGTGGCGACGGCGGCGAACGCTTCATCGGTGGAAGCGGCCATCTTGACGTTCATGGTGATGCCGACGGCGGCAAGGTCCTTCTGAACGGCCTGCAGGTCAGTCTGGGTCTGGGCGCCCGCGATGATGGTGAATTCGAAGCCATTGGCGTAGCCGGCCTCAGCCAACAGGCTCTTGGCCTTCGCCGGGTCGTAGCCGAACTTCGTTTCGAGTTCCTCGGTGAACCCGGCGGAATCCTTCGGCAGGGCATTCCAGGCCGGGATGTCACCCTTGTGCAGCGCGTCCACCAGGGCCTTGCGGTTGATGGCGTGCTGGATGGCCTGCCGGACCTTCTCCTGAGCGAACGCCGGGGCGGTTTTGCCGATCTTGTCGAAGGAGATCATGGTGTTGACGGTGCCGCCGATCTGGGACACCCCTACTCCCTTGGACTTGGCGAAGTCCACGGTGTTTGACGTCAGCATGGCAACGTCGGCCTGGCCGGACACGAGGGCATTGGCGCGGGCCTGGGGGTCAAGGACGACGCTGAAGATGACCTTGCTGAACGGGTACTTCGCGGCGTCCGCGTTCTTGTCGTTCTTCACCATCACGTACTTGTTGCCCTTCACCGTGGAAGGGTCAATGATGTAGGGTCCGGAGCCGGCCGGGGTCGCCGCGAGGGTCGCCGTATCGGTGACGCCGGTCTTGCCGACGATCATTCCCGTGGTGGAGGCCAGGTTCTTCTCGAACCCCGGCTGCGCCTTCGCGAATGTCAGGGACACTTTGGTGGGGCTGACGACATCCACGGAGGTGATCTCCTGGGCTCCGCCCTTGGCCACTGCGGAGTACGCGGTCAACGCCGGATCGGTCCGGCGGTCGAGGTTTGCTTTCACCAGCGCCGCGTCCAGGGTGGAACCGTCGGTGAAGTTCACGCCCTCCTTGAGGGTGAGCGTCAGTACCGTATTGTCCGCGCTGTATTCAAACGCACTGGCCAGGCCGGGACCTGCCGAGCCGTCGGCTTTCAGAACCAGGAGGCTGTCATAGAGACCCTCGAAGAACTGGCGCTGGGCAGCGGACACACGGAGCGGGTCGTAGCCGAACGACGCCGAGTCGCTATCGATGGCGAGGGTCAGGCTGCTGGTATCTGCCTTGGCAGCCGTCTGGCTGGAGCCGCCGCCGCAGGCGGTCAGGGAACCAAGGACGAGGGCCCCGGCCAGAACGGCCGCGCTCCGTCGTGCGGGGGAGGTCAGGAGTTTCATGTGCGCCTTCGCATTCGTGATGGGAATCGTGAGTATGGTCCGGGACCGGCGGCCCGTTCGGTCGGCTGTGACCACTGCGGGCCGATCCGTCGGTGCCCTCTCGTCAGATGGCCCCGGTAACCGGCTTCTTCAACAATCGCTGGCGCGGGTACCGGCACCCCATGCGAATTTCATTGGTTGAAACAGTATTGTGGTGGGGGTCACCTGACATGAACGGCAAAGGAGCGTAAACGTGACGGTTGAAGTTGAAGGGGACGCGGTAAAACCGCAGCGCGGAAGGCGCCCCAAACAGGGCGAACCGGTTATCGACCGGGCGCTAAGCCTGCTCGCAGTGTTCACCGACCGCCGTCGTGCGTTGACTCTTTCTGAAATGGCACGGCTGGCGGAGATGCCGGCGCCGACGGCACTGCGGCTGATCGCCAGGCTGGTGGCGTGGGGTGCGTTGGAACGCCTTGACGACGGCAGGTACGTGGTGGGGGTCCGGCTCTGGGAAATCGCGTCACTGTCACCCCGCGGCCATGGTGTCCGCGAGATTGCGCTCCCCTATCTGGAGGACCTCTTCGCCGTGACCCGCCACCACGTCCTACTGGCCGTCAGGGACAAGAACGAGGCCGTCATCATCGAGCGGCTGTCATCAAAGCAAGCCACAGAGGTGGCCTACCGTGTCGGCGGGCGTGCGCCGCTGAGGTCGACAGCGGTGGGCCTGGTTCTGCTCGCGGGAGCGGACGCAGGGTTCCAGGAGGCGGTCATCAGGCAGCCTCCTGATATGGAATCGGGCGTGGATGCCATGCCTGAAGGCCAGCTGCGGCGGACTCTGTCCGACGTCCGCCGCACCGGCGTCGCAATGATCCGCAGGTCCGCGCCCTCCCGCACCGTTTCTGTTGCTTCGCCGATTTTTGATGCACAGGGTGCGGTGGTGGCCGCACTTTCCATCGTTGTGCCGGACGGCGCCACTCCCCCCAACGTCCTGGCACCCGCGGTCCAGGCCACGGCCAGGGCGGTGTCCCGAAACCTTGGCTACAACAGCGGACCGAGCGACAGCGTCAGCATGCGCCCCTAACGGCCGTGCCGGACGGGTGCCGAAGGAGCACGGGTATGCCTCGTATAATCTGAGCATGCCGATCACGCGCCTCACCCGAGGCCTCCATGCCCAGCAGTCCACCTCCGAGCAGTGCGGGACCGACCTGTGAGCGGCGGTCTCGTCGCCCTGCTGGACGACATCGCAGCCCTTGCCCGCATAGCCGCCGCCTCGGTGGACGACATCGCTGCCGGGGCCGCCAAAGCGGGGGCCAAGGCCGCCGGCGTGGTGATCGACGACGCCGCCGTGACGCCGCAGTACGTCTCCGGAGCGGACCCGTCACGCGAGCTGCCGATGATCAAGAAGATCTTCTGGGGATCGCTCCGGAACAAGCTGTTGATCATCCTGCCGGCGCTGCTGCTCATCAGTGCTTTCACCCCGTGGGCCATTCCGTTCATCCTCATGGCGGGCGGCACCTACCTCTGCTACGAGGGTGCCGAGAAGGTCTGGCACAAACTCCGCGGACACCACGGGGCCGAAGAGGACGCACCGGCCGTGGACCGCGGTCCGGAGGCGGAGGCGAAGGTCACCAAGGGCGCCATCACCACAGATTTCATCCTCTCCTGTGAGATTATGGTCATCTCGATGAACGAGGTGGCCGCTGAGTCTTTGTGGGCCCGGGCGCTCATCCTTGTTGTTGTTGCCCTGGCCATCACGGTGCTGGTCTACGGCGCGGTGGCGCTGATCGTCAAAATGGACGACATCGGCATCCACCTGGCCGCGAAGGACTCCGCAGGCTCCCAGCGTTTCGGCGAACTGCTCGTCAAGGGCATGCCCGCCGTACTGACCGCGATCACCATTGTGGGGACGGTCGCCATGCTGTGGGTCGGTGGCCACATCATGCTCCAGGGCGCCTACGACCTCGGCTGGCATGCTCCCTATGACCTGGTCCACGCCCTTGAGGCCCCGGTCGCCGGGATCCCCGTGGCAGGCAGCTTCCTGGCCTGGCTCGTGAACACTTTGTGCTCGGCCGTCCTGGGAATCATCTGGGGCCTCATCGTGATGGCTATCGTGGTCCCGCTGCTGAAAGTCCTGCCGTTCGGCAACAAAAAGAGCGGCCACGGAGAGGACGGGGTCCCTTCCGCGGCCGCCGGGCATACGCCGGCGAAACCTGACGCCGGTTCCTCCCCCTAGCCCATACCCACCGCGCTCAGGCGCTCCCCGGCTTCCCGGGCCACACCGCCAAGCCAGTAGGCGCTGGGCTTGGGGGTGCGGATCTGGGTGGAGCGGTCGACGGCGATGATTCCGAAGGTGGGACCGTAACCAAAAATCCACTCGTAGTTATCGAACGCGGTCCAGGCGATGTAACCGCGCACATCGATGCCGTCCGCGAGGCAGGATTCCACACCGGCCAGCGCCGTTTTGAAGTAGTCAAGCCGCTGGGTGTCATCCTTCGTTGACAGGCCGTTCTCCGTCACCATGACGGGGATCCCGGCGATCCGGTGCGCCTCCCGGATAGTAGCTTCGAGTGCCTGCGGGTAGATCTCCTCGCCCAGCTGGTTGGTGACGGCACCGGCGGGGGCCGGGGCCACGCCGTCGGGCCCGAAGACCGTACGCCCGTACGTCTGGATTCCCACAAAGTCGTCGCCGCGCGAGACCTCGAGGAAGCGTTCGTTGACATCGCGCCGGACCTGGTCCGCCAGTTCCTGCCCGCCCTCGGCCGCCTGGATGTCCGAGTTGGCAAGGGTCCAGCCCACCATCAGTTCGGGCCGGCGGGCCTTGATGGCGTCGCGTCCGGCGCGGTGGGCGGCGAGCTTGATATCGAATGCGGCGTCCGAAACAGTGAACTGGAACGGTGCCACCCTGGCCGCCTCCATCCCCAGGGCTTCAGCGGCTGCCGACCACAGCGGAACCCGGCCACGGTGTTCCGCCGGCTCGCCGCCGATACCCAGGGCTTTAAGGAGCCACGCCAGGTTGGGCTCGTTAAGGGTGCAGGCGACCCCGATCAGGTCACCCAGGTGTTCGGTGGCGCGGTCGCAGTACCGGGCGAACCGTTCCGGCGTGGCCGGGTCCTCCCAGCCGCCGGCAGCGAGAAGCCACAAGGGCGAGGTGAAGTGGTGGAAAGTCACCACCGGTGTCAGGCCATGCTCGTGGCAGGCTTCGAGCATCCGGCGGTAGTGGTTGAGTTCAGCGACGGAGAAGTGGCCCTCTTCCGGCTCAATGCGCGCCCATTCCAGCGAGAAGCGGTAGGTGCTGAAACCCAGGGACGCGATCAGCGCGATGTCCTCGCGGTAGCGGTGGTAGTGGTCGATCGCGTCACCCGACGGCTCGGCGAAGATGGTTCCGGGCAGGTGCTCAAGGAACCAGGTGTCGTTGTTGGTGTTGTTGCCCTCCACCTGATGGGCGGCGGTGGCCACGCCCCACAGGAAGTGGGGGGGAAAGTGCTGGAGCTCGGTCATTGAAATCCTTTCAGGTTCGCAGCACATCAGGCCCTGCCAGTAGGAGGCACCTGCCCTGCGGCTGGTCCCAACCTTACGCAAACACCTTCCAAGTTGGAATACTTTCAAGAGGAAACTTTTACCAAAGCGGAAAAGAAACTTGGTACGCTGTGCCGGAGAACCCAGGAGGGCGACGATGACAGAACTGACACGGCAACCGGCCCGCAGCGCCAAGCGGGCTCCCTACGCCAACGGCGAGCGTAAACGCGCCGAACTGGTGGACGCAGCGTTCGCCGTCTTCGCCGAGAAGGGGTTCCAGCGCCTGTCGGTCCGCCAGATCGCCGAAGAGATCGGAACAAGCCACACGGCCCTGCTGCATCACTTCGGCGGCAAGGATGCCTTGCTGGAGGCCGTGCTGGTCCGGCGCGAAGAACGGGAAGGCCCCTGGCGCCGCACCCTGCTTCAGGAAAAGGGCCTCCTGGAAACCGTGCCCGAAGTCATGCGCCACAACGCGGGCATCCGCGGCGTAATCCAGCTCGACGCCACCCTGCGGGCCGAAGCCGTGAATCCGGACCATCCGGCCCATACGTTTATCCTCCGCCGCGACCAGGAGCTCATCGCCTCCCTTCGGTCCGAATTCGAGCGGGAAATCGGGGCGGGCCGGGTGGCACCGCAACTGGACCCTGCAGTCCTTGCCCGCCAGACAGCATCACTGATCGAGGGCGTACAGCTCGCCTGGCTCTACGACGGGTCCGTGGACATGGCCGGATCCTTGAGGGACTTCCTGCAGCTCCTCAGCGTGACACCGCAAGGATAAGAGTGCCGCCGGGCCGTCAGAGGTGACGATCTGCCTCGTGCTCGTGCTCGTGCTCGCGGCCGTGGCCCACCAGTTCGTGAAGCCCTTCGACGGAATCAGCGAGCGAGAGTTCCGGGGATTGCACGATGAACGGCATCAGGAGACGGTTTTCCTTGTCCAGGTGCACGGCAAAAAGTTCCTGAATGGCTGTCCCGGTTGCGGCAGCCTGCACACCCTGCGCGACGCGGAGCCGTTCCACCAGCCCCACAATGGCCTGATGCTCGGCCAGCATGCCCTCCACCAGGAGCCGGCCCTGAACTGTATTTCCGGGGCCTGAATAGAGCGGCCCTTCTTCCGCCAAGGCATGGGGCACCAGTTCCTGTTCGCACCACATGGCCAACGCGTTGCGGGCAGCGTCTCCGGCTCCGGCTCCGGAGGCCGGCTCCTCAACGGCCTGGATCAGGGCAGCGACCCGCTCGCGGAGCTCCGCAAGCATCTCGCCATGATGATGCTCAACCGCATGGAGGGCACGCCGTTCAGCGTCCAGATTTTTCTGCGCATGCTGCTCCATGACTGCTCCTCGTTGAGTATCACCGGTGCGGGCGGCCCCGATGGGCCCTGCTCTTCAACTGTACGAGGAACTGCCCCGCCTGCGAACGCAGGCGGGGCAGTTCGTACAGGGGCAGTTCGTTCAGCCTGGCTATCGGGGGGCCAGCTACTTTCCGGAAGCGGCGGGATAGGCCGCGTCCACCTCAACCTCCACCAGCCAGCCGTTCACGGGCAGGTTCTCGATCTCCAGGGCGAACCGTGAAGGCCGGGCCGGGTTCACCACGAAGGGCTCGGCTGCTGCGGCCGAACCCAGTGACACCTTCACGGCGGTCCCGTCGGCAAGGCTCGTATTGGCGAAGTACTGGCGGTAGGCCCGGTTCCAGCCGTCGAAGTCGGCTTTCTCTGTCCCCGCTGGGTTCTGGAGGAAAACGCGCATGGTGATGACGTCGTCGTAATCCAGTCCCGCCTGCGCGAGGTTCTCGCCGATGCGCCGGAGGGCATTGATCCCCTGCGCCTCCGTCAGGGTCACTCCGGCCGGGAGCACCCCGCCCGGGAAAACGGTGGTGTCGATGTAGCGCTGTTCGCTGCCCGCAGGTGCGGCCGTGTTCAGCGCCGAGGGCCCCAGGCCACTGGTCTTGTAGACGGCGGTATTCGCTCCGATGGCGACGCCGGAAGCGATCATCGGGTTGTCCTGGCCGGCGGGGAGGTTGGACACGGTAGTTCCGGGCTTGGGCGCGGTGAGGTCCTGGAACACGGCAGGTCCGGCGAAGGCGGCGGTGGCGGTGAGGCAAAGACCGGCGACGCCGGCGATGATCAGGGAGGTGCGTCGGATCATGGGCTTCTTTCGTGGGGTGTGGGGTTCGCTCACGATGCTTGACTGCTGGTGGCTCAACCGGCCACCGCCGCCGCCACGCGGGTGTGGAGGGCGGTGACCGCTGCCCGGGCCGAGGTCATGGCGCCGTGCTGCCAGGCGATGGCGTGGCTCAGGTGGTCGCCGGCGAAGTAGATGTTGCCGGTGGGCTCCAGCAGCTTGGCGTACCTGGCGTCGGTCTGCGAAGGCCAGCCCACCCACGCCCCTTCTGAGAACGCGGTGCTGCTCCAGTCCACCGAGAACGACGCCGCAACTTCCCTCTTGTAGACGTCTCCGTGGATCCGTGCCCCCTGGTCAAGGGCGCGGCTGAGGCGCTTCTCGGGTGCCAGCGGCTGGTAGACACGGGCGCTGGCACCGGTGTTGTAGTAGCCCACCATGGTGCCGCGCGCGCCGTGGAACCCGGTGGACGGGTACCACATGTTGCCCAGATCGATGTTGGTGTTGGTGATGCCGCCGTAGATGCGGTGGTCTTCTTCCCACCAGCGGCGCGAGTACTCGATGCCGATCTTTCCGGCGTCGCTGGGGGTGGCAAATTTCAGGGCATCCACCACGTCTGTTGGCAGGTTGCCGGGAATCTTGGCTGCGATGTGCGGCGGCAGGGTGCAGACTGCGAAATCGGCCTGCACGCTTTTGGTCTGCCCACCGGGGTTGGTGTAGTCAACGGAGACTCCGGCGGCGGTGTTGTTCAGGGACAGGACCTTGGCGCCGTAGACGATCTTGTCCTTGCCGATCGCAGCCTCGAAGGCGTAAGGGATCTTGTCCATGCCCCCCACGGGCTGGAACATCATCATGGCCTGGTCCCAGCCGAATTCGAACGAGAAGTAGTTGCCCACACCGCTCGCGAACACGTCGGACAGGGCGTCAGGTGCCAGCGGCGTGCCGGCCTCGAGGCCTGCGCCGGGTGCCACGGAGTAGCCCTTCCTGCCGGTGCCGGAGTACTTGAAACTGGCGGCCGCATCGCCGGTGACCTTGCCTCCGATGGCGCCGAAATTGCCGAGGAAGGAAATGAGGTTTTCCTTGTCGGCCTGGCTCAGGTAGCTGTCCAGCGAGCCTTGGTCAGTGGCTTTGGCCAGCAGCTCGGAAACGTAGCCGTAGACGTCGGCTTTGGCCGCACGGTGACGGATTGGGGTGTTGGAAAGTTTGGTGCTGCCTTCCCGGAACAGGTAACCGTCGGCGTTCTGGTTGGTGAACGGCTCGATGGCAACGCCGAGTTCCTTGCAGTAGTCCAGGGTGATGTGGTGCTGCGGAATCCGGCCCGGGCCGGCATTCATGTACTGGTCCTTCGAGAAGGTCGCCCGCTGGGTGATCCCCTTCAGATCCGTCTCCTCCGTGCCGCCGCGCACCGTCCAGTTGCGGCCGCCCGGACGCATCCGCGCTTCCAGGATGGTCACCTTGTAACCGGCCTTGCCCAGCTCATAGGCGGTGGTCAGTCCGGCAATTCCGCCGCCGAGCACCACCACGGACTTGCCGGCGCCCTTGAGGTCACCTTCGCGCGGCGCGGCAAACGCCGGAGTGGCAGAGTCCGGTGCCAGCCCCATGGCCTCCATCGTCTGGTACATCACGCCGGCGCCTCCCACCATGCCCACGTAGCGGAGGAAATTCCTGCGAGTCGCGTCTGTCATGTTTTCCCTTTCAGCTGACGTTACGAACGTGAGCATAGGGATGTAATGTTTCGTCAAATGCAGTGACAATTACCGTGCTGTGGCAGTCGTATTTCACGCTGGTAAACGACAGGAATGGCAACTGTCCTTGGCGCCCTACACAGCAGGCGTTCGCGTGGCTAGAATCAGAAACCGAGAGTCCGTGACGAAATCCGGACACAGGAAGAGGCAGGAGCTGGTTTTGATGACTGCTACAGCCGCGCGCCCGGAGCGCACCGCACACATCAAACACATCACCCCCGTCTCCAGCAACCGCCCGGTTTAACCGCCGAAGCAACCGCCGGCAGGAACACCTGCGGCAGGTCCGCGCAGTTTCCGGCGTCTGGAGACCACCCCAAAAGGACTCACGTTGAACAATTTGTCAGGCATCAGCCTGGACAGCATTGACCTATCCATCAAAGGCCACGACGGGCCTGTGACGTACGGCTACTCCACCGCAGTCGCCGCGCATTTCGACGCCGACCATACCCAACACCGGTCACGCCAGGATGTTGCCCAGCAGGTTGCCCAACAGAGGGAACGCGGGCGCGTGGTCCGGGTGGACCGCAGCCTGGTCCTCGTGGCAGTGGAAAGTGAACTGCTCCACCTGCCTTATCCCCTCGACGCAGGCGTGCCGGTCACCGGCGATTGGGTCTGGATCGGGCCAAACCGCGCGGGCGCCCGCCAGATCACCGGGATCCTCCCGCGCAGGTCCGAACTCAGCCGGAAACGTGCGTTTGAGGACTCGTCCGAGGCGCAGGTCCTGGCCGCCAACATGGATGTGGTGGGCGTGGTGGTGCCCGTTGACCGCCCCCTCACGCACAACCGCCTGGAACGCACGCTCGTGGCCGCGTGGGATTCCGGTGCGGTCCCGCTGGTGATCATCACCAAAGCGGACCTGGCAGACGTAGCGGACGACGTCGTCGGGAAAGTCATTCTGCAGGCGGCGGGTGTGGAGGTGGTCACTACATCGGCCGAGAACGGTGATGGCATCGACGCGCTGCTGGCGCACCTGCCACCGCACGGCACTCTGGTTCTCCTCGGGCCGTCAGGCGCCGGCAAGTCCACCCTCATCAATGCGCTGGCAGGCCGCGAGGTGCAACACACAGGAGAAGTCCGTTCAGGCGATTTCAAAGGCAAGCACACCACCACGTCCCGGGAACTGGTCCCGCTGCCTAACGGGGCAGTACTGATGGACACCCCCGGCGTCCGGGGATTCGGGCTGTTCGACGCGGACGAGGGCCTGACGGAGATGTTCAGCGATGTGGAGGAGTTGGCAACCCTGTGCCGGTTCGCTGACTGCGCCCATCAGAGCGAACCGGGCTGCGCCGTGCAGGCAGCCTTGGCGGACGGGACGCTGGAGGAACGGCGGTGGCTCAGCTACGGAAAACTGCAGCGGGAACTGGCCGCCCTTGCCCGGCGCACCGATGCGGCCGCCCGCAGGGCCTACCAACGCGAGTGGCACCAGAAGGTGGTGGTCGCGGGTAAATCGCAGCGGTCCGCGGAACGGGAGAACTCAGAGCGGCAGGAGGAACAGCGGTCTAAGAAGAAGCGGCGTTGAGCTGGTTGCTCAGGGCCACAGGTCCCTGTCATACCCGTAAAGCCGGGGCCTGGGCCTCGGTTCTTCCGCAGGCTCGGGAGACTTCGGATGCTCCGTGTGTTCTGCGCCTGAGCCCGGTGCATCCTGCTCTTTGTCACTCGGCGGTGAAGGCGGGTTTTCTTTTTTCTCGGCCACGATGTTGCACTCCGAACACTGGTGGTTTGATCCGGCTGCCTGAATCCTTACGCCCACCCTAAACGGCCGCCGGTGCCGTTACGTGTCAGGTTGGGTCAAGATTGCGGCAATGTTGCCGCTGTCTCGGTGCGCCAGCGGGCCTTTTGAACCGCAAGAGGCGCCGGCATGGAATCCAGGCCGGCGCCTCTTGCGGATTCTGCGAGCCTCTTTCCGAAGCTACGGCATGACCGGCGGGACGAATTCGAAGGTCATTCCCAGCAGCCAGACGAGCAGCAGCACCACGGGCAGGTGGAACACGAACTGCAGGAAAGTGAACCCGACGAGGTCCCGTGCACGCAGCCTCAGCACCGCGAGAAGCGGGAGCATAAAGAACGGGTTGATCAGGTTCGGCAGGGCCTCAGCAATGTTGTAGATCTGCACGGTCCAGCCGAGGTTCATCTGCACGTCGGTGGCGGACTGCATCACATAAGGCGCCTCAACGAGCCACTTGCCGCCGCCGGACGGGACCAGCAGCCCCAGGACCGCGGTGTACAGCGCAATGACAACGGCGAACGCACCGCCGCCGCCGATGTCCGAGAAGAACTCTGCAAGGTGGGCGGAGATGGTCATTCCGCCGTGGCCGGTCGCTTTGGTCAGGATGGCGGCCATCGCAGCGTACAGCGGGAACTGGACCAGGATCCCGGCTGTCGCCGGCACGGCTTTTGTGACGGCCTGCAGAAAGTTCCGCGGTGTTCCGTGCAGCACCAGGCCCAGGATCAGGAAGACCAGCAGGTAGCCGTTGAGGCTGCTGACAACGGTCAGGAACGGCTTGGTCAGGAACTGGGAAACCAGCCAGCCCAGCGTCAGGATGCCGGCGAGAATCGGCAGGATCATGCTGTATTCGAGCCATTCGCCGGGCCTGGAGTGGGGCGCCGGTTCGCTGGGTTCGTCGTCGAGGTCCACACCGAGGTCCTCCGCCGTGCGGATCGCCCCGCCCTGGGGGGCGGAGAAGTGCGCGATCACGGTGGTGAGGGCCATCAGGATGACCAGGGTCACCAGCGACTGCCACGTAAAGATGGTGGTGCCGAAGTCCAGGATTCCGGTGATCTTCAGCAGTGCCGGGGGCAGCGAGGCAGCCGTTGCCTGCAGCTGCGCGGCTGAGGAGGACAGACCCAGCGCCCAGACTGCGCCGAGGCCCATAAACGCGGCCGCGCCGAGTGCCCGGTAGTCGACGGAGAGGTCATTACGGCGGGCAATGGCCCGGGCCAGCAGGCCGCCGAAGATGAGGCTGAGGCCCCAGTTGAGGAAGGACACGGACATGGACATCAGTGCCACGAAGCTGACCGCAGTGCGCGCCGTGGCCGGGATCAGTGCGAGCCGGTTGATGAGCTTGGCTACCGGCGGCGAGGTTGCCACCACGTAACCGGTCAGCACCACCATGGCCATCTGGAGTGTGAACGCCGTCAGATCCCAGAATCCGTTGCCGAAGGAGTCGGCGATCGACTGCGGTGAAGCGCCGATGGCAAGGGCCGCGACGGCGATGATCACGACGCCGGCCAGGGCGAAAATGTAGGCGTCCGGGAACCACTTTTCGGTCCAGGCTGCCATCCGTTGGGCTATGCGGGCGAGTCCGCGTTCTTCGGTTCCGCTATTGGTCAGGACTGTGTTTGCCACAGAGGATTACCTCTCCATCGAGTGCGATCTAGTACCGGAAGGAGCCTAGCCGCGATCTGTCGAACTCCGGACTCCCAGGACGCGCACGGCTGCGCGCCGCCTCCGTCGGTTCCTGGCCGGCCGGCACGTAATCGGCCCTACACCGCTGCGGCCCCTCAGCCTTTTCGTTCCGCCCGGTAGGCGCTGGGGCTGATGCCATGCAGCCGACGGAACTGGCGGGAGAAATAGAACTGGTCAGCGAGCCCGATCTCCCGGCCCACCGCAGCGATTGACAGCTCTGTTGTATCCAGCAGCAGCCTGGCCCGGGCCATCTTCAGGGCCGTGTGGTGGGCGAGTACTCCCCCGCCGGTGGCCTCCCGGAACAGCTTGCTCAACTGCGAGGACGAGACACCCACCACCTTGGCAAGCTCGGGAAGCCGGATGGCGCCGTCCGCGCGGTCCTCGAGGAATTTCATGGCCCGCTGAAGGGGCGTTCCCTGCTCAGGGAGGCGGCGGTCCACAGCCAGGGTGGTCAGCAGCTTCCATGCCATTCCGGCCGTGGCCACCAGGCGGGCCGGCGACTGGTCCTGTTCCAGGGCGGTGATGATCTCGTCCAGCATGGCCGTCAGCCGGTCCACCGCGACGAGCGAAATGATGGGACGGTCCGGGCGCACCCCGGCCTCCGCAACCAGTTCCGGGGCATCGGAGCCCAGGATGTGGCACCACCAGATCGTCCATGGGTCATCGGCTGAGGCGCCGTAGGCGTGGGCCTCCCCCGTGCCCCCACGGAGGACGACGGCGGTGGATTTGCCGACGTCGAACCGGGAACCTCCCGCTTCAACCCAGCCTGTCCCCGCGACGCAGAGGATGATGATGGTCTCTTTTGCGCCTTCTGGGCGGCGGCGCCCGTGCGCCTTCGCCACGGGAAAGACCCCGGCGTCGGTGACCACCAGGCGGCGCGTGACGGGGCGGGCCAGGGCATCCCTGACGAGGGGCCGCGGCACAACCACCAGGCGCTGGTTCTGGAACCCTGTTGCCAGCTCCACGCGGCACTCCCTCCATGACGGAATGTCCATGTTACGCCATGGACGGGCCGCCTATCCGGTGCGTTCCTCGGTCCAGGCGGTCCACCGGATCAGTTCCACTGCGTCCAGGGCTGCGAGGTCGCCCGCCACGCTGTCTCTCCGTTCCTGGGCAGCCGCCGGAAGCCCCACCTCAGCCGCCTGAGACAGCGGAAGGACCTGGAGCAGGACCTCCGCACCAGCGGAGATCCCGGCGTCGTGCGTTTCGATCACCCACGGTGAGCCGTCCCAGAACCTGTCTGCCACCAGGGTCCCGTCAATGAACAGCCGGGCAACGTCGCCGGCCCAGGCTATCTCCAGCTCCGTATGCCCTCCGCCGGACGTGGATGCCACCGTCAGGTCCAGCCGGTAGACCGCCGCCAGCTTGTCCATCACGTCGTCGGACGGGGCGGCCGCCCGGCCCGCCAGCGAGCCGAAGGACGCGGGCACCGGCATGGCGGCGCGGAGCAGCTCCGCAGCCACCCGCGGCCGAGGCTGGCCGGGATCGATTGCGGCCGCCATCACCTCTTCGAACCGGGCAGCCGCGGCGGAATATCGCGTGACCCCTGGTGACCCGTGGGACCTGCCGGCCAAGGCACCATCCGCAGCGAGCCACACCGGATCCGCTGAGACCACCAGTTCCCGGCCGTCCGGCGTTTCCAGGACCCACGCCTGGTCGGCGACCCGGGGTGGCAGGACAAGGATTGCTAGCGAGAGTTGGCCCGCCGTCGCCGTCAGTGTGACCGGCTGCCGGGCGTCCACGGAGTATGTGTTTCCGGCGAGTAGCGTGGCGGCCCCGTCAAGGGCGGTTCCCCCCGGCAGGCAGAGTTGGACCTCGATGCCTTCTTCAGCGGTGAGGACCAGGGTCTGTGCTGCTGCCGGGCCCAGCACGGTCAGGGGCGAAGCCGTGGCCCACAGCAGTCGGACACCGCCGATCTCGAGATTGACGGGCCAGCGGGCGATGGTTCCGGAAGGAATGGCCAGCGGAGTGTCCGGGAAGCTGACGGTCTGCTCTGCCAGTGCGATCTTGAACTGGGCGGCGGTATAGTCCGGCAGCGGGATGTGGGGCTGGTGCCAGGTGATGAACACGAATCCGGAGCGGCCGTCGCTGCGCAGGGACCAGCGCAGCGTTTCGGAATCGCCCACTCCGGCGGGGAGCCGGTCAGGCAGCGTCGAGGGCATGGGCGCCAGGCGGTCGCCGAAGGCGGCGAGGAAGGCGTGTTGCTTGCGCAGCTGCGCGAAGCCGGGTGCCAGCCTGCCGGCGGCACCGATGGGGGCATGGAAGTCGTAGTCCATGACGGGAAGGTCGTTCGGGTAGCCCGTAGCCTGGGATTCCTGCAGTCCGCCCGGCGGATTCGTCCCGCCCGCGAACATGTAGTAGCCCTGCCAGCCTGAACCGCTGCCGATCTTGTTGTGGGCCACGGCGGCAACATCCCTGCCTTTGGGCCAGGGCCGCCGCTGGTACGCCGTGGCCATGCCGCCGGTCAGCTCGCAGGTGGCTGGCGGGTAGAGGGCGGAAGGGGAACGCGGCGGTGCTGCGTCGATCCCGGACAGCTGTTCGCGCAGGTCAGCGCCGATACCGGGGTCATCCCACTGGTGGCTGAAGAAGTAGTGCTGGCGGAAGGTCGGGTCCCAGGAGGCCTTGGCGTCCACCCAGAATCCATCGCCGTAGCCGCCGAAGACGGGCAGGACCTCAGCCTCGGGGATGTCCGCCCCGCCCCAGGCTGTTGCCGTCCAGAGCGGAGCACTGAGTCCCGCAGCCCGGGCAATCTTCTTGAGCTCGGTGATGTGCCCGGGCTGGTCGTAGAGTTCGTTCTCCAGCTGGATGCCCACCACGTTGCTGTCCGGGCCGGTGAGGCTTTGCAGTTCAGACCCGATGCGCTGGAACCAGCGGTCCACCAGGGCCAGGTAGGCGGGGTCGTTGGTCCGGTGTCCGACGGCGGCAGCCTGCACCCAGTCCGGGAAGCCGCCGTTGCGGACCTCGCCGTGGGCCCAGGGCCCGATCCTCAGGACGACATCCAGGCCGATGGAGGCGCAAAGCCGGACAAAGGCTGCCACGTCCAGGTTGCCATCGAAGCGGGCCTGGCCCTCGGTCCGCTCATGGTGGATCCAGAAAACGTAGCAGGCCACCACGGTGATGCCGCCGGCCTTCACCAGCCGCAGCCGTTCCTCCCAGCGGGCGCGGGGCAGCCTGCTGAAATGGATTTCGCCCGACACGGGAACGGACGGCACGCCGGCGCATTCGATGTAGTGGCTGGTCAGCCGCCACCTGCCGTGCGGATCCACCGTGTTGCTCATGGGCGGGGATTGCCGGGCCGACTCGTGTGGCCGGTGGGTAACGGAGAGCAGTTCGAGCGTGGTTGGTACGGGGCGCATGGGCAAGTCTCTCAATTGGTGGGGGCGGCAAGGATGAAGTGGTTGAGGCGGCGTTGCCACGCTTCGTTGGTCCACAAGGGGTGATGGGGTGCGGCGTTGGAACACAGGACCATCCCCCAGATGCCGTTCTTTAGTGCGGTCCGGATGCCGCGTTCGGCGAGGTCGCGTCCGATCGGGCCCTCCTCGAAGGTGCCCTGGAGCGGGGTGTAACCGATCCAGCCTTCCCCCACAACAGCCGGAATGTTCTTCCAGCGGGCCCACGCGGCGATGGCGATCACGCGGGAATCGATCTCCCGCCGCATGACCTCGCGGTAGGGCCCGTATTCGTTGCAGAGCCACGTGTCCCAGGCATCCGGGTCAATCCAGTCGTAGCCGTAAAACATCTGGTCGGTAACAACGGTTGCACGGTATTTCCAGTCGGCAAGGCGCCCGTACTCTGCCACCGACGGGGCGTCGGGCCGGAGCAGGGCGTGCAGTGCCGGATTGGGGAAATCCGAGGTCCCCTCGGAGCGGATGTCAATCCGCTGCTGCAGTGCGTCCAGGACGCCGTAGCTGTAGACGTGGAATTGCGCTGCCCCCGGGCCGTCCGGAACGGTATGCATGGCCAGGTGCGGCGGTTTGCCGTAGCTGGCGGTAACCAGGAGGTCGGGGTGGAGTTGGCGCAGGCGGTGCAGTTGCTCGCTGCCGCCCTCTGCCAGCGCGGGCAGTATGGAGAAGTCCACCTCGTTGTGCAGCTCCACCATGGCGATGCGGTTCCGGTGGCCCGCAGCCGTGAGTGCCGCGATAAGGCGGTCCCAGGAGTCTGCGAGGACCCGGTACCTGTGGTGCAGCGGGACAGCATCGATGGCATCGAACCAGCGCGGCGAACCCGCGAACACTGTGGACTGCTGGTATTCCCAGCTGGCAAGGATGATAACCAGCCCGTGCCGGGCAGCGGCGTCGAACAGTTCCAGAAGCCGCGCCTGCAGGTTCAGCCGGTAGCCGCCGGGCGCGTCGTACCAGCGTGTCCCCCTGCCGTAGATGCCGCCGTCGGGGGCTTTCCCGAGCCCTTCGATGTCCAGATCGGCGGCCAGGCCGTCGAGGCCGAGGTTGCCGAAGAGAAGCAGCGGGGCAGCGCAGATCCGGATGGTGTTGTAGCCCAGTTCGGCGGCCTTCGCGCAGGCCGCGTCCAGATCGGCATACGGCCCGCCGTCCTCAGCCCGGGTGTACCAGGAGAAGTCCCAGAGGGTGATGGTCAGCCGGGAGGGAAGGTGCGACGGCGGCGCACCGGTCAGGGAGGCCGTGTCCACTTCGGCGGTCCCGGACCCAAGATACCTCGGTGATTCGGTCACAGGGTTGCATCTTCCTTCTGGTGTTCACCTTGCCGGCGCACACGTTGCTGCTCCAGGCGGCCCTGAACGGCCAGTTCGCGGAGGGACCTCGCCGTTGCCGTCCGCGCGGAGGCGGTATCGGTGTCGAAGAGCAGCAATTCGGGCAGGGACGTCGCAAAATAGTCCGGCGCTGCGGGTGCTGATTCAAGCTCATCGGCGCGGGTAACCAGGCTCCGCCACACGCATTCGGCTTCTCTCTGCCTTCCGAGCCTTACGTGGGCGACGCCCCGCCAGAAGTCGGACGGGCCGGCGGGGGCGGCGTGGACTGGCAGGGCATTCCCGTTCTGGCAGGCCTGGTCCCAGGCGACGGTTGCTGCCGCACGGTCCCCGGCCAGTTGGAGGGCGTCCCCCAGTGCCACCAGCCGTTCGGCCATGCCGTGTGCCGGGTGCCTGCCTTCGCCCAGGTTCGCGGGAGCTTCCATACCTTCGCGCAGCAAGGTGATGGCCGCCGTCGGGTTCTCACCCATGAGTGTGCGTGCGCAGCTGGCTGCCGCCCGGTCATAGGCATCCAGTGCCATTCCTTCGCCGCCCTCGAAGGGCTGGAAGCTGCGCGTGGACAGGATGTCCAGCGCCTCGTCGGCCCGCCCGGCGTCAATCAGCAAGTTGGCGTAGAGGAGGGTCAGGTCATCGCGGCTCAGGACAGAGGGGTTATGGCGTTCAATCCCGGCAATCCTGTCCCGGACCGGCAGCCCGCGGAGGCCCGCCAGGACTGCCCGTTCGAAGACGAGCCGGGCGTCATCCGGGCTTAGTTCGAGGGCGCGTTCGAAGTACGAATCGGCGGTTGCCAGGTCAGCGCCGGTGTTGACCGTGGCGAGGGCGGCGTTCCGCCACACCACGGGGTCCTCGGAACCATGGGTCATTGATTTTTCCAGGTGACCCAGGGCGTCCTCCTTACGGCCGGCGTCAAGCAGCCAGCACCCCAGAAGACCGTGCGCCACTTTATCGCGCGGATCAGCTTCGAGGGCACGGCAGAGGGCGTCGTAATCGTCAAGCCCGTAGGGGAACGCACAGGTGGTATTGGCGCGCCGTGCCGCCGACCGCTCCGCGGACGCAGCCTCCGGTTCGAGGAGTTCCTCCAGCCAGGTGGCGCGGAGGAAGTGGCGGAGAGGCTCGGGGTTGCCGAACACCTGGTGGGCAGAGGGGGCGGGCTGCTCCGTGAGGTCCAGGGCCAGCTGCCACTGCCCTGCCCGGGCGAGCCAGCACGCCACCGCGAGCGCTGTTTTGGGATCGCTTGCCTGGAGCGAACCGTCCAGCACCAACGCCACCGGGTCGAGCGGATCCGCGAGCAGGATGTTCTGCAGGAATGAACGGCTTTCGTCAGTGCGTGCCAGCCCCCTGAGGGCCAGGACCTGCAGGTGCTTCGCTTCCGGGCTCGCCGCCTCCAGCGCGGCTGCGGCTTCGGCATGCCGGAGTGCCTCCGCGGGCCGCCCTGACCTCATGGCCAGCCGGGCCAGTGCAAGTTGTGCCGGATGCGCCCACCCACGGTCCCAGGCTGCCTTCCCGAACCGTTCCGCTGCCGCCTCCGCCTGCCCGGTCCGCTCGAGGACCAGGCCGAGCCGGTAGCTGGCCTCCCCGGTGGGCGGATTCAGGTTACGGCGGGTCAGCCGGGCCACGGCAGTTTCCAGCAACTCACGTGCCTGGTCAAAGTCGCCGATTTTGTACACGGCTGCTCCGAGGGCGGTGGCGGCGCGTGAGTCCAGCGGGTCGCGCCGCAGCATTTCCGCGAAGTACGGCAACGGCGACCGGGTGGGGTGCCGGTTCTGCGTCAGGTGGGTTCCCGTGAAGTAGAGCTCGTCCTGGCTGTCGATGGCCGCCGGCAGGTCAGGCTCCGTAGCAACCCAGGGCTCCTCCGCCTCGCCGCTTCCCACTGGTTTGCGCGGGGTCCACAAAATCAGTTCCCGGGTGCCAAGAAGCACCTGCAGGGTGAGGTCAGGCGCTTCGGCGGAAACTCCGAGCTCCACGACCTCCTGGAAGGGGCGGGCCGGCGAGATCCGGACTGTCCACGAGCGGATGGTGGTGCCCTTGAGCTTGAGCAGGACGGTTGCCTCTTCATGGAGGGCCGTCGTGGCTACGCCCATGGTGGCCGTGCGTCCGTTCCCGTCCACATGCAGGGATACGGCGGCGTCCACGTTCGCCTGGTGGGCCGGGCCCATGTCCCGGATCGGGTACCAGAACTCGCTGAAGGTGCGGGTTTCGCCCGGTGCCAGGTAGCTGAAATCCGGCTGGTTGTCGGTGAAGACGCCGGCCATCAGCTCAACGTACGGGCCGTCGTCGTCAGTCAGGTGGGCGTCCCAGGCGCCGCCCACGGGTCCGTTGCCCCAGGTCCACTGCTTCTTCCCCGGGGAGATTGACCGGTCTGCCCAGTGCACAAAACCGGCTTCGGCGTCATGGTCGTAGCCGCCGAAGAAGCTGTCCTCCGTGTCGGTGATCATGTAGGAAGTGGGGACGGGGATGTTTGCATAGAAATCGATCCGGTCAGCATCCGGTTTCCCCGCCGCGGCCAGCGCCGGGTAGTCCACGCCGTAGTAGGGCCGGTCAGCCCGCGGGAAAGCGGTGATGGCCCGCCTGGCATGGTCCGCCACGTGGTGCACATCCGTGGGGAAGAAGGACTGGTACTGCCCGTGGGCGCGGGCCGCCACGTTCGCCCACCAGAGGAAGGTCTGCGGCACGTCCGTGCAGTTGTAGAGCCGGGCCTCGACCTCCACCAGCGAACTGCCCGGCCGGAGCCGGACGCCGTGGGTGCCCCGCATCCGCTGCAACGGATCCAGGTCGCTGTGCCATACGGTGACCAGGCCGTCATCGCCGCGTTCAACCGAGGTTTCCACCGGCAGGAAAGTAGCCGGCCGGTGGTGCTGGGGCCAGTTGAATTCGACACCGCCGGAAATCCACGGCCCGGCCAGCCCCACCAGGCCAGGCTTGATCACGTTGTTGCGGTAGAAAAAGTCGTAGCCCGCCGTTTTATCGAACCCGATGTGGATTCTGCCGCCGATTTCCGGAAGCAGCATCAGCCGGACATATTCGTTCTCCACGTGGATCGCCTGCCAGAGGCGGGGTTCCTTCACGGCGGCAATGCTGTCAATAAACGGCATGGGATACACCTTCCCGCTGGAACCCTGATAGACACGCCGGTCCAGGAACAGCGGATACCGGTCCGGCTCCCCCGGCGCGTAGGTATCGATGGAGACGGGCTCGCTCCAGCAGGCAACACCCCCACTGGCCAGGAGGGCCTGCTGATCCGGCGGAGCGTCGGGCAGGTTGATTCGGCTCTGGGGCCCATGGGCGATCATCACGGATGCAAGTCTAGGAACAGAAACCGCCCTGTCCCATGGCAGAAAAGCGCAACTATATGGACGATCGTGTATTTGCGGAAGAGCCCCGGCTGCGGCAGGGCCGTCCCGCGCCGGTAGAATTCCGGATCATGAGTTCGAAGCCAGGCACGCCCACAGCAACCATTCATGCGGTCTTCCTCGATGTGGACGGCACCTACGCCGACTATGGCATCGTTCCCGAAGGCCACGTACAGGCGGTCCGCTCTGCGCGGGCGGCGGGCCACAAGGTCCTGCTGTGCACCGGACGTCCTGTGTCCATGCTGCCGGACAGCATTCTCGCTGCCGGCTTTGACGGCCTGGTGGCCAGCGCGGGCGCCTATGCGGAGGTTAACGGCGAGGTGCTGCTGGACCGCCGGTTTCCTGCCGACCTCGCGGCCCGGACAGTGGCCGCCCTCGATGCCCACGGGGCTGTCTACATCCTGGAAGCGCAGGACTCGCTCCATGTAGCCCCCGAAAGGGAGGAAAGGCTCCGGTTTATTATCGAAGAGCATTTCCGGCGCGCCCCTAACGGCCGGGCAAGCGGTTCGTCAGCCATCCTGGGCTCCGTCCAGGTGACAGCGGACCGCGCGGCCGTTGCGTTCGCGAAGATCTCTGTCTTCGAGGCCCCCGTCCCGATGGAGGAAATCGCCCTAGCAATCGGTGCAGATATTGCCGTCGTCGCCAACTCGATCGCCGATGACGGGCGCCACGCCGGCGAGCTGTACCAGCGCGGCATCAGCAAGGCCGACGGCGTCGCTGCCGCCATCGCCCATCTCGGCATCGACCGGGAAGACACCATAGCCGTCGGCGACGGCCAGAACGATCTGGAGATGATCGCTTTCGCGGGGGTGGGCATCGCCATTGAGGGATCCTCACCCGAACTCCTCGCCCTCGCAGACCACACGGCCGCGCCGCCTCACCGTGAAGGTCTGGTGGACGCGTTCGCGAAGCTCGGCCTCCTCTGAGCCGGCGACCAACCCGTCGCCACCACCTAGGGAACCTGTTCGCCGTCGGGTGTGCCGCCGTCAAAAAGCCGGCGTCCGGTGCCCAGCACCAACCTTTGTCCCAACGGGCCCGGAGCTGCACCACTCTCACTCATGCCACACTTGTTGCATGGATCTTGAGGTGTCGCCAACGCTCACGATTCCCGCCTCAGAACTCCACTGGAGGTTCTCACGCTCCTCCGGACCGGGCGGCCAGCACGTCAACACCACTGACACCCGGGTCGAACTCTCCTGGAATATCGCGGGCTCGTCCGTGCTATCCGACCAGCAACGGACTATGCTGCTCACCCGCCTGGGACAGCGGCTCATCACCGGAATGCTCACTCTGACCGCTTCCGAACACCGGTCCCAGCTCCGCAACCGCGAGATCGCCCTGGGCAAACTCGCCGAACTTGTGACTGAAGGCCTCGCACCGGGTGCGCCACGCCGCCGGCCAACAAAACCAACCCGGGGCTCCGACCGGCGCCGCCTTGCCACGAAACAACAGCGGTCAGCAACAAAGAAGCAACGGCAACGGCCTTCTGCCGAGTAGCCCGCTCCGGTCAGGATGGACGGCCCCGCGACGGCCACCAGGATCGCGGGTCTTAAGCCTGTAGGTTGTCAGCCATCGGGTCAGTAGGCTCAAGCTGACAGCAGCCGAACAGGATCCGGGAACAGCCATGAGTGAAGCACTCGTCCACATTGACGGCTTCCGGATGGACTTCGGGGACACCACAGTCATCCGCGATTTATCCTTCGACGTCCACCGGGGCGAGACATTCGGTTTCCTCGGCAGCAACGGCTCAGGAAAAACGACCACCATCAGGGCGCTGCTCGGGATTTACGAACCCACCGGCGGGATCCTGCACATTGACGGAAAACCCTTCCGTCCCGAAGCCGGCGAGCGCCTCGGCTACCTCCCCGAGGAGCGCGGCCTGTACAAGAAGGAAAAGGTCATCGACGTCATGACCTACTTCGGCCGCCTGAAGGGCATGGACCGGACCAACGCCAAACGCTGGTCCCTCGCCTATTTGGAGCGGGTGGCCCTGGCGGACAAGGCAGGCCTTCTGCTGGACAAGCTCTCCGGTGGCGAGCAGCAGAAGGTCCAGCTCGGCGTGACCATCATGAACGAACCCGAGCTGCTGATCCTGGACGAACCGACCAAGGGCTTTGACCCGGTCAACCGCCGTCTGCTCATGGACATCGTCGACGGTCAGAAGGCCAAAGGTGCCACCGTCGTTATGGTCACGCACCAGATGGAGGAGGTGGAACGCCTCTGTGACCGTGTCATCCTGCTCAAGAACGGGACCTCGGAGGCCTACGGAACCATCGACGAGGTACAGGACCACTACGGCGGCCGCATCATCCGGCTCAGGCACACCGGCCCTATCCCCGCCTCCCCGCATTACATTGCAACGCTCGATGAGACCAACTACTCGGAGCTGTCCATTACCGATGACACTGACGAGGCAGACATCCTGAGGGAGCTCGTCGCCGCCGGTGTGGCGGTCCGGAGCTTCACTACCACCAAGATCTCCCTCGAGGAGATCTTTATCCGGGTCTACGGTGACCAGAACAGAACCGACGCAGCCACC
This sequence comes from Arthrobacter sp. BK1, assembly GCF_056680055.1. NCBI lineage: Bacteria > Bacillati > Actinomycetota > Actinomycetes > Micrococcales > Micrococcaceae > Arthrobacter > Arthrobacter sp. BK1. The sequence goes on from NZ_CM155263.1 coordinate 50,925, forward strand.
CACCACCCGGCAGGGGCATAAGAATGGCACAGCACAACCTGGGCACCGTGATCAGCTTTGAGTTCCTCCGCACCGTCACCAAGAAGCGGTTCTGGGCAGGCACCCTGGCCGTGCCGCTCATGCTGGCCGTCGTCTTCGGACTGCTCTACGTCTCCGACATGGCAACAGACACTGCCGCCGACGCCCAAAAGAGTGCCGATTTCAGCATTTCCTATGCTGACGCCTCCGGCCTCATCACCCCGGACCAGGCCCGGATCTTCGGGGCCTCCAAGGCGCCATCCGCAGAAGAGGGCATCCGGGCAGTCCAGTCCGGGGCGGTGGACGCGTTCTTCGATTTCCCGGCCGACCCGGCCACCGGGACCGTGCGGGTCTACGGCGCTGACCAAGGCCTTTTCGAGAACAACAAGTACTCCGCAGTTGCCCAGGCAATGCTGAGCCAGGCTGTCAGTTCCCGCATCGGCTCCCCGGAACTGTCAGCTTTGGCCCGCTCGGAGGCAACCGTGGATGTGAAGACCTACCGCAGCGGAGTGGAGACCGCCGGCTTTATGTCCGCGGTGCCGCCGCTGGCATACGTTGTCATCTTCTACGGCCTGGTCATCCTGCTCTCAAGCCAGATGTTGAATTCCACCCTGGAGGAAAAGGAGAACAGGGTCACGGAGATGATCCTGACCACGGTGAAACCGACCACGCTGATCAGCGGCAAGGTCCTGGCGCTTTTCGCCATCGGGCTTTTGCAGATCGTGGTGTTCGCGTCCCCCCTTGTCATCGGCTACCTGTTCTTCCGCGACGAGATCAGCATCCCCGACGTGGACCTCTCCGCCCTGGTCTTCGAACCGGGCCCCATGATCGCGGGCTTCTTCATCCTGGTGGGCGGCTTCGCACTGTTCACCACGACGCTCGTTGCGATCGGTGCCGTGATGCCCACCGCCAAGGAGGCGGGTAACTTCATGGCGGTCATCATGATCATGATCTTCGTGCCGTTCTACGCGGTCTCCCTGATCTTCTCCAACCCGCAGGCACTGATAGTGCAGGTGTTCACGTATTTCCCGTTCACCGCCCCGGTCACTGCGCTGCTCCGCAACGGGCTTGGCTCGCTCACGGTGGTCGAAGGTGCCCTCGTCATCGTCTATGTCGGGGCTGTGCTGATGTTTTACCTGGGCGTCCGGCTGTTCCAGTACGGGTCCATCTCCTACACCTCTAAGGTCAACATCAGGACTGCGCTCAGCAGCGGACGCCGAGCAAAGGCTGCCGGCGGGCAGGCCGGCTGAGGCCGCCACGCCGCCGTGCCTCCTTGGCAGTTTTTGAGACCTCGGGCACAATGTGCTTCATGGGGCGTTGGAGCGAGGAGCGGGTGGTCAGCGCTGCGCCCGACGCACCCTCCCTGGCAGCCGCGCGCAAGCTGGCGCGTCCGGGCCCGTGGTCCGACACAGGCAGCAACGACGTCCTGGTCTGGGGCAAATGCCAGGGCAGCGGAAAGACCCCTTACCAGGTCAGCGTGGACACCGCCGCCCCTGCCTACCGGTGCTCCTGCCCCAGCCGGAAGTTCCCCTGCAAGCACGCCCTCGCGCTGCTCCTGCTCTGGTCCCGGGGTGAAGCGGCCGACGGCGGCGCGGAGACCGCTGAATTCGCCCAGGAATGGGCGGCGCAACGGGCGGAACGTGCCACCGTGAGGGAGCGGCGCCAGAGCGACCAGCCGGCGGATCCGGCGGCACATGCGAAGCGGCTCGCGGACCGGATGGCGTTGATGGACGCGGGGATTGACGACTTTTCCCGGTGGCTGACCGACCTGGTGCGGACCGGCCTTGCCTCCGCCCGCACGCAGCCGTATTCCTGGTGGGACGGCGTGGCTGCACGGCTGGTTGACGCGCAGCTTCCAGGCCTGGCCGAGCAGGTCAGGGCCATGGGTTCGGACGTCCATGCCCGGCCGGACTGGGCGGACCACCTCCTGCTCAGGGCCGGCCGCTGGTGGGCCGTGACGAAGGCGTGGCGCAAACGCGACGCTTTAGCTCCCGCTGAACTTGCGGACCTCCGGGTGGCGGTCGGATGGGCAGTCCCGGCTTCCGACGTCCAGGGCATCGAAGCACTGACTGGCCCGTGGCTGGTGCTCGGTGCCCACCGCAGCGACGACGGACGGCTCCAGCACCAGCGGACCTGGCTGCGGGCACCCGACGGAACAACCGTCGTCGTCCTCGATTTTGCCGCCCAGAGTGAGTCGCTGGCGACGCCCCAGCTCGCGGGCGCACTGCTGGACACCACTGTCGCGCGCTACCCGGGTTCCGCGCCTCAACGTGCCATGTTCACCAGCCCGGTGGCACCCCTCGGCATGGCAACGGACCTGGGCGAAGGGGGCAGCATCCAGGAAGCACTGGAAGCCGAATCGGCTGCTGTTGCACTCTCCCCCTGGCGTGAGCGCCACCCGGTCCTACTCGGCGGCGTGCGCATCTCCCCCGCTGAAAACGGCTGGCTTCGGGACGGATCCGGGGACGCACTCCCCCTGGTGGACGCACCTTTGGACTCGCTGCTGGCCCTCACCGGCGGCCATCCCATGGACCTGTTCGGCGAGCTGGAGGAGGGCCGTGTGCGGCCGCTTTCCGCGGTCATCGGCGGGGCGGTAGTGACACCATGACATGGCTGGCCGAGCTCAGAACCGCCGCGCTTGTTGGGACCGCCCGGCACCCGGCACCAACCCCGCCAGTGGAATTGGGCGCCCTCCCGCCGGACGGGCTCTCCAGCGAGGAGTCTCTCCTGGAACAGGCGGCCCTGGCCGACGCCGCCACCCGCGCCGCCCGGCGCTCCACTATCCTGGACCCTGCCGATCTCCCGGAGCCGGCCCCGCCGGACGACACTCCACAGGCCACCGGGGACGCTGCACGCCTGCTGGACCTCCTGCTCACCCAGCCGCCTGTCGGACTGGACCTGCGCAACCAGCTGGTCACCGACTGGCTCCGGTTCGCCGAGGCGGCCGGACAGCGGGTTCCGCACCGGCTGCTCCCGAAGCTGCTTGAGCTGGCAGACAGCAGGTTCGCGGTCGCGGAGAGCCTGCATCCTGCCATCGGTGTCCGGGGCCGCTGGCTCGAGGACCTGAAGGCCGGCGTCCCCGCCACGGAGCGCCCGGCGTCCGCTGACTGGACAGAGCTGAAGAGCGCTGATGCCACCACGGAGCTTGGACGGCTCCGCCGCGAAGATCCGGCAGCCGCCCGGGAACAGCTTGCGTCACACTGGGACAGCCTCGCCGCCCGGGAGCGCGCCGCCCACTTGGCCACGTTCATCACGAACCTCAGTGACGGGGACGAGGAACTGCTGGAGCGTGCGCTGGATGACAAGGCCAAAAGCGTGCGGGACGTCGCCGCGGGCCTGCTCGACAGGCTGCCGGCCAGCGCCCGCTCGGGCCGGATGGCTGACCGGCTGCGCCCGCTGCTCCACCTCAAGGGCGTGCTGCGCAAACAATTCGAGATCGGCCTCCCGCCCGAACCGGACGCGGCTGCGCTGCGCGACGGGATCCCGCCTGACAGGCGCACAGGTGAACCCGACCGGCTGGCCCGGCTGGACGCCGTCGTACGCGGTGCCCCGCTCGAGGTCTGGACCGCTGCCTCCGGCCGCAGCCCGGCGGCAACCCTTGCCCTGCTCAAGGAGGAACCCCGGATCCTCGAGACGATCCTCGCCACCGCTGCCCTGCAGGCCGACCTTGATTGGGTGCGCGCGCTGCTCGACGTGCGCACTGACCTGCGGCTGTTGAACTGCCTCCCCCGGAACGAGCGCGAAGACATACTGATCCGGCACATCAAGGCGGGACCGGACCACCGGTTCAGCCTGGTTGAACCGCTTCGTGCCCTGCCGACGCCTTGGGGTCTTCACCTGGCGGGGACCGTGCTGGATCAGCTCTTTGCCAAGAAAAGCAGCGGTTTGGCGGGCATGCTTGCCGACGTCCTTCCTGCCGCGCTGCCGCCCGAGGCTGCCGAACAGGCACGGCGCCTGCTCGACCAGTCCGACGACGACGCCGGGCGCCGCCGTGTGCTGCGCGATGCGGTGCAGTACCACTCATTCCGACAATCCCTGACGGAGGCTTTCCCATGACCGATGCCCAGACCGGCACAGATGTTCTGCGGGCCCACGCCGAGAACGCCTACGCCGATGAGCTAAGCGCCCTGGCCGCCGCGGACGACAGGCCCCGGCCGCCCAGCTGGCGGCTCTCCCCGTGGGCGGTGACCACCTACATCCTCGGCGGCACCCTGCCGAACGGAGTCCGGATCACGCCGAAATACCTGGGCTCGGAGCGGCTGGTGGAAATCGCCGTGGCATCGCTCGCCACAGACCGCGCCCTGCTGTTGCTGGGTGTGCCCGGCACGGCGAAAACCTGGCTCGGAGAGCATCTCGCCGCGGCTATTTCCGGGGCCTCCACCCTGGTGGTGCAGGGCACCGCGGGCACCCCGGAGGAGGCACTGCGGTATGGCTGGAACTATGCCCGGCTGCTCGCCGACGGCCCGTCCCGGGCGGCCATGGTGCCAGGCCCGGTGATGCGTGCGATGGAGACCGGAAGCCTGGTCCGGGTGGAAGAGCTCACCAGGATCCCGTCCGATGTGCAGGACTCGCTCATCACCATCCTCAGTGAGAAGTCCCTGCCCATCCCCGAACTCAACGAGGAGGTGCAGGCGCGCAAGGGCTTCAACATCATTGCCACGGCCAACAACCGGGACAAGGGCGTCAATGATCTTTCCTCCGCCCTTCGCCGGCGCTTCAACACCGTGGTGCTGCCGCTCCCGGACAGCATCGAGCAGGAAGTCGAAATCGTCACCACCCGCGTGCGCAGCCTCGGCACCGCCCTGGAGCTTCCGGCAGACCTGGCCGCGCTTTCCGAGGTCCGGCGGGTGGTCACGGTCATGCGGGAACTGCGCTCGGGCGTGACCCAGGACCAGCGCACCACCATCAAATCGCCCTCTGCGACCCTGTCCACGGCCGAGGCGATCTCGGTGATGACCAACGGCCTTTCCCTCGCCGCCCACTTCGGCGACGGGACGGTGCGGGCCCACGACGTCGCGGCGAGCCTGGTGGGGGCGGTGGTCAAGGATCCTGTGCAGGACCGGGTGATCTGGCAGGAATACCTGGAGACCGTGGTCCGGAACCGGCCGGAGTGGAAGGACCTCTACCGGGCCTGCCGCGACCTCGAATCCCCGAACTGACCTCATGACCGACGTCCACGTCCTGGGGATCCGGCACCACGGCCCGGGTTCGGCACGCTCCGTTGCCGAAGCCCTGGCAATCCTGCGCCCGGACCTGGTGCTGGTGGAGGGCCCGCCTGAACTTGACCAGGTGATCCCGCTGCTGTCCGATCCGGAGATGGTGCCACCCGTCGCCGGGCTGATTTACGCGGCGGACGAACCCCGGCTGGCTTACTTCTATCCCATGGCAGGCTTTTCGCCGGAGTGGGTGGCGATCCGCTGGGCGCTGTCCACGGGCGCCCAGGTGCGGGCGATCGACCTGCCCGCGGCGCACACCCTGGGACTTCAGCTGGCCGCCTCAGCTGCCGGGCCGCCGTCGTCCGGTCCGTCCTCAGTGGACGCGGAAGGGGAAGATTCCGACGCCGACGGCGGAACCTCCGCCGAGGGAACGGAACCTCCCGCCCTCCCGCAGCAGCCCTACCGGCCCGACGCGATCGGGATACTCGCCGGCGCCGCAGGATACAGCGACGCCGAACGGTGGTGGGAGGACGCCGTCGAGCACCGGAACGCGGATCCGGTGGAGCGTTTCGCGGCGCTGACCGAGGCTATTGCGGAGATCCGTGCGGTTGATGACAGGCCGGACCACCATCCTGATGTCCTGGAAAACAACCGCCGGGAAGCCTGGATGCGGCGCCTGATCCGGGCTGCCATGCGTGACGGGCATGAACGGATCGCCGTGGTGTGCGGCGCGTATCACGCTCCCGCTCTGGTGCCTTCCACGTTTCCGTCGGTGTCTGCTGACAACAAGGTACTCGCCGGCCTTCCCAAGGCCAAGGTGGCCGTCACTTGGGTCCCGTGGACCTCCGGCAGGCTCAGCCTGCGCAGCGGGTACGGTGCCGGCGTCACGGCGCCTGGCTGGTACCAGCATCTCTTCGGCCACTGGATGGCCCGGGATGCGGAGGCGGATGTGGCCACCACCTGGCTGGTCCGGGTTGCGCACGCCCTCCGCCGGGAAGACCTCGACGCCTCAACGGCCTCCATTGTGGAGGCAAGCCGGATGGCAACAGCCCTTGCGGCCGTCCGGGGGCGGCCCAGCCCGGGACTGCCGGAACTGGACGACGCCGCGCAGGCGGTCCTGTGCGACGGTTCACCCCTTCCGCTGGCCCTGGTGCACCGCGAACTAACGGTCGGACATGAGCTGGGGAACGTGCCGGAATCCGCGCCAACCCTGCCCCTGGCCGCCGATCTCGCCGCCACCCAGCGCAGGCTCCGCTGGAAACCCAGCGCCATGGAAGAGGTCCTCACCCTTGACCTGCGCAAGCCGGGCCAGCTGGCCCGTTCGGTTCTGCTGCACCGGCTGGTGCTGCTCGGAGTGGGGTGGGGCGTTCAGACCGAAACCGGCCGGACCACGGGCACTTTCAAGGAGGTGTGGACGCTCCAGTGGCAGCCGGAGCTGGCTCTGGACGTGGTGGAGGCCAGCCGCTACGGCACCACGGTTGCCTCGGCCGCCGCTGCCTACGTCTCCGAACAGGCGCAGGACACGGGCAGCCTGACGGAGCTCAGCGGGCTGCTGGCGGGCTGCCTTCTTGCGGATCTGCCGGACGGCATCGGCGCCGTCGTCTCCGTCCTCGCCGAGCGCACCGCGCTGCAGCAGGACGTCGCGCCGCTGCTGGAAACCATTGCGCCTCTGGCCCGGACCTGCCGGTACGGCAACGTGCGCGGCGTCGATGTCACGGGGGTGCGGAAGATCCTGGACACCACGGTGGTGCGGGCGTGCGTGGGACTGCCCACGGCCTGCGCCGGACTGGACGATGACACCGCAGAGGCGATGCGGCGCGCCGTTGACTCGGCCCAGCAGGGGCTGTCCCTGTTGCCTGACCTGCCGCTGGACGACTGGCACCGTGCCCTCGCCGCCGTCGCCGGTTCGGACCGGATCCACGGCTCGGTGGCTGGGCGGGCAACCCGGCTGCTGCTGGACGCCGGCCTGGTTAACGGGGACGACGTCGCGGCCAGCCTCAGCCGCCGGCTCTCGATCGCGACCCCGGCGCGGGAAGCCGCTGCCTGGCTGGACGGACTTCTCTCCGGCGACGCCACGCTGCTGGTCTACGACCGGAGGCTCCTGGAGATCGTCGACGACTGGGTCGCGGGCGTGGATGGAGAGATTTTCGACGACGTCCTGCCGCTTCTGCGCAGGACCTTTTCGGCGTTCAGCCGGCCGGAGAGGCGGGAGATCGGCGAACAGGTCAGCCGCATCGGCGATGACTCCCCAGTGGCCGGCGAGACCACCCTGGATCTGGCGGCCGCCGGTCCCGCCATCCGGACCATGGCCCGGTACCTCGGATGGGAGGCGGTCGCGTGAGTGCTGCGGACCCCGATGGCGGTAACGGCCGCGGCCGGCTGGGCCGCTGGCGCCTGGTGCTCGGCGGGAATGAGGCCGACGGCATCACGGCGGATGGGAACAACGTTGAGCTCTCCGCCGCCGATGCCCGCCGTGACCAGGCGTTGGAGGAGCTGTACGGGGCGGACACGAACGGTCGCGGCGGCCTGGGCGCCTCGAGTCCGCGCGTGGCCCGCTGGCTCGGGGACATCCGCGGCTATTTCCCCTCCACGGTGGTGCAGGTGATGCAGGCCGACGCCATGGACCGGCTCGGACTGCGGCAATTGCTGCTCGAGCCGGAGATGCTGCGCACGGTACAGCCCGACGTCGGCCTTGTCAGCACGCTGATAGGCCTGGGCCGGGTGATCCCCGAGCATTCACGCGAGACGGCCAGGGCCGTCATCCGGCAGGTGACCAATGAGCTCGAAGAGCGGCTGAGGGCGCGGACGGTCCAGGCCGTCTCCGGAGCGCTGAACCGGGCGGCGCGGACACGAAGGCCGCGGCACCGGGACATCGACTGGAACAGGACCATCGCCGCCAACCTCAAGCACTACCAGCCGGGGTACCGGACCATCGTGCCCGAACGCCTGGTGGGCCACGCCAGGCGCAGCACCGAGATCCAGCGGGAAATCATCCTGTGCATTGACCAGTCCGGCTCGATGGCCGAGTCCGTGGTGTATTCCAGCGTGTTCGGGGCGGTCCTCAGCTCGTTGCGGTCCGTGCGCACACGGCTGGTGGTCTTCGACACCGCGGTGGTTGACCTGACGGACGAGCTGGACGATCCCGTTGACGTGCTGTTCGGTGTGCAGCTGGGCGGCGGCACGGACATCAACCGCGCCCTGGCATACTGCCAGGACCAGATCACCCAGCCCACCGAGACCATCCTGGTGCTGATCAGCGACCTCTACGAGGGCGGGATCGCCGAGGAGATGCTGCGGCGCGCGGCCTCGATCGTCGGGGCGGGAACCACCATGATCGCGCTCCTCGCGCTCAGCGACAGCGGCCATCCGTCGTTCGATGCGAACCATGCTGCGGCGCTGGCCGGAATCGGCGTCCCGGCGTTCGCCTGCACACCGGACCTGTTCCCGGACCTGATGGCCGCCGCCATCGAACGCCGCGACGTGGGCGAATGGGCGGCGTCCCAGGACATTCCGACAACCCACGAAGGGTAGCTACGGCAGACCCCGAGGAACCTGACCAAAGAGAATCAGCCGTCCTGGCGCAAAGCTGACCGCCTGCGCCCCACTAAGAACCACAGGATCGAACCGAGTACTGGCACCGAAAGGACAATGAGAGCCCAAACGATGGTGCCGCCGGTGGTGTGAATCCTATTGCGGGCAATGCTCACCAGCGCGGCAATGAACAGGACTGCATTCAGGGCAAGCATGAATCCCAAGATGCCCCAGGACGGGATCAGTGGATTTGCGTCGGACGTCGAGAGTGCCATGATCATTGCTTCCCCCAAGAAGTTGCTGCCAGTGATGCTCAACAATATCGTCAGGGTTTCGGCGCTGGCTGGAAATCATGCACAAGCGGAGACTCGTCTCGTATCCCTAGGGTTTTGAGGCACGGAGGTTATGAGACACAGGGATTCAGCTGCCCGTAAGGGGATCCTTGAACGCACACCAAGAATTCAAAGCATGCGGCCCCGGCCGAAGTGCATGGCTCGGAAGGGCCGAGCTATAGCATTGGGCGGATGAAGGTTGCTAAGGTCCACGGACGCTCAGAGCGGAAACTGCAATGATCGGCGACCGGGATCGGGATGCTTCAAAGCGCCCGCGGCAGGCCCGGCCACGTGACGCTCTTGGACGGCCGCTGCCGTACGGAAGCGCCGGCGTGGAGCCGGTCTCCGAGGAGCCGCTGCCGCCGGCGGAGACTTTGGTCTCGGCCAGGAGCCTGGTCGAAGCGGGCCGGCCCTTCGCTGCACATGAGGTACTTGAGGCCCGATGGAAAGCTGGGCCGTCCCAAGAACGCAACCTTTGGCAAGGTCTCGCCCAAATCTGCGTCGGGCTCACACACGCCGCCCGGGGGAACAGCGTTGGCGCGCTCCGGCTCTTCGAGCGCGGTGCAGCCCTACTCGAGGAGTACGGTTCAGGCGACGGGCCGACCTACGGGCTCGATTTATCCGCCCTTGTAAGTTGCGCGCGTGATCGGATGGGCACCGGCCGCTGAACTCTCGGCAGCATCCTCGCAGCAGGCGGCGGAGGCACTATCTCCGGGAGACTGCTGAGAGCTTGCTTGACCATTAGGGAACCCTCTACGGGACGATCGGGGACGACATTCGCGCCCTTGTATCGTTTACTCCCCAGTTTGCCAAGGCAGCCTCGGCGAGCTTGGCAAAGCCAAAGTAGAGATGGGTAAGGCCGATCTGGATGGTGTGGAATCTGAATTCGAGGATGGCACTGAGCATAGGATTCCGTTGAATCGCCGAATGAAGATCTCTATGGTCTCCCCAGTGGATGTACTCCCCGTACTGAAAGAGTTCAATCAATTCAGAAGGAGTAAAGAGGTTATCGGGCTCGGGAATTGTTGAACCCGGGGGCCATTCGGCCTTCATGACTTTCATTTGAACGATTTCATCGAGCGAGAACTTTAGTAACTGAGCCCGGGCACGCTTCCATTGCCTGATTTGGCCGCCCCCGGTTGTAGAGACCGGCTGCCCTTCGCGGCCAATGGCACGGCTGGCGATGTTCTTCACTACTGTCCAGCCTGCGGGGTCGTCGGAGTGAAGCTGGCGAAAGCGCACGGCAAACCCAAGAATTACTTCCCTCGAAGGCATAGTGTGGGACACCTCGGTTTCCTTGCCCACCCCGCCACTCAACTGGAGCCTCCGAGCTTCTGTAAGCATGGAGAATCCTGCAAGCTCACGGCAAGTGAGGATGTACCGCCTGATGGCGGCCAGATCCTCATTCGGTAAGGGGAGACGCAAGGCAGGAAAAGTGGAAGGGTCTGGTAGCCCAAAGGCGTAGTTCAGCTGCTTCCACTGTCGTTGAAACACTTCTGGGCTCCGCGACAGTTCGGAATAGGGCGCAGGGAAGGCCAGCGTCAATTCAGAATCATGAGGACCCAACCCCTCCGCTTGAATCCTGTATCCAGACCCGCCACTCGGAAGGGAAGTGCTTGACGACATGTCCCGATCGTACCTGCGAGGGATCCCGCAGCCACCGCGTTCGGACTGCTATCAAACGTGGCTATTGCCAGGCGAGCGCCTCAAAGGTTACCGTTCCGTTTGCCGATCTTCACCGGGCTTCCTGGGCCGACCTCTGGAGTGGGTGTCGCACATCTTCACAGGGGCATGCACGGATGGAATGCTGAGGGCAATTGCCTAGCAATGCGGCGATCCGCGAGGCGGAGACAGGAGGAAGAGCATGTCGGCGCTGTTGTTTGGTCTGGTCGTTCTGCTCGGGGGCTTATTTTGCCTGGCAATTTCCAAGCCCCTAGCCAAACTGGTGACCAACGGGAATCTCTTCATTCGCCAGGACACAGACCTTCGCGAGGCATACAGAAATAAGAAGAATCGCGGGATACGGCGGGTTGCGAAAGCGTTTCTCGTCGCTGGAGGCATCTTCATCGTGGTCGGGCTCATTGGCTTGAGTACTGGTGCTTGGTAGCGGCGACCTGGATCTGGGCTGTCCCCATCGCCGCCCACATACGCCCTCAACACCCCTGCCCCTCACAGGAAATTCTCCTACACGAAAGGAAATGTCTCACCGCACGGCCCGAAAGCCGAACCCTCTACGGGACGAACGGGGCTTGCTGGTGCTCAGAAGTCATACGGGCACCGCTTAATCCGCTGAAGTTCCTACCATTTTGCTTTCCCATCGGGCATGTCCCGTGAGGCGCGCCTATCATCGCACCAAAGCGAAGACTAGGGGGCCGAATGCGTGAAGCGAATGCGGGAGCAGAGGCTCGCTGGGCTAAGGCGGCCTCGAGGGCAGAGGGCATAACGGACTTGGGTGTCGGGGTTGCTGTCCGAAGGTACTTTTCGGTGCATTTCCCTTTGATAGTTCTAGGTGGGCTTGGAATAGGTTTGGCGCTTGCGTCGATTTGGCCGGAGCGCGGAGGGGATTTCTTTCGCTCAGGGATATACATCGGTCTGCTACTGGCCGGGCTCGGCATCTTGGTTGTTGGTCTAATCTACGGGAACAAGAAAGTTCGCCCTTTAGTCCAGCCCCAGCGGATCGGCGTCACGGTGGGCCTAACAGCTGATGAGGTGAAGCACGTCCGACGTCAGGTCCTAGCCAAAGGGCCTGTCGCTGTCGATGAGCTCCCAGTGCTCAGAGGGGCCGCAGTTCAAATCCGGGAGGGTCTGGCCAAGCAATTGCTCGTGGCGCCTGGTTTAGTCGTTTTCTTCTGCGGGCAAGCAGCGTCAAGGGAAATAACATCCGTCATGGATGTCGTAATGATCGTGCTGCTGCTGGCCATGGTGGTTCTTTTTGGTTTTACGGTTCGCCAGTTTCATCAAACCGGTGCGTTCCTCCGAACAGCTGGCTCCTGAGCTAGTCGGGTAAGTCTTACTACCAAGAGCACCCCTGCCGATGGCAGTTCTGGGGGTTGAGTCACCGGCCCGGAGGGGCCGTATAGAGCCTCAACCGTCCCAGTGGGGGAACCCTCCATGGGACAGCCTCAGCGTTGTCAGCGGTTCACTGTTGGTATGGCCAGTCGTAGCCGTTCCAATTAGGGTCGTTGCATGCTCAAGTCGCTGATCGAACGACCGGCCCTCTTAACGTCGGAACTGGGGTTGCTGCTTCTTGGATTTGTCCTAACGACCGTTGGCTTCATCAATTTTGTTGGCGCATTTACCGCAGACCGAATGGCGTTTGTCGGTGCGTTCATTTTCCTTCTAGCCGGGACTTGGTGCCTCTCGGCGAGTACTATCGCGTTGCTGGGCCACCCCCGTTCCATAGTCGGAAGGGCCACGTTGGTGGCGGTCGGGTGGCTTGGTGCGACCTACCCTCTGGGTGGGATCCTTACATACCTGGGCGGCGGAGCGTACATAGCTGCTCTGCCGATCGCCGTGGCAGGAATTGCCTTAGCTCTCTTCTCAATAAGGAACAAGGGAGCCACAAACCCGTCCGTTTGAGGAAGCCTTACAGGGACGTTCTGTTCGAGCCCCGCTGTCCTCTAGCGGAATCACTCCAACAGTGCTTTCGTTGGTTTACACAGCTTCAGGGCGGGAGTCATATGAAACGTCATCTGGATTCTAAGAATGTTCGCCAGCTCCTGGCTGTCTCACTCGCGATAGTTGCTTCCTTGGTTCTCTTAGTGGTTCCCATGTACACCCAGGTAAATTTAACGCCTGGTGGGCCACAGCAGGTTAGCCATCCGACCCTGCTTGAAACAAATAGGCCCTCCATCTTCGTGCCATTACTCATCCCCGTCGCCCTGACCGCGCTACCTCTCCTGATACGTGGACGCGCACGGACTCCAGTGTCGGTCGCCACTACTGTCGCTCTTGTTGTCTTCGTAGTCATCGGCTCCGCAAGCATCGGCTGGTTCTACGTCCCAGCTCTGGCCGCCGCAGTAGCAGCCGTTGTTTTCTCGATGGAAAACCACCCAAGACTTCAAGCCCGCCCTAACTGATCGCCGCAGAGGATTCTGCAGGTCACAGGCGGAACCGCAAGTGGGACAGGTCAATGTGCTCCAGATTTGAGCCGGCCGAGGTTACGACGACTGGGATAGGTAGACGACGAGCATTCCCGCGAAACCTAATACCCCTGAGGTGATCATCAAAGGAACAAGGATCCTTTTTCGTCTAAACAGCTCACCGGTTCGTTCCTTGTCTATGAACGCGTACATGACGGCAACGAGTAGGCCGACAAATCCCAAACCGAAAAGCGCTAGCCCGACTGGCGTCATTGGCGAGGCTCTTTTGTGGGGACCTTACGGATCCACACAAGCATGAGTACTCCCACCAGAACCGTCCATGCTGTCCATGGCCACTCGCTGTTGCCCGTGGCCACAAAGGTGATGCATCTGATGAGCGCTAGGACTGTGAGGATTGACGTGCCGACGGTCAGGATCAGCTTTTGCGAAGGAGAAAACGGTCCTACTCCAAACATCCCCACTCCATGTTCAAGCTGAACTAGGCCCAGCCGGCGGCAGTAACAGTTGAACGTGACGATACGGGATGGGAAGCCCGCTGGCCACTGTGCGATTCCCCGTCTGACGGGCCGCGGTGGACCGTTATGCAGGCCGCCCGTTAGGGAACTCTACCGGTACAATTTTTTCCTTACAAGCTTCTGGATTCTTTGTCTGCCTCCAGAGGGAGAATAAGGTCAAGCTCGGCATCCAAAGCCCTGAACGGGTGTTTCGTCATTTCGACCGCACAGAGATGGACTGGGCTACTTTAGTGCTCAAGCATGTTCTCTAATTACCGGAGGATCAGATGTCTAAAGCAACGGTGGTTGGTTTAGGCTGGCTCGCTTGCGGATTTGCCATGCTTGTATTGGGGCGCCTCCTACAGGGGTGGGCAGCCCGATCATATCTGCGGAGCCACCCTGATGGGGACGTTCACCGATACATGCGTCGAAAGTTGCTCTATAAAAATTTGTTGGCGGGTTTCGCGATAGTCGGAGGAGCAGCCGTGCTGATCTATGACTTTTTCTGGGGAGCAGGGACAGCAACGTGACTCTCGAGACCTTGGTACATGGCGGAGTGGTAGTCGTTTTCGGTGTGTTGATTATCCTGGCTCGAAACCGGTTTGCCCGTTCGATGATGGAGCAGTTGCGTGGTTTCAAAAAGGATATTACTTCTGAGGGTTTGAGGCGCTTCTGGGCAATAGGTTTGGCCATGTTCGGAGCGCTTGTCATCGTCATAGGTGTTTCTATCGCTATAGGCGCGCCGATCATCCGATAAGGAAGCAAACCGGCGGCGTCCCGCAAGGGTCCAGTGTCTAAGCCGTCCCGTTAGACGGTCCCTTAGCGCGACAACCCGCATTTGACGTTCGGTTTTACAGGGGTGGAGTTTGAGATGTCCCGTATACCCCGCCCGCAAAACTGCCCGGTGAAGGGGCCATAAACGCTACACGCCGCAAGCGTCTCAAAACCCTTGGGTTTCGAGGCGCAGAGGTTTCGAGACGCCCAAGTCAGGTGTAGGTCATCCGCTGCTCCCATGGTTGGTGTCATTACCGCTCGCCTGGCGCATGCTGCAGCCGGGGGATGCGCTTCAGTGTGACTGAGCTCCGACGTCCGGGGAGCGGCTGTTTTCCGCTGTACGGGTTGTAGTTCGCACAGGGTGCAGTGGGACATGAATGAGCAGGACTATGTGTTGGGGCTAGTCCTCGGTGTCGTGGCGGTATTGGTGCTGGCACCGATCGGTGTGGCCAGGATACCTGTGGCTATCCCGGCCATTGCGTGAGTACTACTCCCAAAAGGGAGTTTATGCTGGTGCGGCCAACCCCATACCTGTCGGGAATCGAGTACTACAGTGGATGCATGGCTGCCAGCCGCAATCCGCTTGACGACCTGCGCGAAACGATCGGCCGACTGGCCGATCAGCTCAAGCTGCCCGGTTCGGAGCGCGTTGACGACCTGGTCAGTGATCTCACCGGTGCGAGGCCCGGGCCAGCCCGGCCGCTGTCTGAGGTCCAGGCCGAGCTCGACGCGCTGGTCGGACTGGAGACAGTGAAGGAACAGGTGCGGGCGCTCGTCGCACTGCTCCAGGTCCAGGCCCGCCGTAAGGCGCACGGCCTGCCGGAGGTGGCAACGTCGCAGCACCTGGTGTTCCTCGGAAACCCTGGCACGGGCAAGACCACCGTGGCGCGGCTCCTGGCCGAGATGTACCGCGCGGTCGGTCTGCTGCAGAAAGGCCACCTGGTCGAGGTGGACCGTTCGGGGCTGGTGGGGCAGTACGTCGGCACCACCGCCATCAAGACGGACCGGGTGATCCGGCGTGCGCTGGACGGCGTCCTGTTCATCGACGAGGCGTATGCGCTGGCCCCGGAGGACGGCCGGATGGACTTCGGCCCCGAGGCGATCGAGGTCCTGCTCAAGCGGATGGAGGACCACCGCCACCGCCTGGTCGTGATCGTGGCCGGGTACCCGCGGCTGATGGAGTCCTTCTTGCTCTCGAACCCCGGACTGCGCTCCCGTTTCGCCCGCGAGATCACGTTCCCTGACTACTCCGTCGACGCACTCCAGACGATCTTCCACCGGATGCTGGCCCAGCACGGGTACAGGCTGGAGCCGGGTGCAGACCAGATGCTGCGCCGCATCTTCACCGGGCTCCACGCGGGCGAGGACTCCGGCAACGCACGGTTCGCCCGCACGCTGTTCGAGCAGGCGCTCAACCGTCAGGCGCTGCGGCTGTCGCTCGACGAAAAACAAAGTCTCGACGCGCTCGATCGTGAGGCCGTCATGACGCTCACAGCGGACGACATCGTCGAGGCCGCGCTGGCCTTGGGCGAGGAGCCGGAGCCGGAACCGATGCCGCAACCGGAGCGGCCACGCTGGTGGCGCTGGCTCGCCTGACCGGGACACCTGCTGGCGGTTCACAGCGTGAGTATCACGTGTCAACCCACCCTGTGCGATGATCAAAAGGTGACCCCGGAATCGAAACCGACCAGGCGCCCCACCAGCTTTGATGTTGCCAAGAGGGCTGGTGTATCCCGCGCAACCGTCAGCCATGTCCTGAACGGCCAAGGTTCCCGCTTTCCCGAGGAGACCCGTGCCAAAGTCCTGAAAGCGGCCGAGGAACTGAACTATCAGCCGTCCCCCGCCGGCCGCGCGCTGGTGACTGGCCGGAGTGACATTCTGGTGATCCTCGTCCCCAACACCACGTTCGGAAGCAACCTCCAGGATCTCGTTGACAACGTCACAAGCCACGCAGCCGCGCACGGCCTGAGCGTGGTGGTCCGCTTCGCCGGCAGCAACCCCCGCGAAACACTCGCTGCCATCCTGCACTTCCGGCCCGTTGCTGTGGTGGACATGGGAATACTCGGGGCAGACGAACGTGAGGTCCTGCATCATTCCGGGGCGGCAGTCATTCCCCGGATCCATACGCCCGAGGACCCCACCCACGACATCAACCACGTCATCGGGCGGACCATGGCAAAGGCGCTGCTGCGGAACGGTCCGAGACAGCTGGCCTATGCAGCCCTGCTGGATGAGCGGCTCGATCCCTTCGGGCCAGGGCGCTACGAGGGGATGAAAGCAGGTGCCCGCGCTGAGGGCCTGCCGGAACCCGAACGCATTGAAATCCCCCTTGAGCTCGGACGGGCCAGCGCCGCCCTCGCTGCCGTCAAAGCCAAAAACTCCCCGCTTGCTGTGGGCTGCTACAACGACGATGTCGCCCTTGCCGTTGTGGCCGCCGGCAGGGCGCTTGGGCTGAGGATCCCTGATGATCTTTCAGTGCTAGGTGTCGATGCCACGGCCATCGGGCAGCTTGTCTCGCCCCGGCTCACCACCATCCGGATCCACAACGCACCGCTCATGGAGCGGATCGCCGCTGAGCTTGCCGCTCTTAGCCGCACTGAGGCCCCCGCGCCGCAGCCCGCTTCCCTTCCCGAGGTCACGGTCCTGCCGGGAGAAACGGCCTAGCATTTCGGCCGGACCCAACGGTTTATTGACACGTGTCACCGCAAAGTGATCTCTTAGTGGTGACACGTGATACCGAATCCAGGGAGAACCTCGATGACGCGCACCTCTTTCAATGCCGGATGGGCAGTACGCCCGAAGGTCAGCCTCTTCGCCGAGTTCGACGGGCCGGTTGCCCCGCCGCAGCCCGTCACCCTGCCGCACGATGCACTGATCGGCCTCCCCCGATCTGCCGGTTCAGCCCAGGGCTCACACGCCGGCTACTCCCCCGACGGCGCATTCGAATACTCAAAAACGTTCGAGGTGCCTGAGGACTTCCGGGGCAAGCGCGTCTCCCTCGAGTTCCAGGGCGTGTACCGGGATGCCATGGTCTTCATCAACGGGGACTTCGCCGGCCAACGCCCCTTCGGCTACTCCACATTCACCATCCGGCTGGATCCTTTCCTGAAGTACGGCCAGGCCAACACCATCCGCGTTGATGCGCGCGTCCACCAGGATTCCCGCTGGTACTCGGGAGCCGGCATCTACCGCGATACGTTCCTGACCGTCACGGAGCCGGTACACCTGGCCTCGAATGGCGTCCGGATCTCGACGCCGGACATCACCGCCGGCCGCGCCGTCGTTGACGTCGCCACCACGGTGGAGAACGAGGGCCTGTCCACTGCCACGGTGACCGTGGGAACGGAACTGTACGACGGCGACGGCGCGGTAGTCGCCGTCGGCTCCGCCCCCGTAACACTCAAGGCGGGCAGCACCGCCGTCGTCCGCCAGCGCCTCTACGTCACCGAACCGCTGCTGTGGGGACTGGACAGCCCGCACGTGTATTCGGCGCGGACTGAGCTCCGCGACGACCTGGAGGTGCTGCAGGCGGACAGCACCACCTTCGGCATCCGGTCCCTCCAGCTGGACCCCTTCAACGGCCTTCAGATCAACGGCCAGACCGTCAAGCTCCGCGGCGCCTGCAGCCACCACGACAACGGCATCCTCGGCGCGGCCACCATTGCCCGCGCGGACGAGCGCCGGGTGCAGCTGCTGAAGGAAGCCGGTTTCAACTCCATCCGCAGCGCGCACAACCCGGTCAGCCAGGCCATGCTGGACGCCTGCGACAAGCACGGCATGCTGGTCATGGACGAAACCTTCGATGTGTGGACCGAAGGGAAATCCGCGTTCGACTACTCCCTGTCCTTCCCCGAATGGTGGGAACGCGACGTCGAGGCGATGGTGGCGAAAGACTTCAACCACCCGTCCGTGGTGCTGTACTCCATCGGCAACGAGATCCCGGAAACCGGCAGCGGACTCGGCTCCGGCTGGGGCCGGCAGATCGCCGAGAAGATCAGGTCCCTGGATTCCACCCGCTACACCACCAACGGGATCAACGGCTTCGTCTCGGTCATCGCGGACGCCGCGGCCATGATGAAAGAGGCCGGCGCCGGCGATGACAGCCAGGGTGTCAACGCCATGATGAGCGGGGCCGGTGAGGCAATGGGCCGCATCAGCGCATCCCCGCTTGTCTCGGAACGGACGGCCGAATCCCACGCAGCCGTGGACGTGGCCGGCATCAACTACGGTGACGGCCGCTATGTGATGGACAGGGAACTCTTCCCCCACAGGATCATCGTGGGAACCGAAACGTTCCCGGACCGGATCGATGTCCTCTGGAAGCTGGTGGAGGAAAACCCGCACGTGATCGGCGATTACACCTGGACCGGCTGGGACTACCTGGGCGAAGCGGGCATCGGCCGCGTGCAGTACACGGATGGGACCGAGGGCAAACCCGCTCTTGGTGCGCCGTACCCGTGGCGGCTCGCCTGGTGCGGCGACATCGACATCACCGGCTACCGCCGGCCCGCCTCCTACTACCGCGAGACGGTCTTCGGGCTCCGCCATGAGCCCTACATCGCCGTCCAGCGCCCGCAGAACTACGCCCGCGAACACGGGATGGGGCCGTGGACCTGGACTGACTCCATCTCCAGCTGGAGCTGGGACGTCGCCGAAGGTTCCCCGGTCAGGGTTGAGGTCTACAGCGACGCGGACGAGGTGGAACTGCTCCTCAACGGCTCCGCCGTGGGCAGGGTCCCGGCCGGACCGAACCACCGGTTCCGCGCCCACTTCGAGCTCACCTATCAGCCCGGCGAGCTGGTGGCCGTCGGTTACATCAACGGGGTGGAGCAGGCCCGCACCACACTCCGCACAGCAACGGGAGATATCCGCCTCACTGCCGCCGCCGACCGCACCGAACTACGCGCCGACCACTCAGACCTCAGCTATGTGGCCATCGAGTTCCGCGACGCCCAAGGCAACCTCGCCACAAACGTTGAACACACCGTCACGGTGACGGTCGAAGGAGCCGGCGTGCTGCAAGGCCTGGGCAGCGCCCGCCCCGACACGGATGAGCTGTACACGGAAGACAGCCACACCTCGTTCGACGGGCGCCTGCTCGCCGTCATCAGGCCCGTCACAGAAGGGGACATTACCGTGCACGTCAGCGCCGACGGTTTCGAACCCGTCACCGTCAGCCTGACGGCTTCCGCCCCCGCAGCCTCCGAAAAGCGGGACGAAGTCACCGTCCCCGCCTGACCTCCAGCACCCCCATAAAAAGAACAGCGGGCGACGGCGGGAATCTCCCGCCGTCGCCCGCTGCCTTCAGCGCAGTGTCAGTCAGAACGCTTTGAGGATGTCTTCGACGCGGGTTTTGGCGTCGCCGAAGAGCATTTGGGAGTTGTCGCGGTAGAACAGGGGGTTCTGGACGCCGGCGTAGCCGGCGGCCATGGAGCGTTTGAACACGATGACGTTCTCGGCTTCCCAGACGCGCAGGACGGGCATGCCCGCGATGGGGCTTCCGGGGTCTTCAGCGGCGGAGGGGTTGACGGTGTCGTTCGCGCCGATGACCAGGACCACGGAGGTGTCGCCGAGGTCGTCGTTGATTTCGTCCATTTCCAGGACGATGTCGTACGGGACCTTGGCTTCGGCGAGGAGCACGTTCATGTGTCCGGGCAGCCGCCCGGCGACGGGGTGGATGCCGAACCTGACATTCACGCCCTTCTCGCGGAGCTGGTGCGCGAGTTCCGCGACGGGGTACTGGGCCTGGGCCACTGCCATGCCGTAGCCCGGGGTAATGACCACACTGGAGGCGTTGGCCAGCATTTCGGCGGTGGCCTGGGCGGTGATTTCGCGGTGCTCGCCGTACTCGGCGTCCGCCGCGGCAGGGGCTGCGATGCCGAAGCCGCCGGCGATCACGGAGATGAAGGACCGGTTCATGGCCTTGCACATGATGTAAGACAGGTACGCACCGGAGGAGCCCACGAGGGCGCCGGTGATGATGAGCAGGTCGTTGTTCAGCAGGAAACCTGCCGCGGCCGCAGCCCAGCCGGAGTAGCTGTTGAGCATGGACACGACCACTGGCATGTCGCCGCCGCCGATGGAGGCCACCAGGTGCCAGCCCAGCCCGAGCGCCAGGATGGTGACGACGACGAGGAGCCAGAGCTGGGAGTCGTTGACGTACCAAACGGTCAGGGCGATGAACGCGGCCAGCGCCCCGAGGTTGATCGCGTTCTTGCCCGGCAGCATCAGGGGTGAGGATTTCATCCGGGCTGAAAGTTTCAGGAACGCCACGATCGAGCCGGTGAAGGTCACCGCGCCGATGAACACACCGATGAACACCTCGGCGTGGTGGACGGCCATCAGGTCCGCGGACAGGGCCGGGGCCTCGAGGTGGCCGTTCCAGCCCACCAGGACCGCGGCGAGGCCCACGAAGCTGTGCAGCAGCGCGATCAGTTCGGGCATCCCGGTCATTTCCACAACGCGGGCGCGCCAGAGGCCGATGGCGCCGCCGACGATCACCGCGGCCAGGAGCAGGACCAGGCCGGTGAGTCCGTGGCCGGTGCCCCAGGCGCCCTGCACGGTCAGCCAGACCGTGGCGGCGAGGGCGATGACCATGCCGGTGATGCCGTAGACGACGCCGGCCCGGGCGTTTTCGTGCTTGCTCAGCCCGGCGAGGCTGAGGATGAACAGCAGGGCCGCGACAATGTACGCAGCTCCCGCGATGGTGTCGGCGGTCAACGGACCGGAGACGGTGTCAGACACGGTAAGGCTCCTCGAAAGTGTTGCTGCTGCTTCGGTGACGGCGCTCATTTACGGGCCCCGTCTCCACGGGAGAACATGGCGAGCATGCGGCGGGTGACGGCGAACCCGCCGAAGATGTTGATGCTGGCCAGCAGCACCGCGACGGCGGCGAGGACCTGCATCACCGGGTTGTCCGAGGTGACCTGCAGGAGGGCACCGACGACGATGATCCCGGAGATCGCGTTCGTCACGGACATCAGCGGGGTGTGCAGGGCGTGGTGGACTTTCCCGATCACGTAGAAGCCGACCACGACCGAGAGCATCAGCACGGTGAAGTGCTGCGGCAGCGGCGCCGGAGCCACCGCGTTGACCAGGAACAGCGCAGCGATGCCGGCCGCAAATAGCCCGGCCTTGGCGCCGGTGCTGAGGCCCTGCTTCTTCTTCGGCGCAGCGGCGTCTGCAGCCGGGGCCTGGGCCGTGGCCGCGGGGGCGGCGGAGACCTGGACAGGGGGCGGCGGCCACGTCTTCTCACCGTCGCGGACCACCGTCACCGATCGCTGGACCACGTCATCAAAGTCGATCCTCAGGACCCCGTCCTTGTCCTTGGTCAGGAGCTTGAGGAGGTTCAGCATGTTCGTCCCGTACAGCTGGGACGCCTGCGCCGGAAGACGCGCCGGCAGATCCGTGTAGCCCAGGATCACCACACCGTTCTCCGTCACGATCCGTTCCCCGGCGACCGAGCCTTCCACGTTCCCGCCCTGGCCCGCGGCCATGTCAACAATCACGCTGCCGGACTTCATCCCGGCCACATCGTCCGCGGTGAGCAGCTTCGGCGCCGGACGGCCCGGGATCAGGGCCGTGGTGATGATGATGTCCACATCCGCTGCCTGCTCGGTGTAGATCTCCGCTGCGCGGGCGTTGTACGCCTCGGACGTGGCCTTCGCGTACCCGTCAGAGGACTTCATCTCCTCCTCCACCTCAACCTTGAGGTAGGTCCCGCCGATCGACTTCACCTGGTCAGCGACCTCAGGGCGCGGATCCGTCGCCCGCACAATAGCACCCAAGCTGGACGCAGCCCCGATCGCCGCCAACCCGGCAACACCCGCGCCGGCCACCAGGACCTTCGCCGGCGGGACCTTCCCCGCAGCGGTCACCTGACCGGTGAAAAACCTGCCGAACTCATGCGCGGCCTCAATCACCGCACGGTACCCGGCGATGTTCGCCATCGAACTCAGCACATCCATCGACTGCGCCCGCGAAATACGCGGCACAGCATCCAATGCCAACGCTGTAATCGGACGGGCAGCCAACGCCTCCACCAGCTCCGGGCGCAAACCCGGGCTCAACGACCCGATCAGCGTCGCACCGGGAGCCAGCCGGTCAATCTCCTCCTCGGTGGGCGGATTGACCCGCAGCACCACCTCAGACCCCCACGCCTCATCGGCGCCCACAATCAGGGCGCCCGCCTCAATATAGGCCTCATCACGGAACGACGCGGACTCCCCCGCGCCCTTCTCGACCACAACGTCGTAGCCCAACCCCAACAACTGCTTGACCGTGGTGGGCGTCGCCGCCACCCGGCTCTCGCGACCCAACTCGGCCACAATGCCAATACGTGTCACGTTCACTCTCCTTTATCCATACAAAAAGCCCGGCGCGCGTAACCGCCGCCAGGCAAACCCACGTTGGTTCGTTTCTTCAAGGACATTGCGGGGACCCGTCAGCCAAAAGCTGACGGGTCCCTAAAGCTCCTGTTCAGTATGCCTTAGTGCGGTTTATGTGACGTTTTCCATGACGACGGCGAGTCCCTGGCCGACGCCGATGCAGATCGCGGCGACGCCCCAGCGTTGCCCGGAGGCCTGGAGTGACCGGGCGAGGGTGCCCAGGATCCGGGTGCCGGACGCGCCCAAGGAGTGGCCCATCGCGATCGCACCGCCGTGCCGGTTCACGATGGCCGGGACGATGCCCCAGGCGTTGATGCACGCCAGGGACTGCGCGGCGAACGCCTCGTTAAGTTCGACGGCGCCCACCTGGTCCCAGCCGATCCCCGCCTTCGCGAGGGCCTTGTTCGCCGCCTCCACCGGCGCGTAGCCGAAGAACTGCGGGTCATTGGCGTGCGCACCGCGGCCGGCGATAGCTCGCGGCTTGGTTTAGCCATCGCACTGGAGGCCACGCGGATGCTGGAAGAAGGCGTCGCCAGCGCCCGGGACATCGATGCTGCCATGGAACTGGGCTACCGGCACGCCTCCGGCCCCCCTTCGCACCACAGACATCGTGGGGCTGGACGTCCGCCTGGGCATCGCCGACTACCTGCATGAACCCCTCGGCGACCGCTTCGCCCCGCCGCAGATCCTCCGCGACATGGTGGTCAGGGGCGAGCTCGGACGCAAGTCCGGCAAGGGCTTCTACGATTACTCCTGATCTCTGGAGCCGGCTCACCGGCCGCAACTAATCTGGACCCGCTGACAACGACGTCAG
Source organism: Arthrobacter sp. BK1 (assembly GCF_056680055.1). Lineage (NCBI taxonomy): Bacteria > Bacillati > Actinomycetota > Actinomycetes > Micrococcales > Micrococcaceae > Arthrobacter > Arthrobacter sp. BK1. Next base: position 74,534 of record NZ_CM155263.1, read on the forward strand.
CGGGTCCAGTATTCGTTAAGGCGGGACTAGCCTTGTTATGTCGACGGTTTCCCACGAAGGCACGGATGGTCCCCATGGCTGGTAATCCACACGCTCCCGGCCGATCAGGCGTGCCGTTGCGGGACAGGCTCACCGGCGTCCTGGTGCCGGCCGGCCCGCTGCAGCTGTCCGTGGAGGAAGTGCGGCAGCTGTGGTCCTTCATTCATGGGGACATCATGCACGGGAGTATCCGGCGTTTGCTGCGGGCCTCACTCGGGTTGTGCCCGCGGCACTCCTGGGCGTACGCGGCGGTGGAGATCGAACTGTGGCAGGCCGGTGCCGGATCCCGGGGCGGCCATCAGCCGTTCGACGTGAGCATCCTGTACGAGGATCTGCTGGCCCACGTCGCGGACGGCCTGGACCGCAGGAGGTCCCTGCTTCATCGTCATCCGGACGACGTGCTGACTCCTGTCGGGCCGTGCCGGATCTGCCTGGACAGCTCGTCGAGCGAGCCGTCCGCCCTGAGGATGGGCTTCGCCAACGCCAACACCGAAGACCTGACCGCTGAAGCCAATGCGCTGATCCATACCACAACCTGGTCCTTTGAGACGGTGGGGATCTGGCGTGACCGGGTCTGTCCGGAATGTGACCCCGCCATACCGCAGGGTGCCGGCGACCCGGCGCTGTTGTGCCGTTACCACCTGGCTCACCACCGCCCGGTCCGTCAGCAGCTGCGGACCCAGGTGGCAGCGCGGCTGGGCGAGGTCAGGAGCCGGCTGCGGCAACTCACGATTTCGATGACGGATCAGGGGAGGCAGGCGGGGGCTGAAGAAAACACGTCCTGGGTTGAAGCGCTGGGGTTCTTCGCGGGCTGGGGACTTCCCCTATATCTGGCCACAGACCCGCGCGAGGCCTGGGCCGTGCCGGCCAGTCAACATACGGAACACGGAGACTGACCCGGCTATCGGTTGGACCGTCCGGAACCAGGAACAGCGACGGCGGCTGCCACACCCCCAAGGTGCGGCAGCCGCCGTCGTCCGCGTTTTTGCTACTCCGCCGGGGCGAGTACCTTCAGTTCGAAGCCTTCGCAGCCCGCTTCGCGGACTTCGGCGAGCTTGTTCCGGTAGTTGCCGAGGCCCCCGAGGTAGAACATGACCGTCTTCTTCTTGCCCGGGATGTTGGCGCCGAAGATCCAGGAGTCAGCCTTCGGGAAGAGCGTCAAGTCGGCGATCTCCTGGCAGGTCCGGGTCCAGGCCTCTTCGGCTTCTGCCGTCGGCTCCAGCGACGCCACGTTGCCGGCCTCTGCAAAGCGCAACCGGGCTCGCCCTGGGGATGTCGCAGTTGAGGCTGAGCTCCTCGAAGGCTCCGGTGATCATGCTTGACGCCCAGGCTGTGATGGCCACGCAAGATTCCGGCGGGAGTTCAGCCTTCGCCTTGGAGCCGTCCAGCATTCCTGACTCACCCGCCTCACCGCGTAAGGCAGCGGAAAACCCGGACGGCGACACAACAGGCGTGGGAACATGTCACGGGAGGCGAGCAGCCAGATCGAGAAGCGCCTGCTCGATCTCGGCAAACCTTCAACCGGGACAACGTGGAGCTGGTATCCGTCAAGGAAACTCCCATCGTCGAACTCACGCCCCGGGGCATCAGGACCTCGGACGGCGTGGAGCACGTGATCGACGTCCTGATCTTCGCCACCGGCCTCGACGCCGTGGACGGCAACTACACCCGGATCGACCTCCGCGGCACAGCGTTCCCGCACATTGTGCGAAGCGCCTTTGACAGGGCAGGCCAGGGGCCGGGAACGATTGCTGTCTGCGGCCCCGGCGGCTCGGGGAAGCTGCACCACACCCTTGCGTGGCTCAACGGGCAGGACTCTGGCCCGAATCCCCTGATTCTCGATGCCTGCCTGTTGCCCGGGGAAGGGGACGCGTCCTGGTTCACGGCTTCACGCGGGGCCATCGAAGAAGGCCGCAGCGTTGTCCTGCGGCATCTCGAGGATCTGCCGCGGACCGAACTGAACAGGCTCAAGGCACTGGATGCAGCGGTCCGGCAGCAGGCTGCGCCCTCCCCTGCCGATCTATATTCGGCCGGCCGGGCCCCCGCCCGGCTGGTTCTGACGATGAATCCGGAAGCGTGCCCGGACTTTGTCTCCGAAGCGGTGTCCCAGATTGCCACACGGGTGACTGTGCCCAGCCTCTCCGAGACCAAGGAGCGCATCCCGGTCCTGGCAGCCCTCTTCCTGGACGCGGCCGCACCGGCCGACCGGTCCACGCTCTCCGCAGTTGCCCTGCAAGGACTGATGCGTTGGCATTGGCCAGGAAACGTAGCCGAACTGCGCGCCACCCTCGAGTCGTTGGGCCGGGAACATCCGGGCCGTGTGCTGCAGGCCAATGATCTCCCCGAGCATCTCCAGAGCACCAGCCGGCGCAGACTCTCCAAACTCGAGTCCCTGGAACGGGATGCCATCGTGGCCGCGCTTGAACAGAGTGGAGGCAACCGCTCGGTCGCCGCGGACTCCCTCGGCATGGGCCGGACCACTCTCTACCGGAAACTGCGCTCCCTGGGGATCGAAACACCGGAGTCGATGGCGCCCTGACCTGGTCCCGGGATCAGGCCTTTCTACCCTGAGGAAGCGTCCGTCCTATCTAGCCGGCCGTGAACTGGCTTGCGGTAAATTCGGCTCCTTGCGGGTCGCGGATCAGGGCATCGCGTGTCCACTCGGTCTCGCGCTGCGTGAGGACTTCGGCGCCAAGGCGTTTCGCGTCCTCGACCGTCTGATCACGGTCGGCAACCGCGAACGTGACGTGCCAGTGCGGCGGTTCCCCCGGGGCAGCCGGCACCACCCACGCGATGGCGTCCTCGAAGCCTGGCGGGGCGGAAAATTCTGCCTGCCGCTCCCTGATCTCGGGATCGGATGTAGCCGCAAGATGGTCACCATAACCCGGCCGGCGGACCATCATGCCGAAACCGACGTCGTCGACCTGCCAGCCGAATACTCCTCCATAAAACGCAATGGCTGCGCTGGGGTTCTCCGTGTGGAGATCGCTGAAGTTCCAGGATCCCGGCTGGTTGACCGCCTGCGCGCCTAACCGCCGTTTGGCCTGCCAGAGGCGGAACTCAACACCTTCGGGATCGGTCAGCGCCGCGCTGCGCCCTCCCTCCCCCGCGTCCGCCGGCGCCTCGAGCACCGTGGCGCCCGCCGCGGTCAGCCGCTGCATGGCGGCATCCGCATCATCGACGGCGACATAGGTGCTCCACCGCGGGGTTCCGCCACCGCCGCCGCCCGCCAGCCCGGCAACATCCTGGCCATCAAGCTTTGCTATCAGATAACGGCCTGGCGCTCCGGGCGGCATAACATCCTCGAAAGTCCAGCCAAAAAGTCCGGAATAGAACTCAACGGCCGCTTCAATGTCAGGCTGCTCTGTGTCGATCCAACTCGGCACGCCCTCTGGATAGGAGCGCCCGTTTATGGCCTCTTTCCCGTTCATGGGACACAGCCTAGCGAGCCGGGTTCCGGCAGGAAATACCTGAATTGTGGGCCCGCAAAGGCAGGTACTATCTGGCGGGTTCCGGTTCGATGGGAATCCATAACTGTCCCCGGCCTTGGGAACCGTCCGGTTCAGGTTGGACGCTCAGCATTTGTGGCCCTGGTGCCCAACGGTATGGATTCGCAGGGAACCACTGCGCCGCAGCATCAGCCCAAAGATGCTGCGGGGACTCCGCAAACTTGCCTTCTGCCTCAAATACGATATCTGTGACCCTCCCAAATTTGGCGCCGTACAACTCTTCATTGTCACGGGTACGGTGCCGGAGGAGACTTGAGGCGACGGCATCCCACCCCGGGGCGCCCGCGGGGCCACCCGGCTGCGGGGCCACCCGGCTGCGGGGCCTCACAGTACCCTGTAGCGGCTTGGTGGATCCATGAGCTCCATGACACCCCTCGAAGATGAGCAGAAGGTGTGGAAGTGAGCAGCGGGGTGTGGAGTGGTAAATCAGGGCGTCAGCGGGTAGCGGCGCTGATTGTCAGCCTGGGATTGGCGTTTTGGGTCGGCGGCTGCACCTATGAGGAGCCGGATGGGGAGCGACCGCTTCCCGGTCCGGCCTTTTCGGTGCCTTCGACTTCGGAATCTGAAGTATCTGTTGCCGCACGCGAAGGCTGGGGCCCTGATGCCCTGTTCTACACGGATGGGGGAGACCTATATGTCGGGGAAAACAGATGGCCACCGGCTCGCGTGGCGTCATTCACAACGACTTCCACTGGTGTGGTCTATGTGGATGCCGAGACGTCGAGGCTTGTTTGGGCAGACTGGGAACACAGCATCAGGGAGCTCGACTGGCTGGAACCCAAGGAAACCCGCCTCAGCCGTCAATGGGGTGAGTTTCAGGACATTCGGGACATAGTCGGTAACCCCAGCCATGACCTGGTCTCTTGGGTCCATAGGGGCGCATACGGCGGGGACATCGTCGTCGTGCGTCCAAGCACCGGGGAGGCGCTCGCCCATGCAGTGATCCCGTCTCTAGCCGCCGAAAAAAGTGTGGTTTACGGATCAATCGATGATGCCGCCGTCTACTACGCAATCTCGCCCGGTGGAGGGGCCACCGGGGAGGTGTGGGTTTGGCGGTGGGCCGCGGGCGAAGCCCCCCAACTGAGCGACCGGCCTGTCGCCGATGTCAGTGGGGACATTTGGGCGGTGGAGAGGGAGGATCGCATCGATTTCGAGAACGCTGACGGAACCGTTTTGTCCTCTGTCCACTCTTCCTATGGAGACCGGACGGCTTTCGGCAGTGGCCTCAGCCCTGGTGGCCGGTTTTGGTATGCCCCGGCCCATGACCTGATTGTCGAGACGGCGACCGGGGCAGCAGTCAAGATCGGGCGCGGTTTCCAGCAGCGCTACGGCTGGGCCGGCCCTGAAGAGTTGACCCTGATCGGTCCAGGTATCTCAGTTTGCTCGGCGGTATCGGGAAAATGCGAGGGACCCTTCAAGTCCATGAACACGGCGGACGACACCTACCACTTCGGACTTCCACTCAACTAAGGGACCGGCCTAACCATCCCTCCCCAAAGCGTTGACGTCAGGCAGCCATGCATGTCCAAGGGCCTGGGCAGAGTGGCCGGGCCCTTGCGCAGCATTCCGCCTGGACGCCAGGGAGATGCAAGTCAAAACACCACTGGAGGCAGCACGAACCGCAAGATATTGCGATTCACGGCCCGGCGCTTGAGCCCACTTCGCGACATGTCCTGTCACTATTACGAGTCACAAGTAACGGGAAAAATTGGACTCCGACTGGACTTTCAACATTGACGAAACCAGCGCACGGCTGACTGTGCCGCCCGATGACGTAAGCCTGCCGGTCCGGCAAGCGGCGGATGAACTGCGCCAGACCATGGACGCCTGCCGAATCGCGGCTATCGATCTTGGTTCTGCTGTCCGAACATCCAGCTAGGCCGGCTACGCGACAAAGTGGATTGCGGGAGCAGCAGGCCTGAACACCGAGGACCTGGAAAAAGTGCCATGCGGCGAAGAGCTCTTCTGAGGGAAGCGGCGGCCGAAGGCTCAGCGGCGGGGCCTGGTCAGGATCCGGTGCCTGCGGGCAACGTTTAGGGCAGACTGGTGGCGTGAGCGGAATCCGGTGGGTGCTGCACGTCGATCTCGACCAGTTCATCGCTGCAGTCGAAGTACTTCGACGGCCGGAGCTTGCAGGCAAGCCCATCATTGTGGGCGGCCGTGGCGACCCCACGGAACGGGCTGTGGTGTCCACGGCATCCTACGAAGCCCGGGCGTTCGGCGTCGGTTCCGGAATGCCGTTACGGATCGCGGCCCGGAAAGTACCGGACGCTGTGATCCTTCCGGTTGATCACGAGGCGTACCTCGAGGCCTCTGAGGCGGTGATGGCTACCTTGCGCGCGCAGCATGGCGCCACTGTCCAGGTGTTGGGCTGGGATGAAGCATTTGTTGGCACCGAGACAGATAATCCGGAAGCCTACGCACGGCAGCTGCAGGCAGCCGTCCTGGAGAGGACGCGGCTGCACTGCAGCGTGGGCATCGGCGACACCCTGGTCAGAGCCAAGGTCGCCACAGGTTTCGGAAAGCCGGCCGGCGTCTTTCGCCTCACCGCCGGGAACTGGCTCGAGGTCATGGGTAGCCGGCCCACCAAGGACCTTTGGGGCGTCGGAAGCAAAGTCTCGGGCCGGCTGGCCAAACTCGGCATCGACACGGTGGCCGATCTCGCCGCCTCGGACCCGCAAGACCTGGTTCCGGAGTTCGGCCCCCGGATGGGTCCTTGGTACGCGGAGCTCGGACGCGGGGACGGCGCCAGCGTGGTGGACGACACCCCGTGGGTTGCCCGCGGGCACAGCCGGGAAACCACCTTCCAGGCCGACCTGACCGAGCCCGCCCAGGTGGACGTAGCCGTAAGGGAGCTGACAGCACGTGTCCTTGAGGATGTTGTAGCCGAGGGACGGCCAGTGATTGGGCTGACCCTTAAGGTTCGGTACGCGCCGTTCATCACCAAGACCCACGCGAAGAAGATTCCTGAGACATTCGACCGGAACGAAATCCTCACGCGTGCCCTGGACCTCGCAGCCGTCATCGAGGCGGGCCGTCCCATCCGGCTGCTCGGCCTCCGGGCCGAAATGGCAATGCCTGACGATGCCCGCACGGGACATACGCCGACGCGCGGTGGTTGGTGACGCCGTCGTCGTTCCGACGCCGGGGAGGCCCAGAATGGAGCAACGCGGGGTCACTCCGCGCCCGATTAGCCGTGGTTATCGGGCGCGGAGTGACCCCGCGTTGTGTCCTGCCGGGTTTGGCTAGACAGCCGTATAGCCGCCGTCAATGGGAATGGTCGCGCCGGTGATGAACTTTGCCTTGTCGCTCGCGAGGAAGGTGATGAGATCGGCAACTTCCTGCGCCTCGCCGACGCGACCTGCCGGATGCAGTGTCGCATACTGCTCGAGGGTGGGCTCGTCGATGAGCGGAGTGCGGATGACGCCCGGGGCCACCGCGTTCACACGGATGCCCTCCTTCGCGTACATCGTCCCGGCGGCGCGGGTCATGTTCACAACGCCGCCCTTTGAGGCCGAATAGGCGATGTTGTTGGAGACGGCCACAAGGCCGAACATCGAGGCGAGGTTGACAACAACGCCGCCCCGGCCCTGCTTGAGAAGCTGCTCGATAACGTACTTGTTGGTGTAGAAAACACCCGAGTAGTCGATGCCGTTGGTACGCTCCCAGTTTTCGATGGTGGAAGTAACCACGTCACCCTCGCCGCCGACCCCCGCCGAGGCTACGGCAATGTCAAGGCTGCCAAACTCCTCGACCGTCTTCGCGACGGCGGCCTGGACGCTCTCGGCACTGGAGACATCACCCTGCACAAACTTCGCACCGATCTCGCTGGCGACTTCCCGCGATTTGGGATTGAAGTCGAAGATCATGACCTTCGCGCCCTCGGCAATGAAAGTCTTTGCGGTCGCAAGACCGAGCCCCGATCCGCCGCCGGTGATGAACGCGACCTTGTTCTCGAGTTGCATTACCCATCCAATCTGTAAACGTTTTGCGGTCATAGCCGTATCGACGGTCCCGCATGCGCATTTATATGCGTATGCATCTATCCTTGCACCAATACTTGAAAAGTCAACCAATGTGGGCCGTCTCACCATATCCCTCCTCCGCCCCTCCAGGGATTCCTCAATCCACGCTGGGCGGTAGGCTCGGCCAATGCGAAGCACCCGGGCTGATCCGAACGACCCCGTTGGGGATGGCGATTCCGCCCCTGTGTACCGGGTGCGTATCTGGGGGCCGCCGCCTGAACCCCGTTTCGCCTGGGCGGTTGATGAATGGGACGTCACTGACGCGGAGCAGGTCACGGACGTTATTGACTGGGCCGCGGACTTGGCCGGGGACAACCCCTATGAGGTTTTTGTTCGTTGGGAGGATCACCACTCTGACAAGAATGGCCGGCTGGTACCTCGTTTTCGCTACGCGCTGCTTTTCGGAGGTCCGGCGGGCGAGGAACAAACAACCAAGATTATCGGCCTGGAATTGCTGTGATAACTCACGGAGCCCTTCGGCGAGGCGGTCTTCCCAGTCAGCTTTCGACAGCAGATCGTGGATCGAGGCAGCGCAGCGGCGTCTCACATAAAGCACGGCCCCGATGCCGAATACTTGAGTCACAGAAAATTCCCCCCAATAGTTGTGCCTAGCCCACACCCTAAGCGGCCCGTCCCTGCTTTCCGACAGCCAAATTGCTATTCTCGGGTTTGTGCCGACACCCGGTTTTGGGAATTCTTGCGGGACGTCAGTCAGGTCTCCTGGAGCAAAAGCCTCCTGTAGCGCTTTTGGTTCATAATGGGGCATGAGAGTGACCGGTATTCTCCCGGAGGATGCGCCCGACCCCCGTGTTGAGCATGCTGAGCGCCTGAAACTCATGCCCATCCCTGTCATGGGTCTCGTGTCCCAGCCTTCGCTGGAAGACACGGACAGCGTGGGCCTCACGTACGGTCAGGACGCTCGAGGATTTAGCGAAATGACAGCCAGCGTCACCTATACATTGTGGCGGAACCCGCTTGACCGTTCAGACCCGATCAACCTCGCGGACCTCGACGAGCAGACACGGAGGTCGATCGAAGATGTCCCGCCCCGGCCTCGGCCCGCTTGGCTGGTCGAGCATGTGGAGCGACTGCGATACCCGCAGCTGATGGAGGCCGTGCGCACTACCTGGCACCGAAACCGTTCCGCGCGTAGTTCTGTCGGGAACGTATTGCTGGACCACGTCAACCACATTCTCCTGAACCAGTATCGGCAGGAGCTTGGACTGGGCAACCCATGGGACCAGCCACCGTCCACTATGACCGGCCTAACGACCAATGACCAGGCCGTTGTCTTCGTAGATGGGCTGGAGGTGCCCGCTGTGGAGGTCGATACAAGCCCATTCGTCTACGGCATCGGCGCAGGGCTACCGAACGGCGGAACCGTTACCGCTGTCCTTCCACGCGCCGAACTCAGTTTCATCCAGATTCAGTTCATGACCCGGAGATGAGGACCACAACGATCAGCTTTTCTTGAGTTCCTCGGCGAGCATCACGAGGATGCCGCTGGGGCCGCGGACGTAGGTCAGCTTGTAGACGTCCTTATAAGTCGCAACGCCCCGAAGCGGACGGCAGCCGTGCTTCGCGGCTATCTCCAAGGCTTTGTCGATGCTGTCGACGGAGAACGCGACGCGGTGCATGCCAATCTCGTTGGGACGGGTGGGCTCCGACTCGATCGCTTCGGGGTGAATGTACTCGAAGAGCTCAAGGCGGCCGTGACCGTCTGGCGTTTGCAGCATCGCTATCTTGGCGTGGTTGCCGTCAAGGCCGACGGCTGTGTCGGTCCACTCGCCACTGACCGTGTCACGGCCCACGACGGTGAGACCGAGGTCGGTGAAAAAGGAGATCGCTGCTCCGAGGTCGCGAACGGCGATGCCGACGTTCTCAAATTTGATGGCCATGCGCTGCACGTTACCGAGCCGGGCCGCATAGCTCCAGTAGTTGCAGGTCCGAGCCCAACCGCCCACTCACGTGGATAATACTAGCCATGACCAGCAGGGAGATCGACAACACCTCACTTCCGGAAGCAATGACCGGCATGGCGAGCCCCGCGAAGGCGGCAGTCGGTGACAAGCCGGTCTTCGCATACATCGCCAGCCTGCCGCAGCCGCAGCGGGGCGTCGCCGAAGCGGTCGATGCGCTGGCGGCGCAGACACTGCCGGACCTCCGGCGCTCCGTGAAGCGCGGCACCGTGCCAGGTGTTGGGGGCAAGAAGCGGCCATGAACGAACCTGACTGGGTCCAGCACGCCATCTGGTGGCAGGTCTATCCTCTCGGCTTCGTCGGCGCGGAGAAAAGCGCGACGCCGGATCCCGCCGCTGAACACCGGTTACTGGACCTTGTCCCGTGGCTGGACTACGCCGTCGAACTCGGCGCGTCGGGGCTGGCACTTGGCCCCATCTTCGAGTCAGAGACGCACGGGTATGACACCACCGATTACTTCCGGATCGATCCCCGGCTCGGATCCGAGGAGGACTTCGACACGCTGGTGGCCGAGGCACACGGCCGTGGTCTGCGCATACTGCTCGACGGCGTCTTCAACCACACCGGCCGCTCCTTCGCGCCGTTCCAGAACGTCCTGGCCCACGGGCCGGCGGCGGACACGGCCTCCTGGTTCTCGCTGGAGTGGCCCGACGGGGCCGCTCCCGGCGTCGAACCCGAGTACCGCGATTTCGAGGGCCACCACCACCTCGTGGCCCTCAACCATGATGAGCCGGCCGTCGCCGATTTCGTCGTCGAGGTCATGGATCACTGGCTGCGCCGGGGTGCGGACGGCTGGCGACTCGACGCCGCCTATGCCGTCCCGGCGACGTTCTGGGCTCGTGTCACCGCGCGCGTCCGATCATCCCATCCAAACGCCTACTTCGTTGGCGAGTACATCCACGGCGACTACGCGGCCGAGGTCCGGTCCGGCGGACTCGATTCAGCCACGCAGTACGAGCTCTGGAAGGCTGTCTGGAGTTCGCTCAACGACGCGAACTTCTTCGAACTCGCGGCCGCGTTCGAACGGCACAACGTGCTCCTGGGCTCATACGCGCCGCTCACCTTCATCGGCAACCATGACGTCACCCGGATCGCGAGCAAACTCAACGACGCCGCGCTCGTGCCGCACGCCGTCGTCGTCCTGATGACAGTCGGCGGAACGCCGTCCATCTACTACGGGGACGAGCAGGGCTACCGGGGCGTCAAGGAGGACAGGGCAGGGGGTGACGACGACGTCAGGCCGCTCTTCCCACCCTCCCCCGACCAGCTGTCGGCGCTGGGAAGCCCCGTCTTCGCCGTGCACCAGGAACTCATTGGGCTGCGGCGCCGGAACCCCTGGCTGCACCGCGCCACCACAGACGTCTTCCAGCTCTCCAACGAGGTGCTTGGGTACCGCGTCGCGGTCGACGCCGATGCGCTCGTCGTCGCGTTGAATCTCTCGCACGAAGCGCAGCAGATCAGCGCGGCGGGCGCCACCGCCGTCGTCGCCGGACACGCGACCGTCGACGTCGGCGCGAACGCCGTCGTGTTGCCGCCGCGGGGATGGGCCGTCCTCGGCTGAGGCAGCCGCGCTTCTCCCGCCGTCGGTCTTGAGCGCCGGGGTTTGATCACCCTAAAGTGATTGCCTACGACGAGCGCTTCAGGAGATGACATGTCCCTAGTCCGCGTGCATAACTTCTCGGTCTCCCTTGACGGATTCGGAACCGGCGAGGGCCAGCAATTCGAGGCTCCGTTCGGTCACGCCGGCTCACTGCTCATGGAGTGGGCTTTCGAGACGCGGACCTTCCGCGCGATGGGCTTCCACGGGGAATCGGAGGGATCCTTCGGCGTTGACGAGTCATTCGCCAGCCAGTGGGGGCCCGGGATCGGCGTGGAGATCATGGGGCGCAACAAGTTCGGCCCTCAACGCGGCCCGTGGGAGGACGAGGAGTGGAAGGGATGGTGGGGCGATAACCCGGTCTTCCACACCCCGGTGGTTGTTCTGACACACCATCCCCGGCCGGTACTCGAGATGAAAGGCGGGACAACCTTCCATTTCCTTGACACCGATCCTGTCTCCGCGCTCGAGCAGGCCCGGGCCCTGGCCGGCGACCTCGATGTCCGGATCGGCGGCGGCGTCAGCACGATCCGACAGTTCCTCGAGGCCGACCTGATCGACCATATGCACCTTGTCCTCGTGCCGATCGTCCTGGGCCGGGGCGAGCGCCTGTGGGATGGACTCGAAGGACTCGAGCAACGCTTTGACATTGCGGCGACCCCTTCTCCGGCCGGAGTTGTGCATCTGGTCTTCACCCGTCGCACGGTCCGGTAGCCCAGCTTGCCAGCGTGCCGGATCAACGAAGTCCTGGTCCACTACGCCGAGCATGGCGAGGGTGTGCCGCTCGTTGCGTTGCATGGCGCCGGGGTTGATCATCGAGAGCTCGAGGCGGCGATCGAGGCCATCCTTCCGGGCTCGCCGTACCGGCGGATCTACCCGGATCTGCCGGGGATGGGCCACTCGACGGCCGGCGGCTTGACCTGCAACGACGATGTAGTGGCACTGCTCGGCGATTTCATTGATCACCTGGGCGCGGGACCGGTGGTGCTGCTCGGACACTCGTACGGCGCCTACCTGGCTCGTGGTGTGGCTGCACGGAGACCGGCCAGCGTGCTCGGTCTGGCGTTGTTGTGCCCTGTCGCCGAACGGGCGCGAAGCGTGCCTGACCACGACGTGGTGCGTCAGGACGCCGACGCGTACGACGAACTCGAACCTGCACTCCGGGCGGGGTTCGAGGACTACTTTGTCGTGCGCACACAGGCCACGGCCCGCCGGTACCGAGACCACGTTGCGCCGGGCATGGCGCTTGTGGACGAGGCTGCGCTGGGACGCATCTTCACGGGGTGGACGGTCGACGTCGGCTCGGCCACATTCTCTGCGCCGACCTTGGTTGTGGCGGGGCGACGCGATTCGGTCGCCGGGTTTGCCGACGCGGCCGACCTGCTCGAACACTACCCCCGGGCCACCCTGGCGGTCGTCGACGACGCCGGCCATGCGCTGATGCACGAGCGTCCCGAACTGCTGGCCGCGTTGTTAGGCGACTGGCTCGATCGAAGTCATCCACGCCCTACGCTTCGCCCGGCAGGATCCGTTCGGCCAGCTCCAGGACCGCTTTGAGGGCCGGGCTGGTATGGTCCCGGCGCCATGCCATGCGCAGCTCCACCGGAAGGGTCTTGTCCAGGAGCCGCACAAACCGCACGTGGGGATCGGTGACGGTCGCTGCCACGGAAGACAGGGTGAGCGTGCAGCCCACCTCTGCCGCCACCAGTGAGACCGCAGTCAACGAGTCCGGAACGATCTGGACGATGTCGAGCTCGAACCCGGCAGCGTGGGTCAGCCGGCGAAGCCTGTCGTTCAGCACAGCGCCGGCGTGGGGCGGCAGGGAGACGAACACGTCGCCTTTGAACTCGGCCATGCGGGCCTCGCCCGCATCCGCCAGGCGGTGGCTTGCCGGTACTGCCACCACCAGGTCCTCCGCCGCCAATAGCCGCGTTTCAATGCCAGCGGCAATGTAGTCCCAGCGACCCAGGGCAATGTCAACGTCCCCGCTCAGGACGCGGTCTATGGCCGGCTGGGCAAAGTTCTGGCTGAAGAGTTCGATCTTGATTCCCGGATGGTCGCGGCGGACCTCCCGGGCGAGGCGGCCCACCAAAGCATGGGTTGAGGCGCCCGCGTAGGCCACCCTGACGCGGCCAACCTCCCCCTTGTCCGCGGCGAGGACGGCAATGCTGGCCCGGCGTGTGGCGTCGATGATGTCGGTCGCCGGTCCGATGAATGCCTCTCCGGCCCCGGTGAGCTTGACGCTGCGGGTGCTCCGGTCAAAAAGCCGGGTTCCCAGTTCCCGTTCCAGCTGCTGGATGCTGCGGCTGACCGGTGGCTGGGCCATGTGCAGCTTTTCTGCGGCGCGGCCGAAGTGCAGCTCCTCTGCCACGGCCAGGAACGCTCGGATCTGTTGGATTTCCATTCTGGTAATTATGCACCTGACGCAACAAAAGGGCCATCAATAAGTATTGGACGGATAGCAATGGCGTCCGTCATGGTGGATGGAGAGAAACTTAGCAAGGAGCCCAATGATGGACAGCCAACACTCCGCCGCCCCTGAGACTTCGGCATTCGGCCGCAGCTCAGCCGGACCCCTCAGCGGCATCCTGATCGCCGATTTCGGCCGCGTGCTGGCCGGTCCGTACTGCACCATGCTGCTGGCCGATCTCGGGGCAACTGTGATCAAGATCGAAAGCCCGGCCGGTGACGAGACCCGGGCGTGGCGCCCGCCCACGCGGGGCGATGACTCCACCTACTTCCTGTCGATCAACCGCAACAAGACCTCGATCAAGCTCGATCTCCGTGACCCGGACGACCGCCGGACGGCCCAGCGGATCGCCGAACGGGCCGACGTCGTCGTCGAAAATTTCAAGCCCGGCGATCTGGTGCGTTACGGCCTGGACTACGACACCGTCTCGGCCACCAACAAGGATGTTATCTACGCCTCGATCACCGGTTTCGGAACCACCGGCGGCGCCCAGCTTCCCGGCTATGACCTGCTGATCCAGGCGCTGTCCGGACTGATGGACCTTACGGGTGCCGCGGACACGGGCCCCTTCCGTTCCGGCATTGCCGTGTTCGACGTCATCACCGGCCTTCACGCGTGCATCGGCATCCTCGCCGCACTGCGGCACCGGGACCGGATCGGCGAAGGCCAGCTCGTGGAGATGAACCTCATGTCCTCCGCGCTCTCCGGCATGGTGAACCAGACCGCAGCCGTAGTGCTGGGCGGCGTGGTCCCGAAGCGGCTGGGCAACGAGCACCCGAGTATTTACCCCTACGAACCCTTCGACACCGGCGACGGCAAGCTGGTCATTGCGATCGGCAACGACTCCCAGTACCGCACCCTCTGTGCCGCGATCGGCCGGCCGGACCTGGCCGTGGATCCGCGCTTCGACAAGGCGCCGCTACGCAGTGCCAACCGCACGGAACTGCGGCCCCTTCTGCTGGAATGCCTCGCCACCCGGACAGCGAAGGAGTGGTTCGACATCCTCACCGAAGCGAAACTTCCCTGCGCCCCGATCCAGGACCTGCGCGCCGGGATCGAATTTGCGGAGAAGATCGGCCTCGAGCCGGTGGTGACCGTCGGGCAGGGCGAAGATTCCCAGCCCGGCGTACGCAACCCCATCCGGCTCTCCAAAACCCCGGTCAGCTACGACCTCACCCCACCGGACCTGGACAGCGGCGCCGAACTGGTGCGCGCCTGGCTGGGTGCCGATGAACAGCTTCTGGCCGCCGCCATGGCCGGCACTTCCACACCTTCACACCGCGAGGAGCACTGATGACCACCGCAACGGACCTGTCCGTCAATTCCGACTTCTACGTACTGGACGATTACCTCAACGACGACGACCGGGCACTGATAGCCCGGGTCCGTTCCTTCGTTGAACAGGATGTCACCCCGATCATCAACGAATACTGGGAGAAAGCGGATTTCCCCTACCAGCTGGTGCCCAGGTTCGCCGAGCTGGGAATCATCGGCACAGCCATCAAGGGCTACGGCTGCCCGGGACTGACCCGGCTGCAGACCGGCCTCGTGGCCATGGAACTCTCCCGCGGCGACGGCAGCATCAACACCTTCAACGCCGTCCATTCCGGGCTGGCGATGGGCAGCATCAACCTGCTTGGCAGCGACGAGCAGAAGGAGCGCTGGCTTCCGGCCATGGCCAGGCTGGAAAAGCTGGGCGCCTTCGCTCTGACCGAACCGGAGCACGGCTCCGATTCCGTGGCGCTGGAGACCTCCGCACGGCTCGACGGCGACCATTACGTCATCAACGGGTCGAAGCGCTGGATCGGGCTGGGCCATGTGGCTGACCTGGTCATCATCTGGGCGCGTGACACCGCCGACCAGAAGGTCAAGGCGTTCGTTCTGGAAAAGAACGACGACGGCACGTACCCCGCGGGGTACCACGCCGAAGCCATCACAGGGAAGATGGCCAAGCGCGCCATCCAGCAGGCGCAGATTGAAATCGAAGGCCTGCGGATTCCGGCCGCGAACAAGCTGGCCAAGTCCAGTTCCTTCCGCGATGTCGGGGCCGTCCTGAACACCACCCGCAGCACCGTGGCGTGGGAATCGCTCGGCCACGCCACCGCAGCCTACGAGATGGCCGTCAAGTACGCCCGGGAACGAGTCCAGTTCGGCAAGCCGATTGCCAGCTACCAGCTGGTGCAGAACAAGCTCGCCAACATGCTCGCGGACCTGACCGCCATGCAACTGATCTGCTTCCGCACCGCAGCGCTGCAGGATAAGGGCGTGCTCAGCAACGAACAGGCCTCCCTGGCCAAGATGTTCACCGGGGACAAAGCCAGGACGCTGTGCCGGGATGCCCGCGACATGTTCGGCGGCAACGGAATCCTGCTCGAACACCACGTGGCCCGCCACCTGACCGACATGGAAGTGGTCCACACGTACGAGGGCACCGACTCCATCCAGTCCCTCATCCTCGGACGCGAGATCACAGGCATCTCAGCCTTCGCCTGACCTGCGCAGATTCCCCTGCCAGCCCGGCCGCCCCAAGGGGTGGCCGGGCTTCTTGATGCCCATCCACGGGGATCATGAAGTGTTTCACATCGGAACACCTGTGGCCTGGATCACGCCCCTACTGTGGAAGCAGGACCTCCGGGCCTGACCCAGCAGGAGCAGACCCTCTCCACGCTGGTCGCCTTGGGCGCCGAGCCCCAGCTGAAGCTGCACATGAATGTCGGCTTCAACGTGGGCCTGACCAAGGAAAAAATTGTCGGAGCACTGATCCAGTGCATCCCCTACATCGGGTTCCCCGCGTCCTCAACGCCCTGACCCTGCTCAAAGAGGTCATGGCCGAGCGCGGACTCACCCCGGAACCCACTGCCTAGACCCCCGACTCAATACTGAAGGAATTCTCATGCAGTCTCGTCATAGGACTCGGACCCATCGGTGGCAACATCGGCGCACATCTCGCTGAGCAGGGACAGGCGGTGTATGGCTACGACTTCAACCAGGACCGCCTCCGCGAGTGGTCGGAGGAGACCACATCGCCCGCCGGTAGCGACATGGCGGCGGTTGACTGGCCATCAGTAACCAACGTCCACATAGCGGTGCGGCTGGCAGACCAGGTCTCAGCCGTCTTCGACGCACTCACGGCACACACTGAAGAACCGCTGACTGTTTTTGTTCACACCACACTCGCACCGGCGGACGCCCGCAGGGAGCGCGGCAGGGCTCCATGACCATCTTCCTTGCAGGGCCCACGCCCACCGGGTCTGAGGACAGACTCCTGGCTGACATCTCAGGCCGCATCTTCGGGATGGAGTCCTACGGCCAGCCGGCCCTGGTGAAGCTCCTTAACAACACGCTGGATACCTACAACCTGGCCGCCACCGCACGGATGCTGAGTCTGGCTGCCGAACACGGAGTGCAGGCAAAGGACCTCTTCGAAGTGGTGGGCGTATCAACGGGTCAGAGCTGGATGAGCGATAACCTCGTCGACGTGCAGTACGATCTGTTGCTCAAGGACGTGGGCCTGCTCCGTGGCGAGCTCGGCTCCCTTCCCACCGGAGACCTCAACGACGACGTCGAACACGCCATCCTCCAGGCGCGGGCGTTCCTGACAACCTAGCCCGTCAGCTGCTCTTCAGCAGGGCGACGTCGGATACCAGTTCGATGTGCTCCAGCATTGCCGCGGCCGCACCAGCCGGGTCTTGGGCCCGGATGGCGTCGGCGATCCTGCGGTGCGAGGCGAGCGACTGCTCCGGGCGGCCGGGCTGGCCCAGCGACTCGAGGCGGGTTTCCAGCACCATTCCGGCAATGAAGGTCATCAACTGGGCCAGCACCGCAGAATGAGCGGCGGAGGTCACGGCCTGATGGAACAACTCGTCACCGCGGGCGCCCTTTGCGCCCGAGGCCACCTCTTCGGCCATCGCCTCAAGCGCCGCGTCAATGGCATCCATGTCCCCATCGCTGCGCCTCGTGGCTGCAAGCTCGGCGAGTTTTACCTCGAGTGTGCTTCGCGCCTCCACGATCTCGGGCAGCCTGCTGCGGTGCTCGCGCAGGCCCTTGATCACCGACGGGACGTTGGGGCGGTAGACCAGTACGGCACCGGTGCCGTGCTGGACGTCGATCACACCAAGCACCTCCAGCGCCACCAGCGCTTGGGCCAGAGTAGCCCGCGAAACCCCCAGCCGTTCGGCCAGTTCGCGCTCAGGCGGCAGCGTATCCCCGGGAGCCAGCTGGGCAGCCTCGATATAGTCCATGATCTGCTCAACGAGCTGCTCGTAGAGCCGGGGCCGTGAGACGCGGGAGATCTGTTGCGTCGCTGCCTGCTTTGCCATGCGCGTCCTTTCGGGTTTTACATTCCCAGACTACCGGACGACTATTGACAAAGACACCCAGTGTCTAGGAGGCTAGGCCAGTGATCCACTTCACACCCGTTCCGACCCGGAGGCACAAAGATGTCCGCTCCCGTACTGTCCATCATCATCCTGGCGGCGATGTTCCTGCTGGCCACGGTGCTGCCCCTGAATATGGGCGCCCTGGCCTTCGTGGGGGCGTTCCTGCTGGGGTCCGTTGTGCTCGGCATGTCCACCAACGACATCCTGGCAAACTTTCCCGGCGGCCTGTTCCTGACCATCGTCGGGGTCACGTACCTCTTCGCCATCGCCCAGAACAACGGCACCATTGACCTCCTGGTCCGCGGCGCCGTCCGGCTGGTGGGCAACAAAGTGGCGCTCATCCCCTGGGTCATGTTCGCCATCACCGCAGTCATCACCGCGGTGGGCGCACTGTCTCCCGCCGCCGTCGCGATCATTGCCCCCATCGCCCTGAGCTTTGCGGCCAAACACAAGATCAATCCCCTCATGATGGGCATGATGGTCATCCACGGAGCGCAGGCCGGCGGCTTTTCCCCCATCGCGGTCTACGGTGTGACGGTCAACGGCATCATTGCCAAGACGGATCTGGAAGCCAGCCCCCTGGCAATCTTCCTGGCCAGCCTCCTTTTCAACCTCGCCATCGCGGTGATCCTGTTCCTCGTCCTCGGCGGCAACAGGTTCCGCTCCACCAAGGCGGGCCGGATGGTGGAACAGGCCGCTGAATCACGCATGTCCGTCAGCCTGGGTGTCCGCGCTGCAGGAGTGACCCTGCAGGGCTCCGGCTCCGACATCTCCTCCGCCGGCGTCTCAGCGAAGGGCACCTCGGGCGGAACCAGCGCACCTGCAACGGGAGACACCGCGGCTACGGCCAACGGCGCCCGCGCCTCCATACCGCAGCTGGTCACCATCCTGGGCCTGATCGCCCTCGCCGTCATCTCGCTGGGCTTCAAAGTGGACGTCGGATTCGTCTCCATCACCATCGCCATCGTCCTTGCCCTGGTCTCCCCCGCTGCCCAAAAGGGTGCCGTAAACAAGATCAGCTGGTCCACGGTCCTGCTCATCTGCGGCATGCTCACGTTCGTGGGGGTCCTCGAAGAAGCCGGCACCATCAAGTTCGTCTCCGACGGCGTAACCCAGCTCGGCATGCCCCTCGTGGCCGCTCTCCTGATCTGCTACATCGGTGCAGTGGTTTCCGCCTTCGCCTCCTCCACCGCCATCCTCGCAGCACTCATCCCGCTGGCCGTCCCGTTCCTGGCCTCGGGTGAAATCGGTGCGGTGGGCGTCATCGCCGCCCTCGCCGTCGCCTCCACGATCGTTGATGTGTCCCCGTTCTCCACCAACGGCGCCCTGGTGCTGGCCAACGCCCCCGAAGACGTGGACAAGGACAAGTTCTATAAGCAGATCCTGGCCTACAGCGGCATCGTCGTCGCGGTCGGACCCGCTATCGCCTGGCTCGTCATGGTGGTCCCGGGCTGGATGTAACAGCCCCCCAAAAAAACTTCAGCCCGTGCCCGACTCTTTGAAACAGAGGACTACCGCTATGAGCACCGAAGCAACAACGCATACCGAAGGCCCGCTGTCCGGCTACCTCGTGGTTGACCTGAGCCGTGCCCTGGCCGGTCCGCACGCCGGGATGATGCTGGCCGATCTGGGCGCCCGGGTCATCAAGGTGGAAAACCCCGGCACCGGGGATGACACCCGCGGCTGGGGTCCGCCGTTTGTGGGTCCCGAAGATGACCCGCAGGCCACCTATTTCCTGTCCTGCAACCGCAACAAGGAATCCATCGCCCTGGACCTGAAGAGCGACGACGGCCGGTCAGTATTGCGCGAACTGCTGGAACGCGCAGACGTCGTGATCGAGAACTTCCGCCCGGGCGTCCTGGACCGGCTCGGCTTCTCCACTGCGGAAATGCACGCGCTGAACCCGGCACTGGTCATCCTCTCCATCACCGGCTTCGGGCACGACGGTCCCGAATCGCGGCGCAGCGGCTACGACCAGATCCTGCAGGGCGAGGCCGGGCTGATGTCCCTGACCGGTTCGGGGCCGGATGACCCGCAGCGTGTGGGTGTCCCCATCGCCGATCTGCTCTCCGGCATGTACGGCGCGTTCGGCACCCTCGCGGCCCTGCTCCAGCGCGAGCGGACCGGGAAGGGCCAGATCGTCCGCACATCACTGCTCGCGGCACTCATCGGGGTGCACGCCTTCCAGGGCACCAGGACCACGGTCGCCGGCGAGGTACCCCAAGCCCAAGGCAACCATCACCCCTCCATCGCCCCGTACGGGCTGTTCCGCTGCAGGCAGGGCAGCGTCCAGATCAGTGTCGGCAGCGAGAAGCTCTGGCGCACCTTCGCCTCCACCTTCGGGATCGACGCCGCGCAGCCCGAGTTCGCTACGAACGCAGACCGGGTCCGACACCGTGCCAAAGTCATCGAGGTCGTGGAGCAGGCTTTCTCCGAATTCGAAGCCGAGCCGCTGCTGGCCAAGCTCAATGAGGCCGGCATCCCGGCCGGAAAAGTCCGCACCCTGGAGGAGGTCTACGCCTGGGACCAGGTCCACTCCCAAGGTCTCCTGATCGACGTCGACCACAAAATCCTGGGCAACGTCAGCCTGCCCGGCCCGCCGCTCCGGTTCTTCAGCAACGCAGACACGGCGGAAACCACACTCAAGACGCACACCGCACCACCGCTTCTGGACCAGGACGGAGACCGGATCCGGCAGTGGCTCGGGCTGGTGCCGGCAGGAATCGGCAGTGCAGAAGCCCGCTCCGCCGCACCCGCACCTGAACAGGAAGGCCGCTGACCATGCTGACAGAGCAAAAAGCCCGGCCTTTGGACGCCGCCGGACTCATCACCACAGTGCTCGATCCGGACACATACCGGAGCTGGGACGCTCCCGTGGTGGATCCCGATCCCGGCCCCGAATACCGCGGGGAACTGGCGACCGCCCGCGCGAAAACCGGCGTCGACGAGTCCGTCCTGACCGGCGAAGGGCATATCCGCGGCCGCCGCGTCGCCGTGATCGTCAGCGAATTCCGCTTCCTGGCCGGCTCCATCGGGCTGGCAGCTGCCGAACGGATCGTCACCGCCGTCGAACGGGCAACCCGGGAGGGCCTGCCGCTCCTCGCAGGGCCGGCGTCGGGCGGTACCCGCATGCAGGAAGGAACCATCGCCTTCCTGTCCATGGTGAAAATCAGCGCTGCTGTCCGCGCCCACCGCCAGGCTGGACTTCCCTATCTGGTCTATCTCCGGCACCCCACCACGGGCGGAGTCATGGCGTCCTGGGGATCCCTGGGGCACATCACGGTCGCCGAACCCGGTGCCCTGCTCGGTTTCCTCGGTCCCCGCGTCTACGAGGCCATTAACGGAACTCCGTTCCCGGCAAACGTCCAGGTCGCCGAGAACCTCTTCGACAAGGGCCTCATCGATGCGGTGGTCGCGCCCGGCCAGCTGTCCGACGTCGTGGACCGCGCCTTGAGCATTCTGGTCACCGGGCCGCACCGGACGCCCGCGCCGCCGAAGAGTCTTGCGGTGAAAGCGTCCGACGCCGGCGCGTGGGAATCGATCGTGATCTCCCGTAATCCGCGGCGTCCGGACCTGCGGCAGCTCCTCGCCTACGGCGCCAGGGATGTGCTGCCGCTCAACGGCACCGGGCAGGGCGAAAAGGACCCGGGCCTCCAGCTGGCCCTGGCCCGCTTCGGCCAAGAGTCCTGCGTGGTGATCGGCCACACCCGGCCCCGGCCCTCGCAGCAGACTGCGATGGGACCTGCTTCCCTCCGCGAGGCCCGCCGCGGGATGCGCCTGGCCGGGGAACTGGGGCTGCCGCTGCTCACGGTGATCGACACCAGCGGCGCAGCCCTTTCCAAGGAAGCCGAAGAAGGAGGGCTCGCGGGAGAAATCGCGCGGTCCCTGCACGATCTCATCGGACTCAGTTCCCCCACACTCTCCGTCCTCCTGGGCCAGGGTGCCGGCGGGGGCGCACTGGCGCTGCTGCCCGCGGACCGCACCATCGCAGCCCAGCATGCGTGGCTGTCACCGCTGCCCCCTGAAGGTGCCAGCGCCATTGTCCACCGGAACACCGGGTTCGCGCCGGCCATGTCCGAGTCCCAGGGCGTCAACGTCGCGTCCCTCCATGCCAACGGACTGGTTGAGCACATCGTGGATGAACGGCCGGACGCTTCCCGGGAGCCGAAGGCGTTCTGCCAACGGATGGGGCAGGCCATTGAGTACGAGCTGGCCACCTTGTCCAGCGCCGGGATCGACGAGCTGCTGCCGCAACGGCTGGCCAAGTACCGGAGCCTTGGCAGCCAGGGTTTGGCCTAGCGTCGGGGTGCGCTGCGCCCCGGCGCATGTCGTTACGCCGGACCGCTGCCCGGCGGGCCGCTGAGCACGGTGGGGACGTATTCGAGGAGCTGGAGCCGGCCGTCGAACGTCCTGCTGTCCACCATCTTGAGCGCAACGTCCGGATAGCCGTCGTAGATCCGTTCCCGCCCGGTACGGCCGGTGATGACAGGGAAGACTACCAACCGGAACCGGTCAACCAGGCCGGCGGTCAGTAGCGAACGGCAGAGGCTAAGGCTGCCGAGGGTGCTCAAGGGCGCGGTGGCGGTCCGTTTCAACTCCGCCACGGCCGCAACGGCGTCCCCGCTGACCAGTCTCGAGTTGGGCCAGGTCAGCGGCCCTTGCAGGGTGGAGGAGAAGACAACCTTGGGCACAGCGGCCAGGCCGGTCAGGCTGGCACCTTCCTCCTCCGAAAATCCCGGCCCTCCGGCCGCAGCCTCCTCTGACATGCCGGACATCAGCCGGTACGTGTTCGCCCCGAGAAGGAAGGTGTAGCCCTTCTCCCCCTCCTGCTCCAGCCATGCCAGGTATTCGGGTCCCTCCAGCCAGGCCACCCCTCGGCTGAGGCGTACCCGTCAAGGGAGATGATCAGATCGATCATCAGGTCCGCCGATGCGTCGCCCATGACAGCCTCCTCGCCGTTGACAGACGTCAGTGTGCGGGCAATGTTATCGCCGGTCCACGCGTGAGCGCCACAGGAAAAACAGAAGCAGGTCGCCACGGACGCCGCGTGGTGGGACTACAGGCATGGCACCCATCCAGCGCATCCGCCCCGCGGGGCTCGTCTCCAGCCCCGCCTTCAGTCACGTCGCCATCGTGCCGCCCGGCGCGACCACCATCTACGTCGGCGGCCAGAACGCCGTGGATGCCGATGGCGCACTCGTCGGCCCGGGCGACGTAGCGGTGCAGTCCGCCCGCGCCCTCCAGAACGCTAAAACGGCGCTTGCCGCGGCTGGGGCGACCCTCGCCGACGTCGTTCAGTGGACTGTGCTTTTCGTCGACAGCGCCGATCTCGCAGCGGGGTACGGTGCGATCGCCGCGGAACTCGCCTCCGATGAACCGGCCCTGGTGACCGCAGCCCGGGTCACCGGACTGGGTGTGCCTGGCGCGCTCGTGGAGATCAGCGCGGTCGCCGCCGTTCTGCGCTAATGCCCCTGCTTGGCCGAGGGCCGCTGCATCGGAACGGTTCTTCACGTGGTCAGCCTTGCACCTGGTCCCGCAAGGCGTCGGTGCGCTCCTGGATGAACGTACGGAGCGTGTCTGTCTGCTGCGCCAGTTCGGCTTCGGTGAGGTCATCGCTGGAAGGTACGACGGCGGCGATCCGGTCCAGGAGGCCGGCGGCGGTGCCGCTGCCATACAGTTCACCGTAGAGGTCCGCGTAGGCTGCGTCGTACGCGGACTGGAAGGTTTCGGACGCCAAGAACCGTTCCTTAAGTTCGTTGCCGCCTCTGCCCCCGCCTCCCCCGGCGCCAGTACCGGTTCCTGCTTCCACTCCGGCTTCGGTGGCATCCGCACGGGCACCCGCCGGCGGCGCCCCGGCGTCGTCGTTTTCGCCCTGGGGCCGCTGCATTCCGCCGCCTCCCCCGCCGATGGAGACCTCCTCATCAGGGGACGCCGCCGCATTGCCTGTCATTGCCAGGTTCAGGTCCCAGGAAATGACGGAGATCTTCTTGGTTTCGAGGTCGTACCAAAGGTAGTAATTCCGCCCGGGGCCGGCCATATCGTCGCCGTTAACCAGCAGGTTCATGGTGGCGGCATAGCGGGCGAACGATTCCACATCCACCCAATTGGCCAGTTCGGCGTCAAACTCCTCGTCGTTGGCTTCGGAAAGCCACTTGAGGAAATCGACGATGGGCTGGAGGTCCTCGGTGTCCTCCGCATTGAGCTGCTTGAACTGCTCCCCGTAGGTGGCCAGGTCTTCGCCCTGGTACGTGAAGCTGGACTCGGCGTCGGACTTGTACAGAACTGCGGCCGTGTCGAAGAGCGAATCAGCGTAGGCCTCGTCCGGGTTCTCAACCAGCAGCCTGGTCTGAGTGGAACTGCCGTTCACGGAGTAGGTGGTGTAGGCGTAGCGCTGTGTGGCCTGGCCGCTCGCCTCCGTGAGAGCCAGGGCGAGGGCCTCGTTCAGTACGGGCGAGCCGGGCCGCAGCGATATCTGGGTGAGCCCTTCGTAGGCCTGGCCATCAACGTACTTGTCGAAGTCGATCAGCAGCGGCAGCGACTCCGGAACATCGGAGGAGATGCCGGATGAAACCGCCGCCCCGCCACCCCGGGCTCCGTTGCCGTCACCACTGAGGCTGCGCAGGGTCGAGTTGCCTTTGAGCCGCACGCCGATATCGGCGACGAGAGTTCCGTCGATGGTGATGTCCGCCCGGCTCCACTCCTTGGACCCGTCCGCTTCGTAGGCTGCGATGATGCCGGCATAATCCGCCTCGTCCCACGCAATGCTGACCGTATGGGAGGCATCCGGAGCGAAGAGGGTGGACTCCGCCGCCGTGGTTTCTGCCGTCGTGGTTTCTTCCATGGCTGCGACCGCCGGCGCGCCCGTGGGCGCGGCGGAGGTCCCCGCGGCCGACGGGTCCGTGGCCGTGCCCGCGCCGCAGCCGGTCAGGGCAAGCGCGAACGCGATTAGGGAGGACGAGAGAACGGTACGGGGGGTGAGTCGCATTGATCTGCTGCTTTCAAGCTCGGAGTTGGTCAACTCCACCTTTCCGGCCGCACCTGTGCAGTTGCTGTGCCGGACCTCAGCGGGCAGTGTGAGGTTTGGAGCATCCGCTAATCAACCGACAGCGGGCATTAAGGTGTGGTTATGGGGAACACGGCCGAGATCAGCACCACCGGTGTAGTCCTGGCGGCCGGCGCCGGAACGCGGCTGGGGATGGGCCCTAAGGCGCTTCTGCCCTACCGGGGCCGTCCGCTCGTGGAATCAGTCGCTGCGGCCCTGCTCGACGGCGGCTGCAAAGAGGTGGTGGTGGTGCTCGGCGCCGGCGCCCAGGACGTCGCCTCCCTCGCCAGGCTGGACCGCTACCGGACAGTGGTGAATGAGGACTGGCCGTCCGGAATGGGCAGCTCGTTTCTGCTGGGCAACGCCACCGCTGACCCGACGAACCACCTGATGATTGCCCTGGTGGACCAACCCGGTGTCACTTCCCGAACGGTGGGGCGCCTGCTGGCCGCCCACCGTCCGGGCCGGATCACCGCAGCCGCCTACAGCGGCCGGGTCGCTGAAGGAAGTGCGGGCGGAACCGTCCCCCGCGGGCATCCGCTGCTCATCGACGTCGGACTCCGGCCCGCTGTGGCGGCCACCGTGACGGGCGACGCCGGCGCACGCGGCTTCCTGCGTTCCCACCCGGAGCTGGTGAACGACGTGGACTGCGGTGATGAGTCAACGGGCGAGGACATTGACACTCCGGAGCAGCTTCGCCTGCTGGGTTAGTCACTTCCAATTCCGCACAGGAGCAGCCCCTCAAGCCCCTGCTTGAAGCCGGACCGCCCGCCGTGCGCAGGATGCCTGACTTTCGGTGCGTCCAGCCCGTTTCGCACCAGGCTGCGGTGCGCAACATTGCCGACGGCCACGATGGTGTCAATACCAAAAAGCCCCGCCAGCTCCTGCCAGAAAGAAGTTCCGAGGCCCGCTTCCAGAGCCGTCGGCGTGCGGTTGGACAGAGGCCGGCCCGGCACGTGCGTGTGCCACGGACAGGCGCTCCACAACAACGGAAGGAACTGCAGCTCCGCCAGGACGTCCCACATCACGGTTGCCGTCGGCTCGGCCGCCACCTCCACCGCTTCGGCCGGAAGCTCATAGCCTTTTCCGGGCCCGAACAGGCCAAAACTGTTGGCAGGCCCCGCGAGCATGGTGCGGTTGGTGAAGGGGACCCCGGTGATCCTCATGCCCCGGAAACCCGGGGCCTCGCCCAGCAGAAGCACGCGTGGCGTCCGGTCCAGCATCTCCCGCAGATAGATCTCCAGATTCCGGCGGCGCACGGCATTTTCCGGGATGGTGTGATCGAAGAAGTTGGTGCGCCCCGGGGCTGAGGGTGCAGCCGCGAGCCGCTCCACGAACGCGCTGACCGAGGATTGAGTCACTTATCCCCCGATCATGAAGGAAAAGCAGCCTACCAGCGCGGGTGGATTGCCTCGCGGAAGTAGTGATCGTAGATCCAGCGCACACCCTCGTCGAATTCGCCGTTAAGGGAAACATCAGCCGCGGCGGCGTTTGCAGTGGCCTGCTCCACGTTGCGAGCGCCGGGAATCACTGTGGTGACGCCATCCTGCGCGGCAATCCAGGCGATGGCCGCCTGGGCCGTGCCAACACCTTCGGGGACCAGCTGCTCGAACTCGGCCACGGCCTTGAGCCCCAGCTCGTAGTCCACCCCGGAGAAGGTCTCGCCGACGTCGAACGATCCGCCCGTGCGGTTGTAATTGCGGTGGTCATTCTCCGCGAAGGAGGTGTCCTTGGTGTACTTGCCCGAGAGCAGGCCCGAGGCGAGCGGGACCCGGGCGATGATGCCCACGCCTGCAGCTTTCGCCGCGGGCAGGACCTCGTCCAGCGGCTTGAGGCGGAAGGCGTTCAGGATGATCTGGACGGACGCGGTGCCTTCGTGCCTGATCGCCTCGAGGGCTTCATCGGTGCGTTCAACGCTGACTCCGTAGTTGCGGATGGCCCCTTCGGAGACCAGGGTATCCAGGGCGTCATAGACCTCGGCATTGCTGTACACGGCAGTGGGCGGGCAGTGCAGCTGGACGAGGTCCAGTCTGTCCGTGCCCAGGTTCTTCCGCGACCGGTCTACCCACTGGCGGAAGTTGGCCAGGGTGTAGTTCTCCGGCAGCTGGTCCATGCGGCGGCCCATCTTGGTGGCCACGGTGATGTCCAGCCCGGGATTGTCCTTGAGGAACGTGCCGATGGCCTGTTCACTCTTGCCGTCGCCGTAGACGTCAGCCGTGTCGAAGAGCGTGACGCCTGCTTCCACGGAGGCAGCCAGGATGGCCTGCGCCTGTGCCTGGTCCACGTTGCCCCAGTCAGCGCCAAGCTGCCAGGTGCCGAGCCCCACGATCGAGACGTTCCGGCCGGTCTTGCCCAATATGCGCTGTTCCATCCCCCGACTATATGCAACGCGGGGTCAGATCCGGCCCAATTGAGCCGCGTTATTGGGCGTTAAGTGACCCCGCGTTGCTCTGGGAGACCCGGAGCGCGGCATCTTTCAGGCCAAGGTAGATCCTGTCCCGGGCAATGGGCAGCGAGGCGAACCTTACACCGGTCGCATTCCGGATGGCGTTGGCGAGGGCCGGCGCCACGGGGTTGAACGGGCTTTCACTCATGGACTTCGCGCCCAGCGGGCCCAGCTTGTCATTCGTGTCGGCGAAGTACACCTCGCTCCGCGGCACGTCGGCGAACGTGGGGATGTGGTACTGCCGCAGGATGTCCGTGGTGACCCGGCCGGCGTCGTCCACCACCACTTCCTCGTACAGCGCGGCACCCAGCGCCTGCGCGATCCCGCCCTCAATCTGGCCCCGGCACTGCCGGGGATTGACCACCACGCCGGCGTCGGCGGCCTGCACGCTCTGCAGGATCCGCAGCTCCCCCGTACCGCGGTTCACCGCGACGCGGAAACCGTGGACGTTGAACGCCACCGAGCGCGGCGTTCCGCCCCAGCGGCCTTCGGCAGCGAGTTCGACGCCGGCTTCCGCAGCCGCGTGCGCCAGTTCCGCCAGCGGCACGGGGGTTCCCTCGCACACCACCGTGTCGCCGTCGAGGATGCACCCGGAGGACTGAACCTGGCGGATCCCGGCGGCGAAGGCCCGGATCCGGACGGCGAGTTCCTCCGCGGCGGCGAGCGTCGCCTTGCCGGCGACGACGGTGCCGGCGGACCCGAATGCTCCGGTGTCGTGTTCGATCAGGTCCGTGTCGGACTGCCGGATGGCCACCCGGGCAGCGTTGGTGGACAGCGCGGTGGCGGCCAGTTGGGCGTGCACGGTGGTGGTGCCGTTGCCGAATTCGGCGGTCCCGACGTCGGCCTGGTACGTTCCGTCCGGCAGGAGCCGGAGCTTCGAATGGGCGAAGTGCCCGCGCGGCGGCACGGTGTCGATCATGGACAGCGCGGCGCCTTCCCCGGTGACCCAGCCCGGGCCCGGCTGGTCGACGCCCGCGGCGCGGTCCCGTTCCAGGCCACGGTCCAGGGCATCGCGGACCAGATCGAGGCACTGGTCCAGGCCGTAGCTGCCGTAGTGGACGTCCTCCACCGGCTCGGGATGCGTGGACAGCATGTGATCGCCTTCGCGCACCATGTTCCGGCGGCGGAACTCCAGCGGGTCCATCCCGATGCCTATGGCGAGCTCATCCATGGCGGACTCGATCGCGAAAATCATCTGGCTCAGCCCGTAGCCCCGGAAAGCGCCTGACGGGACCGTGTTCGTGTAGACCGCCTGCGCATCCACTTTCTTGTTCCCGCATTTGTACACGCCCAGGGACTCCCCGCAGCCGTGGAACATCACTCCGGGGGCGTGGTTCCCGTACGCGCCGGTGTTGGTCAGGACCTCCAGCTTCAGCGCGGTCAACTCACCGTCCGCGCTGGCACCGGCCTTGAGCCTGATGGTGAACGGATGCCGGGTGGTGGTGGCGGTGAACTGCTCCGTCCGGGTCAGTTCGAGCTGGACGGGCCGGCCCAGCTTCAGGGCAGCGAGGGCCACGATGTCCTCGGTCAGCACTTCCTGTTTGCCGCCGAACCCGCCGCCCACGCGTCCTGCCACCACGTGGACCTGTTCCTCGGGCAGCCCAAAGACCCGGCACAAAGTGCGGCGGACCAGGAAGGGGACCTGGCTGGAGGTTCGGACCTGAAGCCGGCCGTCGCTGTCCACGGAGGCGATGGCAGCGTGGGTTTCCAGTGCCACGTGCTGGACCCGCTGCGTCTGATAGGTCTGTTCGTAAATGAAGCCGGCGGCCGCGAAGCCGTCCTCCACGTTGCCCAGTTCGGAATGGAGTTCGGCCACCACATTCTGGCCGGGCCGGGCGATCCGGGCAGTGGGGCCGTCCTTCTCCCCGTGCACCAGCGGAGCGCTGGGGCGGATGGCCTCCTGCGGGGTGAACACAGCGTCGAGAATGTCGTACTCGACGGCGAGCGCCCGGACCCCCGCTTCGGCGGCCTGGACCGACTCTGCCACGACAGCGGCGACCCGCTGCCCGATGAACCTCACCACGTCATCGAGCACCCGGGTATCGTCCGGGTCGTCGGTGAAGAGCTCGTGCTGGGCAGTGGAGAACATCTGCGTTGGTGCGTCCTGGTGGGTGAAGACCGCCACCACCCCCGGCACGTCCAGCGCCGCCTCGGTGTTGATGCCGATGATGCGGGCGTGGGCGTGCGGCGAGCGCAGGAGTTTCAGATGCAGCAGCCCCGGCAGCTGGTCTGCAGGGACATCCAGGGTGTAGCGCGCGGCGCCGGTGACCACCCCGAGGCTGGCGGGGGCCGGGACGTCGTCACCCATCCCGCCGGGCCGGGGTCCGGGCTGTCCCTCCCCCGCGACTCCCGAGCCCTGACCTACCTGACTTGGATGCCCTGCGTGCCCGCAGACGGCGTCCTCGATGGCCCCGTAACCGGTGCAGCGGCAGAGGTTGCCCTTCAGGTTGCGGGGCAGGTCCTGCTTCTGTTCCTCCGTGAACGTCGCCGCGGTCATCAGCATGCCTGCAGTGCAGAAGCCGCACTGGAAGCCCTGCCGTTCCAGGAACTGCTGCTGGACAGGATGCAGCCCCCCGCCAGCGGCGCCCACCGTTCCGGCCAGTCCTTCAATGGTGGTAACGGCGTGACCTTCGGCCCGGACGGCCGGGTAGATGCAGCTGTGGACCGGGGTGCCGTCAACGTGCACGGTGCAGGCACCGCAGTCACCCCCGTCGCAGCCCTTTTTAACCCCCAGGTTGCCCTGCTCCCGAAGGTACGTCCGCAGGCACTGCCCGGGGCGCGGCCCGGTTTCTGCGGGAATGCCGTTGATCTCGATAGCCATGCTCAGGCCCCTTCCTGCCGGCTGCGGGGAATGCGTGGTGGCCAGAAATCGCCGGATATGTGCATGTCCGGCGCACCCTCGGGCGCAGCGAGCTCGGCGCGGATCTCCTCGGCGAGGCGGTGCGTCATGTCCTTCCGCCAGGCAGGCAGCCCGTGGACGTCGTCGTGGTACATCTCGTCGGAGACCGCGTCGTCCAACGCCGCCGCGAGCTCGGCAGGTTCCGGCAGGTGCCTGAAGCGCAGTTGCACGGGCCGTTTTGTGGCGGCGGTGACGGTCAGCACCAGGGCCGTCCCGCCGTCGAGCCGTCCGATCAGCAGCACGCCTGAGCGTCCCAGATTGCTCAGCGACAGCCGGCGGAACGCCACCCGGGAGACGAGGGCCGACGCCGGGAGGTGGACGCTGCGCAGCAGCTCGCCGGGTGCCAGCGAGGTTGTTCCGTCCCCGGTGACGAGGCTGGCCACCGGGAGGGTGCGGCTGGTGCCGCCAGGGCCGTGGACTGTCGCCACACCGTCGAGCGCGGCGCAGAGGGAGGTCATGGGCCCTGCGGGCAGTGCGGTGCAGATATTCCCGCCCACGGTGGACATGTTCCAGACCTTGAACGATGCCACGAACGAGTCGCAGCACGGCCGGAAGAGGGCCAGGGCGGGCCAGCCGCGCCCGGCCACCTCCTGTGACTCCGGCAGGGCAGACAGCTCGGCCACGGTGCAGGTGGCCGCCAGCTCGAGGCCCGCGTCCGTGACTGTGACGGATGTCCAGCCGGCCGCGCCGAGGTCCAGGAGGCGTTTGAGCGGTTCGGGCCCGAAGGCGTAGCTGCCGTAGGAGAACAGGACGGTGCCGCCGGCAAGCCAGGCGTCGCCGTCACGCCAGTCTGCGGGATCAGTGGTGCGGACCACCGCCTCGATGCTGTTCATGTCCATGCGATCTCCTCCCTGGCGCTGGCGGGGGTGCCTTCGGCGGCAGTGCCAGCAATACCAGTCGCCGGGAGCGCCGTGGACTGGTGGATGGGGCCGGAGGTGTCGCGGAGCGGTGAGCACGCCGGCGTTCCGCTGCGGGATGCGATGAGCTCCGCGGTGACTGAGACGGCAACCTCGGCAGGGGTGACGGCACCGAGGTCCAGCCCGATCGGCGAGTGCAGCTGCGCGATCCGCTTCGGCGGCACCCCAGCGATGAGGAGGTCATCAATGCGCTGGAGGTGGCTGCGGCGGGACCCCATGGCACCTACGTAGGCAAGGTCCAAATCCAGGGCGGTCTCCAGCAACGGAATGTCGAACTTGGGATCGTGGCTCAGGACGCAGGCCACGGTACGCCGGTCGAGCCGGCCTGCCGCCGCTTCCGCCGCGAGGTACCGGTGCGGCCAGTCCGTCACCACGTCGTCGGCACAGCCGAACCGGGCCTGGGCTGCGAACGCGGGGCGGGCATCCACCAGGGTCACGCGGTAGCCCAGGAGTTTGCCGGCGGGGATCAGGGCCGCGCCGAAGTCGTTGGCGCCGAACACCAGCATGCGGGGCGGGGCGAGCCGGCTCTCGACCAGAAGGGTGACCGGTCCTAGCGCGGCTAACGGCGCCGCCGGGTCCACTGGGCAGGTGTCCGCTGTTCCCAGGTGCAGGAGACCGGCCCCGCCGGCTCGGAGCAGGGCTTCGACCCGCGCCGCACGGGATTGGTCTGCGCCGCCTGTCAGGCCCAGCAGCGCGGCGACTTCCGGCGACCCGCCCACAGTGAACGCGTCAGGGTCCAGGATCACGACGGCGCCGCCGCCGGTGTCCAGCCGGCGCACCAGGGCCACGGGGTCCCCCGGGCGGACGGATGCGAGCTGCTCCAGGGCCTGCCGCAGCTGGCGGCCGCGGCCGCCGCAGGCGGGCTCGATGTGGATCTCCAGCTCGCCGCCGCAGGTGAGTCCGGCGGCGAAGGCATCAGCGGCACTGTAGCCGAACGTCCCGTGGCGGGTGCCGCCGTCGTCCATTGCCTCCAGCGCGAGCGCCACCACGGCGCCTTCCACACACCCGCCGGACAGGCTGCCCAGGACATCCCCCGGCCCGGCGACCAGCATCGATGTCCCCACTGGCAGCGGCACCGAGCCTCTCGCCGCAACAATCGTGGCCACGGCGTAGGGCCGGCCGGCCACAGCAGGCGGCCACGAACTGAGCGAAGGTATCAGGTCCAGCATGGCGGCGCTCCTTCTTCCGGAACTGCATTTCTCCGGGAATGCGGTGGTTCCCATATTGTCGTACCCCCGAAGGTGATCAGGGGAACGCCTGCTCCCTAGTAGTCGATCCTTGAGGTGAGGGTGTTCCAGGTGGTGAACGGCTCCAGCGGGGCCGGAGCCTGGGGATCGTTCAGCTCAAGCTTGGCCACCGTCAACAATGCGTCCCTGTCCCGGTTCTCGAAGTATTCGTAGAAAACGGCGTCATCGAAGCCGACGGAGGCCGCGTCATGCCGGTCCGCGGCGAAGACGACCCGCTCGATGCGGGCCCACAGCGCGGAGGCCAGGCACATGGGGCACGGTTCGCAGCTGGTGTACAGGACCGCGCCGGTGAGATCGTGGGTCCCCAGTGCACGGCAGGCTGCGCGGATCGCGGTGACCTCGGCGTGGGCGGTGGGATCGTGGTCTGCCGTGACGCGATTGACGCCGTCGAATGTCCGGCCATCAGCGGTCACGATCATGGCTCCGAAGGGCCCGCCGCTGTTGTGCACGTTTGCCGTAGCCAGCTGGATGGACCGGGCCAGATACTGTTCGGCGGTGAGGGTGGTACTCATGGTGGCTCCCTATGCGAGGAAGCCTGTATCCCGTTGCGGTACCAGTAGGACCAGATGCGACGGTTACCAGGCTTCAGCGTCTGCTGCGAGGTGATGTTGCGCCTGGTAGATAGCTGCCCGGAGTCCGGGTGCCCGCCTTTGGCAATTCCGAGATTAGCACCGGGATGTGGGCTCCGCCACGACGCCGCACCCACGCGTGGTCAGCCGTGTTCCATCCCTGGCCTCCGCAGTCCGCTGTAGGCAACCGCCACCCCTGCCAGGAAAATGGCCACCGCGACGTAGACCGGGCCGAGGTGCCCCAGCGTGGCCAGGCCCCAGGGGTAATGCGCGGGGACGGACACTGCGAGTCCGACTACCGGAACGGTCACCGCCGTGGCGAAGGCCCACCGTTCTCCCCGGCGGACCCCGAACCAGGACAGGCCTGCGATGGCCAGCCCGGTGGCGGCGATGAAGCCGCTGAGCGCAATGTGCAGATGGCTGATGTAGTGGGACAGTTCCGGGCTGAATGCCTCGACCTCGGCCTTCCCCTTGTCCACTTCGTCGGGACCGATGCCCAGCTCCAGGAAGGCACCCGAGAAGTTGAGGACCAGGAAGGCTGCGGCGTACCCCACGAAGGCCAGCCCGGCAATCGTCATCAGAGCGGCCCCGGTCCGGAGGCGGGACTGTTTCTCCTGGCTGGTATGGACGGCAGGCATGGCCACCACTCCCTCTCGTATCAGGCCGATACTCGATAAGAGCTCCCTGACCGGGGGCAATGTCAAGAGTCTCTGGCCCAGCCATCCGATCGTTGCTAGCGTGACGGCATGAACCCGTCGAAGACTCCGGCCGAGATCCTCAGCATTGACGGCAACGAGGTCCGCATCTCGAGCCCGGACAAGATGGTGTTCCCCAAACCCGGGCTGACGAAGCTTGACCTGGTGCGCTACTACCTTGCCGTCGCGGACGGTGCGCTGCGCGGTGCCGGGGGCCGGCCGATGGTGCTCAAGCGCTTCCCGAAGGGCATCGACGCTGAACCGTTCTTCCAGAAGCGCGTGCCCGAGAACCATCCGGACTTCATCGACACCACCACACTCCACTACGCGTCCGGGACCTCAGCCGAAGAGGCGGTCATCCGGGACGCAGCGGGCCTGGCGTGGGTGGTGAACCTCGGCTGCCTGGACCTCAACCCGCATCCGGTCCGCGCCGAAGACCTCGATCACCCCGACGAGCTCCGGGTGGACCTGGATCCGATGCCGGGCGTGGACTGGTCCCAGATCGTGGACGTCGCCTACGTGGCGCGGGAGGTGCTCGACGACGCCGGGCTGGTGGGGTGGCCCAAGACCAGTGGGTCGCGCGGACTCCACATCCTGGTGCGGATCGCGCCGCAGTGGTCCTACCGCGACGTGCGGTTCGCCGCCGAAACGCTCGCCCGCGAGGTCGAAAACCGCGCGCCCGGCCTTGCCACCGCCCGGTGGTGGAAGGAGGAGCGCGGCGAGAGCGTGTTCGTGGACTTCAACCAGAACGCCAAGGACCGCACTGTGGCCTCGGCCTACTCGGTCAGGCCGCTCCCCGATGCCCGGGTCTCGACGCCGCTGACCTGGGAGGAGGTCCGCTCCGCCCGGCCGGAACAGTTCACGGTTCTTACGGTGCCGGGGCGGTTCGCGGACATAGGCGATCCCCACGAAGGGATCGACGACGCCGTCGGCTCACTCGACGGGCTCCTGACCCTGGCGGCCGAACTTGGCCCCGCCGAGAAACCGCCGCGCAGCGGCGACGGCTCCGGCCGCAGGCAGTCGGTGATGCCGCTGATCGAGGTGGCCCGCACGAAGACCAAACCGGAGGCGCTCGCGGCTCTGGAGGAGTGGAAGTCCAGCCACGCGGACGTTGTCCCGGCCCTGCACCCCGCAGACGTGATGGTCGACGGCATGCGTGGCTCCAGTTCGCTCTGGTACCGGGTTCGGGTGAACCTGCAGCACGTCCCCGAACCGGAGCGTCCGCCGCAGGAGGAACTCATCGCCGACTACGATCCGTGGGCCGGCAAGGAGTGGCCGGGCCGCCCTGGGTCCTGACACCGGAAACGCACTGGTAACGCGGCCTTAATGTCACTGCTGGAACGTATGCTCCACAGAGCGGAAGTTGGGAACAGACATGAACAGCAAGATCATCCTCGGAGAGAACCAGTACGGCAAAGCGGAGGTCCGGGTCGTCAAAATCACCCGCGATACGGAACGCCACGAGATTGAGGATCTGAACGTCACCTCGCAGCTGCGCGGCGATTTTGCGGCGGCCCACCTTGAGGGCGACAACGCCCACGTGGTGGCCACAGACACCCAGAAGAACACCATCTATGCGTTCGCCCGCGAGGGCATCGGCTCCCCCGAAGCCTTCCTCCTGCGCCTCGGAGAGCACTTCACCTCCAATTTCGACTGGGTCAGCGGCGGCCGCTGGGAAGCCGAGTCCTACAGCTGGGACCGGATCCACGCCCATGGCACCGAACACGATCACTCCTTTGTGCGCAACGGCCAGGAAGTCCGGACCGCCGTCCTGGTCCTTGACGGCGCGGCCAGCCACCTGATCTCCGGGCTGACAGACCTGACAGTATTGAAGACCACCCAGTCCGGCTTCGCCGGGTTCGACAGGGACATATACACCACCCTCCCGGAAACCACCGACCGTATCCTCGCCACCGACGTTTCCGCCCGCTGGCGCTACCGGACCGGGACCGACTTCAGCACGCTGGACTTCAACAAAAACTACGACGACGTCAAGGCCCTCCTGCTCGAAGGCTTCACGGAGAAGTACTCCCGCGCCCTGCAGCAGACCCTGTTCGACATGGGCACCAAGGTCCTGGAAGCGCAGGGCGGCATCGAGGAGATCAGGTTCTCCATGCCCAACAAACATCACTTCCTGGTGGACCTCTCCCCGTTCGGCCTCGACAACCCCAACGAGGTCTTCTTCGCGGCCGACCGCCCCTACGGCCTGATCGAGGCTACCGTCCAGCGCGACGACGCCACCCCGGCGCCCGTCGCCTGGTCAGGGATCGCCGGCTTCTGCTGAGTTAGATTAGCCCCAGCGTCTTCGCAGCCAACGAAAGGACCAGCAATGGCCATCACTGTTACAGACCCCCGGCCGACCGACCGCGCGGAGGAGATCCTGACCCCGGAGGCGCTGGCGTTCATCGAAGAGCTCCACACCCGCTTCGCCGGCACCCGCGATGAGCTTCTTGCCGCCCGCGCGGTCAAGCGGCAGCGGGTCGCGGAGACCGGCAAGCTGGACTTCCTCCCGGAGACACGGGCAGTGCGCGACGGCGACTGGAAAGTTGCGGAGGCGCCTGCGGCACTGCAGGACCGCCGGGTTGAGATGACCGGCCCGGCCTCCCCGGCCAAAATGGCCATCAACGCCCTGAACTCCGGGGCTAAAGTGTGGCTTGCCGATCTTGAGGACGCGTCCACGCCCACGTGGGGAAACGTCGTCGATTCCATCCTGAACCTCCGCGACGCCGCGAACGGAACCCTGAGCCACACCTCGGCCGAGGGCAAGGAATACACCCTCCGCACCGACGCCCCGCTGGCCGTGGTGGTGGCCCGCCCGCGCGGCTGGCACTTCCCCGAGAAGCACGTGATGATCGACGGCGAACGTGCCGTCGGCGCGCTGGTGGACTTCGGCCTGCACTTCTTCCACGTGGCCCGGCCGCTCATAGAGAACGGCCACGGCCCGTACTACTACCTGCCCAAGATGGAGAGCCACCTCGAGGCCCGGCTCTGGAACGAGGTCTTTGTCTTCGCCCAGGACCACCTCGGCATCCCACAGGGCACCATCCGCGCCACGGTACTGATCGAGACCATCCCCGCCGCGTTCGAAATGGACGAGATTCTGTACGAACTGCGGGACCACGCCTCCGGCCTGAACGCCGGCCGCTGGGACTACCTGTTCAGCATCATCAAGTACTTCCGCGACGCCGGCGAACAGTTTGTGCTCCCGGACCGCGCTTCAGTGGTCATGACCGCCCCCTTCATGCGCGCCTACACCGAACTGCTCGTCAAAACCTGCCACCACCGCGGCGCCTTCGCCATGGGCGGCATGGCCGCGGTGATCCCCAACCGCAAGCAGCCCGAGGTCACCGAGGCCGCCTTCGCCAAGGTCCGCGCGGACAAAACCCGGGAAGCCACCGACGGTTTCGACGGCTCCTGGGTGGCCCACCCCGACCTCGTCCCGACCTGCCAGGAAGTCTTCGACGCCGTCCTCGGGGACAACCCCAACCAGCTCGGCAAGCAGCGCCCCGAGGTTGCGGTCACCGCGGACCAGCTGCTGGACATCGCCTCCGCCGGCGGCCAGGTCACCGAAGCCGGGCTGCGCCTGAACCTGTACGTCGCCGTCGCCTATACCGCCGTGTGGCTCTCCGGCAACGGCGCCGTGGCCATCCACAACCTCATGGAAGACGCCGCCACCGCAGAGATCTCCCGCTCCCAGGTCTGGCAGCAGATCCGCAACAAATCCGTCCTGGCCGACACCGGAAACACCGTCACCCGGGAACTGGTGGAGCAAATCCTGGCCGAGGAAACCGAACGGCTCCGCAGCGAGGTCGGCGAGGAGGCGTTCATGGGCTACTACGAACCTGCCAGCCACCTGATCAAGGACATCTGCCTGTCCCAGGACTACACAGACTTCCTCACCACCCCGGCCTACGAGCTGCTGGACTGAGGCATGGCCGCCTCCCCCACGCCTTCCCTCACCGCGGCGGACACCGCCCACATCGAGTCACAGCTGGCGGCCACGGACCGGCTGCTGGACCGGAACTACCCGGGAGACGACGGCTCCCGACAGCCCGTCCACACCGTGTACGTCCCCGCCGACCGGTTCACGCTGTCGTTCGCCGCTGACTGGGGATCCGACGCGCTGGCCGCGGCGGCGGACCATGGCGGGCTGGAACGGTTGGGCATCCTCCTGGGCCAGGATGCCGGACTCGCCGAAGCCGTGGCGGCGCGGGTCCAGGCGAAGCTGGAAAGCGAACCGATCGAGGACCTTCGGCTCGACTTCGAGGACGGGTACGGGGACAGGGGCGACGACGCCGAGGATACTGCCGCAGGTGGCGCCGCAACCGCCGTGGCCACCGCCGTCGCGGCCGGCTCCGCGCCGCCGTTCATCGGGATCCGGTTCAAATGCTTCGAAGCCGCCACCAGGGCCCGCGGTCTGCGGACCCTGGATCTCTTCGTCTCCGGGCTGGCCTCCGCCGGCGAACTCCCTGCGGGACTGGTCCTGACCCTGCCCAAGGTCACCACGGTGGCGCAGGTGCAGGCCATGGACTACGCGGTGTCCCGGCTGGAGGAGATCCACGGCCTGCCGGCCGGGCGGCTGCGGTTCGAGGTCCAGGTGGAAACTCCGCAGCTGATCCTCGGCCCGGACGGCACCTCGCCGGTGGCGCAATTGCCCCATGCGGTCCCTGGGCGGATCAGCGGCCTGCATTACGGGACGTATGACTACTCCGCTGCCCTGCAGATCTCCGCGGAGTACCAGTCCATGGAGCACCCGGTGGCTGACTTCGCCAAGGAAGTCATGCAGCTCGCCGTCGCCGGAACGGGCATCCGGCTTTCGGACGGCTCCACCAACATCGTCCCGGTGGGCGGCAACGTGGAGAGCGCCTGGCAGCTGCATGGACGGCTGGTCCGGCGATCCCTGGAACGCGGCTACTACCAGGGCTGGGACCTGCACCCGGCCCAGCTGCCCAGCAGGTTTGCCGCCACCTACGCCTTTTACCGCCAGGGACTTCCCGCCGCAGCTGCCAGGCTCCGGAACTATGTCGAGCGGACACCAGGCGGTGTCATGGACGAGCCCGCCACCGCCCGTGCACTGGCAGGCTTCGTCCTGCGCGGGGTCCAGTGCGGAGCCGTTGGCGCCGAAGAGGTCCAGGCCCTGTCCGGCGTCGGGATTTCCCAGCTGACCGGCCTGGCGCACCCCCGGCTGGCCCTCTCCCCACACTCCCAAGGAGCAAATTCTTGAGCACCTACTTTTCCCCCGAAGGCGGCCTCCCGCCGCAGACCCAGCTCCTGACCGACCGCGCGGTGGTCAAGGAGGCCTACACGGTCATCCCCAAGGGTGTGCTGCGGGACATTGTCACCTCCAACCTCCCGGGCTGGGAGAAGACACGGTCATGGATCATCGCCCGTCCCATTGCCGGTTTCGCCACCACCTTCAGCCAGCTCATCGTGGAAGTAGCCCCGGGCGGCGGAAGCGAGGAGCCCGAGCCCGAGGCCGGCGTCGAAGGCGTCATCTTCCTCACCAAGGGCGAACTGGTCCTGACGCTCGACGGCGGCATCCACCGGCTCGAGGCCGGCGGCTACGCCTACCTCGCCGCAGGTGCGGACTGGAAAATCCGGAATCCTGCCCCCGCCGATGGCGAAGCAGCCTCCTTCCAATGGATCCGCAAGGCCTACGAACCACTGGAAGGCTTCACCGCAAAGTCGTTCGTGACCCGCGACCAGGACGTGGAGCCGCGTCCCATGCCCGGCACCAACGGCGCGTGGGCCACCACCCGCTTCGTGGACCCGGACGACCTCGCCCACGACATGCACGTCAACATCGTCACGTTCCAGCCCGGCGGCACCATCCCGTTCGCGGAAACCCACGTGATGGAGCACGGCCTGTTCGTCCTCGAAGGCAAGGCCGTCTACCGCCTGAACGATGACTGGGTGGAAGTGGAAGCCGGCGATTTCATGTGGCTCCGCGCCTTCTGCCCGCAGGCCTGCTACGCCGGCGGCCCCGGCCCCTTCCGGTACCTCCTGTACAAGGACGTCAACCGCCAGATCCGCCTCACCGGGCGGCACTGAATGCCGGAAGAACACTACGACGTGGTCATCCGGGGCCAGCAGATCCTCACCGGCGCCGGCATCGCACCCCATGAAGTGGGCGTGCTTGGCGGGAAGATCGCAGCGCTCGCGCCGCTCGGGGCCGGACTGGCCGGCACCGAAATGGTTGAGCTCGCGGACGGCGAGATCCTGATCCCGGGCCTGGTGGACACCCACGTCCACGTCAATGAGCCCGGCCGCACCGAGTGGGAAGGGTTCGCCTCCGCCACCCGGGCGGCGGCCGCCGGCGGCGTCACCACCATCATCGACATGCCGCTGAATTCCATCCCGCCCACCACCACCGTGGAAGGCCTCAAGCTCAAACGCGAAGCGGCCGGGGACCAGGCTTTCGTGGACGTCGGCTTCTGGGGCGGCGCCGTCCCGGGCAACAAAGGCGCCCTGCGACCGCTGCATGAGGAAGGCGTATTCGGCTTCAAATGCTTCCTCCTGCATTCGGGCGTGGACGAGTTCCCGGACCTGAGCGCAGACGAGCTGGAGGAGGACATGGCTGAGCTCAGGTCCTTCGACTCTCTCATGCTGGTCCACGCGGAGGATCCGCACGAGATCGAGAACGCGCCCCACCCCGGCGGCGGCAACTACTCCACGTTCCTGGCCTCCCGCCCACGCGGTGCCGAGAACACGGCCATCGCCGAGGTCATCGAACGGGCCCGGCACACCGGTGCCCGTGCGCACATCGTGCACCTCTCGTCGT
Source organism: Arthrobacter sp. BK1 (assembly GCF_056680055.1). Lineage (NCBI taxonomy): Bacteria > Bacillati > Actinomycetota > Actinomycetes > Micrococcales > Micrococcaceae > Arthrobacter > Arthrobacter sp. BK1. The sequence continues at coordinate 115,128 of NZ_CM155263.1, forward strand.
CGGACGCGCTGCCCATGATCGCCGCAGCAAAGCGCGACGGCGTGAAGCTCACCGTGGAGACGTGCCCGCACTACCTGACCCTGACGGCCGAGGAAATCCCCGACGGCGCCACCGCCTTCAAGTGCTGCCCGCCCATCCGCGAAGCCGCCAACCGCGAGCTGCTTTGGCAAGGCCTGCAGGACGGGACCATCGACTGCATCGTCTCGGACCACTCCCCCAGCACCCCGGACCTCAAGGACCTGGAAAACGGCGACTTTGCGGTGGCCTGGGGCGGAGTGTCCTCGCTGCAGCTGGGCCTGTCCCTGATCTGGACGGAAGCCCGGCGCCGCGGAATTCCCCTGGAACAGGTGGTCTCCTGGATGGCTGAAAAGCCTGCCGCACTGGCCCGTGTGTCCAATAAGGGCCGGCTCGCCCTCGGTTTCGATGCGGACTTCGCCGTTTTCGCCCCGGACGACGAGTTCGTGGTGGACGTGGCCAAGCTCAAGCACAAGAACCCCATCACCCCCTACGACGGCAAGGCCCTCACCGGCTTGGTCCGGCGCACCTACCTTCGTGGGAGCGTGGTGGACGGCCTGACCCCCACCGGGAAACTGCTCCGCCGCGACGTGAGGCTGGCTGCTTTCAACACAGCGCCCACCGCCCAAGCCGAGGCCCTGCTGCGACCTTGCGTCGATGTCCAGCGCTGGGTGGAAGAGATAGTCAGCGCCCGCCCGTTCGCCTCCGGGCAGGACCTGCTGGACTTCGCCCGGCACGCCGCAGATCCATTCACCCCGGAGGAGGTCGAGGCCGCACTGGCCCACCACCCGCGCATCGGGGAGAGGCCCACGGGCCGCACCACCGAAGCGGTGATGTCCCGCTCGGAGCAGGCGGGGCTGGGCCCGGCGGACGCCAGACTGGCGGCGGCCCTCGCTGACGGGAACCGTGCCTATGAGGACAAGTTCGGCCGGGTGTTCCTGATCCGCGCAGCAGGGCGCACCGGCGGCGACATCCTCACCGTCCTCCGGGAAAGGCTGGCGCATACTCCGGAGCAGGAAGTACCCATCATCGCCGGGCAGCTCAGGGAAATCGCACTGCTGCGCCTTCAAGGAGTCATCAGCCCATGAGCACCTCACAGGTCACCACACATATCCTGGACACCGGCTCCGGGCGCCCCGCCGCGGGCGTCGCCGTCGGACTCTACCGGCGCGACGGCGGGAGGTGGACTGCCCTGGGCAACGGCACCACAGACGCCGACGGACGGGCGAAAAACCTCGGCCCCGAACAGCTGGAGCCGGGAACCTACCGCCTCAACTTCGGCACCGGCACCTACTACGAAAGCCTCGGGACACCCACCTTCTTCCCGGAAGTGGACCTCGTCTTCTCGGTGACAGGCGCCGAGCACTACCACGTGCCGTTGCTGCTCAGCCCGTTCGCCTACTCAACGTACCGGGGCAGCTGACCGGTAACCGGTCCGCGGGCGGCGGTCAATCGGGACGGCCCACCACCACCTGGGCGGGGCTGTGGGTGATGTAGCCGTTGAGCCAGGAAAACAATGCGCGGACCTTCTGCTGGAATCCGGACAGCAGGGCGAGGTGCACCAGCAGCCAGGCCACGAACGCCAGCGGCCCTTGGAGCTGGACGCGCTGGCGCCCGATTTCGGCGACCGCAGCGCCCCGGCCGATCATCCCCATGTAGCCCTTGTCCAAGTACTTGAATGGCTGGCGCACACCGCCGGTGAGGTCGGCGTAAATGTTCTTCGCCGCCCATTTCCCGGCTTGCTGTGCCACGGAGCCAAGCTGCGGAAGTTTGGCTCCCGTCGAGTCGGTGATGTTGGCCGCATCGCCCAGGACGTACACACCGTCGAATTCCGGCGCGGTCAGGTCCGGGTGCACATCGATCCGTCCGCCTTTGCCCTGCGGTATGCCGGAGTCTGTGATGATCTTGCCGGCCTTCAATCCGCCCGCCCAGACCACCACCCGGCCGGGAATGAATACCCCGTCGGCGAGCGTCACGCCGTCTGGCCGGACCTCCGTGACGCCGACTCCCAGGTGCAGCTGGACGCCGATCTTCTCGAGGCGTTCTTTGGTGTATTCCTGCGACTTGGCCGAAAAGGCATTCATCACGTTCGGGATCATGTCCACCAGGTGCACATGGCACCGGGCGGCAAGCCCTGGCGAGAAGTACTTGGACACCACATACTTGACGTTTTCCATCATGGCTCCGGCGGTCTCCACGCCCGTAGGGCCGCCGCCGATGACCACCACGTCCACGGAGCCGCCGGACTCCCGGTCGGCCTGGTCCAGGAGTTGGGTGAGCCTGGCGCCGAGCTTGGTGGCGTCGGTGACCGAGTACAAGGGGAAGGCAAGCTCTTCTGCGCCCGGGGTGTTGAAGAAGTTGGGCACGGCGCCGGCCGCTATGACGAGGACCTGCGCCTGGAACGTGTCGCCCTCCAAGGTAGTGACCGTGCGGTTGGCTGCATCCACTGCCGCCACTTCCGCGGTGAGCACCCTGACCGACCTGAGGCGGCGGAAAACCGACCGGATGGGCCGGGCAATGGCCGAGACACCGATCTGGGACGTCGCCACCTGGTACAGGAGGGGTTGGAACTGGTGATAGTTGTTGGCGTCGATCAGCAACACCCTGACGCCCTTGCGGCCAAGTTTCCTGGCAGCTGTCAGGCCGGCAAACCCGGCCCCGACCACGATGACCTGATACGTCTGCTCCATCCGAGCAACCTACTCCATCCGGCGCCGGTGCAACAGGGTGCCAAACCTTGGCCTTGTGATTCTGCTGCTGTTGGGTTTAGCGTCTGTTTTGTGAATGAGCCGCACTCACTGGCGGTTGTGGTGGCCCACCCCGATGACGATGCGTACGGGTGCGCGGGCTCGATTGCCCTGCACGAGGACGACCCCGGGTTCAGGTTCTGCCTGGTGCTCGCCACCGATGGCGGCGCCGGGCAGATCAGCAAAGGTGTCCCGACGACGCCCGAAGAGTTGGGTGCCTGGCGGCGCCGGGAGAGCGCCAGCGCGTGGCAGGCCCACGGCAGAGTCCCCGACCGTCACGAGTGGCTGGACTACGCCGACGGGAGGGTGCCGGAAGTCGACTTCGAGGAACTGGTCGGCAGGATCCTGGAGATCCTGCTCCAGGAGCGGCCCCAGGTGGTAGCCACCTTCGGGCCTGACGGAATCACCGGGCACCGGGACCACATCGCGGTGGGCAGGGCAACCGACGAAGCGTTCGCCCGGGCCAGGGAAACGCCGGGCCCGGGCTTGCGGCGGCTGGTGCACGGTGCCATGCGTGCCTCGACCTTTGACCGGTGGAACGTCAGCCGGCAACGCCAGGGACTGACGCCCTGGGACCCCACCCGCGAATACCACCTGCGTCCGGTCGCGGATGATCGGATTGACATCGAGGTGGACACGAGCGCGGTGGCGTCCCGGATCATCGCCGGTCTGCTGGAGCACAAGTCCCAGCGGGACGTCCTGATCGATCCGGGTGTGGACCCGCGCCGCTGGGCCAGGATCGTGTCCCGGGAATCGGCTGTCCTGGCGTGGCCGGGCCGGCCGGCTGGAAGTGCTTTGCTGACCGACCTCTTCGAAGGCCTTTGACCGGCCCGCACCGCTTTCGGCGGGGACCGGGGACTTTCGGATCTTGTCCAGGTGGCCGCACATGTTGTTCAATGTCGCCACCATACCCACACGGACTGTTGAGCCGGGCAGCAGCCACGGAAGAGAAGAGAGCCCGTTGTCTGGAAACAGAGCAGTTGCCTACAAGGGAACCGGCAAGGTCGAAGTCATTGACACCGAATATCCCACCTTTGAACTGAAGGACGGACCCGGGGTCAACCCGGCCAACGTCGGCCGGAAGATCCCGCACGGGGTAATCCTCCGCACCGTCACCACCAACATCTGCGGATCGGACCAGCACATGGTCCGGGGCCGGACCACAGCCCCCACCGATCTGGTCCTCGGCCACGAAATCACCGGCGAGGTGGTGGAGACCGGGCCGGACGTTGAGTTCATCAAGGTCGGTGACATTGTTTCGGTGCCGTTCAATATCTCCTGCGGCCGGTGCCGGAACTGCAAGAAGCGGAAGACCGGGATCTGCCTGAACGTGAACCCGGACCGGCCAGGCAGCGCCTACGGCTACGTGGACATGGGCGGCTGGGTGGGCGGACAGGCCGAATACGTCCTGGTCCCGTACGCAGACTGGAACCTGCTGAAGTTCCCGGACCGTGACCAGGCGCTGGAGAAGATCATGGACCTGACCATGCTCTCCGACATCTTCCCCACCGGATTCCACGGTGCCGTCACGGCCGGCGTTGGGGTGGGGTCCACCGTGTACGTCGCAGGTGCAGGCCCGGTAGGGCTGGCCGCCGCCGCAGGTGCTCAGCTGCTCGGCGCTGCGGTGGTGATCGTTGGGGACCTGAACGAGGAACGGCTCGGGCAGGCGCGCAGCTTCGGCTGCGAAACCATCAACGTCGCCAACGGAGACCCCGCGGACCAGATCGAACAGATACTGGGGGTCCGCGAAGTCGACGCCGGAGTTGATGCCGTGGGTTTCGAAGCCCGCGGCCACGGCCATGGCAGGGAAGCCGAAGAGGCGCCGGCCACGGTGCTGAACTCGCTGATGGAAATCACCGCGGCCGGTGGTGCTCTGGGGATCCCGGGGTTGTACGTCACCGGTGACCCTGGCGCCGTCGACGATGCAGCAAAGAAGGGTTCGCTGTCGCTGAGCCTCGGCACCGGCTGGGCCAAATCGCTTGCCTTCACCACGGGCCAGTGCCCCGTCATGAAATACAACCGGCAGCTGATGATGGCGATCCTCCACGACAGAGTCCAGATCGCCAAGGCCGTCAACGGCAAAGCGATAACCCTGGACGAGGCACCCCGCGGCTACGCCGAATTCGATGCCGGCGCAGCCACCAAATACGTCCTCAACCCCAACGGCTACGTCAGCGCTTAACAAATTCACCGAGAACAAGGAGCAAGACAATGACGTCACCCAACCTCGCCGAAGCCCGCACCATCATCTCCGCCGCTGAAAAGCGCGCCGAGGAAATCGGCCAGCCGATGAACATCGCCGTCGTGGATGCCGGCGGCAACCTCGTCTCCCACGTCCGTATGGACGGCGCCTGGATCGGCAGCATCGACATCTCGATCAACAAGGCCTTCACCTCACGAGCCTTTGATATCCAGACCAAAGACCTTGGCGACAACTCCCAACCGGGAAACCAGTTCTATGGAATCCATGCCAGCAACCACGGAAGAATCATGATATTCGCCGGCGGTATCCCCTTGACCCGTGATGGCAAAGTGGTCGGTGCCATCGGCGTCAGTGGAGGGTCAGGTGAACAGGACCAGACCGTAGCGGAGGCAGGCGCCAGCGCATTTGCCGGCGGGTCCGACTGACAGGCAACCCCTCCAACGCATCCTCCGGGGCTCATCTGCGGGTCAGAAGGTGAGCGTGCGCGGGGTTACCGTGAGCCGTATGCCCGCGTTCAGTCCAAGCAGGGCCCTGGACACTTCCGGGACGTCAATCCGTCCCTGCCAGTGTTCAGGCGTGCTGTCTGTGTCTTTCAGCTGATCATTATCGTCGGGGTCCCAGTCCCGCAGGGCGGTTGGAATGGTGCTGTTCCACGCGGCCCATGCCTTGGGCAGCGGCCGCTGCGCAGTGGGCGGTTCGATGTCAACGAGCAGGGTGTCCTGCCAGTCCTCGGTCTGTTCCATGTGGTCGTCAAAGAAGAAGTGGCCTTCCTTTTCGGTGATGGACATGAGCCGGAGTTTGAGGGCGTGGCGCAGCCGGGGTACTTCCCTGCCTCCCACGCGCGGACGGGGCGCTTTCGAGGAGAGGAAGGTCGTGAGCAGTGGAACGGGCGAGTCTATGGGGTCACCTTCTCGCCAGTGCTCTATCTGCACAGGGCAGAAGTGGGCGGCGCTTTGCTCATGGACCAGGACGGGCAGTCCGCGTATGGCCAGCCCGACGTCGAGCTGGAATTCGACCTCGGGCGGGGCGGCCTTGCCGACTGTGAAGCCCACCAGCTCCACTTCGATTTTGAGGTCCCCGAAGAGGAACCGCTGCAGGTTCTGGTAGCCCTCCTCCGAATTGACGATCCCGTAGCGCCCGCTGTGGCTGCGATGCACCACGGCCAGCGGAGCCCCCCGGACCGCGGCGTTATCGATCTGGACGAGGCCGTCGCTGCGGGCACCTACCGCTTTTGAGGACAGTCCGAACGCAACGTCGTAGTCCTCGGGATTGGAACCGACCAGGCAGAACAGTTCATCCACCGGAAACCCGTCATCCGGAATTTCGGCCGGGATGAAGTCGTCGCGGGTTCTTTTCCGCCTTAATTTTTCCGGTGTCAGGTAGTCGTACATCCGGTCAGGGCCGAAGATGTCGGCGCCCTGGATGCCGGTGGCGTCCCGGATGCGCTCAAGCAGCCCGAAGCCTATCGCGAAGCGGATTCCGCCGTGGGGGGTGGCATACGTGAATACCCGCGCCACAAACCGGTTCCCGGCGGCAGGGTCGATCTCCCCGTCCGCGCCGGCGAGGGCCTCCGGAATAATGCGTTGCAGGAGAGAGCGGCAGATCAGCCCTCCCATGGAGTGGGCAACAAGAAATACTTTGGGGGCACCTGTCTTTTCCAGGACAAGCCTGATGAGCTTGAAGAGGTCCCGCGCAGCGTCCTGGAACGAAAAACCCTCCGGCTCCTCAGAAAACGTGTCGGCCGATTCGTCATAGAAACGGTGGATCCACACCGACGCGGGGTTCACGGTGCCGGCGTCCACCCCATTCAGGTAAGCCCATTGGTCCCCGTGAACCGGCACCTCGTATTTATGGTCCGTGACCAGCCGGAGCATTGGAGATTCAAACTGGTGGAACTTCGCCCTCCCGTTACTGTCCGCGCGTACATGCACCGACCCCTGGCTGAAGCCATAAAACGGATCGTCCACTGCGCTGTTGATTGCGGAGCCATTGCCGGCAAAGCCCCGGACATAAATTACCGGGAGCCTGCCGTCGTCACCCGGAAAAACCATCTCGCAGCCCTCTTCCGAAACAGGCGCACTTTTCAGAACTGATGAAGTGCACGGTAATGGGAAAAGTCGACCACGGGCGCGTTACTGCAGCGTTACCGGCCTTGCGCGCCCCGCAGTTCGAAATGGCAACGTGGTGAATCTTGAGCCATTATTTCGGAAAGGTGCGATAATTCCTGATTCTCCTGCAACACAATCAAAAGCAGCCAGAAGAAGTGCACACCGTGAACCGGGCAGGCATCTCCCAGGCCGGCAGGCGACGATTAAGGTGCATTTACATCCGAACCTTCCAAACGGACCGAGGCACAGACCGGGAGCGGATTAACGCCATGACGAGAGACGACCACCCCGGGCCGGGCAGTGGGAATAAAGCCGATGACGGCGAGATCCCGCCGGTAGAGACGATGATCATCAGGAGATGGCAGGAGCCAGGTCACTCCCGGGGTTTCCGGGCGCGAATAACCTACGGGCAGACCCCTGGAACCGCCCGAAGCACCGTATCCACCGCTGACCCCTACGAGGTCCTAAGAGTGGTGCAGGAGTGGCTGGCCGGCCAGCCAGGAATTGCCGGCGGGAAGTAAGTTCTCCATCCTCGCGATGGCATGGTGATCGAGTGCCTCCGTGATGAGGTTTTTGAGGGACTCGGAAGGCACAAGCCCCATGTCTACATGGAGCTTTACCCGGTAACGCTCATAGGACCTCAAGGCAGCGGCCGGGTTGTTTTGCAGGATCTCCGCAGCAATGAGGAGCCGAACGGCGTTCTCATAAAGCGGCTCAATTTCCAGTGCTGCCTCGGCGGCTTCCCCCGCTACCTCATAAATACCCCGGGCAAGTGACTGCCGCGAAATGGCCGTGAAAGCGCGAAGCCGATCCTGCCGCAGCCTGCTCTGTTCAAACATCACCCAGTCCTCATACCAGCCCGGCAGCACCTCCGCATCCCGCAGTTCATGCAATGAGGAGCCAACTTCCCCGTCAAGTCCGGCGTGGTTCAGGGTGCGGATCCGGGCCCTGATCCGGTGCAGGTCCACATCAACCCGATCGTTCAGTGACAACATTGCCCCGGCATTTACGATCAAACCGGGCACCTGCCGTGAAATGAGGTGGACACTCACACGCAGACTTTCCAGCGCACGCGCATCAGGATATTCCGGCCACAACAGACCGACGAGATAGCTCCGAAGGTTTGGACCCCGGATGGCCAGCGCGGCGATAAGGCGTTGCTGACGTGTTGCAACATGGAGGACTGCGGTGTCCCGGCGCAGCCGCCACGACCCGAGCAAATCCAATTGCAATTCTCTACAGCCGTCGTCGCCCATAAGAATCTGATTCCGGTTCGGTCTGAAGTGTATTGATCAGATAGGAATGAGGATCCTCAACACGATGGATATTGTCAATAAGCACTTGGTCCCTATTTTCATCGCTGAGAGTTGGCTATCCGAAAGCGCCGGGTAACACCCCCCCTATTGTGTGTCGGCGAGGACTTCCAAACAGTATCTTCCCAATAGCGCGTGGGACCTCCGACTATTGACATTTCAGGACGGGGTGAACCCGAAACAGTGCGGACACTCAGCTTCGGGCAGTGGACATCCGTGTGCTCGACGCCGTCTCACGGGCCGATGCTGACGATCCCGCGGCCGATGGCACGAGCCGCCGCCTCCGTTCGGGAGCTCACGCCTAGCTTGTCGAGAATGTTGGCCACATGGCGGTGGACGGTCCGCTCGCTGATGAAGAGCTCACCCGCGATTGCCCGGTTCGTCAGGCCCTGCACGATCAACCTAAGCACCTCGATTTCGCGTGGCGAGAGGCCATGCTGGGAGGGGGCGCCGGCGGGCAGGAGCATGCCCTTGACCTCAAGGACATCTGGGCGGGCGCCGAGCAGCGTGAATCCGTTCCGAGCCGATTCCAGCTCCAAGCCGGCGGCCTCGTGGTCGCCCACGCCCCGGTACGCCGTGGCCAGGAGGACGGAACACCGCGCAATCTCGTAGGGGACATCCAAGAACCGCCACAGATCAGCTGACCGTCGGAGCTTGGGAAGCGCCTTCTGCCACTCACCATCGGCAAGGGCCAGCTCGCCCAGGGCCCGCGCATGGGCGGCGCGCACGCTGTCGGAGGCGAAATGCTCCGCGAGGCTGCCCATCTCGGCGGCAGCGGCCGCAGCTTCCCCCGCGGCACCCGCTGCGAGGAGGACGGTCACGGCCGCGGGAAGCAGATCCGCGCGGGCACCCGGCTCCGCGGCCTCGCCGAGCGCGCGCCGGATTCCCGCTGCCGCGGCCTGCAGGTCTTGGAGGCGGAGCCTGAGCAGGGCGAGTCCTGGCTGCGTAGGTCCCCCGGAAAACGCTGCCGCCCGGAAGGCTTCCTCGGCCGCTGGGAAGTCGCCGAGGAGGCGATGCGTTTCACCGAGTTCGTAGCGCGCATGGCCGAGCAGGCGTGTGCCTGCATTTTCGGCCAGGCTCTGGCATGCCTCCTGAAGCCCGGCGAGGGCCGCCGCCCAATGCCCCGCGAGCCGGAGGTGGACCGCCCGGTACGTCAGGCAGTTGCCGTAGAACGGTCCCCCGAACGGAGGAACGGTATCAAGCCAGGAGCCGAGGGCTGTGCTCCACTCGCGGACCCGTGAGAGGTCGCGGGCCTCCATCTGGCATGTGCCGATCGCCGCGCAGAAGAGCAGGCTCGTGGCCCTTGGTGTCGTCTCACCGGCAACAACGCGTAGCATCGCATCGTCGAGGCAGGCGAGTCCGTCCGCAAGGCGGCCCGACTTGACCAGTGCGCGGCCGGTGAGGAGCGTCGAGAACGCCAGCTGATCGGCGTCGTGCACGGCGGCAGCCCTTTCGCGGGCGCGCGCGAGGAGCGCCCCCGCCTCGTCATACGCTCCGGCGGCGATGCGGCCGTAAGCCATGGTGATGAGCAGCCAGCCGGGCTCTCCGCCCGCGTCGTCCGGACCGAGCTCCCGGGCCCGTGCCATCCAGCCGTTGGCCTGGGCGAACTCATTATTAAGGTGATGGGCCTCCCAGAGCCAGAACGCGGAGGCAAGGGCGGCGCGCACCTGGCCGTCAGCGGCCCGAACCTCGAAAGCACGCTCGAGCGCGGTGATCGCGTCGTCGGTAAGCCCTGCGATCTGGGCGCACTCGGCGTAGCGCTCCACATCGTCAATCTCGAGGGCCGGGAGCCCGCCGGCGGCGCGGAACTCGTCGCACGCCTGCCGCCAAGCGAACGCCGCCCGGAACGTCCGGGCCCGCGCCAGGTGACCTGCGTCGTCGGCCACGTCCACCTCCTGACCACCAGTATGCATCGGCGCGATGGGCATAACTACCCAGGGGCGGATGCCGAAGAAGGCCCGGTCTGCCGATGTCCGCGGGCTGCGCCGGAGGGATCCTGAAGGTGATCCACACAGCGTGGATCACCTGTTTCAGGAGGTCATCATGTCAGAGCCGTTTATTTACTTCAGCACGTACACGGTGCGCGAAGGACACCTTGATGAGGCCCTCGATGCATGCCGCGACGTCGCGCGGCTTGTGGAGAGCCGCGAGCCCCGGATGCTGGTGTTCCAATTCTTCGCCGACGAATCGGGCCGGCAGATCACCTGCCTTCAGGTCCATGCCGAATCAGAGTCCATGGCCAACCACATGTCTCTGATCAGCGAGCATCTGGCGCGGTCGGGGTCGTGGCTCGAGGCCTTCAGCAATGCGGTCGCCCTGGGCGAGGCCCCGGCAGTCATGACGCAGTGGTATCAGGAGGCCGGCGAGCAACTGGCCCGGTTCCCCCGGCACGTCGCGGGGGTCACCAGGCTGGGGACACCCGTCGGATGAGCTTGACGCCCGCCGCGGTGCAGTTCCGCCGCCGGGGTTAAGCAGGACAGCGCCTCGGCAGTAACGGTGCTGTAACGCACCGCTGATCCACTGGTACCTGTGTTCCCTCGTATATAAGGACGGTGTTATGGGACAACCGTGGAGTTCCCTCCGGGTGGCAGGTGTGGCACTGGATGTCCCGGAGCAGCTTGCACCCTCACATGAACGCGCCATCGAGGGCGGTGCTGCCGTCCTCGAGGGCGCCGGCATGCGCCTGACCGTGGACACGAGCCCCTTCGCCGACCCCCTCACCCGCTACGCGGACAAACCCGGCTACGAGCACTGGCAGGAAGCCGTGGGCAGTGACACGGCGGACTTCGTCTCGTTCGAGGAGGAGGGCATCTGCACCGTCGCCGCCACTTTCCCCGGCCGCGCCACCGCCGTCGTCCATCTAGCCGCCGGCGCCGAACGGGGCACCGCCCTGCAGATCCTGCGAAGCATCCGAACAGATCAAGGAGAGTCCAATGACTGATGAGCAGTACCCCGCGGCCCCTTACCTCGCCGCCGTCGAAAACACCGCCCCGGGGGAACGGAATCCGGGCTTCAGCAAGGTGCAAAGTTACCTCGAGCGATTTGGCTATCTGGGGGAATCAACTCACAGGGAACTGGGCGTCCTGGACGATCCCACCGAAGGGGCCCTCAAGAATTTCCAGGAGTTCTTCCATCTGCCCGTCACCGGTGTATTCGACGATGCCACCCGCGAAGCAATGATGCGGCCGCGCTGCGGGCTGCCGGACATGCTTGCCGGTGACATCGCCTTTGCCACACAGTGCGCGTGGGCGGACCGGACACTGACTTATGCCTTCGACACCGGCACCGACGACGTCGCGGGCACCGCCGAGTTCGACGCCATCAGGCGGGCCATCCAGAGCTGGCAGGCGTTGGGCGGACTGACCTTCACGGAGGTGGCACTCGGCTCCAGCCCGGACATCCGCATCGGGTGGCGGCCGGCAGCGGACCCGGACCATTCGATGGTTGGCGGGGTCCTGGCCCACGCCGATTTCCCTCCCGGGTGCAGTGTCATCACCAATACCCTGCCCAAGCCGGTCCACTTTGACGACAGCGAGCATGTCTGGAGCGTGGGTGCCGCTGCCAGCGCCTTCGATATCGAGACGGTGGCCCTGCACGAATTCGGCCATATCGTCGGGCTGGCGCACTCCAGCGTGGCGAACGCCGTGATGGCCCCCACCGTGGCGTCAAACTCCACCAAGCGCGTCCTTACCCAGGACGACATCGACGGATTCCGGTCGCTGTACCCGGCCGCCCCGCAGGCCTGGTCCGGCTGGAACTCCCTGGGCGGTGTCATCACCTCTGACGTATCTGCCGGCAACAACAAGGACGGCCGGCTGGAGGCATTTGCCCGGGGCACCGACGGCGCCGTATGGCACCGCTGGCAGACGGCACCCAACGGCAACTGGGCCGGCTGGCACTCCCTCGGCGGGGTCATCACCACCGACATCGCCGTGGCCAGCAACCAGGACGGCCGCCTGGAAATCTTTGCCCGGGGCACTGACAACGCTCTCTGGAACAAGTGGCAAACAGCACCGAACGGCACCTGGTCCGGCTGGAACTCCCTGGGCGGGGTCATCACCGGACCGCCCGCTGCCGGGCGCAACGCCGATGGCAGACTCGAGGTTTTCGCCCGCGGGACGGACGGCGCCGTCTGGCACCGCTGGCAGACCGCACCGAACGGCACCTGGGCCGGCTGGCATTCCCTGGGCGGCGTGATCACCTCGGAGATCACGGTGGGCAAGAACAAGGACGGCCGCCTGGAGGTTTTCGCCCGCGGCACGGACAACGCCCTCTGGAACAAGTGGCAAACAGCACCCAATGGCACCTGGTCCGGCTGGAACTCACTGGGCGGCCTCCTCACCTCCAACATCACCATCGGCAGCAACGCCGATGGCCGTCTCGAGGCCTTCGTGCGTGGCACCGACAATGCCCTGTGGCACAAGTGGCAAACGACACCAAACGGCACCTGGTCCGGCTGGCACTCCCTGGGCGGCCTCCTCACCTCCGACATCGCCGTCGGCAAGAACGCGAGCGGCAGGCTTGAAGCCTTTGTCCGGGGCACCGACAACGCCCTGTGGCACATGTGGCAGACGGCGCCGAACAGCGGATGGTCCGGCTGGCACTCCCTGGGCGGCCTCCTCACCTCCAACATCACCATCGGCAGCAACGCCGATGGCCGCCTGGAGGTCTTCGTCCGGGGCACCGACAACGCCCTGTGGCACAGGTGGCAGAACATGCCGTTCCTGACAGAGGAGTCAACCGGGGCTTCGGGTGCAGCGGCCATGGGCGGGGAGGCGGACATATCCTCCGAGGGCGGCGCCCCCGGAACGGTCGACATGCCGGCTGGCGCCATGGGCGGGAGCGTGACGGCAAACGGCCAACAACGCCCGGCAGAGCCTGCCATGCCTTCTGGGACAATGGACGGCTCCACGAAGGCCGGGGAATCGGCTTCCGAGAAAATGCCCGCCGGGGGCATGAACGCAACAGTCTGACCAGACACAAGGCAGCACGTACGACGGCGGGCCCGCACCGCCGTCGTACGCTTCTGGTCAAGAATTCCTCGTCGACGGTAACGCCGACGTAACGCTTCCTGATGTAGATCTAGCACCATGTCGATGCGTCCGTCGGCAGAATTTTGATGCCCGTCGAACCTGCAGTCCACGCGCCACAGGTGTTTATCACAGCCGGGTAGAGGCCAAAGGAGCCCGAAATGTCTGAACGACTCAACCAGAACATCGTCATTCTGCGTGCCCCTGCGCCGCGCGCAACCCGCGACCCGTTCGACGGTCCGAACGCCCCCGGGCTCGAATCGGCCGTCCAGGGCGTCGCTGAACGCGCAGTGGGGATGACCGTGGAGAGGGACGAGAACCCCTCAAGCTCAACGATCAACGCGCTGCGGAACGATCCCACGGTCCTCAGCTTCGCGCCTACGATGCCAATGAAACTCATCGAACCCCTCGAGGCGGATGCGGCACCCGCCGCCGCTCCCGTGACGTGGGGCGTCAAGGCCGTAGGCGCAGACACCTCGCCTTTCACGGGCGCTGGAGTGACCGTCTCGGTCCTGGACACCGGCATCGACGCCGATCATCCGGCCTTCGCCGGCGTCGACCTGGTCACGAAGGACTTCACAGGTGCCGGCAGCGCCGAGGACGACAACGGCCACGGAACCCACTGCGCGGGCACGATTTTTGGCCGCGACCTGGGAGGCCAGCGGATCGGCGTCGCCCGCGGCGTCCAGAAAGCCCTGATCGGCAAGGTCCTTGGAGGCCCGAACGGCGGGGGCAGCGACACACTTGCCTCGGCAATGCTGTGGGCAGCAGACAACGGCGCCCACGTCATCTCCATGTCGCTGGGCATGGACTTCCCCGGCTGGGTGGACGAACTGGTCAGGGTGAACGGTCTGTCAATCCCGGCCGCCACCTCGATCGCCCTCGAAGGCTACCGCGCCAACGTCCGGCTGTTCGAACAGTTGGCCAACCTCCTCAACGCCCGCGCCTCAGTAGCCCAGACCACCATCGTCGTCGCGGCCGCCGGCAACGAAAGCGAACGCACCGGCAATCCCGCCTACGAGATCAATGTTGCCCCGCCGGCCGCGGCGTTTGGGGTCACTTCCGTGGCGGCCTTGGCCGACGGCGCCAGCGGACTCACCGTGGCACCCTTCTCCAACACGATGGCAACCGTCGCCGGTCCCGGCGTCGGGGTTTTCAGCGCCTGGCTCAACGGCGGCACCAAAACCATCAGCGGCACCAGCATGGCAACGCCACACGTCGCCGGCGTGACGGCGCTCTGGGCCGAACGGCTTCTTGCGCAGGGACCGCTGAGCCCGGTACTCCTCCAGGCCAAATTGATCGGATCAGGAACATTCAAGCCCCTCAAATCCGGAACGGACCCAGTGGACGTGGGCGCGGGCCTGGTTCAGGCACCGACGAATAACAACTGAACTCTTTCGAAGAACAGGCAAATGAAGATACCGGACGAGGTACTCACCGCAACCCAGGCGCGGTTCCAGGAGCGGCGCGGTCCACGGGCGGACACGGAAGAGAAGATTGCCGAGGCGCAGACCCCGGAAGGAAGCATCCTTAACGTAGATGCACCGGAACGGGTGGCGCTGCGATCCCGGAGGGTCCTGCGTCAGCCCGTGGTCATGGACGCGCTCAGGGCAGCCGCCGACACCTCCCCGGCAGCGGAGGGCCGGGTGCAGGACGTTCATGTGCTGGAGCGGATCATTGGCGGAAACAACCTGCTCGGCATCGCGTTCCTGGAACTGGGTTCAACGGTCTCGCGCAGCGTGGGCCGGATCATCGTCCGCGACCGCTTCCAGATCCGCGGCTTCGGCACTGGGTTCATGATCTCGCCGCGCTTGGCCCTGACGAACAACCATGTGCTGCCCGACGCCCCGTCCGCCCGATTCTCCCGGCTGGAATTCAACTTCCAGAACGGTCTCAGCGGACTTCCATTGACCGCATCGCAGTTCGACCTGGAACCGGATACCTTCTTCCGGACCGACGCCGGCCTGGATGTCACCATCGTCGCGGTCGCTGCGCAGTCCCGGCCCGACGGAACCACAGCCTCCGTGCCTTTGGCCGGCTTTGGCTTCAACCGCACCACCAAGGACCAGGGAAAGATCTTGCTGGGCGAGTCAATCAACATCATCCAGCACCCGGAGGGCCAGGAGAAACAGCTCGCGCTGCAGCAGAACGAACTCATCGACCGCTTCGACCAATTCCTGCACTACCACACCGACACGTCGCCGGGCTCCTCCGGTTCACCGCTCTTCAACAACCAATGGGAGATCCTCGGCCTTCACCACTCGGGCGTGCCTGCCCGCAACGAGGCAGGCGAAATCCTGACCGTGGACGGCACGGTGTGGGACAAGACCCAGGATGAACTCAAGATCCAGTGGATAGCCAACGAAGGCATCCGCATCAGCAGCATCCTGACCTGGCTTGGCCAAGCCGCCGACGGCCTCAACGCCCAGGAAAGGATCCTGCTCGAGGAGGCCCTGAATCCACCGTCCCTTCCGGCCGGGCCTCAACAGCCGGCTGAGGAGCAGCAGCAGTCACGGCTTGCGGCACAACCCGTCCCGCAACTTCCCGCGACGACAGACGGCGCCGTCGCATTCACCATTCCCCTGCACATCACCCTTCGGGTCGGCGAGATACGGCATGACACTGGTTAGTGGCCCGGTACGGGCGGGCCTTGCCGCATCAGGCCCTCGTCACGCGGGGGTCCGTGCGGCGCTGGTCGTCGTGGCCGTGACGATTCTGGCGCTGGCGTGGCCCCTCGGGGCGCCCCTCTATGCGCAGGTCTACCCGGGGCCGGACGCCGGCACTGTCAATGAGGCAATCACCAACGCCGGGCTCGATGCCGGGTTTGATTCCGAGCCGCTCACACAATTTGAGACCACCACCTTCAGGGCGACCGTCATCTACGGCACGTCCTCACCCGGGCTGCCGACAGTAAAGGTTGCGTGGAGCAATGAGGCCCAGCTTGCGGCAGAAGCTGAGGACACGTTCAACATCGTGCCGACGTCCGCGTCCCGTCAGTTCCTCGACGCCGGAACCCGCCGTCCCGGCGGGGGTTATGAGCTCACCTGGACCTGGAATGTGACGCCCGTCGTCTCCGGCCAGCAGACGCTCTTACTGAGGATTCTTCCCATTGTTGTCGTCGAAGGCGAAGTGGTTCCCGGCCTTATCGACGTCAACAAGCCGATCGCCGTGACGGTTGACGTCCACCCTGTCCAGCGCGACTTCGACGATGCCTTGAAGGCCGCCGCCGAAATGAATATCAGCCTGCCCACCGAGATGATTGTTGGTGAAAAGTACGACGTCAGTGCATCGATGTCGCTGGCAGCCGGTCACGCCGACACAGTGAGCGCCGACATCGATGTGAACCCGGACGCAGACTCCGCTGCAGTCACGATCCTCGAGGCGTCGGCAGCACCCTCAGCCGCAGGAGCAGCGCTGGCCGTATCCAGTGAGGAAAGCATCGTCCGACGCTGGACCGTGATCTCCGACGAGCCGGGGCAGGTTTCCCTCATCTTCACGGCCACAATTGAAGGCCATGCTGCGGCACAGGACCTGGCCGGGAAAGTCCCGAAAAAAGCATCAGCGCGGGCCACCGAACGAGGCCCGGCGCCATGGGATATCTTCGCGCAAGCGGTGCAATATGTCGCACCGATCGTGGCTCTGGCGATCGGCATCCTCGCACTGTCGGCGGCATGGAAGAAGCGGAAGGCGAAGGCAGAGGACTTGGACGACCAGCAGGCCGCCGAGGGTTCGGGCGACCCGGCGTCGTGATGGCTTACCTGCTGCTGGCTGCGTTCGCATGGACTGTTGCCTCGAGGGGTGGGACCGGCGCGCGTGACGTGGCTGTCGTGGTGGGGCTGCTCGTCGTTGCGGTGATCGCGGGCCGGGCATGGCCACGACGGGACGTTGTCCTGTGGGTGGCATTCGCAGCGCTCGTGTGCTGGCTGCTGACAATCGGCCTGCTCCGTGGACTTACCCTCGAGACCGTTCGAGTGCCGCTGCTCGTCCTGATCGCTGCCCTCACAGCCCTCGCGGTGGGCCATATGAGCATCCTGAACCGGGACGCACTGGTGACCGGACTGATCGTCGTGGGATGCCTCCAGTCCATGATCGCTCTCGTGGAGCTGATGGTGACAGTCCCGATCGAGCTGCCGGCACCGCCACGCGCCGGCGCACTGCTCGGCTCCCCCAACGGCCTTGGCATACTGCTCGTCGGAACCTCCGTCCTCACCGCCCGCGAGGTCGATCGCCGCGGTGGCTGGCTGCCCGCGGCGGCGCTGCTCCTGCAGGGCTGTGCAATCCTGGCAACCGGCAGTCGCACCGCCATCGTGATTGCGTCGGCCCTTCTCGTCGGATACGTCGCGACCCACGCGGGCTGGAGACGAGGGCTGCTCGCAGCGGCAGGCTTCTGCGCCGCCGTGACCGTCGTGACCTGGCGGACTGCTTCCGAGCGGGAACCGGAAAGGCCCCGCATCTGGCAGGAAGCCCTGCAGCGCATCGCCGCCCAACCGCTGCTGGGCGAGGGCCCGGCCCCGGCAGCCTTCACCCCCGCCTTCCCCGGCGCCCGGATCACTACACATGCCCACAACGAGTTCCTGCAGTGGGGCGTCGAGTACGGGCTTGTCGGCATCGTGCTCGCCCTCGTCGTGGTGGTCCTTGCCCTCCGGGCAGTCCGCCGACCCTCCCGGGCCGACCGCTGGTTCCAGTTCGCTGCGCTCGCCCTCCTGATGTCCAGCCTCACCGACTTCACACTTCGGATCACAGCGCTCACGCTGGCCGCTGCCGCCCTGAGCGCACTGGCCGTGACGGAACCCAGGACCGCCGGGATAATCCCAACGCGGCCCCGTGAACCCGGGCGGGCACCATCAGCATCCTCCGGATGAGCCTGGTTGAACCAATCCCGCCGTCCCGTCCCATCGATCGAAAGGCAAGCAAGTGGAGGATCTCATAGGGCGCCTCAAGGCCGCCAACGCTCAGATCGAAGGCCGGGATCGTTTGCTTGGTGAGGAAATGCTCGAACGCCGTGCGGCCACAGAAATGATCCCGGAACTGGCCGGCCGCGACCTCGAGGGTGCCCAGGGCGGGCACGGGCCGATGATCGAGGTGGGTGGCCAAACGGTGGATCGTTTTGAATTTGCGCAGGAGACGATTGTCCTGCGGACAGGGCGGCCCGTGCTGGCCGTCGTCGGCGATGAGGCTCAGCTCGTGTTTTCCGATCCGGAAAGCAACGTCTGGACGTCGCGTCTCCGGGATGCTTCAGAGCATCTGATGAGCGCCGCGCGGGCGGTCGGCCGCATCGAGGTCGAAGGACACGACGTGGCCTGGCTCGGCACCGGTTGGCTCGTGAGACCGGATGTCGTGGTCACGAATCGACACGTCGCGGCCGAATTCGGGCGCAGCGACGGAACGTCATTCGTGTTCAAGCAGGGAATGGGCGGCAGCCAGATGGATGCCTCGATCGACTTCCTGGAAGAGATCGGCAGCACCAAAGAGCGGACGTTTCGGCTGAACCGAATTCTGCACATCGAGGATTCAGACGGACCTGATGTGGCGTTTGTGCAGGTCACGCCGACCAGGGAACACGCCCTGGCAGCGCCCATCGGCCTGGCCGCCCATTCCGAAGACAACGAGATGGTGGCGGTGATCGGCTACCCGGCACGGGACAGCCGCATCCCGGATCAACAGCTGATGGACGAGATCTTCGGGAACGTCTATGACAAGAAGCGGCTCGCTCCTGGCCAACTGACCGGGTCGGATTCGACGTCGGTCCGCCACGATTGTTCGACTCTTGGCGGAAATTCCGGGTCGGTGGTGCTGTCGCTCAAGACGGGCGAGGCGGTGGGTCTGCATTTCGCGGGCCGGTTCCTCAGAAGCAATTTCGCAGTACCGGGCACACTTGTGAGGGAACGGCTCGAAAAGGTCTTGAGCGGCAGGACCCGGACGGGCCCTGTTCATCACACGGTTCCGGATCGGCCGGCGCCCATGAATCCGCAGGCACCCGCAGCTCCACGGAGCCAGACAGGATTCTCGTTCGTGGTTCCACTCCGCGTGACGGTGGAGGTCGGGAACCCCTACGCTGAAGGCGAGGACCAACGCCTCCGGGTCACGGATGGGTCGTCGACACCGGTCGATACAGACGACGAACTATTCACCGAGGCGGTTCCGGCGGACTACCGGGACCGTCTGGGGTTTGAGGAGACATTTCTCGGCACTGCCGTACCGATGCCGTCGGTAACGACCAGGCGGGATGATGTCCTGACCTTCGCCGTCGAGGGTAACACCGACGATGTGCTTCGGTACGAACATTTCGCGGTCATGATGAGCAGGAGCCGCAGGCTGTGCCTGTTCAGCGCGGTGAACATCGACGGGCTCCAATCCATCTCCATGCCACGCGTTGGCTGGCGCACGGATCCCCGTATTCCGCTCGGAGCCCAGATCCGCAAGGAGTGCTACGGCGCCGAGCCAAAGTTCTCGCGGGGTCACATGACCCGGCGGGAAGACCCGGTCTGGGGTCCTGGGGATAGCGCATCGAAGGCGAATGCGGACTCCATGCACGTCACCAACGCCGTCCCCCAGATGCAACCCTTTAACGGTGGAGTCTGGCTCGAGCTCGAGAATTACGCGCTCCAGAACGCACGCAAGGACGACATGAGGATCTCGGTCTTTACCGGTCCCTTCCTGACGGACGGGGACCCCATCAGGTTTGGTGTGCAGATCCCGACAGAGTTCTGGAAGGTCATTGCGTTCATTCATGACGAGACGGGGCAGCTGTGTGCCACCGGCTACACAATGTCCCAGCAGGACTTCCTGCGTGAAGAAGAATTTGTTTTCGGCAAGCACAAAACCTCGCAGCGATCCATCGCCTCCATCGAGCAACGCACCGGACTCTCGTTCGGGCCGCTTGCCGCACTCGACCCCATCGAGGACACCGAGGGTCTGGTTTCGGAGCTGACCGACGCCCGGCAGATCCGCTTCATCGGACGTTAAGCCGTCAGTCCGTGGTGCCGGGTGCCCTTGCCAATCCACTATTCAGCGATACTATCTAGTGGTAGTAAGCATCACTAGGTAGTTGGAGACTGGATCCATGGGCAAGCAGATGACCGAGATGCTCAAGGGCACGCTGGAGGGCATTGTCCTCGCCATTTTGGCCGTGCAGCCGGCGTACGGCTATGAGATCACGGCACGGCTGCGTGACCAGGGCTTCTCTGACATCGTCGAAGGCACCGTCTACGCGTTGCTGGTCAGGATCGAACAGCGCGGCCTCGTGGACGTGGAAAAGGTCCCGTCCGAGAAGGGCCCGCCGCGCAAGGTCTATTCGCTGAACGCGCTGGGCGGCGAGTACCTCGACGAGTTCTGGAGGTCCTGGAGCTTCCTGGAAAACCGGATCGGGCAGCTCCGCCTCCACATCGAACGCCCGCAGGGCGAAGGAGAATAATCATGGCCGCAAAATGGATCGAGACGATTACTGGCTCATTCGAGGACAAGAAACGTTGGCGTCGGTACAAGGCCCGCAAGGAAGGGTTCCCGCCGGGCTACCGGACCGCGATCGACGGACTCGAACGATACTTCATGTACGCGGGTTCGATCGTCAAAGGCGATGTGCTCATGCAGATGCTCGAGGACCTCGCAGACCTGATTGAGCGGGCTGCTGTGGACGGCACCCCGATCCGCGACATCGTCGGCGATGACCCGGTGGAGTTCGCCGATACCTTTATCCGGAATTACTCGGACGGCCAGTGGATCAACAAGGAGCGCAAGCGCCTGACCGATGCCATCGATCAGGCCGCCGGCGACGATGCGTAAACGCATCAACTGAGGAGAACCAGCCATGACCGCTGACCATTTCCTGGAACCCGCGATCCGCGTCCAAGGCATTGTGAAATCGTTCAAGGACCTGCACGTGCTGAGGGGCGTCACTTTCGAGGTGGGGGCGGGGAGCATATTCGCGCTGCTGGGCTCGAACGGCGCCGGCAAGACCACGCTGGTGCGGATCCTGTCGACGCTGTTGAAGGCCGACGCCGGCACCGCCACGGTCCACGGGTTCGACGTCGGGACAAAGCCCGGTGACGTGCGCGAATCGATCAGCCTGACCGGCCAGTTCGCCGCCGTCGATGAGGTGCTCACCGGCCGGGAGAACCTGGTGCTGGTCGCCAAATTGCGTCACCTGAAGAACCCGGGTGCGATCGCCGACGGCCTGCTCGCCCGCTTCACGCTCACCGACGCAGGGAACCGGAAGGCCTCTACTTACTCCGGCGGCATGCGGCGCCGGCTCGACATCGCGATGAGCCTGATCGGGAATCCCCCCATCATCTTCCTCGACGAACCAACCACCGGCCTCGATCCCGAGGCCCGCCTCGAGGTATGGCAGACCGTCAAGCAGCTCGCCGGCCAGGGCACGACCGTGCTGCTCACCACGCAGCAGCTCGAGGAGGCCGAACAGCTCGCGGACCGGATCGCGATCCTGCACGAGGGCACGATCATCCAGAACGGGACCCTGGCCGAACTCAAGCAACTCCTCCCGCCGGCCAAGGTCGAATACGTCGAGAAACAGCCCTCCCTTGAGGACGTCTTCCTCGCCCTCGTCGCACGAAAGGAACCACGATGACCAACCATGTCCTCGGCGACACCGGTGTCCTGACCGCCCGCTCCCTGCGCCACATCCTCCGCAGCCCGGACACGATCATGACCACCGCCGTCACCCCGATCGCCATGATGCTGCTGTTCGTCTACGTGTTCGGCGGAGCGATCAACACCGGATCCGACGAGTCGTACGTCAACTATTTGCTCCCCGGCATCCTGCTCATCACCATCGCCTCCGGCGTTGCCTACACGGCTTACCGGCTGTTCCTGGACCTGCAGGGCGGCATTTTCGAACGCTTCGCGTCCATGCCCATTGCACGGTCCAGCGTGCTCTGGGCGCACGTCCTCACCTCCCTGGCCGCCAACCTGGTCTCTGTGGCAATCGTGATCGGCGTCGCGCTGATCATGGGCTTCCGGACCGGCGCATCAGTGGGCGCCTGGCTGGCCGTCGCCGCCATCCTGATCCTGTTCACCCTCTCCCTGACCTGGATCGCTGTCATAGCAGGGTTGTCCGCGAAGACCGTCGACGGCGCCAGCGCGTTCAGCTACCCGCTGATCTTCCTGCCGTTCATCAGCTCCGCGTTCGTGCCCACCGACTCGATGCCCGGCCCGGTGGCATGGTTTGCCGAGAACCAGCCCGTCACCTCAGTGGTGAACAGCATCCGGAACCTGTTTGCCCAGGAACCGGTCGGCACTGACATCTGGACCGCCCTCGCCTGGCTTGTCGGCCTCCTTGTGGTCGCCTACGCCTTCGCAATCGCCACCTACCGCCGCAAGATACGCTGACCCGTGAATTCCCGGCCGGGCCCACTACGCGAGGCTGCGCCTGGTCTGGAGCCTTAGTTCGAGGTCGTTCATGACGATCCCTGCGAGGTTCTCGAGGGTTTTGGTGTCGTCCTCGCTGAATTGCCTCGGCTGGGTGTCCAGCACGCACAGGGTTCCGAGGTTGTATCCGTCGGGCGTGCGCAACGGCACGCCCGCGTAAAACTGCATCCCGGCGTCGCCGGCAACCAGCGGGTTGGCCAGAGTGCGGGGATCGGTAGCGGCGTTCTCCACAATCCAGGCATCGTCCTGAAGGATTGCCGAGGCGCACAGCCCCGGATCCCTGCCGATCTGTTCGATATCGGTGCCGTACCGGGCTTTGAACCAGATACGGTCATGGTCCACAATGCTCACGATGGCTACCGGGACGGCAAACATCCGGGCCGCGACAGCCACCACGCGGTCAAAGGTCCCGTCCGGGAGGGTATCGAGGATCCGGTACCGTTGCACGGCCCGCATTCTGGCGTCTTCGGCGCCGCCCGTTTCCTGTGATCCGCCCCGGTGCCTCGCTGCACCCGTTGCGATTTCCTGCCGCAAGGACAGGGATACATCCTTGGCGTCCGGGCGTGCAGCGGGATCCCGGGCGAGCATGAAGGTCAACAGCTTCGCCCATCTGGGCGCTACCTCCTCCGGAATGTGCGGATCGCGCAGCAGCCGTGCCAGGGCCGACTGGATGGGAGCACCAGGATAGACAACGCGACCCGTCAAAGCTTCCAGCAGCACGAGCCCCAACGAGTAGACGTCACCGGGCGTCCCTGACGGCTCACCGGCAGCCTGTTCGGGGCTGAGGTAGTGGGGCGTCCCCGACGAGCCGCCCGACAAGGTGTCGAACCCTTCAGCCAGCAGCGTCGCGACGCCGAAGTCACTGAGTTTGGCGCGTGGCCTGCTGTCCCCGCTCCCGTCGTCAACGAGTAGGACGTTGGCCGGCTTCACGTCCCGGTGGACAATGCCGTGATGGTGAATATAGGCCAGACCGTCCGCAAGGTCATGCCCGATATGCGCAACGTGGGCCGCCGACATCGACCCCAGGCTGCCCCGCTCGCGAAGGTCCGGGCCCCGGACCAGCTCCATCACCAGGTAGCTGTGCGGGTCCTGCGGATCGCTCAGATCCGCACCGGCGTCGAACAACGTCACCAGCGCGGGGTGGCTCATGCCCGCGAGGATGCGGACCTCCGCCTCCTGCCTGCGGATCTGCTCGACGTCGGCCCGGTTCCTGCGGAACAGTTTCAGCGCAACATCCCGCTGGAGCAGCTCGTCAACGGCCCGGTAGACACTCGATTGCGCGCCGGAGCCGATCAGCTCTTCTATCCTGTAGCGCCCGCTCAAGAGGTGTCCGCGCCGCATCATACCCACACCCGTGATCCTTAACTGACCCAGGGCCCGCGCCGCCGGCAGGACAATGATGCCACTACCGGGCTGGGCGCAAACCAAGACATTCGTCCGTCCGCCTCCTGGCAGGAAACGGGGGTAATAACGGCTCGCCCTATATCGTAAGCGAGATCCGGCGATGTGGCGGCGGATATCCTGAAACTCCCCCGAAACCTGGGCGGCTTACTCTGGTTACACGCCGGCGAGGCTACGGAAGGAAAACCATTGCACCTGATGCCCCGAGAGCAGGAAAAGCTCATGATTGTGGTGGCGGCTGACCTTGCCCGCCGCCGCCAGGCCCGCGGCCTCAGACTGAACTTTCCCGAGGCCGTGGCCATCATCAGCTACGAACTCATCGAGGGCGCCCGGGATGGCCGCACGGTAGCAGACCTCATGAGCTACGGCACCACCGTACTGAGGCGGGAAGACGTGATGGAAGGCGTCCCGGAGATGATCCACGACGTCCAGATCGAAGCCACCTTCCCTGACGGCACCAAGCTCGTCACCGTCCACGATCCGATCCGATAGGGCGGCCATGATTCCAGGCGAATACATCCTCAGGTCCGCGCCCGTAACGGTAAACGCCGGGCGCCAGGCGATCGACGTCGTCGTCACCAACACCGGCGACCGGCCCGTGCAGGTGGGCTCGCACTTCCACTTCGCCGAAGCGAACAACGCACTCAAATTCGACCGCGGGGCAGCCCACGGCCGCAGGCTGGATATTCCCGCCGGCACGGCGGCGAGGTTCGAGCCGGGAGACAGCAAAACCATCAGGCTCATTGAACTGGCTGGCCGCCGCGAGGTGTTCGGGCTCAGTAATGCCGTGAACGGCCGCCTTGATGCAGGCAAGGAAGGTGGCAAGTGAGCTTCGATCTTCCACGCAGGCAGTACGCGGATCTTTACGGGCCGACGACCGGTGACGCCATCCGCCTGGCGGACACCGAACTGTTCCTTGAGATCGAGAAGGACCTCACCGTCTACGGCGAGGAAGTGGTCTTCGGCGGCGGCAAGGTGATCCGCGACGGCATGGGCCAGAACGGCCAGGCCACCCGGGAGGAAGACGTCCCGGACACTGTCATCACCAACGCCGTCATCCTGGACTACACCGGCATCTACAAGGCCGACGTCGCACTCAGGGACGGACACATCTTCAGGATCGGCAAAGCCGGCAACCCGCAGATCACCGACGGCGTGGACATCATCATCGGCGCCAGCACCGAAATCATCGCGGGCGAGCGGAAGATCCTCACCGCCGGCGGCGTGGACAGCCACATCCACTTCATCTCACCGGACCAGGTGCCCACCGCCCTCACCAGCGGAGTGACCACCATGGTGGGCGGTGGAACGGGGCCGGCCGAAGGCACCAAGGCCACCACCGTCACCCCCGGTAAATGGCACATCCAGCGTATGCTGCAGGCCGCCGAGGGACTGCCCATCAACATCGGTCTGTTGGGCAAGGGCCACGCCTCCGCCGTCGAGCCCCTCGCCGAGCAGATCCGCGCCGGCGCCATCGGGCTCAAGGTCCACGAGGACTGGGGTTCCACGACGTCCTCCATCGACACCTCCCTGAAGGTGGCCGACGAGTACGACGTCCAGGTGGCCATCCACACGGACACGCTTAATGAATGCGGCTTCGTGGAGGACACGATCCGCGCCATCGACGGCCGGGTCATCCACACCTTCCACACCGAAGGCGCCGGCGGCGGGCACGCTCCGGACATCATCAGGATCGCCGGGTTGCCCAACGTCCTCCCGGCGTCGACGAACCCCACCCTGCCGTACACGCGGAACACCATCGAAGAGCACCTGGACATGCTCATGGTCTGCCACCATCTGAACCCGGACATCCCGGAGGACGTGGCGTTCGCCGATTCCCGCATCCGGGCCGAGACCATCGCCGCCGAGGACGTCCTGCAGGACCTCGGGATCTTCTCCATCACTTCCTCCGACTCCCAGGCCATGGGCCGCGTGGGCGAGGTGATCACCCGCACCTGGCAGGTGGCGGACAAGATGAAGAAGCAGCGCGGCGTCCTGGAAGATCCCGACGGCGGCACTCACGGCTCCGCCGAGGGTCTGGGTCCGCAGAGCGATAACTTCCGCATCAAGCGCTACGTGGCGAAGTACACCATCAACCCGGCCATCGCGCAGGGCATGGCCGATTCCATCGGGTCCGTGGAGGAAGGCAAGTTTGCCGATCTTGTTCTGTGGGACCCGGCGTTCTTCGGTGTCAAACCTGAACTGGTCCTCAAGGGTGGCCAGATCGCCTACGCGTTGATGGGTGACGCCAACGCCTCCATTCCCACCCCGCAGCCACGGACCATGCGGCCCATGTTCGCCGCGTTCGGCAAGGCGGTGCAGCAGTCCTCCATCACGTTCCTGTCCCAGGCGGCGATCGAGGCCGGGGTCCCCCAGGAACTCGGGCTCGAGAAGATCATCCGGCCCGTTTCCGGCATCCGGACACTCACCAAAGCGGACCTGAAGTACAACAACGCCACCCCGGACATCCAGGTCGACCCGGAAACGTACCAGGTGACCGTGGACGGTGAGGAAGTCACCTGTGAACCCTCAGACGTCCTGCCCATGGCCCAGCGCTACTTCCTCTTCTGACCCCCACCATCCGGAGCCTGACGTGATCATCGAAAAAGTCCTCGGCAACCTGCACGAGCTGCCTGCAACGGACCTCGCCGCCTACACCGGGCTGCACCGCGAAAAAGTCGTGCTTCCCAGCGCCCAGCTGGTCAAGCGCATCCAGCGGGTCATCACCGACCACGGCAAGGAAATCGGGATCCGGCTGCCCTCCGGCTCCGGCGACCTGCGCGACGGCGACATCCTGCACGTGGCCGAAGCCAACATGATCGTGGTCTCAGTTCTCCCCACCGACGTCCTCGTGGTGGCACCGCGCTCCGTCCACGAGATGGGCGTCGTGGCACACTCGCTCGGCAACCGGCACCTGCAGGCCCAGTTCTTCGACGCGTCCTCGGAATACGGCGCCGAAGTCATGGTGTGCGCCTACGACCACACCGTCGAGGACTACCTTCGTCACGCCTCCGTGCCCTACTCCCGTCAGGAACGCGTCATGCCTGTGCCTTTCCGCCATGCTGAACACTCGCATTAATCCATCGCCTTCGGCTCCTTTCACCGTGTGCGCCTCGGGGGCTTTGGCGGGAGATAGGGGCCGTGCCCGTCCCCAGCCGCGCCCAACTCTCGCAAGCTCGAGTCGGGACCCTCGCGGCAGTGGGCCCCCCACGAGTGCCACCACGCCGCGGCCCCTATCTCCCGCCTCCGCCGATTCGAAAGGTCGCCTTCCGTCGAGGTGCCTTACATGAGTTATCAGCTTGCCCTGCAGCAGTTGGTTGACTCTGCGCTGCCTACTGGGGCTTTTGCTCACTCCCTGGGGTTCGAGACCTATGTTGACGCCGGGGTGGTCGCTGATGAGGCTGGGTTTGGTCGGTGGCTGGCTGCCTTCATCTCGCAGCAGTTGACCTTTTCGGACGGGTTGGCCATTCGGTTCTTGTATGAGGGGTGGGATGTTGGGGAGCTGGATTCGCTGCTCTCTGCTTCTTTGTTGCCCCGGCAGGTTCGGGAGGCGAGCGTGAAGATGGGTGGCCGGCTGCTGGAAATCGGGACTGACGTTTTTCCGTCAGCCGGGCTGGGACGGTACCGGGACCTGGTGAGCACCGGCGCGGCCGCCGGGCACCAGCCGCTGGCGTTCGCCGTCGTCGCCCGTTCCCTCGGCGTGCCGCTTACCGAAGCGCTCTCCGCGTACCTTTTCGCCACTGTCACGTCCCTGACGCAGAATGCCGTCCGCGCCATCCCGCTTGGCCAGAACGCCGGGCAGCGGCTGCTGCGGACAGCGGCCGACGACGTCGCTGCCGCCGTCGAGCGGATAGCGCTCCTGACGCCGGACGACTTCGGGGCCGTCAGTCCCGGACTGGAAATTTCGCAGATGAGGCACGAGCGTCAACGTGCCCGGATGTTCATGAGCTAGCAGGAGGACCACATGACGGAACCCATCAAGATCGGCATCGGCGGCCCGGTAGGCGCCGGTAAAACCCAGCTCGTGGAGCGGCTCACCCGCCACATGAGCCGCGAAATCTCCATGGCCGCCATCACCAACGACATCTACACCATCGAGGACGCCAAAATCCTGGCCGCCAACGGCATCCTCCCCGAGGACCGGATCATCGGGGTAGAAACCGGCGGCTGCCCACACACCGCCATCCGCGAAGACACCTCCATGAACACCGCCGCCATCGAGGAACTCAAAGCCCGCCATCCGGACCTGCAGGTGATCTTCGTCGAATCCGGCGGCGACAACCTCTCCGCCACCTTCAGCCCCGAACTCGTGGACTTCTCCATCTACATCATCGACGTGGCCCAAGGTGAAAAGATCCCCCGCAAGGCCGGCCAGGGCATGATCAAGTCCGATCTCTTCATCATCAACAAAACCGACCTCGCACCCCACGTCGGCGCCGACCTCTCAGTCATGGAACGGGATTCCAAGGAATTCCGCGGAACCAGGCCCTTCTGCTTCACCAACCTGAAAACCGACGAAGGGCTCGACACCGTCATCGAATGGATGCGCAGGGACGTCCTGATGCTCGACCTCGCGCCATGAGCACGACGGCGGCCTACGTGACACCGGCGGCTTCACCGGATGTAAGGGGCCGTGCCCGCTTCGCGGTGCCCACCACGCCGCGGCCCCTTACATCCGGCTCCGCCGCCTCGGGGGACGGCTCGCCGCGCGGTGTTCTTGAGCTCGTGGTTAGTGAACGGAGCGGACGGTCGGTTGCCACGCATCAGTACCATGAAGGCGCCCTTCGGGTTTTGCGGCCGCACTACCTCGACGATTCCGGGCAGGTTTGTTATGTGCTCGTCAATCCTGGCGGGGCCTATCTCGGGGCCGATCTCTTTCTTGTTGACGTGGAGGTGGGCGACGGGGCCGACCTGCTTTTGACGACGCAGTCGGCGACCAAGATTTACCGGACTCCGGGGTCTTTTGCGGAGCAGCGCATGACCTTGCGGCTCGGCGAGGGGGCACGGCTGGAGCTGGCCCCGGACCAGCTGATCGCCTACCGGGAGGCCAGCTACCGGCAGAACACGCACATCACCGTGCGGCCGTCGTCGAGCCTGGTCATGGCTGAGGTCATCACTCCCGGCTGGTCGCCGGACGGTGCGTCGTTCCGGTATGAAGAGCTTCGGCTCCGGAATGAAATCCTGGTGGAAACCGACGACGGCGGACGGCTGCTGGCGCTGGACAACCTGCTGATCCGGCCGCCCGCCGGTGACGTCACAGGCATGGGCTTTATGGAGGGCTTCAGCCATTTGGGCTCACTGGTGGTGGTGGACGCGCGCGTTAACCAGTCGCTGGCAGACGGACTTCATGCACTCACCGCGGGCTACAAGGCACACACCGGCATCTCGCTCACCCGCACACTGGCCGGAACCACCGGACTGGTCCTGCGCTCACTCTCCAACAGCACGGCGGAACTGAACCTGCTGCTCGGCGCGTGCACAGCCCTCCTCCGGGAACGGTGGCACGGACAAGAACCCCTCAACCTACGGAAGTACTGACCCGCACAGGACCGGACGGCGTCCGGCGGGTTCAGCCGCGGCTCTGCCTCAGCCGCGGAAACAGCGCCTCCGCATTGCCGCGGTCTATCGCCGTGCGCAACGATCGGTCCAGCGGGTAGTTCTCATATTGCATATTCAGGAATCCGATCGCCATCGACGGGGCGAAGGGGAAATCCGAGCCGAACGTGATGCGCCCGGGGTCGGCGACCTCAAGCAGGCTGGGGAGCGCCGACGGGGTGGCAGACAGGGCGATGTCATAGTAGAACCGCCGCAGGACGGATTGCTTCTCATCCGCCAGCGCCGCCAACGCTGTGAGGGCCAGCTCCCTGTTGTTGAGCATCGTGAGCAGGATCCGGAAAGCTATGTACGGCACAAAGCCGCCAGCATGGGCCAGCAGGAACTTAATTCTTGTGTACTTGTCCATCGCACCGGACAGGATCAGGCTGATGGCGGCGCGGGTGGTGTCGAGCAGGAAGTCCGCAGCGAAGGTGGGGATGCCAGGCACCGCCGGAGCGGGAAGCTCACCGGGGTGGATGAACACCACGGCATGGCGCCCGTCCAGGAACTCCAGCAGCGGCTCGAAGCCGGGATCGCCCGGGTAGCGGCCATCGTTGCTGGCCAATAGCGCGATGCCGTCAGCATGCAGCGTGTCCAGGGCGTACTCAGCCTCCGCCAGGGCGCCGTCCACGTCCGGCAGAGTCACTGTTGCGAAGAACCCGAACCGCTCCGGCCTGCCGGCCACCACCTGCGCGCTGTACTCATTGACCTCGCGTGCCCAGCGCCGCGCCTCCAGGACGTCCCCGAAGTAGACACCCGGTGTGGACAGGGACAGGATGCCGGCCTGGATTTCGTTGCTGTCCATGAACTTCAGCGCAGAACGCTGCGACCATGAAGGCATGCCCAAGCCCCCTGGGCGGACGCGCTTTTCATGCATCCAGCGCGCATATTCAGGCGGAATGATGTGCTGGTGCGTGTCGATGCGCCGCGGCCCGCTCATCCGAAATCCCATCCTTGATCCGGCCTCAATCTACGCGCCCGCGGCTTCCCCAGTCAGGGCACAACGTCCCGCTCCGCTCAGCCGAAGCTCACTGGCTCGGCGCCGCCAGGATGCGCTTGGGCCAGACTTCCGGAATCCAAGGCTGTGCCGTACGCTGGCGAACTGCGGGGAAACCCAGTCGATGAGCTCCGGTTGCAGGTTCGTCAGCAGTAAGCGCGTAGTGGAAGATCCTGCTGCCTGGCTTCTCAAGTCCGCCACGGGGCTCCACGCCGTAACGGTCACTCCCGGCGACCGCCTGCGCCCATGCATCGGCTTCCTCCCAGTACACGTCCCCGGGCCGGCGGTCGGGGTGAACATGCATGGCCACGGAGATCATGATCGAGGCTACGTCTGTGGTGGAACGCTGTGCGAAGCAGACAATGTCAACGCTGACGCCGTGATTCACGCAGGAGGGCTTGCGGGCCATGGCCGTCGCGGCCCCCTCAACACCGCCGTCGTGGATGTCCAGCCGGCCGAGCGCATACATCTGCCGACGAAGCACGGAGAGCTCGTCGCCGCAGATCATGTGGATCCTGTGGGTGAGTGTCCCGATCATGCGCTTAAGTCCTTCAGGAGTAGATAGTGAAGCCATAGCCGACGGCGGCTTCGCAACTGACCGCCGTCATGCGACGCTCTCCAGCACAGCGGCCCGGGCCGGCACGCCGGCGAAGTATCCGCCCTTGAAGAACAGTAGAGGCTCCGCCCCGTCCCTGGAACCGAGTGCCCGGACTGCCCCCACCACAATGGTGTGGTCGCCGCCGTCGTACTCCTCATGAAGCTCGCAGTCCACCCAGGCGAGTGCCTGGTCCAGCACGGGGTTTCCCAGCGGCGAAGCGCTGTAATCCACACCGGCAAATTTGTCGGTGCCGGACCGGGCGAACTGGCCGGCAAGGTGCTGGTGCTCGGCCGGGAGGATGTTCACCGTGAAGCGCCCGGCCTTGCGCAGCAAAGGCCAGGTGCTGGAGCTGCGGGCGGGACTGAACGTCACCAGGGCCGGGTCCAGGGAGAGGGAGGAGAACGACTGGCAGGTGAAGCCCGCCGGACCGTTGTCCGTTGCTGCGGTGACTACCGTCAGCCCGGAGGCAAAGTGGCCCAGGACGTGACGCAGACGCTGCGGGGTGAGATCAAAATATTCCGTCATGTTCGTTCCTTTCAAAGCCGATACGTCCAACCAACCACCCGTCCCGGCCGCCTTCTAACGGGTGTGAAATGCACCGACGCGCAACGCAACCTGACTTCACAGCCAGAAGCATGAGGTAATGAAGACGGCTCCTGACCAGCGCCTTTAGTGAGGGAATGGTCGCACCGGCCATACGGCGCAACCGGGGGAAACGCCGCTCAATGGTTTTCCGCTGCGGATTCTCCGGACCGTATCGTAGGCGCATGACTTTCCTTGTCCGCCGGGCACGCCCGGACGAATACCAACATATTGGCCAACTGACGCTGGCCGGTTTTGGCCATATGGAACCAGGCTCCGCGCTGCCGGAGGTGGAACGCCTCGCTTTGCTGCTGGACGCCGCAGGCCGGGACCGCCAGGGCGTGATGCTGGTTGCCGAAGGGACAGATGGCACGCTCCTGGGGACGGCCAGCATCTTTCCCCAAGGAGTCCCCTATGCCCGCCAGGCCCGCGACGGCGAAGCGGAGGCGCCTGCTCGCCGTCCTGCCCGAGGCCCGCAAGCAGGGTCTTGGCGGAGCGCTCCTGGCAGAAGGTGCAGATATTGCTGCGGCATGGGGTCCGAACGCCTGGTGTTGGATACCGCGCAGCACAACGTGCGATCGCAGCGCCTCTACCTCCGTTTTGGCTTCCAGCACCAGACCGAACGGGACGTGCGACGGCAGCCTCCCAAAGCCCCACTGGCCGTCTACACACTGGACCTGCAGCAGCGTGACCGCAGCGCCGCCCCGTCCGAACTCAACTCCCCGCCGGGGCAAACCGTGCGAGCGGATTGACGAGGCGCCCCGCCATCTGCAGCCCGCCGGACGGGTCCGCAAGGTCCAGCATCTCCTGGTTGTTGCGCAGCTGAAGCCGGTTCAGGCACGAAAGGGCAAAGTCAGGAGCGAACAGATCGTGGCGGGTGAACTGGTCAGCCAACTCCGGGTGCTCCGCCTGGTATTCCAGAATGACCGCGGCCGCGGTACCCCAGAATTCCGTCTGGCTGAGCTTTCCGTCCTCGACCAGCAGCGCGGCAAGGAAGCGGAAAATGCAGTCTAAGACGTCCGTGAAGATAGCCAGGACCTTTTCTCCGTCGGGAATCTCCACCCGGATCCGGGCAACCTCCCCGGGCAGGTCCAGCCTGTCCCCCATCACCACGATTTCCTCGGCAATGTCCTTCATGACCGCCCGGACAGGCACTCCCTTCTCCAGAACCAGGATCACGTTTTCGCCATGCGGCATGAACGCGAGTTCGTAACGGTAGAGGCAGTGGACCAGCGGGACGAGGTACGCCTCGAAGTAGCGGCGGAGCCACTCTGCGGGTTCCAGTCCGGACAGCTCCATGAGCGCTGACACCAGCGGTTTGCCGGCCGGGTCGACGTGCAGCAGTGAGGCCATGGTGGCCAGCTGCTGGCCCTCCGCCAGGAGCGGGAGGGGGCTTTCCCTCCACAGCGCGGAGAGCATCTTGCGGTACGGCGAGCCCTTGGCGGCGGCGGCCTCGTAGTACCTGTTGTGATAGCCGATGGCCGCGATCTCGCTGATCATCCCCAGGCCGCGCTTCTGCAGTGCGCTGTCTGCCCGGATCAGGTCCTGTAGCCAGTCATTGATGGCGGGGGTGGCCTTCATGTACTCGGGCGAAAGTCCCCGCATAAAGCCCATGTTCAGGACCGACATGGAGGTCTTGACGTAGCTCTTGGCAGGGGCGCTGGTGTTGAAGAACGTGCGGATGGACTGCTGGGCCTGGTAGCCGTCGCTGCCCGTTCCAAGGTGAATGATGTGCTGCTGTGCGATGTCGGCGGCGAATGTGACGGTGAGCTTGTTCTCCCACTGCCAGGGATGGACGGGCATCAGGAAGTAATCCGCAGGCTCCACTCCCTGGGCCGTGAACTCGGCGTCAAACGATCGCAGCACTCCGGCACCGAGTTCGGCCTCAAGGTGGGCGCGGCAGTCCAGCCCTGCGCTGGCCGTGAAAACGGCGTGGCTTCGGTGGACCCCGATCCATTCCAGCCGGACGGGCGCACCGATTTCCGGGGCGAAGGCACGGTAGTCGCTGATGCCGAAGCCCAGCCGGCCGTTGTTGGCTACGAAGCAGGGATGCCCTTCGGTCATGCTGCGCTCGACGGACTGGAAGTCGGCTGCCGGATCGGTTCCGCCGGTGACGCCAGCGGCAAGCTCCCGGGCCGAGGGCTGCGCAAGCCACTGTTTGTAGGAGTGGCCGGCAAGGGTGCTGCTGATTTCCTCGAGGTAGACCGGAAGCATCTCTTCACGGATGCCCAGTGTGCCCTTGAACTCGGTGATGAAGCGCAGGGCATCGGGAGTGGCGTCCTCCCCGCCCCGCGTGCAGCGGATGGAGGCGGCGTCCACCGCCCAGTGCTCGAGTTCCAGGACCCGCGCCGTGAAAGAGTACGCCGCTGAGTTATCGTCGCTGCGCACCACGTAGACTGCCGGTTCGTCCGGGCCTGCCGTGCCGGCCCCGGATCCCAGCCGCTGCGGCACGAGGATGCGTTCGTGCAGGAATTCGGCGAGGGCCTTCCGGACCAGGTGGCGGTTGGCTGCGGCCCAGCGCTCCGGCGCGAGGTGCGGGACGGCGTTGGTTGTGGTGGCCGCGTCCAGTTCGGTGGTGTTCACAGTGTGGCTCCCTGGTGGATCGGGGTGGAAAGGTCATGGGTGTTGTGGAGCGCCGCGCGGGCGTCGAGGTAGTCCTGGCCCGTGCAGAAGCTGAGCAGCGCTTCCTTGCCGGGCAGCGTTACCAGCCCTGCCGGTTGGAAGCCGAACCGCCCGTTGAGAACGTGGATTCTGGCGTTCCGGGCATCGGGTTCCACCACCACGCGGTCCACTCCGGGCTTCAGGAACAGCCGGTTCAGCACTGCATCCATCACGGCGGCCGTGTAACCCGGCGTGGGAACTCCCGACGGCGGCGCCACCAGCAGGTGCATGCCGATGTCGCCGTCGTGCACGGCATAAGCAGCGGCAAGTGGCGAGGCGGACGGCAGGTACTCCTCCATCAGGAAGGCGGGGACTCCGCCGTCGAGCCCCAGCAACGCATGGTGATGCCCGCTGGACTGGATCCGCGAGTATTCCTCCACAACCCCTTCAACCGTGGCGGACTGCATTCCCCAGAACGAGGCGTAAGGCTGGGTGACCCAGCTGTGGAGGATGGGTGCATCAGAGACCGCGTCAAGGCAGCGGAACGTGAAGCTCATGCTGACACCTCCACTGCCCGGGTGGGGACGGGCTGGGGTGCGCCGAAGTGCTGGAACGCGATGCTGCGCTCCACCGGGTAGACCTCGCGGCCGGTGATGTCCCGGAGGATGCAGGAATTGCGGTAGGCGGCCATGCCCAGATCGGGGGTGACAAAGCCGTGCGTATGCAGCTCGGCGTTCTGGACAAAGATTTCGCCGGGTTCGACGCCGGTGCTGTAGTTGCGTGCCACGGCGAACCTGCCCGCGGAGTCCCGGGCGATGCGGTCCCGGATGCCGGTGAGGAAGCCCGGCTCGCGGTAGGTGTAGCCGGTGGCCAGGACCACGGCCTCGGTGTCCAGCGTGTAATCGGCGCCCTGTTCCTCGTGCCGGAGCTGCAGGGTGTGGGAGCTTCCCGCCGCGTTCCAGCTGGCGCCCGTCAGCGACGAGTGCGTCAGGAGCTGTGTGTCCACCAGCCCGGAAAGGCTCTTGGTGTAGAGGAGATCGTAAATGGCATCGATCAGCTCGGAGTTGATGCCCTTGTACAGGTTCTTCTGGCTCCTGATAAGGCCGTCGCGCTGGTCCTGCGGCAGCCCGTGGAAGTAATCCACGTATTCCGGCGACGTCATTTCCAGCGTTAGTTTGGTGTACTCCAGCGGAAAGAAACGCCCGGACCGGGTGACCCAGTTCAGCTGGTAGCCGTGGACGTCGATCTCCTGCAGGAGCTCACAGTAGATTTCCGCGGCGCTCTGGCCGCTGCCCACGATGGTGATGCTGCGCTTTGCCTGCAGCTCACTCTTCCTCGACAGGTAGTCGGTGTTGTGGAGGACCAGTCCCCCGCCCCCGTTCACCGCGGCATCGACTATTCCGTCACAGGACGCCGGGACGAACGGTGACGTGCCGGTGCCCAGCACCAACCGCCGCGCCAGCAGTACCTCAGGCCCCCGGGGATCCTCCACGGACAGCCGGTACACGCCGCCGTCGTACGCCACATCAACCACGGCGGTGCTGAAACGGACGGACCGCAACTGGCCGGCCACCCACTGGCAGTACTGGTTGTATTCCGCGCGCAGCGGGTAGAAGTTTTCCCGGATATAGAAGCGGTAGAGGCGCCCGGTCTCTTTGAGGAAGTTCAGGAACGAGTACCGCGAGGTGGGGTCCGCGAGCGTCACCAGGTCCGCCATGAACGGCACCTGCAGGTGCGCAGGTTCCAGCATCATGCCGGGGTGCCAGTCAAAGGTGCCGCGTTGTTCCAGGAAAATGCAGTCCAGCCCGTCCACCGGTTCGCTGAGGGCGGCGAGGCCGAGGTTGAAGGGCCCGACGCCGATGCCGGCCAGATCGTAAATGTGGGGTTCAGTGGAGGTGCTCATGCGGTTGCCTCCGCTGTGGCTGTGCTGGCAAGCAGTTGGGCGCCGGTGCGGCGCAGCAGTCCGATGATGTCGCTGATGTCCCCCAGGCTGGCCTCGGCGTTGAGGAGGGTGAACTTGAGGTAGTGCCTGCCGGCCACTTTGGTGCCGGCCACCACGGCCTCGCCGGAGGCGAAAACTGCTGCGCGGATGGCCGGGTTGAGGGTGTCGGCTGCATCCTCGGAGAGCATGTGGCCGGGGTTGGCGGGACCGGAACCGGGGATGCGTGGCCTGTAGCGGAAGACCAGGGTGCTGAGCTGGGGATCGGCCGCGAGCTCGAAGTCGTCGTCGGCTGCCAGCAGGGACCCCACCCGGGTGGCGAGATCGATGGCTTCGTCAAACAGTGCGCCGATCGCGTCAGCGCCCATGATGCGCAGGGTCAGCCAGAGCTTGAGTGCGTCAAAGCGCCGCGTGGTCTGGATGCTCTTGTCCACCTGGTTGGGGACCCTGGCCAGGGCTGCACTTTCCGGGTTCAGATAGTCCGCGTAGTAGGTGACGTGCTCCAGCATGGTGCGGTCCCGGACCAGGAGGGCGCTGGAGCTGACCGGCTGGAAGAACGTTTTGTGGAAATCCACGGTGACGGAATCGGCCAGCCGCGTTCCGTCCAGCAGGTGGCGGTACCGGTTGGAGACCATCAGCCCGCCGCCGTACGCTGCATCAACGTGGAACCAGGCGCCGTAAGCACGGGCCAGGGCGGCGAGTTCGGCGAGGGGATCAATGGCGCCGAAATCGGTAGTCCCGGCCGTGGCCACCACCGCCATCGGCACCAGTCCGGCGTCGTGTGCTTCCGCCATGGCCCCCGCGAGGGCGGCGGGATCCATCCTGTGTTCGGGGGTGCACGGGACGGAGATCACGGCATCGAAGCCCAGGCCCAGTATGGAGGCCGATTTCTGGATGCTGAAGTGGCTGTCGGCGGACGTGAAAATCCGCAACTTTTCCAGCAGGGCGGGCAGCCGGTCTCCGGCCCTGGCCGGTTCCTGCCGCAGCCCGGCGACGGCGTGGTTCCGGGCAATCAGCAGCGCCTGCAGGTTGGACTGGCTTCCCCCGGAGGTGAACACGCCGTCGGCGGCGGGCCCCAGCTGCAGCCGCTCCGTGGTCCAGTCGATCAGCCGGCGCTCGATCATGGTGGCGCCCGCGCTCTGGTCCCAGGTGTCCATCGACGAGTTCACCGCGGACAGGATGGCCTCCCCCACGAGCGCCGGAATCACCACGGGGCAGTTCAGGTGGGCGGCGTACTTGGCATCAGAAAAGTAGACGGCATCCCGGAGGTAGACGGACTCGAGCTCTTCCAGCGCTGCGGCGGTGTCCGGAAGCGGGCGGTCAAGATCGACCGCGCCGATGCGGTCCCTCATCTCGGACGGTCCGACACCGGTGAACGGGCGTGTGGTGCGGTCCAGTTTGGTGGCCACGGTGTTGACGCCCTGCAGCACCTGTGCCACGTAGCGGGTCGAGTTGCGTGAGTTGAACAGATGGTTGGTGGCCGCGAGGGCAAGCTCCACCCGGGAACCGAAATCGTGGCCGGGGAGGGCACGGTCTACCCGGTTCGGATCCGTGCGTATCTCGTCAACAGTTGGCAGCAGTGGCACAGGTCATCCTTAGGTCAACAGAAGTGGTCTTTAGCAAGGCAAGCCTTACTTAGGACACCCTTTTAGTCAAACTAATGTGATGTATTTGTCGGGAATTGTCTGATCGTCGTTATTTTTGCGTCAGGAGCCTGTCATTGACTGGAAGATTCACCCGAGAGGAGCGATCATCATCCCCCCGCACGAGGTGCACATCAGTACTCGCCCTTGATCACGATGTAGGAGCCACGGATGACACCTGCGAGCTTTGATTTCTGGCGGGCAAACTTGAATTTTGATGCCAGCTCCTCCGGCACCTCCATGCCGTCGGCCAGTTTGAATCCCACCGCACGCTTGCCGCCGTCCTCGATGCTGTACATAACGTTGACAGCCAGCCCCGACTCGTAGAACACATAGCTCATCCGTAAACCCTCGACGTCGAAAGCCGCTGCTTCGAGCGGGCGGGAGCCAAAGACGATGTCCCGCTCTCCCTGGAGGATCCGGCTTACGCGGTCCACCACTTCAGGGACCTCGCCGGCAGGGTTGACGGTAAAAGCGTGGCCGTACTTGGTG
This sequence comes from Arthrobacter sp. BK1, assembly GCF_056680055.1. NCBI lineage: Bacteria > Bacillati > Actinomycetota > Actinomycetes > Micrococcales > Micrococcaceae > Arthrobacter > Arthrobacter sp. BK1. Next base: position 153,776 of record NZ_CM155263.1, read on the forward strand.
CTGTAATACCGGGCCTCATTGGCGCGCAACCCCGCGAGCGCCTCGGCGACCGGAGACGACTCGAGGCCGGCTGTAGAAACGTTCTTGAAATCAACGACGTACGGCATGCAGGGCTCCTGACTGGATGTGTTGGACCCACGATAACGTGACGGCCACCCCTGCCCCGGCTGCACGCGGCGGGCACCTGGAGCGCTCAGTGGTGCTGAGGCTTCCTGAGGCCGCTCCCCCGCGCAACAGGATCAAGACCGCATCATTCAGGACCCAGGTGCACACCACGATGTCCGTCGGTGACAACGGGCCTCACCACCCAAATAATGAGCACCGGAGCGTCTTGACACTCTGGTTTGCCTCTTATCCCGGGCCTATAATGGCCGAGTCTCCTTTGGCCTAAAATTCCAAGGTTCGTCGCTGGGACGCCGGCAACTGGCAGTACGTCAGCGCGCAGTTTCCCGAATCGCATACTCCGCCCCCTCCGGGCCTGGAATCCGGAGAGGCGCCGAAACCTTAATAAATCCGGCAATCACCACGCCAGGCAGCGGCGACGCGCCACGATTACCGCACAGGCCCCCACCCGGAAAGAACGGGGGCATACAGGAAGCCCCAACGAGCGGGACAACCAAGAGACGCAAACAATCACTTGGAAGGCTGGACGGCCATGAGACGATTCCTGGGACTGGGAATTGGTGTTGCGATGACCTGTGCTCTGATGACTGCGCTGAGTCCCGGTGCTGCCCGGGCTGTGACCGGACCGTGCATAGGTGCCCCCGCCGCCGACAGCACGACGTACACCGAAACCCGGCAGTTCGTGGATACTCAAGCGTGGTGGATGCCGGACGCCGACCAAGCCAACAACTCCACCACCAATACCGGCCATGTTCACTTGGGGGCATGCATCCCTGAAGGTGAAACGATCAGTTCGGGAAACCTCACGGTGAATGTGCGGGTGGTCCTCCACGACAACCCGGGCAAGGCCAACTACGTCGCAATGGTGTTCAAAACCTCAGACACCGAAACGACCGTCCAGAAGTGTTACCTGCGGGCGACAGCAGCAGACTTCACCTGCCCCGGCCCGTCCAGCACAGGGGAGGGCGACTTCGTGTGCTCCGGAACCTGTGAGCGCTGGCTGACGTTCTCGCGGCCAATCTCTGCATTCAACCATTCAGGCGCGCAGGAAATCCGCTTTCGCGCTTTCGTCCCGGAGCCGGACGGCAACGAAATGCAAACCAGCTTCAACTGGCAGGCCAACATCGAAAACGGCAGGTCACTCTCCAACGTTTCGAGGCATGCTTTCCTTCGGGGCAAGGGTTGGTACACCCACGCCCTGTACTGTGAGGCCTCGGTCCGTGCAGTTCCCCTTCCAGACAGTCCGGTATCAGGAGTCTGGACTCCCGTGGTGGGCCTGTCCACCCACCCCGATGGCTCGCTCCCGGCGACTCACTCATTTATCTCGATAGACCCGGACTTCCACGGCGTTCCGTCCAACGCCGGAACCGTACTCTGGGACGCTGCAGGTGCATACGGACCCGGGCCCTTCGGGTCCGCCCCCATCTCGATCGACACCAGGACTCTGACCAATGGCGTACACAAGCTACACCTGCGAACGTCATGCCGTGACAACAAACTGGGATCGACAAACTCCGGGGTGACCGTGATTCCCTTCACAGTGGCTAACTAATGACTGTTAAAAGGAAAATTGGCAACTGAAGCTTGGACATGGACCGGCTGCGGCACGTGGTTTCACCCGCTGGGCTCGTACACCTGCGCCGTCAACTGGCTGGCGGCACTACGTCCTCCAGCACTGACCTGTCGAAAAAACGGACCTCGCCCGTTGCCTCGAAGAATACCGGAACCACCGATGTGCTCGGGTCCTTGGATGTCTCGTAGATCTCAGCCGCACTCCCGTGCTTTCTGGCAATTGTTCCAACCAGCTCGGTACCCCGGACCCGGACGGTTCGATATTTGTAGCTCATGGTGACCCCTTCGTCGACTAACGCAAACCCTACCCCTGAAAAGAGTGTCCGGCCGAGATCGTTGCGAGGTCCTGACGGAACGCCTGCACTCCCTAGACGGCAGGGCCGAGGGTGTCAGGGCGGGTCAGGTCACCGACGACGATTTCGACGCCGTCGGGAAGGGTGCGGGCAGCGCGGTTCCTGTCACGAACGAGGGCCCGCACCGGGTAGCCCTGCTTCAGCGCCTCGTTCACGGCGTGACGGCCGATGCTGCAGGTGGCACCGATGATCAGGACAGTGGAAGGGCGGCCGTTCATTTCTTCTCCTTGACGGGGATTCCGTCGGCGGTACGCTGGGTGGCGGCCCAGCTGGCAAGGACTTTCAGTGCGTCCTCTGAAGGTGTCGCGGGATCCGCCGTGTACACGTTGATGCGAAGTCCCGGATCCGCGGGGAGCTCCAGGGCCTCGAAGCTCAGGTCCAGGTCACCCACTATCGGGTGGTGGAGCCGTTTGCGGCCGGTGCGTCCTCGCCGCGTTTCCGGGTGGAGGAGCCACGGCGGCTATACACTTGCTCATTTACACCGCAGCCTGCCCGCTCCTAGGCTGGGCGGGTACTGCCACAGATCCATACTGAGGAGAAGCCCATGCGGATTGTGCTCACCGGCGCTACCGGCCACGTTGGCACGGCAGTGCTTAACCGCCTTCACCAAGCCCGCTCCGAAGCGGGTGCTGATCTGGAGATCGTCGGCGTTGCCCGCCGCGAACCGGATCAGGACGCTGAACCATACCGCGATGTGATGTGGCGCAGCGTGGACGTTGGGGATCCGGGTAACCTGCCGGCACTCGAAAGTGCCTTCGCCGGGGCTGACGCCGTGGTCCACCTGGCCTGGCTTATTCAGCCCAACCATGATCGGGAGCAGCTTCGCCGGACGAACGTCTCCGGAACCGACCACGTTCTCCGGGCAGCCCGGACAGCCGGCGTCGGGCATATTGTGTGCGCTTCATCGGTGGGCGCTTATTCGCCGGCTCCCAAGGAGCAGCGGACCAACGAGGATTGGCCAACGGCGGGCGTTGACGGATCCCACTACAGCGTGGATAAGGCCGCCCAGGAACGCCTACTGGATGCCTTTGCCCGGGAGAACCCCGACGTCGTTGTGGCACGGCTCCGGCCTGCGTTGACGTTCAGTGCCCAGGCCGGCAGTGAGGTGGGGCGATACTTCCTGGGGCATTTTCTGGCACGGCTCGTACCGCGTAAGCCCTCGATTCCCATCCTGCCCATTCCACCGGAGCTGGTCTTCCAGGCCGTGCACGCCGATGACGTGGCAGACGCCTACTGGCGTGTGCTGGATAGTCGGGCGGCCGGCGCATTCAACATCGCAGCCGAGCCCGTGCTGGATCCCAATGCGCTGGGTTGGGTTCTGCACGCCAAGCGGCTGTTGCCTTTGCCGCTGCCGGTGCTGCGCGCCGTCGTCGAAATGAGCTGGCGCCTGCGGTTGCAGTCGACCGACGGCGGGTGGATCGATATGGCAGCCGGCGCACCCATCATGGACACCGCCCGGGCGCGAGGGATTCTGGATTGGACGCCACAACGCTCATCGCTTGAGTCGCTGACGGAAATGCTGGACGGTCTTGGCGCGGGCACTGGCCAGCGCGCCTCTCCCCCGCTTGCCCCGCGTTGACGGTTCGGCGGCCTCAGTACCGGAGTCAGGATTGAGCCCCCAAAGCCCGCAAAAGTAGCAGCATCAGGGCCCGGTGGTGTTCTGAGTGGTTGCTTGGCCGAGCGCGTTCACCGCCGGGCCCTGCGTGCTCGCCCAGTTGGCCAGCAGCTGCAGCCCGTCGTGGGACGAGGACCCGGGTTCCGCGGAGAATACCAGCATCTGGAGTGTGCGGTCTGTGGCGAGGTCCAGTCCGAGGAAGGTCAGGTCGAGGTCCCCCACGATGGGGTGGTGGATGCTCTTGATACCTGTGCGGTGTTCGCGGACGTCGTGGGCGCCCCAGAGTTTACGGAAGAGCTCGCTCCGGGTTGAGAGTTCGCCCACCAGGTCGCTGAGCTGCCGGTCGTAGGGGGAACGGCCCGCTTCGACCCGGAGGAGGGCGACGATCTGGCGGGAGTTGGACTCCCAGTCCTGATAGAAGGCCTGCGCCCTGGGATCGAGGAACACGAAGCGCGCAGCGTTCACCGGCTGCCGGGCGTCGTCGAACATTTCCGAGAAGAGAGCCCGGCCGAGACGGTTGGCTGCAACTGCGTCCAGCCGGCCGTTCTGCACGAACACCGGAACGGTCGACATCGCGTCAATCGTCCGCTGCAGGGCCGGGTTCATCTGCGTTTTGCGTGCCGGGCGCCTGCGCTGTGGATGGGCTCCCGCATTGGCTGAGCGGATGAGCTCGTAGAGATGTGAGTGCTCGGCTTCATCCAGCTGGAGGGCGCGGCTGACCCCATCAATTACGGCCTCGGATGCGCCCTTGGCGTTGCCCCGTTCCAGCCGTTTGTAGTACTCCGAGCTCATGCCGGCCAGGAGGGCGACTTCTTCCCGCCGAAGGCCGGGAACACGCCGCCGTCCGCCGAAGTCAGGCAGGCCCACCTGCTGCAGGGTCAGCTTGGCCCGGCGCGAGCTGAGGAACTGGCTAAGGTCGTCCTGGTTGTCCATGGAATCGACGGTACCCCTGATCGCGCGACCTAGAGGGGCCCTGCTGGGGAACCTCTAAGCAGGGTCTCGCTGGGTCCGGCGCCGACCTGTTGACTTGAAACATCAGCCGCCCCGAACGGGCCGGCCGCCACTTTTGAAAGGCAATCATCATGACCAACGTTTGGTTCATTACCGGAGCCGCCCGCGGCATGGGCGTCGACCTGGCCAAGGCCGCCCTGGACGCCGGCCACCGTGTCGTCGCCACCGCCCGCGACGCCGCCAATGTCACCGCCGCCCTCGGCGAACACGAAAACCTCCTCGCCCTCTCACTCGATATCACCGATGCCGCAGCATCAGCAGCCGCCGCACATGCCGCCGTCGGGCGTTTCGGAAGCATCGATGTGCTCGTCAACAATGCCGGTAACTTCTACGCCGGCTACTTCGAGGAGATCAGCGACGCCCAGTTCCGGGCGCAGATGGAGACCAACTTCTTCGGCCCGCTGAACGTCACCCGGGCGATCCTGCCGGTCATGCGCACGCGGCGCAGCGGCCATGTCATCACCATCACCTCCGCCGCCGGCATCATCGGCCAGGAGTTCTGCGCGGCCTACGCTGCATCAAAGTTCGCGCTGGAAGGCTGGATGGAGTCCCTCCAGTACGACGTGCAGCCCTACGGCATCCACACCACCATCGTCGAACCCGGCTTCTTCCGCACCGAGCTCCTCGTCGAGGGTGCATCCTCGATCTGGCCCGAACTCTCCATCGACGACTACGCCGAGCGCACCACCGGGACCATCGCCGCCTGGAAGAGCATGAACGGCCAGCAGGGCGGCGACCCTGCAAAGCTCGGCACAGCCCTTGTCACCATCGCCGCCCTGGAGACCCCTCCCCTGCGCTTCGTCGCCGGAGCAGACGTCGTCGCCGGCGTCGAACACAAGGCCCGACTGCTCCTCGACCAGGTCAACGCGCATCGCGAACTGTCCTCCGCCATGTCCCTCGAAAACGCCTAGGAAATGATGAAGAAAGGACTGTCTCTTGCAGCCCTCGGTACTGTGGCCGCGATGTCCCTCGGCGCATGTTCGGCTCCCCTGGCCGGGAACAGCACCACATCCCCGACGGCAGCCGCCGCCCCACCCGCCACCGGGTCCCCGGCGGCACCGGCCGAGGCGTCCACGAATGGAACCCCGATCACCATCATTGCCGAAGATGTCGTCATGACCGCGACCCTCAACGACAGCCAAGTTTCCCAGGATTTCGCCGCCACCCTCCCGGTGACCCTGCCCTGGTTCCGCAACGCCGGCATCGAGTACATCACGGAACTTCCCGCCCCGATGACCGAGACAGGCCCGTTCTACACCGACGTTCAACCCGGGGACATCGTGTACTACAACCCGCTCGACAGCATCACCATCATCTACGAGGAGACCGGCTCCGTCCCTACCCTCACAAAAATGGGCGAGATCACTTCCTCGGACCTGAGCGTTTTCGAGCACCTCCCCGACGACGTCGAGCTCCGCATCGAACTCGGGTAGGGCACCATTCCCGTTCAGGCGGTGTTACCCCGCGCAGGAAAGCCAGGCCTCTGGCGGCCAGCAGTTCGGACCGCCTTTAGACGAACCACAGCGCAAGAGTGCGGGCCACCTGAACCACCGGTATGACTACAGGAAGCCATGCGCCCAACACGGCCAGCGCACTAATCCAGGTTGTTCCCTGCCGTTTCCGGCCCGCGCTCCTGCTTACTAATTTTATGGTGAGTATTCGACGGCGGACGTGCCAGGGGTTGCGTTGTACAGCGGTGACTGCCATTCTGCTGCCACAATCCACTGAACTCCCTGAAAGGATCTGTCATGGCGAGGGAAATCGTTAGGTCGGCCAAGGCACCGGGTTCACCGTTCTTCAGCCAGGGTGTGAAAGCCGGACCATTCGTTTTTGTGTCGGGGACCGTCGGTACCGATCCGAGCAACGGCCAGCTCGCGGGCCACAGCATTCAGGAGCAGACGCGGCAGGCTCTTGCCAACTGTGAGGCCATCCTTGAAGCATCAGGGGCAGGGTTGGAAAACGTCGTCGAGGTGGGCGTGCTGCTGACCGAGCCTTCGGACTTTCCGGGATTGAATGAAGAGTACGCACGGTGGTTTCCGCAAGACCCGCCGACACGCTACGTTGCCAAGCTCGGCGTCGACCTGCCCGGAATCCTCGTTTCAATCCGCATGACAGCCTTCATCAGCTGAGGCACCCCGGCAGACTGTGCCCCAGGCACCGAAGCTACCACCACCTCGTCAGTGCCCAGCCGTTTTTGGCGCCGTCCCCGCTGTCGCCGTCCTTACCGCAGCGCCGGCAACGCGTGTATAGCCCTCCGTCCTCGGCGTGTTCGACGTGCCAATCGTGGCGGAGATTCAGCTTGCACAGCATGGTTTGGATCATGGCCAACTCCGGCTTAATCGCAGCGCTCATTGACTCAATGATGGCCCTCGCACCACCTCAACAGAAGAGGGATGAGTGGGGCAAAGCCGCGTCCGTTGGACGTCTGCCCTTGGTACCGGTCAGCAACCTGTTTACCCGCTGCCGTTTTCCCCGTGCATACGCCTCTCAGTGCTTGCTCACCGCACCCGGTGTGGATCAGAGGCCTGAGGCAGTGCCCGGGCCGGAGGGTTTGGTTCCGAGCGGGACTCCGTTCGTGTCGGTTGCGATGCCGGTTTGGCCGTTCGCGGTCCCCTGGTAGGTGGGGATGCCGGCAGTGACGCCGGCGGCCGGGGTGCCGCTCTTGAGGACTCCGAGGGTAATGGTGAGGGTCTTGCCGTCCGCGCTGAGCGAAACGGAGGACGGTGGGCGGGTGCCGGTGCCCTTGAAGGTGAGGTTTCCGCCGGTGCTGGTGGTGTAGCGGGCGCCGAGGTTGACCGTTCCGAAGTTGTTGGTCGTGCAACCCGACGAGAGAGTCAGGGTGTCGTTGGGTGCGGACGTGTTGCGGCTGATGAGTACGCTGACGCTGTTGCTCCTCTGTGTCCACGGCCCCGCGGGACTGGTCCAGGTGCTGCAGAACGAGCCCGGGCTCATGGCTTCGTTGAACACCACCACCACCTTGTCGTTGGTGTCGGCTGTGCCGGCGGTTCCGCCGTTCACGAGCGTGACGGACACGACCCTCGGGCCGATACGACTGGTCCCGGTCGTCACTGTGCTGACATTGTCACCGGCGTCGGTGGCCTGGGCCGAGAACGCCACCGATCCTGAGTCGAAGGTGCTGAGGTTCATCGTCGCAGACCAGTTACCGGAGCCATTTGCGGCTACCGTGGCCGATACGCTGTGGCTGGCGGAATCAATGGCCGTGAGGGCCACTGTTGCCCCCGGATCAGCGGTCCCGGTGAGTGGGACGGCACCGATGGTGTCGCCGGTGATCGAGGACGGCAGGCCCGTGAACTGCGGTGCTGTTGCCGTTGTCTTCTTGGTTCCGGTCTGCGTTGCGGGGGCGCCCGTGTTGACCGCGGAGTCCGTCGCGGTGGCCGTGTAAGTGAGCTGGCCGTCGCTCAGGCTCGTCAGGTTCGCCGTCGTGGTCCAGTTCCCGGCTGCGTCTGCAGCCGTGGTCGCAGTGACGGTGTGAACGGCATCGCCGTCCGCGACCCTGAGAGTGACGGTCGCTCCGGCCTCGGCGCTGCCGCTGACCGTCACGGACGTGACGGTCGCGCCGGTGACCGTGGCCGGGACCGTCAGCGACGGCACGGCCGGGGGCACGGTGTCCTTGGCGACCGTTACCGTCGTCGTTGGGCTGGTAGTGCCCGCCGCATCGGTCGCGGTTGCGGTCAGGGTCACGGTGCCGTCGTCGAGGCCCGCGAGGTTAAGCGTGGGTAGGGCCCAGGCTCCGGTGGAGCTGGCCGTGGCCGTTCCGCTCACGGCATGGCCCGCGCCGTCGGACACTGTGACACTCACGGTGTTCGCCGCCCCGGCGGTGCCGGAGACGGACGCGGCGGCGACGTTGGCAAGGTTGACGACAGGGGGTGCGTCCAACGTGGGTGCATCAGGGGGCACTGCCGGGCTGACCGTGATGGTCGAACTGGACGAATTTGAACCGGTGCCATTGGTAGCGGTCAGGGTCGCGGTGTAGGTTCCGTCGGCGGAATACGTGTGGACAGGGCTCTGCACAGTGGACGTGCCGCCGTCGCCGAAGTCCCAGGACCACGACGTCGGCGAACCGGTGGAAGTATCCGTGAAGGACACCTCCAGCGGGGCGGTCCCCGAAGTGGGCGTGGCCGTGAACGAGGAAACCGGCGCCGGGGGCGCCACCGGGCTGACCGTGATGGTCGAACTGGACGAATTTGAACCGGTGCCATTGGTAGCGGTCAGGGTCGCGGTGTAGGTTCCGTCGGCGGAATACGTGTGGACAGGGCTCTGCACAGTGGACGTGCCGCCGTCGCCGAAGTCCCAGGACCACGACGTCGGCGAACCGGTGGAAGTATCCGTGAAGGACACCTCCAGCGGGGCGGTCCCCGAAGTGGGCGTGGCCGTGAACGAGGAAACCGGCGCCGGGGGCGCCACCGGGCTGACCGTGATGGTCGAACTGGACGAATTTGAACCGGTGCCATTGGTAGCGGTCAGGGTCGCGGTGTAGGTTCCGTCGGCGGAATACGTGTGGACAGGGCTCTGCACAGTGGACGTGCCGCCGTCGCCGAAGTCCCAGGACCACGACGTCGGCGAACCGGTGGAAGTATCCGTGAAGGACACCTCCAGCGGGGCGGTCCCCGAAGTGGGCGTGGCCGTGAACGAGGAAACCGGCGCCGGGGGCGCCACCGGGCTGACCGTGATGGTCGAACTGGACGAATTTGAACCGGTGCCATTGGTAGCGGTCAGGGTCGCGGTGTAGGTTCCGTCGGCGGAATACGTGTGGACAGGGCTCTGCACAGTGGACGTGCCGCCGTCGCCGAAGTCCCAGGACCACGACGTCGGCGAACCGGTGGAAGTATCCGTGAAGGACACCTCCAGCGGGGCGGTCCCCGAAGTGGGCGTGGCCGTGAACGAGGAAACCGGCGCCGGGTAAGCCGTGGTGAACGTCCAGGTCCTGTCCGACGCCAACGCGTTACCGGCAGCATCCTTGACCCCGCTGGCGCCGCCCTTGATCGTCGCCGTGTACGTCGTACCCGCCGCCAGATCCGCTGCGGGGTCCAACGTTGCTACGTTGCCTGTGCCGTTGTAGGTCACAGCTGCAGGCACGGGCGCCGCGCCGGGCGTCGTTGCCGTCAACGTGAACGCGGCCGACGTGACCGTCAAGGCAGTCATCGCTTCCGAGAAGGTCCCCGTCACATCCGCGCCCACCGCCACACCAGTCGCGTCAGAAGTTGGAGACGTAACCGTCACCGTCGGTGCCGTTGTATCTCCACCGCTCGCGTCGTAGTAATGCCAGTAACGGCTTGTGTCGTCCACGTCGGCGAGCACCAGCAGGCCGCTGTTGGCCGTGCCCCGCGGACTGTTGAGGTTCTGCTTCGTCGACGTCACGTTGTGGGCATACTGGTCGGCGTCCAGGATGCGGAGCGTCTTCGTCGCAGTGCTGAAATCAATATTGCTCAGCGGCACGGACTTCTCGTAGATAGCGCCCCCGGAGTTGGAGCAGGCACCGGCGTTCGTTGTGCCGCCCGGCTTTGGATAGGTGGCGAAGGTACGCAGCATCTCTGTGCTCTCATCAATCAGGAGCATCACCCGGTTCGGGCACTCCGACACAGTCGCGATGGTGTGCGGCGTCCACGTAGTCCCATTCAATGCCAACAGCTGGATCAGCGGCTGGGACGCCGCTATGAACGACGTCTTAACAGCCGCGAACACCCGCCCACCCGAGGAGTCCAGCCACTTCAGGTTCATGTGGTCATCACCAGTGCGCTGCCCTGACACCGCCGCCACCGGGGCGGTCCAGTCGGTGATCGGCGCTCCGTCGACGTGATAGCTCCAATACATGCCGTCGGTGGAATCACCGACCTGCCGGCTCCACATTAAACCCATCTTGCCGGGTCCGAAGGCGATCACAGCCGAAATGTCGTCCACAGACACGTTGCCCAACGAGTCAGGAAGCGGGAACGGCGTCCCCCAGGTTGCGCCATCAAGGTCAGTGACGTTCAGGTAAATCTTGTTCCCCTGCTGCCAGGTGGCCCACACCCGGCCTCTGGAGTCCTTATCGATGGTCAGCGCCTCAACACGGTAGTTGTTGATCTGTGAAGAACCCAGCAGCGCGTAGGTTTTTGTGCTGGCGTTGTAGCTGTAACGCCGCATCGTCGTCGGGAAACCCGGCTCAGCCGGTGAGGGGTCGGCGCTCAGGAACCGATAACTCGCCACATACAAAGTCGTCCCGTCCCACAACACGTCGTGATGGGTGTTCGAGCGCGTCTCGGTTGTCACACCCGTATCGACCCACGAATTTGTCGCGGCATTGAACCGGAAGATATGGAAATCCGAGCTGGCGGTGTCCCACAGGTTCCCCCACCAGGACCCGTCGTTGAACCACAACGCACTCGTGGCACGCTTCGTGCCGGTCGGTGACCCCGTCCCCGAATGCGACGGGCCCTCAACACCGACATCCCCCGGTGCAGCCGATGCCGCGACCGGCGCCACCAGGACACCGAGCGCGAGCAGCAGCGCTGTCAGCAGTGAAGGGAACCGCAGCTTCTGCGACCCCCGTAGGCGAGGACCGGCCGGGCGACCGGCTCCCCGCATGACGCCAAGCCAGGACGTCCTGCGACCTCGGCTACTTGTCGTGGGGGCACTTTCGATCATTTTCACAGTTGCTCCAGGGGAGTTTCTAACAAGGAGAAAGCGCCTCAGTGCAGGTGGCCAGCCCGTTAATCTCCGCGTCTCCGCCCCTTAGCGCGCGGAAGGCACGCAGGGATGTTTCCGGATTCCGGCGGAACGTGGCGGCACCACACGTTGAAATATGTACACCGATCAATGAGCCGACGAAGCGCGGAAGCTCCGCCGGACAACAAATCTGAGTAGGACAGCTCAAAATACTCATCCGCCCACAGTAAGCCGGTCAGGTTCGCATGACCCGAGTAGTCTGTACTCGCTTTTTTATTACTGACCTCGGTCTTCGAACCGTGAGTCCTGTAGTCGAAGCTCAGGGCACCGGTGCAACGACCCGCACAGGGACCTGTCTGCTGATGACTCCTCTGAGCTGCAGCTACAGTGACATATCCTTCATGGCCTGACGGCCTGGAACTACATGACAGACGCAACTGAGCCGAGGTCCAGGACTCGATCCGTTATCGGCTAGCCCGCTGACACATCGATCAGCACCTTGCCGACGATGCTCCCTTCCACCGCCTGGTGGGCCGCGGCCGTGTCAACCAGGTCAAAGCGATGCAGCGGCAGGCCTGCGGCCTCTCCCACCGGGAGGGCGCCGTCGGCGATGGCCGCATTGATGTCCTCGGCTGCGGCTTTCACCGCCGCCATGCCGACGGTGTAGAGCAGCACGAACTGGTAGCGGACATTGAGGCTGAAATGCCTTCGCACGTCCAGGCTCACCAGGTCGCCGCCATTGTTAGCGTAGACGGCGATGGAGCCGCGGTTGCGGATCACTGCCAGGTCGAGTTCCGCGTTCTGCGCGGGTGCGACCTCTACGATCTGGTCGACGCCGTCGGGAGCGATCCGGCGGATCTCCGCGGCCGCGTCGGATTCCCGGTAATTGATGACGTGATCGGCGCCGGCGGCCGTGACCAGCGCAGCCTTCGCTGGTCCGCTCACGGTCGTGACCACAGAGGCTCCGGCCCACTTGGCGAGCTGGATCGCCGCGTGACCCACGGCGCCGGCTCCTCCCGCGACGAGAACCACTTTGCCATCCAAGGCTCCCGGGTGCAGCCGCCGCGGGCCATCCTCGGCAATGGTCAGGGCACGATGGGCGGTAACCGCGGGAACGCCCAGGCTTGCGCCGAGGTCGAACCCTGCGTTCTCCGGCAGCGGGAAGACCCGCTCGGCCGGCAGGACGGCGAACTCCTGGGCTGTCCCGCCGTCGGCGCGCTGGTAGGCGGCCAGGGCCAGCCAAACCCTGTCACCGACGTGGAGACTCTCGACGCCGGATCCGACGGCATCCACCACTCCGGCGCCGTCCTGGTTGGGTACGACCTCCGCGAAAGGCAAGGACTCGCCCGGCTTGGCGCCCCGGCGCGACTTCCAGTCAGTGGGGTTCACCGCGGACACCATGATCCGCACGCGTACCTCCCCGGGCCCCGGGTCGCGGATGCCACGGTCGATAAGCTCGAGGACAGACGGACCACCGGTGGCACGGTACACGATAGCTTTCATACTCAGACCTAACGCCGGACCGGACCGAAAATTCCCGCCGCCTGCACCCGGGTCCCAATGGCATGACCAGTATCAGCTATCCGCCGCGCTGAGCTCAGGATCTGCTCCCGGTGCGCGCGACCCGGTACGGTTCATACACCCATCGAGTGGTGGTTAGGCTGGGTGGATGGCGACAGTTATTCTCGTGCGGCACGGCCGCACCACAGCCAATGCAACTGGACTGCTGGCTGGCCGGGCCGTCGGCGTCAGCCTGGACCAGATCGGGCGCAACCAGGCGGCTCTGGCCGGAGACCGCCTCGCGGCCGTGCCCCTGGTCGGGGTGGTGTCGAGCCCTCTTGAGCGTTGTCAGCAGACCGCCCAGCTCATCCTCGATCGCCAGGCCGGCATGCCGTACGCGCCGGTCGATCCCGATCTCACCGAGTGCGATTACGGCCGGTGGCAGGGCCGCACGCTGAGTGATCTCGCGACCGAGGATTTGTGGCCGGTTGTGCAGTCCCAACCGTCCGCCGTCGTCTTTCCCGGCGGTGAATCCATGGCCGCGATGCAGGCCCGGTCGGTGGCAGCGATTCGACGCCACGATGCAGCCTTCGAAGCCGAGTACGGGCCAGGGGCCGTGTGGGTGGCGGTGAGTCACGGTGACATCATCAAGTCAATCCTCGCCGACGCGCTGGGCATGCACCTTGACCTGTTCCAGCGTATTAACGTAGGCCCCGCCTCAGTATCGATCGTGCGCTACGGCGCGAGCCGGCCGAGCGTCTACGCAACCAACACCGACGCGGGTGATCTGTCGTGGCTGTCGAACGTCATCCATTCTGACGATGCGCCGGTGGGCGGCGGTGCAGGGAAAAAGGCGCCATGAGTCTCTTGTGCCTAAAATACTGACATGCCTACACGTGTTCACGAGTTTGCCTGGCCTGATCGGGTCGTTGTCGGAACCATTGGCCTTCCGGGGGCGCGTACGTTCTACCTGCAAGTGCGCGCAGGGACGCAGATCGTGAGTATCGCCCTGGAGAAGCAGCAGTCGGCTCTGCTTGCGGAGAAGATCGACGAAATGCTCGACCAGCTCCTCACCGTCGAGGGCAACCCCCATAGCGTTCCCACCAGTACCCCCGTTGAATTGGTTGACAATGACCAGCTCGAGGCCGTTCAGGAACAATTTCGCACCGGTGCCATGAGTTTAGGTTGGGACCCGACGACGGCGCAGGTCGTGATAGAGGCCTACCCGATCACCGACGTCGACGCTGATGACAACACCGAATCGCTTGATCTGGACGGCGCTGACGTGCCCGAAATGCTGCTGGTGCGGATGCCGGTTGGCTCCGCCCGCGCATTCGCTCAGCGCACGCGTGAGGTTGTGGGCGCCGGGCGTCCCGCGTGCCCGCTCTGCGGTTACCCCGTAGACGCCGACGGGCACGTCTGCACCCGGCCCGAGGTCTGATGCCGGCGCCCGACCTGTTTACGGCCGAGCTGACGCTCACTGGGCGCATAACGACAGCGTCGAACGCCACCTTCCTGGGCAGCATCGGGGACACGAAAGTCGTCTATAAGCCGATAGCCGGAGAGAAACCGCTGTGGGATTTTCCCGATGGCTTCCTAGCCCACCGGGAGGTTGCCGCCTACCTGGTTTCAGAGGCCCTCGGCTGGAATGTGGTGCCGCCTACCTGGCTGCGCGATGGTCCGTTCGGTGAAGGGATGGTGCAACTGTGGCAGGAGACAGACACCGACCAGAACGCGGTGGATCTCGTTGTGTCGGACGAGCTACCGGAGAACGGCTGGAAACACGTCCTCGAGGGCCAGGATGAGAATGGACGGGTGGTCGCCCTTGTCCACGAAGACACTCCGGCGCTCCGGCGCATGGCGGTGTTCGACGTCGTCGTGAACAACGCGGACCGTAAAGGCGATCACATCCTTGCCATCACCGACGGACGCCGGCACGGCGTGGACCACGGGCTCACCTTTCACCGTGAGCACAAGCTGCGCACCGTGCTGTGGGGATGGTTGGGAGACGCACTGACCGCAGAGGAGCGCGACGGCGTCGATCGTGTCAGCGAAGGACTGCAGGGTGTGCTGGGCCGAAAGCTGGCAGACTTGCTCAGCGCGGAAGAAATCGCATCGCTCGCCGCGCGCTGCGCCCGGTTGCGCTCGGCGGGGCGGTTTCCGTCTCCAAGCGGTGAGATGCCGGCGGTCCCCTGGCCGCTGTTCTAAGCGGATGACGGCTACCGGCTCGCAGGCGGTGTCACAGATTCAGCTGTCACCGTTCGGTGACATCTGAATCAGTTGCCTCTTCCCCCAAGCCAAACCCGCCCGGGCCCGTCGACATGCGATTTTACGGTCTCAGGCATCGACGCTGGCCTGGACTACCTTGCGAACCACGACGCCGGGCTATTGAAGTGAGCCGTGCGCCACGGCAATAAGCGCAACCCGGACGGCGGCCACCGACTTCTTAGCCGCGGATGTTCATGTCCATGTTCGAATAACACTGAGCGGTACTCGAATCTTCTTGAAGCGCTTAAATTTGTTGCTGCGTGACGCTTGACACATGCCCCCGCCTGCACCCATACTCAAACTTGAAACGCTTCAATCCGGAGCACACTTCAAGGAGGAACTGTGGTTTCTGTTCTGTCGCGGCCCAAGTCCCGCGTAATAGCCCCCGTCATCGCTTCAGTCGGTGCCCTGACCCTGCTCCTGACGGGATGCGGCGCAGGCGGTGGCGGAGTATCCGCCCAAGCGTCCAAAGAGTTCACTTACCTGACAAACGTCGAAAACACCACCATCCGAGGTGAGCTCGAAGTCCTGAGCAAGGATCAGTGTAAAGCGGAAAACGACGCCGCTCCGCTGAAGATCGAAACGGTCCCCCAGACCGGCCTGGACCAGAAGCTGCAGTTGCTCGCCGGCCAGAATGCGCTTCCCACCCAGTTCGCTGCCGGCAACGCTCCCGCACTGACGCAGGACCTGGACAAGTCCGGGAACATCCTTGACTTTGAGAAGGCACTCAAGGACCTGAACATTTCCGACGCCATCCTGCCCGGTGCCGCGTCCACCATCAAGTCCCTCTACGGCGGCAAGCTCAACGTCCTGCCTTACCAGTACAACGTCGAAGGGGTCTGGTACAACAAAAAGCTCTTTGCTGAGAACGGTATCGAGGCACCGAAGACCTGGGACGATTTCGTTGCAGCCGGTGAAAAGCTTAAGGCCGCCGGAGTCACCCCTCTTTCCGCGTCCGGTAAGCAGGGCTGGCCTCTGACCCGCCTCGTCAGCGGGTACCTCTTCAGTGATCTGGGACCGGATGCCCTGAAGAAGGTCGCCGACGGCCAGGCAAAGCTGACGGACCCCGAATACGTCAAGGCAGCTGAAGCGGTCGCTGACCTCGGCGCCAAGGGCTACTTCGGCCAGGGCATCGGCTCCATCGACTACGACACCGCCGCCTCGCAGTTCCTCAGCGGCAAGGCCGGCATGTTCTACATGGGCAGCTGGATCCTCTCCAACTTCAACGACAAGGCCCAGAACAAGATCGGCGAGGAAAACATCGGCTTCATGCCGTTCCCCAAGGTCGACGGTGGCCAGGGAATTGACAACCAGTACGCCGCAAATGTGGGCCTGCCAATGACCTTCAATGCCAAGAAATACGACGATAAGGCCGCCGCCTGGCTCAAATGCATTGCCACCAACTACGGCAGCACCGCCCTCAAGGACAAGAACTCGATCTCGGGGTTCAAGCTGAGCACCCCGGTTGACAGCGTCCCGCCGCTGGTGAAGTCCACCCAGGAAACGGTGAACAACACCAAGGAAAGTGTTCTCTGGTTCGAGGCGCTCTTCAGCACCAAGGCCACCACCACAAGCCAGACCAACGCAGCCGGCCTCGTTTCCGGCAGCATCACCCCGCAGAAGTTCATGGAACTCGTCCAGAACGATCTGAACACCAAGTAAGCGCCACTGCCGGGGCCGGCGAAAGCCGGCCCCGGCACCCGGTATCCACATCCGATGAAAGAAGCACCATGAACAACGTCCTCGGAGACAAGAAGGCCGTAGTCGTCCTGCTTGGTCCCGCCCTGCTGGTCTACACCCTGGCCATGCTGGTTCCAGTTTTCTGGTCCCTCGGCTACACCTTCCTCTCCGGCAACGCCATCACGGGCTTCACCTTCGCCGGACTCTCCAACTTCGAAAAGCTCTTCTCCGACCCCGCCGTCGGCGAAGCCCTCTGGTTCACCGTCCGATACGCCGTCGTCATCACGGCCGGCCAGGTTCTTCTGGGGTACTTCCTCTCACTGCTTTATGTATTTGCCCTCAAACGGGGCTCTAGCCTGATCCGGACCCTGGTCTTCTTCCCCGTTGTGCTCCCCACCGTTGCCGTGGCGCTCCTGTTCCAGAAGATGTTCGAAATCGCACCGCAGAACGGCCTCGTCAACTCCGCCCTCAATGTTTTCGGAATGGGCTCCATCGATTGGCTCGGCGACGGCTCCAAAGCATTCTGGGTCATCGTCATCATGGACCTCTGGAGGTCAATGGGCTTCTACGCCGTCCTGCTGTACACCGGGCTCGTAGACATCCCCGAAGACATCCTTGAATCAGCCCGGCTCGATGGCGCACAGGGGCTCCGCCTCATCCGCCACATCGTCCTGCCGCTCTCCCTGCCCGTCCTGTTGTCCTCGATCATCTTCAGCATCAACGGGACTTTGAAGGTATTCGACTCCATCGTGGCACTCACCAACGGCGGACCCGGCAGCGCAACCACGCCCCTGACCCTGCACATGTTCCGGACCTCGTTCACCTACGGCGACTACGGCTACGGCAGCACAGTGGCCCTGCTCCTGACGATCCTCTGCCTGATCGTCACCCTGTTCATCTTCCGCTCGTCGCGCCGCGACCTGACCAAGGACTGACCGACGATGACCGCACCTGTCACATTCCCGGCCCGCACCGGCGCGGGCCCCTCAGCTCCAGCCCGCCGCCGCGAACCAAGAATCAAGGCACTTAAACGCCTCCCCGTCCAGTTGCTGGTAGCCCTCCTCCTGATCGTGGAGATCTACCCGCTCGTCTGGCTCTTCATGGGCTCATTCAAAACGCAGGATGAATTCCTCAACAGCCCCGTCTGGACTCTCCCGCAGAACTTCAGCTTCGATAACTACACCGAAGCCTGGACCACAGGGAACCTGGCAACCTATGTGGGCAACAGCCTGATCGCCACCATCCCCTCGTTGTTCCTCATCGTGCTGTTTGGTGTCGCCGCCGGCTTCGCCCTCGAAGTATTGGTATGGAAGGGCCGCAACGCCGTCCTGCTGACCTTCCTCGCCGGAATTATGGTCCCGGGCCAGATGATCCTGCTCCCGCTCTTTTCGGCCTATTTCCAGGTGGGCCTGACCGGAACGCTCTGGCCGCTCATCATCACGTACACAGCCACCGGCCTTCCCCTGACCGTGTTTATGATGGCCACCTACTTCCGCGCCGTACCACGGGAGGTTTTCGAGGCCGCAACGCTCGACGGCGCCAGCATGATCCGCGCGTTCTTCTCCATTGGGTTCCCCATGGTCCGCAATGCCGTCTTCACCGTGGCGCTGGTTCAGTTCTTCTTCATCTGGAATGACCTGCTGATCGCGCTGACGTTCACGAACAATGCCGAGCTGAACACCATCCAGGTCGGCCTGCTGAACTTCACCGGCGAGTTCGGCGCAGTGCAGTACGGCCCGCTCTTCGCGGCGATCTGCATCAACGTCTTCGGAACACTGGTCCTGTACCTCTTCCTCAATCAGCGCGTCATGAAGGGCCTGGCCGGCGGCGCGGTCAAGGGCTAGGACAGCCTGATGCCCCGCCCGGACGGACCGCCCGCGGACAAACCCGACATTCCTTCACCACCATTCCAGGAGATCCACACCATGCCACCGACCGTTATGCCCGTTGCCTTCGATCACCACCGCGAGGCACTCGGCGTGGGCGAAAGCCGGCCCCGCATCTCATGGAAGACTGCGGGCATGCCCGGCTGGACGCAGACGGCCTACCAGGTTCAGACAGTCCGTAAGGGTGAAACCCTCCTGGGTAACCGTATCGAGTCAGGCGCGTCCGTGCTGGTACCTTGGCCGGCCGAACCGCTTCGCTCCGGAGAGGAAGCTTCTGTCCGCGTGCGGGTCTGGGGTTCGCCGAATGATGGAGCGGAGAGCGAGCCCAGTGCTTGGAGTGAACCAGCCGTGGTTGAGGCCGGGCTCCTGGAAACCAGGGACTGGACCGCCTCCGCCATCAGTCCGGCCTGGGATGAGGACCCTGAGTCAGACCGCCGCCCCCCGCTGCTCCGTCGCGAGTTCACCGTGCACTCCCCCATCGCCAAAGCCCGGCTGTACGTCACCGCTCACGGGCTCTATGAAATGGAACTGAACGGCACGCGTGTGGGCACTGACATCCTCTCGCCGGGCTGGACCGTCTACGGCGAAAGGCTGCGCTACTACACCTATGACGTGACTGATCTGGTCCGCGTAGGTGATAACGCCGTCGGAAGCTGGCTGGCGGATGGCTGGTACCGTGGCCGGATCGGATTCCACGACGGTTACCGCAACCTGTACGGCGACAAGGTCGCCCTTCTCGCGCAACTGCACCTCACCCACGTGGACGGGACCGTAACCGTCATCGGGACCGACACGGAATGGAAGGCCGGCTTTGGCCCCATCGGTTTCACTGGCCTCTACGAGGGGGAAACCTATGATGCCCGGCAGCTGCCTGCCGGCTGGAGTGAACCAGGATTCGACGACGGCGGCTGGAGCCCGGTGATAACCGTCACGCGGGATCCGGCCACCCTCGTTGCCCCGGACGGACCCCCGGTGCGCTGCACCGAGGAGGTCCGCCCCGCCCGCATCTTCACGAGCCCGGCCGGAAAGCTTCTGGTCGACTTCGGCCAGAACCTGGTGGGACGCCTACGGATCACCGTCCAGGGAAAGCACGGTGAAAAGGTAACTCTGCGCCACGCCGAAGTACTCCAGGACGGCGAGCTCTTCACCAGGCCCCTCCGCCGCGCCATCTCCACCGATACGTACACGCTTGCCGGTACCGGGCAGGAAACCTGGGAACCGCGCTTCACCATCCACGGCTTCCGCTACGCCGAAATCGACGGCTGGACCGGTGGTGACATCAGCGAAAACCTCGTGGCCCGTGTCTACCACACGGACATGGAGCGCACGGGCTGGTTCGAGAGCTCCAACCCTGACCTGAACCGCCTTCACGAAAACGTACGCTGGAGCATGCGCGGCAACTTCGTGGACATCCCCACGGACTGCCCGCAGCGGGACGAGCGGCTCGGCTGGACCGGCGACATCCAGGTCTTCGCGCCCACGGCCTCATTCCTCTACGACTGCTCGGGAATGCTCAATTCGTGGTTGAAGGACGTCGCTGTAGAACAGCTTCCCGACGGAACGGTTCCCTGGTACGTTCCCGTTATTCCCGGAGGCGACGAATGGACGCCGATCCGCCCCGGTGCTGTCTGGGGCGACGTAGCGGTCCTCACCCCGTGGACCATCTACCAGCGCTTCGGGGACACCCAGGTGCTCCGGGACCAGTACGCCAGCGCCAAGGCGTGGGTGGATTTGATGGACACCCGGGCCGGCGCAACGCACCTCTGGAACACGGGTTTCCAACTGGGCGACTGGCTGGATCCGACAGCTCCCCCGCATGACCCCACTGCGGCCAAAACTGACCCATATCTCGTGGCAACGGCCTACTTCGCGTGGTCGGCCAACCATTTGGGGAAAATCGCCAGCGTCCTGGGAAACACCGCGGATGAACTGCACTACACCGAGCTCGGGCGCGCTGTCGCAAAGGCATTCGCTGCCGAGTACGTGTATCCGACCGGGGCCGTCGCCGGGGACGCACAGACGGCTTACGCCCTGGCCATCGTTTTTGACCTCTTCCCGAGTGAAGAGCAGAAACAGCTGGCCGGCGGGCGGCTGGCCGAGTTGGTTGCCGACGGCGGAAACAGGATTGCCACCGGCTTTGCCGGAACACCGGTCATCTCAGATGCACTGACCGACGTCGGCGCGCTGGATACCGCCTACGATCTGCTCCTTGAAAAGGAATGCCCGTCCTGGCTCTACGCCGTGGAACAGGGCGGCACCACCATCTGGGAACGTTGGGACGCCATGCAGCCGGACGGAACCGTCAATCCGGGAAACATGACCTCCTTCAACCACTACGCCCTGGGAGCAGTTGCGGACTGGATGCATCGTGTGGTCGCCGGGCTCTCGGCGCTGGAACCCGGCTACCGCAGGATCCTGTTCAAACCCCGGCCCGGAGGGGATCTCACCCACGCCTCAGCACGGCATGAAACCCCGTACGGGACCGCCAGCATTTCCTGGACCCTGGGTACGACAGGCCTGAACGTTCAGATTGAAGTGCCCACAGGCTCCACAGGCAGGGTTGAGCTGCCCGGCCAGCCGCCGGTGGAGGTTGGTCCAGGGACATTCAGCTATGCAGTGGAGCCGGTGGCTTAGGAGATCCGGACCAAAAAACCACGACGGCGCGGGGACGGTAACTGCCCCGCGCCGTCGTGGTTTATCCCCTTGAGGGGAGGTGAATGTGAATTTCAGCGGCCCAGGGTACTGGTACGCGCGATGAGGGTAGGTTCCAGCATCAGGTTTCGGTGGACGTGTTCGCCGGGCTGGCTCACTTCTTCCAGCAGGAGTTTTGTGGCTACCCTGCCCATCTCATGGCCGGGCTGGCCGATGGTGGACAGCGGTATGGCGCCTTCGCTGGCGAACTGGTTGTTGTCGTATCCGATGACTGCGATGTCCTGCGGCACACGTAATCCGTACGTTCCCGTCAGTTCGTGGATAATGCCGGCAGCCAACTGGTCCGACGGTGCGATGATGCCGTCAGGCATCCGGCTCCGGCCGCGGCTGGCCAGGTCCCCCGCAATCCGGCGGCCCTCCGGGCTGTTCAGGCTGCGTCCGATGATCACTTCAAGGGAGACTGCGCCCCTGGTCTCGGACGTGGCGCGCATGGCTCCCTTGCGGCGGTCGTTCACGGCGTGCAGGTTGTCCGGGCCGCCGGCGAAGACCAGCCTCCGCCTCCCGAGGTCGATCAGGTGGCGTGCTGCGAGATAGCCGCCATGTTCTTCATCGACCAGCACGCTGCAACAGTCTGTGCGCCCCCCGGCGTAGTTGACCAGGACGATGTTGCGGCCGTGGCGGCGAACCCGGTCTACGCCGTCCAGCGACGCGTCCAGCGGTGCAAGGATGATTCCGGCAACACGGGCCTCATCAAAAATGTCGAGGTACCCCTCCTGCTTCTGGAGATCGACATCGCTGTTGGCCAGCAGAAGGGCGTGGCCGTTTTCGGTGGCGGCAGTCTCTGCGCCGCGGGCGATGTCGACAAACAGGGAGTTGCCGACATCCGTCAGGACCAGGCCAATGGTCCTGCTGCTGCCGGCAGCCAGCGAACGCGCCGCCGAGTTCCGAACAAAGCCCAGTTCCTCGATGGCCGCCTGGACCCTCAGCCGGGTTCTTTCGGCCACGATTTCGGGTTTGTTCAGCACATTGGAAACGGTGCCCAGCGAGACCCGTGCCACCCGCGCCACATCGTTCATGCTCGGCGCGGATTCGGGCGACGCCTCAGCAGTGCTTTCTCTTGGCACGATCCCGCACTTCCTCTATGAAACCTGATCCCCCATTTTTTCACACGATCAGCCCAACGCCGCACCCCTGGGGGTGCGGCGTTTCCGGCGGAATGATGGATCGACGAGGGAGTCGTCCCGGACAGCCGGCCCGCCTGAGGTCGTTAGTGGTGGTTTCCCGCCGGTCCCTTGGGAAGGAGGCGAGGGGGTGGTGAGGGCCCCTCGACGCGGACGGGCAGCTCGTCGTCCCCCCGAAGAATGGCGCGGAGCAGCCGCCGTTCCTCCCACCTGAGCGACATGAGCGCGTGGCCGCGCCGGAGTATCAGGCCACCGTCCGGGGTGGCGTACCGCTTCTGCAGATCTCCCAACTCCTCGGCTCGCAACAGCGCGACCGTGCTACCCGCAGCCGAGTCGACCACGCGGACCAGCGATGAGGGCCCCGTCAGATCGGTCGCAACGACGCGCCGCTCGCTCTCGTCGAGGATTGTCTTCTGCGCCCCGCGTGTCACAACCAGGGGACGGGACGGCCCGTCCAGCAGTCCGGTCAGCACGTCCGCCGCAGCGTCAGGGCGGCCGGTTCTCCGCGCCGCCACCTGCATCCGCTGCAGGCGGCCCGGCTCCCGCAGCACCTCGTCGATCTTCCAGCCGATCGTCGCGGGGGTGTTGCAGCGGACCGCCGCCCCCTGCTCCAGCAGGTAATCGCCGTTGCGGTCCTCCTGCCCCGGTATGGGGTTCACAAGCACCATGGGCAGCCCTGCAGCCATGCACTCCGACGCCGACAGCCCGCCCGGCTTGCCCACAAACAGGTCGGCGCGGCGCAGCAGCTGCGGCATCTCCGCCGTGAAGCCGAGCACGCGGTAGCGGTCGCCAGCGGGCGCCACCAGCTGCTCGATACGCTGCCGCAGCGCATCGTTGCGTCCGCACAGGACCGTGGCCGTGAAAGACGAGCGCATGTGCAGCGTCTGCCGCACGACCGAGACGGCGTAGTCGCCCCCAGTCGCGCCCGCCGAGATCAGCAGCATCGGGGGCTCGTTTGCATCGCGCGCAGGCGCGACGTTCAGCTGGGTGGCGATCGGGATGCCCGTGGCTGCGACGCGGTCGGGGGGCAAACCCAGCGCCATCAGTTCCACCCTCCCCTCCTCCCTCGCCAGGAGGAGCGCGTGGAACGCGCCCGTAAGCCATAGGCCCTGGAAGTCGTAGTCCGTCGTGACGACGGCGGTCTTCGCGTCAATCACGCCGCGTAGGAGCAGCGACGCCAGCAGTTGGGCGGGCAGGAAGTGCGTGCACACGATCGCGGTCGGCCGGAATAGCCTGATGGCACCGATCACCGGAAGAGCGTTCACCCGTGTCCAGGGGTCTACCGGGCCCCTGCGCCGGAACGGACGGTCGTTGATGTCGTAGCCCCACTCGACCAGCCACGGCAAGTCCTCGACCAGGACGAAGTAACCTTTGTCCAGCAGTGTGCGGTAGAGGACGCTGCTCACCTGCAGCACGTCCAGCACCTGCACCTCGTCAATGTCGGCGCGCGCGGCACATGCCTGCTGCACCGCCGCAGCAGCGCTGTTGTGCCCCGCTCCTACACCTGCTGACAGGATAAGTACGCGCTCCCTCCCAGCGGTGTCGGGGCCTCGTGCCGACGTTCTGCGCATGAAGAGAGTCTAGTGGGCCGTATCACCACCGCCCTGGCCAACTTGTCCTCGATCAGCACGGGACTGGTTCTCCTATTTGACGGCCCTGCAATGCTGGGCAGCTCTCGCCCCACGCCGCGAACGCGTGGTGGCGAAATCTGACGGCGCCCGGAGCCTCAGCGAGCAGACTAAGATTCACGGCAGGAAGGATCCCCGCTGAGAGTTTCCACAACTCGATGCATGACTACAGAGGAAACAGCCATGAAAAGCATGACCTGCAAGCAACTCGGTGGCCCCTGCGATCTCACGTTCCGGGCCAATACTGCGGACGAGATCATCAACGCACAGGACCAGCACCTCAAGGAAGCTGTCCGGGCCGGTGACTCAGCTCATCAAGAGGCACGTGACGCGATGAAGGGTCGCTGGAAGAACCCAATCAAGGGCATGGGATGGTACCGCGACACGAAGAAGGCTTTCGCCGCTCTTCCCGAGGAATAAGCCGCTGCAATCCCCAGCGCTGCCGCAGGGATGGACGACGTGATGCAGTAGCGAGGCACCCGCACCGAACCACTCGGAGCGGGTGCCTTGTGGCTCAAGCCCGTTCAGCTCTTGAACTGCTCCAGCAGAAAGGCCAATGACTGGCGTTTCACAAACCCGATGGGGCCGGTTGCGGCGGCGTCGGCGATTCAGGCGAGGGCCGGTGTGTCCCAGAGATTCAGGACAGTGCCGATGTTCTTCTCCTCGGCGACGCGGTAAAGATCCGTTGCCCACGCAACATCCTCCACCGGCATTCCACCCACGGAATAGAGGATGATTTCGTCGTCGTTGCGGCGGCCGGGGAGCTTTCCGGTCGCTATGTCGGCGATTTCCTCGATCTTCGATGCGGGAATTTGTCCGTTCTCGAGCAACCCGAACCAGTGCGAACCCGGAATGCCCAGGATCTGGTAAGTGGTGGCGCCATATTCCTCGAGCCACGCCTGATAAAGGCCCTCAGCATCGATCACAAGCCGCGCGTCACCCTCGAGGAAATCGTCATCGAACCGCGCAGCGGCCGGAAGAAGCAGCAGAGCGCCGGGCTTAATGGCCGATTTCGGGAAATACGGAAACGCATCGCTTCCAGCCGCGTCCGTTGAGGTGGTGGCCATAACAACGTCAGCATCAGCAATTGCCTCCTCGATCGTCTCCGCCGAGGCAACGCTGCTCAGCTGCGGGAACTTCGCCTTGGCCCAATCCATGAACGCCTGCGTGCTCGCGGCGCTTCGGCCCTTCACCAGCAGCGTGTCGATCGAGGGGCGCAGGGCCAGCGTCGTCTCCAGGACGGATCGTGCGATGACACCCGGGCCGACGACGGCCGCGACCTTAGCGTCTGCCCTCGCGAGGTGCTTAACCCCTACACCCGGCACCGCCCCGGTACGGTAGGCGCTGAGAAGGTTCGCGCTCATGATTGCCAGCGGCGCGCCCGTCTCACGATCGTTCAGCACAAATACATGGATCGATCGCGGCAGCCCTTTCTGACGGTTTTCCGTGTTGGAGCCGTACCACTTGACGCCCGAGGTACCGAAGCGGCCGCCCAAATATGCAGGCATGGCCATAAACCGGCGATCCGGCCCGTCCTTGGGCATGCCCTCGAATCCAGGGTTCTCGGGGAAAGTGATCATCGCACCGTGCGAGTTGCCATTATCCCCCGCCATCCGGTAGTCGCCCTGGCGGAGGAGAACAAGAGCCTCCTCCATAACATCGGTGCAGCGAACGACATCGCCGACACCGGCCCGGATCATGTCGGGCTCATTGAGGTAACGGAAGTTGATTTCGGTGGACATCTGGATTCCTTAGCGATTTACAGTAGTAAACAGTGACTACTAACAGTAAACATCTCGCAGATGTCCGAACCGTCAATGTTTTGTTTCCGTCTCGTATCTTTTCGCCCATCGTTCGGTCGAGCTACGGGATTCAATAGCCGCCCGTCGTACCAAGCACACGCTTACGCTGGAACCCAGCAGATGCCGGCGCACCCCAGCGACATCCGGGACGCTGCAGTATTCCGCCCGTCAGCTGGTGTAGGGATCTGCGATGCCGATGTATTGGGTGGTGGTGTATTCGGCAATGCCTTCGGACCCGCCTTCGCGGCCAAGCCCTGATTGCTTGACGCCGCCGAAAGGTGCGGCGGCATTGGAAATGACGCCCGCGTTGAAACCCACCATGCCGAACTCGATCTGCTCGGCCACCCTGAGCAGGCGGTTGAAGTCCCGGCTGTAGAGGTACGAGGCCAGGCCGTATTCGCTGTTGTTGGCGAGCCGGATCGCCGCTTCCTCGGTGGTGAACGTCGTCACGGGGGCGACGGGCCCGAAGATTTCCTGGCCCAGGATCGCCGCGTCGTTCGGGACGTTGGCGAGCACGGTGGGCGGGTAGAAGTAGCCAGCACCGTCCGGGAGTGCGCCGCCTGTGACAGCTACCGCTCCGGCGTCGACGGCGGCAGCCACCAGGGCGTGCACGTCGTCCCGTGCGCCGGCATCGATGAGCGGGCCCACCTGGGTGGCGGGGTCGGTTCCGCGGCCGGTGGCCAGAGCGCCCATAGCGGCGGCGAACTTGGCGGTGAATTCTGCGGCGACGGACTCCTGGACCAGGAACCGGTTGGCTGCGGTGCAGGCCTCGCCCATGTTCCGCATCTTCGCGGCCATCGCCCCTTCGACGGCGGCATCGAGGTCCGCGTCCTCGAACACGATGAACGGGGCGTTCCCGCCGAGCTCCATGGAGGTCCGCAGCACGTTCTGCGCCGCGTCGGCCATGAGGCGTTTACCGACTGGGGTCGAGCCGGTGAAGGAGACCTTCCGCAACCGCGGGTCCGCGAGCAGCGGCCCGGAAATCCCCGAAGCCGACGCAGAGGCGACGACGTTCAGGACCCCGGCGGGCAGCCCGGCGTCGAGCATGGTCTGCGCGAAGTACTGCGCGGTCAGCGGCGTGAGTTTCGCGGGTTTGAGAACCATGGTGCAGCCGGCGGCCACCGCCGGGGCGACCTTGCGGGTGGCCATGGCCAGCGGGAAGTTCCAGGGTGTGATCAGCAGGCACGGGCCCACGGGTTTGTGCTGGACCAGGATCTTGTTCTTGCCCTCGGGGGTGGTGAGGTACCTGCCGTAGTCCCGGACCGCTTCTTCGGAGAACCAGCGCAGGAACTCCGCCCCGTAGGTGACTTCACCGCGGGCCTCGGCCAGGGGTTTGCCCATCTCCAGGGTCATCAGCAGCGCGAAGTCCTCGGCGCGTTCGGTGACCAGGTCAAAGGCTCGGCGCAGGATCTCGGCCCGCACCCGTGGTGCCGTCCGCGCCCAGGACGCCTGAACGGCGTCCGCAGCGTCCAAAGCCGCAACGGCGTCCTCGCTGGTGGCCGAGGCGAGGGTGGCGAGCACCTCGCCGGTGGCGGGGTCATGCACATCGAACGTGCCGCCGTCGGACGCCTCCACCCACTGCCCGCCAATCAACAGGCCGGTGGGCACCTGAGCCAGAAGTTCCTGCTCGCGCCCCGTGGTGACGGCGGGTGGACTGGCAAGCGAATTGGACATGGGTCTCCTCAGAAAAGTGTGTTGTGTTTGTCGAGCCGGCAGGTCAGGGAAGCTCTGTGAGAGCTCCGCCGTCATAGAAATGTGCGGCGCGGTAGATGATGGGCTCTTTGTCTGCAACAGTGACGTGGCGGACGCGGCAGATGAAGACGGTATGGGTCTTCGCCTGGAAGCGTTCCCGGATTTCCGCTTCGAGGGAGGCGGCGGCGCCGGCGATCATTGGGGAGCCGTGAGGGGCAGGGGTCCAGTCAACCTGGTCGAACTTGTTGACGCTCTTTCCGGCAAAGATTCCTACGACGTCCTTCTGGTCGTTCGCCATGATGTTGATGCCCAGGTGCGTTGCCCGGAACAGGGAGGGGTGTGTGCTCGAACTGTGCTGGACGCAGACCATCACGACGGGCGGGTCGTAGGAGATTGATGCGTAGGCGTTGACGCACAGGCCGCGCGGCTCGCCGTCGTCGTCTGTAGTAACCACGGTGACGCCGGTGACGAACTGTTTGTTGAAGGCGCGGACGAGCGTCGGGTCGACGTCGGCGGCCAGCTCGGGTGCTGTTGTGTCGTTCATTCTGACTCCAGGGAGATGATGCCGAGGGCGGTGAGCAGCTGTCGGGGATCCCAGGTTACATTTTCGGTAACGAGCCTGCCGTTGTTGAAAACGCAGTGGTTGGATCCGTAGGTCTTGACGGTGCGACGGGTGGATGGCACGCCAAGGAATTCGTTCTGGTGGGTTCCTGTGCTGTGCCAGAAGATGGCCATGTGGTCGCCTTCTTCGATGATGGCATCGATGGTGGTGTGCAGGTCCGGGAAGGCGGCGCGGGAGGCCCGGATGGCCTCGATGAGTTCAGTGGAGGACTGGCTGCCTTTGGATCCGGCGGAGTGACGTTCGTACGACGGGTCCAGCAGTTGTTCGAACAGGGTGGTGTCACCGTCGTTCCAGGCTGCGGACCAGGCCTGGGCTACTGCTGATGCCCTGGTTGAGGCGCCGGTTGCGGATGCGCTGCTCACTTCTCTTCTTCTTCCCTGTGGGTGGTTGGTGTTGGCGTTGCCAGGCCTTTGAGGGTTTCCATGGCGAGGATCTCGGGGTCACGTCGAAGTTCGATCATCAGTGATATCGCCAGGAGGACGACGATGGCTGTGAACGGAGCGGCAGAGAGGATGACCGCCTGTTGAAGGGCTGCAAGGCCGCCGGCGAGCAGGAGAACGATAGCCGTGATCCCGGTGACGGCACCCCAGACGACGAGCACCGGGCGCTTGGGTGTGAGGACGCCCTTGGTCGAGAGCATGCTCAGGACGTAGGTGTTGGCGTCGGCGCCGGAGACGAAGAACAGCACAACAAGGATGATGGTGATGGCTGACGTAATGCTTGTCAGGGGCAGATCTGCGAGCATGGCGAAGAATGCTGAGTTGACGTCCGCGGTCGCTGCTTTGCCGATGGCTCCGTCACCGGTCATGTCGCTGTGGATCGCGGTGCCGCCGAAGACGGTGAACCAGATGAAGAAGACAAGGCTGGGAACGGCGAGAACTCCGATGATGAACTGGCGGATGGTGCGGCCGCGGGAGATTTTGGCGAGGAAGACACCCACGAAGGCGCCCCAGGCGATCCACCAGGCCAGCATGAAGTACGTCCACCACTGCATCCATTGCAGTTCAGAATCGCTGTGCGGGGTGATCAGGCTCATCGAGATGAAATCGTTGGCGTAACGGCCGATGGATTCGAAGAACAGGTTGGTGATGAAGTTGGTGGGCCCCGTGACCAGGACAAAGACCAAGAGGCCGACGGCCAGGACCATGGTGGTCTGGCTGATGTAACGGATGCCGCGGTGGACGCCGCTGAGAGCCGACGCGGTGAACAGCACAGTGATGACCGCAATAATGCCGATCCGCATTGCCGTGCCGCCGGGCAGCCCCAAGACGCTCTGCATGCCGTTATCGATTTGTGCCGCACCGAGGCCAAGCGATGTGGTGGTGCCAAAGAGGGTTGCGATGATCACCAGGACATCGACAGCTTTGCCGCCCCAGCCGTCCGCGGTCTTGCCGAGAATTGGACGGAGCATCGTGGAGACGAGCGCGCTTCGCTTCAGCCGATGCGTGGAGTAGCCGATGGCGAGGCCGAAGACGGCGAACACGGCCCAGGCATGGATGCCCCAGTCGAAGAAGCTGAACTGCATGGCGCGGACAGCTGCGTCCCGCGAGCCGGGTTCTGCCAGTCCGTGCGGAGGGACGACGAAGTGGGAGATAGGTTCGGCCACACCGTAGCTGATGAGGCCCACGCCCATCACAGCCGACAGGATCATCGCCAGCCAGGCGTAAGTCGGATAATCCGGACGGGAGTTGATGGGACCCAGACGGAGGCGTCCGTACCGGCTGAACATGATGTACACAAGAAGCCCGATGAGGCCGAGGGTGACTACCAGATAGCCCCAGCCCACGGAGCCGGTTACCCAGTTCTGGGCGGCTGTCATGGTGGCGTTGAGGTTGTCGGTGAACACTGTCGCCCAGATGACGAAGGCGGCGATGAGCCCCAGGGAGATCCAGAAAACCGATCCGACGCGCTGGGGGCGGGAAGAGGGAGAGGGGGCGTCGCTGAGGGCCTCGACGGGCGCTGGCGGAACGCTGGTGGATGTCTGTTCCATACAACAGACGGTAGATCCTCAATGTGACGCAGGTCAATAGCTGGCCGGAAATTACTGTGCATCAGCTCACAAGTGAACGGAAATATCCCGTATTCTCGGGATCAAGGCCGCCATCGCAAAGGCGGTGGAATCTGTTGCATACAAGCTCTTGACGTATTCGAAAACCGCCATGTAGCGTTATCTACCATGCAACAGAGTCCAAAGAAGTCCTCAGCCAGTGAAATCGTCCAGCTGCCGCTGCCGCCATTGCTGGACCGGCTCCGCCAAGTGGTCCTCAGCGGTGACTATCCGGCCGGAACAGCACTCAGCGAGACGAGCCTGGCCGAGGAATTCAATGTCAGCCGCACTCCTGTACGGGAGGCTCTGAAGCAGCTGCAGGCCGAAGGGCTTGTGGAGATCAGGCCCAAGGTCGGGACCTTCGTGCGGGAACCAAGCCGTCGCGAAATCGTTGAGATGTTCCAGCTCAAGGAGATCCTGGAAGGCCTCGCCGCCGGCCTGATGGCACGCCGCGGCCCCGTACCGGAACTGGAAAAGCTGGAAGCCAACATTGAAGCTTCGGAAGAGGCGTCGCGGAATGGCGACTCCGAAACTTACGCCCGGCTTGTCCACGAGTTCCACCAGCTCATTGTCGATGGCAGCGACCACCGCAAGCTCGCAGAGCAATACCGGACGCTGATGAACCAGCTTGCATACTACCGGCGACTGGTGGCGACCACCGTCGCGCATCCGGGACGTATCTCGCGTTCCGTTGAAGAGCACCGGAAGGTCGTGGCCATGATTCAGGCCAAAGACGCCATGGGCGCGGAGTGGGCAATGCGCGACCACGTCATCACCTCGGCCCGCGAAGTCGCATCAGAACAGCACAACGACCAAGGCTGATAAGCCATCTTCATATCAACGACTGCTAGGAGCCAGTAATGCGCTTTCCCACCTTCCACGCCCTCGGAGGCCAGCCCCCGCTGGCCGGGACCGAACGATGAACGACCAGGGCCTGGCCATTCGCAAGATCGTCTACTACAGCGAAGAAATCCTGCTCGAGAACGGACTCTCCCCCGCCATCCCGGCCGTCCGTGCCACCGCAGCTGCCGTGGTCAGCAACCCGTGGCTGGAAGGAAAGGCCACCGACAACCTGAACGAGGAAGTCATGCGGTTGGCCCCGGCTCTCGCCCGCAAGCTCACTGACGTGCTTGCGAAGGAACTCGGCGGCGTCGACGCAATCCAGGCCTTCGGCAAAGCAGCAATTGTGGGTACGGACGGCGAGATTGAACATGGCGCAGCCCTCATCCACACCCCGTTCTTCGGCAACCTTGTCCGGGAGTACCTCGACGGCGAATCCATCATCTGCTTCGCCGATGACCGGGCCGACGCAGGCGCATCACTCGTCGTGCCGCTCTGGCACAAGAACGCTGCCGCCACCCGCACGCACTACCAGACCATCACCACCCGGATCAGTGACGCGCCCCGGCCCGGAGAGATCGTCATCGCCCTCGGCGCGTCAACCGGACCCCGCCCACACTCACGCATCGGGGACCGGCTCACGGACCCCGTCGTTAAAGCAGAAACCCTAGGAGAACTGATTTCATGAGCATCCGCAAAATCGTCACTTTCACCGAAGACATCCTGATCGAAGGCGGCCGGGCCGTCACCCCCAACGCGCGGGTCGCCGTCGTCGCAGCCATAATCAGGAACCCCTGGGCAGGACAGGGATTCGTGGAGGACCTGTCAGCAGGAATCGAAGGCAACGCCTCCGATATCGGAGCGCTCCTCGCCCCACGCGTACTCGAAGCCCTCGGCGCCCCCGCGGAGGCTTATGGCAAGGCTGCCATCGTGGGCCTGAACGGTGAAGTCGAGCACGGTTCCGGACTCATTCACACCCTTGCTTTCGGAAATCATTTCCGTGACGCTGCCAACGCCACCACGCTGTTGCCGGCAGTGGAAAAGCGAGGGCCGGCCGGAGTCGTT
Source organism: Arthrobacter sp. BK1 (assembly GCF_056680055.1). NCBI lineage: Bacteria > Bacillati > Actinomycetota > Actinomycetes > Micrococcales > Micrococcaceae > Arthrobacter > Arthrobacter sp. BK1. Next base: position 185,979 of record NZ_CM155263.1, read on the forward strand.
TTCGATATCCCGCTCAAGCACATCACGGACGCGACCATCCGCTCGCACCACCAGAGCATCGAGGTACGGATAAACGACGCACCCCACGCCGATGAAATCGTGATCGCCCTCGCCGCCGCAGCCCAGGGACGCCCCCAGCAGCGGCTCGCCGCCTTCAGCACCGAAGCGAACTAGGAAAGAGCCCCCGTGAGCCGCGCCCGCATCGCACTCATTCACGGAGTCGGCCTCGACGGGTCGATGTGGGGGCCGCTCCGTGAATTCCTCGAACCCGAGTTCGACGTCCAAATCATTGAACTGCTCGGCCACGGAACCCGGACAGAAGCTGCCCCCGACGGCGTCACGCTGGCGGAACTGGCCGCGGACGTCGCCGGGCGCCTGAGGCCAGGGACCCACCTTGTGGGGTTTTCCCTCGGAGCCCTCGTCGCCCAACACCTTGCCAGGTTCCGGCCCGAGCTCGTTGCCACTCTGGTGTCCGTGGGATCTGTATGCTCCCGGACACCAGAGGAACACGGGTCGGTCATGGACCGGCTGGCCATGGCTGAGTCAGACTTCGCCGCGTCGGCCGAGGCATCCATCACGCGTTGGTACCCGGAGGGAACGCCGGTCCCGGCGTCCATGGTCGAAGCCACGCGACAGGTGCTGCTTCGAAACGACCCGAAATCCTTTCTGGCCGCTTACCGGGTTTTCGCCACCGCAGACGCCGAACTGACACCCGAACTTCCCAGGATCAGCGTTCCATCCCACGCCGTAACCGGCGAACTTGACCCTGGATCGACGCCGGAAATGGGCGCCAGGCTTGCAGCAGCAATTCCCGGCTGCACGTACTCCATTGTCAGCGGGGCCCGCCACATGATGCCCGTAGAACGCCCCCAAGAGCTCGCCAACACCCTCACTGCTTTCATCAAGGAGCATTCCAATGTCCACTGACCGCCGCTACGAGCACTTCATCAACGGCGAGTGGGTTGCGCCCTCAAACGGGGATTACTTTGAGAGCACCAACCCCGCCACCCTCGACGTGCTGTACCGGGCGGCGCGCGGCAATGAAGCCGACGTCTCCAAGGCCGTCGCTGCCGCATCCGCAGCCTTCGAAAACGCCGCCTGGCGGGACCTGAGCCAGACCAAACGCGGGCACCTGCTCCGCCGTCTCGGTGACCTCGTCGGCGAGCACGCCGACGAACTCGCCCGCATGGAATCCGAAGACAACGGCAAGCTTTTGCGTGAAATGCGAGCCCAGCTCGCCGCCATGCCCGAGTACTACTATTACTACGCCGGCCTTGCGGACAAGATTCAGGGCGACACCATCCCCGGTTCCAGCCGGGCGATGCTGAACTACACGCTGCGCGAACCACTCGGCGTTGTGGGAGCAATCACGCCCTGGAACTCGCCGCTCACCCTGACCACCAGCAAGCTGGCCCCAGCCCTCGCGACCGGCAACACCATCGTCATCAAACCCTCGGAATACACCTCTGCCACCGTGCTGCGATTGGCGGCACTGGCCGGGGAAGCAGGCTTCCCGCCCGGCGTCATCAATGTTGTCACCGGTTTTGGCGCCGAAGCCGGAGCCGCCCTCGTTGAGGACCGCCGGCTGGCGAAGATCTCGTTTACCGGCAGTACCGCCACCGGCGCCCGCATTGCCTCCTCAACCGCGTCCCGCTTCATCGGCTCGACGCTGGAACTCGGCGGCAAATCCCCCAACATCGTCTTTGCCGATGCGGATATCGCCAATGCGTCCATGGGAGTGGTGGCCGGCATCTTCGCCGCGGCCGGTCAGACCTGCATCGCCGGCAGCCGCGTGTTCGCCCACAAGTCGATCTACGACGAACTGCTCGAGCGGGTAGCCAACCGTGCCCGCAGCATCGTCATCGGAGATCCGCTCCTGGACGCAACCGAGCTCGGACCGTTGGCCTTCGCGGACCAGCGGGACAAGGTCGCCAGCTACGTCGATCTCGGCGTCACCGAAGGTGCCACCGTCCTGACCGGCGGCGGCAGGCCCGACACCGGCCTCGGCGGCTACTTCTTCCAACCCACCGTCCTGACCGACGTCGACAATTCAATGCGGGTGGTCAGGGAGGAGATCTTCGGCCCCGTCGCCGCGATCATGCCGTTTGAAACAGAGGAAGAGGTCCTCGCCCTGGCTAACGACACCAGCTACGGGCTCGCCGCCGGAATCTGGACCACCAATCTCTCCAGGGCGCACCGCATGGCCAGCCGCCTGGAAGCCGGCACCATCTGGGTGAATACCTACCGCACCATGTCCCCCCAGTCGCCGCGCGAAGGCTTCAAGACCAGCGGGGTAGGCGTCGAACACGGGATCGAGAGCATTCGTGAATACACCCGGGTCAAGAGCGTCTGGATCAACACCGACGAATCTCCCCTCGCCGACCCCTTCATCATGAGGAGCTGACCACCTTGCCTCTTATCGAAGTCTCGATCGCCCGGGGCCGGACCCCCGAGCAGCTCCGCTCCCTCATAGGCGCGCTGCACCGTGCAGCCGAAAACTCCGTGGGCGCGTTACCGGAAAACACCACCGTCATCATCCGGGAAATTGAACACGAACACTGGTCCCGCGGCGACCAGACCATTGCCGAACGCAAGGCCGCCCAGGACGCAGCACCCACCCCTCAAGCGCCGGCCACCGGCGCAGATCGAAGGAGCCACTAATGCGCTTTTCCCTTTTCGCCCACATGGAGCGCTGGGACGAGTCCGTCTCCCACCAGGAATGCTTCGAGAACCTGACGGAACTCACCCTCATTGCGGAAGCCGGCGGGTTCAGCACCGTTTGGATCGGTGAGCACCACTCGATGGAATACACCATCTCCCCCAGCCCCATGCCCCAGCTTGCCTATCTGGCAGCGCGCACCTCCCGCATCCGCCTGGGTGCCGGAACGATCATCGCCCCCTTCTGGAACCCGCTGCGCGTAGCCGGGGAGACAGCACTGCTCGATGTCATCAGCAACGGCCGCATGGAAGTCGGGCTGGCGCGCGGCGCCTACCAGTTCGAGTTCGACCGCCTCATGGGCGGCATGTCAGCGGTCGACGGCGGGAAGCACCTGCGCGAACTCGTGCCGGCCGTGCGGGCGCTCTGGGAAGGCGACTACGCCCACGATGGCGAAGTCTGGCAGTTCCCGACCTCCACCAGCGTCCCCAAGCCCCTGCAGAAGCCCACACCGCCCATGTGGATCGCTGCCCGCGATATCTCCTCGCACGAGTTCGCCGTCGCCAACGGCTGCAACGTGATGGTGACTCCCCTGATGAAGGGCGACGAGGAGGTTGAAGACCTTGTGAATAAGTTCGAGAGCGCCGTGGAAAACAACCCCGGAGTTCCCCGCCCGGACCTCATGGTGCTCCGCCACACGCACGTCCACCCTGCAGACGAGCCTGAAGGATGGCGGCGCCCGGCCGAAGCCATCCAGAAGTTTTACCGCACCTTTGATGCCTGGTTCGGTAACAAGACCACGCCGAAGAACGGTTTCCTCGAGCCCAGCCCCGAAGAGAAGTTCGCCGAACGCCCGGAGTTCACACCGGAGTCCCTGCACCGGACTGCAATGATCGGGACGCCTGAGGAGGTCATCGAACGCCTACGCCACTATGAGGCACTCGGCGTGGACGAGTTCAGCTTCTGGGCCGACAACAGCCTCACCCATGAAGAAAAGAAACGCTCCCTCGAACTATTCATCGAACACGTCATGCCGGCCTTTCAGGAGCAGACCGCGGCCGCCGCACACTGATGCTGACCCCTGGCACCCGACGTCGGTAGGTCATCTTTACCGCACGCTTGGCAAGACAAACGAATCCCCGCCTGGTGCGAACCGGGCGGGGATTCGTCGCACTTTACTGTCCCGGACGGTGGACTGTATCCGCCGCCAATGTGCCGGAGGCACTGCGGCTCGCCCTACCCGTAGCACCCGTCTGGCCGCCGGCCGCACCGTCATGTGGAGGGGAGCGTTTCTTCGTTGTGCAGACCAACAAGCCGAGGCTTCATCCGGGCGTAACTCACCGAACCGAGGCAGGCCGAAGAGTACTGACCGTCACTTTTGCCCCCTTGATTCTCATGGGAATATATTCTGATCTCACTCAGTTATGAGTGTAGTCACCATCAAGTGCATGCAGCAGGAAGGCTTAGCGTCCACGGCGGCCGAACATTGGCGGACGGCGGTGATCCTCTGATAGGTCGAATGCAAAAGGACTAACCCATGACCCTTTCCGCACTGTTGCAACCATTGACTCTTGGCCGCCTGGACCTATCCCTTGGGCTGGCACTGGCACCCATGACCGGAAGCCGTTCCAACCCGGATGGCACGCCGGGCGACCTGGCGGCCGAGTACTATGGGCAACGCGGTTCGTGATCGAACCCGCCCAGGCCCTGGCCGATGAAATCGGGGCAGACAGGGTGGGCATCCGCCTCTCCCCCACCATGCCATGAGGTGGACTCAACGACGGCGACACCGAGAGTGTGCGCGCTCAGTACCGGCACCCGGTAGGCGAGCTCGCGACCCGGAACCTGGCGTACCTGCACCTTCACCATGTAGGCGACGACGAACTGCTCCGCTCCCTCTGGGATATGTGGCCGACGGCGGTGCTCGTGGTCCGCTGTGGACGTCACCGCGAGCAGATAGCCGACGACGTCGCGGCCGGCCTTGCGGACGTTGCCCCACTGGGCCGTTTCGCACTGGCCAATCCCGCCATCGTTGACTCTCTACGGCGGCGGGGCAACCCGCCACACCGACTACCCGGCCCTTGCCCACGCCTCATTCCCCACCATCCACGCCGACCGGTGCGGATGGAAAAGTACACAAGAAAGTTCGTGAAATGCACTCACTCACTGGAGCAGTCGTCCTCGTCACCGGAGCAAACGGCGGCGTCGGAACCCACTTCGTCCAAGGTGCCCTCGCACGCGGCGCCAGCAAGGTTTACGCCACCGCCCCCACCCCGCGCACGTGGGAGGACGAGCGCATCGTCCCGCTCACCCTCGACATCACAGACCCGGCCTCAATCCGGGCTGCAGTCGAGGCCGCGGGCGATGTCACAGTGTTAATCAACAACGCTGGAGCCAGCGTGGCAACCCCAGGCATCCTTACCCACACCGACGCGGAAATCCGGACCAATGTGGAGACGAATTTCCTCGGCCCGCTTTTCCTCGCCCGCGCCTTCGCGCCGATCCTGTCAGCGAAGGACAATTCCGCACTCATCGACATCCACTCCGCAATGAGCTGGTATGCCGTCGGGGGCATTTACAGCGCCACCAAGGCCGCCCTCTGGTCGGCCACCAACTCGCTTCGTCTGGAGCTCGCCCCCGAAGGGGTACATGTGGTGGGCGTCCACGTCGGCTACGTCGACACAGCGATGGCTGCGCATGCCACCGACCCCAAGATGGACCCAGCTGATCTGGTCGCGGCGGTATTGGATGCCGTCGAAGCCGGCGAGTACGAGGTTCTTGCCGACGAGACGTCCGTGCAGCTCAAGGCGGGACTCAGCGCCCCCATCGAGGCGCTCTACCCCCAACTTACGCTCAGCAAATCCTAGAAACAGCGCCAGCCCCGTGGGGATGAACCCAGCTCATCACCACGGCGCTTTCGTTACTCCTTGACATTTTACTGAGTGTAGTCATCATTGATTGGAGTCAAGAAAATCTTTTCTGAGGAGCATTGCAACATGCGGGCATTCGTCATCAACAAGTACAAGGAACCGCTGCGCGAAGCCGAGGTTGCTGAACCGGCCGTAGGCGAACGGGACGTGCTCGTGCAGGTGCAAGCTGCCGGCCTGAACCAGCTGGACGAGAAGATCCGCCAGGGCGAGTTCAAACAGATCCTTCCCTACAAACTCCAGCTGGTCCTCGGCAACGACGTAGCCGGCACCGTGTTGCGCGTCGGGGACAAAGTAAAGGGGTTCAAGCCCGGCGATGAGGTCTACGCCCGTCCCCACGAGGAGCGCATCGGGACGTTTGCTGAACGTATTGCCGTTGCGGAGGAAGACCTTGCGCTCAAACCCGAATCGGCCAGCATGGAGGAGGCCGGTTCGCTTCCACTGGTGGCGCTTACGGCATGGCAGGCCCTCGTCGAGCAGGGAAACGTGCAGTCAGGGCAGAAAGTTCTCATTCACGCCGGCGCCGGCGGGGTCGGTTCTATCGCCATCCAGCTCGCCAAGCATCACGGCGCGACCGTCGCAACCACCGCCAGCAGCTCCAACGCAGGGTTCGTGCGGGACCTCGGCGCTGACATCGTTATCGACTACCGCACCCAGGACTTCGAGCAGTTCCTGAACGGATACGATCTGGTGCTGGATAGCCTCGGGGGCGAAAACCTGCAGAAGTCTCTGCGCATCCTCAAGCCCGGTGGGAGGGCGATTGGTATCGCCGGCCCGCCCGATCCCGCATTCGCCCGCAAAGCAGGCCTCAACCCCATTCTGCGCTTGGCAATCACCGGGCTCAGCAGCAAGATTCGAAGGCACGCCAAGAAGCTCGGCGTCAGCTATGAGTTTCTCTTCATGCGTGCCAGCGGCGACCAACTACGTCAGATCAGCGCCCTGGTTGACGCCGGGGTACTGCGCCCCATCGTAGGGAAGGTCTTCACCTTCGACCAGGCTCCAGAGGCGCTGCAAACCCTGGCCGCAGGGGGCTTCCGCGGCAAAGCAGTGCTCACCGTCAACAGCTGACCCGCCGACAGGCACTATTCACGCAGAGAATCCGGGAGTACAACGTCATGGACAACACCGACGCCGCAAACGAGCCAGTCGTCACCTCATACGCGAAGGCACCTGCCAGCACTGTCACCGCCGTAGGCGTCAGCTACGCCTACCGCGAGCTTGGGCCGAAGGGCGGCATCCCCGTCGTCTTCTTCGTCCACCTGGCAGCCACGCTTGATAACTGGGACCCCCGTATCATCGACCCCATTGCCAGGAACCGCCACGTCATTACCTTCGACCAGCCCGGTGTCGGCGCTTCCACCGGACAAGTTCCCAACAGTATCGAGGCAATGGCCGACGACGCCTACACCTTCATCAAGGCCCTCGGATTCGACACGATAGATGTATTCTCGTTCTCACTGGGCGGCATGGTCGCCCAGGACCTGACCCTCAAACATCCCCATCTTGTCCGCAAGCTCGTGCTGACCGGAACCGGTCCGCGAGGAGGCAAAAACATCGACAAGGTCGTCGGCACCACCTACCGGGACATCCTCCGGGCAACCCTGACCCGGTCGGACCCCAAGGAATTCCTGTTCTTCAACCGAAACAGCACCGGCAAACCCGCTGCGAAAGCGTTCATCCAACGCCTTCAGGAGCGAACTGAGAACCGTGACAAGCCAATCAGCCCCCGCGCATTCCAGACGCAGCTGAAGGCAATCCAGGAGTTCGGCCGCTCGGCCCCGTCGAACCTGTCCGCACTGACTCAACCCACCCTCATCGCCAATGGCGACAACGACCGCATGGTGCCCTCCGCGCTATCCGAAGAACTGCACCGCCGCATCAAGGGATCCGAACTGATCATCTACCCCGACTCCGGCCATGGTGGTATCTTCCAGTACCACGCCAAATTCGCACCCGCCGCCGTCGAATTCCTCGCCCCCTGACCACCACGCTCGCGATAAGGAGGCTCTCTGGGCATCTCACAACTAACTATCGGACCGCACATGGAAAAGCACTTCATGTCCTCAGTCCTGCTTTGGGTGCGCAGCGAGCAGTCGCCCGCCCAGCCGAAATGCGGCGGCTCGTGAAAAAGGGAATTGTTCCCGCCCTGGCTGACACTAAATGCTGAAGGAATTGCGCACTCAGTCGGTTGAGAAGAGGGGTGGCCGGATCCTCCCCCGCTACGAAGAGCAGGGGCGCCGGCTGGAGGGCCCGGCCTCCGCAGCTTCGGTATACTCAATATTGAGTCCAGTCAGTTTACGTCCAGAGGAACCTACATGCCTGTCACATCCCGGCCGCCTGGACGTCGCGAGCGAAACAAGCAGGAGAAGCTGGACCGCATCACGGCCGCAGCCACTGAGCTGTTCGCCGAATACGGAGTCGAGGACGTCACCACCCAGCAGATCGCCGACAAAGCCGACATCGGCACCGGAACCCTTTTCCTCTACGCCAAAACCAAGGGAGAACTCCTTCTCCTCGTCCAGAACGCCCACTACGCCGAAGCGCTCGACCGGGGCCGGGCGGATGCTGAAACCATCCAGGATGCCCTGGGTGCGGTGATGGCCGTCGTGCGCCCGATCGTGGAGTGCAACCGAACCCAGGTCGACAACGGACGCTTCTACCTGCGGGAAATGGTCTTCGGCGACCCTACGGAGCCACACCACAGCGCAGCTCTATCCATCGTTGCGCAGACCGAGGAGGCCATTGCCGCCATACTGCACCGGGCAGAACTGGCCGGTGCGGGTGACGCCGCGACGACGGCGCGCATTGTCTCGGCAATCATGTTTGTCAGCATGGCGGCAAGTGCGAACGCCGGATTGGAGAATGAAGCACTGGTGCAGGACATCAGGAAACAAATCAGCCTGCTGATACCCCGCTGACGCGGCCGGCATACCCGATCTGGACGGCAGCCGCGGAATGGTGTCCCTGGAGGCACTGTATCCGGACTCCCTGGCCTGTGCCAGGAGCTGCAGCGCTAACAGTCCCACTGTGAGAGGGCGGGAACTACTGGATCCGACGCGGAGCGGGTTCAGGACGTCCTCCGTGCGGAGGTCGACTACGGCCGGGGGTCCTGGCCTGGAGGCGCTCAATCAGCCGCCCGGCTATCCCCGTTCTCAGGTGTCGGGAACAACGAGGACCGGGCACCGCTGACTGCGGATCAGGGACCCTGATACCGATCCTTCGAGGAACCTGTCCAACCGTGCCACGGGCCCTGGCCGATCGGCGCCGACAACGAGCAGGGAGGCATCCGTGCTCTCTGCCAGGCGGTTGAGGGCTTTGGGGACGTCGCCGTTCAGCAGGCGAAAAGACCATGTCTCCCCGGGTTGGCCGAGAATGGATTCCAGGTTCCGTTGCACTTGCCCGGATGGATATTCGGCCTCTTCATTGATGATCGGGTCCAGTGAAAGCGCGGTCCGTTGGGCCTCCGGTTCCCATTCGGTCAGGTAGCTGGCTGGATCCACGAAGGCGCACACGAGATGCTGTCCCAGGGCTGTCGCGAGGCCGGCGGCAGTACGGATCAGTAGCACTGAAAAGGACCATCCGACTCCGACCACCACTGGTCCGTCCGGCCACTCTTCATCTGGCATGAGGTCCTCTGGAGAGCCGCTCAGCGACGGCGATGAGTGCCGCCGTCCCGGTGGCGGCGGCCATGGCGTATATCATGTTGGTGTAGGTGCCGAGCCAGACTGCCGTTGCCGGGCCGATTGCGGGGGCAAGGGCGGTAACGGCTGTGAGCGGGGCCGCGAAGATCCCTTGCAGTGTGCCCAGGTTCTGGCTTCCCCAGCGGTCTCCTACGATCGTGGCCTGCAGCAGCGTCTGGCACCCGCGGACCGCCCCGGCGAGCATTCCTGCCGCGATCAGCAGCGGCAGCGTGCCGGGGAGAACCGCCAGTACAAGGATGGCGCAGGCTGCCGCCCCGGCGATGACCGATAGCCGGGCAATGGGTGGGATCGCTGCGAAGAACAGGCGGCCGCCGACCTGCCCGGCTCCCACGAGGCCGAGCCCGAGCGCGGCCATTGTGTAGTCGGATCCTTTTTCCATCAGGAGGGGAATGATGTTCAGCGTCACGGTGTAAAGCCCAAGGCAGAGCAGGACCATGAGCGCCTGCAGGCCGAGAAATTCCGGGCTTCGCCGTACGGACCGCACCATGACCCGGTGGTCCGCCGCGGCGCTGCCGGGGGTGGCCGGGGCCCACTCCCGGTTCAGGTATCGGGCGTGCAGCGGCACGGTGATAAGTGCCATGATCCCGGCAAGGATGAGGAAAGCGACTCGCCAGCCGAACGCGGATGTCAGGGCGGCGGTGAGCGGGGCGAAGATGGTGGATGCGAACCCTGCGACGAGGGTCAGGACTGTCAGGGGCCGGATGCGGGCAGGTCCGTACCAGCGGCTGATCACAGTGAAAGCCGGTTGGTACAGCACGGCGGCCTGCGCGGTGCCGGCGACCAGCCAGCCCGCAAAGAACACTGGCAGGTTTGGTGCTGTCGCCACCAGGACCAGGGCCAGTATTCCGACGAGGGATCCACCGATCATCAGCGTGCGCGGACCGGTCCTGTCGAGCATCCTGCCGACGAAGATGCCGGCCGCTGCGGAGACCAGCAGTCCGGCCGAAAAGGCTCCGGTCACAAGGACCTGGTCCCAGCCTGTGTCGTCGCTGATAGGGCGGACCGCCGCGATCAATGCGTAGTAGAGCACACCCCACCCGGTCGTCTGGGTGATGCACAGCGCGGCGAGGCCACCGCGCGGTGCACCTTCCGCGGCCAGTGTGCGGGATATCGCCGGGGCGGGCATGGCCTAGTTCCCTATCAGCTCCGCATGAAGCTTCTGGACCCGGGCCCTAATATCGTCTCGGACAAGGCGCATCCGATCCATGCCTTCGATACCCCGTTCGGAGGGCTCGTCCGTATCCCAGACCTCAAGGCGTTTGCCCCCGGGGGCTTCGACTTTCGCTTCGTTGCCCAGGACGATCACGACGTCCACTGCGTCAAGGACTTCGTCGGTGACGGGCTTCGGGTGTTCGCCGGTGATGTCGATGCCGAGCTCGGACAGGGACTCCACCGCCTGGGGATTGAGGGACTTACCAGGTTTGGTTCCCGCGGAGTAGACGGTGACGTCTCCACCGGCGAGCTGATTCATCAGTCCGGCGGCGAGCTGGGATTTGCCGCCGTTCTTGCTGCAGACGAACAGGACGCTGGGAGTCTTCGTGGTTTCAGTCATGCCTTGATTCTTCCTTTTCTGAGCTGGGGTCGTGGAGCAGTGATTCGGCCAGGCGCGCGCTGATCCGGTGCAGGAGCTCGGTGCTGTTTTCAGTTCTCAGCAGAGCGGCCGTGGGCCAGGCCGGTGGGGAATCCGACGAGGACCGGTTCGGGTGCTCCGCAGCAGCCTCCGGAAGTTTCGGCCACGAATCCTGCGGGGACGACGGCGGGGACGTCGCAGCTGGTGCCGATGTCGGAGGAGCAGACGCCGGTTTCGGGGAGTTCGAGCTGGACGGTGTCGGCGGCTTCCCTGTCCCCTGCCAGGGCGGCCGCGACGGAGCGGACCTGTTCGTAGCCGGTGGCGAGCAGGAAGGTGGGGGCCCGTCCGAAGGACTTCATGCCGACGATGTAGAAGTCCTGCTCGGGGTGGGCGAGCATCTTTGCGCCGTGGGGTTCGACAGTGCCGCAGGAATGGAATGCGGGGTCGATCAGCGGGCCGAGCTCTCGCGGGGCTTCCACGCCCGGGTCCAGTTCCAGCCGGATTTCCCGGAGGATGTCCAGGTCGGGGCGGAACCCCGTGGCCGGGACCACGACGTCGGCCTCGAGGGTGCGGCCGTCCGTGGAGGTCGCGGTGACGGCGGCTCCGTCGGACGCTGCGAGGGAGGCGATTCCGAAGCCGGTGTGAAGTTCCACGGCACCGGATTCGACGAGGTTGCGGAGCCGGCTGCCGAGCTGGCCCCGGGCGGCAAGCCCGTCGGCGTCGCCACCGCCGTAGACCTTGGCCGCGGAGGCGCCGCGGATCGCCCAGACGATCTTCGTCCCCGGCACCTGTGCTGCGAGCTCGGCGAGGTTCAGCAGGGTGTTGGCTGCCGAATGCCCGGCGCCGACAACAACTGCTGTGCGGCCCTCGAACGTCTCGCGGTCACGGCCCAGGACGTCCGGCAGCGGTGAGGAAATGTGGGTGGCCGCGGCGGCTTCGCCCACGGCGGGCAGCCCCGAGGTTCCGAGCGGGTTGCGGGTGGACCAGGTGCCGGAGGCGTCGATGACGGCTGCGGCCCGGTACTCGCGGACTTCTCCGTCGGTGTGTTCGACGCGGACGACGAACGGAGTGGTGCCGCGGTTCCGGGTGTGGGTCTTGTCCATGCCCTGCCGGGTAACCGCGACGACGCGGGCGCCGGTGTGCAGCCGGGACGAGATGACGGGCAGGCAAGCGAGTGGGGTGAGGTAGCCGTCGATGAGTTCGCCGCCGGTCGGCAGCGCCGTCGGCTCCGGTGATTCCCATCCGGTGGTGGCGAGGAGGCGGACGGCGGCGGCGTCGGTGTTGTACTGCCACGGTGAGAACAACCGGATATGGCGCCACTGCTCAATGGCAGCGCCTGCGGCCGGGCCTGCCTCAAAAATCACCGGCTCGAGTCCGCGTTCGAGCACGTGCGCCGCGGCGGCCAGGCCCACAGGCCCGGCCCCGATGACGGCCACAGGGAGGCTCTTCGTCGAATCCATGCTGTCCTCATTTCTCATCCGTTGGTGATGCTGGGTTGGTGCCTGCCGGATCCTTCTGGGTCCGGCAGGCACCGGGGTGTCAGCAGCAGTCCTGATCGTCGTCGCAGCAGCCATCGCCGCAGCATCCGGTGTTCATTCAGCTCACCTCCTCCCCTGCACAGGTCTAGGCGTGGGTGGGTTCTTCGACCAGCGCCGTCGCGATGCTGTCGGCGTCCTCCAGCGCGGCCAAGTACCTCTCCGCGTCAAGGGCAGCGGCGCATCCGGTGCCGGCGGCCGTGATGGCCTGGCGGTAGCGGTGGTCCACGGCATCCCCGCAGGCAAACACACCCGTCAGGTTGGTGACCGTGGTGGGCGCATCGACCTTGATGTAGCCCTCAGCGTCGAGCTCCACCTGCCCGGCCACCAGTTCGGTGCGCGGCAAGTGGCCGATCGCGACGAAGATCCCGGTGGCAGCCTGCTCGCGGGTCTCACCGCTGACAGTGTCCGTCAGGGTGACACCAGTGACCTTGCCGTCGCCGTGGATGGCCGTGACGGCCGAGTTCCAGGCGAAACTGATCTTTGGATTGTCCTTGGCCCGCTGGGCCATGATGCGGGAGGCGCGCAGTTCGCCCTTGCGCACGACGACGGTCACGGACTTGGCGAATCGGGTCAGGAAGGTGGCTTCCTCCATCGCCGAGTCACCGCCGCCGACGACGATGATGTCCTGCCCGCGGAAAAAGAAGCCGTCGCAGGTGGCGCACCAGGAGACACCGTGGCCGCTGAACTTCTTCTCCTCGGGCAGGCCCAGCTTCTTGTAGGCCGAGCCGGTGGCGAGAATAACGGCGGGAGTCTCGTACGCCTCACCGGCCCCGGTGACCACGCGCTTGAGGTGCCCCTTCAGCGTCACTTCGGTGACGTCGTCGAACATCACCTTCGCGCCGAATTTCTCGGCCTGCTGCTGCAGCCCGTCCATCAGCTCAGGGCCCTGGATCCCGCCGGGGAAGCCCGGGAAGTTCTCCACCTCGGTGGTGTTCATCAGCGCACCGCCCGCGGTGACCGATCCGGCCAGGACCAGAGGCGCCAGTCCTGCACGGGCGGCGTAGATGGCCGCAGTGTAGCCGGCCGGGCCGGACCCTATGATGATCAGCTGTTCGGTCATGATTCAGCTCCTACTTGGCGGCGGGGATCAGGGATGCGATCAGGCCTTCGATGCGGGTCTTGATTTCATCCCGGATCGGGCGGACGGCGTCCACGCCCTGGCCGGCAGGGTCCTCCAGCACCCAGTCCTCGTAACGCTTGCCCGGGAAGTACGGGCATTCGTCGCCGCAGCCCATGGTGATCACCACGTCCGATTCCTTCACCGCTTCCGTGGTGAGGACCTTGGGGATCTCGGCTGACATGTCAATGCCGAGCTCGGCCATGGCCTCGACGGCGGCCGGGTTGACCTTGTCCGCGGGCTGCGAGCCGGCGGAGCGGACCTCGATCCCACCCTTGCCAAGGGTGGTGAGGAAGGCGGCGGCCATCTGGGATCGGCCTGCGTTGTGGACGCAGACGAACAGGACGGAGGGCTTCTTGGCGGTTTCGGTGCTCACGGGGTTTCTCCTGGAATCAGTTGGGTGTGGATCGGTTTTGATGGGGTCTTCGTCCCGCACCCGCCTACTGACTACATTGATGTTTGTCGATGCATGAAGTATCGATCAACATATCGACACTTGTCAATATGGGTGGGGTGTTGGTTTTTAGGCTGCGTGCAGGCGGGGTGCGAGGTCGCCCACGCGGCGGGCAATGTCGGTGAAGGCGCCCTCGAAAGCGTCCCCGGTGTTCAATCGGAGCGGATCCGGAACGGACCAGTGGATCCCGGCCAGGTTGGGGATTTGCTCGTGGGCGTTATCGCACACGGTCACGACGAAGTCATCAGCGTGGACTACTTCATCGAGCCGGCGCGGGGGAAGGTCCGCCAGAGCGACGCCGTGGCGGCGGGCGACGGCAATGGCGCCCGGGGCGATGCGGTCAGCGGGGTGTGTTCCCGCGGAGGTTGAGGGGATCTCGCTGACCTGGTTCCAGAGCGCGACGGCCAGCTGGGACCGGGCGCTGTTACGGGTGCAGACGAAGAGGACGCGGCGGGCTCCGTGTTCGGCACCGGGAGCCAGTTCGTCCAGCGCCCCGGCGGCGAGCCGGATGTAGCTGCGGCGCTTGTCCGCCTCCGAACGGTGCCGGGTTGCCAGTCCCGCATCTTCCAGCGTGCGCAGGTGGTGGGACAGCAAGTTCGACGGCATCCCGAGCTCGGCCTGCAGCTCCGTGGGGGAAAGATCTCCCAGGGTCAGCAGGTCCACGATGCGCAGCCGTGCGGGGTCTGCGAGGGCCGCATGCCTGGCGACCCGCGCACGGAAGACTTCAATTGGGTCAGTTTTCATTGGTTCAATTTTGACTGAGTAAATATCTTGCGTCAAGCTGTTGGTATGACTTCTCAACAACCGCCGCTGTGGCGCCGTGCCGTCGCCGAACTGCTCGGCACCAGTCTGCTCGTGATGATCGTGGTCGGCTCCGGGATCGCCGCCGCGCAGCTCTCCCCGAACGACGTCGGCCTGCAACTGCTCCAGAACAGCACTGCAACGGTGCTGGGCCTGACGGTCCTGATCCTCGTATTCGGGCCTGTCAGCGGCGCTCATTTCAACCCTGTGGTCTCTCTGGTGGACTGTGTGCTGGGCCGGCGCAGCGGCACCGGACTGAGCCTGCCGGAACTCGGTGCATACATCGTTGCGCAGACGGTTGGTGCGATCAGCGGCAGCGTTGTGGCAAATGCCATGTTCGAGGTGGGCACCTCCATCTCTGCCAAGGAACGTGCCACCAGCGGGCACCTGCTGGGAGAGGTCGTCGCCACCGCAGGCCTCGTCCTGCTGATCTTCGCCCTGGCCGCCACCAAACGCGGCGTCCTCGCAGCCCCGGCCGTGGGAGCCTACATCGGCGCCGCCTACTGGTTTACCTCATCGACGTCGTTCGCAAACCCGGCAGTGACGGTGGGCCGAATCTTCAGTGACACCTTCGCCGGCATCGCCCCGGGCTCTGTTCCCGGCTTCGTGATGGCGCAGCTGATCGGTGCGGCGGTGGGACTTGGCCTCCTCCTCGCGCTCTTCCCCTCAGCGGCCCGCGCGGCGGACGACGTCGTTGTCCCGCACGGCTCCGACACCACCGGCCCCTAGCCCCGCGCCGGCACCTGGTCGACTGTTCGCACCCCACCGGAACGGGACCCGCACAGGGACCGCCGCCCCTTCCGAAAGCACCGCAGCACAACATTGATGCATATCAATGTTGCGGCATAATGGGTACATGGACTTACTGCCTCTCCTTGAGCCGGCCACGGACGAAGCCTGCTGCGCTCCGGCGGGAGCGCCCGCCCTGGGCGCCGAGGAGGCGAAGCGGAAAGCCTTGGTATTCAAGGCGCTGGCTGATCCGAACCGGCTGCGTCTGCTCTCCATTGTCAAGGCCGACGCTTCCGGTGAATCCTGCGTCTGCGATCTCACCGAACCGCTGAACCTTGGCCAGCCCACTGTCTCCCACCACCTGAAGATCCTGGTTGACGCCGGACTGCTGCATCGCGAGAAGCGAGGCACGTGGGCCTACTACTCTCTGGTCCCCGGTGCCCTGGAGCAGACGGCCGGCCTGTTGACGTCCCTGTGAGCCGAAGTTCGGCACCTGACGTCACTGTCCGGCCATTGCGGGAATCCGATTGGCCCGAGGTCAAGCGGATCTACGCTGAAGGAATCACGACGGGTCAGGCCACGTTCGAGGTCGAGGCACCGGATTGGCGCGGCTTCAACGCTTCGCGGCTTCCTTCACACCGACTTGTGGCAGAGGAGTCCGCCGGCGGGATTCTAGGCTGGGCGGCTGTTTCCGCCGTTTCCGCCCGCCCGGTGTACTCCGGCGTCGTCGAGCACTCCATCTACGTTTCCGAAGCGGCCCACGGCCGGCGGATCGGAACACTCCTGCTTCAGGCCTTGATCGACTCGACGGAAAACGGGGGCATCTGGACCATCCAGGCGAGCGTTTTTCCGGAGAACGAGCCAAGCATGAGGCTGCACCTTGCCCACGGCTTCAAGGTGGTGGGACTGCGGGAAAAGATAGCCCGGATGACCCACGGTCCTGCTGCCGGCCTATGGAGGGACACTGTGCTGATCGAACGTCGCACGCGGGTTCTCTAGTTCTTGCGCTGCCAACACCGCGGCAGGGAACGTAGTCCCAGGGAGCCGACGCCGCGACCGCAGGGTCCCAGCCCCCGACGCACACGCGTCGCCGAGGGGCTGGATCCACGTCAGGCGGGCTGGGAGCTGAGTGCGGTCAGGGCCAACAACTTTTCTTCACCGGTGGGTTCTTCGGGCAGGAGCGGAATGAGCGCGAGCCGGCCGGTCAGGGTGCGCACTTTCGCGACCTGTTCCATTTCGCTCGCGGCGCGGGCCTGCAGGAACGGGGTCTCCGGATGCGCCGCGGCGATCGAGTTGTTGATGACCCAGGCCCACGGGTGGATCCCTGCCCGTATCAAGTCACCCTGCAGTTCTTCGGCTTCGAGCACCGGTGTCGTTTCGGCCAGCGTGACGAGAACAACCTTGGTTTGTGCCGGATCCTGAAGCCGCATCAGGGGCGTCACGAATCCCATGGTGTCACCGACCTGGCGGGCGATCTCGCGGTGGTAAGATCCGGTGGCGTCCAGGAGCAGCAGGGTGTGGCCGGTTGGTGCCGTGTCGATCACAACAAAGTGCCGGCGGGATTCCTGGACCACCTTGGAGAACTGCCGAAACACGGCCACCTCGTCGGTGCAGGGCGACAAGAGGTCCTCGGCGAGGGCAGCGCGACCGTCATCGTCCAAATTCCGGCCCTTGGTCTCCATCACATGGCTCCGATATTCCTCGATGGCCGCTTCCGGATCGATGCGGGAGACCGTCAGGCCCGGAACGGAACCATGGAGCGTTTCGGTGAGGTGGGCTGCAGGATCAGTCGTGGTCAGGTGCACCGCATGCCCGCGTTTGGCCAGGGCGACCGCGATCGCGGCAGCGACAGTCGTCTTGCCAACGCCGCCTTTGCCCATGCACATCACGAGGCCGTGGCCGCTGAGCTCCATGTCGTTCACCAGCGCGGCCAGCGGAGCGTCCTCCACCTCGGAGACCAGGGCGGCGTCATCAGCGATGTCCGCGCCGGAGCTGGCCGTGAAGAGGGACTCGAGTGCCGGAATGCCCACCATGTTGCCTGGCTTCAGATCCAACATGTCGCGCGGAAGTGAGGCCACCGCCCCGGGAATCGCCGCAATGGCGGCAGCCTCCCTGGCACGCAACGCCCGTGCCAGATCCTCGTCCCCTGCGGCCTCTGGCAGGACACCGTTGACCACAACGTAACCGCCGCCGATCCCGATCTGGTTGAGTTCGAGATAGGTCCGCTCAATTTCGGTCAGTGATGATGTCTGCGCGCGGCTGACCAGGACAAGCCGCGTCCTCGCCGGG
Organism: Arthrobacter sp. BK1; assembly: GCF_056680055.1. Taxonomy (NCBI): domain Bacteria; kingdom Bacillati; phylum Actinomycetota; class Actinomycetes; order Micrococcales; family Micrococcaceae; genus Arthrobacter; species Arthrobacter sp. BK1. The sequence goes on from NZ_CM155263.1 coordinate 203,761, forward strand.
TCCGTGAGGGCCTGGACCGCCTTGGCATACACCTGCTTGTGCTTATCCAGTCCGGACAACGGGCCCAGGCAAGAGGGGTCCCCCTTGCCGGCCGCCAGGAAATCAGTCCACGAACCAGGCAGCTGAAGAAGCCGGATCGTGTGACCCGTCGGCGCCGTGTCAAAGACGATGTGGTCATACTCCCCGTAAGAACTGTCATCGGCGAGCAGGTTGGTGAACTCATCAAACGAGGCGATCTCCGTGGTGCACGAGCCCGAGAGACTCTCAGCGATGCCGACCAGCTCAGACTCGGGCAGCAGGCCCCGGACGGGTGCGATGATCCGTTCCCGGTACGCCTCGGCTGCCTGCTCCGGGTCAATTTCCAGCGCCGAAAGGCCCGGCACATCCCGAAGGGGCGTGATGGTGTTGCCGATGGTCACGCCGAAGACCTGCCCGACATTGGATGCCGGGTCGGTGCTGACCAGCAATACTTTCTTTCCGGACTTGGCGAGGGTGAGCGCAGTTGCGCACGCCACAGAGGTCTTGCCCACTCCGCCCTTGCCGGTGAAAAACAGGAACCGGGGCGCGTCCTGAAGAAACTGCACGCCGGGACCTAGCCGCAGCTCGTTGAGCCGCCGCAGCAGCCGCCGGACTTTTCACTGAGGCCAAGTTCGGGACGGGCCTGCGGTTCCACGGCGGCTTCGCCGAGTCCGGCGAAAGTCAGCAACTGTCCCCTGCTGGGGTACGTCCCGGTGGCTACCGTAACGCCGTCCACGATAGTGAGCGGCAGGCCCCTGGATCCGACCAGGTGCATGAATCCCCGGACCGTTTCATCTTCCGCGAAAGCGGTAGGTTCGCTGGCGAGGTTGTGGCGGGCAATGTCTGCACCGAGGCCCTTGAGGTGCCGCACATCCGCTGTCACATCCACCAAGGACTGGTCCACGTCAGGGCCGCAGACTCCAGTGTCACAGCAGAGGGCGGATTCGTAGATTCGGATGGCAGGCATGCGGTTCTCCTTGGCTTTCGTGGTGGTTCAGATTCGATGCCGAAACACATAGCCCCACTCATTCAAGCTGCCCCCAAGGGATATAACCAGCGTGGCTGGGACCTCACCCAGCATATCGATAATCGTCGATGCAGAAAAGTGCTGGCGGGCGACGTTGGCAACTGTGTTGACAACCGGGTGTGGCCAAGCCCGGACCGAGCTCCGCCAGCGCAGCTCCGTGCAGATGCAGCTGCGTTTTTCAGAGCCCGCTGAGGTCTTTTCAAGGCGGGCATTGACCTGGTTCGGCCTGCGCGGGGTTCATTTGGTTCGCTGACTTGTTTACATGGGGAAGGCGGTGCGGCGTCCCGCGACGGCGATGATGAGCGCGATGACGGCAAGCCCGGCCATCACCGCCGGCAGGACCAACCCCTCGAAAGTGCTGATCACCACCGCGCCAGCCACGCCGGCGGCGAAGATCGCCAGGTTGAAGGCCACGCCGAGCATCGCATTGGCGACGTCCGCGTTGTCCCGGCCGGCAGCGCTGATTGCTGTTTGCAGCTGGGCTGCCGCACCACCGAAGGCGATGCCCCACAGCACGATCGCGGCAACGACCGCCGCCACCGAGGCGTGGCCGACGATGAAGACCCCGCCGGCCAGGACGAAGGAGGCAATACTCAGCAGGACCAGGCGCCGAAGGCCCTTGTCGATCACTGCACCGGTGAGGACGATTCCGGCAATGGCCGCCGCTCCGAACACCACCAGGGCAGCCTCGACCGGGAGAGGAAGATCCGCCGTGCGGAGGTAGGAGCCGATGTACGTATAGAGGATGTTGTGTCCAAGCATCCAGCTGACAATGACGGCGAGGACCACCGCGATGCCGGGAATGCGGAGGACCCGCACCAAGGGCACCCGTGTCCCGGCACGCTGGCCGGGCGCATCCGGCACCAGGAAAACTGCAAGCAGGACGGTCAGGACCGTAAGGATGGAGAGGACACCGAAGGACCAACGCCAGTCCAACGTGGTGCCCAGCCATGAACCGAACGGCGTCCCCACTGCCAGTCCCACCGGAGTGCCAACGGATGCAACGGACAGTGCGCGCCCGGCATGTTCGGGAGCGGTGATGCGGCGGGCGTAACCGGCGAGCATCCCCCACAGCAGGCCGGAGAATGCACCGGCCAGGAGCCGCGCTCCCAAGGAAAGCACAATGTCCGTGGAGAACGCCGTGACAAGGTTCGCGGCCAGGAAGCCAAGGATCCCGACTACGAAAACAGGCTTCCGGCGCATGCCCCGGGTCATGGCGACCGCAGGCATCGCGGCCACGACGGTTCCCAGGGCGTAGGCGCTGACGAACTGCCCGGCGGTGCCCTCGGCAATGTCCAGCCCGGCGGCGATCTGCGGCAACAGGCCTGCCGGCATGGTTTCGGTCGCGATCAGCAGGAACCCCATCAGTGCCATGATCAGCAGGGCCGCCCACGGGAACCGGTGTACCCGGGCGGAAGAATCAGACTGTGTGTCTTCGAAGGTGCCGAGGTCTTCGTGGGGCAGGCTGTCCGCAGGTGTTTCGCGGGCGTCATCCTGAAGGGTTGCGCGAGTCAAGAATGGTTCCGTTCTTCTGTGGGGATGGGATTGGCGGGTAGCTGCTCAGTCCCTGAGGCTCAGGGTGGCGTCGAAACGGCCGCTGCGGTCACGGACTGCCGCGAGGTCATCAAACGTTCCGATCCGCACAATCCCTGTGTAACGCCCCACATGTTCGTAGTAGAGGACGAGAGTCCGGCCTGGGGCGTAGTACCCGATCGTCAGCGGATCAGCGTCATCGCCGGCTGGAACGCCGTCGAGTGACAGCGGCTTGGGTAGTTCTGCGTGCTTCTCCTGTCCGCCGAATTCGCTGAAGGACAGCGTCAGGGGAAGCTGGTCGAGCAGGGAGCGGGCGGTCGCGTTCCCTGACAAGGTTCCGTTCACGGTCCGACCGTCAATCCGGATGGTGATCGGAGTGTCGTCCTGGTTCTCGCTCGCTGTCATCGTTTCTGTTCCTTCCGGGCTGGCCGTTTCCTGCGAGGCCGTCGCCGTGCTTGCCGGGACGGTGTTACCGCCGGCCGTGTTCGTTGAGGCCGGGCTGTCCGAAGCGGTACTGCACCCGGTAAGGAAGATCGCCAGCGCGGTGATCACCACCAGGGTCTGCTTCTTCATTCGCATGGCAGACTGTCCTTTCCCAGGCAAAGTTCGGTTCATTCCAGCAAAGCAGCCCGCGACGGCGGGAGGGAGCCCCTGTTGTTACAGGTACCGGGAGGGACCCTCACAGCGGTGACCGCTAATGGGGGTACCCGGAGGGTCTCCTTCATTCCGGGATGCGCGCCTAGGGTGGATTCATGAACAACCGTGCAGACGTTCGTGAATTCCTCACCTCCCGGCGTGCCAAGATTTCGCCCGAGGCAGTCGGGCTGCCGGCCGGCGGCAACCGCCGGGTCGCTGGACTGCGCCGCAGCGAAGTGGCAACCCTTGCCGGGGTCAGCGTTGAGTACTACACCCGGCTGGAGCGAGGCTCCATCAGCGGAGCCTCCCCGGAGATCCTTCAGGCGATTTCCCGCGCGTTGAACCTCGACGACGCCGAGCGCGCCCACCTGTTCGACCTCGCCCACGCGGCGAGCCCCGTAGCCAGGCCACCCAAGCGCCGGAATTCCCAGAGCTGGAATCCGCACACCAGCCTCCAGTGGGCGCTGGACGCCGTCACTGCAGGACCGGCTTTCGTCCGGAACGGACGCATGGACCTCTTGGCCGTCAACGCACTCGCGCGCGCCTTCTACAAGGATGTGTACGACATGCCCGGCCAGTCACCTAACCTGGCCCGTTTCACTTTCCTCGACGAGCGCGCACGCGACTTCCACTCCGACTGGAACGCTGCTGCCGAGGTGGTGGTTTCCATCCTGCGTACCGAAGCCGGCCGGGATCCGCACAACAAGGAACTCCACGACCTCGTCGGTGAACTGAGCACACGGAGCCAGGAGTTTCGGCGTCTGTGGAGCTCGCACGACGTCCGCCATCACGGCGCCGGTGCCAAGGTCTTCCGCCATCCGGTCGTGGGCGAGATGAGCATTGCCTACGAAGGCCTCGAGATGGCGGCCGAGCCAGGACTCACCCTCACTATCTACTCCACTGAACCCGGTTCTCCATCTGAAGAAGCCATGCGCCTGCTCGCCTCCTGGGCGGCTACGGAGTACCCGCAGGAACGGCGGAAAGTCAGTCAATAGGACGCGCTCGCAGCCGCTTGAAAGCCCTTGAAACAGCACATGCTGACAAACCCCGTGGTGTGTTATTCGCGGGTGTGGGCCGGCGCGATGCCTGGGCCCCGGACTCCACGTGTCGGACTGAGGATCAGGGCTTTAGCAGGGCCTTGCTTTCATTGCACGGCGCTCGTCCAAGTTAAAGCAAAAAACCGCTCTGACGAGGGGATATGCCGTGCCCGAGGTGGGACTCGAACTACATTCCCGGCCTTGCAAATACTGGGAACCCGCGGAAACGTAAGGAATCCGGCCCGAACCCTCCGATGTACGAACCGGTCCGAAGCCCCAAGTGTGGACATTGTCCACACCCCTTTCGTCCCTTCTGAGCACACCAATTAACCACCGCTCCCCCACTGAGTAACGCGGTTCGTGTTTGCGCCGGGACTACGGCAGGTTTCGCCCCGCCCGTGTTGTGGTCGACGCCGCCCGTGAGCAACGGAGGATGCAGTGTCCCGCAGGGCCACTTAACAATGAAAGACTTCATGGCGGCAAACACCTCCTTCGCCCACCTCACGGGTTCTGAGGCCGGGTAAACAAACGACCAGGCAAAAGGTGATGCGGGCATCCGGCCTCGCAGCAGGGCCGCTCCTGGCTGTAGCGGACGCGCGCGGCATCCCGGTATATAAGCCAGCATCACTAACTCGGCTACAGAACTACATGGCTACTCGGCTTACGAGGTGCGCGGCAATCATCCTTGCGCTCTCCTCCAACGAGATGTCGCCGGCGGCAACGCCCACGACGAGATCGAACCCATCATCAGTGCTGAAGTCATGCCGGAACCCGTTGATCCAAAGCATCAAAACCATCAGCGTCCAGGCAGTTCGCTTGTTGCCGTCGATCAGCGGATGGAACCGGGCCACCGACTCCAATAAGGCCGCCGCCTTCATCTCCAACTGCGGATATGCTTCCACACCCACGACTGTCGTTGCCGGACGGGCCAAGGCCGAGGCCAGAAGGCCGATATCCCGGATATGGAACCCGTACCGGTCAACGACCTGTAACGCGTCCTCAATCTCGAGGTACGCGGTCACGCATCCTCTAGGCGCGTCAAAAGCTCAGCATCGTGGCTCATCACGAAATCCAGTCCCTCGCCGATCTCACGACTTCGCCGGTGCCGCTGCAGCACAAGCTCCGCCCCCTGGAGCAGCAACGCCGACTTCGAGGTGTGCTCCTCGGCGGCGAGCTGGTCCAAACGACGATCCAGATCCACGGGGACACGCAAATTCATAGCCATGAAACATATGGTACCAAGTTAGTACCATCCCACTCCACTGCCCCGGCGGAGACTGCCCGTTTGCTTCCGCGCCTCGCCGTGATCGGCTCCGGGCGAAGCCCTGTCACCTGTCTCATAACCAAGGATAGGTACTCAATTTTTGCCAAGAGGTTATGAGCCATAGTTACGAGCGGTGTAGCCGCTCCGCGGCGTTGTGGTCTTGAGAAAACGATCTTGTGGATGGGTCGGGTAGTGGCGGATGATGACGGTGCCGCGGTCGACGCCGCCGATTCTTAGTGCCGAGAGCCTGTTTACGAGCGTGGTGTGGAGGGCTTCCACGGGAACCGTGGATTGGTGCCGCAAACCCAGCAGCGATGGGTTTGATGAGCCCGTTTAGTAGATTCCTGAATTATTTACCCGCCCTTCCCGCGGCATCCGGCACCACCAGCTGGTGGTGTCGCTGGACCGGATGCGAGGGGTAGATGATGGACATCGTGCACGAGCGTGCCGCGGGTATGGATATCTCCAAACGTGATGCGAAGGTCTGCATTCGGATACCCGGAATGCGGGCAGGAACGTCCAGTAGGACAGTGACCACGTATGGCGCGACGACGAATGAGATCGTGCGTCTGCGCCGCGATCTGGAGGCCGCAGCGGTGACGGTCGTGGTGATGGAGGCCACCGGCGACTACTGGAAACCGTTCTACTTCCTGCTGGCGGAGTCGCTGAATGTGAAACTGGTCAACGCTAAAGCTGCGCGGAATATCCCGGGACGGAAGAGCGATGTTTCAGACGCGACATGGCTGGCGGAGCTTGCCGCCCACAATCTGCTGCGGGCCAGTTTCGTGCCGCCCGAGCCGATCCGCCAGTTGCGGGATTTGACCCGGACACGGCGAATACTCACAGCTGGAAAAGGGGCTGGAGGACTCCAGCATCAAGTTGTCCTCGGTCGTCAGCACGCTGAGCACACGATCCGCGCGCAATATCCTCGACGCTCTCATATCCGGAGAACGTGACCCGCAGACCTTGGCTTCGCTGGCGCACGCCTCCATGGGCCGCAAATCCGCCGCCCTCGTCGAAGCCCTCACAGGGCGCTTCACCGACCACCACGCATACATGGCGCGGCTCCATTTGGACCGCATCGACCAGATCGAGGCGACCCTCGAAGCCCTCGACGCCCGCATCGATATGGTGATGCAACCTTTCGCTTTGGCCCGGGAGCTGCTGATGACCGTGCCCCGGATATCGAAGAATGTCGCTAACGTCATCATCGCCGAAGCCGGCGTCGACATGAACGTGTTTGACACGGCGGGCCACCTGGCATCGTGGGCGGGAGTGTGTCCGGGCCAGAACGAGTCGGCTGGACGAATCAAATCAACCCAAACCCGGCCCGGTGACCATTACCTCAAAGCTGCACTGGGAATCGCGGCGCTGGCAGTGTCCCGATCGAAAACGACCTATCTCGCCGTGAAATACCGCCGCATTCAGTCCCATGCCGGTGCGCTACGTGCCGTAGTCGCGCTCCAACACACGCTGCTTGTCATCGTCTGGAACATGCTCCACGACGGAGTCGCCTATGACGAACTCGGCGTCGATCATTTCGACAAAACGAACCCCGAACGCGCCCGGAAACGCCTCCAACGCCGCATGGTCTCACTCGGATTCGAGCCCAACCTCATCCCACTTTCCGCAGGGAGGTCACCTTCGTTTTCTTAGTAGAATCGCCGTTGCCATCGCGTGTCCAAGATTCCGCAGAAAATCTGTGACTGTGCAGGTCAGACGACTGTTAGCTCGTTGAGACGTCGCGTTTCCCAAGGGTTACGAGACAGTTTAGTCGTTGAGCGAAAGCCCCTCTAAAACAGAGTAAGGGGCATGCCTCTGGCCCCCGGTGTTGCCCGGGTGGACAATTAGGGAATGGATGGCCCGCTGGGGTCGGTCGAGGGCGTGGAAGCGGTCGAGTTGGAGCGCCTGCGGCGACGCGCGTACGGACGGGATGGCGACATCGCGGGGGATGTGGCGGCTTAGGCTCGGCTTTCCGAACTGGAGGCCGCTCAGCACCGACAGCTGACTCCCGTTATCGATCCCGCCCCGTACGTCCCCGCCCCGGTCCCGGAACACGCCCCGGTCGAAGGGCCGCGCTCCACTTCAACGTCGGTCCCGCAGGCTGTCGACAGAACCGCCGCGTCACCATGGTGGCGCCGCCGCCGCTGGGTGATGATCCTCACGAGCGCCGCCGCTGCCCTCGCTCTGATCACGGTGCACGTTGCGTGGCTGTCGCAACTGCCTGCTGATGAGCCCACTGCAATCCCAATGCCCGTCCCGGATGCGCAGCGTGCGGACGTCGAGCCCGCACCGGACTTCGTGCTCGCATTGAAGTCGGTCGGTGCGGGCGTCGATGAGCCGCAAGACAACCTCGGCACTCTCGACGCGCTGGGTCTCAGTGCCAATGAGCTGCGGCAATACGAGAACTTCAACCGTCACCGTGTCTGGAGCGGAGAGTCTCGCTACGGCATGGTCTGTCTGTTTGTGGCCGACGAAGCGATTCGCGAGAGAAACGGCGTCGAAGGGTGTTCCCCCAAAGGCCTGGAGACCGTCGCGGAGGTGGTGTGGGCGGGCCCAGGCCCAGGGTCTCACCCGATTCGTGCTCAACGGCGACCACGTCGAGGTCTACGTGTTCCACAGGTCCGCGGACCCGAAGTCCGGGCAGGGGCCTTGAGTTCACGGTTTCAGGCCGATGTGGGCTGTTCCGTTCGAAATTCGAAGCTGTTGCGACGTTTGTTGGAAACCATCCTGTCCCCATTTGGGCCGCATCTTCGGTCTGAGCATGGGGCGAATTCTTCTTGATGACACGTTCACGAGCCACGCCTGGTACCACCGCCGTCGAACCCGGCACTACCCACAACCGCCGGCATAGCTGACAAGGCGTAACGGCGCCACCGCCCAAAAGTGACGCTTTCACATTCGCCCAGCGAGGAACATTTACCGGCCCGGACCACGGTTTCAGGCGAGGACATCACAACCTAAACCCCACACCACTCTGTCTTGCCGGGTCCGGTCCAGCAGCCAGTTAGTCTCAGCTGCACAAGATGCTGGGGGAGATCAGATGAAACCAATCACAGTTGATGGCGGCAAGGGCACAGTGGAGCTCGCTGACGAGGGAGTTCTTCACCTTGTATGGAATCCGGGGACTCTTCTGGAGGCCGCAGATGTGCGTGCGGCGATGGTCCGGGTCAATGAGCTTGCCGACGGTGCCGAGTACCCGATGTTGATCGATATTTCGAACACCCAAGCTGTGACCCGCCAGGCCAAGTCCGTTTTCAGCGTCAAGTGCTCCGCGTCGCGAATTGCCCTGCTTGGATCAAGCCCGGTCAGTCGTGTCATCGCCAACTTCGCTATGGCACGGCGAAAACTTCCGTGTCCTACTCGGTTTTTTACCTCCCGTCATGACGCCATGGTGTGGCTTCTCCAGGAGTCCCTTCCCTGAGCCGGACCGCCGGTTTCGTCCCGAGGGTCAAGGTCAACGGAGCCGGTTTCGCTTCGGCTTGGCAGCCGGGGCAGCAGGTCCCATCCTGCTCCTCATGGACGGGACCTGCGGATACCGCCGGGCTGCTTGTACCGGCTGCTGGCTCGCAGCAGTCATCGTCTTCGCCGCCCTGACCATGAGCATGGGCGTCATCGTTGTGGGGAAGGGTGCAGCAAGCCTCACCGCCCCACGCATTGATGCCTTCACGGACCGCGATGCCAGCAATGACTAGGGCTGCGCCGGCGTCGGCCCACCACCAGCCCAGGGTGCTGTTCAGTACCAGGCCAACGAGAAGAACGGCGGAAAGGTACGTGCATAGCAGGGTCTGTTTGGAATCGGCGACGGCCGTCCGGGACCCGAGTTCCCGCCCTGCCCGGCGCTGGGCCCAGGACAACACGGGCATGATCGCCAAGCTCAACGCTGCGATCAGGATGCCCGGGGTGGAGCGCTGGGCTTCTTCCCCGCCCGTCAGTGACCGGACAGCGTCCATGGCCACGAACGCGGCAAGGGCAAAAAACGAGATGGCAATGATCCGCAGCGTCAGGTGCTCACGACGTTCCGGGTTCTTGGATGAGAACTGCCACGACAACGCCAGAGCAGATGTGACTTCAATGACCGAGTCCAGCCCGAAACCGATCAGGGCGGCAGAACCTGCCACATTGCCGGCCCAGAGCGCCACGACTGCCTCAATGACGTTGTAGGTGATAGTTGCGGCGGCGAACAACCGGATGCGGCGGTTCAAGACAGCGCGGCGTTCTGAAGTGGGCGCCTGGAGCAGTGCCGTCATGCGAGGCACTCCCCGTCCGGGGCGCAGCAGGCTGGATCGACGGCCAGGACAACACCAAGCAGATCCCTAATCGCATAGCCCAACCGGGCGTCCGCCAGCTCATACCGGGTCCGTCGCCCGTCAGGAACAGCCACCACAAGGCCACACCCACGCAGACACGTCAAATGGTTGGACATGCTCTGGCGGGACACACCAAGGGAATCAGCAAGATCAGCCGGGTAGGCCGGAGCATCTGAAAGGGCCAGGAGAATCCGGGAACGGGTAGGGTCCGCCACCGCATACCCGAACCGGGCCAACACCGATGCGTGCGTGAGTGTTTCCATAGGGCGAGAGTACAGGCTCAGCTGTATTCACTCAAGGATGTATACAGCGACAGCTGCGGCACGTATCCAGCAAACTTCATAACCGATATGTGCCAAACCCTAGGGTTTCGAGTCAGTCAACCAGCACGTTGCAAAGTTCAGACGGTCCCGACTCCTGAAGCGGACGCTCGGAGCTTGGTAGAACCCTCGCCCGGAAGCACCGCCTACGGCGCTGGTGCTGAAAGACTGTGGATATGGCAAGGGGAACTCTTCGCATTTTTCTGGGTGCGGCGCCGGGCGTGGGTAAGACATTCGCGATGCTGCAGGAAGCCCATGAGCTCGCCGCCAGTGGACGGGATTTAGTTGTTGGTGTCGTTGCGGACCATGGGAGGACAGAAACCCGGGAACTTGTAACAGGTCTCGAGGTCATTGCGCTCCCTCGGCCGGACCTGCACGGTGTCTTGGCGCAGGAATTAGATGTGGACGCTGCCCTGGCCAGACGCCCGGAAATTGCCGTCTTAGATGAGATAGCGCACACCAACGCGCCGGGCAGCCGGAATGAACACCGCTGGCAGGACGTGGAGTTGCTGCTGTCCGCCGGCATTGATGTGCTCTCCACCGTGAGCATCCAACACCTCGCCTCGTTGAGTGACGTGGTATCCGCGATAACCGGGCAGCCGCCGGGGGAATCCGTCCCCGACGAAATTGTGCGCCGGGCGGACCAGATTGAACTCGTAGACATTGCCCCGGAACTTCTTTTGGAGCGGTTGTCGGCCGGAAAAATTTATCCGACAGAGATGGTCGATGCTGCCCTTGCCAATGAATTCCGGCTTGGCAACCTCTTCGCACTGCGCGAGATCGCCTTGATTTGGCTGGCCGACAGGGTGGATGAAGGCCTTGCGAAATATCGTGCCAGCGAAGGCATCACAGCCACCTGGCCCGCGCGCGAACGAATTGTCGTCGGACTCACCGGCGGCCCGGAAGGGGAGGCGCTCATCCGCAGGGCCTCCCGGATCCTGTCCCGGGTCAATGGCGGGGATCTCCTGGCCCTTCACGTGCGTCGCCCTGAAGGGCATCCCGCAGCAGAATCCCAGGCGTTGGCAACCCAGCGCCAGCTCGTCACTGATCTGGGCGGCAGCTACCACACCGTTGTCGGAGATGACGTAGCGGAGTCCCTGCTGGAGTTTGCCCGCAGTGTAAACGCAACACAGATCGTCGTCGGCGTCTCGCGCGGCCGCCTCGCCAGCCGTCTGCTGGGCAGCAGTGTCGGCTCTAAGGTCGTGAGGGGTTCCGGAGACATTGACGTCCACATGGTTTCCCATCCGCTGGGTGCCCGGGCTCTTCCCCGGCCGCCGTCCGTGACGTTGGGGCGGACCCGGACGACGGCGGGATACATCCTTGCTGTGCTCCTGCCTGTCCTGATTACCGTGGTGATGTCACCAGTCCCGGACCTGAATTTCGCAACCCATGTGCTCGTCCATCTCACCGGGGTGATCGCGGTGGCCTTCGTTGGCGGGCTCTGGCCGGCGGTCTTGGCGGCCATTTTGGACTCGCTGCTGCTGAACTACTTCGAGACCGAGCCTGTCGGGACGTTCAGCATCAGTGACCCGCAGAATGTCTTCGCTTTGCTGGTGTTCCTGTGCGCGGCGGTATCGGTGTCCCTGCTCGTGGGCCTCTCGGCCAAGCGGGCCAGGGCGGCCGTCCGGGCCCGGGCCGAGTCAGCGACCTTGGCTGATTTGGCCCGTGATGCGTTGATCGCGGATGACTCTGTCGAAGCTTTTCTCGACAAGGTCCGTGAGACCTTTCAGGTGGAGTCTGCTGGTCTGTTCACCAGACCCTCCGAAACCCAGGGGGCTTGGGAACTGCAGGCCTTTTCAGGAGACGGGCCTCCCTTGCCCCCAGGAACAGCGGCGCCAGCCACCGAGGCCGTCGAGCTGCCTGATCCTAACACTGCGCTTGTGGTGTCCGGCCGCGCCCTGACTGCTGGTGACCGGAGGCTCCTTGCTGCACACGGCGCCCATCTCCTTCTGCTGCGACAGCGTCATGCACTCCACAGCCGGTTGAGAAATACTACGAAACTGGCCGAGGGCAACAGCATCCGCACCTCGATCCTGCGTGCCGTCAGCCACGACCTGCGAACACCACTGGCCGGTATCAAGCTCGCCGTTACCGCCCTGCAGCGACAGAAGGGCCGGCTGCCAGAAGAAGTGGAGACGGAAATGCTGGACACCATCGAATCCTATTCAGACCGGCTGGACTCCCTGATCTCCAGCCTGTTAGACATGTCGCGCATATCCAGCGGTTCCACCGCGCCGCTGACCGCCCCGGTGACGTGGCGCGATGCCATCGAGGATGCGTTGCGGGAGCTTCCCGCCGAAGGCATCCGCGTCGACCTTGCTCCCAATATGCCCGCCATCGACGCAGACGTTGGCATGCTGGAGCGGGTGATCGCGAACATTGTGGAGAACGCACTGAAATACGCCCCTGACTCGGACGTCGTTATTGTCGGGCCTTCCAGCGCGGCAGGGGTTGCTAGAGTCAACGGCCGGCCCTGCGGGGAATTGCGGATCGTCGATCACGGGCAAGGCGTCCCTGCCGGGAACGTTGTAGCGATGTTCCAGCCGTTCCAGCGGCTGGACGATGCCCCTGAAGGCTCCGGCGTGGGCCTGGGCCTGGCGGTCGCCAAAGGATTCACCGAGGCGATGGGCGGACAACTGATTGCTGAACCGACGCCGGGGGGCGGACTGACCATGGTGATACGCCTGCCGCTTTCCACCGGTCCCCAAAACTCTGAGGCACCAAGGCATGAAGCAGATAGCAGCACCTCATGAGGACCGTGCTAATCGTCGATGATGAGCCTCAGCTATTGCGCGCCCTGCAGGTGAACCTGCAGGCCGAAGGGTATCGGGTGCTGACAGCGCTCGACGGGCTGACAGCCCTGACACATGCCGAGACCGGTCATCCCGATGTCATCGTGCTGGACCTCGGGCTGCCCGACATCAACGGCGTTGACGTCATCACCAGGATCCGCCGTACCAGCAGCACACCGATCATCGTGCTTTCTGCCCGGCACGGGTCCGTCGACAAGGTCCGGGCGCTGGATGCGGGAGCCGATGACTACGTCACGAAACCGTTCGGGCTCGATGAACTTCTCGCCCGGCTCCGGGTTGCCGGGCGCCGTCTCACCCCCGACGTCGGCGGGCAGGGACCGACCATCGACGTCGGTGATTTCGAGGTGGATCTCGCCAACCGGAAGGTGACACGGGACGGCGCCGCCGTCCGGCTGACCCCGCGGGAATGGGCGATCCTTGAGCTGCTGGTCCGGAACCCGGGCCGGCTCATCACCCAGCAACAGATGTTGGCGAAAATCTGGGGGCCCGGGTATGACAGCGAAACCCACTACCTGCGTGTCTACATGGGACAGCTGCGCCGCAAACTCGAAGACGATCCTGCCCGCCCCCGGCATCTGCTTACAGAGGCCGGGATGGGATACCGCTTTGAACCGTGACGGCCGCACTGGACAGGGCCATAGGGCCTCGCCTGGCAGGCGCGTAAATGATTCGTCAATAAAATCCCTTTCCGCGATCCGCCGTTTTTCGGCGGTGTTAGCTTCTGCAGTGAACGCGATGCACTGCGCAGCGCGGAAAGGAATCCATGACCACGTTGAGCAGGCCTCCGGCTGATCCCTCCACACCACGGCCGCAGGGCGCGGAAGCGCTGAAGAGCTGGCTGCTGTTCGGGCTCCAGGACAGCAAGGGAACCCATCAGGGCCCCGGCGCTGTGGGCGACAACCATCTGAAAAAGCATTCGTGGTGGCAGGTCATGTGCCTCACCGGCGTCGACTACTTCTCCACCCTTGGATACCAGCCGGCCATTGCAGCTCTTGCCGCTGGCGTCATATCACCGCTGGCCACACTGGTGCTGGTCGCCGTGACCCTTCTGGGGGCCCTGCCTGTCTACCGCCGCGTTGCCGGCGAAAGCCACCGCGGCGAAGGCTCGATCGCGATGCTCGAGCGCCTGCTGCCCCGCTGGGGCGGAAAGCTCTTCGTCCTGGTCCTGCTCGGGTTCGCCGCGACCGATTTCATGATCACCATGACCCTGTCCGCGGCCGACGCCACCGCGCACCTGATTGAGAACCCGCTTGTGCCTGGCTGGCTGCACGGGCAGAACGTCCTGGTCACCCTGTTCCTGTTGGCACTGCTGGCCGCTGTGTTCCTGCGCGGCTTCCGGGAAGCAATCGGCGTCGCCGTCGCCCTCGTCGCCCTCTACCTCGTGCTCAATGCCGTAGTCGTGGCGGTGACGCTGGTCCAGGTCTTCACCCATCCGGTTGCCGTCGGCGACTGGTGGACCACTCTGCTGACATCGCACGGGAACCCGCTCATGGCCGTGGCCGTTGCGCTGATTTTTTTCCCAAAGCTGGCCCTTGGCCTCTCAGGGTTCGAGACCGGTGTCGCTGTCATGCCCCAAGTCCGGGGAGACGAGAACGACACCGAAGAGAACCCGGCGGGCCGCATCCGCGGAACCCGACGTATGCTCACCAGCGCTGCGGTGATCATGAGCGGATTCCTGATCACTACCAGCTTCATCACCGTCGTCCTGATCCCCGAGCAGGAATTCCAGCCCGGTGGCCAGGCTAACGGCCGGGCCCTGGCGTACCTCGCCCACGAATACCTCGGCGTCGGTTTCGGCAGCATCTATGACGTCAGCACCATTGCCATCCTCTGGTTCGCCGGCGCTTCCGCCATGGCGGGACTGCTGAACCTCGTCCCGAGATACCTTCCCCGCTACGGCATGGCCCCCGGATGGGCCAAGGCAGTCCGCCCCCTGGTGCTCGTCTTCACGCTGGTCGGATTCCTCATCACCTTCCTCTTTGACGCCGACGTCGACGCCCAGGGCGGCGCGTATGCCACCGGTGTCCTGGTACTGATGACATCCGCAGCGGTCGCGGTCACCCTTTTGGCCCGGCGCCGGCGGCAGCACAAACGCACCGTTGGCTTCGGAGCGATTGCCGTGGTCTTCACCTACACGACCGTTGCAAATATCTTCGAACGTCCCGAAGGCATCCGTATCGCCGGGATCTTCATCCTGGGCATCATCGTGATTTCCTTGCTCTCCCGCGTCCGCCGGTCCTTCGAACTGCACGCCACCCACGTCCATCTGGACCAGCAGGCCCTGGAATTTATGTCCGACACCCTCGAAGGCCCCATCGCCCTCATTGCCCATGAGCCGCTTCGCATGTCTGCAGAGGCATATCATGACAAGCTCGCCTCAGCCATTGAAGTCAGTCACCTGCCCATCGCGCAGGAGGCGTTGTTCCTTGAAGTGATCGTCGATGACTCCTCGGACTTCGAAACAGAACTCTACGTCCGCGGCGTGACCCGCCACGGCTACAAGATTTTCGAAGTCCACGGGCCTGTCGTCCCGAACACCATCGCCTCTGTCCTGCTCCATATCAGGGACGTCACCGGATTGATGCCGCACATCTACTTCCGCTGGACCGAAGGCAACCCGGTCACCAACCTCCTGAAGTTCCTCTTCCTCGGTGAAGGCGAAATCGCCCCCGTCACCAGGGAAGTGCTCCGGGAGGCCGTCCCCGATGTCACCAAGCGCCCCTGGGTCCACGTAGGCTGACCAGTCGTGGACAGCTATGGGACTCTGCGGGGAACCACGCGGGCAGCATCGATTGCCTCTTCATATCTGAGTGGTGCTCTCTGCCGAAATGCTGCCTCAGCGTCAGCTCGGCGAACACCGGATGCCAGCACCCTCACCTGGACTCTCTCATCGTAGGAAGCACTGCACGCCAGAATGTCTCCAAGAACCTGATCCCGGTGAAAGCCTGAATCCGGGAGTGGCTGGAAGATGACCCACCATGTGCCTCCAGCCTCGTCCCTGAAAAGATAACTGGCCCTCGGACGGAAGGCCGTACCGTCCACTCCCCGGCCGCCATAGCCCTCCACGGCATCGGCCGACGCCGAGAACCTGGTCCCGGCTTCTGCACCCCCGTCATCCCAACGCATCTGCGAACCCACCTCCACCCACTCTGGAAAGCCTTCGGGCGGGCCCCTCCGTCTCACCCTGCCCATGCCTACATCAAAGGCGCAGGAACGGCTTCCCGGAGGCGCAGGAGGTGTTTATTGACGGATTATTTACGGCCACGCTCGCTAGAGGCAGGTACCCTTGCCGGTTCAGGTGATGTCTTGGACGGCCCATCTCCCCGAAGAGTGTCTCGAAACCCGTGTGTCACATATCCCTAGCGATGCAAGACAGTCCACGGACTCAATGGGCGGGCTGTGCAGACGGCTTTGGACATTCCGTGCAGCCGACTTCGGAAACTGACACGACCGTTGCCGGCTGCCGTAATCTGGGTGTCCCAGAAGCTATTCCGGAACTAGAGGCGTTCTATGCGGCTGTGGTTTCGACTTCTGGGACGTCTTCCCGGCTAAGGGCCCGCGTCAGTGATGAGATGCTGACGCTGAGTATTTGGGCCGTCTCCTTCAAAGTTTTTCCTTGGCTGCGAAGCTGCCGGGCGGCCTCTGTCTTCGACGCCGTCATCGTTCGAGGACGGCCGCCGAGCCGCCCGCGAGCTTTCGCCGCCGCCAAGCCGGCCTTCGTCCGTTCAGACAACCGAGACCGTTCGTACTCTGCAAGGGAAGCGAACATATCAAAGATGAGCTTGCCGTGTGCGCTAGTGGTCTCCAGCCACGGTTCAGCGAGAGAACGGAACCGTATCCCCCGCTGTCCCAGCACCGTCACAATGTCAGCAAGGTCTGCAGTACTGCGGCCCAGCCTGGTCAGATCAGCAACTGTCAGAACGTTGCCTGGCTGCAGATAGTCCAAGCATTCCTTCCATCGTGCCCTCGCCTGGGTGGCACCAGAGGCGTACTCCTGAAACACACGTAGTGCCCCTGCAGCGACGAGTGCATCAACTTGGGAATCCAATGACTGCCCCCGTGTGCTGACCCTCGCGTAACCAATTACGGTGCCGGACACGTCAAAAAGCCTCCACCTTAGGTTTTGACCAGCTTTCATTTCGGAAACTAGTTTTGACCAACCGTACGAGTGCTTTGTCGACATTTTCGGATGTCGTTTTCAGAAGTCGACTGCACAGGCACCCGCGGAATTCCGGGGTAGGGCAGACGAGTATGGACACAGACTCCAAGGGTGTCGGCGACCTCCCGGGGAGTTGTTCCCTGGTTGAGGAGCTTTCGGGCTGAACGAATCTTGGCATCCGTCATGATGTGTTTGCGTCCGCCGACCCGTCCTTGTTCGCGTGCGGCCTGCAGTCCGTGCCTAGCCCTTGTGGCCGTTGACGGCTGGGCGTAACGTGCCCAGCACAAAGGTTCGCCCTTGGAGGCCTCCATGTCCGTGCTGCTACGTCGCGCTATAGCCTCGGCATCGATCGTGTCAGTCGGACTACTCGGGCCCGTCGGCCTAGCGGCGTGCACCTACGAGGAGCCCTCCCCCGCACCAACTACGGAGGCGCCCTCCCCCACACCAACTACGGAGGCGCCCTCCCCCACACCAACTACGGAGGCTGGCACGGTCGCACCGCTGCCGTGCAGCGGCGACATCGGCCCCGGCACTTGCGACATCGACGCCGGCACGTACCTCGTCACCAGCTTCACGGAGCCTTTCGAGATCACCGTCCCGGACGGCTGGTCTGGCGGCGGCGGGGGCCTGGGCAAGTACGACCCGGATCACCTGGATGAAGGGGCGGTCTTCGTGGGTTGGTGGCCCGCCGACTACGTGCCGACGGACGCATGCGCGTGGCAGGACGCGCTCGTTAAGCTCGATCCGTCGGCTGAGGCCTTCGTCGAGGCGATGACGGCGCAGACCTCAACGGCCAGCACCCCTCCCGTCAAGGTCGTGGTGGGCGATTACTCCGGCTTCGAGTTCGACCACTCCGTCGAGGGCGACGTGGACATCACAGCCTGCGACCGCGACAGGTTCTGCATCCACTCAGAATTCTCAAACGAATGCTCACGCTGGTACTCGACTCAGAATGAACGCGAAACCTACCGGGTGGTCGACCTGAACGACCAGCGCGCAGTGATCTGGGTGGCCCAATACCACCCACTCATCAATCCGGAGCTGACGAGAGAGGCTTGGGTGGCCTTCCACCCACCCATCAATCCGGAGCTGACGAGAGAGGCACGCGCCGTCTTCGACTCGATCGTGTTCAAGTCCGACAAGTGACCGGCTGATGCGAAAGGCGAACCCGCACGCGGGCGTCGACCCCTTCTCTGAACCCACATGGGGTGTCTCATAGCCTCAGTGTCACGAAACGCATGCGATACAAGACGACTCAAGGCCAGGCTGAGCCATGTTTGAGCGTATAGACCCGCTCCGCGAGACGGGTGTACTTTGAGCTGTGGAAGGCTTCAGGCACTCTTCGGACGCCGACCGTGAGTTTTATGAGCTCCGCAGACGGGCATACGGTCCGGATCCAGACATAAGTGTCGACCCTCCAGGCCTAGCGAGGTTGCGCGAACTTGAGGCGGCGGACCGCGCTGACGTCAATTCTCTGTCGGTTGCCCCCGAGAGCGAGAATGCGGCAGTTTCGGAGGCCCCCGCGGACGCTGCCTCGATGGAACATCCGGTGCCAAGGTGGAGTCGCTTGTACTGGGCCGGTGCCGCACTGGTCCTCGCGGGAGGGATCGTTACGACGACCCTGCTGTTATCCGCGCCGCGTCCTGATGCCACTCTTCATCCGAGCGGGGCCGCGGTCGATAACCGGCTCCCCGGACTGCTGCTTAGGGGAGCACCCCTGTTGAAGATCGAGGCTTCAACCCTCCGCGGATACGGGTCGTATCTCGGTCTCGAGATCTATTCCGGGGTAAACGCGTTCGACTCGCCGTGTCTCGTGGCACTGCACCGGGCGAGCGGTAATCTCTCGGACGTTCGCTGTGCTCCGGCTCCAGCAGATCTCATGATGGACGTCGCCTCATCCCGGGATGGGTTTGAAGGATTCGAAGGACGCGCCGGCGACGGCATCATCCGATTCGTACTTCGTGACGACACGGTGGATGCTTACGTCTACCTCATCCCGGAGGCGGGCTGATGGACCCATCCTCACCCCGGTCCGACGCTCAGCGGGAGCTGGACGAGCTCCGCAGGAGGGCATACGGTCCGCATCCGGATATCCAGTCCGACCCTGCAGCACAGGTAAGACTGGCGGAACTGGAGGCGGCACGCAGCGCGGGTCCCCGCGCCCTCACCGACACCGACGTCAGGACACCCGCTGCAGCCCCGGATTCCGGTTCAGTTGCTCCCCCCACCAGGACCAGGTTCATTGACGAAGTGCCGGACCCGGCAACCAGTATTGCGCCCGTGGCGGAGTCCAGGATTGGATCGATGTGGTCGACTTGGCGTCGTTTCACGGCGACACGAGTACGCCGTTACTCATTTATAGCCGGCGTGCTGGCAGTCTTGCTTGCCGCTGTGTTCACCGTGGCATCGATCCTTAGGCCGCATCCCGATGCCACATTGCATCCGATCGCAGACGAGGCTGACAGCGACGTTCTCACAATGCTGGAATTCCTCTCAACGCTGGAATTCCCTTGGGGGGAAGCTGCCGGCCAATCCAGCTTCCGCGGATATCAACAGTATCGGGGATTCGAACCCTGGTTCTTCGTGGACGGAAGGGGCTACCGGTGCTTCATGCTCATCGATCGTTCCGGTCCTTTTGTAGACGGCGCCAATTGTGTGCCGCCCGGGGTCGATCTTTTTGCAGACGTCGGCGGGCAAACCCATTCGGGTGATGATGCCGTGATGGGCCTCCCGAAGGGGAGCGTCGTCCGGTTCCACTACCGCGGCGACTCCGTAGACGTCTTCCTCTACCCCGCATCGTCGGAGGCAGAATGAGGCCCTGGCCCGGAGAGACGGGCCGCCAGCTCAAATGCCCTGAACAGAAGAGCGCCCAAAATCTCCGAAGATCAGACCGGTTATCGCACCGTTTCCCGCGACTTGTGTGACCGACCCCGCGGTTCCGAAGGCTCCGGATTCCCACTAGATCGCCCGAAATATTGCCCGGTGATGGTGCCATAATGTCAGTTTCAGAAGTCGTCTCTCACGAATGTCAGATGTCGTCTGCACAACCCGTTCCTCGTCCTAAGGGCATTCCCAGCTGACATGATGAGAAGCATGGCTGCTTCCCGTCCCGATCCTCAGGCGCGCCTTGAGGGTACCGTCGTCGTTCTTCGCGAGCTGATCGAGAATGACCTCCCGGCTCTATTCACAGCTATCGGAAGACCCGAGATATTCGCTGGCGGCTGGGGTGGAGGTATGGGCGCTTATCGCGAGGACTTCCCGCAGTGGTCGGAGTTTCTGAGGCAATGGCTGCCCTGGCAACAAGGCAACGTGTACGCCGTGTGCCTGCGCTCATTGGATGAAAGGGTTATTGGCACCACCACGCTCGGCGATTTCGACTTGAAGAATGAGTCTGCACACATCGGCTGGACGGCTTATTCCCCAGACGGCCGCTCCGGGGATGGCGCCGTGTGACAGCTAAAGTACTCAGGCGGGAGCCGGAACGACGGACCGTTCACGATGAACTGAGCCAACAGTACAGAGCGCGGGTCTACTTGCTAGTCAGAGGAGAACGTGAATGGACTGACATAGCGGCGTTGCTGGCCGAGCCACTCGAGCCGGCTCTCGTTAATTGCTGCGGACCTGAGCCGCTGCTGCACGATGTCGAATCTGTCTGCGCAACGCAGCCGGATTCTCCCGTCTGGACTGAACGGTTCTGGTCCCCAGAACTGCTCCCAGAAGTCAGAACTGAATTCTGAGTCCTGCCTTCTGGGAACAGTTCCGGGTTTCGGCTTTAGCAACCGGCTCAGCTCCCGTGTCCGGCTCGCATCACAGCTTCTGGATGGACAGGTTTGAGAAGAACGCAACGGTTCCGATGTCGACGAAGAGGCCGACATCACCTTGGATCGGAGCCGCCTTCGTTCCATCTAGATCCAGAACCGGAACTCCGTTTACGCTGGCTCGCAACCATACGTCGTTCACTTCGAGGCGCAGGTGTACCCATTCCTCCGGGCCTATATCGGCCCCCGACTCGTAGCGGCCGTCCGGGCACTCCTCGCGGAGGCGTTCGTACTTCCACTCCGGGTACGCGAAATACTGCACTGCCCGTCTGACACGGGGCTCAGGAGGGTCCGTCTTCGCGCCGTTAAGCGGCCGGACATACACAGCTTCAAAGGTATTCAGGTCTTCTGCGATCCGGTATGCATTACGTGCGAAGGCCCGTGCGTAATCGGGAGCGCTATCACTGAGGCGGCCAAGAACGTCCACCTCTACAACACCATTCTCAAATGCCGCAGGAATCTGGACGAAGGTGGGCTGGTCGATGTAGTCAACGCCAGGAACCCCGAGGCAGCCGCACCGGTCAACTCGACCCGGAGTGCTCGGCGGCCGGCCACAGCGACACTTTCGGCTGTCACACCATTCAGGAACCCTCCCGCAGGTAGAACATCCAAGGCATGTACCACCGCATTCTGCGGTACGCGTTCAGTCACATTAGTCCTCTCTCGGTGAAAGCGTTCGGATACAAGCCCGTTTGGGATGGGAGCCTCTTTGACCTCAGCTGAAAGTCAGCTTATACCTCGAATCGAGGCATCGGCCATCCGCGACCACATCTGTGACCGCTCCAACGACTCCCTCTTTTCGACATATTCGGTGGGAGTAGCATGTTCTCGTGCTGGAACTGATGATTTTAGGCTTCCTCGCGGAGGGCCCCCTCCACGGCTATGTACTGCGCCGGAAGATGAACGAACTGTACGGCTTCGCACGGGAAGTCAGTGACGGCAGTCTGTACCCCGCCATTCACAGACTCATCAAATCGGGGGCTGTCATTCGCCACGTCGAGAAGGGCCTTGCCGCGCAGCGCCACACCCTTGAGCTCACTCCCGAGGGACGGAAGGACCTGAATCACCGCTTGCGGACCGTATCAGCGGGCGATGTGTCTGACCTGGGGCGGTTCATGGTGATCCTCGCCTTTTTGTCCGAACTTCCCTCTGTGGAGCAACAGCACGATGTGCTCCGGCGGCGCCTGCATTTCCTGGAAACTCCGGCAAGCTTCTTCTACGAAGGGGGCCGGCCCCTGCGCAAGGCCGAAATACAGGATGCCTATCGTCAGGGGATGCTCACGATCGGCCAAGCCACAAGAAAAGCGGAGATCACCTGGATTCGGCACACTTTGGAAGCTGGCGGGCAGATGAACTCACCAGCCAACTGACTCACTCGTATGCAAAAGCCGGCGGGAAATAGATTACCTCGAAACGCTAGTTGTAGCTTAAAGTAATGATGGGCTTGAATCGCTCAATTCACCAATCAGGAGATGTTAAATGGACAACGCTCGCCTCGACCTCAGCAAAACCGCCCTGCTCCTTGTGGACCTCCAGAACGATAACGTCCACGCGGAAGGGGCATTTGCCTCCTTCGGCGCCGCCGACCACGCTGTCGAGCAGGATTTGATTCCACATGTACAGCAATTGCTTGAGTGGTCCCGCAAGGAGTCCATGCCCATCATTCACAACCGGATCGTGTTCTACCCCGGCGGGAAATTCGGCGGCGCCAATGCCCCCATCTTCCGGATGATCGGTCCGGAGTCCCTGAAGCTCGGCTCCTGGGGTGCGGATGCGCTGGAAGGACTGGAGGCATTGGAGGGCGAGCCTGTCCTGATCCGCAATCGCATGAGCAGCTTCAACGGCACAGGACTGGACATGCTGTTAAGGAATACAGGCGTTACCACCGTCGTAGTGGCAGGTGTGTGGACCAACATGGCCGTGGAACATACGGTGCGCGACGCAGCTGATCACGGTTACCGCACAATCCTTGCGACGGACGCAACCTCAAGCATCAACGCAGACTGGCATCAGGCTGCATTGACCTATGCCTTGACCAACATCGCCGAACTTCAGTCAACTGACGAAATTATCGCGGCAGCTGCGTGAGCGAACTTCCCGAACCAACCATCGCGTGGCACTCCCCCAACGATCCAAGCAGACCTCTTGTGGTCCTACTGCATGGGCGCGGGTAACGCGAAACTGAGGTCATCGCGCTGGCGGAGTACCTCCCGGATGGTCCTACTGACGCTGCTGTGCGGGCACCCCTTGCCGAGGGCCAGGGATTCGCGTGGTTCGCGAACTGTGGAATGGGGCGCCCACGGACCGAGTCCCTGACGGAGACTATGGCTTGGTTCAACGGCTGGCTGGAAGGCGCCGCTCCCGGCGGGACGGAAGTGCTTCTCGTCGGGTTCAGCGGAGGTGCGGCCTTCGCCGGGGGTCTCACCTTGAATGATCCTTGAACGGTTTGCGGGCGCCGCAATCCTCTACGGAACAATGCCGTTTAGGGCGGGTGTGCCCACCACGCCGGGCCGGCTCCAAGGTGTTCCGATCTTCGTGACCCACGGTGACACCGATTCCGTGATACCGGCAGAACTGCTGGAATCCACGTGGAAGTACCTCACCGACGAATCAGGTGCACGAACCACGGCCGTTCGTTCGCCTGGTGGACACAGTATTCGCCAAGCCGACGTAACAGCTCAGGCACGCTGGATAGACGGCGTCCTCCCGTAACAACCACCGATTGGGCTGGAGGTGCACGCTACCCGGCGTTTGGAGGTCCCTTCCGCCTGTGGCAAGCGGACACGAATGCGCTTCTTACAGAAACAAATCACTGTAAGAAGAGGCCTGTGGCTCGTGATTAGAAAATGATAACCGGCTTGATTGTCTGGCCGCTTTTGGAGTCCTCGAACCCTTGGTTGATGTCCTCGAGGGTATAGTCCTTCACGAGCTTTTCGAACGGGAATCGTCCATCCCTCCATAGCTGGATCAACCGGGGTATGAAGACCTGTGGCACGGAGCTACCCTGGACCACCGTTTTGAAGGTCCATCCCTTGACCAGGGAAGCGCCGATTTCGAAGCTGACCTCGGTACCCGGCTTCGCGGCCCCGACGAGGGCAACCGTTCCGCGGACGCCCAGCGCATCAGCTGCCTGGCGGAGCAGCGCAGGGATGCCCGTAGTGTCCACCACGTAGTCAACGCCGGCATCAGCTGTTATGTCCCGCAGGCGCTCCGCAACATTTTCCGTCCTTGAATTGATGACGTGAGTGGCGCCCAGCTCGCGGGCGAGCTCCAAGCGGGAATCATGGATGTCGACGGCGACAATGACGGCGCAATCTGCAACACGGGCCGCCATGACTGCGGCGCAGCCGACTGCGCCGGTACCGAAAACGACAAGTGAAGAGCCTATTTCCGGCTTCAGTTCATTGAGGACAGTGCCTGCCCCGGTGTTGATCCCACAACCCAGGGGGCCGAGATGCTCGAGGGGGATGTCCTTGTCCACGCGGACAATGGACTCCTCAACGACGTTCGCGTACGTCGCGAAGGACGACTGACCGAAGAAGTGCGACGAGATGGGCTCACCGTTCTTACCCAGCGACGTCGAGCCGTCAGGACGCCGCCCTCCGAAGTCGGCAGCCATCAGGTTTTCGCAATACGCCACCTGGCCGTTTCGGCACCGCTTGCAGTGACCGCAGTATGCGGCTGCCAACACCACGTGATCTCCCGGTACAACAGAAACAACCGAGTCGCCGACCGCCTCCACGACCCCTGCGCCCTCATGGCCAAGAACGGCAGGCAGCGGAGTGGGATAGATCCCGTCACGGACGAGGGTGTCCGTGTGGCAAATCCCGGTCGCGACCATGCGGACTCTTACTTCGTTATGTCGCAAGGCGTCCAGTTCGAGCTGTTCAATCGTGAATGGCGCACCCTTGGTGCGCGCGACAGCGGCAGTTACTTGCACTGCAATCTCCTTGTCATGAGGGCGGGACGACAAAGCACCCCTACGGTCGCAAACCCGCTAGATGCGATTCGCACGGCGCAGCGCTCTGGCGCGCGCCGCCCTTCCCAGATGGGTCTGAAGCAGCAGCAGGCGGGGCACCGCGAAGTAGACGGCGACGGGTACCACCACAAGAGTCAATATGAAGGCGCGAAGGATGGGGTGCCATTGAGGAACCGCTGCCCCCAACGCACACATCCCGGCCGCGGCCAGAGGAAATATGGCCATCCACGTCACTACGGCCCTCACGTGTACCGACGCAACGCCGACGGGCAGACGGTGATGAGAATCGGTCTCGTCAGCCGCAAGCGCCCTGCCTTCGTGTTCCACTCAATCTCCAAACGTTCGGTTGGAAATGATACTAACCACCGACTTAGCAGAACTCCAAACGAACGGTTGGAGTTAGGATGGAACAATGGCTTGGGACACGGACGCAACGCAGGAGAGGCTCCTCGACGCTGCCATCGGCGAGTTTTCTGAGCGCGGCTATTCAGGGGCACGCATACACGAGATATCAAGAAAATCAGGCTGCAACAAGGAGCGGATCTATTTCTACTTTGGCAACAAGGCAAAGCTGTTTGAGGCGGCACTCACGCGTGAACTTGTCACAGCCCTGGATGACCTGCCGATCGGCGGTTCCGGACCGTCGGCGGTAGCTGACTTTGCCGGACGGTACTTCGACTTCGCTGCGAGCCATCCAAGTCTGGCGCGCCTGACGTCATGGGAGGGCCTCGAACGAGCCCACCCCGTCGGTGCCGAGAAACGAGCCTTTCAGTCAGCGAACAAAGTGCGCGAGGTCCGCACCGCGCTGCCGGCGATAAGCGAAGCTGGAGCGGAGGACCTGCTGCTGACCATCGTCACGCTCTGCCATGCTTGGATATCGAGCCCCAACATTCTTCAAGTGGTAACAGGAACCCCGGACCAAGAACGCAGGCGTACGGCTGTAAAACGGACCGTTGAACTGCTTGCTCAGGATGCCGGGCGCCCGGATTAGACCGTATTAACGAGGGAGAGGACGACGGCGGGTTGGCGCCCGCCGTCGTCCTCTCACCTAAGATCACGAGCTCCTGGAAGTCAGGAAACTGCCCGCAGCTCAGAACACAATGACCGGCTTGATGACGGTCCCGCTGGCGGAGTCCTCGAAGCCCTGATTGATCTCGTCCAGGGTGTAGTTGCGCATCAGCTTGTCCATGGGGAAGCGGCCTTCCTTCCACAGCTCGATGAGCTTGGGGATGAAGACCTGAGGCACGGAGCTGCCCTGAATCACGGTTTTGAAGGTCCAGCCCTTGACCAGCGAGAGCCCAATTTCAAAAGAGACTTCCGTTCCAGGCTTCGCAGCACCTACCAGGGCCAGGGTGCCGCGGAGGGCCAACGCGTCGGCGGCTTTGCGGAGCAGCTCGGGCCGGGCTGTCGTGTCGATGACGTAGTCAGCTCCGCGGCCATCCGTCAGGCGAAGGATTTCGTCGGTGAGGTCCTGCTCCTTCGTATTAATGACGTCCGTCGCACCAAGCTCCTTGGCGAGGTCCAGCCGGGAGGTGTGGATGTCCACCGCGATGATGCGGGCGCAGCCCGCTACCCCGCCGGCCATGATGGCCCCGGACCCAACTGCGCCCGTACCGATGACCACGAGCGTGCTGTTCAAAGCGGGTTTGAGTTCATTGAGCACAGCACCGGCGCCGGTCTGAATGCCACACCCTAAGGGTGCAACGATCTCAAGCGGCACGTCGGAACCAATGCGGACGACGCTCTCCTCAACGACGTTGGCGTACGTAGCGAACGATGACTGGCCAAAGAAGTGGGAGGAGATCACTTCACCGTCCTTACTGAGGGCGGTACTCCCATCAGCCCTCCGGCCTCCGAAGTCCGCTGCGAAGAGGTTCTCGCAGTAGGCCATCTCCCCGGACCGGCAGCGGTCGCATTTTCCGCAGTAGGCAGCCGCGAGCAACACATGATCTCCGGGCTGCACAGTGGTAACCGAAGCGCCGATTTTCTCCACGATGCCGGCACCCTCGTGTCCAAGGACGGCGGGCAGCGGCGTCGGATAGACCTGGTCGCGTACGATCGCGTCCGTGTGGCACACACCCGTGGCCACCATTTTGACAAGGACTTCATTCGGGCGGAGATCGTCCAGCTGAAGCTCTTCAATAATTAATGGCTGCCGGGGCTCGCGGGCCACTGCTGCGGTTACCTGCATTGTCATAACTTTCCTCTTTTAATTGGTCTGGCGGCTGATCAGAACGGGTACTGCTGGTCGGACTGCTCCACAGTGATCCATTTGAGCTCCGTGAACTCGTTGATCACTGCCCGGCCATCGAACCGGCCATAGCCGCTGTTCTTCATGCCGCCATAGGGAGCCTGGGCCTCGTTCTGGACGGTGGCGCCGTTGACGTGCACGTGTCCGGCCTGAATTCGCATGGCAACCTGCAAAGCCCGGGTGCTGTCCGCACCGAAGACAGCAGCGGCGAGACCGTATTCGGTGTCATTTGCCACCTGGACTGCCTCTTCGACGCCGGACACGCGGACCACCGTGGTGATCGGCCCGAAGGATTCCTGGTCGTAGATGGACATTTCCGGGCTCACCTTGTCGATGATCGTGGCAGGCATCGACGCGCCGTCGGCACGCTCACCGACCACAAGCTCAGCTCCCTTGGCCAGTGCATCATCGATCAGCCCATTGATCCGGGCACCCGATTCCTGGCGGATCATGGGGCCGACAATGCAAGCCGCGTCGGTAACGGGGTCGCCGGCAGTCAGCTGGGCTGCCCGTGCCGCAAACTTTGCAACAAATTCGTCCGCAACACTTTCGTCAACAACGAATCGCTCCGTGGACATACAGATCTGGCCCTGGTAAAGGAAAGACCCGAAGACGGCCGCGTTGACGGCGCCATCGATATCCGCATCGTCAAGGACCACGAAAGGTGCCTTGCCCCCGAGTTCGAGAAGGACTGGCTTGAGGTAGCGTGCAGCCTTTTCCGCAATGATGCGCCCCACTGCGGTTGATCCAGTGAAGTTGATGCGGCGGACAGCCGGGTGAGCGATGATGGCTTCCACCACCCTGTCAGAGTCCTCGGCAGTGCTTGTCAGGAAGTTCAGGACCCCGGCAGGTACGCCGGCTTCGTGCAGGACCTCCGCGATGATCGCATGAGTCTTCGGGCTGGTTTCCGACGCCCGGAAGACCACCGTGTTACCGCAAACGATGGGGTAGGCGATAGCGCGGGCGGCGAGCACGCCGGTCCCGTTCCAGGGCGCCATGCTGAGCACGACGCCTGCAGGCTGCCGGACGGTCATCGAGAGGGTTCCCGGTTTGTCCGTCGGGAGGGTCTCACCCTGAATCTGAGTGGCGAGTCCCGCCGCTTCTCGAAACAGCTGCGCCGTGAGGAACACATTGAAACCCGCCCACAGCTGGGCTGCGCCTACTTCCGCCATCATGGTCTCAATGAACTCGGGGCCTCGACGTTCCATGATCTCCGCGGCCTTCAGCATCACGGCGCGTCTTTCAGTTGGGCCAGTGGTCGACCACGTCGTGAACGCTTTGGAAGCCGACTCCACCGCGTCGAGGGCGTCTTCCACACCTGCTGCTACGCTCTCGGTCACAAGTGAGCCCGTTACCGGGTTCCGCCGTTCAAAAGTCTTCCCTTCACGGCCGTCACGGGGCTGGTTGTCAATGATGAGTTGCGTCTGCAAGGGGACTCCTTTTGTTGGTTGAGTCGCCGGGACTATCCGGCGGCTCGCTTCGAGGGTTTTAGTGCTGGACGTTGCTGCTGGCTTCGGTTCCGGTATCGGCGGCTTTGAGCTCGGCTCCCGGAAGGCGGGGTACAGACAGTACGGCTATGGCGCCGACCGCGGCAGCGATGGCCCACACGGAGAAGTTGATGAAATTTCCGAGCGCAGCAGCCACGAGGACCCCGCCCCCGGCGATGGCCAGTACTGCACCGATCCGGCCTATTCCCAACGTGATGCCAAGGGCGGTGGCACGGGTTGCGCCGGAGAAGTACGTGGCAACGAAGCCGTTAACCAGGATCTGGGCGCCGACGGATCCGAAGCCCACCACTGCAACCAGGGCGTACATGGCCACAAGTGGCATAATGCCCGTTCCCATGAGGACCAGCGCGATTCCCGAGCTGGCAAATGAGACTGCCGTGACCCTGCGTGGGCCGAAGCGGTCCGCCAGACGCGATGACACCAGCACTCCCACGACGGCTCCAATATTGACCGTGAGCAGGAAGGTCAGCGAAGACGCAAGCGAGTACTTAGCAATGACCATAAGTTGCGGCAGCCATGTGTTCAACCCGTAGACGAGCGTCTGACCACAAATTCCGGCCAGGCAGAAAAGGAGCATAGCTCCGAGCAGCCGTCCGGTCAGGAGGGTGCGGAAGCGACCGGCTTCGGGCGCGTCAGTGTGAGTCCGTTCCCGCGGCAACGGTTCCAGCCCATATTCCGAAACGATGCGCTCCGCTTTGTCCCGCTCACCTTTTGCTGCGAGGTAGGCCGGGGACTCGGGAAGGAACTTGAACAGCAACGGGACGACAGTGACAAGGGGAATGCCACCCAGAGCCAGCATTCCTTGGAATCCGAGGGTAGGCAGGAATGCCAGGGCCAGGAGCGCGGCGAGAATACCTCCGACGGCGTAGCCGGAGAACATCAGGGCGTTGTTGAAGTTACGGCGGTTCGACTGGGAGAACTCCACTGTCAGCGCAATCGCCGTCGGAATGACACCG
This sequence comes from Arthrobacter sp. BK1, assembly GCF_056680055.1. Classification (NCBI taxonomy): domain Bacteria; kingdom Bacillati; phylum Actinomycetota; class Actinomycetes; order Micrococcales; family Micrococcaceae; genus Arthrobacter; species Arthrobacter sp. BK1. The sequence goes on from NZ_CM155263.1 coordinate 233,390, forward strand.
CCCAGGCCGAGCCCCGCCAGGAAGCGGAACAATCCAAAGAGCTCCGGGGTGGGCGCCCAGGCAGTCAGGAGCATCAGGGACGAGAAGGCGGCGATTGAAACCATCATGACCTTCCGGCGGCCGACGATGTCGGTAAGGTATCCGATCAGGATGGCGCCTATGAACATGCCCGCCAACGCGTAGCTGCCGATGGCGCCTGTCTCCACCGGAGTCAGACCCCAAGGCTCATAGGCCAGGAGCTTGGGAACAATTGCGCCATAGACGACAAGGTCGTAGCCGTCGAAGACGATGGCGAGGAAACACAGAAAGATTACGAGGCCGGGCGATTTGCGGGCGCGTGCCGTCGATGAGGACTGGGGGAAAGTCATTGGGGGCTCCAGGTGATATACACAGCATTGTGATGTGCCAGAGATTTGGGCGATCAGCTGTGATCTGACCCACAATCGAATGTAACATAGAACTGCCGCTCGTCAATAGTGGTGTTGCACGTTTCTTGTTGGATGATCCCTGAGAGGGTCAAAGTTGCTAGAGGAGCCCTATGCAGTGGAAACCCAGAGCCCTGATCCTGGATTTATTCGGGGACTACCTTCGATACGCCGGCAGCGAGGTTCGCCTTGCCGACATCACGGAACTCCTGGCTGTCTTTGATATCGAACCCGCGACGGTCCGCGTCAACTTGTCCCGGCTGCGAAAGGAGGGCTGGTTCACCACCAGGCGCATCGGTCGCGAGACGGTCTACTCCCTGACCCCGCACATGCTCGACATCCTCAACGAGGGTCGCGAGCGGATCTTCCGGCGCCGGGATGAAAGCTGGGAGGGCCGTTGGACCATGGCTATTTATCAGGTCCCGGAATCAGAACGGGCCGTCCGCGAGCAGCTCCGAAAACAACTCGCTTGGCATGGGTTCGGTCAGCTGTCGCCATCTACATGGCTGAGTCCGCATGACCTCATGTCCGAAGTCCGCGAAATCGCCGCAGAGTATCCGCTGGCCAAAGTCGATGCCCTCTGGTGCGGAACAGGCGACCTGCAGGAGGACAGGGGCCTTGCCGGTCGATGCTGGGATCTGGATCAGCTGGGCCGGGACTACCAGCACTTCATACGCTCCTATGCCGCTCTCGACGACGAGGCCGCGAACGCGGATAAAGACGGGCGAATGGCACTCATTGAACGAATGAAAATCATCGGGGACTTTCGCCGCTTCCCGTTCCGCGACCCCTACCTGCCGCCCGAACTGCAGCCCGAAGGCTGGCCCAGCGGCGAGGCCTACCGGCTGTTCGGGGCCGTACACAGGCAGCTCGGACCCGAAGCCACAGCTTTCGTCTCGGGCATTATCGGTCAGCCTGTCCAGCAGGGACAGGAGGTCATCCTGGGGCAGGAAGTCGGGGCTTAGCGTAGGCAAGGTCAACATGTAACGATTACTTGACGTTCACCCTAAAGAAGTTACATAATCTTGGGGAGACCTATCTCACTGACTTCCCAAACTTTTAGAAGGTGGCATCGATGGCACTTCGCGTAGCCTGCATTGGCGGCGGTCCCGGCGGACTGTTCTTTTCAACCCTGTTCAAGCAGAGCGTTCCGGAGGCCGAGGTGGTGCTCTTCGAGCGCAACCAGGCCAGCGATGCGTTCGGGTTCGGCGTGGTCTTCTCCGACGCCACCCTTGAGCGGATCAACGACGCAGATCCTGTTGTCCGCAACGGCCTGAAGGACTTCGGCACCCACTGGGACGACATCGAGGTTTGGCTCAAGGGCGAGCGGAAGTCCTTCGGCGGCAACGGCATGGCTGCCATCAACCGCAAGACCCTCCTCCACCTGATGCAGGAACGGGCGGCGGACGCCGGCGTCGACATGCGCTTCGGCGAGAACGTGCCTGAGCTGTCACGGCTGGAAGGTTTCGACCTGATCGTGGGCGCCGACGGTGCCAACTCCTCCACGCGCGAACAGCTCGGCGAAGACCTGGGCCACACGGCCGAGACGGCCACGGCCAAGTTCATCTGGTTCGGCACCAGCTACAAGTTCAAGGGCATGACGTTCGTCCACCGGCAGAGCGAATTCGGCAACTTCGCCGTCCACGGCTACCCGATCAGCGATGAACTGAGCACCTTCATCGTCGAAACCGACGAGGAAACCTGGCGGAAAGCCGGCCTGGACGAGTTCGATGCCTCACAGCCCCCGGGCGCGTCAGACCTGAAGACCCAGCGGTTCCTCGAAAAGCTGTTCGCCGAGGACATCGCCGGTGAGCCGCTGGTGGCCAACAACTCGCGGTGGGCTAATTTCCGCACCCGCCGTACCCGCTCCTGGCACAAAGGGAACGTCGTGCTGCTCGGCGATGCCGTGCACACTGCACACTTCTCGGTGGGCTCCGGCACAAAAATGGCCATGGAAGACGCCATCACCCTGGTCCGTGAAATCGCCGCGCACCAGGATGACCTTGAGACCGCTTTCGTCAACTACGAAAACGAACGTCAGCCGCAGGTGGCCAAGATCCAGAACCAGGCACGCGGCGGGCTGAGCTGGTGGGAACATTTCGGCAGGTACTACGGCGCTTTCGACCCCGCCCAGTTCACGTTCCACTTCTTCTCCCGCAGCATCACCATCGACAAGATCCGCCAGCGCGATGCCGGCTTTGTTGAGTCCGTGGAAGAAGACTGGCTTGCCAGGCACGGACACGCCCCGCTGGAAACACCGCTCAACGCCGGATCCGCAACATTCACTGGACGGGAACTTGCCGTGGCAGAGCAAGGCGGTCAGTTGAGCCTGACCGGCCCCGGCGGAAGCATCAAACTGGTTACCGATCCTGCCGAGGCCGACGCCACCACGGGACTGCTGCTCACCGCACCGGATACCGAGCAAGGCCTACCCGCCTCCTTTGGCCAGCTGCCTGCCCAGGCTGCAGCTGTTGTAATCCAGGGCGGCAACCCCTTCACCCGCATCCTCCTTTCGGAGGAAGCCCGGCTGGCCCGCGGCCTGACGAGCGTCATCGTCGATGACAGGGGTCCCGTCTCCGCCCTGACGCTGGTCCTCTCCGGCCGGGCCGACGCCGTCGCCACTACAGCGGGGGCAACCGATGCATAACCTGACTCCCCTCTTCGCGCCCCGCGGCATCATCGTCGTCGGAGCCTCCGCCAGCCCCGAGAAACTCGGCGCCGTCATGGCGCAATCACTTTCCGCCTTCCCGGGTCCTGTTGAACTCGTGAACAACCGCGGCGAAAACGGAATGCACACCAGCATCGCCGGCGCCGCGGCGGCGATCCCCGGTGGCCCCGATCTCGCAGTACTCTGTGTACCGGCCTCGGCTACCGCCCAGGCCCTGCGCGACAGCGCAGCTAACGGCGTGAAAGCCGCACTGGTCTGCGCCGGTGGTTTCGCCGAAGCAGGCGGGCCCGGCATCGGCTTCGCCAACGATGTGGAGGCAGCTGTCCGCGAGACCGGCATCCGGCTCCTCGGCCCCAACACCTCCGGCTACTTCGTCCCGCACCGGAACCTCCGCGCGAGCTTCGTGCCCGGCGTCTCAGAACTGGAACCCGGTTCTGTGGCTGTGGTGGCAGCCAGCGGCGGCGTCAACCATGTCCTGGCCTTCCACCTGCAGCGGGCCGGAGTGGGCGTCAGCCTCGCCGTCGGCATCGGCGCCGGCACGGACATCACAGCACCCGACGTCCTGGACTTCCTGATCTCTGACAAGCAGACCAAGGCCGTTGCCCTGCATCTGGAAACCGTCGCCGACGGCCCGGCTCTGGTCGACGCCGTCGCCCGCCTCAGTGCCGTCAAGCCGGTGGTGGCCCTTGTGGTTGGCCGGAACGACGTTTCCGAGTTCGCGCAGTCCCACACCGGCGCGTTGGCTACGTCTTGGCGCACCACGCGTTCGGTCCTTAAACAGGCCGGCGCTGTGATCGTCGATGACGAGAACCAGCTGGTGGCTGCCGTTACCGCACTCACTGGACGCCGGCTGTCGCCCGCGGCGAATCCGGGCGTCGGGCTCATCACCGGGCAGGCCGGCCCCGGCCTGCTCATTGCCGACGCCCTGCACAGCGCCGGCGTGACCCTGCCCCGGCTGGCGCAGGCCAGCCAGGACACCATCGCGACGCTGCTTCCGCCGATAACGTTCCAGGCAAACCCCGTGGACACCGGCCGCCCTGGACCCGGGTACGAGAAAATTGTGGCCGCGGTGGCAGCCGACCCTGCCATCGACGTCGTGGCCGTCTACGGACTTACCGAACCCGTCGCCGATCTTCCTCTCGCGGTCGCCAATTCCGGAGCTTCGAACACGACGCCGTTCCTCATCGGCGTTGATGGCCCTGACGGTGACTTGGAACGCGCCCATAAGTCAGCCGCTCAACATGACCTGCCCCTGCTCAGTGGACCAACGTCCCTGGCCCACGGGATCAGTGCCCTGGTCAACGATGCCAGAGGCCGGTTCCAGCGCTCCCAGGCGCCGGCCGGAACATTCACCTGGCCGGACCTGGAAGGACCCTGGGACGAGAACCGCGCCAAGGAACTCCTCGGCGCACTGGATATCGCCACCCCTGCACGGCGCAGCTGCGCCACCCGGGCTGCGGCCCACCACGCCCTGGCCGAGATCGGCGGAGCTGTTGCGGTCAAGTTGCTTGATGCCGCTGTCCTGCACAAAACCGAGATCGGCGGAGTCCACCTGGGCGTAGACTCCCCCGCCGCCATGGACCGGGCCTTGGACGGACTGGAGGCGGCCGGGGCCCGCGAATTCCTGATCGAGGAAATGGCCCCATCCGGAGTGGACCTGGTGGTCGGCGTCCGCCGCGACCCGGTCTTCGGACCGATCGTTGTGGTGGGCCTCGGTGGTACCGCCGCAGAGGTCTACGCCGATGTTTCCATCCGCTCGGCACCGCTGTCCGCCCGTGAGGCCGAGGGCATGCCCGCCGAGCTGCAGGCCCGCGACCTGCTCTATGGCTTCCGCTCCGGACCCATGCTCGACACCGCAGAACTCGCAGCGGTTCTGGTCAGGCTGGGCGAAGCACTCGTTTCCAACGACTCGATCGCAGAGATCGAAATCAACCCCTTACGCTTGACCCGTGACGGGCTCATAGCCCTTGACGCCGTCGTCATCAATGTCGAGGAGGACACAGAATGACCAGCCACACCAGTGAAGGCACCATCGCCTGGCCGGCGGACCTCGCCGCAGAATTCCGCGCAAAAGGCTACTGGGAAGACCGCCCGCTGGGCGCCTACATCCTGGACACCGCCGACAGGCTTCCCGGGAAAACCGCTGTAGTGGACGGGGACGTCCGCCTCACCTACGCCGAACTCGCGAACAGAATGGACGCCGCCGCCGAACGGCTCCTGCAGCTGGGCCTGAAACCGGATGACCGCATCATGGTCCAGCTGCCCAACGGCTGGCAGTTCACCGTCCTGACCCTCGCCTGCTTCCGGGCCGGCATCATCCCCGTCATGGCCCTGCCCGCACACCGGCAGTACGAGCTTTCCTTCCTCACCGAACTCTCCGAAGCCCGGGCCATTGCCGTGCCGGACCTCATCAAGGATTTTGACCACCAAGCCATGGCCGAAGAACTGGCGGCATCCATTCCCACCCTGGAGATCATCCTCGTTTCCGGTACGGCAAAGCCCCTCAACGTACGTCTCGAGGAGATTTTGGCCCCAGTAAAGGACGTCTCCGCCGCCCGGGCACGCTTGGACGCCGCGGCCCCTTCACCCGATTCGCCCGCACTGTTCCTGCTCTCCGGCGGCACCACCGGCCTGCCCAAGCTCATCACCAGGACACACAACGACTACGCCTACAACATCAAGGCCTGCTCCATCCCCACAGCTGTCACCGAGGACACCGTGTACCTCGGGACCCTTCCCGCCAGCCACAACTTCCCGCTGGCATGCCCCGGCATCCTCGGAATCCTGTTCGCTGGCGGCCGAGTGATCATGCTGCCAAGCCCCGAACCGCGCAAAGCCTTCGCCGCCATCGAACGTGAAGGAGTGACACTGTCGACCGCAGTCCCGGCCGTAGCCCAGCGGTGGATCGAATACCAGCAGGAAACCGGCACCAGCCAGCTCGCCACCCTCGAGGTACTCCAGGTGGGCGGGTCCCGGCTGCCGGACGAAATCGCCCGGAAGGTCAAGCCGGTCCTGGGCGCTACTCTGCAGCAGGTCTTCGGCATGGCCGAGGGCCTTATCAACACCACACGGCTGGACGACCCTGAAGACGTCATCTGCACCACGCAGGGCCGCCCAGTGTCCGAAGCCGACGAAGTCCGGATTGTGGACGAGTTCGGTGAGGACCTCCCCGACGGCGTCGCGGGGTCCATCCTGACCCGCGGTCCTTACACCCCGCGCGGCTATTACCGCGCGCCCGAAGCGAACGCCCGTGCCTTCACTCCGGACGGCTGGTATGCCAGCGGTGACATTGTGGAGCGCCGCCCCGACGGAAACCTGATTGTCCAGGGCAGGGACAAGGACATGATCAACCGGGGCGGCGAAAAGATATCCGCCGAGGAGATCGAGAGCCTGGTCTACCGGATCGAGGACGTCACCATGGCCGCGGCAATCGCCATGCCGGACCAGGTCCTGGGCGAACGCCTGTGCCTCTACATCACCGTCAAACCCGGGGCCGAAGTCACCCTCGAGCAGATTCAGGACCTGCTGCGCCGCACCGGCGTGGCGGCCTTCAAAATCCCCGAGCACCTCGTTGTCGTGGATGAACTGCCCACCACCAAAGTGGGAAAAATCAACAAGAAGGACCTCCGCGCCGACATCGCCGAACGCCTGGCGGCTGCCGGCTCGCAAGGAAAGTAGGGACTGTCATGACCGAGAATCTTACGCATGCCTCCGTTGCCGCCAACCAGACTCTTCCTGAGCCGACGCCCGAAGAGGCTGCCCAGCTCAAAGAGCTGTACCGGGACTTTGACCGTGAGAACCTGATCCCGTTGTGGACGCAGATCGGGGATCTGATGCCGATGGTGCCCTCGCCGAAGGCCGTGCCTCATGTGTGGCGGTGGAGCGACCTGTACCCGCTGGCCGCGCGAGCCGGGGATCTGGTGCCGGTGGGCCGCGGCGGGGAACGCCGGGCGATTGCCCTGGCTAACCCGGGCCTGGGCAACACCCCGTACGCTACCCCGACGTTGTGGGCTGCGATTCAGTACCTGGGTGCCCGTGAGACGGCCCCTGAGCACCGCCATTCCCAGAACGCGTTCCGGTTCGTGGTCGAGGGCGAAGGGGTCTGGACCGTGGTGAACGGGGATCCGGTCCGGATGTCGCGCGGTGATTTCCTGTTGACCCCGGGCTGGAACTTCCACGGTCACCACAACGATACTGATGAGCCGATGGCCTGGATCGACGGCCTGGACATCCCGTTCGTGCATTACGCTGACGCCGGGTTCTTCGAGTTCGGCACCGAGCGCGTCACGGACGAGGCCACCCCTCACATCTCCCGCTCCGAGCGGCTCTGGGCCCACCCGGGCCTGCGTCCGCTTTCGGGCCTGGATGACACCACCAGCTCACCCATCGCGGCGTACCGGTGGGAATACACCGACCGGGCCCTGACCGAGCAGCTGCTCCTGGAGGACGAGGGCCACCCGGCCACTGTTTCCCAGGGCCACGCGGCCGTGCGCTTCACCAACCCCACCACCGGCGGGGACGTGATGCCCACCATCCGGGCCGAATTCCACCGTTTCCGTGACGGCGCCGCCACCGAGCCCGTCCGTGAGGTCGGCTCCAGCGTCTGGCAGGTCTTCGAAGGCCGCGGCAGCGTGGTGCTGAACGGCGAAACCCGGAACCTTGAAAAGGGCGACCTGTTCGTGGTCCCGTCCTGGGCCGAGTGGTCCCTGCAGGCCGAGACCGGGTTTGACCTGTTCCGCTTCAGCGACGCCCCCATTTTTGAACGGCTGAACTTTAACCGCACCTACACCGAAGGACGCAAGAACGCATGAGACTCCTCACCCTCCGCACTGAAAACGGCACCAGGGCTGTCCGCCAGGACGGCGATACGCTTACCGAAATCGAAGGTTTCTCCGACGTCGGAGCCCTCCTGAAGAACCCCTCCTGGGAGTCCATCGCCGCCGCTGCCGCAGGCGCCACCCACCCGCTCGAGGGCGCAGACCTGGACGCTGTTGTTCCGGCGCCGGGCAAGATCATCTGCGTGGGCCACAACTACCGCAACCACATCAAGGAAATGGGCCGGGAAGTCCCCGAGTACCCCACCCTGTTCGCCAAGTACGCCGAATCCCTGATCGGGCCCAACGATGACCTGGCCCTCCCCCAGGAATCGGACACCGTGGACTGGGAGTCCGAACTCGCCGTCGTCATCGGCAAGACCGGCCGCCGGATTTCCGAAGCCGACGCCCCCGCCCACATCGCCGGTTACGCCGTGCTGAACGACGTGTCCATGCGCGACTACCAGTTCCGCACCATCCAGTGGCTGCAGGGCAAGACCTGGGAAAAGTCGACCCCGTTCGGACCGGCCCTGGTGACCAGGGACGAGTTCACCGGCGGCCTCATGACCACCGCCGTCGACGGTGAGGTCCAGCAGTCCACGCCGACCAACGACGTCGTGTTCACCCCGGAGTTCCTGGTCTCCTACATCTCCACCATCATCACCCTGAACCCGGGCGATGTCATCGCTACCGGCACCCCGGGAGGTGTGGGCCACGCCCAGGATCCCAAGCGCTACCTCCAGGAAGGCCAGCTCCTGGTCACCACCATCGAAGGCCTCGGCCAGCTGAACAACCGCGTGGTCAAGGAGTCCTGATGGTCGCACGCCACGACCGGACGACGGACCCGCAGCTGCTCGAATCGCTGCTGCAGGCCCGCCGCGGGACCGCGTTCTTCGCCCGCAAGCTCAACGAGCTCTCCGACGAGGACCTCGACGGCCCGTCGCTGCTGCCGGGCTGGTCCCGGCGGCACGTCACCGCGCACATCGGCTACAACGCGCGGGCCATCGCGCGTCTGATTGAGTGGGCGGCCACCGGGGTGGAAACACCCATGTATGCCTCCACCGAGATCAGGGACCACGAAATCAATTTCGGGGCCACCCTGCCGCCGATAGCGCTGCGGCACCTCTTTGACCACTCAGCGGTGCACCTGAACGTCGAATGGCGCGACCTGCCAGCCGATGCCTGGCACCACAAGGTCAAAACCGCCCAAGGCCGGATTGTTCCTGCCGAGGAAACCGTGTGGATGCGCACCCGGGAAGTCTGGACCCACGCCGTGGACCTGGACAACGGAGCCACGTTCTCCGATATCCCGGTCCCGGTCCTGGCCCGCCTGCTCCAGGACATCACCTCCGCCTGGGCAACCCGCGGCACAGCTGCCGGGCTGCTGATCAAGGTCACGGACCAGCAACAGCAGATGGCGTTCGGCGACACCGGCGCAGATACGCCGGTGGTGATCACCGGCCCACTCGCCGGCGTGGTCCGCTGGGCAACCGGCCGCGGCACCCACGCCGTCACCGCAACCCAGGACGGGGCACCACGGGACACCGTCCCCGCAGCCCCCAAATGGATCTAGCGTCAGGTCCAGCGCGCCGCCGCGGCAACGTCACTACGAAGGGCTTTTGCGATGACGAAAGTGTTGATTATTGGACCTCCCGGCTCGGGAAAAGGAACACAGGCGGAACGTATTTCTGAGCGCCTCGGCGTCGTGGCGATCTCCACCGGTGACATCTTCCGCGCCAACGTCAAGGGCGAGACGCCGCTTGGCATCGAAGCCAAGAAGTACATGGACAACGGCGACTTCGTTCCGGACAGCGTGACCAACAAGATGGTCCGTGACCGCCTCAGCGAGTCCGACGTCGAGGGCGGCTTCCTCCTGGACGGCTACCCGCGCACCACTGCGCAGGTGGACTACCTCGACGGGATCCTCGCCAACAGCGAAGAGAAGCTCGACGTCGTCCTGCAGCTGACGGCCGATGACGAGGAACTCGTCCACCGGCTCTTGGGCCGCGCCAGGGAAACCGGCCGAAGCGACGACAATGAAGCCGTCATCAGGCACCGGCTGGACCTTTACCACGAGCAAACCGAGGCCGTTGTGGCCAAGTATGCCGAGCGCGGCATCCTGACCCGGGTGGACGGCATCGGTGGCATCGACGAGGTCACTGACCGCGTCATGAATGCCATCAAGGCGGCCCAGGCCGCCTAGCAACGCCCGTACCACTGGCTTCCCGCGGAACCGCGCTGGTCAGAGGCACTTACAGATCTCCGGCGTCAGGCGCTCCCCGTGTAAGTGGAAACGCCTGGCGTCGAGAGTCCCATGCCGAACGATTGTCAGGTCGCCCGCAATGCGCGGACAGAAGCACGCACGGTTTGGGAGAGATGGAGCGCCCGAGTATCCGCGCCACCGGGAAGCTGCATTTGAAGCGGGATGTAGCCGAAGCTGACGTCGTAAAGGGGGTCAGCGTATCCCAGCGCTCCGCCGGCGCCATCATGGCCAAAGGCCTGGAAGCTGCCAAAATCACAGCCGGGATGAGGCTTCATGAAAACAACCCCGAACGCCGTCGGGAAATTCAGGACACGGTCCACTCCCCACACTTGCTGCTGTCCCATCTCTGCGACAGTATCGGGGTCAAGGAGTGCCTCCCCCAGCAGTCCGATGGCTGCGGCGTAAGCCTGAGCGAGCCCCCTCGCCGATCCAATGCCGCCAAGGGCGGCGGGTCCGGCGGCCCGCACTTCCCGGAGATTAGGTGAGTAGGGTCCGAGGTTTGGTGGTACGAGATTGTCGAGCCCATTGAACATCAGGGCGCTCAGACCGTCAGGCGCCATCGGACTCTGGCTGATCATTGCCAGCTGTTCCTTGGTGGGGTGCGCGGGACGTAGCGCTTCGAACCGGTCCTCCTGGGAAGCAGGCAGGGCGAGCCAAAAGTCGATGCCGCGGGGTGCCCGGATGCAGTCCTCATAGAGTTCCTGCAGGGACTGGCCAGTAATGCGCCTCACCAGTTCCTCCATAAAGGTTCCTATCGTGAGTCCGTGGTAGCCGAACGCTGTCCCCGGGCGCCAATATGGCCGCTGCCCCGCGAGCTTCGGTGCAGCGCGGCGCGAGTCCAGTATGTCCGCAGTCTCCAGTCCCCCGTCTACATTGATAAGCCCGGCCTGGTGCGATAGGAGCTCCCGGACAAGGATCGTGGCCTTCCCGTGGGCACCAAACTCCGGCCAATAGTGGACCACGGTCTGATCCAGGTCGAGTTCGCCGGATCTGATTAAGGTGCCCAACGCAATCGCTGCCACGCCTTTTGTTGCGGAAAAGGTTCCCATGAGGGTGTCATTCCCTACCCCGTCCCCTCCGGCAAGATCCACTACCAGTTGGCCTTTCCAAAAAACGGCCAACTGGGCGCTGTAGTTAGGATCGTCGGCGAGGTAGCCCTCAAACTCAGCGCGTACGCCCTCGAACCCGGGAGCGGTGGTCCCTGTGGAATGGTTATGCGTGCGACCCGTGGCGATTGACATCGTTGAGGACCTTTCTCTAGTTCTGGACTGCGCCAACAGTTGGGCCCTGTTCGCGTCGCCGATCGCTGCGGAGCCAGCGGAGCATTCTCTCAACAGAGCTTTTGGCCGGCGCTGAATGAGGGTGGTCCAGGTGTCCGTGCATACTGCCTGGTTCCGTCTCCATCCGGACAGACACTCCGGCAGCCTCCAGCTGGGCCGCAAAAAGTTCTCCGGAAGCGCGAAGCGTATCGGCTTCGGAATTGATGATGTACACAGGAGGAAAACCGTGGAGATCTCCGCCTCCGGCAAAGGCGTGGGGGTCGCGGAAATTGTCCTCGCTGCCGGCGAAGTTGAGATTGATGTCGTGGATGAAGTCCGGCCCAAATGAGAGCTCAGCAGGAACCCCGTCCATCTTCTTTCCAAGTTCCTCGCTGAGTTCTGGAATCTCGGCATGGACAAGAGGATAGGCGAGCAGCAATGATGCCGGCATCTGCCCGGCATCATCCCTGAGCCGTCCGGTGAGCGCGGCAGTCAGCGCAGCTCCTGCGCTGGCGCCGCCGAGGTGCAGGTCATCAGCAGTTGCCAATCCTAACTCGCTGAGGTTTTCAAGGGCCCACAGCCACCCGGCCCGCACATCATTCGACGGTGCAGGGTACGTCACACCGTGAAGGGCCTTGCGATAGTCAAGTGACAGAACCGAAATACCACGGGACGCCAGGCACAGGCTCACCCAGTGAGCCTCCGGCATATTCAGGTCTCCGGCAATGAAGGCTCCGCCGTGCACCCAGACGAAGCCTGCCAAGGCCTCGCCGGGAGTTCGGTACAGACGTCCCGGAACTCCTCCTTCCGGAGTCAGGACAGTAATATCGACTGCCGATACTGCGCCAAGCTCGGGGTATATGGACACCAGCGACTGGTGGTCTGTGTCAGTTCGAGGATCAGGGAGGGAACCATTCAGCTCCAACTCGCGGATCAGCTGACTGGCGATCGACGTACTTGAATTTTGCGTGCCTGTCTCGGGCATCTGTCGCGTCCTTTCCTTAATTGAGCAGGAGCTAGTTTTGGACCAGTTCCAGCGTGGCCTGCAGCGGAAGTTCGCTGACGGAGGTACCGATCCGAAGCGTGTAGTTGCCGGGTTCGTAGGTCCAGCCGTTGTCCCAGTAGGCCAGAAGCCGGGTGGGGACCTCCAGGACGGCGGTGACGGTTTCGCCTGGTTCGGCCCACACGGGGGTGGAGGCGACCAGCCAGCGCACGGGGCGGTCGACGGCGGAGCCGGGCTGCTCGGCGTAGACCTGGATCACGTTCTTGCCGGCGCGTTCCCCGGTGTTGGTGAGGGTCACCGTGACGGGGACGACGGCGCCCGGCGTGGCTGCTGCGGGGGCGTCCGCAGCGTCCAGGGTCCAGGTGGTGTAGCCGAGGCCGTAGCCGAACTCATAGGCCGGGGTGGTGCCGGCTTTGAGCCAGGCGCGGTAGCCGATGTGGATGCCTTCGTCGTACGACAGCGTTCCGTCCGTTGCCGGGGTGACGCTGATGACGGGCACGTCTTCCTGGGTGGCGGGCCAGGTGGTGGGCAACCGGCCGCCGGGTTCGGTGGCGCCGGTGAGGATGTCGGTCAGGGCATGGCCGAACTCCTGGCCGCCGAAGTAGCCGATCAGGGTTGCCGCGACCTCGTTGCGCCACGGCAGCAGGACCGGGGAGCCGGAGTTCACGATGACGATGGTGCGGGGGTTGGCGACGGCGACGGCGTGGACCAGCCGGTCCTGCAGACCGGGCAGTTCCAGGGAGGTCCGGTCGTAGCCTTCGGATTCGACGCTGGAGTTGGTGCCCACCACGACGACGGCGATCTCGGCTGCGCGGGCAGCCTCCACGGCGTCGTTGATCAGGGTGTCCGGGTCGCCATCGTCGGCTTCGACGCCGATGGTTATTCCGAGTGTATTGGACAATGGGCCGACGCTGTCCGTCGTGAGCTCCACACGGATTTGCATCGGGATACCCTCACATACCTTGACCGGCACCGAGACCGCGGGCGGAGCCAGCAATGCGGCCCCCAAATCCGTTCCTACCGCTTTGACCGTCGCTTCGTGCGCGAGAATTCCATTGACGAAGATGCGGCCGTGGCCCACGGTGGAAAAACCCAGCCGGACTGTACCCGTTTCGTCCGGGGTGTAGATGGTGTGGAACTGGACCATGGAGGACGCTGCGATAGGTGCGTCGCCGCCGAACCAGACGAGGGCGGTGGAGCGGCGATCCTCGGCGAAGAGTTCGTGCCCGTTCGCGTCCAGGAAGCGGACCCGCAGGCCCGGGGTTCCGGTGACGGGGTTGGTGAGCTGTTCCAGGGGCAGTTCGGCGATGCCTTCCTGGACTACGGCGCCGACGCTGTAGGTGACGTTGTCCGTTCCGAAGGCTTCCCGAATTCCATCAAGGGGGGTGATGATCTTTTCCGGGACCACAGTGGCGGAGCCGCCGCCCTGGGTGCGGGCATAGCGGGCGTTGTGCCCGATCACCGCAACCGTCTTGACGGACGCAGGATCCAGCGGCAGCACGCCGTCGTTCTTCACCATCACGGTGCCGGCCGCAGAGACCTCGCGGGCGAACGCGATGGGGTCCTCCCGGTCTGCCGGTTCGGCTTGGACGGCGTCGAAGCCCTCGAGTGCGCCGACGCGGGCGGCGAGCTGCAGGATCCTCAGCACCTTGCGGTCGATGGCTGTTTCGGGGACCTTGCCCGCTTTCACTGCCACCACCAGGGCCTCGCCCCACGGGCCGTCCGGACCAGGCATGACCAGGTCCTGCGAGGCGTTGGCGGAGTTGATGCTGCGGACGGCGGTCCAGTCGCTGATGACGACGCCGTCGAAGCCCCATTCGCTGTTAAGCGGGGTCTCGAGCAGGCTATTCTCGGTGGCGGTTGCACCATTGATCGAGTTGTAGGCGCTCATCACCAGCCACGCATTGGACTCAACAATGGCCTTCTCGAAGGCGAGCAGGTAAAGCTCGCGCAGGGGCCGCTCCCCCACTTTGACGTCCACGGTGAAGCGGTCCGTTTCGGAGTCGTTGGCGATGTAGTGCTTGGGGGTGGCGCCCACGCCGTTGCGCTGCACGCCCGTGACGTAGGCGGCGGCGAGTTCGGCGGTGAGGACAGGGTCCTCGCTGAAGGCCTCGAAGTGCCGGCCTCCCAGCGGTGAGCGGTGCAGGTTGATGGTGGGGCCCAGTACTACGTCCACTCCCTTGCGGCGTGCCTCAACGGCGGACGCGGCCCCGAGCCGGTCCGCGATGGCGGGGTCCCAGGAGGAGCTGATGGCCGCGGCGGACGGGAAGTTCATGGACGGCTGGCGCTCATCCCACACCTCGCCGCGGACACCGGTAGGGCCGTCCGAGAACAGCATGCGGCGCAGGCCGATCTTCTCGATGGGCCAGGTGGTCCAGAAGTCCCGGCCCGTCAGGAGCTGGATCTTTTCTTCGAGGGTCAGTTCAGCCAGGAGGGCTTGGAGCCGGGCGTCGGTGGCGCGCTCGTTGGTGGCGGGTGTTTCTGTGGTGAGGGTTTCCATGGTGGCTTTCTTGGCTGTTCCGGCGGCTGTCGTATCGATAGGCTGTGCTGCCGCGGCTGGAAGCTGTCGCGGACGCGGGGTCAGGCGGCGCCGGCCTGGAGGTCCTGTTGGGTCTGGAGTTCCAGGAGCCGGAGCCTGTCGGCACGGTGTTGGGCCTGCCGGTCGGGGTCCGGGATGGGCGCGGCCATGAACAGCCGTTGGGTGTAGGGGTGTTCGGGTGCTCCGGTGACCTGTTCGCCGTCGCCCCACTCGACGATCTCGCCGTGGTACATCACGGCGACGCGGTGGCTGAGGTGCCGCACCACGGCGAGGTCGTGGGAGACAAAGAGGTAGGCGACGCCGGTGCGTTCCTGGATCTCGATGAAGAGTTCCATCACGCGGGCCTGGGTGGAGAGATCAAGGGCTGAGACGGGTTCGTCGCAGACGATGAGCTTCGGGTCCAGGGCCAGGGCCCGGGCGATCGCCACACGCTGGCGCTGGCCGCCGGAAAATTCCCGTGGCAGCCGGTGCGCAGCGTCCTGCGGCAGCCGGACCTGGTCCAGGAGGTCGGCGACGCGTTTGTTGGCGGCCTGGCGTTCGACTTTGCGGACGGTGAGCGGTTCGGTGAGGATCTGCTCGATGGTCATGGAGGGGTTCAGCGAGGTGTAGGGGTCCTGGAAGACCACCTGGATCTCGTGGCTGAGTTCCTTGCGCTTGGCCCGGCTGGCTTTGGAGATTTCCTGTCCGCGGTATTTGATGCTGCCGCCGGTGACCGGTGCCAGGCCCAGGACCGCGCGGCCCAGGGTCGTTTTGCCGGAGCCGGATTCGCCTACCAGGCCCACGGTTTCACCGGGGCGGATGTCCAGGGAGACACCTTTGAGTGCCTTGAAGGGTTCTTTGCGGAAGCCCTTGAGCGGGTATTCGACAATGACGTCCTTGATCTCGAGCAGTGTCCCGGTCATGACGTGACTCCTTTCAGTTCCTTGAGGGTGTACTGCCCGCGGGGCGCAGTGTCTTCGAGGATCGCGTCCAGCAGCTGACGGGTGTATGGGTGACGGGCGTCGTTGAAGATGGCCCGGACGGGCCCGGTTTCCACGACGCGGCCGGACTGCATCACGGAGACCCGGTCGCAGAGATCGGCCACGACACCGAAGTTGTGGGTCACCAGGATCACGCCCATGTTCAGTTCGTCCTGGAGTTCACGGAGCAGGTTCAGGACTTCGGCCTGGACGGTGACGTCCAGGGCGGTGGTGGGTTCGTCCGCGATCAGCAGGTCCGGTTCGCAGGAGACGGCGCCGGCGATCAGGACGCGCTGGGCCATACCGCCGGAAATCTGGTGCGGGTACGCGTTGAAGGTCCGTTCGGGGTTGGGGATGCCCACCTTGGCCAGCAGCGCCAGGGCCCGTTTGCGGGCTTCGGTCTTGGAGATTCCGAGGCAGACCCGCATCGGTTCCATCAGCTGGCTGCCGATGGTGAATGCGCCGTCGAGGTTGGACATCGGTTCCTGCGGAATGTAGGCGATGCGCTTCCCGCGGATCTTGGTCATCTCCTTTTCGGAGAGGTGGGCCAGGTCCTTGCCCTCGAAGAAGATGGACCCGCCGGTGATGCGGCCGCCCTGCGGCAGGAGCCGGAGGATTGAAAAGGCAGTCTGCGTCTTACCGGAGCCGGACTCGCCCACCAGGCCATGCACTTCGCCGCGGCGCACGGTCAGGTTCACATGATTGACCACGTGGGTGGTGGAACCGTCGGGCTGGTCGTAGCCGACGCCAAGGTCGGTGACTTCCAGCAACAGCTCCCCCGCGTTTTCAGTCGGTTCGTCGGGATGGACGACGGCGGCCGCACCGCGCTTCTCGGCGGCCCCCGCGGCCTCGGCGATGGCGGCAGCTGCGGCAGCTTTGCGGCTCTTCTTGACCGGGCCGCTGCTGCGTTCCAGTTCGTCACGCATGGCGTTGGCCAAGAGAGTCAGGGCGATGCAGACCAGGCCGATGATCAGGGCGGGCCACAGGACGAGGGTGGGGGATTTGAAGATGTTGATGAAGCCGTCGTTGAGCATGCTGCCCCAAGTGGGGATGTTCCGGTCCCCCAGGCCCAGGAACTCAAGGCCGGCCTGGATGGCGATGGCGATACCCAGGACCATGGCGGACTGGATGATGACAGGTGCCCGGACCACGGCCAGGATGTGGCGGCCGATGATCCTGAAGTCGCTCAGGCCGGAGACCCGTGCGGCGTCCACATAGAGCTCGTTGCGGACGGCGGTGACGGAGGCGTAAACCAGCCGGAAGAACGCCGGCGAGAGCAGGATGCCGAAGATCATCATGGACAGCCACATGGACGGGCCCACCACGGCGCGGGCCGCGAGCAGCACCACCATGCCCGGGAGGGCCATCATCAGGCCGGTAAGCCAGGAGGAGACCGAGTCGAACCAG
Organism: Arthrobacter sp. BK1; assembly: GCF_056680055.1. Lineage (NCBI taxonomy): Bacteria > Bacillati > Actinomycetota > Actinomycetes > Micrococcales > Micrococcaceae > Arthrobacter > Arthrobacter sp. BK1. The sequence continues at coordinate 250,727 of NZ_CM155263.1, forward strand.
CCGCCGTAGTATCCGGCGATCAGGCCGGCCGTCACGCCGAGGACCAGCGCGACGGCGAGGGCCAGTAAGGCGCCGGCGAGGCTGAACTGGCCGGCGAACAGCAACCGGCTCAGGACGTCGCGGCCCGCGCTGTCGGCGCCCAGGAGGTGTTCAGAGCCTGCCTTGGCCAGCACATCCTTCAGGATCGCAGTATTCGGATCATGCGTTGCCAGCAGCGGCGCCAGGGCCGAGGCCAGCGCCACCAGGAACAGGACAAGCAGGGAGGCCGCGCCCGTGGGGTGGGTCAGGAGCTTGCGGAAAAGGGAAACCTTGGCTGCCGTGACGGGCAGTGCGAGGGGTGTAGCGGTCATGACAAACGCACTTTCGGATTGAGCCAGCCCTGGGCGAGGTCGATGATGAGGTTCACGGCCACCACGATGGCGGCCGTCGCGACGACGACTCCCATCACGACCGGGATGTCACCCTGGCCGGTGGCGGCCACGGTGATCTGCCCGAGGCCGGGCAGGGCGAAGATCTGTTCAACGATCACGGCGCCGCCGAGGAGTCCGATGAACTGCACAGCGAGCACGGCCAGGGCCGGTCCGCCGGCGTTGCGGAGCACGTGCTTGTAGACCACGCGGTTGAAGGACAGCCCGCGGGCGCGCAGTGTCCGGACGTAGTCCTGGCGGAGTGCATCGATCAGTGAACCGCGGACCTGCTGGACGACTGCGGCGATGCAGCCGATGGACAGGGCGATGATCGGCAGGGTGACGGTGGCTGCCCAGCCGCCGAACGACGTCGTCATAGGGACGTATCCGGTGGCCTTGAACCATTTGAGGTTCAGCGCGAACAGGGACACGAGGCCGAGGGCGATCAGGAAGCCGGGGATGGCGAAGCCAAGCACCCCGACAAACTGGACCACACGGTCAACCCAGCCGCGGCGGACCGCAGCCCACACGCCGATGACCACGGAAATCACAGCCGCAATGATCACCGCGCCAAGAACCAGGGAGAGGGTGACCCAGAGCCGGCTGCTGACGCCGGTAGTGACGAGTTGGCCGTTGAACCAGGACCGGCCAAGATCCCCGGTCAGGGCGCTGGTCAGCCAGTCCCAGTACTGCACAGGGAGCGGCCGGTCCAGGCCCAGCTGGCTGGCCTTCAAGGCAACCTGGGCGTCGCTGGCGGTGGGACCCACCAGGCGGCGCGCGATATTTCCGCCGCCCGCAAAGAGCAGCAGGTAGGCGACCGTGGTGATGACGAACAGCAGAAGGACACCGGAAATCAGGCGCCGCAGCACGAATCGGTACATTCGAAAGTCCTTAGAGATGGTTCCTGAGGCTGCCGGACCGGGCTAGGAACCCGGTCCGGCAACTGCCCGCTAGGAGGCGGGGGTGAAGGACCAGATGTAGGGGTAGACGTTGCCCGTCTGAAGCTCCACATTGGTCTTGGTGTCAGTTACGAAGCTGTTCTCCGGGCGGTACCACGGGGCGAACCATGCCTGCTCCACGATGTATTTGTTCAGTTCCTTCGCCGCAGACTTCTGCTCGTCCTCGGAGCCCCCGGGGATCTTGCCGATCAGCTCATCAACCTTGGGATCGGAGTATTTGTAAGGATTCCAAGCCGCCTTCGGCGCAATTTTCATGTTGATCAGCTGCCAGTCCGCCTGCTGCTCCAGAATCATGTAACTTGCGGCATATTTTGCAGACAGCAGGTCGGTGATGAAGTTGTTGCCTGCGTCGATGGTCTCGACGGTTACTCCGACATCCTTTAGCTGCTGTGTGATCAACGCAAAAATCGAGCTGTTGACGAGCGGTGTCGACGGCATCTGCAGGGTAAACCCGTTAGTGTAGCCAGCCTCTGCAAAGAGCGCCTTGGCCTTGGCCGGGTCGTAGGCGTAGCGGGAGTCCAGAGACTCGTCGTACGCGGCCGACGAAGGCGGGAACACTTGGGTAGTGGGGGTACCGCGGCCCTGGTTCACGGCATCCAACAGGGACTTCGTGTCGAAGGCATAGTTCAAGGCCTGCCGGACGCGGACGTCCTTGAGGGCGGGGTTGGTTGTACCCGCACGGTCAAAGAGCATCAACCCAACCCAGTTGCCTTCAAATGCATTGTTCTTGTAGCCGGCAGCTTCAGCTTCCTGGATCATTGCGATATCAATGAGGGAGCCATTGAGCGTCCCGGATTTGACGGCGCTCAGCAATGAGGTCTGTTCCGGGTAGACGTTCAGGACCAGGTTGTCGTAGTGCCGGAGTTCTTTGGCCCAGTAGTCCGGATTGCTCTTATAGGTGTAGGACGTGCCGGTCACCGTGGCTGCGGTGTCCAGGACATAAGGTCCGGAGCCGACCGGGTTGGTGGCGATATCCGCATTGCCGAAGGAAGCCGGGCTCTGCATAAACGACGCGTCCTTGGACAGGTAGCCCAGGAATGCCGGGTCCGGCGCGGACAGGGTCAGCTTCAGCGTGGTGGCATCCACTGCCTCGGCGGTCTGCAGGGCGGCCAGGAACTGCGCGTCTGCTGACGTTCCCGCCTTGAACCGCTCAAGGTTCTGCCTGGCGGCGTCCGCATCGAACGCGGTGCCGTCGGTGAACTTCACGTCATCGCGGAGTTTCAGGGTCAGGACGGTCTTGTCGTCGTTATACTTCCACTCCGTAGCGAGCATCGGCACCAGTGTGCCGTCCGGCTCCATGCGAAGCAGGGTGTCATACACGGCCTGGTAGAACGGCGACACGTTGGCGAAGTCGGAGTCAGCAGCGGCGAAGGATTTGGGCGCCATGAGAGTACCGAGGGTCAGTGTTTGCGAGGTCTGCTCGCTTGAGGAGTCTCCCCCAGCAGAGCAGCCGGTGAGGCCTAGGGCAACGGCGGCAACAACTGCGGCCATTCGCTTCGATCGGAACATCTTTGGTCCCTTTCACGGTCAGTGACGGTCCACCATGGACTGCCATTGGGAAAGACCGTAACACGAAAACAGACCACATGGTAGGTTTTTGTTTGGGGTAAGCGGAAGTTGACTGATGTGACGTGTCACACAAGGCAAGGCGGAGGCTTAGTCCGGCCTGCGCCCAAGGTTGTTAGAGTTTCCAGATGACTGAAATAGCGACAAGTGCTGTCGCAAACGAGGGGCGCCGTGGGCGGCAACGCGGCAGCTACGCCAAAACAAAGGAGCGCCGCCAGGAGATTCTGACGGCGGCCTTCGAAGTTTTTTCCACGTCCGGGTACCGTGCGGGATCCATCCAGGACATCGCCGACAAAATCGGATTAACCAAGACCGGCCTGCTACACCATTTCCCCAGCAAGGAAGCCCTGCTCGAGGCGGTCCTTACCCTTCGTGATGAGGACTCCTGGGCCGGGGCCGGCATTGTGACGGACAACGGCCTGGAGACCCTGCGTGGAATCGTCCGGCTCGTTCAGTACAACACCACAGTTCCCGGGCTCGTAGCCCTCCACTGTGTTCTATCGGCCGAGTCGACAGACCCAACTCACCCCGCCCATGAGTACTTTCAGCGGCGCTACAGATGGGTTCGGGAGGTCGGCGGCCAGGCATTTTCCGATCTGGATCGTCGTGGCAGCCTAAGGCCTGGCGTGACGCCGGGCGCAGCGGGACGGCTGCTCGTTGCGCTGATGGACGGATTGCAGGTCCAGTGGTTGCTGGACAACGACTCCGTGGATATGGCCGGCGAACTGCGGACATTCCTCGGCGCCGTTACGACGGAAGAGTTCTAGACGCGCCGGTGGCTGTCGCTCTCCCCTACCGCAGGGACGCCTGAAGGAAAGCAATCATTTGCAGGTTGAAGGCCTCAGGTTCGTTCCAGTGAGGGCAATGCCCACTGTTTTCAAACACGGACAAATGAGAGTCCGGCAGAGTCTCCGAGAGCCATTTCATGCCTTCCAGCGGAAATGACGGAGAGAAGTGGCCTGTCGCCACCCAGGATGGAACGTTGACCCTCGAAACGACGTCCCGCCAGTCCGCAGTAAAGTGGTCCACCATCAACCGAAGCACCGCCCCTGGGGGAAAGTCAGTAAGGCCACCCACCTCAGCCAGCAGTTGCCCGACGTGAGCGGGCATCGGTGGTTCGAGTGACGGATTGCCCCACTGATATCGGCCGTTAACGCAATCCCAGACGTTTGCCCACTCGACAGACCTGACACCCCAGGCCCACGACTCGTCATTGATGATCTTCGGGGACTGGTCAATGGCCGCAAACGCCCGTACGCGGTCCGTGCCGAATAAGTCAAAGTATGCGAGGCAGACCGAGACCCCCAGGGAATGTCCGACAAGCGCCACCGCGTCCAGTTCCAGATGTTCAATCAGTTCGCCCACGTCTTTCCCTAGGCGCGAGACGCGCTGACCGCTGGTCGGCGAGTCTGAACGGCCATGGAACCGCAGGTCAAGGGCGAGCGTCCGATATCCCGCGGCCACCAGCGCCTCACGCTGGAAGGCCCAGTGCGCGGCCCGGCACGTAAAACCATGGACGAGTAAAACGGCAGGTCCGGTGCCGTGATCGTCGTAGACCAGCCGAACACCGTCCGTGGTTCGAAACGACTTTTCATGATCAGTCAATTGCGCCTCCTTGGGCAATCAAATTTGTATTCTTCTGCGAAGGAGCAAGGGTCGCCCGGGTGAGTACCCGAGTGCATCCTGCGTGTCGTTACATCGGGTTCGATCCGACGGTGAGCCCGCCGCAAACATACAGTGTCTGGCCGGTGATGAAACCGGACCGCTCGTCGAGGAAGAATCCGGCAGCGTTGGCGATGTCCTCGGGCTGGCCGAGCCTGCCAACGGGAACGGACGAAATGATGGCCTTTGTGTGGGGTGAGTCTTCCGGGTTTGCCTTCATGAACAATTCCGTGGCGATGGGTCCGGGTCCGATCGCATTGACCGTAATGCCGGCAGCGCCCAGTTCGAGAGCCCATGTCCTGGTCAAACCTATGAGGCCGGCCTTGGCGGCAGCGTAGGCGGTGCGCAGTTCCTTGCCGAGGGCGGCACGGGAAGACATGTTAAGAATCCGGCCGAATCCTGCTTCCGTCATGCCCTCCAGGACGCTTTGAGTGCACTGCACGGCGCACCGGAGGTTCAGGGCGTGGGATTGATCGAGTTGGGTGAGGGTCTGATCCCGGAGCGGTGCCGGGAAAACGGCACCCACATTGTTGACCAGCCTGGTAATGGGCCCTTCCGCAAGTGCGGTTTCCAGGGCTTCCGCGGTGCTGTTGACATCGGAGAGATCGGCAAGGATCGAGCGACCAAGATCGGCATGCTGCCGGTCGATGACCACGACGTCCCATCCCTGCTTGAGTCCGTGTTGAGCAATTGCGCGTCCGATTCCTGACGCGCCGCCGGTAACTAAGAGGCGTTCGACCATGAGATTTCCTTCCTCCGCACACGTCGGCATGCGCGGAACGCTGTGGTCAGCGCAAAGCATTGTTCCTAAGTATCCGTCAGGAAAGATCAACATAAGGCCTAAATCCCATACCAATTACGGCTAGACTGATCGGCAAAGCAGAATAATTGATGCCGGAGGAAAGACCGTGGAAGTCAAGGATCTTGAAGCCTTTGTCGTGGTTGCTGAAGAGCTCCATTTCGGCAGGGCGGCAGCGAAGCTGCACATGTCCCAGCCGCCTCTCAGTGCGCGGATCCGGCAACTTGAACAAAGTCTTGGCCTGCGGCTTTTTGAACGCAGCACGCGCAGCGTTGCGCTGACGGACGCGGGCTCAAGGCTGCTGGTTCCGGCGCGGAAGGTTCTCAGTCAGGTCGCCTCTGTCCAGAATCTCGCCCAATCCATCGCGGCCGGGGACCAGGGCCGCGTGCGGATCGCTTTCGCGGGCGCCTCAAGCCAGCGCGCGCTCCCGATTCTGACTCGGGCGGTTAGGGAGTCATACCCAGGAATCGAGTTGCAACTGGAATCTCAAACGTACGTATACACGGCGTTGGACAAGCTCCTCGAGGGTTCGTTGGATTTGGCTTTCGCACGCCTTCCCACGCCGCAGCCGGAACTGGAATCGCGCGTCGTCGAGGTCGAGCAGATCCTGTGTGCCCTGCCCGAAGGGCACCCAAGAGCCAATCAGCCAAATCTGTCATTGGCGGAACTCCATGACGAGGATTTCGTCAGCCTGCCCTCTGATACCGGCTCCATCCTTCAGGCCACCATGTTTGCCCTCTGCATCACCGCAGGATTCCGGCCAAGGGTGGTTCAGATATCGCCTGACTCCGCAACAGCGCTGGCTCTTGTTGCGGCCGGGGCTGGAATCACCATCACCTTGAGTTCTGTAACGCCGGCCCAGTCGGTCGGGATCGTTTACAGGGAACTCGTGGACATCCACCCCAGTCACATGTTCGCCACACTGACCTGGCGCAAGGATGACCCATCGCCCGCACTTTCAGCAGTCCTGGAGGTTTCAAGGTCGGCCCTGCCAACCCCGGATCTTTCTGGTTTCGATCTCAAACTATAGGTAATTGGTATTTCTATTCGGAACAATGTCTAGCTACTCTTTTGGGAAGGCACTCAGCCAGTCCCTCAACGAAGAGAGCTAACTGCAATGACAACAACCCCTGTGGCGGTGGATCCGGGCATCGAAGCCCGCGTCTACCGTAAAGTCGGGCTCAAGGTTCTTCCGATCCTGATGCTCGGAATGTTCATCTCCTATATTGACCGGGCCAATCTCGGTGTGATCGCCGGCCCGTTGTCCCGTGACCTGGGTCTGACGGCGGCGACCTTCGGTCTCGCAGCCGGTTTTTTCTACATCGGTTATCTGCTGTTCGAGATTCCGTCCAACATGTTCCTCGCCAAGGTGGGCGCACGCATTTGGCTGGCGCGGATCATGGTCACGTGGGGCATTGTGACCGTAGCCATGGCCTGGATGCAGAACGATATCGCCCTCTACGCCATGCGCTTCCTTCTTGGCTTGGCGGAGGCCGGCTTCACACCCGGGGCTATCCTTTTCCTCGCTCTCTGGCTGCCCGCCCGGTTGCTTCCCAAGGCAATGTCATGGTTCAACCTGGCCGTTCCTGTTGCCTTGGCGACGGGCTCTGTAGTGACATCATCGATCCTTCTCATGGATGGCGTCGGTGGTATCGCAGGATGGAGGTGGGTTTTCGTCCTCGAGGGCTTGCCGGCAGTCATCCTGGCTGTGGTCTTCTTCTTCGTCCTGCCCTCTTCGCCGGACAAGGCTTCCTGGCTCGATGAAGATGAAAAGGCATACCTGGCAAAAAACGTGACTCAGCGCGCCGATGCTGGGGCTCACGAACTGAAGCAACTCCCGGCAGCCCTGCGGAGGCCGTCGCTGTGGGCATTCGCTGTCACGTACTTCTTCATCCTTATCGGCTTTTGGTCGATCACCTACTTCCTTCCCTCCATTGTCAAAGAGCAGTTCAAGCTGGACGTGGTGGCATCCGGCTTCATCTCCGCGATTCCGTGGGCCATCTCCGCGATCGTCATGTTCGCCATAGTCCGCAGTATCTCCAGGACGGGCGAGCGTCGCTGGCACCTTACAGTCCCCATGATTGCCGCCGCCCTGGGTCTCCTTTTCGGAGTACTCTCCGGGAACCCGTTCCTGTCACTCCTCGGCGTGAGCATCGCCGCTGCAGGCTTCTTCGCAGTCCTGTCAACCTTCCACGCAACCGTCGTGCAGGTCTACGCCGGCGCACTGGCCGCTGTGTCCATCGCCCTGGTCAACTCGGTGGGTAACCTCAGCGGTCTCGTCGGTCCGTACATCCAAGGATGGCTTACCGACCTTACGGGTTCGACCTCCACCGGTCTCCTGGTGATGTCAGGCTTCTTCGCCCTCGCTGCCGTATTCGTTTACATCCTGATCGGCTGGGCGGACCGTAAAACTGGGGGACTCCGCGGAACCTCGAACATCGAAACACCCACCATTCCCCGCACCGAAGGATGACCGAGACTTTGCTAGTCCAATCCACCACCCAGACAGCGCCTCCGGGTTATGAGCCGTCAACTGCCGCACGCATCCTTGAGGTACGAACTGTGCCCTATGCGATCCCCTACAGCAAGCCGCTTAAGTTTGCGAGCGGATCAATCGCCATAGCCGACAACGTGCTTGTGGAGATCGTCACCAGCGACGGCGTAGTCGGAATAGCCGAAGCACCGCCTCGCCCCTACACCTACGGCGAGACCCAAGCTTCCATCGTCGCGGTGATTGAGCAGATATTCGCTCCCGCCATCATCGGGCTCTCAATTCTTGACCGCGAACAGGTCAGGTCACGGCTGGCACGAACGGTCGGCAACCCAACCGCCAAAGCCGCAATCAACATGGCCATGTGGGACGCTTGGGGAAAGACGATCGGCACCCCGGTGCACAGCCTTCTGGGAGGGTTCACCGACCAGCTCCAGGTCAGCCACATGCTGGGATTCGACGATCCCGACGTAGTGGCCGCCGAAGCCATCCAACTGCGCGAGACGCTCGGCATTTCGAGCTTCAAGATCAAGGTGGGACGCCGGCCCGTCCACCTGGACGTGGCCGTCTGCAAAGCGGTCCGCGGTGCGTTGGGGCCGGACGCCGAGCTTTACATCGACGGGAACCGCGGGTGGACAGCGGCGGAATCCGCTCTGGCGATCCGTCAGCTTGAAGACGTTGGCCTCAGCCGTGTCGAGGAACTCTGCCCCGCTGATGATGTCCTGGGCCGACGCTGGCTGGTCTCCCAGTGCCCCATCCCCTTTGTCGCCGACGAGAGCGCCCCGACACCTGCAGACGTCACCCGCGAGATCCTCGCGGGAGCAGCGACTGCGGTGAGCATTAAAACAGCCCGGACCGGCTTCTCGGACTCGTTACGCGTATCCCACCTTGCCGAGGGGCTGGGCATCGAAGCTGTCATCGGCAACCAGATCGACGCGCACATCGGTACAGTCTGCTCCCTCATTTTCGGTGCATCTCAGGAGATCACCGCGCGCTCCGCCGCGGAACTGTCCAACTACCTGGATATGGCCGACGATCTACTCCAGGAGCCTCTCCTGATCGAGAATGGACGTATGCGGGTCCCTGACGGACCCGGCCTCGGCATCCGGCTCGATCCGGAGAAGGTCACCCGCTACCGCGTCGATCTCTGACACCACCAAACCTCCTCGCTCCAACCCAAACCGAACACATCAAAGGACACATCATGGTTTACCTCCGTCTCCACCACGTCAACGTCACCTCCGATGACATGTCACTGCTGACCGACTTCTACGGAAAGGCATTGGGACTGAACCAGCTCCCGTCCCCGGCGATGATCGCCACTTCCAAGAACGCGGACAAGGACATCGACGGTGACGCCGAGTGGGACAGTGCCGCCAAGTTCTACGACGCCGGCGACCCGAACGAGCTGCAGATCCACGCCACCCAGCGCCAGCCATACCTCGCCGCGCAGGAAGGGCACTCGGTCAACCCGCTGATCGGGGGCCACTTCGCATTCCGGACCGATGACATTGAGGCGATCAAGGCGCGCCTGACCGAGCACAACATCCCGTTCGACGACTGGGGCATCTGGTCGGTCGAGGGCTGGCACCAGATCTTCTTCACCGATCCAGCGGGCAACATGATCGAAATCCACCAGGTCATGACCGAGGGCGAATCCTGAACCTGCCGATGACGACTCCCCAAGCCCCCCATCAGTCGTCAGGCGGTGAAATCCCCCGATATGCCGAACTGCTGGATCGCCCCGGAAGGCTGAAGGGAACGGCGTGGGGCCTCTGGGGTCCGACAGATCAGCTCGGCACACTCAACCACCTCACACCCGAGCGCGTGCTCGCCGCACGGGAAAGCATCCTGACGGGCGCCGTCGTCCCTCTGAACCTGCCGTTGACAGAGTTCGACCCGCCGATCATTTCCCACCGCGGCTCGGTCGAACACACCGTGTTCGGCTTGAATGAGTTCCACCGCGATGACCGGATCGACAGCTTCTTCCTGCAGGCATCCACGCAGATCGACGGACTTCGTCACTTCGGGCATCCGGACCGCGGCTTTTACAACGGCACCGACCCGACGGGACTGGTTGCGGGCCAGCCCGACCTCGGCATCCAGGCAGTGGCACAACGCGGAATTGCCGGACGAGGGCTGCTCATTGATGTGGGTGCCTACCGGGAAGCGGTGGGCCGTCCGATCGATCAGACGCGAAACGAGCCGATTCCGGTCGCGGATCTGGATGCAACTCTCGAGTGGCAAGGCAGTTCACTTAGTCCGGGCGATATCATCATGATCCGCACCGGCTGGCTGCAGCATTTCCGTCAGGTGACTGACCATGGGGACGGCGTGCTTCGTTCGCCGGGACTTCGCCAGTCGGAAGAGACTGCGGCGTGGCTTTGGGACCACCAGGTCGCCATGGCAGCCTCTGACAACATCGCCCTCGAAGCGTGGCCGCCAACTGATTCTGAAGTCACCGTCGATGCGGAACTGAATGGTTCCATGCCAATGTCCAGTCACACCGGGATGCTTCACCGCATCCTCATCCCCCTGCTGGGACTCACCCTCGGTGAACTTTGGGCGCTCGACGAACTCGCAGCCGCCTGCACCCTGCGCAAGCGGTACGACGTGTTCCTCACCGCACAGCCGCTAAATCTGCTGGGTGGAGTCGGCAGCCCCGCCAACGCTATGGCGATCCTTTAACCGCGAAAGATCAGGAGCATTTTGTCGTGAATCAACACCAATCGGTGACAGCCGAAGCTGTCCTCATCACCGGTGGCGCATCAGGCATCGGCCTGACGTGCGCACGCCAGGCCGCGGCCAGGGGCGCCCGCGTGGCCATAGTCGATATCAACCCCTCTGCAGCAGCAGATGCTGTGGCGACGCTTGAAGGACACGGGCACCTCGGGATCGCCGCCGATGTCACCGACGCCGATGCCATGCGCAGCGCCGCTGACCAGTTCGCTGACGGAGGAAGCCTTACCGGTGTGGTTGCCGCCGCCGGCATTGTCAGCCGCCTGCCGTTGCTCGACATCGATGTGGCTGAATTCCGGCGGGTGCTCGACATCAACGTCATCGGAGTCCAGAACACGATTTCCGCCGCCGGGCCACACCTTATCCGGGCCGGCGCCCTGGGAACGGTAGTCGTCCTGGGCAGCGCCGCCGCATTCACCGGAGGCGGCCTCATGGGGAACGGCGCATATGCCACTTCCAAGGCCGCTCTCATCGGACTGGTCCGCGGGTACGCCCGCGAACTTGCCCCGCACCGCGTGCGCGTAAACATGGTCGCCCCCGGGGCAACGGAAACCCCGATGACCGATGTCTTGAGTGATACCGACCGCGACCGGATCGCCGGAATGTCACTCCTGGGACGTCTGTCAAAACCAGAGGAAATCGCCTCAGCCATCGCCTTCCTCCTCGCCCCGGAAAACGGCACCATCACCGGACAGATCCTGCACGTGAACGGCGGCGTGGTTTTCGGCTGATATGTGAGGCCGTGCTATCAAAAGGCATGGATGAGCGGCCCCCGGGCTTGAGGTTCCGGGGGCCGCTCATCCGTGTGCTGCGATCAGACCGTTGCGGGTGTCGCGAGCGACGCCTCCGAGAGGGCGGTGAGCTCCTCCGCGGTCAATTCGAGAGTCGCCGCTGCGAGCAGGTCGGGCAGTTGCTCTACCGTGCGGGCGCTCGCGATCGGGGCGAGAATCGTCGGCTGATACCGGAGCCAGGCGAGGGAGATTGTCGCGACTGAGACCTCATGGGCGGCCGCGACCTCGTCGAGGACAGGCAGCAGGGCCGCGTGTTTCTCCAAGTACGCCTGGGCTCCGTCAGCGCGGGGGCTGTCTATGCTTGCGCCCTCGCGGTACTTGCCGGTCAGGAAGCCCGATGCAAGGGAGTAGTACGGCAGGACGGCGAGCCGTTCCTGCATGGCGATGTTGCGAAGCTCGCCCTCGTAGTCCCGCTCGATGAGGTTGTAGTGCGGCTGCAGGGCCACCGGGCGGTGCAGCCCCTTTGCGTCAACGATCCGGAACCACTCGGCGATGCGTGCCGCAGAGTAGTTGGAGATGCCGATGTAGCGCACCTTACCGGCGTCTACGAGTGCGGAGAGCGCAGTGACCGTCTCCTCGAGCGGCACGGACGCGTCGTCGAAGTGTGCATAGTAGAGGTCAATGTGGTCGGTGCGCAGCCGCTGAAGGGACGCGTCCGCGGCAGCGGCGATGTTGCTGGCTGAGAGCCCTTTGAATTCCGGGTGCTCGCTCACCTTGGTGGCAATAACGAGCTCGTCCCGGTTGCCGCGGAGCTGATGCCACTCGCCGATGAGGCGCTCGGATTCCCCGCCGGTGTTACCCGGCACCCAGGCGGAGTATCCGTCCGCGGTGTCGACGAAGTTGCCGCCTCCCGCGGTGAAGGCGTCGAGGATGTCGAAAGATGCCTGCCGGTCTGCAGTCCAGCCGAAGACGTTGCCACCGAGGTTGAGCGGGAAAACGGACAGGTTCGAGGTGCCGAGGGCAATGCGTGAGAGGGTCATGATGAGTCTCCTGAAGTTGGTCTGGAAATGGTGTTCTGCCACGGCCGCTTCTGCGTCCGGGGAGGTTCAGATGAGTGATTTTGCGGTAAGCCAGTCTTTGGCGATGGTGGCTGCCGGCAGTTTTTCGCCGGCACTGCGCGCGTTGAGGGCCACGAGCTCCGCCGCCGTCATGGCGCCGCTGATCCGGTCGATGATTTTTGCGGCCTTCTCGTCGACGTCGTCGCTGGCCAGCGGGACCACGTTGGAGGCGAGGAACAAGCCTTCCGGGTCCTCGAGCACCACCAGATCGTTCTTCTGTATGGAGGGGTCGGCGGTGTAGATGATGGCCAGTTGCACAGCGTTGTCCTGCAATGCCTTGACAGTCAGCGGGCCGCCACCGTCTTCAATCGGAGTGAAGTTTACTTCAACGCCGTACTTGTCCTTGAGGCCTTGGGGGCCGTTTGGCCGGGTTTCACCCTCGGAGTTGCCTCCGAGGGTGAGTGGCTGGCTGACTTTTGCGAGGTCAGCGATGGTGGTGAGGTCCCACCGGTCGGCGAACTCCCGGGTGACGACGTAGGCGTCCTGGTCGGTGGCAGGTGACTGGTCAAGCACGCGCAGGTTTTCGGGAACAGCTTTATGGAGTTCGGCGTAGACGGCATCGGCCAGGCGTGCGGTGGTTTCTGGCTGCCAGTGCTGCAGGGCGGGGCCCGTGTACTCAGGGAACAAGTCAATCCCGCCCGCCTCGATTTCAGGTAGATATGCTTCGCGCTGGCCGATCCGCAGCTGACGCTCCACGGAGTACCCGGCTGCCTCGAGGGCCTGGACGTACGTCTCGGCGATGATCTCGTTGGAGTAATAGTCCTGCGAGCCGACGACAATGGCCTCCCTCGAGTTGCTGCCTGCGTTGTTGTCGTTTAGGGGATTGCCCGTCGAACACCCGGCTAGCGCGGCGACGGTGACGGCGGACAGCGCGGCGGCGAAAATTCGGGGATTCATGATTGTCCTTTCAAGAGGGGTCAGGGTTAAAGGCGGCGCGGTTGTGCCGCATGAGCTTGGTGGGAGGGCCTGCTCCCGGTTGGGGCGGCGACACGGCGGCCGGCCCGCTGCAGGGCGGATAGCATGATTTCGAGCAGGAGTGCCAGGATCACCAGCAGCACCGCGCCGGCGAGCATCTGCGGGTAGTCGCGGGTTTTGAGCCCTGCGTACAGGTAGCGGCCCAGGCCCACGTCAGCCACGTAGGCGGCGAGTGTCGCGGTGGCCACAACCTGCAAGGTGGCGGCGCGCAGACCACCGAGGATGATCGGTGACGCGAGTGGCAGTTCGACCCGCAGGATGACCTGCAGCTCACTCATTCCGCTTGCGCGTGCAGCGTCCACAGTGGCGGGGCTGACGTTTTCCACGCCGGCGTATGCCCCCGCCAGCAGCGATGGGACGGCGAGGACCACGAGGGCGAGCACGGGTGCCTGTAAACCGATGCCGAGAGCCAACCCAAGAGCGGTGAGTAATCCCAGCGTCGGGATCGCCCTGGCTGCGCCGGCAAGAGCTGCTACTACCGTGCGGCCCCGGCGTGTGTGGCCAACGATGATTCCAATCGGCAGCGCGATGGCAGCCCCGACGAGTATCACCCCGGCCGTAACCGCGAGGTGTTCGAACACGCGCTGGAAGATGCCGGTCGGTCCGGACCATCGTGCGGAATGGCTGAGCCAGTTCAGGGCCTCGAGAAGGAGGGTCACGGTCGTACCTCCGCAGGCGCGGCGATGTGCCTGACTGTATTTTCTCGGCCGGGGCGTCTCGCCCGCGTCCAGGGGGTGAGCATATGGCCCGAAATCACAACGGCTGTGTCGAGCAGCATCGCGAGGACGACAGTGAGCACCATTCCCGTGAGCACCTCCTCCGCGATGCCGCGCTGAAAGCCGTCGGTGAACAGGCTGCCGAGGCTGGAGATTCCGACAAGAGCGCCTATCGTGACCAGCCCGACAGTGCTCACAAGCACCACGCGGACACCGGACAGGATCACCGGGACTGCCAGCGGGAGCTCGACCTGCCAGAAGACGGCACGCGGTGAATGACCGATCGCGACGGCCGCCTGCCGGGCTGTCTGGTCGACGGCAGCGAAAGCGTCGGCGACGCTGCGGACAAGCAGCGCGACACCGTAAATGGTGAGTACCACCACCATCGTCAGCGGTGACCGCAGCGGGATGCCCAACAGTGCCGGCACGATAATGAGCAGCGGCAGCGCCGGTACGGCGTACAGCAGGCCGGCGATGCTGAGCAGTGCACCGCCAAACTGGGGCCGGCGGTTCGCGAGCACCCCGAGTGGGAGTGCGATGAGCACGCTGAGGATTATGGCGGGCAGACTGAGGGTAAGGTGAATGAGCGCCAGCTGAACCGCTTGCGGCCAGCCGGTTGCGAGCCAGGTCACAGGGCAAGCACCCCGACCGGGCGGCCTTCGCCGTCGACGACCACCCGACGCCCTGCCACATTACGGGCAACAAGCGTCCGGTCGGCGCGGTCAGCGCCTACAAATTCGCGAACGAAGTCGTCCGCCGGTGCGGCGAGGATTTCCGTCGGGGTGCCGACCTGCGCGATGCGGCCACCTTGGCGCAGCACCACGACCTCGTCCGCAAGGCGGAACGCCTCGTCGATGTCGTGCGTGACCAGCACGATGGTCTTGCCGAGCTCCGCCTGCAAACGCAGCATTTCATCCTGCAGCTCACGGCGCACGATTGGATCGACTGCCCCGAAGGGCTCGTCCATCAGGAGGATGTTTGGATTGGCGGCCAGCGCGCGGGCAACCCCGACGCGCTGCTGTTGCCCCCCGGACAGCTGCGACGGGTAGCGCAGGGCAAGTGAAGCGCTGAGGCCAACGCGTTCGAGCAGTTCGTAGGCGTCGCGGCGGGCATCACGGCGTCGCACTCCCTGAAGAACGGGGACGGTAGCGACATTGTCCAGCACGGTGCGGTGTGGCAGTAATCCGCCGGCCTGCAGCACGTAGCCGATGGATCTCCGCAGCTGCACGGGGTCCAGCTGCCGGACATCGCGTCCGTCAATGAGCACTGCACCTTCGGTGGGATCGATCATGCGGTTGACCATCCTGAGCAAGGTGGTCTTCCCGGATCCGGAGGACCCCACGAGCGCGACAGTGCGATGCGACGGCACTACCAAACTGAAGCCCGCGACTGCCACGGTGTCGTCGGGATACCTTTTCCCGACCTCACGGAACTCAATCATCAGCCCGTGATGCCTGTAGATGGTGCGGCGGGACGCTGAACCTGCACCCCATGGATCGGGGCGGTCATGGGAGCACCACTGCCTTGCCGCCGACAGTGTTCGCCTCAAGGTCGCGGTGCGCCTGCACGATATCCTCCATGCGGTAGGTGGCGCCGACCGGGACCCGGGCGTGGCCGGCGGCAACCGCGTCAAGGAACTCCTGCAGTACCTCGGCAGGGAGATCGGCCGCCTCCCCGGAGTATGCGGTGAGCCGCACGCCGTTCGGCAACCAGTCCATCGGGTAAAAGTGATCGATTGTCCACTGATCGGAGAGCATTCCGGTGAAGCAGACAACACCTCCCTGGCGGACCGTTCGCAGTGTATCGCGCATGACGTTAACCCCCACGAGCTCCACAGCGCTGTCAACGCCGCCAGGAAGTATTCCCCGCACGCGGGGCGCGATTTCGCCGTCGTCGATAAGCACATGGTCTACGCCTACGCTCTCGAGCAGGGCACGTCGGGACTCGCTGCGGGTGGTGGAGAGAACGGTCATACCGCGGAGCTTTGCCAGCACCGCGATGGCCAGACCGATGGAGGACGTGCCGCCCCTGATGAGCAGGCTCTCCCCCTCCTTGGCCTGCACCCCTACCGCGAGGGAGCCGTGGGCGGTCTGCAGCATCTCTGGAACGGCGCCGATGACGTCCCAGGGAAGCTCACTATGGAAGGGGATGACCTGCGACGCCGGCACCAGCACGAACTCGGCGTAACCGCCGTCGAACTCGCGGCCCATGCCGCCCATCATCGTGACCACCTGCTGACCAGGTGCGAACTCCCCGCCGGGAGCTTCCGCAACGACACCGGCCGCCTCAATTCCCGGGACACGTGGAAAACCTCCGGTGTACGCCAGGCCCTGGCGGAAGTGCAGCTCGGACCGGTTGAGCCCGAAAGCCTTCCCCTGGATCAGTACCTGACCCGGTCTGGCTGCCGGGCGAGGCAGCTGCCGCAACTGCAGTACTTCAGGTGCCCCTGGTGCCTCCACAACCACCGCACGCATCGTTTCGCTCATTGCGGCACCGCGGCGGATGCAGTGAGGCTTTCATCAAGGCGCTGCACCGCTGACACCAGGGCGCTGATGTCCTCGCCGGCGAGGTGTTCGTCCAGGGCGTCCTGCAGCACCAGGACGCCAAGGTCCAGTGCCCGCCCGCCGGCCGGGCTAAGCGCAATGAGTGAGGAGCGGCGGTCAGAGGGATGCGGCTGCCGTTGGGCGAGCCCTTCCTTTTCAAGACGATCCGCCAGTTTGCTCGCGGCACCCACGGTGATGCGCAGCTCCTGGCGGAGCTCCTGTACGCGGGCGGAGGGCGCGTGGCGCCGAATGACCCGGAGGGAGGACAGAACAGCGAGCGACGGCGCGCCTGCGGCTTTGAGCCGGTTGTCGACATGGTTCCACAGGTTGGTTTCATACCGGATGAGTGCATCGAAGAAGTCCATAGTGAGGGTAACTGTACTTCAAGGAATTATATTCCTGAGAATCAACTTGGGGTTTTGCTTCTCAACATAAAGCGGTGAGCAAGCAACCAGTCGACGGGACTGGCGTGGATCACTGGCGCACCGTCAGCGGCGTAGCTCCGGATTCGCTGGCTGGCAGCGCCTGGACCGCTGAGCAGTTCTCCCTCTCAGCTGAGTGCACGCCGGATTGCCCCCGGTCCTCGTCGCTCACGGGCACGAGGACAACCTGGTAGCCGGTGGAACAATCTGGCCGCTACCGCGACGCCCTAGTTGACGCTGGAGTCCAGGTGGAAACATCGAAAACGGCGGCTAGCACGTCTTTCAGGACGGCTTCGTACTGGAGGTGCTCGAACGAACTGTTGCGTTCCTACGCAACTGCCTGGACTCCCCAAGCACCGCAACCGGACCCCCAAACGGCCGCCGTCGAGGAGGCCTTGCGCGCTACCGGCCGCTTCCCTCCCTTCAACGACGTAGCCGAAGCCAGAGCACGTGGGGCCGAGATGCGGGACCGGTTGTATCCGCCCCGGCCCCAACCCGTGGCCTCCGTCGAGGACTGCACGATCCCGGGTCCGGGCGGGCAGGTGGCTCTGCGGGTGCAGAAACCTCCAGCGCTCTCCGACGTGGTGGTCCTATACGTCCACGGCGGCGGCTGGGTGCTCGGAGACCTCGACTCACACCAGGGCACCGCCGCCCGCCTGGCCGTAGCGACACCGGCCACGGTGGTGCAGGTCGACTACCGGCGCGCCGCCCCCGAACACCCCTTCCCCGCGGCCGTGGACGATACCGTGGCCGCCGCCGAGTGGGTGCACGCCCATCTGGCGGAGCTGGGAAGGCACCGGCTGGTACTGGCAGGGGACAGTGACGGGGGCAACATCGCCGCCGCCGTAGCACTGCACTGTCGCGACAGCGGAATCCCGGTTGAGGCTGTTCTGCTCCTCTACCCCTCCACCGACTGGACAGCCCAGCCAATCGGCGGCCTGGTGGCCACCTACGTGGACGCAGATCAGGACCTCACCGACCCCCGGCTCTCCCCTGCGCCGGCACCCTCCCTGGCAGGACTGCCTCCAATCATCCTGGGCGTGGGCGGGCTGGACTTCCTGTTCGAAGACAACCTCGCCTATGTCCACGCCCTGCGTGCGGCTCACCTGCTTCTGAAGGTTGACGGAATCTCCCTCATCTGCCTGTTCGATTTGAGCAGGAGCTTGGCCCGAATACAGGGCGTAGCCGGAGTCCAATCGGGCTGCAAGTGAGGCGCCTTGCGTGCTCTTCGCACCGTGGGCTGGTTCATCGCCCGTACCCGCCGCCCAGTGTCATTTTTCCTGACGGACATTGTCGGATTCCTTGGCCGGACGCCACCGGCGCAGGGATGTTCGCGATTCGTAGGCCTGGGCAGATGGGTACGTTACGAGCTCCACTGTGCTGCCCCACGGGGTGCGGGCGTAGAGATACCGGTTGCCCTCGCCTGCATCGCCTCCGGGAAGATCGCCGGGCTGGCTCAGCAGCTGCCCGCCGGCCTTTTCCAACCGGGCGGCGGCCTCCTCGATGTCGTCTACATAGACGCAGAAGTGCTGGAGGCCGTAGTCGCTCGGCACTACAGGGTCGCGCTGGGTTGTTCCGGAGTATGTGAACAGCTCCAGATTGGGTCCTTCGCCGAATCGAAGCATGCGTATTGCCTCGATCCGTGCCCCTGTTGGGACACCCAGGCCGGCCTCGACGGCGGGGCCTGCCAGAGGTTCGTCGAGCATGTCGTAGATCTTTTCGGCGCCGAAGGCGTCGGCGAAGAAGCGGGTTGCCTGCTCAAGGTCCGGCACTGTGATGCCGATGTGCTCAATTGCGCGAATAGTCATTGGTACTCCTCCTAAATCTGGGCTGCTGCCCAGAAACCAGACTGGGTTGCCTCGTACATGCGTCCGCCCCTAAGGCGGGTGCCGATGATGTGCACGCGATCGTCGTCGGTTGCCCCTGCAAGGGCATCACTGGCAGCCCGATCCTGTGCCCACACCACTGTCTCTCCGGCGGGGGCCTGCTGGTCGGTGAGAACGGTGACGTTCCGGGCGGTGAGCAGCCGCCGCAGGTGGTTGCGCTGCATGTCGTTGGTGTCGAGTCCGACGTCGGCGCTGGGAGAGCTGAGGGTAACCTTCCGGCCCTGCTCGGCCAGCCACAGGGCCGCGAACATCGCCGTCTCAGTGTCCCCATGCACAGTCACCTCCTGCGCTTGGGGGGCACGGCGGTCGGCCAGCATCTGCACGGCTTCGACTGCTCCCTTGGGCGCGCCCGAGCTGTCAGTGCCGGTGGCGAGCAGGACGGTGTCATACCCGTTCATATCGGCTTCCGTTACTTCGGCGCCGAGCCGGACTTCAACGCCGGTGCGCTGCAGCTCGGCGCTGTAGAACTCGAGGAACGTGGTGATCTCCTTGTTCAACACCTCCGCGGCGGCCCACGCCCGCAGCTGGCCGCCAATTTCCCGCTCGCGTTCGACCAGCGTCACTTCATGGCCGCGCTCGGCGGCCAGGATGGCGGCCTCGCATCCGGCCGGGCCGGCTCCAACAATCAGGACCCGCTTGGCGAGGACGGCCAGCCGTCGCGCCTCGGCGGCCCGCTTCTCCTGAGACAGGGCAGGGTTAATAACGCACTGTGTGTGCTGACCGTTGAACATCCACCGCGAAATGCACTCGTTCACTGCCAGGCAGCGGCGAATGTTGGACGTCTCACCACGCCGGGTCTTCTCGACGATCGTAGGATCGGCCAGGCCGGCTCGTCCCATGGCGACGAAGTCCAGCTCTCCGGCGGCGACGTCGTCATTGAGCTCGTCCAGCAGCCAGACCAAACGCCCCACGCCGATAACGGGTACGGAGACCCGCTTCTTCACTTCTTTGGCATAGTGCAGGAGGTTCCCCGGGGGGACCATGGGCAGGAGAACGTCCGCTGTGTCGTAATTGCCGGCCGACACGTCCAAAGCATCCACGTACTCCTCCAGCATCTGACAGAACGCCAGCCCGTCCTCCAGGGAGAGCCCGCCCTCGTACGGCTCCTCGACACTGAGCCGGTACAGCACCGGGAAGTCCGGACCGACCTGTTCGCGTACCGCCCGGACCACCTCGAGGGCGAATCGGGCGCGATTTTCCAGCGAGCCTCCGTACCCATCGGTGCGCTTGTTCGTCTTGGGCGACAGGAATTGCCCTAGCAGGTACCCGTGCGCGCCGTGGAGCTCCACCGCGTCGAAGCCCACCTCCTTGGCCCGCCGGGCGCCCTGGGCGTACATGTTGATAAGGCCGGGGATCTCCTCGAGCCCGATGGCGCGCGGTGCCGTTCCGAAGGCGCTGGTGATGCCGGCCGTTGGCGCGATCGGGGGCACGTTGCCTTCGGTGTTGCCCTGCGAGTTCTGGCGGCCCGTGTGGTGCAGCTGCACGGCGATCTTCGCGCCCTCATTGTGCACCGCCTCGACCAGGTCGGCCAGACCGGACCGGTAACGGTCGTGGTCGATCCGGATCGGGTGTCCCACCGTGCGGCCAACCTGCCAGTCAACCGAGGTGTTCTCCGTGATGAGCAGGCCTGCTCCCCCGCGCGCCCGTTCCCGGAAATATTCGATGAGGCGGGGGCCCGCGTATCCATCGACCTCGGCGTACTGGGTGAAGATGGGGGACTGGACGAAGCGGTTCTTCAGGGACATACTTCCGATCCGTCCGGGCTGGAAGAGTGCGGCGTGCTTCACGGCACGCTCGCTCAGGGTATTAGACATTGGGGACTCCTTCGTCACCGGGAGGTATTTCCTCGCAGTAGCAAGTATGTGAAATTCCAGGGCGCAAAACCTGCCACCGTGTGCACAGAAATGTTCCGGGTGCGCACAACGTCGTGTGGATCACCTTCAGCGGCGGGTGTTCCGTGCTTCCCGGGGTGAAACACCGTACGCGGTGCGGTAAGCCCGGCTGAACGATGACGGACTGTCGAAGCCGTACCTGTGCGCGATCGCTGTAATCGACAGGTTCCCCGATGACAACAACAGTTGCCGTGCCGCTTCCCGCCGACGGCGCATCAAAAATTGGCGGCAGGTCTCCCCCGTGCTTTGAAACAAGATGTGCAGGTACCGGGTTGAGACCGCGTTGGCACGGGCAATGTCATCCACCGTCAGGCCGGGATCTGCGATCTGGCTTTCAATGAAGGCCTTGATCTCCATCAGCCGGATCGCCTGAGTGTTGAGCACTATGTTCGTGGAAGCACCTAGCGCCGATGTCAGCAGGTCGATGGCGACACGTCCTGCTGTGGCGGCCGCCTCCGTGTCCAGGACTCCGGACGTCATCGATATCTCTAACCAGCCGAACAGCAGGCGGAGGCTGGGGGTCGGGGCCAGGGGGCGGGCGACGAGTGCGTCGAGGCGCGGGAGTGCCTCGAGGCAGAGGTCACGGGGTATAAAGAGTGTCGTCTTTACAAGCGTGCCGTCGCTGTGGCACTCCCCCGGGATGACTCCGTCCCAAATTACGGCGCTGCCTGGCCCAACCGATGCCTGGCGACCGCTCTGTGAAAAGACCTCCTGGCCTTGCCGTACTAACAAGACCGCGGTGTAATCACCGTCCGTACGACTGATCTCACGGGAACCGCGGCGGCCTGACATCCCGCCCAGACGGCAATCTACTGCCCATGGTCCGCCGAGCTTCACATCTTTGTATTCCAGCGAGGCGTCACGAACCACGTCCAGGCACCATGGCAGATGGCTCGTCGAGAAACTCGCGACCATCTCGTTGCTGACCGCAGCCATCGACGTCACGGACAAGCTCCCTCACCAGCGCTCAGGTTCTTTCTGCGTTCATCATCCGCGCGTCCGGAATGTGCACGAACCAATTGCCTACGACCGCGCGTCTGACCAATGCCAAAGACCATACCAACCCTCGACCGATCTGAATCCAGCCGGGCAGCCTCTGCCGCCAGATCCACGGACGCAGTATGCGTTCCAATAAGTACCCGCTGGTGCAGAACCAAGTGTTCCGCGCGAAGCCTCATCTTGGCTCCTGACGGTATTGGGGTGGAAACGGACTGGGCGACGACCCCCTCACAGGGCCAGCCCGCCCAGGCCAAGTGGACCAGCCTCCATCTGTTTTGACGTCCCGTTGACACCAGGTCTGCGACCGGTGCCCGCACGCGGCTTCCTAGGGCTGAGCGGGTGTAGAGCAAGCAATGAGAGGTTTTTCCTACGAGAAATCCGTGGTTGTGTTGGCACCCCAAGCGGGGGTGCATTTCAATCGTCATGCTCTCTCCTTTGTCTCTTACTAACGGCCAAGACACGCAATCTGTTTGCCCTGTGCAGCGCGCGGCCTGGGCGTCACCAATGGGTTGAACGAGACGCTGCCTGCGAACCCTTCGGAGTCGGAAGCGTCACATGAGTGGTCCCAGGGCGGACCGTCCCCAAGACTGTTAATCCGGCGAAACTTTCCACCGAAGAACAGGAGCGGTTCGTGCTTGGTGCCTTCAAGGAGATCACTTCGCAGACCACAATGAGGTGGTCCCCGCCGTCATAGATGCTCCAGGGACGGCATGCCAACGTGACTGGCTTCCGGCCCACGATACTTTCGGCGAAAGGCACGGCGCCGTTCCGTTGTTGAATGGACAGGACATTGATGGCATAGGGTGCACCTTTAAGGTATCGGGACCGTGAAGTCCGGGTCAGTCGCCTGGGCCATGGGCGGATCGAGTGAGACGGCCGTGAAGGAGTTGACCGTGGCGCCGTGGGACACGCCGTCATCGGAACGGCATGTCGCTACTGCGACTCCAATGGCGAACGTCCGAATGCCTGGCCGCACTTCGCGCGTGTCTACAGGTGACACGACTGCTTCCTGGCTCACTGGCGCCTCCTCTGCTGAGGAACTGATGTTGGCAAGACGGCCTCAAGGCCAACCCGCGGTTGAAAGTTGGGTGGCGGCGAGGGACCACCACCCAACAGCAGGCAGGCTGTCCGGTCTCGCCGGCTTAGCCCAGAGAGTTGGATTCTGCTTCAGTCCAGGGGATCGAGGATGAAGTCGTAGGTGACTTCCCGGCCCGGTGCCTCCGCCCGTTCCGTGGGGGCGAGGATGAGTTCGGGCTTGACGGCCGAGGCGATGTCGTCGGAAACGTGTTCGTCGCCTTCGAAGTAGAGCTGGGTGGTGATCAGCTGGTGTTCCGGGGCCGAGACCTTCAGGTGGAGGTGGGCCGGGCGCCAGGCATGCCAACCGGCTGCCGCGATGAGGGCACCGCAGGCACCGTCAGTGGGGATCTGGTAAGGGGCCGGCTGCATGGTGTTGACCTGGAAGTTGCCCTGTTCATCGGCAATGATCGAGCCGCGGAGGTTCCATTCGGGCAGACCCGGTGCGAACTGGGAGTAGAAGCCAAGATCGTCGGCGTGCCACAGTTCGATGAGCGCGCCCGCGAGAGGCTCGCCGGCGACGTTGCGGACCTGGCCCTGGAAGAGCAGCGGGGTACCGGGCTCGTCTTCCCTCATGGGCAGAGTAGCCGGGGTGTTCAGGACCGGGGCGTTAGGGATGTAGTAGGGGCCCTCGATGGTCCCTCTGGAGCCGTGCCGGTTGGCATTGGCAACCTCTTCCACCGAGTGCTCCACCCAGACGTCCAGGAACAGCGGCCATTCGCCGTCCTCGCCCACCCTGATGAGCCAGGCTTTGAAGGCGTTGTATTCGTCGTAGGTGACCTTTTCGTCCAGGACGGTGTCGTTGATCGCCTTGATGACGCGGTTGGCCAGGGTGCTCACCCGCTCCTGGCTGGTGTCTGCCGCGAACTGCTTGTTCTCCCTGAAGCGGGCCGTTGCCCCTGCGCCGGAAGCTGCCGCGGTGGCTTCTGTTTCGCTGGTCATACTGACTCCTTTGTCGTAGATATCTCGTCTTGGTTTCCGCATTGTCCTTACAAGAACGCCAAGTGCTGCGCATCACATACTGCGGCCTGATTCAAGGCTAGGCGTCCCATTAAGCGAACAGAAATACCTATTTCAAACGCATTGAAAGGCTTTCCGTATCAGTTTCCTAGGAGGAGGATTAGTCGACGCCGGACGGGCGCTTCGCCAGCGGGGTCACTTTGACGCCGCGAGATCCAGGAAGAAACATTTCAAGCGACTTGCAGCCCATGCCGGGTGCCCACCGCCCAGTCTGCAACATCGACACTGGGAGCACGCGGCTTCTTTCTCGAACGTGCCACCAGAGCCCCCGCTTGAGGTTCTTCTGGTGCCCCGTGCGGGTCCGACCACCTCCGTCCCGGAATGATGGATCGGTGCATTTTGCGCTGCCGCCGGCCCTTCCACGTGACGTAACACCCAGAGGGTGGGGTATTGCAATCTTGTGCGGGACTATCCGCACGGGCGTAGGCGTGGCCGGCCTTCACGCTGCCCGTAACGATGTCGAATTCGGCGGTGTCCGGGGGGCCGCAGATCATGATCATGCCTAGGGCAAGCCAGGCCCTGGCCAGGGACCTCCGCGTAGCCGGATACGTTGCCTCATTTCGCGTAGCGGGTTGTGTTGGCGTTCGTTGGCGGCTATGCCCAGTGTCAGGCGGCAACCAGTGGCGACAGGGCCAAGAGGCGTCAGTCTCCCAGGGGCCCGGGCTGCCAGCCCTCTGCCGGAATCCAACGTATGACTGCGGTCCACGTCTCTTCGACGGTGTGGCGCAGCTGCCCCGCACCGGACGGCCCTAAACCAGCCAACCCTCGGCGAGAGCTCGGACCCGGGCGGAGCGGCCACCGGTCTCGAGCATCCTGCTGACAGGTCTTTGGTCCCCGATGGGACAGGGTCCAGCAACACGGCGTCCGGTGGGTATTAGATATCGCGGATACCGTCTTCGTCGGTTGCCCATGGACATCGATCCCGGCTACGGACCCACCGTTTGGGGTTTGCAGACACGCTTGTCGAGAAGGCACTGTATACGGCTTCTCATATCGGCGCGGCCGACTTCAGATTTACGTTCTTGCGACGTGGTTGATACACGTCAGGAATCAGCAAAGTATGTACTTATGGACATTCAATGCTGTACAAATGAAACATAGCGGCACATTGTGCCAATTTATTGACCTTTTAGACATCCCCATCCCTGGGGTGTCCCTCACATCTCGCAAGGGAGCGCACGTGGCTGTTGCAGTTGTCGATCCAGGTTCCACAGATATCACCCCACTCATCCACCATCCGGTCCTTTGGGCTGCGGCAGTGGGAGTCTTCGCGGTGATCATCCTCCAGTCGGTCATCTATTTCAGGGCCATCCGGAAGGCGGCCCCGGCCGTCGGCCTCACTCGGGCCGAGGTCACCAGCTCGGTCCGGTCCGGAGCTGTGGCTGCGATCGGGCCCTCGCTCGCCGTGGCCCTGATTGCAGTTTCCCTGCTCCCGCTTTTCGGGACACCCGCGGTGCTGGCCCGGATCGGCCTCGTGGGTTCGGCCGCGTTCGACGTCGCCGCCGCAGGAATTTCTGCAGGCACGCAGGGCGCTCAACTGGGCGGACCCACCTACACCCAGAAGATATTCGCCCTTGCCTTCGCTGCCATGACCATCGGCGGGCTCGCCTGGATGCTCTCGGCCCTGATCCTCACACCCCTCCTGAGCAAGGGTGACGCGAAACTCCGCAAAGTCAATCCTGCAGTCATGGCCGTTGTCCCCACCGCCGCGCTGCTGGGCGCATTCTTCACCCTGGCGTTCACCGAGGTGGTCAAGTCCCCCGTGCACCTGGTGACCATGATCGTGTCAGCGGCCGCGATGGGAGCCTGCCTCCTGCTGGCCCACCGGCTGCGGCGCCCCTGGGTGCGCGAGTGGGGGCTGGGGCTCGCCATCATTGTGGCCCTTGCCGCCGCATTTTTTATGACCGCAGTCTGAAACTCCTGAAAGGAGCCAATCCGATGTCCACAACCACTTCCGCTGAACTCGCAGCATTTGACCGCACCACCTCCGTTTGGGGCCCCATCACGCTGGGGCTTGGGCTGCTCATCTCCCTTGCCGCTGCCCTGTACGCCGCTTTCGGCTCGGGAATGGGCATCACCGGCCTGGAGCTTGTCACCGCAGTGGCCGCCGTGCTGGCTACGTTCGGCGTCATTGCCATCATTGAGCCCATCTCCTACTTCCCTATTCTGGGCCGGTCGGCAATGTACCAGGCGTTCCTGATCGGAAACATCGCCAACAAGCTCCTCCCCGCGGCCGTCGTGGCGCAGGCCAACCTGGGTGAAAGGCCGGGCACGCGCCGGGCCGAACTCATTGCCGGGAGCGCCATCATCGGCGCGGTGCTGATCCACATCACCACACTGATTCTCTTTGTGGGCGTCCTGGGCACCTGGCTGGTGGGGATGCTCCCCGCACCGCTGATCGCTACCGCCCGTGGCTATATCCTGCCTGCGGTCTTCGGTGCCGTGGTCCTGCAGAGCGTGGTGGCCATGAAGAGCCGCCGCACCACCATCGTGGCCGTTGTGGTTGCAGCCCTCATCGTCTTTGTGGTGGTGCCGTTAGTGCCGGCACTGACTTTCTACGCCACCGCTCTGGCCGTCATCATCACTCTCGCCGTCTCCTGGTTCGCGCGGTCCAACACCCCGCCGCCGGCCGCCGACACAGCCCAGGGTGGAGACAGCCCGGCCGCCCGCCTCTCCGAACCCACCCACTGAAAGGGAACCAGCCATGACCACCACTACGAGTGTGCGGCTGACAGCCGCCATAGATGTTCCCGAATCCTTTATGGACGAATACACCGCCGTGTACGAGCACCTGCACGCCCATCCGGAACTCTCGGCCCAGGAATTCGAGACTGCCGCCTACATCGAAGCCCGGCTGGCCGGCCTGGGGATTGAATCCTTCCGCTGCGGGGTCACGGGGGTAGTGGCTGTCCTGAGGAACGGCGAGGGACCCGTCGTCGGTTTCAGGGCCGACACCGACGGACTGCCCATCGCCGAACAGACAGGCCTGGCTTACTCCAGCGAGGCGACTGGCACGCAGCCGGACGGTGTCACGGTCCCGGTGATGCACGGCTGCGGGCATGACACCCACATCACGGCGGCACTCGCACTTGCCGCCGTCCTTGCCGACCGCAGGGAACTCTGGGCCGGAACCCTGGTCCTGATCTTCCAACCCGGCGAGGAGACAGCGTACGGCGCCAGGGCGATGATCAACGACGGACTGTGGGACCGGGCGCCCAAACCCGAGGTGGTGCTGGCCCAACACGTCCTGCCCGCGGCCAAGGGCACGCTCGTCATCCGGGGCGGGCACATGGCCACCTTGGCCGACTCCTGGAAGGTCACAGTCCACGGCCGCCAGGCACACGGCTCGCAGCCGGAGCAATCAATTGATCCGATTGTTGCCGCCTCTGCCATGGTCCTTCGGCTCCAGACCATCGTCTCGCGCGAACTGGCACCGTCCACGCCTGCCGTCATCACCGTGGGCACGTTCCACGCGGGCCTGAAGGAAAACATCATCCCCGAGACTGCGGAGTTTTCCATCAACATCCGGACCCCGGATGAAGGCACCCGCGCCACCGTCCTCGCGGCTATCCGCCGGATCGTCTCTGCTGAAGCCGCCGCCTCCGGCGCCCCGGAGCCGACCATCGCGGAACTGAACACCTTCCCCCGCTGCTACAACGAGCCTGCCGCCACCCGCCGCGTCATCGAAGCGTTCACGGCGGACTTCGGCGCGGACGCCCTGATCAATGCTCCGCTCGGGATGGCTTCCGAAGATGCGGGCTGGCTCAGCGACGCCATTGGCGTTCCGGGGGTCTACTGGGCTTTTGGCGCGTTTGCTCCGGAACTCTTCCAGGACGGCGCAACGCCTGCCGGCAACCATTCGCCGTTCTTCGCCCCGGAGGCACACGCCGCCGTCGTCGGAGGAACAAGTGCAGCGCTATCCGGAGTGCTAGCCTATCTGGGCCGGAACTGAGATGCCGCGGGGCGACAGGGAAGCCTGTTGCCCCGCGCAGTTCGGGTACCTAGCCTGGCCTGCATCGACGGCCGAAACAGCGACGAAGGAACTGGACGTGGAGCAGCTTGATACGCTCGATCGGCAGATTATGGCCGCACTCGTGCGCAATGGCCGCGCCCCGTGGCGGCTGATCGCCGAGGTCCTCGGCCAACAGGAACGGACCGTGGCCCGCCGCGGCAACAAACTCCTCGAATCCGGGGCCATACGCATCAACGCCTTCATCAACCCAGCAGCAGTAAGTTCCCGTACTTCCTTCCTGCTCCGCGTGCAAGCAGTTCCCAGGGAGCTGCGCCGAGTTTGTTCGTGGCTCGCTGACCAGGACGAGTCCTCCTGGGTCAGCGCCCTCTCTGGATCGAATGAGGCAGTGGCGGGAATGTTCCTCGCCCCCGATGCATTGGCGAACCTGCTGTACCACCGCCTCGGGGAGGTAGACGGCATCCAGTCGTTCACCATGATGCCGCTGTTCGAGTACTTCCGCACACCCTCCGGCTGGACGCCGGATGTTCTGACCAAACAACAGTACGCAGCGCTGCACTCGGACGAGGACGGCCGCCTCGCCGGCAACGCAGATGGCCGCCCACCGCTCGATGAGACCAGCCGCATGCTGGCCATGCTGCTGCACGACAACGGCCGGGCCACATTGGACGAGCTCGCTTCTGAACTGTCCGTCTCCAAAGCAACCGTGAGCCGACGGCTGGATGCGATGACCGGATCCGGGACCTTGTTCATCAGGGCCGTGGTGGACCTGGGAGCGTTGGGCTTCCCGGTCGAGTCCCTGATCACGGTCGCCTGTGCGGACGGATCGACGCGCAGGCTGGGGGAACACCTCGCCGGCCTCGCAGTCACGCGCTGGGCCGCTGCCTCCGGCGACCAGCTCGTGGCACAGGTGGCGGTAGCCGCGCTGGAGGATCTCGGGGCGCTGCTGGCCGACCTCCAGAAACGCGACGGCGTGGCAGGGATCCGGTCCTCCATCTATGCAGAGATATTCAAGCGAAGCACCGTGCGCTACCACAATGGAATTCCGGAAGTTCCGGCGGCTGCAGCCTAAGCGGACCGCGTAAAGAGGCCCCGGCTTCGGCACCGACAACAACTGTAAGAAAGCACCATCCTAGGCTGCCCGGCAAACTTCATGCGCGTCAGTTTTCCCGGTGGCGCCGCCCTCCTGTCATGGTGACTCACGCCCCAACCTGACTTCAGGCTTTCGCTCAAAACCGTCAGAATAGGCTCCAGAAGGTATTTCTACACTTTCTTTGGCGAAGAGTCTTAGTTCCCACCTGACAGACAGTCGCCCGGGGCCGGTCTTTGCCGATAGGCCGACGTATGCTCCAGCAACATCGAGTGTTACCAGGCTGCCTGGGACCGTGTGGAATCCCGTTCTTTGCGCCGACTTTCCTATCCATACGGCTGTGCTGTCCCCTCCCGGCTTGCAAGTTGCCCCGCCACAGCCTCGTTAGGTGCTTGGCGTTCCAAAATGATCACGATCCAGTCCGGCCGACTGCCCTGCTGGTCTTAACGATGGTGCTCCCCCGGTCCGGTGAACCGATGCTGCATAGGCTGGGACCGGATTGCCCCGTGGAAGGACTACTGCTGCAGTCCATCCCGGGACCTCCATTGAAGTCCACGTGTCCAGACTTCCGCGGAAGTTTGTGCACACACCCTGGCCTGAATGCGCCTGAGCTGCGACAACACTGGCGGAGTAGGTGGTGTCCAGTCACACACACCTCCAGTCCTCACCGGTTTTGGGTCTGTGCCCGCGGAGCCCGTGGGCTGCGCAGACTCCTCCGGCCAGCCGCCGCCGGCACAAAGATACGCTGATCCGCCCGCCGCCCAATATTGTCTCCTCTCAGCGAGCTTCGCGGAAATCCTGGCGGGCCGTCATGTCGGCATCATCTGCCGATTGCATGGATATGGGGCAGCACGAAAGGCCGGCTGCACAAACCGAAAGAAAACACGGCATGCATGAACTCCGATTCACCGGCGCGCAACTCTACAGGCGGGCCCGTTGACAGGTGTTGACACTGTCAACACGTGTTTGGCCCGACAAACACACAGCCAGACGCCCTGCCAGAGCGCGGGGAGCACCTGATGGATGGAAACCGGGAAGAAATTTCGCCTTGGTCATGTCGTCAACACAACTCATAGCTATGAATGAGTGATGGCCAACAACGGCCTCGCGAACAAGCCAGATTAGAGGACGTATATCGCCACATCCCAGCAAGCGGAGGGTCAATGTCAACACATTAAAAGCAAAACCCCCTCTGACGAGGGGGAATGCGTGCCCGAGGTGGGACTCGAACTGCATTCCAGCCCTTGCAAACACTGGGAACTCAAGAAAACATTCCGAATCCGAGCCAGTCCGGCCAATGTACAGCCCAGTCCGGCGCCGATTCTGTTGACATTGTCAACACGCCCTTCCTGACAGATTCTGAACAAACAGAGCGACTGCCGCTCCCCATTTCGAGGGGGCGCGGCAGTCGCTTTGTGTTAGGGGTCAGGGGCCTTACGAAATTGATTGCAGCGATCCGTTCGGCGGTGCGCCGGTATGCCTCGGCGATGAAGTCCTCGATGTCGTTGGCCCCGATGCGCCACACACCGCGGTTATCTTGCCTCGATAACAGGTGTGTGAATTGTTTGTCTTAGCACCCCCGCCCTTGGTTCCAAACTCTTTTCGCAGTCCCTGTGAGGATGGCGGCACCTCCCCGGTATCAAGAGAAATACCTCTCTGCTGATACCGAAGTTCGAGGAAGCCATCAATTGTGGGTGCTTGACCATATGATTCACTGCACGACCGTATTCATTGGTGAGTGCTGTCGTTCATCTAGATATTGGGGGAACTTTTGGAAAATCAACACGGCCCGGAACCTAAGCCACAGCCACAGCAGCCTTTGAAGTTGGAGTCCTGGCAAACACCCACTCCCCCAGTGAGCCCTCCGCAGCAACGCCGGCTTGCCACTCCGGCTCACCATCAGCCTCCTAGGATGAGTCCTCTCAAGAAACTTGCCATCTGGGGCATCATCGCCGCTGTCATCGGTGGATACTTTGGCATCAGTTCCTGGATACACACAGCATCAGACCCACGGAATAATCCTGCAAACACGTGGAGCAATGCCAAGGAAACCTGCGAGCGGATGATTCAGGACAGCGTCGGCGACAGGGAGAGACAAGACCGCAGTGATGTATATGAGCCCTCCATCAAGACCTACAAACTCAGTACGTGGGTGAACTATAACCCTGAGCCACGGCTATACAACTGCCGTCTCATTTGGAGCGGAAGTTCTTGGAAGACAGACCTGTTTGAGTGGCGGTAGGAAGTGGCATTAGCAGGGAAGTTCGAGGGCTGTCCGTTGCGGCCTGCGGTTGATTTGTTCTCAGGTGGAATCCATACAGGAATCCCAGCCGGAGCCCGTGGTGGAACCCTTGACACCTGAGCCGTCGTGGTGGGGCGCCCGTTAGCAGTCCAGCGTCTATACGGTCCTTACGAACCTTGCACAAACAAGTCGCCACCGTCAGCCCCTCTGCCAGACAAAGGACTCTGCGATGACGGGCAGCCAGAATTTAGAGGGGGCCGTAGGCCGCACTGCAGTACGGATCCCGCCAAGTAGCCAGGTCGCCTTCCACCGCTTTCCGGAGTACCACGAGCCCTGGCATCTGCGCTTCGTCGGCGTGCAGCTCACCACCGACATTGCCACCCAAGGCATCACCCTGGAGGAGTACCTCGGCGCCGCGCCCCGGTAGCCCGGCACCGTCCGTTCTTCAGGGGGTCGGAGCTTCGACCCCTCCCCCGCCACCCTCGATGAACACCTCGACTGCGACGACGTGCGCCTCGGTCAGTCCCTGGTCCGGTATTGGCTTCTCCAGAAGGACCGGCTGGTGGTGACCGTGGGCCCACTTCCTGGCATCCGGTTCGAGGACGTCGTCGATCCATACGACCGAGTCCCAGCCAGCTTCGGCGTTGGGTCGTCCCCGTCCGCGGCGCGGAGCAACAGCGTCACCCGCAGCGGCTCCACGTCCAGTTGCAGCTGGTCCTCCAAGTCGGCTGTCATCTCTGCCGGCCGGGTCGACACCCACGCGATCCGGCCGCACCTGCCCAGGCGCCGTACCAATGCTTTCTTCTCACAGGAGAGCAACGGGTCAGGCCGGACAGCACCCGGCCGCGACCGGAGCGCCGGGTTGAGAACGCCGTCGATGTCGAGCAGGATGATCGGCTTCATGGGTGCGACCCTTTCACGACCGCCCGTCATCGCCAACTGCCAGCCGGGTTCCTGCCGCCACGCGCCAGACACTGGGCGTTCGCGTGGATGCCCTCGTTGTCGTCTTCGAAAGTTCCGCCGCAGTCACTGCACTCGAACCTGAATCCGTTGGCGCTGCCGATGTAGCGTGGGTTCTCGCTGATCTCCCGCAGTCGTGCCGCCCTGGCATCTTTGGCCGTCTGGCGTGCGGCGATCTCGGTCGCGTCCCTGGTTTCAGACATCCAGAGGGCCCAGGGCCGCGGGCCGATGAACTCCGGGGGGCCTTCCTCAATGCGCGTCGGCCGGTGCACCATCTGAGGCCTGAAGGTTTGCTCCCTTGGCGGCCCAGGGCGCGCGCCCGGTTCCGGCGGCCTGGGAACGTCGACCTCCGCCGGGATACGTTCGGCAATTGCTGACCACTTCGAGTTTGGTAGCGAAGACACCCACCGCCCTTGGACCAGGTCGTTGCATGTAGGGCATGCGAACCCCAGAGGCTTACCGGGTCGGTTCACGGTGACCAACTTGCCTCGGACCAGCGAGCCGCCAGCGGCCAGAAGCCAGGCCTCGACCGGGACAAGGACACGGTCCAGGCTTTCAGGGCCCGGCCGGTATGGGCGAAGATCAATCCTCGCCGGCGGCTCCAGCAGCCGCCAGATGAGGAAAGGGTGGCCGGAGCCAGAACACCTGACGATGCTCGCCCACACATTCATCCCCGCCTTAACTGCGGGTACAGCCCCGACGTCCGGTGCCACAGCTTGAACCGTGAACAGCGAGTCCCTTTCCGCCTTGCGTTGTACCTCCTCCTGGCCCACGAGCTGTCTCGCTTTGGCTTCCTGAGCAGCCTCCACCCTGGCGGCCTCCGCTGCTTCGGCGCGCTCAGCCTCCAGTCGCTGGATGGTGTCCCACTGGTGCCGTGGCGTCCCGTGAGGCCACTTGAATCTTGGTTGCAGGACCGCGTCCACTATCGCCCCGGACCGGGCCATTTTTCCGATGAGCGGCTGGTGGTCGAGCAGTTCCATCAATTCAGCAGGATCCCCGGGCAGGTCGCTGGTCTTGCCGAAGCCCGTTATGATCATCGGCAGCTGCACCCGGAACCAATCGAAGTCTTTGGGGACAACCCACACCGGGCCGATGCCATCGTCCACGTAACGCTGGGACCGGCGCACGAACTCTTCCTGGGTCTGCGGCGAGAGCTGGACTTCGAACGCAAGCCGCCGGCCGTCCGTGTTGGTGGCCAAGACGTCGGCAGTCCAGGCCCGCTCGGGATGAGCGGCCTCCACCTCCGCGGTCCACCCCGGGGCCGCGTTGATCCTGTCCTTCAGCGCCTGCTTCATGGCCAGGTGCTGGGGCGACTCCGACTTGTGCACGACGGGGCACTCAAAGCTCGGGTAATGGGCGAAGTACTGGCGGCCCATGTGGGAGGTCACCCGTTTGGCCCGCAGCCCGCATTCAATCAGCACCAGCTCCGCATAGCGCGGATGTTTCACCAGATCACGCCACGGCCGATGAGCCAGCTCAGTCGCATCGACTCGCTCACCATTGATGTACGCCACCAGCTGCAACGAAGATCCCCCCACCACCACGCCCATTGTCACCTGGCGGTCAATCTACCTGCCGTCCGCCGACGGCGCCATCAAGAACCGTTGACGATTCGAGCCCGCCGCTACGGGCAGAGCAGGGCACCCCGGTTGGCGCAGACCCTTTGCAGGATCCTCAGGCGCCCTTGCGTTTTCCGGTATGAATAAGGCATGACCAGTTCAACGAAGGACACGCCGATCACCGTCCCTGTCGGTCCTGCCACTAATTTCTGGTGGGCATTCCAGTCCCAGAACTTCCGGCATGTCTATCTCGACGGCACCTTGTGGGCACCTTTGAAAGGCGCCGGCGGGCAGCGCGTCGCCTCTTGGGAGACATTGCATGATGTCCGGCCGGGAGACGTCGTACTGAACTTCAAGAGCCCAGCAGTTCAGGGCATCAGCCTCGTGGCCACGCTGCCGACGCCTTCTTATCCGCCGTTGCGCGGCTACAAGGAGCCAACGGACACGAACGGCATACTGGTGCTCACCGATCCTCTCTGCGAAGTCCGAATTCCACGGGAGGACGCCTACCGGATCCTGCCGCCGGGCCGGGGCCCGGTCACGGCGAAAGGCGGCTCCAACAACGGTTACGTATATTCGGTAGACCGGGACGCCGCCCTGAAGCTGCTGCACCACGCAGGGCTGGAAATCGCCAACGGTGGAGATAAAGGGCTGGACGGGGCGTGGCCTTCCGAGCAATACCTAGGCGGTCCCAGCGACACGTTGACCCTCGCCGCCGTTCGGACCGAGCAGCGCTACCTGCGGAACCAGCAGCTGCAGCTCCGGGGCAGCTCATGCTCCCTCTGCGGGCACTCCTATCCGGACGACTTCCTGGTCGCCGCCCACATCAAACCCCGCTCTAAATGCTCCGAGGCGGAGCGCATGGACACTCGCAATGTGTCCATGCTGGCATGCCTGTTCGGTTGCGATGCGCTCTTTGAGCGCGGCTACCTCATCGTCGGCACTGACGGAACCATCGGGGCCGGCAAACCGGGACACGGACAGATTGGGGACCATCTCGGGTACACCTTCGGCCGCAGCTGCCTCGCTCATGACGAACGATCGCAGGGCTACTTCGCCTGGCATCGGGAGCACCACCTGGCCGTCGCTGCTAACGAGCCCTGAGACTTGCAGGGCCAGCCTCAGGGCCGCCGACAACGATGTTGTGCCGGTCTCCCGCACCCAAAAAAGCCCTCTGAACGTGGACTCATTGACGGTTTCAGTACGTCGATCACAGACCCGCCCCTACAGTCCACCCGCCAGAAATAGATGTACTCCTCCTGTCGGGGCGTAGTTCATGAGCGCTTTGATCTGTACGCTCGCGTCCTGATCTGAAATGGAGATGCGTGCGTAGCCGAGTTTCATCAAATGCCCCCGTCGTCGCAGTCCGGGTTTCCTTGAGGACTTCGCAGACCACAACTTGTACCGCCGTTTCGCAGCTGTGAATTTCAACCATAAATGGCGGTCTTTTTGCAGCGCTAAATATCACCCTCACTGACTTCAGCTGCCGGTGCGAACGCGGCCCGCACCGGCAGTCACGTCCGTTGTCGACTCCTGCCGACTGTCTTGAAACGCTAGGGTTTCGAGGCGAAGAGGTTTCGAGACATCGAATTGGATGACGACAAGGAGCCGCCCGCCCTCAGACGGAACCCCAAGGGACGCAAATGACGGCTATCGGTAGGCTGGGCCCATGGCGTTGGGGGACGCGGCGCAGCCGCAAGCAGTTCGGTCATACAGGGTAGCCCTGGATGCCTACGGGTTCATCAGGGGCTGGCTGATCGCGACCTCGCTCTGGGTAGGTCTACTGCTGCTAGTGGTTGCGGCGTACTTTGGCGTACCCGCCGTGCGGAATGGGACTGACGCTGGCCACATGTGGGGCTTATTGGGCATGACGGTTTTTTATGGCTTCGGAGTTGCCTTGGTGTTCGCCGCGCCACTGGCCTGGGTGTTGGCCTACCTGTTGCGCCCGGTCCGGGAACAATGGGTCCATATCGGAGCCTTTTTCGTTGTACCAACTTTCGCGTTCTGGCTGTTGGGCAGCGTCCTGGGTTTTGGCTGGCAGGCCGTGATGCTAATACCGTGGGCCATCGTTGGCGTAGCGGCGGCCGTAGGCCGTTGGGCGGTCCGCAAGGACGTCCTCTTCATTGATTCTGCAGCGCCCCCGCTTGATTATCCTGGCGGCTGGTCATGAGTCGAATCCTATGCGGTCACCCAACTAGGCGGTTGCTCTAATCGTGCCGGGACGGTTGGTGACGCCCAGGTGCAGTTACCATGATGGCGATCCGTTAGCCCTTTACTAAAAGGTCCTTCAAGTCGGTTCGGATGGCCTCCGCGGCCCCTTGGATGTCGGGGTAGATAGTGGCCCGGTTATAGGAATACCTAGCATTTAGGACCTCACGAATTTCGCGTTTCGCCTTGGCGGTGATCCGTATCGTGAAACTGGGGGGAAGTTGTTTCGCAAGCCTGCGGCCTACGGGCCTTCCCGGGCGCGAGAACCGGACGCTTATGGATCCGCTGGCCAATCGATCTGTAATCTTCCAGGGCTCCTTGCCACCCGGCTTCAGAAAGTGCTTGTCTAAGTCAGGGGAATCTAAGGGAACACCGTCGAGGATAAACGCAGCATTCTGGGCGGAAATTCTGCTTTCGTAGAGGGGTGGGACCCAGAATCGGCGAAGTCTTCCGGTTCCCCATTGGTTATCTTGCCGTATCTGGTCAGATTCCAAGGCATGCCAGAACGGCAGTGCCTGGCCAGCGTCATGGCGTCCAATCTTGCTTCCCTGGTCCTGCCGGTCCCGTTCGGTGTCGTCGTCTGGCATGGTCGAGGTTGCCAAGGCAAAAATTCTGCAGTCTTTGTCATCGGTCTCGTCATTCGCCTCCGTTGCGAACCAGGCAGCGATGAGCGGATTTCGAGAAACATCAAGAAGGCGCGTTGGTGCTCCGAAGTGTTGTAGCCGCGCGAAGGTGGACATGGCGCTGTCATCATCGAACCGCCAATGTTCTCGAACATGATCAAGGATGCTGGCTTCAGCCATGACCATGTCAGCTTCGGTCGGGAAGCGTTCTTCCTCCCGATGCTTTTCGTGCGGTGAGCGAACACCGTTCGCTGCCCACAGTGCGCGAAAAAGGGAGCTGTGCAGCGGCCAGTCGGCGTCTCGCTGGCCCCGCCATAGGAAGCGCGATTTCTGATGGTTCCCCATGAGAATGGAAGACTCGTTGTGGAACTCCTCAAAGCTATCAACCTCAGATTCGTACTGCTCAAAATAACTAGAGGATCGCATCATCTCGGGCGAATACGCGTGATTCCTACCAGCGCTGACACTCTTTAGCGCAGGGTACGTCAGAGATCGAACCGCAGACAGGTTGGAGTAATTGGCACGAAGAGATTCCGCCAGCGCGGGGAGTCCCCCACCGAGGCTCTTCAGCATCTGTTCCTGCTGCTTCACAAACTGCTCCCCCAACAGAGCCGTCCGATCCAACCCACCAAGACTCTTCAGCATCTGCTCCTGCTGCTTCACAAACTGCTCCCCCAACAGAGCCGTCCGATCCAACCCACCAAGACTCTTCAGCATCTGCTCCTGCTGCTTCACAAACTGCTCCCCCAACAGAGCCGTCCGATCCAACCCACCAAGACTCTTCAGCATCTGCTCCTGCTGCTTCACAAACTGCTCCCCCAACAGAGCCGTCCGATCCAACCCACCAAGACTCTTCAGCATCTGCTCCTGCTGCTTCACAAACTGCTCCCCCAACAGAGCCGTCCGATCCAACCCACCAAGACTCTTCGACGCTCTTGAGGGAGCCTCGCCGCGGGGCTTACTTTTTGGGGGCAGCGTGTTGTCGGCACTTTCGGTGTGATCATTCTCCATGAGGGCATTATCCAGTGTCCGAACTAACCAACTCACATCGGGCTGCCGTCGTCAATCGACCGCCGAACCCGCACATGAATACTCAGTTCATCTGCGGGTGGTGCCCACTCCAATCCTCACCTGAGTCAGGGCTGATCCCGGGCAGCGCGCACAGTTGGGTGGTGTAAGGCTTCAAGCACTACCCCAGTGAGAGTCCGCCGCGGATTGACCTTGAAGTGTGGCGGGTGCAGGCACGGCTTGGCAGGCGCCGCGAGCTGGTCACGTTTAACCTGGTCCGGGACCAGGATCGGGTTCCCTGGCTGCGGCGTCCGCCGCAACCACAGCTGCCGCTGGGCCGGCGATGAACGGAACGGGATTACGAACTCATGGAAGATCACCGGCCACATCGCGGCTCTGCCTTCGAGGAACGAGTCGATGGAGAATCTCGAAAAGTCAAGCTTTGTCAACAGTAAAAAGACAAAAAGTCTCTGACCTGCGGAAACACTGTGCCCGAGGTGGGACTCGAACTGCATTCCTGGCCTTGCTAACATTGGGAAGCCGCGAAAACATAAGCAATCAGAGCCCGACCGGCCGATATTCGGCCCAGTCCGCCGCCAAATCTGTTGACAGTGTCAACACCCACTCCTGACCAATCTGATCCACTCGCTGACGGACCGCTTGCTGACTCGCGCGAGGCATCCGCCGACCAGTATTTTTGCAGTCGCGGTTAACGGCTGAGGGCCCCGCGTCGCCTGGCCGCGGGACCCTCAGTAATCCATAACAGGGAACCTGCCCCTGTCTTCCTCTACAGTTTAGTCCTATGGCCGCAGCGCACCAAACACCAATCGAACTGGTCCTTCAGCACAGGATCAGCCCCGAGCGCCTGGCACCGTACATCCGCGAGACACCCACCCTGCATGAGGCGATCCGGCTCTACCGTTGGAACATTGACCTCTCAGGCGCCGTCTACGAAGCCCTGCACGTCTTTGAAGTCGTCCTCCGCAACGCCGTGGACGAACAACTCTGCAGGTGGAACGCCTCCCAGATGGATCCTGACACCGGCCGGAGTCATTCATCAGACTGGCTCATCGACCCGAGCGCCTTGCTACTCCGCGTCGCCGGCCGCGACATCCCTGATGCCAGGCGTCGTGCACTTAAATCGACCACACGCAGGCCACAGGGCCAACGAGACCCCATGCACGCAGACATCCTTGCCGCGATGTCCCTCGGAACCTGGCGCTTCATCCTGCCCGGGCGCCACGACGCCGGCAAACAACGCCTCTGGGACGAAGCACTCCACAGAGCATTTCCACACCTACGCAGAACACCACGTGAACTCGAACGGGCAGTTGAGGGCGTCTACCACCTCCGGAACCGGGTTGCCCACCTGGAACCCATCATCAACAGCAACGTCCGAGCCCAACTGGTCAACATGCGAACCGTCATCGGCGCCATCGACCCGCGACTACTCTCCTGGTTCACCAGCACCGAACGCATCAGCACATCACTCACGACGCGCCCCTCCCCCACCTAGAACTGACAGAGAGCACAACCACGCTAAGAGCCCACGATGGCAAATTCGATGCTACGACAATGCAGATGGCACGAACGTCCTAGGTCAGCTACCTGGTCTTAGGTGACGTGAGATGGAAGACCTGCCATGTCCAGCAATTCTGGACATAGAAGCCTAGGCTTGGACTATGGCAACTGCTACGGAAACCCTTGAAGCAACCCTCAGCGATGTCGAGTACCGAACTCTGAAAGTGCTGGCGGGAAGCATTACTCCGCGCTCCGGGCGCGAAGTTGCATCTGAACTGAAAGTGTCACCAACTACAGCAAACGGGGCGCTGGCGACGTTGTCGGACGCTGGCTTCGCCGGCTCTAAGAAGTCTGGGCGAGCAATTCTGTGGCAACTTGCAGTCTCTAATCCTCTGATCAGCGCATGGTTGGAAGAGGTTGCACCTGCAGAAAACCCGCCTTCGCCGGCAAACGGGTCGAGTCCGTATTCGACCGGAGGTGGAGGTGTTCGCCTGGAGCACTCGTACGCCGCATGTCTGATCGCGAGGTTCCTTGGCGGCGACTCCGTTTCGGAGCTCGGCGACGCCATATCGGTCGACTCGATTCGGCTCCAGGCCAGCGACCTCAGCGAGGTAGATGATCTCCTACTTGAGGGCCGCGACGCTCACGGACGAACACACCGGGCATCTATCGCGGTCCGCAGGAGTCCGGCCCTGACCAACAGTGATAGCGCATCGGTCCCGTTGATCCGTGATTTCCTGACAATCGTGACGGACCACTGGTCGGAGGCATCGTCGGGGCTATGGCATCTCGTCCTCGCAGTCTCGACTAGCGCCAA
This sequence comes from Arthrobacter sp. BK1, assembly GCF_056680055.1. Classification (NCBI taxonomy): domain Bacteria; kingdom Bacillati; phylum Actinomycetota; class Actinomycetes; order Micrococcales; family Micrococcaceae; genus Arthrobacter; species Arthrobacter sp. BK1. The sequence continues at coordinate 290,724 of NZ_CM155263.1, forward strand.
CGCGGTCACCCAACTGGCCGAACTCGCGGAGCTTGCGCGGTCCCTTCCCAATGGCGAAGAGCTGGCCAAGCGTCTGACACAGTCCGGGCGAACCAATGCTGGAGTTCGTGACAGGTACGCCCACATCCAAGGACTCGTGGGGCAAGCGGCAAGCGGCCTTTCCTCTGCTCGTGGGCTGAGTAGTCAAGAACTGACCTGGAGGCTTCTCTCATGTCTCACAACTCGAAGCTTGCGCCTGGAGAGAACGGGCCGAGAAGACCGGACGGCGGCGGTGAACGCGCTGCAGCGAATGCTCAGTGACGGCACCCCAGTGGTGGCAGATGCTCTGTTTTCACGCATCGAGGAACTTGTCGGGGAATGGGCACCGCAAGCAGCAGTGCTCACGCAGTCAGTGATTCGCCGGAGCTTGAGCAACTACCCCATTTTGAGCTCTGCCCGTTATGCCAGCGCCTGGGCAGCGTTCGACAGGCTGGGGGTTCAGCTGCGTGAATCTGTTCGACCGGCATTGCGCTCTGGAACCCAAGAACTTGAGTTGGATCGCTCCGAGGAACGAACTCGACTCCTAGACCACATACGGACGACAGGGTCTTCTGGCAGTGCCCTCGTGGTCACGGGCGACCCTGATGTAGGGAAATCCGCATTGTCGTTGAGGGCAGCCGAAGCCATCCAGCGCAACGGTGGGGCCGTCACCTCCCTCAGCCTGCGCGATCTCCCTCTGAACCTGTCTGAGCTCGAAAGTCAGTTGAGCGGGCACTCGCTGGACGAGGTGATGGGAGCTGGACCGGCGCGTCCGATAAGGCTTCTATTGATTGATGGCGCAGAGTCTGTTCTCGAAGGCAAGGGCCAGGTCTTCCGCATGGTGGCCGGATCCGCTTTGCGGGCGGGTATCGGTGTGGTGGCAGTGACGCGAACGGACGGGTCACGTCAGGTTCGAGATGAATTGGCTCGCGCTTGTGAGCTTGCTGGACTGCGAAGTGCCCCAGCGGAACACGTTGTGGGGCCGTTGACCGCCTCAGAATGCGAAGAGCTTCCGGCCACCTTCTTGCCCCTGGCGCGACTGGCCAGCGATCCGCGTGCGAATTGGCTCCTGGGGCGCCCCGGCCTCGTAGACGCGTTGCTACGCACAGACGTTGATCTCGATCCGGGCGACCTGCTCTGCGAGGCGGACGTGTTCTCGACAGTGTGGCGGAGCCTTATCCGTCAGAATGAGGTGCATGTTGTGGGCTCCGCGTCACCGGATGATCGGGAACAGGCTGCTCTGCGCGTCGCCAGGCGCACGCTGGGCGTTCCGGCTGACTCGCCGCACGGTCTTGGCCCTGCTGAACTCCGCTCCGCTGGTGTGCTTCGCATGCCGAACAACCCTTCATTTGCACCGGGAGATGAGTTCACCACCGATCTGTTCCGTGATTTCGCTCTTTGCCGGCTCTTCATAACGAACGGCTGGGATTTGCTCGTCGCAGCAGGGGCACCTCGCTGGTCGATCCGGTCGGCGCGCCTCGGATGCCAGACCGCGCTCCTCAACGACAGCCGTCTGGCAACTTGGACGGCTCTTACAGCTAAGTTCCGCGACGTTGCGAAAGAGCAAGGCGAACGATGGCTGGAGATCCCCTACGAAGCTCTCCTCACGCTAGGAGACGCGGAGTCTGCTGTGCGTGAACTGTGGGACATGCTCACCGCAGAAAGCTATGCTCCCCTGTTGACTCTTCTCCGTCTGGCGGAGGCTCGGTATGTGAGCGGAACGATTGGGGACGCATTTGCGCTCGCTCCTCTCGTGAAGGTCGCTTTCGCCGAACGACCGAAGATTGAACGTGGGCCGCGGCTTGGGAATCGAGACCTGCACGAGGTCATCCGTGGACTCGTCCTGGCCTGGTTACGCGGAATGGCAACTTCTCACCAAGGACAGGATCAGCTCCGCCAAGAGGTTCGAGATGTCATCCTCGCGGGCGATCCACCGCTGTACGACAAGTTCACGATCGAGGCGCTGGCAACGCTGGGGTCGGATCTCGACGACCGTGCGGAGGCTTGGCTCCGCACGGTCGCGAAAGAAAGGCCGGGAAGCCTCAACCCTGCTGTGGAGTCGATCGTTGTTGGCGTCAGCATGTCTGAGGCGAACCCAAGCCTGCTCTTGGACCTGGCCGAGGCGTACTATATCGAGCTACCCGATCCTGACGAACACTGGGCCCACAGCCACCTTATGGATGACGGCATCCGGGACTTCAGGCACGGGCTTGGCACGGGATTCGGATCACCACAATCGGCTTGGTACTACGGTCCCTTCTTCCGCTTGCTCAACGCCATTCCTGCAGAAGCCATCGGGCTTATCAACCGGATGCTGGACCACGCCGCCAAATTCCGGGTCGGCCAACAACCAGCGGGTTACATCGAGGGCAATCCCGAAGCCCTCGAGGGGGTAGAGCTTGATCTTCCGGAAACCGGCCGTCGGCTCTTCCTTGGCGACAGCCACGTTTGGGCTTGGTATCGAGGAACCAGCGTCGGACCCTACGCCTGCATGAGCGCGCTACTGGCGGTGGAACGCTTCGCCGACCACCTGCACGAGGTACTGAAACTGCCGGTTGAGACAATCCTTAGACTACTTCTTCGCGACTGCCACAACCTCGCCATTCCCGGACTGGTCGTTGGGTTCCTGACTCGGCACCTTGACGGAGCCGGAACGCTCCTTGACCCATTCCTCGCTTCCCCAGCGGTCTGGCACTTGGAGACTGCTCGCGTCACCGGTGACTATGGTTTCCGAGTCCGAGACGCCGATGCTGACAAGCTATCCGGGACGGACCGACGAAGGTACACGTTCCACGAAACCGTAGGCTCGATGGTAGTCAACGCCCGACTCGCGGGCGACGACGAGCGACTCGATCAGTTGCGGGTCATCGGCACCAAACTCCTTGAGAACGCAAGAGCCGAACAAGGAGACGCTCCACGCGACGGGGACGATATCGCGGTGATCGAGAGCTGGGCGGAAGAGTTCCGCATCGAGAACTATAGCGCCAGCGAGAGCGGTGACCAGTTCATGATTCAGTTCGAACGGCCCGAACGGATCGAACAGGTCCTTGCTCCCCGCACTGCTGAACTTCAAAAAACGAACACCCTTTATGGTCTCCAGAACCGGTATGCGCATCACAACGACGACCCTGAGAACTGGCCCGTCGAAAATATCCAGGAGGACCTTTTGACTGCCCTCCGAATCGATGAGGACAGCGAGGTGCCGGAGGGCATGCTGTGGCCGGAGAACGCTCTTGTGGCTGTCGCCGCGGCGGCCGTGCGGGCCCATGCCTTGGGACTGGCGGCACTGGAGTCATCTCATCTTGCGTGGGCGGCGGACGCCGTGATGTGGGCTGCGGAGAATCCACAAGTCGACGGCATGAGTTTCAGTGGAACGATGTTCTCAATGGGAGCAGATCGAGCGGCTGCCGCGTCGACTCCTCTGCTCCTGCTTGAACGGTTCGACGAGATGGGCCTCGACCAAGAGCGAGTCGAGAGGTGTCTGCGGTCGCTCGCGACGAGCATGTTCGATGAGGTACGTGCAATCTTCGTTAAAGGATGCGGCCCAGTGTGGGACGCTCAATGTGATATCGACCAAGCAACGAGACGATGCCGTCGCCATCAGCCAGCGTGGGAAGCTGCGGTCGCGGGGTTGGCAGACTCTCTGCTGGGCCCATGGGATCAGCAGACCCAACGGCGGCGGCTGGGTTCGCTCTCAGCCCCCTTCCACGAGACATTGCCGGCTGTCACTGATGAGAGTTTGCTTGTCAACCACCTTCGGACGCCACTCGCATGCATGGTGGATGCCCGAAACATTGCGTGCATCCACAGCGCGGTCGAAGACCTCTGGGCACCTCTCTGGGACGCCCACCGTAGAGGGCTCGCTCACTGGTGGAAGGAGGGGTACGACCACCATTCGCATATCGATCACGAGCCGATCGCTCGACGGATGATCGAAGTCGTGCTGGGTGGCGACCGCGACCCTATCAAATCCCACGTTGAGTCGTTCGCCGCTGACTCGAACGCGCTACATCTACTCTTTGATGGATTCGCGACCGTGTTTACCTACGACGAAGCTCTTAGAGAGTCGATGCCGGACTTTTGGCCGTGGGCCATGGAGATCGCGTTAGATGTCGTCGGCGATGGCAGTCAACTTCGTTCACAACGTCACTGGTTCGATTACTTGACGGCGGCTTTGCTTCCCACTCCGAGCCCGAGGTCATGGGACTCAAACATCGATGCAACCCTTGCTCGTTGCCGAGAGAAGTGGCTGCAGCCCGAGGCGCTCGGTCACCTTGAGGGCCGTTGGTTGGTCCTCGCGCGTCATGAACCAAAGGCTGTCGACGCGACAGTCAAATTCGCTAAGGGTACGCCGCGTGTATGGCAGACAACTGTGGCGTTAACCTGGATCGAAACGATCATTGACGGCCGTTTTGATCTGTTCGCGAACCATCTCTGGCTTCTTGAGGAGTGGTTGATAGAGCTTCGCCGCGCTGGCTTGATTCTCGGCGAGGTAAAGAGTCACTACCACCGGATCGTTGATGGACTGGCGGCGGCGGGCGATCGCGGGGCCGTCAGACTTCAGCAGCTCGACGAGTAGCCCTCTGAATATGCCGCGGCCAGCCTTATCTTGCCAGCGGACACACATCACCGGCGCAACCCCGATGGGGCGGTGATGTGATGGTTGTTGTGCACAAGGAAAATTGGTGCGCGGCCGTTGGGCTGAGCGAGCACGGGCACGTACGGTCGAAGCAAAATATGGCGCGCAACTGCGTCTTAGAGCGGATAGTCCTTGGCGTCGGGCCAGGGCTCTTTCCAGTCTCGGTTTTGCGGGTGGCTCGATAGCCACTGGCGGATGTTGATCAGGACCTCGTCGACGTCGTGCAGGAGGTCCCGTTGCTTGCGGATGAACGTGTGGTCAGTCACGTTGGTGCGAAGGGCGTGAGCAGGCTTCTGCCGCGCAGCGCGGATCGCGCGTAAGGGTTTCAGTGCCCACTTCGCGTTATCCGCTGTTACGTGGTTCATCGTCATGAACAGCTCGAGCCGGCTGATCGTTCCCAGGCGATCTTTTCGATCGTTCTCCCGTGGAACCCCGGCCCTTTCCAAGGCCGCACCGTCGATGTTGTCCGACAGGAGTTTGTCGAATGAGTGAATGAAATGGTCCCATTCCCGCTGGTCCGCCCGGAGGATCCACCCAAAGTCTTCAGGCAGCTCGTGCGACCGAAAAAGACGCGCCCCCCACACGTTCTCGAACAAGTCGCTGATTGCTTTGAGCTCCTGGGAGAGCCGGGCAAACGGTCCTATGCCGTCCGGCCAGTGACCCATCTGTGAGGCATACCAGACGGGGTGAGGGGTGATGCCCTCGTCATCGACTTGAAAGCTCGCCCAGCGCTGCTAGTGCTCAGGTGTCAAGTCGTCCAAGTCGCCATAGAAGGCCGCGACGCGTCGGACGATAGGGGCCTCGGGGACTTCTGGGTCGTATTGGCGCATGTCGTAGGCAATGCCGAGGTGCATAAGCCCGACTTTGTCCTTCTTCGGTTGGTCCTTATTGTCGTATGCCTCGTCGGACAGCCAGAAGTTTATGCCGAAGTCGCTCATACCGAACCTGTAGCGAGCATCGTTGCGATAGCCCTCGAGCACGTCCGGGCTGAAGAAAGCGAGCTCCAATGTGGACCGGCCACGCGCCATGGCTCTGGCGAACGGGGCATCTTCAAACTTCCTGGGCAGCTTCATCCCCTTCAGCGCCTTCGCCTTGGGATAAAGGCACACACCGTAGTCATCATCGGAGAGCCCGCGAAGCTCTTCGATCTGCTCGGCGACGGTCCTCCTCGAAGGCCAGGGGCGGACGTGAATGTTCAGGTAGTCACTCGGTCCTATGACTTCGATTAGGTCGGCTCGGGCCAGTGCGACCGCTGCCTCTAATTCATCGCACGAGTTCCGGGTCGTGTTGATGTGCAGTCCGTTGAAGTCTGCCGACTTCATGTAGCGCTGCTTCACCTTCTTCAGCAGCTCTCGCGCGGGCGGGGGGAGGTCATCGTTTGCGGCCATGGTGTTCTAACCTCTAAGCCAAGGTGAATCGTGGCTCAGTTTGCTTGCCGGCTCCGGCTGCGTCTGCTCAACGTCGGGAGCAGTCTTGTCGTCGACGGATACAACCACACAGCGGTCTACGAACTTAGCGAGGACGCTCAAAGTCGCGAGCTGTTCCAGCCCGTGCTGCTCGGTGAAGTCTTCTGCGACATGCGTCGCTGGGTTCCGGATCACCATATTGACTCCAGGGGCGAAGCTCAGCAGTCCGGCCTGCATCGTTTTGACGTCCTGGTCGTCCGAGTCGCCTGGCCAGCGCAGTCGAGGCTTTCCCTCCTGAGGGTCGGCGATAGCGAAGGCCTGTTGCCACAGAGAAGTGTCATTCGCGTTGTTCCGACAGGTGAGGTGCTTCATTTGGCCGCTGACGGCTTCTGCGGCGGCCGCAACTGCTTGCCGGAGGTGGCCGTCGTTCCAAAGACGTTGGGCCGCGGCCCACACCAAAGGGTGCAATAGCGAGGGCTCGATCGTTGGCGACGACAGCGCTTCGGCCTTCGCCTTGAGGCCATCCAGCCGGCCCGCGGCCTGGAGGCAGCAGCCTCTCACGACAGGGGCGTCGAGCAGCGGCTTCGGCTCGAGCATCCGCTGCCAATTTACGAATGGGTCAAGCACCCCGGCTCCCTGGACTGCGATTCGGACGCCAGTGACGCTGCTGAGATCCATGAGCGCACCGGCGAGGCGGTTCAGTTCATCAGTGAGAACTCGGACGCGTGCCTTGTCTGCGCTGTCCTTCGACAGGACAGCAGGTGCCATCCCCACGGCCATACCCCCGAACCCAGAGTTTTCGACATGGTGTGTCATAAATTCCTCGAACGTCGTCGAGAACTCGTCGAGCCGCATCGCTAGGAAGTCCAGATAGTCGCTATTCGTCCGAACGTCCATGTCTCCCCTGAATCAGTCGAGGCATTCGCACCCGAAGTCGTCTACAGCCGTAGGTCGGTCACCTGCCACAAGTCTGCCTGACTTGCGCCGACTTTCACGAACTGGCGGCCCTGCGTGCTTTGCGCTCGCGCACGTGTTGGACGTGGAGGTCGAGCCTCACTTTAACGGCCAATAGTCGTGCCCATTAGGATGCTGTTGGTAATATCGGGGCCATTCGCCGGCTGACAGTATGCCGTGCGCTAGTCCCTTAGGGCTTCCCGAGACAGCTTACGTACATTAATCGCATAGAATCGTCAAGCTTTGTCAACACTGAACGACGAAAAAGCTGCTGACCTGCGGTAACACTGTGCCCGAGGTGGGACTCGAACTGCATTCCAGCCCCTGCGAACACTTGTGAACCCGCGAAAACATGCGGAATCCGGAGCAATCCGACCCGAGTACGACCCGATCTGTCGCCCGGTGGGTGGACATTGTCCACACACTTTTTGTCTTGATGCAGCAACGCAAGACGGGGCAACGACACCGTCGCCTAGCCCGGCACCTTCGAGCACATCGAATGTCCTTTCCTTCTTCAACAATGGTCATCGCTCCAGTCGCCGCCCCAGTCATCTCATGGCGTGACAGGCAGAAACCGACACGAAGTACGGGTGTTGATTCTTCGTAGAAGCCGTGAACTGTCGCAATGTTTCCCCGGGTAAGGCAAAACAATAATTACATCTCAAATGAGAAATTGTTCTTGACTAGGTGATGTACCCGCCGTAGGCTCAATGTGTGCGCTGAAGCACCAGAAGACCCCGCAGTGAACGTCGAGAAGAGGCACTTCCATGGAGCACCCGTCACCCTTTGATCTGACCGGGCGGGCAGCCCTGGTCACGGGATCCAGCAGGGGGATCGGTAAGGCGCTGGCGAGCGGCCTCGCGAGGGCCGGTGCCGCTGTCGTGCTTCATGGCCTGGACCCTGCCCGGCTGGAAGCGACCAGCAAAGAGCTGGCGGTCATCTTCGGGGAGGACAGGGTGGGCGCGGTCTCGTTCGATATCACTAACGAGGATGGCGTGGCCGCCGGTGTTGCCCACGCCGAAGCCACCTACGGTCCGCTGGACATCCTGGTGAACAACGCCGGCATCCAGCACCGCGTGCCCTTGCTTGATCTCGACGTCGACGATTGGAACAGGGTGCTGGCCACCGACCTTACCAGCGCGTTCCTGGTTGGGCGTGAGGTTGCCCGGAGGATGCTGGAACGCAAGCGAGGCAAGATCATCAACATCGGTTCGGTCCAGTCGGACTTGGCCCGCCCCACCATCGGCGCCTACGCGGCCGCAAAGGGCGGACTGCGCAACCTCACCCGGGCCATGACCGCGGAATGGGCCGGCCAGGGCCTGCAGATCAACGGGATTGCTCCCGGCTACATCCATACCGAAATGACTCAGGCCCTCGTGGACGATGAGGCCTTCAACTCCTGGATTCTCGGCCGTACGCCGGCGGGACGCTGGGGAACCATGGACGATCTGTCCGGGCCCGTCTGCTGGCTTGCCTCCGAGGCGTCCAACTACGTCAACGGACAGACAATTTTCATCGACGGCGGAATGACAGTGGTGGTCTGACATGGCGACAACAGCAACAACCAACTCAGTGACTGGCCCGGCCGTCGTCGTCCACGGAGTTGGCGACCTCCGGATCGAAACTTACGAGCACGCAGCGCCCGAACCCCACGAAGCCGTGGTTGACATCGCCTACGGCGGAATCTGCGGCTCCGACCTGCACTACTGGCTCCACGGCGCGGCCGGGGAATCCATCCTGCGGGCACCGCTGGTCCTTGGCCACGAAGTGGTGGGCACGGTGGTCCAGGCGGCTGCCGACGGCTCCGGCCCGGCCGCAGGCACAGACGTCGCCGTCCACCCCGCCACGCCGGGCGGAGACGGGGTGCGTTATCCCGCCGACAGGCCCAACCTCTCCCCCGGCTGCACCTACCTGGGCAGCGCAGCCCGCTTCCCGCACACCCAGGGCGCCTTCAGCCGCTATTCCGTGCTGCCCGCGAGGATGCTCCGGCCGCTCCCCGAAGGACTGGAGCTGCGTGCGGCGGCCCTCGCAGAACCCGCGAGCGTTGCCTGGCACGCTGTCAGCCAGGCAGGCGCCCTCACCGGCAAGCGCGTCCTGGTCATCGGCAGCGGCCCGATAGGAAGTCTCATCGTGGCTGTGGCCAAGCGTGCCGGCGCGGCGGAAATCATTGCCGTCGACATGCACGAAGCGCCCCTCATGATCGCCCGGGCCGTTGGAGCCACAGGGACCATCCTGGCCACCGAAAATGAAGCCATCGAAGCCGTCCAGGCGGACGTTGTGCTGGAATCCTCCGGCAACCATCGAGGCCTGGCATCAGCGCTCCGAGGTGCTATGCGCGGAGGCAGGGTGGTCATGGTGGGATTACTGCCCAGCGGCGATCAGCCTGTCCCCATCTCGCTCGCCATCACCCGGGAACTCGAACTTGTTGGCTCGTTCCGCTTCAACCACGAGATCGACGACGTGCTGGCAGCCCTCGCGGACGGCTCGCTCTACGTGGACCCTGTGGTGACGCACGAGTTTCCGTCCACCCAGGCCATCGAGGCCTTCGACCTCGCCAAGGACCCCACACAGTCCGGCAAAGTCCTCATTTCCTTCCGCGATCAATAACAACTGCACCTCACCCCCAGGAGCACCAATGATTCAGACCTTCAAAGCACCTGCCCTTCGCTGCCGGCCGGCCCGGGCCATGACAGCGGGCACCGGCACGCACTGCCCGGCCAGCGGACATTGGAGCCCGGACAGCCGACTGCCGCAGAGCCAGGTTTTTTTCGAGGGCAGCGTGATGCCTCCGTTCGACGGCGCCCCGGTCGTCTGGGTGCTGTTGCCGGATGCGGACAGGCTGTAACGTGGCCGTCCAGCCGCTGAGGCCTGGCAGGCGACCGCGGTTCGAACCCATCGACGAGGAAACGCTTCGCCGCGAACTGGCGTTGAACCGGCAGCAGATGGCACAGGCTGACAGCCGAATCCGGAGCGCCCTCAGGCAGCGGCACGACAGCGTTGCCCTGGCGCTGGCCGATCGCGTCCCGGTGGCCAGGATCGCCGCCGCCGCAGGCGTCAACAAATTCGAAGTGAAGCGTCGGATCGGTGCTGGCTACACGGAGCTTCAACCTACAGGCTCGCCTGCTGATGCCCATCTCCGGGCGATCCGCAGAAACGCGCAGGAACTGGCCGCCGCCACCGACCATAAGTACGGACTGGAAGTCCGACGCCGGTCCCTCACCGTGATGGCGCTCAAGACCGACCAGCTGGACCTCTTTGAAGTCGCCTCCCTGGCCGCCGTTCCGCCGGAACGGATCCGCAGAGAGATGCGCGGAATAACGCTGCGCAGCGTGCGCCTGGCCGAATGACCCGGTCCAGTGGGCCGCAGTTGTTCATCAGGAGTAGTCAGTCAGGAGGCGGGCGAGGCTGCCTTCTTGTTTTCGTCCCAGCCGATCAAGGCTCCCCGAAGTGCTGAGACAAGACGCTCAGTGGCCTGCTGTTTGTTCAGGCCCACGGTGTTGATGAGGTCCAGGATTTCGCGGGGATCAAAAAGGATATTCCAGAGGAACAGGGCCTCATCCCCCAGCGCGCTCAGTCCAAGCTCGGCGCAGGCTTCCTCCAGCGGGCGCTGCAGGGCTTCTGCCTGCACGGCGAGGTAGAAAGCACCGGAACGCAGGCGTGCGAGGTAGCCTTCGCCGGAACGCGTGTACAGCATGGCCCCGCCGTGCCTGACCACCAGGTCCACCCATTTGCGGCTGACGGCTTCGAGCAGCTCCAGGCCGCCGGTGGTCTGCTTGAGGCTGTAGTCCCTCAGCTTCTGGCCCACGTTGAAGCGGTACTCAGCCAGGACGTCCTCTACCGAGGCGAAGTGCCGGTACGCCGTGGCGGTGGAGATCTCGGCATGCTTGGCGATGTCCGTCATATTGATGGGTCCCCGCCGGGCGGCAAACAGGGCGCCGGCCGCGTTGACCAGCTCCCTGCGGTTCCGTTGGGTGTCGCTTCGCATTCCGGGGCCCTTTTCCATGACTTCCAGCTTATTGCCTGTGCCCGGGGATCGGGCCGCACCAGCCTCGCAACGCCCCCACCAGCGTGGCGACGAGCCGCCGGGCGCTCTCGTCAGGACTCAGACCGAGCGTTTCGATCAGGTCAAAGATTTCCCGCGGGTCGAACAGGACGTTCCACAGGAACATGGCCTCGTCGCCGGCATCCTCCACGCCGAGCTCGAGGCAGGTGTCCCTGAGCGCAGGGCTGAGGGCATCGGCCTGGACTGTCAGGTGTGTGGCACCGGTGCGCAGCCGGGCCAGGTAGCCTTCGCCGGACCTGGTGTGGACCATCGCCTGGCCGTGGGCCACCACCAGGGTGACCCATTTGCTGCTGACGAGGCGCAGCAGTTCCAGCCCGGTGGCCTGCTGCTGCCGGCTAAACTCCAGGAGTTCGCTGCCGACGTCGAACCGGAACCGGGCCAGAACATCGTCCACGGAGGCGAAGTGGCGGTACGCCGTGGCCGTCGATACCTCGGCGGCCCGGGCGATGTCCGCCATGGTGGCCTGGCGGCCCTCGGCGAACAGCCGGCCTGCGGAACGGATGATGAGCTTCCGGTTGCGCAACGTATCGCTGCGCAACCCGGGAGCTGCGCCGGTGTTTGCCATCGGCGCTACTTCAACGCTGCAAGTCCGGCGGCGAGCCGTTCCACGCCGACGGTGATGGCCTCGGCACTTGCGGCGTAGGAGAGCCGCAGGTGGAACTCGCCGTTGCGGCCGAACTCGCTGCCGGGACGGACTGCCACCCCGTGGCTGCGCAGGTGCGCCACCATCTCGGCTGCCGGCAGGCCGGCGTCGTACTTCGGGAAAAGGTAGAACGCGCCCTCCGGTGAGCTGACCGTCAGGCCCGGGACGTTCTTCAACCCGTTGTACATCAGTTCACGGCGGGCTGCGTAGGAGGCGTGCATCCGCTCGATGTCCGGGCCGCAGGTCTGAAGTGCGGTGAGGGCGGCCAGCTGCACTGCGGTGTTCATGGAGCCGTTGAAGGTGTTGTGGACCCTCGCGGCGGAGGCAATGACGTCCGCGGGACCCCAGAGGTAACCCACCCGCCAGCCCGTCATGGCGTAGCTCTTGGAAAAGGTCTGGCAGTAGATGGTCCGGCCCGCCAGACCCTGGATTTCCAGCGCGGAGGTGAACGGTTCCGGCGTGTAGACCAGGTCGCTGTAGGCCTCGTCCGAGAGCACCAGGGTGTCCGTGCCGGCGATCATTTCCGCCAGGGCCTCAAGCTCGGCGCGGGAGTGGACAATCCCGGTGGGGTTGGACGGGTTGCAGAAGACAAACATCTTCGCCCCCTTGAGCGCGTCCGCCAGCAACTCCAGGTCCCAGTGCAGGTCCTCGGCGAGGGGAACCGGAACGATCGTGCCGCCTGCCATGCTGACCAGGTCCGCGTACAGCGAATAGGTGGGATCCGGGATGACCACCTTGTCGCCGGGGTTGACGGTTCCGAGGATGGCGGCGGCCAGTCCTGCCGTGCCGCCCTGGGTGATCAGCACATCGTTGGTACTGACGCCGGATCCCAGCAAAGCTCCGATCCGAATGGCGAGTTCATCCCGGAGGACCGGCTCGCCCAGCAGCGGTGAGTAGTGGGTGTAGCCGTCCTGCAGCGCCTTCGCTGCGGCGTCCCGGACCTGCTGCGGGGTGTCAAAGTCGGGTTCGCCCATGGCCAGGGACACCAGATCGCCGCTCGACTGCGGCTGCTGGACGCGGAGGGAGGTCCGGAGCACCCGCTGGACGGCGTCGGAAGGCGGGAAGCTGAGGATGCTGGGTGCTGCAGGTGTCGTCACGTGGGTGTCCTTTCAGACAAAGATTCAGTGGGGCGATCAGGCGGATGCCAGCGCCGCGGTTACTTGGGTGTCTTGGGAAGATCGGATTCGGGGGCGCCGGTCCAGCGGCTGATTTCGATGTCCCCGGAGGTGTCGCGCTGCACGGTGGGGGCGATGACGAGTTCCTGTACCACGGTCCGCTGAGGCAGCGTTGCCACCAGGTGGATGGCTCGTGCCACGTCCTCCGGCTGGACCATGGCGTCCCGTTCCTCCTGGCGCGGCGGGCGGGCACGGTTGTCCAGGATGGGCGTGGCCGTTTCACCGGGGAGGATGGTCACAGCGCGCAGTCCCTCGTTGCGGAAGGTGGTGTGCAGGTACGTCATGAAGTTCCGGACGGCGGCCTTGGCTGCACCGTACGCGGCACCGCCCAGCAGGTTCGGGGTCACGGCCGCCAGGGAGGAGACGGTGATGATGGAGCCGGTGTTGCGGCTAAGCATGTCCGGCAGTACCGCCTGCGTGAGCAGGAAAACGGCGTTGAGGTTCACGTCGAGGACCTGGTTCCATTCCTCTTCGGCGATCCAGCGCACGTTCAGGACCTTGCTGGCACTGCCGGCGTTGTTGATGAGGATGTCCACCAGACCCACGTTCCCGTGGACCCACGCCACGAGCGCATCCACCTCGGCCTTGCTGGCGATGTCTGCGGTGCGGACGTAGGACTTGCCACCTGCGGCCTCAATCTCGGCGGCCAGTTCGTCAAGCACATCCTGCCGGCGGCCCACCAGAACCAGGGCGGCACCTTCAGCCGCGAGCAGCTTGGCCGTTTCGCGGCCCATGCCCGTACCGGCGCCGGTGATGATGGCAACCTTGCCGTTCAGAAGCTCCATAATGCGTCTCTTTCGTCCGGCACGCTGCGGGAGGCAGCGCGGCAGTGGTGGCCGGGGATCCGGCTAAAACAAGAACCAAATTAGACTTGAGAATAGTTTCTCATTTGAAACTGACGTCGTCAACCGTTTCAGGCGGCGCGTGTGCTGGCTCCCGGAGCGGGATCCGCAGCCTGCACGAACGGAAGCCCGACGGCGGCAAACAGGTTGCGAACGCGCGCCTCCAGCTCGCAGAGCAGCCGCTGCTGTTCCCGCCAGCGTTCGACGGCGGCCGCCTGGCTGACCCAGCGGAAGGTCATCTTCCGGCCCGGGCTGGCCTGGCCCAGCAGCGGCAGCGAAGCCTTGGTTGCCACCGCCACGATGGGGTAGCCCGCCGTGAGCGTCCGGGACCTCCCGAGGATGATCAGTTCGTCGCCGTGTGGGATCTCAAAAGCCCCGATCGGGACGCCGTGCGAGACGATTTCGCCCAGCCCTTCCGGGTGGATGACCGGACCGTCCAGGCGGAGGCCCACGTGGTTGGATTTGCCGCCCACGGTGTAGATGCTGCTGCTCAGGAGCTCCCGGATGCCGGGAGTCCTGTCCGTTTCCGGACCGTCCACCACGTTAACAGTCCAGACGTCCGGACTGAAGTCAGGCACCGGAACGGGCAGCCGGAAGAGCGGCTGGCCCAGGTAGGGCTGGCTGAACCCGTGGTACCGGCTGGCGAGCACCACCTGCTGGCCTGCGGCGAGCTGCTGGGGGAACCCCATCCGCGATTCCGGAGCGGCGCTGCCCTTAAACCGGGGCGCGTCCAGGTCACCGCTGAACGCCAGGTAGTTGCGCATGCCGCCGGTTGCGTTGGAGATGACCACGCGGGTCCGTGCCGGCACGCAGACCGGCTGCCACAACGGCGCCGGCACTCCCCCGACCGTCAGGTCAGCCGGGGTGCCGGTGACCGAGATGAAGATGTCCTGCGAGGGAGTGAAGGAGAACCTGCCGCCCATGATTTCCACGAGGGCAGCGCGTCGCTGGTTGCCCACGAGGATGTTCGCGACGGCTGCGGAATGCTGGTCGGCGGCCCCACCGCAGGGGACGCCCATATACTCGGAGTCCTCGCGGCCCAGGTCCTGGAACGTGGACAGCCAGCCGGCTTCACCGATGGTGAGGGTGACCGCCGCGACCGACCGCTCAGCCTTCGCTGCCACGGTCGTCTCCTTCCTGGTAGGGCGCCGGCCGCTGGACTGCCGGCCGGAGGAAACGGCCTGCCAACTCGGCCCAGCCGCTTTCCGGGATGACCTGGAAGCGCACCCGGTCGCCGGGACGGTACGACGTTGCCGGGTCCTCGCGGATGTCACAGATGGTGAGGGGCGTGCGGCCGATCACCTTCCAGCCGCTGGGTCCCGGGAACGGCTGGATGATGGCGCCTGTTCCGGCCACCATCACCGACCCCGTAGCAACGTCCGTCCGGGGCTCGGTACACCGGCTGACCTGGCCGGGGAACTTCACCCCGGCCATCATCGGCGCCATCGCGGCCGCCAGCAGGTTGATGGTCAGGACCGAGGACGTGAACGCGTCGAGCGTGGCCTCCGGGCTGAGCCCCAGCTCTTCGGCCACCCCGGAAAGGTCCGGGGCGAATTCGTCGCTGACCACCATGGGGATCACGAAGTCCTTCGCGCCCTGGGCCGGCCCCGTGTCCTGCAGCCCCAGGCTGGCCACCGCAAGGTTGACGGTCTGGGCGAGCTGACCGTGGTTGACTGCCAGGCAATCGAACTCCACCAGCAGGGATTCCGCCCCCGCCACCAGGTTCAGCACCCCGTACGGCCGGACCTCCAGCAGGACGTCCCGCAGCCTCCTGGCGCCGGCCCGCCTGACCTCGGGGTCGTCGTCGGCGATGCTCAGCATCAGGGCTGAATCCCCGAAGGGCACCGCCTCGACGCCGGGAGGCCGGCGGAGGCTGCCGGCTGGCGGTGATTGCGTGGTCATATGTCCTGCTCGGTGGTGCGGGCGGCGGTCAGGGGCGGGCGGTCAGTGTCCGGAACGGGCGGTCAGGCCGCGGCGGCCGCTTTGGCTTTCCCGGCGAGGACTTCCTGGAGACCGGTGGCGGTAATGCCGGCCTTCTCCAATGCCGCGCGGAGGGCGGTGCCGTTTTCGAGGACCTGCGGGTGGTCGCCGTGGAGGAGGACGACGTCGGCATCGTGACCCAGCGGGACCACCTTGCCGGTGACTGCGCGGACGGTTCCTTCGGTGACCACCTGGACAACCCGGCGGCCGATCTCTTCAGGATCGTGCAGCAGGGCGCCCTCGCTGTTGCGTGAGACCGGCATTCCGTCTTCGCCATAGCCGCGGTCCGCCAGGAAGACGTAACCCACTTGGAGGCCGCGTTTGCGGGATTCGTCGGCCAGCAGGCCGTTCTGGCAGATGACGATGTAGGAGGGGTCGTAGGCCTTGACGGCGTCGGTAATCGCGCGGGCATGCTTGGCATCGGTCTGGGCGATGCTGCCCATCCGGCCGTGCGGGGCGACGTGGCTGATCTTGCCGCCGTGGATCCGGGCGAAGGCGTCCAGGGCGCCGATCTGGTAGAGGACGTCGGTGCGGATTTCCTCTTCGCTGGCCTCGATCAGGCGGCGGCCGAAGCCCACCAGGTCAGGGTAGCCGGGGTGGGCGCCCAGTTCGATGCCGCGTTCCACGCAGGACTTCACCGTGGCGTCCATGACGCGCGGATCGCCGGCGTGGAAGCCGCAGGCGATGTTCGACGCCGTGACCAGGCCCAGGAGGGCCTCGTCGTCGCCGATGCTGTAATTTCCGTAGCTCTCGCCGAGGTCTGCAACGACGGCGACTGATTTGATGCTCAAGGTAACTCCCGGAGGTTCTTGTTGTGGTGCTGGATGGTCCAACGACGGCGGCCTGCCTGCAAAGGCCGGGGGCCGCCGTCGTTCGTGTTTTCTTAGTGGGTCTGGAGCGGCTGCCCCTTGGTTTCCTTCAGGAAGTAGACGGACGTGAGGGTGATGATGGCCGTGCCGATCGCGGCGTAGGCCGGGACCATGCTGTTGCCCGTGGCCTTGATGACTTCCGTCATCACCAGCGGGGCACTTCCGCCGAAAATGATGGTGCTGATGCTGAAGCCGATGCTGTAGGCGCTGTAGCGCACCGTGGTGGGGAACATTTCGGTCAGCACGGTGTGGACGACGGCGGCATGGCCGGAGAAGGCGATGGCCATCACCACGGTGGCGATGCAGGCCAGGGTCATGTTGCCGGTGGTGATCATCGCGAACATCGGGTAGGACACCAGTGCCATCAGGATGGCGGAACCTGCCAGGACCGGCTTGCGGCCGATCCGGTCGGACAGCCGGGCCATCAGGGGGATGCTGATGATGATGGCCACCAGGCTGACGGCGGTCACCATCAGGGCCTGCACCATGGTGAAGTTGTTGCCCGTGCCGAGCTGGGTCTTGAGGTAGGTGGGCATGTAGGCGAACAGCAGGTAGTAGCCGGGTCCGTTCAGGGCGGGCAGGAAGATGGTCAGCACAATGGCCTTCAGGTGGCGCTTGGAGGTGAAGACAGCCTTCAACGGGTTGGGTTCCACTTCATTGCGCTCCCGCAGGGCGGCGAAGTGCGGGGTGTCCTCCATCTTGGAGCGGATGTAGTAGCCCACGTAGCCCAGCGGAAGGGCGAAGAGGAACGGGATGCGCCAGGCCCAGGATTCCATGGTGGCGTCCCCGAGGGTGGTGATGAGGGTGGCGGAGAGTGCGCTGCCGAAGAGGAGCGCGCAGAACGAACCCACCGCGATGAAACTCATGTTGAAGTTGCGGTGCTTGTTGTGCGCGTACTCGCCGACGAACGCCATGGCACCGGCCACTTCACCGCCGGCAGAGAAACCCTGCAGGATGCGGAACAGGATAAGGAGGGCCGGAGCCGCCCAGCCAATTACCGAGGAGGAAGGGATCAGGCCAATACAGGCCGTCGCCCCGGAGATCAGGAGCAGCAGGACGGCCAGGAGGTTCTTGCGGCCCAGCTTGTCACCCAGGAAGCCGCAGATCACGCTGCCAAAGGGCCTGGCGAGGAAGCTGACCAGGAAGCCAACGTTGGTCAGCAACAAGGATCCGAGGTCCTTGGATCCCATGATGTTGATGGCCAGGTAGGTGGTCAGCAACCCGTAGATGCCGTAGTCGTACCACTCCACGAAGGAGCCCATGGTGCCGGCGACGGTGGCTTTGCGCACCATCTTTCCGTCAGCGGTAACAACCTTGATTTGTGCGGTATTCAGTTCCACTGAGTCCGTCGATGCAGTAGTCATTAGGTCTCTCTCAGTCTAGGGCTGGTCCAACGCGCCGGAGAAGCGGAGGTCAACTGTATTCGCGGGTGATTTCGGCCGTCATTTCGGCCTCGTGGGCGGCAACAGCGATGACGCGTTCCAGGATTTCGGCCGCTCGGGCGGCCGGGATGATGACGACGCCGTCGTCATCTGCGGCGACGATGTCACCGGCAGCACACACAATGCCGCCAATGGCCACCGGTTCGCCAATCACGCCGGGGCCGTTCTTGAACGGACCGGCGGGGGTGACGCCGCGGGCGAAGACAGGGAACTTGATCTCGCTGATCGTGTGGCGGTCGCGGATGTAGCCGTCGATCACGGCACCGGTGGCGCCGGCGGCCTCGAAGCGCTGTGACAGCTGCTCGCCGATCAGGGCGCGGTGTTCGTGCCCGAAGCCGTTGATGACCACCACGTCGCCGGGCTCAATGTAGCCCAGGGCCTCGATCACTGCTGCGTTATCGCCCGCAGCACCCAGCACCGGCAGCGCCGACCCCACGCAATGGGCGCCTTCCCACACGGCGCTGATGCCGCCGTCGACGATTCCCAACCGTTCCATCGCGTCACCGATGTTGGCCACCGGGAAAGCCGCGAAGGCCTCTACGAGTTCTTTGCGAAGGCGGGTCCAGGTGGCCTTGCGGACCGTGAGATCAAGTGTTGTTGCCATTGTTGTCACCTTTGTTGGTTCAGTGGACGACGCCGGCCCCCGACTTGATCAGTCAGATGAGGCGGCAATCACATATGAGAAAAGTTTCGCGTTTCATTGGCCGTCCGTCAAGGGGGTCTGCGTGATTGGCCCAAATAAGTCGGGCCAATGTTGCCAGCAGGTAAATTCACCGCCCGGCCAGGTTACGGCTGTGTGTCAGCTCACAAAAAAGCGTTGACTTGCCCGGATGAATAAGAGAAACTCTTCTCATTCGCGAACTTTCTCGCAGATTATCCCCCGCTGTTTCGAGGAGACACCATGCACGGAAGAATTACAGGCCTGGCCGCAGCCGCGGCGGCTGCGGCGCTGCTGCTGACCGGCTGCACCACCGGCACCACCCCCACCGGGACCGGCGGAAGCGCGGGACCCTCCACGGACACCATCCGGACCGCGCTGAATTCGGATCCCACCACGTTCAACGCAGCCAAGGCCAACGCGAAGGACGACTACGAAGTAGCCCGCTTCCTCTTCGACACCGTGGTGCGCCGTGACGCTGACGGCCAGTTCATCGGGGGCCTGGCCACCGAGTGGACGTCGACGGCGACTGCCGCGTCGCTGACCATCCGCAAGGACGCCACCTGCGCCGACGGCACGGTCATCACCCCATCCATCGTGGCCAAGTCGCTGAGCTACTTCGCCGATCCGGCCACCAAGAACAACTTCGGCAAGCTCGTCTTTGGCCCGGGCCAGCCCACCATCACCGCCGACGACGCCGCGGGCACCGTTTCGGTCAAGCTTGCCCAGCCGTGGTCCGAACTCATCGGCGGCCTGACCCTGGCCCAGACCGGCATCATCTGCCCCGCCGGGCTCGCGGACCTTGAGGGGCTCGCCAAAGGCTCAGTGCAGGGAGCCTTCTCAGGCCCCTACACCTTGACCAAGGCCAGCCACGGCGTCAGCTACGACATGACCCTGCGCGATGACTACAAGGCCTGGCCTAAGTGGTCCAAGGAGCTTGAAGGAACGCCGGCCAAAACTGTCCGGTTCTTCCCCGGCGTCAACAAGACCACGGTGGCGAACCAGTTGCTGACCAGTGAATTGGACATCTCCGACATTGCGCCGGCGGACACTGCCCGCTTTGAAGGGAACAAGGACTACGCCGTCACCTCCGTGCCGTTCGCCGGAATCTTCCTGCTGTTCAACCAGCGCGAAGGAAGCCCGTTCACGGACCCCGCCCTCCGCAAGGCGGTTGCACAGCTGATGAACCAGCAGGCCTTCAATGCCGCCGCGTACGCCAACAAGGGCATCCCCTACACCTCCATCGTCGCTCCCACCGTGGCCTGCGCCCTGGAGGACAATTCACACTTCACGAAGGAAGACGCCGAGGCGGCTGAGGCAGTGCTCGCCGGCAAGTCCTTCAAGATGGTGGGCACCACCAGCATCGGCCCCAACGGCGCAGGCAGCACGTACGTCCAGGAAGCCCTCCGGGCGGCCGGCGCCACGGTCAACCTGAACCTCGTGGACAACGGCACCTGGGCCACCATGACCCAGACCAAGCCGGAGACCTGGGACCTGACCATCCAGGGCGACGCGAACTTCGTAGGCACCGTGGCAGCGTCCCTGACCCGCATCGCGGGCGTCCCCACAGAAAAGGGCGGCCGCAACATCGGCGGCGGCGAGAACGCAGACATCCTGGCCGAAATCACCACGGCGCAGTCCGCCACGGACCAGGCCCAGAGGTGCGAGGCCTACGAACGGGCGCAGATCAGCATCCTGGAAGACAACGATATTGTCCCCTTCGTCGGCGAACCCCAGATCGTTGCCCAGCGCGCAGGATTCTCCATCCAGGCGCCCTCAGGCATCGTCGACTACGCCACCATGCGCATCACTAAGTAAGGCCAAGGACCATGACTGAACCGACCATGCTGAACAGGGAAAGTGCCCTGTTCAGCAACCCCCCGGGGGCCCCGACGGGCCCCCGGGGCGGGCTCCGCAACCTCTCCCCCTGGGCCAGTTACGGCCTGCGCCGTGCAGGCGGAGTGCTGCTGTCCGTAATCCTCCTCGTGGTGGTTACTTTCTTCATGGTCCCGCTCATCCCCGGCGACCCGGCAGTGGCAGTCGCCGGTGCCGACGCCACCACCGAGCAGATCGAGGCCATCCGGGAGGGCCTGGGGCTGAACCAGCCCCTGCACCTGCAGTTCATCGCGTACGTCGGCAACCTGCTCACCGGCAACCTCGGCGAATCCTTCGCGTACAGCACGTCCGTATCCTCGATCATCGCCACGAAGCTGCCCTTCACGGCAGAACTCGCCGTGCTGGGCATCATCGTGACCCTGCTGGTTTCGATTCCGGCAGGGATGGTGGTGGGGATCCTGACCCGCGGCGGACGCCGGAAGTGGCTGGACGTGTCCTTCGGTATGCTCACCGGCTTCTTTCAGGCTGTGCCGCAGTACGTTATCGCCACGATGCTTGTGGTCGTTTTCGCCATCATCCTCAAGGTCCTCCCGGCCGCCGGTGCAGCAACCCTCAGTTCCTTGATCCTCCCCATCGTTGGCCTCTCGGTTGCCCCTATCTGCTCGATCGCCCGTGTGGTCCGCCGAGAAACCTCGACGGTCCTGGAGCAGGACTACCTGCGGACAGCCCGCGGGTGGCGCCTGCCGCCACTGCGGCTCTACGCCCGCCATGCCCTGCCTAACCTGATGACGACCACCTTGACCCTCGCCGGGCTGATCCTGGCCGGCATGCTCGGCGGCGCGATCATCATCGAAAACGTCTTCAACTGGCCCGGGCTCGGCAAGGAAATCGTCACGGCCATCATCAACAAGGACTACCCGGTCATCCAGGGCATCATCCTGGTCCTTGGCTTCCTCGCCATCATCCTGAACCTGCTGGTTGACGTCATCCTTGGAATCATCGATCCGCGCACCCTCGGAGGAGGAAAGTCCAATGGCTGAAAAACGCCTTAAGAGCCGTTTCCGGTGGACCACCGGCCTGATTATTGGCATCGCACTGATGGCCGTCATGGTCCTCATCGGTCTCCTCGCACCCCTGTTCCTCACCGAAGCCGCCGAGAAGCTCACGGCCAACGCCTCCCAAGGGCCCAGCGCCGCACATTGGCTGGGAACTGACGACTTCGGCCGCGACGTACTCGCCCGCTCGCTCGTGGCCACGCGGCTCACGCTGATCATGACGGCAGCCACAACGGTCATCTCGGTCGTGGGAGGCGTTTTGATCGGCACCTTCATCTGGTTGGCCCCTGCAAAGGTCCGCAACGCCGTCCTGCGCGTCATCGATGCCGCCGTCGCCTATCCCAGCCTCATTTTCGCGCTGCTCATTGCCGCAATCCTCGGACAGGGAGCCTGGTCTGCCGTCCTGGCTATCGCCATCGCCAGCATTCCGGCCTTCGCCCGGCTGACTGCAAACATGGCTGCCTCGATCTCCCAGCGCAATTACGTGTCCACGGCACGCCTGCTGGGCGTCCCAGGTCCACGCATCATCACGCGGCACCTGCTGCCGAACATGGCAGAACCGCTGCTGGTGCTGACCGCTACTGTGTTTGCCACCACCCTCATCGAACTGTCCAGCCTCTCGTTCATCGGGCTCGGCGTCCAGAACCCTGAGTACGATTTCGGGCGCCTGCTCAACGAGGCACTCGTGAACATCTACTCCCAACCGCTGCAGGCCGTGATGCCCTCGATCATGATCACTGTTGCGGGGTTGAGCGCCATGCTCATCGGCGATGGTCTTGCCGCTGCCACGGACCCGCGCGGCGGGCGGAAGTTCGGCAGTGTCAAGGCTGCCTCCGAGCTCCCGGCGTCAATGCGGGCGGACCGGGAAGCGCTGGTGGAGGTGGACAACCTCACCGTCCTGACCCCCAATGGCGTGCCACTGGTCAAGGGTGTGTCACTGAGCATCAAAGCGGGCGAAGTGGTGGGACTCGTGGGTGAATCCGGCTCCGGAAAATCCCTCACGGCCATGTCCATCGCCGGCTTGCTTCCGGAGGAACTCACCGTCCGTGCGCACTCAATGCGCCTCGGCGAACTGGACCTGCTCAAGAAGAACGATCCGCGCACGCTGGCGACCTCCATCGGGCTGGTCTACCAGGATCCCGGCACCAGCTTCAACCCGGCCCTGCGGATTGGGTCCCAGTTGACGGAAGTCAGCACGGTGCACCTGAAGCAGTCCCGGAAGACCGCCTTTGACCGGATGGTCAAAGCACTGGCGGACATCCGGATCACCCAGCCGGAAACGCGGATGAAGCAGCACCCGCACGAGCTCTCCGGCGGCATGCTCCAGCGCGCCATGATTGCCTCCACCCTGGTCACGGACCCCCGGCTGATCATCGCGGATGAACCCACCACAGCACTGGACGTTACGGTCCAGGCGGATGTCCTGCGGCAGTTCCGCACCATCAACCGGGAAATGGGCACGGCCATGCTGTTCATCTCCCACGACATCGGCGTGGTGCAGGCACTGTGCGACAAGGTAATTGTGATGAACGGCGGCAAGATCCTCGAACGGCTTACCGGCGCTCAACTGGCCGCCGGAGATGTCAAGCACCCGTACACCAAGGCACTGCTGGCCGCGACGCCGAGTATCGCCGAACGCAAAACAGAACTCGTCGCCGTCCGCGCGGAGGACTTCACCTTCGATGAAATCACCGACGAAACGCCCGGACCGGTTCAGTCTGGCTCGGTCCGGACGGATACAGAGAGGCTCCAGCCATGACAACCACACCGACCTCCGGCGCCCCCGTGCTGGAAGTCCGCGACCTGGAAGTCACCTTCGGGTCCGGGCAGTCAGCGGCAAAGGTCCTCAAGGGCGTCTCAGCCACCATTGAACGCGGCAAGACCCTCGGCATCGTGGGCGAATCCGGTTCAGGCAAGTCAACCTTGGCCAAGGCCATCGTCGGGCTGAACCCGGCCAGCGCCGGCAGCATCTGGATCAACGGCGCTGACGTGGCCCGCATGACGTCGGCACAGCGCCGTGCCATGCGTCGGGAGGTCCAGATGATCCCCCAGGATCCGTATTCCTCGCTTAACCCCCGCCGCACCATCGGGCAGACACTCGCCGAAGCAATCGACCCCGTCAAATCGAATCCGCGTGCCCATCGGGAAAAGATCTCGTACTGGCTTTCCACCATCCGCCTGGATGCCGATGTTGCCGAGCGTTATCCGCACGAATTTTCGGGCGGGCAGCGCCAACGCATTGCCATTGCGCGGGCACTGGCAGTGGGGCCCAAGCTGATCATCGCCGATGAAATCACCTCGGCACTGGACCTGTCCGTCCAGGCGGAAATCCTGAACCTCATCAGTCGCCTGCGCACCGAACTGGACCTGACCATGGCCTTCATTTCCCACGACCTGGACGTTGTACACCATGTCAGCGACGAGATCATGGTCCTCTTCCACGGGGAAGTGGTGGAGCACGGCGACGTGGACAGCGTCTACGGCAACCCCCGGCATCCCTACACGCGCAAACTGATCGATTCCGTCCCAGGCGGCCCGGGCTTCGACATCGGAGAACGCCGGGCAGCCGTCGCCTGACGCTTTTCCTGAAGACGCGACTTCGCAGAGAACAACTACTTCCTAACGAACAGGTTCATCCATGCAGACCATCCGTACAGTCACGTTCCCCGACCGGGACCTCCTCGCCAGGGTGCAGCCTCTCCCGGCCGGCATCGAGGCCTCGGTGTGGGATCTCCGCTCCGAGCCGGAAGGCATCGCACTGGAGGACATCGACGCGGTCATCCTCCCGTATCTGGATGCATCCGCTGTCCTCGGTTCGCTGTCCAAGACCCCCAACCTGAAGTTCGTACAGACTCAGTCCACAGGATTCGACGGCGTCCCGGAAGCAGCAGGTCCGTCGGCTGCGGTAGCCAGCGCCTCCGGTGTGCATGCGGCGGCTACCGCCGAGCTGGCCATCGGCCTGATGATCGCCAAACTCCGCGGCATTGACCAGGCCGTACGCGACCAGCAGACCGGCAGCTGGCAGCCCCAGCGCCGCTCGTCGCTGGCGGACCGGCGTGTGCTGCTCGTCGGAGTGGGCGGCATCGGGCACGAAATCGCGAAGCGCCTCGAGCCGTTCGAAGTGGAGATCACCAGGGTGGGGAGCTCTGCCCGCGACGACGACGCCGGACACGTGCACGCATCCTCCGAGCTTGCCGCCCTGGCCGCAACCCACGACGTAATCGTGGCAGTGACTCCGCTGAACGAGCACACGCACCGACTGGTGGACGCGACGGTCCTCGCGGCCATGCCCGACGGCGCGCTGGTGGTCAACGTCGGACGCGGACCGGTAGTTGACACCGCAGCCCTCACCGCGGAAGTCCTGTCCGGCCGGCTTCACTGCGCCCTCGATGTCGTCGATCCGGAACCGCTCCCGGCGGACCATCCGCTCTGGTCCTCCCCCAACGCGCTGATCACTCCGCACATCGGCGGCAACGCCTCGGCCTTCGAACCCAGGATCGTTAAACTCCTCGCCAGGCAACTCAAGGCGCTGGCCGACGGCGAGCGCCCGGCCAATCTGGTCCAGGCCGGGCCTTTCTGACCGGACGTTACGCCACGTCCGAGCCTCATGCACCCTCCCCGTTGAATCCCACCAAGAGAAAACGCACCAGTCATGAAAAGCAGAGCCCTCGTTCAAAGCAAGTTTGAATCCCGCCTCTTGGCGGCCAGTTCCCAAACCAGTTCGGTGCCGGCTGGCGTTTCGGCGAACCAGCAGGCGAGCCGCACACAGGGGCGGCTGGGCACGGATCCGGCACGAGCGCAGTCAGGGTCAACCGAGCAACAGCCCCAGCGGAACCGCTTGAACAGGGCTTGAGGTTCGTGGCCCGGCCCCGGGTGCTGGACAGCGGACCGGGTGCGTTCGGGTGGGCACGCTGGACCAGAACGAGAAGCGCCACATTTTCAGCACTCAGCCTGCAAACGCGAAGATGCCCTGCACCTGTTCTAGATCCGGTAGGAGGAAGAACGGAACGAGTCCCGAGGCGCCGGCGGCGAGGTAGTTCCGCCATTTGTGGGCTGGGGCGCCCAGCCGTCGCGCATCGGTCGGGTTCAGGCCGTAGTCGAGAGGAATATCCCTGCCTACAGTCGCTCCGCGGCCAGACTTCTATTCATTTAGCAGCATCACTTTGAACGGACATCCGGCTCCGACGTGCGGCGCCGCGGCGGCCGGGCGGCCGGGCCGGCGGCGTTGGCGAGGTTGAACAGGTGCGCCCGCTCGGCGTCGTCCAGGCACAAGGCCCCGGCTATGCTCGCCAGCACCTGTGGAGAGGCGCCGCTGATCGCGCCGCGCTCCAGTCGGGTGCAATACTCCACGCTCAAACCGGCCAGGATGGCTGCTTCGCTACGGCGTAAACCCTTTACTCGCCGTTTCGCCCCGGCAGGCAAGCCAACCTGTTCCGGGGAAACCTGGGCGCGCCGCGAGATCAGGAAGTCACGTACTTCCGCTCGGTTGTCCGTGCCTTCCACGCTAGGCCAACCCCCGCGCAAGAGGGAGTCCCTCCCAGGGCCTCTATCCTGAGGGCACTCCAGCACGAGCCGAGGGGTCAGTTCGCGTGCCATTGGCTGCATAGCTCTTGCCCCACGGGGCATCGAGAGAGCCCGCCTGAGGGCGCGGCCGGCTACCGTGTGCCCTGACAGCGGGCCGTGACGTAAGGAACTGTCAGCGGCCACCTATCTCCGAAAGTGGTGCTGACAAGAAGACCAGGGTCGTGTGCCACCTCGGAAGGCACCTCAAGAGTGGGCTGTGCTTTTGCCTGTGCTGGTGCATAGTCCGCGCAGGCTCCGACCTGTGGTTCGCCCGGGGCGATAGCAGGAAAGCTGACTACGACGTAGCCAGCGTTCACGCCGAGCTTATCCGGACCTTCGCGCCTGGAAGACAGGTCATGCCCTTCCAGATGGACGCATCGGGAAGGGCAGCCTGAACTGCTGCCTCCGCCTTGGTCACGCGCTCCGTATCGGTCAGCGTGCTGACGGGATCTCCTGATGTGGACCTTGTCGAGGCTGGTTCTGGAGTCTCCTCGTCAGTCGGGGACACGGGCGCGGCACAGCCGGAGAGAAGCAGCCCAACAACAGCAAGGCAGGCCGGAACTGTGTAGCGAGAAGTAATTATGGGCTCACTCTACTGACGCGGGTGCCGTCTATCGGCGCGTCGATCGCTATCAACTGGTTCTTCGTCCGACACCGGCTCCCGGGCCTGCACAATGTAGTTTCTCGACGCGCACTAGGCCCGCCGTTTCGTGGAGCGGAATCCGGGCCGGCCGGAGCGCGCGCTCCTGGAACAGCTGATGGCCCGCCCGCCGGGACAGCCCAGGCATGCGGGACCAACAGTCTAGTTCTCGTACTCGCAGGCCACCTGGAGGGAGCCAGCGGCTTTAGTCCGCGTTATCGACGATCAGGGCAAGTACAAGTACGACTTCATCGGTCCGTTCCACGGCCGTAGCGGTTGACCGCTTTATGGACTCCTCGAGGGCTAGGCCTTGAGTAGTGGCTGTTGGCTCAATGCCGGCTCTTGGATCCTGGTGGCTATCCAGTCTCCAACGATCCTGGCGATTTCGTCGGAGTTCGCCTCGAAGATTAGTCCGTGTCCGTTTCCTTCGATCCCGTGTTCGGGCAGGTGGATCCGTTCGACGGCGGCGCCTGCGGTCTTGAGAAAGTCGACGATTTGCGGGGCAAAGGTCGCGAAGACGGATGCTCCTCCTGTGAGGACGGCAATGGGCGTCTCTTCCAGGGCTGGGATGCGTAGGGACCGGGCCGGCGCCTTCGCGGCTTCGTCGGCGCTTGCGCGCCGGGGTTCGTAGGCCATTGGGGCGGCCGTAAGTCCCCAGTCCAGCCGGCCAATTCCGGGGAACTCGGCAAAGGCCGGCCCTATCGGTTCCACCGCGACGATCGCCTTGACGAGGTCCGGGCGTTCGTTGGCGGTGAGCCATCCCGCGGGTGCGCCGGCGGAATGCGTGACCAGAACGGCGGGGCCGGTCAGGTCCAGGAGGCGTCCCAGACGGTCGGCATCCATCCTCTGGGACTCGGCGAGGTCCTCGGGCAAGGGCCCCATCGCGGCGACCAACTGGTCGATTTCATCCGAATCACTGGTGGAAGAGTATGACCATTGGGTTTGCTCGGTGGCTGCGTCGTCGGGATAGAAAAGCGACTTGGCGCCTTCGTAAGGGAACGGTGCCCCCATCTCGCCAACCACGGCGGGATGATACGGAGACCGCCCGTGGCCTGGACGGTCAACCACGTACACAACGAAACCGGCCTGAACAAACCTGGTCGCCCAACCTGGCCGTCCGTCGGGGGTGCCGGTCCAGTCCGTTCCCTGCCCACCCCCTCCGTGGATGAGGATCAGCGGGTAGGGATGGATTACCGTCTCGGGTGCCTCCCACGAGGCAAAGAGCGGGGCGCGTTGGACCGTGCCGTATGCGCCGGAGGTCTTTTCGCCGGCAATCCAAATCTGACCCCGTCGTGAGGTGATGAGCGGGTTGGCGGCATTATGGGGAGCAGTTGTAGGTCCCATGGGGAAACTTCCTTAGGTCGGGTTGCTTCTAGGCGTCTTGGGGGGCAAGGACGATATCGAAGCGCGTACGGGCCCAGGTCTGATTGCCGAGGCCGCGGCCGTCGGGGGTGGGGCCGCCGGGCGCCTGCTGTTCGAACTTCTTGATGAGGGATTCCTTGACGCCGAACACGGAGTCGCCAATCTCAATCTGAGGGTCTCCGTCAACGAAGATGTGCGTCACGAGGGTCCGCAGGCCGGGGGCTGTGACCATGAAGTGCAGATGGGAGGCCCGGACGGGGGACCGGCCCACGGCCTCGAGCATTTTCCCCACCGGCCCGTCGTGCGGGATCGGGTAGGGGGTCGGGGTGAGTCCCCAGAACGCGTACTTGCCGTTTTCGTCGGCGAACAGGTGGGCCCGTCCGGCGACCCTTCCGTCGGAGTACTGGACGTCGTAGAAGCCGTCGTCGTCCGCTTCCCACACTTCGATGCGCGCCCGTGGAACCGGATTCCCGTCGGTGTCGGTGACGGTTCCCTCGACCCAGCAGGGCTGGCCTGCCGCACCGCCGGCTATGTCGCCACCCTGGGGGATTTCGGGTGCGTCCTCCACAAAGAAGGGCCCGAAGACGGTGGCCTCGGTGGCGGCGGCGACACCGGCGTACGTGGTGTTGTTGATGGCGATGGTCTGCATGGACAGGCCCAGCACGTCCGAGAGCAGGATGAATTCCTGGCGTTTGTCATCGGTGATGTGGCCCGAGGCGGTAAGGAATTCGATCCCGGTGTTCCACTCGTCTTCGGTGAGGCGGACTTCGCGGACGAAGTTATGCAGGTGCCGGGTCAAAGACTGCATGACCTCCTTGAGGCGAGGATCTTCAGTCTTGTCGAAAGAGGCGACGACGGTGTCCACGAGTTGTCGCTCGACGGCGGCCTGGGCGGAAGAGATCGGTTGTGTTGATGAGGGTGCGGTCATAGCGGTTCCTTAGAGTCCGGGTGTGGTGCCGGACCAGGCAGCGGTCAGGAGCGCTTCGAGGTTCTCGACGGTGACGGTCCGCGGGTTCGACGCGGGTATGAAGGGCAGGATGAGTTGCGCGGCTTCGGGGATGTTCTCCTCGGCCAAGCCGTAGTCTTTCAGCGCGGTGGGCGCATCGAGAGCCGCGCGCAGAGCGTTGAGCCCGTCAACGGCGGTGTCAGAGCTGAACGCCGCTGCGATCCGCCGCTCGGCCTCCGGTGCGAAGGGTGCGTTGAAGGCGAGCACGTAGGGAAGCACGGCGGCGTGGGTGTGGGCGTGGGGCATGTTGTATGCCCCGCCCAGAACGTGGCAAATCTTGTGGTGCATCCCGGATCCTGCCGAGGCGAAGGCCACGGCGGAGAGGTACGCGCCATAGAGCGTCTCCTCCCGCCCGTCGCGGTCGTGGGGATCCCGCTTGATCGTGCGCAGCCCACGGCTCAGGGCCCGGATGCCCTCCGCGGCCAGCGTCTGGTTGATGGGGTCGGCCCGGGGGGCCCACATCGAGTCCACGCAGTGCGCGAGTGCGTTCAGGCCCGACGCCACCGACAACTCCACGGGCAGTGCCAGCGTGAGGCGGGCGTCGTAAATGACGGTGGCCGGTAGAACCTTATCGTCGACGCCGGTGGTCTTCCGGGCGTCCTCGGTCAGACCCCAGACGTTGGTCGCTTCGGAACCCGCATAGGTGGTTGGCACCGCGACGATGGGCAGGCCCGAGGTCATCGCGATGGCCTTGGCCAGACCGATGGTGGATCCGCCGCCGACGCAGACCAACAGGTCGATGCCACGCTCGGCTGCGGCGGCGCGGCCCTTCTGCGCCTTCTCAAGCGGGACATGCGGAGCCACGTCGGCGTAGTTCAGGGCAACGTCGACGTCCTTCGTGATGTTTTCCACAACCGCGGACTGGGATGGAGATGCAATGACCATGACCCTTCGCGCCCCCAGCCGCGCGATCTCGGAGGCCAGATGTTCCCCGGCCTGCCCGGTCCCGAACAGCACACGCTGCCCGAGGGTGGTGTGCTCGAACGTCAGACTCATTTCCGTTTCCTACCCAACGACCGAGGCTTCGCTCAGCGAATGCCAGGCGCGATTGTGGTAGACCAGCGGGTGGGTGCTTTCCGCATCGTGTTCGATCTGGTCCGGAACGCTGACCTGAAGTACCTGGACGGCCACGACGGTGGAGTCCCCGGCCTCCATCCGGTTGACAATCCTGCCGCGCAGCCATGCGTTGGCGCTGTGGAGTATCGGTTCTCCTGTGACCAGTCGGGACCAGGTCGATGTGTCGGCGAAGCGGTCGATGCCGCTGGTCGCGAACGTCTTGGCCAGTTCGAGCTGGCCGGCCCCCATGAGGTGGACGACGATGGTCTCCGCATCGCGGATTGCTGGTGTGGACGAGGAATGCGTGGAGAGCGAAAAAACCAGCAACGGGGGGTTCGCCGAAACGGAGAACACCGAGCTCGCGGTGAGCCCGACGGGCCCGTTGACGCTCTGGGTGGTGATGACGGACACGCCGGCCGGATGGTTGCGGAAGGCGGCCTTGAAGTCGTCGGCGCTGACCGTTTCGGCGAATGCCGAGGCGGGACCGGCCGGGGGCCGGACTTCGTGTGCGGATTGAGATGTCATGGTGGCTCCTGGGAAGTGGGGGGTCGGTGCGGTGTGTGGGCTCTGCGTGGGCAGGCTGGTGGCTACTTCTTGACCAGGTTGAAGTAGCTCCACTGGGAATCCTCGGCCAGGCCGGTCAGGATCTTGCCGCAGTTCTGCAGGACGACCGGACCGGATGTGACGTGCTGGGTCCCGGCGTGCATGTCGCGGAAAAAGCGCTGCAGGTCTCCCGAACGCAGGGCAGCGGTGGCCGCCCACTTGTAGACGGTCATGCAGACATCGTGCGCGGACCAGGTGGCGTTGTTCAGCGCCAACCTGGTGAGTGTTTCCTGCTCGCGGGTGAGCTTTTCGCCGCGGCCGAGGGTGGCCTCGTTCCCGGACCAGACCTCGAAAACGAACGCGCGGGCGGAGCGGAGCTTCGATTCGGCCTGCGCATACTCCGCGTAGTACTGCTCGGTGTCCACGCTGGCGCCGGGGTTGCCGGTTTTCTTCTGCGCGAGTTCGCGCATTTCGTCCAGCAGGCGGCGTGCGACGCCCAGGGCCCACCCGGCGTGGTTGATCCCGGACATGTTCGCCAGGCCCATTTTGTAGAGCGCCCCCCCGTTGAGGGGTTCCATGGTGGTAGCTGTGTACGTGAACGCCGTCGGGACGAAGACGTCCTCGCAGACGTAATCGATGCTGCCGGTGGCCTTCAATCCCATGACATCCCAGTTGTCGATGAGCGTGGCCTGCTCCTTGGGGAGGGTAAAGATGAGGGCCTCACCCGTTTCCTCCACGATTGCGGCCGTGTGGATCCAGGAGGCCTGGGGCATGCCCGAGGCAAAGCTCCACGACCCGGTGAGCTTGTAGCCGCCCTCTACCTCGTTGGCCTTGCCCATGCGGGTGCCCTGCCCGGCGATCAGCGAGTAGCCGCCGTCGGGAAAGATCGTCCCGATAGCCTCGGCACCCAGGTAAGCGGCCGTGGTTCCTGTGATCATCTGCAACGCCATCACGACCCAGCCCGCGGAGGCATCGGCGTAGGCCACGGTCTCAATGGCCTCAATCACCTGCCGGGGCGAGGCCTCGTAGCCGCCCACGGACCGCGGGATTCCTAAGCGGAAGATGCCCGATTCGTGGAGCGCCGCGGTCACTTCGTCCGTGAGTTGGCGCCCGGCCTCGTTGGCCTCACCGTTGGCCTTAAGCACCGGGGTAATGGCGTGGAGCCGTTCGAGCAGATCGGAAAAATCGCTCATCTCGTGCAGCTGGGTTGTCTCTTCGACGAGTTCCTGCGTCATGGTGTTTCCTCACATCTGTGTGAATGGGGCGTTTCCATGAGTGTTACAGGTCACAGTCTCGACTGGTCCGGCATGGCGCGAACGGGCAACGTGCATGGCAGAACGAGACAAAACGGGCCGAAAACCGGGGGCATGCGGTCCCCCGCGCGGGCTATGGCTGGCGTGCCCGGCCCCGATCCCTGGCCTCGCGTGCGGTGAATCCGAACTTGTTCCTGAAGGCCCTGGAGAAATGAGCCGCCGAAACGAATCCCACGGAGACGGCAACGTCGCCGACCTGCAGGTGCCCGGACCCCGTCTCCGTCAGTAGCTGGTGCGCGCGCTCCAGGCGGGTGTCCATGACGAACCGGGCGACGGAGGATTCCTCCACTGCGAAGACCCGGGCGAGGTGCCTGTCGCTGATGCCCACGGCGCGGGCAATGCTTGAGGTGCTGAGGTCCGGGCGGTGGAAGTTCCTGCGGATAAAGCCCTTGGCCGCCAAGAGGTAGGCCTGGCCCGACGACCCGGCGTTCGACCCGACAAGGAGCCCGAAGAGATCGAGCGCGTCCTCTTCCAGCAACGCTTCGGGGGCTGTCGTGGACCGAAGGGTGCCTTGGATGACCCGGGCCAGGGTGCGCGCATGTTGATCGGCCGCGACGCTCTCGCTGCCCCTGAGCACGCGGGGCTTGCCCGGGCTGCTGCTTCCGGTGTTTTCCCGGAAGACGTCGCGGGGCATTTCGAGGATGAGCTGCCTCATGGGCGTGTGGAACCCATACATGAAGGGCCGGTCGGCGTCGTACAGGATCGCGTCACCGGCCCCCAGGGTGTCGAACCCGTCCTGATGGTAGTAGAAGGCGTTCCCCTCGAGGAGCAGGCAAAACAGGACGGAGTCGGCGGGAAGCTGCCTGATATTGGAGGCAGCACGTTCAATGATGTGGTCGTTGCCGTAGATCTCGGTGAACCTCAGCCGCGTCAGGCTGAGGTTGTACATGGTGCTGACCACGCTGTCCCTGGCAAGTGTCGACACATGCAGGCCGATCAACGACTGCTCGTTGCGTTCCTCCCACAACCCCACCCGGCGGCTCACGGGAGCCTTCCTGGTGGAGAAAACACTCACCGCAGGAACCGCCGACCCCGCCTTGGGCGCAGGCCCATCGGATGCCCCGTTCGGCGGGATCCCCGCAAGGTTAGAGTTCGTCATCGGACTCCTTAGATACAACGCAGACGGCCCAATGGAGTCGCTGTCCCATAAGGCGATTGTACGTCCCCTCTGATTTTTCCTCCCGCGGAGCTGGCGCTCTGGGCCGCCCGCGCGGTCATTTGACTGTCCCGGCCAGACTTTATGTCCAGTTCGGACAATTTCACCTCGTTGGCTCCCGGGAAGGCCACGATGAGACCTGCATCACAAAGTCGTTGTGTCGACAGGTATCTGGGAACGCGCTCAGGCCACCACCCATGAAACACACGCAACGGATTTTGGCACCACTCACACAGAGGCCTTTTCCATGCCTCGCCCCTTCACCTTGCGTCCTTCCGAAAGGCCTATCTCATGATCTTGCGACAACGCCGCCGC
The DNA here is from genome assembly GCF_056680055.1 of Arthrobacter sp. BK1. Taxonomy (NCBI): domain Bacteria; kingdom Bacillati; phylum Actinomycetota; class Actinomycetes; order Micrococcales; family Micrococcaceae; genus Arthrobacter; species Arthrobacter sp. BK1. Next base: position 324,258 of record NZ_CM155263.1, read on the forward strand.
AACCTGCTGGCATTGGCAGCCCTCCCGGCACTCCTGGTTACGCTGGCCGCCTGTGGCGGTCAGGCTGACACCGCGAACGCAGGCGCCGGCTCCAGTGCCGCGGGCAACGCCTCCACCGTGGCCGAGGCCACGGCGCTTGCCGGGGAGATGAAGCAACCGCTCAAGGAGGAGATCCCCTCCTCGTCCGCCAAGATTGCCTCCGGCAAGTCGATCGTGGTCATTCCCTGCACCTATGCTTCAGAGGCGTGTGCCCGCGGCGCAGACGCCGCCATGGAGGCAGCGGCCTTCCTCGGTTGGAACGCCCGCATGATCGATCCCGCCGGGGACCCCGAGAAATCGCGGCAGGCAGTGGACCAGGCCGTGCAACTCGGTGCCGACGGTATCGTCTTTACTGCCGGCGTCGGCGACCTGATCGAGAACAACCTCCAGGCGGCCCGGAACGCCGGGGTCTTCACTGTCACCACCATGGAACCGGAAGACAAACGGTTCGACGTCAGCATCGCACCCGATGAGGACCTCGCCGGCAAGATGGCCGCAGCCGCCATCGCTTCTGACAGCAAGGGCTCGGCGAAGGTCCTCGTGGTCACGGATCCCCAGTACCCCTCCGTCAAGCTCCGTACCGAGGCCTTCACGACATGGTTGCCGAAGCTGTGCCCCGACTGCGAAATCGTCCAGACCATCGAGACGCAGTTCTCCCAGATGCAGACCAACCTGCCCGCCCAGGTACAGGCCACCCTCACCGCAAAGCCCGGCGTCAACTACATCTGGACCTACACCGGTGCCGCCGTCGCCTCGCTGCAGCCGACCGTCGAACGCAGCGCCAATGGCGATGCCATCCGCATGCTTTCCTTCGATGGAAACTCCGCGAACCTGGACTTCATTACCCAGGGAAAGAGCCAGGCATTCGATGTCATCAAGCCCATGGAATACACCGGCTACCTCGCTGTCCATGAGCTGAACAGCCTGTTCGCGGGCGAAACCAAAGGCGCCAAAACCCTGACGATGCCGGCCCGCCTTGTTGACGCTGCCTCCATGCCTAAACTTCCCTGGACCGGAGACACGGACTGGAAGGGCGCCTTCGAGAAGCTCTGGACCCCCGCCAAGTAGGACCCGCCTGCTGCCGGGCTCAAGGCTGCTTCCAGCCTCAAGCCCGGCGGCAGTTGAGTCGAGGGCGCACAGGCTCCCCCACGATCCGACCACTGAGGATGCAGTCCATGACCCACACCCTTGAAATCCCTCCTCCTGCCGCGCTGAGCGTCCGGAACATCAGCAAGACCTTTGCCGGCCAGCGCGCCTTGGACGATGTCTCCTTCGATGTTCCGGCGGGGAAAATCACCGCGCTGCTCGGCATGAACGGCTCCGGCAAATCAACGTTGATCAAAATTCTGGCGGGGATCTACACTCCGGATCCGGGAGGAACGCTCAGCATCCGGGGCCGGGACCTCAGGCTGCCCCTCACCCCGGCCCAGGCTCATGACACGGCGGGACTGCGTTTTCTCCATCAAGACATCGGGCTTGTCGACAGCCTCACGGTCGCCGACAACTTCGCGTTGGTGGACCGGTTCTTCGCACCCGGGCCTCTGGGACCGATCAACCTGCGCCGGCAGCACGAACACGTAGCCGCGACACTCGCCCTGCTCGATATCGACCAGGACCCCGGCGCCCTGGTTGGATCGCTCTCGCCGTCGGCGCGGACCATGATCGGCATAGCCCGCGCCTTTCAGGACCGGGACCGCGGCATCGAAGCGCTCCGCCAGAACATTCTCGTGCTCGACGAGCCCACGGCCTCTCTCCCGGCGGACGAAGTGGACAAGGTCCTCGGGATCCTCGAGAAACTCAGGGACAACGGCGGGACCGCCGTGTACGTCAGCCACCGCATCGACGAGGTCCGCCGAATCGCCGACCAGCTGGTGGTCCTCCGCGACGGCCAGATGGTGGCCGAGGAACCGCTCGGGACCAAACTCGGCAGCGACATCGTGTCCCTGGTCATCGGCAGGGAACTTCAGACCCGGCAGGACAAAACCCTCAAAAGCAGCGCAGGCGCCGTGGTCTTGTCCGCGACGAACCTCCACGGCAACCGGCTCGCCGGCGTGAACCTGCACGTCCGGGCCGGAGAAATCCTCGGGATTACCGGCCTGATCGGGTGCGGGCGAAGCGAACTCATCCGAATCCTTGCCGGTGCACAGCACCGGCATGACGGCGAAATGGAGCTCTCGGGCACCCCGTATTCCCCACACGACCCCGCCTCCGCCGTTGCCTCCGGCGTTACCTGCGTACCGCAGGACCGTCGCAAGGACGGGTGCGTGCTGGAGATGACCGTCGGCGAAAACCTCACCCTCGGCCGGCTCCACCACTACACCACGAATGGCACCATCGACCGGCGCCGGGAACAGGCAGCCGCCGCACAGCTGGCGAAGGACTACCTCGTGAAGGCCGCCGGGCTGCAGGTGCCTATCCGTGCCCTCTCCGGTGGAAACCAACAGAAAGTCGTCGTTGCCCGTGCCGCCAGCGGCAACGTCAAGGTCCTGCTGCTGGACGAGCCCTCGCAAGGCGTCGACGCTGCGGCGAAACACGAAATCTCCGAACTGCTGCGAACCCTCGCAGCCTCTGGCGCGGCCATCATCCTTGCCTCCACGGATTACGACGACTTCATCGACCTCGCCCACCGTGTCGTGGTGCTTGACCGAGGACGCGAAGTCGCGGCGCTCGAAGGCAGCGACATCACCGGCGACCGCCTCGCCCTGGCCTGCACCACATCCGCGCACGCCAATTAACACTCCAACTGCAAAGAAACCCATGAGGTACCAAACATGACCCCCAGCAGCAGGGACCTACAGCGGCCACGCGCCCTCCGACTCCCCTCCCCCGGCGCACTGATGAAGAACTACGGCATCGCGATCTTCCTGATCCTGATGATCATCGTGTTCTCCACCCTCATGCCCGCAACCTTCGCCACCGAAGGAAACCTGCGGATGATCCTCGCAGACCAGGCCATCCCGGGAATCCTGGCACTGGCAGTCATCCTTCCCCTCGCCGTCGGGGAATTCGATCTCTCTGTCGGTGCGAACCTCGGCATCTGTGCCATCTTCGGCATCATCCTCGCTGACCAGGAACTCCCCCTTGTGCTGGTGATTGTGCTCCCGATCCTGCTCGGAACGCTGATCGGCGCGGTGAATGCCTTCATGAACATCGTTGTCGGAGTCAACGCCTTCATCTCGACCCTTGGCATGGCCACCATCCTGGGCGGCCTCAACCTGCTCCTGACGAACAGCACCCTGATCACGCACGCTTCCAAGGCGTTCACCTCCTTGGCCGGCACCAAGGTTCTCGGCCTGCAAACCGTCCTGGTCTTCTTCGCCGCCGTCGCAATTGGCCTCTGGTACGTCCTGGAAAAAACACCGTTCGGCCGCTACCTCCGCGCCACAGGCATGGGCCGCGATGCGGCCCAGCTCAGCGGTGTCCGCACCAACCGCTACCTCGCCGCGGCCTTCATCGGCGCAGGCTTCCTCGGTGGACTCGCCGGAATGCTCCTGGCCTCGCGGTCCGGCAGCGCCACACCCAACCTGGGCCCTGAATTTCTCCTTCCCGCGTACGCCGCCGCATTCCTCGGTGCCACCGCCATCCGGGCCGGCTACTTCAACGTCTGGGGCACAGTGATCGGCGTATACCTGCTCGCAGTAGGCGCCAACGGACTCGTCATCCTCGGAGCGCAAACCTGGGTGATCAATATCTTCAACGGCGTCGCGCTCCTCGTGGCCGTTTCCGCAGCCACCCTCGTGCAGCGCAAAAAGAAGAAGACAAAACCGGGCCTCGCGACCAAAGCCAAGAGCGCCGCCCCGGTAGCTGTCAGTTAGGAGACCTACCAGTAAGCACAAAAGCACCAAGCTCTGCACGTTGCCTCGCAATGGATGCATTCGGCCCCACCTCACAGCCAATGGAATCAGCCAATCAGGAAGGACCCAGCACATGTTGAACGGAGGGCCGACCCGAGTAGACCGTCTCAACCTATGTAAGCCCCTAGTGACCCACAAAGGAGACGCCATGCATGTAACGGGACACGGCGTCCAAACGCCAAACTGGACGATCACACTACCTGACACCCCCGATGACGGGCATTCCTGCTCGCCATCCCTGATTCATACAGCCTGGGCTGGATGGGATTACGAGCCTTGCCGCCATCACCAGGAAGTCCGTAAATCCTAGGCGCTTGGCCTTAGAGGCAGTAGCCCAGTAGCGGCACAAGGAGTGTCTGCGCGCGTACCAACTTTTGCACCTATGACCGCATTGTTATCAGGAACTTTAAGGCCCAAGCAGTCTGCGACGAAAAGGAACACCATGTACATCCGCAAGACCTCGTGCGGTGCGACTCCTGGGATAGCAATCCCGGTCCTCGACCCGGAGCAGCTACAGGGGAGGGAAATTGAGATAGGCCTGTACGGTCGCATCATCGATGCGGGTGTGGTCGACTGCATAACTGCTGATGGTTCCGTGTTGTGGCTAAAGCCGGACGCCCTGAACCATCGCCGCCTGATTCAGCTCTCTCCGGGACTTGATATCCGGGTCCTGGCGTCAAATGACATGGTCGTTGTTTAGATCTCCTAACCGGCTGCTCCCCGGGGACGCCGTGCCAGAAGCGACTTGCAACCCTCGTGACGGGGGCAGTCCCACGCAAGGTCAAGCGGGAGATACGGCTCCACTCCCCCGTTGGCCTTTTCAAGCCACGCTACTGGTACGCGTTCATAGTCGATTTCGAACAATTCGAGCTTTCTGAACAACGGCGTAGGACCAGTCAGATCAAAGTTGTGGCGAACGGCCCCTTGGGCAGCCGGAGCCACCAAGCCCGGAAACCTGTCTCGCGTGCCGAGGTTACGTCCATTGAAAAACACCCACCCTGACGCGTTAGGACATCGTGGGGATGGGCTTTGGCGGGAGGTCGCGGTTGTGGGGGTCGCGGGCGGCGTCCTTCCTGAGGATGGCGACGAGTCACCGGCGATCTTGCCTTGGCAATGGAGGCCCGCGGCCGCGTCGGCCTCTAAACCACGGTTTGCTGTGCCGGCGTCGACATCATCCTCCACTTCAGCTGGCGCGGCTTATAGGCCCGCGTCAGTGACTTTAACGAGAAGCCACTGCGGGTTTCCGGTAGCCAGTCCTAAACTCCTCACGATGTTTGGATGACGGTGAAGCCTGCCCGCAGCTGGGTCGCCGCTCGGCTGGACCGGCCCACCCGCAGCTCAAACTCCCCTGCTTCGACCACGCGTCTACTTTGGGCGTCAACGATGGAAAGTTCGCGAGCGGGGATTTCGAACAACAGCTGGGCGCTCTCCCGCGGGGCGAGATCGACCTGTTGGAAGGCCTTGAGCTCCTGCTCCGCCCAGCTGGCGGAGGTCACGCGGTCACTGATGTAGGCCTGCACGGTCTCCCGAACGGAACGCTCCCCCGTGTTCTGCACCGTAACCTCCGCGCAGAGCATACCGTCGGCCGAGATGGTGTCCTCAAGAATCCGCAGCCTGGTGTACTCCACGCTGGTGTATGAGAGCCCCTCGCCGAACGCGAAGGCAGGGTCCTGTGTCAAGTCGGCGTACCGGTCCCCGTGCTGGCCGCGGACCTGGTTGTAATAGCTCGGCTGCTGGCCCACATGCCGGGAAAAGGAAATTGGTAGCCGCCCGCTGGGCTCGATCAGTCCGAGCAGAACCTCGGCGATAGCGCGGCCACCCTCCATACCCGGGTTGGCAGCCCAAACCAGCGCCGCCGCCTCGTTTGCCGCAGCCGGGAGGACCAGCGGCTTAGACGCCAGCAGGACCACCACCAACGGCGTCCCCGTTGAGGCCAGCGCTTCGAGCAACGCCATCTGGCCTCCGACAAGGTCCAGCGTGGCCGTGGACCGGCCCTCTCCCACGAGCTCGATTCTGTCTCCGACAACGCAGACGACCACGTCGGCCTGCCTGGCGTTATCGACGGCGGCGGTAATCAGGACGTCGTCGGGCCCTGCGGGAACGACGACGGCGGGACGCGGCTGACCGTCGGGGAAGAACTCCCCTTCAGGGTCCGGAGCCAGGGTCAGGATGTCCGCTCCGACGTCGTGGGTAATGCTCCAGTCCGCCGGCGTGTGGGCCCGCAGGCCGTCAAGCACGGTGGTGATCATCTCCCGTGGCTGCCCGTCCAGCCAGCCGGCCTGCCCGGACCCACCAGCCCAATCTCCAAGCTGCGTCTGGGCGTCGTTCGCGAGCGGCCCGACGACCGCCACCCGCTTCGGCGTCCTGCCGACCCCTACAGCGCGGCCCCTGGCGTTCGGGCGGAAGCCGCCGTCGAGCGGCAGTACGCCGTCATTCTGGAGCAAGACCAAGGATTGGCGGGCAGTCTCGAGGTTGAGGAGCCGGTGAGCTTCGGTGCCGATCGAGCGAGCGATCCGCTCGGGATCGGGGCGGCGCGGGTCCTCGAACAGGCCTAGCTCAAACTTCACTCGGAGGATCCTGGACACCGCGGCATCGAGTTCGGACTCCTCGAGCAGCCCTGCGTCGATCGCTTCGAGAGCACCTTCGAAGAAACGAGGCGTGGTCATGACCATGTCGTTTCCAGCCTTCACTGCTGCGGCCGCAGCGTGGGCGTGGTCGGGCTGGACTTGCTGTTCCCAAACCATGCGGCCCACGTTGTCCCAGTCGGTCACAAGGGTGCCCGTATAGCCCCATTCCCCGCGGAGTACTTCGTTCAGGAGCCAGTGATTGACGGTGATTGGTGTGCCGTCGATCGACTGGTAGCCGAGCATAAACGTGCGGCATCCCTCCCTGGCCACGCGTTCGAATGGTGGAAGGAACCACGAGCGCAGCTTGCGGCGGGAGATGTCGGCCTCGCTCGCATCCCGGCCGCCTTGCGTCTCGGAGTATCCGGCAAAATGCTTGGCCGTTGCCAGGATCGCTGTGGGGTCCTTGAGTCCGTCGCCCTGGTAGCCACGGACCATGGCGGATGCCAGCTCACCGATCAGGTGGGGGTCCTCGCCGAAGGTCTCACCGACGCGCCCCCAGCGCAGGTCCCTGGCAATGCAGAGGACAGGCGAGAAGGTCCAATGGATACCCGTTGCGGCGACCTCAACCGCGGTGGCGCGAGCAACACGCTCCAGCAGGCCAGGGTTCCAGGAGGACGCCATGCCCAGCTGGGTGGGGAAGATAGTTGCCCCTTCCCAGAACGAGTGCCCATGGATGCAGTCCTCGCCCACGAGGAGCGGAATGCCAAGCCGGGTCTTGGCGGTGAGCGCGTGTGCGCGCAGAATCCGTTCGGGAGAGGCGTGCAGGATCGACCCGACGTGCTTCCTCAACACTTGGTCATTCAGGTCATCGCGAGCGTCTAGCTGGAGCATCTGCCCTACTTTTTCCTCCATGGTCATGCGGTCCAGGAGGTCGGCGACCCGGTCGGCCACGGAGCGCCGGGGGTCGAGATACTGCGGCTGAATGTTCATGCTCACCTTCAAGGAAAAGTGGGTGGAGGAAATTGCCGGAGACGTCGAAACGGTCCGGGTGCGGAAGCCGTTGGGTTTACTTGCGGGGTGCTTGGATTAGCGCCTCGATGGGCATCAACGCGGAACCCAGCGCAACGGTGTCGCCGCCGAAACTCGCAGGCCGAAGGTCGAATTGCTCGCCGGCACGGGCCAGGCAATTCCTCCGGACCGCGGCCAGGATCTGCGTGGAGTGCTGCTCCATGAGCCTCAGACCCACCCAGCCGCCGATGACGATTCGTTGCGGGTTGCTCAGGTTCACGATGCTTCCGAGCGCGGCACCGAGAGCGTCGATCCCATCGTCGAGCACCTTGGCGGCGGCAGCGTCAGTCTGTGCGGCTTCAAGCAATGCCCCCAAGGCGTGCCAGCCGCTTCCTTCGAAGTGACCGCCGGCTACCCGCCATGCCCCGAGCAGTGCATCAGCGCCGACGTAGGCTTCAAGGCAGCCCTTCCCGCCGCAGCGGCACGGTTCGCCGCCGAAGCGGATCTTGGTGTGCCCCCATTCGGTGGCACTGCTGAAGGCTCCGTGGAACAGCTTGCCTTCACTCACGAGACCAAGGCCCACGCCGCGGCCCAGAAGCGCGATGGCTGCGTGTTCAATCCCGTGCGCGGCACCGAACCAGAGCTCGGCCCGGGCGAGCGTTTTTGCGCCGTTCTCCGCGAAAACCGGCAGGCCGTCATCTGTGCTTGCCGGAATCGCCATGGGCGGCCATCCGAGGCTCTGTGCGTACAGGGTCTGGGTGCCGTCTGCATCCGTCTCCACGACGCCCGGGAGGCCAAGTCCGATGCCGAGCACCCTGGGCCAGCGCTCCACGTTCCGTGCGCGGAGCGCGGCGATCGCGTCGCGCAGGTCCTTTTCGATGTCCTCGGGCGATTCTTCCGCCCTGCCACCGCGGAATTCGCGGTCCACCATGCTGAGGCTGAGATCAAAGAGTTCGACGGCGACGCCGCGTTCCCCGACATCGGCACCGATCGCATAAGCTCCGTCGGCGTGCGGCGCGATGAGCGTGATGGGCCGACCGCCGCGGGACGCCACCATGCCGGTCTCCACGACAAGATGGTCGCCGATGAGTTCGTTGATGATGTTTGTCGCTGAGGCGACCGAAAGACCGCAGTGCCCGGCGACGTCGGCCCGTGTAGTTTCACGTTCCCGCAGGATGAACTGGAGGACGCTCCCCCGGTTGCGTTGCCTCAACGATGTGACCGTTTGCGATTCGGCCGCACTGACCGAGGCAGGGCGAGCATCCCGAATCATCATGATCTGACCGTACCCGTTCATGGCGTCATCTCGACACAACGGACCCGAGTGCTGGACGTCGCCTCGATCACCAGGGACCGGCCGTCCCACGCGACGGCGAGCGCGCCGGCGTCGTCCGCATCGACTGCCCACGTCCCCGGGGCTTCCAGCAGTTCGAAAGAGAGCCGTGCTCCCCCGGCGAGTGGGACGGGAAAATATTCGTGGGCCGCGTAGGGAGCCCCGTGGGTATGGTGCCAGAGGTCCTCGGGGATGGGCCCCTGTGCCATCTCCGCGATGGTTTCTTCGGCATCCGTGGTTCCCGCCCAGGCTGGAAAACGCAACGTCGGCCTACCGAACAAGGCGTCAACGACCGGCGTCCGGATTTCGCAGCGGCCTGCCTCGACGGCACCGAGGAAGGCTTCAAGGATCTCCCACGCTGCGTCGGCGTCGGGCCTGGCCTCCGGGTCGGCGATCAGGGCCCAGCCCTCGGGGACCATGGCCGAGAGCGGCGAGGTGAGCGTGCCAAGCTTCTTCCAGGGCCAGAAGTTCCAGCCAATGCCGTGGCGTTCGTAGAGCCGCGTGGCGGCGTAAATCCAGCCGGGGGTGTTTTCGCCGCCTTCACCCATGTAAATGGGCGTACCGAGGCGGTCACGAGCGGCCAGGTACTCGGCGATGCTTTCGGTATCCGGGGCGCACCAGTACCGGTGGAACTGGAGCGCCTGGTTGTCGTCGAAACGCTCGCGCAGTGGGGTCCAGTTGGTGGCCCAGTGGCTGCCCTCGTACATGATGAGGTGACGGTCATCTATCTCCCGGATCGCCAAAGTCAGTTCGCGGTAAAGCTCCACGAGGTCATCTGCGTAGCGGTGCTGCCATTCATCAGGAAGAGGTTCGTTGAGGAGGTCGTAGCCGAGAACGGCCTCACGGTCCCGGTAGCGGCGGGCCAGTTCCCGCCACAGCTCCACGGTGTGTGCCCGGTGCCGGGGCTCCATGAACAGTTCGGGCCGCCCGTGCTCCGAGTCGTCGATGTTCGTGCCCGTCTGCCCGCCGGGGGCACCGTGGAGATCGAGCAGGATGCGCAGGCCGTACTGCTCGCTCCAGGACACTGCGCGTTCGATCAGCGCGAAGCCCTCCTCGAGGAAGGTGCCATCCCCGGCCATCACCCCGCGGGCGTTGATGGGAAGCCGGACATGGTCGAACCCGAGTTCCGCGATCTTCGCGAAGTCCGCTTCGGAGATAAACACATCCTGGAACCGCGTCCAGAACTCCGCCGCACGCTCCGTACCCACGAGTGACTCGAAATGGGCCTCGATCTGGCGCGGGGAGGCCAAATCGTCACCGAAGAGCCACATATAGCCCTCGGGCAGGAGCCAGTTGCCCAGCCCGATGCCGCGCAGGAGCAGCGGGCCGGCGTCGTCGACAAGGCGGGTGCCCTCTGCGCGGACAAAGCCAGGGCGGTGGAGACGATTCATTGGTGGTGATCCTTACTTCAGTCCGGAGAGGGAGAAACCCTGCACAATGTGCCGCTGGAAGATAACGAAGACAATCAGGACGGGGACAATCATGAGGGTCGAAGCCGCCATCTGGAGGGAGGGATTGGTGGCAATCTGCTGGTTAAGCAGGGACAGACCCACGGAAATGGTGTAGAGGCTTTGGTCGTTGGCGATGATGAGGGGCCAGAGGAACGCGTTCCAACCGGCGATGAAGGTGAGCACCACCTGGACGGCGAGGATCGGCCGGGACATGGGCAGGATCATGCTCAGGAAGATCCGCCATTCGCCGGCCCCGTCAATCCGGGCCGCCTCCAGGACTTCGTCCGGGATGGTCAGCATGAACTGCCTGAACAGGAACACGCTGAAGCCGGAGACGAGCATGGGCAGGGCGATGCCCACTATGGTGTTGGTCAGGTGCATGCCGTTGAGGATGAGGTAGCTGGGGATCATGGTGACCTGGCCGGGGATCATCATGGTGACCAGCACCAGGAAGAAGAGGGCGTCCCTGCCGGGGAAGGTGAACTTCGCGAAGCCATAGCCGGCGGCTGCCATCAGGAGCAGCCCCGCCATGCAAATCACGACGATCATCAGGGTGTTGACCAGGTAGCGACCGAAATCGAGCTCCACGAAGAGTTCGATGTAGAAGTCCAGGGTGGGTTGCTGTGGCAGGAGGGCCGGCGGGTAGGCGACGGACTCGCTGCGCGGCTTCACCGAGGCGAAGATCATCCACAGGAACGGGAAAGCGGTGAGCAGCGCGCCGGCCGCCAAGAGGATGCCGATGACGAGGTTTCCGGACGTGCCGCGGGCGGCACGGCGCCGCCGTCGCTGCTTTGTGGAGCTGACGGACGCGGCTTCGCTTCGCTGTGAGGCCCGCACAGTGCGGTGTTCAGACGATCGGCGTTCAGTGGTCAGCATCGGCCCTCCTGGCACGAAGTTGCAAGACGGTGATGGCGGCGATGATGAGGAAGAGCACCACGGACCCGGCACTGGCGTAGCCGAACTGGCTGGACGCGAATCCCTTTTGGTAGAGGAACAGGGAGATGGAGGTCGACGAACCGAGGGGGCCGCCCTTGGTCAGGACGAACGGTTCGTCGAAGAACTGGAGCCAGGCGATCACGGTGGTGATCGTTACGAAGAAGATCGCGAAGCGCAGCATCGGGATCACGATGGACACCGTGCGCCGCACTTCGGAAGCGCCGTCGATCTCGGCGGCTTCCAGATACTCTTTCGGCACTCCTTGGAGGGCTGCCAGGAAGATAATGACGTTGAGCCCCAGTCCGCGCCATACCGCTACGAGAACCACCGAGAACTTGACCACAGCAGGGTCGGACAGCCACGGGACGGGCGGCAGCCCCACGGTGGAGAGCACGTAGTTGAACAGCCCGAACTGGGTGTTGTACAGGTATCCCCAGACGAGCGCGATCGCGACGATGCCGGTGATGGCCGGCACGAAATAGAAGGAACGCAGCGCCCGGTAGAAGCGGCTCTGGCCCCGGTTGAGGCCGAGTGCGATCAGCAAGGACAGCACGATCACGGCCGGAACACCGAGGAGCGCGAAAAGTGCGGTATTGCCCATCGCCTGCCAGAAGGCAGTGTCGGCGAAGAGGCGGACGTAGTTGTCGGTTCCGATGAAACGGATCCGGGACCAGTTGCCGAGTCCGGCCAGGTTCATGTTGGTGAAGCTGACAAGAAGCGCCACGGCGATCGGCAGGACGCCGAAGGCGAGGAGTGGAAGCATCGCCGGGACGACGAATGCATAAGGGGTCAGGCGTGTCTTCATGATGATGGTTGCCTCTGTCCGGGCGGGGCGGCCGGAACCACCCCGCCCGGTGCTCTCAGTTGATGGAGGTGCCGCTGGTTGCGTCGTACAGCTTCTGGAGGCTCTGGTCCCGGTCGGCACCTGTCAGCGCGATGGAGTTCAACGCGTCGAGCAGGGCCTTGCCGGTCTCGCCGTCCCAGTTGGGGACGAGCGGAAGGAGCCGGGAGTCCTCCAATTGTTTGGAGTACACGGCAGCGAGCGGATCGGCGCTGAGCGACTGGTCAGACAGCGCGGCCTTGACGGTGGGAAGCTGGCCGTCCAATCCGTACCACGCGACCTGGGTCTCGGGCTTCGAGAGGAAGTCCAGGAGCTTGAGCGCACCCTCCTTGTTCTTCGTTGCGTTCCATACTCCGAGGTTGGAGCCGGCGAGCAGCGAGGTGGAGTTCTCAGCCTTGGGCATCGGAGCGACGCTCCACTTGCCGTCGAGCTGCGGCGCGGCTTCCTTGATGGCGGCGGCCAGGTAGGGTCCGCTCACGAGCATCGGGACGGCGCCGGACACGAAGCCCTGGGTCTGGTCGAAGTCGCTGTTGGCTGGAACGCTCTTGTCGGCATATAGGCCGGTGTAGAGGTCCGTGGCTTCCTGGAAGGCCGGGGTGTTGAAGTTGACCTTTCCGTCGCTCCCGACGATGTCCCCGCCGAAGGCCCGGGTCATGGTGACGGGCAGCGCGCTGTCCCACTGCGGGACGTAGTAGCCGTAGTTCCCGGCTCCGCGGGCGGCCAGGGTTTTAGCGTCGGCCCGCAGCGCATCCCAGGTGGCGGGCGGCTTGGAGATCCCTGCCTCGGTGAGGATATCGCTGCGGTAGAACAGCACCCTGGTGTCCGCAACCCACGGCAGCGAAACAACCTCCCCGCCCACCGCCGTCGCTTCACCGGCAACACCGTCGAGGAAGTTCGACGACGCGAGGTTTTTGTAGCCCGACACTGTCTGTTCGTCCAGCGGCAGCAGGGCGCCGCTGTCCGCGAACGTGCGGAGCTTGGAGATGCCGATCTGGAGGACGTCGGGTCCGCTTCCGGAGGCCACCGCCGTCGTGAACTTCTGGTCGATGCTGTCCCACGGGACGGCGACGGTTTCGACGTCGATGCCGGTCTCCGTCTCAAAGGGCTTGACCAGTTCGTCGAAGTGGGTGGCGCTGTCGCCCATCATCCAGACGGTGACCTTGCCGGGAGGAGCCGACGACGGCGTGCTGCCGCCGGTGCCGGAGGAACAGGCCGCGAGTGAAATGCCCAACACTGCGGCCGCAGCTGTGGCGGCCCAAGGGATTCTTTTCATGAGGGATGGGGTCCTTTCAAAGGTGAGTTTGATGTGAAGGGTTGGGAGCAGGAACAGGTCAGTAGCTGGAGTAGACGGTGACGTCATCGATCGACCACCACTGGGGTGCGGTGCCGGTCTGGGTGATGCGGAGATAGCGGGCGGCGGTTGGCTCGATGGAGATCGGCCGCTTCCACCCGTAGGAAATGCCGGTGGCCGCGGTGGTCCAGTTCGAGCCGTCCGTGGAGGTCTCCAGAACGTAGCCGCGGGGGTAGTCCCAGACCGTGCTGTCGGCCGTCTGGACCGTTACCATGGCAACCGTCCTGGCGGCGCCCATGTCGATGCGGAACCACTCGCCGCCGGCCATTGCCTGGCCGCTGGACCAGGAGGAGCCGTTTGCGCCGTCGAGCGCGTTGGCCGGGGACGATCCGCCTGCCGTGGACGACGCCGTCGAGGTCCAGCCGGAGTGGCTGAGCGTTACCGGTGCAAAGCTCGAGTGGCCGCTGGCGTACTTTGCAATAACGGCGATGAAGCGGGCATTCGGGGTGAAGTTCGAAGTGCCAAACTTTGCCAGTTTGGACTGGAACGCCGCGGGATCGTCGCTGTTGATCACCGGCACCGCATTGGAGTTGCCGTAGTACATGCCCCAGTAGGCGAAGCCGTCCGTAGCAGCACCCCTGACCTTGTAGGACCAGTTGGACCAGGACACGTTTGCCGCGTTGAGTCCGGCCATGAACCGGGCCCAGACGTCGTCGTTGTAGTACAGCGAGTACTCACCGTAGAGGATCGGGACGCCGGGATCCGAAAGCTTCGCGGGAAGGGCCGAGAGTTCGTTGGAGACGAGCTGGTTCTGGGAGGTCCAGTCCTTGGAGTTGGGCATGTCGTACGGGTGGTATTCGTACACCACGTTGCTCCAACCGTACGTGGACGGCGAGGCAAGCGAGTTCAGGCCGAAAAAGGCGCCCAGGAAGATGGTGTGGTCAGGGTCTATAGCGCGGACGGCGTCGTACAGGCGATCGTAGTAGTCGCTCTTCTGGGTGACGTCATCCGGGTCCTCGCCGTAGTCGATGAGAGGCTCATTGATGAGGTCATAGCCGGCCACGCCGGGGTTACCCTTGTAGCGGGATGCGATCGCCTTCCAGATGTCCTCCACCCAGTCCTGGTAGTTGGCCGTGCCCCAGAAACCGTTGGGGTTCGGGCCCATGCGTCCGCAACTGCCCCACGGGCAGCCGCCGCCGGGCACGGTGTGCAGGTCGACGAGGACATAAATTCCACGGGCCTTTGCCTGTTCGATGACCCAGTCGATCTTGGCCCAGGGGTTGGACTTCCAGCTACCGTCGAGGTTCATGAACGTTGTCCAGCCGATTGGCACGCGGATGAGGTTCATCCCCGACGCCTTGATGTTGTCCAGGTCCTGCGCGGTGAACCAAGTGTCCTGGTGGGTTGCGACGATGTTCTGGCTGGTGGATGCCCCGAAGCGGGCGTTCATGGTGTGCGTCAGGGAGTAGTCGTCATTGTGGAGCCCTGCGGTGAGTTCGCCGATTGACCACCAGTTGCCGGCAGACCCCGTCTGGTTGAGGCGGAAGTATCGGGCCGCCTGGGCGTTGAACCCGATGGTGGTTGCTTTCCGGGTACCTGTTCCCGTGGCGGCGGTGGTCCAGGATGAGCCGTCGCGGGACAGTTCGAGCGTGTAGGAGCGCGGCCAGTCGGCCTCGCTGGTGCTGTTTTTGGCCGTATCGGTGGTCACGTTGTTCATTGTGACCAGGGCGCCCATGTCCACGGTGACGCTTTGCCCCGGGGCCTGCGCGGTTCCGGTGGTCCAGCGGGTGGAGGCATCGCCGTCGAGCATGTTTCCGGGGGTGGCGCCCGTCGAGGCGATCACGTTCCATCCGCCGCGGTCGATCTCCGAGCCACTGTGGATGGCGACGTCGGCCACCGACCACCACTGGTCCGAGGTGCCGTTCGAGACAATCTTCAGGTAGCGGCCGTTCTTGCCGCCCTGGAAGTCAGCCTGAATCACCCGGTTGCTGCCGTAGCCGCTGGCCACTTTGCTCCAGGTGGAGTTGTCATTCGAGGTGAAGACGTCCCAGATCCGGGCGTAGTCATCGGCCGTGCCTGCGCCGGCGTCGAAGAGGACCTTGTCCATATCGGTGTTGCGGCCAAGGTCAAGGGTGAGCGATTGCCCCGGCGACTGCGCTACGCCCGACTGCCAGACCGTGGAGACGTTGCCGTCCAGGACCATCGACGGGCTCGTGCCGCCGGCGCTGGAGCTTGCCGTCGCCGAGTAGGACCCGTTGAATTTCACGGGATCGCTGTAGAGGTTGATCTCGCCAACGGACCACAGGGCTGACGCCGTTCCCGTCTGGGTGACGCGCAGGTAGCGGGCCACCTGCGGAGTGAACTTCACCGTGGTGACCCCGTCTGTACCGGGCTGTGCTGCCACGCTGTTCCAACTGCTGCCATCGGCCGAGATTTCCACCTTGACCACACGGGCGTAGTTTCCCGGATTGGCGAGGTTGTCCAGAGTCAGGCGATTGAACAGCGTCGCGGCACCAAGATCGAGCTTGATCCATTCACCACCGGACTGGTTGCTCCCCGTGCTCCACCCCGACGTGCCCGAACCGTCAATGCTGCCGGAGGCAGCGCCACTGGACGCTGTGGCTGACCACCCGCTGCGGTCGGCAGCGAACTCGCCGAGCGGAGACATCCAGTCCTCCTGGGTGAGCCAGCCGCCGATGTTCGTGCCACGCAGGTTGATGGTCGATCCGGTACCGCTGTTGGTCTTTAAAACGTTGCCGTTCGCTTTGATGAAATCCGTGTCACCGAGCCCTGCTGCCTGCGCAGCGGGGACCGATGCCAGCGATGAAATCGAAAGCGCGGCCGCCGTCAGGGCCGCTGCAGCCATCGTTGTCTTCACAGTACTCCTTGTTCCTCATTGAACTTACTGAAACCGGCCGCCCCCTCAATCAGCGGCTGAGGGATACTCTCCCGGGTTAAGGAGACTTTGTCAACGTCTTAAAATAAGTTGTGTCATAAGCCATGGCGTGCGTGACTCCGCCCTCCTCAGAGGCACACCTACAGCGTCCTGGAGAAGAATATTGGAGGCCGGCTGGCCTCACCTCCGGTCAGACTGAACGACGCCCAGCTTGGCGTCAGGCCGCCCCCAAACAAGCCCTGCTCACTGCACCCAAAGCTCCCTGGGCCACCTCGTCGGAGCGGCAGGCGCCGTTGAAGCCATTGTCAGCGTCTTGAGCCTCCAAAAAGGGCTAATACCGCCGACCGCAACTTGGAGAATGTATCCCCCGGAATCCCTTTCGACATTGTCACCGGCAGCGCCCGCAGCAGTGCAATCGAGACCGCCATCAGCAATTCTTTTGGCTCTGGTGGACAAGACGTTTCGCTGCTCTTCACCAGAGGCTGTTTCCCAACGAAGTCGTCCTAAAGCCCGGTGCGCCCGCCCGCCGGTCAGGCAGTCAGCTCTGTACTCTCACGATTCTCAGGCCCGCCGATAAGCCACTCTCCAAGATCCGGCGCTTCTTCGGCCGGCGGGGCGTTCGGGAGCAGCAGTGTGGACACCGCCGACAACACCAAGTCGTAGGCCCCACGCTGCCTCCTGAGAAAAGAGCACAGACAAGAGACAGAGTCCCATTAGGTTTCTTTAGGCCGCGGTTGAATTAGACTGACTTAATGCCTACATCCAAGCCGCGTCGTCAGTACGCAAAGGGAGTGGAACGCCGCGAGCAGATCATCCGGACGGCGACAGACATTTTCGCCACGGAAGGCTTCGAAGGTGCAGCGCTGAAGCGTGTGGCCGAGCTGGTCGGGGTCAAAGAAGCAACGCTTTTCCACTACTTCCGGGGGAAGCAGGAACTGCTGACTGCCGTCCTGGCTGAGCGGGACCGGCGGGCCCTGGACGCTGCAGACCCTGACGAGGTAGGACTAAGGCTCCATGTGCCCATCGCCAAAGGCAACCAAAAGGAGCCCGGACTTACGACGCTGTACGCCGTAGCTTCGGCCACGGCCAACGATCCCGGGCACGATTCGCACTCCTACTTCCAAGAGCGTTATGCCTTCTTGATGACAGAGCAGACCGCGGACATCCTGCGCCGCCAGCAAGCAGGCGAAGTGCGCAACGACGTCCCGGCTCAAACGCTGGCCAGGCTGGTTATTGCAGCCTTTGACGGGCTGCAATTGCAGTGGCTCTACGACAAAGAGGTCGACATGGTCGATGGCCTTACCCAGCTCATCGACGTCCTCCTGACCCCGTACTCAGGGACGCCGTCATCTCCCCCGCCAATCCCTGCCCCAACCCACAGACTCGACGACTGCAGCTCGGTTTAGGATCAGACAGTCTCATTCTCGATTTCTTCCCCGAAACTCGGCCCGGACTCGTTTGGCTCCGGAACAAATGCCTCACGCCCAGGAGTACGTCCGGTTTGGGGCACACCCAAACTGACGGTCAGAACCGGGTACCTCCAGAGTGCTCCAGTCCTGCGGTGCAATGAGGTTATTGCTGATACCGCCGTAACCGTCCGCGGGAATGGTGTAAGTCCCTCCCAGAACACGGCTGGTCGCCACTCCGGTTCGCTCCTCCACAGTAACGCCCCTCGTGACAGCAGCGTTGGAGGAATTCCAGGAAAACACTCCCACCGGGTTGGCGCGCGAGCCGAGGGCACATCGCCCTCAAAGTTCTTGAGGGTGTTCGATCGAGTGAAATGCCCGAAGTCGTCAAACCGGTAGTTCCCGGCGCCGAGACCCATAAACGTGACGCACCAAAGGGAAGGATCCGGGACTGCAGTCCCGGATCCTTCCCTTTTACGGTGTTACTGAGGTGGTGCTGTCTCAGCGGATGCTGACAGTTCCCTGCAACTTCGCGTCCGCGGAGGACGTGCCGACGTAGATCGGGACGTTGCCGGTAGGGGTGACCCAGGCGTCGGCAGTGGAATCCCAGTACGAGAACGCACGGGCATCGAGATCGACCGTGACCTTCGAGGACTTGCCTGCGGCCAGGTCAACCTTGCCGAAACCGGCCAGCTGGCGTGCCGGGGTGGCGACCGCCTTTGTCGGCAGTGAGCCGAGGTAAACCTGCACGGTCTCCGTGCCAGCGCGCGCCCCGGTATTCGCGACGTCGACGGTCACACGGACAGTCGCTGTGCCACCGTTTGCGACCGGCTTACCGGAGGACACGGCCTTCAGGTTCTTGTACCCGAATGTGGTATAGCTCAGGCCGTGGCCAAACGAGAACTGCGGGGTGATACCCGCAGCCAGGTATCCGCGGTAGCCGATATTTACGTCGTCACCGATGGTTGCGGTCCGGTCGATGCCCGGGAAGCGGGCAGGCGCCGCGGTGGGTGTCGCGGCATCACCGGTGGCGAAGGTAACGGGCAGCTTGCCCGAAGGGTTGACGTCGCCGAACAGCACGCGGGCAATCGCCGCGCCTTGCTCCTGTCCGCCGTACCATGCCTCGAGGACCGAGGGGACGTCGTTTAGCCACGGCATGTTGACCGAGCCGGACGTCGTCAGGACGACGACGGTTCGCGGGTTCGCGGCGGTGACAGCCTTGATGAGGGCGTCCTGCTCGTTCGCGAGTGTCAGCGTCTTCTTGTCGCGGCCTTCGCCGACGTAGTCGCGGGCGAAAACAACCGCGACGTCCGATGCCTTCGCCGCTGCGACGGCCTCAGCGACCGCGGGGGTCACGATGCCCTCGGGGTGCTCCCAGGTCATCACGAGGTCGGCGGCGGACTCCTGGTCGGGGTCGCTCGCGTTGTTCGAGTACTCCACCCGCAGTTCGTGGGCTTCGCCGGCCTTCAGCTGCAGGGCGAGGCTGGTGTCCGTGCGGACGGCGTGGGGATCCGAGGCGTTGATGACCTCTTCACCGTCGAGGAACAACCGGGCACTGCCGAAGCCGGTCAGGGAGAGCTTGTACTCGCCATCGGCCGGCGCCGTGATGGTGCCGGACCAGCGCGCGGTCAGCGGGCCGCCGAACGCGTAGCCCGGGATCTTGGGGACGGACGAGCCGTACAGGCCATCGAGCGTAAGGAAACCTGCACTCAAAGCGATCTGATCCTCGACACGCGTCAAAGCCGGTGTACCGGCCGTGTCCGCACCGTTGAACCAGTACTCGGCCTTGATGCCGGTAGCCGTCGGGTCCCCTGCAGGGGCGAGGACCGATGACGGCACGGCGGCACCGCTCAGGGAGTGTGCGGGACCGACCTCGTCGGTACCCTCCGCATAAGTGACCTTGACGCCTGCACCGGCACGCGCCGTGATGGCGTCCAGCGGCGTCGACACGTTGGTGGGTTTCACCACGGAGCTGCCACCGCCGGTGGCGAGGGCATCCGCGTCGGAACCGATGACCGCGAGCGAGGAGATCGCTGCGGCGTCAAGCGGCAGGGCGGGACTGGTGGAGCCCGCCGTGCCCGCGTTCTTGAGCAGGACGGTGCCTTCCTCGGCGACCTCCTGCGCCACGGCGCTGCCGGCGGCCGCATCCAGCGGGGTGATCGCGATCGGCGTGTCGAAGGAACCGAACTCGAACATGGTACGCAGAACGCGGTGCACCTTGTCGTCGATCGTGGCGACGCTAACGTCGCCGCGGTTCACGGCGTCGATCAACGGCTGGCCGAAGTACGCGGCTGCCGGGAACTCGACATCAAGGCCGTTGTTGGCCGAGTCAACGGTGCTGTGTGCTGCTGCATAGTCGGTCTGAATGAAGCCCTTGAAGCCGTAGTCCTGCTTGAGGATGTCGAAGACCTCGGAGCTCTCACAGGCGTAGACGCTATTGACCTTGTTGAAGGAGCACATGGCCGAACCGACGCCGGCCTGAATGGCTGCTTCGATCGGTGCGAGGTAGACCTCGCGCAGGGCCCGCTCGCTAAGCTCGACGTTCGCGCCGCTCAGCCTGGACTCCTCCTGCGAGTAGGCCGCGGGGTGCTTCACGGTAGCGACGACGTCGTGCGCCTGCACGGCCTCGACCTCGGCCGCGAGGAGCTTCGACGTCAGGCGCGGGTCTTCGCCGAGGCTCTCGAAGGCGCGGCCCCAGCGGGCATCGCGGACAAGGTCCCCGGTCGGGCCAAGCAGGCCGTTCTGACCGGTCGCGCGGGTCTCGGCACCAAGAATGTCGCCGTACTGGGTGGCCAAAGAGGTGTCCCAGGTAGCACCGAGGGCCAGGGGAGCGGGAAGGGCCGTTGCCCTACCTCCGTTGGTGTCCTGATTCGTGACGCGGACGCCCGCGCCGGCATCGGTGAGGAGGAGGGCGGGAATCCCCAGTCGGTCGACGGGTGCGATATAGAACGCGGTTTCGCCACTGAACTCGCCGTGCAGGCGGGACACCTTTTCCTCAAGCGTCATCTGCGCGAGCAGCAGGTCGGCCCGCTGGTCGGAGGTTAGCTTCGTGTCCATCCATGCCCCGTTGACGGGCGCCACGGTCGTCTTTTGGCCGGAGCCGTTTTTCAGTGCCTTTTCGCGGGCGTCCTGCTGTGCGCCACGACCTGCACCGTTGTTGTTCTCGGAGGAGGACGAATCGGTGAGAGGGACAGCGACGGCCGGAAGGCCCGAGCCAATCGTGACGGCGAGAGCCAATGCGCTAGTGGTCGCAGCGAGAGCAGAATGCCGTCGGCGCCAGGTTTTCTTGGTGATCAAGGAATTCCTCTTGTGGGTGCGAATGGGAAGACTTGACGGCCGAATAGCTATGCAGGGCGGACACCTGAGCCCGAACGGTTCTGCACTGTGCCTGCGCCTGGTGAGTAGGACGAAAACCAAGTCTCCCTAGATAATGACACATGGCTGTCGGTGACGGTCGAAAACTCAGCCAATGTGACGGCCTGGCGTCATGGCTCACTCTTCGACCAGCGCTGACAATGGCTCGTGCCAAGTGCCAAACAGTCAGGTGATCTTCGCAATAGCACAACCTGGCTCATCAACTGTTCGCGGCTCTACCTGACCGAAGACACTCACTAGATATCCCACGAACGCGTTCTCCGCCCGGGAGCGCAGCGCCCGCCAGCGTATGCGACCTGGTGCACCGTAGTGCGGCTAACCGAAATCCACGTCGCCGGTCAGGACAAGGCCCCCCGCTGGACATGTCAGAAGCATCGGAGCGAAGCATGGAGAGCTTCCGCACGTCATGTCCCAAGATCGTTACGACGCATGAACCGGTACTGAAAGACCAGTTACATATCCGGTCCCGGTTTGGAGAAATGGGCGCACGGCGTCAAATCCGGCGGCACCCTGCGGCAACACGGCTCTCCTGGCTCCGGAGCGACCACGCTGCGCCTGTAGAATTCCGGATTATGAGTTCGAAGCCAAGCACGCCCACCGCAACCATTTATGCGGTCTTCCTGGATGTGGACGGCACCTATGCCGACTATGGCATCGTTCCCGAAGGCCACGTGCAGGCCGTCCGCACTGCGCGGGCGGCGGGCCACAAGGTCCTTCTGTGCACCGGACGTCCCGTGTCAATGCTGCCCGAAAGCATCCTCGCAGCCGGCTTCGACGGCCTGGTGGCCAGCGCAGGCGCCTACGCGGAAGTTGACGGCGAGGTCCTGCTGGACCGCCGCTTCCCTGCCGACCTCGCAGCCAGGACAGTTGCAGCACTCGATGCCCACGGGGCTGTCTACATCCTTGAAGCGCAGGACTCGCTCCATGTGGCCCCCGAAAGGGAGGAAAGGCTCCGGTTTATTATCGAAGAGCATTTCCGGCGCGCCCCGGACGGCCGGGCAAGCGGTTCGTCAGCCATCCTGGGCTCCGTGCAGGTGACAGCGGACCGCGCGGCCACCGCATTCGCGAAAATCTCTGTCTTCGAGGCCCCCGTCCCGATGGAGGAAATTGCCCTCGAGATCGGGCCGGACATCGCCGTCGTCGCCAACTCGATCGCCGATGACGGGCGCCACGCCGGCGAGCTGTACCAGCGAGGCATCAGCAAGGCCGACGGCGTCGCTGCCGCCATCGCCCATCTCGGCATCGACCGGGAAGACACCATCGCTGTCGGCGACGGCCAGAACGATCTGGAGATGATCGCTTTCGCGGGGGTGGGCATCGCCATTGAGGGATCCTCGCCCGAACTCCTCGCCTTGGCAGACCGCACGGCAGCGCCGCCGCACCGTGAAGGACTTGTGGACGCGTTCGCCAAGCTCGGCCTCATCTGAGGTGGCCTCTGGCTATTGATTCCAGGACGATTTGCCTGTGACACAGATCATGGGTAAACTGCTCCAAGCAGGCGATGCAGCCTGAAGGATTGTTACTCGGACACGAGGCAAGACCTGAGACGTACGGAAACGTGCGGCTTGGGTCTTTTTTTATGCCCGAAATGACGCAATGACAGAAAGGACTGCCATGGCTTCGGTGAACTACACGACATTGGCCGCAGACATCCTCGAGGGTGTCGGAGGCGAGAAGAACCTGGTGGGTGCCACCCACTGCGCAACACGGCTGAGGCTGAGGCTGCGGGACGAGGCGAAAGCCGACACGGCCGCCGTCGAGAAGCTGCCGGGCGTCATCGCGGTCATGCAGGCCGGCGGGCAGTACCAGGTGGTCATAGGCAACGACGTCCCGCTGGTTTTCGCCGGACTCGGCAAGATCAGCCGCTTCGGCAACGAAGACTCGGCTGAGGAAGCCCCGGCGCAGGGCAACCTCTTCAACCGCTTCATCGAAATGGTCTCGGCCATCTTCTCGCCCATCTTGTGGCCGCTAGCCGGCTCCGGTCTGCTCAAGGCGTTCCTTAGCATGGCCATCACCTTCGGCTGGGTTGTCCCCACCAACCAAACCTTCGTGATCCTGTCCGCGGCAGCGGACGCCCTGTTCTATTTCCTGCCGCTGTTCCTGGCCATCACGGCCGCGCGCAGGTTCAAGACGAACCAGTTCACCTCGATGGCCATTGCCGGCGCCCTGGTCTACCCGAGCATCGTGGCCCTCGCTGCTGCGGGCAAGCCGGTGGACTTCGCTGGCATCCCGGTGGTGATGATGAACTACACCAGCTCGGTGATTCCGATCATCGTGGCCGTATGGCTCCAGGGGTACCTCGAGCGCTTCCTGTTGAAGGTCCTGCCATCGGCCGTCCGGAACTTCCTGACCCCACTGCTGTCCATCGTCATCATGGTCCCGCTGACGCTCCTGACCGTCGGCCCGCTCACTACGTTCGCTTCCCAGGGCGTTTCCGCCGGCATCACCGCGATCTTCGGCTTCGCGCCGTGGCTGGCCGGTGCCCTCATGGGTGGCTTCTGGCAGGTCTTCGTTCTCTTCGGCCTGCACTGGGGCTTCGTGCCGATCATGGCCAACGACCTCGCCACCACCGGGCACTCCCTGCTAATGGGCCCGCTGCTCCCAGCCGTCCTGGCCCAGGCTGCCGCGATGGTGGCCGTCGCCCTCCGCAGCCGCAGCGCGAAGCGCCGCGAAGTGGCCGCCCCTGCAGCTCTCTCCGGTTTCCTTGCCGGCGTCACCGAGCCCGGCATCTACGGCGTGAACCTGCCCCTGAAGACGCCCTTCTACTTCGGCATCGCGGGCGGTGCCGTGGGTGGCGCCATTGCTGCTATGGGTGGCAGCGCGGCCAGCGCCTTCGTCTTCCCCTCGCTCCTTTCCCTCCCGGCCTTCGCCTCAGTGGGGAACTTCGTCCTGCTGCTCATTGGCACGGGAGTTGCAATCGTGATCGCCTTCGTCCTGACGTTCATCTTCGGCCCCCGCGAAACAGTTGACGCAGCCAAAGACGACGCCGTCCCCAGCCCCGCTGTCGCCGAAGGCTCGACCGCGGCCCCGGTCGCAAGCAATGTCACGGTCCTCGCCCCGGTGACTGGTTCCGTGATCGCCTTGGCTGATGTGCCTGACAAGGTTTTTGCCTCCGGCGCGATGGGTTCCGGCATCGGAATCGTTCCCGAGGAAGACGCCGTGTACTCCCCCGTTTCGGGCACCGTCAAGGCCGTCATGAAGACCGGGCACGCCTACGGCATCAAGACCGACGACGGCGTGGAGGTCCTGGTGCACATCGGCATCGACACCGTCCAGATGAAGGGCGAGGGCTTCGAAGCTGCCGTGACCCGTGGCCAGCGCGTTGAAGCCGGGGATCTCCTGGCCACCATTGACCGCGCCCGGATCCTGGCGGCCGGCTACGACTCAACAACACTCATGGTGGTCACCAACACCCGCGACCTGACCGCCGTCGTGCCTTTGGGCGGGACTCACCTGACTCGCGGCGCCGCGGCGCTCGACGTCGAACTCTAGAACCTGACCCGCAACGATAGGAACGCGCAGCATGACTCAAGCAGCTACCAAACCAGCCACCGGACCGTTCCCCCAGGGCTTCCTCTGGGGCGGTGCCACCGCCGCAAACCAGGTCGAAGGCGCCTACGCCGAGGGCGGCAAGGGCTTGTCCATCCAGGATGTGATGCCCCAGGGAATCACCGAGCAGCCCACGGAGGGCCCGACTCCGGAGAACCTTAAGCAAACGGCCATAGATTTCTACAACCGGTACGCGGAGGACATCGCGCTCTTCGCCGAGATGGGCTTCAAGGTCTACAGGTTCTCCATCGCTTGGAGCCGGATCTTCCCCAACGGCGACGACGAACAGCCCAACGAGGAAGGCCTGGCCTTCTACAGCCGGGTGCTGGACGAGCTGGAGAAGCACGGCATCGAGCCGATGGTGACCATCAGCCACTACGAGACCCCACTGAACCTGGCCCGCGGCTACGGTGGCTGGACCAACCGGCAGCTCATCGGCTTCTACGAGCGCTACTGCCGCGTGCTGTTTGAACGCTTCGGAAGCCGGGTCAAGTTCTGGCTGACCTTCAACGAGATCAACTCGGTCCTGCACGAACCGTTCATGTCCGGCGGCATCCCCACTCCCCGCGCGGAACTGACCGATTCGGACCTCTACCAGGCTATCCACCACGAGCTCGTTGCTTCTGCGCGGGCAACGCGGCTGGCCCGGGAGATCATGCCGGCCGCGAAGGTCGGCTGCATGATCCTGGCCCTCCCGGTCTACCCGCTCACGCCATCACCGGATGACGTGGTTCGCACCATGGACACGGCACATGCCAGCTACGCTTTCGGCGACATCCACTGCCGCGGAGACTATCCGGGCTATCTCCAGCGCTACTTCCGCGACAACGGCATTGACCTGGAGATCACGGACCAGGACCGTGTGGACCTGAAGAACACCGTGGACTTCGTCTCCTTCAGCTACTACATGAGCATCTGCGAATCGGCGGATCCGAATGTGGAGAAGGGGCCGGGAAATATCATGGGCGGCGTTCCCAACCCCACCCTTGAAGCGTCCGAGTGGGGCTGGCAGATTGATCCGCAAGGCCTCCGTGTTGTGATCAACGATTACTGGGAACGGTGGCAGAAGCCGTTGTTTGTGGTGGAGAACGGCATCGGCGCCAAGGACGTCCTCGTGGACACCGCGGAAGGCCTGACCGTGGAAGACGACTACAGGATCGACTACCTCAATGACCACCTGGTACAGGTGCGCGAAGCGATCGCGGACGGTGCCGAGGTCCTGGGCTACACCGCGTGGGGCTGCATCGACGTCGTCAGTGCTTCCACTGCGCAGCTGAGCAAGCGGTACGGCTTCATCTACGTGGACCGCAACGATGACGGTTCCGGTACGCTCGAGCGGTACCGGAAAAAGTCCTTCGGCTGGTACCAGGACGTGATTTCGAGCAACGGCGCAGCCCTGCGCTGACCGCTTCGGGGCGGAGGCCTTCAGCGGCCTCCGCCCTCCACCAACAAGGCAGGAGAACAACGACGTGGAAGTCCTGCGCGTCTTCAACAACAACGTGGTCCTTGCACGCGAGGCTGCGGGCCGCGAGGTGATCCTCACCGGCCGGGGGCTGGGCTTCCAGGCCAAACCTGGCCAGAAGGTGGACCCGGCGAAGGTGCTGCGCACGTTTGTTCCCGAAGACGGCCGCGACCCCGACAATCTCGGCGCCATGGTTGCCGCCATCCCGCCTGAGCATCTCCTGCTGGCCGAGCAGGCGCTTGAAGCCGGGCGTGCCGAACACGACATTCCCTACAGCTCGGTCCTGTCTGTCGCCTTGGCGGACCACCTCAGCTTCGCCATCAAACGCCTCCGCCAGGGCATCGAGTTCGACTACCCCCTCCGCGCCGAGGTTTCCCACCTCTACCCCGCAGAGCTCAAGGCGGCCCGGCGCATCCTGGACCACGTCAACGCAGCCCTCGAAGCGCCGCTTGCCGACGACGAGGCCGTGGCCATCGCACTGCACCTGGTCAATGCCGGCTTCGCGACCGGCGACCTCTCCTCCACCTACCAGATGACGGGCGTCTTCACCCAGCTTTTCGAGGTCCTGGAGCAGGCTTCCGGCCGCCCTTTCAACCGCGACACCGTAAACGCAGCCCGGTTCATCACCCATCTGCGCTATTTCTTTGTGCGGGCAGGCTCAGGCAAGCAGCTGGACGAGGGAGCCAGCAAGCTACGCATAGCGATCCGGGACTCATACCCGGAGGCTTACTCCACTGCCCTGAAGCTTCAGGCAGTCCTGGAACTCAGGATCGGCGAACCGCTCACGGAGGACGAGGTCACCTACCTCACCCTGCATGTGGCACGTCTGGTGGACGAAGACCGTAGCCAAGTTTCCTGACCACACCGGCAGATGGGACTTCACGACGTTTGTCGAAGGAGCACGTCTCCTTGAGTCTGGATCCCTCGTGCTGGACTTCAACGCGCATCACCCGAGGGACTGCGACCGTCGCGATCCGCCGCTAGGGCTCGGAACCCGGGAACCCGCTCGACTTCCTGGCCGTCCGGCGCGCAGTCTTCGAGTTCGACCGCAGCCCACTGCCGGATTTCGTGGCGGACAGGCCCTTCGGCGCCATCGCCGCCTTGCCCCCCTGGCCCGCAGCTAAAGACCTTAGATCCGGCTAAGGGGGCGGACGGGCCGTGTAGGCCTCGGCGAGGTAGTCGCGGCCGTGACAGGTCGCCTACTGCGGCTCTGTTTGGGAGCGGGTGGAGACGATCGGCGGCTGTTCTTGAGCGTTCACCGGCCAGCGCCCGTGGCATTGTCAGCGCTGCACTCCGGAGATCCGGTCGCTTATGCTCGGCTAAGCGGTTCCGGCGACAGCGTTCTCCGGTCTGCGATGGTCTCCGGCGTGTATCGGCCAGGGGCACCGTGAGGATGGCGTCAGTGAAGGCCTCCGGGCTGACGGCGAGCAGTGCTTTGCCGACGCCTGTGGCATGGAGGGGTATACGGGCACCTTTTTCTTGGGCATGCAGCAATTCGCCGACTGCTTTACGCCCATGTGGGACCGGAAGGGAGCAGGCAACCGCAAAGTCGAGGGGTTGTGGCCGTGCGACTCGGGCGCGAATGCCTTCCGCGCCGGACTGACTCCGCTGGCTGCGGCCAAGGGCTTCCAGCTGATCGACGGCGCCGCCTACCAGAACGGTGCCACCGACTTCAGCTCGTCCATCGCCAAATTAAAGGCCAAGAACGCCGAGATCTTTACCTGCACCCCGATCCCGCCGGACTTTCAGACCTTCTGGAAGCAGGCTGCACAGCAGGGCTACCGCTCCAAACTCGCCACGGCGGCCAAGGCCATGCTGTTCCACTCCGGAGCCGAAGCCCTGGGCAACCTGACCAAGAACATCGCTTGCGCGGTCTGGTGGAGCCACTCCGTTGGCTTTGGCGGCTGTTTCGTCGTCGCGGACGGCGGTCAGGGTGGACGCAGGGGGCTCTACCAGAAGGCACCACCAAAGCAGACGGCCAAAACCAACGAAATAAGGTGAGAGCGCAAAGACGCCGACCACAATCCAAAAGAGCACGGCAGGCATGTACTCCCAGCTACTGGCACGCAGGCCGTTCCGGCCCGGCGTTTCTTCCCTGCATGCACTGCAACAAGGCCGGCCCTCAGGGCTCAAGGAGTACTCGATCAACGAACTGCGTGGCCGATTAAGCGCGCATTGGTAAGGCGAAGCGGATCTGTTCCTACGTCAGACTTCGCATACGTCAGGTTGAGGTGCACCGCTGGCAGGAGGGGGCCTAGTGTCGGCCTGCGAACCTGGGCGCTTCCATGCTCAGTCCGCCGTAGTCGGCGCCGATCTTCCGTGCGGTTTCCTGAAGAAGTGGAACGACTGTCTTTTCGATAGCCTCGGCGGGCGCCCGGTGCGTCTGGAGGGACACGTTGACCGCCGCGACAACGTCATTGCCTCGCCAGACCGGGACAGCCACGCCGCGAAGGCCCTCCTCCAGTTCCTGTGACACCATCGCCCAGAACACTGTCCGGTGGTGTGGCTCCGTGAAGGGAACGCCAGCGTGACCGCCCAAAGCTCCGGGGCTCCGAACTCTGGTGATCGCCGTGTCGTGCCACCCGATCTCATTACTGTGGAGCTGTCGGGGCGAAGGAATTTTTATGCGGTTCTCTGTTGCCGAAAGTGACTGCTTGTTTCGCCACCGGACGTCGGGTTTCATAGCGTTACGGAATCGGCAGTGCTGCCTGTGTACGTGTCCTTTACTGCTCCTACAGTGGCTGACAAAGGAACGTAGCCGGGCATTCAGCATCGCTGCCATGACGTGAGGACGACTGTGACATTTCGGAACCTGATCGATCAGAACGCGGAGGTGGTGCGCCCTGCAGGAGCACCGCCCCTAGCAGTTTCCTGGGTTGAAACAGGCTGGGACCACGGGTGGGCGGTAGATCTCCGCGGGCAGATGGACGCGGAGCTTGGCCCCCGGTACCGGGCACTTGTAGAGCAAGGACGTCCACGGCCGCTTCCACCCAAAGCAGAGAACATCGAAACGGTATGGATCGCCCTCGTCGACGGCAAACCGGCCGCCACAGCCGCCCTGCTCCGGAACCCCTGCTATTGGGAAGTAAAGCGCGTCTTCGTGGCCCCCGGCTTCCGGCGCCGGGCTCTCGCCCAGCAGGCGTTGGCCAAGGTTGAAGGAAGCGCCCGCCGCCTCAGCATAGAGGAGTTGGTGCTGCAGACCGGGATCCTTCAGCCAGAAGCCATCGCCCTATATTCTCGCGAAGGCTGGGACCCTATTCCAGGTTTCGGCCCCTACGCCGGGGACCTTGGTAGCGTCTGTTTCCGCAAATTATTCACATAGCCGTCAGGCCGGATTTTCGGGGTGGCGCTCAGGTAGCCCGCAAAACCACAACACCCGCCGATCTCCAGGGGCTTCCCGGCGCGCATTGCAGCCGGCGCTCCCCAAATCTGTGCACGGGAACGTCCACTGCCGCGACGGCCTCGCCCAGGACCACCAGCAATGGTCCCAGAGCCAAGGCACGGCGATGGCTACCCATTGGCGTTGAGCTCAGGAGAGCTCCACGGGCGCCAGCGGGCGAACTGGGCCGGAAGCTGCGGCTTTGGTAGTCCCTTTCCCGGAACCCTCTTGGCGTTACTCGGAGAAGTTCAAAGAAATAAAGTCTTCACGTCACTCTGAATGACTTAACTTTACGAAATCGGAGTGTTTACGACTCCCGGTTGAGAAGTGTTGATTGCCATGTCGTACCAATTAGTGCTGGTTATTTATACCGGCTAATTTTCTAGGACTGACTCCCGGTCACATCGAGATTGGGGAATTCACCAAAAGGCCCTGAGATGGTTCGTGCGCAAGCGAAAGCGTTCAACGTCTGCCACTCGAGGCAGAGAGATGACGCCATGACAACACAGCAGACCAGTGCAACAGCCAGCTTCATCCAGGACTACATCCTGGAACTCACCCACCGCCTCGAAGACATCGAGGTGCTGGAGCCGGGTACCGGGACCGCCCCTTACGGTTACGACGCCGCCACGGCGAAAGCTGCGGCCGCAACGCAGCAGCCCGGACCCGCCGTCGTGTTTCCCTCCACGGCAGCCGAAGTGCAGGCGGCGGTCAAACTTGCAGCCGAACTTGGAGTGACGGTGGTGCCCCGCGGCGCCGGCACGGGCCTGTCCGGCGGCGCCACAGCCCAACAGGACCAAGTGGTCATTTCCACGGAAAAACTCAACCGCATCATCGAGGTATCGCATCTGGATGAAGTCGCAGTTATCGAACCGGGCGTTATTAATGCGGAACTCAACAAGCATTTGGAGCCGTTCGGTCTCTTTTATGCTCCGGACCCGGCAAGTTTCGACATTTCGTCGATCGGCGGAAATATCGCCACTAACGCCGGTGGACTCCGGTGCGCGAAGTACGGGGTGACGCGAGAATCGATCCTGTCGCTCGATGTCGTACTGGCTGACGGCAGCCTCATCAGCGTCGGACACCGTTCCATCAAGGGCGTCACAGGCCTTGATCTCACGTCGTTGTTTGTCGGCTCTGAAGGCATCCTCGGCATCGTCGTGAGAGCGACAGTCCGCCTGCGCCCCATTCCGGTGGCCCGCGAAACGGTCAGCGCGTTCTTCGACAGCACAGCCGAAGGCGCGGTGGGTCTGGCTGCCATCACCCTCTCGCCCGTGCGCCCTGCTTCGATCGAATTCTTCGACACGCCCAGCCTCGCAAACATTGACGCCTACTCCGGAACCGCCTTACGGGACCGTGGCGCTGCGCTGATCCTCATCGAACTCGATGGCTACGGCATCAACGAGCAAATCGCGGACCTCAAGGCAGCGCTCACCGAAGCCGGGGGCAGGTTCACCGTGGAGTCGCACGAGGACGGCGTCCGGCTCTGGGAGCTCCGCCGCAGCGGCCGCGGCCTCCCGCAGGACAAGTGGTACGTCGGCGAGGACATCGCCGTCCCCAAGTCCCAGCTCCCCACGGTCTACGCCGCCTTCCCGGCGCTCGAAGCACGCTTCGGCGTCGCCGTATCGGCAGTGTCCCACGCCGGTGACGGCAACCTTCACCCACTCATCACCAAGGACAGAACCCCCGACGACGGCGCCCACCCGCCTGCCTCCCTCTTAGAAGCAGCCACCGAACTCGTCAAACTGGCGCTGTCGCTGGGCGGCACGGTCACCGGTGAACACGGTGTGGGGACCATCAAGCGCGAGTGGGCGGCGCTCGAACTTTCCGAGCGCAGCCGCGGCGTCCAACATTCCATCAAGTCGGCTCTCGACCCACAACAGATCCTCAACCCCGGCAAGGCCATCTAGCTGCCCTGCCAGCTGGAACATCCCCGAACGCATCAAGGAGAACCCATAATGAGCACTGTCTATAGCCCTGAAATCCGCCGGCGAATCTTCCTCGCCGGCCTGAGCGCCCTTTCCACGACCGCCCTGCTGACTGCGTGCGGCGGCGTCACCGCCACCAGCACGTCCAGTTCCGGTACACCCGTTGACGGCGGCAACATCACCTTCCTGGTCCAGGGCTACGACACCGGCTGGGTCTCCAGCAAGACCTCCATATCCAGCTACGAGGGCAACCTCTGGGGACACATCACGGACAAGCTCGTGTACGTCAACGAAGAGGGCGAACTCAGCCCCTGGGTCGCGGAGAGCTGGGAAGAACTCAACGGCGCCAAGGACTTCTTCCTGCACCTGAAGAAGGGCGTAACCTTCTCCGACGGCAGCCCGGTGGACGCGGCCGCCGTCGTTGCCAACCTCAACGCCTGGGCTAAGGGCGACGCCACCCGCGGCGTCAGCAAGGTGGGCCTGTTCCCGTCAAGCAACTTCGTCGCCGCCGAGGCCACCGACGAGTCCACGGTCAAGGTCTCCTTCTCCTCCCCTGCGCTGGGCTTTATCGCCACCCTCGCCTACCACGGCTGCATCCTGCTATCCCCGAAGACCCTCGCCCTGCCGGTGGAAGCCCAAGCCGACCTCAGCCAGGAAATCGGCAGCGGGCCATTCGTGGTCAAGTCCTGGAAGCAGGGCGACAGCTACGTGCTGGAGAAGCGAAAGGACTACAACTGGGGCCCAGCAGCGCTCGGACACACCGGCGCGGCCCGCCTGGACACCATCACGTACAAGGTCATCAAGGACACCTCGGTCAGGACCTCCACGGTTGTCTCCGGCCAGGCAGACGTCGCCTACAACGTTGAGCCCCAGGAAATTGAGTCGCTCAAAGCCCAGGGCTTCACCGTTGGAACCCCGCGCTACCTAGGCTTCGTGGACGGATTCCAGGTCAATACCCAGGCCTTCCCCACCAACGAACTCGCCGTCCGCCAGGCCATCCAACACGGCATCAACCGGGAAGAGATCCGCAACACGGTCTACACGAGCGACTGGAACGCCGCCACCACCTTCATCCAGGGCAACGTCCCCGAAGCCGGCGAATTCAGCGGCTCCTTCAAGTTCGACCCCGACAAGGCCAACAAGGTCCTCGACGACGCCGGCTGGAAGGCCGGGCCGGAGGGTTACCGCACCAAGAACGGCAAAACCCTCGAGTTCACCCTGACGCCTAACCCTTACGTCCCGTCCACGAAGGCTGAGGACGAGCTCATCGCCCAGCAGCTCAAAAAGGTGGGCATCAAGGTCAACCTCAAGGTCGTGGACGTCGCGGGCTACGCAGCGGTGCAAGCCAGCAAGCCGCCGCTGTTCCAGACCTCGCGCAGCTTTGTCGACGTGGGAACCGTCGCAGGAGTCCTGACCAGCCAGAACAAGGGCGAAGACTGGTTCGGACTTGGAACGAGCGACCAGAAGCTAAATGACCTCTCCACCGCCATCGCCACGGCATCGGACCGGGCGTCCCGCGAAAAGGTAGCCGACGAGCTGCAGCAGTACGTCCTGGAACAGGGCTACTTCGTTCCCCTGAACCAGCTCGTCCAGCGCCTCTACCTGATCAGCCCCAAGGTCAAGGACGTCCAGTACAACGGCCTGGCGTACGCTAACTTCTATACCGCCTGGATTGCCAAGTGACCAGCGACTACAAGCGCTTTGCCCTCACGCGGGCGGGCCAGGCGGTTGTCGTGGTACTTCTTGCCTATGTGCTCACGTTCCTGGTCATCAGCGTGCTCCCGGGTGACGCGATCACCAACACGCTCCGTGATCCCCAGCGTGGCCTGAGCGAAGAAGACATCCAGCGGATCGTGGCCTTCTACGGCCTCGATCAGCCGGTCATCGTCCAGCTGCTGCTTTCCCTGGGCCGCTTCCTGATCGGGGAACTTGGATTCTCCCTGCAGTCCAACCTGCCGGTGGCCCAGCTGGTGGGAGATGCCCTCCCGTCGACGCTGATCCTGGCAACGAGCGCCTTGCTGATCGCCGTAGTTTTCGCCGTGGCCATCGCGTACGGTGCGCAGTATCTGCCCGGCAAGTGGGCGGCAATGGTCCGCTCCATCCCGTCGTTTTTCCTGTCGGTGCCAAACTTCGTGATCGGTCTGGTGCTGATCGAACTGTTTGCCTTCCGGCTCCACTCCTTCACCACTACGGACCCGAACAGCGCGGTGGCGACACTGTTCGCGGCGGTCACCCTGGCCATTCCGGTGTCCGCGCCGCTGGCCGAGGTCCTGATCGCCAGCCTCGACCATGAATCCCGGCAGGAGTACGCCGTGGTTGCACGTTCCCGCGGGTTGACCGAGGCCAGGCTGTTCGCGAAGCACCTGGTGAAGCCGTCTGCCTTGCCTTCCGTGGCCATGGTCGCCCTCATCGTCGGCGAGCTGCTCGGTGGCTCCGTCATCACGGAGACCATCTTCGGGCGGGACGGGATCGGGACCGTGGTCCAGCAGGCTGTCACCGGCGAGGACCAGCCGGTGCTTCAGGCAGTGGTGTCACTCTCGGCCGTGATCTTTGTGGCCGTCAATCTGGCGGCGGACCTCGCGTCGCCGCTGCTGGATCCCCGCGTCAAACTCAGAGAGAAGGTAGGGGCGTGACTGCCATACTCACCAACCCGCAACTGGGCCGCATCGGTACGGGAGGGTCCGGTACACGGTCCGGGAAGCTAACCTCGGGCCTGCCGCCCGTCACTGTCATACTGTCCTTCGCCGTGGTGCTCCTGGTCATCCTGTGGTCGCTCGTACCCGGCCTCTTCACCTCGTTCAGTCCCGTCACGGGAGAAACAGCCAGCAAACTGGCCGCGCCGAGTGCAGGGCACTGGTTTGGCACTGACTACCTGGGCCGGGACCAGTACGCCCGCGTGGTGTACGGGACGGCATCCTCGGTCACCAGCGCTTTGGTGGCGGTACTGATCGGCCTGGTGGTGGGAAGCATCATTGGCCTGGCCAGCGGTTTCCGTGGAGGTTGGCTCGACACCATTCTGGGCCGCTTTGTGGACGTCCTGCTCGCCATCCCCGGCTTCCTCCTCGCAGTGGTCATCGTCAGCTCCCTGGGTTTCCAAACCATCAACGCCGCCATCGCAACCGGAGTGTCCGCCGTCGCCGTCTTCGCCCGGCTGATGCGCGCAGAAGTCATGCGCGTCCGCAGCGCAACCTATGTAGAGGCGTCGTACCTCGAAGGTGGAACCCGGCTCCACGCACTGCTGGGACACATCCTCCCCAACGCCTACCGTTCAGTGCTTGTCCTGGCCGTCCTGCAGTTCGGCACGTCCATCCTGGTCATCGCCTCACTGGCTTTCCTCGGCTACGGCGATCCACCCCCTGCCTCGGACTGGGGACTGCTGGTCGCCTCGGGCAAAACCTACATCACGGCACCGTGGCTGGTGTACGCACCCGCACTGGTCATTGTGGTCACCGTTCTCTCCGTAAACCGCATCAGCCGCTGGCTGCGAAACGCCAAGTGACATGGCCCTTATTCGAAAGGACACCGATGTGTCAGCAGACCTACTAACAGTCGAAGGCTTGTCGATCGCCTACGGACCTGCCGCCGTCGTGCATGATGTTAAATTCTCCCTGGGCCGTGGCGAGAGCCTGGCACTGATCGGCGAGTCCGGTTCGGGCAAGTCGACCATCGCCAAGGCGATCCTCCGCTTGCTCCCGCAAGGGGAGGCAAGCGCCAGCGGGCAGGTGAAGCTGAACGGGCGCGACGTCCTCGCCCTGCCCGAAAAGCAGTTCCGTCCCCTCCGCGGCAGGGAGCTTGGCTTCATACCGCAGGACCCGGCCTCGGCTCTGAACCCGGTGCGGACCATCGGCGTGCAGGCCCACGAAGCCGCCGCCCTGCTCGGCGAAACCGATCCGGCAGTTCGATGCCGCAGGATCCTGGAGGTCCTTGAGCAGGTTGGCCTGCCGGATCCGGCACGGGTCTACGATTCCTACCCGCATCAACTTTCCGGCGGCATGCTACAGCGTGTGCTGATTGCCCTCACCGTCCTGCCACGACCGTCCCTGATCGTGGCGGACGAACCGACTTCCGCGCTGGACGTGACCGTCCAGAAACTGATCCTCGACATGCTCACCGAGCTCCGCCACGAGCTGGACATCAGTTTGCTCCTGATCACGCACGATCTCGCCATCGCCGCAGAGCGAGCCGATTCACTGGTGGTATTGAAGGACGGCGCGGTACAGGAAAGCGGCGCCTCGCGTGAGGTCTTCGCCGCTCCGACGACAGGCTACGCCCGCTGCCTGCAGGCCGACGTCCCGGCACTCCACCCGGACAGGTACCGGAACCAGCGCCTTGCGGCGGTTACGGGCGCGACGCACGACGGCGACTTTCGGACCGAGGCAGTCACCTCACCGCTGCTGGCTCCTCAGATCGACGTCCGGGACGTCATCAAGCGGTTCACCGCTGGCGGCAAAGAGGTCCTGGCCGTCAACGGACTGTCCTTCTCTGTCGAACGAGGTCGGACGCACGCCCTCGTAGGTGAGTCCGGGTCCGGCAAGACCACCGCGGTCCGGCTGCTGCTTGGTCTCGAACAGCCGGACGGTGGACACATTGCAATAGCCGGCCAGTCGACGTCGGGCAGGTCCCGCGCGGAAGTGCGCGAGATCCGCCGCCATCTGCAGCTCGTATATCAAAACCCGTTCACCTCCCTGGACCCGACGTGGCGGGTAGGCAAGATCGTCCGGGAACCACTGGACCAATTCAGCGTCGGCACCAAAGCCGAGCGGACCCTGCGGGTCCGCGAAGCGCTGGAAGCAGTCGGCTTGCCGGATTCGGTCCTGACCCGGCGGCCCGCACACCTCTCAGGCGGGCAGCGCCAAAGGGTGGCCATCGCCAGGGCACTCGTGGTGAGGCCCGACGTCGTAGTTCTGGATGAGCCCACGTCAGCGCTCGACGTAAGCGTCCAAGCGGGGATCCTGGAGCTTCTCTCCAAACTGCAACGCGAACTCGGGCTCACATACCTGTTCGTTTCGCACGACCTGGCGCTGGTACGGCAAATGGCCGACACCGTATCCGTCCTGCAGCGCGGCCAAGTAGTCGAGGACGGGCCTGTGGAGGAAGTTTTCCTGCGTCCCCAGCATCCCTACACCCACGCGCTCCTGGACGCGATTCCCTTGAAGGCACCCACTCCCCCTGCGGCCCCTGTCTCGGTCACCGCTGACCCTGTGGACACCGCAGCAGAACAACAACTAGTGAAGGCAACAGCATGACCGTGAACCTGACAACCACCCGACGACCCGCACTGATCGAGGCCTTCACGGCGCCGACAGGATTCGGCGACGCTACGCTGCGCGACCGCCGGGCTGATGCCATCGAACTTCTTGGTGGAATTCCCGATCCCGGCGTGCTTCCCACCGAGAAACTCGCGGCCGCGACAGCACGCGTCCTGGCAAAGCCGGGCGTTCCCGCGCTCCAGTACTCACGGACCGAAGGCATCTCGCCCTTGCGCGAGTGGATCGCAGAGCGCGAAGGCGTCACTGTGGACCGGATCCTCATCACCAACGGCGGCTTCCACGGACTGTCCCTGGCCATCCAGACCGTGGTGGAACGCAGCGACCTTGTGGCCGTGGACAACCCGATCTTTCCCCTCTTCCTGCGGGGGCTGCAATTGTCGGACGCGCGGACCCTGCCTGTGTCTGTGGGCCCCCGCGGGCTGGACGTGGACCATCTCTCCGACCAGCTCCGCGCCGGGGCCCGGCCATCCGCCCTGTATACCGTGCCGGATTTCCATAACCCGTCCCAGGGCACACTCCCCGGCGAAGCACGCAGGGAGCTCGTGCGGCTGGCCGAGCACTACGGTTTTGTGGTCCTGGCCGACAACCCTTACCGCGAACTGCGGTTTGCCGGCGAGCAGGGAAGCGTGGAGGAATTCAACAACTCGGACCATGTCCTCCACATCAACACCTTCACGAAAACACTCGGCCCCGGTCTGCGACTGGGTTGGACGGTGGCTCCCGAGCCCTTGGCGCGCGACCTCGTGGCACTGCGGAGCCGTCAGGACTCACACAGCTCCACGCTGGTCCAGGCAATCATCGGGGAACTTCTGACCTCCGAGCCGGGAATTTTCGACGCCACACTGGAACGGGCACGGTCTCTGTACCGCAACCGCGCCGAAACCTTGGTTGCCGCCCTGCACCGGGAAGCACCGGGAGCATTCGAAACAGTCCTTCCCGAGGGCGGACTATTCCTCTGGCCCAAGCTCGCCGACCCGGCCATCGATCCGGACCAACTGGCTGCCGACGCCAGCGCCGAGGGCGTGGAATACCAGCGCGGCTCGTTTTTCCCATCCGGACCAGGCACCGACGCTGACCGCCACCTGCGCATGGCCTACGGCGATGTCGGGGAATCGAAATTGGAAGAAGCAGCAGCGCGCTTGGGACGGGCACTGTTGCGCCAGCGTAAGTAGTGGCTTTCGTTGGCCTATACACGTCCTCGCCGCGTCCACGCCAGCGACTCCGCTCCCGGAAGGCCCCCTGCCGTTGTCCCGGATAAGTCGTCCAGCCAGTAATTCTCCGAAGCCGTATCGGGGTTCAGGAAGCGAGGGCATTAGAGCCCTGGCAGGTTGACAGAAGGCCGGGTATCGGCGATCAAAAGTGGAGGGGGGAGTGCTCGCAGAAAGGACGGTTACCCTGTGGTCCCTGACTGCTGATGCCCAGACTATGGAAGAAGCCGATTTGTCCCAATACGCAGACTCCCCCCATTGACGCCCAACTTGTCGGCTGGGATGGCGTCCATATGACGAGGCAGCTGAAACCTTTTTAGTTGCCTCAAGCCCTGCACTCACGGCCCCGCGCCGACCCCGCTTCAGTCCCTACGTTGAGCTCCCGCCCCAACGGGAGTGAGATATGAATCGCCGCACCACCGCTACCTCACCGTTGAACAGGCAGCCAAAGCACTGAACACCGACGTCAACCAAGTACTGGCAATGCTCAACAGCGGTTAACTGCGGCGTTCCCCGAGCGGAGCCGACAAAGCGAATCTGGTCAATCCCATCGACGTCGAACGGCCAAGCTGTGGATTGAAACTTTTCGCCACCTCGGCGGCGGCGACGTACAGCAATAGAGCAGCCCCGTTCCGTCGGCGTTGTGATTCGCGGGGTGTCTTCCTATCGCTTTGGCCGATTTAGCGGGATTGGAGAGCATCCAGTGCCACTGCCATCGCCGCCGCTACCCGGCCGTCGAGTCGTGCGCCCGGGAGGGTGATGAGGTAGCGGTCGCGGAGGGATCGTCCCCGTTCTGATGTCATGAGTACTTCTCCGTTCGGGTCGACGAAGTCGAAGTGGAAGCGGAAGGGCGAAGGGATCACGTCTCCCAGAGGTGTCGCTTCCCATATGCGCCTGCCGATGGCGACGCCGAGGCTGCGTTCACTTCCGGTGACTTTGAGCCCGTCTGTTTCGAGGTGCCAGGTCGATCGCAGCAGGGACTTGCCAAAGTCTTTCCGGAAGCTGCCGATCGGTTGTTCATTGGCGTCCAGCACGTCATATGTCGCCCCGAGATCGAGGCGTTGCCGGGCTTTGAAGGAGAAAAGCGGTATGGTCCTTGACTCGTCCTGGTAGAAGGTCACCTGCTCCTTGAAAGCGGCCCGCTTCTGCTGAGCGACGGCGAGCAGGTGCCCGGGTTGCCGGTCTCCCGTGATGGAACGTATTTCGTACCGGTTCACCATCAGGGTGAGCTTCTGTATGACGGTGAAACGGTCGATGCCGTGGGTAAGTTCTGCGCTCATGTGCGTCCTCATTGTTATGGCGGTCCCGAACCAGTGGGTCCGCCGGTTGCTATATTCTCTGCCCGGACCGGCTCCCGTTGAAGGACTGTTCGTTGTCAGAGCCGACGTCCGCGGTAGACCCAAGTCGGCCTTGTCGGTGGCGATGATCTCATCGCCGAGGTTTAGCTCAATGCAGGAGTTGATGGCGATCTTTTGTTGCAGTCATGCTGGGTCCTCTCTGAATGTCTGATGCCTGCAGTATGCGCCGTCGAGGCTGACGTGAGGTGTACGGGGCATGACTGACTTCAGCTATTACCGCTAGGCACCCTTTGGAAATTGGTCCTGGTCCGGGAAATCCGGTAGTGCACGCACGGGGCAGCGCAACACCTTCATCTGGATGAGATCCAGGAGTTGGCGGGTGCCTGTCCGTGCGTCCAAAATCCACAAGAGCTCAAGGTTGGGGATGACTGTTAGAACTCGGCCGCGGTAGAGAAGCCTGTCCTCGTGTCGGGCTTCGATGCGATCGCCGGGTCGAAGCTCCGAGCAACTGCGCACGACGACTGGTGATCGGCTCATGGTCCGGTCCCTTCACGAACTTGTTGTGGTCATCCTCAGTGTGGGTTGATATCGTGGCCGTGGTATTTCCGTGGCATGACTTTTTGGCGTCGATCAAATCAGCGCTTTCGCCGCCCGGTTGATTGCCGACGTCCGGAGGACGCAAAGCCCACTGCTGAACGTTCCCCGGGTCTTAGTGGCCGAGAGGTTCTCAGGAGACCGCCAGTATGGGCGGCAGGTCGACCGGCCGGGCGCAGGGAAAACGCCGCAGCGTAGGGCCAGGTGGCCATAAGATGACATCGGCTGACGCCCAACACAGGTGAAGCCCGCCGCAATTAGACGGAACCTCTAGCGGAATGATTCGGGGTCACGCCCCAGTCCCGTCAGCGTGCGGCGGCGCTGGCGAAATTCTGTCGGCGTTAGTCCTGCTTGGCGTTTAAACGCTGTACTGAACGCATAAGCGTTGTGGTAGCCAACGTGGCCGGCGACGCCTGACACTGTGGCATCCGGAGCTTGCAGTAGGTCGCCGGCTATCGTTAGCCGCCATCGTGTGAGGTAGGCCATTGGCGGCTCTCCGACGCTTGTCCGGAAACGTGCGGCGAGCGAGGCGCGGGAGGTGTTTACTCGGTGGGCAAGACTCTCCACTGTCCATGGCGCTGCCGGTTCTGCATGGAGACACTCGAGGGCGCGTATGACTAATGGGTCATCGCAGGCAAGCCAACTGGCCTCGGTGGGTTGATCAGGAGCGTTGGCCCAGTGGCGGATGGTGTCGACGACGAGCACGTCAAGCAGACGGTCAACCACTACCTGGGCGGCTGGGTCATCGTGGGCCAGCTCCCGGGCGAGGAGGCTGACAAGCGCCCCGTCGGCACGTTCGCGCCGCACCACGGTCAATCGGGGCAGCGCGCGACTGATGAGGCCACCCACCTGGTCAGGGCGTTCATATGTACCGATGAGCAGCGACGTCTCTCCGTTCACGGCGTTCCCCCACCGACGGATACCGTGCCGGAGTTCGTCGCGGAGGTCCCGGCCATCCAGGGTGGTGCAGTGCTGGCCCGGGCCGATTTCAATGGCGGGCGCGCTGCCGGAAGCATCGGTCACCGTGTAGGGTTCAGGGCCACGTATGAGGGCTACGTCACCTGCTTCGAGCAGAGACCCGTCCACGAGGGTCTTCCCTCTGGTAACAGCGAGGACTGTGAGAGCGGCGTTATCGCGAACGTTGATACCCCAAGGGGCAGTCATTTGGACCATTAGAGCGAAAGCACTGACCGCCCGTGGGCCGTCGAGGAAATGCGTGAGGGGGTCCATGCGCCAAAGCTTAGACGATGACAAAGGTTTTCAAGAGTCTGAACTATTCATCGTCTAGCTCTCTGTGGGTTTACTGAAGGCATGACTACTCTCATCATTGGCGGTGCCGGGCGCTCCGGCGCCCGCGTACTTGACCGCCTGGCCGCCGCTTCGATACCTTCCCGGTCCGCTTCCCGCCGCACTGGCTTTGACTGGGACGACAGCTCGACATGGGCCACCGCGCTGCGTGGCGCCACGGGTGCGTACGTCTGTTTCACTCCCGATCTGGCCTTCCCCGGTGTACCTGCCAAGATGGCATCGCTCGGGAGGTTAGCGGCCACGGCAGGCCTCGAGCGGCTTGTGCTGCTCTCAGGTCGTGGTGAGGACGGTGCCCGGGCGAGCGAAGCTGCCCTCCGCGAATGTGGTGTGCCGACTACAGTTTTGCGTTGTTCATGGTTCCAGCAGAACTTCTCGGAGCACTTCCTCACCGGCCCGGTTCGACGAGGTCGGCTGCGGCTACCAGCCCCCGACGTGCCAGAAGCATTCGTCGATCTGGACGACGTAGCCGACGCAGCGGTCATCGCCCTAACCCAAACCCCGCCCGAAGATGCCACCTACGAACTATCAGGCCCTGAGCTACTGACTTTTGCCCAAGCTGCCGCTGTCCTTGCCGATGCCCGCGACCGGCCGGTCATCTTTGAGGAGGTTGACGTTCCGACCTTCGTCGAAGACCTCGCCGCCGACGGGGTATCCGCGCAAGAAGCGGAGCCGCTCGCCCGCCTCTTCACAGAGATCCTTGATGGGAGGAATGCGTCCCTGACCGACGGAATTGAGCAGCTCCTTGGCCGACCCGCATCATCACTGAAGGCATATGCACGACGCAGTGCCAACTCCGGGGTCTGGTCATGATCCACGTAGCCGCCGTTGCGGGAGCGGGGCTTCTCGGTGGCGTCTATGCGGCGTTTTCAGCGATGGTGATGCCGGCCCTCGGACGCCTCAATGAAGAGGAGGCCACGGCCGCCATGGTGGGCATCAACCGAGCGGCCGAACGCGGGCCCTTTATTCTGGTCTTCGGATCCGCCGCCATAGCAGCCATCGCACTAGCCGTCACAGCAGCGCCGCGAGGATCCGGTACCGACCTGGTCGTCGCAGGAGCATCCCTGGCCAGCACGATAGTGACCTTGGGAGTCAACGTCCCGCTCAACCGGCGGCTCGAACGGGAAGGCGCAGCTTTCTGGGCGGTCTACCGTCGACGCTGGACGGCTTCAAACACCCTTCGCGCCGCGCTGGCCACTACTGCAGTGCTCATTGCAGGCACACATACGGTGGGGACCCAGTAAGTTTCGCATAGCCAACATCACCGTGGATTGAGGGCGGCAAATCATTCTGAAATCCCCGCCCCGCTGAGGCTCTTGTCGCGTGAGGTGTGTTTCATACCACTGGTGAAAGTCCTCGAGAGGTTGCCGTAGTACTCGCCGAAAGTGCGGCGAGTACTAAGGGATGCAATCCTTGGTGCATTACAGAGATGAAGTTTTTCTGTTGTTGGCCTCGACGCGCCGCCGTACCCGGGGCCGAGGCGGCCGCAGGGTCTGGTCATGAAGAGGGTGTGGGGGATCGACCGTCGGGCGTTGCTCTGGAGGTCAGGCACTGTGCATGTCTTCTTCTCAATCCGACAGTTGGGCAGTGGCTTGAGGCAACGGTTCTTCCACTCGATGTGCTGGGGGCCATCAGGTAGCGTGATGATCTGAAGGCCCCGCCGGTCCCCCACCGGCGGGGCCTTTACGTATCCCCCGTACCCCCTAATCTTCTTGACGTCCCGAACGGTGCCAATCACACTGGGCTGGTGGATAACGAAAATGAAGAACATCTCGTGGGACGTGTTGTCGAGCGGCTTGCAGTCCGTTACCCCGAGGCACCTCGTGAACTTATCACCGAGATTGTCGGCGAGGAATATCACGGCCTTGACAGCGGCCGCATTCGAGCGTACGTGCCGACCCTGGTCGAAAACGGTGCCCGCACCCGGCTGCACCGTGCCCTCAAGAACAGCCCTGCCGACGGATAGACCCGCTTGGGCAGCAGCAGCCAAGGCAGGTGGCGAACGCAAGTGCGACCGTCCCGTGTTCCAGTCAGTAACAGTTTCTGCTGTCGCGCCCGGGTGCCGGGGACATAAAATTTCCTATGGCCACGACACCCGCTGTTGAGATCGACCGGAAGTTTGATGTCGAGTACATGGTCCTCCTTCCGTATTTGGAGGACCTGCCCGGCGTTGACCGGATGGACAGGCCAGTGGAGCATCGGCTGGAGGCGGAGTACTTCGACACCCGGGACCTGCGCCTGGCCTCTGCGCAAATAACGCTCCGCAGGCGGAAGGGCGGCGGGGACCCAGGGTGGCATCTGAAGCTCCCCTCCACTACGGGCGAGCGGAGGGAATTCCACGAACCGCTCGGCAAAATCAACGATGGGGTTCCGGAACCGCTGCTGGATCTCGTGAGCGTCCACACAAGGGGGCACGCGCTGAGCCCGGTTGCGAGGCTGGAGACCAAACGCATCGTGCACCGCCTCCTCAACAAGAAGGGCGA
This sequence comes from Arthrobacter sp. BK1, assembly GCF_056680055.1. Classification (NCBI taxonomy): domain Bacteria; kingdom Bacillati; phylum Actinomycetota; class Actinomycetes; order Micrococcales; family Micrococcaceae; genus Arthrobacter; species Arthrobacter sp. BK1. The sequence continues at coordinate 367,731 of NZ_CM155263.1, forward strand.
GGTTCTCGCCAGTGTCTGTGATGACACCGTGGAAGCCGAGACCCTGACGCCCAAGCGGGAAATCCGGAGTTGGCGTGAATGGCAGATCGAACTGGTCCAGGGCTCCCGGGACCTGCTTGAAGCCGGTCAGGACCGGCTGGCAGCCTCGGGCGTCCGGTCCTCCGTCTATGCATCCAAGCTGGCGCGGGCGCTGGGCCGGGATCCGCAAGCCCCCACGAACTCGGTGCCGAAACCTAAACCCAAGGGCCCCGCGGGGGATGTCCTGCTCGCCTACCTCATCGAACAGGTCCGGGAGCTCAAAACCCAGGACCCTCTCGTCCGGTTGGACGCCCCGGACGCGGTCCATAAAATGCGGGTAGCCACCCGGAGAATGCGCTCGGCACTGGCGACGTTCAGGAAACTCCTGAGCAACGGCGATTACGTAAACTCGATCCGGAATGAGCTGAAGTGGCTCGCCGGTGTGCTGGGCCAGGCCCGCGACGCCGAAGTCATGCACGCCCGTCTCAAGGACATGGTCGCGGAAGAACCGGGTGAGCTTGTCATGGGCCCCGTCACCCGCCGCATCGATCTTGAACTGAACGCCGATTACCAAAAAGCCCACACCAAGGTACTGAAAGCACTGAACGGGGCCCGCTACTTCCGCCTTCTCGACTCTCTCGACACCCTGCTCACCGGACCGCCATTGTCACCTCTCGCGGCCAAACCGGCCCGCAAAGTCATCCCGCGGCTCGTCAAGCGGGACGTCAAGCGTCTTCGTGCGGCAGTCCGGGACGCTCAGCGGAACCCGGCCGGAACCAGCGACCATCCGGCCCTGCACCAGGCACGAAAAGACGGCAAACGGCTGCGTTACGCCGCCGAAGCAGCAACGCCCATCAGCCCCAAGAAAGCCGCCCGCCTCGCGGCCGCCGCCCAAGGCGTCCAGCAAATTCTGGGCGACCACCAGGACAGCGTCGTCACCCGGGACCTGCTCCGCAGGCTCGGAGCCGAGGCCTTCGTCCAGGGCGAAAACGGGTTCAGCTATGGCCGGCTCCACGCGCTGGAGCAAGCCGCTGCGGTGGAAGCAGAAGCCCAATTCCACCGCCTCTGGAAGAAGTTTCCGGCAGCTTCCCACTAGAGGCCACTACCCGGTAAAGGCTGCCAGCTACTGCCGGCCCTGATGCTTAGCGCGCGGCCCGGAAGGCTTCAATAAACAGCTGCGCCCGTTCTTCGATGTACTGCTCGACAGGGATAAAGCTCGGATGCGAACGTGGTTCATGCATTGGGCTATGCGCTGCGATGTAGAGCCGGGACGAGTCGGTGTCCAGGACAAGACGTGATGGCGGGAATTCCTCTGTGGCACTTTCTTCCGGGCCAGCGGCCTCCAAGTCCTGTTCCGGAGCGAGCTGAACGTACCTGATCATTGCGTCCGTGAGATGGGTTCCGATACCCGTACCGAGCTCCAGCTCCCCCCGCTCGGGTGATGGTGAAATACACCGGACCATGCGGATGGCAGGTAAAACCTCCGGCCGTTGGGCGGAAGTGGGCGTCCGAGACAGGAATGAAGCATCGGACAGGGCAGTGAGTAGTCTCGCGGCTGCGTACGTTTCAAGATTCCGGTTCCCGAGGGCCTGAAAGAACGGCTCAAGCAGCTCCAGCCGGCGCCTCAACTCCGTTTCGTCCAGGTCAGACATGGCCCCGACCCGACTCCCAGGGGTTGCATTCGAACCGCAGTCCACCAGTAAACGCCCATCCCGGGCCGCTTCTGGCAGTGGTGAACGCTGGGTTTCCCGTCAGCGAGGGACGGCGCTGCGGGCGGCCAGTGAGTCCACGAGTTCGGGAAGGTCTTTGACGCCATCGAGGATGCGCAGGTGGGGGTGGCGTCCCAGTTCGTTTGCTCCGAGCTTTCCGGTAAGGACCCCGACGCCGTAGACGCCGGCGTTGGCGGCGGCTTGGAGATCGTTGATGGTATCGCCGGCGGCCAGCACGGCTCCTACCGCCAGGACGCCGGTGCGTTCCATGGCGCGGTGGATCATGTGCGGGGCTGGCCGGCCGCGGGGAACTTCGTCTGAGGTGACGACGGCGTCGAGCAGCTCGCCGTCGCCCACGCGCCACCCCAGGGTGGCCAGGAGCGGATTGGCCACGTCACGGGAGAATCCTGTAGTCAGTGCCACTTTGATGCCGTTGGCCTTGAGGGTGCGCAGCGCCTCTTCCACGCCGTCCAGCGGAACTGGTGCGTTCGCAGCATAGAAGGCTGCCAGCATTTCCTGGAAGCGGGCAAATGTGGCCGCAACCAGCGCGGGCCCGGGGGAAATGCCGCCCAGTCTCAGCAGGGCGGTAATGGCCTCGGTCTTGTCCGCACCCATCCAGGTTTGAAGGTTCCCCGGGGTCACTTCGGCTCCCGTTTCACGGACGGAGTCCTCCAGGGCGCGGTAGACATCTCCGTGCTCGTCGATGGTTGTTCCGGCCATGTCGAGGGCGACAAGTTCAATCATTGGTGCTGGTCCTTATGCTGTTGTTGGCACGCGCACCAGGTTGGCGCGGTGCTCGCTGGTGTTTTCGATGGTGAAGTTGGTCAGTCCGGGAATGTACCTGTCGTCGGAGTACTCGATTGGCCGACCGGCCGCCGATGAGGTGAGGCGCCGTTCGCGCAGCAAGGGTGAGCCGGGGTCGACGCCGAGCAGTTCCGCGTCCAGCCCGTCGGCTCCGATGGCGTCAATGGTGTGCTGGCCCCGGCTCAGGTCCACGCCCTGGCTTTTGAGGTAGCTGAAGATCGAGCCGCTGTCCGTATCGAAATCAAACAGGAGCCGGCCGGCATCTAGGACGAAGGTTGTCCGCTCAAGCATGGCGGGGGTGTCCCCGAGGAGCCGCAGCCGCACCACCTCAACCACTGGCTCACCTTCCTGGATACCCAGCTGGGCTGCCACCTCGGCCGAGGCCGGTCGGCGGGCGATCTCCCGGGTCTGCTGGCCCGGATTCTTCCCGATGGATCCGGCCCATTCGGTGAAGGACATAAAGGTGGTGAACGGCTGCGACACCGCGCCTCTGCCGGCGACCGGCTGCTTGCCGCGGCCGCCCACGATCAGGCCTTCGGTGCGCAGCGTCGCGAGGGCCTGCCGCACCGTTCCCCGGGATGCGTTGAATTCCCGGCAAAGCTCTGCCTCGCTGGGAATCCGGAATCCCTCGGGCCACAGGCCTGAGGTGAGTCGGGTGCGGAGCTCGTCGGTCAGTCGCTGGTGGAGAGGCTGGATTTGCGATATGGACATAACATGATCATACAAGTTGAGTCTTCGAGAATCCCTTATTTCCCAAGGCCTCGGATGAACAGGACATTAACTTCATGGGGATTTCATGAACAAAATGAAAACTTGTACAGACAAGTGCCGTTTTGGCTTGATCCGGCCCTCCGGCGACCGCCACTATCGATCTTGTGAATACCGAAAACCTCCAAACCCAGACCGCCGCCACCCTCCCCTCCTCAGTGGACGTGGTGGTTGTCGGCGCAGGTATCGTGGGGCTGGCCCATGCCGCGCTTGCCGCCGACCGCGGACTGTCCGTGCTGGTCATCGACCGTGACCACCGGGCCGTGGGGGCATCCATCAGAAACTTCGGACACTGCTGCATCACCGCCCAGACCGGCGACCTGTACGAACTGGCCATCACGGGCCGCAAGCACTGGCTGGACTTCTCGGACCGTGCAGGTTTCTGGTCCGCCGAGTCCGGCGCCGTGGTGGTGGCAAGCACCGCAACGGAACTGCGAGTCCTGCAGGAACTTGCCGAACGCCGCGAGACTGGCCAGATCGTGATGCTCAGCGCTGCGGAGACCGCCGGCCGGCTGGGCCGCATTGCTCCCGGCAAGAATATCGACCCGACGGAAGGTTCCGTTGTCGTGGGCGGCGCGTGGCTGCGCGATGACTTGCGCGTTGATCCACGCACCACGGTGGCCACCCTCGCGGCCTGGCTGGAGACACAGCCGGAGACGTCCGTGCGGTGGAACACGTCCGCCGTCGGGTTTGACGCAGGATCCGGGCGGACGGCGCGGGTGCGCACCACCCGCGGCGATGTGGAGGCAGACCAGGTGTTTGTGTGCGTGGGCCACGATGTGGACCTGCTCTTCCCCGAACTGGCCGACGGGCACAAAATCGAACGCTGCTCACTCCAGATGGCGGCCGCGGCCGCCCCTGCCGGACTTGACCTGCTGCCGGCGGTCCTGACGGCCACCTCCATGCTCCGCTACGGCGCCTTCGTGGAAATGCCGTCCGCCCCGGAGCTTCTGGCCGAAGTGCATGCCCAGGATCCGGATCTCCTGGAGATCGGCGCGAACGTGATGTTCACCCAGCGCCCTGACGGGACCCTGCTGCTGGGCGACTCCCACGCATACCAAAAGACCGCAGCACCTTTCCTGGCCGAGTCCACCTCCACGCTCCTCCTGAACCGTATCCAGGACGTCCTGGGTGTGCACAGCCTGGACATCACCGAACGCTGGCAGGGCATCTATGCCTCGTCCGAGGTGGGGCCGCTCCTGGTTGCCGGCGTTGCACCCGGAGTCACCGCCGTGTCCGTCACCGCCGGAATCGGCATGACCGTTTCCTTCGGGCTGGCAGCACGCAACGTCTCCACCCTCCCCTGAAACTCCCTTTCCCCCATTCTTCTGATCCGTCCACCCAAACTCCTGAAGGATTTCCCATGAACACCCGCTACTTCGCCCTGCTTCCGGCTGCCCTGCTCGCCGCCATCGGACTCTCGTCCTGCGCCGGCGCAGATGCTCAGACCGCGTCCGCCGACGCCCCCGCCTACTGCGCCGACGGCCCCCTCAAGTTCGGCATTGAGCCGTTCGAGGATCCCACCAAGCTCGAGCCCGCCTACCGTGCCCTCGCGGACGCCATGGAGGAGCGCCTCGGGTGCAAGGTGGAGGTCCAGGTCGTGGAGGACTACTCCGCTGAGGTGCTCGCCATGGCCAACAACCGCCTGGACATCGGACAGTTCGGCCCCATGGGGTACGTCTTCGCCAGCACCAAGGCCGGAGCGGAACCCATCGCCTCCTTCGGCACCGCCGAGGGCAAACTCAGCACCTACACGGCAGGGATCTGGGTGGCCAAGGATTCCGCCATCCGGTCCATCAGCGACCTCAAGGGCAAGGACGTCGCACTCGGCGGGATCGGCTCCACCTCCGGCGACGTCCTCCCCCGTTACGGACTGAAGACAGCAGGCATCAGCGAATCAGACGTGGACATCAACTACGCCGGCGGGCACCCTGAAGCCCTCCTGGCCCTGGCCAACGGCACCGTGGACGCCGCGCAGATCAACTCCCAAACCCTCGCCTCGGCCACCGCCGCCGGCACCTTCAAGGCCGAGGATTTCCGCCAGATCTGGACCTCGGAGCCCATACCCAACGATCCGATCACCATCCGCGGAAACGCCGATCCCGCCCTCAAGGAAGCCGTCCGCGACGCACTGGTGAACCTGCCCACAGAGGCCATCGAAAAAGTGGGCGCCTTCCTCGACGTCACCCCTCCAGGCCCACTGCTGTCCGTCACCAAGGACACCTACCAGCCGCTGTTCGACCTCGCCGCCACCATGGGCCTCACCGAGGAAGACCTGTGACCGCCGTCGAAGTCGCGGGCCTGACCAAAAGCTACTCCGGGACCAAGGTCCTGGACGGCGTGGACTTCACCGTCCGCTCAGGCGAGCTGCTCGCCTTCCTGGGCGCCAACGGCTCCGGAAAATCCACCACCCTCAAGTGCGTCATCGGGCTGACCCGCCCGGACACCGGCACCATCCGCGTCCAGGGAAAAGACCTCGGCGCCCTCCAGGGCCGGGCACAGATCCAGGCCCGCAGCGAAGCGGCCATGGTCTTCCAGAAAATCCATCTCGTTCCGCGCCGCACCGCCTTGGAGAACGTCTGCTCGGGCGGACTCCTGCGGGTCCGCGGACTTGCCTCGGTCAGCCCCGCCTTCTTTACCAACGAACTGAAAGAGGAAGCCATGGCGAACCTTGACCGCGTCGGACTCGCGCACGTCGCCCAGGAAAGGACCGGAAAGCTGTCCGGCGGCCAGCAGCAGCGCGTCGCGATCGCCAGGGCCTTGTGCCAGCGCGCATCGGTAGTGCTGGCGGACGAACCCGTCTCCGCCTTGGACCCCCACGCCGCCGAGCAGGTGATGGCCCTCCTGGCCGACCTCGCCCACACAGAAAACCTCGCCGTCGCAGCCGTCCTGCACCAGCCGGATCTTGCCATCCGCCACGCAGACCGCGCCATCGGCCTGCTCAAAGGCAAAATAGCATTCGACGCCGGGATGGACACCTTGACGGATGATGTTCTGGACACGCTCTACGCACCGGACCGGATCGCAGCATGAGCGCCCCGGCCTTCCTCCGTCCCACGGACCAGTGGACCCGCCGCGGAACAACAGCCACCGCCGTCGTGGTGTTCATCGTCCTGCACGTGATCGCGTTCGAAAGCACCGAATTCCAGCCGGCGCTGCTGGTTGACGGCGCCCAGGGCATGGGGCGGTTCCTCGCCGAAGCGTTCCCGCCGGACCTGGACTGGGAGAAAGTGCTCAAGCCCGGCCTCGAAGCCACCCTGGTAACACTCTGGATCGGTCTCCTGGGAACCACACTGTCCATTCCCACCGCGCTTCTGCTGGCCGCACTGGCTTCAGAAACCACCTCACCCCATCCCCTTTTGTACCAGGGGGCACGTACAGTCCTGTCCTTCCTCCGGGCCGTTCCTGACGTTGTCTTCGCGCTTATCTTCGTCACAGCAGTGGGCCTTGGCCCGTTCGCCGGAGTCCTGGCCCTGATTTGCCACAACACCGGCGTGATGGGCAAGCTCTGGGCCGAAGCCATGGAAGAAAGCGACCAAGGACCCGTCCTGGCCCTCGCCTCCGCAGGCGCCACCAAGCTGCAGCAAACGTTCCACGCCAGCATCCCCCTGGTGGTCCCCCAGTTCGTAGGGCTGCTCCTCTACCGCTTCGACGTCAACGTGCGCTCCTCCCTGGTCCTTGGCCTCGTGGGCGCCGGCGGGGTGGGTCTGCTGATCAACCAAGCCATCAAGTCCTTCCAGTTCGACCAGATGCTCACACACATCATCGTGGTCCTCATCCTGATCGTCGTGGTGGACCAGGCATCAGCGCTGATCCGCCGCAAGCTCGCCTGAGGCTTGGACAGAGCCGGCGACGGCGGGTGCTCCCTTCAGCAGCTTGTGGATCTGACGGAACGTCGAAATATTCGCCCAGGCGGCGGGCGATTGGCACCAGAGCGTTCTGTCACGGCACGTTTTCGTCCACACTGGGATGGTGACAGCTCACCCCCCGCAGCTGGCCCGCGCTGCTGACGCTGCCCCGCCGCGCACCCTGGTGCAGATTCTTCTGGAAAACGCACAACGGTTCCCGGATTCTTCCGCTTTGGATGACGGGCGTACCTCGCTCAGTTATGCGGAGCTGCTCCGCCATGTGAAGGCCTATGCCCGCCGCTTGCACCAGGCCGGGATCGGCGCCGGCGACAAGGTCGGCGTGCGGATCCCGTCGGGGACAAACGAGCTGTACCTGGCGATCCTGGCGGTCCTGCACGTGGGCGCGGCCTATGTCCCGGTCGACGCCGATGACCCGGACGAGCGGGCACGGCTGGTCTTCGAAGAGGCCGGGGTGGCAGGGATTGTGCGCGCGGGTGAAATCATCACCTCCCCGACCCGGGCCCGGCCTTTCCCCTCACCCCGGCAACCCACCCCGGAGGACGATGCGTGGGTGATCTTCACCTCCGGTTCCACCGGCACCCCCAAGGGTGTGGCAGTCACACATCGGTCCGCCGCCGCGTTTGTCGACGCCGAGGCTCGCCTCTTCCTACAGGCGGAACCGATCGGGACCTCGGACCGGGTTCTGGCCGGGTTGTCCGTGGCATTCGATGCCTCGTGCGAGGAAATGTGGCTGGCCTGGCGCAACGGCGCCTGCCTCGTGCCGGCTCCCCGGTCCCTGGTCAGGACCGGAATGGACCTGGGTCCGTTGCTGATCACCAACGGCATCACCGTCGTCTCCACTGTCCCCACCCTCGCCGGGCTCTGGCCCGCCGAATCCCTCGAGGCGGTCCGGCTCCTGATTTTCGGAGGCGAAGCCTGCCCGCCGGAGCTCGCTGCCCGCCTCGCCGTCGAGGAGCGGGAGGTCTGGAACACCTACGGTCCGACCGAGGCCACCGTCGTCGCATGTGCCGCGCCGATGGACGGGACAGGCCCGGTGCATATCGGGCTGCCCCTGGACGGCTGGGACCTGGCCGTCGTCGACCCGGCCGGAATCCCGGTCCCAGAGGGCGGCACCGGCGAACTGATCATCGGCGGTGTGGGCCTGGCCAGGTACCTTGATCCGGCCAAGGACGCGGAAAAGTACGCGCCCATGGACACTTTGGGATGGGCCCGGGCCTACCGCAGCGGGGACCTGGTCCGCTACGAACCCGACGGCCTCATCTTTCTCGGGCGAGCCGATGAACAGGTCAAACTCGGCGGCCGGCGGATCGAACTCGGGGAAATCGACGCCGCCCTCCAGTCCCTGCCGGGAATCCACTCGGCCGCGGCGGCCGTGCAGACCACAGCGGCAGGAAATCAGATCCTTGTGGGCTACCTCGTCCCGGCACCAGAGACCAACCCGGACCTGTCTGCGGCGCGGCACCTGCTCGCCGACCGGCTGCCCGCCGCACTGATCCCGCTGCTGGCAAGTGTTGAGTCCCTCCCGGTCAAGACCAGCGGCAAGGTCGACCGGAATGCCCTGCCGTGGCCGCTGGAAGCACAACCCGCGGGAGGGCCGGCTCCGGAGATTGACCTCGATGACCGCTCCGGGTGGATCGTGGAGCAGTGGACCGATGTCCTTGGCGCAGCCCCGGAGGGACTGGAGGCAGACTTCTTCGCCCACGGCGGCGGCAGCCTGGCCGCCGCCAGGCTGGTCTCGGCCCTGCGGGTTCGCTACCCCACCGTCACGGTCGCGGACATCTACGACCGCCCGCGCCTCGGTGCGCTGATCGAACTGGCGATCCTTTCCTCCCCCGACGGCGGCCACGAGGCGGCCTCATCCCAGGCGCGCACCGTGAAGCCCACCTCGAAGAGGTCACAGCTGTTCCAGCTCCTTGCCGGGACCCCGCTGCACCTGCTCGTGTCCATGCGGTGGCTGACGTATCTGATGGTCATCAACAACATCCTCGCCTCCACCGGGGTCCTTCCTGGAGCTCCGACTGTGTCTTGGTGGTGGGTGCTGGCCTCCTGGGCGGTGTTCGTCAGCCCCTGGGGGCGGATGGCAGTCTCTGCCGCAGCCGCCCGGCTCCTGCTCCGCGGCGTCACACCGGGCAGCTATCCGCGCTCGGGGAACATGCACCTGCGGTTGTGGCTTGCCGAACAGATCTCTGATCTCTCCGGTGCGGTCAGCCTCGCCGGCGCCCCCTGGGTTACGCACTATGCGCGGGCTCTCGGGGCGAAAATCGGCAAGGACGTGGACCTGCACTCGGTCCCGCCCGTGACCGGGATGCTGAGCCTGGGCACGGGCTGCTCGATCGAACCCGAAGTGGACCTTTCGGGATGGTGGATCGACGGGGACCTGGTGCACATCGGAGCCGTCAGGGTCGGTCCGGGAGCCACTGTGGGTTCGCGCAGCACCCTGATGCCCGGTACCCGGATCGGTGCCGGCGCCGAAATCGCACCGGGCTCCGCCGTCCTGGGGAAGGTGCGGGCAAACCAGCGCTTCGCCGGCTCCCCGGCGCAGCGGCTCGGCAAAGCACAGCAGCACCGGCCCGCCCATCCCCCGACCGGGGCAACAGCGGCGATCTGGTTCCCCGCCCACGCCACCGCCTCGGCGGTACTGGCCACCATCCCATACCTGTCGGCCGGCGCCGGAGCCCTGGCGGTCACCGCAGCCGTCCGCGGGCAGGACTCGCTATCGTCCTCCTGGCCGGTACTGCTGTGGGCCGTCCCCGTGGCGGCGGTCATCTGGTTCGTCTCGAACATGATTCTGATAGCCGCCGTCGTCCGGGTCCTCGGCCTCGGCCTCGCCCCCGGCCATTACCGGGTCCGCAGCCTCACCGGCTGGCGGGTCTGGGCGACAGAACGCGTCCTTGACCTCGCGAGGGACCTGCTGTTTCCGCTCTACGCAAGCCTGTTCACCCCCGTCTGGCTGCGGCTCCTCGGAGCCACGGTGGGCAAAAACGTCGAAGCGTCCACCGTGCTGTTGCTGCCGTCGATGACCACAGTCGGAGACGGGGCGTTCCTCGCCGATGACACCATGATCGCCTCCTACGAACTCGGCGGCGGCTGGATGACGATAGGCCGGGCCAAAATCGGGAAGCGGGCGTTCCTGGGCAATTCCGGGATGACCGGGGCTGGTCGCAGCGTCCCGAAGAACTCCCTCGTCGCTGTCCTGTCCGCAACACCGGCCAAGGCCAAGTCCGGGACATCCTGGCTGGGCAGCCCGCCGGTCCGGCTGCGCCGGGCCCGGATGGACATGGATCAGAGCCTGACCTTCAACCCTCCGCTGAGGTTGAAGGTCTACCGGGCCTGCTGGGAACTGGGACGCGCTGTCCCGGTGATCCTGACCGGAGCGATCGCGGCTGCCGTCCTCGCCGTCCTTAACCTTGTGGCGGCCCGCGCCGGCTACGCCGTCGCAGCCCTCCTCGGAACAGTGGTGGTCCTGGCCGCCGGTGCCGTGGCCGCGGGGAGCTCCGTTGCGGCAAAATGGCTGCTCGTGGGGCGGATCCGCGCGGGGGAACACCCGTTGTGGAGTTCCTTCATCTGGCGCAACGAAGTGGTGGACACGTTCATCGAAATGGTCACCGCCCCGTGGTTCGCCCGCGCCGCAGCCGGAACCCCGGCCCTGGTGTGGTGGCTGCGGGCCCTCGGCGCCCGGATCGGATCAGGCGCCTGGTGTGAAAGCTACTGGCTCCCCGAGGCAGACCTCGTGACGCTCGGCGCGAGCTCCACCGTCAACCGCGGCTGCGTGGTCCAGACCCACCTCTTCCATGACCGGGTCATGAGCATCGATACTGTCCGCCTTGACGACGGGGCCACCATGGGACCGCACGGCGTCATCCTCCCGGCCGCCCGGATCGGCGCCGGTGGCACCGTCGGGCCAGCGTCCCTGGTCATGCGCGGAGAAACGGTCCCCGCGGGCACCTACTGGATCGGTAACCCCGTCAGCCCCTGGCCCAGCCCACCGAACACATCAACCGCGGTCCCCGCCCGGGAAGCCCTGAAGCCATGACCGCCGACCGGCAGCCTGCCCCCGGAGCACGAATCCGCACCCGTTCGGCCGCAATCGATCTCGTGGCTGCGGACTCCTACACCCCCGGGAACAGAAGCGGCGACTACCAGGTGTCCCGCTAAGAGCTGCACCTGCACTACCAGGTCACCACCAGCCGATTCCAAAACCCGGCGGCGCCGCCAGTCCCTGTCCGTTTTCGGACCCGACCACCGGCACCGGGCCTGGGAATCCCAACGCCTTATAGCGCGAAATGGCCCACCAATGGTTCGGAACCGCCGCCACCTGGTCCGACATCTGGCTCCACGAAGGGTTCGCTTGTTCCGCCGAGTGGATCTGGTCAGGAGCCTCGGCCATCGTTACTTCGTGGCAATATCCGCCTCCGCTGCCGCCACCCTGAACCAGTTCGACGGCTATTGTGAGCCTTGTGGTCGACGCTGAGGCTGTACCTTCAGAATCTGTCCTGGGCTCGTCCGGAGCATCATCACACCATGCGTGATGTGCAATGGCCGGAAGGTCCGGCGGTACTAGGGCTTGCCTGGGATTTTTCCGAGCGGCTGGTCCGCCCGGCGGCCTCTCTCGCCGCTGGCCTGGGTCTGCACCTGGTATGTGCGTTTGTTGACCCGGCCACTTACCTTGTCGAGTGGGAGTCCGATGAGGACCGCGCAGCGAACTCTCTTGATCCGGTAGTCAATGAAGAGGCGCAATTCCCCTCCGGGCAGCTCCTGCGGCGGCTCGAATCGGTGCTCGGACCACCAGGGCAGCGGTGGTCGTTCCGCGTTCTTAATGGCGACCCCGCCAAAGCCCTTACCCGTCTGGCCGATAGCACCGGGGCGTCACTGATCATCGTTGGTGGGCCAAGGCCGGGATTCACCGCCCGGATGAGCCGGCTTCTGGAAGGTTCAGTTTCCACACTGTTGATTCGGCATCAGAAACGTCCTGTTCTAGTGATCCCCGACAGATGATGATGTCCACAAACCAACTTCCCCCGAGAGCTGCCGACCATCAGCGCAGCCCGTTGTAGCCGACGCAAACGACTTTCAGAAGACTCGGAATGTTCATCAGCCCGTCGTTGTGGATCAGTATTCGCCGGGCATACGCTCGGAGCGCTGGGTTACGTATTGGTAACCGGTCCTGAACTCAGATCAGGGCTGAGGGCTTGGCCGTTTTGGCGGAGCTCATCGGATAGGACCCGTTAATGCGCAGAGCGCCCAGCAATCCGAGCCGCGCACCTCCAGCAACGACTACTGGCATTGCCCTGCTCGCCCCACTCCGCACTCGCCGAAACCACGATGTCCGGAGCGGTCCGGCCGGCCCCTGCGCGGGCACGGTCCATGGAATATCACGGGAAGATGCTGGGGGGTATCTCCGACGCCGGACCAGAAGTCCGTGCAGTAATCGCTATCCACCTCTCGGAAGTGAGCACTCCCATGAAAAACACTACCCGCGCCCGCCTTGGCGCAGGACTTGCCTGTCTGGCATTGATCCTCTCCGGAACCACAGCCGCTCAAGCAAACCTTCCCGGAAGCCCGTTCGACGCCGGAGACGGCAATTTAGTCGTCAACGACGAGGTCAAGGACTGGGCAAACATCGGCATCAGCTGCGTAACCCCCATCGCGGGCTGCGGCCTCGATAAGCCGACCGGCCAGACAGATGATTCATTCGGAACAGGCACCAAGGAAGACACAGCCGTACCGTCCGTCGTCGACGGCTCTATACCGAACAACAAGAGCGACCTGACACGCTTCTACGCGAGGTTCGTGGAGGAAGCAAACGGCAGCACGTACGCCTACCTCGCCTGGGAACGGGTCCAGGAACCCAATGGCACCACGAACATGGACTTCGAATTCAACCAGTCATCTGTGCTTTCCTCCAACGGTGTGACTCCCGTCCGCACGGAAGGCGACGTACTGATCAAATATGACCTCTCCCAAGGCGGCGTCAATCCTGTCCTTGGGTATCACCGCTGGCTTTCGACTGGTGCGCGGACGCTCTGCGAAGCGGCCAACGCCACCCCTTGCTGGAGCAAGGTCCAGACACTGACCGGAAACTTCGAAGGCGCGATCAACACCGTTGCGGTGGAGGATCCAATTGATCCAGACGCTCCGCGGAATTTGAGCGTCAGGACCTTCGGCGAAGCAGCGATCAACCTAACGGCTGCCGGGATCGTCGGAGCAGACCCCTGTCTGCCGTTCAGCAGTGCCTATCTGAAGAGCCGGTCCTCGGACTCTTTCACGTCTGCAGTGAAAGACTTCATTGCCCCGATCTCCGTGGCGACATCGAAGTGTGGCGACATCAATGTGCTAAAGACAGATGACGACTCTCCGGCATCACCTCTGGCCGGTGCCATCTTCACGCTGTATAACGACGCCGCACCGGTAGGCGGAACGTTTGATCCGGCGACGGATCTGGCCGTAACCCCCGCCACAACGTGCACCACCGGCACCGACGGCAAATGCTCTTTCACCCAGGTGCTGGCAGCAAACTACTGGGTTGTTGAGAGCACAACACCCGCTGGCCACGACACGGCTGCGCCACAGGCTGTAACGCTGGTTGGAGGAGCCACCGTCAGCTTGACCTTCGCAAACCCGCGCGATTTCAAGATCATCGTGCTCGTCTGCAAAGAAGCTGACAACTCGCTGTACACCAGCACAGTTACAGTGGACGGCGTCGACAAATCGTCGCTGAGCGCTGCACCTTCCGGCCTGACCGCAGCCCAACTGTGTGGCCTTGGCGGGGCTGCATACGACGACAAGAGCTACGGCAACCACCCCGCGAACGTCAACATCCCACAATAGGCACCCTAATTGAGGATCGTGTAACTACCCGCGGACTGACATCCGCATCATCGTATCCAAGACCGGCAGGTCCCCGGCGCACCACCACTGGGGACCTGCCGGTAGGCGTTCAGAATCAAGCCGGACGCCGCCGTCGCCCACCAATACCACCACCCGGGCATCCGGCAGCGCTTCCGCTCACAGCGTCCGGCGCCGTCATGACGCTCGGGTCGGTGACAAGGATTTGGTCGCCGTTCTTAATGGCATCGCTGTCAATGAACGTCGGCTCAGTTCGGGCCCCAGCCAGACTATTCCGCCAGGCGCGGGGCAAGCCCCTGACAAATGGATTTGATCCGCACTGCAGACTCATTCGTTCAAACAGGGTCCCGTGCATCCTGCCCTCCGATGCCCGCCCCGTGAGCAACCCGGTCCTTTAGACTCCCGTAAGACGGGACTACACCCCAACCTGACAACCAAGAGCCTGCAGTAGAGGACCAATGCGACATTGCAGGGTGGCGAATGATCACTGGGAGGTCGGCCCTCTCCGTCGAAATCACCGACACGGCGTGCGCACAATCCGCTTTCTCACCGCGACAACGGCCGCTTTGACCGCGGTTTTGCAGGCATCTGTTCCTTTCCCGGCGATTCATAGTCAATAAGGAGAGCTGGTGGTCTGCCTGAAAGGAGGCAAGCCCACCGGTTCTGGCATAGTCGCGCGACCCAACTCGGTGACGACGTGGTCTTTAGCGAACGGGGGTGCCAGGTTCGGGCGGGATTCCGAGGGCCTACCAGGCCAAGAGGAGATGGAACCAAACGATGAACATCACGATGGCGCAGGGGCAGGGTGGGGGACACAAGTGTTCCGATGCCGGCTTTTTGTTGCGGTCTGCAGGTAGCCGACGCAGAGCGAAAGGAAATGGGATACGCACACCGTGATAGCCATGTGGGGCCGCTTCCCCTACAAATCCAGGGGCTTGCGCGCACATTTGCAAGCGAGCTGATGATGGCTTGAGCCGAAGGGGATCGGCTTGGGGAATGGGAAAACGAAAGGCGCGCTCTGCGAACGGTGCGCCCCTTTCCCGTATCTGACCCGAGGTGTCCCTCGCCACCCGCCGCTGGTTTCAGACAGGGCTTTGGGCGCCCTAGACGATGTCGTCTGCGGACTGCCGGACGGTTCATTGCCAACATGTTCCGGGCCCGCGTTGCTCGTTTCCAGCACAGAGCCCCCGCGCTGCTCCAGGGTGACGACTCTTCGGGGGTTACGGTGCCGGGCAGGAATATCTGGAGACGGTTTCTCGAACAGGTGATGAACAGTTGCGGAAGCCATTTAGAACCGCAGTGCGTGGGAGCCAACTCTGACTTCACGGCGCTTTAGTGTCGATAATCATGACCAACCCCAATCATCGTCACCGCCGCGCGGTTATCACCGCACTGGCCGTGTCCCTCCCCTTCGCCTTCCTCACCCCGGCAGGCGCCTCCACCGCAGCCCCCACGGCGCCGACCCCGGATCAGCAGGCTGCTGCACCATCACCATCCGCCCATCTGGATCTCGGTGCGCAGGACCTGCCCGAGATGCGGAACGTGGTCACCTTGGCCCCGGGCCTGACCCGGACCACGATCACCCGGGGCGCCCCGAACCAGGACTTCTTCTGGGCCGCCGAAGTGGCGGTCCCGTCCACGTCGCACGACCCCGATGCCCCCGCTTCCGCGTTGTCCACCCAGGCGCAGGCCCAGATGGTCGCCGACAAGCTCACCGCCGCCGGCGTTACGGCCAGGGTTGAGCACGTACAGTCACCCCAGCTGGCCGACGCCGGCGGGGACCTCGGTTACCGCGTCCGCGTGGGTCAGTTCGGAGCCAAGGACGACGGGTCCGCCACCGTCAACCAGATCAAGGCCGCCGGCTACAAAGCCTCGGTAATCTATACCGGTTGGGACGGCGACGCCGGTACCAGCGAAAACGACCGCGGCCCCTGGAACCTGCAGGTGCTGACCATTGACCCGAAGGAATACCGCGGCGACCTCACCTCCTCCTTCGGACCGAACCTCGAGGACCGCGAAACCACCAGCCAGCTCTCCGCTGCCGCCGGCGCTCTGGCAGCCGTCAACGGCGGGTTCTTCACAATGGACCCCGCAGCAGGCGCCCCCGGCGACCCCGCCGGAGCGGCAGTACATGATGGCAAGGTCCTCAGCGAACCCGTCGGTGATCGGCCCTCCCTCGTCCTGGATAAGAACGGCACCTCCATCCAGCGTCTGCACTGGCACGGCACGGTCACCGCACCAGGTCAGGCTGAACTCCCCCTGGACGGAATCAACCGGGTCCCCGGGCTCATCCGCAACTGCGGCGGCACCAATGACACCCCCACGAACCTGCCGCTGCACGACTTCACCTGCACCGACGCCGACGAAATCGTCGCCTTCACCCCCGAGTTCGGCCCCACCACCCCGGCCGGGCCCGGACTCGAAGTCATCCTGGACACCCATGGCACCGTCACCGCAGTCAACCACACCCGCGGCACCGGGGTCCCCGCAGGCGGTCAGACCGTACAGGCCATCGGCTCGGACGTCGACAAACTCGCCGCCCTGGCCGTCCCGGGCAGAAAGCTGAAGGTCAACACGGATTTGCTCGACGAAGACGGTAAGGCCCTGAAGGCTGGATCCAGCACTGATGTCGTCAACGGCGGCCCGACCCTGGTCCAAAACGGCCAGCTGAACATCACCGCCAAACGCGACGGGATGGTCCGCGCCAACGACAACAACAGCTTCTTCTACGGCTGGGTCCACAAACGCAACCCCCGCACCATCGCCGGGGTCGACGCCCAAGGCCACACCCTGTTGGTCACCGCCGACGGCCGCCAGACCACCAGCCTGGGGCTGAGCATCAAAGAATCCGCCGATGTCGCACGGTCCTTGGGGATGGTCAACGCCATCAACCTCGACGGCGGAGGATCCACCACCTTGGTCCAGGGCGGCCAGGTCGTGAACTCCCCCTCGGACGCCACCGGGGAACGTCCTGTCGGCGACGTTCTCCTCCTGCTCGCGGGCCGCTAGCCGTAACCCGGCACAGGCCCAGACCCTACCCATCACAGAAACACTTGGAGAGCCCATGAAATACACGAAGCTGCTGACCGCAGCCGCCATCACCGCCGGCCTCGCCCTGGGAACATCCCTCCCGGCCCAGGCCGCCGACACCAATCCCAACGGAACGGACAACCATTTCGACCTGCAGGCACACCGCGGTGGCCTTGGCCTGACCGTCGAATCAACCCTCGCCTCCTTCGCCAAGGGGATCGAGACAGGCGTATCCACGCTCGAACTCGACCTGCAGATCACCAAGGACGGCCGCGAAGTCATCACCCACGACCGCAAAATCAGCGGACAAAAGTGCACGGACACCGCCCCCGTCACTCCCGGGGACCCGTCCTTCCCCTATGTCGGCAAATACATCAAGGACCTCACCTTCGACCAGGTCCGCAGCCTGGATTGCGGCTCGCTCACCCTGCCGCAGGTCCCTGGCCAGCAGGCTTCTCCCGGCGCGAAGATGCCCACCCTCGCCGAGGTATTCGACCTGGCAAAGCAGTACCGGGCCAGCCAGGTCAAGTTCAACATCGAGACCAAAGTCGAAGCCGGCGCCCCCGAACAAACCGCACCGCGGGAACAGTTCGTGGACGTGGCCCTGCGCGAAATCAACGCCGCGCACATGGCCGAGCGGGTCTCCATCCAGAGCTTCGACTGGGGCGCCCTGCGCCTAGTCAAGGAACGCCAGCCCGGAATCCGCACCGTGGCCCTGACCAACAAGGACTTCCTGCAGGCCGGCCAGCCCGGCGCCTCACCCTGGCTGGGCGGCGTCGACTCGGACGACTTCGGCGGCGACCTCGTGGACTCCGCAGCCTCACTCGGCTTCGACGCCATCTCACCCGTCCACGGCACACCGCAAAACGGCACCGTCGCCGACCCCGCCTACATGCCCTACGTGACCGCAGACATGGTCACCCGCGCCCACAGCAAGGGCATGCAGGTCATCCCGTGGACCGTCGATGACAAACCGACCATGCGCGCCCTCATGGACGCCGGGGTCGACGGGCTCATCACCGACTACCCGAACCGCCTGCGGGAAGTCATGGCCGAGCGGTCCCTGAAACTGCCCAAGCAATACACCCTCACTCCTGGCGCATCTGCAACCGCATCAAGCTGACCGCTAGCCAGGCCGCAGGAAGCCCCTGCCCCCCAAAGGGGCGGGGGGCTTCCCGGCATCTGGGCGGGGAAGCGCCGCAATGGGTGGGCTACTGTCGCAGCCGATCCCTGACGGCATGCTCGACCGAAACTGGGACGGTCGGGGCGAGCATCAGTTCATCGTCCATGCCCGGTCCCTAGCGGCGTCCGGTGACAGCCGGGTGTCAAAGAGGAGACCGAGCAGGGCCGGCAAATGGCCACTCCCCCTTACGAGGCCTGCAGCCTGTCGTTTCTTCTTTCGATACCTGTCCTTGTCCCTCCTGCCATCCCGGGCGCCTATGTTTGATCGCGCCCCACCGGGCATCCCCCAACACGCACCTGGAGCAGACATGAAGATGAAGCGCGTCCTGGCCATCACAGCGATCGCCGCAGCCGCCCTGACAGCCGGAACCTCCGCTGTGGCCACCAACGGGCAAACCCCGAAGGGCCTCACGCCAGAAGCGGAAGCCTTGACCAAGGTCGACCGCAACACCCAGTGGGAGCAGGTCCAAAAGCTCAAACTGGACTTCCCGACGTACCACCCCCAGGGCATGTCGCTGGTCGGCGACAAAATCTTCCTCAGCAGCGTCGAGATCATCGAACCAACGGTGCGCTACCCCTCACCCGTCGACGGGTACGACCGCAGCACAGGAAAGGGCCGCGGGCACGTCTTCGTCCTCGACCGCCAAGGGAACCTAATCAAAGACATCGTCCTGGGCGAGGACACGATCTACCACCCGGGCGGGACGGACTTCGACGGCGAAAAGGTCTGGGTACCCGTGGCCGAGTACCGGCCCAACAGCAGCTCGATCGTTTACACCATCGACCCGGACACCTACGAGGTCACGGAACAGTTCCGCCAGACCGACCACGTCGGCGGAGTCGTCGCCGACCGTAAAACCAACCGGATCAGCGGCGTCAGCTGGGGCTCCCGCACGCTCTTCACCTGGAACGGCCAAGGCAGGCTGCTGGGGACGCAGGGCAACCCCAGCCACTTCATCGACTACCAGGACTGCGAGTATGCCGGAGCCGGGCACCAGCTCTGCTCCGGTGTAACCGGCCTCAAAACCGCCGAGGGAAAACCGTTCGAGCTCGGCGGACTCGCCCTGACCAACCTCTCAGACGGAACAATCGTCCACGAGGTCCCCTTCCAAAAGTTCTCCACCACCGGCCACTCCATAACCCGGAACCCTGTCGCCATGGAATCCGAAGGGGACGTCCTGAGGCTGTTCGCCGCCCCCGACGACGGCGAAGAAAGCGCTGGAACGGAACTCTTCGTGTTCGAAGCCCGCCCCTGACCGAGGAAAGACTCCATGCAGGCGGGGCCCACTCACTGGTCCCCGCCTGCACAACACGCCCAGGAATCCAACTCCACAGGCTAGCAGCACGGCCGGGAGCCTACCCCACAGTCTCCTCATGGTGGCGGCAGAATGGGGTTACCCGCAAATCGTGGACAGTTGTTCAGGCGGCTTGTGCCGGCTGAGGTTTATTCGTACTGAGGAGTCGTTCGTGTTCCACGGGTGTGGCGTAGCCCAGGGCTGAGTGGAGCCGGGCGCGGTTGTAGAACTCCTCGATCCAGCGTCCCGTTGCCCGGATCGCGTCGTGCCTGGTTGCCCAGCGGCGCCGGTCGTAGAACTCGCTTTTCAAGGTCGACCAGAAAGACTCCTGCATCGCGTTGATGCTCCTATTGTTGTCAACCCGCGATTACGCCGGTCGCCAGGGTGGGCTTGAGCAGGTGGTAGACCTCGCGGATGATGTAGCGCTTGAGGCAGCGGATGATGTCGCGCTTGGATTTCCCTTCGGCGGTTCTGCGGGCGACGTAGGCAATGGTGGGTTCGTGGAATTTCATCCTCACGATCGCTGTGCGGTAAATGGCGGCGTTGAGTTGCCGGTGTCCGCCGCGGTTAAGACGGTGGCGGCCAGAGGTCATGCCGGAGCCGGTGGGGATGGGGCTGATGCCGGCGAGTTTGGCCTCTTCCGAAAGATCGCTCTGGGGTTACCCGCAAATCGTGGACAGTTGTTCAGGCGGCTTGTGCCGGCTGAGGTTTATTCGTACTGAGGAGTCGTTCGTGTTCCACGGGTGTGGCGTAGCCCAGGGCTGAGTGGAGCCGGGCGCGGTTGTAGAACTCCTCGATCCAGCGTCCCGTTGCCCGGATCGCGTCGTGCCTGGTTGCCCAGCGGCGCCGGTCGTAGAACTCGCTTTTCAAGGTCGACCAGAAAGACTCCTGCATCGCGTTGATGCTCCTATTGTTGTCAACCCGCGATTACGCCGGTCGCCAGGGTGGGCTTGAGCAGGTGGTAGACCTCGCGGATGATGTAGCGCTTGAGGCAGCGGATGATGTCGCGCTTGGATTTCCCTTCGGCGGTTCTGCGGGCGACGTAGGCAATGGTGGGTTCGTGGAATTTCATCCTCACGATCGCTGTGCGGTAAATGGCGGCGTTGAGTTGCCGGTGTCCGCCGCGGTTAAGACGGTGGCGGCCAGAGGTCATGCCGGAGCCGGTGGGGATGGGGCTGATGCCGGCGAGTTTGGCGAAGGCTGCCTCGGAGTGGATGCGCTCGGGGTTGTCTCCTGCGACGATCAGGATCTCGGCAGCGGTGTCGGGCCCGATTCCGTAGGCGTCCAGCAGTTGGGGCGCGGTTCGGGTGACTAGGGTCTCGATCATGCCGGCCAGTTCCTTGGCCTCGGCATCCAGGTTCTGCCAACGCCGGGCGATCGAGCGCAGGGCGTGACGGATGGAGTCCTCGGGGGTGTCCAGGGCCCGGGGACGCAGGGCGCCCAGATAGCGGGCGAGCATGATCTGTGTTTTCTCTGCCGTGTCCTTTCGCATCGGTTCCGGGGCATGGATGAGCATAGCTTTGAGTGTGACCATGGCCGCGGAGCGGTCCTTCACGGCGGTGTCGTGGGCGATCTTGAGTTCACGGATCATTTCCACGGTCCCGTCAGCGGTTTTCGGGACAGCGGTCGCGAATCCGGCGAGCACTGCGCGGGCGGCGTTCTCCGCGTCGAGGGTGTCGGATTTCCCGGCGAGCCTGCGCATGCGCCGGTCGGGGCGGTTCACTTCGACCACCTTGTGTCCTTGCCTGCGGATGAACGAAGTCAGGCCGGCCCCGTAGGAGCCGGTTCCTTCGACGCCGAACGCGATGATCTTGCCGAACGAAACAGCCCAGCCGAGCAGCTGGCCGAAGCCGGCCGAATCGGTGGTCACTGTCAGGGTGTCGAGGATGCCGCCGATCGGATCCATGACGGCGGCGACGTGCACGTGTTTGTGCGTGTCGACGCCAATGACTATGTGTCCTGAGCGGGCGGGTACGAGGATGTGTGGTGCCATGGTGCGTGTTGCCTCCTGCCGGATAACGTGGATATCACGCTGTCGCCGGCGGGTGGACAGGACTGTCATGGGGACGCTGTCGAATGCTGGCTCCAGGCTCCTATCAGGTCACGCCCTGCCCGGCGACAGTGTTTGTTGCTGCCCGGTCGCCGGGCTGACAGATCAACGCAAAGACACCCGAGGGTCTATCCCAACAAGGGTCAAGCCGTGACGACCAGGACTTCCGAATCTACGGCTGATGATTCGACAAAAACAGTCTGACAATCCCAGCACACGCCTGTCCGCCCAACTGACTGCCTGATGCCTAATCCAGCGCAGACGTCGTTGAGCTGGGTAGAGGTGTACTGGGTGCCGCGGTCGGCGTGGAACACGACCCCGGCCGGGCCGCCGCCGCGCAGGATATAAGCCATACGCAGTGCGCGCTCGACCAGAGCAGCTGTCTGGACCGAGTCCATCGCCCACCCGATCACCCGCCGGGAGCAGGCGTCCCGGACAGCACACAAATACACCCAGCCTTCATCGGTGCGCAGATACGTGATGTCCGAGATCCAGACCGCATCCAGCTTGCCGGTGTCCCACTTTCTGGCCACCAGATCCGGGATTGAATGGACCCGTGCCTCCCCGATCGGCGCTACCGGCCGGAAACGCCGTGGGGAGATCCCTTCCAGCCCCTGCCGGCGCATCGAGGATGCGACGGTCTTCCGGTCAACACCGGTCCCGTTCCGGGCCAGCGCAGCCTGGACCCGCGGCGCCCCGTAAATCCCATTGGAGTCTGCATGGGCCAGCCTGACCTTCGCATCCAGCTCCGCACGCACGACGGCCCGCTCCGACGCCTCGGAGCTTCGTCGGCGCCAAGCGTAGAACCCGGACCGGGACACCCCCAAAAGCCGGGCCATCCGCTGGACCGGGTAGTTAGCCTTCTCCGCCTCCATCAGCTCGAAGCACTCCGATTCTGCTGCTTGGAAGCGAAGAAGGCTGCGGCTTTTCCCAGGAACTCGTTATCCATCCGCAACTGAGCGTTTTCCCGCCGCAAACGCTCCAGCTCAGAGTTCCCCGCCTCAACTGTCGCTGACTCCTCAGGAGCCGCCAGCCGCGCCCGTTCCTGGGCCACCCACCGGCCCAGCAACTGCTCGCCCAAGCCCAGTTCACGGGCCACCGGCGCGACCGCCCTGCCCGTATCAATCACAAGGCGCGCAGCCTCCCGCCGATACTCCGGAGTGAATTTACGTCGTGTCGTGCTCACAAGAACACCTTCCCGCAGAATCCAAGGATCCCGCTACTTCAGGTGTCCACCAACAGAGGTTAACCCCAGCTCTTTCGTCCGAAGTAGAGAAGAGAGTTCATCACCTTGGCGTGAAAGGTGTCTTCGTCGTTGAGGATCAAAGGGCGAACGCGGGCTGCTGCACTCTCAACTTGCTCTTCAGGAGGGAGATCGAGCACCACCTTCATCGCGCCGGTTTCTGGCGTAAAAAGAACCTTGAACTGCGGATTGTGCAGCTTTACGAGAAGTTGGGCGTCCTTCGCTAGGGAGTGAGCACGAATGCGACGGGCTCGCAAGACGAATGACTTGAGCGAGCGGAGATGCTGTTGACCTTGCTCTTGACTTGGCATGTCCCAAGCCTAGGCAGAAAGTTCGGAGATCCGGCAGGAGTGATCCCCGGTCACCTCGCCTCACGGCCAGCTCTCCTAGACCTGCAAGAGGCGTGCCAGCTGTGGGCGCGAAGCCGCTTCGGGCAGCGAGTAAAGCTCAGATTCTCTTTCACGAACTCAATCCGCACGCCCTCCGCCGTGAGCTGCTGTGCGCAGGCGTCATCGGACGATCCTCCCATGTGTCCCCACAGATTGACCGGTGAGAACTGCTGCTGCAGACTCGGCCGGACCTTCGCGCGTGTTGGGGCTAACTTCGGCCGCGTCGTAGGCCAGTTTGATGGCCGGGCTTCATTGTGGCCGTCGACATCAAAGTCATGCTCCACCGCGTCGTCGCTGAGGTGTTCGACGAGACCTTCGGCGTGGCAAACGTTGGTTCAAGCCTCGAACGAGCGCCTCGATCGCACCGGCGATCGGTAAAGATCCGGTCTGGGTCGTCGCCGCGCTGCTCGCCCAGCACGCGTTGACGCCGGGAGACCGAGATCGTCGGGATCTGGTTGAAGGCAACGTGGCCAGCTCCCACCGCCAAACAGCGAGGACAGCGAGACCAGCGACGCCGGATACCCAGAGGCCGGATGCGGCGGTGCCGGGAAACGATGGCTGCGCCGGCGGGTCAACTTTTGGGACGGCCAGGGCGGCAAGCCCACCGGCTCCTGCACCTCGCACTCGAGACCGACCCCGGCTACCACCTGGCTAGGCTCAGCGAGCTCATGATCAGCTCCGGATCGGTTGCCATGTCATGCCGTTCCCTTCGCATACCTGCATGAACAGGTCTCAGAGCGAAAATTCCAGACCGGCCGCAACCCTCCGTCGATCTAAAAAAATATTCAGCAGGTCACGTTGTTGGCGGCCCTAACCACCATGAAGTGGTGAACGCGATAACCCAACGGGAAGGACGAACCAGGATGAACACCCAAAAGGGACCCCACAGTGAGGTACGCGCGCCGCCGTAGCCAGCCACTCCCCCACAACCGAATAGGTCTATCCGGGACCCCACACACCCGGAACATCAGATCAGAGGCGAGAGTGTGCACAATGTGCACACAAAGAAACAGCAAGAACCCCTCTGACCAGGGAAAACACGTGCCCGAGGTGGGACTCGAACCGGACTCCCGCCCGTGCAAACACTGGACTCCCCCGGAAACATGCGGAATCCGGCCCGATCCGACCCCTGTACGACCCAGTCCGACGGCAAGAGTGTGGACATTGTCCACACGCCAATTTCGCCGCTTCAAAGCTTTCAGACCAAGGACCGCACACCGCGTCGACGGGGCGCGGTCCTTCTTTGCGCTGACAAGTATTGGAGTGCTGGAAGTGTTCACCAGCGTTTGTAAGCTCGCCTCTCTCGAGGGCATAACGAGTTGGCTTAGGACATTTGGCGTGCATCGTTTCCAAAGTCTTCACGATGATTCAAACTCCCTTCAGCCCTGTCATGGCCTGATCGGCCCACTTTCCCATGACCGTCGCCGCATTCAACGAATCTCCTACCGACGTCCGATGCGCGGGCGACCGGGCCTCTTAGGGAGCGAATCATCGAAATTCATCACTCGAACGCAAGCTCCATTTCTTCCGACACGTACGTCATCAAATTACGTGACCCTGCCAAACGCCGCAGATGCCGGCGGAGGTGAGCTCGGCCTCAAGGATTGATGGAGCAGCAGACTACCCAGAGCAGGTGGTAGCCGGCCGGCACTACCACCCGCTTGGTATTACTTGTCCATGCAGTGCTTACACAGCGGGTAGTTGTTCGTTCCCGAGCGCTTGTTGTGCGCCGGAATCTGCTTCCCGCTCAGGCAATCTTGCAGAACCCGGTGCTGGCGTAGATTTTCAGCTGGCAATTGTTTGAGCATTCTCGGTGGCGGGCACTAGCGATTGAATTTGAGTTCAGCCCTGAGTATCAGTTGTTCCGGGGATACCCTCAACTCGAATCCACTTGCTCGCTCGAAAAGGCGGCGGGGGCCTGCTGCATCGGCTGCGATCCAGGCGATGGTCGAGTCTTCGGTCGCCGCGTCCATGATGCCGGTTCGTTCCAGAGCTCCTCGGAGCCATACTTCGACTTCGGCTCCGGGGAGTCTTCGCCAGTTGTCGAATCTGATGAAAGTCATTGGATACCTCACCTGGGTCGAGACCCAGGGCGCCGGACGCGGTGCATCAGACGCCCTGGCTTATTGAAGCAACCGTCTAACTGGCGGAGGCGAGTTGGACGGCGACATCGATGATCATGTCTTCCTGTCCTCCGACATAGCCGGCCTTGCCGATTTCTTCAAGGATCTGCCAGGCGGGGACGCCGTAGCGCTCGGCGGCGCGTTCGGCGTGAATCAGGAAGGAGGAGTACACGCCGGCGTAGCCCTGCATGATGGACGCCCGGTCCATGATGGGCATGCGCGTGATGATGGGTTTGACCACGTCTTCTGCAGCGGCCATGACGCCCTGGACGTCGACGCCGGTGTGGATGTTCAGGCGTTCAAACGCTGCGGCGAGGACCTCGGTCGGCGAGTTTCCGGCTCCGGCGCCCAGGGCCAGCAGGGTGCCGTCGATCTGCTTGGCCCCTGCCCGTGCGGCGTAGACGGAGTTCGCAACGCCGAAGCTGAGGTTCTGGTGTCCGTGGAACCCGACCTGCGCGTCGTTGCCGAGCTCGGCGACGAGGGCGGAGACGCGGTCGGAGACGTCTTCAAGGATCAGGGCACCGGCGGAGTCGACAACGTAGACGCACTGGCAGCCGGCGTCGGCCATGATCCGTGCCTGCTTCGCCAGGTTCTCCGGGCTGGTCCGGTGCGAGAGCATCAGGAAGCCGACGGTTTCCATTCCGAGCTTGCGGGCGTGGGCGAAGTGCTGGATGGAGACGTCGGCTTCGGTGCAGTGCGTGGCGATGCGGGCGACGGAGGCGCCGGCGTCGTGGGCCTGGTTGAGGTCGTGGATGGTGCCCAGTCCCGGGAGCATGAGCACGGCGATCCTGGCGTTCTTCGCTTCGTCGACCGCAGTACGGACCAAATCTAGTTCCGGGGTCAGCGAGAAGCCGTAGTTGAAGGACGAGCCGCCGAGTCCGTCGCCGTGGGTGACTTCGATGACCTCCACTTTCGCGTCGTCCAGGGCGCGGACTACGGAGCGGACGTGGTCCTCGGTAAATTTGTGGCTCATGGCGTGCGAGCCGTCGCGCAGGGTGGTGTCGGTGAGCCGGACGCTGATCTCTTGTGATGTGGTCATGGTTATGCTCCTACGGTTGCGGCCAGAGTGGCGGCGTCGATGCGGTCCGCGAGCAGGTCCGCGGTGCGGGTCGCGGCGGCGGTGATGATGTCCAGGTTGCCGGCGTATTCGGGCAGGTAGTCGGCGGCTCCCCTGACCTGGATCCAGATACCGACCCGTCCGTTGCCGTTCCAGTCCTCCCGGGCAGGGTCGAACTGGGGCTCGACGCGCAGTGCGTAGCCGGGTACGTAGTCCTGGATTTTCGTGACAGCTTCGTCGATGGCGGCACGGATCCTGTCCTGCAGCTCCCCGGGTTCGGCTGCTGCGGCGGGGATGGCGCAGTAGACGGTGTTGCGCATGATCATGGGCGGTTCCACCGGGTTGATGATGATGATGGCCTTGCCGCGCTTGGCGCCGCCGACAACTTCCAGGGCCTGGGCCGTGGTCTCGGTGAACTCGTCCACGTTGGCGCGGGTGCCGGGCCCGGCTGATTTAGAGGCGATGGACGCAACGATTTCGGCGTAGTCAACGGGCACTACGGAGGACACTGCGGCGACGATGGGAGTGGTGGCCTGGCCCGCGCAGGTGATCATGTTGACGTTCAGGACGTCCTGAAGGGAGTCCAGGTTAACGACCGGGCAGAGGTAAGGCCCGACGGCGGCCGGGGTCAGGTCGATCGCGTGGATGCCGGCGGCCTTGTACTTCGGGGCATTGACCTGATGGGCCTTTGCCGAGGTGCATTCGAAGACGAAGTCCGGCAGGTCGTCCTGGGCCAGGAGCCAGTCCACGCCCTCGGCGGAGGTGGTGACGCCGAGCCGGGCGGCCCGGGCGAGGCCGTCGGAGGCCGGGTCGACGCCGATCATGTATTTGACTTCGACGTTCTTGCTGCGGCGCATGAGTTTGAACATCAGGTCGGTGCCGATGTTGCCTGAGCCGACGATCGCGGCGGTTTTCTTTACCATGGGGGTGTCCTTAGTCTGTGAAGTGGATGGTCAGTGAGCCCAGCGGGCCGAAGTCCGCCACGGCGGTGCTTCCGGGGCGCACCGGCTCGGCTTTGGTGAAGGAACCGGGGAGGATCAGCTGCCCGGCCTCCAGCGCCACGCCCTGTTCGCCGAGGACGTTGGCGAGCCAGGCGAGCGGGGCGACGGGGTTGTCCATGACGTCGGCACCGGTTCCGGTCCCGAGTACCTGGCCGTCGATCATGAGGGAACATTCGATGGCCAGCAGGGCGGAGGGGTCGACGTCAAGAGGATGGGTCCCGACGGCGATAGCACCGCAGGAGGCGTTGTCCGCCACGGTGTCCACGAGTTTGATGTCCCAGTCGGTGATGCGCGAATCGATGATTTCGATGGCCGGGTACACGGCGCCAATGGCGGCCGCGGCCTGTTCCAGAGTGACACCGGGGCCCTGGAGCCGGAATTTCAGGACGAAGCCGAACTCCGGTTCCACCTTGGGCTGAATGAACCCGGACACCGGGATCCGGGCCCCATCGTGGTGCACCATGTCCTCAAAGAAGAACCCGAAGTCGGGTGAGTCCACGCCCAGCTGCCGCTGCATGGCAAGGGACGTGAGTCCAACCTTGCGACCTGCCAGTACGCGCCCCGCTGCTAGGTGGTGCTCCAGCTGAGCGGTCTGTACGTAGTACGCGTCCGCCAGGTTCATGCCGTCAAGGCGGTCGCGCAGCGGCGCGACCGGGACCAGTGTTGTGGTGGCGTCCAGCAGCTCGGTGGCGAGCTGGTCCAGTAATTCGCCGCGGATCGTTTCCGCGCGGGCCCCCATCACTTCACCACCGCGGTGGTCACGCCGAAGCCGGCGATGAATTCCGGGATGGGCCGATAGTACTCGGAGGTCACGGTGTATTCCCCGGCTGCGCGCAGCGCGTTGTAGGCCGCTACCCAGGTGCGGACCTCGTGGGCGGAGTTGCCGGCTGATGCCGCCATTTCTGCAGCGGTCCAGGTGTCCAGCTTCTCGAGTTCGCCGGAGGCCAGGATGTCCAGGAGCTGGCGGTCCCATTCGGGGTTGAGGTCCATGATGTCGGCCTCTCCTTTGGCGAAGGCTGCGGCGGTGTCGATGACCCGCTGCTGTCGTGCGTTGCTGGCGGCTGCGGTGGGGTGCCGGCCGTTGAGCAGCATGGCTTTCTGTTCGGGGGTGGCGGTGGCGATCTGCGGTACGGGCGGATCGTGGGACAGGCCGCCGGAGCCGATCAGGAGGACCCTTTTGTCCAGGGTCTTGAGGTAGTTTCCGACGGCGGTGCCGAGCTGCCGCACCCGGCGCATGGAGGCGAAGGGCGGCGCGACGGAGTTGATGAAGATCGGAATCACGGGCTTGGCAGCGATGGAGCCGAAGAGCACTTCAAGGGGCTGGACGGCGCCGTGGTCGATTTCCATCTTGAGCGATATTGCTGTGTCGAGATCGGCGTCGATGATGGCTTGGGCCAGATCCTTTGCGACGGCGGTAGGCACATTGAGCGGGCCGTCCTCGCTGCCGTAGTCCCCCACGCCGACGGCTTCGTAGCCGACGCAGAACGGCGGCATGAGGTCGTAGAAGAAGCCGTTGTAGTGGTCGGGCGCGAAGGAGACCACCAGTTCGGGGTCGAAGTCCTCCACGAATTTCCGGGCGACGGCGAACGCGGAGTCGACATCCTTCTGGATTTCCTCCGGCGGTGTGGTGACCTCCAGCAGGGGGCTATGCGACATGCAGACGAGCGCGAGTGTCATTGCTTGCTCCTTCCTTGAAAGACATTGCGGTGAGAATGGCGTTGAGCGTTTTCGAGGCATCCTGGGCGAGGCAGGCTCCGGCGACGAAGCGGTCCGGGCGGATGAACACCACAGGGGTGGGACGGTCGTCGAACCATTTTTTGAGCCGTCCGGTGGTGTCGCCGGCAACGACGACGTCTACCGGGTAGCGCTCCTCACACCAGGCTCGCTGGCTTTCTGGGACCAGGCAGACCAGCTGCGCGCCCAGCTCCTCAAGCCTGGCGAGGTCTTCGGTGGGGAAGACTTCTTTCGGATTGTTGCCCCAGACCAAGACGGTCCACCATTTGCCGGTCACCTCGTCGAGGAGGATGTTGGATTGCTCGCGGGTGGTGACGCGGGGCTGCGGGAACTGGACACCGACCGGGGAGATCTTCGTGTTGGCTGTCAGGCTCGGGATCAGCCTGCCGGTGAGTCTGGCGACTGCGGATCCCGGTTTGTGGCTGGTGGGATCGACCACGACGCCGCGGGTGTATCGCGGCATCGGCTTGAATTTCATGTCGGCGAAGTAGGACTTCACCTGGGGAAGCAGGTTCAGGCCCGCCGCGATGGCGTCCCTGGAGGCCACCAGGGCGGGGTGGGTGACCTTGAGGACGTTGCCCAGGCTGAGGGACAGGTCGACCATGGCCTTGGCGTGGTCCCGGCGTTCGACGTCGTAGGTCTCCAGCAGGTCGTCGGTGGCCTGCCCGCGGAGGATCGTGGCGAGCTTCCAGGCGAGGTTGGTGGCGTCGCGGACTCCGGAGTTCCAGCCCTGGCCCATCCAGACGGGCATGAGGTGGGCGGCGTCACCGGCTATCAGGACCTTGCCCCGGCGGAACGAGCTAGCGATCCGGGCGTGGTGGGTGTAGACCCGGCGGCGGATGAAGTCCAAGCCGGCGGGATCCGGGACGTGATCGGCCAGGAGACTGTTCACGAAGTCGGGGTCGGTCACCATGTCATCGGTCTCGCCGTCGAACAGCATGAATTCCCAGCGACGGATGGCGTGCGGCAGGCCGATGGAGACGTAGGGCCGTTTCGGGTCGGCACCGAGGAAGACGTTGGGCGTGCCAAGGGGGTCGTTGTTGACGTCCACGACCAGCCAGCGGGTGGAGGGGGATTTGCCGTCGAACAGCACGCCCATCCAGAGCCGGGTGGCGGAACGGCCGCCTTCGCAGCCGACCACGTACCGGGCGTGGATCTGCTGCAGGTCGGTCGTGCCGTTGGCCTCCGTGACATTGATTGTGGCGAGGACGCCGTTTTCGGTCTCGCGCAGCGAGAGGACCTCGTGGTTGAACCTGACATCCACGCTTGCGTGGCGTGCAAGGCCTTCCAGCATGGCCTGGTCTACCAGGGGCTGGATGAAGGCGTTCTTGCGGGGCCAGCCGAATTCGTCGGTGGTCGGGGCGTTGTGGGTGAGGATGCGGCCCTTGCCGTTGACGAGCCGCATGATGTGCTGGGGCGTGGTGTGCGGCAGGACGGTGTCCGTGAGTCCGGCGGTCTGGACGGAACGCAGCGACTCGTCATCAATGCCTACGCCGCGGGGGTAGTCGATGAGCCCGGGAAGCGCTTCGAGGAGGGTCACGTTCTGGCCGTAGGTGCCCAAAAGGTTGGTCAGCATCAGGCCGACGGGGCCCGCGCCGATCACCAGTACGTCTGTGTCAAACTCCATGTTCGTTCTCTGTTCTGTCTAAGCGTGAAACTTGCAAGGGAAGCCGGCCTGGTCAGCGGGCGAGCATGAAGTCCAGGAAGATGCGGTTGAAGGTTTCCGGGTCCTCGTACTGCGGCCAGTGGCCGCAGTTCTCCATCACCGCGAGTTCGCCGTTGGGGATGAGCCCGGCGATGCGGCGGCCCTCATCAACCGGGCCGGAGGGGTCCTTGGTGGTCCAGAGCACCAGCGCCGGGGCCTTGATCTGGGCCAGCGCCTCGTCCGTGAGCATGTTCCGCTTCCGGGTTTCCGGGTCCTGCAGGGCCATGTTGGCTTCGCAGGCATTGAGCCACTCGGGCTGCTGGAAGATCGCCTGGCGGGTGCGGATGAGATCGTCGGTGACCATGGCGGGGTCTGCCATGAGCCATTCGAGCCGGGTCTTGACCCGTTCCCACGAGGGATCCTTGGCTGCTTCCATGGAGAGCGTGTAGAGACGCTCCATCACAGCGGGGTTGGCCATGGTTCCGCCCATGGTGTTCAGCAGGATCCGCTCCACCCTTTGCGGATAGTCGATCGCGAACTGTGCAGTGACCCAGCCGCCCAGGGACTCCCCCGTCAGGTTGGACTTCTCCACTCCCAGCGCGTCCATGACTCCAAGAAGCTGGTCGATGTAGTGCTTGATCTCGAGCGGGTGCTCGGGTTTGGAGCTGTAGCCGTGGCCAATGAAGTCGATGGCCCAGACATCGAAATGCTCCGAAAGGGCCTTCAAGTTCCGGACGTAGGCCTCGGCGTGGCCGGTGATGCCGTGCATCGCGATCAGCGTCGGCTTCGAGGAGTCCCCGGCGTGAAGGTACCGGGTGCGGTAGGGGCCTGCCTGAAGATAGCCTTGGCTGAATTCGACCTGGGTAAGGTCGGACCAGACACTGGTGTAGGGGCGCTCTGTCACTGGTGGTTTCCTTGACGTTGACGAGGTATGGGTCATGGGACTGCGATGATGCTGCGGGCAGTTTCGCGGCGGCCGGAGAGTTCCGGGACGTCAAGGCCTGACTTGTCCGTGGCCAGCACGAACCGGTCCGGGCGCAGTACCAGGACGCGGGCGCCGTGTTTGACCGCCCATGGGGTCAGGACGTTGTTGAAATCCACGAGGTCTGTGTCCAGCCGCGGGGCCTGTGTGGTGGCGCGGATGGTGTGGAATCTGGCGCCGAGCTGTTCCCAGCCGGTGGCCTGTTCGGGTGTCATGACGTCCCGGGGGTCGGTGTTGAAGCCCAGGACGGCGAACCCGTCGCCGAGGGTGTCATCGAGTTTCACTTGGGTGCCTTCTGTGGTGGCCACCACGGGCTGCGGGATCATCCGGCCGACGGCGCTGCCGCTTGTGACCTTTCCGTTGATCAGCCCTGCGGTCACGGTTGGCTTGGGCTTGAAGCGGAATTCACGGATGATCGTGCCGATTTTGGGCAGCTTTTGCAGCAGGGGCAGCCCGTGGTTGCGGATCGCGACCTTTACCGGGTTGCTTTCCTCGATCATGAAGCCAAGGGTCTCGGCGAGTTTGGTCATTTCCCGTACGTGCGGTTCGCGTTCGGCCTGGTAGAGGTCCAACAGCCCGTCGGGCATCTGGCCGTTCAGGACGAGCCGCAGCTTCCAGGCGATGTTGTGGGCGTCCCGCACGCCGGACTGCATGCCCTGCCCAGCCCATGGTGGCATCATGTGCGCCGCGTCGCCCACGAGGAAGACCCGTCCCTGGCGCCACTGCTTGGCCATCAGTGTGTGGTGAGTGTAGAAGGCATGCTGGAGGATTTCGACCTCGTTCGCGGTCACCCCGAACGGTTCGAGCAGCTTCCACAGTGCTTCACGGCTCTGGAAGTCTTCCTTGTTCTCATGGGAGCGCAGTGGCAGTTCCCAGCGGTGATGGCCCAGAGCCAGCGGGATGTCCACGACCGGGCGGATGGGGTCGGACCAGAAAGTCAGCAGGTCGCGCTCGGGCCACCACGTCTTGACCTTGGCGTCGACGATGACCCATTCGGTGGTCTTGCTCTTGCCGTGCAGCTCCATCTTCAGGGTTTCCCGCACCCGACTGCTGCCGCCGTCGCACGCGAGAACGTACCGGGCCCGTACAGTGCGCAGGGCGCCGGTTGCCTTGTTCTGGACGGTGATGGTGACGCCGTCGTCATCCTGGCTGATGGTCGTCATTTCCTCGCCGAAGTTCACGTCCACGACGCCGGGGTAGCGGCCGGCTCCTTCGCGCAGGGTTTTCTCGACGGCGGGCTGGTAGATCTGGGGACTGGCGGGCTGTCCGTAGCCGGAGGCTGACGGAGTCATCCGGAGGAACTCCTTGCCCGCGTAAGTTTTCCAACGCAGGACGGACCGGCGGTCCATGTCTGCGAGCAGTTTTTCGTCCAGGCCCGCCTGCTGGAAGATCCGCAGAGTGTATTCGTCCATGGTCACGGCCCGGGCGCGGGGGTAGATGTCCATGGCGCGTTCGAACACACCGGTGCTGATGCCGTACTGGCCCAGGAAGTTGGCTGCGGTGACGCCGCTGGGGCCGTAACCGACGATAGCCACGTCATAGTCAAAGGAGTCGGTGCTCATGGGACCTTTCCTCACTGAAAGGATCATGTCCTCAGCTGAGGACGAAGGATGGGAAATGCTGCCGGGACCGCAAGGGCGCGGTCCCGGCAAAGCGCCTGTTAGGCCCGCAGGGCTGCGAGCGAATGAAGGGGTGCTGAGTTGGTGGTCGGTGCCATGGGGTTGTCCGGGCCCATCTGCAGCGGATCCCCGTACCAGGTCAGGCCGTCACCGACCGTGTTGGGCGTCCACTCGATGGCTTCCCAGTCCGGGTCGAAGATCAAGTAGCCGCCGGCGTAGAGCTCCACGCGGTGGCCGGAGCCCGGGTCGCGGACGTAGAGGTAGAGCGCCTGGCCGATGCCGTGCTTGCCCGGTCCGACGTCGAACTGCACGTCGTGGTCCTTGAGGACGTCGGCAGCCGTCATCAGATCGGAGAAGTTCTCCAGGTTGAAGGCCACGTGGTGCAGCTGTGCGGACTTCTCAAAGGGGTTCGCGACGAGGGCAAGGTCATGGACCTGCGGGGTGACGGACATCCAGGAAGCCAGCAGGGTCTGGCTCTCGGGGATGTGGATGAATTCGCGGCGCTTGAAACCGAGGGTTTCGCGGACCCACTTCTCCGCCGCGTTCATGTCGCCCGGGGCGCACTGGACGTTGAAGTGGTCGATCCGGCGGATGCCGAGTCCGCTGCGCTTGGAGCTGTTGGACGGCAGGTGGGAACGGATCTCCTCCGGAGCCAGCGGCTTATCGATGCCGTAGTAGAGCTCCAGCGGGTGGCCGGCTCCGGGCCAGATGAACCGCACGGCCTCGCCGCGTCCGACCTCGTGCCCCGCGGGCAGTTCGATGGCCTCGATCTCCTGGGCCCGGAGCTCGTTGTAAAACAGCTCCACGTCTTCCGGTCGCTTGACGCGGAAGCTGTAGGCATCGACAACCGCCTCATCCGAGCGGCGCAGGATCAGCGAGTGATGGGTAAGTTCCATGTAGCCGCGCAGGTACGCGACGTCGGCCGTTTCGTAGACGACCTCCATGCCGAGCAGGTCACGGAAGAAGCCCAGGGACTTCTCAAGGTCAGGGGTGCCGAGGGTGATTGCGCCGGCCTGGGCAATCTGCGGTCCGGGGTTGTAGATCGTCATGATATTTCGCTCCTAAGGAACTCGCCGGTGAGTCTGTTGAATGAGTTGAGTTGTTCGTACTGAGCCCAGTGCCCGCAGTGCGGGAACACGTGCAGCTCCGAGTTGGAAATCGCCTCAAGCCAGAGGATCGCCCAACCCGGGAGGAGGAACCGATCCTCGCGGCCCCAGATGATCAGGGTGCGGGCGGTAATGCTGCCCAGCAGTTCCGTAAGGTCTCCCATGTGGGGGACGCCCTCAATTTCCGGGTTGTTCTTCACAGCTGCCTCGTAGCGCTGCTCGACAAGTTCGTCGGTAACGAGCGCCGGATCGTAAACCATGGCCCCGGTGAATTCCCGCAGCAGCTCCCGGTCCACGCCCTGGGTCATCGCCTTGACGATGAGCTGGATGCCGTACGGCATGTCCTCGGACTTCGTGACATGCTTCGGCGTCAGCCCGCCCGGGGCCATCAGGATCAGCGAAGCCACCCGGTCCGGGGCGGTCGCCGCGATCCAGGCTGCGACGCCGCCGCCGTAGCTGTTGCCGATGAGGCTGAACTGCTGCACACCCAAGGCGTCCAAAGCTTTCAGGATCCGTTCGCCGCTGTAAGGAATCAGCGCGCCTTCAATGTGAGGTCGCCCCGATGCACCAAAGCGGGGGTGGTCGAAGACCAGGTTCCGGAAGTCCGGAAAGGCCTCCAGATTGGCCTGGAAGTTGGAAAGCCCGCTCGCGCCGGGGCCGCTGCCGTGCAGCCAGACCAGAGGAAAGCCCTGGCCAGAGATGGACACGTGCAGGGTGGTGTCACCGACATCGACCTGTTGCGACGTGATCTCCAATGTTGACGTCATCGTTGATCGCCTTTCTGTATGGATCATTCCAGATAGTACACTGATGGTGAGCACAGTCACAAGCGATGGAATGGGATGCTTCTCAAAATGAGTAACCAAATGAATCTGGTAGAGGCGTCATCCGTTACGGGGGAACGTCGTCCGGCTGAGCCGCAGGCGGCGGCAGGGGGATATTCTTCAGTAATGCCTGCCAAGAGAATGCCAATGCATGACAAACGTAAAGAACTGGGCGAGGTATCGCGCCAGACGATTATCGATACGGCTGCCAGGCTGATGGCTGAGCACGGCTACGACGGAACCTCCATGTCGCAGCTCGCCAAGGAATCCGGATTACCGTCCAGCTCCATCTACTGGCATTTCTCCAGCAAGGAAGGCGTCCTGGAGGCGGTCATGGAACGCGGTGCCCGACACTTTTTCGGCGCTTTCGATGATCCTGACTGGTTTGCGGGAACCCCCAGTGAGCGGCTCCACCAGATGTTCCTGCGCACCGGCCTTTCTCTGATCGAAGATCCCGAGCACGCTCAGTTTATCCAGCTGCAGCTGATGTTCCGGCTGAACAGCCAACGGCACCGCGAGAAGGCATTCCATGACGTCGCCACTGCGGTGCGGACCGAGGGCGTAGCCTTCATGCACCGCTGGATCAAAGGCGCCTATGAGGAGTACGGGGAACAGGCCTCCGAACAGATTGCCTCTGAACTGGATGAATTTGCCGTCGCGATGATTGACGGGATTTACCTCACGATCAAAGCTGGCTCGCCGGTTACGCCGGCCGTGATGCTTGATCACGCAGCCACGGCCCTTGTCGGCCTGGCCGAGGACGCCCTACGAGGCATCAATACTCAATACACCTGAGTGCGAACCTCGGGAACGACTCAATGAAGCCCGGCAAATGGAAAGGACCGGTCAAGAGAAGTTTCAGCATGGAAGAAAGACCCGAGGCGCCTCTTCGTTGCACGGAAAATAACGTCAGCAGAGGACTCCGTGTTGGACACCTACGACGTCCGAGGGCCTTTCTGAGCGGGTTGTGCACTCGACACGATTTTGACCACTTCACCGTGTCCTTGACCCCACAAGTGCCGTTCGGGTTCGGGCTGGGATCGCATCGACATCGCCGAAAGACTACTGAGGCGGCTCCACGCTGTCGCGGGCCTAGAGTACGCGGCAGCCCCGCTGACCGTCCTCGCGTGCATCGCCTAATGGAATGGCAAAGGCTCCATCGCGCGTCCGACCTCATGGAGCTCGCCCGAACCTTGACCCGGACTAACGCCTCGCCGCCTGATGAGCCTGATGCTCGGCTGCGGCCTGTCACTGGAGGGGCAACGAGCAAGACCAGGCCTGCCGGACGCTCCAACCAAACACCACAAGGGCTCAGTTTTCGACCGTCACCGACACTATCCAGCAAGCCCGGCTGCAGGCAATGCCGTCTGACACCCATCAGCCTCGAAAATCCACCAGCCTGTCCCATGATGCTGCGGAAGTCGATTCGGGTCCCCCACCGCTGCCGTCGCGTCTCCATCACTCCACCCGGGATGCACATGGGTCATCTTCCTGACGCGGTTCAGTGAAGAAAGTTGAAGAAGACGCGTGCCGCGTGTCCACACGTCTTGGCGAATTTGTCCACACACTGAGCCTGAAACGCCTCTGAACTGCGGCGACATAGCAACAGTCGGTGGGCCTCAGTCCCGCACACCATCGCTCCAAGTCACGCGCGCGCCGTTCAAGCCGGCGCTACCGCCCTCGACGGCACCCTCGCCGCGGCCACGACAGGCTTCCACGCCCGGTCTCCCCCGCCGGTCATGTCAGAATCGTCGACGCAGAACATGGATACGTGTCATCAGAAACGGACGACCAGCAGAAAGACCTAAAGAGATGGCCAGTTGGGCAGCCGATCAAACCGTCACGAGGCGAGGGGCACCGATTTCTCGCCCAGGTCATGTCGCATGGAACGTCCTGACGCATGAACTGGTACCAACCGAAAGTTCCAGGAAGGGACGAAACTGCAAGGTGAACAACCGCCCGTGGACACGGTGTGGACAATGTCCACACCCCTTTGGCCGGACAAACGGCCACATTCCCGCTCCCCCAGACTCCAAGATGGAGCGAAAATAGCGAAAGGATCTCAAGAAATCTCATCCAGGTCATGTCGTCAGCGCAAACGCGAGACATGAATAGGTGACAGACCAACTAGGGCCGCCACATCAACCGGAAAGGAGACACAAATGCCCCCACATCCCAGCAAACGGAGGGTCTACTCGCCAGGGTTCTGAGCCGTCCACTCAAATAACTTCATAGGCGCGCGCGGCGCCAGGTGCACTCCGCAGCCGGTCTCAGAGGGGCCAACGGAGGGTAAATGTACACATATCAGGAGCAAAAAATGCCCCTGACGTGGGAAAACGTGCCCGAGGTGGGACTCGAACCCACACACCTTTCGATACCGCATTTTGAGTGCGGCGCGTCTGCCAATTCCGCCACTCGGGCGCGGAATACATGGAGCAACAGGGTACGCCCACAGCTGATTGTGAGCAACGCGATCACTTCACGTACGCGGAATTACTCTACATGCAGATAGGCTGAATTCCAGAATCGCGCCGCCGACGCCGCAACCAACCCATGCAGATCAAAGTACGGCCGCGGGCCCACCTAAGATGGTGATGTTCCCCCGTACCTTTCCAAGGAGATCCCGTGACTGAACAGACGGAGTCAAACCCCACGTCCCAGCCGGCGCGCCGCGTCATTGTGGCCGAGGATGAAACCCTCATCCGCCTCGACATCATCGAAATCCTGCGCGGCGAGGGCTACGAGGTTGTGGGCGAGGCTGACAACGGCGAGAAGGCCGTGCAACTGGCTGAGGAGCTCAAGCCGGACCTGGTCCTGATGGATGTGAAGATGCCCGTCATGGACGGCATCACTGCCGCTGAGAAGATCGTCAAGGCCCGCATCGCCCCCGTGGTGCTGCTGACCGCGTTCAGCCAGAAGGAACTGGTGGAGCGGGCCCGCGACGCCGGAGCCATGGCGTACGTGGTCAAGCCCTTCACCCCCGCGGACCTCATCCCGGCGCTGGAGATCGCACTCTCCCGCCACGAGGAAATCAAGGCCCTCGAAAGCGAAGTGTCTGACCTCCAGGAGCAGTTCGCCACCCGCAAGCTGGTGGAGCGTGCCAAGAGCCTGCTGACCACCAAGATGGGCCTGACGGAACCGGAAGCTTTCCGCTGGATCCAGAAGACCTCCATGGACCGCCGCCTCAGCATGCGCGAGGTCGCCGAGACCATCATCAACCAGGTCAACTAACAGCCGGCCCCAAAGCAACAAAGCCCCAAGTAACAAAGCAAAAAGGAGGATCCCCGCCAATCGGCGGGGATCCTCCCTTTTGTGCTAAAGCCTAATAGCTAGGACTTCTTCTTCTTTTCCGGCCACGGGCCAAGCTTTTCCTTCGGTGCTCCGCCTTCTTCGCCCAGACGTGAGGTGTCGGCGAGATCGCCTACCCTGTGCGCCTTCAGCGAGTTGGTGGAACCGGCTTTTCCGGGAGGGGAACCGGCAGCAATGATCACCAGGTCACCGTCTTCCACCAGGTCCAGTTCCAGCAGGCTGCGGTCAACCTGGGCGGTCATTTCGTCGGTGTGGCCCACCATGGGGACCAGCACCGGCTGGATGCCCCAGGTCAGCGCAAGCTGGTTCCACACGTGCTCCACCGGCGTGAACGCGAACACCGGCTTGATGGGGCGCAGGCGGGAGAGGCGGCGTGCCGAGTCGCCGGACTGGGTGAACGTACAGATGTACTTTGCTTCCAGCTGGTCGGCGATTTCGACGGCGGCACGGGTGATGGCGCCACCGCGGGTCTTGGGCTTGGTGCCCAGCGGGGGGACGCGCTCCAGGCCGTGGACCTCGGTGGATTCGATGATCCGGGCCATGACCTTGACGGTTTCGATGGGGTACTTGCCCACGCTGGTCTCACCGGACAGCATGACAGCGTCGGCACCGTCCAGCACGGCGTTGGCGCAGTCCGAAGCCTCCGCGCGGGTGGGGCGCGGGTTGTCGATCATGGATTCCAGGACCTGGGTTGCCACGATGACCGGCTTGGCCCACCTGCGTGCCAGTTCAATGGCGCGCTTCTGGACGATCGGCACTTCCTCGAGCGGAAGTTCCACGCCGAGGTCGCCACGGGCCACCATAATCGCGTCGAACGCGTCGATGATCTCGTGCAGCTGCTCCACGGCCTGCGGCTTCTCGATCTTGGCGATGACCGGCACGCGGCGGCCTTCTTCGTCCATGATCTCGTGCACGCGGCTGATATCAGTCGCATCGCGGACGAAAGAGAGGGCAACCATGTCCACGCCGCGGCGGATGGCCCAGCGGAGATCGTCCTCATCCTTTTCGCTCAGCGCCGGGACGTTCACTGCCACGCCGGGAAGGTTGATGCCCTTGTTATTGGACACGGACCCGCCCACGGTCACCGTGGCGACAACCTTGACGTCGTCCACCTCGATGGCACGCAGCGCCACCTTGCCGTCGTCGATCAGCAGGGCGTCGCCCACGTTGACGTCTTCGGTGAGGCTCTTCAGCGTGGTGGAGCAGATGTCCTTGGTGCCCGGCACGTCCTCTGTGGTGATGGTGAACGTGTCACCCTCGGCGAGGACGTGGGGACCGTCCACGAACCGGCCCAGGCGGATCTTGGGACCCTGCAGGTCAGCCATGATCGCTACGGGCTTGCTCAGCTGGGCCGCCGCCTTGCGGACATTCTCATACGTGTTGTCGTGCACGGAGTAATCGCCGTGGCTCATGTTCATCCGGGCGACATCCACACCGGCTTCCAACACCGCAAGCGTGTTTTCGAAGCTGGCAATTGCCGGGCCGAAAGTGGCCACAATCTTAGCGCGTCTCATATACCTACCCTAGTAGTTTGCTGCATTGGTTAAGTTGTTGTGGAGATGAACCTGCGGCGAACGCCGGAGCGTGGGAGCGCCGGATCAGAGGACGGCGATGGCGCGGTCCGTGGGAGCCACCGGGGCCGGCAGGATGGTGCTGCCCATGAGGAACTTGTCCACGGCAGCCGCTGCGGCACGGCCTTCGGCGATGGCCCACACAATGAGCGACTGGCCGCGTCCGGCGTCACCGGCCACGAAGATGCCCTCGGTGTTGGTCATGTAGTAACCGTCGCGGGCTACGTTGCCGCGGCCGTCGAAGTCGGCCTTGACCTGCTCGTTGATCCCTGACGGTTCCGGTCCGGTGAAGCCCAGGGACAGGAACACGAGGTCCGCGGGAATGATCCGCTCGGTGCCTGCCTTGGGCAGGCGCTTGCCGTCGACGAATTCCGTCTCGGCAACCTTCACGCCGGTGAGCTTGCCGTTCTCCCCCACGTATTCCACCGTGGAGGCGAGGTACGTGCGTTCGCCGCCTTCCTCGTGGGCGCTGGCCATTTCGAAGAGGGTGGGGAACGTGGGCCAGGGCTGGTGCCCTGCTCGTTCCGACGGCGGCTGCTTGCCGATGGCAAGGGTGGTCACCGAGGCGGCACCATGACGGTGCGCGGTGCCGAGGCAGTCGGCGCCGGTGTCGCCGCCGCCGAGGATGACCACGTGCTTGCCCTTGGCGTTGATCTGGTTCTCGATGGTCTCCCCCGCCACCACGCGGTTTGCGGGCACCAGGTAGTCCATGGCGAAGTGCACGCCGTCGAGGTCGCGGCCCGGGATGGGCAGGTCACGCGGCACGGTGGCGCCGGTGCAGATCACCACGGCGTCGTAGCGGCGGCGGAGCTGTTCCCAGGTCACATCGGTGCCCACGGCGACGCCGGTGCGGAAGCGGGTGCCTTCGGCCTTCATCTGCTCGACGCGGCGGTCAACGTGGTCCTTCTCCATTTTGAAGTCAGGAATGCCGTACCGGAGGAGGCCGCCGATTTTGTCGTCGCGCTCGTATACCGCCACAGTGTGGCCAACGCGGGTCAGCTGCTGTGCGACGGCAAGCCCGGCCGGACCGGATCCGACGACGGCAACGGTCTTGCCGGTCAGGCGCGTCGGGGGCAGCGGGGTGACCCAGCCGTTCTCGAACGCTTCGTCGATGATGGAGACCTCAACCTGCTTGATGGTCACCGCCGGCTGGTTGATCCCCAGCACGCAGGACGCCTCACACGGTGCCGGGCAGAGCCGGCCGGTGAACTCGGGGAAGTTGTTGGTGGCATGAAGCCGCTCAATCGCTTCCTCGCCCTTGTCGCGCCAGGTGAGGTCGTTCCACTCCGGGATCAGGTTGCCCAGCGGGCAGCCCTGGTGGCAGAACGGCACGCCGCAGTCCATGCAGCGGCCCGCCTGTGCCTTCAGGACACCTTTTTCCTGGGCCTCATAGACTTCCTTCCAGTCCATGATGCGGACGGGAACGGGACGGCGCGGCTGGGTTTCACGCTGGCGTACTTTGAGAAATCCGCGTGGATCAGCCACCGGTCACCTCCAGGATTCGAGACCAAACTTCTTCGCCGTCAGGGTCGAGACCCTCTTCGATGGCGTCAAGGCGGGTTTGCTGGACTGCAGCGTAATCGCGCGGCAGCACTTTGGTAATGCGGGCGGCCGTGTCGTCGAAGTTGTCCAACAACCGGGCAGCGAGCAGGGATTCGGTCTCCTCGTGGTGCTTGACCAGGAGGCCGTGCACGATGTCGCGGTCCTCGGCGTCGAGCTCGCGGAGCTGGAGTTCACCTGACTGCAGCGCGTCCTTGTTGACCTTCGTGGTCTCCAGGTCCAGCACGTACGCCGTACCGCCGGACATACCGGCGCCGAAGTTGCGCCCGGTGCGGCCGATGATGAGCGTCTGCCCGCCGGTCATGTACTCGCAGCCGTGGTCGCCGATACCTTCGACGACGGCGGTGGCACCTGAGTTGCGGACCAGGAAGCGTTCGCCCACCTGGCCGCGCAGGAACATCTCGCCGCTGGTGGCACCGTAACCGATCACGTTGCCGGCGATCACGTTGTTCTCCGCCTTGAAGACGTTGGTGCGGTCCGGGCGGACAATGATGCGACCGCCGGACAGGCCCTTGCCCACGTAATCGTTCGAGTCCCCCAGCAGGCGCAGCGTGATGCCGGCCGGCAGGAACGCACCGAGCGACTGGCCGGCAGTACCGGTCAGGGTGATGTCGATGGTGTCCGTGGCCAGCACATCCGTGCTGAACGTCTTGGTCACAACATGGCCCAGCATGGTGCCTACAGAGCGGTCGGTGTTGATCACGTCAACAGCGATCTTCACCGGGCTCCGGTCGGTCAGGGCTTCGGTGGCCATGGTGATCAGGCGCTGGTCGAAGTGCTTGTCCAGTTCGTGGTTCTGCCCGGTCATGTTGCGCAGCGGGGCGTCATCATCGAATTCGAGACCATGCAGGATCGGGTCGAGGTCCAGGCCCTCAGCCTTCCAGTGGTTGATCGCTTCGCGGGCGTCCAGGGCCTCGGCGTGGCCGATCGCCTCTTCGATGCTCCGGAAACCGAGCTCCGCGAGGATCTCGCGGACTTCCTCGGCCAGGAATTCGAAGAAGTTGACCACGAACTCGGGCTTGCCGGTGAAGCGTGCCCGCAGTTCGGGATTCTGCGTCGCAACACCCACGGGACAGGTGTCCAGGTGGCAGACGCGCATCATGATGCAGCCTTCCACCACCAGCGGCGCGGTGGCGAAGCCGAATTCCTCGCCGCCCAGCAGGGCGGCAATAACCACGTCGCGGCCGGTCTTGAGCTGGCCGTCCACCTGTACCACTACACGGTCACGCAGGCCGTTGAGCATGAGGGTCTGCTGGGTCTCAGCAAGTCCCAGCTCCCACGGCACACCTGCGTGCTTGAGCGAGTTCAGCGGCGAGGCGCCGGTTCCGCCGTCGTGGCCGGAGACCAGTACGACGTCGGCCTTCGCCTTCGTCACGCCGGCGGCAACTGTGCCGATGCCCACCTCGGAGACGAGCTTGACGTGGACCCGGGCCGAGGGGTTGGCGCGCTTCGCATCGTAGATGAGCTGCGCGAGGTCCTCGATCGAGTAGATGTCGTGGTGCGGCGGCGGAGAGATGAGACCGACGCCGGGCGTGGAGTGGCGGGTCCGGGCCACCCAGGGGTAGACCTTCTGTGCCATCAGCTGGCCGCCTTCGCCGGGCTTGGCACCCTGCGCCATCTTGATCTGGATGTCGTCAGCGTTGCTCAGGTAGAGGCTGGTGACGCCGAACCGGCCGGACGCGATCTGCTTGACGGCGGAACGGCGCTTCGGGTCCAGCAGGCGGTCCACGTCCTCGCCGCCTTCACCGGTGTTGGACTTGCCGCCCAACTGGTTCATGGCGATCGCGAGGGTTTCGTGGGCTTCCTGGGAGATGGAGCCGTAGCTCATGGCACCCGTGGAGAAACGCTTGACCACGCTGGAGACGGGCTCCACTTCCTCAAGCGGCACCGGCGGGCGGTTGCCGGTCTTGAACTTGAGGAGCCCGCGCAGGGTCATCAGGTTCTCGGACTGGTCATCCACGCCCTTGGTGTAGGCCTTGAAGATGTCATAGCGGCGCTCACGTGTGGCGTGCTGCAGCCGGAAGACGGTCTCAGGGTTGAAAAGGTGCGGCTCGCCGTCACGGCGCCACTGGTATTCGCCGCCGCCCAGAAGCGGGCGGTGCGGCTGCTCGATGCCGCCCTCCGGGTAGGCCATCTGGTGGCGCGCGGAGACTTCAGCTGCGATGACGTCGAGGCCGACGCCGCCGAGCTGGGAGTGCGTTCCGGCGAAGAATTCGTCCACCAGCTCCTGTCCGAGGCCCAGGGCTTCGAACGTCTGGGCTCCGGTGTAGGACGCCACGGTGGAGATGCCCATCTTGGACATGATCTTCAGGACACCCTTGCCGAGGCCCTTGATCAGGTTGTAGACGCCATCCTGCGCGGTGACGCCAACGACGTCCCCGCTGCTGATGAGCTGTTCCACGGATTCCATTGCCAGGTACGGGTTCACGGCTGACGCGCCGTAGCCGATCAGCACCGCAACGTGGTGCGTCTCGCGGACGTCACCGGCCTCGACCACCAGGGCGGTCTTGGTGCGGTTGGCACTGCGGAGGAGGTGGTGGTGCACGGCGCTGACTAGCAGCAGCGACGGGATGGGCGCCCACTGGGCATTCGAGTCGCGGTCCGAGAGGACTACGTACTGCACACCGCGGTTGATGGCGCCGGAAACCTGCTCGCAGATTTCCGTCAGGCGGGCACGAAGCGCGTTCTCGCCGCCTTCGGGGCGGTAGAGTCCGCGGACCTTCATGGCCACGCGGTCGCCGTCGGCGTTTTCGATGTTGGCGATCTTGGCGAGCTGGTCGTTGTTGATCACCGGGAAGGGAAGCTGGACCTGGGGCTGGCGGACCTGCTTGGTGTCCAGCAGGTTGCCGTTCGGGCCGATGGCACACGTCAATGACGTGACCAGCTCT
Organism: Arthrobacter sp. BK1; assembly: GCF_056680055.1. Lineage (NCBI taxonomy): Bacteria > Bacillati > Actinomycetota > Actinomycetes > Micrococcales > Micrococcaceae > Arthrobacter > Arthrobacter sp. BK1. The sequence goes on from NZ_CM155263.1 coordinate 412,353, forward strand.
TCACGGATGGCATCCAGCGGCGGGTTGGTGACCTGTGCAAAGGACTGCACGAAGTAATCGAACAGCAGGCGCGGTCGCTTCGAGAGCACAGCCACCGGCGTGTCCGAACCCATGGCGCCGAGCGGCTCGGCACCCGTGCGGGCCATGGGGCCGAGCAGGATCTTGAGCTCTTCGGTGGTGTAGCCGAAGGTCCGCTGGCGGATGTTTACCGAAGCAGCCGTGTGGACCACGTGCTCGCGCTCGGGGAGGTTGTTGAGGTCGATCAGGTTGTCCTTGACCCACTCGGCCCACGGGTTCGCCGCAGCGACCTCGGCCTTGACCTCTTCATCATCGATGATGCGGCCGGAGTCGGTGTCCACCAGGAACATCTTGCCAGGCGAGACACGGCCCTTCTTGACCACCTTGGAAGCTTCGACGTCGATCACACCAACTTCGGAAGCGAAGATAATCAGGCCGTCTTCGGTGATCCAGTAGCGGCCGGGGCGCAGGCCATTGCGGTCCAGGGTGGCGCCCACAAGGTTACCGTCAGTGAAGGAGACTGCGGCCGGACCGTCCCACGGCTCCATCAGAAGCGAGTGGTATTCGTAGAAGGCGCGGCGGGCCGGATCCATCGTGGCGTGGTTTTCCCAGGCCTCGGGGATCATCATCATGATCGAGTGGGTGATGGGCCGGCCGGAGAGCCAGAGCAGCTCGGCGACCTCGTCAAAGGAAGCGGAGTCCGAGGCACCAGGGGTGCAGATCGGGTACAGCTCTTCCGGGGAATCGCCCAGCAGCGGGTTGGCGAGCTGCGACTGGCGGGCACGCATCCAGTTGCGGTTGCCCTTGACCGTGTTGATTTCGCCGTTGTGGGCAATGGTGCGGAAGGGCTGGGCAAGCGGCCAGGACGGGAACGTGTTGGTGGAGAAGCGCGAGTGGACAATGGCCAGCTTGGTCTTGAAGCGCTTGTCCGACAGGTCAGGATAGAACGGCTCGAGCTGCGCCGTGGTGAGCATGCCCTTGTAGACGATGGTGCGGGAGGACAGCGACGGGAAGTACACGCCGAACTTGTTCTGCGCACGCTTGCGGATCCGCCAGGCACGCGAGTCCAGCTCGTTGCGGTCCAGCTCTTCGCCGTTGGCCGCGGCCAGGAAAGGCTGGGAGAAGTACGGCATGCAGGCACGCGCCATGGCGCCCACGAGGTCGGCGACGATGGGTACTTCGCGCCAGCCCAGCACGGTGAGGCCCTCATCAGCGGCGAGCCCTTCGATGCCGGCCTTGGCGGCATCGGCTTCGCGCTTTTCGGCGGGCAGGAAGGCAGTGCCGGCCACAAACTGGCCGGGAGCCGGGAGTTCGAATTCGGTGACCGCACGGAAGAACTCGTCCGGGATCTGCATCAGGAGTCCTGCACCATCACCGGTGCCCTCATCGGCGCCCACGGCGCCGCGGTGCTCGAGGTTGCGCAGGGCGGTCAGGGCGGCGTCGACAATGTCGTAGCCGGGTTCGCCGCGGAGCGTCGCGATGATAGCAAGGCCACACGCGTCTTTTTCATGGTCCGGGTTGTACAGACCCCGCGCCTCCGGAAGCGCGGCGAAGCGCTTGAATGGAGAGACGGGGCCCTCTGATCCTATTTTTTCGGACCAACGTGGGCTATGAAGATGGGTCATCGAAGACGTCCTTCCTCGAGATCGTGCGTATGGAAGGGACACCGTTGGCCCCACTCGTCGGCGCCTGACGTGATGGCACAACAAAGTGTTATTTACAGGAAATTGTAGGCCAGGCTGGCCTGCTGAACTAACAGTTACGCAGGCATCCGGCCCCGGGCTTGACCCGGGCAGCCTGTCTCTGCTGCCGGTTGGGCCCCGTTGCCACGACGCTGTGGTGTGTGGGCGCTCAGAGCGGTGACTCTGCGACCCTGCCGTGCTGGCTTGCTACTTGCTAGTGCCAGCCTCCGGCGCGGATTCCGTGGCCTTGTGGCCGGAATTTCCGGCTACCGGCGACTCCGGAACGGGCTTGTTGCCGTTCCTTAATGCCGCTTCCACTTCCGTTGGGGCGGAAGGGTCCCGGGAACCGTTTTTGTTATCAGGGAGATTATCACGGGATTCACTATCTGAGACAACGGGGTCCGTATCGCGGACCTCGGACTCATCAGCCGCCTCAGCCTCCAAGGCGTCACTGCCGGCCGGTTCGCGGCCGGGCAGATAGGGGGTATCCGGCTCGGGGCGCCCCTTCATTCCCAGCAGGACGAAGACGATGAGGGCAACCACGAAGACGAAGATGCTGGTCCAGACGTTGAGCCTGGTGGTGATGCCGAAGAGGCTGATCTGTTCGGCTTCGTCGATCCGCATGGCTTCGATCCACACCCGGCCCAGGGTGTAGTACATGGCGTACAGCCAGAACAGGCGGGCGCGCCTGAAGTGGAATCTCCGGTCCAGCGCGAGCAGGATCACCACACCCACGAGGTTCCAGACCGACTCGTACAGGAAAGTGGGGTGGAAGAGGGTGTCCGCCGGTGTGCCGGCGGGGAAGTTGGGGTTGTCCGCATCAATCTGCAGTCCCCAGGGCAGGGTGGTGGGTCCGCCGAAGAGTTCCTGGTTGAAGTAGTTGCCCCAGCGGCCAACAGCCTGGGCCAGCAGGAGGCCCGGTGCTGCGGCGTCCAGGAAGGCTGTGAGCTTGACCCCGGAACGGCGGCAGCCGATCCAGGCGCCGAGGACACCCAGGACCACGGCACCCCAGATTCCCAGGCCGCCGCGCTGGATCTGCGGGATGAGCCAGAGGTCACCCGTCCCGTCGAAGCCCGGGCCGAAGTAGGCGTCCGGCGAGGACACCACGTGGTAGAGGCGGCCACCGATGATGCCGAACGGGATGGCCCAGATGACGATGTCCCAGACACTGCCTTCGGGAGCACCGCGCTTTGCCCACCGGACAGAGGCCAGCCACAGGCCAACGATAATGCCGGCCAGGATGCACAGGGCATAGGCGTGGATCCGCAGGGTCCCCCACGGCAGCGGGATGTCGAAGCCGGACCAGTCCGGACTGGGGATGCTAGCGGGCACCATAACGGCAGCCTGCATGAGGGTCTGCATTGGTTTTAGGCTTCTTCCCTGACGAGTCCGGTGCTGAGCTCCCGGGTGAGGTCGGCAACTGCCTGGACGCCGCCGTCGCGGATGGCCGCAACCAGCGCGGTTCCCACGATGACGCCTTCGGCGTAGGCCCCGATTTCACGGACCTGGGCTGCTGTGGACACACCGAGTCCGACGCACACGCGCTCGGCTCCCGCATGGTGTGCCGCGGCAACCACGTCCTTGGCGGCGCTGCTGACCGAGGTACGGGCACCGGTCACGCCCATGATGGAGACGGCGTAGACAAAGCCGCGGCTTGCCTCAACAGTGCGCTTCATGCGCTCAGGCGTGGAGGATGGAGCCACGAGGAACACCCGGTCCAGCCCATACTTGTCCGAGGCTTCGAACCATTCCGATGCCTCGTCCGGGATGAGGTCCGGCGTGATCAGCCCGGCTCCCCCGGCCTCGGCCAGCCGGCGCGAAAACTCGTCCACGCCCATGCGGACCACGGGGTTCCAGTAGGTCATGACCAGGACCGCCGCATCGGTTTTGCTGGTGATGCCGGCGACGACGTCGAAGACCTGGCGCACGTGGAAACCCTTGGCCAGCGCCTCGGTAGTGGCGGCCTGGATGACCTGGCCGTCCATCACCGGGTCAGAGTAGGGGATCCCGATTTCAATCAGGTCGGCCCCGTTCTCGGCCAGGGCAATTCCGGCGGCGATGGTCTGCTCGACGTCCGGGTAGCCGGCCGGGAGGTAACCGATCAGGGCGGCGCGACCTTCGGCGCGGGCCTTGTCAATCGCGGCCGCCGATTTGCTGGCCGTTTGCGCGGTGCTCACAGCTGCTCCCCCTCTTTGCCGATTTCGGCTTCCGGTGAATCCTTGTCCAGCAGGTCGAACCATTCCGCAGCCTGGGCCACGTCCTTGTCGCCGCGGCCGGAAAGGTTGACGATGATGATCTTCTCTGAGGCGTCCCCGGCTTCGGCAGCCAGCCGCTGGCCCACCTTCATGGCACCGGCGAGGGCATGGGCTGATTCGATGGCGGGGATAATGCCTTCGGTGCGGCACAGGATCCTGAAAGCCTCCATGGCTTCGGCGTCCGTGATGGGCTCGTAGCTGACCCGTCCGATATCGGCCAGGTAGGCGTGCTCCGGGCCAACGCCGGGGTAGTCCAGCCCGGCGGAGATGGAGTGCGACTCGATAGTCTGTCCGTCGTCGTCCTGCATGAGGTAGGAACGCGCCCCGTGGAGCACTCCGGGCTTGCCCAGGGTGATGGTGGCGGCATGGCGTCCGGTGTCCACTCCGTCGCCGCCGGCCTCGAAACCGTAGATCTTCACCGACGGATCATCGAGGAAACCGTGGAAGATGCCGATGGCGTTGGAACCGCCGCCGATGCAGGCGCAGACGGCGTCCGGCAGGCTGCCTGTCTGTTCCAGGATCTGGGCGCGGGCCTCCTCGCCGATGACCTCGTGGAAGTAGCGGACCATGGCCGGGAACGGGTGGGCTCCGGCGGCGGTCCCCAGCAGGTAGTGGGTGTTTCCGACGTTGGCCACCCAGTCGCGAAGCGCCTCGTTGATGGCGTCCTTGAGGGTCTGGGATCCGCTGGTCACCGGAATCACCGTGGCGCCCAGCAGTTCCATCCGGGCCACGTTCAGTGCCTGGCGGCGGCAGTCTTCGGCGCCCATGTACACCACGCACTCCATGCCCATGAGGGCAGCGGCGGTGGCGCTGGCGACGCCGTGCTGGCCGGCCCCGGTCTCGGCGATGATGCGGGTTTTGCCCATCCGCTTGGCCAGCAGTGCCTGGCCGATGACGTTGTTGATCTTGTGGGATCCGGTGTGGTTGAGGTCCTCGCGCTTGAGGAACACGCGGACTCCCCCGGCATGCTCGGCGAAGCGCTTGGCTTCGGTAAGCAGCGACGGGCGGCCCGAGTAGTTCCTGTTCAGGTCCGCGATCTGGGCGACGAAGTCCGGATCGGCCTTGGCCTTTTCAAAGGTGTCCTCAAGCTCATCCAGTGCAGCGATGAGGGATTCGGGCATCCAGCGTCCGCCGTAGGTGCCGAAGTACGGCCCCGGGGCGTGCTTCAGCGAACCGCCCTGCAGGAATGCCTCCGCAGTGTTGTTCTCAGCGTCTGAGGGTGCGTCAACCATCAGTCTCACCGTCCTGTTCCAGTTGATCGTTCAGAAGTGTTGTGCCGCCGGCACCAACGCCGGCGGGTTGGGGCCTAGGCCCGGGCAGCGATGGCGGCAGCGCCGGCCGCGGTGAACTCGGCGATCCGTTCACGGGGTGTGGAATCGCTCACGAGGGCTTCGCCCACCAGGATCGCGTTCGCGCCGCTTGCCGCATAGTGCCTCACATCGTCCACGCCGCGCACGCCGGACTCGGCGATGACCAGCGCTTCGGCAGGAATCAGGCCGGCGAGTGAAGCAAAAACAGAACGGTCGACGTCGAGCGTTTTCAGGTTGCGTACGTTGACGCCGATGATCCGCGCCTCAGCCGCTACCGCCCGCTCGATTTCCTCTTCCGTATGCGTCTCCACGAGCACGTTCATGCCGAGTTCACGGCTGAGCGCGCTGAAATCCTGGAGCTGGGCATCGGACAGGGCAGCCACGATCAGCAGGATGAGATCGGCACCGTGGGCACGGGCTTCCCAGATCTGGTACTCATCGAGCGTGAAATCCTTGCGCAGCAGAGGAGTGTCCACCCGGGCGCGGACAGCGTCCAGGTCTGCCAGGGAGCCGTTAAAGCGGCGCTGTTCAGTGAGCACACTGATCACGGCCGCACCGCCACGGGCGTACTGTTCCGCGAGCGAGGCCGGATCGACGATGGTGGCGAGATCGCCCTTGGACGGGCTGCGCCGCTTGATCTCGGCAATCACCTTCAACTGGTCCCGCTGCGAAGCCGTGCCGCCGAGGGCCACCCAGGCATCACGGGCAGGCACCGCGGCTGCGGCGCCGTCCTTCAGTTGAGCAAGCGAAACGAGGCGCTTCCTGGCCTCCATATCCTCCCTGACACCGGCGTTGATGTCATCGAGAACAGTTGCCATCAGTGGCCGGAGTTCTTCAGCTTGCTGCCTTCGACGCCATAGCCTGCCTTGCGCATGATGAATCCGGCGATGAGCCCGAGCACCATGACTGCCGCGCCGGCAATGAAGATCGGAGTGTTGGCGATCACGAACGCGATGGATGCAATGAGGGCGCCGACCAGCATCACGATCACGCAGGTCCACGCCGCAGGGCTGTTGCCGTGGCCAAGTTCCTGGCTGTGGTCAACGGCGCCGGGGGCTACGGTTCGGGTGCCTGACTTCGATACGGACGCAGGTGCTTTGCTCATGTGAATCTCCTCGGGATGAATACTGCTTACATTCTGCCATTTTTTGGCCGCGGCCTGCTTATCGGCGGCCGCGCGGCCGTGTCCGGGGGTGTGGCTTACGTTTTTCGGGTGGGTGGCTCAGGTGGGATCGTCGCCCCGGGACAGCCGGTCCCAGCTGTCGATCTCGTCCACCGGACCGGCCGGCGCTGTGACTCCGCCGGTGGCTGGTGTTGAGTCAGCGGCCGAACCGGCTGCTGCTCCGCCTGTTCCCGCTCCAGCTGCTGCCCCGCCTGCGGCCACGTCATATTTCGTCCGGACCTTCCAATACCGGCCAGCCGGGATGATCAGCAGGGCAGCGAGGCCCAGCAGGGCACCGGCGACGACGGCGAGGACGGGGAACGCGGTGACGCTCACTTCGGCGCTTCCCCCGGTGATCCCGGTTGCGGCGGCGATGGATCCCTGGGCGGCGGCCAAGGGATCGGCCAGCACCGTGGCCGCCGCGGTGATGATTCCGGCGGAGGCCAGGATGATGATCGCCGTAATGAGGATCCGGGCGATCTTGCCCGCGATTGAAGCGGCAAGTCCCCCGGCCAGCGCCACCACTGCAAGGGCTGTCACCGCGGTGGCTGCCTTGCTGCCCTGGACCGGGAGGGTGTTCTGGCCGCCGGCCTGGCCCAGCTGGTCCGGGTCCAGGCTCACGGTGATCCAGGTTTGGGTGGTGGCACCGAAAACGGCGAGGGCCAGCACGGCAATCAGCAGGACAAGGGTGGGTTTCCGCGCCCACACCGGCGTCATTCGGCTACCTGGCTTCCCTCGGCCACCTGGCTGTCCCCGGCGGCGGGGGCGCCGCCGTCGGGCAGTGACTCCACGGAAATGTTGTGCAGCGATCCGGCGGTATGGACGGCGCGCAGCGGAGCTGCCGCCTTGTTCACGGTCTCCAGCGCTTCGGTGGGATTGACCGAATCGGCCACGATACCGCCGCCGGCCTGGACGTAGGCGCGTCCCTCCCGCAGGAGGGCTGAACGGATGGCGATGGCCATGTCCATGTCGCCCGCGAAATCGAGATAGCCCACCACGCCGCCGTAGATGCCGCGGCGGTGCGGTTCAAGCTCATCCAGCAGCCGGAGGGCACGCGGTTTCGGGGCCCCGGAAAGGGTTCCTGCGGGGAACGTCGCTTTGAGGACGTCGTATGCCTTTGCCGTCGGCGCCAGTTTTCCCACGACTGTGGAGACGAGGTGCATGATGTGGCTGAACCGCTCCACCTCCATGAACTGGGTGACATCCACGGTTCCGGCGACGCACACCTTGGAGAGGTCGTTGCGGGACAAGTCCACCAGCATCAGGTGCTCCGCGCGCTCTTTCTGGTCCGCCAGGAGTTCCTCGGCCAGGGCCTTGTCCGCCTCAACGGTTTTGCCGCGGGGACGTGAGCCGGCGATCGGGTGGGTGATGACTTCTTCCCCGGTCACCGTGACCAGCGCTTCGGGGGACGAACCGACGATCGAGTATTCCCGGCCGTCGGCGTCTTCGAGGCTGAAGATGTACATGTACGGGCTGGGGTTGGTGTTGCGCAGCACCCGGTACACGTCCAGCGGCGAGGCACCGCACTCCATTTCGAAGCGGCGCGAGATCACCACCTGGAAAACCTCGCCGTCCACAATGGCTTCCTTGCCACGGTCCAGGGCTGCCAGGTAGGCCGGCTCGTCCCAGCGTTCCTGGACGCTGGAGGCAAAGTCCAGGGCGGCGGGTTCCAGTACTGAAACGGGCTGCGCCACGGGCGTGCTGATCCGGGTGAGGAGGGCCTTGACCCGGGCCACGGCGTCGTGCCAGGCGTCATCCACCCGCTCTGAGCTGTTGTCAAAGTTGATGGCGTTGGCGATCAGCAGCACAGTGCCGTCATGGTTATCGTGCACGGCCATGTCGGTGACCAGGTTCAGCGCAAGTTCGGGCAGGTGGAGGTCATCTTCCGGCGGGCTGGTGAGCCGTTCCCAGTGCCGTACGGTTTCCCAGCCCAGGAAGCCCACCAGGCCGGAGGTGAACGGCGGCAGGCCGTCAAACCGGCTGGTCCGAAGTGCCTCGATGGTGTCCCGGATGGCGTCCACGGGGTTCCCGTCCAGGGGCACGCCGGCGGGAGGCTCACCGAGCCAGTGCGCCTGGCCGTCCTTGGTGGTCAAAGTGGCGCGGGACTTCGCGCCGATGAAGGAATAGCGGGACCATGTGCCGCCCACGGCCGCGGATTCCATGAGGAACGTTCCGGGCTGGCCCTGGGCCAGCTTCCGGTAAAGGCCAATGGGAGTTTCTGCGTCCGCCAGCACCTTGAGCGTGACGGGGATGACCCGGCTGTTTCCGGCGAGTTCGCGGAACTCCTCGAGGCCCGGGCTGATGATTCCAAGGTCCTGCATGGTTATGCTTCTCCGCTGGTTGTTGAGATGTCCGGTGCTGCGGCCTCCGGTGTCGAGGCATCCGGTGTTGCCGCGTCCGCTGTCGTGACGTCCAGTGCTGTAACGTCCAGCCCTCTGCCGTCAAAGCAGGTCCTGGTGCCGGTGTGGCACGCCGCGCCAACCTGATCGACCCGGACCAGGAGGGCATCGCCGTCGCAGTCCATGGCTACGGATTTGACCCACTGGACGTGCCCTGAGGTGTCCCCTTTGCGCCAGTATTCCTGGCGGGAGCGGGAGTAGAACGTGACCCGGCCGCTGGTCATGGTCCTGTGGAGGGCTTCGTCGTCCATCCAGCCGAGCATCAGCACTTCGTTGGTGTCGAACTGCTGGACCACCGCGGCAACCAGCCCGGCGTTGTCGCGCTTCAGTGCGGCTGCGACGCCGGGGGGAAGCGGGCTGGCGGAGGGGGCCAGGACAGGCGTGGGGGCGGGGGCGGGCTGCTCAGACATCAGACCAAGTCTAGTGCCTCGGCCGGGGCCCGAAAGTATGAGCCAACGGGCCCGCAAAGCCCGTGTGAACAAGGGCACCTGTCCGGTGGCGGTTCTGCTGCCCAACTCCCCCGGTGTCGTGCTAGTTTCACAAGTGATGCATTTCGTCGACCCGTCCCGAGAAGTCCTGGCCGAAACCCTGCTGGCGGCCGGCCCTGATGCCCCCACCCTTTGCAAAGGCTGGCGCACCAGGGACCTTGCCGCGCACCTTTACCTCCGCGAACGCAAAGCGGCTGTGGGCCTTGGCCTGATCATCAAGAGGCTGTCCAAGGCCTCGGACAAGGCCACCGCGAAGCTTGCGGCGAAACTGAAGACCACGGATGACTACACCGGGCTCGTGAACACGTTCCGGGCGGGCCCGCCGGCGCTTTCGCCCATGAACATCAAGGCGTTGGACGAAAGTTCAAACCTGATCGAGTACTTCGTCCACACGGAGGACATCCGGCGTGCCGTGGACCGATGGGCCCCCCGGGCCCTCGATGAGGCCTACTCGGATGCGCTCTGGGACGAACTCATCAAACGGGCGGCCATCCTGTACCGCGGAGTGGATCTCGGCATTGTGCTCGTGCGCCCTTCCGGCCCGCGGCACGTAGCCAAACGCGCACCCGTGTCAGTGGCGATCGTCGGCGAGCCCGGCGAGCTGCTGATGCACGCCCACGGCCGCACGCGCCATGCCCTGGTGACCTTCGAAGGCCAGCCGGACGCCGTCGCGCTCCTCCAGTCCGCCGAAGTCGGCCTCTAACAAAGCAACCGCCGCCAAAGACGGCCTCTAACAGAGCAACGCGGGGTCACTTTACGCCCGAAAACCTTCGTTTATCGGGCCGAAAGTGACCCCGCGTTGGTGTTTGAGCGGGCGGTCAGCGGACTTCGAAGCCTGCTTCGCGGATGGCGTTTTTGACCTGGGACATCATGTCGTCCGGGCCCCAGTGGAAGATCGACGCCGCCAGAACGGCGTCAGCTCCTGCAGCCACAGCCGGCGGGAAGTGGGCGGGTTCGCCGGCGCCGCCTGAGGCGATGATGGGGACCTTCACGGCCGCCCGCACAAGGCGGATCAGCTCGAGGTCAAACCCGTCCTTGGTGCCGTCGGCGTCGATCGAGTTGAGCAGGATTTCACCGATGCCGCGGTCGGCGGCTTCCCTGGCCCACGCGATGGCATCGATGCCAGTGCCGGTGCGGCCGCCGTGGGTGGTGACTTCAAAGCCCGACGGCGTGGGCTCGGACCCGGGGCGGGTGCGGCGGGCGTCCACGGACAGGACCAGCACCTGCGAGCCGAAGTGCCTCGAGATTTCGTTGATGACGTCCGGCCGGGCCACCGCAGCGGTGTTGATGGAGGCCTTGTCAGCGCCGAACCGGAGGAGCTTGTCCACCTCCGCCACGCCGCGGACACCGCCGCCCACGGTCAGCGGAATGAAGACCTCCTCCGCGGTGCGGCGGACGACGTCGAACGTGGTTTCGCGGTTGCCCGAGGACGCCGTGACGTCCAGGAAGGTCAGCTCGTCAGCGCCTGCGTTGTCATAGCGGTGGGCGAGCTCCACGGGGTCGCCGGCGTCGCGGAGTCCCTCGAAGTTGACGCCCTTGACGACGCGGCCGGCGTCGACGTCGAGGCACGGGATGACTCGTACAGCTACAGCCATGGGTACTCCTGGGATTCTTGGATGGTCTCTTGGCTCAGATGCGGCAGGCGTGGATGCTGCTGACCAGGATGGCGCGGGCGCCGAGGTCATAGAGCTCATCCATGATCCGGTTGGTTTCCTTCTTCGGGACCATGGACCGGACAGCCACCCACTCGGAGTCGCGCAGCGGGGAGACCGTGGGCGATTCCAGGCCGGGCGTCAGAGCCGCCGCCTGTTCCACCAGTTCCTTGCGGATGTCGTAATCCATCAGCACATACTGGCGTGCCACCAGGACACCCTGCAGGCGGCGGATGAGGACCTCGATCTCCTTGGCGGTGCCGTTCGCAGCGCCGCCTTCGCCGGTGCGGCGGATCAGCACGGCCTCGGACTTGAGGATCGGCTCGCCAAAGATTTCCATGCCGGCGGCCTTGAGGGTGTTGCCGGTTTCGACGACGTCGGCGATGGCGTCAGCAACGCCCAGCCGCACCGAGGATTCCACGGCGCCGTCGAGGCGGACCACCTTGGCGTTGACGCCGCGCTCGGCGAGGTAGCCGCGGAGCAGTCCGTCGTAGCTGGTGGCGAGGCGCTTGCCCTCCAGCTCCTCCACCTTGGCGAAGTCGCCCACGGGACCGGCGAAGCGGAACGTGGAAGCGGCGAAGCCCAGCGGAAGGAGTTCCTCGGCCTCCACCTCGGCGTCCAGCAGCAGGTCGCGGCCGGTGATCCCGACGTCGAGCGTTCCCCGGCCGACGTAGACGGCTATGTCCCGCGGGCGGAGGAAGAAGAATTCAATGTCGTTATCAGGGTCCATCATGACCAGCTCGCGGGTGTCGCGGCGCTGGCGGTAACCGGCCTCGGACAGCATGGCGGAGGCGGCTTCGGACAGGGAGCCCTTGTTGGGGACGGCTACTCGCAGCATGGGGGTCTTTCTTGGTTGGGAGGTCTGTTGATCAGGCAAACTGGCCACGCAGGGCACGGGCGGCGCGGTGGTACCGCCTGCGTACCGCAGTGGCTACAGATGCTTGTAGACGTCTTCCAGGGTCAGGCCTTTGGCGAGCATCAGAACCTGCAGGTGGTAGAGCAGCTGGGAGATTTCCTCGGCCGCGGCTTCGTCGGATTCGTACTCGGCAGCCATCCACACTTCGGCTGCTTCCTCCACGACCTTCTTGCCGATGCCGTGGACTCCGGACTCCAATTCTGCGACGGTGCGGGAGCCTGCCGGGCGGGTGGCTGCCTTCTCACTCAGTTCAGCGAACAGCGTCTCGAAATTCTTCACGCCCTACAGCCTACTTGCTGCGGCCCGGACGGCGCCTGTCGGGGAGTTGCATGACGGACGCGATGTGAGTGAACACACACCGCGTCCGCCTCCCGCAGGGTTGCTTCTGACGCTGGCTGCTACTTGTACTGCTTCAAGAGGACGGCGGTGGCCAGGGCAGCCGTCACTGCTTCATGGCCCTTGTCCTCGCTGGAGCCGGGCAACCCGGCACGGTCCAGGCCCTGCTGCTCGGTGTCGCACGTCAGCACGCCAAAGCCGACCGGCACCCCGGTGGAGACGCTGACATCGGTCAGTCCCGACGTCGCCGCCTGGCAGACGTACTCGAAGTGCGGCGTGCCGCCGCGGATGACGACGCCGAGCGCCACCACCGCGTCAAAGTGCGGTGCCAGCCGCGCGGCCGCCACCGGAAGTTCGAAGGCCCCCGGAACGCGGAGCACCGTGGGTTCACTGATGCCGGCGTCTTTGGCGGCACGCAGGGCACCGTCCAGGAGCCCGTCCATGATCTGGGTGTGCCAGCTGGCAGCAACTATGGCCAGCCGGAGCTCCGACGTTTCGGCCGGGCTGAGGGTTGTGAGGTCAATATCTGGTGCGCCGTGTCCGCTCATGCGTGAATCGTGATCCGTTCAGTTCTCGTGGGGTGATTAGTCGTCAAAGGTGGCAGCGCCGGCACCGGGCACCGTCGCAACATGGGTGTCCAGCGTCAGCCGGTGCTCCATGCGGTCCTTCTTGGTTTGCAGGTAGCGGATGTTCTGGTCGCGGGACGGCACTTCAGTGGGAACCATCTCCACCACCTTCACGCCGGCCTTTGCGAGCCTGTTCTGTTTGTCCGGGTTGTTGCTCAGGAGGCGGATCTCATGGAGTCCCATCTCCGCCAGGATCTGGGCGGCAGCTTTGTAGCAGCGGGCGTCCACCGGCAGTCCCAGCTGCTCGTTGGCCTCCACAGTGTCAAAGCCGGCCTCCTGGAGCGCGTAGGCCTTGATCTTGTTGGCCAGGCCGATCCCCCGGCCTTCCTGCCCGCGCAGGTAAAGCAGCGTGCCGCCGAACTCGTTGATCATCTCCAGCGCGTACGCCAACTGTTCGCCGCAGTCACAGCGGTAAGAACCGAAGACATCGCCCGTCAGGCACTCCGAATGCAGCCTGACCAGAGGCGCAATGCCCTCCTTGGGCGGATTCGGTGAGCTTACGGCAAGGTGTTCGGCACCGGTGACGAGGTCCGTCCAGGCCTGGGTCACGAACTCCCCAAAGGCCGTGGGCAGCTGCACAATGGGACCGGCGCTCACAGGGTGGTGAGCCTCGTGGCCGTTGCCGGCTGCCCCCTGGTGATGGCCGTTCTGGTGTCCTGAAGCCGTCATCGTTCTCTCCTCTACTCCGCCCGGGCGCCCGGCCCGGTGTCACTGTCGGCGGGAGCCGTGGCCCCCGCTTCAAGGTAAACCACAAGATCCTCGATCGAGATCAGGGGACACCCGTGTTCAGCGGCGAAAGCCCGCAGCCCGTCGAGCCGCATCATTTCACCGTCGTCGTACACCACCTCGGCGATAACACCCACTGGTTCCAGTCCGGCAAGCCGGCAAAGATCCACGGCCGCTTCAGTGTGGCCCGGGCGTTCCCGCACTCCCCCGTCAACAGCACGGAGCGGGAAAATATGCCCGGGCCTGGTCACTGCCGCAGGGCCGGCGGCGGGGTCGGCCAGCACCCGGGCGGTCAGGGCGCGGTCCGTGGCAGAGATGCCGGTGCTGACGCCCATGGCCGCATCGCAGGAAACGGTGTAGGCGGTGCCCTTCGCGTCCTCGTTAACGGCCACCATGGGCGGCAGGGCAAGGGCATCGGCACGGTCCCCCGCCAGGGGCACACAGATGACGCCGGAGCTGTACCGGATGGTCCAGCCCATGAGGGCCGGAGTGGCATGCTGGGCGGCGAAGATGATGTCACCTTCGTTCTCGCGGTCCTCGTTGTCCACCACCAGCACAGGCCGCCCGGCGGCCATGGCGCGGACAGCATCCTCCACCGGGTCAAGTCCCCGGCGCGCCTCGGTGGCCGGCTCCAGCCGGACCGTGGCGTTCATCGGGTGCCTCCGGCGGCTGCTCCGGTGCTGAACGCGAGGAGGCGCTCGGTGTATTTAGCAAGCACGTCCACTTCAAGGTTGATCCGGCTGCCCGTTGCCTTTGCCCCCAGGCCGGTTTCAGCGAGCGTGGTGGGAATCAGCCCCACTTCAAACCACGGTTCCGGTTCCGCGGCCGGGCTGACCGCGGTGACGGTGAGCGAGACGCCGTCGATCGCGATGGAGCCCTTTTCCGCGATGTAGCGGGCGAGGTTGGCGGGAACGCCGAAACGGAGGCGCTCCCAGTTGCCGAGTGCCTCGCGTTCGAGGAGCTGCCCGACGCCGTCGACGTGGCCCTGGACCACGTGGCCGTCCAGCCTGCCGCCGGCCGGGACACAGCGTTCGAGGTTCACCGAATCGCCGGCAGTGAGCTCGCCGATGGTGCTGCGGACGAGGGTTTCGCCCATGACATCGACGCTGAACTCCTTGCCGTCGATCGCGGTGGCCGTCAGGCAGACACCGTTGACGGCGATGGAGCCTCCGAGAGCAAGCCCCTCTGTGGTGGCCGGAGCGCTCAGGCGGAGGGTTGCGCTGGCATCGCCGTCCCGCTCGACGGACAGAACCTGTCCTTGTTCGGCAATAATTCCGGTAAACATCAGTAGCCTCCCATGGCTGGTTCCGCGGCAGAGCGGGATGGTTGTGGTTCTAAAGCTTCGGTTGTTTCAGGGCGGAGGTGCAGCCTCAGGTCCCTGCCGAGGGTGAGGACGGCTCCGCCGTCGGACGGATCCCAGTCCCAGTGGCGGGCGTCCGCCAGGGTGGTGATTCCGAGTCCACTCAGGGCAGGTGTGCCGGACCCCAGCAGGGTGGGCGCAACGTAGACAATGAGTTCGTCCACCAGACCGGCGGCCAGGAATGCGCTGAGGATGCGCGAACCGCCTTCCACCATGACGTGGCGGATGCCTTCTGCGTACAGGAGCGAAAGCGCCTCGCGCGGGTCGCGGGTGTGCAGGTGGAGCATGCGCCCGTCCTCGCCACGGACAGTGGCATCAGCCGGCACCTCCCGCAGGCCCATCACTGCCCGGAGCGGTTGCTTGCCGGCCATTGCCCCGGTGGCGTCACGGGCGGTCAGGCGCGGGTTGTCCACGAGGACGGTTTGGGTGCCCACAAGGATGGCGTCGATCCGGCGCCTGAGCCCGTGGTTATCGGCCAGCGATTCGGGGGACGAAATCCACTGGCTGGTCCCGTCCTCCGCCGCGATCCGGCTGTCCAGCGTCTGCGCGATGTGCAGCGTCACAAACGGGCGCTGCTCCGCCACGGCCTGGAACCACTGGCGGTTAAGCGCCAGCGACTCACCGGCCGCGAGCCCGCTCCGCACCCGCACGCCGGCCTCGCGCAGCGTTGCTGCGCCGCCCGCGGCGGGGTCATGCGGATCATCGACGGCGTACACCACGTCAGCGATTCCTGCCCCGATGATGGCCTGGGTGCAGGGGCCGGTGCGGCCGCAGTGGTCGCACGGCTCCAGGGTGACCAGCATGGTGGTGCCACGCAGGTCCAGCCCCGCCGCAGTCGCCTGGGTAATCGCGTCAGCTTCAGCGTGGGGGGTGCCGGCGCCGCGGTGGTAGCCGGTCACCAGCTGGCGGCCCTCGTTATCGATGACGACGGCGCCCACCAGCGGGTTAGCGCCGCGTGGTCCGCGCAGGGCTGCTTCGAGCGCAGCGTCCATGGCAGCGGTTTCGGCAGGGCTAAACACCGTCACAACATCGTTCCGGGTCATATGGCGACCACCGGTCCGGTGGCGTCCGCTACCGGCGCATGGGAAAAACTGGCTTCAAAGAGCCATCGCAAGGGGTTCATGTGTCTGTCGTTCCTTCCCGTCAGAACCGCGATGGCTCCGGGGGTATACGACAGCAGAAGGCCACGGCGCCTTGGGACGCCGCGAATACAGCTGTACGTGCTTCTCTCATCCAGACTTTAACTGTCGGTACCGGAATTTCACCGGTTCAACCGTCTGCCGGGTCCACTCCCGAGGGAAATGCACCGGCTCGCGGGTCGCGGACTGTCACCGCCGGTTCGGACTTACACCGACCCCGGAGCACGTAATGTGTGTTGCTATTGTGCCATAACCTGCATGGCGTCCAGACTATTCCCCCGACCCGGCACGTAACTTAACGCTGCCCGCTTCACGCAGGCGCGCGATGGCCGCGGCCGGGTCCTGGGCACCATAAACGGCAGAGCCCGCGACGAAGACAGTCGCCCCGGCCTCCGCTGCCCGGACAATGGTTTCTTCCGTGATGCCGCCGTCCACCTGGATGGCCACTTCGATTCCGGAGCCGTCAATGGCTTCGCGGGCCCGGCGGATCTTCGGCAGGGTCAGGTCAAGGAAGGCCTGGCCACCGAAGCCGGGTTCCACCGTCATGATCAGGAGCATGTCCAGTTCCGAGAGCATGTCCAGGTAGGGTTCCACCGGCGTGGCGGGCCTCAGCGCCATACCCGCCTTGGCTCCCCTGGCCCTGAGTTCGCGTGCCAGTTTGACTGGTGCGATGGACGCCTCGGCGTGGAACGTCACCGAGGCCAGGCCTGCGTCGGCAAAACCCGGTGCCCAGCGGTCGGCGTCGGAGATCATCAGGTGGGCATCCAGCGGAACGGGGCTGACGGCCTGGATCCGCTGGACCACGGGCAGCCCGATGGTGAGGTTGGGAACGAAGTGGTTGTCCATGACGTCCACGTGCACGGCGTCCGCGGTGCTGATGCGCTGCAGTTCGGCTTCGAGGTTGACGAAGTCGGCGGACAGAATGCTCGGGTTGATGCAGCACTGCGGCATAGGGGAACCTTTCACTTCAGGTCAGGCCTTCTTGCGGATGAGGGCCAGGAACATGGCGTCCGTACTGTGGATGTGCGGCCAAAGCTGCGCCGTGGAATCGTGGCCGGCGCCGAGGTGGCCGGTGAGGCTCACGCCATCAAGCACTGCACCGGCGTCGAGCAGCTCCAGGTCATCGCGTTTACGGAGAACATCGGTGACCACCGCTGTGGTTTCGGCCGGGTGGGGCGAGCACGTGACATAAGCCACCACGCCGCCGGGCCGGACAGCGGCCAGGGCTGATTTCAGGAGGTCGCGCTGCAGCGGTCCCAGGTCCGCCAGGTCCTTGGGCGTGCGGCGCCAGCGCGATTCCGGCCGGCGCCGGAGTGCGCCGAGCCCGCTGCACGGGACATCAACCAGCACCCGGTCGAAGGATTCGGGGTGTTCAGTTCCGACGTCGCGGCCGTCTCCGGTTCGGACCCGCCAAACGTCCCTGGGCACGGCCGAAAGGGCCTGGCTCACCAGTTTGGCCCGGTGCGGAGCCGGTTCATTGGCGAGCAGCGTTGCGCCCTTCTGGTTTGCCAGCGCGCCGAGCAGGGCCGCCTTGCCGCCGGGGCCTGCGCACAGATCCAGCCAGGCCTCTTCGGTAGCGTCCGCACCGGGACCTGCTGCGGGACGCGGTGCCAGGTCCACCGCGGCCATGGCACGGGCCACCAGCTGCGAGCCGACGTCCTGGACCCGGGTGCTGCCTTCACGCACGGATGCGAGCCGGCCAAGGTCGCCGCCACTGGACAGCGCAGAACCTTCCACCAGTTCACCGGGAGTGGCTCCGTTTTCCAAGGCTTCTTCAAGGCTTCCCAGCCCGGGCAGAGCAACGAGGTTTACTACCGGAGCGGCGTTGTCCGCCTCAAGGAGTTCGTTGATTTCCGACGCGGACCGGCCGTGTGCCACCAGGGACTGGCGCATGGCGCGGACAATCCATTCGGGGTGGGCGTAGCGCAGGGACGCGATCCTGGTTTCGTCGGTTTCGCCGGCGACAAGGAGCTCCAGCCACTCCTCCAGGGTGTGGGCCGTGACCTTCCGCAGCACCGCGTTGATCAGGGCGGAGGGCCCGGCACCGATCACTGCCCGGGCCAGCCCGACGGTCTGGTCCAGGGCCGCGTGTGCCGGTACCCGCATCGCCAGGATCTGATGGACACCGATCCGCAGGGCGTCGAGGATGGCGGGATCGAGCTGGTCCAGCGGACGGTCCACGCACAGGGCCAGGATGGCATCGTAGGTGCCCTGCCCGCGCAATGCGCCGTAGCTTAGTTCGGTGGCGAAGCCGGCGTCGCGTTTGTCCAGGCCGTGATGGCGGATCCGGGACGGAAGGACCAGGTTGGCGTAGGCGTCCTCGGCGCTGACCGCGCGCAGGACTTCAAAGGCCACCAGCCGCGCAGGATCCGCGCGCCGGGTGCGTTCGGAGGGTGCACTGCCCGTAAAGCTCCGCTCGGCGGGCCTGTTCCGCTCCCGGCCCTGCGCGTTGCGCTGGCTGCCGTCCCGCGGCCCGCCTTTCCCGCGTCCGCCGCGTGGGGCGCCCCTCCCGCCGGCACCGCTCCCGCTGCCGCCTGCATTGCCGCCGGACTCGCTCATTCGAATACCACGCTTTCAAGTGTTGCCAATCCGCGGGCCCAGTCGGCTGCGGCCATCATTTTTTTGCCTGCGGGCTGGATCCTGGTCAGTTCCACCGCATGGGACCCCGTTCCCACCAGGACGCTCTTGCCGTCGAGGCTGACCTCACCGGGGGCCAGGTCAGGGGCCTCCGGCCGCAGCCTCACCGGTTCCAGTTTGACCCGCTGGCCATCCAGTGTGGTCCACGCGCCAGGCTCGGGAGTGACCCCGCGGGCACGCCGCCCGATTGCCAGTGCCGGCTGGTTCCAGTGGAGCCTGCCGTCCTCAAGGGTCAGCTTGGGTGCCAGGGAGACCTCGCCCACCTGGGCCTGCGGGGCCGCCTTGCCTGCTTCGACCGCTGAGAGCGTCTGTGTCAGCAGGACAGCCCCGCTGTGGGAGAGCCGCTCCAGCAGCGCCCCCGCAGTGTCATCTTTGCCGACGCGTTCAGTCAGCGTCCCGAAGACAGGTCCGGTGTCCAGCCCTTCCTCCAGCAGGAACGTCACGGCACCGGTGACGTCGTCGCCGGCTATCAGGGCCCGCTGGACCGGAGCGGCGCCGCGCCAGGCGGGCAGGAGGGAGAAGTGAAGGTTGATCCAGCCGTGCCGGGGAATGTCCAGGGCAGAACGGGGAATCAGTCCGCCGTACGCCACGATGGCGGCGACGTCCGGCCCGGCTGCGGCGATTTTTTCCGTGACGGCTTCGTCCACGCGGGTGGCGTGAATGACGTCAATTCCCAGCTCGGCCGCCCGCGCTGCAACGGGCGACGGCGTCAGCACCCGTTTGCGCCCTATCGGCGCGTCCGGACGGGTCAGGACCGCAACGACCTCAAAGCCCGCTTTGACGAGCGCGTTCAGTGACGGAACCGCCACGGCGGGAGTGCCGGCGAAAAGTACCCTCATGTGTTGGCGCCGCCGCCAAAGCTTGCGCCGCCAAAACTGGACCCGACCGTCTTGGCCCGTTTCGTCGTCGTGCGTTCCGTAACGGCGTCGTAGTTGGCGTTGCGGATGGAACGCAGGGCTTCCTTGCGGTCCTCACCCTCCAGCCGGTCGGTGAAGAGGATGCCGTCCAGATGGTCAGTCTCATGCTGGAAACAACGGGCCAGGAGGCCCTCCCCCTCGATGGAAACAGGGTTCCCGTTCAGGTCAACGCCGGTGGCACGCGTGAAGCGGAAGCGGCGGACGGGGAAGGCGAGGCCGGGGATGGAAAGGCAGCCCTCTACGTGGTCAGCCTGGTGGTCGTCGCTGTTTTCCAGCACAGGGTTGATGATGTGGCCCTCCACACCGTCAATCCTGTAGGTGAAGACCCGCTTGCTGACCCCGATCTGGGGGGCTGCCAGGCCTGCGCCGTCCACGTCCTCCATGGTCTCGGTCATATCCGCCACCAGCTTGGCGAGTTCGGGCCCGAAATCCGTCACGGGATCGGCAACTGTACGGAGCACAGGATCACCAATGATGCGGATATTCAGAATGGCCATGTGCTGTTATTCCTCACGGTGGTAAAAACGATCAACCTGTCCAGTTTAGGCGCAGGGCAACCTGGCGGGGACTGGCCTAGGCGCTTCGGACCTGGGCTGACGGAGGCGGAGCCACGGGAAGCAGGGCAGAACCGGCGGCGAGCGTGTCAGCAGACAGCTCCCAGACCCGCCGCAGGGCGCAGAATTTCCACCAATGGTGTTTCAGGACGTCCGGGTTGGCGCGGACCGGGCGGACCTCGGTCTCGCCGATGGCCACTGCCAGGAGCAGCGGGGCCTCGCCGTACTTCCAGGCTTCCCATTCCCCGGCCACCGGGTCCACGAGGCTTTCTTCGGCTTTCATTCCCGCCACGAGCTGCATGACCACCTTGTCATCCAGGGGCTTCACTGTGCCGTCCCGGGTAGTGCCTTTGGTTTTGTAGTCAATAAGGCAGATCCGGCCGTTGATGCGGGCCACGAGGTCCAGGGTTCCGGCGTAGCCCACTGATTTGTTCCAGACAGTGATTTCCGGGGCGAGGGGCTCCACGTCATACAGCTCCCACCACTCGTCAAACCGGAGGGCAAAGGCTTCCTCGCCGTTGGCGGCCAGCGCCTCCCGGGTCTCCTTCATGGCATGGGGGCGGCCCAAGGCACGGAGCGCCACCTGCTCGCAGTAACTGTGGACGCGGTCACCACGCCTGGCTGCGTCATCCCGGTAGGTCTCTGCCGCTTTGGATGCCCGGTTGACGGCCTGACGGATTTTCGCCGGGCTGCCCAGGCAATCAGCAAGCAGCGGGTCCTTGGCCAGGCTGCTGGCGCCCATGTATCCGAACCAGCCATCCAGGCCGTGCGGCTGCTGGCCGATGACGGTGGTGATGGACGGAACGGAGAACTGCTCGGAGGTGGACCGCGCGTACATGCGCCCGTATTCCGTGGCGTGGGCAAGGAGTGGATCAGTCATACAAAGACTCTTTCACAGGGGGCTGACAGAAAGGCTGACAGTTGGCGGCACAAAAAAGGTCCGTTTCCACTCGTTGGAGCGGAAACGGACCAGCTTGCTCGGTGGGCGATACTGGGTTCGAACCAGTGACCTCTTCGGTGTGAACGAAGCGCGCTACCACTGCGCCAATCGCCCCGATGCCTTTGAATGCTAGCGGACCGGGCGGGGTTTATGGAAATCGAAAAAGCGCCGGAAGCGAATTACAGGCCTGTAATTCCGAAAAACCCCTAGATTGCAGGGATCCAGCCGGTCTGCGGTGGCGTAAAGCGGCGCGATTTGGAGAATCCCTGAACCTCCTATAGAGTTCTTACTCGTTGGAACGCGAGGAAATGCCCGAAAACGGCACGGAATTCACGCTCCGAATGCGGACGTAGCTCAGCTGGTAGAGCACCACCTTGCCAAGGTGGATGTCGCGAGTTCGAATCTCGTCGTCCGCTCGCAGGACACTGTCATGACAACGGTTTTTCGGAACCGGTGCTTACACGGTGGGTTGGCCGAGAGGCGAGGCAGCGGCCTGCAAAGCCGTTTACACGGGTTCGAATCCCGTACCCACCTCGGTGAAAACCATAGGGTTTCCGGTTTACTCCGGATCTCACATGGGCGATTGGCGCAGCGGTAGCGCGCTTCCCTGACACGGAAGAGGTCACTGGTTCGATCCCAGTATCGCCCACCAGGCAAGGAAACTTGCTTCATGCAGTACGTAGGGCCCCAGGTTCTTCGCACTTCATACGCGGACGTAGCTCAGCTGGTAGAGCACCACCTTGCCAAGGTGGATGTCGCGAGTTCGAATCTCGTCGTCCGCTCTCATCTCCCCCAATAACCGAAGTGCACCAGCTTCAGGTTTCGGGCGATTGGCGCAGCGGTAGCGCGCTTCCCTGACACGGAAGAGGTCACTGGTTCGATCCCAGTATCGCCCACAGCAGCAGCTCTTTACGGGCTGCTTTTTTGTTGCCCTTTTCCTTTCGTCGGATCACGGAGCCCGTCCGATCCGCTCCGGGCGAACGGCCAGCACACCCTCTTTCCTTGGCATGCCCAGGAGACAGGGCTAGGATCGTTTGCGGAGGAGCGAACTGGCTCCGTTATTGAAGGGAGGTGCTCGTGGGACTGATTGACGATCTTAAGGGCAAGGCTCAGGGTCTTATCCATGGCAACGAGCAGGCCATCAAGGACGGTCTTACCAAGGCCGGCGATTTCGTCGACTCGAAGACTGGCGGCAAGTACGCCGGTCACGTCGACAAAATCCAGGATGGTGCTTCCAAGCTCATTGACAAAAACGGTACTCCCGGCGCGGCCCCTGCCACTGAGCAGGTTCCGCCGGTCACGCCCGTCAACCCGGCACCGCCGGTGAATCCGGTTCCGCCGGTTGACAAGGCTCCGTAAGGATTTGGCCAGGGCTTTGCCCTAGCACGTCAAGGGGGTGCAGGTCCCGCCGGGAGGCGGCACCTGCACCTTTGGCGTTTAAGCAGCGCCAATACACCAACGCGGGGTCAGATATCGCCCCTCCGAGACCCCCGGAGGGGCGATATCTGACCCCGCGTTGGTGTATTGGCGGTCAGGACGGCTCGTGGTTCTGGCCCTCGCGCGCCAGTGCTGTCAGGCGGGAGACAGCGCGGAAGTACTTCTTGGTATATCCGCCGTGCATCATCTCGTCGGTGAACAGCTTGTCGAAGGGAACGCCGCTGGCAAGGATGGGAACATCCTTGTCGTACAGCCTGTCCGCAAGCACCACGAAGCGGAGGGCAACGGACTGTTCGGTGATGGTTTCCACGTTGCGCCACACCACACCGTCGATCCCGTCAATCAGCTGGCGGTAACGGCTGGGGTGGACCCCGGCGAGGTGGGCGATCAGCGTGCTGAATTCGTCCTGCGCCACGGTCTTGCCATCGAACTCGGCCTTCATCTGGGCGGCGAGCTGGCTGTTCTTCAGCGGGGACGGCGGGGTGGGGAGGCCGCGGTGCCGGAAGTCTTCGCCGTCGATCCGGAGCACGTCAAACTGGTCCGCCAGGACCTGGATCTCCCGCTGGAAGTCGACGGCGGCGAAGCGGCCGTCGCCCAGCGAGCCGGGCAGGGTGTTGGACGTCGCTGCGAGCTTGACGCCGGCGTCGGCCAGTTCCCGCATGAGCCGGGACATCAGGACTGTGTCGCCCGGGTCATCGAGCTCGAACTCGTCGATGCACACCAGTTTGTAGTGGCTCAGGGCCTCTACGGTCTTGCGGAACGACAGAGCCCCCACGAGGTTGGTGTACTCCACGAACGTACCGAATGCCTTGGGGCCGGGCGCTGCATGCCAGAGCGAAGCCAGCAGGTGGGTTTTGCCGACGCCGAATCCGCCGTCGAGGTAGATGCCCGCCCTCGTTTCCACTTTCTTGCTGAAGAGCTTCTTGAACAGCCCGGCGCCGTCGCCTGCTCCCACTCCCCCGGCGAAGCCTTCCAGTGCCCTGACCGCTGCGGCCTGGGACGGCTGGTTGGGATCGGGCCGGTAACTGGCAAAAGAGACCTTGCCGAACCGCGGCGAGGGATAGAAGCCCTTGAGGAGCTCATCCACCGACACTGCCGGAGTGCGGGCAGCAAGCTGTTCGATCTGTACCAAGGTGGTCCGTTCTGCTGGTGGGTTGTCCCCAGAAAGAATACCGGCAATGACGGCGGCCTCCTCCGTCCAGCCACCGTCAGGCTCCGTAGCGTGACGAAAGCCATATTTCCCTCTGTTAACGGGAACCGGACAACGCAGCCGGGCGTGGCTAGTGTGGATGGGAGGTTCAACCGTCCGTCAGCAGATCCGCAGTACGTCTTTCGTGAAAGGCCATCACCGTGTCCTACCCAGTAGAACAAAACGAGAAGTTTGCCGCCTACGCCAACCCGGAGCGCCTGGTATCCACTGAATGGCTCGCTGCCGCCCTCGAGTCCGGCGCAGTGGCGGACGGGAAGCTCGTAGTGGTCGAATCCGACGAGGACGTCCTGCTTTACGAGACGGGCCATATCCCTGGATCGGTCAAGATCGACTGGCACACAGACCTCAACGATGAAGTGACGCGGGATTACGTGGACGGCAGTGCCTTCGCCGCCCTGGCAGCAGCCAAAGGCATCTCCCGCGATTCCACAGTGGTCATCTACGGCGACAAATCCAACTGGTGGGCCGCGTACGCCCTGTGGGTCTTCACCCTCTTCGGCCACGAGGACGTCCGCCTGCTGGACGGCGGCCGGGACAAATGGATCGCCGAAGGGCGGGAACTGACCACCGAAACGTCCACCCCTGAGCCGGGCGACTACCCGGTGGTGGAGCGCAACGATGCCCCCATCCGTGCGTTCAAGGAAGACGTGCTGGCGCACTTCGGCAATCCCCTGATCGATGTCCGCTCCACCGAGGAATACACGGGCCAGCGGACCCACATGCCGGCCTACCCCGAGGAAGGCGCGCTCCGCGGCGGCCACATCCCCACGGCGGCATCAATCCCCTGGGCCCGTGCAGCTGCTGCGGACGGAACGTACCGCAGCCGCAACGAACTCGAGGCCCTGTACCTGGACGAAGCGGGCCTGGTGGCCGGCGATGACGTCGTGGCCTACTGCCGTATCGGCGAGCGTTCCAGCCACACCTGGTTCGCACTGAAGTACCTGCTGGGCTTCGACACCGTCCGGAACTACGACGGCTCCTGGACCGAGTGGGGCAACGCCGTACGCGTTCCCATCGTCAAGGGCGCGGAACGCGGCACGGTCCCGGCGTAAACTGGGACCGATGACTACACATGACCTGCCCGCCGCGCTGGCGGAAATTGTCGATGACTTCCAGGCACTGACGGAGCCCGAGCGGCTTCAGCTGCTGCTCGAGTTCTCGCGTGAACTGCCCGAGCTGCCGGACCGGCTGAAGGACCACCCCGAGCTCCTGGAGCAGGTGGTGGAATGCCAGTCGCCGTTGTTCCTGACAATTGAAACGGAAAAGAACGACGCCGGCACGGCCAACAGCGTCCGGCTCTACTTCAAAGCCCCACCGGAAGCCCCCACCACCCGCGGCTTCGCCGGCGTACTGCACGAGGGACTGGACGGCCTCACCGCTGCTGAGATTCTGGCTGTGCCCGATGACATGCCGGAACTCCTTGGCCTAACCCGTGCCATCACGCCGCTGCGGATGCGTGGCATGACCGCGATGCTGGGCCGCATCAAACGCAAGGTCGCGGCCACCTCCCGGCCCGGGTCCTGAAGACCGGACCGGAACTGAACCTCTTGGGGCGCAAGAGTTCGTCTAAAGGAACGCCGGCCACAGCCATACTGGCTGCGGCAGGCGTTCCTTTTGTGCTGCATCCCTACACCCACGATCCGGCTGCTGCCAGTTACGGCACCGAAGCCGCCGAAGCCCTGGGCATCGCCCCGGAAAAGGTCTTCAAGACCCTCATGGTTGAGGTTGAAGGCAGGCTGGCGGTGGGAGTGGTGCCGGTCAGCGGGAACCTTGACCTCAAGGCGTTCGCCGCCGCCCTTGGTGCAAAAAAGGCTGGAATGGCGGACCCCGCTGCGGCCGAACGCCGCACCGGCTACGTCCTGGGCGGGATCTCGCCGCTTGGCCAGCGCCAGCAGTCCCCTACGGTGGTTGACGGCAGTGCCCTCACCTTCGAAACCGTGCTGGTTTCGGGGGGCAAGCGGGGCTTGGACATTGAGCTGGCCCCGGCCGACCTCATCCGCCTGACGTCCGCCGTCACCGCCGCGATCGGCACCCGCACCAGCTAGCCTCCGGCGGGCGCGTCCCCGAACTGGCGCTGGCCGGGATTCAGGCGCGGGGCCAGCTGGGGCCGCAGCCACGCTTTGACCAGGCTCTCCCAGCGCTCCGGATCCACGTTCCATTCCTTGGTGTGCCGTGCGTGGTTAAAGGTCTCGAACGTGACCATTTCGGCATTCCGCTCCGCCAGGACCGTTGACGGGCCATAGGGAACGTACTCGTCATCAACGCTGTGGATGATCAGCGTGGGTGTCCGCACTTCCACCGCACGGGCCACCCAGTCCATGGCCTTAAGGTCCACGGGGGCGGCAAGTCCGGTGAGCCTGCGGCCCAGCGGGTGGCCGAGCATCAGCTGCCCGTACCGGCCCACCAGGGACGGGATCCGGTTCAGCTGCGCGTGATGGGCCAGGACGTTGACCCAGTTGATCACCGGCGCATCCAGGACCATGGCCCGGATCAGGTGGCGGTAGCGTGACAGGTCCGCCGTCTGAAGGCAGATGGCCCCGCCCATGGACCACCCGAAAAGTACGATCTCCTCGGCCCCGTTGGCCAGCGCAAACTCGATGGCAGCGTCCACGTCGTGCCACTCCGTGGATCCCAGCCCGTAGCGGCCATCGTTGGCCGACGGTGCCAGTCCGTCGTTCCGGTAAGACACCAGAAGGCTGGTCAGCCCCAGTTCCAGTGCGGGTCCAACCGCGCGGATGGCCTCCTGGCGGGTCGCGCCGCGGCCGTGAACCATAATCGCCCACGTCCGGGCTGTGCCGCCGGCGGGGACCAGCCACGCAGGCGCTTCGCCGCCGTCGACCTCGATCAGGACATCCTCGGCAGCGTAGCCCGCGGCTGCTGGATCGGGATGGATGGCACCGCTCCACCACCCGCGGCGGGCCTTGTCCAGGTCACCGGCGTAAACAGCCTCCACTTCCCGCAGGACTGTGCCGTCCGCCGGCGAGTAGGACACGATCCGGCCGATCCGGGCATGGCCCTTGCCGCCGTCGAAGAACAACCCGTAGACGCCGTCAACGATGGTGTCCGGGGTGGCAGCCAGGATCACCTGCCGCCCGCTGCCTTCCCGGATCACCGCCAGGACTTCCTGGTCGGCAGCACGCTGCCTTACCGGGGTGATGACGCGCCGGGCGAAGTAAACGGCGAGCGCGGAGGACCCCGTGGCCAGTAAGCCTGCAAGTGCTCCACCGCCAAGCACACCGCCGAGGGCCCACTTGGTGCGCGACGACATACCGCCGTCGGCCTGGAGCGGGGTTGTCGCCGTCAACGTGGGTGTACGCGTGGAAGGTGCCATGGAACCATTCTTACTGCCCGGAGCCGGTTGGCCACATTCCACGCGGCGCACTGGCGGGCAAAGGATGCAGCAGAGAGGGTGCACGGCTAGGCTGATGCCATGAGCGATCCAATCGTCATCCTGACCGAAGAACCCCTGGGCGCGGACGACCGCGTGAACATCGAACGGCTGGTGGGCGGATCAGACACCCCACTTGTCCTGTTGGTACCGGGCAACACTGAACGGCATCTGCTGGTGGACTTCCTGGAGAACCTCTCCCTGCTGGACATCGCAAAAGCGTTCCGTGAGCTGACTGCCCACGCCCCGGACCGCAACGCCGAACGTGCGGAGGCCGCCGAGACGCTGGCCGCCTCGCTGGCTGCCTTGGACGGGCTGGGCGGCGGGATAACAGGGGAAGTTGTGGACGGCGGCGCCGTCAATGGCCTTGTCAGCAAGGTCAAGGAACTCGGCGCGAGCCAGGCTGTGGTGATTACGCGGCCCCACGCCGTGGCGGACACGTTCCACACCGACTGGGCCAACAAAGCCCAGGACCAGCTCGGGCTGCCCGTACTGCACCTGTACGCCGGTTCGGGATTTATCGGCGACTCCTGAGCGTTGATCACACTATGAGCATCTTCGGAAAGAGCAGCATCTTCGGTAACAAGGCCACCGCGTCCATTCCCGGCACCGTCACTGACACCGGTAATTCCGGCACGCCCGGGCCCGCAGTCCGGAAAACCGACGACGAATGGCGGCAGGAACTCACGCCGGAGGAGTACCGCGTGCTGCGGCAGGCCGGTACGGAGCGCCCTTATACGGGCGAGTACACTGACACGCACACCGAGGGCGTCTATCAGTGCCGCGCCTGCGGGACCGAACTCTTCAGGAGCAACGAAAAGTTCGACTCCCACTGTGGCTGGCCATCCTTCTGGGCGCCGCTGGCCGATGGCACTGTCCGCTACATCCATGACCGCACCCTCGGCATGGAGCGGGTGGAAGTACGGTGCGCGAACTGCGACTCCCACCTGGGCCATGTGTTCGAGGGCGAGGGGTACGGCACCCCTACGGACCAGCGCTTCTGCATCAACTCGGTGTCCCTCAAGCTGGTACCGCGCGACGCCGCGGACGGGCAACCCTCGGAGGCCTAGTCCGGCCAGACACGGTTTCGCCCGCACCTGACACTGTTGATTCTCCCGTCTAGCATGAGGATCTCTTATGCTAGAGCGGTTTTGGAATTAGGGAATCTGGTTGCTTGTTACGCTCGCGGTAGAGCTTAGCAACGAGAAAGGCAGTCCGACATGACCGTCACCATTACCAGTGTCCCCACCCGGATTTCGGCGGAGAATCCCGCGTGGATACGACTCAAGACTGCTGCCCAGGCACTTCAGGCACTGCAGAGCCAGGACGGTTCGGTGGCCGACCCCGCCAACCACGCTGAAGCGCGGGTCCAGGTCTCGGCCATCACGGATTCCCTGGCCCGGCTGGCGCCGCTGGTCCCCCACGACGCCGATTACCTTGAGGCAGCCGCGGCAGACTTCCGCACCTGGGCGGGCGGAGAAGACGGCTCCGAAAGTGCCGGGTTCGGCGTGCCGGATTTCCTCAACTCGCTCCTGGCCTTCCAGCCCCAACTGCAGCGCCGCGACGGGCTGCAGCATGTGGTCGTCTTCCCCATGTACACCCAGAACGGAAGCAGCAGCAGGCTGGTGGAGGCTGTCCTGATCGAAGTCATCTGGCCGGACTTCGTTGCCGAACTTGAATCCGGGGACTACTCCAACAGGCTCTTCGTGCCTGTCAGGTTTCTGGACTTCACGGCTGGTTACGACACCAACTCCGCTGTCCTGTTCCCCGAAACCGTGGCTGTCCGGCAGACGCACGCCTTCACGTGGGGCGCGATCTTCGCGGACCGCGAGGCGGCCCGTTTCCGGCGGGTCCTGGGCGCTGCGGCGGCCACCACCTCGCTGGAGCTTCCCGACGGCGCAGCGGAGCTGCTTTCGGACCAGAAGCTCACCGAGGCCACGTTTGTGATGTGGGACCTGATCCACGACCGCACGCATATGCGCGGGGACCTGCCCTTTGACCCGTTCATGATCAAGCAGCGCATGCCGTACTTCCTGTACTCCCTCGAGGAACTCCGCTGTGACCTCACCGCCTTCCGCGAGTCCGTCCGGATCGAAAAGGACGAGGCTGCAGACCCGCAGGCCCGCCGCCACGCCAAGCTGGTGCAGTACGCCATCATCTTCGACCGGATTTTCCGTTTTGCGATCACCGGCAGCCGGGTGCGCAACTACGACGGCTTGGGCGGACAACTGCTGTTCGCGTGGCTGCACCAGCACCACGTCCTCCACTGGACCGACAGCCGGCTCGCCATTGACTGGGACCAGGTGGCGGACGCCGTCATCGCCCTCGGGGCCACCATCGATGACCTGTATTGGCGTTCCATTGACCGGCCCAAGATGGCCCACTGGCTCGCCGCCTACCAGCTGATCTCCGCCACGCTCACGCCCAGCCCTGCGTCGGTATGGGCCAAGGGTGCGGACGCGCTGCCCGTTGCCGGTCCCCCGCGCGGGCTGACGGACCAGGTGCTGGACGACGAATTCCCGCTGTCCATGTTCTACGAGGCATTGGAGAAGAAAATGCGTCCCGTCATCGAATCCACCGCAGGCATCACCGGAACGTCGGAAGTGTGAGCGGTGAGGTGAGCCCGCAACGGCCGGCCGACGACGCGCCCGTCCCGGACGGCGGACGGGCGCTGAACGTCCTGGTCACCGGCGGCAGCGGAGCATCCGGGATCGCAGTGGCCCGTGCCCTGCGCCAGGCCGGGTTCCGGGTCTTCACTGTGGGGTCAGACAGGCGCCGCATCGAAGACGCTGCCCGGAACGCGGGCGACGGCGTCACGCCACTGGTGTGCGATCTCGCGGATCTGTCCGCAGTCCAGGACCTCCGTGAGACCATCTCGGGCACCGCAGGTCCGCCGGACGCAGTGATCCACCTTGTGGGCGGCTGGCGCGGCGCCACGGGAATTGAGGACCAGAGCGACGACGACTGGGAATTCCTGGAGCGCGGTGCCATCACCACGCTCAGGAATGTGACCCGGGTCTTCTATGCCGATCTGGCAGCCTCCCCCAGCGGGAGGTTTGCCATGGTCTCCTCGACGGCGGTGGACAAGCCGCTTGCAGCAAACGCCAGCTATGCGGCAGCCAAGGCCGCTGCCGAAGCATGGACCATGGCCATGGCAGAAGGACTGGGGCGCAGCGCCGCAGGCACGGACAGCCCTGACCGCACAGGCAGTGAACCCGGCAGTGCCGCCGTCGTCCTGGTGGTGAAGGCGCTGGTCGACGCGGACGTCCGGAAGCGGCACCCGGAACGGACGTTCCCCGGTGCCACCGACGTCGAGGAGCTGGCGGCCGCCGTCGTCGGTCTCTTCAGCCGCCCGGCAAGCGAGCTGAACGGCCGGCGGCTGGTCCTCGCCTCCTGACCCCTTGTCCCTAGACTGAGAACGTGAGCAAAGCAATGACAACAACTGCCCAGGCCCCCGCCACTGTTGAGAATGGCAGCGGACGGCTGCACGATCCGGCCGTTCGCGGTTTCGCTTCGGACAACTATTCAGGTGTCCACCCGAAGGTGCTGGCGGCACTGGCTGCGGCCAACGAAGGCCATCAGGTGTCCTACGGCGAGGATGACTACACGGCCCGGCTGCAGGAGCTGATGGAGGAGCACTTCGGCGCCGGCATCGAATGCTTCCCGGTGTTCAACGGAACCGGCGCCAACGTCCTGGCGCTGCAGTCGCTGCTGCCACGGTGGGGCGCTGTGGTGTGCGCGTCGACGGCCCACATCAATATGGACGAGAACGGCGCCCCGGAACGGATTGGCGGGATCAAGCTCCTGCACGTCCCTACCCCCGACGGCAAGCTGACGCCGGAGCTGATTGACCGTGAGGCCTGGGGCTGGGGCGATGAGCACCGTGCCCAGCCGTTGGCTGTGTCCATCACGCAGACCACGGAACTGGGGACCTGCTACACCCCGGCCGAAGTACGCGCCATCGCAGACCATGTCCACGCCAAGGGCATGAAGCTCCACATGGACGGCGCCCGGCTGGCCAACGCCGCAGCGCACCTGCAGGTGCCGCTGCGGGCATTCACGCGAGACGCCGGTGTGGACATCCTGTCCTTCGGCGGCACCAAAAACGGACTGCTTTACGGCGAAGTGGTGGTTGCACTGAACCCTGAAGCGGCCCACGGCCTGATCTACCTGCGCAAAATGAACATGCAGCTGGCTTCGAAAATGCGTTTCCTGTCCGCCCAGTTCATTGCGCTCCTCGAAGACGGACTGTGGCTGCGGTCCGCTTCCCATGCCAACGCCATGGCTGCCCGGCTCCGCGCCGCCGTCGACTCCATCGACGGCGTCCGGCCCACCCAGAAGACCGAATCCAACGGCGTCTTCGCCATCCTGCCGGCAGGCGTGGCCGACCGGCTGAGGGAATACTTCCGGTTCTACGACTGGAACGCGGCCGCCCGCGAGGTGCGCTGGATGTGTTCCTTCGACACCACCGAGGACGACGTCGACGCGTTTGCGGCTGCCATCCGCAAGGAGCTTGGGCAGGTTGCCGGCCAGGCGAGGCGTCAGGCCAGGGACCGCGCCGCAAGCACGGACGCCGGGTAGCATGAGCCGGCGGACGGCGAGCCTGCGGCGGCACTCCCCTGCAGTTGCTAATCTGCGATGGTGAACTCACTCGCCCAGGTTCCCCCGGAATTTCTCCACGCCTTGGGAACCCTCCGCAAGGCCCAATGCCGCGATGAACTGCGGCTGGCGGAAATCCCCGCCCCGGCACGCCTGGCACCGTTCGCGGTGGCACTCGGGGCCGAAGTCATGGCGCCCGGCCCCAACGCAGGCACCAAACCCGTTCACGGGCCGGCTGCCATGGCACTGGCGGCCGCCTCCGGAACAGAGGACGAGGAGGAAACCGAACTCGCCACGGGCCGCTTCATCCTGCTCCACGATCCTGAGGGTTCGGCGGTCTGGGACGGCGAATTCCGCATCGTCACCTACATCCGGGCCCAGCTGGAGCCGGAAATGGGCAACGACGAAATGTTGGGCACCGTCGCCTGGACCTGGCTGGTCGAGGCACTCGAGAACCACAAGGCCCCTTACCGGGCGGCCGGCGGAACCGCCACGCGTGTCCTCTCGGAGAGCTTCGGGACACTGTCCGACAGGCCGGGCACCATCGACATCGAGCTCCGCGCGTCCTGGACGCCAGCGTCCTCGGACGTCACGGCCCACCTCGAAGCGTGGTCGGACATGGTCTGTACTTTTGCCGGCCTGCCGCCGCTGCCCGACGGCGTCTCCGCCCTTCCCCGCCGGCGCCGGAACTAGGCACCGGAACCAGGGCAGCGCCTTGTCGGTAAACTGAAGTCATCATGACCCCTCACATTCCGGAAAACACCACGGCCGGCGCCCCGGCTGCTGAAACCGCTCCCCACATCACGGTGGAAGGCTTCGACAGCCCGATCCCCGTAGTCATTGACCTCGATGCACCACGCGACGGCGTTCCGCTGGTCATCGAAACCCAGTCCGGACTGGAGCGGGCTGCAGCCGCCATCGCCGCCGGCACCGGCCCGGCAGGGGTCGACGCCGAGCGGGCCTCTGGATTCCGGTACGGCCAGCGCGCCTTCCTGGTCCAGATCCGGCGCGAGGGCTCCGGCACCTGGCTGATCGACCCCGAACCGTTCGGGAACCTGGGCATCATCAACGACGCCCTCCACGGGGTGGAATGGATCCTGCATGCAGCCAGCCAGGACCTGCCCTGCCTCTTGGAACTGGGCATGTGGCCGGACAAGCTCTTTGACACCGAGCTCGCCGCACGGCTGGCCGGCCTTCCCCGCGTTGGGCTGGCTGCCGTCATTGAACAGTTGCTGGGCTTCGGCCTGGCCAAAGAACATTCGGCCGCCGACTGGTCCACCCGGCCCTTGCCCGAGCCCTGGCTGCGTTACGCGGCGCTGGACGTTGAAGTCCTGACGGAACTCCGCGAGGAACTGATCGAGATGCTCCAGGCGGACGGCAAACTCGAATACGCGGAACAGGAATTTGCCGCCATCCTCGCCGGAGGCGTAGCCCCGCCCCGGGTTGACCCCTGGCGCAAGACCTCGGGCCTGCACCAGATCCGCGACCGGCGCCAGCTGGCCGCGGTCCGCGAGATGTGGCTGGAGCGCGATTCGCTGGCGCAAAAGCGCGACGTCGCTCCAGGCCGGCTGATTCCGGACTCCGCGCTGGTCGCGGCAGCCAAAGCCATGCCTTCCACCGTTCCCCAGTTGCTGGGCACCAAGGGCTTCCACGGCCGGGCGGCACAACGTGAGGCACCACGCTGGCTCCGGTGCATCGCGGCTGCCCGGGACCTGCCCGAGCTTCCGCCGCTGCACCTGCCCACCAACGCCCCGCCGCCGCCCCGTGTATGGGCAGACCGCGATCCCCAGGCCGCAGCACGGCTTTCCACCGCGCGTCCGCTGCTGCAGGAGAGGGCCGAAGAGCTGAACCTCCCGGTGGAAAACCTGCTGACGCCGGACCACCTCCGGCGCATAGCGTGGCGCCCGCCTGCTGATATCAGCGAAGAAACCCTGGCCGCGGAGCTCCGCACCCTCGGCGCCCGCGAATGGCAGGTGGGTCTGGTGACGCCGCTCCTCCTCGAGGCGTTCCTCAATCCGCAGCCACTGCCGGCCAAGGAAGCCAAGGCAGCCGCAGCCTCCGAATAACCACTCCTCCCCGAGCCTTGCACACTAAGTTACTGGCGAGTAACATAGTGTGCACTGCCGCCCGTCGCTGCCCTTTGGCTCCTGACGGGCGCCCATGTCTCGATGAGGAGTTATACGTGAGCCACCACGGAAGCAGCGGATCCCCGCGTACTGTCCGCGACGTCGTCTTTGTTGACGGCGTCCGCACACCCTTCGGCCGGGCCGGTGAGAAAGGCATCTATGCCGGAACACGCGCCGACGATCTGATGGTCAAATGCATCCGCGAACTGCTGCGCCGCAACCCCACGTTGCCGGCCGGCCGGATCGACGAAGTGGCAGTGGCCGCTACCACCCAGACCGGAGACCAGGGCCTCACCCTGGGGCGCACGGCTGCCCTCCTGGCTGGGCTCCCCCGAACTGTCCCGGGGTTCGCGATCGACCGTATGTGTGCCGGTGCCATGACCGCAGTCACCACGACGGCGAGCGGCATCGGTTTCGGCGCCTACGACGTCGTGATTGCCGGCGGCGTGGAGCACATGGGAAACCATCCGATGGGCGCCGGAGCTGATCCGAACCCGCGCTTCATGTCAGAGCGGCTGGTCGACCCGGCCGCGCTGAACATGGGCAACACAGCCGAAAACCTGCATGACCGCTTTCCCGCCATCACCAAGGACCGCACGGACGCCTACGCCGTCGCCTCACAGAACAAACTCGCGGCCGCCTACGGCAACGATCAGATCCAGCCGGACCTGGTGCCCGTGGCCACCCTGAAGCCAGGGCAGGGCTGGACCCTGAACAGCGTCGACGAGCCACCCCGGCCCGGCACCACACTGGAGGACCTTGCCGCCCTCCGCACTCCCTTCCGGGCCCACGGTCGCGTGACTGCAGGCAACGCGGCCGGGCTGAATGACGGCGCCACGGCCGCCGTCCTGGCGTCCTCTGACGCCGCCGCAGAGCTGGGCCTGCCGGTCAAGATGCGGCTGGTCAGCTACGCGTATGCCGGCGTCGAACCCGAAGTGATGGGGATCGGCCCGGTACCGGCCACCGAGAAAGCCTTGAAGAACGCAGGGCTGACTATCGGCGACATCGGGCTTTTTGAAATCAACGAAGCCTTCGCCGTGCAGGTGCTCAGTTTCCTGGACCACTTTGGAATTTCCGACGACGATCCCCGCGTCAACCGGTACGGCGGCGCCATCGCTGTGGGCCATCCCCTTGCCTCCTCCGGCGTCCGGCTGATGAACCAGCTCGCCCGCCAGTTCGAGGAGGATCCCTCCGTCCGGTACGGGATCACCACCATGTGCATCGGCCTCGGGATGGGGGCCACCGTGATTTGGGAGAACCCGCACCACACCGATTACAGCGGCACCGTCACCACCACGGCCGGCGCCACCGCAGACGAAGCAACCACCGAAGGAGCCGCCGCATGAGCGCCGCCGATTTCACCAAGCTTGCCGAGCTCTTTCCCGACGAACGGGTGACACACTCCTACGTTCAGGACATCGCGCTGCCGGCAACGCCCGGCAATCCCAGCCCGGGCGTCTTCGCGCTCATCACCCTGGACAACGGCTTCGACCACACCAAGCCCACCACGCTGGGTCCCAATACCCTGATCGAGCTGGGCACCGTCCTGGAAGGCCTCAAGGACCGTGCTGCCCGCGGCGAAATCGCGGCTGTCGGCGTGACCGGAAAACCCTACTTCCTCGTGGCGGGCGCTGATTTGTCCTCGGTCAAGTCGCTCAAGACCCGCGACCAGGGGCTGTGGATGGCCCAGCTCGGACACGACGTGTACGGGACGCTGGCAAACCTGGGCGTCCCCAGCTTCGCCTTCATCAACGGGGTGGCACTTGGCGGTGGCCTGGAGATTGCCCTGCAGTCCACCTACCGCACGGTATCCACAGCAGCCGGCGCGCTGGCACTGCCGGAAGCCGCCCTCGGCCTGGTCCCTGGCTGGGGTGGCGTGTACATCCTGCCGAGGCTGATCGGACCGGAGAACGCGGTCAAGGTGATGATCGGGAACCCCCTCAGCAACAACCGCACCCTGAGCGGTCCCGAGGCTTTCGAGCTTGGCATCGCCGATGCGCTGTTCGAGCCTGCCGACTTCGTGGAGCAGTCCATTGCCTGGGCAGCCAAGATCATCACCGGCGAGCTGGTCCCGGAGCGGGCCAACGCCGTCGATCCCTCACTGCCCGAAGTATCAGAGCGCTGGAGCGCAGCAGTGGCGGCAGGCCGCGCGATGGTGGAAGCGAAAACATCCAACGCCTCACCGGCGCCCGCCAAGGTGCTGGAGATCCTCGAAGCCAACCGCACCCTGACCCAGGCCGGGTCCGCTGCCCTTGAGTGTGAGACCTTGGCCGGGCTGATGCAGACCGATGAGTTCCATGCCACCGTGTACGCGTTCCTGGACCTGGTGCAGAAGCGGTCCAAGCGGCCGGCCGGCGCTCCGGACCGCAAGCTGGCCCGGCCCGTCACCAAGGTGGGCGTGGTGGGTGCCGGGCTGATGGCCAGCCAGCTGGCACTGCTGTTCGCCCGGCAACTCAAAGTCCCGGTGGTCATGACGGACATCGACCAGGCCCGCGTGGACAAAGGCGTGGGCTATGTCCATGCAGAGGTGGACAAGCTTTTGGGCAAGAAACGGATCAGCCAGGATGCGGCCAACCGCACCAAGGCCCTGGTGTCCGGTTCGGTATCCAAGGAGGCCTTCGCGGACGCGGACTTCGTCATTGAAGCCGTCTTCGAAGAACTGAACATCAAGAAGCAGGTCTTTGAAGAGGTGGAGGCAATCGTCTCACCGGAGTGCATCCTGGCCACCAACACCTCCTCGCTGTCGGTCACGGCCATGGCTGAGGACCTTGCCCACCCGGAGCGGCTGGTGGGCTTCCACTTCTTCAACCCGGTGGCCCTGATGCCGCTCCTGGAAATCGTGCGCGCTCCCAGGACCGACGACGCCGTCCTGGCCACCGCGTTCGAGCTCGCGAAGGGCCTGAAGAAGACTGCTGTCCTGGTCAAGGACGCACCGGCCTTCGTGGTGAACAGGATCCTGCTGCGGCTGATGGGCGAAGTGATCGCGGCTTTCGACGAAGGCACCCCGGCAGAGGTGGCCGACAACGCGCTCCGTCCCATGGGCCTGCCCATGACGCCGTTCACCCTGGGCGCCATGGTGGGCCTGCCGGTGGCCCAGCACGTCCAGGAATCCCTGTACGCCGCGTTCGGTGAGCGCTTCCCTGTCTCCGCCAACCTGCAGAAGCTTATCGACAACGGCGTGAAGACCTTCTGGGCGCCCGCCGCCGATGGCAGCCAGGAGGTCCCGGCTTCAACCCTCTCGCTGCTGTCCTTTGGTACGTCACCGTCCACCGGCGGGGAAGTGCTGCGGCGGGTACAGGATGCCCTCGCCGAGGAGATCGGGCTGATGCTCGACGAAGGTGTGGTGGCGGGGCCCGAGGACATCGACCTGTGCATGATCCTTGGCGCAGGCTGGCCAATGTTCCTGGGCGGCATCACACCCTACCTGGACAGGGTTGGCGCCTCCGAACGCGTCAACGGCAGGCGCTTCCATGCCCCCGGCGTCGCATCCGTGTCTGCAGCTGCCTAAAAGTCTCCAGCCCCACCGACGACGGTTGCAGGCTGGTTGATCCCAAGGAAAAGGGCCGGTGCGGGGTTGACCCGCAGCGGCCCTTTGTCCTTGCACCATCAATCCGGTGGGCTGGAGGCTCCGCCTAGCGGCGGGTCTCGTCGATTCCGTCGGCCTCGATGCGCTCCTTGCGGACCTGCTCATCCACTGTCACCTCGTCAGTGACGGTGTCCTTGTCGAGCCGGACCCGCTCCACCGGAACGGTTTCCTTCTCCACGACGGGGCGCTCCTCATGGAGGGTCACCTCGTGTTCCTCTTCGCTGAGCGCCGGGCCCGACATGGCAGCGCCGCGGTTGGCATCAGTGATGGGTTCGCGTTCCAGCCTGACTTCCTCGCGCTGGACCGGGACTGTCTTGGTGACGTTTTCCGTGGTGACGTACTTACGCAGCCGGACCCGCCCGGTGGCCTCCCGCTCCTTGCCGATATTCACCCGCTCTTCAGATCGCGTCATCGCGTCATCAGTAGTGGGGCCGGACGTATCCCGGCCTACGGTGCCATGGGAATCGTCAGTATCGTACGTGGCAGCCGGTCCGGTCGGGGCGAGATCGGCATCGGTGCCCCTGGTGGCGTCGGTGTAGGTCCTGCCACCGCCGAGCTGGTAGTGCTGGTAGAGCCGGTCCTCCTCGGCGGGATCCAGATGACTGTCCGTGTCAATGCGCGGCGCATCCTTCACCTGGTCCTTGCTGTAGGGAACCACGAGGTCGTGACCCTCAACTCTTGCCGCCTCGAGCGGCACGAATGACTGGGACGTGCCGAACAGTCCGGTCTTGACCGTGACCCAGGTGGGCTGGCCGTTGTCGTCGTCGGCGTAGACCTCCCCTATAGAGCCGATCCTGTCCCCACCGGCGGAAAGGACGTTTCCGTTTTTGCTGAGCAGTTGGTCGATGTGTTCCTTGGCGAGCATGGTGCCTCCTTGGCTTCGATCTTGCTTGGCTTTTGTGTTTCCCCCAAGCACTATCCTAAGCATGCTTACTATCTAATTGGCAAGCATACTTATTAATATTGTGATCGAAGAGGTAGGGTCACGTGGCCAGGAAGAGGCCCAGGGAACACGGGTTCAGGAGGGGCTGCCGCCCTTTGGCTGCTTGGCCTTACCGCCCGCCGCTTCAGGGTTCACGTCGTGAGTGGCGGCATCATGGTCCTCGCTCTTGTGGCGGGCTTCTTCGAGGTGATGCTCCAGTTTCTCCTCTGCCTCCCGGCGCCGCTGGCCGACGGTCCGGATCTGCTGGGTGGTCGGCTGGGCATGCGCGTGCAGGTGGGGGCCCACATCGCGGGTATTTTCAGTGTTGTTCTCGCTCATACTGGCATCGTCCCACCGGTTGTCAGCAACGGGAAGGGCCTGCCGGCCCTGAGTTCGGTCCTTGGCGACCCGCCGCCACGGGCTGGCCGGCGGCCGTACGATGTGACAGTATGCGCGTCCCGGATGAGGACGGCATTGACCCTTTCGAAAGGCAGAACGATGCCCCATTACGATCTCGCCATCATCGGTTCCGGATCGGGAAACTCTCTGATCACCCCGTTCTGGGACAACAAGCGGGTGGCGCTCATCGAGGGCGGGGTCTTTGGCGGCACGTGCGTGAATGTCGGCTGCATCCCGACGAAAATGTTCGTCTACCCGGCGGGCCTGGCCGCAGTGCCCGCCGAAGCGTCACGTCTCGGCGTGGAACTGACGCTCGGGAAGGTCCGGTGGAACGACATCCGTGACAGGATTTTCGGCCGCATCGACGCCATCGCCGAGAGCGGACGACGCTACCGGGACGAGGAGCTGGAGAACGTTGACCTGTACCAGGAATTTGTCCGTTTCACCGGCCCCCGCTCCCTGCGGACCGAGTCCGGCACAGTCATCACGGCCAGCCGGGTTGTGGTGGCTGCAGGCTCCCGTCCGGTGCTGCCGGACGTCCCGGGCATGGACCTCCCCCAGGTGCACACCTCTGACACCGTCATGCGCATCGATGGCCCGCCGCGGCAGGTTGTGGTTGTGGGCGGCGGCTACATCGCCGCCGAGTTCGCCGCCATCTTCCACGGCTTCGGCGCCGAGGTGGTCCAGGTCAACCGGTCACAGCGCCTCCTGCGCCACAACGACGAGGAAATCTCCCGGCGCTTCGCCGAGGCTGCCGCCGGCCGCTGGAAGCTTGAGCTGGGGTTCTCGCTCCGCGCTGTGGAGGACACCGGGAACGGCAGGGTCACGGCGGTTTTCGACGACGGCGAGGGCAAGCAGTTGCGCCTCGAGACGGACATCGTGCTGATGGCCACCGGACGCGTGCCCAATACGGACCGGTTGGATGTTGACGCAGCAGGCTTCGACCTGGACGGGGACGGAACGCTGGCGGTGGACGCGCAGCTGCGGATACTCTCCAACGGCGAGCCGATCGACGGCGTCTTTGCCCTGGGGGACATCGCCAACCCCTACCAGCTCAAACATGTGGCCAACCGGGAGGCCCGGGTGGTCGCCCACAACCTGGAAAATCCCGACGGGATGCGCACCATTGACTACACCGCCGTACCGTTCGCCGTCTTCAGCGAACCCCAGGTTGCTGCCGTGGGGCTGACCGAGGAGGAAGCAAGGTCAGGAGCCGCGGAGGGGACAGAGATTGTGGTGGCTGTCCAGGAGTACGGCAGCACGGCCTACGGCTGGGCCATGGAGGACTCAGAGGGCATCGTGAAGCTGATTGCGGAGAAGTCGACCGGCCGCCTACTGGGCGCCCATGTCCTCGGCCGTGAAGCCTCCCTGCTGATCCAACCGCTGGTCCAGGCCATGGCTCTATCGACGACCGTGTACGCGCTTGCCCGCGGACCCTATTGGATTCACCCGGCGCTGACCGAAGTGGTGGAGAACGCCCTGCTGGCGCTTGATGTTCCCCGGCCCGCCGACGCTCCCCTGTAGGACTCCTGGGCAGCAGAAGGGGCTGCTTTCCTAGCCAAGCCGCGCAGCGAGCCTGCCGACGGAGGAGATCAGCTCGTCAAAGGCGGCGGCCGGGTTGTTGTCGGTGACGATCCTGGCATTGGGCGGTTTGCCCCACAGGCCCCGGTAGTCAGCGACGGTGGTCCCCATGAGCAACGGAGAATCCACTTCCACGTCCACGGTGGCCGGGCGGGTGCTGTATTCCAACGTTCCGGCAGCAACACCGGCTGCGAAGAAGTCGTGGACATGCGCCAGGTATCCCTGGTTGTAGAGCCGGTGGAATTCGAAGTAGAACCGCAGGGCATCGGACAGGTGGCGCACCAGCGGGTTCTCTGCCCTGCTCCGCAGCCCCTCGGGCTGCTCCGGCAGAACCAGTTCCTCATCGGCACACCCTGCCGCGGCCGCGAGCCGGCGCACATGCCCGGGCCGCAGCTCCATCCGCTCGGTGGTGTCCAGTGAACAGACAATGGGCAGCCGGTCCTCCGGCAGGCCGCTGAAGGCTGCGTAGACTTCCTTCGCCGCCTGCGGATCGACGTGGGTGTTCCACTCCGCCGTCGGCGTCGTGTTGCCCTGGTGGTAGAAGCTCCCGCCCATGATGACCACTTTGCCCAGGAGGTCAGGCAGCCGTGGTTCACGCCTGATGGCCAGGGCGAAGTTGGTCAGCGGCGCCGTGATCAGGGCCGTCAGCTCCCCCGGATGGGCCCGGGCCGCGTCCACCCAGATATCCGCAGCATGCCGTGGCGACACTGTGCCCGCAGGTGCGGGAAGGACTGCATGGCCGATGCCCTGCGGTCCGTGGGTCTCCGGCGACACCACCAGGGGTATGGCGAGCGGAACTTCGGCACCGACGGCGACCTCCACGTTGCCCCGGCCGCACAGCTCCAGCAGGGCAAGGGTGTTCGTTGCCACCTGTTGGGCATTCACGTTCCCCGGGGACGCCGTCACGGCCACGAACTTCACGTCCGACCGCGACGCCAGGTAAGCCAGCGCGAGAGCGTCGTCTATCCCGGTGTCGACGTCCACCAGCATCCTGGTCATCGGTGTACCCGCCTAGAAGAGAGCGACTTTGGGGACCCTGGGAAAAATGTCATCGAGCTCGGCGAGATCCCCGGTGGACGGCACCCAGGCAGCCGCTTCGGCGTTCTGGCGGATCTGTTCGGGCCTGGTGGCTCCGGCGATCACGCTGCCGACGGCGGGCTGGGCCGCCAGCCAGGAGAAGGCGACCTGGATTTCAGTGAGGCCGCGTTCTCCCGCGAAGGAGCTGAAGCGCCTGAGCTGGTTCCAGTCGGCGTCGTGCACCATATTCGTGCGGGTGTGGCTCAGCCTGGAACCCGCCGGCGCTTCACCCGGGGCGTATTTGCCGGTCAGGAGCCCGTTGGCGAGGGGGAAGTATGGCAGGACGCCCAAGCCGTATGCCTCGGCCGCCGGGGTAACCTCGAGCTCCGCCCGACGGTCCAGTAGGTTGTAGTGGTTCTGGCTGGAGATGAACCGGGTCTTTCCGGCGGCCCGGGCGACAAACTCAGCCTCGGCGATCTGCCAGCCGGCACGGTTGGAGTGCCCGATGTAGCGGACCTTGCCGCTGGTCACCAGGTCATCGAGGGCGCTGAGGGTCTCCTCGATGGGCGTCAGCGGGTCCGGGGTATGGAACTGGTAAAGGTCAATCCAGTCCGTGCCAAGCCGGCGGAGGGAGGCCTCGGCGGCACGGACAATGTACCGGCGGGAGCCCCTGGCACCGTAGTCCGGACCGTTGGCGCCACGCACGTTCATGCCGAACTTGGTGGCCACCACTGCCTCATCGCGCCTGCCGGCAAGGGCCTTGCCCAGCATCGTTTCGCTGAGTCCCGGTTCGCGCCCGTAGTTGTCCGCGACATCGAACAGGGTCACCCCTGCTTCCAGGGCCGCCTGGACGACGGCGTCGGAACCGGCCTGTGACTCGGTGGCCGTATTGGCCCGGCCCAGGTTGTTACAGCCGAGCCCCACCACGGAGACGGCGAGCCCGGAGTTTCCCAGGCGGCGGTATTCAGGCAAAGCAATCCCCCTAGAGGCTGAAGCTGTTGGCCGGCTTCGCGGAGTACTTGAGCTTGAAGTTTTCCGGTTCGCTGTAGGGCGCGGCGCCAATGCTCAGTTTGGTGAAGTCCAGGTCCTCCCCGCGGGCGCAGACCTTGATCGCGTTGATGGCCTTGTTTACCTCGGGGCAGAGGCAGAAGATGTTCAGCTTGTAGTCGCTGAACTCCGATCGCTCCACGGTGCCCAGCCCGCGCCAGGCAAGATGGCTGATCAGCGCGTCCTTCGCCTTCTCCTCCAGGTAACGGTCGCGGTCGGTACCCTCTTTGGTCTTGAGGGCGAACTGGGCGACAACCCAGAACTGTTCCTCATCGGGAATTTCAGCGAAGCCGTCCTCCGCGCACTGCACGGCAAAGGCATCCATCAGTCCCTCAGCTGCGGCGGCGTCGGGAACATCGGTTTCCTCGGTCTTGCTCTGGTGGCCCACCACGCCGTAGTTCATCACAAACTGGCTGTAGTCCTCATCGAACCAGCCTTCACGGAAGTGCAGTACTGCCTCGTCGTCCTTCTTGTAGACCCTGATAATCCCGCTCATGACCGTCCCTTCGTGAACCACTCAACGTCTGTTCCGTCGAACGGTGCCTGCTGCGCCTTGACGGCCTGATAAAGCTCATCCGCGGCCACCTGGATATCCTCCACCAGCCGGTCCGGGTAGTTCATGCTGACACGGTGCTCCGCAAATTCGTCCTGGTCATCGATGAAGACGCCGCGCCCGGCCATCCGGATGACGTCAAGATCCATGTCAATGACATGGAACTCGGTAACGGCGGGCCTGATGTCCGTCCATTCGTGGGCCACCGCCAGATCCACGTAGACCCTGACCCCGTTGGGGTGGGCCTCGTCGTAGAAGGTGGCAACCCAGTCACCGGACCGCGGCACCAGCAGGACGGCGTCGGACCGGGT
The DNA here is from genome assembly GCF_056680055.1 of Arthrobacter sp. BK1. Classification (NCBI taxonomy): domain Bacteria; kingdom Bacillati; phylum Actinomycetota; class Actinomycetes; order Micrococcales; family Micrococcaceae; genus Arthrobacter; species Arthrobacter sp. BK1. The sequence goes on from NZ_CM155263.1 coordinate 455,646, forward strand.
GTAGAAGGCAGCGCCCGGGCGGGAACAGAACTCGTTGGTCCCCTGGAAAATCCACCAGCCGTGCCTGTCCTCGCCAAGGTACCGTCCTGGGACCACCCAGTGGGCTTTTCCGTTCCACTTCCTGTTCCGGGCCACTACCAGCTGGCCCGGTTTGAGCCCGGCCGGAACACGGGTGGTGCTGCTCAGGTGGATCGGCGCATTGTCCCCCACGGCGCCGGGATACTTGAGGGCGTCTTCGTCCCTCACAGGATCGGAAGGCTGCCGGTGGTGGGGTGTTCCTGGCCTGGCAGGGGACGCGCAAACGGGACTTTGGTCCCCAAAACCTGCGCGACGACGTCGTGCGTTATCTGCTGGGCGGTCATGCCTACGCGTTCCAGAACCTGGCTGCGGGTGCCGTGGTCAAGGAACTCGGCCGGAAGGCCCACCTCGTTCAGGGCGGTATCAACCCCGGCCGCACGCATTTCCTGGCGGATCCGCGATCCCACGCCGCCTGCCCTGACGCCATCCTCGATGCAGACCACCAGCCGGTGATGGGAGGCCAGGGCAATGATGGACCGGCGCACGGGCAGCACCCAGCGGGGGTCAACCACTGTGGTGCTGATTCCCTGGGCTCCCAGCCTGTTGGAGACGTCCAGGGCCAGCTCGGACATTGCACCGACACTGACAATCAGGACATCGTTTTCGGTGGATCCCGATGGCCTGCGGGCCAGCACATCGACGCCGTCGGAAAGCCGCTCGATGGCCTCCACTTCGGCACCCACGGTCCCCTTGGAGAACCGGACCACGGTGGGCGCGTCATCGATGGCCACAGCCTCGCGTAGCTCTTCACGCAGCCTCGATGCGTCACGGGGGGCCGCAAGGTGGAGTCCGGGAACGATCTGGACCATGGCCATGTCCCACATGCCGTGGTGGCTTGCCCCGTCCGGTCCCGTGACGCCTGCCCGGTCCAGGACGATGGTGACTCCGGCCTTGTGCAAAGCCACGTCCATCAGGAGCTGATCGAAGGCACGGTTCAGGAAGGTGGCGTAGACGGCCACCACGGGGTGGAGCCCGCCGAAGGCCATGCCTGCAGCGGACGTGAGGGCATGCTGCTCGGCAATTCCGACGTCGATCACCCGGTCCGGATGCTTCGCCGCGAATTTGTGCAGGCCGACGGGGATCAGCATGGCCCCCGTGATGCCGACAATGTCGGCGCGTTCGTCAGCGATATCCGCGATCTCGTCGGCGAAAACCGAGGTCCAGGACTGCGCCCCGGAGGCTCCTGTGGGTTCGCCGGTTTCGGGATCGATGATGCCCACCGCATGGAACTGATCGGCTTCATGGGCGCGGGCAGGGGCGTAACCGTGGCCTTTTTCGGTCATGGCGTGGACGATCACAGGACCGGCGTAGTTCCGGGCTGTCGAAAGGGCGTGCTCCATGGCCTGGAGGTTATGGCCGTCCACCGGGCCGATGTACTTCATGCCCAGGTCCTCGAACATCCCCTGTGGTGCCCACCAGTCCTTGATGCCCTTTTTCATGGCATGCAGGCTCCGGTAGGTGAACTGGCCCACGGGTCCGCCGTTTTGGAGCTTCTTTTTCCACCAGTCCAAGGTGCCTTCGTAGGCAGGCGCCGCCCGGAAGGAGTCGATGGTGGGGCGCAGGGAAGCCAGGTAGTCGGCGAAGCCGCCCACCGTGGGCGCATAGGAGCGGCCGTTGTCATTGACCACGATCACCACACGCCGGCGTTTGTCAGCTGCAATGTTGTTGATGGCCTCCCAGGCCATGCCACCGGTCAGGGCACCGTCACCCACGACGGCGACGACGTAGCGGTCTCCCTCGCCCGTGAGCTGCCGGGCCCGGGAGATCCCATCCGCCCAGGACAGGGACGAGGACGCGTGCGAGCTTTCCACGATGTCGTGTTCGGACTCGGCGCGGGAGGGATAGCCGGACATGCCGCCCTGCTGCCGCAGGGTGCTGAAGTCCTGGCGGCCGGTGAGGAGTTTGTGGACATAGGACTGGTGGCCGGTGTCGAATACCACGCTGTCACTGGGCGAATCAAAGATACGGTGCACGGCAAGGGTCAGTTCCACAACGCCGAGGTTGGGGCCGAGGTGTCCACCGGTCTGGGAGACGTTGGTGATCAGGAAACTCCTGACCTCAGCTGCCAGCTCTTCGAGCTGCTGCGGGGACAGTTCCTTCAGGTCCTGCGGATTCCGGATGGTGTCCAAGATTCCCAATGACCCCTCCTTCGGGTGGTAGACGTGCCTGTTAACTCTAACGCCTTGGCTCAAATGCAAAGCCGAAGCCCCGGCAGGTCGGTGACCGGCCGGGGCTTCGGGAGTTGCTGCCTGGGTTCAGATTCCCGCTAGTTGGCGGAGATCTGGCGCAGGACGTACTGCAGGATGCCGCCGTTGCGGTAGTAGTCAGCTTCACCCGGGGTATCGATGCGGAGAACAGCATCGAAGGACTTGGTGGAGCCGTCTTCTGCGGTTGCCGTGACCTTGAGCGTCCTGGGGGTGGTGCCCTCGTTCAGGGCGGTCACACCCTCAACGGCGAACGTCTCGGTTCCGGTCAGTCCCAGCGTGGCCGCGGACTCGCCGGCCGGGAACTGCAGGGGCAGGACGCCCATGCCGATCAGGTTGGAGCGGTGGATACGCTCGTAGCTTTCGGCGACGACGGCCTTGACGCCCAAAAGCGCGGTTCCCTTGGCTGCCCAGTCACGGGACGAGCCGGAGCCGTATTCCTTGCCGGCCAGGACCACCAGCGGGGTGCCGGCTGCCTGGTAGTTCTGGGCGGCGTCGTAGACGTAGGCCTGCGGGCCGTCAGCCTGGGTGAAGTCGCGGGTGAAGCCACCCTCAACGCCGTCCAGGATCTGGTTCTTGATGCGGATGTTCGCGAACGTGCCGCGGATCATGACTTCGTGGTTGCCACGGCGTGAGCCGTAGGAGTTGAAGTCCTTGCGCTCCACACCGTTGGCCAGCAGGTACTGGCCGGCCGGGGTGTCGGACTTGAAGGAACCGGCCGGGGAGATGTGGTCGGTGGTGACCGAATCGCCCAGCTTCAGCAGGACGCGTGCACCGGTGATGTCGGTGACCGGCTCCGGCGTGGCCTTCATGCCATCGAAGTACGGGGGCTTCCGGACATAGGTCGAGTTCGGATCCCAGGCGAAGGTGTCGCCGGCGGGGGTGTCGAGCGCCTTCCAGCGGGCGTCGCCGTCGAAGACTCCCTCGTAGCCGCGGGCGAACATGTCCTTGTCGATCGAGGAATCGATGACCTGCTGGACCTCGACCGGGTTCGGCCAGATGTCCTTGAGGAAGACGTCGTTGCCTGCTTCGTCCTTGCCCAAAGCGTCGGTGTCGAAATCGAAGTCCATGGTACCGGCCAGGGCGTAAGCGATGACCAGCGGCGGTGAGGCCAGGTAGTTCATCTTGACGTCCGGGTTGATGCGGCCTTCGAAGTTGCGGTTACCGGAGAGCACAGCGGTCACGGAGAGGTCGTTGGCCTGGATGGCTTCTGAGATTTCGGCGTCCAGCGGGCCGGAGTTGCCGATGCAGGTGGCGCAGCCGTAGCCGACGATGTAGAAGCCCAGCTTCTCCAGGTACGGGGTCAGGCCGGACTTCTCGTAGTAGTCGGTGACAACCTTGGAGCCCGGGGCCACGGAGGTCTTGACCCACGGCTTGGACGTCAGGCCCTTGTCCACGGCGTTGCGTGCCAGGAGTGCTGCGGCGAGCATCACGGACGGGTTGGACGTGTTCGTGCAGGACGTGATCGAGGCGATGGAAACCGCTCCGTGGTCCAGCTCGAACTCGCGGCCGTCTTCGGTCTTGATGTGGACCGGGCTGCTCGGGCGCCCGTTGGCACCGTTCGCGGCGGACTCAACACGGCTGGTCTCAGTGGTGTGCGAGTCAGCGTGCGTGAAGGACGGCGCGTCCGAGGCCGGGAAGGATTCGTCCAGGGACTCGTCCACGCTGCCGTCTTCGATGGCGACGTAGTTGTGGATGTCCTTCCGGAACTGCTCCTTGGCATCGGTCAGCTCAATGCGGTCCTGGGGACGCTTCGGGCCGGAGATGGAGGGAACAACCGTGGACAGGTCCAGCTCGAGGTACTCGGAGAACTTGATCTCGCGGGAAGGATCGTGCCAGAGGCCCTGTTCCTTCGCGTAGGACTCCACGAGGGCGACGTTGGCGTCGGACCGGCCGGTGAGGCGCAGGTAGTCCAATGTGACGTCATCGATCGGGAACATTGCGGCGGTGGAGCCGAATTCGGGGCTCATGTTGCCGATCGTGGCGCGGTTTGCCAGCGGCACAGCCGCAACGCCTTCGCCATAGAACTCGACAAATTTGCCCACCACACCGTGCTTGCGAAGCTGCTCGGTGATGGTCAGCACAACGTCGGTGGCAGTGGCGCCGGCCGGTATGGACCCGGTCAGCTTGAAGCCCACGACGCGCGGGATCAGCATCGAAACAGGCTGTCCCAGCATGGCTGCTTCGGCTTCGATGCCGCCAACGCCCCAGCCCAGGACACCCAGGCCGTTGACCATCGTGGTGTGGGAGTCGGTGCCGACACAGGTGTCCGGGTAGGCGCGCAGTGCACCATCCACTTCGCGGGTCATGACAGTGCGGGCCAGGTATTCAATATTCACCTGGTGCACGATGCCGGTTCCCGGCGGAACAACCTTGAAGTCGTCAAACGCGGTCTGGCCCCAGCGGAGGAACTGGTAACGCTCCCCGTTCCGCTGGTATTCGATCTCCATGTTGCGCTCCAGTGCGCCGGAGTTACCGAAAGCGTCGATCTGCACGGAGTGGTCAATGACCATTTCCGCAGGAGCGAGGGGGTTGACCCGCTTGGGGTCACCGCCGAGTTCCTTGACTGCTTCACGCATTGTCGCCAGGTCCACCACGCAGGGGACGCCGGTGAAGTCCTGCATGATCACGCGGGCAGGCGTGAACTGGATTTCTGTATCGGGCTGGGCATTGGGATCCCAGCCAGCCAAGGCGCGGACGTGATCGGCAGTGATGTTCGCGCCGTCCTCGGTCCTCAACAGGTTTTCAAGCAATACCTTGAGGCTGAACGGAAGGTTTTCTGCACCTTCAACGGAGTTCAACCGGAAAATTTCGTATTCGGTTCCGGCTACATTAAGTTTGCCTTTTGAACCGAAGCTGTCCACAGTGCTCATCGCAGGACTCCTCTCGCAACAGTTTCATCTTTGTCGCGCGGTAGACCGCTTGCTAGTTAGGCAGGCCTTATTAGTGCCGGCCCAAGAAAGTTGCAGGAGGTCGGCCGCGAAATACGGGGCGCGACGTGGGATTACTCCGCCCATAGTAGTCGAAATAGTTCCCGTGTCAGCGGCCCGGAGTCAGCAAGGCGACCGTCTCCAGGTGATGGGTGTGCGGATACAGATCAAAGGCCCGCAGCCCGGCCAGCGACCAGCCCTCCTGCTGGAAGTACCCCACGTCCCTGGCGAAGGATGCCGGATCACAGGAGACATAGGCGATCGCCCGCGGACCCGCGGTGACCAACTGGTTGACCACTGCCTTGCCCGCGCCTGCCCGTGGGGGATCAAGGACCAGGGCATCAAAGTTCCGCGGGTTCTGGCGGAGTATGCGCTCCACCCGGCCCTGGACGATCTCCACCTGCGGCGCTCCGTGGAGGTTCTTGCGCGCGTCGCGGCTGGCTCCCGGGGCCCCTTCCACCGACAGCACCGAGCCCGTCTCCCCCACCGCATCCGCCAGCACGGCGGTGAACAGCCCAGCGCCGGAGTAGAGGTCCGCCACTACCGAGCCGGGCTCCAGGAAGCCGCCGCCGTGGAGGAATTGTGTGACTGCCCCCACAAGTGTCCCGGGCGCGTCGCGGTGGATCTGCCAGAATCCGGCGCCACTGACACGGTAGTCGTGGCCCGCGGCACTCTCCTGGACCCAGGTGCGGCCACGCAGCTGCCCCACCTCCCCGGTGAGCGGTTCGAAGGTGGCGACGGAGACGTCGTCGGGGAGTTGTGAGGCAATGGCACTGAGCCGCTTGGGTTTCGTTCCCGGCGCCGGAGCGAGCAGCACCAGCGGGCGCGAACCGTTCGACGGCGCCGCCACCTCCACCCGTGCGATGCCCTGGAGATCGATGTCCCATAACCGCAGCCTGTTGATGCCATCCACCGCCAGGGGCATTTCCCGGACCGGGATGATCTGGTCTGAACGATGCGCGTGCATGCCCAGTTTTCCTCCCGTGGTGACCGAGAAGCTTGCCCGGGTCCGCCACGCGAGGCCAGTACCGGCGTCGTACGCGGTCCCCCCTTCCTGGGACGCACCCACGGCTTCCACTTCGGGGGAAAGTTCGACGCCGCCGAGCCGCTGAAGCTGCTCGGCGAGTACAGCCGATTTCAGTGCCCGCTGGCGGGCCAGGGAGATATGGCCGAACTCGGCCCCGCCCACCGGCGGGTGGCCGTGGCTCCACGCCCGGCCGGAGTCCGCAACATGCCAAAAGTGCGCGGTCCTGTCCGGTGATGCCTCCAGCACCTCCACAACATCTGCCCGCCAGAACTTGGCTGAGTCCCCCGCGTCCGTCAAGCGGACCCGGACCTTCTCCCCTGGAATGCCGTGGCGGACAAAGATCACCCGGCCATCATGGCGCGCCACGCAGTGGCCGCCGTGGGCCACCGGGCCGACGTCGAGCACCAGCTCAGGAAGGGCTGCCGTGGCAGTTGCGGACGGGGTCTGTGTTTCGGGGGTCATCTAATATCCTGCAGGTTCTTTGCTTCTTCGGATGATTTCAGCTGCCACGGGACACTGGCCACCATCACGCCAGGTTCAAAGTGGAGCCGGGTCTTGATGCGCAGCGCCGTCTGGTTGTGGACCAGCTGCTCCCACCACTTACCCACCACGTACTCGGGGATGTAGACCACCACCAGGTCGCGCGGGGAATCGCGGCGCATGTTCTTCACATATTCCATGATGGGCGTGACGGTCTCACGGTAGGGACTCGCGAGCACCGTCAGCGGCACCGGGATTTCAAGCTTCTCCCAGTCGGCCACCGTCTGGGAGGTTTCCTCGGCGTCTATGTCCACCGTAATGGCGTCCAGCCGGGACGGCCGCGACGCCCGTGCATAGGCAAGGGCGCGGAGCACCGGTTTGCGCACGTGCGAGACGAGAAGGACTGCGTGGACCCTGGACGGCAGGGCGCGCGGGGAGGAGTCCTCGTCAACGGCCAGTTCCTTGGCCACGTTGTCGTAGTGCATGCGGATACTCCACATGATCAGGAACAGCACCACCATGGCCAGCAGGGCGATCCAGGCACCCTGTTCGAACTTGGTGATCAGGACGATGACCAGCACCAGGGCGGTCATGCCGAAGCCGATGCTGTTGATGGTCCGGGACTTGATCATCCGTCGCCGGACGGCCTTGTCCTTGGCCAGCTTCAGCTCCTTCCCCCAGTGCCTGATCATGCCCAGCTGGCTGAGCGTGAAGGAGATGAAGACGCCCACGATGTAGAGCTGGATCAGTTTGGTGACGTCGGCGTTGAACGAGAGGATCAGAACCAGCGCGCCGGCAGCGAGGGCCAGGACGCCGTTGCTGAAGGCCAGCCGGTCACCCCTGGTGCGCAGCTGGCGCGGCAGGTAGCCGTCCTGGGCGAGGATGGATCCCAGGACGGGAAAGCCGTTGAACGCGGTATTCGCCGCGAACACCAGGATAACGCCTGTGGCGGCGACGACGAGGTAGAACAGGATGGACCCGGGGCCGAAGATGGTCTGCGCGATCTGGCTGATGGCCGGGCTCTGGATGTATCCCTCGGGCAGCGGCAGGCCATCGACGAGGAACTCCGTGGCCGGGTCCAGCACAATGTGGACCCGGGTGGCGTTGGCGAGGTAGATGATGCCCGCCAGCATGGTTGCACCGATGACACCGAGCAGCAGCAGGGTGGTGGCCGCGTTTTTGCTCTTGGGCGTCTTGAAGTTCGGCACGCCGTTGCTGATCGCCTCGACCCCGGTCAGGGCAGCAGCGCCGGAGGAAAAGGCCCGCAGCAGCAGGAATGCTCCCGCCAGGCCCACCAGGCCTTCGTCGAATCCGGGAGCCGGCACGATCGTGAAGTCCGCGGACGGCGCCTGGCCCAGCTGGCCGGTGGCTGCCTGGAAAATCCCTGTTGCGGTCATGCCGAGGATCGAGGCCATAAAGATGTAGGTGGGGACGGCGAACAGCGTGCCGGCTTCCTTGACGCCCCGGAGGTTGACCAGTGCCAGGATCACGACGCCGATGGTGGCGATCAGGGCCTGTTGCCCGTGCAGGGACGGCACTGCCGTGGTGAGGTACGCGGCCGCCGAGGACATCGAGACGGCCACTGTGAGGACGTAGTCCACCAGAAGCGCCGATGCCACGGTCAGGCCGGCATACTTGCCCAGGTTCTCGTTGGCGATTTCGTAGTCGCCCCCGCCCGACGGATAGGCGTGTACGTTCTGCCGGTAGGATGCCACCACTGTCAGCAGCACCACCATGACGGCCAGGCCCACCCACGGCGAAAAAGCCACGGCGCTGACACCGGCAAGGGCCAGCGTGAGCAAAATTTCGTCAGGCGCGTAGGCAACTGAGGACAGTGCGTCTGAGGCGAAAACGGGAAGCGCGATCCGCTTGGGAAGCAGTGTGTGGGCGAGCCTGTCATTCCTGAAGGGCCTGCCCACCAGCACCCGTTTTACGGCATTCAGTATTGTCAGCACTCCACAAAGCTAGTCTGATTCCCGGCCTATGTCATGACGGCCTCCGCGCGGCTGCAACCCTGGCCGTGCCGGTAGAGTTCTAGCAGCAGCAACGGGCTATGGAAGTTGAGGAGATACGGTGGCGCATTTCGTGATCATGGGATGTGGCCGGGTGGGAGCGACTCTGGCGCATACGCTGGAGGATGCCGGTCATTCCGTGGCCATCATTGACCAGGATGACCGTGCGTTCCGCCGCCTTCGGCAGGGCTTCACCGGGCGCAAGGTCACCGGCGTGGGTTTTGACCGGGACACCCTCCAGCAGGCCGGGGTGGCTGAAGCCTACGCCTTCGCTGCCGTGTCGAGCGGCGATAACTCCAACATCCTTGCCACGCGGGTGGCCCGCGAGACTTTCCACGTCCCGCACGTCGTGGCGAGGATCTACGATCCGGGCCGGGCGGAAATCTACCAGCGGCTCGGCATCCCCACTGTGGCCGCCGTCCGCTGGAGTGCTGACCAGGTATTGCGCCGCATCCTTCCCGAGCAGCACCTGGCCGGCGACTTCCGCGAGCCGTCCGGGCGGCTGGTGCTCGCCGAAGTGGATCTGGACGCCGGGTGGATCGGCCACCGCGTCAGCGAGATCGAAAAAGCCGCGGACATCCGGGTGGCATACCTCACCCGGTTTGGTGAGGGCATGCTTCCCGAGACCGCCACCACATACCAGGACGGCGATACTGTCCATGCCATGCTGCCCGTGGAGCGCAGTTCCCAGGTCGCACAGATCCTGGCCAAAGCACCTGCCAAGGAGTTGTAGTGAAGGTTGTCATAGTCGGCGCGGGGAGCGTCGGGTCTTCGATCGCCAGGGAATTGCTGGCTCACAAACACGAAATCCTGCTGATCGACCTCAAGCCCGAGGTCATCGGACGCAGTGGCCTGCGCGGCGCGCACTGGCTGGTCGGTGACGCCTGCGAACTCAGCACCCTGCAGGGTGCGAAGGTGGAGGAGGCCGACGTCGTGGTTTCTGCCACGGGCGACGACAAGGTGAACCTGGTGGTCTCGCTCCTGGCCAAGACCGAGTTCGGCGTGGGACGCACGGTGGGCCGGGTCAACAATCCCAAGAACGACTGGATGTTCAACGACTCCTGGGGCGTCGATGTGGCGGTCAACACCCCCCAGCTGATGACCGCGCTGGTGGAGGAAGCCGTAGAGATCGGCGACCTCGTCCGGTTGCTGACGCTGCAGACCGGTGTGTCCTCCCTGGTGGAGTTCACCGTCCCGCACGATTCCCATGTCATTGGCCTGACCGTAGGTGATATCCGTTGGCCCGAGGACTCCACGCTGGTGGCGATCCTGCGGGACCACGCGCCCATCACTCCCAGCCGCGACGACGTGATCGACGGCGGGGACGAACTGTTCTTCGTCACCACGATCGCTGCCGAGGACGAGTTGCGTGCGCTGCTGTCCCCGGAGTCAGCTGAACCGACCGGGGACGCCCAACCGCAGGAGAGTGTTCCGGTAGCCGGGGCTCAGGCTCCGGAGGACGACGGCTTCGAAGGCTGATCATCGGCGGCCGGAACCGGCCGCGTGATCAGCCATGCGATCCAGACACCAAGGATGTACAGCGGGGTACCCATGATGAGCCGGGTGGTGGCAAGGGCCGCGAGGCCGTCTGCTCCCATCAGGTACAGCGGAACCTGGACCACCAGGCGAAGCACCAGCACACCGACGATGATCCACGTGCCCAGGCGGTACGCCTTGAGTCGGACGGGTTCCTTGCGCCAGTCCATGCCCTCATTGCGGATGAAGCCGAACAGGAGTCCCGCAACGGGCCATTTGATGGCGATCGAGATGGTCATGGCCACGATGTAGGCGGCGTTGGTGATGAAGCCGGGCAGATAGAAGTCCTCTGCCTTGCCCGTCGTGTTCGCCAGCCAGGCCGAGATGCCCACGCCCACCACTCCCGCCAGGGCCTGGGTCAGCGGGCGGCGCTGGATGAGGCGGACCACCGTGAAGGCAGCCGCCGATGCGAGGGCCGCCACCAGCGCCGGCGTCAGATCCCGCGTCAGGGTGAACGTGACCAGGAAGACCAGTCCGGGCACAATGCTCTCGGCGATGCCCTGCCATCCCCCGGCAGTCTTGAGGACATCGATCCGGCCGTCGTGGGTGCGGTGCAGGCCAGCCTGGGCTGCGTAGCCCTCCGCGAGGCCTGCCATGGAGGCAGGCTCCGTGCCGGCCGGTCCCGTGCCCGTCTGTCCCGGGCCGGATTGTCCCGGGCGGGCCTGCCCCGCTGCATGCGGCTGGTCCGCGCCGGAGGACTGATCGGGCTGGGACGGGGTCATTCGTGCTCCTGGCGGGAAAGTATTTCGTAGCGTGGATTGAAGATGGTGGGCAGCCCCTGGCTGAGGACAAGCATTCCCTCAATGCGGACTTCCGTCCCGGCTTCTATGCCGGGCACCTTGCGCCGCCCCAGCCAGACCACCCGCAGACGGCCCCGGCTGCCGGGCGGTGGCTTCACGCCGGACCGGGCAACGTCCGGATCGGAGACGATGGCCGTAAACGCGGCGTTCTGGTCCGCCGGCATGTAGGTGATTGATTCGATGTGCCCGTGGCACACCACCCGTCCGCGCTCCGGAAGGCGGCTGACAGGCACCCCGGCATTGTCTGACGGACTTGCCGGATCCTGGCGGGAATCAGCCAATCTGCGTGACTTCCGGACCGCGCTCGGGTTTCCGGAGTTCCGGGGCAGCAGGCTCTTCCGGGGCGGGAGGCGGCGGGGTGGGGCTCGCGTCCTTTGGCAGGCGGAGCTGCAGGAGATCACGCGGGGGCATGGGGCTGTCCCCCCTGATGACCACGATCCGGCGGAACAGTGCCTCCAGGGGAGCCGCTGCCGCACGGTCCATGGCTGCTTCGCCGCCCAGGACTCCGCGCAGGAACCACCGCGGGCCGTCGACGCCGATAAAGCGCGCCACCCGGTAACCCTGGCTGCCGTCAGCGGCGCCGGCGGGCAGCTTGGCAATCAGTTCGGACCCGAATTCGCCTTGGATTTGTTCAACCTGCCCGCCCTGGCTTCCCACGGACTGGCCGATCTGCTCACGGATTTCGTCCCAGAGGCCTTCGCTCTTCGGGGCAGCAAAGGCCTGCAGCTGCAGGCTGGACCCGTTCAGGTCCATGGTCACAGCCACCACACGCTGGGTGGCTTCCTCAACTTCGAGCCGGAGCTGGAGCCCCTCGCTCGGGGCGATCAGCAGGGCACCGAGGTCGACATAGCCGTCGCGGGTGGAGATTTCAGAAACATCAAACGGTCCTGTTGCCCGGCGCGCGGTGTCCTCCGAAGCCTTGTCAGCGGAATCGGATGATTCCACTGAGGCCGGGGCCTCATCCGGTTCGGCTGCCTGGTCCTTCTTGGATTTCCTGCCGAGCCCAAAAACCATGTGGTTTGTCTCCTTAGTTGTAAAGTGCCTGGCGGCTGTTCAAGTGCCTGGCGGCTGTAAAAAGTTCCTGGCGGCGCCGAAATTCTTTGTGCCGCCACGGGCAGCCGCTCCGGGCCGGCGAAACAGGCGGGGGATCAGGCTACTGGTGAGGTGAAGCCGCCGGTTGAGCCGAATCCGCCCGCTCCCCGCACGGACCCGCTGAGATCGTTGACGGGGACAAACTGCGCGTACTCCACCCGCTGGATCACCATCTGTGCAATTCTATCGCCGCGCCGCAGTTCGATGGCGTCCCGCGCATCGGTATTGAGCAAGGTCACGGAAATTTCGCCGCGATAGCCGGCATCCACCGTCCCGGGGGCATTAACGATCGTCAGTCCATGCTTCGTGGCCAGGCCCGAGCGGGGGTGGATCAGGGCGACGAAGCCGTCCGGCAGGGCAATGGCTACCCCGGTGGGCACCAGCTTGCGCTCCCCCGGCTGCAACACCACGTCTTCGCGTGCACGCAGGTCAGCACCCGCGTCACCAGGGTGGGCGTAGGACGGAAACTCCAGGCCGTCGTCGAGCATTTTCAGCTGCACCTGGAGTGTCGGGGCCCCGTACGATACGGCAGCATCCTTCACCGCGCCGGGCGCGGTGCTGGCCGAAGCCGGTTCGACAGCAGATTCAACAGTGGCAAGTTCGTCAGTCACAGTCACACACTCTAACGCCCAGCCGCAGTTCCCACCTAGAATCACCGGGCCGCCCGGATGAACCCAAGATGAAATAGCCAGGCAAAGGTGTAAAGCTGTTGGCATGCCCGAACCCAGTTCCACCGCACCTGTCCCCAGCGCCTCCCCAGCCGGCACCCCGGCGGTCTTCCGGGAGAGGCTGTGGCCGAACATCTGGATCTGGATCATCGCTGCGGGGATCTCCGGCGCAGGCATCCTGGTCTTCGCACCGATCAGTATGGCTGCAGGCTACATCGCCGCGGGCGTGCTGTTCACCATCATCGCCGCCATGCTGCTGACTTCCACGCCCACCATCCTGGTCACCGATGAGTCGCTGACTGTAGGCCGCGCCACCATCGAACGCCGCTACATTGGCGGCGTTGAAGCCTTCCGCGGCAAGGAAGCCACCGCGCAACGGGGGACGAAGCTCAACGGACTCGCTTACCTGTGCATCCGGGGCTGGATCGATCCGGTGGTGCGGATTGACATCACGGACCCCGCGGACCGCACCCCTTACTGGCTGGCCTCGTCCCGCCGGCCGGACGAACTGGTAACCGCCCTTTCGGCAAAGTAGGCAGCGGCTCAGCCTTCGCACTCCCGGCAGTAGAAGTGGCCGTCCTTTTCCCTGGCGATCTGTGAACGGTGCCTGACCAGGAAGCAGGAGGAGCATGTGAACTCGTCGGGCAGCAGCGGCACAACCTGCACCAGGAGTTCCTCCCCGGACAGATCTGCTCCTGGCAGCTCATAGCCCGCGGCGAGGTCGCCTTCGTCCTCCTCAACTGCTGCCGTCGGTTTGTCCGATCGCCGGGTTTTCAGTTCCTCCAGCGAATCCTCGTTGAGATCTTCTTCGGACTTCCGCGGCGCATCGTAGTCGGTGGCCATCTCGGTCTGTCTCCGTTCCCTTTCGCTCCTGTGCAGACATCACCCGGGCTGACACGGGACATCAGGTGTTTATGCCCTGTGTGCGGCACATCTTTCCGCAAGCACCCGGCAAAATCCATACCTGGTGGAGACGGGGTTGCCGCCGCTGCGGAAGAAACCAACAGGCGCGGCCTCCATAACGCGGGAAAGTCCCGGAATATCACGGCGCGCCCTCGCTCCTAAGGCAAAAGAGCCGCCGTCGGTGGCAGAGTTTCGATTGATAGTAATGCCAGGGTGGAGGATTTGTATGCAGGATCTACGGCTTGTAGGCGTACACGACGACGGGGAGCATCTCCTGTTGAGCGGCGCCGGCGGCGAGATGTTCCAGCTGCCGATCGATGAAGCACTGCGGTCGGCCAGCCGGTCTTCGGCGAAACCAGCGGCCAAGGCCGCGCCCATTGCGATGTCCCCCCGGGACATCCAGGCGCGGATCCGCAGCGGCGCCACTGCAGCGGAGGTGGCGGATCTTTCCGGTCTGCCGCTCGCCAAAGTGGAACGCTACGAGGGACCGGTGCTTGCCGAGCGGGAGTACGTGGCCCAACAGGCCCGGAAGATCGAAGTTGCTGCCCCCTCCCCTGGCCATGACACCTACCGTTCCGTCTTTGGTGACAATCCGGCGTCCCTTCAGGAAATGGTTTACCACCGGCTCTCGGCGTACGGTGTTGAACCGTCCACCGTGGAGTGGGATTCATGGCGGCGCCAGGACGGCAACTGGACCGTGGCAGCCCGCTTTGAAGCCAACCAGGGCCGCACCGCCGGGATCGGCGAGGAGCCGCCCGCGCTGTGGACCTTCAGCCCGGCCCGCAGATCGCTGCAGAACGCCAACCGCTGGGCGCAGCAGCTCAGCGAGCTGGAGCCCATGGACGGTCCTGTCCCGGCCCGCCGGCTGACTGCCGTCTCCGACCGGCCTTTTGACTTTGAAACTGACGCAGAAGCGGCCGCCCGCAACTCAACCGGCCCGCAGGCCCTCCCCCCGGCCAAGGAATCGGACGGGCTCCTGGACATGCTCCGCTCACGCCGCGGCCAGCGACTGGGCGTGGACGAGGACGCGGACGACGCCCTGGCCCTTCTCCTGACCCACGGCGTGCCTGCCGCGCATCCGCGCCCGTCGGAGGTCGCGGAGCTGGAAACCGGCTCACGGGACAACGCCTCACGGGACAATGGCCCGCAGGAGGATCAGGAAGCTGCCCCCGCAGACTCCGACGATCCGGGCACTGCAGCACCTGCCGCCCCTGTGGATCCGCTGACCCGCAAGCGGGAAGGCCGGCCGTCAATGATGTCCCGGCTGAGCCTGATCCCGCCGCACCGTGACTCTGAAGATGACGTGCTGAAACTGCACGACGGCGTCAGTACAGACACCAGGGAAATCACCATTGTGGCGTCCCCGCAGCGTTCCGCAGGACCTGTATCGCCGTCGGAGCCGCCCAGGGAGTCAACACCTGAGCCGCCGGCCGGGCCCCGCCATCCGACGCCCAGCGTTGGCCTGGATGAGCTCCTGGGCGGCGGAATGCCCCGCAGGGCCGTGGATCCGCAGGGTCCCGGGGAACGTGATCCGCGCGGGGACGACGCCGACCTGCCCGAACGGCAGCCGGCAAAACCGAAGCGGTCCACCGTCCCCAGCTGGGATGAGATTGTCTTTGGAACCCGGAGAGACTGACTTCTCAGGCTGAGGTTTCGCCGGATCCGCGCCACAGGCACGCATCCACCTCAAAGGGCAGCAGCGGATCCTGCCGGGCCATGATGTTGGCACCGTGCGCGGTGACCCGACGCATGTAGTGCCGGCGGCAGAGCGTCTCGTAGCCCACTACCGGCGCTCGGCCATCGCTGCCAGCGGACGCATGGTCAGTGCCCATTTCCACGTCGCCAACCACCACCTGGGCGCCTTCCATGACCATCACACCGTCCACCGTACGGGCATTCTGGGTGGCCCGGCGCCCGCACCAGCACAGCGCCTCGACCTGGAGTACCTGCACCCGGTCGGCAAGCTCGATCAGACGCTGGGAACCTGGAAACAGCCTGGCGCGGAAATCAGCCGTAATGCCGAAGGCAAAAACGTCCACGTCCATCTCGTCCACCACCCGCGCCAGCTGCTCCACCTGGGCGGGAGAGTAGAACTGGGCCTCGTCGCAGATCAGGTAGTCAACACGCTTGCCTTTGGTGCGCCGGTTGACTACTTCGTCCCAGAAGTCTGTGGTGTCCAGGACCTCCACAGCATCGGTCTCCAGACCCAGCCGGCTGGAAATCCTTGACCCGCCGGCGCGGTCGTTGCGGCTGAACCGGACACCGCCCCGCCCGCGGGCCCGGTGGTTGTAGTCCATCTGCAGGGCAAGGGTGGATTTGCCGCAGTCCATGGTGCCGGAGAAAAACAGCAGCTCAGCCACGGGCAGATCTCCTGCCTTCGGCCGGAAAGCACAGCAGCGGGACTTCGCGTTCCGCCTTGGTCAGGGAGCCGTGCTGACCGACAACCTCCATGGCGGCGGGCCTTACCCGGCGGGTGTCGTAGAGGGCCAGGGCGTCGCGGGCGGCAATCATGATGTCGCCGATCCGCGGTTCGACGGCGGGGCGTACAGTCCCGAAGAGCCCGGCAGCAATCGCTTCCTCACGGGTAAAGGCCCAGATCCTGTCACCGAAGCGGGCACGCCAGGATTCGAGCAGGCGTCGCCGGCCCGCGGTGCCGGCCCCCGGTTCAAGATAGAGATGTACCATCCGCGGCTCCCCTGCTGTGTGCCGGACCCCGTCGATGAGCGAAGGGTCCGCGGAGTAGTCGATGCGCTGCTGTTCGGGCACGTCGAGCATGCCGTGGTCCGCGGTCAGCAGCACCGTGGTGCCCGCGGGCAGGGAGGAGTTGAGTCGCTTGACGGTGGCATCGAGCTCCTCCAGCTGGTGTTCCCACTGCTCGGACTGGCAGCCGTACCGGTGGCCGGCTTTGTCCAGTTCGTTGACGTAGAAGTACATCAGGGACGGCCCGGCGGTGGCCATGGCTTCTGCGGCGGCCGCGGTGCGGGCATGGGATGTGGTGGCGGAGACGAAGCGTCCGCCCCGGAGGGCCGCCCTTGTCATGGGCGAGTCGCCGAACTGCGGCAGGCTGACGGTGATCACGTCAAGGCTCTGCGCCGCCCGTTCAAAAACCGTGGGAAAGGGCTGCCAGGCGACGGGGTCCACGCCGGCATCCCAGTTGCCCAGCATGTTGACCACTTTGTCCTGTGCGGGGTCCAGGACGTCATAACCCACCAGTCCGTGCTGGCCCGGCGGGACGCCGGTGCCGAAGCTGGAGAGGGCGGAAGCGGTGGTTGAGGGGAACGTGGAGTCCAGCCACACCGGAATCTCCCCTTGGCCTGCCTGCATCCTGGACCGCAGGAAGGGTGTGTGGGCGGACTTCTGTTTCAGCAGGTTCCGGCCCAGGCCGTCGGCGAGGACCACGCAGACGCGCGACGCCGGCGGGAGACCCAGGGTGTTGGTGAAACCCTCAGCGCCCAGGCTGGCCGCCGCGCTGGTCAGGACCTCCGCGACGGAACGCCGGCCAAAGGCAGGCGCGGGTGGCATGTTTGCCGGGACAGCGGTCCCGGCGGCGGGAATTCCTGAGCCGGCGGTTCCTGCGGTGGACGCCGGCGCTGCGGCAGAGAGGGTCGTTTTTCCGTGGTCCGGCATCTCAGCGCTGCTGGTGCCCGCGGCTCAGCCGGTTCCCGAAAACGCCCGTCCTGGGACGGGGCTGGAGGGTTTGGCCGTTGTGGGACACCGGGGCCGTGGACCCGGTGTTCACGGCCCGGAGGGCACGGGCGAAGAGCTTGGCGTCCTGTACCGCCTGCAGGCCGTCGGCTTCGGCGCTGATGCGCAGGACGATGTCTTCCTGGGCGATGGTTCCGCTGTAGCCGTGATCGGCCTCGCACTGCGGATCCCCGCAGCTCGCGGGGCCCATGTCCAGTCTCTGGCCGCCGGACCATGCAATGGCGAGGGTGACCTCCCGGACAGGATCGGAGGGTTTGTAGTCCTGCGGCTGGGAGTACATGTAGCTGAGCACCACGGACCGGATCTGGGCCACCGGGACGGATTCGGTGGAGATCTGGGCGACGGTTTGTTCGCCGGCTTCATCAAGCTGCTGGTCGTCCACATGGGTGATGACCAGCATGTCCGAGGTCAGTACCAGCACGGTGATGTGCCGGCGGACCTCTGCCCGGTCAAAGTGGGTTTCCAGGTGCACGAGGTGGGCCACGCATTCGCGGCCGTCCAGGGCGTCGTCGACGACGTCGGCCACCAGAAGCGGGTAGAAGCCGGCCTTCTGGAGCGCGCCGTCGAGGGTCTGCCCCTGCGGCGTGTGGCTGTGTGAGCTGTGCGGGCGGGTTGCCAGGTTGTCACTGCCGGGCGTGGAAGGCGTTGACTGGGGAGGCTGTGAGCTCATTCCCCCATTTTCACAGATCGGCCGGGGACTTGCTAACCGCCGTCAGCCGAGCATGGCCCGGCGGGCGCTGTCGGTGCGCTGCGCTGCGTTGCCGATCCGGATGTCCGCCGCAAGGATGGTCACGCCATGAGGGCCGCACAGGACGGGATTGAATTCCACCAGGGCTATCTCCGGATGGTTGTCCTTCATCCATGCAAGCCTTCCCGCCAGGTCTTCCAAGGCATCAACATCCACGGCGGGAAGTCCCTGATAGCCGAAGAGTTTGCGTGCCGCCCTGGGTGCGCGGATGAAGTCCTTGACGTCAACGGCGGACAGCGGCGGCACACGGTGCGCCCAGTCGTCGAGCAGGTTGACGGCATCGCCTGCCAGCCCGAAGGAGATCACCGGTCCCAGCAGCGGATCCTCGATGGCACGGAACGTACAGGCCTGGCCCACCGGCGCCATGGACTGGACCTCCAAAGCCCGGGAACCATAGGGAGCCAGCGAGCGCCGCATCTGGGCGATGTTCCGGCGGAGCGATTCCGCATCCTCGATGTCCAGGCGCACCCCGCCCAAATCGAGGCGGTGGCGGAGTGCCGGGTCAGTGGTTTTCAGGACCACCGGGTAGCCCAGCCGGCCTGCGGCTTCAACAGCTTCGTCCTCCGTTTCGAACCTTGCGGACGGCAGCACCCGGATGCCGTAATGCGCCAGCAGGGCGGACGCGGACTTTGGGTCCAGCGCCTTCAGCTGTTCGCCCTGAACCTCGTGGAGCAGTTGCTCCAGCAGCACCCGCGCATTTTCGGGGTTGCAGCCTTCCGGCTCGACAAAATGGCCCGGATCCCGTGCCACCCACTCGGCGTAGCGCACGGTGGCGGCGAGCGCTGCCACCGCTGCACCGGGATTGGAGAAGCAGGGAACTGCCCGGCCGTCGGCTCCCATCATGCCCTCCACATAGACCGACGGATCGAGGATGCCGGTGAACGCGGCCACCACCGGCTTTCCGGCAGCGGCGGAGCATTCGGCCAGGACCTCGGCGATGTGGTCCACCGTCAACCCCCGGGCCGGCAGCAGGGCCGCCACCACGGAGTGCACCTTGCCGGAGGCGAGGGTCTCCTGGAGGCTGCGCCTGAGTGCAGGCAGTGCCAGTGACATGCCGGCGTCGAGGTCCACATCGGTGACGATGCCATCCACTTCCAGGCCATGCGCCGCGGCGCTGTCCGCGACGACTTTGCCCAGTGCCAGAGAATTGCTGAAGATGGCCAGTCCTGGTCCCGCGGGCAGCGGCTGGCCTGCCAGAACCTGCGCGATGTCCATCAGCTGTTCGATGGTCTCCACCCTGATGACACCGGACTGGCGCATCATGGCATCCAGCGCTCCGGCCGGGGCCTGGGTGGTCCGGACAGCATGGCCGGGCGGCAGGCGCAGCCCCATGGTCTCCGATTTGGCCACCACCACCGGTTTGGTGCGTGCCAGCCGCCTCGCGATCCGGGAGAATTTGCGCGGGTTCCCAATCGACTCCAGATACAGGCCCACGGCGGTGGTGCCGGCGTCGTCCTCCCAGAACTGCATCATGTCGTTGCCGGAGACGTCCGCCCGGTTACCGGCCGACAACAGGGTGGACAGGCCCAGCCGGCGCCGGCTTGAGGCGGCGTAGAGGGAAACGCCGATGGCAGCCGACTGGCTGAACAGGCCCAGGCCGCCGCGCCGCGGCATGGTGGGCGCCATGGAGGCATTGAGCATCACGTCGGGGTGGGTGTTCACGATTCCCAGCGAGGCCGGCCCGATGACCCGCATGCCGCTGGCCCGGGCTTTGCGGACCAGGTCGCGTTGGCGCGCAAGGCCGCGGGCGCCGTCGTCCTCGAAGCCTGCAGTGGCGATCACCACTCCCTTGACTCCGGCCGCGGCGCACTGGTCCACCACAGTGGCCACTTCCTCGTAAGGGACCGCGATAATGGCCAGCCCCACCTGGTCCGGCACGTCCTGGAGCCTGGCGAAGGAGATCATCCCGGCCAGCTCAAACGCCTCGGGGTTGATGGCGTAGACCGGTCCGGAAAAGCCCCCTTCGATGATGTGCTCAAGCAGCTGGTAACCCACGGTTCCCCATCTGCGGCTGGCACCGATGACTGCAACGGACGACGGCGCCAGCAGGTCCCGGACGCTTCTCGCCTCCGCGCGGTGCTCCCGTGACTCCATGACGGCCCGGGACTTTTCGGTGGGGTCGATGTTGAACTCGAGGCTCACGACGCCGTCGTCGAAGTGGCGTTTGACATCGTAGCCCGCGTCAGCGAAGACCATGAGCATCTTGCGGTTTTCCGGCAGGACTTCGGCGCTGAAGCGGCGGATGCCGTTTTCATGGGCCGCGGTGGCCAGGTGTTCGAGGAGGATGGAGCCGAGGCCCCGGCCCTGGTGGGCGTCCGCGATATTGAAGGCGACCTCGGCTTCGGCGGGATCATCCAGCCTGTCGTAGCGGCCGATCCCGAGGATCTCGCCGCGGAAAGTGATGACCAACGCCACCCGGTCCTTGTAGTCCACCTCGGTGAAGCGTTTGAGCTCCTTGCCGGACAGGCGGGCCTTGAAGGCGAAGAAGCGCATGTAAATTGAGTTCTGCGACTGCCCTGCGTGGAAGGCCTGGACCGCGTCCGCATCACTGGGAAGGATGGGCCGCAAGTGGGCTGTTGCACCGTCCCGGAGAACGACATCGGCTTCCCAATGTTCCGGATATACGCCGTCCCCGGGCTGATCCACCATAGGCTTAGCCTAACCACAAACTTCCGCCGCCGACCCGTTGCCTGAAGACCAGATCGAAAACCAGTACCCCAGAAGGATCCTCCCGCCCTATGGCACGCCGCCAAAGCCCTACCCCCGCCGGGGATGCCAGCCAGGATTTCGTCGAGAACATCGTTGATATCGACGTCACGTCCGAAATGGAAGGCTCCTTCCTCGAGTACGCGTATTCGGTGATCTACTCCCGGGCCTTGCCTGATGCCCGCGACGGCCTGAAGCCGGTCCAGCGCCGGATCCTGTACATGATGAGCGAAATGGGCCTGCGCCCGGACCGCGGCCACGTCAAGAGCGCACGCGTGGTGGGCGAGGTTATGGGCAAGCTCCACCCCCACGGCGATACTGCAATCTATGACGCCATGGTGCGTATGGCCCAGGACTTCTCGCTGCGTCTGCCCTTGATTGATGGTCACGGAAACTTCGGCTCGCTCGACGACGGCCCGGCGGCGCCCCGGTACACGGAGGCGCGCCTTGCGGCGGCGGCGCTGACGCTCACTGACCACCTCGATGAAGACGTGGTTGATTTCGTCCCCAATTACGACAACCAGCTCACCCAGCCCGATGTCCTCCCGGCCGCGTTCCCCAACCTGCTGGTCAACGGCGCTACCGGCATCGCCGTCGGCATGGCCACCAACATGGCCCCGCACAACCTGGTGGAAGTCATTGCAGCCGCCCGCCACCTCATTGCCCATCCGGATGCCAGCCTGGATGACCTGATGCGGTTTGTTCCGGGCCCCGACCTTCCCACCGGCGGGCGGATTGTGGGCCTGGACGGCATCCGTGACGCTTACGCCACGGGACGCGGTTCCTTCAAGACCCGCGCCAAGGTGGAGATCGAGCAGCTTTCGGCCCGCCGCACCGGCCTGGTGGTCACCGAACTGCCGTACATGGTGGGCCCGGAAAAGGTGATCGAGAAGATCAAGGACGCCGTCAACGGAAAGAAGCTGACGGGCATCAGCGACATCGTTGACCTGACCGACCGCCAGCATGGACTGCGCCTGGTCATCGAGCTGAAAAACGGGTTCAACCCCAACGCCGTGCTCCAGCAGCTGTACCGCTACTCGCCGATGGAGGATTCCTTCGGCATCAACAACGTCACCCTGGTCGATGGCCAGCCCCAGACGCTGGGGCTCGTGGCTTTGCTGTCTGTCTATGTGGGCCACCGCATCGATGTGGTGCGCCGGCGGACCGCGTTCAGGCTTCTCAAGAAGAAGGACCGCCTGCACCTCGTGGAGGGCCTCCTGATCGCGATTGTGGACATCGACGAGGTCATCCAGATCATCCGGTCCTCGGACGAGGCTGCGGCCGCCCGGACCCGGCTGATGTCCATCTACGATCTCTCCGAGATCCAGGCCAACTACATCCTTGAACTGCGGCTGCGTCAGCTGACCAAGTACTCCCGGATCGAGCTGGAGAAGGAACAGGACGAGCTGCGCCGCGAGATCGCGGAGCTCGAAGCCATCCTCGGCTCGGAGGAGCGGCTGCGCGGACTGGTGTCCACCGAACTGGGCGAAATCGCCGAAAAGTACGGCACGCCGCGGCGGACCGTCCTGCTCGAATCGGAAGCGGTCTCCCCCACTGTCGCTGCTGCCCTCGCCGCCGCGCCAGGCGCGAAAGGCGGCAAGGCCGCACCCCTGGCTTTGGAAATCGCGGACGATCCCTGCTGGGCAATCCTCACGGCTTCGGGCCAGATCGCGCGCACGTCCAACCAGGAGCCGTTGGCCGAGTCCGGCCCCCGCTCCAGGCACGATGTCTTCCGCTCAGTGGTGAAGACGTCGGCCCGCGGGGAAATCGCCGCCGTGACCTCCCAGGGGCGGATGCTGCGGCTGCAGGTCATGGACATGCCGGTGCTCCCGCCGATGTCCGGCCTGCCCAACCTGGCCGGCGGTGTGCAGGCCAAGGATTTCATCACCCTGCTGAAGGGGGAATCGCTGGTGGCCTTCGCTCCGCTGGATGAGATCCTGGCCATCGGTACGGTGCAGGGCATCGTCAAGCGCGTCCAGCCGGAGTACCCGCTGAACCGCGAGGACTGGGAAGTCATTGCGCTCAAGGACAAGGACCTGGTGGTGGGGGTGGCCCCGGCCGGGCAGGACGACACCGAGCTGGTGTTCCTCACCCGCGAGGCGCAACTGCTCCGGTTCAGCGCGGCCAACGTCCGTCCGCAGGGCAGGACGGCGGGTGGCATGGCGGGCATCAAGCTCGCCGCGGGCGATTCCGTGATCTTCTTCGGTGCCGTCACCGCCACCGACGACGACGCCGTCGTTGTCACCATCTCAGGTACTGACGGCGCCCTGCCGGGCACGGCTCCGGGTGCGGCAAAGGTGACGGCCTTCGCCGAATATCCTGCCAAGGGCCGAGCCACGGCCGGTGTGCGCGCGCACAGGTTCCTTAAGGGCGAGGACATGCTGCTGCTCGCCTGGGCAGGGCACGGACCGGCGAAGGCGTCCTCGCTGGCAGGCGTCGCCAGGTCGCTGCCGCAGGAGCATGGCCGGCGTGACGGCTCGGGGATTCCACTGTCCCAGGCCGTGGAAGTGGTGGGCCCTGCCATGGCATGGCCCGATCCCGCTTAGACTGCTGCCATGCCTATCATTCCTGATGAAAAGGACTGGACCTGGGTCCTGACCCGGCCTTGCCCTGAGTGTTCCTTCGACCTCCCCTCGGCCACACCTGCCACCGCCCCGGCGACGATTGGGAACATGCTGCCGCGGTGGCGGGCAGTCCTGCGGCGCCCCGAGGTGGCCGAACGCCCCAACGACACCACGTGGTCGCCGCTGGAGTACGCCTGCCACGTCCGCGACGTCTTTGCGCTCTTCGACCAGCGGCTGAACCTTATGCTCGAATCCGACGACGCACGGTTTGAGAACTGGGACCAGGACCGCACCGCCGTCGACATGGATTACGCCAACGCCGATCCCGCAGTCGTCAGTGCCGAACTGACCGCGGAAGGTGAACAGATCGCCGAGTCATTCGCAGGGGTCAGGGAGTCCGACTGGGGTCGGAAGGGGCTGCGCAGCAACGGCTCAGAGTTCACGGTCCTGACGCTTGCGCAGTACTTCCTGCATGACGTGGTGCACCACCTCCACGACGTGGATGGCTAGGGCGCGGGTGGCTGGCTAAAGCGTCTTGTCCCAGGCCATGCTGGTGTTGACCGCCCGGTACCCCATTCCGGTGTAAAGAGCCAGCGCGCCGGTGGGATTTTCCGAGTCGACGTCCAGTGAAGCCACATCCATTCCTGCCGCGGTAAACCGGTGCATGGCATCGGACAGGAGCGCCTGCGCAATCCCCCGTCCGCGGTATTCCCGCCGCACTCCGAGCAGTTCGGTGTAGCCCTCCCGGAATCCGCGCCGGGCGGCAAGATCAGGATCATGGGAAGCCAGCTGGTATCCGGCCACCATCCCGCTGGCGGCGTCGACTACCACCGTGCTCAGGTCCGGCCGTGCGTGCGGGTGGTTGACGGTGAAGGACCAGGAATCCTCATCCCGCGGCTCGCTGCCCCAATGGTCGCGGAAGGTCTCATTGTGCGCGAGGCGGACCTGTTCGTGCCTTTCAGCCGTCAATACGTCCAGCACCAGCCCGCCACCCAGGACCTTGGAGGGCAACGGCTGGTCCAGGGACCGGTGCATCTCATTGAAGTAGCGGACCACCGAGTAGCCGGCTGATTTCAGCAGCCTTGCCTGGTGCGCGTGCTGCTGCTCGGTGCCGATCCGGAGGCGGGGCACCATCGGAGCAGCGGCGCCGGCCGCGTCGTCAGCGAAGCGCTGCCGGGTGCTCTCCTCCAGCCAGCCGAGAACGGCCGCTCCCGCCCCGCGCCGCTGCCACGCCGGGTCAACGCAGCCGAACCCGTGCGCCTTGTCGCCGTCCGGGTTCTTGGAGATCCTGCCGTAGGCCCGGATGACGCCGTCGCCGTCCAGCCCCAGCACGGCGTGGGTGGCCAGTGGATTTTTCCGGGACTCCGCGTGCTGCTGGAGGTCTGCCTCGCGTTCATGCCAGACGGGGTGTTCCGCAGCGGCCGTCCGTGCGACCAGCGCGGCCCACGCCGTGACGTCGGACGCCGCGGCCGGTCGCCATAGAAGCTGCGGAAAGTCCACTCGTGGCTGCTGGATCATGGCATCAGGCTATTACACCAGGCCAGAGATCAGGCCCAGGCATATCAGGCTCAGCGGAGGCTCTCCTCCGGATGGGGCAGCCGCGCATGGTCCGTGCCGCCTGGCCGTGACGCCACGGACAGGTCCAGAAGCGTGTCCTCCGGGTGGACGTCGGCCGGGTTGTGGGTCACCATGACCACAGTGCGGTCCTTGAGTCCGGCGCGGAGGTCGGCCAGCATGTCCCGTCCGGCTTCCGCGTCCAGATGCGCTGTGGGCTCATCAAGCAGGATCACGTCGGCTCCTGTCAGGAGTGTCCGCGCCACGGCGAGCCTCTGCCGCTCACCGCCGCTGAGGAAAGACCCGCCCGGGCCAATCCGGGTGTCCAGTCCCGCCGGGAGGCGCGATACCAGGGCAGTGAGTCCGACGGCGGCCAATGCCGCCGCAAGCTCGGCGTCACGGACCGCGGAGGCGACTGTGCCGTGGTCCGGGGAGTCCGCGGGCCCGGTTTCGGCCTGATCCCCGGGGGCTGGAGCGGCAGGAGCGGAAAGGCCGGGGGCGGAAACGGCAGGGGCGGGAACGCCCAGCATCAGGTTGCCACGCAGGGTCGAATCGAACAGGTGCGCCTCCTGGGGGCACCAGGCTGCGGTCCCGGTCACCGCGGCCCTGCCGGCCGATGCCGGGAGGAACCCCAGGAGTACCGAGAGGAGTGTGGACTTACCCGCGCCGGACGGGCCAGTCACCGCGAGCCAGCGGCCTGGCCCGGCACTGGCGGATACTCCGGAGAACACTGTCCCGCCACCGGGCCAGGCAGCCGCGAGGTTGGACAGCTCCACACCGGCGGCGCCGCCGGTGCGGGGCGGGACGTTGTACAGCCCGTCCCCCTCAGCGGCCTCCGCAGTGCCATCAAGGACTCCGGACTCCGCAACGCGCCGCATGACTGCACGAAGGGCAGGGTACTGGCGGACCGCCGTCGTCATGGCAGCGTACGGTTCCACGAGCGCAAGCTGCAGGAGAACGATCACCGCGGCTGTGGCGGGTACCAGGCCGCCGGCCATAACCTCCGGTGCCATCAGCGCCGCCGCTCCCAGCGCGGCCGTGCCGCAGGCGGCCACCGTGATGGCCTGGCCGAGGCCCTCGGCCCACGCGGAGCGCTGCGAAGCCCGGGTGGCCTCACGGTCCTCGGCGCGCAGGGCATCCAGTACGGTAATGGCCACGCCGTTCGCATGCAGTTCTGCGCGGGCATCGAGGGCCGCGGACGTCCGGCGCAGGACGCCGGCCCGCAGGCGCTGCTCCGCGGTGGCCGACCGGCGGTCACCCCACAGTGCTGCCGCGGGCGCCACCAGCAGGCTCAGGGCCGACGCCGCAGCAACGGCGGCCAGCGCAACCGGTGCCACCAGGGCCGTGGCCAGCAGGGACGAACCGGCAACGGCGAGCGCCGTGACAGGCGGCAGCACCACCCTCGGCAGCAGGTCGCGGACGGTGTCGACGTCGTCAATGACGGTGCCCAGGACGTTGCCGCCCTGAAGGAGGCGCCGGAGTGACAGTGCCTTCCGGCTTAAGGATTCCCACAGCCTGCCGCGCAGGCGGGTGAGGGCGCCAAAGACTGCATCGTGAAGCAGGAGCCGCTCGCAGTAGCGGAGGACAGCCCGCCCGATCCCGAAGAAGCGCACCCCTACGATGGCGGTGAGGAGGTACAGGATGGGCGGCTGTTCGCTCGCGCGGATGATCAGCCAACCGGACAGCCCGGACAGGGCCACCGCGAAAAGGGCAGCGAAGGTCCCTACCACCGCGGCACCGGTAAAGCGGCCTGCCACGGGTGCCAGGAGTCCGGACAGGAGCCGGGTGGTGGACCGGGCAGGCTGTCCTCCCCCTGCAGGTGGGATCCCCGTGGCCGTCGCACATCCCGTGGCGGCTTCCGGGGACAGCTGTTCCGGCGTGCTGCCGGCGGCAGGCTCCGCTACGTTCGAGGGCGCCGTGATTCCGCGGGCTGACACGGCAACCAGGTGGTCAGCGATGCTGCGGGTCTGCTGGTCGTGGGCAACCAGGATGATGGTGACCCGTCCCCGGAGCGCCAGGACGGACTGCTGCACCAGCGCCGCGGAGGCATGGTCGAGGTGGGCGGTGGGCTCGTCCAGCAGCAGAACGGTGGCGCCGGCCGTGATCCGGGCCAGACCGCGGGCCAGTGCCACCCGGCGGAGCTCGCCGGGGCTCAGTTCCGCAGGGTGCTTGTCCGCGAGGTGCCCGGCAGCAGCAGCCGCGAGGCATTCCCTGGCCTCCAGCTCTCCTCCTGCTCCATCTGCCGCGCCATCACGGGTTCCGCCGTTGAGGTACAGCAGGACTTCCGCCAGCACGGAGTCCGCCACCATGACCGGGTGCTGCGGAACCCACGCCACGTCTGCGCGGTCCAAACCCGACATGCGCCCGGACACGGTGGTTCCGGCGCCGTCACCGATGGTCCCTGCCAGCACACCAAGGACCGTGCTTTTGCCTGCCCCGCTGGGGCCGTCCAGGGCGGTGATCAACCCCCGGGGAGCCGAGAAGGTCAGGGGCCCGACGGCGGCAGCGGACCTTCCTGCATAGGTCACGGTGAGGTCCGTGACGGTAACTCCCCCGGCGGCAGGGCTGCCGGCCATGGGGCGCGGCTCCGGCGCGCCGGTGACCGCCCTGGTCTCAGCGAGGGCCACCCGGCCATCATCACTGGCGTGATGGGCGGTACCCAGTTCCCGGAGCGGGAGGTAGCAGTCCGGGGCGAGGATCAGCGCCAGGAGGCCGGCCTCCAGCGGCATATCGCCGTGCACCAGGCGGACGCCGATGAAGACGGCCACCACTGCTACGGAGATCGTGGCGATGAGTTCCAGGGCCAGGGCAGACAGGAACGCGGTCCGCAGCGTTCCCATGGTCTTTGTGCGGTACTCCTCCGAAATTTCCTCCAGGGCCTGACGCTGGGCCGTGGCCCGGCCAAGCCCTACAAGGACAGGCAGGCCTTTTGCCAGTTCCAGCATGTGGGCAGACAGCCTGGTCAGCGTGGCCTGCGCTTCCCGTACGTGGTCCTCCGTGTACCGTCCGATCAGCACCATGAACAGCGGGACCAGCGGAACCGTCAGGACCACCACGACGGCGCTGATCCAGTCAGCGAACAGGATACGTGCCCCAAGCAGGAGCGGGATCGCGGCGCAGTTCACCAGCGCCGGAAGGAACTGGGTGTAGTAGCTGTCCAGGGCATCCAGGCCACGCGTCGCCAGAACTGCCAGTCCGCCGTCGGCCGGTCCGGCGCTGCGCGCGCCGTTCCGGAGGGCGCGCTCCAGCAGTTCGGACCGGAGTTCCTCTTTGATGCCAAGGGCCGCACGGCGCGCGGCTATGCCTTGGGCCCAGACGGTGGCCGACCTCAGGACCACCCCTCCCAGTCCCCAGGGGAGCTGGTCCGGCCAGGACTGGTCCCCGGTAACGAGGCCGGCGAGCATCGCCGCCACGGCCTGGCCCATGAGGATCAGGGACAGCGCCTTGAGCGCTGCGAGCAGGCCGAGCCAGTAGACGGCGGAACGGGTGGCGGGTCCGGCAGGGAAGTCTGGACGCACGGGCCGGCTCAGCCGTTCCTGATGAAGGCTTTGGTTGCGATGGCGGGCAGGAAGCTGTGCGCGGCCGGAATGTGGTCCGCGCTCACCCGCCGCCGGAACACCCAATAGGTCCATGCCTGGTAGACGATCACGAGCGGCAGGCCAACAGCAGCCACGATGCTCATGAGCCCCAGGGTGTAGTCCGACGAGGAAGCACTCGTGACAGTCAGGTCGAAGGCAGGGTCCAGGGTGGACGGCAACACTACCGGGAACACGGCACCGAAGATCGATGCGGAACCCAGCAGGAGAAAGCCACCCATGGCCATAAACGCGCGCCCTTCCGAGCCCTTACGGGCCAGCAGCCAGGCAACAACCGCGGCCACCACAGCCAGGATGACTGCCGCCCACGTCCACGGCTCGCCGTTCCGGAACTGGACGCTGACGGCCCAGGCAGCAATGGGTAGCAGCAGCACCGGAAGCAGCCGCACAAACCAGCGGCGCGCGCGAAGGCGGACGTCGCCGTCGGTCTTCAGCGCCAGGAAAGCCAGCGCATGGAGCAGGGAGAAGCCCACCACCGCCAGTCCGCCCAGCACGGCGTATCCGCTGAACCAGGACAGCCAGTCCCCCACCCGGTCTCCGTTGGCGTTCAGCGGAAGCCCGGTGGTGGTCAGGGCCAGGGCGGCCCCGACGCCAAAGGCCGCGAAGAAGGAGCCCAGCGCGATGGCCCAGTCCCAGCGGGTCCGCCAGCTTTCGGTGTCCATCTTGCCGCGGTACTCGAAGGCCACAGCGCGGAAGATCAGTGCCACCAGCACCACCAGCAGCGGGAAGTAGAGGGCTGAAAACAGCGATGCATACCAGAGCGGGAAGGCAGCAAAGGTTGCTCCGCCGGCGGTCAGCAGCCATACCTCGTTGC
Source organism: Arthrobacter sp. BK1 (assembly GCF_056680055.1). Taxonomy (NCBI): domain Bacteria; kingdom Bacillati; phylum Actinomycetota; class Actinomycetes; order Micrococcales; family Micrococcaceae; genus Arthrobacter; species Arthrobacter sp. BK1. Next base: position 485,063 of record NZ_CM155263.1, read on the forward strand.
CGTCCCAGACAGGGCCGACGGTGTTCAGCAGCACGCGCCGCTCCGTGTTGTTGCGGGCGAAGAGCTTCATGAGCATCCCCACCCCCAGGTCGAAGCCTTCGAGGAAGAGATAACCGGTCCACAACACCGCAATGGCGATGAACCAGATCGTGGGCAGCAGTTCCATTCTGTGTATCCTCAGCTCTTCTTTTTCAGCGAATCAGTAGGCGAAAGCCAGGACGTCGTCGGCGGGCTTCTGGCCGCCGCCCTTGCCGCCCGGGGTTTCGTCCTCGTTTTCGTCAGCGGGAACGTGCACCAGTTCCGGCATGCCGGACACCACGCCGCCCCGGATGTAGGTCACCAGCAGCTTCACTTCCACCACCAGCAGCACCGCATACACCGCCGTCAGCACGATGAGGGAGGTGAGCAGTTCGCCGGCCGAGACCCCGGGTGAGACAGCTGCCGCGGTGAACATGAAGACCTGGTCGATGCCGTTGAGGTCCGGGTTCGGGGCCACGACGAACGGCTGCCGCCCCATTTCCGTGAAGATCCAGCCCGCTGCGTTGGCACCGAACGGAGCCAGGATGCCGAACACGGCCAGACGCATCAGCCAGGGCGACGCGGGCACGGTGCCCTTGCGGGTGATCCACAGGGCAACGAGCGCGGCCAGGGCTGCGAGCCCGCCGAAGCCGATCATCATGCGGAAGCCCCAGTAGGTGACCTCCATGACGGGGACGTACTCAATCTCCTGACCCGCGCGGTCACCGTAGATCGGGTTGTCCGGAAGGTGCGTTCCGTAGTCAGCCTTGTACTGGTCCAGAAGGCCATTCACACCGGGGACCTCGGTGGTGAAGTCGCCCTTGGCGAGGAACGAAAGGATGCCCGGAACCTCGATCAGGGCCACGATCTCGTCGCAGTTCTTGGAACCGAGGTTTCCGACGCTCAGTACGGAGAAACCGGTACCGTCGTGGCAGGCGGCCTCGGCTGCGGCCATTTTCATGGGCTGCTGCTCAAACATCAGCTTCCCTTGGAGATCACCGGTGAGCGCAGTGCCGGCGAAGGAAATCATGGCTACAACAGCCCCGATCCGCAGGGACTTGATCCATACGGTGTAATCGGTACGGTCGCGGCCCGGGATGGCGGACTCACCCGGAACAACTTTGCCATCAGCGTCCACGGTGTCGATGCCGTCGCGCCTCCGACGCCAGAGGTGGTACCAGGCGATGCCCAGGAGGAAGCCGCCGGCCACCGCCAACGCGCCCATCAGCGTATGGGGGACGGCTACCAGGGCGGTGTTGTTCGTGAACACTGCCCAGGCATCAGTCATGACCGGACGTCCGTCGATCATTTCGACACCCACGGGGTGCTGCATCCAGCTGTTGGCAACGATGATGAAGTAGGCGGAGAAGACCGAACCCACCACGGCGATCCAGAGGCAGGCCAAGTGGATGCCGGGCTTGAGCTGCTTCCAGCCAAAGATCCACAAGCCCAGGAAGGTGGACTCGACGAAGAAGGCCAGAAGCGCCTCCAGTGCCAGCGGAGCGCCGAACACATCGCCCACAAAGCGGCTGTATTCGCTCCAGGCCATGCCGAACTGGAACTCCTGAACGATGCCTGTTGCCACACCCATGATGAAGTTGATGAGGAACAGCTTCCCCCAGAACTTCGTCATGCGCAGGTACTCCTGCTTGCCGGTACGGTGCCACATGGTCTGCATAACAGCCACCACCAGGCCAAGGCCGATGGTGAGGGGCACCATCATGAAGTGGTACACGGTAGTGATCCCGAATTGCCAGCGTGCGATGTCCAAAGCTTCCAAGGCAGTTCCTCGTGTTGGCGGTTCAACTTTTCTACGGTTCGTAGAACTGTAACTTCTACAGAGTGTAGAACAATGCGGCGGGCACTGTAAAACACACAGTTCCACGAAGCGGGAGAGCTCACAAGGCTTCAAAAGCGGCGCCGTTGCGGCTCATCCCGGCGCGGCTTTCTACCGTACGTAGAAATTCAGCCAAAAACCGGGTAAATTTGTTCTTGTATTTGTAGTGTTCGTTGGCAGTCACCGCGGCCGTTGGGCCGCCCGGTGCGGGGAATCTTTAAGGATGTATGGCAATGGCAAGTCTTGGCGAACTGGAACGGGCAGTGATGGATCTGCTCTGGGCAGGCCATGAAGCAGCCACCGCGAATACCCTGCGTGACAAACTGGCACAAAGCACTGGCGCGCAGGGCGACGTAGCGGGGCATGAGGGCAAGGAACTTGCCGTCACCACGGTTCTTACCGTGCTGTCCCGGCTGGAAAAAAAGGGCCTCGTGGAGCGGGAGCGCGGCACCCGGCCGCACCGCTACCAGGCTGTGTCCAGCAGGGAAGACCACACGGCCGAACTGATGCATGAGGTTCTTGGCTCTGCGCCGGACCGCGAGGCCGTGCTGGCCCGATTCATCGGATCAGTGACGCAAAGCGAAGCTGAAACCCTGCGCAAACTGCTTGGCCACGTCTAGGGGACCATGTTCTGGACCTCGTATTTCCTGGCGGTCCTCGCGATAGTCCTGGCATGGCCAGTGCCTGTCTTTCTTTCCCGTGCCTCGTGGCCGGCCCGCTCGCCCTTCACGGCCATGCTCCTGTGGCAGGCCATCGCGCTGGCAGGTGGCCTGTCCATGATTGGCGCCATGCTGGTTTATGGACTCGAGCCGATCGGTGACAACCTGATCGCCGGGCTCCGGGCACTGGCCGGCATGGTCCTTTTCAATGCCCCTACGACAGCCCTGGGCTTCTGGCATATTTTCGCCCTTTCAGCCGCGGCGCTGCTCCTGGCCCACCTGGTGTTCACGCTGCTGCTGACGTATTACAGGATCGAACGGCAGCGCCGGCGCCACCGCGAGCTCCTCGCCCTCCTGGCATCACCCTCCGCGGACGGGACAGGCACTGTGGTCATCAGCCATGATTCTCCGGTGGCCTACTGCCTCCCGGGTGGTGCCCGATCCGTCACTGTTCTTTCAGACGGCCTGATGGCAGCGCTGGAACCCGCCGAACTGCGGGCGGTCCTGATCCACGAGAACGCCCATCTCAGCCAACGCCATCACCTGCTGCTCTGGGCGTTCGCCGCCTGGCGCCAGGCGCTCCCCTGGCTTCCCACCACCAGGCTGGCGCAGGAATCGGTGAACTCGCTTATCGAAATGCTTGCCGACGACGTGGCGCTGCGGACCGAGAGCAAAGCCACGCTCATCAAGGCGATCGCCATCGTGGCCAGCGGACCCTCCGAAGGCATGGCCACGGTGGGAGCGCCGGGCCTGCCGGCCCGGGCGCACCTTTCCCTGGCCGGGCTGGAAGCGCCGACCGGGGCCATTTCGGGTTCTGCCCGCACCACGGTTACCCGGGTGACCCGGCTGCTCACACCCCGGCCTCCGCTGCCTGCGGCCGCCCGCGGGGCTGTCCTGGCCGGCTGCGTGCTGCTGCTCGCCGCGCCCACGGCACTCCTGATGGTGCCGGGCCTGCTGGGCTGAACGTCTGCCGCCGGTCAGGCGTCGATCCGCTCCCGGTCCAGGCTGGACGCGCCGGCGATGATGAAGTCCTTCCGCGGGGCAACATCGGAGCCCATCAGCAGATCAAAGGTGTCCTCGGCGTGCTTGGCGTTCTCAATGCCCACTTTGCGCAACGTCCGGTGCCGGGGATCCATGGTGGTCTCAGCCAACTGCCCGGCATCCATCTCACCGAGCCCCTTGTACCGCTGGATCGGCTCCTTGTAGCGTTTGCCGTCCTTGGCAAGCCGTGCCAGGAGGGCATGGAGTTCGGCCTCAGAGTAGGTGTAGATCATCTCGTTGGCCTTCTGGCCGGCATTGATGACTTCAACGCGGTGCAGCGGCGGAACAGCGGCGAAGACCCGCCCGGCGTCGATCATGGGCCGCATGTACCGGAAGAAAAGGGTCAGCAGCAGCGTCCGGATGTGCGCGCCGTCGACATCCGCGTCCGTCATCAGGATGACTTTGCCGTACCTGGCCGCGGCAAGGTCAAAGCTGCGGCCGGAGCCGGCGCCCACCACCTGGATCAGGGCCGCACATTCCGCGTTGGACAGCATGTCCCCGACCGAGGCTTTCTGGACATTCAGGATCTTGCCGCGGATGGGCAGCAGCGCCTGGAAGTCCGAGGACCGCGCCAGCTTGGCAGTTCCCAGCGCGGAGTCACCTTCGACGATAAACAGCTCGGAACGTTCGACGTCGTCGGTGCGGCAGTCCGCGAGCTTGGTAGGCATGGATGAGGTTTCCAGGGCATTCTTACGCCGCTGGGTTTCCTTGTGGACCCGTGCGGAAATCCGGGACTTCATTTCACTGACGATTTTTTCGAGCAGCAACGCCGACTGGGCTTTGTCGTTCCGGTTGGCGGAGTTGAGCTTGGCGTTGATTTCATGCTCCACCACCCTGGCCACGATGGCACGGACAGCAGAGGTACCCAGGATCTCTTTGGTCTGGCCTTCGAACTGCGGCTCGGCCAGCCGGACTGTCAGGACCGCGGTCATGCCGGCAAAAATATCGTCCTTTTCAATTTTGTCGTTGCCCGCCTTAAGTTTGCGGGCATTGCTTTCAACAGCCTTGCGGAACGTCTTGACCAGTGCCTGCTCGAAACCTGACTGGTGCGTGCCGCCCTTCGGCGTGGAAATGATGTTCACGAAACTGCGCACCGTGCTGTCATAGCCGATGCCCCAACGGAGAGCCACGTCCACTTCGCAGTCACGTTCGACCTCGGCGAGCTGGCTGTGTCCACGTTCATCGAGTACCGGCACGGTTTCCTTGAACTTCCCGGAGCCGTGCAGCCGCCAAATGTCGGTGACGGCAGGATCGGCGGCAAGGAACTCCACAAATTCAGAGAGGCCGCCGTCGTGATGGAATACCTCTTCGTGCGGCCCGGCCTCCCCCGGGGTCCCCGGCAGCCGGCGCTCGTCGCGGACAGTGAGCTTCAGGCCGGGCACCAGGAAGGAGGTCTGCCGTGCCCGGGCTGCCAGTTCGTCGTAGGAGAATTTGGCGTCAGGCGTGAAGATCTGGCGGTCGGCCCAGTACCTGATGCGCGTCCCGGTGACACCGCGCTTCGCTTTGCCTGAAATGTCCAGCACTGAGCCGTCCACAAACGGCGCGAAGGTTGCCGCCGGATCGAGCTTGCTCCCCTGGTCCTTGAACCGGCCCGGCTCCCCGCGGCGGAAGGACATCTTGTAGGTCTTGCTGGCGCGGTCCACTTCGACGTCGAGGCGGGCGGAGAGAGCATTCACCACCGACGCGCCCACACCATGCAGTCCGCCGGAGGCCGTATAGGAACCGCCGCCGAATTTGCCGCCGGCGTGCAACTTGGTGAAGACGACTTCGACGCCTGTGAGGCCGGTTTTCGGCTCGACGTCAACCGGTATGCCGCGGCCGTCGTCGTGGATTTCCACTGAGTTGTCAGCGTGCAGGATGATCTTGATGTCGTGCCCGAACCCGGCCAGCGCTTCGTCAACCGAGTTGTCGATAATCTCCCACAGGCAGTGCATCAGACCGCGGGAATCGGTGGAGCCGATGTACATGCCCGGCCGCTTCCGGACGGCCTCAAGGCCCTCCAGGACAGAAAGGTGCCGGGCGGTGTAATCAGAACTTGGTGCCACGGGTGGTGAACTCCTTCAGTGACGGAACAGCGGGCGCTGCCGGCGCCCCTTCAAGCCTAGTCTGCGCGGCCGCGCGGGCCGGTCTGCCACTCCTGGCGGAGGCCAGGACGGGGCCACTCGTAACCTTTTCGTGATCAAGCATGAGGGCCTTGATGGATTCTTGCGGCTACGCGTACAGCGAACTTGTCCCATCCTTGCGACGGTTTTGCTACGAATACTGGTTACATAGAGGTACAGATCTACTAAGGAGGCCGACATGACAACAGCAGTGGCAGACCGCACACTGAACGCACTGGACCGGTGCGATCGCTGCGGAGCACAGGCATACGTCCGCGTTGTACTCGAGTCCTCCGGTGGTGAGCTGCTCTTCTGCGGCCACCACGCCCGTGGAGTCGAGGCTACGCTGAAGCCCCTGAGCTCCGGCTGGCACGATGAGACAGGGCGGCTTCACGAGAAGGCTCCCGTTGTAGTTGACTGACCTCACGGCCGTCGACTGAACTGACAAAAGCATTTCAGGACCCCTCCGGCTGGAGGGGTCCTGATTTCTTTAAGCCGTTAGCAGGAAGTTTTATCCGGTTCGCAGAACGTGCCGCGTTGGCCGCTTAACCATAAACGCGGGACCACCCGCCACCCCATCCGAACATATTGGGGCGGAAGGCGATCCCGCGTCAGCGTGCGGAGACCTAGTCCAGGTAGTCCCGAAGCACCTGGGACCGTGACGGGTGGCGCAACTTGGACATCGTCTTTGATTCGATCTGGCGGATACGCTCACGCGTAACACCGTAGACCTTGCCGATTTCGTCTAAAGTCTTCGGCTGACCGTCGGTCAGGCCGAACCTCATGGCCACCACTCCGGCCTCGCGTTCGGAGAGGGTGTCCAGCACGGAGTGCAACTGCTCCTGCAGCAAGGTGAAACTGACGGCGTCGGCGGGGACCACGGCTTCGGAGTCCTCGATGAGGTCGCCGAACTCGGAATCGCCGTCTTCTCCAAGCGGAGTGTGGAGCGAAATCGGCTCGCGGCCGTACTTCTGGACCTCGACGACCTTTTCCGGCGTCATGTCCAGTTCAAGGGCCAACTCCTCCGGCGTGGGTTCGCGGCCGAGGTCCTGCAGCATCTGGCGCTGTACACGGGCCAGCTTGTTGATGACTTCAACCATGTGCACCGGGATGCGGATGGTGCGGGCCTGGTCGGCCATGGCACGGGTGATGGCCTGGCGGATCCACCAGGTGGCGTACGTGGAGAACTTGAAGCCCTTGGTGTAGTCGAACTTCTCCACTGCACGGATCAGGCCCAGGTTGCCTTCCTGGATGAGGTCCAGGAACAGCATGCCGCGGCCGGTGTACCGCTTTGCGAGCGAAACCACGAGGCGGAGGTTGGCTTCGAGCAGGTGGTTCTTCGCGCGTTTGCCATCGTGGATAACGAACTCGAGTTCGCGCTTGAACTTCGGATCCATCGAGCCGTCGTCGGCGTTGATCTTTTCTTCGGCGAAGAGCCCGGCTTCGATCCGGAGCGCGAGGTCGACTTCCTGCTCGGCGTTGAGCAGCGCAACCTTACCGATCTGCTTGAGGTAATCCTTGACGGGGTCGGCCGTGGCGCCGGCAGACATTACCTGCTGGACAGGGGCGTCGTCGTCATCGGCGTCCGAGTACACAAAGCCCTTGCCTGTGGCGGCTGAAGCGGCCTTGGCAGCATCGATCTCGCTGTCGTCGCCGGCTTCAATGATGATGTCATCGAGGTCTTCTTCGACGTCATCATCGTCGGAGTCCGATGCGCCACGCGCTGACTTTCCAGCGGCTTCGGCGGCGGCTTTGGCGCCAGGCTTGGGCCCGCGTTTCTTGGGCTCAGGCTTACCGTCCACGGCTGAATCACCGGCGGCATCCTTGACGGCTTTATTGGCTGCCCGCGTCGCTGCTCGCTTGGCGTTGGTTGCAGCCTGCTTCTCCTCAGGGGACAAATCGTCCTGAGTGGCGGGTTCCTTCTTCGCGGAAGACGGGGTCACAGAAAACCTTTCTAGCGGCGGTCTGTGGAATCACCATACGGGCAACACCACTATGACCCTGTCAAGTCCGTGATGAACATCAGGTGCAACCACGGCCGGCAGAGTCTACAAGTAGAACTGCCGGGGCGGCTGTAATGTTCCCGAAAAGGGCTCATTACCAGCACTTGATTCACGGACCCAACCGGGTCTCGGCAACCATTGTCTCACGGTTTTGCCGGCAGGACCTCAAGGGCGTCCCTTAGGCCGCACCGGGTTCGAACCTCCGCCAGGCCGCTTCCTTGCGGGCAGCCCAGCCGCAGAGCGTGCCCCGCCGGACCAGTTCGAGCAGCAGTTCCGCCAGCCGGTAGCCCGGTTGTTCGTCCAGCGCCCTGCCGAGGTAAGCGGCCGCATAGGAGCCGCGCCCCCTGCACCATGCGATCCATCCCTGGCCGGTCAGTGCGGCTGCACCGGCCAGCCCGCCGCAGGGCCACAACTGCTCGAGGACCTGGTCCAGGTTGTTCAGCCCGGACCAGGCCGGGAGAACGGGCGCGCGCCCCAGCAGGACCTCGCCGTAGCCGGGGATGCCGGACCCGTCCCTGGAGTCAGCTCCGGAATCTGCTCCGGCATCGGGTCCATCGAGCGTTGATGGAGTCAGCGGTGACCCATCCGCAGGTGATCCCGGCAAACACTGCCCAAATGGTGCCGGCTCAGGAAAGGCCCGTTCAGGATGCGGCGGTTCAGGATGTGCCGGTCCCACTGGGTCAAGCGTGCATCCGGCCTCGAAGATGCCAAACGCTGCGGCGCCCGCAACGGCTGCCTTCCGGCCGGCTGCTGCCATCACCAGGACAGCGTCCCGCCACGCGGGGACCGCCAGTGAGGCCCGCAGGTAGGCAACGTCCTGTGCCGCCAGCGGTTCCGCCGGCGGGTTGGCCAGCAGGGCTTCCCAGTGGACCATCAGCCGGCAGAACTGCTCCCTGCTCCCCCGGCGGCGGTCCAGCTGCGCCGCCCACGCTGCTTCCGAGGCCAGGATGACATCACGCTCCGCGTCAGAGACCGGGAACCGGGGGCGGGCACCCGCCGCAGGCGCTGGACCCACACTGCTGCCGCGGTAGACCATTTCTGCGTTGAGCATGCTGTCACGGATCGCCTGGACCGGACGGCCCGGAGACGGGCAGCAGTCCTGGCTGGCGCAGTGGGCGTCACGCCAGTAAGCGTCCCCGACGTACCACGCGTCCCGAACGGTCAGGCCCGCAGAGTCCAGGACGTTCTCCAGCGCACCCAGGAGTCCGCTGTACGTTCCAGGTGGGTCCATCCAGCCGTCGTTGGTGAAGAAAGCCAGGAGGGCGGCGTCGGCACGCTGGTCCGCCAGGAGGTAGTCGCGCACTGTACGGGCGTAGTCCCTGGGGTCGGCAAGCGTTTCCGGACCTGGCAAATCGAGCCTCAGGGTAGCGCCCAGGCGCTTCCCTTGCATGGTCATGGCCACGAGGCTGTCCGCCGGCCAGTACCCAAGGGAATGCGGAATGAATCCGAGGATGTCTTCAGGGCCACGGACGGTCAGGTGTTCTGGAGGTGTCATGACTCCAGCTTTGGCCCAGCCGCGGCCGGTCTGAAGAACGGGCTTTCCTATGTGAACAATCTGCCAAGACCGCCTGTTGTGGAGGACAAGTGCCGGTCCTAGTCCGGGCTGTCCCGGTGGCGCCGTTGGGCCAGGCTCGCGCGCCGCTGCTGCGCCATGGCCTGCAGGAGAGGTGCCACCACAACGCCCTGGGCCGCCATCTGGCGCCGGACCTTGCGGCGGCAGGCGAGCATCATGGCCGCACCGAACCCCAGGAGCAGGAACTGGACGCTGAGGGCGATCCGGAACGGGTCCAGGCCGTAGAGCACGCCTTGGGAATAACCGCTGGCCAGCAGGACGTCCAGGACGAGCCCGATCAGGAAGATGGCCACGAGGGCCGCGATGAAACCGCCCACATTCACAATTCCCGTAGCGGTGCCGATCCTGTGCGCCGGATTGAAGGTCCGGGCGAAATCAAAGCCGATCATCGAGCCCGGGCCACCGATAGCCAGGACCACCACCAGGCAGGCCAGCAGCCACAGCGGGGCCCGGCCGGGCGTCAGCAGCACCGCGGCCCAGGCGGCGGCCGTGGATCCGGCGATGAGCAGCACCATGGTGGAGCGGCGAAGCGGGTGGCGGGAAACGAACCGACCGAAAAAGGGGCCCACGGCCATCGCCGCCGCTACGTACAGCGACATCAGGCCGGCCACCGTGGGGGCGTCAAGGCCCTGCCCCGAGATCAGGAAGGGATAACCCCAGGTCATGGCGAACACAGTGCCGCTGAACTGGATGGTGAAGTGGCTCCACATCCCCAGCCGGGTTCCCGGCTGCCGCCAGGCGCGGGCGAGTGTAGCCCCGGTGGCTTTGAGCCCCTGTTGCGCGCGGGGGACGGCTGCTCCGGGCGGGTGGTCCTGGAGCAGCACCACCACGAGGACCACGGCCAGTCCGGACATGCCCGCCAGCATCAGGAAGCCGGGCGTCCAGCCGAAAGAGTGCAGCACAAACGCAAATGGGACCACGCTGATGAGCTGCCCCAACTGCCCGGACATGCCGGTGAGCTGCGTGACCAAAGGTACCCGCGCCGGAGCAAACCACAACGGAATAAGTCGGATGACGGAGATGAAGGTCATGGCGTCCCCGGCGCCCACCAGGACGCGCCCTGCCACACCCCCGGGGATGCTGTCCGCGAAGGCCAGCTGCAACTGCCCGAGCCCCATCAGGATGGCCCCGCCGGCGATCATCGCCCGCGAACCGAATCTGTCCACCAGGAGGCCAACGGGAATCTGCAGCGCCGCGTAGACCAGCAGCTGAAGGACCGTAAAGAACGAGATGGCCGACGCTCCGGCGTGGAAGCGTTCGGTGGCTTCAAGTCCCACCACCCCGAATGACGTGCGCTGGGAAACGGCAACCAGATACGCGAAGATTCCGATGGTCCAGATGAGCCAGGCGCGGGGTGCAGTCACTCCCTCATTATGCCCGGGGTACCGCACAGAGCACTCCAGGGGTCTGCCAGGCGGACGCCGCCGGCAGACCCGTGGGCAACGGATTACGTGCCGGGGTTCTCCCGTGCCAGGTAAGCCTCGACGGCGGCGCCGAGCTCGTCACCGTTGGGCAGTTCGTCGTTTTCGTCAGCCAGCAGTGAGCGCCGGACCGTTCCCTCGGCCTTTTCGTCGTACCGCGCCTCCAGGCGGGCCACCACCTGCTGCACGTCCTCGGAAGCTTCGATCTGCTCGGCAATCTGCCGGCCCACTTCCCTGCCCGCTTCGCGCAGCCGGTCCGTAGGCAACATCAGCGAGGTCGCCGCCCCAAGGAACTCAAGTCCGGCGACGGCAGCTGTGGGGTACTCCGCCTCCGCGAGGTAGTGGGGCACGTGGATCACGTAGCCGGCAACGTTCCGTCCGGCTTCCATGAGCCGCAGCTCCAGGATGTGTCCCACCGCAGCGGGTACTTCCACGGTGGGCTTCCAAACGGAAATCCCCTCGATCAGTTCCGGACGGTTGCCGTGGACGGTCACGCCTACGGGGCGCGTGTGGGGTACCGGCATGGGGATGGAATGGATCCAGGCAACAAGGTTCACGTCCAGCTTCTCGACGATGCCGACCACTGCGCGGGCAAAGCGCTCCCATTGAAGGTCGGGCTCAAAGCCGGCCAGCAGGAGGAACGGGCTGCCGAGGCCGTCCGTGAGTTTGTACAGCGCCAGCTTCGGCTCCCTGTAGTCCTGCAGGTGGTCTTCCACGAAAGATACGTGCGGCCTGCGGGAGCGGTAGTCGATGAGTTGGTCGGCGTCGAAAACTGCCACCGTCTCGGCGTTAAGGGTGTCCAGCAGCTCCGCGTTAATCTGCTTGACCACGTGGCCGGCGTCGGCGAAGCCGGTAAAGCCCATCACCAGGTTCAGCCCGCGGAGTGCCGGGCTGTGGAACAGTTCGATGTTGCTCGCATAGAGCGCATCGGGGTCCAGCAGGGAGCCGGAAATCCGTTCAAGCACGGCGTCTTCCTTTCGAGGGTTCGGGTGGATATCTTCTACAACACAGCCGGGCACCCGGGCATTCCGCGAAGCCCGGATGTGGCGCAGGTCTCCGTAAATACGGCGGCCGGGGCCCACAACGGCTACGATCGACAATGGCCTTCCGGACGGGCTTTGCCGGCACCCCGGCCGGGTTCCGATCGGACGGCCGCCGAACTTCCCTGGCCGTGCGCCTGACATCCACCAGCGCGAACAGCCTTTTCGAGAATTGAGGACTTACCCGTGGTCAAGAATGCTGAAATCAACCTTAGTACCCTCACCAAGGACCTGAGGGGAACCCCCAGCGATGCTGTTGTCATCGGCGTGGGACAGGGCACTGACGGCCCGGTCCTTCTCAACAACCCGCTGACCGCGAAGTCCGCCGGCGTCCTGGCCGATTACCTTAAAGCCCTCGGCGTCACCGGCGCTGCGGACCAGGTTGTCCGGCTTCCCGGCCACCCGGAAACCGGCGCGGGCGTCCTTGTCCTTGCAGGTGTGGGAAAAGTCTCCGCTGACCGTGCGCTGACCGCCGAGGCGCTCAGGCGCGCCGCCGGTTCGGCTGTCCGCCAGCTGGCAGGGTTGACCACCGTTGTTCTCGCGCTCCCGACGGCGGGAACCTCCGACGTCGCGGCCGTCGCCGAGGGAGCCGCCCTCGGCGCCTATTCCTTTACCGAATACCGGTCCTCAACCGACGGGCAGAAGGACCCTGTCCGCAGCGCAGTGATCCACACCGCGGTGGCGGACAGCCCGGAACTGCGCACAGCGCTGACCCGGGCGGCCCTGATCGGGAAGGCCGTGAACGCTACGCGCTCCCTCGTCAACCAGCCGCCCAGCCACCTTTACCCGGAGTCATTTGCCGAGGCTGCAAAGGAACTGTCCAAGGGACTCCCTGTCAAGGTGACCGTCTGGGACGAGAAGCGCCTCGAAAAAGAAGGCTTCGGCGGAATCATGGGCGTGGGCAAGGGCTCATCCCGGCAGCCGCGCCTGGTCAAGGTGGAATACTCCCCCGCCAAGGCGACTTCGAAGATCGCCCTCGTGGGCAAGGGCATCACGTTCGACACCGGCGGCATCTCCCTCAAGCCGGCACTGGGCATGGGCGACATGAAGAGCGACATGGCCGGAGCCGCCGTCGTCCTTAACACTGTGTTGGCCATCGCCGGGCTGGGCCTGCCGGTCAAGGCCACCGCGTGGCTCTGCATTGCCGAAAACATGCCCGGCGGCGCCGCATCACGGCCCGCCGACGTCCTGACCATGTTCGGCGGAAAGACCGTTGAAGTGCTGAACACTGATGCCGAAGGCCGATTGGTCATGGCCGACGGAATCGTCGCAGCGAGCCGGGAATACCCGGACGCCATCATCGACGTCGCCACGCTCACCGGAGCCCAGCTCATTGCCCTGGGCAACCGGACCGCCGGAGTGATGGGCTCGGACAGCGTCACCGGTCCACTGAAGGCCGCCGCCGACCGCGCGGGCGAACTCGTGTGGCCGATGCCGCTGCCGGAGGAACTGCGTCCGAGCATCGATTCCCAGGTTGCGGACCTGGCCAACATCGGGGAACGGCACGGCGGCATGATGACCGCCGCTGTTTTCCTGCGTGAGTTCGTGGGCAAGGGTAAGGACGGGGAACAGATCCCCTGGGCCCACATCGACATCGCGGGTCCGTCCTTCAACAACGGGAGCCCCTACGGCTACACCCACAAACAGGGCACGGGCTGCACGGTCCGGACCCTGGTGGCCTACGTGGAGGACCTCCTGGGCTAAAGCCGCGTGACACTGGACACAAGCGCTCCACAAACGCGGTGGCAAGGTGGAGCATGGATAAGTGGTTCGCTAAGGTGAACAACGGTAGTCACAAATGCAAGAGAACCTGCCTGCTGGCATAATCACGGCAGTACAAGTTCCAAGACCAGATGATGCGTACTCTCGCGTCATCATTCACGCGAGGGAGCGTCTAAGTGGCCGATCAGGCAACTGCGCAAGAATTCGACATCCTGGTACTCGGTGGCGGCAGCGGCGGATACGCTGCCGCCCTGCGGGCCGTACAGCTCGGCCTCACCGTGGGCCTCGTGGAGAAGGGCAAGCTGGGCGGCACCTGCCTCCACAACGGCTGTATCCCCACCAAGGCTCTGCTCCACTCGGCAGAACTGGCCGACCACGCCCGTGACTCCGCCAAGTACGGCGTGAACGTCACCCTGGACAGCATCGACATCACCGCTGTCAACGCCTACAAAGACGGCATCATCGCCGGCAAGTTCAAGGGGCTGCAGGGCCTGATCAAGTCCAAGGGCATCACCGTCATCGAGGGTGAGGGCAAGCTTCAGGGCACCGACACTGTCGTAGTGAACGGGACTGCCTACAAGGCCAAGAACATCGTGCTCGCCACGGGTTCCTATTCCCGCACCCTGCCGGGCCTGGAAATCGGCGGCAAGGTCATCACTTCCGACGAAGCGCTGACCATGGACTACATCCCCAAGAGCGCCATCATCCTCGGCGGCGGCGTCATCGGCGTCGAGTTCGCGTCCGTCTGGAAGTCCTTCGGCGTGGACGTCACCATTGTTGAGGGCCTGCCCTCGCTCGTCCCCAACGAGGACGCCGCGATCATCAAGAACTTTGAGCGTGCGTTCAAGAAGCGCGGCATCAAGTTCTCCACCGGCGTCTTCTTCCAGGGTGTCGAACAGAACGACGACGGCGTCAAGGTCACCCTTGTCGATGGCAAGACCTTCGAAGCGGACCTTCTCCTCGTGGCCGTGGGCCGCGGACCGGTCACCGCCAACCTTGGCTACGAAGAAGCCGGCGTCACCATCGACCGCGGCTTCGTCATCACCAACGAGCGCCTGCACACCGGTGTCGGCAACGTCTACGCCGTGGGCGACATCGTCCCGGGCGTCCAGCTGGCCCACCGCGGCTACCAGCAGGGCATTTTTGTCGCCGAAGAGATCGCCGGCCTGAAGCCGGTCATCGTCGAGGACGTCAACATCCCCAAGGTCACCTACTCCGAACCCGAAATCGCCACCGTGGGCTACACCGAAAAGGGTGCCAAGGAGAAGTTCGGCGAGGACCAGGTGGAGATCCAGGAGTACAACCTCGCCGGCAACGGCAAGAGCTCCATCCTCGGCACCGGCGGTCTGGTCAAGCTGGTCCGCCAGAAGGACGGCCCCGTAGTCGGCGTCCACATGATCGGCTCCCGCATGGGCGAGCAGATCGGTGAAGCCCAGCTGATCGTGAACTGGGAAGCCTACCCGGAGGACGTGGCCCAGTTGCTGCACGCTCACCCGACCCAGAACGAGGCCCTCGGCGAAGCACACCTGGCGTTGGCAGGCAAGGCCCTGCACGGCTGAAACGCCCCGCCCGCACCACAGCAAGAACCTGGGCTTAGTGCGCCCGGCCCGAATTGCCGGGTGCACTAAGCTCAAAACCAAGGCAGCAACCATCCGCACAAGATCAATAAGGAGAACGGGGACGACATGTCTGAATCCGTTAACTTGCCCGCCCTCGGTGAGAGTGTCACCGAAGGAACCGTCACCCGCTGGCTCAAGCAGGTAGGTGACCGGGTAGAGGTGGACGAGCCGCTGCTCGAGGTTTCCACCGACAAAGTAGACACCGAAATCCCCTCTCCGATAGCCGGCATCATCGAAGAAATCCTCGTTGCAGAGGACGAGACCGCCGAGGTAGGCGCTCCCCTGGTCCGTATTGGTGATGGCTCCGGCGGAGGCGCTGCCCCCGAGGCAGCCGCACCGGCCGAAGAAGCCGCCCCCGCCGAGGAAGCCCCGGCAGCACCCGCTGAGGCAGCTCCGGCCGAAGCACCCTCCGAGCAGGCCCCCGCCGAAGAGGCCGCCCCCGCCCAGCAGGCCCCTGCCGCATCCGGCGGCGAAAGCCACGACGTCACCCTCCCCGCACTCGGCGAAAGCGTTACCGAAGGCACCGTGACCCGCTGGCTGAAGGCCATCGGGGATACCGTCGAGGTCGACGAGCCGCTGCTGGAAGTATCCACGGACAAAGTGGACACCGAGATCCCCTCCCCGGTTGCAGGAACGCTGCAGGAAATCCGTGTCAACGAGGACGAAACAGCAGAAGTAGGCGCTGTCCTCGCCGTTATCGGCTCCGGTGCAGCTGCCCCCGCGGCTGCAGAACCCGCCGCTCCGGCTCCCGCAGCCGAAGCCAAGCCCGAGGCACCTGTCCCGGCCGCAGCTCCCGCTCCCGCTCCCGCTCCCGAAGCACCCAAGGCCGAAGCACCCAAGGCCGAAGCGCCCAAGGCTGAGGCAGCGCCCGCTCCCGCTGCACCCGCTGCGGAGCCCGCAGCCGGCGGCGAGGCCGGCTACGTCACGCCGCTGGTCCGTAAACTCGCCAACCAGCACGGTGTCGACGTCACATCCCTCTCCGGCACCGGTGTTGGCGGCCGCATCCGCAAGCAGGACGTCATGGCCGCAGCTGAAGCCAAGGCAGCCCCGGCTGCATCGGCTCCCGCCGCATCGGCACCGGCAGCATCCGCTGCCCAGGCCGGCCCGGCTGCCTCCTCGCTGCGCGGCACCACGCAGAAGGCTCCCCGCATCCGTCAGGTCATCGCCCGCCGCATGCGCGAGTCCCTCGAGGTCTCCACCCAGCTCACGCAGGTGCACGAAGTGGACATGACCAAGGTGGCCAAGCTCCGCCTCAAGGCCAAGAACTCCTTCCAGGCCCAGAACGGCACCAAGCTCACGTTCCTCCCCTTCATCGCCAAGGCTGTTGCCGAAGCCCTGAAGCAGCACCCCAAGCTCAACGCGGCGTACGACGAAGGCAAGCAGGAAATCACTTACCACAACGCCGAGCACCTGGCGATCGCCGTGGACACTGACAAGGGCCTGCTGGTTCCGGTTATCACGGACGCCGGCAACCTGAACCTGGCCGGACTGGCAGGCAAGATCGCCGACGTCGCCAGCCGCACCCGGGACGGCAAGATCGGCCCGGATGAACTGTCCGGCGGCACGTTCAGCATTACCAACATCGGATCGGTCGGCGCTCTGTTCGACACCCCGATCATCAACCAGCCGCAGGTGGGCATCCTCGGTACCGGAGCGATCGTCAAGCGCCCGGTAGTGGTGTCCGATGAGAACGGTGACGACTCGATCGCCATCCGCTCCATGATGTACCTGTCTCTCACGTACGACCACCGCCTGGTGGACGGCGCGGATGCAGGCCGCTTCCTGCAGACCCTCAAGGCCCGCCTTGAAGAAGGCGCCTTCGAGGCAGACCTCGGACTCTAGTCTCCGAAGATTGCCTTAAGCTCCGACGGCGACGGCGGTGCGGACATCGGTGGGAAACCACCGGAGGTCCGCGCCGCCGTCGCTGTTTTGTTCCCGGTGCAGGAGTGCCTCAGCCAGGCGGGTCTTACTACGCTGCGTAGAAAGTACTGGCTAGACTGGGGCCATGCAAATTGTCTATAACATCGTGGTTTTCCTGCACATCGTCGGCGCCGCCATGATCGTTGGCATCTGGATCGGCCAGATGAAGAAGCCCACCGTCCACCCGCGCCAGTTCGACGGTGCCATGCTGCAGCTCCTGACGGGCATTGTGCTGATGGGCCTGATTCCAGCGCTGGACATGGATGCGAGCTACTTCAAGCTGGGCGTCAAGTTTGCCGTCGCCCTGGCCGTGGGTGTGCTCGCCTTCATCGGCCGCCGCAAGTACAAGAAGGGCGAGGATGTCAGCAAGGGGCTCGCCCACGGTGTCGGCGGGCTTGCGTTGCTCAACGTGGCCATTGCCACGCTCTGGAACTGACCGCCCACTGAACCATCGACGACGGCGCCGCCCCCGCATGTGGGGAGCGGCGCCGTCGTCGTTTATCCACTGAGAGCGGACACCCCGTGCGTGGCCGCCGGGGAATCCCTAGGATGGGAACCGGCGGGGCCAGGCAGCGGCCTGCCCCGGTTGGAACCGATATCAAGGAGTGGACATGGCAGCAACACGCACAGCGCACACAGTATGGAACGGCGACCTTTTCGCAGGCTCGGGACAGACCACGCTGGACAGCTCCGGCCTGGGCACATTCGACGTTACCTGGAAGGCACGCACCGAAGCGGCCGAGGGTAAGACCAGCCCGGAAGAGCTCATTGCCGCAGCCCATGCCAGCTGCTTTTCGATGGCTTTCAGCAACATGCTCGCCGAGGCCGGCCACACTCCCGAAGAGGTGCGGACCAAAGCCGACGTGACGTTCGTTCCCGGCACCGGCATCACCGGCAGCCACCTGACGGTCGGAGCCCGGATCCCGGGGATTTCCGAAGAGGACTTCCAGCGGATCGCCGGCGAGGCCAAAACCGGCTGCCCTGTCTCCGGAGCCCTTGCCAGCATCAGCATCACCCTGGAAGCCACGCTCGACGCCTAAAAGGGCGATAAAAAAGGCCCTGCCCCTTCCGGTTAATCCGGCAGGGGCAGGGCCTTTCTTTGTTCGCGTCAGTGGCCCTCGGGCGCCTTGGCCCGCGCGGGAAGCGGTGCAGGCCGCAGGCTGCGGTAGCCAACACGCGCAGGTGGCGTGTCCGTGGGCAGCTCCTGGATCATTTCCTTGAGCGCGCCGATGCCGTATTCCAGCTGGGGGTCCCGGCCGGCCGCGTAGGCGTGCGGCGGGTAGGCGACCTCGATGTCTGGATCCACGCCGTAGTTCTCCACCGACCAGCCCACCCCGCCCGTGAACCAGTTGGCATACCGCGGCTGGGTCACGCCCGTGCCGTCGGCGAGTGAGAACCTGTTATCGATCCCCACTACGCCACCCCAGGTCCGCGTTCCAATGACCGGTCCGATGCCGCGGAGTTTCGATACCTGGGTGATGATGTCGCCGTCGGACCCGGCAAATTCATCCGTCAGGATAATCACCGGACCACGCGGGGCGTGGTGGGGGTAGGTCCGGGGGCGTTCGCCGCGGGGCATGCTCCAGCCGGTGACCTTGCGGCCAATCAGTTCAGCCACGAGCTGAGACGTGTGGCCGCCGCGGTTCCGGCGGACGTCCACGATCAGGCCGTCGAGGGCTGTTTCGGTATCGAGGTCCCTGTGGAGCTGGGCCCAGCCGTTGGCCATCATGTCCGGGATGTGAAGGTAGCCGTACCGTCCTCCGGAGGCCTCCCGGACGGTCCGGCGGTTGGCGGCGACCCACTCCTGGTAGCGAAGGCGTTCCTCGTCCCTGACCGGGACGACGGCAATGCGCCGCTGCTCCCCCGCCTTGGCCCCATGGCCCGGACCGTTGCGGAGCGTGAGTTCCACTGCACGGCCTGCGGCACCGACCAGTTGCATGGCCGGCGTCACTGTGGCGGACAGCGGCACCCCGTCAATGGCCAGCAACACGTCTCCGGCCAGGGCGCCGGCGCCGGGCCGCGTGAGCGGGGAGGTGGCCAGCGGATCCGAGGATTCGCCGGCCAGGACGCGGCTGATCTCCCAGCCCGCCGGAGTCAGGGCGAGGTCGGCGCCAAGCCGGCCCTGGCCGTTGCTGCCGTTCTCGGTCACGGCGGCAGGCTTGACGTAGGCGTGGGACGTGCCGAGTTCGCCGTGGAGTTCCCAGAGCAGGTCCACCAGGTCATCGTGGGATCCCAGCCGGTCCACCAGCGGACGGTACCTGTTGTGGATCGATTCCCAGTCGTGTCCTGCCATGTCCTCGGTCCAGAAGAAGTCGCGCTGCAGGCGCCAGGCTTCGTCAAAGGCCTGGCCCCAGACGCTGACGGGGTTCATCATCACCCGGATCCTGCCCAGATCGACCTTAACCAGCTGGCCGGAATCCTCGTCCGCCTTGGCCGTGGAGGGGACTACGCTGACCTGCTTGTCGTTGATCAGCACCACCTTTTTGCCGTCGCCGGAGAGCCGGTAGCTGTCCAATGACTCCACCAGGGTGGCCGATTTCCGCCGCGCCAGGTCGAACCGTACCAGGTTCGGCCGCGCATCCTTGTCGTCCTTGCTTGCTTTGCCATCGCCGGTCACGCCGGCAAGGGCCCAGTCCAGCCACAGCAGTGCATCGTCAGTGGCGGTCAGGGAGGTGTAGTTTCCCTGCGGAACCGGGACGCCGATGACCCGGTGGGCCAGCCCGTCCGGGTCCACCTGGACCGGGGCGGTGCCGGCCAGGCCGCCGGTGCTGTCTTTCTCCTCCGGGGCTACGGCCGGCTCCAGGTCTACGGTGGGTCCAAAGGGCGACGGCGTTGCTGCAGCCAATGCCACGAGGTAGGGCTTGATGGGGCTGGGGAAGGACAGGTCGAAGGAATGTCCGTCGTAGACCGGGTCAAAGCTGCGGTTGGAGAGGAAGGCCAGGAACTTCCCATCGGGGCTAAAACTGGGCGACTCGTCACGGAAGCGGCCGTCCGTGACCTCCACGATGCCGTCAGCGAAGGCAGTGACGCTGGCCAGCCTGAGCCTGCTGCGGGACCCGAACGAGGTGACGGGTTCGGACCACGCCAACCACTGCGAATCGGGCGACCACGCCAACTCCTCGATCGCTCCTTCGCCGATGGTGGCGACCAGGGAAAGCTCCCCGGATGTGGTGTCCGCAAGGTAGACGTCGCCGAAGGACGTGCCCAACGCCAGCCAACGGCCGTCCGGGCTCGCTTCCATGGCACTGGTGCGTGAAGGCTTCGGGAAGTCGATGCGTGATCCGGGTGCGGTTGAGCCGGCACCGTCACTCGCCAGGTCCGGGCGGTTTGCAACAGCAGCCGGGGATTGACCGGTCGCTGAATCCTCACCCCGCGGGTTATCGGGCACGGAGACGACGACGTCTGCCGCCGCGCCGGCGGCCGAGGGAGCGGCAGGAACCGGCCGGGGAAGTTGCGATTCGCCGGTGTCAGGGAGGTTGTCAGCACCAATCACCGGTGCTGCCGGTGCTGCCGCAGCCAAATCGCCGGGGATCTGCGCGGCGATTTCCTTGATGTGGATTGCTTCGACACCGCCGTGATCGGCAATATAGGCGAGCCGGCCGCCGTCGAGCACCCTGGGGAGCCGCGCACGGACACCCGGTGTGGCCTCAACGATGCGGGACGGTCCGTCCTTGTGCCGGATCCAGTGCACTGTGCCGTGCGCTTCCACCGCGCTGGCAGAGCCGGTGGAGTCAGGTACAACCTCGCCCAGATGTTTGGCTGTCTTGAGCAGGGCCGGCCGCCGCGACTGTGACGCGGAGCCCAGGGAGATGTCCAGCCGCACAGCATCGGAGTCCAGGTCATGCAGGACCCAGAGCTCACCGGCTGACTCGAAAATGACCCGCTTGCCGTCACTGGCGGCGTGCCTGACGTAGAAATCTTCGTGGTCGGTGTGGCGGCGCAGGTCGGCGCCGCCGGGCAGGACGGAGTAGAGGTTTCCGTAGCCCTCGTGATCAGAGAGGAAGGCAATCCGCCCGCCCACCCACATGGGGTCCGTCAGGTTCCCGTCAAGGTGCGGAACCAGGCGCTCGAACTCACCGTTCCCGTCGGCGTCGATCCAGAGCTTGCCGGCGGTGCCGCCGCGGTACCTCTTCCACCAAGCGGGTTCGCGGGACAGCACGCTGGCCAGCACAACGGGGCGCTCGTCCCCGATCTCCGGGCCGAACGCCACCGATTCCACCGGCCCCAGCGGGAGCTCCTCTGCCCAGCCGCCGTCCACCGGCAGGCGGTACGCGTAAGTGTGCCGGCTTTCGGCCTGTCGGAAGGCGCTGGTCACCACAACCTCGCCGCGGGCGGTGAAGCCCTTGACCCTGGTGGTGGCGTGGCCGAAGTATGTCAGCTGGCGGTAGCCCCCGCCGTCCACCTCGGCCGAAACCACTTCCGGCGAAGTCCCCTGGACGACAGTCCAGACGAGCCGTTTGCCGTCAGGGGTAAAGCGGGGGTTGCGGGCAGGAAGCTGCAGCGACGAAACGCGCCACGCCCGGCCACCGCTGAGCGGCGCGATCCAGACGTCGTCCTCGGCCACAAACGTGACCAGATCACCGTGGACATGCGGAAACCGAAGGTAGCTCGAAGAAGTCATCGTACGATCATAGTCAACTCCGCCGGAGGTCCGAGGGAGGTTCCGCCGCTGTACCGGGCGTGGTGAGATGGTACATGCGAATCATCATGGCCGGAGCTTCAGGCCTCATCGGAAGCGACATGGCCGCCCACCTGCGTTCGAATGGCCACGAGGTCTTCCGCCTGGTGCGGCGGGCGCCGGCTTCGCCACTGGAACTGCGCTGGGACCCAGCCTCCGGCGAGCTTGATCCAACCCATCTGGAGGGCGCTGACGCAGTGATCAATCTTTCCGGCGCCGGCATAGGAGACCGCCCCTGGACCCGCGCCCGGATTGACGAACTGTTCCGCTCACGGCTAGGCCCCACCCGGACCCTGGCCTCGGCAATGGCCAAAGTCGACAGCCCGCCCAAGGTTTTCCTCAGCCAGTCGGGCTCCAACTACTACGGTGACAGCGGGGCGGCCGTCGTTCGTGAGAATTCCCCGAACGGCACAGGAATCATGGCGCAGATCTGCAGCGAGTGGGAAGCAGCCGCACATGGTGCTCCAGCCGGGGTCCGGGTCGTGACGCCACGCACGGGGGTGGTCCTGAGCAGGAAAGGGGGCGCGTTGGGCCGGCTCATGCCGTTGCTTCGGCTTGGCGTAGGAGGTCCGCTGGGCAATGGCCGCCAGCACTGGCCCTGGATTTCGCTTCCCGATGTGTCCTCAGCGTTCAGCTTCCTGCTTGAGTCCCCCGTCTCGGGTCCGGTCAACGTCTGCGCTCCCGAGGCTGCGGACGTCAATGCCCTCATTTCGCACCTGGCCGGGGCACTCCATCGGCCGGCAGTGTTCCGTGTTCCGGCGCCGATCCTGCGGCTGGTGATGGGTAAGCTGGCCGACGAACTCCTGCTGGGCAGCCAGCGGATGGAGCCGATGGCCCTGGCTGAGGCAGGCTTCACGTGGAAGCACCCAACCCTTTCCCAAGCCGCTGCGTGGGTTGCCGCGAAGGCCTGACCGGCTGATGGCACTGGCAGGTAAGCGGCTAAGCCAAGGCGGACAGCCCGGTGCTCCATGGTGACTGCCCCATCGGTGCGCCGGCTCCTTATAACCCGGGCAACACATCGGAGATCCGCCATCGGCCATCAACACTAACCAGCACCAGTCGAAGCTGTTGCTCCGCTCCCTCCGCGGCGCTGGCCACCACCGCTCCGGAACCATCCCTTTCCTCATAGGACGACGTGGCGGAAGTGACCGCCACGACTGCCCGGCCTGGCGAGCTTCCGGGCTGGACCTGCAGATCCGCAACCTTACTGGTGAATCCGGCGAGGATATTTCCCGACGCCTGAAGATCGTCCTTGATGCGGGTGTCCGCCGCCGAGGCAGCGGAGCCCGGAGCGTTGACAAGATCCAGAAGCTCCAGGCGGCCGGAACTGAGCGCCACGGACCGCACGGCTGCCAGTCCCCGGACGGCCTCGACGGGGTCAACTGACTGCAGTTGCGCGGTCACCTCCGCAGGAATCAGGGAGTCCAGCGGCGTGGGACTCCCCCCGCCGGGCCCGTCTGCGCCCGGCGGTTCCCCGGCTTTGGCGGCTCCGGAACTGACGGGCAGCGCCCCGGATCCGGCCTCCGCGGCCCAGGGTCCGGCCGGGCCAAAGGCACCGGCGGTCCCGATTGCGGCAGCCACGATGGCTGCGGCCCCCGCTGCCAGCAGCACCGTCCCCCGGACCGGTCCCGGCATCGCGGCCGTGACCCGGGCCTGCCCGGCCCGCCGTTTCGGGGCGGTACTGGCTTCTTTCCGCAGCGGGCCGGGGTCTGCCGCCCGCCGCTTCGGGACCTTTTCCGCCGCTGTCAATCCGGTGACGGCTTCCTTGGTGTGTTTTCCGCGTGGTTCCCCCGGTGGCCGGGGCTCCGGTGATACAGCACGCTCGCCCTGCGGAAACGGGAGGACCTGGCGCGCCCCGATCAGCCCAGACCAGCGCGAGGTCGAGATCCGGCGGCCCCACGCCCGGAAACACTTCCGGGCTGCGTTGCCGCGTCGCTCCGGGACCCGGCGCCGGGTCAGCAACTGCGGCAGGACCGTAGAGTGGACAGAAGAGGCAAGGTCAACGGGAAGCGGCGGCGCGCTCCGGTAGACCGCCGTCGCCAGCTCGACAGCCGTGGGCCGGACCCGCCGGTCCTCGTTGAGTCCCGCCTCCAAAGCGGCGGCGAGGTCCGCGGGAACGTCAGGGAGCAGCAGGGACAAAGGCGGGCGGTCTGCCGTCC
Organism: Arthrobacter sp. BK1; assembly: GCF_056680055.1. Taxonomy (NCBI): domain Bacteria; kingdom Bacillati; phylum Actinomycetota; class Actinomycetes; order Micrococcales; family Micrococcaceae; genus Arthrobacter; species Arthrobacter sp. BK1. The sequence continues at coordinate 508,855 of NZ_CM155263.1, forward strand.
GCCTTGGCGGCTCCCCTGTCAGGCAGTACCACCCCAGTGCGGCAACAGAGTACACGTCCCGCTCCGGCTGGAGTCCTGCCCGGACAGCGTCCACCGGGGACGGGTCCATGAACCCTGCGGTGCCGTGATCGGGCACTGGGGAAACGTCCCCCACCATCCGGGCGATGCCGACGTCGGAGAGCATCGGCTTACCGTGTCCGGTAAAGAGGACGTTGCCGGGCGAGACATCGCCATGGGTGAATCCTTTGCCGTGCAGGTAGCCGAGTACCTGGGCAATGGGAGTCAATATTGTCACCGTCTCGCCGATGGGCAGCTTCCCCCTGCTGCCCACCAGGTCGGCCAGCGAGCCGCCGGGAGCATAATCGAGCAGCAGACCCGTTCCGCCGCCGGAGTTTTCCGATCCCGCCGAGCCGTCAAAATGAAGTGCGTCATGGGCCTTGATGAGATGCTGATGGTCCAGGACGGAGAGGATCCGGATTTCCCGGCGGATGTCCTCTTCTCCGGCAGGACCAATAAATCCCGCCGTCCTGGCATGGGTCCTGCTGCCGCCTTCGCTCCCCAGACACTTCAGAGCGAAGTCGCGGCCGGTCCTTTCCTCGGTGACCAGCCACACTGTGGAGCTTCCGCCCCGGCCCAGCACACGTCCCACCACAAAACCGGGAACCGCCGGAGCAGCGAAATTTGTCATGACCCATGTCTAGCGGAATCCCGGCGCCGCTGCAGAAGTTATCCACAGGCCATGTGCGGGGCACGGGATCGGCCAGCAGGACCGGGCTCCACGGTCGGGTGAGAGGTTTGACACTTAAGGGGAGGCGCCGCCGCCCGGGGTCTAAGCTGGAAGGCATGACTCTTGAGTTTTCACAGGTGGGTCTCGCCCCGGATTTCGTTGACTATTCGCGCGGTTGGGACCTGCAACGCGAAATCCACGACGCCGTCCTGGCAGGCACTGCCCCCAGTACGGTACTGCTTTTGGAGCATGCCGCCGTCTACACCGCCGGTAAGCGCACGGAGGACCACGAACGGCCCTTCGACGGAACCCCCGTGGTGGCCGTGGACCGTGGCGGCAAGCTGACCTGGCACGGCCCCGGCCAGCTGGTGGGCTATCCCATCATCAAACTGAAAAACCCGGCTGGAATCCGCGATTACGTCGAACGCCTTGAAGCTGTGATCATCGCCGTCCTGGCTGACTACGGCATTGCGGCTGAGCGGATCAAAGGCAGGGCAGGGGTCTGGCTCAACGCAGATGCCAAAGGCCCGGCCCGCAAGATCGCGGCCATTGGCATCCGCGTCAGCGAAGGTGTGACCATGCACGGGTTCGCGATCAACTGCAACAACGATCTCGCCCCCTACGGCCAGATCATTGCCTGCGGAATCACCGACGCCGGCGTGACCACCATCGCGCAGGAGACCGGCCTCGACGTCACGCCTGCTGACCTCGTTGCACGGGTCACCGAAGAACTGCAGAAGAATGAAGATGCGCTAGTCGCCACCCCAGAAGGAGCTCTCCGATGACACTGGCACCAGAAGGCCGCAAGCTGCTCCGGGTTGAGCAGCGTAACTCGGCGGTTCCCGTGGAGCGGAAGCCTGAGTGGATCAAGGCGAAGGTCCAGATGGGCCCGGAGTATGTCCAGCTGAAGAACCTGGTTAAGAAGGAAGGCCTGCACACGGTGTGTGAGGAGGCCGGTTGTCCCAACATTTTTGAGTGCTGGGAGGACAAGGAGGCCACGTTCCTGATCGGCGGGTCCGAGTGCACCCGGCGGTGTGATTTCTGCCAGATCGATACGGGCAAACCGTCGCCGGTGGACATGTTCGAGCCCACGAAGGTGGCCCGCTCGGTCCAGGCGATGCAGCTGCGCTACGCGACGGTCACGGGGGTGGCCCGGGATGACCTGGCCGATGAGGGTGTCTGGCTGTACGCGGAGACGGTGCGGAAGATCCATGAGCTGAACCCGGGCACCGGTGTGGAGCTGCTGATCCCTGATTTCTCCGGCAAGCCGGAGCATATTGCGGCGATCTGTGATTCGAAGCCTGAGGTGTTCGCGCACAACGTGGAGACGGTCCCGCGGATTTTCAAGCGGATCCGGCCGGCGTTCCGGTATGAGCGGTCCCTTGATGTGATCACCCAGGGCCGGGACCTGGGTATGGTGACCAAGTCCAACCTGATCCTGGGCATGGGCGAGACCCGTGAGGAGATCTCCGAGGCCCTGCGGGACCTGCACGAGGCCGGGTGTGACCTGATCACCATCACCCAGTACCTGCGCCCGTCCGAGCGGCACCTGCCGGTGGACCGCTGGGTCAAGCCGCAGGAGTTCGTGGACCTCCAGGACGAGGCCACGGAGCTCGGGTTCCTCGGTGTGATGAGTGGCCCGTTGGTCCGGTCCTCGTACCGTGCGGGCCGGCTGTGGGCCACTGCAATGCGGAAGAAGGGCTGGGAGATCCCGGCCGGGCTCGCCCACATCGAGTCCTCCGGCAGCACCCGCCAGGAAGCCAGCTCACTGCTCGCAGCCCGGGCCTAAGCTTGCTGCTTCTTATTCCTGAGGGCCGGCACCGGACTATTTCCGGCGTCCGGCTTTCAGGCTTAAATCGCGTAGAATTGTGGCACTATGGCGAAATCCCCTGATTCCAGTAACACAACTCCCGCGGCGGATGACGCCCCGAAGCGTGGCCTCTTCTCGCGCAAGCCCAAAGAAGCGAAGGTCAAGAAGCCCAGCCGGCTCAAGCAGATCGGCGAAGTCTTCACCATGACCCGCCGGCATGACCCCATGGTCCCGTGGCTGATGCTGCTGGTGTTCCTGGGTGTTGTGGCGCTCAGCTTCCTGGTGGGCTTCTGGCTGGAGAACTGGATCACCGGCCTGATCATCGGCATTCCGCTGGGCCTGCTTGGGGCAACCCTGATCCTCTCCCGGCGTGCGGAACGCGCCGCCTTCGCTCAGATCGAGAACCAGCCCGGTGCCTCGGGCGCAGCCTTGGGCACGCTCAAGCGCGGCTGGATCACCGAGGACCAGCCGGTTGCTGTGAACCCGCGTACCCAGGACGCCGTGTTCCGTGCAGTAGGCCGCCCAGGCGTCGTGCTTGTCAGCGAAGGACCCACCGTCCGCGTCAAGCCGATGCTCGACGCCGAGCGCAAGCGCCTCGCCCGCATCCTGCCCAACGTCACGGTCCATGTGATCGAGAGCGGCCGGGGCGAGGGCCAGGTTCCCATCAGCCAGGTGGCAAAGAAAATGACCAAGCTGAAAAACGAACTGACCAAGCTCGAGGTCAACGCCGTGTCAAAGCGGATCTCCTCGCTCGGCAACAAGCTCCCGATTCCCAAGGGAATCGACCCCTACAAGGCCCGTCCCAACCGCGGACGCTAGTACCATTGGACCGCCCCGGTTCCGGCTCAGCTGGAACCGGGGCGGTTTTTTGTCAAGATGGCCACACATCCTGTGACATTCGAATGCACGAGATTGGAAGACACCACGTGACGATTACTCCTCAGACCTTTGCCATCCGGGCCTTTCGCATCCTCGCGATTGCCGAAGCGTTCAGCTGGGCCGCGCTGCTGATGGGCATGTACTTCAAATGGATCGCGCGGACCACGGAGGTGGGCGTGGAAGTGGCCGGCCCGGTTCACGGTGCATTGTTTGTGGGGTACGGCGTCGCAGCACTGGTTCTGTGGCGGCTTCAGCGGTGGCCGTTCGTTGTAGCATTTTTCGCCGGACTGTCGGCGGTATTCCCCTTCGCCACCGTTGCCTTTGAACGGTGGGCCGGCAAACGAGGCTACCTCACGCCCCGGCCGGCTGAAGACGCCAACGAAGCAGCCGCCAAGGACAAAGCAGCGGTCTGACCCGGGCACCTGCGGCCAGCTACCTCCGGCTACCTGCGGACCAGGATGGTGTTCATGGCTCTGTCATGCAGGCCGCGGTGGTCCGGATCGAATATCACGGCGGGAATGACCAGGCACAGGAGCACGGCCCTGACTGCACCCGCGAGGGGGCCTGCAGGGCCGCCGCCAAGCCGGACCACATGGATTCCCACCAGGCGGTGACCGATGCTGTAACCAAGGGTGCCTACCAGCAGCATCTGTTCCGCGGCGAAGACAGCCAACGTGGCCCAGGAGTCGCCGCCGAACGCGGCATTGCTGATCAGCATGGCGATTCCCCAGTCCACCATAATGGCCACAATGCGCCGCCCGGCCCGCGCGATGGATCCCGGCCCTGACTCGGGAAGACCCAGCCGCTCCCCCGGGTACTTGGAAATGCCGGACGTGTCCGGTCCGCTGAGCCAGGAGCCAATGTCTTTACGATCTACCACTGTCCAAGCTTACCGAGTCGCCGGGTGCGCCCTGTGACTGGCACGGGCCCATGCGGGCTCACCGTCGTTCACAGAGTGGAACCCGCTAGACCACAGTATGGACACCCGCTAGCGTTGCCCTAGCCGGGGATTCTGTAACCTGCCCGAAACAATGTGGACATGGACGGGAAATGCCATGTCCATAGGCTGGGTGAAGTTTCAAGCAATACCCCCAGCAGGGAAACATTGTCTCCCTGCCCTTTGGATTGCGCCGGACCAGATGGCTTGCCAGCCAGATATTACATATGCGTAAGGAGCATAGATGTTCAAGAATGCGGACGAAGTCCTCAAGTACATCAAGGACGAAGATATCAAGTTCGTCGATATCCGCTTCACCGATCTCCCGGGTGTTCAGCAGCACTTCAACGTGCCGGCAAAGAGCGTGGACGCGGACTTCTTCGTCAACGGCCAGCTGTTCGACGGATCCTCCATCCGTGGCTTCCAGGGCATCGCGGAATCCGACATGCAGCTGATCCCGGACGTCACCACTGCATTCCTGGACACCTTCCGCATGGAGAAGACGCTGGCGCTGAACTTCTCCATCGTCAACCCCCGCACCGGAGACCCCTACCACCGCGACCCGCGCGGCGTAGCCGAGAAGGCTGAGGCCTACCTCGCTTCCACCGGTATCGCTGACACCGCGTTCTTCGCTCCCGAGGCCGAGTTCTTCGTCTTCGACAACGTCCAGTACCGGTCCTCCCCCGAGGGCAGCTTCTACAAGATCGACTCAGAAGAAGCCCACTGGAACACCGGCCGCGAAGAAGAGGGCGGAAACCTCGGCTACAAGACCCCCATCAAGGGCGGCTACTTCCCGGTTTCCCCCACCGACAAGCAGGCCGACCTCCGCGACGCCATGTGTGTCGCCCTGGACGAAGCAGGCCTTGAGGTCGAGCGCAGCCACCACGAAGTCGGTTCCGCCGGCCAGGCTGAAATCAACTACAAGTTCACCACGCTGACCCACGCGGCAGACGATCTCCAGAAGTTCAAGTACGTCGTCAAGAACACCGCCGATGCCTGGGGCAAGTCCGTGACCTTCATGCCGAAGCCCGTCTTCGGTGACAACGGCTCGGGCATGCACTGCCACCAGTCGCTGTGGACCAACGGCGAACCGCTGTTCTACGACGAAAAGGGTTACGCCGGCCTGTCCGACACCGCCCGCTGGTACATCGGCGGCCTGCTCAAGCACTCCTCCGCAGTGCTGGCCTTCACCAACCCGACGGTGAACTCCTACCGCCGCCTGGTCAAGGGCTTCGAAGCTCCGGTCAACATGGTTTACTCGCAGGGCAACCGCTCCGCCGGTATCCGTATCCCGATCACGGGTTCGAACCCCAAGGCCAAGCGCATCGAGTTCCGCGCTCCGGACCCCTCCTCCAACCCGTACCTGGCGTTCGCCGCCCAGCTGATGGCCGGCATTGACGGCATCCGCAACCGCATCGAACCCCCGGCTCCGATCGACAAGGACCTCTACGAGCTCCCCGCCGAGGAAGCCAAGGACATCCCCAAGGCACCGGGCACCCTCGAAGAAGCACTGGACGCCCTTGCAGAGGACAACGAGTTCCTGCAGGCCGGCGGCGTGTTCACCCAGGACCTGATCGACACCTGGATCGAATACAAGTACGAGAATGAGATCCGCCCGCTGTCACTGCGCCCGAACCCCTACGAGTTCGAGCTCTACTACGGCGTCTAGCAAACCCCGCGGCTGAGCACGTTCAGTCCGTCAAGAGTCCGCCCGGCTGCGAGTTCCGCTTCGCAGCCGGGCGGACTTTTTGGTGCTCAAGGCGGAGGCCGGCTCCAGACGTGCTGAGACCAGGAGCCGGCCCCCTGACGTGTGCCCCCGAGACGAAGACTGTTCCAGCCTTCCCCCCAACAAGGTGTGGGAACACCGCCAATCCACATGATCGGCCACTGCGGGCCTCCACGCAAATGCATCCCGGGTGTCGTGAACGGATGTTTACGTTCCAGCGCGTGTTATGCGCCGAAGACCCGGTACATGATCCGCTGCGGACCGGAACTGCCGCCAAGATATTGCCCACGGTCCTCAAAACCCGCACGCCGGTAGGCTGAGCGCCCCGCGGGATTTCCCTCATTGACGGAAAGTACGACGCCGGCCTCTGCCGTTGCCAGCCTGGCGGTCAGTTTCGCGGCAGTTTCCACGGCGGACGCAGCGGCCAGCGGTCCGAGTCCCTTGGCCTGATGGCGCCGGTCAATCAGGAACCCGCGGAGCAGCCAGGCGGAGTTCTGGTCCGGCCAGCCGGCAAGGCCCGCCGCGCCGGACTGCAATGTCAGCACTCCTACGGCGTATCCATCCGCCTCGATGACGTAGGGAAAGCGCGAGTCCTCGGCCAGTCCTGCCAGCGCCATCCGGAGCGGGTCACCAACAAAGGTGCTTTGGCCCGGCAACAGTTCCATCAGGGCGACTTCACCGAGCTGGATGGCGAGGGAATCGGCGTCGAGGTCTTGAAGGGAAATCAGCCACACAGAAGCAGGCGGACGTTTCAGGTCAGCGCCCTTCGTCGCCGGCGGGTGAGGAATCATCTGCAGGCGGCCCTGCCGGATCCATCCACAGCACCTCCCAAAGGTGCCCGTCCGGGTCCTGGAAACTGTGGTTGTACATGAACCCATAGTCCTGGACCTCCTGCGAAGGCCTGCCGCCCGCCGCCAGGGCCTTGCGCACCGTCTCGTCCACAGCTTCCTTGCTGTCCACGGAGAAGGCTGTGATGGCCTCCGTGGCGCCAGTTGCATCGGCAACGTCCCTGGACGTGAAAGTCTTGAAGAATCCCTCCACCAGCAGCATGACGAAGGCGTTCTCGTTGATGATCATGCAGGTGGCATTCTCATCCGTGTAGTCCGGGTTGAAGGAGAAGCCAAGGGCCGTGAAGAAGTCCACCGACCGCTTGAGGTCCTTGACGGGCAGGTTCAGATAGATTTGGGTAGCCATGGCCCCCAAGTTAGCACCGGTCCGCCGCGGCTGTCTGCATCCCGATGGGCCGGACGCCTGGCCCGGTCAGTGACCGTAGAATACCCGTTCGAACACAGCCCGGGCACGCCGGCTCAGGCGAAGGTAGTCCTCCTCCAGCGCCGCAGCATTGCCTGGTTCGTAGCCGCACCAGCGCGCCACAGCCTCGAGGTCCCGCCTTGAGGAAGGCAGGAGATCCGACGCTTTGCCGCTCCAGATGACATTGGCCGAACGGATCCTGCTGGCGAGCCGCCAGGCGTCGGCCAGCAGCTTCGCATCGGCCCCGGAGAGCAGGTGCAGGGCAGCAGCAGCATCAAGTGCCTCGATCGTGGACGTCGTCCGCAGCTCGTGGTGTTTGCCGGCATGCTGGAGCTGAAGGAGCTGCACCAGCCACTCGACGTCACTCAGCCCCCCTCGGCCAAGCTTCAGGTGGCGGGCCGGATCGGCCCCGCGCGGCAGGCGCTCTGATTCCACCCGGGCCTTAACCCGGCGCACCTCCCTGACGTCATTCTCTGAAATCGTTGCGGGATACCTGATGGGGTCTATCAAGGCCAGGAAGTCGTGGGCCAGGGCGTCGTCGCCAGCCATCGGCCGGGCCCGGAGCAGCGCCTGCGCCTCCCAGATCAGGGACCATCGCCGGTAGTACTCCGCGAATGAATCCAGGGACCGCACCATTGCGCCGTTCTTGCCCTCGGGCCGCAGGTCGGCGTCCATCTGCAGGACCCGCTCTGCCATGATGGCAGGCTTGAGCGGCTGCGTCAGGAGGTTGGAGATCGAGGAAACGATCCGCTGCGCCTGCTCCTGAGCTTCCTCCTCGGAGTGGCCCGGCAGCGCACGGTGGACATACATAACGTCCGCGTCAGAGCCGTAGCCGATCTCCCGGCCGCCCTGCCGGCCCATGGCCACCACCAGCACGGCCGTCTTCAACGGGCCGTCGGCGGCAGCAATGCCTTCGGCCACACGCAGGGCGCCCAGTACCGCCGCCCGGTCGGTGTTGGCCAGTTCTGTGCCCACCTGGTCCTGGCTGAGCAGTCCGGCCGAATCGGCGATGGCAATCCTGAGGATCTCCCGGCGCCGGATCAGCCGGATCAGCCGCATGGCACTCTCCGGGTCCGAGTGGCGGGACATCTTGGAGGTAATCTCCTGCCACTGGGCCTCAAAGCCCAGCGGTGCAAGATCCTTGTCGTTACCCAACCAGGCCACCGATTCCGGTGACACCTCCAGAAGGTCGGCAATCAGCCTGGAGTTGGAAAGGACATGGCACAGCCGCTCGGCGGCTGCCGTGGAGTCACGGAGCATGCCCAGGTACCAGTGGGTTGTGCCCAGTGCCTCGCTGACGCGGCGGAAGGCGAGAAGTCCGGCGTCGGGGTCAACACCTTCGGCCAGCCAGTCCAGCAGGATGGGCAGCAGCTGGCGCTGCAGGGCGGCCCTCCTGCTGACACCCGCAGTGAGCGCCTCAATGTGCCGCATCGCCCCGCGGGGGTCTCCGTAACCAAGCGCGGCAAGGCGGCCCTGGGCAGCCTCCGGCGTCAGCCTGGCGTCCTCGGTGCTGAGTTTGGCTGCGGTGTTGAGCAGCGGCCGGTAGAAGATGCGTTCGTGCAGTTCCCGGACCGAGCGCTTGGTCTTCTGCCAGGCGGCCATCAGGGCGTCCGGTGGCGGCCGGTCGTTTGAAAACGGCCCCAGGACCGCCTTCGCCAGAGCGCGCAGGGCAGCCTCGTTCACGGGCATCAGGTGTGTCCGGCGGAGCTGGAACAACTGGATCCGGTGCTCCAGGAGCCGCAGGTACCGGTAGGCATGATCGAACGCTGCGGCGTCGGCCCGGCCAATGTAGCCGCCGGCGGAGAGGGCAGCAATGGCCGAGGTGGTGTCCCGGCGGCGGAGCGATTCATCGGATTTTCCGTGCACCAGCTGAAGCAGCTGCACGGTGAACTCGACGTCTCGGAGGCCGCCGCGGCCCAGCTTGATCTGCCGCTGTTCCTCGGCGGCAGGGATGTGTTCGGTGACCCGGCGGCGCATGGCCTGCACCGATTCGACGAACCCTTCGCGGCCGGCGGAACTCCAGATCAGGGGCGCAACGGCCTGTTCGTAGCGCTCACCAAGATCCTTGTCCCCCGCAATGGTCCTGGCCTTCAGGAGGGCCTGGAATTCCCAGCTTTCGGCCCAGCGGGCGTAGTAGCTCTCGTGGGAGGCCAGGGTGCGCACCAGTGGTCCCGATTTGCCCTCCGGGCGCAGGTTGGCGTCCACTTCCCACAGGCCCGGCTCGCGCGCCACGGAGAAAATGGCCCGCGAGATGCCGGTGGCCAATGCCGTGCCCACCGTGCTGGCGCGGGCGTCGTCAAGGTCCCCGGCGTCCATCACGTAGATGACGTCGACGTCGGAAATATAGTTCAGTTCGCGGGCTCCGCATTTGCCCATGCCGATAACGGCCAGGCCCACGCCTGCCACTTCCTCGGCGGTGAACTGCTCCGCCGCTTCGGCCCGGGCAACGGCCAGCGCAGCCTCGATGGCGGCACCGGCCAGATCCGCGAGTTCCGCCCCGACGGCCGGCATGAAGTCCAACGGATCAACCGCGCAGAGGTCCTTGACCGCAAGGTCCACCACCCCGCGACGGTAGGCCGTTCGCAGTGCAGCGTAGGCCTCAGCCCCCGTTATTCCTGCCACCGGCCGTGATGACCCCGGATCAGCCCGGACGGAGGTGAGCAGCGCAGCGCGGAGCTGTTCCGGGTCCGCAGCGCTTGGCTCGGGACTCGCCTTGACGTCCAAGGCATCCAGATGCTCCGGATGCCGGATGAGGAACTCCCCCAGGGCTTCGGAGGCACCGAGCACCCGGTAGAGCGGCTCGCTGGTCTCCGGATCGGCCGCAGCCAGGTCCCGGAGCGCCGGGTGCTTTTCAATCAGCCTGACCAGCGACTGCAGGGCGGTGTCCGGGTTTGCCGCCATTGCCAGTCCGGCGAAGATCCGGTCCTGGTCCAGCCCGTCCAGTTCGGCGGCAGCGAGGAACCGCCCGCCCTTCTCCAGGTCACTGAAGCCGGCCGAGATGAGGCGGCGGGCGAGGCTCAAAGCCGCCGCCTAAAGAATGCCCAGGTTGCGCTGCAGTTCGTAGGGCGTGACCTGGAGCCGGTAGTCCTGCCACTCCGCACGCTTGTTGCGCAGGAAGTGCTCGAAGACCTGCTCGCCCAGGATCTGCGGCATCAGTTCCGAATCCTCCATGGAGCGGATCGCATCGTGGAGGCTCGCCGGCAGGGGGTCATGCCCCATCGCGCGGCGTTCGGCTGAGCTCAGCGACCAGACATCGTCCTCGGCAGCTGCCGGGAGGTCGTAGCCCTCTTCGATGCCCTTCAGGCCCGCCCCAAGCAGAACAGCGTAGGCGAGGTAGGGGTTGGCTGCGGAGTCGATCCCGCGGTATTCGATGCGCGCCGACTGACCCTTGCCGGGCTTGTAGAGCGGAACCCGGACCAGCGCAGAACGGTTGTTGTGGCCCCAGCTCAGGTAGCTGGGAGCTTCCCCGCCGCCCCAAAGCCGCTTGTAGGAGTTGACGAACTGGTTGGTCACGGCAGTGAACTCCGGCGCGTGCTTAAGGACTCCGGCGATGAACTGGCGTGCCGTTTTGGACAGCTGGTACTCAGCGCCTGCCTCGTAGAAAGCGTTGGTGTCGCCCTCGAACAACGAGAAGTGGGTATGCATGCCGGACCCCGGGTGCGCGGTGAAGGGTTTGGGCATGAACGTTGCATAGGTGCCCTGCTGCAGGGCCACCTCCTTGATAACCGTCCGGAACGTCATGATGTTGTCCGCGGTCTGGAGGGCGTCCGCATAGCGGAGGTCGATTTCATTCTGGCCGGGGCCCGCCTCGTGGTGGCTGAATTCCACGGAGATGCCGACGGATTCGAGCATGGTCACCGCAGTGCGGCGGAAGTCCTGGGCCACGCCACCGGGCACATGGTCAAAGTAGCCTCCCTCGTCCACCGGAACCGGTGCGCCGTCCGGGCCCGGATCCTGGGACTTGAGGAGGTAGAACTCGATTTCGGGGTGCGTGTAGCACGTGAAGCCCATGTCCGCGGCCTTGGCCAGGGTGCGCTTGAGGACATTGCGCGGGTCCGCCGCGGAAGGTTCGCCATCCGGGGTGAGGATGTCGCAGAACATCCGGGATGTCTGTTCGGTCTCGCCGCGCCACGGCAGGATCTGGAACGTGGAGGGGTCCGGCTGGGCCAGCATGTCGGATTCAAAAACCCGTGCCAGGCCCTCGATGGCGGAGCCGTCGAAACCGAGGCCTTCCTCGAAGGCGCCCTCGACCTCCGCCGGGGCGAGTGCCACAGACTTGAGCGACCCTACGACGTCGGTGAACCACAGACGTACGAACCGTACGTCGCGCTCCTCGATAGTGCGCAGGACAAACTCTTGCTGGCGGTCCATGAAGGCCTCTTCTCCGGTCAACGTTCTTGCCCCGGGTCCGCGAAAGCGGCAGCCGGCAGCAGCTCACCATCACTTTACTAAGCAATCCGCTCCAATGCGGGAGCCTGGACCGCACGTAACACAGCGTTAACACCGCAACGCGCCCAAATATGACGGGGATCACGGCGTTCCGGCCGCTCCCCGGTAGCTTGGAGCGCCGCTACAGCACTACGCTCTTGGCATGGCCACAACCCACAGCCCTGACTCGAGCGCGTCCGCCGAAGTACCCGCACCGTACGGAAACGGCCCGGCAAAGGTGCCGGCGTCGTCGTCGGAAGGTTCCGCGAAGCCCGCTGCCAGGGTGCGGATCCACCACCTGCAGCAGGCCAAGAGGGATGGCACGCGGTTCGCGATGCTGACCGCCTATGAGCAGTACAGTGCGGAGATCTTCGACCAGGCCGGGATCGAAGTGCTCCTGGTGGGCGACTCAGCATCCAACAATGTTTTTGGCAACGAAACCAGCCTGCCCGTCACGGTGGATGAGCTCCTCCCCCTCTGCCGCGCCGTGGCACGGTCCGCCAAGCGTGCGCTGGTGGTTGCAGACCTTCCGTTCGGCAGCTACGAAGTCTCAGCACAGCAAGGCGTGGAAACCGGCGTCCGCTTCCTTAAGGAAGGCCTGGCCCACGCAGTCAAGATCGAGGGCGGCAAGTATTACGCCGAGACCGTCCGCGCCATGGTCCAGGCAGGCGTTCCCGTGATGGCCCACATCGGCTTCACCCCGCAGAGCGAGCACGCCCTCGGCGGGTACCGTGTCCAGGGGCGCGGCGATGACGCCCAGCGCCTGATCGACGACGCCGTGGCTCTGTCCGAGGCAGGGGCGTTCTGCGTCCTGATGGAAATGGTTCCGGCGGACACCGCCGCCGCCGTGGACGCGGCCGTCAGCGTGCCGACAGTAGGCATTGGTGCCGGCAACGCCACCACCGGCCAGGTTCTGGTGTGGCAGGACATGGCGGGACTGCGCGGCGGCAGGATGGCGAAGTTCGTCAAGCAGTATGCCGATCTCCGAACCACCCTCAGCGACGCTGCCAGGTCCTACGGCGACGACGTACGCTCCGGCCAGTTCCCCGGGCCCGAGCACTCCTTCTAGCCGCTTGCGCGCTCCCTTGGCCCGCAGGCCCGCCAGGGGGCGCTTGCCCTTCAGTCCTCGTCGCCCTTTTCCCAGGCCTCGTTCCGGGCCCGCACCTTCTCCAGTGCGTGTTCAGCTTCCTCCCGGGTCTTGTAGGGGCCGATCAGCTGGCTCCAATCCGACAGCGCGTCCTCCTCCACCTCGTGGGTGTTCACGTTGTACCAGTACTCCGTCATCGGTGCTCCTCGTTCCGGCCTGCAACGGCCTTTCTGTGATCCGCGTAACTTATGCACGGATGCGGACAGGTTGGGCTTGAAGTTACTTGGCGTTCTGCGGTCCCTTATATGATCAATCTATGCCTTCCCTAGCCTCAACTGCACCCACCGGAACCCTCACCCGGGGAACGGTCAGCCCGCAGCTTCCCGTACCGGCGTCCATCCCCCGCCCCGAGTACGTGGGCAAGCCCGCCCCGGCCAAGTTCACCGGCTCGGAGATCAAGTCGGCCGAGACCGTCGAAAAAATCCGGATCGCAAGCCGGATCGCCGCACAGGCAATCGTCGAGGTCGGCAAACACATCGAACCCGGCGTGACCACGGACCAGCTGGACAAGGTGGGCCACGAATTCCTCCTGGACCACCAGGCCTACCCGTCCACCCTGGGATACCGCGGATTCCCCAAGTCGCTGTGTTCGTCGCTTAACGAAGTGATCTGCCACGGCATCCCGGACAGCACGGTGGTGCAGGACGGCGACATCATCAATATCGACATCACCGCCTTCATCAACGGCGTCCACGGCGATACCAACTACACCTTCCTGGCAGGCGACGTCGACGACGAGTCGCGCCTGCTGGTCGAACGCACCCGCGAATCTCTGAACCGGGCCATCAAGGCCGTCGCTCCCGGCCGCGAAATCAATGTGATCGGACGCGCGATCCAGTCGTACGCCAAGCGTTTCGGCTACGGTGTGGTGCGGGACTTCACCGGCCATGGGGTCGGGGAAGCCTTCCACACCGGCCTCATCATCCCGCACTACGATGCAGCCCCCGCCTACAACACAGTGATCGAGACGGGCATGGTCTTCACCATCGAACCCATGCTGACGCTCGGTACGGTTGAATGGGACATGTGGGAGGACGACTGGACGGTGGTCACCCGCGACCACAAGCGTACGGCCCAGTTCGAGCACACCCTGCTGGTGACCGAGTCCGGCGCCGAAATCCTTACCCTGCCCTGAAATCCGTGCTGGTCAGCCGCCCGGCCGCCCCGCACGCCCTTCCACGAACGGAACAACATTGGCCAAGAAGGACGAGAAGTCGCACAAGAACTCCCCGCTGATCGGAATCGACATCGGCGGAACGGGAATTAAGGGCGGCATAGTCGACCTGAAAAAAGGCAAGCTCCTCGGCGAGCGGTTCCGTGTGCCGACGCCCCAGCCCGCCACCCCTGAAGCCGTTGCCGAGGTAGTAGCCCAGGTAGTGGCGGAGCTCTCCGCCCGCCCGGAGGCGCCGGCCGCCGACTCACCCGTTGGTGTCACGTTCCCCGGCATCATCCAGCATGGCGTTGTCCATTCGGCGGCCAATGTGGACAAGAGCTGGCTCAACACTGACATCGACGGTCTGCTGACGGCCCGGCTGGGCCGGCCTGTTGAGGTCATTAACGACGCCGACGCCGCCGGTCTGGCTGAGGCACGCTACGGCGCCGGTGCCGGCGTCGAAGGTACCGTCCTGGTCATCACACTGGGCACCGGAATCGGTTCGGCCTTTATCTTCGACGGCCGCCTGGTCCCCAACGCTGAGCTGGGCCACCTTGAGATCGACGGCTTCGACGCCGAAAGCAAAGCCTCGGCGGTAGCCCGGGAGCGGGACGGGCTGAGCTGGGATGAGTACAGCGTGCTGCTGCAGCGCTACTTCTCCCACGTGGAGTTCCTTTTCTCCCCGGAACTCTTCATCGTGGGCGGCGGCATCTCCAAACGGGCCGACGAATACCTGCCCAACCTCAGGCTGCGGACGCCTATTGTGCCCGCAAAACTGAAGAATGAGGCCGGAATTGTTGGCGCCGCCGTCGAGATTGCCGTGAAGCACAAGCTGACCAAATAAAGCAGGAGAGCCGGTGGCGGCAGCGGCTTCCCCTCCGCTGCCACCACCGGAAGTTTTACAGGGGGGTCTTCTCGGAGCTCTTGGTGCCCTTGACGGTTTCTTCGGTGGCCACTTCGGCTGACTCATGACGGAGCAGGGCGATGGCCGTCTCGAAGTCCTCCAGCGACTCGAACGCCTGGTAGACGCTGGCGAAGCGCAGATAGGCCACCTGGTCGAGTTTCTGCAGGGGTCCAAGAATGATCAGCCCCACCTCGTGGGCGTCAATTTCCGCCGCACCGGAGGCGCGGATCTGCTCCTCAACCTCCTGGGCCAGGAGCGCCAGGTCATCCTCGCTGACAGGGCGCCCCTGGCAGGCCTTGCGTACGCCGTTGATGACCTTGCTCCGGCTGAAAGGTTCGCCCACACCGGAACGCTTGATGACCGAGAGGCTGGTTGTTTCCACGGTGGTGAACCTGCGGCCGCATTCCGGGCACTGACGACGACGCCGGATGGCTGAGCCGTCGTCGGCCATACGGCTGTCCACAACGCGGGAGTCCGGATTACGACAGAACGGACAGTACACGATGTCCCCTCCCTGTTGTTACTTCTGGCCGCCTATCAGTCTACGACTACATATAGCGGAATAACAATCCTGTAATTACTACATGTAGTGGGTTGCCAGCCGGCGTGGGTTGGTCAGGAATCTTGCGGGAACCGTGCGGTCACCGCTTCGCCGTGGGCGGGCAGGTCCTCGGCAGCGGAGAGGCTCACGATGTGGCCGCTGACCTCCTGCAGTGCCGCTTTGCTGTAGTTGACCACCTGGACGGCCCGCAGGAACGTGGTCACGTTCAGCCCGGAGGAAAACGCGGCAGTACCGCTGGTGGGCAGCACGTGGTTGGAGCCTGCGCAGTAATCCCCCAGGCTGACGGGACTGTAGTCCCCCACGAAAATCGCGCCGGCGTTGCGGATCCTGGCGGCCACAGCCGGTGCGTCCGCCGTCATGATTTCAAGGTGCTCAGCGGCATAGGCGTCACATGCGGCGATGCCCTGTTCCAGGTCCTCCACCAGGACAACTCCGGACTGCGGGCCGGCGAGTGCCTGGCGAACCCGCGCCGCGTGCTTGGTACCGGCCGACTGCCGTTCCAGTTCCACGCGGACAGCGGCGGCCAGGTCCTCGGAATCGGTGATGAGTACCGACGCGGCCTGAGGATCGTGCTCGGCCTGGCTGATCAGGTCAGCGGCCACCAGGGCGGGTTGGGCGGAGGAATCGGCCAGAATGGCGATCTCTGTGGTGCCTGCCTCGGAGTCGATTCCCACCAGGCCTTTAACCAGGCGTTTCGCGGTTGCCACGAAGATGTTGCCCGGACCCGTGACAACATCCACGGGCTCCAGCGCCGGTCCGGCGTCAGTGGCTTGCACACCGTGGGCGAAAGCGGCGATGGCCTGGGCGCCGCCGATGGCGTACACCTCGTCGATCCCGAGCAGCGCCGCCGCGGCGAGGATGGTGGGGTGCGGTAGTCCGTTGAAGTCCTTCTGCGGCGGCGATGCCAGGGCAATGGATTCTACGCCCGCGGCCAGGGCAGGAACCACGTTCATGATCACGGACGACGGGTAGACGGCCAGGCCACCGGGGACGTAGAGGCCGACGCGTGCTACCGGAACCCAGTTCTGGCTCACCAGGGCGCCATCCCCGAGCTCGACGTCGATGTTGCGGGGCCGCTGTCCATCGGCGAACCGCCGGGCGCGGCTGATCGATTCCTCCAGGGCGCTGCGGACCGCAGGATCCAGGTTTGCCAAGGCACTGGCCAAAGCTTCGGCCGGGACCCGCGGGTGTTGCTGCTGAACACCATCAAACGTCAGTGCGAGTTCGCTGAGGGCCGCGAAGCCCCGGGTGCGGACCGCCCGGATGATGTCCAGGACCTTCTGCTCCGCGTCCGCCATCGTCTGGTGCTGCGCGCGGGGAACTGCCGCCCGCAAACCGGCCAGCGTCAGGTCCCGTCCGCGCAGATCGACTGTACGGAAACTGAGCGCTGCGGCAGAGGCAGGGGCAGGAAATTCAGGAGTAATGGTCACCGGTCCATTTTACGCACCCGGCGCGGTGCCTCCGGCTAACGGCAGGCCTTCACCTTCCGGTCCCTGCCGGAGAAGGTTCAACAGGCTCAGCACGAAGACCGAGACGGCCGTCGCGGCCGGCCACAGGAGCAGCACCGAGAGGGACCGGAGCGAAAAGGCCACGCTGGCGTTGACAGTGGTGTCGGCAGGCCCGCCCCAGAGCTGTGCTGCGAGCATTCCGGTCTGCCATGCGGCAAGGGCGCCGGCCAGGCCGCCCGCCAGGCTGAGGATGAAGGCCGCCTGCTCAGCGCGGCCGCCCTTGTCCGTCAGCAGTACGGCCGCGAGGCATCCGGCGAACACGAGGAGGCCGGCGAGGGTGAGATCCCTGGGCAGCCACAACTCAGGATTCGTCCCGCTCGCGTATTCAGGGTCACGGGTGATCAGGTTCAGTCCTCCCGGGGCCAGCAGCCACCAGAGGAGCCCGACCGGAACACCAGCCGCCGCTGCAACAGCGAACCACTTCAACGGCGGGCGGGATGACCGGCGGCCGGCGGCGTGTTGACTCATTTAACAAACCTTAACAAATGTTCGCCCCTCCCGATCAAATGACGTAGCGGGTCGGGCGATTCCGCCGGGCCTGCGCGGGAGCCATAGGCTTAATGCAGAGTCCGAATCCAGCCCGCGTTTCAGGAGCAGTTTCCAACATGACAGACAAGACGGCGTACGAGAACACGTTCAAGGAAATGTTCCGCCGGCACGCGGCCGGCGTGGCAATCATCACGGTGAACTACCAGGGCGAGCCGTATGGTTTCACTGCGACGTCTGTGGCCTCGTTGTCCGCGCAACCACCCCGGTTCACGTTCAACATGGCCCGGAGTTCGAGTTCGTGGCCGGCGATAGCCAACACCACCCACCTCGGCGTCCACATGCTGGGTCTGGAAAACCAGGAGCTGGCCGACCGCTTCGCGCGCACCAAGGACCGCTTCGGCGGAGACCACTGGAAACTAGGTCCGCATGATGTCCCGATCCTCAAGGGCGTCGCGGGCTGGCTCATCGGGGAAATCCAGATGCGCCTCTCCTTCGAGAACAACGCCGTAGTGGTGGTTGAAGTGGTGGACGGTGAAGTGGGCGACGACGGTTCCCCGCTCCTCTATCACGCCGGCGCCTATGGCCAGCCCGTCCCGCTGGACTACGAAATCTAGTTATCCAGGCACGTCGGCCCGAGGAGTACCTTCAGGTCGCCGAACAGGGACGGACTCGGGTTGACCCGCAGGTGAACGGGCAGTCCCATGACTTCAGTCCTGGTGTCACCCTGGAGGTGCAGCCGGACCTCCGAGTTTCCCCGGTGGTTCCGCAGGACATCCCCGAGCTCAGTGACCACGGCCTCGGTTGCCTTGTGCGTGGGCATGGAGATGAGTACGGGTCCGTTCGTGCCCTCGCTGAGGTCAGGCACGGAGAGCTCCATGCAGTTCAGTGCCACGGCTCCGTCGTCGCGCCGCTGCAGACGGCCTTTGACCACCACAATGAGGTCTTCGGCCAGGACAGAAGCGATGGGGCCATAGACCTGGCCGAAGAACATCACTTCCATGGAGCCGCCGAGGTCCTCAATTTCCGCGCGGGCGTAGGCGTTGCCACTTGCTTTGGCGATCCTGCGGCTCAGGGAGGTGATCATGCCGGAAATGGTGATGATGGCGCCGTCGTGGGGCCCGTCCTCGGCGATCACCGATGTGATGCTCTGGTCCGCGTGCTGGCTGAGGAGTCCCTCGAGGCCCTGCAGCGGGTGGTCCGAGACGTAGAGGCCAAGCATGTCCCGTTCGAACGAAAGCTTGTCCTTCTTCTCCCATTCAGGCAGGTCAGGAATCTCGATACTGAGGGACGCTTCGGATTCAGCCTCGTCAAACCCTGCGAAGAGATCGAACTGGCCGATCGCCTCATTGCGTTTGAGCGTAATGACTGAATCGATGGCCTCTTCATGGATCATCGCCAGCGCGCGCCGGTGGTGGTTCAATGAATCGAAGGCGCCGGCCTTGATCAGTGACTCGATGGTCCGCTTGTTGCAGACCACGGCGGGGACCTTGACGAGGTAGTCCTTGAAGGACGTATAGGCGCCTTCCTTTTCGCGGGCGGCCACCATTGCTTCGACGGCGTTGACGCCGACGTTGCGGATGGCTCCCATGCCGAAGCGGATGTCGTTGCCCACTGGCGTGAAGTTGAGGGCTGACTCATTGACGTCCGGCGGCAGCACGGTGATGCCCATGCGGCGGCATTCGTTGAGGTAGATGGCCGACTTGTCCTTGTCGTCACCCACCGAGGTCAGCAGGGCAGCCATGTACTCCGGGGCATAGTGCGCCTTCAGGTAGGCGGTCCAGTAGGAAATCACGCCATAGGCGGCAGAGTGTGCCTTGTTGAAGGCGTAGTCGGAGAAGGGAAGCAGGATGTCCCACAGGGTTTTGACGGCTTCCATGGAGTAGCCGTTGTCCTGCATGCCCTGGGAGAAGCCGGCGAATTGTTTATCCAGTTCGGATTTCTTCTTTTTACCCATGGCACGGCGCAGGATATCTGCCTGGCCGAGGGAATAGCCGGCGAGCTTCTGCGCCACGGCCATCACCTGTTCCTGGTAAACGATCAGGCCGTAGGTCCCGCCGAGGATCTCGGCGAGCGGTTCCTTGAGCTCAGGGTGGATCGGGATGACTTCCTGGATCCCGTTCTTGCGCAGCGCGTAGTCGGTGTGCGCGTTCGCGCCCATGGGACCCGGGCGGTAAAGGGCCAGCACTGCGGAGATGTCTTCGAAGTTGTCAGGCTTCATCAGCTTCAGGAGCGCACGCATGGGCCCACCATCGAGCTGGAATACGCCCAGGGTGTCGCCGCGGGCCATCAGCTCATAGGACGGGACGTCGTCCAGTGCAAGTGTGTCGAGGTCGAGCTCGTGGCCGCGGTTGAGCTTGATGTTCTCCAGGGCGTCGGAAATGATCGTCAGGTTCCGCAAACCCAGGAAGTCCATCTTGATCAGGCCCAGGCCTTCACACGTGGGGTAATCGAACTGCGTGATCACCTGGCCGTCCTGGATGCGGCGCATGACGGGGATGACATCGATGATGGGGTCCGAGGACATAATGACACCGGCGGCGTGGACGCCCCACTGGCGTTTCAGTCCCTCAATGCCCAGGGCGGTCTCAAAGACCTTTGCAGCCTCGGGGTCCGTGCTGATGAGCTGGCGGAAATCGCCGGCCTCGCCATACCGTTTGGACTCCGGGTTCTGGATGTCCGCCAACGGAATGTCCTTGGCCATGACGGCCGGGGGAAGTGCCTTGGTCAGCGTCTCGCCCATGCTGAACGGGTAGCCAAGCACACGGGATGAATCCTTCAGCGCCTGCTTGGTCTTGATGGTGCCATAGGTGACAATCATGGCCACGCGCTCGTCGCCGTACTTGCGGGTCACGTAGTCGATGACTTCGGAGCGGCGCCGGTCATCGAAGTCGACGTCGAAGTCGGGCATCGAGACGCGGTCCGGGTTGAGGAAGCGCTCGAAGATCAGGCCGTGGTGCAGCGGATCGAGGTCGGTGATGCGCATGGCATAAGCCACCATGGAACCGGCACCGGAGCCACGTCCGGGTCCGACGCGGATGCCATTGTTCTTGGCCCAGTTGATGAAGTCCGCCACCACGAGGAAGTACCCGGGGAACCCCATGGAGGTGATGACTTCCAGCTCGTAGTCAGCCTGGGTGCGGACCTTGTCCGGGACTCCGCCCGGGTAACGGAATTCGAGACCGGCTGCCACTTCCTTGACCAGCCAGGATGTCTCGTCCTCCCCCGGCGGGCAGGGGAACCGGGGCATGTAGTTTGCACCGGTGTTGAACGACACTTCGCAGCGCTCGGCGATCAGCAGGGTGTTGTCGCACGCGTCCGGGTGGTCCCTGAACAGCTCCCGCATTTCCTGGGGGGACTTCAGGTAGTAGCCGCTGCCGGAGAACGCGAACCGGGAGCCGCCGTTGTCATAGGTGGGCTCCAGCAGCGTGGAACCTGACTGGATGGCCAGCAGGGCTTCGTGGGCCTTGGCGTCGTGCTCGTGGGTGTAGTGGAGGTCGTTCGTGGCCACCAGGGGCAGGTTGAGGTCCTTGGCCAGCCGCAGGAGGTCCCCGGTGACCCGGCGCTCGATGTCCAGGCCGTGGTCCATCAGTTCGCAGAAGTAGTTCTCCGCACCAAAAATGTCGCGGAACTCCGCGGCGGCCTCCACGGCTTCGCGGTACTGGCCCAGACGCAGCCGCGTCTGGACTTCGCCTGAGGGGCAGCCGGTGGTGGCGATCAGGCCTTCCGAGTATGTGTTCAGAAGCTCCCGGTCCAGCCGCGGCCACTTGCCGAACACCGCATCCAGGGAGGCGATTGAGGAGGCGCGGAAGAGATTGCGCATCCCGGCGTTGTTATAGCTCAGGAGCGTCATGTGGGTGTATGAACCACCACCGGAGATGTCGTCTTTCCGCTGGTGTTCCTCGCCCCAGCGCACACGGCTCTTATCCGTCCGTGCGGTGCCGGGCGTGACATAGGCTTCGACCCCGATAATGGGTTTGATTCCCTGGTCCGTGGCGCGTTTCCAGAAGTCGAAAGCGCCGAACAGATAGCCGTGGTCGGTGGTGGCGAGGGCCGGCATGCCGAGGCGTTCGGTCTCATCGAACAACTCCCCCAGACGGGCGGCGCCGTCCAGCATGGAGTACTCGGTGTGGTTGTGAAGGTGGACGAACGAGGCATTGCTGGAAGTCACCGCACTATTCTATGCGCTGGCCGCCTGTACCTGCCGCAGCGACCCAGTGCCTAGGCCTGGCCCGATTCCAGGACTTCAAGGGCGTAGGCCAGGTCCTGGGGGTATTCGCTGGTGACCGTCACGCGCTCCCCGGTCACGGGGTGCTCGAAACCGAGCTGGCGTGCGTGGAGCCACTGCCGTGTGAGCCCCAGCGTTGCTGCCAGCCGCGGATCTGCGCCGTAAGTGAGGTCTCCGGCGCAGGGGTGCCGCAGTGCTGAGAAGTGCACCCGGATCTGATGGGTACGGCCTGTTTCGAGGTGCACCTCAACCAGGGTGGCCTTACCGAAGGCTTCGAGGACCTCGTAGTGCGTGATGGACGGACGCCCGTCCTCGATGACGGCAAACCGCCAGTCGTGGCCTGGGTGACGCCCGATGGGCGCGTCGATGGTGCCTTCCAGGGGATCCGGGAGGCCCTGGACCACGGCGTGATACACCTTGTCCACGGTGCGCTCCTTGAAGGCCCGCTTCAGCGCCGTGTAGGCCCGCTCGGTCTTGGCCACCACCATCACGCCCGATGTCCCGACGTCGAGACGATGCACGATTCCGGCCCGTTCAGGGGAACCGGACGTGGAAATGCGGTACCCGGCGCCTGCAAGGCCACCCACCACGGTGGGCCCCACCCACCCGGGCGAAGGATGCGCTGCAACCCCCACGGGTTTGTCCACGACGACGAAGTCGTCGTCGTCCAACAGGATCTTCAAGCCTTCCACAACTTCCTCCACCACTTCGAGCGGGTCCCGTCGATCAGGCACCGTCACTTCCAGGACGTCCCCGGCAGCCAGTCGCGAGGACTTGCCGAGCTTCTTGCCGCGGCTTACCACGTTGCCTTCGGCTATGAGCGTGGCGGCCAGGTTCCGGGAGATCCCCATCAGGCCTGCGAGTCCGGCATCGGCCCGCGTTCCGCCGAATTCCTCGGCCACTACGACGCGTTCAGGCATCTTCGGCTTTCTTCTGTGGGGCAGAGACGTGACGGGAACCATCGAGGGCGACTCCACGCAGGGTCAGGATGCAGATGATGGAAACAGCCGAAACGACGGCAGAATCGGCAATGTTGAAGATCGCAAAGTTGGGCAGCTGGATGAAGTCCACCACGTGGCCCATCCCGAAGGACGGTTCCCGGAAAAGCCGGTCCGTGAGGTTGCCCAGCGCACCGCCGAGAAGGAGCCCGAGCGCCAACGACCACCATGCCGAACCCAGTTTGCGCACTTGGAACAGGATGGCGATTGATACCCCGGCCATGATGATGGAAAACACCCACGTCACGTTTTCGCCGATGGAGAATGCGGCGCCTGAGTTCCGGATGAAGTACCAGTGCAGGAGCGGCGGCAGCACGGGGATGCGTTCCCCCTCCACCATCGATGACGTTACCCACAGTTTGGTCAGCTGATCCAGCACGTAGGCGAAGACTGCGAAGCCGGCAAAGAGCGAGAGCAGAAGTGCCCGGGATGGGCGGGTGGGTGAGGAAGCGGGGTGCGCAGCGTCCGCGGCGAGATCGTCAGTCATGGTGCTTTCATTTGGTGAAACCGATGCTAATCACAAAAGCCGGCGGCCGAGGAATCCCCAGCCACCGGCTTTCAGAATACTTTGTTGACGAACTAGTGCGCTTCAACTTCCGGGGCGGCAACTGAACCACGGGCGTCGAGGTCGCGAAGCTGTCCTTCGATGTAGGCCTTCAGGCGTGAACGGTAGTCACGCTCGAAGCCGCGGAGCTGTTCAACCTTGCGTTCCAGGACGGAGCGCTGCTGCTCGAGGGCGCCAAGGATCTTGCGGGACTTCTCCTGGGCGTCGTTGACCAGGCTGCTGGCTTCGATCTGAGCCTCAGCAATGATCTTGTCCTTCTGGGACTGGCCGTCGGCGACGTGGCGGTCGTGCATCTGCTGGGCCATGGCAAGCAGACCGGCAGCGGACTCGGCAGAAACGGTGCTGCCTGCAGCCTGGGCCGGAGCAGCAGCCGGAGCGGCGGCGACAGGTACAACCTGCTCGGATTCCTTCTTCTTGCTGGCCTCAGCGGCCTTTGCCTCAGCTTCGGCCTTCGCTGCGGAGTCGTCCTTTTCGGCCTTGACGGGCGCGGGGACCTTCTCGACCACCGGCGCTGCTGCAGCAGAACTGGCAGGCACGGCGTTACCGGATTCGGCGAGCTTCTTGCGGAGCTCGTCGTTCTCCTGGTTCAGGCGCCTGAGCTCCACGACGATCTCGTCCAGGAAGTCGTCAACTTCGTCCTGGTCGTAGCCTTCGCGGAACTTGGTCGGCTGAAAGCGCTTGTTGACAACGTCTTCTGGCGTCAAAGCCATCTGGTCACCTCATTGGTCTAGTTAGTCAGTAGGCCTTCCGGCCGTCAAAACTACGGTACCTAAATATTGTCTGGTTCCTCTAATTCAACACTGGGTGTCAAACCGGAGATTTCTTCGCGTCGCTGGGCTGAGGTTCCTTCCGGGAACATCGCCTGCGCTGCTAGGTCTAATGGAAACTTACGCGAAACCCCGGATGACCGCCATTGCGATCCCCACGGCGATGAACAGGATCAGGAAACCGAGGTCCAGCGTCACACCACCCAGCCGCAGCGGAGGGATCAACCGGCGGAGAACCTTCAGCGGTGGATCGGTCACTGAGTACACAGTGTGGGCCACCACGAGGGCAACCCCGCGCGGACGCCATTCCCTGGCGAACATCTGGACCCAGTCAAAGACCAGCCGGATGATCAGTCCCACCAGGAACAGCAACAGGGCGATATAGACAAGTCCGAAAACAATTCCCATGACTTAACTCATATCTCCATGTCCATTCCGGATACCGCAGTGCCCTGCCAACGTTTCGTGTCTATTTCAGCACAGATGCCAGACAGGTGTACCTGCCTGGCATCCGCAATAAGCTTTGTGGCTAGCTTTGATTGAAGAAGCTGGCCTGGGTCTCGCTGACTTTTTTGTCATCACCGATGACCTCAATGTACGACGGCGAGAGCAGGAACACCTTGTTGGTGACCCGTTCAATGCTGCCCCGAAGTCCGAACACCAGGCCGGCGGAGAAGTCCACCAGGCGTTTGGCGTCTGATTCGCCCATGTCGGTGACGTTCATGATGACGGGGATGCCGTCCCGGAAACTCTCTCCGATGAGCTTGGCGTCGTTGTAGGACCGCGGGTGGATCGTGGTGATCTGCCGAAGCCCGGACGTTTCTTCGCGGCTCGAGGCCGCACGCTTGATGGGGGTCACTGGTGCGCGGTATTCCTCTTCGGGGGCGTAGGACGACTCACGGCTGACATCGCGGACCGGTGCCGGTGCACGGCGTTCCTCGCGGTCAACTTCCATTGGTTCGTCCTCGTCCTTACGTGTTGTGGTGTGCTCGGACTCGTAGTGTTCATCGCCATCGGCGAGCCCAAGATAGATCATTGTCTTGCGCAGAGCGCCGGCCATGGTCGACTCCTAATCGTGTCCGCAGACGGGCCGCCCAATGACTTGACAGCACTGGCATCCCCCGCCATTCACTTCCTATAGCTCGACGCTACCGCACGTCAGGACGCGATCCGAGAATATCGGAACCGATTCGCAGGTGTGTCGCTCCGAAGCGGATGGCTGCTTCGAGGTCCTGGCTCATGCCGGCCGAGATGGCTGTGGCTGCCGGGTGAAGTGCCACCAGTGCGGCGGAAATCCCGGCGAGTTTCTCAAAGGCTGCCTCCGGCGTGGTGCCCAGGGGAGCCACAGCCATAACGCCCGCCAGTTCCAGTCCACCAGCAGCTGCGAGCCGGTCCGCCAGGAAGGGCACGTCAGCCGGGGCCGCACCGCCGCGGTGTGCTCCGGCGTCCTCGTCGAGGCTGACCTGGATGTAGCAGTCAAGGGACCCTCGCCCGGTCCGTGCCTGTTCCGCGGACATGGCCCGTTCGAGGCTGTCCACCAGCGAAAGCCGGTCCACTGAGTGCACTGCACTGGCGTACCGGACCACAGACTTGGCCTTCTTGCTTTGCAGCTGGCCCACAAAATGCCAGTTGAGCGCGAGATCGGCCAGTTCAGCGGCCTTCGACGAGGCTTCCTGGTCCTTGTTTTCGCCGACGTCGCGGACGCCGAGGTCTGCAAGGCGCCTGATGTCCGCGGCCGGATGGAACTTGGTGACCACAATCAGCGTGGGCAGCTCCCCCGTCCGTCCTGATGCTGCAAACGCGCCGTCGATGCGCCCTCGCACCTGGGTGAGCCGCTCGCCCAGCTGCGCCAGCCGCGCGTCGTCTCCTTCTGCCATGCCCTCACCCATGGGACCACACGAGCCCGGCAAAGCGGCCAGTCGTATTGGACCTGCGGTAGGAGAAAAGACCGTCGCTCTCGAGCGTGCACGGACCCGCGTATTCAACGGTGACGCCGGCGGCTTCGAGCTGGCTCCTCGCCCCGGCGGGCAGGTCAAGGGCGGGCGTGCCCCAGGAGGTGGTGGACCACGTTGCGGGCACCTGCGCAGCGACCCCTAGGCGCAACCCGGCGGGCACCTCATAGCAGGAGCCGCAGATTGCCGGGCCGAGCCAAGCGTGGATGCGGGCCGCACCGGCAGACCGCATTTTTTCTACTGCAGCCACGAGGATGCCGTTGGCCACGCCGGGTCGGCCTGCGTGGACGGCCGCGAGGACCGGGCCGTGTGGCCCTTCACCGACGAGCACTGCCGGGATGCAGTCGGCCACCATCACGGCGAGCGGCAGGCCCCGCGATACCATCGCATCCGCGGTCGGCGCGGCGGTGTCCGGGTCCATCATTTCAACAGCTGTGCCGTGGACCTGCTCCATGAACCGGAGCGATCCGTGCGCCAGGCCTGCAGCATCCTCCAGCGCTTGGCGGCGCTGGAGGACGTCAGCAGGGTTGTCCCCCACATGCAGGGCCAGGTTGCCGGCACGGTTGTCAGTGAATGCCACGCTCACACCGGGACGGACTTCTTTCCGCCAAAGGAACAAGCCGTGCCCTACTTCAGGAAGTCAGGGACATCCAGGTCATCAGCGCGGCTTCCTGAGAGGTCGGGCTCCACCACTGAGGGGAGGTCGACGTCGAAACCTGAGTCAGCGGGAACCGCCGACGGCCGCTGCTGGCCCCAGTTGCTGAGTCCGGACGCGCCGACACCGGCGTGGACGGGCTGGGTGTTCAGCTGGTGGCTGCCGGCAGAGGCAGGGGCCTGCGCCGGCGCTGCTGCGGGCCGCTGCGGTGCTACCTGCGGCTGTGACTGGTCCATGGACGGTGAGGTGGCCTTGACGTCGTCGAAGCCGGCGGCAATGACAGTAACCCGGGCTTCGTCGCCGAGGGCGTCATCGATGACCGCCCCGAAGATGATGTTGGCTTCGGGGTGGGCCACCTCCTGGACGAGGCGTGCTGCTTCATTGATTTCGAACAGTCCGAGGTCCGAGCCGCCCTGGATGGACAGCAGGACACCGTGTGCGCCGTCGATGGAGGCCTCCAGGAGCGGGGACGCGATGGCGAGTTCCGCAGCCTTAACGGCGCGGTCTTCACCGCGGGCGGAACCGATGCCCATCAGGGCGGAGCCTGCACCCTGCATGACGGACTTGACGTCCGCGAAGTCGAGGTTGATCAGGCCGGGGGTAGTGATGAGGTCGGTGATGCCCTGGACGCCGGACAGCAGGACCTGGTCAGCGGAGCGGAAAGCGTCCAGGACGGAGACGTTGCGGTCGCTGATGGAGAGCAGGCGGTCGTTGGGGATGACGATCAGGGTGTCGACTTCGTCGCGGAGGGCGTCGATGCCGGCCTCGGCGGAGCCCGCGCGGCGGCGGCCCTCGAAGGTGAAGGGGCGGGTAACAACGCCAATGGTCAGTGCACCGAGCGAACGCGCGATGCGGGCGACGACGGGCGCGCCGCCGGTGCCGGTTCCGCCGCCTTCGCCGGCGGTGACGAAGACCATGTCAGCGCCGCGGATGACCTCTTCGATTTCCTCGGCGTGGTCCTCGGCTGCCTGCCGGCCCACCTCCGGGTTGGCTCCGGCTCCGAGGCCGCGCGTCAGCTCACGCCCGATGTCGAGCTTGACGTCTGCATCGCTCATCAGCAATGCCTGCGCATCGGTGTTGACCGCGATGAATTCAACACCGCGGAGGCCGACCTCGATCATGCGGTTGACTGCGTTCACGCCACCGCCGCCGATGCCGACGACCTTGATGACGGCCAAGTAGTTCTGCGGAGCTGCCACGTTACGTGTCCCTTGTTCGTGTTGTGTTGCTAAAACTGTGGAGTCGGGCTTGAAGCTTGGAACCCTAACCTTCGAGTTGAAGGTTATAGTTATGTCAAGTAACTCATGCTTGAACGCTATTTCCTATGGTGGGGACATTCAATAACCGGCGCCGCGTGTCGCGCGAATACCGGGAATATAAACGTCACCGTGTCACCGGGTGACGGGGTGCACTGACATCGTAGACGCGCACCGGGTTCTTCGGATCCGCGGGTACCTTCAGCAGGGCTTCAAGCACTTTTGCCTTGAGCTCCTTCTCCCCCGCGTTGCCCCATACGATGGTCTGGCCGTCCACCAGCTTCAGCTCGACGGCGTCCACCGACTGGGCTGATGCGTTGGACAACCTGGCCAGGACGTCGAGCGGGAGCGCGCCCAGTACCGCTGCGGTGGCCTGGAAGAGCTCTTTGCCGATGGTTCCCGCCCCGCCGTCGATCACTGGCAGTGCCACCGACGCAGTGTCCGCTGTGGTACCCAGCACCACACCGTCAACATCAACCAGCTGGTACTGCTCCCCCTGCTTCACCAGGGCCACGGGGATCCGTTCATGCACTTCCACCGCCAACTCGGACGGCGGCCGTGCCTGGGTGGACACTGACTTGATCTGGACAAGCGGCTCCAGCAGGCGGGCTACCTCCTCGTCGCTGACCTGGGGCAGGGGCCTGCCTTTGAGCGGATCCAGTGCAGTCTTGACCTGATCGGCAGTGACCAGCCTGGTGCCGGACACCGAAACTGTGCCTACGGCCAGGATGGGGGAAAAGATTGCGGCAGCGAGAAGGGCCGATACCACCGCCAGCACCGTGCACACGGCAACGAGGATGTTCCGTTTGCGGCGCTTTCCGGGCGGCTCAGGGAACGCCAGCACGTTGTCGGGACCTGCGGGCTTGTCCTTTCCGGGCGGCGTGCCTGCGCTCTTGTTCGCGCTGCCCGCCGGGGATCCGGTGGCCGGTTCTGGCCCCGTTGCCGCAACGGGTTCCGGTGCGCTCTTCGACGCCGAGATGACCTCCGGTTCGGCCCGCCCGTGCCCTCCCTGCCCGGGGGCGGCCGGCTTCCGGCTGCCGGGCGAAGCGTAGGTGGGCCGGCGCGGACTACCCATCGAGCGCCTGCACAATCTGCGGGCCGAACGCTGTGACATCCCCCGCACCCACGGTCAGGATGATATCTCCGGGGCCGGCGGCCGCCGTCAGGGCACCCACTGCCGTGTCCGGTTCCACGAGGCGTCCGCCCGGTGCGAGGTGGTCGGCGATGAGCTGGCTGCTGACTCCGGGGATGGGATCCTCCCTGGCCGGATAGATGTCCAGGACCAGGGCGGTGTCGGCCAGGTTCAGGGCGTCGGCGAATTCTTTGGCGAACTCCCGGGTGCGCGAGAAGAGGTGGGGCTGGAAGAGCACGTGGACACGGTTCCCGCCGGCGACGGAACGGGCCGCCGTGAGCGCCGCCCTGACTTCCGTGGGATGGTGGGCGTAATCGTCAAAGACACGCACGCCGCGAGCTTCGCCCTTCAGTTCAAAGCGGCGGGAGGCGCCGGAAAAGTGTGCCAGGGCGCGGGCTGCCGCACCGGGATCGACGCCAAGCTCCAGTGCTACGGCGAAGGCGGCGGCGGCGTTAAGGGCGTTGTGCCGTCCCGGCACCTGCAGCTCCAGGGCGGACCGGCCCGCGGCTGAGGAAACCGATACGGCCCCCGGGCCGCCGTCGTGCAGCACCAGGTCGGAGCGGTCCGAGGTTCCGTAGAGAACCACCCTGGTGTTGCCACGCGCGATGGTGCGTTCAGCGAGGGCCAGGGCACCGGCGTCGTCGGCGCAGGCTATCAGGACGCCGTCAGCCGGGAGCAGCATGGTGAAGCGGTCAAAGGACTCGTAGACGGCCTCGGCCGTGCCGTAGAAATCAAGGTGGTCGGGTTCAACGTTGGTGACTACGGCGATCCGCGGCCGGTAGTTCAGGAAGGATCCGTCCGATTCATCGGCCTCGGCGACGAACACTCCGGAGGTGCCGTGGGCAGCGTTGACACCCAGTGCGGGCACGTTGGCACCGATGGCGAACGACGGGTCCAGCCCGGCGCCCTGAAGCAGGACGGTGATCATGGACGTGGTGGTCGACTTGCCGTGGGTACCTGCGACGGCGACCACCAGGTCCTCCCCCATGGTGGCGGTCAGCGCTTCGGAGCGGTGCAGCACGGGGAGCCCGGCAGCGCGTGCGGCCATCAGCTCGGGGTTGTCGGCACGGATAGCCGAGCCGGCCACCACCGTCTGGGCATCTCCGATGTTGGCCGCACCGTAGCCCACGGCGATCCTCGCGCCGGCGGCAGCGAGCTCGGCCATCACCGGAAGGTCCTTGGCATCGGAGCCGCTGACGTGCACGCCGCGAGCCACCATAATGCGGGCCACGGCCGACATGCCCACGCCGCCGATACCGATGAAATGGACGCGGCCCAGCGATTGCTGGCTGCGGACGCCTGCGGGGGTCATTCGGATACCGCTTCCAGTACAAGATCAGCCATCAGCTGATCGGCGTTTCTTATTCCAAGTCGGCGCGAGTTGGCGGCCATGCCGGCGAGCCGGTCCGCGTCTATGACCAGGGGAATCAGCTCGCGTACCACCCATTCGGGGGTGAAGTTTCGGTCAGGGACGAGGACCGCGCCGCCGGCATTCACCAGTCCGGCGGCGTTGAGGGCCTGCTCCCCGTTGCCGATGGGCAGCGGTACAAAAACGGCCGGCACTCCCACTGCTGCCACTTCGCTGACAGTCGCTGCGCCGGACCGCGCAAGCAGGACGTCCGCGGCGGCGTAAACCAGTTCCATGCCATCCACGTATTCGACCTGCCGGTACCCTTCGGCGGTGAGCGGGCCGCCATCGGGACCCTGGACCGTCTTGCCACGGCCGGTGATGTGGAGCGTCTGGATCCCGGCACCGGAGAGGTCCTTGACGGAGGCCGCGACGGCACGGTTGATGCTCTGGGCGCCGGACGAACCACCTGTGACGATCAGCGTGGGCTTCGCCGGATCCAGGTCCAGCGCTTCCCGGGCAGCGGCCCGGGCTGAATCCCTGTCCAGCCCCGATATTTCGCGGCGCATGGGCATGCCGACGTGGCGGGCATGGCGCAGGCGGGTGGTGTCATAGGCCGTGGCGACGTGCCGGGTGAGGAACGATCCCACCCGGTTGGCCAGTCCTGGGCGCGTGTTCGCTTCATGGATGACGATGGGGATGCCCCGGCGCCGGGCCGCGAGGTACAGCGGTGTGCAGACGTAGCCCCCCACCCCCACGAGGACGTCGGCCGACGCGTCGTCAAGGATACGGCCGGATTGCCGCACAGCTCCGGCCAGCCGGCCGGGCAGCCGCAGCAGGTCCACGGAGGGTTTCCGCGGAAACGGAACGCGGTCGATGGTGGCAAGCTCCAGACCGGCGGCAGGAACCAGGCGGGTCTCCATACCGGCAGGAGTGCCCACTGCAAGCAGCCTGGCGCCCGGCACGGCGGAACGGAGCGCGGCAGCGATGGCCAGCAGGGGGCTGATGTGGCCGGCGGTTCCGCCACCCGCCAGGACGATGGAGAGGTTCTGGGTTCTCATGTGGTGCTAGGTACGCTTTCTGACGGTTTTCTTGCGGCCGGTGGATCCCCGCTTGGCGCCGAACTTCAGTATCTTCTTGGGCCGCAGTGCTGGAGCCATCTGTTCACGGGCGAGGGACAGCACCACCCCTACCGCACACAGCGACATCAGCAGAGCCGAGCCGCCGTAGGAAATGAACGGCAGCGGCACGCCGATGACCGGCATCAGGCCTGTCACCACCGCCATGTTGACGGTGGCCTGCCCCAGCAGCCACACCATGATGGTGCCCGCCAGCACACGGTGGAACATGTCCTCCTGCGCCACCACCACGCGGTAGATGGCTGCGCCGAGGATAGCAAAAAGGACAAGGACGACGACGGTGCCCACCAGGCCGAGTTCCTCGCCGATGATGGCGAAAATGAAGTCATTGTGGGCTTCCGGAATCCAGCTGTATTTCTGCCGGCTCTGGCCCAGGCCCACGCCGAACCAGCCACCCGAGGCAAGCCCGTAGATCCCGTTGGTTGCCTGGTAGTTGGCGTCAATGCCGTCGGCACAGGACTGCCCGGTCCACCAGGAGGTGATGCGGCACATTCGGTTTGAGCTGGTGACGGCCATGACTGCTGTGCCGGCGGCGGCAACCAGGGCGGCGAACCCGAACAGGTAGAGGGGCACACCGGCAAAGAAAAGAGCCGCAGCCGTGATCATCATGATGATCATCGCCGTACCGAGGTCGTTGCCCAGGAGCACCAGCCCAATCACCCCGCCCGCCAGCGGCACCGCGGGAATCAGGACATGCGACAGTCGCTGGAGAAGCTTTCCTTTCCTGGCGAGGACCGTGGCCATCCAGAGCGCCAGGGCAAGCTTGGACGCCTCGGACGGCTGGAACGTGATGCCGCCGATGTCGATCCAGTTCTTGTTTCCGTTGACTTCGTCACCGATCAGCTGGACCAGGATCAGCAGGACCAGTGCCCCGCCCAAACCGGGCCACGCCAGGCGTTTAAGCCAGACCACGTTGATACGGGAAAGAACGAACATGGTGAAGATGCCGATGGCAGCAAACATGCCCTGTTTGAGGGCATCCCCGTAGGGCGACTTTCCGGCGGCGATGGATTCAACGCTGGAGGCCGAGAGCACCATCATGATGCCGATGGCGGTCAGGGCGAGGGTGGAACCCAGGATGAGGTAGTAGGTCGAACCGTTCCTGGATGTCCCTGTTCCTTCGAGGGTTGACCAGAAGCTCCGGTACCAGCCCCGGATCCTTGCAGGCAGGGTGGGATGGGACGCCGGCGGCCGGGTGGGCGTGCTGACCATTGTTACTCCTCGCCGGTCTTGGCCTGCCCTTCCACCAGCTCGCGGACAGCTTCGATAAAGGCGTCGCCTCGGTGAGCATAGGAAGAGAACTGATCCATGGAAGCAGCAGCCGGGGCCATCAGGACGGTGTCTCCGGATGCGGCAAGCTGCGCTGCTGACGCCACGGCCCGGACCATCACGGTCTCCCCGGAAACCGGCGAGCCGCCGGCGATGGCTCCGCCCGTCGCGGCAGTCTGCATGTTTTCAGTGTCGCCCGCCGGCGGCAGGATCACGGGGACGTCGGGTGCGTGTCGTTTCAGGGCGTCGGCCAGCGGCGCGGTGTCGGTGCCGATCAGCACCACGGCTTTGAGCCGTGCTGCATGTTCACGGACCAGGTCGTCGTAGCTGACGCCCTTCGACAGACCACCGGCAATCCAAATGACATTGTTGAAGGTTCCCAGGGACGCCGCGGCGGCGTGCGGGTTGGTTGCCTTGGAGTCGTTGACCCAGAGAACGCCTTTCTCGCGGGCAACAGGCTGGATGCGGTGGTTGCCCGGAACATAGGCCTGGATTCCGCGGCGAACAGCCTTTGGATCCACACCGTAGGCCCGGACCAGGGCGGCAGCGGCAAGGGCGTTGGCCACCATATGGCGGGGAGCAAACTCGCCCAGGTCCTTCATGGAGGCCAGCTCGGCGGCGCTGTCCTTGCGCTCCGCGATGAACGCCCGGTCCACCAGGAGTCCTTCCACGACGCCCAGCATGCTGATGGCGGGCGTCACGGTGGTGAAACCGACCGCGCGGCAGCCCTCCACGACGTCGGCGTCCTCGACCATCCGTTCGGTCTCGATCTGTTCGGCGTTGAAGATGCACGCCTTCTGGGTGCGCTCGTAGACCTTCGCTTTGTCCGCGAGATAGGAGTTGTAGGAACCGTGCCAGTCGACATGGTCCTCGGCGACGTTGAGGCAGACACTGGCCACAGGCGAGAGCGATTCTGCCCAGTGCAGCTGGAAGCTGGAGAGTTCAACGGCGAAGACGTCGTATTCGACGGGGTCGCGGAGGGCGTCCAGGATGGGAGTTCCCACATTGCCTACCGCGATTGCCTTCAGCCCGGCGGCCTGGAGCATTGCCTCAGTCAGTCCCACGGTGGTGGTCTTGCCGTTGGTTCCGGTGATGGTCAGCCAGTCGGCAGTTTTGTGGCCTTCCCGGACCCTCAGGCGCCAGGCCAGTTCGACGTCGCCCCATACCGGGATGTGGGCACGGGCGGCTGCCGCGAGGAGCGCCTGGTCCGGCCGCCACCCGGGGGAAGTGACGATGAGGTCCGGGAAGGCACCGTCGATTTTGGGGACCTTGGTGACGGCTTCCTCCCCCAGGAGAACATCCGCGGCACCCACGATCTTCAGGGTGTCAGCCTGGGCCCTGGCGGTTTCGCTGGTGGCGGCGTCTACCACTACCACCCGGGCTCCGAGCTCGATGAGGGTATCGGCCGCGGCGAATCCGGAAACGCCGATGCCGGTCACTGCTACGCGCAGCCCCGACCAGTCGGAATCCCAGCTGACCAGGTTCTGCAGGCGGGGTGAAACAGTCACAGAAGCACGACCCATTCAGCGTAGAAGACACCCAGGCCGACGGCCACGAAGAGCCCGCCCAGGATCCAGAACCGGACAACCACCGTCACTTCCGCCCAGCCCTGCAGCTCGAAGTGATGTTGCAGTGGTGCCATCTTGAAGACGCGTTTGCCGCCGGTGGCTTTGAAATAGCCCACCTGGATGATCACCGACAGGGTGATCAGGACGAACAGCCCGCCGATGATGCCCAGGAGCAGCTCAGTACGGGACAGGATAGCGAAGCCGGCAATGGCACCGCCGATGGCCAGGGAGCCGGTGTCACCCATGAATATTTTGGCCGGCGAAGTGTTCCACCACAGGAAGCCCACCAGGGCCGCACTCATGATGGCTGCCAGGAGTGCCAGGTCCAGGGGGTCACGGACGGAGTAGCAGCCGCTGCCGGCCTCCCGCGGCGACCCGCAGGCCTGGTTGCTCTGCCAGATACCCATCAGGGTATAGGCGCCAAAGACCATGATCGAGGCTCCGGCAGCGAGCCCATCAAGGCCATCGGTAAGATTCACGCCGTTGGTGGCCGCGGTGACGATCAGGTTTGACCAGAGGACAAAAAGGATGGCCCCGAGGACTGTGCCGCCGAACGCAAGGTCCAGCCACGGCACGTCGCGTACCAGGGAGATTTTCGTCGAGGCTGGAGTGACGCCGTCGGGGTCGGGAAAGTTCAGCGCCAGGATGGCGAAGGCAATGCCAACCGCGGCCTGGAGGATGAGCTTCGCCTTGGCGTCCAGGCCCAGGCTCCGCTGCCGGGAAATTTTGATGAAATCGTCCAGGAACCCCACCAGCCCCATCCCGACCATCAGGAAGAGCAGGATCAGGACAGAAGCCGACGGACCGGCGGATGCCGGGTTCATCATCCACATGATCAGGTGCGTCAGCCCGTAGCTGAGCAGCACCGCAGCCACCACCACAGTTCCGCCCATGGTGGGCGTGCCGCGTTTTGTGTGGTGCGAGGTGGGTCCGTCATCCCGGATGAACTGGCCGTAGCTTTTGCTCACCAGCAGTCGGATGAACAGCGGGGTTCCCACCAGGGCGAACAGCAGGGCCAGTCCCGAACCGATCAGAAGTGCAATCACAGCAGCTTGCTCCCTTCGTCGGCCGGTTGGATGGATTGTGGGGGTAATGCTATCCGATCGCCCAGGTGCCGCAGCCCCACGCTGTTCGAAGACTTAAACAGCACCAGATCACCGGGCTCAAGCTCCGCGTCGAGCAGCGAATATGCCTCGTCAGCAGTTTCCGCGAAGACGCATTCGTCACCCCAGGATCCTTCCTGGACGGCGGAAACATAGAGGGCGCGGGCTTCACGGCCCACCACTACAAGCCGGGAGATATTGAGCCGGACCACCTGGGTCCCCACCGCTGTGTGTTCGCGGATGGAATCGTCGCCAAGCTCCAGCATGGCTCCCAGGACGGCCCAGGTCCGTCTCCCCCGGCCGAGGTCGGCCAAAGTGCGCAGGGCGGCCCGCATGGATTCAGGATTCGCGTTATAGGCGTCATTGATGACGGTGACTCCGTCAGCACGTTCGGTGCGCTCCATCCGCCAACGGCTTGCGGCGGACTGGGCGCTGAGCGAAGCGGCGATGTCCTGGCCAGGCACTCCTGCGGCAAAAGCGGCAGCTGCCGCGGCCAGGAGGTTGCCGGTGTGGTGCGCCCCGATGAGGCGGCTGCGCACGTGCAGCCCGGACTCGCCGCCGGGCAGGATGAGATCGAACTCTGGGTTCCCCTCAGCGTTGGTGTCCGGGTTCAGCGCCTGGACAGCGGCATCGCTGCGTCCTTCGGCGGAAAAGCCCAGCACTGCTGCGGCGGTGCGGGGCCGCATGGCTGCGACGCGTTCGTCGTCGAGGTTGAGGATGGCGGTTCCACTGGCGCTGAGGGCTTCCACCAGTTCGCCCTTGGCCTGGGCGATGTTATCCACACCGCCGAATTCGCCTGCGTGGGCTGTGCCGACGCCCAGGACCACGCCGATGTCCGGTTTCACCATGTCGGCCAGATAGCTGATGTGTCCTAT
Source organism: Arthrobacter sp. BK1 (assembly GCF_056680055.1). NCBI lineage: Bacteria > Bacillati > Actinomycetota > Actinomycetes > Micrococcales > Micrococcaceae > Arthrobacter > Arthrobacter sp. BK1. Next base: position 545,228 of record NZ_CM155263.1, read on the forward strand.
GCCGGTGGCACCCATCTCGATCACGAGGTAGCGCGTATCCGCATCCGCCCCGAAGACGGTCAGCGGAACTCCCACCTCGCCGTTGTAGGATCCCTGCGGCGCAATGGTTGGGCCCTGCTGCGTGAGTATTCCTGCAAGGAGGTCTTTGGTGGTGGTTTTACCGGCGGAACCGGTGATGCCGATGACAGTAAGGACACCGTTGGCTGCAGCCTTGGCCGCACGGATGCGGCGCACTGCCTCGGCAGCGAGCGCGCCCATCGCCAGGACGGCATCCTTGACCAGGATCGCGGGGTACTGCTCACCATCGGCACCCGTCACCGGGCGCTCCGCGAGAACAAGCACCGCACCGCGGCTGAACGCCGCTGCGACAAAGTCGTGGCCGTCTGCGTTTTCGCCGGGTTTTGCCACGTAGAGCGACCCGGGGGCCGCCTCACGGGAATCGGTAACTACCGAAAGAGGGGTGATCCCGGGATCGGCGTCCAGGCGGCCGTTTGTGATTTCGGCGATTTCCGCCGCAGTAAATGCAATCATCTCGGTCTAGGACTCTATCCGGTCGTCTGGGAGAACGGTGAATCCCCTGGCTGTCAAGGCGTTCCGGAGTTCCACCCGGTCATCGAGCGCAAGGTTGACACCTTTGACTTCCTGCCAGACCTCGTGCCCGCGGCCGGCCACCAGGATGGTGTCGCTCGGATCTGCCAGTTCAACAGCACGTTGGATGGCGGCATCGCGGGGATACACTTCCTCGATCACACTCTCCAACGGCTCCTGCTCGAGGGCAGCCCTGGCACCCGCCATGACGTCTGCCCTGATGGCTGCCGGGTCTTCATCGTGGGGGTCGTCGTCCGTGATGATCACAACGTCTGCAAGCCGCGCAGCGATAGCTCCCATGGCTGGCCGTTTGCCTTGGTCCCGCTGACCGGTGGCGCCGAAAACAACTATCACCCTGGAGCCGGGCACCGGCGAGCGGACGGCTTGCAGCGCCCGGGCCAGGGCATCAGTGTTGTGGGCAAAGTCGACCACGGCGGCCGGGGCGTCCGAAATCAGCTGCATCCTGCCCGGCACCGCCACGGTGAAGGGATCGTGGGAATTCAGGGCCGCCTGCACGGCGGCGGCGTCCACGCCGCTGGCCAGCACCATCACAGTGGCCAGTGCCGCATTGGCAACGTTGAAGGTACCGGGCAGCCCGGTGTGGACCTGCAGCGCAGTGCCGTCAGGGCCGCGCAGCGTGAAATCGGATCCCAGCCTGCGGGCGGCAATCTCCGCGACCCGCCAGTCGGCGTCTTCGCGCGAAAGATCGCCGCCGGAAACGGTGGCGAGGGTGGTGACCGGGATCCCGGCTGTGGCGGCAAGCCTGCGGCCCCAGTCGTCGTCGACCGTTACTACGGCGGCACGGGCGCGCTGCGGCGTGAACAGCTCGGCCTTGGTGGCGAAGTAGTCTTCCATGGTCCCGTGGAGGTCCAGGTGGTCCTGCGTCAGGTTGGTGAACCCCGCGACATCGAAGAGCACACCGTCCACCCGCTGGAAGGACACGGCATGTGAGGACACTTCCATCGACGCAGCGTCCAGACCTCTTTCCCGCATCAGTGCCAGCAGCCCATGGACATCCGTTGATTCGGGGGTGGTCAGCAGGCTGGGAATCGGCTGCCCGCCGGCAAGAATCTCGATGGTTCCGATCAGGCCGGTCTTCTGCCCGAGGGAGCGAAGCAGGGCGTTGATGAAATACGTGGTGGTGGTCTTTCCGTTGGTGCCCGTCACGCCGAAGAGACGCAAGGGCCGCCCGGCGGACGGCTGGCTCCGGTAGATCAGGGCCGAGAGCGGCCCCACGACGTTTCGCGGTGCGTCAACCACCAGGACGGGGACGGAAGTGTCCGCTGACAGTGCCAGGAGCCGCGCACCGGCGTCGTCCGTGAGAACCGCCACCGCTCCCCGGTCCACCGCCTGTGACACGAAGTCAGCGCCATGGCGGGTGGCACCGGGCAGCGCCACGTACAGGTCTCCGTGCTCCACGGTGCGGGAGTTCAGCGAGATACCGGTGACTCTGATCCCGGCCGACGAACCCGGCACCGGGACACCGAGTGCTTCCCCAATGCTGTCCAGACGGACTGCAGCTACGGCTGTGGGCCTGAACCGGCCGGCGAGGGCTTCCCCTTCCGGCGCGCTGTGGCTGCCAGGTTCGTTCTGGTGTGACAAAAGGATCTCCGATGGTGCTAGTGGATCGTGCCCGCAGGAATCGGCTTCCGGTGCGGGCGCGGTGGGAACTGCTGCCTGGCGTGGTGCTACTTGGCGAACTGCGGCAGCCTGGCCGGTTCGCCCGTGGACGGCTGGACGTTGTAGGTGCGCAGGGCCTGGCTCATCACCGAGCGGAACACCGGCCCCTGCGTGATGCCGTAGATGTCGCCCTTCGGACGCTGCAGCACCACCTCAACAATAAACCGAGGGTCATCCATCGGTGCCATCCCCACGATTGAAGCGGTGTACCCGCAGAAGCCTGACTTGCCGTCGTCGCACGGCGATTCGGATGTTCCCGTTTTTGCTCCAACCCGGTAACCGTCGATGGCCGCGTCCTTGATCTGCCCTTCAGTGACGGCACTTTCCAGGATGTCCTGAACCTGCTGGGCGGTGTTGTCGGAGACCACCTGGCGGGAAGGCTGCGGGGCCACCTTCTCCTCCTTGCCGTCAGCGGTGACGTAGGCATCGATGAGCCTGGGCTGGAGCATGACGCCGTTGTTGGCGATCGTCTGGAATGCCCGCACTGTTTGAAGCGTCGACTGCGAAACGCCCTGGCCGAAGAGGACAGTGAACTCCTGGCGTCCGTCCCACTGGTCAGCAGGCGTGAGGATGCCGGCGGCCGTGGCGGGGAGTCCGATGTCCGGGGCCTCGCCGATGCCGAACTTCCTGAGCCAATCGTATCTTTGTTCCTTGGTGAGCCGCTCTCCGGCCATTACGGTCCCCGTGTTCATGGACCAGCCAAGGATCCCGGCCAGCGTGCGCTCTTCGGTGCCGTGGGCAAAGGAGTCAGTGAAGCTCTGGCCGTTCACCGTGTAGGAAGGACCGAGCGTGAACGTGTCCAGGGGGCTGGCCTTTCCCTCCTCAATCAACGCAGCGGCAGTGATCATCTTCTGCACCGATCCGGGCTCGTAGGCAGCAGTCACCGATCGAACGCCACGGTCCTTCGCCGCCACTCTTCCGGGGTCGTTCGGGTCCGGGGAGTTGGTGTCTGCCATCGCGACGATGTTGCCGGTCTTGGCGTCCATCACCGTAATGACGCCCCATTCGGCCCCCTGCTTGTCCGACTGGCTCTGGATGGCCTGCTGGGCGAAATACTGGAGGTCGGCGTTGAGGGTCAACCTGACGTCTTTGCCGTCCTCAGGCGGGGTCAGTTCATCCACACCGACGGGGATGCGCAGGCCGTCGGCGCCGATTTCGAAAAGACGCTTCCCGTCCACGCCGCGAAGCAACTCATCCTGGGTCTGTTCGATTCCCGCCTGGCCGGTGCTGCCGTCCTGGAGGAAACCGATGATCCCGCCTGCTACGGACCCGTTGGGGTACACACGCTTGCTCACGCCTTCAGTGACGATGCCGGGGATCTGGAGCTTGGAGATCCGGTCTTCAACGTCCGGCTTCAGGTCCTTAGCCACAATGTAGTACTTGGATTCTCCGGTGACGGCCTTCCGGAGATCCTCTGAGTCCGTTCCAAGGACAGCCGCGAGTTCGCTGATGCCCTGGTCCCGGCTGACTTCCACCAGCTTGTCCTGGCCCTCCACCAAGCGCCAGAACTTCTCCGTTTTCGTGTTGGTGACCTGGTCCACCACCAGGTTGTACCGGATGAGGCTGTTGGCCAGCACCACGCCATTGGCGTCCAGGATGCTTCCGCGCTCTGCAGGCAGGGAGGTCTCCCGCATCCGGTAATCGAGCGCTGCCGCGGCCATTCCGCCGACGTCGAGCCCTTGGACCATAAAGAGTTTCCCGCCCACGACCAGCAGGAGGGTCAGCATGATCCCCAGGCCGAGGCGGAGCCGCTTGGTGGCGTTGGGCACCTTGCCGCTTTTTGCTTTGCCGGTCTTCTGCGCCACCGTGATTTCCTTGCTGCTCGCCTTGTTGACTGCCTGATGCCTGACTGATTGCCTGGTGGGAGCCCGGCGGTCTGACGTGCTGCCTGGCGGCTGTTGCCAGCTACTGGCCGGGCACCTTTTGTTCCGGGGCCGGGACCGAGCCGCCGTGGAGTTCTGCGGCCGGTGCTGGTGGCGCCGCCGCTGCCTGTGCCGCAGCCGCCGCGGCCGCCGCTTCGGCCGGGGCCTGGGCCTGGGCCTGGGCAGCCTGCGCCGCTGCCGGCAGTTCGCTGACCGGCTTGCGGCTGGCCAGCGGTTCGCCGGAGGTTGCCGGCGGGACAACCGTCAGCAGCCCCGCGACAGCTGGAGCCGGGATAACCGATCCAGGAGCGCCGCCCTTGACAGCCGGTGTTGCCTTGCCGGTGACGGCGAGGGTGGAAAGGTCGATCTGGCCTTTGACCGTGGAAGCTACCATTCCCAATTCTGTAGCCTTGGCTGCCAGGTTCTGGGGAGCCTCGAAATTCTGGACCTGCTGTGTCAGATCCTGGTTTTGCTTGGTGAGGCTGCTTTGCTGGCCCCTGAGCTCGACCAACTGGTACTGCGATGTGGAGACGGAGATGTTCAGGACCAGCACGGCTACCAATGCCACAGCCAGCATCGCGAAGCACAGCACCACAAAGGGAGCACGGCGCTTCCTCGGGGAAAAGCGCACCACAGACAGGGGGGTGCGTTCCTTGCGGCCGGCCCCGGGGCTCTTGATGGCCGGGGCGGTGCTGCCGGAGATCACCGGGAAGTTCTTGACGGCGGCGGTGCTCATGCTTCTCTCCTGGCTCTGATACGTTCCACGGCCCGCAGCCTTGCTGAGGCTGCGCGCGGGTTCTCTGCGATTTCGGCGGCGGTGGGGACTTCGGTGCCCTTGGTCAGTGTCTTCAGGACTGCTTTATGTTCCTCGAGCTCCACCGGGAAACCCAGCGGTGCGGAGGATTTTGAGCCTGCCTGGAAGACGGCCTTCACGATCTTGTCCTCAAGGGAGTGGTACGACATGACGACGATGCGCCCACCCAGGGCAAGGGCGTCCACGGCAGCAGGAACGGCCCGCTCCAACACCTCAAGCTCCTCGTTCACTTCGATCCGGAGGGCCTGGAAGGTCCGCTTGGCGGGATGGCCTCCCGATTTCGCTGCGGCGGCAGGAACAACGGAACGGATTTGCTCCACCAGTTCCCCGGTGGTGGCGAACGGCTTCACTGCCCTGGCCGCAACGATCCTGTTCGCGATCCGGCCGGCGAACTTTTCCTCGCCCCACTTGCGGATAATCCTGACGAGATCCTCTTCGCTGTAGTTGTTAACGACGTCTGCCGCGGTTTGCCCACGGCTGGTATCCATCCGCATGTCCAGCGGCGCGTCAAACGAGTAGGCGAATCCACGCTCACGCTCGTCCAACTGCAGCGAAGATACGCCCAGGTCCATCAGGATGCCGTGGACCTCGGAGACTCCCAGGTCCTCAAGCACGTCCGCTATTTCGTCGTACACCGCATGGACGAGGTCCGTGCGTGAGGCGAAGGGGGCGAGCCGCTCCCCCGCCAGGGCCAAGGCTTCCTCGTCGCGGTCTATGCCGATCAGGTGCAGGTCCTCAAAGCGCTGGAGCAGGGCCTCTGAGTGACCGCCCATCCCCAGCGTTGCGTCGATGGCAATGGGGGTTTCGCCGCGCAGTCGGGCAGCTTCGAAACCGGGGGCCAACAAATTGATGCACCGGTCCCGCAGGACCGGCACATGGCGTTCAGACGTTGGCTTGGGGTTTTCGTTCATGCCTTCGTCCTTCCTGCCGTTGGTGTGGTTTGTTGCTTCTTAATCCAGATCCCCATCCGCGCCTATCGTCCCGCCGGCCTGGCTCCGGGGAAGTGAGCCAGGTTGACGCTCTGATGGGCGGCTGGAGATCTCGTTCAAGAAGCGGTCCGCCGGGCTGTTCAGGGGATCACAGGATCCCCGGAATGGCATCGTCGGTTTCAGAAAATGCGGTTTCCTTTTCTGCCAGGTACTCATTCCAGGCCTGGGCATCCCAGATCTCGGCGCGGGTGCCTGCGCCGATGACGGCCAGTTCCCTGCCGAGGCCTGCGTACTCCCGGAGAGCGGCCGGAATTGTCACGCGCCCCTGCTTGTCAGGTACCTCGTCCGAGGCTCCAGAGAGAAAGACGCGGATGTAGTCACGTGCCTGCTTGGAGGAAATGGGCGCCTCCCGCATCTGCTCGTGAACACGTGCAAATTCCTGCTCACTGAAGACGTAGATGCAACGTTCCTGGCCCCTCGTGAGCACCAGACCGCTGGAAAGTTCCTCACGGAACTTTGCGGGAAGGATAATCCGGCCCTTTTCGTCCAGACGCGGCGAGTGCGTGCCCAGAAACACTGGCCCACCGCCTGTCTGCCGAAAGGAACTGCACATCCCTGTGTTGCAACTACCCTCTTATGTCCTCCACATTACTCCACTTTCCCCCACAGTCAACGCAAAACGGCCCTGACCTCCCCCTTTTCGTGGTTGTTTGGGCCTTGAATGGCGCGGAAGCAGGCCCGTGGCGCGAAGTGGAGGAGAATCGGCCGCGCTGAAGCACGCCGGTGGCGCGAAGTGGAGGAGTATCCGCCGCGCTGAAGCACGCCGGTGGCGCGAAGTGGAGGAGTATCTGCCGCGCGGCGGCGTGCCCGGCAGGGTTAAATGCAAAAGACCCGCCGTAGCGGGTCCAGTGGGCGGCCATTATTGCCGTCGGGAGCAAAGTGGAGTGGCGGGAAGTGGAGTAGCCAGGCGATGAGCACCGGCTATTCCGGGGGGCGCACCGGAGTCAGCTGGATGATCAGACTGATCGGGACCAGAACAAATCAGGGCAGGGTTTCAGCGGGGCAGAAGCAAAGCCTTCAGGATTCGTCCCGGCGCCGCTCGTCCCAGCGCTCCTCCAGGCTGCTCATGAAGGAACTCCGGGGCTTCCCGGCCTTGCCCGGCCCGGTGTTCTGTTTAGGCGCGGAAGCGTTGCGCATTGTGGCGAAGTAAACACCGGCACCCATGACTACAAAGCCCAGCACACCCACAATGATGAGTTGGGTGGTGACGCCGACCAGGAGCAACGCGATTCCCGCTAATGCGCAAAGCACACCAATAACGATGTGGCGGGTGGACCACGTTCGCCCGGGATCGGATCCCATGGAATTAGCGAACTTGGGATCGTCCTCGTGCAGCTGCTTCTCCAACTGCTCCAGCAGCTTTTGTTCGTGCTCCGAGAGCGGCATCACGACCTCCTTAAGTAGGCCAACGTCCGGGCTGGTCCCATCCAGTACTACTGATCCGACAACGACTGGCATGTCCGGGTGGTTCCCGCCCCGCCGACAATGGCGGAATGCGAAGCACCGGCATGACGCCGATGGAACGGCAGCACGTCAAAGAGGTCCGGCAGTAACTGAAAACTATGTACATATAAGGATAGTTTGTCGGGGGCCGTTCTGAAAGACGGCAATGACTTTCCCGGACCCCTCCTGCACCTGCTCACGTCCCGTGTCATTGACCCTTCCCGGAGTCCAGGAGACTGGCGGGCAGGACCGATTTGTTTCCGAACTTCCGGCTGACCTGGTCCAGTGCCTGCTCGGCCGCCCGCCAGTTGTCATCCCGGCGGTCAAGGCTCAACTGCAGTGCCGTCTGCGCAGTCTCCTCAAGCTGCTCGGCACGGATGCCCACCAGCCGGACAGTCATGGGCCGTTCGCCGACGGACTCGAGCAATTGGAGGGCCACGGCATGAATCAGCTGTGCGCTGTCCACTGGAGTGTGGACGGTCCGGCTCCTGGTGATGGTGGAGAAATCCGCGAACCGGAGTTTCAACGCCACGGTCCTGGCCACCATGCCGGAACTCCGCAGCCGTCCTGCCGTTCGATGGGCCAGCCGCAGCAGCTCGCGGCTGATGATGGCTTCATCGGCCGTATCCACTGCGAAGGTCTCTTCCGCGCCGATGCTCTTTTCCAGCCTCACCGGGGTGACCGGACGCGGATCGATGCCCCATGAAAGCCGATACACGTGCTCACCCGTAGCGCCCAGGACCTTCTTGAGGGAGGACAACGGCGTGGCCGCGACGTCCGCAACGGTATTGATGCCCATGCGGGCCAGGACATCCGCCGTCTTGGCGCCGATCCCCCACAGGGCACCGACCGGCAGGCTGTGGAGGTAGGGCACCGTCTCGTCGGGTCCAATGAGCAGCAGACCATCAGGTTTGCAACGCGTGGAGGCAATTTTGGCAACGAACTTGCTGGCGGCAATTCCCACGGAGGCTGTGATACCCAGCTCGGCCGCCACCTGGCGCCGGACTTGCTCACCGATGGCGCGCGGCGGGCCCAACCGACGGATCGCGCCGCCGACATCCAGGAAGGCCTCGTCAACGCTGAGCGGCTCAACGAGTTCGGTGAAGGAGTGGAAGATCTCCATCAGCTGCCCGGAAACCTCGTAATAGAGCTTGTGACGCGGTTCTATGATGACGGCCTTGGGGCACATGCGTGCCGCAATCACCATGGGCATTGCCGATTTGACGCCGAAAGCTCGGGCTTCGTAGGACGCCGAAAGGACCACCGAACGGTCTGCCGGAAATCCGACAATCACCGGCTTCCCGCGCAGTTCCGGACGTGTGCGCAGCTCGACGGATACAAAGAAAGCGTCCATATCCACATGCATAATGCAGTTGCGCCTGAGCTCCCGAAGCCCCGCTTCGGTGTACTGGTTGTTCTGCTCAAGCCCCACAACGGCAATCCTATCGGTTGGTACTGACTAAACTGGAGGCTGAATCCGGCATCAACCCCAGGAGGAAAGTCCCTGTGACGGTCATGAGAAACCTTAAGGCAACAGGATTGGCGGCTTTCGCCGCCAGTGCCATGCTGGCCGTCGCAGCCTGCACCCCGGCGGGACCCGCGGCGTCGGCGTCGTCCGCCGGCACCGCCTCGCCGGAATCCAGCGCCTCCACCGTCACGGCTTCCGCCAGCCCCACTTCCTCCCCCGGAACTTCGGCCACTGTGGGAAAAATCGTCGACGGTTTTCCCGACAAGCTGCTTCCCCTGATGCCGGGAGCCACAGTGATATCGAGCAGTTTCGACAAGGCTGCAGCGCCGGCCACGGCGGCTCTGGTGGCCAGCATCCCTTCCCCGGCCGCCGCCGTCGTGGACTTCTATACCCAACATCTTCAGTCTCAGGGATTCAAAGCCGTTCCGGGCGACGCCGTGGGCTCCGTGGCCTCCAAGGACTTTGTCCGGAACGACTCGGAGACGGTCAACGTCGCCGTGGTCGAGGCTGCGGGTGTTGCCACCTTCACCATTGGAGCCAACGTTTCTGCTGAGTCTGCCCAGTGACCGTTTCGGAGCAGCTCAGGCTGGAACAGACCGCCTTCGTCGCGGCGGTTGCCGGCGAACTGACGGACTTCCTCACTGAGCGGCAGGCCCTGATGGCCTCCATTTCGCCGGACATTGATCCCATCATGGGCTCCATCTCCAACCTGGTGACGGGGGGCAAAAGGCTCCGCGCCCTGATGTGTTATTGGGGTTGGCGCGGCGCGGGCGGGGATCCGTCCGCTACGCAGATCGTCACGGCAGGATCGGCCCTGGAGCTTTTCCAGGCAGCGGCCCTGATCCACGACGACATCATTGACCGTTCAGACACCCGGCGGGGCGGGCCCAGTGTCCATCGCCGCTTCAGCCAACTGCACCACGCCCAAGGCTGGGCATTGGACAGCGAACGGTTCGGGCACGCGGCCGCCATTCTCACGGGGGACCTGTGTTTGTCCTTCAGCGAGGAAGCGTTCACTGAGATCGGCGGGCAGGCCGCGTCAGGCAGCCGGGCACGGCTGATCTTCAACCTCATGCGCGCGGAGGTCATGGCCGGACAGTATTTGGACATCCTGGAAGAGGTAGCCGGTCCGGTCCGTGACCGCGCAGGCGCAGTGACGCGCGCGCAGTCCATCATCAGGTTCAAGTCCGCCAAATATTCCACCGAGCATCCGCTGGCGCTGGGCGGCGCCCTCGCGGGGGCCTCTGATGAACTGCTGCGAGGCTACTCGGCTTTCGCTTTGCCCCTCGGCGAGGCATTCCAACTGCGCGACGACGTCCTGGGAGTTTTCGGCGACCCCGTCACCACCGGAAAGCCTGCAGGAGACGATCTCCGTGAAGGCAAGCGGACGGTGCTGATTGCGCTGGCACTGGATCAGGCCTCAGCCGCCGAATCAGCCTATATTGATGCCACGCTCGGCAGCCCTGACCTGGGTGACGGCGATATAGCCGAGATCCGCCGGATCATCGAGGATTCCGGGGCGCTCCAGGCGACCGAGGTGCTGATCAGCGAATTCGGTTCGGCGGCCTTTGATGCGCTGGAACGGCTGCCGCTGGAGGACCTGCCCAAAACCGCCCTGCGCAAGCTGGCGGAAGCGACCGTCAGCCGCGCCTCCTAAAGGGTCCGCTGCCTGGTCAGCCCCGCCAACCTAACCAGGCTTAGCAAGCCCGGGCCCTACCAGGCGAGGGTCTGGGCCCTGCGCCTGATTTCGGTCTTGCGGCCTTCCCGCAGCGCATCGATCGGCCGGCCGCGCTGTGAATCGTCGGCGGTGAACAGCCAGACGATCAGGTCCTCGTCGGAGTAGCCCGCGTCAGCCAAAACCACAATGGTGCCTTTAAGACTGTCAACCAGATGGCCGTCCTGAATAAAGGCCGCCGGCACTGAACGTATGCGCCGCTCCCCGACACGCAAGGCCGCAAGGGCCCGTTCATCTATCAGGCTGTGGACTTTCGTAATCGATACGTCCAACAACTGCGCGACATCCGGCAGGGGCAGCCACTCGCCCACAAGGCTTTCTACGTTACTCACGGATCAAGGTTGCCACGGCCGGAGCCCCTGCGCCTAGTCAGTTTCTCCGCCGTCGGGACAAAATGCACGACACTCCACAAAAACTGTTGAACCGGTGAAGCCTGAATTCTTGTGCTAACGGAAATTTCGTGAGAGATTCTCATAGATCACATTTGTAACAGGAATAACTTAAGTAACATTAGTATCAATAGTCACACGCTCATCCTTCCCGGCAGTTGAAGAAGAGGATCCCTTCCATGACGACGTCCCGCTCGCCAAAGCAGCCCCCCAGGCCGAGTCTGCCCATGATCGCCGTCACAACGGCGGCTCTGCCTGCGGTTGTACTGTCGTCACTGGCCCTCGCCCAACCCGCCGCCGCACAGTCCCCTGCTCGGCCGGTTCCCGCGACACTTGCCGCCGCCATGAAAGCCCAGGCTGCCGAAGCCAAAGCGGGCCTGATCCCCGCAGCCTCCGTGTCCACCACCATTCCTGCCGCTTTCCAGCCGGCGCAGCCCGCGGCACCCGCCGAATACAGCGTTGCCCGGGGCGACACCATCAGCGGCATTGCCGGCAAGTTCGGCCTCGACACCTACGAGGTCCTCAAACTGAACAACCTCCAGCCGAACACCATCATTTACCCGGGCCAGAAGATCAAGCTTTCCGGTTCAGCAGCTGCTGCACCGGCCCCGGCGCCAGCGGCACCTGCTCCGGCGCCGTCCGGCGCGGGAGGCAGCTACACCGTTAAAGCCGGCGACACGCTCGGTGCCATTGCAGCCCGGCACAACGTCAGCCTCTCGGACATCTTCAGCTGGAACGGGCTGAACATGCGCTCCATCATCCGCCCCGGCCAGAAGGTCAAGGTAGGCGCCGGCGAGGCCGCAGCGCCGGCGGCGCCCCAGCCAGCCTCCACTCCTGCAGCCCCCGCGCCTGCTCCGGCAGCTGCACCAACAGGTGCTTACACGATCAAGGCCGGGGACACCCTGTCTGCGATCGCCTCACGCCATGGCGTCAAGCTCTCGGAACTCCTCGCGGCGAACCAATTGAGCATGACAACCCTGATCTACCCAGGCAACAAGCTGGTGATTCCGGGCGCCTCGGTTCAGCCCGCATCCTCCGCCCCGGCACCGGCTGCCAGCGTGACGCCGCTGGTACCAAGCTCCTTCCTGGGCTTCAGCTACCCCGCGGCGGTGGTCAGTTCCGCCAACGAGAACAAGGCCTTGCTGAACGCGTCGCCTGTCCCATCCCGGGACCAGATGCGCACCATCGTGGCAGACACTGCCCGCCAGATGGGCGTGGACCCGTCCCTTGCCCTCGCGTTCGCGCATCAGGAATCGGGTTTTGACCAGCGGGCCGTTTCACCGGCCAACGCCATCGGAACCATGCAGGTGATCCCTTCATCCGGCCAGTGGGCCTCCGACCTGGTGGGACGGAAACTTAACCTGCTGGATCCCTACGACAACGCGACAGCGGGCGTAGCCATCATCAAGCGGCTGATCGCCACCAGCAAGGACCTGGACAATGCGATCGCCGGCTACTACCAGGGCCAGTACTCCGTCAGCAAGTACGGCATGTACGACGACACCAAAGCCTATGTGGCGGCCATCAAGGCCCATCAGAAGAACTTCGGCTGAACCATCCAGCAACGCTGCCAAGGCTTGCTGCCGCAATCATTGGCTCACGGACAGGGGTCCGGACCGCAGGTCGGTTCGGACCCTTTTTCGTTGCGGGATTAGGATCGTAGAGTGCAGGAATACGTGTCAGACCGTCTCGTTGGAACGCTGGTGGATAACCGCTACGCCGTCCGCTCCAAACTCGCGCGCGGCGGCATGTCCACTGTTTACCTCGCCACGGACCTCAGGCTGGAGCGCGATGTCGCCCTCAAGGTGCTGCACCCGCACCTCGCCACGGATGAGAGCTTTTTGGGCCGGCTTGGCCGGGAGGCCAAGACCGCAGCCAGGCTCTCCCACCCCCATGTGGTGGGGGTGCTGGACCAGGGCAATGACGGCCAGACCGCCTACCTTGTCATGGAGTACATCAAGGGCCACACCCTCCGGGACGTCATCACGTCCAAGGGTGCGTTACCTCCACGGCTCGCCCTGGCGCTCATCGATCCCGTGATCGAAGGGCTGGGAACGGCGCATGCCGCCGGGATGATCCACCGCGACATCAAACCGGAAAACGTCCTCATCGCCGAGGACGGCCGGATCAAGCTCGGCGACTTCGGCCTGGCCCGGGCCGTCACCACATCCACCAGCACCGGTGCCCTGATCGGCACGGTGGCATACCTCTCCCCCGAATTGGTGCTCGGAAAGCCGGCCGATGCCCGCAGCGACATCTACTCCGTCGGGATCATGCTCTACGAGATGCTCACCGGCAAGCAGCCGTTCGACGGCGACGTCCCCATCCAGGTGGCCTACCAGCACGTGAACGGAAAAGTGGGGCCGCCGTCGGCCCTGGTTCCGGGCCTTGCGGCCGAAGTGGACGAACTGGTGCAGTGGTGCACCGACAACGATCCGGAGAACCGGCCCGTGGACGGGAACGCCCTGCTCCAGGAACTGCGGCACATCCGGACCAACCTCACGGACCGCGAACTGGACCTCCAGCCTCCCGCAGCCATCGCGGCCGGAGCCCAGAGCCCGACAGAAATCATCGCGCGCACTAACAACCCCACCAGCGTGATGTCGCCGCTGGCGCCGACACGGCCACCCCGGGTGCAGGAACAACACCCGCAGGACCAGACGCGTGCGCAGGAACAGTTCCGGCCACATGAACACCACACCGCTGTCTTTCCCGGTGTTGCACCCTCCGCGCCCTTCGACGCGCGGACAGCCGGCCCGCGGACGTCCGGTGGTTACGGTCCCTACCCGGACACCGAAGCGGCTCCCCTCACCAAGCGGGCCCAGCGCAAGGCCGACAAGGAAGCGGAGAAGGCCAGGTCACGGGCGGCAGCGACCCCGCTCAGATCCCTCCGGGAGGGCAACCCGCGGCGCCGCGGAGCCCTGTGGGTAGTGGTCCTGGTCATCATCGCTTTGCTCGCCACCGGGACCGGCTGGTTCTTCGGGATGGGCCCCGGCTCGCCCGGAACCATCCCCTCGGTGGCGAACAAGACGGTGGCGCAGGCGCAGCAGCTGCTGAGCGATGCGGGCTTCCAGTCCAGCACGCGTGACGTTTTTGACGACGACGTCCCGTCCGGACTGGTGGTGGGCTCGGAGCCGGGCGCCGGAACAGAGATCAGGAAGTTCCAGCCCGTGGCCTTGTTTGTCTCCAAAGGACCGCAACTGTTCGAGCTGCCGAAACTCACGGGCCTGACGCTGGATCAGGCCAAGAACGAACTGAATTCGGCCGAAATGGCCCTGGGAACCATAATGGAGCAGTTCGATGAGGGCATTGCCGCCGGAGTGGTCCTCGCCCAGGACCCGGCCGCAGGTACGGCGGCCCGTCATGGGACGCCGGTTGCCCTGACAGTCTCCAAGGGCCCCGAGCCCATCGCCGTCCCGTCCGTCGTCGGACTGGATGAGGATGAAGCCGTCGAAGCCATCGAGGCAGCGGGATTGAAGGCCGTTGTGGCGAAGGACGAGGTCAACGACAAGAACGTGCCCAGGGGCGCGGTGCTCAGTCAGGCGCCGGCCAATGGAACACTCACGCGGGGCGGCACCGTGACGCTGACAATCTCCAAGGGACCGAAGCTCGTGGAGGTTCCGAGCTTCATCGGCAAGCAGGCCGGCGAAGCCCGCAGGGAACTGGAAAAGCTCGGCTTCCAGGTCCGCGTGAACAACGTCCTCGGCGGCTTCTTTGGAACGGTCAGGGACCAGGACCCGGTTGAAGAGGAGGTTCCCGAAGGGTCAGTCATTACCCTGACGGTGGTGTAGCCGGGTTATCCGCCGGCCACACCACTCACAGGTCATGCAGGTCCGCAGGGTCAGTGCTTCGCCAGCGCGCCGGCCACAAGGAATGCCATCTCAAGGGACTGCATGTGGTTCAGGCGCGGGTCGCAGACCGACTCGTACTTGTCCAGGAAGGATTCCTGGTCGACGGGGTCGGCACCGCCCAGGCATTCGGCGACGTCGTCCCCGGTCATTTCGACGTGCAGGCCACCGGGGACAGTCCCCAGGGCGTGGTGCACCTCGAAGAACCCGCGCACCTCGTCAATGACGTCGTCGAAGTTGCGGGTCTTGTAGCCGTTGGGCGAGGTGACGGTGTTGCCGTGCATCGGGTCCGTGACCCACAGGACCTGCGCGCCCGAGGCGGTGACCTTCTCGACGACGGCGGGGAGCTTCCCGCGGATGTTTGCTGCACCCATGCGGGTGATGAAGGTCAGCCGGCCGGGCTCGCGCTCCGGATCCAGCTTGTCGATGAGGCGGAGGGCGTCGTCGCCGGTTGTGGACGGGCCGAGCTTGACGCCAATCGGGTTCCGGACGCGCGACAGGAAGTCGACGTGGGCGTGGTCAAGCTCCCGGGTGCGTTCCCCGATCCAGAGGAAGTGAGCAGAGGTGTCGTAGGGGAACCCGGTGCGGGAGTCGATGCGCGTCAGGGCTCGCTCGTAATCCAGCAGCAGGGCCTCGTGGCTGGCGAAGAACTCCACGCGCTTGAGTGCTTCGAAGTCTGCCCCGCAGGATGCCATGAACTTGATGGCGCGATCGATGTCACGGGCCAGGGACTCGTAGCGCGCGTGGGCTGGATTCTCCGTGAAGCCCTTGTTCCACTGATGCACCGAGCGCAGGTCCGCGAACCCGCCCTGGGTAAAGGCCCTGATCAGGTTCAGCGTCGAAGCTGAGGTGTGGTAGGCCTTCAGCATCCTGGCGGCGTCGTGGCCGCGGGATTCGGGGGTGAAGTCATAGCCGTTGACGATGTCACCACGGTAGGCCGGAAGCGTCACGCCATCGCGGGTCTCGTCATTGGACGAACGCGGCTTGGCGAACTGTCCCGCCATGCGGCCCATCTTGATGACCGGCATCGCGGCACCGTAGGTGAGGACCACAGCCATCTGGAGGATGGTCTTGACCCTGGCGCTGATCTTGTCCGCGGTGGCCGCTTCGAAGGTTTCAGCACAGTCGCCGCCCTGGAGCAGGAACGCCTTGCCCTGGGCAGCAGCTGCCAGACGTTCGCGGAGGACATCCACTTCGCCGGCGAAGACGAGCGGCGGGAGTACGGAAAGTTCCTTGACCGAGGCGTCAAAAACGTCCTTGTCCTGCCAGCTGGGCTGCTGGGACACGGGAAGATCGCGCCAGTCGTCCAGGCCGGGATAGTTGGCTGCTCCGCTCTGGGCGGTGCTGGACAGCGAAAAGACAGGTTTTGCAGATAGCTCAGTCACTATCTAAGACTAATGGGCGTGGCGGGCTTCGGAACACCTCACCGTCACGCGTCCCGGGAGCGGCGTCATAGTCAGCCTGCAGCCGGGTCCTTGCCCTTTGCCTCTGCTGCTGCGCCTGCGAGCCTGAGCTTCACCACGGCCGCGTACTCGTCCACGTATTCCTGGCCCGAGAGCCGCATGAGCTCGAACATGATTTCGTCCGTGACCTTGCGCTGGACTTCCCGGTCCTCGGCCTGGTCAGCGTATTGGCGGAAATCCAAGGGGGCACCGAAGATCATGCCGATCCGGCGGATGTTAGGCATCCGCTTGCCGATGGGCTGGACCTTGTCCGTTCCGATCATGGCCACAGGAATCACGGGCACCCCGGCCTGCAGGGCAAGCCGGGCGACTCCCACCTTTCCGCGGTAGAGCTTCGCGTCCGGGCTGCGGGTACCTTCGGGGTAGATCCCCAGGAGCCCGCCGGAGGTCAGGACGTCCATGCCGGCACTGAGCGACACGGCCGACGCCGCGCCGCCGGACCGGTCCATGGGCAGCTGGTTGGTGAGCCGGAAAAACATGGCCGTCAGCCGGCCTTTCAGACCCGTGCCGGTGAAGTACTCGGATTTGGCGAGGAAAACCACGGGCCGGCGGACCATCAGGGGCATAAAGATGGAATCCGAAAATGAGAGGTGGTTCGAGGCGATGATCGCCGCGCCCTCGGCGGGAACGTTGTCCAGACCCTTGACCCACGGACGGAACAGAAGCCGCAGGACCGGCCCCAGGAAGATCCTCTTCATGACCCAATAGAACACGTTCAGAACCTCTCCGGAAGCCAGCCGGCCAGCCCTACGTCGGGTCAGGCAGGCACTCCAATGCAACCCTACTCTAGTGAGATTTGTGAGGAACAGTGACACGATGGTGTCATGACAGAAAGCAGCATCCCGCCCAGGCCTGCCGCTTTCAGCTATCCCGGCCACGGCCCTAACGGGCGGACCGGAATCGCGATCTGCCACGGCTTTACCGGCAGCCCCCTCAGCGTCCTGCCATGGGCAGAATATCTTGCCGCCCAGGGTTTTGCGGTGACAGTGCCGCTGCTGCCCGGGCACGGCACCGACTGGAAGCAGCTGGCGCGCTCCAACTGGCACGGCTGGTACGCCGCTTTCGAAAACGCGTACCTGGAGCTTGCCGCCCGGACGGACCGGTGTTTTGTAGCCGGCCTGTCGATGGGCGGCGCCATCGCCCTTCTCACTGCCGCCCGTCACCCGGTGGCAGGGGTTTCCGTGGTGAATCCGGGCCTGAGCTTCTATGACCGCCGCGTGCGCGTGGTAGGCGTGCTCAAGTACTTCCAGCGCACCACGATGCCCATCCAGGAAGAAAAGCCGACGGCGGCATCCACCGAAGACGGCGACTATTCCCGCACGCCTCTGGCTGCAGTGCACGAGCTGAAAAAGCTCTTCGGCGCAGCGACGCGCGGGCTGCACCAGGTTAATGCCCCGGTGCAGGTCTTCAAGTCCCGGACCGACGCCGTCGTGCCTCCCACCTCGCTGGCCGCGCTGCGGCACCGCCTGGGACCGAGGCTGGTGGAGGTGGTGGACCTTCACAACAGCAGCCATGTTGCCACCCTTGATGTGGACGCGCCGGAGATTTTTACCCGTTCCAGTAAGTTCTTTCTCGCCCACTCCGCGGACACAGCGGACGCCGCCCAACACCAGCTCGGAGACGTTATGGCAAGCCTTCCGGACCACAGCCCCTTCAGCAGCGCCCTTCGGGGGGACGGTGTCCGGATCGGTGTGGTGCTCTCGCACGGGTTCACGGGCAGCCCGCACGGGCTCCGGGCCTGGGCTCAGGCGTTCGCCGATGCCGGCTTCGCGGTACGCATGCCGCTGCTGCCCGGCCACGGCACCAGCTGGCAGGAACTTGCCAGGACACGGTGGCAGCAATGGCACGCTGCCCTGGACGAGGCCTACCTTGACCTCGATTCCCAGTGCGACCAGGTGTTCGTGGCCGGGCTGAGCATGGGAGGGGCACTGGCCTTGAGGATCGCGGCGACCCGCCCTGTCGCAGGCGTGGTCCTGGTCAACCCGGCACTGGTCATCGACGATCCCCGCGCTCCCCTGGCAGGGATCCTGAAACTGGTGCTCAAGAGCACCCCGGCGATCGCCAACGACATCCTGAAACCCGGAATGGACGAAGGGGCCTACCCGCGTACCCCGGTGGCTGCCGCCCATGAGATGAACAAGATGTTCAAGGACACCATCAGGCTGCTCCCCCGTATCACTGCCCCTGTCCGGGTTTTCCGCTCCACAGTGGACCACGTGGTCTCTGATACGAGCATCGTGGCCTTGCGCCGGGGACTGACCCACGCCCCGCTGACCCTGACCTCCCTCGAGAACAGTTACCACGTGGCAACGTTGGATAACGATGCCCAGGAAATCTTCCAGGGCTCCGTCGATTTCATCCGGACGGTGGTCGACGCCGAGGCACCTGCCGATCCCGCGTCTTCAGGCACGAGGTCTGACCTGCTGCAGAAGGGCACCGCCAATGACTAAGCCAGACTCCGGCTCACCGGATCAGGGAGCTAACCAGGACGACGCCGTCTGGCTCGATCTGGTGGCACGGCTCGAGGAAGGTTCCGGGGCAGGCGGCGCGGCTGGGACCGGTGATTCCGCTGGAGATAACGGCGCCACCGGCGTACCATCCCCGTCCGCAACCTTCCGCGACTTCGATCCCCTGGGACTTGCCGGGACGGCCCCCACTGAACTGTCCGCGGCCGAGAGGCTCGCGTCCGCTCCGGCAGCGGGCGATGGCGGAGACTCCGATGGCTCGGGGCAGCCCGGTTCCGCCACCGGAGGGCCCCGTGATTATGAGGCGGAAGACGACGACGGAGCGTTCGTTCCCGAGGAACCGCCGAGCCTCGCGGGGACAGATCCGCTGACCATGCTGGCCTGGCTGGGCGCCGTGGGCGCGCCCATTGCCTTGGTCCTGTCCGCAATGTTCTGGCGGTCCGCCCCTCTACTGGCTGTGGTGGGCATCGTGGCGGTGTTTGTCCTCGCAGTGGTTTACCTGGTCATGAAGCTCCCCCAGGAAAAAGACGAGAACGACGACGGCGCACGCGTCTAGCGGTACATCCCCGCAGGCGCTGGCCGGGGCTGTGCCGCTAGCTGCGCATCCGGCTGCTGACGCGGGACAGGTCAGCGGCACCGATGAGGCCGGCGTTGGGCCCGAGGGCTGCCAGTTCGATTCCCGCTGCAGGACGGAAGCCCCGGCCGGTAAGGTTCCGGGCGAAGGCTTTGCGTGCCGGCTCCAAAAGGAGATCTCCGGCAGAGCACAGTCCCCCACCGATCACAAACAGTCCCGGATCAAGGGCCGCGGCCAGGTTCGCCAGGCCCAAACCCAGCCACTCGCCCACTTCGTCAAGGAGTTCCCGGCACGCCGCGTCTCCGGCCAGGGCGAGCTCGGTGACGGTCACCCCCGTGATCCTGTCCGTGTTGCCGTCAACGGCGGCCAACAGGTCGTGGGCAACCGGCGAGTTGGCCCGCGCCAGGATCCTCGCTTCCCGCCCCAACGCGTTGCCTGAGGCGTACTGCTCCCAGCATCCGCGGTTACCGCATTCGCAACGGTGTCCGCCGGGCATGATGATCTGGTGGCCGAATTCGCCGGCCACGCCGAAGCGGCCGCGCTCCACCCTGCCGTCCACCACCATGGCACCGCCGATGCCGGTGCCCAGAGTGATGCACACCAGCCTGTCCTCGCCCTTACCGGCACCGAAGCGCCATTCCGCCCAGGCCGCTGCGTCGGCGTCGTTCGTCAGCAGGACCGGCCGGCGCAGCAGGCTCTGCAGGTTTGCCCTGAGGGGCTCGTTCCGCCAGGCGAGGTGGGGGCTGAACAGCACTGTACCGGCGTCGAGGTCCATCCACCCGGCCGCTCCGATGCCTACCGAAGAGATCCGATGGCCGGCAGCCAGTTCCTCCACCACCTCGACGATGACTTTCTCCACGGCGCGGGGGTCGCTGCCGGGAGTGGACCGCCGGGTTTCACTGAGGATCCTGCCTTCAGCGTCCACGACCCCGCCGGCAACCTTCGTCCCGCCGATGTCGATGCCGATGGCCAGGCCCTTGCGCCCGAGCCGCAGGTGTTCACGGAGCCCTTGCCCCGGCCCAGACCGGGCCTGCATGGCCTGTTGCCGTCGCCGCCAGGGCGCTGGACGTCGTGGGGAACCGGCCTGGTCGCCGTGGGGCGGTGCATACATAGTCCCTCATTGTAGGCGGGCCGGGCAGGCGTCCACGTCAGGTCCGCAAATTGGCACTCACCAGGCTTTGACTCCTAAGTTACTCGCCAGTAGGTTTATTACTGCACGGCCACGTTGCGGGCGTATTAGTCTTTAGGCATACCCTGTGCGGGTCTATGGATATCAAAGGAGCTATAGTGCGCGAATTCAGTGTTCCGCCACTGGTTGTGGTCCCCCCGGAAACCAACATCACCGATCTGCTGCTTCGGCAGGCTGCCAAGCCCAGCAACCCTTCGCTGTTCTCGCGGCTGGACTCCGCAGGCGCCTGGCAAAATGTCTCCGCCAAGGACTTCCTGGCCGACGTCACCGCCCTTGCAAAGGGCCTGATCGCCAGCGGCGTAGGGGCCGGCGACCGTGTGGGCATCATGTCACGCACCCGCTACGAATGGGCACTGGTCGACTTCGCCATCTGGTTCGCCGGCGGGGTGCCGGTCCCGATCTACGAAACCTCATCACCGTCCCAGGTCGCCTGGAACCTCGGTGACTCCGGCGCCGTTGCCGTATTCGCCGAGGCAGCCCACCACGAGGACATCATCCGGCAGGCTGCCACCTCAGAAGGACTCACCGCACTGCACCACGTCTGGCAGCTTGAAGGCGCCGGGCTGGACGCCGTCCGCGAGGCCGGGCGCGGCGTCAGCGATGCCGAGCTTGAGGCGCGCCGCACGTCGGCCAGGCTGACGGATATCGCCACCATCATCTACACCTCCGGTACAACCGGCCGCCCCAAGGGCTGCGAGCTGACCCACGGCAACTTTGTGGAGCTCTCCGACAATGCTCTGGCCATCCTGGGCGACGTCGTCAACGAGAACTCCAAGACCATCATGTTCCTCCCGCTGGCACACGTCTTTGCCCGCTTCATCTCCGTCCTGGCAGTGGCAGGCGGTGCCACGGTGGCGCACACACCGGACATCAAGAACCTCCTTGCCGATCTGCAGAGTTACCAGCCAACCTTCATCCTTGCTGTCCCCCGCGTCTTCGAGAAGGTCTATAACTCGGCCCTGACCAAGGCTGAGGACGCCGGGAAGGGCGCCATCTTCCACAAGGCCACGGAAACCGCCATTGCGTTCTCCAAGGCCCGGCAAGCCGGCCACATCGGCTTGGGCCTGAAGCTCCGCCACACCCTTTTCGACAAACTCGTCTACGGCAAGCTGCGTGCAGCCATGGGCGGCAACGTAGCCCACGCAGTATCCGGCGGCGGCCCCCTGGGCGAACGGCTGGGCCACTTCTTCCAGGGCATCGGAATGCAGATTCTCGAGGGTTACGGCCTGACGGAAACCACCGCCCCCATTTCGGTCAACACCCCGGCACTGATCAAAATCGGCTCGGTGGGCAAGCCCCTGCCCGGTAATGCGGTCCGGATCGCTGAAGACGGCGAGATCCTCGCCAAGGGCGTTTGCGTGATGCGTGGCTACTACAACCGTGAGGATCTCTCTGCTGAGACTTTTGACGACGGCTGGCTTCGGACCGGAGACATCGGGCGCCTCGACGAGGACGGTTTTGTCTGGATCACGGGCCGCAAGAAGGAAATCATCGTCACCGCGGGCGGCAAGAACGTCATCCCGGCACTCCTGGAGGACCAGATCCGCGCCGATGCGCTGGTCTCTCAGGTCCTGGTGGTGGGTGACAACCGGCCGTTCATCGGCGCACTGGTGACCCTGGACCAGGAAGCCCTGCCCGGCTGGTTGCAACGCCATGGGCTCCCTGCTTCCACCACCATTGAAGAGGCGGCGGAGAATTCCGTGGTCAAGGCCGCGGTGCAGGACCTCATCACCCAGGCCAATGCCTCCGTGTCCCAGGCCGAGGCCATCAAGTCCTTCCGTATCGTCCCCTCAGACTTCACCGAAGCGTCCGGCCACCTGACGCCCTCCATGAAGGTCAAGCGGGCCCAGGTGATGAAGGACTTCGAAAACGTGATCGAAGAAATGTACGGCGCTCCCCGCAACTGAGCGCGGAAACAGCAACGCGGGGTCACTTTCCGCCCGATAAACAGAGTTTATTGGGCGGAAAGTGACCCCGCGTTGTGTTTAAGGGGTTACTCCACCACCAGGAGGAGATCTCCGCCCTGGACCTGCTCCACGGCTGAGATGGCGAGCCTGGAGACCTTGCCGCCAACCGGCGTCGTGATCGAAGCTTCCATCTTCATCGCTTCAATGGTCGCCACAGTGTCACCGGCGTTGACGGTGTCACCTGCTTTGACGGTGACCGTAACGGCTCCGGCGAACGGTGCGGCGACGTGCCCCGGCTGTGCGGGATCGGCCTTCTCGGCGGCCTTGACATTGCTGACCACGGAGCGGTCACGGACCACAACGGGGCGGGACTGCCCGTTGAGCGTGCACATCACGGTGCGCATGCCCTTCTCGTCAGGTTCGGAGACAGCTTCGAGCGAGGCAATCAGCCGCACGCCCTTTTCCAGCTGGATTTCGTGCTCGGCCCCGCGCTGGAGGCCGTACAGGTAATCGCGGGTGTCGAGGACGGAAATGTTGCCGTAGGTCTCCACGCTCTTGAGGTAGTCCTTGGTGGGACCATCAAAGAGCAGCCGGTTCAGCGTGTGCTGCCGGGTCTTGGAGTCTCCCTTGAGCGCGGCGCTGTCCTCGGGGCTGAGATCGACGTCGCGGACCTTGATGCTGCGGCCCTGGAGTGCCTTGGTGCGGAACGGCTCCGGCCATCCGCCCGGAGGATCGCCGAGTTCCCCGGAGAGGAAGCCGATGACGGAATCGGGGATGTCGTAGTTCTGCGGGTTCTCGTTGAAATCTGCAGGGTCGGCATTGAGGCCCACCAGGTGCAGGGCGAGATCGCCCACCACCTTGGAGGAGGGCGTGACCTTCACCAGGCGGCCCAGGATGCGGTCCGCTGCCGTGTACATGTCCTCGATGGCTTCGAAGCGTTCGCCAAGACCCAGCGCCATGGCCTGCTGGCGCAGGTTGGAGAGCTGGCCGCCGGGAATCTCGTGCTTGTAGACGCGGCCGGTGGGACCGGGCAGGCCGGACTCGAACGGGGCGTACACGCGGCGCACGGCTTCCCAGTACGGTTCCAGGGAGCTGACGGCGTCCAGGTCCAGTCCGGTGTCCCGGGGCGTGTGTGCCAGGGCAGCCACCAGCGCCGAAGCTGACGGCTGGCTGGTGGTACCGGCCAGGGAGGCGGAGGCAACATCCACAGCATCCACGCCGGCATCTACTGCTGCCAGCAGGGTGGCCAGCTGGCCGCCCGCGGTGTCGTGGGTGTGGAGGTGGACCGGGAGGTCGAACCGTCCGCGCAGGGCGGCAACCAGCTTGGCGGCTGCTGCCGGACGGAGCAGCCCGGCCATGTCCTTGATGGCCAGGATGTGCGCACCGGCATCCACGATCCGCTGAGCCAGGTCAAGGTAGTAGTCCAGCGTGTAGAGCTTCTCGTCCGGGTTCAGCATGTCGCCGGTGTAGCACAGGGCCACTTCAGCCACGGCTGTTCCGGTGGCGCGGACCGCACGAATGGCCGGTGCCATCTGGTTCACGTCATTCAGGGCATCGAAGATCCGGAAGATGTCGATACCGGTGGCCGCCGCCTCGTTGACGAATGCCTCCGTGACTTCCTCCGGGTACGGCGTGTAGCCGACGGTGTTGCGTCCGCGGAGCAGCATCTGCAGGCAGACGTTCGGCAGAGCCTTCCGGAGTGCAGCCAGGCGGTCCCAGGGGTCCTCGCCCAGAAAACGCAGCGCCACATCGTAGGTGGCACCGCCCCAGGCCTCGACGGACAGGAGTTCCGGGAGCAGGGCGGTGACGGCGGGACCTGCGGCGACGAGGTCGCGGGTGCGCACCCGGGTGGCCAGCAGCGACTGGTGGGCATCGCGGAACGTGGTGTCCGTGACGGCCACGGCCGTCTGCTCACGCAGCGCCTTGGCGAAGCCCTCGGGGCCGAGCTCCTGCAGCCGCTGGCGGGAGCCTTCGGCGGGCTGCCGGTCACCTACGGCGGGCAGCTTGGCTGCCGGATCCGAGTGGACCTTCAGCTCGCCGTTGGGCTTGTTGACGGTCACTTCAGCCAGCCAGGTCAGCAGCTTGGTGCCGCGGTCAGCGGAGACACGGGCCTTCAGCAGCTGCGGGCGCTCATCGATGAAGTTGGTTGCCACGTTGCCGGCAATGAAATCCTTGTCGTCCAGCACTGCCTGCAGGAACGAGATGTTGGTGGACACACCGCGGATACGGAATTCGGCGAGGGCGCGGCGGGCACGGGCTACCGCGGCCGGGTAGTCGCGTCCCCGGCAGCTGAGCTTGACCAGCATGGAGTCGAAGTGGGGGCTGATCTCGGCGCCCGAGTAAACGGTGCCGCCGTCGAGCCTTACCCCGGCGCCGCCGGCGGAGCGGTACCCGGTGATCTTCCCGACGTCGGGCCGGAACCCGTTGGCCGGGTCTTCGGTGGTGATGCGGCACTGCAGGGCCGCACCCTTGAGCTGTACGGTCTCCTGGGAAAGTCCGAGGTCAGCGAGGGTCTCGCCGGAGGCGATCCGCAACTGGGCCTGGACCAGGTCAACATCGGTCACTTCCTCGGTGACTGTGTGCTCCACCTGGATGCGTGGGTTCATTTCGATAAACACGTGCTGTCCGGCGCGCTCACCGACGGTGTCCACCAGGAACTCAACCGTTCCGGCGTTTACGTAGTTCAGCGCCTTGGCGAACTTCACCGCATCCCGGTAGAGGGCCTGGCGGATGCCCTCGTCAAGGTTCGGCGCCGGCGCGATCTCGATGACCTTCTGGTGGCGGCGCTGGATGGAGCAATCACGCTCGAACAGGTGGATGACGTTTCCCTCGGCATCGGCCAGGATCTGCACCTCGATGTGGCGCGGGCGAAGTACTGCCTGCTCCAGGAACATGGTGGGATCGCCGAATGCGGCGTCTGCTTCACGCATGGCCGCCTGGAGGGCCTCGGGCAGGGCCTCGCGGGTGTCCACACGGCGCATGCCGCGCCCGCCACCGCCTGCGACGGCCTTGGCGAAAATGGGGAAACCGATCTCGTCGGCGGCGGCGATCAGCTCGTCCAGGTCCTTGGACGGCTCGCTGGACTTCAGGACGGGAACGCCGGCTTCCTTGGCCGCCTTCAGGGCCGCCACCTTGTTGCCTGCCAGTTCCAGCACTTCGGCCGGCGGACCGACGAAGGTGATGCCTGCGTCCTTGGCAGCGCGCGCAAGGTCCGGGTTTTCGGACAGGAAACCGTATCCGGGGTAAATGGCGTCGGCGCCGGACTCCTTGGCAACGCGCACCACTTCGGCCACGTCCAGGTAAGCCCGGACCGGATGGCCTTCCTCACCGATCAGATATGCCTCATCGGCCTTCTGGCGGTGGATCGAGTTTCGATCTTCATTCGGAAAGACTGCAACGGTCTTTGCGCCCAGCTCGTAGCTGGCACGGAAGGCCCTGATCGCGATTTCGCCGCGGTTGGCCACCAGAATTTTGGAAAACATTCTTCTCCTGCATCATTGCGGGTGTATCGGTAGGTGGTCACAGTGTCTAGGACCCGCGCAGACAAACACAAATCATTGTGGCCACAGTCACAGAAACCTCCGTCATGTCCCGCAGGGTCCGACGGAAGCGGCCAGGCCTGGCCACACCCACTTTCCACGATGCCATGCCGCGTTCACGGAAGGCGGGATTCACCGGCACAATCAACATATGATGGGTGGGGCGGCAGGAGCCGCCAGGCTTCGGCACTGCCGGAGCAAACATTACCCCCAACACGGCAGCCGGCGTTAGGTTTTGGTCTCACAAGTGCAAGTAGTCAGCATCAGCAGCCTCAAGGGTGGAGTCGGCAAGACTTCCATCACCACAGGATTGGCGTCTGCGGCGCTTGCCGCGGGCATCCCCACACTGGTGGTGGACCTCGATCCCCACGCGGATGCGACCACCGCCCTGGGCGTGCAGCCAGGGGATCAGCTGGACATCGGCCGGATGCTCAAGAGCCCGCGCCGCGCCAAGCTGGCGGACAACGTCGTGGGAAGCAGCTGGACTGCCCGGGCGCACTCCAATGGATCCGGCCCGGCCGTCCTGGACGTCGCGGTGGGCTCGGCCTACACAGGCATCTATGACCGCCCCGATCTCGGTCGCCGCGACCTCCGCCGGCTTTCCGCAGTTCTGGCCGCCGCCGACAAATACGAACTGGTCCTCATCGACTGCCCGCCCTCGCTCAATGGGCTGACCAGGATGGCGTGGTCCGCCAGCGACAAGGTCACCCTGGTTGCTGAGCCCGGACTTTTCTCGGTAGCGGGAACGGAACGTACCATGCGGGCCATCCAGCTCTTCCGGCAGGAATTTGCCCCGAACCTCTCCCCCGCAGGCATCGTGGCCAACCGCGTGCGCACGGGCTCGTCCGAGCACACCTACCGGCTCACCGAGATGGAATCGATGTTCGGTGAGCTCCTGCTGAGCCCGCGCATTCCCGAACAGGCCAACTGGCAGCAGATCCAGGGTGCCGCCCATCCTGTTCATCATTGGCCGGGCGAATCGGCGAAGACCTCCGCTGCCTTGTTTGATGCCCTGCTGGTCAACGTCATGGCCGCCGGAGCCGGCCTGCGGAACCGCACCCAGCGGTAATAGCCGGCCCCGCGGAACCGCACCCGGCGATAACGGCCGCGGGCGCCGCATAACCAATACAAAAGGCCACCCGGGCGCTGAAGCTCAGCGCGGGGTGGCCTTCTTGGTTGTCAGGGGTTCAGTCAGCTGATCTTTTTGGCCCGCCGTTTGCTCAGCTCGTCGTCGGGAAAGGACTGCTCCGCGGCGTGCTCGCTGGGAAGGGAAGCGAGGCTGCCCTCCACTTCGCGCCAGACACGTCCCACGGCGATGCCAAAAACGCCCTGGCCGCCCTGCACCAAATCGATGACTTCGTCAGCGGACGTGCACTCGTAAACGCTCGCACCGTCACTCATCAGGGTAATCTGTGCCAGATCCTCCACACCGCGTTCGCGCAGGTGTTCCACGGCGGTACGGATCTGCTGAAGGGAAACGCCGGTGTCCAGGAGCCGCTTAACGACCTTGAGGACCAGGATGTCCCGGAAACCGTAAAGACGCTGTGAGCCGGAGCCTGCGGCACCGCGGACAGCCGGTTCCACGAGCCCGGTGCGCGCCCAGTAGTCCAGCTGGCGGTAGGTAATCCCGGCGGCTTTGCAGGCAGTGGGGCCGCGATACCCTGCGTCCTCGTCCAGGACAGGGAGGTCCTCGGTGAACAGGAGGCCCTGGGCACCGCTCGCGGGCACAGCCACACCAGCCGTTGTGGGCTGCTTCAGCCCGCCTGCTTCGCCTTTGGGACTCACCTGGATCCTCCTTGTCAGCAACTCCCGGGGAACACCGCAGCAGCCTGTGCAGGCATGAAGTCCATGCATGTAATTTCGCGGGAGTCGTACTCTACAGTGTGACTTGCGCGGCTGCTGTAAGCAATGGGAGCTTGATACCTTCGACGTTAGGCCTGCTGCGGCCCAAGGTCAAAGACGTGGGCACTGAGGCGAGGGCGTGTCGGAAGTTTCAGCCTCAACTTTAACCTTAACGTGACCTCAGCCGTCGAAATCCTCGGGCTCAACGTCATCCAGGAATTCACGGAAGCGCCGCAGTTCCTTCTCCTCGTCCACGATGGGCCCGGGCTCGGCGTCCTCGCCTTCATCGTGTTCGGTGATCCGCACGCCGGCCTCATCCATCACCGAGTCGGCACACCAGATGCGGCACTTGGCCCGCAAGGCGATCGCCAAAGCATCCGAGGCACGGGAACTCACCGTGGTGCCGTTCTCGAACTGAAGCTGGCCGTAAAAGATGTTGTCCTCTACGGCGACGATGTTCACGCTGACAACCGAGTGGCCCAAGGTTTCCACAACATCCACCAGGAGGTCGTGGGTCATCGGCCGGGGAGGAACTACCCCCTGCTGGGCCAGGGCGATTGCACTGGCTTCCGGGGTGCCGATCCAGATGGGCACGTGACGCTCACCGTGAATCTCGCGCAGGAGCACCAGCGGCTGGTTGGAGGGCAGTTCGATCCGAACGCCTACGATTTCGACTTCGATCATCAGATGTCCATACGGGAGATATGGTCCTGGACCAGTGCCCGGTGCAGTGTCAGGCAAAGATCACTGATTTCGCGGGCTGCCTCTGCAGCCCGCGCCTGGGACGCGGAGTCCTTCCGGGACGCAAGCGGGGCAACTGCCCGCTCCACCAGCCCGAATTCTCGCTCCGCGGCCGCCTGGAAGGGACGCAGATGCCGCGGTTCCAGGCCGTGGCTTTCCAATTGCACACAGGCACGGGCCACCTGCAGGGCGTGCTCATCGAAACTGCCATTGCTGTGACTGATCAGCCCGAAACTCAACAGCGCCTGGAGCAGCGGCACACTGGCGCCGGATTCTGTCCGCAACTGCTCCTCGCTGAGCCTGCGGCCGCGGCTTTGGAGCTCCGCAGCCAGTTCGTCCGAGACTATCCGTGGCGAAACCACGACGCCGGGTGGAAGGTTTTCCGGGCGCTCTCCCTTGTCAATCGCGTCAAGGTAGTCCTTGATGACTTTCAATGGCAAGTACTGGTCCCGCTGAAGGGCAAGGACAAAGCGCAGGCGCTCGACGTCGCCATCCGAGTACTGCCGGTATCCCGCCGGAGTGCGGCGCGGGTTAATGAGGCCCTTTTCCTCCAGGAACCTGATTTTGGAAGCGGTCATTCCAGGGAAGTCCCCGCTGAGCTGGGCGAGGACTTCCCCAATGTTCAGAACCTGGGGTCCCCGGCTTTCCGGCTGTGCCATTGCCACAGGCAATTGTCCCGGGATCAGGCGCGGCCTGCTGCGCGTGCAGGGCTCAGGTAGAAGGTGAGTCGGAACTTGCCGATCTGGACTTCGTTCCCGGACTTCAGCTCAACGCCGTCAACGCGATCGTGGTTGACGTAGGTCCCGTTCAGGCTGCCAGTGTCCACCACTTCGAAGCTGCGGGCCGTGCGGCGGAACTCAACGTGCCGGCGCGACACTGTGACGTCGTCAAGGAAGATGTCGGCGTCCGGGTGGCGTCCCGCTGTGGTGACGTCCGAATCGAGCAGGAAGCGGGCGCCCGCGTTGGGGCCGCTGTGCGCGATCAGGAGTGCTGAGCCGGCCGGCAGGGCCTCCACGGACAGCCGCTCCTCAGTGGAGAGCCGGGGGGTGATGGTGGGTTCGTCGGTGACGGGGGTCAGATGGATCGAGGTGGTCTCCGAAGCCCTGGCCGCACCGTTGCCGTACTCACCTTCGGCAGGGTCCTGTTTGTGGCCAGCCATGGATTCCTCCTCTTTCGCTGCAGTTCTCACGCCTGCAATCAACAATTACCCTGACGGACGCACCTCGCAGATCCGTGACGGGAAACCGATCCGGCCATTGACGTGCGAAGACATCCCCTGGCCGGGCCTGTTTACCCGTTACGTTCAGCCTACCTGCTGTTCGTACTCGGATGCACTGAGCAGGGACTCCATGGCGTCTGCTTCGGCCAGTTTGACTTCCATGAGCCAGCCATCACCGTAGGGATCTGTGTTGATCAGGGCCGAATCGGTGTCGAGGGACTCGTTGCGGGCGACGATCTCGCCGCTTACGGGAGCATAAATATCGCTGACGCTCTTGGTTGACTCCACTTCACCCACCACTTCATTTGCGGTCACTTTGGTGCCGGCCTCCGGCATCTGGGCGTAGACAACGTCCCCGAGTGCGTCCTGGGCGAAATCCGTAATGCCCACGCGGACCACGCCGTCGGCGTTGGGGGCGGATACCCACTCGTGCTCGGCGGTGTAGGACAGATCTTCGGGAATGTTGCTCATCAGGGGCCTTTCATCGGGTCAAACACCAATGTCAACGGGGCCAGGAAAACAAGCCGCCGCTGAAAGTATAGGCACAAGTCCACAGGCGTTCGAGGAGGATTCTGACATGATGGGACCCATGAGCGAACGTGGACAGGAAATGCCCAGGAAAAGGGGCAATTGGGCTGGCCGGATCATTCTTGTGGCCGCAGCATTGCTGATCCTCGTCATCGCCTACGTCGCCCTGGCTGCAATCCTGCCGGTCTGGTGGGCCAACGTTATCCGCAACCAGGTCCGGGGTGACCTCGGGGCCGGAATCCTGGTGGGGATGTTCTACGGTTTCGTTTTCACGCTGGTGCCCCTGATGGTTGCCTGGCAGTCCACCCGCAAAGCCGTGGGCTGGGCCTGGAAGTCCGCCATCCTGCTCATCGCTGTGGCTCTCGCAGCGCCCAACCTGCTGACCGCGGGAATCATGTTCGGAAGCTCCGAGGCCGCCCACAATGGACAGCGCATCCTTGGCACGGAAGCCACGTGGTTCGCGCTCTGGACGCAGATCTCCGCCATCGCCGCCGTCGTCGTTTTTGTTATCGGCGTGATCCTCTGGAGGATCTGGCGGCAGCGCGGCAAGAAAGTGAAGGCCCTGAAGAAGGCCGAGTCTGAGCGCACCCTCGCCGCCAAGGCCGCCGCTGCGGTGGCCAACCCTGGCCCGGGGGCAGAGACCGGCACCACGGTCAACCGCGGGTAGCGCCATGCCGGAACTTCCCGAGGTTGCAGGCCTTGCCGGATTCCTCGATTCGCATCTCCGGGGTTCGGTGATCCACAACGTCCAGATTGCTTCTTTTGCCGTGCTGAAGACGGCGGATCCCCCCTTCACCGCGTTGGAGGGCAGCAAAGTCTCTGGTGTACGGCGGTTCGGCAAATTCATCAGCATCGACACGGATGGACCGTCATTCGTCTTCCACCTGGCACGGGCGGGGTGGGTCCGGTTCACCGACTCCCCCACCGGTACCCAGCTTCGGCCAGGCAAGAGCCCCATCGCCGCCCGGCTGGCATTCAGCGGCCCCGACGGCGATCACGGCATGGACCTTACGGAGGCCGGGACCAAGAAGAGCCTGGCGGTCTACGTTGTCCGCGACCCGCAGGACGTTCCCGGCATCGCCGCCCTCGGGCCCGACCCCTTCAGCGAGGAGTTCGACGCCGATACGCTGGCGGAAATCCTGGGATCCAGTCCGCAACAGATCAAGGGCCTCCTGCGGAGCCAGAGCGTGATTGCGGGGATCGGCAATGCCTACAGCGACGAGATCCTGCATGCCGCCAGAATTTCCCCCTTTGCAACGGGTAAGTCCTTGGACCGCGGGACGGTGCAGGTGCTCTATGACGCCATCCACAGCATCCTCGGCACTGCCCTTGCAGAGGCCGAGGGCAAGCCGCCCAGTGAACTCAAGGACGTCAAGCGCAGCCATATGAGGGTCCATGCCCGCACAGGCGAAGCGTGCCCGGTGTGTGGCGATACGGTCCGTGAGGTGTCTTTCGCGGACTCGGCCCTGCAGTACTGCCCGACGTGCCAGACGAAGGGCAAGGTGTTGGCAGACCGGCGGACCTCAAAGTTCCTGAAATAAGCCGGCACAAAACAAAAGCACCCCGGAGAAGATTCTCCGGGGTGCTTTTGCTTTGGTCGGGCTGACAGGATTTGAACCTGCGACCCCTTGACCCCCAGTCAAGTGCGCTACCAAGCTGCGCTACAGCCCGTCAGTTCCGCCGTTCTCCGCTGCGTTTCATCCAAGTGTTAGCGAGGATTTCCACTCAGCAGTCCGGCTGAACCACCTTGAAAAGCTTACACGATTCCGGAGCCTGCCAATGACACTTTGCCGCCTGCGCGCCCCAGGTGTGTCGGAATTAACGCTTCTTGCCGCGCTTTTCGCGTACGCGCATGTTGACCTCGATCGGCGTGCCCTCGAAACCAAAGGTTTCGCGGAGCCGGCGGGTGATGAACCGGCGGTAGCCCGGGTCCAGGAAACCGGTGGTGAACAGTACGAACTTCGGCGGGCGGCTGGAGGCCTGGGTGCCGAAGAGGATGCGTGGCTGCTTTCCGCCGCGGACCGGGTGCGGGTGCGCGGCCACGAGCTCGCCAAGGAAGGCATTGAGCCGTCCTGTGGGGATGCGCCTGTCCCAGTTCTCCAGTGCGAGGTCAAGGGCGGGCACCAGCCGGTCCTTGTGCCAGCCGGTAAGTGCCGAGATGTTGACCCGGGGCGCCCAGGCCACGTGGGCCAGGTCCTGTTCGATTTCCCGTTCCAGGTAGGTGCGGCGTTCGTCGTCGAGCAGGTCCCACTTGTTGAAGGCGAGGACCAATGCCCGGCCGGACTCAATGGCCAGCTGCAGGATGCGGACGTCCTGTTCGCTGAGGACCTCGTCCACGGCGAGGAGCACGACGGCGACCTCCGCCTTTTCGAGGGCGGCCTGGGTCCGCAGGGAGGCGTAGTAATCGGCACCCTGGGCCATGTGCTGGCGGCGGCGGATACCCGCCGTATCCACGAAGCGCCAGGTGCGGTCGCCGAGTTCAATGAATTCATCCACCGGATCACGGGTGGTGCCGGCAGTGTTGTCCACTACGACGCGCTCGGAGCCCGCCAGCTTGTTCAGCAGGGAGGACTTGCCCACGTTCGGGCGGCCGATCAGGGCGATGCGGCGCGGACCGCCGGAGCGCTCCAGGCCTTCGATGGTGGAGAACTCGGGAAGGGTGTCCATCACGTGGTCCAGGAGGTCCGCCACACCGCGTCCGTGCAGGGCCGATACCGGGTACGGCTCGCCGAAGCCGAGACCCCAGAGGGTCGCGGAGTCCGCTTCCTGGGCGAAGTCGTCAACCTTGTTGGCCACCATGATGACCGGCTTCTTGCTGCGGCGGAGCATCTTCATGACGCCCTCGTCCGTGGCGGTGGCCCCCACTGCCGAGTCCACGACGAACAGGACGGCGTCGGCGAGTTCCACGGCCATTTCGGCCTGCTCGGCAACCCGGGCGTGGATGCCGCGGGCATCGTGCTCCCAGCCGCCGGTGTCCACCAGGGTGAAGTTTCGCCCGTTCCAGCTGGCGGAGTACATCACGCGGTCCCTGGTGACGCCGGGGGTATCTTCAACCACGGCTTCGCGGCGGCCCAGGATACGGTTCACCAGGGTGGACTTGCCCACGTTGGGGCGCCCGATGATGGCAAGGACAGGATCGAGCTTGACCGGACCGCTGAAGTCCTCGTCGTCGTAATCCCCGCTCAGCAGGGCGGCGTCTTCCTCATCGAGGTCGTAGTCTTCCAGACCGGCCCGGAGTGACGCTGCGCGCATCTCCGCTTCGTCGTCGTCAATGGCGGCCAGCCGTTCGGCCACCTGGTCCGTGCCGGTGGGCGTGTATTCGTCTTCGCCGGCGCCGGAGTGGCCGGAGGTTTGAGTCGTATCGCTCATTGCGCTTTCCTTAGTGGTCATCTGCCGGCGGCCCGGCTACTGCTGTGAGAGTCGTGCTGTAATCCGCATGGGGCAAAGGCTGCCCACTGTGGTGGATTGTTTCCTGGACGTGCCCCGCCAGCGCAGTGCGGATTTCCATTCCCGCCCTGTCCATTGAAGCACGGCCTGTTTCGCCGGGGTTGCGGCTCAGTGTCAGGGCGTTGCCGAAGCTGACGTGGAACCGCCGCCCCGGCCTGGGGACGGTGTCGAGGTGTTCCCCGCCTGTCCTCGTGCCGAGAATCGCCACGGGAACCACGGGGGCCCCCGAGTTCAGGGCCAGCCAGGCGACCCCGTTGTTGATGTCTGTTGCCTGCCCGCTCCCCCGGGTGCCTTCCGGGAGAATCCCGATGCACCGGCCGGCGTCGAGCATGTCCTTGCTGAGCAGCAGCGCTGCCCGGTCCCCGGAACGGTCCACCGGGAGTTGCCCGGAGGCGCGGAGGACGTGCCCGAGCGGACCCTTGAACATCTCTTTCTTGACCAGGATGTGCATTCGCCTCGGCGATGCGCCGAACATCACCGGCCCGTCCAGGAAGCTGATGTGGTTGCCGGCAAAGATGACCGGCCCGCCGGTGGGGACGTTGTCCTTGCCCGTGACAGTGGTCCGGTACACCAGATGATCCAGGATCCAGCCCACAGGCCGGCTCCACGTCATGGTCCAGCCAGAGGGCAACTTAGCGCCGTCAGTCACGGTTCAGCACCTTGGTCACAATCACGAGGGCGGCGTCCACGGTCTCCGCGAAATCAAGGTCGGAGGAATCCAGGGTGACAACGCCATCGGCGGCCTGGGTGAAGTTCACCACGGTGGAATCCTTGGCATCACGCCCAGTCACCTGGGCGGCCAACTGTTCCGCGTCCTGGCCGCCGCCCAGCTGGATGCCGCGGCGGCGAAGCCTGGCCTCTTCACTGGCCGTCAGCAGCATCCGCACTTCCGCACCAGGCACGACGACGGTGGTAATGTCCCGGCCCTCCACCACGATGCGCCGGTGGTGCTTTTCGATCAGTGCCCGCTGCCGCCGGATCAGTTCAGTCCGGGCACCCAGGGTGGTGGCCACAGTGCTGACGGCCGACGAGATGGCGGGCTCGCGGATGGCATCGGTGACGTCTGCTCCGTCTACCCGGACAAATTCCTGCTGCGGACTGGTGCTCAGTTCAAGCACAAGGTCCCTGGCCGCCTGCTCCACGGAGGCGGCGTCGCTGAGATCGATGCCGCTGTTGACGCAGAACCAGGTGAGCGCACGGTACATGGCACCGGTGTCCAGGTACGCAAGGTGCAGCCGGCGTGCCACTTCCCTGCTCACGCTGGACTTTCCGGAACCGGACGGCCCGTCGATGGCGACCACCAGCGGCCTGCCGACGCGCAGCGCCGGAAGGGTGTCAAGAAGTTCCTGTGTCATTACTGGAGTACCCGCCATCCGCGGTCGTTGAGTGCTTCGATCAGGTGGTCGTGTTTGTTCGGCAGTACAGAGAGTTCCACCATGCCCACATTCTGGCCTGAGGAATGGTCCAGCCGCAGGTCCTCCACGTTGACACCGATCTCGCCGATTTCGGTGAGGAGCCTGGCGATCTGGCCCGGTTTGTCGTCAACAAGGACAGTCAGCCATGCGTAAGCCTGCGGCGGGCCGCCGTGCTTGCCCGGGATACGGGCCTGCCCGGCGTTGCCTTCGCTGATCAGTTGCGCCAGATCAAGCCGCGCGCCTGGCGCCGTGGGGTCCTCCAGGGTGCCGATAAGGCGGTTCAGGTCCTCGCGGACGCCGTAAAGGATATCGACGACTTTCCGGGCGTTGCCGCCCAGGATCTGGACCCACAGGGTGGGGTCGCTTGCCGCGATCCGGGTGACATCGCGCAGGCCGTTGCCGGCCAGGGACAGCGCATGAAGCGGCGTTCCCTGCAGCCGGCTGGCCAGCAGTGACGACATCACCTGCGGCAGGTGGGAAACGAGTGCCACTGCTTCGTCGTGCTCCTCGGGGCTGAACTGCGAAACAACAGCTCCGAGGTCCGTTGCCAGCGAACGCGCCGTCTGCACAGCGGCCTCGGACGATTCAGTGCCGGGGCACACCACCCAGGGCATGGACGTAAAAAGCTCACCGCGGGCCGCGACCGGTCCGGACTTTTCACGCCCGGCCATCGGGTGGGTACCCACGTAGCGGGTCAGGTCCACCGCGCGGCTGCGAAGCTCCGCCAGGATCGCTGCCTTGACGCTGGCGATGTCCACCACGACTGAACCGGGGTAATCGGCCAGGGCCTTGGCGACGACGTCGGCAGTCACGTCAGGCGGTGCTGCCACCACCACCAGTTCAGGCGTTTCGTCACCGAGGTGCTCCAGGGGCTGGCCTGCACCGATATCGACGGCGACGGCCTGGTTGGTGGGCGACGGGTCAGAGAGGAACACAGGCACGCCCCGTCCCCGCAGGCCCAGCCCGATGCTGGCACCGAGCAGGCCGGTGCCAATCACCACCACCGGGCCGTTGAGGTGTCCACGCCCGTGCGAGCGGAATGCGGACATGCCTCAGAGCCCTACGGATGCCAGCAGGTGGCCGACTTCCTGCTTGCCAAGGTTGCGGATGCTGCCCTGGCGCTGGTCACCCAGCCCGATGGGACCCACCTTGACGCGCACCAGGCGCAGGACAGGGAAGCCGACGGCGTCGAAAAGGCGCCGGACAATCCGGTTCTTGCCGGAGTGCAGGACTACCTCGATCAGCACGTGACCGGGTGTGGAGTCCACCAGCTTGAACGAGTCAACGGAGGCGATGCCGTCCTCAAGTTCCACACCTTCGCGCAGCTGCGCGCCGATTCCCTGTGGGAACGGGCCGCGGACCTGGACCAGGTAGGTCTTGGGGACCTCATAGGACGGGTGGGTGAGCCGGTTGGCCAGCTCGCCGTCGTTCGTGAGGAGCAGCAGGCCTTCGGTGGCGACGTCCAGGCGGCCCACATGGAAGAGCCGCTCGCCCTGGTGGGTTTTCCGCACGAAGTCACTGATGCAGGGACGGCCGTCCGGGTCCTCCATGGTGGAGACAACGCCCTTGGGCTTGTTGAAGACCATGTAGACGAGGTTGTCATCGAGCTGGATGCGCAGGCCGTCGACGTGGACGATGGCGGTCTGGGGGTCAATGCGGACACCAAGCTCGGTCACCACCTGGCCGTCGACCTCGACGCGGCCCTCGGCGATCATTTCCTCGCAGACGCGGCGCGAAGCCACGCCGGCCTGCGCCATGACCTTCTGCAGCCGGACGCCGTCGGCGTCGTGGAGTTCAGACTGCGGAACAGCGCTCCGCGGGCCCCGCTTGCGCGACGGCTTGCGGACCGGACCAAGGTTCTGCCCGAACCGTTCGCTGCCGAAAGCACGCGATGCTGCCGCGCCGGGCCTGGCCGAGCGTGGCTTGGGCTTGAGGGCACCGGGAGTTCCGGGCTCTTTTTTGGCGCCCGGCTTGCGGGCTGCCGGCTTCCGTGAGGACTGCCCTGCGGGCTTCCGGTCGGATCCGTCGCGGCCGGCCGGCGATGCGGGGGCGTCGCCGGGATCGACAAACGGCTCCTCGCGCGGCTTCGGGGCCTTGTACGGACGGTCTCCGTACGGACGTTCTCCGCCGCCACCGAATCCTGCGTTGCGCTTGCCTGCGCCGGCGCGGAATCCGCCGCCCTGCGCCGCATTACGGCCGGCGCCGCCCTGTGCCGGATTGCGGCTGGCGCCGCCCTGTCCGGCATTGCGTTCTGAACTGTTGCGTCCCGAACTGTTACGTGGTGAACCCTGGCGTCCCGCCTGTGTCATGACCCGTCCTTCGATATGTTGGCCGGCAAGTTGTCCAACAACAACCCTAGCCAGCCATGCAGAATTTATCTGCCCTTATGAATACTCTTGTGCGCAGGCGGTTGCCCGCCTACATTCTGTCGGCGTCGTAGAACTCCGCGATGCCCTCAAGCCCCGGAAGATGGGGTGAGAGCTGAGGCAGTTCAGCCACTGAGCCGATTCCCATCCGTTCCAGGAAATACGAGGTGGTCCGGTAGAGGATTGCTCCCGACTCGGGATCGTGACCCGAATCTTCGATCAGCCCGCGTTGGGTCAAT
Organism: Arthrobacter sp. BK1; assembly: GCF_056680055.1. Taxonomy (NCBI): domain Bacteria; kingdom Bacillati; phylum Actinomycetota; class Actinomycetes; order Micrococcales; family Micrococcaceae; genus Arthrobacter; species Arthrobacter sp. BK1. The sequence goes on from NZ_CM155263.1 coordinate 582,978, forward strand.
GTCCGTACGACAGAATCGACATTGACTCCTCGAATCGCAGACACGCGGGCCCTGGAGACGGGCTGCCGGTACGCGATGACAGCGAGTGTTTCCAGCGCTGCCTGCGTGAGCCTGGCCGTCTGTCCCTCCAGCACGAACTGTCCGACTATGTCAGCGAACTCCGTGCGGGAGTAGATCCGCCAGCCACCGGCGATGTTCCGCAATTCAAAACCCCGGGGGGTGGCACTGAAACCAGCATTGCTGGGCTCGTCCATGTCCGGGGCTTTAACAGTATAGCCGCTATAATCGCGCTGCAGTTCCGCCAACAGCTCTTCAACGGCGGCGACCGTCAGCTTCAGGCCCGCCGCCAGCTCGGTTGCCGTTGCCGGCTGGTCCAGCACCATGAGGACAGCCTCAAGCGCGGCCTTCGCTCCGCCGGGAAGGTCCTGAAAGTCCACAACGCCCTCATCTTCAGGGTACGGAGTGTCGGTGGTCACGGCTGCTCCTCATATTCTTCGCTCAGGTTTTCAACGGACCAGTCCTGGCCGTCAACAGTCCAGTGCACGGTGAGGTCCCCCAACGGCGAGAGCTGGTCAAAGGCCACCGCCTTGTCCCGGAACATCTCCAGCAAAGCCAGGAATCTGGCGACAACCACAAGGGTGGACCCGGCATCGGCAATCAATGCCCGGAACGACAACGGCTTCCCCAGCTGAAGCCGCAGGCCCAGGATCTCGGCCTGCTCCTTGACGCTGACGGTGCCGCCGTGCAGGTGGTCGAGAGCGACTTCGGTGGGCGCCGCGGCCTTTGGTTTCAGGGCGGCTTCGGCCAGCTGCGCGAACTGCTGGGGCGAGTGCTTCCACACCAGTTCGGGAAGCATGGCGGCGAAGTGCTCCTCGAGTGCCACCTGGCGGGGAAACCGTTGGGCCTCCTGCTCCAGGGTCTCTGCCATCAGGCCGGCCACCTGTTTGAACGCCTTGTATTGGAGAAGCCTGGCAAAGAGGAGGTCCCTCGCTTCGAGCAGCGCGATGTCTTCCTCATCCTCCACTTCGCCGGCCGGCAGGAGCCTGGCAGCCTTGAGGTCCAACAGCGTGGCGGCGATAACCAGGAACTCGCTCGCTTCATCCAGCGCCCAGTCCCCGCCCAGTTTCTGGAGGTTCCGGATGTATTTGATGAACTCATCGGTGACGGTGGCGATCGCCACCTCGGTGATGTCCAGCTGGTGCTTGGCGATCAGGCCGAGCAGAAGGTCAAAAGGGCCAGTGAAATTGGCCAGCCGGACTTCGAAGCCGGGTTTGGGCTCGGCCACGGCGTGGCTAGGGAGCGCCGCCGCGGGAAATCAGCTCTTTGGCCAGGCGGCGGTAGGCGTCGGCACCGATATGGTTTCCGGCATAGGTGGTGATGGGCTCAGCGGCAACGGTGGCATCGGCGAACTTGATGGAACGCTTGATGACGGTCTCAAAGACCTTGTCACCGAAGGCTTCCACCAGCCGTGTGATGACCTCGCGGCTGTGCAGCGTGCGGGAGTCGTACATGGTGGCAAGTACGCCGTCGACCTGCAGGCGGGGGTTCAGTCTGTCCTGGACTTTGTCGATGGTCTCAACCAGGAGGGCAACAGCGCGAAGCGCGAAGAACTCGCAGATCAGCGGAATGATCACGCCGTGCGCAGCGGTCAGGGCGTTGACGGTCAGCAGGCCCAGCGACGGCTGGCAGTCGATAAGGACGACGTCGTAATCGTCCTCCACTTTCTTCAGCGCCCGGTCCAGGACCTGCTCGCGGGCTACCTCATTGACAAGCTGGACTTCGGCGGCCGAGAGGTCAATGTTGGCTGGAAGCAGGTCTACATTCTCAACGCCCGTCTGGTGGATGGCGTCGCGGATGTCCACCTTGCGGTCCATCAGGACGTTATAGACGGTGAGGTCCAGTTCATGGGGATTGATGCCGAGGCCGGCAGAAAGCGCACCTTGGGGGTCAAAGTCCACCAGCAGGACCCGGCGGCCGTATTCAGCCAGGGCCGCGGCCAGGTTGATGGTGGACGTGGTCTTACCCACGCCGCCCTTCTGGTTGACCATTGCTATGACGCGTGCCGGACCGTGGGAGGAAAGCGGCGCAGGTTCCGGGAATTCGCGGTACGGACGCCCCGTGGGGCCCATCACGGCGTCTTCCAGGTCGAGTTCCGTGCCCTCCAGAGTTGCCGAACCCTGTTCGCTGCTCACGTATCTATCCACACTTTCGATGACGGTGACTTCTTGCCGCTGGATGCCCAGCGCCGTTCCTTCTTCTTTCAAGGCTACAGGGGCCGACACGGTAAACGGCGGAACTTGACTTTGCACGAATGTTGAGCCTTGACCTTCTGGTTGAGGTCGAAGGTTAGCCCCATTCACCCAGGAATGCCCGTCCTGCCGGGGGCTGGACGGGCATTCCGTGTGGTGCTGTTGAAGCTTCCTAGACGGTGGCAGGTACCGGCTTTGCGTCCGCATCACCGTGGCCTGCAGTCTCGCCGTGGCCGGCGATCATGGTCTGCTCGTCGAAGGGAAGGTCGCCGGAGAGGACACGTCCCACCTGGTCATTGTCGATCTCCTTGACCCAGGTTCCGATCAGCAGCGTGGCAACGGCGTTGCCGGTGAAGTTGGTGAGCGCACGGGCTTCGGACATAAAGCGGTCGATGCCGACAATCATGCCCACGCCGCCCAGAAGCTCGGGCTTGTGTGCCTGAAGCCCTGCGGCGAGCGTCGCCAAACCTGCACCGGTCACGCCGGCTGCACCCTTGGAAGCGATGATCATGAAGATGAGCAGGGACACCTGGGCGCCCAGGTCAAGCGGCGTGCCCATGGCGTTGGCCACGAACAGGGACGCCATGGTCAGGTAGATGGCGGTGCCGTCCAGGTTGAAGGAGTAGCCCGTGGGGACGGTGACGCCGACAACCGGCTTGGAGACTCCGAGGTGCTCCATCTTGGCGATGAGGCGGGGCAGGGCCGCCTCGGAAGATGACGTGGAGAAGATCAGGAGGTACTCCCGGCCCAGGTACTTCATGAGCTTGAAGATATTGACGCCTGTCACAATCTGGAGCAGCCCGCCGAGGATGATGACGATGAACAGGGCGCATGTGATGTAGAAGGCGGCCATCAAAGTGAACATGCTGACAATGGCCTGGAAGCCGGTGGCTCCGACGACGGCGGCGATGGCACCGAAGGCACCCACCGGGGCAAGCCACATGATCATGATCAGGATGCGGAAGACAAGAACCTGGCCGTGGCCGATCGCCTTGAGGATCGGGGCGGCCTGCGGGCCCATTTTCTGGAGGGCGAAGCCCACGAGGATGGCGGCGAAGAGGGTCGGCAGGACGGGAATATCGCCCGGAATGATGCCCAGGAGGAAGGCAACGGTGCTGTCTACTTCAGCCTTCTTATTGGGATCGTACGGCGCAAGCTTCAGACCTTCTCCCGGGTGGATCAGGTTGCCCACCACGAGGCCGATGCCCAGGGCGAAGGTGGACATGAGTACGAAATAGCCCAACGCGAGGCCGCCCACTTTGCCCACTGTGGCTGCTTTGGCGATGGAGCCGATGCCCAGGACGATGGTGCAGAAGATGATCGGCGCAATCATCATTTTGATCAGCTTGATGAAGCCGTCACCAAGCGGTTTCAGGGATTTTCCGACTTCGGGGAACAGCAGACCGATCACGGCGCCCAGGATGACGGCGGCAATGACGGCGATGTAGAGGTAGTGGGATTTGTCCAGGCCCTTGCGGGCGGCCTTTGCAGGCGCTGCTGACTCTCCTCGTTGAGAGGCCATGATGTGTCTCCTTTGTGGATAATCTGGTAGACGCTGCGGCGCAGTCTCTGGGCTCTTCGCGTCGGTCCGGTGTGATATCCATCATTAGGCACGCCGTGACGCAGCTCACCGTTGCGTTCATATTGGTCATGGGAGGTACTGATGATCCACCGCTGGAGTATCGCCCGCAGGCTGTTTGTCGCCAACCTGCTGATCGTGCTGTCCTTCATTGCGATCGTGGGTACCGCCACCTTTGTCGACGCCCGGGACCGCGCCTATGAGGAGGCCGGGCTACGTATGGCCGGTGTGGCGGCCTCTGTGGCCGCCAATCCCCTGGTCCTGCAGGCTGCCGACCAGCAGGATCCTTCCGCGTCACTGCAGCCCTACGCCCTGAAGGTCATGGACGGCGCCGGAATTGATTTCCTCACCATCATGGCGCCGGACAGGACCCGCTGGACGCATCCGCGCAGTGAGGAACTCGGCAGGCCCTATATCGGCACCATCGACGCTGCCCTCCGGGGCGAAGTGTTCACTGAGGTGACCGCGGGAACCCTGGGACCGTCAGTGCGCACCATCGTTCCGGTCCTGGACCCGGGCAATAACGTCAGGGCGCTGGTGGCTGCCGGTGTCACGGTCCGGACAGTCGACGTCGCCTTCGCAAGCCGGCTGCCGGCGCTGTTGGCGATCGGCCTCATTCTGTTGATCGGCGGATCGCTGGCCTCATGGTTCCTAGGGCGCTACCTCCGCAGGGTCACGCGGGGCTGGGGCCCGGAGCAGCTGGCGCAGCTCTTCGCCTACTACGAGTCCGTGCTCCACTCAGTGCGGGAGGGGCTGATCCTCATCGACACCAAAGGCCGCGTGGTGATGTATAACGACCAGGCCGCAGAACTGCTCGGCCTGGCTGAGCGGAGCAGCAACGACCCCACCCGGCCGCCGTTCCTGTCCGAACTGCCACTGGACGAGGGCCTGCGGGGGCTGTTCGAATCCGGACGCATCGCCCATGACGAAATTGTGCTGACCGGTTCACGGATCCTGGTGGTCAACCAAGGACCTGCCAAGGGCCCGGTTCGCCCGGGTCTGCGCGGCAGGACTCCGGTCTACGGAACGGTGGCCACCCTCCGGGACCGCACCGAAATTGAAGCCCTTGGAAGCGAACTGCAGACCATGCGGACCCTCTCTGACGCCCTGCGGGCGCAAACGCACGAGCACGCCAACCGGCTCCACACCATGGTTTCGCTCCTTGAGCTGGGCCGCACGGGTGAGGCGCTGGAGTTCGCCACCCAGGACCTGGAACTCAGCCAGCAGCTCACGGACGAGATGGTCAGTTCGGTCGACGAGCCGGTCCTCAGCGCCCTCATCATGGGGAAGGCAGCCGAAGCCAACGAACGCGGGGTGAAGCTGACGCTCGCCACCCAGGGGTCTGCGTCCGTCGCGGGACTGGCGATCCAGGACCTTGTCACCATCCTTGGCAACCTCCTGGACAACGCCATCGACGCGGCTGCAGATGGTGCCGCACCCAAGAAGGTTGACCTGACGGTGGAGTCGGACGCTGAAGGCCTGGACATCACCGTCAAGGATTCCGGCGCCGGCGTGGACCCCGCCGCCCTTGACGATATTTTCCGGCACGGTTTCAGTACCAAGGCCTCCGGTCCGTTCGGGCGCGGCATCGGCCTGGCCCTCGTCCGGCAGGCCGTCCAGCGGCTGGACGGTACCATGACGATCACAGGCACGGACGGTGCGCAATTCCATGTCTTCCTGCCGGGTGTGGCAACCGGACCCGACAAAGAGGAGGAGTTCCAGTGAGCGATATCCGCGTCCTCATTGTTGAGGACGAACCCGTCGCCTCCGCGGCGCACGCAGCCTATGTCGGCAGGCTGGCGGGATTCAAGCTCGCGGGTACAGCTCCGGATGGGCAGTCCGCCCTGCGGCTCCTGTCCGAGTTCCAGGCCTCCGGCGACCCTGTGGAGCTCGTCCTGCTCGACATGAACCTGCCGGACCTCCACGGACTCGACATTGCCCGCCGGATGCGCGCGGCAGGGATCCTGGCGGACATCATCGCCATCACGGCCGTCCGCGAATTAGCGATTGTCCGCAGTGCCGTCGCGATCGGCGTCGTCCAGTACCTCATCAAGCCGTTCACATTCGCTACTTTCGCAGACAAGCTGGGAAGCTACCGCCTTTTCCGGCAGCAGCTTGCCTCACCGGAGGCCGGCAGCGGCAGGACGGGGGCTTCCCAGAGCGAGGTGGACCAGGCGTTCGCGAGCCTCCGGGCGCCGTCGGAACTGCCGCTCCCGAAGGGGCTGTCAGTTTCGACCCTCGGGTCAGTCCAGGACTATTTGAAACAGCAGGCCGACGCCGTCTCCGCGACAGAGGTCATGGCGGCGCTGGGCATGTCCCGGGTTACCGCCCGGCGCTACCTCGAGTACCTGGCGGACGCCGGAACGGTCTCACGGATGCCGCGGTACGGCACTCCGGGCCGGCCGGAGAACGAATACCGCTGGAGCGGCCGCTGACTCAGTGCCCGGCTGCCCCCGGGCGCAGGGTCCCGATCAGTTGGTCGATCACGCCGGCGTCCTCGATAGTGGACGGCACCACGTACTCCTCGCCATCGGCAATCTGACGCATGGTCTTGCGGAGGATCTTGCCCGAGCGGGTCTTGGGCAGGGCCTCCACCACTGCCACATGCTTGAAGTCCGCCACAGCTCCGATGTCCCGGCGGACCAGCGCGATGAGGTCCTTGACCAGGATGTCTTCAGCCACGTCGACCCCGGACTTCAGCACCACATAGCCGCTGGCACGCTGACCCTTCAACGGGTCCGCGAGGCCGATCACCGCACACTCAGCTACCGCCGGGTGCTGTCCGATGACCTGTTCCATGGCACCGGTGGAGAGCCGGTGTCCTGCCACGTTGATGATGTCGTCAGTGCGTCCCATCACGAATACGTAGCCGTCGTCATCCCGGTAGCCCGAATCGCCGGTGGCGTAGACACCCTCGAATGCCTGCAGATAAGAGGAGATGTAGCGTTCGTCGTCGCCCCACAGCGTGGTCAGCGTTCCGGGCGGCAGCGGCAGCCCCAGCACGATGTTGCCCTCTTTCCCGGCGGCGACCTCCTCCCCCAGTCCGTCGACGATGTTGAGCCGGAACCCCGGCATCGGAACGCTGGGGGAACCCGCCTTGATGGGGAGCTGCTCCAGCCCCCGCGGGTTGGCGCAGATGGCCCAGCCGGTCTCTGTCTGCCACCAGTGATCCACCACCGGCACGCCCAGGGACTGCGATGCCCAATGGAAGGTGTCGGTGTCCAGCCGCTCCCCCGCCGCGAAGAGTGTCCGCAGGCTGGAGATGTCATGAGTCTGCAGCAGCCTGGCCTCGGGATCGGCCTTCCGGATGGCCCGCAACGCCGTGGGCGCGGTGAACAGCACGTTGACCTTGTGGTCCCCGATCACGCGCCAGAATGCCCCGGCATCAGGCGTGCCCACCGGCTTGCCTTCATAGAGGACTGTGGTGGCCCCGGCCAGCAAGGGGCCGTAGACGATGTAGGAGTGCCCCACGACCCAGCCGACGTCGGAGGCTGTCCACATCACGTCGCCGGGGCCGATGTCATAGATGTTTTCCATGGTCCAGCTGAGCGCCACGGCATGGCCGCCGTTGTCCCGCACCACTCCCTTGGGGCTGCCGGTGGTTCCCGACGTGTAGAGGATGTAAAGCGGGTCCGTTGCTTTGACGTCCACGGGTGCTGCCGGTTCCGCCGAGGCGATTTCGGCGTCCCAGTCCAGCCAGCCGGCGTGGTCCGACAGTGAGGATGAGAAGCCCTCCCGCGACGCGACAATCACCGGGAGGTCAGGTACTCCGGCCAGCTGCAGTGCTTCCGCGACCGCGGGAAGGTATTCGATCCGGCGGGAGGGCTCTATCCCGCCGGACGCGGTCACCACCAGGGCCGGAGCGGCGTCCTTGATGCGGGACGCCAGTTCCTTGGGCGCAAAGCCGCCGAACACCACCGAATGCACCGCCCCCAGCCGGGCTGTGGCAAGCATCGCGATGGCTGCTTCAGGAATCATCGGCATGTAGATGACCACCCTGTCGCCCTTGCCGACTCCATGCTTGCGGAGCACACCCGCGAACCGGGCCACCAGCCCGGTGAGTTCCGCATAGGTGAATCGTTGCTGGATCCCCAGCATCGCGGAATCATAGATGAGTGCATCCTGGTCTCCGCGCCCGGCCTCCACATGACGGTCAAGGGCGTTGTAGGAAGTGTTCAGGACGCCGTCAGGAAACCACCGGAACAAGGGCGCCGTGCTGGAATCGACAGCTTGCTGCGGGGGTTCGGTCCAGGAGATCTTCGCTGCAGCATCCAGCCAGAAGTCTTCGGGTTTCGCCAGGCTCTGTCCGTAGCTGTCCTGGTAGCTCTTGGTAACCATGAAATGCATCCTGTCCACGACATTGTGATGGGGCCCATGCTAGCCCGGTGACGCAGCACCGCACAAGGGTCAATGTATACACAGGACAACCTCAATAGCGGATAGATTCGAAATTGCTGGCAAAAGCCGCTGGCTGTGTATACACTGAGAAACGTCACACCCGGTCAGCCAACCAATGAAGGAGGCAGTGATGCGAGCCAGCGACAAGGCGTACGCCGCACTGCGCGATGACATCATTGAATGGCGGCTGGCACCGGGAACCGTCCTGGCAGAGGTGGAGCAGGCGGAACGCCTCGGTGTCTCACGCACCCCGCTCCGGGAGGCGCTCAGCCGGCTTAGCGCAGAAGGACTGACGGCGGCGGGCGGCCGCGGCGTCGTCGTCACCGACATCTCCCTGGACGACATCGACGAGATGTTCGAACTGCGCGAAACCCTGGAAGGGCGGGCGGCGTCGCTCGCCGCCGAACGCGGCGAGCGCGCAGTGTTCGAGGAACTGCACGCCGAACTGCTCCGTGCGCCGGAACTCATTACCGGCGCAGATCCTGCCCTGCACGCCTATTACGCCCTGGTGGGCCGGCTCGACGAAGCCATCGACTCCGCCATCTCAAATTCCTACCTCGCCCAGGCGATGCGCAGCCTGCGCGTCCATCTGGTCCGGGTCCGCCGCCTCGCCGCCGACGACGCCCAGCGCCTCCACGCCGCAGCCCTCGAACATGCGGCGATCGCCGAAGCCATCGCCGCCGGTAACGCCAAGCTCGCCGAAGCGGCCACCACCCTGCATCTGCACCGCAGCCTTTCCCACGTCAAAGCAACCCACATCCCGCATTAGAGGAGCACCATGGTCAAGCTCAACCACGTCCGTGTCTACAAAAGCGAAGAGAACCTCGCCCGCGAGGACCAGCTGGCGCACAAGATCGCCGTTGTTGCCGCCGATCCTGTGGAGGTGACCGCCGAGGTTACCGAAATGGTCATCAACAGGGTGATCGACAACGCCTCCGTTGCCATCGCCTCCCTGAACCGCGGCCCCATCGTTGCAGCCCGGGCACAGGCCCTGACACATTCACCGACCACCAACGGCAAGGGTGCAAGCGTCTTCGGCATCACCGACCGGGTTTCCCCCGAGTGGGGGGCCTGGGCCAACGGCGTCGCTGTCCGCGAACTGGACTACCACGACACGTTCCTGGCCGCTGAGTATTCCCACCCCGGGGACAACATCCCGCCCATCCTGGCCGTCGCACAACACGTTGGTGCCAGTGGCAAGGACCTGATCCGGGGCATCGCCACCGGCTACGAAATCCAGGTCAACCTGGTCAAGGCGATCTGCCTGCACAAGCACAAGATCGACCACGTGGCGCACCTTGGCCCGTCCGCAGCTGCCGGCATCGGCACCCTCCTGGGCCTCGACGTCGAGACCATCTTCCAGTCAGTCGGCCAGGCACTGCACACCACCACGGCCACCCGTCAGTCCCGCAAGGGCGAGATCTCCACCTGGAAGGCCCATGCACCCGCCTTCGCCGGCAAGATGGCAGTGGAAGCCGTGGACCGTTCCATGCGCGGCCAGACCTCCCCGGTCCCGATCTATGAAGGCGAAGACGGTGTGATCGCCTGGATGCTGGACGGCCCCAACGCCTCCTACGAGGTCCCGCTGCCGGAGGCCGGCGAGGCGAAGCGCGCCATCATGGACACCTACACCAAGGAACACTCCGCCGAGTACCAGGCCCAGGCCTGGATTGACCTGGCCCGGAAGCTTCACCGGGAACACCCGGAAACCACGGATGCGGCCAACGTGAAGTCGGTCCTGATCAAGACCAGCCACCACACGCACTACGTCATCGGTTCCGGCGCGAACGATCCGCAGAAGTACAGCCCCACCGCCAGCCGTGAAACCCTGGACCACTCGATCCCGTACATCTTCACCGTCGCCCTGCAGGACGGGTCCTGGCACCACGTCGACTCATACTCCCCCGAACGCGCCGGCCGGCCGGACACCGTGGAGTTGTGGCACAAGGTCACTACGGAGGAGGATCCGGAGTGGACCCGCCGCTACCACTCCCTGGACATCGCAGAGAAGGCCTTCGGCGGATCTGTGGAGATCACCCTTAACGACGGCACGGTCATCACCGACCAGATCGCCGTGGCCGACGCCCACCCGCTCGGTGCACGGCCCTTCGCCCGCCAGCAGTACATCAACAAGTTCCGCAGTCTGGCCGCAGGACTGGTTGAGGAAGCGGAGATCGAGCGTTTCCTCGCAGCGGCCGAAAGCCTTCCGGATCTTGGCCCCGGCGAGCTGGACCAGCTGAACATCACGGCAGCGCCCGGCGTCATCGACCTGAGCAACGCACCCCAGGGGCTGTTCTAAATGCTCTACTCCAGCACCACGCCCGAGCAGAAGCGCCTCCGACTCCGCGAGCTCCTGGCTTCCGGTACCATCGCCCAGTTCCCGGGTGCCTTCAACCCGCTCTCTGCCCGGCTGATCGAGGAAAAGGGCTTCGCCGGTGTGTATATCTCCGGCGCTGTCCTGGCCAACGATCTTGGCCTGCCGGACATCGGCCTGACCACACTCACCGAGGTGGCCACCCGGGCCGGGCAGATCGCCCGGATGACTGACCTCCCCTGCCTGGTGGATGCGGACACCGGGTTCGGCGAGCCCATGAACGTGGCCCGCAGCATCCAGGAGCTCGAAAACGCGGGATTGGCCGGCTGCCACATCGAGGACCAGTTCAACCCGAAGCGCTGCGGCCACCTGGACGGCAAGAACGTGGTGGACCTGGATACTGCCACCAAACGCATCCGGGCCGCAGCTGATGCCCGCCGCGACCCGAACTTCCTCATCATGGCCAGGACCGATATCCGCGCCACGGACGGGCTGGAAGCGGCACAGTCCCGTGTGAAGGCGCTGGTGGAGGCCGGGGCTGACGCCATCTTCCCGGAGGCCATGAAGGACCTGTCCGAGTTCCAGGCCATCCGCGACGCGGTGGACGTGCCGGTCCTGGCCAACATGACCGAGTTCGGCAAGAGCGACCTTTTCACCGTGGAGCAGCTCGCCGGCGTCGGCGTCAACATGGTGATATATCCGGTGACCCTCCTCCGTAGTGCCATGGGGGCCGCGGAGCGTACTCTGGAATCGATTAAGGCAGACGGAACCCAGGAGGCACAGGTCTCACACATGCTGACCCGTTCGCGCTTGTATGACCTCGTTGACTATGAGGCCTACAACCGTTTCGATACGGGGGTCTTCAATTTCCAGATCCCCGGAACCAACTGACCCACCCCACATCTCCGGCTCCGGCCGGCACAACTGGCGACAGGAACAAAGGAGTTTCAGCATGGCTGAACAGGACATCAAAAAGGGTCTCGCCGGCGTCGTGGTGGACTACACCTCCGTCTCGAAGGTCAACCCCGACACCAATTCCCTGCTGTACCGGGGATATCCGGTGCAGGAGCTCGCCGCGAGGTGCAGTTTTGAGGAAGTGGCGTTCCTGTTGTGGAACGGTGAACTGCCCACTGCCGAACAGCTGGCGGAGTTCACGGCACGCGAACGGGCCGGGCGCGCCCTGGACCCGGTAGTGAAGCAGGTGGTCGATGCGCTCCCCACCAGCTCGCATCCCATGGATGTCTGCCGGACTGCGGCGTCGGTCATGGGGGCCCGGCACCCGCTGGCGGAGGATTCCTCGCGCGAGGCCAACATGGCCAAGGCCGTGGACCTCTTCGCCGCGATGCCCGCCGTGGTTGCCTACGACCAGCGCCGCCGCCACGGGCAGGAGGCAGTGGAACCCCGCGATGACCTGGGGTACTCTGCCAACTTCCTCTGGATGGCCTTCGGTGAGGAACAGGTGCCGGAGGTTGTGGAGGCGTTCAACGTCTCGATGATCCTGTACGCCGAGCACTCCTTCAACGCCTCCACGTTCACGGCGCGCGTCATCACCTCAACCCTCTCGGACCTGCACTCGGCCGTCACCGGCGCCATCGGGGCCCTGAAGGGTCCGCTGCACGGCGGCGCCAACGAGGCAGTCATGCACACCTTCGATGAGATCGGGATCCGTTCCGAGGAGTCCCTCGAGGAGGCCGCCACCCGCGCGAAGGCGTGGATGGAGGATGCCCTGGCGCAGAAAAAGAAGGTCATGGGCTTCGGGCACCGCGTTTACAAGCACGGCGACTCCCGCGTGCCCACCATGAAGGCTGCCCTGGACAAAATGATCGCCCATTACGGGCGCCCAGAGCTCCTGGGACTGTACAACGGCCTTGAGCAGGCGATGGACGAGGCGAAGGCCATCAAGCCCAACCTCGACTACCCTGCCGGTCCTACTTATCACCTCATGGGCTTCGATACGCAGACGTTCACTCCCCTGTTTGTCGCCAGCCGTATCACCGGCTGGACGGCCCACATCATGGAGCAGCTCGATTCCAATTCGCTGATCCGCCCGCTGAGCGAATACAACGGTGTTGAGGAGCGGCACGTCCCCTGATCGGACGGAAACGGACGACGACGGCACAACCAACGGCGGGCCGGTCACCTTTCGGGGTGGCCGGAGCGCCGCCGTCGGCGCTCTTCGCGGATCCCCTGAGCCGCGGTCCGGGGGTAACCGCAACGCGGGGTCACTCCTGGCCTGATGATTGAGGTTTTTCGGGCTAAAAGTGACTCCGCGTTGCCAATGGTGGGGTACCTTGGAGTCCGTTGCCTCAGAGGTTTGAGTAGTCCAGGACTTCCCGCACGGTTTCGTTGTCGCCATTGAGGACCACCGTCAGGCGCAGCACCGTTCCGCTCAACGCCAAGGGCAGCCAGTGCGCCGCGTCCTGCCACATGCGCTCCACCGGCAAGGCTCCGACGTCGAACCATTCCGGCAGGATCTCCGCACTTTCGGCGGGTTCGCCGGCCCAGCGGGCCGCGACGAACAGCCGTGTGCTCATATTCCATTCGGGGCGGGCCGGGAAGTCAAAGGTGACCACGCCGGCGTCGCGGAGGTCTTCCTGCAGGACCACCACGCCGGATTCCTCGTGGACTTCCCGGCACGCGGCCTCGGCATCGGATTCCCCCGGTTCCACGTGACCGCCCAGGCCCACCACTTTGCCGCGGCCGAAACCGGTCTTTTTCAGCCCCAGCAGGACCTGTGGCACACCGTCGACCTCACGGGTGAGGAAGCACAGCGTGACCGGCACCCCTGCCATGGCTAGCCCAGTGCCCGGGGGTGGGCGGCGGCGTAGATTTCACGAAGAGTCTCGGCCGTGACAAGCGTATAGACCTGGGTGGTAGTGACGGAGGCGTGGCCCAGCAGTTCCTGCACCACCCGGACGTCTGCGCCCCCTTCGAGCAGGTGTGTCGCGAAGGAATGCCGGAGGGTGTGCGGGGAGACGTCCTTGGTGATGTTGGCTTTGTCCGCCGCCGCCTTCAGGATGGTCCAGGCACTTTGGCGGCTGATTCTTCCGCCGCGCGCATTCAGGAAAAGCGCGGGTGTTCCTTTGCCTTTCGCGGCCAGCAACGGGCGGCCGCGCACCAGGTAGGCGTCCAGTGCCCTCGCCCCATATGATCCGAGAGGGACGAGCCGTTCCTTCGAGCCCTTGCCGAAGAGCCGGACAATGGCCGGGCCGGATTCCGGCTCCTGAAGCGAGATGTCGTCCACGTCCAGGCCCACGGCTTCGCTGATCCGGGCGCCGGTGGAGTAGAGGAACTCCAGCAGGGCGCGGTCCCGGAGTCCGGTGGCGGTGTCGGCTCCGGCCGCCTCCAGGATCCTGGTGACTTCATCCACGCTGATGGCCTTGGGCAGCCTTTTGCCTGGCAGGGGCGGATGGACGTCGCTGGCGGGATCGGTAGGGGTGAGCCCTTCGAAGGCCCAGAACTTGTGCAGTCCCCGGACTGCCACCACCGTCCTGGCGGCCGATCTGATGCCCAGGGCCGTGCCGCCGTCGGATCCGTCCGTGAGGGCCATGACGTAGCCGGTGACGTGATGGCGTGTGATCTGGTCCGGGGCCTGGCAGCCCTCGGCTGCAAGGTAGCGGGCGTACCGTGTCAGGTCGCGGCGGTAGGCCGAGAGCGTGTTCAGTGCAAGCCCCCGCTCAACGCCCATGTGCTGGAGGTACTCCGTGATGGCGCGGTCGATGGCTGTGGGCGGCGCGGCAGGTGGAGTGGCCTTCTCTGCCGGGGAAGCCTCGGCCATGGGTTCCGCGGACATTAACGCTGGCTGGGGTGCGCAGGCCAGGGTGCGTCCGCGGGACGCAGCCCGGCAAAGCCGTCAGCACGCGCTGCGGCGGCCGCCAGGATTCCGACGACGGCGGAAGGGTTGTGCAGCCGGCCCGCCAGGACTGACGCGACGGCGTCGTCAAGGCTGATCCAGTGGAATTCGATCTCGGCTTCCTCGTCGGTACGTTCGTGCCGCTCGTGGTGGGGAACGTCCGTGAGGTCACGGGCCAGGTAGATCCGGATGGCCTCGCTGGAGGAGCCGGGAGAGTTGAAGAAGTCGGCCAGGACGTTCCACTGCCCGGCTGCAAGGTCCGCCTCTTCGGCAAGTTCGCGGGCAGCGCCCACCACAAAGTCCTCACCCTCCACATCCAGGAGGCCTGCCGGGATTTCCCACAGATCCATGCCCACGGGGTGGCGGTACTGCTTGATGAGCAGGACCTCACCGGCACTGTTCATCGGCAGGACCGCCACAGCGCCCGGATGGTCGATGTAGTCGCGGGTCAGGGCATCGCCGGTCTCGCTGAGCTTGAAGCTGTCGCTGACAACGTCCCAGATCCGGCCTTCGTAGACCTTTTCCGTAGACAGAAGACGGCGCGGGCTCGGTGCATCCGAAACCCTCCGGGCAGCAGAGGGGGTTTCAGGAATTCCGGGCATCGCGCCGTCCTCAGGGTCGTCGGTATTTACTTGGCGGCAACCGTGCGTACGGGCTTGATGGCCAGCACGTCCTGTGCGTTCTGGTGGTCCAATGCAGCCTTGACCAACCCGGCGAACAGCGGGTGCGGCCGGGTGGGACGCGAGCTGAGTTCCGGGTGTGCCTGGGTGGCTACGTAGTACGGGTGGACTTCGCGCGGCAGCTCGACGTATTCGACCAGCTTGCCGTCCGGAGACGTTCCCGAGAAGACAAGTCCCTGGGCCGCGATCTGCTCGCGGTATTTGTTGTTGACCTCGTAACGGTGGCGGTGCCGCTCGCTGACTTCGGTGGTGCCGTAGGTCTCGGCGATGACGGAGCCGGCGTCGAGCTTTGCCTCGTACAGACCCAGGCGCATGGTGCCGCCGAGATCGCCCTTACCCTCGACGATGTCCAGCTGCTCTTCCATGGTGGCGATGACCGGGTACTTGGAGTCCGGCTCGAATTCGCTGGAGGATGCGCCCTCAAGGCCCACCACATTCCGGGCGTATTCGATCACCATGCACTGCAGGCCCAGGCACAGGCCCAGCACAGGCAGCCGTGTTTCCCGCGCATACTTCAGGGCGCCCAGCTTGCCTTCCAGGCCACGGATGCCGAAGCCGCCGGGCACGCAGATGGCGTCCACACCATCCAAAGACGCAACGGCGCCCTCGTGGGTTTCGCATTCGTCGGACGGCACCCAGCGGATCTTGACCTTGGTTTCGTTGGCGAAGCCGCCGGCCCGCAGGGCCTCCGTCACGGAAAGGTAGGCATCGGGCAGGTCGATGTACTTGCCCACCAGTGCGATTTCCACGTGGTGCTTGGGGTTGTGGACTGCTTCGAGCAGTTTGTCCCAGCTGGTCCAGTCAACATCCTTGAACGGCAGGTCCAGGGCGCGGACGATGTAGGAATCCAGGCCCTGGGTGTGCAGGGTCTTGGGGATGTCGTAGATGCTCGGCGCGTCCGGGCAGCCGATGACCGCTTCGATATCGACGTCGCACATGCGTCCGATCTTGGCGCGCATGGGCTCGGGGACTTCGCGGTCCGAGCGGATCACAATGGCCTCCGGCTGGATGCCGATGGAGCGCAGGGCTGCCACGGAGTGCTGCGTTGGTTTGGTCTTCAGTTCCTGCGAAGGTCCGATGTACGGGACCAGGGATACGTGGACGAAGAAGACGTTGCCACGGCCGATGTCCTGGCGGACCTGGCGGGCTGATTCGAGGAAGGGCTGGGACTCGATGTCGCCGACCGTCCCGCCGATTTCGGTGATGATGACATCCGGCGCGTTCTTGCCCTCGGCGGGCAGCCGCATGCGGCGTTTGATCTCATCGGTGATGTGCGGGATGACCTGGACGGTGTCGCCCAGGTACTCGCCACGGCGTTCCTTGGCGATCACGGTGGAGTAGACCTGACCGGTGGTGACGTTGGCCGAGCCTTCGAGGTTTTCGTCGAGGAAGCGCTCGTAGTGCCCGATGTCCAGGTCGGTCTCGGCGCCGTCGTCAGTGACGAAGACCTCGCCGTGCTGGAACGGGTTCATCGTGCCCGGATCCACATTCAGATACGGATCGAGCTTCTGCATTGTTACAGACAGGCCGCGAGCCCGCAGCAGGTGACCGAGGCTTGAAGCCGTCAGTCCCTTACCGAGCGAGGACGCCACACCACCGGTTACGAAGATGTGTTTGGTCGTCTTGGATGAGCCCGGGAACCGGGAATTTACACGGGAATTTGATCGCTGCACCACGGAATTTGAGCCTATCATCAATTGAGCCTTTCCCGGATCAGGAACTGTTCCCCAAATGCTCCAGTGTGCAGGGCATCACCCCCTGCGATCAAGGGTTGACGCCCCCGGGCCTGTTCCTAGGCCCGTTGCGGCAGCAGCTTTGCGTCGTCCAGCAGCTCCTGGGCATGGGCCCGGGCTGATTCAGAGTCCTCCTGGCCTGCCAGCATCCGGGCGAGCTCAATGACCCGCTCGGGGCCGTCGAGGAGGCGAACATCACTGGACGTGAAGCCGGTGGCCGTGCCGCCGTCGGCTCCCCTGACCGAGGTCTTGGTGACGGTGATGTGCTGGTCCGCGAAGGCGGCAACCTGGGGCAGGTGGGTGACCACCAGGACCTGGACGTGCTGTGCCAGCATCGCCAGCCGGCGGCCGATCTCGACGGCGGCCCTGCCGCCGACGCCCGCATCCACTTCGTCGAAAACAAACGTGGGCACCGGATCCACGGCCGCAAGAACCACCTCAATGGCGAGCATCACGCGGGAGAGTTCGCCGCCGGATGCGCCCTTGCCCAGCGGACGCGCGGGCGCACCCGAATGGGGCTGCAGTAGGAACGTGATCTCGTCACCCCCGTAGGGCATCAGATGGGCTGCGGCCTCCCTGGTGATCACCAGCGTGGCATCAGCCATGGCCAGCGCCTTGAGCTCGGCACTGACGCGGCCGGAGAGGTCCTTGGCAGCTTTGGCCCGGATCTTGCTGACGGCCGCTGCCTGCTTCTGGAGCTCGGCCTCAGTGCGGGCCACGTCCGCCTCCAGCGCCTCGATCCTGCTCGAATCGTCCTGCAGTTCATCGAAACGGACCCGGGCATTTTCTGCCCAGACCAGTACCTCGTCGATGCTGGGCGCGTACTTGCGGACCAGCTTGGCCAGGTCAGCACGCCGGCCCTCAATCTCGGCGAGCCGTTCCGGCCCCTCCGAGTCCAGGCCCGCCTGGTAGCTGGCCAGCTCAGTGGCGATGTCGTTGAGCAGGAAGCCTACTTCGGCCAGCCGCGCAGCGGCCTGCCCCAGCTCGGCATCGTGCTCCGCCACATGTTCAAGGGTCCGTTTGGCGGCATCCACCAACGTGGTGGCGTCCCCTGCGTCGCCGTAGTCCTCGGCGATCAGCGCCTGATGTGCGGTGTTGGCGGCGATCCTCAGTTCTTCGACGTTGGCAAGCTTCACTGCCTCGGCTTTGAGGGACTCGTCCTCCCCCGGCTGCGGATCCACAGCATCGATTTCGGCCAGGGCCGCTTCCAGCGACTCAGCTTCGCGGAGCCTGTCGCGCGCCGCGCTGCGAAGTGATTCCAGTTCGGCCTGGCTGGTCTTCCAGTGGCTGTACAGCTCCTGATAGGTTCCCAGCGGACCGGCCAGCGCCTCGCCGGCAAACCTGTCCAGGGCGCCACGCTGGGCCGCGGCGCCCTTCAGCCGGATCTGGTCCGACTGGCCGTGGACCACCACCAGGGTTTCGCCGATTTCGGCGAGGACGCCCACCGGGGCGGCACGTCCGCCCAGGAATGCACGGCTTCTCCCGTCGGCACCGAGGCGACGGGCAAGGATGAGTTCAGCGCCGCCGTCGAACTCTTCAACGTCCGCCCCCGCTTCCAGTGCCCGGGCAACCGCGGCGTGCCCCGCGTCGAGCTTGAGGACGGCTTCCGCAGTGGCGCTCTTTGCCCCGCTTCGGACGGCCCCGGCGTCGGATCTGGCCCCCAGGAGGAGGCCGACGGCGGTGACCACCATCGTTTTGCCGGCACCGGTTTCGCCCGTGACGACGCTCAAGCCCGGGCCCAGTGGCAGGGTGGCGTCGGTGATGACGCCCAGATCGCGGATTCTCAGTTCTTCAAGCATGGTTCACTTTGCAGTCGCGGGATCGGTTTCGTCGTCTGGATGGTCCCCGGAGGGCACCTGGAGCGGCGGCATGGGCCGGGGCGTCCGGACGATCGGAATGGGCCCGGTGTGGATGGCTTCCGACTGGGGAACGGGCCCCCGCCAGCCATGGATGGGGAGCTCGAACTTGCGGACCAGCCGGGCCGAGAACGGCGTCTGATGGGTCCGGGCCAGCCGGACCGGCGTGGCAGATTTGGTGACTTCCACTCGCGCTCCGGGCGGCAGGTCCACCGAGCGCCTGCCGTCGCACCACAGGACACCCTGGGCATCAGTGCGGTTGAGGACTTCTACTGCCAGCCGCGAGCGGGGAGACACCACCAGCGGTTTGGCGAACAGCGCGTGGGCGCTGATGGGAACGATCAGCAGGGCTTCCACCTCAGGCCAGACCACCGGGCCGCCGGCTGAGAATGCGTAGGCAGTGGAGCCCGTCGGAGTGGCCAGCACCACGCCGTCGCACCCGAAGGAGGTCAACGGCCTCTCGTCCACCTCGGTTACCACCTCCAGCATCCGTTCGCGGTTGCCCTTTTCGATGGCGGCTTCATTCAGTGCCCAGGTGTGCCAGATTTTCTGGCCGCGGACCCAGACCTGGACGTCGATGGTCATGCGCTCTTCCACCGTGTAGTCGCGGCGCGCAATCCATTCCACAGTCTGGGCGAGGTCGGCGCGCTCACTTTCGGCCAGGAAGCCCACGTGGCCGAGGTTCACGCCGAGCAGGGGCACGTCCACTTCCCGGACGAGTTCCGCGGCACGCAGGATGGTGCCGTCCCCGCCGAGAACCATCACCAGTTCAACGTCCGGCAGCATCACGTGGTCATGCAGGACCTCGACGGGCTGTGTCAGGTGCCCGAAGAATCTCTCCATGTCTGCGAGTTCGGATTCCTGCATAACGGGGACAATGCCGGAGTCATGCAATTGGGCGCACGCTTCCCAGGCAGCCTTCAATGTTTCCTCGCGGCCAGTGTGGGCAAGGACAAGTACTCGCCTGCTCATCGGGTTCCGCTTTCTAGTGGTTCGGCCAGATTGTTCCAAGCAGCCTCGCAATGGCTGCGTGGCGCTCTTCGATCTTAGGCAGGTCTTGAGTCATCCTGCGCGTTATCCACAGGAAGTATTCGACGTTTCCGTCCTGGCCCGGCAACGGGCTGGCCGCCAAACCGCGTAAGTCCATGCCGGCGTCGAGCGCTGCATTGGCGACCTTTTCCACTGCCATCCGGCGTTCCCGCTCGGAATTCACCACGCCCGTCCGCCCCAGACGGTCCTTGCCGATCTCGAACTGTGGCTTCACCATCAGCACCAGGTCGCCGCCGGGCCTGGTACACAATGCCAGCGGCAGGACCACCAGGGTCAATGAGATGAAGGAGAGATCGGCAACGGTCAGTTCGGCCAGTCCGCCGATGTCCTCGGGCGTCATGTACCGGACGTTCATGCCCTCATGCACGGCGACCCGGTGATCGCTGCGCAGTTGCGGGACCAACTGGTCGTGCCCGACGTCGACCGCCACCACGTGCGCCGCACCCCTTCGCAACAGCACTTCGGTGAAGCCGCCGGTGGAGGCCCCTGCGTCCAGGCATCGCTTTCCCGCAACGACGACGTCCGGGAAAGCATCCAGCGCGCCGGCCAGTTTGTGGCCGGCACGGCTGACGTAGCTGTCTTCCTCGGTGTGCTGGACGGCAAGTTCCTTGTCCTCGTCCACCTGGAGGGACGCCTTGGAAAGGACCTGCCCGGCGGAACTCACTTTGCCCTCGGCGATCAGCGCGGCCGCGTGCGTCCGGGACCTGGCCAGCCCGCGCGCAACCAGGGCCTGGTCGAGCCGTGCCACGCTCAGGACCTGCCCTCGCCCAGCGGGGCGTCTTCATTCAGGGCCTGGAGCAGGGCGTCGTGCAGTTCACTGTAAACGGTTTCGTGCTCCGCCACAGGCAAGGCCTGGACCGCGTCAAGCGCGGTCACGATGGCCGCCACGGAAGGATCGTCGAGGCCGTCTGCGGTTGCTGCGGGCCAGTCAGGCGTTGGCTGGGCTGCTTCGGGTTGGTTCTTGTGGTTCAGCTCAGTCATTGGACCAGTCTAATGAGTGCGCCATTCGAGTTTTGGCGCCAGGGCTTCGGCGGTTTCCGGGACGGCGGTCCACCAGGCCGCGCACGCGGCGCGCCACGAGTCCAGGTCATCCTCGGCACCCTGGATGCTCACGGTCTGGCCGGTGACCTGCGCCGTGGCGCGGCCGCAGCGGTAGACGCCGTCGGTCTGGTCAATATCGGGGTAGGGATAGTGGAGGTCGCTCAGGGAAGCGATGAGGTAATCCGGCCGTTCGGCTGTCCTTGCCGCCAGGATCGTTTCCCGTGTGTCCACGCCGGTGAGGACGGCCACCGTGGAAAAGCCGGCGTTGTTGCCGCCCAGGATGTCAGTGTCCAGCCTGTCACCCACAACCAGCGGGCGGTCCGCGGCGAGCCGTTTCGCGGCCGCATGGAAGAGAGGTGCCTCCGGTTTTCCCGCAACCTGCGGCCTTTGACCCGTGGCGGCAGCGACAGCCGCTACGAGTGTGCCGTTGCCGGGGGCGATCCCCCGGGCCTGGGGAATGGACATGTCCGTGTTGGTGGCCACCCAGAGCGCACCCGCGGACACCACGTATGTCGCCTCGGCCAAATCCTTCCAGCCGATGTCAGGACTGAAGCCCTGGACTACAGCGACCGGTTCTTCAGCCTGGCTTCGGACTGCGGTCAGTCCCACCAGTTCGATTTCCTGCGCCAGCGCGGGGCTGCCGGTGATCAGAACCTTCGCTCCCGGGGCCAGCAATGAAGCCAGCAGCTCAGCCGCGGCCTGCGAGGAACTGACCACCTGCTCGTCTTCAGCCGGCGCCCCGAGGTCACGGAGATGCGCCGCCACCTGCGCGGGAGAACGGGATGCGTTGTTGGTGACGTAGCCGAGGCCGATCCCCAATCCGGCCAGTTGCTGTAGCGAGTCCACAGCGCCCGGGATGGCGTGCGGGCCGGCGTAGACCACGCCGTCCAGGTCCGCCAGGAGCGCATCGAACAGGGAAATCAGTGGAACTGCAGTCATAGCCGCTTAGCTGTCCCGTCCTTCGGAGTGGCCGGTGTCATCGCGGTCTGCGTTCGCCTCTTCGTGGTGCTCGTCTTCGCCGTGCTGATCGTTGTTTTGGGCGTCGCCGTGCTCCGAAGTGCCGGACTCCAGTTCGTCCGTCTCCACGGAATCCTCATCGGACTCGGCATCGTCGGATTCGAAGTAGCCGGAGTCAACGTCATCGATTTCCGCATCCACGCCTGTTGCGGGTTCTTCAACCGCTGCCGCGGTGACCGCTGCACCGGCGGCTGCCGGCGCCGAGCCAGCTGTCCCGGATTCGTTGCCACTGGCGGCACGTTCGAGCAGGCGCCGCCGCTGGGCTTCTTCGCGGGCTTCCTCTTCTTCGTCCCAGCCGAGGTCAACGATGTCCGGTTCCTCATCCACACCGAGGCCCAGGGCGTTTTCAGCCACCACGGCCTGCTTCTGCCACTTCTTGGCTTCGTCCTCGCGGCCTACTGCAGCCAGCGCGTCGGCGTAGGCACGGAACAGGCGCGGGCTGTAGGAGAAGGCCCGGTTGATGTCCAGCTGGGGAATTTCGAGTTCTGCAACGGCCGCGTCAAGCTGACCGAGGTCCGTCCTGGCACCGGCTGCAACAATAGCGAGTTCAGCCTTGCCCGGAGCGTCCAGGTCCTTGGCTTCCTCGGAACGCACGACGTCCAGGGCACGGTCAGGCCGGCCGAGACCGCGTTCGCAGTCTGCCATGACCGGAAGATGGACGTTCGATCCGCTGATGCGGCGGTACGTGCGGAACTCCCGGAGCGCTTCGCCGTAGTGGCCTGCAGCGTAGGCAGTGAGGCCAACGGCCTCACGGACAGCTGCCAGCCTGCCACCGCGGCGGCTTGCGGCGAGGGCATGCTGGAACGCAAGCTCGGGCTCGTCGTCAATCAGGCGTCCGGCCATCACGAGGTGGCGGGCAACCCATTCCGCGCTGTTGTCTTCCAGTGTCTTGATCTGGTGCTGCGTGGCGCGGTCAAGCTCCTTGCCGGTAATGTCCTCGTCGATCTGCGGGGAACGTTCGCGGTCAGGACGGTTGGCGCTGCGCAGGTCGCGGGCGTTCGGGACACGTGCGGGACGGTCTTCGGGGCGGTCGCGGCCAAATTGGCGGGGGCCTGCATCTCCGCGGTCGTAGCTTCGCGGGGCGCGGTCCTGGCGGTCGCCGAAAGGCTTGCGGTTCTCGCCGCCGGAGAAACCACGACGCTCGCCGTCGCCTTCGCGACGCGGACGGTCACCGAAGGATTTGTTGTCGCGGTCACCGTAAGGCTTACGCTCGCCGCCACCACTGAAGGGCTTGCGATCGCGGTCACCGAAGGGCTTACGCTCTCCCCCGCCGAAGCTGCGACGTTCGCCGTCGCCTTCGCGACGCGGACGGTCACCGAAGGATTTGTTGTCGCGGTCACCGTACGGCTTACGCTCTCCCCCGCCGAAGCTGCGACGTTCGCCGTCGCCTTCGCGACGCGGACGGTCGCCAAAGGGCTTGCTGTCGCGGTCACCGTAAGGCTTACGCTCGCCGCCACCGCTGAAGGGTTTACGCTCTCCGCCACCGAAGGGCTTACGTTCACCCCCGCCGAAGGGCTTCCGCTCGCCGTCGCCCTCGCGACGCGGACGATCACCGAATGACTTGTTGTCCCGGTCACCATAAGGCTTCCGCTCGCCGTCGCCCTCGCGACGCGGACGATCACCGAATGACTTGTTGTCCCGGTCACCATAAGGCTTCCGCTCGCCGCCACCGCTGAAGGGTTTACGCTCTCCGCCACCGCTGAACGGCTTACGTTCACCCCCGCCGAAGCTGCGACGCTCACCGTCGCCCTCGCGACGCGGACGATCACCGAATGACTTGTTGTCCCGGTCACCGTAAGGCTTCCGCTCACCGCCACCACTGAAGGGTTTACGGGCGCCGGAGCCCGGGGCCCGCTTCGGGGCTTCAGAGTCCCGGCCATCGCGGGATCGGAATCCGCGCGGTTCTCCGCCGGAATTATTGGCTCCGCGGAAAGGACCGCGGTCATTGCCGCCTCGGTTGCCGCCGTTGTGCTCAGCCATGGGGATTCCTCCTGTTGTGAGCCGACCACTGGCGCAATCGCAGCCGCTCGTTCCGTGTTTCGTTTTCCTACGCAACCCGAAATCAAGCGCTTCGAAGTCCGTACATCTGTAGTCAATTCTAGGCGAGTCCCCAGCGACTCATTACATGAATCTGCCTCCAGGCCGCCGTCGTGGGAATCTTCACACTCCCGGGTGGACGCTCTGGCAGTTGCTGCACCGTTTGGGCGGACGCTCTGGCAGTTGCTGCACCGTTTGGGCGGACGCTCTCTCACTTCCTGCACCGTCTGAAGGAGCGCTCTGTCTGGTCATCAGCGGCCTTCGGGGAAAGTTCCTGGTAAGGTCCGACGGCGGTGTGTGGCTGGCGTGGGGTCGTGGACTTTCTGCGGGTGCTGCCAGAGCGTTGGGAGAATCGGCGCAGGGAGTGCCAGAGGGTTCCCTGGGTTCGTGCGGGTGCTGCCTGGGCGTTGGGAGAATCGGTGGAGGTACTGCCAGAGGGTTCCCCGGTTGCTTGGGGCTGGCGTGGGTGGTGTGGGTGTGTGGTGTGGTGGGTGTTGTTTAAATGGGTCAGGCCCCGACACGTGTGTGTCGGGGCCTGGCCTTGAATGATGTTCCGGCGGTGACCTACTCTCCCACACCCTCCCGGGTGCAGTACCATCGGCGCTGTGGGTCTTAGCTTCCGGGTTCGGAATGGGACCGGGCGTTTCCCCCACGCTATGACCGCCGTAACCCTTGCTCCGCACCCGTCCGGGCCCTGTTTGTTTGGGCCTGGCTTGGGGTGGGAAAATTTGTGGTTACAACTGTGCTCCAGTTTTTGGTTGGAGCTGTGGTGTTGTTATTCAGTTGTTGGTTCCTGTGCAACTTACCGTGTGACGGGTTTGTTGGTTGGGAACCACATAGTGGACGCAAGCAGTCTTGTTTATCTTTTTACCGACCCCGTGGTGCAAACGCTTTTGAATCCGTTTGCGGGGTGGTGTGTGGTGTAAGTTATCGGCCTATTAGTACCGGTCAGCTTCACGAGTCGTTAGTCCTCGCTTCCACATCCGGCCTATCAACCCAGTGGTCTGGCTGGGGGCCTCTCACACACAAGGTGTATGGAAATCTCATCTCGAAGCGAGCTTCCCGCTTAGATGCTTTCAGCGGTTATCCCATCCGAACGTAGCTAATCAGCGGTGCACTTGGCAGTACAACTGACACACCAGAGGTTCGTCCGTCCCGGTCCTCTCGTACTAAGGACAGCCCTTCTCAAATTTCCTGCGCGCGCAGCGGATAGGGACCGAACTGTCTCACGACGTTCTAAACCCAGCTCGCGTACCGCTTTAATGGGCGAACAGCCCAACCCTTGGGACCTACTCCAGCCCCAGGATGCGACGAGCCGACATCGAGGTGCCAAACCATGCCGTCGATATGGACTCTTGGGCAAGATCAGCCTGTTATCCCCGAGGTACCTTTTATCCGTTGAGCGACGGCCATTCCACAATGTACCGCCGGATCACTAGTCCCGACTTTCGTCCCTGCTCGAGATGTCTCTCTCACAGTCAAGCTCCCTTGTGCACTTACACTCGACACCTGATTGCCAACCAGGCTGAGGGAACCTTTGGGCGCCTCCGTTACTTTTTAGGAGGCAACCGCCCCAGTTAAACTACCCATCAGGCACTGTCCCTGACCCGGATTACGGGCCGAAGTTAGATGTCCAAAGTGACCAGAGTGGTATTTCAACGATGACTCCACCCGAACTGGCGTCCGGGCTTCAACGTCTCCCACCTATCCTACACAAGCCACTCCGAACACCAATACCAAACTATAGTAAAGGTCTCGGGGTCTTTCCGTCCTGCTGCGCGTAACGAGCATCTTTACTCGTACTGCAATTTCGCCGAGTTTATGGTTGAGACAGCGGGGAAGTCGTTACTCCATTCGTGCAGGTCGGAACTTACCCGACAAGGAATTTCGCTACCTTAGGATGGTTATAGTTACCACCGCCGTTTACTGGGGCTTGAATTCTCAGCTTCGCCGTGAGGCTAACCGGTCCTCTTAACCTTCCAGCACCGGGCAGGAGTCAGTCCGTATACATCGTCTTGCGACTTCGCACGGACCTGTGTTTTTAGTAAACAGTCGCTTCCCCCTGGTCTCTGCGGCCCCGATCCCCTCCGGACAGCAAGTGTCCATCAAGGTTGGGGCCCCCCTTCTCCCGAAGTTACGGGGGCATTTTGCCGAGTTCCTTAACCATAATTCTCTCGATCGCCTTAGTATTCTCTACCTGATCACCTGTGTCGGTTTGGGGTACGGGCGGCTAAAACCTCGCGTCGATGCTTTTCTCGGCAGCATAGGATCACCAAATCCCCCCAAACGGGGGTCCCATCAGATCTCAGGCATCATGAACGGCGGATTTGCCTACCGTTCGCCCTACATCCTTAGACCGGGACAACCATCGCCCGGCTTGGCTACCTTCCTGCGTCACACCTGTTAATACGCTTGCCTCCCAGGATCAGGTCCCGCGCTCCACCAAAACCCTCACACCACAAGGGTGATCGGGCAGGTCTCGGGCGGTTAGTATCCCCTGTTCAGCATGGGCGGTTTTTCGCCGGTACGGGAATATCAACCCGTTGTCCATCGACTACGCCTGTCGGCCTCGCCTTAGGTCCCGACTTACCCAGGGCAGATTAGCTTGACCCTGGAACCCTTGATCATTCGGCGGACGGGTTTCTCACCCGTCTTTCGCTACTCATGCCTGCATTCTCACTCGTGTAGGCTCCACCGCTGGTTTACACCGCGACTTCACTGCCCACACGACGCTCCCCTACCACTCCAGACGCCTGAACCAACCCAACAAGTGGGCGGCTTGGCTACTATCTGAAATCCACAACTTCGGCGGTGTACTTGAGCCCCGCTACATTGTCGGCGCGGAATCACTTGACCAGTGAGCTATTACGCACTCTTTTAAGGATGGCTGCTTCTAAGCCAACCTCCTGGTTGTCTTCGCAACTCCACATCCTTTCCCACTTAGCACACGCTTAGGGGCCTTAGTTGGTGGTCTGGGCTGTTTCCCTCTCGACTATGAAGCTTATCCCCCACAGTCTCACTGCTGCGCTCTCACTTACCGGCATTCGGAGTTTGGCTGACGTCAGTAACCTTGTAGGGCCCATTAGCCATCCAGTAGCTCTACCTCCGGTAAGAAACACGCAACGCTGCACCTAAATGCATTTCGGGGAGAACCAGCTATCACGAAGTTTGATTGGCCTTTCACCCCTACCCACAGCTCATCCCCTCCATTTTCAACTGAAGTGGGTTCGGTCCTCCACGACGTCTTACCGTCGCTTCAACCTGGCCATGGGTAGATCACTTCGCTTCGGGTCTAGATCACGCCACTGCAACGCCCTATTCAGACTCGCTTTCGCTACGGCTTCCCCACACGGGTTAACCTCGCGACGTAACACTAACTCGCAGGCTCATTCTTCAAAAGGCACGCCGTCACAACTACAAAGGCTGCTCCGACGGATTGTAAGCACACGGTTTCAGGTACTGTTTCACTCCCCTCCCGGGGTACTTTTCACCTTTCCCTCACGGTACTGGTCCGCTATCGGTCATTAGGGAGTATTTAGGCTTATCAGGTGGTCCTGACAGATTCGCACGGGATTTCTCGGGCCCCGTGCTACTTGGGATACTCTCCAGGCGGCACAAAACATTTCGGTTACGGGGCTCACACCCTCTCTGGCCGGCCTTTCAAGACCGTTCACCTATGCCTGCACATCACACCTCACTGTCCCGGCAGAGACAGTACGGAAAGTCCCACAACCCCGACCATGCAACGCCCGCCGGCTATCACACATGGAACGGTTTAGCCTGATCCGCGTTCGCTCGCCACTACTAACGGAATCACTATTGTTTTCTCTTCCTGCGGGTACTGAGATGTTTCACTTCCCCGCGTTCCCTCCACGCACCCTATGTGTTCAGATGCGGGTCACCAGATCACTCGCGCGTCTGGCGGGGTTTCCCCATTCGGACACCCTGGGATCACAGTCCGGTTATCGACTCCCCCAGGCTTATCGCAGATTCCTACGTCCTTCTTCGGCTCCTAATGCCAAGGCATCCACCGTGTGCTCTTAAAAACTTGACCACAAAAGATCAAAAAAACTAATTTTCGAGAGAACCACGAAAACCACCCGGACACCACCACCACAACCCAAAGGCCACAGCAACAGACGCCCGGACAGATCCAGGTTCATATTCTTGGAAATTGCTTCTTATAAAAGATGCTCGCGTCCACTATGTAGTTCTCAAACAACAACCCCATACCACACACCCCACACACAACCCCCAAAGGGACCAACATGCATGATCGGTGCAGCCAGGAAACCAGAAACAAACAAACCCGAACCCCTCCCCATCAGGGAAGAACCCGGCCCTGTTGCCTCAGGACCCAACAGTGTGCCAAACACTAAACCACCCATTCCCCACCCCACCGTTCCAGGACACCGGCCGTGGTAAACCACAACAGGACATCCGTACTGGACGGGACAAAAAACACGCGGCCGCTACTTGTTGATATTCCACCCTTGAGCACCCGCCGCAGAACAATCGTCTGCGCAACGGGCATATACTCCTGACAACCCCACCACACGGACATACATCCGGCAGGATGGTTGTAGGTGCTCCTTAGAAAGGAGGTGATCCAGCCGCACCTTCCGGTACGGCTACCTTGTTACGACTTAGTCCCAATCGCCAGTCCCACCTTCGACAGCTCCCTCCCACAAGGGGTTAGGCCACCGGCTTCGGGTGTTACCAACTTTCGTGACTTGACGGGCGGTGTGTACAAGGCCCGGGAACGTATTCACCGCAGCGTTGCTGATCTGCGATTACTAGCGACTCCGACTTCATGGGGTCGAGTTGCAGACCCCAATCCGAACTGAGACCGGCTTTTTGGGATTAGCTCCACCTCACAGTATCGCAACCCTTTGTACCGGCCATTGTAGCATGCGTGAAGCCCAAGACATAAGGGGCATGATGATTTGACGTCGTCCCCACCTTCCTCCGAGTTGACCCCGGCAGTCTCCTATGAGTCCCCGCCATAACGCGCTGGCAACATAGAACGAGGGTTGCGCTCGTTGCGGGACTTAACCCAACATCTCACGACACGAGCTGACGACAACCATGCACCACCTGTGAACCGACCGCAAGCGGGGCACCTGTTTCCAGGTATTTCCAGTCCATGTCAAGCCTTGGTAAGGTTCTTCGCGTTGCATCGAATTAATCCGCATGCTCCGCCGCTTGTGCGGGCCCCCGTCAATTCCTTTGAGTTTTAGCCTTGCGGCCGTACTCCCCAGGCGGGGCACTTAATGCGTTAGCTACGGCGCGGAAAACGTGGAATGTCCCCCACACCTAGTGCCCAACGTTTACGGCATGGACTACCAGGGTATCTAATCCTGTTCGCTCCCCATGCTTTCGCTCCTCAGCGTCAGTTAATGCCCAGAGACCTGCCTTCGCCATCGGTGTTCCTCCTGATATCTGCGCATTTCACCGCTACACCAGGAATTCCAGTCTCCCCTACATCACTCTAGTCTGCCCGTACCCACCGCAGATCCGGAGTTGAGCCCCGGACTTTCACGGCAGACGCGACAAACCGCCTACGAGCTCTTTACGCCCAATAATTCCGGATAACGCTTGCGCCCTACGTATTACCGCGGCTGCTGGCACGTAGTTAGCCGGCGCTTCTTCTGCAGGTACCGTCACTTTCGCTTCTTCCCTACTGAAAGAGGTTTACAACCCGAAGGCCGTCATCCCTCACGCGGCGTCGCTGCATCAGGCTTGCGCCCATTGTGCAATATTCCCCACTGCTGCCTCCCGTAGGAGTCTGGGCCGTGTCTCAGTCCCAGTGTGGCCGGTCACCCTCTCAGGCCGGCTACCCGTCGTCGCCTTGGTGAGCCATTACCTCACCAACAAGCTGATAGGCCGCGAGTCCATCCAAAACCACAAAAAGCTTTCCACCCCCCACCATGCGATGAGGAGTCATATCCGGTATTAGACCCAGTTTCCCAGGCTTATCCCAGAGTTAAGGGCAGGTTACTCACGTGTTACTCACCCGTTCGCCACTAATCCACCAGCAAGCTGGCTTCATCGTTCGACTTGCATGTGTTAAGCACGCCGCCAGCGTTCATCCTGAGCCAGGATCAAACTCTCCGTTGAAGTAAAACAAAAACGAACACAACCACCAGCCCCGGGAAAACGGGACAAAACGGCTGCAAAATTTGAAACCAGCTGTAAAAACCAGACCACAATCCACGGGGTGGACAGGCCTGGCCAAAACAACCAATCAATAAAACAATTGGTATCAACAAACTTGGCACACTATTGAGTTCTCAAACAACAGACACATTCGAATATTTCCGAAACAATTCATTTCAATGAATTCTTATTTCGTATTTCTTCGCTGCGATGTTTCTAGCTTATTTCATCCTTATTCACTTTGCAAATCCGGGTTATTTTCCCGATATTCACCTGGTGGAATGAATCCGCCCAGCCAAAAGTGAAGCTTTTCATCATTTACGTGCTGTGCACATGAAGAATTGCTTCTCTTGTGAAGGGGGTTTGTCGCCACTCAGCGGCGGCGACTCAGAAAACAATACACGCTCCCCCGCGGCCGTGCAAATCGGCTTCGGAGGAGCGTGCATTCGGACTCGGAAAGGGCTACGGAACCAGTACTTCCACCGTGGCGAGGTTCTTCTTGCCGCGGCGCAGAAGAAGGTACTGGCCATGCAGCAGCTCGGACTCAGAGATGACCGCCTCAGGATCTGAGACCTTCTCGTTGTTGACGTAGGCCCCGCCTTCACCGACCGTCCGCCGGGCCGCGGACTTACTTTCGGAGAGGCCGGATGCCACCAACAGGTCCACAATGCCCAGGCCGTCCACCAGGACACGTGCCGACGGAAGTTCGGACGTGGCTGCTTCAAGCGTCGGCTTGTCCAGTGCGGCGAGGTCTCCATTGCCGAAGAGCGCAGCGGAGGCGGCGATGACCTTCTCTGTTGCCTCCACCCCGTGCACCAGGGACGTCACTTGGTACGCCAGCTTCCGCTGGCCCTCGCGGGCAAACGGACGTTCGGCCACGGACGTGCCCAAAGCTTCGATCTCGGCCCGGCTCAGGAAGGTGAATACCTTGAGCCTGTCCACCACGTCAGCATCAGCGGTGTTGAGCCAGAACTGGTAGAAGGCGTACGGGCTGCACATGCCGGCGTCGAGCCAGATGGCGTTGCCTTCACTCTTGCCGAATTTGGTGCCGTCCGAGTTGGTGATCAGGGGCGTGCCCAGGGCGTGGACAGGCTTGCCCTCCACCTTGCGGATGAGTTCCGTGCCGCTGGTGAGGTTGCCCCACTGGTCCGAGCCGCCGGTCTGCAGGACGCAGTCATAGTCACGGAAGAGCTGGAGGTAATCCATGCCCTGCAGGATCTGGTAGCTGAACTCGGTGTAGCTGATGCCCTCATCCGAACTCAGCCTGGAGGCAACGGCATCCTTGCGGAGCATGGTGCCGACGCGGTAGTGCTTACCGATTTCGCGCAGGAAGTCGATGGCGCTCAGCGGTGCGGTCCAGTCGAGGTTGTTAACCATGCGCGCCGCGCTGGGGCCCTCGAAGCTCAGGAACCGGCGGACCTGCGCCTGCAGGTAACCCACCCATTCATTGACGGTGTCCTTGGTATTGAGGGTGCGTTCCGCCGTCGGACGCGGATCACCGATCAGCCCCGTGGAGCCACCCACCAGACCCAGCGGCTTGTGGCCTGCCAGCTGGAGGCGGCGCATCAGGAGGAGCTGGACCAGGTTCCCCAGGTGCAGGCTCGGCGCTGTGGGATCGAACCCGCAGTAATAGGTGAACGGCTCACCGGCGAGGAGCTTTTCCAGTTCCCCTTCATCCGTGGATACGTGGACAAGGCCACGCCACTTCAGTTCCTGCCACACGTTGGCGAAGGTGGGATCGTTCTGCTGGGATTCGAGATCGTTGAGTTCTGGCACGACTCTAAGTTAGCAGGATTGGGGACGCCCGGCGCCGAAACATACGGTACCGGGCGTCCACAGGAGACTGCGCAGCTTAGTGTTCGATCCCCGCAGGAATGCCGGCTGCAGCGATGAGCCGGAGCCGCTGGGTGGGCCTGGTCATGGCAACATACAGGTCGCCGACCCGGCCGTGCTCGTGGTTGAGCATCATGGATGGCTCCAGGACCACCACGCCATCGAACTCCAGGCCTTTGGCCTCGCGCGGGCTGATGACCACGATGTCCTGCTCGTAGCTGCCGGCACCGCTGCCGATGCGCCTACCGTACACCGCACGAAGTGCTGCAGTTGCCTGCGGGAGGAGGTCGCCGTCGGCAATAACGGCCAGAAGCCCGCCGTCGAGCGCGTCCAGTTCTTCCGGGAGCACCTCCACCAGGCGGCTGACAACAGCCCCGTCAGCAACCTTGTCGATAAGGGGCGACCAGCGGCCCTCCCGGACAGCCTTCGGCACGGACACCACCAGGCCGGCGGCATTGGCCATCCGGGCTGCGGCTTCGGCAATCTGGGTGGGCGTACGGTAGTTGACGGTCAGTTCCTCCAGGTGCCAGCGGTCCCCGAACATGGGCGCCAGGGCCGCCTGCCAGGAGTTGGCACCGGCCACGGAACTCGTCTGCGCGATGTCACCCACGATGGTGAACGACTTCAGCGGGCAGCGGCGGACCAGCAGCCGCCACTGCATGGGCGAGAGCTCCTGTGCCTCATCCACCACGATGTGGCCGAAAGCCCACGTCCTGTCGGAGGTGGCACGCTCGGCGGCTGTCTGCCGGTTTTCCCGCTCCTGGTTCTGTTCGGCGAGTTCCTCCGCGGTAATGAGCACGTCAACACCCATGTCACCCATGTTCACGAGCGTCTGCTTGGCGTTGGCGAGATCGCGGGCGCGGTCGTGCTCCTGCTGGGCGAGGCCGCGTCCGGCAGCCGGGTCGAGTTCGCCCAGGAGCTCGGCCGCTTCATCCAGCAGCGGGACGTCAGACTCGGTCCAGGGAGCATCGGCCGGGCGCAGGAGCAGCGCCTGCTCCTGCAGGGTCAGGTGCGGCGTGCAGGCCGCGAGCACTGCGGGCTTGCTGAAAAGCTCGCTGATCAGCTTCTCCGGAGTCATAGGCATCCAGCAGAGATTCAGCGCGATCCGGACGTCACGGGCGGACCGGACGTCTTCGGCAAGGTAGGAACGGTCGGCATTGTTGCCCAGGCTCCCCGCCTCCACGAGCTCGGTCATCTGTTCGGTGAGCTCGCGGAGCAGGATCTTGACGAACAACAGCCGCGCCTCGTTGTGGGGCTTGCCCGTGGAACGCGCACGTTCACGTGCCCGGCGCACCTGGCGCGGGGTCAGGACCAGCTTGCGGCCGTCAACGTCGAGGATGCGGTCCTCGGCGGGGATGCGCTGGCGGTTCGCCACCGCGTTGGCCACAACCTCCGCCATGTCCAGGCGCCCCTTGATGGCTGCGACGTCCGCTTCGGGTTCCGCGATGGCATTGATCCCGGGCATCAGGCGTCCCACGCTGGCCATCACCACGCCGGTTTCACCCAGCGAGGGAAGGACGCGTTCGATGTATTTCATGAACGACGACGACGGGCCCACCAGCAGCACGCCGGCAGTCTTCAGCCGTTCCCGGTGGGTGTACAGCAGGTATGCGGCGCGGTGCAGCGCGACGGCGGTCTTGCCGGTGCCGGGACCACCTTGGACGACGAGTGCGCCGGACATGGGAGACCGGATGATGCGGTCCTGTTCCGACTGGATGGTGCCAACGATGTCCGACATCCGGCCCGTGCGCTTGGAATCGAGCGCGGCCAGCAGGGCGCCTTCGCCCTGCAGCGATGCATTATCCGCCAGCATGTCCGCGTCCAGGACGTCGTCCTCGATGGCCTTGACTTCACGCCCCTGCAGAATCAGATGCCGGCGGCGCCGAACGCCCTGCCGGTCGAAGGCGGTGGCCTGGTAAAAGTGCCCTGCTTCGGGCGCGCGCCAGTCAACCATGAGCCGTTGCAGATCGTCCGTGGTCAGGCCGATGCGGCCGATGTACTGGGCCTCACCGGAATCCAGGTCAAGGCGCCCGAAAACGAGCCGGTCGTCAACAGCATCGAGCTGCGCGAGCCGGTCCTCATAGAGGGCAGCGAAAGCATCACGTTCGGAAACATTCTGCATGGTGCCCACGGCACCGGCCCGCCGGACCTGCGCCAGCTGCGTGCGCTTCTCCGCACGGAGTTCTTCCAGCCGCGCGTACAGGCCGGCCACATAGTCCCGTTCGTGGGCCAAATCGGCGTCGAGCATTAACGTTCCCCTATCGCAAAAGACAGACCGTCCATTCTACAACCATTTCGGTTAACGCGATTGAAACTTGGGCGCCCTGACCTTGGCCGCTTTGTAGCGGGACACCGTGGGATCCCCCGGCAGCCAGAAACGCCACGGATAGGCAGCGGAGCCGCCGTCGCCGGAGACGCCCACCCGGGGCCCGGAACTGTATCCTTCGGCGGGGACCGGCGGCAGCCGCAGTTCGAAGGGTTCGGTCAATACGTCCCGCCCGCTGTCGGCCGTGGTCAGAGCCAGTGTGGTGGCCAACCGGGCCGGGCCGCTCGCAAGATCAAGGGACGATTTCGACGTCGGCCGTCGCACTCCGGCCAGATGCTGTCCCTCCACCACTTCGCCGGCCCGCAGGAGGACAGCCGACGCCGACCCCGCCGGGCCGCAGACAATGTTGGCGCAGTAGTGCATTCCATACGTGAAATACACGTACAGGTGGCCCGCGGCACCGAACATCGGCTCGTTGCGGGCAGTGGGCCCCCGGAACGTGTGCGACCCCGGGTCCGGATGCAGCGAGTCCCCCGGCCCCATGTACGCCTCCACCTCGCTGATGCGCACGGCTACGGTTCCCTCATGGCTGTTGTGGCTCAGGACCGCACCGAGCAGCTGCGGCGCTACCCGGCGCGCGTCACCGGAGAGCAATTCGCGGAGTGCTTCGGGGCCTGCTGGGCTGCGGACGGTCATGCTTCGACTGTACTCAAGAAACCTCCACGGTCATGTCCGATTTCCGCTAGCAGGGGGTGCCGGCGGCTGGCAGGATAGAGGTCATGGACTTCTGGCAGCGCTACCGTGCGATCGACGCACGGGACACCCGGTTCGACGGGCAGTTCTATACCGCGGTCCGCACCACCGGCATTTACTGCCGCCCGTCCTGCCCGGCGCGGACGCCGAAAGCAGCCAACGTCACGTTCTACGAAACATCCGCCGCAGCGCACGATGCCGGCTACCGGGCGTGCAAGCGCTGCCTCCCGGAGGCGGTCCCCGGCACACCCGCGTGGAACGTCCGGCAGGACCTGGCCGGCCGGGCCATGCGGCTGATCAATGACGGCGTGATCAACCGCGATGGCGTGGAGGGCCTTGCCGCCCGGCTGGGCTATTCGGCCCGGCAGCTGAACCGGATCCTGAGCCACGAACTCGGCGCGGGTCCCCTGTCCCTGGCCCGGGCCAGCCGCGCCCAGACCGCGCGCACGTTGCTGGTGTCCACGTCCATGAAGCTGGCGGACATCGCCTTTGCCTCAGGCTTCAGCAGCGTCAGGCAGTTCAACGAAACCATGGTGGAGGTCTTCGCCATGACCCCTACCGCACTGCGCTCCACCGCCCGGCACCACCCGGCAACGGCCGCCGCCGCCTCGCTGACGCTCAGCCTTCCCTACCGCGAACCGTTCGATCCCGGTGTCTTTTCCTTCCTGGCAGTCAGGGCCATTCCGGGGATCGAGGCGGGGACGCCGACGTCGTACGCCCGGACGCTGCGGCTCCCCCACGGTGACGCGCGCTTCAGTGTGGAGTACGACGACGGCGGCGCCGGGCGGCCGCTGACCCTCACCGTCGGCGCGGTGGACCTGCGGGACCTGCCTGCGCTGCTGAGCCGGGTACGCCGGCTCTTTGACCTTGATGCGGATCCCGTGGCGATCGACGACGCTTTGGCAGCCGATCCGCGCCTTGCCGCCTCGGTTGGCGCTGTCCCTGGCATACGGCTCCCCGGTGCGGTGGACCCCCAGGAGCTCCTGGTGCGGGCCATGATCGGGCAGCAGGTCACCGTCGCGGCCGCCCGGACGGCACTGACGCAACTATCGGCGTCCGGCAGCCCGTGCGCCGTCCCGATTGATGGACTCGACCGGCTCTTCCCCACCGCGGAAGAGATCGCCGCAGAGGGATACACGCTGCTGCGCGGACCACAGCGCCGGATTGATGCCGTGCGGGCAGCCGCGTCAGCCATGGCATCCGGTGTGCTGGATTTTGGCTACGGCGACGACCTGTCAGGCCTGACCGCAAAGATGCTTCCCCTTGCCGGGGTAGGCCCCTGGACGGTGGGCTACGTGGCAATGCGCGTCCTGGGCGCACCTGACGTGTTCCTGGCCAACGACGCGGCGGTACGGAACGGCATCCGGGCCCTCGCCACACGCGCGGGGCTGGACACCGTGCCGGCCGGTGGCGCCGCTGACCCGGAGTTTCGCCGCGTGAGCCCTTGGCGGTCCTATGCCACGATGCACCTGTGGCGTGCTGCGGCCGCACCAAAAACCTCCTCCCGCCCGGACACCATACTTGCGAAAAATGTTCCAAAGAAAGCGATGCCATGAAAGCCCAGCTGCTGCAGATGTCCACCCCGGACGGCCCGTTCACCATCCTTGCCCGGGACGGCGTGGTGCTGGCCTCCGGCTGGACGGCCGAACCCGGCGAGCTGACCGGACAGATCCACCCGGAGCTGCGTCCGGCGGATGTTGAGGCCGTCACTGACCTGGGGCCGATTTCCCGTGCCGTGGAGGCCTTCTACGCCGGCGACCCGGCACCGGCCATGGCTGTGCCCGTCCAGCAGAAATCCGGACCGTTCCGCGCCCACGCCTGGGACGTCCTGAGGACAGTCCGTCCCGGCGCGCCGGTGACCTACACGGAATACGCCGAACTGTCCGGAAATCCCAAAGCCGTTCGGGCAGCCGCCAGTGCCTGCGCCTTTAATGCTGCGGCGTTGTTTGTGCCGTGCCACCGGGTGATCCGGACAGACGGTTCCCTGGGCGGCTTCCGTTGGGGCCTCGCCATCAAGGAAAGCCTGCTGGCCCGTGAGGCCGGAACACCCTAGCTGAGCAGATTTCCGTCCGGACCGAAGCGGTGCCGGATGTGGCGGCGGTCATGCCTGGCCTGCCAGAATTCGACCTCTGAAGGTTGCAGGGCGTACAGCTGCCATTGGGCGTTGGTGCTGCCGTCTGCCCCGGGCCGGGCATCCCAGTCCGCCGTTGAGGCTTCTGTGGAGAGCTCCACCACCGTTCCGGCCACCCGGACCTGGCGCCCCTGCTCCGGCCAGAAGAAGTTCAGTGCCGCCTGGGGGTTGAGCGAGAGTTCCTTACCCTTTCGCGAGGTGCGGGCCGTGGCGAACTGCCATCCGTCGTCGTCGATGTCCTTCAGAATGAGCATCCTGGACGATGGTTGCCCTGAGTTGTCCGCGGTGGCCAGGCTGCAGGCATGCGGCTGCAGCACCCCGGCCGCGAGCGCTTCGTCCAGCCACTGCCTGAACAGCGCCGCCGGGTCCGCCGGCGCCGTCTCCGGGTCGAAGGACGGCAGGTCGGACGGGAAGTCCGGCAGGGCCCGGAGTTTGTCGCGGAAGGATTCACTCATGCCCCCACCCTAAGCGCCGCAGCGCCGCAGGATAACCGCCGGCAACGCACAACGCTCTCTCACTTAATGCACTGATATCGGCATCGCCCTCTCACTTTCTTGAGGAAAGTGAGAGAGCGATGGCCAAAAAGATGCATCAAATGAGAGAGCGTGTGGACTGCTAGCGCGCGTACTCCCGCACACCGGCCAGCTCGGCTTCCAGCGCAACCAGCTGGCGTTCGACGGCGGCCGGTGCGGTACCGCCCTGGGAGTTGCGGCTGTTGAGCGAGCCCTCGGTGGACAGGACCGTCCGGACCTCCGGGGTCAGGTGCTCCGAGATGGCGGCGTATTCCTCATCCGTCAGGTCCCACAGCTCCACATCGCGGCTTTCGGCCTGCTTGACGGCTGCTCCGGAGAGCTCGTGGGCCTCGCGGAACGGAACCCCCTGCCGGACCAGCCATTCGGCGATGTCGGTGGCCAGCGCAAAGCCCTGCGGTGCCAATGACTCCATCCGTTCGGTATTGAACTTCAGCGTCGCGATCATGCCCGAGACAGCCGGAAGCAGCAGCTCCAGGGTGTCGGCGGCGTCGAAGACCGGCTCTTTATCTTCCTGCAGGTCGCGGTTGTACGCGAGCGGCAGGCCCTTGAGCGTAGCCAGCAGCCCGGTCAGGTTGCCGATCAGGCGGCCCGCCTTGCCGCGCGCCAGCTCTGCAACATCCGGGTTCTTCTTCTGCGGCATGATCGAGGAGCCGGTGGAGTACGAATCGTGCAGGCTCACAAAGGAGAACTCCTTGGTGGCCCACAGGATGACTTCCTCCGACACGCGGGACAGGTCGACGCCGATCATGGCCGTCACCCAGGCGAACTCGGCAAAGACGTCGCGGGAAGCGGTGCCGTCGATCGAGTTGTGCGTGGCTGAGAAGAATCCGAGGTCCGCCGCCACCGCTTCAGGATCCAGTCCCAGCGAAGATCCCGCCAGGGCGCCTGAGCCGTAGGGCGAAACCCCGGCGCGCTTGTCCCAGTCCTGCAGCCGCTGCACGTCGCGCAGCAGAGCCCAGGCATGGGCGAGCAGGTGGTGGCTGAGCAGGACCGGCTGGGCATGCTGCAGGTGGGTCCGGCCGGGCATGGCCACACCCTGGTGCGCCTTGGCCTGGTCCACCAGTGCCTCGATCGTGGCGAGCACGCCGCGCGCGATGATCCGGGCATGGTCGCGCAGGAACATCCGTCCCAGCGTGGCCACCTGGTCGTTGCGCGAACGGCCGGCGCGGAGCTTGCCGCCCAGCTGGGTTCCGGCGCGCTCGATCAGTCCGCGTTCCAGCGAGCCGTGCACATCCTCATCGGATTCCGACGGCAGGTAGGCCCCAGACGCAACGTCCTCGTCCAGCTGCTTCAGCGCTGCCAGCATGCCGTCGAGCTCAGCGTCGTCCAGCAGGCCGGCCTTGTGGAGCACACGGGCGTGCGCCATGGAACCGGCGATGTCGTAGCGGGCCAGCCGCCAGTCAAAGTGCGTGGACTTGCTCAGTGCCGCGAGGGCATCTGCGGGGCCACCGGCAAAGCGGCCGCCCCACAGTGCACCTTCGTTTGTAGCGGAAGCCACTTACTGGCCTGCGACGCGGATATCGCGGCCGGACGCGACCTTCGCGGACATGCCCCACAGCTCGATGAAGCCGCGGGCCATGGACTGGTCGAAGGTGTCGCCGGTGTCGTAGGTGGCGAGGTCGAAGTCGTAGAGCGAGGTCTCGGAGCGGCGTCCGTTGACGATCGCCTGGCCGCCGTGCAGGGTCATGCGGATGTCACCGGAAACATACTTCTGGGTGTCTTCGATGAAGGCGTCCAGCGAACGCTTGAGCGGTGAGAACCACTGGCCGTCGTACACCAGCTCGGCCCAGCGCTGGCCAACAGTTGCCTTGAAGCGGGCCTGCTCGCGCTCCACCGTGATGTCCTCAAGGTGCTTGTGCGCCGTGATGAGGGCCATGGCGCCGGGGGCCTCGTAGATTTCGCGGGACTTGATGCCCACGAGGCGGTCCTCGACGACGTCGATACGGCCAACGCCCTGGGCGCCGGCGCGGCGGTTCAGTTCCTTGATGGCCTGCAGCGGGGTGACCTTGACGCCGTCGATCGCTACCGGGATGCCGGCTTCGAAGGAGATGGTGACCTCATCCGGTGCCGGCGGGAACTCCGGGGTGGCGGTGTAGTCGTAGATGTCCTTCGTGGGCGCGTTCCAGATGTCCTCGAGGTAACCGGTTTCGACGGCGCGGCCCCAGACGTTCTGGTCGATCGAGTACGGGTTCTTCTTGGTGGTCTCGATCGGCAGTCCCTTTTCCTCGGCGAAGGCGATGGCCTTGTCGCGGGTCAGGGCGAGGTCGCGGACCGGGGCGATGCACTTCAGGTCCGGGCCGAGGGTCTGGATGCCGACCTCAAAGCGGACCTGGTCGTTGCCCTTGCCGGTGCAGCCGTGCGCAACCGTGGTGGCGCCGAATTCGCGGGCGGCCTTGACCAGGTGCTTGACGATGACGGGCCGGGAGATGGCGGAGACCAGCGGGTAGTGGCCCTGGTAGAGGGCGTTGGCCTTCAGCGTGGGCATGCAGTACTCGTTGGCGAACTCATCGGACGCGTCAGCCACGTAGGCTTCAACGGCGCCGCAGCCCAGGGCACGCTGGCGGATGGTTTCCAGCGATTCGCCGCCCTGTCCGACGTCGACCGCCACGGCGATGACCTCGGCACCGGTGGCTTCACCGATCCAGCCGATGGCTACGGAAGTATCGAGGCCACCGGAGTAGGCCAGAACAATACGCTCAGTCACGAAAATGCTCCTCTTATTGGGGGTTGGGATTTCTTGTTCGGGAAATTCTTCTAGGGAAAGCCTGTCACAACGCAGGCGCCGCTGGAGCAGCGGGCTATTGCTGGCTTCCGCCGGCTTCCTCTGCCAGTTGCAGGAACCGGGCCGCGAGGTCCTGCCCGCCGGCGGGATCGCGGGAAACCAGGAGCACGGTATCGTCACCGGCGATGGTCCCCAGGATGGAGGGCATCACCGAGTGGTCGATGGCCAGTGCCAGGAAGTTGGCGGCGCCGGGCGGGGTCCGGAGCACGGCGATGTTGGCTGAAGCCTCTGCCGTGACGAGCAATTCGCTGCACAGCCTGGCCAGCCGTGCGTCCAGGATTTCCTGGCTCACCCCGCTTTTGGCGGCGCGTTCGCCGCCTTCGCCGGGGACGGCATAGACCAGGACGCCTTCCTTGCCGCGGACCCGGACGGCGCCGAGTTCCACGAGGTCGCGGGAGAGGGTGGCCTGGGTGACCTGGACGCCGTCGTCCGCCAGCAAAGCGGCAAGCTCCGCCTGGGAGCGCACCGATTCACCCGTCAGGATGGCGGTGATGCGCGCCTGGCGGGCTGTTTTGGTGGCCGGGCTGGAGCCCGGCGCTGCCGGCGGGACGGTCACGGGTTACTGGCCTCCACGGACGCCGGCCCATCCAAAGGCGCCAGCCCATCCAGCGGCGGCAGGCCTTCGACGACGGCCAGGCCGGAGCGGTGCATCAGCCAAGCCATCAGCGCCTTCTGGGCGTGGAGCCGGTTCTCGGCTTCGTCCCACACGATCGACTGAGGGCCGTCGATGACTCCTGCTGAGATCTCGTAGCCGCGGTACGCGGGCAGGCAGTGAAGCACGACGGCGTCGTCCGCCGCGAGTGCCATCGCCGCCTCATCGACGGCGTACTCCCGGAACAGCTGCATCCGGGCAGCCTTTTGGGCTTCCTGGCCCATGGACACCCAGGTGTCCGTGGCCACGACGTCGGCGTCCGTGAGCGCCGCGGCGGCGTCGGTGGTGATCAGCACGGACCCGCCGGTCTGGGCTGCACGTTCCTCAGCCGCGGCAACGATCTCCGCGGCCGGCAGATAGCCTTCCGGCCCTGCGATGCGGACATGCATCCCTGCGGTGACTCCTGCCAGAAGGTAGGAGTTGGCCATGTTGTTGGCCGAATCCCCCAGGTAGCTCATGGTGAGGCCTTTGAGCTCGCCCTTGTGCTCCTTGACCGCCAGCAGATCGGCCAGCAGCTGGCAGGGGTGGTAGTCATCGCACAGCGCATTGATGACCGGCACCCTGGAGTTTTCCGCCATCGCCACGAGGCCGGCATGCGCTCCGGTGCGCCAGACAATGGTGGAGACCATGCGTTCGAGGACCTTGGCGGTATCCTCCACCGATTCCTTGTGGCCGATCTGGGCTTCCCCCGGGTTGATGATCAGGGCGTTGCCGCCCATGTCCGCGATGCCGGTGGCGAAGGACACGCGGGTGCGTGTGGAGGTCTTGTCGAAGATGACGGCGACGGTCTTGCGGCCGTTTCCCTCGGCGGCAAAAGGCTGCACGCTGTAGGGCTCGGCCTTCATGCGGACAGCCAGGTCCAGCACCTCGGCCTGCTCAGCCGGAGTGAGGTCGGTGTCCTTGAGGAAGTGGCGGGTGGTGCTGCCTACAGGGGTCACTGCGCGTCCTTAGCTGTCTGGAGGATTGCCGGGAAGGCGGCAAGGAAGGCACCGGCCTGCTCGGTGGTGAGGATCAGCGGCGGGGCAAGCCGGATGGTGCGCGGCCCGGGGCTGTTGACGATGAACCCGGCGTCGAGGCCGGCGGTGACCACCGCAGGGGCGACGTCCGCGTCCAGGTCGAAGCCGATCAGGAGGCCTTCGCCACGGACTTCCGTGACGCCCTCGACGGCGGCGAGTCCCGCACGGAGGTAGTCCCCCACGGTCGCGACGTTCTCCAGTACGCGCTGGCTTTCGATCGCATGCAGCGTAGCCAAAGCGGCCGCCGTCGCCACCGGGTTGCCGCCGAAGGTGCTGCCGTGCTGGCCGGCCCCCAGGAGGGTGGATACAGGCTCGCCAAAGGTGATGAGCGCGCCGATGGGGAAGCCCCCGCCGAGGCCCTTGGCCAGTGTGACGGCGTCGGGAACGATCCCGGCGTCTTCGCTGGCGAGCCACTTGCCGGTCCGGCCGATGCCGGTCTGGACCTCATCCAGGATCAGCAGGGCACCGGCTTTCGTGGTTGCCTCGCGGGCGGCTGCCAGATACCCCGCAGGCAAGGGACGGACGCCGGCTTCACCCTGGATGGGCTCCAGGAACACGGCAGCCACCGTCTCGTCGATGGCAGCTTCGAGGGCGGCCACGTCGCCGAAGGGAACGTGGACCACCCCGCCGGGCAGGGGTTCGAACGGAGCACGGTAGGCCTCCTTGGCGGTCAGGGCCAGGGCGCCCATGGTGCGGCCGTGAAAGGCTCCCTCGAGGGCGATGATCTTGGTGCGGGGTGCGCCGTCCGGACCGGTCGCGTTGCGCCGGGCCAGCTTGAACGCGGCCTCCACAGCCTCGGTTCCCGAGTTGGCGAAGAACACCTTGGAGCCCGCCGGCGCATGCGTCAGTGCCAGCAGCTTTTCTGCGAGCGCCACCTGGGTGGGGCTGGTGAAGAAGTTGGAGACATGCCCCAACGTGGCCAGCTGGCTGGAGATTACGGAGGTGACGAACGGGTGGGCATGGCCGAGGGCGTTGACGGCGATACCGCCGAGCAGGTCCAGGTATTCCTTTCCGTCGGCGTCCCAGACCAGGCAGCCGGCGCCACGGACCAGGACGCGCTGCGGGGTGCCGAACACGCCCATGAGCGATGTGGAATAGCGCGCGAGCCAGTCAGCTCCGCTGGTGTGGCCAACCAGGGCGGTCGCGGCGGCCTCGGCAGCGATGGAGGTCCCGGCAGCGGTGGAGTTGGTCAGGTCTGCGTGGGTCATGATGCATTCGTTTCTTCGTCGGGGACCACCTGGGTGCCGATGCCGGCGGTGGTGAAGGTTTCCAGGAGCATGGAGTGCGGCAGCCTGCCGTCCACGATGTGTGCGCGTTCCACGCCGCCGTCGATGGCTTTGAGGCATGCCTCCATTTTCGGGATCATGCCCGACTCCAGCGAGCGCAACATCCCGCGCAGCTCCGTTGCCGTCAGCGAGGAAATGAGCGAGGACCGGTCCGGCCAGTTGGCGTAGAGGCCCTCGACGTCGGTGAGGATCACCAGTTTGGACGCCCCCAGTGCCTCCGCGAGGGCCGCCGCAGCCGTATCGGCATTGACGTTGAGGACCTGCCCGGTGGTCTGTACCGCACCTGCGGCTGTCTCGGTGCCATCACTCTCGATCTCCG
Source organism: Arthrobacter sp. BK1 (assembly GCF_056680055.1). Lineage (NCBI taxonomy): Bacteria > Bacillati > Actinomycetota > Actinomycetes > Micrococcales > Micrococcaceae > Arthrobacter > Arthrobacter sp. BK1. The sequence continues at coordinate 626,515 of NZ_CM155263.1, forward strand.
GGGCCACAGTGGAGATCACGGGGATGCGTCCGGCTGCCAGGATGTCCAGGATGCCTTCGGGGTTCACGCCCACCACTTCGCCCACCAGGCCCAGGTCCACTTCCTCCCCGTCAATGACGGTGCCGGTCCGGACGGCGCGGAGCAGGCCGCCGTCCTCGCCGGACATCCCCACCGCATAGGGGCCGTGCGAGTTGATCAGGCCCACCAGTTCGCGGCCCACCTGGCCAGTGAGGACCATGCGGACCACGTCCATGGCTTCGGGGGTAGTGACGCGGAGCCCGCCCTTGAACTCGGATTCGATGCCCAGCCGGGCAAGCATCGAGTTGATCTGGGGTCCGCCGCCGTGGACCACCACGGGGTGGATGCCCACATGGTGCAGGAACACCACGTCTTCGGCGAACGCCCGGCGCAGTTCCTCGTTGACCATGGCGTTGCCGCCGTATTTGATCACCATGGTGGTGCCGGCGAAGCGCTGGATCCACGGCAGCGCCTCGATCAGTGTGCCGGCCTTGCTTTGGGCATCACTCATGGACGTGGTTTCACGGGGCTGGGTGTTCATGCTGGCAGTATCTCCAAGGTGCTGGTGGATGAGGCCCGGGATCAGCTCGAGTAGGCGCTGTTCTCGTGCACGTAGTCATGGGTGAGGTCGTTGGTCCAGATGGTGGCTTCGGAGTCACCGGCCTGCAGGTCGATCTCCACCAGGACCTCACGGGGTTCCAGGTTCACCAGGTTGCGGTCGTCCCCGATGCTGCCGTTGCGGCAGATCTGGATGCCGTTGATGGATACGTTGAGCTGGTCCGGCTCGAAGGCAGCATCAGTGGTTCCCACCGCGGAGAGAACCCGGCCCCAGTTGGGGTCCTTGCCGAAGATCGCGGCCTTGAAGAGGTTGGACCGGGCAACAGAGCGGCTGGCCGTTTCGGCGTCCCGCTCGCTGGCCGCGTTGAAGGTGCGGATGGCGATGTCGTGGCTGGCGCCCTCGGCATCACCGATCAGCTTGCGGGCCAGCTCCGCACACACCTGGGTCAGCCCGGCACCAAAGGCTTCGGCGGACGGGACCGCCCCGGACGCGCCGGACGCGAGCAGCACCACGGTGTCGTTGGTGGACATGCAGCCGTCCGAGTCAGCCCGGTCGAAGGTGACGCGCGTGGCGTCGCGGAGGACGACGTCGAGCATCTCCGGCTCAACCTCGGCATCCGTGGTGATCACAACCAGCATGGTGGCCAGGCCTGGAGCCAGCATGCCGGCGCCCTTGGCGATGCCGCCGATGGTGAACTCCTGGCCGTCGGCATCGGTGCCTATGAACAGGGCGGCCTTGGGTACCGAGTCGGTGGTCATGATGGCGTTGGCCGCGTCCGCGCCGCCGTCAGCGCTGAGCGCAGCTGATGCAGCCTCGACGCCCGGGAGGATTTTGTCCATGGGCAGCTGCTCGCCGATCAGCCCGGTGGAACAGACAAAGACGTCCGTCGCCGAAATGCCGAGGACCTTGGCAACCTTCTCCGCAGTGCTGTGGGTGTTCTGGAACCCCTGGGGGCCGGTGCACGCATTGGCGCCTCCGGAGTTGAGGATGACGGCGTCCACGCGGCCGTCCGAGACCACCTGGCGGGACCAGTGGACCGGCGCCGCGGCCACGCGGTTGCTGGTGAAGACGGCTGCGGCTGCCTTGGACGGTCCGTCGTTGACGATCAGGGCAAGGTCCGGCTTGCCGGATGTCTTCAGTCCGGCGGTGACGCCGGCGGCCCGGAATCCCTGGGGGGCGGTAACGGTCACGGGGCAACTCCCTGCAGGTTGAGGCCGGCGGTCTCCGCCAGGCCAAGTGCGATGTTCATGGACTGGACGGCTCCGCCGGCAGTTCCCTTGGTGAGGTTATCAATGACGCACGTGACAATCACGCGGCCGGTGTGTTCGTCGAAAGCCAGTTGCATGGCCGCGTGGTTGGAGCCCTGGACGGCCTTGGTGGCCGGCCACTGCCCCTCGGGCAGCAGGTGCACAAACGGTTCGTCGACATAGGCCTCGGCCCATGCCTGGCGGAGGTCGGCGGCCGTGGTGCCCGGTTTGACCTTCGCGGTGGCGGTGGTGAGGATGCCCCGGCTCATCGGAGCGAGCGTGGGGGTGAAGGATACGGTGACGCTTTCGCCTGCCGCGTTGGAGAGCCCCTGCTCGATTTCCGGGGTGTGGCGGTGGCCGCCGCCCACACCGTACGGGCTCATGGAGCCCATCACTTCGGCTCCGATGAGATTCACTTTCGCAGCTTTGCCGGCACCGGAAGTGCCTGAGGCGGAGACGATGACGACGTCGTCGGGCTGGAGGAGTCCCGCGGCGAACCCGGGCGTCAGCGCCAGGAGGGCCGACGTCGGGTAGCAGCCCGGGACCGCGATGCGGGTGGCACCCTTGAGCGCCTCACGCTGGCCCGGGAGTTCCGGCAGGCCGTACGGCCAGGTTCCGGCATGGGCGGAGCCGTAGAACTTTTCCCACGCGGCGGCGTCTTCGAGCCGGTGGTCAGCGCCGGCGTCGATCACTACCGTGCCCGCCGGGAGCTGCGCAGCGATCTCAGCCGAAGCGCCGTGCGGGAGCGCCAGGAACACCACATCGTGGCCGGACAGGTTCTCCACCGTGGTGTCTTCCAGGATGCGGCTGGCCAGTTCATGCAGGTGTGGCTGAAGCTCGCCGAGGCGGGAGCCGGCGTTGCTGTGCGCGGTGATGGCGCCGATGGTGACGTCGGGGTGTCCGGCCAGGAGGCGGAGCACCTCTCCCCCGGCATACCCGCTGGCTCCGGAGACTGCAACAGAAATAGTCATGCCCAGAATTCTACAGCAAAAGTATTCATCATGCCCGATATTTATGCACTCTTTGTTGCTTCGTGCCGGCGGCCGGCTGGACTCCCAGGCGTATGCTGAGTGAGGGTGATCCTGACCGTGCAGGCCGAATGTCGGCTGCAACGTTGCCCGCAACAGGCACGAGGCCCCCTTTTATGACCACCACCCTTTCGTCTTCGGGGCGACCGCAATCGCGCGTCCGGCAACCCAACGCCGTTGTCCTCAGCTATTCCGAACTGCTGAAAAGCGTCAAGGCTGCCGGCCTGCTGGAACGCCGGGTGGGGTTCTACGTCACTGTATTTTCCTGCCTGGTTCTCCTGATGACCGCCGCCTGGTTCGGTTTTGCACTGATCGGTGACAGCTGGTTCCAGCTCCTGATCGCCGCGGCCGTAGGCGTCATCTGTACGCAGCTGAGCTTCCTGGCCCACGAGGCCGGGCACCGCCAGATTTTCGCATCCCGGCGGGCCAACGACTGGACGGCCCGGATCCTGGCGACGTCGGTGGCAGGCATGAGCTATTCCTGGTGGGAGCAGAAGCACGGCGCACACCACAACCACCCGAACGTCATCTCCAAGGATCCGGACATCGCCCCCGGACCCATCGCCTTCCACACCGAGGCGGTTGCCGACCGGCAGGGACGGTTCGCGTTCCTCACCCGCAAACAGGGCTGGTTCTTCTTCCCGCTGCTCTTCCTCGTGGGACTGGGACTGCAGATCGATTCCGTGAAGTTCGTCTTCCGCCGGGCCAAGGTGACCCACCGCTGGGTGGAACTGCCCATTCTGCTCGTCCGGCTCAGCGCCCTCCCCGTCCTGGCTTTCACGTTCCTGCCGCTGGGCATGGCGTTCGCCTTCATCGGCGTCCAGCTGGCCGTCTTCGGGTTCTACATGGGCGCCTCCTTTGCTCCCAACCACAAGGGCATGCCGGTCCTTCCGGCTGACAGCCGCGTGGACTTCTTCAGCCGGCAGGTCCTCACCTCGCGGAACATCTCCGGTGGCCGCTTTATGGACATCCTGCTCGGCGGCCTGAACCGCCAGGCTGAACACCACCTGTTCCCGGACATGGCACGGCCCCAGCTGGACAAGGCAGCCAAGATTGTCCGCGAGTACTGCCGGAAGCACCAGGTTCCCTATACGGAGACCACGCTGCTCCAGTCGTACGGCATCATCGTCCGCTACCTCAACGACGTCGGCCTTTCCGCCGGACGCCACTTCGAGTGCCCCATGGCAACGGTGACCCGCCGCTACTAAACCCAACGCGGGGTCACTTCCGGCCCCTCGGCGAGCTTCTATCGGGCGGGGAATGACCCCGCGTTGCTGCGCCTGCGGAGGGCAAACACCCCCTCCGAAAGCACCAACGAAGCGGCGGCCGGTTACCGGCCGCCGCTTCGCTGTCCGTGCCGGTATCCCTAGGATGGTCAGAGAAACCGGACCGGGAAGTCCCCGCCCGGAGAGGAGACACATGACGCACGCGATCATTGCCCGCGGGCCCGGCGGACCCGAAGTACTGGAACTGGCAGAGGCCGCGGTCCCGGTGCCGGGTCCTGGCCAGCTGCTTGTCAAGGTCGCCGCAGCCGGCGTCAACTTCATCGAGACGTACCAGCGCGGCGGAATGTATCAGGTCCCGTTTCCCTTCACCCCCGGTTCGGAAGCCGCCGGCACCGTGGTGGAGGTGGGCGAAGGAGTCGAGAACTTCACGGTGGGAAGCCGGGTTGCCACGGCCGAGGGCGCAAAATGCTACGCCAGCCACACCCTGATCGATGCGGCCAAGGCACTCCCCGTACCGGACGGCGTGGACGACCTCGCGGCCGCGGCCCTGCCCCTCCAGGGTATGACCGCGCATTACCTGATCAACTCCTCCTTCAGGGTTGAACCGGGCCACACCATCCTCACCCACGCCGGCGCCGGAGGCGTGGGCCTGCTGCTGACCCAACTGCTCAAGGAGCGGGGCGCCCGCGTCATCACCACAGTCTCCTCGGACGCCAAGGAAGAACTTGCCCGCGACGCCGGGGCGGACCACGTCCTGCGCTATGAGGGCTTTCCCCACCATGTCCGCGAACTCACCGGCGGGAAGGGCGTGGACGTGGTGTACGACGGCGTCGGCCGCAACACTTTCGACGGTTCGCTGTCCTGCCTGCGCACCAGGGGCACCCTGGTCCTCTTCGGAGCGGCTTCGGGAGCGGTCCCACCCGTGGATCCCCAGCGCCTCAATGCGGGCGGATCGCTGACACTGACCCGCCCCTCCCTGGCCCACTTCCTGCTCAACGAACAGGAGCGCCGCTGGCGCTCCAGTGAGGTTTTCGCTGCCGCAGAAAAGGGTCATCTCAAGGTGCGGATCGGTGCCACGTATTCTCTTGCCGACGCCGGGAAGGCGCACGAGGACCTGGAAGGGCGGCGCACCACAGGCAAGGTTCTCCTTGTTCCCTAAGCCCACGGGCACCAAGGTGAACGCAACATGAACCTTCAACCAATTCCAGACACCTGCCGTTCACCTTACTCAGGCAGGATTTGACGGTGAGTGAGCACCTGTCGAACGTCGTCGCATCCCCGCCGGAAGTCCTGTACCGCCCGCAGCTTGCCGGTTCCCCCCTGGCTCCTCCCGAGCGGACGCTGATGGCCATCCTTGAGGACACGGCCGCCCGGTTCCCTGAAGCTTCGGCGCTCGACGACGGCCGGCGTTCCCTGAGTTATGCCGAGCTCCTGGCCGCTGTCAGGGCCAAGGGGCGGGAGCTGCAGGCAGCCGGGCTCGGTGCCGGGGACAAAATCGGCGTCCGGATTCCTTCCGGCACCGCCGGGCTCTACATCTCCATCCTTGCCATCCTCCACATCGGCGCCGCCTACGTGCCCGTGGATGCGGACGATCCCGAGGAACGTGCCCGGCTCGTTTTTGGCGAGGCCCGGGTGGCAGCCGTCCTGACTGGTGCGGACACCGTCACTGTTTCCGGGCCCGCGCCCGGAAACTTAGATGGGCCCGGTCCCGGGCCGGGAAGCGAGCGCCGCGGCGCTGAGCGTGATTCCATCCAGCGTGCTTCCACCCAGTACCGCACTGCCGAGCGCCGGTCTGCCCTGCCGGATGATGACGCGTGGGTGATTTTTACCTCCGGATCCACCGGTACCCCGAAGGGCGTGGCCGTTCAGCACCGCTCCGCCGCGGCCTTCGTGGATGCCGAAGCCAGGATTTTCCTCGCGGATGAACCCCTCGGCCCGCAGGACCGGGTACTGGCCGGGCTTTCGGTCGCTTTTGATGCGTCCTGTGAGGAAATGTGGCTCGCATGGCGGCATGGAGCCTGCCTCGTGCCCGCACCGCGTGCGCTGGTCAGGACGGGCACGGACCTCGGCCCATGGCTCATCAACCACGGCATCACCGCCGTGTCCACAGTCCCCACCCTCGCAGCCCTCTGGCCGGCAGAGTCCTTGGAGAGCGTCCGCCTGCTGATTTTCGGCGGTGAGGCGTGCCCGCCGGAACTCGCGGAACGGCTCGCCGTTCCCGGCCGCGAAGTCTGGAACACCTATGGGCCCACCGAGGCCACCGTGGTGGCCTGCGCCGCACCCCTGGGCGGCACCGGTCCGGTCCGCATCGGTTTGCCGCTCGACGGGTGGGACCTGGCAGTGGTTGACACTGAGGGGCTGCCCGTCGGAGAGGGCGGGATAGGCGAACTGATCATTGGCGGCGTCGGGCTGGCCCGCTACCTGGATGCTGGCAAGGACCGCGAGAAGTACGCCCCGATGCCCGCTTTCGGCTGGGACCGCGCCTACCGTTCCGGCGACCTCGTCCGCTACGAGCCTGCGGGCCTGATTTTTATGGGCCGCGCCGACGAACAGGTCAAACTGGGTGGCCGCCGGATCGAACTGGGTGAAATAGACGCCGCCCTGCAGTCCCTGCCCCACGTGGCCGGCGCCGCCGCGGCGGTCAGGACGACCGCAGCGGGCAACCAGATCCTCGTCGGCTACCTCGCGGCAGCGGACGCGGACCTGGACCTTGTGGCCGCCCGCGGGCTCCTCACAGCCAGCCTGCCCGCCCCGCTCATTCCGCTGCTGACCGTGGTCGAGTCGCTGCCCACCAAGACCAGCGGCAAGGTTGACCGCCACTCACTCCCCTGGCCCCTGACCGGGACGGGCGCCGCCGAAGCTGACGCTGCACCCCTGAACCTCCCCGAGGACGCTGCCTGGGTGGCCGAACAATGGGCGGCCGTCCTGGGCAGTCAGGTGACCAGCCTCGACGCCGATTTCTTCGCTTACGGCGGCGGCTCGCTGTCTGCAGCACAACTCGTCTCCGCGCTCAGGGTGCGCTACCCCACCATCACAGTCGCCGATATCTACGCGACGCCCAGAATCGGGGCGCTGATTGACACGGCCCGCCTCTCCCTTCCGGAGGGCATGGCCCCGGGACCCGTCCCGGTCAGGACGGTCCGCCCCACGACGCTGAAGTCCCAGATCTTCCAGACCCTGATGGGCATTCCCCTTCATATCCTCGTGGGGATGCGCTGGCTGACCTACCTGATGACGGCAAACAACATGCTGTCCGCGTTCGCCGGTTTCAGTGCCGCACCCACGGTGTCCTGGTGGTGGGTGGGCGCATCATGGCTGGTTTTCGTCTCGCCCATTGGCCGGATGCTCATTTCCGTGGCGGCGGCCCGGATCCTGCTGCGGAAGGTCACGCCGGGAACGTATCCGCGTTCCGGGAAGGTCCACCTGAGCCTCTGGCTGACAGAGCAGATCCAGGATCTGGCGGGCGCCGTCAGCCTGGCCAGCGCGCCGTGGGTGCCGTATTACGCCCGGGCCCTGGGCGCCAGGATAGGCAACAACGTCCAGCTGCACTCCATGCCGCCGGTCACTGGCCTGCTTTCATTGGGCAGCGGCTGCAACGTCGAGCCCGAGGTGGATCTCTCCGGCTGGTGGATCGACGGGGACGTAGTCCACATCGGAGCCATCCACATCGGTGCAGGGGCCAGCGTGGGGGCGCGCAGCACCTTGATGCCCGGCGCCTCGATCGGCGCGGGCGCCCATGTTGAGCCGGGTTCCGCGGTGCTCGGGAAGGTGAAGGCCGGACACCAGGTCGCCGGGTCACCGGCCGAGCGCCGCGGCAAGGCCAAACATTCATGGCCGGACACTGCGGTAGAACACCCGCTGATAAGCCGTCTGTGGTTCGTGGGCTTCGCCCTTGCCTCAGCCGTCCTGGCACTCATTCCTTACCTATCCGCCGCGGCGGCGGCGATGGTCATCTTCTCCTTCATCCGTGGCAGGGAATCGCTGTCCTCGGCGGTGCCACAGATCCTGCTCGCCCTCCCTCCTGCGGCCCTGGCCTGGTTCCTGGTCAACCTTGTGCTCATCCTGGTCACCACCCGGCTGCTGGGAATCGGCCTCGCCGAGGGCTACTACCGCGTGCGCAGCCGGATCGGCTGGCAGATCTGGGCCACCGAACGGGTCCTGGACCTGGCCCGCGACCTGCTGTTCCCGATCTACGCGAGCCTTTTCACCCCTGTCTGGCTTCGCCTGCTGGGTGCCAGGATCGGCAGGAACGTCGAGGCCTCCACAGTGCTGCTGATTCCCAAGATGACCACCGTGGGCGAGGGAGCCTTCCTGGCGGACGACACCATGGTGGCATCCTACGAGCTCGACGGCGGATGGTTGCGGATTGCGCCGGCGAAGATCGGCAAGCGTTCCTTCCTGGGCAACTCCGGCATGACTGCAGCCGGCCGGAACGTCCCCAAGAATTCTCTGGTGGCTGTACTGTCGGCGACGCCGGCCAAAGCCAAGGCGGGGACATCATGGCTTGGCAGCCCGCCGGTGCGGCTCCGGCGCACGGCCATCGCCTCAGACGACACCCGCACTTACCAGCCGCCGTTGCGGCTCAAATTCGCCCGCAGCCTGTGGGAGCTGGGCCGTTTCATTCCGGTGGTGGTCACGGTATCGGTCGCCGTCGGCGTGATGCTGGCCCTGGACTGGCTGGCTGCCACCTACAGCTACTGGGCTGCCGCAGCCCTGGGCGGCGTGGTGATGCTCGTGGCCGGGGCAGCCGCTGCCGTCAGCGCCGTCGTCGCGAAATGGATCCTGGTGGGCAGGATCCGTGCCGGGGAGCACCCGCTGTGGAGTTCATTTATCTGGCGCAATGAAGTGGTGGACACCTTCATCGAGATGGTCAGCGCCTACTGGTTTGCCCGCGCCGCCAGCGGCACGCCGGCCCTGGTCTGGTGGCTCCGGGCGCTCGGCGCACGGATCGGCCGCGGTACCTGGTGCGAAAGCTACTGGCTTCCCGAAGCGGATCTGGTGAGCCTGGGACGGAACTCCACGGTCAACCGGGGCTGCGTGGTCCAGACCCATCTGTTCCATGACCGGGTGATGAGCCTGGACACTGTTACGCTCGAAGATGGAGCCACCATGGGTCCTCACGGCATTATCCTTCCGCAGGCAAGCATTGGCAGCGGTGGAACAGTGGGCCCCGCGTCGCTGGTCATGCGGGGTGAATCCGTTCCTGCCTCCACGTACTGGATGGGCAACCCGGTGAGCCCCTGGAGCGGCCCCGCGTCCCCTGCCGCGAAGCCAAAATAGCATTCCAACTGCCCCGCCATTCCTGCAAGGAAAGACAGTCTTATGAGTTCCACTGCACCAAGCCCGAGTACGGCGGCGGGCCCAGTCTTCACCCCGGAGCAAGCGGCCGCCGCACCTGATCCCTACATGCCCGGCCATGGCACGAATGCGTACCGCGTCAGCCGTTATGAGCTGGACCTTGATTACAAGCTCAGCACCAACCGCCTGAGCGGGCGCGCGGTCCTGCACGCCGTCACCCAGTACCCCACCGCTGCACTGGTGCTGGACCTGGCCGGACTCCGCGCCACCAAGATCCAGCTCGGCGGCCGGAGGGTGCGCAAGTTCAGCCAGCGCGCCGAACAGCTGGTGATCGTCCCTGATGCCGCCCTGCCGGCCGGCGAACACTTCACCCTGGACATCCGGTATGAAGGCAGCCCCGCTCCCCGCCGCGGGCTCTGGGGAGAAGTGGGCTGGGAGGAGCTTACCGACGGCGTCCTGGTGGCCGGCCAGCCCAACGGCGCCGCGTCGTGGTTCCCCTGCAACGACCACCCGCGGGATAAGGCCAGCTACCGGATCAGTGTCACCACCGACGCCAACTACCGCGCTGTCTGTAACGGAGAGCTGATCTCGCACACCAGCCGGGCAAGCCGCGAGACCTGGGTCTACGAGCAGGCCGAGCCCATGGCCACTTACCTTGCAACCGTCCAGATCGGCCGCTACGAATTTCTGACCCTGGCTGGCCCCTCTTTGGACGGACATGTGCCGCAGTTCGTAGCTGTGCCGGCAATGCTGGCCGATTCGGCCCGCCAGGGCCTGGCAAGGCAGCGGGAGATGATGCTCACCTTCACCAACTGTTTCGGGCCCTACCCTTTCCCTGAATACACGGTGGTGGTCACCGAGGACGAACTAGAGATTCCGCTTGAGGCGCAGACCCTTTCCATCTTCGGCCGGAACCATCTGGAGCAGGATTGGGAATCCCAGCGGCTGATCGCCCACGAGCTGGCGCACCAGTGGTTCGGGAACTCGCTGACCGCGGCGTCCTGGGCTGATATCTGGCTTCATGAGGGGTTCGCCTGCTACGCGGAGTGGATCTGGTCCGAGGAAGCAGGCGTCCTACCGGTCGCGCAGCGCGCTGCCGCGGCCTGGCGGAAGCTGGCCGCCGGCCGGCAGGACATCACCGTTGGCGATCCGGGGCCGGAGCTGATGTTCGATGACCGCGTCTACAAGCGGGGAGCCCTGGCCCTCCACGCCCTGCGGCTTCGGTGCGGCGACCTGGCCTTTTTTGCCCTGCTGCAGGACTGGACGAGCGCCAACCGCCACAGTTCCGTCTCCACCGCAGGATTCATTCTCGCCGCTGACCGGACCACAGGCCTGGACTCAGAGGCCCTGTTGCACCCGTGGCTGCATGAAACAGCACTCCCGCCGCTGCCGGTCAGCCCGCAGTAGCCATCACAGCACGGGGCCGGACAACGCGACGGCGGCCCGGAGGTACGGCGGGAGGCCCGCCTCCCCTGGCAGCAGGTCCCGGATTTCCGGGCGGAAGAGAACATCCAGGGTTTCCGGAGCCGTACTGAGCCCCACGCCCGTCATTTTGAGCCAGGCTTCCTTGCGGGCCCATAAGCGGGCACGTTCCTGCAGCAGGGTCCGTCCGGCCAGCCCGGCCACGTGCGCCCTTTCACAGGCTGTCAGGGCCACCGCGTCGAACCCGTCAAAATCGAGCCGGGACGGGTCCTCCAGGTCCACTCCGATGTCGGTTCCGGGTGGTGGATCGACCACCGCGCCCAGCAGGATCCATCCCGAACTCCGGGACAGGCTCAGCGCCAGCGGCAGCGGCTCCCCCCGCAGCGTGTAGCCGGGCCGGCCATGTGCCAGCGCGGGGCCCGCTCCGCAGCGGGGACAACTGAAATGGGTTGTGAGGTCCGGCGCCGGGACGTCGAGAAGCTCTGCGGCGAACCGTCGCAGGGCCAGCCGGCCCGCCATAAACCCGGCCCGCGGCCCGGGAGCGAGGGCGGCGGCGCGCTCAAGCTCAACCGGGTCCAGCAATGGCGGCAGAGCCGGCGTCGGGTCCTGCCCTCCCGTGGAGCCGGGAGGGCAGGCGCGCAGGACGGGAACCGGTGGCAGCGTCCCCGTCATATCCGTCCCGCTCCTAGCGCTGGACGGCACCGAAGCGCTCGGCGGCCAGGGCCACGGCGCCCGCCCGTGCAGCCGATGCCTCGTCCGCTGTCAGCGTCCGGTCCGTTGCCCGGAAGCGCAGGCCGAACGCGAGCGACTTCCTGCCTTCTTCGATGCCTTTGCCCACGTAGACGTCGAACAGCGCAACGTCTTCCAGCAGCTCGCCGGCACCTTCGCGAAGCGCCTCCAGGACGTGCGCGGCCGGAACATCCTGCGGCACTACCAGGGCCACATCCTGGGTGGCCACCGGGAACGTGGAGATGTGGCGGGCCACGATGACATCCGCTGCTGCTTCGAACAGGGCGTCCGCGTTGAACTCCAGTGCCACCGAGCGGGCAGGCATGTCGTGCGCAGCCAGGAGTTTCGGGTGCAGCTCGCCGGCGTAACCGATCACTTCGCCGGTGCGCAGGGACAGTTGCGCGGCGCGGCCCGGGTGGAACGCCTGGTGGGCGCCTTGGCTGGCCACTACCTCAACACCAAGGACGTCACCTGCCAGCCGGGCGATATCCAGCGCATCCGCCCAGTCCCATACGCGGGGGGCGTGGTTGGCTGCGGCAGGGGAATCGTGGCCGGTCAGGACCGCGGCGACGTAGAGCGGCTGGTCCGGAACGCCGTCGTACAGGGCATCCAGCACCTCGTCGGAAGGCCTGACGCCCAGCGGCGGGATGGACGCCGTTCCCACGGTTCCACCGGGCAGGAAGACCAGGCCCGCTTCAAAAAGCGCCAGGTCGCGGAAACCGCGGGAGTGGTTGCGCTTGGCCACCTCGATGAGTCCGGGCAGGATGGACGTCCGCAGGTAGCCGTGCTCCTCGCTGATCGGGTTGGCCAGCTTGACCGCGCTCCGTTCAGCCCCCTGCCCGGCAACGCCGAACGTGTCGTTGGCAGCCTTGGAGACGAACGGGTAGGCCAGGACCTCGGTGAGCCCCGCGTCCGCGAGCGCCTGGATCAGCCGGCGGCGCTGCTGCTGTACGCGGGTCAGGCCCCGTCCCGGAGGGGCCACAGGAAGCGTGGCGGGGATGTTGTCGTAGCCAACCAGGCGGGCGATTTCCTCGGAGAGGTCTTCCTTGGTCTCCAGGTCGTTGCGCCAGCTGGGCGCCGTCACCGTCCAGCCGCCGTCGTTCTTCTCCACGGTGGCGCCGAGGTCTTCCAGGGAGGTGACTATCTGCTCCTCGGTGAAATCGATGCCGATCCGTTGGGCGGCGAAGGCCGCAGGCAGGGTGATGGTTACGGCGTCCGGGGACGTCCCGACGTCGGTCCCTGCCTCGTCAGCGACACCGCCGGCGAGCTCCACGAGGAGGTCAACGACCCGCTGCGCAGCAATACCGGCAACCTGCCAGTCGACGCCCCGTTCGAAGCGCTTGGAGGCCTCGGAGGGCAGCTTGTGGCGGCGGCGGGAGCGGCCGATGGATACCTCGTCGAAATGTGCTGCTTCAACCAGGACGTTCGACGTCGAATCGCTCACCTCTGTTGCCGCGCCGCCCATCACGCCGGCGATGCCGATCGCACCGGAGCCGTCGGTGATCAGGAGGTCCTCGACGTCAAGCGCGCGTTCCTTGTCATCAAGGGTGGTGATCTTCTCCCCCGCGATTGCCCGACGCACCACGATGTCGCCGGACAGCTTGTCCTGGTCGTAGCAGTGCGTGGGCTGGCCGAGCTCCAGCATGACGTAGTTGGAAATGTCCACCGGCAGGGAGATGGAGCGGATCCCTGCGAGGCGGAGCCGGGAGGTCATCCACGGTGGAGTGGGCCGGGTGGCGTCCACGCCGCGGACGGTGCGGGCCACAAAGCGGTCGCAGCCGGGCTTGCCGTAGATGGGGGCGTCGTCGTTGAGCTTGACGCCGTAGCCGCCGGAGAGCTCCGCCGGCGCGTTGACCTTGGCGGCGGGATCCGTGAAGGACGTTCCGGTGGCGTGGGCGTATTCGCGGGCAACGCCGCGGATGGAGAAGGCGTAGCCGCGGTCCGGGGTCACGTTGATCTCGGCCGCTTCGTCATACAGGCCCAGCAGGTCCATGGCGTCGATGCCGATTTCCGGGTCCAGCCCGATGCGGGACAGCACCAGGATACCGTCGTGGTCCTCGCCGATCCCGAGCTCCCGCACGGAGGCGATCATGCCGGCGGACAGGTGGCCGTAGGTCTTGCGTGCGGAGATGCGGAAATCGCCGGGCAGCACGGCGCCGGGGAGGGTGACCACCACTTTGTCGCCTTCGACGAAGTTGTGGGCGCCGCAGATGATCCCCTGCACACCGGAGGGGTCGATGCCATCGCCGGTGAGGGTCTGTTCCTGGCCTTCGGGGACAACGCGGACCTGGCACCAGTTAATGGTCTTGCCGTTGGACTGCGGCTCCTTGACCAGGCTGAGTACCTGGCCCACCACAATCGGACCCTGCAGGGCGTCCGTGGGGCGGTGGACGTCCTCCTCTTCAAAACCGACCTTGACCAGTTCTGCCATGACCTCTTCGGCCGTTGCTCCGGCCGGTACCTCTGCGAATTCACGCAGCCATGAAATTGGAATACGCACTGTTAGATCTCCATCCCGAAGTGCTCGCTGAAACGTACGTCGCCTTCGATCATGTCGCGCATGTCGCCCACCTCGTTGCGGAACATAAGGGTGCGTTCAATGCCCATGCCGAAAGCAAAACCTGAATAGATGTCGGGGTCGATGCCCGCCGCGCGGAGCACGTTGGGGTTGACCATGCCGCAGCCGCCCCACTCGATCCAGCGCGGGCCGCCCTTGGCGCCGGGGTGCCAGATGTCCAGCTCGGCCGATGGCTCGGTGAACGGGAAGTAGTTGGGGCGCAGGCGGATCTGGGCTTCGTCGCCGAACATCTGCCGGGCGAAGTGCTCCAGCGTGCCGCGGAGGTCGGCCATGCTGAGCTTTTTGTCGATGGCAAGGCCTTCGAACTGGTGGAACACCGGTGTGTGGGTGGCGTCGAGTTCGTCGGTGCGGAACACCTTGCCCGGGCACAGGACGTAGATGGGCAGTTCGCGTTCCAGCATGGAGCGGACCTGCACCGGGGAAGTGTGGGTACGCATCAGCAGGTGCGCTTCAGGAGGCTCCACAAAGAAGGTGTCCTGCATTTCGCGGGCCGGGTGATCGGGCTTGAAGTTCAGGGCGTCAAAGTTGAACCACTCGGATTCCACCTCGGGCCCTTCGGCAATTTCCCAGCCCATGCCGACAAAGATGTCCGCCACGCGGTCCTGGAGCGTGGACAGCGGGTGCCGGGCGCCTGCCCGACGACGGCGGGGGGCGGCCGTGACGTCCACTGTCTCTTCGAGCAGGATCCGGGCGTCGTTTTCGGCTTCCAGCTCGGCCGTGCGGTCCGCGAGCGCCTTGTTGACCCGGCCACGGGACGAACCCATCAGCTTGCCGGCTATGGCTTTCCGGTCCTTCGGCAGGCCACCGATTTCACGGTTGGCCAGGCTGAGCGGTGACTTCTCACCGGTATGGGCCAGCCTCACCGCCTTGAGTTCGTCGAGGGTGCCGGCGCCGGCAATGGCGGCGATGGCCTGGTCTACAGCGGCAGTGATGGCGGCTTCATCCGTTGGGTTCGGGATGGCGGCGCCCGGCAAAGTTTCAGACATCTACTGTTCTTAGCTACGAGTCGGGGCTGATGAATTTCCTCAATGGCCAGCACAGCCGCGAGCGGTTTCCCGGCAGCGCATCCGTCACTGGCAGGTCACGAATGCGGATCCATGTGCGATGGAGGCACCCGGTGACCAGGTCAGGGCCACTGGAACTACCGGCGGCCACTATCGTCCAGTCTAATTGAATGCCCCGGTTACCATGTCCTCATGACACAACGGCGGCGCCGGGCAGCAGAGCGGACGGCTGGACTCCAGCGTGTAACGCAGGGGCACCTGACGGCACGGCAGCGGGCCAGGCAGGTTGCCAACGTGGTCAATGGCACAACTCTCCTGGGCCTGGCAGTTGCCTTGGCGGCCGGAACGTCCATCAGCCAGGGCCCGAGGGGGCTCATCATCGCTTCCGGATACCGGTGGCGGCTGCCGTATGCGGGCGCGTTCACGTTGGGCAACGTGATCCTCTCCCGGATCAGGACCGAACAGCTCATCTCTAACAGGGAACTCCTTGGACACGAGGAAAAACACTGCAGCCAGTACGCCTGCTGCCTGGGGGCGCCGTTCCTTCCGCTCTATTTCCTGGCCGCCGGCTGGTCTATCCTCCGGACCGGTGATCCGGCGTCGGCGAATTTCTTCGAGCGGCAGGCGGGCCTGGCGGCCGGCGGCTACCCTGACAGGAGGACACCAAGGCCGGCTCCCCGCGATGCCGGCGGAATTGAGGTTTAGCCATGCCGGACCAGCCCAGCGCCAGGACCATCACGGTAACGGGAACAGGAACTGCCGAGGCGCCACCTGACCTGCTGACCATGTCTGTGGGGGTCGAATGCCGGCGGGACAGCGTGGGTGCCGCGTATTCGGAGGCAGGAACGGCATCCTCGGCCGTGTCCGGCGTCCTGCGGCAGCACGGGGTGGGTGATGCTGACATCCGGACGTCCGGGCTGAACGTGCGGCCTGAGCTCATCTGGCGCGATGGCGAAGGCCAGCGGGTCGCCGGGTACGTGGCATCGAGCATGCTGTCAGTGCGTTTGCGGCAGGTTGCTTCGGCCTCCGCGGTGATTGGGGACGTGATTGAGGCCGGCGGCGACGACGTCCGGCTGAACGGTCTCGAACTCGGTTTCTCGGATGAGTCCGCGGTGGTGGCGCTTGCCCGTGCGGCTGCCTGGGAGGATGCGGTTGCCGCTGCCGAACAGTTTGCCTCGCTTGCCTCGGCCCGGCTTGGCGCCGTGGTCTCTGTTGCCGAACACGCCGATCTGCCAGGCGCCGTTCCCGTGGCGCGGATCAAGCGGGCCGCCGCAACCGAAGCCCTCAGCGTAGAAGCAGGGCAGGCAAACATCGCCGCCACCATCACTGTGGTGTGGGAGCTCCTGGGCTAGGGTTCGCGCCCAGGGCCCTGCCAACGGGTCCTGGTGGCCGAGGCAGGCCACTCCACTGGCGGACAGGGGTGCGTCGGTCCTTGACATTCATTCGAACATATCTTCGAATAGAGGCATGAGATGGGATGCACAAGCACTGTTGCCGCCGTCCGCCGAAGGGGCCGGAACCGGACCCGTGCCTGCGCTGCTCCCCCTGGCCGGCCTGGTCCGCTCCGTCACCACTCCCGAGTTCGCCGGAATCACCTTCCATGAGGTCACCGCCAAATCGGTGCTCAACAAGGTGGTTGCCGGTTCAAAGATGCCGTTCGAGTGGACCGTCAACCCGTACCGCGGCTGCAGCCACGCCTGCGTCTACTGTTTCGCCCGGAAAAGCCACACCTACCTCGACTTCGACGCCGGGCTGGATTTCGACAGCCAGGTGGTGGTCAAGGTCAACGCTGCGGAGGTCCTCCGGAAAGAGCTGGCCAAGCCGTCCTGGGGCCGCCACCAGGTGGCACTGGGCACCAACACGGACCCATACCAGCGCGCCGAGGGACGTTACCAGCTGATGCCGGGCATCATCACGGCGCTTGCCGACTCCGGCACACCGCTGTCCATCCTCACCAAGGGAACCTTGCTCGCCCGCGATATTCCCCTCCTGAAGCGGGCCGCCGCACAGGTTCCCGTGGGAGTGGGCATTTCGCTGGCCATGACGGACGAGGCCCTGTCCGAGGCGGTGGAGCCCGGCACCCCCGGTCCACGCGCCAGGCTCAAGCTGGTCTCCCGGCTGAGGGAGGCCGGACTTCCCTGCGGCGTGATGGCCATGCCCATCCTGCCGTGGCTTTCGGACAGCGACGAAGCACTTGATTCCCTTTTCAGTTCCCTGGCAGCGGCCGGCGCCACCGGCGTAACGGCGGGGGCCCTGTACCTGAAGCCCGGCACGCGGGAATGGTTCATGCAGTGGGTCGCCAAAAACCACCCGGAACTCGCAGGCCGCTACCGGCGACTCTACGGAACCGGATCATATGCCTCCAAGGAATACCGAGCGTGGCTTGCCGCGAAGGTGCGGTACTTCAAGCAACGGCACGGCTTCTCAGGTTCCCACGGCTTCAGCCACCGTGATCTGGAGGACGATCCCCGCGGCGAGGAAGCGCACTACCCCGCCGGAAGCCTGCCGAACTCCTGGAACGGTGACTCCAACACAGCAGAGGTGGCCTCGGATCATCCGGCGGAAGGGCTCCGCCGGCAGCCAACGCTTTTCTGAACTGTGTGCCTTGGCCGCGCCGGCCTGGCATGACGGCGGCGTCAGCGGCCGTGCTCTTCCTGCGCTTGCCGGCTCAAGGTGTCCGGGACGTCAGTGCCTCAGGGCTGATGGAGCGGAGCAGGGCCTGGACGATCGGGTAATCGGCGGGGATCCACGGAAGGCCCAGCACGCCGGCATGGTCCGCCAGCCCTACCCACCGTAATTCGTCGTGGTCCTCAAGGGGGTGCGGTTCGCCGTCAGTGATCTCGGCCAGCCAGACCCGCATGGTGGCACGGGCGTTCAGTGGCCACCCTGCCTCTGTTTCGCCCGGCAGCTCGGATCCGAGCCGGACTCCGATCCCGAGCTCTTCCCGGAGCTCCCGGTGGAGTGCGGCCTCAGGGGCTTCGCCGGGCTCAATCTTTCCACCCGGAAATTCCCACATCCCGGCGAACTGTTCGGGAGCACTGCGCCGGGCCACCAGCATTCGGGCGGGCTCCGTCAGGGAATCCACCACGGCGCCGCCAACTACCTGTATCAGTCCAGTCACTTCATCATTCTATGGCGGAGGGGCTGCCGGCGCAGGGAGGGCGGTCCGGTGCCCACACGGCCATAAGGGACAATTTCATGGAGAGACATTCCGGAATCCTTTGAAAAGCAGGCACATGAGCAGCATCGTCCAGACTCCCACTATTCCCCAGAAGGGCACTCCCAGGATCGCGGCCGCCATTTTCGCGCTGGCGATGGGCGGCGTCGGGATCGGGGTCACGGAGTTCACCATGATGGGTCTGCTCCGGGAGGTCGAACAGGGGCTGAACATCAGCACTCCCGAAGCCGGACACCTTATCTCCGCGTACGCACTGGGCGTGGTGGTGGGTGCGCCGCTTCTTGCCGCCGTAGGGGCCCGGCTCCCGCGGAAGCACCTCGCGCTGGGGCTGATGCTCTTCTTCACGCTGGCGAACCTGCTGTCTTACATCGCCCCGGATTACGGGATGATGCTCGTTTCCCGGTTCGCGGCCGGCCTGCCGCATGGAGCCTTCTTCGGTGTTGCGGCGGTGATTGCAGCGTCGCTCGTTCCCGCAAACCGGCGCGGCTGGGCCATTTCGATGGTGATGGCCGGCCTGTCGGTCTCAAACGTCGTCGGCGTTCCAGCTGCCACCTGGGTAGGCCAGACCTTTGGCTGGCGGCTGCTTTTCCTGCTCGTGGGCGCCATCGGCCTGCTCACGCTTTTCCTGCTCTGGAGGTATGTCCCCTTCCAGCCCGCCCACCCGGACGCGAGCATCCGCCGCGAACTCGGTGCCCTTAAGCGTCTTCAGGTCTGGCTGGCCATCCTGATCGGCATCGTGGGCTTTGGCGGCTTCTTCGCCACGTACACCTACATTGCGCACACCATGACCCTGGTGGCAGGCATCCCCGCCTGGTTGCTTCCCGTTGTGGTGGCGCTGTATGGACTCGGCATGGTGGCCGGCACCGTGGTGGGCGGCAGGCTGGCTGACAAGTCCGTGATGGGGACGTTGTATTGGGTACTGCCTGGAATCGCTGTTGCCCTCGTTGTCTACGCTATCGCCGCGCACTGGCCGTGGTCCGCGTTGGTGATGGTCTTTGTGGTGGGGGCCTCCGGCTCCCTGCTGATCCCGGCCCTCCAGACCCGCCTGCTGGACGCCTCACCGGACGCCCCGTCCCTTGCCTCTTCGCTGAACCATGCTGCACTGAACGTGGCCAACGCGTTGGGTGCCTTCCTCGGCGGTCTGGTGATCGCCTGGGGTTGGGGCTTCGTGGCACCCGCGCTTGTTGGTGCGGTGCTGGCCATCCTGGGCCTGGCCGTGGCAGTCATCAGCGGCCTCCTCGAACGCAAAAAGCCGCTGGCCACCTGATCCCGGACCACGTGGCCAGGAGCTTCACAACCGCAGCGTAGGGCTGCCCTGCCCGCATGGGCGGTCATCCTGCATGCGTCAGCGTCTTGACCAGGGCCAATCAGGGAAGCACCAGGGCTCATCAGGGAAGGACGTCCTGGGGCCCCGCATCCGCCTGACGCTGCCCGCTGTCCTGCTTTTCGTGCCGGTGCAGATCGGGTTCGAGATAGATCACCTGGGCCATCGGAACCGCCGTCCGGATCCTGACCTCCGCTTCGTCGATGGCTGCAGCAATATCGCGGCCGGTGTCGGCAGCGCCCACGGAAATTTTGGCTGCCACGAGCAACTCTTCCGGTCCGAGGTGGAGGGTCTTCAGATGGATGATGCGGTTTGTTCCGCCTGCCTCGATAGCCTCGCTGATCCGGGCCACGTCGTTGCGGGTGGCTGATTCCCCCAGCAGCAGGGATTTGG
Organism: Arthrobacter sp. BK1; assembly: GCF_056680055.1. Lineage (NCBI taxonomy): Bacteria > Bacillati > Actinomycetota > Actinomycetes > Micrococcales > Micrococcaceae > Arthrobacter > Arthrobacter sp. BK1. Next base: position 646,519 of record NZ_CM155263.1, read on the forward strand.
TTTCGATAGCCAGCACGATGGCGATCGCCACGAGCAGGAAGCCGATCATTGCAGTACCCAAAGCGTCCCAGATCCCGTTGCCGGTGATCAGCGTCATCCCCACACCGATCAGCGCGAACATCAGGCCCAGAAGTGCTCCGAGGTCCTCCAACAGAATGACCGGCAGTTCGGGCTGCTTGGCCGTGCGCACGAAACTGACCCAGCCCTGCTTCCCACGAACGTGATTGGATTCGATGATTGCCGTCCGGAAGGAGAAGGACTCGGCCGCAATGGCCCCCATCAAAACAGCCAGGGGAACCCACCAGAAGTCGCCCTCGATCGCGTGGGGATGCTGAATCTTCTCCCAGGCCTCATACAGCGCAAACAGTCCGCCAACGCTGAAAAGCACTATCGAGACGATGAATGCATAGATGTAGCGTTCGCGCCCGTACCCGAAGGGGTGCTCCGCGCTTGCCTCCTTGCGGGCCCTCTTGCCGCCGATCAACAGCAGCAACTGGTTCCCCGAGTCGGCAATGGAATGGATGGCTTCTGCGAGCATCGACGAGGAAGCCGTCAGGAAAAAGGCAACGAACTTGAGGGCGGCGATCGTCAGGTTTGCTGCGAGAGCCGCCACGATCGCATTGGTACCGCCATTTGCAGCCACGGAGGCTCTCCTCTTCAGAGTTGGAAGAACTGGCGTGCAGGGTTTGGAAAACCTGCAGAAACCATTGCCGGGCCGGTGAAGGCTTCGCTCATGAACACCGTACCTTTCAGGCTCGAAGAACACGGGTCGGCCAGGCCCAAAGCCTGCTGACAACCAAGTCGCCTTATGTTAGCTTGAACACAATCGGGACAAATACTCCCGACGAATAATAAGGAGGAGACATGGGTTTTCTTGCTTGGATTATTCTCGGCCTCATTGTCGGGGCCATCGTTAAAGCCGTAATGCCCGGCAGGGTGGGCGGCGGATGGGTTACCAGCCTCGTCCTTGGCGTCGTTGGTGCTATCGTCGGCGGCTGGATTGGCAGCCTCCTGTTTGGCAGGGGCGTCGAGTCCTTCTTCGACCTCGGTACATGGCTTCTGGCGATCGTAGGTGGCCTGCTCGTTGTTGGCATCTATGGCGCCGTCACGGGACGCGGCAAGACCACACGCGCACCCTGATTCCCGGCATCTCACCTATTCATACAGCAAGGGCCCCGGAGATTTATCCGGGGCCCTGCCTTTTAATGGTGATGTCCTAACCAGTGGTTATCTGGCTGCCGGCATGGGTTTCGTTCTGGGCCCTGGCGCTGGCGTAGAGGCACACCGTCGCCGCTGTCCCGAGGTTGAGGCTCTCGGCGGCTCCGTAGACGGGCACTGCCACCCGGTGGTCAGCGAGGGCCAGTTCTTCCTCCGAGAGCCCCTGGGCTTCGTTTCCGAACAGCCAAACGGTGGGTCGCTCCAGCCCATACACCGACTCGACGGCTGGGCCTGCCGTCCTGCGGGCGGCGTTTTCGTCCTGAAGGGTGTCCAGGTTGAGGTCCCCGTAGCCGTCAGCGGCCAGCACCCCGATGCCCCGGGCGCGGCAGGCTGCGGCCACTTCCGCAGCGTCTGCGCCGAGGACCACCGGAAGGTGGAAGATGGATCCCGCGGTGGAACGGACCGCTTTGGGGTTGTAAATGTCCACGCTGGAACCTGTCAGCACCACGGCGTCGGCCCCGGCGGCATCGGCAGCCCGCAGCACAGTACCGGCGTTTCCGGGGTCCCTGACCTGGCACAGAACGGCAATCAGGCGAGGTCCGCCGTCGAGCACTTCTTCAATGCCGACATCCAGGAAACGGCAAACAGCCAAGATGCCCTGCGGGGTGACCGTATCCGCCATCGCGGCGAGTACTTCATCGGTGGCGATATAGGCAGGGGTTCCCTCCGCCAGCTCTTCGAATTCGGGGTACCGGTCCAGGCAGGACTCGCTCGCGTAGACCTCTTCGACAATCCCCTGCTCCCCCGCCGCCAGCCGCTTCCGGTGGAGCGTCAGCGCTTCGCGCACAGCCTGGGGCCCCTCAGCCAGGAACTGCTCCCGCTTTAAACGGGCCGGGCGCCCTGCAAGCTGTGCCACCTTCCTCACCCGATCAGCTCGGGGGTTGGAGAGTGAATCATCTTGCGGGCGCCCGGTTTCGTTCATACAAGAACCTTAGTGGCTGGAGCCACCAGAGCTTGAACGACGAACAGGAACTACTTGGCAGCCACTTCAGCGGCCGGCTTTGCAGCCTTCGCCTTGGGTGCCTTGGCAGCCTTGGGAGCCGCAGCCTGGACGGCCGGAGCGGACGTGTCAGCAGGCAGGGAGTCCTTGGCAATCTTGACCAGGGCGGCGAATGCGTTGGCATCCGAGACAGCCAGCTCAGCGAGCATACGGCGGTCAACCTCGACCTCAGCGGCCTTCAGGCCCTGGATCAGGCGGTTGTACGTCAGGCCGTTGGCGCGGGATGCAGCGTTGATACGCTGGATCCACAGGCGGCGGAAGTCGCCCTTCTTCTTTTTGCGGTCGCCGTAGCTGTACACAAACGAGTGCAGCAGCTGCTCTTTGGCCTTGCGGTACAGGCGTGAACGCTGTCCACGGTAGCCCTTTGCGCGTTCAAGGATAACCCGGCGCTTCTTGTGGGCGTTGACCGCCCTCTTCACACGTGCCACGTGCGTACTCCTTCGAAAATCTGATCCCAAGCATCTACTGCCGGAAAGGACCGGCTGGCCTGAGAAGCCTTTTTGGTAGTTGACTGCTGCCAGGTGGCATCAGTCAGAGAACTTGGAACTTAGATGCCGAGCATCTTCCGGATGACCTTTGCGTCACCCTTGAAGACGATCTTGTCGCCGGCGAGGCGACGAGTCAGCCTGGAGGACTTGTGCTCGAGGTAGTGGCGGCGGTTGGCCTGCTGGCGGCGCAGCTTGCCGCTGCCGGTCAGCTTGAAGCGCTTCTTAGCACCACTGTGGGTCTTCATCTTCGGCATGGGAACCGATCTCCTTACGTGTCCACAGACATAGTCTGCAGTTCTTCGAGCAGCCACCCCTGCAGGCGGCGTGCTGGTTGCGTACTGCGGGAGGACAACCTCCAACAGTTTTGAACTAGGTGGTCTTCTTGCCGGCGGGTTTCGGCGCTGCCTTAGGGGCAGGCCTTGCAGCAGGCTTCGGCGCTGCCGGCCGGGCTACCGGCTTGGGCATCGGGACCGGAGGCCTCGGAGCGGCCGGAGCCGGAGCAGCTGCCGGCGCGGCAGCTTCCGCAGGCTTCGCAGCTTCGGCAGGCTTCGCCGCCACAGGTGCCTTGGCAGCGGCTGCCGGGGCAGCCTTCGGAGCCTCACGCCGGGGAGCGGCAGCCTTGGGAGCTGCCTTAGGCGCGGCCTGCTTCGGGGCTGCCTGCTTCGGAGCCGCCTCAGCGACGGCTTCCTTCACTGGTGCCTCCGTGGCGGAAGCCTCGGGGGAAGCCGCAACGGGCGCCTCAGCCTTTGCCGGCGCTTCCTCGGTTACCGGAGCCTGCGTTTCTTCAGACTCTTCAGCAACAGTCCCGGCAGCTTCAGACTCAGTGTCCTGCGCTTCCGTTTCCGGCTCGGTGGTGATGGCGAAACCTTCGGGCAGAAGGTCGGCCAGCGACTGCGTGAACGGTGCCTGGTCGTCGCCGGAGACGTCGACCCGCCCGCCGCCTGTTGCCTTGGCTTCGTTCTGGGCCTTGGCCTCTGCACGCTGCGTAGCACGGCGTGCTTCAGCTTTGGCTTCAGCCTTGTTCTTGAGCGGGCCCACCACCATGACCATGTTGCGGCCATCGATACGCGGGCTGGACTCAACAACGCCCACTTCGGCGACGTCGTCGGCGAAGCGCTGAAGCAGGCGGATGCCCATCTCAGGACGCTGCTGCTCACGGCCACGGAACTGGATCATGGCCTTGACCTTGTCACCGGCGCCGAGGAAGCGCAGTGCATGGCCGCGCTTGGTCTCGTAATCGTGGGTGTCGATCTTCAGGCGGAAGCGGATTTCCTTCAGAACAGTGTTGGTCTGGTTCTTCCGGGCTTCACGTGCCTTGACAGCGGCCTCGTACTTGTACTTGCCGAAGTCCATCAGCTTGCACACCGGAGGCTTGGCCTGCGGTGCAACTTCAACGAGATCAAGATCGGACTCGGCAGCCAAACGCAGGGCATCATCAATACGGACGATTCCTACCTGTTCACCTGCAGGGCCGACCAGCCGCACCTCGGGGACGCGGATACGCTCATTGATTCTTGGCTCGCTAATGTTAAAGCTCCTGTGATTGATGTGGTATTCCACCGGCAAATAGAGAAGGCCCCCAATTGCCGGAGCAATCGAAGGCCTCGAAGATCGGATGCACGCTCCTCCAAGAGGGCTGTGCGCACAACCTGCGGCGCAATGCCTCAGGAAATGCCCGACCAGGTACCCGGCAACCTTGCTTCCCAGGAAATTTCTTCCGGCGGGAAAACGGCTGACGCGGGTGGGAGAGAACTCCGCTTGCAAACTGCATGCCATTCTACAGAAAGAATCCCGCTCAGCGCAGCTTGGCGCCGGTGGGACCTTACACAGCAAAATAACGACATCCAGTCGGTCTGTGACAAGCTTACCAGTATGAGCACTCCAGACAGTAATTCACACGTTTTCGAGGCCCCTGATGCCAAGGCTGACGTGACCCAGCAAATCCGCGACATCTCGGAGGTGCCGGCCATCGAGGTCATCACCACGGCCGCCGTCCACCTCATGAGCGCCGCCGCCGTGAAACTGGGCCTTGCCGCCGAGGACAACGCCGAGGAACTCAAGGACCTGGACGAGGCACGTAAACTCATTACGGCCCTGGCCGGCCTGGTGACCTCAGCGGCACCCGAAATCGGCTCCCAGCACGCCGGCCCGTTGCGCGATGGCCTGCGGTCTCTTCAGCTCGCCTTCCGCGAAGAGTCCATCATTCCGGACGCCCCGGGCAAGGGCCCCGGCGAGAAATACACCGGCGCCGTCAACTAGGCGCGCACTGCCCCGAGGCAAAGGGGGCCGGCACAAAGAAGTACGACGACGGCGGCGGACGGACCACACGGTCCGTCCGCCGCCGTCGTGCTTGAGGTCCTTGTGGATGTCAGACAGCCGCGCGGCGGCGTCGCACCGCCTGGAGCAGCAGGCCCACCAGGCACAGTGCAACTCCGCCCACACCCACGGAGATGAATCCGCCGGCAGGACCCACGCCGTCGATGAAGACCCCGGCCAGCGGGGCACCCAGGGCCACGCCGCCGGTCAGGGCGGAGCCGTACCAGCCCATCGCCTCGCCACGACGGTCCTCGGGCACGAGTTCGGCGACCTTCTCGGAAGCCGCTGACAGCACGGGCGCGCACAGGAGTCCCGGGAGCACCGACAGGGCTGCCAGGGTCCAGGTGTCCTGGGCGAACCCCATGGGGATGGTCAGTGCGGCCATTCCCAGCAGCAGGACGATGGGCGACACCGGCCGGTGCATGGCTCCATACACCAGGCCGCCCACGACCGATGCGGCACACCAGAACAGGAAAACAATTCCTATTTCGCCTTGGTGGCCACCAATTTCCAGCGCCGCAACAATGCCCACGTCCGAGCCACTCAGGACCATTCCCGCCCCTGCTGCCACTGCAAAAACGGCGGCCACTGTCGCTGTAAACCAGGTGAAGCTTCCCGAGACTCTGCCCCGCAGGCCCGGGCGCCTGGCCGGGCCCTGTGGCGTGCCGGCGGGAACAAGATCGGCCGCGGCCTCCTGGAGGTGGGCAGGGGCGGCTGAGACCACGGCCATTTCGGCTGCATGGCGCTGGTCCGACGCGCCCTCGGCCGAGGGGACCGCGCTCCGGGTGGGCGGGTTGAACCACATGAGGAACAGCCCCGCCAAGGAAGTGGACACCCCCACCACGGTGAGCCCCGCGACAGTGAAGCCGCTCGTGGCAACCACGGCTCCGGCCGCCGGACCGATCATGAAGACCACTTCGGTGGTGATGGCATCGAGGGCGAACGCCGTACGCCGCTGGTTGCCGTCGGCAAGGACGCCCAAGGACTGCCTCACCACGCTGAAGATCGGCAGGGTCAGCAGGCCACCGACGAACACCAGTGGCAGCAGCCACTCGTAGGACACGTGCGGCACAACGGACCAGATGATGGTTTCGGAGACCACCGACGGGATCAGCGCCCTGCGCAGGCCCACTGTGTCCACTCGCCGGCCGCGCCAAGGGGCTCCCACGGCGATGCCGATGGTCATCACCGCCGCTGCAGCGCCGGCAGCGGCATAACCCTTGTCCAGGGTGAGGACGATGTGCAGGGTGAGTAGAACGCCGGCCGCCGAATGGGGGATGCGGGCGATCATGCCCACAATAAGCAGGCGCCGGATGCGCTGAACGGCCAGCAGCTCCCGGTAAAGGGCGAAGTTCACAAGAATCCTTTGGGTCTGCTGACGGCAGCCCGGGATCTCCGTGCCGACGGTCAGCTAGTGCGACGCGCGCCGCAACTTGATCTCCAGGGAGTCAACGCGCTCTCCAAACAATACATTCCGGGACCACTCCTGCTGGAGACCGGAAACCAGCTCCTGGACTGCCGGGGCATCGAGTCCGTCGGCGAGGTAGAGCACCACTTGAAGTTCAGGTCCTGCCCCTCCCCCTGCAAGCTGCGCCCCTGTGCCGGTGACGGCAGCGATCCCGGAGCCCGGGCGCAGGGAGATGCTGCGGACCGCAGGGAAACCTGCAGCTGCCGCGGTCATTTCCGCGGCCAATGCGGGATCAGCGTAGGAGGGGACCCACTGCTGTTGCTGGGCCAGCGCCCAGAGTGCGGGCCGGCGGACCACCAGGGTGACGTCCGAGCCGGGATCAAGCACCATCAGTTCCGCCTGTTCCGACACTGCAGAGAGGGCGGCCCTGGCAGCATAAACCGCCACCGGGCGGGCGTCAGGGTGCCAGGAAGCCAGGGCCTGGGCCGAGGTGAAGGCCGGCATGGCGGTCCTGCCGTCGGCCGCCTTCAACATCACCAGGGCCATGTCCGCCTGCTTGTCGGCCGTGAGGCCGTCCACGCCGGCAGCCTCAGCACCGAGCTGGGCGATGATCGGAATGAAGACACGGCTGGTTGCCAGCGAAGCCACCACTGCCGCTTCGTCGCCGCTGCCTTGGACCAGGGCCGCAACGGCCGCGAGGTATCCGGCATCGGCGGTGCCGTCGTCGTTCTCGAAATTGTGGATCTTCGAATCGTCTCCGGCGAGGCTGCGGCCCTCCCACGGCCGGCCGGCCGAATCAGTGGGGCCGCCCGCGCCCGCCAGCGCGGCGGCGATATGGCCGGGAAGGTGGCGCGCCGGCGTGTCTCCCGCGGCCGCCTGGCTGGGGGTGGTGTCCACGGGGCCGGCTAGCGGCGTCCGGCGACGTCAAGCGCTTCGGGCAGCGTGAATGCACCTGCGTACAGGGCCTTGCCCACGATGGCGCCCTCCACGCCCAGCGGGACGAGGGACCGGAGCACCTTAAGGTCATCCAGGCTGGAGATGCCGCCTGAAGCCACCACCGGCTTGCCGGTCTTTTCCACCATCCGGCGCAGCAGCTCGACGTTAGGCCCCTGAAGGGTTCCGTCCTTGGTGACGTCCGTGACCACGTAGCGGGCGCAGCCGGCTTCTTCAAGCCGCCCCAGGACCTCCCAGAGGTCGCCACCTTCCTTGGTCCAGCCCCGGCCGGCCAGGGTAGTCCCGCGGACGTCGAGCCCGACGGCGATTTTGTCGCCGAAGCGTTCGATGGCCCGCCGGGTCCACTCCGGGTTTTCCAGCGCTGCGGTGCCGAGGTTGACCCGGGCCACGCCCAGATCCAGTGCCGCCTCCAGCGATTCGTCGTCCCGGAGCCCACCGGACAGCTCCACCTTGATGTCCAGCCGGCCCACTACTTCGCGGAGCAGGTCTGCGTTGGAGCCGCGGCCGAAGGCAGCGTCAAGGTCCACCAGGTGGACCCATTCCGCGCCTTGCTCCTGCCAGTTGAGGGCAGCGTCGAGCGGGGTCCCATAGCTGGTTTCGCTGCCGGCTTCCCCCTGGACCAGCCTTACGGCCTGGCCATTGACGACGTCGACGGCGGGCAGCAGTTCGAGAACCGGCAGATCGGTTGCGGTGGTCATCTCAAATCCTCTTCGGTGTGGTGTTACTGGAAAGAGCTTGGCTGGTTGGTGCCTTGGTGTGTTCCTGGCCGCTCCGGGCAGGCGGGCGTCAGCCAGGCGGCGTCAGGCGCCGGGAAGTGTCAGCAGGTACGCGGCCAGCAACGACATTCCGGCCAGGACGTAGAAGCTGATCTGGGTCCACAGCGGTTTGTGCTGCTGCCGGAAGGACAGCGCGCCGCCTACCAGGAGGCCGGCGAGGCCCATGAGGATAATCGACCACATTCAGGAGTCGCCATCCGCGGGTGCTTTTTCCGTAGGTGCCGTTTCCGTGGGCCCCTTCTTGCGGAGGCCATCCACCCAGTTCCGCAGCAGGCGGGCACCGGCGTCCCCGGATTTTTCGGGGTGGAACTGGGTGGCGCAGAGCGGCCCGTTCTCCACCGCGGCGATGAAACGGGCACCATGCTCTGACCAGGTCACCTGCGGCGCGGTCATCCTTGGCTGGATAACGTCGAAGTCCCATTCCTGGACGCCGTAGGAATGTACGAAGTAGAAGCGTTCCTGCTCCACGCCGGCGAACAGCTTGGACCCCTGCGGGACGTCCACGGTGTTCCAGCCCATGTGCGGCACAACGTCGGCGGGAAGCAGTTCCACCTTGCCGGGCCACTCCCCCATTCCCTCAGCTTCGGTCCCGTGTTCCACGCCGGCCTCAAACAGCACCTGCAGGCCGACGCAGATCGCCAGGACGGGGCGGCCTCCGGCCACGCGCCTGCCGATCAGGCGGATGCCGTCCACTGCCTTGAGCTCGCGCATGACGGTCTCGAAGGCTCCCACGCCGGGAACTACGAGCCCGTCAGCGTTCAGGACGTCCTCGGGTTTGGAACTGAGGAGAACCTCGGCGCCGGCCCGCTCCAGCGCACGCACGGCTGAACGGACGTTGCCGGATCCGTAGTCAAGCACCGTGACAGTGGGCTTACCTTCAGGCGAAACGGGCTTCTTACCGGCAGCAGGATCGATCACGGCGCCGTCCCGGAGGATCTGGCCACTCACAGGGCACCCTTGGTGGACGGAATTCCCTCCACGCGCGGATCAGGCTCGACGGCGGCGCGCAGGGCGCGCGCGAAAGCCTTGAACTGGGCCTCGACGATGTGGTGGGGATCCCGCCCGGCAATGACGTTCATGTGCAGGCAGATGCCGGCGTGCAAGGTGATGGCCTCGAAGACGTGGCGGGTGAGTGACCCTGTGAAGTGGCCGCCGATCAGGTGGTATTCCTGCCCGGCGGGCTCGCCCCCGTGGACCAGGTATGGGCGGCCGGAGACATCAACCACGGCGTGGGCCAGTGCCTCGTCCAGGGGAACTGTGGCTTCCCCGAACCTGCGGATCCCGGCTTTGTTGCCCAGGGCTGTGCGCAGGACTTCACCGAACGTGATGGCGACGTCCTCCACGGTGTGGTGGACGTCGATGTGGATGTCACCGGTGGCCTTGACCGTCATGTCGATGAGCGAGTGCTTGCACAGCGCCGTCAACATGTGGTCGTAGAACGGGACAGACGTGTCGATGTCTGAGACACCCGTGCCGTCAAGGTTGATCTCCACGAGCACTGACGATTCACTGGTAGCGCGTTCCATGCGCGCGGTCCGATCGGCAGCGTTCGATCCGGTGGAAGTCATGGTCATATGTCCTTTTTGGCGAAGTCAGTGGTGCGGCACCGTAAGGCGCCGGTACTCCAAGTTTAGGCGGGCAGCCCGGCCTGGGTGGCCAGGATGGCTTCCAGCGAGGTCAGGAAGGCTGTGGTCTCAGTCTCAGTTCCCGCTGTGACCCGCAGATGGCCGGGGATCCCGACGTCCCGGACCAGTACGCCTGCGTCCAGGAGCTGCTGCCAGACCTCGTGCGGATTCTCCAGGCCGCCGAAGAATACATAGTTCGAATCCGAGGCGGCCGGCTTGAGGCCCATCCGGGTCAGTTCCGTCACGATTCGGTCCCGCTGTTCTTTGATGTCCTGGACATCGGCCATCAGGGCAACCCGGTGACGGAGCGCTGCGAGGCCGGTCGCCTGGGTGATGGCCGAGAGGTGGTACGGCAGCCGGACCAGGCGGAGGGCATCCGTCACTTCGGGAGCCGCGGCCATGTAGCCAAGCCGCGCACCTGCAAGGGCAAAGGCCTTGCTCATGGTGCGGGAAACAATGAGCCGCTCCCTGCCAGGCAGCAGCGTCAGGGCACTGGGCGTACCGTCGTGGGCGAACTCGTGGTAGGCCTCGTCCACGATCACGATGGTCTGGCTGGCTTCGCCCGCTTCATAGACGGCCTCGACAACGTCCAGGCCCAGACCGGTGCCGGTGGGGTTGTTCGGCGAGCACAGGAAAACGATGTTCGGCTGCAGTTCCTTGACCTGCAGCGCTGCGGATTCTGCACTCAGCCCGTAGTCCCCTGACCGCTGCCCGGTGATGTATCCGGTGTCGGTGCCGCTGGCGAGGAGGGGGTACATGGAATACGTGGGCGGGAATCCCAGGGCCGTGCGGCCCGGACCGCCGAAAGCCTGGAGGATCTGCTGGAGGACCTCATTGGAACCGTTGGCAGCCCAGATGTTGGTGGCGTCCAGGCCATGGCCGAGGTACTCGGCCAGTGCTTCGCGGAGTTCGGTGAACTCCCGGTCCGGGTAGCGGTTGAGTCCTGCCGCAGCCTCTGTCACCGCTGCGCTGATGGCGGCCCGTACGTCGGCCGGCACACCATGGGTGTTCTCGTTGACGTTCAGCAGGATGGGAACATCGAGTTGCGGGGCACCGTACGGTGTCAGTCCGCGGAGATTGGTCCGGAGGGGAAGTCGATTCAGACGCGCTAGCTGGTCATTCACCTGAACAGTTTAGTTCCGGCGGTGACCGCCGAAAAATGTGACGGACCGGCGGGGGCCGGTCCAAGGCAAACCGGGCCGCGCCGAGGCCTACTTGGTGGGAACGAACAGTTGCTGCCCGGGCACAACTCCGCCTGCAGAGAGGTTGTTCAGCTGGACTATATCCGCGATGACATCGCGGGGATCGCGTTCGGGCGCCGCCGAACCGGCAATGGCCCACAGAGACTGGCCCGACTGAACCGTGACGGAGACCGTCGGAGTGAGCGTGAGGTCTGCAGCGGAATCGGCCGCCTTGGCGGGGGCATTCAGGAAACCTGCCAGGGAAAGCAGGATGGCGGCCAGGATGACCAGCGGGATGCCAAAGAGGACGATCCGGCCGCGGCGGGTCAGGCGGAGCGGCGGCAATGACTTGCTGCTCTCCTGCCCGGCAGTGATGTGCTGGACCGAAACGAACTGCGGACGGGAGTCGTGTGAAGCAGATGTAGCTGACATGAAATGAGCCCTCCTGGACCATACTGTGCTGCCCGGTGTGTTCTGCGCTTCCGCCTGCGGTGTCCGGCTTGAGCCGAATGGACCCGGTTTCGAATCCCGCATCAGCGAATAGAACACATGTTCGAACTTTGCCTTCTTAGTTTTAGCACTTATCAACGAACATTGTCGAGACTCGCTAGAACAAATGTTTGAAAAAGCCCTGTGGCTGGCCTACGTTTGGATCAAAGAACAACCACCTCAGTAGTTGATCAGGAGGGTCTGACAATTACTCCGGACAAGCACCCGGGCAACCGAAAGGCAATGGCGAACATGGCAGCACCAGCCGCCGAGGGCAAGGCGAACCCGCAGGGCCGCCAGCCCCAACGGACCCCGAAAGGGCTCACCGCGCGCCAGAAGAAGATCCTCGAAACCATCCAGCGTTCCGTCAACGACAACGGCTATCCCCCATCCATGCGGGAAATCGGCGACACCGTAGGACTGGCTAGTCTCTCGAGCGTCACGCACCAGCTCTCACAGCTGGAGAAGCTGGGGTATCTTCGCCGGGACCCGAAGCGTCCGCGCGCCATGGAAGTTCTGATGCCCCTCACCCTGGACGGCGGGTCCACCAAGCCCAGCGGCTCAGGAAAGCCCGCGGTAATGCACGGAATCGGGGGAACCGTCACGGAACTTCCCACCGCGATGGACACGGCAATGGTGCCGCTGGTGGGCCGGATTGCAGCCGGCGGACCGATCCTTGCCGATCAGGTGGTGGAAGATGTTATGCCCCTGCCACGCCAGCTCGTGGGGCAGGGTGAACTGTTTATGCTGCGCGTGGCCGGCGACTCCATGGTGGACGCCGCCATCTGCGACGGCGACTGGGTGGTTGTCCGCAGGCAGGCCGACGCCGTCAATGGCGATATTGTGGCCGCACTCCTGGATGACGAAGCCACCGTGAAGACTTTCCGGCAGCGGGACGGCCACACCTGGCTTCTGCCCCAGAACACCCAGTACGAGCCCATCCTTGGGGACCACGCCACCATTATGGGCAAGGTCGTCTCGGTCCTGCGCTCACTCTAAAACCGTTCGGGTAAAAGCAACGCGGGGTCATTTAACGTCCCTCGGAAGGACTCCGAGGGACGTTAAATGACCCCGCGTTGTTGGTGGTCAGGAAAGGCACGCTCGCTCCCCCGGACCGGATCCGGTCCGGATCCTGCGGATCAAGAGCCGTCTTTCGCCAGCCTTTCCAGGGCCGCGAATGCGGTTTTGCGGTCTGTGGTGGGCCAGAACGGCGGAAGTGCGGCGCGAAGGAATCCGGCGTACCGCTCAGTGGCAAGCCGCGAATCCAGGACCGCCACCACACCTTTGTCGCCGGTTGAACGGATCAGCCGGCCCGCCCCCTGTGCCAGCCGGATGGCCGCATGGGTGGCCGAAACCGCCATGAACCCGTTACCGCCGGCCTGTGCCACGGCACGGGAGCGTGCTGTCATCAGGGGATCGTCCGGCCTTGGGAACGGAATGCGGTCAATCACCACCAGGCGGCACGATCCGCCCGGAACGTCGACGCCCTGCCACAGGGACATGGTCCCGAAGAGGCAGGTGTCAGGCTCATCAGCGAACTGCTTTACCAGGGCCGTCATGGTGGAGTCGCCCTGGCAGAGGATGCTGAGCCCCAGCCGTGGACGCATCGCCTCGGCTGCTTCCTCGGCGGCACGGCGGGATGAAAACAGGCACAGTGCACCGCCCCCTGACGCACGGATCAGCGCTTCGAGTTCGTCGAGGGCTTCCGGTGAGGCCCCCCGACCGGGTTTGGGCAGGTGCCCGGCTACATACAGGATTCCCTGCTTGGGGTAGTCAAAGGGCGAACCGACATCGATGCCGGTCCAGCTTGGCGCCCCCTCCCCTACCAGCCCGAGCCCGCCGGCGGCCGGTTCGAAGGCCGATCCGATAGCCAGGGTGGCCGAGGTCAGCACCACGGTGTGGCCGGCGAAGAGCCCTTCGCGGAGCTTCCCGGCGACGCTGAGGGGCGCAATGTTGATCAGTACCGGCGCGGTGTCATCCGGCTGCCCGTAGCCCTGCTGTGGATCGAAAGTGCTGGCGCGCGAGAACCAGACCACTTCGCGGTTTTCCTTGGCGACAATCAGCCGTTCGCAGAGTTCAAGGATGAGCATCAGCCGCGAACGGGCAAGCTGCCGCCCGCCGTCGGCCGTTTGCCCACCCTCACCCTTGGAATCGGAAAGCGCGGCCCGGCACGCTTCGCGCAACTGGTCCACGCAGTCCAGCTGTTCGTCGTTGAGGCTGTTCGGGAGCAGCCCGTTGGGCACCCCGGCCAGGGCAAGTTCGAGGTTGGCGGCGGCCGCGTTGAGGGCGTCCACCGTGATGGCCGTGTGCTTACGTGCCCCTGAAGCGGCAGCGTGAACCATCGCCACGGAGAGCTGCCCGGAGACCGCGCCGGTGACCCGGTCCTGGAGTTCGTGGGCCTCGTCCACCACCACGACGTCGTATTCGGGAAGCACGGCAAGGCCTTCAAAGGCGCTGACGGCGAGCATGGCATGGTTGGTGACCACGACGTCGGCTTCGGCAGCGTCGTGGCGTGCCAGTTCGCTGAAGCATTCCTCCGCCATCGGGCACTTCTGCGCGCCGAGACACTCCATCGAGGTCACGGAGACCTGCCGCCACGCACGGTCCGTGACGCCGGGAAGCAGTTCGTCGCGGTCCCCGGTACTTGTCTTTTCGGCCCACTCGCGAAGGCGGACCACTTCCTTCCCCAACTGGGACGACGGCCCGCCCAGCGCGGCGGCGAAATGCGGGACGCTGGTGTCCTCGCCCAGGGAGAAAAGCTGGCCCTCGGCGGGTTCCTCGGAGGGGAACCCGCCTTCGAGCTTATGCCTGCACACGTAGTTGGAACGGCCCTTGACCAGCGCAACCTTGACCGGGCGCTCCAGGGCCGGAGTGATGCTTTTGAGCAGCCGGGGAAGGTCGCGGCCCACAATCTGGGTCTGCAGGGCAAGGGTGGCGGTGGAAACGAGCGTGGGCTTGTGGCTGACCAGCGAGTGCGCAATCAGCGGGATGAGGTAAGCCAGCGACTTCCCGGTGCCCGTTCCTGCCTGGACGAGAAGGTGGTCGCCGGTTTCAATGGCCTTCGCCACCTGCCGGGCCATCTCGTGCTGCCCGCTTCTGCTTTGACCGCCCATGCCGGCGACGGCGCGGTCGAGCAGTTCGATGACAAACTGCTCGCCGGCCGTGCCCTTGATTTCCCCCGCGACAACCTCAGTCATGGTTGATGAAGGATTCCAGTTCAGCCGCCAGGCCCTCACGGACCATCACCACTGCACGCGTACCGTCCTCGCCGTGATCCAGGGTCAGGATTTCAGCATCCGTCTCGTGCAGTTTGCTGATCAGATCACCCCGGTTGTACGGGATGAGGAGCTCAAGCTTGACGCTGGGCCGCGGAATGCTGTCACTGATGGCCCGCAGCAGCTCTGCGATTCCCTGGCCGGTGCGGGCGGAGACCACCACATGGCGGGGTTCGCGCTGCTTCAGGCGTTCCACCACAAACGGATCCGCGGCGTCGGCTTTGTTCAGCACAATGATCTCGGGCACCTTGCGGGCGTCCACTTCACTGAAGACCTTGCGGACAGCCGCAATCTGGCCTTCCGGATCCGGGTGGGAAACGTCCACGACGTGCAGGATGAGATCGGCGTCAGCCACTTCCTCCAGGGTTGACCGGAACGCCTCCACCAACTGGGTGGGCAGGGAACGGACGAATCCAACGGTGTCAGCCAGGGTGTAGCCCAGGCCGTCCGAGGTCTCAGCCTTGCGCACCGTCGGATCCAGCGTGGCGAAGAGCGCGTTCTCCACCAGCACGCCGGCGTCAGTCAGCCTGTTCAGCAGCGATGACTTTCCGGCGTTGGTGTACCCGGCGATGGCAACCGAAGGCACGGAATTACGACGGCGGTTGGCCCGCTTTGTTTCGCGGGCCGGCTTCATCGCGGCGATCTCGCGCCGGAGCTTGGCCATCCGTGTGCGGATGCGCCGGCGGTCCAGCTCAATCTTCGTTTCACCGGGGCCGCGCGAACCCATACCAGCGCCGGCCCCGCCCACCTGGCCACCGGCCTGGCGGGACATCGATTCGCCCCAGCCGCGCAGGCGCGGAAGGAGGTATTCGAGCTGGGCCAGTTCCACCTGGGCCTTGCCCTCGCGGCTCTTGGCGTGCTGGGCGAAGATGTCCAGGATCAAGGCCGTACGGTCAATGACCTTGACCTTGACGATGTCCTCGAGGCCACGCCGTTGGGAAGGTGCCAGTTCGGCATCCACCACCACCGTATCGGCTCCGGTGGCCATCACGATTTCCTTGAGTTCAAGCGCTTTGCCCGAACCCAGGAAGGTGCCCGGGTCCGGCTTGGCCCGGCGCTGGACCAGACCGTCCAGAACCTCGGAACCGGCCGTCTCGGCAAGGGCAGCGAGCTCACGCAGTGAGTTCTCTGCGTCCGCCAAGGTGCCCTCGGACCACAAGCCGGCAAGGACCACACGCTCGAGCCGCAGCTGCCGGTATTCGACTTCGGTGACGTCTTCAAGCTCGGTGGACAGGCCTGCCACGCGCCGCAATGCCCGGCGTTCCTCGAGGTCCTGTTGGTCGCCGTCGTACGTTGTGTGCTCGTCATCCAGGCGGGAGATGGCCTGGGCCCTGCCGAACACGGCCTTGTCGCCGTCAGTGGCGGCATTCCTGGCCGGGACGTCCTTGGCAAGTATCCGGTCGATCACAGCTTGGATTTCCTCGGGACTCATGTCCTGGGCTGCTGGATCGGAACCGGTATTGGGCTGGCTGGTCATGGTCTCCTTTGAAGATTCGGCATTTTCAGAATAGTGCTGATTGTTGTTCAGTGGTGAAGTATTCGCGCTGGGCTGACGGCTTGCGGTCATCCGGGCCTCCTGGGCTGCCGCGCGGGCCGGTCGATCCGATGCCGCGCGCAAAGTGAATTCGCATCCTGGGGATGCCTTAAGTGTCGAAAGGGGGCGCAGGCAGCAGGGTTAAGTGAGCGGCGGCGAAGCTGATCACTCGAGTACTGCCGGTCGGAAGGACACGGCCGGATGCCTGTCCTGTGGCGCCCGTGCGGAAGGTTGACAACCTGCATCGCTGCGGGGCACGGCTGCCGGACGGGCTGGCGCCCGTACGGGACTACTCGAAGATCAGGAACATGGGTCTTAGATTAGCAGAACAGGCGGCCGCAGTTTCGCGTTGTCCGCCGCGGCCCACTAATCTGGCCAGTTATGGAGTCCGCACACTATTTCAGCGCATCGCCCGCCGGGCCGTTCACCCGCAAGCCACTCACTGTGGAACTGGCCGGGGAACCGCGTAGGCTGCAGACCTCCGCCGGAATCTTCAGCCCTGATGGCATTGACAAGGGAACTGCCGTGCTCCTGGCGGAGGCCCCGGCTCCCTCGCCCACCGGCAACCTCCTGGACATCGGGTGCGGCTGGGGTCCTATCGCGCTCACGCTGGCCCTCCGGGCGCCCCACGCGAAGGTCTACGCCGTGGACGTGAACGAACGCTGCATCACGCTCACCAACGAAAACGCTGCCCTGCTCGGACTGGGCAACGTGGTGGCCAGCACCCCGGACCAGGTGGACCCTGAACTGCGCTTCGACACCATCTGGTCCAACCCGCCCATCCGGATCGGCAAGGACGAACTCCACGGCCTGCTGAAGCTGTGGCTGCCCCGCCTCGCGCCGGGCGGTTCGGCCTGGCTGGTGGTCCAGAAAAACCTGGGCTCCGATTCGCTTCAGCGCTGGCTTACGGCCGAACTGGACGCATCGTTCACCGTGACCCGGGAGTCCACGTCGAAGTCCTTCCGGATCCTCCGCGTCAGGAAAGCGTCCCGCTAGCCACAATCACCGCGGGTCCGCTGAGCTCGACGTGCTCGTGGCCGGCGGCCCCGGCAAAGAATTTAACGCCGACGACGCCGCCGGGTACCCTGACCTGCCAACTGTCCGGCGCTTCCGCTCCAGCCCAGTGCCTGGTCGCCACCGCCGCTGCGCAGGCCCCGGTCCCGCAGGACTGGGTTTCGCCCACGCCACGCTCATGGACCCGCATGGTCACGGTGCCGACCCCGTCGTGGACCAGGGGCTCTGAGGGCACAACGAACTCGACGTTGGTGCCTTTCGCCGGCACGGGATCAACGTGGGGGGCCTCAAACAGCCTGGTTGCCGCCAGTTCGGACAGTTCCGCCAGGGCCACAACGGTGTGGGGATTACCCATGCTCACAGACAGCGCGGGACGGGGAACTTCCAGGCCTTCCGCTGTAACCAGGGAATCCATGGCTTTGGCGCTGGCTTCCCCGGGGAAAATGAACTCCCAGGGCCCCATGTCCACCGCGTAATTGTCCCCCGTCCGGACCACGGTCTTGACCCCGCCGCGGGTGCCGATGGTGAGTGCTGCGCCGTCGGGGAGGTCTACAAGGCCTTCTGCGCGGAGAAAGTGCACGAAAACGCGAACCCCGTTGCCGCACATTTCCGAGAGGGAGCCGTCGCCATTGCGGTAGTCCATGAACCACTCCGCCTCGGGGTTGGTTCCGAGCAGTTCCCGCCCTTCGGACAGATACCGGGACGGGACGGCGCGGATCAGGCCATCTCCGCCGATGCCGCGATGCCGGTCGCAGAGCGCGGAAACCTGGTCAGCGTCGATGGTGTGGACGCCCTCCGGGTCAGCGATGAGCACGAAGTCGTTGCCCGTGCCGTGACCCTTGGAGAAGCGGAGTCCGCCCAAGGTGCGGAAGGCGGATTCTGCGGTCTCTCCGGAAGTTGCGTGCATGCTCCTAGGTTACCGGCCAGCAGAGGATCAGTTGAAACGGCCGACGGCGGCGCTCACCGCGCGAGTTTGGCCGCCTGGGCGGCGAGGTCCGGAGCATCCCAGTCCAGCCAGGTGATCCGCGGATCTGCCCGGAACCACGTCAGCTGCCGCCTGGCGAACTGCCTGGTTGCCACGACAGTGTCCTCTACCGCCTCGTCGACCGTAAATCCGCCGTCGATGACTTTGAGGAACTGCGCATAGCCCAGTGCCCGCGGGGCGGTTTTGCCGCTGCGGAGTCCTGCCCCGTCAAGGCGGCGCACCTCGTCCAGCAGGCCCCGCTGCAGCATGGCTTCCACCCGCAGGGCCAGCCGCTCGCGGAGTACGGCCCGGTCCACTGCCAGGCCGATCTGGATGGCGGGCCTGAAGTACTCGCGGCGGGGCATAAAGGAGCTGAAGGGCCGTCCGGTGAGCCGGTGCACTTCCAGCGCCCGGACGATCCGGCGCGCATCTGCCACCCGGCCCGCGGACACCGGGTCCACCTCACGGAGCCGCGCCAGAAGGGCTTCCTGGCCGGTTTCCTCAAGTTCGGCCTCCAACTGCCTCCGCAGTTCCGGGTCCGTTCCGGGGAATTCCAGGATGTCGAGCGCTGCCCTCACATACAAACCTGAACCGCCCGCCAGGATGGCCCGCTTCCCGCGGGCGTGGACATCCCTGATGATGTCCCGGGCCTGCTGCTGGAAGTCGGAAACGCTGGCCTCCTGGGTGACATCCAGGGTGTCCAGCAGGTGGTGCGGCACGCCTCTGCGTTCCGGCACGGTGATTTTGGCGGTGCCGATGTCCATGCCGCGGTAGAACTGCATGGCATCGGCGTTGATGACCTCACCACCCAGTTCGAGTGCCAGGCTGACGGCGAGGTCCGACTTGCCTGACCCCGTGGGACCGACGACAGCGATGACCGGAGGCTGCGCCAACGGTCAGCGGCTCCGGACCGGCAGCGAGGGCATGCCCAGCGAGACACCGGTCCGGCCGGCTCCGGAGCCTCCTGCACCGGGAGCGGGCGCGCCGCACGAATCGGCCTGCGACCTGTCCCAGGCATCGCCGGCGCGGGAGCGCCGGAGGCTGTAGTCGTTCAGTTCGGGGTCTGCGACGAGGTGGAAGGCTGCGGCTTCGGTGATGGTCACTGTGACAAGATCCCCCGGGCGGGGCGTCCCTGCACCCTCGGGAACAGAGAAATGCACCAGGCGCTGGTCCTGGGTACGGCCGGACAACCGGTGGGTCTCCTCGGCCTTGCGTCCAGAGTGGGCTGTCACCATGACCTCCACGCGGCGGCCGAGCTGTTTCGCGTTTTCTTCCGCTGCGATCCTGTCCTGCAGTGCGGTCAGCCGTTCGAAGCGCTCCTGAACCACAGCTTTGGGCAGCTGGTCCGGCAGATCGGCGGCGGGGGTGCCGGGCCGCTTCGAATACTGGAATGTAAACGCAGTGGCGAACCTGGACTTTTCCACAACGTCCAAAGTGGCCTGGAAGTCTTCCTCGGTCTCGCCCGGGAACCCCACGATGATGTCGGTGGAGATCGCTGCGTGCGGGATCCGCTCCCGGACCTTGTCCAGGATGCCCAGGAACTTGGTGGACCGGTAAGAACGCTTCATGTCCCGGAGGACTTTGTCCGAACCGGACTGCAGTGGCATGTGGAGCTGCGGCATCACATTGGGGGTCTCGGCCATGGCGTCGATGACGTCGTCAGTGAAAGCGGCCGGGTGGGGGCTGGTGAAGCGGACCCGTTCGAGGCCCTCGATGTCCCCGCACGCCCGCAGAAGTTTGGAGAAAGCCTGCCGGTCGCCGAATTCCACCCCGTAGGAGTTGACGTTCTGCCCCAGAAGCGTGACTTCGATGGCACCGTCATCCACCAACGCCTGGATTTCCGCCAGGATATCGCCGGGCCGGCGGTCTTTCTCCTTGCCGCGGAGGGCCGGGACGATGCAGAACGTGCAGGTGTTGTTGCAGCCCACAGAGATGGAAACCCAACCCGAGTAGACCGAATCACGCTTGGTGGGCAGGGTGGAGGGGAAGACGTCGAGGGACTCCAGGATTTCGAGCTGGGCCTCGTTGTTGTGCCGCGCCCGGTCCAGCAATGCGGGCAGTGCGCCCACATTGTGGGTGCCAAAGACAGCATCCACCCAGGGGGCTTTTTTGAGGATGGTCTCGCGGTCCTTCTGTGCCAGGCAACCACCCACGGCGATCTGCATTCCGGGGTTGGCCGCCTTGACCGGAGCCAGCATGCCCAGGTTTCCGTAGAGCTTGTTGTCGGCATTTTCGCGGACCGCGCAGGTGTTGAAAACCACGACGTCGGCCTGCTCACCGTCAGCCGGCACGTAGCCGGCGTCCTCCAGCATGCCTGCCATCCGCTCCGAGTCATGCACGTTCATCTGGCAGCCGAAGGTTCGCACCTGGTAGGTGCGCGGCTGCGGCACAGCAGAATCTGAAGAAGGAACGGTACCGGATGCGGGGGAAGGAATGGTCAAACTCACCTGTTAAGGGTACCGGGTTGGCGGGGGCGCCGCCGATCTGCCGTGGGACAGCAATCACCGCGCGCCTAGCTATCCGCGCTCTGGTCCGATTCCTGCTCGACCTGCGCGTCGATGACCTCGCCAACCACCCTGAATGCCTGCGACGGCTGGTATCCCTTCCGCGCAAGCATGGAGGCCAGGCGCCGGGTGATTTTGTCCCGCTCCGTCCGGTCCGACAGGTCAGTTCCGGACCGGAGTTTCCGTTCCACGAGGCGGCGTGCGGCCTCTTCCTCGTCCTCGTCGGAGAGCTGTTCCAGTGCTGTGGCGGCTGTCTCCGGATCGATGCCCTTATCCGACAGCTCCCGGCGCAGGGCCCCCTTGGCCAGCTTCCGTGACTGGGAGCGGCTACGCACCCACATGTCCGCAAACTCGGCATCGTCAATGAGGCGGACCTCCTGGAACCGGTCCAGGACGGCCTCAGCCACATCCTCGGGAATGTTCCGCTCCGCCAGCTTCCGCGACAGCTGCAGCCGGCTTTTGGCCGAGCTGGTCAGCTGCCGCAGGACAATAGCGCAGGCAACGGAGGCGGGATCCGGTTCCGGGTCCGCAGCGAGTGACGAGTCAGGAGCGGGCCCGTCCGGCCCTGAACCCCGGTGCCCGGCCTGCCCGAAACTCTTGTGCCCGCCGCTTCTGCGGCGTCTGCGTTCCGGCCCCGGCTCCCGCTCCCGCTCCTCCATTGAATCCACAGACCCCTTAGAAGCCGTCAACGGCCTTCAGCTTGGGTGTGTCCTTGGACTCGTCAGCTGCAGGTTTGACCCCGACTCCTAGCTTCTCCTTGATAAGACGCTCAAGTTCCGTTGCGAGCTCGGGGTTGTCGCGCAGGAACCTGCGGGAGTTCTCCATGCCCTGGCCCAGCTGGTCGCCGTCGTAGGTAAACCATGAACCGGACTTTTTGATGATGCCGTGTTCAACGCCCATGTCGATGATGCCGCCCTCACGGGAGATGCCCAGGCCGTAGATGATGTCGAATTCGGCGATCTTGAAGGGCGGGGCCATCTTGTTCTTGACGATCTTGGCCTTGGTGCGGTTACCGACGGAATCCGCGCCTTCCTTCAGCGTCTGGATCCGGCGGACATCGATGCGGATGGACGCGTAGAACTTCAGCGCCTTACCACCGGTGGTGGTCTCCGGGGAGCCGAAGAACACGCCGATCTTTTCACGGAGCTGGTTAATGAAGATGGCGGTGGTCTTGGTCTGGCTCAGGCGGCCGGTGATCTTACGCAGCGCCTGGCTCATCAGGCGGGCCTGAAGACCCACGTGGCTGTCGCCCATGTCGCCTTCGATTTCGGCGCGCGGAACGAGGGCTGCGACGGAGTCGATGACGATGACGTCCAGCGAGCCGGAGCCGATCAGCATGTCCATGATTTCCAGGGCCTGCTCGCCGGTGTCCGGCTGCGAGACCAGGAGTGCGTCAGTGTCCACGCCTAGCTTGGCGGCATACTCCGGGTCCAGGGCGTGCTCGGCGTCAATGAAGGCAGCGATGCCGCCGAGGCGCTGGGCGTTGGCCACGGCGTGGAGCGCAACAGTGGTCTTACCTGAAGATTCCGGGCCGTAGATCTCCACGACACGGCCGCGGGGCAGGCCGCCAATCCCCAAGGCGACGTCCAGTGCGATGGATCCGGTGGGGATTACCTCGATAGGGGCGCGCACCTCGTCACCCAGCCGCATGACGGAGCCCTTGCCGAACTGCTTGTCAATCTGGGCCAGCGCTGCTTCCAACGCTTTTTCACGATCCGGGGCTGCCGCCATGGTTCACACCTCTAATGCTTTCTCGCTTTGGAGTGGCCTGAGCGGCCGTTTATTGGTCATCTCTGACGCTAATGGCACCCACTGACAATCAGGCCGGATGACATCGCCTATGTGGATAACCCACTACGAAAAGCATAGCTATACCCGAACAGATATTCGAACAACGCCGGCGGCGTGTCAGTGGAAAGAGCGCCTCTTTGCCTGCCCGGAGGCACCGGTCAGCGTTGTTTGCCTGGAGATCAGTCGCGGCGCGGGTGGACGTCGCGGCCCAGCCGGCGCTCCGGCGGCACATCCTGGATGTCGCAGACTGCCAGCCATACCTGCCGGGGGCTCACACCGGCCGCGAGGGCCTGGTCAGCGGTGCGCCCGCCCACTCCGGCCAGGACCAGGGTACTGCTCAGGACCCGCGAGTACCCGGCTCCAAATTCGTCGTCCATAAGCCGCCAATAGTCACTGATCCGCACCAATAGAGTCTCTCATGATCCCGGCGCCTAGAATTGTTGCCATGAGCAACATGGCTGAAACAACCCCGTCGCCCGGTCCTGCGGAGTCCGGTGCTGCGGAGCCAGGTCCTGCGGAGAGTGACCCGGGAGAGGACACCCTGGACGCAGCCCTGAACAACGTGGAACACCAGATCAGCCTCCTCTGGCGCCGTGCGCGCTCCGTGTCACAACAGCTTTCCCGCCAGGTCCACCCCGATATGGAACCGGCAGCGTATGGATTGCTGACTGTCATCCGGCGGGAAGGCCCCATCCGCCTCACCGATCTTGCCCTGAGCATCGGTGTGGGCAAGCCGTCCGTGAGCCGCCAGATCGCCTTCCTGGAGAGCCTCGGCCTGGTTTCCAAGGAAGCAGATCCCCTGGACGGCAGGGCGCAGGCGATCCGGCTGACTGCGAAGGGCGAGGAAAAGATGCACCAGGTCCAGGATGCGCGGCGCCAGGTTTTCCGCGAGCGGCTCGGCGAATGGCCGGTCGGGGAGCTGCAGACGCTCGCCGAATATGTGGCCAAGCTCAATACGATTTATGAGCGCGACGGTTTTGCGAAGGACACTCCGGCCTGAGGCGGCCCCGAAGGGTGGCGCCAACACGACAAAGCCTCCGGCCGAAGGGCCGGAGGCTTGTCGTTTTAGTTGCGTTTGGGTGCTGCCGGCGGCCTAGCGTGCGCCGGAAAGCAGGCCCGTGGAGAGTTCGCTGTTGAGTTCAGCGTTCAGGTCGCGTTCAAGATCGCGGCCGTAACGCTGTGAGAATTCCTGGGGAACGGTGTCCGGAACGGCTACGCCCTCGGCGACGGCAACGCGGTCGCTGACTTCGCGGAGCATGCTGGAGAGCGGCACGTCCAAGGCGGAGCAGATTGATGAAAGGAGCTCTGACGAGGCTTCCTTCTGGCCGCGCTCCACTTCGCTGAGGTAACCCAGGGAAACCCGGGCACTGTGCGAAACTTCGCGGAGCGTACGTCCCTGGCGCTGGCGGACATCGCGCAGGACATCACCGATTTCGTGACGAAGTACAACCATCTTGCGCTCCTTCTGTTCGCTCTTAGCCTGATCGGCGAGGCCCACATCCTTCCAGCGGACAACGCCGTTTACGGATACGGGCTGCTTTACCATCTGTATCGCCTTGCTCCCTCATAAGTGCGGTCCGCCGTGGAGCGAACCGTGGTGGTTTAATCATCCTAGGCGCCTCCGGAGTCCGGAAGCGACACAATGTAATAACTAATGGATACCGGGATTTGTTCCCGGCAACTTTACGCCCGGTAACTTCAGGATGACAGGGCTGCGAGCAGACTTTCCAATGCGGCCCCGCAGGCCTGGCCGCGGATCTCTGCCCGGTTTCCTGAAAATCCGTACTCGGCGTAGGTTGTGCCGCCCGCGGTGGCAACGCCGATAAACACCGTTCCGACCGGTTTGCCGTCATGTTCCTCCGGGCCGGCCACTCCCGTAGTGGCGATCCCGATGTCAGCGCCAAGCACTGTCCGGGCTCCGTCCGCCATGGCTGCGGCGACGTCCCCGTCAACCGAGCCGACGGCGTCCAGAAGTTCCCGTGACACCTTCAGTACCCCTGACTTGACCGTGTTCTGGTAGGCCACGACGCCGCCCTGCAACATGCCGGATGCTCCGGCAGTGTCTGCCAGAACGGCAGCCACCATGCCCGCTGTGAGCGACTCCGCTGTGGCTACGGTCCGGCTGGCCTCCAGAGCCGTTTTGACGGCCTGTTCCGCGAGGTGGTGAAGATTAGTCACGTCAACTCCCTGGTTAGCTGGTCTTTTTTTGGGCTTTCTTGCCGCGCGCACGGAGCCGGAGGGCCTCGACAACGTACTCGACGCCGGTCCACACCGTGATCAGCACCGCCACCATCATGACCGCGAAGGCCACCCATACCAGCCAGGGCGCAAGCGCTGCCAGTGGGAGGAGGTACAGGAAGATCGCTGCGGTCTGGACGACCGTCTTGAGTTTGCCGCCCCGCGACGCCGGGATAACACCGTACCGGATGACAAAGAAGCGGAGGGCGGTGACCCCCCACTCCCTGACGAGGATCAGAATGGTGACCCACCACGGCAGCTCGTTGAGGATGGAGAGCATCACGAGTGCGGAGCCGATCAGGAGCTTGTCCGCAATCGGGTCGGCGATTTTGCCGAAATTAGTGATGAGTCCGCGGCTCCTGGCGATGTCGCCGTCGAGCTTGTCCGTGTAGATCGCGACGGCGAACGCCACCACCGCGGCCCAGCGCCAGAGGCCGGACTCACTCTTCAGCCCTGGAGCATCAGCCAGGAGGAACCAGACGAAGAACGGCACCAAAGCGATGCGCACCATAGTCAGGATGTTGGGAAGATTCCAGATTCCTGCACTGCTGGAGCCTGCGGCGGTTGCTTCGGTGCTAGTCACCTTCCTAGGCTACCGTCCGGTGAGCGACCAGGCGTCCTCAGATCCGTCTTCATCATCCCCGCGGGAACCGGGAGGTGAGTCGGCACCGTCGTAATATTCAACGTTCTGGCTCCGCTGGTCCAGGTCCGCCTGGACCAGGTCCTCGGCGTAACCGCCCTGGGCGATGTTGGCGTTGGCGTTCTCGCTCAGGGCCGCAGTCTGCGAGTCGGCGACCACCGGAGCCTCCTGGCCCTTCATGGCGGCAAGGACCTGCGCGAGGTCGTCCGGCTTGACCAGGACGTCGCGGGCCTTGGATCCTTCCGACGGACCAACCACTCCCCTGGACTCCAGCAGGTCCATCAGGCGCCCGGCCTTGGCAAAACCGACGCGGAGCTTGCGCTGGAGCATCGACGTCGAACCGAACTGCGTGGTGACCACCAGCTCGGTGGCCTGCAGCAGCACCTCGAGGTCGTCCCCGATGTCGTCGTCGATCTGCTTCTTCTGCGCCTCGGGTGCAACGTCGTCGCGGTAGACGGCCTTGAGCTGGCCCTTGACGTGCTCGACCACCTTGTGGATTTCGGACTCGGTAACCCAGGCACCCTGCACACGCATGGCCTTGGACGCGCCCATCGGCAGGAACAGCGCGTCGCCCTGGCCGATCAGCTTCTCCGCTCCCGGCTGATCGAGGACCACGCGGGAGTCGGTCACGGAGGAAGTCGCGAACGCCATGCGGGACGGCACGTTTGCCTTGATCAGGCCGGTCACCACGTCCACCGAGGGCCGCTGCGTGGCGAGCACCAGGTGGATGCCTGCCGCGCGTGCCAGCTGGGTGATGCGGACAATCGAGTCCTCGACGTCGCGCGGAGCCACCATCATGAGGTCAGCGAGCTCGTCAACGATCACCAGCAGGTAGGGGTAGGGCCGGATGACGCGTTTGGAGTCGACCGGCGGGTGTACTTTCCCTGCCCGGACTGCTTTGTTGAAGTCGTCGATGTGCTTGAAACCGTAGTTGGCGAGGTCGTCGTAGCGGGCGTCCATCTCCCGGACCACCCATTGCAGCGCCTCGGCGGCTTTCTTGGGGTTGGTGATGATGGGGGTGATGAGGTGCGGGACGCCCTCGTACGCGGTCAGCTCCACGCGCTTGGGGTCCACCATGACCATGCGGACCTCGTCCGGGGTGGCGCGCATGAGGATGGAGGTGATCATCGAGTTCACGAACGAGGACTTGCCGGCACCCGTGGCGCCGGCGACGAGCAGGTGGGGCATCTTGGCGAGGTTCGCCACCACGTAGCCGCCCTCGACGTCCTTGCCCACACCCATGACCATCGGGTGGTCGGTGCGGCGGGCGTTCTGGCTGCGGAGCACGTCACCGAGGGAGACTGTTTCGCGGTCCGTGTTGGGGATTTCGATGCCGATGGCGGACTTGCCGGGGATGGGGCTGAGGATCCGGACATCGCTGGAGGCCACTGCGTAGGAAATGTTTTTGGACAGCGCCGTGACGCGCTCCACCTTGGTCCCGGGCGAGAGTTCGATCTCGTAGCGGGTGACCGTGGGACCGCGGCTGAAGCCGGTGACCTGGGCCTCCACATTGAACTGGTTGAGGGTTTCCGTCAGGGAAGCGACGATGGCGTCGTTGGCTTCGGTGCGCTCCTTGGGGATGGATCCCGGGGTCAGAACGTCCGACGGCGGCAGGGTGTAGGTGACGTCGCCCGCCAGGGAGAGTTGCTCGGTCCGCTGCGGAATCGGCGTAGGAAGGGGCATGGGGGTGACGGGCTTGGCCGGCACCTGCGGAAGGACCGCCGGTGCCGGATTGAGTGAACCCGCGGCGACCATGCCCGGTGTCACCAGCGGGATGGCTTCAGTGGCGTTCTCCCCCGCCCCCTGCCCGGCGGTGCCGAGGCCCTGGGCGGCTTTGATCTTCTCGACGGCGATCTCCGCCTGTGTGGGGCGGCGCACGCCGGGAGCGGGCCTGTTCCCTGAGCCCGAGGGCCCGGTTTCGGTCTCCTCGTCATCAATAACGGCGTGTTCGAAGGCTTCATCACCCACGTAGCCTTCAAGTTTGGGATCGGCCTCATCGTCTTTGCCAAAGAACCGCCGCTTCTTCTTCTTAGGCGCAGCGGCTGCGCGGGTTTCCTCGAGGTAGCTGCGGTCGTGGCTGTCCACTGCCTCACGGGGCTCCTGCAGGTCGATGCCCATCAGGTGCTCGTACGCCGTACGCAGGCGGCGGGGAATGGCCCCAAACGGCGTGGCGGTAATGATAAGCAGCGAGACGAAGGCCAGGAGGCCGTACAGCACCAGGGGCACCGCCGCGTGGATGGCTGCAAGAGGCGAGGCAGCCAGGAATCCGAGCATGCCGCCCGCCTGGCGCAGCCCGTCGAAACCCTGGGCAACAGTAGGCTGCCCGGCCACGACGTGGGCCAACCCGCAGCCTGCGAAGGTCATGATGAGGAAACCAATGCCCACCCGGTTGTTTCCCCGGCCGTCGTCGGGCGTCCGGAACAGACGGAAGGCGCAGACGAAGAGCATCAGCGGCAGCAGCAGGGACATCCAGCCGAAGGTACCGTTGACCACGTTGTACACGGCGTCCGGGAACCAGCCTGTCAATCCCCACCAGGCAAACGTGGCGATGAACACGCCGAGGGCCAGGTTGAAAAGGGCGGCCCCATCACGGCGCTCCTCCGGAGGGAGGTCGCTGACATCGGAGCCGATCCGGCGGACTCCCCCGCCGACCAGGTGGCCCAGCCCCAGCCACGCGCCGGCCACGACGCGCAGGAGCCAGGGCTGCCGCTGTTCAACGACGGGCAGCCGGCGGGTGGCACCGGAGGATGTTCCGCCGCGGCCACTGGATTTGGACGCTGTGGTGCCCGCGCCGCGGCCCGCTGTACCGCCCGTCTTGGTGCCGGAACTGCGGCCAGTGTTGCCGCCGGAATTGCCTCGGGGCGCGGAAGTAGTACGAGTGGCCATACGTGCCACGGTACCCGAACTGATGCGGTTTTCCGCGGATTTACGGGCATTCCTGGCCCCATGTTGCTGCACGAAAAGGCCCGGTTCCGAAGAACCGGGCCTTTTGAATCCGCTGGCGGTTCGACGCTGTTACGCCTCGAGGACCACCGGGATGATCATGGGCTTGCGGCGGAGCTTGCGGTTGACCCAGGTGCCTACCACGCGCCGCACAACCTGCTGGAGCTGGTGCGTGGTGTGGTCGGTCCGGTTCAGCACAGCCTCTTCCAGAGCGGCGTTGATCTTGGGGATGATCTCGTCGAAAACTGAATCATCCTCAGCCACGCCGCGGGCGTGGATTTCCGGTCCGGAAACCACCTTGCCGGTGGCGCGGTGGATGACGGTGATGATCGAGATGAAGCCTTCATCACCGAGCGTCTGGCGGTCCTTCAGATCGGCCTCGGTGACCTCACCGACGCTGGAGCCGTCGACGTACACGAAGCCGACCTCGATCTGGCCCACGACGTCTGCGCGGTGATCCTTGAGGTCGATGACCGTGCCGTTGTCAGAGAGGATGACGCTGGCTTCCGGCACACCGGATTCGATGGCGATCTTGCCATTGGCAATGAGGTGGCGGGTCTCGCCGTGGACCGGCATGGCATTGAGCGGCTCAAGGATGTTGTAGCAGTAGAGCAGTTCGCCGGCTGCGGCGTGGCCCGAGACGTGGACCTTGGCGTTGCCCTTGTGGATGACATCGGCGCCGAGCTTCAGCAGGCCGTTGATGATGCGGAAGACCGCGTTTTCGTTGCCCGGGATGAGGCTGGAGGCAAGGATGACGGTGTCCCCTTGGCCCACCACCACACGGTGGTCTCCGTTGGCCATGCGGGACAGCGCGGCCATCGGTTCACCCTGGGAGCCGGTGGACATCAGCACCACGCGGTTGTCCGGGAGGTTGTCGATGTTCTTGATGTCCACGACCAGGCCCGGGGGCACGTCAAGGTAGCCGAGCTTTTCCGCGATGGCCATGTTGCGGACCATCGAGCGGCCAACGAAGGCGACTTTCCGGTTGTGCTTGGCGGCGGCGTCCAGCACCTGCTGGACACGGTGCACGTGCGAGGAGAAGGACGCGACGATGATCCGCTTGGTGGCCTGGCCGAAGAGCCGTTCCAGCGTGGGGCCGATCTCCTTTTCCGCGGTGGTGAAGCCGGGCACGTCAGCGTTGGTGGAGTCGGACATGAAGAGGTCCACGCCCTCTTCGCCCAGCTTGGCAAAGTGGCGGAGGTCGGTGATCCGGCCGTCCAGGGGCAGCTGGTCCATCTTGAAGTCGCCCGTGTGCAGGACGGTGCCGGCGGCGGTGCGGATGAAGACAGCCAGGGCATCGGGAATGGAGTGGTTGACCGCGACGAATTCGCATTCGAAGGGGCCGAATTTTTCGACCTGTCCTTCTTCCACAGTCAGGGTGTACGGGCGGATCCGGTGTTCCTGCAGCTTGGCCTCGATGAGGGCAAGGGTCAGCTGTGAACCGACCAGCGGAATGTCCGCCCTGAGCCGCAGGAGGTACGGGATGGCGCCGATGTGGTCCTCGTGGCCGTGGGTCAGGACAACGGCGACGATGTCGTCCACGCGGTCCTGGATGTAGGAGAAATCAGGCAGGATCAGGTCGACGCCGGGCTGGGTCTCCTCCGGGAAGAGGACGCCGCAGTCCACGACGAGCAGCTTGCCGTCGATTTCGAACACGGCCATGTTCCGGCCGATTTCCCCGAGGCCACCAAGCGGAACGATCCGCAGGGTGCCTTGCGGCAGGCGTGGAGGCGTGACAAGGCCGGGAAGGGCGGTTTGGGTCATAGTGCACTACTTTCCAGGCGGAAGGGTGCCGGTCTTAGCCCTTAGGGAAAGACCAGCCCCGCTTCCGCCAAGTCCTCGCGGATGGATTCGATCTCGGCTTCGTCCGGCTCCACGAGGGGCAAACGGACAATCGAGTTGGGCAGGACTCCCTGCCATTTAAGAATTTGTTTGGCGGCTACAGCACCCTGGACGCGTGTCATCGTTGCGCGCACCACGGGCACGAGTTCGAAATTGATCTTGCGGGCGGTGCTGAGGTCATTGGCGTTGACGGCGTCGATCAGCTCCCGGAAGCGGCGGGTGGCAACGTGGGTGGTGACGCCCACCAGTCCAACGGCGCCCAGAGCCATCCACGGGAGGGTCAGTCCGTCGTCGCCGGAGTAGAAGAGCAGATCAGTTTCCGCCATCACACGGCTGGCTGCGGTGAAATCGGCCTTCGCGTCCTTGACGGCGACGATGTTGGGGTGCTGCGCCAGGCGGATCATGGTTTCAGGCTCAATGGCGATCGACGAGCGGCCCGGGATGTCATAGAGCATGACCGGTACATCCACTGCGGACGCAACGGTCTCAAAGTGGGCGCGGACGCCGGCTTGGCTGGGCTTGTTGTAGTACGGCGTGACGAGCAGAAGGCCGTCGACGCCGAGCGCGGCGGCCTGCCGGGAAAGGTGCACGGAGTGTGCGGTGTCGTTGGTCCCGGTGCCGGCGATGATGGCGGCGCGGTCTCCCACGGCCTCCTTCACGGCACGGAACATGCCGAGGTTTTCCTCGTCTGTGAGGGTGGAGGTTTCGCCGGTGGTTCCGGTGACGACCAGGCCGTCGCAGCCATCGTCCACGAGCCTGGCAGCCAACTCGGCCGCCTGCGCGTAGTCCACTTTGCCATCCTTGGTGAAGGGCGTGACCATGGCGGTCAGGAGCGTACCAAGGGCAGGAATGTGCGCGGATGTGTGAGGCATGGAAAAAACGTTACCCTGTCCCCCTCCGGTTAGGACAATGGCAGGGGCGTGATCCACGTCAAATAGGGGACTGTCAGCGGAACTTCCGCAGGGCGCTGCGCTGCAGGATGGCTGTGACCACTTCTGCGCCCGTCCCGGCTGCTGTTCTGAGCTGGAGTCCATCCGGTCCCCAGAATCTGCTCAGTCCCGACGATGGTCCTGAAGGCGTGGAGCCTGCCAGGTTTGCCAGGAGTCCGAAGATCCGGTTGTCAGAGGCGAGGGCTTCAAGGTGCAGCGCCAGCCGCAGTTTGTCATGCTGCGCATAGACAGCTGACACGGCGCAGATATCCACTCCGGCCAGTCCGGCGGCCGTGCAGTGGACAGGATCTTCTGCTTCGGAGCAGATGGCCAGGGCTATTCTCCAACCGTCCAGTTCAAGAACGCTGGAACCTGCACCGGCCGTGAAGTGCTGCTCTTCGACACCGCTAAGGCGTGCCTTGAAGCCGGTCTCCGTGGTGCCGTCAGGATGGATAGCCAGGCAGGCCATGCGTGGGGTGCCATCCGGTTCCCTGTACGCGGCCCCTGCCACGGCCGTGATGCCGCTGCGCCGGCAGATTTCATGGAGGTCATCCAGCCTGGCATCATCCGGCCTGAGCCAGGAGTCTTCCGCCGCCAACTGGGCAAAGTTGTGGCCAGTCAGGGACAGCCCCGGGAACACCACCAGCCGGGCGCCATGGGACTCCGCATCCTCGATGAGCCGGACATGTTCCTGGGCGTTGGGGATGATCCCGCCGTCCAGCGCCTGGTACTGGATGGCGGAGACAGTCAGGGCTTCAGTCACCCTTTCATCCTAGGGACCGTGCTGCAGATTCACAGGGCGCTGCATACCGCCAGACTGCCGGCCATTCGGCACCCCTTGCCGCGCTCCCTGAAACGTGGCCCTCACCTGGCCTTCTTGCGGGACATCAGGCGGGTCCAAAAACCGGGCCGGGTTCAGGTTCACCGGCTGGCAGTACCTTTCCAGCGCCGCCTGGCGCAGGTCCTCGGCCCAGGCTGCCATCTTTTGGGCGGCCCTGACGTAGTGGAAGAGTTCGGTGGGGGTCAGCGCTTCCAGATCGACTTCTGCAAGCCTGCGCGCCAGCTCCGCTCCCGCAGGCTGCGCACTGAGGGTGATGCCTTCCTCCTGCCACTGGACGTCCTCTGCGGATCTTCCGGCCACGAGCTGACGGAAGAGGAAATCCACTACGCCCGGACTCATGGCTTTCATCAGACCCGCAGGCCGTGCCGGAACGCCGGCATCGGGGCCCGGCCGCAGGGGGCTGTGGCCAGCCGGAGAATCCGGAAACTGTGGGGGCTGGGAAGGTGTCTGCATGCCGCCTATGCTATTCGAACATATATTCGAAAACAAGGGCCCCTTACCGCGTCACTTGACTGCCGCCCCCAAGGCGGGTGTGAGACCATCGCCTCATGACGTCCCGTGCCACCGCAAGATCCTCAAGGGTCCCCCGGCCCTCGCGGCCCACAGGCCGCCTCCGTGGCATTGACGCGGCCCGGGGGCTTGCGCTCCTGGGCATGATGGCCACGCATCTGCTTCCCACATTCGAGGCAAATGCGGACCTCACGCCCACGTGGATCGGTTTGACCTTCTCCGGCCGGGCAGCAGCCCTGTTCGCTGTATTGGCGGGAGTGGGCCTCGCCCTCTCGACCGGCAAACAGGTGCCTCCCGAAGGGGCTGCCCTGAATGCTGCCCGCCGTGGAATCGCGCTGCGTGCACTGGTGATCGCCGCCGTCGGGCTCTCACTGGGCGGGCTGGAGGTCAACCTTGCCATCATTCTGGTCCACTACGCCTTGTTGTTCCTCTGCGTCCTGCCGTTCCTGGGGCTGAAGCTCAAGGCCCTGTGCGCCTGGGCCGTTGGCTGGATCGTGCTTTCGCCGGTCCTGGCCTACTTGCTGAGGCCTTGGCTGATGGCGTCAGATCCGCCCTTGAACCTGGGGCACAACCCGTCCTGGGAAGACCTGGGGACGCCCTTCCCCCTGCTGGGTGACCTCTTCCTCACCGGCTACTACCCGGTTTTCCAGTGGCTGGCGTATCTGCTGGTGGGCCTGGTCATCGGCCGGCTTGCCCTCACCAAGGCGATGATTCCGGTGGTACTGCTGACAGGCGGCATCGCAGTGGCCGCCTTGGCCAAGGCCATTGGCACGGCCGCGATGGAGAACTGGGGTGGCCGGGCGGCGCTCGAGGACGTCCTGAATGCACCCGGCTATCCGCTCGACAGCGTGCTCCAGGTCAACCTCACCGGAATCCGCCAGGAAGGATCCTGGTGGTGGCTCGCAGCCGCCGCGCCGCACTCCGCCACTGCATTGGACCTGGCCCACACCTCCGGTGTGGCTGCCGCCGTCGTGGGCGCGTGCCTGCTGTTCGGGAGGCTCGCTGAATGGCTGGACCTCGACCTGTTGTTGCCCCTGCGGGGCGCCGGAGCCATGACGCTGACGCTCTACACCGTCCATGTTTGGGTGGTTTCGGGGTTCTACCTCAAGCCGCTGCCTGCGGGCTGGACAGAGGACGGCATGTACTTTGCCCACGCCGCGACAGCCGTCATCGTGGGCACGGCGTTTGTCCTGTTGAAGTGGCGGGGACCATTGGAATGGGTTGGCCACACCGCCAACAGGATCGGGCGCGGCGAACGGATCGGCCAGCCGTAACCGGCACAGTCTCCAAGAGCGTTTGTGGCAGTTAGGCCGGGACCTTGCCGCGGAACAGCCGGACGGCATCGCGCATGGAGGCGCGGGCGCGCTTGCGGTCCCCTGCGGCATCGTAGGCACAGCTGAGCCGGAACCAGGAGCGCCAGTCTCCGGGAGCCGCCTCGGCCTCTGCCTTGTACTTTTCGAACTCCAGGTCCGCCGCGGAACGGACGATACGGCCCGCCGGTGTGCGCGGCAGTTCATCCACGGGAAGCCCGCCCTCGGCTTCGAGGACCTTCGCCATCTGTTCCGTGCGCGCGCCAAACATCAGTTCCCGGATCATGGCCCATGCCCCGACGATAGGCAGCACCAGGTAGGCGGCGCCGATGGCTTTCGCGGCCGGGTTGCTGTCTGTCAGCAGCAGGACGGACCGCTGGAAGGAGACCACCAGGTAAAAGACGAGGAGGAGCGTCACGGCACCCACCCAGATCTTGGTGCGGTTTTTGCGGAACGCCGCCAGGAAATCGCCCACGGCCTAGATCCCCAGGTCCAGGTAGCCGTCCAGGCCCACCGTCAGTCCGGGATGGGCAGCGACGTTGCGGACGCCGAGCAACACGCCCGGCATAAAGGAAACCCGGTCAAAGGAATCGTGCCGGAACGTCAATTGCTCCCCCGGACCGCCGAGCAGCACCTCCTGGTGGGCCACCAGCCCGCGGAGTCGAACGCTGTGCACACGCACGCCGTCCACGTCGCAGCCCCGCGCTCCAGGCAGTTCGGTGGTGGTGGCGTCAGGGCTGGCAGGAACGCCGGCGGCCCGGCGTTCGGCCGCGATGAGCTGGGCAGTACGGACAGCCGTCCCGGAGGGCGCGTCCACCTTGTCCGGGTGGTGCAGTTCGATGATTTCCACGGACTCGAAGTACTTGGCGGCCTTAGCGGCGAAGGCTGACGCCAGCACAGATCCCAGGGCAAAGTTGGGGGCGATCAGCACGCCGGTTTCCGGGTGCTCCGCGAGGAGTGCTTCCAGCCGTGCGAGCCGGGCTGCGTCCCAGCCGGTGGTCCCCACCACTGCGTGCATGCCATGTTCGACGGCATACCGGACGTTCGCCTCGGTGCTCTCCGGGACGGTCAGGTCCACCACGAACCGGGCGCCCGAGGAAGCCAGCTGGTCCAAAGAGTCGCCACGTCCCAAGGCGGCTACAAGCTCCAGATCGGCGGCGGCTTCTACAGCCTTGACGGCTTCGGCGCCCATGCGGCCATTGGCGCCCAGGACGGCCACGCGGCTGCGGGCGGGGTGTTGTTCGGTCATGCCGTTAACCCTACCGTCGGGCCGCACGCTGGACTGAAACCGGAGGCTGTGCGTTACCTCGCACAACCCGACCCAGCTGCGCATCCCGGTTTCGCCATGGGACGCACGAAGCGGGGCTCAGTCCCCCGCGCCCACCCACTCAACAGTGCCGTCAGTGAAGAACTGTTCCTTCCAGATGGGCACCTGCTCCTTGATCCTGTCCACCAGCTCCGAACACACGGAAAAGGCCTGGCCACGGTGTGCTGCGGAGACGGCGCAGACCAGCGCGGGGTCGCCGATTTCGAGCAAGCCAATGCGGTGTGCGGCCCAGATCCGGACCGGCTGCAGCGAGGCATCGCCCGCGTGTTCGGCGACGAGTGCGGCCACGACGTCGGCCATCACCTGGTGAGCTGTGGGATGCGCACTGTAACTGAGCCGCTCGACTGCTTTGCCGCCGTCGTGGTTCCTGACAACCCCGCTGAAGCTGACCACGGCCCCGGCAGTGTCCGATTCCACCGCGGCGATGGCCTGGTCCACTGAGATGGGCTCTGCGCTGAGGACCGCGTGGACCACTTCGAAGACTGATTCAGTGCCCATGGCCGCCCTCCAGCTGGTCACACAGGTGCCCGATCAAGGGATCAAGGACGGAGAGCCCGTCCATCACGCCCTTGGGCGATCCGGGCAGGTTGATGATGAATGTCCGCCCCGAAGTCCCGGCGTGGCCCCGGCTCAGCGCGGCCAGCGGCGTCTTGGCTGCGCCGGCACGCCGGACGGCCTCCATGATGCCGGGAACTTCACGGTCCAGCAGGGGCAAGGTCACGTCCGGAGTCCTGTCATCAGGGCTGATTCCCGTCCCTCCGCTGGTGATAACGACGGCGGGGTGCTGGGTCAGGAGGGCCCGGATGGCTGCGCCTACCGGTTCCCCGTCGGGGACCACCATGGCGGGGTAGGTTTCGAAGCCGTGCTCGGTCAGCCAGTCGACGATCACCGGGCCGGTTTCGTCGTCATAGATGCCGGCGGCGGCCCGGGTGGACGCGATGACAACCCCGGCCTTGCGGCCCTGCACCTCACCGTGCCGGTGCGGCTCAGGTTCACGCGGAGGATCGGGCACGTACGTGCTTTCAGTGGTCACAGTGCCCAGTCCCCGCTCTTGCCGCCGCTTTTGGCCAGCACCTTGATGTCGGTCAGCACGGCATGCTTGTCCACAGCCTTGATCATGTCGTAGACGCTCAGGGCAGCCACCGACGCCGCCGTCAGCGCTTCCATCTCGACTCCGGTGACACCCCGGGTCTTGACCGTGGCAAGGATCGCAACGGAATCGGGTCCGAGATCGAAATCCACGGTCACCTTTGACAGCGGCAGTGGATGGCACAGCGGAATGAGTTCGGGCGTTTTCTTGGCGGCCATGATGCCCGCGACGCGGGCCACAGCCAGCGCATCTCCCTTGGGAAGGCCACCGGAGCTTAGCAGGCCCAGCACCTCCTGCGTAGTGCGGACGGTGGCGGTGGCAGTGGCTTCGCGGGTGGTTTCGGCCTTCGCCGAAACGTCTACCATCTGGGCGCTTCCGTCCTGGCGGAGATGGGTCAGCGCGGGCTGGCTTTGTTCTGGATTCACAGCAACCATACTTCCACCTCATCACCCTCGGTGAGTGCGGAGACCCCCACGGGCACATGGACCAGCGCGTTCGAGCCTGCCAGGGCACGCACCAGATGCGAGCTTTCGCCGCCTTCAAGGCTGACCGTCCCGTCCGGGCGGAAGTTTCCCCGGCGGACCTGGTGCTTGTGAACAGGTGAGGTGAGGCTCTGGGCCAGGCGGGCGCGGAGGGATGGCCGCGGAAGCGGCACGCCTAAAAGGCCGGAAAGGACGGGCCGGAGAAACAGCTCGAACGAAACCAGGCAGCTCACCGGGTTGCCCGGGAAGCCAAGGAACGGCACACCATCGAAGGTGCCGATTCCCTGCGGGCCGCCGGGCTGCATTGCCACGTGGAGGAACTCCGCATCCTGGTTTTCCATGGCCTGGCGCACCACCTCGTAGGCCCCCTTGCTCACCCCGCCGGTGGTGACCATAAGGTCCACGGCACCGGTGTGGCCACGGAGCAGCGTCTGGAGTTCTTCAGGCCTGTCCGACGCTATGGCCGTGCGGATGACTGCCAGACCCGCCTGGCTCATGGCGCTTTCGAGGAGGGTGCCGTTGGCGTCATAGATCTTCCCCGGCGGCAACGGCCGGCCCGGTTCCACCACTTCGTCGCCGGTGGTGACCAGGAGGACGGTGACGGGCCTGCGGACCGTGACGTCAGCGACGCCAAGGGCGGCCAGCAGGCCCAACTGCGCCGGCCCCAGGAAGGTGCCCTTTGCCAGCGCACACTCCCCCGCCGCTATATCGCTGCCAACGGACCGGACGAACGTCCCTGCCGCGGTCACCGGCAGCCATACGGTGCCCATCTCGCCGGGGACCGGGAACCGGTCGGGAACCGCACGCTCCACGGGCACGACGGCGTCGGCACCGGCAGGAATCATTGCTCCCGTCATGATGGGAGCGGCGGTGCCACGGCGAAGTTCTGCCGGTGTGGCACCTGCCGGAACGGGGTCAACGACCCGCAGCTCCGCACCGCCGTCGGGCGCTCCGCTCGTCCCAAGCGTGCCGCCGTCAGGGGCCGGTCCGTCAGACTGCCCACGGGTCACGTCCAGACCGTTGACGTCTGCGCTGTTGATGGCGAAACCATCCATTTGCGAGTTGGCGAAAGGCGGCAGGCTGACCGGCGCGAGCACATCTTGGGCCAGCCCTCTGCCGAGGGCGTCCCTCAGGGCCAGGGTCTCGGTCCGGTCCGGGGACTGCAGGAGCGGTGCCAGCAGCGCGGCTACAGCACTGCGGTGTTGGGCAACGGACCGGGCAGCGTGAGCGTCGTGGCCCGGGCTGCCATCACCGTGCTGGCTGGTACTGCTGTGCATGGGTCTGCCTTCGGTGTCGGCCGTCATGGATTCACGTCAACTCTAATCGTGTGGAAGCCTGTGGCTCCGTCCGGAGCCGGCGGCCGGCTCTCCTCGGCCTGCGGCTCGCCGTCGAGGTCTGTGGCACGTACCTGGACCTCATACTGTCCGGGCGTCAGCTGGATGCCCAGTTGCCACTGGTACCAGGTATCCAGCGAGATCCCTGGCGCAAGCTCGGCCTTCTGCCAGGGGCCCCGGTTGACCCGGAGTTCCACTGTGCCGATCCCGGTGTGCTGGGCCCAGGCCACACCGCCGAACATCACCGTTCCGGCGCTGACCCGGCGGCCGGTGCGGGGCACGTCAATCCTCGACGACGTCTTGATCGGTCCGCGGTCCGACCAGCCGCGGGGGGTCCAGTAGCCGACGTCGTCGGCGAACCTGGTGACCCGGAGTTCTGTCAGCCATTTGGTCGCCGAAACATAGCCGTAGAGGCCCGGCACTATGAGCCGCACAGGAAAGCCGTGTTCCAGCGGCAGCGGATCTCCGTTCATTCCCACCGCCAGCAGGGCATCCCTGTCATCCGTCAGGGCCTCCAGCGGGGTGCCTGCAGTCCAGCCGTCCGAACTCCGCGACAACACCATGTCCGCGCCGTCCTGCGGGCGGGCGAGGGCGAGCAGTTCCCGGACCGGCCAGCCGAGCCAGCGGGCGTTGCCGATCAGGTCGCCGCCGACTTCGTTGGACACGCAGGCGATGGTCACATGCCGCTCTGTCAGGGGTTTGGCCAGGAGATCGGTCAGGTTCAGTTCGATTTCCTCCTCAACCATCCCGGTGACGCGCAAGGTCCAGGTGTCCGGATCGATGGAGGGGACGATCAGGGCTGTATCTATCCGATAAAAATCGCGGTTCGGCGTCACCAGCGGCTGCATTCCGTCCAGGCCAACTTCGGCGCCGGCTGGAATGGCTGGCGCTGCGGATGCCGCCCCGGGAAGCCTCAGCTTTTCGCGGGCTTCATTGATTCCGCTGGCCGCTCCACGCCAAACGGCCGCAATAACACCGCCAACGGCAGTGGCCCCGGCGCCGGCAGTGAGGATCTGCAGGAAGGTGCGCCTGCCCGGGCTGGCCGTGCCTTCCATCCCGGTTGCGGCCGCAATGCCATCTTCCCGGAGACGGCGGACCAGCATGCCAAGGAGGAACGCACCTGACGCGGCTGCCACGAGGGGTACGGGAACGGCAGCGGGAGACACTTGTGCGCGGGTCAGGACGGCTGCAAGTCCGACAATCCCAAATACGGCGATAACAGCCGTGCCCGCGAAGCGCCTGACCCGTTCCAGAATCCCGGCCAATGAGCCCACGGCCGCAATGACCAGCAACATACCGGCCAGGAACACCGCCTTGTCCGCCGTTCCGAACAATGAGATGGCCCAGTCCTTCACCCCGGGAGGGACAGCATCGATGACTGCGCCGCCGACCGCCGTCAGCGGCGACAGGGACGGGCTGAGCAGTCCGGCCAGCAGCTCGCCCAGCACCACGGCTGCGCCTGCGGACACGACTCCCGACGCGGCGGCCCACCGGCGGCTGCCCCGTGCGGCAGCGCCGGTTCCGGGCCGCTGGGAGGAGCCCTCGCCGTCGTCGGCCGTTTCCTGCAAAGGCTGGGGCGTGTTCACCTCTCCAGCATAGGTTCGCCGGGGCACTGCAGCGCATGACCGGAAAGTTTGTAATGCCGCTTTCAGGGAGTGCTTTAGCCGGTACCCTGCAGGGGTAGCGGCTGCCCGGCGACGCGGACGTGATGCCGCGGGCAAAACTTGGCGTAGCCTGAATTCATGAGTGTTCAGCTAGGCATGCCGCAACCCCGGGAAGGTGCAGGTGCCGGCCTGCCTCCGGCCCGGCCGGCCGACGCCCCACCCGGGCTGCTGGACCGCTACGGCCGGCGGGCCACCGACATGCGGCTGTCCCTGACGGACAAGTGCAACCTGCGCTGTACCTACTGCATGCCGGCCGAAGGGCTCGAGTGGCTTGCGAAACAGGCCGTAATGTCCGCCGAGGAGATCGTGCGCATTGTCCGCATCGGTGTTGACTCACTCGGCGTCCGCGAACTTCGCCTCACCGGCGGGGAGCCGCTGGTCCGTGCGGACCTGGTGGACATCATCGCTGCCCTACGCCGCAATCACCCGGACCTGCCGATTTCCATGACAACCAACGGCGTGGGCCTGGACAAAAAAGCTGCCGCCCTCAAAGCCGCGGG
This sequence comes from Arthrobacter sp. BK1, assembly GCF_056680055.1. Lineage (NCBI taxonomy): Bacteria > Bacillati > Actinomycetota > Actinomycetes > Micrococcales > Micrococcaceae > Arthrobacter > Arthrobacter sp. BK1. The sequence goes on from NZ_CM155263.1 coordinate 686,706, forward strand.
CCTGACCCGGATCAACGTCTCCCTGGACTCGCTGCATGAAGAGACCTTCGCCCAGCTGACCCGCCGCCCCTTCCTGGACCGCGTCCTGGCCGGTGTGGACGCCGCCTGGGCCGCCGGGCTGGGCCCGGTCAAGATCAACGCTGTGCTGATGCGCGGTATCAATGACGCCGAGTCGCCGTCCCTGCTCGCCTGGGCGTTGGACCGCGGCTACGAGCTGCGCTTCATCGAACAGATGCCACTGGACGCCGACCACGGCTGGACGCGCCGGAACATGATTACAGCCGCCGAAATCCGGGAACTGCTGTCCCGCGACTTTGTGCTCAGTCCTGACCCGCGCGCCCGAGACGGCGCCCCGGCTGAACGCTTTGAAGTACGACGCCGGGTTGACGCTCGACGCCGGACGGCCGGGTCCGAGGGCCCGCAAGAGCAGGCGGCCGTTGCCGGTACTGTCTCCGGGGCTGCAGAAGTCTCTGCTGCTGGAGAAGTCTCTGAGACTGAAGAACCCGTGCTGGGGACGGTGGGGATTATCGCGTCCGTCACGGAACCGTTCTGCGCCGACTGCAGGCGGACCCGGATCACCGCTGAGGGCAAGATCATGAGCTGCCTTTTCTCCCGGGAAGAATTCGATCTGTTGGGTCTCCTCCGCGAGGGCGCCAGCGACGAAGCGCTGGCCGAACGCTGGCAGGATGCCATGTGGGTCAAACCCAAGGCACACGGCATGGACCACACCGGTCTCGGCGCGGCGGACTTCGTCCAGCCGGACCGCAGCATGAGCGCCATCGGAGGCTGAATTCTTTGAACGTACGTTACTTCGCTGCCGCGCGCGCCGCTGCGGGAGTTGAGGAAGAGGGCTTCGACCTCCCCACCGGGGCGACCGTTGCGGATTTGCTGCAGGCCGTGCTCGCCGTTGACCGTGCCGAGCCTCCCCTGGGCGCCCCTCCCCTGCAGCGCATCCTTTCCCGCAGCAGTTTCCTGCTCAATGAGGTGGCGGTCAGGGACCACACGACTGTGTTAAATCCGGGCGACGTGGTTGACGTGCTGCCGCCGTTCGCCGGGGGCTAGCCGCAGTTTGCCGCTCTCTGGGCGCAGTTTGCCGGTCTCCGGCCGCAGTTTGCCCGTCTCTGGCCGCACTACGTTCACGGCTGACCGCAGTTCGTGAGGGCTGGCCGCAGTTCGTTCACGCTGCGGGGAACGCCCGGACGTTCATTCCCGAGAGCAGGTTCCGGACCGCCGGGTTATCCACATAGGCCTTGGTCCACACCTTAATTGTCGGTGCCCCGCAGGATGATGGGGGTATGGAAAGCACGACGGCGGACGAGGTATTGGAGCGCATCATGGCCTCCGCCGCTGTCCCCGTCGTTGCCGCTGACTGTGCCGTAGCCGCCGGCCGTGCCGTTGCCGTTGTCCCCGTCGAACCCGCTGACGGTGCCGTTGCCGCCGACAGTGCAGTTGCCCCGTCCCCACGCCATGGGAGTTCCGGTGGCGGCGCCGGCGGCGACGGGTCCCAGGATGAGGTGCTTTTTCCGTCGGATCCTTTGCGCCGGCGGAAGGATGATTGTCTGGACCGGTTGGCCGGGATTTCCCGGCTTGAGGCCCGGACCGCGGCGGAGAAGGTCAAGGTACTCGCAGAACTGGTCGAAGTCTCCAGGGCGTTGGACCCGCCGGCGCTGTCGCCGCAGGAGGCCACCGCGCAGGAAATGGCGTTGGTCGCGGAGGTCGCCTGTGCCCTGACGGTCGGCGAACGGAGCGCCGGGGCCCTGCTGGCCGAGTCCCAGGCTCTGACGACAGCGTTGCCGTTGACCCTGTCCGCGCTGACGGCCGGGAAAATGTCGTGGCAGCATGCCCGGGTGATGGTGGACGAGACTACCAACCTGGACCCTGCCGCCGCGACGGCGTTGGAGGGGCACTTCCTGGATCCTGACGCACCCAACCCGGCCCGTGGCGGCCCGGTCGGTGAACTTGTCGCGTCCCGGTTCCGGCATAAGGCCCGGATCTGGCGGGAACGGCACCACCCGGTCAGCATCGAAAAACGCCACACCATGCCGTCCCGGACCGGCGGCTCGAATACCGCCCGGACCGGGACGGCATGGCCTGGCTCTCCGCGTACCTGCCCGCGGACCAGGCCGCCGGGATCTGGAACCGCACCACAGCCGCGGCCCGGGCGCTGCAGGGCCCGGACGAGGACCGCACCCTGACCCAGATGCGTGCCGACACCGCCGCCACCCTGCTCCTCGAAGGCACAGGTGAGACTGCCGGCCAACCGGGTGGGGGCGGAACCATTAGCGGCGTCAAGGGCGGACGTGCCGTGGGGCGGGTCCCGGTGCCGCGGGCGCAGGTCCTGGTCACCGTGCCCGTCATGTCCCTCCTCGGCGCCACGGATGAACCGGCCATGCTGGACGGGTACGGTCCGATCCCGGTCACCATGGCACGCAGGCTCATCGCCGACGGCGCCTCCTCCTTCCACCGGGTCCTGATCGACCCCAGGGACGGTGTACCGCTGGAGATCGGCCGGACCAGCTACCCGGTCACCAAAGCCCAACGCCAATGGCTCAGGATGCGTGACGGGAAGTGCCCGTTTCCCGGTTGCAGCAACGCCTCCCTGGATAATGAAGCGGACCACCTCCTCGCCTGGGCGCACGGCGGAACCACCGGGATCAGCAACCTCGCCCAGCCCTGCCCGAAGCACCACAAGCTCAGGCACACCACCGGCTGGACACCAGAACAAGCCAGCAAGACCGAACCACCGGGCTGGATCTCACCCACCGGCAGACACTACGCCAGCGAACAACCCGACTGGGAACCACCACAACTGCCAGCACGCCTGCCCACCGTTATCAGCTGGGATCCTCCGGGTTGCGACGAGCCTCCGGACGACCTCTACGGAGCGTGGTTTGACGTACCGGCGGACCTGCCTCTCGGAGTTTGAGCCGTCCCGGGTCGCGCAGACCGTTCCTTATGGTGCTGTGCCTAGGGCCAAGGCCAGCAGTGCCGCGCGGCTGTGCACGCCGCAGGCATCAAAAATCTGTTTGAACTGATCCTGGACGGTGTAGGCGCTGATGCCCAAGGCCGTCGCCATGGCAGCGGTATCAACACCGGCTGCAGCCAGCTCAAGCAACTCCCGTTGCCGTGGTGTGATTCCGAAGCTCCTCGCGAAAATATCCAGCCTCGCCTCAGGAGGGCAGGCCTGGATAGTGACCGCCAACGGTGGCGTAGCCTCTGACCCGGCGGAACCCATTCGGCTGGCCCTGAGAATCGCCCACTGGCCGGACCCCAAATGCACGCGGGACCACGCCGGATGGCGGTCCACCCCCGCCTCCAGGGCCAGCAGTTGGGCAGCGACGTTCAGAACCTCGGCCGGAACTGTGTGAAACGGGCGAGGTCCTGCTTGGAGGAGCCCCAGCCATTCATCCACCGATGAAGTCCCACCCACCACTGCCATGTCCTCGTCGAGGGTGAGTACGGCCTGTTCGGGCAAATCAGCCTGCAGGCGTCCGCTCCCTTTCGGATGTTCCTCCTTGGGTGAGGAAGTGTGCGCCGCTGGGAAGAACTGCCTGGCGACCGACCGACGAAGTGCCGGTGTCACCGCGCTCACTAGGGTGGCCACGAATCGGACTTCTTCGGCGGTAAAAAAGCCCTGCCCGTCCGTTCGCCAGAGATCAAGCCAACCCCAATAGCCATACTTGTCCGCGAGACCTGCATACAGAACATCGGTCACCTCGTAGCGCTTCATGAGGCTTTCCCAGACCAGGCTCTGCGTTAAATCGCCTCCGGTTTCGTTCACCAGAGTCGTCACCGGCACAGCCCTTCTGGCCAACGTTGTCCACCGGCCTGTCTCCGTCAGGTACTTAAGCCGGATCAGCTGCGGCAAGTCCTCGGGGTGCGGAATCCGGGCCATGGGGGAAATCCCGGTTCCCGTCACAGGGTCTGAGATTGGCCAGACGAATGCGCTGAACGGAATGATACGGCCCAACTCGGACAGCACGCCGGCACGCAAAGCGTGGTGATCCGGACTCGTGTCAACCAGGAGCCGGATGCTCTCAAGGCTCCGGTTCCAGGACCGTCCGGTTGTCATTCCCTCAGTATCTCCCCCGCCGGTGGCGTAGACATTGCGAGGCACACTAAGGGCAGCGCCGCCGTACCCATTAGTCCCCAGAATTCTGGGATAGCCGCCGGATGAGCGGAGATCTACGGTGTAACAAGCACCGCAGGAAAACGCCACTTTGGGAATAGGCCCGAACCGCGCGATCCACACATCGCAATCCAGCTCAGGAGAACCAGTGATGTACACCCTGCACATAGAACATGGGATCAAGGACTTCGCCCTGTGGAAGCAGGCGTTCGACCGTGACCCCGTAGATCGGGCTGCGTCGGGGGTAGTCGGCCACCGGATTTCACGCCCGGTGGATGACCCACACTACGTCGTAGTGGAGCTCGACTTCGAAGATCTCAGCCAAGCTGAGCAGCTACTGGCGAACCTGAAAGCCAATGTTTGGAACTCTTCGGCCGTCTCCCCGGCGTTACAAGGGGCGCCACAGACTCGAATTCTGGAATCGGCGGCCCGAAGCGACACTTCGGGTAAACCGGCACCCGGGGTGATCGGGCAGCGAGCCTGAACGTCCACCGCTTCGGCATCTGCATCAGAGTCTGCCCCTACGTTTGGATGGCACCAATCATTCCCGCCGGCACTCCGAAGCCATAAAGGGCACGTAGTCTGCCGAACCGCCAAGGCGCAGCTCGGCGGTGTGGGTCAGCACACCGCCGTCCACCCGGAAAGTATGCCGGGCCGTCCCACGGTCACTGTGGCGTTCCACCCGGAGAACACCGTCCTGCCACGTGCACCGGGTGGGCGCTTCGGGCGGCTGGCCCATGCTGTCAACGTGGTACCAAAGAACATCGTCACGGTCCGGGTCCACGGTGAACACGCCGTGGCCTTCGAAGTGGGTGCCGTCAGCTTCCGTATGGCGGTAGCTTTGCACCACGGCGAAGCCCCCGGCCGCCCGGGTATAGCTCACCTCGGCCGCGGCCGTACGTTCGGGCCCCCAAGCTGACGCCGCCAGCCGGGTGGTGCCCCGCCAATGTCCCAGAAAGTCTTCCAGTACGGCGTGCACTGTTCCCGGCTGCGGAGCATTCATGGATACATTATCGCCGGACTTATGCCGGCAAGCTCAGCGCCGCTCACGTCAGGTCAGAACGCGCCTGTCAGAACGTCGTCTCAACCGCCACGCCACAACGTCCGCCCGAACAAGCCGCGTCGTCAAGACAGCGTCCGCCCGAACAAGCCGCGTCATCAAGACAGCGCCCGCCCGAACAAGCCGCGCCGTCAAGGCCGCGGCCGCCCGAATCAGAGGCCGAACGTTTCAGTTTCCTCGAACGGGCCCACTACAGTGACAGTCCGCGGCGCGGCAGCCAACTCTTTGGCAAGCTCCTGGACTTCCTGCGCCGTCACTGCCTTGATCAGGCGCAGCGTTTCGTCGATGTCCTGGTATTCCCCGGACACCAGCTCGGCGCGGCCCAGGCGGGACATCCTTGACCCTGTGTCCTCGAGAGCCAGGACAATCCCGCCGCACAACTGTCCCACTGCTTTGCGGAGCTCTTCGTCCGAAATCCCGCCTTCGGCGAGTTTGTCCAGTTCCAACCCCAGCAAGTCCAGGACCTGGCGCACCTTCGAAGGTGTGCACCCGGCGTACATGCCGAAGTAACCGGCATCCGCGTAGGAGGAAGCAAACGAGTACGTGGAGTACACGAGCCCCCGCTTCTCCCGGATCTCCTGGAAGAGGCGCGACGACATGCCGCCGCCGAGTACGGCGTTGAGCACGCTCATGACGAAGCGGCGTTCATCGGTAGCCACGATCGTGGGGCAGCCCATGATGATGTTGGCCTGCTCCACCGCGCGCTTGACCACGTGCAGTCCGGCTGTGCCGGTGATCTCGGCCCGCTCGGTGGACCTCCGGTCCACGGGGGCGGCGTCCGCCTCAAGCGACCACCCGGCGGCGTGGAGCGCATCCACCACAAGGCTGCAGACGACGTCGTGCTCCAACCCTCCGGCGGCGGTGATGACCAGCTCATCGGGACGGTAGTACCGGCGGTAGTGCTCCCAGACGGAGTCGCGGGCTACGGCGCGGATTGCGGCGGGGGTCCCGCCGATCGGGCGGCCCAGCGGGTGGGTGCCCAATACGGCCGCCACAAAGTTTTCGTGTGCGACGTCAGTGGGGTCATCGCTGTCCATGGCGATTTCTTCCAGGATGACGTCGCGTTCCTGCTCCATTTCGGCCGGATCCAGGACGGCGCCGGTGATCATATCGGCGATAACGTCAATGGCCATGGGGAGGTCGGTGTCCAGCACGCGGGCAAAGTAGCAGGTGCTTTCCTTCGCGGTGGCGGCATTGGATTCCCCGCCTACCTCATCAAAGGCGGAGGCGATTTCAAAAGCCGTCCGCTTCTTGGTGCCCTTGAACAGCAGGTGCTCCAGGAAGTGCGTGGAACCATGCTGCCCGGGCGCCTCGTCGCGGGAGCCCACCCCCACCCAGAACCCGATGGTTGCCGAGCGCTGGCCCGGCATCGCCTCGGTGAGGACCCGCACGCCGCCAGGGAGGACCGATCGCCGCACCACGGCGCCGCCCTCGGATCCGTGAACCAGGGTGTCGCCAGCGTGGTTCTGCTCAAGCGGCAGGGGTACAACAGTCATTGAGGCCTTTCAAAAAGCGGCAGCCGGATCTGGCTGCCATCGTAACAGCGGCGGGGCCGGTGGATCATCCACCGGCCCCGCCGATTCATGCTTGTGTACCGAAAACCCGATTACTCGGAGTCGGCGCCCTCAGCGGCAACTGAAGCGTGAACGCGCTCGGTCTCGCCGGCGCCTTCCTCTTCAGCCACTACGGGGGAAAGGGACAGCTTTCCGCGGTCGTCGATCTTGGTGATTTCCACCTGGATCTTCTGGCCGACGGAAACAACGTCATCAACGTTGTCCACGCGCTTGCCACCGGCGATCTTGCGCAGCTCGGAGATGTGCAGCAGGCCGTCCTTGCCCGGGGTGAGGGAAATGAAGGCACCGAAGGTGGTGGTCTTGACGACCGTACCCAGGTAACGCTCGCCGATTTCCGGAACCTGCGGGTTCGCAATGGCGTTGATCGCGGAGCGGGCTGCGTCTGCAGACGGACCGTTGGTGGCGCCAATGTAGACCGTGCCGTCGTCCTCGATGGAGATGTCGGCGCCGGTGTCTTCCTGGATCTGGTTGATCATCTTGCCCTTGGGCCCAATGACCTCGCCGATCTTGTCAACCGGGATCTTGACCGCGATGACGCGTGGCGCGAACTCGGAGAGCTCGTCCGGGGTGTCGATCGCGGAGTTGATGACATCCAGGATGTGCAGGCGGGCTTCGCGGGCTTGCTTCAGTGCTGCTGCCAGCACAGAGGCGGGGATACCGTCGAGCTTGGTGTCCAGCTGGATGGCCGTGACGAACTCGGAGGTACCGGCGACCTTGAAGTCCATGTCACCGAAGGCATCTTCGGCGCCGAGGATATCGGTCAGGGCTGCATAGCGGGTCTGGCCGTCAACCTGGTCGGAGACCAGTCCCATGGCGATACCGGCGACGGCGGCCTTCAGGGGCACACCGGCGTTCAGCATCGACAGGGTGGAGGCGCAGACAGAACCCATCGACGTCGAACCGTTGGAGCTGAGAGCCTCAGACACCTGGCGGATGGCGTACGGGAATTCCTCGCGGGACGGCAGTACGGGCACGAGTGCACGTTCTGCCAGGGCGCCGTGGCCGATTTCGCGGCGCTTGGGCGAACCCACGCGGCCGGTCTCACCGGTGGAGTACGGCGGGAAGTTGTAGTTGTGCATGTAGCGCTTGCGCGTGACGGGTGACAGCGAGTCGATCTGCTGTTCCATCTTCAGCATGTTAAGCGTGGTGACGCCCAGGATCTGGGTTTCGCCGCGCTCGAAGATGGCCGAACCGTGTACGCGGGGCAGAACCTCAACCTCGGCGGTGAGCTGGCGGATGTCCGTCAGGCCACGGCCGTCGATGCGGATCTGGTCCTTGAGGATGCGCTGGCGCACAACCTGCTTGGTGACCGAGCGGAATGCTGCGGACAGTTCCTTGTCGCGGCCTTCGAACTGGCCGGCGAGGGAAGAAGTGACTTCGTCCTTGAGCGAATCCGTTGCGACGTCGCGGTCCTGCTTGTCAGCGATCTGGAAGACGGCAGCCAGCTTCTCAGCGGCAGCGGACTCGACAGCGGCGTAGACGTCATCCTGGTAGTCCAGGAAGACCGGGAACTCGACCGTGGGCTTGGCAGCGCGGGCGGCCAGGTCAGCCTGGGCGTCGCACAGTGCCTTGATGAACGGCTTGGCAGCCTCGAGGCCCTCGGAGACAACCTCTTCGGTGGGGGCGGTGGCGCCCTGTTCCTTGATGAGGTTCCAGGAGTTGTCGGTCGCTTCAGCTTCGACCATCATGATGGCGACGTCGTCACCGGCAACGCGGCCGGCTACGACCATGTTGAACACGGAGTTTTCCAGCTGCGAGTGCTTGGGGAAAGCAACCCACTGTGAACCCTGTTCGTCGGCTACGAGGGCAACGCGGACGCCGCCGATCGGGCCGGAGAACGGGAGGCCGGAAAGCTGGGTGGACATGGAGGAGGCGTTGATGGCCACCACGTCGTAGAGCTCGTCGGGGTTGATCGCCAGGACAGTCACTACGATCTGGACCTCGTTGCGGAGGCCCTTCACGAACGCCGGACGCAGCGGGCGGTCCATCAGGCGGCAGGCCAGGATGGCCTCGGTGGACGGACGGCCTTCACGGCGGAAGAACGAACCCGGGATGCGGCCGGCGGCGTACATACGCTCTTCAACGTCCACCGTGAGCGGGAAGAAGTCGAAACCTTCACGCGGGTGCTTGCCGGCGGTGGTTGCGGACAGCAGCGCGGTGTCTTCGTCGATGTACACCATGGCTGCGCCGGCTGCCTGCTTGGCAAGGCGGCCGGTTTCGAAGCGGATTACACGCTTGCCAAAGCGGCCATTATCAATGACTGCTTCTGAGAACTGGATTTCGGGACCCTCCAAGAGAGTCACCTCCGTTTCTTGTTTCACGGAGCCCAGCCGCATCAACCCAGGCCAGCATCTGTCTACTGGCCTGCACTGCACCCGGTCATCGATCGAGACCCACGGGCCAGGGGCTTCAGTCTTCGAAGCCGTTCCCGGGGATCACTACCGAGGACCGCGAATGCGTGATGCGGTTGATCCTCCTGTTTAGTTTTTTCTGAAGAAGGCGGCCCGTTCCACCTGGGAAAGGGCCGCCCCTAAATCAGACTAGCGACGCAGGCCGAGGCGCTCGATGAGCGCACGGTAGCGGGCGATGTCTGTGTTCTTGAGGTAGGTGAGCATGCGCTTGCGACGACCAACCATGGCCAGCAGACCGCGCTGGGTGTGGTAATCGTGCTTGTGCTCCTTCATGTGCTCAGTCAGATCCTTGATCCGCTGGGTAAGGACTGCAACCTGGACCTCGGGCGAACCGGTGTCGCCTTCGCCTGTTGCGTATTCCTTGATGATGGACTGCTTTACAGCGGCGTCAAGTGCCACAATAACTCCTAGAGATGTGCCGTGAGGCCCGAATCAGTAATTCACTGCCGGGTCTGCCAGCGCAGGAATCCCCGGAAAACCAGGGGTTCGCCATACATGGCAGGAACCAGCCGCCACGGACTGCAGCCGGATCCATCGTTCAGTTTACCGTCAGCGCTGCAATCTTGTCGAAACAGCCGCGGCATTGACCACAACAGCGACGCTTCGGTCATCAGCCCCCGGACGCTGGGGGGAACAGGCATGGACGCTTTCAGCGACGCAGCAGGTCCCGGACGGCTGCCATGCCGCGGTACAGTTCGGCAAAGCCGGTGCTCAGCGGCGACAGGCCGATGCGGATTCCCTGAGGTGCCCGGAAGTCCGGAATGACGTCCTGTTCCCAGAGCGCAGCGGTCACGTTGCGGAACGCCGGATGGTCCAAGGTGATGTGGCTCCCCCGCCGGTCCGGGTCACGCGGTGAAGACAACTGCACGCCTAAGGGCTCGAGCCACGCTTCAAACAAGTCCACAGCGTAGGCGGTAAGGTCCAGGGATTTCGCCCGGACTGCTGCCATGCCGGTCTCTTCGATGAGATCCAGCGTCCCGCGCATGGCGAGCATTCCGAAAATGGCCGGCGTGCCGCTCAGGAAACCCCTGATTCCGGCCGCCGGTTCGTACCCTGCGGCCATCTCAAAGGCGTCCTTGCGGCCCATCCAGCCCCAGATCGGCTGCCGAAGCGAGGGCAGGTGCCGGCTGTTGATGTAGGCAAAGGCAGGCGAGCCCGGGCCTCCGTTGAGGTACTTGTACGTGCAGCCGGCAGCGAAATCCACGTCCGCGGCGTCAAGGTCGATTTCCACCGAACCGGCGGAGTGGCAGAGGTCCCAGACCACCAGCGCCCCTGCACTGTGTGCAACCGCGGTGATGGCCGGAAGATCCGCCAGGAAGCCTGAGCGGTACGCCACGTGCGAGAGAAGTACGACGGCGGTGGACGGCCCGGTTGCCTCCCTGACCTGCTCAGGGGTTACCCCAGCGGCCGGATCGGCGTCTATCCATGTGAGGGTGAGGCCTTCCTCGCGGGCGATCCCCTCCACCAGGTAGCGGTCGGTGGGGAAATTTTCCGTATCCAGCACGATCTCGGTCCGGGCAGGATCGGTGACTGCGGCAAGAGCAGCCCGGATCAGTTTGTACAGCACCACCGTGGTGGAATCGGCGATCACGGTCTGGCCGGGAGCCGCCCCGAGCACCGCCCTGCCCAACTGGTCGCCGATGGCCTGCGGAAGCTCCAGCCATTCCTCGTCCCAGCCGCGGATGAGCCGGCCGCCCCAGCCATCCTGGATGAAAGCGCTGATGTCAGTGAGGGTCCGCTTCAGCGGGCGGCCCAGGGAGTTTCCGTCGAGATAGGACAGATCGGTCTCCGTACCGATGAAGAGCTCGCGGCAGCGCGCCAGCGGGTCCTTCAAATCAAGGTGCGCTGCCCGCTCAAGGAGCGCACCGTCGTCGTACGTTTCCGTCAAAGGGCCACCGTGTGTGCTCACTGGCCGATCTCCGTCCGCACCGCGAAAAGTTCCGGGAAGAAGGTGAGTTCCAGGGCCTTCTGCAGGAAAGCGGCGCCACTGGATCCGCCGGTTCCGGATTTCATGCCGATGGTGCGCTGGACGGTGCGCAGGTGCCGGAACCGCCAAAGCTGGAAGTTGTCCTCCAGGTCTACGAGTTCCTCGCACGCTTCGTAGGCGCCCCAGTTGCTGGAAGCGTTCTCGTAAATGTGCTTGAACAGCGGCACCAGTTCGGGGCAGAACTCATGGGCCCGGGTGACGTCGCGCTCCAGGACTGATTCGGGCACCTCGAAGCCCTGCCGTGCCAGGTACGCAAGGAATTCGTCGTAGATGCTGGGGGCATTGAGCAGTTCTTCCAGCATGGCGTGTGCTTCAGGATCGGATTCGAACACCGGAAGCATCTTGCGGTTCTTGTTGCCCAGGACAAACTCCACCGCCCGGTACTGGCTGGACTGGAAGCCGGAGGAATTGCCCAGGAAGCCGCGGAACTGCGAGTATTCCGTGGGCGTCAGGGTGGCCAGCACGGACCACTGCTCCGTCAGGGTTTTCTGGATGTGCTTGACCCGGGCGATGCCCTTGAGTGCCGAGCCAAGGTCATCTGCGCGGAGCCAGGCGGCCGCGCTGCGGAGCTCGTGAAGAACGAGCTTGAGCCACAGCTCGGTGGTCTGGTGCTGGATGATGAACAGGAGCTCATCGTGGTGCTCGGGTTCGCTGACCGGCTGCTGGGCGCTGAGGAGCGTGGGCAGCTGCAGGTAGGCCGCATAACTCATCCGGGAGCTGAAGTCGCGGACGATGCCCTTGTCCAGCTTCCTGGTGTTCTTTTGGACGGTCACTGGACTCTTTTCGTGGCGGAGGCTGTGGCGGAGGCTTTAGGTCAGCGCCGCACCAGCAGATCGTGTGCCTGGATGACATCCAGCCGCATCTGCTCAACCAGCGCCTCAGGCCCACGGTATGCCACCATGCCGCGCAGGTGCTGTACAAATTCCACGATCACTGTCTGGCCGTACAGATCGAAGTCCTCAACGGATTCCTCCGGGCGGTCGATCACGTGGGCTTCCACTTGGCGGCTGACGCCGTCGAACGTGGGGTTTGAGCCCACCGAGATGGCAGCGGGCCAGCGAGTTCCCGCCTGGTCAACCAGCCAGCCCGCGTAGATGCCGTCGGCGGGGATGAAGCCGGACGCCTCGTGGGCGAGGTTGGCCGTCGGGAACCCCAGGGCACGTCCGCGTGCCGCGCCATGGACAACTTCCCCGCGCATCCGGTGCGGGCGGCCCAGCACGGCGGCAGCGGTGGCGACGTCGCCCTCCTGAAGTGCCTCACGCACCCAGGTGGAGGAGCAGCGGCGGTCCTTGCCGCCGTCGTCATGCAGCGGGTAGCCCTCCGAGCCAAACTCGCTGATGACCTGGACTTCGAAGTCGAACTTTTCGCCGAGCTCCTTCATGGTGTCCAGGTCGCCGGAGTTGGCGCGGCCAAACCTGGAATCGTGGCCGATCACCACGTGGCTGGCATGAAGGCTGTCCACAAAGACCTGCCGCACGAACTCCTCGGGCGTGAGACTGGCGAGGTTAAGGGAGTACTTCATCACCAGAACCGCGTCGAGGCCCAGCTCCCCCAGTGCCTCCAGTTTGTCCCGCAGGCCCATGATCATTTCGGGCGCCGACTCAGGGCGGTGGATCAGGGAGGGGTGCGGGTCAAAAGTGACGGCAACGGCTTTGGCGCCGTTGAGGCGGGCGGTGCGGGTGAGCTGGGAGAGCACCTGCTGGTGGCCGCGGTGGACGCCGTCAAAGTTGCCAAACGTGACAACGGAGGGACCAAAGTCCGCCGGGACCTCGGACGGATCGTTCCAGATGTAGACCATCACCCTCGCCTTTGTACTGCCTTCAACTGTCATTGTTCCCAACGCACAGGCGCCGGAACTCTCTAAGATTACCTGCATTCACGGTGGGTTCCGGACGGTACCAAGGGAGCCGGCCGGCCACGGAGAAGTGCCGGGGACTCTCTGGTACTCCCCATATGCCGGGGCTACGATGCAAGGGCAGCCTCCGGCGGCGCGCCGCGCCGCATCGACAATGTCCGCGGGATCCGCGGCGCTCAAGGGGTACCTCATGACCGAGTTACACGACCTCCTCAACCAGATCGACATCAACCAGATCGCCTCCCTGCTCGACACAGATCCGGCGTCCGCCCGGACTGCCGTCGAAGCGGCGTTGCCCACCCTGCTGGCGGGAATGCACAATAACGCCCAGGCTCCCGACGGCGCGGCCTCTCTTCAGGAGGCCCTGGGCCAGCACCAGGACGGGCTGGTGGACGGCGGCGTGGACGCCAGCCAGGTTGACACTGCCGACGGCGAAAAGATCGTCAGCCACGTCTTCGGTGGCCAGCAGGACCAGGTGGCGGCGCAGCTCGCAGGCGCGCCAGCCCTGGGTGGTATCGCTGGAGACCTGATCCGGAAGGCCCTGCCCATCCTCGCGCCGATCGTCATGTCCTACCTGGCGAAGAAAATTCTTGGGCAGGGCGGCCACGGCACCGGCCAGCCGACCCAGGCCGGCGCAGGCCCCGGTGGAATTGACCTCGGCAGCATCCTGGGCGGACTGCTTGGCGCGGGAGCCGGTGCCGGCGCGGGAGCGGGTTCCGGCCAGCAGGGTTCAGTGCTGGACAGCATCCTGGATGGCCTCGGCGGGGTCCTCGGCAGCGGCGGGCCCACATCAACGGAGACGTCAACGCAGGCATCAACCCAGTCGGGGGCGCCGGGCAACAATCAGTTACCGGACCTGCAGGGCCAGCGCGGTCAACGGTCGGTGCAGCCGGGCGAAGTGGTCCAGGTGGATCTCCCCGGCGACAACCAGCCCGCGCCGGAAACGACCAAAAGCGGTGGGCTGGCCGATATTCTCGGCGGCCTGTTCGGCAAGAGGTAGCGGCAACAGGGCTACGGCCGGCGGCCAGAGGCCGTCAGCGCTGCCCTCAAGCGGCGGCCGGGACCCTGCCCTTAAGCGGTGGCCGGGATCTTGCCCGGCCGCCGGCGGTACAGCCACACCAGCCCCAGTATGGGCAGCAGCAGCGGGATGAAGGCGTAGCCGCGGCCGAACAGCGACCACACCGTTTCGTGAGGGAACTGCACGGGGTCGAAAACGCTCAGCGACCCCACCACCAGCACTCCTACGAGCTCCACCAGCACGGCGGCCACCGAGACCTTGAACCAGGTGCGGCCCGGCTTGGCCAGGGACACTGTGGCCACCAGGTATACGACGGCGGCGAAGGCGGACAACAGGTAGGCCAGCGGTGCCTCAGAGAACTTGGTCAGGATCTGGTAGCCGGCGCGGGCGGTGGCTGAAATGGCAAACACCGCGTAGACAGCAATGAGAAGGCGTCCGGGGCCCGTGTTTCTGGTGTCCTTGCCGCTTGCTTTGACTGCAGTGGTTCCAGGGGTGGCGCCTGTCTTCGGTGCGTTCACGTTGCGGGCTTCTTCCATGTCAGTACCAGATCTGGTTCATTCGGGCGGCCATCACCAAGGCGGTTACGCCGACGGCGGCCAGGACAAAGTTGCTCCAGCGGGTCCGTTCCAGGATGGACCAGTAGACGGCCGCCGGTGGCAGGAGCATGGCCGTGGCCAGGTATCCCCAGAACTCCCAGGCTTCGCCGGCGATCGGCTCGCCCGCGATCACCCTGACGATGGAACCCACCAGATACACCACCAACGCGAGCTCGACGGCAGCCACTGACAGGATGGTGACGTCGTTCGGAGCTTTTTTCAGGATGCCCGCCATCAGGCAGATACCGCTTGAGATGAGGCCGACGGTCAGGATGATGTAGAAATAGGCGTCCATGCTCAGGAATCCTGGCTGGCATTGCCGGGTGCAAAGACAAGTACCGGTTTCGCATAGCTGCCGGTATCCGCGAGCAGGGCCACCAGGCTGCCGTCCGGGGCGAACGCCGCTGCTGGGTGCTCGGTGGTGGCCGCCAGGCTGCCTGTCTCCGCTCCTGCGGCAATCCGCCGGCCAAAGGAGATCTCGGTGGTTTCCTCTGCCGTGAGTTCGCGGTTGGGCATCAGCGCCCGGGCTGCCTGCGACATTTCCAGGACCTCAAGCTCCTCGGCAAGCTGCTCCAGGGTGCGGGCCTGGTCCAGTGAATAAGGTCCAACGTGGGTCCGGCGGAGGGCCGTGAGGTGGCCACGCACTCCGAGCCCGTCGCCAAGGTCGCGGGCGAGTGCCCGGATGTAGGTCCCGGATGAGCACTCCACTGTGACCTCGACGTCCAGGACGTCGCTGCCGGGTTCCCGGCTGATGCCGTGGATCTCGAAACGGTGGATGGTGACGGGCCGGGCCGCGAGTTTCACTTCCTCGCCTGACCGGACCCTGGCATAGGCGCGTTCACCGTTGACTTTGATGGCGCTGACACTGCTGGGCACCTGCTGGATCTGCCCGGTGAGGGCGGCGACGCCGTCGTGGACTGCCGCATCGGTGACCCCGGCGGTGCTGACGGAGGCAATGACGTCGCCTTCGGCGTCGTCCGTGATGGTGGATTGGCCCAAACGGATGGTGGCTGTATACGTCTTGGACGTGCCCACGATGTACGTCAGGAGGCGGGTGGCCTTGTTGATGCCCACCACCAGCACACCGGTGGCCATGGGATCGAGCGTGCCGGCGTGCCCCACTTTCCGGGTTCCGGCGATGCGACGCATCCGACCAACCACATCATGGCTGGTCCATCCCTGCGGTTTGTCCACTATCACCAGTCCAGAAAGCACGCTTCCCAGTATATCGGCGCTCAGCGGAGCGCTTGATCAAGCCACGAGCGCAGGGCTTCGGCGGGGGCAGCGCCTGTCTGGGTGGCCACCACTTTGCCGCCGTCGATGATCATCAGCGTTGGAATCGCCTGGATGTCGAACCGCCGGGACAGCTGTGGAGCCCTGTCAACATCAACCTTGACGAGCTTGATCTGACCAGCCCGTTCCCTGGCAATCCTGTCAAGGACCGGGCTCACCATCCGGCAGGGACCGCACCAGGCGGCCCAGAAGTCGATGAGGGCCGGGACCGGGGACTGTTCCGCCACCACGGCAAAATCGCCGTCACCGGCGTTGACGATCCAGGGCAGGTCAGACCGGCAGCTTCCACAGCGCGGACGGCCGGCTGCCGCGGCGGGGATCCGGTTGGTCTTTCCGCACGTGGGGCATGTGATCAGGGTTGGTTCCACGGCTGCTGCAGGCACGTCGCCTCCGGTTCAGTATTCGGTTCGTTCGGCGTTGTTCCGCCAGGCGTCAAACGGAAGGTCCGACGTCGGAATCGGCTCGTGTGCCACGGGCAGCAGTTCCGGCCTGGTTCCGTCGAAGTATTCATAGAACACTGCGTCGTCGAAGCCGGCTGCGGCTGCGCCGTGACGGTCTGCGGCGAAGTACACGCGGTCGATGCGGGCCCAAAGCGCGGCCGCCAGGCACAACGGGCACGGCTCGCAGCTGGTGTAGAGCACGGCTCCGCTGAGGTCGAAGTTGGCGCTGGCCGCGGCGGCGGTGCGGATGGCCACGACTTCGGCGTGCGCCGTGGGATCGTTGTCGCGGGTGACGCGGTTGATGCCCTCGTAGGAGCGTCCATCGGCGGTCACCACGAGTGCCGCGAAGGGTCCCCCGCCCTCGGCGACGTTCCGGATGGCCAGCTCAACGGCCTGTTCCAGGTATCGGGTGGCACCGTGGTTCCCGCTCGCTTGGGTCATAGCTAGATCCTAGCCACGCCGCTGCAGTTCAGGGTCAAAATTAGGGGGCTTAGAAGGGGGAATTTACGTCGACGCCATCGGCACAGAGGACTAATCTTGCGCCCAGGGGGACTGCGTAAATCCATATCTGCTTTGGTCTCATTGCCCGGCCCCGTCCTGCGGGGCGCACTTCAGGAGTTGCAATGAACAAGAAGATTCCCATCGTCGCATGCATCGCTGCCGCAGCCTTGGTTATTCCCATTGGGCCTGCTTCTGCGGGCTCCACGGATCGAAGCTATGACACGTTGGCGGAGGGCCTTGGCCTGCCCTTGAGCCTCGCTGTCGGGACGAATAAGTCCGTCCTGTTCACCCATACGGTGTTCGGTGAGACCCCTGTGGGCAAACTCAGCACAATAGACCGGGACGGCTCCATCAGTGACGTGTACGAGCGTCCGGGCTGGGATGTTGCCGGTGTGGAAACCCGGGGTGCCACGACGTTCTTCGTCGAAAGCGTCGGTGCCGGGCAAGGTGTCCCCGAGAACCTGCAGGGTTACCTGAAATCCATCAAGGGTGATGGTGAAGTCCGGACCATCGCCGATCTGGCTGCACATGAGCGGGAGAACAATCCGGATGGCGGCCAACACTATGGCTTCGGCCCCGAAGTCACCGATGATTGCGTGAAGGACTGGCCGAGGGCCTTCCCGCCCAAGTACACCGGCGGTGTGGATTCCCATCCTTACGCCACCGCGGTTAAGGGCAATACGGTATACGTGGCCGATGCGGGCATGAATGCGATCCTGAAGGTGAACGCCGCCACGGGCGCTGTCTCCACTCTTGCTGTCTTGCCGCCCAGGCCGGCGGAAGTGCCGGCCGGGCTCACATTCCCCATCGACATGATGGGCGGCACCTTCACTGTTCCCGAGTGCGTGGTTGGCAGTGAATTCGCCTTCGAGGCAGTGCCAACTGATGTTGAGATCGGTCCTGACGGCTGGCTGTACGTGTCTACACTGCCCGGTGGCCCGGAAGATGAGTCGCTCGGCGCCCGGGGGGCCATCTTCAGGATCAACCCATGGACCGGCGCCACACGCCTTTGGACTGATAACCTCGTCGGCCCCACTGGGATTGCAGTCTCAGGCAATGGTGATGTTTATGCCGCCCTGATGTTCGGCAACGAGATCGTCAAGATCGATGCCTGGACCCGCAAGCATTCCCAGTTCCTCGCGGAGCCAACGCCCGGGGCGCTTGAGATTGAGGGGCGGACCCTCTACGCGACGGTTAATGCCCTGCCCGACTTTGCAGCCCCACCGCCGCCGGCATCCTTGGGCAAGGTCATTAGGGCAAGCATCAGGAGATAGCGCCGACCGAGGTTTTCTGGGAAGCAGAAGGCCCGGACCGCAACTGCGGTCCGGGCCTTCTGCTGGGAACCAGCTTCTACTTGGAGCCGTCTTCGTCGAGCTCGTCGTCGTCCGTGAGGTCAATGTCCTCTTCGTCGAAGTCATCCTCGTCAATTTCGACGTCCTCGGGGATGTCGCTCTTGTAAGGATCGGCGTCGCCGGCGTGCTTGGCGCTGGCAGCCAGGGCCGCCACCTCGGCGTCCCGCTTCTTGGCGGCCCGGAGGAGTTCCTCCAGGTTCGAGGCGTTGACCGGGATCTGGTCAGCCACAAATTCCAGCGTGGGCGTCAGGCGGACGGTGATGTTGCGTCCAACTTCCTGGCGCAGCACCCCCTTGGCCTTTTCCAGTCCCTTGGCAGCGTCAGCCTGGACAGCCTGGTCACCGAAAACGGTGTAGTAGATCGTGGCGTGCTGCAGATCATTGGTCACGCGGGCATCGGTCACAGTAATGCCCTCCAGCCGGGGATCCTTAACCTTCCGGCCCAGAGCCTCCGCAACAACAACCTTAATCCGCTGCGCCAACTTGGCAGCCCGTGCGGGATCAGCCATTTCCACTCCTAAAAATTCTTTGGATGTACGACGGCGCGGTGGCTGGTCAGCTTTTCAGCTGAGTTCGCTGCCAAGCGCCTGAGGTGAGTCTATGACGATGCCGGAGAGTTTTGGGGGCGCCCGGGAGTGGCATCGGGCCTACCGGAGCTGGGCGGCACAGGATCGCAGATCCCGTGCCGCCCAGCGTAGGGGCGGGGCGCCCCCAAAACTCGGAGGCTCCCCGCGATAGTGCTTACCCTGCCTTAGACGCGCGGCTTTTCGCGCATCTCGAAGGTCTCAATGATGTCGCCTTCGGTGATGTCGTTGAACGAACCAAGACCGATACCACACTCGAAGTCCGTGCGGACCTCAGTGGCGTCGTCCTTGAAGCGCTTGAGTGTCTCAACGGTGAGGTTGTCACCGATGATCTTGCCGTCGCGGCTGATGCGGGCCTTCGTGTTGCGTCGGATGATGCCCGAGCGAACGATGGAACCGGCGATGTTTCCGAACTTGGAAGAGCGGAAGACTTCGCGGACCTCGGCGGTACCCAGCTGGACTTCTTCGTACTCCGGCTTGAGCATGCCCTTAAGGGCTGCTTCGATGTCATCGATTGCTGCGTAGATGACGGAGTAGAAGCGCATGTCCACGCCTTCGCGGTCTGCCAGTTCGGCAACCCGCTCGGCAGGCTTGACGTTGAAGCCGATGATAACGGCGCTGTCCACTGTTGCCAGGTTGACGTCGTTCTGCGTGATGGCACCAACACCGCGGTGGATGACGCGCAGCTGCACGCCTTCGCCGACGTCGATCTTGAGCAGGGCGTCTTCGAGGGCTTCCACGGCACCGGACACGTCACCCTTGAGGATGAGGTTGAGGGTGTCGATCTTGCCGTCGGCCACAGCCTGGTCGAAGTCTTCGAGGCTGATGCGCTTGCGGCGCTTGGCGAGGGCTGCGTTGCGGTCGGCTGCTTCACGCTTCTCGGCGATCTGGCGGGCGGTGCGCTCGTCAGCGGTCACGAAGAAGGTGTCGCCGGCGCGCGGGACGTTGGACAGACCCAGGACCTGCACGGGGCGGGACGGGCCTGCCTCGGTCAGGACGCTGCCGTCGTCGTCGAACATCGCACGGACGCGGCCGTGGGCCGTGCCTGCCACGATGGTGTCGCCGACGTGCAGGGTACCGGACTGCACCAGGACGGTGGCAACGGAACCGCGGCCCTTGTCCAGGTTGGCTTCGATCGCGATACCGCGGGCGTCCTTGTTCGGGTTGGCGCGCATGTCCAGGGCGGCGTCTGCGGTGAGCAGGACGGCCTCGAGCAGCTCGTCGATGTTGAGGTTCTGGCGGGCAGAGACCTCAACGAACATGGTGTCGCCACCGTACTCTTCGGGAACCAGTCCGTACTCGGTCAGCTGGCCGCGGACCTTCTCCGGGTTGGCGCCTTCCTTGTCGATCTTGTTCACAGCCACCACGATCGGCACGTTTGCTGCCTGAGCGTGGTTGAGGGCTTCAACGGTCTGCGGCATCACGCCGTCGTCCGCTGCGACCACCAGGATGGCGATGTCAGTGACCTTCGCACCACGGGCACGCATGGCGGTGAACGCCTCGTGGCCCGGCGTATCGATGAAGGTGATCTTGCGATCGGTGCCTTCATGGTTGTGCGTGACCTGGTAGGCACCGATGTGCTGCGTGATGCCGCCGTGCTCGCCCGCCATAACGTCGGACTTGCGGATGGCATCGAGCAGGCGGGTCTTACCGTGGTCGACGTGGCCCATGACGGTGACAACAGGAGGACGTGCCTCAAGGTCTTCGTCGCCTTCGGCTTCAAGTTCGGCTTCGAAGTCGATGTCGAACCCGGAGAGCAGCTCGCGCTCCTCATCCTCGGGGGACACAACCTGGAGCTTGTAGCCAAGCTCCTCGCCGAGCAGTGCGAAGGTTTCCTCATCCAGCGACTGCGTGGCGGTAGCCATTTCGCCGAGGTGGAAGAGGACGGTTACCAGTGCTGCCGGGTTTGCCTCGATCTTGTCGGCGAAGTCCGTGATGGACGAGCCACGGCGAAGCCGGACTACGGTGTTGCCGTCGCCGCGGGGTACGCTCACGCCACCCAGCGACGGAGCACTCATCTGCTCGAGTTCCTGGCGCTTGGCACGCTTGGACTTGCGCTGCTTGCCGCGTCCTGCGCCGCCCTTGCCGAAGGCACCCTGGGTGCCACCGCGTCCGCGGCCACCCTTGCCGAAGCCGCCGCCGGCTGGAGCGCCGCCACCGGCACCGGGAGCGCCGCCTGTTCCGGGTGCGCCACCGGGGCGTCCGGGACCACGTGCGCCGCCACCGGGACGTCCTGCACCAGCCGGTGCGGGACGCTCAGTGCGGTTGGGCATCATGCCCGGAGTAGGACGGTTTCCGCCGGCACCTGCCGGACGGGGGCCGCCTGCACCGGCTGCGGGGCGCGGGCCACCCGGACGGGGGCCACCTGCACCGGCTGCAGGACGGGGACCACCCGGACGGGGGCCACCTGCACCGGCTGCGGGGCGCGGGCCACCGGGACGGTCGCCGTCGGGACGGCTTCCACCGGACCGGGGCATGCCCTGTGACGGTGCGAACGGGTTGTTACCCGGACGCGGAGCGCGTTCGCCGTCGCCGCCACGGCCGCGAGGCATGCCCTGGGAGGTGGCGAACGGGTTGTTGCCCGGGCGGGGACCGCCGGGACGCGGTGCCGAACCACCCTGGGATCCACCCTGCGGTGAGCCCTGGCGGGTGGGAGCGGCCGGGGTTTCAGCCTTGGGGGCCGGACGGGCACCGGGCTTTGCACCGCTGAACGGTGAGGCCGGAGCACTGGCAGCGGGAGCGGCCGGCGCAGCAGGCGCAGCCGGAGCTGCGGCTGCCGGAGCGGCGGCAGCAGGCGTTGCAGCAGCGGGTGCTGCCGGTGCCGCTGGAGCTGCCGGGGCAGCCGGACGCGAATCAGCCGAGGGGGCCGGTGCTGCGGGACGTGTTTCTGCCGACGGGGCAGGCGCCTTGGGCGCGGCTGCCGGAGCTGCGGCTTTTGCCGCGGCGTCGGGGTAGGCGTTGCGGAGTTTCCGCACCACCGGGGCCTCAATTGTTGACGAGGCGGAGCGAACGAATTCGCCCAGTTCCTGCAGTTTTGTCACTGCATCTTTGGAAGTAATACCGAGCTCTTTAGCGAGCTCATGTACGCGGACCTTGGCCACATTTCTCCTGTCTCGGTCCGCACCGAGCCAGGCACGAACCGTCTACTTCTTACTGCGGGCCCCAGCCGCGGTTGCAGCTGAAAGGCCCATTGCAGAGCGCAACAAAGTTGTCATCGTTGCGCACTCATCGCTGGGAACTCATCGGGTTTCCATCAGTTTTCTGACCCGCTTTCAGGTTGGACGGTTTTTGTTGCAGCCACCGGAGGTTGCTGCAACGGGCCGGCTTGCTTGCCTGCCATGATCCGGCGTTCGACGGCGGCGGTCCCGGTTGCGCCGTTGAGGGCACGTCCGAACGCACGCCGCTTCACCGCCAGGGCGAGGCACGCTTCGCTGGGGTGCAGCCATGCTCCCCTGCCAGCCATCCGGCGTCGTTCGTCAACCAGCACTGCGGTGGAACCGGTGCTGTCGGCGACGAGCCGGAGTAACTCCGACCGCGCTCCCTTCTTTCGGCATCCGATGCAGGTACGTTGCGGTTGATTCCCGTTGTGAAGCACTTCTGCCACTTGGAGCATCATCCTGACGTTCTACCTGCTGGCCCCGAACACCCGCCCGCTGGTCAGCGGAACAGGAATACTCAGGGCACACGAATACCGGCCGTTAGGCGCGGTCATGTTCCATTCTAGACCCTCCGGGCAGATCTGCCTGAAACCGCGGCTCCCGGTGCGGAAGCCGCGGCGATGCAATCACACCCGGGCGAGGGCCCGTTGGGGCCTAGTTATCGCGCGGAGCGGCAGCGTCCGAGACAATGTCGATCCGCCAGCCGGTCAATTTCGCTGCCAGGCGGGCGTTCTGGCCTTCTTTCCCGATTGCCAGCGACAGCTGGTAGTCGGGAACCACAACACGTGCGGACCGGGTGGCCTCGTCAGTGATCGTGACGGAGTTCACACGCGACGGCGACAGTGCGCTGGCAATGAAAGCGGCCGGATCCTCGCTGAAGTCGACGATGTCAATCTTCTCGTCGTTCAGTTCGGTCATGACTGCCCGGACCCGCGAACCCATTTCGCCGATGCAGGCACCCTTGGCATTGATGCCCTGGGTGTTGGCTTTGACGGCGATCTTGGTGCGGTGGCCGGCCTCGCGGGCCAACGCCACGATCTCCACGGAGCGGTCAGCAATTTCCGGAACTTCCAGTTCGAAGAGCTTCCGGACAAGTCCCGGGTGCGACCGGGAGAGTGTGACCGACGGGCCCTTGGTGCCGCGGTGGACGTCGATCACCAGGGCACGGAGCCGGTTGCCGTGGGTGTACTTCTCCCCCGGCACCTGCTCGGGCGGCGGCAGCAGTGCCTCCACGGAACCCAGGTTGACCTGGATCATGTGCGGGTTCGTGCCCTGCTGGATAGTGCCGGCGACGAGTTCGCCTTCGCGTCCCTTGAACTCACCCAGGACGGCGTCGTCCTCCACGTCGCGGAGGCGCTGGAGGATGATCTGCCGGGCAGTGCTCGCAGCGATGCGGCCAAAACCGGCAGGAGTGTCTTCGAACTCGCCGATCGGGGCGCCGTCGTCGTCGATTTCCACTGCCCAGATGGTCACGTGGCCGCTCTTGCGGTCTAGCTCTGCGCGGGCTTTCTCGAAAGCTCCGGGCGACTTGTGATATGCCACCAGGAGAGCCTGCTCAATGGTGGGGATCAGGAGGTCCAGCGGAATTTCCCGTTCACGCTCCAGAAGTCTCAGCGCGCTCATGTCAATATCCATCAGGCCTCCTCAGAAGGTCCATTGTGTTCAGTGTCCAGACCGGCCTCGTCGAGGTGGCTGAATTCGATCTCGACTTTTCCGTTGCGGATCCTGTCGAAAGGAAGTTTTACGGGCTCTCCCTGTTTGGGCTTCATGCCCTTTTTGACCTCAATCTCCGGGACGAGGGTCACACCGGCGTCATCCACTGACTGGACCCGGCCGGTGACGTTCTCACCCTGGATAACGTTGACCTTGACCATGCGTCCGCGGGCGCGGTGCCAGTGCCGGGCTTCGGTCAGGGGACGCCCGACGCCCGGTGAGGAGACTTCAAGGTCATACGGGCGGCCGTCGTCTGCGGGATCGTTGTCCAGGACATCGGAGAGGACCCTGGAGATGTCCGCGATGACATCGAGGTTCACCCCGCCGGTTTCCTCCTGCGGGAGGTCCACCACGACGTGGACCACCCGGTGCGAGCCTGCGTTGATGGAGACATCCTCAAGATAGAGGCGGTTGGCCTGGACTGCAGGTTCCAACAAGGCCCGCAGCCTGGCAGCTTCCGGATTATAGGCAGGCGGGGCCTCAGCCTTGCCCGCTCCGGTGGCTTCTGATGAAGTCGTGGCTTCTGCATTACTCACGATTCCGGTCGCCTCCCGATAGATGATGTTGTGACTACTAGACTAGCGATTTTCCGGCGGCAGTGGTGCACCGGGATTGCCGGTGGGCGTGACAACATGGTCTGTTGTGAACGACGACACGCAGGAAAACCGCCACCGCGGACGCTATTTCCGGTATGCGGTTTTCGCGCTGGCAGCCCTCCTTGTCCTGAGCGTGGGATTCGTCCTGATCCCCCGCGAGCCTCCCGCTCCCCCAACGCCGCCCTTTTCCGAGCAGGCAAGGGCATCAGCGTACTCGGACGCACTCTCCCTGAGGTCCGCCGGCCTCGCCCTTGCACGTGCGGCGGGAGATGCACCGGCAGGGCCGCAGGCGTCGTCCCTGGGGAGCGCTGTGACTTTGCTGACTGTCCACGCCCGGGCTCTGGCACTGGCAGGGGATCCTGCTGCTTCAGGGTTCCCCGGGCCGGGTTCCCCGGCCTCGGCTGCGGAGTTCTCGGCAGCCCTCCAAACCAGTGCTGCCCGGCGGCTGAAGGACGCAGAAACGGCCGACGGCGGGATGGCCCGCCTTCTGGCAGGGGCCGGTACCGCCCAGCTCCTGGCAGCTGAGGATGTGGCGGAAGCCGCCGGTGCGCCGTTGCCCGCCCTTGCCGACCCGGAGCCTCCCGGCACCTCCGACTCCCCTGCGGCCCGGGAGTCCCTGGGCAGCCCTCCACCCTCCCCCACGGCCCGGGAGTCCCTGGCCGGCCCCACAGCATCGGCGGCGGCCAGCTGCCCGGCAGAGCCCACAGGAGCCAGCCCCACCCCCGGTTCCGCATTGGCAGCAGCTGGGGCGGCGGAGTTGGAACTCGTCTACGCGTATCAGGCCGCGCTGACCCGGCTGGACGCCGCATCCGCCGCCCCGGCGGCCGGTTTCCTGGCACAGCACCAGGAGCTCCATGACGACGCCGAAGCAATGATCCGGTCCAGTTGCACGGCCGCGGCTCCCCAGCCGGCCGGCTATGCCCTCAGTGAAGCCTTCCTGGCGGCTCCGGCCACCACGCTCGGCACGTTGGAGGCGGCCACCCTCCCGGCCTATGGCGATCTGGTGGCCCTGGGCGAGGGACCCGTCAGGGTCTGGGCACTCTCGGCCCTGGAGGCCGCCGCACGCAGGACACTTCACTGGGGCGGCCCCCTCAGCCCGGTGCCGGGCCTGGTGCTGGCGGAGGCAGAGCTGCCGCCGCTCGCGGAAGCGACCGTCGATGATCTGCACCCCGGGCCCTCGCAGACCTGAAAACGCAGCTGGCCACGGAATGCTGGCCCTTCATGCGCACTGATGATTTGCTGTAGGAATGGACAACGTACCGGCACCATCGCTTCATGAGGATGAGCCGCACCACAACGACATCGCGGTCCGGCTTAATTGGCTGCGGGCCGGTGTGCTGGGTGCCAACGACGGGATTGTCTCGGTGGCCGCCATCGTGGTCGGTGTTGCCGGGGTGACCAACCAACCGGGTCCGATCCTGGTGGCCGGGGCCGCGGGCGTGGTGGGCGGTGCCATCTCCATGGCACTGGGCGAATACGTCTCTGTCAGCAGCCAGAAGGACAGCCAGGAAGCGCTGATCGAAAAGGAACGGCGCGAACTGCTCGAGGAGCCTGAGGAGGAGCTCGCCGAACTGGCTGCGATCTACCAGGCCAAGGGCCTCAGCGTGGACACTGCCCTCACGGTGGCCCGGGAACTGACCGAGCACGATGCGCTGGGCGCCCACCTGTCCGCTGAACTGAACATCGACGAGACGGACATCGTCAGCCCCTGGCACGCCGCCTTTGCCTCGGCCGTCGCCTTCCTGATCGGCGCCGTCCTGCCCATGCTGGCTATCCTCCTTCCCCCTGCGGAGATCAGGGTTCCCCTGACGTTTGCCGCCGTCCTCGTGGCACTCGCGGCCACCGGGGCGCTGGGCGCCTGGATCGGCGGAGGCTCGAAGCTGCGTGCCGCGGTGCGGGTGGTGGTGGGTGGCGCGCTGGCCCTCATCGCGACGTTCTCCATCGGAAACCTGCTCGGGGCGAGCGGTGTGATGTGAGCCTGCGGACAGTGGTGCCCATCCCTTCGGCCCTTAGCGTGCGCTACGGCCACAGCAGCGCCGGACGGGCCTGGCTTGCCTCGCTTCCTGACCTGGTCCAGGGGCGGCTGGAGCACTGGGAGTTGGCGGTTGACCTGGCACCCGGCACGTTGCCCTGGCACGGGCACGGCGGCGTGGTGGTCCCGGTCCTCAGGACGGACGGCACCCCTGCCGCACTGAAGATTGCCTTCCCCCACGACGAAGCCCGGGTTGAACGGCACGCGCTCGCGCTGTGGGGAGGATACGGCGCCGTCCGATTATTGGAGTCCGACGCCGGAACGTGCGCCATGCTCCTGGAGCGTCTCGATGGGGGCTGTTCGCTGCAGGGTGTACCGCTGGATGAGGCTGCGGGGATATGGGGCGGCCTCGTGCGGCAGTTGAGCCTGGTGCCGGACACCAGGCCGCAATGGCAGGAGTTCAACCACGTCGCGGCCCTCGCGGAACAGTGGAGCGATGACCTGCCCGCGGAGTGGGAACAGCAGGGCCGGCCCTTCCCGCGCTGGCTCCTCGAGGCGGCCTTGGAAGTCTGCCAGACCCGGGGTGCCGTCGGTCGCCGTTCCGGACACGACGTCCTGGTCCACACGGATTTCCATTTCCTGAATATCCTTGCCCGGTTGCAAGGGGGCTTTGCGGCCATCGATCCGCAGCCGATGGTCGGCGAAGCCGAGTTCGCTGTGGCACCACTCCTGTGGAACCGCCTGGGCGACCTTTCCCGCGCTGATCCGGCCGCAGGGTTGAGGCAGCGTTGCACGGATTTCAGCTCCGCTGCGGGCCTCGACGCCGAAGCGGCCCGCCAGTGGGCCATCGCCCGCGAAGTGGAGAACGCCCTGCAGTACGCCTCACTGCCCCGCCATCAGGGGGACCTGGCCCGGTCCTTGTGGGTTGCCAGCACCCTGGCCGGGCGGACCCTCGAAGGGCTGCCCGGCGCCCATGACCTGCCTGAACCGGGGCAGTCCCCCGGCTGAGGTGGCGTCCTGCATGGCGGGCGCAGGCCCTGGACGTGCAGCCCTTGGACGTCAGTCAGTTGCCCGCTGACTTCACCGCTGCGAAAGCTGAGCTGACCGCTTCAACCGCGCTATCGACGTCGTCCGCGTCAGTGCTCCAGTTACTGACAGAGACGCGCAGGACGTCCCGGCCCTGCCAGTGCGAGCCGGACATCCAGACTTTGCCGTCCTCGATCAACCGCGCCGCTACGGCGCGTGTGATGGCGTCGTCTCCGAAGGCGAGGGAAACCTGCGTGTAGTCCACCTCGTTGAGCACCTCGATGCCATCCACTTCCGCAAGCCGGCGGCTGATCCGGGCAGCGGCGTCGGCCAGGCCGCGGACCTGGGCGGCCACACCTTTACGGCCGAGGGAACGGAGGGCAGCCCAGACAGGGATGCCGCGTCCCCGGCGCGACAGCTCCGGCACTTTCTGGAACGGGTCCCCCGGTCCTTCGGCATCGTGGACCATGTAGCTCGTCGTGGCGAGTCCCATCGCGCCGCGGAGCGCCCCGGTGTCCCTGACGATGGCAATACCGCAGTCGTAGGGGACGTTCAGCGTCTTGTGGGCGTCTGTCCCCCACGAATCAGCCAGCGCCATGCCCGCAGTCAGCCCGGTGAGTTCGGAGACGGCAGCCGCCCAGAGTCCGAAGGCACCGTCCACGTGAACCCAGGCACTGTGGCGACGGGCGATCCGGATGGCGTCCTCAAAGGGGTCGAAGGCTCCGGAGTGCAGGTTTCCGGCCTGCAGGCAGACGATGGCGGGCCCCGATCCTTCCGAGAGCATGGTGTCCAGCCTGTCGGCCAGCAGCCGTCCCTGGTCATCTGTGGGGACCAGGGTGGGGCTGCCGAGGCCGAGGTAGCGAAGCCCCATATCGATGGTGTCGTGGCGCTCCTGGCCTACGAAGCATTTGATCCGAGGGGCGCCCGCGAGCCCGTCCCGGTCCAGGTTCCACCCGGCGTCGGCCAGCAGCCGCCAGCGCGCGGCCGCCAGTCCGGTGAAGTTCGCCATGGTGGCCCCGGTGGTAAAGCCGACGTCTGACCCGGCCGGGAGCCCCAGCAGATCCAACAGCCATTCCCCGGCCCCCTGTTCAATAGCGGCCGCCGCGGGAGTGGCATAGCGCAGGCAGGAGTTCTGGTCCCAGGCGCCGACCAGCCAGTCCGCGGCCAGGGCTGCCGGCAACGTCCCCCCGATCACCCAGCCGAAGAACCGGCCGGCGGGCATGGCCATCAGGCCGGGCTCGGCCCGGTCCGCAAGGTACTCCACCACGGCCGCGGCCGGCATGCCATGTTCGGGGAGGGGTCCGCCGAAGTCCGCTGCGAGGTCGTGGGCGTTTTTCAGGGGTCCTACGTGCCGGTCCGGCAAGCTCGCCAGCCACTCTTTGGCCCGGGCCGCCGCTACGGACAGTGCCTCCGAATAGGGTTCCCCACCTGCGGACATACCAGCATGGTACGCCCGGCGGCAGCGGCCTGCGAGGGGCTCTGGCCGTGACGGGTCAGGCGAAGTTTTCGGCCCAGACGTCGAAGCCCAGTTTGATGATCAGTGAGCCCACCACCAGCAGGAAGACGACCCGGACGAAGCTGCTTCCCTGCTTGACGGCCGTCCGCGCCCCCAGGTACCCGCCGGCCATGTTGGCGAGGCCAAGCATCAGGCCCACACCCCACAGCAGCGAACCGTGCGGCAGGAAGAACAGCAGCGCCCCGGCGTTGGTTGCCATGTTCACGATCTTGGCCTTGGCGCTGGCCTCCAGGAAGGCGTAACCCATGGTCGAGACAAGCGCGATGATGAGGAAGGAGCCGGTACCCGGGCCGATGAGGCCGTCATAGAAACCGATCACCGCCCCGATCAGGCACGCCACGACGTAATGTGTGCGACCATCGTGGCGCAGCACGGTGAGGTCACCGACGTTCGGTTTGAGGGCGGTAAAGAGTGCGACGGCGACCAGCGCGACAACGATGATCGGTTTGAAGACACTGGCCGGCAAGGTGGCTGCCAGCACCGCCCCGCCGAAGCTGCCGGCCAGGGCTATGACCGCCATGGGGATGGCTGTGCGGAGGTCCGGCTTCACCCGTCCGTAGTAGGTCACGGCGCTGGTGGTGGTCCCGAAAATGGACCCCATCTTGTTGGTGGCCAGCGCCTGGACCGGCGTGATTCCAGGCACCAGCAGCAGGGCGGGAAGCTGGATCAGCCCGCCGCCGCCCACCACGGCGTCCACCCAGCCGGCGGCAAATCCAGCCACCACAATCAGGATGATCGTGGTGAGCTGGATGGACTCGAACCCCGAGATCACCGCCGCGGGTCAGCCGCGGACGGCGGTGACCACGTAGTCAACAGCCTTGTCCACAGGCACATTTTCCGCTTCGCCGCTGCGGCGGTCCTTGATCTCCACCACACCGTCCACCAGGCCCCTGCCAACGGCCAGGATGGTGGGGACCCCCACCAGTTCAGCATCGCCGAACTTCACACCCGGGGAAACCTTGGGACGGTCATCGTAGATGACGTCCAGGCCCGCGGCTTCAAGATCCATTGCGAGCTTCTCGGCGGCGGCAAAGATCTCCTCGCCGCGGCCGACCGCCACGACGTGGACATCGGCCGGCGCGACGGCGCGGGGCCAGACAAGGCCCTTGTCGTCGTGGTTCGACTCTGCCAGGGCGGCCACGGCCCGGGTAACGCCCACACCGTAGGAGCCCATGGTGACCACGACCTGTTTGCCGTTCTGGTCAAGGACCTTCAGCTCCAGCGCCTCGGCGTACTTGCGGCCGAGCTGGAAGATGTGGCCCATCTCGATGCCGCGCGCGATTTCCAGCGGTCCCGAGCCGTCCGGGGCGGGATCGCCCTCGCGGACATCGGTGCATTCGATGACGCCGTCCCAGCCGAAGTCGCGGCCGGCCACGAGGCCGAACACGTGCTTGCCGGCCTCGTTGGCGCCGGTGACCCATGCCGTGCCGCTGACAACGCGGGGATCGACCAGGTACAGCAGCTTGGTGGCGCTCTCATTGCCGAGGAGCGGTTCAGCCAGTGACAGACCCGGGCCCAGGTAACCCTTGACGATCAGGGGCTGCTTCTTGAGGTCGTCGTCGTTGGCTGCTTCCAGCCCGATCTCGCCGGCGATGGGCAGGTAGCGCCCGATGTTGGCTTCCACGCGCTTCAGGTCCACTCCGCGGTCGCCCGGCAGGCCGATGACAACCAGTTGGCGTTCACCAGTGGGCAGGGTGACGGCGAGGACCACGTTCTTGAGGGTGTCGGCGCCGGTCCAGGCACCGCCGTCGGCCTCTGACCGGGGAGCGATCTCATTTGCTGCCGCCACAAGAGTCTCAATGGTGGGGGTGTCCGGGGTGTCCAGGACCTCCGCAGCAGGGGCAGCGGTGAAGTCGATGTCTGCCGGGACCACCGTGGTGACGGCCTCGACGTTCGCTGCGTAACCGCCCGCGGACCTTACGAAGGTGTCCTCGCCGACCTCGGTGGGGTGAAGGAATTCCTCGCTCTTGGAACCCCCCATGGCGCCGGCCGTAGCGGCGACGGGAATCACTTCCAGGCCCAAGCGGTCAAAGATGCGGATGTAGGCGGCGCGGTGTGCTGCGTAGCTGGCGTCCAGGCCGGCGTCGTCCACGTCGAAGGAGTAAGAATCCTTCATGATGAACTCGCGTCCGCGCAGCAGGCCTGCCCGGGGGCGCGCCTCGTCGCGGTACTTGTTCTGGATCTGGTAGAGGCTCAGGGGCAGGTCCTTGTAGGAGGAGTACAGGTCCTTGACCAGGAGCGTGAACATTTCCTCGTGGGTCGGGGCCAGCAGGTAGTCGGCACCCTTGCGGTCCTGGAGCCGGAACAGGCCCTCGCCATACTCGGTCCACCGGTTGGTGGCCTCATAGGGCTCGCGCGGCAGCAACGCCGGGAAGTGGACTTCCTGGGCGCCGATGGCTGCCATTTCCTCGCGGATGACGGCTTCGACCTTGCGGAGCACGCTGAGCCCCAGCGGCAGCCAGGTGTAGATGCCGGGCGCTGCGCGCCGGATGTAGCCGGCCCGCACCAGGAGCCGGTGGCTGGCCACCTCGGCGTCGACGGGATCTTCGCGCAGGGTGCGCAGGAAAAGCTGGGACAGTCTTGTGACCACGGGCGGGTATCCGTTTCTGGGGAATGGCTGCTGGAAAGCAGAGCCGGGCAATTCGTCTGGGTACTAATCTACCGGCAAGCAACGCCGATGCCCGCGGGACAGGGAGGGGCAACGTTTCCGGGGGGATGTCCCTGGACCGGGACGGCGAAGAGCCACGCCCGGGCTGCAAAGCCCCTGGCCCCCAAATCGGGCTGGTCATTGCGGCCGGGCGTGGCTCTTCTTGCCGTTTACGCCGTTGATAACTGGTGAGGACTGGTGAGACCGCCCACCCACTCCAGCGCAGCTAATCCGAACTTATGTGATAGCTGACACGTTGACAAGGGTTTTTCCATGTGAAGTTGGAGGCGGCACCATCAGTGGCTGACGCGGTTGACCGGACGCCGTGGCTGCAAGTGCGCTAGAAGAGAACAGTCGCGAAGGTGCCCACCTGGCGGAAGCCAACACGCTCGTAGGTGGACCGTGCCCGGAGGTTGAACCCGTTCACGTACAGGCTGGTCACCGGAGCGAGCTTCCTTGCGTGCTCCACCACTGCTGCCATGTAGCCGGCGCTCAGCCCCTGGCCGCGGTAGCCCGGGTTCATCCAGACGCCCTGGATCTGTGTGACGTCCGCCGTGACTGCGCCCAGCTCGGCCTTGAAGACCACTTCGCCTGTGCTGTTGATGTGTGCCAATGAGTGGCCCTGCCGTATGAGGCCTTCAACGCGGCGGCTGTAGAACTCCTTGCCGCCAAGGAAGGGCGAGTAGCCCACCTCTTCCTCGAACATGGCCGCGCAGGCCGGGAGGATCCTGTCGAAGTCGGCAAGCCGGCCCAGGGCGAGGTCCGTATTGGGTTCCACTGCGGGCGGGTGGTCAAGGGTCATGAGCGGCTGCTCGTCCCGCACTTCGTGGGCCGTGTGCCCGAGCCCTGCAAGCTCGGCATGGAGTGCAAGGACCTGCTCGGCGGGCCCGAATGCCGAGGCGAAGCGGCGTCCGGAACTGCTCGCCGCGGCTGCGACGAGGCCTGCGAAGCCGGGATCGAGCTCCACCGGAACCAGGTTGGCTCCGGTCCAGCAGGCACCCACGAGGATGCCGTCGTCGAAGACGCCCAGGACGGCAGCCCCGCCGCTGGTGGGCGCCGCCGTGCCTACGGACCTGAGGTGGGCCAGAATGAAGACATTGGCCACCGGGTCCTGTTGCGCGAGGTACCGGAGGGCAGGGGTGTCAGCGCCGGACAGGGCGCGGACTGCAATCCCCGCTTCTGCGGTGCCCGGCTTATGAGACGCTAACCACGGGGCTACCCTTGACAGCATCTTCGCCATCGGCCTCCCCCATTTCTTCAGCTATGCGCATGGCCTCTTCGATCAGTGTCTCAACAATCTCGCTTTCAGGCACGGTCTTGATGACTTCGCCCTTCACAAATATCTGGCCTTTGCCATTACCGGACGCCACGCCAAGATCAGCTTCGCGGGCTTCCCCTGGCCCGTTGACCACACAGCCCATGACGGCAACGCGCAGCGGGATCTCCATGCCCTCCAGGCCGGCGGTGACCTGCTCTGCCAGCGTGTAGACGTCCACCTGGGCGCGGCCGCAGGAGGGACAGGATACGATTTCGAGCTTGCGGGGGCGCAGGTTCAGCGACTGGAGAATCTGGTTGCCCACCTTGATTTCCTCCACCGGCGGGGCTGACAGCGAGACGCGGATGGTATCGCCGATGCCCCGCGAGAGAAGCGCCCCGAAGGCGGTGGCGGACTTGATGGTGCCCTGGAACGCCGGCCCGGCCTCGGTCACACCCAGGTGCAGCGGCCAGTCGCCCTGTTCGGCGAGCATTTCGTAGGCGGCCACCATGATGACGGGGTCATTGTGCTTGACCGAAATCTTGAAGTCGTTGAAGCCGTGTTCCTCGAACAGGGATGCTTCCCACACGGCGGATTCCACCAGCGCTTCCGGGGTGGCCTTGCCGTATTTCTTGAGGATGCCCGGCTCCAGCGACCCTGCGTTGATACCGATCCGGATCGAGGTGCCGTGGTCCTTCGCCGCGCGGGCGATCTCCTTGACCTGGTCATCGAACTTGCGGATGTTGCCCGGGTTCACGCGCACTGCCGCGCAGCCGGCCTCGATGGCCGCGAACACGTACTTGGGCTGGAAGTGGATATCGGCGATGACGGGGATCTGGGATTTCCGGGCGATGATCGGCAGCGCCTCGGCATCATCGGCAGACGGGCAGGCAACGCGCACGATGTCGCAGCCGGAGGCGGTGAGTTCCGCAATCTGCTGGAGGGTGGCGTTGATGTCCGTGGTGGGCGTGGTGGTCATGGACTGCACGCTGATGGGCGAGTCCGAGCCGACTCCGACCGAGCCCACTTTGATCTGGCGCGTCTTGCGGCGGGGGGCGAGGACGGGCGGCGGTGCTGACGGCATTCCCAGGCTGACCGAGGTCACGTGGACTCCTTGGGTAGGTGTGTTCGGGGGTGAAAGTGGTCCGAAGGAATCAGGACGCGTGAGCGGCGAGGATGCCGATCACGGGAGTCCATTCAGTGCTGCGGATGCCGGCGATGGTTCCCGCGGCGGCGAACGGGTCCTGCTTCAGGAGTTCATTCAGCGCGGCTTCGTCCTGGAC
Organism: Arthrobacter sp. BK1; assembly: GCF_056680055.1. Lineage (NCBI taxonomy): Bacteria > Bacillati > Actinomycetota > Actinomycetes > Micrococcales > Micrococcaceae > Arthrobacter > Arthrobacter sp. BK1. The sequence goes on from NZ_CM155263.1 coordinate 720,671, forward strand.
CTTGAAGATCAGGAGGGCGCCGGCGCCGTCACCGTAGGGCCCGCTGGTCAACAGCCGGCCGTCTTCCGCGAGGCCGGCCAGCCAGGCGCGGTGCGCGGGGCGGTGCTCATCACGGACGGCGGAGGAATCGGCGGCGTAAACGTACTCAACGGCTAAAACAGTCATAAGGACACCCTATCCCCAGGGGCGGCCCGTCGCCGATCCTGATGTCCATGGCGGGCACTCAGCCCAGAAGGGAAACCTTGACGATGGCTGCTGTTCCCGCAGCCCAGAGCATCGACGTAAGTGTTCCGATGATGAACCGTTCCGCCGCCACCGGGGTCTCCTTCAGCTCGGCAAACCTGCCCAGTCCCTTGATGGCCACGATGTAGGCAATCGCCACGGGCTGTCCGGTGAGGATGGCCAGGCAGACGCCAAGGCGTTCGAGGACCCCGATGATCGCACCGCCCCGGAGGATCCGCTGGGCCGGGACCGGTGGTACCGGGTTCGGATCGTCCGACGCCGGCTGGCTGGCCCCCGTGGTCAGCTCGCCGTCCACCCTCTGCCCCGCTCCTGCATCCGAACCGCCGCCGGACCGGGGGGCCGGGAGGGTGTCCACCGTGACATCGGCTGAAGGATCCTGGGCTGCCGGGTCCGGATCCGTTCTCGTGGCGGCGTCAGCCTTGTCATCGATGGTCCTGGCGAGACGGAATACGAGGGAGGTCACGGGCCACCCCACGAATCCCGCCACAACCAGGGCAATGGTGATCCAGAGTGCGTTCACCGGTCTCCTTCAATGTGGGTTTGAGCGTAGTCCAGGAGCATGGCTGCAGCCGGCCTGGCTGCCCATTCTTCCGGCCAGCCCGAGCGGGCCACGGCACGGCTCACCGATTGCTCAGTTATTCCCAGGTCAAGGGCCACCTGTTTCTGGCTGCCGTGCCGTCCGTCCGCGCTTTGGAGCGCGCGGAGCCGATCGACTACGCGCCACTGGGCGTCTGTGCGTTGCTGCACCACGCGTCCGATCAGGCGAAGCACCGCCTGGGCATGTGCACTGGCCATGGATCCTTCCCCGGCTGAGGGAGAGGTTCCCCGTCCACGGCCCATGTTGCCGGACACCACTGACAATGGAACCTGGCTGGCCGCGCTCTTTGCCAGCTCGACTGCCTTCCGCGCCGCCACAAACCCGCTACCGTATCCTTCCCGCGGGCTGCCGCCCGGCGTCAGCTGCACAGTTCCAATACCGATACCCACATACCAGTAACCGCTCCGGAGTGCATGTAACGCGACCTCCACCACCTCGGCGGAATGTTCCACCACGCCCTGGAGCTCATCGCCTACGGACCGCTCAAACGGGGCGGAGGTCAGGCTGCGCAGGGCAGTGATGAACCCAGGGACCCTGTCGATGTCATGGGTGCTGCCGCGCTGGTCAATGGTCAGAACGTACATGGGATAACCGTACGCAGCTGATCCGCAATAATCAATCAAAAATAGCTGATTATTTAAAATCAGCCGAAAAAGGCTGACTTCAAACTATCACCCGGTAAAGAACTTGCCGGACATCAGACCGAACCCGTCGCCGTGAGTTGGGAGGTCGCAGCGATCTGCCGGGCTGCGCTCCAGGCGATCCACCCGCCCGCGACGGCCAGGACCAGCGCCCCCACAGACTGGGTTGGCAGGCTGCTGCCGGTAGTCGCCCGTCCCAGGACTGCACCCAGACCATAGAACAGCACTGTGCCGGCAGCCCACAGGGCCCCGGCCCAGCGCGGCAGCACGTTGGATCGCCAGACCGCGAGCCCCAGGACCAGGCTGCCGATGACCGCAAGCAGGAGCCCCAGCAGGAACGCCCAGGTCAGGGCGTCAGGGAATTCCAGCTGCATCACGTCCCGGTTTCCGGCCAGGTAGGCCTTTGCGATGGCGGGGGGTGGCGAAGGTGGAAATCACGGCCGGGACCAGCAGCAAAGCATTACCGGCGGCAGCAAGGACGAGCCCGGCCAGTGCCAGGCCCGCGGCCCGGCTGGTGGCCAGGAAACAGCCCAGGGCGAAGACGCCGAAGAGGGCCAGGATGGTGCCTCCGGTGCCGCCGATCAGATGACTGACCTGGTAGGAATCGGTGCTGACAAAGCGTGCCCAGGCTTCCGGGTCCTGCGCCTGGTCCGGCTGTGGGTCCAGGCTGGACCATGCGGTCAGCAGCCAGGAGACAGGGAGCGCCCACAATCCTGCCTGGATCCAGCGGCCGATCATCCGGGAATTCGACGTGCCCATATCTGATCGTATTTTCGGCGGCAATCACGCCAATAGGGCCATAAGACTCGCCTGCGCTCCCCCGCAGCCGCCTAACCGAACAGGTTCACTGGCTTCACGATGTCTGCGTAGATCAGCAGCGCACTCATGCCCATCAGCAAAGCCGCCACGACGTACGTCACGGGGAGTAGTTTGGCGATATCGAACGCGCCCGGATCCGGCTTCCCGAACAGCTTGGCCACACGCCGCCGTGCCCCCTCATAAAGCGCACCGGCCACATGGCCGCCGTCGAGCGGGAGCAGCGGGATGAGGTTAAAGACCGCGAGCGCAAAGTTCAGCCCGGCCAGCAAACCCACCAGGGCGCCCAGCCGGGACTGCAGCGGCACCTCTTCCATGGCCGCCACTTCGCCGGCCACACGGCCCACGCCGACCACGCTGATGGGGCCGTTGGGATCGCGCTCTTCCTCGCTGAACGCCGCCTTGGCAACACCGACCACGCGCGCCGGCAGGTTGAACACGACGCCGGCTACCTGCCTGATGTTTTCGCCCGCCATGGGCAGGACGGACGACGCCGGCTGGGCAACCAGTTCTGTCTTCGCGCCGATGCCCAGGAAACCGACGTCCTGGTACAGGAGGGTGCCGGCGTCGTCCTTGGCCTGCCGGCCGTCCACGCCCACCACGGGCCGTGCGGACAGCACCGGTGTCACCGTGGTGGTCACGGGGGCGCCGTCGCGTTGCACGGTGATGCTGACTTCCCGGCCGGCGGAGGCGCGGATCCATTCGGTCAACTGGTCCCAGCCGGTGACTGCTTTCCCGTCAAAGGCGGTCACTACGTCGTTGGGCAGGAGTCCGGCCGCGGCGGCCGGCGTCAGCCGGCAATCGGGCGAGTCCGGATCGACCGTCTCGCCTGCGGCCACCTGGCACTTGGAGACATCGGAGATGGTGGTGGTGGCCGTGGCCACGCCAAACCCCATCAGCAGGACCGCCGTCAGCACCACGCCGATCAGCAGGTTCATGGCGGGCCCGCCCAGCATAACGATGATCTTCTTCCACACGGGCAGCCGGTAGAACACGCGGTTGCCGTCCTCCGGGCCTACCTCCTCATGGGCCATGGACCGGGCTTCGGTGGCCAGGGTCTGGAACATGCCGGTGCTGGAGGGCCGGACCGAACCGTCGTCCTTGTTCGGCGGGTACATGCCGATCATGGACACGTAGCCGCCCAACGGAATGGCCTTCACTCCGTATTCGGTCTCACCCTTCCGCCGGGACCAAAGGGTGGGGCCGAAACCGATCATGTACTTGGTGACGCGCACCTTGAAAAGCTTGGCGGGCACGAGGTGCCCCACTTCGTGGAGCGCGATGGACACGGCTATGCCGATCGCCACGAAGACGACGCCGAGGATAAAAAGGATGACGGGACTCATGCGTGGATCTGCTGCTTCCTAGAGACTGCTGACTGCTAAACGTTCGTGGGCGCGCGCTCGTGCCCATTTTTCAGCATCCAGTACCGACTCCAGTGTCAGCCCGGAAGATCCTGAATGTTCGCTGAGGACAGCATCGATCGTGTCAACGATCCCGGTAAACCGGATGCGCCCGGCATGGAACGCCGTGACCGCTTCCTCGTTCGCGGCGTTGAAGACGGCCGGGAAGGTGCTCCCCTGCTTGGCAGCGTCCTTGGCCAGGTTCACCGCCGGGAAGGCCACGGAGTCCAGGGGTTCAAACGTCCAACTGGTTGCCTTGGTCCAGTCGCACGCAGCTGCGGCCTGGGGGACCCTGTCCGGCCAGCCCATGCCGAGGGCGATGGGCAGGCGCATATCCGGCGGGGAGGCCTGGGCGATCACTGACCCGTCAACGAACTGGACCATGGAATGGACCACGGACTGCGGGTGGACCACTACCTCGATCCGGTCCAGGGGTACGTCGAACAGCAGATGGGCTTCGATGAGCTCCAGGCCCTTGTTGACCAGCGTGGCCGAGTTCGTGGTGACCATCAGCCCCATGTCCCAGGTGGGATGCGCCAAAGCCTCTTTCGGGGACACGTCGTAGAGCTGTTCCCGCGTCCTGCCGCGGAAGGGCCCTCCCGATGCGGTCAGGATGAGTTTGTCCACCTCTTCCGCTGAACCGGACCGCAGGCACTGCGCTATGGCCGAGTGCTCCGAGTCAACCGGAACGATCTGGCCCTCCCGCGCTGCGGCCTTGACCAGCTCGCCGCCCACAATCAGTGATTCCTTGTTGGCCAGGGCCAGCGTTGCACCCGACTTCAGTGCCGCCAGCGTGGGGGCGAGTCCGATGGAACCGGTGATGCCGTTCAGGACCACATCGGCGTCCACCGCTGCGATCCGGGCTGAGGCGTCCGGGCCGGAAATGATTTCGGGCCGGTAGCCGTGCCGTCCCGCGCTCCGTGCAGCCTCGGCGATCAGGGTCTGAAGCCGCCGCGGATCCCCCGCGGCGATTCCCACCACGGGCACTTCGGTGTGGACGGCCTGGCGGGCCAGAAGCTCGAGGTTACCGCCGCCTGCGCTCAGTGCCACGACCTCGAAAAGGTGTGGGGCGCCGTCGACGACGTCTATCGCCTGGGTGCCGATGGAACCGGTGGATCCAAGGATGACGATTCTGCGTGGCTGCATGGGTTAAGTATCCCGCACGGCACGTATGGTCGGTTCCAGAACGGGAACTGGAGCCGCAGGACCGGCGGGCGTAACGTGGATTGCGTGGACTGGGTTGCCTGGTTCGATGCTCCGGAGTACGGATTCGCCCGGCAGGTGCTGCAACGGGGCGTGGCGGCGTTGTACTTTGTTGCGTTCCTGTCCACCCTGAACCAGTTCCCGGCGCTCCTGGGTGAGCGCGGCCTGCTGCCCGTCCCTGATTACCTGGAGAGTTTCAGCGCCCGGCGCCGGCCCACCCTTTTCCGGTGGCGGTATTCGGACCGGCTGCTGCGGGCGGTCTGCGTCGCCGGGCTCGCCATTTCCGCCCTCCTGGTAGCCGGTGTCCCCCAGCTGGGGCCGCCGTGGGTTCCCCTCATAGGTTTCCTGTCCTTGTGGCTGCTGTACATGTCGATCGTGAACGTGGGCCAGACCTTCTATGGTTTCGGCTGGGAGATGCTGCTGCTGGAGGCCGGCTTTACCGTGGCGTTCCTTGGCTCGGACCAGACAGAACCGCCCCGGACCATCCTGATCCTGGTGGCGTGGCTGGTGTTCCGGCTGGAGTTCGGTGCCGGGATGATCAAGATCCGCGGCGGCAGGGAATGGCGTGACCTGACTGCCCTTTACTACCACCACGAGACCCAGCCGATGCCCGGTCCGCTCAGCCGGCATGCGCACCTGCTGCCCAAACCTTTCCACCGGCTCGAAGTCCTGGGCAACCACTTCGCGCAGCTGGTGGTGCCCTTTTTCCTGTTCGCCCCGCAGCCCGTGGCGAGCGTGGCCGCAGGCATCATCATCTTCACCCAGCTGTGGCTGGTGGCCAGCGGCAACTTTGCCTGGCTGAATTGGATAGCGATTGTGTTGGCATTCTCCGCGGTAAGCGATCAGGCAGCGCATGCGGTGCTGCCCTTCCTGCCGTTGGACTGGCATCCGCTCGAAGGCAGCCGCGGGAATCCCCCGTACTGGCTCGCGATCACCCTGCTGGCGACGCTGCTGCTGGTGGTCCTGAGCTACTGGCCGCTGCGCAACCTCCTGTCCAGGCAACAGCTGATGAACGCGAGCTTCAACCGCTGGCAGCTGGTCAACACGTACGGTGCGTTCGGCACGGTGACCAAACAGCGGATAGAGATCGTGGTGGCAGGCACCCTGGACGGGGAGCCGGACGAGTCCGCCGACTGGCGCGAGTACGGGTTCAAGGGCAAGCCAGGGGATGTGCGCCGGCTCCCCCGCCAGTGGGCGCCATACCACCTTCGGCTGGACTGGCTGATGTGGTTCCTGCCGCTCCGCACGGTCCACGAGGAGTGGTTCTATGCCTTCCTCGCCAAACTGCTTGAGGCGGATCCACGGATCCTGCGGCTCCTGCGGACTGACCCGTTCGACGGCGAACCGCCGCACTGGGTGCGTGCCCGCAGCTACCTGTACCGTTTCGCCACCCGGGCAGAGTTCCGGAGGACCGGCGAGCGGTGGGTCAGGACGCAGCTGCATGAGGCAATCCCGCCGTTGTCGCTCCGGCGGACGCCGGGGCGCCGGCCTGCGCGCTAGCTGTGGATCCCGGCCCTGCGGATGGTTGCCTCGGCGTGCTTGAGGATGGGGCCGTCAATCATCTTCCCGTTGAACGCGAACACGCCCGAACCCGCCGAGGCAGCCGCCTTGAGCAACTCGGTGGCGGCCGCGACGTCGGCCTCCGACGGAGCGTAGGCACCCCGGACCACCGCCGCCTGGGTGGGGTGGATGCAGGCCTTGGAGCCGAACCCGGAGGCAACGGCGTCTGCGGCTTCGGCGGCCAGCCCCTCAAGGTCAGGGATGTTGACGTAGACCGCGTCCACGGCTGCCTTTCCGAACGCACGGGCGGCGATCAGGACGGCGGACCGGGCGTGCAAAGCAACAGCGCGGTAAACGCCGTCGTCCTTCCTGCTGGACGTACCGCCCAGGGACGCCAGGAGGTCCTCGGCCCCCCACATCAGGCCCACCACGTTGGGGACGGCAGCGATGGCGGGCGCATTGAGGATCCCGGCGGCGGTCTCGCACAGGGCAATGACGTTGTAGTCCCTGAGCGCTTCCAGCTGCCCGGCACTCTCGGCTTTGGCCAGCATCACGGTCTTGTAGGGCGTGTGGGCCAGGCAATGGAGGTCCTTCTCGAACTCATCCGTGCCCGCAGGATTGATCCTGATGATGGTGCGGCTGGGATCAAGTTCCGGCCCCTCGCCAACGGCCCCAAGCTGTGCAAGGATCGCGCCGCGGGCCCGCTGCTTGTCCGCAGGTGCCACCGCATCTTCGAGGTCCAGAATAACGGCGTCCGCCCGTTCAGAAGCTTTCTGGAACCGCTCGGGACGGTCGGCAGGGCAGAACAGCAGGGCAGGTCCCATCACAAACGTCATACAGCCATTGTCCCCTGTTGGCCCCCGGTTTGCTCCCCGGAATGTGCCTGTTGGGTCCACATCAGGCAGGTCCGTGTGGCCAGTGCCACCACGGTGCCGTCCTGGTTCCGGCCGGTGTGCCCCATGGTGACCAGTCCCTGGCCCGGGCGGGACGCAGAAAGGCGCTTCTGCGTAATCAGGGTCTCGGTATAGAGCGTGTCGCCGTGGTAGAGGGGGTGCGGGAAGGAAACATCGGTAAGGCCCAGCTGGGCGATGATGGTGCCTTGGGTGAGTTGGGTGACCGACTGCCCCACCATGGTGGACAGCGTGAACAGGGAGTTAACCAGCCTCTGGCCGAAAGGCTGGCCGGCGCTCCAGGCGGCGTCCAGGTGCAGCGGCTGGGTGTTCATGGTGAGGGTGGTGAAGAGGACGTTGTCCGTTTCCGTCACCGTGCGTCCGGGCCGGTGGGCGTAGAGCACGTCCTCCTCAAGCTCCTCGAAGTAGAGGCCGCGTTGTTCGATGATGCGCTGGCTGCCGCTCATACGGTGAGTTCCTGGTCTTCCTCAAAAAGCTCGGCACCGGTGGCGGCCGCCACGTCCTCCACGGACACGTTCGGCGCCAGTTCGCGGAGCACCAACCGGGAAGATCCCCCCTCGCGCACCACGTCGATAACGGCGAGGTCGGTGATGATCCGGTCCACGCAGGCCTTTCCGGTCAGCGGAAGGGAACACTGCTCCACGATCTTGGGCTTGCCGTTGCGGTCCACATGTTCCATCATCACGATCACCTTCTTGGCGCCGAAGACCAGGTCCATGGCGCCGCCCATGCCCTTGACCATCTTGCCGGGGATCATCCAGTTGGCCAGGTCCCCGTTGGCCGCTACTTCCATGGCGCCAAGCACCGCCACGTCCACGTGCCCGCCGCGGATCATGCCGAAGGAGGACGCGGAATCGAAGAAGGCCGCGCCTTTATTGACGGTGACGGTCTCCTTCCCGGCGTTGATGAGGTCGGGGTCCACCTGGTCCTCTTCCGGGTAGGGCCCGACGCCGAGGATCCCGTTCTCGGAGTGGAGCACCACTTCAACGCCCGCCGGGATGTAGTTGGGAATGAGGGTTGGCATGCCGATCCCCAGGTTGACATATTGGCCGTTGCTGAGCTCCTTGGCCACCCGGGCGGCCAGTTCGTTGCGGGTCCAGCCTTTGGTCTCGGGGTTGATGCCTTCGGGATGGCCGACGGCGGCGCGCCGGTACTCAGGACGGACGGCTTCCGGGCGGGGCGGGGCCCCCTGCGGGCTGGTGGACTCCATGGCTACGCTCCTGCCTGTTCGGATGCCTGTGCTGATGCCTTGGCGGATCCGGCGGCCGCCGTGAGCGCCACTGTCCGCTTTTCAATCCGTTTCCCGCCGGCAGGGACCACCACGACCCGCTGGACGAAGATGCCCGGTGTGTGGACATGCTCCGGGTCCAGCTCCCCCGGCTCAACGAGTTCCTCGACCTCGGCGATGGTGATCCGCCCGGCCATCGCGCACAGCGGATTGAAGTTCATGGCCGTTGCGTGGAAGACCAGGTTGCCGTGGCGGTCGCCCTTCCAGGCGTGGACCAAGCCGAAATCGGGAGTCAGCGACTCTTCGAGTACGTAGTCGACGCCGTTGAAGGGCCGCACCTCCTTCGCCGCTGAGGCGATGGCAATGCCGCCGTCGGCGTCGTATTTCTGGGGCAGCCCGCCTTCGGACACCTGGGTGCCCACGCCCGCTTTGGTGTAGAAGGCCGGGATCCCGGCGCCGCCGGCGCGGAGCTTCTCGGCGAGTGTTCCCTGCGGGGTCAGCACCACCTCGAGCTCTCCGGACAGGTACTGCCGGGCGAACTCCTTGTTCTCGCCGACGTAGGAGCTGATGGTCCGCCGGATCCGGCCGTCCCGAAGCAGGACGCCGAGCCCCCAGTCGTCCACGCCGCAGTTGTTGCTGACGGTTTCGAGGTCCTTGGTGCCGTGCCGGTGCAGGGCGTCGATCAGGGCGACAGGTATGCCGCACAGGCCGAACCCTCCCACCGCGAGCGACGCGCCGTCGGGGATGTCCGCAATGGCTTCCTCGGCGCTGGCAACAACCTTGTTAATCATCAGTGATCCTTTCAGGCCGGCAACAGTGTCGAGGTCCTACAGTCCGAGTTCGCGGGCGATCAGCATCAGCTGGACCTCCGTGGTGCCCTCTCCCACTTCGAGGATCTTAGAGTCGCGGTAATGCCGTGCCACTGTGAATTCGTTGATGAAGCCATAGCCGCCGAATACCTGGGTGGCATCCCGCGCGTTGTCCATGGCCGCCTCGCCTGCGACCATCTTAGCGATGGCCGCCTGCGTCTTGAACGGCTTGCCGGCCAGCATCCTGGCGGCGGCATCGTAGTAGGCGAGGCGGGAGGTGTGCGCGCGTGCCTGCATACGGGCAATCTTGAAAGCGATGGCCTGGTGCTTGCCGATGTTCTGCCCGAAGGCGCTGCGCTCCTTGGCGTATTTCACCGACAGGTCCACGCAGCCCTGGGCGGCACCGGTGGCCAGGGCGGCGATGGCAATCCGGCCTTCGTCCAGGATCGAGAGGAAGTTGGCGTAACCCCGTCCCTCCTCGCCGAGCAGGTTCTCCTCCGGCACGCGGACATCCTTCAGCGTCAGCGGGTGGGTGTCCGAGGCGTTCCAGCCCACCTTGTTATAGGCCTTCTCGGCCTTGAAGCCCGGCGTGCCGGTAGGTACCAGGATCGTTGAGATCTCCTTCTTCAGGCTGCCGTCCGGGCGCTCTTCCTGGCCTGTCACCGCGGTGACCGTGACCAGGCGGGTGATGTCGGTGCCGGAGTTGGTGATGAACTCCTTGTTGCCGTTGATGACCCACTCCGTCCTGTCACCGACAGTCTCGCGCCGGGCATGTGTTTTGGTGCCGCCGGCGTCCGAGCCGGCCTCCGGCTCTGTGAGGCCGAAGCCTGCGAGCGCCTGGCCGGAGGCCAGCATCGGCAGCCACTCCTCCTTCTGGGCATCCGAGCCAAACCGGTAGATCGGCATGGCGCCCAGCGATACACCGGCTTCCAGGGTGATGGCCACGGACTGGTCCACCCTGCCCAGCTGTTCGAGGGCGAGCGCCAGGGCAAAATAGTCACCGCCCATGCCGCCGAACTCTTCCGGGAAGGGGAGGCCGAAGAGCCCCATGTCCGCCATCTGCTTGACGACTTCGTAGGGGAAGCTGTGCTCCTCGTCGTGTTTAGCGGAAACCGGCGCCACCACTTCGTCGGCGAATTCGCGGACAGTGTTGCTGAGGTCCTGGTATTCCTCGCTGAGTTCGAAATCTGCCATGGCTAGGCTCCCTTGATTGGGTCGTGAGTTATCGGGTGGATGGTGGCGAGGACCTGGTCGAGCCTGACGAGGTCGCCGGCCTTGGCGCTGATGTGGACGGTGCCGGCCACTTCGGCTGCCAGCTGGTGTTCCATCTTCATGGCCTCCACGGAGAGGAGCAGCTGGCCGGCCGTGACAGTGTCGCCGTCGGTGACGGCAACGGACACCACCGTGCCCGGCATGGGCGAGCGGACCTCCGGGTCCGCGGCGCCTTCCTCGCGGTGGATGGCAGCCAGGACCCTGGCAAGCCGCGTCTCCCTCGTCAGCAGTTCCAGCCGGCAGGACCAGCCCTCATTGCCCAGGAACAGTTCCGTGGGCCAGGCGGGGGTGGGGTTGTCCCACGTGGGGGTTACCGGACCCCGGTAGACCGGCGCGAGGGAATATCGCGTTTCCTGCCCATCGAGGACCAGCACGGCGTGCCTGCGTGAGCTGAACTCCAGTGAGGCCCGGCGTTCAGGGCCGTTGTCCACGGTGACGAGGACGGGCCCGTCCGGAATGCGGCCTCCGGATACCCGCACCGTTGAGACGCCGCCGTCGGGCGTTCCGAGGCTGATCCGCCGGGGCGCCGGGGCGCCAAGCCGCCAGCCTGTGCTGTTCCGCCACGGTCCGGACGGGGCCGGTGTCTTGTCCTGGTCCTCCTGCGTGAGCGCGTACAGGGCAGCAGCCACCAGCTCGGCGTCGGCGATGCGGCGGAAGGCGAACCCCGGCATCTTCCGTTCGATGAGCCCGGTGTCGAGATGACCCGCGCGGACATCAGGATCGTTGATCAGCAGCCGCAGGTATTCCACGTTGGTGTCGATCCCCAGGGCGGTGTACCCGGCGAGCGCCTGGTCCAGGGTGTCAAGGGAAGCGGTGCGGTCAGTCCCCCAGGCGATGACCTTGGAGATCATGGGGTCGTAGCTGGACGAGAGCTCCAGCCCCTCGAGCAGCGAGGAATCGATACGTACGCGGCCATGGCCCGCGGCCACTTCGGCCCGGGCGGGGGCGCTGGGCCGCTGGGCGGGACCGGGAAGTTCGTCCAGCGCCAGGATTATGCCGGTGGAGGGCATGAAGTTCCGTTCCGGAATCTCCGCATAGACACGCGCTTCAACCGCATGCCCCTGAAGTACGACGTCGGACTGGGCGACGGTGAGGACCTCGCCGGCGGCGATCCGCACCTGCCATTGAACAAGATCAACACCCGTGACCATTTCGGTGACCGGGTGCTCCACCTGGAGGCGGGTATTCATTTCCATAAAGAAGAACTCGTCCGGCGCCTCGTCGGAGACAAGGAATTCCACGGTTCCGGCGCCGCTGTAGTGGACACTGCGCGCTGCCTGGCAGGCTGCCTCACCGATCCGAGCACGGGTGGCTCCGCCGTCGTGCAATGAATCCAGCAACGGCGACGGTGCTTCCTCGATGACCTTCTGATGGCGGCGCTGCAGCGAGCATTCACGCTCGCCCAGGTGGATGACGTTGCCGTGGTTGTCAGCCAGGACCTGGACCTCAATGTGCCGCGGCGTGCGCACCAGGCGTTCAAGGAAAAGGGTGTCGTCGCCAAAGGCGCTCGCCGCCACCCTGCGGGCGGTTACCAACGTGGCCTCGAGGTCCTCGGGGCGTTCGACGATGTGCATGCCCTTTCCGCCGCCACCGGCGGAAGGCTTGATGAGCAGCGGGAACCCGACGCCGGCAGCGGCGTCCATGAGCTCGGCGTCGGTCATACCCGGTTCGGCTATTCCGGGCACCACGGGAACGCCGTAACCGGCCACATGGTTCTTGGACCGGATCTTGTCCCCCATGATGTTCAGGGACTCGACGCCGGGGCCAATGAAGGTAATGCCGGCCTGTTCCAGCGCACGGGCGAACTCAACGTTCTCGCTGAGGAAGCCGTAGCCCGGGTGGACTGCCTCGGCTTTGGTGTCCCGGCAGGCCTGGATGATGGCCGCGATCTTCAGGTAGCTCCCGGTTGCCGCGGCGGGCCCGATCCGGACGGCCACATCCGCCTCGCGCACATGCCTGGCACCGGCGTCGGCGTCGCTGTAGACCGCCACGGAACGGATGCCGAGCGAGCGCAGGGAGCGGATCACGCGGCAGGCGATTTCGCCACGGTTGGCAACGAGCACGGTACCGAAGAGGGGCTTGGGCTGCGTGTCGGCCGGCGCGGTATCGGTCCGCGACGAATCGGCAGCGGCGGGTGACGGCGTGGCGGGAACGGGGAAGGTCACTTCTGGCTCACATCCGGAAAAGGCCGAAGGAGGTCTCCGGCAGCGGGGTGCGGGAGACGACGTCGAGCGCCAGTCCCAGGACGGTGCGGGTGTCGGCGGGGTCGATCACGCCGTCGTCCCAGAGGCGTGCGGTGGAGTAGTAGGGGCTGCCCTGGTCCTCGTACTGCTGCCTGATCGGTGCTTTAAAGGCTTCTTCGTCCTCGGCGGACCATTCCTCGCCGCGGGCGTCGTACTGGTCGCGCTTTACGGTGGCGAGCACGCTGGACGCCTGGTTCCCGCCCATCACGGAAATCCGGCTCGCCGGCCACATCCAGAGGAAGCGCGGTGAGTAGGCCCGCCCGCACATGGAGTAGTTGCCTGCGCCGAAGGACCCGCCGATCACCACGGTGAGCTTGGGCACCCGGGCCGTTGCCACTGCCGTGACCATCTTGGCGCCGTTTTTGGCGATGCCGCCCTGCTCGGAGTCCTTGCCCACCATAAAACCGGAGATGTTCTGCAGGAACACCAGCGGGATGCCGCGTTGGTCGCACAACTCGATGAAGTGGGCGCCTTTGAGGGAGGACTCGCTGAAGAGCACGCCGTTGTTGGCCACGATTCCGACCGGGTGGCCATGCAGCTTCGCGAAGCCGGTGACCAAGGTGGCGCCGTATTCCTTTTTGAACTCATGGAACCGGCTGCCGTCCACGAGCCGGGCGATGACCTCGTGGACGTCATAAGGCGCGTTGACGTCGGTTGGTACGGCGCCGTACAGCCCGGCGGGGTCAGTTGTTGGTTCGACGGCGGTTTCCACGTTCCAGGCAGGGGCGGCAGGCATGGGCAGGGTGGAGACGATGTCGCGGATGATCTGCAGGGCGTGTTCGTCGTTTTCGGCGAGGTGGTCCGTCACGCCCGAAATCCTGGCGTGGACGTCGCCGCCGCCCAACTCCTCGGCGGTGACGATCTCGCCGATGGCCGCCTTCACCAGGGGCGGGCCGCCGAGGAAGATGGTGCCCTGCTTTCGAACGATGACAGTCTCGTCACTCATGGCCGGAACGTAGGCGCCGCCGGCCGTGCAGGAGCCCATCACTGATGCGATCTGCGGGATTTTTGCCGCAGACAACCTTGCCTGGTTGTAAAAAATCCGACCGAAGTGCTCTTTGTCCGGGAAGACCTCGTCCTGTTTGGGGAGGAACGCTCCGCCGGAGTCCACCAGATAGATGCAGGGCAGCCGGTTTTCGAGGGCAACCTCCTGGGCGCGGAGGTGCTTCTTCACGGTCATCGGATAGTAGGTGCCGCCTTTGACGGTGGCGTCATTGGAGATCACCAGGACCTGGCGGCCATGGACCAGTCCGATGCCGGCGATGACCCCGGCGCCGGGCGACTCATCGCTGTACATGCCGTTGGCGGCGAGCGGGGCGATCTCCAGGAACGGGCTGCCGTCGTCGAGCAGTTGGTCGATGCGTTCGCGCGGCAGCAGTTTGCCGCGCGCCACGTGGCGTTCGCGTGATGTTACGGGGCCGCCCAGCGCAGCTTCAGCCAGCTTGGCGCGGAGCTCGGCGGCGAGCGCGGTCTGTGCGCTGTTGTTCGCAGCAAAGGCGTCACTCGCTGGGTCAAGCCGGCTGGTGAGGGTCTCCATCGACGGTGTCCGGTCCTGTTCTGTTGAGCCGCACGCGAGCGGCGCAAGGCCAACTCGGTTAGTGCTTAGTAACTGAAATTCAGGTTAGTCTTTATTAACTGTGATGTCCAACACAGGAAGGCGTTGCTAGAATTTGCTGGTCCAAGGAGGAAATGTGGCCACCAGCCGACCGGTGCAGTCAACCCAGCCGGCGCCGCCGGCCCAGCCTGCTCCCGCCACCCAACGGAGCCAGGCGAAGGAGAACCGGCGGCAGGCGTTGCTGAGCGCTGCCGCGTCGCTCTTCGCGGTGAACGGGTTCAACCGGGTGTCCTTGGAGGATCTGGGCGCAGCCGCGGGAGTGAGCGGGCCGGCCGTCTACCGTCATTTCCCCGGGAAGCAGGCGGTATTGGGCGCGCTGCTGCTCACTGTCAGCCGTGACCTGCTGGAGGGCGGCCGCCGCGTCGTGGCTGAGAACACCGATCCCCTGGCAGCGCTCCGGCGGCTGGTCTGTTTCCAGGTTGATTTTGCCCTGGGTAAGCCTGACGTGATCCGCGTGCAGGACCGGGACTTCAGCAACCTCACCCCACAGGACCAGTTCGAGGTCCGGACGCTGCAGCGCAATTACGTGGAGCTCTGGGTTGAAGTCCTGGCACGGCTGCACCCGGCCGATGATGCAGCCGAACTGAGGATGCGCGCCCACGCCACCTTCGGGCTGATTAACTCCACGCCCCACTCCGTACGCACCCACGGCCGGAAAGTCACCCTGAAATCGGCCCGCCCCATGCTGGAAGGCATGGCCCTGGCTGCGCTCACCGTCGACGTTCGGCCGGCCTGAGCCTCCGGTTCCGCCCAGGCATGTCCCCCGGCGCGCCAGCGGCCCTGTCCCGCTTGGCCGGCGCTGGGCAGCAACGGGCAAGCGGGACAGGGCCGCTCCAGCAACAGTCGGCAGCCTAGACCATCGTCAGCACCATGCCGGGCTCGGCCAGGATGGCGCCCACGTCGGCGAGGAACCGCGATCCCTGCTCCCCGTCCACCAGCCGGTGGTCGAAGGACAGGCTGAGGGTCATGACCTGACGGAGGGCCACCTCGTCCCGGTATTCCCACGGCGTCTTCCGAACGGCGCCCATGGCCAGGATGGCTGCCTCGCCCGAATTCAGGATGGGCGTGCCGGCATCAATGCCGAAAACCCCGATGTTGGTGATGGAGATGGTCCCGCCGGACAGTTCCGCCGGAGCCGTCTTGCCTGCCCGCGCCGACCCGGTCAGACCGGTGAGTGCCTCCGACAGCTCCAGCAGCGACATCGTGTCCGCGTCCTTGATGTTCGGAACGGTGAGCCCACGCGGAGTTGCGGCGGCGATGCCAAGATTCACGTAGTTGAACTGCACCACTTCCCGGTTGGCCTCGTCCCACCGCGAATTCAGCGCCGGATTGCGCCGGAGCGCGATCAGAACGGCCTTCGCCACGATGGTCAGGGGTGTGAGCTTGTGGCCGGAGAAGCCTTTGCTGGCCTTCAGCTTGGCGAGCAGGTCCATGGTGGGCGTCACGTCAACGGTCAGGAACTCGGTAGCATGCGGTGCCGTGAAAGCGCTTGCCACCATCGCCGAAGCCATGGCTTTCCGGACGCCCTTGATCGGCGTGCGGACCTCCCGCTCCGGACGTGCTGCGGCTGCATGCGCCGGCGCAGCATCGTGCGCTGGCGCGGCCTCATCCGCTGGCGCGGCCGCATCCGACACGGCAGAAAGATGGCGCACCGGCGCGCTCACGTCGCTGCCTACGAAGTTCAGGACATCCTCGCGGGTGATCAGCCCGCCAGTGCCCGTGCCCCGCACAGCCGACAGTTCCACCCCCAGGTCCTTGGCGAGTTTCCGCACAGGCGGAGTGGAGCGGGGGCGTTCGGCGGACTCGCCTTCGGCATTCTGGACAGGCTCCACCGCCGGGGCTTCGGCTTTCACGGCTGCCGGGATGGACGCGGGCACCGGACCGGGAACTGAACCGGGCACGGACCCAGGCGCGGCCGCTGCGAAGTTACGGGCCCGCCGCGTAGGACGGCCTGAACTTTCGAGGACGGCGCCGTACCCCACGAGGTTGGGTTCCCGTTTGGCGGGACCTCCCGCCGTCGTGGCAGCGCCGGGCGCTGCTCCGAAAAGTCCGCCCCCGGACGGTGAGGCGCCGGCGTCGTCCGCCACCTCGAACGAGACGATCGGTTTGCCGACCTCCACCACGGTTCCCGGCTGTTCGTGAAGTTCCTTGACCACCCCGGCGAAAGGCGACGGCAGTTCAACCACTGCTTTGGCCGTTTCCACCTCGGCGATGACCTGGTTGAGGCTGACAGTATCCCCGACCGCCACCTTCCAGCTGAGGATTTCGGACTCGGTCAGGCCTTCACCAAGATCGGGGAGCCTGAATTCCTTGATCATGATGGCGCTCATCCTTCCAGCCCACTGAGGGAGTTCGGGCGTCCGAGTGCGCGGTCCACGCCGTCAAGAATCCTGTCCAGGCCCGGCAGGTGGTGCATTTCAAGTTTTGAGGAGGGATACGGGATGTCGAACCCGGTAATCCGGACCGGCGCCGCTTCAAGGTAATGGAAGCACCGTTCGGTAATGCTCGCCGCCAGCTCGGCTCCCACCCCGCCGTGCTGGCCGGCCTCATGGGTGACCACGAGGCGGCCGGTTTTGCGTACGGATTTTTCAACGGTGGCGAAGTCCACGGGGGCCAGCGAGCGCAGGTCGATGACTTCGATGGAGATCCCTTCGTCCGCAGCGGCGGTGGCGGCATCCCTTGCCGTCTTGACCAACGGCCCGTAGGCCACGAGCGTCACATCCGTGCCCCCGGCCAGCACACGCGCAGTGTCCATCGGCAGGGCGGTCCGCGGGTCAATGCCCTCGTCCACTTCGCCTTTGTCGTGGTAGCGGCGTTTGGGCTCGAAGAACAGCACCGGATCGTCGCTGAGGATTGCCTGCTGGATCACGGTGTGGGCGTCCTGCGGGTTGGACACGGTGACCACGCGCAGGCCGGACGTGTGGGTGAAGTATGCCTCAGGCGACTCGGAGTGGTGCTCCGGCGAACCGATGCCGCCACCGAAAGGAACGCGGATGGTGATGGGCAGTTTCACCGTGCCTCGTGTGCGGTAGTGCATTTTGGCCACCTGGCTCACGATCTGGTCGAACGCGGGATAGATGAAGCCGTCAAACTGGATCTCAAGCACCGGCCGGTACCCGCGGAAGGCGAGTCCGACGGCGGTGCCGATAATGGCCGACTCGGCCAGGGGGCTGTCCACCACGCGGTGGGTGCCGAAGTCCTTCTGCAGGCCGTCTGTCACACGGAAGACACCGCCGAGGGTGCCGATGTCCTCGCCCATGAGGATGACTTTGGGATCGTTTTCCAGGGATTTGCGCAGGCCGGAATTGACGGCACGGGCAAAGGTCATCTGGGTCATCAGCGTGCACCTTCTTCTGACGGGGCTTCCGCGGGATCACCGAAGGAAGCCAGGTAACGGGTGTAGTGGTCCTGTTGCCGGTCCAACCACGAGTTGGGCGAGCTGTACACGTGCTTGAAGACTTCCAGCGGTTCAGGATCGGGCATGTTGATGCATCCTGCCCGCAGCTCCCGTGCCACCGCGTCCGCCTTGTCCTGGACCTGCTGCTGCAGCTGGTCGGTGAGGAGGCCCTTACGGTCCAGGAGCGCCTTGATCCGTGAGATGGGATCCTTGGCGGCCCAGTCCTCCAGTTCGTTGGCGTCCCGGTACCGGGTGGGATCATCCGCCGTCGTGTGCGGACCCATGCGGTAGGTGACGGCCTCGATAAACGTGGGCCCGCCCCCGTGCCGGGCACGGTCCAAAGCCACCCGGGTGGCGGCCATGACAGCCAGGACGTCGTTCCCGTCAACGCGGAGGCTGGGGATGCCGAATCCGGTGGCCCGGTCCGCGAGTTGGACGTGGGACTGCAACCGCACCGGCTCCGAAATGGCCCAGTGGTTGTTGGAGCAGAAGAAGACCACCGGCACCTGGAAGCTGGCGGCAAAAACCATGGCCTCGTTGACGTCGCCCTCGCTCGTTGCGCCGTCGCCGAAGTACGTCACCGCCACAGAATCGGCGCCGTCGTTCTGGATTCCCATGGCGTAGCCAGTGGCATGGAGCGTCTGCGCTCCGATGATGATCTGCGGCGTGGCCATGTTGACCGTATAAGGATCCCAGCCGGAGGCCGCAGTGCCGCGCCACACCCGAAGGATGTCCGCCAGGTCCACGCCGCGGCAATAGGCCACACCGTTTTCCCGGTAGCTGGAGAACACAAAGTCGTCATCCCTCAGGGCCCTCGCTGAACCGACCTGGGCCGCTTCCTGCCCCAGCAACGGCGGCCAGAGTCCCAGCTCGCCCTGCCGCTGAAGCGCGGTGGCCTCGACGTCAATGCGCCGGATAACCGTCAGGTCCTCATAGAGGGAAGTCAGCTGCTCATCCGCGATGTCCTGCACCCAGGGGTCGAATTCCGGATGGCTGACCCGTTCCCCCGCCGGGGTGATCAGCTGGATGAGATTCCTGCCTGGCCCGGCAGGGGTTCCCGAATTGCCAGCAGGGATTCCTGCATTTTCGACCGGGCGGCCTGTGCCCGATCCGCCCTGGCCCGCTTCGTCTGTAGACACGATCGCACGCAACCTTTTCACGTCGTTTTGACCACAGCCTGGGAACTTGTGGTTCCGCCAGCCGCAGCCGCCCGGGCGCCGTTGCCCCGGATAATTGTGACCCTACTCACAATGCTCAATGGGTACAACCACCGCCGCGCGCCCTGAGCATAATGCCCTGTTTAAGCGTCCGTAACCGTGCTAACGTTGCGCAACATGCACCCTTTGGATGGCACCGACACGCGCCTGCTTTCTGCACTGGCACGCGACCCCCGGCGGACTGTTGTGGCGCTGGCCCAGAAGCTAGGGCTCTCCCGCAATACGGTCCAGGCGCGCATGGCGCAGCTGGAGAAGAAGCACGTCTTCCTGTCCTTTGAACGGCGGATCAATCCCGCCTCGCTGGGGTATCCCCTGATGGCCTTTATCTCGGTGCACGTCCAGCAGCAGAAGCTTGGACAGCTGGCGCATGACCTCGCCGGCATTCCGGAGATCCTGGAAGGCTACGGCCTCACCGGTTCAGCAGACCTCCTGCTGCGCGTGGTCGCACTGGACGCCGAGGACCTCTTTCGGATCAACGGGAAGATCCTTGCCTGCGATGGCGTGGACAGGACCGACACCGCCCTGGCCATGAGCGAGCTCATCCCCTTCCGCATCCAGCCACTGCTGGAGCGGGGATCCGGCGATGGTTAGGATCTGGTGGAAAAGGGCAGTTAAGGCCCGGGGGCAGGCTGGGTTATAGGCTGTCCATGGTTAATCGATGGGTGCCGTTCAGCGGGTTCCCAGCAATAAGGCAGTGCCAGTGCGTTGCCGGAAAGGCTCCATCTTGAGCAATCCTCAGGAACCGTACCAGCGGGGCTACCCCTCTACGGGGCAAATCCCGGCGCCCGGGCAGCTCCCTGCTCCCGGACAAGGCCACACAGCCGGTCACATCCCTACCCCCGGGCAACTTCCTGCGGACGGGCCGTTCGGACTCCCCGGCCAGCAACCGCCTGTCCGCGGCCACCGCAGGCTCTGGACCATCCTGGGGATAGTGGCCGGCGTGCTGGTACTGGTCACCATCGGCCTGCTCATCCTGCTCAACATCGTCAACGCCGCCACCAACCAGGCCAGGGGCCTCGCGGACGGCTTCACCAAGCTGGTGCTCTCCGGCGACACCTCCACAGCCTATGATGACTACCTCGACCCGGCCCTGAAGGAACAGCTGTCCAAGGAAGCCTTCATCGCCGGCGTCAAAACCCTGGAGATGGACAGCAGCTGCAAGCCTGCCTACAACAACGTCAAAGCCGGCACCGAGAACAACATCAAGTCCGCCGATATCACCGGCCTCATCACCTGCGACGGTGACAGGAAAATCGATCTCGTCTACCGCTTCGAGGGCGAGGAACTCAAGATGGTCAACATCAAGCTCAAGCCCCAGGTCTAGCCGCCGGCATCTGCCCCCGGAGCACCCGCAGGAACACAACGACGGGGACCCGGAGGGATGCGGAAGACAAAGAACCCCTGTGCCGGGCGGCACAGGGGTTCTTGCGTGATCAGCTCCGGTCAGGAAACCGCAGACCGGGTCCGGAATCGGGGATCAGTGATCCACAGCCTTCTCGGCGCCAACCCCGGTCAGGGACCGGACTTCCATTTCGGCCTGCTTGGCGGTGTCCTCACGGTTCTTGTCGAGGATCGTGCCAAGCCAGCCCAGCAGGAACGCCAGCGGGATGGACACAATGCCCGGGTTGCTGAGCGGGAAGAGGGCGAAGTTGGCGTCCTTGATCATGGACGTCGCTCCACCGGACACCACCGGCGAGAAGATGATCAGGATGATGGCAGAGCCCAGCCCGCCGTACATGCTCCACACTGCGCCCTGGGTGGTGAACCTCCGCCAGAACAGGGAGTAGACAATGGTGGGCAGGTTCGCCGAGGCTGCCACGGCGAACGCCAGTGCAACCAGGAAGGCCACGTTCTGGCCGTTGGCAAAGATGCCGCCCAGGATGGCCAGCACACCAATGACAACCACGGTGCGGCGGGCAACCTTGACCTCGGTGTCGGCGTCGGCCTTTCCCTTGGAGATGACGCTGGCGTAGATGTCATGGGCGAAGGAGGCGGCAGCGGTGATGGTCAGGCCGGCAACCACTGCCAGGATGGTGGCGAATGCCACCGCGGAGATGAAGCCCAGGAGCAGCGGGCCGCCCAGGTAGAAGGCCAGCAGCGGGGCTGCGGAATTGACGCCGCCGGGAGCCGACTTGATGGTGTCGGCACCCACGAGTGCTGCGGCACCGTATCCGAGGACCAGGGTGAACAGGTAGAAGAGCCCGATCAGCCAGATCGACCACACAACGGACTTGCGGGCTTCCTTGGCCGTAGGCACGGTGTAGAAGCGCATGAGCACGTGGGGCAGGGCGGCCGTGCCGAGGACCAGGGCGAGGCCCAGGGACATGAAGTCCAGCTTTGAGGTTTCGGTCTTGCCGTACTGCAGGCCCGGGTTCAGCACGGCCGGGTTGCCGGATGTCTCAACGGCCGCGCCGAGCAGGCTGGAAAGGTTGAAGCCGTAGATTGCCAGGACCCAGAAGGTCATGACGGCCGCACCGGCGATCAGCAGGATGGCCTTGATGATCTGGACCCAGGTGGTGCCCTTCATGCCGCCGATCAGTACGTACATGATCATCAGGGCGCCGACGACGATGATGATCAGTGCCTGTCCGCCCCAGTCGCTGATTCCCAGGAGCAGGGAAATCAAGCTGCCGGCTCCGGCCATCTGTGCCAGGAGGTAGAAGAAACAGACGGCCAGCGTGGAGATGGCCGCGGCGATCCGGACCGGGCGCTGCTTCAGGCGGAAGGAGAGGACATCGGCCATGGTGAATTTGCCGGTGTTCCGGAGAAGTTCGGCCACCAGCAGCAGGGCTACCAGCCACGCCACGAGGAAGCCGATCGAGTACATAAAGCCGTCGTAGCCGTTGATGGCGATGGCACCGGTGATGCCAAGGAATGAGGCAGCTGACAGGTAGTCGCCGGCAATGGCTGTGCCGTTCTGCGAGCCGGTGAACGAGCGGCCTGCAGCGTAGTAGTCGGCCGCGGTCTTGTTGTTGCGGCTGGCCCGCAGCACGATCACCATGGTGACGGCCACAAACAGGCCGAAGATCCCCATGTTCAGGAGCGTGGTTTCCTTGAGGTCGGCGACGTCTACCGCCGTGGCGATGCCGATCATTTGGTCACTCCGGTCACGATGTTGCCGTCCTTATCAAATTCATGGCCTTCGATTTCGTGGCGGATTTCCGCCGCGATCGGGTCCAGCTTGCGGTTGGAGTAGCTGACGTACCAGCCGGTGATGGCGAACGTGGAGATGAACTGCAGCAGGCCCAGGATCAGGCCGACGTTGATGTTGCCCCACACTTTGGTGGACATGAAGTCGACTGCATAATCGGCCAGCAGGACGTACGCGAAGTACCACAGCAGGAAGACGGCGGCCATGGGGAATACAAAACTGCGGTGACGTTTGCGCAGTTCCTGGAACCGCGCTGTCGACTGGACCTGTTCGAAGTCCACGGACGCCGCTGCGTCCGGAGTCTGGGCATCATTACCCATAATTCCTCCTCATTGAGACTTGCCTGGTTCACACCGGCCGCCGCCTGCAGACAGGATGCCGTCAATGTGACTGCAATCACTGTGCGCTGTGAGGGACCGTACATTCCAGAGATGCGCTTCAATGGTCGCTCAACGGTCCCGATGCTGCGACAAACGGCACCCGCCGCTACGCTGGGCACCATGCCGGACTCCCCTCTCCTGACCGCCGCCGCCGTCGCCGTGATCGTGGTGGCGATCGCCGTCGTCGTCGGCGTGGGAATCAGGGTGCTGAGGTCTTTCCGCGAGCTGGGCACCGATGCCGAACGCGCCACCTACAACACCCTGCACGCCGCATCCCGTGCGGGCCAGCATCTGCGTACCGGGCTCAATCCGGCGGGCGCTGCCAAAGCCAGCCGGCAGCTGCGCAACCTCCTCGGCTGTGACGCCCTGGCGATCACCGACACCGCGGGTGTGCTGGCCTGGGACGGCGCCGCGGAGGAACTGAAACCCCTCCTGATGGGCCTCGCCGCCGATGTGCTCGCCAGCGGCAGAACCACCGTCATCCAACCCAAAGACCTCAGCGCGGCGGGTAAATCGGGCAGTCTTGCCGCCGTTCTTGCGCCCGTGAAAGCCGGTTCCCGCGTGGTGGGAGTGGTTGCGGCCTTTGCACCATCGGCAGGCGCCGGCCTGGTCCGCGCCACCGGCGAAGTGGCGGACTGGGTGGCGGTCCAGGTGGAACTGGCGGAGCTGGATGCGTCCCGGACGCTGCTGATGGAAGCGGAGGTCCGTGCCCTGCGCGCCCAGATCAGCCCGCACTTCATCTACAACTCGCTCAACGCCATCGCGTCCTTCATCAACACTGATCCCGCCCGTGCCCGCGAACTGGTGGTGGAGTTTGCGGACTTCACCCGGTACTCCTTCCGCCGGCACGGGGACTTCACCACCCTTGCCGAGGAGTTGCGCTGCATTGACCGTTATCTGCTGCTGGAGCGGGCACGGTTCGGCGACCGGGTGCAGGTCAGCCTCCGGATAGCACCGGAAGTGCTGGGTACCGTCATCCCGTTCCTGAGCCTGCAGCCGCTCGTGGAAAATGCGGTGCGGCACGGCTTGGAAGCGAAGGAGGGGCCCGGCCATATCAGCATCACCGCCGAAGACTCCGGCGCGTTCGCGGAAGTGACCATTGAGGACGACGGCGTGGGCATGGATCCTGCGCAGCTTCAGTCCATGCTGGCCGGCCACACCGACGGCGACCATGTGGGCCTGCGGAATGTGGACGCCCGGCTGCGGCAGGTGTACGGCGATGAACACGGCCTGGTGATTGAGACGGCCCCGGGGGAAGGGACTCTGATTACCATGCGGGTGCCCAAGTCCCAGCCGGGCCACGACGCCTGAGGAGCCCTTCCGGCACGTTTCCCGGGTACGGCTAATGTAGGACCATGATTAATGTCCTCGTCGCCGACGACGAGTTACCGGCCGTGGAGGAACTGGCCTACCTCCTGGGCAGGGACGACCGGATCGGCACCATCCACCGGGCGTCCTCCGGCTCCGAGGCGCTGCGGGCGCTGAGCACCGAATCGGTGGACGCCGTCTTCCTCGACATCCATATGCCTGCGGTCTCCGGCCTGGATATTGCCAGGGCCATCGCGCGCAGCAGCCACCCGCCTGCAGTGGTGTTCGTCACCGCCGACGAGGACTGTGCGCTGGAGGCCTTCGAGCTCGCTGCGGTGGATTACCTGCTCAAGCCCGTCCGTGCCGAACGGCTGGCCCGTTCCGTGGGACGGATCAGCGAGCTGCTGCGCGACGGCGGCAAAGGCCCGGCACCGGAGATGATCACCGTGGACCAGGGCGGCACCACCCGGATGATCAGGCGCGACGACGTTACGTACGTCCAGGCCCAGGGCGATTACGCCCGCCTCCATACGGCGGATGCCAGCTACCTCATCAGGGTTCCGCTGGCCGATCTGGAGCAGCAGTGGGCGGACGCCGGCTTCATCCGCACCCACCGGTCCTTCCTGGTGGCGCTGAAGCATGTGGCCTCCATGAAGCTGGCCGCGGACGGGCCGAGCGTCAGCGTGGCGGGCGCCAACCTTCCCATCAGCCGCCGCCACCTGCCAACGGTCCGCGAGAAGCTTCAGGCCACCCGGATCCGGCCGCAGCTATGACGCGGGTCCGGGTCACCGCTCCCCTTTCCGCGGCCCGGCCGGCCGCCCAGACGAGCGAAGCTGCCGAGGAGTCTGTGGTGGGTCAGCTCTTTGTCTGGTCGCTGATCCGCTCCCAGCTCCGGCTGGCACTGGTGGTGGCCGGCGGGTTCCTGCTGGTGCTGGGTGCGTTCCCGTTGCTCCTGGCGTTTGTCCCCGGCCTCGCGGACACACAAGTGGCCGGGATACCGTTCGACTGGCTGCTGCTGGGGGCCGGCATTTATCCCGTGATCGGCCTGAGTGCGTGGCTGTTCATCCGGGCCGCCGCAAGAAATGAGGCCCGGTACCGCGATCTGGCCGAGGACAAGTGAGGCCGCGATGAATCCCGCCGTGGGCCTCGTGGCCCTGGTGGTGGTTGCCGTCGCCACTGCGGTCATCGGCTTCTACGGCCTCCGGATCTCCCGCACCACGGGCGATTTCTACGTCGCTTCACGGACAGTCAAACCGTGGTGGAACGCCTCAGCCATCGGCGGCGAGTACCTGTCGGCAGCCAGTTTTTTGGGCGTTGCCGGCCTGATCCTGCTTTCCGGAACGGATGCCTTGTGGTTCCCGGTGGGTTACACCGCCGGGTACCTGATGCTGCTGCTCTTTGTGGCCGCCCCGCTGCGCCGGTCCGGCGCGTACACCATCCCGGATTTCACCGAAGCCAGGCTCGATTCGCGGGCAGTGCGCCGCGTGACCAGCCTGGTGGTGGTGGTGGTGGGCTGGCTGTACATCGTGCCCCAACTGCACGGGGCGGCACTGACCATCCGGATCAGCACGGGCCTGCCGGCCTGGGTGGGCTCGGTGGCTGTGGTGGTCATCGTCTGCCTCACCGTGGTGGCCGGCGGAATGCGTTCCATCACCTTTGTGCAGGCCTTCCAGTACTGGCTCAAGCTCACGGCACTGGCGGTGCCTGTGCTGTTCATCATTTTCTCCCTTGCCGGAAACGGGAGCGGCGCCGTGGCCCAGGCGGCGGTCAATCCCACCGGCCTGGCTCCTGCCGGTCCCTACCAGAACATCTCCCTCCTGGTGGCCCTGCTGTTCGGCACCCTGGGCCTCCCCCATGTACTCGTGCGCTTCTACACCAATCCGGATGGGCACTCGGCCCGGCGCACCACCCTGATCGTCCTCGGGCTGCTCTCGGTGTTCTACCTCTTCCCCACGGCGTACGGACTCCTGGGGAGGACGTTCGCCCCGGAACTCGCCCGCTCCGGCCAGGCTGATGCGGTGGTTTTGCTGCTGCCGGGCGAGTTCATCGGCGGGACTGCCGGGGACCTGCTCTCGGCGCTCGTAGTGGCAGGTGCTTTTGCCGCCTTCCTGTCCACCACCTCCGGGCTGGTGGTCTCCCTGGCAGGCGTGATCAGCCAGGATGTCCTGGGCGGCAGCGTGCGGGGTTTCCGGCTGGCTGCAGTGATCGCCGCACTTGTACCCCTGGGTTTTGCCTTTATGACCGACTCCCTGGCCCTTGCAGGCAGCGTCGGCCTGGTGTTTGCCTTCACGGCGTCCACAGTCTGCCCTGTCCTCCTGCTCGGCATCTGGTGGCGCGGCCTGACCGATACTGGAGCGATTGCCGGGATGGTCACCGGCGGAGTCCTCTGCGGCGGCGCCATGGTGTCCGGCTCGGTCCTGGGCGCCGCAGGCACTCCGTTCTGGCTGGCCCAGCCGGCGGCCTGGTCCGTCCCGGCGGCGTTCGCCGTGATGGTGTTCGTTTCCCGGGCCACCAGGAAGCGGATCCCCCGGACCATGGCACGGGTGATGACCCGCCTGCACACGCCGGAACGGCCGCTGGTCACGGAACGCTGAGCCGGCGGACCCGGGCACCCGTTCTCCGGGAAGTACGACGGCGGCGTGACCCGCCGTCGTCGGCCCGCCCTCGCGCGGGAACCGTCAAAGGTGGACAATTACCGCATGTCCACGCAGGACGGAAACACTCCCGCCGGGCCGGAAGGAGTTCCGGCGTCGGTCCGGGCACAGCTGCTCGCCACCGAGCACTGGTCCCTGCTGGCTTCCCGCAGCACCACGCAGGGTGAGGTCCTGACGCGGATCAGCATGTTCCTGACTTTCACCTCAGCCAGCCTGGTGAGCCTGGCGCTGGTGGGCCAGGCCACCAGATTCTCGGACGCCTTCATCATCCTGGCTATGGCTGTGCTCCTCGTGGACCTGCTGATCGGACTGCTGACCCAGGTCCGGGTGATGAACGTCGGCCTGGAGGACCTGATGTACGTCATTGCGATGAACAGGCTCCGGGCGGCCTATGTTGACCTGGACCCCGGGCTTGCCCCGTACCTCATGGCAGGGCGCCATGATGACCTGGCCGGTTCCCGCCAAACCTATTTTTTCCTGGGTCCGCGGGGACCCTGGAGCCAAGTGGCCGGAAGCAGCATGGTCTTCATCCAGATGGCAAACGCCGCCCTGATCGCCATCATCCTGGGAACCGGTGCGACGATTCTGGGCGCCGGGACCGGCCTGGCCTTGCCGGTCGGGGCCCTTGGCGGGCTGGCGTTCATGGCAGGCTCGGTCTTCTCCGGAAACCGCATGTACTTCTCCGCCTGGCGCAGCTTTACGCCGCTGTCCCCCACGCCTGGAACTGATGATTAAGTCCCGGTGCCGGCGGGACGTCGGGCAGACGCAGGGACGTCGGGCAGGAGCGTCAGTCGATGGCCGCCATCAGTTCGACCACGCGGTCCAGGAAGGCATCCACCTGGGTTTCCTCGTACCCTTCCGAGCCCGTGGCGGGACGGAAGACGGCACGGCGGACGTTGTCCACACTGAGGGGCTTGTCCTCTTCGAGGTAGCCGATCAGGTCATAGCAGAGGTTGTCCACATCCAGGATGTTGTAGCTGCGGACGTTCTTTTTGGCCGGGCGCCGGAAACGTTCGCCATCGGGCCTGTGCAGGCGTCCGCGGAGGATGCCCGAAAGTTTTCCGATTTCGCGCAGCCAGGCGTCTTCGCCCCGGGCAGCGATCAGCTCGTCCCGCTCACGGCGGGCGAAAGCGTCCTCGAGCCGGTCCAGCGCGGAGTCCACCACGGCGGCTGAATAGCCACCCTTCACCGGATCAAAGGAAACGGCCCGGACGTCGGCGCTGCCGAGCGGGTGGACGGCGGCCTTTGGCGTTTCCAGCGCCACCTTGGCCCGCTGGAGGAACTGGTCCACCTGTTTGGCGTTGTAACCAAACTCGTTGCCCCGCACGCGCTCAAACGACGCGGGAATTTTCCGTTGAAAATCCAATGCCACTATTGTTCCTTTGTTGCTCTTGGGCTGGGCCACGTTGCGGACCAGTGTATTAGCTGCCTGTCCCGGCGCAGGACGGGCTCAGGCACCCGAGACCACCGAGAACAGGACGAACGCCACGGGTGAGGCGAAAACAATGGAGTCGAGGCGGTCCATCACACCGCCGTGCCCCGGCAGGATGCTGCTCATGTCCTTGATGCCCAGTTCACGCTTGACCATGGACTCGGCGAGGTCTCCTGCGGTGGACGCCGCAACGGTACCCAGGGCAAGGACCACGCCTACCCACCAGGGTTTGTCCAGGAGAAAAATGCAGGCAAGGACTCCGATCACCGTGGCCCCGGCAACCGATCCTGCAAAGCCCTCCCACGATTTCTTCGGGCTGATCTTGGGAGCCATCGGGTGCTTGCCCAGCGATGCGCCCACCAGGTAGCCGAAGGTGTCGTTCGAGACCACCAGCAGCAGCATCACGGCGACCTGCCACGCTCCGGCCGGCACCGTCCCGCCCGGCCATAGGCCCAGTGGGGGGACCACGCCGGCAGCATGGAGCGGCAGGGCGGCGAAGCTGATGAAGAAGGGTACCCAGCCGAGAGTGAAGACCCCGGCGAAGATGCTGTTGGCTGATCCGACCGGGCTCTCCACCGAACGCCAGAGGAGCACAGCCACGCAGCTTAGGAGCAGCGCGAAAAGGAGGCTTTCGAGACCGCCGAAGTAGGCGGCAAAAGGCATGGCCACCGTGCCCACCATCACGGGGATGATGGGCATCCTGGTGCCGTTGGCTTCCAGGGCACGGAAGATTTCCCAGACCCCGAAAACCGCGAACCCGGTGGTGACAGCCACGAAGCCGAGCGGGAGGAAGATCAGTCCGCCGAGCACACCGATCAGCATGGTCAGTCCCACTACAATTGCTGCGGGAAGGTTCCGGCCGGCCTTCGGCGTGGGGTTGCTGCGCGGCTGGGTCCGCTTGGCGCGCGCCCTTGATGCGGGGGCCTGGTCTGCCTGGCTCATCAGACTTCGAGCAGCTCTGCTTCCTTGCGCTTGAGCAGCTCGTCGATGCCGTCCACGTGCGCCTTGGTCAGGGCATCAAGTTCCTTTTCCGCCCGGCTGCCTTCGTCTTCGCCGGCTTCGCCGTCCTTGACGAGCTTATCCAGCGTCTCTTTGGCTTTGCGCCGGATGTTGCGGATGGAAATCTTCGCGTCCTCACCCTTGGTCTTGACGATCTTGACGTATTCCTTGCGGCGTTCCTGGGTCAGGTCAGGGATGGTGATCCTGATGACGTTGCCGTCGTTGGAGGGGTTGGCCCCTACCTCGGAGTCACTCAGCGCCCGCTCGATATCGCGCAGCGCAGTTTTGTCGAACGGCGTGATCAGGATGGTGCGGGCGTCCGGGATGGCGAACGACGCGAGCTGCTGCAGCGGAGTGGGTGAACCGTAATAGTCCACCAACACCTTGTTGTAAAGGCCCGGGTTCGCCCGTCCGGTACGGATCGAGGAGAAGTCGTCCTTGGCTACCTCTACTGCCTTGTCCATCTTCTCTTCGGCTTCGAGCAAGGTTTCTTCGATCACGGTCTCTCCTCAGAAATCAGTGCAGTCCGGGTTCCGGTTCCCTGCACAATCTTGGTTCAGCATTACTGGTTCCCTCCCTGGCCCTGCCAGGGGGTGGAACCGTCCTGAAATCATCCTAGCTGTAGCTACGGGGTCACCAGGGTACCGAGCTTTTCGCCCAGGATCGCACGGGTGACGTTGCCTTCGCCTTCCATCCCGAATACCACCATGGACAGCTTGTTGTCCTTGCACATGGTCATCGCTGTCTGGTCCATGACCCTGATGTCGCGGCGGAGGGCGTCGTCGTAGCTGAGGGTCTCAAGCCGCTCGGCGTTGGGGTCCTTTTTTGGATCGGCGGTGTATACGGCATCCACGCCGCTCTTGGCCATCAGCACAACGTCTGCGTGGACTTCCAGGGCGCGCTGGGCGGCCACTGTGTCGGTGGAGAAGTAGGGCAGGCCCGCACCGGCGCCGAAGATGACCACGCGGCCCTTTTCCATGTGGCGGATGGCGCGGCGGGGAATATACGCTTCGGCGACCTGACCCATGGTGATGGCGCTCTGGACCCGGGTTTCCACGCCTGCCTGCTCCAGGAAATCCTGCAGGGCGAGGCAGTTCATGACGGTTCCGAGCATGCCCATGTAGTCGGCGCGCGAGCGGTCCATGCCGCTCTGGGAGAGCTCCGCACCGCGGAAGAAGTTACCGCCGCCGACCACGATGGCAACTTCCACGGCGGGGACAGCCGCGGCGATCTGCTTGGCGACGTCGCGGACGGTTTCGGGGTCGACGCCGAGCTTCCCTCCGCCGAAGACCTCACCTGAGAGTTTCAGGAGGACGCGGCGTCGGCTCTTCTCCGGCTGGCTTGAAGTAATGACGGCTTCCATGGGTGCCTTCCCGTTGGTGAACTCTGAAAAGATTATCGTGCCGGGCGGTCAAAGGTCTCATCCGACCATTCGCCGTGCATGCAAAAGGGGCGGCCACCGAAGTGGCCACCCCTTTGCGGTTTCGGCTAGGAGCCGACGCGGAAACGTGCGAAAGCAGTTCCCTTGACACCGGCCTCTTCGAGGACCTGTGCCACAGACTTCTTGGCGTCCTTGGCGAATGCCTGGTCAACCAGGACCTCACCCTTGTAGAAGCCCGTCACGCGGCCTTCCACGATCTTGGTCATGGCGGCCTCCGGCTTGCCTTCAGCCTTTGCCGTCTCTTCGGCAATGCGTCGCTCGGACTCAACCAGCTCGGACGGAACGTCTTCGCGGGTCAGGTAGTTCGGAGACATCGCTGCGATGTGCACGGCGACGTCGTGTGCTGCGGTGGCAGCGGCTTCGCCTTCACCGTCAACTGCGAACAGGACGCCGACCTGGGCCGGGAGGTCCTTGGAGGTCTTGTGCAGGTAAGCGTCAACCGTGCCGCCCTCGATGCGGGAAATCCGGCGGACAACAACCTTCTCGCCCAGTACTGCGCCTTCTTCGACGACAACCTCGGAGAGCGGCTTGCCGTCAACCTCGACGGCCAGGAGGGAGTCGAGATCGGCAGCGCCGGACTCCACAGCTACGGCCAGGACCTTGTCGGCCAGCTGGATGAACTTGTCGGCTTTGGCCACGAAGTCGGTCTCGCAGTTGACTTCGATCATCACGCCGACGCCGTTGCTGACCTTGGCGGCCACCAGGCCTTCAGCGGTGGAGCGGCCTTCGCGCTTGGTAGCGCCCTTGAGGCCCTTGATGCGGATGATCTCGATGGCCTTCTCGGCGTCACCGTTGGCTTCGTCAAGAGCCTTCTTAACGTCCATCATGCCGGCGCCGGTGCGCTCGCGCAGAGCCTTGATGTCAGCGGCAGTGTAGTTCGCCATGTGAACCCCTCTGTCTAGAAAATGTATGTGGTGTACGGACTGACAGGACGGCAGCTCACCTGGTGAGCGGCCATCCTGTCAGCTGTTCCGGCGCTGCAGGCAGCACCGGAGAATCCGGATTTACTTGTGTTTACTTGTCGGCGTCTGCGGCGGGAGCCTCGGCAGCAGCCGGAGCTTCCTCGGCGGCCGGAGCAGCTTCAGCGGCGGGGGCCTCGGCGGCAGCCGGAGCTTCCTCGGCGGCCGGAGCAGCCTCTTCAGCCTTGCTGCCCTCGAGGAGTTCGCGCTCCCACTCGGCCAGCGGCTCTTCCGGAGCCTCGGTGGTGCCGGTTGCACGCTGGTTGCGGGCGATGAGGCCCTCGGCAACGGCATCGGCGACAACGCGGGTCAGCAGGTTCACGGAGCGGATGGCGTCGTCGTTGCCCGGGATCGGGAAGTCGACTTCGTCAGGATCGCAGTTGGTGTCCAGGATGGCTACAACGGGGATGTTGAGCTTCTTGGCTTCGTCAACGGCGAGGTGTTCCTTCTTGGTGTCCACGATCCAGAGCACGGAGGGTGCCTTGGTCAGGTTGCGGATACCGCCAAGGTTGGTTTCCAGCTTGGTGAGTTCACGGCGAAGGAGCAGCAGCTCCTTCTTGGTGTAAGCGGAACCGGCGACGTCGTCGAAGTCGATCTCTTCCAGTTCCTTCATGCGCTGGATGCGCTTGGAAACGGTCTGGAAGTTGGTCAGCATACCGCCGAGCCAGCGCTGGTTCACGTAGGGCTGGCCCACGCGGGTTGCCTGCTCAGCAATTGCTTCCTGGGCCTGCTTCTTGGTGCCGACGAAGAGAACGGTGCCGCCGTGTGCAACGGTGGCCTTCACGAACTCGTAGGCACGGTCGATGTAGGACAGTGACTGCTGAAGGTCAATGATGTAGATGCCGTTGCGCTCCGTGAAGATGAATCGCTTCATCTTCGGGTTCCAACGGCGGGTCTGGTGTCCAAAGTGGACGCCGCTGTCAAGCAGCTGGCGCATAGTTACGACGGGCATGCCGGCGCTCCTTCCGGCAGGTCATTCATGAGAAAGCCGTGAGGCCCTCTTACCCTGCCAATAGTT
This sequence comes from Arthrobacter sp. BK1, assembly GCF_056680055.1. NCBI lineage: Bacteria > Bacillati > Actinomycetota > Actinomycetes > Micrococcales > Micrococcaceae > Arthrobacter > Arthrobacter sp. BK1. Next base: position 753,109 of record NZ_CM155263.1, read on the forward strand.
GACGGTTGTTTTAGCGTGGCCCAAGGCGGGCCGTGCTCCTGGCATCCCCTGTGCCTCTCATCAGGACCGTGAGGCCGTGACCGCAAGAGGCACAATCCTCCGCACAGGAAGCCAGGGCTTCGACATGTGGAGGGCTGGATGCGCGTAGTCAGCTGCTGCTCCCCCGCACTCCTGAATGAGGCGTGCTGACGCAGAAGCGTTGAGGGCACAGCAAACTGCTCCACCAAGTGTACTACAGGAGCCCCTCACCACCGGACAGCCGATCTGCCCCGGACAAGGGTTTTCCACATGGCCTGAACGGTCCCTGTTGTCCCCTGCCGGGACCCGGAATGCTGGGGACATGAAAGCCGCATTCCTCCTCGCCGCAGTGCTGGTATTGCCCGCCGCCGCAGCGGTTCCGCAGGCGGCGGCCCCGCAGACGGGCTCACCGCCGTCGGCCGGGATTCAGTATCCAAGGCCCCAGGCTGCGGCGGCTCAGGCGGCGGCTCCACACGCGTCCTGGGTCTGGCCGCTTTCCCCCAGACCGGCGGTGCTGCGCGCCTTCGATCCACCGGACAAGCCGTGGATGAGCGGCCATCGCGGCGTTGACCTTGAGGCAACGCACGACGGCGTTCCGGTCGACTCCCCGGAGGCCGGTACTGTCAGCTTCGTGGGGGTGGTGGTGGACCGCCCCGTCATCACGATCGATCATGGGGACGGGCTCCGCAGCAGCTTCGAGCCTGTGGAGAGTACCCTGACGGCCGGGGATGTGGTGGCCAAAGGCGAAACCATCGGCACGCTCAAGCCCGGCCATTGCGGCCCGCTCCCCTGCGTCCACTGGGGCGTCAGGCGGGGCGACGCCTACGTCAATCCCCTGGACTTCGTGATGGATCTCCGCCCGTCCATCCTCCTGCCGGTGACGCCCGATCGGTTCAGGGCACTAGACGATGGCTGAGATCCCGGTAATGGCACGCCCTGTCACGAGGGTGTTGACCTCATGGGTCCCCTCGTAGGAGTAGATTGCTTCGGCGTCCGCGAAGATCTTGGCCATCTCGAAGTCGGTCACAATGCCGTTGCCACCCAGCAGGCTGCGACCGATTGCGACGCTTTCGCGCATCCGGGCGGTGGTGAATGCCTTGGCCAGGGCGGACTGCTCATCCTTGGCCTGGCCGGCATCCTCGAGCTGCGAAAGCCGGACCATCATGCCCATGGAACTGACGGCGTTACCCAGGATCTGCACCAACTGGCTTTGGACCAGCTGGAAGGACGCCAGCGGCCGGCCGAACTGGTGGCGTTCCACGGCGTAACGGCGGGCCACATCGAACGCCGCCAACTGCTGGCCGACTGCCTGCCAGGCAACAGCGAGCCGCGTGACCTTGAGGACCTTGTTGGTGTCCCGGAAGCTGTTGGCGCCGGCCAGTTTGAAGAAGTCGGGAACCACCACGTCCTCCAGGACAATGTCGGCGTTCTGGACAGTGCGCAAGGAGATCTTGTTTTCGATCTTGGTGGCACTGAAACCGGGGAGGGAGGTGTCCACCATGAAGCCTTTGACCTGGTTGTCGGCGAGGTCACGGGCGTAGATGACCACCCAGTCGGAGAACGTGGCGTTGCCGATCCACCGCTTGGCTCCGTTAAGGACCCAGGTATCGCCCTCCCGCTGTGCGGTGGTGCGGGTTCCGCCGGCCACGTCGGAGCCACCCAGGGGTTCGGTGAGTCCGAAGGCGCCGATCTTTTTGAGCGAATAGATATCGGGGAGCCAGGCATCCTGCTGTTCCTGCGAGGCCAGCGATTCGATGGAGCCGGTGAAAAGTCCGTCGTGAACGCCCAGGAACGTGGCGATGGACGTATCTGCGCGCGTGGCCTCAGCGTGGATCAGCCCGGCAAAGAGATTCGAGTAGCCCTGCCGCCGCACGGGGCTCACCAGGTCAATTTCGGCGAGTTTGGGAATGAGGTCCATCGGGAATTCCCCGCGGTTCCAGCAGTCCACGGCGATCGGCCGGACTTCACGGGTGAGGAATTCGCGGACTTCGGCGAGGCGGTCCTGTTCCTTCCCGGTGAGGAGCTGTTCGAAGGCGAAGAAGTCACCATCGGCGTATGGAAGGTTGTTGATGTCAACAGAAGCTTTGGACATGGGATTCCCTCGCAAAGGTCAGCAGGCGCAAACTCGTCGGCGCGCAGCGGTAAGTTACTGGTCAGTAACATACCGCAGATCCGGCATTAACGAAAGAAACCGCGGCCGGCAATGAGGCCGGCCGCGGTTCCGCGGTGCTTTCGAACTTGAGTAGGGCTACTCGGACTTGAACCGAGGACCTTAGGATTATGAGTCCCGCGCTCTAACCAGCTGAGCTATAGCCCCTTGCGCACCGCCGGCCTGATCCATGGAGGACTTCGGCTTCAGCAGGGCAAAAACACTCTAGCAAACCGCAGCGTGCCTTCGGACCAAGCCAGGCCAGAGGCCGGCCGGTCCGCGGTCCCGACGTCAGGGCAGGGTCGCTGTCCACATTGCCAGGCCCGGCGGCGGTGTCAGAGAACCTTGTCTTCGAACTTGGCGCCCCGGTAGAGGTCCTCGAAGGTCTGCAACGTGCCCTCAATGCTGTGTGGCTCCACCAACCGGCGGCTGGCCTTGCCCATTGCCGCACGGTCAGCGGCCGGCAACGTAAGGATCCGGGTGATCTTTTCGGCAAGGTCGTCACTGTCGTTGGGGGTGAAGAGGTAGCCGTTCTCGCCATCACGCACCAGATGCGGGAGTGCCATGGCATCGGCGAGCAGGACGGGCGTGGACGCAGACATGGCTTCGAGGGTCACCAGGGACTGCAGTTCGGCGGTGCCCGGCATGCAGAACAGGTCCGCCTTGATGTAGGCCTCCCGAAGGTCTTCATCGCTGGCCAGACCCAGGAACTTCACGCGTTCGCCCAGGCCGAGCCGTTCAGCCTCCGCTTCGAGTGCGCCGCGGACTTCGCCCCCGCCCACAATTTCCAGATGGACATTAAGTTCTGCGGGGGTTTTGGCCACAGCGTTGATGAGCACGTCGACGTGCTTCTCCTCGGCCAGGCGGCCCACGAACAACACGGTGGGGGAAGGATGGGGTGCGATGACTTCGCCGGGCTGCAGTTCGTAGGCGGAGGAGTCGATCCCGTTGGACAGCGGCAGGACTTTGCGCAGGAAGGCGTGCTGGTGCATTGCCTTCGCGGCCAGCGGCGTCGGCGTGGTCACGACGTCGGCCTGGCCCATGACTTTGCCCATGTCCTTCCAGGAGATCTTGCCGATGATGTCCTTGAACCACTGCGGGAACGGCAGGAACGGGTTCAGGTTCTCCGGCATGAAGTGGTTGGTGGCCACAATCCTGACGCCGCGCTTCACGGCTTCATACAGGACGTGTTCGCCGATCATGTAGTGGCTCTGGATGTGCACCACATCAGGCTTCACGCGATCGAACAGGAGGCTGATCTCCTTTTTGATTTCCCACGGAAGGCAGATGCGGAAGTACTCGTGGGTCCATACCCCGTGGGAGCGGAGACGGTGCACCGTGGCTTCGGAGCGGAATTCCGTGAAGCTCGCGCCGTTGTCAGCGCGGCAGGCCAGCACATGCACATCGTGGCCACGGCCGGTCATGCCCTTCGCCAGACGGTAGCTGAACTGCGCGGCCCCGTTGATGTGGGGCGGATAGGTATCCGCGGCAATCAGGACGGTCAGGGGTGGCTGGTCAGAGGGCGTTGTCACGTGGAGAGCTCCTGAAGGTCACGGGGCGGCAGCTGACGCCGGGCGCCGCGGTTGGCTGCCGGTACGGTGGCGCCGGACAGCTGAGGGAAAATCGGCTGGTGGATGGAAATGGGCTATGGGGCCGCCCTGCCCGCCGCCTTCCGCGCGTCTTTCTTGCGCTTGGTGACCTCGGGGTGGTGCCTTGAAAGGGCGATCACCCCCACGATAGCAAGCGAAGCAGCAGTAGCCATGGCAATCGCCATCACGGCGTGGACGTCCGGGCGCAGTTCGCCGAGGATCACGATGCCGATGGCTATGCCCACGATCGGATCAATGACGGTCAGGCCGGCGATGACCAGGTCCGGCGGGCCGCCGGAGTAGGCGCTCTGCACAAACCAGGATCCCAGGCCGCCCGCCGCCGCTATGGCAACCACCGAGTACCACTGGACGTTGAGCAGAGCCAGCCCGTTCGGGTCCAGCAGGTGCTTGCCGATGATCCGTGTGAGCACGGCGACAAAGCCGAACAGCACCCCGGCGCCCAGGATATAAACGAACGCACTCATCCGGTGCCGGAACATCACGGCCAGGGTGCCGAACACTCCGACTGCCAGGGCCAGCAGGAGGACGATAGTGAGTTCGTCGTCCATGCTCACGTGATGGTTCTCCTGCGTCACGTTGACAGCGAGGAGGACGAACAGCGCCGAACCTGTCACGCAGGCAGCGATGGAGACCGTGGTTGCCCTGTTGATGGTGATGCCTTGATCACGGGCATTGACCACCGTGGTGATGACCAGTGCTATCGCCCCGATCGGCTGCACCACTGTCAGCGGAGCGGATACCAGCGCGACGGCGTTCATACCCATCCCGACGCACAACAGCAGCAGGCCCAGAACCCATCGCGGGTTGCGGAGCAGCCGGAGAAAGCCGTTCGAACTGAGGGCAAGGCCGCCTGTGTCAGCCTTCACGGCGCTACCTTGTTTCTGGGCACCTAAAGCCAGGCAGAATGCACCAAGTACCGCCAGCAGAACCGCCACCCAGACCATCAGGTGGTGCCGCCGTCGTGCTGGGACTGCATTCTGCCTTTGCGCAGGATGGCCCAAAAATAGTTGTAGGCGGCAATCCAGTGGCCCACGAGTCCGAGTCCGAGGACGATCCAGGCAGCCACGTACAGCGGCCCCGTGTACGGGTGGTCCAGGCGCGAGAGGATGAGCAAGGGTGTGCCCAGCAGCAACAGGCCGGTACGGATCTTGCCGACCCGGCTCACCGGCAGGTCAGGATGGCCGTGGAAGTAGGAGAGGGTCATCACCAGCAGCACGGCGTCCGGCACCACGAGTGCCGCGAGGTACAGCCAATGGACGACGCCGGCGATCACCAGGGTGACCGCTACAGCTATGAGTGCGAGCCTGTCAGCCATGGGATCCATGACCCGGCCGAGCTTGGAGGCCTGGTCGAAACGCCGGGCCACATAACCGTCAACCCAGTCACTGCCGGCCATCACCGCCAGCACCACAACGGCGATGCCGTACTCCTTCTGTGCGAGGACCAGCCAGATGAAGAGCGGCACACCCATAAAGCGCAGCACCGTGAGGACGTTGGGGACAGTCAGGACCCGGTCGTGATCGACCTGGGGGCGGCCAGGACGCGAGCCAGCGCCAATGAACCTCAATCCGTCCCCTCCTCCCTACAACTGAATGTGAACGCGCGGGTTGCTGTTATGGGTTCCGGAGCAGCTTGCGGAGCAGGACCACCAGGACCGTCACCGAGGCCGCGAGGGCCGCCAGCGGCTTCCAGCGGAGCTCATTACCCTCCGTGGATTCGGAGAAGGCAGCAAACTTCCGGCCGACTTGCTGGCCGACGGTTTCCCGGCCGTGCTCGAAAACGGCACGGCCCTCCCCCAGCTTTTCCTTGGCGGAACCCAGGAGGAACCTGACCTGCGGTTTGATGTCGAGCTCGGAGTCCAGTTCGTCGCGGACTTCTGCGATATGGCGCCGGCGTTGCTCCAGGCGGCGGTGGAGCTCGGGCTCGGACGCGTGTGGGAATTCCTTCTTGTGCTCCTCGGCCTTTGCTTCCTTCTCCGCCTTGGCCTTGGCCGCAGCCTCGTCCTTGGCGGCCTTTGCGGCCTTGGCCTCCGGGCTGTCCGGATCAAGAAGGGCGGCGTTGAAGTCCGAACCCTCCTTGGCCATGCCCAGATCGTATTTGATCCCGCGGATGGTCTCCTCCGGCACCAACGGCATGGCCTTCTTGAATTTCTGCACGCCGATCAGGGCGCCGATGAGGGCAATGACCAGGAAGGCTGCGCACACCAGAAGGGCGGCCAGCCAGGCCGGCATGATGGTGGCCAGACCCATAATGGCGGCCACGATCAGTCCCACCAGCAGGAACGCCAGGAAGACGAGGGCGACGCCCAGGAACGCTGCGGCGACTCCTACCTGGATGCCCTTGCGTTTGATCTCCACCTTGGCGAACGCGATCTCGTCATTCAGTTGGCGGGGAGCCAGGCGAAGGAGTAATTTCACCGTTCTGGGAAGCGCGGTGATCCGCAATCCCTGGCTGGTCCGCCCAGTGTGACGTCCGCTCATCGGTTACCGCCTTACTTGTTGCATGGTCTGTGGCCTGGTCGCTCGGCTTCCGGGTCCTGCGGGAACGTGCGATGGCACAGTCCCGCCCCAAAACTATCATTCAGGTTCAGGGCAAACTTCAGGGCTGGCCGTGCGGCGCGCCTGCAACCCCCGTGAAGATGCCGGTTCCGCGCCTAGGATTGATCTCCGTGACCATTCCCTCCAATCCGGGCGATTCTCTGAGCCGGCGCCGGAAACTCCTGTACATCCTCCTCCTCGGTGCCCTCACCGCCCTGGGTCCCTTCACCATCGACCTTTACCTGCCGGCCTTCCCCGCACTTGAAGAGAGCCTGGGAGTGACCGAGGCGCAGGTCCAGTTGACGCTGGCCGGCACCACGGTGGGTTTCGCCTTGGGCCAGCTCGTGGTGGGACCGTTCAGCGACAAGTTCGGCCGGCGGCTCCCGCTGATTCTTGCTACGGCTGTCCACATCGCGTCCTCTGTGGGAGCGGCGATGTCCACTGACATCGGCACGTTGGGCTTCTTCCGTGTCCTCATGGGCGTGGGCGCGGCCGGCGGCGGAGTGGTGGCCATGGCTATGGTGCGCGACCTGTTCGCCGGCTACGCCATGGTCCGGATGTTCTCGCGGATGGCCCTGGTGAACGGTCTGGCACCGATCCTGGCCCCGGTCATCGGATCGCAGCTGCTGCTGGTGATGCCCTGGCCCGGCATCTTTGTGTTCCTTGCCGGTTACGGCACGGTGGTGATCATCGCCGCGCTTTTCCTGGTCCGGGAAACGTTGCCGCCGGAGAAACGCGGCCAGTCAGGCATGACGGCGGGCCAGCGCTACAAAGTTCTTTTCACGGACCGGATCTTCGTGGGCCTCCTGCTGGTGGGCGGCATGAATTTTGCCGGTCTCTTCACCTATCTGTCGGCATCGCCATTCCTGTTCCAGGACATTTTCGGGTTCTCGCCGCAGCAGTACGGCCTGCTCTTCGGTGTTAACTCGCTGGGCATCGTGGCAGGCGTCCAGATCAGCTCCCGGCTCATCAAGCGCGTCCCGCCGCAGTGGATCATTGCGTGTTCCACCGCCTGGATGTTCGTGATGGCCCTGCTGATCGTAGCGTTCGACCAAGCCGGCCTGGGGCTCTGGGGAGTCATGGTTCCGCTGTGGTTCTACATCATGGGGGCCGGCTTCACCTTTCCCTGCGTCCAGGTCCTGGCCCTGGCCAGCCACGGCGCCCAGGCCGGGACGGCGGCTTCCCTCCTGGGTGCCGCGACTTTCCTCATGGCCGGCCTGATCTCGCCGGTGGTGGGCTGGCTGGGGATCACCAGTTCAACGCCCATGGGCGCGGTACAGGCTGCCTGCATCCTGGTGGCCATTGCGGGCCTGTGGTTGATTGTCAGGCCGCGCACAGTCCCCTCCATCCACTGACTCCCCCTGATTCGCCCGTCTGGAAGGTGAGCTGATGAAACGCAAACCGCACCGCAACCCCCGCGGCCTCTTCCTCGGGGCGGTACTGGGCGCCGTCGCGGGCTATTTTGCCGGCCGGATGTTCGGCAGTGCCGCCATCGGGATGATCCTCGGCGCCCTGGCCGGCGCTGCCCTGCTGTACCGGGTCAACCCTGGCCCGTGGAACCGCCCCTGACCCAGCGGCGGACCGGGCCTGCGCGGTGAGACGCCGCGCAGAGACGCTTCGTCGAGAGTGCGTCGGGAGTCCCTGCGGCAACGGGACATGACACCGGGAGGCACCCGACATGGGGGCACCGCCATTGCCGCCCGGGACGCTTACCGCGATAAAATAATTCCGTGCCCAGCTGGCAGTATTCCTCACCGCTTCCGGCCACATGGCAACGTTGCGACTCCGGCATCCTGCCCTTGTGGTGGGACCGGTTGTGCGCCCAGACAGGCGAGCAGTCCGCGGCTCTCTACGCAGCCGGGCTGTTCACGGTGGACCGCCGCCGGCCCATCGCACAGTGGTTCAACCCCGCATTCAACGCGGCCCTTTTGGTGGCACCCGAAACGTCTGCCGAGTGGCCGGTTCAGCGCTTCGGCATCTTCTACGCCCCGCCAGGTTCCGGCTTCGCCCGTGTGCACTCGGCACCGCACGAATGGCATCCGCGCGAGCCGCGCAAGTCCCCCACCGAACAGGAAGCCTTCCAGGCAGCCATCGCCGAGGCAGAGCGGTTCCTGCAGGTGGAAATGGACTTCGTCTAGCCAGGCGGGACTCCAGCGTGGTCTGGCAGGGCCTACGAACGCGGTGTGCCGGACACCGCCGGGTGATCCCAGTGCATCACAAAATCGGCCTGGCGAAGCGCTGCTGAGGGTCCCAGGAGTCCCATGGCGCGGAGCATCCCGTTCCGGAGCGCCCGCGCGAGCGGGTGGCGTGCCGTCGCGAGCCGTGCCATTGCCTCCGAGCGGCGGACCATGAGTGAGGTGCGCGGAAGCCTGGCTGCGGTGTAATCCGCCAGGCCGCCCCCTACGGTCCCGGCGCTGCTGACACAGTAGGCCAACGTCACTGCGTCCTCGATCGCCTGGCACGCGCCCTGTCCCAGGTTGGGTGCCATGGCATGGGCAGCGTCGCCAAGGATAGCCACCTTGCCCACGTGAAAGGACGGCAGCGGCACCCGCATTGAATGGATGTCCGTGCGGAGGATCGATGAGCCGTCGATCCGGGCGATGACGTCGGGGATCGGTGCATACAGGTGCCCGAAGCGCCGCGTCAGTTCGGCTTTCTCATCGCCATGCCCGCCCCGCAGCTTCCGCGCATCGACTGCCGCCTCCGCGAAGACGTACAGCCATCCATCCGCCATCGGCAGCATGCCGAATTCGCCGCCTGAACTCCAGGTCGTTCCGATGTAGGTGCCGACACCATCGGCCGCAATGACGGCCTGCCACGCTGTCAGGCCGGCGAACGCCGGCGCCGGGTGCCCGGGAAAGAGCGCCGGGCGCATCCGGGAGTTTATTCCGTCGGCTGCGACCACCAGGTCGCCGCGCAGCACCTCGCCGGTATCCAGGGTGACGTCGCCGTCGTCGGCGTTGACGGCCGTCGCCGTTGTGCCGAGCCGAAGGGAGCCTTCCGGCAGGAGCGAGTGAAGCATCCCGACGAGCTCCGCGCGCCGCACCACCACGAAGGGATGCCCGTAGCGCTCCAGGGCGACGGCAGAGTCATTGCGGGACAACCAGGCGCCCCGGGCGTTCCTGATGCCTCCATCGCCTTGCAGCGCGGCGAGTGCGTGGATCTTTGCCACGATGCCTCCAGGGATGGCATCCAGCGCTCTCTGGGCGTTGGGCGCCATGGCCAGGGCATATCCGACGGGCTTGAGCTCCGGAGTCCGTTCCATGACCCGGACGTCCCAGCCTTTTCCTGCCAGGGCCAGCGCCGCCGTGAGGCCGCCAATGCCGGCACCAATGATGATTGCCCGCTGTTGCGCCGTCCCGGTCATCGCGCGCCTCCGCATCCCCTGACGCCCCGAACGGCGGCGGTAGACACACATCATGCACCTGCCCCGCGTCAACCGGAAGGTGTGATTTCCGTGCTGGTTCAGGCGGTGCGCCCTGCGGCCATTCAGCGGCTTTGGCCTTCCCCACCGGGAGCACTACAAAAATCCCCGCCCTCACACGGAGGACGGGGATTTTTGCCTTTGGCTCCTCCTGCTGGACTTGAACCAGCAACCCTTCGATTAACAGTCGAATGCTCTGCCAATTGAGCTAAGGAGGAATGAAGCAGGTATGACATTAGCAAAGGTTTCCCGGCTATGGGAAATCGGCAGACGCGGTGGGCGGCATACCCTCCCCGGGTATAGAAAAATCCCCGCTCCGGAGGACCGGAACGGGGATTGTGCGCTCCTCCTGCTGGACTTGAACCAGCAACCCTTCGATTAACAGTCGAATGCTCTGCCAATTGAGCTAAGGAGGAATGAAGCGGGTATCAGCCTAGCAAACACCCCGCGGGGATGTGAAATCGGGCAACGGCACGGGACCGCAGCGCCAACAGCCTAGGCGTCCGAGCGCAGTGCCCGGCGTTCCATTTCCAGCATCATCAGTTCGCGGTTGAGACGCTGGTAATCCTCGGGATGCGCGGCGGCGTCCAGCCGCTGCAGCTGGCCCATCTTGTCCGCCTTCACCCGGGTAATCTGCAGCTCGAAGAGCCGCGACAGGATGTCCCGGCAATATTTCTGGACGGCTTCGGCGGTGCTTGCCGGCAAGGGGACCACGGCAAGTTCGGACACGAGCGGACGGAGCGGTTCCGGGACCTCGTTCATGATCTGTTCGACCCAGCGCACCGGCTCGCCGATCAGCCCCGGACCGGACGCCCGCATGGCGTCGTGCACAGCCTGGAAAGCAGGGGTCAGGAACCGGGCCGCAGCGAACCGCTCCCACATACCGCCGCCGAGCAGGGCCGGCTCCTGCAACGCAACCTCAAGCGCCTGCCGTTCCATGGACGCCACGGGGTCCCGGGGGTCCGGCCGGTTGAAGGACGGGACAGCGCCCGACGCCGGCCCGGCAGCTACGCCGGGCCCGCCGGCCTGTGCAGTCCGCACGGGAGCCGAGGCCCCGGACGGCGTCCCCGGGGACGCCTGGGCGCCGCTACTGGCCGCTTTCATGGCTGCGCCGACGGCGCGGGAGACCTCTTCCACTGACATACCCAGCCAGCCGGCCAGTTCGCGGGCATAAGCGGGCCTGATCCCGGCATCGCGGATCTGGGCCACCACGGGAGACGATTCCCGCAGGGCGGCCACCCGTCCCTCTACGGTGTCAAGGTTGTGGCGCTTCAACGTGGCGCGGATGGCAAACTCGAACAGCGGCCGCCGCATGTTGATGAGGTCGCGGACCGCAGCATCGCCCTTGTTCTGGCGCAGCTCGCATGGATCGGCTCCCGAGGGCTCCACCGCGACGTAGGTCTGGGCGGTAAAGCGCTGGTCCTCCTCGAAGGCGCGAAGGGCGGCCTTCTGGCCGGCGGCGTCGCCGTCGAAGGTGAAGATGACCTCTCCCCCGGTGCCGTCGTCCGAAAGGAGGCGGCGGGCAATCTTGATGTGCTCGGTGCCGAACGCCGTACCGCACGTGGCTACCGCCGTCGGGATTCCCGCGAGGTGGCAGGCCATCACATCCGTGTAGCCTTCAACCACCACCAGCTGGCGGTCCTTGGCGATGTTCCGCTTGGCGAGGTCGATCCCGTACAGGACCTGGGACTTCTTGTAGAGCGTGGTTTCGGGCGTGTTGAGGTACTTGGGGCCTTGATCGTCCTCGTAGAGCTTGCGCGCGCCGAAGCCTATAGTGTCCCCCGCGATGTCGCGGATGGGCCAGATCAGGCGGCCGCGGAAGCGGTCATAGATCCCCCGGTTGCCTTCGGAAAACATTCCTGTGAGCTTGAGCTCAGCGTCCGTGAACCCGCGGCCACGGAGGTGCTTCAGGAGCGCGTCCCAGCCTTGCGGGGCATAGCCGACACCGAACTGTTCCGAAGCAGCCCGGTCAAAACCCCGGTTGTAGAGGAAGTTACGGCCCTCGGCCGCACCAGGGGTGAGGAGCTGGGCGCGGAAGAATTCATCGGCGATCTTGTGCGCATCCAGGAGGCGCTGGCGTTTGCCTACCTCTTCCCGGTTGGGCCCGGTTCCGCCGTCTTCGTAGCGCAGCTCGTAGCCGATCCGGGCGGCAAGCTTTTCCACGGCTTCATGGAAGGAAGTGTGGTCCTGCTTCTGCACAAAGGCGATGACATCGCCGTCTTCGCCACAGCCGAAGCAGTGGTACCTGCCCACCTGCGGGCGGACGGTGAACGACGGCGAGCGCTCGTCGTGGAAGGGGCACAGGCCCTTGTACGTCCCCAGCCCGGCACCCTTGAGCGTGACGTAGCCGTCAACCACTTCCTTGATGTCCGTGCGCTGGCGTACTTCGTCAATATCTTCACGTTTGATCAGGCCAGCCACAGAGCCATCCTAGACCCGCCGCAGGGCAGGGGTTGAAGCGGGGCCGGCCGTATGTGGGCAGTTGCGTCGAAGGTCACCACCATCCAGTCACCACAGCGAGGGCAGGCTGCCCACCAGCCGTTCGTACATGGCCAGCGCCGACCCGTCGGTCAGCGAGGCCACCTGATCGATCACGACCCTCAGCCGGGCGCCGTCGTCTGCTGCATCCCGCCAGTCCGCGGCGAACATGGGCTCCAGGTGGCGGTCCCCGGTGGAGTTCAGGGCGGTTACCAGGGCGTGGAGCACTTCGCGCTGGCGCTCGTAGATCGGCTGCCGGTGTTCGGTGGTCATGACGAAAGTTGTGGCAAGGCCCTTCATCACGGCGATCTCCATCACCGTCTCATCCGGCACCATCAGCTCGGCGTTGTAGCGGGTGAGGTTTTCCGGGCCGTAGAGGGCGCGGGTGGTCTCCAGCGCGCTCTGGCAGAACCTGCCGATGAGCTGGCTGGTCATGTTCTTCAGGGCTGCCATGGATTTGCGGCTGCCGTCGGCCTCGCGCACCCAGACGTCGGTGGCTTCGAGCCTGGCCAGGGCGGCGTCGATGGCGGCGGGGTCGTTGTGCGGGAGGTACCACTGTTTGGCATAGCCCACCACGCGGGCGCGGTGATCCGGGTTGTCCATCCAGCGGAGCTGGAAGTGGCCCGCCACGATCGCGTCCTCGACGTCGTGCACCGAGTAGGAGATGTCGTCGGCCAGGTCCATGACCTGGGCTTCCAGGCAGGACCGGCGGACCGGGGCGCCCTCGCGGAGCCAGTTGAAGATGGGGAGATCGTCCTCGTAGGCCCCGAACTTGCTGGTGCGCTGGCCGTGGATCACCGGTGCTTCCAGGGCGGACCAGGGGTACTTCGCCGCGGCGTCCAGGCTGGCCCGGGTCAGGTTCAGTCCGGCAGGGCTTCCGTCCGGCGCCAGGACCTTCGGTTCAAGCCGGGTGAGCAGCCTGAGGGTCTGGGCGTTGCCTTCAAAGCCGCCGATTGCATGGGCCACTTCGTTCAGCGCCGATTCACCGTTGTGGCCGAAGGGCGGGTGGCCGAGGTCATGGCTGAGGCAGGCGGTGTCCACCACGTCCGGATCGCAGCCCAGGGCACGGCCAAGTTCCCGGCCTACCTGGGCAACTTCGAGGCTGTGGGTCAGTCGGGTGCGGACGAAGTCGTCGGTGTCCGGCGCCACCACCTGCGTTTTGGCGCCCAGGCGGCGCAGGGCCGAGGAATGGAGCACCCGGGCGCGGTCCCGCTCGAAGTCGGAGCGGTACGTGTTCTTGGGTGATTCCTCCACCCACCGGGCGGAGTCGTGGGGCTCGTAGCCGGGCAGGACCGGGGCCGTAGTGCGGGTCTCAGCCACCGGAGACATCCAGTTCAGCGGCGGAGATGTCCTTGGACTGCGCCTCGTTCAGTGAGCGGGACTCCAGCCAGTCCTTGGGCAGTGCAGGCTTCTTCGGCGAGCCCGCCCGGCCCCGGGGGCCTTCGGCGTCCGCACCGGGGTACGGCGAATCCAGGTCCAGCTGGCCCAGGGTCCCACGGAGTTCTTCCAGGCTGGTGACCAGCGCCATCTTCGTCCGCAGCTCACCTCCCACCACGTAGCCCTTGAAGTACCAGGCGATGTGCTTACGGATTTCACGCAGCGCCTTGCCTTCGTCGCCGAAGGTTTCAACCATCAGTTCGGCGTGCCGGTAAACACTTTCGGCCACCTTGCGCAGGTCCGGCTTATGGCGGACGTCGCTTCCCTCGAAGGCGGCCATCAGGTCGCCGAAGAGCCAGGGGCGCCCCTGGCAGCCGCGGCCCACCACCACGCCGTCCACTCCTGTCTGCTGGACCATGCGGACGGCATCCTCGGCGGACCAGATATCGCCGTTGCCCAGCACCGGGATGTCCGGCAGGGCCTCGCGGAGGCGGGCGATGGCAGTCCAGTCGGCCTCACCGGAGTAGAACTGCGCCGCGGTCCGGCCGTGGAGCGCGACGGCGGCAACGCCGGAATCGCGGGCGATCCGGCCCGCCTCGAGGTATGTCAGGTGGTCGTCGTCGATGCCCTTGCGCATCTTGATGGTGAGCGGGACGTTGCCCTTGGACGCCTCCCGGACAGCTGCCTGCACGATCGAGGTGAACAGGTCGATTTTCCAGGGCAGGGCGGAGCCGCCGCCGCGCCGAGTCACTTTCGGTACGGGGCAGCCGAAGTTCAGGTCGATGTGGTCGGCCCTGTCCTCTTCCACCAGCATGCGTACTGCCTGGCCGACGGTGACGGGGTCCACGCCGTACAGCTGGACTGAGCGGACCTTTTCGTCGTCGTCGTGCGAGATGATGCGCAGGGACTCCGGGGTGCGCTCCACGAGGGCGCGCGAGGTCACCATCTCCGCGACATACATACCGCCGCCGTACTCACGGCAGAGGCGGCGGAACGCAGAGTTGGTGATGCCGGCCATAGGAGCCAGGATCACGGGCGTATCCACCGTGATGGGTCCCAGCTTCAGGGGCGGGAGTTCCAGCTTGGGGGCAGGAGGCGTTGCTACAACAGTCACCCGTCCATTGTCTCAAAGACGGACAAATCGGCGGGCCGCCCGCCCACGGGAATGCTCCGGGGGGGCAGCAAAAGCGTCAGCCGCGGTCTGCGCGGCGTCCCCGCCGGGTCTCCGGCACGTCGGGGTCGGCACTGCGGTTCCCGGCATCGGCACTGCGCGTCCCGGCGTCGGTGATTGTTCCCTTCGTTGCCCGTCGCGAGCGGCTGCTGGCAGCCGCCGCTGCGAGCGCACCGGTATCGACGACGTCGTCCGGGTTGATCGAAGGATCACCGGCACCGGTGCGATGCCGGTCGTCCGGACCGCCGCCGGCCGTTCCAGCCACTTTGATGCCCGTGGCCTTGACCACCAGCACTGCGATCAGGGTGGTGACCGGGATGGCGAGCACCAGGCCGATGGAGCCAACCAGTGTCCGGATGACTTCCTCCGAAAGCTCGGCGCTGGTCAGGGTGTCCCCCAGCGGGCGGTCGTAGAGCATCACGATGATCAGGATGGGCAGCGCGGCGCCTGCGTACGCGAACGCGATGGTGTAGACCGTGGAGGCGATGTGGTCGCGGCCGATCCGCATGGCCGAGGAGAAGAGTTTCCGGGCGCTGGTGCCCGGCGCCAGTTCGTAAAGTTCCCACACTGCCGAGGACTGCGTGATGGTCACGTCGTTCAGGACGCCCAGCCCGGAGATGATGAGGCCGCAGAGGATGACCCCGGAAATGGAGATGTTGGCCGAGGTGTTGATCAGTGTTGTGGCATCGTGGCTGCCCACCCCGGCGAGGTTGGCTGCGTCGGTGGCCCAGGCGGCCAGGAGCGCGGTGATGGCCAGGCCGAACATGGTGCCCAGCAACGCGGTGGATGTCCGGGCAGAGAACCCGTGGGCAAAATAGAGCACCCCGATCATGATCACCGTTGACCCCACCAGCGCCAGCAGCAGCGGCGGTTTGCCCTCCACCAGGCCCGGCAGCATAAAGCCGGCCAGGACGAAGTAGGCGCCCACCAGCCCCACAAGCGCCCGGAATCCCCGCCAGCGCGCCACGGCGATAACCACTGCTGCGTAGAGGATCGAGAGCAGCACGATGGGCAATGTCCGCACGAAGTCCACGAAGATGAAGGCTGGGGAGCCCTGAGAAGCCCCGGCGCCCGGGGCGTTGGACAGGTTCAGGTACCTGATCTGGTCGCCGGGCTTCACGCCGTGGGATTGGGCCACTTCCGGGTTGATCACCACTTTGACCGGGCTGCCGCCCTGATCCGGTTGGGTATTGGCAAACATGCAGTCGGAGCCCTGGGGGGCCTCGCCTTCGGTCTCCGACGGCAGGGTGCCGGTGGAGCCCTGCATGCAGCTTTCCTCAACAACGCTCTGGATCTTCCCGGTATCGAAGGTGACCCCCGGCGCGGCCGAATACGGGCTCGCGAGGGTGATCCCCTCCTTGGAACCGGAGGGCCACAGCATCGCCATGGCAGCAAGGGTCAGAAGCGTCAGCGGCACCAGCACGGCTGCCAGGATGCGGTTTGCTTTCCTTCGCGCGGCAATCGCTTCTGCTGTTGGCTCCGAATGGCCTATGGGAGCGTGGGAGTGACCGGACCCCATCAGCAGTAAATCCTCATACCTTGAACTCTACGTCCGGCACCATAGGGTTGATAAATGGGCGGCAGGAACCGAAAGGAACCAGCGTGACGAACGGCAAGACTGAGCAGCACCGCAATGTACCCGCCACCGAGTCCGGGGCCAGGCAGCAGGCTGTCCTGACGGTCCTCGAGGCTTCGGGGCCCGCCAAGGGTGTGGCCCTGGTGCTGCACGGCGGCAAATCGCACAGCTTCGAACCGGTGGAGGCCCGCCAGCTCAGCCCACTCCGGATGGTTCCCTTCGCCCGCAATCTTCACCGGGCCGGAAAGAACCACGGGCTGGCGGTCTGGTCCCTGAGGAACAGTGTCCGGGGCTGGAACGGCCAGGACATGTCCGCGCTGAGGGATGCCCGCTGGGCCCTCCAGCAGATCAGCATGAAGCATCCGGGGCTGCCCGTGTACCTGGTGGGCCACTCCATGGGCGGCCTCACCGCAGTATGCGCCGCCGATCATCCCCAGGTGGAAGCCGTGGTTGCACTCGCGCCCTGGCTGAACCCCGGCACGCCCGCTTCAAGGGTTGCCGGCCGACGGGTCCTGATTGTGCACGGTACCGGGGACCGGATGACCAGCCCCACGGAATCCCTGAAATTCGCGCGGCGCGCCGCCGAAGAGGCCGCCTCCATGCAGTACGTCTCGATTAAAGGCGCCGGGCACTTCATGATCCGCCGGGTCCGGCTGTGGCACGCCCTGTCCACCGGTTTTGTGATGAAGGCCTTCTGCGAGCACCTTGGCGCCACGGATCCGGCGGCACGTGCCCTTGACGAACTGCTCCCTGAATCGT
The DNA here is from genome assembly GCF_056680055.1 of Arthrobacter sp. BK1. Taxonomy (NCBI): domain Bacteria; kingdom Bacillati; phylum Actinomycetota; class Actinomycetes; order Micrococcales; family Micrococcaceae; genus Arthrobacter; species Arthrobacter sp. BK1. Next base: position 770,208 of record NZ_CM155263.1, read on the forward strand.
CCGTGCACGTGACGCTGTGAGCCCTCTCCCCGGCGGGAGGGCATTCAGTTGGCCCGAAGTGCCAGTCAATGACTGAATGTCAGTCCGAGATGACCAGCGTGTCCGCACCGATCTGGCGCGCCCGGCCACTGTCCAGCAACGGCTCGACGGCGGCACGCAAGGCTGCCATGGAATCGTCCAGTTCCAGCATGACGGGGTGCTGGTACGCCAGAAGCGCCAGCAGGTCGCGGACCGCAGCGGCGGCGTCGCCGGCCGCCAGGTTGGGCTCGTGGCCCACAAACACATCGGTGGCCTGGGCATCGCCGTGTGTGGCGGACGCCGTACCGGCCACGGCCATCGGATCCTGGGCTGCCTCGGCATAGCTCACCGCGAACGCCCGGATCCTGCCCTTCCGGCTCGGGGCCACGCCGGCACCGAAGGCGGATTCCGGTTCTGCCCGCAGGACGATTGCGCCGTGAGCACCGGTGAGATCGTCCAGGAAAAGCTTCTGCACCTGCCCCGCCGACAGCACCCCGGGCGAATCCCAGCCGTGGATGGAGGTGTAGTAACGCCCCACCACGTCGGTCAGCTCAACGGACCCGGTAGCGAGGTCCATGACTACGTCCGAGCCGGCGTTTTCATCGTTTGCCGGCCCGCCGCCGTCGTTCTTTGCGGGGAACACCGGAAGCTTCAGGGCGCCGGGCTCCACCACTACAAGGCGGGACCGCTGGATGGGTGCCAGCCCGGCGGCCGTGGCGAATGCCTCCCCGGGGGTGCCGGGCTGCACCTTCGCCCGGAGCCTGGTGACGCCCGACGGGGACTGTTCAGCTTCGCGGCGCAGCATGGCCAGGAGCGTGGCGCCGATGCCGGCGCGGCGGTGGTCCCGGGCCACCTCGATGTAGGCCCAGAGCCGTTCAGGGTGCAGCGAGGCCTCGTAGACCACGCCCGCTGCCACCGGGATGCCGACGCCGTCGATGACGTCCTCGGCCACGATGGTGCGGCGCCACGGCGTTCCGTCCGTCCCGGCAGAGGAGACGGTCAGTGCGCCGCGGAACTGCCGGGACTGGTCCGTTTCCGGTCCGCCCCAGACCTCCAGCAGCGCCAGGTCATCTCCCTCGCGCCAGGCGCGGTATTCGATGGCCACGCTCAGGCGCCGATCAGGCGTGCGGCCAGGTAGCCTTCCACCTTGTCCAGGGAAACCCGTTCCTGGCTCATGGTGTCGCGCTCGCGGATGGTGACGGCCTGGTCATCGAGGGTGTCGAAGTCCACAGTGATGCAGAACGGGGTGCCGATCTCGTCCTGGCGGCGGTAGCGGCGGCCGATAGCGCCGGCGTCGTCGAAGTCGATGTTCCAGTTCTTGCGCAGCTGCGCGCCCAGGTCCTTGGCTTTCGGGGAGAGGTCCTCGTTGCGGCTCAGCGGAAGCACGGCGGCCTTGACCGGTGCCAGGCGCGGGTCCAGCCGCAGCACGGTGCGGACATCGACGCCGCCCTTGGCGTTGGGTGCCTCGTCCTCGGTGTAGGCGTCCACGAGGAACGCCATGAAGGAGCGGGTCAGCCCGGCGGCGGGCTCGATGACGTAGGGCGTGTACCGCTCGTTGGTGGCCTGGTTGAAGTAGCTCAGGTCCTGGCCGGAAGCCTTGGAGTGGGTGGAGAGGTCAAAATCGGTGCGGTTGGCGATGCCTTCAAGCTCGCCCCACTCGGAGCCCTGGAAACCGAAACGGTATTCGATGTCCGTGGTGCCCTTGGAGTAGTGGCTGAGCTTCTCCAGCGGGTGCTCGAAGAAGCGCAGGTTCTCCTCGCGGATGCCCAGGCCTGTGTACCAGGACATGCGCTCCTTCATCCAGTACTGGTGCCATTCCTCATCGGTGCCGGGCTCGACGAAGAACTCCATTTCCATCTGCTCGAACTCGCGGGTGCGGAAGATGAAGTTGCCCGGCGTGATCTCGTTCCGGAAGGACTTGCCGATCTGGCCGATGCCGAACGGCGGCTTCTTGCGGGACGTAGTGAGGACGTTGCTGAAGTTCACAAAGATGCCCTGGGCGGTTTCGGGGCGCAGGTAGTGCAGCCCTTCTTCGCTTGCCACGGGGCCCAGGTAGGTCTTCAGCAGGCCGGAGAATTCCTGGGGTTCGGTCCATTCGCCGCGGGTTCCGCAGTTGGCGCAGGAAATGTCCTTCAGGCCGTTTTCTGCGGGGCGGCCCTTCTTTTCCTCAAACTCTTCCTCGAGGTGGTCGGCACGGTAGCGCTTGTGGCAGGACAGGCATTCCACCAGCGGGTCGGAGAACACGTCCACGTGGCCGGAGGCTTCCCAGACCTGGCGGGGCAGGATGACGGAGGAATCCAGGCCCACTACGTCTTCGCGGCCGCGGACCATGGACTGCCACCACTGGCGCTTGATGTTTTCCTTCAGCTCCGCGCCAAGGGGCCCGTAGTCCCAGGCAGAACGGGAACCACCATAGATTTCACCGGCCTGGAAAACAAAGCCCCTCCGCTTGGAGAGGGAGATGACCTGATCGAGAACGGATTTAGGTGCCATGGGTGGAACTCCAATTTCTACAGGGCCGCTGGGTGCGGTCCGCGGTTTATCTGGCCCGCTGCACGTCGGTGCATCACCGCAGGGTGCGGGCGGGGCGGGGCGAAGGAAACGAAGGGTGCGGCGTAAGTCGCGTGTCCTAGCCTACCGGCCCTGTCTCCTGAAGGCGCCCCTGGGCCAGGGCAAGGTGGCCAGGATGATGGCGGCCAGGGTCAGCAGTGTTCCCAGGACGGTGGCGGGGGCCACTACGGTACCCGGGGACGGAACCAGCAGGTCCAGGCCCAGTGAACCAAGAAGCTGCCCGGCGATCATGCCCAGTCCGGTGACAAGTACCCCCAGGCTGCGCACCAGCAGCGCCCCCACGCCGATGAAGACGCAGCCCATCGGGCCGCCCAGGTAGTACCACCACTCGGCGGGAAGCGGGTTGCCCGGCCCGGACAGCGCCAGCTTGGCGCCCCACGCAATCCAGAGCACGATGGCGCCCGCCACAAAATTCACCAGGGTGGCAGCTATGGGTGTGCCGTAGTGCATCGTGGCTGTTCCGTTCATGGCCTGCTGGAAGCTCATCAGGAACCCGGCGAGAACGGGCAGCAGGAGTGGGAGCAGCAACGACCCGGGCCCCGCCCCGGCCTGGTCTGCGAAGCGCGGCGACACCGCCCAGGCCACGGCTGCAATTGTGAGGACGCTGCCGATGACCCGGATGCCGGTCACGCGTTTTTTGCCGGCCGGCCCGATCCCCAGCCGGTCCACGAGCAGCCCGCTCAGCGTCTGGCCCGTGACCGTGGCCACCGTAAACAGGGCCACCCCCAGCAGACCCACCGTGAAGGACTGGGCAAACACAAAGAGCGCTCCGATCCCTCCGGCCAGGACATACACCGGCGGGAAGGCACGGCTGCGGACTGCGGGTATCACCCTGGCCAGGCCTGCGCGCCCGGCGGGCAGGCCAAGGGAAATCACGGTCATCAGCACCAGCCCTGTGCTGAAGCTGACCACCGCGGCGGCCATTCCGTCATCCAGGCGGGCACCGAGTGCGCCGTTGATCCGTCCCTGGACGGGGATGGCCAGCCCGGCTCCGACGGCCAGCAGGAGTCCTGCGGGCAGGGGCAGCCGGCGGGTGGGGGTCATTGAAAGTACCTTACGTCAGGCATTATGGCTTGTATGAGCAATCAGGACATCGAAGAGATCCCCATCCGTGACAGCATGATCCGCCTAGGACAACTCCTCAAGCTCGCCAATCTGGTGGAAGACGGCGTGGAAGCGGCTGAACTGATCAAGAACGGTCTGGTGAAGGTCAACGGCGAGATCGATGACCGCCGCGGCCGCCAACTCCACAACGGCGACACCGTCACCGTCAACTCCCAGACCGTGAAGGTCGTGGCGCCGGAAGCCTGACCCGCAGCGGACCCTGACCCAACCCTCCGGGCAGGTGCGGGCGGCACTGTGCCGCCGGCCGGCGTCGCCCGTTACATGTTCAGGGCACCGGTTGTTCAGCCCGTGAGGTGTCCAGCACAGTTACTTGTTCAGCACCTCATGGGTCAGGAACTCGGACACATGCCCGATCTCCTGCTGGTTGATGCCGTGCCACATCCCCGTATAGAGCACCTTGGTCAGGTGGACGTGCTCACGGACCCAGCCCATGGTGTATTCAATTTTGTCCGGTGTGATCACCGGATCCTGCTGGTCCCGGCCCCAGAACAGCGGCACTGTGCCGTCCAGCTCGCCGTCCCGGAAGCTCGGATCGCCGTCTGCGTTGACTACGAAGCCGGAAAGCCCGACGACGGCAGCGTAGTCCGCCGGCCGCTGCCGCAGGAGCGTGGTGGCCATGGCCATTCCCATGGAGAAGCCGAGAAGCGTCACCGACGGATGGTTGGCCTTGACGGCGTCGATCCAGTCCTGGACGTAGCCGGCCGCCTGCTTGACGGCGTCGAGCGAGTATTCCACTGATGCCGTCAGCGGGAACCACATAAACCCCGGGCCGGTGGGCAGCGGGGCACGGAGCGAGGCCACCGCAAAGTCCGAAGGCAGCAGATCCGCCAGGCTCAAGAGGTCCTGCTCGTTGGCCCCATAGCCGTGCAGCAGCACCAGCAGCGGCTTTCCTGAACGCTGGTCCTCGGGCAGGGACCACATCACAACAGGGGCAGGAAATACTTGGGCTTCAGTCATGGTTTCCATTCTTACAGTTACCCATCGGTAACTACCTACGGTGGCGTAGCCAGAGAACGAAGAGGCAGGATAAGACCGTGAGTGAAGCAGAAGCCCGGCAGAGTCCGCCCCTAGCCATGCAGGCGCACCCCTGGACCAGGTACGTGGCCATGGGGGATTCCTTTACGGAAGGGATCGGGGACAAGGAGCCAACCAGCCCCGGTGGGTACCGCGGCTGGGCTGACCGCGTGGCCGAGGAGCTTGGCCGGAGCCAGACGGATTTCGCGTACGCCAACCTGGCAGTCCGCGGGCGGCTCCTGCAGCAGATTGTGGATCAGCAACTGGCTCCGTGCCTGGCGCTGAAGCCGGACCTCGTGACGCTTTCAGCCGGCGGCAACGATCTCATCAGGCCCGGCGGTGACCCCGATGCCCTGGCCGAGAAACTCGATTCCGTCGTCCAGATCCTTTCCATGGGCGGGGCCACAGTGGTCCTGTTCAACGGCCCGGACACAGGCTCTTCGGTGCTGGGGCGGGTGCGCAGCAAGGTGGCAATCTACAACGAGAACCTCCGCACTGTGGCCGCCCGCCATGACGCCATCATCGCGGACATGTGGTCGCTCAAGCAGCTGAATGATCCCCGGATGTGGGACGAGGACCGCCTGCACTTTTCGCCCCTGGGCCACCACACCATCGCCGCCATGGTGCTTGATTCGCTGAACGTCAGCCACACTCTGGAGCCGCTCCTGCCCAAGCCCCTGCCGGTCCGCACCTGGCGCGAAGCCCGGACCGAAGACCTGGTGTGGGCACGCACGCACTTTGTCCCATGGGTGGTCAGGCGGCTGCGCAACCGCTCCTCCGGAGACGGCATCACGGCAAAACGCCCGACACCGGGCCCCGTGTTCGGCCCCGGCGTCCCGCTGGGTTCCGGCGAGGGTCCGCTGGGCACCACCGACGCCCGCCGCTAGCGGCCATTCCGGCGGACGCGACGCCGCAGAGGACAACGGATATCGGGCGACGCCGGACCGGATAACGCCGGTCAGCGCAACGCAGGTCAGCGCGACGCAGGCGAAAGACGACCCAGGAGCACCCGAGAGCAGGTAGCCATGGACCCGGACGAGGTTGTGCGGCGGCGGCTTGCCGCCCAGCTGCTTCGCGGTCCCGGCCTGGCGTCCCCCGAGGACGTGGTACGGCACCTGGTGGCCGTCCAGGCCCAGGAATTCCCGTACGCACGCTGGAGCCTGGCGCAGCGCACGCGGCTCGCAGGCGCAGACCCGGTTACCGCAGGGGACGTTGAGCAGGCCGTGGCAGAGGGGTGGATCCTGCGCACCCACATCCTCCGCCCTACCTGGCATTTTGTGCACCGGGACGACCTCCGCTGGCTGATGACTTTGTCCGCGCCGCGGCTTCACCAGGGCAATGACACCACTTACCGCAGGGTGGGAATTGACGCTGCCACGGCCGGGCGCAGCACGCAACTGCTGGCCGACGCTGTCCGGGGCGGCCGGCACCTGACCCGGGACCAGCTCGCAGCGCGCCTTCGGGATGCCGGGTTCGACGCGGTTGGCCTGAGGCTCGCCTACCTGATCATGTACGCCGAAGTCAGTTCGGTCCTGGTCAGCGGCGCACCGGTGCGGAGCCCGGGCGGTGCCTTGAAGCAGACCTACGCCCTCTTCGACGAACGTGTACCCCCTGGCCCGGCCACACCCATCACACGGGAAGAGGCCCTCGGCCGGCTGGCCCGGCGCTACTTCACGAGCCGCGGTCCGGCCACGGTCAAGGACTGCGCCGGCTGGTCCGGGCTCACGGCCACGGACGTCCGGCGCGGTGTGCAGGCGGCACAGGAAGCTGATCCGGATGCCCTGGCAGCAACGGTGGTGGACGGCGTCGCTTATTATTTGGACGGCGGAACGGGCGGCAGCGGCGCGGAAAACGGTAGAGCGGGCGGCGCCGACGAGGGTGCGGCCAGCGCCCGCGCGGAAGCCGGCACAGCCGCGTCTCTTACCGCCGCTGTACCGCGCATCGACCTGATCCAGTGCTACGACGAATACATCATGGGCTACTTCCCCACCCGGCACTATCTGGGTGGCACCGCCCCCGCCTACCCCACTGCGGGTGAGCCCCTTCACGTGGTGCTGCTGGACGGGCGGATGGCCGGCTCCTGGCGGCACACGATGTTCCCCGGCCGGTGCGAACTCGACATCCGCCTGTCCGGCGCCGGGGATCTGTCGGACCCTGCGCGGGCCAGGGCAGTTGACGGCGCCGTGCAGGATGCAGTGGAGAGGTACGGGTCATTCCTCGGCCTCCCCACCGTCCAGGTGCGCTCCGGGGCTAAGCTGGAGGGACACATATGAGAGGCGCTATACCGTGAACAGCTTGTTTTTCTGGATCATCATTCTCTCGTTCCTGATTCCCATGGCGATGCGGATGTACCGGAAGTCTGTCACCAAGCGGAACCAGGAGCAGAGCTTCACCGGGCGCTACCCTGACCAGTTTCCCGGTGGTGGCCAGTTCCCGGGACAGCAAAGCCGGCAGCCCCGCGACGGTTACACCCAGCAGGATTACATGAGTGGCGGGTTCCGGCAGATCAACAGCCCCCAGCCGCTTCCCCCGGCCGAGCCGCTGCTGCCCATGCAGCCGGTTCCGCCCATGGACCAGCAGTTCCCGCCTTACGGGCAGCCGGCTCCCGGACAGTCCGCGGGAGCGCCGCAGCCCCCCGCTGCCCCCGTGACTCCCCCGCCGCCGTCGGCCCCCTTGGGCTTCCGTGCACGGAAGCTTGCCGAACTTGACCAGCAGTACAGCAACGGCGAGATGCCGGTGGATGAGTACATGAAGCGCCGCTCCGAAATCATGGACGGCTAAACCTGCTTAATCCCGTGTGGAGGGATCCAGCGAGCCGTCGACGACCTTGATGATCATGGAGCAGTCCTTGCCGGACTCACCGGCATCGATGAGCTTCTGGAAGAGCTGCTGGACGTGGCGGCCGATTTCGAGCGGTGTACCGGTGTCCTCGGCGGCACTGATGGCCAGGCCGATGTCCTTGTTCGCCAGCTCTGCGGTGAACGTGGGGGCGAAGCCGTTGTTCGACGCTGCCGTGGGAACCACCCCCGGCACCGGGTACCAGGTGCGCAAGGCCCAACTGTCTCCCGAAGAGACGGAAGCGATGTCCCAGAACACCTGCTTGTCCAGGCCCAGCCGGTCAGCCAGCACGGCGCCCTCGGCGGTGGAGGCCAGGTTGATGAAGAGCATGAGGTTGTTGCAGATTTTGGCGGCCTGGCCGGTGGTAGCGCCGCCGGTGGGGATGATGTTCGCGGCCATGGGCCCGATATAGGTAGTGGCATCTCTGACGGCACTGTCCTCACCACCCACCATGAAGGTCAAGGTTCCGGCCTCGGCCCCGCTCACTCCACCCGAAACCGGGGCATCCACAAAGCGGAAGCCGGCGGCAGCAGCGGCGTCGTGCAGTTGCTGTGCGGAAGCGATGTCAATGGTGGAGGAGTCCACCAGGAGGGTGCGCGTACCAGCATGTGCCAGGACGCCGTCTTCGCCCAGGTAGACGGCCTTGGCGTGCTCTCCCTTCGGCAGCATGGTGAAGACGACATCCGCACCCTGCACTGCTTCCTCGATGCTCTTGGCCGGCTTCACACCTTTGGCTTCAGCGGCTGCGACGGCGCCTTCGTTGAGGTCGAAGCCGCGGACATCGTGGCCTGCCTTCGCCAGGTTTGCGGACATAAAACCGCCCATGTTGCCCAGGCCAATCCAACCAACTACAGCCATCAATAAGCTCCTTTGCTTTGTGCCCGGCAGTACGCCAGGGCTTTCCGAGTCATTCATCACACCGGCCGAACGGACCGGATGCGCACCCTCAGGCCTGGAAAAGCCGCCGGACGACTTTTCCGGCGCTGAGGGCGTCAAGGCCCTCATTGATCTCGTCCAGCGGCCTGGTGTCCGTGTGCAGCAGCTCCACCGGCAGCCGTCCCTCGCGCCAGTGGCGGAGGTAGAGGGGTATGTCCCTTTCAGGCACGGCGTCCCCCATGTACGAACCAAGCAGGCGTTTGCCCGCTCCCGCGAACTGCAGTGCCGGCACGGTCAGTTCGGTCGATGGGTGCGGCAGCCCGACCGAAACAACGGCACCGCCGCGTGTCACGTGTTCCAGGCACGAAGCAATCACCCGGGCCGACCCGACGGCTTCGATGGCGATGTCCACGCCGTCACCCGTGGCCTCGGCGATCAGCCGCGCCGCATCGTCGGGCGTTCCCACGGCTGTGGCCCCGCAGTCCAGCGCCAGTTGGTGCTTGTCAGTATTGGGATCAATGGCAATCACTGACGAAGCGCCGGCAAGGGCGGCCGCCATGACCGCGGAAAGACCCACGGCACCCAGCCCGAACACGGCCACGGACTGCCCCGCCTTCAATGCTGCAGTATTGAGCACAGCGCCCATTCCGGTGAGGACAGCGCAGCCGAACATCGCCGCAACGGTGTCCGGCACGTCGTCGTCGATCACCACCACTGACTCCCGCGCCACCACCGCGTAGTCCGCGAAGGCGGAGACGCCGAGGTGATGGTTGATGCGCTCCCCCGCCCTCGTCCGCAGCAACGCTTCCCCGTGGAGCAGGTCACCAGAACCGTTGACCTCAGCGGCCCGGTGGCACAGCGCGGGCCGGCCGGCGGCACAGGCGCGGCACTGGCCGCAGCTGGGGACGAAGACCAGCACCACGTGGTCGCCTTCCCTGACGTCCCCGACCCCCTCACCCACCGTTTCGACCCGGCCCACTGCCTCGTGGCCCAGCGCCATCGGCAGCGGCCTCACCCGGGAACCATCAACCACGGACAGGTCCGAATGGCAGAGACTGGAGTAGGTGATGGCCACCCCCAGCTCGCCGGCCCGGGGTGCGGGCCGGTCGAGTTCCTCCACCACCAGGGGCCTGGCTTCCGTGTAGCTGGTGCCCGCAGGAACCGTGGAGTACAGGACGGCTGCTCGCATGCCCGGCCCCTACTTCTTGTTAGCCAGGAGGTCCGCCGTGCCCTGGGCATCAGCGGCATCGACGTCGTGCAGTGAGATGCCCCGGGTTTCCTTGAGGAAGAGCACGGAGACCGCCGTGACAACACATGCAGCCAGCAGGTAGAACGCCACCGGCGTGGAGGAGCCGAAGTTGCTCAGCAGCGCGGTGGCGATGATCGGAGCCAGTGAACCGGCCACGATCGAGGTCACCTGGTAGCCCAGGGAAACGCCTGAGTAGCGCATCCGGGTGGGGAACATTTCCGCCATGATCGACGGCTGGCCGGCGTACATCAGTGCGTGGAAGAGCAGTCCGACGATGATTGCCGCGAGGATGATGAGGTCGTTCGCTGTGTCCATCATGGGGAAGGCGAAGAAACCCCAGGTTCCGCCCAGGATCGCACCGGCCATGTACACCGGCTTCCGGCCGAAGGCATCGGACATCTTTCCGACGAGCGGGATGGCCAGGAAGTGGATGAAGTGCGCGATCAGCAGCAGGAGCAGGATCCGTGAGGTGTCGGTCTCGACGACGATCCTCAGGTAGGTGATGGAGAAGGTGACCACCAGGTAGTAGAGGATGTTTTCGGCGAAGCGCAGGCCCATGGCGGTGAAGACGCCGCGCGGGTAGCGGCGGAAGACTTCGGCTACACCGTAGCCCTTCTTCTCCTCGGTGACTTCCTTGCGGGCCTCCAGGAAGATGGGGGCGTCCTGGACTTTGGTGCGGATGTAGTAGCCGATGATGACGATCACGGCGGAGAGCCAGAACGCCACGCGCCAGCCCCAGCCGAGGAAGGCTTCCTGGGAAAGTGTGGAAGAGAGGGTGAACAGCACACCGGTGGCCAGCAGGTTCCCTACCGGGACTGCGGACTGAGGCCAGCTGGACCAGAAGCCGCGTGACCGGTCAGGGCTGTGTTCGGCAACCAGCAGAACAGCCCCGCCCCATTCACCGCCGACTGCGAAGCCCTGGACAAAGCGCAGGAACACCAGCAGTGCCGGTGCCCAGTAGCCAATCTGGGCGAACGTGGGCAGGCAGCCCATCAGGAACGTGGCGACACCCACCAGGATGATGCTCAGCTGCAGCAGTTGCTTCCGGCCGAATTTGTCACCGAAGTGCCCGAAGACGATTCCGCCGATGGGGCGGGCAACGAAGCCGACGGCGTAGGTGACGAAGGCTGCGATGATCCCGTCCAGCTCTGTCCCCGAGTTGGGGAAGAACATTTTGCCGAACACCAGGGTGGCCGCGGAGGCATAGAGGAAGAATTCATACCACTCCACCACGGTGCCGGCCATGGAGGCTGTAACGACTTTCCTCAGGCCGGAAGCCTTAACGTCGGGTTCGTCTACGCGCCTTGCGGCGGGGTTTTCCATGCTCATGATGAACTCTCCTTCGGCATCACCTTCGACACCACTGGGACCAGCCTTTGGCGGCCGGGCACGACGCGCACCACGGATCGCCGGATCCAAAGAGTATGTTCCGCGGGGGAGATAACATCAACCCCGAAAAATGCAGGTCCTATCTGCAAAAATGCACAGGCCTCCTGGGCCTGGCCGCTCCGTCAGCCGGCTACGTCAGCCGGCGAGGTGCCGGCGGAGCGGTCCGCTGAGCTGGCCGATTTCCGTGAGGAAGCCGTCATGGCCGATAGGAGCCTGGATCACGTGCACGTCCACGTCGCCTGGAAGGGCATCAGCCAACTCACGGGACTGGGACGGGAAGTAGAGCCGGTCGCTGTCCACTGCGGCCACAAAGAACCTGGCGGTGGCACGGCCAAGCGCCTCCTCAAGGGAACCGCGGCCGCGGCTGATGTCGTGACTCATCAAAGCGTCCGTGATGGCGATGTAGCTGTTGGCGTCGAACCGCCGCACGAGTTTCGTGCCCTGGTGGTCGAGGTAGCTTTCCACCTGGTAGCGGCCGCGCGTCCCCAGCGCTTCAGCCTGCAGCGGCGATTCGGCAAGCTGGGCTGACCGTCCGAACCGGCCATGGAATTCAGCGGCCGAACGGTAGGTGATGTGCGCGATGCGCCGTGCCAGTGCCAGTCCGTCCTCGGGGAGCGGGCCACCGTAATAGTCGCCGTCGTTGAAGTTGACGTCCTGGCGGATTGCCAGGGTCTGCGCCTGGGCAAACGCGATCTGTTCGGCGGTGCTTGCTGCGCCGACCGAAATAACGGCACAGCGTTGCACGCGCGCGGGGTAGGTGACCGCCCATTCGAGCGCACGCGCGCCGCCCATGGAGCCGCCCAGCACGGCAAACCAGCTGCCGATGCCCAGCGCATCTGCCAGCCGGGCCTCAGCCGCTGTGGTGTCGCGGAGGGTCACCAGCGGGAAACGGGACCCCCAGGGTTTCCCGTCAGGGGCTTCCGAGGACGGCCCGGTTGAGCCATAGCAGCCGCCCAGGATGTTGATGGAGACCACAAAGAACCGGTCAGTGTCCACCGGTGCGCCGGGTCCGGCGAGCTGTTCCCACCAGCCTTCCTCGTCGCTGTCCCCGCGGGTCACATGGGTGCTTCCGGTCAGGGCGTGCTCGATGAGGACAGCGTTTGAACCATCGGCGTTCAAGGTGCCCCAGGTTTCATAGGCCAGGGTGACATCCGGGAGGTAACCGCCGGCTTCCAGCTGCAGTCCGCCGATGGAGGCATAGCGGACAACCCCGTGTCCGGGGGCCGCTGTTCGGGAAATCGTTATCGTCATGGCAGGACCTTTTCTACGCGCTTGCCCGCCGTCATTTGACCGGCAGGCCAGGTCCTCACCCGGGGCACCCCACCGCGGAGGAGGGTTGCCGGCCAGCAAGCCGGGGCTGTCACTGGCACTCATGACCTGCTTCGAGTGTACGAAATAGCCGGCGCCGGACGCTAAGCCTGTGACAGGTTGTGACTTCCGCGGATATTCACTGCCCGCCGCCTCCTGCCCCGATGGCCGCTTCTGCCGCGCTTTTGGCGGCACGGAAGCCGGCTTCGAGGTCGGCGAGGATGTCATCGATATGCTCGATGCCCACGGACAACCGGACCAGCCCCGGGGCGACCCCGGCAATGGCTTGCTGCTCAGCCGAGAGCTGGCTGTGGGTGGTGGAGGCCGGGTGGATCACCAGGGAACGCACATCGCCGATGTTGGCCACGTGCGAGTGGAGTTCCAGGGCGTCCACGAAGCGTTTTCCGGCCTCGGCTCCCCCGGCGACGGTGAAGGCCACCACGGCTCCGGTCCCCTTGGGCCCGTACTTCAGGCCCCGCTCGTACCAGGGGCTCGAGGGCAGCCCCGCGTAGGCGACGGATTCGACGTCGTCCCTTGCCTCGAGCCACTGCGCCACAGTGTTGGCGTTGGCGACATGCCGCTCCACGCGAAGGCTGAGTGTCTCGATGCCTTGGGCGATCAGGAAGGCATTGAAGGGGGATACTGCCGATCCAAGGTCCCGGAGCAGTTGCACGCGGGCCTTCAGGATGTAGGACAGGTTGGCGCCCAGGGCACCGTCCGCCCCGAGATCCCGGGCGTAGACCAGGCCGTTGTAGGTGGGGTCAGGAGTGTTGAAGCCCGGGAACCGCTCCGGGTCCTTGCCGAAATCGAAATTGCCCGAGTCCACAATCACGCCGGCAATTGCGGCGCCGTGGCCGCCGAGGTATTTGGTGGCGGAGTGCACCACAATGTCCGCGCCCCACTCAATGGGGCGGATCAGGTACGGCGTGGACAGCGTGCTGTCCACGATCAGCGGGACGCCTGCCTCATGCGCCACCGCGGAAATTCCCTCGATGTCGAGTACGTCCTGTCGGGGGTTGGACACCACCTCGCCGAAGAACAGTTTGGTGTTCGGCCGGACAGCCTCCCGCCACTGGTCCAGGTTGTCTGGATCAGCCACGAACGTGACCGAGATGCCGAACTTCTTCAGTGTGTGCGCCAGCAGGTTGTACGTGCCGCCGTACAGGCTGGGGCTCGCAACGATGTGGTCACCGGCTTCGGCAACATTAAGGATGGCAAAGGTTTCGGCGGCCTGTCCCGAGCTCAGCAACAGGGCCGCCAAGCCGCCCTCCAGGCTGGCGATCCGCTGCTCCACGGCGTCCTGGGTGGGGTTGCCGATCCGGGTGTAAATGGGAGCGAGCTCTGCGAGCGCGAAGCGGTTCGCGGCGCTTTCCGCGCTGGGGAAGACGAACGACGTCGTCTGGTAAATCGGCAGCGCACGAGCACCAGTGGCGGTGTCAGGCTCCTGACCTGCGTGGATCTGGCGTGTTTCGAAAGACCATCCCTGGGACATTTTCGGCTCCTTTGACGTGGTGCTGGCGCTCATTACTTTCGGTTCAGTGTAGGAACGGGTCCGGTGCGCTGGACAGCATTGTGACGAACATGGTCACCGGCCATCTGCCGGAGCCGTTCAAGGGGGCATGCGTTCACCCTGAAAACCGCGGAAACCCAAGTAAGGATACCCTTAGCTGAGAGGCTCATCACAAAGTGCCAAGATGAGGTCATGCGCATGGATCACGTCTCTTACGCCTGTGAACAAGATGGCCTCGTTGCCACCACCGAACGTATTTCGTCTGCCCTGGGCGTCGATGCCGTGAAGGGCGGAGTACACCCCCGATTCGGTACGCGGAACATGATTATTCCCCTGGCCGGCCACAAGTACCTTGAAGTTGTGGAGGTCCTCAACCACCCCGCGTCAGACAAGGCTCCGTTCGGGCAGGCCGTCCGGGCGCGGTCCGAGGCCGGCGGCGGCTGGATGGGCTGGTGCGTCGAAGTGGACGATCTCGCCCCGTTCGAAGAACGCCTGGGCCGGGCTGCCGTGAACGGAAACCGCAAGTTCCCGGACGGCCGCGAGCTGGTCTGGAAGCAGATCGGCATCCTGGGCCTGATCGCGGACCCGCAGGTTCCCTACATGCTCAAGTGGGAGGGCGATCCCGCCCTGCACCCCTCGAACGCCTACGAAAGCAACGTCAAGATGAGCTGCCTGACCATCGCCGGCTCTGCCGAGCGCGTGACGGAGTGGCTGGGCGAACCCGTGGAGAAGCCCCTTGAGGACGTGGCCGTTGAATGGGTTGCGCCTCACGGAACGCCGGGCATCCTGTCGGTAACGTTCGAGACCACCACCGGCGCGGTCACTATCTGAGACCATTCATTATCTGACCGGAAATACTTCGGCCGCCATCAGCGGGTGCCAAGGATGTCACCTACCGATGGCGGCCGAATCTCGTTAAGCGGGCTGTGCACGAAGGGTGCTGCGCACCGTGTTCAGCCCAGGCCCACAGCTTTGCCAAAGAGGCTGAAGCCAACGAAGGCAACGATGTCCAGCAGGGCATGGGCGATAACCAGCGGCATCACACGCTTGGTCCTGGTGTACAGCCAGGCAAAGATCACACCCATGATGGCGTTGCCGATGAACGGCCCGAAACCCTGGTACAGGTGGTAGGTGCCGCGCAGCATGGCGCTGGTGAAGATGGCGAGCGGAACACTCCAGCCGAATTTTCCGAAACGGTTCAGGAGGTAGCCCACCACGATGACCTCCTCCACCACCGCATGACGCACTGCTGAGAGGATCAGCACCGGAACGGTCCACCAATAGGCGTCGAGGGCGCTGGGGATGATCGCGGTGGTGATCCCCAGGGCACGGCCCGCCGCGTAAAGCCCCAGGGACGGAATTCCGATCAGCGCCGCCAGCCCGAAGCCCTGCAGCAGGTCTCGCCCGGGCCGGGCAAAGTTGAACCCCAGCCTGGTGAAGGCCGAGGTGCCGCGAGGCCCCTCCTCCGCCCCTGGCTGGCGGTGGTCGGTGAGGAAGTAGATGACCAGAAGCACAGGCACCAGGGCAAAGATGATGTCCAGCAGCTGGTAGGTGAGATCGAAATATTCGCGGGTACTCTGCGAACGGTTCAGCGTGGACGTGCCCTCCGCCAGCGGCGCCCGGGTCATCTTGTCGAGCAGCTGCACCACGGAGTAGACGGCGGACTGCCCCAGGGACAGGCCCAGCACAATCCAGACTTCAATCCGCAGCCGACGGCGGGAGGGAACCAACATGGTTCCATCTTGCCTGTAGTTTCTGGTTCTTCACTGGACTACACGGATGCTGGTGAGGGAGCGTTGGCCAAAAACCTGCGGTAAGTGAGAGAGCGTCGGCGGGGAACGACCTTATGCTTGGGGCTTATGAGTGCTCCCGGCAAAATCATCATGATCCGGCACGGCCAGTCCGCCGCCAACGCGGATACGTCCATCTACAACCGGGTCCCGGACTACCGGATTCCGCTGACTCCCCTGGGGCTGGCACAGGCCACCGCGGCCGGCGAACGCATCCGGCGGGAGCTGGACGGCCGGCAGGTCTGCGTTTACGTCTCCCCGTACCTCAGGGCCTACCAGACGCTCGAGGCCCTCAACCTTGGCCCCCTCACAGAACGCGTGATCGAAGAGCCACGCCTCCGGGAGCAGGACTGGGCAAACTTCCAGATCAGCGGGGACATCGAGGACCAGAAGGAGCTCCGCAATGCGTACGGCCACTTCTTCTACCGCTTCCGGGAGGGCGAGTCCGGCTCGGATGTGTACGACCGGATCTCATCCTTCATGGAGACGCTTTACCGCCACTGGTCCAAGCCGGATTACGCCCCCAACGCCCTGCTGG
Organism: Arthrobacter sp. BK1; assembly: GCF_056680055.1. Classification (NCBI taxonomy): domain Bacteria; kingdom Bacillati; phylum Actinomycetota; class Actinomycetes; order Micrococcales; family Micrococcaceae; genus Arthrobacter; species Arthrobacter sp. BK1. The sequence goes on from NZ_CM155263.1 coordinate 786,434, forward strand.
TGACCCACGGGCTGACGATGCGGCTGTTCTGCATGCGCTGGTTCCACTGGTCCGTGGAGTACTTCGAGTCCTTGAACAACCCTGACAACGCAGACGTGCGGACCCTGGTGCGCACGGACCTGGACAAGTACGAACTTGATGTCCCGTTCAGCCAGTGGGTGGACCGGCGCGTGGACGAGACCGTCCTGGATGCACCGCCGGTGGTGTTTTGAAGCGGGATCTTCCAGCGCACCGTTCAGCGCGGCGCCACGATCACTTCCGTGCCGTTCGCTTCGAAAGCCGCTTTGTCCCGGGCGGAAATGCCGGCGTCGGTGATCAGCCGGTTGAAAACATAGCCGTCCATGGTGGCAAAGGCCCGGACCCCCACCTTGGACGAATCGGCCAGCACGTAGGAGACCCTGGCCCGGCTTGCCAGCAGGGCATTAACTGACGCTTCGCCTTCGCCGGTGTTGGTGGGGCCCACCTCAGGATCGATGCCGTTGACACCGATGAAGGCGATGTCCAGAACCACCTTCTGCATGATGATGTCCGTGTATGGGCCCACCAGCTCGTAGGAGCGCGGATTCAGGATCCCGCCGGTCACCATCACTTTGATGTTGGGCCGGACCGCGAGCTGCGCGGCGATGTTGATGGCGTTGGTGACCACCGTCAGAGTGGGCTGGTTGGCCGGCGCGTTGAGGTCCTCCCTGGTGGCAAGGATCTGGGCGAGGGCGGTGCTGGTGGTGCCGCCGCAGATCCCGATCACCGCTCCCGGCCAGATCAGTGCCGACGCAGCCTGCGCGATCTGTTCCTTGGCCTCTGCATGGTCATCGCGGTTGTACCGGCCGGGGAGATCGTAGGCCAGCGCTCCCGTGGTGGCGCCCCCGCGGGTCCGGGTCAGCAGGCGACGCTTGGCCAGGCTGTCCAGGTCACGCCGCGCGGTGGCCGGTGACACTTCCAGCGTGCTGACGATCTCCTCCACCTCAACCTGACCGGTTTTGGCAAGGAGGTCCAGGATGGCCGTGAGGCGGTCAGTGCGGGTCATGCGGGCCTTTCGGAGTCAGAACTCGCCAAGAAATGACGCTTCCTGATTATAACAGAGGCCAAAGGTGCAGATTACGTCAGATTTGCGGTGCGGGCTATCTGGCCCGGACACCTGCCCGCCACACAGCGTACGTCAGCGGCATGCCCGGACGGTAGGCGAGATGCGTGGCCGACGGCGCGTTGAGCATGTGCAGGTCCGCCCGGTGTCCGACGGCGAGGGAACCCACCGCCCGGCCGCCGTCGGCGTCGTCCCCTGCGTCGCGGTGCAGCGCCAGCGCGCCGCCGTACGTTGCGGCACGGACGGCCTCGTGCACCGTGAGCCGCATCTGGAGCACCGCAGTGGCCACGCAGAAGGCCATGGAGCTGGTGTAGGAGGTGCCCGGGTTGCAGTTTGAAGCCAGCGCCACCTGCACGCCGGCATCAAGCAGTTCACGCCCCGGCGCAAGGGGCGCCCGGGTGGAGAGGTCACAGGCCGGGAGGCAGGTGGCCACGGTCCCCCTGCGTCCGGTTCCGGCGGCAGCATTCCAGCCGGACCAACTTTCCGCCAGCGCCGCCAGGTCACCGGCCGACAAGTGATTCACGTGGTCAACGCTTGCCGCCCCCAGCTCCACTGCCAGCTGCACTCCGGGGCCGGGACCGAGCTGGTTGCCGTGCACACGGATCCCCAGGCCGGCATCCCGGCAGGCCTCCAGGACGCGCCGGGACTGCGAGGCCGTGAAGGCGCCCTCCTCGCAGAACACGTCGGCCCAGCGGGCAAAGGGCCGGACGGCGTCGAGCATGGGGCCGCAGACCAGGTCGGTGTAGTCCCCGGCATCGGAACCGGCCGGAACCAGGTGCGCCCCGAGGTAGGTGACTTCGTCGGCCACGGTGGAGGCAATCCGTGCGCTGCGTGCCTCGTGCTCGACGTCCAGCCCGTAGCCCGTCTTGGTCTCCAGGTAGGTGGTTCCCTGCGAGACGGCTTCGGACACCCGGGCCATCGCCAGCCGGGTGAGATCGAAATCCGAGGTGCGGCGCGTGGCGTCCACGGTCACGGCGATACCCCCTGCCGCGTATGGCTCCCCCGCCATCCTGGCCTCGAACTCCGCCGTGCGGTCCCCGGCGAATATCAGATGGGTGTGGGAATCCACCCAACCCGGCAGCACGGCGCGTCCGCCGGCGTCCACAACCGTGTCCGCCGCCGGTGCGGCCGCAGCGGCACCGAGCCACGCGATCCGTTCGCCCTCGATCACCACGGCGGCGTCAGCCAGGACCCGGTGTTCCAGGTCCTGGGTCATCAGCTCGGCAATATTGGTGATCAGGGTGCTCATAAGTCCATTCTTCAGCGCCGGATGGACCAACGCGTGGCGGCGAGCGCGTCCGCTGTCCGGGATGCCGGACCACCCGCGGCTCCATGGCCGCCCCCGGCGCCCTGGCCGGCCAGGATCTGTGCAGCTGCAAGCTCAGCCATGGCCGATGAGGTCTGGAAGCCGTAGCCGCCCTGCCCCGCGAGCCAGTAGAACCCGGCAGCCTCGGCATCGAAACCGGCAACCGGGATGCCGTCGGCCGCCTCCGTCCGGAGCCCGGTCCAGGCGCTGCGGATTCCACCGATCCCCAGGGTGGTCACCTGGTTGAGGTGTGAGATCAGGCGTTCGATGTCGCCGGGCCGCGGCCGGGCGTCCTCCGGTCCGCTGGGCACCGACTCCGACGGCGAGATCAGCACCCCATCGGCGTCGCGGCGGAAGTAGAACGAGTGGTCCGCTGCCGCCACCATGGGACTGCCCTCGGGCAGGGGATGTTCGACGTCGGCAATCGCGGCGGTGCGCCGGTACGGCTGCAGCCCGAGCTTCTCCACACCGCTGATGACGGCCAGTTCGTCGGCCCAGGCGCCGGCAGCGTTGACCATCACACCCGTCTGGAAGGCCTCCTGGCCAGCCCCCACTTCCCACCCTGAGCCCAGCCGCTGGGCGGAGTGCACCCGGGCGCCGGTGATGATGTCCACTCCCGCGGCCTCGGCCCGCCGGTGGTGATCGGCCAGCAGCACGGGCGCGTTGCAGCCGAAGGCCCCGGTGTCCAGGCCTGCTGCCACAAAAGCCTCAGGCACCAGCACCGGGCACAGCTCCAGTGCCCGGGCGTGGGAAATGGTCTGCATGTGGCCGCTGGCCTCCGCGAGGACGGACTCCTCGGTGCCGATGAGCATAAAGCTTCGCGGCGACAGCACAGGTTCGGGCAGGTCCGCGTCCCGGGCCGCCATCAGTTCCAGGGTCCGCACGGTCAGCTCCTGGACCACGTCCGGTCCGTAGCTGGGGATCAGCTGGCGCGCCGAGCGGGAGGACGCGTGGTACGCCAACTCCTGCTCCGCCTCGACAAGACCCACGCTGCAACTGCCGGCGAGCGCGGACGCAAGGGACAGGCCGGCGATTCCGCCGCCGACAATCAGGACATCGTAATGAGCTGCCATTGCACCATCCTCGCAGACTTGCCAGACGCCGCGCCCGGCAAGTCTTTACCAGGGGTGCAAGGATAAAGCCAAGGGGGTTCAGCCCGCTACAGCAGCACGGCTGGCGACGAAGGCACGAACGCAGGCTTCGACGTCGTCCGCCGAGTGTGAGGCGGAGAGCTGCACCCGGATCCGGGCGGCACCACGCGGCACCACCGGGAAACTGAAGGCCGTGACGAAAACACCGTGCTGGAGCATCTGGTCCGCCACCTTGGCAGCCATCACGGCGTCCCCGAACATCACCGGCACAATGGCGTGTTCGCCGTCGAGGAGGTCGAAGCCTTCCTCTGTCATCCTGCGGCGGAACAGGCCGGCGTTGTCGAAGAGCCTGGTCCGCAGGTCACCGGAGTCCTCCACCAGGTCAAGGGCTTTGATGGTGGCTGCGACGATGGCCGGGGCAAGGGAGTTGGAGAACAGGTACGGCCGCGCCTTCTGGCGGAGCATGGCCACCGCTTCGCTCCGGCCGGAGACATAGCCACCCGAGGCGCCGCCGAGAGCCTTGCCGAACGTTCCGGTATAGATGTCCACCCGCTGGGACACCCCGGCGTGCTCCGGGGTCCCTGCCCCGGTGGCACCCATAAAGCCCACCGCATGGGAATCGTCCACCATCACCATGGCGCCGTGCTTCTCGGCGAGATCGCAGATGGCCTCCAACGGAGCCAGGTAGCCGTCCATGGAGAACACGCCGTCGGTGACGATGATCTTGCGCCGGGCATCCTTCGCTTCGACCAGCCTGGCTTCCAGATCCGCCATGTCCTGGTTGGCGTAGCGGAACCGCTGGGCCTTGCAAAGGCGGATGCCGTCGATGATGCTGGCGTGGTTGAGGGCGTCGGAGATGACTGCGTCCTCGGGTCCGAAGAGTGACTCGAACACGCCGCCGTTGGCGTCGAAGCAGCTGGAGAAGAGGATGGTGTCCTCGGTGCCCAGGAACTTCGATACCCGGGCCTCGAGCTCCAGGTGCAGATCCTGGGTGCCGCAGATGAAGCGCACGCTGGCCATGCCGAAGCCGCGGGAATCCATGGCGGATTTCGCGGCCGCGATGATGTCCGGGTGGTCCGCCAGGCCCAGGTAGTTGTTGGCGCAGAAGTTCAGGACCGGGGCCCCCGGCTCGCCCAGCTGTCCGGCCGTCACATGGCTGGACTGCGGCGAGCTGATGGCGCGTTCGGTTTTGAAGAGCCCGGCGGTGCGGATGTCATCCAGCTCGGTCTGCAGCTGGTCCTTGATGGTGGTGTACATGGCGTTTCCTTAGAGTTCAGTCCAGTCGAGGACAACTTTGCCACCGAGGCCGGCGCGGGCAATCTCAAAGCCTTTTTCCCAGTCCCCTGCCGGCAGCTTGTCCGTCACCACGGCGGAGATGGCGGCGTGCAGCACCGGGTTGGAGGAGAGCATGGCGCTCATCGCGTACCAGGTCTCGTACATCTCCCGGCCGTAAATACCCTTGAGGGTCAGCATGTGCGTGACCACTTTGGCCCAGTCGATGGTGATGTCCTGGCTGGGGAGGCCGAGCATGGCAATGCGGCCGCCGTGGTTCATGTTCCCGATCATCTCAGGCAGGGCCGTGGGGTGGCCTGACATCTCCATGCCGATGTCGAAGCCCTCCCGCATGCCCAGCTCATGCTGGGCCTCCCTGATGCGGGTTTTTGAGACGTCGATGGCGAGGTCCACCCCGAGCCGGCGGGCAAGGTCAAGCCGCGGCCCGGACACGTCCGTGATGGCGATCTTGCGTGCGCCGGCGTGGCGGGCGACGGCGATGGCCATCAGGCCGATGGGACCGGCACCGGTGATCAGCACGTCTTCGCCCACCAGCGGAAAGCTGAGGGCGGTGTGGACGGCATTCCCGAACGGATCGAAGATGGCGCCCAGTTCGGGGGTGATCGAGGGATCGTGGTGCACCCAGACGTTGGTCTCGGGGATCACCACGTACTCCGCGAACGCGCCGTCACGCTGGACGCCGACGCTGACGGTGTGGATGCACATCTGGCGGCGGCCCGCCCGGCAATTCCGGCAGATTCCGCAGACCACGTGGCCCTCGCCGGACACCCGGTCCCCCACTTTGACATCGCGGACGTCGGCGCCGGTCTCCACCACTTCGCCATAGAACTCGTGGCCGGCGATCAATGGGGCCTCGATCATGCCCTGTGCCCAGGTGTCCCAGGACTGGATGTGGAGGTCTGTGCCGCAGATCCCGGTGGTCATCACGCGGATCTTGACATCGTCCGGGCCGGTTTCCGGTTCCGGGCGGTCAACGAGCTCGAATCCGGCACGGGCACCGGACTTGTAGAGGGCCTTCATCGGCTTCCTAACTTCTTGGCATACGCCCCGCGGCCTGGAGGCGGAGTTCTTCCTTCATTAGAGCCACCAAAGAAGCATTAGCACAAGCAGTATTTTCTCAATCGACGATGAAGTGACTGCTAATGCGTAGACTGGGCCTATGGAAATCCACCAGCTCGAAATCCTTCGGGAGCTCGGCGCCTTGGGCAGTGTGAAGGCAGTCGCCGAGACTTTGATGGTCACCCCCTCCGCCGTCTCCCAGCAACTCGCACTGTTGCAGCGGAATGTCGAAGTTCCCCTGACCCGCAAAGAAGGCCGGAACCTGGTGCTCACCGAAGCAGGCCAGGTGCTCGCGGACGCCGGTGCCGCCGTCGTCAGTGCCATGGCTGATGCCCGGACGGCGATCGGCGCCTATCACGGTTCGCCCGTGGGCCCGGTGACCATCAGCGGCTTCCACAGCGCAGGCCAGGCCCTGTTCGCGCCGCTCGCGCGCAGGCTCGATGCACCGGGCCAGCCGAGGATCCAGCTGTCCGACGAGGATGTGGCCCAGCAGGACTTCCCGGCGCTCACGGCACGGTACGACCTGGTGCTGGCCCACAGGATGGACCACAGCCCGCGCTGGCCCCGCGAGCGGGTGGCCGTGATCCCTCTCGCCCATGAACCACTTGACGTGGCGCTTCCGGCTGACCACCGCCTGGCCGGCCAGGCCACGGTGACCGCGGCCGACGTCGTCGGGGAACCATGGGTGACCAGCCACACCGGCTACTCCCCTGCCGATGTGCTGTCCGCCGTCGCGGCCGTCTCCAGCAAAGAACTGAACATCGTCCACCGCATCAACGACTACTCCACTGTGGCGGCGCTGGTGGCCGCCGGCGGCGTGGTGGGCCTGCTGCCACGGCACACGGCGCGGCCGGTGCTGAACCCCGGCATTGTGCTGCGGCCGCTCGAAGGCATCAGCACCAGACGGCGGATCGACATCCTGGCGCGTCCGGAGAACCTGAAGCGCCGCTCGGTGATGATTGTGTGCGAGGCGCTGCAGGCCATCATGACCGGGCTGGTGGAGGACAGCTGAGTTCTCTTTCTTGAGTGTGGCGGTTGTTGTTGGTGGGCAGTCAGCTGCCGGTTCCGCCCTTGAGCTTGCCCAGCCCATGGCCGTGGCCCTTGAGCTTGCCCAGCCCATGACCGTGGCCCTTGCCCATGGCTTTACCCAGGCCCTTACCGATCCCGTTGCCAGGACCGGCTCCGGCACCTTCGACGATGTTCCGGGCAGTGACGTCGTTGCCATTTTTCACCCCGGCAACCCGGACCGACTCACCGGCGGCGATTTCGGCAATGGTCACCTCTGAGGGCCCCAGTCTCTTGCCGTCGGCACCCTTGGCCGGCGTTCCGTCTGCGGCCGGTGCCGGGAACTTGATGACCCTGGTGTCCGCGTTGACGGTGTAGCTCTGCGTGAAGCCGTCCTCGCTTTTCACGGTGACAGATGTTGCGCTGACGGCGTCCACGGTGCCCTGCTGGCTCAGTTCGGTTTCGAAGGTCCCGTCGGCCTTCTTGACCACGCTCTCGCTGTGCAGGTGCTGTGGCCGCTGGGACTTGTCCTTCTTTCCCTTGGCCTGCTCCGAGGGCGAGGCCGATGGGGAGGGTGACGGTGTGTCAGTGGCCGACCAGGCGATCGCCACTCCCGTGCCTGTGAGCGCCAACGCCACCGCACCGGCCAGCAATGCCTTGCGGATTCTCAACGGTTCCCGGACCGACATGGCCATTCCTCCCACAGCACTCGCAGGGCCGCGGCGCCCTGGAACTTCAGTGTAGGACCGGGAACCTCCCCTGAACACGGGTACTTTGGGCCATGTGGAAACTGAGTACTGTGCAGCGCCAACCGGGTACACACCCAATCCCGCTTAACGCCAAACCGGGCCGCAGCAGTAACTGCGACCCGGTTGGGTTAAATCAGACCAATCAGCCTTCTACGCCAAGTTTTTCCAGAATCAGCTGTTTGACACGGCCGGCGTCGGCCTGCCCGCGGGTGGCCTTCATAACCCCGCCCACGATCGCCCCAATGGCCTGGAGCTTGCCGCCGCGGATCTTGTCGGCAACGTCCGGCTGTGCGGCCAGGGTCGCGTCGATGGCTTCCAGCAGGGGTCCGTCGTCGGATACCACGGCCAGGCCGCGCTTCTCAACGATTTCCGCCGGGGTGCCCTCGCCGGCGAGCACGCCGTCCAGGACCTCGGTGGCCATCTTGTTGTTGATCTTGCCGTCCTCCACCATTTTGCTGAGCTCCACAATGGTGGCGGGCTGGACGCCCAACTGGCCAGGATCGACGTCGGCGTTCTTGGCACGGCCGACGATCTCGCCCATCCACCACTTGCGCGCCACGGAGGCGGAAGCTCCGGCAGCAATGGTTTCTTCGATCTCGTCCATCACGCCCGCGTTGACCACGTCGCGGAATTCCAGGTCGGAGTAGCCCCAGTCAGCCTGGAGCCGCTTGCGGCGAGCCGCGGGCGGTTCGGGCAGGGTGGCGCGGAGTTCCTCCACCCATTCGCGGGAGGCAACGATCGGAACCAGGTCAGGCTCCGGGAAGTAGCGGTAGTCATCGGCGTCGGACTTGGCCCGGCCCGACGTCGTCGTGCGGGTGTCCTCGTGCCAGTGGCGGGTCTCCTGGGTGACCGGCACGCCGGAGTCCAGGACGGCCGCATGCCGCCGGATTTCGTAGTGTACGGCGTGTTCGACGGCGCGCAGCGAGTTGACGTTCTTGGTCTCGGAGCGGATGCCGAAGCGTTCGCGGCCGTGCGGGCGCAGCGAGACGTTGGCGTCGCAGCGCACGTTGCCGCGTTCCATCTTCGCGTCGGACACCCCAAGGTTCTTGACGATCTCCCGAACCGCTGCCACGTAGGCCTTGGCGAGTTCGGGGGCGCGGGATCCTGCGCCCTGGATGGGCTTGGTGACGATTTCCACGAGCGGAACACCGGCCCGGTTATAGTCCACCAGTGAGAAGTCCGCACCCTGGATGCGGCCAGTGGCCCCGCCCATGTGGGTCAGCTTTCCGGCGTCCTCTTCCATGTGCGCCCGCTCGATCTCCACGCGGAAGATGGTGCCGTCGGAGAGTTCGATGTCCAGGTAGCCGTCGTAGGCAATCGGGTCTTCGTACTGTGAGGTCTGGAAATTCTTGGGGGTGTCCGGGTAGAAGTACTGCTTCCGGGCGAAGGTGCAGGATTCGGCGATCTTGCAGTTCAGGGCAAGGCCGATCTTGATCGAGGACTCGATCGCGGCCTTGTTCACCACGGGCAGGACACCGGGCATGCCCAGGTCCACCTCGTTGACGTTGGTGTTGGGCTCGTCGCCGAACACGTTGGGCGCAGAGGAGAACATCTTGGTCTTGGTGTTGAGCTCAACGTGGACCTCGAACCCCAGGACGGGATCGTACTTCTCCATCGCCTCTTCGAAGCTAAGGGTTGCTTCAGTGATCATTATTTTGCCTCCTGGGTTCCGACAAGTCCGGCCACCGGTTGCGCCGCAAGTTCAGGGGCCTGGGCCAACAGCGGACCGCCCCACTTGGCCTCCAGCAGTGACTCCAGGACTGCACCCACCCGGTAAAGGCGGGCATCTTCCCGGGCCGGAGCGAGCAGCTGAATGCCCACAGGCAGACCGTCCTCGTCTGCCAGGCCGCCCGGCAGGGTCAGCCCCGGCACGCCGGCCAGGTTGGCCGGGATGGTGGCGACGTCGTTGAGGTACATGGCCAGCGGATCGTTGATCTTCTCCCCCAGCTTGAACGCTGTGGTGGGAGCCGTGGGCGAGATCAGGACGTCAGCCACCGTGAAGGCTGCATCGAAATCGCGCTGGACCAGGGTGCGGACCTTCTGGGCGGAGCCGTAGTAGGCGTCGTAGTAGCCAGCGCTCAGGGCGTAGGTGCCCAGGATGATGCGGCGCTTGACCTCGTCACCGAAGCCGGCGGCACGGGTGGCGCCCATGACCCGTTCGATGGTCATCGGGCCGTCTTCGGGCAGGACCCGCAGGCCGTACCGGACGCCGTCGAACTTTGCCAGGTTGGAGGAGGCCTCCGACGGCATGATCAGGTAATAGGCGCCCAGGGCGTACTGGAAGTTGGGGCAGGAGACCTCAACGATCTCGGCGCCGGCCTGCTTCAGCAGTTCGAGGGAGTCGTTGAAGCGGTTCTCTACGCCGGCCTGGTAGCCCTCGCCGTGGAGTTCCTTGATGATGCCGATCCGCATGCCTTCGACGTTGCCTGTCCGGGCGGCAGCCACGAGGTCCGCCAGCGGGTCCGGCAGGGAGGTGGAGTCGTGGGGATCGTGCCCGCCGATGACCTGGTGCAGAAGCGCGGAGTCCAGGACGGTCCGTGAGACGGGTCCGATCTGGTCCAGGGAGGAGGCCATGGCGATCGCACCGTAACGGGAAACGCCACCGTAGGTGGGTTTGACGCCCACGGTTCCGGTCACTGCGCCGGGCTGGCGGATGGAGCCGCCGGTGTCCGTGCCGAGGGCCAGCGGTGCTTCGAATGCAGCGACGGCGGCAGCCGAACCGCCGCCGGATCCGCCGGGGATCCGGTCCAGGTCCCACGGGTTGCGGGTGGGCCCGTAGGCGGAGTGCTCGGTGGAGGACCCCATGGCGAATTCGTCGAGGTTGGTCTTGCCCAGGATGGGCATCCTGGCCGCGCGGAGCCGCTTGACCACTGTGGCGTCGTACGGGCTGTGCCAGCCTTCGAGGATCTTCGAGCCGGCCGTGGTGGGCTGGCCGATGGTGACAATCAGGTCCTTGACGGCGATGGGCACGCCGGCGAGTTCGTGGAGTTCCGCTGCTGCAGCGCCGCCGGCTGCGCGGATGGCATCAACCTCGGCGGCAACGGCGAGCGCTTCCTCGGTGTTGACGTGCAGGAAGGCGTTAACGCCGCGTTCGCCGCCGTCAACAGCTGCGATGCGGTCAAGGTACGCCTGGGTGACCTCGACGGAGGTGACCTGGCCGGATGCGAGCAGGCTGGCCAGCTGGGCGGCGGAGGAACGGATCAGGCGCTCAGCGCTGATGGACCCGTTCTGGTTCTGTTCAGTCATGTTTTATGCCTCATCCAGGATTGCGGGGACCTTGAACCGGTTGTCATCCGAGTCCGGTGCTCCCGAGAGTGCCTGCTCAGCCGTAAAGGTGTGTCCCACGACGTCCTCGCGGAACACATTGCTCAACGGGATGGGGTGGGAGGTGGCCGGGACGTCGTCGCCGGCGGCTTCACTGACTGATTTGACTGAATCAACGATGACGGCGAGTTCGCCGGCCATCCTGTCCAGCTCTTCGGCACTCATCTCGATGTGAGCGAGCCGCGCGAGGTGCGCGACGTCGTCACGGTTGATCGCAGCCATGGATCTCCCCTGCAAAGTTTGAATTGTTTTCCGAACCAGTCTAGTGGGGAAACGTCGGTGCCCGTCTGACGACCCCCAGCGGGCTTCAGACGGGCACCTCGGTGCCGTGGTCCCGGCCCCGGGGGCCGGCCACAGGCAGGATAAGACTAACCGATTCCGATGGCTCCGGTAAGCATGCCCACGCCGAGCATGACGAGGGAGACCACAGCAGTGCGCCAAAGCACCTTTTTGTGGTGGTCGCCCAGGTCAACCTTGGCCAGTGAAACGAGCAGCAGGATGGCCGGTACCAGCGGGCTCTGCAGGTGGAACGGCTGGCCGGTGATCGATGCGCGCGCCATCTCGGCAGCGCTGATTCCGTAGTGCCCGGCGGTCTCGCTCAGCACGGGCAGGACCCCGAAGTAGAAGGCATCGTTGCTCATGAAGAACGTCATGGGGATGCTGAGGACGCCGGTGATGACGGCCATGAACGGGCCCATGTTCGTGGGGATGATCTGAACCAGCCAGGCGGACATCGCTTCGACCATGCCGGTGCCTGTCAGGACGCCGGTCAGGACGGCCGCTGCCATGACCATGCTGACCACGGCCACGATGGACGGTGCGTGGGCGATCAGTTGCGCACCCTGCTCCTTGACGTTCGGGAAGTTGACCACCAGCGCGATGGCGGAGCCCACCATGAAGACGAACGGCAGGGGCACGAGGTCAGCCACCAGCATGACCATGACTGCGATGGTCAGGCCCAGGTTGAACCAGATGAGCTTGGGACGCAGCGTTGAGCGGTTGGGGTCAAGGGCCGTGTCAGCCATGGCGGTGTCTTTGTCATCCACCAGAGTTTCAGCGCGCTCGAGCACTGCAATCGAAGAACCGCCGACGGCGGGAGTACCGGGGCCCGGGGTGCCGGAACCCGTGCGTCCACGGACTGAGCCCGAACCACCGGCGGGGGCGCCGCCGTCGCCTGCTTCGGTGCCGCCGTCGAACTTTTCAGCGGTATCCGGTACGCCCCAGATTTCCGGTTGGGTGGCGCGGAGGCGGTTGCGTTCCTGCATGCCCAGCAGCCAGGCGAAAGCGAAGACCACAACGAGGCCGGCGATGAGGGACGGGATCATGGGGACAAAGACGTCGTTGACGTCGAGGTTCAGGGCGGTCGCAGCGCGGGCGGTGGGTCCGCCCCACGGCAGGATGTTCATGGTGCCGTTGGCCAGGCCGGCCACACAGGTCAGGACCACCGGGCTCATCTTCAGCCGCAGGTAGACCGGCAGCATCGCCGCGGTGGTCAGGATGAAGGTGGTGGAACCGTCGCCGTCCAGGGAGACAGCGGCCGCGAGGATGGCGGTGCCCAGGACCACTTTGGCGGGGTCATTGCCCAGTTTGCGGAGGATGAATTTCACCAGCGGGTCAAAGAGCCCGACGTCGATCATCAGGCCAAAGTAGATGATGGCGAACATCAGCAGGGCCGCGGTGGAGGTCATGGACTTCATCGATTCCAGGACCATGTCCCCGATGCCAAGTCCTGCACCTGCAAAGAGGCCAAAAACGGTGGGGACGATGATCAGCGCCAGCACTGGCGTCAACTTCTTCGTCATGATCAGCACCATGAATACCGCGATCATTGCGAATCCAAGTAATACCAGCACGGCCGGCTCCTTCTTGTGAACAGCGCCACAACGGCGTGACGCGTGCTACAGACATTAGGGTGGCGGACGTCACGGCTGTGCCTTTGGCTCAATTGATTGGCATACTGCTTATTCAGAGCATTTTGCGCATTGTGCTCACGCCCTGAGGCCCCCGACGTGATCTCACTGGGTGCCCCTTCCAGCCAAAAATGTGTGAGCCAAAGGAGGATCATGCCGCGCCCCGCGCCCCGGCCGCCGATGCGGTTCTCCACCCAGACCCTGCTGCTGCAGGTGGGCGTGGTTCTGCTGGTGGTTCTGCTCAGCGCCGCCGTGCACACATGGCTGACCTACGGCAGGATCGGCGACGAAGCCGAAAACCAGGCCCTGACGCTGGCCCGCACCGTAGCCTCGGACCCGTCCGTACGGGCCGACGTGCTGTCCATCAGCGAAAAGCCCGGCACTCCCCCGCCCGCGGAACTGCTCGCCGGGCCGCTGATGGCCACCGCCGAAGCTGCGCGTACCCGGACAGGTGCCCTCTTTGTGGTCATTACGGACGAGACCGGGCTGCGGCTGGCGCATCCGGACCCTGCCCGGCTGGGGGAAAAGGTCAGCACCGATCCCTCCGAAGCCCTCGCCGGCCGGGAGGTGACCACCCGCAACACCGGCACCCTCGGTCCGTCGGCTGGCGCCAAGGTCCCTGTCTATGCGCCCGGTACCAACGCCATCGTGGGAGAAGTCAGCGTGGGGTATTCCATGGAGAGCGTGAGCCAGACTGTTGCGCGGGACGTTGGGCCGGTGGCACTGGCTGCCGCGGGGTCCCTGCTGACCGGGGTGTTGGCATCGTTCCTGCTGCGGCGCAGGCTCCAACGCCTGACGCTGGGCCTGGAACCGGAGGAGATCAGCACTCTCGTCCACGATCAGGTGGCCGTGCTGCAGGGCGTGGACGACGGCGTCATCGGAGTCTCGGCCGATGGCCGGATCAGCGTCTTCAACGCCGCCACGCAGCGTCTTCTTTCGCAGCCGGACCTTGCCGGGGCGCCCTGGGCCGACGCGCCGGTGCCGGAGCAGCTCAAAGCCCTGACACTGCCGGATGCCAGGGAGGCGGAGGCCGTTGAGCTCGTGGCCGGGGGGCGCGTGCTGGTGGTCAGTGCGCGCAAAGCCCTGCACCGCCGCGAAGACCTGGGCTGGGTGATCATGCTGCGCGACCGTACCGAGCTGCAACAGCTGACCCGGCAGTTGGACGCCGTGGGCACCATGTCCACCGCCTTGCGCGCCCAGCGCCACGAGTTCGCCAACCAGTTGCACACCATCGCCGGCCTGATGAGTATCGGTCAGCACCAGCAGGCCCGCGACTACCTGGCCGGGCTCGCCGCCACCGGGCCACTGAAATTCCCTGTGGACCAGGCCGAACTGCTGCAGGACCCCTACCTCCAGGCCTTTGTGGGCGCCAAGGGTGTTGAGGCGGACGAACGCGGCGTGACCCTGCGGATCGGCCCCGAAACATTGGTCCGCGGCCAGGTCACCGAGCCGCAGGACGTGACCACTGTCCTGGGCAACCTGATCGACAACGCGGTGAACGCCGCTGTGGCCGGCTCCTCCACTGACCGCTGGGTGGAGCTGGAGGTACTCGATGAACCGGACGACGACGGCGGTACCCTGCACATCGTCGTCGCCGACTCAGGTGACGGGTTGGGCGCCGGGGCGGACGCTGAAGCCGTGTTCGCCGAGGGATATACGACTGCCGCTGGCTCAGCGGCTGCGGGCTCGGCGGCTGCCGGATCCGGGACTCCCGGCTTCAGCTGGTCCAGTGGTGGCCAGGGGCTGGGACTGGCTCTGGCCCGGCAGTTGGCCCGCCGCCGCGGCGGCGACGTGAGGGTGCTGGAGGCCGGCTCACGGGGCGGACCGGGAGCGGTATTTATAGCGTCGCTGCCCCGCACCACGGCACGAAGCAGCGCAGCCGGAAACGACGCAGCCGCAAGTAACTCAGTTGGAAATGACCCAGCTGGAGAGGATAACGATGCCTGAGGATTACAGGGTGTTGATCGTGGACGACGACTTCCACGTCGCCAAGCTGCACGCCGCTTATGTGGATTCAGTGGCGGGATTCCTCGCGCTGTCACCGGTGGGTTCGGCGTCGTTGGCTCTGCAGGCGATCCACAGCCTGCGCCCGGACCTGGTGCTGCTCGATGTGTACCTCCCCGACGCGTCCGGCCTTGATTTGCTGCAGCAGCTCGACGTGGACACCATGATCCTCAGCGCGGCGTCGGACGCTGCCTCCCTCCGCATTGCCTTTCGTCGCGGTGCCCTGGGGTATCTGTTGAAGCCCTTCACCGCTGAATCCCTCTCACAGCAATTGAGGTCCTATGCAAGGTACCGCCGTATTCTGGGCCAGCCGGGCGTACTGGATCAGGAAGCTGTGGAACGTGCCAAACGGGCCCTGATTCCCGGTGATGTGACGCCGTCGGCCAAGCCCCGCTCGGCCACGGAGGCCGCGGTCCTGGAGTCACTCGTTCCCGGTGAGCAATACTCAGCTGCCGAAGTCGCGACGCGCGTGGGGGTATCCCGGGCCACGGCGCAACGCTACCTGTCCTCGCTGGCCGACGACGGCGCCGTTGACATCCAGCTGCGCTATGGCACCACCGGCCGTCCCGAACACCGCTACGGCCTTCCCGCCCAATAGGGGCCAACCGCTGCTATCGACCTGCTGAAACGAACGGTCAGCCGTGAGGCGTTCAGCACCCGCGGACGTCGACGAAGCAGCGTTGGCCCGTAGCCGTCAAGCACTCCTGGGGCAGACCACCAGCAGCAGCCCTCACAGATCAACGGGTCATCGCATCCCGGGCGGGCCTGAATCAGCCTGCAACCCTGTGCCGGCGGGCAGGAGCGCCTCCGGCAGGTAAGCCTGCCGGTCTTCCAACAGGTGTTCCGGCCAATGTGGTGGTTCCCAGTCGGGTTGTTCGCTGGCGTAGTGTCTGCCGGTGGGTGAGATCCAGCCCGGTGGTTCGGTCGTGGTGGCGGGTCCGGGTGTCCAGCCTGTGGTGTGCCGGAGCTTGTGATGCTTCGGGCACGGCTGGGCGAGGTTGCTGATGGCCGTGGTTCCGCCGTGCGCCCACGCGAGGAGGTGGTCCGCTTCGTTATCCAGGGAGACGTTGCTGCAACCGGGAAACGGGCACTTGCCATCCCGGAGCCTGAGCCATTGGCGTTGGGCTTTGGTGACCGGGTAGCTGGTCCGGCCGATCTCCAGCGGCGCACCGTCCCTCGGGTCGATCAGGACCCGGTGGAAGGAGGAGGCGCCGTCGGCGATGAGCCTGCGTGCCATGGTGACCGGGATCGGACCGTACCCGTCCAGCATCGCCGGTTCATCCGTGGCACCGAGGAGCGACATGACGGGCACGGTGACCAGGACCTGCGCCCGCGGCACCGGGACCCGCCCCACGGCACTTCCGCCCTTGCCCCCACTAATGGTTCCGCCCCCACCCGGCTGGCCGGCAATCTCACCTGTGCCTTCGAGGAGCAGGGCGGCGGTGATGTCGGCACGCATCTGGGTCAGGGTGCGGTCCTCGTCCGGGCCCTGCAGCGCCCGGGCCGCGGCCGTGGTGCGGTTCCAGATCCCGGCGGCCTGGTCCGCGGGCAGGTACGCCGAGAGCCAGGCCATGCCGTCCCGGTCCGGGCGGTATTCCAGCCGCCGGTCCGCCACAGACCGGGTGTGGCGTTTTTCGATGCTGACCGGGTGGTGCCGTTCCCGCCAAGTCCGGGCCTTATGCCGGAACCGGGACGCGACCAGTTCCCCGACCGGGCCGCCACGATGGGGGTTGGGCGCGTCAGGGTCCAGGAAGTGCCCCTCCAACGCCTTCGCGGCCGCAGGGTCAAGGTTGGTGGTCTCATCCACCATCACCCGGGCGTGCTGCCACGAGATTTCCCCGGCCGTGAGTGCGGACAGGGTCAACGGCAAATCAGTGGTCAGAGCCTGGGATTCGGCCAGCAGGGCCCCGGCGGTCCGTTCACCGACCGTCAGGGCACACGCGACCTCAGCCACGACCGCCATCTCGTGGGCCCGGTCAGACATATCAGTAGCCGCCAGAGCCTGGGCCGTGCCTGCGTAGCCCGCCGCTGCGTGGACGGTGACGGCGGCGACCTGCGCATTGATCCGAGCAGTCAGGGCCAGCGTATCCAGCCAGCCATCAGCCTCCCGGCGCAACGGATCCCCATCAGCACAGCCGGCAAGCCCGGCAGAATCAGCGGCCCCTGTGAGCCCGACAGAGTCCGCGGTCCCGGGACACCTAGCGGACCCCGTGAGGCCGCCAGACCCCGCCAGCCCGGCAGAGTCAGTCCCGCGCTTGGCCGCAGCGAGCAGCAGGGCGGCGGAGGCACAAACAGCCTCCGCCGCCTCAACCGCTGCCCTGTTCCCCATACCCACATCATCCCGCCGGGCACTGACAAAAACCCCGAAGCTACAGGCCTATGTGGATAAACCTGGGCCCGGTGGATGACTGTCATATCCTCAGTACCTACTGGCGCCGTTAGCTGGCGCTCTTCTGCGCCACGATTTCGATCTCCACAAGCATCTTGGGGTCCAGGAAGGGCAGGACGTGCACCAGCGCGAGAGTGGGACGGATCTCGCCGAAGACCTCGCCGTGCGCCCGGCCTGCTTCTTCCCATTTGCTGATGTCCGTGAGGTACAGCTTGGACTGGACCACGTCCTCGAAGCTGAAGCCGGCATGGGCCAGGACCGTCCCGAGTTTCTGCAGGATGAACCGGGTCTGGGTGTAGAAGTCGTCGCCCACAATGCCGTCCTCACCGCTGGCGGCCGTGGCAGAGATGAAGAGTGTGTTGTCCACCTGGACAGCCCTGGAGTAGCCGAGGGTCTGCTCCCAGACGGAGCCTGTGCCGAAAGTTTTGCGCATGGTGGGCCTTTCAGTGCTGAAAATGAGTCGGCACCACTTTAGGGCGGCTAGACGTCGAGCCGATAAACCAGCAGCTTTATGTCGGTACCCGGTACCAGCCAGTCACGTTCCGGGACGCGTGTGAAGCCGATTTTCCGGTACAGGCCATGGGCGCTCTCCCACGTCTTGCCGGTGGTGAGGGCCACGGCCTTGATTCCCGCGAGGGTGCGGGCGTGGTCAATGATGGCTTCCACCATGGCCCTGCCGGCCCCGCTCCGCTGAACCGCGGGGTCCACCACCAGCATCCGGAACTCCAACTCATCCGCGAGGGCGATGTCGGCGTATGGTTCGCCGGCAACTGCCAGGGTCACGGAGCCCACCACGCGCCCCGCCCGTTCGGCTACCCAGATGGTAGCCTTCGCTGCACGCTCAGCGACCTCCTGGACCTGCCGCATGTAGGGGTGGTCCGGGCTGTCGAAATACCCGGCGGCCAAGTAGGAGTTCCGGGTTATCCGGGCGATGGAATCGAAGTCGGCCTCAACGGCGGGTCGGATGGTTATCTGCGGCTGCACCCGACAATGCTAGTGGCCGGGCATGGTCAAAGCGGAAACTTCCCTGAGAGTTCCAGTGTTCCGGCGCAAGTCCAGGCCGCGAGCCTGTCGTCGTCAGTGGGTCCACCATCGAGCGGACTGGTCAGGCGGGGCCGCCGGACCCAGCAGCCGGCTTCTTCGGCGATCAGCGCGCCGGCGGAGAAATCGTGCTCGTTCAGTCCGCGCTCACCGTACGCGTCGTGGGTTCCGTCAGCCACCAGGCAAAGGTCCAGTGCAGCCGAACCGAGCCGCCTGACGTCCGCGAATCCGTCCATCAGGTTCGCCAGCAAAGCGGCCTGTTCCGAACGGATGGCGGGATCGTAGCTGAAGCCGGTGGCCAGGATCTGGCCCGCGCGGCCTGCTACGGGGCCTTCCAGCCGGGTCACCCGGCCGCTTTCCTCCAGCCATGCCCCTTGTCCCCGCGCAGCGTAGTAGATGCGGTTCAGCGCAGGTGCGTGTACGACGCCGGCCAGCCAGACGCCGTCGGGATCCGCCACTGCCACCGAGGTGGCGTAGTAAACGATGTTGCGGATGAAGTTGGTGGTGCCGTCCAGCGGGTCGATGGACCAGCGGTAGCCGCTGGGTTCCGTTGGGCGGGTGGTGCCATGTTCCTCGCCGGTGATGGTGTCCTGCGGCCTGGCAGCGGTGATCGCATTCCTCACCGCGTTCTCAGCGGCCACGTCAAAGGCTGTGACCCAGTCACCTGAGTCACCTTTGTTGCTGACTTCCAAAGCATCGCCGTTCCGTGAGGCCAGGACGGCGGCTCCCGCAGCAGCGGCACTCCTGGCCACCCCAAGCAGCCCAGTGACGGGCTCCGGATTGTTCATTCGGCTTCCTGCTTCGTTTGGCTGGCTGCAGCTTCACCGGCGTCAGCTGCGGCAGCCGGTCCGTTCGCCAGCAATTCCCGGAAACCGTCCTCGTCCAGCACGGGAACCCCCAATTGCTCGGCCTTGTCCAGCTTGGTCCCGGCGTTTTCACCGGCCACCACATAGCTGGTGTTTTTCGACACCGAACCGGCCGCTTTGCCTCCCCGGACCAGGATGGCTTCCTTGGCTTCGTCGCGGCTGAAGTTCGGCAGCGAGCCCGTCACCACGATGGTCAGGCCTTCGAGGGTGCGCGGTGTGGACTCATCACGTTCGTCCTCCATGCGGACCCCGGCTGCCGCCCAGCGGTCGATGATTTCCAGGTGCCAGTCCTCGGCGAACCATTCCTTGAGCGCTGCGGCGATGGTGGGACCCACCCCGTCCACATGGGCCAGGTCCTCCTCCGACGCATTCCGGATGGCATCCATGGTGCCGAAGGCCTGGGCCAGCGCCCGTGAGGCCCGCGGGCCAACATGCCGGATGGAAAGCGCCACCAGCAGGCGCCAAAGCGGCTGGGCCTTGGCCTTTTCCAGTTCCTGGAACAGCTTCACGGTGGTGGCTGTCGGTTTTGACGGCGACTTGGCTGTGCCCTTGCTGTAGAAATACGGCACGAGTTCGAACTCGCCGGTTGCCACTCCCTTGGAGCGCTTCTCCCGGCGGATCCTGACGTTGGCCAGATCCTCGGGGGTGATATCGAACAGGGCTGCCTCGGTGGTCAGCGGCGGCACTTCCGGCTCTGCCGGCTGGGTGAGTGCGATGGCGGCCTCCCAGCCAAGGGCCTCGATATCGAACGCCCCGCGGCCGGCGAGGTGGAACACACGTTCCCGCAGCTGCGCCGGGCAGGACCTGGCGTTGGGGCAGCGGATATCCACGTCCCCTTCCTTGCCTGGGGCAAGGGGGGTTCCACAGGAGGGGCATTCGGTGGGCATGACAAAGTCCCGCACCGGCGGATCCTGCTGATCGCGAAGTGCAAGCACGGGACCCACGATTTCGGGAATGACGTCGCCTGCCTTCCGCAGCACGACGATGTCGCCGATTTTCACGCCCTTGGCCTTGACGACGTCCTGGTTGTGAAGGGTTGCCATTCCTACTGTGGACCCTGCCACTTTGACGGGTTCCATGACGCCGAACGGGGTCACCCGGCCGGTGCGCCCCACGTTGACGGCGATGTCGAGCAGCTTTGTGTGGACCTCTTCGGGCGGGTACTTGTACGCGACGGCCCAGCGCGGCACGCGGGTGGTGTAACCCAGGGCGCGTTGGGTGGCCAGATCGTCAACCTTGACCACGATGCCGTCGATTTCGTGCATCAGGCTGTGCCGTTTATCGCCATAGCCCTTGATGAAGGCCAGGATTTCCTGCAGGCTGCCCAGTACCTCGAAATACGGGCTGACGGGGAGGCCCCACTGCTGCATCACGGCGTAGGTCTCGGACTGGCTCCGCGTCTCCAGCCCTTCGCGTGCACCGATGCCGTGAACAAACATCTTCAACGGACGTTTCGCAGTTTCCGCAGGATCCTTCTGCCGGAGGGAGCCTGCGGCGGCGTTCCGGGGGTTGGCCAGCGGCGCCTTGCCGGCCTCGATCAGGGCCTCATTGAATTCCGCGAACGCCTTGGACGGAATAAAGACCTCGCCCCGGACTTCCATTTCCGGCGGAAAGCCGGTCCCGGTCAGTTCCTGCGGGATTTCCTTGATGGTGAGCACATTGTGGGTGATGTCCTCCCCCGTAGTGCCATCCCCGCGTGTGGCTGCCCGGACCAGTTTGCCGTCGCGGTACAACAGGCTGACGGCCAGGCCGTCGATCTTCAGTTCCGTCAGCCAGGCAGGCCGGCCGGCGCCGTTCCCGATTTTCGCGACGGATGCCTCGGCCTTGGTGATCCATGCCTCCAGCTCCCCAAGCGAGAACACATCTTCGAGGCTGTACATGCGTTGCAGATGTTCGACGGCGGCGAACGCGGCTGAGACTTCGCCGCCCACCTCCTGCGTGGGCGAGTCGTTGGACACCAGTTCCGGGTGGAGCGCCTCGATCTCCTCCAGGCGGCGGAAAAGTGTGTCGAATTCAGCATCCGAGACCAGGGGTTCGTCTTCCTGGTAGTACGCGAACCTGTATTTCCTGACCAGGTCAGCGACGTTTTCGTATTCCTCACGCACTGACCCGGAGGGAACGGCGTCCTGCTCCGGAGAGTCCTGGGTGCTGGCGATAGTGTTCCCTGCGGGGCCCGATACTGTGCTCACAAACCTATCTTGCCTTACTACCGGCGGCTCCAGCCTTCACCGGCTGCATCGGCCCTCCCCGACGCCGGAGACAGGTTAAAGCCGAAGGGCCCGGACACTGTGGTGTGTCCGGGCCCTTGCGGTGAATGCTTGGGTGCTGCTGGCTAGCGTGAAGCCTGGTCCTGCTCGTTGGCGTTCTGGGTGGCCTTCTGGCCGGCGTCCTTCAGTGCCTGGATGACCTGGTTCAGCGCACTGGTGTGGGTCCCGTGCCATTCGCTGCGGAAGTGCTTGGCGTCCGGGCCTTCCCACGTGGTGCTGTCCAGGAGGCGGGCCAGGTTGGTCCGCTGCTGCTCGATCTGGTCAGCACCGTTCTGCAGCTTGGTGCCGAGGGTCCTGAGCTGCTCTACATCTGCGCCCCAAATAGCCATCTGTTTTCTCCTCATTTTCTTGGATCCGAACGGTGTCGGCATCCCCAGCGGCCTCCGGCTCATCCGGAAGATCCATCACCTAGAACCTATCCCGGCCCCCAAACACTGTCGATGGGGACCGCTGCCCATACAGTCCTCCCCATAAAGTCAGCGCGAGGAGTACCGGGCCCGTACACGAATTGGGTCAGGGCAAGAGCCGGGCCCGTGTACGAGGCGGCTTAGTGCGAGGCGGCTTAGTGTGAGGCGGCTTAGTGTGAGGCGGCTTAGTGTGCGGCGGCTTAGTGTGCGGCGGCTTAGTGTGAGGCGAACCGGTTCCGGCCCCACCAGGCGAACGCCAGGCCGGCAGCGCCCACCAGCAGCACCCCGGCCATGATGGCCAGCAGTCCGGCGCTGCCGAAGAGGCCGCCGCCGTCGTTCCGCGACACGGCTGCCGCCTGGGTAGGTGTGGCCGATTTAGTGATGGGTTTGTTCCAGTTCGATTCCGTGGAGGGTCCGGTAGCGGACGGCGAAACGCTGGCTGCGGTGCTGGTGGGAGAGGCCGACGCCGTCTCCTCAGTTGGCGTATCGCCGGGTTCCGGAGCGAGGGTGGCAACAGGAGCGGGGGCCGGCTCTGCGGTCACTGGTGCCGGCGCGGGCGCGGGCGGGGCCGGCGCGGGCGCCGGGGGCTCCTCGGTGGGCCTGGGATCCGGTTTTCCGGGGTTGCCGGGCGGCGTCTTCTGGTCATCGGCGTCGACGAGGACCAGATCGCAGGCCAGCAGGCACGTGGGGGTTGGCTCATTCGTTTCGGCGTGCGCAGGAACCGCCGCCGAAAGCCCTACCGAGAGCGCCAGCACCGTACCGGCCACCGACGCGGACACGTCGCGGAGCACAGAGGAGGATCGGGTCATGGGTTACCTTTTCGACGGCGCGCGGCCCCCACCGCGGCAAACTTGTGTTTCCCGTAGTCTGCTACAGCCGCCACGGGGCCGCAAATCCCGCAGGATTCACGGCCCCGCCGGCGTAGCCGCTGTCAGTCCCTGTTTTCAGGTGGCAAGGCGACCTGCAGTTTCCGGGCTTTGCCACGTCCCACGATGTAGCCTCGGCCTGGAATGAACTCCGGGCTGATCCTGCCCAACGACGTGTTCAGCAGGCTGTCGCCTTCGATGTCACCCGGGTTGAGCAGCAGGCCTCGGCGCCCCGATTTGAAGGGCTGCGACAAGGACCAGGCAGAGGACCAGGTGGAGGTTTCGGACTCGCCGACCACCCACTGATCGGCCTTGAGCGACGCCGTCACCAGCTGCGAGACGCCCGATTCGGCGATCGAATCGGTGAACTCGGTCAGGCCTTCGATGAAGATCGCCACCTTGCCGGGATTCCCGGTGGAGTGCTCAATCAGGTCCTCGACGACGTCGGCCAGATCGTCTGCCCCCACCACCGAACGGTTCCAGACCGGGAGGGATGCCACGGCGGAGCGGCGCGAACCGATGTAGACCAGTTCCGTGTCCGGATTGGACCGGCGCAGGGCGTAGGCGAGACTGACCAGCGCAACCGTCCGGCCTGCCCCGGGAGGCCCTGCCAGAAGCAGGGAACCCTGGGCCATGATCCCGGCCGGCTCGAGGGTTTCGTCGTCGACGCCGATAACCGGCAAATCCAGGCTTCCCGCGGGGAGCATGTCCAGGTCCACCTGCTCCGGAAGCCGCTGGATTTTCGGTGCCTGCTCCAGGCCCTGGCGCAGCATGGCCTGGCTGAGCTTGTGGACCTCGCGGGCCTGCAGCGCCAGGTTGGAGTTGCCGCCCAGGACAGCCAGCTGGACCTCCAGGCCGCCCAACAGGCCACGGCCTGGCGGCGAGGAACTGTTGAGAACGTCCTTCGGGACGTCCAAGGACATGTAATCGTCCTCGGAGGAAAGCCGCAGCACCAGCCTGCGCTGGATGGAAGCGAGCAGCGACGCCGGGACGGAGTTGGGCCGGTCCCCGGTAACCACGAGGTGGATTCCGAGGGGACGGCCGTCTGTGGCGAGCTGAAGGAAGATGTCCCAGAGAGCAGACAGCCTGCTGTATTCGTAGGTCTCGCGGAAAGCCGACATGCCGTCAACGAGCACAAAGATGCGTTTCTCATCCGGACGGTCGGCTAGGGTCCGGTATTCGCCGATGGTTGACGCCCTGACGTCCGCGAACCGGGCAGACCGTTCCTCTGCCAGGTCCCGGAGCATACGCAGCAGCCGACCCACACGCTCGACGTCGTCGCCGCTCATGATCTCACCCACGTGCGGCAGGTCTTCGAGCATGCTCAGCCCCGAGGAACTGCAGTCGATCCCGTAGATGTGGACCGGACCGCCGCGGGGAGTAACGGCGGCGGCAATCGCAATCCCCCGCAACGCCGCCGACTTGCCGGAACCGCCCGTGCCGTAGATGGCCATGTTGCCGTCTTTGTCCGGCTCGTAAAAGACCGTGGGCTGTTCCTGGCGGGCGGGGTCATCCGCCACACCCAGAAGCAGCCGTTCGTCGGTGCGGGGGTTGGGCAGCTTGGAGAAGTCATAGGTTTTGGCGAGCTCGTCCAGCCACGGTTTGCGCGGCGGCCTGATGGCCAGGGAATCCGCAGCCCGCACGATGTTGGTGGTCATCCTGGCGATGTCGTTGGGGCCGGCGGGAGCTTCCTTGACCGGTTTCTCCGGGGCAGGCGCCTCCCAGCTTGGCCCGGAACCGAACGCCATTTCCACAATGTCGATCTGGGGACGCTGCGGCTTCTCCGTGGTCCAGCCGCCGGCATAGCCGGTCTGGAATCCCTGGATGCGGCCGGGGCCGGTTTTTGCGGCGCCGCGGCCCGGGATGGTCGGATCGAAGTAGGCCGCGTCAGGCACTCCGAGGATGTCGGTGGCGTCGTCCTCGTCCGCCATGCGCAGGGCAACCCGGAGGTTGGTGTTGGCCCGCAGGCTGTCCTTGATGACGCCGGACGGGCGCTGCGTGGCCAGGATCAGGTGCAGCCCCAGGGACCGGCCGCGGGCGGCCACGTCCACGACACCGTCCACGAATTCAGGTACTTCGGTGGCCAGTGCAGCGAACTCGTCCACCACGATGATCAGGTATGGCGGCGCCTCCGGATCGGCTTCGCGCTGGAGCGCCAGCAGGTCCTTTGCCTTCTTCCGGTTCAGCAGGTGTTCGCGGTAGTGGAGTTCGGCGCGGAGGGATGTCAGGGCGCGGCGGACCAGGTGCTGGGACAGGTCGGTGACCAGTCCAACAGTGTGGGGCAGGTTCAGGCAATCGGCGAATGCCGCGCCGCCTTTGTAGTCGACAAAGAGGAAGCTCACCCTGTCGGGGCTGTAGGCGGCGGCCATGCCCATGACCCAGGACTGCAGGAACTCGGATTTGCCGGCGCCGGTGGTGCCGCCCACGAGTGCGTGCGGGCCCTCGTTCTTCAGGTCCAGGTAAAGGGGTTCAATGCCCTTGGACCCCACCAGGGCACGCAGGGTTCCGTTATCCTTCCGGTTGGGCACCGCGGAGGCGTGGACGGAGTTGTTCTCCTCCCAGCGTTCCGCGACAGCCTGGGGATTGTCCAGGAAGTCCTTGCCGATCAAGGTGGCGTACGAGACTGCGCGCGGCAGGTCGGAGTCGTCGCTGACGGGCTTGCCGACGTCGACCACCGGCGCCAGCATCCTGGCGAGCTGGGCGGCCAGTTCGGCGTCGAGGCTTTCACAGCTGACGGGATAGGTGTGGCGTCCCAGCCGGACCTGGCCGGTAGTGGTGCCGTTCTCGCCGTCCACCACCATAAAGTCCCGGCACGCTGCCGGGAGGGCCTGGATGTCGGTGGCAACCCACATCACGTGGACGCCGGAATCCGGCCCCCGTTCGGCGAGGCGGGTCAGCCTGCCACGGTCAACCGGGGCATCATCTTCGACGATGACCAGGACGGCCGGCAGCACTGGCGCCGGAAGCTCATCCTTGGCAGGGTTCAGGGCTGCCCTCGGTTCGGGGGCAGAACGCCCGGCCATCGCCTCCCTGGCGTCGAGCAGGTCCTCGAGCCTGGCCAGCAGGGCGGATCCGCCGGCGGAGCCGGCGGCAAGGTGGTCGCCGGCGAGAGGGCTGTGGCCGGAGCCAACGTGCGGCAGCCACTGCAGCCAGTCCCAGCGCTGCCGGGACTGGGCCGAGGTGATGGCAGTCACCACGGCTTCCGCCGGTGAGTGCAGTCCCACGAACTGCAGCACCATGCCGCGCGCGACGTCGTCCACGAGGCCGCGTGCCCCGGCAACCCCGAAGGACCCCGCGGCCCGCAGCTGGGAAACCACCGGGACGCCTTCGATGTCCCGGAACTGCTTCAGGCAGTCCTGGATCTCCCGCATGTACTCAACTTCGGTGTCGTTGCTGGCGGGTTCATCGAAGATAATGCGGGACGGGCTGGTACCGAGCCCGAACCGGAGGCCCAGGAAGCCGACGTGCTCGGGGCGGTGCGTCCACAGGAGCGGGCCCAGCTTGTAGATGGAATCCACGGTGTCGCTGACTGACGGGGCTTCCTGCAGGCGTACCGCGCGTTCCACATGCTGCAGTTCGGTGATGTCCTGGCGGAAAGCCGCCATGGATTCACGGAAGTGCTTGAGCTGTTCCTTCTGCTGGCGCCTGGTCTGCATCTTGTGGTCCACGTAGTGCCCCACGATGAACAGCGGCATCATCATCATGAAAACCACGGACAACACGTTCCGGGTGATGGCGAACATCACCCCGCCCATCAGGAGCGGGGCCATCAGCATCAGGTACGGGAAAGCCTGGTGGTCAGGCCTTTTGGGCCCGGCCGGCGGTACGCGCTTGGGCGCATCGAAGCGGGGAACCACCCGCGGGGAGCGGTTGAAATCGACAAGCGGCGACGTCGGTGCCGCCCCGTGGTTGCGGCCCAGCGGAACCACTGTGAGCGTGGTGTCCCCCAAGGTCACCGTGTCCGAGGAGTTCAGCGTTGCCCGGGTGACGGGGAGGCCGTCCATCAGCAGCCCGTTGGCCGAGTTGGTGTCAACGATTTCCACGACCTCGCCGACGGTGATGCGCGCATGGCGCTTGGACGTCATCGGGTCCGAGAGGCGGATGTCAACGTCCCGGTCCCGGCCGATGTAGCTGGTGCCGGAGGGCAGCGAAAATTCCTGGCCGACGTCGGGCCCTGAAAGGATCCGCAGGGTGGCAGCGGCGGGACCGCGGTTGGCGCCGGGGGCGTTGAAGAGTTCGCTGACCTCGGTCAAGGAAACAACGGAGCCCGGGCGCAGGCCCGATTCGAGGAGGTTGTCCGTGCGGGTCAGGATGTTGCCGCGCATTCCGCCGGCCACAAATGCCTCGTCGATCCGCAACGAAAGGTTCTCCGGAGCGGCCGATCCCTTCCGGTCGGGATCGGCGGCCCACAGTTGGGTGGCGATGTCCGCCACCGTGGCCAGTCCGTCGACCGTGACGGCCAGGTCCTTGGTTTCCGCCGGATCCCGGCGGAGTGTCAGCCGGATCCTCATCCTTCGTCCACGCCCCTCATCTTTTCGAGCAAGTACAAATCGTCCGCGGTGACCAGGTGCGAGGTGACGGCGTGTTCGACCAGCCTCGCACGACGGTTGGTGGCCAGCTTTCCGCCGCCGCCGCGCAGCCCCACCACGCCTACCCTGTCGAGTTTGTCGCAGACGTTGTCCAGCTTCCGGTTAAAGCGGGTCAGGGCCCACCCCAGGGTCTTGGCTGCTGCGGCCGAGGACGGGATGGCGCTGAAGCCGGTCCCTTCGCGGCGCAGCATGGGTTCGGCGAGCGCCACGATGAGTGCCCGCTGGGAATCCGTGAAGACCACCGGGCCGATGGTGGTTTCCCCGTTGCTGTCGTCTTCGCGTGATTCCTGACGGAAGGAAGGCGTCTTCAGGTGCACGGCGAACTCGTACGTGGTGGGGCCCGCAGTAAAGATGACATTCGTGTGGCTGAACACCAGGGGAATGCGTGCACCGGGCGACAACCATGCCTGCATGCCCCCGGAGCCGTCCGCGACCGTGGCGGAGAGCATCCTGCCCACGTTGCTGAGCCACCAGATCCCGTCGTAGCGGGCTACCTGCAGGAACTGACGGTGAAGGTAAGGGTTGTCATCCACCTCGAGGTCGCCTTCGCGGCCGATGTTGAAGATTTCCTCATCGGACGGTTCGTACCATTCACCACAGAAATCTATTGCTAGATCCCCCATTTTCCGTGCCTCCTCGTTGGGCCTGGCCCACGTTAGCCAGCGTTGATGCGTATGCCTGCGATCACTGACGGATCCAGGCGATCACTTGCGGATGCAGGCGATCGAATCTTCTTCCAGTGGCGAGAACATGCCGTCGGTCCTGACGAGCATCACCTGGATGCAGGTGGGCTCAGTGGGATTCAGCGCCACCTGGGCCACCGGATCCGGGGTGGACTGGTACTCACCGCTGCCACCGACGGCATAGACCCGCCATTTGTAGCTGTCACCGGCTTTTGGCTGCGGGTTGGTCCAGGTGAATGTCGCCTTGCCGGTGGCGTCCACGGTGCCTGCCAGGTCTGCGACGTCGGGGACGGTGCCGTTATCCAGGGCGTCCGCCGGAGGTTTGCTGATCTCAGTTGTGGGGGCAACCTTTGGTGCGGGTGCGGAGGTTGCCAGCACGATTCCCACGACCACGGCGAGGACCAGCAGGGTCCCGCCGGCGATGGCGAGCCACAGATTCCGTTTGCCGTGGTCAGTTGCCTCTTCAGGGGCGGTTTCCCTGACAGGCGCGGGGCGGCTGACCGTCGCGTCGATCGCGGGTTCTGCCGAGCCTGCCCGGCCGGAGGGCCCCTGGCCCACCTGCGGGGAAAGGAGGCCCGGGCGCTGCACGGTGGCATCCTGGGGTGTGCCGTACTCCGTGGCGGCGGGGGCACTCCCCCGCAGCATGGTGGCATGGGCCCACTCACCCGCCGGGTTCGCGCCGGGTTGGTCCCCGGACTGCTGACGGGCGAAAAGGTTGCCCGGCACTTGCGGCTGAGCCCCCGCCGGCTGCACCGGGGCCGGCGGAAGACCCGACGGCGGAAAGCCCGACGGCGGCGCGCCGTGACCGGGGCCCTGCGGCCGGGTGCGTGCCGGGAAAGTGGGCGCACTGCCGGTGCGCTCGGGATCGATGGCCGCGATGCTCCGGACGCGGGTTTCCTCGAAGCCGTCGTCCGGGTGGCTGTCATCCTGATGGGGTTCTTCAAGGACCTCAAAAGGAGTGACAGACAGGTTCAGTTCGGCCTGGATCCGCTGCAGGGCAAGGGCGAACGCATGCGCCGAGGAGTACCGGGACGCAGCGGATTTCGCCATTGCGGTGGACAGTGCGCGTTCGAGCGAATCCGGGACGTCCGCCCGGCCCAGCCGTGGCAGGGGCGAGTTCGTGATCCGTGAAATCAGTTCACGCTGGGAATTATCGCTGCCCGGCATAACAAATGGGGACCTCCCGGCCAGCAGGGTGTACAGGGTCGCACCCAGGGCCCAGACGTCCACCATGATGCCGTCCACCGGGCCGTCGGCAAACTGCTCCGGCGGCGACCACGGGATGGACATCCCGGCGTCCTCGTCCGCTGTGTCCCCCAAGGTTCCTGAGATACCGAAGTCCGTCAGGGCGGGCCTGTTGTAATCCGTCACCAGGATGTTTGCCGGCTTGATGTCGCGGTGGGCGATGCCGGCGCGGTGCGCGGTTTCCACGGCGGAGGCCACTTGGATCCCTACGGCCAGGACCTCGTCGACGCTGAAGCGCTGGCGTCGGTACCTGACGTCGAGGCTGGGCCGCGAACAGTATTCCATCGCCAGGTAGGAGTGGCCGGCGTCAGTCACCTCGGCCTCGTAGATCGTCACGATGTACGGGTGGGAGGACAGCTGGGCCATCAGGTTCGCTTCGGACTCGAACCTTCGCCGGGCACCCTCGGTCTTGAGGTCCGACAGCAGGACCTTCACTGCCACCTTCCGGCGCGGCCGGTCCTGCTCATAGAGATAGACGTCGGAGAACCCGCCGGAGCCGAGCAGGCTGATGTACGTGAACCCCGGGATAGGGGGCGGCGGCGCGATCGGCCGTTTGGAACTCAAAGAATCTCCTCAAAACGCAACGAGATGTCGTCTCCCAGTTCGGCGATGTCGCCGTCCAGCAGGATGGCCATTTCGTTCTGGGCCAGGCGGCGGGGCTGCTGCCCCTCGCGCACCAGGACTGTCCCGTTCGTGGCCTTGAGGTCACAGAGCATCACATGCCAGCCCTCAAGCCTGACCTCAACGTGCGACCGTGAAATGTCGCCGCTCGGGCTTGCGACCTGAACGAGCCGCGGCATCCCGCCGCCCTGGACGCGGGAAACGGAAGGCTGGCGCCCGATCACCAGGGACTGGTCCAGGTCCACCAGTTCGCCGGTGGATACCCGCATCCGGCCCAGCCGCGGCCGCGCCACCTGCACGGCGTCGGCAGGCAGCGGCGAGCGGCAGAGCGCGCACTGCGCGTGCGTTGGCGGGTTGGCGTGCCCGCGTTCGCAGACACGGGCCAGTACCAAGGGTCCAACGGCGGCATCGGGCTCCCGCACCGGCGCGGGACGCGCGGAGACTCCGGCGAGGTCGCTTTTCATGATGGTCTCGCCGTCATGGTCCGGGTCAAAGTCGGCCGGACCAGCGGCCTGCCCGGAAATGTGTGCATTTCCCGGGACCGGCGTTGGAATTGAGGCAGAAGTTGGCGCTGCGGGCGCCGGCGGGTTGAACGGCGACGGCGGCTGGACAGCGGAGGAACTGGTCCCGCCGGTCCGCCACGGTACCGAATCGATCAGTCCGCCGGGGCTTGGTGCGACCGCCGGCTCAGGGCGCGGTGCCGGCCGTGGACCCGACTGATCAGGCATTGGGGCCATGGAGAAACCGCTGAAGGCTTGGGCGGCCGCCGGACCGCCCGGCTCTGAGCCACTTGCCGCGGATTTGTCCGCCGCTCCGGACCCGGACCCGCTTGCCTGCGGCTCTGCCTGCGCAATTTGTGCTGACTGGTTTTCCGCTGGCTGGTTCTCTGCTGGCTGGTTCTCTACTGACTGGTTCTCTGCCGTCGGCATCGCCGCGTACGCCGGGTCTTCTTCCTCCGGCTCGTCGCGGACAGCCGCGTCCTCGATGCGGCGGACGACGGTCTTTTCCCACAGGTGGTCATAGCTGCCCGTCAGTTCGTGGGCAGGAACCTGGTCGCTGCCCGTCAGTTCGTGGGCAGGAACCTGGCCGGCAAAGGATGCGGGAGCTTCGGGCTGCGAAGGCTCCGGGCCTTCCGGGTTTTCCGGGTGGCCCGCCTTGTCCTGATTGT
The DNA here is from genome assembly GCF_056680055.1 of Arthrobacter sp. BK1. Classification (NCBI taxonomy): domain Bacteria; kingdom Bacillati; phylum Actinomycetota; class Actinomycetes; order Micrococcales; family Micrococcaceae; genus Arthrobacter; species Arthrobacter sp. BK1. The sequence goes on from NZ_CM155263.1 coordinate 817,398, forward strand.
CCGGGCTGTCCGTGGCATCGTGGTCCTCGTCCATCACGCCCATGACCGTCTCGGCCGAGACCTCCCGGTCACTGTCTTCAGTGCGGCTGCCGCCCGGTCCCGCTGCCGGCTCAGGTTCTGATGCAAGCACCGGCCCAGATTCATGCTCCGGCCCGGGTCCGGCCCCCAGGGCAGTGCCACGGGCGGCCGCAGCGTCAGGGCCGGATGCAACGCCAGTACCAAGTGGAACTCCAAGTCCGGACACGGCTTCAGGTGCCACTTCTTCTTCAGGTCCGTGCTCAACGACCGCCTCTGAGTACGTTTCGTAGAGCCCCGAGGCAGTCTCTGTCTCCCCCACAACGGCGGCAGTCACAGCCGGCCCAGCCACAGCCGGTCCAGCCACAGCAGGCTCAGGCACTTGCGCGGCGGTGGCCGGATCCGAGGCGGCTGCTTCGGCAGCGGGGCCGGCAAGTGCCACCGTCAACGACTGGAGCAGCACCACGCCCTCCCCCAACGGCAGGACGGTGCCCGGCCGGGCATCGCCGGCGACAGTGAGGACGTACGCCTTCGGAGCGGCGAGGCGGCGCTCCGTCCAGGTGGTGACGTCCCGCCCGTTCAGTTCCACGGAACCTGACGCCAACTGGACGGTCAGGTCGAGGTCACCGCGGAGGAAAACGCGGAGGGATCCGTGGAAATCAACGATCCCGAACGACGGGATCTGCGCCAGCGACACTCCGAAGCCGCTGGTTACTGCATGCAGCACTTCATGGACTTCCGGGGTCGTCCCCAGCAGCTCCCACAACGACTGGGCGAGCTCCGGCGAGGACCCGGGTCCCAGCAGGACAGCTGTGCCTGACCGGATCACACCAAGCCAGGTACCGGAGGTGTAGCTGGCGGCGGCCATGTCAGTGCTCCCCATTTTCGTCTTCCTGGTCTGCCGGCCTGCTGGCGTCGACGATCTGTGCCCGGGGCAGCGTGACTTCCTGTTCGGCATCCGCGGTGCGGCGGGGCGCAGTGACGGCGATGCCGGCGTCGTTCATCACGTTCTTGGCGTCAATCACAATGACGGTCACGTTGTCCCGCCCGCCGTTGCGCAGCGCTGCCTGGATCAGGGCATCCACCGCGTCCTGCGGGTGGCCCACCGTGCTGAGGATGCGGAAAATGTGCTCGTCCGTCAGCTCAGCGTTCAGGCCGTCCGAGCAGACGAGGATCCGGTCGCCTTCCTCAACCGGCAACAGCCAGTAATCGGCCTCGGTCTCGTCGCCGGTTCCCAGGGCCCGCGTCACCACGTGGCGGCGGGGATGGACGGCGGCCTGCTCAGGCGTGATTTCGCCGGCATCCACGAGTTCCTGGACCTCTGAGTGATCCACACTGACCTGGGCGAAGTTGCCCTGGCTCAGCCGGTAGGTGCGCGAATCACCGATGTTCATCACCAGCCAGTAGGGCATTCCCATTTGTTCGACGACGACGGCGCCGGTGAGGGTGGTCCCGGCGCGGGCACCGGTCACTTCCCTGATGGAGCTGTCGGCGCGAAGCAGGTACTGCTGGAGGACGGAGGCTGTAACGGAACGCTCTCCGGTGGCGAGCTGCGGCATGGCGGCCAGGGCCCGGACGCACATCCCGCTGGCGATCTCCCCTGCCTCGTGCCCGCCCATGCCGTCAGCCACAGCGAACACGGGATCGGAGGCAATGAAGGAGTCTTCATTCAGCTCCCGCCGCAGGCCGCGGTCCGTCCCGTAGCCGTAACTCAGGCTGAGGCCGGAGGCGTGGTCATCGTCAGTGGAGACGCTGTCCGGTTGTGAATTCATGCCTGTCCTAGGTGGAAGGAGCGGTCACCAAAATGGACAGTGGATCCCGGGCTGACAAAGGCGGGTACGCCCGGCTGCAGCGGCGTCCGCTGGCCATCCGGGGTGGTGACGGCGCTGCCGTTGGTGGAGTTACGGTCGGTGACCCAGATGCCCGCACCATCGGTCAGCAGGTGGAGGTGCGTCTTGGAAATCGAGCGTCCGGGGTCGGCAATGGCCAGGACCTGCGACTGCTGCTCCCCTGCCTGGCCAACCGGGTTCCGGCCCACCAGGACACTGCGGTCGAGCTGGAAGTCCCGGCCGTCGTCGAGCTTGATCCGCAGCACGGCCACCGGCGCCGAATAAGCCGCACCGCCACGCATCTGCGTGCGGTCGTGGTCATCGTCCGGATGGGAGGGGGCTGGCTGGGTGGCTGCCGGCTGGGACTGGAAGGCCTGGGATGGGCCGGGCTGAACCACCGGGGCTGCGGGCGCGTTCGGAACCTGGTAGCCAGGGGCCGGCGGCGGGGTGAACGCCGACGGCGGCGCCGCGTAAGGCTGCGTCGCGGCGTACGGCTGGGCAGGGTGGTTCGGCTGGGTCGCAGGATGGGCCTGCGTCGCAGGGTGGGGCTGTTGGTGTGCCGGCGGGACAGGTGCATAAGGCTGCACCGGTGCCGGCTGCTGGGCTGCGCCCGGCCGCCGTGGCGGCTCTCCCTGGTAGGGCAGTACCGCCGGCGTCGCAGAAGACTGGTTCGCCGGCGTCGGGCTGACCGGTGCCTGGTTCACCTGTGCTTGACTGACCTGCCCCTGATTTGCCGGCACGTGATTTACCCGAACGGCACCCGCCACGGGCGAGGCAACCTGCCGGACGGGGGGCAGATCAAGGGGGGCGAAACTGTAGGGACCCTGGATCCCGCCCGAGGTGATGGGGTTACGGCCTGCCTTCACATCGAACATGAGGGTCTTGGCCACGGAGTCGTGCCAGCCACGGAGCCTGCCGTTGGAGTCCCAGGTGTTCGAAACCACTACCACGACTGCCCAGACCGCACCGATCAAAACCAGCGGAGCCAGGATGAACATGGCGATGTCGAACCATTGGAAGATGATGACGGCAACGGCGGCCAGGATCGACAGGATGATGCCTGCGCCGGTGATCAGGCCCCGGAGAGCCACTCCCCCGGCACCGGGCGCGTAGCCGTCCTTGTCCGCGCTGCGGATTCCCATGACCCGGTTGCCCACGGTATTGCCCGTGCGGCCTTCCAGGCTCATGAGGACCAACAGATAGACAAGGGTCAGCCCCAGTCCGATGCCCCCGTACAGGACCAGCGACGCCGTGTCATAGATGATGAATCCGCCGCTTTGGGTGCGTGTGATTCCCGCAAAGCCGATCGCGAAGGTCACCACCAGCACGGCCACCGGAGCCAGCCAGTCGAGCACGGCGGCGCCAAGCCGCTTCCCGGCCGTGGCCGGTACAAGCTCAAGATTGGCTGCCATTCCCGTTCCTCCCCCTGGAGCGTTTTGTACTACCGGGATAGTACCGGGTATCTGGAGCTGCTGCTCCGCCGCCCGATCCATCAGGGCCCGCTGGGCGTGATCCACATTGCGCCCGCTGCGGGCGGACCTGTTCGGCAGCGGAGCCCCGCAGGCCGTGCAGAACGTTGCGCCACCGCGGATCAGTTGCTGGCACCGCTGGCAGCGCTCGGCCTCGTACGTCATGATTCAGTGTGTTTCTTCCTGCCGGGGTTCCGTAGAACGGTGGACTCATCAGCCTCGGAGGCCGCCGCCGCCGTCGTCGCGGGTCCGTTTTCCTGAACTACCGGACCAGGGCTGCCGGAGGTGTCCGGGCCGGTCTCCACCCTACCGCTGGAGGGGGGTTGCGCCGTGGACCCCTTCCGGGACGCCGCCAGTGGTCCCAGCCCGGGCCGGGCACCGCGCAGTTTGAGGGCGTTGCGGCCATCGGCAAGCAGCGACCGGGGCGAGAACCGGGCCTGCTGGCGGCGCCAGAAGCCCACGGTCCCGGTCATTTCCTTCAGCGAACCGTCCACGATCTCCCAGTACGCCCGGACTTCCTCCTCGCTCGGCTGGCCCGCGCCGAAGATCGAGGCATCGGCCCGGTGCGCGAGCATGGTGGTGGTCTGCCCTGACGCCGGGAACGCATCGGCCACCACAGCAGCACTCTCGCGCCGGGTTGACCGCGCATCGATTCCAGCCCCCATGTCCGTGGCCAGGCTCAGGACTTCATTCCAGCCGCCACCCACACGTTGCGCAGGGTGCCCGTCCGTGAAGCGCGCCTTCCGGCGACGTGATTTGAGCAGCGCGATGAGCAGCAGCGGCAGCGCCAGGATGGCGATCGGAATGAGGGCAATGCCCAGCGCCCCCAGCAGCGCACCCCAGAACAGCCAGGGATTGTTCTTCTTCTGGTCAGCGTCCAGCGCATCCGGCGAGGAATCCGGCGGCAGGTCGGCCGGCTCCTGCGGCGGGGGCGGCGGCTGGAGCACCTGGGGCTTGGGCTTGGACTTGTTTTCCGGGTCCGGCGGGATGGGGATGTTGTCCTTGGGCGGGGTGGGGTCGAAGCTGACCCAGCCCACCCGGTCGAAGGCCACTTCCACCCAGGCGTGGACGTCCTTGCCGGTGATCTTCACTTCGCCGGCGCCGTTCTCGGGACTCGTCGGCTCGGGGTAGAACCCCATCACCACCCGTGACGGTATCCCGAGGTGGCGGAGCATCAGCGACATGGACACGGCGTACTGCTCGTCATCGCCCAGCATCTGCTTGGCGGTCAGCAGGTTCCGGATCCGCGATGAGCTGTGGCCGGAGACGCTGGGCAGCTGCCCTTCGGTGACGAGCCCGTTGCTGAAGGCTCCGGTCTTTTGGAAGTGTGCTTCGATCTGGCGCACCCGGTCGATCGCGGTGGGGGCATCGGCCGAGAGGTCGTTGGCCTGGGAACCCACCACCGGCGGGACTTCAACCGCGTCCGGCAGGGTGATCTTTGCGAAGTCGTACTGGGTCAGCTGCCCGTGCTCGAGCTTGACCGGATCCGAGACCTGGACACTGTACGAATCACCTTTGGACAGGCCCTTGGTGGTCACTGCAGTGTCCGTCCCTGCGTTGAAGTACAGGCCCGAGGCCGCGGCAGAGGCACTCTGGTCAAAGGCCAGGCCGGTGGTCTTCCTGCCGCCCGGGACGAAGTACCCCTGGTAGTCCTCGATGGTGATGCCGATGGAGTAGTCGTTGGTGGGCACCACGCTTGACGTGTCGGCCAGGGTGTTGATGGACTCCGTGTCGCCGACCTTGCTGAAGCTGCCGGAGCCGTTGGGGTCCATGTTGTAGTTGGTGCCATTGAAGGTATCAAGGGCGCCCAGCCGGACCCGGGCATCGCGCGGCAGGCCCTTGACCACGAACAGTGTGTCGTCTTTCTTGTCCTTGACGAACGTCCGGAAGCTGGCCAGTGGGGTGATGTAGGCCTTGGGATCAAACGGCGGGACCACCACGTTGCGCAGGACCTTGCGGTCGGAGCTGGCGGTCACCAGGGGCGCGGCGAGTGACGTGATGGCCACGCTGGCGGCGATGACGGCGGCTGCGGTGCCGAGCCTGCGCAGCCGGGCCTTTTGGGCGGTAGCCGTATCAGTCAGGGGGCTGTTGACGGCGACCTTACGGGTGTCGCTGCGCCGCAGCGCGTCGCGGCGGAAGGTTGCCCAGGCGATGGCAACAACGGTGAGCCCGATGCCGCGCTCCACCGTGAGGAAGGCGGCGTTGGTGCTGAAGGCAATGCCGGTGACGAACAATGCCAGCACCGGCAGCAGCGGCCAGTAGGGGGTTTTGAGACGCCAGGTGAGGACGCCGGCCACCAGGGCCGTCAGCAGGGAGCTGAGGAACGGCACGATGAGAACGCCGCCCGCTGACCCCACCGGCACCCCGACGGTGAGCATGTCCTTCCAGGCGAAGACGACGCCCAGGAGCAGGGTCCTAAGGGAATCAAGGCTCGGCAGGAAGCCGGCCACTGCCGTGTCGGGAACAGCCAGCGCCGTGCCGAACAGCAGGTACGCCCCCAGTGTGATCGCCGAGGTGATCAGCAGCCCCAGACGGAGGTGCGCGTTGGCGGCAGCGATGCCCAGCCCCAGGACAATTCCGCCGAAGCCCGAGATCAGGTAGTACGGGTCACCGCCGTAGCTGAGGCTGAAGGCGAGCAGACCCAGCCCCAGCAGGAGGGTGAGGGCGCCGGCGTCGAGCACAAAGTGCCAGACCGGTTGGCCGTCGGCAAACGCCGATTCAGTCTGTCGCTGCTGCTGGCGGGGCCGGAGGCCCGGTTGGGCGCTCATGCGGCGGCCTTTCTGAGGACGATGGCCAGGTCGGCGAGGTCGCCGAGAGTCAGCACCGTGAGGTCTGCGATGTTGGCGCGCGTGGGTGCGGCCCCCATCTGGAGGCGGACAGCCAGGCTGCGGACTCCGGGCGGCACGGATGCCGCAGCTGACCTGAGCTGGGCGGGGGTGACATTGCTGCCCACCACAAAGAAAACCACCGACGCGTTGGGAACCGTATCTGCCAAGGTGCGGGCGAGGTCGACGGCGGTCCGCCGCATGGGTGCCCCGACGATCCGTGTCATGTCGTCCAGCATGTTCCTGCCGGTTTCGCAGCGAAGCGGCCCCTTCTGGGTCAGGACGTCCAGCTCGCGCTGTTCCCGGATGGCCTGCCGTCCGATGGACGCGGCAGCCGAGATGGCCATTTCGAATTCCTGCTCTGACTCGTATTCGTCGGTGTTGATGGACAGCGAGATGGCGAGGTGGGCGCGCCGGGTTTCCTCAAACTGTCGCACCATCAGCTTGTTGGTCCGTGCCGTGGTCTTCCAGTGGATGTGCCGCCGGTCATCGCCCGGTACGTAGTCGCGCAGGGCGTGGAAGGAAACGTCGGCGCTGGAGAGGTCCGTGGTGGGCATGCCCTCAAGGTCGCGGATGAAGCCGGCCGCGGAACCGGCCAGGGCAACGGTGCGCGGGTGCACAAAGAGGTCCTCCGGCTCAGTCCACATGACCTGGCGACGGAGCAGGTGCAGCGGGTCTGCCCGGACGGAGCGGACCGGTCCCACCACGATGACGGCACGGCGGGCTGTGGGGATGGTAAAGAGATCCTCATGCACCTGCTGGGGCTTCATCCTGGGCAGGTGGAAGATCGCGGTGGCGTTGCCCACCGGCAGTTCCAGCGCGGCCGGCAGGAGCGGGCGGGTTGAGGTGTTGGAAACGGAAATGCTGCCCACTGCACTGTCGCCCACGGCCACCCGGGTCCGGGCCAGGTCCAGGATCACACCGTACGAGGAGCGGCCCATGATGAATCCGATGGCGATGAGGAAGAGGACGAACGCGGAGATCGCCGCGGCCTTCGCCTCCTGCCACCCGAACGCCTGGCCGAAGCTCCACAGCAGGATGGACGCGGCAAGGACCGACCAGCCCAGGACGCTGACCACTGAGACCACCGGCCATACGAAGCGCAGCCAGAGGCTGCGGATTTTCTGCCACGCCGGAGTCAGGGCGAGGGCTGCGGTGCTTGTGGCCTCGGCCCAGACAGCCGAGGGGTGCAGCCGGGTTGGCCGGCCGTCCCGGTGGAAGGGTTGCCGAAGCAGGTCAGCAAGCCGAGTCAACGGTGTGCTGCTGGACATAGAGGTGCCTTTGTTTGCGCTGGTCGGTGGTTGTCGTCAGGTCCGCAGGGACCGTCAGGCGTTGGCGCGCTGCTGCGGTGCGGCGACGTCGGAGAGGACCCGGGCGAGGACGGCCTCCGGGGTGGCGCCGGAGAACTCGGCCTCCGGGTCCATCACGAAGCGGTGGGTCCAAACAACCGGCGCGAGTTCCTTGACGTCGTCCGGCAGGACAAAGTTCCGTCCCTGGCCCGCTGCCCACACCTTGGCGGCCCGGACCATGGCGATGGCGCCGCGGACGGAGACACCCAGCCGGGACTCGGGCGCGTTGCGGGTCTCCTCGCAGAGCCGGGAGATGTACTCGAGCACCGCAGTGTCCACGTGAACTGTTGCGGCCAGGTCAGCCATGTCCGCGACGGCCTGGGTGGTGATCACGGCGGAGAGCTCCTTGGAGCGGTCCTTCAGGTTGGAGCCGCCCAGCAGCCGGACCGTGGAAGCGTGGTCCGGATAACCGATGGAGGTCTTGATCAGGAAGCGGTCCAGCTGCGCCTCAGGCAACCGGTAGGTGCCCGCCTGCTCGATCGGGTTCTGCGTGGCCATCACCATAAAGGGCCGGCCGGCCTCGTAGGTGACGCCGTCCACGGTGACCCGGGACTCCTCCATGACCTCCAGCAGCGCCGACTGCGTCTTAGGCGAGGCACGGTTGATTTCATCAGCCAGGACGATGTTGTTGAAGATCGGGCCCTTGTGGAACTCGAACTTCTGCGTCTTCTGGTCATAGATGGTGACGCCGGTGACGTCCGAGGGCAGCAGGTCAGGGGTGAACTGGATACGGTTGTTCGAGCCCTGAACGGTGGCCGCCATCGCACGCGCCAGCATGGTCTTGCCGGTGCCGGGAGCATCCTCAAACAGCACGTGCCCCTCGGCCAGCATCGCGGTGAAGGTCAGCCTGATGACATGTTCCTTGCCCAGCACCGCCTGCCCCACGTTGGCGACGAGTTTCTCGAAAGTGCCTGCAAACCATTCGGCCTGCTCGGTGGTCATGGTCATGGAGTGGATCCTTTTGTTCGGGTTTCAGTGATCATCGTTTTGGCATGCCGCCGGGCGGGTTGCAGCCAAGGGACACGGTGTCGCACCTGGCGTAGTTTCCTGCGGCGGCCCCGCTGGTCAGGTGGTACCAGATTCCCGACGGATTGTTGGAAGTCTTGTACCAGACAACGTAGAAGTCGGTCTGCGCCGTGTAGCCGGAGTTGAACCAGATGCCCGGACTGACGCACTGGTCAGGGTTGGTGTTCCGGTAGCTGTCCGTACCGTAGCGGGGTTCGGTGCACGTGCGGACGGCTGCGGAGACGTCCCAGGACGTCGGCGCCGGCGGGGGCGGTTCGGCCCCGCTGCGTGAGGTGTCCTGTCCGATCCTGCCGGGCTGGTTGGCGCTGATGGCACGGACCCGGAGCTGGACTGTCTCGCTGTAGCCAACGGTCTTGGAGAACGACCGCTGATCGGTGTTCTGCCAGCCACCGCCGTCGACGCTGTACTGGTAGCCCGTCACTGGTCGCCCGTTGCCGCTGGGCTGGTTCCAGGTCCACGAAACCGTCCTGTCCCCCACACCGCTGCTGTTGCTGCCTGTCACCGTCGGTGCAAAGGCCAGACCATAGGGGTTAACGGTGTTGGAAGCAGGACTGGCGTCGCCCGCCGTGGAACTGCGGGAGGAGACAGCCCAGACCACAACGGCGGTATCCGTGCCGTTGGCTGCAGCCACCACTGCCCCGCCGGCGGGAATGCTACCGCTGCCGCCGCCGGACGTCAGGCTGTACCTGTAGGTGATTTCGCTTGGTGCTGATCCATTGCGCTGGGCATCAGTCAGCGGGGAGAACCGGACGTCGATCTTCCCGCCATCGCCGCCGGTATCAACGAGGGCCGCGGTGGGCGCGCCCACCATGCCCGGCTTGCCCACTGCCCGTACGGCCGCTGACTGTGCGCTGGTGCCGGACGTACCCGCCTTGTTCGTGGCCGACACGGTAAACGTGTAGCCGGACTCCGAATTGTCAACGGTGACGTTCTGCGATGTTCCGGAAACCTGTTGGGTCGCCACGGCGGCCCCTCCCCTGAGCGTCGTCAGGGTGTAAGCCGAGACGGCATCACCGTTGTTGTTCGGCGCCGTCCACGTCACGTTGAGCTGGCTCTGGGTACCCACGGACGGCGCCGCGGCCGCAGTAGGAGCAGCCGGCGTTGTGGGAATGCCTGCCGGCACCTCAGCAGCCGAGTAGGCGCTCCATTCGGACGGCTCCTTGGCATCGTTCCGGGCCAGGACACGGACCTTGTAGGATACCCCGTTCTGGAGGCCTTTCCACACGTAGCTGACCGCAGTCAGGTTCTGGATCTGCGCGTTCTGGCCTGCCGGCGGCGGCGAAATTTCCAGGTCGTAGGACTTGACCGGGGAACCCTTGCTGGCCGGTGCCACCCAGTTCACGGACAACTCCTTGTCGCCGAACTTCAGCCCTGGCGCCAGCGGGGTGTCCGGCTTGACGTCGGGCCTGATTTCGGCCGATGCGGGCGACCGGTCAGATTCGCCGAACTCGTTGGTAGCCGTCACCTCGAAGTGGTACTTCGTGTTGTTGACCAGACCGTTCAGCGTGCAGGTATTGGCGGGGCAGTCCTGCCGGAAACCGGATTCGCCATACACCGTGTACTTGGTGATGGGTGAGCCGCGGTCTGCCGGCGCCGTCCAGTTGAGCAGGGCTGTCTGGTCCCCCACGCTCTGCGCCTGCGGCGTGGTGGGAGCCAGTGGCTTGTCTTTGACGGTGAGGCGGATGCGGGCTGTCGCCTGCCGTGACGCTTCCCCGGTTTTGTCCGCCACCGTGTAGGACACCACCATGGACCCCGAGAAGCCCGGAGCCGGTGTCACCACGATGGAGTCGCCCGCTACTTCCACGTTGCCGGTGCCGGTTTCGGTCGCTGCCGAAATGATCTTCAGCGCCGTCTCGGGGAACGGGTTGGAGTCATTGGCCAGGACCTTGACGGTGACCGGTTTCCCGGCAGCCGCGCTGGGCTCCAGGTCATCGTTGGCCACCGGCTTGGGCCGGTTGGAAGCTGTCACTGCCAGCTGGTAGGTAGCAGTGGCTTCGAGGCCGCGGGAGTCCTTCGCCTTGATCTGGACTGCGCCTGACGTGCCCGTCGTCGTTGAACCGTCGACGGATGTCCTGAGGGTCTTCCCGTCCAACCTGGCGTTGAAGCTGTCAGGGCTGCCGCCGACGAGTTCGTACTTCATGTTCTCGAGGTCGTCCCTGTCCGGGTCCGACGTCAGCCGGCTCAGGTCCAGTTCGGCAGACTCGCCCTTGGGCACCTCAACGTTGGCGCCCAGGAGGGTGGGGGCGTTGTTGCGGTTTGGATCGGGCAGGACCTTGGTGCGGATGCTCAGAGTTGATTTCAGGCCCTGGGGGTCATCCGGTCCGGAGCCGTCAGTGACTTCGAAGCTCAGCGAGCCGGGCCCCACGTAGTCGGCCCCCGCGGTGTACTTGAGCGAGGTGGCGCTGCCTCCGGTGGGGTCACCGCCGTCGGCCCCGATGAGCTTGATCCGGTCAGCCTGGGTGATCCGCGGGGAGCGTCCTTCCCGGACCTTGACCCACTCGTTCAGGTCAACGGTGACGGACTGGCCGGAGACCACCTCAATGACTTCATCCTTGGCCAGGGTGGGAACCTGCTGCCCGATGCCCGGTACCCAGATGATCGCGGTGGACTTCTGCCCATCCACGTCCTCCACGGTGTACGGGATGAGCTGCGGCTGCTCGGCGAGGTCCACGATCACGGTCCCGTCCGCGCCGGGCCGGGCCGTGGTGGCCTCGGTGCTGATCTTCAGGTTTTCGCCGACGCCGTCGGGGTCTTCGTCGTTCTTCAGGACCGGAACGTCCACTGCGGTCTTGCCCATCGTCTGGGCGGAGGTTACGCGGTCGTCCCGGGCAATCGGTGCCTTGAGCGGCACGTCGTTGTCCACCACCACACGGATGGCGGCCTGGGCGGCAGCGCCGCGGTCATCCGCAATCGTGTAGCGGACGTTGACGGTCCCGGCGGCGCCGGGGGCCTGTAGGATGATGCGTCCGCTGGTCTGGCTGACGGTCGCCTGCAGGGCAGCATCGGCTTCGATGCCGTCGGTGAGGATACGGATCTGGTCGCCGTCGGGGTCGGTGTCATTGCCGGTCGCGTCCACGGCGATCTGGCGGCCCGGACGGACCCTGACTTCGTCGTCCACGGGCGTGGGGTTCTGGTTCGTTTCGCCGCGCGGGGCGATGCCCACCGTCACGGTGCCGGTATTGACGGCGCCCTGGCGGTCCACCACCTTGTAGCGGAATGTGTCGGTTCCTGCGCCGTCACCGGCTGCCGTGAAGTCGATGAAGTTGCTGCCCACCGTGGCAGTGCCCATGGCAGGGGTGCTGTCGATGCCGGTCAACTGCACCGAGTCACCGTCAGGATCAATGCCGTCCAGCGGTACCGGGATCCGGACCGTTCCGGCGGCCACCACGCGGGCCGTCAGGTTCGGCGGCTGCGGACGGGAGTTCTGGGCACCTTCGAGGGGAAGGACGTGGATGGTCACCGCGGCAGCGCTCTTTTGGCCCTGCGGGTCCACTGCGTTGTAAATGGCACGCACGGTCTTGGGCTGCGGGCCGGCGATGAAGCGAAGCGTGTTCTCGGAGACGAAGCTTTTGCCGTCCAGTTCGTCGACTGCCTGGGGAAGGACGGGGTCGACGCTCAGTTCCAGGCCCTGCGGGTGCGTATCGTTCTGCAGCACCGGAATGGTCACGACGTCGCCGACGCGGACGTTAACTTCGTCAGGCTTGGGCTGGGGCGCTTCGACGACGGCGGGAGCCGGGACGGGGACCACGGAGACGCTGCCGGTGGCTGACTTCTTGCCGTTGGACATCGTGTATTCGAAAAGGAACGGGTCCTTGGTGCCCAGGACATCGGTGATGCGCAGGACGCTGTGGTCGATCACGCTGACCGAGGCGGTGGTGTTTTCCGGAAGTTTGACGGACTGCAGAACCAATACACCGCCGGAGGGGTCGGAGTCGTTGGCCAGCGGGTCCAGCAGCACGCTGCCGCCGGTGGGCATCAGGGCAACATCGTGCACAGCAACGGGGTCCCCGGCGTCCTGGCCGGATTCCACGTCCACACGGATCAGTCCCTGGCTGCTTTGCGGGCCGTTGCTGGCGATATAGGTGAGGTACACAGGGCCGGGGGTAGTGCTCTTGAACGTGAAGGTGCCGCCGTCGGTGACCGGACCCAGCTCGGCGGGTCCGTTAGCCTCAACCTGGGCGAGGCGCAGAGCCCCGCCGTTGGGGTCGACGTCGTTCTTCAGCGGAGCGATCACCAGGTCCTGGCCCACCACCGCGGTGACGTGGTCGGCGTTCACCACGGGCGCCAGCGCGCCGGGCGGCTGGACGTTCACCACCACCTTGCCGGTCACGGTGTCGCGCCCATCCCAGATGGTCACGCTGATGTTCTTCTTGCCGGCGGTAGCTCCGGAGTCCTGGTAGGTCAGCAGGCCGTCACGGCGCACTTTGACCTGGTCCTGGTCGTTGTCCGCCTTGGCGTCCATCAGCACCAGGTCGTCGCCGTCCGGATCCATCCAGTCGGTGAGGATGTTCTGGCTTACGGTCTTGCCCTGCTCCACCAGCATGGTGGTGGAGTCGCCGCCGCGCTTGAAGAGGGGCGGCTTGTTTTCGTCGGGTCCAACCACGGTCAGTGCCACCTGGCCGCTCGCCGAAAGGCCCCTGCCGTCGGCAGCGTTGTAACTGAACGTTTCGCTGCCGGGCCTGGTATCTGCGGGGACCGAAATCTGGAATGCCGTGCCGCCGTAGATGTTCTGCAGCGTTCCGGCCTTGGGCCCGGAATCGCCGACGGCGGCGGTCAGGACGTCGCCGTCGGGATCTGAATCGTTGTCCAGGACGCTGAGGATGGTGGTGCGGCCCGGGCGGACCCCGACGGCGTCGGGTTTGGTTTCCGGTGGCCGGTTGGGTTTGGTGCGGTCTGGCAGGACGTTGATGGTGTTGTTGTCCGCCGATTCCTGGTCCTGTTCGTCGGATTCGTTCTTTGGCGGCACGACGTCGTCCCAGTTGTTGACGAGCTGCATGTTCTGGTTCACCAGCCACACGTTCCCGGAGTTCACGTCATTGAGGACCACCAGGTCCCGGTTCACCCGGAAAACGTACGACGGCGACGCACTCGCCTTGGGCACATCCACGTTCTTATCATCAGCATCATTGACACAGTCCCGCACGTACTTGTTCGCCCCGGACCACGCCGCATGCACACAACCAGCCAACTGCACCGGCGCAGCCGGCACACCCTCACCATCGAAGCCCACCGTCTTCGCCGTCGAACCATCCAACGGCTGCTTCAACAACGCCTTCGGCGTCGAAATGGCAACGGCATCCGCGGCCGGGCCACCCTGCTGCAACTTCGCATCCCGCGCACCCTCAAGCTGCAGACGCTTCCCGCCAGGCAGGAACAACTTCCCCGCAGCAGCATCCAGGACCACCGGCTGATCCCCCACCACCGTGATCTGCAGGTCCCCCGCGCCCTTCAACTCACCCCACGTACTCGAATCCGTTGACACCACCACACCATTGACATCCACCTCAGTCACCGTGACCGTACCGGACTTCGGATCCGCCGAATAAATCCGGTCATCCGCCCCCACCGCCGAAACCAGGCCCTCGGAACCCACCAACACCGGCTCCGACGCTTCCTGGTCAAAACCATTCACTGTCGACGGCGACACCGCCCATACCTTGCCCGACGCCGGATCCGTCACCGAAATCACGTCGGTGCCAAAACTGACCTCAGCCGAACCCGGCAACTGCTTATCGCCGCCCAGGCGCATGTTCGCCGGCGAAACCTGGTTCAGGGTCGAACCCGTTTCATCGTCAACAAACACATCTCCGGCGCTCTGCAGGATGTCGAAGGTGGTGCTGGCCGGAGTCACCGCACCATCAAGGACCCGCGAGGGGTAGTTCAGCCGCCCCACAGCATTCTTCGACTTCGAGACAACCCACACCCCGCCGTCGTTCAGCTCCACCTCAGTGGTCTTGAACCCCGGGTAAATGATGGCGCCCGCAACCAACGCAACACCGGCCACAGCAAAAGCCGTACCCGAAATGAGTTTGTTGTGCCGCTTCTTGAGACCGAGCTTCCCCAGCAGTGATGTCACGGCGTCAGATTTCCTTCAAGATTTTGATTCCCCCGGGCCGGCCCGAGACAAGGCCAGCACTTCCGATAACAGCCTACCGATTGACCCGGAGGCGGGCGATGGGCAGTTCTGCCCGCCTTCCGGGCGCCCCCGGCTATGGTGTGGCCCCTACCGGGAAGGTGCAGAGCGGGACGCCGCTCTGACCGGGCGCGCCGATCGAAGTGTGCGTGGAATTGATCCAGCGGGTCGCGTTCGGCGAACCGCGCATGATGTAGTACCACTGGCCGTCGCCGCCGTACGTCGTGCCGTGCGGCTTCCAGCACATAACGGTGAACGAGTCCATGTGGGACATCCACGGCCTGTCGTAGCCGCCCTTGCCGTCACAGGTGTGGGCCACCGGATCGTAGGACGTAGGTCCGGGAAGATCCGTGCAGCTGCGGTCCATTCCGGTGTTGAGGCGGGTGGCCCAGCTGGTTTTCTGCGTCCCGGACTGCGCGGAGGCAGATGCCACCGGACCGCCGGTGCCGCGGGAGTTCACTGTCTGGACCTGGAT
Source organism: Arthrobacter sp. BK1 (assembly GCF_056680055.1). NCBI lineage: Bacteria > Bacillati > Actinomycetota > Actinomycetes > Micrococcales > Micrococcaceae > Arthrobacter > Arthrobacter sp. BK1. The sequence continues at coordinate 832,519 of NZ_CM155263.1, forward strand.
CGAGTGCGGTTCGCTGTACCCACCGGTGTTGATCGTCCGGCTTCCGGACGCGGCCACCCGCTCCCAGCCACCGTTGTCGACCTTGATCTGCGTGTACGCGACGTCGTTGGTTGAGGTGGATGGCGAACTCCAGCTGAAGCTGAGGTTCTTCTGGTTCTCTGCCCCGTTCTGCCCGGAGGCCGACGGCGTGCCGGGGGCGCCGTAAGGATTCGCGCCCGCCCCGGCGCTGGCATCGGAACTTGGCGCCACGCTGGAGTGCGCGGTGACCGTGATGGTGGTGGCGGCCCCGTTCGCGAAGCCTCCCTTGGTGTCCCCCGGGCTGACGGGCCCGGACTGGCCGGTGGTGGCGTAGTACGTGTAGCTGATCTCGCCATACGCCGACCCGTTGCGTTCGGCCGCGGTGAGTTCCTTGAAGTTAATGGTCACCTGCCGTCCTGCGCCGCCGGTGTTGGCCTCGGTGACACTGACTCCGGATACCTGGCTGAGCTTTCCGGTGGCACGCCGCGGCGCGGACGGCGCGCTGACGGCACCCTTCCCGGCCTTGTTTTCGGCCTGGACGGTAAAGGTATACGAGGCCTCTGAGTTGTTGGCCGTGAAGTTCGCCGTCCGGACGGTGCCGGCAACCTGTTGGGTCTGTGCGGCCCCGCCGCCGCCGCTCATGGTGACGTAGTAGTTTTTGATCGCATCGCCGTTGGTGTTCGGCTCGGTCCAGTTGACCTTCAGCTGGTTGGACCTTCCGACCGATGACGCAACCGTCGTTGTCGGGGCTGCCGGCGCAGCCGGCACCCCGGCAGGATTGTCCTCGGCCGAGTACAGGCCCCAGTCGGAGGGCCCCAGTTCGTTGACGGCCTGGGCCCGCACCTTGTACCGCACGCCGTTGGTCAGGCCCGGCCAGGTGTAGGTCAGTCCGGTCACACCGTTCTTCACGGCGATTCCGCTGGCAGGGGGCGGGGAGATCTCCAGGTTGTAGTTCTTTACTGCCGAGCCTTCGGTCTTCGCGGCGGCCCAGTTGATCACCATGTCCTTGTCACCGGCCTTGACCGTGGGAGCCTCGGGCGGGGAAGGCTTCTCATCCGGCCTGATCTCGTTGGAGGACTGTGATTGCACGGACTCCCCCACCTCGTTGGTGGCGGTGACGGTGAAGACGTACTTCACATCGTTGGTCAGGCCGTTGAGGGTGCACGTTGTGGTGGCGCAGTCCTGGCTGAACCCGGTGGAACTCACTGTGTATTTGGAGATCGTGGCGCCGTTGTCAGAAGGCGGCGTCCACTTGAGCACGGCGGTGCGGCTGCGCACATCCGTCGCTGTGGGGGCAGACGGCGCGTCCGGTTTGTCCCGTACCGTGATGCGCACGCGCCCGTCGGTCTGCCGCGAGACGTCGTCGGTCTTGTCCATCACGGTGTAGCGGATCACCATCACGCCCTTGAAGCCGTTGGCCGGGGTGACAGTAATGGAGTCGCCGGCCACCACGGGTTGGCCTGCAGCGGAGCCGGTTTCCACGGTGGCGGCGACGATCCGTAGCGGGGTGTCGCTGAAGGGGTTGAAATCGTTGGCCAGGACGTTGATGGACTCGGTCTTGCCGGCGTTGGCCTTCTCGATCACGTCCTCGTTCGCAACCGGCATGGGCCGGTTGGATGCCACGACGGTTGCCGTGACGGTGGCTTTGGCGGGCTCGGAGCGGCCGTCGCTGACCTTGAGGGGGATGCTGCCCTTCCAGCCGGCCCCCCTGCTGGAGTCCGCGGTGACTTTCAGGGTGGCGCCGTCCAGCGTGGCGTTGAAGCCTTCGGGGAGCGTGCCATCCAGCTCAAACCTGAGTTTCTCCTGGTCCCCGGCGTCCACGTCTTTGGCCAGGTTGCCCAGCTCCAGGGTGGCGGACTCGGCCTTGGGCACGTCGAGGGAGGTGCCGCTGAAGACAGGCGGGTGGTTGGCGTCCGGATCCGGGATGACCTTGGTGATGATGCTGAGCGTGGACTTGAGGCCCTGCGGATCCTCGGGACCGGAACCATCCGTCACTTCGAAGGTGACCGAACCCGGCCCCACGTAGTCCTCGAGCGCGGCGTAACGCAGCTGGTCCCCGCTGCCGTTGCCGGGCACCACGTTCTGCGGGTCGGCTCCCTGGACGCGGACCTTGTCCACCTGGGTGATCCGCGGCGCACGGCCCTCCCGGACGCGGACGTATTCGTTCAGGTCCAGGGTGATCTCTTTGCCGGCCATCACCTCGACCACCTCGGAGCTGGCCAGTGTGGGATGCTGTTCGCCCTGGCCCGGGACCCAGATGACCGCCGTCGCGCTTTGGCCGTCGATGTCCGTGACGGTGTACGGGACCAGCTGGTCGTTCGGGGCGAGGGTCACCACAACGTTTCCGTCGCCACCGGTACGGGCGTTCGGGTTGCCGTCCGGCAGGCTGATCTTGAGCTCGGCGGCAACGCCGTCGGGATCGGCATCGTTCTTCAGGACCGGGACGTCCACAGCTGATTTGCCGAGGGTTTCGGCGGGGGTGACAACGTCGTCTTTGGCAACGGGCAGCTTGAGGGCGGCGTCCGGACTGACCCTGACACGGATCACGGCACTGCCCTGGGCTTTTTTGTCGTCCTGGATCTTGTAGGCCACGCTCTCGTTTCCGGCGGTGTCCGGCGCGGTGAGGAGCACCTTGCCGCCGTCGGCTGCCTCCACGGCGAGTTCGGGGCGGGATTCGAAGCCGTTGGACACCAGGCTGATCGGATCACCGTCGGGGTCCGAGTCATTGGTCAGGGCGTCGACGGCGATCTTGCGGCCGGGCCGGACGTCCACGGAGTCATCGATGGCGATGGGTTTCTGGTTGTTGGCTTCCTGGGGTGCGATGCCAACGATCACGGTACCGGTGTTTTCGGCGCCTATCCGGTCCCGGACGCGGTAGCTGAACGTGTCCGTTCCGGCGGCGTTGCCGGCGGCGGTGAATTCGAGGTAACCGTCCTTCACCACAGCCGTTCCCATGGAAGGGGCTTTGTCGACGCCGGTCAGCTGGACGGAGTCGCCGTCGGTGTCCACGCCGTCAAGCGGAACAGGGATCCGGACGGTCATGCCGGCCACCACGCGGGCGGTGAGGTTCCTCGGTTCGGGGCGGGTGTTCCGCTCGTCATCGCGGGCCCTGATGCGGATGGCCACTTGCTGGGAGTCTGACTGGCCGGACGCGTTGGTGACTTTGTAGATCGCGTACACGGTCTTCGGGACCTCGCCGGCGATGAAGCGCAGCACGCCGCCGGACGTGAAAGTGCGGCCGTCAGCTGCGTCAGGCTGCTGGGCCAGGACAGGTTCCAGGGTCAGCTGGCCGCCGTTGGGGTCGGTGTCATTTTCCAGTACGGGAATGGTGACCACGTCCCCGGCGCGCACTGTGGCCTCGTCCGGTTTGGCTTGCGGTGCCTGGAGTTTGGCGGGCGCGGGGACCACCAGGACGGCGATCTCCCCGCTCGCGGAGGACTTGCCGTTGGAAATGGTGTACTTGACGCTGAGCTGGCCTTCGGCCCGGAGGTCGGTGATCCTGACAACAGAGTGGTCCAGCACGGAGACGCTGACCGGGAGCCCGTCGGCGGCCGTCACGGACTGCACCACGAGCACGCCGCCGGACGGATCGGAGTCGTTGCCGAGGACATCCACCAGGACGCTGCCGCCGCTGGGCAGCAGCGCGGTATCGCGGACAGCCACCGGGGCGCCGTCGCCCCCGCCGGGGACAACGTCCACGCGGACCAGCTGCTGGGCGCTGGCCGGACCGTTCGTGACGAGGTAGGTCACGTAGTGTGCGCCCTCGGCCGTGGAATTGAAGGTAAAGGTCTGCTGGTCCGCACCCATGGTGGCGGTTGAATTGCCGTCCGCGGTGACCTGGGCGAGCCGAAGGGCACCTCCCTGCGGGTCCGAGTCGTTCTTCAGCGGGGCAATGACGGTGTCCACGCCGGCGACTGCGACGAGGTGGTCCGCGTTGGCGATCGGCGGCAGGGCCCCGGGGGCGCGGACGTCGACGGTCACTTTGCCCTCGGCGGAGGACCGTCCGTCCGAGACGGTCACAGTGACGGTTTTGCGCGCGGCTTCCGTGCCGGCGTCCTGGAAGCTGAGCAGCCCATCGGGACGTACCTTTACCTGGTCGCGGGGATCGCTGCTGACTGCACCCACAACGAACAGGTCATCGCCGTCGGGGTCGATCCAGTCCGTGAGGATGTTCTGGGTGACGTTCTTGCCGGTCTGGACCACAAGCGTGGTGTTGCGGTTGGGCTTTTGACGCGGGGCGGAGTTCTCTCCCGGCGGGACAATGTTCAGCGTGACGTCGGCGCTGGCGGAAAGCCCGCGCCCGTCGTCGACCGTGTATTTGAACGTTTCCGCACCGGCCCTGTCCGCCCCGACGCTGACCTGAAAGCCGGTGGCTCCGTAGATGGGCGCGAGCAGCCCGGATTTGAGCGGGTCAGGGCTGCGGACCGTGAGGATGTCGCCGTCGGGATCGGTGTCGTTGTCCAGCACCGGCAGGATGGTGGTCTTGCCGGCGCGCACGCCGAAAGTGTCCGGGTTGGCGACCGGCGCGCTGTTGGGTTTGGTACGGTCCGGGAGCACCGTCTGCTGGACTTCGTCGGCGGAGTCCTTGTCCGCGTCCTCGGAGGTTTGTTGGGGCGGGATGACGTCGTCCCAGTTGTTGACGAGCTGCATGTTCTGGTTCACCAGCCACACGTTCCCGGAGTTCACGTCATTGAGGACCACCAGGTCCCGGTTCACCCGGAAAACGTACGACGGCGACGCACTCGCCTTGGGCACATCCACGTTCTTATCATCAGCATCATTGACACAATCACGCACATACTTGTTCGCCCCGGACCACGCCGCATGCACACAACCAGCCAACTGCACCGGCGCCGCCGGCACACCCTCACCATCGAAGCCCACCGTCTTCGCCGTCGAACCATCCAACGGCTGCTTCAACAACGCCTTCGGCGTCGCAATGGCAACGGCATCCGCGGCCGGGCCACCCTGCTGCAACTTCGCATCCCGCGCACCCTCAAGCTGCAGACGCTTCCCGCCAGGCAGGAACAACTTCCCCGCAGCAGCATCCAGGACCACCGGCTGATCCCCCACCACCGTGATCTGCAGATCACCCGCGCCCTTCAACTCACCCCACGTACTCGAATCCGTCGACACCACCACACCATTGACATCCACCTCAGTCACCGTGACCGCACCGGACTTCGGATCCGCCGAATAAATCCGGTCATCCGCCCCCACCGCCGAAACGGTTCCGGCCGAACCGGTGAGGACCGGCTCGGTGTTCTCCTCATCGAATCCGCTAAGCGTTGAGGGCGAGAGTGCCCAGACCTTGCCGTTGGCGTGGTCGGTCACAGCGATGACATCGGCGCCAAAGTTCACGTTCGCCGAGCCCGGGAGTTTTTTGTCCCCGCCCAGGCGCATGTTCGCCGGTGAAACCTGGTTCAGGGTGGATCCGGCGTTGTCATCGACAAAGACGTTCCCGGCATCCTGCAGGATGTCAAAGGTGGTGCTGGCCGGAGTCACCGCACCATCAAGGACCCGCGAGGGGTAGTTCAGCCGCCCCACAGCATTCTTCGACTTCGAGACAACCCACACACCGCCGTCGTTCAGCTCCACCTCAGTGGTCTTGAACCCCGGGTAAATGATGGCGCCCGCAACCAACGCAACACCGGCCACAGCAAAAGCCGTACCCGAAATGAATTTGTTGTGCCGCTTCTTGAGACCGAGCTTCCCCAGCAGTGATGTCACGGCGTCAGATTTCCTTCAAGATTTTGATTCCCCCGGGCCGGCCCGAGACAAGGCCAGCACTTCCGATAACAGCCTACCGATTGACCCGAAGGCCGTGAGCTGGCTGTGATGGGCACTACTCCCCACGCAGCAGCCGGATAACCCGACTATAGCCGAATCACCATCAAGTGGATAAATTCGTGACGCCGCGTCAATGCCAGCGGCAAAGCTAGTCCAGGATCAGGCCCTTGCCCTGTCCGCGCTTCAGCAGGACAGGGTGGATTTCGCCGAAGCCGCGGACATTTTCGGAGGGCTGCGGGAGAAGGATGAAACGTTCGTCCTGGTCCAGGGCTGAAGCTGTCATCGAATCGATCAGCACCGTTCCCGGGTCAGCCAGGCTGGTGAGGCGCGCGGCGAGGTTCACCGTTGGGCCGTAGATATCTCCCAGCCTGGACAGGATCCGGCCCCACACCATCGCCACCCGTGCTTCGGGAAGGATTTCGTCCTCGGTAAACGCCTGGGCCAGGGCGAGGGAGATCTCGGCTCCCGCTGCCGGGGTCTCGGCGACGTAGAGCACTTCGTCACCAACGGTCTTGACCAGCCGACCGCCGCCGACAGAGATGATCTCGGCGCATTTGTTCTCAAAGCGCTGGACCAGGCGGGCAAGGGTCTTTTCATTCATCCGGCGGGACAGGCTGGTGTAGGAAACCAGGTCAGCAAAGCCGACGGCGCGCGCCAGTGGCAGCGGTGCGTCGTCTTCGTCGCCCTCGCGGCCCTCTTCGCTGGCTTGCAGTCCGGCTTCGGCGCGCACACCCAGCCTTTGGACTCCGGCGTTGAGCTGCCGGCGCCAAGAGTAGACCAGCATCTCTTCGAGCGCATCCACCAGCATCGGCAGTTCGTTGACCAACCGCTTGCGGGCCACGGCGTCCGTGACACCCTGCTCGTGGACCATGTCCTCCACCAGGGCTTCAATCTGCCAGACCACCATCCGGTCCGTCATCTGGCCGATGGCGCGGGTCACAGAAATGGCGGCTTCCTCGGTGAGTACGCCTGTGCGGACCAGGTCCACCACGGTGGACAGCGCCGCCTGGTCGCGTTCGGTGAAGGCGACATCCTCATCCCCGAAGTTCGGGAAACCCAACGCCCGCCAGAGCTTCCGTGCCGAAAGCAGCGACAGTCCTGCCCCGGCTGCCACTTCCCGACGGCGCAGTTTCCGCTCACCGCCAAGCAGCCTGGTTTCGAGGGCTTTGGCAGCCACGCGTTCCGCCGAAAGGGTTCCGGTAGCCGGGTGGGCACTTCCGGGCGCGGCGGGATCCGGCAGCTGGTGCTGGTCCTCATCGTTCATCGTGTCCACCTTCTCTCAACTCCCACGGCATCGCCTGGTCTGTGTAATCCATGACGCCGGTGTCGTCGAATCTTCCGTCAGTCCCTGGGTCCCCGGCCTCGGGCAGTTCATCCGTTGCATCCAGCACGAAGTCCCTGAACCGGGCCGCTTCCGGGGCATCCTGAATGGTCACCACGCCGTGGTGCCCGGATTCCAAGGATATATTCCCTGAGCGCAATATGCGCTGCAGCACCGTCTGATGGACCGTTACGTTGCGGATCGACGCCAGGTTCACCTGCACATCCCGGCGCCTCATCATGCCGTAGCGGGCAACAATGCGGCGGTTCGTCAGCGTATAACGGGTCCCCTGCCACCGGAGGAGCCGGGGCAGGCAGTAGGCCAACCATATCCAACCCACGGCAAGGATGCAGGCGAGAATGATCCAGGGCGTCCAGTCGGCGTTTAACACCGGAATCAGCCGGGCCGTTTCTCCCCGCATTGTCCAGGCACTGACAAAAGCCGCGGCGGCCGGGGCGGCGACGAAAGCTGCTGCGGGAGTTGCCAGTTTCCTCGGCTGCGGGCGGGTGGTCGTAATGACCTGCTCGCCCGGAACGAGGTCTTTACGCATATCCGCCGTTCGCGCCCTGGGGAGGCTCAGTGCCCGGTGGGGTCCAGGGGCGCAGGTGAACCACGTCGCCGGCGGTCACTACATGCTCGCGGGAGTCCTTGTCCACCACGAGCAGTGAGCCGTAGTCATCGAGCCTGGTGGCGTGCCCGATGATTTCGTGGTCACCGGGGAGTTGCGCCTTTACCTGCTTGCCCAGCGTCACCATCACGGATTCAAGCCGCTTGTGGAGTGACGGCCCGCCCGCAAGCCCGGCCGCAGGATCGCCGTCGGCGTTGCAGAAACCGCGGTAGAGCACGGCGAAATGGGCCAGGTAACTCTTCAGGAGCACGGTCCGGTCAGTGGTCAGCGGCTGTTCCAAGGCAACCGACGTTGCGGTAGGCACCGGCAGCTCTTTTTCAGTCAGGGTCACGTTCAGGCCGGTTCCGAGGATGACCGGGGGTACGGCCCCGTCACCCATGGGCCCCAGCTGGGCGAGGATTCCGGCGATTTTCCGGCCACGGACCAGGATGTCGTTCGGCCATTTGAGTTCGGCCGGGATGCCCGCCGTGTCCAGCAAGGTCTCCCGGAGCGCCAGCGCGCCCAGCAGTGAAAGCCACGAGTATGTGTGGGTGGGCAGGGGCCTGCCGTCGGCGTTTGCCGGCCGCAGGACCAGGGACACAGACAGGGAACTCAGCGGTGGCGATTCCCAGCGCCGGTCAAGGCGTCCGCGGGCGGCACTCTGGTATTCCGCTGTCAGTACCGAGAGATCGGGCCATTCCGCCGGCTCCACCGTCACGGACCGCAGGAGATCCGCATTGGTGGAGCCTGTGGAGTCCACCACCACCACTTTGGCGATGCCGGTGGCTGCCAGGAAATCCTGGTCTGCCAGGGCTCCGCGGTTCAACGGATTGCCTGGGGCGTGTGAGTCATCCATGGTTGAATCCTATCGACTCACGGCTCCCCCGCGGCTGTCCGCCCGGCGAACATGTCTGAACGGTGACGCGGCGGAACGGCAGCTCAGAGGAAGATGTCCGGAACCAGGTGCTCCTCGTCGACGCCGAGGCTGTAGGGCCGGAAATCGGTGACTCCTGCCGCGGCGAGGACCTGTTCATCCGTGTAGAAGTTGCCGCTGGCCGTTCCGCCTGCGGCGAAGTTGCTGCCGGTCAGGATGGCATGGGCGGCATCGGCCATGATCTGCGGTCCGCGGGCGGCCTGGACCATGGCCTGGCCGCCGGGCATGTTCCGGATGGCTGCGGTATCGATGAGCGTGCAGGGCCAGAGCGAATTGACGCTGATGCGATCGGCTTTGAGCTCCTCGGCGAGGCCCAGGGTGGTGAGGCTCATGCCGTACTTGGCCATGGTGTAGGCGAGATGCCTGCCTGCCCACTTGGGGTCAAGGTTCAACGGCGGGGACAGCGTGAGGATGTGCCCGTTGGCGGATTGCCGCAGGGCAGGCAACGCCAGCTTGGACAGCAGGAAGGTTCCCCGGACATTGATGTCCTGCATCAGGTCGTAGCGCTTCATGTCGATATGGTCCGTGGTGGACAGATCGATCGCGGACGCATTGTTGAGCACGATGTCTATCCCGCCGAAGCGTTCGACGGCGGCTGCCACAGCATTGGCCACATCTTCATCGCTGCGGACATCACCCACGATCGGCAGGGCCTGGCCCCCGGCGGCTTCGATGTCCGCGGCGGCGGTGTGGACAGTGCCGGCGAGCCTGGTATGGGGCTGGCCGGTCTTGGCCAGCAGGACAATGTTGGCACCGTCTTTGGCCGCCCTGAGGGCAATGGCCAGCCCGATGCCGCGGCTGCCGCCGGACATCAGGATGGTGCGGCCCTCCAGGGAACCGGTGGACTGATAGGGGGCCGCGGCGGTCCGTGCGTCGTTGCTCGAAGTCATGGACCAACTGTAACCGACTTATGTTACTCACCGGTAACATGCGGGAGCGCGGCGGAAGAAGGCCGAAAATTGTAGGTTTTCTACAGCGGCCCTGGCCCAGGGCGTCATTAGACTAGCGAGCAGGGTCCGTTTTTTGTGTGGAATCCACTTAACTCCCGCGTCCAGCCGGGAGTCCACCGCGCAGGAAACACCACATTGTTACAGCACCAATCTGCTACAGAGCCGGAGATACTGAATGAGCCACGATCTGACAACGACAGCGGGAAAGATCGCCGATTTCCGCGACCGCCAGGCCCGTGCAGAACAGCCCTCCGGCCCCGAAGCCATCGAAAAGCAGCACGCCCGGGGCAAGAACACAGCCCGCGAGCGCGTTGAGCTCCTGCTGGACGAGGGCTCTTTCGTGGAGTTCGATGCCCTTGCCGTACACCGCTCCACCGCCTTTGGCATGGAGAAGAAGAAGTTCCTCGGCGACGGCCTGGTCTCGGGCTACGGCACCGTGGACGGCCGGCCGGTGGCCGTCTACAGCCAGGACTTTTCCGTATTCGGCGGCTCCCTGAGCCAGGTGAACGGCGAGAAAATCGTCAAGGTCCAGGAATTCGCCCTGCGCAACGGCTGCCCGGTGGTGGGCATCCTCGACGGCGGCGGCGCACGCATCCAGGAAGGCGTCGCCTCGCTGGCCATGTTCGCCGATATCTTCCGGAACAACGTCCACGCTTCGGGGGTGGTGCCGCAGATTTCACTCATCATGGGCCCGTCGGCCGGCGGCGCAGCCTACTCCCCGGCCCTCACCGATTACGTGGTGATGGTGGATAAGACCTCACACATGTTCATCACGGGACCTGACGTCATCAAAACCGTCACCGGCGAAGATGTGGACATGGAAACCCTCGGTGGGGCGCGGCAGCATAACGCCACAACAGGGACCTCCACCTACCTGGCCTCTGATGAGACCGACGCCATCGAATTCGTCCGCGAACTGCTGGACTTCCTGCCGTCCAACAACCTGGCCGAGGCCCCTGTGCTGGAGCACCAGCAGGACCTGGAAATCGACGACGACGACCTCGCCCTGGACGCGCTTGTCCCGGACTCGGCGAACCAGCCGTACGACATGCGCTCCGTCATCAGCCAGATTGTGGACGACGCGCACTTCCTGGAGATGCAGTCCCTGTACGCCCCGAACGTGATCATCGGCTACGGCCGCGTTGAAGGCCACACAGTGGGAATCGTGGCCAACCAGCCGCTGCAGTTCGCCGGCACACTGGACATCGCCGCCTCGGAGAAAGCCGCCCGCTTTGTCCGCCACTGCGATGCGTTCAACATCCCCATCATTACCCTGGTGGATGTTCCCGGCTTCCTGCCCGGCAAGGACCAGGAGTTCCAGGGCATCATCCGCCGCGGCGCCAAGCTGCTGTACGCCTACGCCGAGGCCACCGTCCCCAAGCTGACAGTCATCACACGCAAGGCCTACGGCGGCGCGTACATCGTGATGGGCTCCAAAAAGCTCGGCGCGGACCTCAACCTGGCGTGGCCCACAGCGCAGATCGGCGTCATGGGCGCCCAGGGCGCGGTCAACATCCTCTACCGCCGCGAGCTGGCGTCCGTTGCCGAGGCCGGCGGAGACGTTGAAGCCCGGCGCTCCGAGGTCATCCGGCAGTATGAGGAAGAACTGCTCAATCCGTACCAGGCCGCCCAGCTTGGTTACATTGATGCCGTGATCGCACCGTCTGAAACCCGGCTCCAGATCATCAAGGGCCTGCGGGCACTGCGTGACAAACGGGCCAGCCTGCCCACCAAGAAGCACGGAAACATCCCGTTGTGAGCGCCCAGGACAATCCGGCGGAAGAGTCCGCCGAACCCCTGTTCTCTGTGGTGAAGGGGCAACCGTCCGCCGAGGAGCTCGCGGCGCTCACCGCCGTCGTTCTTTCCTTAAGCGGCACGGAAGCCGCTGCGGCGGGCAAGCCCACAGTCCGGCACTGGGTCCGCCGGCAGCAACTTCGTCTTGCGCCCACGCCGGGTCCCGGCGCCTGGAGGCGGAGCCGGGGTTAGGCTCTTGGGGTGACTACCGAAACCGCCCCCGCCACCCGTCCGCGGACCGCCATTGATGCAGTGGCGGATGACTACACGGACACACTGATCCGGCTGGATCCTTCGTTTGCCACCATACTGGGCATCGCGGGCCACGAGACCGAGTACCCGGATTACTCCCCGGCCGGCATCGCCGCCTTCGCGGCGGAAGCCCGGAAGGCGCTCGCTGCCCTGGCCGGCCTCGCACCGCAGGATGATGTTGACGCCGTCACCCTGGACGCCATGGGTGAGCGGCTGGGCCTCCAGCTTGAAATCCACGAGTCCGGGTGGGATGAAGCCAACCTCAATAACATTGCCTCGCCCGCTCAGGACATCCGGGCCATCTTTGACCTCATGCCCACCGAAACGGCGGAGCAGTGGGATCACATTGCCGGCCGGGCCCTGAACGTGCCCGGTGCTGTCCGCGGCTACATCGACGCACTTCGGACGGCCAAGGAAGCGGGAAGGGTTGCAGCCGCGCGCCAGGTCTCGACCGTCATTGAACAGGCCACCAAGTACGCCGCCGGGGACGGCTTCTTCGCGAAGCTCGCGGCCGGGGCGCGGACCGAGGCCGGTCCCCTGCCGGAGAATATCCAGGAAAAGCTCGACGCCGGTGCCGGCGCCGCGCGTGGTGCCTACACGGAGCTGGCTGAGTTCCTGGGCACTGAACTGCTTCCCGCCGCCCCGCAGAAGGACGCGGTGGGCCGGGAGCGCTATGCCCTCGCCTCGCGCTCCTTCCTGGGCGCCGCCGTCGACCTCGAGGAAACCTACGCGTGGGGCGTCCAGGAACTCGACCGCCTCATCGCCGAACAGGAAAAAGTGGCGGACACCATCAAGCCCGGGGCCGGTATCGCTGAGGCCAAAGACATCCTCAACAATGATCCGGCACGGCAACTCAAGGGCACTGACGCGCTCAAGGCCTGGATGCAGGAACTCTCGGACAAGGCCGTTGCAGACCTCGCCGGAGTGCACTTCGAAATCCCCGACGTGATGAAAAAGCTCGAATGCCTGATCGCTCCCACCGACGAGGGCGGCATTTATTACACCGGCCCGTCCGATGACTTCAGCCGTCCCGGCCGGATGTGGTGGTCCGTCCCGGCCGGCGAGGATACCTTCACCACCTGGGCAGAGACCACCACCGTGTTCCATGAAGGAGTTCCGGGCCACCACCTGCAGGTAGCCACCGCCACCTATCGGCGGGAACTGCTCAACAAGTGGCGGCGGAACGTCTGCTGGACCTCGGGCCACGGCGAAGGCTGGGCACTGTACGCGGAGAAGCTGATGCAGGAACTCGGGTACCTCACCGACCCCGGCGACCACATGGGCATGCTGGACATGCAACGGATGCGGGCCGCCCGCGTGGTGTTCGACATCGGCATCCACCTGGAAATGCAGGTCCCTGAACGCTGGGGCTCCGGAACCTGGACCCCGGACAAGGGTTACGCATTCCTGAGGGAGAACCTGCCCATCAGCGAGGGCCAGCTCAACTTCGAATTCACCCGGTACCTCGGCTGGCCCGGCCAGGCGCCGTCCTACAAAGTGGGGCAGCGGCTCTGGGAGCAGATCCGTGCGGAACTTGAAGCCCGGCCCGGCTTCGACCTCAAGGAGTTCCACACCCGCGCCCTTAACATCGGCTCCGTAGGGCTCGACACCCTCCGCCGGACGCTGCTCTCCTAGCTCCCAGTCGCCCCGACGTGCCCTAAAACAGCAACGCGGGGTCACTTGACGCCCAATCCGACGGCGGTATCGGGCGTCAAGTGACCCCGCGTTGTGGGTATCAGGCGTGACGGGGAGCCATGCGGCCGCCGAGTCCCTCTCCTCCCGTTTCACTGGGGAGAGGTTCGCCACAGCCGGAGCGGGAATAACTTCACAATTGCCTTGTATGACGCCGGATTTGCGGGGTATTCCAGAGGCAACGGCGTATGTGTCGGCGTAATATTTCTCAACGTTCGTTCGCTGTGCTAAGTGAACCCGCCCTAGCGTGTTCTGGTGAGCACTCAAACCCGCACCCCCGAATCCGCAGGAAAGACCGGCTTCCAGCTGCCCAAATGGGCTGGCTCGTTCGGCTTCCAGATCATCGCCGCCCTCATCGTGGGGCTGGGCCTCGGCCTGCTGGCCAAGTACACGGGCAGTACCAAGGCAGAGCCCAACGGCCTGGGCGCCACGCTGCAGACCATTGGTTCCAGCTATGTCTCGCTGCTGCAGACTGCCGTGGTGCCGCTGATCTTCACGGCTGTGGTCAGTTCCATCTCGAACCTGCGCCAGGTCTCCAACGCCGCCAAGCTGGCCTGGAACACCCTGCTCTGGTTCGCTATCACCTCCCTTATCGCCGTCCTGATCGGCATTGGCCTTGGTGTGCTCCTGCAGCCCGGCGCCAACACCGGCATCACGCAGGAGGCCAAGTACTCCGGCAAGTCCGGCGACTGGTGGTCCTTCCTGATTGGACTGTTCCCCAAGAACTTCCTGGGACTCGGCGCAAGCTCCACCGTGACGGAAAGCGCCAATGCGGCCACCACGGTCAGCACCTCCGTCAGCTTCAACGTGCTCCAGATCCTGGTCATCGCCATCGCGGTCGGCGTGGCCGCGCTCAAGGTGGGCAAAGCGGCCGAGCCTTTCCTGAACCTCAATGCTTCCGCCCTCGCCGTGATCCAGAAGGTCCTGTGGTGGATCATCCGGATCGCCCCCATCGGTACCGTCGGCCTGATCGGCAACGCCGTGGCCGTCTACGGCTGGGACACCATCGGGGCCCTGGGCAAGTTCACCTTCGCCATCTATGTGGGCCTCGCCCTGGTGCTGTTTGTGGTCTACCCGGTCCTGATCCGCACCCACGGCCTGTCCGTGAAGCAGTACTTCTCCGGCGTGTGGCCGGCCGTGCAGCTGGCGTTCGTCTCCCGCTCGTCGGTGGGCACACTGCCATTGACCCAGCGGGTCACCGAACGCAGCCTGGGCGTTCCCCGCGCCTACGCCTCGTTCGCAGTGCCCCTCGGTGCCACCACCAAGATGGACGGCTGCGCAGCGATCTACCCGGCCATCTCTGCCATCTTCGTGGCCCAGTTCTTCGGCGTCCAGCTCGACTTCACCCAGTACCTGCTGATCGCGCTGGTCTCGGTCCTCGGCTCTGCGGCAACAGCGGGCACCACCGGTGCCGTGGTGATGCTCACCCTGACGCTCTCCACGCTGGGACTGCCGCTGGCCGGCGTCGGCCTCCTGCTGGCGATTGATCCCATCCTGGACATGGGCCGCACCGCGGTGAACGTGGCCGGCCAGGCACTGGTCCCCACCATCGTGTCCAAACGCCAGGGCATCCTGGACGAGACGCTCTACAACGCGCCGCGCAACGGCACCCCGTTCGTGGACGACGCCGCCGCGGATTCCGCCGCCGCTGAAGGCACCGCTTCGCCGGACGCCGGCAGGGAACTGGCCGGCACCAAGGCCTGATCCTTAGGTGACGGTCTGACCGTAGGCCACCACGGATACCAACAGGGAAGTCCCCGGGAATTTTTCCCGGGGACTTCCCTGTGTCTTTCACCTGGGAGGTCCGCCACTCCTGAGGGGTGTTGGTCCCCTCAGGCGTTGCCCCCTCTGCTAGCGGCCGCCGCCCCCGATCACTCCGGCTTCGACAGCCTTGGTGACGGCGTCCGCTTCAGCCTGGGTCAGTTTGCCGTCAGTGACCGCCTGATCCAGCTTCGTTTTCAGGGCAGCGGCCTTTTCCGCCTGTGCCTCGCTGCGGAGCTCTGCCAGGGCGGTGGTGACCTTGGCCTCCTCGATACCCAGTGCTTCAGCCAAGGACTTGGCGAGGCCCGCGTCCCGGGCAGCCGTATCCGGCTTTTCGCCTTCAGCCGGCTTTGTGGTGGGCTTGTTGGCCTCGCGGGCGGCCTTCAAGGCGTCGGTGACCTTGGCCTCGTCCACCCCAAGCTTGGTGGCCAGTCCGGCAGCGTCCACGCCGCGGATGCCGCCGTGGCCGTGACCGCCGCGCCCTCCCTTGCCATCGGTCGGAGCGGCGCCGGTGCCGCTATCCGCCGGGGCGCTTGAGCTGGCACTGGGTGCCGGGGTGGGTGTGGTGGTTGCTGACGCCATCCCGGCAATCCCGATTCCGGCGCCCAAGGCCAGTGCTGTGGCCGTGACGCCCAGGGTAATTCTCTTCGTGCGTACCATTTGTGTCTCCTGGATCCGCCGTCCGGTGACGGCTGGTCATGTTGCCCCCTGACGGGACCTTTCCAGTCTCCTGCGGCAAGTTCAGCTGAACCTGTCGGGAACCTTTCATCTTCCTGTGAATTAACTTGCGCGCCGTGCAAACTTGCACGTAGTGTAATTTCATGCCCGAACCGCTTTCGCGCCGTGAACTCAACAAGGCCGCCACCCGCCAGGCCATCACCGATGCTGCCCTGACGCTGCTGCGGGGAAAAGGCCCGGGAAATTTCACGGTGGAGGACATCGCCGAAACAGCGGGGATTTCGCGGCGCACGTTCTTCAATTACTTCGGCAGCACTGAAGCGGCCCTTGCCGCTGTCACGCACGGGTTCCTGGACAGTGTCCTCCAGCAGTTCCGGCAGCGGCCCGCCAACGAGCCCATCCTCGAATCCGCGCGCGCCGCCCTGATGCAGCTCGCGGACCCCATGACAGTGGCTCCGCTCGCTGAACTGTTCACCCTGATGCAGGAGAACGCCCTGCTGTCCCGCTCAGAACTCGAGGCGTGGGACCACTGCACCGAACAGATCATCGGCGCAGCGCGGGAACGCTTCGCTGCATCGCCCGGCGCCGAAGTGGATGAGCTCTACCTTCGGTCCCTTGCCGGATCAGTCATCTCCTGCGGCAAGGCGGCCATGGACGTGTGGTTCATCCGCTGCGGCGCCGATCTCTCCCCCGAATCGCTCTCCACCCTCCGCCAGCTGCTGATTGACGCAATGGGCCACCTCGGCACCGGCTTCGTCAGCCCCACACCCGGCAGCCCCGCGGCGGGCACCGCCACCTCCACTACTCTCCTCAAAGAACGGCTCTGACATGGCCCTGTTGCTCTACCGGCTTGGCAAGTTCTCCTACCGCCACCGCTGGCTGGTCGTTTCCCTCTGGCTCGCGGTGCTGGTGGCCGTCGGCGGGTCCGCCGCCGCCTTCCATGGCACGCTGTCCAACAACTTCCAGATCCCGGGCACCGAGACCCAGCGGATCGCCGACAAGCTGAAACAGGAACTGCCCTCAGCCTCCGGCGGATCCGCCACCATCGTCTTTGAAGCCCCGGCGGGCGGGTTCACGGACGGAAGCCGGGCAGCCGTCACGGATGCCTTGAAAGAGCTCGGAGACCTGCCTGACGTCAAGGGCACTGTGGACCCGTTCGCCACCCAGGCGCAACTGGACCAGGCCTCGACGGCCATCGCCGAGGGCGAACAGCAGCTCGCCGCCGGCCGGGCCCGGCTGGACGCCTCCCGCGCCCAGCTCGACGCCGGAAAGTCCCAACTTGCCGCAGCTGAGCAGCAGCTCGCTGCCGCCGGCGCACCTGCGGCCATGATCGAGGCGCAGCTGGGCCAGCAGAAGGCTGCGATGGCGCAAGGCCAGGCACAGCTCGACGCCGGCGCCCAGGAACTTGAGGCCGCCAAGGCCAAGCTGGAGCTCGGCAAACGCCAGGCCGAGGCGTCCGAAGGCGTCCGCTTCGTCTCCGGGGACGGCCAGGCCGCGGTGGCACAGGTGCAGTTCAACACCTCCATCAATGCCCTCACCCCGGCCGTCCGGCAACAGGTCCAGGACATCGCCCACGGAACATCCGGGGCCGGCGTGACAGCCCTGGCCAGCAAGGAAATCACCGAGGACATTTCGGAGCTCTTCGGAACGGCCGAACTCATCGGCATCGCCGTGGCCGCGATGGTCCTGATCCTGATGCTCGGCACCCTGATCGCCGCAGGCCTGCCGCTGCTGATGGCCATCATGGGTGTTGGAGTGGGCGTCGGCATCACGTTTGCCCTGTCCGGCGCGTTCGACATGAGCTCCATCTCCCCCATGCTTGCGCTGATGCTCGGCCTGGCTGTCGGCATCGACTATTCGCTGTTTATCGTCAACCGGCACCGTACCCAGCTGCTGGCGGGGATGGCTCCGGAGGAGTCGGTGGCGCGCGCCACCGGAACTTCGGGCAACGCGGTGCTCTTCGCCGGCCTGACAGTCATTATTGCGCTGGCTGCCCTGGTGGTCCCCGGGCTGCCGTTCCTCAGCGTGATGGGCCTTGCAGCTGCCGGTACTGTGGCGGTGGCTGTCCTGGTGGCGCTTTCCCTGACCCCGGCCATGCTGTCCCTGATCGGACGCCGCATCATCTCCAAACGCGCCTGGGCAAAGGCTGACGCCCACAACGCCGAAGCCGGCCATGAGGTCGCGGATGAGGCGCGGGACGAGGAGAAAAGCACCCGCGGCTGGGGCGGTCTGGTGACACGCCATCCGGTCGTGGCACTGATCGCCGGAGTGCTGCTGCTGGGCACACTGGCCCTTCCCGCCGCGCAGCTCCAGCTCGCGCTGCCCGACGGCGGCTCCGAACCGGTCGACTCCGAGGCATACCAGGCCTACGACCTGACCGCCCGCAGCTTCGGCGAAGGCGTCACCGGCCCGATTGTGGTGGTGGGTGAATTCCCTGCCGGACTGGACGCCGCGCAGGCCCAGGAACTGCAATACGACGTCGCGGACCTGATCCGTGGTGTGGACAACGTGGTGGCCGCCGTGCCGGTGGCGCTCAGCGAGGACCGCCGGACCGCCGTGTTCCAGGTCATTCCGGAAGAGGGGCCGGCGAAGGCAGGCACCGTGCAGGTGGTCAGCGAACTCCGCGAACGCGGCTCGCAGATCCAGTCCGAAACAGGAGTGACCATCGGCCTGACCGGCCAGACGGCCGGCAACATCGATGTGTCCACGAAACTCGGCGACGCCCTGCCGCCCTACCTGGCAATCGTCGTCGGGCTTTCCCTGATCCTGCTCCTGCTGGTGTTCCGCTCCATTGTGGTTCCGCTGCTGGCAACGGGCGGCTTCCTTTTGTCGCTGGCCGCCGCGTTCGGCCTTGTGGTGGCCGTCTACCAGTGGGGCTGGCTGGGCGGGGTGTTCGACGTCGCCAACCCCGGCGCAGTGCTGAGCTTCCTGCCCATCATCCTGATCGGTGTGCTCTTCGGCCTGGCCATGGATTACCAGGTGTTCATCGCCTCGGGGATGCGCGAGTCCTACATGCACGGCGCCCCCGCAAAGAAGGCGGTGCGCATCGGCTTCAGCCACGCGGCGGCCGTTGTCACCGCGGCGGCGATCATCATGGTCAGCGTTTTTGCCGGCTTCATCTTCAGCCACCTGACCATGGTCCGGCCGCTGGGATTCGCCATGGCGTTCGGTGTGCTGCTTGATGCCTTCGTGGTGCGCATGACGATCGTTCCGGCACTGATGTACCTGCTCGGCGAAAAGACCTGGTGGCTGCCCGGGTGGCTGGACCGGATCCTGCCGGACGTGGACGTGGAGGGCGCCAAACTCGAACGTCTGGCGCCCGGCACGGCCCAGGTCAGCGAGCCGGTCCACTAGGCTTAAACCGTGACCCGCCTGATCCTTGCCTCCCAGTCCCCCGCCCGCACCAAACTCCTCGCCGAGGCTGGCATCCGGCACACGGTGCTGGTGTCCGATGTGGACGAGGACGCAGTCCAGGCCCGCTACGGCGTCACGGATCCGCACGATACCGCACTGTTGCTCGCCCGGGCCAAGGCGGAGGCGGTGGCAGCGCTGCCCGAGGCGGAGGGCGCGCTGGTCATCGGCTGCGACTCCGTCTTCGAGTTCGACGGCGAGTCGCACGGCAAACCGTACACCGCCGCCGTCGCCCGCGAACGCATGCTCCGGATGAGCGGGAACAGCGGGGTCCTGCACACCGGCCACTGGCTGGTGGACTGCCGTGCCACCGCCGCCGGGCACGAGCCCTCGGACCGGGAGGACGGAACGTCCGACGGCGGCGGAACAGCACCGGGATCGGGCGCCACTCTCGGGGCGGTGGCGTCCGCGGAGGTCCACTTCATGGACATGGCACCGGAGGAAATCGACGCGTACATCGCCACCGGCGAGCCGCTGAACTGCGCCGGCTCGTTCACGATCGACGGCCTTGGCGGTGCCTTCATCCGGAAGGTCGATGGCGACCCTCACGCCGTCGTCGGGCTCTCCATTTCCACGCTGCGGAACCTCCTTGGTCAGGCAAACGTACGCATCACCGAACTGTGGCTGGCGGACTAAAGCGGGACATTTCCGCAGGTCTTTGTAGCTTCCCTACAAAGCCTTGCCCATTTACGCGCGGAATCAGCAAGTAATATCGGCGGAACCCACAAAATCGCGCTAGGCTCCCTGAAGGAAAGAAGGAGACGCCTTGTCAGCAAATTTGGAGCAGTCCGCCAGTCCCGTGCAGTCGAACCTCACCAAGGTGCTGATCGCCAACCGCGGAGAAATCGCCGTCCGGATCATCCGCGCGGCCCGCGATGAAGGCATCGCCTCTGTGGCTGTCTACGCGGATCCCGACCGCGATGCACTGCATGTCCGGCTTGCCGACGAGGCCTACTCCCTGGGCGGGAACACCGCCGCCGAGTCCTATCTGGTGATGGAAAAAATCATCGACGCCGCCCGTCAGTCCGGTGCCGATGCGATCCACCCCGGTTATGGCTTCCTGGCAGAGAACGCCGAGTTTGCCGCGAAGGTCATCGACGCCGGCATCACCTGGATCGGCCCTTCCCCCGCCGCGATCTCCGCCTTGGGCGACAAGGTCCAGGCCCGCCACATCGCCGAAAAAGTGGGCGCCCCGCAGGTCCCGGGCACAGCCGATCCGGTCGAATCCGCCGAGGAAATCCTCGAATTCGTGGACAAATTCGGCCTCCCGGTAGCCATCAAGGCCGCTTTCGGCGGCGGCGGCCGCGGCATCAAGGTGGCCCGCACCCGTGAGGAAATCCCCGAGCTGTTCGAATCCGCCGTTCGCGAAGCCGTCGCCGCCTTCGGCCGGGGCGAATGCTTCATTGAGCGCTTCCTGGACGCACCGCGCCACGTCGAAACCCAGTGCCTTGCCGATGCCCACGGCAACGTAGTGGTGGTCTCCACCCGTGACTGCTCGCTGCAGCGCCGCAACCAGAAGCTGGTGGAGGAAGCCCCGGCACCGTTCCTCACCGAAGAGCAGAACCGCCGCCTCTACGAATCCTCCAAGGCGATCCTGAAGGAAGCCGGCTACCTCGGCGCCGGCACTTGCGAATTCCTGGTGGGCCAGGACGGCACCATTTCCTTCCTTGAGGTCAACACCCGCCTCCAGGTGGAGCACTGCGTCTCGGAAGAGGTCACCGGCATTGACCTGGTCCGCGAACAGTTCCGGCTGGCCCGCGGCGAAGCGCTTGGCTACGGGGACCCCGAGGTCCGCGGCCACTCCATCGAGTTCCGCATCACCGGCGAGGACCCGGGCCGGAACTTCATGCCCGCGCCCGGCACCATCACCACCCTGAAGAACCCCACAGGTCCCGGCATCCGCATTGACTCCGGCGTGGAGGAGGGCGATGTCATCAGCGGCAACTTCGACTCCATGCTCTCCAAACTGATCGTCACCGGCGCCACCCGCACCCAGGCCCTGCAGCGTTCCCGCCGGGCCCTGGAGGAAATGGTGGTGGAAGGCATTCCCACCGTCATCCCCTTCGACCTCGCCGTCGTCACCAACCCGGACTTCGCTCCCGCGGAGGGCCCGTTCACGGTCCATACCCGGTGGATCGAAACGGCGTTCGTCAATGACATCCCGGCCTGGACGCCCACCGGCACCGACGCTGAAACGCCCGACGCCGGCGAACGCCAGCGCGTCACGGTGGAAGTAGGCGGCAAACGGCTTGAGGTTGTGCTGCCGGCCACCCTGGGTTCGATCGGAACCGGCCCCGGTGCCGGCGCGAAGCCCGGCAAGTCCAAGAAGCGCCTCCGCTCCGGCGGGCAGGCAGCTGCCGCCACCGGCAACGCCCTCACCTCTCCGATGCAGGGCACCATCGTCAAGGTAGCCGTCACCAACGGCGATGCTGTGACCGAGGGAGACCTGGTGGTGGTGCTCGAAGCGATGAAGATGGAGCAGCCCCTCACCGCGCACCGCTCCGGGATCATCGTTGGCCTGGGTGCCAGCGCCGGCGAGACGGTTTCGGCCGGCGCCATCATCGCCACGATCGAAGACTAGACCTGCCGGAGGCACACCATGCTTGCACCAAGTTTTGAAGAAGAAGTGGACCGGTACCATCTGGCGGTCCCGGAGATCACACGCGGAAACCCGGGGCCGGTGAAGGACCTGTACTCCAGGCTCGACGACGTCACCCTTGCCAACCCGTTCGGCGGCATCGCCCGCGGCTGGGCGCAGGTGGAAGCCCGGCTGGACCAGGCATCCCGGTATTTCCAGGACGGCGAGATGCTCGGCTTCGACACCGTCACCTCGTACAAAGCCCTGAACACCGCGTACCTCGTGGAAACCGAGCACTTCAGGGCCCGGGTGGAGGGAGCTCCGGCCCCCGAGGAATTCGCGCTCCGCGTGACCAGCATCTTCCGGCGGGAAGAAGGACTCTGGAAACTGGTCCACCGGCACGCGGACCCCGCAGCGCACCCTCAGTCCCGGCACTCACTGGCACACGCCGCCGGCAGCTGAGCGCCGGTCCCGCCACGCCGCCGCCGGCCCTGCTCTGGCATTGGGAAACCGGCCCGGGGCACACTTAGCGTGTGAAGCCTTTCCTGCTCCTGGCCTCCCGGGCCGAACACGCCGCTGCCGAGGACGAGTACGCCGCCTACCTGAGGTACGGGCAGCTGGCACCGGAGCAGCTGCGCCGCATCCGGCTGGAGTCCGCTCCCCTGCCGGACCTTGACCTGGCCGGGTACTCGGGCGTCATCGTGGGCGGCAGCCCTTTCACCTCCAGCGACCCGCCGGACCAGAAGAGCGCCACCCAGCACCGGGTGGAGCGGGAGCTGGCTGCCCTGCTGGACAGGCTGGTGGACCTGGACTTCCCCTTCCTCGGCGCCTGCTACGGCGTGGGAACACTGGGCAGGCACCAGGGTGCCGTGATCGACAGAACCTTCGGCGAACAGCTGGGAGGCGTCGAAATCGAGCTGACAGAGGCCGGGCTCTCGGATCCGCTCCTGCAGGGCATGCCACGCCGTTTCACCGCCTTCACCGGGCACAAGGAAGCATGCACCACATTGCCCCCGCACGCGGTGTTGCTGGCATCATCCCAGGCCTGCCCTGTCCACATGTTCCGTATCAGGCAGAACCTGTACGCCACACAGTTTCACCCGGAACTGGATGCGGAGGGGCTGGTCACCAGGATCGACATCTACCGGAATGCCGGATACTTCCCGCCGGAGTCCGCCGAGGAGCTCATGGCGGCCGCCCGGAAATACACCGCCACAGAGCCCATGAAGATCCTCCGCAACTTCGTGGCCCGCTACGCCGGCTGATGACTGCCCCGCGGACCGGAGTCCCGCCGTCGTCCGTCACTCCCCCACCGGGTGGCCCCCGGACACAGCAAAGCCCGGCGCGTTCCCTGGTACTCCAGGGATCACGCCGGGCATGCCGTCACTGGCCGGGGTGGAACGTCCGACGCCGGGGCGTCAGGCTACGTTGTTCTCGTAGTCAAGGTCGCGGGTTTCCTTGCTCACGAAGAGGGCGATGAGCGTCAGCACCGACATGGCAGTGAGGTAGACGCCCACCAGCACGGGGCTGCCGTCCGCGAGTTCCCACAGGGCCACAGCGATGAACGGAGCCACTGCAGCGCCCAGGATGCTGGACACGTTGTAGCTCACGGCTGAGCCGGTGTACCGCACGTTGGTGGGGAACAGTTCCGGCAGCAGCGCACCCATGGGACCGAACGTCAGTCCCATCAGTGAGAAGCCGATGATGAGCAGGGCCATGGTGCCCACAAAGCCGCCGCTGAACAGCGGGACGAACAGCAGGCCGAAGACGAAGATGCCTCCGGTGACGGCCAGCAGCATCTTGCGGCGGCCGTACTTTTCGGCGAGCGGTCCGGAGACCAGGGTGAAGATACCGAAGAAGACGACGCCGGCAATCAGCATCCAGAGGAAGTCGTTGCGGGTGAAGCCCAGGCCTGGGACGAACGCTGCCGCGGCGGCCTCGCTCATCGGCTTGCCGGCCTTCTCGGCCGCAGCCTTGGCGGCATCCAGGCTGGAGGCCCGGGTGCCGTAGGTCAGCGTGAACGTTGTCATCAGGTAGAAGAGCACGTACGTGGCAAGCATGATGAAGGTACCCAGGATCAACGGGCGCCAGCTGGTCTTGAAGACCCGGGCCAGCGGGAGCTTGGCCACCTCGTTGGATTCGAGCACCTTGGTGAAGGCAGGCGTTTCGATCAGCTTCAGGCGGACATAGAGGCCGATGATCACCATGACTGCGCTGAGCAGGAACGGAACGCGCCAGCCCCAGGCCAGGAAGTCGGCGGGCGAGAGAGCGTAGCTGGCCACCAGGAAGATCACGTTGGCGATGATGAAACCGATGGGGGCGCCAAGCTGCGGGAACGTGCCGTAGATGGCGCGCTTGTTCGCGGGGGCGTTCTCGGTGGCCAGCAGGGCTGCACCGCTCCATTCGCCGCCGAGGGCCAGGCCCTGGGCGAAGCGCATGACCACCAGGAGTGCCGGGGCCCAGAACTGCCAGCCCGGCACCAGAGCCGTAGGCAGGCAGCCGATGAGGAAGGTGGCGATACCCATGGTCAGCAGCGATGCCACCAGGGTGCCCTTACGGCCGAACTTGTCACCGAAGTGGCCGAAAACGATTGAACCGAGCGGGCGGGCAACGAATGCCACACCGAACACGGCGAACGAGCTGAGCAGCTGCGTGGTCTCGTTCTGGTTGGGGAAGAACAGCGAGGGGAAGACCAGCACAGCAGCTGTGGCGTAGACGTAGAAGTCGTAGAACTCAACCGTGGTGCCGATCAGGCTGGCGACGATCACGCGGCCGCGCGAGTTCACCGCCTTGGGGGATCCTGACTCCGCGGTGGTTTGGGTGGATGACATAGAAACACTTTCCTGAGGACCGGCCGGGCAAAAAGGAGACCCGGCATGCAGTAGTTAGAGTTCAATATTAGTTCCCGGCGTCCAGTCAATGGACAAATAGTCCACTATCTGGACTTCCGTGATGTGTCTCACTTGATGGTCTCACATCGCCTCACGCCGCTTTTTTGCCGCCGATAGGCAAATGTCACAGCGCGTTAACAAACCGCGACAGTCCGCGAAACGCATCGTCTCTACCTTGGAAGAACAACATCCCCCAAGAGGAGGTACACCGTGACTGTTGATCGCAGCGCAGATGCCGGCACCGGCAATTCCGTAGATATAGACACCGACCCGTTGCACGAAGGCGTGTCCCCATCCGCCAGCGCACAGCCCGGCTCCACCCGTACAACAGACGCCGCCGTGCTGGAATTCCGCCCGGGCCGCTGGATTGCAAACTGGAACGCCGAGAACAAAGAGCAGTGGGAATCCGTTGGCCGCGCCATCGCCCGCCGCAACCTGAACTGGTCCATCTTCGCTGAATTCCTCGGCTTTGTGGTGTGGCAGCTCTGGTCCATCGTTGTGGTCCAGCTCCCCGCGGCCGGCTTCACCTTCACCACGTCGGAAATCTTCTGGCTGATCTCGATGCCCAGCCTGGTAGGCGCCACGCTCCGCATCCCCTACACCTTTATGGTTCCCCGCTTCGGCGGCCGGAACTGGACCATCGTCTCTGCGCTCCTCCTCCTGATCCCCGCCATCGGCCTGGGGCTCTGTGTCTCCAACCCCGAAACCCCGTTCGGCGTCATGCTCCTGGTGGCAGCACTCGCAGGCTTCGGCGGCGGCAACTTCGCCAGCTCGATGGCCAACATCACCTTCTTCTACCCGGCCCGCGAAAAGGGCTGGGCCCTGGGCCTGAACGCCGCCGGCGGCAACATGGGTGCCGCCGTCGCACAACTCGCCGTCCCGATTGCGATCACCCTGCTCGCCGTGGGCAGCGTCAACCTGCCGATGGCAGGCTGGATGTGGGTCCCGTTCATCCTGATCGCCGCGTTCGGCGCCTGGAAGTACATGGACAACCTCACCAGCGCCAAGGGCGACGTGGCCGGATCGGTGGCAGCGCTCAAGGAACCGCACCTGTGGATCATGGCACTGCTCTACATCGGCACCTTCGGCTCCTTCATCGGCTTCGCCGGTGTCTTCCCAAAGCTCATCAAGGACTACTTCCCGGAATTCTCCTCCATCGGAGTCGGCACCGTGGCCCTGTCACTCGCCTTCCTGGGCCCCCTGGTCGGTTCACTGGCCCGCCCCTACGGCGGACGGATGGCTGACCGCATGGGCGGCGCCCGCATGACCGTGGCCGCCTTTGCCTCCATGGCCATCATCACCCTGACCATGATCTGGACGCTGCCGCTGAAGAACTTCTGGCTGTTCCTGGTCCTCTTCCTGATGCTCTTCACCGCCAGCGGCTTCGGCAACGGCGCAACCTACCGCATGATCCCCATCATCTTCGCCACCTCCAGCCGGGCAGCCAAGTCCGGTGCCAGCACCGTGGCAACGCAGCGGCTTGCATCCTCCGCCCTCGGCCTCATCTCGGCCATCGGCGCCTACGGCGGATTCGTTATCCCGCAGGTCCTTAACGCCTCCAACACCGCCAGCGGCTCCTACACACCGGCCTTCTACGGTTTCGTCGGCGCCTACGTCGTGATGCTGGTGGTCTGCTGGGCCTTCTACATCCGCAACGCCAACCG
Organism: Arthrobacter sp. BK1; assembly: GCF_056680055.1. Taxonomy (NCBI): domain Bacteria; kingdom Bacillati; phylum Actinomycetota; class Actinomycetes; order Micrococcales; family Micrococcaceae; genus Arthrobacter; species Arthrobacter sp. BK1. The sequence continues at coordinate 858,860 of NZ_CM155263.1, forward strand.
AAATGCGATGGGACACGTCTAACATGACCAAAAGCGCCGACACGCACTGCCCTTACTGCGCCCTGCAGTGCGCCATGACGCTCACGTCTCCATCGGGACTGACCCCGGCTTCCGAGCCGGGGTCAGTCCCCGTGCCGGCCAAAACAGCTGAAACCGCTGCGCTCGCTGCAGTGACAGTGCCCCTCCTGGAGGTCAGCGGGCGGGACTTCCCCACCAACCGGGGCGGTCTGTGCCGGAAGGGCTGGACCTCAGCGGCGCTCCTGAACCACCCCGGCCGCGTCACCGAACCGCTCCTGAAGGGTGCGGACGGGGTGCACCGTCCCATCGGCTGGGACCGGGCCCTTGCCCTGGTGGCCACGGCCGTCAAGGACGCCCAGTCGCGCTACGGGAAGGACGCCGTCGGCGTTTTCGGTGGCGGCGGCCTTACCAACGAAAAGGCCTACATGCTGGGCAAGTTCGCCCGCCTGGCCCTGGGCACCTCCCGGATCGATTACAACGGCCGCTTCTGCATGTCCTCCGCAGCAGCGGCGGGCATGCGGGCCTTCGGCCTGGACCGCGGCCTCCCCTTCCCACTGGCGGACCTGGACAACGCCAGCACCATCCTGATGCTCGGCTCCAACGTCGCCGAAACCATGCCCCCGTTTGTCCAGCACCTCAAAGGCGCCCGCGACGCCGGCGGCCTGATCGTTGTTGATCCCCGCCGCTCCGCTACGGCTGCGTTCACGGCCGACGGCGGCGGCCTCCACCTTCAGCCCCTGCCGGGCACCGACCTCACCCTCCTGCTGGGCATCTCCCACGTGGTGGTCCACGAGGGTCTCACCGATCAGGCCTACATCAACGAGCGGACAGCCGGCTACGACGCCGTGGTCCGCAGCGTGAACTCCTTCTGGCCCGAACGCGTCCAGTCACTGACCGGCGTCCCCGCCGAACTGATCCGGGAAACCGCCCGCCGGCTGGCCGACGGCGCACGCAAGGGCGGCAGCTATATCCTCACCGGCCGCGGCGTGGAGCAGCATGTGGACGGTACCGACACCGCCACCGCTGCCATCAACCTGAGCCTGCTGCTGGGCCTGCCCGGTTCACTTCGCAGCGGCTACGGCACCCTCACCGGCCAGGGCAACGGCCAGGGCGGGCGCGAGCACGGCCAGAAGGCCGATCAGCTCCCCGGCTACCGCAAGATCACCGACCCCGCCGCCCGCGCCCACATGGCCGGCGTCTGGGGCGTCCCTGAGGAAACCATCCCCGGTCCCGGCCTCCCCGCCGTCCAGCTGCTCAAGTCGCTGGGACAGCCCGACGGCGTCCGGTGCCTTTTGGTGCACGCCTCCAATATCGCGGTGGCCTCCCCCGATGCCAACGCTGTCATCGCGGGCCTGCGCAGCCTGGACTTCCTGGTGGTCTGCGACTTCTTCATGTCCGAGACAGCCGCCGAAGCCGATCTCATCCTCCCGGTCCTCCAGTGGGCCGAAGAGGAAGGCACGCTGACCAACCTGGAGGGACGGGTCCTGCGCCGCCGCCGCGCGCTGCAGCCCCCCGCCGGTGCACGCAGCGAGCTGTGGATCATGGCGCGGCTGGCGGAAGCCCTCGAGGCGCCGTCCACCTACAGCGAGGATCCGGAAACGGTGTTCGAGGAGCTGCGCCTCGCTTCCGCGGGCGGGCAGGCGGATTACTCCGGCATCGATTACGCCATGCTGGACCGCGGCGAGGCCGCCTACTGGCCCTACCCCGCCGGCAGCACAGGAACGCCGCGGCTCTTCCTGGACGCGTTCGCGCACCCGGGCGGCAAAGCCGTCATGACCCCGGTGACGCCGCGCCGCCGTCGTACGCCAGCTGCCAATCCTGACCCCGCCGCCAAAACCATGACCCTCATCACCGGGCGCCTGCTGGAGCACTACCAGTCCGGCGCGCAGACCCGGCGGGTGTCCGAACTGCTCGCATCCCAGCCCGAGGCGAAGATGCAGATCCATCCGGCCGCCGCTGCCGGCATGGGGATCACCGAGGGTTCGTTTGTCTCAGTGGCCAATGAACGCGGGGAGGTGGTGTGCCGGGCAGAGCTCAGCACCGCCATCCGCCCCGAAACAGTCTTCCTGCCCTTCCATTTCCCGGAACTTGAAAGCGCCAACCGCCTCACGGAAGCCGCCACGGACCCCATCTCCGGGATGCCCGAATTCAAGTTCAACAAGGTGTGGGTCCGGGCTGCCGCAGCACCCCAACTCCAGAACCACGTTCCCCACATGACGGAGGCCTCATGAGCGAGCAAGTTGTCATTGTCGGTTTCGGCCCGGTAGCCGCCCGCCTGATCGACGAGCTGTTGCCCGTGGTCCGCGAAGGCCACGTACAGCTCACCGTGGTCGGCGAGGAAACCGAAGCTGCGTACAACCGCGTCCTGGTAGCCGATCTCGGCGTGGGACGCACCACCGCGGAAGCGCTGGCCCTCTCCGACGCGGCGGCCCTCGCGGCCGAGGGCGTGGATGTCCGGCTCGGCGTGCGTGTGCGCCGCGTTGACCGTGCCCGCCAGCAGGTACTCCTCACGGACGGCAGCTCCGCCCACTACGAGCGGCTGGTCTTTGCCACCGGGTCCCGGCCTGTCATTCCCAACCTCACCGGCATCAACCCGGACCCCTCCTCCCCCGTGCTCCCGGCCGGCGTCACCGCGCTCCGCGACCTCCGCGACGCCGCCGCGCTACGGCAGGCGGTCGACGGCGGCAAAAGGGTGGTCGTGCTGGGCGGCGGTGTCCTGGGCCTGGAGACTGCCCTCGCGGCGGCCGAGGAAGGCGCCACCGTCACGGTGGTGCACAACGGCCCCCACCCGCTGGGACGCAACATCGACCGCGGCGGCGGCGCAGTCCTTGCCGCCGGGCTGCGCCGGTGCGGCGTCCGGATGGCCGGCAACGCCCGTTCCACCGGGGTGGAACACAACGCGCCCGACGGCGGATTCTCGGCCCTGCTGCTCGATGACGGTTCGGCGATCGACGGCGACCTCCTGGTGCTCTCCTGCGGTGTCCGTCCCCGGACCGAACTCGCCGAAGGCTGCGGCCTCTCCACCGGGACCGGGATTCTCGTGGACCACCGCCTCCGTGCCCACCACGAGCCGCACATCTTCGCCATTGGCGACTGCGCTGAAGTCCGCTGCCCGGATCCCACCTGCGCCGAGTGCCGCTCCGCCAAGGGACCGTCCGGGCTGGTAGGCCCGGGGTGGCGCCAGGCGGAATGGCTGGCCGAATACCTCACGCTGCTGGCCACCGGCTCCCAGGAAAACGCGGATGCCCTGGCGGCGCTGCCCCAGGAACAGGCCGGCGTCATTGTCCTCAAGGCGCGGGGCCTGAACATGGCCGTGGCCGGCGATAACGCTGCCGAACCCTGGGACGAGGAGGCACTGACCGCCGGAGCTGTGAACGGCCGCCCCCGCCTGCAGATCGCGCAGTGGGCTGATCCCGAGCACGGCCGCTACGTCAAGATGACCACCCGCGGTGGTGTGCTCGAAGGCCTGGTGGCAGTGGGCATGCCCCGCACCGCCGCCGAACTGGTCGGACTGTTCGAACGCAGCGCCGAACTGCCCGCCGACCGGTCCCTGATGCTGCGCCTGGATGGCCCGGACCAGCCGGTTTCGGCCGGCGCCGTGGACCCGGAACGTACCGTCTGCCGTTGCGCCGGTGTCAGCGGCACGAAGATCGCCGCTGCAGTGACCGACGGCTGCGGGACGGTGGCCGAAGTTTCGGGCGCCACCCGCGCCGGGACCGGGTGCGGCGGCTGCCATGATGACATCAAAGGGCTCATCGAAAAACACTTTCAAGGGGCCGTCGCCTGAGCCGTCTTGACGCCGGCAGGCCCTCACTTGTGCGTACTGAAGGCGGCCTGTCCCAGACGCCTTCCGCTGCTTAGCCTGACGCCCCCACCGGCGGAGCGGCAGGGACGCTAGGAGTGGTGCCGTTGCCCCAGCCCGCGTCGGCTGCGGCCTGCACCAGCGCATGCGCCATGGCGTTGCCATCCGGCGCGCTGCTGATGTCCATGGGCGGTCCCGTCACGTAGGGCATTTCGAGGACCTCGTCGCCCCGCACTGCGTGGAGCACGGTGTTCGCGGACGCGCCGCCGGCCTCACCCTGGAAGTAACCTGTCCACTGCAGACAGGCAAAGTCGCCGATGCCTGTGACAGGTGAGCAGTCCGGCGTCGACTTCGCCTTGTCGATGTCTGCGGCCGACGCCGGCGATATCAGCGCCACCGACAGGGCCGTCATCCCTGTGGGCGACTTGCTCGAGTACGTGCACAGGTAGGCTTTGCTGCCCCTCGGCCTGTCCGGACTGTTCTGGCCCACAGGCAAGATCCCTGGGACTGCTTCGGCTGCAATCTCCGGGGTAATGAGGTCGCAGGCCGGGCTGGTGGTCACATCGGAGGAGGCGGCCGACGACGCTGGCCCGCTTTGGCCCGCGGGCGCTGCGCACGAGGCGAGGAGCGTGGCGAGCACGGCCACCACCGTCACGCCAAGTCGAGCCGGCCAGGACTGGCGACGGTGCATGGGACTCCCTTTCGTGTCCGCACGAATGAAGTCCACCCGGTCGGTGGCATCAGTCTGGCGCTGACCGGCGTCGGCACACAGAGGCAAAAGAACCGGGGCGGGCGGATATCCGCAGCGCGTAACGAAAGTCGGGCCGGGAGCGTCCGGCGGGTAGCATCGGGGCCATGAGCGCCGACGACGACGACATCACCGACGAACTGCTGGCTGACGCCGGGAAGCTGACCGGTCTGAGCCTGGAACTGCTGGGCCTTGATCCACACCCGGATGACATGACCCCGGAACAGCGGCTCCAGTTCGAGCCCGAAGACCTGGCCGAAATGGCGTCGGTCCCGCCCGAAGACCGGCAAAAAGCTGTCAGCCACGCGCTCCTGCTGGCAGGGCTGCTCTGGAACGCGTCGGCCGTCCTGCTCGACCAGCTCTTCCGCGACCTCGGAACGCTCAGCGGCCTGGACGCCGTCACCCCGTCCGACATCGCAGGAACCTCTGTACTGTCCTCGCTGCCGCCCAGGTTTGCAGCCAGCTATGACGCGGCATTCACCCGGAAGTTCATCGTGGTCGCCTCCGACGTCACGGCGTCCCTGGGCCGCGGCTGGACCGCACCAGGCTGCCTTGCCGCCGAACTGGCAGTCCGCTGCCTGCTCGACCAGGCGGAAATAACGGAGGACATCTACGAGCTGGACCTTCCGGAGGACTGGCGGGCGCGGGTTGAGGAAGTCCTGCTGGAGGATGCAGACAGCCAGGCGCTGTACTCAGAAGATGCTGACGAATCCCCCGACGACGGCGAACTCGGCTTTGAGCACTGGTTCAGGCCGTTGTCCCCCGGGGATGCAGTCCCGCCCTACGCCCGTTCCTGACCGGACGGCGCAGGAATTCCCGCGAGGAAGTCCTCAGTAAAGCGCTTCACGCCGTCCCACTCGGTGTAGACGTAATCGCGGGACGTATCGAGGTCCGTAGATCCCTTGTCCCGGACGATCTTCTTCATCATCTGGCGTTTGAGGAAGTTGTACTGGGTGTAAAGCAGGGCCCCGGCGAAGATCCCGACGTGGGCGGGATGCCAGCCGGTCTGTTCCTCGAACTCCGTGACGAACCCCTCAGCATCGTGTTCGTCGCCATGGGCGGCCAGGCTCACCGAGATCAGTGCGGACGGGAGCCGCTCCAGTCCGGCGCGGTTCTCCCGGACAAAATCGACCACAAAGCCCTCGTGTTTGCCCATGTGGACCGAGGCCGCAACGATCACGGCGTCCTGGCCGCTGGGGATACCGCTGCCGGCGGAATGCTTAAGATCCACCGTTTCTGCCTCGTGTCCATGGGCACGGACCAGCTCGGCGATGTACTCAACGATCCGGGCTGTCTGCCCTTCAACGCTGCCATAGGGGATATAGATATTGGCCATGCTCCACAGTGGGCGTGCAGGGCGCTGCCGAAGTAGGGCCGAACGTCCCCGTCCTGGTGCCGGCTCGAGCCGTGCTGGCCGTAGCCGGGCGGTGCCGGACGCTTACGCCGGGGCTTTCGGAATCATGATCCACAAGGCGACGTAGACCAGCTCTCCGATCCCCACCACACCAAAGATCACAAACCCCAGCCTGACCAGGAACTTCGGAATTCCGAAGCGGGCTGAGAGCGCGGCGCACACGCCGGCGATGATTTTTCCGTTGCGCGGCCGCTCCAGTGCTGTACTCATGCCGCCACGCTACCTGAAAAGGCTGATGACCGGCAGGTACAAAGGCACGGCGCCAGCCGGCGGACAACCCTTGCATCACCCCACCAAGCGCGCAGCCAACACGTAGATCCCCCACAACCCGGCGAAAAGCAGGATTCCCAGATAGGCCAGCACCAGCCTGGTGTCGCGCAGGTAGCAGTTCGATGTAGTGAGGCCCCTGCGGCGCGCCTTCCAATATCCGGCAAACCCGATGGCAGCGAACACCGCCAGTGCCACCGGACCGGCCACCCAGCCCAGCAAGGCAACGGTGGCGAAGATGCAGAGCCGCAGCGGGTCGAAGGGCGGCGCGTGCTGCTGATCCTCCTTGAGGTCAGGCGCCCGGTTGTGCCCGGCTGCGTGTTTGGCGCGCATCAGCTGTGACGGCGACGGCCCGTTGGCGATGCGCCGGGCATCAGAAGCGGAACTCATCATTCCTCCTTTTCGCTGGCTGGCTCATACCTGGCGGACGGGGAGAAGCCGCGCGCCCGTGGCTGTGCTCATCCGTTGCCTGGCCAAAGCGGGCCACGCCTGGACAGCGCAGAACGGGGCGCACTGGTGCCCGCCGTCGTCGCTCTTTGTTCCCACGTGGACGCAGCACTGGGTGAGCCTCTCCTCGATCATGGTCGAAATGTCCATGAACGGCTTGACCATGATGCGGGTTACGCGTTCGGCGAGGAGCCTGCGCAGCCGTTGCTGCTGGCCCGGGAGCTTGCCGGCCGCCAGGGTAGTGAGCGTGCCGATGCCGAGGTCACACTGGGTGCAGATGTTCTTCCAGAGATCCATGGTTCTCGGGTGGGACAGCGAGGACTGTTCGCTCAGGAGGTCCAGCAAGGAGGACTTCATCAGGTTGCGCAGCTCCAGCGGGATCGCGCTGTCGGCTATGCGGTTGGCGATGCTGTCAGGATTCAGTTCCAGCCAGGCCAGCAACTGATCATGCCCGATGAGGGCGGTCAGCGAACGCCAGACCCCCGAGTCGTCCTTCAACATGTAGCCCACCGAAGCGCAGTGCGGATGCGAGCACGGGAGCGCTGTCAGGTCGTGCCAGGAGACCACCCCGCCGGTCTGCTCCGCGAGCCGGTCGAGGACACCCGTATGGGTGAGCCTGTTCCTGGCGTCGATGCCGTGGCCGCGGCCTGAACCGAACACCGGCTGAAGCGCAACACCGCCGACGAACGGGGTCTCCAAGGCCCGCATGACGACGGCGCCCACCTCGCCGTCGTTGACGCCCAAGGTGGCCGTCATCGTCAGGGTGGTGAAGATGCCCGCTTCGGACAGGCGCGCGATAGCGGCGTCCTTGAAGCGGGTGAGGTCTCCGCCGCGGTGGTGGATGGAGGCTTCCTTCGACGGCCCGTCGTACTGGAGGTACACCTCCACCCGGTCCCGATGTTCGGCCAGGAGTGCCAGCAGGTCGTCGTCGGTGGCGATCAGGATGCCGTTGGTATTCACCATGATCCGGACGATCGGACGGGCAACGAGCTCATCCAGAAGTTCGGCGAGATAGGGATAAAGCGTCGGCTCGCCGCCGGAGAGCATCAGCACGTCCAGCCGCCCGTTTTCGCGGGACAGCCGGGTGTCGATATTCGCGAGGACCTCGCTCAGCGGGGCCACCCCCTGCAGCTGGGGGCCGGAGGCGGTGAAGCACGTGGGGCAGCGCAGGTTGCAGTGCTCGATAATGTCCTGCAGGAGGATGCACGTGTGTTGCGTCTGCATGGCTGGCAGCCCGTACGCGTAAGCTTCCGGCACCTGGCGGTAGTTGTCCGCCTGGTCGGGGATGTGCTGTTTGGTGGGCGCCTGCCACTTCTCCAGGTAGCGCAGGATTTCGGGAGACTCGTCGTACAGCGTGCTGATTAGCCCATGGTCGGGGCAGCCACGTTCGAGCCATACCCGGTCATCGCGGATCAGCAGCGCGCCGGAGAGCCGCCGCACCTGCGCGAGCGGAGCGTTGCCTTCGTGGCAGCGGGGACAGAACGCGGTGACGTACCGGTGGATGCGGTCCCCACGGAGCGGCTGGCCGGGGCCCGGGAGTGCCTGCCGGGAAGAGAACGGTGACGGATTCATCTCAGACCCCGCCTCTCATCTGACCGAGGGCCATGACGCAGATCCCGCCACCCAGCAGGATGAAGACCCCCAGGCCAATCAGCAGCCCGGTACCCCACCGGGATGTGCGGGGCCTGACCGCCAGCACTATGGCTACGGCCAGATAGACCGCGATGGGTAGGAAAGCTGCCGGCCCGGCGAGGAAGGTCCTGTACCCCTGATCCGGAGCGATCCCCATCGTTGTTCCGAAATAGAGGGCATAAAGCGCCAAGGCCCCCAACAGGATTCCAAGTGCCATGGAGCCCCGTTTCGGTTCAGCGGGCGTCCCCTCTTGGGGCTGTTCGAACGGGTCCCATGGGGTGCCGGGCTTGTCCTCGCTCATGCCGCTGTTCCTTCCAACTGCGGGCGGAGAGGATTCCCGAATACCCGCTGCATCCGCCAGAGCAACAAGGGGAGAACCACCAGAAGGAACCACTGGGGCCGGCTCATGCCCAGCAGGATCACCTCGTTGCCCCGGACGAACTCCACTCCGAACCGGAACAGGGCGTAGGAGGTCACGTAACAGATAAAGAGATCGCCAGGACGGGGCAAGCGGTCACGAAAGCGCCACATCACGGCGAATGCTGCAAGGTGGAACACCATTTCGTAGGCAAACGACGGGTGGAGGCCCACGCCGGACTGTGTGCCGAGCATTGCAGCCTGCACGGGGGTGAGTTCGATCCCCCACGCTCCCCCGGTTGGCGTGCCCGGCAGTTCCGTCAGCAGGCAACCGATCCGTCCGGGAATTAGCGCCAGAGCGACGGCGGGTGCCAACAGATCGCCGGTGGGGTTACGGTAACCAGTGAGCCGCTTGCCCAGATGGACGCCGAACCATGCGCCGACCAGCCCCGCGAGGATGCTGCGGTCCCCGTTACCCCACCAGTCCGCGAGGGAGACCTCCCGGGAAACGTCCCAGGTGAGCAACCTTGAGCCAATGGCACCGAAGGCAACAGCGAAGCCTGCAATGGGCCAAAGGCGGGGATCGGTGAGGCCTCTGCGGCGCTTCTCGTAGGCGTAAAACACCAGGGCTGCGAAGATTCCCAGCCCCACAAGCCCAGCATGCACCAGCCCATCTCCCGCAAAGGGAAGCCCGATCATGAGCAGAGTGTAGCAGTGGGCCGCTGCGGCCCTTCGGTACTACATGTGGACGTGCAGGCGCCGGGCAGCTTCGGAGATGGAGCCGCTGAGCGACGGGTAGACCGTGAAGGTGCTGGCGACGTCGTCCACGTGGAGTTTCTGCTTCACGGCGATGGAAATGGCGAAGATCAGTTCCGAGGCATTCGGTCCCACCACCACCCCGCCGATCACGGTGCCGGAGCCTTTGCGGGCAAAGATCTTGACGAAACCGTCCTTGTGGTTGCGCATCTTGGCGCGGGCGTTGCTCTTGAGGGACAGCTTGATCACATCTCCCTGGTACTTGCCGGAGTGGATCTCGTCCTCGGACACACCCACGGAGGCGATCTCCGGGGAGGTGAAGATGTTGGACGCTACCTGGTGAAGCTTGATGGGCGTGACGCTATCGCCCAGGAAGTGGGCGATCGCGATCCTGCCCTGCATCGCCGCCACGGAGGCGAGCGCCAGAACGCCAGTGCAGTCCCCGGCGGCGTAGATGTTGGGCGCGGTGGTGCGGGAGACGCCGTCCACCTTGATGTGCCCGCTCTCGGTCAGCGCAACCCCGGCTTCTTCCAGGCCGATCCCGGCGGTGTTGGGGATGGAGCCCACGCAGACCAGGCAGTGGCTGCCGGTGACTTTGGATCCGTCGCCAAGGGTGACCACCACGCCGTCGTCCGTCCGTTCGACCGTTTCCGCGCGGGCACGGGACAGAACCCGGACGCCGCGGCGTTCGAAGACTTCTTCCAGCACCTCGGCGGCGTTGGTGTCGGAGCCGGGCAGCACCCGGTCCCGGCTGGAGATCAGGGTGACTTTGGAGCCCAGGCCGTTGTAGGCGGAAGCAAATTCGGCGCCGGTGACACCGGAGCCCACCACGATGAGTTCCTCGGGAAGTTCATCCAGATCGTAGATCTGGGCCCAGTTCAGGATGCGTTCGCCGTCAGGGCGGGCAGTTGGGAGTTCGCGGGGATGGGCGCCTACGGCCAGCAGAATGGTGTCCGCTTCCACGGTTTCCGTACCGTCCGCGGTGATCACTTCGATAGTGTGCGTGTCCACGAGCCGGCCGGAACCGATCAGGATGCGGACGTTGTGCTGCTCAAGGCCAGCGGAGATATCACGGGACTGCTGGCGGGCCAGGCCCAGCAGCCTGTCGTTGATGTGCTTCAGATCGGCGCGCATCACGGGCACGAAATCGCCGCCGTCGACGTCGAACTTCACTCCCAGCTCCCCCGCCTCGCCGACGCGGGTCATCAGATCCGCCGTCGCGATCAGGGTTTTGGAAGGAACGACGTCGGTCAGTACCGCCGAGCCGCCCAGGCCGGCGCGTTCGATGATGGTGACCTGCGCTCCCAGGGAGGCTGCCACCATGGCGGCTTCGTATCCGCCCGGGCCACCTCCCAGGATTGCGATCCGGGGTGAGCTGAAATCAGGATGCGTAGTCACAATCAACCATTCTCTCCCATCCGCACCGGGACCACCACCTGAGGCTGGGCACAGCGGCGGCGGCAGGATAGCTTGTACCAGTGAGTAATACAGACCTCCCCGCCACTGACCCCTTCCTCGCCGCGCGTTCAGCGGCTGACTACATTGCCGAGGCGACCGGAGTGGCGAGCCACGACGTCGCCCTGGTCCTGGGCTCGGGCTGGGCCGAAGCCGCTGACCTCATTGGAGACACCACCGCCACCCTGACTGCTGACGAAGTCCCCGGCTTCCACGCCCCGGCCGTGGAAGGACACACCGGTACCATCCGCTCAGTCCTGACCAAAGAGGGCAAACGCGCCCTGGTTCTGGGCGCACGGACGCACTACTACGAGGGCAAAGGGGTCCGCGCCGTGGTGCACGGCATCAGGGCCGCTGCGGCCGCCGGATGCAGGACCCTGGTCCTCACCAACGGCTGCGGTGGCCTGAACGAGAGCTGGGCGCCGGGGACGCCGGTCCTCATCAAAGATCACATAAACCTCACCGCCACGTCCCCGCTGGAAGGCGCAACCTTCGTTGACCTGACAGATCTCTACAGCCCGCGCATCCGTGCCCTGGCCCTGGAAGTGGATCCTTCACTGGACGAGGGCGTCTACGCCCAGTTCAGCGGACCACACTATGAAACCCCTGCTGAGGTCCAGTACGCCAAGCGGATCGGCGCAGACCTGGTGGGCATGTCCACCGCCCTGGAAGCGATCGCGGGCCGGCACGCCGGCATGGAGGTCTTCGGCATTTCGCTGGTGACCAATCTGGCCGCCGGGATCAGCCCCATGCCGCTGAGCCACCAGGAAGTCATCGAGTCCGGCCACGCCGCCGGACCGCGCATCTCGAAACTCCTGGCCGGAATCATCGCCAAACTCTAGGACAACGCGGGGTCACTTAACGCCCCTCCGGAGCCCTTTTTTGGGCGTTAAGTGACCCCGCGTTGGTTGAAGGGGACCCCGCGTTGGTTGACGGGGCAGTCAGGATCTGGCCCCGGTCAGCTGCTTGACCGTATTCCCCCGGGCTTCAGGGAACCGGCGCTCGATGGACTGGGCGATCCCGGCAACGCTTTGCCGGGACAACTCCGTCCGCCAGGTGACCTCGGCGTGGCGCATTGCCTGGGATATAAGGCACGTGCGCGCGTAGTCGGCATCCATATTGCCGCCCGGCGCGTTCCCGAGGATCCCTTCGCAGCGGAAAGCGTCGTCGTTTCCCTCGATGGCCAGGACCACATCGAGGATCGAGATCTTCTCCGGACGCCTGGCCAGGGAAAACCCGCCCCGGGGCCCTGACACAGAGTTCAGGATCCCCGCGCGTACCAGGGCCTGGAGCTGCTTGTTCAGGTAGGCGGCCGGAAGTTTGTAGAACTCAGCCAGCCGTGCGCTGCTGACGGCCTCCCCCGGTGGCGTCCATGACATGTTCACGCAGCTGTGCAGCCCCCACTCAACCCCCTGCCCCATTTTCATATTCGCGACGTTACTTGTCCAGAAATCCAGCTGTCAAGGATTTCTGTTTCCGCTCCCATCCTTGAGTGTTCAAGGAACAGTTCCGCCGGCAATGACGATAGCGTGGGACCATGACGTCCTCCGATGCCGATTCCTTGTTCAGCCGAGCCCGCGAATGGGCCGCCAAAGACCCGGATCCAGCTACCTCCGCAGCCCTCTCCGACCTGCTGCGGCTCTCGGAGGACGGCTCCCCCGCCGCCGTGCAGGAACTCACCGACAGCTTCAACGGGACGTTGCAGTTCGGGACCGCCGGCCTCCGGGCCGCCCTCGGGCCAGGACCAAACCGGATGAACCGTGTGGTGGTGCGCCGCGCCGCCGCCGGACTTGCCGCTTTCCTGGCCGACGCCGTGGGTGAGGCTGCCCCCGGAACCCGGCCGCGCGCCGTCGTCGGCTACGACGCCCGGCACAACTCGGACGTCTTCGCCGAGGAAACGGCCGCCATCTTCACCGCTGCCGGGATCGATACGTTCCTGATGCCGGCAGCGCTTCCCACCCCGCTGCTTGCCTACGCGGTGCGGGCGCTTGAGTGCGACGGCGGCGTGATGGTGACCGCCAGCCACAATCCGCCGCAGGACAACGGCTACAAGGTGTACCTGGGCCGCCATGCCGTGGAGGAAAGCGGCCGGGGTGCGCAGATCGTTGCCCCCTACGACGCCATGATTGCCGCACGGATCGACACCGTGGGCGCACTTGAATCCATCGCGCTTGCAGCGGATGGCTGGACGGTCCTCGCACCGTCCATTGCAGAGGACTACAACCGCGCGACGGCGGCACTCGCCGATCCGGCACGCTTTCCTGCCCGCGACCTGCGGATCGTCCTGACGCCGATGCACGGCGTTGGCGGCGAAACGGCCGTGGCAGTGCTGAATGCTGCGGGTTTCGCGGAGGTCACCCTCGTGGCGGAACAGGCTGAGCCGGATCCCGACTTTCCCACCGTGAACTTTCCCAACCCGGAGGAACCGGGCGCCCTGGACCTCGCGCTGGAAACCGCCGCCCGGGTGGATGCGGATATCGTCCTGGCCAACGATCCCGATGCGGACCGCGCCGCCGTGGCAGCGAAGGATCCGGACACGGGGGCGTGGCGCATGTTGCGCGGCGATGAGGTGGGAGCCCTTCTGGGTGCGCACATTGTGGCGCGGCTCGCGGCCGGTGTCTCCGGGGGCGTAGGCGGGTTGGCCCCGGCCGCTGCCCCACAGGCAGGCGCGAAAACAGCCGGCGTATTCGCCAACTCGATTGTTTCCTCGCGCCTGCTCGCCCGCATCGCCGCAGCTGCCGGGTATGCGCATGAGGAGACACTGACAGGCTTCAAGTGGATTTCACGCGTTCCCGGGCTGCTCTACGGCTACGAAGAAGCCTTGGGCTACTGCGTCGCGCCGGACCTGGTCCGGGACAAGGACGGGATCTCGGCGGCTGTCCTCATTGCCGAACTTGCCGCTGCCGCGAAGGCTGAAGGGAAAACCGTTTTCGACACGCTCGATGAGCTCTACCTGCGGCACGGGCTTCATGCCAGCGACCAGCTGAGCATCCGGGTAGCGGACCTGGGCCTGCTCGATGCCATGATGAACCGGCTCCGCGTCAGCGCGCCCGAATCATTCGGTTCCTCAGCCGTTGAAACCTTCGTGGACCTGGCTGAAGGGAGCGCGCATTTGCCGCCCACCGATGGCCTGCTGTATCTCACGAAGGACCACACCCGGGTGATCATCAGGCCCAGCGGCACCGAGCCCAAGCTCAAGTGCTACCTGGAAGTCCTGCGCCCCGTGGAATCAGCGGCTGAGCTTCCCGAGGCGCGGCAGGCCGCCCGCGCCGCGCTGGACAACGTACTCACCGATGTCCGGGAGGCGCTGGGTCTCTAGCGAGGCTGCTTAGGCCTGGACCTCGACGAACCCGTCCGAGATGCGGGTGCTGAATGTTTCCAGGCGGACGGCCGCGGTTCCGAAGCACTCGCCTGTTTCGAGGTCGTAGACCTCTTTGTGGAGCGGTGAGGCAATGGTGGGGCGGGAGCCACGGGAGCCCAGAATGCCGCGGGCCATGACGTGGGCGCCGGTGGCGGGGTCCTCGTGGGCCACGGCAAAGACTTCGCCGGGGCCGGTCCGGAAGAGGGCCACCTGGCGGCCTGCGATCAGTGCGGCTTCGCCCCACGCCAGTTCAAGGTCCTCCACCGCACAAACCCGGTGCCAGCCTGTTGCCAGTGCTGCGGCGTTTCCCGCGGTGTCAGCTTCGGTGGCGAGCGCCCCAAGTTCCAGTGTTGCCGTCATGTCCGGCTCCTCTCCACGTTCTTGTCTGTCTGCTGTTGTTGCTGAATGCTGCCGGCCACCTCTGCGGCCGTACTACCAAACTAGGCAGCGGGTGTTTCGATGGCGTGCAGTGAATGTGTCCGGCGCGTAAAAGAGAACTCACCCTGCCGGAAACGCGTTCGTGATGCAGAAGTTAAGGTGACGAAACAATTGGGAAACTGAAGCGAAACTGCGGCTGCCTACTGTTGAAGCAACACCTCGTCAGAGAAAGTCGCAGAGAACCGTCTGCGGCCCATGCGAAAGGCCCACAGTGACCGAACAGACTTCAAGCACAGAGAACACGCGCCGCATCGTCGTCGCCGGTGGCGGACCCGCTGCCCACCGCTTTGCGGACGCCATGCACTCCCGCGGGCTCGATGGCTGGCATGTCACGGTCCTCACTGAGGAGGCCCACCTCCCGTATGACCGCGTAGCCCTCTCCAAGGCCCTCACCGACAGCGACGTCGACCTGACGCTGGGCAGCGCCTCCATGTGGGACCACGATTCCCTGTCGCTGAAGACCGGCGAGCGTGTGGTCAAGATCAATGCCGAAGCCAAGACGGTGGAAACCGCTGCCGGCAGCACCTTTGAATACGACGACCTCGTGGTCGCCACGGGCTCGAATGCCGCCCGGCTGCCCATCCCCGGCGCGGAGCACACCCACGTCTACCGCACGCTCGAAGACGTCTGGGCCATCAACAAGGCCATCACCGAACTGACCGAAAAGCTCGGCCGCAAGGTTAACGCCGTCACCATTGGTGGTGGCCTCCTCGGCCTGGAATCGGCCGCCGGCACGGAGCAGCTGGGAGCCAACCCGATCGTCATCGACGGTTCGCAGTGGCTGATGGCCACGCAGCTGGATGAGGGCGCAGGCCAGGCCATGGGCCGGCTCATCAAGGCCAAGGGCTTCGCAGTCCACGGCGGCGTCTTCCCGTCGGAAGTATTGTCCGACGACGACGGCCAGGTCACCGGTGTCCTGATGGCAGACGGCCGAATCATCGACGCCGACCTCGTGATTGTCGCCATCGGCGTCCGGCCCCGCGATGAACTCTTCCGCGCCGCCGAAGGCGAAGAACAGGTCTTCAGCCTGGGCCAGCGCGGCGGTGTGGTCATCAACGATTTCTGCGCGACGGAAGTCCCCGGCATCTGGGCCATCGGCGAGGTGGCCAACTACGGCGGCATGTGCCTGGGCCTGGTTGCCCCCGCCAACACCATGGCCGAGATCGTGGCCGACCGACTGCACGGCGGCGAAGCCACCTTCCCGGGCTTCGATACCGCCACCAAGCTCAAGCTGTCCGGCGTCGATGTTGCCAGCTTCGGCGACGGCTTCGCCAAAACCGAGCACTCCCTTGAAATCGTCTACGCGGACCCGGCCCGCGGCGTCTACCAGAAGATCGTCACCACCGACGATGCCAAGACCCTCCTGGGCGGCATCTTCGTGGGCGACGCGACCCCCTACACCAGCCTCCGCCCCCTCCTGGGCCGCGAACTCAGCGCCGAGCCCGGCGCATACCTCACGGCGGCCGGCGGCGGCGACGCCCCGGACACGGAACTCCCGGACGACGCCATCCTGTGTTCCTGCAACAACGTCTCCGCCGGAACCATCCGGGACACCGTCAACGGCTGCGGCGCCTGCGACGGCAACGCTCCCGTCCAGGAGCTCGGCGAACTCAAGGGCTGCACCCGCGCCGGGACCAGCTGCGGTTCCTGTGTCCCGATGCTGAAGAAGCTGCTGGAAACAGAGCTCACCAAGTCCGGCGTCGAGGTCTCCAAGGCTCTCTGCGAGCACATCGAGCTCTCCCGCCAGGAACTGTTCGAGACCATCCGTGTCCTCGAGCTGTCCTCCTTCGAAGAAATCATGGCCAAGTACGGCACCGGAGCCGGCTGCGACATCTGCAAGCCGACCATCGCCAACATCCTGGCCAGCCAGAACAGCGCCTACGTCCTGGACGCCGGCCGCGGCACCCTGCAGGACACCAACGACCGCGCCCTGGCCAACATGCAGAAGGACGGCACCTACTCGGTGGTCCCCCGCATCGCCGGCGGCGAGATCACCCCGAAGAAGCTCGGCGTCATCGCCGCCGTGGCCGAGAAGTACAACCTGTACACCAAGATCACCGGCGGCCAGCGTATCGACATGTTCGGTGCGCGGCTGGAGGAGCTTCCGGAAATCTGGAAGGAACTGGTGGACGCCGGCTTTGAATCCGGCCAGGCCTACGGCAAGAGCCTGCGCACGGTGAAGTCCTGTGTCGGGTCCACCTGGTGCCGCTTCGGTGTGCAGGACTCGGTGGCCATGGCCATCCAGCTTGAACTCCGCTACCGCGGCCTCCGCAGCCCGCACAAACTGAAGATGGGCGTCTCCGGCTGTGCCCGTGAATGCGCCGAGGCCCGCGGCAAGGACGTCGGCGTGATCGCCACCGCGGACGGCTGGAACCTGTACGTGGGCGGCAACGGCGGCGCCACCCCGGCCCACGCCCAGCTGCTCGCCAAGGACCTCGACGACGAGACGCTGATCAAGTACATCGACCGCTACTTCATGTACTACATCCGCACCGCCGACCGCCTCCAGCGCACCGCACGCTGGCAGGAAGAGCTCGACGGCGGCATCAAGCACGTGGAGGATGTGGTGGTCAAGGACACCCTGGGCATCGCCGAGGACCTCGAGGCCGCCATGGCCAAGCACGTTGACACCTACGTGGACGAATGGGCAGACACCCTGAAGGACCCCGACCGCCTCCGCCGGTTCCGGTCCTTCGTCAACGCACCGGACCAGAAGGACGATTCCATCACCTTTGTGTCGGACGAACGCGGCCAGTTCCGGCCGGCCACCGCTGAAGAAAAAGGGAAGGTCCTCATCGGAGCTTCCATCCCCATGAGGCCCCGCGACGAGAACGAGGTATAGGCATGCAGCTCAGCATTGATCTCACCGGCCGCGAAGTCCTGGTCACCGGATCCGACTACGCCGCCCGCCAGGCGGTCCGGCGCTATGAAGCTGCAGGCGCGGTAGTCTCCCGCCTCAGCACCCCGCAGGGCGCCAGCCACGACGGGCCGCTCCCCGAGCGCCCGTTCCTGGTCGCAGCGGTCGACGACGGCCAGCCCGGCTGGGAGGCCCTGCTGGAGAGGTGCCGCACCACCGGCATCCCGGTCGCCGTCGAACCTGCCGCCGGGCCCGCGGGCCACGTCACCCTGGTGGGTGGCGGCCCCGGAACCACTGAACTGCTGACCGTGGCCGCCGTCAAGGCACTCCGCGATGCCGACGTCGTCTTTTATGACCGGCTGGCCCCCTACCAGGAGCTGCCGTCCCTGACCTCGGCCGAGCTGATCGACGTCGGCAAGAAGCCCGGCCACCACAAAGTCAGCCAGACCGATATCGAGAAGCTGATGGTTGCCTCCGCCCTGGAAGGCAACAACGTGGTCCGGCTCAAGGGCGGCGATCCCTACGTCTTCGGCCGCGGCGGCGAAGAAGTGGCGTCCTGTGTTGCGGCGGGCGTCCCCGTCCGCGTGATCTCCGGTGTCACCAGCGCCATCTCGGTGCCGGCTGCGGCCGGTATTCCGGTGACCCACCGCGAAGTAAGCCACATGTTCACCGTGGTCTCCGGGCACGCCCCGCTGACCCACAAGGAGCACACCCACCTGGCCGGGCTGGGCGGCACCATCGTTGTCCTGATGGGCATCGGAACCCTGCACCAGCTCGCAGCCGGGCTCCGCAAGGCGGGAATGCGCAACGACATGCCCATGGCCGTCGTCGAACGCGGCTACCGTCCGGGGCAGCGCACCACCATCGCGGATCTGGGCACCATCACGTCCGCTGCAGCCGGCTGCAGCAACCCCGCTGTGCTGGTCATCGGCGAGGTGGTTCGCGTGGCTGAGGCCAACCGCGGGCATGCCGAGGCCGCCGCCGACCTGGACCGGCTGGCGGCCTCGCTGCTGGGCTCGTGAAAGGATTGACCCCCATGAACGCACTCGCACCGACCGAAGCTCCCGGGGCTCCCCCGGCCCAGACTGAGGAAGCGTCCGGGCGGGAGTCCGCGGATTCGCCACTTGAGGGTTTCCGCATCGGCGTCACCTCCCACCGGCGCTCCCAGGACCTGATCGAGGCCCTGGAACGCCGCGGCGCCGAGGTGCTGCACGCCCCCGCACTTAAGATCGCACCGGTGCAGGAGGACATCCGCCTCATTGAGGACACCAAGGCAGTCATCGCCGCCAAACCCGACCTGTGCATCGCCACCACCGCTTACGGCATGCGCCGCTGGTGTGAAGCGGCGGACTCCTTCGGGATCGGTGAGCAGCTGCTGGAAACCCTTGGAAACTGCCGGATGTTCGTCCGCGGACCCAAAGCCCGTGGTGCCGTACGCGCGGCGGGCCTTGCCGACGTCGGGATCAGCAGCGACGAAACCACTGCCACGCTGGTGGACATGCTGCTGGCCGAGGGTGTGCGCGGCAAGACCGTTGTAGTGCAGCTCCACGGCTACACGGATGTCCGTCAGCTTGAACGTCTGCGGATGTCCGGCGCCACAGTCCTGACCGTCACCCCCTACCGCTGGGTGAAGCCCGACGGCGAGGACCGGCTTCCCCGCCTCATCGAAGCGGCCTGCAGCGGCAACCTGGACGTCCTGACCTTTACCAGCGCCCCGGCTGTGGACGCGATGTGGAGCACAGCCCACGAGATGGGCGTCTACAAGCAGCTCATCGAAAGCCTGCAGACCACGGTCACCACAGCCGTCGTCGGGCCTGTAACAGCCCAGCCGCTGCTCGACGCCGGCGTGACCCCGCTGATCCCGGAGCGCTTCCGGATGGGGGCACTGATCCGGCTGGTGTGCGAGCACCTTGCCCTGAACCACGTGCGGCGGCTGGACACGCGGTCCGGCCACATTGAACTCCGCGGACGCAGCCTGCGCATCGACGGGCAGCCCGTTGAGCTGGCACCTGCTCCCCTGCTGCTGCTGCGTGCACTGCTGGGGGCCGGCGGAGCTGTGCTGTCCCGCGAATCACTGTCCGAACTCCTTGAACTGCGCGGTTCAGTCCACGCCCTGGACATGACCGTCAGCCGGCTCCGCTCCTCCCTGCCGGACGGCCGGCTGGTGGAAACCGTGGTCAAACGGGGTTACCGCCTCCGCGTCTAAGCCGTCCCGCCCCCGTTTCATTTCCGTTTCACGCGTGAATGAGACGGGGGTCACCGGAAGTGTTACCGGCCGGTAAACATTGGCGAACGGGCCCCGAAAGAGCAGCAATGACGTGGAAACACAACCGAAAAAGCCGAGGCCTACGCTGGGTCCATCATGAAGTTCCGGCCGTTCACGCGGCCGCCAGCGAAAGGGCCAGCACATGTCCGCTCCGGCACCGTCCACCTCATTCTCCTCCGCACAGCGCATCGTCATTGCAGGTGCCGGCCCTGCCGCCCAGGCGTTGGTCAGGCAGCTCAGCGGCGCCAGGTTCAGCGGCACCGTGACGGTCCTCAGCAACCGTGACGACGCACCCGAGGAACTCCTGGAACTGGCCCTGCTGCCCCAGGTGTCGGTCCGCTTCGGCCAGCCGGCCAGCCACATAGACGCAGAAGCCCGCACCGTCGCCACCGCCGATGGCATGGAATTCAGCTACGACCAACTGGTCATCGCCACGGGATCCGCACCGCTGGACGCACCCGTCGAGGGATCCGGGCACTGCCTGAGCTACTCCACGATTGACGACGCCGCCCGCATTGGCGAAGCCGTCATGGACATCACCAAGGGACTGGGCCGGCGGCCGCTGGGAATCCTGGTGGGCACCGGAGCTGCTGCCGGACAGGCCGAAGCGGTGCTCCGTGCCCGTGGTGTCCGTCCGATCCGCACCACAGTCCGCCCCGCCGCAGTCGTTCCGGCTTCATCCGGCTCCGCCCTGGGCTCCTCTGGAGTGATCTTCGCGGACGGCAGCAGCATGAACGGCGACCTGGTGGTGCTTGCCGAGGAACGCATCTCGCGGGACGGCCTGGCCGCCAGCGCCGGCCTGCAGACTGCGGCCAGCGGCGGCATCGTCATCAGCCGGGACTTCCGGACGTCAGTGCCGGGCATCTGGGCCATCGGCGATGCCGCAGCGTTCGACGGCGTCCGGCTGGGACTGCTGGTGGCGGCCGCATCTGCCGCCGGGGTCTGCGCCACCCAGCTCATGACGGCAGCTCCAGCCGGCGCAGCGCTCGGGCTCGCCGCCTGAGCCCTTGTGGCCGCGGGCTGTTCCCGCTCGATGGTGCCACGCACGAACCATCGAGGGCGGCTGGTGCTATGGCAAGATGGTCACCTGAACAGCCACTGACATGGTGGCACCGGCGGCCCACAAGGCCACATGGAAAGGACCATCATGAGCAACGAAGCCACTCCTGTGAACCACCCCGGAGCGGGCACGGACTCAGTGCCGGGCAACATCGCATCCTACATCGACCACACCCTGCTCAAGCCCGAAGCGAGCGAAGCCGACGTCCTGAAGGTCTGCGCAGAGGCCGCCGAATACAGCTTCAAGTCGGTCTGCGTAAACCCGGTCTGGGTCAAGACAGTGAAAACCGCCCTCAAGGGTTCCGGTGTGCTGACCTGCTCCGTTGTCGGGTTCCCGCTGGGCGCCACCCCCACCGACGTGAAAACTTTCGAAGCCCGCGGTGCGGTCCTGGATGGTGCGGATGAAGTGGACATGGTCATTAACATTGCCGCTGCCCGTGCGGGCGATAAGGGCGCGCTGGTGGAGGACATCTCCGCCGTGGCCGAGGCGGTTCACGCCAGCGGGGCCATCCTGAAGGTCATTATCGAAACCGTCTTCCTCAGCGATGACCAGAAGGTCCTTGCCTGCCAGGCGGCTGTCGAGGCCGGGGCGGACTTTGTCAAGACCTCAACCGGGTTCAACGGCGGCGGCGCCACCGCCGACGACATCGCCCTGATGCGGCGCACTGTGGGCCCTGACCTTGGCGTCAAAGCGTCCGGCGGGGTGCGGTCGCTCGCCGATGCTCAGGCTATGATTGCTGCAGGTGCAACACGTATTGGTGCCAGCTCCGGCATTGCCATCGTCAAGGGTGAACAGGGTTCATCCGCATACTGACAGCGCAGCCGGGCTTCCACAGGTAAAGCCCCACGGGGCCCAAGGAGGAACGCATGTCCAGCAAAATCACCGGCCAGGCAAACACGGCCGGCAGTGCCCAGGCGGGCACCATCCAGACCCCGCAGAACGAGAACAGCCTCGTCACGAGCATCGCCCTCTTTGTGGTCATGATTGCGCTGTTCCTGGGCTCCGTGTACTCGCTGTCCTGGCTGACGCTGGACAACTACTGGCCCATGGCGGTCTGCCTTGGCCTCTTTGCCCTGGCCTTCTGGATTCCGATGACCGTGCTGGGCCGCTCCGACTCCGCCGGCGAGAACTAAGCACACCGAACGTCAAAGGCCGGGGCCGCGGATTCTTCCGCGGCCCCGGCCTTTTGCCATTGGCCCCGGTTCAGTCCGCACCAAAGAGCCGGCCGACCACGCTGCCGCCCAGCGCCATGGCAGTGGGGAAATGCGCCTTCGCCAGCGACCAGCCGGCCACACACATGCCCACCATGGCGTAGGCGCTGACCGGGATCAGCACCAGCCACTCACGCTTGGAACCGGCCCTGCCCAGCAGCGGCAGGGAGAACGCTCCGTTGGCCCGCCAGATATCGTTCAGCACCGGCAGCTTCCGGAGGAACTTCGGCGGCTTGATGACGATCGGCCAAAGCAGCGGTACCCCGCCGGTGGTGATCATGTCCCCGACGATGTGCACCACCACCCCGATCAGCATGGACATGGGCAGCCACGTCCACTGATCGGGAGCAAACCAGGTGACCAGCCCCGCCATGACGAGCCCGAAGATCCAGTTGGTGAGGAACCCTGACTTCGGAAACAGTTTCAGGGCTTTGGCGGCAATGTTGATCAGGAACATACACAGCACCCCGGCGCCCACGGACAGCAGCCCCCACTGCGTCTGCACCTGGATCTGGCCGGCCAGGCTCGCCAGCAGCACAAAGAACGCCGCCCCGAGGACCGAGTGGGTACCCTGCCGGTGCCCGCCGCTGGCGTTTTCAATCCCCACGGCGATGACGTTGGACAACGGGGGCAACGACCGGGCAACGGTGCTGTGCCGGTGGTCCCAGTCGCACACCAGCGCTGTACCCGCCGTCGCCATGCCTCCAATGACGATTCCGGTGGCGTCCAGCGGATACCAGCCCAGGGTGTAAGGCCCCGTTGAGGCAACAGCTACCCACGCCGCGGCTCCCGACGCGGCGTGGTGTCCTCCCATCAAGGTCAGTTACCTGTGGGTGAGGCAGCAACCGCCGCGTCGGCGAAAATGTTGCTGATGACGCCGTTGGCCCATTCCAGAATTTCGGCGTCCTGGAGATCCCTGCCGCCGATCCTTGCGGTCTTCGGCTTCGGGATCAGCACCGCGTCCAGGGCGGGCTTGGACTGGGAGCCCGGGTACATCCGGGCCAGCCGCATCAGTTTGGACTCCGGCAGCTGCGCCGGCGAGAACTTGATGAAGTTGCCCTGGAGCGCGACGTCGGACAGGCCGGATTCGCGGGCGCCTACCCGGAAGCGGGCCACGGCGATGAGGTTTTGGACGGGCAGCGGCGGCTCACCGTAGCGGTCCACCAGCTCGGCAAGGACCTCCTCGATGGCCTCGTACGTCAGCGCTGATGCGAGCTTGCGGTACGCCTCCAGGCGCAGCCGCTCCCCCGGCACATAGTCGTGCGGCAGGTGGGCGTTGACGGGAAGCTCGATCTTCATCTCGGCCGCCTTTTCCTCGGCATCGCCACGGTAGTCAGCCACGGCCTCACCCACCAGGCGGATGTAGAGATCGAAGCCGACGCCCTGGATGTGGCCGGACTGCTCGCCGCCGAGCAGGTTGCCCGCGCCACGGATTTCGAGGTCCTTCATGGCCAGCTGCATGCCGGCGCCCAGCTCGTTGTGCGTGGCCACGGCCTTGAGCCGTTCCAACGCCACCTCGCCCAGCGGCTTTTCCGAGGGGTACAGGAAGTAGGCGTAGGCCCGTTCGCGGCCACGGCCCACGCGGCCGCGGAGCTGGTGCAGCTGGGACAGTCCGTATTTGTCGGCCCCGTCCACAATCAGCGTGTTGGCGTTGGAGATGTCCAGGCCGGTCTCGATGATGGTGGTGCACACCAGGACATCGAACCGCTTCTCCCAAAAGTCCACGATGATCTGCTCCAGCCGGCTTTCGGACATCTGACCGTGGGCAACTTCCACCCGGGCTTCCGGAACCAGTTCGCGGATCTTCGCCGCGGTGCGTTCGATGGTGGACACCCGGTTGTGGACAAAGAACACCTGGCCTTCACGCATCAGTTCGCGGCGGATCGCCGCTGAGGTCTGCTTGTCCGTGTACGGGCCCACATACGTCAGGACCGGGTGCCGTTCTTCCGGCGGGGTGGCCAGTGTGGAGGTCTCGCGGATGCCGGTCAGGGACATCTCGAGCGTCCGCGGGATGGGCGTGGCGCTCATGGCCAGCACGTCGACGTTGGTGCGCATCTTCTTGAGGGCTTCCTTGTGCTCCACCCCGAAGCGCTGCTCCTCGTCCACGATCACCAGGCCGAGGTCCTTGAACGCGAAGTCCTTGGACAGCAGGCGGTGGGTGCCGATCACCACGTCAACGGAGCCGCTCTTGACGCCCTCCACCGTTTCCTTGGTTTCCTTGGTCCCCTGGAAGCGGGAGAGCGCCTTGACCCGCAGCGGGAAGCCGGAGAAGCGCTCGGTGAAGGTCTCGTAATGCTGCTGGGCCAGCAGGGTGGTGGGCACCAGCACCGCCACCTGTTTCCCGTCCTGGACCGCCTTGAATGCGGCGCGCACGGCGATCTCGGTCTTGCCGTAGCCCACGTCACCGGACACCAGGCGGTCCATGGGGATCTCGCGCTCCATGTCGGCCTTGACCTCGTTGATGGTGGTCAGCTGGTCCGGCGTCTCCACATACGGGAACGCCTCCTCCAGCTCCCGCTGCCATGGCGTGTCCGGGGCGAAGGCGTGGCCCCGGGAGGCCATTCGCGCCGAGTACAACCGGATGAGTTCGCCGGCGATTTCCTTGACGGCCTTGCGTGCCTTGGATTTGGTGCTGGCCCAGTCCGAGCCGCCCATCTTGCTGAGCACCGGGGTGTCGCCGCCGACGTAGCGGGTCACCTGGTCAAGCTGGTCTGTGGGGACAAACAGACGGTCCCCCGGGGCGCCGCGCTTGGACGGGGCGTATTCCAGCACCAGGTACTCGCGCACTCCGTCTCCGCCGCCGGCAACCTTGCGCTGGATGAGCTCCACGAACCGGCCTATGCCGTGCTGCTCGTGGACCACGTGGTCCCCCGCCAGCAGCTGCAGCGGGTCCACGGCGTTCCGGCGCTTGGACGGCATCCGCCGCATGTCCTTGGTGGAACCCGCCGATGTCCGGCCCAGCAGGTCCGCTTCGGTCAGCAGCCCCAGTTTGAGGGATTCCAGGACAAAACCGCGTCCGACGGCGGCGGTGGTCACCTCGATGATGCCCGCCTGCGGTTCCTTGTCCAGGGTGTCCACCCTGGCGCAGGGGATATCGGCGTCGTGGAAGAGTTCGGCCAGGCGCTGCGCGGGCCCGGGGCCTTCGGTGGCCACCACGATCCGCCACTGGTCCCGGACGTGGGAGCCGATGAAATCCATCATCTCTGCCACATCGCCCTGGTAGCCCCGGGGTTCCTTGGCGTGAAGGTTCAGGACGTCGATCTCGGGGAGCAGTTCCTCGTCGGTGGCGAGGGAGGTGATGGACCACCACGAGACGTCGTGGCCCAGGGCCGCGGTGCGGGTCTCAGCGAGTGACCGGAAGCTGGCGGAGTGCAGGGCCTCCGACGCCTGTGATGTCAGGTCCAGCGGTGCGGTGCCGCCGTCGGACGCCGTGGACCAGGCCGCTTCCAGGAATTCCTCATTGGTGGCTGCGAGGTCGTGCGCGCGGGTGCGGACCTTTTCCGGTTCGATGACCACCGAGATGGACCCGGCGGGCAACTGGTCCACGAACGGAACCATGGCGTCCACCAGTACCGGGGCCAGCGATTCCATGCCTTCGACGGCGATGCCGCCGGCGATCTTTTCCAGCATGTCCGCTGCGGCCGGCAGCTGCGTCTTCAAGTGGGCGGCGCGGGACATCACCGACGGCGTGATGAGAATTTCCCGGCAGGGCGGGGCATGCAGTTCGGTGGGGTGGTGCAGGCCCGGTGAGGACAGCGAGCGCTGGTCGGCGACGGCGAACCAGCGCATCTGGTCCACCTCGTCGCCGAAGAACTCCACCCGGATGGGGTGATCCTCCGTGGGCGGGAAAACGTCGATGATGCCGCCGCGCACAGCGAACTCGCCACGGTGGGTGACCATGTCCACCCGGGCGTAGGCGGCATCTGCCAGGCGGCGCACCACGTCGGTGAAGGGCACTTCCTGGCCCACTTTCAGTGTGACCGGAACCAGTTCACCCAGCCCCGCCACGATTGGCTGGACCACAGCGCGCACCGGAGCGATGACCACCCGCAGGTGTCCCGCCGTCGAGCTTTCCGGATGCGCGAGCCTGCGCAGGACAGAGAGCCGCCTGCCGACCGTGTCCGAACGCGGTGAAAGCCGCTCGTGCGGAAGGGTCTCCCAGCTGGGGAATTCAGCAACGGCGTCGGCGGGCAGGTACGCGCGCAGGGCTGCCGTCAGGTCTTCCGCCTCGCGGCCTGTAGCGGTGACGGCGAGCACCACCGGGGGCAGCCCGCCACCGGTGGTGCCGGCTTCCCCGGCGGACTGCGAGAGCCCGTCAGCCATTTCAGCCAGCAGCACGGCGCGCAGGCCGGCCGGGGCGCTGATCTGGTAGTCCTGGCCCCGGATGTCGAACCCCCGGCCGGCCTCGGCCCGGACGCGGGCGAAGGTCTGGTCTCCGGCGAGGACGCGGCGCAGTCCGTCGAGTGACGGGCCGTGATGGGACGGGCCGGTGAGGCTCATGGCGGAAGCTCCTGTGGTGTTCGGAGAAAAGCAGGCAACACGAAAACCCGAAATTCGCAAGAATCCCGGGTATTCCCAGCCTACCGCGCGACGCGCCAGACTAAGCTTTCAGGACCCACGGCCATCCGGACGCCTCGCGGCTACGAATGGCAAAGTGAGAAGAAGGAGTCTTCATGACGGGCACATCCGAGTCATCAGCGCGCGCCGCAGCCAAGACCGTTCTGGTCACCGGGGCCACCGGCTACATCGGCGGGCGGCTGGTGCCCAAACTCCTGGAGGCCGGGCACCGCGTAAAGGTCCTGGTCCGGTCCCCCGACAAAATCTCGGGGGTCCCGTGGCTGGCGAAGGTGGAAGTGATCCAGAGCAGCCTCGACGACGGAGATGCACTGCGCGATGGGCTCGCCGGCGTCGACGTCCTGTATTACCTGGTCCACTCCATGGCTGCCGGAGCCGGTTTCGAGGCCAAGGAGAAGGCGATGGCGGAGACCGTCGCCAAGGCGGCCGCGGACGCCGGTACCAGCCGGATTGTGTATATGGGCGGCCTTCATCCGGCCAATGCGAAACTGTCCACCCACATGCGTTCCCGGGAGACGGTAGGCAAGGTCTTCCTTGACAGCCCGGTGGATGCGATCGTCTTCCAGGCCGGCGTGGTGATCGGTTCCGGTTCAGCATCCTTCGAGATGATCAGGCACCTCGCCGAGACACTCCCCTTCATGCCGGCACCCAGCTGGGTTCGCAACAGGATCGAAGCCATTGCCGTCCGGGATGTGCTCCATTACCTCGTGGCCGCCGCCTCGCTCGAAGGCCACATCAACCGCACGTTCGACATCGGCTGCCGGCAGGTGCTCACCTACGCCGGCATGATGAAGGAGTACGCCGCCGAGGCAGGACTGCCGTACCGCGTGGTGCTGGCGCTGCCCATCCCCGCGCCCAAGCTTGCGGGCATGTGGGTGGCACTGACCACGCCCATCCCGCTGTCCATGTCGCTCCCCCTGGTCCAGTCGCTCCAGGACGACGCCGTTTCCGGCGAGCACGACATCGACCAGTACATCCCCCGGCCCGACGGCGGCCTGACCAGTTACCGGACCGCCGTCGCCCTGGCGCTGGGCAAGGAACGCGATGGACAGGTGGAGACCACCTGGGCCAATGCCGGCGCCGATGCCGATCCGCTGCCCAGCGACCCGGACTGGGCCGGACACAAGGTCTACGTGGATGAGCGCACCTTCCACGGGGACGTTGATCCTGCCCATGTATGGACCATCATCGAAGGGATCGGCGGCCGCAACGGCTGGTATTCCCTCCCCCTGGCCTGGCAGGTCCGCGGCTGGCTGGACAAGCTCACCGGCGGAGCAGGCCTGCTGCGCGGCCGCCGCCATCCCGGCAATTTGGCTGTCGGAGAAGTGGTGGACTGGTGGCGGGTGGAGCGGATCGAGCGCGGTAGGCTGCTCCGGCTGCGGGCCGAGATGCGTGCTCCCGGACGGGCATGGCTGGAGCTCGCGGTGGAACCGGACGGCAACGGCAGCCTGTACCGCCAGCGCGCCATTTTCTTCCCCAAAGGCCTCAGCGGCAAACTGTACTGGCTTGCCGTACTACCCTTCCACAGCCTCATCTTCCCGGCGATGTCCCGGAACATCACCGCAGCCGCCCAGAAGCTCGCGCAGGCAGACGGCGGTTCTGAGAACCTTCCGGCCGCCCCGTAGGATGTGGGGAGCAAAAAGCGTTCTGACACTGAAGAATCACTGGAGGATTCATGGCACTGAGTGCAACCACTACCCTTCCGCACGCCGTCGACAGCGTTGCAGCTGTCCTGGTGAACGAGGATTTCCAGCGACACACCAGTGAGCTTGTCGGCGGGACCCTGGAGTCCTTCGCGGTGACCGGTGACGTGGCAGGGGCCTTCAGCACCACCTCCGTCCGGACCCTGCCCACCACGCGCCTGCCCGAAATTGCCCGCAAGTTCGTCGGTGAGAGCCTCACGGTGACCCAGGTGGAGAACTGGGACGCCCCGTCGGCTGACGGCTCACGCCAAAGCAACATCTCGCTGAAGATCGCGGGCGCCCCTGTGGATGTCTCCGCAGTCCAGCGCCTTGTTGCGGAGGGCGGCAGCACCCGGATCGATTTGGAAGGAAGCGTCACCTCCTCGGTGCCGTTCCTGGGCGGCAAGATCGCGGCCGCCGCTGAGCCCATGGTTGCCAAGGCGCTGAACCTGCAGTCCCAGCAGGCCCAGGCCTGGCTCGAAAGCCACTAAGGCGATGCAGCTCCCGCTCTTCGCCGCCTGGGTCCTGATCCTGGCCGGCGTCTGGTCCCTGGTGGTGTGGCCGCAGTTCCTGAAGCGTGTGATGAAGGATCCCCGCGCCAGGGACGCTGCCGGCAAGGCCACGAAGTTCCTCACGGTCCACGTGGTGCTGGTCAGCATCTCGATGGTGTTGGGGGCTGCCACCGCGGTAATCGGAGTTATGGGCCTGCTCGGCTAGACTGGTCTAAGGTGCGCCGGGAAGTCTGGTCGGCAACAATTTTGCCGACCCCTCAGTTCCCCAGGAGCCGTTATGGCCAAGCGCCCTTCCCGTCCTTCCCCTGCTGCCAGGGTTCTTAGCCGATCCAGTTACCCGGAGTACCTCAGGATCTCGGAGATCCTGAGGCTCGAGACCGTGGGCGGGGCACTGCTCCTCATAGCCACCGCCATTGCCCTCATCTGGGCCAATTCCGCGGCCGCCGACGGGTATTTTGCCCTACGTGACCTGAAGATCGGCTACGAGCCCTGGCACCTCCAGCTGTCATTGGGCCATTGGGCCTCGGACGGGCTCCTGGCCATCTTCTTCTTTATCGCCGGGCTTGAACTTAAACGCGAGTTCGTCTCCGGGGAGCTCCGGACCATGTCCAAGGCGGTGGTGCCGGTGGCTGCTGCGGTGGGCGGAGTGGCTGTTCCCGCCATCATCTACACCCTGGTCAACCTCAACCAGGGCGCCGAAAGCCTGCGGGGCTGGGCCATCCCCACGGCTACCGACATTGCCTTCGCGCTGGCGGTGCTTGCTGTCATCAACAGCCACTTGCCCGCCGCCCTCCGCACCTTCCTGCTCACCCTGGCCGTGGTGGATGACCTCCTGGCGATCGGCATCATCGCGTTCTTCTACTCCTCCGGCCTGCAGCCGCTCTTCCTGCTGGCCGCCCTGCTTCCGCTGGGCCTGTTTACGCTTCTCGTCCAGAAACGCATCCGCAGCTGGTATCTCCTGCTTCCGCTCGCCTTCGCTACCTGGGCGCTGGTCCATGCCTCCGGGATCCATGCCACTGTGGCGGGCGTACTGCTCGGGTTCGCCGTGCCGGTCCTGGCGTCCAGGAAGCGCGGCGAATCCGGCGCCGGAATGGCCGAATCCTTCGAGCACCGCCTGCGCCCGCTGTCAGCCGGTTTCGCCGTCCCGGTGTTTGCCTTCTTCTCCGCCGGCGTTGCCCTCGGGGGTTTTGACGGAATCCGCTCAGCGCTGACCGATTCCGTTGCTGTGGGCATCGTGGCCGCCCTGGTCATCGGCAAGACTGTTGGCATCTTCGGCACCACGTACGTGCTCACGAAGACCACCAGGGCAAAGCTCGACGACAGCCTCGCGTGGGTTGATGTGGCCGGCCTTGCACTGCTGGCAGGCGTGGGCTTCACGGTGTCGTTGCTGGTAGCCGAGCTCAGCTTCGGCCCCGGCTCACCGCACGACGACCATGCGAAGGTGGCCATCCTGACAGGTTCACTGGCTGCTGCACTGCTGGCAACGGTGGTGCTTCGGCTGCGGAACCGGCATTACCGGACAGTCGAAGAAGTCGAGCGCAGGGACGCCGACGGCGACGGCGTCCCGGATGTCTTCGAGCACAGGGCCTAAGCCGCCCCGGCCGGCGTCGCCTTCCCCCGTCAGCCGACGTTCCCCAGCCCACGCCATCGGGTGGCTGGATCCCGGCGCTCTGATACGCGCTTAGCGCCGACAGCTCACCCCTCGATGAGGCGCGGCTCGCTGGCGCAAGGCTCAGGCCGGCTTAAGGCTCCAACTGGCTTAGGGCGCAGGCTGCCTCAGGCTGCCGCCTGGTTCACGGCGTCTTCGGCGGCGACCCAGGAGATCATGGCGCATTTGACGCGTGCGGCGTAACGGGCCACGCCCTCGAAGGCGGCGGCGTCGCCCAGGATTTCAGGATCGGCGTGGACCTTGCCGCGCGAGCGGAGGACCTCGCGGAAACTGTCGATGATCCCGTGCAGCTCGGCAACGCTGAGGCCCTCGGCCAGCTCACTGAGGACCGACGCCGATGCCATGGAAATGGAGCATCCCGCCCCGTCCCAGGAAATCTGTGCCACCTTGCCGTCTTCCACAGCGACCCGGACGGTGACTTCATCGCCGCACACCGGGTTGAGCTGGTGCGACTGGCCCGTCGAGGCTCCCAGGGGCGCCTCAGTCCCGGCCAGGCCGCTGCCGTGGCGGGCCTTGGAATGGTCAAGGATGATCTGCTGGTACAGCTGGTCAAGACTCATGGACACATCTTTCGGTGGGGCGCGCTAGACGCGGAAGTAGGAGCGGACGCCTGCCACGGCATCGAGGAACGCATCGACGTCGTCGGTGGTGTTGTAGAGATAGGCGCTGGCCCGTGTGGTGGCGGTGAGGCCCAGGCGCCGGTGCAGCGGCTGGGCGCAGTGGTGGCCCACGCGGACGGCGATGCCCCGCGAATCAAGGAACTGGCCGACGTCGTGCGCGTGCACACCCTCGACGTCGAACGCTGCCAGCCCGATTCGTTCCTGTCCGGCAGCGGGCCCCAGGACCCGGATCCCCGGAAGGGCTTCCAGCCCGGCAACCATGCGCTGGCCAAGCTCAGCTTCCCAGCGGTGCACACGGTCCAGGCCGGTCTCCGTGAGATAGTTGGCAGCAGCCGCCAGGGCAACGGCCTGGGAAATCCGCTGGGTGCCGGCCTCGAAGCGCTGGGGAGCCGGCAGGTACTCTGCCCGTTCCATGGTCACGGTGGTGATCATGGAACCCCCGGTAAGGAACGGCGGCAGCGTGTCCAGGATGTCCTGTTTGCCATACAGGACGCCGATCCCGGTGGGCGCCAGCATTTTGTGGCCCGAGAACACGGCGAAGTCAACGTCCAGGTCCTTGACGTCCAACGGCAGGTGGGGCGCGGACTGGCACGCATCCAGGACCACCAACGCCCCGGCCTTGCGGCCCAATGCCACCAACTCCTTCACAGGGTTGATGGTTCCAAGGACATTGGAGGCGTGGGTAAAAGCCAGGACTTTGGTCCTGCTGCTGAGAATTTCGGCCGCGACGTCGAGCCGCAGGGAGCCGGCGTCGTCGATGGGGATGTAGCGGAGGGTGGCGCCCGTGCGGAAGGCCAGCTCCTGCCACGGAATCAGGTTGGCGTGATGCTCCATTTCAGTGACCACGATCTGGTCCCCGGGGCCGACGGCGAGTTCCCTGAGCCGCGCGTCCCCCCTGCCCTGCGCCGACCACAAGGTGGCGTTGGACAGCGCATAGCTGATGAGGTTAAGGCCCTCGGTGGCGTTCGAGGTCCACACTGTCTCGGCGTAGTCCGCCCCGATGAAGTCCGCAAGGGTCTGGCGGGCGTCCTCGAAAACTTCGGTGGCTTCCACGGCGAGGTGGTGTGCGCCGCGGTGCACGGCGGCGTTGCGCTGTTCGTAGAACTCCTGCTCAGCTTCGATCACACTGAGCGGGTTCTGGGATGTGGCACCGGAGTCCAGGTAGACCAGCTGCTGTCCGTTTACCTGCTGGCCCAGAACCGGGAAGTCGTTTCGAATCCTGAGGACTTCGGCATTATCCATGGCCGGCACGGCGCGTTCCAGCGTGGCAGGCGTTGATACTAAGGCCAAAGCTAACTCCTTGAGATGCCAATGGATTGACACTCAATTGTCCCACAGCACCGCTATGGCGGCGGTCCGAGGGCCAACCGCCACAGCAGCTCCGGGCTTCGACCCGCGGAGAGGAGGGCCGGCGACGGCTGGGGGGAGAGCCTCGGTCTCAGAAGACTCTGACGTCGCCGGCCCCGTCTATGTCCGGCCTCTAAGCCGGAAGTCATTCTCAAGACGTGACCTGGAAAGTCTGGTGGCAGTCCGACCGGTGTTTGCCGCCGTATCTTTCTGCCTCTCCTAGTTAAGCCTTTCCGGGCACCCGTAACACGAGTAGGCGGTACTCGACTTCTACGCTCCGGTCCTCCGGGTTACGCGCTGCTGATACGCGTATTTCGTGACTGCCACCACTTGGCTCCCCTACGGTTCCCTGGCGGCGGCGCGGGGCCCGGTCCTGACGGCGCTGAGCCTCGATTCGAGAGTCACTACGACCCGCATCAGCTGCCGCGGGGCAGGCCCGCCGGCACAACGGGAGCAGAGGGGGCGTGGCCGTATATGTCAGCGCAGGGAGGAGCCGGACCTACCGCGGCAGCGCGGTAGCCAGTTCGTCGCGGCTCCGTACCCCGAGTTTGACGTAGGTACGGTACAGGTGGCCCTCCACAGTCCGCACCGACACCATAAGCCGCTGGGCGATCTCGCGGTCAGTCAGTCCCTGGACCGCAAGCTCCACGATGTCCTGCTCCCGCCGGGTGAGATGCACGGCGGGAGCTGCCGCGATGAACTGGCCCTCGCGGAACCGCTCGCCGAGTTCATGATCGCATTTCTCCCGCAGGGCCACAGCCTGGCGTGCCCTGCGGCGTTCCCCCGAGTTCTCGAGGACGGAGCTCGCGCGGGCGTAGGCTTCCCTGGCCAGATTCACGAATCCGG
Organism: Arthrobacter sp. BK1; assembly: GCF_056680055.1. NCBI lineage: Bacteria > Bacillati > Actinomycetota > Actinomycetes > Micrococcales > Micrococcaceae > Arthrobacter > Arthrobacter sp. BK1. The sequence goes on from NZ_CM155263.1 coordinate 892,200, forward strand.
AGGTTTCCAGGGTTGCGGCGGTGTCCATCAGGGCGTCGGCATCCGCGGACTCCCAATGGCGGGCGAGCGTCAGCACGGCCGCTGCCCAGCGTCCTTCAACATTCCCGGCCACGGATTGGACCAGGGGAATTACCGAATGGTCGCCCAGGTCCCAGCACACTGCCAGAAGCTCCAGCAACATGCCCGCGCGTGCGGACACCTCGGAGGTGGTCGCCAGCGTGTGTACCGCCGCCAGGCCCTTGCCGTCACGGGAGACATATTCCGAGGCTGCGGCCGCGTATGCGGTTGCCAGGAGGTCCTGGCCGGCGGGGCCCGGATGCGAATCCTTGTAGTCCAGCTCCAGACGGCTGGCCTGGGCAGCGTCACCAAGCCTTGCCGCCACATAGAACCCCAGTGCCGAACCGAACCGGAACATCTGGAGGGGATCCGCGAGCCTCAGGGTCTCCACGGCCGGCAGCAGCATCTGGTATGCCCGTTCGATCCGGCCTTGCCGCAGCAGAGAATAGCCGCGGAGAACCTGGAGGCTGCCAGCGAAGGCGGCGGCACTCAGTGGATCACCCGACGCGTAGTTCGCGAGCTCCCGCTCCGCCGATTCCCACTCGCCGAGGGCCAGGTAGTTGGCAACCAGGCGGCCAAGGACGAACTCGTTGAAGAAAAAGACTCCGCCCTGCAGGGAGGGAAGTTCCGAGGCGGCCAGCAGGGCGGCATCGAGGCCTTGGACGGCGCGGCCGTCACCCGCCAGTGAGTGGGCCAGCAACGCCGTTCCTACAACACGAAGGGCACTTTGGGTGGCGTCGCCGGAATCCGGGCTCCCCAATTGCTGGACCTCACCTGCCAGGGCAGCATGATTGCCCGCTTCGCCATGCTCCATGAGGCAAAGCAGGTGGTCCCACCACGGCCTGGCGGGCGCGTCGGAGGCGCCGTCCGGAGACGCCCGGCCTGACGCGGTGGTATCGACGCTGCCGGGCCCGTCACGGAACTGCGCGGCCAGCACTTCCAACGGCGTGCCCAGTGCCTGGTGGGCCAACACGCTGAGCATCAACGCAGGGGCAGCGCCTTCGCCTGGCTCCAGCTGCAGCCAGCATCCGTCCGCAGTCTTCGCCGCGCCCGCGTAGTCGCCGTCGTTGAATAATGCCCGGGCCTGGATTGCCTGCGCCCGGGGCAGCAGTTCCGGCTCTGCGACTCTCGCCGCCATGGTCCGGCTGCTCCCGTTCCTGAAGTGGGCCAGGGCGGTTCCCGCTGCCTCGAGCAGCTTTGAATCAGTAATTTTCAGCCCGCATTCGAGGGCCCATTCCACAGCCCTCAACCGGCCTTCGGAGCCCGCAGGGGAAGTGTCCAGCTGCACCCGGATGGTTTCGAGCAACTGCAGGCTCCTGGAAACGGAGATGCTGCCGCGCAGGGCATCGCCGAACATGGAGTTCCACATCCGGAGATCGGCTGGTGTACCGGAACTTTCGACCACCATCTGCTGGTCCAGCAGGGCACGGACCACTTCGGCGCCGCTGATGTCCTCGATCACCTTGCGCCGGACCGGGCCTGCCAGTGCCACCAGCTTCAGTGCTTCCTGCTCTTCGGCGCTGCGGCGGAGCATGTCCTTGACCACCACACCGGTGAGTTTTGGTCCGTCCGAGGGCAGCGCCCCGAGGAGCATCCAGATTCCGTTCCGCTTCGCGAGCACGCCGCGCTCGGCGGCGTCATGCAGGAGGGCGTCGAGGATCCTGGGGTTTCCTCCCGAGGCACTCCAGATGGTGTCTACGGTTCCGGCCGGAACCGTTCCGTCCAGGGCGTGGGCGAGGACTTCCTCGATCTGGTCGCGGTTGAGGGGACGGAGATCCACGCGGTCAGCCAGGCCGTCGTACCAGAGTTGTGCCATTGGCTGGGGCAGCCCGGGCCGCGGCCGTCCTGCAGCCACCACGCTGGCCCAGCCAGCGGAAATCATGTCAGCGACGATGCCCGCCGTTGCCTCATCAAGGTGATGGGCGTCATCCATCACCAGCAGAAGCGGCGTTTCCTTGCCACCTTTAAGCTTCTCGAAGTAACTCCACACGGACCTCAGGACAGCCACCGGGGACACCGAGTCCTCCGCGTTGAGTTCGGCCGTGTAAGGCGCCAGGACACCAAAAGGAACGCTGGCCAGCGACGAACTGCCGTGGATCTGAACAATGATCATTTCCCCGGCAAGCCGTTCGGTGATGGCTTCCGTCAGCGCTGTCTTGCCGATGCCCGGGCCTGCCAACAGGTACACAGCCAGGCTGGTGCGGCTGCGGATGATGTTGCAGATCCGGTCCAGCGGTTCACGCCGGCCCGTAAGCATACGGTACGCGGCTCCCGGTTTCGGTCCGTGCGCCTTAGACGAGTCCAGTCAGATCACCCCTGGATGTGACTCCCAGTTTAGTGAACACCTGGTAAAGATGGCCTTCCACGGTGCGGACGGAGACACCCATCTCCAGTGCGATGTCGCGGTTGGATGAACCCCTGCCTGCAAGCCGCGCAATCTGGCGTTCCCGGCTGGTCAGGAGCGGGCTGCCGCTGCTCGGCACGATAGGAAGGCTCGCCACTGTGGCGGCCAGAATGTCCAGCCGGGCCTGGGCGGTCCGGGCCGACAAAGAGTCGCCGGCCTGCCTGGCGTAGTCGACCGCCAGGGCCATGCAGCGGGCTTCAACGGCGTCCAGTTCCAACGTGGCTGCCAACTCTCCACCGGAAAGCAGGGTTTTGGCGTCGCGGGTCCTGCTGCCCACCGCGATCAGACGCGAGATTTCCGCCAGCGGGCCCTGGCGGCGGCCCGCCACCTCTTCCATCAGCTTGAAATCGGCGTCGGTGCCGTTCACTGTTGCCCCGAGCAGACTGATGCCGGCAAGGGTGAACCTTCCTGCTGCGATGTCCTCGCGGGCGGACTGCAACAGCCGTGGGGAGGCGTCGTTGTCCCCCAGCCACCGGGCCGCGACGTTGGCACAGAAGCTTGTGATGCTCCTGGTGGTGTGGTCGGAGACTCCCCCGGTGCGTGCAAGCTTGTCCAGGTATTTGCGGGACAGCCCGGCATTGCCCATCTGGGCATATGCAAGGGCTGTGGCCGCGTAGGCGGCCCGAAGCATGCTCTGGACGGGCCTGAGCTCGAGCTGCGCGGTTGCGGACAGCAGCGAATCCAGGGCGACGGCGCCACGGCCCGAGTAAGCGTAGGCTATGCCGGCTGACAACTCCGCGGCCGCGCTGCGATAAGGAAGGGTGTGGATTTCACGAACCGGCGGCGGATCGAGGAGATCAATGCAGCGGCGCCACTGGCCGGCGTTCAGCAACACCGCATAGGCCCGCCCGGTGAACTGCTCGCGCAGGCCCACAATCTGGGCGGCGTCCGAGATCTGGCCGCCCAGCTGCCGCATCAGGCCCAGCGCATCCATTTCGCGGCCGGTCATGGACAACGCGCTCATGAGGATCATGGCAGAGTTCATGCGGAACCAGGTGTCGGTGTTCTGTGCCGGGTCCGCAGCCGCTTCCAGGGCCGGGATGGCAGCGGCGTAGTCGCCGATAAAGGCCCGGTACTCGAATTCGCTGAGGCTGATCCGGTTGGCTGCGGCAGCCAACGGCTCCGGCCAGTCTTCGGCTATGCCCGGGTCCACTCCCAGCCGTTTCCTTGCCGCCTGCAGCAGCGCCGGAACCCGGTCCGAATGTTCCGGCAGCCAGACCATTGCCTTTGACTTGGCCTGGATGACCCTGGCGAATTCCTCAACGTCAAGGTTGTCCAGCTGCGGCTGGGAGATGTCTTCCAGCGCCGCCATGGCCTGGACCGGGAGGTCCAGCATCAGGTACGCGGCAGCCTTCTGCCGTTGGCCGGGCACCCACTGGGGATCATTCCGCTTCAGGATCTCCGCATACCTGAGGGCGAAATGCGGATCAAAGAGCTCAACGGCGGCCTCAGCCGCTGCCAGTGCCATGGCAGGGCTCAGTTGAGCCTCGCATTCCTGGGTCCAGGCCGAAAAAGCCATCAGCTCTTCCACCGTCATGGTGGCGGGGTCCGGGTCTTTGCCGTCGAGGAGCAGGCTTCGAAGCTCCCTGCGCCGGGTGATGCTGAGCCACGAACGGACGACGTCGCCAAGGTACTTTTCCCGCAGGGTTACCCAGCGGGAATCGGACGCGTCGATCTCCAGCATGCCGGAGTCCTCCATGTCAGCCACAATGCCGGCCCCGTAGACCGCAGTCAGCCGCGACAGCTCCACGCTCCGGGCGCAGGAGAGCATCTCGATGACTTCGCGTTCCTGCGGAGATTTCCGGGTCCACTGGGACCGCACGATGTCGTCAAGACTGGCCGCTCCGTCCAGCACCACCTTGTCACGCAAGGTCCAGACGGAGTCGGAGAGGACCAGGTTCCCGGAGTGCTGCTGCTCAGTGACGAGCGCCTTGAGCAACAACGGATTGCCGCCCACCATTGTGTGGAACGTGCTCACCAGCGAGGCGGACACCCGGTGGCCCAGCAGGGAAAGCAGGACCTGGCGGGTCTGGAGTTCGTTGAGGTTATCCAGCCTGACCTCGGTGAGGCGGTGATCGGTGAGGAGCCAGTGGAAGTCAGCCGGAAGATCGCTGATCTGCGGCGCGACCGCGACGACGCGGGCGGTGCCGGTCAGGAGAATGTTAAGCAGGACCCCGGCACTCATGTCATCGATACTGCCGGACGTATCCAGGGTGATCACGCACTGGCGACCGGCGGCGTCACTCCTGATCAGCGAGGTGATACCCCGGAGAATAGCGGTGGGCGAACCCATGTAGGCCTGGGGCAGGCGCGCGAGCAGGAACGCCAGGCAGCCGTAGGGGGTCTTTGCAGACGACGAGCCGCTGCGCAGCTGAAGAGTCCAGACATCCGGGCCGAGTTCTGACACTGCTGTCCGCGCCAGGGATGACTTGCCTACTCCGCGGCCGCCGGTGATGACCACGCCAAGGGAGTCTGCGCTGGTCAGGGCAACACGGACGGCTTCAAGGTTTGCGCTGCGTGCGGGCACAGACCAGCGTTGCGGCTCAGATATGCCGGTGGTGTCCGTGCGGAGCCCAACATCGTTGAGCGATGACCCACGTCCCCAGCTGAGTGGCTCGATTGACATGAACTTATCCCCTACATCCCACTAATAGCGGGAACAAGCCCCTTTGCCCCCCGCTTAGGAAGAAGACTACCCCTTGGTACAGACAGGAAAACAGGGACTTAGAGTTTTAAGTTTTTTTACCGGACGTCGGTCTTGGCAGGGTGGAACTTCTGTTGGGCCGCGGTGAGCCCCTCTTTGACGAGCATCTCGACGGCGTCGGCGGCCTCATCGAGAAGGAACGGAAGGTCCTTGCGCTCCGCGGTACCGAAATCCCGGAGGACGTAATCTGCGGTTTCCATCCTGCCCGGCGGACGGCCCACACCCACCCGCACCCGCAGGTAGTCCTTGGTGGAAAGTGCCTTGGAGATGTCGCGGAGGCCGTTGTGCCCACCTTCCCCGCCACCGGATTTCAGCTTCACGGTGTTAAAAGGGATGTCGATCTCGTCGTGGACTGCCACAACATGGTCCGGAAGGATGCCATAGAAGTTGGCGAGGCTTGCGACGGGTCCGCCGGAAACGTTCATGTAACTCATGGGTTTGGACAGCACCACCCGGGGGCCGCCGATTCCCAGCCGCCCCTCGAGCACCTGCGCACGGGCTTTGTGGGTTTTGAAACTTCCGCCCAACCGGGCGGCAATTTCGTCCAGGACCATCTGGCCGACGTTGTGCCGGTTGCCTTTGTATTCTGCCCCCGGGTTTCCGAGGCCAACGATCAGCCAGGTGTCAGTCATTGTTCAATCCTAAAGTGGCGCTACCTTCGAAGGGGCATGCCGTGACGTGGGGCCGGCGTTCGGTGCGCCGGACACAGGTGTGGCCGGACCCCATCAGGGATCCGGCCACACCCAGTTGGACGTGCTTACTCGGCTGCGGCCGAAACAGAAGAACCTTCGGTGGTCTCAGCGGATGCTTCTTCCTCGGAGACCTCGGTGGCCTCGGAGATGTGAACAACCAGTGCCTCGGCGTCGGCCAGCAGGACCGAACCCTTCGGGAGGACCAGATCGGAAGCGTGGATGTGCTCGCCGGCGGTGCGGCCCTCGATGTCAACCTCGATGGCGGTGGGCAGGTGGGTTGCCTCTGCCTCGAGGGAGATCACCGTGAGCTCCTGGTTGTAGACGTTGCCCGGAGCAAGTTCGCCAACAACGTGGACCGGGATGTCCACGGTAACCTTCTCGCCCTTGCGGACGGTCAGCAGGTCGATGTGCTCGATGATCTGCTTGATGGGGTCGCGCTGGATGTCCTTGACCAGGGCGAGGTGCTCTTCGCCATTGATGTCCAGGGACAGCAGGGCGTTGGCCGTGCGGACTGCAAGCGTGGTGGCCTTGCTGGGCAGGGTGATGTGGATCGGCTCAGCGCCGTGGCCGTAGATGACCGCGGGGATCAGGTGGGCCATGCGCGCGCGGCGGGCAAAGCCCTTGCCGAATTCGGTGCGTACTTCTGCTGCGAGCTTCTGCTCAGACATGTGTATCTCCTCGGAAACTAAAACGGTGTTCAGCAAGGGCGGAGGTCTGTTTACGACCTTCAACGCCGGGCGCCCTGAGGCGGCCCTTCCAGAAGGGAGATTCAGACCCAGTCGATAACGGAGACCTGCACTCCGGTTTCCGCAGAACGGATCCCGGTGCTCTCCCTCGCCAAGGTATCGTCAAAAAGCTTACCAGCGCGGAACCCGATTACTGAAAACGGCAGTGATCAGGCGTTGCCGTCGAACAGGCTGGTGACGGAGCCGTCGTCGAACACTTCCCGGATGGCGCGGGCGATGAGCGGTGCGATGGAGAGCACCGTCAGCTGCGGGAACTGCTGATGGGCGGCGATGGGAAGCGTGTCGGTGACCACCACTTCCCGGGCACCGGAGTCGGAGAGTCGCTGGGCGGCGGGGTCGGAGAACACGGCGTGCGTCGCGGCGATGATGACGTCCTTCGCACCGGCGTTCTTCAGGACCTGGACCGCGCCGGAGATGGTTCCGCCGGTGTCGATCATGTCATCGATCAGGACGCAGGTCCTGCCCTCAACCTGGCCAACAACGGTCTTGGAGACGGCCTGGTTGGGAACGGTGAGGTCCCGGCTCTTGTGCACGAACGCCAGCGGCGCTCCGCCCAGGCGCTCAGCCCACTGCTCAGCGACGCGGACGCGGCCGGTGTCCGGGGAGACAACGGTGATGTCGTCTGCGCCGACGCGGGTGCGGATGTAGTCCGCCAGCAGCGGGATGGCCATGAGGTGGTCGACGGGGCCGTCGAAGAAGCCCTGGATCTGGGAGGTGTGCAGGTCAACGCTCATAATGCGGTCGGCGCCTGCGGTCTTGTAAAGGTCAGCTACCAGCCGGGCGGAGATGGGTTCCCGTCCGCGGCCCTTCTTGTCCTGCCGCGCATACGGGTAGAACGGGGACACCACGGTGATCCGCTTGGCGGACGCGCGTTTCAGCGAATCGATCATGATCAGCTGTTCCATCAGGTGGTTGTTCAGCGGGGCCGGGTGGGCCTGGATCACGAAGGCATCCGTTCCGCGGACGCTTTCGCCGGCGCGGACGTAGATCTCGCCGTTCGCGAAGTCGTAGGCGTCAACGGGCAACAGCTCGGTCCCCAGCTCCTTGGCGATTTCCCGTGCCAGCTCGGGGTGTGCCCGCCCAGCGGCAAGCACCAGCTTCTTCTCGCCGCGTGCCGTAATTTCGCTCATTGTTGCGTGCCCTCTTCTGTCGTTGCCGGGGTAATGGAGGTAGCTTCAGTGGCCGCCTGGTGGTCTGCGGCGGCGGCCAGTTCGGCCGAGCGCGTGCCGGGGCGGTGGGTGAGAACCCAGCCCTCGGAGTTGCGCTGGGCCGCCACGGATACGGCGAGTGCCCCCGCCGGAACGTCGTTGCGGATCACCGCGCCGGCGCCGCTGTAGGCACCGTCCCCCACGGTGACCGGCGCGACGAACACCGTGTTGGAACCTGTCCGGACGCCCGAGCCGATCACCGTGCGGTGCTTCTTCTCGCCGTCGTAATTGGCAGTGATGTTGCCGCAGCCGATGTTGGTGTCCTCGCCGATTTCGGCGTCGCCCGCGTAGCCCAGGTGGGACAGTTTGGAGCCGCGGCCGATGGTGACGTTCTTGGTTTCGTAGAACGCGCCGATCTTGCCGGTGTCACCCAGGACGGTGCCGGGCCGCAGGTACGTGAAGGGCCCGACGGCGGCACGGGCACCGATCACTGCACCGGAACCGTGGGTGCGTGTCACCTTGGCTCCCTCACCGATGCGGACATCGGTCAGGGTGGTGTCCGGGCCGACGACGGCGTCCCTCGCCACGGTGGTGCTCCCGTGCAGCTGGGTGTTGGGCAGAATCCGGACGTCCTCGTCCAGGGTGACCGTGGAATCAATCCACGTGGTGGCGGGGTCAACAACGGTGACGCCCGAACGCATCCAGGCTTCAACGGTACGGCGGTTCAGTTCGGCGCCGAGGGCAGCGAGCTGGACGCGGTCATTGGCGCCCTCAACCTGCCACCGGTCTTCGGTGACGACGGCGGCTACCCGACCGCCGGCCCGCCTCGCGAGGCCCAGCACGTCCGTGAGGTACTTTTCGCCCTGGGAGTTGTCTGTGGTGACGTGTTGCAGCGCCTCCCTGAGGACACCGGCGTCGAAGGCGTAAATGCCGGAATTCACCTCGTTGATCAGGCGTTCGGTGTCCGTTGCGTCTTTGTGCTCGCGGATACCGGTGACGGATTCGTCCTCATGGCGGAGGATCCGGCCGTAGCCTGTGGCATCTTCCAGGAGGGCGGTCAGCACGGTGACGGCGTTGGCATCGCGTTCGTGGGTGGCCACGAGCTCCGCCAGGAGGCTGCCGGTGAGGAGCGGGACATCGCCGTAGGTCACCACAACGGTGCCTTCGAGCTTCTGCCCGGCGTCGAGGGCGTTCAGGGCCACCTCGACGGCGCGGCCGGTGCCGGGAATCTCGTCCTGGTCCACGATCAGGGCGTCAGGGTCCAGATCGTTCAGGTGGCCGGCTACGAGGTCACGTTCGTGGCGGACCACCAGGGCCAGGCGTCCCGGATTGATGCTGCGGGCCGCCAGCAGCGCGTGGGCCACCATGGAGCGGCCGCCGATCTCGTGCAGGATCTTCGGCGTACGGGATTTCATCCGGGTACCGGCGCCTGCTGCCAGAACAATGACGGCGGCTGGGCCGGTAGTCTCGGGGATCACGTACGGGCTCTCCTTGCTTGGTTACACGTTGCGCCGGGCGCGGTGCCGAACCGGCCAAACCGCTGGCTGGGCACCGTGTTCATCCTACTGGACGGTCTGTCGCACAGCAGTTCCGCCCATAGGATTCGAACCTATACTCCACGGCTCCAAAGGCCGGGGTGCTGCCATTACACCAGGGCGGACCATGCCAAAGGCACAAGGCCAAGGCACAAGTATTTATTTTGCCATGGGTTCAGGGCAGCCCGCGACACGAGCAAGGATCCCGGCCCGTGGCTGCGCCCCGCACGCGAATTTCCGGCCCCTTCATAGTGCTGGGGCATGATGGAAATGTGAGTAAGAACCCACGCCGCATGCGGATGACAGCCGTGCAACGGCGCAGCCAGCTGATCGACGTCGGCCGTGGTCTCTTCGCGGCGCGGGGACTCGACGGCACCACCATCGAGGAAATCGCCGCCGTCGCGGGCGTTTCCAAACCCGTGATCTACGAGCACTTTGGCTCGAAGGAAGGCCTCTACACCCGGGTTGTTGACCACGAGTTCCATCTCCTCCTGGACTCGATCACCACGGCGTTGACCGAGGAAGCCAAGCCGCGTGTCCTGGTGGAACGCGCCGCGCTGGCCCTTCTCACTTACATCGAGGAGCGCACGGAAGGGTTCCGGATCCTGATGCGCGACGCCCCGCCGTCACAGCCCGAAGGGGCTTTCTCCACGTTGCTCTCCCAGGTCACAGCGCGCGTGGAACACATCCTGTCCGACGAGTTCGACCGCCGCGGGTTCAGCGCCGAAGACGGCGCCATGTACGCCCAGATGCTCGTGGGCATGGTGGCCATGACCGGCCAATGGTGGCAGGACAGCCGCCGGCCCGACAAACAAACCGTCGCCGCCCACCTGGTCAACCTCGCCTGGAACGGCCTCACCGGCCTCCAAAGAGACCCGGAGCTCCGCGGGCAAGGCTGAGTGGTTTTCGGGAGAGGGACACCTGTCTTCTGCGTGCTGCTCCTACGTCGCTAGGACGCACGCTGCCGGACAGCTGTCCCGCTCCCGTGAGATCTACTGGCCAGCCTTACTCGCCGAGGACTTCCAGGGCTCCGAGCCATTCGAGTTCGAGGGCTTCGCGTTCGCCGGCGAGGTCCTTGAGTTTCTTGTTTTGTTCGGCCAGGGCGTCGAAGTCGTTGTTGTTGGTGCTCTTGACCATCTGGTCGTGGAGCTTCTTTTCCGCCTGTTCGAGCTTGCCCAGCTGGCGTTCGATCCGGTTCTTGGCCTTGCGGGCATCCCGCTTTTCGCCTTCGGAGGCTCCGGATGCCGCTGGGGTGGTGCTGCCGCTGGCGCCGGTGACGGGGTTGCCGCCGCCCGTGATGGTGGAGCCTGCCAGGGCGGATTCGCGCAGTTCGAGGTACTGGTCAACGCCGCGCGGCAGTGCCCGGATTTTCCCGTCGCCCAGGAGTGCCATCTGGTGGTCGGTGACGCGCTCCAGCAGGTAGCGGTCGTGGCTGACCACAACAAGGGTGCCGGGCCAGCCGTCCAGGACGTCTTCGACGGCGGCCAGAGTGTCGGTATCGAGGTCGTTGGTGGGCTCATCGAGCATCAGGACGTTGGGCTCCCCCACCAGCAGGCGCAGCAGCTGGAGCCGGCGGCGCTCACCACCGGAGAGGTCCTTGACCGGGGTCCACTGCTTCTCGTTGGTGAAGCCAAGCTGCTCCACGAGCTGGCCGGCCGTAAATTCCTTGCCGCCCACGTTGAAGGAACGCTTTTCGCGCTCGATCACTTCGATGACCCGCAGGTCCGAGACGTCGTCGAGCTCTTTAACCTCCTGGGTCAGCACCGCGGTGACCACCGTCTTGCCGCGCTTGACCTTGCCTGAGCTTGGCTCGATTTCACCGTTGAGAAGCTTGAGCAGGGTGGTCTTGCCGGCGCCGTTGACGCCCACCAGGCCCAGCCGCTCCCCCGGTGCCAGGCGCAGGGTGATGTTGTCGAAGAGTTTCTGCCCTTCGTCGCCGCCCAGGAAATCCAGCGAAACGTTTTCCAGGTCCAGCACATCCTTGCCCAGGCGTGCGGTTGCCATCTTGCTCAGGGCTGTGGAGTCGCGGGGTTCCGGCACGTCGGCGATCAGGGCGTTGGCTGCCTCGATGCGGAACTTGGGCTTGGCCGTGCGGGCCGGAGCGCCGCGGCGGAGCCAGGCCAGTTCTTTCTTGACCAACTGCTGGCGTTTGCTCTCCACTACTGAAGCAGAGCGGTCACGCTCGGCACGGGCCAGCACGTAGGCCGCGTAGCCACCGTCGAAAGGATCCATGATGCCGTCATGGATCTCCCAGGTCTTGGTGCACACCTCGTCCAGGAACCAGCGGTCGTGTGTGACAACCAGGAACGCGCCCTGGTTGGCCCGCCAGCGGGTCTTCAGGTGGCGTGACAGCCAGGCCACGCCTTCGACGTCGAGGTGGTTGGTGGGCTCGTCAAGCATGATGACGTCGTGGTCTTCAATGAGGAGCTTGGCAAGGGCTACGCGCCGTTTCTGGCCGCCGGAGAGGGCGTGGACGTTCGCGTGCCAGTCGACGTCGGACACCAGCCCGCCCATCACCTCGCGGATCTGCGGGTTGCGGGCCCATTCGTAGTCCGCCTGGTCCCCGACGATCGCGGCACCCACGGTGAGGTCGCCGTCGAGCACGTCGCTCTGGTCCAGGTACCCGATGTTGACGTCGCCGCGTTTGGTGACACGGCCGGAATCGGGGGTGGACCGCAGCGCCAGCAGGCGCATCAGCGTGGATTTACCGTCGCCGTTCCGGCCCACCATTCCGATCCGGTCACCCTCTTCGAGACCGAGGGTGATGCCGTCCAGGACGGTGCGGGTCGCGTACGAGACCGTGAGGTTCTCGCCGCCAAGAAGGTGTGCCAAAGGGGACTGCTTTCTGCTGCTGCTGAAAAATTTAGGGTGTTTGATTCGTGGTTGTTCAGAGGAGGGTGTCGGAGATGATGCGGGCTCCCGGCACGGGCCCGTGGACAGCGAGGGCGGTCAGGCCGTAGTGCCGCAGGTCCTCGGCCAGGCTTTCAGCCGCGGTTGGATTGTGGGTCAACAGCGCCACTGTAGGCCCGGAACCGGAAACGATCCCCGCGATGGCTCCGTGGGATTCTCCTATACCCAGCGTATCGCGCAGCGCCGGGGCAAGTTCAATGGAGGCCCGCTGGAGGTCGTTCACCAGGACGCGGCTGAGGGCATCTGCATCCCCGCTCCGGAGGGCCTCAAGGATCTTCGGATCCACGGAGGTAGGCTCCTCGGCGGCCAGCCCCTCATCCTCGCGAAGCCGGTCCAGCGTGTGGTAAACCTCGGGGGTCGGGAGCCCGTAATCGGCGGCAACCAGGACCCAGTCCGTCTGCGCTTTGACCAGCGCAGGCGAGAGTTCGTCGCCAAGGCCGAGCCCGACGGCGGTTCCGCCCAGCAGGGAAAACGGGACGTCGGCACCTAATTCGGCAGCCAGGTGTGCCAGCTCGTCCCGGGACAGCCCGCTGTTCCACAGTGCGTCGCAGGCCAGCAGCGTTGCTGCTGCATCGGCGGAGCCGCCGCCCATGCCGCCTGCCACGGGTACGCGCTTGGTGATCTCCAGGTGGACGCCGGTGGCGTGCTCGGACACATCAGCCATGATGGCCGCGGCTTTGTAGGCCAGGTTGTTCTCGTCCAGGGGGATCTCCACCCCGTCCAGGTCCAGGGTGCTGTCCGGGCTGATGCTCACGGTGATCCCCGGGGTTTCGGTGCTGGTGGCGGCTACTTCCTCATAGAGGGATACCGCCAGGTAAACACTGGCCACCGAGTGGTAGCCGTCCGGCCGCAGTGGCCCCACATCCAGGGAGACGTTGACTTTTCCGGGTGCCTTGACCCGAACGGTCCGGGCCGGGAAGCGCCCCGCCAGCGCGTTCACGCGGTGGCCTCGCGGGCTTCGGCGATCCGGGCGAACGCCGTGATGTCTATGACTTCGCCCCGGGCCGTTGGATCGACACCGGCAGCGACGAGGCACCGCTCGGCTTCGGCGGCTCCCCCGGCCCAGCCGGCCAGTGCGGCCCGGAGTGTTTTCCGGCGCTGCGCAAAGGCTGCGTCGATCACGGCGAAGACCTGTTCGCGGGTAGCTGTTGTTACGGGCGGTTCCCGCCGGGTGAAAGCAACCAGGCCGGAGTGGATCTTGGGCGCCGGCCAGAAAACGTTCATGCCAATCACGCCCGCCTTGCGCATGCTGCTGTACCAGGCGGCCTTGACCGAAGGCACTCCGTAGGTCTTTGACCCGGGTCCGGCGGCCAGCCTGTCAGCCACCTCGTCCTGCACCATCACGAGGCCGTGCTGAAGGCTGGGGAAATGCTGGAGAAGATGCAGGACCACCGGTACAGCCACGTTGTACGGAAGATTGGCCACGATGGCGGTCGGCTCCACCGGCAGCGCGGTGACCTTCATGGCGTCGGCCTGAACCAGGTGGAAGGCGTCTGCGGCTTCCGGCCGCCAGGCTTTGATGGTCGCGGGCAGCTTCGCTGCCAGGACGGGATCGATTTCGACGGCGACCACTGCTTTTGCGGCGTCCAGCAGTCCCAGCGTGAGGGAACCGAGGCCGGGCCCGACTTCCAGCACTGTCTCGTCCGGCCCGATGTTGGCAACCGAGACGATCCGGCGGATGGTGTTGCCGTCAATGACGAAGTTCTGGCCAAGTGTTTTGGTGGGCCGGATCCCGATCTCCTCCGCTAGCCGGCGTATGTCGGAGGCACCGAAGAGGGGTGCGGGCGCGGCGGCAGTCGGTTCAGTCACCTAGGTATCCTATCCCGGCGCCCATCAGCGCCGTGGCCTGTTCGTGGCCTGTTAACGGCAGTGACCGGCCCCGGGAACCCGGGACCGGTCATGTCTCGTGCGGTGCTTCCGCCTGCGTGCCTTGCGGCTGTGACTTACCGGCGGCTGTGGTCAGCTGCCGCCGGCGCAGTTGCGCAGGTGCTTCGTTCCGGCTGCTGCCTAGCTCGTGGCTGCCCAGCCACAGCCCCACGGCTGCAGGCCACGCTGTGCGTACACACGGTTGGCGATGTCGATCTGCTGTGCCTTCGTGGCGAGGCTGGCGTTCGGCGCATACGCCCCGCCGCCGGAACCAATCCAGGTCTGGATATCAAACTGGAGGCCACCGTAATAGCCGTTGCCCGAGTTGATGGACCAGTTACCGGTGGATTCGCACTGGGCGATCTTGTCCCACATGGCCTCATTCATCATGGCCGGGGCCGCGGCGCCGGTGTTCGTGCCGGCTGCGGGAGCCGGCGCGGCAGGCTTGACTTTGGTACCGACGGTGACCTTCTCAGTCACGGGCTGCACGGAAACCGTTTCGGAGACCAGCGTGCGCGAAGCTTCGCGGCCGTCCACCATCACCAGTTTGAAAGTCTTGCTGACCTTTCCGGCCACTCCAGCCTGGGTGACCTCTTTTTCACCCTTGAAGAGCTCGGCGCTCTCAGTGGTCAGGCTGTCGAAGTCAATGTCCTCGGTGGTGGCCGCCGTCTGGCCGGTATCGACGCGGGACACCTTGACCACCATGTTGTTCACAACGTGGGCGTTGCCCGGCTGGGAAGTGCGGTCGTCGACGCCGAGCGTGATACCGGCGTCCTCGAGCACCTGGGCAACGGTTCCTGCTGTTGTGGTCGCAGCGGCGACCCGGCCGTCGACCAGGATGCTGACGGTCTTGGGGGTGGAGATGGAGACGAAGGAGCCGGCCACTGCGAGCTGTGCGTCCTTCGGAACGGAAACGGAGGAAGCGCTGGCGACTCCGAGTTCGGTGACGAGGCCGGCAACATCAGGGGCCGTGGTGCTGACGGTCTTCTCGGAACCATCCAGGCTGACCTTCACGGCTTTGGCCATGTTGACGTTGATCACGGTGCCGTTCTCCACTTTGACGTCCGCCGAGGGCGAGACGCGGTCGGCCGGCTTCAGTTCCACATTGGCGCTCTTGACCACTTGGCCAACTGTGCCGCCGAAGGACTGGACCGAAGTCACTTTGCCGTCGACATTGAGGGTAACGGTTTTGTTATTTCCGACGAAGGCCACGAGGCCAACCACCAGGGCGCAGAGCACTACGAGTTGGGTGCCGACTTTGACAAAGCTGAACTTGCCGTCCGTTGTGAAGACCTTGACCACGATTGCCCGTATCTTTAGGACCATCCGGGCACGGGGAAAAACGCAGTAAAATAGCCGGCAGTTGCCCCTTCGGACAGCTCCGGCCTCCATTGCGCCGCCACACTCCCTGCAACAGGCAGGCGGCGATCAAGCTTTGCCGGGTCCCGCTGCGAGTGAAGTGAAATTATCCGAAGGCCTTCCCCGACCCCGGCTAATAATTCTCCACTGTAACCGTAGCGTTATAAAGCGGCCAAGAAATTTACATACGAAGTATGTCTCCAGAGCCTCCAGGACCTTCCGGACTCACGCCCAAGAACCGTATGCCCGCACCGTATTTTCGCCGATCCTGGTGCAAAGTTCGGCAAGGTCGGTTCCTGTCAATTCGGCCATGGCCCGGACGGTGTACGGCACCATGTAGCTGGCATTCGGACGGCCACGGTGGGGGTGCGGGGTCAGGAACGGCGCATCAGTTTCTACCAGCACGAGGTGCGGATCCGCCACGGCTAGCGCGGCGCGGAGGTTTGCAGCGTTCTTAAAGGTCAGTGTGCCGGCGAACGACATGTTCCAGCCCGCCGCATTGCAGATCCTTGCGAGCGCCGCGTCCCCGGAGAAGCAGTGGAAGACCACCCGCTCCGGCGCCCCCTCCTCGCGCAAAACCTGGACGACGTCCTCGTGCGCGTCCCTGTCATGGATCTGCAGGGTCAGGTCGAGGCGCTTGGCGATGTCGATGTGCCGCCGAAAGGAATACCGCTGGTGGGCCAGGCCCTCCCCCTCGGTGCGGTAAAAATCGAGGCCGGTTTCGCCAATGGCCCGGATGCGCGGATGGCCGGCCAGCTGCTCGATCTCAGCCAACGCCGCCTCCAGTTCGCCGCGCCGGGCGTACTCCGGTGCGTCGTTGGGGTGAAGCGCCACCGCCCCCAACAGCCTGCTGTCGAGATCAACTGCCTGAACCGTGAACCGGGAAGACTCGAGGTCGCACCCCACCTGGACCGCTCCCTGGACTCCGACGGCCTCGGCGGCATCCAACGCCGCGGTGATGGCCACGGGCCTGTCGCCGTTGGGAAAATCGAGGTGCGTATGGTTGTCCATCACGGGTACCGGCAACGGCTCCGGTGCGGGCGGGAAGTCCTGCCGGGCCTGTCCGCCCGGCCCGGCCGCGGCGTCGGGACCGGCGGCCCGGTAAGCGGCGGGAATCAGCGGATTACACATCCCTCCACCCTAGCGGCGTCAGATCCCCTTGGAATTCCCGGAACTCTCTGTCTGCAAGTGCAGTTGTGTTAGTAGGCTGGTACACAGATCCGAAAGTCCACCGAGGTCGAAGGCAGGCCTGCTGTCCCGTCCCAGGTGATCCCCGGGCTGAAAGGAGCGCAGATGGACCCGCATCGCCGCACCGCCGTTAACGAAATGGCCCCTGCCAGCAGGAATTTTACGGCCGTCACTGAGCCCGTGAGCCATCTGAATGGCCACAAAGCTGCAGCCATGGACGCCGAGGCGTTCCACGCAGCCAGCCGGCGGATCCTGGAATCGATCAACACCGTGATCGATGGAAAGTCCGATGCCGCAAGGCTTGCCCTGACAGTGTTGCTTGCCCAGGGCCATCTCCTCCTGGAAGACGTGCCCGGCGTGGGCAAGACACTGCTGGCCAAAACCCTCGCCCGGACCATTGACTGCACGGTCAGCCGGATCCAGTTCACTCCCGACCTCCTGCCCTCGGATGTGACGGGGGTGTCCATCTACAACCAGTCCTCGCGGCTCTTTGAGTTCCGGCCCGGAGCAGTGTTTGCCAACATCGTCATCGGTGATGAAATAAACCGCGCCTCGGCCAAGACCCAATCGGCCCTGCTGGAGTGCATGGAGGAACATCAGGTCACGGTGGACGGGGACTCCTACAAACTGGACGAACCATTCATGGTCGTGGCCACGCAGAACCCCATCGAGATGGAAGGTACCTATCCCCTGCCGGAAGCCCAGCGCGACCGCTTTATGGCCCGGATCTCGATGGGATATCCGGACAAGGAGTCCGAGATTGAAATGCTGGAGACCCATCAGGCGGCGTCTCCGCTGGACAACGTCTCCCCGGTTGTCACCGCCGCCGATGTCGCGGCCATGATTGCCACCGTCCAGCAGGTTTATGTCTCCCAGGCGGTCAAGGAGTACACCGTGTCGGTGGGCCGGGCCACCAGGGAAAGCCCGCTGCTCCGGCTGGGAGCCAGCCCGCGCTCCATGCTTCAGCTGTTGCGCGCGGCCAAGGCGACCGCAGCCCTGGACGGCCGCGATTTCGTTCTGCCGGACGATGTCATCAGCGTCGCGGAATCCGTGCTCGCCCACCGGATCATCCTCGACCGGAAGGCAGCCGGAGCGGGTGAGACCGCGCACAGCATTATCAGGGGTATTCTTTCCAGGCTCCCGGTAAGCCAGGACCCCGCGAGAAGTGCGGTCCGGTCCGCGGATTCGCCGGTCGCGGCATCGCGCCGCACCCATTAGGCAGGCACTCCCATGGCGCTGCACGACCGACTGCCGCGGCACCTCTTCAGCCAGCGTGGCTGGGGGCTCCTGGCTGCAGGGGCCGTCTCGCTGTTGGGAGCCCAGATCATGGGCCGGCGGGACCTCCTGACGCTCGCTGTCCTGCTGATCGTCCTCCCGCTGGTGT
This sequence comes from Arthrobacter sp. BK1, assembly GCF_056680055.1. Lineage (NCBI taxonomy): Bacteria > Bacillati > Actinomycetota > Actinomycetes > Micrococcales > Micrococcaceae > Arthrobacter > Arthrobacter sp. BK1. Next base: position 910,193 of record NZ_CM155263.1, read on the forward strand.
CGCTCGCCGGAATCAGGCTGGTCAAGCCCCGGTTCCAGGTATACCGCGAGTTCAATCCGTCCCCCGTGGAGACCTCCGCCGCGAGTACGGTGCGGCTGGCTGTGGGACGGACGGGTTACGCCGGCGGCCACGCGATCATGGAGGAAAGACTGCCGCCGCGGTTTGGCGAATCACCGGCCTTCCGGTTCCCCGCCCGCTCCGCCACCGGCGGAATCAGCAGGTACGAATACCACCTGCGGTCCGGCCAGCGCGGGCAGTACCTGATCGGCCCGGTAACGGCTGAATTCACTGATCCGTTCGGCCTCTCGTTGCACCGGCAGGCGATCGACGACGGCGATACACTCACCGTGACGCCTGCCGCCGTAGACCTTCCCGTGACCGGGCTTGCAGGCGCCCGCGGGAACGACGGCATCACAGCTACCCGGACCCGTGCCAATCCCAGCGACGACGACGTCATGACCCGCGAATACCGCCACGGCGATCCCATGCGCAGGGTCCATTGGCCCGCCACCGCACGCCACGGCGTCCTGATGGTGCGGCAGGAGGAATCGGTGACCACTCCCGAGGCCACCCTGATTCTGGACCAAAGGTTCACGGCGTTTCCGGGCGGACCGGGCCCGGGCCATGGGGGCAACCCGTCGGTGGACGGCCACGAGATGGCCAGCAGCCCGACGTTTGAATGGGCCGTGGTGGCCGCAATGTCAATCTGCACGCACCTTTCCGACCGGAACTACGCCCTGCGCCTCCTTGACCCCCGCGGCGAACCGGCTTTCCTCCGCTCCCCGTCGGCCCCGGAACCGGAGGCCGAGGAATTCACGGGGGCGTCAGGGCTGCAGGCAATCGCCGAAAGCCTTGCCGCCATCCACCTCAGCGGTCCGCACCACGCCGCCCGTGAACATGGCCAGGAGTCCAGCCCTGCCGTCTTTGATGACCACCTGATGGACAAACTGTCCGCCCACCGGATGCGCGGCCCGATCATTGCCGTTCTGGGGAGGATCACGCCGGCTGAAGCCAGGGCGCTGGCTCCCGGCGCCGGCTATGGTGCGAATGCCTTCGCCATCATCGTTGTGGACCGGCCCGCGGACGCCGAGGACTCACTTGAGATCCTCCGCCGGGGTGGCTGGCGGGCGGTCGCAGTACAGCCCTCGGTCCCGGTTCCGTTGGCTTGGAGCGAGTTTGACCAGGGCGGCGGCGGGCATGCCACCGCTGCCGCCGACGTCCGCCGCGGAGCGGAGGTGGGGAGATGACACTCGCACCGGAACGAAACGCCTCCCGCGAACAGCCGCCGGCCGGAATAGGTCCGGCCGGAACGGGACGGACACGTGCGCGGACACGGGTCGGGGTTTACCCCTGGGCCATGGCTGGGGCGGTTGCCTTGTCCGTGGCTGGTGCCGCGGTGTCCCTCAACGGGGTGCTGCGTGGCTGGGCCTGGTACCTTCCCGTTCTGACCACGGTGCTCGTTGTCTGCCTGTCCATCGCGATCCTCCGTGCGCTTCGCGCCCATCCCCTCCTGGTGGCGGCCGGCGGGTTCGCGTCACTGATCGCCATCCTGACCCTCACTTTCTTCCGGAGCACCGGAATTGCCGGCTTTATACCGTCGGGGGAAACCATGGCTGAACTGGACAGGTTCATCCGGCGGGCCAGTGAAACAGTGCTCGCCGAAAGCGCTCCCGTGGCTCCGAATGCAGGGATCGTCATGGTCACGTGCGCGGTTCTCGGCCTGACAGTCATCCTCATTGATGCGCTTGCAGTGCCCCTGGGCATGCCTGGCACAACCGGAGTGGGCCTGCTCGCCATTCTGGTGGTCCCCGCCATGGTGAAACCGCAGAGCGTGGGGTTCTGGGGCTTCTGCGCCACAGTGGCCGGCTACCTGCTGATCCTGGCATGCAGCCAATGGTTTGCCCCGGACGCCCGCACGTCAGCCGACAGCGCCCGGAATCCCGGCCAACTGCGGCGTGCTGTACTGACCGGAACCGTGGCGCTGGTGGCCACCCTCGCAGCGCCAACGGTGATCCCCGGTTTTGATCACGGGACGTTTCCGCAGGGGTCCAGGCTCAACCCGTGGGGGACCGGAACCGGCCTGAACCCCATGATCACTTTGGGAAACAGCCTGCGTACGCCGGCAGGCAGCGGGCGGATCACGTACGCCACCAACGCCGGCACGCCCGTGTATCTGCGATCGGTCACGGTGGATAATTTCGACGGTGAATCCTGGGGTCCTGATGACCGCGAAGGTGACCGGCGGCCGGTGAGCGGGCTGATCGAAACCGGCTACGAGATCCTCGCCGACGAACAGATCCGGCAGGTGACCGCCGTGGAAACCGGCACGTTCACCAGCCCCTACCTGCCGTTGCCCTACGCTCCGGAGGCAATCCGCGGGCTCAGTGGCGCCTGGACGTGGGACCCGGCCACCCTCTCCGTCAAAGGGGCCAACACCAACTCGCGCAACCAGCTGTATATAGTGTCCTCTTCAGCACCCAAACTCACAGCGGAGGCGCTTCAGCAGTCTTCGGCGGCGGTCCGCGGCATCCCGGAAGACTTCACCAGGATCCCCGGCAACGTCCCGGACATCGTCCGCACCACCGCTGACACTGTGACAGGTTCAAGCGGCACTGCCTACGCCAAGGCCATGGCCATCCAAAATTTCCTGCGTTCAGGGGCGTTCACGTACTCGCTCCAGTCTCCGGTACAAAACGGTTATGACGGCAACGGACTGTCCGTCCTGGCAGACTTCCTGACCCAGAAGAGCGGCTACTGCATCCACTTCTCATCTGCCATGGCCGTGATGGCCAGGCTGGAAGGAATACCGAGCCGTATCGCCGTCGGCTACGCGCAGGGCAGGCCCACCGGGGCCACGGTCGCCGTGCTGGGCCAGGGGGCGCTGCCCGAGTTTGAGGTGGACTCCCGTGATGCCCATGCCTGGCCGGAGCTCTACTTCCAGGGTTTGGGATGGGTACCTTTCGAACCCACACCATCACGCGGTGTGGTGCCCACGTACGCCACCGAGAGCTCCAGCCCCGGCTCCCCCAGTGTCATTGAGAACAACGAGGACCTTCTCCCCGGCGCTACGTCCGCACCCGTTACGCCGACCCCCACGGCCACCCCTCTGCCAGGTGCCGGCGGCGGTACGGACGACGTCGGCCGGCAACTGACGCCGTTGCTGGTCACGGCAGCAGGCGTGCTGGGCGTGTCCCTGCTTCTCGCTTCCCCGCGGCTGATCCGGCTTGGGCGGCGTGCCCGACGACTCCGGAGCCACGAATCCCCGGAGGACGCAGTTACGCTGGCGTGGTCAGAGCTCCGCGACCTCGGAACCGATTACGGCCTGCCACCGCTGCCCAGCGAGACGCCACGGACATACTCCGCCCGGCTCCGCCGTTCGGCCCTGCTCGGTGAGGAGGGCGGCATGGACGACGCGGCGCACCGGGCTGTCCGCACGCTGACGGCCGACTTCGAATGGCGGCACTACGGCCGCCCGCTCCACCAGGCGGGACCGGGGAGGCTTCAGCCGGCGGACGCGCGTATCGCCGCCGTCCAACAGTCCCTGCAGGACAACGCCACCTTCTTCCGGCGCTTCAGGGCCGGCTGGCTCCCGGCGTCTGTCCTTGGACAGCTGGGCCGGCTTCTGGCATCGCCATTCAGGGCAATGGGCGGGCTGTCTTTCCGGGCGGCGAAGGCCGCCGCCCGGTCCTGGTCGAGGGCGCGCGACGGCCTGCTCCGGCCCCGCGGAAGCCAATAACGCAGGCAACCGATAACACGGCGGAAGCCAATAATGGCCCCGCTCCAGCCGGCCGCTGCTGGTCAGCTGGCGTAGGGGTCTGCGATGCCGATGTACTGGGTGTAGAGGTACTCCTCGATGCCTTCGAGGCCGCCTTCGCGGCCCAGGCCGGACTGCTTGACGCCACCGAAGGGTGCGGCGGCGTTGGAGATGACACCGGCGTTCAGGCCCAGCATGCCCGTTTCGAGCCGCTCACCCATCCGGAGGCCGCGGTTCAGGTCCCGGGTAAAGACGTAAGCCACCAGCCCGTACTCGGTGTTGTTGGCCAGCCGGACGGCCTCGTCCTCGCTGTTGAAGGTGATGATCGGCGCGACGGGCCCGAAAATTTCCTCGGACAGGATCCGGGTCCCTTCGGTAACGCCGGTGAGGATGGTGGGCTGGTAGAAGTAGCCCGGGCCTTCCGCCGGAGCGCCGCCCAGGACCGCCTTGGCGCCGGAGGCTACGGCGTCGGAGACCAGTTCGTGGACCTTGTCCCGGCTCTTGGCATCAATCAGCGGACCCACCTTGGACTCCTCCTCCGTCCCGCGGGCGGTGGTCATCTCCCCCATCTTCGCGGCGAACTTCTCCGCGAACTCCTCCGCCACCGCTTCGTGGACGATGAACCGGTTCGCCGCGGTGCAGGCCTCACCCATGTTCCGCAGCTTCGCCAGCATCGCCCCGGCGACGGCGGCATCCAGGTCCGCGTCCTCGAAGACCACGAACGGGGCATTCCCGCCGAGCTCCATGGACGTCCGCAACACGGTTTCGGAGGCGTCGGCCAGCAGGCGGCGGCCCACCTCGGTGGAACCGGTGAAGGACAGCTTCCGCAGCCGGGAGTCTTTGATCAGCGGACCGGTGGTGGCGCCGGCCGTGGACGTGGGGATCACATTCAGTACACCGGCGGGCAGGCCGGCTTCCATCATCACCGCGGCGAACAGCTGGGACGTCAGCGGGGTCAGGTTGGCGGACTTCAGCACCATGGTGCAGCCGGCGGCAACGGCCGGGGCAATCTTGCGGGTGGCCATGGCCAACGGGAAATTCCACGGCGTGATCAGCAGGCACGGGCCCACCGGCTTCTTCGTGACCAGCAGGCGGGATTTCCCGTCCGGGGAGACCGAGTAGCGGCCGAACGCGCGGACCGCTTCCTCGGAGAACCACCTCAGGAACTCGGCACCGTAAGTGACTTCGCCGCGGGCTTCGGCCAGCGGTTTGCCCATTTCCAGGGTCATCAGCAGCGCGAAATCCTCGGCGCGTTCCGTCACCAGGTCAAAAGCCCGGCGCAGGATCTCGCCCCGTTCGCGCGGCGCGACCTTCGCCCAGGACTCCTGCGCCCCAGCGGCAGCGTCAAGGGCGGCCATACCGTCCCCGGCCCCGGCGTCGGCGATGCTCAACAGCACCTTGCCCGTGGCGGGGTCCTCGACGTCGAACGTCTTCCCCGACGCAGCGGGCCGCCACTGGCCATTGATCAGCAGTCCGGTGGGTACAGAGGCGAGCAGCTCGCTCTCGCGCTTGGCGGTTACGGCTGGCTGTGCGGTGAGCGTCACGGGTGACTCCCTTGTCAGTAGGTTTTGCGGCTGTCGGAAGAGCCTGCGGCCCGCCGGCGCCTGCCCGGAGGCTTCTTGGTCCCGCTCCCGGGCCGGCGACCGGCCGGTTTGGCTGATTCATTGTCAGACTACTGCTGCGGCGGCCGGAGGGTCTACGCCCGGAAGCACTGCAGGATCGAGCCGTCATTGTGCGACTGCACAGCCCGCCGCTGGCCCGGTCAGCGCGCCGCGAGGACCGCTGAATAGAGCTCCCGCTTACTAACCCGGACGTCCTCTGCGACGGCGGCCACCGCTTCCTTGAGCCGGATTCCCTGGGATATCAACTCGTTGACGGCCGCCACATGGTCTTCCGGGGTTCCCGGTGCCTGTTCGGGCGCACCGCCCAGCACTACGGCGATCTCTCCCCGGACCTCGTTGTTTTCCGCCCACAGCAGCAACTCGCCCACGGTGCCGCGGAGGACCTCCTCGTAGGTTTTGGTCAGTTCCCGGCACACAGCGATCCGCCGTTCGGCGCCGAAACGCTCCCGGAGCGCACGCAGCATCGATTCCAGGCGGTGCGGGGCCTCGAAGAAGACCATGGTCCGGCGCTCGGCCGAAAGATCCGCCAGCCGCGAGGCGCGTTCACCGGCCTTCCGGGGAAGGAAGCCCTCGAAGCAGAAGCGGTCAGTGGGGAGGCCGGACAAAGCCAAGGCAGTCAGCACAGCCGACGGCCCAGGGACTGCGGTCACGGTGAGGCCCGCAGCCACCGCACCTTCCACGAGGCGGAAGCCGGGATCGGAAACGGAGGGCATTCCGGCGTCGGTGACCATGACCAGCGTCTTGCCCGCCCGTACCTGCTCCAGGAGTTCTGCGGTCTTGGTGGCCTCGTTGTGTTCGTGATAGCTGATCACCCGGCCCCCGACGGTGACCCCGAGATTCTGAACCAGCCGGTGCAGGCGCCTGGTGTCCTCGGCTGCCACAATATCCGCCGTGCCCAGCAGCCCGATCAGGCGGACCGAGGCGTCGCCGGCGTTGCCGATGGGCGTCGCCGCCAGGATGATCCTGCCGGGCCCACCCGCAACGGGCTCTGCCGGGACCTGCTCCGCAGCATCAGGCACCGCAGTATCAGGCGCTGCCGAATCAGGTGCAGCCACATCAGGCGCTGACGCAAGCTCCGCCTCACCGGTCCCGGAACGGTCTGCAGGGCTGGGATCGGCGAAGGTGCTTGGGTTAGGGTCCACTACCCCAGCCTACTGCTGGGCGGCTTCACAGGCTGCAAAAGGTAGCATGGGGCAGGTGACGCAGACCTCCATGCGGCCTGCCGGGGCCGGGCAAGCCATCGCGCCGGCACCAGCCGCCGGGTCCCCCGGAAACACGGGTGCCGCTAATTCCCAGCCGCGACGCTCCTGGATCAGCCGGCCCGCTGAGGCCTATTCCGCAGAGGTCCTCCGGGAGCGGCTGATCGGAAACTTCCGCAGTTGGCAGGATTACCCGCCGTCGCTGCGGATCTGGTTCTGGCTGGTCCCGATCCTGACCGCGTTGATCGGTGGCATCCTCCGCTTTGTTCGGCTGGACACCCCCGCGAGCCTTGTTTTCGATGAAACGTACTACGTCAAGGACGCCTATTCGTACCTGATCAGCGGCTATGAGCGCAGCTGGCCGGACAAGGCCAACGATTCCTTCAATGCCGGCAACCCTACTGTCATTCTGAACACCCCCGAATATGTGGTCCATCCTCCGGTGGGTAAATGGATGATCGCCGGCGGCATGTGGCTTTTCGGGCCGGATAATCCCTACGGCTGGCGGTTCGCCGCGGCACTGACCGGTACCGTGTCCATCCTGCTGCTGTCACTGATTGCCCTGAAACTTTTCCGCTCCCTGCCGTTGGCCGCGGCCGCGGGCCTGCTCCTCGCCGTCGACGGCCACCACCTGGTGATGTCGCGGACATCGCTCCTGGACGTGTTCCTGATGTTCTGGATCCTCGCGGCTTTCGGTGCTTTGCTGCTTGACCGGGACGACGGACGGCGGCGCCTTGCAAACCGGCTGGCCAGGCTGGCGGCGGCTTCGAAAAACGGCCGGCCCTCTGCGGGGCAGCTGCTCTCAGGCCCCTGGCTTGGCATCCGCTGGTGGCGGCTGGCCGCGGGCGTATGCCTGGGCCTGGCCATCGGCACCAAATGGTCGGGCCTGTTTTTCCTCGCAGCCTTCGGCGTACTGACAGTGCTGTGGGACCTCAATGCACGGCGCGTCGCCGGTATCCGCGGCTGGGCAAGCGGCGGCGTCATCAAGGACGGGCTGCCTGCCTTCGCCGCAATGGTTCCCGTGGCTGCCTTGGTCTATGCCGCAACATGGACCGGCTGGTTCCGGTCTGATGACGCTTACTACCGGCGCTGGGCCGAGGCCAACCCGTCAGCGGAGTGGGGGTGGCTGCCGGATTCGCTGCGTTCCCTGGCGCACTATCACCTGGAGGCCTACAAGTTCCACCAGGGCCTGGGTTCCGAACATCCTTACGAGGCAAGTGCGTGGAGCTGGCTGGTCATGGGGAGGCCGACGTCGTTCTTCTACCAGAAACCGGAACAGGGCACCCCGGGATGCGATGTGCCCAACTGCGCCTCCGCCATCCTTTCGGTGGGGAATCCGATGGTCTGGTGGAGTGCAGCCATTGCGCTGGTGGTGGTCCTGTTCTGGTGGGCCGGACGCCGGGACTGGCGGGCAGGCGCAGTCCTGGCAGGCGTGGCTGCGGGCTACCTGCCCTGGTTCCTGTACCCGGAGCGCACCATGTTTTTCTTCTACGCGGTGTCTTTTGAGCCATTCCTGGTGCTCGCCTTGGTCTACTGCCTTGGACTGGTGATGGGCCGGGACACAGACCCGCTCTGGCGGCGGCGCTCGGGACTCTACCTGGTGGCGCTGTTTGTCGCCGGAGCAGTCCTGCTGTCCGCTTTCTTTTATCCGGTGTGGACAGCGGAGACCATCCCGTACCAGGAATGGCGCTTCAGAATGTGGATGCCGTCCTGGATCTAGGGCAGGATTGCATCAGACCCTGACGATATAGAGCCGCCCGCAGGAGCGCTCCGGTAAGGCAGTGGAACGGAGACACCCGTGCGGGAAGCAAGCACAAAGCTCATGGTGGAGCTCGAACCGGACAGCAATGTCACCGATCTCCTGATGGATCAGGCGGCCAGGAACGCCTCCCACCCCCTCTACTCGTGCAAAGCCCCCAACGGCTGGACAGACATCCCGGCCCAGAAGTTCCTGCACGATGTCTCCGCGCTGGCCAAAGGCCTGATCGCCGGCGGCCTGGAGCCCGGGGACACGGTGGCAGTGATGTCCGCGACGCGGTACGAGTGGACCCTGGTGGATTTCGCGATCTGGTTCGCGGGCGGAGTGACGGTGCCCATCTATGAAACCTCCTCCCCCAGCCAGGTGGAGTGGATCCTGCACGATGCCGGTGCCCGCCGGGTTTTCGCCGAGGACCGCGGCAAAGTGGCGATGATCGCCCGGGTACTGGAGACCTCCGACCGCCTCCGGGACCGGCTGGTCAGCGTAGTCAGGATGGATTACGACGCCGAAGCCCCCGACCTCGCCAGCCTCGCGGCCGCCGGTATGGGAGTCACCGATGCCGAACTGGAGAGGCACCGTACTGCCGCCGGACTGGACGACGTCGCGTCCCTGGTCTACACCTCCGGCACTACCGGGCACCCCAAAGGCTGCGAAATCACCCACGGCAACTTTGCGCTCGTGGCCGCCAACGTCGTGGCCTTCCTTCCGGAGCTCCTCAAGCAGGAGAACGCACGCACCCTGATGTTCCTCCCCCTGGCCCACGTGCTGGCGCGCGCTGTCCAGGTGGTGTGCCTCCATGCCGGTGCCACGCTGGGCCATGTGGCCAGTCCCGCTGCCCTGGTGGAGGATCTGGCAACCTTCAAACCCACCTTCCTGCTGGCCGTGCCCCGGATTTTCGAAAAGGTCCGCGCCAGCGCCAGCCACAAGGCAACAATGAGCGGGAAATCAAGGATTTTCGGGGCAGCCTCCGCCACCGCCATCCGCTTCTCCATCGAACAGGACAACGCAGCCCGCGGCCAAGGAAGTGGCCCCGGCCTCGCCCTCAGGATGCAGCACGCCCTGTTCGACAGGCTGGTGTATCCGAAGCTCAGGCAGGTCTTTGGCGGCCGGCTCAACTACATGGTGTCCGGAGCCAGCCCGCTGGCACCTGAAGACGCACACTTCTTCCGCGGGATGGGGATCCCGGTGCTCGAGGGCTACGGCCTGACCGAGACCACCGCGCCCTGCACCGCCAATACCCCCCACCGGACCAGGGTGGGCACCGTGGGCGTCCCGCTGCCGGGCACCACCATCCGTGTGGCCGAAGACGGCGAAGTGCTGGTCAAGGGGATCGGTGTGTTCAAGGGCTACCACGCCAACCCGGCTGCCAACGAGGAAGCGTTCGTGGATGGCTTCTTCCGCACCGGAGACGTGGGCGAGCTGGACGCTGACGGGTTCCTGAAAATAACCGGCCGGAAAAAGGACATCCTGGTGACGGCCGGCGGTAAGAACGTGGCGCCCGGGCCACTGGAGGAAAAGATCCGCGCCCACCAGCTCGTGGGCCACGCCGTGGTGGTGGGCGATGGCAGGCCCTTTATTGCCGCTTTGGTCAGTCTCGATCCGTCAGGGCTGGAAAACTGGTGCTCGGAAAACAAGGTACCGGCGCTTTCCATCGGCGAAGCGGTCACGGATGCCCGTGTCCGTGCTGCCGTTCAGGCAGCCGTGGACCACGCCAACACGATGGTTTCCAAGGCAGAATCCATCCGGAACTTCACCATCCTGCCAAACGAGTTCACTGAAGCATCCGGCCACCTGACCCCGTCCCTCAAACTCAAGAGGGCCGTCGTCGTGCGTGAATTTGAGGCCGAGATTGCCGGCCTATACGGCTGAGTTCTTTACGGCGGAGCGCTTTACGGCTGGCCGGCGCCAACCTGCTCGTCGTTGATGTCCTGGTCATCCCGCACCATTCCCCGGCGCCGCCGCGTGGGCCAGGTGAGAATGAGGGTCACCAGTGACGCCAGGAACACGAGCCCGGCAATAACGATTCCGGCGTCGATCCAGAACTGCCCCGGGAAGAGCCTGATGAGGGTGTCTTCAAGGGCGAACGTCCAGGTGCCGCTGGCAAAGAAGATCCGGTGGAACTCGGTGAAGAACTGCTGCCAGCCGAGAACTGCCAGCGCCCCGAGCCCCAGGATGATGACCAACCCGACGATGGAGCCTGCAAACAGTCCCCGGCGCACTCCCCCGGTGCTGCGCCGCCTCAGGTAGGCGATGCCCACGAGGCTGAGCACGATCAGAAGCAAGCCTGCCCCGAAGGCGGAGAGGATGACAAGCTTCACGTCTGCCATGTGGCTGACTTCGCCGTCTTTGAAGAGGTCCCCGCCGCTGCGGTTGACCAGGTCCCCGAGATAGCGCGGACCCGCCCAGTTACTGAGGTAGTCAACGGTGTAGGAGCCGTAGGTCATCCTGTCATCGGTGCTGAAGCCGTAGCCATCTCCGGGAAAACCGGGCCTGTTGTATTCCACCCAGAGGAACAGAGGACTGGTCACTGCCCGGACGGCCAGAACCAGGAGGATCACGGGGTAGAAAATGGCCAGCAGGACTTGCCAGATCCGCGGCGGCACCGGCTTGGCGTTGGCGGCACTTTCACGCTCGGCGTTGCGCCGCTCCACTTCCTCCTGCGGAGGACGGACCTGCAGTGCTGACGTTGGATGCGGTTCGCTGAACAGGCCGCCGTCCTTATGGGCAGCGCCCGAAGGGGACGCGCCCATGTGGGAGGCGTTGTGGCCCGAGGTTTCGCGGCTGAGGGTTCCGCTTGGGGTTTGGCGGCCTGGGGTTTCGCGGCCGGCATCCTTGGCGGCGGTTGCCGCAGCGGGGGATGCGACGGCGGCGGTTTCGGTGTGGTGGGCTCCGGCGGCGGAGGGCTCCGCTGCCGAAGAAACCGCAGAAGGTTCGACGGCGGCTTCCGCCGCCTTGCGGTCGGCGCGGCTTTCGGGCTGCCCGGATGCTTGCCCGGCGCGGACGCCGCCTGTGCTGGACTCATCAGTGCCACTGGAGCCGGAGCCTGTCATCCAGGCAAACGCGGGCTCATCCGAGTCTTTCGACGCATCAAGGTCCGGATCCGGCTGCGGCTCCGAGCGTTTGGCAGGGGTCGGCGGGTTGTCGTTCACAGCAGCGTCACTTCCGTTGGGGTTCGCGCTGCCGGCTCTGGTCCGGGCAGCGCCATGTATCTGTTGTTGAGCCTACCGTCCGCTCCTCTGCAACGGCGAGGTGCCACCCCGGAAGCGCGCGAATCAGGCGGCGATTTCGGAGTAGCCGGCGTCGCCCGCCCCCAGGTCGCCGCGCTCACCGGCATCATAGGCGCGCCGGCCCCATACCAGCACGTAGATCCAGTACGCGGCCAGGACAGCGGCGCCAATACTGATCTTGGCCCACACCGGCAACGGGCTGGGCGTCACAAAACCCTCCACCAGGCCAGAGATGAACAGCACCAGCACCAGGCCAAGGGCGACGGTGATCAGGGACCTGCCTTCGTCGGCCACTGCGCGTCCCCGGGTCCGGGGACCGGGCGAGACCATGGCCCAGAAGATCCGCAGCCCCGCGGCGCCGGCAATGAAGACGGCCGTCAGTTCCATCAGTCCGTGGGGAAGGATGTAGCTGAAGAAGACATCCTGCTTGCCGACGGCGGCAAAGATGCCTGCGGCGATCCCTACTGCCTGCGCGTTGGAGAACAGGATCATCGGCACCCAGATTCCGGTGATGCCGAGGGCCACCGCCTGCGCACTGATCCACGCGTTATTCGTCCAGACGGCGCCAGCAAAGGACGCAGCAGGGTTTTCCGAGTAGTAGTCGATGAAATCCTCCTCCACGTACTGCCTGACCGCGGCGTCGGAGGCCACCGCCCGCAAGGCCTCCGGCGACGTCCCGATCCACACCGCGTAGGCGGCACTGACCACGATGAACGCGGCCCCGCAGGCAACGGTGAGCCACCTCAGCCGGTACAGGGCTGCGGGCAGGGCGGCCACGAAGAAACGTGCCAGGTCCGTCATGAAGTTTGAGCGCGCCCCGGTGAAGCGGGTCCGGGCCTGGACCAAGGTGGCGGAGAGGGACGCGGACAGGCCGCCCTCCGGGGCCACGGACCGGATGAAGGACAGATGTGCGGAGGTGGCCTGGTAGAGCCTGAGCAGTTCGTCGGCTTCCTCCCCGCTGAGCCGCCGCTTATGCGCAAGTTCGTGCAGCCTCGACCATTTGTCTCCGTTGACAGCGGAGAAGGCATCCATATCCACGGCTTCAGCCTAGCCGCCTTAGACTGTGAGCGTCCGGAGGTTGGTTGACCGCAGGAATGGTGACGGGAAGGGGAACCGGCTTGAGTTCAATAATCACGGGCGAGGCCGTTGTCCTGGAACTCCGCCCCGCGACATTCGCCGCCCGGGCACTGGGGCTGTTGCTCGATGTGCTCTTCAACGTGGTCCTTCTGGTCCTGATCCTCTTCGGCGTCACCGCTGCTGCCCAGGACCTCGACGAGGCGGCGTTCCGGATGCTGCTGCTGGTCAGTATTGTTTTCTGCTTTGTGATTCTCCCCGTGGCCGTGGAGACCCTCACCCGGGGCCTCTCCCTCGGAAAGCTGGCTGCGGGCCTGCGCGTGGTCAGGGACGACGGCGGCGCCATCCGGTTCCGTCACGCTGTCATCCGCGGGCTGACGGGATTCCTGGAAATCTACCTGACCCTGGGCGGCCTGGCCATCGCCGTCGCACTCTTCAACAGCCGGTCCAAACGGCTGGGAGATATCCTCGCAGGCACGTACGCACTCCGGCGCAGGGTGCCCGTTGAGGCCGCTGTCCGCGTCGAGGTTCCGCCGCATCTGCGCGCCTGGGCCGGAGCGGCGGACATCGGCCGGATCCCCGATGCGACGGCAAGGCAGGCTGCCCGGTTCATCCGGCAGGCCGGGCGGATGTCACCCCTTTCGGCCGCCCGGATGGCCCAGGCCATCGCCACCGAACTGTCGGGGCAGGTGGCCCCTCCCCCTCCGCCTGGTACCACCCCCGAGCATTACCTGGCGGCTGTTATTGCCGAACGCCGCAACCGCGAACTGGCGCAATTACGGCAGGCCCGGCGCCGCAGCACCGCCACAGCAGAGCGGCTGGACCGCTTGCCCTTCAGTTCTTAGCCGACGGGCACGGATGGGTGCAGCAACGGTTCGCTAGTTGTCGTACTGGGCCCAGGGAATGTTCCAGTCCCCGTAGCCGTCGTCAAGGGCGGCGTAGTCGCCCTCGGTGTTGATGATCTGGACAACATCCCCGGTGGTCATGTTGTCGAACACCCAGGCGGCGCCGTCGGGAGCGAAACCGATGCAGCCATGGGAGACGTTCTTGTTGCCGATGTACGGGTAGGCGGATTCCAGCGCCTGGTGGATGTAGGCCCCGCTCAGGGTGAGGCGGATGGCGTACTCCACGTCCACTTCGCCGTAGTAGGCGGGGTCGCCGGGCTTGAGGCCGATGCTGGCGGCCCGGAAGTGGTCATAGCGGTTCTTTTCCATCAGCACGGCGTAGCCGCGGGCTGACGGGAAGCGTTCATCGCCCATGCTGACCGGGAGGGTCTTGACCACCTGGTCGTTGACGCTGAGGGTGAACGTGTGGGCGGCGGCGTCGGCGATGGCTACTTTCTTGTCGCCGAAGTTCACGTTGACTTTCTTGTTGAAGTTGGCGATCTGCCCGTTGCCAAGATCCACTCCAAAGAGCTGCATGTCCATGGTGACGGTGGAGTTGGCCACCCAGAAACCCTCCGCACGGTAACGGACCATCGTGTCACTGAACCAGTGGAAGGCCCCGGCCTGGCCGGCGCTGGAGGTGACCTTGATGGCCTTCTCCACGGCATCGCGGTTGACCACCGGTTCGCTGAAGATGATCTGGAGGGGTTGGCCCACGCCTACCTTCATACCGTCCAGCGGATAGATCGCGGCGTCGGCCTCGTGCGTGCTGGAGACGGTATTGAACGAGTGCGTGGTGCTGGTCTCGCGTCCCGCCCCGTCCGTGACCACGTAGGTGTAGCTGTACTCGGTATTGAACTTCAGCGGGCCTGCTGCGGACCAGCCGCTGCCGTCGGTGGCGAAAGTCCCCTGGACTGCTTCGCCGGAGGTACTGGTCAGCGTGACGCTCTCGATCCTGCCGTTGGCCACCTTCAGTGATACCGGTGCAGCCGGGTTCACCTGTTTGGTTCCCTCGGCAGGGACGACGTCCACCTTCACGGGCGCGACGACGGGCGAGGCCACTCCCGGGGCGGACCGGACGGCGGAGCCGGCCTCCGATTCAAGGCCGGCTCCCGCAAAACCCGGAGCCACGGCTGCGAAGACGCCGCCCGTGGCAGCAAGGACGCAAAGGACCGCCACCACCAGAATCTTTTTGGCGGTCCCCCGGCGGCGCGGCTTTAAGTCAGGCTCCATGGTCCGATCTTAATGCTTGGACGTCACAAACCCGGGTGCGGTCAGCACCCGGGGCGTCACACGTCAGTAACGATAGTGCTCAGGCTTGTACGGGCCCGCGACGTCAAGGCCCAGGTATCCAGCCTGGTCCTTGGACAGTTCGGTGAGCTCGACGTCGAGGGCGTCGAGGTGGAGCCGCGCAACCTTCTCATCGAGGATCTTGGGCAGGACGTACACCTGGTTGTCGTATTCACGTTCGCCCTCAGGCTGGTCCCGCTTGGTCCACAGCTCGATCTGGGCGATTGTCTGGTTGGCGAACGAGTTGCTCATGACGAAGGAGGGGTGGCCGGTGGCGTTGCCCAGGTTCAGCAGGCGCCCTTCCGAAAGCACGATGATGGAGCGGCTGCCCTGTCCTGTGGCGGCGTCCGCTTCGAACACCCATTCGTGGACCTGGGGTTTAATCTCCACCTTCCGGATGCCGGGGATCCTGGCCAGTCCGGCCATGTCGATCTCGTTGTCGAAGTGGCCGATGTTGCCCACAATGGCCTTGTCACGCATCCCGGCCATATGCTCGGCAAGGATGACATCCTTGTTGCCCGTGGTGGTGATGAAGATATGGCCTTCGCTGAGAACGGACTCCAGCTTGGCCACCTGGTAACCGTCCATGGCTGCCTGGAGGGCGCAGATGGGGTCGATTTCGGTGACGATGACCCGCGAGCCCTGGCCGCGGAAGGCTTCTGCTGCTCCCTTGCCGACGTCGCCATAGCCACAGACGACGGCGACCTTGCCGCCCATCAGGACGTCGGTGGCGCGGTTGATGCCGTCCGGCAGCGAGTGTCGGATGCCGTATTTGTTGTCGAATTTGCTCTTGGTGACCGAATCATTGACGTTGATGGCCGGGAAGAGCAGCTTGCCCTGTTCTGCCAGCTGGTAGAGGCGGTGCACGCCGGTGGTGGTTTCCTCGGTGACGCCGCGGAGGCCGGAACCGATCCGGGTCCAGCGCTTTGGATCCTCCTGCAGGGACGCACGGAGCACGTCAAGGAAGATCCGGCCTTCCTCGGACTCGTCGTCGGCTGCTGACGGCACAGCACCCAGGGCCTCGAACTCAACGCCCTTGTGGACCAGCATGGTGGCATCGCCGCCGTCGTCCAGGATCATGTTCGGGCCCAGGTCCGGATCCGTGTCCGCTCCGGGCCAGACGAGGATCTGCTGGGCCGTCCACCAGTATTCCTCGAGGGTTTCACCCTTCCAGGCGAACACGGGAACTCCCTGCGGATCCTCAACGGTCCCCTGGCCGACAACAACTGCTGCTGCGGCTTCGTCCTGGGTGGAGAAGATGTTGCAGGAGGCCCAGCGGACCTCCGCACCGAGCGCCGTGAGGGTTTCGATCAGGACGGCGGTCTGGACAGTCATGTGCAGGGAACCGGCAATCCGGGCACCCTTCAGCGGCTGTGTAGGTCCGAACTCGTCGCGGAGCGACATCAGCCCGGGCATCTCGTGCTCGGCGAGGCGGATCTGGTGCCGGCCGGCCTCTGCCAGCGAGATATCGGCAACCTTGTAGTCAAATGTCATGGGATTCCTTTGCTCTGTCCGGTCGCGGCGACGGCGATGAGGCGGCCGCGGGGGTCTTGCGTCTGTCGGGCTGCGTCTGTGGGGAGGACGCGGGCGAGGCGTGCTTGTCTGTGTGGGGTGGTGGAACGGTTCAGGCTTCACTCGGACGGGAGTCGTGCTGGTCCGAGCCCGCCGCAGTCGCAGCGAGGCGAAGCTCGGGCGGCAGCAGCAGCGGGATGCCGTCCTCGATCGGGTAGCGCAGCTTCACGCCGGTGTCCCCTGCCGCCGTCGAGACAAGCTCGTCGTCCTCCTGGATCAGGTTTGATCCGGTGACAGGGCACCGCAGGACGGACAACAGTTCAGGACTGATCTTTGGCATGGGTTGATGCTCCCGAAAGGGGCGCGTTCGCGCCGGTGGCTGACTGATTAGCAGATTCCAGCCTACCGCCAGATGGGTGTCAGGAAGGTTCGCGCAGCACGCGCAGATGCCCCCGCCGGGTGCCTTCTGTGCCGGCCGGTGCCTCCAGCGCCGAATGTGATGGACGCTGGGTCTGGGTGGACTGGGACTTCGGTGGCAGCGCTGCTGCTTCACGGACCGCGTTTGCCAGCGCCAGGAGGTCGTCCGGACCGGGCTGCTGCGGGCTCGTTGGCATGGCAAGCCGCAGGACTTCCCAGCCCCGCGGAACCGTCAGTGAGCCGGCGTGCTGTTCGCACAAATCGTAACAATGCGGTTCGGCATAGGTGGCCAGCGGGCCCAGGACTGCTGTGGAGTCGGCATAGACGTACGTCAAAGTAGCCACCGCTGACTGACGGCAGGCTGACCTCGAACATTGACGGATAGCTCCCACGACATCCCAGACTACTCGCTATGGCCGGACCTTCGGCGTATTTGCAGCACTGTCGCCGCGCCAGAGCGGGATTGTGGATTGTGTCGCGTAAATCTTCGGCCGGGTTTAGAGTCAATGTATGCAGTCATCGAACCATGAATCAGCTTTTACGGTCCGGTTGGCTGACCCGGATGTCCGCAACGGAGAGACGGGTTTGGGGTCGCCGGGCCGAGGCTTCGCGATGCGCCGCCGGAACCGCCACGGCCGGGGCCTGCGCGGCGAGCTGATGCTGCCAACCCACCCCGGCTATCGGACGCGGTCCGACAGATTCGATGACATGGTGCTCGATTCAGCACAGCGGCTCCACGACATCTGGGGCAAAACCCTCGATGGCGTGCGGTTTGCAGTTGATGAAATACCGCCCCAGCTGGAGCAACTGGTGGCCGATGCCTCGCCGCCGCCCATGGGCGCCTACACCCCCGCCACGGCGGAGGAGGGCCCGGTCATCACCCTGTACCGCCGCGTGGTGGAACAGGGTTGCGCCACCCGTGAGGAACTCCAGGACCTTGTTCACGACGTCGTAGTGGAGCACACCGCCGAGATGCTCGGCGTAGCGCCTGAAACGCTGGACCCGGTGTACCGGCGCCGGTACTGACCGGTTTTACTGGGCGTTTAACAGCCGGACTGTCTCCCTTACTGCCTGCTGGTACGGATCCCCGGATGGTGCGGCGGATGGTGCGGCAGCTGACCGAATACCCCCGGCTCCCTTAGGGCTGAAACGGCCACATAGTCGCCGCCAGGTTGCCGGCCGCTTGGTCCCGTCCGGTCAGTACCCGAGAGTGACCGGCACCTTTTCCTGGCCCGATGCCGCCGGCATGAAGGCCAGCGTGGAAACGTCTTCCCGCCCATCCTGCTGCAGCAGGAGGGCTCCGTAGGCGGCGTCACCCGAAGCTGAGACGATGTAGCCCACCACGTCTGCTTCGTCCACTTTCTCCGGAACCTTGATGGACGTGGTGGTGCCGCCGGCGACGTCTGCAGTTGCGGCTGCCCGGATCTTGCCGTCTGCGGTAATGGGTGCGTAGGAAATCGTTGCCCGGTTCTCCAGGACCCCGAACACGAGGATCCGCTCCCCGCCCTGCGGCACCGGCACCACATGCTGGCTTCCCAGCCGGACCCCGGAGGCAGCCCATGCAACGTCCAAGGCCTTCTCGCTGGCCAGGCCGCGCGTGACCCGGGCCGCAGCCACGAAGGAGACATCCGAACTGGTGGAGACGGTGTAATGGCCGGCCGGGACCCCGGCCAGCGACACCTCGGTGACGGAACCGGCTTTTGCGGTCACGACGCCTCCGTTGGGAAGGGCTTTCTGGCCGTCACGGCCGAAGAGCTTGACCTCCACCACAGCATCCGCGGAGCCCGGGACCGTGAGGGAGAGTGTTGGACCGGCGTCGTCGAAGCCACCTGTCCCGGTGACGGCGGCGATTCCGGCCGCGTCCTGGATATCCACCCCGGTCATGACCTGCCGGGACGCCGGCGCAGCCCCTGGGGCGATGAAGTCGACGCCGCCGGGCGTGAGTCCCCTCAGGACACTCTGCTGGATGGCAGCCGCTACAGGACCGCCGGCGCTGCGCACATGGACGCTGAGCTGCTCTTCGCCGGGAGCGAGGCCGGCCAAAACAATGGACCGCGTGGTTCCAGGCGCCACCAGCAGTCCCCTGCTGCCTGGGGCCTGGATCTGCCCCTGGCCGCCGAAGAGTTCGAGGCTGACCGTGGCGGGCGTGCTGGAGGCATTGCTGAGCACCAGCACGGAGGTGCGGCCGACCGTGGTGCTGGCACCGGCGAGCCAGAGGTCGTTGGCGGGCGCCTGGCAATTGGCCGCTGCGGACCCTTGGAGGTCGCCGTCCGTGGCCGAGAATTTCAGGACTCCCGCGGCTGAGGGCTTCAGGCCTCCCAAGGCATCGGCTCCCAGAACGGTGGGGCCTTCAACTTGACGGCCGGCCAGCACGCCAGCGATCAGGTCCTGGGGACCTGTACCTTCTCCGGGCTGGCCGCCGCCCTTCGCGATCTCGACGGCGGTACTTCCGTCGAGCGCGGACAGCCGGCTTCCGGGCATCACACCGCCGGGTGCACTGACGACGGCTCCGGTGACAGCGCTGTTGGCTGTGGCTGAATCAGGGCTGAACTGCGGATCAGTGCCGGCCTCGGTCCCTTCGAGCAGGCGCGCAGGCCCGGGACACACGCCCAGGCTCGCGCCGGCCGGAACAGTTGCCAGCGCGGCCGGGATGCTCCGGTTCCCGGCAGGCTCAGGCACGATCGACCCGGCAGCAACCATCCCGCCGGCCGCGGCCACTATCAGCACGGCCGAGGCCAGCCCGGCCAGCTTCTCACGGCTGAGGGTCCGGCGGGCCGGGGGACGTGGTTGTCCGGCGGCGTCATCGGCCAGCGGCGCGTCTGCCGCGGCCACGTCTGCCGCGGGTGCGTCGTTATGCATTCCGGTGTTCCTTACGCAAAGATCCCTCGTCCCGGGACAAACCGGTGTTGGGCCGGCGGGCGGGCATGGGGATGGCGAGCATCACGGTAAGTCCGATCACCGTGATCTGCGCGATCCCGGCCCAGAGGGCCCAGGGGACGTCGTAGCGGATGGTCAGTTGGCCTGCCGACGCCGGCAAGGTGAACGCCTGGGCAGAGCCGGAGGTGGTGGCGGTGAGCTTCCGTCCGTCCAACCAGGCGCTCCAGCCTGGGTCGGCCCGTTCGGCCAGCACCACCAGCCGGCCTTCCGGTCCTTCGGCGACGGCAGTATCGACGTCGTCGTACCTTGAGGGCACCAACGCAACAGTGGCTCCGGCACCGTCAACTATCCGGACGCGGTGGGCAACATCAGCGGGCTGAAGTGTGGGCTGGTTCAACGGGGTGATGCGCCACAGCCAGCCGACATCGGTCTGCCCGACTGCAACGAGCCCCGGCACGGCGTCCATCCTGCTGGCCGTGAGCTGGGCGGCGGTGTCGGCTGAGCGCAGCACCACGAACCCGGCCCCGATCCGCTCGAGCGCAGGCCGGGGGTCCACGCCCTGGCCGGCCACCAGGGTGGCCACGACGCTGCGGATGGAGGCCGTGACGTCGTCGTCCTCCCTGACGGTCTCCTGGCCGGGTGCGCCCATGATGTTCCGGGAAGCCGCAATGGCCGACAGGCTGTCCAGCGTGGTCCCCGCACCGCGCATCAGGGCGGCATCGAAGGTGCCGTTCTCCTGGGTGCTGATGAGCAGTGTGCGTGTCTGCTCGGGGCCGGTTCCGCGGTCGATGGCGGTGGCCGGGAGGGTCCGCGCACTGCCGGCCTCCACCAGGCGCGGTGTCCCCAGCGCCGGGCCGGACGGCACCTCGGTCAGGGGAGCCGCGGCGGTGGACCGGAGCATGTTCTGGGCGGACCATACCGCCATGCCGGCCAGTGGTCCGGCAAGCAGTACCACCAGGGCAAGGGCTGTGGCGGAGCGGAGCGCCACGTTGCGCCTGGTGCTTGATGAGGACGCATTGTCCGCGGCATCAAGCAAACGCTCGGCCCCAATGAGCGCGGCACCCAGCAGGGCGAATCCGGCCGCGGAGACCGCCGGGCCGGTGAAAGGGGTGACCAGGGTGTCGGCGTTGGCACCTGTGGCGATGTGCCCTGCGAGCCAGGATCCGGCCAGGACAATCAGTGCTGCCGCCCAGAGAACGCGCGCTGTCCGGGTCCTCTGACCTGGCACGAACAGAGCCGCGACGGCCAGGAGCAGGACCGGTACCGCTATCAGCATCGCCAGCAGGAGTGCCCACGGGATCGTTTGGCCACTGAAGAACGGCAGGCCGTGCAGTCCCCCTGACGGGGAGAAAAGCAGGGGCTGCCCCAGCAGCTGCTGCCATAAGGGGGCGGCTTCAAAACCCACCGGAACGCCGGGATCGGCGAGCAATGCCCGTGGCCGGTCGATGACTGAGAGTCCAAAGGGAATGAAAAGCGCGGCACTGGGCAACAGCGCCCACCAGACCGTCCGGCCCCGGCGGCCCAGCATCAGTCCGCAGATGACAATGATGACGGCGGCCGGTATCAGCACGGAAGGCGCCGACGCGGCCACTACAGCCAGCGCCAACCCCGCGGCGGCTGCGGCCGTCCAGGAGGGCATGCCGTTGATTCCGGGCCGGACAGGCGGTTTCTCGGTGAAACGCCGATCACCGGGGACCGGCACCGCAAACCGGCCGTGGCCCACTGCGGAGCCGGTGGCGCGCAGGAGGGCCAGTCCGAGCAACGGAATCATGAGATGGGCCACCAGGGCTCCCACGCGTCCCTGGTTCAGGGCCACGTGCAAGGCCGGTGCGGCAGCCCAGACAAGAGCAGCCACGAAGCGGAAGCGGCGCCGGAGCGTCAGGGCGCCGGCCGCGAACCAGGCCGTCAGTCCGGACAGCGGAGCTGCCAGCAGCAGCAGCCAGCCCATGGCGGCGTTGGCATCTCCCCCGCCGAGCAGCCCCAGGATCCACAGAACGTAGCCGAACGGGTCTCCCCTGCCGGGAAGGCCGGCCCCCAGGCTGATCCACCAGCTGGAGGCGTGATGCCAGATTTCGCCCAACGTGGCGGAGACCGGAATGAGGCCGCCACCGGAGACTGCCTCGGCGCGGAACAGCCCACTGAGCGCGAGGAGGGAGGCTGCTGAGGCGATCATGAATGCCGCGAGTGCGCCGGTCCCCACCCAGCCCCGTTCGCTGGTGGTCAGAGCTGCGAAGTCATCAGCTGAATCGCCGGTGGGCTGGTTAGCGAGGGGGTCCTGGACGAGGCCGTCGGGTGTGGAGTTGTCGGCGCCCAGGGCTTCCATCAGGGAACGGCGGTGGTTCCAGACTTCGCGCCGGGGAGTCTGCAGCTTCTGGATGACCGAACGCCGGATCCGCCGTGTCCGGGCCGCCGTCCGCCGCGCCTTGGCAACGGCACGGGGCCTGG
This sequence comes from Arthrobacter sp. BK1, assembly GCF_056680055.1. Lineage (NCBI taxonomy): Bacteria > Bacillati > Actinomycetota > Actinomycetes > Micrococcales > Micrococcaceae > Arthrobacter > Arthrobacter sp. BK1. The sequence goes on from NZ_CM155263.1 coordinate 932,253, forward strand.
CGAGGGCAGCGAACGTGGCCACCAGCTGGGAGAAACCGTGGCCCGGGTCTTTGACCGCAATGCTGAGTACAAGTTTGAAAATGCTGCCCAGGAGCGCACCCACTGCGTGAAACGGAACCTTCCACAGCGGGGCATGCGTGAGGCGGAGATGGACCTGGGCTTTGCGGGCAGCTGAGGGGTTGCCCTGTCCGTGGGGCCTGTGCGCCACGTGGAACATCCTGGCCGTGGGGACCACCACCACGCGGTGCCCGGCAAGGCGGTTGCGCCAGCAGAAGTCGACGTCATCTCCGGTGCCGGGCAGGGCGGGGTCGAACCCCCGCAGATGCTCCCAGATATCCCGGCGTACCAACATGCCGGCCGAATTGACCGCGAAGGTGTCCGTGCGGCCGTTGTATTGACCCTGATCGAGTTCGTCTGCATCGATGAGGGTGAGCCGCTCCGCCCAGCGGCTGGTGGAGAGCCCGACGTCGATGAGCCGGCGCCCGGCGTGCCAGTCCAATTGCTTGCAGCCGGCGACAGTCACCGATGGTGCGCGCTCCACGGCTGTCAGCAGTTCGGCCAGCGCCTCCGGCGCCGGGGCTGAATCGTCATGAAGCAGCCAGATCCATTCCGTCCCGGCACGCTCGGGCTGGCCTTCCCACGGCGAGAGTGCATCGAGCCCTGCCCGTACAGCGCCTCCCATTCCGCTTTTTCCGTGCGGAAAACTGGTCACGCTGGCTTCGCCGAAGGCCCCCTCCAGGAGCGCTGCGGAGCCGTCACGCGATCCTGTGTCCACCCCGATGAAGGAGTCCGCGGGCCGGGTCTGGTCCGCGAGGGCAGCCAGGGTTCTGGGGAGATAGGCACTGCCGTTGTGGGACACCACAACGGCAGTGACATGCACTTCCTTAAGAATTAGACTGCCCGCTTCCTTAGCCGCCGGCGCTCGCGCTCGGAAAGGCCTCCCCAGATGCCGAACCGTTCGTCATTCGCCAGCGCATATTCAAGGCACTGGGACCGCACGTTGCAGGCGCCACAGACCTTCTTGGCGTCCCGAGTGGAGCCGCCCTTCTCCGGGAAGAAGGCCTCAGGATCAGTCTGTGCGCACAATGCGTCAGTCTGCCAGCCGAGTTCGCCTTCGTCGTCGAAGTCCTGCCTTAGCGGCAATCCGATCCACGCCGGCTGCGTGATGGTATCTGCGATACGCAGTTCCATCGGAGGGTCCAGGTCGTCATCGTCCTGGCCGTGGCCGCCGTCGAGAAGAGCTTCGTGCGCCGCCAGAAAGGCCGTGGCCTGATCATGGCGGGAGTCGCTGGTGTTGCGGTTGTAACGGTCCGCCGCGCCGGGATCGGCAGGATCCACGTACCAGTCACTTGGAACGCCGCGTGAACGGTATTTGGCCGTCGCCTCAGCGGCGACGACAGCATTTTCATGGATACGCTCTGCTTGCCCCATGCGACCCTCCTGAAAGTTGCAGCCTCTGCCTGAATCCCTGGGCACTCGGTTGTGTGCCTGTATTTACGCAGTGGCCTTATGTATCTAATTACACGTGTGTAACTACAGGCGCGTCAAGCCGCGGAGGGATAATAATCAACTTTCCGGCCCAAGCCCGGGCACGCCACGCCCGGGGATTTTCAGCCAGCCGGGCGCGTCGGGCGGGAATAGCGCCGCCCTGATGGCCCGTACTGCCAAGTTCCCTTGATTTGCGGCAGAAAATACAGGCAGCGAGCTAATAAGACAAATGGAATGACGAATCAGAGTGAGGAAGATCACACGACTCCCGGCGGTCCGCCTGATTCGACTCAGGCTCCCGGCGCGGCGCCGCCGCTGCCATGGCGCAGGAGGGTCCAGGCAGGGTGCAGCCGGAGGCGCAGCCGGCAGGGACCGGCCGCAGGCGTGCGTGGCAAGATATAGCCATGAGCATCCCGGTTATCGAACTGATGACGTCCCTGCGTTCCGGCCACGCCACGTCGCCCCGCCTGACCTGGTACGGGCCGGATTCCGAGCGTGTTGAACTCTCCGGCAGGGTCCTGGACAACTGGGTGGCAAAGACCAGCAACCTCCTGCAGGATGAGCTGGACGCCGAGCCTGGAATGCGGCTCAGCGTTTCCCTGCCGGCCCACTGGAAGTCACTGATCTGGGCGCTTGCCGCCTGGCAGCTGGGCATGGAAACGGTACTTAACGGTGACGACGCCGAACTGCTGGTGACAGACAGTCCCGGCACGGTCGAGGGAAAGTTCGACGCCGTGATCGCCGTGGCGCTGCCTGCCCTTGCCATGCGGTGGCCCGGCGACCTTCCTGCCGGAGTCATCGACTTCGCCTCCGAAGTCCGCATGCATGGAGATGTTTTCCTGGCACACAGCGACCCGTCACAGACCGGCTGCGCGGTGCAGGGTCACGACGGCGTGCGGCACCTCCACCGGGACCTGATCACGGGCTTTGCCACTCCGCACGACGAGGGTGTCCGGCTGTTGGTCCCCGCCGCCACAGGCCTCGAAACGGCACTGGCAGACTCGCTCGGCGCCTGGAACGGCGGCGGCTCAGTAGTTCTGCTGCACCCCGACGTGGAACTGACAGACAAGCTGATGTCGGCGGAACGTATCCACGGCGAGTAGCGATCGAACCCCGCTAAGGCTGGCGCGGCCTTTCGGTTTCCTCTTCTGTCGGCGCGCTGTACTGGGCGGCCACAGGGGCAACTGCTTTCCCATGGTGGTGCGACTCGATGAGCTCGTGGTCGTGGGAGAACTCCGGCTCCTGGTCAAGTTCTTCATTGAAGACCCAGAAGCGGTAGGCAAAGAACCTGAAGATCGTGCCGAGCACGAGTCCCACCACGCTGCCTGCGATGAAGAGGGACGGTTTGTCGTTCAGGTCCAGAATGTACTTGGCGAACCAGACACAGCCCGAGGCGATCAGGAGTCCCACCACGTTCATCACGGCAAAAAGCGCTGCTTCGCGGGCCACGTTGGCCTGTTTGCGGTGACGGAACGTCCAGTAGCGGTTGGCAACCCAGGAGAAGATGCTGGCCACGATCGTAGCCAGTGCTTTGGCCCACACCTCGCTGTTGTGCATCGGTCCGGTGAACAGCCAGATAAAAACAGCCGAGTCTATGACGAATGCCACACCGCCGACTGCGCCGAATTTGGCGACCTCACGCCAAAAGAGCGAGGCCAGTCCCCGTATTCGTTCTGCAAGTGAGCTAAGCATGACCCTCCAAGGCCGTCGGATTGTGGGCCACACGGCCAGAGACCATTTTAGCCCGGAAACTGGCCTGCCCGCCCCATCCGCCCGGCAGGAAGGGGGCAGGATTACCCGAAATCCGGCCCCCGCGACGTCTGAAAGCCGGGATCCGTTGAGCTTTTCTGTAGGCTGGCATATGTGACTTTTCCAGTAATCGGCGTGGTTGGCGGCGGCCAACTTGCGCGCATGATGGCCCCTGCCGCCACCGCCCTCGGCTTTGAACTCCGTGTCCTCGCTGAGGCGGAGGACGTTTCGGCGGTGTCGGCTGTATCCACTTCGCCGGTGGGTGACTACAAAGACCTGCAGACGCTCCTCGACTTCGCGGATGGCCTGGACGTCATGACGTTCGACCACGAGCACGTCCCGACGGACCACCTCCGCGAGCTTCTGGCCGCCGGAGTGAACGTGCAGCCCGGCCCGGACGCCCTTGTCAACGCACAGGACAAGCTGGTGATGAGGGCGGCCATCGACGGCATGGGGCTGCCGAACCCCACCTGGGCTTCGGTTCCCGATGTCGCCGCGCTGGTGGCCTTCGGCGATAAGACAGGCTGGCCGGTTGTTCTCAAGATGCCCCGCGGCGGCTATGACGGCAAGGGTGTGCGGATCATTGACTCCGCCGACGACGCCGCCGGCGCCGCTGAGTGGTTCGAGGCCATGAGCCCGCTCCTCGCCGAAGCGAAGGTCGACTTCAGCCGCGAGCTGTCCGCGCTGGTGGCACGGACCCCGGGCGGCGAAGCCCGTGCGTGGCCGGTAGTCCACACGATCCAGGTGGACGGCGTGTGCGACGAGGTCATCGCTCCCGCCCTTGGCGTCCCACTGGAGGTTGCCGCCGCGGCCGAGGACGCCGCGCTGCGGATCGCCAGCGAACTCGGCGTGACCGGCGTGATGGCGGTGGAGCTCTTCGAAACACCAGGAAGCGGAGCAGGCTTCCTCATCAATGAGCTGGCCATGCGGCCACACAATACCGGCCACTGGACCCAGGACGGTTCGGTGACCAGCCAGTTTGAACAGCACCTGCGCGCAGTCCTGGACCTTCCGCTCGGCGCCACCGACGTGCTGGGACCCGTGGTGGTCATGAAGAACTTCCTGGGCGGCGACAACCAGGACCTGTTCTCCGCCTTTCCTGCCGCCCTTGCCAGCGAGCCTGCGGCCAAGGTCCACTGCTACGGCAAGTCGGTCCGGCCTGGCAGGAAGATTGGCCATGTCAACCTTGTGGGCAGTTCCACAGCCGATGTTGACTCAGTCCGGCAACGTGCCACCAGGGTGGCCGCCATCATCCGCGACGGCCGGGTGCCGGCTGAAGAAACAGTACGGATTTCCGAGGAGAACGCATGACCATCGAATCCACGTCCGGCGCTGCAGACACAACGAACAGACCGCTTGTCGGCCTGGTGATGGGATCAGATTCGGACTGGCCTGTGATGGAGGCCGCAGCCGATGCGCTGGCTGAATTCGGCATTCCCTTTGAAGCCGACGTCGTCTCCGCCCACCGGATGCCCACCGAAATGATCCGCTACGGCCAGAGCGCCCACGAACGCGGGCTGCGGGTCATCATTGCCGGTGCCGGCGGTGCTGCACACCTTCCCGGCATGCTGGCAAGCGTCACGCCACTGCCTGTCATTGGCGTGCCGGTGCCGCTGAAGACCCTCGACGGCATGGATTCGCTGCTCTCCATTGTGCAGATGCCGGCAGGGGTCCCCGTGGCCACCGTTTCGATCGCCGGGGCCCGCAACGCCGGCCTCCTGGCCGTCCGCATCCTGGCGGCAGGCACGGACACACTGGCCGCGTCGCTCCGCGCCGATCTCCTCGATTTTGCTCAGGAGCTGAACGACACGGCCACCCGGAAGGGAGCGAACCTCAGGCAGAAAGTCAGTGAGGTTTTCGCTGACGGCAACGGTGTTCTCCGGGGCAGCAGCTAAGGTATCCCGAAGATGTCCAGAAGCGAACAGCAGCCCTCAGCAGGGGCCTCCATGACCGATCCCGTGCGCTATCCGTCCGCGGCCTCGGAACCTCTGCGGACCAAGCGTGGCTTCGTACTGGTCCTCATGACCCTCCTGGTTCCCGGCAGTGCCCAGATTGTTGCCGGTGACCGAAGGATCGGCCGCATTACCCTCCGCGTCACGCTTGCTGTGTGGGCCCTGCTGGTAGCCACTGGGCTGCTGTTGCTCCTGAACCGGTCCCTGCTGATCAACATCATCGCCAACCCGTTCGCTTCCCTGGTGATCGTCCTGGCCCTCGTGGCACTCGCACTGGGGTGGGCACTGCTTTTCATCAATACCCTTCGGCTGATCCGCCCGGTCCTGTTGGCACACAAAGCCCGTCCCGCCGTGGGCATCGCACTGGTCCTTGCGCTGATCCTGAGCAGCGGCACGCTTGGCTATGCCGCGTACCTGCTCAATGTTGGCCGCAATGCCATCGGCAGTATTTTCTCTGCAGGACCTTCGATCGAGCCTGTGGACGGCCGCTACAACTTCCTGATGATGGGCGGTGACGCCGGTGACGACCGTACGGGCCGCCGTCCGGACAGCCTTTCTGTCCTCAGCGTGGATGCCAAGACCGGGCAGACTGCCATCATCTCCGTGCCCCGCAACCTCCAGAACGCCCAGTTCAGCGAGGACTCCCCCATGCGGCAGATCTACCCGGACGGCTACGACTGCGGCGATGGCTGCCTCATCAACGCCATCAACACCGAAGTCACCAACGAACACGCCGATCTCTACCCCGGCGTCGCAGACCCGGGTGCGCAGGCCACGCTGGAGGCCGTCTCGGGGAGCCTCGGCATCACGGTCCAGGCCTACGTTCTGGTGGACATGGACGGCTTCGCCAAGCTCATCGATGCCATGGGCGGCATCCGGATCAAGGCCGGCGGCTGGGTCCCGATCAGCGGCGAAACCATTGACGAGGCCAGCGGCATCCACGGCATGCCGCTGGGCTGGATCCCGGCCGGGGACAATACGCTGGACGGCTATCACGCCCTTTGGTACGGCCGCTCACGCGAATTCGTTGACGACTACGCCCGCATCGCACGCCAGCAGTGCGTCCAGCAGGCCATGCTCCAGCAGCTGGATCCGGCGACGCTCCTGTCGAAGTTCGAGGACATCGCCAGTGCCGGAACCAAGGTGGTGGATTCGAACATCTCCTCCTCGCAGCTGGGGAGTTTCGTGGACCTGGCCATCAAAGCCAAGGGACAGGACGTCAAGCGCCTCACCATCGGGCCGCCCGATTTTGACGCCTCCTTCTCCACTGTCCCGGACTTCGATGTCATCCACGACAAAGTAAGTCAACTGCTCGCTTCAGCGTCGGGACCCCAGGCTGCTGCAGGGGCGGGGGGAACGCGGGCCGTCGGCCTGCAGGCCGACTCGATGGTCCAGGCATCCGCAGCGGGCGGACGCCTGCAGGCTTCAGGGTTGCTGCTGGCCACTGCCCCGCTGGCAGCGGGATGGAACCCCGCCCAGCAAACGCCGGCCCCGTCGTCGGACTTCACTCCCGTCACCACAACACCCGACGGCGAGCCGATCACCGAGGAGCTGCTGAACCAGCTCAAGAGCATGGGCGACGAACAGACGCTCCGCGCGTTAGTAGCCACGAACGGCCAGTGCGCGCCTCTGTAGGTGACCGCCTGCCGCACCGCCAACCCACCTCCCTTGCAAGCCCCATACACCTGACGACCAGTAGACCAGAATGGACACCGGCTGTGTACGAAATCGAAAATGCCCTCCGCGATTACGCCTGGGGCTCCACCACGGCTATTGCCGGCCTGCTGGGGCGCCCGGAGTCCGGCAACCCTGAAGCCGAGCTTTGGATCGGGGCCCACCCCGGCGACGCTTCGCTGGTCCGCCGGCCGGATGGCTCTGACATTCCGCTGGACCAGCTCATCGCCGAGGATCCGGAGCACTTCCTGGGCAGCGAATCCTTGGCGGAGTTCGGCCCCCGGCTGCCCTTCCTGACCAAGATCCTTGCCGCCGCCCAGCCGTTGTCCCTCCAGGTCCACCCCAGTATTGAGCAGGCCAAAGCCGGCTTTGCCCGGGAGAACGCAGAGGGCGTCGCGCTGGACGCACCCCACCGGAACTACCGCGATGAGAACCACAAGCCGGAAATGATCTTCGCGCTGACCCCGTTCGAAGCGCTGTGCGGGTTCCGGGCCCCAGCAGAGACCCGGAAGATCCTGCTTCGGCTTTCCGCGGCATTTGACCTGGCGGGGACGGAGATTCCGCCGGTGCTTGGGCAGCTGCTTGAAGACCTTGCGGACCCCGACGAAGGCAACGGCATCCGCAGGGCCTTCGAACGGCTGATGACCGGCGGCATGGCAGTCTCGCACGCCACTGCCATGGTGGCTTCGGTCCTGATTTCCGGAGCACCCCTCACGCCGTACCAGGCAGAGCTTTCCACGGTAGTGAGCCTGAACGAGAAGTATCCAGGGGATCCGGGCGTCCTGATCTCGCTGCTGCTCAACAGGATCTCCCTGGCACCCGGCGAGGCTGTCTACCTCCCGGCCGGCAACGTGCACGCCTACCTGCATGGCCTGGGCGTGGAGGTCATGGCCTCGTCCGACAACGTGCTCCGCGGCGGCCTGACACCGAAATTCATCGATGTTCCCGAGCTGCTGCGGACCGTCGAGTTTAAGCCGGTGGCCGTTCCGATGCTCACACCGGAAGTTTCCGGCCTCGGCCAGGAGCTCTATCAGCCTCCCTTCCGCGAGTTCCAGCTTCAGCGGATCGAACTGTCCCCCGGCGGCGCTCCGGTTCCGCTGGCGCAGGCGGGAGCCGCCGTCGTGATTGTGGTCCAAGGCTCGATCTACCTGGACTCCCCCAAGGGCGACCTGCAGTTGGCCCGCGGCGGCAGCGCCTTCCTGCCGGCTTCCGAAGCGCCCGTCAACGTCCACCCCGTGACCGGGTCGGAGGAAACGGCCATTGCCTTCGCCGTGACCACGTCCATGAAGGCCTGACCGGTGGAGTATTTCCTGCAGACGCCGGCCTGGGGGGACACCCTGTCCTCTCTCGGCCGCACCATCCATCAGCAATCCGGCCCCGGTTGGAGTTTCCTGGCCGTTGAGGAGAAGAACGCTGCGGGCAAGGTGCTGTACGCCCCTTACGGGCCGGTGGCCTCGTCCGCTGCCGCGTTCGACGCCGCCCTTGCCGCCCTGGTGGAAACGGCACGTTCCATCGGGGCCGTGTTTGTCCGTATCGAGCCTGTTTCCGCCGGGCTTGAGCCGGCGTCCGCCGCAGCGGAACTGCGCCGGCGGGGCCTGCAGCCTGCGCCAGTGAACCAGCAGCCTGAACTCACGTGGATCGTTGACCTTGACCGTGATTTCAAGGAAGTCCTGGCGGAGATGAAGCCGGTTAACCGGAACCTCTACCGGAACATCCACAAAAAAGGTGTCACTTTCCGGACCTCGCAGGATCCGGAGGAGATAGGGATCCTGCTCAATTTCCTGCACATGACGGCCCGCCGCAATGGCTTCAAGCCCCAAAGCGACGAGTACCTGACCCAGGTTGCAACATCCCTGATGCCGGCAGGCGCGGCGACGCTGTTCGTGGCCGAACTCCACGGCGAACCCATTGCCGCGGCGCTGGCTTACGACTCCGCTGACACCCGCACCTACGCCCATGCAGCCCTCGATGACACCCACCGGAAACTCAGCGCCGGGATTCCGCTCCTGGTCACATTGATGGCCGATGCCAAGGACCGTGGACTGAAGCACATCGATCTGTGGGGGGTTGCACCGGAGAACGCGTCCGATCACAAATGGGCAGGTTTCACCGCGTTCAAGAAGTCCTTCGGCGGCTACGAGGTGGCTTACCCGGGAACCTGGGATCTCCCGGTGAAGAAGCTCCGCTACAGCGCTTACCAGTTGACCCGCCAGTTGCGGGACAGGATCATCTCGCTGAGGGCAGCCCTTCGGGCCCGGAAGACGACGTAACGCCGGGTTTCACCCGACCCAACCAACGCCAGAGGCCCTGGATCCGTGTGGATCCAGGGCCTCTGGCGTTTACCGGTGCGGGGCCAGTCAGTTCTTGCGGGCGTAGCCTTCCCACTTGCTGGCCTGGTGCTCACCGTCAACGAAGCGGATGGTGCCGGACTTTGAGCGCATGACGATGGACTGCGTCAGGACCGTGTTCTTGGAGTAACGGACGCCCTTGAGGAGGTCGCCGTCGGTGATGCCGGTGGCCGCGAAGTAGCAGTTGTCGCTGGAGACGAGGTCGTTGGTGGAGAGCACGCGGTCCAGATCGTGGCCGGCGTCGATGGCCTTTTGCTTCTCGTCGTCGCTGGTGGGCCAGAGGCGGCCCTGGATAACGCCGCCCAGGGACTTGATGGCGCAGGCTGCAACGATGCCTTCCGGCGTGCCGCCGATCCCCATCAGGGCATCAACGCCGGTACCGGAACGGGCTGCGGCAATAGCACCCGCGACGTCGCCGTCCATGATGAACTTGGTGCGCGCACCGGCTTCGCGGATCTCTTCAACCAGCGGGCGGTGGCGGTCGCGGTCCAGGATCATGACGTTGAGCTGGTTGACCTTCACGCCCTTGGCCTTGGCGATCAGGTGCAGGTTCTGTTTGACCGGCAGGCGGAGGTCAACCATGTCGGCGGCTTCCGGGCCGGTGACGAGCTTCTCCATGTAGAAGACGGCGGAGGGGTCGAACATCGAACCCCGCTCAGCCACTGCCAGGACAGCAAGTGCGTTATTGATACCCAGCGCGGTCAGGCGGGTTCCGTCGATGGGGTCCACGGCGACGTCGCACTCGGGGCCTGTGCCGTCACCAACGTGTTCGCCGTTGAACAGCATGGGGGCTTCGTCTTTTTCGCCTTCGCCGATAACCACAACGCCGTTGAAGTGGACCGTGCCAAGGAAGGAGCGCATGGCGTCGACGGCGGCGCCGTCGGCCTTGTTCTTATCACCGAAGCCCACCCAGTGGCCACCGGCGATGGCCGCGGCTTCGGTGACGCGGACGAGCTCGAGTGCAAGGTTGCGGTCCGGCTCGTCGATTCCCACGGCCAGGGACGGGGAGATCGTGGAATACTGCTGGGTCATGGGCGTAGGTGACACGTGAACCTCTTCTTCGAGTGGCGATCATTGGACCCGCTCGGCCGGATTCAGCCATGCGGTGATTCCTCTGCTTCTGATCATAGTCGCGGCGCCATCTTCCGGGTGCGCCATGACGCGGCTCCGCAACATGGGATCTGTGCAGGTCCGCCGCTCCCGAATGTGGGTTGAGCCCGATCATGCGCGACTATAGAGGGGTGAGTGAAATGCAGGAAAAAACCAGCCCCGGGCCAGACCCCACCGACTCCGGACGCCGGCACGGGGACGTCAACGCGGGCGAATCCGGCCCCGTACGCCCCGTCATTCCGGCTGCCGCGGCCAAGCGGGCCAACGCATCCGTGATCGGCATGATCATCGCCCTGGTGGTCAGCATCGCCGCCTTCCTGCCCATCGTCTTGATGAATCCGCTTCCCAAGAGCGACGGCTTCCGGCCCGACATCAATGTCGGCGAGGTGGCCCGCAACGCAACGGATGTGGCGGGATTCACACCGGTGGCACCGGATACGGGCAACACCTTCACGTCAAACTACGCCCGCTGGGAGTCTGGCAGCGGCAGCGGCGTTCCCACGTGGGAAGTCGGCTTCCTGACGCCTAAGGATTCCTTCATCGGCCTGGTCCAGACCCGGCAGCCCAACCCCACCTGGCTTGTCCAGCAGACCAAGAGCGCCCCCGTCACGGGAACGCGCAGCGCCGGCGGTCAGGAATGGGAGCTGCGGGACACTGGCAAAGGCGAGAAGTCCATGGTGCTCGATTACCGTGGAACCACCGTTGTCCTGACGGGAAGCGCGCAGCTGGACGAGTTCGCTGTCCTGGCTGCCGCCGTCGTGAAGTCCATGGAGGGCAGTCCGGCCGTCACACTTTCACCCTCTGCCGGTAGCGCACCGTAAAGTAGGCGCGTGGCTACTTACCTGACCCCTGCCCTTGCCTGGCGCCGTCTGCGCGAAGGTAACGAACGTTTTGTCAACGGCGAGTCTTCGCACCCGAACCAGGATGCTTCACGCCGCTCCTCGCTGGTGGAAAACCAGCATCCCTTTGCCGTGATCTTCGGCTGCTCCGACTCCCGGCTCGCGGCCGAGATCATCTTTGACCTGGGCCTCGGCGACGCCTTTGTGGTGCGCACGGCCGGCCAGGTCATCGACGACGCCGTGCTGGGCTCTTTGGAGTACAGCGTCAGTGTCCTGGGCGTGCCGTTGATCGTGATCCTCGGACACGACAGCTGCGGCGCGGTCAGCGCCACCAAGGACGCAGTCGAGACGGGTCAGATGCCCACGGGGTTCATCAGGGACCTCGTGGAGCGGATCACCCCCTCGGTGCTGACGTCCATGCGGAATGACCAGCATGAGGTCAATGACATGGTGGTGGAGCATACGAAGCAGACTTCACAGCGCCTGGTGGACAGCTCCCGTGTGATTTCGGACGCAATCGAAAAGGGCAGGGCGGCTGTCATCGGCCTCTCGTACAGCCTCGTCGAAGGCAGGGCGAACGTGGTTTCAGGCATTGGCGAGCTCTAGGCACTCGCCAACGCACCGCCCGTAGCATGCGGTTCACGGTTTTAGCCCGGGCCGCCAATCGCCCTAAGCTAGCCCCATGACTTCCACTGAAGAATTCCGCATTGAACACGACACGATGGGCGAAGTCCGCGTCCCCGTGAACGCCCTGTACCGTGCACAGACGCAGCGTGCAGTTGAGAACTTCCCCATTTCCGGCAAGACCCTGGAGCGCGCCCACATCGAGGCGCTCGCCCGCGTCAAGAAGGCTGCTGCCCAGGCCAACGCTGAACTGGGAGTGCTCGACGGCGAGCTTGCCAAGGCAATCGCTGACGCTGCCGATGAGGTAGCTGCCGGCAAGTACGACGGCGACTTCCCGATCGACGTCTTCCAGACCGGTTCCGGCACGTCCTCGAACATGAACACCAACGAGGTTATTGCCGAGCTGGCAAGCCGCGCCCTCAAGGCCGCCGGAAGCGACAAAGTTGTCCACCCGAACGACCACGTCAACGCCTCGCAGTCCTCGAACGACGTCTTCCCCACGTCCGTTCACGTTGCCGCCACCTCGGCCCTGATCAACGACCTCATCCCGGCGCTTGGCTACCTTGCCGAGTCGCTGGAGCGAAAGGCCGTGGAGTTCAAGGACGTCGTCAAGTCCGGCCGCACCCACCTGATGGACGCCACCCCGGTCACCCTCGGCCAGGAGTTCGGCGGCTACGCAGCCCAGGTCCGCTACGGCATCGAGCGGATCAACGCCTCGCTCCCCCGCGTCGCTGAAGTTCCGCTGGGCGGCACGGCAGTTGGTACCGGCATCAACACCCCCGCCGGCTTCCCGGAGCGCGTCATCGAACTGCTCGCCACTGACACCGGACTCCCCCTGACGGAGGCCCGCGACCACTTCGAGGCCCAGGCAAACCGCGACGGCCTCATCGAAGCATCCAGCCAGCTGCGCAACATCGCGATCTCCTTCATGAAGATCAACAACGACCTCCGCTGGATGGGTTCCGGCCCCAACACCGGCCTCGGCGAAATCGCCATCCCGGACCTGCAGCCGGGCTCCTCGATCATGCCGGGCAAGGTCAACCCCGTCATCTGCGAGGCGTCCATCATGGTCTGCGCCCAGGTGATCGGCAACGACACCGCGATCGCCTGGTCCGGCACCAACGGCGCCTTCGAGCTGAACGTCGGCATCCCGGTCATGGCCGCCAACCTGCTCGAGTCCGTCCGCCTGCTGTCCAACACCAGCCGTGTGATGGCCGACAAGATGATTGACGGCATCACCGCCAACGTGGAGCGCGCCCGCTTCCTCGCCGAGGCTTCGCCGTCGATTGTGACCCCGCTGAACAAGCACATCGGCTACGAAAACGCGGCCAAGATCGCCAAGAAGGCCGTCGCCGAAGGGCTCACCATCCGCGAGACCGTCATCGCCATGGGCTTCCTGGAGCGCGGTGAGCTGACCGAAGAGCAGCTGGACACCGCACTGGACGTTATGTCCATGACGCGCCCGCCGCACAAGGCCTGAGTCCCCGCCGCCTCCCTGGCTTCGCTCCGCTTAGGCGCGACGTCGGCCGCCCACCTTCCGCATGAAGGTGGGCGGCCGACGTCGTTAACCGGGTTCCGGCGGTCTGTACGTACCTCTACTGGGCTCCCGGCGCCGCCGCCTTCCTAAAATTGCACTTAATTCTGAATAGTGCAAACATATACTTTGTGAATCAAAGTGCAGTTATAGAGGGCGGCCTTCGCGAGCGGAAGCGCGCGGCGACGCGCGCTGCCATTACCGCCGTCGCGCGGAAACTGACCGCCGAACGGGGACTGAACGGCTACACGGTGGAAGAAGTCTGCGAGCAGACGGACATCTCCCGACGGACGTTCTTCAACTACTTCCCCACTAAAGAAGACGCCATCCTTGGCCATGTCGACGATGAGATTCCGCAGGACGTCATCGAGGATTTCATTGCCCGTGGCGGGTCATCCGCGCCCGGCGAAATCTCCCCCACGCTTTTCCAGGACCTGATCGTCCTCTCCCTGAAACTGTCCGAGAACATGGCCGCCTCCGAAGAGGAAACGCGCCAGCTGATCGGCGTTATCAAGAAGGAACCCCAGCTGATGCTGAGGATCATCGGCGCCACTGAGGAGCGCGAGGCCGAATTCGCCCGTGTGCTGGCCCTCCGCGAAGGCGTTGCCCCGGAGCATCCGGTGGTCCAGATGGCCGTGGTCCTCCTGGGGAACATCGCCCGCAAGAGCAGCTGGACCTACTTCTCCGATGGCAATACGCGCCCCTACCGTGAGCTGCTGCTGGAGAACATCTCCGCCGCCCGCCAGCTCTTTTCCCAAAACTTCGAAGAACCCTTACCCGCAGAAGGACACTCATGAGCACCACTGTCAGTCCCAAGGCAGCGGCCGGACCGCTGCTGTTGACCCAGAAACGCATCTGGATCATATTCTCCGCGCTCATTGCCGGCATGTTGCTCTCAAGCCTGGACCAGACCATCGTTTCCACCGCAATGCCCACCATCGTGGGCAAGCTCGGCGGCGTGGAGCACCAGGCGTGGATCACCACCGCCTACCTGCTGGCCACCACCATCGTGATGCCGATCTACGGCAAATTCGGTGACACTCTGGGCCGGCGCAACCTGTTCCTGGTTGCGATCGCCCTGTTCACGCTGGCTTCGGTTGGTTGCGCATTGGCTACCAATTTCTGGGGCTTCGTGATCTTCCGCGCCATCCAGGGCCTGGGTGGCGGCGGCTTGATGATCCTGTCACAGGCCATCATCGCGGACATCGTCCCCGCCAAAGACCGTGGAAAGTACATGGGCCCGCTGGGCGCCATCTTCGGACTCTCCGCCGTTGCAGGCCCCCTGCTCGGCGGCTTCTTCGTGGACCACATGACTTGGGAGTGGGCCTTCTACATCAACATTCCCATCGGTATCGCTGCTTTCGCCATCGCCTGGTTCACCCTGACGCTGCCGAACAAAAAGGCTGAAAAGCGGATCGACATCCTGGGCGTTGTGCTGCTGTCCGCCGCGACCACCTGCCTGATCTTCTTCACGGATTGTGGCGGCAAGAAGGACGAGGGCTGGGATTCACCCCTCACCTGGGCCTTCGGCGCGGGACTGGTGATCTCCGCTGCTGCCTTCGTGATGGTGGAACGCCGCGCGGAGGATCCCATCATTCCGCTGAGCCTTTTCAAGAACCCGATCTTCCTCAACGCCACTGCCATCGGATTCACCCTGGGTCTGGGCATGTTTTCTGCGATCGCCTTTGTGCCCACCTTCCTGCAGATGTCCTCGGGCACTTCCGCCGCCGAGTCCGGCCTGTTGATGCTGCCCATGATGGTAGGCCTGATGGGCACTTCCATCTACTCGGGAATCCGGATCTCGAAGACCGGCAAGTACAAGATGTTCCCCATTCTTGGCGCCGCCTTCACCATGGCTGCAATGCTTTGGATGACCACACTGACGGCATCCACCCCCATCTGGGTCATCTGCGTCCAGCTGTTCATCTTTGGTGCAGGCCTCGGCCTGATCATGCAGGTAGTTGTCCTCGTGGTTCAGAACTCGGTGCCCGCCGATCAGATCGGCACCACCACCAGCACCAACAACTACTTCCGCGAAGTCGGCGCAGCCATGGGCGTGGCGGTCTTCGGTGCAATCTTCACCAACCGGCTGTCCGAGTCCCTGACCATCGCGTTCACCGGGGCCGGCGCATCAGCAGAGCAGGCGTCACAGTCCACCAGCACCCTGGATCCGCAGGCATTGAGCCAGCTTCCGGAGCAGTTGCGGGACGCCATCGTCAACGCCTACGCCGAGTCGTTGGCGCCGGTGTTCTGGTACCTCATTCCATTCATCGCTGCGGCGCTGCTCCTGGCCATCACACTCAAGCAGATCCCGCTCTCGGACACTGCCGGAATGGTGGCCCGCGGTGAAGCTGTGGGCGGAGAGGAAGCCGACCGGCTGGAGGCGGAGCACTTGGCCCTGCTTAGCGGACAAGCCGGGAAGGCTTCTGCTCCCGAGCAGAACGGCACTTCCGAGGCTGATGCTGGTCACGGCTCTGAGGTCATGAAGGACGACGACGGCGAACTCGTTTCCCAGCCTCGGTGACGGACCAGGAGGCTGACAGGGATAGCCGATTGACCGGACGGGGCAACCGACCCGACGGGACGGCCGACCGGCTGACCGCAGGACGGGATTGGCCGGACGGGACGGCCGACCGGACGGCACAACTCAGCGGCTGAGCTGTTGACTCCCTGACTCACGCAGTTCAAATAGACCCGCAGGACAAATAGACCCGCAGGGGCGCCGCAATCTTTGGGGGTTGCGGCGCCCCTGCTGTGTGTCAGGCTATCCAACGAACGTTCGGCGTCCCGCCTGGATTTTGGTTCATGCCGATTCAAGGATCTGGGCATGGCCGTGCTTCGGCAACGCTGGACTGAAGACTGCTTAGCTCCTGAAGCAGGTGTTCCGGTAACAATGGTGGTTCCCAGTCGGGTTGTTCGCTGGCGTAGTGTCTGCCGGTGGGTGAGATCCAGCCCGGTGGTTCGGTCGTGGTGGCGGGTCCGGGTGTCCAGCCGGTGTTGTGCCTGAGCTTGTGGTGCTTCGGGCACGGCTGGGCGAGGTTGCTGATCCCGGTGGTTCCGCCGTGCGCCCAGGCGAGGAGATGGTCCGCTTCGTTGTCCAGGGAGGCGTTGCTGCAACCAGGGAACGGGCACTTCCCATCCCGGAGCCTGAGCCATTGGCGTTGGGCTTTGGTGACCGGGTAGCTGGTCCGTCCGATCTCCAGCGGTGCACCGTCCCGGGGGTCGATCAGGACCCGGTGGAAGGAGGTGGCGCCGTCCGCGATGAGCCTGCGCGCCATGGTCACCGGGATCGGACCGTACCCGTCCAGCATCGCCGGTTCATCCGTGGCACCGAGGAGCGACATGACGGGCACGGTGACCAGGACCTGCGCCCGCGGCACCGGGACCCGCCCCACGGCACTTCCGCCCTTGCCGCCACCCATGGTTCCGCCCCCACCCGGCTGGCCGGCAATCTCACCTGTGCCTTCGAGGAGCAGGGTCGCGGTGGTGTCGGCGCGCATCTGGGTCAGGGTGCGGTCCTCGTCCGGGCCCTGCAGCGCCCGGGCCGCGGCCGTGACCCGGTTCCAGATCCCGGCGGCCTGGTCCGCGGGCAGGTACGCCGAGAGCCAGGCCATGCCGTCCCGGTCCGGGCGGTATTCCAGCCGCCGGTCCGCCACAGACCGGGTGTGGCGTTTTTCGATGCTGACCGGGTGGTGCCGTTCCCGCCAGATCCGGGCCTTATGCCGGAACCGGGACGCGACCAGTTCCCCGACCGGGCCGCGGGCCGGGTTAGGTGCGTCAGGGTCCAGGAAGTGCCCCTCCAACGCCCCCGCTGCGGCGCGGTCAAGGTTGCTGGTCTCATCCACCATCACCCGGGCGTGCTGCCACGAGATTTCCCCGGCCGTGAGTGCGGACAGGGTCAACGGCAAATCGGTGATCAGGGCGTGGGATTCGGCCAGCAGGGCCCCGGCGGTCCGTTCGCCGACCGTCAAAACACAGGCGACCTCCGCGACCAACGCCATTTCCTGCGCGGTGGCCTCCTTCGGCGACAGCGCCGGCGGGTCCAACGCCGTGCAGACTTCGACTAATTCCGCGAGTACGCGGACCTTCTCCGCCGCCGTCCGGGCCTCAAGCCGGGCAATCCCGGCCAACCGGTCCAGACAATCATCCTTCCGCCGATGCAAAGGATCCGACAGAAACAGCACCTCACCCAGGGCTACGTCATCCTTGGCTCCGTCATCACAGTCACCGCCACCGGAACTCCCAAGGCACGCGGACGGGGCAACGGCACAGTCAGCGGCAACGACGCGGCCGGCGGCTACGAAGGGGCCAGCGGCAACGACGGGGACAGCGGCAACGACGGGGACAGCGGCGGATGCCATGATGCGCTCCAACACCTCATCCGCCGTCATGCTTTCCATACCCCCATCATCCTGCGGGGCACCGACAATTTCGGTGTGGACTAAGGCCTATGTGGATAACCCGGGAACTGATGCTTCAGCACAGCGAACAAGCTGGTGAACGGGTGGACACGTCGCGTGAACGCGAGCTTGGCTGCGATCGGGCGGGCGCCGTAAAGGCGTCCAATGGTCCGGGAACTTCCTGCCCCGGACTTCCTGGGGAACGGCTCACCTCGGGTGAGCCCCGCAAAGCATCCGCTCACTCCGGGAAAATCTTGCCGGCAACCGCAGACCTCAGGCGGGCAGCAACATGGCAGCAGCCGCACCGGCGAGCATAAACGGGCCGAACGGTATGGACGACTTCAGGGTGCCGCGCCGTGCCGCAAGCAGGGCAATGGACCACAGCCCACCCAGCAGGAAAGCTGCAAAGGTGCCGGCGAAGACGTGGCCCCAGCCGAGGTAGCCCAAATACATCCCCAGAACTCCGGCCAGTTTCACGTCGCCGAATCCCATTCCTGGCGGATAGACCAGCCGCAGGACAAAATAAAAGACCCAGAGGACCGCTCCCCCGCCAAGTATGCGCAGTGCCGGTACGCCCAGGATCTCCGCGCCACCCTCAAGTGCAGCCCCTTGGGCCCCGGGGCCGGCCACCACGAGGACGATAGCGGCCGTCACAAGCAGCACTCCAGCCACTGCGTAGGACGGGAAGACGATCCGGTTAGGCAACAGGTGGTGACGCACGTCGATGACGGTCAGCCAGGCAGCCATCACCACAAAATAGAGGCACGCTGCCAGGACCAGCCAGAAGGCCAGCGGGGCCACATCCCAAAGTTCGTCCAGTCGTCGGATCACCCCTCGGATGCTACTGGATTCCGCCGGTCCGCGCGGCAGCGCCCACGCGTAAACTGTGGATATGTCGACATGGGACACCAGGCGCCGGCCGGATCCGGACAGCGGCAAACCGGCCGCGGACCTGACCACGGTGTTCCGGAATCTCTGCAGGTCTTCACCCTGGAAATGGCAGAGCCTTCGCTTCGAATACTGGGACGAACCATTTCCCGAGGCCCCCGACGCCGATGCGCCGCTGGTCCGCGCGTGGCTGCGCAGGCCGGGCGCGCTCCGGCTGGAAACCTCGGACGGACTGGTCCTCCACAGCACAACTGGAATCAATGATTCCAAGGACGGGCTCTACATCAGCGCCACGCGGAAGTCGTGGCTGCTTCCCCCGCATCTGGTGGCGCCCGTTTACGACGACGGCGGGCTGGTCAGGCGCCGCCCCGAGGCTGCGTACGGCGAACCAGGCTTCGGTAACGGCCGCTTTTCGGCTGCCCTCGATCCTGTGGAGCTGGCCGGCAACGCTCCCGTGCCCCTGGAATTTCCGGGCAGCAACCCGCTGGAAATCAGCGAAGTCCGGCGGATCGAGCACGAGGGACGGCCGGCACTCGAGGCTCTTGTCACCCCAACGGTCTCCTACCGCCCCGCTGATTCTGCCGCCCCGCTGTGCCAGCCCGGCAGGAACCGGGTAAGGATCGACCTGCAGACGGCCGTGTGTGTGGCAAGCCAATCTCTGGAATCCGCAACGCCGGACTACGGACACTGGCTTCGAATCATCGCGGTCGACGAGTACATGCTGGACGATCTCTTCCTGGCGGAGTCCATGAACCTCACGGACGTCCGGCGCCACATCAGTTGGGACATCTCCGCCTGAATCCACCGAAGGACCGAATCCCCCCACGGGCGCCGGCGACACCAGGACGGCTTGCGGCCGGCACTGATGAACAGTGGGCTACGCTTCCCTGATGACCCCGCTGACTTCTCTCTGGCCCGTCCTTGGCCTCACGCTGACCACACCCCGGCTGGTGCTGCGGCCCATCACCGACGACGACATACCTGCCGCGGTCGCTGCCGCCCGGAGTGGCATCCATCCCCAGGGCCGGAATCCCTTCAGCATGCCCTGGACGGAACTTCCGGATGAGGAGTTGGGGCCCAACATGGCACGGTGGTACTGGCGCTGCCGGGGCGGATTCACCCCTGAGGACTGGACACTGCTTCTGGGGATCTGGCTCGACGGGGAGTTCATCGGCTGCCAGGACATCGGTGCGAAGGACTTTGCAACGCTGAAGACCGTGAGCACGGGCTCGTGGCTCAGGCAGTCCGCCCAGGGCCAGGGCCTGGGCAAGGAGATGCGGGCCGCCGTCGTGCTTTACGCGTTTGACTGGCTGGGAGGAGAGGTGGCGGAGTCGGAAGCCGCCGTCTGGAACGCCGCCTCACTGGGCGTGTCGCGCGCGCTGGGCTATGAGCTCAACGGGGTCGCCCGCAAGTCGTGGGGCGGCGTCATGAAGGAAGTCCAGAATGTCCGTGTCACCCCGGAAACCTTCAAGCGCCCGGACTGGACCGTGAAGGTGGAAGGCCACGAAGCAGCCGCCAAGTTCCTCGGGGCGTAGAAAAGTACGCGGTTCCAGCTGCCGGAGGTGCCCGGGCCAGCCTTCCGGCAGCGTGCGTCAAAGGCGATGAAGGAACCAGCACGCTGAGGAGGGTTGACCCGGGCACCCACGGGAAGGCTAGATCTCGGCGCCCTCCAGGAGTTCCGTTACGAGGGCTGCGATGGGCGAGCGCTCGGAGCGAGTCAGGGTGATGTGGCCGAAGAGCGGGTGTCCTTTCAGGGTTTCGACGACGGCGGCGATGCCGTCGTGCCGTCCGACGCGCAGGTTGTCGCGCTGGGCGACGTCGTGGGTGAGGACGATCTTGGAGTTCTGGCCGATGCGGCTCATGACGGTGAGAAGGACGTTCTTCTCGAGTGACTGGGCTTCGTCCACGATCACGAAGGCGTCGTGCAGGGAGCGTCCGCGGATGTGGGTCAGCGGCATGACTTCCAGCATCCCGCGGTCCATGACCTCCTCCACCACTTCCTGGCTGACCAGGGCGCCGAGGGTGTCGAAGACCGCCTGTGCCCAGGGGTTCATCTTTTCCGACTCGGAACCCGGCAGGTAGCCAAGTTCCTGGCCGCCCACTGCGTACAGGGGCCGGAACACGATGACCTTGCGGTGCTCGCGGCGCTCCAGGACGGCTTCCAGGCCGGCGCACAGAGCAAGAGCGGACTTGCCGGTGCCGGCCCGGCCGCCCAGGGAAACAATTCCGACGGCGGGATCCATCAGCATGTCGATGGCCAGCCGCTGCTCAGCGGAACGGCCATGCAGGCCGAAGACGTCACGGTCGCCCTTGACCAGCCGGACCTGTTTGTCGGAGCCAACCCGGCCCAGGGCGGAGCCGCGGTTGGAGAGAATCACCAGGCCGGTGTTGACGGGCATTTCGGCAGCGGCGGGGATGAAGACCGGTTCGTGGCCGTAGAGCGTGGAGACCTCTTCCTCGGTGGCCTCCACCTCCGCGATCCCCGTCCAGCCGGAGTCCTTCACCAGTTCGTTGCGGTACTCGTCGGCTGTCAGCCCCATGGCGGATGCCTTGACGCGCATGGGCAGGTCCTTGGACACTACCGTCACGTTGCGGCCCTCGTTGGCCAGGTTCTTCGCCACAGCCAGGATGCGGCTGTCGTTGTCGCCGCTTCGGAACCCCAACGGCAGTACCTCAGCGGAAACATGGTTCAGTTCCACCATGAGCGTGCCGCCGTCGTCCCCGATGGGGATGGGCTGGCTCAGGCCGCCGTGCTTGACCCGGAGATCATCGAGCAGCCGAAGCGCCTTGCGCGCAAAGTAGCCGAGTTCGGGGTCGTGCCGTTTTCCCTCAAGTTCCGTGATGACAACAATGGGAACAATGACTTCGTGCTCGGCGAAGCGCAGCAGCGCCCGCGGATCCGAGAGCAGAACGGACGTGTCAATAACGAAGCTGCTAATGGTGGCTTCCCTTCCGGAGACAACAAAACCGGCCGCAGATCGTTCATCTGCTGAACCGGTTATTGGGGTAGCTCGCGTGGCGCGAGAGGTAGCTTTCTGTCCCGCGGAAACGGCCTCGGGCAGTAGTTCAGAAGTAGCCACATCGACTCCAGCCCCGGGCACACGCCCGGAATTGTTATTGGTGAGGCGGTTCGGCCTGAAGGCCGGATCCGGCCTCCCATACAACCGGTGCGAAAATCCGCTCCATGTACTGGCCTCCCCGAACAGCCGGCGGTTTTGCCTGCTGATGGTTACAACGTAAATCCACAGCCAATAAATTCCCTTTTCATCCGTCGGCGATTCTTGTTGCCGGCCGGTAAATTCCGGATGAACGGCACCGACAGGAGTGAGGCGAGGTCAGGCGGTCACGGCCGGACGCCTGGAGCCTGCACCCTGGTCAGGACAACGGCGAACGACCGCGGGCGGCGCCTCATGTTCCGAAGCGGCGCTGCCTGCCGGCATAGTCCCGCAAGGCGCGGAGGAAATCGACCTTCCGGAAAGCCGGCCACAGGGCTTCGCAGAAGTAGAACTCGCTGTACGCGCTCTGCCACATCAGGAACCCGGACAGCCGTTGCTCCCCGGAGGTGCGGATCACCAGGTCCGGATCAGGCTGGCCCCTGGTGTACAGGAAGCGGGATATGTCATCCACGGAGAGAGTGTCCGCGAGCGCAGAAATATCCGAACCCTTCGCGACGGCGTCATGCAGCAGTTCCCGCACGGCATCAACGATCTCGCGGCGTCCGCCGTACCCTACTGCCACATTGACGTGGATCTTCTCGTGCACCGGCGTCCGCGCCGTCAGCTTGTTCAGCCGCTCCGCCAGGTAATCGGGAAGGAGTTCAGGCGCACCCATGGCGTTGACCGAAATGTTGGCGTCCTCGTCGAGGCGGTCCAGCGTGTTGGCGATGATCCCCATGAGGAGGTCCAGCTCTTCCGAGGAGCGGCTCATGTTGTCCGTGGAGAGCATGTAGAGCGTGACAACCTTGACGCCCAGCTCCTGGCACCAGCCGAGGAATTCGTGGATCTTGTCCGCGCCGGCCTGGTGGCCCTGGCTGGTGGGCGCATTGAACTGCTTGGCCCAGCGTCGGTTGCCGTCCACCATCACGCCAATATGCCTGGGAATGCGGTCTCCGGCGAGGTCCCTGAGCAGCCGCCTCTCGTAGAAGCCATAGAGGAACCCGGGCAATTCCACGAGGAGATTCACCTGCCTTCCGTAGCTGTTCGACGGCATTGCACATCCTAGGCTACCGTCCGGGGCACGCCCGAGGGTGCCAAGCCCCGCGCCGACAACCCCGATTTCTTGTTACTCATAGGTAACTTACTGGAACGGAGGATATTCTGGAGCCATGAACAGCCAGACTCCCGACAGCCGCCGCGCCCCCGAATCGGACCGCGGCCCAAGCGCTGTCGATGACGCAGCAGTCCGGCTGGCCGAACTCCTGATGATCAAGCCCAAATGGCGGGGCTGGATACACACCATCACAGCGCCTCTTGCCCTCGCAGCGGGCATCGTGCTGGTAGTGCTGGCTCCCACGCTTGACCGGAAGGTCACCTCGGCGATTTATGCAGCCACAGGTGTCCTGCTCTTTGGCATCAGCGCCATCTACCACCGCGGCAACTGGTCCCCCGGGGTGAAGATTGTCCTGAAACGCCTGGACCACACCAATATCATGCTGGTCATCGCCGGCAGCTACACGCCCCTTGCGTGGGCCTTGCTGGAACGGCCCAAAGCGGTCCTCCTCCTTTGGGTTATCTGGTCCGGAGCGATCTTGGGGGTCCTGTTCCGGCTGCTCTGGACCGAAGCCCCCCGCTGGCTGTACGTGCCCATCTATATCGCCCTGGGCTGCGGATCCCTGTTCTACCTCCCAGAGTTCTTCGCGGCGAGCGTTCCGGCCGCCATCCTCATCTGCGCAGGCGGCATCCTCTACATCACCGGGGCAGTCTTCTATGCCCTCAAGAAGCCCAACATCAGCTACGAGCACTTCGGTTTCCACGAACTGTTCCACGCGCTGACGGTGCTCGCGTTCGGAGCCCATTTCGCGGCGATCCTCATCGCCGTTCTCAGTTGACAGGGCAACCTCAATAACGGAGCCCACTGACCCCGCCGTTCCCTCGCTGTAAACAGCGGCAGCACCGAAGGGTCAGGGGCTGAACTCCCGGAGTCGCGTCCGCAGGTCTTCCAGCGACCCCACAGGGCGTTCGCACACCATATTGCGGCACAGATGAACCAGCGGTGAGCCGTCAGGCGCCGGCAGCTTTCCCGCCAGCAAAGGCACGGGGCCGGCCCCGGAAGTCGGGTCCGACGGCGGGACACCAGCGCCGCCGTCGTCCTCCGTTCGGTAGTCCTCCGCGCTGCCGTCCCCCACCGCGATCACCAGTCCCGGGCTGGCCGCGTTCAGCAGCTCCCGGTGCAGTGCAGTCCTTTCAGGACTGTCACGCCCGACGACGGCAGCCTCCACCGGTCCCACAAGGGCCGCCTGCGCGATGGCCAGGAGCCAGCCGGCCGCCCGCGACGCCCGGCTTGTCAGCGGCGGCAGGAGTGCGAGGACATGGTCAGCCAGGCGGCGGTGGTCGGCCGAACCGGACAGGGCTGCGTAGCTGAGCAACACGCCGGCGAAGTCTGCGGCGCCGCTGCCCTGTGGTGACCCGGGAGTCCGGTCCCCGCTAGTCCTTTGCGCCGGGGCGGTTCGTGTCGGAGCCGTCCAGCGCGCTGCCCTCAACGCCGCCCTCTAACGGATGCCGCTCCTCTTCAGCCTGGATGTCAGCCGCTTCCGCCGCCGCCTGCCGTTCTTCCTCCACCTGGGCGCGGTAGCGGACGCGCCGAATGCGGCGGACCATGTCGACAATCAGCAGCGTTGTGGCAAGGACGAAGAAGGCCGTCATGATGAAGCCCCACAGGCCGGGGGTGATCTGGTCCTCAGTAATGCCTTCGCGCAGGCCTGGCGTGGGAAGCGGCGAGGGCGTGGTGGCCAGGGTGAGGAGCAAGTGATGCACGGTTCAAACCTTCTGTGGAAACTGATGGGCAGCCGGCGACGGATTCCGGACCCCGGCCCACCGGACCAGGATCACCGAACTGCTTTTCTACACGGCATAGAACAACCTGCCGCATCTATCTTAGCCCGGCGAACAGGTCCTTTTCGGGGAATTCAACTGGAATCCGGGCCTCGATCAGCGAGTAGTCTTCCCACGGCCACACCCTGCGCTGCAGCTCGGGTGAGACGGCGAAGAAGAACCCCAGCGGATCCACTTGGGTGCGGTGTGCACGGAGAGCATCATCGCGGGCCTCGAAGTAGTCCCCGCAGTCGATCTGGGTGGTGGTGGAATGGGTGCCCGGTGGCGGGGTGTGGCCCTCGGCATCCGTTTCCAGCCACGCGGCCAGCCGCTCTGCGTACGGCGACTGCAGGCCGGCCTCCTCGAGGGCGAAGTGCAGTGCCCGGAACCGTTCCGGACTGAACGCGCGGTCGTAATACAGCTTGCTGGGTATCCAGGCCTCTCCTGCGTCCGGGTAGCGGTCCGGGTCACCGGCAGCTTCGAACGCCTCCACAGCCACCCGGTGCGCCATGATGTGGTCCGGGTGCGGGTATCCCCCATTTTCGTCATAGCTGATAATCACCTGCGGCTTGAAGTCCCGGACCAACCGCACCAGGGGTGCCGCTGCGCGATTCAGGGGCTGGAGGGCGAAGGATCCCGCGGGCAACGGCGGCAGCGGGTCCCCTTCGGGCAACCCCGAATCAGCGAAGCCGAGCCAGCGCTGCTTGATCCCCAGGACCTTTGCGGCCTGTTCCATCTCCAGCCGCCGCGCCCCTGCCATGTCCCGCTTGGGGTGGGGTTCGCTTTCCATGGCGGGGTTCTGGATGTCGCCGCGGGCTCCGTCCGTGCATGTGGCCACCATGACTTCCACGCCGGAGGCGGCGTACATGGCCATGGTCGCCGCACCCTTGCTCGACTCGTCATCCGGGTGCGCGTGTACGGCAAGCAGCCGGAGCGGAGCCGGAGTTTGGGTGGACGCTGTCATCGAAGGACGGCTCCTTATTCTTCTGTGGCCGCCGGGACGGGCACTGGGCTGACGGTGAATGGCACTACTGGCATTGAACTAGGACTGAGACTGAACTGAGCGGGAGGCTCGGTGAAGCGGACTGCCGGCGGAGCGGCCCTTCACCAGCGGAGCGAACCGGACCGGCCGGCCGTGGCCCGGATCCGAACTAAACTGGATTGGTGACTACCCAGGATCAGCCCACAGTGTCCCCGCCTGCAGACACTAGCCTAGCCAATCGTTATGGCAGTAAAAAGCAACCCCTGCCACGCGCGGCCAAGCGTGGCATTACCCTGGGTGCACTGGCAGTCGGGATTGGTTTTATGGCCTGGGTCTCCACGTCCTCCGCCGTCTCCGACGTGACCTTCAAGGACATCGGCTTCAAGACCATCGATGCCACAGCGGCCGAGGTCGATTTCCAGGTCACCCGGGAACCGGAAACGGCGGTCAAATGCGCCATCAAGGCCCTCGACTCCAAATTCGCCGTGGTGGGCTGGAAAGTGGTTGACATCCCGCCCGGTGAGGCAGACGCAACGGCCGACGGCGGCAGGACAGTTGCCCAGCGCGTGGCACTGCGGACGGAGTCCCTGTCGGTTTCCGGCGTGGTGGACAGCTGCTGGATTCCGTGACCGGCCGAGTGGCAAGATGTGATCTGCAACGCTTACCCGTTGGGATAAATCCACAGTATTGACTACAATGAATCAATACCCTTTACCCCGCTGAGCTGGTTACTGAGTTCCACAAGTGGCCACCGTGGCGGGGTCTTTTGCATGTATCACCACTAGAGGAGAAGTCCGTGTCTACCACCAACAGCGCGCCTGCAGCCTGGCTCACCCAGGAAGCTTTTGACCGCCTGAAGGCAGAGCTGGACCATCTTTCCGGCGCTGGCCGTGCGGATATTGTCCAGAAGATCGAATCTGCCCGGCAGGAGGGCGACCTCAAGGAAAACGGCGGCTACCATGCTGCCAAAGAGGAACAGGGAAAGATCGAAGCCCGTATCCGTCAGCTGACAGCCCTTCTGCGGGACGCCCATGTAGGGGAAGCACCGGCCGATGACGGAATCGTTGAGCCCGGCATGCTCGTTGTTGCGAGGATTGCCGGCGACGAAGAGACGTTCCTGCTGGGCTCCCGCGAAATCGCCGGCGATTCAGATCTGGACGTTTTCAGCGAAAAGTCACCCCTGGGTGCGGCAATCGTTGGCCACAAGGAGGGCGAGAAGCTCAGCTACACCGCTCCGAACGGCAAGGATATTACGGTGGAGATCCTCTCCGCCAAGCCGTACGTCGGCTAAAACCCAAGCCTGAAAACGCCGGACCCCTCAGGGGGCCGGCGTTTTTGCTTTTGCGGGGCGCAGCAGCAGGGCGGCTACCAGTCCGCCCACAGCCCCGCCGAGGTGCGCCTGCCAGGAAACAAAGCTGCCCATGATGGGCAGCACTCCCAGCAGGATGCTGCCATAAACCATGAACAGCACCACTGCGAGAAGAATCTGCCGCCAGCTGTGATTGAAGAATCCCCTGACCAGCAGGAAGGCGAACAGCCCGAAAACCAGGCCCGAGGCACCCACCGTGATACCGCCGTCGCCGATCAGCCACACGGTCAGCCCGGATCCCAGCCAGCTGAAGGCGAGGGCCGTCAGGAACACCCGGAGGCCTGAAAGGAACACCAGGAAACCGAAGACGATCAGCGGCAGTGCATTGGAGAGCAGGTGGTTCAGGTTGGCGTGCAGCAGCGGGAACGTGAGAATGTCCAGCAGTCCGTCAGCTGACCGCGGCCTGAGCCCAAAAGTCCGGTTCAGAGCATGCAGGGTCAGCATGTTGAACACTTCGATGACGAAGAGCAGGACAACAAACCCGCCTGACACCAGCAGCCCGCCCCGGGCCCGTGAAGCCGTGGTTTCCCTGTTCCGGGGCTTTCCGTCCCCCAACGCGTCCAGCATGGCTGCTCCTAGTGCACCACTATGGGTTGGAAACCCTCCGCACGGAGGGCCCCCAGGACCTGTTCGCAGTGCTCGTGTCCTTTGGTTTCCAGGTTTACCGTGATGGAGACGTCGCCCATGCTGATGGAGCCGCCCACACGGGTGTGGTCCAGGCCGGTCACGTTCGCATCATTTTCGGCAATGATGCGGGCGATGGTCGCCAGGGACCCCGGCCGGTCGTCCAGCATCATCCGCACGGTCATGTATCGCCCGGCAGCGGACAGGCCGCGCTGGATCACCTTGAGCATCAGCATGGGATCGATGTTGCCGCCGGACAGGATCACAGCAGTGGTGCCCGGATTCTCGATCTTGCCGTCCATCAGTGCCGCCACACCCACAGCTCCGGCGGGTTCGACCACCATTTTGGCGCGTTCCAGCAGGAAGATCAGGGCACGCGCCAAGGAGTCTTCGCTGACGGTGACGACGTCGTCCACGAGTTCGCGGATGATGCTGAACGGCAGCTGACCGGGGCGTCCCACGGCGATGCCGTCAGCCATTGTTGAGACCTTCTTCAGCGGGACCAGCGCGTCTGCGGCCAACGACGGCGGGTAGGCCGCCGCGTTCTCCGCCTGGACGCCGATGATGCGGATCTCGCGGCCCAGCTCCCGTGCCCTTGCCTTCACGGCTACGGCAACGCCGGCCAGCAGGCCGCCGCCGCCAACGCCCATCAGGATGGTGTCAACGTTGGGGATCTGCTCGAGAATCTCCAGGCCGATGGTTCCCTGGCCGGACACCACGTCCACGTTATCGAACGGGTGCACAAAGACCATGCCTGATTCGTCGGCATAACGTTGCGCCTCGGCGAGGGCCTCATCCACGTTGTGACCGTGGAGGATCACCTCGGCACCGTGGCTGCGGGTGGCTGCGAGCTTGGGCAGGGCCACACCCAGCGGCATGTAGATACGGGCTTTGATGCCGAGACTCTTGGCGGCCACAGCAACACCCTGGGCGTGGTTGCCGGCCGATGCGGCAACGACACCGCGTTTTTTCTCCTCAGGCGACAACTTGGCCATGCGGACGTAGGCACCGCGGACCTTGAATGAACCGGCCCGCTGCAGGTTTTCGCACTTGAAGTAGACGTCGCCGCCCACCATGGCACCGAGCGCACGCGATGACTCCACAGGAGTCCGCATAATAATCCCCTCGAGCAGCTTCTGCGCCTCCAGGACATCGTCCAGCGTGACGGGAAGGGTATCGAGGGTGTTCACGGACTATTCTCCTTGGGTGGATTCGGCTCCTGCGCCCTTGCCGGTGGTGGCGGCCCGGGCGGCAGGGGTGGATGCTTCTGTACTGGTTGCGGCGTCCTTGCCGCGGCCGGACCTGATGCCGGGTAACCGGACTTCCTTAATGGTGTTATCGGAGTCCGGCCCATGCGTCACAGGCCCTTCGGGCGTTGCCAGCACTTGTTCATGTTCCCACGTTCTGGCGGCGATGTAGCGAATCGCTGAGTTTGCTACGGCGAGGATGGGCACCGAGAAAAGGGCGCCGGGGATGCCCGCGAGGTAGGAGCCCGCCGCCACGGACAGGATAACGGCCACCGGATGCAGGGCTACTGCCTTGCCCATCACGAGGGGCTGAAGGATGTGGCTCTCGAGTTGCTGGACCAGCAAGACGATGGCCAGCATGATGAGGGCATTGACCGGCCCGTTGGCCACCAGGGCGAGGAGGACTGCCACGGCTCCGGTAACCAGCGCTCCCACAATCGGAATGAAGGAGCCAATAAACACCAACACACCCAGTGGGAGCGCCAACGGCACACCGATGATGGCGGCACCTGCGCCGATTCCCACGGCGTCAACAAACGCGACGAACATCTGGATTCGGGCGTAGCTGACCATAGATGCCCAGCCCTTGCGGCCGGCACCGAAGGTTGCGGCGCGGGCCTTCCGGGGCAGCAACCGGACCAGGAACGCCCAGATCCGGTCACCTTCGAGGAGGAAGAAGATTGTCACAAATAACGCAAGGACCAGTCCGGCGGCGAAATGCCCTGCAGTGCTTCCGAAGGACAGGGCGCCGCTGAGGATGCTGCTGCTGTTGTTCTGCAGGGCGGCTGTTCCCTCCTGCAGATACTGGTCAATCTGGGCCGCCGTCAGGTGCAGCGGACCATCGGCAAGCCAGCCTTGGATCTGCTGGATCCCGGTCAGCGCCTGGCTCCACAGCTCGCTGAACCCGGCAACAAGCTGGCGCCCTACCAACGCAAGGGAGCCCGCGATCAGGCCCAGGAATCCCACGACAGTAATGGCTACGGCCGCACCGTTGGGAACGCTCCTCCGCCGCAACCAGCCCACCACCGGGCTCAGCAGGCCGGCCAGGAGGGCCGCCACCATTACCGGAATGATCAGGAAGCTGATCCGGCTGAGCAGCCAAACGAGAGCGCCGGCCACCAGCAGGATCAGGCCGATCCGCCAGGCCCACGAGGCAGCGATCCGGACTCCGTATGGAATGTCCTGGTCAAGCTCCCGGTCCCCCCGCACCCGCGGCGGACGGGTCAGTCCAACCGCTGGGACGGCGGTCGATGGTGATGGGGTGGCATCCTCGGCTGGCGTCATAGCCTAATACTTCCTCAGCAACGTCCCTTATGCGAAACGGCGGCCAGGCATCATGCCCGGTCCAGGACCGCGCTGATTCCCCAGGAGATACCGAAGGATTCGCCGGCCGGGAGCCACCGCAGCCCGTCACCGGAGTTGAAGGCGTTCGCCGGCCCGGTCATGGGCTCGATCGCTACAGCCCGTTCGTTGCCGGGCAGCTCGGTGGTCACAAAAACGTGGACGTAGCCGCAGGACCCGTCCTGCCACAGCGTCACACTGCGGCCGTCCGGAGCGCTCAGCGTGTGGCGGGCGGTGCCGCCGTCGAACGCCAGATCCGTCAGGGCGACATCGACGTCGAGGTCTCCCACCCTGAGACCGGCACGGAAGTCAGAGTCCCCGCTGACAGGCTCCGCGCTGCGCGGAATGAGGCGCTCGTCGGCCACCAGCCGGGTGTCAGCAGCTACCGTCAGGATCAGATCGTCCACGGCCGTCCCGCCCAGCCGCAGGTACGGATGGGCGCCGAGGACGAATGGTGCGGGGGCTGTGGAATGGTTGATCAGGGTCTGGCGGACCTCCAGCCCCAGATCCTCTGCCAGGGAATACTGCACCCGGTGCCGTACCAGGAACGGGTAACCATGTTGCGGAAAGACCGTAGCCTCCAGTGTCACTGAATGCTCGGACTCATCCACCAGGTTGTAGGACGCGTTGCGGAGCAGGCCATGGCTCGCGTTGTTCCGCGAAACCTCCGTGATGTCCAGCTGCTGCTTCTTGCCGTTGAGGTACCAGACCCCGTCCTCCACCCTGTTTGCCCACGGTGCGAGGGTGATGCCGCCGGCGCCGGGCGCGATTTGGTCATCGCCGTAGGTTTCCGTCAACGCCACGCCGGCGCGGCTGTAGAGCCGCAGCCCGGCTGCCAGCTCGGTGACAACTGCAAGGGCGTCACCCCTGCGGATCTCGTACTGCCTGCCGGTGGCGTAGGCCTGAAAGCCCGTGGCGACGCCTGTGTCCGCACTTGGAATCGAAGTCATGAGCACCACCGTACAGGGACACGGGAAGGTCCTGCCATCACACGCCAATGTTATCTTTTGTGTTAATCTATTTCTTTTTGAGCGAAATATGGGATGATCATTGAGGACATGCCACACGAAACCCCGGACCCAGGAGGAACACCATGTTGGCAGCTCAACGCCAGCACCTGATCCTCCAGGAGCTGATGGACGCGGGTACCGTCCGGGTGGCAGCCCTGGCAGCCCGCCTGGACGTTTCCGAGATGACCGTTCGCCGGGACATTGACGCCCTCGACGCCGGCGGGCTGCTCCTCCGTGTGCATGGCGGCGCAGCCCGTACCGACAGCTTCAGCGCGCTCGAACCGGGCTTCGCCGTCAAATCCACACGGGAGCTGGATGCCAAGGCAGCCATCGCCGCAGCGGCCCTTGAACTGATCCGGCCGGGCATGACCGTATTCCTGTCCGGCGGCACCACAACGTTTGAGCTGGCAAGGATCCTTCCCCGCAACCTGGGGATCACCGTTGCCACCAACTCCATCATGGTGGCCCACTCGCTTGCAGCCGCACAGCCGGACGCTCCCGACGGCGGCACCGGGGCCGGCAGCGTCGGCCAACCCCGCCATGGCATCCGGACCCTGATCGTGGGCGGCGAGAGAACACCATCGGAGGCGCTGGTGGGGCCGCTGGCCGCCCAGGCTGCGAAGGCCATTGCCGCCGACCTGTGCTTTATGGGCGTCCACGGCATGGACGTGGACGCCGGAATCACTTCCCCGAACATGCTCGAAGCAGAGGTCAACGCCGCCATGATCGCCGGCTCCGCGAAGCTGGTTGTCCTTGCCGACGCCACCAAGTACGGCATGGTGGGCCTGGCAGGCATCGCCCCGCTGTCCGCCGTCGACATCCTGATCACCGATCCAGGACTTAGCCCAGACGCAGCAACGGCCCTCCGCGGCGCCGTCCGCCAGCTGCGTATCGCCCCGGAAGCCGCTTAGACCCACCAGCCACTAAGGCCGGACTTATACCGGCACCAGCACCCGAAGGAACGCAATGACAAGTATCACCAGCACCAACCTTGCCGACGGCCGGGAGCTGATTTATTTCGACGACGCCGATGTCCCCATGCCGCGCACCGCCGAAACCACCACGGACCTCAGGCCGCTGCCTGAGCGTGGCGAGCCGGGCGAAGTCCGCTTCGATGCCCTCACCGACGAATGGGTGGCTGTGGCCGCCCACCGGCAGACCCGCACCCACCTCCCGCCCGCGGACCAGTGCCCCATCTGCCCCACCACCGCCGCCAACCCGTCGGAAATACCAGCACCGGACTACGACGTCGTGGTGTTTGAAAACCGTTTCCCCTCGCTGGGCCCCGCTCTGGGTCCCATCCCCTCCGCCCCGGAGTGGGGCACCACCGGCCCGGCATACGGACGTTGCGAGGTGGTGGCCTTCACCCCCGAACACACCGGATCATTCAGCGGTTTGGGCGAAGCGCGCGCGCGGACCGTTGTTGAGGCCTGGGCACAGCGCACCGCGGCACTCAGCGCCCTGCCGGGCATCAAGCAGGTTTTTCCTTTCGAAAACCGGGGCGCCGACATTGGCGTGACGCTGCACCACCCGCACGGCCAGATCTACGCCTACCCCTACATCACTCCCAGGGCCGGTGTTCTTGGGGCCGCTGCGCGGAAATTCTATGATGGCTGCGACGGCCGGCAGACCCTGACGGGTTCCCTGCTGCGCGCGGAGCGGGAGGACGGGAGCCGGATGGTGATGGAAGGCGAGAACTTCAGCGCCTACGTGCCCTTCGCCGCGCGCTGGCCACTGGAAATCCATCTGGTTCCGCACCGCCAGGTGCCCGATCTTGCAGCCCTGAGCGGGGAGGAAAAGGACGAACTGGCACATGTGTACCTGGACCTCCTGAAGAGGCTCGACGCCCTTTACCCGACGCCCACGCCGTATATCTCCGCGTGGCACCAGGCACCACTCGACGACCTCCTGCGCCCCGCCGGTTACCTGCACCTCCAGCTGACCTCGCCGCGCCGGGCAGCTGACAAACTCAAGTACCTTGCCGGGTCCGAGGCCGCGATGGGCGCGTTCATCAATGACACCACTCCGGAAAGCGTCGCGGAACGGCTCCGCGCCGTGACCGTCCCGGAGTCCACACTGTCCCCCGCTACCGTATTTGCCGCCCCGTTGGCGGCCCGGACCGAAGGAGCACACGCGTGAGCGACGCCCCTCATCCGGAGGTGACACCGGCCCAGTCCGGCACTCCGGACCGTTCCCCTGCTGAGCTTGCAGCCCGCTTTGAGCGGGAGTTCGGCACGGCTCCCGACGGCGTCTGGCAGGCACCGGGCCGCGTGAACCTGATCGGCGAACACACCGACTACAACGAAGGCTTTGTGCTTCCGTTCGCGATCGACAAGACCGCCCGGGTGGCGGTGGCCGTCCGCCCGGACTCCGTAGTGCGGCTCCTGTCCACGTACGGCGACCACGGGATGGTCAGCGCCGATGTCAGTGCGCTGGATGCAGCCTCCGCCAAGGGCTGGACGAAGTACCCGCTGGGCGTTATGTGGGCACTGCAGCAGCGCGGCATCGCGGTTCCCGGGCTGGACCTGCTGCTCGATTCCACCGTCCCCCTGGGCGCCGGCCTCTCCTCATCACACGCCATCGAGTGCGCTGTCATCTCGGCCCTGAACGACCTGACCGGGGCCGGGCTGGAGCCTGAGGAGATGGTCCTCGCCACCCAGCGCGCCGAGAATGACTTCGTGGGCGCCCCCACCGGCATCATGGACCAGTCCGCGTCACTGCGCGGGGCCAAGTGCCACGCCGTGTTCCTGGACTGCCGCGACCAGAGCGTCCGGTTGGTTCCGTTCGAGGCAGAGCCTGCCGGCCTGGTGATGCTGGTCATCGACACCAAGGTCTCCCATTCGCATGCCGACGGCGGTTACGCATCGCGCCGTGCCTCCTGCGAACTCGGGGCCGAGGTACTGGGCGTCAAAGCGCTCCGGGACGTCAAGAGCGGCGACCTCGCGGAAGCCCGCGGCCTCCTGGACGACGTCACCTACCGGCGCGTGCGCCACGTGGTGACCGAGAATGATCGTGTTCTCCAGACGGTGCAGCTGCTGGCTACCGAAGGTCCCGGCGCAATCGGTGCACTGCTTGATGCCAGCCACGCCTCCATGCGGGACGACTTCGAAATCTCCTGTCCGGAACTCGACCTTGCCGTGGCAACCTCACGCGCCAATGGTGCCATCGGCGCCCGTATGACCGGCGGCGGGTTCGGCGGCGCGGCTATTGCCCTGACCCCGCTGGCGGAGGAGCAAAAGGTGCGGGCCGCCGTCGAACGCGCGTTCGCGGAGGCAGGCTACAAGGCTCCGGAAATCTTTACTGTGACCCCTGCCGCCGGGGCGATGCGCCTGCAGTAGGGCATTAGCCGGGAAATACAGAGGGTCCCCGCCGTGCAATGAGCACTGGCGGAGACCCTCTGTATTGATTCAGGGATGACGACGGCGGAAGGCGCCCTGGGCGCTAGTCCTCGCCGCGGAGTATGGCCAGGACGCGGATGATCTCCACGTAGAGCCATACCAGCGTGACCGTCAGGCCAAACGCTGCGGTCCAGGAAAAGCGCTGGGGTGCACCGGCCTGAACGCCGGCTTCAATGCTGGTGAAGTCCATCACCAGGGAGAAGGCGGCGAGGCCGATAGCGAGGATGCCGATAACTACGCCGATGATGCCGCTGCGCAGGCCGAACGGTTCCGATGTCAGGCCGGTCACCATCATGACCAGGTTCACCACGGAGAACAGCGCGTAGCCGACCAAGGCGATCATAAAGAACTTCATGGCCTTGGGCGAGGCGCGGACCTTGCCGCTCTTGAAGAGCAGGAGCGTCACGGTAAACACCGACAGGGTGCCGATGACGGCCTGCAGGCCGACTCCCGGGTACATGGTGTCCAGGACGCGGGTCAGGCCGCCGAGGAAGAGGCCCTCGAGACCGGCGTAGGCAAGGATCAGTGCCGGGGAAGGCTGCTTTTTGAACGTGTTGACCAGTGCCAGGACGAAGCCGCCGAGCGCGCCGACAATCATGAGCAGGGATGCGAGCCCCATGCTGACGAACATGGTCACGGCGGCGCCGGCGAGCAGGACCCCGAGGCAGGCCGCAGTCTTGACGATGACGTCGTCGTAAGTCATCCGGCCGGTGTCCGCGGGACCTGCGGCCGGCTGGTTGTACATCTGCCGCAGCTGCTCGTCAGTCATGTTCTGCTGCTGGGCCCACCCGCCCTGCCCGTCCATGACCTGGCCGGGCGCGCGGCCGTAAGACTGCTGTCCGTAGGGCTGCTGGCCGTACTGTGCCTGTCCGTAGGGCGCCTGCGGGACAGGCGGCGCCTGCGTTGCTCCACGGAAATTCTTTCCGTTGAAGATCGGGTTTCCGCCAAGTGCCATTGCTGGTGTCCTCCAAATAAGGGTTCGATACGTGAATTCAGGTTTCACGTTACCAATTTCCACGTGCCTGCGCTCTAATAAGTTCCCTGTTCAACAGCGCTGAAACCCAACCGTGATGCGGATCAGGCCGGCTGCTGCGGCCCGCGGGAACCCGTCAGGGCACGCCGCTGGTGGGAAATACCGCTGTTCAACAAAAGTTTCGCTGCACGCCCCCTGCCGGGCGGCCAACCATATTGACCCAGTTGTTATGCGATCGCGACCGCAGAGCTTTCCCGGACCGGCGGATTTGCCCCTGACGCGCTGTAACATTGGCCACACACGGTGACGGACATCACAGATTGGCGTCCGTCCCGTGACGTTCGCAGGGGCTGCAACGGCGCAGCCTGGCCCACCCCCCAAGTGGAGGTTATTCAATTTGAGAAGTACACCCAAAGGCTTGCCGCATAGACGGCCCGGCGGATTGCTGAAGGCGCTCGGGGCTATTTTTGCCTCCATCGTAGTGATTCTGCTCGTGGTCGCTCCGGCATCACAAGCCACTTCCCCGTCTCCGACACCATCCCCGTCGAACCAGACATTCCAGAACAACATCAGCGGCTTCCTCCGCGACGATACCCGGGCCCCGATCGCAGACGTCAAAATCACCGCCAAAAGCGGAGACTTCGAAGGCACTGCCACCTCCGGCGCCAATGGCGCGTGGAACATCGGAGTCCCGGTCCAGGGCACTTACGAGATCGAACTGGACGAATCAACCCTGCCGGAAGGCATCAAGCTCGCGGAAGGCCAGGAAAACCCCCGCAGCGTCACGTTCAGCCAGACCTCAAACCTGTCTGTCATTTTCGCCTTCGGTAAAGGCATCGTGGTCCAGCAGCAGGACTTCGGCCAAAACCTCCTCAACCGCCTCGTCGCAGGGCTGAGCTTCGGCCTCCTCCTCGCGCTGGCGTCCGTGGGCCTTTCGCTGATCTTCGGAACCACCGGCCTGACCAACTTTGCGCACGGTGAAATGGTCACCCTTGGTGCAGTCCTGGTCTTTATGTTCAATGCCGTGGGCATGCCCTTCTGGCTCGCACTTATCCTGGCGCTGCTCGGAGGCGGCCTCTTCGGCTACGTCCAGGACGCAGGACTCTGGAAGCCGCTGCGGCGCAAGGGCACCGGCCTCGTGCCCATGATGATTGTGAGCATCGGCCTCGCCCTGGCCGTGCGGTACATCATCCAGTTCTTCTTCGGTGGGGCCACGCAGCAACTGCCGTTCGCCCAAAGTCCCGAAATACAGCTCGGGCCGGTTTCGATCTCGCCCAACAACCTCTGGTCCCTGGTGATCAGCGCCGTGGTCATAGCGATCCTGGGCATCGTCCTGCTCAAGACCCGCCTCGGCAAGGCAACCCGGGCAGTGGCTGACAACCCGGCCCTCGCGGCTGCTTCAGGGATCGACGTGGACAACGTGATCCGCATCGTGTGGGTGGCCGGCGGCATGCTGGCATCCCTCGGCGGTATCCTCTGGGCCTACTACCGCCCCGGGGTCACGTTCGATATGGGCTCCCAGATCCTGTTGCTGATCTTCGCCGGCGTTACCCTCGGCGGCCTCGGGACCGTTTGGGGTGCACTCATCGGGTCAATCATCGTCGGCATCTTCGTGGAGCTGACCACCGTGTTCGGCCTCGCCGCCGACCTCAAATACGTGGGAGCACTGTTCATCATGATTGTTGTCCTCTTGTTCCGGCCGCAGGGCATCCTGGGCCGTCGCGAGCGCGTGGGTTAGGAGACAGCCATGGACTTCGGATTTATTCTTTCCAGCGCTGCCGGTGAACTGTTCAGCCCGACGACGGCGGCGTACGCCCTTGCCGCCCTCGGCCTTGCGGTCCACTTCGGCTACTCAGGCCTGCTGAACTTCGGCCAGGCAGGCTTTATGGCCGTCGGAGCCTACGGCTTCGCCATCTCAACCCTCACGTTCGGCGTTCCTTTCTTTGTGGGACTGCTGATCGCCATTATCTGTTCCGCCATTTTCGCCCTCCTGCTGGGTATCCCCACCCTGCGGCTCAGGGCTGATTACCTCGCCATCGTCACCATCGCCGCAGCCGAAATCGTCCGATACATCGTGACGACCAACCAGCTCACGGGAGTGACGGGCTCGGCCAACGGCCTGGCGGCTTTCGAGGGCGGATTCTATTCGATGAACCCCTTCCCCGAAGGCTCGTACTTCGGCATGAACAACAGGGACCTCTTCATCCGCGTTGTGGGCTGGGGACTGGTGATCGTCTGCTGCGTCCTGGTCTGGCTGCTGATGCGGAGCCCGTGGGGCCGTGTCCTCAAGGGCATCCGCGAGGACGAGAACGCCGTCCGCTCACTGGGCAAGAACGTCTACGCGTACAAAATGCAGGCCCTGGTCATCGGTGGCGTTCTCGGCGCCCTCGCGGGTATGGTCTTCACCCTCCCCCGTGGTGCGGTCCAGCCGGCCAACTACGGCACGGAGCTCACGTTCTTCCTGTATACCTGTCTCCTGCTGGGCGGCCTGGGCACTGTGCTCGGACCGGTGGTGGGTGCAATGATTTTCTGGGTGGTACTTTCACTGACCCAGGGCATCCTTTACGGGCTGATTGAATCCGGGGCTGTGACCTGGCTGAACACGGTCCAGGCCGGTCAGCTGCGTTACATTCTGGTAGGCGTCGCCCTCATGCTGCTGATGATATTCAGGCCGCAGGGCGTCTTTGGCAACAAGAAGGAGCTGGCGTTCGCATGAGCAAGCACAGCGAAGAACCCCGCGCGGCGGAGAACCGGGAAACCATCGAATACATGACGGACGACCGTCCGATCGCGGCCGGCGATATCGCTCCCGGGTGCAAGAAGCGGGACCCGATCGTAGTGGCTGAGAATGTCACCCGTTCCTTTGGCGGCATCAATGCGGTGGATGTCGAATACCTCGAGATTCCGCGCCACAAGATCACAGCCCTGATCGGCCCCAACGGTGCCGGCAAGACCACGCTCTTCAACCTGCTCACCGGGTTCGATACACCGAATTCCGGAAAGTGGCAGTTTGAAGGCAACAGCCTGGCGGGCGTTTCACCGTACAAGGTGGCCAGGATGGGCATGGTGCGTACGTTCCAGCTGACGAAGGTCATGGGCAAGCTCACGGTCATGGAGAACATGCGCCTCGGCGGGTCGCAGCAGCCCGGTGAACGGCTGTCCCACGCCTTGTTCAAGGGGTTGTGGGGCGGCCGCGAAAAGGAAATCACCGCGCAGGCGGAGGTCCTCCTGGAGAAGTTCAAACTCGACGCGAAAAGGGACGACTACGCAGCTTCCCTGTCCGGCGGCCAACGCAAGCTGCTCGAAATGGCGCGTTCGCTGATGGTCAGGCCCAAGCTGGTGATGCTCGACGAGCCGATGGCAGGCGTCAACCCTGCACTCACCCAGTCACTCCTGGACCACATCAAGAACCTCAAAGCCGAAGGCATGACCGTACTGTTCGTCGAACACGACATGAACATGGTCCGCCATATTGCCGACTGGGTGGTGGTCATGGCAGAAGGCAAGGTTGTAGCGGAAGGCCCTCCCGGGGACGTGATGAAGAACCCCGCCGTGATCGACGCCTACCTGGGCGCGCACCACGACGTCGATCTGGGCGATGCAGAGGGAATCAAGGAGCTGGCGGCCGAGCTGGTGGCCGATGAGTCCTCCATCGTCGGTACAGACAACGCCGGCATCATCGCCCTTGACGTCATTGGCACTGAATCCGATGATCCCGGTTCCAGGAAGAAGGACACCAAATGAGCGCCGTCAGCGCGGCGGCCGCCGCAAGCAGCACAGCAAGTGACTCCGTTGTTAAGGTCACCGACCTCGTGGCCGGCTATCTTCCCGGAGTGAACATCCTCAACGGCTGCAGTATCGAGGCCCGCAAGGGCGAGCTGATCGGCATCATCGGCCCCAACGGTGCCGGCAAGTCCACCCTGCTGAAAGCCATGTTCGGGCTCGTCAAAGTCCACTCCGGCACCGTCGTGGTCCGCGGCCAGGACATCACCGGGCTGAAGGCCAACAAGCTGGTGACCAAGGGTGTGGGATTCGTCCCGCAGAACAACAACGTGTTCTCCACCCTGACCATCGAGGAGAACATGCAGATGGGCATGTTCCAGCGGCCCAAGGACTTCAACGAGCGGTTCGACTTCGTCACCAGTCTTTTCCCTGAGCTCGGAAAACGCCGGGCCCAGCGGGCAGGCTCACTCTCCGGCGGTGAACGCCAGATGGTGGCCATGGGACGCGCCCTGATGATGGAACCGGCGGTGCTGCTGCTCGATGAGCCGTCAGCCGGCCTCTCCCCCGTGAAACAGGACGAGACCTTCCTGCGTGTCCATGAGATCAACCGGGCAGGTGTATCGGTCATCATGGTGGAACAGAACGCCCGGCGCTGCCTGCAGATCTGCGACCGGGCCTACGTCCTTGACCAGGGCAGGGACGCCTACACAGGCACTGGCAGGGAGCTCATGAAGGACCCCAAGGTGATCCAGCTGTACCTCGGTACGCTGGCGGACGAAGTCTAAGCCGCCACAAGAAGTCCTTGAAGGGCCGTCACCGTCCGGTGGCGGCCCTTCCGTCTGCCCCGCTGTTACCCCCGGTCTGCGTCTGCCACAGGAGCGCTTGAGACCTGTCCACCGGCCGCCCGCACCCTGGCCTGGGAGAGACGCTCCCCTCACCACCTGCACCATGGCCGGGACGGACTGGCCGAGGCAGCAAAAAGCCCCCGTCCGGCTGGACGGGGGCTTTCTGGGCTATCTGAGGAGCGGCGTTTACAGCTTGCCGAATTCTTCCTTGGACGGCTTGTAGGTGTTGTTGTCCTGGTATTCGTAGATACCGATGTAGGCCTCCGTGGGGTCGCCCGCTTCAGAGAACGTCACCGGACCGGACTGGCCGTCGTAGTCGATGTCCTTACCGTTGCGGAGCAGCGTCACGCAGGACGGGTAGTCCATGCACTTCTCGCCCACTTCAGATACGGACTTGAGCTGCGCAGCGATGTCGGTGCCCTTGGTGCTCTTTGCGGCCTCGGATGCCAGTGCAATCAGGTTGACGGCGTCATAGGACTCGCCTGCGTAGCTGTAGTCCTTCAGTGCCGGATCAACGGCCAGCAGCTTCTTCTTGAAGTCCTCCTTGGCGAAGGTACCCGGGATGGTGCCCTGGGCGCCCTTGAGGGTGCCAGCCGTGAAGTCCTTGCTGTAGTCCGAGGTGTTGCCGTCCACCAGGAACATCTGGGTGGCCTTGATGCCCTTGCCGGTCATCAGCGGAACGATGCTCTTGGCCTGGTCGAAGGTGATCAGGGCAATGGCGTCCGGCTTGGCCGCAATAACCTTGTCCACCTGGCTGCTGAACTGGGAGTCACCTTCGTTGAAGAGCTCTTCGGCTACAACCTTGCCGCCGGCGGCCTCAAAGGCGGACTTGACGTTCTTCGCCAGGCCGGTGCCGTAGGCGTCATTGAGGACGATCATGCCCACAGTCTGCGCGCCACAGGTTGCCATGTAGTTGCCCAGCACCTTGCCCTGGAGGACGTCCGAGGGCGCGGTGCGCCAGTAGAGGCCCTTGTCATCCCATGTGGTGAAGTCCGGGGACGT
Source organism: Arthrobacter sp. BK1 (assembly GCF_056680055.1). Taxonomy (NCBI): domain Bacteria; kingdom Bacillati; phylum Actinomycetota; class Actinomycetes; order Micrococcales; family Micrococcaceae; genus Arthrobacter; species Arthrobacter sp. BK1. The sequence continues at coordinate 973,402 of NZ_CM155263.1, forward strand.
GTTGGCCGGTGAGAAGTGGATAACGCCGGCACCGGTGATCTGGTTGATGACCGTCTTGGAGACGCCGGAGGAGGCCGCTCCAACAATGGCGCTGACGCCCGACCCGAGCAAGGCGGTGGTGGACTGGGTCGCGATGTCCGTCTTGGTGTCACCGGAGTCACGGTGAATAACCTCTACGGGCTTGCCCAGCACGCCGCCGGCACTGTTGACTTCCTGGATGCCCAGGTTGACGCCGGCGATTTCGGGCGGGCCGAGGAAGGCCAGCGAACCGGTGGTGGGCAACAGCGAACCGATCTTCAGTGGTGTCTCTGTGGTGGTGGTTGAGGCGGGAACGGGGCCGCCGGCAGCGGCAGCCGTTGAGGCTCCGGCCGTAGCGCTGGGAGCTGGGCAGGAAATGCCGGCTGCTGCTGTGGGAGCAGCCGTTTCCGTCGAGCTTGGGGTGGAGGTACCACCACAGGCTGTGGCCAGAAGGGCGACGCCCACGCCAAGCGCTGTGAGCTTGGCGACGCGGGGTGCCACAGGGGGGAGTGAAATCATTGACAATCTCCTGGATCGAAAGGTGCGAACGGCCTTTGACGCGGATGATCAGGTGTTCCTGAGTTAACTCAAGCTAATGCATAACAGAGGCGGATATAAGTGACTGAGGTCACATCCTTATAACAGTCGTTGCATATGCGAAATCAACGTCAGCGAAGGGGCCAACGACGTTCACGTCCGCCCCTCAGAGGCGCCCGCGGGCCTGGCCGGACTCAGAATCTGTACCCCAGGTGGGACTCGAACCCACAACACGCGGATTTTAAGTCCGCTGCCTCTGCCAATTGGGCTACTGGGGCGCCCGGTCAATGGTATCTCCTCAGAGACGGTTGAAGGGCTCGGCGTACCGGAACCGGCCGTGCACTCCCCCCGGCCACACTGCCAGGGGCAGGAGTTGGAAGTTGTCCGCCCACACCTCTTCGGGCGGCAGCACACCCAGGGAAGTGGCCGGCACAAAGCCGAAGCGCGGGTAGTACTCGGTGCTCCCCAGGAGTGCGATGCCACTCTCCCTGGCGGCGTTGGCCCGCGCGATGGTCTCGTTCATCAGCGCACTGCCGATGCCGTGGCGTTGGAGCCGGGGGGTCACGCCGATAGGCCCCAGCCCCAGCAATTCGTGCTCCTCTACCCAGCCGCGGGTGCTGATGACATGGGCAACCACCTCGCCGTCCAGTTCCGCCACGATGCTGAACTGCGGCAGGTATTCCTCGCACTCGAACAGTTGGCGCAGCACTTCTACTTCAACCGGCTCCCCCACGGCAGGAAGGCCCGTGGCGGGCGACACGGCGAAGGCCTCGGCGGTCAGTTTCAGGATCGCGGGGCGGTCAGCCTGGGTTTCGTCGCGCAGCACCAGCTCCGGGCGGGGCTGGTGCCGGCTTTCAGCGGACAGCTCGGCCAGCGCTTCAATGGCCCGGGCCGCGTCAGCGACAGGCACCAGGAGGTGATCGTGGTGGAACCCGGCCAGGACGTTGCAGCTGATATGGGCGTCGGTCAGGGCCCTGCCAACGGCGGACGTCAGGCCAATTGCTTCGAGTTCGGAATGCACCTTCAGCGTGATCCATGCGGCCACAAAATCGTAGTGCAGGCCCAGGCTGTCCGCCTCCGCCCGCGGAAGGACCACGGTGAGGCCCTCGGCTTCGCGGACAGCGGCTTCGATGCCGGGCGCCAGCGGCCTGCCATGCGGCCAGAGCACATAAACGTATTCACCGTCGCGCAGCTCCGGGTGAAGTGCAGCCAGCAGGGTCTGGAGGTTCTTTTCGCCAGTCATGGTGCCAGTCTAGAAGGCGGAAACGCCAAACGGCGGCCACCCCCTCAAGGGGTGAGCCGCCGTCGGGCGTTACAAAAGGGCGCTTGGCCTGCTACTTGGCGTCAGCGGTGACCGACTGTTTGGGGTCAACCTTGGTGGCCTCAGCGGAGCCGGGCTGGGCTGCTGCGGCGACCTCCCGCGTGTCCGCCGCCGGGGCAGCAGCAGCTGCCGGCTTGGGCGGGGCGGCGGCAGCGGCGAAGGCGCCACGCGGGTTGTCGAGGTGGACGAGCGGGGTGGTGTCGCGGCCCATGAAGAAGGCGAGGATCCAGCCGAAGATCACGCGGATCTTGCGCTCAACCGTAGGCATGGCCATGCCGTGGTAGCCGCGGTGCGCAAGCCAGGCCAGCGGGCCCTTCAGGCCGATGCGGCCCACAAGGCTGATGTTGGCAACACCCTTCCACTCGCCGAAGCCCGCCACAGCGCCAAGGTTCTTGTGCTTGTAGTCCTTCAGCGGCTTGTCCCAGCGGGAAGCCCACAGGTTCTTGGCGAGGCGCTTGGCCTGGCGCAGCGCGTGCTGGGCGTTCGGGACGCAGGTCCCGTCCGGCAGGCCGCTGCCCGTGAGGTCCGGCACAGCTGCGATGTCGCCGGCGGCCCAGGCGTTCTCGATGATGCCTTCGTCGCCGGCAATGCGGAGGTCCGGGAGGACCCGGACGCGGCCGCGCGGTTCCAGCGGGAAGTCGGAGGAGCGGATCATCGGGTTGGCCTGCACACCGGCGGTCCAGACGAGGGTGTCGGCTTCAAATTCCTGGGCAAAGCTCTTGTCCGGGAGGTTGATCAGCTTCAGGCTGCCTTCGGCGCTGTCCAGCGAGGTGTTAAGCAGGACCTCGATGCCGCGGCTCCGGAGGTGCTCCACAACCCATTCAGCCTGCGGTGCTGTGACCTCGGGCATGATGCGTCCCATGGCCTCAACCAGGACGAAGCGGACTTCCTCCTGCTTGATGCGCGGGTTGTTCCTGACCGCTGCGCGGGCCAGGTCCTCCATCTCCGTGATGCACTCGATGCCGGCAAAACCGCCACCCACCACCACGAAGGTCAAAGCCTTGGCGCGGGCAGCGGGATCGGTCATGGTGGAAGCTACTTCGATACGCTCCAGGACCTTGTTGCGAAGGGCCACGGCCTCTTCGATGGTCTTCAAGCCGATGCCCTTGTCCGCGAGCCCCTTGATGGGGAACGTGCGGGTGATGGCGCCTGCGGCGATCACGATGTCGAAGTAGGGGATCTCGATGTGCCCGCCGCCGTCCGCGGGCGCCACGACGGCGGTGCGGTTGGCGTGGTCGATCGAGGTAACGCTGCCCTGGATGAGTTCGGTCTGCTTCAGGTGCTGGCGGTGGGACACCACCGCGTGGCGGGCCTCGATGTTGCCGCCGGCCACTTCCGGCAGGAAGGGCTGGTAGGTCATGTAGGGCAGCGGATCAACGAGCGTGACAATGCCACCGGCATTCGCGATCTTGTTCTGCAGTTTGAGGGCTACGTACAGGCCGACGTACCCGCCGCCGACGACGAGTACCCTGGGACGGTCCTGGAGCTGAGGGGAGGTTGCCATGGTTTCAAGGATACAACAGTTTGTGAAAATCTTCACTAACTACGTTTGGCGGCCGGAATCCACGGTATGGAAGGCCCCGGTGTCCGGATCCTCGCGCGCCAGGCCGGGGTTTCGGGCGGCCCTGCGGAGCTGTACTGCAGCGGCTCCGATGATCGCCACAAACAGCCCTGCCGAGCCGATCACGACGGCGGCGCCGACGGCAGTGTCACGCCCGGACGGCGTCTCCGCTGCGGGCACGGAAGGCTCAGGCAGCGTGGGGACCGCGCTGGCCACTTCATCGGTGGGCACCGGGGCGGGCGTGCCAAGGTTCCCGCGGCGGTGGACCCTGATCCAATCGGAAATGGACCCCAGCGGGTTGGCCGCTGCCTCGGGGACGGAATCCTTCAGGGCGGCCTCGGCGTTCAGCACACCAAAGCCATACAGCGGATCCTTGCCGGCAGGACCTGCGTCCTTGGCCGTGCTGACAATCCTGTTGATCACCTGTTTGGCGCTCATCTCCGGCCATTTGGAACGGATGAGGGCGGCGACGCCGGCGACGATAGGCGTTGCCCCGGACGTGCCGGACCATTCGGCGTAGCCGCCGCTGGGAAGTCCGCCGAGCAGGTTTTCCGCCGGGGCCGCTACGCCGATGCTGATTCCTTGGGAGGACGAATCGACGCTCGCCACCCCTTTGCGGTCCAGGCCGGCTACCGTCAGGACACCGGGGATGGTGGCCGGCGCTCCCACCTGGAGGTTGCCGCCGATCCTGTTTCCGGCCGCGGCAACGATGACCACGTCCTTCTGTTCGGCGTAGAGGAAAGCGGCGTCCCAGCTTTGCGGCCACTGCGGAGTGGTGCTTCCCAGGGAGATATTGATGACTTTGGCCCCGTTGTCCACAGCCCAGCGGACGGCTTCGGGGATCTGGTCCTGATCGCTCTTGCCGGCGGGGTTTGCCGATCCCAGCCAGGTGGAAATGGAGAGGATCTCAGCCTCCGGCGCCACCCCCACCATGCCGTCAGGTCCCGCACCGGCCGGAGCGGGGCTCGGAGAGGCGGTGGAACTGGCAGGCTGATGGCCCCGGCCGGCCAGCATGGTGGCCACGAGGGTTCCGTGTTCCGGCTTGATGCCCAGGCTTTTCTGTCCATTGGCGCTGCCCGCGCCGGAGGCGTCGAAACCTCCGGTCACAGCACCCTTGAGGTCAGGGTGTTGGGCGTCGACCCCGCTGTCGATCACCGCGATCTTTACTCCGGCGCCCTTGGAGATGTCCCAGGCCTTGGTGATGCCGGCTTCGGCCAGCCAATACTGTTTGTCCCGATCGGCGTCCGCCTGGGCAGCAGGTGCCAGGGCGAGCCCGGCGGCCAGGCTGATGCCCGCGAGGGTCACCGCCAAAAGAGCTGAGGCGGTCCGTCGGAACCGTGCTGTTGCTCTGGTCATGTGGGGTCCCCGTGTAATTTGTTGGCTGAGCCTAAGTTCAGTTCAGGCTCAGGGCAATACCGTCAAGAATATCGTGTTCGCTGGCGGTGGCCGTCACGATGCGTCCCGCACTGAGTTCATGCATCCGCTCCAGAATGCGCCGCCACACCAGCCCGCCGGCGCCGATGACGTCCACACGGCCGGGGTGCATGTACGGCAGTGCTCCCCGTTCGGCCCGCGGCATTTCCAGGAGATCGGTGGCGGCCGCCGCGATGTCCGTGATGGGCAGTTCGGTGCCGTGGATCGCCTCAGGCGAATACTCCGGCAGCCGCAGCGCGTGCGCTGTGATGGTGGTGATCGAACCGGCCACCCCGACGACGGCGGTGGCGCGTTCCAGCGGAACGTCCAGTCCCGCACGGGTGATGGCGGCGTCGACGTCGGCCGTCGCTGCGGCGACCTGTTCGGCGGTGGGGGGATCATTCCTCAGATGCCGTTCGGTCAGACGGACGCAGCCGATGTCCACAGATTTACCTGCCGTGACGCCGTTGGCGGTGCCCAGGACGAATTCGGTGCTTCCGCCGCCTAGGTCCACCACCAGGACGTGGTCACCGTCGAGGATGGGCAGGACACTGCTGGCGCCGGCGAAAGACAGGGCAGCTTCCTCGTCGCCGGAGATGACCTCCGGCTCCACGCCGAGCAGTTCCCGGATCCCGTCAACGAAGACCTGGCGGTTGCGGGCGTCCCTGCTGGCCGAGGTGGCCACAAACCGGACGGCCTCGGCGCCGTGTTCGCGGATCATGTCCGCGTAATCGGCTGTGGCCGCGAAGGTGCGCTCCAGCGCTTCGGGGGCGAGTTCACCGGTGGCGTCCACGCCCTGGCCGAGCCGGACCACCCGCATTTCGCGGACCACGTCCGTCAGCTTAGCGGTCCCGTTGCTGCGGTCGATGTCGGCGATGAGCAGGCGGATGGAGTTGGTGCCGCAGTCGATTGCCGCGACGCGGGTCATGGTGCTGCCCCTTCGCTGCCGGAGGACTTCCGGACCGGAGCGGGGCGGCCCACGATGTCCGGCAGGCCCTGCGGTCCGTGCCGGCTGAGGTCCCGTGACGGGGCCTCCCCCGCGGTGTCCCATGCTCCATCGCAGTAGCAACGGTCCGCGGTCCACCATTCACTGATGCCCGCGATCGCTTCGTCGCCCAGCGGGTTAATGCCCGGTCCGGCTGCCAGCGAGTGGCCTACCAGGACGTGCAGGCACTTCACACGGGTGGGCATTCCGCCGGCGGAGATGCCGTCAATCTCGGGGACGGCCCCGATGCCTGAGCGTTGCCCGATGCCTGCCCGGGCCGTCAGATAGTCCTCATGGGCGGACCGGTAGGCTGCGGCAAGCGGCTCGTCAGCGGTGAGGCGTTCGTTCATGTCGTTCATGAGCCCGGCAGCTTCCAGCCTCGAAACCGCCGCGGTGATGACGGGGTGCGTCAGGTAGAACGTGGTGGGAAACGGCGTTCCGTTGCTCAGCCGGGGTGCCGTTGCCGCCACGAGCGGATTGCCGCAGACGCAGCGCGCCGGGATCTCCACAACGTCGCGGACCGGCCGTCCCAGCTGCCTGCTGAGTACCTCAAGATCATGTGCTGATGGCTGGCGGGACATCTCCGGCGCAATTGCCGTGTTTTCTTCCACTGGCGCGGCCATCCTTCCTCTAGCTGTTCAGTCTGTGGCCGCACGCCTGATGGACTCCCACAGGGAATCCACCCACGGCAGATCGGCGGGGTCTTGTGCTGCCGTGGCGGTCTGGCTACTGCTTGTTCCGGCCGGCAGATCGCTGCCGAAGACCCAGTAGCCGGATTCACCCGGCATAACCATGTTAATGCGGTCGCGGGCCTGCTGTTTCACGTAGTTCGGATCCTGCCAGCGCGAGAGCTGCTGCCGCAGGACATCCTGCTCCGCCTGGCGGGCCTCAATATCGGCACTCAAAGCAGCAAGCTCGGCGCGCTTATCGAAGAAGATTTTGACTGTAGGCGCGAGCATGATGGTGATGGCAATCATGACCACGGCAAGGGCAAGCATCCGCCCGGAGAACGCCTTCGCCGGAACCGGATGGGCGTCGTCGTGGGTTGGATCGTCCTTCTTGGCTCCGGCCCCTGCAACGGCAGCCTTACCGCTTACCCGGGTGGCGCCGGCGCCGGCCTTGGCCTTGGCACCCGCGGCGCCCTTCGGGGCCGCGGGTTTGTCCTTTGCGCCGCCTGCTGTGCCACGACCGGCACCGCTGGCCGCGCCAGTGCCGCCGAAGTCGGCACGGATGACTTCTGCCGCGTCCTTGGCGGCATCCGCTGCCGATGGGGTTCTGGCGGCGGCCTTGGGGACTTTGGGACGGCGGGTAGCCATGACACTCCTGAAACGTGCGGCCTGCCTCTGGCCGCAACTCTCTGCGCTGAACAAATGCCGGCTGGAACAATTGCCGGCTGGAACAGGTGCCGGCGGAAAACCGGGCTGAAACAAAAACCGGTGGCTATGGTCTTTCAACCATAGCCACCGGTCAGTGGTTTACGCGGCTACTAGCCCTTGAAACGCGGGAACGCGCTGCGGCCGGCGTAGCGTGCGGCGTCGTCGAGTTCCTCTTCGATGCGCAGCAGCTGGTTGTACTTGGCAACACGCTCGGAACGGGCCGGGGCGCCGGTTTTGATCTGGCCGGCGTTGGTGGCCACCGAGATGTCGGCGATGGTGGTGTCCTCGGTCTCGCCGGAGCGGTGCGAGGTGATGGTGGTGTAACCGGCACGCTGGGCCATGCTGACGGCGTCGAGCGTTTCGGTCAGTGAACCGATCTGGTTGACCTTCACCAGCAGCGAGTTGGCGGTTTTGGTTTCGATGCCGCGCTGAAGGATAGAGGGGTTGGTGACGAAGAGGTCATCGCCCACCAGTTGGACTTTGTCGCCGATGGCGTCGGTGAGGGTCTTCCAGCCGTCCCAGTCGTTCTCGTCCAGCGGGTCCTCGATGGACACCAGCGGGTAGTCGGCGACGAGTTCGGTGTAGTACGCGCTCATTTCGCTGGAGGTCAGAGCCTTGCCCTCGAACTGGTAGGCACCGTCCGTGAAGAACTCGGAGGAGGCAACGTCCAGGGCCAGGGCAATGTCCTTGCCCGGGGTGTAGCCGGCGTTCTTGATGGCTTCCTGGATCAGGTCCAGGGCAGCGCGGTTGGAGGGCAGGTTGGGGGCAAAGCCGCCTTCATCGCCAAGGCCGGTGGACAGGCCCTTTTCCTGGAGCACGGCCTTGAGCGCGTGGTAGACCTCGACGCCCCAGCGGAGGCCCTCGGAGAAGGTCTCCGCACCCAGCGGGACAACCATGAATTCCTGGATGTCGACGTCGGAGTCGGCGTGCGAGCCGCCGTTGAGGATGTTCATCAGCGGTACGGGAAGAACGTGGGCGTTCGGGCCGCCCAGGTACTTGTACAGCGGCAGGTCTGCGGAGGCGGCGGCAGCGTTGGCCACGGCCAGGGAGACGCCGAGGATGGCGTTGGCGCCCAGCTTGCCCTTGTTGGGGGTGCCGTCCAGGTCAATCATGGCCTGGTCGATGCTGCGCTGGTCGGTGGCGTCGAAGCCGGTCAAAGCCGGAGCGATCTGGTCGATGACGGCGTCAACGGCCTTCTGGACGCCCTTGCCGAGGTAACGGCCCTTGTCACCGTCACGAAGCTCAACAGCCTCGTGCTCACCGGTGGAGGCGCCGGAAGGTACTGCCGCGCGGCCGATCTGGCCATCGGAGAGCAGTACTTCAACTTCTACGGTCGGGTTGCCGCGGGAATCGAGGATCTCGCGGGCGTGGATGGCATCGATAAGCGCCATGGATTTGCTCCTTTGGTGAAGCGATTTACAGGGAATCTAACTGCTGGAACTAGCGGAAAGTCTGGGACGTCCTGGTCAGGAACTAGCGTAGTCGAGAGTGGTGCAGGTTACGGAAACCTATCCAGCACCCGGACGTCATGATGGCAGGGGTTGCTGTTGCTGGAACTGCCGGAGGGCACCGCGAAGGGCACGCTCGGCGTCGAACCCTTTTGCGCGGGCGGAGCCGACGACGGCGAGCAGCAGCTCGCCCAGTTCCGCTTCGGATGTGGCGGTTTGGACAAGCCCCACCACCGGGTGTTCCGGGGCGCCGCTGTCCTGCGGCTGCACCTCAACTCCGGCGCGGGCCGCCCGGTCAAGGAACTTGTGTGCCTTGGCCAGCGCAGGCAGGGCCTCCGGTATCCCGTCGAACGGGCTGTTCCGCTCCGGGCTTTCCGCGGTCTTGACGGCGTCCCACTTCTTGACGATCTCCTCGACCGTGGCCGGGAAGCTGTCCTGGAGTGACCCGTCGGGCCGGAACACGTGCGGATTGCGGCGGACCATTTTTTCGGTCAGACCGCGGGAAACGTCGTCGAAGGTGAACGCGCCCCGTTCCTCGGCGAGCCGGGCGTGCAGCACCACCTGGAGCAGCACGTCTCCCAGCTCGCCCCGGAGTTCGGAATCGTCCGTGCCGGTTTCGATGGTTTCGGCAACCTCAAACGCCTCCTCGAGGAGGTACTCCACCAGCGAGGCATGCGTCAGGGCGCCCATCCAGGGGCAGTGTTCACGCAGCTGGGCGATGACCGTGACCAGCCGATCAACGGGGGCCTGATCAGCCAAGGTTGGCGTAGGTGTCGTTGATGTACTCCACCAGGGCTTCCTTTTCCTCAAGGGGCAGGAAGGAGGCCTCGGCGGCGTTGAGGGTCAGCTCAAGCAGGTCATCGAGATCGTAGTCGAAGGTCTCCACCAGCAGCTCGAACTCGTCAGTGAGGGTCACCCCGCTCATCAGCCGGTTGTCAGTATTAATGGTCACGTTGAAGCCGAGCTGGTAAAGCATGTCCAGCGGGTGGCTCTCGATGCCCTCGCCGAACCCGGCGATCGCTCCGGTCTGGAGGTTGGAGGAGGGGCAGATTTCCAGGGCGATGCCGCGGTCCCGGATCCAGCTGGACAGATCGCCCAGGGTGACCAGGCCGATGCTGTCGTCCTCGCCTTCGGCACTTTCCCCTCCGTCTTCGTCCTCGAACTCCACCATGATGTCCTCGGCGATGCGTACGCCGTGGCCAAGGCGGAGCGCGCGTCCGTCCACGAGTGCGGACTGGATGCTCTCGAGTCCGGCGGCCTCGCCGGCGTGGACGGTGGCGGGGAAGTTGTTCTGGGCCAGGTACGTGAAGGCGTCCTTGAACCGGGACGGCAGGAAGCCGTCTTCAGCCCCGGCGATGTCGAAGCCCACGGCGCCCCTGTTGCGGTGGCGGACGGCGAGCTCGGCGATCTCCTGGCCGCGGTCGGCGTGCCGCATGGCGGTGATCAGCTGGCCCACCTGGATCTCGCGGCCTGTCTCGGCAACGGCGTCGACGCCGGCTTCGAGGCCTTCCTGCACGGCCTCCACTGTTTCGTCCAGCGACAGGCCCTTCTGGAGGTGCTGCTCAGGTGCCCAGCGCACTTCGCCGTACACCACGCCGTCGTCCGCGAGGTCCTCAACGAATTCCTTGGCTACGCGGAACAGGCCCTCTTTGGTCTGCATCACAGCCACCGTGTGGTCAAAAGTCTCCAGGTAGCGGACCAGCGAACCGGAGTCCGCCGATTCACGGAACCACTGACCCAGGGCAACCGGATCGGTGGAAGGAAGCGTGTGGCCAACAGCCCCAGCCAGTTCGATGATGGTGGCGGGACGCAGACCACCGTCCAGGTGGTCGTGGAGGGAGACCTTGGGCAGGCTCCTCAAGTCGAAATCGAGGGCAGGGGCAGCATCAACAATAGGCTCAGTCACCTTCCAACCTTAGGGTCGGCAGGCAGCATATGCCAGCCGCTACTTTGCGGGCTGCTCGCCGTCCGCCGAAGTTGCGGCCAGCAGGGCCTGATCGTGCGAAGGAAGGGCGCCCTCCCGGCCGCCGTCGAGCCATTCGTCCACAACTTCGGCGTCGTTGCGGGCAAGGTGCTTGTGCCACCAGCGCAGGAGGTGATCGATGAGGATGCCCAGGACGATGGCGAACACCACGGCAATTCCTGCGCTCAGGAGCGGGTTGTTGTGCAGCCAGGGGAACGAGCTGGCCAGTATGCCGATTCCGATGGAATACCCCACCCAGGTGACACAGGCAAACGCGTCCAGCAGGAAGAACCGGCGGTGCGCAAAACCGGTACTGCCCGCGACGTAATTCACCGCGACGCGGCCCCACGGGATGTAGCGGGCGGTGAAGATCAGGACTGCGCCGCGCTTTTCGAGTTCGTACCTTGCCCAGCCGAAGGCCTTCTGGACTTTGGGCCGCCGCATCCAGCGCCAGCGTTCCAGGCCGATCCTGCGGCCCAGCATAAAGGCCATATTGTCGCCGGCGATGGCGCCGACCAGTGCCGTGAAGCCAAGGATCCAGAGATTTGGTTCGCCGCTGTGGCGGGAAAACGCCGCGAGGGCAACAATGAGGGTCTCGCTGGGAACCACCATGGCGAAGCCGTCAATGAAGAAGAAAATCAGCAGGACCGGGTAGATCCACCATTGGCCCGCCGCATGGAGCACGGCCTCATTAATAAACTCCACGCGGGTGTTGCTCCTAGACGAATGATGCAGCCGGAAGTGACGTAAATCGCTCTTCAGTGTCGCATGCCGCAGACGTGATCCGCTACGTCAGGTCCCCGTAACCCTAGGCTTCGGGATCCTTCAGCCGCTCCACCACCGGAACCTTCCCCTTGAAGCGGTTGATGACCAGATCGACGAGGATTCCGAGGCCCACGGCGCAGACGATGGCGATGGCAGCGCCGAGGAGGTGGTTGTTTTCAAACCACTGCCCGAAGAACAGCCCGATTCCCACTGAATAGCCGGCCCAGAGCGTGGCGGAGAGGACCGTCAGTCCCACGAAACGCAGGTGGTGGTAGTGGGTCACGCCTGCGGTGAGGTTGACAGCGACGCGGCCGATGGGAATGAAGCGCGCCACGAGGATCAGCGATGCGGGCCGCTTCCGCAACTCGTGGCCCGCCCAGCGGAACCCGCTTTGCATGCGCGGGCCCCGCATCCAACTCCAGCGCCGGGTCCCGACCCTGCGCCCGATGAGGTACGCAATGTTGTCACCCGAGAACGCTCCCAGCCCCGCGACGAGCATCAGCATCCAAGGGTTGGGGACATCCGCGGTGGCGGCCACTGCGGCCAGGCCCACCACCACGGATTCGCTGGGTATGGGCGGAAAGAAACCATCGATCATGCAGCAGGCCAGCACCACGAGCAACACCCAGGGCTGCCCGGCGGCGGCGAGGATGAAGTCGTTGATGGCCTGCATTTACCTATGCTATTCGGTCGATGATGAGTTGCTGGGCCGGGCGTGAGCCTTCGGGAGCGATCATCACCGCGTGCTCCAGGGATTCCTTGGCACGGGCGAACTTCTCCGGAGTGTCAGTGAGCAATGTCATGAGCGGCTCGCCGGCGCGCACCACCGCGCCCGGCTTGGCGTGCAGGCGGACGCCGGCCCCGGCCTGGACTGCGTCTTCCTTGCGGGCACGCCCGGCACCGAGGCGCCAGGCCGCGACGCCGACGGCCAGGGCATCGAGCTCAACCAGGACACCGTCGGCCGGTGCGTAAAGAGTTTCGGATTCCCTGGCCACCGGCAGCTTGGCCCGGGGATCGCCGCCCTGCGCCTCGATCATCCGGTTCCACACGTCCATGGCCCTGCCGTCCTTCAGAGCGGCGCGGACATCGGCGTCGTGAACACCGGCGCACGCCAGCATCTCCTCGGCCAGGCGCACCGTCAGCTCCACTACGTCCTCTGGCCCGCCGCCGGCCAGGACCTCCACGGACTCTTCAACTTCGATGGCGTTGCCCGCTGTGAGGCCGAGGGGCGTGCTCATGTTGGTCAGCAGCGCCACGGTGTTGACGCCGGCGTCCTTGCCCAGGGCCACCATGGTTTCGGCCAGTTCGCGCGCCCGGGCCTCGTCCTTCATGAACGCGCCGCTGCCCACCTTGACGTCCAGGACCAGCGAGCCGGTTCCCTCGGCGATTTTCTTGCTCATGATCGAGGAGGCGATCAGCGGGATAGCCTCCACCGTCCCGGTGACGTCGCGCAGGGCATAAAGCTTTTTGTCAGCCGGCGCCAGTCCCGCGCCCGCGGCGCAGATCACGGCGCCCACGTCCTGGAGCTGGGCCAGAATCTCCTCGTTGCTCAGGGCTGCCCGCCAACCCGGGATCGATTCCAGTTTGTCCAGGGTGCCGCCCGTGTGTCCCAGGCCCCGGCCGGAGAGCTGCGGCACGGCAACGCCGAACACCGCCACCAGGGGCGCCAGCGGCAGGGTGATCTTGTCCCCCACTCCCCCGGTGGAATGTTTGTCGCTGGTAGCCTTCACGCCGCCGTCGGCCTGCCGCAGGCTGGAGAAGTCCATCCGCTCGCCCGAGGCGATCATCGCGGCCGTCCAGCGCGAGATCTCAGCCCGGTCCATGCCGTTGAGCAGGATGGCCATGTTCAGGGCGGCCATCTGCTCGTCGGCAATGGCACCGCGTGTGTACGCGTCGATGGTCCAGTCGATCTGTTCCGGGGTCAGTACGCCCCGGTCACGCTTGATGCGGATGATGTCGACGGCGTCGAACGCTTCAGTTTTGTTCGGGGTTTGTGTCACCGGGTTTCCTCCAGGTGTTGGGGACCAAAGGCATCGGGAAGGACCTGGTCCATGGTCCTGATTCCCTGGGTGGTCATGAGCTCCATATCGGGAGCCCGGAATTCGTACAGCAACTGCCGGCACCGGCCGCAGGGCATCAAAATGTTCCCGCCGGCGTCGACGCAGTAAAAGGCGCGGAGAAGTCCGCCCCCGGTCATGTGCAGGTTGCCTATAAGGGCGCACTCGGCGCACAGGGATAGGCCGTAACTGGCGTTTTCAACATTGCAGCCACTGATGATCCGGCCATCCGCGGTAAGGGCTGCCGCCCCTACCGCGAAGTTCGAATACGGTGCGTACGCGTGGGCCATGGCGGCTACTGCGGCGGCCTCGAGAGCGGCCCAGTCGACGTCGACGGTATTCACCGTCAACCCTTTACGTACGGTATGCCGCTTGCCGCCGGGGGCCGGGACCTGCCCACGAGCCCGGCGACGGCGAACACGGTCACGAGGTAGGGCAGCATGGCCATGAACTGGCTAGGCACCGGGGTGCCGATGATCGTCACGATGCTCTGCAGGTTGTCGGCGAAGCCGAACAGCAGCGCCGCGAAGAACGCACCGATCGGGTTCCAGCGTCCCAGGATCAGGGCGGCTAGGGCAATGAAGCCCCGGCCACCGGAGATTTCCTTGGTGAAGCTGTCGATCGCCACGAGGGTGAAGAACGAACCGCCGATCCCGGCTACCGCGCCGCCGAGGGTGACGTTCCAGAAACGGGTGGCGTTGACCTTGATGCCCAGGGTGTCGGCGGCCTGCGGGTGTTCGCCCACGGAACGGACCCGCAGGCCCCACTTCGTCTTGAACAGTCCGACCCACACCACAGCTACGGCCACATACATCAGGTAGCCCACCACGGACTGCTTGAAGAGGATGGGGCCGAGGACAGGGATGCTGGACAGGATCGGGATCTCGATGATGGGCAGCCGGCCCGGGGAGTTGAACATGTCCTTGTCCGCCTGCATCACAGTGCTGAACAGGAAGCCGGTGAGTCCCGAGATCAGCACGTTCAGCACGACGCCGACGATGATCTGGTTGACCACATACCTGATGCTGAAGACTGCCAGCACCATGGACACCAGGGCACCGGCGACGGCCGCGGCGAGCAGCCCCAGATAGGGGCTGTCCGTCAGGCTGGCCACGATGGCGGCCGTGAAGGCACCCCCCAGGAGCTGGCCTTCGATGGCGATGTTCACGACGCCGGAGCGTTCGCACAGGACACCTGACAGCGAGCCGAAAACGATCGGCACCGCAAGGGTGACGGACCCGGCGATGAGGCCGGCCAGCGAGATGCTGGGGGTCCTTGCGCCGCCGACGACCCAGATCAGGAAGGCCACCACGAACAGGACAGTGAAAGCGACCGGCAGCCAGCGGGGCGGCCGGGCGTTCTTGGTCTTCAGGAACATGGCGTAGCCCGCGAGGCCCAGCAGGATCACGGAGAGCAGGATCCCTGCGCCGAAGGCCGGCACTTCAATGGCCGGCAGTTGGAAGAAGTCGCCGCCGGAGGAGATGCCGAATTTGGCCGTTGCCTGTGGACCCATCAGGCCAAAGAAGATGAACGCGACCACGGCCAGCGCGAGCAGCGTGACCGGCAGCTTCCAGGTGACGGGCTTTCCGGAGTATGCCGCGGCGCCGGTGCCGTCCGGCTGTGGTTTCCCCTGCTGCGGCTTGACGGGTTTTCCCGGGACGGGTGAGGTTGCTGTTGTGCTCATGCTGCACCTCCGGTGGTTGCTGCCTTCGGGGATTTGCCGGCGGTTGCGGCCTTCTTCTTACGGGCGTTGAGTCCGAAGACCGCACGGACCAGCGGCGGCGCGGCGATGAACAGCACAATGAGCGACTGCACCACCAGCACGATGTCGATGGGGGTTCCGGTCTGGATCTGCATCTGGACCGCGCCGGCGCGGAAGGCGCCGAACAGCACACCGGCGGCGAAGGTGCCCCACGGCGTCGAACGTCCCAGTAGTGCGACAGTGATGGCGTCAAAGCCATAGGTTGCGGCGACGCCGTCGGTCAGGACCTTTTCGGTGCCTGCGACCTGCGCGACGCCGGACAGTCCGGCGAGGCCGCCGGCGATGGCCATCACCAGGACGGTGGCACGCGGGACGTTGATACCGGCGGTCAGCGCCGCCTTCGGGTTGGCCCCCACTGCGCGGAACTCGAAGCCGATGGTGGAGCGGTTCAGCAGCCAGGACACAAACACCGTTGCCGCAATGGCCAGCAGGAACCCAAGGTGCAGGCGGTACTGGGTGCCGAAGATCTGCGGATACACGGCGGTGGCGTCCAGAATCGGCGAGATCGGGGTGGCCTCGCCGGGCCGCTGGAACGCCGGCGAATCAAGCAGGTACCGGACGAGGTAGAGCGCTATGTAGTTGAACATGATGGTCACGATGACCTCATGGGCACCGGTCCTGGCCTTCAGCAGGCCCACGAGGCCGCCCCAGACGGCGCCGGCGATAACGCCGGCGAGGAGGACCAGCAGCAGGTGCAGCCCCACCGGCAGGTGGAGGGCGAATCCAACCCAGGCGGCCAAAATGCCGGCCATGATGATCTGGCCCTGGGCACCGATGTTGAACAGGCCTGCACGGAACGCCAGGGCAACGCCGAGGCCTGCCGTAATCAGCGGGGTGGCGATGGTCAGGGTCTCCATCAGCGGAGCGAACTGTCCGCCGATCCCGCTCCCCCGCGGGTTGAAGACCGAGCCCTGGAAGAGCGCGACGTAGGAGCTGGTCGCGGCCGACCAGACGGCGGTGAGGAAGTCAGAAGGACGGGCAAACAGGTAGCTCGATGTGGCGGCGACCCTCTCGTCCGTACTGGCAATAAGCAGCCCGCCCAGAATCAGTGCCAGGATGACGGCGAGGATGGTGACGATGCCGTTGCCGGTGAAGATCTTGCGCAGGACCGAGTCCGAGTCCCCACCGGGAAGGGACCCGCTCTGGGCCGATACGGGAACGGCGGATGGCCGCATCGCGCCGCCGGCAGTGTCCAGTGAGGTCACCAGGGCGGTGTCCTGCGTGGACGCCGGAGCAGCCGGCTCCTCGGGTTTCGTTCCCGGAACACGGTCCGGATCCGGGCCGGCCGGGCGGCGCGGCTCGTTGTTCTCACTCATGGTCGTCTCCTACGGCACCGGAGCGGGGCTCCTGCACGGGCTGGGCGGCGGGGGCTGGGGTGGTTGCCGGAACGTCGGCGGGGTCTTCCGTGGAGCGGCGGGCCGGGCTGCCCGCGGCGTCGGCGAGGGCGGCCTCCGGGGACACTCCGGCCATCATCAGGCCGAGGACGCCGCGCGAGGTGCCGGCCGGGACGATCCCGACGACTTTGCCCTTGTAGAGGACGGCGATCCGGTCCGCAAGCTCAATCACCTCGTCCAGTTCGGTGGAGACGATCATCACGGGCGTGCCTTGGTCCCGCTCGGCCACAATGCGCTTGTGCAGGAACTCGATGGACCCGACATCCACGCCGCGGGTGGGCTGGGAGGCGATGAAAAGCCGTAGCGGCCGGGAGAGCTCCCGGGCCATGACGACTTTCTGCTGGTTTCCGCCGGACAGGGTGCCGGCCGCCAGCGAACCTGACGGGGTGCGGACGTCGAATTCGTCGATCCGGGTTTTGGCGTTCTCCAGCACCTTGGCGGGGCTCATGCTGATGCCCTTGGCGAACGGCGCCTGGTCATACCGGTCCAGGATCAGGTTTTCGGCGATCGAGAAGGTGCCGATCAGGCCGTCCACGGACCTGTCTTCCGGGACGAAGCCGACGCCGGCGTTAAGGACTTCCTTGACGCTGCGGCCCAGGAGCTCTTCCCCGTCGAGCAGGATGGAGCCGTGAACGCGTTCCTGGAGTCCCAGGATGGCCTCGGTCAGCTCTGTCTGGCCGTTGCCCTGGACGCCGGCGATGGCCATGATCTCGCCGCGGGCGATGTCGAAGCTGATACCGTCCACCACGTGCTGGCCGCTGGGCGCGATGACCGTGAGGTCCTTGACCTGGAACGTCGTCTCCTGCGGCTTGGCCGGGGCCTTGTCCAGGGTGAGGTTCACTGCGCGTCCGACCATCATGGAGGCCAGCTCCGTAGTCGAGGCGCCGGGATCGGCGGTACCGACAACCTTGCCGCGCCGGATCACCGTGATGGTGTCGGAGACGGCCTTTACCTCGCGGAGTTTGTGCGAAATGAACACGATGGAGGTGCCGTGGCTCTTGAGCTGGCGCATGATGTCCAGCAGTTCGTCGGTGTCCTGCGGGGTGAGTACGGCAGTGGGCTCGTCGAGGATGAGCACCTTGGCGTCCCGGACGAGGGCCTTGATGATTTCCACCCGCTGCTGCACACCCACAGGCAGGTCTTCGATCAGGGCATCAGGATCGACGTCGAAGCCGTAGCGGTCCGAGATCTCCTTGATCTTCCGGCGGGTGTCATCCAGGTTCAGGAATCCGCCGGCCTTCGTGGTTTCCGCCCCCAGTGCGACGTTTTCGGCGACAGTGAAGACGGGGACCAGCATGAAGTGCTGGTGCACCATGCCGATGCCGGCGGCCATGGCGTCGCCCGGCCCGCGGAAGGTGACCGGTTTGTCGTCAACGAGGATCTGGCCCTCGGTGGGCTCGTACAGTCCATACAGGACGTTCATCAGCGTGGACTTGCCAGCGCCGTTTTCGCCGAGCAGACAGTGAATCTGCCCGGGTTCAACAACCACGTCGATGTGGTCGTTGGCTACCAGGGAGCCGAAGCGTTTGGTGATCCCCTTGAGTTCAAGTTTCAAAACCCTGACCAATCTCGAATTGTCCCGGCAGGCCATGCCCGGACGGATGATGGGGCCGCAGCAACAGCCTAGTGCCTGCGGCCTGATACGGAGCCGGTCCGCTCAACGAAAAGCGCCACAGCCCGTGCGGTGGATGACCGGACGGGCCGTGGCGCTTAGCGGAGGGACTTAGACCTTCGGGCTGGCTGCGGATTCAACCTTCAGCGTGCCGCCGGCGATGTCCTTCTTGATCTGTTCCAGCTCGGTCTTCAGCTCAGCGGGAACCGCAGACTCAAGATCGTGGAACGGCGCCAGCTGCACGCCGTCGTTCGCGAGGGTGCCAACGTACGGCGTGTTGGTGAACTTGCCGTCCTTGTCTTCCTTCACGACGTTCTCCACTGCTTCGCCCATGAGCTTCATGACCGAGGTCAGCATCAGGTCCTTGTATTCCGGAGCGGTGAGGAAGCCGTCGGAGTCAACCCAGATGAGCTTGACGTCCTTGCCGGCCGCTTTGGCTTCTTTCAGGGCCGCGCCCGCGCCCTTGCCGACGGGGCCGGCAACTGGCATGACGATATCGGCGCCCTGGTCCAGGAAGTTCTGGGTCAGCTGCTTGCCCTTGTCCTGCTTGTCGAAGTCACCGGTAAAGGAGCCGTCCTGCGCAGCCTTGTCCCAGCCAAGGACCTTGACGTCCTTGCCCTTTGTCTCGTTGTAGTACTTCACGCCGTCAACAAAGCCGTCCATGAAGATGGTCACGGTGGGGAGCTTGATGCCACCGAAGGTGCCGACGGTGCCGGTCTTGGTGGTGCCGGCCGCCACGTAGCCGGCGAGGAAGGCTGCCTGCGCGGTGTCGTAGATGATGGGCTTGACGTTCGCAATTGCGGGTGTGTAGCCGTAATCGATGATCGCGAAGTGGCTGTCCGGGTTGGCCGCAGCCTGGGCCTTGGTGGCGTCACCCAGGAGGAAGCCCACCGTGACGGTCAGGTCGCAGCCGGCCGTAACCATGGCGCGCAGGTTCGGTTCGAAGTCGTTGTTGGTCTTGGACTCGGCCTCGTTGACCTTGATGCCCAGGTCCTTCTCAGCCTTCTTCAGCCCTTCGTATGAGGACTGGTTGAAGGACTGGTCGTCGAATCCACCGGAGTCGGAAACGATGCAGCCTGTGTAGTCGCTGGCGGTCGCGGTGGCGTTGCTGCCTGCCTCAGGTGCCGCCCCGCAGCCGGTCACCAGGAGTGCTGTGGCACCCACGGTGGCCATGCCGGCGATGGAGCCGCGTTTGAACTGGGCGCGCAGTGTGTTCTTCAAATTTCCTCCAGGGAGAGAGTGGCGCTACGACTCGAATTCAATGAGTGTCCGTTTCTACACTGAAATTCTGTTTTCACTGAGGGCTTCGCAGCACTGCGCCGGAGCGCACTGATACACCACACTTTAGTGGGCTGCACCACAGCCGCTACCACATCGGGGCCCGATTCTGGAGATTGTTGAGAACTTGTTACCAACGGGTAGGCAGCCGCGCCACCTGCGGGATCGGCGGCTAGAGGCGTACCAGCATCTTGCCGGTATTTACACCCTCCAGCAGGTCCATGAACGCCTGCGGGGCGTTTTCCAGACCGTCAACCACCGTCTCGTCGTAGCGGACTGAGCCGTCCGCCAGCCAGGCGGCCATCTTCTCGAAGAACTCGGCCCGGTGCTGGCGCTGGCCACTGACCAGGAAGCCCCGGAGGGTGAGCTGTTTGCCGATGGCGACAGCGAGGTTCCGGGGAGCCGGAGAAGGTTCTGTGGCGTTGTACTGCGCGATGGCACCGCACATGGCGACGCGGCCTCCGACGTTGAGTTCGGCCAGGGCCGCTTCCAGGTGGTCCCCGCCGACGTTGTCGAAGTAGACGTCAATCCCCTGGCCGTTCGCAGCGGCCTTGAGCTGCTCGCCGACCGGTGCATCGCGGTATTTGAAGGCGGCATCGAAGCCCAGCTCCAGGAGCCGCTCCACCTTTTCCGGCGTTCCGGCGCTGCCGATGACCCGGGAGGCACCCATGGCCTTGGCGATCTGGCCCACCAGTGACCCGACGGCACCTGCGGCACCGGAAACGAACACGACGTCGCCGGGCTTGAACTCGGCAACCTTGAGCAGGCCGGCGTACGCCGTCAGCCCGGTCATGCCCAGCGCTCCGAGGAATGCCGACGCCGGGGCAAGGTCCGTGCGGGCAACCGCCGTGGCATCGGCCTCAAGAACGGCGAATTCACGCCAGCCCAGTTGATGGACGACGACGTCACCCACCTTGCGCCCTTCGGCCCGGGACTCTGTCACTTCACCCACGGCGCCGCCGTCGAGCGCTGCATCCAGCGCGAACGGCGCTGAGTACGATTTGGTGTCATTCATGCGTCCGCGCATGTAGGGGTCAACGGAGATGAAGAGGTTGCGGACCAGGACCTGGCCGTCCTGCAGTTCCGGCAGGTCGGACTCGGCCAGCCGGAAGTTTTCCGGGACGGGCCGGCCGTGCGGACGCGATGCCAGCCGGATCTCCCGGGAGGTACGGGGAAGGGTTGCGGTGTTGGTGCTCATGCGGCGAACTCCAGGATCTTGATGTCTACGGTCATGTTTCCGCGGGTGGCGTTGGAGTAGGGGCAGATCTGGTGCGCTTTGGCCACCAGGGCTTCTGCCGTAGCGAGGTCGAGTGCAGGCACGGCGATTTCCAGCTCAGCAGCCAGGCCGTAGCCCGCGCCGCCGTCCAGGGCGCCGAAGTGGATCTTGGCCGCCACGGCAGAATCGGTCAGGTCGGCGCGTTCCTTGCCGCCGACGAGGCGCAGTGCCGAGTGGAAGCATGCCGCATAGCCCGCCGCGAAAAGCTGCTCAGGGTTGGTGCCCTGGCCGTTTCCACCCAGCTCCACGGGGCTTGCGAGGGTGACGTCAAGCTTTCCGTCTTTGGTGCGCGCGTTGCCGTTGCGGCCTTCGCCGGAGGCCAGTGCCTCGGCAGTGTAAAGAGTCTTCATGATGGTCCGTCCTGTAGGAGGTAGGTACTGGAATTCGGTGTGGTCAATGGGAGTGGTGCAGGGCCTCGGTGAGCCGCTCCAAGGTGGTGCGAAGTTGTTCAAGCTCGTCGGAAGTCAGTCCGGCTGCTTCGGCCAGGCGCTGGGGAATGGCGTTTGCCTTGCTGCTCAGCGCCTGTCCGGCGGCCGTCAGGTGGACGGCGACACGGCGTTCGTCCTCGCCGGACCGGTTGCGCTCTACGAGCCCCATCGCTTCCAGCCGCTTGAGCAGGGGCGACAGCGTGCCGGAATCCAGGCCCAGCTCGTCCCCCAGCTCCCTGACTCCGCGCGGTTCGGCTTCCCACAGCACCAGCATCACCAGATACTGCGGGTAGGTGAGGCCAAGATCTTCGAGCACGGGGCGGTAAACCGCTGTCGCCGCCCGGGAAGCGGAGTAAAGGGCAAAGCACACTTGGTGGTTCAGGCGGGGAGCGTCAGTCACGCCTTGAACGATAGTGGACAATTCAATTGTGCACAACTTAACTAGGATTCAGGTCAGCATCCGCAGCACCCATGTGACACGCCCACGGTTAAGCAGGAACGGACACCCCGCGTCCCCGAGGGGGGCGTGAAGTGTCCGTTGAAGCCGTCCGGTAACTAGAGGCTGGGACTTTCGAGGTCGCGGATGGACCGGAGGGCTGCTGCCGTGAGGACCTGGATGCCGAGGCCCAGGGCTCGCTCGTCCACGATGTAATCACCGCGGTGCAGATCATATTCTTCTCCGCCCGGGGTTTTGGTGCCGAGGCGCATCATGGCGCCGGGCAGCTCCGCAAGGAACCAGGCAAAGTCCTCGCCGCCCATGGATTGCGGCGTCAGCGTGACCGCACTTTCCCCGATTTCGGCGCGGGCCGCGGCCTCAATAAGCGCGGTTTCGTGCTCGGAGTTCACCACAGGAGGGACTCCCCTGGTGTGTTCGAGGTGCACGTCCACGCCGTACGGTGCTGCGACCTGGTTGACCACTTCGTCCAGCAGTTCGCCGGCGTCATGCCACGCATCGCGGTCGAGGCAACGCATGGTCCCGGCCATGTAGCCCGTTCCGGGGATGGCATTGGGCGCTGATCCGGCGTTGATCTGGCCCCACACCACCGAGACGCCGCTTCGGACGTCCACCCGGCGTGAAAGCACGGCGGGAACGTTGATGGCAATCTGCGCCAGGACGAAAACAAGGTCCTCGGTCAGGTGCGGACGGGAGGTATGGCCGCCGCGGCCGCTCAGTTCGATCCTGATCGTGTCTGAAGCTGACGTAATGGCACCGATACGCGTGCCGATTTTTCCGACGTCGATCCTGGGGTCACAGTGCAGCGCGAAAATGCGCGGCACGCCGTCCAGGACGCCCTGCTCTATGCAGGACAGGGCACCGCCGGGCATGGTCTCCTCCGCCGGCTGGAAGATAATCCGGACGGTCCCGCCCAGCGGGGACTCCTCGTGCATGCTCTGCAGCACCAGGGCAATGCCGAGCATGGTGGCCGTGTGGACATCGTGGCCACACGCGTGCGTCACGCCATGGTTCTTGGACGAAAACGGCAATCCCGTTTCCTCGATGATCGGCAGGGCGTCGATATCTCCGCGGAGCGCCGTGGCGATGGGGCCCTCGCCGATGTCCACGGTGAGCCCGGTGCCTTCGAGCCTGCGGGGCGACAGGCCGGCCGCCTCGAGGCGTTCCACCAGCTTGTCAGTGGTGCGGAATTCCTTGAAGGAAAGCTCTGGGTGCGCATGGAGGTCCCGGCGGAAAGTGAGCAGTTCCGGGAGGAGAGGCTCCAGCCATGGCCGCACTAATGTGGTGGGCTCGGCTTCAGTAGTGTAATTTCGCACTCATTTACTCTAGCGAGAGTCCACGGAATAGCGTCATCACAGCCTGCTCGTTACAGATTGTGCCGCGCGTTTTTCGGCACGCGCCCCCTCAGGGGTCCGGAATACCGCCAGGCTAGAGAACGTCGGTGTCGCCGCTGGCCTTGAGTGCGTCAACCGCTCCCTTGACCCGCTGGGCGTGCTGCTTGGTGGTCACCAGCAGTGCATCGCCGGTGTCCACGATGACTACGTCCTTGATGCCGATCAGGGCGATGACGCGCTTCGTGTCCGAAACCACCACGCCGCTGGCGTTTTCGGTAAAGACCCGGGCGCCCTCGCCGATGACCGTGACGTCATCGACTTCACGTGCGCTGTTCAAGCGGCCCACGGAAGCGAAGTCCCCGACGTCGTCCCAGCCAAAGGTGCCCGGCACAACGGCGACGTCGCCCGCGGCTGCCGCAGGCTCTGCCACCGCATAGTCGATGGCGATCTTGGGCAGCGTGGGCCAGACCCGGGCCGTCACTTCATCGCGCTCCGGGGTGTCCCAGGCCTCGGCAATCTCCTGCAGGCCCTGGAACAGCTCCGGCTGGTTGGCCTCAAGGTGCTTGAGCATCAGCGCCACGGGTGCCACGAACATGCCCGCGTTCCAGACGTACTCGCCGCTGTCCACGTACTGCTGGGCAACTTCCTCGTCGGGCTTCTCCACGAATTCGACCACTGCCTGGGCGGTGGGTGCCCCTTCAATGTTGAGCCCCCGGCCGGCGCGGATGTAGCCAAAGCCTGTGGAGGGGTGGGTGGGCTTAATGCCGATGGTGACGATCTTGCCGGCTGCGGCCGTGTGGATGGCCTGGCGGACAGCGTCCTGGAAGAGATCGTCCGGGCTGATGACCTGGTCAGCCGCAAAGGACCCCATGATGGTGTCCGGATCACGCTGGTGCAGGATGGCAGCGGCAAGGCCGATGGCGGCGCCGGAATCCTTGGGCTCGCTCTCGAGGACAAGGTCCTGTTCCTCTACCTCGGGCAGCTGGCGGCACACAGCGGCCCGGTGTGCAGTGCCGGTCACTACCAGGACACGCCGGCCCGCGAGGGGCTGAAGGCGATCGTAGGTGGCGCGCAGCAAAGTGCTGCCCGATCCGGTGAGGTCGTGAAGGAATTTGGGAGCTGCGGCTCGTGACAGGGGCCAGAGGCGGGTCCCCACTCCGCCTGCCGGAATCACCGCAATAAAGCGGCTAAGGGCTGAATCCGGGCTTGTCACTTTGTCTGTACTCATCACCGCTACTTTAGCTGACGGCGGGCAGAGTCCCCCTCCGTGAAGGTCAAAGGACACCGAAATGCCCCGCCGAATGTGTCGTTGGTCTCAATTGACGGCAAATCCGGGCATTGCGGGTCACCAAGGAGTTCCTAAATTGAATAAGCTATGAGCGAAGCCTAGATTTAGGCTCTGAGCTACGAGTGCTCTCGCAGCAGGCGTTCCCCCCGCGTGGATCTCATGCCAGCGCCGCTGTGTTGCAGGGAGGTTTATCAGTGCCGACAAAACCAGCTGGCACCTTGTACCGCGGCCGTGAAGGCATGTGGTCCTGGGTAGGACACCGAATTACCGGTGTAGTGATCTTTTTCTTCTTGTTGGTCCACGTACTGGACACCTCATTGGTGCGTGTATCCCCTGAGGCCTACACCGCTGTGATCGGGGCGTACAAAAACCCGCTGATGGCCCTGGGTGAGACGGGCCTTGTTGCCGCGATTGTTTTCCACGCCTTCAATGGCCTCCGGATCATCGCCGTCGATTTTTGGAAGAAGGGCGCCAAGTACCAGCGCCAGATGCTGTGGACCGTACTGGCCCTTTGGGTCGTCGTCATGGTTGGCTTCTCCATCCGCCACCTTTCCCTTGCGCTCGGAGGTCACTAAGCCATGACTGCAACGATCGAAAACCCGCGCAGCGGGAAGATTTCGCCCCAGTACCGCCGCACCGGCGCCAACAAGGGGAACTTCGAAATGCTGGCGTGGCTCTTCATGCGCCTCTCCGGAGTGGTCCTGGTGGTGCTGATCTTCGGCCACCTCTTCGTGAACCTCCTGGTGGGCGAAGGCATCCACGCCATCGATTTCGGTTTCGTTGCCGGCAAGTGGGCGGACCCGTTCTGGCAGATCTGGGACCTGGCCATGCTCTGGCTGGCCATGCTCCACGGCACCAACGGCGTGCGCACCATCATCAACGATTACGCCGAGAAGGATTCCACCCGGCTCTGGCTCAAGATCGTCCTCTACGCGGCCACCACCGTGATCATCGTCCTTGGCACCCTGGTGATCTTCACCTTCAACCCGTGCCCCATGGTTGACGGTGTTCCGCTGCCTGGCGGCTTCTGCCCCGCGTAGCCCCCACACGTCTGTTGCGCGCGGTGGGCCGCGGGCTGTGTTTTGCGGTGCAGGCAACGCCCGCCCGTTGTTTTATTGCGAATTTTGAGAGAAAGAGCGCCCAAGTATGCAGGTCCATAAGTACGACGTCGTCATCGTCGGTGCCGGTGGCGCTGGCATGCGCGCCGCGATCGAGTCCGGTCAGCGCGCGCGAACAGCAGTACTGACCAAGCTCTACCCCACCCGCTCGCACACCGGTGCAGCGCAGGGTGGCATGTGTGCGGCCCTTGCCAATGTCGAGGAAGACAACTGGGAATGGCACACGTTCGACACCATCAAGGGCGGCGATTACCTCGTTGACCAGGATGCTGCCGAGGTCATGGCCAAGGAAGCCATCGACGCCGTGCTGGACCTTGAGAAGATGGGCCTGCCGTTCAACCGCACGCCCGAGGGCCGGATCGACCAGCGCCGCTTCGGCGGCCACACCCGCGACCACGGCAAGGCGCCTGTCCGCCGCGCCTGCTATGCAGCGGACCGCACCGGTCACATGATCCTGCAGACCCTGTACCAAAACTGTGTTAAGCACAACGTTGAGTTCTACAACGAGTACTACGTCCTGGACCTGCTGACCGTTGAAGAGGACGCAGTCCGCGAGGACGGCACGTCCTACAAGCAGAAGCGCGTAGCCGGCGTGGTCTCCTACGACCTCGCCTCAGGCGAGCTGCACGTGTTCCAGGCAAAGTCCGTGGTGTTCGCCTCCGGCGGCGCCGGCAAGGTCTTCAAGACCACCTCCAATGCCCACACCCTCACCGGTGACGGCATGGGCATCGCTTTCCGCCGGGGCATCCCGCTGGAGGACATGGAATTCTTCCAGTTCCACCCGACAGGCCTCGCCGGCCTGGGCATCCTGTTGTCCGAAGCAGCCCGTGGTGAAGGTGCCATCCTGCGTAACTCCGAGGGTGAACGCTTCATGGAGCGCTACGCCCCCACCATCAAGGACCTTGCGCCCCGTGACATCGTGGCGCGTTCCATGGCCAACGAGGTCCGTGAAGGCCGCGGCTGCGGCCCGAACAAGGACTACGTCCTCCTGGACCTGACGCACCTGGAGCCGGCACACATCGATGCCAAGCTGCCGGACATCACCGAGTTCGCCCGCACCTACCTCGGCGTGGAGCCCTACACCGAGCCGGTCCCGGTCTTCCCGACGGCGCACTACGCCATGGGCGGCATCCCCACCAACATCACCACCGAAGTCCTGCAGGACAACGACACCATCGTTCCGGGCCTCTACGCCGCCGGTGAAGTTGCATGTGTCTCCGTGCACGGCTCCAACCGCCTGGGCACCAACTCGCTGCTGGACATCAACGTGTTCGGCAAGCGGGCCGGTATTGCCGCGGCGGAATACGCCAAGACGGCTGACTTCGTGGAGCTCCCCGAGGACCCTGAGGCTTACACCATCGAGCTGCTGAACATTGCCCGCAACGGCACCGGCACCGAGAAGGTGGCCGTGATCCGCAAGGAACTCCAGGACACCATGGATGCCAACATGCAGGTGTTCCGCACTGCAGACACGTTGAACCAGGTGCTCCGGGACATCGAGTCCTTCGAGGCCCGGTACAAGAACATCACCGTCCAGGACAAGGGCAAGCGGTTCAACCTGGACCTGCTCGAAGCCGTTGAGCTCGGCTTCCTGCTGGAGCTTGCCAAGGTCATGACCGTGGCGGCCCTGCACCGTGAGGAGTCCCGCGGCGGTCACTTCCGTGAGGACTTCCCCGAGCGCGACGACGACAAATTCATGAAGCACTCCATGGCGTACAAGGACGACCACGCCCCGGCGGACGGCTCTGCAGAGGCAATCGCCGGCATCCGCCTGGCCACCAAACCGGTTGTCTTTACCCGCTACGAGCCGATGGTGAGGAAGTACTAAGATGTCCGCCGAACTTGCTGAGCCAGCATCCAAGATCGAACTGCCCGCACACGTAGGCGGCGGGGGCGAGATCCCGACGTTTGACGTCACCCTCCGCGTGCGCCGCTACAACCCCGAGGTGTCCGAGGACGCCACGTGGGACGACTTCAAGGTCACCATGTACGGCACCGACCGTGTGCTGGACGCCCTGCACAAGGTCAAGTGGGAGATGGACGGCAGCGTCTCATTCCGCCGCTCGTGCGCCCACGGGGTGTGCGGTTCCGATGCCATGCGCATCAACGGCCGCAACCGCCTTGCCTGCAAGACCCTCCTGAAGGACCTGGACACGTCCAAGCCCATCACGGTGGAGCCGATCAAGGGCCTGCCGGTGGAGAAGGACCTGATCGTGGACATGGAGCCGTTCTTCCAGTCGTTCCGCGAAGTCATGCCGTTCCTGATCAACAAGGGCCACGAGCCCACCAAGGAACGCCTGCAGTCCGCCGAGGACCGTGAGCGCTTCGACGACACCACCAAGTGCATCCTCTGCGCCGCGTGCACGTCGTCATGCCCCGTGTTCTGGACCGACGGCCAGTACTTCGGCCCGGCCGCGATCGTCAACGCACACCGCTTCATCTTCGATTCCCGTGATGACGCCGGTGACATGCGCCTGGAGATCCTCAACGACAAGGAAGGCGTGTGGCGCTGCCGCACCACCTTCAACTGCTCCGAAGCGTGCCCCCGCGGCATCCAGGTCACGCAGGCCATCGCAGAGGTCAAGCAGGCAATTCTCTCCCGCAAGATCTAGTTTTTACCGAACCTGAGCAACGCGGGGTCACTCCGCGCCCGATAAACCTTGGTTATTGGGCCGGAAGTGACCCCGCGTTGCTTTAACTGAAAGGTGAACCGTGTCCCGTTCCGAAAAGGTCAGCTTCGAAGGTTCCACAGGGGAACTCCTGTCCGGCATCATCGATGTCCCCGAGGGCACTGTCCGGGGCTGGGGTGTCTTCTCCCACGGCTTCACGCTGGGCAAGGACAGTCCGTCGGCCTCACGGATGTGCAAGGCCCTGGCTGACACCGGGATCGGCATGCTCCGCTTCGACAATCTGGGCCTGGGCGAATCCGCCGGCGAGTGGGCTTCGGGGTCGTTCAGCCACAAGGTAGCGGACACCGTCAAGGCCGCAGAGTTCATGCGCGGCCAGGGCAAGGCCATCTCCCTGCTGGTGGGCCACTCCTTCGGCGGGGCCGCGGTGCTCTCGGCCGCCCGCCAGATCCCGGAGCTCGACGCCGTCGCAACAGTTGGTGCCCCCTTCTCGCCCAAGCACGTGGCCCACGTCTTTGATGCCGCCCTGGACAAGATCCTGAGCGAAGGCAGCGCGGAGGTCATTCTCGGCGGTGGGAAGCGCGTCGAAATCCGGAAGCATTTTGTGGAGGACCTGGAGAATGCAGATCTCACCGACTGCATCCGTCAGCTTCACAAGCCGCTGATGGTGATGCACTCCCCCACGGATAACACCGTGGGCATCGAGAACGCCAGCACCATTTTCCAGACGGCCCGGCACCCCCGGAACTTCGTGTCCCTGGAAGGCAGCGATCACCTGTTGACGGGCAAGGGCCAGGCGGCGCGGGCCGCCCGGATTATTTCTGCCTGGGCCGAGCAATACCTCGACGCCGGGCAGTAGTCACCGGCGTCGTCGCAGTGGCACTGCTGACTGATGCCCCGGCGACGCCTGAATCCGCGTGCCGCTCCACCGGTACTTTCCCGGGCTGGACCTGCCGGGCGCCCAGCAGCGCCTTGTCGTGGGCAGCGGGTGCGCTCCTGAGGTCTTCCTCGCGGACGGCGGACCAGGCGGCCGCGACCAGATAGACCTGGCTGACGAGGTTGAACCAGATCAGCAGCCCGATGATGATGGCGAACGGAGCCAGGATGGGGTTCCGGCCCGCCCCGGCGAGCAGTTCGGTGCTGAAGACCTGCAAAGCCGCCGTCCCCACACCGGCCAGGATGGTGCCTTCCAGGAGCGCCCGGCGGCTCAGCTTGAGTCCGCCGGCCAGGCGGAACATGATGACGGCGGTGACCCAGTTCAGCGTCAGGGGCACGCCGATCTTGATCAGGTTGGTCAGCGGGCCAGCCACTGCCTCATCCAGCTGCAGGAAATCCGCGACCCAGCCGGCCGCAGTGCCGAAGATCAGGGAGGCTCCGGCGCTGATCACCAGGGCGACGCCGAGGAGCAGGAGGGTGCCGGCGTCGCGCAGTTTGAGGAGGATGGGGTTGGTCCGCAACGGCAGCAGCTGCATGACTCCCCGGAGTCCGTTGCGCAGACCGTCGATCCAGCCCAGCGACGTGACGACGGTGACCACGGCAGCAATGACAGCGGTCCAGCCCAGGCCGTCCGGGTTCAGAAGGTCTTTGGGGTCCACCAGGCCTTCGCCGCCACCCACTTTGAGCAGTCCCGGTGCGCTCTGGGCCACGCTGCCGATGATGGTGTCCAGCAGGGCGGGCTGGCCCCGCAGCACCAGGCCGGCGATGGAGAAGCCGGTGGCCAGCAGGCCTGTGATGGAGAAGAACATCCTGAACCCGATGCCCGCGCTCATCAAAGGGCCGTGCTGGAGGTTGTAGTGCTGCCAGGCGCGCATGGGCCGGAAGGCATTGAGCCGCGCAAGAAGCCACTGCACCATCGCCAGCAGGCTCGCCACCGGGCCGCCGTCGGACCTTCTGGCTTTGCCCCACGCCATCCGCTTCTGGCTGACGGCAAGCTTCAACCGTGCCTGCTCCGTAGGAAGCGGGGGCTCAGCCGGCGTTGGCGTCTGCGTCCTCGACTGTTTCGGTGCCCCTGGGGCCTTCGTACTCGTCAGTTTCGGTCCCAAAGTCCAGTTCTTCCCGTAGCTGCCAGATGCCGTCAGCATCGTGCTCGTAAAGTCCCATGCTAACCACAGGGAAGGTGGCCCTATAGTCCTTCAGCACCGTTTCGGCTTCGTCGAGGCTTTCCGGGGCAACGTCGTGGGCAATGGTCACGTGCGGGTGGTACGAAAACGGGAGGTCACGCTCAAGCGGACCGGTCTGGAGCTTTTCGTGCAGTTCAACGCAGTGGTTGAAGCCCTCCTCCACGTTGATGAAGACCACTGGCGAGACCGGGCGGAAGGAGCCCGTCCCGGCGACGGTGACCATGAAGGGGGCCTGGCGCCGGGCAACGCTGCGGACGTGTTCACGGGTTGCCTCCCAGTCATGGGTGGGCGTGGTGGTGACCAGCGTGATGTGTGCAGGCACAATCCCCGCCATGGGATCCCCGAAGGAAGCCCGCCAGCGCTGGAGTTCCTCAGCGATGGCAGGGGGGAATCCCAGAATGACGCCTACGCTCATTCCCTCGCTGGCTTTACTCGCGGCCGGCATTGCTTTAGCGGACTCCCGCCAGGCTCAGGGAAGGCAGGAAGCCCATGCGGTCATAGACCTTCCCGAGGGTGACCGAAGCGATCTCCCGCGCACGCTCCGCGCCCTGCGCCAGCAGGCGGTCCAGCTCGGCCGGGTCCGCCATCAGTTCGTTGGTGCGGTTCCGCAGCGGAGTGATGAAGTCGACCATGACTTCGGCGAGGTCCACCTTGAGGTGGCCGTACATCCTGCCGGCGTATTCGGCTTCAAGCTCCGCCACGGACTTGCCGGTCAGCGAGGAGTAGATGGTCAGCAGGTTGGACACACCCGGCTTCTCCTCCGGATCAAACCGGATCTCGGTGCCGGCGTCCGTCACGGCCGACTTGATGCGTTTGGCCGCGAGCTTGGGGTCCTCCAGCAGCTGGATGGAGCCGCTGGCCGATTCACCTGTTTTGGACATCTTGGCGCCGGGGTTCTGGAGATCGTAGATCTTGGCGCTTTCCTTGAGGATGGTGGCCTCGGGCACCGTGAACGTCTCGCCAAACCGGGTGTTGAACCGCTGGGCGAGGTTCCGGGTCAGCTCCAGGTGCTGGCGCTGGTCCTCCCCCACCGGCACCAGGTCAGTCTGGTACAGCAGGATATCCGCCGCCATCAAGGTGGGGTAGGCAAAGAGTCCGAGCGTGGCGGCATCCGTTCCGGACTTCTGGCTCTTGTCCTTGAACTGCGTCATCCGGGAAGCCTCGCCGAAGCCGGTGATGCAGTTCAGCGCCCACGCCAGCTGGGCATGCTCGGGCACGTGCGACTGGACAAAGAAGATGCTCTTGTCCGGATCAATGCCGGCCGCAATGTACTGGGCCGCAACCACACGGGTCCGCTTGGTCAGCTCAGCCGGATCGAAGTCCACCGTAATGGCGTGGAGATCGGGGATAAAGAACACGGCGTCGTAGGCCGACTGCATGTCCACCCAGTTGCGGACGGCACCGATGTAGTTGCCCAGGTGCAGGGAATCGGCGGTGGGCTTGGCGCCGGAAAGGATGCGCTTGCGCGGTGTGGTTGAGCTGGTCATTCGTTCGGTACCTTAAGAACTAGAGCCGGTAGTCCACTACCAGCGGGGCATGGTCAGAGAAGCGCGTGTCCCACGAGGGCGCCCGGTCCACCACTGCCGAGAAAGCGGCAGCGGCGAGGGCCGGGGTGGCCAGGTGGTAGTCGATGCGCCAGCCGGTGTCGTTGTCAAAGGCCTTGCCGCGCTGGGACCACCAGGTGTAGGGACCGTCTACGTCGCCGGCGAGGTTGCGGTGGACATCATGCCAGCCTATTTCCTCGCCAAAGAAGCGGTCGAAATACGCGCGTTCTTCGGGCAGGTGACCTGCCTTTTTGACGTTGCCCTTTGAGTTCCGGATGTCTTTGGGCGTGTGCGCCACGTTGAGGTCGCCGACCACCAAAGCGTGATCGCTGTGCTTGGTCAGTTCCGGCAGGCGGGTGCTCATGACGTCGAGGAAACGGAACTTGTCATCCTGCTTGGGAGTGCCCACTTCACCGGAGTGTACGTAGGCGCTGGCCACGGAGAGCTGGCTGGCGGCGCCGGAAGTGTCATACACCCGGAAGTCCGCCTCGACCCAGCGGCCGGCGGTGGCGAAGTAGTCATCGCCGATGCCGTTGCGGGTATCCAGGGGTTCCTCACGCGAGGCAATCGCGACGCCGGCGCGGCCCTTGGCTTCGGCTTCGGCGTGCACGATATGCCAGCCCTCGCCGAGCAGCTGGCGGACGATTGCGTCAGGGGCGCGGACCTCCTGGAGGCAAAGAATATCGACCTCGCGTGGCTCCAGCCATGCCGCCATGCCGTTCTTATAGGCAGCCCGGAGGCCGTTGACGTTGACTGATGCGATGCGAAGGTGGTCCTTCTTCAATGCCGAGCTCACCCGCTCTACTCTAGTCGATGATGGTTCCGCTGACCGGGTCGCCGGTTCCGCCGGCGGAGCGGATAATGTCCCGGGCGTTGGTGGCGGTGATCTCGATGGTCTCCAGCGCGCGGCGGATGGTCTCCTGGTCGCCCGCCGCTCCCTTGGCACGTTCCTGCTCCACCACGCGGATCTGCACCTGCACGATCTTGAACGAGTGGTCCAGCTTGAGGTCGCGTACTTCGTCGGCTTCGGTGCGCTCGGAGACCACCCGGGTGCCGCCATGGTCAGCAGAGGACGACGTCGGTGCGCGGCCGGCTGCGGTGTTGAACGCGTTCTGGGCTTCGGTCAGCTTGGCGCCGGCTTTTTTGGCGGCCTTCTGGATGCTGAAGACCACGAAGGCTGCGAGCGCGAGCCAGAAGCCGGCGATGATGGCAACAACCCAGCCCACGACGTCGTTCTGGTTAGCTGCGAAGATCACGGCAACCAGGAAAGCGATGACAAAGACCATCATCCCCGGGCCGCTGATCCGGAGCATGGAGAAGCCGCCCTTGGACCGGCCGGACGGGGATTGAGGGTTACTCAGGGATCGCATGGGTTTATTGTCTCAAACGCCGCAGCGGGCCAGCGCACCTTCCACCCCGGGCGAACAGGACCTCTGCCGGGACAGCCCGGCGGAGGAGGGAATCACTTCAGGAACAGCTTGCGGAGGCGGACCGTGGTGAGGAGCATGCCCAACGCGGTCATCACCAGGTAGTACCCGATGTGGACCGCGGTGGCCGGGGTGAACATGCCAACGCTGATCTGGCGCAGCAGTTCCACGCCGTGCCAGAGCGGCATGGCCTGGATGAACCATTGGACGTACTGCGGGTAGACGCTGAGCGGGTAGAACGTGGCACTGAACAGGAACATGGGCAGCATGATGAAGTTGATCCAGTCCATCTGCTGGAACGTCTTCAGAAAGCTCGTGATCCCCATGCCCAGGCTCGCGAATCCGAAGGCGATCAGCACGGAGGCCGGGATCATCAGGATGGCCCAGGGCGTGGTGATCAGTCCCATCACGCCCATCACGGCCGTGAACCCGGTGGCGTACAGCAGGCCGCGGAGCAGCGCCAGGAAGATCTCACCGACGGCCACATCCAGTGGCCCCAGCGAGGTGTAAAGCATTCCCTGATAGAGCTTGGCGAAGTTCATTTTGAAAAACACGTTCCAGGTGGAGTCGTACACGGCGCCGTTCATGGCGGAGACGGCCAGCAGCGCCGGCGCGATGTAGGCCGCGTAGCTGATCGCAGTACCGTCCGGGCCCTGCACAGTGCCCACGATGGCGCCCAGCCCCACTCCCATGGAGATGAGGAACAGCACGGGCTCGAAGAAGCCTGAGAGCATCACCAGCCAGTTGGTGCTGCGGGTGGCCATCAGCCCCCGCTCAATCACGGCTTTGGCGTTGCGCGAATACAACGGCCCGAAGGTCCTGTTCCGGGCCTCCTCTGCGGCGCTGTGACCGCGGGTCAGGATGCTCATTGCCCGAGCCGCCGGACGAACTGGCGTTTGGTGAGGATCCACCCCATGGCGGCGAGCGCAGCCAGCACACCGATGTGCACCACGGTGAGGACCGGCGGTTCCTCGTAGCCGTAGCTGAAGACCCTGCCCAGTTCGGTACCGTGCCAGATGGGTGAGATCCAGCCGATCCACCGCACAGCCACGGGCAGTGTTTCGAGCGGAAAGAAGGTCCCGGAGAAAAGGAACAGGGGCATAACGATGAAGCGCATGACCATCGCGAACTGGCCTTTGTCGTCCTTGATGGACGCGGAGTAGGCCATCAAGGGCAGGCCAAAGGCCAACCCTGCAAGAGTGGCCACCACGATTCCCACCCAGCCCCAGCCGGAAGGAGCGGCGCCAAACAATGCCACGGCCCCGAAGTAGATGGCGGATTGCAGCAGGAGCCGGAGCGTCACCGCCATGATCTGCCCGGCTGCGATCTGCTGCGGAGTGAGCGGTGAAGCATGCGGCCCGTAGTAGACGCGCCGCCATTTGAAGCCATCCATCACAGGGAACGTGAACTCATTGGCCGCGGTCATCACAGCAGCGGACACCAGCAGCGCAGGGGCGATGAAGACCAGGTAGCTCACCCCGCCGAAGGCGCCGGCGTCTTCAGGCTCAACCAACGTTGCCAGCCCCACCCCCATGGCGAACAGGTAGGCCACGGGCTGCCCCACGCTGTACATCAGGATGGACCAGCCGTAGCCCTTCATAACCCTGAGGACCTGCTCGGCAAAGTAGAACGCGCC
Organism: Arthrobacter sp. BK1; assembly: GCF_056680055.1. Taxonomy (NCBI): domain Bacteria; kingdom Bacillati; phylum Actinomycetota; class Actinomycetes; order Micrococcales; family Micrococcaceae; genus Arthrobacter; species Arthrobacter sp. BK1. The sequence continues at coordinate 1,008,144 of NZ_CM155263.1, forward strand.
CCACCGGCGCGCTTTGGCGGCGGCCACCGCCGGGGAATGGGCGCGGGAACCGGTGCCAGCCGCCGCGCCGGTGGCCACCTCCTCAGTCAACGAGGCTCCTGCCGGTCAGCCGCAGGAACACGTCCTCCAGGGATGACCTTCGCACCAGCGATGTCAGCGGCCTCAGGCCGCGGGAAGAAACCTGTTCAAGGGCCGCCTCGCCGTCGTGCGCGTAAATCAGCACGCGGTCCGGCAGGGCTTCGAGGCGCTCACCGATCCCCTGGAGTTCAGCGCCGATGGTGGCGTTGCGTTCGGAGCCGAACCGCAGTTCAAGCACCTCGCGGGTGGAATGCCCCCGGATCAGCTGCGCCGGGGACCCCTCGGCCATGATCCTTCCCTTGTCCACCACGATCAGCCGATCGCACAGCTGCTCCGCCTCATCCATGTAATGCGTGGTCAGGATCAGGGTAACGCCCTGCTCCTTGAGCCGGAACAGCCGGTCCCACAAAATGTGGCGGGCCTGCGGATCCAGCCCTGTGGTGGGTTCGTCCAGCAGGAGGATGCGAGGCTCGTTGATCAGCGAACGGGCGATGGTAAGGCGCCGCTTCATGCCGCCGGACAGTGCGTCCACCTTGGATTTTGCTTTGTCGGTGAGCTGGGCGAACGCCAGCAGTTCGTCGGCTTTCGGCCGGAGGTAGCTCATGGGCAGGCCGAAATAGCGGCCGTAAACCAGCAGGTTGTCCCGGACCCGCAGCTCTTCGTCCAGGTTGTCCTGCTGCGGCACCACGCCCAGGTGCGCCCGCACTTCGGGGCCGTGGCTGTCCGGATCCAGGCCCATAATGGACAGCGTCCCGGAGGTTCGCTGGGTGACGGCGCCGATCATTTTCATGGTGGTGGATTTCCCGGCGCCGTTCGGGCCCAGCAGGCCGAAGGACTCCCCCGCCGGAACACTGAAGGAAATGCCGTCCACGGCGGCGACGTCGCCATAGGTTTTGCGCAGGTCTTTGGCCTCGATGACCGCCTGGTGGCGGGCAGGAACGCCGCCGGAGGTGTTGGAGGGCACGATGGCTTTGTTGCGCACCCTCCGCAGACTAGTGGAGCGTCAGGCAATGTGAAAGGGGACTTGCACTTCGGCGGTGCGGCCGTGCAGTCAGGTGTGGCTGTGCATATAACGGCCGACGGCGGCCGGCTCCTTTCGTGAAAAAGGTGCGTGCCGCCGTCGGGCGTTACTGGTTCCCCGTTGGAATCAGGCGGTTCCCGCCTGGCGTTCCGCAGCCTCGACCACGTTGGTCATCAGGAGCGCCACGGTCATGGGACCGACCCCGCCGGGGTTCGGCGAAATCCAGCCCGCTACCTCGGCAGCGGCGGGATCGATATCGCCGTGAACCTTGCTCTTGCCGGTTTCCGAGTCAGTCTCCCGGGTGACGCCGACGTCGAGCAGGGCCGCGCCCGGCTTCACGTCAGCAGCCTTGACGATGTGCTTGGCACCCGCGGCGCCAACAATGACGTCAGCCTGCCGCAGCAGCTCCGAAAGGTTCTCGGTGCCGGTGTGCGTGAGCGTGACGGTGGCGTTCACGGCGCGCCGGGTGAGCAGCAGCCCAATGGTCCGCCCGACCGTCACGCCGCGGCCCACCACCACGACGTGCTTGCCCTTGAGGCTGTAGCCGTTGCGCTCCAGGAGCTCAATGACGCCGCGGGGCGTGCACGGCAGCGGCGTGGTGATCTCGCCGCTGACGTTGAGCACCAGCCGGCCCAGGTTGGTCGGGTGGAGTCCGTCGGCATCCTTGGCGGGGTCGATCCGCTCGAGGATGGCGTCGGTGTCCAGGTGCTTGGGAAGCGGCAGCTGCACGATGTACCCGTGGCAGGCGGGGTCCGCATTGAGTTCGTCAATGAGGGCCTCAACCTGGGCCTGGGTGGCATCCGCCGGAAGCTCACGCTGGATCGAGTTCATCCCGATCTGCACGGACTGCTTGTGTTTCATCGACACATACAGCTGCGACGCGGGATCAGCACCCACCAGGACAGTGGCAATCCCGGGGGTGACGCCGCGGGACTTCAGGGCTGCGACGCGCTCAGCCAGCTCGGATTTGATGGCGGCAGCGGCTGCCTTGCCGTCAAGGATCTTGGCGGTCTGCGCCATGGACGGGTTCACCACTGCTCGTGCTGCGGGTAGAGCGGGAAGTCGGCGGCGAGCTTGTCCACGCGGGACTGCAGCGACTCAACGTCCGCAGCGGAGCCTGCCTTCAGCGCGGTGGCGATGATCTCGGCCACCTCGGTGAACTCCGTGGCGCCGAAGCCGCGGGTTGCCAGTGCGGGGGTGCCGATCCGCAGGCCGGAGGTGACCATCGGCGGGCGGGGGTCGAACGGCACGGCGTTGCGGTTCACGGTGATGCCCACCGAGTGCAGGAGGTCCTCGGCCTGCTGGCCGTCCAGCTGCGAGTTGCGGAGGTCAACGAGTACCAGGTGAACATCGGTGCCGCCGGTGAGGACGGAGACGCCTGCCTCGGCGACGTCGGCCTGGTTGAGGCGGTCGGCGATGATCCTGGCGCCTTCCAAGACACGCTCCTGGCGCTCCTTGAATTCCTCGGTGCCGGCGATCTTGAAGGCCACGGCCTTGGCTGCGATGACGTGCATCAGCGGGCCGCCCTGCTGGCCCGGGAACACATTGGAGTTGATCTTCTTGGCCCACTCCTGCTTCGCCAGGATCACGCCGGAGCGCGGGCCGGCGAGGGTCTTGTGCACCGTGGAGGTAACGACGTCGGAGTACGGCACCGGGCTCGGGTGCAGTCCTGCGGCAACCAGTCCGGCGAAGTGCGCCATGTCGGTCCAGAGCAGGGCGCCCACTTCATCGGCGATGGAACGGAAGGCTGCGAAGTCCAGGTGGCGGGGGTAGGCGGACCAGCCGGCGATGATGACCTGGGGCTTTTCGGCGATGGCCTGCTCGCGCAGTTTGTCCATGTCCACGCGGAAGTTGTCCTGCTCCACCTGGTAGGCGGCGACGTTGTACAGCTTGCCGGAGAAGTTCAGCTTCATGCCGTGGGTCAGGTGGCCGCCGTGGGCCAGCGAGAGGCCAAGGATCTTGTCACCGGGGGTGATCATCGCGGAGAGGGCGGCGGCGTTGGCCTGTGCACCGGAGTGCGGCTGGACGTTCGCGTACTCGGCGCCGAACAGTGCCTTGACGCGGTCGATGGCCAGCTGCTCGGCGATGTCCACATATTCGCAGCCACCGTAGTAGCGGCGGCCCGGGTAGCCCTCGGCGTACTTGTTGGTCAGGACCGAGCCCTGGGCTTCCATCACGGCGCGCGGGGCGAAGTTTTCGGAGGCAATCATTTCCAGGGTGCCGCGCTGGCGGCCAAGTTCCTGGGCGAGGACTGCGGCAATTTCAGGATCGAGCTCGGCCAGCGGCTGATTGCTGACTTCGGCTGTTGTGGTGGCGGTAGTGGTCACGAAAAACTCCTGGCTAGGGATACGGGCACTGCAAGGTCAGGCTACCGGCTGGCGCTGCACACTGTCCCCAGATGACCAGATGGCGGGCACAGACGCGCACAAGAGAGTGCCGCTCCCCGTCAGGGTTGCAGCACTTTTCCGGCAAAACATGACCCTCGGCCCAGGCGTACGATCCGTGGTCTTCGTGATTGCCGCTCCCTGGTGGTTAGCCACCCAACGCCAGTTGCGACGCCACCACAGTACCAAACCCCTGCACCCCGCGCGGGTACGCTGTTACGCGTGACTGATGAGCAGCTGAACCAAGCGTATGTAGTAACCCTGTCGTGCCCGGACCGTCCCGGGATTGTCCATGCCGTAGCCGGCGCCTTGCTGGTGGCCGGCGGCAACATCCTGGATTCCCAGCAATACGGCAGCCCGGCCACCGGGAACTTCTTTATGCGCGTGGAGGTTACGACGACGGCGGCCCGGTCGGAGCTCAGCGCGGCACTGGAACCGGTGGCGGAGGCATTCGGCATGCAGTGGAGCCTGAACGCCGTTGGCCGGAAGGTCCGCACGCTCCTGATGGCCAGTACGTCGGCCCACTGCCTGAACGACATCCTGTTCCAGCAGCGTTCCGGGACGTTGCCCATCGAGATCCCGGCAATTGTCTCCAACCACCAGGACCTGGCCGGGCTTGCTGAGTTCTACGGCATCCCGTTCCATCACATTCCCGTCACTCCGGACAACAAGTCCCAGGCGGAAGACAAGCTGCGCGCCATCATGGCTGAGAACGACATCGAACTCACGGTGCTCGCACGCTACATGCAGATCATCTCAGATGAGCTGTGCGCGGAACTCACCGGCAAGGCCATCAACATCCACCACTCGTTCCTCCCCTCTTTCAAGGGTGCCAGGCCGTACCACCAGGCCCATGCCCGCGGCGTGAAGCTGATCGGCGCAACAGCCCACTATGTGACTGCAGCCCTGGACGAGGGACCCATCATTGAGCAGGAAGTCATCCGGGTGGACCACGCCCGCACCCCGGAACAGTTCGTCCAGATGGGACGGGACGTGGAGGGCCGCACCCTCACCCAGGCGGTCCAATGGCATGCCGAGCACCGGGTCCTGCTGGACGGCAACCGGACCGTGGTCTTTAACTGACTGTCTGGCCGCCTTCCCACCTTGTCCGGTCAGGATGCTGTTCTAGGCTGGGCTTATGGCTCCTCTTCACAGTTTCGCCGGCAACACTCCGGCCGTCCACGCATCCGCCTTTGTCGCCCCCACGGCATCAATCATCGGCAGGGCTACGCTCGCCGAGGACTCCAGCGCCTTTTACGGCGTCTCAGTGCGTGCGGACACGGCAGCAATCAGCGTGGGTGCCGGCAGCAATTTGCAGGACAACGTAGTGCTGCACGCGGACCCGGGCTTCCCCTGCAGCGTGGGAGCCGGGGTCAGCGTGGGGCATGCCGCCGTCGTCCATGGTTGCACTGTGGAGGATGACTGCCTGATCGGCATGGGCGCCACGGTGCTCAACGGTGCGGTGATCGGCAGCGGGTCGCTGGTTGCAGCCGGCGCCGTGGTCCTGGAAGGAACGGTTGTGCCGCCCCGCTCGCTGGTGGCCGGCGTCCCGGCGAAGGTCCGGCGGGAACTCACCGATGAAGAATTCGACGGAGTGAAGCAGAACGCTGCGCGGTATGTGGAACTGGCCCGCGCGCACCGGGAACTGCACAGCTAGTCCGGAGTTTCACCCGGCTCGATCACGGTGGCGCGGACCTGCGCTGCGTTAACTTCTTGACTACAACAGTCAAAGTAGGGCAATCTTCTTTTCATGTCCGCCACATCGCGCTCAGCGAGGAGCAAGCCGAAAAATCCGGGGTCCCAGTCCGCCCTCAGGCAACTGAACCAGCAGCGGATCATCGAGACCCTGATGAGCGGCCCCTCCACGCAGGCCGAACTTGCACGCCAGACAGGCCTCTCCACCGCCACGGTTTCGAACATCGTCAAAGTCATGCAGGATTCCGGCCTGGCATCCACCGAGCCGATCACCAGCTCGGGCCGCCGGGCCCTCAATGTACGGCTCAACAGCAACGGCGCGGTGGCCGTGGGAATCGACTTCGGCCGGCGGCATCTGCGGGTGGTCCTGGCCTCCCTGAGCTACCACGTGATCGCCGAGGAATCCGTGATGCTCCCGCTGGGGCATCAGTCCGAGGAGGGCATCCGGGCCGCGGTGGTGCTGCTGGATAAACTGCTGCGCGAAAACGCCGTGGAACGGACCGCCGTGGTAGGTGCCGGCGTCGGAATTCCCGGTCCCATCGACCGCAGGACAGGGACCGTCGCGCAGGGGGCAATCCTCCCCGAGTGGGTGGGCATCAACATCCTCCAGCATCTGGAGGACACACTCAAAATGCCCGTCTTTGTTGATAATGACGCCAATCTGGGTGCCTGGTCCGAGGTTACGTGGGGGCCCCACACCGGCGTGACCAACCTGATGTTCCTCAAGATCGGTTCGGGTATCGGTGCGGGCCTGATCCTGAACGGCGCGCCCTACTACGGCCATGTCGGAATCACCGGCGAAATCGGCCACGCCACCATCCATGAGCAGGGGCTGGTGTGCCGCTGCGGCAACCGCGGCTGCCTTGAGACCATCGCCTCAACCACCACCATGATCGAACTGCTCAGCCGCGGTGAGGACCGGCCGCTCACGCCCGCCGACATCGTGGCCAAGGCCCTCGCCCGGGACTCGGCGACACTGCGCGTAGTGGACGACGCAGGCCTGGCGGTGGGCCGCGCCCTGGGGAACGTGGCCAACCTGATCAACCCTGAGGTCATTGTGGTGGGCGGACCCCTTGCAGGCCTGGGAAACCTGCTCCTGGACCCCATCCGGCGGGGGCTGATCCGGCATGCCGTGCCGGTGATCGGCGAGACCACCACCCTGACCATGTCCTCGCTGGGGGACCGTGCGGAAGCCCTGGGCGCAGCTGCCCTGGTCTTCCAACACGCCGGGATCCGGCGCACGTAGTCCAAGTTGTTATCCGGCAATTGCGTTCAAGACTTGACGACAACCGGTGTGATCAAGTTTACTTTTTCATCAGACGCCCCCGCACTTTGCTGGGCGGACAAAGAAGTCATGCATTGGAGGCGTAAGGGCAAATGACGTCCCACACCACGCACACCGACCCGGTCATCCTGGAGATGCGCTCCATCACCAAGGAGTTTCCCGGCGTCAAGGCACTCTCGGAAGTCAGCCTCCGCGTCAAGGCCGGCGAAATCCACGCCATCTGCGGCGAAAACGGCGCGGGCAAGTCCACGCTGATGAAGGTGCTTTCCGGCGTATACCCCTACGGCAGCTACGACGGCGACATCGTCTACCAGGGGCAGATCCAGCAGTTCCGCGACATCCGCGCCAGCGAACATGCCGGAATCGTGATCATCCACCAGGAGCTGGCACTGATCCCGGAGCTCTCCATCATGGAGAACATCTTCCTGGGCAATGAACCCACCAAACGCGGCGTGATTGACTGGGCGGAAGCCCGGATGCGCTCCACCGAACTGCTGGCCAGGGTAGGCCTGAGGGAGGACCCGGACACCCCCATCAAGGAAATCGGCGTCGGTAAGCAGCAGCTGGTGGAGATCGCCAAGGCGCTGAACAAGTCCGTCAAGATCCTGATTCTGGATGAGCCCACCGCGGCCTTGAACGAATCAGATTCACAGCACCTGCTGGATCTGATCCTCGGCCTCAAGGGCAAGGGCATCACCTCGATCATCATTTCCCACAAGCTGAACGAGATCGAGCAGATCGCAGACTCCATCACCATCATCCGCGACGGCAAGTCCATTGAAACTCTGGACGTGAAAGCCGACGGCGTTGACGAGGACCGGATCATTAAGGGCATGGTGGGGCGCACCCTGGAATCCCGCTTCCCGGACCACACGCCCAAAATCGGCGAAGTGTTCTTCGAGGTCAAGGACTGGACTGTTGGCCATCCGGCCATCCAGGACAGGATGGTCTGCAAGGGTTCGAACTTCTACGTCCGCCGCGGCGAAATCGTTGGCTTTGCCGGCCTCATGGGCGCTGGACGGACCGAACTGGCCCGCTCCGTCTTCGGACGGTCCTACGGCCGGTTCATCAACGGCCACATCTACAAGGACGGCAAGGAGATCACCCTGAAGTCCGTCCGCCACGCGATCGACGCCGGATTGGGGTACGTCACCGAGGACCGCAAGTCCCTGGGCCTGAACCTGCTCGATGACATCAAGACCACCACCGTGTCCGCGAACCTGAAGAAGATCAGCCACAACAGCGTGGTGGATACCAACGAGGAATTCAAGGTTGCCGAACAATACCGGAAGTCACTGCGGACCAAGACACCGTCAGTCGAGGAAGGCGTGGCCAAGCTCTCGGGCGGAAACCAGCAGAAAGTGGTCCTGGCCAAGTGGATGTTCACGGACCCGGACCTGCTGATCCTGGACGAGCCCACCCGCGGGATCGACGTCGGGGCAAAGTACGAGATCTACGGCATCATCCAGCAGCTCGCCAACCAAGGAAAAGGCGTCATTGTGATCTCCTCGGAACTGCCGGAACTGCTGGGCCTCTCGGACCGGATCTACACCATCTTCGAAGGCGCCATCACCGGTGTCCTGGACAAAGAGGAAGCGAGCCAGGAAAGCCTGATGAAACTCATGACTTCTTCCCGCAAAGCCGCCTGACCCTCTGGATTCCTCCAGATCCTTCCAGAAACAAGGACTGAAACAATGAACGCGCTCAAGAAGCTCTTCGGCGGCAATACCCGCCAATTCGGGATGATCTTCGCCCTGGTTGCGCTGATCGTCTTCTTCCAGATCACCACAGAGGGCCGTACGCTCACCCCGGGCAACGTGATCAACCTCTTCAACGGCAACTCCTACATCCTGATCCTGGCCATCGGCATGGTGCTGGTGATCATCGCCGGCCACATCGACCTCTCCGTGGGCTCCGTCGCCGCGTTTGTCGGCGTCACTGTCGCCCTGGCCATCAGGGACTGGGGCATCCCCTGGTATGCAGGCGTGCTGCTCGGGCTGCTCCTCGGTGCTCTGATCGGAGCGTGGCAAGGGCTCTGGACAGCCTATGTGGGCATCCCCGCCTTCATCGTCACCCTGGCAGGTATGCTCCTGTTCCGTGGATTCAACCAGTTTGTCGGTAAATCCAACACCATCCCCGTGCCCAGCGACTTCCAGTACCTCGGTTCCGGCTACCTTCCCGAGGTGGGGCCGAACCTCGGCTACAACAACCTGACACTGCTGATCGGCCTGGCGGCCGTCGCCTTTGTGATCTTCTCCGAAATCCGCCGCCGCCGGACGGCCATCGCCCTGGGCGCTGAAGTTCCGGAAACCTGGGTTGTTATCCTCAAGCTCGTCCTGATCTGCGGCGCCATCCTGTATGCGACGTACCTGTTCGCAACCGGCAGGCCCGGCACATCCTTCCCCATCCCCGGCCTGATCCTGGCGGTCCTGGTCCTGATCTACGGTTTCATTTCCTCCAAGACCGTCGTTGGCCGCCACATCTACGCAGTGGGTGGCAACCGCCACGCGGCAGAACTGTCCGGCGTCCAGTCCAAGAAGGTCAACTTCCTGGTCATGATGAACATGTCCATCCTGGCCGGCCTGGCAGGCATGATCTTCGTGGGCCGTTCCACGGCTTCGGGACCGTTCGACGGCGTGGGCTGGGAACTGGATGCCATCGCGGCAGTCTTCATCGGCGGCGCCGCGGTGACCGGCGGTGTGGGCACCGTCATCGGGTCCATCATCGGTGGCCTGGTGATGGCCGTCCTGAACAACGGCCTCCAGCTCCTGGGCGTCGGCGCCGACCTCACCCAGATCATCAAGGGCCTGGTCCTGCTGATCGCTGTCGCGTTTGACGTCTACAACAAGACACAGGGCAAGACCTCGATCATCGGCCTGCTGACCCGCAACTTCAACCGACCCTCCGGCGGGCCAAGCAACCCCAACCAGCCTGACGAAGTCACCTCCACCAAGGAAACAATCGCCCGGGAAGCATGAACGCAGAGACCCTCCGATTCACAAACCCCCAGAGAAAGAGAACCCAACAATGCGAATGATTGGTAAAGCAGGAAAGGCTGCAGCTGTTGCTGCCATCGCGGCGCTGGCGCTGACAGCCTGCGGCCGCACCGAGCCCGGCACCACCGGCGGCGGCACCGGAGCTGCAGGCTTCGAACAAAGCTCCTCGATCGGCGTCGCACTCCCCCAGAAGACCAGTGAGAACTGGGTCCTGGCGGAGAAGCTGTTCAACGACGGGCTCTCCAGCGCCGGCTTCAAGCCGGATGTGCAGTTCGCCAACGGCGGCGTCTCCGAACAGCAGAACCAGATCAGCGCCATGATCACCAAGGGCGCCAAGGTCATCATCGTCGGTGCCATCGACGGCGCCCAGCTGGGTACCCAGCTGAAGCAGGCCAAGGACTCCGGCGCCACGATCATCGCGTACGACCGCCTGTTGCTGAACACCGAGAACGTGGACTACTACGTGGCCTACGACAACTTCAAGGTCGGTGAACTTCAGGGCCAGGCCCTGCTGGACGGCATGAAGGCCAAGAAGCCGGCCGGACCGTACAACATCGAACTCTTCGCAGGCTCCCCGGATGATGCCAACGCCAAGGTCTTTTTCGACGGCGCCATGAGCGTCCTGAAGCCGAAGATCGATGACGGAACCCTCAAGGTTGCCTCAGGCCAGACCAGTTTCGAACAGGCCGTCACCCAGGGCTGGAAAGCTGAAAACGCCCAGCGCCGCGCTGACACGCTGCTTACCGGCAGCTACGGCACCGCTTCGCTTGACGGCGTTCTGTCCCCGAACGACACCCTGGCCCGCGCTGTCCTGACGTCAGTCAAGGCTGCCGGCAAGCCGCTCCCGGTCATCACCGGCCAGGACTCCGAAGTTGAGTCTGTGAAGTCCATCCTTGCGGGTGAGCAGTACTCCACCATTAACAAGGACACCCGCAAGCTCGTTGAGCACGCGATCGTCATGGTCAAGGACCTGCAGGCAGGCAAGACGCCTGAGATCAATGACGACAAGTCCTACAACAACACGGTGAAGACCGTTCCGGCGTACCTGCTGGAACCGGTCATCGTCACGGCAGCCAACGTGAAGACGGCCTACGTGGACGATCCGGCACTGGGCCCGATCACCAAGTAACACCCGCCTCACCAGAATGCCCCGGCTCCGCACTCGAGCCGGGGCATTCTGCCGTTTCCAACGCTCTTGCACTCCCCGCAACCAATTCCCGAACGCTCTTGCACTTCCCGCAACAAATTCCCGAACGCTCTTGCACTCCCTGCAACAAATTTCCGAACGCTCTTGCACTCCAGGACCGGTTTCACAGGCCAATCACAGCTTCAGCCGCTTTCCCGCACAGCGAGTGCCACGAGGGTAGGAGCAGACGCCGGCCAGATGCCGGCCCCGGATCCTAGGAGTACAGTGAGCGTCCTTGCCCGAAGTGTTGGCAATGCCTTCAGAAACAAAGTGCGAACGGCAGCGGTGGTGGCAGTCCTTGCCGTCGCGATCGGCCTCGCCCTCGCCATGCTGGTGGCCAACCAGGCCGTTGGGGCCAAAGTCCAGGAGCTGAATTCCTCTGTGGGCACCGTCCTGACCGTCAACCCGGCCGGAGGCCAGGGATTTGAAGGCGGCGGCGAACCGCTGACAACCGGGCAGGCGGCCACCGCAGCCGCAGTTCCCAACGTCAGCTCCGTCGTCGGGACCACCTCCCTCAGGCTGCGGAACGCCGTCGAGGCGGCAGCACAGACTGCGGCCGGCACCCAGGGAGGTCCCGCCGGCGCTCAGGGCGGCCCCGGCGGCGCGTCCGCCGCAACGCTGACCACCAGCCTCACTGCAGCCGTGGACGCCGGCACGCTGGGCGGCCGGAACCAGGCCGCCAACGGCACCACTGGCACCACCACACAGCCCGCACGCTCGCTCCCGATCACCGCAACCGGAATAGGAGCCGAGGTGGATTCCACGGGCAAGGCCCTGGCCATCACCGACGGCACCGGCCTGGGCGACTACGCGGCAGCCTCCACCGGCGCCCTGCTGGGAACCACATTGGCCGAGAAGAACGGGCTGTCCGTCGGGTCCACCTTCACCGTCAACGACCAGACCTACACTGTGTCCGGCCTGTTCGATTCGGGCACCACGTTCGGCAACAACGCCCTGTACGTGACGCTGCCGACGGCGCAGACGCTCGCCGGGCTGCCGGACGAGCTGTCCACCATGATCGTCACTGTAGACAGCATGGAGAACGTCCAGTCAGCCAAGGCCGCGCTGGAAACAGCCCTCGGCACCGACAAAGCGGACGTCACCCAGGGCCAGAACCTGGAGAGCGCCGTCAGCTCGCTCGGCAGCGTCAAGAACATCTCCTTCATCGCTTTCGTGGCGGCCCTGGGCACCGCCGGACTCATCATTCTCCTGATCATGGTGATGCTGGTCCGCGAACGCCGCCGCGAAATCGGTGTGCTGAAGGCCATCGGCGCCCCCAACCGCACCATCGGACTGCAGTTCGTTCTTGAAGCGCTGGTCCTGGTGGCCATGGGCAGCGCGGTAGGCGCGGCCATTGCCTCCTTCGCCAGCGGGGGCATCGCCTCGGCGCTGATCAGCACCAACACCACCACGACGACGACGGCGGCCACCACCGGGCGCGGGGCTGCCATGGCCGGCGCGGCCGGCGGCGCCGGAATGCCGGGCGGCGGGGCAGGGTTCCCGGGTGGAACCGGCGGCCCCCTTGGCGGCGCCTCCCAGCTGCTGACCTCCGTCACAGCAAGCGCCTCCCCCGGCGTCATCGCCGCCGGAATCGCCGCGGTATTTGGCGTGGCCATCATCGGAGCGCTCATCCCCGCGCTGCTTACAGCCCGCATCCGTCCCATCGAAGTTCTGCGAGGAGAATAGCCATGATTGAAGTCAAGAACCTGGTACGCACGTTCAACTCCGGTGACCGCACCATCAAACCCGTCAACGATGTCAGCTTCATCCTCGAGCAGGGCACGCTGGCCTCCATTGTGGGCAAAAGCGGCAGCGGCAAGAGCACCCTGCTGTCACTCCTGGGTGCGCTGGACAAACCCACCAGCGGAGACGTCGTCGTCAACGGCGTCAGCCTGGCCGGCATGCCGGACGGCAAGCTGACCGAGTACCGGCGCCGGGACATCGGGTTCGTATTCCAGCAGTTCAACCTGATCCCCAACCTGTCCGCCGTGGACAACGTGATGCTTCCGATGGAGTTTGCCGGCATCCGCAAGGCGCAGCGGCTGGAGCGGGCAAGGGACCTGCTGGCCCAGGTGCAACTGGACCCCGACAAGCAGGTCCGGCGCATTAACCGGCTCTCCGGCGGCGAGCAGCAGCGGGTGGCCATCGCACGGGCACTGGCCAATGAACCCAAGCTGATCCTGGCCGACGAGCCCACGGGAAACCTGGACGAGCAGACCGGAGACCACATCATCGAGCTCCTAAGCGCGCTCAGCCGTGACCACAACACCACCATCCTGGTGGTCACCCACGACAGGGCGCTTGCCAACAAGACTGACCGCCGGTTCCGGCTCCAGCAAGGCAAACTCACGGAGGAACCTGCCCGGGCCATGGCCTGAGATCCCTGCTGATCCGACGTCGGCAGTGGTCTGAATGAGAGGATGGGCACCATGAGCGCGCTAATTCCCACGCCGTGGTTGTCCAGCCAGTCCGATCAGGACCCGCAGTCCGCCACCGGAAGGACCCTTCGCTGGGGTGTCATCGCCACCGGCGGGATTGCCCGGTCGGTGTCGCAGGACCTGGCGCTGCTCACAGACGCCGAGCTCTATGCCGTCAGCTCGCGGGGCCGGGACACGGCGGAGAGTTTCGCCGCCGCCTATGGTTTCGGCAGGTCCTACTGGGACGACGACGGCGTCCACGGCTACCAGCGGCTGCTCGCCGATGAAGCCGTGGACGTGGTCTACGTCGCCACTCCGCACGCGCAGCACCACCAGATCGTGCTTGCCGCGCTCAACGCCGGCAAGCACGTCCTGTGCGAAAAGGCGTTCACCATCAATGCCAGGGAAGCCAGCGAGCTCGTGGCGGTAGCACGTGAACGGAAGCTCTTCCTGATGGAGGCCGTGTGGAGCCGGTTCCTGCCGTCGATGCAGCGGGCCTTCGAGATTGCGGCCTCCGGTGAACTGGGAGATGTGCACTGGGTGACCGCCGATCTGGGTTTTCCCGCCCCCTACTCCCCCACCTCCAGGCTGTGGGCCCGGCAGGACGGCGGCGGAGCCCTCCTTGACATCACGGTGTACCCGCTGCTGTGGGCCGTGGGGACGTTGGGATTCCCCCAGACCGTCAGTGCCACCGGTTTCATCAACGACGACGGCGTGGACGCCCAGAATGCGCTAACGCTCGGCTACAACCACGGCGCCCAGGCCCAGCTGACCTCCTCCCTCCTCGCGCACGGGCCACGCACAGCTACCGTGGCAGGAAGCCTGGGGTACCTCCAGAGTCTGGGTTCCATCAACAACCCGCGGGAACTTGTGGTGGGGATCGGCCTCGGCGAGCTGCGCACGGAGCCGTTCGACGTCGTCGGCCGTGGCTACACCTACGAACTCCGCGAGGTGACGCGCTGTATCCAGCAGGGCCTCACCGAGAGCCCTGTCATGCCCCTGGAGGATTCGATCAAGACCATGCGGCTCTTCGACGGGGTCCGCGGCCAGCTGGGCGTCAGCTACCCGAATGATGCGCACTAAGGTCACGCCCTAGCCTGGAAGCGTCGGTGACTTAAGCGGTAAACCGGATTGTCGTGCCGATGATGATTATCGACGCCCCGATAAACTATTTAGTAAGTTTGCTGGTTAAATTCCCTTTTTCCCTAGACGCGTTGCACAGGAAAGTCATACGCTGTAGAAATCGTCCGTTTCAACGGCACTGGGGGTGGTACGCATGGCTAAAGCTCGTTCGCCATGGCGTGCGCTCCGGCCCTTCGCCCTTGCAGGCGCGGCAACGGTTGCCTGGCTGACGCTTTCTTCCACTGCCGCGATGGCAGACTCGTCCACCGAGTCCGGCTCGCTTCTGGGCGGGCTGACATCCTCCGTTTCGTCACTCCCGGCTCCCCTGACGGGCGCGGTTGCGCCGCTCCAGGACGCCGTTTCTCCCGCAACCCAGCCATCCGGTTCCGCCGGGCTCCTGGAGCCCCTGGTGGGAACTGTGGCAGGTGCAGCCGATCAGCTCGCAGCCACTGTGCCCGTTGTGAATCAGGCTGTTCCGGCAGACACCGTCTCGGCCCTGGCCGTCCCCGTGGCCGCAGGAGCCGACTCCGCTACGGCAGCCCTCGTTGAGACTGTCACCCCTCCGCTCGCTGCGGCCCTGCCGGTTCTTGAGCCTGTGCTGCGGCCCGTGGTGGAGCTGACCGGTGGCACTGTGCCGCCGCTGCCGGTTGCCCTGCCTGGCGCGTTGGACGGACTGCCTGCAGGGGACATTGCCGGTTCCGGCAGGATCTCGACAGTCGCCGAGACCGCATTGGCCCCTGCCGCAGGTGAAGTTGTCCCTGCACATGATCCAGGCACCGCCTCATACAATTCGTTCGTCCCACAGGGCGGCCTTGCGGCGACAGGGTCTGGTCCGTCGATGACCAGCGCTGCCATCCGTTCAGCGGGCCCGGTAAGTTCGCTGACGCGCGATCCTTCAACGCCTCCGGCCCCGGCCCCTGCAGGTCCTGCCTCGGGCGCTGGGAGCGGAGCTTCGCCGTCTGGCCCCACAAGCGCGGCCGCCTGGCTGGACGAGTACAGCCTCGACGTTCTGCTGCCGGGAAACGCCCCGATCAGCGCCTCACCTCAGCATTCCCCTTCACCGGTGTCGTTCGACCCCGGTTCCTCTCCTGATTAGTTGAGCCCTGCTGCCCTTTTTGATGGGCAGAAAGCGGCCTTGAGGCGCTGTTTCGGCGCCCCCAAATCAACTTTTCAGGAGAAAAAACCATGGATTGCAACCTTCGCAGGGGGCTGCTCAGCACCCTCTTTGCCGGCGGGCTACTTGCCTTCGGCGCCACCGCAGCAAGCGCCGCGGACAGCACCGCCGGACCGGACCTTTCCGCCACCGCCCTGGTCTCGGCGGCGGCATCTTCAGACACGACGTCGTTGGGCCTGCTGGGTGACCCAACGCCGTCGGCACTGGCGGATGTCGTCGCTGTCGCAGACGTCAACCTTGGACTTGGAGACGGCGTCCTCGGCAGCACAGACGGCAGCGGAACCACCGCCGACGTCGCAGCCGCCGCAGACGTCAACCTTGGACTCGGCGACGGCGTCCTCGGCAGCACAGACGGCAGCGGAACCACCGCCGACGTCGCAGCCGCCGCAGATGTCAACCTTGGACTTGGAGACGGCGTCCTCGGCAGCACCGACGCGGGCAACACCACCGCCGACGTCGCAGCCGCCGCAGACGTCAACCTTGGACTTGGAGACGGCGTCCTCGGCAGAACAGACGGCAGCGGAACCACCGCCGACGTCGCAGCCGCCGCAGACGTCAACCTTGGACTCGGCGACGGCGTCCTCGGCAGCACAGACGGCAGCGGAACCACCGCCGACGTCGCAGCCGCCGCAGACATCAACCTCGGACTCGGCGACAGCCTCCTCACCGGCACAGACGGCAGCGGAACCACCGCAGACGTCGCAGCCGCCGCAGCCATCAACCTCGGACTCGGCGACAGCCTCCTCACCGGCACCGACGCGGGCAACACCACCGCCGACGTCGCAGCCGCCGCAGACATCAACCTCGGACTCGGCGACAGCCTCCTCGGCAGCACAGACGCCAGCGGAACCACCGCCGACGTCGCAGCCGCCGCAGACGTCAACCTTGGACTTGGAGACGGCGTCCTCGGCAGCACAGACGCCAGCGGAACCACCGCCGACGTCGCAGCCGCCGCAGACATCAACCTCGGACTCGGCGACAGCGTCCTCGGCAGCACAGACGGCAGCGGAACCACCGCCGACGTCGCAGCCGCCGCAGACATCAACCTCGGACTCGGCGACAGCGTCCTCGGCAGCACAGACGGCAGCACCACGGCCGATGTCGTCGCAGCCGTCGACCTGGGTTTGGGCGTGGGCACGAATGGTACCAACCCCGGTACGGGCGTAGGCGACGGCCTGGAAGCCGTCGTTGACGTCGACCTTGGCCTGGGCAACACCGGAGTTCTGGATGGTTCAGCGGTTGATCTCGATGCATCGGTAATCATCGGCGGCGGCACTGACGGCGGCACGACTCCCGGTACCGAAACCCCGGGCACCGAAACGCCCGGCGACACCACGGACCCGGGCACCGGCACCACCGGCACCACGGGCGGCATCGACACTCCGGGTGCAGGCACGGGCACCGGCGGCACCGGAACAACGGGCACCGCAGGAACGACTACAACCGGAATCACCGTTGTCCCTGCCGGCAGCATCACCGGCTCCGTACCGGCGGCTGGAACAACCGGCAGCGCGATGAGCAGCACCACCGGTCAGGGCGGCACAACCACCCTGGCGAAGACCGGCGTCGACATGACGTTTGTCCCCGTCGCCCTTCTCCTCCTGATCGCCGGGCTGCTGATGCTCCGGAAGCGCAAGATTTCCTAACCGAAAAATACCCCGCCGTTCGCCGGCACCAGTGAGCGTTCCTGAAAGGAGGTGCAGTACCGGAGAACTCAACCAACAGCACTCACCTTGTTGCAGATGGTCCGGCTGAGCAGGTCCTGAAGACTTCTCAGCCGGGCCGTCGGCGTGCCCCGGCGGCTTCGACCGGACCACCGGGGCTCCGTTGGCTGGCCGAAATTTGGGTACCTTACCTCCAGCGGGAGGTCAGCAGAGGAACCTACCCGCCCGTATAATTTGGGGTGTAAAAGTGCCGCAGCGCACCGGGAGGAACGGTCATGGTGGCGGAATCGCCCAGCTCCATCAAGAATGAAGTGATAGGCGGACGTTACAGGCTCGGTGAGGTCATCGGTCGCGGCGGGATGTCATCGGTCTATTGTGCGCGGGACGAGAATCTGGGCCGGGATGTGGCGCTGAAGCTCTTCGCTCCCCAGGCACCGGATGCGGGTGAACTTAAGCGCCAGGAAGCAGAGATCCAGCTGCTGGCCACCCTGAACCATCCCAGCCTGGTGACGCTCTTCGACGCCGGCATCGACACCCGGATCCCGGATGAGCCCCGCCCCTTCCTCACCATGGAACTGGTGGAGGGGCAGGACCTCCGGAGCCGCATCAGGCACAGTCCTGTCCCGCTGGACGAACTCGCAGTTATCGGCGCCGGGATCGCTGACGCCCTCGCATACGTCCACAGCCTCGGAGTTATCCACCGCGATATCAAGCCCGCCAACATCCTGCTGGTCCAGATCCGCCCGGGCGAGCCGATCCGGCCAAAACTTACTGACTTTGGCATTGCGCGGATCGTTGACGGAACACGCCTGACTGCCACTGGCACCATGGTGGGGACAGCGGCCTATCTCAGCCCGGAGCAGGCCATGGGCTCGCCGCTCACGCCGGCCACTGACATCTATTCGTTCGGGCTGGTCCTCCTCGAATGCATCAAGCAGACCATCGAATACCCCGGCAGCGCGGTGGAATCGGCCGTCGCCAGGCTGCACCGCGCGCCGGAGATTCCGGAGGATCTCCCCTCGGAGTGGGCGGACCTGATCCGCTCCATGACGGCACTCGAGCCGTTGGAACGTCCGTCAGCAGCAGACGTTGAGACGGTACTGCGTCAGGCCCTTGTCTCGCCGGTGTCCACGCCGGGCGAGCTCACCCCGGAACCCACGCGGGTGCTGCCGGCCATGCCGTTCAGGCCGCCGACCATCACCTCAGAGTTGCCCTCCCCCGGCCTTTCCCTGGCGGACCTGGACGACGAAAACCCCGGCACCGTGGATCGGGTCACCGGTCCCACCGACTCATCAACCGGTGGGGAGACGTGGCTTCAGCGGGTGAAACGCCGCAGGCGGCTCTGGCTGGTGGCAATCCTGATCTTCCTTGCCCTGGGCGCCGGTGCAGCAATACTTACGGCGAGCCTCTCCCCGCAAGTGACCCCCGACGTCGTGCCCTACCCCACGGTCAGCGGCACCTTGGGCGACCACCTCCAGGAACTACAGAAGAGCGTTGAACCGTGACAGTTTTCAGGCCCAACGGCCGGCGTTCCATAGCGCGCGCCCTCATCCAGGGTGCCGCCGCACTGGTGCTGGCGGCGTCCCTCGCCAGTTGCGGTCCGGCAGAAACGGGGTTGCAGCGCGATGCTGCCAGGCAGCTTCAGGAGCGGGTGCTCGGAGTGAGCCAGGCCGCGGCGGCCAATGACCACGCCGCCGCGCTGTCGGCCTTGGACGGCCTGGAATCAGAGCTTTCGACGGCGGCCGATAACGGCCAGGTTTCCGAGGAACGCCGCCGGACCATCATGACCGTTATCACCGCCGTCCGGGCGGATCTCAACGCTGCCGCCGATGCGGCGGCGAAGGCCGCAGCGGACGCAAAAGCCGCAGAGGAAAAAGCCAAGGCGGACGCGGACGCAGCTGCCAAGGCCGCCCAGGAAAGCGCCGCACCGCCGGCCCCGGCCCCCGCCCCTGCGGACAACGCGAAGGGCAACGAGGGTAAAGGCAAGGGCAAAGACGACTGAGCCAGGGAAGGGAGCGGCCGTACCGTACGACGGCGGTGCTCCCCTCCTGCTGTCAGCCCGGTCAGTTCCCGGTCCAGTCAGCCTGCTTTCGGTCTATGCCTCGGCCGGAAAGCGTTCCCAGACGCGATGATTCGCCAGCAGCTTGGCGAGCTGGGCAACCAGTTCCTCCGGGCCGTCTGCCGAGACAATACCGGCCGCGCCCGGAGGAATGCCCGCCGCGTCCAGAGCCGCAGAACCCTGCCCCCACACGCCGAGAGCCTTGGCATGCCGGAACGCCTCAGAGAGCATGAGCACCACGCGGGGGTCAGCTACGGAAGCGCATGGCTCGCCGGCTTTCGCGTCACGGCCCGGTGAGGCGTCCGGAGCCGGTGCGGCTGCACCGGCAACGATGATTGCATCAAATTCCGTGGACCTCGCGGTGAGGTAGGTCCGTTGTACGGGGACGCCGCCGTCGGCCTCCTCACCCAGGTACCCGCCTGCCGGGGCGATGACCAGAGGCACGATGCCTTGGGCGTCCAGGGCTTTGCGTGCTGCGTTGACGGCAGCAAAGTCGCTGCCCTCATCTGCCACGATGCCCACCACCCTGCCCGCCACAGGCCAGGTCTTCCCCAACTGGGACAAGGCAGGGCTCGGTTCGGAGTCCGGAACGTCCTCGGTGGCGGCCGGTGCGGGCATGCCCAGGCCCTTCGCCACCGCTGCGCACAGGTCCGTGTCCACGTTGGCCAAAGCCAGCAGTTGCCGTTCCCGGATGGCTTTCTCATAGCACTTGCCCAGTTCAAAGGTGTAGGCCTGGATGATGTGGTCCTGCTCCGAAGGGGTAAGGCTGCGGAAGAACAGGCGCACCTGGCTGTAGTGGTCGCTGAAAGACGCGGGGTGCTTGCGTTCCTTGATCGACGCTGCCAACTCTTCGGGGACGTCGATGAAGGCTCCCACATCCTGGCCTGCAAGGAACGGGCAGCCGCCGTCCAGGGAATTGGGGTGGTAGGGCGCTGCACCGCCGTGGACTGCCTGTTGGTGCATGCCGTCGCGCAGCATATCGTTCACCGGCGCCTGCGGGCGGTTGATGGGGATCTGGGCGAAGTTGGGCCCACCCAGCCTGGAGATCTGAGTGTCCAGGTACGAAAAGAGCCGGACCTGGAGCAGGGGGTCGTTGGTGACGTCGATGCCGGGAACGAGGTGCCCTGGGTGGAACGCCACCTGCTCCGTTTCAGCGAAGTAATTGGTGGGGTTCGCGTTGAGGGTCATGATGCCGATGGGCTGGACCGGCGCCAGTTCCTCGGGAACGAACTTGGTGGGGTCCAGCAGGTCGATGCCCTCGAACATCTGATCCTCGTTGTCGGGGAACGTCTGGACGCCCAATTCCCATTCGGGGAAGGCGCCGGCTTCAATGGAATCGGCCAGGTCCCGGCGGTGGAAGTCCGGGTCCATGCCGTTGATGATCTGGGCCTCTTCCCAGACCAGCGAATGGACGCCCTGTTTGGGCTTCCAGTGGAACTTCACCAGCGTGGTCTTTCCCTCGGCATTGAGGAAGCGGAAAGTGTGGACGCCAAAGCCTTCCATGGTGCGGAAGGACCGCGGAATGCCGCGGTCGGACATGTTCCACATGGTGTGGGCCTGAGCCTCGGTATGCAGGGAGACGAAGTCCCAGAACGTATCGTGGGCGCTCTGGGCCTGGGGGATCTCCCGGTCCGGGTGGGGTTTTCCGGCGTGGATAATGTCCGGGAACTTGATGCCGTCCTGGATAAAGAAGACGGGGATGTTGTTGCCCACCAGGTCATACGTGCCTTCATCGGTGTAAAACTTGGTGGAGAAGCCCCGGGTATCCCGGACCGTGTCCGCGGATCCGCGCGACCCCAGGACGGTCGAGAACCGGACGAACACCGGTGTTTCCACATCCTTGGCCAGGAAGCCCGCGCGGGTGATGTTGGCTGCCGTCCCGTAGGACCGGAAGACCCCGTGGGCACCGGCGCCCCGGGCATGCACCACCCGCTCAGGGATCCGCTCGTGGTCAAAGTGCGTGATCTTTTCGCGGAGGTGGTGGTCCTGCAGCAGGATGGGTCCGCGGGACCCGGCCTTCAGGGAATGGTCTGTATCGCCGAGGCGCAGACCCTGCGCGGTGGTCAGGTACTGTCCGGACTGGGCGCGGGCCGTCGCGGGGGCTCCGGTGGGGCTTCCCGTGGGTGAGACCGCCTCCGGGCCCTGCTGGTCAGGCTTGGGCGGCAGTGGCTCACGCGGGGTGGTGGGTTCGTCGAGGCTGGCTGGTTCGCTGGCGGGAACACCGGGGATCTGGATGTTGCTTTCTTCAGGCACGGATTCTTCTCCTCAGGATGGGCAACCTCAGCAGTCATCGGCGAATGCCGAGATGCTAAGTGTACTTAGCACTTTAGGCAAGGATGGCCGATGCCACAACCCGGGTTCATCTTTAGTCGAGGAGATTTGGCAGCCGAAAACAAAAAATGCGGCGCCCCGGTTTCCCGGGGCGCCGCATTTGTGTGTTCGTCAGGCTGGGTGAGCCTCTTAGCCCAGGGTGGCGATGACCCTGTTCAGCGTGGCGGACGGGCGCATGACGGCTGAGGCCTTGGCGTCATCGGGGTTGTAGTATCCTCCGATGTCCACCGGGGAGCCCTGGACCGCTGCCAGTTCACCCACGATGGTTTCCTCGTTGGAGGACAGCTCCTTGGCGATGGCCGCGAACGAAGCAGCGAGATCTGCGTCCTCGGTCTGCTTGGCCAGCTCCTCGGCCCAGAAACGGGCCAGGAAGTAGTGGCTTCCCCGGTTGTCCAGTTCGCCGGCGCGGCGGCTCGGGGACTTGTTCTCCAACAGGAAGGTTCCCGTTGCCTTGTCCAGAGTGTCGGCCAGAACCTGGGCACGTGCATTGTTCGTGGTGGTGGCCAGGTGCTCGAAGCTCACGGCCAGGGCGAGGAACTCGCCCAGGCTGTCCCACCGCAGGTGGTTTTCGTTGAGCAGCTGCTGGACGTGCTTCGGAGCGGAACCGCCGGCGCCGGTCTCGAAGAGTCCGCCGCCGTTCATCAGCGGAACCACCGAGAGCATCTTGGCGCTGGTGCCAAGTTCCAGGATGGGGAAAAGGTCGGTGAGGTAGTCGCGGAGCACGTTGCCCGAAACCGAGATGGTGTCTTCGCCCTTGCGGATCCGCTCCAGAGTGAAGGCTGTTGCCTTCTCCGGGGACATGATTTCGATCTGCAGGCCCTCGGTGTCGTGTTCTTTGAGGTATTCGCGGACCTTGGCGATGAGGTTGGCGTCGTGTGCGCGGGTCTCGTCGAGCCAGAAAACGGCAGGCATCTTTGAGGCGCGGGCACGGGTGACGGCCAGCTTGACCCAGTCGCGGATGGGCAGGTCCTTGGTCTGGCAGGCACGCCAGATATCGCCTTCGGAAGCCTGGTGTTCGACCAGGACGTTGCCGGAGCCGTCAACGATCTGGACCGTTCCGGCTTCCTGGATTTCGAAGGTCTTGTCATGGCTGCCGTACTCCTCGGCAGCCTGGGCCATCAGGCCAACGTTCGGCACGGTGCCCATGGTGGTGGGATCGAAGGCGCCGTGGGCACGGCAATCGTCCAGAACGACCTGGTAGATACCGGCGTAGGAGCTGTCCGGGAGGACTGCCAGTGTGTCGGCTTCCTTGCCGTCCGGGCCCCACATGTGGCCGGAGCTGCGGATCATGGCAGGCATGGAGGCGTCAACGATGACGTCGGACGGGACGTTCAGGGTGGTGATGCCCTTGTCGGAGTCCACCATGGCCAAGGCCGGGCCGTCGTCGAGGCCCTTCTTGATGAGCGCCTGGACGCCTTCGCGGACATCCTCCGGCAGGTCCTCGAGGCTGCTGAGGATGGCGGCAAGGCCGTTGTTGGGGCTGATGCCGGCGGCGGCGAGCTGCTTGCCGTAGGTCTCAAAGAGTTCGGCGAAGTAGGCCTTCACCACGTGGCCGAAGATGATGGGATCGGAGACCTTCATCATGGTGGCCTTCAGGTGTGCGGAGAAGAGCACACCTTCTTCCTTGGCACGGGCAACCTGGGCCTTGAGGAACTCGTCCAGGGCGGCGGCGCGCATCACGGTGCCGTCAATGACTTCACCGGCGAGGACGGGGAACGGCTTCTTGAGGACCTTCACCGAACCGTCTTCGCGGACCAGCTGGATGGCGATGGTGCCGTCGGCTTCGATGACCACGGACTTCTCGTTGGAGCGGAAGTCGTCGGCGGTCATGGTGGCAACGTTGGTCTTGGAGTCAGCGGACCAGGCGCCCATGGAGTGCGGGTTCTGGCGTGCGTAGTTCTTGACGGACAGCGGCGCGCGGCGGTCGGAGTTGCCTTCACGCAGGACCGGGTTCACGGCGGAGCCCTTGATCTTGTCGTACCGGGAACGGACAGCGGTCTCTTCATCCGAAGAAGGGTTGTCCGGGTAATCGGGCAGGTTGTAGCCCTGGCCCTGAAGCTCGGCGATGGCGGCCTTCAGCTGCGGGATGGAAGCGCTGATGTTGGGCAGCTTGATGATGTTGGCTTCGGGCTTCTTTGCCAGTTCACCGAGTTCAGCAAGGGCGTCACCGATCTGCTGTTCCGGGGTGAGGTAGTCACCGAACACGGAGATGATGCGGCCTGCGAGCGAAATGTCACGGGTCTCCACCTCCACACCTGCGGTCGAAGCAAATGCCTCGATGATCGGCAAGAACGAATAAGTAGCCAGCATCGGCGCTTCGTCGGTGTGGGTATAGATAATCTTGGACATGCGCGGGCGTCTCCCTGGAGGTCGGCTGATTTTTTGAGAATCCGGCTATTTCACCATGGATTAACTTACCCGAGGACGCGGCTTTGACCCCTACCCGTACACCGGGAGGGCCTTGCGTTACCGCTTGGGGGGACGGTTCACTCAGCGGCGCTTGTGGGGAATATCACTGGGCCACAGCTGGACATACTTTGAGTCCCTGCGCCGCAGTTCCTCTGTAGAGGTGAACGGCGTCGAGGTGAAGGAGTGGACGGGGTCGACGTCGCGCAGCTGGGAGGCAGCGGCGGAGGCTTCGGGGTCCGGGGACCCTTCATCGACGGCGGCCACGTGCCGGCCGTGCAAAGCAGAACGTTTGGTGGACTTCCAGAATGCAATCACGGCAGGGCCCCAATTCACATAAAGTCCGGAGCCCAGATCGGACGATTCATTGATAGGGAAAAAGTACCCTCCACCAGCCATTTTGACCAGCACCACGGCATCACTTCTATTTACAAAACCGGCTGCTCTCGATAGGTTACATGGGTTCAACGGCGGGCCAACTGGGAGCTCTCCGACAATTTTTAGACAGGAAAATAATGACGCGCAACCGGTCTGTGGCTGCCAGCTTCCTCAGCCTTTCCGCGGCGGCCGTGCTGGTACTGGTTGGTACCGGCGGCGCCGCAGCAGCCCCCGCTGCGTCTGATGACAAGTCAACACCGTCCGTTTTCAGCGCCAAGGTGGACAGCACCGGCGCCGCGGACTACTGGACCGCTGACCGTATGCGCGCCGCGCTCCCGGGCGATCTGCTGGCAGATAAGTCGCTGGAACGCGGCAACAGGTCCAGCACAGTCGCAGCAGAAAAAGCCAAGGCCACCAAAGTCAAGGGCACCGCGGGCAAACCCACCATCGCCCAGCCTGCGAGCGGAATGGACCATATCGGCAAGGTCTTCTTTACCCTGGACGGCGCGGACTACGTCTGCTCCGGCAACGCCGTCAAGTCCAAGAATGGGAGCACCGTGGCCACGGCTGGGCACTGCCTCTTCGGCGGTGCAGAACTGCCCACCCGGTTTATTTTTGTGCCCGGTTACAACAATGGCGAATCCCCCTACGGCGCGTGGACCGGTGATTCCTACTACCTCCCCGCCGGATGGAAAGAATCGGGGAACATGGCCTTCGATACCGGGTTCGCCGTGGTCAAACCGCTCGACGGCGCTCCCCTCCTTGCTGATGCCGTCAATGAGTCAGGAGTCGAGTTCAATGCTCCCCGCGGCCTCACCTACCAGGCCTTCGGCTACCCGGCCGACCGCCCCTTCGACGGTGGATCGCTGAAGAGCTGCACCGGGACCGCCACCAACGACACGAACAACGCGCAGTTCGAAACCCAGGGCATCCCGTGTGACATGACCGGCGGTTCCTCCGGCGGCCCATGGTTCAACACCGCCACCGGCCTGCAGAACTCCCTCAACAGCTACGGCTACAACCCCCACCCCGTGATGTACGGCCCGTACTGGGGCTCCGAGATCAAGGCAGCTTACGACGAGGCCGAAACAGCCCGGTAACCCGCAACGCGGGGTCACTTTCGACCCTCTCGAGCCTCGATATTGGGTGTTTAGTGACCCCGCGTTGCAGGAAAACGCAGGCAAACAACGACGGCGCCTATCCCCTCAGCGGGTACAGGCGCCGTCGTTGTTTTACCTGGTTAGTGGAAGAAGTGGCGGGCGCCGGTGAAGTACATGGTGACGCCGGCCGCGTTGGCCGCGGCGATGACTTCCTCATCTCGGACCGAACCGCCGGGCTGGACCACGGCGCGGACGCCGGCGTCGATCAGGATCTGCAGGCCGTCAGCGAACGGGAAGAACGCATCCGAAGCCGCAACAGCCCCGCGTGCACGTTCCGGAGCACCCGAAGCGTCGGCGTTTGAGGCGCCGCCGGCACCGTCGACGTCGGACTCCACCGTTACGCCGAGCTTGTTGGCCCGCTCCACGGCGAGGCGGCAGGAATCCAGCCGGTTGACCTGGCCCATGCCAATGCCCACGGCGGCGCCGTCGGCAGCGATCAGGATGGCGTTCGATTTGGCGGCGCGGCAGGCGGTCCAGGCGAAGGCGAGGTCCGCGAGGGTCTTCGCGTCAGCAGCTTCGCCGGCGGCAAGGGTCCAGTTGGCGGGGTTGTCGCCGTCGGCGTCCACCTTGTCTGCGACCTGGACCAGCACGCCGCCGGAGACCTGGCGGATCTCGGACGGGTAGCGGCCGTAGCCTTCCGGAAGGGTCAGGAGGCGGATGTTCTTCTTCTGGGACAGGATCTCCACAGCTTCGGGGTCGAAGGCCGGCGCGATGACCACTTCGGTGAAGATGCCGGCAACGGTTCGTGCCATCCCGGCGGTGACAGTGCGGTTCGCAGCGATGACGCCGCCGAACGCGGAGACCGGGTCGCAGGCGTGGGCCTTGGAGTGCGCATCCGCGATCGGGTCCTCGGCGTCGGCAGCACCGACGGCAACACCGCAGGGGTTGGCGTGCTTGATGATGGCGACTGCCGGCTCGGCAAAGTCGAACGCGGCGCGGAGGGCTGCGTCGGCGTCGACGAAGTTGTTGTAGCTCATGGCCTTGCCGTGCAGCTGGTCCGCCTGGGCGATGCCGGCGGGGGCTGCCTTGTCCACGTAGAGGGCTGCCTGCTGGTGCGGGTTTTCGCCGTAGCGGAGGACTTCGGAGCGCTCCAGCGACAGGCCGGCGTAGGCAGGCCAGTCGATGACGCCGTCGCCGTCTTCGTCGAGGAACTGGCTGGCAGTCCAGGAGGCCACGGCGTTGTCGTAGGACGCGGTGTGCGCGAACGCCTTGGCGGCGAGCCTGCGCCGGGTCTTCAGGTCAAAGCCGCCTTCAGCGGCGGCGGTGACCACGTCACCGTAGAAGCCGGGGTCAACAACAATGGCGACGGCGGCGTGGTTCTTCGCGGCGGAACGCACCATGGCGGGGCCGCCGATGTCGATCTGCTCCACGACGTCGTCCTGCGGTGCGCCGGACTTGACCGTCTCGACGAAGGGGTACAGGTTCACTACCACGAGGTCGAAGGTTTCAATCTCCATGCCGGCGAGGGTTTCCATGTGAGCGGGGACGCGGCGGTCCGCGAGGATGCCGCCGTGGACGCGGGGGTGCAGGGTCTTGACGCGGCCGTCGAGCATTTCCGGGGAGCCGGTGACTTCTTCGACTTCCTGGACCGGAATGCCTGCCGCGGCGATCTTCTTGGCAGTGGAGCCGGTGGAGACGATCTTCACGCCCGCTGCGTGCAGGCCCGTGGCGAGTTCCTCCAGACCGGTCTTGTCGTAAACCGAAATCAGTGCCCGGCGGATGGGGACTCGGTCGATGGATACACGGTCAGGCTGCGGCAAGCTCACAAAAGTCTCCGTCTTATCTCGCGGGCAATGGCCGCGGTTGGTGGGGATACGGCCCAGTTTATCGCGTCGCAGCAGCGAGCCGGCTCCGCCCCTGGTTGCCTCTAAGATTTAGGCAGGAGGCCGAGATGAATACTTATACGACTGTGCCCAGTGGCGAACAGGTGGTGCAGGAACTGCCGTGGCGGTGGAAGGTGCAGGGCAGGATCTTCCTGATCGGCGGCCTCGGCTTCATGTTCGACGCCTGGGACGTCACGCTCAACGGCATCCTGATTCCGCTGCTTTCCACGCACTGGGCGCTTGCTCCGGGCGAGGTGGCCTGGGTGGGCACAGCCAACCTGATCGGCATGGCCCTCGGCGCCTTCGTATGGGGCACCATCGCGGACACGATCGGGCGCAAGAAAGCCTTCACGGCCACCCTGCTGATCTTCTCCCTGTTCACCGTGCTGGGCGCTTTCTCCCCCGACTTCATCTGGTTCTGCGTTTTCCGCTTCATGGCCGGCTTCGGGCTGGGCGGCTGCATTCCCGTGGACTACGCCCTGGTGGGTGAGTTCACGCCGCGGAAGCAGCGCGGCAGGGTCCTGACTGCCATGGATGGCTGGTGGCCTATCGGCGCGGCCCTCGCCGGTTTTGTTTCCGCCGCCCTGGTGGGCATTTTCGGCGACTGGCGCCTGACCATGCTGGTGATGGTCCTGCCCGCGCTCCTGGTCTTCTGGGTCCGGCGCAGCGTCCCCGAATCGCCGCTCTTCCTGATCCGCAAGGGCAGGCGCGAGGAAGCGGCGAAGGTCATCGATGAGCTGGTGGCAGCTACCGGCGCAGAGCCCCGTGCCTACAGCCTCCCGGACGCGCAGGAAGTCCCCCGGCTCTCGGCCGGCAGCGCGTGGCATCAGCTCAAGCTGGTCTGGCAGTTCAACTGGAAGATCACCGCCACTGCGTGGGCCCTGTTCTTCAGCATTCTACTGGTCTACTACCTGTCCCTCACCTGGATGCCCCGGATCCTGATCGGCGCCGGCTTCGCGGAGTACAAGGCGTTCCTCACGACGGCGTCCATGGCCGCCGTCGGCCTGCTGGGCGTCATCGTGGCCGCGCTGCTCGTGGAGCGGGTCGGCCGCAAGTGGATCCTGGCCATCACGGGCCCGCTGTCCGCACTGACCCTGGTGATCGTGGCCTTTGTGGTGGATATCCCCACCGCTGCCGTGTTCTGGCTGCTGGTCTTCGGGTTTGTGGTGCAGGTGGCCATCCCGGTTCTTTATGCCTATGTGTCGGAGCTGTACCCCACCGAACTCCGCGGCACGGGGTTCGGCTGGGCTTCAACGTTCTCCCGGCTGGGCGCGGGCCTCGGCCCGCTCATCTTCGCGAACTACTTCTGGCCGGAGCTGGGCCTGGCCACGTCCTTCGCGCTGGCCGGGGGCCTGGTCCTGCTCGCCGTGCTGTGGATGGCCTTCTTCTCCCCCGAGACCAAGCAGCGCCGCCTGGAGTAGCAGTTAAGGTTGTTGACGGCCGGAGTAAATAGCGGTCATCTCGTGATAATTGAAACCTTGCGGAACGGTAAGCACGCTGATTAACTGAGGGGGTCGGCATGGGGGTTTGGCACCAACTTACTGAGAAGGAAGTGGCAACATGGGCATTATCGGATTTCTCATTTTGGGCTTGATTGCGGGAGCCATCGCCAAGCTCATCCTGCCCGGAAAGCAGGGCATCGGCTGGGTCATGACGCTGGTACTTGGCGTCGTAGGAGCCCTGCTGGGCGGCTGGATCGGCTCGCTGATCTTTGGCGGCGGCCTGGCTGAATTCTTCGATATCCGGACATGGCTGTTGGCCATTCTGGGCTCCGTTATTGTCCTGCTGGTTTACGGCGCAGTGACAGGACGCAGCCGCACCCGCGCCTGACCACCAGAGCACCAAGCAGCAAAGGCGCCGTTTCCCGAAAGGGAAGCGGCGCCTTTTGCTGTGCAGGTCCCCGCAGGATCAGCTTCGGGCTGCGGTGGATGATGCTGCGGCGAGGGAAGCCAGGGTGGAGATCAGGAGCCGGCGTTCCACCACCTTAATCTTTTCGTGCAGGGTTTCCTCAGTATCGGAGCCCTCAATCGCCACCGCTTCCTGGGCGATGATGGGTCCGGTATCCATTCCGGCGTCGGCCCAGTGAACGGTGCAGCCGGTGACCTTCACGCCATAGGCCATGGCGTCCCGGACCCCATGCGCACCGGGGAAGGCCGGCAGCAGGGCGGGGTGGGTGTTGAGGTATTTGCCGTTGAAGGCAGCGATGAAGCCGGCGCTGACGATGCGCATGAAGCCGGAGGAGACCACCACGTCCGGGGCATAGGAAGCCACCCGGGCGGTCAGGGCCGCGTCCCATTCGGCGCGGGTGGGGAACGAGTTGAAGTTGACCACGAACGTCTCCAGCCCCGCCTCGGAAGCGCGTTCGACACCGTAGGTCCCCTCCCGGTCGGCACCCACCGCTGCGATCTCAACGTCCAGCTCCCCTGACTTTGTGGCGTCAATGACAGCCTGGAGGTTGGAGCCGGTTCCGGAGACGAGGACTACGATGCGCATGGGTCTAGCTTATGGGCAGGCTCGCGTAGGCTGGAAAACATGAACCCCTCCATGGAACCGGCCGAAAAGCAGCGCACCAAACCGCCGCTCAGCGAAGCCGCCAAAAGCTCGCTGGGCAAGACCCGCAACCTGTTCCGCATCTTCATTGTCACCGTGCTGGGCGCCTTCTTTGTCTACCAGCTCGACGTCAGCTACCTCTGGCTCACCAGCATCCTGACCGTCGCGAGCCTGGTCATCGGAATCATCCTGCTGGTCCGTTCCGCGAAGCTGAAGGAATCCAAACTCGTCCTTGCCGGCACCATTTCCGGGCTGGTGGTCATGCTTGTCATGGTGCTGGTCATCCTCGTGACTGCCGTGTTCTTCGAACAGGTCCGGGACTTCCAGGCCTGCTCACGGCAGGCCCTCACAGACCAGGCGCTGTCCAACTGCCGCGTCCAGCTTGAAAGCTCGCTGCCGGGCCTTCGCTAGCAGCCGGGGCTCAGCGGACCAGTTCCGCTTCCTCTTCCACCTGTTGGCGGCGTTCCAGCCACGGTCCGGCGGCATAACCGATCACGACGCCGATGCCCACCTCCGCGGCAATCCAGAGGCCTGTCCACAACGGCTCAGGGCCGATGGACGTGAGCCGCCCCAGGCCGGCGGAGCCGCGTGCCAGCCAGGCAAGCCCGGCGGCCAGGAGTCCGGAGACGGCGCCGATCAGCAGCCCCAGCGCCAGGGTGGACGCGGAGGCCGTAAACCAGCGGAAGCGCAGTTTGATGGACAGCCACTCATCGAAGTGGTTTTCCCCTTCGCGCAGGAACCACCACCCGGCGAGGATCCCGGCGAGGACCGGCACCACCAAAGCCACAAAACCGTAGTCCAGGGGCCCTGACGGAATGGCTGCAAAGACCGGGATGGACGGCAGCGGCCCCACGGCGGTTCCCAGCGGCCCCACCTGTGAGCCGACGCCCATGGCAAACCCGGAACCGGACACCCAGGCGAGTGCAAACACCGCCAGGTTGGGGAGGTAGCCGAGCTGCGCGATGGTGAGGGCCGCGCCCCCTACCGCGCCGGCGTCGAGCGCTTCATAGACCGCAATCACCAGGTTCCAGTGGATGAAGAAGTCCACAGCGAGCAGCACGCACGCGAGCGCAAGCGCCGAGGTGAGCGCCAGGAAACCGGCCTTGGCGGCGGACCCGAGATAGGAACCGGCCCAGCGGGAGTGCTGGCTGGTGCGCGAGATCCAGTCGACGGCGTCGACGCCGATCAGCCGGCTCCACGAGCCTGCCTCACGGCGGGCGCCGGTCACCATGCCCAGCGCGAACGGGATCAGCGGGATCACCATGGCGTACCAGATGTTAATGACCACGTCCGGGGTGCGGCAGATGAAGCCGGTGGCCGCCCCGAAAGCCGAGTAGACCAGCCAGGAGCCGAGGAGCGCCTGCCAGAGCTGGTCGGTGTAGGAAGCGCGGGCAAGGCGCCGCCCGGCACGCCAGGCCAGCAGGAACGGAATGAGGGTCAGGCCCAGCGGAACCAGGGTCAGCATGCCGGAGCCCGGACTGCCTGCGGTGCCGGAGCCGAGATCGGCCAGCTGCAGGGGCACACCGTGGATCAGCAGCCAGGCCTGGCCGGCGAGGCGGGCCAGGGCGTCGAAGCCGGTGTTCTGGAATCCGGCCGTAGCCCAGACCGCCACGATGGGTGCCACCACCACGAGGACCGAGATGATGGCTGCCTGGGCCGTTTCGATGGCTCCCTGCAGCCACAAGGGCATGGGAAGGCCACGGTCTCCGGTCTGATCAGCGCGCAGTTTCATCGTGTTCCATAGTTTCACGGCCGGGCCCGCCCACCGGTTTGCGACAGGCTCATTCGGCCTAAGAGACCAAGCTCATCGTGGGGCCCCAACGGCGCTTTTTCCACAGGTCCGCCGTAAAATTGGTATGTCCGCAATCAGTGGTTGGAGGCAGAAAATGACTACCGCATCCCCACACGCACACGGCGTACATTTTGGGCGCGCAGACGTCCAGAACGCCGGCATGGGTGTGGGTATTGTTCTGTTATTGGTGGGTATCCTGGGCTTTATCCCCGGCATTACCACCCAGTACAGCGAATTGACGTTCCTTGGGCCTGATTCCCATGCCATGTTCCTCGGCCTGTTCCAGGTTTCCATGCTGCTCAATATTGTGCAGCTGGTCATCGGCGCAACCGGCCTGACCATGGCCCGCACGGAACACGGCGCCCGGAACTTCCTCATCGGCGCCGGCGCGCTGTACATCGTCCTCGCAATTTTCGGGCTCAGTGTCGGAGTGGATTCGGCGGCCAATTTCCTGTCGCTGAACATGACGGACAACTGGGCCCACCTTGTGCTGGGCGTTCTGATGATTGGTGCCGGCTGGCTGTTCTCAAGGAACATGGCCAGCGATAGGCGGTAAACCCGGAAATAATCAGCCGGGAATAAGGAGCCGCGAATGAGGAAGATCTGTAAGTTCTGAATATTCGTCCTACTGGCCGGTGCAGTTGACGCGATTTTGCGGGCAGCTGCACCGGCTTTCCTTGTGCGCAGCCCACCTGTTCACCCAACCTTTCCCTCGGCGTCACACCTCCTCCCCCGCCGCGTCAGGCCGCGGGGCCACCGTGGAGGGGTGAGGATCGCAATTGTTGCCGAGTCATTCCTGCCGCTGATGAACGGGGTGACCCACTCCATCCTGCGGGTGCTGGAGCACCTGGAGGGCCAGGGCCACGACGTCCTGGTCATTGCGCCCTCACCCCATGCTGTCGCCGAGTTCGCGGGAACCCCCGAGGTGGTCCACGGCGCGGGCGTGCACCGGCTCCCGGCTGTTCCGCTTGCCGGGTACACGAATGTGCGGGTGGCGATGGGCGGTGTGTACCGGGTCAAGCGAATCCTTGCCGATTACGCACCCGAGATCGTCCACCTCGCCTCGCCGTTTGTCCTGGGCTGGCGGGCCGTCCAGGCCGCCCACCAGCTGGGGATCCCTACCGTTGCGATCTACCAGACCGAGGTTCCCAGCTACGCCGCGCGGTACGGTGTGCCGTTCCTGGAGAACTGGGCCTGGAACCGGGTGGAGAACATCCACCTGCTGGCCACCCGAACCCTGGTGCCATCCACTTTCGCGCTGAACCAGTTGCGCGGCCGCGGGATTCCGCGGGTGGAGATGTGGCGCCGCGGTGTGGACACCGCACGGTTCTCGCCCGGAAAGCGCGACGCCGGGTGGCGGGCTTCCGTGGCCCCCGGCGGCGAGCGGATCATCGGGTACGTGGGCCGGCTGGCGATCGAGAAGCAGGTGGAGGACCTGGCTGCGCTGGCCAACGTCCCGAACACCAGGCTCGTGGTTGTGGGCGACGGCCCGCAGCGGGCGGCCCTGCAGGAAGCCCTCCCGCACGCGGTCTTTACGGGGTTCCTCGGCGGCGAGGAACTGGCCAGGGCTGTGGCATCCTTTGACCTCTTCGTCCACCCCGGCGAGTTCGAAACGTTCTGCCAGACCATCCAGGAGGCCATGGCGTCCGGGGTCCCGGTGGTAGCCACGGGACGCGGCGGCCCGCTGGACCTGGTGGAAAACTCCCGCACCGGCTGGCTGTACCAGCCCGGCGACCTGGCGGGCTTCCGGGCTCACGTCATGGACCTGATAGGCGACGACGCCAAGCGCCGTGCGTTCGCAGCGGCAGCCCACGCCTCGGTCCAGGACCGGACGTGGCCTGCACTGTGCGGCAAGCTTGAGGAGCACTACCGCCAGGTCTTGTCCAGCATGCCTTCAATCTCCGGAAATGGAGCGTCCCTGTGAAAATTTCCGTGATCGGCTGCGGCTACCTCGGCGCTGTACACGCCGCCACCCTCGCCTCGATGGGCCACACCGTGGTGGGCATCGATGTGGACGCCGCCAGGGTGGAGCAGCTCGGCCGTGGCCAGGCTCCCTTCTTCGAGCCGGGCCTGGACGAACTCCTGGCGGATGGGCGCACCACCGGCCGGCTGACGTTCTCCACCAACTTCTCCCGGGCTGCCACGGCCCAGGTCCATTTCCTGTGCGTCGGGACGCCGCAGGCCAAGACGTCCGGCGGCGCCGATCTCAGCTATCTCGTCTCGGCCACCGGGGCGCTGCTCCCGCACCTGGCGAGGGGCGCCGTCGTCGTCGGTAAATCAACGGTGCCCGTAGGCACCGTGGACATGCTTCAGGGAGTCCTGGCGGGGCGGCCGGACGTGCAGCTCGGCTGGAACCCGGAGTTCCTGCGGCAGGGCACCGCGGTGAAGGACACGCTGGTTCCGGACCGGCTGGTGTACGGCGTGGCTGGCGGCCGTGCCGCGGCGTTCAACCCGCGCACCGGCGCGCCGCGTGCGGTGACTGCGGCCCTGGATGCCGTCTACGAGCCGCTGCTGAATGCGGGGATTCCCCGGCTGGTGTGCAATTTCGCGACTGCTGAGCTGATCAAGTCGGCTGCCAACGCATACCTGGCCACCAAGGTCAGCTTCATCAACGCGATCTCGGAACTGTGCGACGCCTCGGGCGCTGATGTGGCAGAACTCAGCGAGGCCATGGGCATGGACCCCCGGATCGGCAGCCGGTACATGCACGCGGGGCTGGGCTTCGGCGGCGGTTGCCTGCCCAAGGACATCCGCAGCCTCCGGACGCAGGCGGCGGCCCTGGGCGTTGACCCGGTGGACGAGTGGATGGGCGTGGTGGATTCCATCAACCTGCGGCAGCGGGCCCGGGCCGTGGAGCGCGCAGCAGAGCTGTGTGGCGGCGGGCTTTCGGGGCGGGCCGTCACCATCCTGGGCGCCTCCTTCAAGCCGGAGACCGACGATATCCGCGATTCGCCCGCCCTGGACGTCGCGGTCCAGCTGGCGGCTGCGGGGGCGCACGTGACGGTGACGGATCCGAAGGCCATCAACCATGCTTGGCTGCGGTTTCCCCAGCTGCGGTTCGAGGCCGCCACGTCGCGTGCACTGGAGGGTGCCGAACTGGTGCTGCTCCTGACGGAATGGGACGAATACCGCCGGCTGTCCCCTGCCGCGGCGGGCGCGCTGGTGCGACGACGGGTCATGCTTGATGCGCGCAACGTACTGGACGCAGCGGCCTGGCAGGCCGAGGGCTGGGTGGTCCGCGGGCTGGGCACCAATGCACGTCATTCCCCTGTCCGGGTGGATCCGGCGGCCGGCCTGGCCACAATGCGTCACTCTTAACCGTGCCGGTGATTACCGGGGCCGCAATCGGCGCCAATTGCAGCGGCCGGACGTGCCGCGCCCGCCCGGAAAAGACGCTTTGACGTTCCGTCGCCAGCGGCGGCACTTTATGATGTGCGTGGGGGTGGTTGCGCATGGGGGGATCCAAGCGGCAAAAGAACAAGGATTTTGCGGTACCTGCTTTCGGCGCGCTCCTGGATGCCAGCCCTGACGCCCTCCTGGTGCTCAATCAGGACGGCACCATCAGACTCGCGAACGCGGCCTCGTCCAGGCTGTTCGGCTACCCGCGTGATCAGCTGGTCGGGACCAGCCACCGGTGGCTCCTCGCCGAAGGGTTCCGCAACGAAACCTCCCAGCTGCTGAAACATTTGACAGCGCAGCATGATGAACCCCTGCCGCCGCGGGAGGTCTACGGCCTGCACTGCGACGGCACCGAATTCGCCGCGGAGATGGCCGGCTCCCTGATCGACGACGACGGCTCGCAGCTGCTGCTCGTTTCCCTCCGCGGCACTGGGCACCGCAAGGACGCGGACCTGCGCGAGGCCTTGTCGCTGCTGACGGCCACGCTCGAATCCACCGCCGACGGAATCCTGGTCATCAGCTCAACGGGCAAGGTGGCGGGCCTCAATGACCAGTTCCTGAAGATGTGGGGCATTCCGCCCGAGTATATGGAAGCCGGGTCGGACGAGGCCGCCATGGGTGTGGTGATGTCCCAAGTGCAGGATCCGGCGGCTTTCATGGCCCGGATCACCGAGGTGACGGACAACCCCGCAGCGGAGAGTCATGACGTGGTGGATCTGGTGGACGGCCGGACCTTCGAAAGGTATTCGCGTCCCCAGAAAGTGGGCCACCGGATTGCGGGCCGGGTGTGGAGCTTCCGCGATGTGACGCCGCGCCGCGAAGCACAGGAGCAGGCTCAGCAGGCCATGCGGGACCTTGCGGCGCAGGCCGAGCAGCTGAGGGCGCTGGCCTTCCAGGATCCGCTGACCGGTCTGGCTAACCGGGCGGTGTTCAACGAGGCTCTCGCTGTAGCCCTGCGCGAACCACGCCTCAAGTCCGTTGACGTCCTGCTGATCGATCTGGATGACTTCAAGGAGGTCAACGACATCCTGGGCCACCAGGCCGGCGACGACATGCTGGTGGAGGTGGCGCGCCGGCTTCGTGGCTGTACCCCTACCGCCGATGTTGTGGCCCGGCTGGGCGGCGACGAATTTGTGGTGCTGCTGACTGCATGCCCGGACGTGGAGGCCACGGCGGCCTGCATTATCCGGTGCCTGAATGTCCCCGTGTGGATAGAAGGGACCATGCTGCGGCCCAGCCTGAGCCTGGGCCTGGCTTCCATCGGCAAAGATGCGGTGGTCCCATCCGAGCTGCTGCGTGAGGCGGACATCGCCATGTATGCGGCCAAGGCCGCCGGGAAGAACCGGTTCCTCCGGTTCCATCCGGACATGATGACGGCCCTGGTCCAGCGCACCGACATGGAGGCGGCCCTGCAGCTGGCAGTGGCCCGGGGCGAAATTTCCGTGGACCTCCAGCCCATCGTCTCCCCGCGCATGGGCCGGGTGGTCAAGTTTGAAGCACTGGCGCGCTGGAACCGCGACGGCGAGGGGATCCCTCCCACAGTCTTCATTCCGATGGCGGAGCGGAGCGGCCTGATCAACGAGATCGGGACCGAGGTGATGGCCCAGAGCCTGGCACGGGTGGCCCCCTGGCTACGGGCCGATCCGTCCCGTTCACTGTCCGTCAATGTGTCCGGGGTGCAGCTGCTGGCACCTGATTTTGATGAGCGGGTGCTGAGTCTGGCCGAGGTCAGCGGGGTGGCTGCTTATCAGCTGGTCCTGGAGGTCACGGAGAGTGTGTTCTTCGACGCCGACTGCCATGTGATCCGCCAACTGGGCAGCCTCCGGCAAGCGGGAGCCAGGGTAGCCCTGGACGACTTCGGCACGGGATATTCATCCCTCGGCCGGCTGCAGGACCTGCCCGTGGACATCGTCAAGATCGATAAGACCTTTGTGTCCATGGTGCGGACCGGGAACGAACGCCTCCCCATCCTCAGTTCCATGATCAACATGGCGCACAGCCTGGGACTGACCGTCACCGCGGAAGGAATCGAGACCCGGGAGCAGGCCAACTACCTGATCGGGCTTGAGTGCGATTCGCTGCAAGGCTACCTGTTCTCGCGACCGGAGCCGGGCCATCGGTTCGAGCAGGCATTGTTGAACGCACGGCAGGCGCTCGAGGCGCTCGCTTTTGAGTCTTAAGGGATATCATCAGGATGCGCCTCCGCCCAGGTCTCGGGCGGCCCCGGTCTCGTCTCAATGTGGGTGCAGGCGCATGTATGGGGAGGGATCCGCGTGTCTCAGACTGGTCTCCTGGAGCCACGTCCCGCCGCCGGTAGGAGCAAGGCCACGCTGGGATGGCTGATCTTGCTTGCTGCAGTGCTGCAGGGCGTGCTCGGAACGTTCTTCGCCGCGACCAACGGCACACCCGCGGCGGTCATTGCCGGTGACTTTGCCATCCTGATGGCCGCCCTTCTTGCCGGTTTCAGCTGCGGACGGGCTGCGGTGCGCGGCGGCGTGAACGCCAGGGCGTGGACCCTGATGTCGGCAGCCGCCTATGTCTGGGCCGCCGGTATGGCCGTTTGGACGTTCTTCGGCCTCGCCAACAACCACATGTACCCTTTCCCGTCCCTGGCGGACGCCCTGTTCATCAGCTACTCAGTCCCCGCCGCCGTCGCCCTTTTCAGCTTTAGAAGGCCCGGCGGCACCACCCGGGTGGGGCTGCTCCGGACAGTGTTGGACGCCGCGGTCATCGCCGGCTCGGTGCTGGTGATCAGCTGGTACACCACCTTGGAGACGGCCATCAGCTCGGAGGGCGAGCTCCTGACCCGGCTCACCACCATGGCCTATCCGGTTGTTGACGTGATCATCACGTCGCTGGTGCTGGTGCTTGGGATGCGCCGCCAGTCCGGCGAACGGCTCCCTTGGCTCTGCTTCGGCGGCGGCCTGCTCATCCTCACCATCACCGACAGCACCTACGTGCGGTTAACGTTCGACGGCGTCACCGGAGTCACCGGTTCGCCGCTTGCCCTGGGCTGGATCAGCGCTTTCCTCCTTATTGCCCTTGCGCCGTTGCTCCCCTACGCCGAGAAGCCGCTGCCGGACCGCCGGGCGTTTGCGTTGGCCCAGGAACTGCTTCCCTACCCACCGATCCTGGTGGCCGTTGTCCTGATCGCCGCCCCGCACGTTGACGAAATGAGCTCGTTCCTGCTGGTGGTTGCCCGGGTCACCGTGGTCATCATCCTGGTCCGCCAGGTGCTGATCATCATCGAGAACCTCTCCCTGACCAACGGGCTGGAGAACGAGGTCGCCGTCCGGACAGCGGAGCTGGAAGGCCTCGGCGCAATTGTGAACTCCTCCAGGGATGCCATCCTGAGCACCACCCCGGACGGGATCATCACCAGCTGGAACCCCGGGGCCGAGCAGCAATACGGCTACACGGCTTCGGAAGCGATAGGCCACAACGCGCGCATGCTTCTCCCGCCAGGCAGCACCGACGCGGACGACGAGGTGTTCGAGCAGCTCAGCGAAAGTGGCCAGGCCATGAGCTTCGAAACCGAGCATTTGCGCAAGGACGGGGAGGTTATCCCGGTGTCCGTGACCATCTCCCCCATCCGCGAAGGCGGGAACATCCGCGGGATTGCAGCTATCGCCAGGGACATCACGTTGCGCAGGGCAGCTGAAAAGGAGCTGCAGGCGGCGCGGGAGGCAGCACTCGAATCCAGCCGCCTGAAATCCGAATTCTTGGCCACCATGAGCCATGAGATCCGCACTCCCATGAACGGCGTGGTGGGGCTGACCGCGCTGCTCCTGGAGACACCGCTGGACGAAACACAGAAGCAGTATGCGCAGGGCGTCAAGGGTGCCGGCGAGGCCCTGTTGGCCCTCATTAACGACATCCTGGACTTCTCAAAGCTGGAGGCGGGAAAGGTTGACCTTGACTTCCGCCCGTTTGATCCCCGGCTCCTGGTGGAGGAAGTGGCTGGCCTGCTCACCGAGCCTGCCCAGGCCAAAAACCTGGAGCTCATCGCGTACTGCGAACCCGAGGTCCCCGCCCGGCTGCACGGTGATGCCGGCCGGATCCGGCAGGTCCTGCTGAATCTTGCGTCCAACGCTGTGAAGTTCACCGCCACGGGCGAGGTATCCATCCGCGTGAAAATAGCGGGCGACCCGGCTGGCGGGACCCCCGCCGTCGCGTCCACGGCCGTGGTCTGCTTTGAAGTCCGCGATACGGGAATCGGCATTGACCCTGCGGATCATGCGCGGTTGTTCGAATCGTTCTCGCAGGCGGATGCCTCCACCACCCGCCGCTACGGCGGAACCGGATTGGGCCTGGCCATCTGCAGCAGGCTCACCGAGGCCATGGACGGCGAGATAGGGCTGGAGAGTGTGCCTGGCGAGGGCAGCACCTTCTGGTTCCGGATTCCTTTGCCGGTTGCGCCCGCGGCAACGGGTCCGGTGCCCACGGCCGGCTTCCTCACGGGGCTGCGGGTTCTGGTGGTGGATGACAACGCCACCAACCGCCTGGTGCTGGAATCCCAGCTGCGCGGCTGGAAGCTGGTGCCGGAGGCGGTTCCGGACGCACGGTCGGCGCTGGTCCGGGCACGTGAGGCTGCAGCGGCCGGGGAACCATTCGACCTTGCCGTGCTCGACCTCTGCATGCCTGAAACTGATGGCCTCGAGCTGGCCCGCACGATCAAGGCCGACGCCAAACTGGCGGACATAGAGCTGATCATTCTGACCTCCACCATGCAGGTCAACGGAGCCTCGATCGCCGACGCCGGCGTCCGGGAATGGCTCATGAAGCCCGTCCGCAGCTCCGAGTTCTACAACCGGCTGATCCGGCTGATGTCCGCGCGTGAGCTGCACACGCCTGGCGACCCGGCTCCGCACGGGGCGTCACATGCGGCGTCAGGTGCCGCGCGGGAGCCGGCGCCCGGCAACCTGTCCCCCGAGGAAGCGTCCCGGGGAAACATCCTGGTGGTGGAGGATAACGAGGTCAACCAGTTGGTGGCCCGCGCCACGGTGTCGAAATTCGGCTACTCGGTGGACGTGGTGGCCGACGGCGCCGAAGCCGTAGCTGCCACAGCCGGTACCCGTTACGACGCCGTCCTGATGGACTGCCACATGCCGGTGATGGACGGGTTCGAGGCCACCCGGATCATCCGGACGCGGGATGGGATGCACAGCCGCCTTCCCATCATCGCCATGACCGCCGGCGCCTTGGACGGCGACCGGGAACGCTGCCTCGCCGCTGGCATGGACGACTACCTCGCCAAGCCTGTGGACGCTGCGGAGCTGGAAGCCACGCTGGCCCGCTGGGTGCCCCGGCTGGCCCCACATCCAATGCCACCGCAATTGCTGGCTGTCACCGGTGCATCTTCGCAGGCGCTGGACGCGGACCGGCTGGCTATCCTGCGTGACCTCGGCCCGGACGACGGGTTCGGCCTGCTGCCTGCTGCTGCGGAGGCATTCCGGAAGGATGTGCCTGCCCGGCTCGCCGCACTGCGCGAATCCGTGAACGACGGCGGCGGGCCGCGGCTGGTTCAGGCTGCCCACGCCCTGAAGGGTGCTGCTGCCAATATTGGCGCCACCGCCGTAGCCGCCATATGCGGCCAGCTGGAGGCGATGGGACACAGCGGACATCAGGATGCCGGGCAGGAACTACTCGGCCGGCTGGAGGCGGAACTCGTGAACGTGGATTCTGAACTGAACATAGCCCTGGACGTGGCGCCATGAAGGTTCTGGTCGCAGATGACGATCCGGGCTCACTGTTGGTGGCAAGGGCCGCCGTCGAACGTTCAGGTCATGAGTGCCTGACCGCGGCGGACGGCGACGAAGCGTGGGCGCTGTTCGTGGAGCACCAACCGGATGTGGTGGTCACGGACTGGATGATGCCGGGGTTGGACGGGCTTGCGCTCTGCCGGGCCATCCGCTCGCGGGAATCGGATCTCTACACCTATGTTGTGCTGCTGACGTCGCAGGGGTCCCGGGACGACGTGCTGGCCGGGCTTGAGGCGGGAGCAGATGACTACGTCACCAAACCTTTGGACCCGTTCGTCCTGCATGCCCGGCTGCTGGTAGCCCTGCGGGTGACCACGCTGCACGCCGATCTGGCGCACTACCGGAAGGTGCTGTCCGAGCAGGCGAGGACCGATCCTCTGACCGGGCTGCACAACCGGCTGAAGCTCTCCGAAGACCTCGAGCAGCTGCACTCCCGCAGCCTGCGTTACGCCGAGCATTACTGCGTGGCCATGTGCGATGTGGACAACTTTAAAAGGTACAACGACATCTATGGTCATCAGGCGGGTGATCTCGCCCTGCGGGCAGTCGCTACCGCTTTGGTTGACAACGCCCGCACCAGCGATGGCGTGTACCGGTACGGGGGCGAGGAGTTCCTGCTGGTCCTGCCTCACCAGACGGGGCATGGCGCCAAAGCCTTTATGGAAAGGGCACTGGACACGGTGCACGGGCTGGAAATCATTCATT
This sequence comes from Arthrobacter sp. BK1, assembly GCF_056680055.1. Taxonomy (NCBI): domain Bacteria; kingdom Bacillati; phylum Actinomycetota; class Actinomycetes; order Micrococcales; family Micrococcaceae; genus Arthrobacter; species Arthrobacter sp. BK1. The sequence continues at coordinate 1,049,531 of NZ_CM155263.1, forward strand.
CAGGGGATCCGACGGGGCGCCTGACGCTCAGTGCCGGGATCTCTGCCTTCACAGCCGGGCATCAGGCCGACGTTAATACCCTGTTGGGTGAAGCCGACGCGGCGCTGTACGCTGCCAAGGCAGCAGGCCGTAACCGCGTGGAGCTGTCCCTGTAATTCGTGGCTGCCGGGTTCAGGCGGCTTTCTTGCGCTGCTTTGACTGCGCCGGCTTCTTGATCGCCTGACTCTTGGGCTGGAGCGTTGCGTGCTGGCTGGGGGCAGTCTGCGGCTCGGGCTGATCCTCGGCTACCTCAGCGGCAGGTGCCGCTTCCAGCGCTGGCTCAGCGTCGTCGTCGTACGCGGCTTCGTCAACGGCGTAGGCGGCTGCAGCCTCGCGGTTCCGGAGCCAGCGGCGGACCAGGTTCATCCCTGCGAGGACTCCGGCAAGCGGCGTCAGGACGGCGGCGGCGTAGACGAACAGCATCCAGGTGAGGGTGGCCATGGGCGGCTGGTTGTTGTGGAGCAGGGAGAGTCCGCCGAACGCGGCGATGACCCAGAAGAGCACCACGGCAGCGAGTACCGCGGCAGCAGGAAAATACTGGTTCTTGACGATCTTTTTCAGGGGTTCCATGCACTTCCTCCTGCCTGGCCGGGGGGTGCGGCTGGTGGCCGCATCAAAGTCCAGTATGCGACTGTCTGCCCGTGGATTTGCGCAACACGCAGGTGGTGGTGACCAACCTAACTTTTACGCGGCTGGCCTTCCCGATCGGCAGGCCTCCATCTACCGTGGAGTGACCGGCACCGCCGCCGGTCCGCACCTGCCGTTGACACCTTTTGGAGGTCCCCATGCGCAAACTGACTGCTGGCCTTTTCCACTCCGTGGACGGGGTGGTGTCGGAGCCGAATCTCTGGCAGTTCGACAGTTTCGACGAGGACCTGGGCAAGGGCATGACCGGCATGATGGAGCGCGTGGACACCGTACTGCTGGGCCGCGTGAGCTACCAGGAATGGGCGGGTTACTGGCCCAACGCCACCGCGGACCAGGACTTTGCGGGCTTCATCAACCCGATCGGGAAGCACGTGGCCTCCAGGACACTGAAGGAACCGCTGGAGTGGCAGAACTCGCACCTGATCGAAGGCCCGCTCGAAGACTTTGTCGCAGAACTGAAAAAACGCGACGGCGGCGAGATTGCCGTGATGGGCAGCATCTCAGTGACGCGGCAACTGCTGTTCGCCGGGCTGCTGGATGAACTGACCCTGATGACCCACCCCGTGGTGGCCGGAAGCGGCCGGCACCTTTTCCAGGACGGCGACCCGCTGACCAGGCTCAGCCTGAAAGACCAGTACCGGACCAGCAAGGGCAACGTGATCAGCACCTACGCGCGGTTCGGCGGCTAAGCAGACCGCAGGGCGGGTGACAAGGCAGTGAAAGGCCGACGGCGGTACTCCCCCGGGTGCCGCCGTCGCCCTCCCCTTAAGGCGTGGTGGTTGCCGTGACGGTGACAGTGGGCCCGGGCGTCATGGTGCCGTCCGTCTCGGTGGGAGTCGGCGAAACGGTGACAGTCGACGTCGGGCTGGTGGTCCTTGTGGACGTGCCCGTGGGTGAGGCGGTGGCTGTTCCGTTCCCGCCGCTGGCCTTGGCAAGAACTCCGTTCACCAGGTCCTCGAGTTCCTTCTGGTCGTCATCGGCCAGATCCGATCCTCCCTTGGTGGCTACCACCAGGAGCCTGCCATCGGCAGCGGAAACCTGCATCAGCTTCTCGCCGCTGCTCCGCGTGCTGACGGTCGCGAAGGTTTCCTCCCCATCGGTGTCCGCCCGCAGCTCTTCACTTGAGACCTCATAGCGCTGGCCGAGGGCCTCCACGGTGAAGTTGGCGCACTGCCCCATCTTGGCGCTGATGTCCTGAAGCAGTTCGACGGCGTCCGGGCCTTCGCTGCCCGATTGCGCCGACAGGGTGCGTGGCTGGGCGCTTTCGGAGAGCGCCACGGCAACGTCGCCTTCCTCAACCTTGTCCAGGAGCCCCGCGGAGGCGATCGATTTGCAGTCCGCAGGCTCCACCTTCGCAGTGCTCATTAACAGATTGGCAATGTTGCCTCCTTGCTGCACCTGTTCCGGGGAGTAAAGCTTCAGCTCGTTGCCCTCCTCATCCCGTGTACCGGCGATGAGTTCGCGCAGTTCGTCTTCCGTATAGACCTTGTCTGCGGCCGCTGCACTGGTGGTGACCGACGGCGACGGGCTCGGTCCGGTGCCACCGCCCGTACAGGCCGCCAAAGCCAGGGAGCCCGCTGCTGCCAGCGCCAGTGCTGAAGTCTTGCGCATCAGAATCACTCCTCAAAAACGAATGGGAAGCATGCTTATCAATTTCAAGGTTAAGGTGATTTCGCCGATTGTCCAGACCTGCCGCAAAACGCGCCGCTGGCTCCACCACCCCACGGGCACGGACCGGTAAGCTCCACCACTGGAAGTTCTAGAGAATTGCGGTGACTGTGGACGTACTGAGCGGGGTAAGCCTCGACTGGCTCAAGGCCCTCACGTGGATTTCTGCCATCGCCGTCGGGCTGCTGGTGATCTTCTTGAACCCGCGCCGGTTCGATCTGGCTGCACTGCGTTCCGTGCTCGTTTTTATGGTGGCCAGCGCCGGGGCAGGCATCTACGTCCTCACCCATGTGGGCGACTCCCGTTGGAGCGCCAGGGCTGAGGACCGCTTTAATGCTCCTACCCTGGGGGAGACCCCCATGGTGGGTCAGTTTATGGAGCCCCTGGACTCTTTCCTCGGCGGAGTGGTTGGCACGGTCAACCAGGTGGTCGACTTCCAGGCCGCCCTTCCAGTGGCGACGGAATTCTTAGTGGCAGCCGGGTGGGCCTTTGTTATTTCCCTGCCGCTGGGGCTGGCCTCATTGGTGGGGGCATATCTGGAAGCAAAACGGCAAAAACGTGAATTCCGCAGGTACAAGCGCCGGGTAGACGTTCTCACGGCGGAACTCGAGGACATCAAGCGCCACCTCGACTACCAGGCCCCGGCAGAACGTGCCGAATTCGGCTAGACCAGGTCACCATGGGGCGGGGTTCACCGCATTTTCCTGATCTGTGGGCTCTGGATGCTGCGACTGATCGGCAGCTAAGCTCCCACCCCCCTGATGCCTGCCGCGCTGCACCTCCTGGACCGCCTGCGCCAGGGTCAGAGCGTTGCCCGAAGCCCAGGCAAGTCCAAACCGGATAGGCCCGGCTTCGGCACGCGCTTTGTCTGTCATCGCCTCTATCCGCCGGCGTTCAGCCTCTGCGAGCGGGAGGGCCCGGTCCGTGCGGTATGCGGCGGCGGCGCCCAGCACCCGGATGGCTTCTTCAATCCGGTGCTGGTCCGTGTAGACACCGGCGAGGGATTCGAGGAAGGCCACGAGGTAGCCCTGGGCCCCGAACTCCAGGGCAGTGCCGAGCGCCTCGTACAGGGACTGCTCGGCGGCGTCATAATCGCCCGCCTGCTCCAGGGCGTCTGCGAAGTTGACCAGGGCGTTCCCCAGGAGCGCCCGGTCGCCGAGAGGCCTGGCCAGTTCGACGCACTCACGGCACAAGTCAAGCGCCCGGGCGTTATCGCCAGAGTAGAAGGCCAACAGCCCCAGGATGATCAACACGGCAACGCGGGTGCGCGGGCTGGCCTGGGGCAGCTGCGACGCTTCTGTGGCCAGCCTGTGGGCAGTCAGCGAGTCGTCCTGCTGGGCGGCCTGCGTCGCCAGGCACATGATGGTCCAGGCCATGCCGGCACCGTTCCCCGCTGACTGGAAAGCCTGGAGCGCCCGACGGTGGAAGTGGGCCGCCTGGTCGTACCGGCCCACCATCCAGCACAACGTCGCCGTCCCACTCAATGCTGGCGCCAAAACCGACGGGGCAGCGTCCGCAACCTCCTCCATGAGCGCCACGGCAATCCGGTGCTGCTCGGCCACGTCCCCGGTCAGCTCCCAGTAGTGCCAGAGGCTCCCGAGCAGACGAAGGGCCACGTCCGCGGAGCCGCCGGACCCGGTGGCCCACAGCAGGGCAGTCCGCAGGTCCAGGGCGTCGGAGTGCAACAGCCGGAAGGCCTTCACCTGGCCGGAGCCCCACAGCTGCGGGGCCATCCGCTCAGCCACACCGAGATAATACTCGGCGTGCCGGCGCCGGACCGCGGCCGGGTCGTCGAGCAGACAGAGCCGTTCACGGGCAAACTCACGGATCGAATGCAGCATCGACGTGCGGCTTTGTCCCGTGGGATCGGTGTACCGCCGCAGCAGGCTATGGCGCGCGAGCGCTGCCAACACGTCCTCGGCCGGCATGTCCTTGAGCACAGGCCCGGAGTCCCCCCTGGCACCACCAATCGCGCCGACAGCCGTCACTGTCGGATCGCCGGCAAAAACGCCGAGCTGGTCAAAGAGCAGACGCTCAGCCATGCCCAGCATGTTGTAACTCCACGCGATGGTTGCCGTCAGTGTCCGCTGGCGGTCCGGGAGGTCACGGAACGCTGCCGGCAAAGCAGCCAGGCTGAATTCCAGGTCAGCCAGGAGCTCGGTCTCACTGCGTTGCCGCAATTGGGCGGCTGCCAGCTCAATGGCCAGCGGAAGGCCGTCCAGGCGGTGGCACAAGCGGGACAGTACACCAGCGTTCCCGCGGTCGACGTCGAAGTGCGGGCGGACTGCCCGGCCGCGGGTGAGGAGCAGGTTCACGGCCGGAACGTCCCGCAGTTCGCTCGGCGGCAGGGGTGGGTCCAGCGGCGGCAGGGCCAGCGGCGCGAGTTCGTATTCGTACTCGGCACGAAGCCCAAGGCATCGCCGGCTGGTTGTCAGGATCCTCAGTTCGGGGGCAGCCGTGAGCATGTCCAGTACCACCGGCCAGGCCTCCTCGAGGTGCTCGAAGTTGTCCAGGACCAACAGGAGCCTTCGTGTACGCAGAAACCGGGACGCGCTCGTGAGGGGATCTTCACCCGCCTGGTCCGCCAGTCCCAGCGTCTCGGCGATGGCACCGGCAACCTGCTGCGGCTGAGTGAGCGGGGCGAGATTGACCCAGCCCACGCCGTCGGCCATCCGTTGACCGAGCTTCGCGGCCGCCGCCATTGCCAGCCGGGTTTTGCCGGTCCCGCCCGGACCCGTGACTGTCACCAACCGGCAGCCCTCCGAGCGGTAGAGCGAGCATACGTCCGCCAGTTCCGCCTCCCGGCCAACCAATGGGGTGAGCCCGGCAGGCAGGTTGTCCAGCCGCTGCCGGATTCTGCGGTGGCCGTTGGCGGCGGGGGCGGCCAAGGAAGGATCCTGCCGCAGCACCAACGTTTCCAGCTCCCGCAGGCGGGTACCGGGATCAATGCCCAGTTCCGCGGCGAAGATGGTCCGCGCTTCACGGCAGGCCGCCAGGGCATCCGCCTGCCGGTCGGCGCGGTACTGGGCGAGGACAAGCGCGGCCCACAGCCGTTCCCGGTACGGATGCTGTTGCACCAGCCGCGTCAGCTCCCCTACCAAGGTGCCGTGCCGGCCCAGGGCAAGCTCGACGTCGATGAGGTCCTGGTGCGCGTCCAGCCGGGCCTCCTCCAATTCGTCCAGGTCCGGGCCCAGAAGTTCGACGTCGGCAAGGTCCGGACAGGACGGGCCCGTGAAGAGCTCAACGGCTTGGCGCAGCTGCTCCCCTCCCCCGGTGAGGTCTCCCGCCTGCACCGCGGACTCTCCGGCCGCGACCCGCGCACGGAACTGCAGCAGGTCGAGTTCATCTTCGCCGACTGCGAGCAGGTAGCCGCCGGGCTTACTTGCAAGCCGTTGGGAAGCCACGCCTTTGGGCCTATCGGGTTCGAGCAGACGCCGGAGGTTTGCCACATAGACCTGGAGCTGCGGGCCCGGCTGCGCAGGCGGGCGGCCGTCCCAGACAGCCTCTGCCAGGAAGTCGGCGGGGACCACCGAATTCGCCCGCAGCGCCAAAGTTTCAAGGACTATCCGCAGCTTCCCACTGCCCACTGACACGGGCGTGCCGCCGGCAATGACCTTCAAAGGGCCCAGAACCCTGATCCACAGTGCGCTCATCGCCGAGCACCCCTCACCGACCGGCCGCATACGCCGGCCCTGACCCTGCCCGGCACAACGGAGCTCATCCGACCAGCGACCCCGCAGCGCCCGCCCTGACACCCAATGCACCCTAAAACTCCGGGCCGCATCAACCCCCATCATGCTCCCGGGGCAGGCAGAGGGTCCAGTGTTCCCGGGCTATTAAGGACCGGTTAAGTCCTCGGGGCCACTCTAAAGAAACCAACCCGCTTTACTTTTCGAAAGGAAATACCATGAAGACCAGCAGCATTACTCGCAGCTTGGCAGTCTCGGCACTTGCCGCAGCCGCCCTGGTTCCGGCTCAGCCGGCTTCAGCCGCCGAGGCGAACAGTATTTTTCTGAAAAAAGGCTTGGCATGTCCCGACTTCAACCTCGAATTTTCGTGGACGGGCACCATTACTCATACGAAGGAGTTCGTCGACGAGAATGGCAACGTGGTTCGCCTCCTGTCTGCCGGCAAGGGCACCGTCAACACCTATACGAACTACGGAACCAAACCCGGCAAGCGGGAAGCTGGCGAGTCCCTCACCATCAGGACCGACGGATCAGTCACGGAAACCGTGTACAACCCCGATGGCACGCAGACCGTGACAGCCACCGGACACAACGGCCTGATCATGTTCCCCAGCGACATGCCTGCAGGACCGTCGACGACCCACTACACCGGCCAAATCGTCTTCACTATCGGCACTGACGGCGTATTTACCTTGATAAGCACGTCCGGCCCGTCGATCGACGTCTGTGCGGAACTCGCCAGCTGACGCCACAAAACCCGTTCCACCGACGACAACTGAATCGACACAACGAGGGGCGGGCCATAACCCGCCCCTTCGCCGTGCCCCCGAAAGGCCCGGACGAAAAATGTGACTGATCACCTGTTGACAGAAAAGTGATCGATAACCATAATTGTGTTACCGATCACTTTCCAGTCGGAAGCCGGCATACCGTCCCTCAGGACGCACTGCCATCCGCGTCCAAGGCAACATCGCCGTTGAAACCGGAAGACCGCCCACGTCGCCGTGGATCGTCCTGCCGAGTGAGGAACCAACATGCGTCCAACTACTACCCCAGGGGAAAACTGCGCCGTTTCCCGGGCCTGCATCCCGATGGCCGGCCAGAAATTCCGGGTCAGGGGCATCGCCACCACCGGTATCAAGTAGCCCCCACCACCTAAGGCGCCGACGTCGACGCCGCTCCCGAAAGGAACCCCATGAACCACAGTCCCACCCGCCGGACCTACCTCAAGCTCTCAGCCGCCGTCGCCGCCTCGGTTCTCGCCCTGTCCGGCTGCGCCGCCGGCGGCGCCACGCCCGCCGCAGAAGAGACCGGGCCGGTCACCATCCGGTTCACCTGGTGGGGCGGCGATGCCCGCCAGAAGGCCACACAGAAGGTCATCGACGCCTTCCAGGCCGAAAACCCCAACATCACGGTGGTGGGCGAATACAGCGACTGGAACGGATACTGGGACAAGCTCGCCACCCAGGTGGCGGCCAACGATGCGCCGGACATCATCCAGATGGACGAGAAGTACGTCCGCGAATACGGCGACCGCGGCGCGCTGCTGGACATGAAGCAGCTCACCGGCCTGGACACCTCCGGCATCGATCCGGACACGCTGAAGAGCGGTGAGGTGGACGGCGAACTGGTGGGCCTGGTCACCGGCGTTGCCACCTTCTGCATTGCGGCCAACCCCAGCGTCCTCGCCAAGGCCGGCGTGGCCATGCCCGATGACACCACGTGGTCCTGGGAGGACTACCGGAAGATCGGCCAGCAGGTGAGCGCCAGCGGGGCACGCACCGGCGTCGGCGTCCAGTACGGCGACCAGGACATCTACATCTGGGCCCGCCAGAACGGTGACCGGCTCTACGACGACGAGGGCAAGGTTGTCATCAAGCCTGAAACCCTGGTCTCGTTCTGGAAGCACACCCTGGAGCTCTCAAAGTCCGGCGCCGGCCCCAAGCCCTCGGCAATCATCGAAAACGCCTCGGCCTCCCTGAACCAGACAGCCCTTGCCAAGAACGAGATGGGCTTTGCCGGTGTCTTCAGCACCCAGCTCACCGCCTACTCGGGCGCCGCCGGCCAGGAGCTCAAACTGCTCCGCCTGCCCGGCGAATCAACGTCCAAGGAAGCCGGCGCCTACTACAAGCCCTCCATGTTCTGGTCGGTCTCCTCCCGCAGCAAGCACCAGAAGGCGGCGGAGAAGTTCCTGAACTACCTGACCAACAGCCAGACCGCCGGCGACATCATGCTCACCGAACGCGGCATCCCGGCCAACACCAAGATCCGTGAAGCGATCGCGCCCAAACTGAACGCCACGGACAAGGCCGCCATCAGCTTCACCGACGCCATCGCCGACGAAGTCCGGCCCGCCCCGCCCATCACCCCTGCCGGCGGAAGCACCATCACGGACATCCTCAGCCGCTACACCTCGGACATCCTTTTCGAGCGCACCACCCCGGAAAAAGCAGCCCAGCCCTTCATCGACGAACTCTCATCCTCACTCCGGAAGTAACCATGACTGACACCCAAGGCACCAAGACCATCCGCGTCGCCTTCATCGGCACCGGGGGCATCGCCAACGCCCATGCCGAAGCCCTGCAGCAGCAGCCGGGCGTTGAGCTGGCCGTGGCCATCGACATCGACCCGTCGCGCTCGGAGGCCTTCGCGGCCAAGTGGGGCATCACCCGCACGGCGGCCAGCCTTGCAGAGGCGGCCGACGGCGGCGGGCTGGATCTCGTGGCCATCTGCACCCCGCCGTCGAGCCACTTCCCCCTGGCGCTTGAGGCGCTCTCCTACGGACTGAATGCCGTCATTGAAAAGCCGCCGGCCCTGTCCCTGAGCGAGATGCGGCAGCTCGAAGCCGCCGAAGCCGCCTCCGCCGGATCCCTCAGTTGCGTCTTCCAGCACCGGTTCGGTTCCGGCGCCCAACGGCTGCTTGCCCTGCAGCGCTCCGGCGCCCTCGGCAGGCAGCTTGTCGGAACGTGCAACACGCTCTGGTTCCGTGACCAGCCGTACTTCGACGTCCCGTGGCGCGGGCTGTGGGACGTGGAGGGCGGCGGCCCCACCCTGGGCCACGGCATCCACCAGTTCGATCTCCTCCTCCACCTGTGGGGTCCCTGGGCCGAGGTCACGGCCTTCGCCGGCAAACTCGCCCGGAAGACCGATACCGAGGATGCCTCCGCCGCTGTGGTCCGGTTCGAATCCGGAGCGATCGCCACCATCATCAACTCCGTGATTTCGCCGCGGGAGACCTCCTACCTGAGGCTGGACTACGAGAACGCGACAGTGGAACTCGACCATCTCTACGGCTACTCCAACCACCACTGGACGGTGACCCCGGCACCCGGCCAGGACGCCGTCGTCGGACTCTGGGCCCAGGGTGCGGACCAGCCCAGCGGGCACGTGGCGCAGTACGCCGCCATCGTCCGGAGTCTGCAGGGCGGCGAGGCCGCGCCGGTCTCCATCACGGACGCCTACGCCACCATGGAACTGGCCGCTGCGATCTACGCGTCCAGCGTCAGCGGAACCACCATTGCCCGAGGCCAGATCGACCCAGCCAGCCCGTTCTATACCCGCATGGACGGCCACCTGGAACCCTGGAAACAAGAGGAAGCACTCAACGCATGAACACCTCAACCGCCCTTTCCTGGCGCGATGACAACCAGTCCCTGACCGTTTCGCTGGGGGACCTGGAGATCGCTACCTACACCTACGACGCCACCGACGAACAGCGCGAATCGCCGCGGCCGTTCTTCCATCCGCTGCGCACCACCGCCGGGGAAACCGTCAGCGTCTACCGCCCGTGGGACCACGTGTGGCACAAGGGCATCGCCTGGTCATTGCCGCACTTCGGCGAGGACAACTTCTGGGGCGGCCCCAGCTTCCGCCGCGGCGAAGACTACACGTGGCTGCCCAACAACGGCGCCATGCGGCACGAGCGGGTGATCGACGCAGGGCTCGACGACGGCGCGTTCAGTTTCACCCACGCGCTGAGCTGGTGGACCCAGGGTGGGAAACACGTGGTGGATGAGATCCGGAGCATCCGGATCAGCCCGAACGTTGACGGAGACTCCTGGACGCTTGTCTTCGACACCGAAATGACCAATGTTTCCGGGGCCGATATCCAGATCGGCTCCCCCACCACCGAGGGCCGCGAGAACGCAGGCTACGGCGGACTTTTCTGGCGCGGACCCCGCGAATTCGCCGGCGGCCGGATCGCCGGCCCGGGCGGGGCCACCGGCGAGGCGCTGCGCGGCACCCGCGGACCGTGGCTCGCTTTCGTTGGCCAGCACGATGACAGCTGCCGTTACTCCACCGTGCTGATCGCCGACGACACCGCCAACGCCCAGCACCCGCCGGAATGGTTCGCCCGGTCCGAACCCTTCGCCTGCTTCGGTCCCGCCCCCTTCTTCAGCGCCGAAGTCACCTTCGCCGCCGGCGCCACCATGAAGAACCGGTACGCCGTGGTGATCGCCGACGGCGACTCGGACGCCGGGCGGCTCGCCGCCCTCGCAGCGGTGGCCGGGGACGCACTGCGCCAGCAGCCAGTGGAGGCCACCGCATGACCGTCACCCGGCAGGCGTTTCCCGGCGCGGTGGCCCTCACCCGGCTCGGTGTTTACGACTGGGAAGCGGCCGACGGCGTCTGCGGCGGCTCCCCGCACCTGCACACCGCCTCTACCGAGGCCTATCTGGTCCTGGGCGGAACCGGGCGGGTGGAAACCATCACCGCCTCAGGCTGTGAATCCCACGAGCTGGCGCCCAACGACCTCTTGTGGTTCAGCCCGGGGACCATCCACCGGATCATCAACACCGGCAACCTGGACATCCTCGCCATCATGCAGAACGGCGGGCTGCCCGAGGCCGGCGACGCCGTGCTGACCTTTGAGGCGGACATCGTGGCCGATCCGGAGCGGTATGCCCGGACCGCAGCGCTCGACGGCGGCCCGGGCCGAGTATCGGACTCCGTGGCTGACGCTGCACGCACCCGGCGGGACGCGGCGCTGGCCGGTTACCACCGGCTGAAGGAGGCGGCGCAGGCAGGCGACCTCGCCGCCGTCGAACGCTTCCACCGCGACGCCGTCCGGCTGGTGCAGTCCCGTGTCCCGGGCTGGCAGGAGCTCTGGAGCGAGAAGATCGCGCCGGAAGCGGCCCGGACGGAACAGTGGCTGGCGGATCTGGCCAACGGCGGATTCAGCCACTTCAAGGATGCGGGCGTGTCCCGGACAGCACCGGCCACTCCGGAACGGGTTTTCGGCATGTGCGGCATGCTGCAGAAATGGGACTCAGGCGGACCCGCCTGAGCCACGGACGCCCGCGTAGGCAGCGGCGGAGCGGGAGGGATTAGGCTGGAGCCGGATCCCTCCCGCGACGGCCGCTGGAAGAACATCTGAAGGGACGCCATGGTGCAGTCAGCAATAGGACCGGGCCGGTCGAAGGCACCCACCATCTACGACGTGGCGGAACTGGCCGGCGTATCGCACCAAACCGTGTCCCGCTACCTGAAGGACAAAGCCACGCTCAAACCCGCCACGCTGGAGCGGGTGGAAAAGGCGCTGGCGGAGCTCAACTACACACCGAACCTCGCGGCAAGGTCCCTGCGTTCCCGCGAGCTGTACCGCCTCGTGGTGGTGGTTCCGGAGGCGTCCCTGTACTTCCCCCTCCGCATGCTCAACGGCGCCGCGGAGGTGGCGCACGCCGCCGGCTTCCGCATCGACGTGGTGGCCATGGAAGGAACGGCCCAGGCCCGCGCGACCCGGCTGCAAGGACTGCTCGCGGGTGATGACATCGCCGGCATCCTCTCGTTTGTTCCGCGGCCCGCAAAGCTCGGTACATCCCCCGACGAGGCGCTCACTGTGCCGATGGTGGTGGCCGGTGAGTACGACAACCGGATGCGTGCCCGCGGCAGCCTGGCGGACGGCACCGCGGCGGCCAAAATCGTGGAACACCTTGCGTCCCTGGGCCACCGGAATTTCTTCCATGTGGCCGGACCTTCAGCCTGGCCATCGGCCCGGAACCGCCTGGCGGTCTATGAGGAAACCATTGCCCAGCTGGGCCTGACATCGCTGGGCGTCGCCGCCGGTGACTGGTCCTCCGCCTCCGGTTACGCCGCCGGCCAGGACATCGCAGCCCTGCCGGATGTCACTGCGGTGGTGGCCGCCAACGACACCATGGCCATGGGAGTGATCCGCGCGCTGCACGAGCACGGCATCAGGGTGCCGGACCACGTCAGTGTTTTCGGCTGGGACGACATGGCTGAATCCAAGTACTTCATCCCGTCTATTTCCACGGTCAACATGGACGTGGAGGCGTTGGGCGCCCGGAGCATGGGCGAACTGATCGCCAGGATCCGCGGCGGGCAGCCCACCGACGACGGCACCACACTGGCACCCATGGAACTCATCTTCCGCGAATCCACCGGGCGGGTCAGGGCAACCCCCTAGTTCCCGTTCAACCGTTCCGGCGGCAACGCCCGACGGCGGCGGCGCTGGCTTCCAGCCCGCCGGCCAGAAGTCCCGCCACCACCCCGGCCGCGTCGGCGTCGGAGCGGTTCTGGCTGTTTTTCTCCTTGGCTTCGATCCTGGTGATGACCAGTTCCATGCCGACGACGGCGCGCAGTTGCCCGGCGATGAAGCGTTCCGGCGCGTCGTCCACGGTCCAGGGCTGGTCCCTGTCCGCCTCGTGCAGGCCCGTCAGCTGCCGGACGTGGCGGTCCAGCCAGCCGGCGTCGTCATGAATGACCAGCCTGCCGTAGACATGCGCCGTGGAGTAGTTCCAGGTGGGCACCACGCGGCCGTGTTCGGCTTTGGAGGCGTACCAGGAAGGCGAGATGTAGGCGTCCGGTCCCTGCAGGATGACCATCGCCTCGCCGATCGGCGCGGCGGCCCACTGCGGGTTGTTCCGGGCCACATGGGCATGCAGCGCACCATGCTCGCCCACGGAAGGATCGTAAACGAAGGGCAGCAGCGTAGCCTGCAGGCCGTCAGCCGTCATGGTGACCAGGTTGGCTGCGGCGGGGCGGCTGAGGAGCCGGTGGACGTCGGTGGGATCGGCAGCGAAGTGGGATGGAATGTACATGGCAGGGTCCTGTCAGGGGGTGGGGATTCGGTCGGGGAGAATCTCGGCGGTGGGCGTGCGCGGGCGGACAAGCCGCACGCGGACAGCTGCGCCGGCGCAGGCTATGACCGCCAGGCCGCCGATGACGGTGCTCCAGGTCAGGGCCTCCCCCAGCAGCAGTGCCGCCCAGCAGATGCTCAGGACCGGCTGGACGAGCTGGATCTGGCTGACCTGGGCCATCGGACCCATGGCGAGGCCGCGGTACCAGGCGAAGAAGCCCAGGAACATGCTCACCACGCCGAGGTAGGCGAAGGCGCCCCATTGCAGGGGTGAGGCCTCCTGCGGCTGGTCGGCGATGGCCAGTGCCGCCAGGAACACCATCAGCGGCGAGGCCAGGACCAGTGCCCAGGAGACGGTCTGCCATGCCCCCAGCTCCCGCGCCAGCAGCCCGCCCTCGGCGTAGCCGATGGCCGCGGCAACCACTGCGGCCAGGAGCAGCAGGTCCGCCCACTGCAGCCGCCCGATTCCGCCTGCCTGCACAAAGGCGAAGGTGATGGCGGCCAGCGAGCCGAGGGCCAGGACGGCCCAGAACGTTGCGGGCGGACGCTCACCGGTACGGAGCACCACAGCCGTGGCGGTGACCGCGGGCAGCAGGGCGATGACCACGGCGCCGTGGCCGGCTTCCACTGAGGTCAGGGCAAAGGAGGTCAGCAGCGGAAAGCCGACGACGACGCCCCCGGCCACCAGCGCCAGCCGGGCCAAGATCCGGGGTGAAGGAAGCCGTTGCCGGGTCAGTGCCAGCGCCGTGGCGGCGAGCACCGCGGCCACCACTGCCCGGCCGGACCCGATGAACAGCGGCGACAGGCCGGAGACGGCCAGCCGGGTGAACGGCACGGTGAATGAGAAGGCGGCCACTCCCAGGAGTCCCCACCAGATCCCGGTGGCGGACCGGGGCAGTATCACTGGGCTTAGGCCGAGAGTAGCGCTACTATTGTCTTTCATGAACAACGATAGCAGTTCCCGGATCGTTTTGGCACTGCACCAGTGGATGAAAGCGGCTCCCCCAGGGTCCCGGCTGCCGTCCACCCGGTCACTGGTGGCGGAGTACCAGGCCAGCCCGGTGACCGTGCAGAAGGCCCTCCAGGCCCTGACGGCCCAGGGCCTGATCGAGAGCAGGCCGGGCGTGGGCACTTTCATGCGCGCCGTCCGAACCGCACGCCCTTCGGATTACGGCTGGCAAACTGCCGCGCTCGGCTCCCCGCAGTCGGTGCTGCCCTCCAGTTCGAACACGATGCGCGACGTGCCGAACAACGCCATCGCGTTCCATTCGGGGTATCCGGACCGTGAGCTATTGCCGGAGCGGCTGGTCCGGGCCGCCCTGACGCGTGCCGCACGTGGCGATGCCGCCCTGTCGAGACCCCCTGCGGCCGGGCTCCCGGAACTGCAGTCCTGGTTCGCCCACGAGCTCGGCGCCTCGACGCCGGCCGGGATCACTCCGCCCACGCCGAGCGACGTCATTGTGCTGCCGGGCAGCCAGAGCGGGCTCAGCTCCATCTTCCGGGCGCTGGTGGGCGCCGGCCAGCCGCTGCTGATGGAGTCGCCCACGTACTGGGGTGCCATCCTGGCGGCAGCCCAGACGGGCGTGCGGGTGGTGCCGGTGCCCAGCGGCCCGGAAGGACCCGATCCGGCCGAGCTGGCCCGCGCCTTTGAGGAGACGGGCGCGCGGGTCTTCTATGCCCAGCCCAACTACTCCAACCCCACCGGCGCCCAGTGGGCTCCGGGACGGGGCGAGGAGGTCCTCGAGCTGCTGCGCCGGCACGGAGCTTTTATGGTGGAGGACGACTGGGCGCACGACTTCGGGATCTCCACCAGCCCCGTGCCCGTAGCCTCGCGGGACGACTCCGGCCATGTGGTCTACATCAGGTCGCTGACCAAGAGTGTGTCCCCGGCGATCCGCATCGCCGCCGTCATCGCACGGGGCCCTGCCCGCGAGCGGATCCTTGCCCAGCGAGCGGCCGAGTCCATGTACGTCAGCGGGCTCCTGCAGGCGGCTGCCCTGGATGTGGTGACCCAGCCCGGCTGGCAGACGCACCTGCGCAGCCTCCGCCAGCAGCTCCTGTCCCGCCGGGACCTTCTGGCCGGCAGCCTGCGCCAGCATGTACCGCAGGCCCACCTCGAAGGCCTCCCCCACGGCGGGCTGAACCTGTGGCTGCGCCTGCCGGACGGGACCGACGCCGCGAAGCTGGCCCGCCGCTGCGAGGATGCAGGGGTCATCATCGCCGCCGGCACGGAATGGTTCCCGGCCGAACCCGCCGGACCGTACATCAGGCTGAACTATTCCGGCCCGAATCCGGGCGCGTTTCCGGAGGGCGCCCGGATCATCGGCGAAGCCCTGGCCGCCGGCGCCTAGTGGCCGTGATGACGGTCAGACGGCTACCTTGACCAGCTCTTCACTCGCATCCCACAGCCCGCGGGCGAGTTCGGCGTCGTAGGCCTGCTTGTTCGCCTTGGCGAGGGCGCGCTTGTAGTAGTAGGCGCCGGAGATCCAGTCGGTGCCGGCGGTGCCGTTGATCAGCCAGAGCAGGGTGTCGGCGCCCTGGTCCGGGGTGAGCATAAAGCGGTTCAGCAGTGTCTTGTAGGCGTGCCGCCATGGGCTGGTGGACTCTGCCGCGAAATTGGTGCGTACAACACCCGGGTGGAACGCCGCCGTCGTGATTCCCTGCTCACCGAAGCGGCGGTGCAGCTCGGACGTGAACAGGATGTTGGCGAGTTTGGCCGTGCCGTAGGCGCGGTTGGTGGAGTAGGTGTGCTCGGCGTTGAGGTCGAAGAGGTCCAGCTTGCCGAAGCTGTTGGCGCCGCTGGCGGTGTTGATGACCTTGGCGTTGCTGGCCGTGAGCGTGCCCATCAGCAGCGTGGTGAGCAGGAACGGCGCCAGGTGGTTGATCTGGAAGGTGGATTCGTTGCCGTCCACGGTGCGCAGGTGCTTGCCCATGATGCCGCCGGCGTTGTTGGCGAGCACATCGATGCGCGGGTAGTTTTCCTCGAGCTGCGCGGCAAGGGTCCGGACCTGGGCGAGGTCGGCGAAGTCGCAGACGAAGTAGTCGGCATTGAGTTCCTTGGCGAGGGACTGGGTCTTCTCGGCGGAACGGCCGACGATCACCACCCGCTCCCCTGCCTTTGCCAGCGTCCGGGCGGCTGCTGCGCCGATGCCGTCGCTGGCGCCGGTGATCACAATGGTGCGAGGGGTCAAGGGGTGTCCTTTGATTGGTTCGTTCCCGAATGGAGTGCCGTTGGGCACAACGACGGCGGGGCGGCCGGTGTTCCCACCGGCCGCCCCGCGCAGCACTTCTGTCAGCCGTTGGCTGGGGCCAGAGCGCTAACCGGCTATCCCGGCCAGCAGGAAGATGACCGCAGCGATGGCGAAGCCCATGACACCGATGAGGGTTTCCATCACGGTCCAGGTCTTCAGGGTGGTCTTGACGTCCATGCCGAAGAAGCGGCCCACCAGCCAGAAGCCGGAGTCGTTGACGTGCGAGACCACCACGGAACCTGCGGCCACGGCGATGACCAGCGCGGCAACCTGCATGCCGTTCAGTCCCGCAAGTGCCACCGCCGGGGCGATCAGGCCCGCGGTGGTGGTCAGCGCCACCGTGGCGGAGCCCTGGGCGATACGCAGGATCGCGGAGATCAGGAAGCCTGCCACAATCAGCGGGATGCCCAGGTTGCCCAGGACGTCGGCCAGTGCGGCGCCGATACCGGAGGTGCGCAGGACGCCGCCGAACATGCCGCCGGCGCCGGTGATGAGGATGACCGAGCAGACCGGGCCGAGCGAGGATTCCAGGAGCTTCTCAATGGCGGACGCGTCCTTGCCGCGGCGGTTGCCCAGGACAAACACAGCCACCAGTACGGCGATGAGCAGGGCCACCGGGGTTTCACCGATGGTGCGCAGGATCTGGAACCACTGTTCCTTCTTGACGTCCTCGGACAGGACGCCGGAGGAGGCCAGGGTGTTCAGGCCGGTGTTGAGGAAGATCAGGACCAGCGGCAGGAGCAGCAGCCCCACGATGGTGCGGAAGCGCGGCGGGTGGGACTCGGCTTCGGCGCTGGCGTGGCCCAGGATTTCCGGGACGGGCAGGACCAGCTTCTTGCCGGTCCACAGGCCGAAGAGGTAGGCGGTGACGTACCAGGTGGGGATGGCGGTGATGAGGCCGGCGATCATGACCAGGCCGATGTTGGCGTCGAAGAAGGCTGCGGCGGAGACCGGACCCGGGTGCGGCGGCAGGAAGATGTGCATGACGGAGAAGGCGCCGGCAGCCGGAAGGCCGTAGCGCAGCACTCCTCCACCCAGGCGGTGGGCGACGGCGAAGACCACGGGCAGCATGACCACCAGGCCGGCGTCGAAGAAGATGGGGAAGCCGAAGATCAGGGAGGCCAGGCCGAGGGCGAAGGGGGCACGCTTCTCGCCGAAGACGCCGATCAGGTAGTCGGCCAGGACCTTGGCGCCGCCGGACGTTTCAACGATCCGGCCGAGCATGGCGCCCAGGCCCACCAGGAGTGCCACGGTGCCAAGGGTGGTGCCGAAGCCGTTGATGAGGACCGGGACCACCTGGTTGGCGGGGATGCCGGTGGCGAAAGCGGTAGCGAGGCTGATGAGGATCAGTGCGACAAGCGCGTGCATCTTCAGCCGGATGATCAGGACCAGCAGCACGACAATCGACGCCGCGGCGATCAGGAGCAGGGGGCCTGCTCCCAGTGTTTGGGTCCATCCTTCGATGACCATGGTTCTCCTTTGAAACTGGAACTTGTTGGGGGTGTGAATTATTAGGAAGCGTGAGCGGAGGGGAGCTTCAGTGCGGCGATGATGGCCGTGACAAGCTCCGCCGGGGACTTGGAAATGTCCAGCCGGAGGCTTCCGGTGGCCAGTTCGTCGTCGGTGAGGGGTTCAAGGGTGGCGAACTGGCTGGGCAGGAGCGTGGGCGGCATGAAGTGGCCTTCGCGGCCCTGCATCCGCTCGCCGATCAGGCCTGCCGCACCGTCCAGGTGCAGGAACAGCACCCTGCCCTCCGCGTCGGCAAGAAGGCTGCGGTAGCTCTGCTTGAGGGCGGAGCAGGTCAGCACGGTGCTTTCGCCGGCCTGGGCCTTGGCGGTCATCCAGTCCTGGATCAGCTGCAGCCAGGGCCAGCGGTCCTCGTCCTGCAGGGGAATCCCCTGGGTCATCTTGCTGATGTTGGCTTCGGGATGGAACTCATCCGCCTCGGCACAGGCCCAGCCGAGCTGCTGGGAGAGGGCCGCCGCGATGGTGGACTTGCCGGAACCGGCAACGCCCATCACCACCAGGTGCGTGGCTGGGTTGTGCATGTTTTACCTCCGAAGAAGACGCCGTTGGCTTAGTGAAAGAAACCTCGTAGCGCACCGCTTGGAAAGTGCGCCGGGAGATAAGGTATCACCATTTGTGAGCAAAGATACTATCTTTGCGTGTCACAAGTCATACCTTTGATGATTCCTTCGGTATTCTGGGAGGGCGCACAGCGCAGAGGAAGGCAGGAAAGATGTCGACGGCGACACTTCAGGACGCGGACAACACGCACGACGGCGGGGCCTCCCCTGCCATGCACGAGCGCGTTCTCGAGGCGGTGGGCCTGGCCATTGCGTCCGGCAGCCTCCCGCCGGGAAGCCGGCTTACGCTGGAGGACCTCCAGCAGGAATACGGGATTTCCCGCACCGTTGCCCGGGACACCATGAAGGTCCTGGAATCCATGAACCTGGTTTACTCCCGCCGTCGGGTGGGCATTGTGGTGCAGGAGCGGCGGCTCTGGAATGTATTCGACCCCAAACTGGTGCGGTGGCGCCTCGCCGGTGACCGCCGCGAGATCCAGTACAGCAGCCTCACCGAGCTGCGCATCGCCGTCGAACCCATCGCAGCGGCCGGGGCGGCCCGCCGTGCCAGCGCCGCCGAGCGCGCCAGGCTGGTTTCCCTCGCGGCGGATCTGCGGCGGCTGGGCGAAGCCGGAGAACTGGAGGCGTTCCTGGCGGCCGATATCGAGTTCCACCGCCTGCTGCTGGCGAGCTGCGGCAATGAGATGTTCATGTCGCTGGACGGCATGGTGGCCGAGGTGCTCACCAGCCGGACCCGGCAGGGACTGATGCCGTTCAAACCGAAAAACGAAGCCCTTCAGGCCCACGAGGATGTTGCTGCGGCCGTGGCGAGCGGGGACGCCGTTACCGCCGAAACCGCCATGCAGCACATCCTGAACGAGGTCCGGAACGCCATGGGACTGCACTAACGCCCCCGGCATGTGGACGTGCCGCCAGGCACCGGCTGGCATCACCCGGTTGCCAAGGTTGACAATTCAACCAATCTCCTGCAAACTTATATGCATATGCATGAACATTCCGTCGTTTCCCGCTAGGGCAGACTCGCGGGCCCCGATCCGTACAGCAACACCCCCAAGAAACCTACACACGTCGCCGGCCGCTGGCGCGGCCGCAGCCGAACCCAGGAGTACACATGTCCACGAACACGGTCCTCGCCCTTGTCGGCAGCCTCCGCGCCGAGTCCACCAACCAGAAGCTGGCCGAAGCCATCGCGCTGAACGCTCCCGAGCAGGTTGACGTTGTCATCCACGAGAGCCTCGGAAACATCCCGTTCTACAACGAGGACATCGACGTCGAAGGCCAGGTCCCGGCGGCCGCCGCAGCCCTGCGCGCCGCTGCCAACGACGCTGACACCCTGCTGCTGATCACCCCCGAGCACAACGGCACGGTGCCCGCGTCCTTGAAGAACGCCATCGACTGGCTGTCCCGCCCCTACGGCGCCGGCGCCCTCACCGGCAAGCCCACCGCCGTCGTCGGCACCGCCTTCGGCCAGTTCGGCGGCGTCTGGGCCCAGGACGAAGCCCGCAAGGCAGTCGGCATCGCCGGCGCCCAGGTCCTCGAGGACGTCAAGCTCGCCGTCCCCGGCTCCATGGTCCGCTTCGCCGAACTGCACCCGAAGGACGACGCCGAAGTTGTTGAGCAGATCAAGGGCGTCTTCGACGCCATCGAAGGCGCACGCACGGTCGCAGCAGCCTGATCCAGGCAGTTCAGTTGAGCGATGGACACCCCCGGCAGGAGCAACTGCCGGGGGTGTCCTGCGTCCGGGGCCCGGGTGCCTGAACACGCGGCGTGAGGTAGGTTCCTACGGACTCTTCCCGGGCGCCCCGCTACCGGAGTAGCCTGCAATATAGGGGCTCAGAAAGCGGCCCACGTGCTCTGCACAGGGATCTGTGAGGTAGAAAATGGCCATCACCGGACAGTCAGCTGAAGGTCTCGCCGATACCGCCGCGCCGGCCTTGGTACCCCGGCGCAAAGGCAGCATTGTGGTCAAGTGGATCACCACCACGGACCACAAGACCATCGGCTACATGTACCTGATCACATCGTTTGTGTTCTTCCTGCTCGCCGGCGTGATGGCACTGCTGATCCGTGCGGAGCTGTTCCAGCCGGGCATGCAGATCCTCCAGACCAAGGAGCAGTACAACCAGCTGTTCACCATGCACGGCATCGCCATGCTGCTGATGTTCGCGACACCGTTGTTTGCCGGGTTCGCCAATTTCGTCATGCCGCTGCAGATCGGCGCCCCGGACGTGGCCTTCCCCCGGCTCAATGCGCTGGCATTCTGGTTCTTCCTCTTCGGTTCCACCATCGCGATGTCAGGCTTCATCACGCCCCAGGGCGCCGCGTCCTTCGGCTGGTTTGCCTACACGCCGCTGTCCAACACACTTTTCAGTCCCGGCGTCGGCGGTGACCTGTGGGTCTTCGGCCTGGTCCTGTCCGGCTTCGGCACCATCCTCGGTGCGGTCAACTTCATCACCACCATTCTCTGCATGCGCGCCCCCGGCATGACCATGTGGCGGATGCCGATCTTCACGTGGAACACCCTGGTCACGTCCATCCTGGTGATCATGGCTTTCCCGCCGCTGGCCGCGGCACTGTTTGCCCTGGGTGCGGACCGCAGGTTCGGCGCCCACATCTATGATCCGGAAAACGGCGGGCCCGTCCTGTACCAGCACCTGTTCTGGTTCTTCGGCCACCCCGAGGTGTACATCATCGCGCTGCCGTTCTTCGGGATCGTCTCGGAGATCTTCCCGGTCTTCAGCCGCAAACCGATCTTCGGCTACAAGGGCTTGATCTACGCAACCATCGCTATCGCGGCCCTGTCCATGACGGTGTGGGCCCACCACATGTACGTGACCGGCTCGGTCCTGCTGCCGTTCTTCGCGTTCATGA
The DNA here is from genome assembly GCF_056680055.1 of Arthrobacter sp. BK1. Classification (NCBI taxonomy): domain Bacteria; kingdom Bacillati; phylum Actinomycetota; class Actinomycetes; order Micrococcales; family Micrococcaceae; genus Arthrobacter; species Arthrobacter sp. BK1. The sequence goes on from NZ_CM155263.1 coordinate 1,070,883, forward strand.
CCATGCTGATCGCAGTGCCCACCGGCGTGAAGTTCTTCAACTGGATCGGCACCATGTGGCGCGGTTCGCTGACGTTCGAGACACCCATGCTGTGGAGCCTGGGTTTCATCGTCACGTTCCTGTTCGGCGGGCTGACCGGCATCATCCTGGCATCCCCGCCGCTGGACTTCCACGTCTCCGATTCGTACTTCGTGGTGGCCCACTTCCACTACGTGGTGTTCGGCACCGTGGTGTTCGCGATGTTCGCGGGCTTCTACTTCTGGTGGCCCAAGTTCACCGGCACCATGCTGAACGAACGGCTCGGCAAGATCCACTTCTGGATGCTGTTCCTGGGCTTCCACGGCACGTTCCTCATCCAGCACTGGCTCGGCGTCATGGGCATGCCCCGCCGCTACGCCGACTATCTGGTGGAGGACAACTTCATGTGGATGAACCAGTTCTCCACGTACGCGTCGTTCCTGCTGGGTGCCTCGATGCTTCCGTTCCTCTTCAACGTGTACGTCACCTGGCGCCGCGGCGAGAAGGTGGAAGTTGACGATCCTTGGGGCTTCGGCGCCTCCCTCGAGTGGGCCACATCCTGCCCGCCACCGCGCCATAACTTCACCTCGCTGCCCCGGATCCGTTCGGAACGGCCGGCCCTGGACCTCCACCACCCCGAGATCCGCGTGCGTGAGCACGAACCCGTCCACTCTGCAGCTGCAGCGGCCCTGGGCGCTGCGGACATCGGAGAGAAGGACGTGCGCAGTCCCAACCCCGATGAATAAGCACGCTTGTGTTAAAAAGGACACAAAAAAGCAGGGCCGGTCATTGACCGGCCCTGCTTTTGAAAATGAAACCCTAAGGCCCCAGAATCTCTAATGAATTAGAGTGCCTGGATGTTGACGGCCTGGGGACCCTTGGGGCCCTGCTCGGTTTCGAAGGAAACCTTCTGGTTCTCTTCGAGTGAGCGGAAGCCGGAAGAGGCGATCGCGGAGTAGTGAGCGAAAACGTCCTGTGAGGAGTCATCGGGGGAAATGAAGCCGAAGCCCTTTTCGGCGTTAAACCATTTGACGGTACCAGTAGCCATTATTTTTGTCCTTCGTGAAGGTGGAGGAAAAGTCCCGACTTTCGGGTCCTCCGGTGTGGGGTGTTCAAAACCGCTACTTCAGAAGAACGTGGACTTTCGACCACGCGTACTGCCTGAACTACCAACTGCATAAACACAACAACAAAATCAACTGTACAGGAGTTTCCGGAGACCATTTACCACCGACCGTTCGGGGGTCCTGTATCTCGCTGCTGTACCTCCCGGCGCCGCGGGCATATCCTGCCAACAGATCCGCGCTGCACCCAACCCCCGGGAGACGAACCATGGAGATGCCAAAAGCGTCCGACGCCGACAAGGAACGCTTCCGGTCGGTGGTCCCCGACCATCCGGAGGTGGCGGTGAAGCCGATGTTCGGCAACCTCGGGGCGTTCGTGAACGGCAACATGTTCGCTGGGCTGTTCGGGCCCACCATCGGCGTGAAGCTTGCCGACGAGGACCGGGACGTCCTCGAGAGCACCGAGCGGACTGTGCCGTTCGGGCCGGCGGAGCGGCCCATGGGCGGCTACACCGGCCTGCCGGAAGTCTGGAATGAAGAGGGCGACGGCGACGACGCCCGCGTCCGCGCCTGGATCAGTAAGGCGTACGACCACGTCGCCGCCCTGCCGCCGAAAGCCCCCAAAGCTCCCAAAGCTCCCAAGGCCACCAAAGCCCCGAAAGTCGCCCAAGCCCCCAAAGCCCCCAGGACGCTCTCTCACTAACTGCAAGTTCGGGGCAACCCTCTATCACTACCCGCACCTTTCGAGGCAACCCTCTATCCCTGCAAGATCCGCCGTCGGAGCCGGTACACCTCCGGGGTGCACCGGCCCATGCGCTCAAACGACGGCGGCTTCGAGGGTTTTGCCACCTGTGATGGACGCGCCCTTGGAGCGGTTCACCATCAGCCCCAGGAGGTCAAAGATCAGGGTCGCCGCGGCAAGGGTGGTGATAGAGGGCTCAGGGTTTCAGGGTGCGCCACAACCTAACGCTTGTACCGCGCGGCAGGCGTTCACCCGACCGTATTTCCAATAGCTTTCAGTGCCAGCCTTTCTATCTGTGGTGGACTCGACCTTGCCGCGGACCACGTCGTTCCTGGCGGTAAGATCCTTGCTCCAGACGAGCGCCGCAACCGCGGCGACGATCGGTGAGGCCATGGATGTGCCACTGGCAATGTCGTAGTCCAGGGAGCGTTTGTAAGGGATCGTCGGGCCTTGCAGGGCGAAGTTGTAGTACGGGAAAGTCGAATAAACGTTGACCCCCGGCGCCGCCATGTCCACCCATTTGCCATAGCTTGAGAAGGATGCCTTGTTGTCAAAGTTGTCGGTTGCTGCCACGGCAATAACCTTGGAATACGCGCCAGGATAGATCTGGGCTTGGGTACCGGCGTTACCGGCAGCGGCGACTATCAGCACACCCTGATTCCATGCGTTATTGACGGCAGCTTCAAGGGTGCGTGATGAAACGCGCTGCCCGAGGCTCAGGTTGATCACCTTGGCGCCATTGGCCACCGCCCAGTCGATGCCCTGGGCAATGCGTGAACTGGAACCGGTGCCGGCGTCGTTGAGCACCTTAACATCCAGAATCTCGCATTCCGGGCACACACCCGAGACCCCGACGCTGTTGTGTTTGGCCGCAACAATACCGGCCACATGGGTCCCATGGCCGTACCTGTCGTAGTCCTCCTCTGCCTCAATCTTCTTGTCGCTGAAGTTGATCCGGTCAACGACCTGTTCGGAAATGTCCTCGTGATTGAACGCCACACCTGAATCAACGATGGCAACCTTGACGCCGATTCCTTTGGCGACGGTCCACGCCTCGACGGCATCCACATCGGCGTCCGCGGTACCTGCGGGTACCTCTGTGTCACCCGCGGTGTTCCAGAACGACTTACCCTCGTTCTGCAGCGCATACTGGCGATCGAAGTAATCCGTAGTGGCCGTCACGAGCTCGTCCGGCTCGGCATATTCAACGGCCGGATTTCTGCTCAGGGCGGCGATAAGCCCGGATTCTTTTCCGGCCGGTACTTTGATGAGGTGGGCGCCAGTGCTGCCAATAGCCGGGCCCTGGCTAAGGCCATGCTGGCGCAGTACGCCGGGTGCAGCGGCATTATCGCGAAACTTGACCATGATTTGCCCTGCGATGGGTTTTGACTCAGCCGCTGCGTTACCCGGGGCTGCCACGGTGATTCCGCCAAGCGCCATCATTGCCGCTGCGAAACTAGCCACAATAAGTTTTTTCATAGGGGCAATATTGCGCCAATCCTCGCCAGCTGGATAGAGGCCGGACAGTGAACCGCCAAGCGCGTGCTCCCCAAAGAGCCCTGCCCGGCGTAGCATCCTGCCATGGGACCAATTCGGGCCATCCTTCTTCCCGGGAGCGTGCTCCCCGCCGAAGCAGCGTATGGTGCGCTGATCACGGCGCTCGGACCGGACGTACAGGCCGTCGCCAAGGACCTGGAGCTGTACGCCGGCGACTCTCCCCCGCCGGACTGGAGCCTGGACACCGAAATCGACGGTGTGCTGCGCGAGGCCGAGGCCCAGGGATGGGAAACGTTCCATTTGGTGGGTTATTCAGGCGGCGGAGCGGCGGCGTTGGCGTTCGCGGCCAAGCACCCGGACCGGCTGCTGAGCCTGGCGCTGCTGGAACCGGCGTGGGCCGGAGCCTGGGATTGGAGCCCTGCCCACACTGAGCTCTGGAAGCAGTACGAGCAGCTGGAAACCCTCCCGCCGGAGCAGTTCATGCGCGCCTTCATGAGGCTGGGAGTTAAGTCCGACGTCGTCCTGCCGCCGCCGCCGGATCCCCCGCCGCCGTGGATGGCCAAGCGTCCCGCGGGCATCAGGGCGTTTCTGCGGACCTTTAAGACCTATGACCTGGACAGGGCGCGCCTGGCCGCCTTTCGGCAGCCAGTCTTTTTCGCCCTTGGCGGCCTGAGTAATCCCGATGACTACGGCGAAATTGCCAACCGGCTCTCAAGGGTCTTCTTCCCGGACTTCCACCTGGAGCTGTTCCCGAAGCGGCACCACTTCGACCCGCCACACCGGATTGAACCTGAGCGGCTGGCGGAGTTGCTCCGGCGGCACTGGGAGCAGGCGGAAGCCGGGTAGCCGCGGGGAACGTTGCGACATCTGGGCCCAACCGCCGTGCCGATCGGTCCACGGCACGACGGCGGCAGGGTCAGCCTGTCTATTTGAGACTGAGCACCTCGTCGATGGGGCGGCCGTTGACGAACACCTCGGCGCTCGTGGCCGCGGACGCTGCCATGGCTGTGTACTCCAGCTGTGCCTTGGCGCGCGGGATGTCGCACACGCCTCCGAGCATGAACTGCCCGGAGAGGTAGATGGTGATGGTGCTGCCCACCAGTTCGCCGCCGAGGTACGTGAGGTTGGACTGGTACAGGACGTTCACTAGCCCTGACAGGCCGACGTCGCGGCTCCTGTTCGCGAGCAACGTCCCGACGCTGGGGCCCACCTGGTCAGTGAAGCGCACCGGGGCTGTGGTCGTGGCAATGAGGCTGTCACCGCAGCCGATCAAAGGCCCGGAGATGCCGTTGTCGCCGATGGCCACGTAGTAGACCGTCAGCGGGCCAACCTGCTCCGGGAACCCCGTGAAGGTAGGCTCCGCGGTCGGTGTCGCCGTCGGGCCAGCGGGAGCGGACGACGGCGGCGCGGACGACGGCGGGACAGTCGCCGTCGCGGTCGGCGTGACTGACGGGCTGCTCGGCGTGGAGGGGCTCGCCGTCGGACTCGGGGAGGTGGTGGGGCCCGCCGTCGAGGTCGGGGCGGCGGAGGTGCCCGTGGGCGCCGGCGCAGGAGGGCCGAAGCAGCCTGCGAGCGCGAAAAGTGCGCCGACCCCCAGAACGCTGAATGCCGAAACTCCGGGCCTGGTCATGATGCCCCCTTGGATGCGGGCCCTGGATCTTCCGGACCCGCTCCCAACCTACGCCGGAGCGGTCCCCCCGGAACAGAGACTTAAGTCCGGCGTCGGCCGTGAATCGAGGCGCTGCCTATCGGCAGGAGAAGTCATAATCGAGTCCGGCCGACACATACTGCGTCACTGTCACCGAGCTGCCGGGCGTCAGGCCCGGCAAAGAACAGTTCGACTTCGCTCCCCGCAGGGTCTTGGCCCCTGCAAGCCAGCTTGGCAGCCCCGTGAGGGAGCTGCTGGAGGGCACGGTCCCGGCGATGGTTCCCCACTGATAGCCAGTGGAGTAGATCCCGACGCCGGCGCCCGCATTCCCGGCGGTGATGCTCTTGAAGTAGGCGACCATCCCTTCAAGGTCCGCCCGGTTCAGGGCTGTGCCGACTGTGCCGGTCTGCCAGCTGTTGCCGGTCTCAACATCCAGCCACCAGAAATATTTGCCGGGGGTCGCCACGCCTCGGTCAGTGCCGTCGTCGTAAGCCTTCGCATACCCATACATGTATGAGCAGGCGAGGTCGACTGCGCCTGCGCAGGTCCCATAGGGGTTCGCCACCTTCACGTCCTTGTAGACGTTGGACGAGGGCCACCAGGAGCCGGCATGTCCTGGATTGGCCGTGTTAACGTACAAAGCAACCTTGGGCTGCGAGGTTCCACCGGTAGAGTGGGCGGCCCAGGTGAGTTGCTCGGCGAGGCAGGGGTTGGTGTTGTTGGCCAGCCCGCCGGTCACGCCCACGATCGCGAACGCCTGCCCGCTGGGAAGGGTCTTGCCGCACTGGGGCCAGGAAACGTCGTTGCCCACCAGGTCCGTATTTCCGGGTGGCGGAGCCGCTGCCACCGGAGCCATTCCTGTGACCAACAGTCCACAAAGCGCCAGGAAAGTGCATGCCATCTTCATCCCAAAACGAGCCATGCCCAAAATGGTACGTCCGCTTCCGCAATGAAACGCCGATGAGGCCCGGACATTCCTTCGTTAAGAAGCTTCTAAACGCGCGCAGGAACAGGTTCGCTGGTGAATGTCCTGCTTTGGAGTCTTGCCAGCCGGCGGGCAACACCGGCGCAAACCAGCAGCTGCATGGCGTGGTACATGATCACGGGCAGGATCACCACTCCACTCAGCGGCCCATGGAAGAGGATCGCCGAAAGTGGGAGCCCGGCGGCAAGGCTCTTCTCTGACCCGCAGAACATGATGGCCGTCGCATCAGCGCGGGCGAAGCCGAGCTTCCTACCCACACAAGAAGTGACGACGAGTGTAAGGGCCAGCATGACTGCACAGATGCTTCCCGTCACCACCAGCTGGGCAGGCGCCAGCTTCTGCCAGAGTCCGCCCGCCACTGCGGCACCAAACGCACCGTAAACCACCAGGAGGATGGCGCCGCGGTCCACCACTTTCAGCGCAGGAGCCCAGCGGTCCGTCCATCTGACTGTCAGTTTGTGGAGTAGCTGGCCCACGATGAACGGTGCCACGATCTGCAGCCCAATCCTGACAGCCGACGTGGCATTCATTCCGCTGTATGCACCCATGGCGAGGGCCACCATGAGGGGCGTAGCCAGCACCCCGAGCAAGTTCGAGATGGACGCCGCGCAAATGGCCGCCGCGGTGTTCCCTCCTGCAATTCCGGTGAAAGTGGTGGCTGTTTGCACTGCGGTGGGAAGCATCGTCAAGAACAGCAACCCCGCTACGAGTTCAGGGGTGAGGTACCAGGATGTTGCGGCGGCCACGCCGAAACCCAGCAGAGGAAAAACAACAAACGAAAACGACACGATAACCACGTGCAACCGCCAGGCTTTCAGCCCCTGCAGTGCCACTGACGGCGGCAGCCGCAGCCCGCTGAGAAAAAACTGGATGGCCACCGCGATGCCACCGGCGGTGGACAGGACAGGGCCAAATGCGTCGGGTGGCGGAAACAAAGCCGCCCCCACAAGGGTGGCCAGCAACAGCACAATAAAGGGATCTATCCACGCAGACCCCCGACGGAGTGAATGCGCGTAAGTTGCCGTTTTTCCCATGTCACAACATCCTTCTCCAGTAAAGGACTTCAGAATACTGTAGACAATCTGACGAAAGTACGCCGCGTGTAAACCCTGTGTAAACTCACCGTCCCCTCTTCATCCGGTGAATGTGTAGACAGTAGTCTTGGATCATGATTGTCCAGGAAAGCCTCGTCTCCCTTGCTGCCAATGAGATCCGAAAGCTGATTGTGAGCGGAGAGCTGGCGCCGGGCGACAAACTGAACGAGCCCCCGCTGGCCGAACGCCTCGGGATCTCCCGCCCTCCCCTCCGAGAGGCCTTGCGCACCCTTGAGAGCGAGGGCCTCCTGGAACAGTCGCCACGCCGGGGCTACCGCGTGGTGGCAATGACAGAGTCGGACATCGACGAGATCTACTCCCTCAGGCGCGCTCTGGAAATGTTCGCTTTGGACCGCCTCCTGGCAAAAAGGGATCCGTCCACTTATGCGGCCCTCGACCCGATCATGAAAGCCATGCGTTCTGCGGCCAAACGGGGAGACCAGGCTGCAGTCATCCAGGCGAACGTTGACTTCCATACGGCACTGGTGGACGCGGCCGGGCACCGGAGACTCAGCGACACGTACCGGACCCTGATGTTACAGATGCAGCTCTGCATGGCAGCCAACGTCCTGAACGAGGCCCGGACCAAAGGCGACCTCACCAAAGGCTGCGACCGGCATGCGGAGCTGTTGGAGTGCCTCCGCTCCGGGGACCCGAAGCGCATCCGGCGTGAATTTGAAGAACACGGCGAACGGGATTACCTGGAAAGACAGGGCGCAAGCGACACATTGGCCGCTGCACAATGAGCCCCTCGCTGCTGAGCAGCATCAACGCCGGCTACCAGGACGCGACCGCCCTTGCCGAGGCGGTGCAGGCGGGCGTGCTGACTGCCACTGAGGTGGTGGCCGCCGCGCGAAAAAGCGCCAGCTCAGAAAAAGGACACGCGCTCAATGCTTTCATCACCGAAGACTGGGAGGGCGCGGCCGCGGCGGCCGCCTCCCTCGATGCCCGCCGTGCGGCCGGCAAACCGCTGGGCCTGCTGGCAGGAGTGCCTTTCAGCGTCAAGGACGTGATCGCTGTTGCCGGGCTTCCGGTAACAGCTGCCAGCCTCGCGTTTGCCGGCACGACGGCAACAACCACGGCCCCCGCGGTGCAACGGCTGCTGGACGCCGACGCCATCCTGATCGGAAAAACCAACTGCCCGGAATTTGCCTTCGGGGTCACCTGTGACAGTCCGCTGAACGGCAGGACCGGCAACCCCCGATTTCCGGCCGCGACCCCAGGTGGTTCCAGCGGCGGGGAAGCCGCCTCGATCGCGGCAGGCATCTCCGCGCTGGGTGTGGGAACAGACTTCGGCGGATCTTTGCGATGGCCGGCCCAGTGCGTCGGAATTGTTGCATTGCGTCCAGGAATTGGAGCGTTGCCCGGCGAAGGGCAGGTGCCGGGGCTTGGCGGAAACTTCGGCTCTGAAGGCGTGCTGCCCGCGGTCAGCCCGGGAATGCAGGGCTCGTTCCAGACGATCGGCCCGCTTGCGCGCTCGGTGCGTGATCTGCAGGTGGCCTACCGTGTGATGTCCGGCGTGGAAGCAGGCGCGGGAACCGGACAAAGCGCCGCGTTCCGTGTCGCATGGAGTGACGGCCGCGTCTTTGGTCCGGTCCGCAGCGAAGTCAGCGCGCTGATGGGGCGGCTGGCAGCTGCGCTTGCCGCGGCGGGTCACGCGGTAGAGCAGCAGCCCGACCTGCTGGCGGAGTGCCTGCCTGCCTACAACCGCTTGCGCGCGCTTGACCCCATGCTCGATCATGCCGCTGCCGTCGCCGGCAAGGAGGACAATGTATCCGGGCGCAACCTGGAGACCATCCGGGAATCGCTCAGGGCCTCCGCCGCGGACACGGGCCTGGCGTGGGCAGCCGCCGAGTCTGCGCGCCGGCAGGCTCTCCGCCAGATCAATGCGGTGGACGTTGTCCTGCTTCCGGTGGCCGGGGGCCCCGCGGCGGACGTTGAAGGCGTACTGGATGTAGACGGCCGGCAACTGCAGGGTTGGGAAGTCATGGGACCCTGCCGGGCCGTGACCTTGACAGGCTGCCCCGTGGTGTCACTGCCGGTGGGTTTGTCTGCAGAAGGGCTCCCTCTGTCCGTGCAGGTGATAGCCCCTCCGGGAGGTGAGCTGACCGCCCTCGCCTTCGCCGAGCTGCTGGAGGCTCTGGTTCTCGAGCACAGCGTGAAGCCCGCAGGGGACCGCACGGCCAGCTAACTGTAAAATTGTCTACAGAATTCACAATTAACATAGTCGAAACGAAGCAGGCGATCCCCGGACACACGGAGCCCATAGCGTCTTCCCTGTCAGCAACCATCACTGGCAACGGATTACTGAAAGTGGGAAGCAACGCATGTTTTCACGCACTAGCAAAGCCGCCGTCGTCGCGGCTCTGGCCGCCCTCACCCTGGCCGCCAGCGGCTGCTCGGCCAGCAGCTCCGCCTCGGCGGACACGGCTCCGAAGGAAAAATTCACCATCGCCACCAGCGGCACCTTCCGGCCCATCACTTTCTCGGAGGCCGGAAAACTCACCGGCTTCGACATCGAGGTGGGCACGCTGATCGCCGACAAGCTGGGCATGGAAGCAGAATTTGTCGAAGGCCAGCTGACGGGCTTGCTTCCCGGACTGAACAGCGGAAAGTTCGACGCCGTGATGTCGGGACTGACCATGACCGAACCCCGCAAGCAGTCCATCACTTTCTCCACCCCCTACCTGGCGGACGGTGCGGTTGCCGTTGTCAAGAAGGACAACACCTCGGTGGAGCAGGTCAGCAAGCTGGACGGCTTCATTGTCGGCGCCATCGGCGGCTCAGGCACCGAATCCGATGTCAAGGGCATCGGCGGTTTCAAAGAGCTCAAAGCCTATCCCGGCGCCCCCGAAGGTTTCGCGGATGTTGCCGCCGGCAGGATCGATGTGTTTGCCACGGGGCGGATCGCGGCTGAGAACTTCATGAAGAACTCCCCGCTCGCCGCGGAGCTCAAAATCGTCGGTGATGTCTACGGAATGAAGCCGGCCGGTGTCGGCCTTCCCAAGGACGACACCGAAATGAAGCCCAAAGTGGACAAGATCATCGAAGAGCTCAAGGCTGACGGCACCTTGGAGGAACTGAACCAGAAGTGGTTCGGTTTCACGGTCGAGATCCCCGCCGCGTAATTTGCCATGAACATCTCCGAGCCCGGCTCTGTTGCAGCCGAATACTTCCCGATCTTTCTGACCGGCGCACTGACAACCCTGGGAATCGTTGCTGCGGCCATCGTCTGCGCCACCGTCCTGGGCTACGTCATCGCCACCCTGCGGCTCTCCAGGGTCCGCGCACTGCGGATCTTCGCCGCTGCCTATGTCTGGTTCTTCCGCGGCCTGCCGCTCATGCTGTCGCTGTTCTTCTTCTACTACACGAAGCCGTTCGGACTGACCATGGACGCATTCACGGCAGGCCTGATCGCCATGAGCCTGAACTCGGCGTCGTTCTTCTCGGAAATCATCAGGGCCGGGCTCAAATCGGTTGATACCGGCCACCTGGAAGCGGCGGACTCCGTAGGCATGAACCCGCTGCAGAAGTTCGTGCGGGTGACAGCTCCGGAAGGCATCCGGCTCATGACTCCCCCGTACATCAACAACTGCATCATCATGCTCAAGGAGTCCGCCCAGATCTCCGTCATCACAGTGCCGGACCTGATGCTGCAGGGCCAGAAGGCCTACAACTCCACGTACAACGTCATGGAAACCCTGGGGGTCGTGGCGGCAATGTACCTGGTCATGACCAGCCTGCTGATGGTCCTTCAGATCGTCATTGAAAAGAAGATGGGCCGCAAGATGGGCACCACCAAACAGGTGCGCGAAGCCGTTAGGAGCATGGCATGATCAGCATCACCGGGCTCACCAAGAGCTACAACTCGCGCGAGGTCCTGAAGGACGTAGACCTTCGGATCCTTCCCGGTGAAGTGGTGGCCATCATCGGCCCGAGCGGCGCCGGGAAGAGCACCCTGCTGAGGTGCATCAACATGCTGGAGGTACCGGACGCCGGACGCATCCACGTGGACGGCCGGCAGGTGTTCTACACCCCGAACGCGCGGGGAAAGCTTGGCGTCCTGGACCAGTTCCGGCTGACGTGGTTGCGGCGTGAAATCTCCATGGTGTTCCAGCAGTTCAACCTGTGGCCGCACCGCACGGTTCTGGAGAACCTCCTGGAAGGGCCGGTGATCTCCAAGAAGCAGAAGCGGGCGGACGCGCAGGGGCGTGCCTTGGAAAAGCTCCGCTCGGTTGGCCTTGAGGACAAAGCGGACGCGTACCCCGCCGACCTGTCCGGCGGGCAACAGCAGCGGGTGGCAATCTGCCGCGCGCTCATGATGGATCCCAAGGCCATCCTTTTCGACGAGCCCACGTCCGCACTGGATCCGGAACTGGTGAACGAGGTCCTGGAGATCATGGCCAAGCTCGCGAAAACCGGTATGACCATGGTCATCGTGACGCACGAAATGAAGTTCGCGCGGGAGGTGGCGGACAGGGTGATCTTCATGGAACACGGCGGCATCGTGGCAGAGGGCCCGCCGGACGTGGTGTTCCAGCACCCGCGCCTGCGTGTCTATGCCTCACACCTGAGCCACTGAATGCCGCGGTTTCCGCTGAAAATCGCTGAGTCCGGGCCGGAGGGACGCCCGTATATGGCCTGCGCCCTGCTGCCCGGAGTCCGCCTGCCCGGGCAGCTCATCGGCATTGGGGAAAACTACTGGCCCGGCTCCCGGGAAGAGAACGGCCCCCCACTGTCCCCCGGGCCCGCCGGAGGCACCGCCCCGGACCGGCGGGCACCGGGACGCATCCCCCTGGTCTTTGGCAAGTTTCCCGGGAGCCTGGCAGGCGACGGCGGGCCCATCACGTTTGACCCGGCACATGCCGGGACCGTCCTCTGCGAAGGTGAACTCGCCGTCGTCGTAGGCCGTGTGCTGAAGGATGCGCACAGCGCAGAAGAAGCGCTCGCAGCAGTCGCCGGGGTGACGGTGGCAAATGACGTCTCCGCGCGGACCCTGCAGGCAGCCGACGTGCAGTCCACGCGCGGCAAGAGCCTGGACACGTTCTGCCCGCTCGGGCCTGAACTGGTGACACTGGACGAGATCAGGGACCTTCAGGACCTTCGCCTCGTCACAAGGATCAACGGTGGGGTGGTCCAAAGTTCCTCGACCTCCCGCATGGTTTTTTCCGTGGCGGAGCTGCTGCTGTTCTGCTCCCGGTTTATGACCCTCTACCCCGGGGACGTGATCCTCACCGGCACCCCCTGGGCTGCTGACGAAACGGTCCTCGAGCTCCATCCGGGCGATACCGTTTCGGTGGACATCGAAGGCGTGGGAACGCTCACGAATCCGGTGGCCTTGCCGGAGTCTTCAGCCGTGAACCTGACGTGACCCGCCGAGCGGGGCTGATTCTGAGCAGCTACACCGCGGCTCCGGCCCTGGACGGCCGTGATCCGGTGGCTGAGGCCGCGTTTCTGTCCGGCGCTGCGGCCCTGCCGCATGTCACTGGGCTGGAGATTCCGTTTTACGCCACGGGAAAGCTGCACAAGTACGACGGCGACTGGCTGGTTCAGCAGATTGGCCACCTCCCCGCCGATTTCAGCTTTGTGCTCACCACCATTCCGGACACCATGGACCGGCTCGGCGCTTCCGTTGGCTTTGGCTTGGCCTCGGCCGACCTGGAAGGAAAACGCGCAGCACTGGAAAGAACTGCCGCTGCGGCTGAGGCGGTACGCACCCTGAACCGGACGTTGGGCCGTAAAGCGGTTCGCGCGGTGCACCTGTACAGCGCTCCCCGTCTTTCGGTTGGGGAGATCGGAACTTTCACCAGGACAACAGCATCCGTTGAAGCGTTGGCTGACTCGCTTAAGCAGTTGGCGGAGTATGACTGGGACGGTGCCCGGCCTGTTCTGGAACACTGCGACGCTGCCTCCGGCCACTACCCGCCGGTAAAGGGTTTCCTGCAGCTGGATCAGGAAATTGAAGCAGTACTTGCCGCGGGCACGGGGGCAGGTGTCACCGTGAACTGGGCCCGCTCGGTCATTGAGGGCCGTGATACCAACGCACCGGACCGGCATGTAGAACTGGCGTTGCAGGCAGGCGTCTTGGCAGGTGTTGTTCTCTCCGGCTGCTCATCCCAGGCCACGGCTTACGGCGGGGCGTGGGACGATACCCATCTCCCGCCGGCTCCGGTGGAACCAGCGTCCCTGCTGACGTCAGGGGCCATCCGTTCCATGGCAGCCGTGCTGGAAGGCGCCCGCGAAGGCACTGAACCAGGCGCCTATCGGGGGCTGAAGGTTTCCGCACCACCAGCAGCCAGTGTTGAGCAGCGGTTGTCACTCCTGGCCGCGTCCATTGACGCCGCGCGCCGGGCCGGTTTTTGACTGGGTCTCGGGAGAAGGCGGGCATACCGCCGGTCTGCGCTGAAGGCCTGGACGCCAGAACAGCGAGATGGCACTCCGCGGCAGTGTTGGGAAACACTGCTGCGGAATGCCATCCCGGGAGGAGTGAAGGACCTTTTACATGATGCCGGTGGGTACCAGCATGGCCCAGGCAAGGGCAGGAGCCACCAGCACCACTCCCCCGGCGTAGCCCATCAGCTGCTTGTAGACGCGCTGCCGGTCATGTTCGGGGGCATTGGCAACCACCAGCGCACCGTCGGTGGAGAAGGGCGAAACATCAACCACCGTGGCTGCGATGGCCAAGGGCCGCAACGGTCCCGGAGGCGCTCAAGGAGCTCGTGGCGAGCAGCGGCCCGGCCAGCGGAATGAAGGCGGTCAGCAAAGCCGTGGAGGAGGCAAAGGCTGATCCCACGCCGATGACGTAGCAGAGGACCAGTGCAACCAGCAGCGGTGCACCCAGTGCCAGTGCATGCTCGGCAAGGGTGTCGATGACGCCCACGTGCTGGAGCAGGGACACGTAGGTGATCATGCCGGCCACCAGCAGGACCGTGGACCAGGAGACGCCGCCAATGAACGTCTGGTGTTCCTTGATGTTGACCAGCGCCAGCAGGAGGCCTGCGGACAGGGCAACGAAACCGATGGGCATGTGGAAACCCAGGGTGCAGACCAGCATCGCGGCGATCAGGGCCAGCGTGAGGATCTGCTGGCCGTGGGGACGGCCGGTCCGGGCGGTGTCGACGTCGGCAAGCTGGCCGCCGTCGCCGTCGCGCAGCTTGCCCAGGAGGCCGAACAGCACGATGGTCAGGACGGAGAGGATGAGGTTCAAGGCGAAGCTGGCAACGAACAGTGAGCCCTGCGAGATGGGAAAGCCGTTCTCCACGGCGATGTTGTGCACCAGCACGCCGGCCACGGACAGCGGCGAAAAGCCGCCGGCGTGGGCGCCGTTGATGACAAAGGCTCCCATCACCACGGGGTGGATGCGTGACTCGTACGCAAAGCCGATGGCCGCGGGTGCCAGCAGCGCGACGGCGGCCGGCGAGAAGGTGCCCAATGCGGTCAGCGCGGCAGCCATCAGGAAGAACACCCAGGGCAGCAGCAGGGTCTTGCCCCGGACAAGGCGAACACACGTCTGCACGATGATGTCTATGGTGCCGTTCCGCTGGGCCATGCTGAAGAAATAGGTGACGCCGATAATCGTCAGGACGATGCTGGCCGGGAACTCTTCGAGGATCTGCTTGTCCGTCATCCCGAGCATGAAGTAGCCGACGCCGAAGGACGCCACCAGCCCCATCACGCCGATGTTCAGCGGCCATTTTGTGGCGACCACGAACATCACCACGAGGATGACGAGCGGGATGATCTGGATAGCGGTCATGCTCTGCTCCGGTTCCGGGGTGGCCGCCGGGTTGAGGATGCCACCCCCCAGAACGAGGGCAGCCAGACCCAGGATCGTTAGACCGGCCACCGCCATCAGTAGGATACGGCGGCGGCGGCGGTTGGGACGCTCAGGGCGGTTTTCGTCGGCGCCACCCTTGGGGGCAGCGGGACGGTTCAGGGTACTAGTCATGGTGCTTACTCCTCATTGAGTGGCTCCCGCGAGGGCGGCAGCTGTTGGGCTGGCCGAGACCTCGGGGAGGTGGATGATGGTGGTGGCAATGGTGCGGGCGGTGCGGTCGACGCCGACGAGCAGGGTTCCGTTGTGCTCCTCGCTCCAGGTCTCAATCACCCCGGCCGGGGTACGCAGCCGCAGTGTGTTTCCCGCTGTCCCGCCCGTGATGGCGTGCAGCACGGTGCCGGGAGTGCGGGCGGCCAGGGTGAGGGCGATACTGCCGGTGATGGCCAACGCCGGGTGGGGCTTGCCCATGGAAAGCATCATGACGTTGACGTCGCAGCTCCGGTCCGCCGGCGCGGGGGCGGCGACGACGGCAAGCTTGGGGATTGCCCGCGCGGCGCCGTCGGCCGTGGCGGCCAGCCCCATCCGGACGGCGGCCTGCCGCCGGATCTGTTCCAAGGTCTCCAGCTGCAGCTCGACTCCCGGCCGCCAATTCCCGTAGCGGGCCGGGTCCAGGCCCAGCTCCTCTGCGCGGACCATCACAACGGGGGCGCCGGCGTCGACCATTGAAACTGTCCAGCGGGATCCGCCCGCGGTGATGGTGTCCGTTGCTGCGCCGGTGGGCAGCAGGGCGCCGGTGGTCTTTCCGGCAGGGTCCTGGAACCCCAGCCCCACCGCGTAGCCGGGGAACGGCACTCCTGGCATGTGCCCGTCCGGGACAAGGGGAAGGGCACCTGCCGGGGTGGACACCCGCTGGACGATGACCTGGTTCGTGTTGGTGTTGCGGGTGACGATCCGGGTGACGTCCGCGGTGGGAACCACCAACCCCTTCTCGATCGCGTAGAGGCCCACAACCGCTGAGCCGTTTCCGCAGTTGCTGCCCCAGTCCACGCCGGCTTCTTCGATGCCGACCTGGGCGAAGGTGTACTCGACGTCGATGTCCCCGCCGGCAGGCCGGTGCACGATGATCGCCTTGCTGGTGGTGGAGGTGGCCCCGCCCACGCCGTCGATCTGCCGGGGGTCGGGGCTGCCGAACAGCCGTGGAAGCAGCACATCCAGGCTGGTGCCGCCCTCCCGAAGATGCCCTGCTTCGAACACCCAGCACTTGCTGGTGCCTCCGCGCATCCATTCCGCTTCGATCTTCATCGATTCCCACCTCTCCTTCGCCTCAAAGTTTGTTGAGGGCCTGAGAAGAGATTGAGCCAGATCACACTTTAGGACAATGTTCAATAATTGAGAGGGTATGTAGTATTTCTTCATTCATTAGTGGTGAAAGGGCAAAGCTGTCCTTTCTATAGCAGAAGCTCCGGTGATTCCGCCGCGGGACAGCGCCGTTTCTCCATCTCCCTGCAGGGAATGAACGAAATCAGCAGAAGGGTAAAGCGATGCTTCACGAAGAAGAGCAGCCGTTGTTCGATATCCGGCGGCTGGCTCTGCTGCTGGAGGTGGTCGAACAGGGCTCCATCACCGCCGCAGCCGAGCTGATGATGTACACACCCTCGGCCGTTTCCCAGCAGCTGCGCAAGCTCGAACAGGAGGTGGGGCAGCCCCTGCTCAACCGCCGCTCCCGCGGTGTGGTGCCCACCGAGGCCGGCCAGGTGCTTGCGGGGCACGCGCGGAAGATCGTCCGGCAGATGAAGGCAGCCCAGTCCGATCTCGGCCAGATCGCCGGACTGAAACAGGGGTCCCTGACCGTAGGCACTTTCCCCACCTTGGCCGGTTCCTTCCTGCCCATCGTCATCCGGACGTTCAAGAAGCGCTACCCGGCCATCAGCCTCTCCCTGCGCAGCGCGCGCTTCGACGAACTCGTTGCGGATCTGGAGTCCGGCGTCACGGGGCTGTGCCTGCTCTGGGACTACCCCTGGAACACCTTCCAGGACGAGTCCATCCGGGTCACGGAAGTCTTCCAGGAGAGCACGGTGATCCTGGTGGCCCGCGGCCACCCGCTGGCGGAGAGGGAGGAGGTCAGCATGGGCGAACTGCGCAACGAGTCATGGATTGTGCGCGCGGAGGCCCACCCGGTGGTGGAGGTCCTCCAGCGTTCCGCCCACGACGCCGGGTTCGAACCGACCATCGGCTTCCTGGCCAACGACTACCAGGAGGCCCAGGCCATGGTCAGTGTCGGAATGGGCGTAGCCATGGTGCCCAGGACCGCCGTGTCACTTCAGCACCCCGATGTGAGGGTACTCAGCCTCGGTGCCGCCGCGCCGCTGCGGCGGATACTGCTCGCGCAGCGGCAGGACAAGGTCTACGCCCCGGCGGAGGTCGCCTTTCAATCCACGTTGCTCGAAGTTGCGCGCGAACGGGCCGGCGACTACCTCTGAAACGGCTCCATGTTCATGCGGCGCCCGGTCCGTCGAACAATGCGCTGGTGCTTCCCTGGGGCACCACCACGTGGACGGCGTTGCGCTGGATGGTGAAGTCGGCCGGCGTGGTGGTGGCGATTTCGCCGTCGAGGTTCACGGACAGCGGGGGCTCGGTGACCAGCCGGACGCGGCGGCTGGTCAGGTGGTACACCTTGTCGTGTTCGACGAAGCTGCCGTCTTTGAGCAGCCGCGCAATGCTCACGTGCTCCCGGAGGGGTGCCAGCGGGATGGCGTAGATGTCGAGGGTGTGGTCGTCGATCCCCGCCGTCGGGGAGACCATGTTCCCGCCGCCGTAATGCTGGCCGTTGCCTACGGCCACCTGGAGCAGGTGCTCGAGCTCCATCGGCTCGTGGTCCCCCTCCGGGAACTCGAGACGTGCCCGGAACGCCTTGTGCCGGGCATAAGCGCGCAGGGTAGCAATGCCGTACGCCAACGGCCCGATATACCGCTTCAGGCGGGGGCTGAGAGCTTCGGTGACACCCACCGACAGGCCAACGGACGCGACGTTGAGGAAAGGCTGGCCGTTGGCCCGGCCCAGATCGATATCCACCACCTTCCCGTGGGCGATGACAGCGCACGCCTCGGCAAGATTGTTCGGGATCTCCAGGGTCCGGGCGAGATCGTTGGCGGTGCCCAGCGGAAGAACGCCGAGCACGACGTCGGTGCCCGCCACCCTGCCGGCCGCATAGGACACCGTCCCGTCACCGCCGCCGACAACCACCAGATCGTGCCCGTCCGCCATCACCTGATCCAGCGCCCCGGCCAAGTCCGCCCCGGAGTGCACGGGGTGCACGGAGGAGACCGGCACGCCGGCCCCTCGCATCGCGTCCAGCGCAAGTTCGTGTGCCGCTGCTCCCCGGCGTGAACCAGTGTTGATCACAACGGCAGCAGAGCGGGCGTCCCGGGCATCCTTCATGTGGGCCATGTTAGGTCGTGGACCTGTGTAATCCTGCAGAACCGGACATCCCCTACTACCCGCCCGTAACGTAGCGCCGCGTTCGGAGGAGTCACGGCCGTGCGCGTTTCGCGCAACAGTGCTTGCGCTAAGCGCGCAGGCATTCTATGATCTAAATCATAATCGGAACCCGGGCCGAGCCCCCCTCCCCCACAACAATGAGGTTGATTAATGTCTATTCCGATCAAGGCCAGCATGGAAAAAGTTCCCGGCGGCATGATGTTGATTCCGCTGCTCATCGGTGCCCTTCTGGCCACCTTCGCACCGGATTCCGCTAAATTCTTCGGTTCGTTTACAGGTGCGCTGTTCACCGGCGGCACCACCATCCTCGCCGTGTTCTACGTATGCATGGGTGCAAGCATCGATATCAAGGCCACGCCCTACATCCTGAAAAAGGGCGGCGTCCTTTTCGGCGCCAAGGTCCTGTTCGCCGTAATCATCGGCATCATCGCCGGCAGGTTCCTGGGCGAACTTCCCATCGATGGCGGTCTGCTTACAGGCCTGTCCGTCCTGGCCATCCTGGCAGCACTCAATGACACCAACGGCGGAATGTACATGGCTCTTATGGGCCAGTACGGCAAGCCCAAGGACGTTGCTGCCTACTCCGTCATGACGCTCGAATCGGGCCCGTTCCTGACCATGCTCACACTCGGTGTGGCCGGCCTCTCGGCCTTCCCGTGGCAGGCCCTCGTAGGCGCCATCATCCCCCTGCTCCTCGGAGTGCTGCTGGGCACCCTCGACCCGGCCATGCGTAAGTTCCTTTCCTCTGCAGCCCCCGTTCTTATTCCGTTCTTCGCCCTCGCCCTGGGCTTTGGCCTGAACCTCGAGAAGGTGCTCAGTGCCGGCCTTCTGGGTGTGGCGCTTGGCCTGTTCGTGCTGATCGTCGGCGGCGCCGTACTTTTCTTCGCTGACAAGCTGAGCGGGGGCACCGGACTCGCCGGCCTGGCTGCCGCCACCACCGCCGGAAACGCTGCAACAGTCCCCATGCTGGTAGCTGCAGCCAACCCTGCGTATCTCCCCGCTGCCGGACCCGCCACCGTTCTGGTTGCCGCGTCCGTTGTGGTCACCGCCATTGGCTGCCCGCTCATCGTTGCCTGGTACGCCAAGCGCCTCAAGGCCAAAGAAGCCACCGCTACATCATCTGAGGTGCCTGCAGCAGTATGAACACCCACGCAGCCACGCGCTGGGCAATCATCGCCGACGACCTGACGGGAGCGGCCGATGCTGCCGCAGCCTACGGACCCACGCACACCAGTTCCGTCATCCTGGACGTCGACTCCACCTGGCCCGAAGCTGAGATCCTGTCGATCAACACCGAGAGCCGCTACCTGGCCGCGGAGGAGGCAGCCTCGACTGTAGCCTCCGCCGTCGGGCGTGCCCTGGGCCAGGATCGACGGGTCTTCAAAAAGATCGACTCGTTGCTCCGGGGCAATGTGGGCGCCGAGGTCGCCGCAACGCTGGCGGGGATCACCCAGGTCCGCGGCAAGCGTCTGGCCATTGTGGCTCCGGCTTATGGGGGCACGGGAAGGACCACTGTGGGCGGCTTCGTCCACGTGGGCGGCGTGCAGAACACTGAAGGAAGCTTCCGTGGCGACGTCGCAGGCGCACTTGCCGCCGGTGGTCTCACCGCCGAAGTGGTGGCCGAAAAACCCGGACGCACGCCGGCGGAACTCGCAGCGCACCTAAGTGACGTGCAGTCACGCGGAATTGACGCCGTCGTTCTGGACGCCTCTTCTGACCAGGATCTGAAAGCCATCGCAGCGGCAGCAGGCCTTCTGGACTTCCCGGCACTCCTGGTCGGTTCCGGCGGGCTGGCGGGGCACATTGCTGCGCGGAAAGAAGGAATAAGTGCGCGGAACACGCAGATGCGGCGCGTCAACCGGACCTTGACCGTGATCGGCAGTTACTCAGGCCTTGCGCGGCGGCAAACCGAAGCACTTCTTGCTGCCGGCGCTGAACATATCAAGCTGGACCATGACTTACTGGAGGAGCCAGCGGTGGCCCGCGAGGTTGCCCAGGCGATGACCCGGAACGATGTTGTCCTCACGCCGGATCCGATGGGGACCGTGGACAAATCGCAGGCACTGGTGGTTGCAGAAGCTTTGGCCCGAGCCACCGCTGCGGGCATCGGGCACTGCGACGCCCTCGTTATGACCGGCGGGGAGACGGCCACGGCAGTCCTGAAGGCCCTCGGTGCCGGCAGCTTCACCGTCCTGGGTGAGATCGAACCCGGCGTCGTGATGAGCCTGCTGCCTGATCCTCTCCCCCTGCTGGTCACCAAGGCCGGTGCCTTCGGGGACGCCGGAACGCTGGCCCGGACCACACAATTTCTCACTGCACAACGACTGAAATGAGTATCAAATAATGGGACGCCCGATTGTTGCCATCACCATGGGCGATGCGGCCGGCATTGGCCCGGAAATCATCGTCAAAGCCCTGGCCGACGCGGAACTCCGATCGAAGGCCCGTATGCTCGTCGTCGGCGACCTTCGCCGCCTGCAGCTCGCCGCGGACATCGTTTCGAGCCCGCTGACCCTGCGCAAGGTGTCGGAACCGTCCGAGGCCCTGTTCGACGAAGGCACCATCGACGTGCTTGATATCGGCTGCATTCCCGAGGACCTCGCATGGGGCGAGCTATCAGCAGCCGCCGGGCACGGTTCATTCCTCTTCATCCAGAAGGCTGTTGCCTTGGCCATGGACCGCCGAGTGGATGCGATCTGCACCGGGCCGCTGAACAAGGCAGCCCTGCACGCCGCGGGACACAAGTACCCCGGCCACACCGAACTCCTCGCCGAACTGACCGGCACCGAGGAAGTTTCCATGATGCTGACTGCCCCGAAGATGCGCGTCATCCACGTCACCACCCACATCGGCCTTATCGACGCGATCGCCAAGATCAACGGGGACCTCGTCTACCGGACCATCAAGCGTGGACACGAGCTTCTGCAGGCCTCGGGCATTGAAAACCCGAGAATCGCCGTGTGCGCCATCAACCCGCATGCAGGAGAGAACGGACTGTTCGGTTACGGCGAAGAGGCGGAGAAGATCCAGCCGGGCATCGAGAAGGCCCAGGCTGACGGGATCGACGCATTCGGCCCCCTTCCGGCCGACACCCTCTTCTTCCTCGCCGGCCGCGGTGACTTCGACCTGGTGGTAGCGCAGTACCACGACCAGGGCCACGGCCCGGTCAAGGTGCTTGGCCTGGAGAACGGCGTCAATATCACCGTTGGTCTCCCTGTAGTGCGCACTTCGGTGGACCACGGCACGGCTTTCGACATCGCGGGCAAGAACATTGCCGATCACGAGTCTCTTCTTGAGGCATTGCGGCAGGCAGTGGACCTGGCGCCGTCGCGCGAGGAAGCTGTCTAAGAGAACCTGAGGGACAGATAACCCGAATCCGGGGTTGGAGCTCTCTGAACGGCCGGTCAGCTCAGAGTGCTGACTGGCCGTTGCGCATTCCGCGCAGGGCGAGGCTCCGGCGAGTTGCCGGGGGCCGGAACTAGCATGGTAACCACGCCCATGCGAAGGAGACCGGGAATGTTGTCGGCAAATGCCAGGCGCGAGGAGATCTACCACCTCGCCGTCACCACCGGTTTGGCCTCCGTAGAGGAGCTGTCCGCCCGCTTCGAGGTGACCGCCTCCACCATCCGCCGTGACCTGGCGCTCCTCAACGGGCAGGGCCGGCTGGCCCGCACTTACGGCGGCGCCATGGCCATGGGGGCCCACCCGGAGGCGTCGCTGCGGCAGCGCACCGGCCAGGCGTTTGAGCAGAAGCACGCCATCGCCCGCTGGGCGGCGTCCGTCATCCGGCCCGGGGAGAACATCCTGCTCGACGCCGGCTCCACCGTGGGTGCCCTCGCCCACGAACTGCGCGGCTTCGACAAGTTGTCTGTGACGACGCCCGGCATCAACACCATGCAGGAACTGTCCGAGTCCGAGGGCATCGAGGTGGACTGCCTGGGCGGCCGGCTCCGGAGCGTTTCACAGAGTTTTGTGGGCCCACTGGCTGAAGCCGCGTTGGAGCGGATGAGCTTTGACCGCGTGTTCCTGGGCGCCGACGCCGTCACCGCCGAGGACGGCATCTGCGAAGCCGACCACGCCCAGACCCGGCTCAAGGAACTCATGGCCCGCCGCGGCAATGTGGTGTACGTGCTGGCGGACTCCTCCAAGCTCGGCCTGCGGCCGTTCCACGCCTGGGCACGGCTTGCGCTGCCGTGGACTTTGGTGACGGACGACGGCGCCGACCCGGCCCAGGTGCAGAAGTTCCGGGACGCCGGGGTTGAGGTCGAAGTGGCTGAGGTGGGCGGCAACCGCTGACTCATTGACGGACCATTACGCCATCGTTATGATTTACCCACTGCGCGCTGGGGAGCCCGACAAGAAACGAGAGGCCCCCCAAATGAACCGTCTGACCAGCCTATTCATCGCCACCGGCGCTGGACTTGCACTCGCCCTCACTGCCTCGCCGGCCATGGCCGCGCCGCCGTCCGAGTCACCCAGCAACCCTGCCGTGGTGGAACACGTCGAATACAGCTTCCCCGATGGGTCAACCTACGAATACCGGGGCGCCACCCGATTCATCGAGAACGAGTACTACACCACCAACACCCGCGATCAGAGCACGGTGCAGAACCTCGACGGCAGCCAGTCGACGTTCGACTACAAAACGCACTACATGCTGAGCCCCAAGGTGACAACGATGACCAGCCAGAACACGTTTACAGAGTATGGCGAGACGTGCCGCTCAAGTTCCCAGACCGTGAGCACCAACGGTGAAACGCGTACACAGAAGTCGCAGTCGAACTGCTGAAACGCCGGTGTCCGCCCGGACCTACTCGGCGATGTCCTCTGCCCACAGGTCCGGGTTGTCAGACTGGAACGTTCGCATCATGTCCACGCACCGCTGATCATCCAGGACCACCACCTCAACCCCGCGTGACCGCAGGAGCTCCACTTCGCCGTCGAACGTGCGTGCCTCGCCAACCACCACGCGGGGGATTTTGAACTGGATGATGGTTCCGGCGCACATGGCACACGGGGCGAGGGTGGTGTAAAGCGTGGTGTCCCGGTAGCTCCTCTGCCGGCCCGCTGCGCGCAGCGCGGACATTTCCCCGTGCGCGATCGGATCGGCGTTCTGGACCCGTTCGTTGTGCCCGCTGGCAATGACCGTGCCGTTCCGGGCGAGCGCCGCTCCGATGGGGATGCCGCCTTCAGCCAGGCTCTTCCGCGCGGCCTGATGGGCGGCTTCGAATGCGGGATGCGGGGCGGGCGCTGTGAATTGGTGCTGCTCCTGGGTCATGGCGCCATTCTCGCATGGACTGTTTCTCCTGGCCTGCCGTGAAGGCTAGCCGGGGTTGGACCAGCTCTGCAGCTCCACCAGGTTGCCCTCCGGATCGCTTACGTAGCACCAGGTGACCCGCCGGCCGTCGGCCGTCTGGAGCGTCACGATCTCGCCCACGTCCGCCCCGCCGTTGGCGCGGACGTCTTCCCGGGCCGCTTCGACGTCGTCAACCACGAAGGCCACGTGGCCCCAGCCGGTGCGATTGGCAGTTGGCGTACCGCCCAGCACGTTCTCGCCGTAGGTGTAGATCTCGAGCGTCGGCCCGGTGTCCCCGTGGCCGGGCAGCCGCAGATGGACACCGCGCAGGGTGGCCCCGGGCACGGCTGTGCCCCGCTCCAGATCGGAACCGCCGTAATCGCGCTCGGGCGGGACGAGCTCGCAGCCGAAAACCCGCCCGTAGAAGTCGGCGAGCCGCCGCCAGTCGCTGGCAATGACATTGACGTGCCCAAATTGGGCACTGTGGGGAGCCCGTTTCATGCCGTCGATTCTAGTCCTGCAGCAGCTGCCGCTTCTCGAGAACCTGGCTACTACGAAAGTAGTGACACGTCGTGAAGGAAGGAGTATTTTGTGTTCTGCAAGGGACACTTCAAGGGAGCACCCGATGCCTGTAGTTGAACAAACCGTGATCGTCGCCAAGCCGCCGCAGGAGGTCTTCGATTTCCTCGCGAACATCGAAAACCTCTCGGCCTACGATGCCTTCGTCACCACGTCCGAACAGGTTGGGGACGGTCCCCCGGGGCTGGGAACCCGGGGCCGGGGAACAACCCGCTTTATGGGCCAGCAATTCGACTGGATGGTCGAATTCACGGAATTCGAGCCGCCCCGGCGGATGGTGTCCCGCTCCATCGACGGAACGCGCGATCTCACTGCGACGTTCACGCTGGAGCCGAACGGTGGCGGCACGCGCGTCACCGAGCGGCTGGAGACCGGGGCCACGATGGGCGGCCTCCTGGGCAAACTGCCCGCTCCGCTGGTGAACCGACTCCTGGGCCGGTCTCTCCGCCGCAACCTTAAAACCTTGACCCGGCTGCTGTCTGAACACCCGAACCCCTGACGGGACAGCCGGACACTCCCTAGGGATGCACCAGCACTTTCACAGCAGTGTCCTTGTGGTTGATGAGGGTGTCGAAGCCCTGCTCCACGAGGTCATCCAGCGCGATCCTGCCGGTGATGAACGGCTTGAGGTCCACCTTGCCTTCCTGCACCATCCTGATAACGGCGGCGTGGTCCCGGACGTAGGCGATGGTCCCGCGGAGGTCGATCTCCTTCAGCACCAGTTTCTGCATATCGATGGTGGCCGGAGCACCCCAGATGGACACGTTGACCACCACGGCGCCCGGCCGGACGGCGTCGAGCATGGTGTCCAACACGGCGTTCACGCCGGCGCACTCGAAGGCGACGTCGGCCCCCGTGCCGCCGGTGAGTTCCCGGACCCGCGCCGGTACATCCTCCTGGCTGGGGTCAAGGACGTGGTCGGCCACGCCGCTGGTGGTGGCCTTCTCCTTGCGCGCCTGGGTCAGTTCGCTGATGATCGTTGTCACCCCTATGCCCTTGAGGACGGCGGCGGTGAGCAGGCCGATGGGGCCCGACCCGCCCACCAGCGCCGTATCCCCCGCCTTCACGCCGCTGCGCGCCACCGCGTGGTGGGCCACGGACAGCGGTTCGATCAACGCTGCCTCATCCAGCGGAATGTCCCCGATCGGGTGCACCCACCGCTTGTCCACCACGATCTTTTCGCTCAGGCCTCCCCCGCCGCCGGACAGCCCGATGAAGCCCATCTGCCGGCACAGGTGGTAATGGCCCGCCTGGCACATGTCGCAGTCGCCATCCACAAAATACGGTTCGACGACGACGTTGTCACCCACCGCGAGCCGCTCCACCCCTTCGCCGATTTCCGAGATGGTCCCAGAGAATTCATGCCCCAGGGTCACCGGCGATTCCTCGTGGGAGAGCGGGTGCGGATGTCCGGGCGCGGGACAGAAAATGGGACCTTCCAGGTATTCGTGCAGGTCGGTGCCGCAGATGCCGCACCACGCGACGTCGATCTTCACCGCTCCCGCCCGGAGCTCAGGCTCCGGAATGTCCTCGATGCGGATGTCCTTGCGGCCATGGAAGCGTGCTGCCTTCATGATGGTCCTTGCTGTCGGTGAACGTGAAATTCCTCTAAGTGCCAGGTTCCGCGGGATGCCAGGCCGCCCGCGAACATCCTCGCACCGGTGGAGCCGGTCCGGTAGGGACTTTTGGTGGTGGGAAAAGAGTGCAGGTTTGGCTCAGGCCCAAAAGTGCTTGCACCAGCTCGGGCTTGGGTAATACGGTCGCGACAGGCGGTTGCACACCACAAGCGGAAGGCACTTTTCATGCTGAAACAGGTCGCTGACGGCGTTCTCGTTCATGAGAGCGAATTCATCCAGAGCAACTCCGTGGTGGTGCAGGGCAGGGACGGTGTGTTGCTCATCGACCCCGGCATAACGGGCGACGAAATGGCTGTCCTCGCGAATGATCTTCGCGAGCTCGGCCAGCCCGTCGTGGCCGGCTTCTCCACGCATGCTGACTGGGACCACGTGCTCTGGCACCCGGACTTTGGCGACGTGCCCCGCTATGGCACTGCCCGCTGCGCCGCCTCGATCCGGGATGTGCTGTCGAACGCGGACTGGCAGGACCGCATCGCCGAGGGCCTGCCGCCGGAGTACGCCGAGGACATCCCCATGAATCTGCTCGGCCTGATTACCAGCCTGCCTGCCGGAAGTGAACTGATTCCATGGGATGGCCCCGCGGTACGCATCATCGAGCACCAGGCCCACGCCCCGGGCCATGCTGCACTGCTGGTCGAGGAGTCGCGCATCCTCGTCGCGGGCGACATGCTTTCTGACATCCTGATGCCTTTCCTCGACCTGGAGGCCACCGATCCGCTCGGCGACTACCTTCAGGCGCTGCTGCTGTTCGAAAACGTGGCCGGGGACGTTGTTGCCGTCATCCCCGGCCACGGCTCGGTTGGCGGAGCCGAGCAGTTGCAGACACGGATACAACAGGACCTCGTGTACGTCCAAGCACTTCTCGACGGCGGAGTTCCCGACGACCCGCGCGTCGGCCCCTCGGCCCCGCTGGACTGGCTGACGGAGGTTCATCAATGGCAACTCCAGCGGCTTACCCAGAAAAGCGGGCAAAAGTGAGCGAGCGTCCGCCGAAAACCCGCATCAAGTGAGAGAGGTCCCTTGGCACCAAAAAGGAAAAGACCTACCTATCTCCAGCCGTACAAGTGCCGTACACTGGCACGAGGAGGCTGACAAAACATGGCTAGCACAAAAACACGACGGCTAGAGCTGCGCACGGACGAAAACACTGATGAGTTGATTACCGAAGCGGCTGAACTGCTTCACGTTACAAAGTCTGCATTCGTCACCGACGCCGCCCGGCGGGCTGCCCAAAAAATCATCGCTCGTTCGGATATCACGCTCATGGCACCCGAAATCTTCGACTCGATGATGGCTTCGCTGGATATACCCGACGAGTCCCCAGAACTGGCAGCGCTGTCCAAGCTGCCGCGCCGCATCGTTAGATGAGTGAGACGCCTGTTCGCATTGTGAAGCTGGCATCGGGCTTTGATTTGGGGGCATTTGACTGCGGTGAAGCAGCCTACAACCAGTGGCTGACAGACTCAGCGGGCCAGGCTGTAGATACCGGCGCCAGCATGGTCTACTTGCTTGTCGAAGACCGGCCCGGCGAAGAAGAGCGGGTCTTAGGATACTTCGCCATCTGCCCGACGCTCGTTGTCCGGGACGACGTGCCAAAGCCGCTCCAGCGGAAAGTACTACGCAACGCCCCAGGATGGCTGTTGGCCAAGCTGGCGCTCGACGTTTCCCTGCGCGGCGACAAGATCAACCAGTGGGGTTGGCAGCTTCTACGTGTGGCGCTTGAAACAATGGTGGGCGCTGCGGATCTCGGCGGCGGCCAGATAATAGTGGTCGACGCCGACAATCCTGGCCTGGTGGATTGGTACACCCGTCACGGCTTTCATTCAACGGGCGGAGGAAACTTGAGGATGTATATGAAGGTGGCCACTGCGAGGAAGTATCTGGGCACTCCCCTAAGCTGAGCAATACTTTCACCGCTGGCCTTCGCTTTCCCTTCCCGGCAAACGAGGCGTCCCAAATATGACTGCGCATTTAGCGTCTACCCACGGAGATCAACCGCGTGCTCAACGTCCGCAGCTTTCCCCCTGCGTTCTTCACCCGCAGCTCGCAACGACGAACGTACATACTGTCCGAACATGAGCAAAGCCACGAAGGTCGCGCTGCCGCTAATGATGATCGCGAAGGTGGTGGAGCCGGGGAAGGCTCCGCTCATGCTGCTTTCGGTCGCCGATAGCAACGCCTTCCAATCCAGTCCTGCGGCACCTTCGAAGTCAAGATCATCCGGGAGAGCCATGGAATTCCGGATCAACTTCAACGCGTAGCGGGCGTTTGCCGCAGGATTGATTCCGATAAGAGAGGCTGCAGTTGCGGAGGCCGAGACTGTCAATACCGGCAGGGTTAGGGCTGCCAAGCGATTTTCCATCCTGGCAGTGGACCCAAAGAGCACCGCGAAATGTGCCCCGATGAAGCCCACGATGGCCCCTGCAAGTGATAGATCCGCTAGCAGAGACAGCGGGATGGGATCCTGACTCATACCGCGTTCTGCCAGTAAACGAAGGGGAACGAAAGAAAGCGTTCCCGTCACCAAACCCGCAACTCCGCCAACGGAGACCCAGTTAGCTACAGTCCTCGTCAAGCTTCGCAGTGTGATTTTGCATTCGATAGCTCCGGTTAGGGCGATGTATTTGAGGGTCAACCATGCAAAGGCAAATGGAGGTGTCATTGAGACCGCCAACATGAGAACCCAAAAAACTGACCAAGTGCGGACCACCTGCGCCGGAACATTTTGTCCCGTTCCAAGGAGAGTCAAGACGCTCATGACCGTCAGCACGCCGATCAGAAGGTACAACACGCCAAAAGCGCGGTATTCGCTTTTGAACGGGGATCTTATGAGCTTCGAAAGTTGCACATCTCGAAAGCCATTTGGGACGAGCCTTAGCTTGAGCAGGGTTGTAGCACGCCTGAACTCAGATAACCGGCTGAATACAGCTTGTGCCATGAAGGCCTTGAGTGAAGTTCCGATCTGTTCCTCGTGGTCATGGGGTGCTGCGATTTTCAGAGTTACTTCGAGAGCTGCATGGACGGTGAGAGTGCCGAGGAATGAGCAACTCATCCAGAATTTCAGCCAGTCCACACCTGGAAATATCGTCAAGGTAACCAGAGCTAGAACCAACACGCAGAACGCAACCCCAATAGCGGCAGTACTGGCTCCTCGGAGTCTGACGGTCCAAGGCTGAGATTCATCAGCTGCATGACCCATATGTCTGTGAATGCCCATGATGAAAACCATCGAAAGAACAATGGCCATGATCATGAAGCCAATTAGAACCTCAGGTCCGTGATTCATTTCGCTGGTCATCATTAAACGTACATACAGGCAGGCACTGACATCTTGACCGAAGTGTCGCGTGATGGCCTTGAATTGTGGTCCCAGCAAGGACGAGAGCGGTGCGGTGTTGTCGTCCGGGACCACCAAGCGAGGGCCGAGTGCGGACGCGCACAAGGGTTGCGGCGAAGCCCGAAAGGTTGCGCGCGTCGGCGCATCGCTCACTCCAGGTGACAAATCCCTGAGCGTCAGAACCACGCTAGTTTCGGCTCCCTCACTCCCCGGGCAGCCGGGGGTGACTACGACCTGGTGCCGGCCATCTTCCACGAGCTAGCGGAGGCAAGACTCTCGACGTCGGCCTGACGGCGTCAAGTGCGAGAGCGTCAGCGAAAAACCCGCATTAAGTGATAGAGCGTTGGGGTGGAGTCTTCGGCGGCGGGCTGCCGGAGTTGGGTGCAGCCGTGTCGGCTGCGCCCACCCCCAGCTGCCCAACCCCCGGCAGCCCTAATCACCGGTGCCCGAGCGTCAACGCGTGTGGTGGGTGGGCTGCAGTTCGTAGACGGGCGTGTCCAGTCCTTCCATGCGTGCCTTGAGCTGCAGGGCCAGGTAGGAGGAGTAGTGCCGGCTCTGGTGCAGGTTGCCGCCGTGGATCCAGAGGTTGGGCACGTTGGTGGGCTTCCACATGTTGCGCAGCTCCCCTTCCCAGGGGCCCGGGTCCTTCGGGGTGTCCGAGCCGTAACCCCAACATCTTCCCACCTGGTCGGCCACTTCGGGGGAGACCAGGTCTGCCAGCCAGCCGTTCATGGAGCCGTAGCCGGTGGCGTAGACGATAAGGTCAGCCTCGAGTTCGGTGCCGTCGGCCATGACCACGGCGTTGCCGGTGATCTTGGAGACCTGGCCGGCCTTGAGCTGCACCCGCCCATCGATGATCAGCTGGGAGGCGCCGACGTCGATGTAGTAGCCGGAGCCGCGCCGCAGGTACTTCACGAAGAGCCCGGAGCCGTCCACGCCGAAGTCGAGGTCGAATCCTGCGGCCTCCAGCTGCGAGTAGAACTCGGCGTCGCGTTCGGCCATCTGCTGGTATACCGGTACCTGCGTTTCGGGCAGGATCCGCATGGGCAGCGAGGCGAACAGCAGGTCGGCCTTCTCGGTGGTGACCCCGCTGGCCAAGGCCTCCTCGGAGTAGAGCCCGCCCAGCGCCAGGTCCATCAGCGATTCGCTGCGGGCGATGTGGGTGGAGGAACGCTGCACCATGGTGACGTCGGCGCCGTGCTCCCACAGGTCCGCGCAGATATCGTGCGCTGAGTTGTTGGACCCGATCACCACTGCCTTCTTGCCCACCCAGTCTCCACCGCCCGGGTGCTGAGAGGAGTGCCGCTGCTCCCCCAGGAAGCTCTCGGCGCCGTCGAACGCTGGGATGTTGGGGTAACCCGAGACGCCCAGGGCGAACACCAGTTGCTTGGGCCGCAGGGTCACCGGTGACCCGTCGCGGAGGACGTTGACCACCCATTCCTGGGTGCCGTCGTCGAACTCTGCCCCCACGCACTCGGTGCCCGACCAGTAGTTCAGCTCCATGATCCTGGTGTAGTGCTCCAGCCAGTCGCCGATCTTGTCCTTCGCGGCGAAGACGGGCCAGTCGTCCGGGAACTGCAGGTAGGGCAGGTGGTCGTACCAGACCGGATCGTGCAGGTGCAGGGACTTGTAGCGGTTCCGCCAGGAGTCCCCCGGCTTCTGGTTCTTTTCGATGACGATGGTGGGGACGCCCATGCGCCGCAGCCGGGCGGCGAGGCCGATGCCGCCCTGCCCGCCGCCCACAATCACGCAGTAGGGCTGTTCGTCGTAGCCGAGCCTCGCCTCCTGCTCCTCCTTGAGCTCCAGCCAGGACCGGCGGCCCTTGACGATTTCGTGGGCAACGCCCTTGTCGCGGCGCGGCCCCTTCTTCTCCTCGAAGCCCTTCAGCTCCTTCATGGTGGTGAGCAGGGTCCAGCATTTGCCGTTCCGCAGCCGGAGGTGGCCGTAGCCGCGGGCCGCGCCGGTTTCGAAGGTGATCCAGGCTTCCACGGTATCGGCGTCGCCGGTGGCGTTCTCGGCGAGCGCCCAGTTGGCGGGCTGCACGCGGTCGAGGGTGGATTCGACCATCCGCCGGATATCGGCCTTGCCTTCGAGCGTCTTGAGGTTCCAGGTGAAGGCGACGAAGTCCCGCCAGTAGCTGTCGTCCTCGAAGAGTTCCAAGGCTGCGTCGATGTCGCGGCGCTGAAGGGCGTCATCCAGGCCCTTGAGCCAGGCCTGCGCGGCTGCAGTGGGTGTTTCGGTCATGTCCACTCCTTTGTGTGATGGTCCGTGGTGCTGGTGGTCCGGCGGCCCCGTTTCCGTCCCGGCCCCTGCGATATGCTGGGCGGGCGTGAGCTGCATCACCCCAGTGAAACGCAGTGGGGGTTACAGCAGCGTTGCATCATCACTGCAGGGTCGACGGCGATCGGCAGTGGGAGGGAACCATGGACCACGGCCTGAAGTTTTCGGACCCGGCGAAATATTCGCGGGTGCTGCGCCGCGCCCACGAACTGGTGATCTCCGGCGTTCCCCGTCCCGAGATCCCGGAGCTGCTGGCTGACTCGTGGCGCCGCTCGATGGCGCTGGGCATCAGCCCCGACCAGCACAGTCCCCGCCATCTGCATGAGGTGTCCGAGGTGCTGGAGCTGCGGCGCGAACACCGGCTGCAGCTTGTCATGCCGGCGCTCAGGGAGCTGCTGGCCGATGAATCCGGCGACGGCCGGCACCTGCTGGTGCTGACGGATGCCGGCGGGGAGGTTCTGTGGCGGGTGGGCAGCCCCCGGGTGCTGAAGCGGGCGGACCAGCTTGAGTTCTCCGAAGGTGCGGACTGGTCGGAGGCCGGGATCGGCACCAACGCCATCAGCGAGGCGCTGGTCACCGGACGGCCCGTGCAGCTGTTTTCCGCCGAGCATCTGGTCCGCACACACCACGAGTGGGCCTGCACCGCGGCGCCCATCACGGACCCTTTGACGGGTGCGTTGCTGGGGGTGCTCGATGTCTCGGGGCCGCTGGAGTCCCTCACTGCTGACACGCTGCGCATGGTGCGGTGTGCGGTCAGTGTGGCCGAGGCGCTGTTGGCAACGCCCGACGGAGGGAGGCCAGCGGGTGCCTCACCTCCCGTCCGGCGGCCGGTGCAGCGAGCCGTGGCGCGGCCGACGGCGGCTGTTGAGTCGCTCGAACTGCTCGGCGACCAGCCGGCTGCGGTTTTCCGTGACGGCAGCCGGGTGCCGCTGACGCTGCGGCGTGCGGAAATCCTGGCGCTGTTGGATTCGCGCACGCAGGGTTGGTCCGCGGAGGAACTTGCGTATGAGCTTCACGGCGACGCCGGGATAGCGGCATCCATCCGCACCGAGATGTTCCGGGTGCGCTCCCTGCTGGGCGATGCCGTGGCGTCAAATCCTTACCGCCTTGCTGCGGGGCTCGCCGGGTGTTCCGATGCCGGGCGCGTGCTGCGACTGCTCCGTGAGGGCAGGGTGGCCGAGGCTTTGGATGCCTACCGCGCTCCCCTGCTCAGCCGCTCAGGATCCATGGCCGTGCAGCTCCTGCGGGACCGGCTGGACCTGGCGCTTGGCGCGGCCGTGCGGTCCAGTGGTGACGCCGGGCTTCTCGTGCGATGGCTGTCCACGGAAATGGGTTCTGCGGATGTGTTGGCAGTGGAGGCGCTCGGGCGTTTGGGCCGCGAGCGTAGTGCCACCGGCCGATAATCAGACCGGCCGGGAATACGAGGACCCTGACGCGGTCCGCTCGAGCAGCCCAAAGTCGACAAGGTAGCGGCGCAGCAGCACCACGTCGTCCGTGTAGCTGAGCAGCCGCTCGTTGACCTGCCTTTCGGTGAGGTCCTCCCCCGGCTGGATGGCTTCGCCGACGATCCAGGCGAGGAGCTCGCGCCGATCAGCTGCACTGGCCGGGTACCTGTCGATCCGGCCCAGGCGCAGGAAACGGTCCACCCCTGTCTTCGGCTGGCGTTTTGGCTGCTGGGACAGGAGATTGTGGAAGATCGTCTCCGAGGCCTGATAGGCGCTGCCTCCGGTCCGCTCCACCAGCCCGGCCTCCAGCAGAATGGCGATGGCCCGGTGACGGCGCTGGTCCTTCACGCCGGCAAGTGCTTCCTCACCGAGCACGATCTGCGCGTACGCGGTCCGCGCATCCCGGTTGGCGAGCGCCGCCATCACCCTGCGCCAGTGCGGTCCGCTGTGAGCGGCCGGTCCGTTCATGTGCCTCCACCTCCTCCTGCTGTTCGGAGCCGCCCCCTAACGGGACGGGATGACCGCGGCGACCGCTTCGACCGCTGAGCGGGGGCTCGTCAGGACGGGCGTCGCCAGCCCGGCCAGCAGGGCGACGGCAGGTTCCATGCTCGCCTGGGCGAGGACGACGACGTCGCAACGGCTTGAGAGCGCGAGGGCCGCCTTCGCGATGCGGGAGCGGTAGCCCTCCGCATCTCCGCTGAGGAACGCGTCCCATGCGCCGTCCACCACGGTGACCTCAAAGGAGATGTTGGCTCCCGCGTCTGCGGCCTCCTCAGCAAGGACGCGTGTGGAGGGCTCGACGGTGCTGGTGAGCGCCGCGAGGACACCGATCCGCGGGCCGAGGGTGACGGCCCGGCGAAGCATCGGCCGGTCGATGCGGATCACGTCGATTCCGTTTCCTGACAGTCCTTCCGCGACCTCGCCGAGTGTTGAGCAGGTGCAGAGGATGACCCCGCACCCGGCCTCCCGGAGCTCGGACAGGTGGCCGGCTACGACGGCGCGCACTTGGTCCGCTGTTCCGTCCTGTGTTCCGTCCGCCCTGGCAAGCTCCAGAGCTTCGGGGTCCACCCGGTGGACCGTGCGGGCTGAGGGTAGGAGCTCCCGGGACAGGGCCTCGAACGTCGCCACGTGAACCTGTGCCGTGTGGAGGAAGCCGACGGTGCGGGGACCGCCGGGACGGAGTTCGGTCATAGGCCTGACTTTAACAGAGCAGGGCCATCGTGCCTCCGCCCGGACGCCCGCCGTCCGAATCCGAATCCCGTTGTGCGGCACGGGGTCAGCCGATACGATGCTGCCGGGGAGAGGTCCTGGTCTGCCGCAACGAGTGTTAGGGGCCCAGCAATGACCGACTTCTTCACCATGCAGCCCGGCGAGACCGCGGCCCCCATTCCACCGGGGCCTGTCCTGTGCGCCGGCACGGCGGCCATGCGGCGGATCCACCGCGTTTTCCTGTGGGCGTACAGCGAGGCTCCCGGCCTGGTCCGGTCTGCCGCGGCCGGCGACACCGCCCGCGCCACCTACGTGGGCGAAGTGCTGGGGAACTTCGACAAGTTGCTCCACATCCACCATGAGGGGGAAGACGAGCTGATGTACCCCCAGCTTGCGGAGCGGGCACCTGCATGTGCGTTGCACGTGGAGCAGATGCTCGCGCAGCACCGGCAGGTCACCGAACGGCTGGAGATCATCGGGCCGCTCCGCCTGCGCTGGATGGAAACGGCAGACCCAGCCGCCGGAGAGGAACTCTCCGACCTGTATGCGGAACTTTCAGCCCTCCTGAACACGCACCTGCGCCGCGAAGTCACTGAGGTGATGCCGGCCGTGGACCGGGTCATGTCCCAGAAGGAACTGCAGGCAGCCGCGGAGCACGGGAGCAGCCAGGTGAGCAACAAGTTCCTGGTGGGCTACCTCGGGATGGTGCTGGCGACGAATCCGCCCGCAGACCGGAAGGAGCTGTTCAAGGAGATCCCCGCGCCTGTCCGCCTTGCCTACCGCCTCATCGGGCGCCGAATGTACCGGAAGCAGTACTCCACGCTGTTTCCGGGACGCGAAGTTCCCGAGACACTGTAGCTTCCCCCTCCCACCACGTCGGCCGATAGATCCGGCGACGGACGGCACCTGCCGGTGCTGACGGACGTGGCAGAGGCGCTGCTGGCACCGCCCGACGGCGGGAGGCCGGCAGGTGCCTAGGATCCGGTTCGGCGCCCGGCATGAAGCGTTGTGGGGCCTACGGCGGCTGCTAAATCGCGTGAACTGCTCGGCAACCGGACGGCGCCTCGTTGCTGGTCTCGCCGGGTGTTCCGATGACAGGCGCGCGCTGCGGCTGCTTCGCGAGGGCAGGATGGCCGACTCGCTCGCTGCCTACCGCACCTCCCCTGCTCAGCCGTCCAGAGACGACGGCCGACCATGAAAGCAATACCGAAGTAAAAGCCCTGCTTGACTTAAGCAAATGATTCACCATACTTATGTCTTAGGAGGTAAAGCCTCCGATCACATAAGGAGAAATACAGTGCCCGACGTCACCGTTCCAGTCCCTGACGACCGTACTGCGGAGTTCTACCAGTTCTTCGGACTTTGGCTCGCAGGGTCTCTGACCCTGCCTGATGGAGGTTCTCAAAGTCTTCCAGAGACTGCGGGAGAGTCTGGAAAGCGCCGGCACTGGACTGGCTCGGACGATGACCGGGAGGACGCCAGGAAGCTCTGGTCCAAGATCAACAGCCGCGCGAAAGACTTCTACAACCTCCTGATCGACGCCCCGGGAACCGAGTTCACCGGAAATCAGATCGCGAAGAAGCTGAGCATCTCCAACGGCGCGAAGGGCGTCAACGGTGTGCTCGCCTGGCCGGGTCGTTACTGCCACAACATGAACCGTCGCCTGCCCCAGCATTGGAAGGACGGCGAGGTTGGTGCTCCGTCCGTTTACTGGATGGACGCTGACGTCGCAGCACTGTTTGCAGCCGTGCGGTCTGACCTCGACGGCTAGGTCTGGCTAATCACACTGTTGCCGCTCCGCTGATACAAGAGTCGGCAAGCCCACCACTCCCTAGTACACCGCCTTCCCCGTGTGCGCTGATGCGGAGGAAAGGTACGCTTTGCAGACTTTGCACTAGACCTCGCCACAGAAGGAATCCCAGCCATAACTGATCAGATTCGGAAGCACCAAATGCACTATGACCCAGAGGTAAAGGGGTTCTGGAGCGGATTCGGCAGCGACCTAAACCCGGTGTGAGGCCAACCCGATCAGATCCTGGTCACCGGCGTTACTGAGGCGGTGGACTGCCTGAAGTGCGTTCACATTATGGAGCGGCAGTATTCGTGAGTCAGGCGAATTCAGGCCCAGGCCATGCCCCGGATTGAAAGCCGCTAAGAAAATTAGCCTGCTAAAGGAATGCGGGTATTCCGGGCAGTCACAACTCCAGAAGCCAAGCTAGCGTTCAGACAGGCCCCGCAAATTCTTGACAAGGCCCGGAGGAAAAGTCCCCGGCTCTAGGCCGGGCATTCGCCTTTGCTTGGCATGCTAGGAAGTATGGGATAAGCAGAAGTTATCTAAATTGAGAATCGGACAGACGCATCCACCACCCACACTTACCCTCAGATTCCTTGGGTGCCGCGTAGGACTTCCAAACGTTTTGCCGAGCCACCGTGTGACAGAATGCCGATGTGATCGAATCATCTAATGAAATCGGAATCCACGTTTCCGGAGGCGCAGCTGTCGTCGCAGGAGACCCCGATCTGATCGGCGCCCTCCTCGCCCGCCTGGACGTAGACGTAACGCAGCTACAGTCGGCTGGCAGGGGAACTCTTGACCTTGTCGCACAAGCCTCCGGCCTCGGAGCTGTCTTGACCTCGATGGACGGAAGCTGGGTGCAGCTCACCCCCGAGTCGCACCAACGACTCCTCGAGCTGGCGAAATTCAATCTTCCTCAGGGCGACGTGTTCAGCGGAGTGCTCCGCGGAGCGAAGGGTCAAATCGATTCTTTTGCGCAGTTCACATCCGGCGGAATGAAGCCGCTTATGATGTCCAATCTGGCGACCCTGACCGCGACAATGGCACTTCGCAGCGCTGTCGCGCAGCTTGAGGAACTTGCCCAGGCCATGGACGTGAAACTGGATCGCCTCCTTGACGACAATAGGGCCCGGGCCCTCGGCGACGTACAGGGCCTCACACAGGTACTCCTTCGCGCATTCGAGCTATACGAGCAGACCGGCAAGATCACTGAAACTGCCTGGTCTCAGGTCGCAGGCCACGCAACGGCACTTGCACAAGCCAGTTCGCATGCCTTGGCACAGATCGAGCTTCTGACGCGGTCCTTGGATGTCCGTTCTACGGCCGAAAAGGCCAGTGCGGCCGAGGCAATCGCCAGCAAAGAACTGCGTTCATGGCTCGTGATTCTGGCCGCGTGCCAGGCGAACCAGCAGCGCCTCGAAACGCTTGAGCTGGTCCATTTGCGTCAACGTGATCCAGAAGCTGTCGAGGCACATGCCACGTCAATTCAAGAATCCATTGCCAGACGGGAAGAAGCAGCGGCAAGCCGCTTGCAGTCGTTGCAGAATGCGTTGACCTCCGCGGCCAACATCAGCGATTAAAATCGTGTTCGAAGTCCCCAGAAGAGTCGTTCGCTTCTGGACTCCGCTGAAACCGCTGTCCGCCTGATCGGCCTGTTCGCGCAGATATACGGGCTGGAAGGGTTGCTTGAAGGAAAGGTTGAACGCGAGACGTGGCGCAAGTCGCTCTCCGATCTCGCCAAGACATCAACAACGGCTGTTACGTCCGTCGCCAAGGCAGTTCCCGTTGGGATCGCGAAGGTGAGCGGTGATGTTGTGATCCGTGCAGCGAGCCAAATCGAAGCGAAGCGGTCGCCGAGGGATGATATGCCCGAACTTTCTGACAAAAACTCGGAAGAGAGCACTGCGGAGAGTTCCCACTGAGGCGGGCCCGCCCAACTTTGGCCTGAATGCAGGCATTGTCGGCTGGACCGCTTAGTACGCGGTGCATACGGATTGGCGCAGGCCCGTTAAGGCGGCTGGGTCCATGACGTCGCGGCCTACCCCTACGGAACGCCGGCCGCGGATTCCGCCGCGGCCAGGGTCTGGGAAAACCTGTCCACCGCGAGCTTGTAATCAACCGGATTCCCGATGGTTTTCTCGTGGTCGGCGGCATGCCTGGCCCTGATCATGGCCGCGGTCGTCGGGTGGGAGGTATCGGACATCGCCGGGTAATCGAACTGCAGCTGCGGGTCTACCTCGTAGGTGAGCCACCGCCGGTTCAGCAGATCGTGACGGTCGGCGGTTATGCCGTATTCCGTCACATCCGCCAGAGAAAGGTGCGCCAGCAACCCTGCCTCCACGCGTGTTGCCAAGGACACCGTCCTGACTGCCTCACGTTGGCGCGCCAGAGCTTCTTCAGTCCCCAGGGCCAAGGGGGTGACCCCTTTCTGAACGAACTCGACGTTGAACTGGTAGGCCTGTATCTCCGCCGGCGACATGAAATCCAGGTCGTCCGGGAGATTTCCGCGCCAGCTCTCTGAAGCCGTATGGGCTCGCTACGCTGCTCCGAGGAACAGGGTAGAAGTACTTTCCGCCGACAAACCCGCCAACGGATGCAACCCAGAACAGCCAGTCAGGGGAATCCACCGACACTGCCCCGAAGGCTGCACCCAGCGTGCATGCTATGTGGCCACGGGTCAGGAGGATCTTGGTGCGGCCCAGCCGGTACACACGGCGGGGACGGTCCAGTTGCTTCTCGTGGAATGCTTTGACCCTGACAGCCCAGTCACTGGCGTTGCTCACCAGCCACGCTCCTCAGTCATGATGACGGCGGCACTGCCGTCGATTCGGACACCGGCGCCATGCTGCTGCTCGGCGTGGCCGCGCTCAACCCGGACACCGGTGTAGGACATGACCGGTCCGGTCCCCCTCCCCAAAGGTACCTTTTCGGCGGGCGGACTCGTCTCCGCTGAAATATCGGACGACGGCGCAACTTGGTCAGGCGAAGAAATTCCGTGACGCCGGGAATGAGGAGGCAGTAGCCGCCGGCGGTAAAACGCGGTAACGATCTCAACCGCCTCGTAGGATGTGCACATGACGGCACCGCAGATCTATGTCAGCTTTCCCGGAACTGCCCGTGAAGCGCTCGGCTTCTACGCGGACGTTTTCGGCGGGGAACTTTCCCTGCACACCTACGTGGAGTTCAGCCGCAGCGATGGCCCGCCGGACGCCATCGCCCACGGCGTGCTCAGCGGCCCGGTGGCCTTGGCCGGGTCGGATGCGGCGGCTGGTGAGAAGAGCGTCCGGGTCGAGGGCATCATGCTCTCGTTGCTCGGGACGGCCGAGCCGGCAGTTCTCCACGAGTGGTTCGACAAGCTTGCCGCCAACGGCACGGTGGTGGACCCCCTTGCCCCGAAGCCCTGGGGTGCTTCCGACGGCCAGGTCATTGATTGTCACGGCCTGCACTGGCTGATCGGGTACGAGCCCGCGGCCTGAGCAAGGCGCAATTCCGGCGCAGTCACCCACCCTCAGGTTCAGAACTGACACTGACCAATCGAGGCTCCGGAGGCTAAAATGGACCATGTTGGTCTTCCCAGCCATCGGACTCCTGCTTTGGATTGCCTTCCTTTTTGCCGTTCTGGTCCTCAGTGGCATCGTCTGGGGCTTTTGCCAGCTGGTGCTCGGGATCCTGAATGTCATCTCGCCGCCCAAACAGACGAAAATTGCCAGCGTCAGGCGGGTACCACCCCAAGTCCAACGGCGCCTCCCCGACCGGGCTCCCCTGCGGGCAGCACCCCGGGCAGCCCCGCCCGTCCGCAAGGTCGCACCGCGGCCGCCACAACCCCAAGCACCGGCCCCTTCCGACATCTGGCCCAAGTGGACCCCGGCCCACCGGCGTTACGTGGACGAGGAGCTGGCGCTCTGGCAGGAGCAGTTCGACGCCCTGAGCTCCCACAGGTAGTGACAATGAGACAGTTCTTGTCACGCAGTTAACTGTCCATTCACGCCGCCCTCACAAAGAGTCCAACCGGCCTCCGTACGGTCGGGGCCATGGACAACATTTCACGCAGATCCCTCCTGACCGCCGGCCTCGGAGCCGGGCTCGTCGTCGCTTGGCCGGGTGCCGCCGTCGCGGTTTCCACCGCGGACGATGCCGGCCTCCGCACCAATCCGTTCCTGCTGGGTATCGCCTCCGGCGAGCCGTGGCCGGACGGCTTCGTCATCTGGACGCGGCTGGCGTTAAACCCGGTAGCTGAAGACGGCCTGGGCGGGATGCCCAACCGCAACGTCGCGGTGGCCTGGGAAGTCGCCGAAGACCAGGGTATGCGCACCGTAGTAGCCCGCGGCGTTGAGCAGGCCCGGATCGAGACCGCCCACTCCGTGCACGTGGAGCTGAAGGGGCTGCGCCCGGGGCGCGAGTACTTCTACCGGTTCCGCACCGGCCGGCACATCAGCCCGGTGGGCCGCACCCTCACCAGCCCGGCACTGCACGAGACGCCGGCGGCGCTGGCCATGGCGTTCGCCAGCTGCGCGCAGTACGAGCACGGCTACTTCACCGCCTACTCGCGGCTGGCGCAGGACCACCCGGACCTGGTGCTGCACCTGGGTGACTACCTGTACGAGTACAAGAAGGGCAGCTACGTGATCGGCGGCGGCAACCCGCGCGACCACGAGGGCCCGGAGACCACCAGCCTGGCCGGTTACCGGCAGCGGCACGCACAGTACAAGTCCGACGCCGATCTGCAGGCCGCGCACGCGATCGCACCGTGGCTGGTGGTCTGGGATGACCACGAGGTGGACAACAATTGGGCGGACGAGATCCCGGAAAACAAGGACGCCGGCCAGCTGAACGACACCACCGAACGCTTCCGGCAGCGCCGCACCGCCGCGTTCCAGGCGTACTACGAGAACATGCCGCTGCGGGCCTCCTCCGTGCCGGCCGGGTACGACATGAAGATCTACCGCACCATCCAGTGGGGCCAGCTGGCCAACTTCCACATGATGGACACCCGGCAGTACCGCGACGACCAGCTCGCTGGCGACGGCTGGAAGAAAAACGTCACCGAACGCCTTGCCGAGGACCGAACCATCACCGGCGCCGAGCAGGAGAAGTGGCTGCTGGACGGCTTCCGGAACTCCACCCAGCGCTGGGACATCCTGGGCCAGCAGGTCTTCTTCGCCGAGAAGGACAGGAACGCCGCCCCGGAGATCGACGACGTCTCCATGGACGGGTGGGACGGCTACGCCGCCTCCCGCCGCCGTATCACCCAGGGCTGGGTGGACGCCAACGTCCGCAACGCCGTGGTCCTCACCGGCGACGTGCACCGCAACTGGGCCAACGACATCAAGGTCGACTACAGGGACCCCGCCTCCCCCGTGGTCGGCTCCGAACTGGTCTGCACCTCCATCACCTCCACCGGCAACGGCACAGGCTCCACAGTGGACCCGGTCATGCCCTGGAACCCGCACCTGAAGTTCTACAACGACAACCGCGGCTACGTGAACACCACCATCACCAAGGACGCACTCACCGCAGACTTCCGGGTCCTGGACTACGTCACGACGCCGGGCTCCCCCGTCAGCACGAAAGCTTCCTTCGCGATCCGGGACGGCGTGCCGGGGCTGATCGCCAAGTAAACCTGTCGACGAGCGCATGGCCCACGTCAAGGCGGTCGCCACCGACGTCGGATTCAGATTTCCCCAACCGATCCTGACAGCAAATGAACCGAATCGGTTGGGGAAATGATCGGGTCAGTCGCAGGAACCTGCTACCGACATGGCGCTGGCTGGAAATTGTGACCGCTGAGCCACAACGCCACCTCGTTGCCGATCTCGGCGCCCTCTACGACGGCGGTGCGGAAGTGGATGCCGCCCCAGACGCGAGCATCAACGATCTCCTGTATCGCCGCTGAGAATCCGTCGAAGTGCCGTGGCTCGCCCGGGAAGCGACCGGAGTTCACGTCGAAGGCGACCTCGTCCGTGCCGAAGAACTCCTGCGCCGCATACAGAGTGGCGCCGCTGACGCAGCCGTGACCGGCCGGGTGGTCCGGGAACGGTGGGGTGCCGAGCGGCGGGACGGTCGCTGTCGATGGATCGAAGAGCGGTTTCCATGCCGGATCGGCTTCCGTCTCCGGGTTGCCGTCGGTGTCGGCTTCGCGGATCGCCGCCATCGGACGCCAGAAGTTCCAGTAGTACTTGTCGTTCCAGCAAGCGACCGCTCCATCAGCGGCGGCGAGGTTGGTCATCGCGAAGAGCCGAGCCGCGTCAACCAGGTCGAGTCCGTGCTCCACGGCGAGGCTGCGGAACACGCCGTTCCAGAGTGCCACCGGCGCGGCCTGCCAGAAGATGGCCGCAGTGGTCTGGTCGTCGGTTCGAGTGGTACTCACGAGCGCACCGATCTCCTTGACCTCGTTGAAGTCCGCTGTGTACTCGGGACTCCTCAGCGGGTTGGGACCCTCCGAGCGGAATTGGTCGGGACTCTCGATGATGAACGGTTCGAGATTGGCCACCCAGGCGTCCGGATCGAGCGCAGCGGGCGCGACGGGCCGCCAATCGCCGGGATCGGGTCCGATGTTGAACTCGAACGGGGCCATGAACCCGTCATCGGTGCGCGCGAGGATCATCGCCCCCGCGGCGGCCTCACCGGCGGCGACGCCTTCGTCCTTGTCCGGGCCGTCGGTGACGCCCGCGAGCGTTGCTTCGTACGCAGCGTCGAGGCCAGCTACTTGGCCCGACGGGACCAGAGTGACGAGCACGTGGTGTGCGGCGGTCGAGATCGCCGCATCGAACGATGCCTCCGGCCCGACGTCGACCGAGTCGCCGTCGAGCAGATACGGCTGGTACCCGCGGTCGATGGCGTTCACTGCGTCGTACACCGCGCCTTGAACCATCGCCATGCCGCGGAGCTGGCCGTGAGCCGTGGGACGCAGTGGGATGACGTGGTCTTGGGCGATGGTGTTCCACTCGATGAGGACGTCCGTGTTCGCCGGCGCCGCGTTCCGAGCGTTCGAGGCGCCGGCGCTCGACACTCCCGGTACAACGAGTGCGGCGGTCAGTGCCGGGATCAAGCTGAGCGCCCACCGTCGGCGAACACGGTTCCTCGAAGTCCGCGATGGTCGCATGTGATGATCGTAAGCGTTGCTGTTCATCATGTCGTCGGTCCTCCACTCGTCTCAGAGCCATGTTCAAGCGAACCCGACGGAGTCGACATCTCATGGGTGCCCAACACCGGCGGCACGCGACCGCCCGAGGTCGGCGCGATGCGCAGTCGGTGCGGATACTCCAAGGGTGAGCCTCTGCCAGCGCGTTGTCCAGAGGAACCGTGTCCGGCAGCCTGCGAGGTCGCGGGCCAGGCCTGGGTCACACTCGCCAGGGACTATCCGATGAACCTAGCTACCGGAAGACAACCAAGCAGATCTTTGCAACAAGAACGTCAAAGCGCGTGTAAAAGAAGAACTTCTCGACGCCGCAGCCCGTGGCGGAGCATGGGCTCCTGAGGACCGGCGTTGCGAGCCCGGCCAGCAGGACAGCAGTAGGTTCCATACTGGGCTTGGGCGAGGACGACGACGCTAGAGCGGCTCCCGCGTCCGCAGCCTCCTCGGCGAGGACACTGGTGGTTGGCTCGAGGGTGCTCGTGAGAGCCGCGAGGACTCCGACCCGCAGTCCGAGAGTCACTTCCTGGCGAAGCATCGGCCGACGACCTAACATCCACCATCTCAAAGTTCCGCGAGGTGGGCGGCGACGACGGCACGCACCCTCTCCGCGGCCCCGTCCTGCCGGGCAAGCCCCAGGGCTTCGGGATCCACGCGGTGGACCGTGGAGACGGAAGGCAAGTGCTCACGTGAAAGGGCCTCGAACGTCGCCACGTGGACCCCCGCCGTGTGGAGGAAGCCGACATTACCGGCGGCATCGGCGCGAAGATCGGTCATGGTGCCCGACTGCAACTGGCATGTGGCTCGGGCGCCTTCACTGGGCCTCGTCAACGCCTTCCGGTGAGAGGAGTGATGGGAGTTACGGAGAACGGAACGGCCAGCAGGGACTCCACCCCTTTCACGAATTCCTTGACATGGTCTTCTTCAT
The DNA here is from genome assembly GCF_056680055.1 of Arthrobacter sp. BK1. Lineage (NCBI taxonomy): Bacteria > Bacillati > Actinomycetota > Actinomycetes > Micrococcales > Micrococcaceae > Arthrobacter > Arthrobacter sp. BK1. The sequence continues at coordinate 1,114,844 of NZ_CM155263.1, forward strand.
TGTGGGCTTTGAGGTCCTCGCGGCTGGTCCATCCCTCAAAGAGGACGAACCTACCCGGCCTGTGATCGTCAGAGAAGACGGTGTATTCCAGGCATCCGGCGTCTTTTCGACTCGCGGACTCCAGCTCGGCAAGGACTTTCTGAAGCGTTGCTTCGTGCCCCTCTTTTGCGATGAACACTGGCATGAGCCAGACTTCCGCTTCTTCTTGGCTGAGTGTTGTGTGTGGCAATTTTGACGTCCTCGGGTGGTCCTGTGTCCTTGGGAGGGGCGGCTTGGCCGCCGCCCCTCCCGTTGGGTCATGAGTTGATCTGCGGAACCTCGACCCACGATTCCTTTGCGGCGGATTCGACGATTGCGTCGTCGATCAGTGCTACCTGGTAGCCGTCGGCAAAACTCGGGCTGACGCTGCCGCCTTCTGCGATGGCCTTGAAGAAGTCGTAGGCCTCGATGATCTTCGTTTCGCCGTATCCGATGCCCAGGGCGGGAATTGGCCAGAGTCCTTCTCCGTAGGGGTGCGCCGGGCCGGTGTAAACGGTGCGGAAGCCCCGGCGGTCCGACTGGTCTGAAGCGAAGCAGACCTGCAGTTCGTCACGCCGCTCGTAGTTGAACACGATGCTTCCTTCGGTTCCGTGGATTTCGAAGGTGATGTAGTTGTTCCTGCCGTGGGCGTTGCGTGTTGCTTCCACGGAACCCACGGCTCCGTTGGCGAAACGGATCATGGTCATCACTTCGTCGTCCACATCGACCTGGCCGCGAGGTCCTTCTCCGCTGCGTACCGTGCCCAGTGCGTCGGCGCCGCCGGCCTGGAGCGGCCGCTCGGGGATCCAGGTGGACAGGACGGCGTTGACGGCGCTGAACTCGCCGACGAGGTAGCGGGCCATGTCAAAGACGTGTGTGGCGATGTCGCCGAGGGCGCCGGAGCCGGCGATGGATTTCTGGAAGCGCCAGGAGAGCGGGGAGTTCGGGTCGGCGCTCCAGTCTTGCAGGTAGGTGCCACGGAAGTTGACGATGCGCCCAATGGCGCCCTCCTCGATGTATTTCTTTGCCAGCGCAACGGCAGGTGTCCGCCGGTAGTTGAAGGCAACCATGTGGACGATGTCCTTATCCTTGACCGCGTCGTACATGGCCTTGGATTCTTCGCCCGTACGGGCCAAGGGCTTTTCGCAGATGATGTGCTTGCCGGCTTCGGCCGCGGCAATGGCGATCTCGGCGTGGAGGTGATTGGGCGTTGCGATGTCTACGACGTGAATGTCCGGATCGTCGATGATGCTGCGCCAATCCGAGGTGGACTTTTCGAAGCCGAAGCGGCGGGCCGCTTCGGCAGCAAGGTCTTCGGTGGCTTCAGCAATGACCTTGCGGACCGGCAGTGCCGGCGCAGGCCAGAAGAACATGGGCATGGCGGCGTAAGCCAGCGAGTGGGCCTTGCCCATGAAGCCGCCTCCGATGAGGCCGACATTGAGGTTCTGCATGTAAATCCTGTTCCTTCCGGAAGGCGGGGCACATGCCGGCTGTGGCAGTCCCCCGCGGTTGAAAATTAGTGAGAGAGGAGCTTTTCCAGATACTTCTTGCTGAGGGCTGCTGCTTCGCGGGGGTCACCGTCATAGTTGTCGAGTTCCACCATGAGCCAGCTGTCATACCCGCTTTCTTGGATTGCGGCGATGATGTCCGGGAAGTCCAGTTCGCCCTGCCCCAGGGGCAGAAAATTGAAGGGGTCCCGCTTGAAGTCTTTGAGGTGGACGTGCCGGATACGGTCGGGGTATTTCCGGATGACCGCGGCAGGGTCCGCCCCGCCGGCAGCAAGATGGGCGGTGTCGGGGCAAAAACCGATCCGGGTGAGCGGCATCAGCTTGTCCAGCTCGTCCGGGCTCTCGACGATGGTGCTCAGATGCGGGTGGTAGCTCGCTGACAGCCCGAAGTTTTCCGCGATGTCCGTGACGCTGTCCAGCGCCTTACCGAGACGGCGGTAGTCCTCCTCGGTGGTGCCGGCCGCGCGACGTGCTCCGCCTCCCACCACAAGCCGTTCCGCTCCGAAGCTGGCAGCCAGTTCGGCGGCCCGGTTGATCCGGTGCAGCTCGTCGGGAAGGATATCGGCGTAGATGAAGTTCGCCCCGGTATAGACGCTTGCTAGTTCGACGCCGGCGGTACCCAGGATTTCCTTGAGTTCTTCGGGTTTTTCCGCGTATTCCGCGAGGTTGCCGTCGAACATTTCAATGCCCTGATAGCCCACTGATGCGATGTCCTGGACGGCGTCCCTCATGGACCCGTGGGTCATGTAGAAAAGGTCCTTCACGCTCGTCACACCTTGCGGGTGGCCGACGACGCCGCCCCAGGTGATGGAACAATAACCGAGTTTCATTGTTTCTGCCTTTCAGCTGCTGAGGAAGACTTGAGTGCTCCGATGAGGTTGTCTGTTTGGGGAACATCGACCCACGTCTGCTGCGCCGCCGAGGCTACGACTGCATCGGTAATGAGGGCTGCCCGCAGCCCGTCCCGGAAGGTGGGCAAACCGTCGGGTTCTTGACCCTGGACAGCCGCATATACGTCTGCGACGAAGGCGTTGAAGCTGTCCTGGTATCCCTGCGGGTGACCCGGAGGAAGTCTGGCGTACCGTCGGCCGCCCGGAGTCGTGAGTGTTTGCGGGCCGACCGGGATTTCGGAGTTTGAGTCAGTGCGGCCGACGTGCAGGATCTCCGGTTGTTCCTGGTTGAAGCTGAAGGATGCTTCGGTTCCATCGAAAGAGAACCAGAGGCGGTTCTTCCTGCCGGGACTGACCTGGCTGACTACCAAGGATCCTGTGGCACCCTTGTCCGTCTCGAACAGGAGCGTGGCCCCGTCCTCGGTAGCCACAGAGGACATGCGTCCTCCGGTTTCCCGCTTATCGTAGGCGCGGCTGGTCCTCGCCACGAGCTGGGTGATTGTGTGCCCGGTGGTGAATTCCATGAGGTCGCACCAGTGGACGCCGATGTCACCGAAAGCCCTGGAGGCTCCTCCGATCGTTGAATCGACCCGCCAGTTTGTTGCTTCTGCGCCGGCGAGCCAATCCTGCAAGTACGAGCCGTGCAGGAGCCAAAGGCTGCCTGCGTCGCCGCGGCCGATGCGGTCGCGTGCCTCGCGTACAGCCGGATAAAACCGGTACACGAATGGCACGCCGGTGACCACGCCGGCCTGGTCCGCGAGGGCTTTCAGCTCCCGGGCGTCATCGACGCTCGTCGCGAGTGGTTTTTCGCAGATGACTGCTTTTCCTGCCGCAATGGCCTTGCGTGCAAGGTCGGCGTGGGTGGCATTCGGGGTGCAAATGTGGACCACGTCCACATCGTCCCGCGCTATTAGCGCTTCGGGCGTATCGGCCGCGAAGCGGGCACCGAGTCCGGCTGCGGCCGACTCGGCTGCCGCCAAGGTCCGGCCAGCGACTGCGATGACTTCACCGCCTGTTGCGCGTACTGCATGGGCGTGGACAGAACCCATGAATCCTGTTCCGATAATTCCGGCACGTAGTGGGAAAGTCACGGGTGCTACTTCTTCCTGGCGAGGGCGACGGCCAGGATGATGATGGCGCCGCGGACCACCTGCTGCTGGCTGCTGTCGAGCCCGGCGAGGATCAGTCCATTGTTGATCAGTCCAATCAGCAGGGCCCCGAAGAGAGTGCCGATGATTGAGCCGAATCCGCCGAAGAGGCTGGTTCCACCCAGGATGACGGCAGCGATCGCAGAGAGTTCGTCTCCCGATCCCCACTGGAACCGTCCGGACTGGAGACGGCCCGCGTAGAGCATGCCGGCGACGCTTGCCGCCACGGCCGAGATGAGGAGCACCTGGAATTTGATGCGCTTGGTGTTGATGCCGGTGAACTCTGCGGCGTTGCGGTTGCCTCCTGTAGCCAGGACCTGGCGGCCGAACCTGGTGCGGTTCAGCACGACTGCGCCGATGGCGACGAAGATGGCGCTCCAGACCACCAGGCCCGGAATTGGACCGAAGTTGCCGGATCCAAACAGCGTGTTGAACGTGTCGTTCAGGATGGGCTGGGGCGCCGACGCCGTGATCCACTGGGCCACGCCGACGGCTATCCCCAGCATGCCGAGTGTCACCAGGAAGGACGGGATGCCAAGGAGGCTGACCAGGGCACCGTTGACCGATCCGACGACGAGCCCGACGGCGAGGCCGGCCAGGATGCCGGGGACCAGGCCCCACTGGGAGAGGGCCATCGCAGTGCAGACGCTGGAGAGGCCGGCCACGGATCCGACGCTCAGGTCGATCTCTGCACACGCGATCACATAGGTCATGCCGACGGCGATGACGGTGATCGTGGCGGTCTGCCGGAAGATGTTCAGCAGGTTGTTCGGCGACATGAATCCCTGGTCACGCAGCAAAACTGCGAAGAAAAGGAAGACGACGACAAAGCCGATGTAGATGACGTAGCGCCGCCAGTCGAGTTCCTTGAGGATGGTGCCGAAATTTCGGGGTGCCTCGGTGTCCCGTGGCGCGATGGTGTTTGCCTTGCTCACTGTTCAGACTCCCTGTACTGCGAGTTGGAGATATTCCTCGTCAGCGATCTCGCTGCGGGGAATATCGCGGATGATGGAGCCGTCCTTGAGGACGAGGACGCGGTCGCTGACCGCGAGTAGTTCGGGGTACTCGGAGGAGATGACGATGACGGCCTTGCCGGCACTGGCCAGCTCCCGGATCATGTCCAGAATTTCGCTTTTGGTGCCGATGTCGACGCCGGCCGTCGGCTCGTCCAGGATCAGGATGTCCGGATCGGTGCCCAGCCACTTGGCGATAACCACCTTCTGCTGGTTGCCGCCGGAGAGGAGCCGCACCGGGCGGTGGGGGTGGGCGACCTTTACTGCGAACCTCTTGATCAGTGACGTGGACAATTCCTTGCCCTTGGCGCCGTCCAGGAGGGGTCCCCGCTGGATCTGGCCGAGGAGGGGAAGCAGCAGGTTGTCCTGGACGGAGTGCTCCAGGACGAGGCCTTGGGCCCTGCGGTCCTCCGGGATGAGGGCGACTCCCGCGTTGATGGCCTGCTGGGGTGAGCCAAGGTTGACCTTTTTGCCCCGCAGGAGGATTTCACCGCTATCCACCTTGTCAATGCCAAAGAGGGCACGGGCGAGCTCGGTTCGTCCGCTGCCCATCAGTCCTGCCAGGCCGAGGATTTCGCCGGGCCGGAGCGTGAAGGAAACGTCCCGTACCCGGTGACCGGCGTTAAGCCCGCGGACTTCCAGCAGGGGCTCCCCGTGGTGTTCCGCGTGATCCCGGGCACGATAGGAAAGCTGGCCCTCGATTTTCTTGCCGACGATGCCTTCCACGATCTGTTCGGGAGTGACGTCCGTCAGTGGAGCTGTGAGGAGGTGGCGGCCGTCGCGGAGGATGGTGATCCGGTCTGCGAGCCTGTACACCTCGTCCATGCGGTGCGAGATGTAGATGATGGAGATACCGCGCTGCTTGAGGCGGTCAATCAGTTCGAAGAGCGCCTCGGACTCGTGCCTGGCCAGGCTGGCAGTGGGTTCGTCCATGATCAGCACTTGGGCGTTCTGGGCCAGGGCCTTGGCAATCTCGGTCAGCTGCCAGTATGCAGTCCCCAGCCGGGAGACCTCCGCGCGGGGGTCGACGTCGACCTCCATCTCAGAGAAGACCTCCCTGGCCCGTTTCACCGCGGCGCGGTCGTCGATGAGCCCGCCCCTGCCGAGCGGTTCGGCGGCAAGGAAGATGTTTTTCGCAACGGTCAGGCTCGGTACCAGGCTGAATTCCTGGAAGACCATTCCGATCCCGGCGGCCTTCGCGTCCTGGATGGAGTTGATGGCGGCCGGTTTGCCGCCAATGAGGATCTCGCCGGCGTCTGCCTGGTAAACGCCCTGGAGGATCTTCATGAGCGTGGACTTCCCGGCGCCGTTGCCGCCTGCAAGTGCGTGGACCTCGCCCTTGCGGACGTCGAAGCTTACGTCCTTCAATACGGGAACGCCGTTGAAGCCCTTGGAAATCGAGCGCATCTCGACGACATTGTCTGCGGTGTTCATCGTTGCCCTTTCGGTGCGGTGCGGGGGCGGAACCCCCGCACCGTCGGGTCTTGGCTACTTCTTGTAGGAGTCCTGGATATCCTTCGGGGCGTCCTCGTGGTAGACCTGTTTCCAGGCTTCAAGGACGTTGGAGTGGTCAACCGGGAGGGCGCTCAGCGCCACGTAGGCGGGCGCTTGCTTGCCGATGAGCGCTCCTGCGGCCAGCCGGGCTTCTGTGACACCCTGGTCGAACGGAACCTGCGCCCCCAGGCCGACGACCAGTTCGTCCTTGGCCAGGGCGATGGCGACATTCTTGCCGAGGTCCTCCGTGGCGATCTTCAGGTCCGGACGGCCTGCGGCACGGGCTGCAGCCATGACACCCTCTGCCGGGACGTCCCACACCGCCCAGATACCAGCCAGGTCAGGGTACTTGCTCAGCATGGCGTTCGCCGCGGCCTGGGCGTCCCCAGCGAAGTCCGGACCGGCAATGCCCTTTTCCTCGACGATCTGGATCTCGGGGTATTCCTTCGTAATCGTTTCCTTGAATCCGTCGTAGCGCTGCTTGGTCACGAAGAAGTCGGCCTGATGGAAGACGAGCCCGATCTTTCCCTTGCCACCGAGCGCTTTGGCCATCTGGTGGGCGGAGACGACGCCGTTGCCATAGTTGTCGGCAGAAACAACAGAAACGTAGTCCTTGCCGGCGGTCAGACCCTGGGGGATGTTGTCCATAAAGACGAGCTTCGTACCCGCATCCGCGGCTTTCTTGTACGCGGAGGCCGTGGCTACAGGATCGGTGGGGATGGAAACGATGATGTCCGGGTCCTGGGTCATGACAGTCTCGATATCCGAAACCTGCTTGTCCGGCTTGAAGTTCGCGTCGGTTGTGGCGATGACCTTGATGCCGAGCTTTTCAAACTCGCTCTTGAGACCGTTGACTTGGGCGGTAGCCCAGTCGTTGCCGCCGTAATGCATCACGATGGCGGCCTTGGCGCTGAGTCCCTTGACCTTCTCGATCTCTTCGGGAGTCAGATCTGCGACGGACGCCGGAGAGGGCGTCTCGCCGTTGGGGCCCTTGCTCAGGACCTGCCCCTTGATCTTGTCAAGGGCCTGCTGGGCCTTTTCGGACACGCCGGCGTCGGGGGCGTTTGAGGTGGCCGTTGTTGAACTGCTGCAGGAAGCGACGGAAAGGGACAGGGCTGCGGCCAGGGCCACGATGGGAAGCCTGCGGATCATCATTGTTCTCCAGGTGCTTGTGAGTGGATGGAATTTTGGGGTGGATCAGGCGAGTGCTATGGCCAGGGCCGGGGGAACCGGCGACAGGACGAGTCCGCCGGCGGCCGAGGCTGTGCGTAGAGCGGCGGCTTTGTCTGAAGCTCTCAGGAGCGCCTCTGCATGCACTTTGTCGACGAAGAGACCCAGGGAACAGGGCCCATGATGGGCTTGGACCCACTGCACCGCCTCGCTTGCGGCTTTAGCCATTTCGCCGACAGTTTGGGCCAACGGGCCGTCAATGGTGGATACGGACGAGGGTGCGCCTGAGTTGTCGACGGAGACCACCAGGCTGGCCCAGAGGAGATTGTCAGCGAAGATTCCGATGACAGCCGAGGAGCCGGCGGAGACGAAGGTGCGGACAGCCACTGCGAGATCGTTGGGTGCTGTATCCCTCAGGAGCACTTCCAAATTTGCCCACTGGGCCTGGTCGACATTTCGAAGCCCTGTGCTGGGATCGAGCCCTAGTGCGTAGACGATGCTGTCAGCCATCCCGCTCCTTTCCTCATTGAAGGTGTTACCTCCGTAATCGTTTACGATCCCACCGTGAACGTTTACGGACTTCATCGTAAACGTTTACGGAGAAAGGTGTCAAGCATCACGTCCAGAGCTGTGTTTCAGGGAGCGAGGAAGTCCATGCGGACGTAAGATCGAAAGGCACGGAACCGTGAGCCGTGTCCGTGAGGTGCAAGACAGGAGAGAACGTGGCAGGCATAACCGTTCCACGCGAGGCCAATGAGAAGCTACTGGATGCCCCGCTGCGCCGGAAGCCCACCATCAACGACGTGGCAACCATCGCCGGAGTCTCCTTCGGTACAGTCTCGCGGGTACTCAATGACGCACCGGACGTAAGCGCTGCGACGCGGCAACGGGTTCTGCAGGTGATCAAGGACATCGGGTACCGCAGGAACCGGGCAGCCACGGCACTGGTCACCAGCCGGTCCACTTCCATCGGCATACTCTCCGATGGCTCCCCCCGGTTTGGCCCGGTGGGGACGCTCATGGCCCTCGAGAACGTTGCGCGCCAAAAGGGCTACGCCACAACTGTCATTAGTGTCGAACAGCCCTACGAAGAGTCGGTTCAGGCCGCCCTCGACACCTTAGACGATACGGGCGTAGGGGGAATCATCGTCATTGCGCCTGTGGTGGACATGGCAGCAGCCGTATGGAACGCCACGTGCCGTGTACCGGTCGAGATGATCGCGGCCGGAGCATCCTCAACTCCCAACGTATTCACGTACTCGGAAAACCAGGAACTGGGAGCGAGGCTGGCCACCCAGCACCTCATAGATCTGGGCCATAGGGACATCGCCCATATCGCAGGCTCCATGGAATGGTTCGATGGGCGTGTACGCAAACGCGGCTGGGAAGCGGCGCTGAGGGATGCGGGGCTCACGCCGGGGCTTTGCATCGAAGGCGACTGGAGCCCCAAGTGGGCCTACGAAACGGGCCTCCGGCTGGTACGCGAGGGAAGAGTTCCGCAGGCCATTTTCGCCGCCAGCGACCACACTGCGCTCGGGCTTATCCGCTCTTTCACCGAAAATGGCATCCGGGTTCCGCACGATGTCAGCATCGTCGGATTCGATGACGTTGAGGGGTCAGACTATTTCCTGCCTCCCCTGACCACCGTGCGCCAGGACTTCACCGCATTGGCGCTCATGAGCACCGAGGTGCTCCTCGGTGCCATGGAGGGGCGCGACGTCGACCGCACGCCGATTCCGCCCACCCTTGTGGTGCGCAACAGCGCCCGCCAAGCCACCTCCCACACGTAAAAGTCCCATAGCCCTGCTCCACCAGGTCCTCCAGCGCGATCCGGCCGGCGATGAACGGCTTGAGGTCCACTTTGCCCTCCTGCACCAATTGGATCACGGCGGGGTGGCCGCAACCCCATGCGGATCCTCACCCTGGTTGGCATCGCCTCGCTGCTGGTGCTCACCACCGTCCTGGACTCGAGCGTGCAGAAGCCTGGCGTGGAAAGCATGCGGGTGGTGACGGCGGTGGGCCATCGCGATGATCGCCGTGGTGCCGGTCCTCGTGTGGTTCCTGTTCGTCCAGCTCGGCCTCGGCTGACCACCGCACAGCGGGACGGAAAGGGGTGTCCTGGCCGGGCAGCCCTTTCTGTTCTGATGCGACCTGCCTTGCGCCCAGCCGTGGCCCTGCCTTGAACTGCCAGTCCTCCTTGGCGCAGGCCTCCTTCAGGCCTTCGGGCGGAAATGCCCCGGCCAGTCCCTAAGCCGGATCCGGTTGAGGTCGTGGATGGTGCCCAGGGTGCCCCACTCGTCCAGGCCCAGCCGGGACAGCGGCTCCAGCAGTTCGATCCGCGGGTGGCTCCCGTCCAGCACCGCGTCGCTCACGGCAGCGTGCGTCACTTCGCCGAAGACCAGGATGGAGTCTCCCATCGGCAGGGCCGAGTGGAGGTGGCATTCGAGCACTGCCAGGGATTCCTTGACCCGCGGCGCACCCACGGTGAGGCTCGGCTCCCGTGTGAGGCCGGCGGCGTCGAACTCGCTGACGTCCGGGGGGAAATTTGTGCCGGTGGCGTTGACCTCCTCCAGCAGCGAGGCCGGGGCAAGGTTCACCACGAACTCGCCGGACCCGGTGATGTTGCGGAGCGAATCCTTTTCCCCCACCGAGGTGAACTGCACAATGGGCGGATTCGTGGAAGCCACGGTGAAGAACGAATGCGGGGCAAGATTGTCAACGCCCTCCGGGGAGACACTGGAGACCCACGCGATGGGCCGGGGCACCACCACGGCGGTGAGTAGCCGGTAGAAATCGCGGGCGGACGTGTCAGTGGGGCTGAAATCAGTTCGCATGCTGCCAGACTACGGGCAGGGAAGGAGACAGGACATGAGGTTCCAGCCATACCGTTCACCATCAACGGGGTGCAAGGTACGCGCCGTCCTCTTCGACACTTTCGGGACTGTGGTGGACTGGCGCACCGGCGTCGCCCGCCAGGCGGCGGCCTTCGCCGCGGAACGGGGGCAGGAGCTCGACGCCGAGGCGTTCGCCAGTGAGTGGCGCGCGCTGTACCAGCCAGCCATGGAGGCCATCCGCTCCGGATCCCGTGAATTCGCCACCCTGGACACCCTCCACCGCGAAAACCTGGACCGGGTGCTCCGCAGCCACGGCTTCGACCCGGATCGGCTGGACGCACGGACCCTTGAGGAGCTGAACAAATCCTGGCACCGCCTGCCCCCTTGGCCGGACAGCGTGGCGGGCCTGGCCGCGGTCCGCCGCGGCTACATCGTGGGCCCGTTGTCCAATGGCAACACCTCACTGCTGTTGGACATGGCCAGAAACGCCGGTCTTCCATGGGACGTGATCATCGGCTCGGACATGACGCGCACGTACAAGCCGCTGCCGGCGGCCTACCTTCGAACTGCGGAGTTCCTAAATCTCAACCCCGGCGAGGTGATGCTCGCGGCCGCACACAACAACGACCTGCGTGCTGCCCGGGAGGCCGGGCTGGCAACGGCGTTCATCGCGCGCCCCTCCGAATACGGCCCCGGCCAGGTGGTGGACCTGACGCCGGAGAGCGATTGGGACCTCGCGGCGTCGAGCATTATTGAACTTGCTCACCGACTCGTTGGGTGACCCCCCCACCGCTCAAGGACCGCTATGCCCGCGCCGCCTCCAGCGCTTCCGGCAGTTTCTCCAGGGAAGCGGCGGTGTAGTCCGGTGCGGCGAAATAGGCAGGGTAGGTGGACCCTGTGCGGTTGATCCACGCCGTAGCAAGCCCTGCCTGCGCTGCGCCGTGGATGTCCCAGGGGTGAACAGCCACCAACAGCATCTCTCCGGGTTCCACGCCGCAGGCCCTGGCGGCGTAGTGATAGGCGGCCGGGGCCGGTTTCCATGCAGGGGCATCCTCCACGGACAGCAGCCGTTCGAACTGGTCCCGGATCCCAGCGGGCGCGAAGAGTTTCTCCGCCACCTGGGCGGAGCCGTTGGTCAGCGTGACCAGCCGGTATCCGGCTGCCCGCAGGGCCCGGACGCCTCCCGGAACGTCGGGATGCAGGCTGAGTCCTGCCATTCCCGCCATGACATGCTCCACCGCTTGGTCCACATCTATCCCTAAATCAGAAGAGGCAAGCAGCCCGCGCAGGGCGTCTGCGCCAATCTCGGCAAAGGCGCCGTTGCCGCCGGCCGCGGTGAGCGCGAAGCCGTCCCGCAGCAGCGTGGCAAACCAAAGCTTCGCCAGCTGGGCGGGGGCGCCGACTTCGGCGAACCGTTTCCCCATCGGCGACATGTCCGAAAGCGTTTCGTTGACGTCGAAAACGATGATTGACGGTGCGGTGTTCATGGTTTCTCCTTCGTCGTCACGGTCTCCCTAGAGCGGGCAATGCAAGGTAATCAAGGGCATAGGTGAAGTTGGTGGTGACCATCCTCCGTTTCGCCCCAAGGAAGGCGCGGCACGCATGCACGGTGCCTGATTCCATTTCAAGATCGACGTCGATTGGGCCAGTCGTCGGCGCACCCTCTGGGGCAGTTCCTGGTCTGCCCGCGCGCGGCCGAAACCGCTCTCGTAGGGGTCGAAGGCAACGTTAAGCTGATCGCCGAGGCCGAGGACCCGCGCCACGTCCAGAAAGGCCTCGAATCCAACTCCGAGTTCGCCGTGTTGGAGCTTACGGAGCGTATTGCGGCTGAGCCCGGCACGGTCTGCCACCTGCTCGGCCGTGAGGCCAAGAAGCTTGCGCCACGTAACCAGCTGCTCGCCGATTGTGCGCGCAGGCCGCTGCGTCTTCTGGGACGTTCTCTTAGCCACCACACTTAGATGATGAACCCATAAGGGTCATAATCCGGGTCATTAAGCTATTTTGTGGTCATTAGAGTGAACATTACTGATCGCCGAAAAGGACAGGAACGCAGCGCCCGAGATCGGCTCCGTACTGGTCTGCACCTCCATCACCCAAGACGCGCTCACCGCCGAATTCCGCGTCCTGGACTACGTCACGACGCCGGGATCCCCCGTCAGCATGAAAGCCTCCTTCACGATCCAGGACGGAGCGCCTGGGCTGGTCGCCAAGTAGAACTTATCGACGCTCCGTAGGCTGAGCCTGTCGATACCCACTCCTGGTTCCGCCTGAACATACGATGAGGCCATGCACGCACCCTCTGCCTCGGACCTCGCCGCCGATACCTCAGCAGCTGTCACCACCGAACACAGAAACCACCTCCTCACCCAGACAGGCATGGAGGCAAGAGCAGCCGCCGGACACTCCGGCGGAGCCGATGGTCCCAGCATCCTGCGCGTGGTGCCGCTTCTTCGGGTGTCGGGACCAAAACGCAAACGCGTGGTGTTGGTGGGCCACAGCCGCCTGGTCGTCCAGGACGTTGACCGGGTCGCCATCGAGTCCTTTGTGACCAACGCGTGGGTGGAGGGCACAGACGAGGGTGAATTCGCCCGGGTGGACATTGATGCGGCGGCTGCAGACAAACGGGTCGCGGCCGCAACGGCAGAGTTCGAGCGCGACCTCCCGGACTGGCCTGAGCCGGCCTCCGCGGATGACCGGCAGATGCACATCGCCAAACACGCCAAGGCCCTGGCCGAGCTGTCCCGCAACGCCGTAGCCAGCGTCAGGGAGATCCGGTACGACCTCGAACACCGGCTCGCCCATTTCAGCAGCAAGGGCCACGCCACTACCAGCAACACACCCATCGTGGCGTCGCTGCTCGAGCTGAACATCATCTGCGGGCGGGCTGCGGACGAAGCCCGGGAAGCGGTCCGGGAAGGCCTATGGCTGCACCTGTCGGATTCCGAGGCCTACCACTCGTACCGCAGGCTCCAGGATCCGTCGATCATCAATAATGCTGCGGTGGCAACCGCGGCTACGCGCAGCTGGATGCGGCTTCATGATGCCGGCGTCCGCCAATGCCTCGAGATGCGCAAACAGCTTGATGCCGAGTCCGATTCGGCCCGCGACCTTATGGCTGCAGCTGCCAGCGTTTCAAATTCCCGGGAAGCCGATTCACAGTCCGCGTTCAACACCCTTGCCGCGGTGGCCTCGCTCGGCCTCGGCATCCCGGCCCTGGTTCTGGCCCTCTACGGTGCCGACCGGCTACTCCCCCTCAACACCGAGCCCAGGCAGCTCGCGTTCATCCCGGTCGCTGCCGGGCTGCTCTTCGCCGCGATCATCGCCATTTGGCGGGCACCCAAGGGGAAGCACAGCCGGATCTGGATCGTCGGCGCCATCGGGATCATCATCGTACTTCTGAGCCTGCTGGTCGCGGCCGGACTGCTGGCACCATCCAGTTAGCCCCCGGACACTTCGAAGTACGAGCCATATTGGGGTAACACAATGGTGGAACTGAAGCGCATCTACTGGACCCGGCAGACGCTGAAAGTGGCCTACATGGCGGCGACGTTGTGGCTGTTCGCCTCAGCCATTGGAGCTCTGATGACGACCAATGCCCTGACAGTCGACGGCGCAGGCATATCAGCGGTCACAGAGGCACTGAAGGGATGATGGACCGGGCCATGGGCATGATGGCCTTGCCCGGCTCGTTCCTTGCGGTCCTGATCATCGTCGCGGTGGTCATCCGCCTCCAGGACGTCCGCCGCCGGGATCCCGTCCGGCGCTTCACGCGCCAGCAGCGCCGCGAAGGTATGGCCCGCGCCGCCGACCAGTGTGAGATAGAGTCCGGATTCCGGCGCCGTTGTTCCCAGCCCGCCGAACACGGCGACCATTTCTACCCGTGGTCCAAAGGCGGATCCGCCAGCCTGCAGAACTTCGTGGCCGCCTGCGCAAGGTGCAATCGGGCCAAAGGGGCCAGGATCCCCTCGCCGGGCCACCAGAGTCGGATTGAACGACGACGGCGGGACTACGTTCTGCCCGACAGTTCCGTAGCGGTCGGCGAACGGCAGCCGCTGCGGTAAGTGGCTGCTGGACAGCTTCCGGTACTCCGCCGAGGGCTGGGACACCCTGGCCCCGAGATCGGGGGCATCTCCATGGACGTGCGGGAAGGAGACTTCCGGGTCCTGGACTACGTCACGACGCCGGGATCCTCCGTCAGCACGAAAGCGTCCTTCGCGATCCAGGACGGCGTGCCTGGGCTGGTTGCGCGCGCCTGACCTGCACTAAGACCGTTACGACGACGGCGGGGTGGCCAGCAATTTTGCTGAGCGCCCCGCCGTCGTTGCTCAGTCTGCCGTGGCTGAATGTGCAGGTAGGGTGTGTCGCATGACTCAGGAAGAGGTCCGCGGCAGAATCGAGGCCTTCGTGGCCGATTTTCACACAAGGTGGCAGCGGTCAGGCACGTCGCCGGGGATGTTCGCTTTCGACCCCGGCGTGTTCGAAGCGTGGGCCAACGAGTTGGCGGCCCTGGTGGCCACCCATGGCACGCCGGAGATGCGCACCGGCCAGGAAGGTGCTCTGAGTTCCACTCCCGCGCACCAACCGGACGCCGAACAAATCACCGGCGTCGAGGTTGACGGGGACACTGCGACGGTCCGCTCGGTCATGCACGCCGCAGGGAACCAGACCTCCTACTACAAGTACCGGCTGCTGCGCGGCGGTGACGGCTGGCGGATCTCCCACCTCTCGGCCTTCCTCGACCCGCCGGGCAAACCATTTATCGATCCGGCGGCGGCCGAGGCGCTCCTGCTCGGTGCAACACCTGATGCCGCGCTCCCCGACCTGCCGCCCCATCTGGAGCTCGACTTTCCGGGGTTGTTAACCGCCGGCCGGGTGGTGGCACCGTTCGGCAACCCGGCGCGGCTTGAAGTCGTCCACCTTGGCGAACTCACCTGCGCTTCCGGCGTGCTCGCGGTCCTTGACCTTGGTTCCGTCGACGCACATTTCGCTCCTCTGGCGCGGCGGATAACGCCGGGGACGTACGCCGTCGACGTCGCCACCGTGGCGGACATGACCGTCGCAGTACGGCTGCGGCTCTCCGAGGCGCCAGCGGTCAGCTGGCACCCCGCCGAGTTCACCGACGGCACGGAAGGTGTAGGGGTCGACGCCGGGAACGTCGCCATCCTCGACGCCGGGTCGCTGGTGGGATGCCAGGCCCAGCACATAGAGGAGCTGTTTCAGGAGCAGGCGGCACTGCTGGTGGGAACACCGGGCACAGTGTTCGGCCTCGCCGGAGAGGTGGTGGATGCGGCCGTGGTCTCGAGCGGGTACGGCGACGGGATGTACCCGTGCTACTGGGGTGTGGCCGCAGACGGGAGTCTCGCCTCCCTGGTTGTCGATTTCAGGGTCCTCGCCGAGGACATCCTCCGCACCAGCCGCGTGCCATTCCAGCCCGGCGCCGTCAGCACGCCCGAACTCGCCGGCCTCGACCTGCAGATCAGCACGGATGGCGGCTCGTTCGTCATCAGCAGCAGAGGCGAGCGCATCACCGGCCTCCGGGTCCTGGCACCGGACGGCGAACTCCTGATGGACGGCGACCGGCTTGGCACCTTCGTCACGGGAGGCAGGTCCAGCAAGACCTGGAACCCGGACGCACCTCCCCCGCCCGGCGCGGTACTCGAGGTCACCCAGTACCTCGGTTACCGGCACATCTAAGCAACTGGGGGGAACACAACGGTGGAAGGATCAAAACGTGCCGTGTGCCTTGGGCCTTCCATCCTTTGCCCACCATGGCTTTGCAGGTCAACGGCGAAACCTCCGGTCACTGAGCCTGTCGATACCCACTCCTGGTTCCGCCCGAACATACGATGAGGCCATGCACGCACCCTCTGCCTCGGACCTCGCCGCCACCTATGGAGCTGTCACCACTGAGCACAGAAACCACCTCCTCACCCAGACAGGCATGGAGGCAAGAGCAGCAGCCGGGCACTCCGGCAGTGCAGATGGTCCGAGCATCCTGCGCGTGGTGCCGCTTCTCCGGGTGTCGGGGCCAAAACGAAAACGCGTGGTTTTGGTGGGGCACAGCCGCCTGGTCATCCAGGACGTTGACCGGGTCGCCATAGAGTCCTTTGTGACCAACGCGTGGGTGGAGGGCACGGACGAGGGTGAATTCGCCCGAGTGGAAATTGATGAGGCGGCTGCAAACAAACGGGTCGCGGCCGCAACGGCAGAGTTCGAGCGCGACCTCCCGGACTGGCCTGACCAGGCCTCCGCAGAGGACCGGCAGATGCACATCGCCAAACATGCCAAGGCCCTGGCCGAGCTGTCCCGCAACGCCGTAGCCAGCGTCAGGGAGATCCGGTACGACCTCGAACACCGGCTGGCCCACTTCAGCAGCAAGGGCCACCCCACCACCAGCAACACACCCATCGTCGCGTCGCTGCTCGAGCTGAACATCATCTGCGGGCGGGCTGCGGACGAAGCCCGGCAAGCGGTCCGGGAAGGCCTCTGGCTGCACCTGTCGGATTCCGAGGCCTACCACTCGTACCGCAGGCTCCAGGACCCGTCGATCATTAATAATGCTGCGGTGGCAACCGCGGCTACGCGCAGCTGGATGCGGCTTCATGATGCCGGCGTCCGCCAATGCCTGGAGATGCGCAAACAGCTTGATGCCGAGTCGGGTTCCGCCCGCGACCTTATGGCCGCAGCTGCCAGCGTTTCAAATTCCCGGGAAGCCGATTCACAGTCCGCATTCAATACCCTTGCCGCGGTTGCCTCGCTCGGCCTGGGAATCCCGGCCTTGGTCCTGGCTCTCTACGGTGCCGACCGGCTGCTCCCCCTCAACACCGAACCCAGACAGCTGGCGTTCATCCCGGTTGCTGCCGGGCTGCTCTTCGCCGCGATCATCGCCATCTGGCGGGCGCCGAAGGGGAAATCGAGCCGGATCTGGATCTTCGGAGCCATCGGGATCATCATGATTCTGCTGAGCCTGCTGGTGGCGGCAGGACTGCTGGCACCACCCAGTTAGCCTTCGCGGGCACTTCGAAGGACGAGCGTATTGGGGGAAGAAGATTGCCGGAACTGAAGCGCATCTACTGGAGTCGTCAGACGCTTAGATTGGCCTATCTGGCCGTGACTTTGTGGCTGGCCATCGCCGCCTTCGGCGCCCTGATGCCGGGCAGGGCCGTCACCGTACCCGGCCCGGGCATCTCCGGTGTAACTGCGGTTCTGGGGGACATGGCCGGCCGCGTCCTCGCGGCGGTCACCCTACCCGGAGTGCTCCTGATAGCCCTGATGATCGTGGCGGTGGTCAGCCGGGCGCGGGACGTCCGACGCCGGGATCCCGTCCGCCGCTTCACGCGCCAGCAGCGCCGCGAAGGTACGTCCCGGGCAGCGGGCCAGTGTGAAATGGAGGCCGGATTCCGTCGCCGTTGTTCCCGGCCGGCTGAGCACGGTGACCACTTCTATCCGTGGTCCAAGGGCGGGTCCACCAGCCTGCAGAACTTCGTCTCCGCGTGTGCCCGGTGCAACCGGGCGAAGGGCGCCAGGATTCCTTCGCCAGGCCAGCAGAGTCGGATAGAACGACGACGGCGGGACTACGTTCTGCCTGACAGTTCCGTCAGCGTCGGCGAACGGCAGCCGCTGCGGTAACCGATGCCTTTCTCCATCCCGGACTCTTGCTCATGGCGACCCTGTCATAAGTCCTCCCCAACTTCCCACACTCTAAGTCCGCTTTCGTTCTGTACCGCTACATATTTCAAAGAGTCAATACTTAGAACCGTGGACAAGGATGCTCCAGCATACGAACGAATAGGCGAGTCAGAGGCGGCCGGGCAAGCTGCGCTTACTCGCCGCGCTCCTTGAATGCCTGCCACAACAATGAACTGCTCTAAGCAGCCCGCAACAATACATCGAGCAGCGCTAAGCCAGGATGACCAATGACGTCTACGGGCCAAACAGCCGAATTCACACTGAGGGCTCGGTGTAGGTCGCCGAGACCCACTGTAACGCCGAGTAGCGAGGAACATACAAGTACCCGTTTCCTCCCAATTCCTCCTATGCTCGAATTGGCGCAGGCTGGGCCAACTTGAATTCGGCGTTTTGCGACATGCCAATTTATTGATAGACCAGTTCATTGGCAGGGAGGAATGCAAGATTATGGCTACTGCGAATCAACGTGTCACCGCAACTGATATTGCAGGCGGCCGGGTGAGGTGCGGTGTGGCTTTGAAGGAACTCTTACCAAAGCAGCCGCACCCCGCGCTGAAGGTCGTGCTCCGGGGAGTAACCCTTGAATGCAAGTGGGACCCACGGAACGGTCCCGACCGCAACAGGTCCGGCGTTCTCTCGATCGGAAAAGCTCCCCTGCAACAACTTGTGTTAGCTGACGAAGTGCTGTCACTAGAAGTGATCAACGGAGTCCCGCACTTCCGGTAGTTCCAGAAGTTTCCGACCGAGCTAGACAGCCGGACCGACCATCGTCTAAATCGCATCGCGATGGCGAGCCCGAAACCCGTTCTG
The DNA here is from genome assembly GCF_056680055.1 of Arthrobacter sp. BK1. Lineage (NCBI taxonomy): Bacteria > Bacillati > Actinomycetota > Actinomycetes > Micrococcales > Micrococcaceae > Arthrobacter > Arthrobacter sp. BK1. The sequence continues at coordinate 1,133,418 of NZ_CM155263.1, forward strand.
GTCTGGATCTCCAGCCTCACACGACGTCGCGCCGGCGTGCGAATGGGAATCACATCTGTATTTCTCGCAGAAGGTTCTCCTCAATTCAGAGCCGTGGCATCCCAATAGCCTTCGGTAGCGGCATCTAGTATGAAGTGGGTTTTGTTAGCGGTATGTAACTGGGCGAACTAGGGAGAGCAATCCGTGGACTTGAAGGCTGATAAAAAGTCACTGAAGGCATTGCTATCAATAGAAGAGCAGCAGTTCCGCATACCGCCTTACCAGCGCCCCTACTCGTGGACTTTCGAGCAAGTTGACGACTTGTGGGGAGACCTGCTGGAGAACGCACCGTCCGGTCATTTCCTTGGATCGATCGTTATGACCACAGAGGATGAAGATCGCCCCCTTGTAATCGACGGACAGCAGCGCTTAACGACGCTGATGCTATTGCTTGCGGCTCTACGCGATGAATGCTTCGCCCGTGACATGACTAAAGACGTTCAGCGGATCGAAAAGCGGCTGACTGCCGATGACCTGGCCGAGGGCGACGCATACTTCAAGTTTAAAACCGGCTCCGCCAACTGGCCCGTCTTTCGCGACTTCGTGTTGAGAGGTCCCCACGATCCTCAGCGCAAGCTCTTGGACGAGGAATCTTCTTTACAGAAGGAGGTTCGCTCGCGGAACAGACCACTCCTGGCCAACTTGAGGAGACTCCGAGGTCATCTCGCCGGACATCTCCAGTCTTTGCCCAAGAATGAAGGTTCAGCATGGCTGCGGTCGTTTGAAAAGAACCTCATGGAGAAGGTTGAGATCGTGGTAATCGAGGTTCGCGACCTCGCTGACGCCTTCTTGCTATTCGAAACTCTTAATGACAGGGGCTTGCAGTTATCGGCTGCAGACCTTCTAAAAAGCCACGTTCTAGGCCAGATCGCCAAGAAATCATCGGACGAAGACGTGGACGCCGCCTCCACGGACTGGGACAAAATGCTCGAGAGCCTTGGCACTCAGGTCGACGTGAGTCGCTTCTTGAGGCACTACCTTCTGGCTACGGTGCCCTCTGTCCGAAAAGAGGAGGTCTTCGGACATTTCAAGACACTGGTTGCGAGCAGGGGCGCCAACTGGGTCCTAGATGATCTATTAGTTTCCGCCGCCTATTACGGCGAATTTGAGACACCAACCAAAGTCACCTACGAGCCGGCTCGAAAGGTGCTCACCGATCTTCAAACTCTTCGTGCCAGGTCCTGCTATATCGCACTGTTGCCTGCGCGGAGGTACCTGTCTGAGGCGGACTTCGTCGAGTTCGCACGGCTCGCCGAGGTCGTAACGTTCCGATACAGCAGCGTAGTGGGGCTCGGCACAAACGACATCGAAAGGCGTTATAGAGACGCCGCTCAGCTGCTCGTTGAAAGTGAGGGTGGCAGGGTGGAAGATGCTCGGTCCCTTCTCATCGGAGGCATGCCCGATAGCGAACAGTTCCTTGCTTCGTTCCAGACCCTCAAAATGGGCAAACAATATCTCTTGCGCTATACCCTGCAGCGCATAGAGGAGACGCTTTCCTACAACAAAGAACAACAGTTAAAGGACTCCAGCTCGGTCCACATCGAGCACATAATGCCACAAACGCTATCCGCAGGCTGGCGGGACGACTTGGGCGATAATATCGACCTGCATTCCGACTACGTGAACCGCTGGGGGAATCTGACTCTCTTGTTTTCCGGGCTGAACATTCCTGCAAGCAATAAGAGTTTCGCCGACAAGAAGACGCATTACGCAGAATCTCAAGTGACTCTGACCACTGCGCTCATGAACATCCCTGGTTGGGGAGTTGAGGAGATCGAGGAGCGGCAGCGCTGGCTCGGCCAGCTATCAGATCAAGTCTGGCCCAAGCCCCCGTCCGCCGACCGATCGTTCCGCGAAGTCCCTACAGGCACCGTGGCACACTTCCAGGCCGAGCTAGGTCCTCTCTGGGAACACGTCGAGCCGTACTGCATTGAGACAACTAGCGAAGAGCTAATGCAGCTCTCCGAACTATTGCCCGCCCATTTACTGGGTCACCCTGTCCACGGGGAAACAGGGACAGCGTTGGCCCGTCGCGTTGAAGTGCTGCTAGCGGGCTGGGACAACTTTGACGCAGCCCAAAGGAAAATAGCGAGGGGCGTCACAACGTACTTCCTCGCGACAAATGACGCCGTTTCTGATGACCTACCCAACGGGTTGGACGACGATGAAACAGTCATCAGCGCGGCAGAGAGGATTCTGCTGAGTTGAGCTCGAGTGACCTCCCCTTGTTAGCCGCCGCCATGGGCCGCGCAGCCTAGACCCGTTTCGTCCCAAGTCGCAGTGCGGCTCATTTGGCTGCAGGGCCGATATCCTTGGTTCACAATGAGTAAAAATCCTGCTGAGAAGTCCGCGCCCTACGGACGGAAGAAGACCTCCAAATCAGTAACGGTGTTGGACCTCTTCTCGGGAGCTGGCGGACTCACTCAGGGGTTCTATGCGGCTTCTCCTCGTTTCGTCACCGAACGCGCAGTGGAGTTCGAGCCAGCGGCCGCTGCATCGTTCGCTGCAACGTTTGGCGACAAGGTATACGCAGGGCCAATTCAGGACTGGCTTAAGAAGGAAACCGTCCCCAAAGTGGACGTTGTGATCGGTGGCCCACCCTGCCAGGGGTTCTCTCAGCTGGGTAAACAGGACCCGGAAGATATTAGAAACAGCTTGTGGCAGCCGTACGCGGAAGCGCTTTCCAGGGCCAAGCCCAAATACTTCATCGTCGAAAACGTACCGGCATTCAGCAAGTCCCAGCAGCTTCAAGACTTCAGGGACGCAACCGCCAAAGGCGGCCTGATCGAGGACTATGACTTCCAATGGCACGTTCTGAATTCGGCCGATTACGGCGCTCCCCAAGCGCGAAAGAGAGCTATTCTCATCGGCCATCGAAGGGATCTTCCCTTTCCCGGATTCCCGATGCCGACCCACATCGGGCGCCACTGCACGGTGCGGCATGCGCTGAAAGGCATAGAGCCGAGCGTCACCGCCACACTGCTCCCGACTCGGTCGACAGAGTACGCGGGCCGGACCTTTGCTGGTGCCTTTCGTACAAGCGAGCTGCACCTTGCCCGAGACTACGCGGAGCTCTCTCTCAACAGATTTGTGAACATCCCATTGGGAGGAAACAGGTTTGACCTGCCAGAGGCGCTGCTTGCTCGGTGCTGGAAGGACCACAAGTCGGGGTCGGGCGACGTGATGGGGCGGATGCACTGGGATAAGCCATCAGTCACTGTCAGGACTGAGTTCTTCAAGCCGGAGAAGGGCCGATACCTCCACCCAACAGAACACCGCGCTATCACGCATCTCGAGGCTGCCAAACTCCAGGGGTTCCCGGACGATCGGCTGTGGGTTGGATCCAAGACGGCGATTGCCAAGCAGATCGGCAACGCAGTTCCGACGGCCTTGGGTAGGGCCATAGCTGCTCAGCTGGTCCAACATTTTTAGACTCTTTTGACGCCACAAACGTGCCAGCAACGAAACCTTCAACTAAATGTCGCCTTTGGATGGTAGATATTATCTGAAGACTTCGGCAGGGGCCGAGAGCACCAGTGTCGAATTGGGGGATGGAACCAATGGTGGTTCAAGATTCATGGGCTGGAACGACGTCGTCGCTTAGCCGCTTTGTCGCTGCAGAAACGGCTAGTGCGCTGAATGCTTACCGAGCCCGCCCCGACCTCGTGCGCGAACATAGCAATATTGAGGCGGCGATCTCGCAGGGCGGCTACGGCCGCAAGCAGCTCAACGAGCTGGTCCAGAACGCCGCTGATGCCATCAAGGAACCAGGCGGCCGAATCCGGGTGGTCCTGACCAAAGACGCGCTCTACTGTGCGAACGAAGGACAGCCTTTTACCGAGGCCGGCTTCAGAACACTGATGCTGTCGCATTCCTCCGAGAAACGTGACGACGAGATCGGCCGGTTTGGCCTCGGATTCAAATCAGTTATTCAGGTCACCGCAGAACCCCGCATATTCAGCCGGAGCGGCTCGGTCTCATGGAGCCAGGATCAAAGCCGAAGGCTCCTCGAAAGCCTGTACCCGGGTTTGACCGCCTATCCCATTCTTCGCCTGGCCTCTCCGGTGGACCCCGACATCGAAGCCGCGCAGGACCCCGTCCTATCTGAGCTTTTTGAGTGGGCCACTACGGTGGTGAAGCTTCCCTTGAGTGGCAGCGTCAGCTGGCTCTCGGACGAAATGAAGAAGTTTCCCGAGGAGTTCCTCCTATTCTCCGACAAAATTGGTTCCCTTGAGTTCGAGGACAGGGCCCAAAGTTCTTCCTGGACGTGGACAGCAGCGCGGGACGGCAACCGCGTCAGCCTCTCCGACGGCGCCAGCAGCAGCGAATGGCTCATATTCAAGAATCGGCACGAAGTCAGCACCCAAGCTGCGGTCGAGGCGGGAAGCATCGTCGCGCGACAAAATGTCGACGTGACCTGGGCTGTTCCTTTGACGGGCAACCAGCGCCGCAAGATGGGCCGATTCTGGAACTATTTCCCGACGCAGCACGAGACTTCCCTTCGCGGCATCGTTAACGCGGCCTTCAAAATGAACGAAGACCGCCACAGCATGCTGGAGACCCTCTACAACCGGGAAATTCTCACACGGACGCTTCCTCGCATGGTGGCGAGTGCCCTGAAAGAGCTAAGAACACCCGAAGATCCGGCGCTGTTTCTGGACATTCTCCCGTCGCGTGACAAAGAGTCAAGTTCGTGGGCCGACTCCGTTATCAATAAACCCATTTTTGAAATTCTGCCGTTCGCACCATGTCTGCCCGACAGATCAGGCGTCCTCAGGCTGCCCAGTGAAATCAAAGTACAACCGGCACTGGAAGAAGCCACTCGACTGATCGCTCTGTGGGACACATGGGTGCCAGCGGAGAGGCACTGGCTACACTCGTCGGCCTTGCGACGGGAATCCCAGGTCATACGAATCTTGAGGGAAGCGAACCTCAAGCGCGCATCCATTGAAGAATGGCTCGAAGAAGTTGTCGCAGGTGGGGAACTACAGGATTACGAGAACGCCCTGCAGATCGCGGCGATGATCGACAAGTCTTACACCGACTACCGGCACGCAATGCGGCAGAGCCGAATTGTCCTGATGTCAGATGGCAGCGTCCAACCGCCAATCAGTTCGAGGGTCTTTCTACCGATGAAGGCCGACGACGAGTCAGCCAATGTCGTGTCCTACGAACTGATGCATCACGGGAATGCGAACACATACCTTCGCGCCCTGGACCTCCAGGCGCAAGATGGCCGGGGAATCGTTAGCCGCGTCGCCAGCAGTGTCGCTGGCGATTATGCAGATGCAGAACTGGCCGCTTCCCTTTGGAAATTGACCCGTTCGCTCGCCGTCCCAGAAAGTCTGGCGATAGTAAACGAGCGGACAGACCCCACGAAAATTTTGGTCCGCTGCCGCGATCACAAATGGCGTCAGCTGGGTGACGTCTGGCTATCCGGTGGTTTGATTCCTCAGACCAACATTGGTGACGAGCATCTGCTGGTAGATGATCAATTTCATGCCAATGACATAGCTTTACTGAGAAACCTTGGAGCACGAACGTCACTTGCGGACGCAAGAATGGTCCGTGCTGGTGGCTCCTACGATCTATGGAAAACAGCGGAAGCGGGCCGCTTTTCCGAGCAATCGAGAAACGGCCCTGTCCGGCTTTCCGAGGCGGGAATCCGCTTTAGCCAAGCATTGACCACGGATGGCCTTCACCTCCTAGTTGATGCGTCAGCAGCCACCCGCGCAAAGATCACCCGCACAGTTCTGAGCCGTCCACAGTATCCAACCAAAATAGAATTCAGCAGTGGTTTCCGTGCCCCTGAAACCATTGATGGGCCAGACCTTTGGTGGGTGAAGAACCACGGGGCCCTTGAAACCCCGCTTGGAACCATAGACACCAGGCACTGCGTCGGAAAAATCGATGGGATACCCACAGATTACTTGCCCTTTCCTGGCGAGGAAGAGGCAAAGGCTCTGGGCTTGCCGACCGACATACGCCAGATCCAATGGAACTCAGTCATCGCACTGGCAGAGCAGCACCTGCCGATCCGCCAACTGCACGAACTCTACGGCGCCCTGGCTGTCCTTGATGTACGCCCACCTAAAGAGCTACTAGCCCCCCTCAGTGAAGGACGAAACACGCGCTACCTGACCTCGGACTTGGTTCTTGCGATGGACATCGAGTCGCGAGATTACCTCGTTGAATCAGCCAACGTGCCCGTCATATACACCGGTCATCCATATCTGGATGAAGCCCTCACCGAGAACTGGGGGCTCAAGCCGGTTACTGTCGAGTTCTACACCTCAGCGCGTGCCGCGCCCATAGATGGGGAAGCACCCGAAAGCGTAAAGTCAAGGTTCCCATTCCTCAAACGCGCAGCCGGTGAAGTTGCCGTTCAAACCCTTTGTGTTCCTTGCACTTCGGTTGATGAAGTCCGCACAAACAGCTTCGACGCACGTGCGGAAGCAACGCCTAGGGCGTCCTATCTTCAGGATGGTGTGCTCTACTACCGAGCTCCTCAAGGGGACCAGGCATTACTAACAACGATTCTCGGCGCATTCGACAGCAAACGTGCGTCCGCGCAGGTCATGCAGGCGATGCGGCAACTCAAGAAGGATGACGAAGCCCAAGCTCGAATCGGACGAGTCAACAAGCAAAAGACGGATGCCGGGAAGGTCGCCGAACTTGTTGGTCGTGACACCCTGCGCAAGCTGATTCCAGACGCAGTCATGAAGATGCTGGATGCCCGTGAACTGGAGCTAACCGACGAGCGCCTGTTCGAGATCGTCAGCAATTTGCACGGCAGCAGCCTCCTGAAGGTTCTCAAGCCTGCCCTCTCTGAAGCCGGCATTGAAACCCCAGACCAATTCCGTGGTGGCCGTACAGCCCAGGAATTCGTTAGAGAACTCGGGTTCTCCCCTGCAATGGCGGGTGAGTCAATCAAGAAGAAACCAGAACGCGAGGAATTCGTCGGACCGGTTGGCCTGAATCCGCTTCATCAGTACCAGGAAACAACCAGCAGAAAGATCGTTGATCTCCTTGCCGGGCGTACCAAGAACAGCCGTGGTCTCGTCCAACTTCCGACCGGTGCAGGCAAGACGCGCGTCGCCGTCGAGTCTGTTATCCGCGACATCGCAGCTTCCCCCAAAGAAGATCACCGTCTCGTCATCTGGATCGCGCAATCCGAAGAACTCTGCGAGCAGGCGATCGAAACGTGGACTTATGTTTGGCAGGCTGTGGGCTCCCCCGGCGAACGAATGGCCGTGAGCAGGCTATGGGGCGGGAACAAAGCCATTCGTGAAGAAACCAAGCTCCACCTCGTTGTCGCGACGATTCAGACACTTGCCAGCATTCAGCAAAGCCGGCGGCAGATGTACGACTGGATGTCCAACCCGGATCTCGTCATCATCGATGAGGCCCACGGTGCCACCGCGACGTCATACACCCCCGTGCTCGCATGGTTCGGCCGGTCTTTCACCGAAAAATCGAGATCGCTGCTCGGACTCTCGGCGACTCCCTACCGGGGTTCGAATGAGAAAGAGACAGAAAGGCTCGTTGCGCGTTTTGGCAAGAACCTCATTGAGCCTGACGAGTTCACCGCAGACAACGCCCACGAGTATCTTCAGGGCCTCAAAGTCTTGGCAAGAGTGAACCATAAGGAGCTCAAGGGCATCGAGCTAAAGCTGAAGGATATGCGGTCCGCCACAGATGAAGACTCCCAAAGCGCCATGCTTGAGGCGAGGATTGACCTCCAGCAAGTAGCGGACAGCACAAAGCGCAACGAAGCAATTTTGGATCACATCATGGCATCAGAAACGAAGGGCCCAACTCTCGTCTTTGCTGCTTCAGTAGAACACGCTGAAGCCCTCGCGGCGGTACTGTCCGTCGAAGGCATCCCGGCAGCCGCAATTTCGGGCAAGACCGATTTGGGGCACCGACGGTCAATCATCGAGGACTTCCGCAATGGCAAGATCCGTGTCTTGACCAACTTTGATGTCCTCACACAAGGCTTTGATGCACCCAAGGTCGACGCCGTTTATGTGTGCCGTCCGACCTTCTCACCAAACAAATACATCCAGATGATCGGCCGCGGCCTGCGCGGGCCACGAAACGGCGGCAGCGAAGAGGTCCTGATTGTGAACGTCAAGGACAACCTCGATCAGTACGGGCACAAGTTGGCGTTCACGCAACTCGACTATCTGTGGCGGAACGAGGCAGTCAGTGCTCGCTGAGTTTCAACTGGACGAAAGTCAGCGAGCGGTGGCCGAGGCAGAACCAGACGCCAGGATGTTCGTCACGGCCGCCGCCGGGCAAGGAAAGACGGAAGTTCTTCTGGCTCGTGTGAAGACCCTGGTTGAGGACGGTTTGAACCCGGCCGACGAAATCCTGGTGCTCAGCTTTTCCCGGGCTGCGGTGGAGGCCGTGCGGAAGCGGGCAAGAATGCACGACGTAGACGGTCTTCAGATCAGGACCTTTGATTCGTTTGCCGCGCAGATCCTGATCGACATGGACGAAGAACCACTGGGTGACAGCTTCGACGCTCGGATCAGAAAGGCCGCTAAGTACATCGCCGGAGAAGAAACCCCGGATCGGATCACTCACCTAAAGCACATCCTGGTGGATGAGGCCCAGGACCTGGTTGGAGATCGCGCTGAGCTCGTCCTGGCCTTGTTGTCCGCGCTCGGGGATGACCTTGGCTTCACTGTGCTCGGCGACCCCCTGCAGGGCATCTACGATTTCCAGCTTGAAGAGTCCAAGTCAAAACTGACGTCTGCTGAATTAATAGAGAACCTCATCAATGACTTCGGCGCCGAGCGTGAGGTGCTGACAAAGCACTATCGGGCCATGACGGAGCGTACCCGTGAGCTCATCTCGGTTGGAGACGAAATACGCGGCCTCGGAACCCTCGATGACCCGCGCTGTGAGACGGCGCATGGCCTTATCGACGACTTCCGCAGGCAGGTATCCAGCACGTCCGTATTGAACGAATCGGGAGCTCTTAGTCCCAACTTTGGCAACACAACGGCTCTCCTGTGTTCAACGAATTATGAAGTGCTCATCGCGAGTGAACTGCTGTGGCAGAACGGGTATCCGCATCTGATCCGCCGCAAAGCGCAGGATATGAGCGTGGCGCCGTGGGTACATCAGGTTTTTAGGGACCTCGAGGACAGGACCTACGACGCCGATGAAATCAAGTCGAGGCTCAGCGCCCTCTACGGTGAGTCCGCAGGGGATTTGTGGCTTGCACTCAAGACGGCAGAAGGCAATTTCTCCGCTTATAACTCGCTCAACGTATCCCAGCTGAGCCAGCGGCTCCGCAGTAGATCAATCCCCTTGACGCTGACCGTGGATGACGCCGCACCCCTTGTTGTTTCCACCGTGCACAGGGCGAAGGGGCTGGAATTCACTAACGTCCTCTACCTTCAACCGGAGTTCGGATCATCGGCGGCGAAGCACAATGCTGACGCCCTCAAACAGAAGTACGTCGCATTGAGCCGTGCACGGGAGGAGGTAATTTCCACCAAGCTCCCCAAAGGGCTGATCAAGCGAATGGAGAAATCTAAGGATCGATGGCTCGAAAAGGCTTATGGGAGGGGTCAGACGTTATACACGGCCAGGATGGAGTTCCTCAACTCGGACGTGGACGACGTCTCGCCCTATTACCCTGCCGACGGAGACGCTGGAGCTGTCCAGAACAACCTCGTCTTGGACGAGCTCTTGGGCAGCGTGGTATCCGGCTCCCTGGAGACTGAGCCGGAGCACGGCGAAGTCCCACGCTACGTCTTGACTACCAGTGACGGCAGGATAATCGGCCGGACCAGCCAATCGTTCGCCTACGCGCTGAAGAAGAGCTTCGGCCTTCAATACGGCCGCACTCAGGCGTGGCCATCAGGTTTCACTGGCGCCCGCGTCACGTCCATTGAGTGCGCGACCGGCCACCCAGAGGAGACGAAGCTCACGGGACTCGGCTCCTCGGGCATGTGGTTAGTGCCCCGGCTGACCGGCCTGATCACGCGAACAAAGAATTAGGAGCAGCAAAGTGTCGGCGCTAGATTCCAAGTACGCATTCCGCCGTGAAATGGTGGACCGCCTCGTAACAGACCTCTACGGACCCGGGTCTCCGGAAGAACTGATCACAGAACGTCCCTTGGAACGCTATGTCACCGGGGTTCTGTGGCCAGCGGCCGATGACAGCTATGCGGAAGCTCCCGACGAGCCGGAGTCAGTGGCTGCTGCTTCAGGTGAGGCATCCGTCGACAGCCCAGTCGCCAATGCGCGGCTGACCTATCCGAGCAGCGTCGGCCTCACCGTCTCTGTTGATACGAAGCTTTCGCCGGTCCTTCTCGCGTCGCCGAAGGCGGCAAAGTACTCTCCCATTCCGACAGTTCGTGAAAGCGGGAGTAAACGACACGACACGTACGACTGGCAGCGCGTCGCCGCGATGCTCCCGGAAGTCGAGGTCGACCTCTCCGTTCCAGGGCCTCAGCGTCATCTGCTTGAGGGCGGAGCCTTGGAGTTGTATGCACTGGTTCGGGAGGCCGAGGGCGACGTCGTAACTGTGACAGTCGTCCTTCGAAACACGCAGCCAAAGCCTGGTCCATCAGCAGACAAAGATGTGGCGTGCTGGTTCCAAGTGGGTCTGTCGCTCCACAGCAAAGTGCCCGCGCTGGTAGACCGGTCCAAACTGCGCACCGATATTCCCAACGACCTGGATCTGGCTACCTCCGAACTGCTTTACCGTAACCACATGATCTTCGGCGCTGGTCATGGTTGCGCGGTTGACGTCAAAACGTCCGACGTCGGAGGCAGGCTATGTCAGCGGGTATCCACAACGTTTGTCCCCCGGCAGGACGTCCATAGGTCGATGGCAGGCGGCAGCGACGCTAACTTGTCGCTGTCCTTCATGGCCTCAGCCGCGCGCGACAAGGTAGTCGCTGAGCTTACTCTTCTCGCCAAGGACTACTCTTCGTGGATTTCTGCATCCACTTATTCAATGACAGAAGATGGCCCAGCTCACGTTCCACCCCATCTCCGGGGGGTGGCGGCTGATCATATGTCGCAGGCCGGGAAGGCTCACCAGCGAATAACGGCGGGCATCAATCTGCTGGCCCACGACGACGAAGCTTTCGCCGCGTTTCAGCTGGCCAACCACGCTATGCACATGCAGCGATCGCGTCAGGACTGGGTCCGAAACGGGGCCAAGGGCGAGTTCGTGCTGGGTGCCCAGGCTTGGCGGCCCTTCCAGATTGCGTTCATCCTCATCAACTTGCCCTCTGTGACAGACGACCAGCACCCAGAGAGGGACATAGCTGACCTCCTCTGGTTCCCCACAGGTGGAGGAAAAACAGAAGCCTACCTGGGCCTTGTCGCGTACCTCCTGCTACTTCGACGCCTGCGCAATACAAGCGTCCGCGGTGTCGCCGTGATTATGCGCTATACCCTGCGACTCCTCACCATCCAGCAGTTCGAGCGGGCTGCCATGCTGATATGTTCTCTCGAGTCAGTCCGGCTGGAGGACGAGGACCGTCTGGGTGTTGCGCCGTTTGGAATTGGCCTCTGGGTCGGCGGAGGCGCCACACCCAACGATGTTGCGACTGCAAGGACGAACCTTGGCAAGCTCAGGAACAACCAGGAAGTCGTCGAAGGAAATCCAAAGCAGATCGAAGCATGCCCTTGGTGCGGCACCCGCCTCACGGTCGACGACTACCGAATCGTCAAGGTGCCGTCTGACCGAATGGTGGTTAGCTGCTCCAACCAATCATGCGATTTCTCGAACGGACTCCCTGTCCACATCATCGACACGGACGTCTACAGGGAACGGCCCGAACTTGTAATCGGTACGGTAGACAAGTTCGCCGGTATGGCCTGGAGAGGAGAAATTGCCACTCTCTTCGGAAGAATCTCTCCCACCGACCTAGGCCCGGATCTCATCATCCAAGATGAGCTGCACCTCATTTCCGGGCCGCTCGGCTCCACAGTTGGACTCTTCGAAACGGCAGTTGATTTGGCCGCCAGCGGCGTCGGACGTGAGGACGGATCAGCCGGTCGCAAGCCCAAGATCGTTGCCTCGACGGCGACCATCCGAAGGGCCAAGGACCAGATTCGTTCTGTCTTCAATCGTGATTCCAGCTTGTTTCCACCTCCCGGGCTTGACCCTGCCGACTCCTTCTTCGCCAAGGAAGCCACGTCCGACCAGCTCGGGACGCGGCAGTATGTCGGGGTTCTAGCCTCCGGTACAAGTCACGCCACCCTTATGGTTCGTACTTACGCGTCGTTGCTGCACTCCGCCAATATCATCGAAGGGGCGACTGCGGAAGATCGCGATCCATATTGGACGCTGGTCGGTTATTTCAACAGTCTCCGCGTTCTCGGCTCGGCGTACCTGCAAGTCTATGACGACGTGAGGGCGCGACTGAATCTCCTAGCCAAACGAGAAGGTCGCCTGGAGGGTCGCGGTGTCCAACTGAGCGAGCTCACAAGCCGAGTGGAAAACCACAAAATTCCGGAGGCTCTCAAGTCCCTGGAGAAGAGTTTGATGAGTAGCCAAACTCCCGAAGATGTCGTGCTGGCCACCAACATGATCTCCGTGGGGTTGGACGTTGACCGCTTGGGCTTGATGGCCGTTATGGGCCAGCCACAGTCCAGCGCCGAATACATTCAAGCGACCAGCCGGGTTGGCCGAGTTCACCCAGGGCTGGTTGTGACCATCTTGAACGCGGCGCGAACACGGGACCGGTCGCACTACGAGTCGTTCAACGACTTCCACGCTGCGCTATACCGTGCAGTCGAAGCAACAAGCGCAACGCCGTTTGCTGCCCGGTCACGCGACCGAGGCCTTCACGCCACGCTGGTCTCGGCGCTAAGAATGCTGGTCCCCGAATTGAGAAGTTCCGGCGGCCATGTCCGGGATGAGTCACCAGCCGTGGACGAAATAATGGCGTGGATACGCAATCGTGTCCTCTCAGTTGACCCGGAGGAAGCTGCGGCCACTAGTGAAGAGCTCGAGCGGCTGCTGAACATCTGGCGGAAAGCGGCACTTGCCGACGACGATCTCCCGTACCAGGACACAAAGAAGTCCCCTCGCTCGCTCCTCATCGACTCAAGCAAGGCCCTCGAAGATCCGGACTTCGTCTACAGCACCAGCACCATTCCCTGGCCCACACCGCGAAGTATGCGTGACGTGGACGCTGAAACCACGCTTAGGCCAGCACCGATGAGGAAGGACGCCTCCCTTGGCTAAGAAAACCTACGCCGCCCGACGCAGTCAGCTAGTCTCAACATTTGGGGTGGGAAGTCTGTTTCCGGCCGAAAACAACAGCTTCATGATCACCAGCATTGACCAATGGGATAAGAAGCATCTGAAGCCAGTCAGCGAGCCACGCCTGGCGCGCAGCCTGGGAGTCTCCGAGCTCCTCCTGCCTCCGGCGGGTGCACGGGGGAAAATCCCGGTCGTCCGCTTTCCGCAGTTGCTGATATGCCCGAATTGCAGCCGTCTGGGGAGAGTCCAGCAGCTGCAGGCCTCCTATGAGGACCCCAAGTGTGGCTTGTGCAAGTCCCTGGCACCGCTGACTCCCTCCCGTTTCGTCGTAGCATGCGAGGACGGGCACATTGATGACTTCCCGTATGCATATTGGGTACACGGGTTCACGCCGACTGAAGATGCTAACCATTTGCTCTCCCTTGCTTCCGAAGGTCGCACTTCATCGCTGGCAGACATGGTGGTTCGGTGCTCTTGCGGAAAATCCCGGACCATGGCGGACGCGTTCAATTCCGTGGCGTTGAGGGAGATGAAATGCCAAGGCAATCGTCCTTGGCTCGGCTGGGGTTATCGGGAACGCGACTGCGGTAAAGCTCCTAAGACGGTTCAGCGCGGTGCGTCAAATGTCTGGTTCCCGGTGGTGAGGTCTGCAATTTCCATCCCGCCGTATTCGGAGTTTCTCGCCAAGGTGGTGACGTCAAAAGCCTCCCAGCTCAGTCAACCGCAGGCTCTGGATCCCGGTTCCACCTGGGTTCTCGAAGGCGTGGTTCAGGAATTTGACGGCCGCTTCTCCGTTGACGAACTTCGCGCTGAAATCAGGCGCCAATTCCATGGCAGTGAGGAAACTGAGCTTTCCGAGGACCAGCTGCGTGAGCAGGAGTTCCTCGCACTGATGAACGGCCGCCGCGACAGCCCGGACACCGATTTTGTCGCTGAGAAAGTCGCCGTACCGGAGGCCCACCAACACTGGATCAAGGCGGCACGAAAGGTCACCCGGCTCAGGGAGGTCCGCGCCTTGTACGGCTTTAGTCGTCTGCACCCCAGGAGCGAAGACAAGCCTGACGCCAAGTTGTCGCCGCTGTCACCTGACGACAACCGCCAGAATTGGCTGCCCGCAATTGAGACGCTGGGTGAGGGACTCTTCGTGGCTCTGGACCGATCACAGGTTGAGGCCTGGGCTGAAACGGATTTCGCAGCAGGCAGAGAAAGAACTCTCCGCCTGAATGCGAAGCGCGCAGCTGCGCAACGCGGCCAGGACCCGATTCCAGTCAGCATTGTGGAGACACTGATCCACACGCTCTCCCACATCATCATCGACCAGCTCTCGCTGGACGCTGGTTACCCTGCGTCGTCGATCCGGGAACGCCTGTATGTAGGTCCCGATCAAGTCGGAGTGCTCTTGTATACGGCATCGTCCGACTCTGCAGGCAGCCTGGGCGGCGTCGCAGCACAGGCCAGCCCCAGGCGTCTCGGCCCTTCCTTGGATGAAGGACTGTTCCGCACGTCCTGGTGTTCAGCGGATCCTGTCTGCATCGAATCCCGCGGTTCTGGTACCGATGCGCGAAACCTGGCCGCCTGCCACTGCTGCGTCCTCGTGCCGGAAACAAGCTGCGAACTTTACAATTCCAATCTCGACCGGGGCTCCCTGTTTGGCGTCCATGGTCAGATCGGGCTTGGCTTTATGGAATGGGCATCGCTGAACCCCGCTGCCACCACTGGCGCTGAAAAACCGGGCAGCGTTTCGGAGGATTCCCATGCCGACAACGTCCCCGTTAGCGTGCGTCAAAGTCCATGGCTGACGGTTTTCGCCGAATCAGGTCCCGAGCTCCAGGAACTCATTCCCGAGCTCGTAGAAGTCGACGTAGAGCTCGGCGATTGGGGAGCCGACATCGGCCCCGAGAACCAGTGGCAAGTTGATCTATCGTGGGCGACCTCGCGGGTTGCGGTACTTGTCGAACGGGATGACGAACGCGACGACTGGCTCGCGGAACAAGGTTGGACTACCTACCACACGAACGATTTTGCACCCGCGGACCTCGCGGACAAGCTGGCCGACAAGGTCTACTAATGTTTTGCTTGGGGGGGTCGGTCCTCCGACCCCCCCCAAGCAAAACCGGGTCTCAGTCTAGGAAGTACTCGTAGCTCAGCGGCTTCAGGTTCTCCGGCGAAGGCCGCCAATCCGGGTAGACGCTCATCGTTCCGTCGTCAGTTGCTATGGAACCATCGAGGTGGCGCTCCCACTGGATATCGGCCACCACAACCAGGTCCGTCACGCCATATTCATTAGCGTGCGTAACCTCATTGCGCGTCAGGATGACTTTCTGGACGTATCCCTGAGAGCCCTTCACTTCGATGTGACGCTCTTCGCCACCACGTACTGCCAACAAATCGTAAGAACGGAAGGCGCCGACGTCTTCGACACTGTAGCCAGCTGCTTCGTAGTGAACAATCGCCTGCCGGACGGCCTGCATCTCAATTGCCTTCTTCAATATAGGGTCGGCGCAGAAGCCCGCGTAGCGCTGCCTAACGCCATTTTGTCCGCTTACCGGCGGTGCGACGAGTGGCCGGTCGAACCCGCCCCAGTCGCTGTCAGGAAGCAGATCCGGGGCAGCTTGGAGGACTTCCGCAGGTAGCTTGAACAAGTATCCCTGGTTAGGTTTCAGGCCGCTGGTGGGGTGGTTCTGGAAAGGGAAATAAATTGTGAATTTGCCGCGCCCAGTTGGATAGTCGGATTCGAGGTTTCCCTTTATGCCAAGGATGTCCGCCTGATGGTCGGCACGTAGATCCGTCAGGAGGTAAGGGCGCGGCAGCGGGGTATAGCCGGTCAGGGGGATGGTGTTGGCGGGCTTTCCATACCAGTCGCCCGCACGGGACTGCAATTCCCCAGCCACTATCGAGGCGCCGTACATTCCCGATTTGAATCCCATTGGGTTGTTTTTCCCCACCCAATGAAGAACAACGTCGCCGACGCGCACGTCCTTCATCAGGTCATAGCGAGACGTGTCGGGCGCAATCAGCTCACTCCCCCAAGTCTCGACGTTGACCAGTTCCATCCAGTAACGCTGCGAGGCGTCGCCGTCCCACCAGCGCGCTTTATTCTCAACCGTGCCGATCGTCATTACTCCCCCAATTGTCTGTGACCGATCCTCATAAGAATTGAAACTACTTTGTACCAAGCAACTCCGACGGTTTTCCGCTCCACGACACGACCAAGCCGTCGCGGGCGCGTGTAGCCGCGACATACAGCAGCGACCGTTCACGAAGAATGGCGTCAGCCTGCTCCGCCGGCGCTAGGCCCTTGACCTGATAGGAAGCCGGCAGGGTTTGGTCCGAAATCCCGAAGAGAACCACACGCGTGAATTCCATGCCCTTTGACCGGTGCATTGTCATCACTGACGGCACACCAGGCACCGGCGCCGCGCCTGCCGTCCTGGCTTCGAGATCGCGTTCACTCAGACCGTTGATGACTTTGCCGATCTGAAAATTGGAGCGGACGAGGATTCCGACGGTTTCCAGCGGAACTCCTTCCTCTTTCCACTTCCGCAAATAGTCGGCAAGGTTGTCCAGTTCCTCAGCGATCGAAGCGGCAGCTACTTCTTCCGGCCGCGGTCCTACGCGCGACGAGGTATAGCCATTGATTGACTCCTCATCGCCCTCAATATCCGTCACCGGAGTTCCGCTAAGAAGACCGACGGCGTAGGCCAGGTTCTGCTGGGTGGTGCGGTAATTCAGAGTTAGCCTTCGCGATCGGCCGACGATGCCAATTCCAAAGCGGGACAACGGGACCTTCTGGCCATAGATGCGCTGGTGTGAATCTTCTGCGATGAAAAGGTCATCCGGTCCTTGCCGGACCAGCTCCCGCAGGAACAACCAGTGGCCCGCGTGCAAGTCCTGCGCTTCATCGATCAGCACGTGGTCAACAAGACGTGCTCCACTGGCCTCTGCACGCTGGCGGAGCACCAGAGCCGCGAGGTGCGCCAGCTCCACGAACGAGGCGTGCATTTCGATCCGGTTGTAGTAACGGTATGCTTCGACGATTTTCCAGACAGCAAGTCGTTTCGCCCGGTTCAGGGCCGTGCCCCGGCCGGCGCGGGGCACCTTCAGGTACTCGTCCTTGCCACTGATGAAGTTGGGCAGGATCACCGTCTCATACTCCTGCTGGAGGAATGTCGGATTGGCGAGCTCGAGATCCAGCTGATGATCGACGTCGGCCAGTGCCGACTCCCATTGCTGGCGGGCACTATCTGCGTCCAGAATCTTCCCCGGGGCAGAGACCTCCAGCCCGAAGAGATCTTTCATGGCGAGGCGCTGCTCAGTTTCCTGGGCACCGCGAAACACTTTGCTGACGAGTGAATCCACACCCGAGATGTGGATGCCGGGTGCTCCTGGCTTTGCCGCCCGGGGAAGATCTGCATCCAGCTTCGACAACCCGCTATCCAGCGAATCAGCAAGTGTCGTCGTGTAGGTAGTCAGAACAATCCGCGACGCCGGTTCAGCCGCTGACAGCATCCGGGCGCGGTGGAGTAAGACCACCGTCTTGCCCGTTCCGGCACCACCGGAGAGACGGAAAGAGCCGTTGTAGTGGCGTTCTGAATAGACACGCTGTTCCGGATGAAGGAACGTGCGCCAGGAATCGAAGTCGCCACCCTCGATAACCTTTTTGAGTTCGTCGGAGTTGTCACCAACGAAGGTGAATTGCATCTTCGTGGCTGGATGCTCCAGCGACTTCCGGATCTTCTCCTCTTCTGTCGCCTCCGGGTCGTCCACGTAGCGGCTCAACGCGAGC
Source organism: Arthrobacter sp. BK1 (assembly GCF_056680055.1). Taxonomy (NCBI): domain Bacteria; kingdom Bacillati; phylum Actinomycetota; class Actinomycetes; order Micrococcales; family Micrococcaceae; genus Arthrobacter; species Arthrobacter sp. BK1. Next base: position 1,151,492 of record NZ_CM155263.1, read on the forward strand.
TTGTCCTGGACCTCCTGGACGGAGGTGCCAGCAGCCAGCTCAAGAAGCGCAGTCGCCTGCCACTCCGGCGCCTCATCCAAGACATCCAGGAGTTCTTCGTCCGAGGACGCGGCGAATGCCCGGCCCACAAGGTCTGCGGCGAGGCCAAGTTCTGTAACCAATTCAGCTGGATCCATGCCGCACGCCAGGAGCGGGTTCGTCCAGGGTTCGGCCATCTCGTCGCGGCCCGACTCCAGCACCTCCACGGGAACCAAAGGCTCGACGTCGGGCTCCGGCGTCGGAGCGTCAGGAACGACGGCAACATAAGGAACGCTCGGGACAGAAGGCGTATCGCCGTCAGGCGTGGACGCCCGGATGACCTCCAGAACGCCGTTGACGGAGTTGACTTGAAGCACGCTGGAGCGGGCAATGTCGATCGCCTCGTCGTGCGGCCACGCGCCGTAGTAGAAGTAGTGCGGGATGGTGTCGAACGCAACTTTGAAGAGCACTGCCCGATAGTTGAGGTCGATCCTGCCCGTCCGCACGCGGGGGTCTGCGGGCATATGCATGGGTTCGATATGGAGCCCGGGCGCGGTGTCGTCCTTCTGGAGCTTCTCGAAGAAGGAGTACACCTTGTTCTTCATGGCGCCGTCGATCTTGTCCTTCTGCTTGATCCATGTCACCAGCGCCATATCAAGCTCCCTTCGTCTTCAGCAGTTCGCGAATATCGTCAACGTCTGTTCCCACAGTTGCCCAGCCCGCGGCTTGAAGTTCCGCTCGCCCGTCGTCGCCGTCCAGCATGACGGCGATCCGGTACTCCGGCCAGGCGATCGAGACCGGCAGGCCGTCCACCTCGAAGCCGAGTTCGGGCAGGACGCGGATGTCCGCATTGGCCATAGCCAGCAGAAGAGTCTTCTCGAACTCGGTAGCTTGCTCTAACAGCTCGTTCCAGGCCGGGCTGAGCCTGTCCGACATCTCCAGACGGGCAGCTTCTTCCTCTACCGACCCACCGGCACTCACGGCAGACATCACCGACCCGATCGTCAGGCCGATGGGCTTGAACGCCAGGAGGTTGGAGAGCCGCAGCCACTCACGCCAGGATGCTTCGTGCGATGGCGAGCCGACCGCTTGCGCCCGGTCGTCCAGGCACAGTCCGACGGAGATTGTGGACAGGCTCTTGGGCGAGCCGGCCGCCGCGAAGCCCAAGCTCCCCGAGCTGTGCGTCCAAGCCGTGACAGTGCCAGCGGGGAGAGCAGGCTTGGCGCCCTGGGACAGCGCCGAAGCATGCGCGTACACCGCATCGGCGTCACTGGGCTCGGGCCGCTCCGTCATCAACATGAGCGGCACCAGCTCCGAGAAGTCCGCCCACGCCTCGGGATCCGGCCGGTTGACCCATTCCCAGAGCATCGTCACTGCGTCCCTGCCCAGCAGGTCCATGATCGCCGCATTCACGGGATAGTTGGCCATGAGCTGTGCGTTCCACGAGGCCTTGGCCCAGAAAGGCAACTTCACCGGCGCCGAAGGACAGGCTTCGAATGCTTCCACATCTTGCCATGTCACTGCCCAAGGCACTGCGGCCCCGGACAGTTCAGTGCTATGCCGGAGCTTGTCGCGCTTGGTGGCGTCGTCCGCGATTCTGTTGTGCTCCGGGGACGCGTGGAAGGTGAAGCCGTCCGTGTATATCGCCAACACCGGGAAGTTCGGGTCCGGCGGTCCCTTCAGCAGGAAGTCAGGGCGGCTTCCCGCGACATCCACCTGCGGGATGAGCTGCCATTGGAACTGCTGCCCTGGGATGCGGAAGGTGATGGTGTCCGCCAGCGCACCGGGGGTCACCTTCGTGTGTGCGCCCACCGCCTTCAGCCGGTCCATCCAGGCCTTCCGAAAGCGCTTTTCCAGCAGCGATTCGATCGAGGTCTCGGCGTCGGGGGCTTCTTCGGTGACAGTCCAGGCGGAGAACGACGGCGGGACAGCGCCATCCGTGGCCGCCTCGCCGGAGCGCAGCAGCAGGCCAAGCAGGCGTTCGGCGCTGGCCCGTGCCACCTTATCCGCCGTCCACGGATCGGCGAAGGGAAGCAGGCAGTGGTGGCATGCCAGCCGCTCCTCGAAGCGGCAGCTGCAGTCCCGCACGGTTTGCCACGCGGCATGCAACAGTTCCCAGACCCGCTCGGCGTTGGCAAACTCGGCCAGGTAGCCAGTGCCGCCGGGGACTTTGTCGTGCAGCATCAGGGCAATCCGGTTGCCGCCGTGCGCCGGATCGTTGATCCTCAGAACCCCAAGGTGGTCCGGAGCCCCGCCCAAGACTTTCTGGAGGCCCAGAAGCATGGCTGCCTGGAGGCTGGGGACTGAGAAGTCGTCGCCGTAGGTCACGTCAAGGGGCAGGTGCAGCAGCACGCCCTGGGTGTTGAGTTCCCGGGCGAGGACCACTTCTTTGACGCTCTCCTGAGCTGCCTTGCGGTATTTGCACCAGAACCGGTGCTCCGTGGGCATATTCTCCTTGGCGGACTGGTCCAGCTGACCGCAGTAGGAGCACAACCGGAACATCGGCATCCGGACGTCGTCCCCGGCGATGGTACGCACACCGCCGTTGGAGGCCGTCCGTCCGGTGTTGAGCCAGCGGATGTCCACCCGGTTGAAGTATTCGGCCCCGAAGTCATAGCCCTCCACAAACCAGCGCTTCTGCAGGTGCTGCGGGTCGATGTCCGCCGCGGCGATAATCGTGAAGCGTTCCCGCACGCGGTTGTCGCGGCCGTCGTTGATTGCGGCCTCGTCCCGGCGGACCTCGGCGGAGACCTTCTTCATGACCACGACGTCGAGGACCTGGCCCATGTCCGCGATCGCCGACGTACCGCAGCGCAGACAATTCTGCACGGCCGCGCCTGCGCCGAGGTTAGTCTTGATCCAGCCGCATTGCGGGCAGACCTGCCATTTTTGGATATGGCTCTGTTGCGGGCCCAGGTCCACGGCGTCGATCAGGATTTCCATGCCCTGCGCGTAGAACGTGGCGCCGGGCGCGAATTCGCTCAGGGCCACCGAGGCGCCACGGTTGTACGTCACCGTGTCCGTGACGAATTCCTGCGTGTCCGCGTCCTTCCAGGACAGCCCGACATCCAGGCTGACCGAGTCGTCCAGGAGGGTGTAGTTCGGAAGCACGCCGTAGGCCTCCAGCACCGAAATCCAGTACTGGCCGCGGAGCTGTTTGAGTTGGTCGCGGATCATTTTGAGGGTGGCCTTGGCGGTCCGAAGCGCCTGGTGCGCGTCGGAGGTTTTGTCGTCTAACCGTTCCGCCAGGGCGGCAGCCTCCTCAAGCTCAGGCAGGGCGTTGCCCATTTCCTTGCGGCGCGTGTCCAGTTCGTCGACGTCGGCCTTCCACTCCCCTGCCGCCCGGATCAGGTGACGGGCGAGACCGCTGGGCTCGCCGTCGTCGTGCCGCGACGCCCACGCTGTCAGGCGGGCGGCGCTGTCCGCAGAAGTCCGCTCGCCGAACTGGTCCAGGAACTCGGTGAGATACGCCGTAGCGTTCGCTGTGGCGTCCTCGATCAGATCCCCGATATATGATCCCGGCGCGGCGCTCCCGAGGGCCTGGATGGCGTCAACCGGGTGGGGCCGGCCCACAACCCGGGCGAAGCGGTCCGCGACGTGGGCTACATATTGGCGTCCCAGGATTTCTTCGGCATCCAGGTACGTGGCTGGCGGCCGGACCTCCCCGTTGATGACGGAGAGCGGTTCGTGGAGTTTGGGCAGGTGCTCGCCGCGGCCCCGCACGAAGGCAAGGACCAGCGAGTTGCCGGTCAGGCGGCCGGCGCGGCCGACCCGTTGCAGGTAGGAGGCCACGGACGTCGGCAGCGAGGCAAGCATCACGCAGGACAGGTCCCCGATGTCGATGCCCATCTCCAACGTGGGGGTCGCGACCAGGACGTTGGGAGCCTGCGGGTTGTCGGCCCCGGACTTGAACTGCGTTTCGTAGAGGATCCTTGTCGCGTCGTCGAGCAGCGACGTGTGTTCCCGGGCCACCACGCGCTTGCTTTCGCGTGAGGAGTACAGGTCCCGGTAGAAGTTGCGGGCGTCGGCGGCGTGCCGTTGAAGGGTCCCGCTGCAGCGGACCAGGGTGCAGGGGCCTCCGACCAGCTGGTCGATGGCAGTGAGACTCCCGGGGGTGATGGCCTGGCAGACCTTGCACTGGACGGTGTGGCGTCCTGCGGCCAGATCCTCGGTTTCGGGGACGGAGAGCACGATCTTCTCGGGGTCGAGCCAGTAGACATCGGCGCCGGAGTTCGTTTTCGAGCTGCCGAAAGTTCCGTCGTCGGCGAGTGCGGTGATGAGTGCCTTGGCTAGGTAGCCGCTGTCTGCGGGGGCGATGCCGAGGCAACGGGCTGTCCATCGTGCGTACCAGGATGCCGAGGACGTGACGCCGTCCAGGTTGTCGGTTGCCGCGGCGGCGCTGCCGATCCGGGGGAAGGCCGGGGCCGGCCGGCCGGACGGGAACGCGGGCATACCCTCGCCCTTGGGCCGCCCGCCCCAGATCTGCCAGCGTTTGCCGTCAGTCGCGATGTAGCCTTTGAGCCATTCGTGATGGACGCCGCCCTGAAGGCGGACCCTTTCCACGGTGCCGCGGATCCACTGCAAGAGCTGCTGCTGCGTGGGCGCGGTTTCCCCGACCAGGGTCTGGTGGAGGGCCGAGTCGTAGGCCTTCCGGGCCACGGAGAGCATGCGGGTGGGGTTACCGGCGTCAGTTTCGACGGCCAGCGACCCGGTAAGTTCCAGGGTCCGGCCGGTCCGGGACTGGAGGCCGAGCTCCAGGAGGGCGTCGAACTGCAGCCGACGTTTGGCGAAGCGCCGGGCCCGGACGCGTTCCGCCGGGGAGGCCTTTGGGTCCCAGAAGGGCCGGAAGCTTTGCCGGTCCACGAATTCGGGGGCGATCAGCTGGTACCGCGCCCCGGGCGTGTCTGCCCGGGCAATGGCGGCGTCGACGAGTTCCAAGAGCGTGGCAGGCTGCTCGCCCAGGGCGCGCCGCAGGGCGGTACGGAGCGTCATGGTGTGGGAGCGGGACTGGACGTATCCGGCCCGGTGCGCGGCGTCCTGGACGCTGTCGGTGAAGACGAGGGCTTTCTTTTCCTCGTCGTTCAGGCCTTCGGCGCCGAACAGGTTGGAGATACTGACGGAGAGCATGGTGGCGATGGCGCTGCCCATGAAGGCGATACCGTCCTTGGCCAGGCAGGACGGGCAGACGTCCTTCTTGGACTGGTCGTCCGCGTCCTGGCCGGTGAGCATCAGGACGGGAATGATCCGCCCTTCGGCGAGGTCGGCGCTGTCTGCTTTGGGGGGCATGGTGGAGAGGCCACGGTTGACGGTGTGGAGCCAGTGCAGGCCCTGCACCTGCTCGGAGCCGTCCTGGTGGAATTCGATAATGTCCGCCTCGGCGGCGGCGGAGATGAGGGTCCGGAAGCGCGGGTTGTTGGTGACGCGTGCTTCACGGATCTTGGAGTCGTCCAGGTCCAGGTCGAGGCCGGTGGGGGCCAGGACGGCGCCCCAGCCCGAGCGGCCGCAGTGCCGGCAATAGAGCGCCGGCAGGAACATGTCGTGGGACTGGTCCACGCCGTCGTCGGACCAGCGGAAGCGCGGTGTGGTGTCGACGGCGGCGTCCACGCGGGACATCTCGCGGATCCACAAATGTGTTTCCACCGTCAGGGCGGCCCTGCCGTAGCGGGCGCGGATGTGGCTGAGCAGTGCGATGACGTGGGAGAGGAATTCTTCTGTGGCGTCCGGCCTCACCCCGCTGGGCAGTGAATGGGCCGGGAAGATGGCATTGGTCAGGTCCGAGAGCGCGACGGCGGTGCTGGCATGCGTCAGCAGGGCGGCGGTCAGCGGGTGTGTGCGCATCGCGTCCAGCAGGTCTGCGGGGCGTTCAGCGAAGAGCGTGTTCAGGACGGGCCCGACGACGGCTTCCGGGCCGCCGCCGGCCTCGCGCAGTTCCGCGACGGCGTTGTTGGTGCTGGTGATGTCCACGGCGATGGCGTGCAGGTCTCGGGCCTGAACGGCTCCGTCGCCGAGCTCTGCCCAGGCCTCCTGCGTAAGCCGGGATTCGGTAACGACGGAGTCGTGCGGGAACACCTCGCCAAAAACAGTCTCGGCGAAACGGAGCATCGCCTCCGGATCGCCCTTGCTCCCCAGGGTTGCGGATGTGGCGACTGGAGTGGCCCGGCCAAGGGGCCGGGCCCGGTCTTCTTCGCCCAGCCCGTGGGGATGGCCCGTCAGGTCGTCCGGCCAGTAACTCTTGAGCGTGAGACCGAGTCGTCGCAGCAGCATGGCCACGTCGGTGCCTTGGGCGCCGTCGTAGGTGTGGAATTCGTCGAGGACGACGTACTGCAGGCTGGTCGCGGACTTCTGCCAGAGAGGCGAGTCGGTGTGGCGGAGCAGGAGCATGTCCAGCATCTTGTAGTTGGTCAGCAGGATATCCGGCGGGTCCTGGTGGAACACGTCACGGTCGTTGATCAGCCCGTCCGTGGCGACCTTGGTGCGATTGGTGTCCTTTTGGCCGGTGTATATGCCGGCTGTGACGCCGGACAGCTCCGGATGAGTGGTCAACAGCTCAGCTAGGCGTTTGGCCTGATCATTGGCCAGGGCGTTCATCGGGTAGAGGATGAGCGCCTTGATGCCCGTGCTGCCCCCCCGCTTGGCGCGCAGCACGTGGTCCAGGATCGGGTACAGGAACGCCTCCGTTTTTCCCGAGCCGGTGCCGGTGGTGACCAAAGTGGGTTCCGGGCGGCGGGGTGCACCAGCCGGGCCCTTGCTGCTGAGCCGCTGGAAGGTCTTGGCCTGATGGCCGTAAGGCTCGAAACCCTCGTACCAGTCCATGCAGTCCCGCCAGCCAGGTTCCGCGGATTCGAAGGGCAGCCGCAACCGGACATAGGCGCCCTTGAAGAGCCCTTGTTCCGGATCCGCCAGGAAGTCCTTGATGGCGGACTGTGCGTTACCGTCCGTGAGCGCGAACGTGGTGGCGAGGTAGTCGGACAACCCGCGCCGAAGGTCCCCGGACTGAGTAGTGGGCAGAAGCTCTGACATTAGGACTTCTCCTCCAACGTGCTCGAGAAATGCGCGTAGGCCTTACGCATGTCCTCTTCGCGGTCGAAACTTTGGAACGGGAACTCGAAGACGTACTGGACATCACTCTGTGGGTGCGTCCAAGTGCGTTCGTCGAGGGTCAGCTTCTCGCCGACTTTCCGGTAGATGCGGTTAATGTCGCCGGGCACCTTGCGGCGGTTGGCGTCGTAGAGCTCGTTCTCTTCGTAGCCTCGGAGAACAGGGAACTGAGTTCGATAGATGGTGCACAGTTCATCGGCGGTGACCCCCAAAGACAGAGCGGCCAGCACATCCAGCTCCACCTGAATTAACCGGCGTTCGGCTGCTTTGCGGACGACAGATTTGCCCGCCGCTGCGTTTCCCGCCTCTTCACACAAAGAAGTGAAGGCTTCAGTTAGCGAAATGAGCCTAAGAAAGTTCTCCACAATGGAGTTGATAAAAGGCGACTTCATTTGTATTGGGAGCCGACCGATGTCATCACCGGAGATTTTGGAAGCACCGACGACTTTCATGAGGAAGTCAGCAACCAACGAGGATGAAAGACCGGCTACGGCCACTAGCGTTCGAGCGTCGTCCGCTACAACTACGCCAGCAGCGTAGACGTTATCAACGTGCGCAGCGCCCGGGGGGATAACCGAAGGATGGAGCGTTCGAGCACCGGTGACGGCGGCCATTCTTCGCCAGACCATGCGGTACTGACTCCGCTGCTGAATAGGCCGTCCATCGGCTGACACCCATGACCCGAAACTAGAGTTATATAGCCGCCCGTCGCCGACGCGTTGATAGCTAGTGCGCGGGATGAAGTCTAAGGGGAGGGCCTCGAGGTCCAGCTCCGTCCAGTCAAGATTATTCTTCATCGTTGGGTTGGGCTGCTTGGCAAACGGATTTGCGACGGTGAAGTGCGGGCCCTGCAGGATTACGTCGTCCCAGGAGTCGGGCACGGCGGAGCCGACCTCGAAATACCCCTTTTTGCGATCGGCCGTTTCGTGCCAACCGGATGAATACTGAAGTCCGAGTTCCCTTACGCGGGGTGCCTTGCTCAGTTTCTCGAGCACTCGCGAGCTCGCACGGTTCACCGGATATACCATCCGTGCCTGGACCCCGGGAGTGCCCGGCTCGTCGAGGATGTTGGCCCACACTGCCAGGGCAGCTTCGTCCACCTGGATGATGCGCTCCAGGTGAGGCCGGGTGTCCCAGTTTCCATCGCCGTCCTTGAGACCGGGAACTTCGCCGGACCCATCGTGGGCTTCAGAGCGTGCGATTGTGTCCGGGTGGTAGAGGGATGCCGCCATCTTGAATTGTGGCGATTCCCGCCGTGCCCCGTAGACGTGGACGCCGTAGGTCACGTGGTGATCGATCTCGAACAACGAAAGCTCGTTGATGAACTGCCAGTGCCTCCGCAAACGACGGTAGGTCTCGGCCCGGAGGTGGGCGGCTTTCTTCTCAGTGAAGTGTGATTCAGGATGAAGCAGGGCAATTGCCCCGGTCTGGGTGGAGGAACGCCAGGTGCGGACCATAAACGCCCGGTAAAGGTCGGGCTGCAGGCCAGCCAGCACGGAGTAGTCAACGGTTGACCCTAGAAATTCCGCGAGGACTGCCGTGGGAATCGCATTCTCAACGAAGTACGCCCGCATGCCATGTCGGGCGAGAGTCTCCTCGCGTTTGACCCTGACCTGCAACTGCGTCGGTTTCTCGACTAGCTGCCACCATGGGTCGCCTTCGGCCAATAGCGCAGCTTCATCAGAGCGCGGCCGAACCCACGGCGGGTTACCCACCTGAAGATCAAATCCTCCACGGCCGAACACTGAAGCGAAGTCCAGCTCCCAGTGAAAGAACCCCTGATCGGCGGCGATGTTCTCGCACACCTGCAGCCAAGCATGTTGCTTCTTAGCGATCGCGATGTCGGACACCAGCGCAAACTCAAGGTCGGCTCGTTCGGCGTCGTTCAGTTCTTCCCAGGTCGATGCGGCGCCGAAGGTCTGCTGCCCCGCCATTTTCGACTCTTTGCCCTGCAGACCGAGGATCATTTCCAGCGCTGAAAGCCATTCATCCAACGTCGGCAGCGTGGCCCCGCCAGTCGCGCGCTCGGTCAGGGGCCAGAACCACAGCGCGTTCCAGGCATCCATGACCCGACGGAGTCGTTGGTAGGCGCCGTTCGGGTCGTTGAGGGATTCTTGAATCTGCTCGCGGGTGACGGCCTGAACCTTCGTGCCGGCAGCGCCCGGCTCAACAACCGAGGGCTGCTTTCCGAAGTAGTTGATGTCCCGGCGGGCCTCAGCCTCGGCAACCTGGAGCCGGCGCAGCGTGAGCTTCCACAGCGATTCCGCCCGGCACCCGAGGCTCACCATGCGGTCGACCTGGGTCTTGCTGGGTTTGGACTTGATCTTGTTACGCCAGGCCTTAAGCTCCTGCTGGGCTTCACCTGCCAGATCCTTGACTTCCTTGGCGTCGGCCGCAGCTCCCCAGCCGTCGGCAGGTAGCAGGAAATGATGGATGCGGCCCACCACGTTGGGGTCATCGGTCTCGGTAGTCATGGCCCCGACGAGCCCGGTGAGGGGCGCGTCCTGCGGAGCGCTCTTCAGCCAGGACCTGTGATTCACTGACTGCCGGGAGTAGGTGGCCCGGCGAGCGCCGATCAGCGAGTTGCCCCGGCGTAGCCGCAGCCCGAACCAAGGCGCCTGCAGGTCCTTCACCATGGTGTCGAGCCAGAGCGAGACTTCGGCGAGCTCTACCGCCGTCGAATTCAAGTCCACGCCGTGGACCTGGTGCAGGGCGATCTGCGCCTTGACCTTCTGGAGCTCCTGCGGATATTCGTCCGCAGGGATCCGAACGTCCAACTCATCCTGCTTGCGCTTCAGGTACTCATCGGCGAGCTGGCGGACAGCTTCCAAGGCGAACGCGCCGGACCCCAGTGCCGGCTCGCAGACGGTCAGGTTCAGGATGTCGTCGGCTGCGGTCGTCTGGTCGTTTTGGTCCAGCAGCTCTTCGAGCGCCTGGGACACGACGAACTTGGTCAGCACCTCAGGCGTGTAATAGGAGGCGGACTGCTGTCGTTCGCGGCCTGCGAGCCGGAAAACGAACGAGCCTGCGGGGTGCAGCACCGGTCGCCGCTCCCCCGTCCGTTCGTCCTCTTCCACCACGAAATGCTTGGCGTCAATGGACTCGGAACGGTCCACCGGGACCACCCAGGATCCCTTTTCCGGGTTTCCTTCTTTGGCCACCTCGTGCAGGGGCTCCGCGGCGATGAACCCGGTGTAGGACATCAACCCCTCATAGACGGCCCCGAGCTGGTTGATGCCCAGTTCCGCGTAGGAAATGAAACCCCGGTCCCTGCCCTTGGCTTCCTTGCTCAGCAACAAGTGCTGGAGGACGCGCTGCAGCTCGGCGTTGCTGAGCTTGGCGTCATTGATGAGGGACGTCGCGGCGTCGTGGAAGAGGTCGGCCTTGAGCGGCTGAAAGACCAGGCCTTCGTTCTCGCCGGAGGCATCCTCCGAGGGATTCGCTCCTGCTGGAGCGTGGCCGTTGTCCACCAGGTGAAACAGCTGCGCGAGGGATTCGTAGATGTGGGTGCCGCGCCGGGATTCCGGGGACTGGATGTTGACCAAGGTCAGTTCCCTCAGCCGGTCCAGGCCATAGCCCTCGTTGTATTCGCCGGCGCCGACCGGGAGGACGCCCATTTCCGGGGAAGCCTCCGCGTAGAGCAGGAAGAGGACCCGGTAGAGGAACCGCAGGGACTGGCGGGCCAGGACCTGCCCGTCAATGTCCTCGACGCCCAGACCTGCCGCACGGCGGCGGTCCAGGACATCGTTAGCGATGATTTCGATGGAGCGTCGGATGCCTTCGCGCAGGTCTTGGGAGACGCCCACCGTGTGTTTGACAGAGGCCTCGAGTACACCGTCCCACCAGATAGAGCCATCCGGCGACGGCATGAGTGAGTCACGGCCGAAAATGGCCAGGAACCGGTCCGTCTCGGCGTTCTTCTTGGTGTCGTTGCGGTCCGCGACCAGGAGCGCGTCCGCGGCCAGATAGCGGCCCTCGGCCCAGCGTTCCTGTTCGGTCAGCACCAGCCACCGGCCGGCCATGATCACCACAAACTTCGGGGCCCTGTCCGACAGATACGCCTCGGACACGGCCTTCGCCACCGTCAATGCCGGGGACGGCTCTTTGCCGTCCACCCGAACCCGCCCGAGCGGCAGCACCGTGGACAGCACGTCTTCGAGGGCATCCGCCGGGGCCGCCTCGACGAACAGGACCGCGGAATCCTCCGTCGCCCAGACGTCGGGGACGAGCGTTTCGGTACCGCTGCGCTCCAAGGTGACGGCCGCCGTCGGGCCCTTAAGGCCGAGGGCGCCGCGCACGAGTGCGTAGGCCTCGGACGCACCCGCCGGGTCTTCCGACAGCCCGGCGAGCAGGATCTGCAGGCGGCCGCGGACCTCCGCGAAGCGGGTAAGGATGGTGGGGTAGCCTTCCTTGGCTGCCTCGTCCCAGTTCTTGCGGAGTTTGACGACCTCGGCCTGGAAGGATTCCTTGGTGGAGTCCGTGGTGAAGAAGTGTTCGCTAATCCAGTCTTCGCCTACAACGATTGAATCAAAGGACGGCATTACTGGTCAGCACCTTCCGGGACGGCGACAGGGGTTGCGCGATGAACGACGATCAGGAGCGGTCGGACCAGGCGTTGGGCCGGGGCGAGCGACTCGGCGATGCGTTGCTCCTCGCTGACACGCTCGCGTTGCTTTTTCACTTCCGCCCGCTGCGCGAAGTCGAAGGACAGTTGGGTCCAGCCCGTGGCGCGATCCTTCCATGCTTGCAGCCGCTGGTTGGCAGAGTCGGCAGCTGCTTCGAAGGTCAGCTGCATGGACTGCCGGGCGCTCTCCACCGCTTGCGGCAGCAGGGCCTGAAGCCCGTTCACCGTGACCGGCCCGGGATTGGTCGCCTTGGTATCGATGCCGATGCTGCTCAAGTGCTCGCCCAGATCCTCGAGGGGTTCGGAGAGACAGAACGCGGGGTTGGCGGGGTCGGGGAAGTCCACAGCGATGAAGGCTCTGGAGACCACCTGCCCGCGGCGGTTCATCAACGTCCCCATCAACAGGATCTGGGTGGCATCCACGTCGCCGCGGACCACGAGGACTTCGCTGCGGGACATCGAGGACAGGGCCCGGTCGCTGGCCCAGTCCAGGACGGGGTGGAGCGGGCCAAGGTAGTGGGCCTCGGGCCAGCTCATGTCATCGGATTCGCGGGCGCGGTTCAGTTCACGTGTGCCGGCGTCGACGGTCGTGGCGAGTTTGAGTCGTTCAGTGACGCGCCGCTCGGACAGGTAGTCCTGCGGGAGGTAGCCCAGGCGGTGCTGGAGGTCGATGGGCGGGTTGAGTTCCGCGAGGCCGTGACCGGCGTGGACGGTCCAGCCGAGGACCTTGTGCGGATCGCCGAAGGCCTCGTTGAGAGCCTCCTCCAGGAAGTCCAGGTCCGTGGAGTAGAGACCAAGTGGTTTCTCGACCGGGATGGCCGCGGCTTCTGCGCCGTCCTTCAGGGCCTCGAAGTCGAGGAAGTCCCAGAGGTCGCCTGAGTCCGGATCGGCGTCGGGCTCTCCGACAACGTCCTCGAAGTCCTTCTTGCCGAGCAGAACGTCACGGATGGCGTCTTCTTCTTGTTTGACGCTGTACTGCCCCATCAGCGAGGCTACGTCGTTAAGGACCGTATGCGCCTCATATTCCCGTTCCATCAGGCGTGTAAGGACCTTGATGTCGCCGGAGAATCGGGTGTTGTGCGGGTTCAGGAGCAGGGTGGTGATCTGCGGTTTCTGGCGCTGGCCAAACCGGTCGATGCGGCCGTTTCGCTGTTCGATCCGGATCAGACTCCAGGGGATGTCGAAGTGGATCAGGTGATGGCATTCGGCGTGCAGGTTCACGCCTTCGGACGCGACGTCGCCGGTGACCAGGACACGCAGCGGGCTGTTCCCGCGCTTGAACTGGTCCACGATGCTTTGCTGCTCGACGTCACTGAGGCCACCATGCAGGAGGCCGACGTTTTCCGGTTTGAGGCCGAGTGCCGTTGGCAGCGTCTCCTGCAGCCATTTGAGCGTTGCGACGCGCTCGGCGAAGACAACCGCCCGCATTGGGGATCCCTTGCCGACGCCGATCTCCTTCAGGTACCTGACGAGTTCGGTGTACTTGGCGGATTCACCGGTGTTGGCTGACTCGGCGAGCTTGCCGAGGCGTTTGAGGGCTTCGGTTTCCTTCGCCTCGGAAGGTGAATCGGCGTCGAGCTTCCTGAGACGCTCAGTGACCGTTTCGAGAAGCGCGGCAGGGCTGGAAAGGAACGCCTTGGCAAGGAGCCAGGAGAACAGCGCGCCGTTCTGGCCCGAATACGGTACCGGTCTGCCTTCGGGGTAGAGCCAGACGTCGGAGAGCTCCTCGGCGATGGCGTTCTCCGCTGCGGAGGCAGACACGAGCCTGTTGTCCGGCTCTTCCCGCTCGGCCCAGTCCGCACCGACTTCCTGGGCAACTTCGGGGCTGTGCCGGTGCCGGCGGATGATGAGGTTCTCCACGTGCTTGGGGTCGAAGGTGCCGTCCGGGCGGACGGCGGTGGGGTCCAGCAGCCGCAGGATTTCCGCGAACGACTCGTTGCGTCCGTTGTGCGGGGTGGCGGAGGCCAAGATGAGCGCCTCGGTGTTGGGCGCGAGCACCCGGGCGAGCTCGTTGTTCATGGCTTGGGTGTTGGTGACGTTGTGGGCCTCGTCAATGACCACCGCGTCCCAGTGAAGTTTGCCGAGCTGGGCCCGGTAGCGGGGGCTTTTGAGCGTGTCCATCGAGATGATGGCGCGCTTGTAGTAGGTGAAGGGGTTGCGTGTGGCCGGGAGCTTCTGCCGGATCTTTTGGATGCCGGCGGAGTCGAGGCGGACGAACGGCAATGCGAAGCGGCACCAAAGCTCGTGCTGCATCTGCTCCAGCACGTGGCGAGGGGTGACGATGAGGATGCGTTCGCCGCGGCCCCGCTTGACCAGCTCGCTGAGAATCATGCCGATTTCGAGGGTCTTGCCGAGGCCGACGGCGTCTGCGATCAGGATGCGCGGGCGGATGTTCTTGGTGTCCAGAGCCTTAGCGACAGCGATCTGCTGGTACTTGAGGTTCCGCGACAGCATGCGGGTGGAGACAGTCAGGTACTCCGCCGACTGGGGTGTCGGCGTCTTGCGGAGGGTGGTCTCTAGGAACAGGCGGGCCCGGCGGTAGTTGGGAGTGTCATCGGCGACGACCTTCGACTTGGCCGGGTCTACCACTTCAACGGTGTCCAGTGCGGAGTAGAAGGCCGCCGTGGTGTCCCTGACGAGCTCGCTGAGGCCTTGAACTCTGATGAGGGTGCCGTCTACCGATTTCTCGACGCTGGTGACGAGCCAGTCCTCGTCACGGACACGGACCACCGAACCGGGTGCGACGTTGAGTTCCCGGTGTGTGGCTGTAACTGTCAAGACCTGCTCCTGTGTTTGCTGCTTCCCCATAAGGAGCCCGACCTATCCGGCGCAAGGCTCCCGTCCCATTATGTACAGAGTGGAGACCTAAAGGTGCCCATCGCCCGTGCCGACAGCCGTCATCACCAGAGGGCTGTCCCCTGCAGCCTCGTGAGGACGTGTTTATCGGCGGCCAGCCCCAGCCAGCAATGAATCTACGACGGCGCTGCATCATCCTGGAACCGCTTCACGTACCTGGTGCCATCGATGTGTCAGGATCTCCTGATACATAAGAAAAATAAGGAGGAATATTGGACTTGGACCTTGATTCAAATGCAGAGCGATTGGCCGAGAAGGCCCAACAACTGGAAGCATTCTCAGCGCTGAATCTGCGACATGTGCGGGGCGAAGTCGCAGAGGCCCTGACGGCGTTCGGAAGGCTCGGCCTTCTAGAGGAGTACACGAAGCATGACATAACCCATGTGGATGCCATGCTTTCCATGTACGACTGGATAGTTCCGGAGGAGACTAAAGGCGTCATGACGCCAGCCGACTGGCTTCTCGTGACACTTGCAACCTATCTCCATGATTTCGGGCTTCTAATTACCCGTACGGAATTCGAGGCAAGAAGCACGGTCAAGGAATACATTGCTTATCGGCAGCGAATCTTCGAAAACGAAGACCCGAGTGTGATGGATTACCGCTCACAGGTCGAACAAATGACTGAGACTAAAGCCGAAGAGTTCCTCTATCAAGAATTCGTTCGCACCTATCATGCGCAAAGAATTAGAGGCTGGCTGCAGGAGCCGACCGACGCAACTTGGGGCGCCGACGAACGACTTGCTGAACGTTTGCGCAGAATTTTGGGTCCAATCGAAGAAACGTTCAAGGAAGACATTGGAATAGTGTGCGAAAGTCATCATCTGGATGACATCGGCGACCTCCGCAAGTATCCTCTGAGCAAGCCCTACGGCCGAACGCCAGCAGAAGAGGCGAATGTTCAATATTCTGCATTTCTCATCCGAACCGCTGACTTGCTCCATATCACAAAAGATCGCGTCCCCTCCATGGCCGCGCTAGTCATAAATCCGCGAAATCCAAAGAGCCAGACCGAGTGGGCCAAACAAAGCGCTGTGCGGTCGGTACGGACGAAGCCGCCCTCTAAGAACCTTGATAACCCGGAGATTCGCAACGCAGCGGACACCATAGAAGTTCACGCAACATTCAAGGAGGCAGAAGGCTTTTTTGGCCTCACTGCCTACCTTCAATACGCGGCAAAACAGATCATGCAAACTTACTCCTGGTCGGAGGAAAATCAGAAAAGTGGGCGCTCAGATTATCTATTTCCGTGGCGGAAAATTGATACAGGCAATGTCGAAGCGAAAGGCTTTGTTGCCGAGCCGTTTGAATTCACCATAGACCAGGGCAAAATTCTTGATCTTCTAACGGGGCACACGCTTTACAATGATACAGGAGTAGTTGTACGTGAGCTGGTGCAGAATGCTTTAGACGCAGTTAGACTCTATTCCCATTTGCACCCAGGAACAGCCTATGAGCCAAAGATTGAAGTAAGCTGGGATTCGCAAAAGCGCGAACTTGTCGTAGCCGATAATGGTATCGGAATGACCCAGGAAGTAATTGTTAAGAATTTCCTGCGGGTTGGATCTTCTCGCTATCAGGACCCGGAATTCCGTAAAGATAATCCTGACTTCGCTTCAATAAGCAGGTTCGGTATTGGCGTTCTCTCAACCTTCATGGTGGCAGACGACGTGTCAGTCTCGACTAACCATGAATCTGAGAGACAGGCACGCCAACTCAGTCTGCGCGATGTACACGGGCAGTACCTAGTACGCCTTGTTGACAAACACAATGAGGAAATTCCAAATCACATACGCCCCCACGGAACCATCGTAAAGCTCAAGTTACGCCCCAGCGCTAATCTGTACGACGTACAACAGCTCCTTCGTCATTGGGTTGTCTTTCCTGACTGCGACGTTCTCCTTAGCGTGGACGATGGTAAACCTGAACGCGTTGGTTATGCAAACGCAGAAGATGCACTTCGGGATTCCCTTCTCGACAGTAAGATGGTGCGCCGCGTCGACGGCGAGCTTCGTAATCGATTTGGTGCGCGCGTGGATATTCGAACTAAGCACTTTGACGGACTTGAGATTGCGTATGCCGTTTCTTGGAGCCGGTGGTTGGAGGAATGGAATTACGTTGTCTTTGATCCAAACCGCGAGGATAATATGGAGCTAAACCATGCCGTCTTTGGCACCTGCATCGGCGGCGTACGTGTCACATCCAACCCACCCGGCTATAAATCTGGAGGGATAGCCGCCATAGCCAATGCTTTTGGCAAGGGAGCCCCGAGGACAAATGTAGCGAGAAGTGCCATCGAGAAGACCGCGGAGTACGAGCATCTGCTCAGTCACGTGTATGCCGCATATGTCGATCACATTAGCGATGAAATGAAGGAACTAGAGACTCGTGCGGCTTCACTCACACGCGGCGCTCAAGAGGCATCGTATCTCGCCCATGAGATAGCGAGATTTGATGCTGAGTTTGGTCATATTCGTGACAAGGAACTGCGCAATATTCCTGCCATTATAATTGAAGAGCATGGAATTAGAACTGCTAAGTCATTCAGAGAGCTTGAGTCCTATGAGACTCTTTCATCAATTGAGAGCACGACTATTTCAAGCTTCGAAATGGTTCTTCGCTCTGTACGCGGTGCCAGCGGCGCGTCCCTTAGAAACCTTCTAGGTGCGCTGGCAAGTGAGGAAGTTCTGCCCGATGTGCCCCTCATATCCGGGTTGAGTCGGACTGGCCTATTAAGCGAAATGTTTACCTCCGAGTGGGAGGTTGCTCGACTCGAAACCGACAGCGAAGCGCGAACTCTAACCGCTATGTGGAAGCGGCGGGGACAGAATCCACTGTGGCATGCGGGGGGGCAATCGAACGTGTTACCGCCATCCGTGGCAACACGGATGGAGCGAGAGGAAATTTATGGTCGCTCCGTCCAGGACCTAAACGGCATCCTATTTGCCACCTCTGATCGCATTGAGGCAGTCGGATTCGAGCAGCGCCTAGTTAGTTGCCAGGGCCGGCTCCTGGTACTGCCTGGGCATCCCTTCTTGGATGTAACCGCTACGTCTGCAGAGGTTCCGGAAAAGGCCAGGCTCTGGTGCATCGCCTGGATGATCAACAGCACAGTGGATTTACAGCGCCGAGGAAGCGGTCGCTTCTTCCGGCCGGTCGAACTGGATGACTCGGTCAGGACGCGTTGGCTGGACACCGTTGTGGATACAGCCCGGAATATAGGACTTCTTGAAATTCTGGACGAGGAGTCGTTGAGAACTGCACTAGCAGTCGGGGATACTGAGATATTAGACGTTCAGATGTGGGATCAAAGGCAAAGTCGGAACTAAAGGGACGGGATCACCATTGACTGGGCCCGGGGGTGTATTCATCCTCGGGCCCAGTCATCGTCTATCCACAATCAGCGCCTTATCCGGCTTGTATCTTCACGGTTCTGGGGCAATGGTGAAGAATCATGAATTGCGAACGGCGCACACGGCAGTAGCTGGACGCGCCGTTCGTGTCAATGATCCTTCGAATGGGTTCACGCGCCCAATTCAGTCGACAAGCACCCGCGGCTTGGCCTGCTCTGAAGCTTCAACAACCGGCACAACGTTCGCGCTCCGGTGGTGCAGCCAATTAGCCACCGCTAGGAGCGCAACGAGCCCGAACGTGCTCAGCAGCTGGGGACGGGAATCCTCGCCGATGAAGCCCACCGTGAAGATCGCCGCGAGGATGAGCAGGCCAAAGCACGTGAGCCACGGGAAGCCGGGCATCCGCAGGGGAAGCTCCGTTCCCTCACGGTCGGCGCGGAGGCGCAGCGCGAGCTGGGCCAGGAGCGCGGACGTCCATACCAGCAGGCAGGTCGAGCCCACGATATTGAGCAGGACGCCAAGCACCATCTCAGGGAAAGCCAGCTCCAGCACCACCGTGACAACGCCGAAGGCGACGCTGGCCAGGACTGCGACAACGGGAACCCGCGCCTTGGACACGGAAGCGAGCAGGCGTGGTGCTTCGCCCCGCTCGGCGAGGGAGTACGCCATCCGGGACGCACCGTAGAGGTTCGCATTGAGGGCGGAGAGCAGTGCTGCCACGGCTACCAGGGTGATGGCGGTGGCTGCGCCGGGCATACCTGCGGCCTCCAGTACGGCAGCGAACGGGCTCTTCAGGCCTGCCGAACCCACGGGAACCACGGCCGCAATGATGAAGATCGCGCCGATGTAGAATACCAGGATGCGCCAGAGCACGGTCCGGACTGCTTTCTTCACGCTGCGGGCAGGCTCGGCGGTCTCAGCTGCCGCCACGGACACAATCTCGGTGCCGCCGAATGCAAAGGCCACCACAAAGAGTGCCGTGGCGATCCCGGCAAAACCGTCGGGCGCGAATCCGGCGCCGGTGAAGTTGGCCAGGCCCGGCGACTGCACGCCCGGTACCAAGCCGAAGAGCAGTGCGAAGCCCACCAGCAGGAACCCCACGATCGCCGCCACCTTGAGCAAAGCGAACCAGAACTCGAATTCACCGAAGTTTTTCACGCTGGTCAGGTTCACGGCGGTGAGCACCACGATGAACACGAAGGCCATCAGCCACACCGGCAGCGCCGGAAAAATCGTGGACAGCAGGCCTGCCGCACCGAGCGCTTCGGCCGCGATGACCACCACGAGCTGCAGCCACCAGAGCCAGCCCACGGTGGCCCCGGCCACCGGACCGTAGGCCTTGGCGGTGTAGACGGAGAAGGCGCCGCTGTCAGGATTGGCGGCGGCCATCTCGCCCAGGGCCCACATCACCAGGATGATGAGGGTGCCTGCCACGAGGTAGGAGATCAGCACTGCCGGGCCCGCGGCCTGGATGCCTGCGCCGGAGCCGATGAAGAGGCCCGCGCCGATGGCGCTTCCGAGCCCCATCATGGTGAGCTGGCGGGGTTTGAGCGCGGCGCCGAGTGGGCGGGCAGACGTCTTTGTCTGTTGTTCCATGAGGATTCCTCTGGTTGTAGGTGGAACGGATTGGTGAAATTGGGTCAGTCGGTTATCGGGCTGCCTGGGCTTCCAGGACCCGGAGCACGCGGTCGTTCGAGGCGGGGCCGGCAACGGTGACCCGAACGCCGTCGCCCGGGTAAGCGCGGACCATAATGCCCGCGTGGTCGAACGCGTCCACCAGGCTCGCCATGAGGTGGTCATCAGTGCGGATCCACAGGAAGTTGCCCTGGCTCGCCTGCAGTTTCCAGCCCTGGGCTTCCAGCTGCGCGGCCATCCGGGCGCGCTCCTGCCTGACGGCGCCAACCCGCGTTTCCATCTCTTCGCCGGCGTCCAGCGACGCGATGGCAGCCTTCTGCGCCAGCGCGCTCACGGCGAAGGGAAGGGCGGTCCGGCGCAGTCCCTCGGCGATGGCCGGCGCCGCCACGGCGTAGCCCACGCGCAGGCCGGCGAGCCCGTAGGCCTTGGAGAAGGTGCGCAGGATGCAGACATTCGGGTACTCGCGGTAGAGGGCCAGCGAATCGGGACCGCTGGCCGCCTCGGCGTATTCCACGTAGGCCTCGTCGATCACCACGAGGATGTCCGAGCGGACGGCTTGCAGGAACGCCTCGACGCGCTCGTGGCCGATCGGCACGCCGGTGGGATTGTTGGGGGTGCAGAGCAGGATCACCTTGGTGCGGGCGGTGACGGCCGCGGCCATGGCATCGAGGTCGTGGCCCTCAGCGCTGTCCAGCGGGACGCGGACCGGCTGGGCGCCTGCCAGTTCAACCAGGATGGGGTACGCCTCGAAGGAGCGCCACGCGAAGATCACTTCATCCCCGGCGTCGCACAGCCCGGTGATGATCTGCTGGAGGACGCCCACACTGCCGGGTCCCACCGCCACCTCCCCGGCGGTCACGCCGAGGTGGCGGGCGAGCCGTTCGCGGAGTTCGACGGCGGCGCTGTCAGGGTAGCGGTTCATCGTTCCGGCTGCGGCGGCCACGGCAGCGGCGGCAGCGGGAAGCGGCTCGTAATGGCTTTCGTTGCTGGCGAGGGCTGCGATGTCCACGCCGGCGCTGCGCCGGCCCGGGACGTAGGACGGAAGTCCGGCCACGGCGCCACGAAGGGTGGGAAGCGCGGTGTCCGGTGCGGTCAGGAGCTGATCACGGGTCATGAGCAACGATCATGATTGTGACCCGCCCCACAATGCAAGATAGGCTCAACCCATTGGGACTTCTGCTCAACTTCTACTCTCTGTGGTGAAAATATGACCATCCCCAACCCCCGCACCCTGGATTCCCTCGACGGCAGAATCATCCTGGCCCTGGACAAGGATCCGGAAGCCAGCGCCCTGGCACTCTCCCGGACGCTCGGCGTCGCACGTAATACAGTCCATGCCCGGCTGGCGCGGCTGGAGCGCAGCGGCGCCCTCCGCTCCTTCAGCCGGCGACTGGACCCCGCCGCGCTCGGCTATGACCTGATGGCTTTCCTCTCCCTGTCCATCAGCCAGACCCGGACAGGCGGGGTGGAAGACGGGCTCGCCGCGATCCCGGAAGTCATCGAGGTGCACGCCACCACCGGCGACGCGGACCTCATGGCCAAGGTGGTGGCCCGCAGCACCGCGGACCTCTACCGCGTCACCAACCAGATCCTGGAAATCGAGGGAATCCAACGGACCAGCACGGCCATCTCCGTACTGGAACTCATGCCGCCCCGCTACGACGGCCTCCTGAGCCGGCTCTCGGAGCAGGAATCCCGCCCTTCGAACTAAACGCGGGTGATCCACGCCACAAAGGCGCATATTTTCACTTGCCCCCGCACTCCACTGCCAATAATCCCAATCAAACTCAGCGCTCTTGCCTATCTGTGAACCATCCCCCACGATTCCTGCATGACTACACTTACCGTCTCCGGCCGCGTGGCACAGGTTCTCAGCAGCTACCTCAGCGATGTCTTCGGCGTGATGGGCAACGGCAACGTCTACTTCCTCGACGCCGCGGAACAGCTGGGCCTGCGCTTCTCCGCCGTCCGCCACGAAGGCGCCGCCATCGCCGCGGCCGATGCCTACTACCGGACGTCGGGACGCCTCGCCGCGGGCACCACCACCTACGGCCCCGGCTACACCAACGCACTCACCGCCCTCGCCGAGGCGGTCCAGGCGCAGATCCCCGTGGTGCTGGTCACCGGGGACGCCCCCAGCAGCGGCGCCCGGCCCCAGGACGTGGACCAGGCCGCCATCGCCGCGGGCCTCGGCGCGGCAACCTTCACCGTCACCCGCGACGCCGCGGGCTCCATCACCCGGCAGGCGGTGGAGTACGCACTCACCAAGCGCACCGCCGTCGTGATTGCCATTCCCTACGACCTCGCGGCACTCGAGGCTGGGGACGAGGAACTTCCGGAGCCGCAGGCACCGAAGATGACGGACGACATCGACGGCGGCCTTGAGCAGGCAGCCCGCCTGCTCTCCGGGGCGAAGCGGCCGCTGATCCTCGCCGGCCGGGGTGCGCACCTTGCCGGCGCCGGCCCGGAGCTCCGGGAGCTCGCCGACCGTCTCGGCGCACTGACTGCCGGAACCGCCCTGGCGCTCAACCTCCTCAAAGGCGAGGGGTACTTGGGCGTCGCCGGCGGTTTCGGCACGGACACCGCGGCGGGGCTCATGGGCGAGGCCGATGTGGTCCTCGTGGCCGGGGCAAGCCTGAGCCCCTTCACCATGCGGTTCGGGCACCTGCTCGGCCCGGACAGCACCGTCATCCAGATCGATGCCGCCCTGCAGCCGACGCACCCGCGGGTGGATACGTTCGTCAGCGCTGACGTGAAGTCCGCTGCGGGACAGCTCCTGGGGATGCTGGATGGTTCGGCCTCGCCGGACGGCAGGCGCGCAGAAGCCTGGCGCGCGGAAGCCCGCAAGCGCCTGGCCGAAGGGCCGGCCCACCACCCGGGCTCCGAGGAGACCGCGGACGGCCGCTTGGACCCGCGCTCCCTGGCCACGGCACTGAATGCGGTACTGCCGGAGCGCCGCACGGTGGTGCAGGACGGCGGGCACTTCGTCGGCTGGGCGCCCATGTACTGGGACATCCCCAGGCCGCAGGGCCTGGTCATGGTGGGGACCGCCTTCCAGTCCATCGGGCTGGGCCTTGCCAGCGCCGTCGGCGCAGCCCGCGCCCTGGAGGACGGCCGCACGCTGGTGCTGGCCTCCGGCGACGGCGGTTTCCTGATGGGCCTGTCCGACCTCGAATCGCTGATCGGGGCGGCGAGCAGCGCCATCGTGGTGATCTATAACGATGCGGCCTACGGAGCCGAAATCCATCAGTACGGCTCCCAGGGCCTGACCGAAAAGCCCATGCTGATACCCGAGGTGGATTTCAGCGGTGTCGCCCGCGCTTTGGGGGCAGAGTCCGCGATCATCCGTTCATTGGCGGACCTTTCCGCGCTCAAGGACTGGATCGACGCTGGCGCGAAGGGAACCTTCGTTGCCGACTGCCGGATCACGTCAAGCGTCCGGGCCCCGTGGCTGAGCGAGTGGATGGCGGCCAAGCAGGAGGCGAAGGCGGCGGTGGCCGGCTGACGGCGGCACGTTTGGTCCTGTCCGCCTGACGTAGCATGAAGCCATGCGGATACTCGTCGTCGGAGCCGGAGCCACAGGCGGGGCGTTCGGTACGCTCCTGCAGGAAGCGGGACGGGATGTCACGTATCTGGTGCGGCCGCGCAAACAGGAGGCCCTTCGCCGCGACGGGTTGCGCTTCATCTCCCCCACCGCCGACCGGACGCACCCCGTTAAAACCATCACGGCAATGGACGGGCCAGAGGCTTTCGATCTGATCCTCGTCACGGTCAAAGCCACCGCGTTCGAGGGCGCCCTCGGCGAGATGGGCGCATTCGTCGGGCCTGGAACCAGCATCGTTCCCATCCTTAACGGCATGGCTCATGTTGACCGGCTTGAGCAGCTGTACCCGGGCCAGGTGCTCGGCGGCTTGGCCCGGATCGTCGCCACACTCGACGGCGATGTGGTCCGCCAGCAGGTGCCCCTCACTTCCCTCATGGTGGGCGGGCTGAACGGAAACCGTGTCCCACCTGAGGTTTCTGAGGCTCTGGACGTGCCCGCCGTCGGTTTCTCGGTAGTGGACGACGTCATGGGCGCACTGTGGGACAAATGGGCCTTCATCGCTGCCGCAGGGATCGTCAACTGCCTGTTCCGGGCGCCGGTCGGACGGATCATCGACGCCGGCGGGCAGTCCAAAATCTTTGACGCCATCGGCGAAACCGAAGCGGTGGCCGCCGCGGGAGGACACCCCGTTTCCGACGCCGCTCATGTGCAAGCGGTCGGAATATTGACCGAGCCGGGCTCGGCCTTCACGTCCTCCCTGTACCGCGACCTCAGCGCAGAGCTCCCCTCGGAAGCCGAGCACATCCTCGGCGACCTCGCCGGCAGAGCCCGCAGCCTCAACGTCCCGACGCCGCTGCTGGACCTCACCCTTATCCAGATCAGGGCCGGCCTGCAGCGCTGACCCGCACCATTGCTGAGGGCAGTTGTCGCGCACATGACCATGCCCCTGCGCATCTCGACCACACAGTTCATAGCCGAGATGCTCCGCTCCCGCGGCAACTTCGCCCACATGGCCGATCGAGTCGTCCGCCACGACGCCCAGGAACCCCTCAGCACACTGCTCCACCGCTGGCGTTCGAATGAGGACACCCGGTGGAAACCACCCGGAGGCGGCCTCCAAGGAGCCCTCACCCACGACATCGTCCACGGCCTGGACATCACCATCCCGCTCGGCACAGCAGGACCTTCGCGCCGGCGTCGGCGGACCTGCGTCGGCGCAGGCCTGCCGTTCGACGTCCACCATCGCTGGTCATGCTGATCCCGGCCTCACTCGGGAGCCGATCGGAGAACTATCGACTGCGACGGTGGTCTGAGAACAACTCTCAGAAGGTGCCCGGACTGCTCGTCAGGTCTCCACCGCCAGGAGCACCACTTGCGCGAAGGTGCTCAGGAGCCGGGGCGCGGACTCAGGTTGAAGGGTGACAGATGTACGACGCCCAGCTTGGTGCTGGGCGTCGCACCGCCCGTCGTTGAGAGAGCGCCTAAGCAGGATCCTCCAGCTCCCAATCCTTGACATCCGCCAAAGGAGCGAAGACGGAAGGGTCGAGTTCCTCGAATTCCAGGTTGTTGCGGACAAGGTGCGGCCAGTTCGGGTTGGCCAGGGCGGCTTTCCCGAGCGCAACGACATCCGCTGCCCCCTCTGCCAGCATGGACACAGCGGTGTCCGGATCGTCGAGCTTGCCGTTGGCGATCACTGGCACGCCCGAGTACTTCTTGGCAAGCTCAGCGAGGGTTTCCTCTGCATTCGCGAACGCGGGCTCGGTGGCCCGGTACTCGGTGGTGTGGACGAAATCGATTCCCGTAGCGCCAAGCGTGGCGAAAATGACCTCGGCTTCTTTCACTCCTCCGCTCCACTTGTGGTCATTGTCGCTGACTTTGGACTGTGAGATGCGGATCCCCACTGTCATGTCCGGGCCAACGGCCTCGCGGACATCGCGGCAGATTTCAGCGGCGAACCGCACCCTGTTTTCCGGTGAGCCGCCGTAGTGGTCATCCCGCTGGTTCAGGTAGTCCGTAAGGAACTGGTCCAGCAGGTACCCGTTGGCACCATGGATCTCCACGCCATCAAAGCCAGCCTGCTGTGCACGCAGCGCAGCCGTGACGAAGCCATTCCGGACCTCGTTCATCTGGGCCGGGGTGATCTCCGATGGAACGGGATACGGGCCTTCGCCGCGGTAGAACCCCAGCTGCTCCCCCTTGGGCGCCAACGCCGATGGCCCCACTGAGGAGGCCACAAACCTGTTCCCCTGGCTCTGCGCCCCCGCATGCATCAGCTGGGCGAAGATCTTCGAACCCGCCGCGTGGACGCCGTCCACAACTTTCGCCCAGGACCGGGCCTGCTCCTCGGTAGCGATGCCCGGCTGATAGTGGTAGCCCTGGCTGTGGGCGGTGTCCGGGTAGATGCCTTCCGTGATCAGCACTCCGAAGCCGCCCCGCGCGAACGTCCGGTAGTAGGACGCCATTCTTTCCGTGGCGTGACCGTCCTCCGTTGCGCTGATCCTTGTCATGGGAGCCAGCGCAACCCGGTTCTCCAGTTCAGTGGAACCGATCCGGATGGGTGACCAGAGCGGAGTGTAATCAGTCATTCAAAATCTCCTTGGAAGTAATTGGATACAGCCGGGTCCGGCGGCATCCCAGCCGCCCGCGCGGGCAGGCCCGCATTGGCTGGATCAGCCACATATGCCTGCCGGCGTCTGCGCAGGCGGTCCAAAACCGACGCGTCGGTGAAACAGCCGAGTACAGCGGACCACAGTTCCTCGACGGTCTGGCACTGCGATGAGGCCCCGGAGGGTCCTGCCATCATCCAGCCGTCCTTGAGTGCAGTCACCTTGGGCGCTCCCGGGATGCCGGTGCAGACCGCGTTGATCGTGGCAGCCACGATCAGGTGTTGCCGCATGGTCCGCACCGGTCCCAGGGCAGGATCGGCCACGGTAGTCCTACCGCAGGCACCGCACATATCGTTCCCCTCTCCCTACGGCATCACATCGCCGGAGTTGGGCCCCAGCGTCTGTCCTACAAACAGGTTTCCACCCGGGTCGCTGGCCAGCAGCACGGCGGCTGGGGCCACTTCCGCCGGCGTCCCGAAGCGCCGGAGCGGCAGCTCGGCGCGTTTGGCGGCCTTCCAGCTTTCCGAGATGCCCTCCACCAGGGGCGTTTCAATGGGGCCCGGGGCAATGCAGTTGACCAGGACGTTGTCCGCCGCCGTTTCCAGGGCAAGGGCCTTGGAAAGCCCCACCACGCCGGCCTTGGCTGCACTGTAATGGGTCAGGCCCACGCCGCCCTTGATGGCCAGCTGGGAGGCGATGTTGATGATGCGGCCCCACTTGCGCTGCCGCATCTCCCCCACCACCTCCCGGCAGCACAGGAACACACCGGTCAGATCCACCGTGAGGGTCTCATTCCACATGGCCAGGGACATGTCCTCCAGCGGAGACTCCGTCAGCAGGCCCGCACTGTTGACCAGGACGTCGATGGCGCCCAGCCTGTCCCGGGCCTCGGCGAAGGCCGCCCGCACGCTGGCTTCATCCGCAACGTCCACGCGGATGGTGCCGTCCCCTGCGGCCCGGTCCAGCACGGCCACCCGGTCCCCGTTGGCCACGAAGGCCTCGGCGATGGCCTTGCCGATCCCGCTGGAACCGCCGGTGACCACCACCCCGCGGCCGTTCCCCGCTTGAGTGTTCCCCGACTGGCCGCTCCCGGAAGCGTGAGCATGAGTTGATGTGTTCATGGTTTCCCTTCCCCCGTCAGGCACGCATCTTCACGGTGAGGCCGCCGTCAACCACCAGCGCCTGCCCCGTGATGTAGCGGGACTCGTCGGAGGTCAGGAACCCGATCACACTGGCAACTTCCTCCGGCGTTCCCACCCGGCCCCAGGGAATATCCTTCCCGGCCCGCTGCAGCCCCTCCGGTCCGAGTGAATTCACCGGGTCCAGGGACTGTGGGGTCTCGATCAGGCCCGGAATCACCGCGTTGGCGCGGATCTGCCTGGGACCGAGTTCCACGGCCACGCTGCGGACCAGGCCCAGGACGCCGGCCTTGGCGGCGGCATAGTGGGCATGTTCCTCCCACCCGTATACCCCGCCGGCGATGGACGAGACCGCAACCAGTGCACCGCCGTCGGTCATTCTCTCCGCGCCGGCACGCAGAGTGCGCAGCACGCCGGTGAGGTCCACGTTGAGCATGTCGTGCCACCGCTCGTCCGTCATCTCCCCCAGCGGGGAGTTGCGGAGGATTCCGGCGTTGGCGATGGCGTAGTCCAGCCGGCCGTATTCATCCACGGCCCGCTGGGCCAGGGCGTCCACGGACGCAGTGGTGCGGACGTCCACTTCGTGGATCACCGCCTCACCGTTGGCCTCCTTGACCAGGCGCAGGGTCTCCTCCGGGTCGTGGGGGTCGCCGGGGAAGGTGCCGATGACCGATAGCGCTCCGCGGCGGGCGTAGTGGACGGCGAGGGCGCGGCCGATGCCGCTGGCGGCGCCGGTGATGATGGCGACTTTGCTAAGCGATGTCATGGGGGTGGTCCTCCAGGAGGGCTTCGGCGGGGGGCTTGGCAGCGATCATCAGCAGTCCGGAGAACAGCGTTCCGGCCGCTCCGACCCACAGTGCAGCTGCACCGGTTCCGGCGCCGGCTGCGGCGGCGGTGAACAGGGCACCGCCCAGGATCACGCCGGGCTGGCTCATCGCGCCGATGAAGGCGGTTCCGGTTGCCCTGCAGCTGACGGGGTAGCACTCTGCCATGAAGTACTGGATCGCGGCGTAGGGCCCGACCAGGAAGAACAGTCCGGCGCCGTAGGTCACAATGATCATGAAGGGGCTTGTGGCGATAGGGCTGAGCATGATGGTGAAGGAAATGCCGGAGAGGATCCAGCCGCCGATGATGGTCCGCTTGCGGCCGATCTTGTCACCGAGCCAGCCGTGGAAGACGTAACCGAAGTAGGCGAGCATGTTGATGACAATCAGCATCCAGAAGGCGTCCGAGAGTTCCACACCCTTGGCGTTCTTCAACACGGAGCTGCCGAGAATGCTGAAGATCATGATGCCGAAGAAGTTGAAGATCCACGCCAAGGAGAACACGATGGTGTTCCGGCGCAGGTGCGGTTCCCAGATGCGCTTGAGCGGGGCTGCGGAGGAGTGCTCCACGCCGTAGGACCGGGCAAGGGCGTGCGCTTCCTCGGACTGACCGCCCTTTTCAAGCTGGGTCAGTTTGTGGTGCAGCTCGAACTGCGGGGTTTCCTTCAGCTTTTTCGCGATGACCCACACGATGATGGCCGCCGGAACAGTAGCCACCAGGTACAGCGCGCGCCATCCAAGGGACGGAAGAAAAGCGAGGGCAAGGGCACTGGCAAGCAGGAAGCCCAGTGGCCAGCCGCCCTGGATGAAGGAGTAATGGAACCCCGGCCGCTTGCGCTTATCAGCCACTTCAGTGACCTGGTAAACCTCGTTCATGTAGGTGGCGTTCACCGCCTGCTCAGAGAAGCCAAGCCCGCCGAACGAACGGATAATAACCACCAGCGCGTTACTCAGGACCGGAATACCAGTGGGAATAAGTGCGGTCAGGCCGGAAACAACCGCCGTGCCGCCGATGGTGACCATCATGCCTTTACGGCGGCCCAAGCGGTCAATAACCGGTCCGATACCAAAGCAGACAATAGCTGTACCAACTGCGATCCACGTGTTGATGGCGTAGGACTCGGTTTCGGTCCAGCCAAACTCCTCCTGCATCGCGGGCAAAAGCGTGCCGAAAAGACCATAGTCAAAGACGGCGACAGTCCAAGCAAGCAAGGCAAGAACCGTAGCAGTAGTGGTATGCCGCTTGGTGAACACCGGGAACCGGCGCTTCTCGCCCGGTCCGGGCTGAGAGAGATCAACGTCCGTCTGTTGCGTTGTCATGACTTGTTGTCCTTTCGGGGGTTGCGGGCGAGGAACGAATCGGCTATCTGGTCAAAGGTCAGCCAGCTCACGCCCTCATGGGAGTTAATGTGTTCAATGAGCCGCTCGAGCATGAGCAGCACCTGCGGACGGCCGGAGACATCCGGGTGGATGGTCATGGTGAAGACTGCCTGGTCCATTTCGCGGTAGACCCAGTCGAACTGGTCCCGCCACATCTGTTCGATGTCGCGGGGATTCACGAACCCGTGCGAGTTCGGCGCTGCCTTGATGAACATCATGGGAGGCAGGTCATCGAGGTACCAGTTGGCCGGTATCTCCACCAGGTCCGTTTCCTGTCCGCGCACCAGCGGCTCCATCCAGGTTTCGGCGTCCTTGGTGTAGTCGATCTTCTTCCACGAGTCGCCGACGCGGACGTAGTACGGTTCGAAATCGCGGTGCATCAGGGAGTGGTCATACTTGATGCCGCGTTCAAGGAGGATTTCGTTCGTGACGGGCGAGAATTCCCACCACGGGGCGACGTAGCCTGTGGGCCGGCGCCCGGAAACCTTCTCGATCAGTTCGATCGAGCGGTCCAGGATGGCCGTCTCCTGTTCCCGGGTCATGGCGATCGGGTTTTCGTGCGAGTACCCGTGGACGCCGATCTCGTGTCCGGCATCCACAATCATCTGCGTCAGTTCGGGGAAGGTCTCGATCGAGTGGCCCGGCACGAACCAGGTTGCCGGGAGGTTGTATTTCTGGAACAACCGGATCAGCCGGGGCCCCCCGACTTCGCCGCTGAACAGGCCCCGGGAGATGTCACACGGGGAGTCCTCGCCTCCATAGGAGCCGAGCATGCCCGCCACTGCGTCAACGTCCACGCCGAAGGCGACTTGAATGTCCTTAGCCATTAGATTTTCCTTTCAATTCGTATTAACCGGGGGTGTTCCTGGGTGTCAGTCGGAAAGATCAGGAGGCCTCCCTCGTTGGGTGAATATTTCGGTGATCCGCTCCTGGTCGGGATTGGTCCTGAGCAGGAGGCTGAGCAGAATCAGCGACTGAGATGGTCGCAGGTGGCCCGATCCAATGGCCCCGGCTGCGCGGAGATCCTCACCGCCGCCGGCCCCATAGATCGGGACCACGGGTCCGGCGTCCACGCGGGTGCTGGTGACCACCACGACGCCGGATTTCACCGCGGCGCCGACTTCGGAGCAGAGGCTGGGGTTGGCATTGCCGCTTCCGGTGCCTTGCAGGACGATGCCCGCCGCTCCCGCTTCAAGGGCGGCGTGCATCAGGATGGAGTCGGCGCCGGGGTAGGCGGCAATGAGGTCCACCCGGGGGGAGCCGCTGCCCGGCTGGGGCAGCGGCAGGGCCTCAAGCCTGCTGACACTGCCCGCCATGGCAACTCCCTGGGCTGATACGTGGCCGAGTACCCCAAAATCGGGGTTCGCAAACGCATTGAGCCGAACAGTTTGGCTTTTCCGGACGCCGGCGGCAGGGAAGATGGTGCCCGCGAACTGCACCATAACGCCTTTTCCCCTGCCTTCCTTCGAACCCGCGACGGCGATGGCGCGGGCCAGGTTGTCCGGCCCGTCGGGAGCCTCGGAGTCGGCGGCGCGCTGCGAGCCGGTAAAGACAACCGGCCGATGGTCGCTGTGGGTCAGGTCCGCGAGGTAGGCGGTCTCCTCCATGGTGTCCGTCCCGTGCGTCACCACCACACCCAGAACATTGGGTTCCTTGAGGACTTCCTTGATGGTGGCGCAGATCCTGAGCATGTCTTCGAAGGTCAGGAGGTAGGACCCCTTCTGGAACACATCCAGCACCCGGACGGGGTGGGAGACGGGCGACCCGAGGGCTTTGAAGACCTGCTCGCCGGTATCGGAGGCGACTGCGCCACCGGTGAGGGAAGAACGCGACGAGATGGTGCCTCCAGTGGCCAGCAGCACGACGTGGGAGTCAGTATCAGGCATTTCAGCTCCGGTGGTTCGCTGTTCGGAACGCAACCCAATCGATTGGGTAACCTTCCACAGAAAAGGGCGTATGCGTCAACAAAAAATGGTTCGGTGCCCAGGGTGGCGGCAACGGGTGGGTTTCGAAATGGGCTACCCAAACGATTGGGTAACGTTGAAAAAAGACTATAGGATGTGAAGCGGGTCACGTCAAGGGCCACCTTTTAGGCCCCGCCGAGCGGACCTGGGCTACAGTGACCTCGTTGGGCAGGAGAGGGACATGGAAGAAAAGGCAGATGGCGGCCGCACGGTCACGCTGAAGGATTTGGCCCGGGAGCTGGGCGTCCATCCGTCGACCGTATCCAGGGTCCTGCATTCGGGTTCCGATGTGGCCAAAGGAGCCGCTTCCGCTGCCACCGCGGAGCGCGTCCGTGAACTGGCCCGCAAGCTCGGCTACTCCCCCGACCCCCAGGCCGCCAGCCTGCGGACCCGACGGACCAAGCTGCTCGGCGTCATCGTCCCGCGGCTTTCGGACCTGGTCCTGGCCATCATGTATGAAGGCATCGATGAGGCGGCAGCCGAGGCAGGATACTCCGCCTTTGTCATGAACTCACGCGATGATCCCGAAGAACAGCGGCGGAAGATCGACCTCATGCTGGCGCGCCGGGTGGATGGCCTGATTATCGGCGACGCCCACCTCGACGGCAGCCTCCTGCAGGAGCTCACCGACCGGAAGGTCCCGTTCGTCCTGATGAACCGCAGGGTGCCGGGCTATCCCTCCGCCACCTGCGACGACGTCGTCGGCGGCGAACTCGTGGCCGCGCACCTGTGGGAGATGGGGCACCGACAGGTCGCGGTGATTGCCGGCGAGCCGTACGCAAGCACCGCCGTCGACCGTACTGCCGGTTTCCTGGACCGCTGGCGTTCCCTGGGCGGCACCATCTCCGACGAGGACGTGGTGTGGTCCAGGTTCGACACGGCCGGCGGCCGGGAGGCCGCTGAAAAGATCCTGTCCAGCGGCAAGCCGCGCCCCACAGCCGTGTTCGCCGTCAACGACTTTGCAGCCATTGGAGCGATGGGGGCCCTGCGCTCCCACGGCCTCACCGTGGGAGCGGATGTTGCCGTGGTGGGGTACAACGACACCTCGCTGGCGGCCGAACTGCCCATTCAGTTGACCTCGGTCCACTCCCCGATGGCGGACATAGGACGCACCGCAGTGCAGCTCATCCACCGTGTGCTCAATGGCGAAAAGCCGGAACCTGCGAGCCTGAAACCCACACTGTACGTGCGGGAAAGCAGCGCCGCAAAGATGCCGGCGGAGGTGTCAGCCAGCTAGGTCCCGGCGGCCACGATCTTCAACGCCAGCAGGCAGGTGGCACGGACTTCGCCGTCATCCAGGTCAAGCCGCACCAGCTCCTCAATCTTGCGCAATCTGTACGTCAGGGTGTTGCGGTGGATGAAGAGCTCCTTGCACGTCTTGCGGGTATTCCCGCTGTGCCGCAGGTACACCTCAAGCGTTTCGCGCAAGGCGGTACCGCCGTCGGACATTAACGGGGCAAGGAGGCGCCGGGACATCGCCAAGAGTCCCGGCCCGGGCAGGCCCTCCACCACGCCGGCAAGGTCTGCGACGGGCGCCTGATGGAGCCCCGGCTCGCCCACTCCGCGGCGGGCCAACTGCAGCACCATCGGCAGTTCGCCCAGGCTCCCGCACTCGGAGACGACGGCGGACAGCTCCGGGGCGTCCTGAAAGGACTTCCGGACGGCTTCCATCAGCTCCATACCCGCCTCGCCCCGCTGCACCAGCAGGGTGGTGAGACCGTCCTCTTCCATGAACCGCACTGCCCTGTACTCCCCCTGCAGGCCCACCCGCACACGCCACGCGATCGTCCTCAGCCTGACCGGCGCAACCTCCCCCGCACCGCCGATCAGCACCGCGCCCCACTCCCCGTCGGGCTCGAATCCGGCCTCCACGGCGTAGCGCTCAAGGGCCGGCGCCGGCGTTCCCCTGGCCTCGTAGAGCGCCTCCATGAAGCGCGCGGCCTCCCGCGAATGCAGCGGCGAGCGGGAACCGAGTGTGTAGCTCAGCTGCATGGCAATGACCGCCGCCACCGGCCCCAACAGAGGCTGCAGCACCACGCTGCTTTTGATTCCCTCGATGGCCAGCTTGAACCGGAGGATTCCGCCACTGGGCAGGCTCAGGGTAGTCCGGGCCGTTCCGCCCCCGGCCGTTCCTGCTGACATGAGTTCAAAGCCGTTGTGGTCAAGGACGGCCACCCGTGCCCTGATGGCAGTGGCCACCCGGTCCAATACCTGCGCAAGGGAATGGCCGCCCGCTGCAAGCCGCGTGCACTCATCCGCGAGCTCCCACCCGGTACGCAGCTCGGCGTAACGTTCTGCCGCGATGAGCTGGTCCGCGTGCCTCATCACCAGGACAAACGGCACCTCCGGAGGCAGTTCCAGCAACGGAAGGCCGTGTGCTTCGCACGCCTTCACCAGGCCTGCCGGCAGTTCGCGGTGCGCTGCGCCCAAGCCGAAAACCAACCCCGACACGGGCACGGACATGAGGCGCTCAACGTAGGCATCCCAGATCCGGTAGTCCTTGACGTTGAGGCCCATCCCGTTGGTCAGCAGCAGCGCGTTGACGCTCAGGAAGGGGGTGGGGTCCATGTGCTCCGTGGGGGCGCACCAGGCGATGGGCCGGGCCAGACGTCCCGGACTGCCCGCCACGGCAAGGCGGATGTTAAGCGCCGGATCCGCCACGAGATCGGCAACACGCATGGCAATTCCTCCTGGTTAGTGCAAAAAGCATAATCCGCCTGCTCAGATTCGGCGATACGCCCAATTCCGGCAAGGTCGCCGTCTCTGTACCGTTGCCTGCATGCAAAAAAACGTGACGGAAACCACGCCCG
Organism: Arthrobacter sp. BK1; assembly: GCF_056680055.1. Lineage (NCBI taxonomy): Bacteria > Bacillati > Actinomycetota > Actinomycetes > Micrococcales > Micrococcaceae > Arthrobacter > Arthrobacter sp. BK1. The sequence goes on from NZ_CM155263.1 coordinate 1,185,343, forward strand.
CCCAGGTGCTCCTGAATTCGGACATGGGTGAAGGCTTTGGATTGCACGAGTTCGGAAACGACGTTGCCCTGATGGAGATCATCGACGTCGCCAACGTCGCTTGCGGCTACCACGCCGGGGACCCGGATGTCATGAACCGGACCGTAGCCCTTGCCGCTGAACATGGTGTGGCCGTCGGAGCCCATCCCGGGCTGCCTGATCCCATGGGGTTCGGCCGCCGCCGCATGGTCCTCACCCCCGGGGAGGTTGAGTCGATCATCCTTTACCAGACGGGGGCGCTGACCGCCTTCCTGGCGAAGAACGGGCTGTCCCTTAACCACATCAAGCCCCACGGCGCCCTCTACGGAATGCTCGCCGGAGACGAGGACCTGATGCAGGCGGCCGCCGGAACAGCGAAGCAGTTCGGTGTTCCGTTCTACGGCCTTGCAGGCACTGCCCATGAATCCGTGTGCCGCGCCATGGGCGTGGACTTCGTTGCGGAACTGTACGTTGACCTCAACTACGGCCCGGCCGGCGAACTCCTGATCCAGCGCCGGCCCGCGCCCACAGACCCCGGCGCCGCCGCAGAACGCGTCAGCCGAGCGATGGCGGGCGAGCCCGTGCCCGCCGTCGACGGCACTCCTCTGAACATCACGTTCCAGAGCATCTGCGTCCATTCCGATGCTCCCAACGCCGTCGCCGTCGCGTCCGCCGTGCGCAACGCCCTCAACTCATTCCGACCCGCCCACTCCTGAAAGCGAGCAGCACATGGCCACCATCGTTTCACCCCTTCCCGGAGTCTTCTACCGCAAGCCCGGACCGGGCAAACCCCCCTTCGCCAATGAAGGCGACGCCATCGAAGTTGGGCAGACGATCGGCATCGTGGAAATCATGAAGCAGTTCACCGAGATCCAGTCCGACGTCGCCGGGACCCTTGAATCCTTTGAAGTCAATGAGGGCGACATGGTCAACCCGGGCGACTCCATCGTCGTCATCCGGGAAGGATAAAAGCAGCCCATGAAACTGTTCATCGCAAACCGCGGCGAGATCGCCGTGCGGATCGCCAGGACCGCCCGCCAGATGGGCATCGAAACGGTCCTGGGGGTCAGCGAGCCCGACGCCGAATCACTGGCTGCCCGGTCAGCCGACCACTGTGTGGTGGTAGGTCCAGCCCAGGCAGCCGCCAGCTACCTGAACCAGGACGCCCTCGTCGCCGCGGCCCTGGAGCAGGGGTGCGACGCTGTGCACCCGGGCTACGGCTTTCTTTCGGAGAATGCCGAATTCGCCCGGAAGGTGGCAGACGCCGGCCTGACCTGGGTGGGCCCGAACGCGGACACGATCGCCATGATGGGCAACAAGTCCCTGGCACGGGAGTCGGCAGCCAAGGCCGGGGTCCCCGTACTCCGCGGATCGGACGGCCCCCTGGACCCGCAGGCAGACGCCGTTGAAATTGCGCGCGGCATCGGGTATCCGCTGGTGGTGAAGGCTTCCGCCGGAGGCGGAGGCAGGGGCATCCGCTTCGTGCACCACGAAGGCGAGCTCCTGGCGACCATCGAAATGGCCCGGGGCGAGGCCGGAGCCGTCTTCGGTGATGCGACTGTCTACCTGGAACGGTTCGTGGAGCATGCCCGCCACGTAGAGGTGCAGGTCCTCGGTGACGGGACCAACTTTATCCATCTGGGTGACCGTGACTGCTCCATGCAGCGCCGTTCGCAAAAGGTATTGGAGGAAGCCCCGGCTCCCGATCTTCCGGAGTCCGTTCGCAAAACCATCCGGGAGTCTTCGGTCGCGCTTGCCCGCGAATGCGGCTACTACGGAGCGGGGACCGTGGAGTTCCTCTACGACCCCGTCAACCACGAGGCGGCATTCATTGAGATGAACACGCGCATTCAGGTGGAACATCCCATCACCGAGGAGATCACCGGTGTGGATCTGGTCCGTGAGCAACTGCTGATTGCCTCCACCGGATCCATGTCCATTTCCCAGGACGATGTGCGCTTCACCGGCCACGCCATCGAATGCCGCATCAATGCAGAAGACCCAAGCCGCGACTTCTTTCCCAGCCCGGGCATCATCCGGTCCCTGGAGTGGCCATCGGGCGAGGGAATCAGGGTGGATACCGGAGTGGAATCAGGCTCGGTTGTGAGCCCGTATTACGACTCCCTCATGGCAAAGCTGATCGTCCACGCCCCGGACCGGGACGCCGCAATCGCCGCTACGCTGGCCGCTTTGGCGGAAACGCACATCGAAGGGGTCAAGACCACCGTCCCCATGCACACTGCGCTGCTGGCACGGGCTGAATTTGCCGATGTCAGCCACCACTCCAAGTTCATCGAAACCGCAGCCGACCTGTTGGGGGCAAAATGACCACCGAAGCAGCCGTCCTCCCGGGTGCGCGCTATACCTGGGGCGGGGACGAATTCCTGTTCGTGGAAGTCTCCGAGGCGATGAGCCTGCCTGCGAACTTCAAGGTCATGTCCATCGCCGGCAGGCTCTCCGAGGCCCGGCTGCCGGGAATCGTGGACATCTGCCCCGCCAATGCGTCCCTGCTGGTGCGCTTTGATCCTGACATCCTGCCTCCCGAACAACTGGAAACAGCTGTGCGTGACATCGAGCGCGATCTGATGAACCACCAGGAGCGTTCGCTGGAAACCCGGATCGTTGAAGTCCCGGTCTGGTACCAGGACCCCTTCACCGCCGAAGTGGCACAACGGTTCCGGGAAGGATTCCACCAGGAGCCCCAAGGCAGCGACATCGACTACGCCGCCAAAGTCAATCACCTCAAGGACGCTGCGGAGTTCATCCAACGGCACCACGAACAGCCGTGGCTGGTGTCGATGGTTGGCTTTGTGGCCGGGTTGCCCTTCCTGTTCCAGCTGGTGGACCGCGACAAGCAGCTGGAGGTACCCAAGTACCTGAGCCCCCGCACCGACACCCCCAAACTGACGGTGGGGCACGGAGGATGCTTCGGCTGCATCTATTCCGTCCGGGGCGCCGGCGGCTACCAGATGTTCGGCGTAGCCGCCGCCCCCATCTTTGATCCTGACCAGGCCTTGACGGACTTCAAGGATTTTATGGTGTTCTTCCGCCCGGGGGACATCGTGAAGTTCAAGCCGGTCACTGAGGCGGAGTACAACGCAATCCAAGCGGAGATCTCCGCCGGCACCTTCCGCTACCGGCAGGCGCCGGTGACCTTCGAGCTGTTCAGAGCCCTGGCCGACCCCGAAGGCTACAACCGTGAACTCATGGAGGCCCTCAGTGGCATTTGAAATTGGAAACCCGGGTCTGGCCACCACTGTCCAGGACCAGGGGCGCACGGGCCACTACAACGTAGGCATCCCGCAAAGCGGTTCCCTGGACCAGTACTCCGCTGAGCTCGGAAATGCCCTAGTGGGAAACACGGCACGGGAAGCGGTCCTTGAGTGCACCTACCTTGGCCCCGTGCTGACCACCGACAGCGATGCCGTCATAGCCCTCACGGGCGCCCCCGTGGAGGTGAAGGTCAACGGGGAGCCGCGGCCCCAGTGGAGCCGCCTGCTGCTGAAGGCCGGGGACCAGCTCTCCTTCGGCGTCATCCAGGGCGGCACCCGCTACTACATTGCTGTCCAGGGCGGCATCGACGTCCCGGAAGTGCTCGGAAGCCGGTCCACTTACAGCCTCGGCGGGATCGGCGGGTTCAAGGGCCGGAAGCTCGAGTCAGGTGACGTAGTTCCTCTGGGCGCTCCCCTCGACGGCGGAAAACTCCCCCAAGCCGAGACTGTTCCGGAGGAATTCCGGCCCGTTTTCGCCAAAGAGCAGGAAGTCCGGATCGTGCTGGGGTTGTACGACCACCGCCTCACCGACGAAGGCCTGGCCAATCTCCTGGATGAGGAGTGGAAGGTGACGCCGGTGGCTGACCGGATGGGTTTGCGCTACTCCGGGCCAGGCGTGACATGGAAAGAGCGGGAACAACCTTTCGGCGCCGGCTCGGACCCCTCCAACATTGTGGACGCAGGCTACGCCGTGGGGTCCATCCAGATCCCCGGCGGCACCCAGCCCATCATCCTGCACCGAGATGCCGTCTCCGGCGGCGGCTACGCCATGGTGGGCACCGTGATCAGCGCCGACATGGATCTGGTTGCCAGGGCGGCCCCTGGAACAGCAACCCGGTTTGCGGCTGTCAGCCTGGCTGATGCCCTGGAGGCCCGGCGGGATCTTGCTGAACGCCGGAACAAGGCGTGGGCGGCACTGGGCGTCAAGCGCTGACGCGTGGCGGAGCCGTCGTTCACGCCTGCCGCCGGCGGGCCGGCGTCTTACGACGGCGGCCCGCCGGCGGCAGGGTGCCAAACTCCGTAGTAGAAGCTTTCCAGCGATCCTCCCCCGGAGCTGCGGGTCTCCCCGTCAGAGCCTCACGCCGCTTTGCCGCCTTCCTGCATAAGCCCCTTGATCCCATGCCCAGGTAATTTGCTTCAAAGAGATGCTTCGGCATGATTTTCCTTCTTACATTCCCATCCCATTCGTTGCAGCAGGACCGAGTGCCACACCCAGCGCAATCGCGGCCAGCGCCGCCGCGACAGTTCGGTTGGCCAGCCGCCTCCACGGCAGCATCTTCTCCCCGGCGATGAAGGCCCCAATCAGGGCCATCCAGCCGACGCTCATCACCCCGAGCGCGAACAGCGCCGTCATCAGCGCCCAGCAGCAGGCCACGCACCACGCGCCGTGTTCCATGCCCATCCGCACGGCACCGGCATAGCCCGGCCGCATCCGGTGCAGGAGAAAATCCATGGGCGAACGGCATTTCATCAGGCTCACGTTCTTGGCCGGGGTGAACTGATAAACCGCCGCCATCATGATGACTCCGGCCGCAACGTAGCGCCCGTTCCGGTCAGCAGCGAAAACCCCGGGCGCCACCGCTGCCGCCCACGCGAAGAGCGCATAGGCCGCCAGGCCAAATGCCGTCCATGAGGCCAGGTAGCCGGCCACGAAGACGGCGGTGGACCCTGCGGGCGCGTACCGTCCGGCCTGCCGCCGGTGCCGCTGGATCCGGTGGTACGCCACCACCATCGGCGCCACGGACGGAAACATCATGGCTGCGAGCATCACCACCCACGTCACCGTGAAGAAGCCCACCGGCCCCGGGGCAGTCCAGGTACCCATGTCCATGCCGGTCAGCTGCGTGGACGTCAACACCCAACTGGCAGCGGCGAGGAACAGCAGGACAGCCACGAGGGCAGCCTCCCGCGGATCAACACGGGAGGCTTTCGCCACCGTCTGTCCGGTTACGCTCCTGAACAGCTTCCTGCGTTCCACCGGCCGGCCGTTCAGACCCGGCCCTTGGGGGCACCCTCCGCCATCTCACTGGCGAACGTGAAGTCGGATGTTTCGCCGTAGACGCCGTCGAAGTCGATGCCGAAAAGGTCCACGTGCCCCGGCCCCTTTCCGATCCGGAACTCGGGCGCGAAGCCGTACATCGCGTTCTTCACTGTGGTCACGCCGCCGTCGGGTCCGGGCAGCGGCTCGAACGTGAACTGAGCCTTGTCCGAGACCGAGCCTGATGGCCTGTCCCCGTCCGTGAGCGTGACAGCGGCGCGTTCCAGTCCCAGCCATTCGCCGTACAGGCCGGCAAAGTCGCCGAAAGGGCCCCCGGCCTGGCCGCGAAGGATAATGTCCAGTGCGCTCACCTGGGCGTCTGATGCGGACTGGTCAACGACGACACCCACCTTCCAGCCGCCGGCCGTCAGATGCGCGGGGAACCATCCGACGAAGGCGAAGTCGACGCCAGAAAGGTCCGTGCCGTCTTTATTCCCCTTTGCGATGTGGAAAACATTCAGGTTGCGGCACTCGCTTCCGGGCCCGGTGGGCACCCCGTCCACGGGGCACGGACAGACCAGTTGGCACGTGCAGTTGCCCACGTATGTTCCATTCATTTCCCACGACACAGAATCCTCCTCACCTGGCGCCATCGCCCTGCAGAAGCGGCCCGGATAACGGCGCCTCATTCCGTGAAACGGGGTTAAGGCCCCGTTAAGGCAGACGCTATTCCTCCGGCTGCAGGCAGTCAATATGCCGGGATACGTAATTGATAGGCCCGCGGTCATCGGCGTATCTGGCCCGTCTTCTTGGGGCGCCCGCCGCACAAAACCCGACGGGCCGCCGTCGTAATTTACGACGGCGGCCCGCCTGGCAGGGTGCCCAACTCCCCGGTTGTCCCGGGAGCCTACTGACCCGGGGCGCGCTAAGACGGCGTCTACGCGGCTGGTCCCGCCTAGTGCCGCCGTATGTCCCCGCCTCACATCACCGTCGGCTTCCCGGGCCGTCCCTTGTGCTCCGCCCGTGCGATCGCGAAGCTGCTCTCGAACGGCAGTGAGTCCACGTCCAGCAGCGGGTTGTTGTCCTGCGTCTCCACCAGCCTGCGGGCGGCTTCCTCCGATTCCACGCTGGGCATGGACCCGGGCAGGTGCCGACGGGCTGATTCGGGCAGGAACCAGATGGCCACGGCGGCAACCGCGGCCACGGCCATGAGGTAGTACGCGATCGCCATGTCGTCGCCGGTCAGTTCGATGAGGGACGCAATGATGAACGGGGCCGTCCCGCCGAAGATGGCCACCGCCAGGTTGTAGGCGATCCCCATGGCGGAATAGCGGTGCTCGGTGGGGAACAGCGCCGGCAGCGCCGAGGCGAGGTTCGGCACCGAGAACGCCACCGGAAAGGCGATCAGGGCCAGGCCCAGCAATGTCATCGGGACGCTGCCCGCCGCGATGGCCAGGAACGCCGGAACCGCGAGCACCACGGTGCTGGCGGCCCCGATCCACAGCACGGGACGGCGGCCGATCCGGTCCGATAGCAACCCCGTGAACGGGATGCACAATGCCATGGCCACCAGGACCGGGATGGTCAGCAGCGTCCCCTCCACCTCGCTGTACCCCTTGTTGCTGGTCAGGTACGTGGGCATGTAGGACGTGAGGGCGTAAGCCACCGTGTTGGCGGCCGCCGCCAGGATCATGGCCAGCAGGATAGGGCGCCAGTGCGCCTTCAGAATCCCGACCGGGCCAACCGGCCGGAGCTCCTCCCCGGTCTCGGGGTGCTTCGCCGCCACGGCTTCGGCTTCCAGTGTGGCCTTGAAGGCGGCCGACTCCTCGATCTTCATCCGGAAGTAGACGGCCACGGCGCCCAGCGGGCCGGCCACCAGGAACGGGATCCTCCAGCCCCACGCCTCCATCTGCTCCTGGCCCAGGGTCAGCTGCAGGGCGGACACCACGGCCGCGCCCGCCGCAAAACCGAGGTAGCTGCCCATGTCCAGGAAGCTGACGTAGAAACCCCGGCGGCGGTCCGGCGAATGCTCGCACACGAACGTGGTGGCACCGGAGTATTCGCCGCCGGTCGAAAAGCCCTGCACCAGTTTCAGGACCACCAGCAGGACCGCCGCCCAGATGCCCAGCACCGCGTATCCCGGAAGGAGGCCGACGGCGAACGTGGCGACGGCCATGAGCATCAGCGTCATGGCCAGCACCTTCTGCCGGCCGATCTTGTCGCCCAGCCAACCGAAGAAGATGCCGCCCAGCGGCCGGGCGATGAACGTGGCGCCGAAGGTTCCCAGGAGGAACAGGTTCTGCACAGCCCTGTCCGCTTCAGGCAGGAACACCGGCCCCATCGTGGTGATGAGGTAACCAAACACGCCGACGTCGTACCACTCCATCGTGTTGCCCACGATGGTTCCGCCCAGCGCCTTTCGCAGCGTGCGGCGGTTGACGACATTGACGTCGGATACCTTCAGCCGCCGCTGCTGTCCTTTATGCTCTGTCATGGCCCGCTCACCGCCCGCATCGCTCGTCAGCTGGGCCGTCGCCGTCGTTTCTTCCGGCCCGTGTGACCGGCTTCCGGCCCGCCTGGCCGGCAGGAGCCCAACACTCCGATCATCCCGCCGCTGCCGCACCGTGGCAACCGTGAACACAGGTCAACGGCGCCTGTTTACGAAACGCGCACGCCTCCCGCGCACCCTCCCTTACTGTTGTTGAGGCACGTCACGTAACCGTTTACGTAAACCGTTTGCGTACCTGCCGCTCAGACCGCAGTTAAGCCAAGGAGAACCAGTGGTAACCATCAGGGACGTCGCCATGCACGCCGGCGTATCCCCCGCAACTGTCTCCCGGGTTGTCAACGGCCTCGTGGGCTACTCCGACGAAACACGCGACCGCGTGGAAAACGCCGTCAAAAGTCTCAGCTACGAAACCGACTCCCTGGCGCGCGGCCTGAAGACCCGGCAGACCTCGGTCATCGGCCTGCTCGCCCCCATGGTGTCCGATGCCCTCGCCTCCCAGGTGATGCTGGGCGTGGAGGAGGAAGCCCAGGAGCGCGGCTACGCCGTCATGCTGGGCCGCACCGGCGCCAAGTCTGCCTACATCGCCAGCTACCTGCGGACCCTGCGCACCTACCGGGCAGCAGGCGTCATCCTGGTCTCCGCGGTCATCAAACCCGAGATCCGGCAGCTGCTGGGGCCCACCGTCCCGGTCATCTCCGTGGCCATCAGCGACAAGTCCGGCTCACCGAGCGTGGCCATCGACGACGAGAAGGCAGCCTACGACGCCACCCGCCACCTGCTGAAACTCGGCCACCGCCGCATCGGGCTGCTCACCGGCGACCCCGAGTCAGTCTTCGTTGCCCAACCCCGGCAGCGCGGCTACCTCAAGGCCATGGCCGAGGCCAAGTGCGAGCCCGTCACCGCCACCGGCAACTTCTTCTACGAAAGCGGGGCCGCCGGCGTCGGCGCCCTGCTGGAGCAGGAACCCGGCCTGACCGCGATCTTCGCGATGAGCGACGAGATGGGCGCCGCAGTGGTCAATGAACTGCAGCGGCGCGGGCTCCGGGTCCCTGAAGACGTCTCCGTCCTGGGCTTCGACAACACCTCCACCGCCCTGCACGTGAACCCGCCGCTCAGCACCATGGCCCAGCCCCTCGAGGAAATGGGACGGATGGCCGTGAAAAAGCTGCTCCGCTCCCGCGACCTGGGGCCCCGGATCATGCCGCACCAACTCATCGAGCGGGGCTCCACCGCCCCGCCGTCCTCCCCACCGCAGACCTAACCCCAACACAGCCACACCCACCCGAGGCGATAGCCGGCACTTCCGCGTGCCGCCGTCGTCGTGATCCCCTGCGTCCAAAAACAGCAGAACCCCCACTGAAGGAGCAACACATGAGGCAGCGCCGCCACCCCTGGCAGACTCTTCTGGCCACCACCGCATCCCTGACCGTCGCCGCCGTAGCCCTCACCGGCTGCGGCGGGGCAGCCCCGGAAGCGAAGACCACCCCGAAGGCCGCCGCGTCCTTCGAGGGCAAGGGCCCCATCAACTACGTGTCCAACCGCGATGCTTCAGGCGCCGCGAACAAGAGCATCGAGGAATGGAACGCCGCCCACCCGGAGGAGAAGGTCACGTTCATCGAGCTGCCGGACTCCGCCGACCAGCAGCGCCAGCAGCTCATCCAGAACGCCCAGATCAAATCGGACACCTTCAGCGTTCTCAACCTCGATGTGGTGTGGACCTCCGAGTTCGCCGCCAACAAGTGGATCCTGCCGCTGCCCGAGGACGCCGTCCCCACGGAGAAGATGATCCCCGCCACAGTCAACGCCGCCACGTACCGGGACTCCCTGGTAGGCGCCCCGTACTACACCGACGGCGCCCTGTTCTACTTCCGCTCCGACCTGCTCAAGGCCGCCGGGATCGCCGCACCGCCCAAGACCTGGGACGAGATGAAGGCCGCCTGCACCAGGATCCTGGCCCTCCCCGAAGCCGCCGGCATGTCCTGCTACACGGGGCAGTTCGACAAGAACGAGGCACTCACGGTCAACTTCTCCGAGGCCGTGGCCTCCGCCGGCGGCACCGTGGTTGACGCCGACGGCAAGCCCACCGTCAACACCGCCGAAGCCAAGGAAGGCCTGAACCTGCTGGTGGACGGCTTCAAGGACGGGCTCTTCCCCTCCGACGCCATCACCTACCTCGAGGAGCAGGGCCGCCGCGCGTTCCAGGACGGCAAGCTCGTCTTCATGCGGAACTGGCCCTTCCTGCACGCCTCCCTCAGCGCCACGGACGGCTCCAGCCAGGTGGCCGGCAAGTTCGACATCACCGCCATCCCCGGCACCGACGGCCCCGGCGTGTCCACCCTCGGCGGCCGCAGCCTGGCCATCTCCCCGTTCACCCCGAACAAGGCCACCGCGCTGGAGTTCGTCAAGTTCTTCACCAGCGAGGAGCAGGCCCAGAAGCGCCTCGCCCTCAGTTCACGCGCTCCGGTGTACGCCACGCTCTTCGCGGACCCCGCCGTCGTCGCCAAGCGCCCGTTCTTTCCCACCCTGCTGACCTCGCTGAACAACGCCCAGCCCCGCCCCAAGGTGGTCCAGTACGGCGCCACCACCAAGGCGATCCAGGAAGAGGCCTACGCGGCCATCACCGGCGCCAAGGACACTGACACGGCCCTGAACGACATGCAGGCCAAGCTCACCGAGCTGTCCAACTAACCCAGCAACAACCGCCGCAGTCCGGACCACTTGCCTGGCCGGCCGGTCCACACGGCCGGCCAGGCAAGCTGCAACCCCAGTGAGGTACCACCCATGACCACCACCCTCCCGTCCGCCGGCGCGCAGTCCGCACCGCCCCCGCCGGCCACGCCCCGCAAACGCGCCAAACGCTCCCCCGGCGAAGGCCGCATGGCCGCGATGCTGCTCTCCCCCACCATCCTGGTGCTGGCCCTGGTCATTGTGTACCCGCTGCTCTCCGCCGTGCACCAGTCCCTGTTCCGCGCCGAATCCGGCCTGGACGCGGACGGCTTCGTCTCCGATGTGGAGTCCTTCGTGGGGCTGGCCAACTACGCAGACCTGTTCGCCGGCGAATCCGGCCGGCGCTTCCTGAACGCCTTCGCCAATACCACCTTCTTCACCGTCACCACGGTGTTCCTCGAGACCGTCCTGGGCCTCTGCCTGGCGCTGGCCATGAACCGTGCCTTCCGCGGCCGGTCCTTCCTGCGCGCCAGCATCCTGGTCCCCTGGGCTGTCCCCACCGCCGTCTCCGGCCTGCTGTGGCGCTGGATCTTCCAGTCGGACGGCATCGCCAATAACCTGCTTGGCAGCGAAATTCTCTGGACCGCCGAAGGCAACGCTTCCAAACTCGCGGTCATCATCGCCGAGGTCTGGAAAACCGCCCCGTTCATTGGCCTCCTGGTCCTCGCCGGCATGCAGATCATCCCCGGCGAAGTCTATGAAGCCGCCAAGATCGACGGCGCCGGCTGGTGGCGCCAGCTCGGCTCCATCACCCTCCCGCTGGTCAAGCCCACCCTCCTGGTGGCCGTGCTGTTCCGCATGCTCGACGCGCTGCGCATGTTCGATCTGCCGTTCGTCCTGATCGGCCCCGGCAAGGAATCCGTGGAAACCCTCTCCATGCTGGCCTGGGACGAATCCAACCAGCTGCGCTACGGCTCCGCCTCCGCGTTCGCCGTCATGCTCTTCCTGTACGTCGCCGTCGTGGCCATCGTGTTTGTGAAGGTGCTCGGAGCCGACGTCACCGGTGCCAAGGAACTGAAGCTGATCTCCAGGAAGTCCCGCACCATCAAGAAGGCCGAGGCCACCCGATGACCATCTCCGACCTCCGCAACGCCGCCGCCGATTCCGGCCCCGCAACCCCCGGCGCAAGCACCGCCGTCGTCCGCTCCCAAAGGCCCAAGGCGAAGCGCACCTGGCGCTCCTACACCGTCTACGCCGGACTGGTCCTGATCTTCGCCTACTGCCTGGCCCCGTTCTACTGGATGATCGTCTCCAGCCTCCGGCGCACCGCGGACATCTTCGACAACACCCTGCTCCCGGCCCCGTTCTCACTGGAGAACTACGCCAAGGTGTTCGACGGCTCCACCATGTTCGGCCAGGCGCTCCTGAACTCCATGATCGTCGCCGGCACCACCACCACGTTCGCGCTGGTCCTGGGCGTGTTCGCGGCCTACGCGATCTCCCGGCTGAACTTCCGCTTCAAGTCGCTGATCCTGGGCGTCATCATCGCCACGTCCATGTTCCCGGGAATCTCCGTGGTGGTCCCGCTGCTGCGCCTCTTCACGGACATCGGCTGGATCAACACCTACCAGGCCATGATCGTGCCGAACCTGTCCTTCGCGATCCCACTGGCGGTCTGGAACCTCACCACCTTCATGAAACAGCTGCCGTTCGACCTCGAGGAAGCCGCCATGATCGATGGCTGCACCAAGTGGCAGGCGTTCCGCAGGGTCCTGCTGCCCCTCGCCGCGCCGGGCGTCTTCACCACCGCCATTCTCACCTTCATCCACAGCTGGAACGAATTCATCATCGCGCTGTCCATGATCAACGATCCGAAGATCCAGACCGCCACCGTGGCCATCTCCAAATTCACCGGTGCCACCGAATTCCAGGCACCGTTCGGCGAGCAGATGGCCGCCGGCGTGATCGTCACCGTACCGTTGGTTATTATGGTGCTGATCTTCCAGCGGCGCATCGTCGAAGGCCTCACCGCGGGCGCCAGCAAATGAGTCCCGGGGAGGAAATTTCGTTGGGGCCGGCCGCGCAGTGGTGGCAGTCCGCCGTCATCTACCAGGTCTATCCGCGCTCCTTTGCCGACGGCGACGGGGACGGGGTGGGCGATCTCGCCGGGCTTGCCGCACGGCTGCCGTACATTGCCTCGCTCGGCGTGAACGGCATCTGGATGACACCCTTCCAGCCCTCCCCCCAGCTGGACCAGGGCTACGACGTGAGCGATTACTGCGGCGTGGACCCGCTGTTCGGCACCATGGCGGACTTCGATGCCCTCCTGGACCTGGCCCATTCGCTGGGCCTGCGGGTACTGCTCGACGTCGTCCCGAACCACTGCTCCTCCGCGCACCCTTTGTTCCAGGCTGCTTTGGCGGCCGGGCCGGGGTCACCGGAGCGGGACATGTTCCACTTTGTCCCGGGCCGGGCTGTGGCGTCCGACGGCGGTGCCGCCGCCGGGGACGCTGCTGAGGGCCTACACGCTGAAGGCGGCGTTCCGCCCAACAACTGGCAGAGCGTCTTCGGCGGGCGGGCCTGGAGCTGCGCCAACCCGGGATCTGCTAGCGACACAGACTGGTACCTGCACCTGTTCTCGCCGGGGCAGCCGGACTGGAACTGGCGCAACCCCGCCGTGGGCGACTACTTCGACGGCGTGCTGCGCTTCTGGTTCGACAAGGGCGTGGACGGCCTCCGGATCGACGTCGCCCACGCCCTGTTCAAGGCCGAGGGTCTGCCGGACTCCCCCTCCACAGGCGGTGTGGTGGACGGGCTGCGGTCCAACCCGCAGGCCTCCGACCAGGAGGAAGTCCACGAGGTCTACCGCCGCTGGCGCACTTTGGCCGAGAAGTATGCGCCGCACCGCCTGCTGGTGGGCGAGGTCAACCTGGAACCGGCCCGGGCCGCCCGCTACACCCGGGCCGACGAGATGCAGCAGGCGTTCGCCTTCGCGTTTGTGAAACTCGGCTGGGATCCGGCCGCCTGGGCCGACACCGGAAACGAGCTCGAGGCGGCACGGCAGCTGCACGGGGCCACTCCCACCTGGGCGCTGGAGAACCACGACATCGTCCGGTCCGCGACCAGGTTCGGCGGCGGTTCGATCGGTGCTTCGCGTGCCCGCGCCGCCCTGGTGGCCCTCCTGGGGCTGCCCGGCCCGGCCTACCTGTACCAGGGTCAGGAGCTCACCCTGCCCGAGGTGGACGTTCCGCTTGAAGCCCGGGTGGATCCGATGTGGGCGCGCGGCGGGGTCTGCCGCGACGGAGCCCGGGTGCCGCTGCCCTGGACAGCGGATGTTGCGCTGAACCACGGATTCTCGCTGGCTGAACCCGCCGCTCAGCCATGGCTGCCGCAGCCTGACGGGTGGGGAACCTACGCCATCGAATGCCAGCAGCAGGACCCGCAGTCCGGCCTGAACCTGACCCGGGCCGCCCTGGAGCTGCGCCGCCAACTGTGGGAAAAGGGTGTTTTCACCGCGGACGACGGCGGCACCTGGCGCGTCGAGGCCGGCGGCCTCCTCGTCTGCGAGCGGAGCGCCCACTTCCTGGTGGCTGTCGCGATGGGGACCGAACCCGTCAGGCTCCCGTCCGGAACGGTCCTGCTCAGCGCCTCACCGCTGGTTGAGGATGGCTGGCTGCAGCCGGACAACGCGGCCTGGGTGCTGCGCGAGGCCTAGGGGCTTGCGTCACGCGCAATCCCCGTACAACTCATCATTGTCACGGGTTCTGTGCCGGAGGAGACTTGAGGCGACGGTTCCCATCCCGGGCCGCCCGCGGGGTCACCCGGCTGCGGGGCCTCACAGTATCCTGTAGCGGCTTGGTGGATCGATGAGCTCCATGACACCCCTCGGAAAGGCCACTCAGCGGTCGCGCCATCTCTTGCCCTTGGTGGCTATCGCACTGATTGGATGTCTCGGCGGGTGCGTGTATGGGTCCGACGACGTCTCCCGCCCGTCCGCCAGTTCTCCGACTAAGGAGGCCAGCGACATCCCACCCTTCCCGGAGAGCGGTGACATCGACGCCGGGACATACCTCTTCACCGACTTCGCTGTGCCTTTCGAGATCACCGTCCCGGACGGCTGGTCGACCCTTGAAGGCGATGGCCTGGGCAAGGACGACCCCGATCACCCGGGTGAAGGCTCGGTCTTCCTCACTTTTTGGCCCGCGGACTATGTGCCGACGGACGCATGCGCGTGGCAGGGCGCGCTCGTCGAGGTCGATCCGTCGGCTAAGGCCTTCGTCGACGCGATGACGGCGCAGACGTCAACGGCGAGCACCCCTCCCGTCGAGGTCGTGGTGGGCGATTACTCCGGCTTTGAGTTCGACCACTCGGTCGAGGGCGCCGTGGACATCACAGCCTGCGACGAGGACAAGATCTGCGTCCGCTCAGAAAACTCGTACATATGCACCCGCTGGTACTCGAGCGTCGCTGAGCGCGAAACCTACCGGGTGGTCGATCTGAACGGCGAACGCGCTTTGATCGGGCTGACCTATTTTCACGAATCGATCAATCCGGAGCTGACGAGGGAGGCACGCGCCGTCTTCGACTCGATTGTGTTCAGGTCCGGCAAGTGACCAGCTGATGAAATAGGCGATCCCGCCCGCGGACGGCGTAGGGCACTTCTCCCCTGTGCGGCCCGGGGTTCCGGGACTAGCCTGATCCCCGTCAGCCTCCACCACCGACAAGGAGCCGTCATGCCCACCTTGCGCCGCATTTTTGCCACCGCCGATCGGGACCACCCGGGGACCTTCCACAACCTCGATGTCATGTGTGAGGACACCGGGGACAACGCGGACAACGCGGACAACGGCTAGGGGCAGGGCGTGGCTTCCCTCGGGTCGGAGCGGGCCAGCGCTGGAACGGTCCTGGTCGCCGATCTTCGTGATCTGTCGTCATCACCCCTGGAAACAGTGGGCGGCAAGGCCCTCAACCTCGGTCGGCTTGCCGCTGCTGACTTTCCGGTTCCGCCGGGATTCTGCCTGACCACAGCCGGCTACCGGAAAGCCGCACCCGCGGAACTGGACGTGATCGCCGCCCGCCTTGACGGCGCCGGACTTGAAGGCGCGGCACTTCCGGACGGCGAACGGAACGGCCTCGCACACCTGGCCCGCGAGGCAATGACAGCAGCGCCGGTACCGCCCGACGTCGAGGCCGCCATCCGCGAGGCCTACGCCACACTGGGCAGCGGCCCGGTGGCCGTGCGTTCATCCGCCACCGCCGAAGACCTGCCCTTCGCCAGCTTCGCCGGGCAGCAGGACTCCTTCATGGACGTGGTGGGAGCCGACGCCGTGGTCGACGCCGTCCGGCGCTGCTGGGCCTCACTCTGGACGGACCGGGCGGTGGCCTACCGCACCGCGAACGGGATCAGCCACCGCGGGGTGGGTCTCGCCGTCGTCGTTCAACAAATGGCCGACGCCGGCACGGCCGGCGTGCTGTTCACCGCCAACCCGGTGACCGGCACCCGGACCCAGACAGGCATTGATGCCAGCCCCGGGCCGGGGCAGGCGGTGGTGTCCGGCGCCGTCAACCCGGACCATTTCGTGGTGGAGACGGCGTCGGGCCGGATCCTGCAGCAGCCGCAGGGCCCGTCACCCAGCCTGAGCGGGCCGGAGCTTCACGAGCTGACATCCCTCGGTGACACCGCCCAACGGCTTTTCGGCACGCCCCAGGACGTGGAATGGGTGATCGACCGCGGCGGCAAGACCTGGCTGACCCAGTCACGGCCCATCACCACGCTGTACCCGCTGCCGGACGACGATCCGCTCGACGGTCAGGCCGGCGCGGACACAGCTGCGGGCGCAGGCTCAGGCCCGGATACCCGGATCTACCTGTGCGGCACGCTGCTCCAGGGGCTCACACGCCCCATCACGCCGATGGGGCTCTCCGTCCTGGGCCGCATGAGGGGCAACAACCAGGGGCCGTGGAGATACGCGAACCCGGGGCTGCGGATGTACGTCGAGCTGACGCCGATTCTCCGCAACAAGTCCGGACGCCAGCTACTGGAAAAGATGCTGCCGCTCGCGGACGGACGCTCCGCCGCCCTCCTGCCCGCCCTGCTGGAAGACCCGCGGTTCAGCGTGGTCCGGCCTTCCCGGACCAAATCCAGCCGCAGGGGCAGCACATCCCCGGCCCCCACGCGATCCAGGAGTGCTGGGGGCACCCAAAGCCTGGGCCTGCCCGCGGGGCTGATACCCGCCATGGTCCGGGCCCTGGTGTGGCCGGACCGGGAACTGCGGCGGGCGCGGCGGTACCAGGACCGGCTTGCAACCCGGCTGGTCCTCCCCCTGCCGGCCACGGCGGCCAGGCGGCTCCAGCACACCGAGGACCTCATGTCCACCACCATCAACGGGTTGATCCAGGCCACGCTGCCGGCGCCGGCCACGGGCTACCTGATGCTGGCCGCTGCCCGCAGGCTGCTGCGCGGAATTGCCAAACCGCGCGAACTTGAGGCAGTCCTGCGCGGGCTTCCCCACAACGTGACCACCGTGATGGACCTGGAGCTGTGGCATCTGGCGGTGTCCCTGGGCGGGGACCCGGAGGCCCGCCGTGCGTTCACGGAGCTGAAGCCAGGAGAGCTGGCGGACCGGTACAGGGCGGGAACGCTGCCCGGCACCGCCCAGCCCGGGCTGCAGGAGTTCCTGACAAAGTATGGCCACCGTGCCGTGGCGGAGATCGACCTGGGGATGCCGAGGTGGTCCGAGGAACCCGACCACATCCTCGGAATGATCTCGAACTATCTGCGCGTGGAAGATCCGGAACAGGCCCCGGACCGCCAGTTCGCCGCGGCCGCTGACCACGCCGAGGCCAGGATCAGCGAGCTGGTGGAGCGCGCCGGAACGAAGAGCCGGTTGCGGGGGCGCCTGGTGGCGTTGTGCCTGCGGAGGACCCGGCAGCTCGCCGGCCTCCGGGAATTGCCCAAGTTCTGCATTGTCCTGGTGCTCGCGGAGATGCACCGGCAGCTCGAGGAGGTCGGCGCCGAACTGGTCAGGAACGGAACCATCGTCGCCGCCGGCGACGTGTTCTTCCTGGACTTCGACGAACTGCGTGTTGGCCTTCGCGGTGCAGACCTGAAGGGAATCGTCGCGCGCCGCCGTCGGCTGTACGACGTCGAACTCCGCCGGCGGCGCATACCGCGCCTTCTGCTCTCGGACGGCACCGACGTTGAGGCAGCCGCCGCAAAGCCCCAACCCGCTGCGTCAGACGGCCTCCAGGGGACGCCGGCTTCTGCAGGCACTGCCACCGGGAGGGTCAGGGTGATCATGGATCCGGTGGGCGCCCACCTGGAACCAGGGGAAATCCTGGTGGCCCCCTCCACCGATCCGGGCTGGACGCCGCTGTTCATGACGGCGGGAGCATTGGTGATGGAGATGGGCGGCGTCATATCGCACGGCTCAGTGGTGGCCCGTGAGTACGGTATTCCCGCAGTGGTGGGTGTTGCGGACGCCACCACTGCGCTGCGCGATGGCCAGCGCATCACAGTGGACGGGGCCGCCGGAACCATTACCTGGTGAGGCCGGAACACCGGGTGCCCAATCACACCAGCCCCACCGTCATCAAGTCGCTCTGATTCCGGAACACAACAGTTGCTGTGATAATCCGGTAGGTATGTCTTCTTTATCCGAAACTTCCACGACGGCATCAGCCGCGGAAGAACGCAGCGCCCGCATCGCCGTCACCCTTTTTCCCATCCTTATCCTGGCGAGTGGAGCCGTAGCGCTTGCCGCTCCGACAGCATTCACCGGACTGGCCCCCTGGATCAACCCGCTCCTGGGAATCATCATGTTCGGCATGGGGCTGACGCTCACGCCGCCTGACTTCGCCATTATTGCCAAACGCCCCATCCCGGTGGTGATCGGAGTCGTGGCGCAGTATGCCATCATGCCGTTCCTGGGCTGGCTGATCGCGGCGGCACTGCAGCTGCCGCCGGCACTGGCCGCGGGCGTCATCCTGGTGGGCTGCTGCCCGGGCGGGACGGCCTCGAATGTGGTGTCCTACCTGGCCAAGGGTGACGTCGCCCTGTCCGTGGCGATGACGTCCGTGTCGACGCTGATCGCTCCCCTGCTGACCCCCGTGCTGGCCCTGTGGCTGGCCGGCCAGTACATGCCGGTGGACGCCGGATCGATGGCGTGGTCCATCGTCCAGATTGTGCTGTTCCCCGTCCTGCTGGGCCTTGTCATCCGGCGCTTCGTGCCGGGCCTTGTTGCCAAGGCGTTGCCTGCCCTTCCCTGGATTTCGGTCATCGCCATCACCCTGGTGGTGGTTGCGGTGGTAGCCGGAAGCGCCAAGGCCATCTTCGCAGCGGGACTCCTGGTTCTCGCCGCCGTCATCCTGCACAACGGCCTTGGCTACGCCCTCGGTTACGCCGCAGCCCGTCTGTTCCGGCTCCCCATTCCTGCGAGGCGCACCACTGCCATTGAAGTCGGCATGCAGAACTCAGGCCTGGCAGCAGGACTGGCACGGCAGTACCTGACTCCCGAAGCCGCACTTCCCGGCGCGATCTTCTCGGTCTGGCACAACGTCTCCGGTGCCGTCCTGGCCGCCTACTGGCGCCGCAGCAGCACCCCCGTTGTACGCAAGGGTGAGCCGGCTCCGGTGGCAATCACGGAGTAGGAACAAAACCAGCTGAGTCCCGATGCGGAACATCCCCGCCGGACGTGACGTTGTGGTGGTATGAGCAAACGCGTCCTCATCCCGGCTGTTCTGCTCGTTGCCGCCATGGTGGTCGCCGTGGGACTCTATCTGTTCCAGCCCTGGCGGATCTTCACGAGTTCCACGGTGACCGAGGACGTTCCAGCCGCTGCGCAGACCACTACCCCGTCTGCGGCGGCATCTCCGGGGGCGTCCGTTGAGCCCTCCGCCGCAGCAGTTCCCCGTGAACTGGCAACCGGCCAACTCATCAGCCACGAGCACGCCAGTTCCGGAACCGTAAAGATCATCGAACTTGCTGACGGGAGCCGCATCCTCCGCTTCGAAGGCCTCGATACCTCCGATGGCCCTGACCTGCGGGTATGGCTTAGCGATGCCCCCGTGCTTGAGGGAATAGCAGGCTGGCATGTCTTCGACGACGGGGCCTACCTGGATCTGGGCGCACTCAAAGCCAACAAGGGTGACCAGAACTACGAGATCCCTGCCGGGACAAATCTGGGCGACTACCGTTCGGTCAGCATCTGGTGCGCGCGCTTCACCGTTTCCTTCGCCGCCGCTGAGCTGACTGCCTGACAAACGGACGTGCCGCCGTCGGAATTCCCGACGGCGGCACGCAACGCAAGGGGCAGCGGCGCTTAGTGCGCTCCCGCCACAGCCGGCGCGTCAGCCTCCGCCGAAGCCTCGGCCGCGACGCCCGCAAGCCGGAGCCAGGTGTCCACCACGGTGTCCGGGTTCAGGGAGACGGAATCGATGCCCTGCTCCACCAGCCACTCGGCGAGGTCCGGGTGGTCACTGGGGCCCTGGCCGCAGATGCCCACGTACTTGCCGCGCGCCCGGCAGGCCGTGATGGCCATGCTGAGGAGCTTCTTGACCGCAGGATCGCGCTCATCGAAGCCGGCCGACACGATCGCCGAGTCCCGGTCCAGGCCCAGTGCTAGCTGGGTCATGTCGTTGGAGCCGATGGAGAAGCCGTCAAAGTGGTCCAGGAACTCGTCGGCCAGCAGCGCGTTGGACGGCAGCTCGCACATCATGACCACTTCAAGGCCGTTCTCGCCGCGGCGCAGCCCGTTCTCGGCGAGGAGATCGATGACGCCACGGGCCTCATCCAGGGTCCGTACGAACGGGATCATGAGCTTGACGTTGGTCAGGCCCATCTCGTTGCGGACGAAGGACAGCGCCTCGCACTCAAGGTCGAAGCAGTCGCGGAACGACGGCTCCAGGTAGCGTGAAGCGCCGCGGAAGCCGAGCATCGGGTTCTCCTCGTGCGGCTCGTACGCCGGTCCGCCCAGCAGGTTGGCGTACTCGTTGGACTTGAAGTCGGACATGCGCACAATCACCGGGTGCGGCGCGAAGGCCGCGGCGATGGTGGACACCCCTTCGGCCAGGCGCTTGATGTAGTAGTCCCGCGGGCTGGCGTAGGCGGCGATCCGCTCCCGGATCTGCTCCTGGACGTCCGCCGGCTCGGTGTCCAGGTTCAGCAGCGCCTTGGGGTGGATGCCGATCTGCCGGTTGATGATGAACTCGAGCCGGGCCAGCCCCACGCCGTGGTTGGGCAGCTGGGCGAACGTGAACGCCTGCTCCGGGGTGCCCACGTTCATCATCACCTTCACCGGCGCATCGGGCATCTTGGTGATCCCGGTTTCCTCCACGGTGAAGTCCAGCAGGCCCGCGTAGATGGTGCCGGTCTCGCCGTCGGCGCAGGAGACGGTGACCTCAAGCCCGTCGGACAGTGAGTCCGTGGCGGAACCCGTTCCGACGACGGCGGGGATCCCCAGTTCGCGGGCGATGATGGCTGCGTGGCACGTGCGCCCGCCGCGGTTGGTGACGATCGCGGAGGCGCGCTTCATGATCGGTTCCCAGTCAGGATCGGTCATGTCGGCCACCAGGACGTCGCCGGTCTGGAACGCGGCCATCTGGTCGATGGCGGTGAGGATCCGGACGCTGCCGGCGCCGATGCGCTGGCCGATCGCGCGGCCCTCGGCCAGCACCGGGCCGGTCTCGTTGAGGCGGAAGCGGGTCTGGCTGCCGGGGGCGCGGCGGGACTGCACGGTCTCCGGGCGCGCCTGCAGGATGTACAGGCCGCCGTCGATCCCGTCCTTGCCCCACTCGATGTCCATGGGACGGCCGTAGTGGTTCTCGATGGCCACGGCGTGCCGGGCGAGCTGCTCCACGTCCTCATCGCTGAGGCTGAAGCGGTTCCGCAGGGACGCCTCCACCGGGACGAAATCGATGGTGCGGCCGATCTCCTGGTTGGTGGTGTACGTCATTTGCAGGGCCTTCTCGCCCAGCCCCCGCTTGAGGATGGCGGGGCGGCCGGCCTGCAGCGCCGGCTTGTAGACGTAGAACTCGTCCGGGTTCACGGCACCCTGGACCACGGCCTCGCCGAGGCCGTAGGAGGAGGTGACGAACACGGCGTCCTGGAATCCCGATTCGGTGTCCATGGTGAACATGACACCGGAGGCCCCGACGTCGGAGCGCACCATCCGCTGGATGCCGGCGGAGAGTGCCACGTCGGCGTGCTCGAACTTGTGGTGCACGCGGTAGGCGATGGCGCGGTCGTTGTAGAGCGACGCGAAGACATCCTTGATGGCAGTGAGGATGTTCTCGATCCCGCGGACGTTCAGGAAGGTTTCCTGCTGCCCGGCGAAGGAGGCGTCCGGGAGGTCTTCCGCCGTCGCGCTGGAGCGCACGGCCCAGGAGAGGTCGTCGGTGCCGCCATGCTTCTCCACCAGTTCCCGGTAGGCGTTCCGGAGCTGCGCTTCGAAGTCCGGCAGGAAGGGCGTCTCACGGATCAGGGTCCGGATCTCCTGGCCGGCAGCGGCCAGGGCAGTCACGTCATCGGTGTCCAGGCCAACGAGCCTGTCGACGATCCGCTGGTCCAGGCCGGAATCGGCCAGGAAGCTGCGGTAGGCATCCGCGGTGGTGGCGAACCCGTCCGGGACCTGGACGCCGGCGGAGGTCAGGTTCTGCACCATCTCGCCGAGGGAGGCGTTCTTGCCGCCCACCCGGTCCAGGTCCTTGAGTCCAAGTTCCGAGAACCACAGGATGTCTGTTGCCATAGTTGCTGCTCCTTTGCAGAGGGTGTGTGCAGGGGCCCTGCTCACGGCGATGACCGCGTGAGGGCACAAATCCCCTCTACATTGGCAGGCCTGAGAGAGGCACGCCACATGATGTGCGCCACACTCGGTTTGTGAAACTTTTCCCTAATGCTTGAGGTTCATCCGCTGCAGGATGGTGGCGGCCATCTCCTCCACCGAAACGCTGGCCGAGTTAAGGTACGGAATTCCGTGTAGTTCGTAGAGCCGCTCGGCGCTGCGCAGCTCGAAACCGCACTGGCGGAGCGAGGCGTAGGGTGAGCCACGGCGCCGCTCGGTGCGCACCTGGCTCAGGCGCAGCGGGTTGGTGGTCAAGCCGAAACATTTCGACACGAACGGTTTCAGCGACTTGGGCAGCCCCTCGCGTTCGAAGTCCTCCTCCACCAGCGGGAAATTGGCGGCGAAGATCCCGTGCTGCAGCGCCAGGTACATGGTGGTGGGCGTCTTCCCGCAGCGAGACGGGGCCACCAGGATGACCTGGGCCTTCTCCAGGGCACGCAGGCTCTGGCCGTCGTCGTGCTCCATGGCATACTCGACGGCGGCCATCCGGGACTGGTAGCGCTCAGCGTTCCCCAGGCCGTGCGCCCGCCCGGGTTCCCCGCTGGCGTGGCTGCCCAGCGCCTGTTCCAGCTGGTCCACGTACGTCCCGATCAGGTCAACGATGATGCCCTGGCAGGCCGAGAGGGTCTGCCGGATTTCGCTGCTGACCGCCGTGGAAAAGACAAGCGGCGTGGGGCCCGTGGCGGCAACGCCGTCGATGATCCCGACGACGGACCGGGCCTGGGCAACGGTGGTGATGAACGGGATGGTGATGCGGTCGAAATTGTTCCCGGGGAACTGCGTCAGCAACGTGTTGCCCAGCGTTTCCGCTGTGATGCCGGTGCTGTCCGAGAGGAAATAGACAGGCCGAAGAGCGTCAGTGGTCATTTCATGACTTTAGCGGGCCGATGCCGTCCTGTTGCCGCCGCCCGGCGTCTAACCCCGAGCATGCGGCACCCAGCCGGCGGGCCGCCGTCGTGCTTACTGACGCTGGCCCGCCGGCCACGTACCCAAAAGCTACTGTCCCGGCGCCCGGTAGGACGGCGTCTTCTTCGCCGCTTCATCGAGGTCTTCGACCGTCAGGAGCGGCTTCAGGCGGACGTTGACACTCCCCGTCGAGTTGATCAGCAGCGACAGTGCTGCAGCACTTGCATCGTCCGGCGCCTCGAAAACGCCCAAAACATCGTAGTAACCAAAAGCGTAGTAGAAGCTTTCCAGCGTTCCTCCGACGGATTTGAGGGCCTCCGTCAGAGCATCCCGCCGCTTGGTGCCGCCTTCCTGCATGAGCCCTTGGATTCCTTTGCCCACGTAGGTCGCTTCAAACAGATACTTCGGCATGATCTTTCCCTCCTGTGTTCGTTCCATCCGGCACTCATCGCGCCGGGTGCCAGGATGACGCAGACACAGAATCCTCCTCACCTGGCTCCATCGCCATGCAGGAGCGGCCCAGATCCGGCCCCTCATTCCGTGGAAACGGGGTGTCCGAACCCCGTTAACGCAGAAACTATTCCTTTCACTACGGGCAGTCAATACGCGCAGAAACGCACCGCCGTCTGAACGTTCGACGGCGGTGCGCTGGCTGGGTGCCTCAGGCGAATATGGGGGCTAGTTTTCGCAGGCCACGCCGTCACGGTCGCGGTCAAGGCTGGTGCTGTAGCCAGGCTGGCCCGCGTAAATCGGTGCGGCACCCGCAGCCTTCACTGCGGCGCAGTTGGCGTAGTACGCAGCCGCCGGTGGTGCGACGGGAGCGGGCACGACGGGAGCCGGCGCAGGCACAACCGGTGCGGGAGCCGGGGCTGGCGCAGGAGCGGGCACCGCCTTTGCAGCCTGCTGAGCCGCCTGCGCGGCGGCCTGATCTGCTGCAGCCTTGTCTGCCGCGGCCTTATCCGCAGCGGCCTTCGCGGCCGCGGCTGCCTCGGCAGCAGCCTTCTCTGCCGCTGCTTTCTCGGCCGCCGCCTTTTCCGCCGCGATCTTGTCAAGGCTCTTGACGCCGAGGCGAACGGTGGAACCCTTGGCAGCGGAAGCACCTCCGGTGGGATCCTGGGACGTCACCTGCCAGTTCTTCTTCGCAACGATCGTCTTGCCGTCCAAGGTATCCACGGCCTCGACCTTGAATCCGAGATTTTCCAGTTGATCCGTGGCTTTGTCCAGGGTCAGGTTCAACACCCCCGGAACCGTGACACTTGCGACGACTTCGGCCACTGCGGTCACAGCTTCGGCCGGCTGCGCGGACTTCCCGCCGCCGCATCCGGTCAGCATGAGGCCGGCCATTACAACTAATGACAGAGTCTTCTTCATTTTTCCCCCTTGGAAAGTTTGAAACAGTGGAGTGATGGAACAGGTCTAGCTCTCGCAGGCCACGCCGTCGGAGTCGCGGTCCAGAGCGGCGCGGTAGCCGGCCTGGCCCGCGTAAATCGGTGCGGCACCTGCGGCTTTGGCAGCGGAGCAGTTGGCGTAGTAGGCGGCCGCCGGAGCCGCAGGTGCCGGCGCGGGCACTACCGGGGCAGGTGCCACAGGTGCCGGAGCCGGCGCAACGGCGGCGGGTGCGGGAGCAGGCGCAACAGCGGCCGGAGCTACAGGCGCTGGAGCGGGCTGGGGCGCCACAGGCGCAGGCGACGCGACCACCGGCGCCTTCTCATTCGTCGGTGCCAGCTGCCCTGAGCAGTCCGCCAGGATCCTGGCCATGGCGTCATGTTCCGCCTGGGTCACCCACAGGCTGTAGGTGGCCTTGACCGAAATCTGACGCGCAACATACTCACACCGGAAGCCCTTGTTCGGCGGCAGCCAGGTGGCCGCATCGCCGTCGCCCTTTTTCATGTTGGTGGGGCCGTCCGTCGCCTGCAGGTTCAGCGGATCGTTGGCGAACGCCGTCCGCTGTTCCGTGGTCAGCTGCTGGGCACCCTTCTGCCAGGCGTCGCTGAGGGCCACCACATGGTCGATCTGCACCGCGGTGCTGGTGGCTGAACCCCGGAGGAAATTGATGGTGGTACCCGTGTAGGGGTCAGCCAGGATTCCTGACTGCACCTTGCACGGGACGCTGTTCGTGTAGGTGATGCCCGTCAGGTCGCGCTTGAGGGTGTCGTTGCGGGTATCGCAGCCGTTGCGGTCGACGTCCAGCCAGGCCTGCCCGAACAACGCGCGGTCATATCCGGTCTTCGGCGCGCGGCCCTTGATGGGAAGGCTGGCCAGGAGGTCAAGCGCCGTGGTGGCGAAGGCGGGCTGCGCTTTCGGTGCCGTGGCGCTGGCGCCCTGCGCCAGTGTGTTCGCGGATTCCGGATCCAGCGGAGCGCCGGTTTCCCGGGCGGTCGGAGCGGACGACGGCGTCGGTGCGGCTGTAGCTGTTGCGCTCGCTTTCGGGGAGGCCGCCGCTGCGACACTGCCCGAGGATGCCGGCAGAAGGTCGTCTGATGAAGCAGGCGGCAGTGCGACAGCACCAGCGATGAAGAGCCCGAGCGCTGTGGCGATCGCGATCCCGCCGGCTTTGCGCTTGGCCGGGAGCCACGCCCACGACCGTCGCCCTGTCGCCAGAACATAGAGGCCAGTCAGGGCAGCCGTGATTGCCAGGAAAATGAGGGCACCGCCCAGGCCGCTGGTGAGAGCCCCTATCACCATAAACAGTGCAGTAATGGCCCCGACAATAAGTGTGGAAGAGCGGGGTTTCCGCGGCGGTCTCGCTGCCGGCCCCGAAGCGTACGCCGATGAACCCAGCAGCGTTTCAAAGTTCGACAAATTTTCCCCCAAAAATAAAGGCCCGGCAATCAGCCGGGCCTTTTCTCCGTCGATAATTGTTTCTCCCGGCAGTCTATTTATAAGAAGCCAGCCGTATGCTAGATTTTTTGAATCTTTGGGTAAGGCTGGGTATTCCTTGATCTGATCTTGAGCCTGTGTCCAAAAGGGCGGTGCCACAGCGTCATAATTGACGGCGGTAATCTATGAGTTCGCTGTTATGGATCAGCCCGTGCACCATCGATCAAGTTGCGATAGTCGCCGCCCCGCTCTCCCCCGCCTTCGACAGCGTGAATATCCCATAGCGCATTGCACCGGTGCGGTAGGCCAGGATCAGGCGGGGGATGCTCAGAACGAAAATGCGGTTGCGTGCGCCAAGGGCGAGGCGACGGGTCTCGCGATCAACGAGCAGGGCCTTCACAAGCCGACGGGCGCAGATCGTCCATGTACGCGCGACGCGGCGGCTGACATCTTCATAGCCAGTGATCGTAAAGCCCGCCGCCATGGCCATCGCTTCATACTCCTCGCGCGTGCCCATTGAGGGCAGGCGCCCTTCGCGGCAGATCGGCTCGAGCAGGTGGCGAACCTTCCATCCGCTGGCATCAGTCTCGGCGAGCCAGGCGCACACGGCGAAGCGGCCGCCGGGCGACAGCACGCGATGGGCCTCGGCAAAGAACTTGGGCTTGTCGACCATGTGCTCGCTCGACTCGATTGCCCATGCGGCATTGGCCGAGGCATCGGGCAGCCCGTTGACGAGCCAGTCGCGGACATGGATGTCCACGTCGGGTAGGGGGTGCGCCGCGGCGTAGTGGGCTTGCTCAGCGGAAAGCGTGACGCCGGTAACGCGGACCCTGCGTGTCACCGCGAGTTGCCTTGCGGTGGCGCCATAGCCGCAGCCGATGTCGACGCACGCCTCGCCGGGCTCAAGTCGCAGCCGATCACCGACGGTGTCGGCCAGCGCCTCGACGGCCTCGGCGGGGGTCTCGCGTCCCGTCGTCCATAGCCCGTGGTGGACATGATCACCCCACACCCGGCGATAAATCGGATCGAGCTCGTCATAGTGGTCCGCGACCGCCGCGGCGCTCTGGGAGATATTGGGGACGATCACGCCCTCAGTCCTTACGACCAAGTGATGGTGTATCCGCTTGGGCTCAGATTGATGATGCCGCCCTGATAGTTCTGGGCCACGCCTCCATTGGGGGTAGCGTATTCCTCACTGGTGGGGTAGCCGAGGCGACCTGTCTCGTACCCTGTGGAGGCCCAGATGGTGCGGATGCCGCCGACGGAGAGGTGGGCCCCGGTTGCCGGTGAGTACATGATCACGCCGCCCTGGTAGTTCTGGAACACGCCGCCGTCCCTGAGCCCGCCCACTTCGTCGCTGACCGGGTATCCGAGCCTGCCGTTTTCATACCCTGACTCCGCCCACCTGCCACGGATCGCCCCCACAGAGATGCGGGCCCCCGTTGCGGGCGAGTACATGATCGTGCCGCCCTGGTAGTTCTGGAACACCCCGCCGTCTCTGAGCCCGCCCACTTCGTCGGTGACCGGGTATCCGAGCCTGCCGTTTTCGAACCCTGTCTCCGCCCACTTGCCACGGATCGCCCCGAGGGAGACGTGCGCCCCTGTTGCCGGCGAGTAGAGGATGCACCCGCGTTCAAAGCACTGGAACCCGCCGTTGTCCTTGAGGCCGTACACCTCTGCGGTGGTGGCTGCACCCAAGGCACCATTCAGCGACGCTGCCTTGACCGCAATGGGACTCGTAGTCGACGTATCGGGCGGCGGCGGGGTGCCCGGTCCGGGGTTTCCTCCCCCGCCCGCTGCTCCTATTTGACGCGGGTCAAAAGTGGTATCCACAAGCAGCCGAGGGCTGAAAGCATCGGCAATTCGCTGCCAGGAAACAAGCTTGTGATTTTGGTTGCCGCTGTTGCCGTTGCCCGCATTGGTGTTGTTGTGGTCCTGGCTGGTGAAAAGTCCAGCGGGATAGGAGGGTCCGAGCGGGAAATTGTTGACATCAATCCCGTCTTGACCATTAACACCGTCGACGCCGCCTCCATCTGTGATCTTGAAGGAGCCGACGTAGGCGTTATCTCCGCGGTTGTAGATCACGAAGTTGGATCCACCCTGGCTCGACACAATCAGGTAACCGGTCCCCTGCCGGCCATAATAAATGGCGGAGTTCTTGACGTTCTCCACTATGCGTCCACCGGTGGCCACGGTGCGGTCCACGAGTGACCGGGTTGACCCGTCCCCCGGCTCAGCCCCGTACCGCCACAGGCCGACTTTCTCCTCGGACACATAGATACGTTGCAGCTCATCATCTGCAGAAATGCCTTCGGAGCTGTCGCCGTTGTCGAAAGTACGCACGGCAGTCCCTCGGACCGATCCGTTAGAGCCGTCCAGCTCGAACTGGGAAATCACATTCGTATTGAAGTCATGCACAAAGGCGTAATACTTCCCAGAGACCGGGGAGTGATACATTGCGAAGCCGCGAGGCCTACCTGGAGTGCTGATGCGCCCCACCTCTGTCAGGGACCGATCGGCGACGTTCACCTTGTAGAACCGGACGCCGGTCGACTCCACATTCCTCTCCGTCACCCCGACGAGGGCGATGCGCTCAGCCCCCAACGGAAAGTTGTAGCGGAGATCAACGTTGTTCATACTGCCGTGCAGGTAGAAATGTAGCTGGCGCCCCGCCAGGTCGTAGACCCCTACGCCTCCGGTAGTTAATTTGTCCGTACCAATCACCACGCTCTGCGACGGATCCGTGGGATGTATCCAGATCGCGGTGTCGTCCGCCGCGTCACCGGAACTCGGAACGGGTGCTGTCTCTGCCGACGGAATCACAAGGACGTCCGCCGCATGCGCTTGCGGGGCGATGAGTACACTGAGGCTTGCCAGTGCGGCAATTAAGACCGCGACAAGCAGGAACCTTAGCAGCGTGGGAGCGTGGCGCAAAGATCCGCCAGCCGCCTGAGTGCGTCGAAAACTAACACTGTGAGCCATGGAATTCCTATCCGTCGGCCGGCGCGCTGCACAAAGGCACCGGACGTCCGCTACGGATGCCCCCAGCAACATTCAGCGTCGTAGATACATCCTATCCGCGGCCGGACCAGCCCAGAATAAGGACCGGTACCCGAATATCGGCCGGCACTACCTGATTTTCTGCCCCCGGTACTTGGTTTGTCTCAATTGTGGAAGGAATAACGATGGCCGTCTTTTCCGTACATAGGCATTAGGGGCATCGATTAGGGGGTGCCCGGGATTGTTTCGGATGCCCTGAGCAATGACAATGAACCATCTGGGAATTGGCGCTGGCATTCAACCCTGGGGAGTGAAATTGAATAATTATCCATTTTTCCGCGGAGGCGGGCGTGGCAGTAGTGCCAAGGCTTCCGTGCTTTTCCTCAAGCGAGGCGTTGATCCCTTGGGTGGTCCGCCTCCGCGCCGGTGGCCTGATCTGCGGCTCCATGCACTGCTGACAGCACTGCTTGTAACGCTGGCATTTTTCGTGGTGCCGGTTCCAGCGTCGGCTGCTGAGGGTGATGTCGGGGTGGAGGGCCCGTCGCATACGGGGACGGGGTCACCGACCGGCACAAAGCGCGCAACGAGTGCGTTGTGGTTCAACGACGGGTCCTGGTGGGGGAACCTGTGGGACACCGCCAGCTCGGATTTCCATATCTTCCGGTTCGATGCCGTAACGAGTTCGTGGGTGGATACGGGCGTGGCAACCGACACCCGGGCGCAGACTCACCACGACGTGTTGTGGGACGGGACCACACTGTATGTGGCGAGTTACCGGTTCCTGATCACCGACCCCTCACCGGCTGAGCCCGGCTTCCCGACGACGATGCGGCGTTACAGCTACAACACCAGCACAAAAACCTACACGCTGCTGGGCTCCACACAGATCAACAACTCCCGCGTTGAGACCCTGACCATCGATAAGGACTCCACCGGCCGGGTGTGGGCCACCTGGCAGCAGGAAAACCAGATCTACCTGAACGTCACCGCCACGGATGGCAGGACCTGGGGGACGCCCTTCGCCCACCCCTCATCGCTGGGCAACGTTTCTGTGGACGACACGTCGGCTGTGATTGCCTTCGGTGGGGACAAAATAGGTGTGATGTGGAGCCGGCAGGTCGGTGATTCCACCGACGGCATGTATTGGAGCTATCACGTCGATGGGGCATCGAACACCGCCTGGACTACTCCGGTGGCTGCAGTGAAGGGGCTCCGCACCGCTGATGACCATATGAACCTGAAGTGGCTGGACACCTCTGGTGGCCGGGTTTTCGCCGCCGTTAAGACCTCGAACCTGGCGGCGTCCGAGCCGCTCATCCAGCTGCTGGCATTGAATGGGACCACGTGGACGGCGCACACCATCGCCACTGTGGCGGAGTGCCCGAACCGGGTGATCGTCCTCATTGATGAGAGCACGCAGAGGCTGCGTACCTTCGCCACCTACCCGAAGCCGGGCGGCACAACGAACGCCGGCGTCTGCTCCAACTCCGGGGGTGCGATCTACGAGAAGTCCACGCCCTTGAGCAATATTGACTTCAGCACTGCGACGAAGACTCCCCGTATCGTCGACGCCGACCAGTATGTCCATAACGTGACGTCGACGAAGCAGAACCTGAACAGTTCGGCGCGGGGCACGGCCAACAGCGGCCTGCTGGTGCTCGCCGATGTGAACGCCACCAGCCAGTACTGGCATTACTACGACGGCACCGGCGGCGGTGGTGGAGATACAACGGCACCCACGGTGACGGGTACATCTCCGGCTGCAGGTGCCACTGGTGTGGCGGTGGGCGCGAATGTGACGGGGACCTTCTCGGAGGCCATGAATTCATCGACCATTACGGCGGGCACCTTCACATTGACGGCCGGCACGACGGCCGTTCCTGCAGCTGTGACGTACAACAGCACAGGCAACGTAGCGACGTTGAATCCCAGTGCGGATCTGGCTGCGGGTACGACGTACACCGCGACGATCAAGGGCGGCACCAGTGGGGTGAAGGATGCTGCCGGTACCGCCCTGACCACGGACAGGACATGGACCTTCACCACGGCCGGGTCTCCGACCGGGCAGAGTCCCATTGCGGTCAAGGCGGCGTCTCTGAATGGTGCCCTGGGTGCAGCCACGACGGCAGAGGTCTACGGCCTCAAGGACAACGGCGGGTTCCAGTGCTTTGAACGCGGGTGCATCCTCTACTCGCCGGCAACAGGGGCGCACGTCTCCCTGGGGGCGATCCGTGGCAAGTGGGCGGAGACTGGGTTCGAAAACGGCAGGCTCGGATACCCGGTCACCGACGAAGTGGGCGGGCTCAGGGACGGCGGGGTCTTCCAGAACTACCAGGGCGGCACGATCATGTACTCGCCCGCAACGGGGGCCCACATCTCTGTGGGGGCGATCCGCGGCAGGTGGGCGGAGTCAGGGTATGAAAACGGCAGGCTCGGATACCCGGTCAGCGACGAAGTGGGCGGGCTCAGGGACGGCGGCGTGTTCCAGAATTACCAGGGCGGCGCGATCATGTACTCGCCGGCATCAGGGGCCCACCTCTCCGTTGGCGGCATCCGCACCATCTGGGCCTCCACAGGGTATGAGACAGGCCGCCTCGGCTACCCCACCAGTGAGGAATACGCCACAGCCAATGGAGGCGTGGCCCAGAACTATCAGGGCGGCATCATCAACCTGAGCCCAAGCGGATACACCATCACCTGGTTCTAAGGAATCACTTGGTTCGAAGGACGAGCGGCCCTACTAATAAGTAGGGCCGCTCGTCCTTTAACCTTGGGTTCCCCGTCACTACCCGAACAGCGCCGCCACCCGGGTCAGGGTCTCGTAGACACCGTAGGCCAGCGGCACCCCGACGAGGGCCCAGGCCACGCCCAGCCGTCCGGTGGATGCTTTTGCCGGCACCTGCGTGCCGGGAGTGTGTGCTGTGCTCATGTCAGGCCTCCATGGCTGGTTCGTGCGGCCGCTCGCGTTCGGGGCGGGGTTCGTGGAATCGTGCATCAACAGGCTTGACCAGGAGGTTGGCCACGAAGCCGATCACCAGCAGCCCCACCATGGTCAGCAGCGCCGGCTGGTAGGACGCGGCGTCAAGCTGGCCGGGTTTGCCCTGGGCGTCCA
The DNA here is from genome assembly GCF_056680055.1 of Arthrobacter sp. BK1. Taxonomy (NCBI): domain Bacteria; kingdom Bacillati; phylum Actinomycetota; class Actinomycetes; order Micrococcales; family Micrococcaceae; genus Arthrobacter; species Arthrobacter sp. BK1. The sequence continues at coordinate 1,217,465 of NZ_CM155263.1, forward strand.
GGAAGGCGTTGACGATCAGCGGACCGGCGATGCCGGCAGCGGACCACGCGGTCAGCAGCCGGCCGTGGATGGCGCCCACCTGGAAGGTCCCGAAGAGATCCCGCAGGTAGGCAGGGACGGTGGCGAAGCCGCCGCCGTAGAAGGAGATGATGACAAACGCCAGCGCCACGTATAGGAACGTGCTGCTGGATCCGCCCAGAGCCAGCACCGTGTACAGCACCGCGCCGACGCCAAGGTACACCATGTAGATGCGCTTCCGCCCGGTCACATCCGAGGTGGCGGACCAGGCGAAGCGGCCGGACATGTTGCCGATCGAGAGCAGCCCCACGAAGCCGGAGGCCACTGCGGCACTGACCAGGGACACGCCGTCGGGCTGGCGGAAGAAGTCCTGGATCATCGGCGCTGCCTGTTCCAGGATGCCGATGCCGGCGGTGACGTTGCAGAACAGGGCGATCCAGACGAGCCAGAACTGCCTGGTCTTCACCGCGTTCCTGGCGGAGACGTTGTCTGTGGTGACGAGGGTGGCGGCCTTGACCTTGGACGGGTCGAACCCAGCCGGCTTCCAGCCTTCGGCGGGGACCCGGATGGTGAAGGCGCCGAAGAGCATGTACGCGAGGTAGACGACGGCGAGGGTCAGGAAGAGCTTGCCGACGGCGTCCCCGCTGGCCACCCAGCCCTGGGCGCCGGAGTTGGGATCGTACATCTTCAGCAGTGCGGTGGAGACGGGGCTGGCGATCAGCGCGCCGCCGCCGAAGCCCATGATGGCCATGCCGGTGGCCAGGCCCGGCCGGTCCGGGAACCACTTGATCAGGGTGGACACCGGTGAGATGTAGCCGATGCCCAGGCCGATGCCGCCCACCACGCCGTAGCCGAGGTAGACGAGCCACAGCTGGCTGGTGAAGATGCCCAGCGAGCCGATGAGGAAGCCGCTGGCCCAGAACATGGCCGAGGTGAACATCGCCTTGCGCGGGCCGTTCTTGTCCACCCAGGTGCCCATGATCGCGGCCGAGAGGCCCAGCATCACGATGGCGATGGAGAAGATCACGCCGATCTCGGTCAGGCTGGCCCCGAAGTGCTTCACCAGTGCCGTCTTGTAGACGCTGGTGGCGTAGGCCTGTCCGATGCAGAGATGGACGGCTAACGCCGCGGGCGGCACCAGCCAGCGGTTGAATCCCGGCGGTGCAACGGTTCGTTCACGGTCCAGCCAACCCATATTTGCTCCTTTGCCTGTTCGAAGACGTCGGTGTCCATCGATCTGGAGGCGAAAGACCCTATACGGACGAACGCCTCCGGCAATCATGGTGCAGATACTAAGCAAACGTACGGATTATGCGTCGAACGGTAGGAGATTCACGACGAGCGGGGCAGATCTTGAGGTTCGCCTACCTAATGACTACGTAATCCCCCCTTCAGCCTCCCCTATCTGGCTCTGCTCCGGCTCAGGGTATGCCGGCTGGACGTAAGCTCGTCCCTCCGGGAGGTGATGAAATGGCCTCCGCCTTCCACCGACGGCATAAATATCGCCCTGAGCTGGGCTTCGGCGAATTCATGGTTGCAGCAGTTGCACTGATCAGCAGGAAATTAGTCCACCGACACAACTCCGAGGGCCCACTATGCGTCTACTACGCCTTTTCATCGCTCTGTTAGTCGCTGCGGCCGCCCTTGTCGCGCTTCCTGTCACCGCCCTGGCGGCCGATGTCGGGACGCCTGGGCCATCATACGAAGGCGACGGCGTCACCACCCCCACTGCGGACAAGGCCCAGAGCAAGCTCTGGTTCCAGGACGGGAGCTGGTGGGGGCTGCTGTGGAGCGCGTCCGCGAATGCGACCAAGATCCACAAGCTCGACGTCGCTACGCAGGCGTGGCAAGAGACTGGAACGGTCGTTGATGCCCGGGCGAATGCGCGCGGTGACGCGCTCTGGGACGCAAAGGACGGCAAGCTCTATGTCGTGTCGGGCTCGACTGTGCTCTCTGAGTGGAGCTCGCCACCATCCCAGGAGGCGGTGACCTCCGGGTCCGCGGAGCTTCACCGTTTCAGCTACAACGCGTCGACGAAGACCTACTCACGGGACGCCGGATTCCCCGTCACCGTTCACGGTGGGAGCACGGAATCCATCACGGTGGCCAAAGACTCCGTCGGTACGCTGTGGGTCACCTACACGGTTGTCTCGGCCGACAACAGCAACCGTGTCTACGTCAACCACTCAACGACGAGCGAAACCGCGTGGGGGACTCCCTTCGTCCTCCCGACAACCAACGCCCAGGTGCACCACGACGACATCTCCGCAGTCACGTCGTTCCAGGGCGACAAGATCGCCATCATGTGGAGCAACCAGCGGCCGGAGCATAAGAGGTTTTACCTGGCCATCCACCAGGACGGTCAGCCAGAGAACTCGTGGCAGACAGAGACCGCCTACGGCGGGGGAAACAACTGCACCGGGGGATGCGCGAACGATCACCTGAACCTCAGGCAATTGACAAGCGACGGCAGCGGCCGCCTCTACGCAGCGATCAAGACGGCCGCCCAGCTAGCCGGTCAAACGTTTGTGGCGCTCCTGGTACGCGATGGTAAGGGCCAATGGACCAGCGCGCCGTTCGGCGTTGTCGAGGACGCCCACACCCGGCCCATGGTCATGATCGACGAGGAGCACCGTCAGGTCTGGATGTTCGCGGTCGCGCCGGAGGAGGGCGGCACCGTCTATTACAAGAAGACGCCGATCGACAACATTTCCTTCCCGCTCGGCGCCGGCACGCCCATTATCAGAAGCAGTACCGACAACGACATCAACGACCCCACATCAACGAAACAAAATGTGACCGGCCAGACCGGCCTGGTGGTGTTGGCGGCCGCGAGGACCAACCCCCGGTACTGGCACGCCTATATAGATCTCAGAACCGGGCAGAGCCCCATTGCGGCCAAAGCAGCGTCGCTGAATGGTGCGCTGGGTGCAGCCACCACCGCAGAGGTCTACGGCCTCAAGGACAACGGCGGGTTCCAGTGTTTTCAACGCGGCTGCATTCTCTACTCGCCGGCAACAGGGGCCCACGTCTCCCTCGGAGCGATCCGTGGCAAGTGGGCGGAGACAGGGTTTGAAAACGGCAGGCTCGGATACCCGGTCACCGACGAAGTGGGCGGGCTCAGGGACGGCGGGGTGTTCCAGAACTACCAGGGCGGCACGATCATGTACTCCCCCGCAACGGGAGCCCACATCTCCGTGGGGGCGATCCGCGGCAGGTGGGCGGAGTCAGGGTATGAAAACGGCAGGCTCCGATACCCGGTCAGCGACGAAGTGGGCGGGCTCAGGGACGGCGGGGTGTTCCAGAATTACCAGGGCGGCGCGATCATGTACTCGCCGGCATCAGGGGCCCACCTCTCCGTTGGCGGCATCCGCACCATCTGGGCCTCCACAGGGTACGAGACAGGCCGCCTCGGCTACCCCACCAGTGAGGAATACGCGACCGCCAATGGCGGCGTAGCTCAGAACTATCAGGGCGGCGTCATCAACCTGAGCCCAAGCGGCCACACCATCACCTGGTCGTAAGGACGAGCGGCCCGGCCTAGGCGCCCCACCCGGCTGAGCCGGGAACTGCGCGGTCCCACCAGTCCAGCACGCGGGTCCCCTGGAACGTCAGCCACTTGGACGGTTCACCCGGGGGCACGTCCACCTCGAACCAGACCCGCCCGGGATAGCGCCGCTCCTGCAGCCACGTCCCGTCCGCCTCCCGGCCTGACCGGATCACGTCGATGGCCGCGGCCAAACGCGGGTCCGGCCCGCCGCCGTCGTGCAGTGCAGCGGCCCGGAAGTAGTCCACCGCGTTGAGCGCGTTGTAGAACGCGCGGGACGGGTACACAAACCGGGCCACCCATGGTCCCACGAGCTCCCCCGTGGACCGGGAGTAGAGCAGCTGGCGCTTCAGCAGGTACTCCTCGCCGGTGCGCCGGGCGGCACGCAGCTCGCTGCTGCCGCCGGTCGCAGCCTCGTAGTAGAGGAGCCCCTTGAGCACATTGATCGTGGAATGGAACGAGGACCGTCTGGACCCCTCCACCCACTCACAGTTCCAGCCGCCGTCGGCCATCTGGTGGTCCAGGAACCACTGGGCGATGCCGGCCACATCCGCGCCCAGCCACACCCCGTTGGCCAGCGTGAAGGCGTTGATGCAGCAGTCCACCTCGCCGCCCCAGTAGGGCAGGTCGTCATACTCCCAGCGGCTGTTGACCGCGAGGAGTTCGGCGGTCCCGGTGAGGGCGGCGGCATCCAGGCCCCAATCGCGCAGGGCGTTCAGGGACCACGTGGTGGCGGTCCACGGCTGCCCGGCATCCTCGGCCGCTTCCGGGCCGTCGAAGTCGAAGTCCTGGGGGAAGTACGCCCCGCCCGCCCACTGCCCGTCCGGGTCCTGCAGCGCGAGCAGCCGGGCGCCGAACCCGTGGGTGGCGATCCGGGCACGCGTTGCCTCCCACACCTCCGGCGGTTCCCCGGCGATGTCGCGCTGGACCTGCCAGCGCAGCGCGGGGTCGGAGTCAAGCATCCAGTGAAGAACGGCGGGATCCACGGCCATAGCGGGGAGACTAGCACGGGGCCGCCCGTTTTCCATCCGGCCGGGGCGGTGGGATCTGGCCACTGCTAGAGCTTCGGGATCAGGACCGGCGTGTTCTTCTTGTACGCCTCATAGTCTGCCTGGCCGCCCCACTTGGAATCGGCCTTCTTTTCCAGCAGCGGGATGCCGCTGCCCTTGATCAGCAGGAACGCCACGAAGACCGGGGACAGCAGCGCCACCCACTGCCAGCCTTGCACCACCGGCACGGCGATCAGCAGCACGCCGATCCAGAGGACTATCTCGCCGAAGTAGTTGGGGTGGCGGGACTTGGACCACAGGCCGGTGGAGATGAACCTGCCCCCGTTGGCGGGGTCTGCCTTGAAGCGGCCCTTCTGGTTGTCAGCCACGGCCTCAATGCCGAAGCCAACGGCCCAGACCACAACGCCCGCCAGGGCCCACCAGTCCAGCGCCACCCGGGTGGCGCTGGTGATGGCAATCCAGGCCGCAGCTGCAGTGAGGACCACCCAGAGCCCCTGCACGGTCCAGGCGTTCAGGAACCTGACGAACGAAGGCTTGATCTCGTCGAAGCGGTCATCCTTGCCGTGTTTTCTGACGCGCCGGAACAGGAAGCTTCCCAGCCGGAGGGCCCATGCCACCACCATGGCCGCCAGCAGCAGCCCCCTCGCATCCACGCCCGGGGTCAGCAGGACCAAAAGAACGGTGATGGAGATGTAGGTCAGGGCTCCTGTGAGGTCGTAATAGTGTTCGGTCTGCGCCTTGAAAGCCGGGATGAACGCCAGCCACTGGATCAGGAACGCGGCCGCCACCCCCAGGCCGAAGAGCGGGAATCCGCCCACGGTGGCACCGCCCTGGCTGCCGGCCACGGCCACCAGGGCGCCGATGACCACCACCACCGGGAGGATGATCAGCGCTTTACGGTCGGATTCCTTCATGAGAGCTTCCTTTCAGACGCCGGCGGTTTGCCGGCAATAACACCTAGGCAGGCTATCCACTAGGAGGCCTATTATTCAATCCTGTTTGAACATCAAACAATATTGGGTAGGGTGGATCCATGCAAATGCAAGTAGGTGGGACCGCAGGCCCGCCCGTCCACCCAGCCGCGTTCACGCTGCAGAACATGTTCAGTCTCGCCAACGAGACAGAGCGGGAAGTGGCCCGCAGGCTCGGACTGAACCTCACCGATTACCGCGCCCTGTCCGTGCTGGCACAACTGGGCCCGGTAACGGTGGGCAGGCTGGCCGGTGAGCTGGGCGCGACGGCGGCCACCACCACGGCCATCATCAGCCGGCTGGAGCCGCACGGCTATGTGGCACGCCTCAGGGGTGCCGAGGACCGGCGCCAGGTCCACGTGAACGTCACCCCGGCCGCATCGCAGGCACTCATGGACCTGATGCGGCCGCTGGTCACCGCCACCAGCACCTACCTCAACGCCCTCCCTGCAGCCCACCAGGCCGTCGTCGCCGGTTTTCTCGATGCCGCCCAGCACCAGATGCAGGACCACCTGCACACACTTTCGGAGAAGGACGCCCGATGAGAGAGTTCACTTCCCCGCCGCTGGTTGCCACCTCCGGCCACCGCAACGCCACCGAACTGCTCATGCAGCGGGCCCGGTCCTCCCCCGGCCACGTAGCCTTCGAGGTGCGCGCCGCGGATGCCGCCATTACGGATCCCTGGCGGCAGGTGACCACCGGGCAGTTCGTCGATGAGGTCCGCGCCCTGGCCAAAGGCTTCATCGCCGCGGGCCTCCAGCCGGGCGAATCGCTCGCAATCATGTCCCCCACCCGCTACGAATGGGCGCTGGCCGACATGGCAGCGTGGTTCGCCGGCGCCGTCGTGGTTCCCATCTACGAGACGTCCGCCCTGCCCCAGGTGACAGCCATCCTCACCGACGCCGAGGTGCGGCTGGCGGTAGCCGGCAGCGCCGGGCACGCCGTCCTGCTGGAGCGGGGGTTCGACCATGCAGGGATCACCGGCCTGGGCGTCTGGACCATGGACACCCGGCCCGGCGCGGACCTGGCCGCCCTGGTGCTGCTCGGCGCCGGAGTTCCGGACAGCGCCGTGGAGGAGCGGCGCCTGCTCGCGGACCTGGATTCGGTGGCCACCATCGTCTACACCTCCGGCACCACCGCCGCACCGAAAGGCGCCCTGATCACGCACGGCAACTTCGTGGGCCAGGTGCTGAACGTCGCGGCCGCCTACACGGAAGTGGTCCGCGAGGGCGGCAACACCATCATCTTCCTGCCCATGGCGCACGTGCTGGCCCGCGGGCTGCAGCTGATCTGTCTGGCCAACGGCATGAGGATCGCGCACCTGTCTGATCCCCGCGATGTGGTGCCCGCCCTCGGCGCCCTCAAGCCCACCTTCCTGGTGGTGGTCCCCCGCGTGCTGCAGAAGATCCAGGCGTCCGCCGCGGCCGCCGCGTCGAAGAAACGCCTCGGCCGCGTGTGGGCGTCGGCGCAGCGCACCGCGGTGGAGTGGGGCCGGTTCGCCGAAGCGCACGACGCCGGTACCGCCGTGCGTGCCCCGTTCGGCCTGCGTGCCAGGCACGCGCTGTTCGACCGCCTCTTCTACGCACGCCTCCGGAAGCTGGTGGGCGGGCGGCTGGGCTACCTTCTTTCCGGCGCCGCCGCGCTCGACGCGGACCTGTCCCTGTTCTTCCGCGGCCTGGGCCTGCCGGTCATCGAGGGCTACGGCCTCACCGAAACCACTGCCCCGCTGACCGGGAACATGCCCGGGGCGATCAGCGCGGGGTCCGTGGGCGTCCCGATGCCCGGAACCACCGTGCGCCTCTCGGAACAGGGCGAGGTGCTGGCCCGCGGTGTGGGGGTGTTCGCCGGCTACCGCAGGCCTGCCGACAACGCGGACGCCTTCACCGACGGGTTCTTCCGCACCGGCGACCTCGGCGAGCTCGATGACCTGGGACGGCTCACCCTCAAGGGCCGGATCAAGGACGTCATTGTCACCGCCGGCGGCAAGACCATCTCCCCCGCCATTTGGGAAGGCTACGTGGAGGGCGATCCTCTCGTGGCCACGCCGTGATGGTGGGCGAAGGCAAGCCCTACCTCGGCGGGCTGGTGCTGCTGGACCCGGAGTCTGTAGCGGCCTGGGCGGAGCGCGAGGGCATCGCCGATCTCGCCGGCCTGCGGATCCCGGACGACGGCGGCGCCGTCCAGATCGAGGACGCGCGGCTCCTCCACGCCATCGGCAAAGCGGTCAGTGCCGCGAACGCGAAGATCGCCCGCTCCGAGCAGGTGCGGCGGTTTGTGCTGCTGCTCGCCGCTCTCAGCGAAACCAACGGAAACGTCACCCCCACCATGAAGCTCAAGCGCGGCGCCTTCACCGAGCGCGCCCGCCACATCGTGGACAACCTGTACGCCGACACCAGGAGCCAAGCATGAGCACCAACGTCAAGAAGTGGCTGCTTTCCTACGCTGTGGCCGCGGCGGTCTTCGCAGTCCTCGACGTCGTCTGGATCACCACCGTGGCCAGCAGGCTGTATGAAAGCCAGATCGGGGGCCTCCTCGCCGACACCCCCAACCTCGCCGGCGCCGTGGCCTTCTACGTCATCTTCGTGGCGGGGATGGTGCACTATGGCGTCCAGCCCAACAAGCCTGACGCCACGCTGCGGCAACGGGTGACCGGAGCGGCGCTGTTCGGCTTCTTCACCTACGCCACGTGGGCGCTGACCGGGCTCGCCGTCCTGAAGGATTTCCCGGCCCTTGTTGCCGTGACGGACATCGCCTGGGGAGCTGTGGCCTGCAGTGTGGTCACCTGGCTCACGGCCACGCTGCTGAAGCCGGGCCGGGCCAGGCGAAGCACCTCCTAGCGGGGGTGCCCGACGGCGGCAGGCGGGTTCCGCCGTCGGCCGCGTTTTAGCTGGGTTCCTGCACGTCCTGAATGACCTCGTTGTGGCGGAGGAACCACGGCTTGAACGGCGGATCGAAGCGGGCGAACCGGGGCGGCCCCACCGCGGTCAGCCCGGCGAGGGTCAGAGCGGCCTGCAGTCCGGTGGTGTGGCGGGCAAAGGCCTTTTCCGTGCCGCTGCCGGAGAAGCGCACGGCCGCCGCGAGCGAACCCGGAACGGCCCGGATTTTGACATCGGGGTTCGTGGGGACCGGCGCGGTCTCGGCGGTGACCCCCGAGGGGAGCACAAACGCGATCACAAAGTCGGCGGGGGCATCGGCTCCCGGCAAGGGAACGCTCTGCAGCACCGGCGCGGTCATCGCCAGCTTCTCTGAGGATTCGACACCCTGGACCACCGGGGCGGTCATGGCCAGCTTCTGCCGTGCGGTGTTCCTGCCGCTGATGTAGTTGAACAGGTGCCGGAAGGCGGCGTTGCCGGCCCGGTCAAAGGTGGCGTTGACGGTGACCTCGGCCACAGCATGCCCGGGATAGCGGCGCAGCTCAAAGTGCGGGTAGCGGTGAACCAGCTCGTAGGTTTGCTGTTCGGTCATAGTTCTCCAGACGGTACGCCGGTCCGGCGGGTGCGGCCAGAGCCGGCGGGCGGACGCACCCACTCCGCGCCGCCGTCGTATGTCCCTCCATTTCCAATGTATCCCCCACCCGGGGTCTTGCGGCAAGGCCCCAGGCATGCCCCAAACTGGCTCAGACGCGCCCCGAAGAAGTGCACGCAACAGGCCTGGAGAGGCGGGGAATGCGATGGTTGACGTGGTCATTGCCGGAGGTGGTCCCACCGGGATGATGCTGGCCGGCGAATTGGCGCTGGCCGGGGTGGACGCGGTGATTGTGGAGCGCCGCCCGACGCCGGACCTTGTGGGGTCGCGTGCCGGCGGCTTCCACGCGCGGACCATCGAAATCCTCGATCAGCGCGGGATTGCCGGCCGGTTCCTCGCCGAGGGCAAGCAGGTCCAGGCGGCGTTCTTCGGGACCACGATGCTGGACATGAGCGACTTTCCCACCCGGCACCCCTACACGCTGGGCCTGTGGCAGAACCGCATCGAGCGGATCCTGTCCGGCTGGATCGAGGAGCTGGGGGTGCCGGTCCACCGGGGCCTGGAGGTTGCCGGCCTCGCCCAGGACGGCGGCGGCGTTGACGTGCGGCTCGCCGGCGGCGGGTCGATCCGCGCGCTGTACCTGGTGGGCGCCGACGGCGGGCGGAGTGCTGTCCGCAAGGCGGCCGGCATCGGGTTCCCCGGCTGGGATGCGACCAGAAGCAGCCTCATCGCCGAGGTGGAGGTGACTGCGGAGACGCCCACAGGCATGCGCATTGACGGGGTGGGGGTCCACGGGCTGCACCTGATGGAGGACGGGCGGACCACGCGGGTGGTGGTGACAGAGAAGCAGATTGGGCCGGCCACCGAGCCCGGCCTGGCGGACCTCAGCAAGGCCCTGACCGACATCTACGGCACCGATTTCGGGGTCCACTCGCCTACCTGGATTTCGCGGTTCACCGATGCCACCCGCCAGGCCGCTGCCTACCGGAGCGGCCGGGTGCTGCTGGCCGGGGACGCAGCGCACATCCACTCCCCCACGGGCGGGCAAGGGATCGGGCTCGGCATCCAGGACGCGGTGAACCTCGGCTGGAAGCTCGCCGCGGTGGTCAAGGGCACCGCGCCGGACAGCCTGCTGGATACCTATCACGCCGAGCGTCACCCCGCCGGGGCCCGCGCACTCAAGCACACCATGGCGCAGGCGCTGATGCAGAAGGCCGATCCGCGCGTGGGCGCCCTGGCCGACACGGTGGCCGACCTGCTGACCATCGATGAGGCCCGGAAGCGGGTGGCCGGGCTCATTTCCGGCCTGGACGTCCGCTACGACTTCGGCGAGGGGCACCCGCTGCTGGGGCGGCGGATGCCCGATCTCGACGTCGTCACCGCCAACGGTCCCCTCCGTCTGTTCGCTTTCCTGCACCGTGCCCGTGCGGTGCTGCTTAACCTCGGCGTGCCGGGCAGCGTTGACGCGGGCCCCTGGGCGGACCGGGTGCAGCTGGTGGACGCCACGTACGACGGCGGATGGGAGCTTCCGGTGCTCGGTCCGGTCAGCGCCCCGGCCGCTGTGCTGATCCGGCCGGACGGGCACGTGGCGTGGACGGGAGAAGGGACCCGGCAGGGGCTGGAGGACGCACTGGCCCGGTGGTTCGGGCCCGCACGGCGGTAGAGCACCGCCGTCGTCATTTACGACGGCGGATCATCCACCCGAACCTCTAGACATGTGACCAATTGGTCACCTATTCTTAAACCGTGGACGCCGTATTCAAGGCCCTCGCCGACCCCACCCGCAGGGAGCTCCTCGATGAGCTTTTCCGGGAAGACGGGCAGACCCTGCATGCTCTTGAGCTGCACTTCCAGATGACCCGCTACGGGGTCATGAAGCACCTCAAGCTGCTGGAGGATGCCGGCCTGGTGGTGACCCGCCGTCGGGGGCGGGAGAAACTCCACTTCCTGAATCCGGTGCCCATCCGGCTCGTCCACGACCGCTGGGTGAGCAAATATGCCGAACCATGGGCCGCTGGCCTCAGCGACCTCAAAACCAGATTGGAAAGTCCCATGGAAAAGATCTTCGAAATCTACATCAAGACCACCCCGGAACGGCTCTGGGAAGCCATCACGGACGGCGAGATCCGCAGCAAGTACCAGTTCGGCGCCGTCATCAACTCGGATTTCACACCGGGATCCCGCTTCGAGATGGCACCCAAAGGCGGTGAGCTGCTGGGCGAGGGCGAAAACATCGAAGTTGACCCGCCGCGGAAACTCGTCCAGACCATGACGGCGCTCTGGGGCGAGGACGTCAAAGCCGAAGGCACCTCCCGCATCACGTGGGAGATCGAACCCGTGGGCGACTCCTGCCACCTCACCGTCACCCACGACCAGCTCCGCGACGGCGCCAACGATCAGCTCTACGGCGGCTGGCCGATGATCCTCTCCGGCCTCAAGACCTGGCTGGAAACCGGAGAACTCCTCACCACGCCGGGATCCCTGATGTACACCTAAGGCGGGCTAGCAGGGAACAAGCCGCCATAGTGATGTGACCTCGGCCGCGCGCGCCTCGAACAGGGGATCGTCCCGGTCCGATGCCTTCGGATGCGTTGGCTTGGTGTCGAGCCGGTCCACTACCTTCAGCCCCGCCGCTTCGATGGCGGCCAGCAGGTCCTCACGCGACCGCAGGCCAAGGTGCTCGGCCAGGTCGGAGAGGACAAGCCAGCCCTCGCCGCCCGGCTCCAGATGATCGGGGAGTTCGTTCAGGAAGCGGAACAGCATCCTGCTCCCGGGGTCGTAGACGGCGCTGTCCAGGCTGGAATGCGGGGTGGCCGGAATCCAGGGCGGGTTGCACACGATCAGCGGTGCCCGTCCGGGCGGGAACATGTCAGTCAGGACGGCCTCGGCACGGTCCTGGACACCGAGGTCCCGGAAATTCTGACCGGCGCAGGCGATGGCACGCGGTTCGTTGTCCGTCGCCACCACACGGTGGAAGCCGCGGCGCGCGAGGACGGCAGCGAGCACCCCGGTGCCGGTTCCGACGTCGAACGCCAGCGTGTCAGAGGGCAGCGGCGCGGCGGCCACGAGGTCCACGTACTCACTCCGGGTGGGGAAGAACGTGCCGTAGTGCGGGTGGATGCGGCCCTGCAGGGCATCGACGTACACGCCGTTCCGCCGCCACTCGTGGGCGCCGATTGCCCCGACGAGCTCATGCAGGGACACGACGGAAGATTCGCCGATCCCGCCGTACGCTTCACTGGCGGCCTCCCGGATATCGGGTGCGCGGCGCAGCGGCACCACGGGACCCGGATCAAGGGGAACCAGCAGCAGGCCGAGAATGCGTGCACGGTGCGAGCGGGACTGGCGGTGCCTATAGAACCCGTCGGCCGGGGACCCTGCGGGCTTTTTCTTTCCGGCGCTTATCCGCCGGTCCATGGCGTTGAGGATCTGCCGCGCGTTGTGGAAGTCGCCGTGCCAGAGCATCGCGATCCCCTGTGACGCCATCCGGTTCGCCTCATCGGCCGTGAGGGAGTCGTCGACCACTTCAACGCGTGCCGGGGCCGGTCTGCCGTTCGCCGAACGCCAGCGCGCAGTCAGGCTGACACCCGCCTCGGCCCACGTCACGACGGCGGGATCATCCACCGCGGCTGTAACCGCGGGGTCGTGGACCGGCGTCGGAGTTCCCACGGAAGCTGGCGTATCGGTGATATGGATCCATTCCAAGAGTCTGGGGCCGCTGAGAGTGACGATTGCGGCGGGCCGATTGGCCATTCACCCTGCACTGTCAGGATACAGGGGTGTGCCGCGGGTTGCCCCCGCTGCCCGGCCCGGGAAAGTCCTTACGGCTGCACCTCGTGGCCTCGGGCCAAGGACGTTTGCCCCTAGCGGTGCTCCGGCAGCACGGCGCAGGCTGGAAACCGAGGAGTCGGAGCGGACGCCCGCGGGCCCGACGCCACACTCCGGTCAGGCTGCGGGCTCTGAGGACATCCGGAAATGTCAATCGAGAAGCATCGGGTTCCGCAACTCAGGCGGACTGCCCAGCCGGGAACCCAACCTGGTGACACGCTCCGCAAGGGGCTGCTCGCTGCAGGGGCCCTGTCATCGCTGTCCTACGTCCTTGCCACGGACGGCTTGGCGGCATCCCGATGGGAGGGATACCGCCGCACCGAACAAATGGTGAGCGAGCTGTTCGCCGTCGGTTCCCCCGGCCGTGACGTCCTGGTCCCCTTCACGTGGCTCTACACGCTGCTGTTCACGGCGTTCGGCGTAGGCGTCTGGATGTCCGCGCGCGGAAACCGTGCCCTGCGGATCGGCGGCGGCCTGCTCATCGGGTACGGGCTGTGGAACATCATGGGAGGCTTTTATCCGCTGACGCTGGGTGACGAGGCGTCTGTTCCCATGCATATTGTGGCCACCAACGTGCAGCTTGCCCTGATGGTGGCGGCAATGTGCTTTGTGGCTGTGGGGTTCCCTGGCCGGATGCGCGTGTATTCGTTCGTGTCACTGGCTGTTTCCGCGGTCATGGGCATGGTGGCGTTCATGGCGGCTCCGGGACCGAACCTCGTGCTGGGCATCGGCGAACGGATCAGCATCTGGGCCTTTATGGTCTGGGTGGCTGTGCTGGCCATGGCATTGTGGAAGCGGCCCCCGTGGAACGGCGCAGGCAGGACCTGAACGCATTGTGTTCCACCTGCTGAGGTTCTACCGTGTAGGGACGGTCGGCTGAAGTGCAGGTGCGGGCATGCGAGCTATTTCCTGGTCATCGCGCTGCCTCCTGATGTGCCTTGTGGCCGCCTGTATCCTCGGCGGCACCACCCCGTCGGCACCGGCCCCTGACGTTCCGTCGCCCGCACAATCCATAAATTCAGAACAGACGTACCAGGCACTGGACGCGTTCCTTCGCGAGCAACTCGAGGTCCTGGGGATTCCGGGCGCCGCAGTCGCCGTCGTCCGTGACGGCGTCCAGGTTCACTCCGCCGCGTTCGGCCGCGCCGATGACGCCGGGCGGCCGATGACCGTCCAGACGCCGGTGCTGCTTGCCTCAGCCACCAAGTCCCTGACAGCGATCGCTGTGATGCAGCAGGTCGAGGCCGGCAGGCTGCGGCTGGATGAGCCGGTGCAGACCTACCTGCCTTGGTTCAGGTTGGACGACCGCCGCTCGTGGGCCATCACAGTGCGTCACCTGCTCCACCAGGCCAGCGGCATGTCGTCCCGCGACACAGCCTTCGAAGCGTCGGACGCGCAAGACCCGGACGCCCTCGAAGCAGGGGTCCGTGCCCTGGCGGATTCCCCGCTGGCCGGAGCGCCGGGCGAGGGTTTCCGCTACGCGAGCGCCAACTTCAACGTCCTGGGTCTCCTGGTGCAGACAGTCTCCGGCCAGCCGTTCGGGGAGTACGTGGAACAGCACGTTTTCGCGCCGCTGCGGATGGACCACAGCCATCCGACGCGCGGTGATGCGCGGGCGGACGGCGCGGCCGCCGGCTACTCCCGCTGGTTCAGCTCGTTCTGGCGGCAGACCGACGTGCCGGCACCCACCACCGGCATGCCGTCCAGCACCATGTACGCCTCGGCCGGGGACCTGAGCCATGTGCTGATGGCACTGGCCGACGGCGGCCGGTACGGGGACGCGCGCATCCTCCGGCCCGAGAGCGTGGCGGCGATGTTCGAGCCAAGGGTGCGGGTGGACGGCGCCAAGCGGTACGCCATGGGCTGGTTCACCAGGCCGCTGGTGGAGTCCGTTGATCCGGCGACGCGGACTGATCCCGCGGCACTCCCGCTGCTGCTGGAGCACCAGGGCGAATGGGGCAACAGCCACACCTACCTGGGTCTCGTTCCGTCCACGGGGTTGGGCGTTGCCCTGGTGATCAACGGCAATGACACAGCTGCCCCGTCCCGACTGAAAGCCATCGACACCAACCTGCTGCGGATCCTACATGGCCAGTCCCCCGTGCCTGCCGTGGTTCACGAGGACTGGCTGCAGCAGTACAGCTGGGCTGTGGCGCTGTCACTGCTGCTCGCGGAACTGCTGAGCTTCTGGCTGGCACTGCGGTTGGTGCTGCGGGAACCGTTGGCTGCCCGGACACGGCGGACTCCCCTGGCCTGGGCTGCCGCGGCCCTTGCCCTCGACGCCTTTGTTCTGTGGCTGTGCCTCGTCTACGCCCCGGCCCGGTTCGACACCCACCTGTCCGTGATCATCCGCCAGTTCCCCGACGTCGGCGTCTCGCTGGTGCCGGTGCTCGCGCTGGCCATTGTCTGGCCGATCCCGCGGACGGTGTGGCTGCTCGCCCTGCTGGTCTCAGGCCCGCCGGGGCGCACCAGCCCGGCCACACCCTAATTTCCATGCCCGCGCTCCGCCCATCGGCCAATTATTCTTTTTGATGGATAAACCCCGCTACGATGTACCCGGTGCCCGTCGCGGTCAATCCCGTAGAGGGAGTTGCTCCGCGCGGACGCACACTCACCACCAAAGCTTCACTCAAACACTCGGGGGACCTTCATGACCTACACACCGCAACAGCAGTATGCCCAGCCGGCCGGTGGCGTTCCGTCGCTCTCGGCGCCACTCTACGGAGCATCTTTGCCGGACGCCGTCAGCCGGTTTTTCAAGAAGTACGCAACGTTCTCAGGGCGGGCCAGCCGCAGTGAATACTGGTGGTGGGTGCTCGCCAACGGCATCGTCCTCATCCTGTTTTACGCGGCCGCCATACTTTCCGCCCTCAACGAAGCCGAGGTAGGACTGATGATTGTGCAGGGTCTGGCGAGCACCTGGCTGCTCGCCACGCTTGTTCCGGCGTGGGCGTTGATTGCCCGCCGGCTCCATGACGTCAACGTCAGCGGCTGGCTGGCGCTGCTCGTGCTGATTCCGTTCTTCGGCGCAATTGTCATCATCGTCTTCGCAGTGATGGATGCCAAGCCGGAGGGCCAGCGGTTCGACCTGCAGGAGCGCCAGCGGTTCGACCAGCCGGTCTCCTTCTAGGACCAGTCCCGTTCAGGACCCCGCCGCGTGTCCTGGGGCCGGTCCTGGCCCTCAGGACACGCGGCGGAATTCCCCCGGGCGGAGCTGGACGTGGATGGGCAGCACCAGCTGGATATGGGTGTCTCCGACGGGCTTGTCGAGCAGCTCGTTGATGGAGGTCTGCCCCTCCAGCTCACTGTTCTGATCCTTGCCCATGATTCGACAATAATGCGTGGGTCGGGTGCGCGAATCCTATGACACGGATGCCAACGCTGACAGACTGCCTCCTGCCGGGTGTCAGTAGCCTGCGCTGCCCGGCGGGACCGGATTCAGGGCAGCCGGCACGAGCTTGTACGCGAAGCGGCCGTCCAGGCCACCGCCGGGGCTCATCGTCAGGTCCACGCCCTCGGTGGGGAGCATAAGGGTTGTCGTGAACACCTGTCCGTCGCAGATGACCTGCACCGGCGCCAGAACTTCGGCGCCAGCCCAGGAAGCCGCCGACAGCGTTGCCCCTGGCGGCCCGCTGCAGACGAAATGGAGCTCGTACTGGCCGGGTTCGGCCTGCACCGATCCGGCGGCGGTTGAGCTCGCACTGGTGGCACCACGTGACTCACCAGTCACATACGGCTGCAGCTGCGTTGCTGACCATTCAGAGAAGTCCTCCAGCTCCGAAGCCCTGCGATCCGTGTTGGGCCGGACCTTGACACCGGTTGCGGACGGCCTGCCCGTGGGCGGGACCGCGCTGATGGTGATGGGCCCCCCGGAGTGCCTGACAAAACGGTCCAACGCCGCGTCGCATTCAAAGCTGGAAGCCTCCGGCATGCCCTCACCCTTCACAATGGTGAGCTTGGCCCCGTAAACACCCGCGCATGCCCCCGTGACCACATAGTCACCGGGCGCCAGAACCAGGGAAAGCTTCCCGGCCGGTTCCGCCTCGGACGGCATACCGGGATCCGACGCCGGAGCCTCGAGCAGCCGCACCACCTCGGCGGCGTTTTCCTCGAAGGACCGGGGCGCAGGTGATACCGGGGAAGATGCCGGGGCCGGCCGCGCATCAAGGCCGCCGTATTCACACCCTGCGAGCGCCATGACCAGCGCGGCCATCATGACCAGGACTGATCTGCGCTGCGTCCGCATCCCCCCAAGAGCTGACATGACTCCGAGTCTATGGCCTCTTGCAGGCGGCAGTGCCAGTATGTGGAGAATCAGGTTCGCTCAAACGCCCCCAAAGGCGGGGCAGTGAGGACGCCGAATCATGAGCTACGTCAACAACCTGGGCGAGGTGGGACCTGGCGACATCGCCGTGGCCGGTGGCAAGGCCGTGGGACTGGGCGGGCTCATCCAGGCCGGGCTTCCGGTGCCGCCGGGGTTTGTGCTGAACACCGCCGCCTACTCTCACTTTGTGCAGGCCAACCAGCTCGGGGACGCCATCCAGGAACTGGCCGCGCTCACACATGACGCGGCGCCACAGGACTACACGGACGCCTCGGAGCGGATCCAGTCCCTGTTTAGGAGCGGCACCATGCCCACCGACATCGCAACGGAACTCGGGGCCGCCTACGGAAATCTCGACGGCGGGGCCACGGCCGTTGCGGTGCGCTCCTCCGCCACGGCCGAGGACCTCGCGGCGGCCAGCTTCGCCGGGCAGCAGGAGTCCTACCTGAACGTCCGCGGGGCTGAATCTCTGTCCGCTGCAGTGATCGATTGTTGGGCCTCCCTGTGGACGGCGCGGGCCATGGCCTACCGCGCCCGGGAAGGCATCGCACCGGGCTCGGTGCGCCTCGCGGTGGTGGTCCAGCAGATGATTGACGCCGAGTCCGCCGGGGTGATGTTCACCGCCAATCCTGCCAACGGGCGCCTCGACCAGACAGTTATCAGCGCCGCCTGGGGCCTCGGCGAATCCGTGGTGGGCGGGACGGTCACCACGGATGACCTGGTTGTCGACGTCGGGACGGGCACTGTGTTGTCCCGGCAGACCGCCGACAAGGCGGTCATGACTGTCTACTCGGAGCACGGGACGCGGGAGGGACCGGTGCCGGCGGACCGTCGTCGTGCGCCTGTTCTTGATGACCGCGCCGCCGCCGAGCTGGCGGGCTACGGAGCCCGGATTGCTGATCATTTCGGGGCGCCGCAGGACATCGAGTGGGCGCGGGCCGGTGACAGGTTCTTCCTGCTGCAGTCCCGGCCCATCACCGCGCTCCCCGAACCTGCGGCCGATACCCCGGAGACCTGGCCCGTGCCGTATCCGAAAGGCCTGTATTTCCGGGCCAGCATCGTGGAACAGCTGCCCGACCCGCTCTCGCCGCTCTTTGCCGACCTCATTGACGGCTCAGTGTCGCGCTCGCTGAAAGCCCTGCTGGCCGACGCCCTGGGCAGGAACATCATCCGAGAGGGCGACATCAAAATGCCCACCATCAACGGCTACGCCTATTACTACTACCGCACCGCGGGGATGCTCAGGATGCTGGGCAAGACGTTGCCGGCGGTCCGCGCGCTGGCCCGCGGCCAGGCGCATATGGGGGTGGCCGGCTGGCGCGACTACTCGCATCCCAAGTACGAACGGGTGATCGAGGACTGGCAGGCGACGCCGGTCGCGGAGCTCTCCGGCGAGGAGCTGCTGGAGGGGGCGCAGGCGCTGCTGGACGCCGGCACCGTGTACTACACGGCCGTGCAGTCCATCATTCCGCTGGCCGCGAGCAGCGAACTCTCCTTCCGGGCGTTTTACGAGAAGCTCGTCCGGCGGGACGGGGATCCCCCGGCGCAGACCTTCATCCTCGGCTACGACAGCGAGCCCATCCGGGCGGAGAAGTCGCTGTACGGCCTTACCGCCTGGGCCCGCGGCGTTCCCGGACTGGCCGCGGCGCTGCTCAATGAACCGACGACGGCGTTGGCCGGGTCCCAGCGCACCGGCGCCGCGCCTGCCGGGTTCGATCAGTCGCTGTGGGGGCAGTGGCATTCCCGCCTTCAGGCCCACCTGGACCGGTTCGGCCACACCGTCTACAACCTGGACTTCGCCGACCCCGTGCCGGCCGACGATCCGTCAGCACTGCTGGGGACGGTGAAGTTCTATCTGCGGGGGCAGGGCACTGACCCGCACGAACGGCAGCGGCGCTCCGCCGAACGCCGGGAGAACCAGACCCGGCTGGTCAGCACCCGCCTCGGGCCACGCCGCCGCGCCGCGTTCCTCCGACTGCTCCGCTGGGCACAGACCACGGCGCCGATCCGCGAAGATGCACTGGCCGACGTCGGCCTGGCCTGGCCGCTGCTGCGGCGGATGCTGCTCGAACTCGGCCGGCGGCTGGTGGACTCCGGTGTCATCGGTGACGCACCCGACGTGTTCTGGCTGCGGTACCAGGAGCTGCGGAGCGCCGTCGATTTCGGCCTGGCCGCACCGGGTACCCGGGCGGCCGTGGCCATCACCGGGGCGGACCGGCCTGTCCGGGCCGCCGCCGTCGAGGAACGGAAAATGCTGTGGCGTGGCCAGCTGAAGGCCGCTGCCCCGCAGATGCTCCCCGAGAGCCGCTGGATGGAAAAGTCTTTGACGTCCATGATGCCCGCAGGCTCGCAGCACCAGGCCGGTGACGTCATCAAGGGCACGGGCGCAAGCTCGGGCCGGGTCACTGCGCCGGCGCGCGTCCTGAGGGGGCCCCAGGATTTCGCCCTGATGCAGCCCGGCGAGGCCTTGGTGGCCCGGAACACCACACCCGCGTGGACCCCACTGTTCGCGATGGCCTCCGCCGTGGTCACCGATGTGGGCGGCCCGTTGAGCCACAGCTCCATCGTGGCCCGCGAGTACGGCATCCCCGCGGTGCTGGGCACCGGGGTGGCCACCCAGCGTCTCGCCAGCGGCCAGCAGATCCGTGTGGATGGCGACGCAGGCACCGTCACGCTCGAGCAGCCTGGCCCTACTCAGGCCCATGACCGGGTGGCATGATGTGCGCATGAGCCAAGTCACGTGCGATCTGACCATCTCCCTCGACGGTTACCTCGCCGGCCCAAACCAAAGCATGGCGGAACCGCTGGGCGAGGGCGGCGAGAGCCTGCACCGGTGGCAGTTCGAAGAACCTGAGGCCCATGCAGCCGAAAGGGAAGGCATCCTCGCGGCCGGCGCCTTCATCATGGGCCGGAACATGTTCGCCGGGCCCGGCCCCGGGCCGTGGGCTGAGGATTGGCGGGGCTGGTGGGGAGAGGAGCCGCCCTATCACGCCCCGGTCTTCGTCCTCACCCACCATGCACGGGAGCCCCTGGAGATGGAGGGCGGAACCACGTTCAACTTCGTCACCGACGGGATCGAAGCGGCGCTGGCCCAGGCCCGGGACGCCGCCGGCAGCAAGGACGTGGCCGTCGCGGGCGGCGCCCGGACTGCCCGGCAATACCTGTCGGCGGGGCTGATCGACGAACTGCGGCTCCACATCTCGCCCATAATCCTGGGAGCGGGCGAGCGTCTGCTCGACGGCGTGGGGAACCTCAAGCTCGAGCCGACGGAGGTGCGCGGCAGCAGCCTGGTCACCCACGTCCGGTATCGGGTCACCCGGTGAGCAGCCATGGACGCGGAAGTCCGGGACCTCGCGCTCCGCACCGGCATCACGGTGCCATGCCTGGTCAGGGACAGTACCGACGGCGACGACGGAGCGCAGCCCGTGTTGCTGCTGCATGCGTGGGGCGAATCCCGCGGCAGCTTTGACCGGCTGATACCCCTGCTGGCGGATTTCCGGGTCTACGCGCCGGACCTGCGCGGGCAGGGCGAAGCGGACAAACCGGAGGGCGGTTACTCCCTGGCGGAACAGGCTGAGGACGCCGCAGCGATCCTGGAGGCCCTCAACGCGCCCCGGGCCGCCGTCGTCGGCTCCTCCAGCGGCGGTTACGTCGCACAGCAGCTCGCCGTTACCCATCCGGATAGGGTGGCTGCGCTGGTGCTGGTGGGCTCGCCGTTGAGCCTTCAGGGACGGACCACATTCGCCGACGAAGTGAACCGTTTGACGGACCCCCTCGACGAGGACTGGGT
Source organism: Arthrobacter sp. BK1 (assembly GCF_056680055.1). Lineage (NCBI taxonomy): Bacteria > Bacillati > Actinomycetota > Actinomycetes > Micrococcales > Micrococcaceae > Arthrobacter > Arthrobacter sp. BK1. The sequence continues at coordinate 1,238,418 of NZ_CM155263.1, forward strand.
CCGGGCCTCATTGTCCTGGTTTCCCCTGCACCACCACGTCCCGGAGTGGTACATCGAGGACCGTGTGCGCGACGGCCTCAGGATGCCCGCCCACGCCTGGAAAGGGATCCTGGCCGGCCTGTGCGTAGCAACGCCGCCCACGGAAACGGCAACCATCGAAGCACCCACGCTGATTCTCTGCGGCGGCCGGGACAACCTGCTGCCCCGTGGCGACCAGGAAACGCTCGCCGCCCGGATCCCCGGCGCAGTATTGAGGGTCTATCCGGACGTGGGACACGTGGTGCTGTGGGAGTGCCCGGAGCAGGTGGCGGAGGATACGGCGGCGTTCCTTGCGTCCCTCGGTTAAAGAGATTCGCCGCCAAGCACCACGTTGACCGGTTCCTGTCCGGCCTGCAGCAGCCCGATCTGCTTCCGGATCAGCCGCGCTATCCGCGGCAGCATGGCCGAGCTCGCGCCGCCCACATGCGGGGTGATCAGGACCCCCGGTACGTTCCAGAGCGGGTGGTCCTGCGGCAGCGGTTCCGGCTCCGTTACGTCCAGCGCCGCCCGCAGCCTGCCGGAGGAGGTTTCGCTTAGCAGCGCTTCGGTGTCGGCCACCGGCCCGCGCGCCACGTTCACCAGCAGCGCCCCGTCGGCCATCGCCGCCAGGAACCTGCCATCCACCAGGTGCCGCGTCTGTTCGCTCAGGGGCACGCTGACCACCACAATGTCGTGCAGCGGCAGCTGTTCGTGCAGGGAATCAATCCCGTGGATCCTGCCGCGCTCATCGTCGCGGCCCCGGCTGGCCAGCCGGGTCACCTCGGTCTCGAACGGCAGCAGCCTGGCCTCTATCGCCTTCCCCACTCCGCCGTAGCCCACCAGCAGCACGCGCCGGTCGGCCAGGCTGGGGCGCTGTGAGTTGTCCCAGGTGCCCGTCTCCGCATTCCGTACAAAGTCCGGGATCCCCCGCTGGCTGGCAATGATCATGCCCACAGCCAGCTCCGCCGTCGACGTCTCATGGACGCCGGCGGCGTTAGCGAAACGGCACCCGGGCGGAAGAGCCGCGGCCACGCCGTCGTACCCGATTGACTGGCTCTGCACCAGCCCCACGTCCACGGAATCCAGCGCCGCCAGCGGCCCCGCCCCGCCCATGTACGGCGGCACCACCAGGTCCAACTGTTCCGCCGGGGCGGGCCCGGTCAGGTCCCATAGCAGAAGTTCGACGCCGTCGGACGGCTCGAGTGCCGCCAGCAGCTTCTGATCGGGCAGGCTTACCCGCAGTTTCCGTGACGCGGCCAGATCGGGCATGGATGGCTCCTTCTCTCAGTTCACCTGACAGTTAACCAGCTTGGCGGCCTTCCGCCCGCGTCCTGCGGATGCCAGAGTGGGACCATGACTGAGCAAACCGGCGGGCTGGTCCTGAATCTTGAATGCACGCTCGCCGCACCGCCGGAACGCGCCTTCAGGATGCTGACCGAGGCCTCGGAGCTGGTGAAGTGGTGGGGGCCGCACGGCTTCATCATCCCCGCCGCCGACGTGAACCTGGTGGTGGGCGGACGTTACCGGTTCCGCATGACGCCGCCGGACGGCGAGCCCTTCCACCTCTCGGGTGAGTACCTCGAGATCGATCCGCCGTGGCGGCTGGTCTACACCTTCAACTGGGAGGAACCCACCCCGGACGACGGCCAAACGGTGGTGGACCTCTCGCTCCGGAGCGCCGGGTCCGGCACCCGCCTGGTGCTCTCGCAGGGGCCGTTCCTCACCGAGGAGCGGCTGGCCCTGCACCGGGACGGGTGGACTGAATCCTTCGAGAAGCTGAGGACCGTCACTGCCCCTGGCTGAGGGTCCATGCCGGGACGTCCGGCCGGTCCTTTCGACGGCGCCGCGCCACCACGATCAGGGCACCGGCACCGCCAAGGAACACCACTGCTGCCACCGTGGCAATAGCCGGAAGACCCGGCGCGGCGGCAGCGCCGGAGGAACCGCCGTCGGACGCCTGGGCCGCGGCCCCTGACCCGCCGGCGTCGGGCACCCCGGCGGCAGCCGGCACAGGGCCGGGCCCTTCCGTGGCCGTGCCAATCACGGTCAGGGACCTGCCTCCACGGTTGACCACCACCACTGATCCGTCGGCCCGCACCGCCATCCGGCCTGGATCCTCGCCGGTGGGGATGGTTTCCGCGACGGCGCCAGCGCCGGCCTGGATGACCGAGACCGTGTTGTCCGTGCTGTTGGACACGAAAACCGTGCCGTCCGGGGCGGCCACCACCTCCTGCGGCGCGCCGCCCACCGGGATCCGCCTGGCCACTTCAGTACCGCCGGGTTCAATGACCGCGACGTCGTTGGTCAGGATGTTTGCCACATACACGGTTCCGTCCGGGGCGGCCGCGATGCCGTGCGGGTGGGCCTTCGCGCCGACGCTGATGGTGTGCGACGGGCTGGGCGAACCGGCGGGGACCACGGTGACTGTGCCTTCATATTCGTTGGCGGCATAGAGCGTCCCGTCCTTGGCCACCGTTACCTCCACCGGATAGGGCCCGGCCTGGATGGTGCGCTCGGTCCAGGTGCGGCCGGGCGGGACCACCGAGGCACTCCCCTCCGCCGGGTTGGCCACGTACAGCGATCCGTCCGGCCCCGCAGTGAGCCAGTGCATGCCGGGGCTCACGGCGATGGCATAGTCCGGTTTGGCCGCACCGGCGGAAACCACTCCGATCTCGGCCTGCCCGGAGTCCGTTGTCTGGAGCACATACAGCGTCCCGTCCGGCGTTATCGCCAAGGATGAGGGAAACCGCCCCGCGGTAATGGTGCGGGACGCCCGGGTTTCGCCGGGCTTGAACACGGCGACGCCGCCCGCCCAGTGGTAGTCGCTGACGTACAGCGTCCCATCCGGCGCGGACACCACCCCCAGGGGCTGGAGGCCGATACCGACCTCCGTTGCGTCGCGTGCCGTTGTGTCGTCGGCCGACGCCGGAAGGGCGGCGACGGCGGGGGCCAGCAGCAGCCCGGCCGCCGCCAGCAGTGCCGTCCCAGCGCGGAATGCGGTCCTTGCGCGGAATGCGCGGCGCAGCAGCAAATTGTTCATCAGTTTCCCCCAAAACCGCCGCTGACCTGCGGCAACGCCTTCGATCCTACCCGTCCCCCGCGGACCGGGCCATCCGCAATTCGGGCAGTTCTTCCCATTCGGGTGGCAGCAGCCCGCGCTTCCCGTCCGGGCGGAAACCGTGCTTGCGGTAGAAGGCCGCCGCCCGCGGATTGTCCGCCAGCACCCAGAGATACGCCGGGCTTTCACCGATGGCGGCACTGAGCAAAGCAGCGGCGAGACCACTGCCGTGCGTCCGCCGAAGTGAATAGAGCGAATACAGCTCCAACGCCTCGGGGCCGTCCTCATCCCGTCCCGGGCCGGCGTCGGCGAACCCCACCAGCTCACCGCCTGGGTCGAAGGCAATGATCCGCGGATCGGCGCTTGCCAGGGAGGGACGGCGGCGTTCCACCCGTTCGGGAATCGCGGCGCGCCGGGCGCGGAAGAACTCCGCCGACAACTGATGTCCGTAGGTTTCCTCATGGGCGATGGTGTGCATGAGCACCAGCGCCTCGGCGTCCTCCGGGGTGGCTTGCCGGATGTGAAAGTCCATCAGCCCAGCCTAGCCGGCACCTTCTCGCTGCCAGGCACACCGCTCAGGCCAGCAGCTTCGCCACCAGCTCCCCGCGGCTGCCCACGCCCACCTTCTCGAAGAGCGCCTTCACATGGTCGTGCACGGTGTGCGGGGAGATGAAGAGGTGGCGGGCGATCTCCGCCGTCGGGCTTCCCGCCAGTACCTCCAGGCAGACCTCCCGTTCCCTGGCGGTGGCTCCGTAGGCCGTCAGCAGCAGGCTGACCAGGTCCTGGGTGGTGGCCGGTTCCACGGTGACCACCATCTGTTCGGGATCATCGCCCGTGATGAGCCGGCTGGCCTGCAGCACCACCCAGCTGTTCCCGGCGTCGCGCATCCTGGCGCGGGCGGTCCCCGACGCGGCAGCGTGCGCCCGCGCCACCGCGGCGTACAGCGTCATGGTGAAGCGGCCCGGCGCCGCGTCCTCCACCTCGGCCAGCCACGAGGCAGCGGCTGGCGTGGCCGCCTGCAGCTCACCGTGCGGACCTGCCAGGACAATGACGGGCCCGACGTCGGCGGGCCGGGTCCGGTGTGCGGCCCGGACCGCTATCCGGCTGGCCGCTCCGATCGTCGCCGCCACTGCGGCCAGGAATTCCAGCTCGCGGTCGGTGAAGTCTTTCCCGGCCTCGCGGAAGAGGCTGCCCACGCCCCAGCACGAATCGTCCACCCTGAATGCCGCGCGCAGCTCATGTTCCAGGCCCTGCGGCATCAGGAGATCGTTGATCCGGACGCTGCGGACCACCTCACGGTGCGGGGCATCGGAAATCCTGGCGACCGGCCGCGGGCGCCGCAGCAGCGCCGCGAAATTGTTCGGCTCCTGCCCGGTGTATTCGCATTCGACGAAGCGGACGGAATACTCCTCGTATTCCTTCGCCGGCACCGGCCATTGCCGCCAGTTGGTCACCGAGGTCATCACCAGCGTGTCAGGGTCGACACCGGCCCAGCACGCCTGCTCGAACGGCACCGTCTGCTCCACGACGGCGAGCGCCGCGGTGTACAGGTCGGCCAGGTTCTGTCCGCTGGTGGCCATGGCCGCGATCTCGCGCCGGGCACGCTCAGCGCGTTCCTCCCACATACCTCCAGTATCCGGAAGGCGCGCGGTGACGCAATCCCCCAAAGAGGGGATCCGCCCAGCCGTCCGGAACCCCCGGTGAGGGGATCGCGGACGCCGGTACCGCCGTCGTACAGTTCCAGCATGAACGCCGTATCCCAGCTCTTCGCGATACTCGCCGCGCTGATCTATATCGCCGTTTTCCCGTTGGAAAGCTTCTTCCTGAAGCATCCGGCAGCGCAGAGATTCCTCAGCACCCCCGCGCAGAACGTGCCGGCGGTGATGATGTGGGCCATCCCCACCGGGTTCCGCAACCTCCTGATCGGCCTGGGGGTCCTCGCCGGGGTGATCGCCGTGAATCTGGGCTACGTGGTGGTGGGCTACACGTTGGTGGTCTACTGCTGCGCGAACATGGTGCTCAGCGGGTCCACCATGGCGCTCGCGGACTGGCTGGGGCACTATCCCAAAAAGGGCGACAGCATCCCCGGCACTCTCGGCTCCGTGGTCCCGGCCCTGCTGGCACTCATCGCACTGCCGTTCTGAGGCAGGGTAGCCCCGTTCGTTGACACTCCGGGGCGGCGGGCATGTACTTAAATTGGCTCCCCTGCAAGAGCCAAAACCACGAAGCGGCCCACGCTTCCGTGCGGCCGCCCCTAACCAAATGGAGGTCGAAAATGGGACAGGCACGCGAGGTCATGGACCGGTTTACCGCGGCCATGGACACACAGGACAGGGACATGTTGGCGCGAAGCTTCGCCGATGAGGCCGTCATCTCTACCCCTGACGAAGGCGAGATCAACGGGCGTGACAAAATCACCAACTACCTTCTCCACTTCTGGGAGGCGTTCCCGGACTTCAAGTATGAGTACACGGCCAAGCACGAGTCCGGGGATGTGGCAATCGATGAAGGCTACGTCGTCGCGACAAACACCGGGCCCATCAGGATGCCTTCCGGTGAAACGCTGCAACCCACCGGCAAGAAGATCAGGCTCAGGAGCTGCGACATCGCCGAGGTGGAAGGGGGACAGATCAAGTCCCACCACTTCTATTTTGACCAGCTGGAGTTCATGGCACAGCTTGGACTGCTGCCCGAATCCATGACCCAACAACTGTCCAGCCATTGAAATACTGCGCGCGGCCGGCGGGCAACGCGGACTTGCCCGCCAGCCGCCGCTTCACGCGATGTTGCCCGTCCGCAGTCCTACCCGTGCGTTACCGCGGCACCCAGAAGCCCGAAGAGCGTCCCGGCAGCCACGGCAATCAGGGCCCTTTTCCTGGCCGGATACAGCCAGCGCACGGCAAAAACTGACCCCGCGAAAATGAGGCCGTTGACCACGCTCAGGATGACCGCCACCCATTCGGTCCCGGTGGACACCCCGAATCCTCCGCCGCTGCATCCGCTGACCCCGCACCACATAAAACTTGCCACAAGCCACTGCGGAAGGCTCAGCACAAAAGCCACCGGGACGGTCCACCACAGGTGTTTGACGTTTTGGTTGACCCCGCGGGGCCTTGCCGCCTGATCCGCGGTTGATTCCGGCGGCTTGGCAGGACCAGCGGTGGCCGCCGCTTGAACCCGCTTGCCCTTCCGGGTGCTGAGCACAATCCACCGGAACACCGCTGCGTTGACCACCGCCAGGGCGGGATAGCCCAGATAGTAGAGCAGCGCCGTCGGGGTTAACCCGCCGAAACTGAATTCCCGCGGCAACGGCGGATTCGGCAGATCCAGCAGGATGCCGACCACCAGGTAGGCAACCGAAACGGGCAGCGTCAGCAGCATCAGTGCCCGGAGCAGCCACAGTTGGTCCAGCCCCAGATTGAGCGCGCTGTTCAGGAGCGCAACGGCAACAACGGCAGCGGTCACCGCCAGATAAATAACGACGGCGGCATTTGCCCAACGGGGCAGTGACCTTGTGGCCGCCCCAGATTCCCTACGCATAACGTCCCCCTGATCGCCGTTCCTGCTGGTTCAACCTCCGCCGGCACTTTGATGGTCGCACGCTGTGCGCCGTGCGTCCCGGAGGCTAGGCTCTGCGACCAGGGGTCCGTGGTGCGCCCGCGTCCGGCCTGAGGCAACGCCGCCGGGCTAACGCCCCACATCAACCTTTCAGTGGATCCGGAGTCCTGGATTCGCCCGTAGTCTCAGGACATGCTCTTGCCTGCGATCATCCTCATCACCGCTGCCCTGGTCTTCTATTCGATCGGCATCTGGGCGGAGCGCATCCAACGCGTCCTGAAGTGGTGGCATGCGGGATTCTTTGCGCTGGGACTGCTCTGCGACGCCAGCGGGACCTTCCTGATGACCCAGCTCGCGGCATCCGGCGAAGGCCGGGCCGAGGGAGCCGGGGCGGGACTCAACGCAGTTATGGCCGTCACCGGAGCGGCCGCATTGCTGCTCATGGTGATTCATCTGGCCTGGGCCGCCATTGTGCTGCTGCGCAACCGCGACGCTGAGAAAAAACAGTTCCACAAATTTTCGCTTCTCGTCTGGGGCATCTGGCTTATCCCCTATTTCACCGGGGCCATCGGCACCAACCTCGGCTGAGCAGCCGCCCATAAGATGAGGCATGGACTTCGTGGGTTTGCTCTGGACCGTGGTGGGCGCCGCGCTGATTCTGCTGATGCTCGCCGATGTTTTCCAGACCCTCCTCTATCCGCACGGCTCCGGTCCGGTGGGCCGCGCGATCATGCGCGGGTTCTGGCTCCTGTCGCGGGAACTCCGGGGCCGCGGACCCTTCATCGCAGCCCCGCTGGCCATGGCCGCCGTGATCGCGGCGTGGGCCGCCCTGGCTGCCATCGGTTGGGCCCTGCTGTACTTGCCCCACCTGCCGGACGGATTTGTTTACGGGGGCGGGGTTCCACAACGGGGCGACTTTGCCGAAGCCCTCTACATTTCCCTGGTGACCCTTTCCACCGTGGGCTTCGGGGAGATCGTCCCGGCGCATGCTCTGCTCAGGCTGGTAGCCGCCCTGCAGGCGGTTACCGGATTCGGGCTGCTGACCGCAACGGTCACCTGGATCCTGCAGACGTACCCGGCCCTGAACCGCCGCCGCGCCCTCGCCCATCAGCTGAATCTGTTCAGGGAGGCGGCCGGCCACGGCGGCCTGGCTTCGTTGGAACCCCGTCACGCTGCCGGGCTGCTGGAATCGATGGCCGGAAACGTAGCGGCGGTGAGTATCGACCTGCTGGCTTTCCACGAAACCTATTATTTCCGCGAAGTGGAGCAGCGGGGTTCCCTGCCCGCAACCATTGCCTACGCCCAGCAGCTCGCGTCCCATGCCCAGGACAGCGGCAACCCCGAACTGCAGTTCGCCGGGCGGATGCTGCACGCAGCGTTGGAGGGGCTCGCGGATGTCCTTCGCGGGAGGTTCGGCCATTCCGGAACAACGTCCTCCGACGTGTTCGACAGCTACGAACTCCACCACCGGCACCGCAGGCCCGGGCACAGATAGGTCCGGCTACTTCACCCAGCCCGATTTCTGCAACCAGTCGCTGAGGATGGGCAGGACAACGCTGCTGTGCATCGCGCCCAGGTGGTCCAGGCCCGGCAGGACGCGGACGTCCCACCCCGCTTTGGTCAGTGTCCCTTGGTGCCGGGCCAAGGGCTCCCCGATTCTCACGAGGACGCCACCCCACAGCGGCTTGTAGTCAATGCTGTCCTCGGCGCCGGCGAACGCCAACCGCGGCAGGTCGGCGGGGAGCACGGCGGCGATATCGTCAAAGTCCTGAAGCGCTTCGTACAGGGTGACGAACTGCTGCGTCTGCTCCTCAGTGGTCTGGATGGACACCGAGTCCCAGTCCCCCGGCTCGGGCTCCGGGACCGCCGCGGCCGGTTGGCCGGCCGCCTTTCCCGACATCACATGGGCTGCCCGGGTGACCGTCAGCATGCTCTGGTACGGGCCGTCCAGCGGCGGGAAGCCGCCCATGGCGAGTGCCCGGAGCCGGTCTGTGCGCAGCGCAAGCTGCAGGCCGCTCAGCGCCAGCCAGGAGTAGCCGTAATAGGCGAAGGTTTCGGCGCCGGCCGCGTCCGCTATGGCCAGCAGGTCCGCCGCAATGTTCTCCGGTGTCAGCGTCGCCGGTGCCGGGTGTGCCATCCGGTGGGCTTCGTAGTCGGCCGCGATCACCAGGTTCGTCGCCGCCAATCCCTTGATGAGGCTGGGGCCCAGGTCCGGGTCGCCGCCCCACTGGCGGAGCGTCTCCGCTTCCGCCGCCGTGTGCGTGGCGAGGCTGACCGGCAGGAGGATGGCGGGGCCGTCGCCCCGGATGGTGAGGGCAATGGTGGTGCCGTCGTGCAGGACCGCCTCTGCCGTGCCGGTCAACGGCCTGCCGTTTCTTTCGGACTTCAGGCCCTTGGCATAGGCGGCCTGCCCCACGTGCTGGAGGCAGTCTGCAACGGTGCTGACCAGCCGCACACCCAGGGTCACGGGCGGATCCCAGCTCTCGTCTACCACGCGCTCCAGGTCTTCGCTGCCAAGCGTTCCCAGGAATCCGGCCGTCTGCCCGTGGACGGCGTCGTAATACTCCAGAAGCAGCTCAGGGCTGGCCCTGACCGCGTCCACCTGGTCCGTTGTGTGGCCGTAGCCGGTGTCGCGCCTGGACAGCGGGAGGCCGAAACGGCCCACAAAATCCTGGGAGGTCCAGACTTGTTCGAGGCCGGCGGCGGAAGCCACCTGCGCGTCCTCGACCCGGCTCAGGTGCCAGATCAGCCATGCGATCGAGTTTCCGGTGCCGCCCGGCCGGCGGACCAGGACGTCGTCGTCGAGCCCGTCCAGCACGGACTCCACGGTCTCCCGGATCCGGCCGAAGGCGTCCAGCAGCAGTTCGTTCGATTCCATGGCATCCCATCACTGCGCAGTGTGTCGGTGAGCCCCATGCTAGCCCCGACCGGCTCCCGGTGCGCCCCCTGCGCCGCAACCTTCTCAGTGGAATGGGTGGACCGGGGGCTCCCCCGCCTCCCGCTCGATCAGGGCCTTGAGGTTGGCCAGTTCCTTGCGGGCCTCTGAGCCGCTGAGGAAGGCGCGCTCCACCAGCCTCCCCGCCAGGCCCAGCCCGCGGGGCTAGTGCGTCTCGGCACGCAGGCGCAGCAACGTTCCGTTGCGTTCTGGCTGAAGCCTGCTGTCGACGTCGAACTTCAGCCCGAAGTAGGCCACGGTCCGGGTGAAGATCCGGTGCGGCGGGTCCGCGGACAGCACCATGGTGCGGGCGGTTCCCGGGCCACGGGTCGAGGTGTAGGAGGAGCCAGGCTGGTCCCCTGAACCCTGAATATCGGCGATTACGGGCGAGCCGGTCTGCCACTCGGGCAGGCGGGACGGGTCAACATAGGCCCGCCAGACATCCTCCGGCGGGGCCTTGATCCACTCCGAGTATTCAAGGGCGCCCATGAGGTCCCCTGTTCCCTGATGGGGCGGAGCCCGCACAGGCTCCGCCCCATCAGGGCTTATGGATGTTCCCTAGGCCCGCTGGGAAAGGCTGAGAATGTTCCCCTCGCTGTCCAGGAACCAGGCGCCCTTTCCCCATGAATTGTCGACAACGCCGTTCTCCGTCTTCAGGCCGGGCAAGTCGTACTCTTCGAAGACGACGCCCTTGGCCCGCAGTTCCTCCATCTCGCCTTCCAGGTTGTCCGTGAGCCAGCCCATCTGCGTGTTTTTGGCCGTCCCGGCATTTTCAGTCTGGTAGATCAGGAAGCCTGTTCCGCCGTCGCCGCGGTAAACCAGGCTGTCCTCCACTGTTTCAGCGGGTTCCAGTCCCAGCTTGTCCCGGTAGAAATCCCTTGCCCTGTTGATGTCCTTTGCGGGAAGGACTGCCATAGGCGCTGAATTGAGCATGTTGATTTCCTTTTGTGCATTCAGTTCTAGCAACGATGGCGATGCTCTCCCCCTGGTGCGGTCCGGGCACATCAGTGTCCCGGTCCGTGTGGCCGCCCGTTGCGCCAAGTGCCGGGGCGGCCGCCTGGGACTCTGCAACGCCCCGCCAGCCATCATTGGCGCGAGGGTCCCCGAAGCTTATGTGGCCATTATGGAACGATCCGGGACAGACTGAAATAGGGGACTGCTTGTGCATTCCAGGACTTGCCCTACTTGAGGATCTCGGCCCGGCGCAGCCTGACGATGTCAGTCACCACGTCCTCCGGGAGGGGATGCCCGGGGGTGAAGCGGATGGTCCCCTTGGACAGCGAATACCCTTCCAGCCGGTCCGCGACGGCGTCGATCACCGCCGGCGAAAAAGGAAAGACCGAGAGGTGCTTGGCTGCCGCGGTGACGCCGAGGAGCGGCTTGCCCTCAAACCTCAGCGCAGGCATCCCGTAACTCATCCCCTCCTCAGCTTCCGGCACCACGGTCCGGGCTATCTCGATCACCCGTTGCAGGCAGCCGCGGTTGGGTTCAGGCAGTTCGGCCAAGGAATCGTCAACGGTGCCCATGCAGCCGATTGTATTCCTGCAGGTCGGGTGGGGGTAGGCGCATAATTCCTCCACGAGGCCTTTCATCAGCGACCCCCGCACCGCGGCGTTCCGCGAAGGCGAAACAGTGAACGAGGGAGCCCTCCTCGATTTGTTCAGGGCGATCATCGCCAACAACCGCGCCGGCGGCTGGCGGAAAATCAAAGGCGGTCAGTAGCCGGCCTTCGGTGCGGGCGCGTTGCTCTCCCGGGCCGGGTGCCGCCGTCGTAATTCCCGACGGCGGTGCTCCGGCAGCCTGAGCCGCTACCGGTCGGTTTTGACCACCGTGAAAAGGACAGCCGAATCCTCCTCTGCTTCGAGGCTGTGCAGGCCGTTCGGCACGATCAGGAGGTCCCCCGCCTTGCCCTGCCAGGACTCACTGCCCGCTTTCAGCCAGACGGAACCCTGCAGCACAAAGACCGTGGCTTCGCCCGGGTTCTGATGCTCGCTGAGCTGAGTGCCGGCCCGGAAAGCCATCACGGTCTGGCGGAGCCTCTTCTCGTGCCCGCCGAAAGCGGTATCCGCGGCGCGGCCGCTGGGGGCTGCCACCGCGGCGGTGATCTGCTGGCGGGCCAGGGCTTGGATCGATATCTTTTGCATGTGGCTACCGTACCCACGATTGACGGTGTTGCCGAGGGCCGATCGTCCCAGGCCAGCCCTTCTATGCCGCTTCCAGCACAGCCTTGAGCTTGGACAGCTGCGCCACTTCGGTCTCCATGGTCCGGGAGATCAGGGGACCCACGATCTTCATCAGGCCTTTGGGCTGCAGGTCAAGGCTGAAACGGACCGCGAGGGGCCGGCCGCCCGGGCCTGAGAGGGTCTGGCTGTACACGGCACCAAGGGCCCCTGCCGTACCGCTTTTCAGGGCGATGGCCTGCACCCCTGAACGCCAGGCCGGGTTGTTCAGGCCGTCCGCGAGGAAAGCACAAACGTCCTCCGCCGGGCGGTTGATGGTGGTTTCATTCTGGGCGTGAGCCACGGCTGCCCCTTCTCAGGTCCTCTGTCCCGGCCGATTCTTCCTGACGGGTTGGTGCTGTCCCACACTCTATGCCCACCAATGTTCAGCCCCGCTGCGCCGGCCGCGGGATAATGGAACCATGACCTATCAGGATCAGGACCGGGACCCGTGGGAGGAGTTCGACAGGCTCAAGCCCGCAGCCCCGGACCGTGTGGAGGGCTACCCCGGAGGCGAGCCTGTGGGCTTCGGCTTCCGGACCGGCGTGCGCAGCGCCAAGGTGGCCATCGGGTTCGCCGTGTACGCGCTGGTCCTGGGCACCACACTGGTCCTCACCGGCACCATGGTCTTCATCGCGCAGGGCGAGTGGCTGCTGCTCGTCCTGATGGCCGTTATCGAGGCGATCTTCATCTATGCATTCATCCGCCTGGTGCGGCAGGCCCGCACGCGCCGCCCCTCCAGCTAAGGCGGCGTTGATCCCGGCACGCGGTACGCCTGGGGTTCGTGCCCTAACCCTGCTGGTCGATGGCGGACATGTCGCCGACGCCGGGGGTGCCTTCGGCGAGCGCATAGCGCTGCAGCACCGCGCCCTTCGGTGAGGCGATGACAGGCTCGATGAGCGTGAGGTTCGTTGGAACCACCCCGCCGGCGAACACCTTCTTTCCTTTGCCGAGGAGAATGGGATGCACCCAGAGCGTGAGCCGATCGAAGAGCCGCTCGGCGAGCAGGGTCTGCACGAAGTCCAGGCTGCCGATGACGTGGGTGTTCTCGTGCCGGTCGCGCAGTTCGCGGACTGCAGCGGCGACGTCCGGGCCCAGCAGCGTGGATCCGGCCCACTCGAGGGTTGGATTCTGGTGCGAGGCCACATATTTCGGCAGCCGGTTGAACAGCTCTGCGATGTCCCCTCCGGCGTGCGGCCAGTACCCGGCAAAGATGTCGTAGGTCTTGCGGCCAAGCAGCAGGGCGTCCATCCCCTCCATCCCGGCGTCGATCTGCCCGCCCACAACTTCGTCGATGAGAGGCGCCTGCCAGCCGCCGAACGCGAAACCGCCTTCAGTGTCCTCGTCCGGGCCGCCGGGCGCCTGCGCGACGCCGTCGAGCGTGGTGAACAGGTCAATGTGGATGAGTCCCATGCCGTGCTCCTTCTCTGCCGCCCGTCCTCGACTCTGACGAGGGGATCACTTCTTGCCTAGGACCGGGCGGCTCGGATTGAACGGCGGACCGCGGATCCGATCACCGAGAGGACCGGCACCAGGCACACCAGTGTGATGATGGTGTTGGGCCGGAACACCGCCTGCCCGCCGACGTTCCGGTAGACACCCAGCGGAAGCACCATGCCGCCACCTCCACCCCCGGAGGAACCGCCCTCGGCATCCTTGCCGCCGCCGAAACCGTAGGAAACGAGGGCAACGGGGATGACTTCCTCCCCGCCGACCTGGAGGGGCTGGCCGTAGGCCTTGGACACGCCGACGTTCTTCATAGCGTCTACCAGGAACGAAAATGTATCAGCCATGAATCCACCATAGGCTCGGGCCACGGCGATGGCCATGGAATACTTCGTCCATGCCTGCCCACCCCGCCCCGCTGGCCGAGACCGCCATCCATGAGCCTGCCCGCGCCCAGTTCGAGGCCTTCCTCGATGACCACAGGAACCTGCTCAACGCCTGCCTGGACGGCCTGACCGAGGAGCAAGCACGGCGGCGGCTGGTGCCATCCCGGACCACGCTGCTGGGTCTGGTCAAACACGCGATCTTCGTGGAAAAAGTCTGGTTCGATGAGGCCATCACCTGCCGGCCCCGCACCGAGATCGGCAGCCCCGACACGCCCGACGAGTCGTTCATCCTCACGGACGATGACACCATCGCTACCGTCCAGGCGGCTCACGAACGGGCATGCGAAGCGTCCCGCCGGGCCACGTCGCCGCTGAGCCTCGACGACGAGCTCCCCGGCAACCGCCGCGGCCCGCTCCCCCTGCATTGGGTCTACCTGCATATGCTGCGTGAGCTGGTCCAGCACTGCGGGCACGCGGACATCCTGCGCGAACAGATCCTTGCCCCCTGACGTCCGGTCCGCCAAGATACGTGCCTGGGCCCGCGGCCTGGGAAGTCAGGCCTTGTTGGCCTTCGTGGCGGAAGACAGTGACGCGAGCCCGCGCTCGAAATCGGAGCCGACCATCTTGTCCATGTTCATGAACAGGGCGAAGACCTTCCCAAGTCCCTTGTTCTCCCCGGTCATCCGCCACGTCACCCGTGTGCCGCCGTCGGCCGGTGTCAACGTGAACGTGGTGGGATTGACGGCTTTGAATGGCTTGGTGAATTCAAGCCGCACGCTGATGCTGCGCGGGAAATCCGACTCGACGATCTCCATGTTGCCGCTGCCTGCTTTGCGGTTGCCGCTCCATTCGTACTTCGCACCAACACCGGCGTCGTTGCCGGAATAGGACCGGTCCATGGTGGGGTCGACGGCCTCCCACGGGGACCACTTGGTCCACTCGTGAAAGCTGTTGACCAGCGGAAAGACTGCCTCCGCCGGGGCGGGAATGAGGGCGCTGCGGGTGACTTCGTATGTTGACATGCGGCAATCATAGGCGCCCGCGTTCAAACAACACGTCCTGCATCCGACGTTCACCGGAAGTTTCAGGGAGGGATGCTTCCCCCTTCTACGCTCACCGGAGCGGCGGCCTGAATCAGGGGCCGCCACAGCGACGAGAGGCAGTAATGAACACCGGAATCCACCAGGCCAAACTGAGCAGGCGGGCGGCCCTGGCCGCCGCCGGAACCCTTGGAGCGCTGGGACTGACCGTCGCCTCCGGCGTGGCCAGTAACGCAGCACCAGGAACTAAAGCGCCCAAACCCACACTTGCCTTTCGCCCGGACGGCCGGTTCAAGGTCGTCCAGTTCAACGACACCCAGGACGACGAGCAGACCGACCGGCGCACCATCGAACTCATGGACAAAACCCTTGACGCGGAACAGCCCGACTTCGTGGTGATCAACGGGGACGTCATTAACGGTGACTGCCATACCGAACTGGACGTCAAGCAGGCACTGAACCACGTGGTCCAGCCCATGGAGAGCAGGAAGATTCCTTGGGCCATCACGTTCGGCAACCACGACGAGGATTCAGTGTCCCGGACCGGCATGACCGAGGCCAGGATGCTGCAGTTCCTTCAGACCTACGAGTTCAACGTCAACGGCGATTCCACCGACGGCCTGACCGGCACCTCTAACTCGCTGCTGCTGGTGCAGTCCGCCAAGACCAAAGCGCCTGCCTTCGGCCTCTGGCTCATCGACACCGGACGCTACGCCCCGGACACCATCGACGGCCAGGACTTCCAAGGCTATCCGGATTGGGACTGGGTACGCATGGACCAGGTCACCTGGTACCGCAACGTGTCCATCGCTACAGAGCAAAAGTACGGCAAGAAGATCCCGTCCCTCATGTGGGGACACATTGCCCTTCACGAGCACCGCAACATGTGGTTCGCCAGCCTGGACTCACGGACCGACGCCGACCACGGGCGCGCGCTCACCAAACACGGCATTGTGGGCGAGCGGAACGAGGACGAGTGCCCCGGCCCCATCAACTCAGGCCTGTTCAGTGCCTTCCTTGAACGGGGAGACGTCAAGGGCTACTTCGTGGGCCACGACCATGTCAACACTTACGTGGGCAACTACTACGGCGTCCAGCTCGGCTATGCACCCGGAACCGGATTCGGCGCCTACGGTTTGTCCGGCGCTGAGCGTAACCGCCTCCGCGGTGCGCGTGTTTTTGAACTGGATGAGAACCACCCCGACGTCTACGCAGACACGCGGCTCGTCTTCGCCAAGGATCTGGGCATCGACCTGACCGCCAACGATCAGCCGATCGTTCCACAGCCGCTGAACCCCGCGCAGCTCTAGCTTTCTGCACGGGCAGGAACTGTCCGGACGGCACTTTGCGCTGATGTTGAGGCCCGGACCAGCGCGAAGTGCCGTCCTGCGGAGGTGGGCGGAGAAATGTGCCTGCCGGATGAAGGCTAGTCCGTTCGCTCGCGCCACAGCAGCGTCACGCCGAACACCACCGCGCTGAGCACCAGCATGGCCAGCACCATCTGCCCCCAGCTCTCCTGGTCCACGCCACTGCCCGCGAACACGCCGATCAGCACGGTGGCGGTGATCGCGCCCACGTAGCGGCACGTCTGGAAGATGCCGGCGGCGACGCCCCGCTCCTGCGGCAGCGTGGACACAAACATGCCCTGGTTCGAGGCGATGCTCACCACGCCGTACGGAATGCCGATCAGCGCCGTGAGTGCCAGGACCAGCGGAACGGCCAGTGACGCGGTGAGCAGCCACGTGAGGGCGGCCGCCCCCGTAAGAAGTACGACGCCGGCAATCATCACCCGCCGCACGCCGAACCGGCCCATGGCCCGGACAGCCCACGGCGTGGCCAGAACGGACAGGGTTGCCATGGGCAGCATCAGCAGGCCCACCAAGCCGGGATCGTAGCCGCCGGCTTCCTGCAGCAGCTGGGGCAGGCCGAAGAACACGAAGTAGTACACGCCGTTGAACACCGCGAAGCCTACATAGACAAGCATGAGCGGCCGGTTGCGGCCCAGCAGGCGCAGGTCCAGGAACGGCGGGCTGAAGCGCAGCTCGCGCCAGGCAAACAGCGCGGCCACCACGGTACCGGCGCCAAGCAGATACCAGCGGTAGCCCGGGGCGACGTCCAGCATGGCCATCATCACCAGGAGCAGGGAGCTGACAAAGGCAAGGATGCCCGGGATGTCCGAGTCGCGCAGCAGCTCCGCGAGGCTCCCGCGTTCCCTTGCCGTGTCTGCCGGCGCCGTCTGCCGCACGATCATCAAAGCCGCCAGGGCCAGCGGAACGTTGACCAGGAACAGCGCCTCCCACCCCACGAAGCCCACCAGCAGGCCGCCGAGCACCGGCCCCACCGCTGCCGCCGAGGTGTTGGCCATCTGGATCCTGCCCAGCGGACGGGCGGACTCCAGTTTGGCCCGGTGCGCTATGTCGCCCACCATTACCACCGCGCTGGGGTAGGCGGTGGCAGTGCCAAGCGCCATCACGGCCCGCGCCACGCACAGCAGGGCGAAGTTCGGTGAAAAGGGGGCCAGCGCGCAGGTCACGGCCACCAGCGCCATGCCGAGCATGAACATCCGCCGCGGCCCGAACCGGTCAGCCAGCCGCCCCATCAGAGGCTGGCCCGCGGCCGAACTCAGGTAGAAGGAAGTGATGACCCAGGTGACGGTGGCGACGTCGAGCCCGAAATCCGCGCGCAGCACCACCAGGGCCACGGCGATCATGGACGAGTTCAGCGGGTTCAGCGCCGTGCCCAGGCTGAGGCCGGCCACCGCCAGGCCGGTCCGGGGTTTGTTGCTCACGGAAACAGTCTGGTGCACGCGGCCGCCGGACAGCGACTTCGTGAACCCGCGCGGCCCTCAGGCCTTGGCGGCCCGGGACGCCAGCGAATCCTCCAGGAACTGCAGGTGCGCCGGAGTGATGGCCACGGTGCTGCCCGAGTACTCCGGGTGCTTGACCAGGAATTTCTTGATGAACGGGCACACCGGCACGATCCCCAGCCCGGCTTCCACGGTGTCATCGAGGGCGGCAGCGGCCAGCTTCCCGGCAAGGCCCTGGCCGCCGTATTCCTCGTTGATCACGGTGTGGTAGAAAATCCGCTGGGGTGCGGCGCCGCCGTCGTACGTTTTGTACGCCGCCTTGCCGATCGCCTTTCCGGCCACGAGCACTTCGAAGCGCTCGCGCGCCGGGTTGTGCCGGATGGTGGATTCAGTCATGGGGATCTCCTGGGTAGCTGCTCCTGCCAGCCTAATACGGGACTCCGCACGGTGGACCACAGCCGGCGGCCGCCTACGCGTGGCGGACGGCGGTCAGGCCGGCAGCGGCCGCCCACGCCTGCGGGGAGCCGGCGTGGTGGTACTTGACCGGCACGGGGAAGTCCGTCCGGGAGAATCCGCCGAACAGTTCCGGCAGGCTGTTGCCGAAGTGGGCGGCGGCATCCCGGATCCCTTCCGCGACGGTCCGGGCCTGGTCGGTCAGCCCGTAGGCCGCCATTCCCTCCGAGGCCAGCATGGTGTCATGGGGCCAGACCGAGCCGTTGTGATAGGACATCGGGTGGTAATAGTGCTGGCCTTCCGCGAGCGTACGGATCCCCCAGCCGGTGAAAAAATCGTCCTGCAGCAGCCGGTTGGCCACTGCACGGGCGTCGGCGGCATCGAGGATCCCGGCCCAGAGGAGGTGTCCGGAGTTGGAGGCCAGCGCGTCGACCTGGCGGCCCTGCCCGTCAACGGCCAGGGCGGGAAAATTCCGGTCCGCCATCCAGAAAGCGTCCCGGAAGCGTGCTTTCAGTTCGTCCGCGAGCCCGTAAAGCGTGTCGGCCCACGCCTGGTCGCCCCACTGCTCCTCGGCCAGGCGGGCGCATTCGCGGAGGCCGCGCCACGTGTAGCCCTGGACCTCGGCGAGGGCAATGGCACCCTCCGGCTGCGTTCCGTCGGCCCCTGCGACGGCATCGAATGAATCCTTCCAGCCCTGGTGCAGCAACCCGGCGGGATCCGGCGTGTACCGCACAAAGCCTGTCTCCTTCAGGCCGCCGTCTCCGAGGATCCACTCGACGGCAGCGCGTGCCGGCGCCTCCATTTCCTTGATGAGCGCGGCGTCTTCCACGTGTCCCAGCGCCATCAGGAACAGCGGCGTGGAATCAACGGTGCCGTAGTACCGGCCGTATGGCACGGCGCCCAGCTGGGCGAGTTCACTGATCCGCACCTCATGGACGATCTTTCCGGGCTGCTCCACGCGGGCCGGATCATCCACGGTTCCCTGGGTTGCCGCCAGGGCCCGGAGGACATCGCCCAGCAGTTGCGGGGCTTCCTTTCGTGTCAGCATGCATGTCAGCAGCGAATCGCGGCCGAACAGCGTCAGGAACCAGGGCAGGCCCGCGGCCGGAATGATCAGCTCGGGCTTGACAGGACAGGGCATCAGCAGCGAATCAAGGTCAATGAGGCTCTGGCGTGCGAGGGCGGTCAGCCCGTTGCCGGTCAGGCCGGCGCCTGCCAGCGCGTTGCCTGCCGGTCCGGTCCCGGAACGCCCGACGGCGGCGGGAACCGGCCGCCGTGCCTGCGCGCTGGTGGAACCGGCTGAGATGGTCAGCGTCTGCGTTTCGCCGGCGGCCACGGGCAGCTCCCAGGAGAGTTCAGCGCCGACGAAGCGCCCGTCGTCGGGTTCGCGGCGGACCGACGGCGGGATGCTCGCCGCCAGCCGGACTCCGGCCTCAAAGGTGCGGTCCCGGAAAGTGTGCGCGTAGCCGAACGCCAGCGAGCCGTCGTCGAGCACGTCAAGGCTGCTTGCCGCGCCGCTGAGATCGAAGACCCGGCCGTCGGTGCGGACGGTGAACTGGTCCGCGAAGTCGGTGCCGGCCCGCAGGACCAGCCGTGCGCTGATGGTTTCCAGTCCGAGGTTCCGGATGCGGAGCGTTTCTGTGAGGCCGGCGGCGTCGAGTTCCTGCGTGCGGAACACGAACAGATCGTGGGTCTGGTTCCGCCGGGCGGCCGGGCTGAGGGCGGTGTTGCGGCGGCCGGGTTCGCGGACGCTGCCCACGTCCCAGAACGTGGAATCGCTGATCTCCAGGATCCAGCGGGACAGGAGCCGGGTGTCCGCCACGTACAGGCCTTCGGTTCCCTGGGCGGGCGCGTCAGTGCGGCCCACGCTTCCGTCGGCCGCTCCGCGCATCATCGCCCCATGGGCTACCAATACAGAGACTGCTGATGGGGGTGCAATGGCGGTCACGGGGCGCTCCGGTGGTAGGTGGTTTCAAGGGCAAGGGCGGCGGTCCAGCTGAAGCTGCGTGTGCCGTGTGCCGCTCCGGTCCAGGGGTCGACGTATTCAGGGAAATCGTGCTGTGCGGCGAGCCGGCCGATGTTGCCGCGGAGGAACTCCGCCTGCCCGGTCCGTCCCAGCCGCTCCAGCGCCTCGGACACCATCCAGGACATGTTGAACCAGGCCGGGCCGCGCCAGTAAAGGGCCGGGTTGTGGTCCTCGGCGGTGGCGTCGTAGCTGGGCACCATCAGGGCACGGCCGTCCATAAAGCGGGGCCCATTGAGGGTTTCCAGCAGCTGGTCGGTGTGCGCGTGATCCGGCAGCAGCAGCGGAATGAGGCCATTGATGGTTGCCTTCGGGACCACGGTTCCGTCGGTGACGTCCCGCGCGGAATAGCAGCCCAGCTCCGGCACATACAGGGCTTCCAACGCTTCCGTGATCCGCGTCGCGCGCTCCGCGTGCGCTTCGCCAGGCAGGCCCAGTTCGGCGGCGATGTCCGCCAGGGCCAGCTCGGACACCGCGAGCAGGGTGTTGAACATGGGATCTTCCAGCAGGAAGGGGTAGTCCGGATCGGCGTCGTCGCAGCCGTGGTCCCGGTAGCGTTCAGCCATCCAGAAGTACTTGCCGTACTCCTTCTGGCTGGGCCGCTCCCCCGCGTCCGCGTGCTGGAGGTCAGGACGGTTCAGGACGGTTTTGCAGTCTGCCGGGACCCGCGTCATCACGGTGTCCCACAGGGGGGAATTGTCCGTGCCGGATTCCCAGGGGTGCACAATGCAGGCCAGCCCTGAGCCGCCCCGGTCACGCCGGCCGGAAAGGTATTCGTGCCAGCGCACCAGTTTGGGATAGCTCCGCTCCAGAAAGGACCGGCGGCGTGACTCTGCGGGGTCCGCCTGGTGGATTTTCCAGACGGCCCAGGCGTGGTTGGGCGGCTGCACCAGCCCGGCGGTCTCCGCGTGCCGGGGTGACCCGGGGATGCTCCGTGACTGCCAGAACGACGCTCCGGGCGCATAATCCTGGTCGCGGTGCGGATCGAAGATGATCTGCGGCAGCCTGCCGTCGTCCCACTGGCCGGCGAAGAGGGCATCCATTTCCTGGCCGGCACGGCGCGGTGAGACCCGGCGCAGGCCCATCGCGATGAAGGAAGAATCCCAGCTCCACTGGTGCGGATACAGGCCGGCCGCGGGAACCGTGTGGGTCTTGCGCCAGTTGGCCTCAAGCACTGCCGTGGAACGGGCGGCGATCAGCGCCGCCGTCACGGGATGGCCGCCGTTGGAGGTCCCGACGTCGGCCGAACCGCCAGTGAGCGTCGCGCCGAGGGCGGTCCCGCCGTCGGACGCCCCAGCGGCCGTCACAGGTACCGCCCCAGGAGGGACGGCACCCGGGGCAGGACGTCCTCCGCCGGTCCTGAAAGCCGGGACTCGAGGGCGACGGTCCCCTGGTAGCCGATGGATTTCAGGGTGGCGCCGAACAGGGCCCAGTCGATGTTTCCGGCACCGGGTTCGAGGCGGTTCGAATCGCTGGCCTGGACGTGGCCGATGTAGCCGGCAGCGTCCTGGAGCGCCGCGGCCGGATCACTTTCCTCGATGTTCATGTGATAGGTGTCCGGAGCCAGGCGCACGGAGTCCTGGCCCACGAGCTTCAGCAACCGCACGCCGTCGGCGAGGGTGTTGATCATATGGTCCTCATAGCGGTTCAAAGGCTCCAGGTAGATTTCCACGCCTTCGGCGGCCGCATGCTCGCCCAGTTCGCTGAACGCTTCCATCAGGACGGCGGTGTCCTCGTCTGCGGTGCGGGGAGGGATGAAGGGCGGCAGCCGTTTGGAGAACATGCCGTAGGAGGCAGGTGTCATCACGCCGCGGCCCTCGATTTCGGCCATCACGCTCAGCTGCGACTTCAACTGGACCACGGCGTCCTTCCGCAACTCACTGTCAAACGCACCCACGAAGTGCGTCATGTCCACACAGGCGGTGGGCATGATGACGCCGGCATTCCGTGCCCGGCGGAGTTCGGGCAGCCGGGCTTTGAAATTCAGGTCGCCGGCGGAGCGGAGTTCGATCCCGTCGTAGCCCCAGGCCAGGGCGTGTTCGAACTTTTCCTCCAGGCTGGTGCCCGGCAGGTGCTGCTCCTGGACGGTAATGAGGGTCATGGGAACTCCAATACAACCTGGAGCGCGGATTCAGCGTCCGTATCCAGGAGCTCATAGGCTTTGGCGGCATCTGCCAGGGAAAAGGTGTGGGTCACCAGCGCGGGAGCGTTCACGCGCCCGTCGGCCAGGTGGTCCACCACGGTCTGCTGCAGCCGCGGAACGGTCCAGCGGGACCGGAGCCTGTTGGGGACGGAGCCGATCTGGGAGGCCAGGAGCTGCACCCGGTTGTGGTGGAACTCCTCGCCGAACCGGACACCGGCCGCTTCGCCCTGGTAGAAGCCGGCCGCGATGACCGTGCCGTCGGCCCCCACGGCGCGGGTGGCTTCGTGGAGGGCCCGGTAGTTGCCGCTGAGTTCGATGGCAACGTCGACGCCGGCGCCTCCGGTGATCCGGCGGATGTCTCCTGCAAGCTCGGGAACCGGGCTGAGGGCATGAAGGGCGCCCCATTCCAGCGCACGACGGCGGCGGGCCGCGATCCCGTCCACGGCGATCACCTTCGCGCCGTTAAGGACAGCGAAACGCGTGGCAAGCAGGCCGATGACGCCTTGTCCGAAGATGGCAACCGTGGAGCCCGGGCCCAGGTCCGCAGCGAGCACGGCGCTAAGGGCGATCGCGCCGACCCGGACGAACGCGCCGGCGAGGGGATCCATCCCCTCCGGAAGCACATGGCCCCGGAGGGATTCCGCTGCCAGGATGCCTTCGTCGCGGTGGCCCCAGATCCCCCAGACGATGTCGCCTACCTGGACCGGAGCATCGGCCACGGGGTCCGCTGCACTGTCGCCGTTCGGTGGTGCCAGCTCCACCACTTCGCCCACCTCGGAGTATCCCCAGCCATCCAGCGGATAGCCGAGGGCCTCGGTGCCCGGGGCGAAAAGCCGCGACGCGGGATCCCAGACGGAGGTCAGGTAGGGGTTGGTGCCGCGGTACGCGGTGAGCTCGGTCCCCGCTGAAATGCCCGAATACATGGTCCGCACGCGGGCCTGGCCTGCTTCGAGCGGGACGGACGGCTGGTCAATCACGGCGACACTGCGCGGCGCCGCGATGCGGAGGAAGCGGGACACTTGGGATCGGTCCTTTTGACGGAGGGATTGTTGTGGGTATCAAAAAGTGATGTACATGACATTAGCACAACCACTAGCCCACTTATGTATAGACTTTGGGCATAATCTGCAGTATCTTCATCACATGCCCTCCGACGCCTCTTCCCGTGCCGCATACCCTCCTGTGAAGGTGGGGTTGGTGGGGGCCGGCCAGTGGGCCGCCACCATGCATGCGCCGCTGCACAGTGCGGGGGCCGATACCGAACTCGCCGGCATCTGGTCCGCCAGCGGAAGTACCGCGGCGGCACTGGCCGCGGAGCACGGAGTACCGGCCTTCGGCACGTTCGAGGAACTCCTGGCATCGTGCGAAGCTGTGGACTTCGCCGTACCGCCGCCCGTCCAGGCCGAACTCGCGCCACGGGCGGCAGACGCCGGGCTCGCCCTGCTGCTCGAGAAGCCGCTCGGTGCTTCGCTTCAGCAGGCAACAGCCGTCGCTGAGGCCGTCCGCCGCAACGGTGTGGCGAACGCCGTCGTACTCACCAAGCGTTACCACCAACGCACCCGCACCTTCCTTGCGGCCGCGGCGGAACTCCGCAGTCAGGGCGCCGTGCTCGGGGTGACCGGAACCTACCTGCATGGCGGCTTCCTGGCTGGCGGCTTTGTGGCACCTGGCGGCCGTAGCGGCCGGGCCGATCAATCCGGCCGGGGCGCTCACGGTGCTCAGAGCTGGCGGGACGAGTTCGGTGCGCTGTACGATCTGGGCCCGCACCTGCTGGACCTCATGGACCTCGCCGCGGGGCCGATCGAAGCCGTCCGCGCCAACGGCAGCAAACAGTATGCAGCCCTCACCACTTTCCACAGCGGCGGAGCCACCGGCCAGGCATCCCTGTCCGGCTCCGTCAGGCTGCCGGCGGCCCGGACGACGCTCAGCCTGTACTCGTCCGCGGGCAGCCTGGACTACAGCACCGAAGGCATGGACCACTCCGAATGCTGGCCGGTGCTTCGCAGGGAGTTCGCCGACGCCGTCCGGCTTGGCACAGCCGTCACCGTGGATGTGGAGCGGGCCCTCTACCTCCAGGCCCTGGTTGAGGCCGCCGCCCTCTCCTTCCGTGAACAACGGCTGGTCAGCGTGGCCGGGCTCCTGGCGGGCGGCTGAAATTGAGCGATCAGGGGCTGCCCACACCCGTGCTGGAGATCGGCGGCACGCACGTCACGGCTGCCCTGGTTCAGGGTCCGGCAGTCCAGGGTTCCAAGGTTCAGGGTCCCGAGGGCGAGGGTGCGAGGCCCGGGCACGGCGGATGGCGGGTTGTGGCGGGCAGCGTGGTCCGCCGCGGCCTTGACGCCCAAGGGTCCGCTGCCTCACTGCTCGACGCCATCGCCGCAGCAGCAGACGCGCTCGGCGAAGCCCACAACGGCCAATGGGGGGTGGCACTGCCCGGGCCGTTCGACTACCTGACCGGAATCGCCCGTTACGAGGATGTGGGCAAGTTCGACCAGCTCCTGGGCGTGGATGTCCGGGCAGGACTGGCACAAAGGCTGAGCATGGAGCCCCGCAGCATCACCTTCCTCAACGACGCCGACGCCTTCGGGATCGGCGAATTCGTCCTCGGCGCCGCAGGAGGGAGACGCCGCGCCGTATGCATCACCCTCGGGACGGGCGTTGGTTCGGTGTTCCTGGCCGACGGCGTCCCCGTCAGGACCGGCGCTGACGTTCCACCCGACGGCCACTGCTACCGCCTGGAATTCCGCGGACGCCCACTCGAGGACACCGTGTCCCGCCGGGCCATCCGCCGCGCCTACGCCGCAGCCGCTGCCGATGTCAGACATCACGCCGCCGTCAGTGATAGCCCGGCCACTTGGGATCCCGCCGCGGATCCCGACGCCGCCACCCCGGACGTGCGCGAAATAGCCGAGGCCTCCAGGGCCGGCGATGCCCTGGCAGCGGCGGTGCTCGAGGCTGCCCTCGCGGCAGTCGGGGAGGCCACCGGGCCGTACCTTCAGCGGTTCGGCGCGGAACTCCTGATCGTCGGCGGATCGATGGCGGCGTCATGGGACATCGTGGAACCTGCCATCCGGAGAGGCCTCGCCGCGGTGGCACCACGGCTGGCGGCGCTGCCTATCCGGAAGGCGGAGCGGACCGAAGAGGCTGGGCTGATCGGCGCAGCCTTCCGGGCACAGCGTGCCGCCACTGACCCCTAGCCATCGGCGAGCCGTGACGCCGGGGCCTCCACCACACTGGCCGGCAACGCGGTTTCGGTCCCGCGCACGGAGGCTTTGACCGTGGCAAGCTTCTGTCCTGCCCCGGGGCCGTGCGGCCGGATCGTATACGGGCCAACGGAGGCCGGAATGATGAACGTCTCCGCGTAGCTGACCACAAACGGTTCAAAACTGCCGTCCGGGCTTTCCACCACGGCTTCGGCGCCCTCCACCAGGTTCAGCACGTTCACAGTGCCGTGGGTGTGGTGGTCCACCACGTCCGTGAACCAGTGCCGGCGGACCTCGATGAACTCCAGTTCGTGCAGCCCGGTGCGTTCCTCGGTCCAGCCCGGCCCGGAGCCCAGCTGCTCCACCTGGTCCAGCAGCTGCTCGTGTGCCCATTCCGTGGTGCGGTCCCACTGGATGTTGCGGCTGGCGTGCTCCACGTGGATGGGCCGGGGCCGGCCGTCCAGTCCCACGCGGTCCCAGTCCCACATCTTGAAGGTGAAGATGTAGGGCGTCGCGGAGATTTCGAGCACCATCGAGTTGGCCCCCGACGCGTGGACCGTGCCGGCAGGGATCGAGAAATGGTCATGCTTTTTAGCCGGGAAGGCGTTAACGTAATCCTCCGCCGGAAAGTGCGTGCCGCCGTCGGACGCTTCCCTCAAAGCCGCCACCATGGCGTCCGGTTCCGTACCGGTCTTCAGACCGAGATAGACCACGGCGTCCGGTCCGGCGTCCAGGAGGTAATAGCTCTCGTCCTGGGTGTAGTGCATGCCGAAACGGTCCTGGATGTAGTCCGTCAGGGGGTGCACCTGCAGGGACAGGTTGCCGCCCTCCATAGTGTCCAGGAAATCGAAGCGGATGGGGAACTCGGCGCCGAACCGTGCATAGGTCTGCGGCCCCAGGAGCGCCGCGGGCTGGGTGAACACCACGTCCACTGACGGCAGCTCCACAATGTCCCCGCCGACGTCGAGCAGGATGCTGTTCTCCTCAGGCACACAGTCGAAGCACCAGGCGTA
Organism: Arthrobacter sp. BK1; assembly: GCF_056680055.1. NCBI lineage: Bacteria > Bacillati > Actinomycetota > Actinomycetes > Micrococcales > Micrococcaceae > Arthrobacter > Arthrobacter sp. BK1. The sequence goes on from NZ_CM155263.1 coordinate 1,264,719, forward strand.
GTTGTCCGCCCCGGCATCGAGGCCGATCACCTTTTTCATCCACTGCCCGCCCCACACGCCGGGATCGAAGAACGGCACCACCCGGAACGGCGCGGCAGCGGCAGCCGCCATTCCCCGGTGGAACGTGTCGCCGGTGATGAGTTTCCCCTCGGCGACGCTGCGGTTGGTATCCAGGACGTAGTCGACGGCGGGAAACAGCTGCCGCTTGTGCCGGTCCGCCACGCGCCACTCCACGAAAAAACTCCGCTTGTACTTGCGCAGGTTGTCCTCGTTGGTGTTGTGGCAGCGCCAGTTCGGGGCGCCGGCCCGCTGGCGCTGCTGCAGCTCCCAGCGCGCCATGTCGGCCAGGACCAAGGTCCGTTCCGGAAGCGGCACCAGCGCGGCTCCCCAGCCCACCAGGACTACGGGAACCTCCAACGCCGCCACCTGGCGGCCGAGGTCGGCCAGCCTTTGCGGATCGTAAAAGTCGGCGAGGGTGTGGTGGCTGATGACGCCGAAGACGCGGTCGTCCGTGAGGTTGGCGGCGATCAGGGCGTCGATCTCGGCGATAGGCCGCGCCGCGAGCTCTTCAATGTTGAGGACCCGGTGGCCGGGCAGTGCCTGGCCGATGCATTCCAGCAGCTCATCCAGCTTCACGCCCGGGTAGGTATCCACCACGATGGCCTGCCGCCCGCCGCGGGCGATCTCCTGCCAGGCGTCCTGGCCGGACCAGGCCCGCGGGCTGCCCGGGACGGTGACGGTGGGGAATTTGTCGTAGCGGCTGGGAGGAATGTGGCTCATGGTCTTCCGATCCGGGTTTGTTTTGGTAGCGTGCAATCACTAAGCGGGGTGAACCCAAGGTTGGGCTGCAACCGCACGGTCGAACAGGAGAAGGGCAGGTGCCGCAGTGCGGCGGATGGTGGCCTACGGGCACTCGTGGGTGGACGGCGACGGCGCCTCCACCGCAGCGGCCTCCATGGCAGCGCTGGTGGCAGCCGGGCTGGACCTGGAGCTGGATAACCGCGGCGTGGGCGGCACCAGCAGCACCGGGACGGCGGCGCTGGTCCGGGCTGATCCTCCCCCGGCGGCCAGCCTCTACCTGCTCATGACGGGACTGAACGATCTCCGCCTGGGCGGGGAATCGGCGTCGGCCCAACAGGCGTACGCCGATGCCTTGGCGACGATTTTCAGTGCCTTTAGGCAGGCCTCCCCCGGCGCCTGGGTGGTGGCCCTCGCCCAGCCCCGACTGTTGGATTTCAGCCTCCATGCCCCGCACCATCAGGGTTCGAACGCTCTGGTGGACAGCTACAACCGTGAACTGCGCCGGGTGGCCGCGGGCTTCCCGCAGGTGGTGGTGGTTGAGCCTGCCGGGTGGGACGCCGGCACCATGCTGGACGAGGACACGGTGCATCCGAACGATGCCGGCCACCGCTGCCTGGCGCGCGCCGCCGTCGCGGCTGCTAGTGCTGCATGGCAATGACAAGGCCCGCCCACGTCTGGGGGACGGCGCCGAGGCCGTGCCCGTTGTCAGGGTTCCAATATTCTGCCCAGCCGCTGGTAGCGGCGCCTTTCGCAGTGAGTTCGGCGAGCGCCGTGGCCTCGTGCTCCATGCCCAGGCGCCGGTAGGCCTGCTGGAAGAGATAGTTCAGCGGCGGCCAGGCAGGGCCGCGCCAGTACATGTCGGGATCGTAGGCGGGGTGTTCCCGGGACACGTTGGCGGGACCGAACTCCGCACCGAACCGGGACGGGTCCGCCAGCTGGGCGAGGGCTGCTTTGGCCTTGCTTTCGTCCGCGGTGACCAGGGCGCCCATCACGCCATCGCTGATGGGAATCCGGACCGACGCCCCGCCTCCCACCACCGCCTGGTCTGACCAGAGCTGCTCCCCGCGGTCCCACAGGTGCTCGTCCATGGCAGCCGCCAGTTCGGTGGCCCGTTCTTCCAGGGTCGCATCCCCGGTGACTGCGGCGAGTTCCCGGAAGTTGAATGCGGTGTAGGCATTGAAGGCTGCCGGGCACGCCACGAAGCTGGTGGACCACTTGGCTGAGCCGTCGCCGTCGAAAGAGATTTCCTTCATGCGCTCCTTGTTCCAGGCCGTTCGGGAGGGGCGGCTGTAGCCCTCCTTGGTCCGGCCCGGGGCTCCCCAATCGTCCCAGCGCGGGGCGTGGTCATTGCCGGCCTCCCACGGGTGGATCACGTACATGAGTCCGTCCGGGGTCCGGCGTTCCCGCCACAACCAGTCCAGGCCCGCTTTCGCTTTAGCGAGGGTTGCGTCGGAAAGGGGAATGCCGGCGTCGGACAGCACACGGGCGGCGTGCCCGAACATGGGCGGTTGAGTCAGTGAGGACGTCCTGGTCAGCGGGCCCAGCCAGGTGTCCGGGCCGGCGCCGCCGTAACGCATGTGCGGCACCATGCCGTTGTCCAGCTGCCCGGCCAGGACGGCGTCGAGCTCCTGGGCGGCACGTGGATCCCCGAGCGCGGCCCAGGTGATGGCGTGGAAGCAGCTGTCCCACAGCCAGAGGTGCGGGTAGGTGCCCGGGTTGGGAACCGAGTAGCCATGGTCCGGGCGCCAATGCTCCTCCATAAGCATGCGGACGCTGCCGATGAGTGCACCGGCAATGTCCGCAGGGCTTGATACCATCAGCCTTTCTCCGCTCCGGCAGTCAGCCCTTCGGTGAGGAGCCGCTCGGAGGCGAAGAAGATGATGATGATGGGCAGGGTGAGGATCACCGAGCCCGCCATCAGCACGGTGGTGGGTACTTCGATGCTGCCGGCCAGCTGCGACAGGCCCAGAGAGACGGTCCAGTTGGGCCGGGTATTGACCAGGAACAGCAGGGCGAACAGGAATTCGTTCCACGCGATCATGAACACGAACAGGGCGTTGGAGATAATGGCCGGCATGGCCAGCGGCAGGCTGATGCGGCGCAGCACACCGAGCCTGCTGCAGCCGTCCAGGGCTGCCGCTTCCTCCAGGCTGGTGGGGATGGTGTCGAAGTAGTTGCGCAGCATGTAGATGGTGACCGGGATGACCTGGGCCACGTACACAATGAGCAGCGCTACCAGTTGGCCCCGCAGGCCCAGCCGGGTGAAGAACGTGAACAGCGGGATGGCCAGCAGGATGCTGGGGAACAGGTAGACCGCCAGGAACAGGGCGCTGACCTGGCGGCGGCCGGAGAAGTTCAGCCGGCTGATGGCGTAGGAGCCAGGAATGGCCACGATCAGCGAGATCAGCACAGTCCCCAGTGCTACCAAAGCACTGTTGCCCATGAATTTCAGGAAGCCCTGCCCGCCGTTTTCCTGTGGCGTCAGGATGTTCTGGTAGGAACTCCAGTCCAGTTCGGCGAACGGAATGACCAGCGAGCCGGGATCGCGCAGCAGGGAGTCCAGCGGCCGGATGCTGAGGATGAACATGTAGTAGAACGGGAACAGGGTGACCAGCACCAGGCCCACGATCACCACCCAGCGGAGCACACCAAAGATCCGGGTCTCGACGACGTCGCGCGTCCAGCGGGACCCCTCCGGCGGCCGGGGCGGGGAGGCCGGGCGTCTGGTTTCGACGGGAATCGCCATCAGGAGACCTCCTCTTTCTTGCCAAAGAACCGAATGTAGATGCCCACCAGCAGGCCGAGGATAACGGCCAGGACCAGTGCCTGTGCCGAGGCTGCGCCGATGTCGCCGCGGGCGGTCAGGAAGTTGAAGACCGTCACGGCCACCACTTCGGTGCCGCCACCGCCGCCGGTGAGCAGGTAGATGTCATCGAAACTGTTGAACGTCCAGATGAACCGGAGGACGGACAGCATGGCGATGGTGGGAAGCAGCTGCGGCAGGATGATGTGGAAGAAGCGCTGGATCGGTGTTGCGCCGTCCACCCGTGCCGCTTCCTCCAGGCTGTCCGGAATCGCGTTGATCCGGGCGGTGAGGAACAGGAAGGCAAACGGGAAGGACCGCCACATTTCGAACAGGATGACGGCGATCAGGGCTGTGGGCATCTCGAAGTTCAGCCCCAGGAAGGAGACCTCCCTGGCACGCTCGCTCAGGAAGGGGATGGACTCCTCCCAGCCGAAGAACGTCTTGCCCCAGTGGTTAACCAGCCCGAACTGCGGGTCCAGCATGGTGGTCCAGGTGAACGTCACTGCCACGATGGGTGAGACGTACGGGATCAGCATGGACGCGCGGATCAGTGTCCTGCCTTTGAACGGTTTCCGGAGCGCCAGGGCCGCAATCAGCCCCAGTGCGATGGCACCTGCCGTACCGAAGATGGAGTATGCCAGCGTGGTGCTCAGAGATGTGAAGAAGCTCGGCGAGAACACATTGTTGAAGTTGTCCAGGGTGTAGGGACCGAAAATCCCTGCCGTCCGGATGTTCAGGATCCGGACCCGCTGGAAAGCCAGCACCAGTGTCCACAGGATGGGCAGGACCACCATGACCACCACCAGGATCAGCGTGGGCGAAAGCAGGGTGAAACCCGCCCGCTGTTCCTCCCTGGCCATCGGTGAAAGCTTGCGGCGCCCCCGCGGGCCGGCGGCTGATGCCGCCGGCCCGGCAGGAACGTCCTTTTTGACCGAACTCACTTCAGCGAACCCTGAATGGACTTGAGGGATTCCGCGGCCTGCTTGGCAGCCGTTGCGGGATCGACGCCGCCGGAGGTCACGTCACTGACGGCCTTGGCGATGGGCAATTCGCCCAGGGCCGCACCCACCAGGTCGCCCTGGCCCTGGGTGATGCCCCAGCGCTTCAGGTCATCCGGACCCTTCTCCAGGATGGAAAGGACATCCTCCGTGTAGAAGTTGCCCAGCGGTTCCTTGCGGTCCACACCGGCAGGCATGGTTTTCCACTTGTCTGCGTACTCGGTGGGGTTGGCCTCTGTTCCGGCGCGGACCGGAAGCCGGCCTTCAGGGGCGATGGACAGCCAGTCAACGTAGCCGTCGGTCATGAAGTACTCCACGAACTTCTTCGCGGATTCCGAGGCCGACTCCTTGGTGACAGTCCAGGAGACGATCTCGCCGAACTGGGCGGGCTGGTCACCGTCCGGGCCCTGGATGCCCGTCACGACTCCGGTGTTCTTGGCGAGGAAGGCCGGATCGGCTACGCACTCCGGGCAGGTGGGCTTGGCGTTGTCGCGCAGGCCGGCCATCTCATCCAGGATGAAGGTGGACCAAATGGCCATGGCAGCCTGTCCCGCAAAGTAGGAAGCGCGGACCGTGTCCACGTCCTGGGCGCCCGGGACGGAGTATTCGGTCAGCATGTCGCGGTAGAAGGTCAGTGCCCCCACGCACTCGGGGCTGTCGAACGTGATGTCACCCTGGTCGTTGACCATTTCGCAGCCGTTGCCCTGGGCAATGTGCTCGAAGGTCTGCTGGGTGAACGCCTCGCCGGGCTTGTTGGCTGCGGCCAGGCCGGCGAGCTGCGGGGTGTCCAGCTTCTGGGCTGCCGCCTTGATGTCGTCGTAGGTCTTCGGCGCCGCGATCCCGGCCTTGTCGAAGAGGTCCTTGCGGTAGTAGAGAAGCTGCTGCCACGAGGAGTCCGGGACGGACAGTTGCTGGTCGCCGTCGCGCGTCAGTTCCAGCGCCCGCTCGGTAAAGGTGCCTTCGCCCAGGCTGTCGATGATGGCCTTGTTGGTGCCCGAGTCCACCAGGTCGTTGGCGGCCAGGGTGCGGACCTGCGCCAGCGAGATGGAGCCGATGACGTCCGGGAGGTCCCCCGCTGCGGCGGAGGAGGTCAGGACCTGGTTGAACTGGTCTTCCGGCACACCCACCAACTCGACCTTGACGCCGGTGGCGGAGGTGAACTTCGCGATGATTTCCTGGGTCTTGGCTACGCGATCGGGCAGCGTGTCCGCGGTCCAGACAGTGATTTCCTGGGCATCAGCGCCCTGGGTTGAACCGTCATTCGAGCCTTCATTGGAACTGCAGCCAGCCAGCATCGCCATGGTCAGCGAAGCCGCGGCAATGACGGCGACTGACCGGTCTCTGGTTCTCATCACTTCGTTGCTCCTGTCTTAGGCGGCCCCGGATCCGGCGCCACGTCGTTCGTCCTCCGCCCCCCGTTTCGGCCTGTCCCGGACCACCTCGGCCGGGCCGGCAGAAAAGTGCAGGCGAACTTCCCAAGCCGTGAGCGTCGTCACAAAGCCGGGACTTGTGCCTAAAGGCTATCCAAATGTTGCCTAGCTGTCTAGCATTAGCTGCAGAGTCATTCGACACGAGCGCCTGCAGGTTATGCCCTGTAGACCGGCGGAGCACCTAGGATTGCAAAAGTGCCTTTCAACAGTAGGAGCCGTAGATGTACGTGGGGCCAGGGGATGTCCTCCATCTGATCCGTTCCGGCAAGGCCCGGACCCGCGGAGACATCCAAGAGGAAACGGGCATGTCCAGGATGACGGTGGCGCAGCGCGTGGACGCGCTGCTGAAGGCGGAACTGATCCGCGAAGCCGGCACTGCGAGGCCATCGGGTGGACGTCGTCCAACGGACCTGGCCTTTAACCTCCAGCACTCCTGCACCATTTCGGCCTCGGTTGAAACCACGTCCAGCAGGGTGGCCCTCACCGACCTGAGCGGCGCCATCCTCGCCGACGAGCACGTGGACATCGCAGTGGAGGACGGCCCCGAGAAGGTGCTGCACGCCATCACGGAGACCGGCCGGCAGCTCCTCACGCGTTCCAAAACCCCCATGAGCAAGGTCTCCGGCGTGGGCATCTTCATCCCGGGACCGGTGGATCCACACACCCAGCGGCCCAGCCAGCCGCCCATCATGCCGGGCTGGGACGCCTACCCCATTGTCGATTTCCTCCAGGACACGTTCCCCGTTCCGGTCCTGGTGGAAAACGATGCCAATGCCATGGCGGTAGGCGAATACAGCGCCGGGTTCACTGGCACCACGTCCCTGTGCCTGGTCAAGGTCTCCACCGGAATCGGCACCGGACTGGTGATCAACGGCCAGGTCTACCAGGGCGTCGACGGCGGCGCCGGCGATATCGGGCACGTCCGGCACCCCGCCTTCACGGGGCTGCAGTGCCAGTGCGGGTCCTTCGGCTGCCTCGCCGCGGGAGCAAGCGGCGGTGCCATCGCGCGGACGTTGAAGGAGCAGGGCATCGAAGCCTACTCGGGGCGGGACGTGCACCGGCTGCTGCTGGCGGGAAACGTCGAGGCCATGCGGCTGACCCACGAAGCGGGCCAGCGGCTCGGCGAAGTCATGGCCACCGTGGTGTGCCTGTTCAACCCTGCAGTGCTGCTCATCGCCGGGGACCTCGCGTCGTCGTCGCTGATCGGCGGGATGCGCGAAACCCTGTACCCCATGTCCCTCCCCCGGGCCACCCGCCACCTGGACGTCCGGCTGGCAGCCCTGGGTGAGGATGCGGGAATCCGCGGAATGTCCTCACTGCTGGTGAACCAGGTCTTTTCGGCCGCCGCGGTCAACGCCCGGCTGGGCTGAGTTCAGCGGGCCGTAGCGCGCCTGGGCGCGGAAGCCGGTGACTTGGGCCCCCGGGGCTTGTAGTGTCGAGGGCACCGGGGCGCGACGCCGATGCTGCCCCAGTACCCGTGACTAAGGAGTAAACATGGCCGTCACCGACGACGAAGCACAGGTCCTGGACCAGTGGACCCACCGGCTGGCCCAGGCACTTCAGATCCTGGACCTGGACGTGGACCAGGAACTGCTGCTTGACCTGGCCAGGAAGTCTGCCGGCTCTGTGATCCACGCAGCCGCCCCCGTCACCACGTTCCTGGTGGGCTACGCGGCCGGGCTGGAAGCCGGCACCGGGAGCGCCGGCTCCAAAGACTCGTCCACCGCCGCTGTTTCCAAAGCGGCCGACGTCGCGTTCCAGCTTTGCGCGGACGGTCACGACGGCGGCCCGGCGGCCAAGGGCTGGGCGGACACGGGCCAATAACGCGGCGCCCCGCCCCACAGGCAACCTGGCCCGGGGTAAGCGGTGCCGGGTAAGCGGTGCCGGCAGGCACCGCTTCAGCGGCCTTTACCTGCTTACAGGGGCGGGCCGCCCTCAGGCACCGGCAACCGGCTCCAGCCGCACAATGATGGCCTTGGACACCGGAGTCTGGCTTCCCTCGGCGACGCTCTCCAGCGGGACCAGCACGTTGGCCTCAGGGTAGTAGGCAGCAGCACACCCGTCAGCCGTGGGGTAGGACACCACGCGGAAGTTCCGCAGCACCCGGTCCACGTTGTCCTTGTACACACCGTGGATGTCCACGTGCTGCCCGTCGCTGAGGCCCAGCTCTGCCAGGTCCGCCGGACTGACGAAAACCACTTCGCGGCCCTTCTTGATGCCCCGGTAGCGGTCGTTGTTGCCGTAGATGGTGGTGTTGAACTGGTCGTGCGAGCGCATGCTTTGCAGGATCAGGGTCCCCGCGGGCCGTTCCACATGCTCCAGTTCGTTGACCGTCAGCATCGCCTTACCCGTGGGCGTGTTGAAGGTCCGCGAGTCCCGCGGCCCGTTGGGCAGGACAAAACCGCCGTCCTGCCGGATTTTCCGGTTGTAGTCCTCGCAGCCGCTGACCACGCGGGAGATATGGTCCCGGACAAGGTCGTAGTTCTTCTCGAACCCGGCCCAGTCGGCCTGGACGGAATTCCCCACCACCTTGTTGGCCAGCCTGCTGACGATGGCAACCTCAGACAGCAGGTGGGGAGCCACCGGCTCCACAGTTCCATGCGAGGCGTGAACAGCGCAGACAGTGTCTTCGACCGAGACAAACTGCGGACCGGATTCCTGCAGGTCGATCTCCGTGCGGCCCATGGTGGGCAGGATCAGCGCTTCGGCACCTGTGACCGTGTGCGAGCGGTTGAGCTTCGTGGAAATCTGGACCGACAGTTCGGTGTTCTCCATGGCCGCGATGCCGGCGTCCGTGTCCGACATGGCGCCCACGAAGTTTCCGCCCAGGCCGAGGAAAACCCTGATGCCGCCGTCGCGCATTTGCCGGATGGTTTCGACGGCGTCCACGCCGTGTTCCCGCGGCGGTTCGAAGCTGAACTCCTTGCCCAGGGCGTCCAGGAACGCGGGCGGCATCTGTTCCCAGATGCCCATGGTCCTGTCGCCCTGGACGTTGCTGTGGCCGCGGATGGGGGACGCGCCGGCGCCCGGCTTGCCGATGTTCCCCCGGAGCAGCAGCAGGTTGATGATCTCCTTGATGGTGGCCACGCCCTTTTTGTGCTGCGTGATTCCCATGGCCCAGGTGATGATCACCTTGTCCGCTTTGAGGTAGCGGTGGGCCAGTTCGTCAATCTCCTCGACCCGCAGCCCGGTGGCTTCCAGCACGGCGGCCTCGTCCAGCCCGGCCAGGTGCGCGCGCAGTTCCTCCAGCCCCTGGCAGTGCTCCGCCAGGAAGGCGTGGTCCAGCACGGATCCGGGATCCGCGGCCTCGGCGTCCAGGACCCGCTTGGAGATGGCCTGCAGCAGGGCCATGTCACCGCCAATACGGACCTGAAGGAACTGGTCAGCAATCTGCGTGCCGCGGCCCACGATTCCCTTGACCTTCTGCGGGTTCTTGTAGCGCATCAGCCCGGCTTCCGGCAGCGGGTTGACAGCCACAATGGCCGCGCCGGCTTCCTTGGCCTCTTCCAGCGCCGTCAGCATCCTGGGGTGGTTGGTGCCGGGGTTCTGGCCCATGACGATGATCAGGTCCGCCTTGGCGAAGTCATCATAGGAGATGGTGGCCTTGCCGATGCCGATGGTCTGGCCCATGGCCCAGCCCGAGGATTCGTGGCACATGTTCGAGCAGTCCGGCAGGTTGTTGGTGCCGTAGGCACGGACGAACAGCTGGTACAGGAACGCAGCCTCATTGGAGGTCCGGCCGCTGGTGTAAAAGGTGGCCCGGTCCGGGCTGGGCAGGGACTTGAGCTTGTCCGCGATGATGGTGAAGGCCTGTTCCCAGCTGACCGGCCGGTAGTGGTCCTCCCCCGCAGGCTTGTGGACCGGCTCGGTCAGGCGCCCCTGCATCCCCAGCCAGTATTCGGACCGCTCCCGCAGCGCGCTCACCGGATGTTCGGCCCAGAATTCGGAGCCGATCACCACCGGGGTGGCTTCCCACGTGACGGCTTTGGCGCCGTTCTCGCAGAACTCGAAGGTCTTGCGGTGACCGGGGTCCGGCCACGCGCAGCTCATGCAGTCGAAGCCGTCTTTCTGGTTCAGCGCCAGGAGCGTCTTCCCTGCCCGGCCCGGCCCCATGTGCTTGATGGCAGGCTCAAGCGAGTGGTAGACGCCGGGGACGCCGGCGGCCCACGTCTTCGGATGGCCGGTGACTTCGATGTCAGCTTCGTTGGCCTCTTCAACCTGCGGGTTTTTGCGCGTCACGCTGGATCTCCTTGGTTCTTGCCGGGACCGCAGGCACACCGGGATCACCGGCGGAACGGTCACTTTCCACACTTGTTCAGGGGACCCTGTAAGTCAAGGAAGACGCCCCGCCGTCGGAGACGGACATTCATGACCGCGCACGACGGCGGCGGTCACGGCACGCTAGGCTTGTCACCACGGCTGAAGCAAGCGGCCGCAGGAACCACCCGCCGGAGCCGTTATGTCCAAGAACCCTGCGCTCCGAGCGCTTGCCTCCTCTTCCTTCTCTTTGCCGCAACTGCGCGACGGCCAACTCGCCGGCATGTCCGCCCTGGCCAGCGGCCGCGATGTCCTTGCAGTGATGCCCACCGGCTACGGCAAGTCCGCGATCTACCAGGTTGCAGCCCTTTACCTCAAACAGCAGACCGGGCGCCCCGTCGTCGTCGTTTCACCCCTGATCGCCCTGCAGGAGGACCAGCTGGACGGGCTGAACGAACGGCTTGGTCCGGACACCGCAGCCGCCATCAACTCATCGCGCAGCGACGCTGAGGTGGAAGCTGCCTGGCAACGGGCGGAGGATGGCCGCGCCACTTTCCTCTTCCTCGCACCCGAACAGCTCGCCAAAGAGAAAACGGTGGAGCGGATCTCCGCCCTGGACATCCCCATGTTTGTGGTGGACGAGGCACACTGCGTCTCGTCCTGGGGTCATGATTTCCGGCCGGACTACCTGACCCTCGGTGCTGTCCGGGAGCGGCTGGGCAACCCTCCGGTGGCGGCCCTGACAGCCACCGCTTCGCCGCCGGTACGCGAGGAGATCATGAAACGGCTGGGCATGAGGGACCCCCTGGTGCTGGTCCGCGGCTTCGACCGGCCGAACATCGGCCTCGATGTGGTCCGCCACCACGAGGAAGAAGAAAAGTTCAGGGCCGTGCTGGCACAAGTGACTGCCCTCGCCGCTGAAGGCCCGGGCCTGGTGTATGCCGCCACCCGCAAAGACACCGAGAAATACGCGGCGAAGCTGGTGACGAACGGGCTCCGCGCGGAGGCGTATCACGCGGGCCGTCCGGCAGCTGACCGCGAACGCGTCCACGAGCAGTTCCTCGCCGACCAGCTGGACGTGGTGGTTGCCACCACCGCCTTCGGCATGGGGATCGACAAACCCAACGTCCGCTTCGTGGTCCATGCAGACATCCCGGAGTCCCTGGACGCGTACTACCAGGAGATCGGCCGGTCGGGGCGGGACGGGCGGCCGGCCTCCGCCATCCTCCATTACCGCTCAGAGGACCTGGGCCTGCGGACGTTCTTCGGGACCCACTCCGCCGATCCGGATTCGCTCCTTGCCCTGCTGAAGGTCCTGCGGGCCGCCGGCGCTCCCGCTCCGAAAACTGCCGTGGCCGAGCTCACGGGGTTCCCGGCACGCCGGGTCACGGCCCTGGTGAACCAGCTCGAGGAGGTGGGCGCCGTCCGCACCGGCAAGCGCGGCATCCGGCTCATCTCCCAAGCCAAACTTCCCGCCGTGGTGCGCGCCGCCGTCGAACGTTCCGAAGAACGGCAGCGCGTGGACCAGTCCCGGCTGAACATGATGCGCGGCTACGCCGAGACGGACGGCTGCCGGCGCCAGTACCTGCTCGGCTACTTCGGCGAGGACTTCAATGAGCCCTGCGGCAACTGCGATGCCTGCGCCGAATCAGCCGCGCGGCCGGAGCCCCGGCACCCGGAAGCAGTGAAGGACGACGACGGCGGGACGGCCCCTGACACGGCCGGCCAGCCGTTCCCCCTCCAGACAGCCGTCGTCCACAAGGAGTGGGGACCTGGCCTGGTGATGCGGCACGAGGATGACGTCATCACCGTCCTCTTCGAGCGGGAGGGCTACAAGACCCTGTCCCGGACGGCCGTCCTGGAATATGAACTCCTCAGGCCCGCTTAGGTAGTCTGGAAGACAGACTCCAACGAAAGGCCGGCCGCGTGGAAGTACCTCCGTATGTCTGGACCCTGACCATCGTGGGAATCGTGGGCCTCCTGGCCTTCGATTTCTTCTTTCATGTGCGCAAGGCCCACACGCCTTCCCTGAAGGAATCCGCCATCTGGTCAGGCATCTATGTGAGCATCGCCCTGCTCTTCGGCCTCGGTGTGCTGTGGTTCGGCGGACCCACCATGGGCACCGAATACTTCGCCGGTTATGTCACGGAGAAGGCCTTGTCCGTGGACAACCTTTTCGTCTTCCTGATCATTATGGCCAGCTTCAAGGTCCCCCGCGCCGACCAGCAGAAGGTGCTCCTGTTCGGCATCGTCTTCTCCCTCATTGCCCGCACCGCGTTCATTTTCCTGGGTGCCGCGCTGATCAACAGCTTCGCGTGGATCTTCTACATTTTCGGGCTGATCCTGCTGATCACCGCCGGCAACCTGCTGAAGCCGGACAGCCACGAGGACGAATCCGAGGGCCTGGTGGTCCGGCTCGCCAAAAAGTACCTCCCGGCGTCGCAGCACTACGACGGCGACAAACTCTTCACCATGGAGGACGGCAAACGTGTGCTCACGCCGATGCTCCTGGTCATGGTGGCCATCGGCGGGACCGACATCCTCTTTGCCCTTGATTCCATTCCGGCAATCTTCGGGCTGACGCAGAATGTCTTCATCGTCTTCACGGCCACCGCGTTCTCGCTGATGGGCCTGCGCCAGCTCTTCTTCCTCATCGACGGGCTGCTGGACCGGCTGATCTTCCTCGCCTACGGACTGGCGGCGATCCTGGGCTTCATCGGCGTCAAGCTCATCCTGCACGCCCTCCACGAGAACACGCTCGCGTTCATCAACGAGGGCGAAAAGGTCAACGTGGTGGAGGTCAGCACCGAAGTCTCCCTGAGCGTGATCCTCGGCGTCCTGGCGGTCACCGTCCTGGCCTCGATCTTCAGCCCCAAGGGCAAGGCCAAGAACGCGGTATCCGGAGCGAAGCGGCACGCCACTGAATACCTGGACCTGAACTACGAGACGGACATGAACGAGCGGGACAAGATCTTCGCCAACATGGTCCGCGAGGAAGACCAGATCCGCAGCCTGCCGGAGAAGTACAAGCGGCTCATCCGTAACGAGACCGAGTTCATGGACCTCCTGCGCAGCGCCCACATCGAGCACGACAAAGCCCAGGTGCGGGCCGCCCAGGACTAAACAACCAGAACCACCAGCAACGCGGGGTCACTAGATGCCCTTCCGGAGGCCTGGGGAGGGCATCTAGTGACCCCGCGTTGTCAGTGGCTGTTGGTAGATTCGGAACATGGCCACGGAAACTGTTCCCGGCCAGGCTTTTAATGGGGAGGCCCCGTGTTTCTGCTCGATCCGGTCGGCGTTGACGCGCAGCAGGACCTGGTGTTTTCCGCCAGCGATCTGGTGGCCGCCAGCGAATGTGAGTACCTCACGCTCCGGATCCTGGACGAGAAACTGGGCCGCTCCCCCAAGGCGGAGTTTCCCGACGACGAGATGCAGCGCCGTGCCGGGGCGCTCGGTGACCGGCATGAGGCCAAGGTCCTGACCGGCCTGATCGCGCAGTACGGCGAATGGGACGCCGGCCGGGGCGCCGGTGTGTACTCCCTCGAGCGCGGCGGGAATACCCGCGGCGCGCTGCTGGCCAAACAGGCCGAAACTGAACTCGCGCTCCGGGCCGGGGCCGACGTCGTCTTCCAGGCAACCTTCTTCGACGGCGAATTCCTGGGCTACGCGGACTTCATCGTCAACGAGGCAGCGGGCACCGGCACGCCTGGGCGGTACGAGGTGTGGGACACCAAGCTCGCCCGCCACGCGAAAGTGGGCGCTCTCCTTCAGCTTGCTGCCTACGGCGACCAACTCATCGGCATGGGCCTGGACCCGTCGCCCAGGGTCACCCTGGTGCTCGGGGCAGTGGTGGACGGCGAGTACGTCCGCAGCCACCATTCCCTGCCTGACCTGCTGCCGGTCTTCCGCGAGCGCCGCGACCGCTTCCGCGAGCTGACCGCCTCCCACCGCGAGTCCGGTTCGGCGGTGCAGTGGCAGCAGCCCGGCGTCGGGTACTGCGGGAGGTGCAACTACTGCGCGGAGCAGGTCCAGTCCCACCGCGATCTCCTGATGGTGGGCGGCATGAGCATGCTCCGGCGGAAGAAGCTCATTGCCGATCGGATCACCACCATCGACGCCCTGGCCGGTCTCCCGCCGGGCAAAGCCACCGGCCCGGTGGTCCGGCTCCGCGGCCAGGCCCGGATGCAGCTGGGCCTGGACCTGCCGGACGGTTCCCGCAGCTTCACCAAGGACGGCGAGGAGCACACCGTCACGTTCAAGGTGCTCCCGGAAAATGCCTTGGCCGGCATCCCCGCACCGAGCCGCGGCGACATCTTCTTCGACTTCGAGGGCGATCCCCTCTGGCAGGATCCTGCCACCGGCAAGTGGGGCCTGGAGTACCTTTTCGGCGTGATCGTGGCGCCGGCAGCTGACGCCCGCACCACTGACAAGCCCGTGTTCCGGCCCTTCTGGGCACATTCCCGCCATGAGGAACGGCAGGCCTTCCTGGACTTCCTCGCCTACGTCGAGGAACGGCGTTCCCGGTACCCGGACATGCACGTCTACCACTACGCCGCCTACGAGAAATCAGCGCTCCGGAACCTGTCCGTGACACACCTGGCCGGCGAGGACATCGTGGACAACTGGCTGCGCGAAGGCGTCCTGGTGGACCTCTACGCCACCGCCCGGCATTCGCTGCGGATCTCCGAGCCTTCCTATTCCATCAAAAAACTCGAGCCCCTCTACATGGGAGACAACCTCCGCTCGGGGGACGTCAAGGACGCCGGCGCCTCGGTGGTGGCGTATGCCGCTTACTGCGCTGCCCGTGACGGCGGCAATGCAACTGAGGCCGCTGACGTCCTCGCCTCCATCTCCGACTACAACGAGTACGACTGCCTCTCCACGCTCCGCCTCCGCGACTGGCTGCTGGAGCTGCGCGGCACGCGCGCCGCTGAGACTGGCGCCGCTGAGACGGGCCCCGCCAGCGCCGCGCCAGAAGGAACGCCCGACGACGGCGGGCAGCTGCTGCGTGAGGGTGTGGTACCGGACGTGGTGGCCGGGGCCCCGGACCCCGAGCCCTCGCCGGAGGAACGGCGCCTGCAGGAATACCTCGCTGGCTTGCCAGACAACCGGCCCTGGACCGACGACGAACGCGCCATTGCGATGGTGGCTGCAGCAGTCGGCTACCACCGGCGCGAACGGAAGCAGTTCTGGTGGGAGCACTTCGACCGGACTGAAGCCGAGCTCGACACCTGGTCCGATCACCGCAACGTGTTTGTGGTGGACACGGCTGAGATCCTCACGGACTGGGTCCTGGCCAAACCCCGGGAGCGGATGCGGACCCGCACACTCAGGCTCGCCGGGACCATGAGCGAGGGCTCGGACTTCAAACCCGGCAGCACCTGGTGCCGGCTTTACGACGCACCGGTCCCGGACGGACTGGAGAATCCCACCGGTGGCACCAAGGGACGCGGTTTCACTTTCGGTACCCTGGTTACCGCCGTGGAGGACCACCCCGGCGTCCCTGGCAGGACCATCATCACCATCGAGGAACGGGAAACGGGCAAGGTCCCCGCATACCCGCACCTTCCCGTAGCCCTCACCGAAGACCAGCCTGTGGGCACCGCCAGCATCGACGCCGCCCTTGCTGAACTGGCCCAAACCGTCGGGGGTGCACTGCCTTCCCTGCCCGCGCACCCGGGCATCGACATCCTGCGCAAGGTCCCGCCGCGTTTCCGGTCGTTGCCAGCCCCCGCCCCGGTACGGGATGACAGCTCGGGAGCGGCCGACTACGTCACGGCGATCACCGCCTCGCTGCTGGACCTGGACCGCTCCTACCTGGCGGTGCAGGGCCCTCCCGGGACGGGCAAGACGTACGTCGGCTCACACGTCATCGCCAGGCTGGTGGCGGAGGGCTGGAAAGTCGGCGTGGTGGGGCAATCCCATGCCGTGGTGGAGAACATGCTCTGCACAGCCATCGAAACCGCCGGCGTGGATCCGGCCCGCGTGGCCAAGAAGCTCGTCACAGCCCACAACGTCCCGTGGCGCCACATTAAGGACCCCGACGTCGGCACACTCCTGGCCTCCCCGGGCGGCTGCCTGGTGGGCGGCACTGCCTGGACCATGACCGGGAAAGCCGTGCCCGCCGGTTCCCTGGACCTGCTGGTGATAGATGAGGCCGGCCAGTTCTCGCTGGCCAACACCCTGGCTGTTGCCCGGTCCGCCAAGCGGCTCCTGCTCCTGGGTGACCCGCAGCAGCTGCCGCAGGTCACCCAGGGCTCGCACCCGGAGCCGGTGGACGAATCTGCCCTCGGCTGGCTCGCCGTAGGCCACGCCACGCTCCCCGAAAGCCTCGGCTACTTCCTGGCGGACAGCTGGCGGATGCATCCTGACCTGTGCCGTGCCGTGTCCGTCCTCAGCTACGACGGCAAGCTCGAGTCGGCGCCCGCGGCGTCCCTGCGCAGCCTGGACGGCCTTCCCGCCGGTGTGGAGACCATCCTGGTGGAACACAGCGGGAACACCACGTCCTCCGCAGAAGAGGCAGCCGAGGTAGTCCGGCAGGCCAACCGGCACATCGGGTTGAAGTGGCTCCCCGGGGGCGACAAACCGGCCCGGGCGCTGACTCCGGAGGACCTCCTGGTGGTGGCGGCGTACAACGCCCAGGTCCAGCTGATCCGGCTTACCTTGCAACAGGCGGGGCTGGGAGGTGTCCGGGTGGGCACCGTGGACAAGTTCCAAGGCCAGGAGGCGCCCGTGGTGCTGGTTTCGATGGCCTGCTCGGCGGTTGCCGAGGCGCCCCGCGGAGCCGAGTTCCTGCTGAACCGGAACCGGATCAACGTCGCGGTGTCCCGGGGCCAGTGGCGTGCCGTGGTGATCCGTTCTCCCGAACTCACGAACTACATGCCCCACAAACCGGCTGTTCTGGAGGAGCTCGGGGCCTTCATCGGCCTGAGCCCAAGCCGCCGGCAGGGTAAATTCAGGGGGTGACATCCCAGAATACCAAGCTGCCCGTCGGCGCCCTCGTAGTGCTCGCCGCCATTGGTTTCACCGCCATCACCACCGAACTCCTGCCGTCCGGGCTGTTGCCCCAGATCAGCGCGGATTTCCGGGTGTCGGAGGCGACGGCCGGGTATCTGACGGCGGGTTATGCGGCCATCATCGTGGTGACCGTCATCCCGTTGTCTCTGCTGCTCTCCCGGATTCCACGGCATTTCCTGCTCATCGCGCTGATCCTGACCTTCGCTGCGAGCAATGCTTTGGTGGCCGTGGTTTCCGATTTCGGCGCTGCCATGGGTTCACGCGTGGTGGGCGGCATCGCCCACGGCCTGTTGTGGTCAGCCATGGCCCCGTTTGTGGCACGGATTGTGCCCGCCCACAAAGTGGGCAAGGCGCTGGCCATCGTTTTCAGTGGCAACAGCCTGGGCCTGGCGATCGGCGCCCCCGTGGGCACCTTCCTGGGCAACCTGCTCGGCTGGCGCGCGGCGTTCCTGGTCCTCGCGGCCTCCGGTGTGTTGCTGGCGATTCTGGCGATCTGGCTGCTTCCGCCGGTCCGGCGCATCCCCGACGCGCCGCACCCCTCTGTTCGCCAGGCGATCAGCCAGCCCGGCGTCAAAGTTGTGGCCGTCGGCTGGCCGCTGATGCTGATGGCCCATTTCGCGTTGTTCACCTACATTGCGCCGTTCCTCCGCGAGGCCAAACTTCCTGATTTCAGCATCCCGCTGTCCATCAGCGTCCTCGGGGTTGCCGGGCTGGTAGGCATCTGGATTGCGGGGATTACCGTGGATTCCCGGCCGCGGCGATGGCTCCTGATCACCATTGCCGGAGTGGTGGTGTCCATGCTCCTGCTGCCCCTGGCCGGGGTTGCCTTGCCCGGTCTGGCCTTGGCTGTCACCCTGGTCCTGATGTTTATCTGGGGCACGGGAATCGGTGCCATGGGAATCTACAACCAGTCCGCCATCCTCCGTGCGGGCGGCGAGTACCGGGACGCCGCCAACGGGCTGACCGTCCTGACCATCCAGATCGGGATCATGATCGGTGCCATGTTCGGCGCCGCTGCACTGACCTTCGCCGGGCCTCTGCTTGTTCCGGTGGCGGCAGCAATTCCCGCCGTCCTCGCGTTGGTGATCACCTTGGCGGGGCGGCGGCACGCGTATCCGCCGGGCCCCAAAGAACGCCCCCTCGGCCAGTCAGGCAAACCGGACACGGCACGTGCAGGTGCGGCCGGTACAGGCACCCTCAGCGGGCCCTGAAATCCCGGAACGAGTTCTCGGCCGCGGAGATGGACTCCTCCACCCGCTCCACCCGGCCAGGGGCATTCGCTGACCTCAGCCAGTCCAGGAGCTTCCGGACCTGCTGCTCAGGGCCTTCGGCAACGATGGACACCGAACCGTCGTCGAGGTTTTTCACTAACCCTTTGAGGGCCAGTTCGTCGGCCTTGCCCATCGTCCAGAAACGGAATCCGACCCCCTGCACCACGCCAAAGACGCGGGCAGAGAGCCGGACATCACCTGTCTGGGGGTCCTCGGACCGGGAGATGCCGAATGGGGGACTGTCAGGAGCCATGATGGGCGCCGGGATCAGGCCTGCTTGACCAAGGCGGCGTCGACGTTGATCTTCACTTTGTCGCTGACCAGCAGGCCGCCGGCCTCAAGCGCTGCGTTCCACGTAAGGCCGAACTCCTTGCGGCTGATCTCGGTCTCGGCAGAGAAGCCGGCGCGGGTGGCACCGAACGGATCCACCGCTACCCCGGTGAATTCGACTTCCAGCTCCACCGGCTTGGTGATGCCCCGGATGGTGAGGTCGCCGGTGAGGGTGTAGTCCTCGCCGTCGCCCTCTACCGAGGTGGCGCGGAATTTCATCTCGGGGAACTCTTCGACGTCGAAGAAATCAGGTCCCTTGACATGCGCGTCGCGGTTGGCATCACCGGACTCGAAGCTGGCGGTGATGACGGTGGCGTGAAGGGAGGCATCGGCCAGCGATTCGCCGACGCGGGCCTCGGCCGTTGCGTCCGTGAACCGGCCCCGGACTTTACTGATGCCTGCATGCCGCACCGTGAAACCGATCTCACTGTGCGACATATCCAACGTCCAATTGC
The DNA here is from genome assembly GCF_056680055.1 of Arthrobacter sp. BK1. Lineage (NCBI taxonomy): Bacteria > Bacillati > Actinomycetota > Actinomycetes > Micrococcales > Micrococcaceae > Arthrobacter > Arthrobacter sp. BK1. Next base: position 1,284,087 of record NZ_CM155263.1, read on the forward strand.
CCGGGGTAAGGCCGGAAGGAAGGGTCATTTCAGCATCTCCTTAAAGGTGTGGAAACCGGTCAGGACGACCGGTTTCCACACTGCTTCACTCAGGAGTTTTTGTCCAGAGACCGGGGATCAGTTGATGGTGATGTCCCGGGTGCGGTGGTCGTAACTGATGGTGACAGTGCCGCCGTCGTGGTGCAGTTCGTGGTTGGGGCCATCGAAGGTGCCGAAGGCGCCGTAGTTCTCTTCCCACGACCGGTTCAGGGCGATCTTGAAGGTGTAGTAGCCGGCCGGCAGGTCGGCGCTGATCTTCCACAGCTGGTCCAGGGTGTCCAGGGCCAGCTGGGCCTCGTCGTACTGCGGGGCCCAGTTCTCCGGCGCTCCGAGGATGGTGTTGAAGTCGCCGGCAACTGCCACAGCTTCAGGCTGGGGGAACGTCTCCGCGGTGTTGCCCACAGCGTGCGTTCCGTTGGACGACGACGCTGCGCCGGCAAGCGCGGCACCTTCCTTCGGGGCTGCCTTGCGCGAGCGGACGGCCTTGACCACGGGCTCTACTGCGTCCTCGATGATCTTTGCCGCCTTGCCCACTGCATCCGCTGCCTTCTTGGCGGGGGTCCGCTTGGCCGGCGCCTTCTTGGCGGGAGTCTTCGTCACGGGTGCGTCCGGGGTGGCTGGCGTGGCCGGTGCCTTCTTCGCTGCTTTGGCGGGCAGGACGGCCGGGGCCGCAGGAACCGGGACGTCGGCCGGAACCGGAGTGCCGGCGTCCAGCGCTGCAGCGAAGGACGCCGCATCGGGGAACGCAACGGTGGCGCGCATGCCGTCTTCGGTGATGGTCCAGCCTGACCGGCCCTTGACCAGCCAGCCTGCCTTGACCAGCTTGGCCGTGGCGGACGTGAGCGCCTTGTGGCCACGGGGAATGCCGCCGGTAAGCAACGCCGCCTCGTGGTCACTGAACGGCACGCGGGCGGTGGCTTCTGCCAGGACCTCCCCGGCGTTCAACGTGTCGCCGGACCACACGCCTTCGGTCAGGACGTTCAGTACGGTCTTGAGTCGGAGGTTGGTGTTATCTGCGGTGGACTTGGCCATGGTTCCCCTTGAGTAATGCGATCGGTCTCTAGGCATCCTGCCAACAGCTTGTTAATCGCGCGACTTGAAATGGTTAACTCTGCGTGTCGTGACCATCTATGACGCGGATTACGCCGGAACTGAGGCAGGGGTCTCGGAAAGGGGCTGTTTGCTCAACCCTGTGCGCTGGTAACTGGGTACCGCCGGACGCTTCCCGGACACGCCTGCGCACCAGTGTAAGCGAGCGGGCGGCGTGGAGCTATACGCCGTTCAGCTCGTTCAGGAGCTCCGCTTTACGCTCCTCGGAAGCGAACGATGAGTGGATGGAATTGGCGGCGAGCCGTACCACGTCGAACTCGGACAGCTCGAACACGGTCCTGAGCTGGGCAAAGTTGTCATCCACGTACCCGCCGAAATAGGCCGGATCGTCCGAGTTCACCGATACGTTCAGCCCCGCTGCAAGCATTGCCGGCAGCGGGTGGTCCGCCAGGGTATTCACGGCCCGCAGCCGGACGTTGGAAAGCGGGCACACGGTCAGCGGCGTCCGCCCGTCAACGAGGCGCTCCACCAGCTCGGGATCGTCCATGCACCGGATGCCGTGGTCGATCCGCTCCACGCCCAGGATGTCCAGCGCTTCGATGATGTACGACGGCGGCCCTTCCTCGCCTGCGTGGGCGGTCAGCCGCAGGCCCGCTGCGCGGGCCTTTGCATAGAGCCGTTCAAACTTTGCCGGCGGGTTGCCCACCTCCGCCGAGTCAAGGCCGATGGCCGCAATCGGAGCGTCCATGGCCAGCAGCGCATCAAGGACCTCCAGCGCGGATTCCTCGGAAAGGTCCCGCAGGAACGCGGCGATCAACAGGGTGGAAATGCCGAAGTCCTCCACCGACGTCGCCAAGGCCGAAGCCACGCCATTCACGCAGGTCTCCAGCGGGATGCCGCGGGACAGGTGTGCCTGCGGGTCCATCATGATCTCCGCGTGCCGGACGCCGGCAGCGGCCGCCCGGGTCAGGTACGCGCGGGTCATGTCGGCGAAGTCCTGTTCGGTCTGCAGCACCGCCATGTTGGCGTAGTACAAGTCAAGGAAGGACTGCAGGTCGGTGAACTCATACCGTCCGCGGAGCTCGTCGAGGTCCGCGTACGGCAGTGCGATGCCATTGCGCGCGGCCAGCTCGAAAATCAGCTCCGGCTGCAGGGTGCCCTCGATGTGCAGGTGCAGCTCGGCGACGGTCAGGGGCCGCAGCACCTCTGCCGGCTGGGCCTCGGTCAACTCTTCTTCGGTCAACTCTTCGGGAGCTATGGTCTCAGGCGCGGCAGTAGCGTCGGCAAAGGTGTTCATCCGGTCAGGATATCGCCCGCCGGCCGCATCGCGGCTAGAGTCGATCGATGCACAATCCTCAGCAGGCTGACTTTTCATCCCACGCCGGTTCCGGCCACCTCGCGGACGGCTTTGTCCGTGTGCGGGGCGCGCGGGAGAACAACCTGCGCAACGTTGACGTGGATGTGCCGCGCGACTCCATCGTGGCGTTCACGGGAGTCTCCGGTTCCGGGAAGTCCTCACTCGCCTTTGGCACCATCTATGCCGAAGCCCAGCGGCGCTACTTCGAATCAGTGGCCCCCTACGCCCGCCGCCTCATCCAGCAGGGCCACAATCCCAAGGTGGAGATGATCTCGGGGCTGCCACCCGCCGTCGCGCTTCAACAGCGCCGCGGCGCACCCAGCAGCCGGTCCACCGTGGGCACGGTGACCACCCTCTCCAATTCGCTGCGCATGCTGTTTTCACGCGCCGGAACCTACCCTGCAGGTGCCGCGCAGCTGGACTCGGACGCCTTTTCGCCAAACACCGCCGCGGGCGCGTGCCGGCAATGCCACGGGCTGGGGGTCGCCCACACGGTCAGCGAGCAATCCCTGGTTCTGGACCCGACACTGACCATCCGCGACGGTGCGATAGCCGCGTGGCCGGGCGCCTGGCAGGGCAAGAACCTCCGCGACATCCTCAGTCACCTGGGCTACGACGTCGACGTGCCCTGGCGGAAACTGCCGAAGAAGCAGCGCGACTGGATCCTGTTCACCGAGGAACAGCCGGTGGTGGAAGTCACCCCGGAGCGAGACCGTGTTGCCAAGCCGTACAAGGGCCGCTTCTGGAGCGCCAAAAGCTACGTCCTGCACACCCTGGCGGACTCCCAGAGCGCTGCCATGCGCGAGCGTGTCCTGGCGTTTATGGAGTCCGGGCCGTGCCCGCTCTGCGGCGGCACCGGGCTCACGGCCGACGCTCTCGCCGTGTCCTTCGCCGGGCGGACCATCGCCGAGCTCAACGCGACGCCGATGGTGGAACTGGCCGAGATCATCCGCCCCACCGCCGGCCTGAAGGAAGCCGGAACCGCATCCCGCACGCAGACGTCCGGGGAGGACAACGAAGTGGCGGTGGCCATCACCGCGGACCTCCTGAACCGCGTCACCGTGCTCCTGGATCTTGGCCTGGGATACCTCGCCCTGGGCCGCGCCACCCCTACCCTCTCCCCCGGCGAGATGCAGCGGCTGAGGATCGCCACGCAGCTCCGGTCCGGCCTGTTCGGCGTGATCTACGTGCTGGACGAACCGTCCGCCGGCCTCCACCCTGCCGATGCCGAGCCCCTCCTGGCGGTCCTTGACCAGCTCAAAGCGTCCGGCAATTCCGTCTTCGTGGTGGAACACAACATGGACGTTGTCCGCCGCGCCGACTGGCTGGTGGATGTGGGTCCCCGGGCCGGCGAGGGCGGCGGCGAGGTGCTCTACAGCGGGCCGGTTGCCGGGCTGGCGGCGATCGAGGCATCGGTCACGCGCCCGTTCCTGTTCAGCGATGAAGTGCCCGACGGCGGCGCGCCCCACGAGAGCGACACGCCCGGCGGCGGCGGACCACAAGGAGGCCGCGCGCCTCTTGCGAACAGCATCAGGGAGCCGGACGGCTGGCTGGAGCTGGCCGGCATCAGCCGCCACAACCTCAGGGACGTTGATGCGCGGTTCCCGTTGGGCGTCCTGACTGCAGTCACGGGAGTGTCCGGCTCGGGCAAGTCCACACTGGTCAGCCATGTCCTGGGTGAAGTGGTGGGATCCGGGCTGAAGGACCACCCGGCACCCTCGGCAACGCCTGCACCCTCGGCAAAGGCTGCACCCTCGGGCAGGGCCGCACAGCCTGCAGATCCGGATGACGCAGGCCCGGCGACGCCGTTGTCGGTGGGGCCGGTCAGCGGAGCGGAACGGATCGACAGGCTGGTGACCGTGGACCAGAAGCCCATCGGGCGCACGCCCCGCTCGAACCTGGCCACCTATACGGGCCTGTTCGACGCGGTACGCAAGGAGTTCGCCGCCACGGAGCAGGCGCGCGCCAGACGGTTCGGGGCCGGGAGGTTCTCCTTCAACGTAGCTGGCGGGCGGTGCGAGACCTGCCTGGGCGAGGGGTTTGTGGCCGTGGAGTTGCTGTTCCTCCCGGGCAGTTACGGTCCCTGTCCGGAGTGCCGCGGCTCACGCTACAACCCGGAAACCCTGGAGGTGACCTACCGTGGCAAGAATGTGGCTGAAGTGTTGAGGCTGACCGTGGATGACGCGGCCGGGTTCCTGGCCGGCATTCCTGCCGCCGCCCGCAGCTTGAAGAGCCTCCGGGACGTTGGCCTGGGCTATCTCCGGCTGGGTCAGCCGGCCACTGAGCTGTCCGGCGGCGAAGCGCAGCGCATCAAGCTCGCCACGGAACTGCAGCGTGCCCAGCGGGGCCACACCCTCTACCTCCTCGACGAACCCACCACAGGACTCCACCCGGCAGACGTCGAACTGTTGATGGCCCAGCTTCACGGCCTGGTGGACAGCGGCAACACCGTGGTGGTGGTCGAACACGAGATGGCGGTGGTGGCCGCCGCGGACTGGGTCATTGACCTGGGGCCGTCGGGCGGGGACGCCGGCGGCAGGATCGTCGCCGCCGGAACCGCGGCCGACGTCGCGCTTTCACCCCACAGCCGCACCGCGCCCTACCTGGCGGCGGCACTTCCCCGGGCCGCAACCAGCCCGCCACCAGCCCAGACTCTTGCCGGCACCCCGGTTTGATATCGCCGCCGTGATGTCCTAGCGTGAAATGCAGGCCCGTCAGGCGGGCCGATGAATGCCCGGTGCTGCCTCCACCAGAACTGCCCGGCCGGCAGACACCGAAAATGACCTCTATTCGTCAGGGGCGGGCAGTGGCGCGATAACGTCCGGGGACGGACCGAGCGCAGGTGGCCTTCGGGAGCATCAACACCATGAACAACACCACCATCCGTACTGTCGCGCGCCGCGGAGCAACTGTTGCTGCCATTTCCATGGCGGGGCTTGCACTGTCCGCCACGGGAGCCAACGCAGCGAGCACCTCAACCTGGGACGCCCTGGCACAGTGTGAGAGCGGCGGCAACTGGGCCACCAACACGGGCAACGGCTACACGGGCGGCCTGCAGTTCAGCCCCACCACGTGGGCGGCCTACGGCGGCACCGGCTCCGCGGCCGATGCGAGCCGCGAACAGCAGATCGCCGTGGCAGAACAGGTCCAGGCCGCGCAGGGCTGGGGCGCCTGGCCGTCCTGCGCCGCGCAGCTCGGTTTGAGCGGCGGAGGAGGCGCGACGGCGGTGGCACCTCAGAGCGTCCCGGTCCAGAGCGCGCCCGTACAGGCGGCTCCGGTACAGACCGCGCCCGTGCAGACCGCGCCCGTAACGGTTCCGCAGCATGCCGCCCCGGTGGCGCTCAGCGGCGAGACCTACACGCTGGAAGCCGGTGACACGCTGAGCATCGTTGCGGAAAAACTCGGCATCGCCGGCGGCTGGCAGCAGTTGGCTGACGCCAACCTGGACACCATCGCCGATCCCAACCTGGTGTTCGAGGGACAGGTCATTCAGCTTCCCGCCTAAGGACCCCGGTTCCTGACTGGGCCGGGAACGGACTGCCTCCCAAACGACGACGCCGGCGCTCCCCTCAAAAGGGGAGCGCCGGCGTCGTACGTTGTATTGGCTTGTTAGACGGCGACCTTGATTTCGCGGATGATGCGCACCTTCCAGGCGGCGTCGTCGCTGGTGTCCAGCAGCGCAACGGTCCCGTGGGCGAGGTTCAACGCCACGCGCTTGGCTGCCAGCAGTTCGAGGTAAAGGTGCTCGTTCATGCGGCTGGGCGTGTCGATCATGTACTTCACGGCGTCGCGGACCTTGCGGTAGTTCGCGCTCTTCTCACGGTGCATGTGCAGTTCGAGCATCTGGCGCTGGCGGACCTTGGGCTCGTGGCGGTTCAGCCAGGAGACGGCCAGGTGGACAGCAGCCACCAGAGTCAAAGAGACGGCGTAGATCCACCAGCCGCTGGAAAGCAGGAACAGTGGCAGGTTCCCGATGGCCACCAGGGCAATGACCACGCGCAGGGCCACGATCCGGCGCAGCGTCAGCGCAACCGAGGCCAACGACGCGCGGAAGCCATGCTGCTCCTTGCGCGCGGCCGCCGGATCGATGGTGAATTCATCAAGGACCAGAATGCCCTTGGCCTCCGGACTGAGCATCTGCCCGAAGCGGGGCACAAAAGAACTCGTGTTTCCGTGGGTCAAATCAGCTGAAATTGTCATGAGGGGGCTTCCGGGACGGTGGGGCGTTTCGGTGATCTTAGTGGATAGCGATATCCGCTGTATGCATCGGTCCACTATGTGAACATTTGCTCCGCGGGCAAGCGGCTCGCGTGTGGTGGCGGGCACTGCAATTGGCACATCCGCCCGGTGCCGTCAGACTGAAAGAATGCAAACTTTCCTCCCGTACCCCGATTTCCGGCAGAGCGCCGCAGCACTGGACACCGCCAGGCTTGGCAAACAGCGTGTCGAAGCGCTGCAGACCCTCCGTGCGCTGGTGATCCCCGAGTACGGCTGGCAGACCCACCCCGCCGTCCGCATGTGGATGGGCCATGTGCCGGCCCTGACCATGTACGGCCTGGCGATGGTGGACGAATGGACCGCCCGCGGCCACGCCGACAACACGCGCGCCAACATCACCGAGTTCGCGCCGCAGGCAGCCCACCCGGATTACGCCGCCAAAATCCCCATGCCGGAATGGCTCGGAAATCCGGACTTCCACCTGAGCCACCGGGCCAAGCTGGTCCACAAGGAACCGAAGTTCTACAAGGAAGTGTTTCCGGACGCTGACGTGGACCTCGACTACCTCTGGCCCGAGCCCAAGCACGAGTTCTATCCCGCGGAACCAGAGGGCGATATCCTCTGGATCCTCCGCGACCCTCACGCCGAGATCGATCCCCAAACGTTGGACACTGTGGCTCTGCCGCCGGTCCGCGGCCACGCTGTGGCTCCCGTCGCGGTCGAACCGGACGGCTACTCCCCCGTCTACGTCGACGACGGATCGCGCCGCCCGTCCAAGCAGCCCCGCAAGCTTCCTCCCAAACAGCAGGTGAAAAAACCTACGCGGAAGCGCCAGGCCCAGGAGAACGCCTTCGCTACCCTGCCGGGCAAGACAGCCGTGGCGGTCATGTTCGAGGACGGCGCCAAGTTCGCTGTCGGCCAGGTGGTGGGCAGGCCCATCACGCTCGACGACGGCCGCTTCGGCCGCAACTTCACGGTCACCGAGGTGATTGACCGGTCCGCGTTCGATTACCCGGCACTCCTGCAGGATCCCCGCGTGTTCTTCCCGGTCCAGGCACCCTGACCACGTGAGCATCCTCCTGGCCGGCTGCGGCGATTTAGGCACCGAGGCGGGCCTGCGCTTTGCTGCCCTCGGCCATCGCGTCGTTGGCTGGCGCCGCTCCCCCGAGAAGCTGCCGGCCGCCATAGAAGGCGTTCCGGCTGACTTGAGTTCCGCCGACCTCCCGGCCATTCCGGCGGACACCACCGCCGTCGTCGTCGCCGTAGCGGCAGACTCACCCACCGAGGCGGCCTACCGGGCTGCCTACGTGGACGGGCTTTCGCACGTCCTGGACGCGTTGGCGCGCGACGGCGTGTGGCCGCGGCGGGTGCTGTTCGTGTCCTCTACTGCCGTCTACGGCGACGCCGCCGGCGGCTGGGTGGATGAAAGTACGACGCCGGCACCTGGTGGTTTCTCGGGGCGCATCATCCGGGAGGCGGAGGAGCTCCTGCTCTCGCGGTTGCGCGGCACCGAATCCTCGCCGGTCATTCTCCGGCTGGGCGGGATCTACGGTCCTGGGCGAACCAGGCTTATTGATCAGGTCCGCGGCGGGGCCGCGGTGATTCCCGATGAACCGCGCTACACGAACCGGATCCACCGGGACGATGCTGCGGCCGCGATCGTCCACCTCACCACCCTGGAGTCCATGCCTGCACCGGTATACATAGGGGTGGACGACGATCCCGCGGACATGGGAGATGTACTTCGCTTCCTGGCCGCTGAGATGGGTTATCCGGAACCTCCTGTTGGTCCGGCCGGCGAGGCCCGTGGCGGTAACAAGCGGGTGAGCAACGCCCTGCTCCGTGGGACCGGCTTCACCTTCGCCTTCCCGTCGTTCCGCGAAGGCTACCGGGAAGTCTTGGCCGGCTCCGGAGTCCGCCACCCGTAGGCTGGGGCAAGGCAGAGTACTGATCCTGGCAGACGAGGAGCACGGTGGATTTCCAGCACATCATTGAGGCCGTGGGCAAATACATGGACTTCGCCGGAGTGGCCGTGATGGTCATCGGCGCCATCGTGTCCATTCCCATGGCTGTGCGCGGCTATCAGCCACGCAAGCTCCCCGCCGGGGCTGAGAAACTGACCGTCTACCGCGCCTATCGGCAACTGCTGGGGCGGTCCATCCTGTTGGGCCTTGAGCTTCTGGTGGCGGCCGACATCATCCGCACAGTCGCAGTAACGCCCACCTTCGAGAGCGTGGGCGTACTGGCCATTATCGTGCTGATCCGAACCTTCCTGAGCTTCTCGCTGGAGCTCGAAATCACCGGGCGCTGGCCGTGGCAGAAGGAGTCTGACTCAGGAGCAGAGTCTGACTCCGGAGAATCTGCCGAGCCCGCGCGGGCAGGTTCCTAAGGCTACTTCGGGTGACCGCAGGGTTATCCACAGCCGCAGGGTTATTCACATAGGCCTGTAGCTTCGGGGTTTCTGTCAGTGCCCGGCGGGATGATGTGGGTATGGGAAACAGGGCAGCGGTTGAGGCGGCGGAGGCTGTTTGTGCTTCCGCCGCATTGCTGCTTGCTGCGGCCAAGCGCGGCGCGGATTCCGCCGGGGCCGCCAGGTGTGCGGATGGTGATCCGTTGCGCCGGGAGGCTGATGGCTGGCTGGATACGCTGGCCCTGACTGCTCGGATCAATGCCCAGGTCGCCGCCGTCACCGTCCACGCAGCCGCGGGCTACGCGGACACGGCCCAGGCTCTGGCGGCTCCCGATGACTCTGACCGGGCCCAGGAGATGGCTGTCGTGGCCGAGGTCGCGTGCGCCCTGACGGTCGGTGAACGGACCGTCGGGGCCCTGCTGACCGAGTCCCAGGCTCTGACCACCGCGTTGCCGTTGACCCTGTCCGCACTCACGGCCGGGGAAATCTCGTGGCAGCATGCCCGGGTGATGGTGGACGAGACCACCAACCTTTACCCTGCCGCAGCCGGGGCTCTGGAGGCGCACTTCCTGGACCCTGACGCGCCCAACCCTGCCCGTGGCGGCCCGGTCGGGGAACTGGTCGCGTCCCGGTTCCGGCATAAGGCCCGGACATGGCGGGAACGGCACCACCCGGTCAGCATCGAAAAACGCCACACCCGGTCTGTGTCGGACCGGCGGCTCGAATACCGCCCGGACCGGGACGGCATGGCCTGGCTCTCGGCGTACCTGCCCGCGGACCAGGCCGCCGGGATCTGGAACCGCACCACGGCCGCGGCCCGGGCGCTGCAGGGCCCGGACGAGGACCGCACCCTGACCCAGATGCGCGCCGACACCGCCGCGACCCTGCTCCTCGAAGGCGCAGGTGAGACTGCCGGCCAGCCGGGTGGGGGCGGAACCATGGGTGGCGGCACGGGCGGAAGTGCCGTGGGGCGGGTCCCGGTGCCGCGGGCGCAGGTCCTGGTCACCGTGCCCGTCATGTCCCTCCTCGGTGCCACGGATGAACCGGCGATGCTGGACGGGTACGGTCCGATCCCGGTCACCATGGCACGCAGGCTCATCGCGGACGGCGCCTCCTCCTTCCCCCGGGTCCTGATCGACCCGAGGGACGGTGCACCGCTGGAGATCGGGCGGACCAGCTACCCGGTCACCAAAGCCCAACGCCAATGGCTCAGACTCCGGGATGGCAAGTGCCCGTTCCCTGGCTGCAGCAACGCCTCCCTGGATAACGAAGCGGACCATCTCCTCGCCTGGGCGCACGGCGGAACCACCGGGATCAGCAACCTCGCCCAGCCGTGCCCGAAGCACCACAAGCTCAGGCACAACACCGGCTGGACACCCGGACCCGCCTCCAAGACCGAACCGCCGGGCTGGATCTCACCCACAGGCAGACACTACGCCAGCGAACAACCCGACTGGGAACCACCACGGTTACCGGAAGCACTCACAAAAACGGGGCCGGCCGGAGCCATGAACATGGCACCTGGGGAACAAATGGTGCTGTCCCGCGATCTTCACATCGACGGCGATATCCGACGAGCCACTTCCGGGACGGCGGCAACCCGGGATACTACAAACGTGACAATCTGCTGGGGAATTGCGGCTAGGCTGACATGCCCGAGCATAGACCGGACCGTAATTCAGGGATGCAGGATGAAAGGTGGATGCGATGATGAATCCCCAGCTGGGTAGCCCTGATCCGTGGCCGGAAGCGCCGCAACTGCCTGGTCCCATCATCATGGACCAGCGCTGGATAGATGCCCTGTTCCTGCACTGGCGCGTGCCCCAGGCGACCGCAGCCGCCTTCATGCCGCCCGGCGTGATCCCCGATGTTTACGACGGTTCGTCCTGGGTGGGGCTGATAGGTTTTCGGATGCGTAAGGCCGGCCTCGGCCGTGGCCCGGCAATACCGTTCTTCGGAGATTTCAACGAGGTCAATGTCCGCCTGTACTCCCGTGAACCGGATGGCACTCGAGGTGTGGTGTTCCTGAGCCTTGATGCTGACCGGCTGGCGGTGGTGCTCACAGCCCGGGCAGCAGGAATACCGTACGTCTGGTCCAGGACTGGCTTCCGCTCCGCAGCGTCTGACGGTTCCACAGGCTACTCTGTGCGGCGGTTTCGGGGTGGCGCCACTAGCGAGTTCGCAGCTGTACCTGAATTGGAAAGCGTCGTCACCGATCCGTTGTCTGTACACCTCACCGCAAGGTTTGGCCTTCACACCAGCTTCCGCGGCCGCACGCTGTACATCCCCAACACGCACTCAGCCTGGCCCTTGCACCAGGCCGAGTTGACCAAGCTCGACGACGGACTAGTCAGCGCTGCCGGCATGGTTGTGGCTGGTCCCCCGGACTCGGTCCTTTTCTCGCCGGGAGTTCGGACTCAGTTCGGCCGGCCGAGGGTTGTGAGTACCTAGCTCGCCGACGCCGCCCTCCGGAGGACGGGCACTACCAGTGCGTCACCTACCAAGAGCATCAGGCGTCTACGCGTCCAGCAAGCCGCTACCCTCAGCAAACCTGGCCACCAAGATTCCCACACCAGCTTGGAGGGAGGTGGAGGGGTCAAGATACAGTTCTCCCTCGGTTGCCCGGCTGTGCGTGATGAGCTGTCCGCTTCGACCCCTGACCTGCAAATATAGGTTCCTCCCGTAGCATCCCGCTCCTATACTGTCGAAATGATGATGTCGCTGGTTTTCGGCGCCATAGCATCCAGTGCACTGATTCTGGGTGCCTTCATCGGTGTTAAGTTCGAACTCCCCAAGCGCCTCCTGGCGATGCTCCTCGCCTTCGCCGCGGGAGCCCTCATCACCGCCCTGACCTTCGAGTTGTTCGAGGACGCCTACGAGCGTGGGGGCATCCTGAGGGCGGCGATTGGTTTGATGGTGGGAGCCATCGTGTTCACCGCCCTCAGCGCCCTGCTGGACCGCTGGGCCCAGCCCGGCGCCAAAGCCACACCAGCGGACGAGTTCCAGGGCAGCGCCAAGCTCGATACCGACGCAGCGGCCGCTGACAAACCCGCAACTGTTGAATCGACCCGCGGCGCCGCAGGACTTGCCCTCCTGGCTGCAGTCACACTGGACGGGGTGCCCGAAAACGTGGCCTTAGGGGTATCCCTCGGTGAAGGAACCGGCGGCCTGGCCCTGCTGGCCGCCATCTTTGTGTCCAATTTTCCGGAGGCCCTGGTAGGCGCTGCCTCCATGCGGACCCAAGGCCGTTCGGCCGGAAGCATCATCGGGCTGTGGGGCGCCTGCGCGGTGCTGCTGGTAGTGGCCGTCGTGGTCGGCGCTGGACCGCTTTCCGGAACCGATCCTGAGGCGATCTCGCTGCCATTGGCCTTTGCTGCAGGCGCCGTCATTGCATCGCTGGCAGACACCTTGATGCCCGAAGCCTTTGAGCACGGCGGCCCGGCGGTGGCGCTGAGCACCGCCGCCGGGTTTGTTCTGGCGTTCGTTTTGTCGCTCGCCTAAAGCACCGGGCTACCTGCCCAACCCGGCCTTCCGGAGCGCCTCGGCCATGGCGGTATTGGCGGTGGCCGGTTTGGGGGCAGGAGGCCGGCCACCGGAGTTCGGCACGCCGCTGTTCTTGCCGCCGCCGCGGTTGCCGGAGTTCTTCCCACCGGCACCCCCACCGCCGGACTCGCGAACCCCGGAGTTCTGCCCACCGGCGCCCCGACCGCCGGACTCCCGCGCGCCACCCGGAGTTCTCGCGCCGCCGGAAGGCGACGGCTCGTCGTCGAGCCTCAAAGTCAACGAGATGCGTTTCCGTTCCGGATCAGCTTCGAGCACCTTCACCCGGACCACCTGCCCGGATTTCACCACTTCGCGCGGGTCGGACACGAAGCGGTTGGCCAGCGCCGAAACGTGGACAAGTCCGTCCTGGTGAACACCCACGTCAACAAAGGCTCCAAAAGCGGCCACGTTCGTGACAGTCCCCTCCAGCACCATTCCGGGCCTAAGGTCGGAGATCTTCTCGATCCCCTCCGAGAAGGTCGCAGCGGCAAAGGCCGGGCGGGGATCGCGGCCGGGCTTATCCAACTCGGCCAGGATGTCCTGCACTGTGGGCAGCCCGAAAGTCCCGTCAACAAAGGTGCGCGGATCCAGGGACGACGCCGGTGCGGATCCCGCCGCCACCAGGATTTTGCGTGCCACAGCGTAGGCCTCCGGGTGGACACTCGACGCGTCCAGCGGTTCCGCTCCCCCGGTGATCCGCAGGAACCCGGCGCACTGCTCAAACGCCTTGGCACCAAGCCGCGGCACCTTCTTCAGTTCGCTGCGCTTGGCGAACGGTCCGTGTTCGTTCCGGTACGCCACAATGTTTTCGCTCAGCAACGGCCCGACGCCGGCCACCCGGCTCAGCAGCGCAGGCGAGGCCGTGTTCACGTCGACTCCCACCGCGTTCACGCAGTCCTCCACCACCGCGTCGAGGCTCCGGTCCAGCTTCGACGCCGTGACATCGTGCTGGTACTGCCCCACACCGATGGACTTCGGATCGATCTTCACCAGTTCGGCCAGCGGATCCTGTAGGCGCCGCGCGATGGACACCGCCCCGCGCAGGGACACGTCCATGCCGGGCAGCTCAGCGGCCGCCAGCGCAGACGCCGAATACACCGACGCGCCGGCCTCGGAGACCACAAGTTTCTGCGGTTTCTGCTCCGCTGCGGGCAACTGCTTGATCAGTTCGGCCGCGAGCTTGTCCGTTTCGCGGGACGCCGTGCCGTTGCCGATGGCCACCAGCTCCACGTGGTGCTTCTGCGCGAGCCGGACCAGCGTGGCGAGCGCCTCGTCCCACTTCCGGGCGGGCGCGTGCGGGTAGACGGTGTCCGTCGCTACCACTTTGCCCGTCCCGTCCACCACAGCGACTTTCACCCCGGTCCGCAGGCCAGGATCCAAACCGAGGGTGGCCCGGTTACCGGCCGGCGCCGCGAGCAGGACGTCGCGCAGGTTGGCTGCAAAGACCCGTACGGCCTCGTCTTCTGCAGCCGTAAACATCCGGCCGCGAAGGTCAGCAGTCAGCCGCGCGAGCACGCGCGAGCGCCAGGCGAGCTGAGCGGTCTGCATCAGCCACGCGTCGGCGGGACGGCCACGGTCGGCAACCCCGAGGCATCTGGCCACCGCGGCCTCGTAGCGCGCACGCGCGGCGGCAAGGGCGTCGTCGTTAGTGGGGTCCGCTTCGGCGAGGTCCAGTTCAAGCACTCCGTCCTTCTCGCCGCGCAGCAACGCCAGTACGCGGTGTGAGGGCATCCCGGACGGAGCCTGGGCGAACTCGAAGTAGTCCGCGAATTTCTGCCCGTCGGATTCCTTGCCCTTCTTCACGCGCGATACCATCCGGCCCTGGGTCCAGAGCCGCTCACGCAGGTTGGCGGCAAGATCCGGATCCTGTGCAACGCGTTCCACCAGGATGGAGCGGGCACCGGCGAGCGCTGCGGCCGAATCGTCAATGGAGTGCTCCCGGTTCAGATACTTGGCCGCCTCCCGTTCGGGATCGAGGTCCGGGCGTTTCAGCAGCGTCTCGGCGAGCGGCTCCAGCCCAGCCTCGCGGGCGATTTGGGCCTTGGTGCGCCGCTTGGACTTGAACGGCAGGTAGATATCCTCGAGCCGGGACTTGGTGTCCGCAGCAAGGATCGTCCTCTGCAGTTCCGGCGTCAGCTGGCCCTGGGCGGCGATCGCCTCAAGGACGGTACGACGGCGGTCCTCCAGTTCGCGGAGGTAACGCAGACGCTCGTCGAGCTCGCGGAGCTGTGTGTCGTCCAGCGTCCCGGTGGCTTCCTTGCGGTAGCGGGCGACGAAAGGGACGGTGGACCCGCCGTCGAGCAGTTCCACTGCGGCCTTCACCTGCCAGGTCTGAACGCCAAGTTCAGCGGCAATCTGGGCATAAATTGTGTCGTCCGGCGTGATCGCGCCGGTCTGGGCAGGCGATGCGGGGGCCGAGGGACGCTGCGGGAGTTGAGTCACCTGAACATTTTGCCCTACTGCCCTGACGGTCTCCACCGGAGGGCTGGGGTTGGCGACTCCAACCGTCACTCGGCCGGCCTGAACCTCCCGCCGGTGCGGCAGCGGAAACGGGTATTCCACTCCGGGCCGTGAAGTGCTGTAGTTGAGTTGCCGTCATCGGTAATCATTTCGAGGAAGAGGCCACCATGCGGGAACTACTCATCGTCTTTCAGGAAGGATTCGACGAGGCCAACATCACCGTACTGGTCAACGGCAAGGAGGTCCGCCGTGACGTCGGGGTCTCCACCAACCAGCTTCTGGGAGAAGCCTTCGAAACTTCAGTCGAACTGCCCGCGAAGGGTGCGCAGGTGGGCGTCGAAGTCACCAACCGGGGGCTCAAAGGCATCCTCAAAGTCAGCGGAAAACCCAAGAGCCTGCTCGTCTCAATCCAGGACGGCAAACTGGTCATGCGGGAAGGCACCGGCCGCGAAGCCTTCCTTTAACTCGCCTCTAGCGATAGTCCATTCGCTGGAGTATCCTGTCATCACCGCCGGGTTTTCTACGGACCTGGCGGGCCAACTTGTAACTCAGCCAAACAGCCGTCGGATGGCTAATTGGCACCGGCTGCCGGAACAGCACACCGCGCAGCCGACGACGGCGGCACCCCACCAGGGTGCCGCCGTCGCCGTATGTTGCTGGCTGGGCAGCAGTTGTCGCCGCTCAGACAGGCGCCGCAGTGACCCGGTTTAGCCGGAGTACACGGGGTAATCGGTGTAGCCCTTGGCACCTTCGGCGTAGAACGTGGAAGGGTCGATGTCGTTCAGCGGGAGGCTTTCCTTCCAGCGGCGGGCCAGATCGGGGTTCGCCAGGGCCGGGCGCCCCACCACCACGGCATCCGCGTGGCCGTCGGCTACCAGTGCCAGGGCTTCCTCGCGGGTGGTGACCACGCCAAAGCCGCTGTTCACCAGGAACGGACCGCCGAAGCGAGTCCGGAGGTCCTGCACCAGCTCCCCGCTCGGGTCGTGGTGCAGGATGCTCAGGTAGGCCAGGTTCAGGGAAGCAATGCTGTCCACCAGGACCTCATAGGTGGCGCGGACATCGGCCGCATCCGTTTCCGCGATGCCCTGGACATTGTGCTCGGGTGAGATCCGGATGCCCACGCGGTTTGAACCCAGGGCCGCCACCACGGCGTTGACAGTCTCGATCACAAAGCGTGCCCGGTTTTCCGGCGAGCCGCCGTAGCTGTCCGAGCGGACGTTCGAGTTCGGGGCCAGGAACTCGTGCAGGAGGTAGCCGTTGGCTGAGTG
The DNA here is from genome assembly GCF_056680055.1 of Arthrobacter sp. BK1. NCBI lineage: Bacteria > Bacillati > Actinomycetota > Actinomycetes > Micrococcales > Micrococcaceae > Arthrobacter > Arthrobacter sp. BK1. Next base: position 1,300,432 of record NZ_CM155263.1, read on the forward strand.
CAGCTCCACGCCGTCGAAGCCGGCTTCGATCGCGTTGACGGCACCGGTGACGATCTCCTGCATCACGACGGACAGTTCCCCAGTGCTCAAGGCGTGCGGCACAGGGAACGGCTGCTTGCCGGACGGCGTCCGGACTTCGCCGTCGATGGCGACCGCGCTCGGTCCTACGATGGTCCGGCCACCCGTGATGTCCTCGTGGGATACCCGGCCGCCGTGCATGATCTGCGCGAACATCCGGCCACCCTCGGCGTGGACGGCGTCGGTGACCTTCTTCCACCCGGCGATCTGCTCCGCGTTGACCAACCCGGGCTGGCCTGTGTACGAGCGCCCGGCGGGGCTCGGGAAGATGCCTTCGCTCACGATGAGCCCCAAGGATGCGCGTTGCCGGTAATGCTCCGCTACCAGCGAACCTGGAACGCCTTCTTCGCCGGTACGGATGCGGGTCAGCGGGGCCATCACCAGGCGGTTAGGCAGTTCAAGCTCGCCAAGGGTCAACGGGGAAAACAGCATGCGCGGTTCCTTTCGAAAATGAATGGGTACTGCTTGGCCCAACTGCCCGGCGCCTGCAACTATTCCGGATGAGACGCGGATCATGGTTCCGCCGCCGGACAAACGCGCTCGGATGCCGTTGTAGACATCCCACAAAACCGCCCCACAATCCCCGAACTAGCGTCGAAGAAGACCACGGAACCCCATATAAGGACCATCAATGTCGATGCAGGCAGCACGCCCGGACAGTTACACGATTCTCGAAACCGCCCGGACGCAGGTGCTCGAACAGGGCATTGGCCTGGCCGAAGACCAGCTGGTGGAGATTCTCAACCTTCCGGACAGCGCCCTCCCCGCGACACTGCAACTGGCCCACGAGGTCCGCTTGAAACACTGCGGCGACGACGTCGAAGTGGAAGGCATCATTTCCATCAAGACCGGCGGCTGCCCGGAGGACTGCCACTTCTGCAGCCAGTCGGGCGTTTTTGACAGTCCGGTGCGCGGTGTCTGGCTGGACATTCCGGAACTCGTCAAAGCGGCCAAGGAAACCGCTGCCACCGGCGCCACCGAATTCTGCATTGTGGCCGCCGTCCGGGGTCCCGACATCAAGCTGATGAACCAGATCAAGTTCGCCATCGACCGCATCAAGGAGGAAGTGGACATCAACATCGCCTGCTCCCTGGGCATGCTCACGCAGCGGCAGGTGGACCAGCTCGCCAGTTGGGGCGTCCACCGCTACAACCACAACCTGGAAACGGCCCGCAGCTACTTTCCGCAGGTGGTCACCACCCACAGCTACGAGGAGCGCCTGGAAACCTGCGCCATGGTCAAGGACGCAGGGATGGAACTGTGTTGCGGTGCCTTGATCGGCATGGGCGAGTCCTTGGAACAACGCGCGGAACTGGCCGCGCAACTGGCGGCCCTGGAACCGCACGAGGTCCCGCTGAACTTCCTCAACCCCCGCCCGGGAACCCCCTTGGAGAACCAGGGCATCATGGACGGCAAGGACGCCCTTCGAGCCATCGCGGCCTTCCGCCTGGCCATGCCCCGCACGGTGCTCCGCTACGCCGGCGGCCGCGAACTGACCCTCGGGGACCTGGGCACCCGTGAGGGTCTCATGGGCGGTATCAACGCTGTCATCGTGGGCAATTACCTCACCACACTGGGCCGGCCGGCCACTGCGGACCTGAACCTCCTGGTGGAACTCAGCATGCCCATCAAAGAACTCCAGAAGACCCTGTGACAGCAGCATCAGCCACAAATGTTCCTGCCGGCGCCGTGGCTCCAGCACTTGTCTCGGCACCTGCCCGCGCCTCCTTTTGCGGGCACTGCGGCCGGGCGTCCGACGGCGGGACGGCCGACGGCGGTGCGTCACCGCCGTCGGACGCCCACACCGGGTGTTCTGCCCTTCTCCAGCTGGAGCCACCGCGCTTCTGCCGGGAGTGCGGGCGCCGCCTCAAGGTTCAGGTAGCGCCGCTGAAGTGGTGGGCCACCTGCTCCCGCCATGGCAGCTTCAGCGGCTGAGGACTTCCGGCCACCGAGCAAATTTCAGCGGGGGTCTAGCATTCTTCTACGGATCGTAGAAGAATGGCCCACATGATGTTCAACCACGCAGATGGAAACCCTGTCCTCGAGCTCGACGACGCGCAGTCCTGGCAACTCCTGGAGGCCACCAAGCACGGCCGCCTGGTGGTTTCCGTGGCCGGCGAACCCGACATCTTTCCCGTCAACTACCTTGCCTCGGGACGGAAGCTTTACCTGCGCACAGCGCCGGGAAACAAGCTCGCCCAGCTGACCATCAACTCCACCGTGCTCCTGGAAACCGATGGCATCCTCGAGGACGAGGCGTGGTCGGTAGTGGTCCGGGGCACGGCGCGCGTCCTGAGCAACTCCGCGGAGCTCGCCGAGGTTGAGAGCCTGGGCCTCAAAACCTGGGTACCCACGCTGAAGGACTTCTATGTGGAGATCGAACCCCGCTCCGTCAGCGGCCGCCACTTCCAGTTCGGCGAGCAGCCCGAGCGCGAGATCTAGGCTCTCCTCCACCGGTATTACTGCACCGGTACCTCCTGTAACCCCTCAAGCAGGTAGCTTCTAGACTGGAATCATGGCGGACAGGCTGACTCCCGAGCAGCGCAGCTGGAACATGTCCAGGATCAGGGGCAAGAACACCAAGCCTGAACTGCTGGTGCGCCGCCTGCTCCACGCCAAGGGATACCGCTACCGCCTGCACGGAAAAGCCGGCAAGACCAGCCTGCCGGGCCGTCCCGATCTCGTGTTCGCAGGGCGGCGCAAAGTCATCTTCGTCAATGGCTGCTTCTGGCATTTCCACGACTGCAGGGTGGGCCAGCATGCCCCCAAAGCCAACGCCGCTTTTTGGGAAGCCAAGCGCACCCGCACCCTGCACCGCGATGCATCCCAGCGCCGGCTACTGGAGGACGCCGGCTGGGAGGTGCTCACCGTCTGGGAGTGCGAGCTGAAAGACGGCTCGTCCCTCGAAGCCCAGCTGGTGCGCTTCCTCGGCGCCGCTGCTGCCGGTCCGCCTGGTTCCCCGCCACTGTTGCAGCCCGCCGACGGAACTTGAGTCAATCTTGACCCTTTGCCTCCTCCCGAATTGATGGGCGCCCGCGAGGATTGAACTCCTGAAGGTAAACCCGCAGTCTCCTCAGTAAAGCCACATTCCTTGTGCTGAGCCATGCCGGGCTTACATAACAGTCTTAGTCTGAAAGTGGATGCAATGCCCGACGGCGCCGCCCCCTTTCCGGGGTGGCAAGCCCCAGCGGAAAGGACAGTAATGGCACCCTCCGACGACGCCGGGCGGCCCTTGGTAGACCAATCAGTCCTTGACCGGCTGCGGGCTGAACTGGACGAGGACGAGGGCTACAGCACCGTTTTTGTGGGGAATTTCATCGGCTACCTGCCCGTCAGGATTGACAGGCTTCGGCTCGCGTTGACCACCGGCGACCTGGCCGGGGCCGTGGACGCCATCCTCAGCCTGAAGACATCCAGCCAGATGGTGGGCGCCGAACGGCTCGCCGGGCTGGCCATGACCCTGGAGCGCTCCATCCGGGACGAGTCACTGGGAATGGATCCCTCAGTTGCCCTGCCCCGGCTGGCCGCCACATACCTTAAGCCAATCAGCCATTGCAGCCGCCAAACGGTTCACCGGTTGCAATCTCAGCGCTCCGCCGGCGCCAGCCGGTAGCCCACGCCGCGGACTGTCTGCAGCCAGCGCGGGCGCTGCGGTGAATCACCGAGCTTCTTCCGCAGGTTTCCCATGTGGACTTCTACTGAACGTTCGTCTGCCTCGCTGATGTAACTGCCGACGTCGTAATCCTCGTCCCGCAGCCTGCGCACCAGATCCGATTTGGTCCGGACCGTCCGGCCCGCTTCAAGCAGGGCGTAGAGCAATTCGAATTCGGTCCGCGTCAGGTTCAGTTCTGAACCGTCCACCGTGACGGACCGCGAGGCGTAGCTTAGGTCCAGGCCGTTGTGGCTATAGGTTCCGTCGCCGGTGGTGGTGGCGGCCGCGTCAACGGGCTGATCCGTACCGGGAACTCCTTCGGCCTGGTCCGGCAGGGACCGGGGGCGGCGCATCATGGCAGCGATGCGGGCTCGGAGCTCGCGCGGCCTGAAAGGTTTGGTGAGGTAATCGTCCGCGCCGGACTCCAGCCCGATCAGCGTGTCCAGTTCATCCGCCCGGGCCGTGAGCATCACGATGTAGGCATCGGAGAACTCGCGGATCTGGCGGGACACCTCAAAACCGTCAATGTCCGGCAACCCGAGATCGAGCGTGATGACGTCGGGATTCAAGGTCTTGGCGGCCATAACCCCTTCGTGGCCGCTGCTGGCCACCGTCACCTCAAACCCTGCCTGGGTCAGGACCGTGCGTACAAGTTCGCGGATATCCTGGTCATCCTCAATGACCAGCCCCACTCGTGCTTCACTCATCCCAGCCCCCTCAGCCAGCTTGACAACGTCAGAAGTATAGCCCGCTGCCGATATCCTGCTGGTATGCGTCTCCCTATCGTCCCATCTCAGGCCGGAATTTATGCGTGAGTCCGCCGCGCCGCGCGCCCTGGGCTGGCTGATGTCATTCCGTCGGCCCTTCCACGAGAACACCCTGACATCCCGGGTGGTCCTGAGCCAGGCACCGCTGTCCGTCACCGCCCTCTTTACGGCGTTCCTGGTTTTGGCGTTTTTCCCCGGCGTCTTCGAGAACCCGCTGTTTGTGACGTTCCTGGTCTCCCAGCTGGTCATTACGGCGTTGTGCTTTCTGGTTCCCTGGGACCGGCTGCCGTTCACGAGCTTCCTGCTCATTCCGCTGCTGGATTTTGTATCCATCGGAGTGGGGCGGGAGGGCGGCCAGGACAGCCTGACCGGCCTCAGCCTGCTTGCCGTGTTCCCCGTGATCTGGCTTTGCGCTTCAGGTTACTACCCGCGGACTGCCCGGTGGCTGTCCTTTGTTGGACCGCTGGCAATCATCTGGGTCCCCCTCTTCGTGCGGGGGGACGTGTCCGGCCCGAGCCTTGCCAAGGCCTTGCTCATTCCGCTGATGATGCTGGGGATCGGAGTCTCGGTCAGCGTATTGACGCAGAGCATGATGCGCCAGCAGCGGACCCTGGAGGAGAAGGACCAGCAGCTTCAGGCCGGCCTGGAAAAATCCCTGCGGCAGGAGGCCCTCCTCAACACCATCCTGGATACCGTGCACGTTGGCGTCCTTGCCGTGGATGCCGACGGCCACGACATCCTGATGAACCGGAAGCAGCGGGCCAACCACGTGCTCGCCACGCCCCAGGACATCCCCGATCCGAACGAGTCCCAACTGCTGGTGTTCGCGGCGGACCGCACCACCCCCGTCCCTGTTGCGGACCGGCCGGTGCGCCGGGCCGTGCTCGGCGAGACGTTTACTGACTACCTGGTCTGGCTGGGCGCCGGGCCTCAGCAGCGGGCCATCAGCACCTCCGCCCGCGCCATGAAGGATGCTGACGGGACGTTCGCCGGATCCGTGATCGTGTTCAGCGATGTGACAGACCTGGTGGACGCCCTGGCGGCCAAGGACGACTTCGTCTCCAGCGTGTCGCACGAATTCAGGACACCCTTGACCTCGATTCTCGGCTATGTGGAACTGCTCCTGGCCGACGGCCCGGACGAGGAGCAGCAGCAGCCCCTGGAGATCGTCAAGCGGAATTCGGAGCGGTTGCTCACCTTGGTCTCTGACCTTCTCGCCAGCAGGAACGGCCAGCTTCTCGTGAAGCCGAACGCTGTGGATGTGGCTGAATTGGTGCGGGCCAGCGTGTCCGCGGCCCAGCCCAGGGCCGACTCCTCCAGGGTGGTCCTGGAGACGGACATCCCGGTTCAGCTGGAGGCGCACGTCGACGGCCCGCGCATCTCCCAGGTGCTGGACAACCTGGTCTCCAATGCGATCAAATACTCGCCCGACGGCGGCAATGTGGTGGTTGCCCTGGTACAGGAGGACGGCCATCTCACGTGCCACGTCAGCGACACCGGCATGGGCATGACCCCTGCCGACCAGGCCGAGGTCTTCACCAAGTTCTTCCGGACCTCCAACGTCCGCCGGACAGCCATTCCCGGCGTGGGGCTGGGGTTGCCCATCAGCAAGGCGATTGTGGAGGCCCACGGCGGAACCATCGATGTGGAAAGCAAGCTGGGCCATGGCACCACGTTCACGTTCCGGGTGCCGGTCTAGGTTCCGCGTGAAGGTTTAGCGGGCGGCGCGGACCACTTCGCCCCACGACTGCCTTGCCAATTCGCCGATGGCAGCCAGGATTTCCGACGGCGGCCGCGACAGATCCAGCGGAAACTCGACGACGTCGATGTCCGTGTTCAGGATGCGCCGCAGTTTGACCTCGCCCGCACCTGCGTAGACCAGCCAGGCGGTGGGAACCTTGAGGGCGGTGCAGTACGCGAGCATCTGGTAATGGTCAGCGGTCAGGGATGCACCGAGATCCGCGGCGGCCTTGTACTTCGCGTCATAGACCACCACGGGACGGCCGCCCAGCATGTGGACGGCGTCCGGCCGCACGGAGAGCCGGTCCGAATCCCTGACGGCCTCACTCAGCAGTGCGTTGTACTGCAGCCGCATCTCCCCCGGGTACGCGGCCATGGCGTCGCGGAGGGCGGTGCTGACAAAATCGGCAAACACCTGCTCCATGTCCACCACAAACGCAGCTGTCTGCTGTTTGCCTTCGCCTGCCTCGGCGGAGGCTTTGCGCAGGATCAGTTCTGCCAGGCGCAGGACGGAGTGGTAGCGGACATTCTTCCGGCTGGGCGTCCACGGCGGTGGCGGGGCTCCGGCCGGAAGGCGAGTGACGGCGTCGAGCTTTCCCTTGAGTTGCCGGAGGCGGCTCAGAACCTCAGGCCTGACCCGCGGGACCTGGCCCATGCGCTCGAGCGCGGCCCGCAGGATACGGTTTTCGGCGATGTCCTCCGTGAACTCGTCGTAGGAGACTTCCAGCGGCACCAGCATGCCGGGGCGGCGGGAAATCTGGTCCGAAATCCTGATGCGCCCCTTCACTGTCCGCAGCGACTCATCCACCGTGAGGTAGCCCTGGAGCACGCCGCGGCCCAAAGCACGCTCCGCCAACTGGGCGAGGGATTCTGCCAGCGCGCTCCACAGTTCACGGTCCTCGGCGGCGGCCACGGAATCCGGACGGAAGCCTTGCTCGCCGGCATAGCCGAGCAGGAACAGCAGCCTGCTCAGGCCCAGCCGGTCCTTGGGGCGCACATCCAGCTGGAGCGTGGAGGTGCGGACTGAACCCACCTTCCCCACCGGCTCGATGCGGTAGAGGCCCATACCCATCGGCGAAGCCTTTGCCAGGCCGCTGGAGTTCACGAACGCCGCGGTGCCGGAATCCAAGCGCTCTACGATCCCGCCGGAGAGCTCGTCCAGCACCAGGTGCCTGGCAGCCTTGCCAGTGCCGCGTTCTGCCCCCGCCCGGGCAGTCGCGGCCCGCACCGCCACGCCCAGAGCCGCTCCCGCAGCCGGCGGATGCTGTGCCGCGGGATCGTGGGCAGGCTTTGCCGGCAGTTTTTCAGCAGGCAGCGGCTTGGCTGGCAGTTTTTCAGCTGGCAGCCGCTTGGCTGGCAGTTTTTCAGCTGGCACAGGCTTAGCTGGCAGCAAGGCGTCCCAGCAACTGGTCCAGGCCGAACCGTTCCTCAAGCTGGGCCCGGTTCAGCTGGCCGTGGTAGTGCTCCTCCAGCAGCGGCATCAGTTCGTACTTCCAGATCCGGCGCAGGCCGGCGGGGGTCTGGGCTGCGGGCTTCATGAAGTAGGACGGGCCGATCATCAGGTCCCGGTCCCACTCGTCGATGGCCGCATTCAGCGCATCCAGCAACAGCGCAGGCGTGGTGTCCAGCTGCCGGGCCTGGAGAAAGCGCAGCAGCGAACCCTTTACCGGCTCGGTCTGCGGATGCAGCTCGATGAACGCGAAGCGGCGGCGGATGGCGGCGTCCATCATGGCGATGGAGCGGTCCGCCGTGTTCATGGTGCCGATGATGTAGAGGTTGTCAGGCAGGGTGAATGGCTCGTTGGGGCTGTACTGCAGGTAGATCCGGTCATCGCGGTATTCGAGCAGGAAGTACAGTTCCCCGAATACCTTGGCCAGGTTGGCGCGGTTCATCTCGTCGATGATGAGGAAGTAGGGTTTGCTTTCGTTCCCGGGCTTGGCCGCCTCCTCGGCGAGCCGGCGCAGCGGCCCCGCCACAAGCTTGAAGGACACCTGGCCCTCATCCGTTTTGTCCGGCCGGTACCCCTCGAAGAAGTCCTCGTAGGCGTACGACGGGTGGAACTGGACCAGCTTCACCCGCTCGTCGGTGCTGTCATCGGCAAGCTCCGCGGCGAGGTGCTTGGCGAGGTAGGTTTTGCCGGTCCCGGGCGGGCCGTACAGGACCAACTGCCGGTTTTCCTCCAGCAGTTCCGCGATTTCCTGCAGCGGTTCGAGGTCCATATGGAGCGAATCCGCGAAGCCGCGGCTGAGCGGGCGGAAGCCCTCGTGGACCGGGACAACCTCGACGGCGGCAGTGGCGGGGTCGTCATCGTCGGGTTCCGCCTCGGCGGGAACGAGCGACTGGAGGGCCTGCACCACTTTGGTGACGTCAACGATGATTCCCGGTGTGGCCAGCTGCCGCTGGACGTGCCGGGGCAGGTCCGCGGTGGTGTGTGCGTCGTCGAACCACCGGACCTTGCGCCGCATCCTGCGGTTGTCCTCGTTGTGTTCCGGTTCGCCCAGCACCACACCGAGCCGGACAGCGCCGGCGTGCTGGCAGAGGACGAGGTCGCCGGGTTTCATCACCGTCAGGAAAGCGAAGACGGCGGTTTTGGTGTCCTCCCGTTCCACATAGCCCAAGTGCTTGTAGTCCTCGTCCACGGCATGCTGGACCAGCCCGGCAGTCACGCCGGGGTCCAGGAGGCGGAGATGTTCGACGTCGAGCGTCACCTTCTCCTCGGCCTGCCAGGCGGCGAGGAGTTCGGTGTTGTCGCTGTGGGTGCGGAGCAGCCAGGCACGGCGGCCCGGATCCCCCACCTTGCGCCACTGGCTGACCAGCTGGCGGGCGTACCAGTCGATCCGCTGACCGGCCTGCTCGTCCAGATGCAGCCGGATGCGGTGGATGTCCGCGGTGATGTCCTCGTCGGTGTCGCTCTTGGCGCCGCCCACCAGGGAGGCAAAAGCGTCCCTGATCTCTTGGCGCTCCACGTCCGCCACCACCGGTTCAAAGAAGCTGGGCCAGGCCAGGTATTCGATGCTGCGGCGGATGGCAGGCTGGTCCCCCGGGGTGGCTGCAGCGAGCTGGTGGAATTTCTGCGGGTCCTTCAGGGCTTTGGCGATGGTGGAAGGTGACTGCTGGTCCACGTGCTGGACGAACCGGCACAGCCACTTGAGGTGGTCCCAGATGGTCCAGTTGAACTCGGCCGTCCGGTCCCTGATCACGCCGTGGTCCGTCATGCCTTTGTAGAGTTCCTCGGGCAGCTCCAGCGGCGGCTCCAGCCAGGATGCTGCCTCAGCGACGCGGGCGCGCTTGACCTTGAGCGATTTGACCTCGTGGGCCAGGGGCAGCGACTGCAGGAAGAGCAGTTCGACGGCAAGCTGTTTGGCCTCCCGGGAGGCCTCCTCGAGGTTCTGCCGGAGGTTGGTCATCATGGGCGCCTTGGCGTCGGGGACACCCTTCTCCAGGCGTTCCAGCAGCTCCGCGGCAGCGTCCGCCGTCCAGGTCAGGGTCTTGCCGTCCAGCGCAGACGGCCTGCCCTGCAGCCCCGGTCCGAGCACAAACCAGGCAGCGTCCTCGATCTCCTGGGAGATGCCGGGGGCGCGGGCCATGACAGGTTTGGGGCTTGGAGTCATGGCTTCAAATTTACAGCCTCAAGCTGGGTGCCTGCTCCATAGGCCGTGACTATGTGGACTCGGGGCCGGAGGCCTACTTGACTGACCCGGGCCTCTTGCGTCCCAGGACGAAGTAGCCTATGGGCCCAATGAAATTGATCAGGGACGCAGCACGCCAGGCCGCCTTTGGACCGTTGATCTGAGCCGCCGGGCGGCGGGAGATGTCACGCTGGGCGGCCACCATCAAGGACATCTGCACGAGCCCTATCGCCACAAAAGAGGCCCGTGCACCCGGGGACATCTCTTTCCAGGTTTTCTTCCGCTGCTTGGGGACCTTGTGATGCTGCGGGTTCTTGGCCATGACCAACGCTCCTTTGATAGACATTCAGTTTCCAGTGTGCGCCAAGCCCGGCGCAACGGGCTAAAGACCCACCTGCAACGCCTCCCCCCGCCCCCGGGCGGACATGGAAGCAGTTTGCCGGCAGGGCTTACGTGCAGTGTTTTGAGAAAAAGTTTTGAAACAGTGCTTGCTGCGCAAGGTTTTACGGGGATTCAGACAGCAAACGGCGCCATCCGCTCCTTCTGCTCCGGAGTGAGCCGCAGGACCCTGCCCGTGGCCTCGTCCACGAAAGCCAGGTGGCTGCTGGCCCGTACGCAGTCCTCCCGGGTGACGGGGTCCTGGACCACGTAGTGGATGTCGAAGCTGGCGCCCTTCACGGCTCCTATCCATACCTGCACCACGGCCGGGATGTTGCGGTACTCGAGGGTCTTCACGTAGCGGATCCGGTGGTCCACCACCAGGGCCAGAACCCCCTCAGGAACATCGTTAAAGAGGGATACTTCCGGTTCGATACCCGGCAGGCCCGCACCGCGTGGTGGGCCGAACGCGGAGATCCGCGCCTCTTCGAGCATGCGGACGATCTGGACGTTGTTGATATGCCCATACGCGTCCATGTCTCCCCAGCGCATCGGGACAAGGACCTCGATGCGCCGGGGATCTGTACGCTGCGGCTCCGTGTCCTGTGTATCCGCGTGCTGCGGGTCCGTGGGCTGCGGCTCCGCGCGCTGCGGGGCGGACGGGCCCTTGTGCGCGCTCAGCTGTGTACCGCCGTCGAATCATCCACGACGGATTCCTCCACGTTGGAACCGGCGAACTGCGACATGTACAGCCGGTAGTAGGCACCTTCCGCGGCCAGCAACGTCTTGTGGTTGCCCTGCTCCACGATCATGCCGTTCTCCATGACCAGGATGGTGTCAGCGTCCCGGATGGTGGAGAGCCGGTGCGCGATCACAAAGCTGGTGCGGTCCGTCCGCAGCGCCGCCATGGCCTTCTGGACCAGGAGTTCGGTGCGGGTGTCAACGGAACTGGTGGCCTCGTCCAGGATCAGCAGCGATGGGTTGGCCACAAACGCGCGGGCGATGGTGATCAACTGCTTTTCGCCGGCGCTGACGTTGTTGCCTTCTTCATCGATCACGGTGTTGTAGCCCTCGGGCAGGGCACGGACAAAGCGGTCCACGAACGTGGCCTTCGCGGCCGCCATGACTTGTTCCTCGCTGGCGTCCAGGTTGCCGTACCGGATGTTGTCGTAGATGGACCCGCCGAACAGCCAGGCATCCTGCAGGACCATCCCCACCTTGGAGCGGAGCTCGGCACGGCTGAGGTGCGTCACGTCCACGCCGTCCAGCGTGATGGCCCCTGAATTGAGCTCGTAGAAGCGCATCACCAGGTTCACCAGGGTGGTCTTGCCCGCTCCCGTGGGACCGACGATTGCCACGGTGTGCCCGGGTTCGGCCGTGAAGGACAGGTTTTCGATCAGGGGCTTGTCCTCGGTGTAGCTGAACGTGACGTCCTTGAATTCGACATGCCCGTCAGTCTTGGCCGGCAGGTGCTCGGTGGCCGTCTCTGACTCCTGCTCATCGGCGTCAAGGAACTCGAAAACACGTTCAGAGGACGCAACACCGGACTGCAGCATGTTGGCCATGCCGGCCATCTGGCCCAGCGGCTGGGTGAATTCCCGTGAGTACTGGATGAAGGCGGTGGCGTCGCCCAGGGACATGGAACCGGAGGCAACACGCAGGCCGCCCACCACGGCGATGCCCACGTAGCTGAGGTAGGAGACGAACTGCATCACCGGGAAGATGATGCCGGAGACAAACTGAGCGCCGAAGCTGGCCTTGTAGAGTTCCTCGTTGCGTTCTTCGAAGCGTGCCAGCATGTCGGCGTCGCGGCCGAAGACCCGCACGAGGTCGTGGCCGGAGAAGGATTCCTCGATCTGGCCGTTCAGTGCACCGGTGTTCTTCCACTGCGCGGAGAAGAGCTTCTGGCTGCGCGAGCCGATGATGCCGGCGGCAACGCCGGAGAGCGGCAGCGCGATCAGGGCTATGAGGGCGAGTTGCCAGGACACGATGAACATCATGATGACGATGCCGATCACGGTCAGGAGCGAGCTGATCAGCTGGGCGAAAGCCTGCTGGAGAGCCTGCTGGACGTTGTCGACGTCGTTCGTTACCCGCGAGAGGACGTCACCGCGCTGGCGCGTGTCGAAGTAGTTCAGCGGAAGCCGGTTCAGCTTCTCTTCGGTGTCGTCGCGGAGCTTGCGGATCACCTTCATGACGATCCGGTTCAGCACGTAGCCCTGCAACCACAGGAAGATGTTGGCCACAAAGTACATGACCAGGACGATCGCGATCAGGACCGAGAGCTTCTGGAAGTCGATCCCGGTGCCGGGCACCAGTTCCATCTTGGCGATCATGTCCGCGAAGTTGTCCTGCCCTTGCTGGCGCAGGCCCTCCACGTACTCGTCCTTGCTTGCGCCTGCGGGCAGCTGCTTTCCCACCACACCGCCGAAGATCACGTCCATTGCCTGGCCGAGGATCTTGGGCGCGATGACGTTCAGGATCACGGAAACGATGACCAGGGCAACCACGGCGTAGATGCCGATGGCTTCGGGTTTCAGCAGCCCCATCAAGCGCTTCGCGGAAGGCCAGAAGTGCTCTGCCTTCTTGGCGGGCACCCCGCCGAACATGTCGCCGTCGGCCTCGGAGGGCTTGTACTCCTCCTCAACGAAGTCGTCGTCGGGGAGCTCTGGTGTTGCCTCGGTTTCGGGGGTCACATCCGTGCCCTGCTCCGCGGCCAGTGGTGCGTCCTTCTTGCGGGCGCTCACGCCATTTCCTCCACGCTCAGCTGGGATTCGACGATTTCCTGGTAGGTGGGTGAGGTTTCCAGGAGTTCCTCATGGGTTCCGCGGTCCACGATCCGGCCGTTGTCCAGCACCAGGATCTGGTCTGCTTCGGTGATGGTGGAGATCCGTTGCGCCACGATGATCACGGTGGCGTCGGCGGTGGTTTTCTTCAGTGCTGCGCGCAGCCGGGCGTCGGTGGCAACGTCCAGAGCGGAGAAGGAATCGTCAAAGAGGTACACCTTGGGTTTGGTGACCAGCGCGCGGGCGATGCAGAGCCGTTGCCGCTGGCCGCCGGAAACGTTGGTCCCGCCCTGGGAGATCCGGGAGTTCAGCCCGTTCTTCTTTTCGCGGACAAAGTCCCCGCCCTGGGCCACCTCAAGCGCGTCCCAGAGTTCCTGGTCGGAGGCTTCGGTTTTACCGAAACGAAGATTGTGCTCGATGGTGCCGGAGAACAGGTACGGCCTCTGCGGCACCATCGCTACCCGCCTGGTGATCTCGGCCCGGTCCAGGTCGGCGACGGACACACCGTCCAGGAGGACCTCGCCCTCGGCAATATCGTAAAGGCGCGGCAACAGGGACAGCAGGGAGGTCTTTCCCGCACCGGTGGACCCGATGATGGCCACCGTCTCCCCCGGCTTCGCTGTGAAACTGATGTTGCTCAGCACCGGCGATTCGGCGCCGGGGTAGGCAAAGCTGACGTTCCGGTATTCCACCACGCCGGCAAGGGTGGCGGGGGCCTGAGGCCGTTCGGGGTCGTGGATGGACGGTTCGACGTCGAGCACTTCCCCGATGCGGTCCGCACACACCGAGGCGCGCGGGATCATCATGGCCATGAACGTGCCCATCATCACCGCCATGAGGATCTGCAGCAAGTACTGCAGGAACGCCGTCAGGGCGCCCACCTGCATCTCGCCGGAATCCACACGCTGCCCGCCGAACCACAGGACAGCGGCCGTGGACAGGTGCAGGATCATGCCAATGGCGGGAAACATCAGGACAAAAAGGGCCCCGATCTTCAGCGAAACATCGGTCAGTTCCTTGTTTGCCACACCGAAACGCTCGGTTTCGAAGGGTTCGCGAACAAATGCCCGGACCACCCTGATACCAATGATCTGCTCGCGCAGGACGGCATTGATGCGGTCGATCTTCTTCTGCATGGAGCGGAACAGCGGCATCAGCCGCACCACCAGGTATCCCACCACCACCAGGAGCACAGGCACCGAGACCCAGACGAGCCAGGACAGGCTGAGGTCCTCGCGCAGGGCCATGATGATGCCGCCGATGCACATGATGGGCGTGGCAACCATGAAGTTCAGGCCCATCAGCAGCAGCATCTGTACCTGCTGGACGTCATTGGTGCCGCGGGTGATCAGCGTGGGCGCCCCGAACATGTTCACGTCCTTGGCCGAGAAACTGGTGACCTTGCGGAACACCCCACGGCGGAGGTCCCGGCCCACAGCCATGGCCGTCTTGGAGCCGTAGTACACCCCTGCGATGGCGGCGCCCACCTGGACAAAGGCCACCAGAAGCATCAGGCCGCCGGTCCGCCAGATGAAATCGGTGTCCCCGCGGGAAACGCCCTCATCGATGATCTGTGCGTTGAGGCTGGGCAGGTACAGCGCCGCGATGGTGGACGCCAGCTGGAAAGCGACGACGGCGGCGATGTATGGCATATACGGCTTGGAGTAGCGCCGTATCAGGGTGAAGAGCATGCCCACGGGTCCTTAGGGAGAAAGCGCGAATTAGCGAGTCAAAGTACTAGCAGCCGTGGCTGACATTCCTGACGGTCCCCACTCTACGAAATAGAGTGCCGACGCGTAACATCGGCAGCCAAAGTTCATCGGAAAGCCTGAAGCGGGTGGAAAAACGAGGCCCGGTTCCCCAGGGGGTGACCGGGCCTCATGTGACCATGAGCTGGGCTGTCACCTGTTCGCCGGTGCGAGTTCCGCCGTCGTGCGTTCAGCGTCCGCGTGAAGCTGGAGATCAGACTCAACGTCAGGCTGCACGTCCTGTTGACTATCAGGCTGCACATCCACGGTGCGCCGCAACGGGCGTTCCTTGATGAACAGCACGGAGACCAGGGCGACGACGGCCACGACGGCGGAGATCAGGAACACCTCGGCGGTGGCATCACCGTAGGCGGCCCGCATGATCTCGCGGACCGGGGCGGGCATATCCACCAGGTCCATGCTTGCTCCAGCGGTGCCGCCGGCCACCGGGATGCCGGCAGCGGCGAGGCCCTCCGTGGCGAGTTGGCTGACCCGGCTGCTCAGGACCGCTCCCAGGACAGCCACGCCGATCGCGCCGCCTACCGAGCGGAAGAAGGCCACTGATGCGCTGGCCGTTCCGATGTCCGATGCCCGCACGGTGTTCTGGACTGCCAGCACCAGGTTCTGCATCAGCATGCCCAGGCCCACGCCCAGGATTGCCGTGAAGATCCCGGCCTGCCACAGTTCGGTGGTGTGGTCCATGGTGCCGGCCAGGCCCAGTCCGCCGATCAGCAGGACGGACCCGCCGATCAGGTAGCCCTTCCACTTTCCGGTCCGGCTGATCAGCAGGCCGGAGACCACGGAGCCTGTGAGGTTTCCGGCGATCATGGGAAGCGTCAGCAGGCCGGCCTCGGTGGGCGAGGCGCCGCGTGCCACCTGGAAATACTGGCCCAGGAAAGTGGTGGAACCGAACATGGCGATGCCAACGGCCACAGAGGCGAGAATGGCAAGGGCGGTGGTGCGCTCGGAGATGATCTTGAGCGGGATGATGGGCTGTTCCACCTTGGATTCGACCAGCACCAGCAGGGCAAGGAGCACCACGCCGCCGCCCACCATGGCGGCTGACTGCCAGGAAACCCAGCCGTAGTAGGCGGGGTTGCCGGCGAAGGAGACCCAGATGAGCAGCAGGCTGACGCCGGAGGTCAGCAGGATGGAGCCCAGCCAGTCGATCTTGGCGGGTCGTTTGATGTGCTGGATCTTCAGGGTGACCTGAAGCAGGATGAGGGCAATCACGGCCAGCGGCACGCAGACGAAGAACGTCCAGCGCCAGCCGAGCGGGCTGTCCACGATGAAGCCGCCCAGCAGCGGCCCGCCGGCGGTGCCGACTGCCATGACGCCGCCCATGTAGCCGGAGTATTTGCCGCGGTCCCGGGGCGGGATCATGGTGCCGATGATGGCCTGGGACAGTGCCGTGAGGCCACCCATGGCAACACCCTGGATAACGCGGGCAGTTAGCAGCAGCGGGATGGTTTCGGACAGTCCGGCCATGACCGAGCCGGCCACGAAGATGACAATGCTCAGCTGGACCAGGACCTTCTTGTTGAAGAGGTCAGCCAGCTTGCCCCAGAGCGGGGTGGTGACGGCGTTGGCCAGCAGCGCTGCCGTGATCACCCAGGCGAAGTCGGTCTGGGTCCCGTGGAGATCGGACATGATGGTGGGCAGCGCGTTCGCAACGATGGTGCTGCTGAGGATGGCGGTGAAGAAGGCCGCCAGGAGCCCGGTGAGGGCTTCCATGATCTGGCGGTGGGTCATCACCAAGGGCGGCGCTGTAGCGGGTGGATTCGACATTTCAGTGCTCCTGGAGGGTCTTGGTCATCGTGATGGGACCGGTCGCCGTTGCCCGGGCTGAGAGTTTGAGGGAGTTCGTCAGCCGCGCCAGGGTCCGCGCCGTTTCTTCGGCATCGTCCTGGCTCCAGTTGCTGAGGTAGTCCTGCAGGGTGGCTGCGCGGAGCTCCTCGATCTGCCGGAGCTTCTCCACGCCGGCCGGCGACAAAGCAACCAACTGGGCGCGGCCGTCGCAGGGATCCTGCCGCCTGGTGACGTATCCCTGCATTTCGAGATCCGCGATGTGGCGGCTGAGGACGGGGGCGCTGACGCCCAACCGCTCTGCCAGGTGGGTGGCGCGGGATTCGCCCTCCCCCACAAACCTCAGGACGCCCTGCACCGCCACGCCGGTATCCATGCCGCGGAAACTTGCGTTCGCGACGTACCGGACCACGCGCTGGAGGTCGAAAATGCGGGAGACAAGATCCGCGGCAGTGTCTGGCGCGACGGCCATGATTGGGCTCTCCTCTTTTGCTTGCCTCAGGCAACTATATCCGAAAATGGTTGCTTTAGGAAACTAACAAGCAGGGGCCCTTAAACGCCGAGCGCGGACCGGTAGCCGATAGCCCCGTTTCGAGGGGTTCTCAGCTGCCGGTCCGCGCTGTTTCTGAAGCGGGTTCTCAGTCGTCCAGGTGGGTGGGGCCAAACATTTTGAGCAGGGTTTCGACGACGACGACGTTGGGCCCGTCAGCGGCGAAGCCCGCCCTGAGCGCGTCCCCCACGTCCTCCGGGGCCACCCGGGTGGCCGGCACGCCGAACGCCTCGGCGAGCTTGACGAAGTCGGGGCGCGCCAACTCGGTGGCCGTGGCTTTGCCGAACGCGCCCACCATGTATTCGCGCAGGATGCCGTAGCCGCCGTCGTCCACGATCAGCCACGTGACCGGCACATT
Source organism: Arthrobacter sp. BK1 (assembly GCF_056680055.1). Taxonomy (NCBI): domain Bacteria; kingdom Bacillati; phylum Actinomycetota; class Actinomycetes; order Micrococcales; family Micrococcaceae; genus Arthrobacter; species Arthrobacter sp. BK1. The sequence goes on from NZ_CM155263.1 coordinate 1,317,924, forward strand.
GTGCTGCTTGGCTGTGGCAAGTTCGGAGATCGAGTACATGGACGAACCGTCGCCGGAAACCGCAAGGACCCTGCCGGGTTTGCCTACCGTTTCCAGGCCCACGGAGCCGCCGATTGCGGCCGGGAAACCGTAGCCCAGTCCGCCCGCACCCTGGGCCGAGTGGAACTGGCCGTCCCTGGCATCCCAGCAGCTCCAGCCCCAGTACGCCGCGATGGTCATATCCCAGAAGGTCTGCATGTCCGCGGGGACTGCTTCCCGGATGTCGGCCATGAACTTCAGTTCCTTGCCCAGGTCCTGCGATTCCAGCCGGGCCCTTACCTTGGCCAGGGACTCCTTCACCAGGGTTTCGGGGGTGACTCCACGCCAGTTGGGCGTGGTTTCCGGTACTGCCTGAAGTGCCTTCTCCAGGGCGGCGAGCGCCTGGCCTGCGTCGGCGCGGATGCCCAGGCCCGGGCTGTTGGATTCGAGCACGCGCGGTTCGGCGTCGATCTGGATGATCCGGCCGCGGGGCTCGAACGTGAAGTAGTTGGACGTGACCTCGCCCAGGGAGGAGCCGATGACGATCAGGACGTCGGCGTCTTCCAGGAGGTCCGTCATGTGGCGGTCCTCGATCCAGGACTGCAGGGAGAGCTCGTGGTTCCAGGGGAATGCCCCGTTGCCGCCCGGCGTGCAGATGACGGGTGCGCGGAGCTTCTCGGCGATGGCGAGCAGGGACTTCTCTGCCCGGCCACGGCGGGTACCGCCGCCTGCGATGATGGCCGGACGTTCCGCCGTCGAAAGCCATTTCACTGCCTCGCGGATCAGCTCCACGCGGGGCGGATTGTCTGCCGCTTCGGCGAGCGCGTCCTCAACCGGCGGGACCATGATGGGATCCAGCAGCACGTTCTGCGGAATTTCCAGCCAGACGGGCCCCTGCGGGGAGGAGATCGCCTCGGTCCAGGCATCCTGGATGGCCGACGGGATACCGGAGGCGTGCTGGATCAGGCGCTGGCTCTTGGTGACGTTGGCGGCGGAGGCCTTCTGGTCGTCGAGCTGGTGGAGCATGCCCTTGCGGCGGGCCCCCAACCCCTCGAGCGGGATCTGGCTGGCCACCACCACCATGGGCACCCCCGTTGCGTAGGCCTCCTGCAGGCCGGCCAGGGACGTCAGCGCGCCGGGCCCGGTGGACAGGAACAGGACGCCTACTTCACCGGTTGCGCGCGAATAACCGTCAGCGGCGAACGCTGAGTTGTTCTCCACGCGGGAGGAAACGAAGTGCAGGTTTCCGCGGCCCATGGCATCGAACAGGCCCAGTGCGTGCTGGCCCGGAATGCCGAAGACCGTCTTGGCCCCCAGGGCTTCAAGGGTCTCGACGACGAGATCCCCGCCATTGCGTGCGCCGGTGCCTTTGGTGGGAGCTGCTGTGCCCGGATCGAAGTCAATCATGCGTGCTACTCCTTGATTCCAGCGGCGAAGCCGGCAGGCTGGCGGATCTTCTGGCCGAGGGCCTGGGCGGCGTAGCCGTTGGCTGCGCCGAACCGGTCCCCCGGAACAGCATTGTCCGCCATGAGGGTGACCAGTTCATAGGCGACATGGCTCGCTGCCACCCCGGTGATTTCGGCGTGGTCGTAGGCGGGGGCCACCTCGACGATGTCTGCGCCCACCAGGTTCATCCCGCGGAATCCGCGGATGATCTCCAGGAGTTCGCGGCTGGTGATGCCGCCGGCCTCAGGGGTTCCGGTGCCCGGGGCGTGGGCCGGGTCCAGGACGTCGATGTCCACGGAGATGTAGAGCGGGCGGTTGCCGATCCGGTCGCGGACCTTGGCCACCGCCTCGAGGACGCCCTGGTAGTAGACGTCCGCAGAGGTAACGATGCCGAACCCGAAGCGATGGTCGTCGTCGAGGTCCTTCTTGCCGTAGAGCGGGCCGCGGGTGCCGATGTGGCTGATGGCCTCGGTGTCCAGGATGCCCTCTTCCACAGCCCGGCGGAACGGGGTGCCGTGCGTGTATTCGGCACCGAAGTAGGTGTCCCAGGTGTCCAGGTGGGCGTCGAAGTGGAGCATGGCGATGGGGCCGCCCGCCCGTTCCGCCGCTGCGCGGAGCAGAGGGAGGGCGATGGTGTGGTCCCCGCCCAGGGTCACCAGCTTGCTGCCGGCCGCCGTCAGGTCCAGCGCGTTCTGCTGGATGACCTCAATGGCCTCGTTGATGTTGAACGGATTGACCGCCATGTCACCGGCGTCGGCAACCTGGATGTTTTCGAACGGGCTGACATCCCAGGCCGGGTTGTACGGGCGGAGCAGGCGGCTCGCCTCACGGACATGGTTGGCGCCGAACCGGGCACCGGGACGGTAGGAGACCCCGGAGTCGAAGGGCACCCCCACCACCGTCACATCAGCCTTGGCCACCTGGTCCAGCCGGGGCAGGCGGGCATACGTGGCAGCACCGGCGTAACGCGGGATGCGGGATGAGTCGATCGGACCAAGATTGCCATTGGCTTCGATGCGCAGCTCTTTCACGGTGAGCCTCTCCTTTGAGATTGATCGGCGGGTGTGACACCCATCATACGCAAAAGTTTCGTCACGTGCACCAAATGTTTACAACGCCACGTGGCGGGCCCCCGGCCCGGCAACCTACCGGCTGGCGGCGGGCACCAAAACCCAGAGCACTTCAACCGGCTCGTCGGTGGGGTTGACCCAGGTGTGCGGTTCGCGGCCGGGGAACGTCACGGTATCGCCGGTACTGAGTTCATATTCCTCGTTGGTGAGGATCAGGCGGATCTGCCCCTTGGTCACGTGGAGCACGTCAACATCGCAGTCCACGGCATACAGTTCCGACTCTCCGCGTCCACGGGGCTCAATGACTGCCTGGATGATCTGGACACGCCGTTCGGACCGCGCCGTCAGCAGCCGCTCCACAATCCCTTCGCCGCCGAGGGAGATCCGTGGCCCGGCGCCATTTTTGGTCAGGTGGGTTTCCGGGGCCATAAAAAGGTCACCGATGGAGATGGACAACACCTGGCACAGGGTCACCAACGAGGCAACCGACGGTGAGGTGAGATCCCGCTCCACGCGGCTGAGGAATCCCTTGGTGAGGCCGGTGGCGTCGGCCACCTGCTCGATGGTCAGCCGCTGGGACTGCCGGGCGGCACGGATCCGGGAACCGATGGCAACCGGGGTGTTGCTCGGCTCAACTGGCAGTGCCTTCATATGCGAACCTTTCATGGCCGGTGGTCCGGCCCCATCTTTGGAGCAATACTAATGGCCACCAGCCCCCGCAACGCGGCCGGAGACGTCGCACACCAGCATGTGGCGTCGCGGCGTTGACTGTTACGCCGGTCACAGAATATGCTTTTGGACAACAAGTGTTGCCTATAAGGCAATTGTTAGCTTCTTGTTCCCCTTTCACTCCGCAAGAGCAGCAGAATACCGGCTCCCTCAGAGCACCCACCGCCGGTTTATGCACGCTGCACCTCAGCTCCAGGAGCCCCCAACATGGACCCTAACTTCGTCAACATCGCCATCGTGGTGGTGTATCTCATTGCAATGCTGGCCTTTGGCTGGTGGGGCAAGTCCCGCACCCGGAACAACAGCGACTTCCTCGTGGCCGGCCGTCGCCTCGGTCCCTTCCTCTACACAGGCACCATGGCTGCCGTGGTCCTCGGCGGAGCCTCCACTGTGGGCGGCGTTGGGCTCGGCTACAAGTTCGGCATCTCCGGCATGTGGCTTGTGGTCGCCATCGGTGCCGGCGTGCTGCTGCTGAGCCTTCTCTTCGCGGGCACCATCCAGCGGCTGAAGATCTACACGGTCTCCCAGATGCTCACCCTCCGCTACGGCAGCAAGGCGACGCAGACCTCCGGCATCGTCATGCTCGCTTACACCCTGATGCTCTGCGCCACCTCAACCGGCGCCTACGCCACCATCTTCGTGGTCCTCTTCGGCTGGGAGCGCTGGCTCGCCATCGCCATCGGCGGAGCCATCGTCCTGGTCTACTCCACCATCGGCGGCATGTGGTCCATCACCCTGGCCGACCAGGTGCAGTTCGTCATCAAAACGGTAGGCATCTTCCTCCTGATGCTCCCCTTCACCCTCAACGCAGCCGGCGGGCTGGACGGTATCCGCAGCCGCGTGGATGAAAGCTTCTTCCAGTTGGACGGCATCGGCGTGCAGACCATCATCACGTACTTTGTGGTCTACACCCTTGGCCTCCTGATCGGCCAGGACATCTGGCAGCGCGTGTTCACCGCCAAAACCGCGGGTGTGGCACGCTGGGGCGGCGCCACGGCCGGCGTTTACTGCATCCTGTACGGTGTGGCCGGGGCACTGATCGGCCTGGGTGCCAAAGTCGCCCTGCCTGACATCGACGTCGCCACCGGCGGCAAGGACGTCGTCTACGCCGAGGTTGCCCAGAACCTGCTCCCGATCGGCATCGGCGGGCTGGTCCTCGCCGCAGCCGTGGCAGCCATGATGTCCACCGCTTCCGGCGCCCTGATCGCCGCAGCAACCGTGGCGCGCGCCGATGTCCTGCCCTTCGTCGCCAGCTGGTTCGGCAAGGACATCAATACCGGGGACACCGACAACCCCGAGCATGACGTCAAGGCCAACCGCATGTGGGTGCTGGGACTCGGTATCGTGGCCATCCTGATCGCCATCGTCACCAAGGATGTCGTAGCCGCCCTCACCATTGCCTACGACATCCTGGTGGGAGGCTTGCTCGTGGCAATTCTGGGTGGCCTGGTCTGGAAGCGCGGAACCGGCCTCGCCGCTGCGGCCTCCATGGCCGTGGGTTCAGTGGTCACGCTCGGCACCATGATTGTGCTGGAGATCAACGCGGAGGTCCCCCTGGACGGCGTCTTCGCCAACGAACCGATCTACTTCGGCCTGATCAGTTCGGCCGTGGTTTACGTGGCGGTCTCGCTGCTGACCAAACCCACGGATCCCCAGGTCATGCGCAACTGGGTCCGGCGCGTCGCCGGCAAGGACAACGAGGAAGTACCGGTAGCAGTTCCCGCGCCATAGCGCGGAACCGGCAGTAACCAGCAGGAAGTACGACGGCGGCACCCTGGTTCGCTTTTCAGCGAACCAGGGTGCCGCCGTCGTGCGTTCTGCCTGACGTGCGTCAGCGGACCTGCCATCCGGTTCCGCGCCTATTCAATGTCCCGGAATTCGTCCTCATCCAGCGGAACCAGCCGCTCCTCGGCGTCGACCTTGACCGGGGGCGTCGGAACGATGACCTCTTCGGCATCCAGGAATTCGTCCTCTGCGTCCCAATCGTCCTCGTCAACCGGAATATCCTCGGCATAGTCGTAGGCGGGGTCCGCTTCAACTGATTCGAGGTGCGGCAGGTCCGGGTGCTCTCCGGTGGTGTTCATAGTCCAACCTCCGATTATTCGCCTGTGACATGCTCCTGCGTCCGGGCGGTGGCGGGCGCCCACACCTTCATAACAGCACCACAGGAATGTGGGGTCAAGGGCCGGACGGCCCTCCGCGGCAGACCCGCCGGAGGACGTGATTTTAAGGGAAGCCGAAACTTGTCAGTGAGGTTTGCCAGCCGAAAATCCGCGGATTTCCGCGGTAGGCTAGGCAATGCAATGGGGCCGAACCATGCCCTATCAAGCACAGGAGCCTTCGTGACTCAGCACGCCAAAGCCAACCGCGCCCACCCCTCCGCGGAGAACAGACCATCTGCACCGCAGCCCACTGCAGCCGACATCCGCCGGTGGCGCCAGTACCTCGCGGACGAACGCGCCGAGGCCGCCGTGTACCGCGATCTGGCGCAGAACAGGGTCGGCGAAGAGCGGGACATCCTCCTGGCCCTCGCTGAAGCTGAAGGCCGCCACGAAGCCCATTGGCTGAAGCTCCTGGGCGACAACGCCCAGAAATCCCGTCCTGCATCGCTGCGCAGCCAAGTGCTGGGCTTCCTTGCCCGGCACTTCGGTTCGGTGTTCGTCCTTGCCCTGGCGCAGCGCGCCGAGGGCCGCTCCCCCTACTCCCGGGACCCCAACGCCACTGATGCAATGGCAGCAGACGAACAGATTCACGAAGAAGTGGTCCGCGGCCTGGCCACCCGTGGCCGGAACCGGCTTGCCGGCACCTTCCGCGCCGCCGTGTTCGGCGCCAACGACGGCCTGGTCAGCAATCTGTCCCTGGTCATGGGTATGGCCGCCTCCGGAGTGTCGAGCGGCGTGGTGCTGCTCAGCGGCATCGCCGGGCTCCTGGCCGGCGCCATGTCCATGGGTGCCGGCGAATTTGTGTCGGTGCGTTCCCAGCGCGAACTCCTCGCTGCCACCATGCCCACCCAGATCACCCTGGCCGCCGCACCCAAACTCGATCTTGAACACAACGAACTGCTGCTGGTGTACCTGGCCCGGGGCATGTCCCGTGAGGCCGCCGAGCACCGTGTGGCCGAACGCACGGGACTGCTGGCCTGCGACTGCGACCCCAGCCTGTCCCTGCAGCCCGAACTGCCCGAGGCCGCCGACCAGCATGAGGCGGTGGGCACCGCCTGGGGGGCAGCACTCTCCAGCTTCTGCTTCTTCGCCTCCGGCGCCATTGTGCCCATCCTGCCCTTCCTGTTCGGCATGACGGGTGTGGCCGCGCTCGTGGTTGCCGGCGTACTCGTGGGCCTGGCATTGCTGGTGACCGGCGGAATCGTGGGCCTGCTGTCCGGCACGTCGCCGCTGACGCGCGGGCTGCGCCAGCTGGCGATTGGCCTGGGAGCCGCCGGAGTCACGTACCTGCTGGGCCTGGCCTTCGGCACCGTGGTGGGCTAGTGGACGAGAGACCTCCGCGCCACTCCGACGGGCGCCACTCCGACGGGCGTCGCTCCGACGGGAGTCCGCGGAGGCGCGCCGGGATTGTCCGGAACTTCCTTCTGGTGACGGCCATCGGTGCCTCGGCATTCCTGGTGGCGGGATTCGTCTACGGCGATCCGCGCATCCTGGGCCTGCTGGACGTCCGGATCGGTCCGGGCGGCCTGCAGCGGGGCGCTGCCCAACCCGGCGCCGGCCAATCCGGGACGCCGGAGCCCGGAACCGCTGAGCGGGCCGGCAGGAGCGCCGAAGCCCCGCCGCCCGGACTGGAGGAAGCGGAAGCTCCGCTTGGCACCCCCGAGGCGCCGGTCATGGGGAGCGACTCCTACGGTTTCCTGGCGGTCAACGGCGACGGTACTCCGGTGGGGTACTCCCCCTGCAGGCCGCTGCATTACGTGGTGAACGCCGAGCTGGTCCCGGCCGGCGCGCAGCAGCTGGTTCCGGACGCCATAGACACCATTTCCCGGGCCACCGGCATCCGGTTCATCTATGACGGGGCCACCACGGAGCAGCCGTCCGCGCAGCGGGATCCGTACCAGCCTGATGCCTACGGTGACCGGTGGGCGCCGCTGCTCATCGCCTGGACCACCCCCGAGGTTGCCCCGCAGCTCAAGGGCAAAGTCATCGGTACAGGCGGGAGCACCCATTACAGCTTCGACGACGGCCCCAAGACCTTCGTCACCGGCAGCCTTGAACTGGACGCCCTGCAGATCACCGAGGACCTGCGGCAACCGGACGGGAAGCTGTACGCCACCGCAGTGATCCTGCACGAGCTCAGCCACGTGATGGGGCTGGAACACGTGGACGATCCGAGGCAGCTGATGTACCCCGAGATCGGCAGCCCCGAGGGACTCGCGGCAGGCGATCTGAACGGACTGTACGAACTCAGCAAAGCCCAGTGCCGCAAGGACCTGTAGCTCTCCGGAGGCGCAGTCAGGAGCGGGCAGGCCCTACCCGCCCATGACCGCGAGGGCCTCCTCAACGCTGTCCACCAGGAAGATCCTGTCTTCCATGACACGCCCGGCGGCCAGCTTCTGAAGGATGGGCCACGCCGGGTACTCCTCCTCCCAGTGCCGCTTCCCTACCAGCACCATGGGCGTGACGGCTTCGCGGGCGCTGTAATAGTTCTCGCACGCGTCCTGGAAGATTTCCTGCACCGTACCGGCCGCGCCCGGCAGGAAGATGATCCCGCCGTCGCAAACCTCCAGCAGGATCGCCTCCCGCACGGCGTTGGCGAAGTACTTGGCGATGTGCGTCGCGAAGTAATTCGGTGGCTCATGCCCATAAAACCATGTGGGGATCCCCAGCGACGGCGTTCCGTTCGGGAAACGCTCGACGACGGCAGCAGCAGCCCGTGCCCACGCTGACACGGAGGGGCGGAAGCCGGGGATGGAACCCAGGCCCGCGAGCGCCGCCTCCACCTCGGCTTCAGGGAAGCCGCTGAGGTAGGCGCCCAGGTTGGCGGCCTCCATGGCGCCCGGGCCGCCACCGGTTGCAACAACCCGCCCGCTGAGGGCAAGTAGCCTGCCCAACGCCGCGGCCTGGCTGAATCCTTCGCTGCCGCGCTGCGCCGCGTGGCCGCCCATCACTCCCACCACGGTCCGGCCAGCAAAAACATCCGAGCGGAGGAACTCCTCCAGGGCGTCTCCGATCGCGTGATCGTGTAACGCCGAGGCCAGGGTGGACTCCAACTGGTGGCGCTGCCCGGGCTGGATGCTCCACTGATACACCAGCGCATCCGGGAGTTCCTCGTACGGTGAATTTTCCAGGCCGGTATACAGCTCCTGCGGTGTGTACAGCCGCGCACGGTAGGGATCGAACGGAACACCTTCGAGGCGTGGAAATATCAGGGCGCCCCGCCTGCGGATCCTGTCCTCGACCCCCGGATCGAAGGTGCAGCCCAGGAAAATGGCGCCTTCCACGTCCAGGGTGTCCAGCGCGGCCTGCCGGCCCCGGAGGTCCAGGGACTGGGCATGCCAGCCGTGCATGGCCACTGCCCCGGCGCCCACCAGCCGGTCGAAGCTGTCAAGGCTTTCGATTTCAAGGGTGCGCGGGCTGTGGCCGCGGCCGGCGGTGAGGTCCACCATGGCTGTTTAGCCGGCCACTTCGGCGGTGCCCGTCAGGTGGTGATCCAACCGGGCAAGGGTTTCCTCGATGCTGACCGGATGGCGGCGCAGGTACCCGGCAAGCCGCAGGAAGAACCTGCCGCGAACAGCCCGCGCATCCCACTGCTCAGTGACTTTGGTCCCGGCGGTTCCATCCGCGGCGGTGGCTGGTTCCAGGATGTAGCGCCACACGTGGCCGTAGAAGTGGCGCCACGCGATCCGGCGGCCTTCCTCAAATTCGCAGACCGTGTTGAGGATCTTGTAGTCCACCTTCACGTTCATCTCCATGCCGAATTTCGCTCCGGCCGACAACCGCTCCGGGCCGCGGGGCTGGGCGCCCTTGACCGTGCCCGAGCCATCGATGACGCTGTGCATCGCCGGGGTGGCAAGGATTTCAAAGATCGCTTCGGGGGTGGCCGCGATGAAGCGCTCACGGGAGACGAGGTATCGGTTAGTCATTCCCCCAGCCTAGAGGCAGCCGGTCAGGGAGGCAGCCGGCCACTGCCGCCATGACTGAACTCCCATCAGAGCGTTCCGTGCGCATGTCCGGACATGCTTCCCCGTCGCCCTCGGCGCGGGTCCGCGGATGCCTTGACGGCCGCATGCCTGCTGATATCATCGATAAAGAAGTATGTCCTATCAAGCGAACATATGCAGACCAGCACCTCCACAAGAGCGGCCGGCCGGGCAACACGCGGAACCTGAGGAAAGATTCAGTGACGAACCAACTCGGCCTCATCATCGACCGGTCCTCCCCTGTCCCCCTGTACCACCAGGTGGTCCAGGGAATTGAGGCGGCCATCCACAGCGGCGTCCTCGAACCTGGCAGCAGGCTGGACAACGAGATTGACCTCGCCGCCCAGCTCAACCTGTCCCGGCCCACCATGCGCAAGGCCATGGATGAGCTGGTCCGCGCCGGGCTTCTGGTGCGCAAGCGCGGCGTCGGAACTCAGGTGGTCTCCAGCCAGGTCCGGCGGCCCCTGGAGCTTTCCAGCCTGTTCGACGATCTCACCAACAACGGCAAAAAGCCCACCACCGAGGTACTGAGCTTCTCGCATGGGGAGGCAGACGCAGCCACAGTGGCCGCCCTCCAGATCCCCGCCGGGTCCACGGTCTACCACTTCACCCGCCTGCGCAAGGTCGGCGGAAAACCGCTGGCACTGATGGAGAACTGGGTCCGGGACGACATCGTCGCCATCGACGAAGCAACCCTCGCAGCCGAGGGCCTGTACGCCGTGCTGCGCCGGGGCGGCGTCAACTTCCGCCTCGCCACCCAGCGGATCGGCGCAGTCATCGCCAATGAATACCAGGCGGGCCTCCTGGATACCCCGGTGAATTCAGCACTGGTCACGATGGAGCGAACCGCCACCGACGACACCGGACGGCGCGTGGAAACAGGGAACCACGTTTACCGCGCCGATTCCTACAGCTTTGAAATGACACTCGTACAGCGCTAACGCAAGGAAAAACTCCATGGCCAACTGGGTCTATCCCCTGGGCACCGCCGCCGACGGCGGCTGGGACATCTCACTCGGAACCTCTGATTCATCGCTGGCCCTAGACGGCTGGGCGCACACCGGCCTGAAGGTGGCCACCTTGGCCGCCGGCGCCGCCGTCGTCCTTCCTGCCGCCGGCGAGGAACGCATCATCGTTCCCCTCAGTGGCTCGTTCACCGCAACGGTCGACGGCGTCGAGCACCGGTTGGGCGGGCGGGTTTCGGTTTTCCACGGCCCCAGCGATGTGCTCTACACAGGCATGGGAAAGGCTGTCACCATCAGCTCGGCCGACGGCGGCAGGGTGGCGGTCGCCACCGCTCCCGCCTGCTCGTCCTACCCCACCCGGCTGGTCACCGCCGCCGAAACCCCCGTGGAACTCCGCGGCGCCGGAAACTGCTCACGCCAGGTCCACAACTTCGGGACGCCTGCAGCACTGGAAGCTGACCGGTTTATCGTCTGTGAAGTGCTCACGCCCGCCGGCAACTGGTCCTCCTATCCCCCGCACAAGCACGATGAGGAGAAGGACGGCGAGACCCAGCTCGAAGAGATCTATTACTTCGAGACCCGGGTGGCCGACGGCTCCGGAGCTCCGGCCGACGCCGATGCGATCGGGTACCAGCGCGTGTACGCGTCGGATGACCGTCCCATTGATGTCGCCGCGGAGGTCCGCACCGGCGATGTTGTGCTGGTTCCGTACGGCTGGCACGGCCCTGCCATGGCCGCCCCCGGCTATGACATGTACTACCTCAACGTTATGGCGGGCCCGGGGCCAGTCCGCGAATGGCTCATCAGCGACGATCCGCACCACGGCTGGGTGCGGCAGAGCTGGGATGGCCAGGACGTGGACCCCCGCCTGCCGTTCGGCGCCTAGAGCGGCCGGCAAACCAAAGGCGCCCCTCACGGAAAGTGATTCCGTCAGGGGCGCCTTGGCGTTCAACCGGGCGGTTCTGGTTGGCTGTGCTTTATGCGGCTGGCGCCACGGCAAGGGCCACCCTGACCGGAACCCCGCTCGCCAGCGACTCCTGCGCGGCATCCGCCACGCGTGAAGCGGCCACGGCGTCCTCCGGCGTGCAGGGGTTCGCCCGCCGGCCGAGGACCAGCTCCACAAAGGCTGCCATTTCCGAGCGGTAGGCCGTATCGAATCGTTCAGCGAAGGTTGTGTGTGACTCGCCCGCGGGGAAGGTGATCCCCTCCTCGGCTGATTTCAGGGCGGACTTTTCGTCCAGGCCGACCATCAGGGAACCCTTGGAGCCCTGGATTTCGAGGCGGACATCATGCCCGGCCCCGTTGTAGCGGCTGGCGGAAACTGTGCCTACCGTGCCGTCGTCGAAAGTCATCACAGCCAGGGCCGTGTCCACATCCCCCACCCCGCCGATGGCGGGATCGCCGTTGTTGGAACCCCTGGCGTAGACCTCCACGATTTCGCGCCCGGTCAGCCAGCGCAGGATGTCGAAATCATGGACCGAGCAGTCGCGGAACAGCCCGCCGGAGGTGGCCAGAAATTCAACCGGCGGCGGCGTCATGTCACAGGTGACGGCCCGCAGCGAGTGGATCCAGCCGAGTTCCCCGGCCTGGTAGGCACGCTTCGCTTCAAGGTACCCGGCGTCAAAACGGCGCTGATGGCCGATCTGGACCACGCCGTCCTTGGCGCGGATGTGTTCCAGGACGGGCAGGGAATCGGCCACATTCATGGCCACGGGCTTCTCGCAGAAAACGGGAATCCCTGCGTCCACTCCCGCCCGGATCAGTTCCGGATGGGTGCCTGTTCCGGTTGCGATGACCAGCCCCTGGATGCCGGAGGCGATCAAGGCATCCACCGACGGCAGGAATTCTGCGCCGAGGCCCGCTGCTACCGTGCGGGCGTGGTCTTCGGCGACGTCGGTCAGCCGCAGTTTGACGCTGATGCCCTGGCCCGCGACTTCCGCGTTGAGCGCTGCGATGTTGTTGGCGTGCATCACGCCGATCCGGCCCACGCCAACCAAGCCGAGAATGACGTCCTTCATACTGCTGCCTCCGTTGTAAAAGTCCTGTTGTGCCCGGCTGCCTCACCGGTGGTGGCTGGCGCGGAAAGGTCCTGTGGTGAGAAGGCACGCCGGAACGATTCCAGCGCCGCCAGGTCGTCGCCGCTGGACCAGGCCTCCATGCCTACGGTTCCCTCATAGCCGGCGGCCGCGAGCGCCCGGGCCACGGCCGCGTAGTTGATTTCGCCGGTGCCGGGCTCGCAGCGGCCGGGAACGTCCGCCACCTGGATCTCGCCAACGTGCGGCAGGGCCGTGCGTACGAGCTCGATCAGGTTCCCCTCCCCCAGCTGTGCGTGGTACAGGTCCAGCATGAGTTTCACGTTGGGGTGAGCCACCGCTTCCACAAGGGCCAGCGTGTCCTTAGCACGGGCCAGCGGAATGCCCGGATGGTCCAGCACCGTGTTGAGGTTTTCGAGGCAGAACGTCAGGCCGTGCTTCTCACCGAGCGCGCCAAGGCGTTCCAGGGTACGTGCGCCGGTGATCCACATTTTGCCCGTGGAGCGGTAGGCGGGACGCGCCGCCTTCCCGTCGATGAGCTCCGCGGAGTGGACCACCATCCGGCTGACGCCAAGTTCCAACGCTGTGGGAATCAAGGTTTCGGCGGTCTTCACCACGTCATCAGCTGTGTCCGGGTCCACCAGGCTGCCCGAGGTGTAGCCGGTCATCGAGGAGAAGACGGCGCCGGTGGCCTTGAGCGCGGCGATGTCCTTGTTCCTCGAGTCCCACAGTTCGACGTCGAATCCGGCTTGGTGGATACGCCGCACCCGCTCGGTGAACGGCAGCCCCATAAACACCATTTCGGCGCACACGGCCAGCCGCATCAGACTGCCGCCTTCTGGGCAACAGCAACCGGTCCGCCTCGCTGGACAGACTCGATGCACGCGAATGCCATGGCCAGGGCACGCCGGGCATCGGCGGGCCCCGGGGTAAGGGTGTAAGCGCCCGACGGCGGCTGGTCGCCATCGCGGCGCGCACGGACCGCCGAAGTGAAGTCCACGAGTTCGTCCGTGTAGGCATCGCGGAAGAGCTCAACGTTGAGCCGTGGCGTGTCTGCGGACAGGCCTTCGGCGGTGTACCTCACGGCAGCTGTCTCGGTGGGGCGTCCCGCCTGGACCATACCCTTGGAGCCGAACACCTCTCCCCTGACGTCGTAGCCGTAAAGTGCGCTGAAGTTCGCTTCGGCCACCGCCAGGGCTCCGTTGCTGTAGCGGATGGTGACCACGGCCGTGTCCAGGAATCCCTGGTCGCGGAGGCCTGGTTCCACCAGGGCGTCCGCGGCGGCGTAGACCTCCACAGGCTCCGCGCCCTCGTTGAACCAGTTCAGCGTGTCAAAGTCGTGGATCAGTGTTTCCAGGAAGATGGTCCAGGCCGGGATCCTGGCTGCGTGGCCGATGCTCCCGGTGCCCGGGTCCCTGGTCAGCGAGCGCAGGAGTTGCGGCGTCCCGACGACACCGTTGGCCAGGTCGTTCTTGGCAGCCTGGAAGTCAGCGGCGTAGCGGCGGTTGAACCCGATCTGGAAGTGGATTCCCGCCGCTTCCACAGCGTGGAGGGCGGCGTCGAGTTCTTCGAGGGTCTGCGCAGCAGGCTTCTCGCAAAAGACGTGCTTTCCCGCCGCGGCGGCCTGGGCGATCAGGGAAGCGTGGAACCGGGCAGGGCTGGCGATGATGACAGCGTCGATGTCCGGATCGGCCAGGATGTCTGCGGCGTCGGCGGTGACCTTCGCTGCGCCAAGGCCGGCTGCCACAGAGGCTGCGGAGTCCAGGTTTGGATCGGCAACGGCGGCCAGCACAGCGCCGGGAACCCGTCGGGCGATGCTCTCACCATGGAACGCCCCCATCCACCCGGACCCGATGAGGCCCAGCCGCACCGGGGCGGGAAGTCCGGCGGAACGGTGTTCGATATAGGCCATTGGCCCGTCCTTTCGATAGTCAATGCAACAATTGCTCAGGCGGAAGCGCTGTGTTCGCCCGGGAATTCAATGCCAAGCTGGCGGCGGATTTCATCGGCTGTTTCCATGGTCCGGATGGAAGCAGCGAGGGGCCGCTGCGTGGTTTCCGTTTGACCGGCGGCGATGGTGCGGGCCACCGCCGCTGCTTCATAGTGCAGGCCTTCGAAGTGGCCGCCGGCTGGTTCGTCGTGGCGGAGCCGGCTCCCGTCGGGAAACCTGACCTCAAAACCGCCGGGCATGTTGAAGGGGCCGTCGATGGTCAATGTGGCCTCGGAGCCCACCATGGTTGCTGCGGTGGGTGTGAAATTGTGGAGCTGGGTGTTCATCACGGCCTGGCTCCCGCCGGGGAATTCCATGATGGCGGAGAGCTGGGCGTTTACCCCGGATTCGTGTGGCTGGCCCGCGGCGTGCAGCCGTTCGGGCGAGCCCAGGACTTCGGTGATGAGTGCCAGCGGGTAGGTGCCCAGGTCCAGCAGCGGACCGCCGGCCAGTGCCGGATCAAAGATGCGGTGGCTCCGGTCGAAGAACTCGCCGTATTCTGCCAGGACGGTGGTCACAGTCCCCAGCGTTCCGGCGTCGAGCACTTGCTTGATCACGTCGAATTTTGGCAGGAAGAAGCTCCACATTGCCTCGGCGGCGAAGACGCCGGCAGCTGTGGCCCGCGCGGCGATATCCCGCGCCTGCACCGCGTTGAGCCCGATGGGCTTCTCGATGAGGACGTGTTTGCCGGCGTCGATGGCGAGCAGGGCAGCGCTGTGGTGGACGTTGTGTGGCGTGCAGACGTAAACGATGTCGATATCGGGAGATTCGGCCAGCTCCTCGTAGCTGCCGTAGGCGGCCGGCAGACCGAAGGTATCGGCAAAGGCCTTGGAACGGGCCAGGGAACGGGAGCCGACGGCGGCGATCACCTGATCTGTGTGGGCCTGCACCGATTCCGTGAAGCGCTCGGCAATCCACCCCGGGCCCATGATCCCCCACCGCAGGGAAGGTGCGTCCCGTGAGTCCGGTACCCGTGATGCCGGCAGGGTGCTGAGGGGCATCAGTAGGTCACTTTCGTGAAGGCTCCATCACTGTGGAGCGAACGGATCATGGCTTGGGCAACCTGCGATGCCCGCAGGCCGTCCTCCCCGGTGGCGAGCGGTGCCGGTTCACCGCGGCGGAGCGAGGAAATCCAGGCCTGGAGCTGCAGCCGGTAGGCGTCGGCGAAGCGCGGGCGCCAGTCAGCGGGGACCTCGGAACGCCGGTGCCCCTCTTGGTTGATGGCCAAGGCGGCGGGCTCCGGCAGTGCGGCGGTGCCGCATTCCGACACGACCTCGCATGCGGTGGTGTAGCCGTACCGGGCGTTGAGGAAGAGTTCCAGGGTGGCGAGCGTGCCGTCTGCTGCGCGCAGCAGCATGAAGGAAGGGTCCCGCAGATCTCCGGTGCTGTGCCGGGAACTGCGTCCCGCCTGCCAGGAGACCTCGGTGACAGGTGAGCCCAGCAGCCAGGGGATGATGTCGAACTCGTGGATGGCCGAATTGGTGATGGCGGATTCGGAGCTTGCGCCCGGTCCCGAGTCTGCCGTCCGGCTGATGCAGTGCACCTGCAGCGGCTCGCCCTGGCTGCGCGTCCGGGTGTTTTCTTTCAAGGCGACGTAGCCGGGATCGAACCGCCTCATGAAGCCCATGGAGAGCAGCCTGGCCCCGGTTGCGGCAAGGATATCTGCCTCAGCTTCCACCACTTCGCGGCTTTCCAGGAGCGTCGGGGCCAACGGCTTTTCACACAGCACCGGGGTCATCGCTTCAAAGCACTCCAGCACCAGGCCGGCGTGGGTGTCATCATGCGAGGCAATGACGACGGCGTCAACGTCGCTCGAGTCGATGAGCTCGGTTGGGTTGGTGGTGATGCGAGCCGACGGCGGCGCTGCTGCCGCCGCCCGGCCGGCGTCGAGGTCTGCCACGAAGGTGACCTCAGCCCCGCTGATGGTGGTGGAGAGGTTCCTGATGTGGTCTGCGCCCATGACACCGGCGCCGATAACGCCAACCCGGATCGGCATGTTGTGTTCCGTTCTGCTTCTATAACTGCTTCGTGCGGTGGCATCTGCGCCACGGCGTGGCGGGAGGGGGCCCGGTCCTGCTTTCAGGCGGACCCCCTCCCGGCTGCCTAGGCGTGCCGTGGACTGCTTTCCCGTGAGGCTTCGGCGACGTCAGCAACGTCAGCGACTTCCGCTTTAACTTCCTTGACGATGTCGCCGTGGCCACCGAGCTGTTCGAGCTCGTGGGCGAGCTCCGCCAGCTCGGCGCCGCCGGCCATCTGTGCGGTGAGCTCGTCCAGGGTGATGTCCTTCTTGTCGTAGTAGCCGATCGACTTGCCGCGTTTGAGCAGCAGGAACCTGTCACCGACGGGGAAGGCGTGGTGCGGGTTGTGGGTGATGAAGATGACCCCCAGCCCACGGTCACGGGCCTGCAGGATGTAACGGAGAACGACGCCTGACTGCTTCACGCCCAGTGCCGCCGTCGGTTCGTCCAGGATCAGGACCTTGGCGCCGAAGTACACGGCGCGGGCGATGGCGACACACTGGCGCTCACCGCCGGAGAGCTGGCCGATGGGCTGTTCCACGTCACGTAGGTCGATGCCCATCTCGGCGAGTTCCTTGAGCGTGATGTCCTTCATTTTTTCAACGTCCATGCTCTTGAACGGGCCGAAGCCGGACGTCAGTTCGGAGCCAAGGAAGAAGTTCCGCCAGATCGGCATCAGTGGCACCACTGCGAGGTCCTGGTACACCGTGGCAATGCCGGCGTCGAGGGCGTCACGTGGTGAGCTGAACTTCCGTTCCTCTCCCATGATGTTCAGTACCCCGGCGTCGTGCTGGTGCAGGCCGGCAATGATCTTGATCAGCGTTGACTTACCCGCACCGTTGTCGCCCAGGACGCAGGTGACCCGGCCGTTGTCCACGGCCATGGTCACATCGGACAGGGCGATGATATTGCCGTAGTGCTTACCCACCCCTTCGAGGGAAAGCAGGTGGACGGGCGTGTGGGTGAGCGGATCCCGTTCATTCTTGAGCAGTGTTTGCTGGTCGATCTGCTTTGCATTCATTTCTCCGGCCCCTTACTTCAGTTCCGCGCGGCGCTTGACGATGAGGTTGACGATGGTGGCCAGCAGAAGCATCAGGCCCAGGAAGAATTTGAACCAGTCCGGGTTCCACTGGGCGTAGACGATGCCCTTGTTGGCCATGCCGAAGATGAAGGCGCCGATCGCGCCGCCTATCGCGGATCCGTAGCCGCCGGTCAAGAGGCAGCCGCCGATCACCGCGGCGATGATGTAGAGGAATTCGTTGCCCACACCTTCACCGGACTGCACGGTGTCGAAGGCGAAGAGGTTGTGCATGCCCAGGATCCAGCCGCAGAAGCCCACTCCCATGAACAGGCCGATCTTGGTTGCCTTCACCGGGACACCCACGGCGCGGGCTGCGTTCTCGTCCCCGCCGACGGCGAAGATCCAGTTCCCCACCCGGGTCCGCATCAGCACCCAGGTGGCGACGGCCACCAGCGCGATCCAGATGAACACCGTTATGTTGACGTCAATCCCGCCAATCCTCACTGAAGACGCGAAGACCGCACGGGCGGCAGCGAAGCCGTCCATGTCCGAAATCGAGGGGGAAGACACACCGCCGCCGATCATGCGGGTCAGGCCCAGGTTCAGGCCGGTCAGCATGAGGAAGGTAGCGAGGGTGACGATGAAGCTGGGGAGTTTGGTCTTCATCAGGATCCAGCCGTTAATGAAGCCGATGGCCAGGGAAACCAGCAGGGCCAAGGCCACCCCCACCCAGATGTTCGTGCTGAAGTACCAGCTGAACATCGATGCCGTGAGGGCCGACGAGATCACGGCGACACCGGTGGAGAGGTCAAACTCGCCGCCGATCATGAGCAGCGATACCCCGACGGCCATGATGCCAATGGTGGAGCTGCCGTACAGCACTGTGGCGAAGGACGCCGGCTGGAGGAAGGTCTGGGAAACCACCGCGAAGAAGATGAACAGAACGATCGCGCCGACGAGCGCGCCGACTTCCGGGCGGCCGAGGAGCTTCTGGAGGGGGTTGCGCTTACCGATTCGTTCATCGGCAACGGGGAGGGGGGACTTGGATAATGTCTGGGTCATGGGGTTCTCCTGCTAGGGCGGGTTCCGGAGCCCGAGGACTCCGGAACCCGGCTCAGAGCATCCTTAGCGGATGCCTTCCTTGGCGAATTTGAGGACGTCAGGAGCTGCTGCCTGATCGATGATCGACGGTCCTGTCAGGACCGGAAGTCCGCCACCCACGTGGTAGCCGCCGCGCTTGACCTGCCACAGGGCGTCGATAGCGCCGTAGCCCTGAAGCCATGGCTGCTGGTCAACGGTGAAGGCCACCTTGCCGTCGATGATGGCCTGGGCAAGGTCACCGTTCATGTCGAAGGAAGCAACCTTGACTTTGTCCTGCAGCCCCAGGGCTTCCACCGCTTTGTTGATGGTGAGGGTGAACGGTGCGCCGAGGCCGATGATCGCGTCTGCGTCCGGGGTGGCCTGTAGCTTTGCGGTCACGGTGGAGGAAACCTGGGTCATGTCAGTTCCCTGGACGAACAGGTTTTCGGTGGCAGGGATCTTCGTTTTGACGCCTGCGCAGCGGGAATCAAGTGCCACGTTTCCCTGTTCCATAATCACGCAGATCGGGCGTTTGGCTCCGAGAGCGGCAAGCTTCTCGCCAACAGCGGCGCCGGCCAGGTTTTCGTCGGAACCGAAGTGGGTGAAGGCACCTACGTCCCCCCAGACATCCGCACCGGAGTTGAGGCTGACAACCGGGATTCCGGCGTCGGTGGCCTTCTTCAGGACGTCCTTGAGCGCGTCCGGCTTGGCCAGGGTTACGGCGATGCCGCTCACCTTCTGGTCAATGGCCTGCTGGATCAGCTGGGCCTGCCGGCCACCTTCGGGATCCGAGGTGTAGAGCAGTTCCACGTTGTCCTTGGCGGCCGCCTCTTCGGCACCCTTACGGAGGATGTCCCAGAAGGTGTCGCCCGGGGCTGCATGGGTAATGAGGGCAATCTTGATCCGTTCAGTCGTGGCCACCTGGCCGCCGCCCGCACCGCCGCCGGTCTCCTCGGACTTGCCGCCGGTGCTTGAACATGCGCTGAGGGCCAGCATCGGGACAACTGCTGCTACCAGTGCCGCCTTACGCCAAGAGAGTTTTACCACTGTGAATCTCCTTTGATTTCAGCTCCGGGCTGCTACCTTGCAGCCGCCGGAATATCGCCTACATCGATCATGGTGACTTGAACCACACATGTCAATACTTTGTCCTGACATTAGTATGTAAACACGTAAATCGTGACAAAACATTGAACCCTGCGTGCTGGAGGCGACCGTTCTCGCGCCAGGAATGATGGACGGCAGGGTCACGTCTCCCTTGTGTGGGAACAACGCGGGGTCACTTTCCGCCCAATAACGACCGGTTTTTGGGCGGAAAGTGACCCCGCGTTGCTTTGTGGATACGACAATGGGCAGTTCCGCCGTGTTCGGCGGAACTGCCCATTCGGTTCTCGTAGCCAGGAGATTCAGACGGCGAGTGTTTTGGCGCCTTCCGGTTTCACTCCGGCGATGTTCTTGAAGTAGTGCTCCAGGTCCTCGAGGCTCTTGTCCTTAGTCTCAGGAACGAATCTTGAGGCGAACAGGATGGCGCCCACGCCCAGGACCGCAAAGACGAAGAACGTGTTGGAGAGCCCGATCGCCGCAAGCAGCTGCGGGAACCCGAAACCGACTAGGAAGTTCACGATCCAGAGCACAAAGGCCGAGGCCCCCATGCCGAGGCCGCGCATTTTCAGGGGAAAGATCTCGGAAAGCATCAGCCACGTCACCGGCGAGATGGCACCTTGCTGGAAAGCAAGGAAGGTGACGGTCAGAGCCAAAATTACAAAGCCCCGCCCGGTCCCTTCCGGCAGGACCAGGGAGAAAATTCCGATCAGAAGCAGTGCACTGGTGGTGCCGATCTGGCCCGTGACGAGCATCTTTCGCCGGCCGGCCTTGCCCAGGAGCCAGATGCCCACGAACGTGGCCACAACAGAGATAATGCCGTTGGCGATGTTGGCCGTCAGTGCAGCCTCGCGTCCAAAACCTGATTGGGCGAGAATCTGGGTGCCGTAGTACATGATGGAGTTCACGCCGGTGATCTGTTGAATGACGGCCAAGCCGATGCCCACCACAAAAATCCGCCGAAGCCAGGGAATGCCAAGGTCCTTCCACGAGCCCATCTTGGACTTGTAGTCCTCCACGGCCATCGCTTTGACTTCCTCGAACTCCGTCCGGGCTTCCTCCTGGGAACGGATTCGCCGGAGCACGCTGAGCGTTTCACCGAAGCTCCCCATGGACGCAAGCCAGCGGGGACTCTCCGGCATGAAATTCATGCCGATCCACAGGGCAATGGCCGGCAGCGTGGCGATGACGAGCATCCAGCGCCAGATTCCGCCTGCTTCGCCGAAGGTGTTGCCAAGGTAGGCGTTGAAGATGAACGCCAACAATTGCCCTGTGACGATCATGAGTTCGTTCTGCGTGACGATCCGCCCGCGGCGTGTGCTCGGTGAGACCTCGGCAAGGTAGACGGGAACCGTGACGGACGCCCCGCCCACGGCCAGGCCCAGGACAAACCGGGCCAGGATCATCACTTCGGTGTTCGGAGCGAAGGTGCAGGCCAGCGTTCCCACCAGGAAGATGACGGCAAGGACCATGATCATCTTGCGGCGGCCATTCCGGTCCGCGAGGCGGCCACCGAACAGCGCGCCAAAGGCTGCACCGAAAAGCAGTGAGGACGTCACCAGGCCTTCTGTTAGCGGCGTAAGTCCCAGGTCTTCCTGCATGTACGGCAGCGCACCGTTGATCACGCCGGTGTCATAGCCAAAAAGCAGTCCGCCGAATGTGGAGATGATGGTGACGGTCCGCAGGGCGCGTTTGTGGTTGGCTGGCTGCCTTCGGCTGGTGTCCGCGGAAGCGGACGTCCCCGTCATACGCTGACCTTTCGGACGTATTGCTGCATGGTCTCCAGCTGGTAGCGGGAGACCTCCGCAGCGTTGTCGTCTTCAGCGAAAACGCTGGAGACCATGACGGCGCTCTCGTTGTCCAGGAAGCCGATTTCCTGCAGGCCGCCGAAAAATTCATCCCAGTTGACGTCGCCGTCGCCGATCTTGAGGTGCTGGTGCACCCGGACCGGGTTGCCGGGCGGGTTGGTGATGTAGCGCAACCCGTGCGAGGCATGGTGGTCCATGGTGTCGGCCACGTGGACGAGGCGGAGCTTGTCCCCGGCGGCCCGCATGATCTCCAGCGGCGCGTTCTTCATGTGGAAGCTGTGCGAGGCGACGTAGACCAGGCCGACATTTTTCGAGTTCAGCCCACGGATAACCCGGATGGCGGCAAGTCCTTCCTCAACGAAGTCGTCCGGGTGCGGATCAATCAGGAGATCGATCCCCTCCCGTTCGATGATGGGAAGAAGTTCCTCCATGGAGCGGTAGAAGGCCCGCTCGGACTCCTCGGCCTTCTCCGGCCGGCCGGAGAACTCGGTGTTCATGGTGCTGACGCCCAAGTCCACAGTGATCTGGATGGCACGCTTCCAGTAACGGACCGCGGCCTCGCGGGCATCCTCGTCGGGACCGGACCAGCGGAGCACCGGCAGGACGGAGGCGATTTCGATGGCCGCATCCTTGCATGCCTTGTTCAGCTGCCCCACCAGTTCGTCGTCGGCTTTGGGGTGGTTGTAGAACGGGATCAAGTCGGCATGCGGGGTCATTTGCATGTACTTGTAGCCCAGGTCGGCTACCACCCGCGGGAATTCGAGCAGGCTGTGCGAGTGGTGGAACGGGGTGGGGTCAAGGGCGATTTTCACGAAGGACACTCCATGGTGGTTCAGGGGGTCGTCAGGGCGGTTGCGGGCATGCGCTAGCTGTAGAGGGCGGGCTTGGCGTTGAGCTTCACGGCAACCTTTTCGCCGTTCTTCTGCGCCTCAACGCCGGCCTCGCAGCAAGCAGCTGTAGCGTAGCCGTCCCAGGCGGTTGGACCGCCGATTTCACCGCGAAGGGCGGCGTCCACCCATGACTGGATCTCGACGTCGTACGCGGCACCGAAGCGCTCCTCAAACCCGGGCGTGACGCTGCCGCCCCAGTGTCCGGCACTGCGCGTGTACGGACCCTTGTCCCCGCCGATGCTGACGATGCCCTCTTCAAAGGAGGCCTGGGTGGCCACTTCGTAGCCGAACTTTGCGTTGACATAGATTTCGACGTCGGCCAGGACGCCCGACTCGGTTTCGAGCAGGACGTGCTGGGGGTCGTGCTGCCCGGCGGGTGCGTTTTTTGTGGCTTTGCCGAGCCGGACCTGGACGCTGGTGATTTCCTCGCCGGTGAAGTAGCGGATTGCATCGAATTCATGGACCACGGAGTCGTTGATCAGCATTTCGTTGGTGAACCCCGGCGGCGTGGTGGGGTTGCGGTGCTGGTGGTGCAGCATCAGCAGTTCGCCCAGCTCGTGGTTCCGGATGATCTGGCCAAGCGCTGCGTATTCAGCGTCAAAGCGGCGCATGAAGCCCACCTGGATCCTCTTGTGGCCGAGCTTCTCTTCCGCCTGGACGATCTTCCAGGAGGAGGCGGCGTCCGGGGTCAGCGGCTTCTCGCAGAGGATGGGAATGTCTTTGGCAAGGGCCTTAAGCAGGATGTCCTCGTGAAGGAAGCCCGGGGTGGCGATGAGGACGGCGTTGACGTCCCCGTTGTTCAGTGCCTCCTCGGCGTCGGCCAGGGCGACGGCACCCGGGATGCCGTCGACGGCTGCCTGGGCCCGGGCCAGGTCGACGTCGACGACGGCGGCAACTTCGGCTCCATTGATCCGCTTGGTCAGTCGCTGGATGTGGTCTGCGCCCATGCGTCCGGCGCCGATGACAGCGACGCGGAGGATTTCAGTCATTGTGGTGTCCTTTGGGGTGAGGCTGGAAAGGTAGGGGGGGTCCGTCAGTTGACGGTGGTGCGGGAGCCGCAGGAGAGCAGGTAGTTCCGCGTGCGCTTGGCGATCGGCATGGGGACATCGAAGGCCACCGGGTACATGTCCTGCTCCACGATGCCGAAGATCGGCCGGTTCAGTGCTTCAACTGCTTCGATGACTGCGCGCAGGTCCGGCAGGCCGTTCGGCGGCTCGGTCATGACACCGGCCAGGTTCGCTGCCGCCCAGGTCATGTTTTCCTCGTTGACTTTCTTGAGGATCTCCGGGTTGATCTGCTTCAGGTGCAGGTAGCCGATCCTGTCCGGGTAGTTCTTGATGAGCTCCAGGCTGGAAGCGCCGCAGTACTCAGCGTGGCCGGTGTCCAGGCACAGGTTCAGGAACTGCGGATCCGTTGCCGCGAGCAGCGTCTCGATGTCTTCCTGGGCGCCCACGTGGGAATCTGCGTGGGAGTGGAACTGCTGCTTCAGGCCGAAGTCCTCCAGCAGGGTTTTGCCGAGCCGGTTGTGGCCTGTGAAGAGGTCGCTCCAGGCCTTCTCGGTGAGCTGGCCGCTCTCCACTGCCTCGCCGGTGACGTCATCGCGCCACATGGCCGGGATGACCACCATGTGTTCGCCGCCCATGGCCGCGGTGAGCTCGGCGACCTTGCGGGCCGGTTCCCAGGCGGTTTCCCACTGGTCCAGGCCGCGGTGGAAGGCGGCGAAGACTGTGCCGGCGCTGATCTTCAGATCACGCTGTTTTAGTTCCTCGGCCAGCCGGGTGGGATCGGTGGGCAGGTAGCCGTAGGGGCCAAGTTCGATCCACTTGTAGCCGGATTCTGCGACTTCGTCGAGGAACCGCTCCCACGGGGTCTGCTGGGGGTCATCAGGGAACCAGACGCCCCAGGAATCCGGCGCGGTGCCGATGATCAGCTTGTTCTCAGTCATGACAGCGTTGTCTTTCTCGGGGATTAGTTGGAGGGGAAGTTGTAGGAGGCGCCGGAGGCGTGGTGGGTTTCGGGCCAGCGGGAGGTGATGACTTTGCCGCGGGTGTAGAAGGAGACGCCTTCGGGGCCGTAGATGTGCTTGTCGCCGAAGAGGGAGGCCTTCCAGCCGCCGAAGGAGTGGTAGGCCACCGGGACGGGCAGGGGCACGTTGATGCCGATCATGCCGACGGTGACGGAACGCTGGAATTTCCGGGCTGCGGCGCCGGAGGAGGTGAAGATGGCGGTGCCGTTGCCGTAGGGGTTGGCATTGATCAGCGTGATGCCGTCTTCGAGGGTGTCGACGCGGACAACCACGAGGACGGGTCCGAAGATTTCCTCGGTGTAGGCGGTCATTCCGGTTTTGACGTGGTCGATAACGGTGGGGCCCACCCAGAAGCCTTCCTCGTGGCCGGGGACCACCAGGTCGCGGCCGTCAACCACCATCGCCGCTCCCGCGGCTTCGGCTTCGGTGACGATCCGGACGATGCGTTCCTTGGAGGCCGGGGTGATGACCGGGCCCATTTCGGCGTCGGGTGCGGTGCCGTTGTTGACCTTCACGGCCAAGGCGCGCTCTTCGACCTTCTTGACGATCAGGTCGGCGGCGTCCCCCACGGCGACGGCGACGGAGATGGCCATGCAGCGTTCCCCGGCGGAGCCGAACGCGGCGGCAGCGAGGTGGTCAGCTGCGTTGTCCAGGTCGGCGTCGGGCATCACGATGGCGTGGTTCTTCGCCCCGCCGAGAGCCTGCACGCGCTTGCCGTGCTGGGTGGCGGTCTCGTGGACGTACTGGGCGATCGGGGTGGAGCCGACGAAGGAGATGCCGTCCACGTCCGGGTGGGTCAGCAGGCCCTCGACGGTTTCCTTGTCGCCGTGCAGGACCTGGAAGACACCGTCCGGCAGGCCGGCCTGCTTCCAGAGCCTGGCCAGGAGCATGGAGGCGGAGGGGTCGCGTTCGGAGGGCTTGAGGATGAAGGCGTTGCCGGTGGCGATCGCCATCGGGGCCATCCACAGCGGCACCATCACGGGGAAGTTGAACGGGGTGATGCCGGCGACGACGCCGAGCGGTTCGCGGAAGGAGAAGACGTCGATGCCGGTGGAGACCTGGTCCGAGTAGTCGCCCTTGACGAGGCTGGGGATGCCGCAGGCGTATTCGATGACTTCCAGGCCGCGGCCGATCTCGCCCTTCGCATCGGACAGGACCTTGCCGTGCTCCGCGGTGATCAGGGCCGCGAGGTCGTCCACGTGGGCGGCGACCAGTTCGCGGAACTTAAACAGGACGGCGGTGCGCTTGGCCAGGGAAATATCGCCCCAGGAGTCGGCTGCTTTGCGGGCAGCGGCGACGGTGGCGTCCAGGTCGGCACGGTTTGCCAGCCGCAGCTCGCCGCTGACCTTGCCGGTGGCCGGGTTGTAGACGGGCTGGGTGCGGGTGCCTTCGCCGGCGGTTTCGGCGCCGTTGATGAAGTGGTTGATGGTGGTGGTCTCAGTGGTGGTGGCAGTCATGGGACTCTTCCTTGAGTAGGTGGAACGAAGTGTCAGTTGGCGGGCTTCAGCGTGTAGGTCTTCAGCCGAGGAATTTTCGCTGGCGGTCTTTGTGCTCGATGTAGGTCTGGAAGGCCTGCTTGGTGGATTCCAGTTCGGAGACCTGGGAGACGGGGACGTCCCACCAGGATTCGGAGCTCGGGGCGTCCAGCAGCGGGTCTGATTCGACGTGGATCAGGATGGGGCCGCCGCGTTCCGGGGCTGCCTTGGCATCGCGGATGGCCTGTTCGAGTTCGGCGATGACCTTCTCGCCGGGTTCGATCCGGATGACCTTCACGCCCAGGGACTCGGCGTTCAGGGCCAGGTCCACCGGGAGGGTTTCGCCTTCGTCGAAGCTGTGCTGTTCCTCGTTCAGGGCCCGGTACTGGGTCCCGAACCTTTGTGAGCCGAGCATTTCGGAGAGCGAGCCGATGGAGGCGTAGCCGTGGTTCTGGATCAGGACCACGATCAGTTTGATCCGTTCGGCGACGGCGGTGACCAGTTCGGTGTGCATCATCAGGTAGGAGCCGTCCCCCACCATCACGACGACGTCGCGCTGGGTTCCGCCCGCTGCCGCCTCGGCCAGTGCCGCGCGCTTGACGCCGAGGCCGCCCGGGATTTCGTAGCCCATGCAGGAGTAGGCGTACTCCACGTGGTAGCCGAACGGGTCCCGGACGCGCCACATTTTGTGCAGGTCCCCGGGCAGGGAACCAGCCGCGCAGATGACGACGTCGGCGGTGTCCATGGCGCGGGAGGTGGCGCCGATGATTTCGTTCTGCGCAGGCAACGGGGTGTACCGGGTGTCGAAGGCCGCGTCCACCGTGGCGTCCCAGCGCTTCTTCTCGGCCGCGACCTGCTCTTCCAGGTCGGCGCCGACGCGGTAGCCGCCGAGGGCCTTGTTGAGTTTGACCAGGGCCTTGCGGGCGTCGGCCACGATCGGCAGCGAGGTGCCGTGCTTGTATGCATCGATGGGTGCGACGTTGATGTTGATGAACTTCACGTCCGGGTTCTGGAACGCTGTCCGGGAGGCGGTGGTGAAGTCCTCGTAGCGGGTGCCGATCCCGATGATCAGGTCAGCTTCGGCAGCGATGGCGTTCGCCGCCGTCGTGCCCGTGGACCCGATCGCGCCGAGGCTGAACTTGTGGTCCCAGGGCAGGACGCCGACGCCCGCCTGCGTGTTGCCCACCGGGATCCCGGTCAGCTCGGCGAAGGCAGCGAGTTCGTCGTTGGCGAAGGCGTACAGGACACCGCCGCCGGCAATGATCAACGGCCGCTTCGCGGCACGGATGGCAGCGGCTGCGCGGGCGATGTCGTCGTCGTCGGCGTCCGGACGGCGGATCCGCCACTCGCGCTCGGCCAGGAACTCCTCCGGGACATCAAAGGCCTCGGCCTGGACATCCTGCGGCAGCGAGATGGTCACCGCGCCGGTTTCCGCCGGGTCAGTCAGGACGCGCAGTCCGTGGTGGAACGCGGAGAACAGCTGCTCCGGCCGGTTCACCCGGTCAAAGAACTTCGACAGCGGACGGAACGCATCATTGACCGTGATGTCGTACGCGTACGGCTGCTCAAGCTGCTGCAGCACCGGGTCCGCGGCACGCGTGGCGAACGTGTCGCTCGGCAGCAGCAGCACCGGCAAACGGTTCGTGGTGGCCAGCGCAGCACCGGTCAGCAGGTTCGATGACCCGGGACCGATCGAGGTGCTGATGGCGAACGTCTGGCGGCGGCGGGTGTGCCGGGCATAACCCACGGCCTGGTGCGACTGGGCCTGCTCATTGCGTCCCTGGTAGTACGGCATGATCGTCGGATCCAGCTGCTGGTACTGCTTCAGGGCCTGGCCCACCCCGGCGACGTTGCCGTGGCCAAAAATGCCGAACGTCCCGGGGATCAGCCGTTCGCGGTAGTCGACTCCCCCGACCGTGTCCACGGTGTACTGCTTCGAAAGGTACTCGACCACAGCCTGTGCGACCGTCATCCTGCGTGTTCCCGATGAATTCTTCATTCCCATGGGAGATTACTCCGTTACTTCTGCGGTGTGGGCTGCCGTGGTGTCGGCGGATGCGGTGTGGTGGAGGAGGGAGGCAGCGGAAGCTACCGCGCCGGCAACATTTCCGTCCGCCGGGTAGAGGAGGGTCCGCCCAACGGTCAGGCCCTGGACGCCGGGGAGCGACAGGGCAGCTTCCCAGGTGGAGAACACTTCCTCCTGGGTGCCGTCCGGGTCCCCGCCCAGAAGGACGGTGGGCATGGTGGTCGCGGCCATGACACGTTCCATGTCCGCCACCACGGGCAGCTTCATCCAGGTGTAGGCGCTGGTTGAACCCAGCCCTTCGGCGATCGCGATGGATTTGATCACCGCGTCAGTGGAGAGGTCATTGCGGACCTTGCCCTTCTCCCAGACAGACAGGAACGGCTCCACCATGGCGATCAGCTTGCGCTCGGCCAACGAATCGATGGCCTTGGCCGTTGCTTCGAGCAGGGACACGGTGTCCGGATCGCCCAGGCAGATCCGCGTCAGCATCTTGCCGCCGTCGGCCCCCAGTGCTTCCAGGGCCGCGGCCGTGTGGCCGGTGAAGCGGTCGTCGAATTCGTTGACCAGGCCGGTGAGGCCGCCGCGGTTCATGGAGCCGAAGACCAGCTTGCCCTCCAGCGCGCCCAGGAGCAGCAGGTCGTCCATGATGTCCGGGGAGGCCAGGATGCCGTCCACAGCCGGGTTGGCCAAGGCAATCTGCAGGCGGTCCAGGAGCTGCCGGCGGTCCGCCATCGCCACCGGATCGCTCCCCACGGACAGTGCGCCGCGGGCCGGATGGTCGGCAGCGACGATGAAGTTCTGCCGGCCGGATTTCAGGCCGGGGTGGCGGCGGCGCGCCTTGGCGGCCCGGGAGATCGCATCCGGGTCTTCCAGGCGGATGGTGCTCAGGTGGGCGTAGCGGCGGGGATCGTCATCAACCGCGATGGGGGCGGTGCCAAGATTGGTGCTCACAGGGCTGCTCCTTCGGTGGCAAGTCCTTTGGTGGCAAGTTCTTCGGCGGCATACTGCCCGGGAACCAGGCGGCCGCGCTCCGCGAGCAGCGAGGTGACCTCCTCCGGCGTCGGCATCGCATCGGCGCAGGACAGGCGGGAGGCCACAATGGCGCCGGCGGCGTTGGCGTAGTCCAGAACCTGGGCCAGGGGCCAGCCGGAGAGGAGCCCGTGGCAGAAAGCCCCGCCAAAGGAGTCCCCTGCGCCCAGTCCGTTGAGTGTTTCGACCGGAACGGGGGCTGAGACAACCCGCTCGGTGCGGGTCTTGGCCATCACACCTTCAGGACCAAGCTTGACGACGGCGATTTCGACGCCCGCGGCGAGGAGCCGGTCTGCCTGCTCGTCAGGGGTTCCCTCCCCCACCGCTACCGCGCACTCCTTGTCGTTACCGATCGCCACCGTCACGTGAGGCAGAATTTTGGCAACCTGGGCGCGGGCTTCCTCTTCGGAGGCCCAGAACATGGGGCGGTAGTCAAGGTCCAGGATAGTGAACTGACCGTCTTTAAGGTCCGCGCGGGAACGGGTCTCGTGGGCTGCCAGGTGGGCTGAACGGCTGGGTTCCTGGCACAGACCGGTGACCGTGGACCAGAAGATCCGGGCGTTCCGGATGGCATCGAGGTCCAGTTCCGCGGCCTTGATCTGAAGGTCCGGAGCCGTGGGAAAACGTCCATAGAAGTACAGCGGGAAATCATCCGGCGGCATGATGGCGCAGAACGTCACTGCCGTGGGCCACTCCTGCACAGGGGTGACAAAGGAATCGTCCACGTTGAACTTCTGAAGCTCGCGGTGAAGGTAGGTGCCGAACGCGTCGTCACCGGTCCGGGTGATGACAGCAGCGCTGCGTCCATGCCGGGCCGCAGCTACTGCCACGTTGGACGGGGAACCACCGAGGTACTTGCCAAAGGACGTGACGTCCTCCAGGCCCACCCCGATGTCGTTCGGGTAAATATCAACGCTGATGCGCCCGATCGTAAGAAGTTCGTGGGTCACGGTTATCGCGGACCTTTCCTGATTGAACTCGGTACCTGTGACAGTTGGAGCTCCGTTGCCTGGCCATTCCCGTGAGCGGGAACACACCACTACTTTGCCCTAGAATCAATGTCCTGTCAAAGGTTTGTACTGACATAACTACAACTTGCATTTGGCGGCCAAAGCCAGGCTGATCGGAGCCCCGGCCCTCCCGATGCAGTGCCTATTTGCGCGGCACGGCCAGTTCGCCGGTGACATACTGGGCGCGCCCGAACCCGAAGGACCAGTCCCCGGGAGTGTTTTCCACATAACCGATGAAGACGTCCTCCCCGGCCACGCCCAACTCCGCCAGACCGCCTGCGATTGCCGCGAAAAGGGATTGCTTGGCGCCCTGGGTACGGCCTCCCTGCGTGAAGATCTGGATCATAACGACGTCAGCCGTGCGCTCAAACCCCAGGCCCGCGTCCTGGGCGAATATCTGGCCCCGCGGATGCTCCGTCAGGACATGGAAGTAGTCGCGCTCCGGAATTCCATACTCAGCGAGAATCGCATCATGGATTCCCCGGCTGAGTTCGCGCAAGGCTTCGGCACTGCGGCCCTCATTGACATCAATTCGTACCAGTGGCATTTCCATCTCCTCAACTTTGTCCTGACATACTAACAAAGCTGCCAGGAACAATGCAATGCCCGCGACCGGCGCGCTCCAGAGGGACCATCCCCACGACAGGCCTTAAACAAGTACGACGACGGATGGTCACCAAAGTGGCGATGGTGACCATCCGTCGTCGTGCTTCACAAACGTGAAGCTGTCAGCCGTTGAAGTCTGCGGGGTGCGGGCCCGTGCGCCCGTCACGCTCAAGGCCGTCTATGACCGCGATCTCGCCTGCGGCCAGGTCGAAGCCGAAGACGTCCAGGTTGTCCTTGATGCGCTGGGGGGTGACGGACTTGGGAATGATGATCCGTCCCTGCTGCAAGTGCCACCGCAGAATGACCTGCGCGGGAGTCACCCCGTGCTCGTGCGCAATGTCCGTAACAGCCGGATCTGCGAGTACCGCCCCCTGGGCGAGGGGGCTCCAGGCCTCCGTGGCGATCCCGTGCGCGGCATTGGACGCGGCAGTGTCCCGTTGCTGGAGGGCGGGATGAAGCTCGATCTGGTTGACTGCGGGCACCGTCCCGCCCAGCCCGATCAGTTTTTGGAGATGCTCGGGCAGGAAGTTGGACACCCCGATAGCCCGGACCTTGCCCTCAGCGAGCAGTTTCTCCAGGGCACGCCAGGAGTCAAGGTAGAGGTCGGTGGAAGGCGCCGGCCAGTGGATCAGGTACAGGTCGAGGTAGTCCAGGCCGAGCGTGGCCAGGCTGCCGTCAAAGGCCGCCAGGGTGGAATCATAACCGAGGTCGGCCACCCAGAGCTTTGAGGTGACGAACAGCTCGCCGCGGTCGATGCCCGATTCGGCGATTGCCCGCCCGGTGCCCGCTTCGTTTCCGTAGATGGCGGCAGTATCGATGCTCCGGTAACCGGCAGCCAGGGCGTGGCTGACCGCGGTGGTGGTGTCGTCGTCGGACACCTGGAAAACGCCGAAGCCGAGCTGCGGCATGCGGACCCCGTTATTAAGGACGACGGCGGGGACGGAGGTGGACGTCATGGTGGTGCTCCTGTTGAGAGTGGATGGTTAGCGGAGGGCGGCCGCGGGCTCAGCGGCCGCGGGGTCTGCGGCTGCGGGATCTGCGGCCGCGGGCTCGGTGGCCGCCGGGGAAGTTTGCTGCTCAGCCGACCGCCGCGCAGCGGCAGCAGCGATCAGCATGACCGCGAGCCCGAGCAGGGTGATGCCTGCACCGGCCCAGATGGGCGAGGTGTAGCCGAGTCCCGCAGTGATGGTTACCCCGCCGAGCCAGGCGCCGAGCGCGTTGCCCACGTTGAAAGCACCGATGTTGGCACCCGAAGCGAGGGTGGGGGCGCCGGCGGCGTACTTCATCACCCGCATCTGCAGCCCGGGTACGGTGGCGAAGCCAAAGCCGCCCATCAAGACAAGGGAGGCCACGGTGAGCACCTGGTTGTTAGCCGTGAGGGCGAAGGCCGCGAGGATAACCACCAGCACGGCGAGCACCACAATAAGGGTCCGGTCGACGTTGCGGTCCGCCGCCTTGCCGCCAAGGGTGTTGCCGATGAAGAGGCCCACACCGAAGACAATCAGCAGCCACGGCACGGTGGATGCCGCGAAGCCGGTGACCTCGGTGAGCGTGAAGGCGATGTAGGTGAAAGCGCCGAACATACCGCCGTAGCCAAGAATCGTGACAAGGATGGAGAGCCATACCTGGCCGGAGCGGAACGCCCGCAGTTCCGAGCGGAGGGTTCCTGGTGTGGTGTCCCCATGGCCGGTTTTCGGCACCAGGGCCAGGATTCCGGCGAGGGCGACGACGCCGATGACTGTGATGGCCCAGAAGGTGGAGCGCCAGCCCGCGGCCTGTCCCAGCATGGTGCCGAAGGGCACGCCCAGGACATTGGCAGCCGTCAGGCCGGTGAACATGATGGCGATGGCACCGGCCTTTTTGGTGGGCGCCACCATGTCGGCGGCCACCACCGCACCGATGCCAAAGAATGCACCATGGGCCAGGGCGGCAAGAATGCGGCCGGCCATCATCATCCCGTAGCCGGGAGCAAGGGCGGAGATCAGGTTGCCGGCGATGAACAGGACCAAAAGGACTGCCAGGACCGGCTTGCGTTCGAAGCGGGTCACGGCTGCCGTCAGCACCAGGGCACCAACCACAACCGCGAGTGCGTAACCGGAGATCAGCCAGCCGGCTGTTGCTTCGCTGACCCGGAAGTCCGCGGCAACCTCGGGCAGCAGGCCCATGATGACGAACTCGGTGAGTCCGATGCCGAACCCGCCGAGGGCAAGAGCTATCAGGCCTATGGGCATGGAATGCTCCTTTGAAACTGTACGGAATGAGGTAGTGCGCGTAAGCTAGTAGTTGCAGACGCTTTATTTATTGTTGCACAAGCAGATACCCCGCGCAAGCAACTATCAGTGGTCGTGTCTACCCTCACGCCCCGCGGCGTTGGGTGGCACACCGGAAAAGGAACAGACGATGGGCATCAAGGACGACGCCGTGGAGGTCCGCGCACAGGGATGGCGCACACTCGCGGCACTGCACGGACTGATCGAGGGCGAGCTGGAGCGCTCCCTCCAGGCCGAGTCAAAGCTGTCCGTGGTGGAGTACACCGTCCTGGACGCCCTCAGCCGGCAGGACGGTTGGCACATGCGCATGCAGCAACTGGCCCGCGCCACCGCATTGAGCGCCAGCGCCACCACGCGGCTGGTCAACCGGCTGGAGGACCGGGGGCTGCTGACCAGGATCCTCTGCGCGGACGATCGCCGCGGGATCTACACCGAACTCACGGCAAACGGAGTCGCACTGCTCGAAGAAGCCCGGCCGGTCCACGACGCCACCCTCGAACGCGCCCTCGCCGAGGCGCGGGATGTTCCCGAACTGGCAGCACTGGTCCACGCCCTCCCGGGACTCCACGCAGCCGTCTAATACCCTTGCCCCTTGGACGAAAGCTTCGGGCTCTTGACCACTTTGGCTGTCGGATTTATTCTTAAACAACCAGATGGTTGATCAATAAAAACGTTGATCATAAACGAGTTGTCACTGCGCAAGGCGGAGCCACCAATGGAAGCGGACGACGGATCGCTGGACCAGGCCTTTATGGCCCTGGCCGATCCAGTCCGTCGCCGCATCATTGCCCGGCTCAGCCGCGGCCCGGCCACAGTGAATGAATTGGCAGAACCCTTCGCGATCACCAAGCAGGCGGTCTCGAAGCACATCCAGGTCCTCGAGCAGGCAGGGCTGGTCACCCGGTCGCGGGATGCCCAACGCCGGCCCGTCCACCTGGACCCGGCACGGCTGGAGGCGCTCACAGCCTGGATCGATCAGTACCGGCTGATCCATGAAGATCAGTTCCGCCGCCTCGACGCCGTGCTCCACTCAAGAACCGCCGGCACCGGCGGCACCCTCAATGGCAGAGAATCCAAGGAGTCATCATGAGCAATCCACTGCATCTCTCCGTTCCGGAAGGCCTTCCGTTCATCGACTACGAGAGGGAGTTCGACTTCCCCGTCACAGAGGTATTCCGCGCCCACAAGGAGCCGGACCTGATCGTCCAGTGGCTTGGCCCGCGTGGCATGAAGATGGAGCTCGACCACTACGATTTCCGGACCGGCGGCAGCTACAGCTACCTGCACACCGGACCGGACGGCGTCGCCTACGAATTCAAGGGCATCTTCCACACCGTCCGTGAAAACGAGTTCGCCATCCAGACCTTCGAGTTCGGCGGCTACCCTGACGTGGTCAGCCTCGAGTTCATGACCTTTGAGGACCTCGGCAACGGACGCACCCGCCTGCGGGGCCACTCGGTCTACCCCAGCCAGGAAGCGCGCGACGGCATGGCGCAGTCCGGCATGGAGGGCGGCATGAGCGAAGGCTACGAGCGGCTGGACGGGCTGCTGTCCGCCGCCAAAGTCTGACTCAGGCAACGCGGGGTCACTTAACGCCCTTCCAGGTCCCTGAATCGGGCGGGAAGTGACCCCGCGTTGCTTGTTTACTGAGCAGATCTGACAGCCAGGCAGGAAAAGTACGACGGCGTGATCCCCCGCCTCCCGCGAAAAGGGAACCTCCCGCCGTCGTACTCAACGCGCCTAACTTAAACAGCAACGCGGGGTCACTAAACGCCCGTCCAGGTCCCTGGATCGGGCGGAAAGTGACCCCGCGTTGTTTGTTGGTGGAGCCTAGAGCGTTGCGTAAACCTCGCGCAGCAGCTTGGCGGTCTCGGACGGCGTCTTGCCGACCTTCACGCCTGCAGCCTCGAGGGCTTCCTTCTTGGCCTGGGCGGTTCCGGCGGAACCGGAGACGATGGCGCCGGCGTGGCCCATGGTCTTGCCTTCGGGAGCCGTGAAGCCAGCCACGTAGCCAACGACGGGCTTGGTGACGTTGGCCTTGATGAAGTCAGCCGCGCGCTCTTCAGCGTCGCCACCGATTTCGCCGATCATCACGATCGCCTTGGTTTCGGGGTCAGCCTCGAACGCGGCCAGGGCGTCGATGTGCGTGGTGCCGATGACGGGGTCGCCGCCGATGCCGATGGCGGTGGAGAAGCCGAGGTCACGCAGTTCGTACATCATCTGGTAGGTCAGGGTACCGGACTTGGAAACCAGACCGATGGGGCCCTTGCCCGTGATGTTGTTCGGCGTGATGCCCACCAGTGCCTCGCCCGGGGTGATGATGCCGGGGCAGTTCGGGCCGATGATGCGGGTGACCTGCTTGCCGTCGGCGTCAACCTTGGACTGGGCCAGTGCCCAGAACTCGGCGGAGTCCTGGACCGGCACGCCTTCGGTGATGACAACAACCAGGCCGATGCCGGCCTCGATGGCTTCAACAACGGCGTTCTTGGTGAATGCCGGCGGCACGAAGACGATGGAGACATCTGCGCCGGTTTCAGCCATGGCTTCCTTGACGGTGCCGAAGACGTTGATTTCGTTGTCGCCGTGGAGGACCGTGGTGCCGGCCTTGCGGGCGTTGACGCCGCCAACAATGTTGGTGCCCGCCTTCAGCATCAGGGCGGTGTGCTTGGTGCCTTCGCCGCCGGTGATGCCCTGGACGATGACCTTGGAGTCCTTGTTCAGATAAATAGACATGGTGCGTCCCTTACTTAGCTGCGTTGGCGAGCTCGGCAGCCTTGTCGGCGCCCTCGTCCATGGTTGCGGCCAGGGTAACCAGCGGGTGGTTGGCCTCGGCCAGGATGCGGCGGCCTTCCTCAACGTTGTTGCCGTCGAGGCGGACTACCAGCGGCTTGTTCGCGGAGTGGCCCAGCTCGGCCAGCGCACCAACGATGCCCTTGGCGACGGCGTCACACGCGGTGATGCCGCCGAAGACGTTCACGAACACGGACTTAACCTGCTCGTCGCCCAGGATGACGTCGAGGCCTGCAGCCATGACCTCGGCGGAAGCTCCACCGCCGATGTCCAGGAAGTTGGCGGGCTTGACGTTGCCGTGGTTCTCACCGGCATAGGCAACGACGTCCAGGGTGGACATCACCAGGCCTGCACCGTTTCCGATGATGCCCACTTCGCCGTCCAGCTTGACGTAGTTAAGGTCCTGCGCCTTGGCCTTGGCCTCGAGCGGGTCTGCAGCATCCTTGTCTTCAAGGAGGGCGTGCTTGGCGTGGCGGAACTCAGCGTTCTCGTCCAGGGAAACCTTGCCGTCCAGGGCAACGATTTCACCGGCGCCGGTCTTGACCAGCGGGTTGACCTCCACCAGGGTGGCGTCTTCCTTCTTGAAGACGTCCCACAGCTTGAGGATCACGGCGGCGACCTTGCCGCGCAGTTCCTCAGCGAAGCCTGCGGCTGCAACGATTTCGTCAGCCTTGGCCTGGTCGATGCCCACGGCGGGGTCGATGGCGATTTTTGCGAGCGCCTCAGGGCGTTCGACGGCGAGCTGTTCGATTTCCATGCCGCCTTCAACCGAGCACATGGCCAGGTAGTTGCGGTTGGCCCGGTCCAGCAGCACGGAGAAGTAGTACTCCTCGGCGATGTCAGCACCCTGGGCGATCATCACCTTGTTGACGGTGTGGCCCTTGATGTCCATGCCCAGGATGTTGGTGGCGTGCTCAAGTGCCTCATCAGCGGTCTTGGCAACCTTGACGCCGCCGGCCTTACCGCGGCCACCGGCCTTAACCTGGGCCTTGACGACCGTTACGCCGCCGATCTTCTCGGCAGCTGCCTTAGCTTCTTCTGGGGTATACGCCACGATGCCGGCAAGCACGGGTACACCGTGCGCCTCGAACATATCGCGCGCCTGGTATTCAAACAGGTCCACGGTTTAGTGTCCTTCTACGTCGAAGTAGTTTCTGTACAGTCGGACACCATCGCAAGACGATGACCGGGCTGCGGATTGATAGCGCCTGCGGCCGGTCCGGAAACCAGCCACCCAGCGCAATGCTCCATTCGGAACTCTAGTCCTTATCAAGGACCGGCCCGTCCCACAGTACCGCTTATGTGAGTAAGGACACTATTCTATGGAGCGTAGAAAAACCCCTAGATTACGGGGTTTTTGAGGCCTCTGCCGGTGCCGGCGCGGCGGTTTCCAGCGGCTTTGAAATAAGTTCGTAGCTTTCCGGGGAAACGAAGAATCCGACGCCGGCAGAGACATTTCCGCATGCCACGCCTCCGTTGTATGCCGAACACCGCAGCCCGTTCCGTTCCAGGTTTGCGCCCTCTGCCAGGACGGTCAGTTTGGTCAGGGGGCCGGATTTGTCCCCCTTGGGTCCGTAGGCGGCCTCCATTTGTGTGACGCCGGACCGGCACTCCCCGTAGGTTGCTTTGTCCGGGGTCAGCAGCGCTGTTCCGCCCAGATAGCCCAGGCCGGTGCCCGCGCAGTCGTCCTTGATGTCGCCCGCTGCCGGTTTCGGATAGTCAGCGAGCTCGCAGTGTGCCACGGGGACGATGGCGAGTTTGTTGTTGTCCGCGTCGCTGAAGCCGTTCAGCTCGTAAGAGAGGTTCAGGTGCTCCCCGCGGGCGTCAGTCAGCGAGCAGGCCACCTTCCGGTCCTCGGTGATGAAGGAGATGACGCTGTCGCCGGACCGGTACCCGGCCGGGTCCACCAGGGCTGCCTGTTCCAGCTGTTCCATGGCCGGGAGCGGCGGTGGAGCCACGTAGCCCGGGTCCTCGGTGGTGATGGAACACGAAGTGGCCGCCAGCAAAAAGAAGGCGGCGAAGATCCCCAGAGCAGTCCGTCGCATGGTCCCCATTATGCTTTATCGCCACGCTCACGCCTGCGACCGGCCGCCCCGGCTTCCACGGGCCTTTTGTCCCTGTCACCCCGTCCCGCGGAGGTATCTACTGGAAGGACCCCAGCGGGGCACAGCCCCTGGAACTGCGCACTTAGCCGGCATGCCGCACCTTAGGAGCACTCATGGAGGAGCACCACCCGCCGCGGTTACGCTTTCTCGGCGCAACGGATACCGTGACCGGATCCAGGTACCTGATCCAGTCACGCGGACGGCGAATCCTGATCGACTGCGGGCTCTTCCAAGGCTATAAACTGATCCGCGACCGAAACCGCGTCCCTTTTCCCGTCAGCCCGGCCAGCATCGATGCTGTGGTCCTCACCCACGCCCACCTGGACCACACCGGCTACATTCCGGCGCTGGTCCGTGACGGGTTCCGCGGCCCGGTCTACGCGACACCGGGAACCACTGAGCTGTGCACGCTGCTCCTGCCTGACAGCGGCTACCTGCAGGAGGAGGAGGCCCGCTACGCGGATTACCGGGGTTCGTCCCGGCACCGTCCCCCGGCACCCCTCTATACCGCGGAAGACGCCGTCCGGTCCCTCAACAGCTTCGAGACCCGGGATTTCGACGCCCCGTTCGGACTGGGAGACGGAATGGAAGCCACGTTCCTTCCCGCCGGCCACATCCTCGGCGCTGCACAGATCCATCTCAACGCTGGTGGACATTCCATCCATTTCACCGGCGATCTTGGCCGGGCCAACGATCCCCTGATGCATCCGCCCAGAGCATTGGAGACCGTTGACGTGCTCGTGACTGAATCCACGTATGGGAACCGCGCACACCCCAGTGGAGACCCTGAAGCGGAGCTTGGTGAAATCATCAGCCGCGTCGCCAAGAGACAGGGTGTGATCATGATTGCGGCCTTCGCCGTGGGACGCGCCGAAACAGTGCTGCTGCATCTGTCACGCCTGATGGGCAAGGACGCAATCCCGCACATCCCCGTCTACTTGAACAGTCCGATGGCCATTGATGCGTCCGGCATGTATCAGCGCCACCGTGAAGAACACCGGCTCGAGCGGCACGAATTTGAAGCGATGTACAAGCTGGCCACCCCCGTTCGAAGTGCCGATGATTCCAAACTGCTCAATCTCCGCGGCGGGCCCATGATCATCCTGTCCGCCAGCGGGATGCTCACCGGGGGCAGAATCCTGCACCACCTGGAGAATTACGGCCCGGATCCACGTAACGCGATCATCCTCAGCGGGTACCAGGCCGGCGGGACAAGAGGCGCGTCCCTCGCAGCGGGCGGGCAGCATCTGCGCATCTACGGCCGGGACATCCCGATCGGCGCGGAAGTCATCCAAATGGAAGGCCTGTCCGCCCACGCTGACGCCGATGAGCTGATCCAATG
Source organism: Arthrobacter sp. BK1 (assembly GCF_056680055.1). NCBI lineage: Bacteria > Bacillati > Actinomycetota > Actinomycetes > Micrococcales > Micrococcaceae > Arthrobacter > Arthrobacter sp. BK1. The sequence goes on from NZ_CM155263.1 coordinate 1,356,917, forward strand.
GATGCAGGCGGCCCCCACAGCGCCGGCCATGACCTACGTCACCCACGGGGAAGCCGACTCGTCCGATGCCCTCCGCCTCCGGATCAAACGGGAACTGGGATGGAAGGTCCGCGTCCCCGAGTACCTCGAATCCGTCTCCCTGGATAATCCCCAGTAGCCGGGAGGTGCGCTCCGGTTCAGGCGGGTGGGCCCACCTATGATCGGGCCTTTCGTCCCTTTCACCCGTTCCCCGGGGGGGTATCTACTGAAGGGACATTGGCCCCGTCGCGGGCCTTTTCCGGCCAGAGATTGGAGTGGACCTGGGTGATGTTTGAATTCCAGGACCGGACCGATGCAGGCAGAAAGCTGGGAGAGCGGCTGGTCGAGCTGCGGGGGCAGGACGTGGTGGTCCTGGGATTGCCCCGCGGCGGGGTGCCGGTAGCCTTCGAGGTTGCGGAAATCCTCGGCGCGCCGCTGGACGTGATCGTGGTGCGCAAGCTGGGCGTCCCATTCCAGCCGGAATTTGCGATGGGGGCGATCGGCGAGGGAAATGCACGGCTGGTGGACCCGCGTGTTGTCTCCTCCGCCGGCGTGAATGACGCCAGCCTTGAAGCCGTGGAGCGGCGCGAACGCGAACTGCTGGAGTCCCGGGTTGTGCGGTACCGGCAGGGACGGGCCCCGGCTGATCTGACCGGCTGCACAGCCCTTATCGTCGACGACGGCATCGCCACCGGCTCCACCGCCCGCGTCGCCTGCATGGTTGCCCGGCAACGGGGAGCGGCGAGGGTGATTCTGGCCGTTCCGGTGGCCTCGGGCAGGGCGCTGGCCTCGCTGACCGGCCCCGACGACGTCGTCTGCCTTGTTCGTGCCTGGAACTTCCGTTCGGTGGGCAACTACTACCGCGATTTCTCCCCCACGGGGGATGAGGAGGTCATGCAGCTGCTCGAGGCGGCCGCCCGGCCTGTGCAGCCGGTCCCGGCTGACATACCCACCGCCACCGGCGGGAAAGCCATCGATGAGGACGTGGAAATCCCCTCGGCTGATGCCCGGCTCCGTGGAAACCTGCACGTGCCCGTGCCCTGCCCTGCGATGGTGGTTTTCGCCCACGGCAGTGGCAGCGGCCGTCGCAGTCCCCGCAACCGGCAGGTCGCCGCGGTGCTCCAGAAAGCCGGGCTGGGCACGTTGCTGCTGGATCTGCTCACCCCCGCCGAGGAAGCCAACCGGGAGAACGTGTTCGACGTCGGGCTCCTGGCAGCGCGGCTTACGGCGGCAACCCAGTGGCTGAGCACCCGGGAGGACACGGCGTCGAGCCTGGTCGGATACTTTGGTGCCAGCACCGGCGCCGGCGCCGCGCTGTGGGCCGCGGCAGAGCCAGGCGCCCAGGTGGGAGCCGTTGTTTCACGCGGCGGGCGCCCGGACCTGGCAGGCCCGCGGCTTGCCGCTGTCCGCGCCCCGACGCTCCTGATCGTGGGGAGTGCCGACCCCCATGTCCTTGCCCTCAACCGGCAGGCACTCACCCGGCTGAGGGCAACCGCCCGGCTGGAGGTTGTCCGCGGAGCCACGCACCTCTTCGAAGAGCCGGGGACGTTGACCCAGGTGGCGGCACTGGCAGCCGAGTGGTTTGTGCGTTACCTCTTGCCCACTGTGAACGGTCAGGCGTCGAGTTTCGTCAGCGGCGCATAACGGAGCAGGAGCCGTTTCTCGCCGACGTCGAACTTCACCTTGGCGACCGTCTTGTCCCCCGCACCTTCGAGGGCAAGCACCGTTCCGTTGCCGAAGCTGGTGTGGTTCACCTTGTCCCCCACGCTGACCGCCACAATCTCCTTTTGCGGCTGGACCCGGTTCTTGGCAATGATGGCTGGAACGTCGGCGTTGAAACCGGCCGAGGAATCCGCGGCGGCGCCGCGGGATGTGCCGGCACCCCAGAACGATCCGCCGTACCGGCTGGAGCCGATGGACCCACCGCTCCCCCAGCCACCGGTTTGCCGGCTGGTGCCTTCACGCTTCCACTCCACCAGCTCGGCCGGAATCTCTTCGAGGAACTGGCTGGCGGGGTTGTACTGGCTCTGGCCCCACATGCTCCGGACCTCGGAACGCGTCACGTACAGCCGCTTCCGGGCGCGGGTCAGGCCCACGTAGGCGAGCCGGCGTTCCTCGGCGAGTTCCTTGGGATCAGTGGCGGAGCGCTGGTGCGGGAACAGCCCGTGCTCCATGCCGGTCAGGAACACCACGGGGAATTCGAGGCCCTTGGCGGTGTGGAGGGTCATCAGCGTGACCACGCCCAGCCGTTTGGCTTCGGCGACGGCGGCATCGATGTCCGCGCCGGGTGCGTCCGGAATCTGGTCGGCATCCGCCACGAGCGAGACCTGTTCGAGGAACGCCCCCAGGGAACCCTCCGGGTTCTCCTGCTCGTATTCACGAACGACGGCGACCAGTTCAGCCAGGTTTTCCACGCGGGACTCGTCCTGCGGGTCGGTGCTGGAACGCAGCCCGGCCAGGTACCCCGTCTGTTCGAGGACGGCCTCCAGCGCAGCGGCAGCACCGGAACCGGTGGCTACCTCTGCGAGGTCATCGAGGAGTTTCACAAAACCGAGGACAGCGTTGACGGATCGGGTGGCCATGCCGGGGGCTTCGTCGGCGCGGCGCGCGGCGGCCATAAAGGACATCCGTTCCCGCTGCGCCAGCGCGGCCACGGCTCCCTCGGCGCGGTCGCCGATCCCGCGCTTGGGTTCGTTAAGCACCCGGCGCAGGTTGACGTCGTCGTCCGGGTTCACCAGGACCCTCAGGTACGCGAGGGCGTCCTTGATTTCCTTGCGTTCGTAGAACCTGGTGCCGCCCACCACCTTGTACGGCAGGCCTACGCGGACCAGCACGTCCTCGATGGAGCGGGACTGCGCGTTGGTGCGGTAGAAGATGGCAACATCGCCGGGGCGGAGGTTGTCCTCGTCCTGGAGCCGGTCGATCTCCTTGGCGATGAACTGGGCTTCGTCGTGTTCGTTTTCGCCCACGTAGCCGATGATCTTGTGGCCCTCTCCCTCGGCAGTCCACAGCCGCTTTTCCGGGCGGTTGGGGTTGCGTGAGATCACCGAGTTCGCGGCGCTGAGGATGTTCTGGGTTGAGCGGTAGTTCTGCTCCAGCTTGATGGTGCGGGCATCCGGGTAATCGTTCTCGAACTCAACGATGTTGCGGATGTCAGCGCCGCGGAAGGCATAGATGGATTGGTCGGAGTCGCCCACCACGGTGAGCTCGGAGGCACCCGGGCCCTCGCCCACAATCTCGCGCACCAGGGCGTACTGGGCGTGGTTGGTGTCCTGGTATTCGTCGACGAGCACATGCCGGAACCGCCGCCGGTAGGAGTCTGCGAGCGCAGGGAAGGCCCGGAACATGTAAACCGTTTCGGCGATGAGGTCGTCGAAGTCCATGGCGTTGGCCTGGCGCAGCCGCTGGGTGTAGCCCTTGAAGACGTCGGCCACAGCTGATTCGAAGGGATCGTTGTGGTTGGCGGACAAGGCGTAGGAATCGGCGTCGATCAGCTCGTTTTTGAGTGCCGAGATCCTGTGCTGGATGGCCTTGGGCGCGAACTTCTTGGGATCAAGGTCCAGGCTCTTGGACACCTGGGTCACGAGCCGGAGGGAGTCCGCGGAGTCATAAATGGAGAAGTTGGACTTCAGCCCGACGTTCGCGGCCTCCTGCCGCAGGATGCGCACGCAGGAAGAGTGGAACGTGGAAATCCACATGATCTTGGCGCGTCCGCCCACCAGTGCCGAGATGCGCTCCCGCATCTCCGCGGCGGCCTTGTTGGTGAAGGTGATGGCCAGGATCTCGCCGTGATGGGCGCGCCGGGTGGCAATCAGGTACGCGATCCTGTTACTGAGCACACGGGTCTTACCGGAGCCGGCGCCTGCCACAATCAGCAGGGCACTCCCCGCGTGCTTGACCGCTTCCTCCTGTTGGGGATTCAGGCCCTCCAGGAGTTCGGCGGCATTTGGCCTGTGGTGCGTTTCATGGTGTCCTGCGCCTCCGTTGCCCTCGCCGGCGGGCTGCTGGCTGGCCCAACCCGCGTTCTGCGTGCCGGGTTCGGCGCGGCGTTCAGGGGTGTGTCCGGCACCGCCTCCGGCTTCCCTGGCCGGCCCGCCGCCACCGAATTCCGGGAACGCTGCCAAACCCTCCGGGCGCGACTTGGTGATGGCGGCAGCTTTGGAGCCGGCCTTGAACGGTCCGTCAGAGTACGGGTCAAACAACATATCCATGGTGCCTACAAGTCTAGGCGGTGGGGCCGACAGTCACTTCAGCCTGTGGATAACGTCTCACCTTGTGCCGACCCAAAAAGTCGGCCCATAACCAGCCGGCCCCTGGACAGCTACCACGGAGATGGCGGGCTCAGGTGACCGAGCCCGCCTCGAGGGCCGTCCGCAGCTCGCGCACCGCCGTCGTTCCTCCGGCCATGAACCAGTCCAGGCCGTTGATGCGGACGGTGTCCGTGGCCCCGCCGGCGGCACGGACGATCGCTTGGCCGGGCAGCCAGTCCCATTCCGGGCAACTGTGCTGGAACCAGCAGCCCAGTTGTCCGTCTGCCACCCGGCCCAGGTCGCAGGATCCGGAGCCGAACATCCGCAGGGCTGCGGCGGAAGTGGCCGCCGAATGCCAGGGCATGGCGCAGAGCGGATCCATCAGCCAGGTGGGGTGGATGTAGGTGGCGGCGCCGAATTCGGCGAGCGGGGTTGAGTTGCGGGCACCGCCGTCGTTCTGGAAGGCGGTGACCGTCGCGCCGTTCAAAGTGGTGGGCTGGGCGGTGCCGCCGAGCCAGAGTTTGTCCTCTTCCGGCTGGAAGATCGCGCCCAGCAGAACGTCCGCCGTGTCCTTCAGTGCAAGCGCGGAGCACCAGTAGGTGGAGCCGTGCAGGAAGTTGTAGGTGCCGTCCACCGGATCGATGACCCAGGTGCGGCCGCTGGTGCCGGCCACCGAGGCGCCCTCCTCGCCGAGGATCCCGTCTTCCGGCCGGCAGCGCCGCAGCTGCTCCAGTACGTACGCCTCCGCGGCGTGGTCCGCGGCTGTCACCACATCCGAGACCGACGTCTTCTGCTGCGACTGCAGCCCGGCCATCCGCATCAGGAGCGCGAGCTGGCCGGCTTCCCGGACCAGCGCGGCCGCCAGTTGGTAGTCGTCCAGGGTGGGATCAAGTTCAAGGGCGCTGTGCCGGCCAGTGGTCATTGACCCAGTTTATGGGGCGGGATAATGGTGCCATGGCTAAGACCCCAGCGCAGCGGATCAAGAAGCACGGCTCGAAGGCTGTTGTTCCACAGCACAACCTGCCGCCCGTCATCAACCCCACCACGGCACGGTCGCCGCAGAAAGCCCAGAGCAACAGCAACCTCATCCTGATCGCCGGCGTGGTGGTCAGCCTGTTCCTGTTCTGGTACCTCCACCTGCTGACGCTGAACCAGCTGACCCAGCTCTCCGATGGACTTGCCATGCCGGATTCGCTGGTGGGCGGCTTTGACCCGGGGTACGTGGGCCAGTTGCGTGATGCCATGGACGGCGACGCCCGCGGCCAGCTCAACTACGTCCACAAAACGGCGGGCACCCTGTTCCCGCTCATCTTCGGTTTCACGTGGCTGCTGCTGATCGGGACCAACGTGGCCAGGAAGGCCCTCCGTTGGGCGCTCTGGGCACTCCCTCTGCTGTTCGTGGTGGCCCGGTTGTGGGGCAACGTCGCCATCGATGCGCTGTTTGGATCGGAAACGCCCGACGCCGGCCAGGCCGCTTTGGCGTCCGGGCTGACGATCGCGGGGTGGGTGCTGCTGGTCCTCAGCCTGCTGGCCGGTGCGGCCGCAGTGTTCCTGCGGAAAAAGCCGCAGCGGCCAAAGGCCGGATAGTTCTCCCCATTACCGTCCCGAGCAGGGGCCGATAGTGTGGCGAACAGGTGCGCTGGGCGCGTGCTGAGAATTTAACATCGGGGGAATCCTTGGGGGAATCACGGACGGACGTTGCGCTCAACGTCTTCAAGATCAGCGGGCTGGCCTGGGCACTGACTGTTCACAAGGCGGCCGGGGCACTCGCGCACGAGCCGGACGCTGACTTCTCCGCCTACGCCGGCTCAGTCCAGGCCCAGGCAGTCCAGGAGATGGATGCCGAGGCCGTTCAGACTCTCGAGGCCGAACTGCGCCAGGCAGGAATAGTGGACCTGAAGGGCGCCATTACCCGGCAGTGGGTGCTGGCCGTCTGGATTTCGGCTTTCGGCCCGTTGAAGGTCAGTTCAGTGGTTCAGTCTTCGGACCTGTCCGTCCACACCGAACTCGCCCTCGCCGGCGGCCGGGGCATCGGAGTCACTTATGCCCGGCTGATACGTCACGGGGATGCCGGCGTCGAGGTAACGGATGTCCGCAACGCCGTCGAAATTTCCTTCTTCGCGGAACAGTATGCCTGGGCCGCCCTCAAGCCCCACCTCCCGGACATGCCGGAAGTTTCCGGACTGCCTCAGTTTGCGGAGGCCACCGTCGGCGAAACCGTTGCCAATGCCAGGTACACCATTCACCTCCAGGTGTCGGCCCACCCGGGCGGATCACGAATCGCGGGGCCAGGTCCGGCGGCGGGTCCCGCTCTGGCCGGCGCTCCCGGTCATGTCAGCTGGGACATCTGGGCGCTGGCGGACCGCCTGTATGCGGTCGGGACCAGTTTGGCCGGTGACGGATCCGCCCTCGCGCCGGTTCCTTCGGATGCCATCAGCCAGGAGTTTGCGTGGCGCCTGCTGGGCGCACGGGAATATCTCGCCAGCGTTGCGGAACAGGCGGCCTGATCATGACCCTCTACGGAATGGACATCGAGAGTGGACGGCGCCTCAGCGAAGAGCTCGCCCGGGCCAGTGACCGGCTGACGGCCCTCGGCAGCAGCCTTACCCCCCTGATCCAGGGCTCGCCCTGGAAGGGTGGGGACGCCCGGAAATTCACGGCGGAATGGACCGGCCACAGGACAAAGCTGATCGGTACGGCGCATGCGCTCAAGGCCGCTTCCAATGCTGTCAGGCGCAATGTACAGGAGCAGATTGCGGCCAGCGGCAAGGGATCGGGCGGCGCGCCGGCTTCACATGCACCATCGTTCTTCGACTCGCTGGTGGACTCCGTGACCGGCGCCGCCGGGGACCTGTGGGACACGGCCGGAAACGTCACAGACACTGTCCAGGATGCGGTGGGCGACGCCTGGAACGCCGTTCAGGACGCTGCTCCGCTTCCCATCCGTAACCTGATGGACGCCCAAGGAAATGTCTTCGACCAGACCGGCAACGTGATGGACATGGGCTGGCGGTGGCTAACATCCGGTGAGCCACCCTCCGTCACAGAGCTTGTCTCCAACGGCCTGCTGGTGGCCGCCGCCGTGGACAACCTGCGCGCCACCGCCTACGCCTTGGGTTTGTCCAACCCGCACCTGTTTGACGATGGCCGGCCGGTCGCCGGGGACCCCATCGCAGTTGGCGTCGGAGATCCCGGGAGCCTGGACGCCAATGGCCGGGGCAATACGCCCGTTCCGGCCGCCATCAGCGATGTCCTGGCCACAACCAACCTGGCCTACGGCGACCAGGGCAAACCCGGCACCGAGGACACCGGGGTCCGGATCACCAGGATCGAGAAGCCAGGCGAGCCGCCCGCGTACATTGTCAGCATCCCCGGCACTACCCGGTGGCTGCCCGACGGCGCGGAAAATCCCACCGATCTCACCGGGAACCTGGAACTGGCCGGCGGCAACCTGTCCACCGCGGCCGAGGCTGTAAGGCTGGCCATGGAGAACGCAGGCATTCCCGAAGGCGCACCGGTGATGCTCTCCGGGCACTCCCAAGGCGGAATGATCGCTGCGGCACTCGCTTCCGACGGCGCGTTCACGGACCGCTTCAACGTCACCAACGTCGTCACGTTCGGTTCGCCCGTGGATTCGACGCCCATCCCGCCGTCCATCGATGTCCTGGCCCTGCAGCATGCCGGAGATCCCGTACCGCAAGTGGACCTGGCAGACGCCACCGCATGGCCGGGCGGGATCGTCTCCACCACCCAGGACAACGGGGCCACCATTGTGACGATGCCAAACCCCGCCGGCGACCCAGGCATCGCGGGCATCAACTATCACGACGGCTCCGCCTACGTGGAGTCCACCGGGAACCACGAGGCCGGCGGGCCCATTGCCCAGTACAGTCAACAGCAATCAACCCAAAGATTCCTGACCTCGGATGCCGGCCAGGTGACCGCAACGGTGTCCAATATTTCCCGAAAGCAGTGATGATGCGCCGACTCGTAGCCCTCGCCGGAACGCTGGCATCCTTATCTTTGATCGTCCTGGGCCTCTCGGCGTGCATGGTGAAAGGCGCGACGGATGCTGAGAGCCTGAAATCCGCCCTGGAGGAAGCTGCGATGTCAGTTCCGGGGGTGGCATCGGCCCAGGTCCACGTGAACATGAACACGTCGGGAAACTTCATCACCGCGAAGCTTGTGGGGACTGACAGCGACGAGGCAGCGCTGGCTCAGGCTTTGGACGGAGCCCTGCCGGCGATGCTTGAGAAAACGGAAGACCTCCAGTCGGGCACCTTCTCGACCAGCATTTTCTCACCGGACGATGCCGTCTCGGTGGGGGCAGATGCACTCGGCTACCCCGGGGGCAGTTCGCTGACCGATTTCCGCGAATTCTTCCTCAACCGGTCCTGATTCCACGCGCAGACGCAGAAGAACGCAGTTCCTGGCGGTGCCGGTGCACCCGCTGGGCGATCACCAGCCCTGCAGCGGCAACACCCACCGTGACGGGGTAGCCCATCAGCCGTTCCAGCGTGCCAGGCTCCGGGACGTCCAGCCGGGTCAGCCCTGCGGTGACCAGCGCTGCAGACGATACCACCCCGCAGGCCAGGATGAACCAGGCCAGCGGGGTTTTGTGCAGCCAGAGCAGGCCCAGGACCAGCAGGGCCAGTGCACCGGCGACGAAGTACATCACGGCGCCCACGAAGTGCCAGCCCGAGCCCACGTCTTCGGGCACGAGGCCCACCAGCACCGTACCCGCTCCGGCGGTCCCGGTCAGGACGCGCACCGCTCCGGCGGCGAGCCACGGCTTCCTGCGGGCAGGCCGGACCGGTGCTCCGGCTTTGGCTGCCACGCACAACAGGCCGGTGCTGAGCAGCAGCGCTCCGAGGAGCATTCCGAGCCCCTGGACCACAAACGAGGCATTCATCAGCCAGTTCAGGGGCGAGCACACCTCCCGGCCATCGTAGATCCCGCAGTAGATGGCTCCCAGGTCACTGATATAGCCGGTGCGCAGGTCGTAGGGACGCGGGCCGGCCCAGGCTGCAATCACCGCCGCCTCCGCGGCGAAGTACTGCAGCACGCTCAGGACGGACCACGCGCCGATGTACTGCCGGGTGGAGGTGGTATCGGGAATAAACGCCACCGCGGACGCAGCGGACGGGGCTGATCTCATGCCAAGAGCGTAGTACGGGCGCGCACCTTGTATGCTGGTATCCGTGTCCGGACGGACCGGCCCTGCCGGATCATCGGGAAACACGCCCTCGTAGCTCAGTGGATAGAGCACGGCTCTCCTAAAGCCGGTGTCGTTGGTTCGATTCCAATCGAGGGCACTTGAACTTGTCCGTCCAGGAGTTTGACCTCCGCACGTACCTGCTGGGTCCCGCCATGGGTACCGGGCGGCCTGGGACCTGGGCTGTGGAGCGGCAGTTGCTGGACCGGGCAACAGGCACCCATGGAACCTTTTCCGGCGTCGTGCAGTTTTCCCCCACGGACGACGGCGGCCTGGCCTTCCGCGAGGAAGGCACCGTGCGCTGGCCCACCTTCACCGGTCCCGCCTTCCGGGAATACCTCCTCAGGCCTTCTGCCGACACAAGTGCCCTGGACGTGTTCTTCGCCGACGGCCGCCCTTTCCACCGGATGAGCTTCGCTCCGGCGGCCAGCCACGACGCCCACTGGTGCGATCCGGACACTTACCGCGTGAGCTACACCTTCCAGGGCCCGGACCGGTTCGGCTACACCTGGGATGTCAGCGGACCGCGCAAAAACCTGCTGCTCACCTCGCGGCTGCACAGGATGCCGGGCGGACGGCTAGGCTCTGAACCGTGAAAGCCCGCATTGTTGTCTCCGCCGTCTGTGTCTTTGATGACGCCGGGCGCCTCCTGACCGTCCGCAAGCGCGGCACCGGGATGTTCATGCACCCCGGCGGCAAGCCGGAGGCCGGCGAATCGGCCGTGGAGGCCGCAGCCCGTGAACTCAGCGAAGAAGTGGGGATCGTGCTGCAGCCGGCGGAGCTGGAGCTGATGGGCGTCTGGATCGCCGCCGCCGCCAACGAGGCCGCCACGGACATCGAGGCAACGGTGTTCAGGGCCCCGGGGACCTGGACGGCGCATCCCTCCGCCGAAATCGAGGAGATCCGTTGGCTGGACCTGGCCGCACTGGCCAGGAGTGCGGCGCTTCCCGCGGACCTGGCGCCGCTCCTGACGGACCATATCCTGCCGGAGCTCGCTGCCTCCCGACGCTGAGCCTGCGTCAGTACTCCGGGACGGCTTCCTCAGCCACGGCCGTGGCCTCAGCGAACTGGGTGCGGTACAGCTCGGCGTAGCGGCCCTCAGCTGCGAGCAGTTCGGTGTGCGAGCCGCGCTCCACGATCTGCCCGTCCTCCACCACCAGGATGACGTCGGCGGCGCGGATGGTGGACAGCCGGTGGGCAATCACGACGGCGGTGCGCCCCTCGAGCGCCGCGCCGAGGGCTGCCTGGACGGCGGCTTCGTTCGTGGAATCGAGTGCGGCCGTTGCCTCATCCAGGATCACCACGCGGGGCTGGGAGATCAGCAGCCGGGCGATGGTGAGCCGTTGGCGTTCACCTCCTGAGAGCCGGTAGCCGCGCTCCCCCACCACGGTGTCCAGGCCGTCAGGCAGGGACCGGATCATGGTTTCCAGGCGGGCTTGCCGGATGGCGTCCCACATGTCGTCCTCGGTGGCATCCGGCCGGGCGAGCCGGAGGTTGGAGGCGATCGACTCGTGGAAGAGGTGGCCGTCCTGGGTGACCATGCCCAGGGTGTCCCGCAGCGAATCGAAGGTGACATCCCGGACGTCCATCCCCGATTTAGGCAGGACCCCGCCGAGCCGCACTGCCCCGGAGTCGACGTCGTACAGGCGTGACAGGAGCTGGGCAATGGTGGATTTACCGGCGCCGGATGACCCCACGAGTGCCACCGTCTGCCCCGGTTCAACCCGGAAGCTGATGCCGTGCAGCACTTCCTCGCCGCCCCGGGTGTCCAGCGTGGAGACTTCCTCCAGCGAAGCGAGTGAGACCTTGTCCGCGGACGGGTAGGCGAAGCGGACGTTGTCGAATTCCACGGATACCGGGCCGCGCGGCACGGCTTCTGCATCCGGCTTCTGCTGGATCAAAGGTTTGAGGTCGAGGATTTCAAAGACCCGCTCGAAGCTGACCAGGGCACTCATGATCTCCACGCGTGCGTTGGACAGGGCCGTCAGCGGGGCGTAGAGGCGGGTGAGCAGGAGGGCCAGCACCACGACGTCGCCTGCTGCGAGCTGCCCGCCGATGGCAAGCCAGCCGCCCAGGCCGTAGACCAGCGCCAGGGCGAGGGCGGAGACGAGGGTGAGTGCGGTGACAAACGTGAACTGCAGCATGGCCGTGCGGACGCCGATGTCGCGGACGCGGCCAGCCCGGACCGCGAATTCCCGGGATTCCTCGTCCGGCCTGCCGAACAGCTTGACCAGGGTGGCGCCCGGCGCGGAGAAGCGCTCGGTCATCTGGGTGCCCATGGCTGCGTTGTGCTCGGCCGCTTCTCGCCGGAGGTCCGCGAGGCGGGACCCCATCCGGCGGGCGGGGATCAGGAAGATCGGGAGCAGGATCATGGCCAGCACGGTGACCTGCCAGGAGGTTCCCAGCATCACGATCAGCGTCAGGACCAGGGCCACCACGTTGCTGACCACACCGGACAAGGTGCCGGCAAAGGCGGATTGGGCCCCGATGACGTCGTTGTTGAGGCGGCTGACGAGGGCACCGGTGCGGGTCCGGGTAAAGAACGCGATGGGCATTTTCTGCACATGGTCAAAGACCCTCGTGCGGAGGTCCACAATGACGCCTTCGCCGATGTTAGAGGACAGCCACCGGCTGACCAGCCCCACGCCGGCTTCGGCCACGGCGACCACCGCGATCAGCAATGCCAGCCGGATCACCTGGTCGGCGCCGGCCTTGGCAACGATGGCGTCCACCACCTGGCCGGCCAGGACGGGCGTTGCCACGGCCAGGAACGCCATCACGACGGACAGCGCCACGAATGCGATCAGTTTTGTCCGGTGCGGCCGGGCGAAGCCCAGGACCCGCTTCAGGGTGGCCTTGGAGAAGGGCTTGGAGCCGTTCTTGGCCCGGGAAATGTTGTAGAGGGAGTGCCAGGCGACGCCATCCATGCTCATCGCGGCTGCTCCGTTGCGGTCATCAATTCAGTTACCATCCCATTTTCAACATTCCAGCGGACATCGAGCTCGACGTTTTCGAGCAGTCTCCGGTCATGGGTTACTAACAGCAAAGCGCCGTCATAACTTCCCAGGGCCTCTTCCAGCTGCTCAATGGCGGGCAGGTCAAGGTGGTTGGTGGGCTCGTCCAGGACCAGCAGGTTGACCCCGCGTGCCTGCAGCAGTGCCAACGCTGCCCGGGTGCGCTCCCCGGGCGAGAGCGAATCGACCGGACGCGCAGTGTGGTCAGCCTTCAGGCCGAACTTGGCCAGCAGGGTTCGGACTTCTGCGGGCGTCAGGTCAGTGAGGACGGCTTCGACGGCGTCCCCCAGGCTGAGGTGCCCGGCCAGCAGGCCGCGGGCCTGGTCGATTTCGCCAATGGCCACGGAGGCGCCCATGGCCGCATTTCCGGAGTCAGGCTCCTGGACGCCCAGCAGCAGGCGGAGCAATGTTGATTTTCCCGCCCCGTTGGGGCCGGTGATGCCGATCCGCTCCCCCGCGTTGAGCTGAAGGTTGACCGGGCCAAGCGTGAAGTTTCCCTGCGTCACGACGGCGTCACGCAGCGTTGCCACGACGGCGCTGGATCGCGGAGCCTGGCCGATGGTGAACTGCAGCTGCCATTCCTTCCGCGGTTCCTCCACGACGTCCAGCCGGGCGATCCTGGATTCCATCTGCCGGACCTTCTGCGCCTGCTTCTCTGAGGATTCGGTGCTGGCGGCCCGGCGGATCTTGTCGTTGTCCGGGCTCTTTTTCATGGCGTTCCGTACGCCCTGTGAGCTCCATTCGCGCTGGGTGCGCGCCCGGGAGACGAGGTCAGCCTTGGTGGAAGCGAACTCCTCGAACTTTTCGCGGGCGTGCCGGCGCGCAACGGCGCGCCCTTCAAGGAATGCCTCGTAGCCGCCGTCGTACACGGCCACGGAATTCTGGGCGAGGTCCAGCTCCACGATGGTGGTCACGCAGCGGGCCAGGAACTCCCGGTCATGGGACACCAGGACGACACCACCGCGCAGGCCCTGGACAAAGGCCTCCAGTTTGGCCAGGCCGGCGAGGTCAAGATCGTTGGTGGGCTCGTCCAGCAGGACGATGTCGAAGCGGCTGAGCAGCAATGCAGCCAGGGCCACACGGGCAGCCTGGCCGCCGGACAGCCCTGTCATAGGTGCGTCGGCACCGGTCTCCAGTCCGAGATCGGCAAGAACCGCCGGAATGCGTTCATCGAGGTCGGCGGCCCCGGAAGCCATCCAGCGGTCAAAGGCCAGGGAGTAGGCGTCGTCGGCGCCGGGAGCGCCCGAGCCCAGCGCCTCGGCGGTGGACTCCATCTCGGCGGTGGCGTGAGCGCAGCCGGTCCGGCGTGCGATGTAGCCGGCCACCGTCTCCCCCGCCACGCGTTCGTGTTCCTGGGGCAGCCATCCCACGAAGGCGTCCGAAGGCGCAAGGCTCACGGTGCCGCCCTGTGGTTCGTCCACACCGGCCAGCAACCGTAGCAGCGTGGACTTGCCGGCTCCGTTGGCACCCACCACGCCCACCACGTCGCCCGGCGCCACGGTGAGGGACAGCTTCGAGAAGAGGGTGCGGTGGTCGTGGCCACCGGAAAGGTCTTTGGCAACAAGGGTTGCAGTCATGGTTTGGGTCTTTCCTCTCACTGCCGCCGGGCTGGAGGAGCCGCGTGAATCCGCCTGGAATGCGGGTATTCCCGCAGCTCGGCGCTCCGCAAAGTGCCGGGGCACTAAAGAGCCCGCCGGTCCGGACTTGGGGGGTGTACGGACCAACGGGCTCGACCATCAAGCATAGTCGACTCTTCACGCCGCACCAAACCGCACCCCGGATTCAGGCTAAAATCAAGTCAATCATCCGTTCTGCAGAGAGCCCTTAATGCCCATTTCCGCCAAGGTGTTCCAACGCTGGCTGCAAGGGATCGCCCCGGATACCAGCACCTCAGACATCTGCCGGGTCTCCGGAATCAAGCGGACCACCCTGGCGCAGCAACTGGTCCGCGGCAAGGTGGCGGAGTCAACCGTGGTGAGCATCAGCCGCGCCTACAACGTTAATCCGCTCTCTGCCCTGGCTGCTTTTGATGCCTACAGTTCCCTGGCGGAACTGGCCCCGCAGCCCACCAGGTCCGAACTGGTCAGCCAGATCGCCACACCGGACCTCTTGCGGGCGCTGCTGGCGCGCTCAGTCGGCGCACCGTCCGGAGCGCCGGCTCTGGAAGTGCCCGGGACGGACGCGCCGGCCCTGGAGCCGCCCCCGCATGCCACCTCGGTCAAGAACTGGGTGGAGGCAATCGACGACGGCGAGCTGCGGCACCGTGTCTCCGAGGCCACCGGAATCGCCCCGCAGAACTATTCGGCCCAGCTGACCGCGAACCGGCTGGCACCCGAACTGGCGGTGGCCACTTCCCTGGCCGCCGGCGTCGGACCGGCCAACGGCCTGGTGGCCACGGGCCTGGTCACGGAGGCCGAGGCAGGCTGGGCACCCGGAGCCCGCCAGGACGCCCTGGTCAGCCTCTCCGACGGAGAGCTGACCACACTGGCCGGAGAGCGGCTTCAGGCCCTCGGCCGGGCCCTGCGCCGGCACGAACATGACCAGGAACAAACCGAAAAAATCTGGGAGAACCTGGGATGATCGCAATTCTTCAGTGGTCAACACTGGCCGTCTGCGTTGTGGTGGCGGCAGCCCGTGTGCCCAGCGCCGTCCGGGGGCAGAACCGCTCCCTTTTCTACATCTTCGCGCTGATGGCCCTGGCCATCCTCCTCAGCATCGAGGGTCCCTATCTCGTCATCGACCAGGCTATGGGCGGAGTCAACGCAGCCAACCTCCTGCTCCGCTTCGTCATCTTCGCCGCCATCTACTTCGTAGGCATCCGGATCACCAAGGGGTTCGATGCCGCCGACGGCTACCGGCTGATCACCGGGCGGATCGGCATGTCCGTACTGGGGCTGGTCTCGCTGGTGGTGGTGGCTGTGTTCCTGATGATGGATACGGCAGGCTCTTCGGCAGGCCTAAGCGCACTGTCCGCCGCTGACGGGCCCAATGAGGTGCTCGTGGAGTACTACGCTGCCGCCGGGCGCGCCTACCCGGCCTATGTAGCACTGGTTCTGCTGCCCGCAATGTGCCGCGCCTGCCGAAGCACCCTCCCCCGGCTGGTCCGGCTGGCGGCCCTCCTGCTGGCCATCGGCTCGGTTGCCATTGGCCTGAGCCTGCTGTTTCCCCTGATCCCCCCGGAGATGGGTTCCATCCAGTTTGTGATCAATTACACGGCGGTGCTCTGTTTTGTGGTTGGTCTGGCTCTGATCTGGGCCGCAAGGGTGCGGTACGGGGGCAAAATGGCGACCCGGCGGACTTCTACCGAAAAGTAACATCCTCTGCATTTCACAAAATCATTAGATGTGGCACAATCATGAATGTGTGAAGGTCGGTGCCGGTGTTTACGAACGGGGATAACTTCTTGGACGCCGGGCCTGTTGATCCTTTGCACGCATTGGGGGGATGAGTGGTGGCGGGCCGTTGGGGACCGCCCCCACTCAGCCTGTTTAAAGCCCATACCGCGCTTGAGGCCCATACGGCGGACGGTTGCCGGGTGACCCTTTCAGCGGGTCGCCACTGAGCCAAGTTCCTGCCGGACCAGCGGCAACACTTCGGTGCCCAGCAGCTCAATCGATTCCAACACCAGCTTCTGCGGAACCGACGAGAAGTCGAGTTGAAAGATCTGCCTGTCGTGGTGGAGGTGGCCGTGCATCCGGATGATCTTTTCCGCCACCTGCTCGGGATTCCCCACGAACAGGGCGCCGCCCGGTGCTGATTCCATGTTGTAGGTGACTCCGCTGGGTGTGGGGAAACCGCGCTCCGCCGCGAGCCGGCGCATGGAGTCGGTCCAGTACGGCCGGAAAGCGTCCTTGGCCCGGCTGGCGGCGGCCCGGCTGGCGGCGGCCTGGCCGAGTGCGGCCGGGCCGGAGCCTGCCGAACCGTCCCGCAGGACCAGACCAGGAGTGCTCACCCCGATTTTCAGGCCCGCGTCCCCGAAGCCGTGCCCCGCGGCGGTCCTCCGGTAGAGCGCGGCGTGGCTCTCGAAGTTCCGCAGGGATCCGCCCAGGAGGGCATACATGACATTCCGTCCCAAGGTTGCGGCCCGCACGGTTGACTGCGGAGTGCCGCCGGTGGCGATCCAGATATCCAGCTCCGAACGCCCGTCCGGAGCTGGAAAGGGCCGCGGCAGGATCTCCGCGTCGTCGAGCGCGGGCCTGAACCGGCCGTTCCAGGTCACGCGCTCCCCGGCGTTGATCTTCAGCAGCAGGTCCAGCTTCTCCTCGTACAACGCGTCGTAGTCTTCCAACCGGGCCCCGAACAGGGCGTAGGACTCGATGAAACTTCCCCGCCCCGCTGTGAGTTCGGCCCTCCCCTGGCTGATGAGGTCGATCGTGGCGAACTGCTGGAACACCCGCACCGGATCCTCGGTACTGAGGACGGTGACAGCACTGCCCACCTTGATCCGCCTGGTCTGGGCGGCCACGGCTGCGAGCACTGTGGCAGGCGAGGCCACAGAATAGTCCGGCCGGTGATGCTCACCCACACCGAAGTAGTGCAGTCCTACCTCATCCGCCAGCCGGGCCCGCTCCAGGATGTCCAGCGTGTTCTGCGCCGGGGACACGGTGGTGCCATGCACGGGATCCTTGTGGATATCGCCAAAGGTGAAAATTCCAAGTTCCATGCCCTGTGCAAGCTTTGTATGCATACGCATATTCCCGGCCGCGGAAACTACCGTGCAAACCTCAGGGTCACCAGCTGGAAGGGACGCAGCGAGAGCTCCGCGCCAGGGTGGGTTCCAGCCTTGCCGGTGGAAATGCGGACGCCTGGGGCTTCTGTTGCGCGCTCCAGCAGGTCCGTCGCCAGGACGGAAGAGACCGGGAAGTTCGCCGTCACCAACCCCGTGGAACGCTGGCCCCAGGACTCGTAGAGCCGCAGCACAACATCGCCTGAGCCGTCTTCGGCCAGCTTGATGGCCTCGATGACGAGGGCGGGGTTGTCCACGGTGAACAACGGTTCCGCGCCGTGGGCGCCACGCATCATCCGGGGCACGAGGTTGGTGCGGTAGCCCTCCTCCACAGCCTCCGCAATGCCGGCACCGGGCCGAACTGTCACGGTCAGTTCATGCTGGCCGCGGTCCGCCGTCGGGTCCGGAAACTTGGGTGCCCGCAAAAGGGAGAGCCGCACATCCGTGGTGGTCCCGCCGTCGGACTCCCTGATGCTCCGGGTGACGTCGTGGCCGTAGGCGGACGAATTGGAGATCGCGACGCCGTATCCCGGCTCCGCGACGTGGATCCAGCGGTGCGCACAGATTTCGAACTTCGCGGCCTCCCAGGAGGTGTTGACGTGGGTGGGCCGGAAGACGTGGCCGAACTGCGTCTCCGACGCCGATCGGTCCGCCTTGACGTCCAGCGGGAAGCCCAGCTTGAGCAGCTTCTCGTGCTCCTGCCAGTCAACGGCAGTGGTGATGCTCAGGGAATCGCTGCCGGCTTCAAGCATGATCCGCTGGGTCACCGGCGACGAGCCCGCCGTTCGGTTCACCACGATGACGGCGCTGGTGCCGGTGCGCTCGAGGCTGACTGATTGGGCCTCCGTCAGGGGTGTGACGTTCCGGCGGTAGAACTCGTCGATGTCCCAGGCATCCCATTCGTTCGGCGTGTCCCGGTGCAGCTCGAGCAGGTTGCCGCGGGTCCCGGGAGCGATGGCCTCACGGCCGGTGGCATAGTCCGTGAGGGAGGCAAGGAGCCCATCAGAATCCAGCACGGCCCTGATCACACCGTTGTCCAGCACGTAGCCGCCGTCGGCGGCGGTGGCTTGAACGGGTTCCTTGGCGGCTGCCGGTTCGCCCACACCCAGGGCCGGGACGCCGCTCCGTGCATGGGGCGCCGCATTGAGCAGGAAGGTCTGTGATCCTTGACCCAGCAGGGCCGTTGCTGCCTGGCCGATCAGCGTTTCGAGGCCTTCGCTGATGGCGGCGTAGTTACGCTCGGCGTCCTGGTGGACCCAGGCTATGGAACTGCCCGGCAGGATGTCGTGGAACTGGTGCAGCAGCACGAGCCGCCAGAGCCGCTTCAGTTCAGCGCCCGGATACTCGTAGGCGCCGGTGGTGCGGACCGCGGCAGTTGCGCACCAGAGCTCGGCCTCGCGGAGGAGGTGTTCGCTGCGCCGGTTCCCGCGCTTGGTACGGGCCTGGCTGGTGTACGTCCCGCGGTGCAGTTCCAGGTACATCTCGCCTGCCCATACGGGCAGCGCGGTGTACTCCTCCTCCGCCTCGGTGAAGAAGCTCTCGGCGGATCCGATCCTGACCTTGGGTGAGCCCTCGAGGTCCGCGGCGCGGTGGGCGGCTGCCAGCATTTCCCGCGTGGGCCCGCCGCCGCCGTCGCCGTAGCCGAACGGCACCAGGGAGGTGGTACCGCGCCCATGGTCGCGGTAGTTGCGCTCGGCATGGGCGAGCTCGCGCGCGCTCAGCTCCGAGTTGTAGGTGTCCACCGGCGGGAAATGCGTGAAGAGCCGGGTGCCGTCAATGCCTTCCCAATTGAAGGTGTGGTGCGGCATCCGGTTGATCTGGTTCCATGAGATCTTCTGGGTCAGGAACCAGCGGCTGCCTGCGGATTTGACGATCTGCGGCAGGGCTGCGGAATAGCCGAAGGAGTCCGGCAGCCACGCCTCGCGGCATTCGACGCCGAACTCGTCCAGGAAAAAGTTCTTGCCTTCAATGAACTGCCGGGCCATGGCCTCACCGCCGGGCATGTTGGTGTCTGATTCAACCCACATGCCGCCGACGGGAACGAACTGGCCGGCTTTGACCTTCTCCCGGATCCGGCCGAAAAGCTCAGGGTAGAACTCCTTCATCCACGCAAACTGCTGCGCCGAGGAACAGGAGAACACAAAACCCGGGTCCTCATCCATCAGGGCCACCACGTTGGAGAACGTCCGGGCGCATTTGCGGATGGTCTCGCGCACGGGCCAGAGCCAGGCGGAGTCGATATGGGCGTGGCCGGTCGCCACCAGCTGGTGGGCCGAGGCGTACGCCGGCCTGGACAGGACTTCCGCCAGCGCCTCGCGTCCGGCTGCCGCAGTGCCGGCGACGTCGTCAGGATCCATCAGATCCATCATCCGTTCCAGCGAACGGAGGATCTCGTGGCGGCGCGGCAGCTCGGTGGGGAGCTCATGCATCAGGCCGGCGATGGTACGGATGTCCTGCTGGAGCTCCCAGACGGTCTGGTTCAGTTCTGCGATGGCGATGGTGCCAAGCCTGTACTGCGGGGCCGTTCCCGCCGTCGACTTGTCCCCGTACGGCGTGGCGGCGAAAGTCCAACCCTGCGCAACATCAGGGTTTGCTGCCGCTTCAATGTAGAAGTCCACGGACATACCGCTGCCGAGCAGTTTCAGCGGGATGTACTGGTTCCGCGGCGAGATGGCCTTGATGATGGTGCCGTCCGGCCGCCAGGCAATGCCTTCGCACTGGAAGCCCGGGGCTTCGGTGGTGAACCCGATGTCTGCCACAATTTCCACCGCAGTGTCCTGGCCCGTGCCCCAGCCCTCAGGGACGTCGCCCTGCAGGCGAAGCCACTTGGTCCCCCAGGGCTTGCCCCAGGCCGCTCCATGTTCCTGTGGCAGGAAGTCGTGCCGCAGTGCCTCCATCACGGAGACAGGCTCGTCCGGCACATCCCAGCTGCTCAGCTTCAGGGGAATGCTGCGGGTGTAGACGGCGGGGTTGATCCGCTCCCGGACAAACCGGTCCAGGCGGACCTCGGTGATCCGGCGGTTGTCATGCAATGTAAGCCCTCTTTAATGCTTGAACTGGAGAATTCACATCCGGACAAACCCGTCCAAACGATGGATAAAATCTACTGGCAAGTAGCCAAATAGCCAAGCTTCACCCGCCATCCCGGGTGCCGGCCTGCGGCCTTTATCCCTGAAGCTCCGCGGAAATCCGGAGGTCCGGCAGGGTAATCCGGCGTTGCCCGGCGTAGATGTTCAGGCTGTGGCCGCGGCTGAACCCGGCGAGCGTGATTCCGCTGGCCTCGGCCAGTTCAACTGCCAGGCTTGACGGCGCGCTGACCGCCGCCAGGACCGGAATGCCGGCCATTGCCGCTTTTTGGACGAGCTCAAATGATGCCCGGCCGGACACCTGAAGGATGAGACCGGAGAGGGGAAGGAGACGTTCGCGCAGCGCCCAGCCCACTACCTTGTCCACTGCGTTATGCCTGCCCACGTCCTCTCGGAGGCACAGGAGCTGCACGCCGCCGTCGTCCTCCACGCGGAAGAGGCCCGCGGCATGAACGCCGCCCGTCACATCGAAAACAGCCTGGGCCTCACGGAGCCGCTCCGGAAGCGAGGCCAGGACGTCCGCCTGAACGGTCAACGGATCCGCGACCGGGCTGAAGTGGGAGGACTTGCGCACGGCATCGATCGAATCCGTGCCGCAGATACCGCATGAACTGGACGTGAAGACGTTCCGGCCCTTTTCCGGGAGCTGCACATCGGGGCGAAGCTGTGCCTCCACGACGTTGAAGGTCTGGACACCGTCCTCGTCCTCGCCGGCGCAGAACCGCAGGGAAACAAGCTGCTCGGCACTCCAGATAATCCCCTCGGACGCCAGGAAACCGGCCACCAGGTCAAAGTCGTCACCGGGTGTCCGCATGGTCACCGAAAAGGACATGCTGCCGAGCCTGATTTCGAGCGGTTCCTCCACGGCGAGCACGTCTTCGCGGTGCCGGACGGGGAATTCGAGGGCATTCGGCGAGCCGTCAAGGACGTACTTGTGGACCTTCCGGCGCTGGGTCACGCGTCCCATCAGCGGCCGGCCGTCCTGCCCGCGGGATTCTGGCTGATGTTACTGGTGTTCCGGCTGGGGGTGTTCATAAGTCAATCATCGCACCACGGACGCCGGCGACGGACGGGGACCGTGGGAACGGGACGGGCAGGGGCGCTCAATCCAGCAGGGCACTCCAGTCCACCGGGCCGGCGGGCTTTGCCTTTTCCTTGCCTGCACCGTCCTTGGCGCCGTTGTCCGTGGCGGAGGCCCGCGGGGCACTCCTGGCGGCCCTGCCCCGTGTTTTTGTGCCCGGCTGTTCCGGGCCAGGCACCGGCGGCCCCCAGGGCAGGGCGAATGCGGGCACCAGTTCGCCGAGCTGCACCCCATGCGGCGGCACCACCATGACGCCGTCGGCCGTAGCCAGCCCGCGCATCATTCCCGGGCCGGTGTGCCGGGCGGGCGAGGCCATGCCATAGAGGAGCCGGAAAGGCATCAGCCGGGTCCGGCCCGGCTCGGGGTCCAGGGTGGTTCCGCACGGGACCTCCTGCACCGGGGGCAGCGGGCCGTGGGCCAGGGCAGCCAGGAGCGGTCCGCCCACCGTTGACAAGGCCATCATGGCTGCCAACGGGTTGCCGGGCAGCCCCAGGACGAACCGCCCATCCGGGAGTTCGGCCAGGACGGCGGGGTGGCCGGGACGCATGGCTATGCCGTCGATGATCAGCCGTCCGCCGAGTTCGGCCACGGCGCGGCGGAGGTGGTCCGTGTCGGAGCGGCCGGTGCCGCCGGTGGTGATGACGACGTCTGCGGGCACGAAGTCATCCGGTACCATCCCGGTCAGGCCCGGTCCGCCCGGCATGATCCGGTCACGGCCGACGTCGGCAGCCGGGGTCGCGGCGTCCGGCACCTCGGGTGCGAGATCCTCCAGACCTGCCAGCCACTCGGCGTAAGAGTCGCCGATTCTTTCCTGCCCGCCGTAGATGCCCCCAAGCATGCCTATGACGGCGGCGAGCTGGGGTCCGAAGGTGTCGCGGACCTGCCCGGGAACGGGCAGTCCTTTGGCCACCACTTCGGACCCGGTCAGGAGCATCTTGACTACCGGTTTGCCCTGGACCAGCAGGTCATCGTGTCCGGCCAGTGCGGCGACAGCCAGATGCGCCGGATTCAGAGCCACACCTGCTTTGACAAGCGCCTCCCCCGCCAACGCCTCCTCGCCCGCCTTCCGGATGTGCTGGCCGTTTTTGGGCTCTCCCGGGCGGGCGGTTCCGCCGGTCAGCAGGAGCGGCAGGCCGTCGTCGTCGGTGCCCAGCACCGAGCTCTCGCTGCGCAGGACTGCTTTGGCGCCCGGCGGAATCAGTCCGCCGGTGACAATGGGGCTTGCCTGGTGCGGAGCCAGCCGCTGGCCGCGCTCCGCGACAATCCATGGGCCGCTGCCGTTGACGGCCCAGCCGTCCATGGCGGAGGACGCATAGTGCGGCATATCGTGCAGTGCTGTGATGTCTTCTGCCAGGACCCTGCCCAGAGCCTGTCCGAGCGGCACCCGTCCAGGGGGAATCGGCGTGGCGGCATCGAAGGCCGCCTTGCGTGCCTCCTCCCACGTATGGGCCAGGTGGTGTGCCGGGGGCTGCTGCGGGTCCGGACGTTCGTCTGCGTCGCCAGGGGCGGCGGTCATTCGACGGGAATCATTCGACGGGCGTCCCTGCGGCTTCAGCGTCGTAGTCTTTGGCCAGCGAGCGGGCCACCTCCATGGCGGAGGACATGGAGACGGCGTCAGTGGCCTGTCCCGATCCGGCAGCCAACCCGGCTGCAAAACCGGCAATGAAAGTGGTCAGCGGAGCGGCCGGGCGCACCACAGAATGCGCGGCCACCCCGGCCAGCGACAGGATCGCGTTGACATCGATCTGGACGTCCTCCAGTTCGTAGGCCTGAAGCAGTGCCCGGCACCACTCGTCCAGTGTCTCGTCCTGGTTTTTCACGCTTTGCCTCCAAAATCATCTGCGTCGGCGTTTTGCTGCGAACCACCAAAGGGTTCCACGCCGGCCACTCCAAGTGCGGCGGCATCGTCCCGGGTATCCACGTCAGCCGTGGAGCCCGCCGGGACGGCGACAAGCTGCACGTCCAGACTAGCAAGGAGTGCCGTGACTGAAGCGTTGGTGAGGCCTCGGCCGGCCGCGAGCACATTCACCGCGTTTTGTAGCGCAAATGTGCTATAAAACGCGACGAGGGGCTGGCGGCGGCCGTCCTCCGAGACAGCAACAAATCCGTCAGGCTGCCCGGCTAAGGCTGTGCCCAGCACCTTCCTGAGCTCTGCCACCGCGAGTTCCACATGAGGCATATCGCAGGCCAACACCAGGGTGAAGGGTGGGCGTTTTCCGCCGACGGCGGCCAGCCGTGCGAGCCCGGCACCGATCGCGGCAGCGGGGCCACCGAAGACGGGTTCCTCCCGGCAGCTGAGCAGCCCTTCAGGCAGTTCCGCGGTGCTTGGACCAACTACGACGGCGGCCCTGGCGGCCCCGGCAGCGGCGGCCGAACGGCGAAGGAGCGTATCGCCGTCGTACGTCAGGCCCTGCTTGGGCACACCTCCCAGCCGGGACGAACGGCCGCCGGCCAGGATGACGGCATCAAAGTCCAGGGGGTCAGGATCCACAGTTCCAGCCTAACCGTGCAGCCACGCCGCGGCACACCCGGGGCGCAGGCTCCAAGGCGATCCGTTGGCGCTGGTGGTCAGGCCGCCCGTTCAGGCAGCAGGAAGGGGTCCCAGGCCGGCGTCGGCTTCTCCAGTTCCTTGATCTGCCAGATGGTGCCGTGGGGCGGCTCGGGAACAATCCTCAGCTTCCACCCCATTTCGGACGGGGTGTGGTCGCCTTTGGTGTTGTTGCACCGCAGGCAGGCGGCCACAAGGTTCTCCCAGGAGTCCGCGCCGCCTCGTGATTTTGGCTGGACATGGTCAATCGTGTGGGCTGCTTTGCCGCAGTAGGCGCACCGGTGGCCGTCGCGCCGCAATACCCCGCGGCGGCTCACTGCGGTGCTGTGGTTGTACCTCGGGCGAATGTAGCGGTTCAGGAGGATCACGGACGGGCGGCCCAGAATCTCCTGCGGTCCCACCACGGGGTCTTCGCCTTCGGCGACAACGCTCGCCTTGCCCGTGAGCACAAGGACCAGCGCCCGGCGGAAGGTGATCACCGCCAGCGGTTCATATCCAGCATTCAGAACGAGAGTGCGCATGCACGTACCTCTTCGTGGCCGCACCCGTCAGGGGCACGAGGGCCGGCTGCCCCCGGCATATCCGGGCTATGGATCGACACCACAAGAGTAAACAAAGAAACCCGCTATCAGCTAATCGCCGTCAGCCGGCCCGCTGTCGTGTCGGGCCCACCCCACTGTCCCGTTCATACTGGGGTTCACCACGGGACGCCATGTGGGGGCCGGAGACAGCAAAGGACCCCCGCCATGGTGGCGGGGGTCCTTAGTGCTGAAGCGGGTGCTAGGAAACGCGGATGAAGACCGGTCCCGAGCCAACGTTGGCGCTGAAAACAACGGTCTGGTTGCCGTTGTAGCCGCCGTGTACTGCCTGGCCGTTGCCGGCGTAGACAGCGATGTGGGCAACGCCTGCGCCGCCGTCGGCGTAGTAGATGAGATCTCCCGGCTGTGCCTCGGCGGCACTGACGGTGCGGCCCAGGCCCAGGTAGCCGGCAGGCCAGTCGTGGAAGTTGATGCCCACGGCGGCAAGCGAGTTGGTCACCAGCATGGTGCAGTCCTGCATCACACCGAGCTGCGCGTAAGCGGCGGACAGGATTGCCGCACCCTTGCCGCTGGCGGCAACCGGAGCCGGGGCGGCCGGAGCCGAAGCGGTGGTTACCTTGACGGCAGCTGCGGGAGCGGGAGCCGCGACGGGAGCTGCAGCTTCCTGCACCTCAACCTCGGGCTCAGGTGCCTCAACAACGGGAGCCGGCGAGGTGGTGACAGCAGGCTTTTCGTAGGAGATGGCAATGGTGGATTCAGCGGAGATGACAGCCGGGGCGGAGACCTCAAGCTCAAGGTTCGAGACCGGGGACACTTCACGCTGGACGTTGGTGTCTGCGGCGTTGGCCGCGATACCGCTGGTGAGGACCAGGCCGGAGGCAGCAGCGATAACCGCTGCCTGGCGGCCCATGCCGCCGGCGTTGTCGCCGACAGCCTTGGCAATGACAGCCAGCGAGTTGGTCTTGGTGGTGACCTCGGCGCGGTGCCGTGCAACTGTTGCACGAGTAGTCATTAATTTCTCTCTTTCGATTTCCTCAGGACCGCGTGGGCAGGCCAGGGGTTTTGGACGCGCCGGCATCTTGGGGGTACGCCGGCACGTCCCGAACGGGGATTTAGCGAAATGGTTCAGGTGGCACTGTTCCTGCAGCGTGAAGCTGCAGGAACTACTGCCAGGCAGGAACCGGGGGCGTTGGCTGGTCAGCCGCCCATGGTGAAGAAGGAGGAGGTGCCCGTGGAGGCCGCGGAGTGGAGCAGGGTGCCCTGTCCGGGGTTCAGCGCGCTGATCATCATGCCGTTGCCGACGTAGATACCAACGTGCGCGCCGCCATTCTGCATGACCAGGTCACCGGGAACCGGCGTGGAGGTCGGCTTCATTGCTGTCCAGGCGTTGACACGGGGAATGCTGATCCCGGCCTGGGCGTAGACCCACTGGGTGAAGCCTGAGCAGTCCCAGCCACTGGGAGTGGTGCCGCCCCACAGGTAGGGGCTGCCGATGCCGGTGTAGGCAATGGCTGCCAGGCCGGAGCCGGAAGCAGTGGAGACGGCGTCTGCGAGCTTGGTCGCAACCTTCTCCGCAGCGTCAGCACCCTGGCTGGCGGCAGCAGTTTCGGTAGCCGTTGACTGCGCACGGACCGTTTCGATCTTCGGCGCAGCGGTGGTCTTGACCACGGGACGCTCGAAGGAAACAGTAGCCGTGGGAGCCGCGGTGACGGCCAGGGCAGCCTGGGCTGACCCGGATTCTGTGGAGGCGGACACGCCGGCGGTTGAATCCGCAGCGTTGGCCGGAAGCCCCATTGTCAGGATCAGACCTGACGCGGCTGCGATGACAGCAGCCTGGCGACCTACGGTCCCGGCGTTTGCACTTACTGCCTTGGACATTGAGCCCAAGGGGTTCGTGCGAACCGTTTGCGCACGGTGGCGCGCAGAATTATGGCGTGAAGACACGAAGGTAGCCTCTCCCAATGCCTGCGAGGTGAGCTGTCGGATTCGGATGGGAGTGCACCCGGCCACGCGGCTTCCTGGGAAGCTTTGTGACTTAACCCCAAGGCCTTCAGAATCAAAGGCCAAAATTGGTTCCCCCGCCCCTGCCAGACGAATTCATGCGAACGGACCTTGAGCGGTGGCAGAGCTAGGCAATCCACTCAAGAACGTCAGCTTCGGAAAAGCTGGCGCGATTTAGACGTTACAGGACTTCTCAGCCAATGTCACATTCAGGTCACGGCATGTCACTGGAATTTGATAGTTGGCCATCATTTGGATCAGAGCCAGCCGGACGGGTCAACGACTTCGCCGTTGACCTGCACCTCAAAGTGGAGGTGGCAGCCGGTGGAGGCTCCGGTGGTTCCACTGAGCGCAACGACGTCGCCGCGGCTGACCGTCTGGCCCATGGTCACACTGGCGGACGAGAGGTGGTTGTACGTGGTTTCAAGGCCATTGCCGTGGTCCACCACCACGCGGTTGCCGCCGCCGTACTGGTGCCAGCCAACAAACGTCACAGTGCCGCTCGCGGCGGCCAGGACCGAAGTCCCGCACTGTGCGGCGAAGTCCTGGCCCCGGTGAAAGTCGCCGGAACCGCCGGTGATGGGGCTGATCCGGAAGCCGAACGGTGAGGCGGTGGCCAGCTGGGCCAAGGGTGCGCCGAGGCTTCCCGCCGAGGCCGCACGGGTAATGGAGCCCGCAGACTGGGCGCTCAGTAGTTGCTTGAGCTTGCCGTCAGGATCGCCCTGCGTGACCACGGAAGAGCGGCTGAAATCGATCTGCGCACCGGCGGCGGCGGAGACTTCGGGCTGCGGGGCGGCGGAAACAGCCGATGCGGGCTGCCCCGGCTCCGGCTGTGCCATCACGGGGCTGGTGGCTGGAACCGTCACCGTGAGGACCAGTCCGGTTGCGGCCAGGGCGATGCCGGCCTTCTGGCCGATGCCACTGGCGGAAGCGAATTCAGTGATTTGCCGGAAGGGCCCCCGGCGACGGCGGGCTTCGCGCTGCGAATCACGCGGCCTGTCGGCAGTAATAACCTCGGGCGCACGCGGCGCCGAAGTGGGGCCCGCAGCGCGACGGCGGCCCCTGGAGTATTGCGTGGTCAAAAATGTTCCTCTCTGGATAGCCTGCGAAGTTAGCTGTCGGATTCGGGTCAGAGAGATCAAAGACCCGGTCCGCCGTGACAAGCACTTGGCGCAGAAATATCCCGTGAGGATTCTTCATTGAGAGAGGCTTGCTGCTGACGGACTACACCCCAAGGCAGCCTTGCGACTGCCGGTTGTGGTTCCCCCGCCTCTGCCAGTTAGTGACTCGTGCACCTGATCCGCTGGCAGAGCTCGGCTCCGGATCAGGTAACGCTTTTGTATCGACGTTCTGTTAAAACTATAAATGATTAAGCCGGACAGTAACAATTCCGTTATCTTTGGAGATCAGCCGTCACTGCGCTAAAGCGGGCACGCAAAAGCCCTTCAGTCCCGCGTGAGCAGGCAGGACTGCCCCGTCAGCCCACGGAAACGAACACGTGCGCTGCCACTTCAGGAGGCAGCTCGAGCGCTCCCTCAATGCCCGGAACACGGACGGAGATGTACTCCCCTACGCGCTCCAGGGTGACCGAAGCGCCCGGACGGATCCCGCCTTCGTCCAACTGGACCAGCAACTCCGGCTCCACCTGGATGGGCTCCGCCAGGCGGCTGACCCTGATGGTGGAATCGGGCCCGTAGCCCTGCATGGCCTCCAGGAGATTGATCACACCGTCGTCAAGAAGGGACGCCGGTGCTCCGCCCAGTGCGGCCAGCCCAGGGATCGGGTTGCCGTATGGGGACTCTGTGGGATGGTTCAGCAGTTCATAGATCCGCCGTTCAACCCGCTCGCTCATCACGTGCTCCCACCGGCACGCTTCGTCATGGACGTAGGCCCAGTCGAGGCCGATGACGTCGGCCAGGAGCCGCTCCGCGAGACGGTGCTTGCGCATGACTTCGGTGGCCCGCTTGCGCCCGGTCCCGGTCAGTTCCAGGTGGCGGTCCCCCGAGACAACAACCAGCCCGTCACGTTCCATCCGGCCGATGGTCTGGGACACCGTGGGCCCCGAGTGCCGCAGCCGTTCGGCGATGCGGGCGCGAAGAGCAACAATGTTCTCTTCCTCAAGCTCCAAAATGGTCCGAAGATACATCTCCGTGGTATCAATCAGATCCGTCATCCAGCTCAGCTCCTCGAGCGCAGTACCTTGCGTTGTCCCACCGTATCGCGTCCGGCGCAGCGGCGAGGTCCGGTGAAAAGCTTAGCCTATTTTGAATTTGTCCGGATAATTCCGGGCGATGCAGCAGCCGGGCCATTCTGTCTCATTGACTGGACTATGACGGTGCCGGTTCGGTGCCAAATAGCCGGTTCAGGCAGAATAAAGGAGGCCCTTTGTGCAGTCACTGCCGGCCACCCCACCGTCCTTCGGACATGAGTCATGTCAAACGCCGAAATTTGGAGCCCCTGTGAGCGAAACCAGCATCACTATTCCTGCCGACCTCCTGCCAAAGGACGGACGGTTCGGCGCAGGCCCCTCCAAGGTCAGGCCTGAACAGATCGAAGCGCTGTCCGCGGCGTCCAGGACCATCCTGGGTACCTCGCACCGCCAGGCGCCGGTGAAAAACCTCGTCGGGTCCGTCCGCGAGGGCCTTAGCCAGTTCTTCCGCGCTCCCGAGGGCTATGAAGTGGTGCTGGGTGTCGGCGGCTCCACGGCGTTCTGGGATATCGCCAGCTTCGGTCTGGTCGAGAAGAAAGCCCAGCATCTGTCCTTCGGCGAGTTCGGCTCCAAGTTCGCCTCGGCCACCAACAAGGCCCCGTTCCTTGATGCCTCGTCCATCATCACCTCGGACCCCGGCACCCGCCCGGCGGCCAAGGCGGAAGCCGGCGTGGACGTCTACGCCTGGCCGCAGAACGAGACCTCCACGGGTGTGGCGGCTCCGGTCAAGCGTGTTGAAGGCGCCGATTCCGGTTCGCTGGTCCTGGTTGACGCCACCTCGGCGGCAGGCGGCCTGGACGTTGACGTTGCCGAGTCCGATGTGTACTACTTCGCGCCGCAGAAGAACTTTGCTTCCGACGGCGGCCTGTGGCTGGGGCTGTTCTCTCCCGCCGCCCTGGAACGTGCGGCCCGGATTAAGGCGACGGACCGCTGGATCCCGGACTTCCTGGACCTGCAGACGGCGATCGACAACTCCAGGCTGAACCAGACCTACAACACGCCGTCGCTCTCCACCCTGGTGACCCTCGACGCGCAGGTGCAGTGGCTGAACGCCAGCGGAGGCCTGGACTTCGCCTCCGCACGCACTGCGGACTCCGCCGGCAGGATCTACAGCTGGGCCGAGGCGTCGGACTTCGCCACGCCTTTTGTGGCCAAGGCCGAGGAACGCTCCAACGTCATCGCCACCATCGACTTTGACGACTCCATCGATGCCGCCGCGATCGCCAAGGTGCTGCGGGCCAACGGCGTAGTGGACACCGAGCCCTACCGCAAGCTGGGCCGCAACCAGCTCCGGATCGCCACGTTTGTGGCCATCGAACCCGATGACGTCTCCGCGCTGCTGGCCAGCATCGACTTCGTCGTGGGCGAACTCCGCAAGTAGTGGACGCTTCAACGTCCGACGGCGTCGTCCGGGTTTTGCTCCCGGCCGGCGCCGTTTGCTGTGTCCCCCGGCTGGGCGACGTCGCGCAGGTGGGATACCACCTGGAAGTGGCGCAGACCGCGGGCCCGCCGGTCGAACGCGATTCTCAGTTGCCGGGCCCGGATGATCCACACGAGTCCGATCAGCGCGGCGATGATCCCTGACGCGGCGGCAACCGCAAGCGCCCATCTGGCCCCTGCCACGTTGGCCACCCAGCCCACCAGCGGCGCCCCGATAGGGGTGCCGCCCATGAAGATGGCCATATAGAGGGCCATTACCCGGCCGCGCATGACCGGATCAGTGGTGGTCTGGACGTAGCCGTTGGCACTGGTCAGCATGGTGATCGCGAACAGGCCCACGGGTACCAGGGCGGCGCCGAACCAGAAGTAGTTGGGGGCCAGAGCGGCAAGCCCGGAGGTCACACCAAAGGCAGCTGACGCGCCGAAGATCATCCGCAGACGGGGTTTTCCGCGGCCTGCGGAGAGCAGGGCGCCGGCCACCGAGCCGATGGCCATGATGGAGTTCTAGTCATCACGGACGAGCTCCGAAACAAACGTCTGCCGCACCGGAGCATCGAGCGCGGAGACCATGCCCAGCAGCAGGGCGAAGCCGTAGACGTGCCATAACTGGCCTGCGCCCAGTACCACCAGGACGCCCAGCCCTGTGCTGAGCAGAGCCATCGTCGACTGTGTGATCACCAGCAGCTGCCGGCGGCTGTAGCGGTCCGCCACCAGTCCGGCTACCGGCGCCAGGAAGAGCTGGGGGCCGAGCTGGAGCGCCATGGTGATGCCCATGGCGCCGGCGTCGTGGTCCGTGAGGTGGTCGAATACCAGCCAGTCCTGGGCGGTCCGCTGCATCCAGGTTCCGATGTTGGAGACCAGCGCGCCGAAGAACCAGATGCGGTAGTTGAGGATGTGCAGGGATTTGAAGGTGGACATCAGGTCCGGCCTCCGTGGTGATCAGCCCTGCCCGTAGGCAAGCGCCTAGTCAGCCTCATCGGCGGGGTCGTGGAGCCCGGTTTCGTCCTCCGGCCCAGCTGCGGGGGCAGGCTCTGCCTCCGCCTCTGCTGCAGGCGACTCGTCTTCCTCGGCTTCCCGGGAATCCTCCGGACGGACACGCTCGGCCCACGGAACCCATTCCGGGGACAGGATGGAGTCCTCCGAGGGCAGCAGGCCAAGCTCGCTGACCGTGACAACTTTCGAGCGGGAATTCCGGGTCAGGACCGCGTACCACTGCCACCCCTGGTAGCCGGGCAGCTTTGATTCGAACAGGTGCGTGACCAGGCGGTCGCCCTCGCTTTTGGCAGAAAGGTGAGCACCGATGTCGGATGGCGCAGTGATGCCTTCGATGGCAGTCCGCGCGAAATCGACGGCGGCCGCGAGGAAGACATCCGGTTTGCCGGTCCGCCATGCAGGGATGCCGGCGCGGCGCTTGACGGGGACAGGTTCAACGCGCAGTGCGTCCCCTGCGGTCTGCTCCGGCTGTTCAGCTTCCGGGATCATCGGGGCCTAAACGTCCAGCTCGTCGGCAACCTTGCGCAGGGCAGCCGCGATGGCCTTGCCCTTGTTGCCTTCCGGGTATTTGCCGGCGGAAAGGGTTCCGGACAGGTTATCCAGCACGCTCACCAGGTCCTGGACCAGCGGGGCCAAATCCTTCGCACTGGGCCGCTTGGCCTTGGCGATGGATGGCGTCTTGTCCAGGACGCGCAATCCGAGTGCCTGGGCACCCTTCCGGCCGTCGGCAACACCGAACTCAACCCGGGTGCCGGCCTTCAGCTCGGTGACGCCCTCAGGCAGCGATGATTTGGGCAGGAAGACTTCCTGGCCGTCCTCGCCCGCGAGGAATCCGAACCCTTTTTCCTTGTCATACCACTTGACCTTGCCGGTAGGCACGTAATCAACCTTCTTCGTTCTGCGTCTGCTGACACGGCGGGCAACCACCGCATCCGCACTGATATGCGGGTTCAGGGTGTGACTGCCACGGACCGTGTTGGTCTGTTGCTTCAAGGTTATCCTGCCGGGCCCGGAAACCTGCTGTTAGGGCCCCGTCATCCTGTACAGGTCACCGGCTGCATCCGGCCGGGACTTTGCAGAGGCGGCCGGACCGCCCCCGGGGCCGCCCGCCTGTTAGCGTTACGTGCATGACACCCTCGCGTTTCCGGCGGCCCCTGATGATCTGCGCAGCGGTTGTTGCCATGCTTTCCCTCGTGGCGGTGGGGGCCGTGATGGCGCTGGCCTTCGCGGGCTCAGCTGCCCCGGTATGGGTTACGTCCACGGCCCTGTACGGCTTGCCGGTGGCTTTCCTGCTGATGCTTTTCCTGGTGCTGGACAGCGTGGCCGGCAGACGCCGGGCAGGAAAGTCCGGCGGGCGGTAACGTTGGCCTGATGTCCCTTATTCGCGCGCTCAGCAAGGAACTCGAGGCACGCAGCGACGAATCGTTGCGGGCCCTCTTCGCGGCGCGGCCGGACCTTATATCCCCCACGGTGCCCGATTTCCCGGCGCTGGCGGCGCGGGCCAGCGCAAGAGTGAGCGTCCAGCGCGCGTTGGAACGCCTGAACCGGCCCCAGATGCAGGTCCTGGAGACACTGCACCTGTGCACGAATACTGACACCGAACACAGCGCCAGTGCAGCCACCGTACGAAAACTCATCGCCGGGGCAACACTCGTTTCTGTCGAACGGATCCTGGCGGCCCTGCAGGAACTTGCCCTCGTTCACCGCGCTGAGCCGCCACACGGAACGGTTCCCGGCCATCGGCAACGCTTTTACCTGCCCGTGGGATGTCTCAAGGACGTCGTGGGCATCTATCCGGCCGGGCTGGGGCGCAGCTACACCGAGCTGGTCCGGCTCCAACCTGCGTTTGCACAGCGCGCAGTCCAGCTGGTGGCGGAACTCCGCCGCAGTGGAGTCGCCATCCAGGAGGCCACCACTCCGATGGAGGCTGCGCTGGCACTGCAGCACTGGACGTCGTCGCCCGAAGCCCTCAGTGAGGCTCTGACCGGGGCCCCGGAGCGCACGACGGCGCTGCTCGCCAAATTCGGCAACTGGGCCATGGGTGCCGTCCCCCAGGCGCAACGGAAAGCATCCGTCGCGAACCAGGGCCACGCCGTCGGGCCTGTTGACTGGCTCCTGGCACGCGGACTTCTGGTCCCGCTGGATGCCGCACACGTGGAACTGCCGCACAGCGTGGGTCTGTCCCTGCGTGGCGGTGCCGTCATCACTGATTTCACGCTCTCGCCGCCGGTCCCGGAGCTGGGCACCACTACCGCGGCGCTCCGACGCAACGCGGCCCTCGGTGCCATCGCGGAGACCTTGCGGCTGCTGGGCGAGCTCCTCCATGCGGTCAAGGAACAGCCGCTGGCGACGCTGCGCAGCGGCGGGGTTGGAGTCCGGGAGATGAAGCGGGTCGCCGAGGTGCTCCGCATAGACCAGAACCTCGCAGGCCTGCTGCTGGAGCTCAGCGCCCTGTCCGGCCTGCTGCGCCTGGATGTGGACTCCTCCGCCTGGGTTCAGCCACCGCAGCTGGAATGGCTGGCGCTCCCCCGGCAGGAACAATGGCTGTGGCTGGTCAACGCCTGGCTCGCGAGTGAGCGGGTGCCCTCGCTGGTGGGTCTGCCGGTGAACGGTCCCGGGGTGGCCGCCGTCCAGCGGACGCTGGCGGGCAACACCGTGAATGCCCTCTCAGCCGAGGCGCAGCGGCCGGACGCCCCGGTGGTCCGGAAACGGATTCTGGAAATCCTCAACGAACTGACGGCCGAGGCAGCTGCCGAGGACGGCACAGCCCCGGTCCTGGACGCAGCAGCAGTGCTGCAGCGGGCCGAATGGGCGCAGCCACGGATGGCCCGCCGGTTCAGCTCCATGATCAAGGGGGTCCTGGCGGAGGCGGAACTGCTTGGCCTTATCGGCTCCGGTGCTTTGAGCCAGCTCGGAAGCGCCATTGCGGTGGACCGGCCGGACGACGCCCTCGCCATCCTGGGTGAGCACCTTCCCGCCGCCCTGAACCACGTCCTGCTCCAGGCCGACCTCACGGCAGTGGCACCGGGCTACCTGGCGCCGGAACTGAGCGAAAAGCTCCTGCTCATGGCGGACGCCGAAGGCCAGGGACCCGCCACCATCTACCGGTTCTCGCCGGCCTCCATCAGACGGGCACTGGATGCCGGCCATGACGCGTCGTCCCTGCTGGACTTCCTGCGCGAGCATTCAGCAACAGCCGTGCCTCAGCCGCTCGCCTACCTGGTGGAGGACACGGCATCCCGGCACGGCCGGCTCCGGGTGGGCGCTGCAGCCAGTTTCATCCAAAGCGACGACGAAACAACCGTTCTGGAGCTGGCGGCTGAATCCAAGGCAGCCGGCCTGGCGTTGTCGCGGATCGCACCCACCGTCCTGATCTCCTCCGCAACGCCGCGTGAAACTGCCCAGATCCTGCGGGGGCTGGGGCTCTCGCCGTCGGTGGAGGAATCCGAACCTTCCGTGATCCGGCTGCGCCGGACCAACGGGACCGCCCCAGGCGGTGCCCGGCCCGTCTACACCGCGCCGCGGAACGCTCCCGCAGAGGCCGACGTCGACGCCCAGCTGGCTGTCCTGAGGCAGGTACGGGCCGGCGTTGGCGGAAGCCGGAACGGTACGGCGCCGGGAACGGGGCCGGGGTCGGGCGAGGCGGCAACCCAGCTGGGGCTGGAGACCCTGCAACGGGCCATCCGGCTCAAGCAGCGGGTCAGCATGAACGTGGTGGACAGTTCCGGGAATGCCAACCTTGAGATCGTTGTTCCCCTTTCCGTAAGCGGCGGACGCGTCAGGGTGTTCGATCCCGCCAAGGACACCGAGCGGGTCCTGTCCATCCATCGCATCATCGATATTGAGGGCGCAGAGGAACCGCGCCAGTGAAGGAATCCTGCGCGTGAACGACGGCCCGTTGATCGTCCAGAGTGACAAGACCATCCTGCTTGAAGTGGACCATGAACTCGCTACGGAGGCCCGGCACGCCATTGCCCCCTTCGCGGAGCTGGAACGTGCGCCGGAGCACATGCACAGCTACCGGCTGACCCCCCTGGGCCTGTGGAACGCCCGTGCCGCCGGCCTGGACGCCGAAAGGGTCCTTGACACACTGCTCAAATACTCCAGGTTCCCGGTTCCGCATTCGCTGCTGATCGACGTCGAAGAGACCATGTCCCGGTACGGGCGGCTGCGGCTGGAGCAGGACCCCCAGCACGGTCTGGTCATGCGCACGGACGACTACCCGGTGCTCGAGGAAGTGATCCGTGCCAAAAAGATCCAGCCGCTGCTCGGCCCGCGGATCAACGGCGAAACAGTGGTGGTCCATTCTTCCCAGCGCGGCCAGCTCAAGCAGCAGCTCCTGAAGATCGGCTGGCCTGCCGAGGACCTGGCCGGCTACGTTGACGGCACCCCGCACCTGATCGCCCTGCAGGAAGACGGCTGGAAGCTGCGCCCCTACCAGCAGCTCGCCGCTGACAACTTCCGCGCCGGCGGCAGCGGTGTTGTGGTGCTGCCCTGCGGCGCGGGAAAAACCATCGTGGGTGCAGCGGCCATGGCCGCCAGCTCCACCACCACCCTGATCCTGGTCACCAACACCGTTGCCGCCCGGCAGTGGAAGGATGAACTGCTCAAGCGCACCTCCCTGACCGAGGATGAAATCGGCGAGTACTCCGGGTCGCTCAAGGAGGTGCGGCCGGTAACCATCGCCACCTACCAGGTCCTCACCACCAGGCGCGGCGGGCTGTACACGCACCTGGAACTGGTGGACGGGCACGACTGGGGCCTGATCATCTACGACGAGGTCCATCTCCTGCCGGCACCGATCTTCCGGATGACCGCCGATCTCCAGGCGCGGCGCCGGCTGGGCCTGACCGCAACCCTCGTGCGCGAGGACGGCCGCGAAGGCGAGGTCTTCAGCCTCATCGGGCCCAAACGCTACGATGCGCCTTGGAAGGACATCGAGTCCCAGGGCTACATCGCCCCGGCGGACTGCGTCGAGGTCCGCATCGACCTGCCCCGTGACGAACGGGTGGCCTACGCGATGGCCGAGGACGCGGACAAGTACCGCCTCTGCTCCACGTCAGAGTCCAAGACCTTGGTCGTGGAACAGCTCGTGGCCAGGCACCAGGGCGAACAGCTGCTGGTGATCGGACAGTACATCGACCAGCTGGACGAAATCGGCGAGCGCCTGCAGGCTCCCGTGATCAAAGGGGACACCTCCGTGAAGGAACGCCAGCGGCTGTTCGATGCGTTCCGCGCCGGGGAAGTGCAGACCTTGGTGGTTTCCAAGGTGGCCAACTTCTCCATCGACCTGCCTGAGGCCGCAGTGGCCATCCAGGTGTCCGGCTCCTTCGGATCCCGCCAGGAAGAGGCCCAGCGCCTGGGCAGGCTGCTGCGGCCCAAGAAAGACGGCCGGGCTGCCCGCTTCTACTCCCTGGTTGCCAGGGACACCCTGGACCAGGATTTCGCCGCCAAAAGGCAGCGTTTCCTGGCCGAGCAGGGGTATGCCTACCGCATCATGGACGCCAAGGACGTGGGACTGCCGGGGTAGCCCCCCGGTTCAGGTAATGCCCTGCGAGCCATCCCGTTCCGTCGTGCCGGTCCGCGGATCAAACTGGGGCCGCTGGTAGGCCAGTTCGCCGCCGCTGCGGCCGCCGAACGGCCTGCCGTGGTCAGCAAACTCTTCCCGGAAGTAGGCCAGCCGCCACTGGCCCAGCTGGATCCTGGCGCCCGTCCGGAGCACGGAAGGACCGGTCCGGCTGACACTGCCGCTGACCTCACCATGCGGTACCAGAATGTACTCATCGTTCTCGTCATGCCTGATCTCCGCGTGCAGCGGGTCCAGGCCGGCGAGCTGCAGGGACGAGGCGGGATCAGCCCCGATGCTGAAGGTCTCCCGGTCCAGGGTCACCTCCCGCGGGATCTGGCCGTCCCACTTTGCGGCGTCCTGGACAAAAATCAGTCGTGGCCGGCCGCTGCCACGTGTGTGGTGCGTGGTGGTGACACGCCGGGTGATTTTCCGTTTAACCGTGGGCATCAGAGGCAGCGGGGTCTCGGGAGGCAGCAGCGAGAAGGCCCGGGATGGACGGCGGCCTGGCCTCATCAAGGGGACCAGGGCGCCGAGCTTTCCCAGCTTGATGTGTGGTGATCGGGTGACCAGCCGCTGGGACGCCGGGCTGTTGACGGCCCCGAGGCTGACGATGCTTCCATCCGGGCCATCGATGGTGACACTCAGTCCTTGGTCGGCGAGCGTCTTGGCCAATGGCCGGATCTCTTCCAGGGATGGGATGGATCCCCCGCGGACTGCATCCAAGCCGTCCACGGTGATGGTGACCGCTGTTCCCGCCGCCCGGGCGCTGCCGCGGGTGACGGTTCCGGATTCGTCCGTATAGGAGAAATCCAGATCAAGGTCCAGCCGGTATCCGGGCACGGCGGTCAGGCGCGGTTCTGGTCTGAACCGGCAGCGTCGTTGTCGCTGGTGGTCACCCGCAGGCTCCCGTTGAGCTTCCACGTGGCGCGGGGGGCGTCGGGGCCGATGTCACGCGGCACCTCAACTGTCATGTCAACGAACTGGTAGTTGATGGCAGCGCCCTTGCCGGTGAGATAGGACCACATTTCCTCGGCCAGATCGGCCCAGTCCCTGATGCTGCGCTCGCTGGTGGCGGTGTTTTCGGAGGTGTTGAAATCAGGCATTACGGTAATTCCCCTTAGTAGGCAGTAGCTGTGAGTCACTGGTTTGTTGCGGGAAACGAAGGCCCCGGAAGGCCCGGTAGCCTCACTGTATTCCCGCTGCGGGCGCTGCGGAACCCAAAGGGACCTGAACGTTCTGCACCCAAAATGCGTTCCCGGCGTCGTGCGTGCAGAAAGCCCGGTGGTCCCGCACACTGGAGGAATGCGCCAGAACCCCACTCCCGTCATCCCCCTTCCCGGCCAGGAATCGGCGTGGGAATACCCGCGGCCGCCCCGTGTAGAGGCCAGCAAGGAAAGGGTCCGTATCTTCCTGGGTGGTGAACTGATCGTGGACACCAATGACTCGGTCCGCGTCCTCGAGACGAGCCATCCGCCGGTCTACTACCTGCCCCGCTCAGCCTTCCGTCCGGGCGTGCTGGAACCGGCTGCGGGAAGCAGTCTCTGCGAGTTCAAAGGTACGGCGAGCTACCTCAGCATCCGCGCCGGGGGAACAGTTGCCGGGGAAGCGGCCTGGTTCTATCCGAGGCCGACGGCAGGGTTTGAGATCCTGGCTGACAGAGTGGCCGTGTATCCGGGCCGGGTGGACCGCTGCGAGGTGGACGGCGAAAGTGTGCGTCCACAGGCAGGGGGCTTCTACGGCGGTTGGGTCACTGACAGGGTGGTGGGGCCGTTCAAGGGTGAGCCGGGCACACTGGGCTGGTGAGGGATCCGTCCGCCCTCCCGCCGAAAGCACAGTGAACGTCCAGAAAACTCACAGATTCCGGGAGCATGATGGGAGCATGAAGAAGACCGGGCCCGAAGCCAAGCTGCTGGTTGTTGATGACGAACCGAACATCCGCGAGCTGTTGTCAACGTCCCTGCGCTTCGCCGGCTTCGAGGTGGTATCTGCCGCGAACGGCCGTGATGCGCTGGCCGCAGCCGAGCTCCACGCACCCGACCTTGCGGTGCTTGACGTGATGCTGCCGGACATGGACGGGTTCACGGTCACACGCAAGCTCCGCGCCTCCGGCAAACACTTCCCGGTCCTGTTCCTGACGGCCAAGGACGACACCGAGGACAAGGTCACTGGCCTCACCGTGGGCGGGGATGACTACGTCACCAAGCCTTTCAGCCTGGACGAGGTAGTGGCCCGCATCCGCGCGGTCCTGCGCCGTACCCAGCCCTTGCTCGACGACGACGCCGTCATCCGCGTGGATGACCTGGAGCTCGACGACGACGCCCACGAAGTACGCCGCGGCGGCGTGGTGATCGAGCTGTCGCCGACCGAATTCAAGCTGCTCCGCTACCTCATGCTGAACCCCAACCGTGTGCTGTCCAAGTCCCAGATCCTGGACCACGTGTGGGAGTACAACTTCAACGGCGACGCCTCGATTGTGGAGTCCTACATCTCCTACCTCCGGCGCAAGGTGGACATCGATCCGGATGTCCCCGCCCTGATCCAGACAAAGCGCGGCGTGGGCTACGTGCTCCGGACGGCAGAGAAGCGCTGACCTTGCTGCAGCGGTGGAAATCGGCCTCCCTGAGGTCCCAGCTGGTGGCCATGATCATGGCCCTGCTGATTGTTGCGCTGACGGTAACCGGCGCGGGCACGTTGACCCTGCTGCACAGCTATCTTCAGGGCCAGGTGGACGACAAGCTCAACGCCGCCGTCGACCTCGCGGATAAACAACGTTCCTTCACGCCGCTGACGGCGCCCAACCCGATGGTCCTCACGGACTACTCCCTGATACTTTTCACGCCCGGCGAGAATCCGCAGTTGTTCGGCGGCGACCCGGACGACCACCCGGACATCAGCACCCTCTCGGTTGAGGAAGCGCAACAGCGTGAGGCACGCCCGTACCAGGTCAGGGGCACAGACGGCCAGAACTGGCGCGTGGTGGCCGTGACGGTGCTCAGCAACAACCGTCCCGCCGTCGTGGTGATCGGATTGCCGCTGCAGAGTGTGGACGATGTCCTTCAGCACGCCACACTGGTGGTCTGCGGGGTTGGCCTGATCACCCTCCTGCTGGCGTCCCTGATTGCCAGCTGGACGGTCTCGCGGGCTTTCCGGCCGCTTGCCAGGGTGGAGAAGACCGCCGCCGCCATCGCCGCCGGGGACCTCTCCCGGCGTGTGGATGTTGATAATCCCGGCACGGAGCTGGGCCGGCTCGGCAGTTCCCTCAATGCCATGCTGGCGCACATTGAGACCGCCTTTGCTGCCCGGACCGCCTCCGAGGGCAGGATGCGCCGGTTTGCCGCCGACGCCTCCCACGAACTCCGGACGCCGCTGGTGACCATCCGGGGATTCTCCGAGCTGTACCGACACGGCGCGCTGACCACCGACGAGGACGTGGCCACGGCAATGGGCCGGATCGAAAGCGAAGCCAAACGGATGGGGTCCATGGTGGAGGACCTCCTGCTGCTCGCGCGTTTGGACGAACAGCGCCCGCTGCAGCAGAAGCCGGTTGACCTGCAGTTGATTGCCCATGATGCGCTGGTGGACACCCAGGCCAGCGACCGCACGCGTCCCATTTCCCTCATAGGGCTCGACGGCGGCCCGGCGGCCCCGGCGCCTGTGCTGGGCGACGAAGCGAAGCTGCGCCAGGTGGTGGGAAACCTGGTGGGGAACGCCTTGCGCTATACGCCTGAGGGGAGCCCGATCGAACTTGCGGTTGGTGTCCGGACGTCCGACGGCGGGCGGCAGCTGTCCGTCGTTGAGGTCCGGGACCACGGCCCCGGCATCTCAGATGCGGACGCAGTAAAGGTCTTCGAACGCTTTTACCGGGCGGACACTTCACGGACCCGTGAAACCGGTGGCAGCGGCCTGGGTCTCGCGATCGTAGCGGCAATCGTCAGCTCGCACGGCGGTTCCGTCCGGGTGGAACAGACCGACGGCGGCGGCGCCACACTTGTGGTCAGCCTGCCCATCCGGGACGAGGCTCCCGCGGATGACGCCCATGGCTATGCGAGCGACCCCGGTGAAAGCGACGATGCTACGGGCGACGGCGACGGAGGCACCGGCGGGGCCAGTGACGGCAGGGTTGTCCACATATAGGAACTGAGCGTGGCAGGCCTGTGCGGCCCTTCCGTAGGCTCGTTGAAGTGGTCCGGAGCAGCCGGGCCGGGCAGCGGATGCTGTCCCACTACGTCGAGAGGCACCTGCCATGAGCATCATTTCCGTCGATACCGAGCTGCTCGAGCTCAAGTCAGCCAACGTTAGGGCAACTGTGGACCGGATCAGCGCCGATGTGCACACCATGAAACGTGGCCTCGACGAACTCCAGGCCACCTGGCGCGGCTCCGCGGCCAACAACTTCCAGGCCCTGGTCACTGAATGGACCCTGACCCAAGGCAAGGTTGAGGCCTCGCTGGCGTCCATCAACATGGCTCTGGCTTCGGCGGCCGCCAGCTATGCCCAGGCCGAGCAGGGAAACACCCAGCGCTTCAGCTGAGCTGGGCCCCGGGACCGGTCAGGGCGGCGCTGCTAGGCTTCGGGCGTCTCCTGGTGGAACCGGAGCCGCCACCTGGTGCCGTCGAGGACCCACAGTGAACTGCGGAGGGTCGTGCCCGAGCGCGAGTAGCATCGGTACGTCAGCAGGACCGCGCCGGTGCCGATACGGTCCGCGCCCAGGATTTCCAGTTCCGCCTGGTGTCCGGGGTCTTCCTCCAGGGCCATCATCTTCGCATCGCGGGTCCAGACCCTGCCGGAGGCCCCGATCTCCATGAAGTCGGGGTGGAGAAGCACCCCGGTGCGGCCGATGTCGCCGCGGACGTCCGGGCCTGACAGCTCGCGTTCGAGTGCCTCAGCGATTTCTTCGGGGCCAGGCCCTCCACCATTGGCCTGGGGCGCGCCAAAGGATTCGCTTTCCAGTTCGCTGAAAAGGTCCGGCTCGTCGTAGCTCTCAGGACGCAAAGACCCGGTTCGGCCATTCGCGGCCGCAGGAATCCTGGCCGCCGGAACGTGGGCTGCCGGGGCTTTGGTTGACTGGGCTTTGACGGGGCTTGCAACCGAGCCTGCCTGTGCCGGAGCGGCTGCGGCCGGAGCACCTGCTGCTGCCGCCGGGGCTGGGGCAGCAGGGGCTTCTGCGGCCGGAGCACCTGCAAAGCCAGGACCGGAACGGGCCGCAACCCCTTGCTGGTACGCGGTGGCAGCGGCACGTGCGCGCTCATCAGCTGCCTCGTTGAGGTGATGGCCGGCGTGGCCCTTGACCCACTCGAAGGTGTACTTCCGGCCTGCGAGTTCCCGGTCCAGCTCCTTCAGGAGCTCTACGTTCAGGACGGGTTTACCGTCCGCCTTCCGCCATCCCTTACGCTTCCACCCTGGCATCCATTTGGTGATGGAGTTGATCACGTACTGGCTGTCGCACAGGACCCGCAGGTCTTCACCCGGAACGTGGGCGGTGGCACGGAAGAGATCGAGGACGGCCATCAGTTCGCCCTGGTTGTTGGTGCCGTGCGGCCAGCCGCCTGCCCGCCAGCAGTCATCATTCACGTACCAGGCCCAGCCAGCAGGTCCCGGATTTCCTAAAGCCGAACCATCGGCCGCCGCAGTAATCGTCACTGAACCATCCTGCCAGACGGCCCGCCACAACACCGCCTTGCAGGAATCTCCGCACAGCCGGCACGGACAAGTGGGAAAACGCTTACCGAAGCTCTTGACGCGGAATGCCCACATCCTGCAGAATCAACCGTGATGAGAAACCGCTTTCTCAGCAGCAGACTTCCCCAGGGCGAAGGCGCCTCAGCGGAATACCTGGAGCGTGGCTCCACGAGGACGAGGAAAGGCAGATCAATGACGATTAAGACAGATCAGCGGAAATTCAGCCGGCGAAGGTTTCAGCTCAGCGCCGTTGCAGTGGCCGTATCGCTGCTCGCTACAGGATGCGGAGCGTCCACGGGGTCTGACAGCAATAAAGAAGTCACCTTGCGGTTCGCCTGGTGGGGAAACGAGTACCTCAACGCGCAGACCGAGAAAGTCATCTCCGCGTTCGAGGCCGAGCACCCGAACATCAAGATCGAGTCCGAACCCGGCGAATGGGCCAGCTACTGGGACAAGCTTGCGACGAAAACGGCTGCCAACGACGCTCCCGACGTCATCCAGATGGACCAGAAATACATTGCCGAGTACGGCGGACGCGGAGCGCTGCTGGACCTTTCCAAGCAGAGCGGGATCGACACCACCAAGCTGGACAAGGAATCCCTGGCTTCGGGCCAGTACGACGGCGCCCAGTACGGTCTGAGCACCGGGAAGAACGCCTACGTCATCATGGCAAACACCAAGGTCTTTGAAGCGGCCAACGTCCCTGTTCCAGACGACACCACCTGGACCTGGGACGACTTCATGGCAACGGCGAGCAAACTCAGTGCAGCCGGGGATGGCAAGAACTACGGTGCGGCCTACGGCAGCAACGAGGCCGACCTCATCATCTGGCTGCGGCAGCACGGCGAGAACCTGTACTCGCAGGACGGCACCCTTGGCTTCGACACCGCAACAGCCGCCTCGTTCTGGGAGCGCCTGAAGGAACAGCGCGATTCCAAGGCGAGCCCGCCGGCCACGGTAGCTACGGAGGATTCGGGAGCGGGCCTTGAGGAAAGCCTGTTCGGC
Organism: Arthrobacter sp. BK1; assembly: GCF_056680055.1. Classification (NCBI taxonomy): domain Bacteria; kingdom Bacillati; phylum Actinomycetota; class Actinomycetes; order Micrococcales; family Micrococcaceae; genus Arthrobacter; species Arthrobacter sp. BK1. Next base: position 1,400,290 of record NZ_CM155263.1, read on the forward strand.
ACCAACCGCGTCGGCATGGCGTGGTGGTGGACCAACCAGCTTGGCTCGCTGGAAACCACCACCGGGAGCGGCATCAAGATGCTCCGCGCCCCAAGCGTTGATGGACAGTCCTCGGAGAACGGAATGTATTACAAGCCCACGATGTTCTGGTCGGCGTCCTCACGGTCCAAGCACCCGGAGGCGGCCGCCACGTTCATCAATTACCTTGCCAACAGCCCGGCAGCGGGCACCATCCTCATGACAGACCGCGGGGTGCCCAGTAACCCGGAAATCGTTGAGAAAATCACCCCTGACCTCAAGCCGGCGGACACCACCGTGGTGGCGTTTCTCAAGGACATCGCCCCGGACATCGCTGACGCACCGCCGGTTCCGCCGGTAGGGGCCGGAAGCGTTCAGAATGTGATCAAGCGCTTCACCGACGAGGTGCTTTATGACCGCCTCACGCCCCAGGCTGCAGCGGAGGCCTTCAAGAAAGAGGTCGAGGGAATGCTCGCCACTGCCCGCAAGTAGAGCAGGCCTGCTTCCCGCTCAGACAAGACTTCCAGGACACAAAAACGCGGCCCCCTCACTGAGGGGGCCGCGTTTTTGTGCGGAAAGATTCCGGCAGATGGGGACTAGAAGCCGCCCATGCCGCCCATCTCGTCGCCGCCACCCATGGCCGGAGCGTTCTTCTCCGGCTTGTCGGCCACTACGGCCTCGGTGGTGAGGAAGAGACCGGCAATGGAAGCCGCGTTCTGCAGGGCAGAGCGGGTCACCTTGACGGGATCGTTGATGCCGGCAGCCAGCAGGTCGACATACTCGCCGGTTGCTGCGTTCAGGCCGTGACCCGCAGGCAGGCCGCGGACCTTGTCCACCACAACGCCGGGCTCAAGGCCAGCGTTGAAGGCGATCTGCTTCAGCGGAGCGTCAATGGCAACGCGGACGATGTTCGCACCGGTTGCTTCGTCACCCGTGAGGTTCAGGTTGGCGAACGCCTTGGCGCCGGCCTGGATCAGTGCAACGCCGCCACCGGCGACGATGCCCTCTTCAACAGCAGCCTTTGCGTTGCGGACAGCGTCCTCAATGCGGTGCTTGCGTTCCTTCAGCTCAACCTCGGTTGCGGCACCGGCCTTGATGACTGCAACGCCGCCGGCCAGCTTGGCCAGGCGTTCCTGCAGCTTCTCGCGGTCGTAGTCCGAATCGGAGTTTTCGATCTCGGCACGGATCTGGGAAACGCGGCCGGCGATCTGGTCGGCGTCGCCGGCACCTTCAACGATGGTGGTCTCGTCCTTGGTGACAACAACCTTGCGGGCGCGGCCCAGGAGTTCGAGTCCGGCGGTCTCCAGTTTGAGTCCGACTTCCTCGGCGATGACCTGGCCACCGGTGAGGACAGCGATGTCGGCCAGCTGGGCCTTGCGGCGGTCGCCGAAGCCCGGAGCCTTGACGGCAACGGACTTGAAGGTGCCACGGATCTTGTTGACGATCAGGGTGGCCAGGGCCTCGCCCTCGATGTCCTCGGCAATGATCAGCAGCGGCTTGGAGGACTGCATGACCTTTTCCAGGACAGCAACCAGTTCCTTGACGTTGGAGATCTTGGAGTTGACGATCAGGATGTACGGATCCTCAAGGACCGTTTCCTGGCGCTCAGCGTCGGTGACGAAGTAAGCGGAGATGTAACCCTTGTCGAAGCGCATGCCCTCGGTGAGCTCAAGCTCCAGGCCGAAGGTGTTGGACTCCTCGACGGTGATGACGCCTTCTTTGCCCACCTTGTCCAGGGCTTCGGCAATCAGCGCGCCGATTTCGTCGTCACCGGCGGAGATGGAAGCCGTGGCCGCGATCTCTTCCTTGGTTTCGATTTCCTTGGCGGAGGCCAGCAGTTCAACCGTGACGGCTTCTACTGCCTTCTCGATGCCGCGCTTGAGGGACAGCGGGTCAGCGCCGGCCGCAACGTTGCGCAGGCCTTCCTTGACGAGGGCCTGGGCCAGCACGGTGGCCGTGGTGGTGCCGTCGCCGGCGACGTCGTCCGTCTTCTTGGCAACTTCCTTGACCAGCTCTGCGCCGATCTTTTCGTAAGGATCGTCCAGCTCGATCTCCTTGGCGATGGAAACACCATCGTTGGTGATCGTGGGGGCGCCCCACTTCTTTTCGAGGACGACGTTGCGTCCACGCGGGCCGAGGGTGACCTTGACGGCGTCGGCGAGGATGTTCAGGCCCCGCTCAAGACCGCGGCGTGCCTCTTCATCAAATGCAATGATCTTGGCCATAACGGCAGTAGTCCTTTCGGGACAGTCGTTAAGAATGAACCGCACTGCAGTGCCCGCGACGGACGATCCATAACCGGCGGCCTCTGTATGCCGCGGCTGGGGATCTCACTCCAGCTTGGTATTTCTTTCGCTCCACGACCTTCGCAAAGCTTCGTTTCCGGGATAAAACGGACGATGCTTTAGCAGTCGGTACGTAAGAGTGCTAACTCAATAATTAGCACTCCACAGGTGAGAGTGCAAGCGAACGGCCCGGTTATTCACTCTGCGGGCGGGCGGTTTCGCCGCGGGCGATCAGCCAGCTGCCCGGCCGGCCGCCTCACGGCCGCTGAGCGAGGCCCTGTTGTCTGCGGCATAGGTGAACACCATGAAGTTGGCGGTGGTGATGTCACCGTTGGCGTCGAAGGCAACCGGCCCCGATTCGCCGTCGTAATTGATCCCGGCACCGGTCTTCAGAATGCCGTTGCACTCTGCGAAGGACAGGCACGGCTTGCCGGGCTGGGCGCCGGCCTGGCCGCCTGCCGCTCCCCCGGACACGGCGATCAGGTTGGCCGCGATGGAGCGCCCGGCATCGTCCTGCCCAGCGGCTGCCGCCAGGACCGCCAGGTTCACGGCGTCGTACGTCTCCGCTGCGAAGGACAGGTCCTTCAACGCCGGGTTGACTGCCACCAACCGCGCCTGGAAGCCGGCCGAGGGAAGGACGCCGGGCACCACGGCCCGGGCGCCGTCGAGGGCTTTGGAGCCCAGCCCGGACCCGTACTGGGCGAACGCGCCCTCGCTGAGAACGATTTTTTCGCCGGAAAGCCCCACATTGTTGAGCTCGGCGATGGCGCCCCGTGCGCCGTCCCTGGCAATCAGCACAACGGCGTCGGGTGTGGCCCCCTGGGCCTCCGCGGCCGCCTTCCGGGCATCGCCGGGTTTGAATCCGGCCGTGGCCACGGTGTCCAGGCCGGCGTCTTTCGCAGCGCTTGCTACCGCAGCCGCGACGTCCTTGCCGTAAGCGCTGTCCTGGTGGACCACAGCCAGCCTCTTTGCGCCGCCGTCCTTGGCGAGCTTCACCAACACGGAAGCCTGGGCAACGTCCGCCGCCGCAGTCCGGAAGTAGTAGCCGCCGCTCTTATAGCCGGTCAGGCCGGCAGCTGAGTTTGCCGGTGAAATCAGGGTCACCCGCGCCCGGGAGAGCACATCGATGGCGGCGGCGGCATGGCTGGAATCAGTGGGTCCGATCACCACGTCAGCTTTGGCAGCTACCAGCTCCCCCGCCTGTGCAGCCGGGTCAGTGCCTGCCGGCCTGGGAAGGAACTCCACCGGCCTGCCTTTGTGGCCGCCCGCGGCGTTGATTTCCTGCACGGCCAGCGTCGCAGCGGCGAACTGGGAATCATTGAGGAACGCCTGGTCCCCCATGCTGTCCAGAATCAGCCCGATGCGCAGGGTGCCATCACCTGACGCTTCGACGGATTCCAGCCGGGCATTGCCTGGCGCTCCGGAGCAGCCAGCCAGCGCCAGGAGGGCAGCGCTTCCGGCCACGGCACGAAGGGCGGCTACACGGAAAGTCGAACTGAATTTGGCCGGCTTCACTCCGCGGGCCGGACGCTTTCTGCCTGGGGGCCTTTCTCGCCTTCGCCGATTTCAAGCTCAACGCGCTGCCCCTCATCGAGTGCGCGGTACCCCTCGCCCTCGATGGCGGACCAGTGGACAAAAACGTCGTCGCCGGAGCCGTCCACGGTAATAAAGCCATAGCCTTTTTCCGCGTTGAACCACTTAACGGTTCCCAATGCCATGATGATTTCCACTCTTTCGGTCGTGCCGCCGGCCCACCTCGCTGTGTGCCGCTTGTGACGGACCAAGGCCTGAAATCACTCTAGCGACAAGCTCCCCCGAAGGCCGAGGCACCCGGCCGGGCCGGAGCCCAATAGTTATGGGAGCCCACGTGTTGTGCAGGCGGCACTAGCGGTAATCGGGTCCGAGGACTACTACCAGCGGCACCTGGAAATCAGGGCTTTGGACAACTGTAGGGATGCTCAGCAAGGCAGAAACTGCATCGGCGTTCGCCTTCTGCGCCGGACCTGAATAGTAGATCGCCGAGGTCTGCTGCGGCGCTCCACCCCAGTTGCCCACCTGCCCAAGCGTCCACCCGTCGGCCTGGACCAGCGAGCTGATGCGTCCAGCGAGCCCTGCCGTTCCGGCGGCGTTATAGACCGCAATCCCCTGTGTTTTGTCCAGGAGAGCGGCCGACGGCGTGGCGCTGGGTGCAGTGCTCGGCTCAGCCTTGGCCATCGCGGACTCCGAGCTTGCCGTGGGCTGGGCGCTGGGCGTCGCTCCGGTGGTGGCCAACGGAGCTGCGCTTGAATCCGGGGTCGCGGTGGTTTCGACGCTCGTGGACACCTGGCTCCCGGCCTGCATGAAACCGAGTTTGGGAAGGATCAGAAAAGCAACCAGGCCGATGGCCAACGCCACGACACCGACTGCCAGTACGGGCCACAGCTTGCGCCGGGCGGGCGCCGAGGCCGCACGGTGGACACCTTGGCGCGATGCGGTCTCCGGGACCTTGTCGAATTCATCCCGAGCGTATTTGGTCATGGTGGTGAGACATCCTTGTTGATTGCTGCTGATGGCTCAGCACAGACGTGGTCAGGCGTCGGAACCCAGGCGGCGTGCTGTGCGTGCCCGCTGACGCGACGTACGTAGTCTACGCAGTCTCTTGACCAGCATGGGGTCGTGGGCCAGCGCAGCCTCGGTGTCGATGAGGGCGTTCAACAGCTGGTAGTAGTGCGTCGCGGACAGATCGAACAGCTCCCTGATGGCCTGTTCCTTTGCGCCGGGGTACTTCCACCACTGGCGTTCCAGGGCAAGCATCTGCTGGTCGCGCCCGCTGAGCGGTGAGTCACGCGGCGTAAGATCGGCAAGCTGTGAGGTCAGCTCTGCCGGCTCCGGCACGTGCTCCCGAGCAGGTTCCGCCACGTCACACCCCTTCGCTGGATAAGTTGGAAATCCCACCCCATGTTACGGCGCGAATAACACGCTTGTCATTTCCCCCGGCTCCGGTTTTCTGGCCAATCCTTGCCCCCTCAACGCGCCGGCAGTGCCACCGCCTTCCCAATAATCCAAAAGACGGGCCCGCTTCCCTGCGAGAATGGGAGCGTGTTTGAATCTGACGCTTTGTTTGAGCTGGAGACGGACCCGGCAGACACCCTGGGCTTCGCGGAGATGGCCGGACTGCCTTTGCGCGAGCTGATGGCTGAGGACTGGGCGGCGGCGCTGGCTGACGTTGAGCCTCAACTGCGCAGCGTTCTCGCCTTCCTGGCAACGGAAGTTGCCGCCGGCCACCAAGTGCTCCCCTCGCCGTCGAACGTCCTGCGTGCCTTCCGGCAGCCGCTGGCCGGCGTGAAGGTCCTGGTGGTAGGCCAGGATCCCTACCCGACGCCGGGCCACGCCGTCGGGCTGTCATTCGCTGTTGATGCCAGGACCCGGCCCATTCCGCGGAGCCTTGCGAACATCTACCGCGAGTTGGAGGCCGATCTCGGCATCCCCGCCCGCGTCCACGGCGATCTGTCCGCCTGGGCAGACCAGGGGGTGCTTTTGCTGAACCGCGTCATGAGCGTACGCGCCGGCAGCGCAGGATCCCACCGGGGCAAGGGGTGGGAAGCCGTCACGACGGCGGCAGTTACCGCCGTTGCCACCCGGCGCACCCCCGACGGCGTCCGGGCCCCGCTTGTTGCGGTGCTGTGGGGCAAGGATGCGGAGAGCGTCAGGCCGCTCCTGTCCGGTGCAGCGGTGGTGTCCAGCGCTCACCCCAGCCCACTGTCAGCGTCCCGCGGCTTCTTCGGCTCCCGGCCGTTCAGCCGGATCAACGGACTCCTGCGTGAACAGGGATGCCCGGGCGTAACCTGGGAGCTCCCCCCGGCCCCTTAGCTTAGGGTTGCCTTATGAGCACAGTCCCCGCAGCCACAAGCGCCTCCAGGAAATCCCGCCCGCAGATCGACCTCACAGTGATCCGCCGCGAACAGCTCTCACCGCATATGGTGCGGATCATTGCAGGCGGCGACGGCTTTGCCGATTTCGTCAACAACAGCTTCGTGGACCGCTACGTCAAGATCGTTTTCCCACAGCCGGGGGTTGACTACGCCCAGCCGCTGAACCTGTGGACCATCCGCGAAACCATGCCCCGCGCCCAGTGGCCCTTTACCCGCACGTACACGGTCCGCTGGGTGGACGCCGGGGCCAGGGAACTGGCCATTGACTTCGTGATCCACGGCGACGAGGGACTGGCCGGGCCATGGGCTGCTGCTGCACAGCCCGGGGACGCGATCACCTTCACGGGTCCCGGCGGCGGCTACAACCCGTCGCCCGACGCCGACTGGTACCTTTTTGCCGGGGACGAGGCCGCGCTGCCGGCGATCGCCGCCTCCCTCGAGGCGCTGCCGCCTGAGGCGCGCGGCCTGGCATTCCTGGAGGTGGACAGCGGGGCCGATATCCAGCCGATCGCAGCGCCGCAGGGAATCCAGGTCAGCTGGCTTTTCCGCAACGGCGTCCCGGCCGGCGACGGCGACCTCCTGGTCTCGGCCGTGGCGGATGCTCAGTGGCAGGACGGACGGGTGGATGTTTTTGCGCACGGAGAGCGCGGCTACATGAAGGCCCTGCGGGACGTGCTGTTTGTGCGGCGCGGCCTGGAACGCAGCCAGGTGTCGCTGTCCGGATATTGGGCCAAGGGCCGGGTGGAGGATGATTTCCAGGCCGAGAAGAAGCTCCCCGTCGGACAGATCTGACGGCGGACTCTGACGGCCGCCCGGGACGGTCAGCGGCGGCGGGCCCGCCGCCGCTCATTGCTGGCCAGGCTGCGGGTCAGCGGCCTGGCAAGGGTGTCGCCAAGGACAATTCCGCCTGCCGAGCCCAGGACAATCGCGCCGGCGTTGAGCATCCCGCCGGCGCCCAGCAGGATTTCGGACTCCTCGATGGTCAGCACGTACATCGAGCGGAAAATGGTCAGCCCGGGCAGCAGAATGAGGGCCGCCGGGACTGCCACCACCAGCTGTGGAGCGCCCATCTTCAGTGCCACCACCCTTGCCAGCAGGCCAATGACGACGGCGGCGAGCGCCGGGGAGAACCGGTCGCCGACGCCGAGCTGCCCGGCGCCCAACAGCACGAAGTAGCCGGCCACCCCCACGGCAGCGGTAGGCAGCAGCAGCTCCCAGGACGTCTGCTCGGTGATGCCGATGGCGATCACGGCGACGGCGGTCAGGATCACCAGGACCCAGAGGTCGTAGGCAGGCGGGAAGGTCTGGGTGACGCTGATGGGCTGCATTCCGGTCATCGCACCCACCACGAAGGCTACGGCGATGCCGGCCACGATTGCGCCGAAGGTGAGCAGCGTGGAGAGGAACCGTCCGGCCGCTGTCACCGGGAAGCCGTTGATGGCATCCTGGACTGACGAGACAAGCCGGCCTGTCGGCAGGAGCAGCAGGATGCCGCCCACCACCACAATGGCCGGCGAAGTGGTCAGGTCAAAACGCCACAGCAGCAGCGCGCTGAGGGTGACAGCGAACGCGCAGGCCGCCGTCGTAAAGAAGTCAGGAACCCGCCACCGGCCCAGCTGGCGGGCCAGGAGGCTCACGCCGATGTTGGCCACGAAGGCGATGGCCGAGGACACGGGGCCGCCGCCCAGCACCCCGACGAAGGCGGCGGCGAAGACGCCGAAGGCCACAGTGACCATCCAGCGCGGGAACGGTTTGGGGCTGGTGATGGCCTCATCCAACCGGCGGATGGCCTCATCCCGGCCCACTCCCCCCGCCACGATGTCGGTCACGAGCCGGTGCACCTTGGCCAGCCCGGCATAGTTGTTGGTCCAGGAGCGCACCACGCGGAGCAGGGCGATCGGCGGCTGGTCCTTGGGCGCGTAGTTGATGGCCACGGACTGGTTGGTAATGTCCACCTCGATGTTTTTCAGGCCCAGCGCCGCCGTGACGGCGATGATGCTGGTCTCCACCTCAAGGGCCCCAGCCCCATACCGGAACATGGTCTCGGCCAGGTGCAGGGCAAAATCGAGGGTCTTCCGCGCCGAGGTGTCCACGCCCCCCACCTGGATCATCGGGTTGGCGTATGGGCTCCCGGCGAGCCTGTCCACAATGCTCATCGGCGCCGTCGGCGGGTGCTCCCCCTGGACCAGGCGGCGCAGCATCCGTTTGGCGGCGGCGTCCTGGCCGATCTGGGAGGGCGTCAGCCGCTCGGTTTTCGGCAGGCCGTCGGTGGCGGCCCTGCCCCGCGGATCGTCACGTCGGTTGGTCACGCTGGTCCTCCTCCCTGAGGGTTGGCTGGTGTTTCGAGGGTTACGCCTGGCGTTTCAGGGGCAGTTTGCCGAGCAGGGTCCGCGCCGCGGCCACGGCTGCCCGGCCCACGCGGTTCGCCTGGAAGACGAGCGGCCGGACCGGCATCACGAAGTCGCCCACCAGTTGGACCACGTCCCCGCCGAACCCCTTCTTGAACTCGTAGCCGCCGTGGCCTTCTTCGTCCTGTCCCTGGATGCCGAACGTGCCGTAGAAGTTGTAGCGCGAGTAGCCCTTTTCCAGTGCGTGGAGCATCATGCCCCAGTACAGCGAGGTGGCGCCGTTGAAGTAGATGTAGTCCTGCTTGGTGCCGCCGATCACGCACGTCACTTCGTCGCCGAAGCAGACAAAGTGGATGGCGGCCACGGTGGCCACGCCTACGGAGTCCGGGAACCGTTCGATGTCCTTGAGGCTGCGCTCATAGCTGTCCACGAGGTCCTGGACCACTTTGAGGCGGTTGGCCTTCTTTTTACTGCCGGTCTCTTCGACCTCGCGGCGCAGTTCGGCTGCGGAGGCCGACTCTGCTTCCAGGCGTTCGGTGATGGATTTCCGGTAGGCGGGGATGTCGATCTTGGCCATCATGAGTTTGGTGAACTCGGCCGATGTGGTCCGCAGGAGCTGTTCGTAGTACTCGCGCTCCCGGTAGATGAAGCCCTTCTCATCGCCGGCGGTGCTCAGGGCGTCGTAAAACTCATCCAGGGTTTCGAGCGTGGCCTGCTCCAGGAACACGCCGTTCTTTTCAGCTTTCCGGATGGCCTTCCGGGTCCGGTAGCTGGTGCCCATGATGAGTTCCTCGGAGTCCTGGATGCCATCCAGTTTCTTGATGAACATCCAGTTGACGTTGGCGAAGTTCATGTCCGAGCCCTGGTGCGCCAGGCCGAGCCTGCCCAGTTCGGACACCAGCGGCCTGTTATCGGCGATTTCCGGGTGTTCGGCGCCGTCGGCATCACGGGCGATAAACGGCAGGTTGGGGGAAATCCGCAGTTCCGCGGCCTTACGGTCCGCTGCGCGTCCTTTGAGAAGTCCGACGACGTCACTGACCAGGGCGGAGTCGGTGTAGTCCATGAGGGGGCCCTTGGCGCACTCGCACACACGGTAGCCGAACCGGTTGGTGGTGTAGTTCAGCTTGCCGGCAGCGACGAGTTCGCCGTCGCGCCTGACACCGAACAGTTCCACGTCCTGTCCGCGGGCGCGCTGGAAGCGGATGAAATCAGCGGACTGGATGAAGCTGCTTTGCGGGTGGTTGACGGAGAACGTCTCGAACTCGGCATCGCTCAGGACGCCGAACTCGAGCCCGGTTCCGGCTTTGGTGGGATTCACGGAAGTAACCTCATCTATCGCTGTGCTGCCGTCTGGGGCAGGCGCGGACGCTTGGTGGTGGGAATGGTCTGGTGGACTGTGTGCGCTGTCAGTAGAACTGACGCCCCGTGCGTGCGGTTTCAAGCCGCCGGAAGATCCGTTCTGCGCCCTTGACCCACAAGGCATGCCTGACCGGAGCCAGCACGTAGTCGTAGCAGCCAACGAAATCGGTGACCGTCTTGGTGAAGCTCGTTTTGAACATGCCCATGCCGTAAAGGGAATGGGTCTTGTCCTTGATCTGGCTGGCGGGAGGCGTTCCGCAGAAATCGTATTCGGTGCAGCCCAGTTCCTGCATCCGCCGGATCGCCGCCCACTGGACCAGGTGGGAGTCGCCGTACTGTTTGCGGTTCTGGGTTGAGCCGCCGTCTTTGTAGGTGGCTTTGGACCCGTAGTTGATCACGAAGGCGCCGACGCTGGGCTTGCCGTTCTCGTAGACGAAGAAGAAGCTGCCCTGGCCGCGGTTGCAGAATTCGTCCCAGAACCGGGTGTAGTACTCCAGGCTGCGCAGCGGCATGGAGCCCTTGGCGTTGACGGTATCGGCCATCAGGTCATAGAGGGCACGGTATGTTTCCGGGCCTTGCGGCTGCTGCACCACTTCGCAGCCTTCCCGTTCGGCGCGGCGGATCGCATTGCGTGCCCGGGACGAGATGGCGCGGAGTACCTGGCTCTCCGGAGCCGAGATGTCCAGCAGCGCGGTGGAGTCGTTGGACTGGATGTTGGGTGCCTTCACCAGGCCGGCCGCGGCGAGCTGCGCCCGGACCTCCGGGGAGCCGACGATATCGGGTTCAACCTTAATGGTGAAAACGTTGAGTTTCCGGCTTCGGGCAAAGGAGGCGCAGGCCTCCAGCGCCGGCTTGAGATCGTCCACGGAGTTGAGGTCCGGCCCCTTGATCAGGTACCAGAGGCGGCCCAGGACAGGGAATTTCTTCTCCAGGACCAGGTTGTAGCTGGCGGTCCCGGCGGACTCCAGGACCAGGAAGCGGGCGCTCCAGCCATTGCCGTTCTTCACCGACGCGTACGCGGCCGACTGCAGCATATTGCCGCCATGGGGGTTGGCCGTCACGTGCTTGTCCCAGTTCTCAATTTCTTCGGCTGTGGCAAAGCGGGCGGTGAATTCTCGCAAGGGGGCCGTGTCCAATCTGAGGGGGTTGTGCGCTGTTCTGGAGGCGTGGCTGCGGGCGGACATATAGCCTCAAGTCTAAAGCCTGATCTGCTCCGGGCTTTCCAGCGGGCCGGCTCTGCGCCTCCCGGCCCAGGCCTGGAACGGGTCCTGCCTGGGCCCTGCACGGGCAGCCTTGACTCCTGATGCGCGCTTCGTAAGGGTGGAGGCATGCAGGTTCACCCAGAGAAGTCCGGCCAAGGACCCGCAACCCGGAGGGAGTTCACGCCGGGCGTGCAGGTCATCGGCCTGGCGGCGTTCCTGGGGGCCTCGGCTTTCGTGGCATGGTTGGGGGCCTTTGCCACCTTGAGCAATGTGGACGGCTGGTACGTCACCGCGGACAAGGCCCCATGGTCGCCGCCCAACTGGGTTTTCGGCCCGGCCTGGACCCTCCTGTACACGGCCATGGCGGTGGCAGCGTGGCTGGTATGGCGCAGCCGGTCTGCAGAGTCCAGGCCGGCCCTGATTGCGTACGGTGTCCAACTGCTGCTCAACCTCGCGTGGACGCCGGTGTTCTTCGGCCTCTATCCGTCGTTGGGATCAGCTGCACTCTGGATCGCCCTGGCCATCATCGCCGCCCTGATCGTCGCGGTCACGGTCACGGTTCTCTACTTCGGTCCCATCAGCCGCCTGGCCGGGTTGCTCTTGCTGCCCTACATCTCATGGCTGGTTTTCGCCACCAGCCTCAACATTTGGGCTGCCCTGAACAACTGACAGGCCCCGGACGCGTGCGTGTAACTGGCCGAGACCGCCCAACCGTCCGGTGCACGTTTCACCGGACGCTCTCTCACTTAACGCGCGTTTTCGGCGGACGCTCTCTCACTTTTGACCTCCAAACTTGAGGAAACGCACCATGCCAGGGATTGCCGCTGAACTGAATTGCTCCGAAGGGCAGCCGCAGCGGCGGCCGGACACGCCGATCACGGCCCGGCCGGACCGTCAGCAGCGGTGAGAGAGCGTCAGGTCAAAACCTGCATCAAGTGAGAGAGCGTCCGGTCAAAACGTGCATCAAGTGAGAGAGCGTCCTGGGGGCCTCGGTGCGCTGGCCTAGTTTTCGAAGTCGGAGAGCGGCGGGCAGGAGCAGATGAGGTTGCGGTCCCCGGCTGCGCCGTCGATGCGGCCGACCGGCGGGAAGTACTTGTCCTGCTTGAGCGAGGCCAGCGGGAAGGCTGCCTGTTCGCGCGGGTAGTCCCGGGTCCACTCGGAGCTCACGACGGCGGCTGCCGTGTGGGGTGCGTGGCGCAGCGGGGAGTCGGCGACAGTGAAGTCGCCGGCGGCGACCTGGTCGATCTCCTTCCGGATGGCGATCATCGCGTCGATGAACCAATCGATCTCGGCGAGGTCCTCGGACTCGGTCGGCTCCACCATCAGCGTCCCGGCGACGGGGAAGGCCAGGGTGGGGGCGTGGAAGCCGTAGTCGATCAGGCGCTTGGCCACATCCTCGGCCGTCACACCCGTCTTTGCGGTCAGTTCGCGGAGGTCCAGGATGCACTCGTGCGCCACCAAACCGCCCTCACCGGTGTACAGCACCGGGAAGTACTCATTCAACCGGGCCGCGACGTAATTCGCCGCCAGCAGCGCGGACTTGGTCGCCTCGGTCAGGCCCTGGGCGCCCATCAGCTTCACATACGCCCAGGAGATCGGCAGCACCCCGGCCGAGCCGTAGTTCGACGCGCTGATCGCGACGCCGTGGCCGGCCTCGTGGGCTGCCTTGTTCGCATCACCGGGCATGAACGGTGCCAGGTGTGCCTTGGCCGCGACCGGGCCAACACCGGGTCCGCCGCCGCCGTGCGGGATGCAGAAAGTCTTGTGCAGGTTCAGGTGCGAGACGTCGCCGCCGAACTTGCCCGGCTGCGCCAACCCCACCAGGGCGTTCAGGTTCGCCCCGTCCACATACACCTGGCCGCCCGCGGCGTGGACCGCGTCGCAGATCTCGGTCACGTCCGCGTCATACACCCCGTGGGTGGAGGGGTAAGTGATCATGATCGCGGACAGGGCATCCTTGTGCGCCTCGATCTTCGCGTACAGGTCAGCATGGTCAATGGACCCGTCAGCAGCCGTCGCCACAACAACAACCTTCATGCCCGCCAGGACAGCCGAGGCGGCATTCGTGCCGTGTGCGGAGGCCGGGATCAGGCACACGTTCCGCTGGGTATCACCGTTTGCCAGGTGGTAGCCGCGGATCGCAAGGAGGCCCGCGAGCTCACCCTGGGACCCGGCGTTCGGCTGCAGCGAGACCTGGTCATAGCCTGTGATCTCGGCAAGGTCGGCTTCGAGACCGGTGATCAGTTCACGCCAGCCCACCGTCTGGGACTCCGGGGCGAACGGGTGGATCGAGGCGAACTCCGGCCAGGAAATGGCTTCCATCTCCGCGGTCGCGTTCAGCTTCATCGTGCACGAACCCAGCGGAATCATGGTCCGGTCCAACGCCAGATCCCGGTCGGAGAGCCGGCGGATGTAACGCAGCAACTGCGTCTCGGAACGGTGCGTGTTGAACACCGGATGCTGCAGATACTCAGAGGTGCGGAGCACGGCGGCATCGAGGCTGAATCCGGCGCTGGCGGTCGCGTCGACGACGGACGCGGAAAAGGCCCCAACAACGTCCGCAACGATCCCTGGTGTTGTTGTCTCGTCAGCGGAGATCCCCACCGTGTCCTCGTCGATGCTGCGCAGGTTGATCCCCTGGGCAGCGGCCGCCGACACAATGCCTGCAGCCTTCCCGGGCACAGAGACGGACACCGTATCGAAGAAGCCCGTATGCAGCACGTCAATGCCGGCAGCCTTAAGCGAGGCGGCGATCGTGGTGGCGTGGCTGTGGACGCGTTCGGCGATAGCCTTCAGGCCGTCCGGGCCGTGATAAACCGCGTAGAACGACGAGACGATGGCCAGCAGCGCCTGCGCGGTGCAGATGTTCGAGGTCGCCTTCTCACGGCGGATGTGCTGCTCGCGCGTCTGGAGCGCCAGGCGGTAGGCGGGGACGCCGGCGTCGTCCTTGGAGACACCGACCAGGCGGCCGGGCATGGAGCGTTCCAGTCCCTTGGCAACGGCCATGTAGGCCGCATGCGGACCGCCGAAGAACAACGGAACACCAAAACGCTGCGTGGAGCCGACGGCGATATCCGCGCCCTGCTCACCCGGCGGGGTGATCAAAGTCAGGGCCAGCAGGTCAGCAGCCACCGTGACCAGTGCGCCGCGTTCCTTCGCCGCCGCAATGACCTCTGCGTGGTTGAACACTCGGCCGGACACGCCCGGCTGCTGCAGCACGATGCCGTTGATAACGCCCTCGGGCAGGCCCTTGGACAGATCGGCTACCTCCACCTCGAAGCCCAGGGCCTCGGCGCGGCCCTTCACGATCGCGATGGTCTGCGGCATCACATCAGCATCCAGCACGGTCTTACCATCGTGCGCTGCCTTGTTCTTATTGGCCCGGCGCATCATCAGGACGGCCTCGGCCACCGCCGTGGCTTCATCCAGCAGGGACGCGTTGGCGATCGGCAGGCCCACCAGGTCCTGGACCATGGTCTGGAAGTTCAGCAACGCCTCGAGCCGGCCTTGGGAGATTTCGGGCTGGTACGGGGTGTAGGCGGTGTACCAGGCCGGGGCTTCGAGGACGTTCCGGCGAATCACAGCAGGGGTCACGGTGTCGTAGTAGCCCTGGCCGATCATCTGCACAGCCGTCCTGTTCTTGCCCGCGAGCTTCCGCAGCTCCGCAAGGACCTCAACCTCACTGAGGGCGTCCTTGAGCGCGAGCGGCCTGGCCTGCCGGATGGAGTGCGGAACCGCGGTATCAACCAGCGAGTCAACGGAGTCGCAGCCAACGGCCTTAAGCATGGTGTCGATGTCGGCCTGGCGGCGGGCACCGATATGCCGATCAACGAAAGTGGCGGGGGCTGAATCAACACTCACAAGGAACTCCATCCATTAGCCCGAGGGATTCCTGGAGAGGACTGCTCCTACGGCGTATTCAAGGTACAAATTGCTGACTTGTGGCCGGCCTGACGGCGGCCGCTACAGGCCCAATTCTCCTACCCGGTACGCCATCGGGCAAATAGCGGCGCACCCGTGCCGGGGCCGCTGGAAGGGGGCGTTCCGCCACAGCCCGGGCCGCCGTCGTACTCTCTTGATGTCATGCTCAGGAGAGTGGCGGCGGCCCCGGGCCGCAGGATTGTTACTTCGCGTCGGGTGCGGTGACGCTGGCGGAGGCCTTCAGGGTCTCTGCGTTCACCATCCACGCGTACTGCTCCAGTTTGGCGATGAATTCGTGCAGTAGGTCCGCGGTGGTGGGATCCTCTTCATCCACTTCGTCGTGGACCTTGCGCATGGTCCCCACCGCGGCTTCGAGTGCCGCGACGATCCGCTCGATGGCATCCTTGGTGTTGATAAGGCCCTCGGGGAACTGCGCCAGGCTGGTGGACTCGGCAACGGTGGCGCTGCGGCCGTCCGGGAGGGCGTGAAGGGCACGCATTCGCTCTGCCATATCGTCAGCGAACTGCCGGGCAGCGTCCACGATTTCGTCCAGCTGCAGGTGAAGGTCCCGGAAGTTGGTACCCACAATGTTCCAGTGGGCCTGCTTGCCCTGGATGTGCAGCTCAATCAGATCAGCAAGAACGGCCTGCAGATTGTTGGTCAGGGTCGGTGAAGCTTTCATGAATCCTCCTCGATCGGTCCAGTACTGCCGACGCTATCAGCCACGCGGGCGCAGCGGACCGGGAGAGGTGCGGATTTCTCAGTGAGCTTACTAATTTTGCCAAGGCAAGGTTGGATGCCATGTTACTTTTCAGTAATGACAAGCACGAGAACTGCGCTGGCCAGGCTCCTCACCCGCCCTGCAGGGAGGGTCTCGGTTCCGCGGGTAGTTGCCGCAGTGGCGCTGGGCGGTTCGCTGGTCTTCGCCGGAATCAGCCACCTGACCGTGGCCCGCCAGGAGTTCCAGGCCCAAGTCCCGCCTTGGTTCCCACTGGATAAGGACTTCGTGGTTCTGGCATCCGGCGTGGTGGAGATAAGCCTTGGGGCCGCACTGATCGCCCTCCGCAAACGCCGTGTCCCGGTAGGACTGTGCGCGGCAGCCTTTTTCATCCTGATCTTTCCCGGGAACATCTCGCAGTACGTGACTCAAACGGACGGGTTCGGCTTGAACACGGACCGTGCCCGGCTGGTGAGGCTGTTCTTCCAGCCCGTGCTGGTGGTGTGGGCACTGTGGTCTACCGGAGCGTGGAAGGAACTGCGCGCGGCGTTGCGCCAGCGAAGGTTCGCCGACTGACGCCGGTCAGAAACCACAGCGGCGCCCTGCCGGAAAGGTCTTCCGGCAGGGCGCCGCTGTTTTGGTTCCATTTCCTATCTCAACGGCCACCGGTCAGCGGGCGGGCTGTCACCAGAAGTGGGCAACATCCACCACCAGCCGGGATCCCGAACCCGGTCCGTCCAGGGTGAACACCCGGAACGGAAGCCTGGCACGCACACCTAGTCCGAGGCTTGTGTAGCCTTCGAAGCTGTTGGCCCAGGCCACCTGCCGGAAGGTCTGGTATCCCGCAACGTTGGACACTTCGGCCTTATTGCTGGGCTGGTACGTTGGCTGTCCGTTGTCGTCATAGGCCGGTGAGTTAACCCTGACCTGGAGGAACGCGCTGCCCCGGAGCGGGACACTGAATCCCGAACCGTCCTGCACCACCGCAGGCACATACCGGACCATATAGCCATCCACTGAACCGTTGAGGTCAACCACCATCCGGTCGAAGCAGTAGTGCTGCCCCGTCCTGACGTTGGTGACGGGTGCGCCGCTCATGTCGCTGTCTGATTTCGCCAGCGATCCCCATACGAGCCCGCAATAGGATGTGGTTGCCGAGGCAGGCCCCGGAGCCACGAAACCCAACCCGGCAGCCATCAAAATGACCGCCAGCCACGTATGAAACTTCTTCATTGTGGGCCACCCTTCGAGTGATTTGGTAGCTCAAGCGTAGGAGTTTCATGCGGCCTTATTAAGGGCTGTTGCCGCTTCGGCGCGCAACTGTTAGGGAGGGTATTTTCCGGTCACGCAAGCGTTAATCCGCAGCACCAATTGGGACCGTTGACACACGTTTGACGCCCAATCTGCACCCCGCCGTTATGCATCATAACGACGCCGGACCGGGCTTTCGGGAGGCTCTAGCCTTCACACTCGATGCAGTACTTCATGCCGTTCTTTTCGCGTGCCACCTGGGACCGGTGGCGGACCAGGAAGCAGGAGGAGCAGGTGAACTCATCGGACTGCTCGGGGACAACAACCACTGTCAACTCTTCGCCGGAAAGATCGGCTCCCGGCAGGTCGATTCCTTCGGCGGTGTCGTTCTCCTCGACGTCGATGACCGCGGTCTGGGCATTGCTACCGCGGGAAGCCTGCAGAGCCTCCAGTGACTCGGCGGAAGACTCGTCGTCGGTCTTGCGTGGAGCGTCGTAATCGGTTGCCATGGCGGGGTTCACTTTCGTTGCTGCGCGGTACCATTTCAGGCACCTCAGTGAAGCAGTTTAGGGCATACTGCGCTCACTTAGGCAATAGTGTGGGCAACCAGACAGATTGCGTCAGTGACTCCCGGGATTACGCTGGAAACCCAAGCAATCCACGTTGTAGCCCCCGGGAGGCAGCATGGCCGTCAAACTCAACCACAAAGCATTGACGCTCGCGCGGAAACTGGTAAAAGCCGGAAAAGTTGCACACGATGTCCGCGATGACTGGAGCGAGCATGCACCTTCTGCGGACGACGAGAATGCGTTCATCGATAAACACGGCTTTGCAGACTTCGCAGAATGGCACCTTGGCCGGGACGACGACAGGTCCGAGGGGACAAAGGGCAGCGTCAGCTTTCCCTTCGGGGACTTCAAAAAGGTCCACCGGTGTGCTGTCATTTCGCTGGAAAGCCGGGCCGCCCAACACGGGCACGACGAAATCCGCGATGCCGCCAGGAAACTCCTGGAACTGATCGATTCGGACCCGGAGGGGAACCCCTCATGAAGGCATGGCAGTTCACCGGAACCAACAATCCCCTGAAGCTGAACGAGGTCCCCGAGCCACATGCCGGCCGGGGGCAGGTCGGCGGACATTACGGATGCAATCGATAAACTCCCAGCCAGGGGTGTGGGGCGCTATATTGCGATGTATTGACATGATGTCCCGAAGCCGGCGGACCCAGGCGTCCGGGGCACTCTGCGGATGGGGCACTCGAACCACGGTCCGAACGGCCCCATCCCTGACCGAGGAGCTTGCTTGTCGTCCCCTCTCCCGTCCCGCCGCAACGTGCTTGGTGCCGGTGCCAGCGCGGCTGCCCTGGGCTTCGTCTTCGGAGTGGCCGGAAGCCTGGCGCCCTTCGCGCGACCTGCTACAACCCCCATGCGCAACGCCCTCGGTTACGGGACATTGGTCCCGGACCCGGAGGGCATCCTCGCGCTCCCCGAAGGCTTCTCCTACAGGATCCTGGCTCGTTCCGGGAAGACGTCCACCGCCGAGGGAGTGCACCCCTCCGACCCCGATGGGATCGGAGTGTTCGACGCTCCCAACGGTGGCTCGGTCCTGGTCTGCAACCATGAAAACGGCGGGTCCGAACCTTACCCGGTTCCCGTCGTCGAGGGCCTTACCTACGATTCCGGTGCGAAGGGTGGAACATCCACCATCCTGGTGGATACCGAGGGCAACCGGGTGGGGCAGTACACCTCCGTTGCCGGCACCAACAATAACTGCGCAGGGGGCATCTCCCCCTGGGGCACCTGGCTTACGTGTGAGGAAACCGAAGCACGCGCGGGGACCGGCAGCAACACCAAGGACCACGGCTACGTCTTCGAGGTGGACCCCACCAGCCGCGAGGCCAACATCGGCCGCGCAGCCATCCCGCTGAAGTTCCTGGGCCGCTACTCCCACGAGGCCGTCGCCGTCGACCCCGCCACCACGCAGATCTACCTCACCGAGGATGCCGTCAACCCCAACGGCCTCTACCTCCGCTGGACCCCGCCTGCAGGATTCACCCCCGGCAAGGGCTCCCTCCATGACCTGGCAATGTCCAACGGCGGCGACGTCGCCGGACGGCTGCAGGCGATGAAGTGCTTCCTTGGCTCCACCCATATCAAGGAGCTTTCCGAGGCCACGACGGTTGGCACCTGCTACACAGTGGAATGGGTGGACGTGCCTGACCGTGACGCCCGCACCACCTCTGTCCGGAAGCAGTTTTCCGGCAACGAGGTCACCCGGGCGCACAAACTGGAGGGGCAGTGGTGGGGCGACGGCGGAGCATACTTCGTCTCGAGCTTCGCCCGCAGGGGTGATGGTTCAGTCAACGAACACGACGGCCAGGTATGGCACTACAGCCCCGGCACGAGGTCGATCACGCTGACCACCAGCTTTGGAATCACCCGCGGCGCGGATCCCGACCGGGTTTTCGAGGGCCCCGACAACATCACGGTGGCACCCCAGGGCGGCCTGATCGTCGCCGAAGACGGCAGAGGCATGACCCACCTTGTTGGCGTGACAAGCGAGGGCATGTCCTACCCGCTGGCCCGGAACGAGTACAACGACTCCGAGTTCTGCGGGCCGGCCTTCAGCAAGGACGGAAAGTGGCTCTTCGCCAACATCCAGTCCCCCGGCTTCACTTTGGCAATCACCGGGCCGTGGACGCGCCTCGCGACTGCTTCCACCAACGGCTGATCTCCGCCGGGCGTCCTGCAGCCGGAGACCTCTTCAACGATCGGTGTGCACGCCTTCTTTGACCCACAGCGTGCCGCCCTCAACCCGCTCGAGCTCATCCGAGGCCAGGTATGCGTGGCCAGCGAACAAACCGGGCTTGTCGACTTTCACGTAGCCGATTCGCAGCAGTCTCTCGGCGGTGTGGTGGGACAGCTTGGACGCCTCCGCGAAATCGTTGATCACCGAACCGACGAGGCCTCCCGTTTCAGGGTCGACCTGTCCATCCGAAGTCACGGCCTCAGGATCACCCATCTTCAGGTCCTCGACCTTGCCGAGCTTTTCCCGTCCGGAGCCACCACGTGCATTCCTTCACGCACCTGCTCAATGACCGACATGACGTTCTCCTTTGCATACAACGCTGGATGCAAAAACCAGTCCAGGCCTCGCCGGCAGCCAGAAACAGAGGCCGCGAAATTCGCCACCCCGGAACGGGAGCAGAGGAGCCGGTCAGTTCACCAGGACGGGAGGACCGGCAGCGGGCCGTCAGCATCTACATGTTCGGCATCTCCGCGAGCCAGCCACTGAAGCAGGCCTTCGCGGTCGGATGCCACGCGCAGTCTGCCGTCGCCGATGACCCATTCGTCCCGTTCTTCGGTCACCAGGGTCATATCCGGAGCACCCTTGGCACGCAGCGACCGCACTGCGGATTCAAGGGCATTCAGCAGCGAATCCGGATCCGCTTCCTCAATGGTCCAGGCTGTGGCGAGGTCATGGTGATGCACCACCACCTCGGCTATCCGGAGGGCCACAATGGAGGTGGCCGGGACCGCATTGCCGCCCACTTGCACCTCTTGCGCCACGAGTTCCCCGTTGAGCCGTTGTGCCTGTTCGGCAAATTTCCGGGCGGATATCCGCAGTTGCCCAACGAGCTCCTCCCGTGGCAGGGCTGCCAGGGCGGCGATCTCTTGGGAGCGGGCCTCGCTTGAGGCATAGAGGGGGCGTTCCTCGCCCGTTGTCGCCCAGTCAATGAGCTTTACCAGCGCCTGGCCATTGGAGGCGAGGTGTGCAATAACATCGGCGCGTGTCCACCCCTCACACAGCGAGGGAACGGTGAGCTCGTCATCGGCAAGGGACTCGACGGTGGCGAGCAACATGTCCGTCTCCCTGCCGAGGCGGGACAGATCCGAGTGGAGGCGTGCTGGGTTGATCATGGTGCCAGCCTACCCACGGGCCGCTACCCGAACCACCGTTCGCGGGCCGCTGTTCCATACCCAAATCGTCTGGACTGAGACGGGATAGACCGACGGACCCGCCGCCACTAAAACGGGCCTTTTGAGAGCCCCGGCATATGAATGACCCCCGGGCGGAAAGCCGGGCATTCCCCTCATATGGCTTGTGTCACACGTCTGTCAGGCTGGAGGCACTCGGAGGACGGCCCCTCGGAACCTCCCGGTGCCGCAGGCCTCCACCTCGCTCAGAAAGGACTTGGAGACCATGTCACAACCGCATGCTGTCATCGCCGAAAATCCACAAAAAGAGGCGCGCACGGCAAACTGGGTCGCCTTCGTCATCTGCACGGCTCTCCTGTTTGACGGGTACGACCTCGTCATTTACGGCACCGTCCTTCCGGGGCTGCTTGCCGACCCGGGCCAGATCGGTTCATTTGATGCGGTTGCTGCCGGCCTTCTCGGCTCCTGGGCACTCATCGGAGTCCTTGTGGGCTCACTGGTCTGCGGCGCCATCGGTGACTTTTTCGGCCGGCGGCGTCTGATGCTCCTGGGCATCGCCTGGTTCTCCGTCGGTATGTTCGTTACAGCATTCGCCACCACCGTCCCAGCCTTCGGTGCCTTGCGGTTTATCACCGGGCTCGGCCTGGGAGTCGTTATCGCAACGGCCGGTGCCACCATGGCTGAATTCGCCCCTGCGGGAAGGCGGCAGTTCTACAACGCGATCGTGTACTCCGGGGTCCCGGCAGGCGGGGTCATGGCCTCGATCCTCGGCATCCTGTTCCTCAACAGCATCGGCTGGCGCGGGCTGTTCATCCTGGGCTCCCTCCCCCTGGTCATCCTGCTGCCCATCGCCTGGTTCAAGCTCCCGGAGTCGCCGCGGTGGCTGCTCTCCCGAGGCCGTGAACAGGAGGCCCTGGCCGCAGCACAGCGTACCGGCGTCCCGCTCATCGAGGAGCGGGTCATCCTGGAGGTCGGTGCCGCGCCGCAGAAGACCGGCTTTGCGGCCGTATTCTCCCGTCAGTTCGCCGTCGCATCGGTCCTGCTGGCCCTGATGTCCTTCTCCGGCCTCCTGCTGACGTACGGACTCAACACCTGGCTGCCCAAGATCATGGAAGGCTACGGCTATGGGCGGACGTACTCCCTCTTCTTCCCGCTCGCCCTGAACCTTGGCGCAGTGGCAGGCGGTTTGCTCGCGTCCCGCCTGGCTGACAAGAGCGGACCCCAGCGGGTCATCGCCGCAACGTTCGCGCTGGCCACGATTTCCCTGGCACTGATGACCTTCAGCTTCCCGCTGCCCCTGCTTTTCGCCTTCATTGCCCTCGCCGGCGTCGGAACGCTGGGCACACAGGTACTGATTTACGGGTTCCAGTCCAACTACTTCACCACCAATGCCCGCGCGGCCGGCGTTGCCTGGTGCGCCAGCGTGGGCCGGCTGGGCGGGGTACTGGGCCCGATCATCGGAGGCTGGCTGGCAGCTGCCGGCATCGGCGGGTCCACGGCTTTTTACATCTACGGTGCCGTGGCACTCTTCGGCGCTGTGGTCACAGTCCTGGTACCCCGCCAGCGGAAACTTGAGGAGGCCGAACACAAAGTAGAGGAGATTGCCGAAGGGCGGACAGTGGACAGCGCACCTTCCGGGGTACTCAAGTAGCGGACCCCGGCCGCCCAGACATTATTACGTCTTCCGGATATCCTAGTAGGGCTTATTATGGCTATTATTTGAATCAATGAGCCTGGGGCGGTACCGTCGCTGGCCGGTTAGCTGAAGGACGGCACTACCGTGGACATCCGCCAACTGAATTACTTCATCGCGGTTGCCGAAGAGCGGCACTTTGGCCGCGCGGCCAAGCGCCTCCATATGGCCCAGCCACCGCTCTCACAGCAGATCCGCCAGCTGGAAGACCTGATTGGGGTCCAGTTGCTGAACCGCACCACCCGCAGGGTGGACCTCACGGCGGCGGGCCAACTCCTCCTGGACCGGGGACGTCAGATCGTCAATGACGTAGCGACTCTTCAGGCCGACGTCTACCAGGTGGGAAAGGGCGCAACCGGTGTCCTGCGGGTGGGCTTCTCGGGCTCGGCAACCTATGGCGTCATGCCCCAGGTTGCGCGCCTTGCCAAACAACTGCTGCCGGGCCTGTCCCTTGCCCTGCACGGCGAAATGCTCACGCCGTCCATGGAAGCGGGCCTGCGGAACGGTACTCTGGACGCCGCGTTGCTGCGGCCGCCAGTCACAGCACAGGACATCGACTACCTGACCGTGGCCCGCGAGCCACTGATTGTCGCGCTTCCCTCCTTCAGTGCCCTGGCCGTGGACCAGCCCGTGGCGATGCACGAACTGCAGGACCAGGACTTCATTGCCTACCCGCCCGAATCCGTGCTCTACCGCACCACCGCCGACCTCTGCCGCCAGGCGGGTTTCCAGCCGCGCATCACGCAGGTGGTCGGGGAGACCTCGACGATGCTGGCGTTTGTGGCCGCAGGGGGCGGCGTGGCGGTCATGCCGTCCGGCGTGCAGGCCTTCCAGCTTGAAGGTGTGGCCTACCGCGAAATTGAAAACGTCCCCGAAGTGGAGCTCGCCGTCGCCTGGATGCGCGGGCACCACTCTGCACTGCTCAAAAACTTTCTGGACGTCGTCGTCACCGCTACCGCGGCACCGGCGGCGCAAGGCCCCACCGCCGGCCCTCTGCCGTTTCCCACTGATGAAAGGCTTTCCCGCTCATGAAGATCGCAGCCATTGAGGCGATTCCCTACTCGATCCCCTATCTTCATCCATTGCATTTCGCGTCCGGTTCCGTACACGAGGCAGACCACGTGCTGATCAGGCTCCGCACCGATGACGGCGTGGTGGGAACCGCTGATACCCCGCCGCGCCCCTACACCTACGGTGAGACGCAGAAGTCGATCGTGGCGGTGGTGGAGGACATTTTCGCTCCGCAGCTGATCGGCGTCGATATTTTTGACCGCGAAAAAGTCCAGTCAATCCTGCACCGGACCATTCACAACCAGACGGCCAAGGGGGCCGTGGACATCGCCCTGTGGGATGTCATCGGCAAGACTCTCGGTCAGCCGGTGACAAAGCTGCTGGGCGGGTACACCGACTCGCTCCGGGTCTCCCACATGCTCGGCTTTAAGCCTGCCCAGGAGTTGCTGGCCTTGGCGCTGGAGTTCCGCGAGCGCCATGGCATCAACACGTTCAAGCTCAAGACCGGCCGCCGTCCCCTTAGCCTCGACATTGACGCCGCACGGGTACTCCGGGAAGGTCTCGGCGAGGACGCTGAGCTGTACATGGACGCAAACCGCGGATGGTCAGCCAATGAGGCAGCCGAGGTGCTGCGCCGTACGGCGGAATTGGGCCTGCAGTTCCTGGAGGAGCCCGACGACGCCCGCGAGGTCCTCGGCCGGCGTCGCCTCGTGACGAACTCCCCCATCCCCATCGCCGCGGACGAGTCTGCTGCAAACCTTGGGGAGGCCGCACGGGAAATTCTTACCGGCGGCGCAAACCTCCTGGCGGTGAAGACAGCCCGGTCAGGTTTTACCGAGGCGGCGAAAATTGTTGGCATGGCAGAGGGGATGGGCATCGACGTCTACATCGGCAACCAGATCGACACCCAGGTCGGCACGGTGGCCTCGGTGGTTTTCGGCGCCGCCTTCGCCCATTCGGCCAAGCGTGCAGCGGAGCTGTCCAACTACCTGGACATGGCCGATGACCTCTTGGCCGAGCCCTTGGCCATCACCGGCGGACGCATCCGTGTCCCGGAGGGGCCTGGTGTGGGCACCGCTGTTGATGAGGAAAAGCTCTCGCACTACCGCACCGACCGCTAAGCAACCGCTGTACCGAAAGGACATTCATGAAGTATCTGGTCCACATGGACGTAAACCTGCCCGCAGACCTTCCCGCTGCTGAAGCCGCGGAGATCAAGGCCACGGAAAAGGCCTACTCGCAGGAGCTGCAGCGCTCGGGCAAGTGGCCGGAGATCTGGCGGGTGGTGGGTGAATACGCCAACTATTCGATCTTCGACGTCGATTCGAACGATGAACTCCACGAGATCCTCCAGAACCTGCCGCTGTTCCCGTACATGGATATCTCCGTGGTCCCGCTCGCGAAACACCCGTCTGACGTCAAGTAATCCCAGACATCAAGTAATCGACGGCCCAGGGGGCTGCCAGTGCCTGCCGTGTTCCGGTGTCAATCCTTGGCCCGGAACACGGCGGCGAGCTCGCTGCGGGAGCGGATTCCCATCTTCCGGTAAAGCCGGGTCAGGTGGTACTGCACGGTCTTCTCTGCCAGGAACAGGGTCCGGGCCGCTTCCTTGTTGGTGGCGCCGCCGGCTACCAGCTCGGCCACGGCGCGTTCCTGTGCCGTGAGCTGAAGGTGGTGGTCGCTGACGGCGGTCAGCATGGGGTCGGCCGGGTCCGGCAGGTTCCCGACGTCGAGCCCTGTTGCCTTGAGCTCCCTGTCGCACCGTTCGACGTAGGTGGTTGCACCCAGGGAGTCGTAGAGGTCCCGGGCCGCCCGCAGGACCGACGAGGCCAGCCGCCGCTTGCCTGCCCTTCGCATGCTTTGGCCGTACGCAAAACTGACCCGCGCCCGCAGATATGGCCGGTTGATCCCCCTGAGGTGCCCCAAGGACGCCTCGAAATGCTCCCTGGCAGTGTCGGGGTCTCCCTGCGCAGCCACCAGTCTCCCCCTCGCCCAGGCCATCCGGGCCATATCCGAGGGTACTTCCCGCTCGCGCGGCACGCGCTCGAACGCCGTGAGGAAAACGTCGGCGGCGTCCAGCTGGTCGGTCATGACCAGGGCGTTGACATAGGTGTCCTGCCAAGGCCAGAAGGACACCCGGTTCTCGGTCCACGGGTCCAGCTCCGTGAGCGGCTGCAGGACAGCCAAGGCCCCCTCATAATCCGCCCTCGCCTCGTGAAAGCGCGCACGGGCGAGGGTGGCCGGTACCTGCATGGCGCGGTACGTTCCTGGCTGCACAGCTGCCTGCGACACGTAGTACCGGGCCCGGTCCCAGTCGCCCCGCATGGACCAAAGCTCCGCTGCAGTCCAATAAAGCAGCGGGCGGATCAGCGGCATCCGCGAAGTCTCAAGGCGAACGGAGGCGCGCGCCACGGTGGCGGCTGCTGCATCCCAGTTGCCGAGGACCAGGTGGGTGCGGGCCAGCCAGGCCTCGGCCCACAGCGAAATCCTCATGGAACCACCCCGGTATTCAGTAGGGGCTGCCGACTCGAAGTTCACCAGCGCTGTCTCGACGTTGTCGAGGCGCAATGCCAGCCAGCCCGCGCCCATTTGGACCCGTTGTTTCTGGGCGTTCTCGGAAGCATGTTCGAAGGCCCGGCGATAGGAGG
This sequence comes from Arthrobacter sp. BK1, assembly GCF_056680055.1. Lineage (NCBI taxonomy): Bacteria > Bacillati > Actinomycetota > Actinomycetes > Micrococcales > Micrococcaceae > Arthrobacter > Arthrobacter sp. BK1. The sequence goes on from NZ_CM155263.1 coordinate 1,426,593, forward strand.
CTTCCGCAGCGGAAAGCCGGCCCTGGGCATACAGGCCCAGGCCGTAGATGGCCTCCGACTCAATGTGGGCGGGGGTCCCCGGCTGAGTAAGTTCCATGGCCCGTTCTGCCCACGTGGTAATGGCCGGCCCGTCCCACGAGGCCACACCGTGCAGGACGAAACGCTGCGCCACCTGCGCGGCGGCCGTTGGATCACGCTGCGGGTTGGAGGTGCGCCAGGCCATCTCCAACTGCGTCTGGGCACTGTCGTTCTGTCCCGACGCGGTGGAGAGGTATCCCAATACGGAGGAGCGAAGCGGCGAGGCCGGCAGCGCGTCCACTGCCGCCATCCACATTTGGGCTTGCGCAATGTTGCCCGAACCCACCAGGGCATCCACCGCCCTCAGGAGCCTGTCGTTCCGGGAACGTATGTCCTGGGAAAGACGGGACGCGGAGAACAAGGCCGTCGAGGCGTCCTGCCACGCTCCAACAAGTGCTTGGCCTCGGGCAAAATCCTCCAACTCCCCGGCAAGGGCCTCATCCGCGCCGGGTGTGGCGGAGACACGGTGGCCCAACCGTTCGCCCTCGGGCTGCACGGCTTCAGCGGCCAGCCGATGAAGCGCGATCCGCCGGCTGGGGGCGATCTGTTCGTAGACAGCCGCGTCGGTGCCCGGTTCAAAGAACGCGACGGCGGAACGTGCCTGGTCAACACTCAACCCCAACAGCCTGGCGCGGTGCCCCTCGTCAAGTGCTGCCATAATGTGTTCCACCCCGCTGACCTGGGAAACCTCCGCCATGCTCGCGGCGCGACCGAGCACTGACGCTGCCTCCGCGACAGCAACCAGCTCCGGGGACGCTGCCTCCAGGACACTGCGCACCCGGGCGCGGACACGGGACGTCGGAGGCAGCGAGGGAAACCAGGTCTGCCAGGTTTCCGCCGGCAGCTCACGCAGCAGCTCCACGATCGGTTGAGCGAGTCCTCGCGTGTGCTGGACCAGGCCGTGTGCTGCCGTGGCACTGAGGTCCAGGCCGAGCATCCTCCGCGCGAGATCCTGGACCTGCTGCGGGGTTAACGGATCCAACGGGATACTGGCGACCTGGTGGCCAGTCAGGAAGTCCAGCACACCGCCGGGGACGCGCAGGGCGTCATCGGGGTTGAGGGTGAGCACGAAAAGAACCCGTTTTCCGTACAGCCGGCGCATGACAAACGTCAGGATGCGCAGACTCTCAACATCAAGTTTGTGGACGTCGTCGATGGCGACGACTACGCCGCCGTGGGCCTGCAGTGCTTCGAGGTGGGTACTGAGGGTGGAAGCGTAATTAACCACCTGGGCGGCCGTGAGAGCCGGAACGGGGCCCGCGGGCAGTGCAGGGCCGCCGTCGTAATCCTTTGCCGAGCGCAACGGCGAGGTGAGCATCAGCTGGGAGTATCCGGCGAGCGGAAACTGCGCCTCCCATTCGTCGCCCATGGCAGACAGCACCCGGACACCACGGGCCACGGTGCGGCAGTGCTCGAGGAAGAGCTCCAGCAGGGCGGTCTTCCCGGACCCGGATGGGCCGCTGACCACAACTGCGCCCACTTTGCCCTTACGGACCGTGCGGAGAATGCCCAGCAGTTCCTCAAAGATTCCTGCCCGGCCGGCAAGGGGAAATCCCTCAGAAGATTCGCCTTTGATGGAGCCCGCCGTCATGGCCGCAACTCTACCGGAGCCGGCCGTCCGGACCTGACTGCGGGCTTCCATCACGGTGGCCTTAACCCAGGTCCCCGCCGGCAACAGGAATGATGGTTCCGGTCAGGTATGACGCCTCATCTGAGCCGAGGAAGACGATGGGGGCGGCCTGTTCGTCCAAAGTCCCGTACCGCTTAAAAATCGACGAGTCGACGGTTTGGTCAACGATCACCTGATACCAGGCCTTCTCCGCGGAGGATTCGGCCTCCGGGCCACGCTTGACCTTGCGGGCCGGGGCCTCGGTTCCACCGGGGGCTGTCGCCACCACGCGGATGCCACGTCCTCCCACCTCCATCGCCAATGACTGGGTCAGTGCATTGACACCGCCCTTGGCAGCCGCATACGGCACCCGGTGGAGCCCGCGGGTGGCTACTGACGAAACGTTGACGATGGTGCCGGAGCCCTGCTGCAGCATTGCCGGCAGCACCGCCCGGCAGGTCCAGAGGGTGGGAAAAAGGGATCGCCGGATCTCTTTCTCGATCTTGTCCTCGTCGTATTCTTCGTACGGGCGGGCCCAGATGGTGCCGCCCACGTTGTTAACGAGCACATCCACGCGGCCGTGGGCGGCCAGTGCCGCGTCCACGGCCTGCTGTGCTCCTGCGAAGGTCTCCAGGTCCGCGGTCACGGAGAGGGCGGAGCCGCCGGAACCGGAAACATTTGCCGCCTCCTGTATCCCGCGCGCCACCTCATGAACCAGCTCGGCCCGGTCTACGAGGACGACGGCGCCCCCCTCGGCCCCGATGCGCTCGGCCACCTTCTGGCCGATGCCCTGCGCGGACCCTGTCACAACAACTACCCTGCCGGCGTACCGGCCGGGCGTCACGAACTGTCCGGCATAGGGCTGCGACATCAGCGTCCGGCCTTGGCGTCGATGGCCCCGGCCATGGTTTCCTTGGCGTCGTGGGCGTGGGCCATGATGACTTCCCGGACCCGCGCTTTGTCCTGGCGCTCGAAGGCGTCAACGATATCGACGTGGTCCTGGGTGACCCGCTCGAAAATCCTGGTTCCCGTTTCGAAGGCCGCCGCCATCTGCGCGTGGACGTCCAGCCGGCGGTAGGACTCGAGCAGCATGGGGTTGTTGCAGACCATAAAGAGGTATTCGTGGAACTCCTCATTGGTCCGCGCGAACTCGTCCGGTTCCTGGATGGTGCCGGCATTGACGAAGCGGGTGGTGGCTTCGGCGAGCCGGCGGAACTGCTGCAGTTGCTCGTCGCTCAACCGGCCCAGCATCAGCTCGCTCACGGCAAGCTCCAGTCCCATGCGCGCGTCGAGTTGGGCGAAGCTGTCCTCCTTACGGAAATCAAGACGGCCGGTCTCCAGGGACGAGACCGCCTCGCTGCGGCTCATCGTGTCACCTTCAGCCGCGATCTTCTCAGCGGGTACCGGCGCGCCAGTTTCCGCATCACCGCCGGTGGTTTCCTTGGGGGCAAAGCGCTCGAAGTAGAAGTTGGCGGGCTTGATGCCCTCGGAATCCAGCCATTTCGACACGGCGTTCACCATGGGAGGGGGCCCGCACAGGTAGATGTCGACGTCGCCGTCGAACAGGTGTGAGGGCTCAATGATCTGGGTGACATAGCCCGTGTGGGGGGCAGAGGTTCCGGGTTCGGAAGCAATGTAGTCCCACGTGAATCCGGGCAGCTTCGCCTCATAGTTCCGCAGCCACTCGAGCCCGACGATATCCGCCTCACGGGTCAGTCCGTAGATCAGGTGGACCGGTACCGACGCCGGGTTCCCGGAAAGCTTCTCGAGGATCGACAGGAGGGGGGCCAGGCCGGTACCGCCTGCCAGAAGCAGCAGGGGCCGCTTGGGCTCGCGCAGGAAGAAGGAACCGTACGGGCCGGTGAACTCGATGCTGTCGCCGACGGCTGCGCGGTCACGCAGGTACTCGGACATCGCACCCTGTGGTGTAACCCTCACCATGAAGGAGGAATCCTGGACCTCGGGGCCGCTGCTGAACGAATAGGAACGCTCCGCGTCGGTTCCGGGGACCTTGATGTTGACGTACTGGCCGGGCAGGAAGGCCAGCGCATCCCGGTTTTCCACCTCCAAGGTGAAGGACACAGTGGTGTCCGAGTGCTTGTTGAGTTCCTTCACGGTTGAGGTGAAGGTGGTGGCTCCCGTTTTCGCCGATTCGGACGTGGCGGGGATCTGAATGGCAAGATCCGATTCGGGAACCGCCTGGCAGGTCAGCAGGTAGCCCTTTTCGAGCTCATCCTCCGTCATAGCGTCGTCGATGTAGTCGCCCGGATCGAAGGAGCCGGAATCGCAGAAGGCCTTGCAGGTGCCGCAGGCACCGTCACGGCAGTCCGAGGGAATATTGATGCGTGCTTTGTACGCGGCGTCCATGACGGTCTCGTAGTCGCCGACCTTGATGACCTTGGTGACGCCGTCCTCGAAGCTGAGGGCAACTTTGTGGCCCATGGTTTCCTCCTGGTTGGGGCCGCGTCGACGCGGCCCGGGAAAGTAAAGATGTGCCCTAGGGACACGTGTTTGGAAGCGTCCAAGGCCAGCGCCGGGCATACGCCGGGCGCCGGCTCGGAGCCGTCAGATCATGTAGATGTCCACCACGTGATGGATGTAGTCGTTCTTGAGGACGACCTTCTTTTTCAGGATGACGGGCTCGCCGCCGGCAAGATCGATCGTGTAAAAGCTGGTCCCGAAGTAGGTGTCCGTTGTGTTGTAGCGGAAGTACAGGGTGAACCAGTTGAAGCGGACTTTCACCTGGTCGCCATCGCGTTCCATGATTTCGACGCCGGTGATGTTGTGCCCGGTACGGGGCTCCGGGAGTGACGTGGCCGAGGACCGGTCAGTCTTGATTCTGAACACGCGGTCCTCAATCCCGCCGCGGTTGTCGTAGTAGATGAGCGAGATCTCGTTCTGCGGATCCCCGGTCAGCCGGTCATCGACGTCCCAGGCGGGCATCCAGAACTCAGAGTCCGGGTGGTAGCACTGGAGCCACTCGTCGAACTGGCGGTCATCCAGAAGGCGGGCTTCCTTGTACAGGAAGGCACGGACAGTTTCGAGGGTCGCGATCTCTTCAGCGCTCTTGAGCGCCGGAGCGTCCTTTGTCAGGTTGGTCATGGCTAATGCACTCTCTCTGGTTCGAGGTGGTCCGGATCAGGCGGTGACGGGAACGGTGTCCAGGGCGGAAAGCTCCTGCTCCGCCAGGGCCCGGTCCATCACTTCCTTCCAGTACCCGTGCTGGATCGGGTAGAGCCCCTCATCCTCGGTGCGCACCCCGGAAGCGATGACCCTGGTCATCCCCAGTGCCTGGGCCTGCTCGTCAGGGCCCGCGATCTCATGGGTTGACCCGCGGGTCATGTCGTTCCAAGGCGCCGAGGTGGCCCAGTACGTTTTGTTGCAGGACCGGAACTCCTCGAGGTCGTCCGGTGTGGCCATGCCGGTGGCGTTGAAGAAGTCCTCATACTGGCGGATGCGTTTGGACCGGTTCTCCTGCGATTCGCCCTTGGGGGCGATGCAGTAGATGGTCACCTCGGTCTGGTCCGCGGAGATGGGACGGAAGTGGCGGATCTGCGAGGAGAACTGGTCCATGATGTAGACGTTCGGGTACAGGCAGAGGTTCCGGGAAATGTTGATCATGAAGTTGGCCATCTCCTCGCCATACTTGGCAACGAGCTCCTCGCGGCGGTCCCACAATGGGCGGTCCTCCGGGTTGGTCCATTCCTGCCACAGCAGCAGGTGTCCGTGGTCGTAGGAGTAGAAGCCGCCCTTGACCTTGCCCCATTTGCCGGCGTCCATGGCCTTGGTCTTGTTCGCGGAGTCGCCGGCGGTGCGGCGTGCAGTGGTAGCGGCGTAGTTCCAGTGCACTGCGGTGACGTGGTAACCGTCGGCGCCGTTTTCCGCCTGCACCTTCCAGTTGCCGTCGTAGGTGTAGGTGGACGCGCCGCGCAGCACCTCCAGTCCTTCCGGGGACTGGTCCACGATCGAGTCGATCACCTTGGTGGCGTCACCCAGGTGCTCTTCGAGCGGGAGAACGTCAGCCTTCAATGAGCCAAAGAGGAAGCCCCGGTACGACTCGAACCGGGCAACCCTGGTGAGGTCGTGGGAACCCTCTTTGTTGAAGGATTCCGGGTAGCCGGCGTTGCGGGAGTCTTTGACCTTCAGCAGTTCACCCGAGTTCTTGAACGTCCAGCCGTGGAACGGGCAGGTGAACGTGGTGCGGTTGTCCGTCTTACGGCGGCACAGCATCGCGCCGCGGTGCGAGCAGGCGTTGACGAGGCAGTTAAGGTTTTCGTCCTTGTCCCGGGTGATCATCACAGGAGTGCGGCCGATGTTGGTGGTGAAGTAGTCCCCCACATTGGGAATCTGGGATTCGTGGGCGAGGTAAACCCAGTTGCCCTCGAAGATGTGCTTCATCTCCAGTTCGAAGATCTCTTCATCTGTGAAAATCTCGCGCTTGGCCCGGATGACGCCGTTCTCACGGTCGTCGATCACGGCGTCGGCAAGGACCTCGCGGACATGGTTCATGTTCTCGGTCATGGCTGCTCCTTCATTGGAGAGTGCTGGGCGGATGGGCTGGTGGTCCGGGCAAGCGCGCGGTGCGCCAGGACGATTGTCAGCCAAGTCTTGCCTACCGTGACAGCTCTCACATCAGGCAAATACCTAGGTTCGACCAAGGGTGTCTTTATGTCTCCTTATTGACAGAAAACAGGCTAAATCGATATTTGTAGCGTCCTTATTTGAGATCTACGATGAACAGACATCACCCCCAATATTCAAAGAGGAGTTTGGACATCACCATGACCGAGACCCAGGCAGACACCCGCAAAGAAGACGAGGGCACTGCAGTCGAAGCCGGCTCCAAAGCCACTGAGCGCTTCACCACCTCCGGCAAGCTCTCGCACCTGGATGTGTCCAAGGAACGGGTGAGCCTGCTCGCCGGTGCGCTCATCAAGGCTGCCAACGACATCGTCGTGGAACACCAGGTCACCTACGAGGAGTACAACGCGCTCAAGGCCTGGCTCATCAAGGTAGGAACTGACGGGGAATGGCCGCTGTTCCTCGACGTGTGGCTGGAGCACACCGTGGAGGATGTCAACTCCCAGGACCGCCCCGGCACCGTGGGCACCATCGAGGGACCCTACTATGTGCCGGGCTCTCCGGTGCTGCAGACTCCGGGCACCGTCGAAATGCGTGAGGACGAGGAGGGCACCCCGCTGCACTTCAGCGGCCGCTTCACCGATACGGACGGAAACCCCATCCAGAACGCCCAGGTGGAGATCTGGCACGCCGACAGTGCCGGGTTCTACTCCCAGTACGCCCCTGGCCTGCCGGACTGGCTCTTCCGGGCGACGGTCAAGGCGGACGACGACGGCCGCTTCGTCATCAACACGATGCGCCCCGCGCCGTACCAGATCCCCACAGACGGGGCCTGCGGACAGCTGATCAACGCTGCAGGCTGGCACGCCTGGCGCCCGGCGCACATCCATATCAAGGTCTCCGCGCCGGGGTTCCAGCCGGTAACCCAGCAGCTCTACTTCCCGGGCGACCCGCACAACGCAGACGACATCGCCTCGGCGGTCAAGCCCGAGCTGATGCTCGACCCCAAGCCCCGCACCGACGGCGGGGCCGGCGAAGAAGTGGTCTACGACTACGTCCTCGCCAAGGAAGGCCAGCACAAGTAAGAACCACAGCTGGGAATCGTTGCCCGCGCCCCGGCCCGGTACCGAAGGCGCCCTGGAGTGCAAACTCCAGGGCGCCTATTATTTTGCCGCCGTTGCCAGGAGCCCGAATGCTGCCATCCCGCCAGGACCCACCTGCCATCCCCCGAGCTGGAACTGTTGCGGCTGATCCACCCCGGCCCCTGTTGGAACGGCCGGGTGTGCGGCCTGCAGGTGTCCGCCAGGTCCTCCGTGATCTGGGCCTGCCCTATGTTTCCAACGGTTTGATCGGCCTCATTTTCTCAGCCTCGGGCCCCATAGCCGTCACACTGGCCGTGGGAGCGGCGGGAGGACTCACCGAAGCCCAACTGGCGTCGTGGGTATTTGGCATCCTCTTTTCGGGCGGGGCAGCCACCCTACTCATGTCCCTTCTCTATAAACAGCCTTTGGGCTTCGCCTGGTCGATTCCCGGGACGGTGCTTCTGGGTCCGTCCCTTCAGCACCTCTCCTTTGCCGAAGTGGTGGGGGCCTTCTTCGCGTCCGGAATTCTGGTCCTCGCGTTGGGCGCCTCCGGAGTGGTGCGGCGGATCATGGAAGTGGTTCCGATGCCCATTGTCATGTCCATGGTGGCCGCTGTCTTCCTAAAATTCGGCACGGACATCGTTGTCTCCACACAGGCGAACCCCGTGGTGGCGGTCCCCATGGTGGCCGCATTCCTGATCCTGACGGCCATACCGGCCCTTGGCCGGTTCCTTCCACCGGTGCTGGGAACTCTTGTGGTTGGCTGCCTCGCCGTGGCGGCAAGTGGTCAATTCTCTTTCCAAGGGGGCGGGCCGATTCTGGCCACCCCGGTCTTCACCGTTCCCGAGTTCACCTGGGCCGCCCAGCTCGAGCTCGTTGTTCCCTTGGCCGTCACCGTGCTGTTCGTCCAGAATGGCCAAGGCATCGCGGTTCTCCGTGCCGCCGGCCACCATCCGCCGGTCAACGTTTTCGCCATCGCATCGGGCGCGTTTTCCTTGCTCAATGCATGCTGCGGTGCTGTCTCAGCATGCGTCACGGGCCCTACCAACGCCCTCATGACGTCCTCGGGAACACGGCAGCGCCAGTACACAGCTGCCGTGGTATTCGGCGTACTGGCGATGGCCTGCGCGTTGTTGGCTCCGGCGCTCACCCGGCTCATGCTCGCCACACCCCGGGAATTCATCCTTGCCCTGGGCGGCATTGCGATGCTGCGGGCACTCCAGCAGGCCTTTGTGACTGCGTTCGCCACAGCCTTCACGCTGGGGTCGCTGGTCACGTTCGTCGTGACCATCTCCGGCCTGAGTCTCTTCAACATCCACCCGGCGTTTTGGGGACTCGTCAGCGGCTACGTGGTGTCACGGCTGCTGGAGCGTGCTGACCATTCAAGGTCCTCACGCGACGACGACGAGCCGTACCCGCCACCGTGCGCCGCAGATGCTGATTGAGTCAAAGTGGAGTCTCTACAGGACGTCGTCTGCACACGCTGCCCTGTGGGGTAAACCGGGGTCAAAGCCGCAATCGGAGCCTCCTGTCAGATTCGAACTGACGACCCCCGCTTTAGATCTTGACGCCTGTCTGCAAGCCGGGACGGTGGCGCTTTGCCCGGAATCTAGAGGTTTCTGCGATCCACGACGACTGATGAATACTTGTCCTTTGTCGTTGATTGGGGTGAGTAAAAGGTGAGTCGGTGACAATTGCTGGCTGCTGTAGCGGCGTCCCCCTGCCCTTTGCGAAAAGTCCTCCTCTCAATTAGAGATTGTGACCCTCTTGTCCTTCATTGACAGATGTTCGCGCCAAGCGCATGACCGAAGGCAGACTCTTTCAGGAGCCAGACCGCCCCTGTCCCATGCCGCCCGTTCCGCGGTCAGAGAGGCGGCCATTTCGCCACGACGTCCCCCGAACAGGGCGATTCGCTTCTACCTAACGAAAGGTCCATTGTCGGCGTTTCAGAATGCGATCTCATCTTGAGCACGCCCATGACCACAACACGGCAAGAGCAGTACACGGCTCGGCGAAGTCCCGGCTGCGGGCCCGTTGAGCTTCGTTGCGGGGAGCATGAGCTGGATGCAGGCTGCACGGACCCGCTAGCCGACGCTATCGTTCAATCCCAGGCAGCACCATTGATGCGGAGCCTGGCAGGTTGAGGGATCTCCCCTATCGGCGCCTTGTGCAGCCGGAAGGGGCCGTTTGATACTGGCTGGGCGCGGCAGGGGCTTATCGCACCGAAATAGCATCCTACTGACTCACCTGTCCGAGCATGACGCGAAGAAGGACACCCATCTTGTTGATGGAATTACTAGTACCCCTCGGAGAGAGCTCTCGGCCGAAACCGAAGCTTCACGCAGGGAGGGTAGCGGACGCCCCGGCTCCCCGGGCTGTGGCATTGACTTGGTCAGGCCTGGGCGCAGTCACGTAGATCCAGCTCCACCGTAGTACCGAACGGGACGGATTCAGATAATGTCACTGTGAATGACCCGTGGTCGTGGCGAATAACGAGTATCCCCCTGACGGGAAACAACATTGCTCTTGCAATCGCACGCTCAACGGCTTGCTGGAGTGCAGCTTCCAGGTCGTGACGGTTTGCTACCGATACAAATTGGGAATACGGCTGGGTATTGGGGTAGATATCCAAGACCTGCAACCTTTCTAAAGGGACAAACCGCAGTTTCTAGGGACAGTTATGGAAGGTCAAACCCAGTGCCTACTGCTGCCGGATCAGGCACCTACCTCATTCGGTCATATTGATGGGCGGGTTAGTTGGCGGCGTGGACGAACGTTCCGATGAGCACCCCGAGGACTTGGCAGGATAAGGAGTGACGGGGATCCGGCTGCCTATCCAAGCTGTTTCGCGGCTAGGAATGTGGCTATGACCTCCTTGAGGTCGGCTAATTGCTCATAGGACATCGTCCAGACCCTACCTACGTCGGGTTCCTTGCGGAACGAGACTTTGACGTCGTCCGTCGAGAATATTTTGTTCGGATTGTCCTCGACGACGAAGTGGGAACAGTGCATCGCTTTGTTTTTCCTTGGAGAGATACGTCCAGCTTTACCAGCAAGCCGCGCGCAGGGTTCGGGATGTTTTCATGTGGGCTGCACCTGTCGACAGACCCAGCCCCAGAGGCCGGTTCTGCTATTCCGGCGCCTCGCCGTTAGGGACTTCGAGGCGGAGCGGACGACCGACCCTTTTGACTTAAGGTCCCGGCGTCACGCTGGGGCCGGATTCAGCTGCTCCAGCCTGGCTTGTGGGCTGTGGGGGCGAACCGCTGTAACACCTAAGGACGTCGGAAGATACCGCTGGCCAAACGCGTGTGGCCCAAGGCCCGAAATCGACGGTGGACAGCGCGGCGCATGCCACACCTGCCTCACGGTCGACCCAGAGGAAGCTGCCCGCCATGCCGAAGTGCCCGAAAGTGGCGGGAGAATTGTACGGACTCGTCCAGTGGGGTTCCTTGATGCCCCGCACCTCGGCACCCAGACCCCATGAGTTGTCATTTTGACGGCCAAACCCGGGCAGTATCCCGGCCAGCCCTTGGAAAGCAACCTCGGACAGCGCTTCCACCACGGAGCTGGGGAGCGTGCGAGGCTGCAAGAGCTCTTGGGAAAGTCGAGCGAGGTCGCCGATGGGTGCCAGGCCTCCTTTGGACGGGGGGCCCGCGAGCGATGTCTGGTGCATCCCGAGCGGCTGCAGGACCCGCTCGCTCATCTCAGTTTCAAAGGGCCTGTCGGTTTGGGCGCTGAGGTAGGCCGCGGCCAGGTCCATGCCCCGGTTCGAGTAGATCCTCTTGGCCCCGACGGCAGCCCGGACCTCATCCTCCTCGAATCCGAGACCTGAGGCATGGGCGAGAAGGTGGCGAAGTGTGGAGCCCGGGGGGCCGATCGGAGAGTCGAGCGAGACCTCTCCATGCTCTGCGACGACGAGGACGGTGAGGGCAGTGAGGAGTTTGGTCACCGAGGCCAGCCGATAGACTCCGCCATTGTCGTGGGAACCAAGGACCCCCTCCGCTCCCACGACGACAACAGATGGGGCGCCGGGCCATTGTGCGAGCTGGACCAGCACATCTGCGGCCAAGTCCGGAGGCTGGGTGGCGTGGTCGATCATGCTTCCTCTTTCGGTTCTGCGTTCGGCTTACCCCAGCGGGCAAGCAGGGGAGCGGTTGGTGCAAGCAGCACATGGTGGGGCGCCTGGCTGCGTAGGTGGATCTCCTGGTGCCTGTCCGCGGACTCGTCTAAGACCTCGTGTTCCTGCCCAGGCCCTTGAGTACGGCGGCGGGAGACTGATGCCGAGACGCCACTGCCGCAGGTCACCTCGAGCGGGCCTTTAAGTGCTGCACTCGGGGCTCCTGCGTTTCGAGCCGTTCGACCAGTTGAGCGATGCTGATGACCGGGAGTCCCTTCTTCCGGCCTAGCGCGAGCAATCCGGGGAGACGCATCATTTCCCCGTCGTCGGCGACGACTTCGGCGATCACGCCGACAGGCCGGATGCCGGCCATAGTGAGGAGGTCCACTGCAGCCTCTGTGTGGCCGGGTCGCTGTCGCACCCCTCCGTCTACCGCACGGAGAGGAAGGATATGGCCCGGCCGGATCAGATCGGTGGGAGCCGAGGACGGGTCGGCGAGGACGCGCAGGGTCCGAGCCCTGTCTTTGGCGCTGATCCCTGTCGTCACCTGATCTGCGGCGTCCACGGTGATGGTGTAGGCGGTACGCAGGGAGTCCTTGTTGTCCTGCGTCATTAGCGGCAGCTCAAGCGTGTCCGCGATGTCATTTGGCATCGGGGCGCAAACGAAACCGCTCGACACCTTGATGATCCATGCGAGCCACTCTGCCGTGGCATGTTCGGCCGCCATGACGATGTCTCCCTCGTTTTCCCGGTCCTCGTCATCAACGACGATGACGGCGCCCCCGCTACGCAGTGCTTCCGCCGCCTCATTGATATCTGCCAACATGGTGTCCGTTCCTTTCTCTCATCGCGTTTGCAGCTCCTTCTTGGCGATGGCGGTGGCCCAGAGCCGGCCGGCCCGGTAGGAGGAGCGGACCAGCGGGCCACTCATGACGCCCAGGAAGCCCAGCTCTGTGGCTTCGTTCTGGAGGTCCACGAATTCCTGGGGTTTGACCCACCGGTCCACCGGAAGGTGCCGTTCGGACGGGCGCAGGTACTGGGTGATGGTGATCAGGTCACACCCTGCCTCGTGCAGGTCCCGCAACGCCTCGGAGATCTCCTCACGGGTCTCGCCCATGCCCAGGATCAGGTTCGACTTGGTCACCATCCCCAGCTTCCGGCCCTGCGTGATGACATCCAGGGACCGGTCATACCGGAACGCGGGCCGGCTCCGCTTGAAAATCCGGGGCACGGTCTCGACGTTGTGCGCGAAGACCTCCGGCTTCGAATCACAGATCGCCGCGATGTGCTCGGGCTTGCCGGAGAAGTCAGGGATCAACAGTTCCACGCCGGTGCCCGGGTTCAGCTCGTGGATCTTCCGGACCGTCTCGGCATACAGCCACACACCCTCATCCGCCAGGTCATCCCGGGCCACACCCGTCACCGTGGCGTAGCGCAGCTGCATCGCCTGGACGGACCGGGCCACCTTGGTGGGTTCAAACATGTCCACCGGGGAGGGCTTGCCCGTATCGATCTGGCAGAAATCACAGCGGCGGGTGCATTCGGAACCGCCGATGAGGAACGTGGCTTCCTTGTCCTCCCAGCACTCGAAGATGTTGGGGCAGCCGGCCTCCTCACACACCGTGTGCAGGCCTTCCTTCTTGACCAGGTTCTTGAGCTGGACAAACTCCGGGCCCATCTGGACCTTGGCCTTCATCCACTCCGGCTTGCGCTCCACGGGCACCTCGGCGTTGCGGGCCTCGACGCGCAACAGGCGCCGTCCTTCTGGTGCGAGCGTCACAGCAGGACCCCCGCATTTACCGTGTCGAGGCTGTGGCGTTCAGCGAGCAGCGACAATGCTGCCTCTGCCTCATGCTGCGCCTGGTGGGCGTCCCAGCCGAGATGGGGCGCCAGGTGCAAGGCGACCTCGTGGGCAAGTTCGGCGGTGACCAGGCCACGGAACGCCAGGCTGGTCCGGCGGATCAGGACATCGGCGACGTGGGCCACGTGCTCGTGCTCAGCCATCCAGGCCAGCTCACGCACGCTCAGCCCGGCAGTACTCCGCAGCGGGGCGTCCTCTCCTTGGGCCAGGTACGCCAGGACATCCTCCGCACGGGTGCCATAGCGGGCGAGCAGGGTCCGGACCCGCTGGCGCTCCGCCCCCGGCCCAGTGCGGCCCGTGATCCAGGCCTGGACGCCCGCCTCATCAACGGGGTAGCCCCGTCCTCCCCCGATCGGAAGGTCCGCGGTATTCACGGCGCGGCCGCGCCCCAGCAAGCCCAGGACCTCGTTGGCCACATGCTCGGACAATGCCCGGAAGGTGGTCCACTTCCCGCCGACCACGCTCAGCACCGGCCGGTCGGTGCCCGGGACCACTGAGCGTTCGATGCGGTAGTCCCGGGACACGAAACCCGGGGCCGTCTCATCATGGCGCGGCAGGGGCCGGACACCGGAGAACGTGTACACGATGTCCTTCCGGGCCACCGCGACAGTGGGGAACACGTGGTGGATGAGATCGAAGAAATACTGGATTTCAGCGTCCGTGCACACGGGCTCGAGGTCCTCCCCCGCGTCTACATCCGTCGTGCCCACCAGCACGCGGTCGCCCATGGGGTAGATGAGGACAATCCGTCCGTCGCTGTGCTCGAAGAAGATCTCCCTGCCGGCGGTGGCGGCCAGAAGCCCGGGGTGGTCCAGGACGATGTGCGAGCCTTTGGTCCCGCCCATGAACCGCGACGGCGATCCCAGGGCGCCGTTCGTGTTGTCCACCCAGGCGCCGGTCATGTTCACCACGACGTCGGCCTCGAAGGTGAATTCCTCACCGGTGAGCTCGTCACGGAGCCGGGCGCCGCCGTCGTCCGTCCCTACGAGGGACACGTAGTTGGCAGCGCGCGCATGGGACCCCGCCTCAAGCCCGTCCCGGAGCGCGTCCAGGGTGAGCCGCTCGGGATCATGCACCGAAGCGTCAAAGTACGTGGCCGTGTACTTTACGTCCGCCCGCAGGGCCGGCAACTCTGCCAAGGACCGCTTGCGTCCGAGGAACCGGTGCCTCGGCACCGTCCCGCCGCGGCGGGAGAACGCGTCATACAGGCTCAAGCCCACCTTCACCAGGAGCGCCCCACGTTCCTGGGGCTTGCCCGACCGGTGGGTGATGAAGCGCAGCGGGGCGTTTAACAGCCCTGAGAACGTCGAGAACACCGGGATGGTGGTCTGCAGCGGCTTGACGTAGTGCGGTGCGATGCGCAGCAGCCGGTTCCTCTCGACGACCGACTCGTGCACGAGTCGGAATTCCCCGTTCTCGAGGTACCGGATTCCGCCGTGGATCATGTGGGATGAGGCTCCGGAGGCACCCTGGCAGAAATCGCCCCTCTCCACGAGCGCTACCTCGACGCCCTGGAGCGCAAGGTCACGGAAGGTGCCCACGCCGTTGATGCCGCCCCCCACGATGAGGACGCGCGCCCGGGGATGGTCCTTGAGGGCTTGGATAGTGGACCGGGCGGACTGGTTAGACACGGGAGGCTCCTGACAGGGTGTTGGACGAGTGGTGGTTGGCGCGCGCCGCGCTGCGCGCCGGGGATGGGAATTGGAAGGGCGTGGCACTGGAATGCAGCAACGGCAGGAGTGTGTCCACCAGGGCTTCGGAGACGTCTTCGACGGTGGCGCCCGGTGCAGCGTCCGCGACGCAGCCCACGGATTCCGGGCGGAAGTCGAGGCCCATGAGCGCGTACGCCTCGGCCAGGGCCGCCCGCGCCTGCGCGGCCTCCTCGACCATGACGACGGCGCTGAACAGGTACCCGTGCCTGGTGAGGCGCTGCCCTGTCCCCACCAGCTTGGCGCGGCCGGAATCGTTGACGCTGAATTCGCCGGTGCAGTATTCGCCGGGCACGGCACCGACGCGCGCGTCGACGCCGAGCCCCTGCAGGGCCAGGGCGGCCCCTTCGCCGAAGGCCTCGAAGCGCTCACGGATCGAGGACCGGGCGTCGGGGTGCGGTGCCCAGAGGTGGACCACCAGGTCACCGGGGCCGTACACCGCGAGGTGTCCCCCGACGGGCCTGATGATCGGCGCATAGCCGCGTCCGGCCAGGACCGCGAGGGCCTCCTGGTAGCCGGGGCGGAGGGAATCACGGCGGCTGAAGGCTGCCGTGGCAAGCGGCCGGGAGAGGTTCAGCTCTCCGCCGGCCGCGCCGGGAAGCGCGGCAAGGTGGTCCGCGATGAATTCCATGTCCTCGCCGCCGGGGCGCGGCCGCCGGTCACGGACAACGCGCACGACGCCGGCGCCGAAGGGCGGGTGCGCGCCCGTCACGGTGTTCCGGAGCCGGGATTGCGCCCCGTCACGCTCCGCACGGCGTCGCACCATCCGGCGTAAAGCCCCTCGCGCCGGTCGCCCGCCATCGCGGGTTCGAACACCCGGTCGAGCTGCCACCCGGTCTCGAGGGCGTCCCGGCTCCAGAGGCCGACCCCCATGCCCGCGAGGTGCGCGACGCCCAGCGCCGTCCGCTCAAGCTCGGTGGGGCGGAGCACCGGGATGCCCAGGATGTCCGCTTGGAACTGGCACAGGAGGTCGCTGCGCGCCGCGCCGCCGTCCACCTTGAGCTCGGGAACCGGGTTCCCGCCGGCGACGAGCACGTCAATGTTGTCCCGCGTCTGGTAAGCCATGGCCTCGATCCCGGCGCGCACGATGTGCTCGGCGCCGGTCTCCAGCGTGAGTCCGACAATGCTGGCCGTGCTGTCCCGCGACCAGTGCGGCGCGCACAGGCCGGCGAAGGCGGGCACGATATAGACACCCCTGGTGTCCGGCACCCGGCGCCCGAGTTCCTCGAAGTCGGTCTCGGCGGTGATGATGCCCAGGCGCTCCCGCATCCACTGCAGCGTCTGGCCGCAGTGGAACACGACACCCTCTACCTCATAGGCGGTGGTCCCTCCCGCCGTCCAGCCCACGCTGGCGGTGAGCCCGTCCAGGATGGCGGGCGTCGGGCCGCTGTTGGCGGTGAGCACACCCGCGGTACCGTAGGTGTTCTTCACCGATCCGGTGGCGAAACACGCCTGGCCGAACATGCCGGCCTGCTGGTCGCCCATGATCGCCATGACGGGCACGCTGGACGCCCCTGGCAGTCCGACGTCGGCGGGGCGCATATCGCCGAAGTGCGAATCGGACGGCAGCGCCGGGGGCAGCAGGCGTGCGGGGATTCCGCAGGCCTCGATGAGCTTCTCGTCCCAGTCTCGGGTCTCGAGGGAGAAGAGCGCTGTCCGGGACGCCTCGCTGTGGTCCGTGAAGTGCGAGCGGCCGCCGGTCAGCTGCCACAGCAGCCAGGTGTCCACCGTGCCGGCAGCGAGTTCCCCCCGCTCGGCGCGTTCCCGGACGCCGGGGACGTTCTCAAGCACCCACGCGAGCTTGGAGGCGCTGAAGAAGGAGTCGTTGAAAAGTCCGGTCCGCTGCCGGAACTCGTCGTCGAGACCGTCCGTGCTCCAGCGCTGCACGATCGTATCCGTCTGCTTGGACATCCACATGATCGCGTTGTGGACGGGCTCGCCGGTCCGCCGGTCCCAGAGCAGGCAGGACTCCCGGTGCGTTGTGATGCCAACCGCGGCGAGGTCGTCGGTGGTCGCGCCAACCTTGGCCATGACGGCCTGCATGCTCTGCCGCTGGGCCTCCCACAGCGCCATGGGATCGAGCTCCACCCACCGCGGCTTCGGGAAGAGCGGGGTCACGGGATGTCGGGCCTCCGCCACAATCTTTCCCTCGAGGGAGACCAGGACCGCACGGGCACTGGTCGATCCTTCGTCGAGTGCCAGGACGTACCGCGGGCTCACGGCGTGGAGCCCTCGACTGCGGGCCGTTCCTGCGCGGCACGGGAGGGAACGGCGAGCCGTTCGAGCCACTCGCGGTAGCCACGGACTTCCGCTGCCTGGCGGGCCTCGTCCCAGCCCACCTCGGCGCCCATGACGGCGGCAGCCCGCTCGGCGACGTCGAGGCCATGCCCGGGCTCGAACGCCAGGAGCATGCGGCGGGCGAGGACGTCCGTGAGCGTCTTTGCGAACTCATGCCGTACCGCGAGGAGGATCTCGACTTCGAGTGCACCCGTCGCGGGATCGAGGACGGAAAAGCCGCCGCCAGCCCGGCCCGCCTGGGCTACGACGTCGAGTGCCCGGATCCCGTAGAGGGCCAGAAGCCGCTCGACCGTCACGTCGGCGAGGCCTTCGGCGCGGAGCGCCACCCGGGCCTCCTCGAAGTCCCCGGCCGCACCGGGGAGGGGAAGGCTCGCCGTGACACACTTCGGGCTTCTGCGCCCGAGCCGCTTGAAGGCATCGTCCACCGCGTCCTCAGCAAGCTGCCGGTAGGTGGTGAGCTTCCCGCCCACCACGGTGATGAGGCCGGGGAGGTCCGGGGCGTGGTCGTGGAGGACATGGCTCCGGGGGATCTCCCACTCTTCGACATCCGGTGCGTACGGCAGCGGGCGGACGCCCGAGTAGGTGAAGAGGACGTCGTTTGACGTGAGGTTCGCGCTGGGAATGAGTTCGTTCACCTCGCCGAGCAGGTAGTCCATCTCGTCGGCGTCGCAGCGCGCCTCGCCGGGATCGGCGTCGAAACGGAGGTCCGTGGTTCCGATGAGGTACCGGCCCATCCACGGAATCACGAGGACAAGGCGGCCATCGGTCTTGGACTCGTAGTAGACGACGTCGTCCGGGGCGCCGGGGAAGGAGTCCACGACCAGATGGCTGCCCTTCGTGCCCCCGTTGAGGCGGGGCTGGTCCGGCGCACCCCGCCGGAAGATCCGGTCGATCCAGGGGCCTGCGACATTAAGGACGATCGGCGCACGGACCTCATGCATCTCATCGGTCAGGGTGTCCCGGTAGCGCACCCCGACGACCCGACCTCCCTCGAGGATGGGCTCTTCGACCCGCGACTTCGTCCGGATCACTGCCCCGGCGCCCGCAGCCGCGACGGCGACTTCGGTGCAGAGGCGCTCCGCGTATTCGACCTGGCCGTCCGTGAAGACCACCGCCCCGCGAAGACCTTCGGGGGATATGCCCGGGAATCGGCGGAGGATCGCGGTGCGGTTCAGGACTTCGTGGCCCTGGGTCTTCTTGTCGAAGGACAGTGCGTCATAGAGGAACATGCCGATTCTGATGAGCCAGGCAGGACGGCGGCTGTGCGAGCTCAGTGGCATGATGAGCCGCAACGGCTTGACGAGGTGGGGGGCCAGGCGGAAGAGGAGCTCCCGTTCCCGGAGCGATTCGCGCACAAGCGCGAAGTCGCGGTGCTCGAGGTAGCGGAGCCCGCCGTGGACCAGCCGCCCCGACCACGCAGAGACTCCGCTGCAGATGTCGTCCTGCTCGAGCAAAACCACCCGCAGGCCCCTGACGGCGGCGTCACGGGCGATCCCCAAGCCGTTGATGCCTGCCCCGACGACTACGATGTCGAACGGACTGCTGAACTCCTCCATAGCGCTTCCCTTCCGGCCCCACGAGCAATAGAATAAATATTTATAGGCTGCATTTCCATCTACAAGTGTTATGTGCCCCGGGTCACGTGTCAAGGGGCCCTAAAATAGGCCAGGAAACAAAAGGAGTCTGATGACCGACGTCGACGCGCAGCGGCTGATGATCAAGGTGGCGCGCCTTTACCATACCCACGAGATGCGCCAGACCGACATCGCCAAGCGGCTGCAGATTTCACAGTCCCGCGTCTCGAGGCTGCTGGCCCAGGCCGAGGAGGCCTCGATTGTACGGACCGTAGTGGCGGTGCCGCCGCACGTCCACGCGGAGCTTGAAGAACGCGTGGAGGCACTTTACGGACTCAGTGAGGTCCACATCATCGACGCCGTCAGCGATAACGAGGAAGAGCTGGGCAAGGACCTGGCGCACACGATGGCCTCGCTCCTGCAGGACGTGGCCTTCGAGGTGCGCACGATCGCGTTGACCTCCTGGAGCAAGACGATGCGGATGATGATCGACACCATGCTGCCCATGCGCACCCGGTGCAAGCACGTCATCGAAACACTGGGCGACCTCGGCCCGCCCCCGCTCCAGCACGCCACGGCCCGGTCCACCCAGCAGTTCGCCGCCCTCACCGGGGCGCAGCCCGTTTTCCTCCGGACCCCCGGCGTTGCAGCAAGCCCGGAGATGAAGGAACTCCTGCTGAGCGGCGATCCGCACGCGCGGGAGGCGCTGCAGATGCTCGACTCGGTGGACCTGGCGCTGGTGGGTATCGGCGCCGACGAGATCGATCCGGACCTGCGCCCCGGCGACAACTTCTTCACGGACGCGCAGTTCGCCCGCGTGCGTGAACTCGGAGCGGTAGGGGAAGTCTGCCTGCATTTCCTGGACGCTGACGGGAATCCGATCGACTCGGAACTCGAGGACCTGGTGGTCGGCATCACCCGGGAGCAGCTGCGCAACGCGCGGCACCGGTGGGCCGTTGCCGGCGGCGCCCGCAAGCACCGGGCCATCAGGGCAGCGGCGGCCGGCGGGTGGGTGGACACGCTCGTCACCGACGTCAGGACCGCCCAGTTCCTGGTCGATTCCGCTCCATCCTCACCCCGGACACAAGGGGACCCGGCAAGGCGTCCCAGCCGCCGTCGTACGCCCGCAGCGAAGGGCTGACCCGGGGTCAGCGCCAGGCACCTATTGACAATGGTGTGATGTACGTCCCATGATCGATGGCATATTCATTAGAAGTGCGCATAACGATTCACACCCCCGGCGGATGACTGCCAGTGGATCGGCGCCACTCCATCTGCCAGGAGGTACTGTGCCCACCGCCCTTGACAAATACGCCGACATGAAGCCCACATGGGACTATCCGGTGGTGATCGAGTCCCACATCAACGGGATCCGAACGAAGGAGATGAACCCGAACACGCCCATCTCCTACGAGGAGATCGCGGAGGACGCGATCAGGTGCTGGGAAGCGGGCGCAGGTGCAATCCACGCGCACAACACAAGCTTCGACCTCCTCGGGGAGAACGCCTACAAGGACTACATGCGCACGTGGGACCGGGTCCTCGAGAAGCACCCGGACATCACGTGGTACCCCACCACCTGCAACAACCTCCGGCTGCTGCCTCATGAAAACGGGCTCGAGCACGTGCCGCACCTGTACGAGGGCGGCAATGTGCGGATCGGCTGCGTCGACACCGGCCTGACGCTTTTCGCCGTCGAGGAGGACGCGGAAGGCTACCTCTCCGGACCGGAGTTCGGGTTCAACTACCAGCGCGTGGCAAGCCAGGTCAAAATGTTCCGCGAAAGGGACCTGGCCATGGTGTTCGGCATATACGAGCCAGGCCACCTGCGCCACGCCATGCACTACGTCAACCGGGGCCTCTCGACGCAGGGCTCCATGTGGGACTTCTACCTCATCGGCGACTACGGGCTCACTGCCATGGACCCGATCGGCACAAACGGCATGAAACCCAGCCTTGAAAGCCTCTACTACTACCTCTCCATGATCGAGGAAGCAAAGGTCAAGCACCCCTGGTACATCTCGGTTTGGGGGCAGGGCGCCCTCGACGACACCGCCATCCTCCGCCGGGCCATCGAGCTCGGCGGCCACATCAAGACCGGCCTCGAGCTCTTCTATGATCCCGCCCGCAATCCCACCAACCTCGAACTCCTGCAGCAGGCCCAGGAGATCGCGCGGGAGGTAGGCCGGCCGATAGCGACCCATGAAGAAGCGCGGGCCCTGTACAACATCACCTGAGCACTGAAACCGAACCACCCACTTCACAAGGAGGCGCAATGGCTGCGCAGAACGAAGGCGAGATCACGCCCTTCACCATCTCGATCCCGGATGAGGACATCAAGGATATGAACGAGCGGCTTCGCCGCACGAGGTATCCGGTGGACTTCGCCAACGATGACTGGCGGTACGGATACAACACCGACTACCACAAGCAGCTCATCGAGTACTGGATCGACGAGTACGACTGGCGGGACGTCGAGCGGCGCATGAACGAGCTGCCGCACTTCAAGACGGAGCTCATGGGGGTCCCGCTGCATTTCATCCATGTTAAGGGCAAGGGGCCGAACCCCATGCCCCTGCTCATCCATCACGGCTGGCCCTGGACCTTCTGGGACCTGCGCAAGGTGATCGGCCCGCTGTCCGACCCGGCGAGCTACGGAGGAGACCCGGCAGACTCCTTCGACGTCGTCCTCATCTCCCTCCCGGGGTACGGCTTCTCCTCGCCGCTGACCGAACCGGGCTGGAACTGGTGGCGGACCGCGGACCTGGAGAACGCCCTCATGAAGGACGTCCTGGGCTATGAGAAGTACGCGACGGCCGGCGGTGACTGGGGCGCCCTCATCGCCCAGCAGCACGGCCACAAGTACGAGCAGGACGTCTATGGCGTCTACACGCACTTCCCGGCCCAGATGAGCCACTATCTCGCCGAGCACCCCGACGCCCCTCCGGGCGTGAAGTACGACCCCTTTCTCGGGCTCCCCGACGAGAGCGAGTACAACGAGGCCGAAGAGAAGGGCTGGTTCGAACGCGGCAAGCTCTTCGTCCAGAAGGAGAGCGGCTACGGCGAGATCCAGCTGACAAAGCCCCAGACCCTGGCCGCGCTCGTCGCGGACTCCCCTGCAGCACAGCTGGCCTGGATCACCGAGAAGCGGTACTTCTGGGGCCTCGAGGAACGGGGCACGGGGACCGAGGCCTTTGAACGGGTGTGGCCGAGGGAAGACCTCGTCACGACAGCTGCGGTGTACTTCCTCACCAACACCGGGGGCACGTCCTCGCGCTACTACTGGGAATGCCGGGGGAATCCCTGGAAGCCCTCGCACGACAGGTTCCCCGTCGTGGGCGCGCCCACTGCGGTGGGCATCTATCCCGGTGAAATCTACAAGCCGCCGCGGACCTGGACGGAAAAATACTTCAACCTCCAGCAGTACCGCGTACATGACGAGGGCGGCCACTTCGCCCCGCTCGAGGTGCCGGACACGTATGTGGACGACGTGAGGACGTTCTTCCGCACTTTCCGCTGACCTCCGCCTGACCAGCTGTGGGGAGCCTGTCGAGCAGGCTCCCCACAGTCTTTTAAGCCTCATTCCGCGAGCCTCTTGACAGGCTGCTGTGAGATGAAGCACACTCTAAGAATGCTAATGCAGTGGCTGAATAAATATCTTCCTCGAAACTGCACTCGCTTCTGGTCGTCTCTCACAAAGGAGTCTTTGATGCACCTCAAAAAACCCGTTCGGCGCCGCATTGCGGCATTCGGGCTCGTGGCCGGCCTTCTGGCCACCACCGCCTGCTCGTCGACCGCTGCCAGCTCCCAGCAGCCGATTGACAAGAAGGACATCGTCCTCGTTGCATCCGTCATCAACACCACCAACCCCTATATGGCCTCCATGATCGAGGGCGCCAAGGCACTGTCCAAGAAGCTCGATGTGCCCCTTGAGATCGTCGACTCCGAGGGCAGCTCGCAGACCGAGATCTCCAAGATCCAGGCCATCCTTGCCCAGGGCAAGAAGGTGGCGCTGATGGTCAACACCGTCGCAAGCTCGGATGCTCCGCCCATCATCAACGCCGTGAAGGCCGCAGGCGGTTACGCGACAGTCTGGTGGAACAAGCCGGACAATTTCGAGCCGTGGGACCAGGGCGATAACTTCGTCGCCTTCCAGAAGCACTCCGGGGTCGAGAGCGGCCAGTGCACGGCCAAGGCGCTCGCCGACAGCATCGGCGGCAAGGGCAACGTCGTGGCACTCGCGGGCGTGCTCGACAGCACCACCAGCCAGACCCGCGTGGCCGGCCTGAAGGACGCGCTCAAGGCCTACCCGGACGTGAACCTGCTCGACACGCGCCCGGCCAACTGGGACCCGCAGCTCGGCCTCAAGGAGACCCAGAACCTCCTCGCCAAACACGGAGACAAGATCGACGGCATCTGGGCCGCCGACGACGGCATGATCATCGGCGCCGTGCAGGCCGTGAAGGATGCGGGCCGGATCAACGACGTCAAGTTCGCCTCGGACGGCCTCTACCCGCCGGTCATCGACATGATGAAGCAGAACATGGGCGGCGGCGCGATCGCCGGCGAGACCTTCCACCGTGGATTCATGGCCGCCGCGATCGGCCTCTACACCTCCTACCTGGCAGCCACTGGCGAGATCAAACCCTCTGAGCTGCCCAAGGAGAAGCGCAACAGCCTGTTCAAGCTGAGCTGCGTCACCCCGGACAAGCTCTCCGAATTTACGAAGTTCGACGGCGACATCGACGGGTGGATGGACACGCTCATCGAGAAGGGCCCCTGGGACACCGAGCCCGTCCCGCTGGTCTCGGGCGGCCCGGAGAAACTGCCCTGACGGATCGCAACCGCAGGGCGGCTCCGGGCACCGCGCAGGCGGGCTCGGAGCCGCCCCATCCACAGTAACCACGACAGGTGAGAGTAATGATAGACAAGGACACCGGGACCGGCCTCCTCGAGGCGGCGCCCGCCCCATCACAGCCACCCCTCCGGACAGGCCGCCGGTTCCAGGTCAAGAACCTCGGCGAAGTGCTTGCCCTGCTCGGACTGATCGCCGTCTTCACTGCACTGAACCCCGCGACGTTCCTGACGCCGGAGAACCTGCGGACCATCCTGGACCACGCGTCCCTTCCGCTGATCCTCGGCGTCGGCGCCACCCTGGTCATCCTGACCGGTTCAATTGACCTCTCCATCGAGGGTGTGATGGGCGCGGCAGGCATGACCTTCGTCCTCATGACGGCCAACAGCCGCGGGAGTGCTGACCTGGGCCCGTGGGCCATTGTTGCGGCGCTCGCGGTCGGCGTGGGCCTGGGGCTGATGAGCGGCCTCGTCCACACGCGCCTCAAGGTGCCCTCCTTCATCGTCACGCTCGGCGTCTGGTTCGTGGGCCTCGGGATCGCCACCGTACTCTTCGGCGACCAGGCCATCCCCTTCCTGCCCGACGGCGGCATCAAGGCCTGGCCCTCGACCCTCACCTTCGGGTTGCCTAACTCCTTCCTGCTCGCCGCCGCGTTCGTCCTGGCCGGGATGTTCGTGGCCCGCTTCACGAGGCTCGGGCGCTTCGCCTACGCGATCGGTGACAGCGAAGAGATCTCAAAGGGCAACGGCATTCCGGTGCTCCGGTACAAGCTCTACGTGTTCGTTGTCGCCGGCGCGTGCAGCGCGGCCGCCGGCGTGTTGGCGGCCCTCAAGCTCGGCGCAGGCTCGGCCACCATCGGCGTGGGTACGCTCTTCCTGACCATCGCGGCCGTGGTGATCGGCGGCACCTCCCTGGGAGGCGGTAAGGGCGGTATCCTCCGCACCGCGATCGGTGTGCTCATGCTGACCGTCCTCAACAACGGGCTCATCCTCAGCGGAGTCAGCCCGAACATCCAATCCGCGGTCTCCGGAACCGTCCTGATCGCGGCTGTCCTCGTGGCTACCTGGCCGCACCGCAGCAGACTGAGGATCGTAAAATGACGAACGCTTCCCTGGCGCCCCGCACCGGCGTCGCCCCCCCTGCACTTAAGCTGACCAACATCTCGAAATCCTTCGGCGCGACCCACGCGGTCAAGAATGTCTCCCTCGAGGTCCCGCGCCACGAGGTGGTCGGGCTGATCGGTGAAAACGGCGCCGGCAAATCGACCCTGCTGAAGATCCTCACCGGGCTGTACCAGCCGGACTCCGGAGTCATCGAGGCAGACGGCCAGCCCGTGAAGTTCCGCAGGCCTCAGGACGCCGTTGCCGCGGGCATCGGCGTGGTGCACCAGGAGCAGTCGCTCCTGTCCAACCTGTCCGTTGCGGAGAACATCGCAATGAATGCCCTGTCCTCCAAGGACGCGGCCACCCGCTACGGGTTCTACCGCTGGAAGCGGCTGAACCAGGAGGCAGCCGCTATCCTCGCCCGCGTGGGCTCCACGATCGACCCGAGGACCAAGGTCAGCGACCTCTCGTTCGTGGACCGCCAGATGGTCGAAATCGCCCGCGCACTGCGGGTGGACGAGGCCATCCACGCAACACCGCTGGTGATTCTCGACGAGCCGACCTCCGTGCTGGAGCGCAACGAAACGGCAATCCTAGAGCGTGAGATCCGTTCACTGCGGGAAATCGGCTCGGTACTGTTCGTTTCCCACCGGCTCGACGAAGTCCTCCGGATCTGCGACCGCGTAGTGGTCATGCGGCACGGCGAAGTTGTGGCAGACGTGCGGCGGGAGGAAGTCACCGAAGAGGAACTCTTCCGCCTCATGATCGGCCAGGAATCACGGGCGCGGGTGCGCAAGGGCGGAAGCGCCGTGGGCGCCGTGGCCGCCGTCGAAGCAAAAGGGCTGGGCAGGAAAGGGCACTTCAAGGACGTTTCGTTCGCTGTCTCCTCGGGGCGGTCCCTCGCCATCGTGGGCGCCATGGGTTCCGGCCGCGAATCCGTCTGCCGTGCGGTCTTCGGAGCCGAGCCTATGGACTCCGGCACCCTCGAGGTGGGAGGCCGTTCCGTCCAAGGCTGGTCGATGCGCCGCGCCGTCCGGCACGGACTGGCCTACATCCCCTCCGAACGGAAGGTGGAAGGCATTGTCGGCGGGCTGAGCGCTGCCGAGAACCTCACCCTCGTACATCCCCGGGAGGCAGCCAAGGGCCCGATCCTTCGGCGCAAGGCCCGCATGAAGGCAGCCGAGGAATGGTTCGAACGCCTTGACGTCCGGCCCCGGGATCCCCGCCTGCCCCTTGGGCGCTTCTCCGGCGGCAACCAACAAAAGGTGGTCATGGCCAAGTGGCTGCGCGCTGAGGAGCTCAGCGTCCTGATCCTTGATCACCCGCTCCGCGGCCTCGACCCGGGAGCATCACAAACGGTGAACGACCAGATCCGTGCCGCCCAGGAGAATGGCGCTGCTGTGATCCTGCTGCCCGA
Source organism: Arthrobacter sp. BK1 (assembly GCF_056680055.1). Lineage (NCBI taxonomy): Bacteria > Bacillati > Actinomycetota > Actinomycetes > Micrococcales > Micrococcaceae > Arthrobacter > Arthrobacter sp. BK1. The sequence continues at coordinate 1,452,877 of NZ_CM155263.1, forward strand.
CACGCTCGAGGAGGCCCTCGAGATGGCGGACGAGATCATCGTGATGCGCGACGGCGAAATCACCGCCCGCTTCGATCTCTCCGTTGACAGCCCGACGTCTCTCGACCTGCTTGAAAAGATGGTGTGAATCCCATGTCAAAGAAAGCTCTTCTCGAGCAGCCGGCCACGGTGCCGGCAGCCGCCGACGGCAAGACGATGTCCGTGCGCCGGCCGCCACGGAATCTGTGGTTCAGCATCGGGCCGTTCGCGGTGTTCCTTGCCCTGTTCGCCCTCGTGGCCATCCTCCGGCCGGCGTTCCTGACCGGCGGCGGCATGGCAATCCTTGCCGTTCAGGCCGCGACCATCCTCTTGGTCGCGCTAGGACATGCCATGGTGCTCCACGTGGGTTCGATCGACCTGTCCAATGCAGCGATCGTGATATTCGCGGCGATCATCCTCGCCCAGACTCTTGGACCACTCGGTCCCGCGGCGCCCGTGGTCACCCTCGGCCTGGTTACGCTCATCGGAGCCGCCAACGGTTTCCTGGTTGCGTTCGGCCAGATCCCGTCCTTCGCCCTGACGCTCGGCACGCTCGGCATCCTGCAGGCAGCTTCACTGGTGATCAGCGATGCGACCACCGTGTATGCCACGGCGAACAGCCAGCTGCTCGCTCCCCTGTTTGGGACCGCGTTCGCCGGCCTGCCGTTGGCCTTCTGGGTCGGTGTGGTCCTGGCGGTGGGCCTGTGGGCCTTCCTCCGGTTCACCCGCCCGGGCGAGGGCATGACCGCGGTGGGACTCAACGAGACAGGTGCGCTGTTCTCGGGCCTGCAGACCCGATGGCTCAAGGTCCTCGCTTTCGCCCTCTCCGGCCTTATGGCTGGCGTCGCCGGGGTCCTCGTCATTGCGCAGGCCGGGGCGGCGTCGTCCTTCGGCCTGGGAAGTGACCTGCTGCTGCCGGGCATCGCCGCCGCCATCGTTGGCGGAACGGCCATCACCGGTGGCATTACGAACCCGATCAACATCGTCTTCGGCGCCCTGACCGTCGCGCTCGTGCCGATTGGTGCGGCCGCCGTCGGCGTTACACCACAGGCGCAGAGCCTGGTCTACGGCCTGGTTATCATCGCCGCTGTAGCACTTACTATGGGCCGAGGCCACAACGAAGTGGTCAAATAGCACTGCCTACCACCACACACGTCATGTTCCCGTCCTCCGCAACGCCGCGGGGACTCCCATACCCTTCCCGAAAGGTACCCACCCCATGTCAGTCCTGAAAGCACTCCAACCGCAGGAGGTGTTCTCCTTCTTCGAGACCCTCGCCGGCATCCCGCGCGGCTCGGGCAACGAGAAAGAGGTCGCCGACTGGGTCGTCGGCTTCGCCCGGGACCGCGGCCTGGAAGCCACCCAAGACGACCTGCATTGCGTCCTGGTCCGCAAGCCCGGCCAGCTCGGGCTGGAGGACGCACCGCCGCTCATCCTCCACGGGCACCTCGACATGGTGTGCGAGAAGGAAGACGGCGTGGTGCACGACTTCGAGCGGGACCCGATCGAGCTCCTCATCGACGGTGACTTCGTCACGGCCAACGGCACCTCCCTGGGCGCCGACAACGGCATCGGCGTCTCCTACATCCTGGCCCTCCTTGACTCCACCGACATCCCGCATCCTCCCCTCGAAGCGGTCCTGACCGCGATGGAGGAAAAGGGGAAGGTCGGAGCCGCCGGGTTCGACACCTCGAAGCTGTCAGGCAAGCGCATGATCGACTTCAACTGGATCACCGATAAGGAGATCCTCGCCGGCTGCAGCGGCGACATAACCTTCACGGTGGACATCCCCGCCGAGTGGGAACCGGCTCCCAGGACGCATTCGGAGGCACTGCTGCTCAAGGTCCGCGGCCTGTCCGGCGGCCATTGCGAGTTCGACATCCACCTTGAGCGCGCCAACGCCGTCCTGGTCCTCGCCCGGGCACTCAACACCGTGCTCGCCAAGTACGACGTGCGGATCTCTGAGCCGCATGGCGGTGCCCAGAACAACGCCATCCCGGCGGACGCCCAGAGCACCCTGCTCGTGCGGCCCGAGGACACGGACGGCGTGCGCAAGGTGATCTTCGAGCTCGAGGGTGAGCTGCAGAACGAGTACCGGAAGGCTGAACCCGGGCTGCGCCTCGAACTGGCGGCTGCCGAGGCCCCCGACCGGGTCTTCTCCCCCGAGGCCGGCGCCCGCTTTGCCCGCCTGACCGCGCTTGTCCCCAACGGCGTCCTCAGCTGGAGCCTCACCGTTCCGGGCATTGTGGAAAGCTCGAACAACCTCGGCACCGTGCGCACCACACCCGAGGGAGCCAGGCTCATGGCCACGATTACCGCCGCCGTCACATCCCGCAAGCACGAGATCCTGGACCGTGTCCGCGCGCTGGCCGCACTGGCAGGCGGCGGGGTCACCGTAGAAGAGTACGGGCTGGACGCGGCCGAATTCCCGTACCGGCCCGATTCGCCGCTGCTGAAGACGGCACGTGAGGCATTCAGTGACGTCATGGGCCACGACGCCGACGTTCACGTCTCCCAGTGCAGCCTCGAACTGGGCATGTTCAGCCAGAAGATCCCCGGGCTGGACATCATCTCCATCGGCACAGAGCTGCATGACCTCCATTCGCCCAAGGAGACCGTCAACCACACCTCAGTGACCCGTGTATGGCCCCTGGTAAAGGAAGTCGTCTCCCGCCTTAGCTGAACACGCACCGCCTCCCCGCAACCAGGGAACCCCCGGCCGTGACGGCCGGGGGTTCCCTCATGTCTAAAGGCAACGCCGTTACTTAGCACAGCTGTGTGATTCTTTCGGCATGGCGCGTAGTGGATGGGTGATTCCGGAGGGTCCCGAGCGGTTGAGTGATGGCTTTGGCGTTGTTCTCAAACGGTTCACCGACATCGTCCTGCGCTCCAAAACACCGGACGGGGTGCTGCAGGAAATCTACGGCCACCTCTGCGCGCACTACGCGATCCGGTCCCTCATCGGCGCCGTCGCCGCAGAATTCGACGAAGACCCCCCTGCAGTTCTCCTTCACACCCGCCCTCCGGGCCGCGCGGCGATCCCTCGCCGCGCGCCCGGCTTTTTCCCCCTCACAAACTGACTGAAGCCGTCAAACGCAAAATGTCCCACTGGCCACTCAAACGAACACCAAAAAACACAAAGTAAACGGCATTGTGCCTAAAGAGTCTGCATGTCTCGTGACGGGTGCAGCTGGTACCCGCGCCCGTGGATGGCAGCCAGCATGAGGCATCGCCCTCCGGGAGCACAGGCACTGGTGGGATGCCCCCAGGCTTGCGGCGGGCAGAGGCCCGCAAAGGGGCAGAGCAGGCATAAAGGAGGCCCGGGCAACCTCTCGGTTGCCCGGGCCCCTCACAGCACGGATGAGTCTTCGTCAGCTCGCTTCGAGGTTGTCCCGGATAGCGGCCAGGAAACGGGCTCCGGTGGCACCGTCAACGGCCCGGTGGTCACACGTGAGGGTAAGCCTGGCGCGGGGCCTCCACGCGCCGGTCCCGTCATCCGTCGGGACGAACTGCTGGCGTGTTGCTCCGACCGCGAGGATGGCCACCTGCGGGACGTTGAGGATCGCATCGAAGGCGTCGATGCCCATCATGCCGAGGTTGGAGACGGTGAAGGTACCGTCCGTCACGTCCTCCATGGTGAGCTTGCCCTCGCGGGCGCGCTGGACGACGTCCCTGCGCGCAGCCGCGATACCCGCCAGACCCAGGGACGTCACGTCCTTGATGACAGGAACCACCAGCCCGGCCGGCGTATCGACGGCCATGCCGACGTTGACACGGTCGAACCGGGTGACCGTTTCCTCTGCGTAGTGAGCGTTGAGGGCCGGGTGGTCCCGCAGCGCGGCCGCACAGGCGGCCAGGATCGCATCCGTGACGGTGGCGCCAGGGCTGCGCTCCTTCACGCGGAGCGCAGCCCCCATGTCCGCCTCGACGGCGAGATGGAAAGCCGGCGCCTCCCACGCGGCGACCATGCGCCGCGCAGCAGTGCGCCGGATTCCCTTGAGCGGGACGACAGTCCTGCCCTCCTCCTCGACAGCGGTCACCGCTGCACCTGCGCCAGGCCCCGTGTCTTGCCCGCGCACCCGTAGAGCTCCATCTTCTCGATGGTTGCGTTGATCATCCGCTCCCGGCCTTCCGCCATCGCATCCTCGAGCTGGCGGTCGCCGTTTGACCACACGGCCTCGATGCCTGAACGGAACGCGAGCCGCAGGTCCGTGTCGGCGTTGAACTTGTGCACCCCGGCGGCCATTGCAGCGCGGATCTCGTCATCCGGGACGCCGGACGCGCCATGGAGGACCAGCGGAATGCCCACGGCGGACTCGATCTCCTTGACCCTCTGGATGTCCAGAGGCTGCGCTGTCGCCAGCGGAACACCGTGCACGATTCCCACGGAAATAGCGAGGAAGTCAACTCCCGTTTCCGCAACGAAACGCTCCGCTTCGGCAACATTGGTGTAGTAGGACTGCCAGTCGACCTGCTGGTCGGCGTCGGGGATCTTCCCCAGCTCGGCCTCCACGGGGATGCCGAAGGAGTGCGCCACCTCCACGACCTTCCGCGTGGTGCGGATGTTCTCCTCGAACGGAAGGTGCGCGCCGTCGTACATGATGGAGGTGAACCCGAGCTTAATGGCCTCGAACACTTCCTCCCACGGTCCGTGGTCCAAATGGATTACATACTCGGCCTCGGACTCCTCGGCGATGCGGCGCGTCATCTCATAGGCCTTCTTGAGCCCCATGTGGGGCACGATCGCCCGGCCCACCTGGAGGAAAACCGGAGACTTGGCACGCTCTGCGGCCCTGACCAGCGCCTCCGTGGTCTCCTCGTTGTGCATGTTGAATGCTCCGACGGCGTATCTGCCGTCGGCTGCGTCTTTGACGATCTGACGTGGATCGACCTGTGGCATATCTGTTCCCCTTCCTAGCTCTGGCCCGTCAGGCCGTCTCGATGTAAGCGAGGATCGATCGGACATCCACGGTCTCGCCTTCGGGGACGACAATCTCGGCAAGGACGCCGGATGCGGGGGATTCCAGGGTCTCCTCAACCTTCTCGGCCTCGACCTCGGCCAGCGGCTCGTCCTCGGTGACGGTGTCGCCGACGTTCTTGAGCCATGTGGCGATGGTGCCTTCGCTCATGCCCATTCCCCACTGGGGCAGCAGGACCTCAACTCTTGCCATTTTCTTTCTCCTTGCTTTGGTGTTCTGTACGGGGTGTCACATGCGCGGTGCGGGCGATGTGAGTTCGGTGTTCAGGGTGTTCGCCATCAAGCCCGTGATCCGGCGGATCGCGTCCTCGATCTTTGTCCGGTTCGGATAGAGCTGCTTCTCGAGGGCGGGGCTGAACGGGATCTGGGTATCCGGGGTGGTGACGCGGACGATCGGGGCCCTGAGGGACTCGAACGCCTCCTCGGCGACGATGGCCGAAATCTCGGCCGCGGCCGAGCAGGTGCGGTGGGCCGGATCAGCGATGACCAGCCGCCCGGTGCGCTGTACCGAGCGGATCACGGCCTCGGTGTCGAACGGGACGAGGGTGCGCGGGTCGATGACCTCTACCGAGACGCCCTCCAAGGCGAGCGACTCCGCGGCCGCGAGGGCCTCCGGAACGGCGCTGGCGATCGCGACGACGGTTACGTCGTCGCCGGTCCTGGCGACATTGGCCTGGCCGAACGGGATACGATACTCCTCCTCCGGGACCTCACCCTTGCTGCCCCAGAGCGTGCACGCCTCGAAGGTCAGGACCGGGTCGTCGGTGTCCACCGCGGTCCTGAGCAGGCCCTTGGCGTCGTACGGGGTGGACGGGACAATGATCTTCAACCCCGGGACGTTCATGAACATCGGGTACGGGCGGTCGGAGTGGTGAGCGCCGGTGTTGAGCCCGTAGAACATGGCCGAGCGGAACACGACCGGGATGGACGCCTGCCCGCCGAACATATACCGGTTCTTGGCGGCCTGGTTCACGAACTGGTCCATTGCCATGTACAGGAAGCTCGAGTACGAGAGGTCCACGATGGGCCGCAGGCCGGTCATCGCGGCACCGATCGCGGCACCGACGATGACTTCCTCGGAGATGGGGGTGTTGCGGATGCGGTTGGCCCCGTACATCTCCAGGAAGTCGCCCTTGTCCTTGCGCGACTTGCCGGCACCGGTGGTGCCGTACACGTTGGCCTCGACGTCCTCGCCGATGATGACCACCCGCTCGTCGGCGTCCATCGCCTCACGCTGGGCGGCGCCGATGGCGCCGAGGTAGCTCATGACAGTCATGCGATCGCTCCGATCGGTTCGGTGTAGAGGTCTTTGAAGGCGACACTGGGGTCGGGGTAGGGGCTCTCGTCGGTGAAGCGCACGGCTTCGTCAACCTCGGCGAGGACTTCGGCCTCGAGAGCGTCGAGCTCCTCAGCCGTGGCGATCCCCTCGCGCTCGAGGTACTGACGGAAAAGGACGATGGGGTCGCGCCCGGCCCAGGCGGCTTTCTCGTCCGCGTCACGGTAGTCCGTGCCCAGGCGCAGACCCTCGGAGTGCTCGTTGAACCGGTACGTGATGACTTCCACGAGCGAGGGTCCCTCACCCCGGCGGGCGCGCTCCACCGCAGCCGTGACTGCTTCGAAGACCGCCAGCACATCCTGGCCGTCCTCGACCCGCACGCCCGGCATCCCGAAGCCGGCAGCCCGGTCCGCGATCACGCCCGAGGTCACTGTGTGTGCCGGGGTGGAGAGGGCGTACTGGTTGTTCTCGCAGAGGAACACCACCGGCAGGTTCCAGACCCCGGAGATGTTCATCGCCTCGTAGAGACAGCCCTGGTTCGCCGCGCCGTCGCCGAAGAAGGCCAGGGACACTTTGCCGTTGCCGAGCACCTTGCTCGAGAGCGCGGCCCCGGTGGCGATGGGGATCGAGGACCCCACGATGCCGGACTCGCCGAGGCTGCCCACTGCGAAGTCGGCCAGGTGCAGCGATCCGCCCTTGCCACCGCACACTCCCGTGGCCTTGCCCACGAGCTCGGCCATGAGCGGGCCCAGCGGCGAGCCCTTCCCGATCGGGTGGCCGTGGCTGCGGTGGTTCCCCGACATGTAGTCGCCGTCCCCGAGCGCCATGCACGCGCCGACAACCTGCGCCTCCTGACCGATGCTGGTGTGCACGGTGCCCGGGATTTGGCCCCGCTTGACCATCCGGGATGCCCGCTCGTCAAAACGGCGGATCCGCAGCATGCGCCGCTGCATCTCCAGCAAATTCTGCGATGAAAGATCCATCACGGCTCCTTTCTGAGTAAATATTCATAGTATGAATTCTAATTCTATTCGCGGGTAGCCGAACTTGGCAATAGCTTCGGCCGATCGCGCGGTACAGCCTTGACTGCGCCCGTTCAAGACGCCCGGAACGGCTCCAGGAGTGCATCGATGCGCGGCAGCACCATAGTCGGCTGCCGCTCAGGGGGCAGCAGCCCCGCCATCTCCACAGTGGCCTCGCCCGTGAGGACGAGGGCAGAATCCATGCAGGCGTCCACCGCCATGGCGATGTCTGTCTGCAGCCGGTCCCCCACCATGACGCAGTCCGATCCGGAGAGCCCCAGGACGTCCAGCGCCGTTTGCAGCATGACTCCGGCCGGCTTTCCCACGTTGGCCTCGCACCGCACTCCGGTGCACGCCTCGATCGCGGCGATCACTGCCGCGGCGTCAGGCTCCCCGCGGCCCATCGGCATGGGACAGTAGGCATCGGGGTTTGTGGCCACCAGGCGCGCCCGCCGGTGCTGCCAGAGTGCGTCAAAGGCGATCTGGAGCTTGCGGTAGTCGAAGCCGCGGTCATAGCTCGCGACCACGACGTCAATGTCCCGGGGATCCTCGGTCAGCCGGAAACCGGCCGAGCGGATGGCCTGTTGGAGCGGCTCTTCACCGATGACGAAGACTCCCGCCCCCGGAGCTTCCTTGCGCAGCCACGCGACGATGGTGACCAGCGGGTTCACGATCCGGTTGACGGGGGTCGGCAGGCCCAGGCGGGTCAGCTTGTCCGCGTACATCTGCGGATTCTTGGTGGGGTTATTGGAGAGGAACAGTGTCTCGCGTCCCGCCTCCCGGAGCCCGTGCACCAGCTCCGCAGCCCCCGGGAGCAACTCATCGCCCAGATAGATCGTGCCGTCGAGGTCGAAGAGATAGCCGGCATAGGCTCTCACCGGCCTGGACGTCAGGGTCGTTGAAGCATTCATCGCGCTGCCTCCGCGAGCTTGGCGAAAACAGCCCGGTTGGCCGGATAAATATCGCGGTAGACGTCGTAGAGCCGCTCGTACGCTGCGGCCGCGGCGGGTCGGGGCTCGTAGGACAGCCCTGTTCCGCTCATGGCCTTGGCGGCGGAGGCCACGGAATCGTGGATGCCCACAGCGGCCGCGGCCAACATCCCCGCACCAAGGCAGGTGCTCTCCGGATCGCGCACCACGGAGACGCTGCGCTGCATGACGTCGGCGATAATCTGGCACCAGACCGGGCTGCGCGAGCCGCCGCCCAGGGCGACCACTTCGGCCACGGGCTCTGCCAGGGCCTTCTCCGCCCCGGTGGTCAGGAGCCGCTGTTCGAAAGCGAGGCCCTCAAGCAGCGCCCGGTACACGTGCGCCTTGCCATGAACGCCGGTGAGGCCGAGCAGGGCACCGCGCGCATTGTGGTCCCAGTATGGAGTTAGGGCGCCGGTCCAATACGGCAGGGCCAGCAGGCCCTCTGAACCGGGGGGAAGAGCAGCCGCGGCGGTCTCAAGGACCTGCTCGGGGCTCAGCCCCAGGCCGAGGCCCTGGGCGTCGATTCCAGAGAATTTCTCGATGAACCAGACCAGGTTGATGGTGCCGCCGCCGATGAAGGTCTCCAAGGTATAGGCCCCGGGAACGGCGGCCGACAGCGTCCTGTACTCCCGTGCATAGGAATATTGCTCCGCGAACGTCCCCGACACGATTCCGCTGCCAAGGTTAAGGTAGGCCCGGCCGCCCGAGGTTGCCCCGGCACCCAGCTGCGCGCATTGCCCGTCCCCCGCGCCAGCCACGACGGCGACTCCCGACGGAAGGCCTAGGCGCGCGGCGGCGTCGTCCGTGAGATTGCCCAGGACGCTGCCGGGTGGCCAGAGTTCGCTGAGCTGCCCGCAGTCAAGGCCCACCGCGGCGACCAGACCGTCGTCGTACTCGAAGGTGGACATGTCCACCAGCCCGAGCGGATCCGCCGAGGCCCAGGAAGTGAGCCAGGCACCGGTGAGGCGGTGGACCAGGAACCCGTGAACGTCCACCACCTTGCCGATGCGTGAGACCGTGTCCGGTTCATGGGCCTGGAGCCAGTGGAGCTTGTACCAGGCCGGGGTCGGGTTGGCGGGCTTGCCGGTGAGGCGGTGGACGTCTTCCGTGCCGAAGGTGGATACCTCCCCGGTGGCACGGGTGTCGAGCCACAGCATGGCCGGCCGGAGCGGGATGCCCTCGTCGTCGAGGCAAACGAAGCTCTCCCGCTGATGGGTAATGCAGATGGCGCCGATCCGGGAGGTGTCCACGGTCTGGGCTGCCCGCCGGATCGCTTCAGCGGAGGCGGTCCACCAGTCCTCGGCGTTCTGTTCCCCCCACCCCGGACGGGGCTGGCTGAGGCCGAAGGCGCAGCGCGCCTGCGAGAGTGCCTCGCCACGGGCGTTCCAGACGACGGCCTTGGCGGCCGTGGTGGAGCAGTCGACGCCGATCACATAGTCGCGCAGCATGGTTTCACTTCCTTTCCGCGCCCGCAGCTGCCGCCGCCTGGGCCGCGCGCTCCAGCACCTCGGCCACGTCCGCGGCCTCCCACCAGCCGAGGAGCGTCAGCAGGTCCACGACCGTGAAACGGTTGCGCATGAGGGCGCAGTTCTCGACCGCCCACCGCCCCAGTTCGGCATCCACCGAAGGCTCAAGCTCGGCCAGGGTGGCAGCGGCACCGGCGCCCGCGAGCGCCGAGGCGATCGACTCCGCGGGCCGGACGAGGTCCCTAAGTTCCCCGCGGACGCCTGTCCAGCCCTCCAGCAACGCACCGACCCGGGCCAGCTCGCGCCCCACGGTATCGAGCTTCGTGGAGTAGTCACGCCAGCATTCCTCGGCCACGCGCAGGCTCGGATCGACCCGTTCGAAGGCGGCAAGGACTCTTTTCCTGGCCGGTCCGTGGTCAAGGGCTGCCAGGCGCGGCCGGGTGCCGGGTGCTGCTGCCAGCCGCTCGAACAGCATGTCCCAGGCGCTGGCGGCAATCACGGAACCGGCCCCCACCTGGGCACCGTGGAAGCCGATGGGTTGGTCATGGGCGCCGTGGTACTGGTCCAGCATGTGGCTGATAAGGTGCTCGACGCCGGACAGGACGGCCGTCGTTCCGGCGACACCGGTGACGATCCCGCGCAGTGCAAGGGCGCGGGCGAGGGCCCCCACCGATTCTGGCTGGGCCTCCCGTACCCCTGCGCTCCAGCTCTCCAGGTCCTTGCCGACCATGCCGAGCAGGCGCACGGCGCTGGGCTTGCACGTCGGGTCGGTGCCGACCAGCGAAGCCAGCCGCCAGTCCGCCGGAGCAACCAGCATGGACGTCATCTCGCCGAATCCGGCACGGTTCATGGCTTCCGGCGCCTCGGCGATAACGTCCGTGTCGGAGATGACTGCGTCCGGCCAGCAGGAGGGTATGGTGCGTTTCACCCCGTCCCGCAGAACCACGGAAACGTCGTCGGTGTACCCGTCGACGGAGGCGGCTGTCTGAACCGAAACCAGGACCAGGGTTCTGCCTGCGGCACCTGCACGCTGGACTGCTACCTTTGCGATGTCGCTGATGGTGCCGCCGCCGACAGCTACGACGGCATCGGCGCCAAGGACGACTTCAGCGGCCGCATCGAGGACGCTGTCGACGACGTGGAGTTCAGCGTGCCCGTCGTCGAGCACTGTGCGGACCACAGTGAACCTGGCGGCGAGCTGGGCCTGAATGAGGTCTTTGACGTCCTCCCCGGAACGCGCGATCCGGGTACGGTCCACCAGGAGCGAGACCCGCGGCGGCGTGGCCGCGCTGCCAGTCTGCGCGGCCGGCAGGAGCCGGGTGACGGCGTCGGCCACTGCCCCAACGGCGCCGGGGCCGATGATGAGCTGCCGGAGCCCGCAGGGAGCGAGCGTTTGGTCGGGATCGGCCTCGGCGAGCAGCGCCTCGATGGGCTCTACGACGTAGGTGTCGGTGGTCATGGTGTCCTCTCGGAACGGGGGTGCGCCGTCAGGCGCCTTGGCGGGAGCGGCTGACCCGGTCGGTCAGCACGGCGACGATGATCGCGATGCCGATCACGACCGGTTGGAGGTTGGGCGAGACGTTCAGGAGTGACATTCCGTTGTTCAGCACACCAATGATGAGCAGTCCAATGAACGTGTTGAGCATGCCGCCGGAGCCGCCGGACAGGCTCGCGCCGCCAATCACGACGACAGCGATGACGTTCAGGAGGTCGGCTGCGCCCGCCGTGGGCTGTGCAGAGTCGAGCCGGGATGCCACGATGATGCCGGCGAGCGCTGCGAGCACCCCGGCGATGACGTAGACGCCGATCTTGATACGCGTGACGTTCAGCCCGGAGAGCCGCGCCACCTCGGCGTTCCCGCCGATGGCGTACAGTGCGCGTCCGGAGGGGCGGAAACGGAGCCAGTAGGCCGCGAGGAGGAAGGTGGCGGCCATGATGAGGCCCTCGAGCGGGATCCCAAGGATCTCGTTGCTGGTGATGGCCAGGAACCACTCAGGGAAGCCGTTGATCGGGTTTCCGTTGGTGAGGTACAGGGCCAGGCCGGCGCCGGCGGACATCGTGGCGAGGGTGGCGACGAACGGCTGGATGCGGCCATATGTCGAGAGCACCCCGTTGACCAGGCCGACCAACGCGCCGACCGCGAGGCCGGCTACGACGCACAGTTCGAACGGCAGCCCCGCCGAGCGGTACAGCCAGGCACTGGTCATGAGCGACAGGGCCAGTGTGGAGCCCACAGACAGGTCGATTCCGCCGATCAGGATCACGAGCGCGGCGCCCACCGCCATGATGCCGATGTCAGAGATCTGGGTGACGACGTTGGTCAGGTTGCGCCACGTCAGGAAGTACGGGGACAACACAGACAGCGCGATCATGACGGCGAGAAGGCCGAGCAGCGGCCCTGGCACCGTCCGGAAAATTTTGGCTGCCGCCTCGCGCAGCGCCGTGCCGCGGACGCCTTTGGCCCCTGCACCCTTGTACGCGGCGCCCTTGTCCCCGGCGCCCTGGCCCCTGGACGGGACGGTCCTTACGCTTTCCGCTGTCCGGTCTTCGTGCCCCGAGGACCTCTGGCTGACATCTCGATCCGTTGTTGGCATGGCTGATGCTCTTTCTACTGCTGGGGAGTGAGGGTGGATGGCGTCCGGGAGGCCGAGTGCACGGCCAGCGACATGACGCTCTTGGGGGTGGCTTCGCCACGGTGGAGGATCCCGCGCTGGCGGCCCCCCGACATCACGAGCACCCGGTGCGAGAGGCCGAGGACCTCATCCAGCTCGGATGAGACGACGATGACCGCCATCCCCTCGGCTGCGAGGGCCCGGATGATCTCGTAGATGGCCATCTTGGCGCCCACGTCGACGCCGCGGGTCGGCTCGTCGATGATGAGGACCTTCGGGTCCTTGACCAGCCACTTGCCGATGAGGACCTTCTGCTGGTTGCCGCCGGACATTGACTTGACCGGAAGCGCCATGTTGCCGCGGACGTCGAGCCTGTGGGCCTGCACGGCGGCGACTTCCCGGATCGCCTTCCGGGTGAGGAGGCCCTTCCGGGAGAGCTCGCGTTCCCAGGGAAGGGTCACGTTCTCCTCGGCGCTGCGGTCGAGGTTCAGGCCCTGGCCCTTGCGGTCTTCGGGGACCATGACGATCCCGGCGCGGATCGCCGACTGGGGGCTGGTGCACGGGAGTTTGCGGCCCTCGAGAACCACCTCGCCCGAGTCGGGCCGGTCCACGCCGGCGATAGCACGGACCACCTCGGTCCGTCCTGCACCGACGAGGCCGGCGATCCCGAGGACCTCGCCTGCCGCCAGCTCGAAGTTGATGTCTGCGAACGAACCGCGCCGCCCGAGGCCGCGGACTTCCAGCACGGTGGTCTCGCGGCTCGGCAGGGGCGGAACGTGCTCGTACGTGAACTCGCGCCCGACCATCGCGTTGATGATCTTCTCCTTGTCCACGTCACCCGAGTTCCAGGACTGGACACGGGAACCGTCGCGCAGGCAGACGATCTGGTCCGCGACCTCCTGGACCTCGTCGAGGCGGTGGGAGATGTAGACGACGCCGGTGCCGCCGGCCCGCAGCGCGCGGATCCTCTCCAGGACGTGCTCCGTCTCGGATTCACCGAGGGAGGCCGAGGGTTCGTCGAAGACGACGTAACCGGGCTGCCGGCTGAGAGCCTTGGCAATCTCAATCTCCTGCTGCATCGCCATGGAAAGCCCACGGACCGGACGCCGCACGTCGAGGTCGACACCGAGCGAATCCAGGACCGCCCGCGACTCCCGGCGGACATGCTCCCAGTCCACGCGGCCTCCCCGGCGGGGAAGCCGGCCGAGGAAGATGTTCTCGGCGACCGAGAGGTCCTGGATGAGGCGCGTCTCCTGGTGGATGAGCGCCACACCCTGCCGGAGGGCTTCGGCCGGGCTCGACGGGGCGTAGTCCGCCCCGTCGAGCCGCATGCTCCCGCCGTCCGGCTTCACCACGCCTGTGATGATCGAGCTGAGGGTTGACTTCCCCGCGCCGTTCTCCCCCACGAGGCCGACGACGCTGCCCGGCAGGACCCGGAAGTCAACCGACTTCAGGACTGTAACCCCCGAGTAGGCCTTCATCAGGCCCGTACCCTCCAGGCCGGCGGATGCTGGATGTGTCGTCATGGCCGTGATCACTTGAAGGACTGGGCGTCCGGGCCGTAAAAGTCTTCGACCTTGTGCTTGGCCACCGTGTCCTTGTTGATCAGCACGGTGTCCTGGTACTGCTCCTGCGGAATGTCCACTCCCTTGCCCTCCATGAGGGCGACGGCGTTGCGCACCGCGAGCTGACCCATCATGTACGGTTGCTGGGCCATCGTCGCCTGGGTCAGGCCACTCGTCACGCCGTCGAACATGGTCGGGAAGCCGTCGATGCCCACCGAGAAGATCGTCTTGCCGGAGGCCTTGGCCGCCTTCGAGGCACCGAGTGACATCGCGTCGCTCTCGCCGAATACCGCCTTGATGTCGGGGTGGGCGGTCAGGATGTTCTGGGTAGCCTTGTATGCTTCGGTCTCGTCCCAGTTGGCTGTTTCCTCGGCGACAACCTTGACGCCGGGCGTCTCCTTGAGTGCCTTCTGGCATCCCTCGGTGCGCTGGATCTCGGCGGTGGACCCGAGAACGCCGTGCAGGATTGCGATCTCACCCTCCCCGCCGATCTGCTCGAACATCCACGTGCACAGCTCGTAGGCGGCCTTGACGCTGTCGGTCGCGATGTAAGTGGCGAGCTTGCCCTGGCCGGACTCCGGGCGCTGGTCGACGGCTACAACGGGAACGTCGGCCTTGTTGGCTGCCCGCACGCCGGCCGCAGCGGCCGTCGAGTCCTGGGGGGTGAAGATCAGCGCACCGATCTCCTTGGTGAGGAGGTCGTCAACCTGCTTGATCTGGGCCGACGAATCGTTGTTTGCCGCTGTGATATTGACCTCGTAGCCGAGCTTCTCGGCCTCGTCTTTGATGCCCGCCACCTCGGCCACGTAGAAAAGCGACTTCTGGTCGGCCACCGAGACGCCGATCACCTTTTTCTGGCCTTCGGCGGCGGGGGCGTTGCCGCCGCAGGCAGCAAGCGAGAGTGCCAGAACGGCGGCCGTCAGGACGGCACCGCCCATACGGAACATCTTGGGTGAAGTCATCATCGTCTCCTCTGCCTCAGCGGCGTAGTTGTGGCTGCAAATTTTTATGCAGCTACTCAATTACTATGCAACGATATTGCGGCCTGGATCACATGGCTGTCAAGAGGGCCTGCAAACCAAGGAGAAGTGGCGGCGAGTTTCTCGGACCAAACGCACGCATAACCGGCGGGCGACGCCAGCGGGCAGGAGAAGAGGTCCCGGAGCTGCCCGGGCCGGGTGACGAGATGCGGGCCCGACCATGGGTATTTCTGACTTCGTAAGCCGAGTACGGCTGCCAAGGTGGTCGCGGGCGTTTTCTCCGCAGGTGCGTACTCCTCGGAGCTGCCGTCACTGCGCTCTGGACAAGACCGCTCCGGGCGGCGCCCACCGCCTTGCTCGAGGAAGGTCTGGGACCTCATGCAGCCCGAGCTTGATCTTGCGGGCACTGGCTCCAATGTTTTTGGGTACACCCCAGCTAGGCGTCTGGCTGCCACTCAAACACCGTCAAGATAGGGTCCAGAAGGTGTTTCCTGCAGCCTTCTGATGAACGGTCTTGGATGCCAATCTGACAGATGGAGTGCGGAAACTCACCTTGTAGCGGGTACACCCTGCCCGGCTGGGATTGGCTGGATTGATCCACTTTGTCTACGGCAAACTTGAGGACATCGCGTAACTGTGCAGGCACTGTCTGGGGGGGTGGGTGCCTTCACTGCGTTCTGCTGCGAGTCTGCCCTTCACCTGCTCGTTGGTGGCTGTGCCGTAAGGGATGCGGCGAGCGCCTGGTGATGGGTTACGGAGCCATACTCAGCTGATGAGCTGCTTTCGGCCTTCTCGCCCTCACTCGCGGCCCATGGCCTCAATGCGGGCAAGAAGATCAGCTTCGGTGCGTTCGTAGCGCTGCTCGAGGGGCTGTTCCTGGGTGTGCCTGGGAGCCACCTCCGCGAGGAGTTTGGCTTCATGCCATTCTTTGGCTGCGTTCACGAAGCCCACGTCCTTGAAGTGGTCTTCGCCGGCACCATTGAAATTCACGGTGGTCTCTTCCCTGAGCTGGTCGATGGTGGGAGCGTTGATGTCGTCTTTGCCGATCAGGTACAGACGTTCCTTAGTAGTAGTGTCGGCGGCTTCGACGGCGGCCGGTGTCATCGCATCATGCGCGGCCTGCAACGCCTCGGCCGTGGATGGGTTCCAGATGTACTCGACGGGCACCTGGTGCCGCTCAATCTGGTGTGCTCGCGAGGATGTAGTCTTCCGCCGCCTGACAGTCTCGGGACTGGCAGAGCAGGCTGTGGATAAGCCTGTGGATTGTTCCGGGGACAGCTGGGGCGAGAGAGCAAGCGTTCCCAATGCTAGCGCGAAAATGCGCTGATCTACGCGTGACTGCGCTCAACTGCCCGCAATGGTGGCCATCCCGCCCGGGGGTGGGTTAATCCCCGATCTTCCGGCTAGGCTTGAAACGTAAGCAGCCGGCGCCCCAAGGTTTGGTCGCGGAGGGGCACCGACTAAAGGACAACCAGCAATTGGTGTGTCTGTCTTCATGTTTGCATGCGCTTCATGCCCGTGCAAGCCGTGAATGCAGTGCATGCCGGGAATGAGACGCCGTATGGCCCGCAAGAAACCCTGTTCCTGCCAGCACGATCGGTACCATCCCACCACTCCGCAGCTTATGCGTTTGGTAACTCCGATCCTCTACATCACGGCTTCCCTTATTCACCTCATGAAGTAAGCCATGTAGTGGTAGCCGGGCTACCGTGCCAAAGATTTGGGTAGCCCGGCCCCAAGTCAGCGAGGCAGATACCTGCGGCGCCTCTCGTCGGTGCTACCTTTCAGGCTGGTTCACGGTGTCGAAAAGTCGGCACCAAAACTAGGGGCGCGAAAATGGCAGCGGATCCGACTTGGATAGGTGCCAAGTTCGCGCGGAACTGTTGGGTTCACTCCCCCACTCGTAGGGTGGTGTCATTAGGCCTATGGACAGCACATGATGATGCCTTCAGCTGCGCCGGCGACGCTGATCAGGGTGAGTAAAGGGTGAGTACTGAGCGGAACTGGCCTCTACCGGCCGCTGGCGGAAGTAACCCCGCAGGTCAGCGCCCGATTTGACCCGCCAGCGGATTCCAACCGAAGATCCACCCCTTACCTGCTAATTTATCGGCCGGCTTTGCGTGAGTGGCATCTGCACTTGATCCGCAGGTCAGGGCCGTTTACTAGCCGCGCGGACGATTTAGAACCGACGTAAACCTCTCAGGTCCTGAATGAAATCTAGTCCTGCACGGCGAGAGCCCTGGAACAAAGCTGCAGGTCAAAGCCACAATCGGAGCCTCCTGTCGGATTCGAACCGACGACCCCCGCTTTACAAGAGCGGTGCTCTGGCCAACTGAGCTAAGGAGGCGCGCCCACGCGGGGCGTGCGCCGCAACGGCGCTAGATAAGGTTAGCCCAAGTCCGGGCGCTGGTAAAAACCGCAGTCCCGGCGAGTGCGCCAAAGGGCAGAAAAAGGGCAAAAAAGAACCCGCCCCCGGAATCTTCCGGAGGCGGGTCCTCAGGGTGACGAAGAAGGCTTAGGCCTTGGCGTCGATCGCGGCCTGGATGTCAGCGTTCAGGTCCGTGGTGCCTTCCCACTTCTTGCCGTCAATAAAGACGGTGGGTGTTCCGGTGATCCCGGTGTTCTCAGCGAGGCCGGTGGAGTACTTCACATAGGGGCGGAAGGTCTTCTCATCAACACAGCTGTTGATATCAGCCCCGATATCCGAGGCAAGGGACTTCAGCTTGTCATCCGAGAGGCCGGCTCCGCCTTCAGCGGGCTGGTTGGCGAAGAGCACATTGACGTACTCGGCGTACTTATCCGGTGCCTTGTCAGCTACGCACGCCGCGGCGTTGGCGGCGCGTGAGGAGTAGTTGGTGCTGGACTGGCGGTCCAGGAAGCCCAGCGGCCGATACTCCATGGTGATTTTGCCTTCATTGCGAAGAGTGGTGAGTGCCTCGTTGTAGGTGTTCTCGAACCGGAGGCAGACAGGGCAGATGAAGTCGATGTAGGCGATCACTTTGACCGGCTGCCCGGCTTCAGCTTCAGCACCGGGAGCCACAACGGGGCTGGGCAACGTGTCCGGTTTGGCCGGAAGGTTGGCCATGTCCACCGTGGCGGCATCCGTCTTCTTCACCTCGGTGTTGGCCAGCAGGGTCACACCGCCGTTGACGTTGGCGCCGGCGGGCACGGGACCCTGGTCCGCGATGGGGGTGTTCTGCCGGATGCTGGTGGTGACCACCAATGCCACAATCGCCAGGATGGCAACAACGGCCACCACAATGCCCCAACCGATGAGCAGCTTGTTGCGCTTGTCCTTTTTAAGCTGGGCCTCGCGGATCAGGCGCGCCTTTTCGCGCGCCTCCGAGGTTCGCTCAGCTTTGGACTTACGTATTTCATTTGCGGGGCTCATGTGTTCCTTGGGTCGATCGACATAGGGGGACCACTCTGTGGCGACTCCATCATTTTAGGGCAGAAAGCTGAGAGCTTGCGCCTTCAAGTATTCCGCCCCATTGACCAACGGACGAATAGCCCCGAAGATTCCATCCTATTAGGGTTGCTTAGAGGCACAAGCAACCCCAGGGGGCCGCAATGCAATCACCTGTCCAGGAAAAACCGTCAGCCGGAACTGAAACCGGCCCGGCCGCGCACAGCCACGGCCATGCCACCAAATACGACTTTATGGTGGTGTCCAACAGGTTGCCCGTCGACCGCACCACGCCAGGCGAGAGCGGCGACGACGGCTCGGGCTGGCGTCGCTCCCCCGGAGGCCTCGTGACGGCCCTCGCACCCATGATGACCAAAACCGACGGCGCCTGGGTGGGCTGGCACGGCGCTCCGGATGAAACCGTGGAACCGTTCAGTCACGGCGGAATGGACCTGGTCCCGGTGCAGCTGAGCACCGACGACGTCGAGCTGTACTACGAGGGATTCTCCAACGCCACGCTGTGGCCGCTCTACCACGACGTCATCGCCCCGCCGGAGTTTCACCGGACCTGGTGGGACGCCTACCGCAAGGTCAATCGAAGGTTCGCCGACGCCGTCGTACGCCACGCCGACGACGGCGCAACAGTGTGGATCCAGGACTACCAGCTGCAGCTGGTGCCGCGGATGCTGCGCGAAGCGCGGCCTGATCTGCGGATCGGATTTTTCAACCACATTCCCTTCCCACCGCCGGAGATCTTCGCCCAGCTCCCCTGGCGCCACGCCATCATCGACGGGCTGATGGGCGCGGATCTGGTCGGCTTCCAGCGCCCCAGCGACGCCGGGAATTTCATGCGCTCCGCCCGCCGGTTCCTGGGCGCCAGCGTGAAACAGCAGCAGGTGCACGTCAAGGGCCAGGACGGCAATGTCACGCACATCGCGCGTGCGCAGGCTTTTCCCATCTCGATCGACGTTGCCCACATCACCGAGCTTGCCAACAACCCGGACATCATCGAGCGCGCCCGGCAGATCCGGCAGGACCTCGGCAACCCCAAGACCATTCTCCTGGGCGTGGACCGGCTCGATTACACCAAAGGCATCCGGCACCGGCTCAAGGCCTACGAGGAGCTCCTCCAGGAGGGCAAGCTCAAGGTGGGTGAGGCCACGCTGATCCAGGTGGCAAGCCCCAGCCGCGAACGCGTGGAACAGTACCGGCTGCTGCGCGAGGAGGTCGAGGGAACCGTCGGCCACATCAACGGCACCTACGACACCATCGAGAACACAGCCGTCCGCTACCTTCACCACAGCTACCCCGTGGAGGAGATGGTGGCGCTGTACCTCGCCGCCGACGTCATGCTGGTAACGGCGCTCCGGGACGGCATGAACCTCGTGGCGAAGGAGTACGTCACCGCCCGCAAGGACAACGACGGCGCCCTGGTGCTCAGCGAGTTCGCAGGCGCCGCGGACCAGCTCAAACAGGCATTGCTCATGAATCCGCACGACATCGACGGCCTCAAGGACACCATCATGCAGGCCGTCGTCATGTCCCCCAGGGACGCCGGCCGCCGTATGCGGTCCATGCGCAAGCAGATCCTTGAGCACGACGTCGACCACTGGTCAGCTGATTTCCTCAAAGCCCTGAACGAGAAAGTTGTGCGCGATGACTCCTGATGCCCGCCACGCCAAGGGACCGCTGACCCTGTCCCCGGAACTGCGCGAAGCCCTTCAACGGATCGCCCGGACGGACCATCTGCTGGTGGCCATGGACTTCGACGGCACCATCGCCCCGATAGTCGACCGTGCCGGTGATGCCCGCCCCCTCCAACGCTCAGCAGTTGCCTTCGCCGGGCTTGCTGCCCTGCCGCGCACGACGACGGCACTCATCTCCGGCAGGGCCCTCGCCAGCCTGCGCGCGGCGGCTTCACCGCCGGTGGACACCCTGCTCATCGGCAGCCACGGCGCCGAAGCCTGGCTTGGCCCCGGATCCACGGAGCTGACCCTGGACGAGGACCAGCGCCAGCTGCTTGCCGAAGTCCGCAGTGTCCTCGAGGACATTGTTGAGCAGGCACCCGGAACGCTGCTGGAGGACAAACCGGCAGGCGTGGTCCTCCACACCAGGCTCGCTACGGACGACGTCGCAGAGGATGCGGTGGCAGCCGCCCGCGCCGTGCTGCAGGACCGCAAGGGCGTCTTCCTGAAGAACGGCAAACGCGTCCTGGAAACCTCGGTGGTCAACGCGTCCAAAGGCGAGGGCCTGACCTTCCTGCGGCAGATCACAGGGGCCACCGCTGTCCTCTTCGCGGGCGATGATGCCACGGACGAGGACGCCTTGGCACGCCTCGAACCAGGCGACGTCGGCGTCAAGGTGGGCCTTGATTTCACGCAGGCCGAATTCCGCGTGGAGGCGCCCGTTCATGTGGCGGAACTGCTGGAAGCCCTCCTCCAGGAGCGGAGCCTGGTGGTGGCCGAAGAGGAGCCCGGCGACGTCTAGGGACAGCCGGCTTGGCGAAGCTCACATGTGAGCTTCGTAACATTCACAACGATTTGTCTTTCGTCTGACATACTCTTGGTTGTGATGTGGCGCACAAGAACCGTGCGGCGTCACGCGATACTCCTCGGCTTCGGCCGGGGAGTACACGGCTGTGATGCCGTGGACAACTGAACAAACATGAACCATTCACAACGGATCGTCCGGCACGTACCTGCCGGTGAAGGGATTGATAACTGTGGCTACAGTTACTTTTGATAACGCTACGCGTCTGTACCCGGGCACAGAGAAGCCCGCTGTTGACAAGCTCAACATTGAAATCGCCGATGGCGAATTCCTGGTCCTCGTTGGACCCTCCGGTTGCGGTAAGTCCACCTCCCTGCGCATGCTCGCAGGCCTCGAGGACGTCAACGCCGGCCGCATCCTCATTGGCGATCGCGACGTCACCGACGTTCCCCCGAAAGACCGCGACATCGCCATGGTCTTCCAGAACTACGCTCTGTACCCGCACATGACCGTTGCGGACAACATGGGCTTCGCGCTGAAGATCGCCGGCGTCTCCAAGGAAGAGCGCGCCGAGCGTGTCCGTGAAGCCGCCAAGCTTCTTGACCTTGAGCCTTACCTGGACCGCAAGCCGAAGGCACTCTCCGGCGGTCAGCGCCAGCGTGTTGCCATGGGCCGCGCCATCGTGCGTAACCCGCAGGTCTTCCTCATGGATGAGCCGCTGTCCAACCTTGACGCCAAGCTCCGCGTCCAGACCCGTACGCAGATCGCATCCCTGACCCGCCGCCTCGGCGTCACCACGGTCTACGTGACCCACGACCAGGTCGAGGCCATGACCATGGGTGACCGCGTGGCTGTGCTGAAGGACGGCCTGCTGATGCAGGTTGACACCCCGCGCAACCTCTACGACAAGCCCAAGAACGTCTTCGTCGCCGGCTTCATCGGCTCTCCCGCCATGAACCTGCTCGAGCTCCCCGTCGTCGACGGCGGCGTCCAGTTCGGCGGAACGGTCTACCCGGTGCCGCGCGACGTCCTCGAAGAAGCACACGGCAGCACCGTCACCCTGGGCTCCCGCCCCGAAGACCTCGAGACCGCACCGCAGGGTGAGGGCCTCAAGGTCGAGGTTGACGTTGTTGAAGAACTCGGTGCCGACGCCTACGTCTACGGCCACACCACGCTTGACGGCAAGGACCACGACATCGTGGCCCGTGTCGACGGCCGCCGTCCTCCGCTGAAGGGTGATTCCATCTACGTCCGTCCGCAGTCGGGCCACGTGCACCTCTTCGACACCAAGACCGGCCTGCGCCTGGGCGACTAATCCCCACCGCTGATCGCGCCTGACCGACGGCGGCTCTCCCCACACCGGGAGGGCCGCCGTCGGCGTTTGTGCCCGTCAGCCTTTGAGCCCGTTGCCCAGGCCACCCCAATGTACGGAAGAATTGACCTATGACCGATGAAAACAGCGCACAGTGGCACGACGAACCCACCGACTATGCACAGGTGGGCAAACTGCCGCGGTTTGAGGCAGCCAGCGCCAACGACTCCAAACTTGCCGCCGTCTCCAGCTCGCTGAACATCACGGCCGCCGCAGCCGAGCCCGAACTCCTGGACCTGCCTTGGCACATCGCTTTGGAGGACTGGCCGGCGGCAAACCTGGCAGCCCTGCCCCGCGGTATCTCCCGCCATATTGTGCGCTTCGCCCACCTCGGCGGCTCTGTCATTGCCATCAAGGAGACCTCCGAGCACGTGGCCCGCCACGAATACCACATGCTCCGCAAACTGGCCCGGCTGGATGTCCCCTGCGTCGTCCCGGTGGCGGTCATCACCGGCCGGACCACCCTGGACGGCCGTCCGCTGAACCCCGTCCTGGTCACGCGGCATCTGAAGTTCTCCATGCCCTACCGCGCCCTGTTTTCGCAGATGCTGCGCAAGGACACCCTGACCAGGCTCATCGACGCCCAGGCCCTGCTGATGGTGCGGCTGCACCTCATCGGCTTCTACTGGGGCGACGTCTCGCTCTCCAACACGCTGTTCCGCCGCGACGCAGGCGCGTTCGCCGCCTACCTGGTGGATGCCGAGACCGGTGAGCTCTACCCAGACCTCTCCACCGGCCAGCGCGAGTACGATCTCGAGATCGCCCGGGTCAACATTGCCGGCGAACTGATGGACCTCCTGGACGGCGGCCTCATCGAGGAAAAGGTGGACCCCGTGGCCACCAGCGAACTCATCATGGAAAGCTACCGCCGCCTGTGGGCCGAGCTGACCGAAAAAGAGTCCTTCGAACTTGGCGAACGGTGGCGCGTTGGTGCCAGGATCCGGCGGCTCAACGAGCTCGGCTTCGACGTCGAGGAATACGCGATCAAGACCACCCAGAACGGTTCCACCATCCAGCTCCAGCCCAAAGTAGTGGACGCCGGCCACCACCAGCGCCGGCTCCTGCGCCTCACCGGGCTCGACGCCCAGGAGAACCAGGCCAGGCGGCTGCTCAATGACATGGACACCTTCCGCGCGGACAACAACCCGGAGATGGACGAGGAATACAGCGCCCACCTCTGGGTGAGCCAGGTCTTCGAGCCCATTGTGCGCTCCATCCCGCGGGACCTTTCCCGCAAGCTGGAGCCTGCTGAAGCGGTCCACGAGGTCCTCGAACACCGCTGGTACATGTCCGAAAAGCAGGAGCGGCACATCCCGCTCGCGGAGGCGGTGCAGTCCTACATCGATTCCATCCTGCGCCACCGCCGGGACGAGGCCGCGATCATGCTGAACCCGGACACCGGGCTGCTGAAGATCCTGGAAGTGGAGACCGAAGAGTCCAGGTACGGCGCCGACGAATCGATCGACGAATACCCGGACGTCGACGACTGAGAGCCCCCAGTCCAGCAGTTAACCCGGCTGCGCTAAATCGCCTTCCCGGGGTTGAGGATGCCGGCCGGGTCGAACAGGTCCTTGATTCTGCGCTGGAGTTCCCGGACCGGTTCCGACTGCTCCAGGCCGAGCCAGCGCAGCTTGTACTGTCCGATCCCATGCTCGCCGGTGATGGTGCCGCCCATCTCCAGGGCAGCCGTCACAGAGCCGTCCAGCGCAAGGTTCAGCCTGTCCATCGCGCCTGCATCCACGGCCTCGCCCTCCCGGTCGATCCAGAAGGTGGGGTGGAGGTTACCGTCCCCTGCATGGGCCACCACCTTCAGGCTCACGCTGTGCGTGGCGGCCAATCCCTCCAGAACGGCGATGTAGTCCACCAGGCGCGACCGCGGGACGGCCACGTCCTCGCCCACCCGGTATTCGTCATCCACCTCCACGCCGCGGCTGTTCCGGCGCAGCTCCACGAGCTGCTCGGCCTCCGCAGTGGATTCCGTGCTGACCACGGCACCGCCGGCGGCAAGGACTGAACGGACGACGGCGGCCTCCGCCTCGGCCCCGAACCCGTCTGTCTGGATCAGGAGCAGCGAAAGGCCACGGGAGCTCAGATCGGAGCCGTGAAGCGCATCCAGCTGGGCGAGCGTGCCGCCGTCGAGCAGTTCCATGATGGCCGGCTGCACCCGTGCCCTGCCAACGGCCAGGACCCCTGCGGCCGCCTGCCGGAAGTCCGGGTAGAACGCGGCGATGGTGTGCACGTCGCGGGGCAGGTACTTGAGCCTCACTGTTGCCCCCACGACGATCCCCAGCGTCCCCTCGGAACCGACGAACAGCCCGGTGAGGTCGTAGCCGGCCACGCCCTTGAACGTCTGGTGGCCGGTGTGGATGAGCGAACCATCGGCCAGCACCACGTCCAGCGCCAGGACCGAGTCCCTCGTAACCCCGTACTTGGCGCAGCGCAGGCCGCCGGCATTGGTGGCGACGTTGCCGCCGATGGTTGACGTGCGGAAGCTCGCCGGATCCGGGGCATACATCAGGCCGTAGGCGGCCGCCGCTTCGTTCAGGGCAGCGTTGACCACCCCGGGTTCGACGACGGCGGTCTCGTCGTCCGGATTCAGCTCAAGGATGCGGTTCATTCGTTCCAGGGACAGGATCACGGAGTTCCTGCTGGCGTGCGCCCCGCCGGAAACGCCGGTGCCAGCCCCGCGGGCTACGACCGAAACGCCGTTCGCGGCACAGAGCCTGACCAGGTCCTGGACGTCGCTGACGGAGCGGGCAAAGACCACGGCTTCCGGCAAGTGGAAATCCAGTATGGGGGCCTGGTCCACCGCGTATTTGGCCAATACGTCCGGTTCCGTACTGACCTGCCCGCCGCCAAATGCGGTCACCAGCTCTTCACCTATGCTGCCCACGCAGCCTCCAGTTCCGTCGTCGCAAATGTTTGTACCAGTCTAGGTTGCGCCCGCATGACGTTACTCAGGGGTAATGTGTCGGCCCGCATTCCTGCAACCGTTTCCACAGGTCAGAGGCGCACTCTTCCACGACTACGCCCATGGCGCGAAGAAACACGCTGGAAGCGTTTTCAGTTTTTGGGCTCGGCGCGTCTAAGCTGGCTCCCATGTCTGTAGATACAGTGATCTCCGCCACACCGGCCCTGACGGGTCCCCTCACCCTCATCCACGCCGCTGACAAGGCTCCGGGCTGGTGGCGCTCCGCCGTCATCTACCAAGTGTACCCGCGGTCGTTCCGCGACCTCAACGGGGACGGCATCGGGGACATTGCGGGAATCACGGAGGAACTGCCGCATTTGGCAGACCTGGACGTCGACGCCGTCTGGCTGTCCCCGTTCTACCGGTCACCGCAGCGCGACGCAGGCTACGACGTCAGCGACTACTGCGATGTGGATCCGATCTTCGGGACCCTGCAGGACTTCGACGTGATGATGGCCGAGGCCAACCGCCTGGGCCTGCGCGTCATTGTGGACCTTGTTCCCAATCACTGCTCGGACCAGCATTCGGCTTTCCAGGCGGCCCTTGCCGCGCCGGCAGGAAGCCCTGAGCGGGATATGTTCATCTTCCGCGACGGAACCGGCTTCGAGGGCCATGAGCCGCCGAACAACTGGCAGTCCCACTTCGGCGGACCGGCCTGGACGCGGGTCATTGCCCCTGACGGCCAGCCGGACCAGTGGTACCTGCACCTCTTTGATTCGTCCCAGCCGGACTTCAACTGGGACAACCCCGCTGTCCACGCCGAATTTGAGCGGGTGCTCCGTTTCTGGCTGGACCGCGGCGTCTCAGGCTTCCGGGTGGATGTTGCCCACGCCTTGGTCAAGGCTCCCGGCCTGCCTGCCTGGGGCGGGAGGGCCGACGGCGGCAGCTCTGACGGTTTCCCCGGCCATGAGGCTCCTATGTTTGGCCAGCCGGCCGTCCACGACATCTACCGGACCTGGCGCAGGATCCTTGACGAGTACGGGCCTGACAGGATCCTGTGTGCGGAAGCCAGCGTGGACCTGGACCGACTGGCCCACTGGGTCCGGCCCGACGAAATGCACCAGGCCTTCAACTTCCCGTACCTGCATGCCGGCCTGGACGTTCACCGTCTCCGGGGTGTCATTACCGATTCCCTGACAGTCCTGAACGGCGTGGGCGCACCCAGTACCTGGGTGCTCTCCAACCACGACGTCGTGCGGCATGCATCCCGCTTCGGCTACAACGGCCACGGCCCCCGCGACGGTGACGGGATCGGCCCGGCCGATCCCCAGCCGGACACCGGCCTTGGCAGGCGCCGCGCCGCTGCCGCCTCCATGTTCATGCTCGGGCTTCCGGGTGCCGCCTACCTGTTCCAGGGAGAGGAACTCGGCCTGCCGGACGGCATCGACATCCCCGAGCACCTGCGCCAGGATCCAACGTTCGCGCGCACCGGCGGGGAACGCCTTGGCCGCGACGGCTGCCGGGTGCCCCTGCCGTGGCGCGCCGAAGAGCGGCACCTCGGCTTCGGCTCCGGCCAGGACCCTTGGCTCCCCCTTCCCCCGAGCTTCACGGAACTGGCGCGGGACGCGCAGGCCGCATCGCCGTCGTCGCACCTCTCCCTCTACCGGAACATGCTGGCCCTGCGCCGCGAACTGGGCCTGGGCAGCGGATCCCTGGCGTGGGTCGAAGACTGGTGCAGCGGTTCGTCCCTGGCCTACCTCAACGGCGCTACGCTGGTGGTCATGAACCTCAACCATGAGCCCCTCGAACTGCCCGTTGGCCGGATGCTGCTCCGCAGCGCGGAATCCGGTTCGAGCCGCTTCCTGGCAAGCGGGGAGACCGCATGGCTGCGGATTGACGGAGGCGACTCAGAATAGTGGGACTTGCGGGCATCAAGGACGTTGCCGACCGCGCCGGGCTCTCCATCGCCACAGTGTCGCGGGCACTCAGCGGCAAGGCGAACGTCTCCACGAAAAGCCGGCAGCTGGCGCAGGCAGCCGCCGACGAGCTCGGCTTCATTCCTTCCTACCATGCCTCCAGCCTGGCCTCCGGCCGGAGCCACAATGTAGGGCTGGTTGTGCCCACTATCAACCGCTGGTACTTCTCTTCGGTGGTTGAAGGGGTGTCCGCCACCCTGCTGGATGCAGGCTACGACCTCACGCTCTACAACGTGGGCGACCAGCCGGCACGGCGCCAAAGCGTCCTGGCTGACTTCCTGCTGCGCAAACGGCTCGATGCCGTCATCGCGGTGGCGTTGGTCCTCAGCGAGGCGGAGATCAAGCAGCTGCTGGCTATCCGCCGGCCCATTGTGGGCATCGGCGGAGCGCTGGCCGGGGCATCGACCATCAGGATTGACGACGCCCGCCTCGCCCGAACAGCCACTGAACACCTGATCGGGCTGGGGCACACCCGCATCGCACACATAACGGGCGACGCCGAGCTGAACAGGGACTTCAAGCTCCCTGGTCTCCGCCAGGCCGGCTTCGAAGCGGCGATGGCGGACGCCGGGCATGCCGTCAGGCCCGAATGGGAGGTCTCCGCGGACTTCACCATCCAGGGCGCGTATGCGAGGGCCCGCAACCTCCTGGCCACGGCGTCCGAGCGTCCCACCGCAGTGTTTGCCGCGTCCGACGAAATGGCCATCGGTACCATCCTCGCCGCCCGCGATTTCGGTTTGCGCGTGCCCCAGGATCTGTCCGTGATCGGCATGGACGGTCACGAACTCGGCGAAGTCTTTGGACTCACCACCATCAACCAGGATGCCCGCGGCCAGGGCGCCCTCGCAGCCCGCATGCTGCTGGAAACGCTCGACGACGGCGCCAAGCCCGGTACCAGGCTCACCGCACCGGCTCCCGCGGCCACCGACCACGAATACCCCACGGAGTTCCTGGTCCGCTCCAGCACAGCCGTACCGCCCTCGCAGGGCTAGGACGCCTGGCCGTCGGGCTAGGCCGCCTGGCCGCCCATAAATCGAACAAACCGGTCCAGCACCACCGGCCAGCTGCCCGCGGCAGCCATCCGGGTTGCAGCCGGATCCTCGGCACCCTCCCAGCCATCCTGGACCAGCCGCACCTCTGTGCCCTCGGCAACGGCGCGGAAGGCGACTCTCAGCTCGGTGGACCACAGGGCCGTTGTGCCGGGGTGCCAGGAGGCGTGGAAGGACAGCGGCGGCTGCCAGTCGTCGATGGTGCCCCAGACGGCCGTCCTGCCATCGTCAGCCGTCTCCAGGATGAGAATGTCCTCGAACTCAACGTAGGAGCCCGCACCAAACACGCTGTTGGATTCCATCGGCCACCACAGATGGGTGTGGTCGGTGAAACCAGCAAAGGTCTGCGCAACCGGCCCCGGCACCACCACAGTCGAGATCACCGGATCGGGCTCTGCCCCTGCCTCGTTGTCTTCGGGGATCGACGCCTTCGCGTGGCTGAAAAGGTTATCCATGGACGCCAACTCTACGCCGCCGGCCCTCCCTCCTCCTGCACCGCCTGGGGCACGCTCTGGCAGTACCTGCACCTTTTGGGCGGACGCTCTGGCAGTAGCTGCACAGTTTGAGGGAACGCTCTGGCAGTAGCTGCACCGTTTGGGTGGACGCTCTGGCAGTTGCTGCACCGTTTGGGCGGACGCTCTCTCACTTCCTGCACCGTCTGAAGGAGCGCTCTGTCTGGTCATCAGCGACCTTCGGGGAAAGTTCCTGGTAAGGTCCGACGGCGGTGTGTGGCTGGCGTGGGGTCGTGGACTTTCTGCGGGTGCTGCTACAGCGTTGGGAAGATCGGCGCAGGGAGTGCCAGAGGGTTCCCTGGGTTCGTGCGGGTGCTGCCTGGGCGTTGGGAGAATCGGTGCAGGTACTGCCAGAGGGTTCCCCGGTTGCTTGGGGCTGGCGTGGGTGGTGTGGGTGTGTGGTGGGTGTTGTTGTTTAAATGGGTCAGGCCCCGACACGTGTGTGTCGGGGCCTGGCCTTGAATGATGTTCCGGCGGTGACCTACTCTCCCACACCCTCCCGGGTGCAGTACCATCGGCGCTGTGGGTCTTAGCTTCCGGGTTCGGAATGGGACCGGGCGTTTCCCCCACGCTATGACCGCCGTAACCCTTGCTCCGCACCCGTCCGGGCCCTGTTTGTTTGGGCCTGGCTTGGGGTGGGAAAATTTGTGGTTACAACTGTGCTCCAGTTTTTGGTTGGAGCTGTGGTGTTGTTATTCAGTTGTTGGTTCCTGTGCAACTTACCGTGTGACGGGTTTGTTGGTTGGGAACCACATAGTGGACGCAAGCAGTCTTGTTTATCTTTTTACCGACCCCGTGGTGCAAACGCTTTTGAATCCGTTTGCGGGGTGGTGTGTGGTGTAAGTTATCGGCCTATTAGTACCGGTCAGCTTCACGAGTCGTTAGTCCTCGCTTCCACATCCGGCCTATCAACCCAGTGGTCTGGCTGGGGGCCTCTCACACACAAGGTGTATGGAAATCTCATCTCGAAGCGAGCTTCCCGCTTAGATGCTTTCAGCGGTTATCCCATCCGAACGTAGCTAATCAGCGGTGCACTTGGCAGTACAACTGACACACCAGAGGTTCGTCCGTCCCGGTCCTCTCGTACTAAGGACAGCCCTTCTCAAATTTCCTGCGCGCGCAGCGGATAGGGACCGAACTGTCTCACGACGTTCTAAACCCAGCTCGCGTACCGCTTTAATGGGCGAACAGCCCAACCCTTGGGACCTACTCCAGCCCCAGGATGCGACGAGCCGACATCGAGGTGCCAAACCATGCCGTCGATATGGACTCTTGGGCAAGATCAGCCTGTTATCCCCGAGGTACCTTTTATCCGTTGAGCGACGGCCATTCCACAATGTACCGCCGGATCACTAGTCCCGACTTTCGTCCCTGCTCGAGATGTCTCTCTCACAGTCAAGCTCCCTTGTGCACTTACACTCGACACCTGATTGCCAACCAGGCTGAGGGAACCTTTGGGCGCCTCCGTTACTTTTTAGGAGGCAACCGCCCCAGTTAAACTACCCATCAGGCACTGTCCCTGACCCGGATTACGGGCCGAAGTTAGATGTCCAAAGTGACCAGAGTGGTATTTCAACGATGACTCCACCCGAACTGGCGTCCGGGCTTCAACGTCTCCCACCTATCCTACACAAGCCACTCCGAACACCAATACCAAACTATAGTAAAGGTCTCGGGGTCTTTCCGTCCTGCTGCGCGTAACGAGCATCTTTACTCGTACTGCAATTTCGCCGAGTTTATGGTTGAGACAGCGGGGAAGTCGTTACTCCATTCGTGCAGGTCGGAACTTACCCGACAAGGAATTTCGCTACCTTAGGATGGTTATAGTTACCACCGCCGTTTACTGGGGCTTGAATTCTCAGCTTCGCCGTGAGGCTAACCGGTCCTCTTAACCTTCCAGCACCGGGCAGGAGTCAGTCCGTATACATCGTCTTGCGACTTCGCACGGACCTGTGTTTTTAGTAAACAGTCGCTTCCCCCTGGTCTCTGCGGCCCCGATCCCCTCCGGACAGCAAGTGTCCATCAAGGTTGGGGCCCCCCTTCTCCCGAAGTTACGGGGGCATTTTGCCGAGTTCCTTAACCATAATTCTCTCGATCGCCTTAGTATTCTCTACCTGATCACCTGTGTCGGTTTGGGGTACGGGCGGCTAAAACCTCGCGTCGATGCTTTTCTCGGCAGCATAGGATCACCAAATCCCCCCAAACGGGGGTCCCATCAGATCTCAGGCATCATGAACGGCGGATTTGCCTACCGTTCGCCCTACATCCTTAGACCGGGACAACCATCGCCCGGCTTGGCTACCTTCCTGCGTCACACCTGTTAATACGCTTGCCTCCCAGGATCAGGTCCCGCGCTCCATCAAAACCCTCACACCACAAGGGTGATCGGGCAGGTCTCGGGCGGTTAGTATCCCCTGTTCAGCATGGGCGGTTTTTCGCCGGTACGGGAATATCAACCCGTTGTCCATCGACTACGCCTGTCGGCCTCGCCTTAGGTCCCGACTTACCCAGGGCAGATTAGCTTGACCCTGGAACCCTTGATCATTCGGCGGACGGGTTTCTCACCCGTCTTTCGCTACTCATGCCTGCATTCTCACTCGTGTAGGCTCCACCGCTGGTTTACACCGCGACTTCACTGCCCACACGACGCTCCCCTACCACTCCAGACGCCTGAACCAACCCAACAAGTGGGCGGCTTGGCTACTATCTGAAATCCACAACTTCGGCGGTGTACTTGAGCCCCGCTACATTGTCGGCGCGGAATCACTTGACCAGTGAGCTATTACGCACTCTTTTAAGGATGGCTGCTTCTAAGCCAACCTCCTGGTTGTCTTCGCAACTCCACATCCTTTCCCACTTAGCACACGCTTAGGGGCCTTAGTTGGTGGTCTGGGCTGTTTCCCTCTCGACTATGAAGCTTATCCCCCACAGTCTCACTGCTGCGCTCTCACTTACCGGCATTCGGAGTTTGGCTGACGTCAGTAACCTTGTAGGGCCCATTAGCCATCCAGTAGCTCTACCTCCGGTAAGAAACACGCAACGCTGCACCTAAATGCATTTCGGGGAGAACCAGCTATCACGAAGTTTGATTGGCCTTTCACCCCTACCCACAGCTCATCCCCTCCATTTTCAACTGAAGTGGGTTCGGTCCTCCACGACGTCTTACCGTCGCTTCAACCTGGCCATGGGTAGATCACTTCGCTTCGGGTCTAGATCACGCCACTGCAACGCCCTATTCAGACTCGCTTTCGCTACGGCTTCCCCACACGGGTTAACCTCGCGACGTAACACTAACTCGCAGGCTCATTCTTCAAAAGGCACGCCGTCACAACTACAAAGGCTGCTCCGACGGATTGTAAGCACACGGTTTCAGGTACTGTTTCACTCCCCTCCCGGGGTACTTTTCACCTTTCCCTCACGGTACTGGTCCGCTATCGGTCATTAGGGAGTATTTAGGCTTATCAGGTGGTCCTGACAGATTCGCACGGGATTTCTCGGGCCCCGTGCTACTTGGGATACTCTCCAGGCGGCACAAAACATTTCGGTTACGGGGCTCACACCCTCTCTGGCCGGCCTTTCAAGACCGTTCACCTATGCCTGCACATCACACCTCACTGTCCCGGCAGAGACAGTACGGAAAGTCCCACAACCCCGACCATGCAACGCCCGCCGGCTATCACACATGGAACGGTTTAGCCTGATCCGCGTTCGCTCGCCACTACTAACGGAATCACTATTGTTTTCTCTTCCTGCGGGTACTGAGATGTTTCACTTCCCCGCGTTCCCTCCACGCACCCTATGTGTTCAGATGCGGGTCACCAGATCACTCGCGCGTCTGGCGGGGTTTCCCCATTCGGACACCCTGGGATCACAGTCCGGTTATCGACTCCCCCAGGCTTATCGCAGATTCCTACGTCCTTCTTCGGCTCCTAATGCCAAGGCATCCACCGTGTGCTCTTAAAAACTTGACCACAAAAGATCAAAAAAACTAATTTTCGAGAGAACCACGAAAACCACCCGGACACCACCACCACAACCCAAAGGCCACAGCAACAGACGCCCGGACAGATCCAGGTTCATATTCTTGGAAATTGCTTCTTATAAAAGATGCTCGCGTCCACTATGTAGTTCTCAAACAACAACCCCATACCACACACCCCACACACAACCCCCAAAGGGACCAACATGCATGATCGGTGCAGCCAGGAAACCAGAAACAAACAAACCCGAACCCCTCCCCATCAGGGAAGAACCCGGCCCTGTTGCCTCAGGACCCAACAGTGTGCCAAACACTAAACCACCCATTCCCCACCCCACCGTTCCAGGACACCGGCCGTGGTAAACCACAACAGGACATCCGTACTGGACGGGACAAAAAACACGCGGCCGCTACTTGTTGATATTCCACCCTTGAGCACCCGCCGCAGAACAATCGTCTGCGCAACGGGCATATACTCCTGACAACCCCACCACACGGACATACATCCGGCAGGATGGTTGTAGGTGCTCCTTAGAAAGGAGGTGATCCAGCCGCACCTTCCGGTACGGCTACCTTGTTACGACTTAGTCCCAATCGCCAGTCCCACCTTCGACAGCTCCCTCCCACAAGGGGTTAGGCCACCGGCTTCGGGTGTTACCAACTTTCGTGACTTGACGGGCGGTGTGTACAAGGCCCGGGAACGTATTCACCGCAGCGTTGCTGATCTGCGATTACTAGCGACTCCGACTTCATGGGGTCGAGTTGCAGACCCCAATCCGAACTGAGACCGGCTTTTTGGGATTAGCTCCACCTCACAGTATCGCAACCCTTTGTACCGGCCATTGTAGCATGCGTGAAGCCCAAGACATAAGGGGCATGATGATTTGACGTCGTCCCCACCTTCCTCCGAGTTGACCCCGGCAGTCTCCTATGAGTCCCCGCCATAACGCGCTGGCAACATAGAACGAGGGTTGCGCTCGTTGCGGGACTTAACCCAACATCTCACGACACGAGCTGACGACAACCATGCACCACCTGTGAACCGACCGCAAGCGGGGCACCTGTTTCCAGGTATTTCCAGTCCATGTCAAGCCTTGGTAAGGTTCTTCGCGTTGCATCGAATTAATCCGCATGCTCCGCCGCTTGTGCGGGCCCCCGTCAATTCCTTTGAGTTTTAGCCTTGCGGCCGTACTCCCCAGGCGGGGCACTTAATGCGTTAGCTACGGCGCGGAAAACGTGGAATGTCCCCCACACCTAGTGCCCAACGTTTACGGCATGGACTACCAGGGTATCTAATCCTGTTCGCTCCCCATGCTTTCGCTCCTCAGCGTCAGTTAATGCCCAGAGACCTGCCTTCGCCATCGGTGTTCCTCCTGATATCTGCGCATTTCACCGCTACACCAGGAATTCCAGTCTCCCCTACATCACTCTAGTCTGCCCGTACCCACCGCAGATCCGGAGTTGAGCCCCGGACTTTCACGGCAGACGCGACAAACCGCCTACGAGCTCTTTACGCCCAATAATTCCGGATAACGCTTGCGCCCTACGTATTACCGCGGCTGCTGGCACGTAGTTAGCCGGCGCTTCTTCTGCAGGTACCGTCACTTTCGCTTCTTCCCTACTGAAAGAGGTTTACAACCCGAAGGCCGTCATCCCTCACGCGGCGTCGCTGCATCAGGCTTGCGCCCATTGTGCAATATTCCCCACTGCTGCCTCCCGTAGGAGTCTGGGCCGTGTCTCAGTCCCAGTGTGGCCGGTCACCCTCTCAGGCCGGCTACCCGTCGTCGCCTTGGTGAGCCATTACCTCACCAACAAGCTGATAGGCCGCGAGTCCATCCAAAACCACAAAAAGCTTTCCACCCCCCACCATGCGATGAGGAGTCATATCCGGTATTAGACCCAGTTTCCCAGGCTTATCCCAGAGTTAAGGGCAGGTTACTCACGTGTTACTCACCCGTTCGCCACTAATCCACCAGCAAGCTGGCTTCATCGTTCGACTTGCATGTGTTAAGCACGCCGCCAGCGTTCATCCTGAGCCAGGATCAAACTCTCCGTTGAAGTAAAACAAAAACGAACACAACCACCAGCCCCGGGAAAACGGGACAAAACGGCTGCAAAATTTGAAACCAGCTGTAAAAACCAGACCACAATCCACGGGGTGGACAGGCCTGGCCAAAACAACCAATCAATAAAACAATTGGTATCAACAAACTTGGCACACTATTGAGTTCTCAAACAACAGACACACCCGGCACCACCACAACACTTCTCAGCCGTGGATCGCTCCGGAGCAACTTTTCAAACTTACCGACTGTCTTCCATCTTGTCAAATCCGCATCCCGACTCGCTCTGCCCTGAGGGCTTCCGTGTCGGTTTTTTCGGTCTGACTCCGTGGAGCAGCGCGGAAATAAACTCTACCACCACTTTGGCGGGATGGCCACCGGGACCCCCGAGAGCCCCTTGACACCCAAGGCCCGTTTGACGAAAAAGCCCGGAATCTCAAGGGATTCCGGGCTTTTTGCCGCCAATTTAAGAGAGCGGGCTCACACTACTGCAGTATTCCTGCCGCCTTGGTGGCGGGCTTGAAGTACGCCGCCCCCAGGGGCGGAAGCGTTACGGTCAGCGATGCCGGCTGGCCGTCCCGCCCTTCGCCCGTCGCAGTCAGCTGACCGGCGTTCAGGACACCTGATCCGCCGTAGGCCGCCGCGTCTGTATTGAGGACTTCGGTCCACGCGCCGGCGGCCGGAACTCCCAGGGTGTAGCCCACATGCGGTCCGCCCGAGAAGTTGATGGCACACACCAGGGGGCTGCCTTCCTTGTCCCAACGGACAAAACTCAGGACGTTATGGTCAGCGTCGCCACCGTTGATCCACTGGAAGCCGCCGGGCTCGTTGTCCCGGGTGTAGAGCGCCGGCGTCGAGCTGTACAGCTCGTTCAGGTCCTTGGTGAGGAGCTGGATCCCGCGGTGGGCGGGGATATCGGCCAGGTACCAGTCGAGGCCATGCTGTTCGGACCATTCGGCTTCCTGGCCGAATTCGGTGCCCATGAAGATGAGCTGCTTGCCCGGGTGCGCCCACTGGTACGCCAGGAAGGCACGCAGGTTGGCCAGCTGCTGCCAGCGGTCCCCCGGCATCTTCCGGAGCATGGAGCCCTTGCCATGCACTACCTCGTCATGGCTGATGGGCAGCAGGAAGTTCTCAGTGAAGGCGTACACCATCGAGAACGTCACCGTACCGTGGTGCCACTTGCGGTTGACCGGGTCCTCGGAGATGTACTTGAGGGAGTCGTGCATCCAGCCCATATTCCACTTCAGGCCGAAACCGAGCCCGGAGTGGCTGGTGGGGGCGGTTACGCCGGGGAACGCTGTGGACTCCTCGGCGATCATCACCGCTCCCGGGTGGGTCTTGTAGACGGTGGCGTTGACTTCCTGCAGGAACGACATGGCTTCCAGGTTCTCCCGGCCGCCGAAACGGTTGGGCGACCACTGGCCGTCTTCCCGCGAATAGTCCAGGTAAAGCATTGACGCCACGGCATCCACCCGGAGGCCGTCAATGTGGAACTCGTCAAGCCAGTAGAGGGCGTTGGCCACCAGGAAGTTGCGCACCTCGGTCCGGCCGAAATCGAAGATCAGCGTTCCCCAGTCGGGGTGCTCGCCGAGGTTTGGATCGGCGTGCTCGTACAGCGGTTCGCCGTCGAACTGGGCCAGGGCCCAGGAGTCCTTGGGGAAGTGCGCCGGGACCCAGTCCAGCAGAACGCCGATTCCGGCCTGGTGGAGGGCATCAACGAGGTACCGGAACTCGTCAGGGTGGCCGAACCGTGAGGTGGGCGCAAAGTAGGACGTGACCTGGTAGCCCCAGGAGCCGCCGAAGGGGTGCTCGGCCACCGGCATGAACTCAACGTGCGTGAATCCGAGCCACTTGACGTACTCCACCAGGTCCTTGGCCAGCTCGCGGTAGCCCAGGCCGAGGCGCCAGGATCCGAGGTGGACTTCATAGACGCTCATCGGCGAATTGTGGGGATCACGCTGGGCGCGGGCTTCCATCCACTCGGAGTCCTGGAAAGCGTAGGACGGCTCCACCACCCTGGACGCGGTCAGAGGCGGGACCTCCGTACCGAACGCCAGCGGATCAGCCTTTTCAACCCAATAGCCGCTCTTGGTCTTGATTTCGAATTTGTAGCACGCCCCTGCTAAAACGCCCGGCAGGAAGACTTCCCACACACCGGAGGAGCCCAGCGAGCGGAGCGAATTTTCGCGGCCGTCCCAGGCGTTGAAGTCGCCTTTGATCCTGACAGCCTGTGCATTCGGGGCCCACACGGCAAAGGAGACACCGTCCACGTCACCGAGGGAGGACTTGTAGTGCTGGACGTGTGCGCCCAGCACTTCCCAGAGTTTCTCGTGCCGGCCTTCGCCAATGAGGTGGAGGTCCACTTCTCCCACGGTGGGCAGGTAGCGGTAGGGCTCGTCCATGGTCTGGGGTGCGGCACCCGCGTAGGTAACTTCCAGCCGGTAGTCAGGAACATGGCCGGCCTGGAGCGGCTCCAGCACCGCCACCCACACACCGTTGGCTTCGTGGGTCATGGGAACGGTACCGGCGGCGGTCACGACGCTGACCTCTTCTGCGAGGTGCTTCACCGTCCGGACAGTCACGTGTCCGTGGTCGTCCAGATGGGCGCCGAGTACCGAGTGCGGCGCATGGTGTTCCCCGTTGCCCACCCGGGCAAGCGTGTCCGCGTCCACGTGGAGCGGCACACCGGGCCTGTCTGTACGTGCTGAGCCTGTCATGTTAATACCTTCCGCTGCTGCCTCGGCATGATCGCCGGGGCCTTTACCGCTGAGGAGCCGTCTGGACGCATTCGCAGGAATGGCCAGCCAGTCGGGTCTGTTCCGCAATTCATAAACCACTTCATAGAGCGCCTTGTCCAGCCACAATGCCACAAAGAGCGGTGAGGCGCGGTCGATCGTGCCGGGAGTGACAGCGGCATAGCCGGCAAGGAACGCATCCGCGCAATCGTCCACCCAGGAGGCGGGAACGTGGGCGCCCTGGTATTCCCGTTCGGCCGCGCCCGCGGCGTAGTCAAAGGACCGCAGCATCCCCACGACGTCACGGAGCGGGACGTCAGGGAAGTTCCGCTCGGAGATGGGCCGCAGCGGCTCGCCTTCAAAATCGAGGATGGCCCAGCGGCCAGGCTCATCGGCCCGGCCCGGGACCTGGAGGATCTGGCCAAGGTGCAGGTCGCCGTGGATCCGCTGCAGCGGGCCGGCCGGGACGCCGTCAAGCTCACCAAGAAGCGTGTTCAACTCTGCGTCGTAAGGCCCGACGGCGGCACCGGCTTCCGCCCATGCCTGCCGGACGCGTTGGGCTACTCCGGGGGCAATGATCCCGCCCGGAACAGACTCACCGCTGGTGCCGAGAGCGTCCGCCAGCCTGCGGTGGACAGTTGCCGTTGCGGCACCAAGGCCGTGTGCCTCGGCGGTGAAGTCAGTTCCGGTGCGGGCGGCGTCCACCGCGAGGCGCCAGGCATCACGGCCGCCGGCGAGGAATTCGTGGGCCACGGCCAGCTCGCCCTGGACCTGCCGGGAAGCTGAAGGCAACTGGCCCGGTGGCTGCGAAAACGGGACGGTCCATTCTCCGCGCACCCAGCCAAGCGTGGCCGGCACTTCGGAGGTGCCCACGGCGGTCAGCGCCGCTCCCACCTCAACCTCGGGATTCACTCCTTCGGACAGGACCCGGAAGAATTTCACAATAGCCGCCGACTCGCCGTCGTCCACTATGACTGAGCTGTTGGACTGCTCTCCGGAGAGGACCTTGACGACACCATTGGCCGTCGGCAGGCGGTGGTCCGACCGGGTGCTGTGGCCCGTCGCCGAACCGGGGCGCGACCCTCCTGACCGGATCAGCTCCAGCCACGCGGCCACAAAGGACGGGTCATATACGGCGTCGTAGATCCAAGGCATCCCGGCATCAGGCCTTCGACCCACCAGTCCCCGCTCAGCTCCGGCGAGCGGGAACTCCCGGTAACACAAAGGAACCTGGACGACGTCCGTCCGGTTGCCGCCGTCGGCCGTGCGGTATGAAACGGCCAGCAGGAAAACCTCCAGCCGTGCCTGCCCTGACACGTCCTCAAGCCTCAGACTTCCCGCCTGTTCCAGCGCAAAGTCGGCCGTCTTCACCGGGAACCAACGCTGGCGCGGAAGCCATTCGCGCAGGACAGGGACCAACATGGCAGTAAGGGTGGGTTCGTTCATGTCAGTTCTCGATGGACAGGATGGGAAGTGCCTGCGTGTAGGGCGAGGACGGATTCGAGGTTGCCGAACGGATCCGCAGCCAGAAGAAGTCGTGGCTTCCCAGGGTCAGGGTCAGGGTTCCGTCACCGTCGATCCCAGGGAACGGCTGGCCCCCGAAGACATCACGCAGTCCGCGGCCGGCGAACTGGGGAATCTTGAGTTTGGCTGCGACCGGGTGCTGGGAGAGGTTGAAGGCGCACAGGATGGTCTCGCCGTCCTCCCCAGCGGTGTTGTCATCCGAGAGTTCCCGCAGATATGCCACAACGGAGTCGTGATCTGCTTCCACATGCTTGAACGCACCCAGCCCGAACGCCGGGTGGTTTTTGCGTACGCTCAGGATCTGCCGGGTCCAGCGGAGCAGGGAACCGGAGTGGGCGGCTTCGGCTTCCACGTTGGCCATGGAGTAGTTGTACACCAGCGACTGGATCACGGGGAGGTACAGCTTGCCTGGGTCCGCGTGGGAGAACCCTGCGTTCCGGTCCGGATTCCACTGCATGGGGGTACGGACGGCGTCGCGGTCCTCGAGCCAGATGTTGTCGCCCATGCCGATTTCGTCCCCGTAATACAGGAAGGGGCTGCCCGGCAGGGACAGCAGGAGGGCGTTGATCAGTTCGATCTCCGCCCGCGAATTGTCCAGCAAGGGCGCCAGGCGGCGGCGGATACCGATGTTGGCACGCATCCGGGGATCGGGCGCATACCAGCCCAGCATTGCTGCACGCTCGTCGGCGGTGACCATTTCGAGGGTCAGTTCATCGTGGTTCCGCAGGAAGGTCCCCCACTGGGCCCCTTCGGGGATCTCGGGAGTGTCCTGCATGGTCTCGATGATGGGAGCAGCCTTCTGGTCCCGCAGCGCGTAGTAGAGGCGCGGCATGATGGGGAAGTGGAAAGCCATGTGGCATTCCGGTTCCTCCGCGGTGCCGAAGTACTCCACAACCTCGTTGGGCGGCTGGTTGGCCTCGGCGATGATGACGCGGCCGGGGTAGCTTTCGTCCACCATGGCCCGCAGCTTCCGGAGGAAGTCATGCGTTGCGGGCAGGTTTTCGCAGTTGGTCCCCTCCTCCTCGAAGAGGTAGGGTATGGCGTCCGCGCGGAACCCGTCGATGCCCTGGTCAAGCCAGAAACGGACCACATCGAAGAGGGCCTCGATGACTTTCGGGTTCTCAAAGTTCAGGTCAGGCTGATGGCCGAAGAAGCGGTGCCAGAAGAACTGCCGGCGGATGGGATCGAAGGTCCAGTTGGACTCCTCGGTGTCCACGAAGATGATGCGCGCGTCCTGGTACTTCTCGTCCGTATCGCTCCAGACGTAGAAGTCGCCGAACGGACCGTCAGGGTCCTTCCGCGATTCCTGGAACCAGGGGTGCTGGTCCGAGGTGTGGTTCAGTGGCAGGTCGATAATGACCCGGACCCCACGGGCGTGGGACTCGGCCACGAGCCTTTTGAAGTCGGTGATGGTGCCGAACTCGTCCAGGACGGAGTTGTAGTCGGAGATGTCATAGCCGCCGTCACGCAGCGGCGACTGGAAGAACGGCGGGAGCCACAGGCAGTCCACCCCCAGCCATTGGAGGTAGTCCAGCCTGTCGATCAGGCCGCTGAAATCGCCGGAGCCGTCGCCGTTGGCATCCGCAAAGGCCCTGACCAGCACCTCGTAGAACACGGCCTTCCGATACCAGAGCGGATCATGGGGCAGACCAGGGGCATTTAGCTCAAAGGTGCCCTTAGGGGTGAAATGCTGACTGGAACTCTGCGGGTTAAAGCTCACTGATGCAATCTCCTCACGCTCAGGATGTGTGCGGGTTCGACGTGTGCGTCCAGGCGGACGTAGTTGTATTCGCCCCATTCCCAGGATTCTCCGGAAATGAGGTCTTCCACCAGGAAGCCGCCGTTGGGCGAGAGGTCTTCCGGGTCAAGTTCGAGGGCGGCAAGATCAAGCGACACGGTGCTTTCCCTGATGCCGTGCGGATCAACGTTGACCACCACGATGATGGTGTCCTTGGTGCCGTCCGGCAGCGTCTTGTGCTTGGAGTACACGACTGTGGCGTCATCGGTGCTGTGGTGGACCGTGAGGTTCTGCAGGTCCTGCAGCGCCGGGTGGGCGTGCCGGATGGCGTTGAGCCTGGTCAGGTAGGGCGCCAGGGTGCGGCCGGATTCTGCGGCAGCGTCCCAGTCGCGGGCCTTGTACTCGAACTTCTCGTTGTCGATGTACTCTTCCGCGCCGGGGCGGGCAACATGCTCGTAGAGTTCGTAGCCGGCGTAGACGCCCCACAGCGGGCTGGCGGTGGAGGCCAGGGCCGCCCGGATCTTGAAGGCCGCCGGGCCGCCGAACTGCAGGTATTCGGTGAGGATGTCCGGGGTGTTGACGAAGAAGTTGGGCCGGAAGTACGCCGACGACTCGTGGCTGACCTCGTTGAAGTACGTTTCCAGTTCCTTCTTGGTGTTCCGCCACGTGAAGTAGGTGTAGGACTGCTGGAAGCCGGCCCGGCCCAGTGCATGCATCATGGCAGGCCGGGTGAACGCCTCAGCGAGGAACACGACGCCCGGTGCCTTTTTGTTAACCTGGGCGATCAGCCACTCCCAGAACCACACAGGCTTCGTGTGCGGATTATCAACCCTGAAGATCTTCACGCCGTGGCTGACCCACAACAGGACGATCCGCAGGATTTCCTTGGAAAGACCCTCGGGATCATTGTCGAAATTCAGCGGGAAAATATCCTGGTATTTCTTCGGCGGGTTTTCCGCGTAAGCGATGCTGCCATCAACCCGGGTGGTAAACCATTCAGGGTTCGACTGAACCCAGGGATGGTCCGGCGCGGCCTGCAGTGCCAGGTCCAGTGCGACTTCCAGCCCAAGCTCCTTCGCCCGGGCCACAAAGGCATCAAAATCCTCGAAGGTGCCCAGGTCCGGGTGGATGGCGTCGTGGCCACCTTCCTTGGCGCCGATGGCCCATGGTGAGCCGGGATCGTGAGGACCCGCAATGAGCGTGTTGTTGGGCCCCTTTCGGTGCTGGACGCCGATGGGGTGGATGGGCGGCATATAGATCACGTCGAAGCCCATGTCCGCCACCGCGTCCAGCCGTTTCGCCGCAGTCCGGAAATTGCCGGAGGTCCACTCGCCGGTGTTGTGGTCCCGCACGGCGCCCTCGGAGCGGGGGAAGAACTCATACCACGCGCCGCGGCCTGCAAGGTCGCGTTCGACCAGCAGGGGGTACTGCTGGGAAACGGTGATCAGTTCACGGATGGGCTGGCGGTCCACAATGGCCGCCACATCCGGGCCGAATCCGGCGCCGAGGCGTTCCTCCTCGCTGAGGGACCTGTCCGCAAGGACTGCCGCCGCCATACGAAGGGTGCGCCGGTCCGCCGCAGTGCGGAAGACGTCGTCGGCTGCGTCCAGCAGCAGGGCCGAGCCTTCGGCGAGCATCAGCTCGACGTCGATGCCGGCGGCTACCTTGACCTCGGCGTTGTGGTGCCAGGTTCCGTAGCGGTCGTGCCAGGCCTCAATGAAGAAGGTCCAGTTTCCAACGGACGACGGCGTGAGGACGCCCTCCCAGCGGTCGGTCCCCATTCCGCGTTCCCCCCGGGGCGGCGCCAGCCTGACGCGCTGGCGCTCCTTTCCACGGGGATCAAGGAGTACTGCGGAGACGCCGAGCTGATCGTGCCCTTCCCGGAAAGCGGTGGCGCCCACCACAATCCCCTCCCCGGGCAAAGCCTTGGCAGGAAATTTTCCGTCGTCCACCACTGGTTGCACTGCGGTGATCGGAAAACGGCCAAACCTTAGCCCGTCGGTGATTTTGCCTTTCGGCTTTTTCTTTGAAGAGGCGGTGGTTCCTGAGTTAGTCGTCACATGCTCGACGTTAGCGAGAAATGGTCCAGATTGCTAAGCCTGCTCATGTTTTTCCACCGCCGATTCGACTTTTCCGACACGTCAACTGTCATTTACCTAAAAGAAAGCCAAAGCAGTTCCGGCTGTCCTGGTTGTCGGTTAGTGTGGCGCAGGTGAAGGCAATCCGCAGATTTACCGTCCGAACTGTTCTCCCGGAACCCATCAGGCCCCTGGCCCGGCTGGCGACCAACCTGCGCTGGTCATGGCACCGGCCCACGCGTGATGTGTTCGCGGGGCTGAACCCCCGGATCTGGGAGGAATGCGGGCAGGACCCCATCAGTTTCCTCGGGCGGGTCAGCCGTGAGGAATTCCAAAGCCTCGCCGCAAACCAGGCAGTCGTTGAAAAGGTCCGGGCCGCCGCGGCGGATCTGGACCGTTACCTGGACGAGCCCCGCTGGTACCAGACCCTGGGCCAGGACGCCCCGGCAGCCATCGCCTATTTCTCCCCCGAGTTCGGCATCACGGAGGTCCTGCCGCAGTACTCGGGCGGTTTGGGCATCCTGGCCGGCGACCATCTGAAGGCCGCCTCCGATCTGGGCGTGCCACTGATCGGCGTGGGCCTCCTCTACCAGGCCGGTTACTTCAAGCAGTCACTCTCCCGCGACGCCTGGCAGCAGGAAACCTACCCGGTCCTTGACCCGGACGGCCTCCCCCTGACCCTGCTCCGTGAGCCGTCCGGAGACGGCAACGGCCGGCCTGTACAGATCTCGCTGCCGCTGCCCAACGGCCGCCGGCTCCTGGCACACATCTGGCGTGCCGATGTCGGGCGCGTTCCCCTGCTGCTCCTGGACTCGAACGTCCCGGGCAACGACGACGCCGCCCGCGGCATTACCGACCGGCTCTACGGCGGCGGCGGGGACCATCGCCTCCAGCAGGAACTCCTGCTGGGCATGGGCGGGGTCAAGGCGCTGCGTGCGTATCAGCAGCTCACCGGTACCCCCGCGCCGGAGGTCTTCCACACCAACGAGGGCCACGCCGGTTTCCTGGGAATCGAGCGGATCCAGGAGCTGATGGCCGGAGAAGCCGCCCTCAGCTTCGACGAAGCACTCGCCGCGGGCCGGGCCTCCACGGTCTTCACCACCCACACCCCCGTCCCGGCCGGCATCGACCGCTTCGAGATTTCCCAGATCCAGCACTTCTTCCAGGCCGGGCTTGCGCCGGCGGTCCCGGTGGACCGGATCCTGGAACTCGGCCGGGAAAACTACGCCGACGGCAACCCGTCGGTGTTCAACATGGCTGTCATGGGCCTGCGGCTCGCGCAACGGGCCAACGGCGTTGCCAAACTCCATGGCGAAGTCTCCCGCGGTATGTTCTCGGCGCTGTGGCCCGGGTTCGACCACTCCGAAGTCCCCATCACGTCCGTCACCAACGGCGTGCACGTGCCCACCTGGGTTGACGGGCGCATCTCCAAGCTGGCCCGCGAACAGTTCGGCGCCGAGGCTGAAACCATGGGCCGCTGGGACCTTGCCTACAACGTCAGCGACGCCGATGTGTGGGCGCTCCGCCGCGAAATGCGCTCCGCCCTGGTGGATGACGTCCGCCGCCGCCTCCGGGCAGCCTGGAAGAAGCGCGGTGCCGCCGACGCCGAACTCGGCTGGACGGACAGCGTGCTGGACCCCGACGTGCTCACCATCGGCTTCGCCCGCCGTGTCCCCACCTACAAACGCCTGACCCTGATGCTGCGCGAGCCGGCCAGGCTCAAGGCCCTGCTCCTGCATCCGGAGCACCCCATCCAGCT
This sequence comes from Arthrobacter sp. BK1, assembly GCF_056680055.1. NCBI lineage: Bacteria > Bacillati > Actinomycetota > Actinomycetes > Micrococcales > Micrococcaceae > Arthrobacter > Arthrobacter sp. BK1. Next base: position 1,497,360 of record NZ_CM155263.1, read on the forward strand.
GGTGATTGCCGGAAAATCCCACCCGGCCGATGACGCCGGAAAGAAAATGATCCAGGACCTGGTCCGCTTCACTGACGATCCCGAGGTCCGGCACCGGATCGCCTTCCTGCCCAACTACGACATCGCCATGGCCAGGACCCTTTTCCCGGGCTGCGATGTGTGGCTCAACAACCCGCTCCGTCCACTGGAAGCCTGCGGCACCTCGGGTATGAAGGCCGCCATCAACGGTTCCCTGAACCTTTCGGTGATGGACGGCTGGTGGGATGAAATGTACGACGGCGAGAACGGCTGGGCGATCCCCACCGCCAACAACGACGCCTCCCCCGAGGAACGCGACGACATCGAGGCGGCCGCGCTGTATGAGCTGCTGGAAACGCAGGTAGCTCCTCGTTTCTACGGCAGCACCGTGTCCGAAAGCGCCGGGGCTGCGGGCCCCTCGACTACCGGGACCGAAAAAGTCCCCACGCATTGGGTCTCCATGATCAAGCACACGCTGTCCCACCTGGGGCCGGCCGTATCAGCCGAACGTATGCTCCACGACTATGTCAACGTCCTCTACCGTCCCGCAGCGGAAGCGGGCCGCCGCGCCGTCGCTGATTCCTACGCCCAGGCCCGCATCCTGGCGGCCTGGACCGCGAAGGTGCGCTCCGCATGGCCGCTGCTGCATGTGGAGCACGTGGATTCCGTGGGCGTATCCGAAGACCCGCAGATCGGCGACATCCTTCAGGTCAACGCTTACGTGGCACTTCACACCCTGACACCGGAGGATGTGTCAGTGGAGGTTGCCTATGGACGGGCCGAGGAAAGTGACACCCTGGCCGACATCACCGTGATGGATCTGCAGCCCAAGGAGGACCTCGGCAACGGCCGCCATCTGTTCAGCGGCTCCCTGGTGATCGACCGTTCGGGCCCGTTCGGCTACACGGTCCGCGTCCTGCCCCGCCACGAGGCACTTGCTTCGAAGGCTGAGCTGGGGCTGATCGTAAACGCCTGATCGCGCCAGGAGCTACAGGAGGATGGCGGTGACGGCCAGATCGCTGCCGGCGTAGCTCTCGGCGTCCTGCAGGATCTCGCAGATGATCCCGAAGGACCGGTCGGCGCGGAACTGGGCTGCCACCTCCCACAGGACGGTGACGGGCTCACCCCCGTTATCGGTGATGCTGTCGGCGAAGTCATGCAGGGAGTCGTTGAGGGCGTCAAGGTTCACGCCATAGTGCTCGGGGAAGGCAAGGACTTCGCCAAAGGTCTCAAGGACTGTCCTCTTGCTGTCGGCGGCCGGAACCACCAGGATGCGCCGGCCGGCGTCGGCCACCTGGGCATGCAGCTCGTCCATGGTCCAGGTATCGGCGGAGTAGATCTTCATAAGGGTGTTCAGCTTCCTTCTGCGATGAACTTGAACGAATCGTAATGGTCCTGGGTGTAGTACTTCTCTCCCCCGGAACCGGCAACGATCCGGCGGGCTCCCCGGTCCGACTCCCCCGGTGTGGGAACGGTGTACTCACGGTAGTAACCGGAATCCTGCCGCGGGAGGATGCGCTCGAAATTGCCAAAGGCCTTATCGTCCTGGCTGTAGCGGTAGGATCCGCCCGCACGGATCGCGGCGAGGGTCTGGCGTGCTTCCGCCGGGAGTTCGGATTCCCTGATGGCCGGCAGCCCGGAACGGTTGGCAGGAGCGGCGGCCGAACCGGGAGCAGCCTGTCCGGGGGCCGCGCTGGAACTCGCAGCCGGCGTCGGACTTCCGGTCAGGGACTCAAGGAGCCCGGTGCCGCCGAGGGCGGTGACTACAGCCAGCGCCAGCCCGGCCAGCAGCAGGGCGGCAACGGAACGGTTGCGGCGCATTCGGTTCCTCCGCCGCTACGTACGGTAGATGTTGATCGAGTTTGCCTCGATGAGGTCCATCTCGCCGGACGCCACCCGGCCGCCCTGGCGCAGCTCGTGAAGCGGCGAGGTGGTGAGCCGCAGTTCGAACATCCGGCGCGGAGTTCCGTCGTCGTTCGTGAGCTCGGGCAGGGTGATCTTCACATCCGAGTTGCTGCCGTTGACCACCACAAGCCCGGCCAAGGTTCCGTCGTCGGATCCGAGCAGCAGCTGCATCACCCGGTGCCGGGGATCATTCCAGCGCTCCATGGACATCGGCTGGCCTGAATGGTCGAACCAGTAGAGGTAGGACTGCTCGTCCCGGGCGGGAAAGTCGTGGGGCTGGCTCGCCAGGAACTCTTTGCGCAGCCGGACAAAGCGTTTGGTGCTCCGGAGCATCTCGGACGATTCAGGCGTGCGCGTCCAGTCGATCCAGGCCAGGGGGTTGTCCTGGCAGTAGGCGTTGTTGTTTCCCTGCTGGGTGTGGGCCAGCTCGTCACCGGCGGTGATCATGGGCACGCCCAGGGAGATCATCATGGAGGCCATGAGGTTCCGCCGGGTCTGCGCCCGCCCGGCCAGGATGTCCTCGTCCTCGGTGCGGCCCTCAAAGCCATGGTTGTAGCTGCGGTTGTCCCCGTGTCCGTCCCGGTTCTGCTCGCCGTTGGCCTCGTTGTGCTTGCGGTCATAAGAGACGAGGTCATTGAGCGTAAAGCCGTCGTGGGCCGTGACGAAGTTCAGTGATGCCAGGCGGGAGCGGCCTGACCCTTCAAAAAGCGCGGCGGAACCGGACAGGGCATCCGCAAGCCGGGCGACGGAACCGCCATGGCCTCCGGCCTCAATCGCCGCGCGGTCGGACAGCCAGAAGGAGCGGACGCTGTCCCTGAAGTGGTCGTTCCAGTCCACCCAGCCCGTCGGAAACTTACCGGTCTGCCAGCCGCCGTACCCGATGTCCCATGGTTCGGCGATCAGCTTCACATCGGACAGCACGGGATCGGCGGCCACCGCCACCAGGAAGGGGTGCCGGGGATCAAATTCGTTGTGGGTGTTCCGGCAGAGTGTCACCGCCAGGTCAAAGCGGAAACCGTCGATATGGAATTCATCCACCCAATACCGGAGCGAGTCCAGGACCAGCTGGACGACGCGGGGATTGCCGAAGTTCAGGCTGTTCCCGCACCCGGTGGTGTCCAGGTATTTGCCGTGGCCGTCCGTGCGGTAGTACGCGGTCTCGCCAAGCCCGCGGAAGCTGATGGTCTGCCCGTCCGCGCCACCCTCGGCAGTGTGGTTATAGACGACGTCCAGGATCACTTCGAGTCCGGCCGCGTGGAGCAGCTTGACCATACCTTTGAACTCGTCCTGGATGGCCTGCGGACCGGCGTCCTGTGCAGCCTGGGTTGCGTAGCCCGGATGCGGTGCGAAGAACGCGGCAGTGTTGTAGCCCCAGTAGTTGGTCATGCCAAGGTTTTGCAGGTGCGGCTCATCGAGATGGAAGTGCACGGGGAGCAGCTGGATCGAGGTCACACCAAGGCTCTTGATGTGCTCGATGATCGCCGGATGTGCCATGCCGGCATAGGTTCCGCGCAGTTCTTCGGGCACGTCCGGGTGCAGCATGCTCTGGCCGCGGACATGGGCCTCGTAGATGATGGTGTTCCGCCACTGCAGCCGCGGCCGCTCGTCCAGCCCCCAGTCGAAGTCGCCCGCCATCCGGACGTTCGTCAGGAATCCTTCCCGCTCGTCCACGGCACGGCCGTAGGGGTCGAGCAGCAGTGGCTGGCCGCCGTCGTCGTCCAGGTCCATCGTCGGCACTGACAAGGGCAGCGGCTCCGCCTTGGACGTGGCGCGGAACCCATAGCGTGATCCATACGGAAATCCATCAACGATGCCGTGGTGCACACCATGGGTAACGTTGGGCAGGGTCTGGAGCCGCCATTCGCCGCCGGGGGCCTTGTACGCGATCTCGAGAGTCAGGACGCCGGGCGCGTAGACAGCCACGTTGGCGGCGGATTGCGGGGCGGCGTGGCCGCCGGGTCCAGGGCGCGGAACGCTGACACCGAGTGGATGTGCAGATGAAGCATCCATGGTGGAAGCGGTGTCGAAAAGCGGCATGACCATCACGTCAATGGTAGCCGTCGGCGCCGGTTCATCCGCACCCGCGACATTGTGACACCGGCAAGCCCCCGCGGACGTCGTGCCGCCCCGAACGGACCGGGGTTGCATACTTGAAGGAAACGTCGAGGCGGAGGTACGAAGTGCGGGTTGCGCTGGCTCAGATCATCAGCGGCCGGGACCTGGCCGCCAACCTGTCCATCCTGGAACGCGAGGCGCAAAAGGCGAAGGCCGGCGGTGCTGCCATGGTGGTTTTCCCGGAGGCCTCCATGAGGGCGTTCGGAAATTCGTTGACGGACATCGCCGAACCGCTGGACGGCCCCTGGGCATCGCGGGTGCGGAACATCGCCGCGTCGCTGGACCTGGTGGTGGTGGCCGGTATGTTCACTCCCGGGTCAGCCGGTGGCGCGGGGGGCGGAAAAGTGCGGAACACCCTGCTGGCGACCGGTCCGGGCGTGGAAGCCGGCTATGACAAGGTCCACCTCTTTGACGCCTTCGGTTTCCTTGAATCCGACACGGTTGACCCGGGCACTGAACCGGTAACGTTCGACGCCGGCGGCCTCACCTTTGGCCTCGCCACCTGCTACGACATCCGGTTCCCGGCGCTGTTCACAGCCAACGCCGAACGCGGCGCGGAAGTGAACATCGTCTGCGCTTCATGGGCCTCCGGGCCGGGGAAGGTTGACCAGTGGCGGCTTCTTGCCCGCGCGCGTGCCCTGGACTCCACCACCTACGTCCTCGCCTGCGGACAGGGCGACCCCGCCACCCAGGGCGTGGCCGCCAAAGCCGGATCACCCACCGGAGTGGGACATTCCGCCGTCGTCTCGCCGTTGGGTGAGGTGCTGGACGAGCTCGACGGCGCCCCGGGAATGCTCTTCGCGGATCTTGAGGGCGCCGTGGTGGAGGAAGCCCGCCAGCGGCTCCCGGTCCTGGAGAACCGCCGCAGTTTCTAACCCCGCCCAACGCTCTCTCACTTAATGCAGCAAAAGCAGCAACGTTCTCTCACTTTCTTCAAGAAAGTGAGAGAACGTCGCGTCCAAACCCGCATCAAGTGAGAGAGCGTCGCTTCAAAACCCGCAACCAGTGAGAGAGCGTCTGAACTACTTGGCGGCGCGCTGCCTGGAGACTTCGTACAGGGAGATGCCAACTGCCATGGAGGCGTTCAGCGATTCCATGGCGGAGTCGATCGGAATGGAAACGATCTGGTCGCAGTTCTCGCGCACCAGGCGGCTCAGGCCTTTGCCTTCGGAGCCAACCACGATGCACACGGGCTCGGTGGCGAGGGTGAGGTCCGGAAGCGAAACGTCGCCGTCGCCGTCGAGCCCGAGGACAAAGATGCCCATGTTCTTGAACTGCTTCAGGGCGCTGTTCAGATTGGCAGCGCGGGCCACCGGAACGCGCACGGCCGCGCCGGCGCTGGTCTTCCACGCAGAGGCGGTGACGCCAACGGATCGGCGTTCCGGAACGATGACGCCGTGGCCGCTGAAGGCCGAAACGGAGCGGATGATGGCGCCAAGGTTGCGCGGGTCCGTGATGCCGTCGAGCGCCACGAACAGCGGAGCGTTAGGTACGTGCCCCTTCTTCCAGGCTGCCACGGTCTCCTCTGCGAGGTCGTAGGCGTCCTGGTACTCGTAAGGCGGGATCTGCAGGACGAGGCCCTGGTGCACGGCGTCGTCTGTCATGCGGTCAAGCTCGGGCTTGCCCGTCTCAAGCAGCGGGATGCCGCGTTCCGCAGCGAGCTTCAGGGATTCCTTGACTCGGTCATCCATCTCAATCCGGATGGCGATGTGCAGGGCCTTGGCTGGGATTCCGGCGCGCAGCGCTTCGACCACCGAGTTGCGGCCGGTGACGACTTCCTCGGTGGCGCGGCCCTTGGGACCGGAGCGGGAAGCACCCGCGCTGCGGGCACCGGTGTTGGTGCCACGCTTCGCCGCGGACCGTTCCGCCAGCTGCTTGCTCTTGTGGGCCTTGTGGTACGGGCGGTCCTCCGCCTTGGGCGTGGGGCCCTTGCCCTCCAGGGCCTTACGGCCATGACCGCCGGTTCCGACAGTGGGGCCCTTCTTCGCTTTTACCGACCGGCGACCATTGTTGGCCATGAGAGTTCCACCCTTGATTGTTTGACTGAGTCTGCATACCAGTCTACTGAATCAAGTAAAATCGCCGGTTCAGTCCCGCTGCAGGCTCCAGGTAGCGGCGTCGGGGCCGTCCTCAACAGCGACGCCGGCGGCCTTCAGCGTGTCCCGGATGGCGTCCGAGGCGGCCCAGTCCTTGGAAGCCCTCGCCTGCGCGCGTGCAGCGAGCTGGGCCTCGACCAGTACCTGGAGGGCTGCTGATTCCCGGGTGTCCGCGACCGCACCCGAAGCCACAGCGTTAAGGCCCAACACTCGAAGCATGTCGTGGAGGCTGTGCAGCGCCTGCTGTGCATCCTGCAGCCGCCCCTCCGTCAGGGCAGTGTTGCCGGACCGTACAGTCTCATGGACGACGGCGAGGGCCTGGGGCACGTTCAGGTCGTCGTCCATGGCCCGTTCGAACTCTTCGGGCACCTTGCCATAGGTGGCGAAGGTGTAGTTTCCACCATCGGACAGTGCCTGGGTGGCGCGGCTCATAAAGCCCTCAATGCGTTCGACGGCGGCGGTGGCCTCCTGGAGCGAGGTAGGACGGTAGTCCAGCACCGACCGGTAATGGGCCTGCCCGAGGTAGTAGCGGACCACCCGCGGGGAGGCCAGTTCCAGCATCTCTGAGGGGCTGATGGTGTTGCCGATGGACTTGGACATTTTGTCGCCCTCATAGGTGACCATGCCGTTGTGCATCCAGAAGCGGGCGAAGCCATGCCCGGCGGCCTGGGACTGCGCCATCTCGTTTTCGTGGTGCGGGAACCGGAGGTCCAGCCCGCCGCCGTGGATATCGAATTCGGTGCCCAGGTACTTGGTGACCATCGCCGAGCACTCAAGGTGCCAGCCCGGCCGGCCGGCGCCCCACGGCGAGGCCCAGCTCGCCGTCGTCGGCTCGCCGTCTTTGTAGCCTTTCCAGAGCGCAAAGTCGCGGGGATCTTTCTTTCCCCTGGGGTCCGCGTCCGGTGCACCCTGCATGTCCTCGATGTTCTGGCGCGTCAGGGAACCGTAGCGGGCCCAGGACCTCACATCGAAGTAGACGTCGCCGGAATCGTCCAGGGCCGGGTACGCGTGGCCGCGCTCGATGAGCGACTGGATCAGGGCATGCATTTCCGGGATGTGGCCGGTGGCCCGCGGCTCGTACGTGGGCCGCGAAACACCGAGGGTGTCGTAGGCCTTGAGGAATTCCTGTTCGAAGCGGTAGGCCAGCGCCCACCATTCCTCTTCGCGGACAGTGTCAGCCCCGTCCTCGAAATCAGGGCCGAAGGACTCAGCGGACTTGGCAAGGATCTTGTCGTCGATGTCCGTGACATTGCGGACCACCGTGACGCGCAGGTTCCGGTATTCGAGCCAGCGGGTCAGCTGGTCGAACGCGATGGCTGAGCGGATGTGGCCCACGTGCGGCATGCCCTGCACCGTGGCTCCGCAGTAGTACAGGCTCGCTTTTCCCGGGACGAGGGGAACGAAGTCACGGACTTCGGCGGATGCTGTGTCGTAAAAGCGGAGAGTCACCGCTCCAGAATAGACGAAAGCCGTCCTGGCCGGTTCCGGCAACAGCTCCGGATCAGCGGGGATACACCAGGGCCGTGGCAACGGCAGCTATGCCCTCACCCCTGCCGGTGAAGCCCAGTCCGTCGCTGGTAGTGGCCGTAACGCTGACAGGTGCTCCCGCTGCCTCGGTCAGGACGTCCTGCGACTCCTGCCGCCGGGGACCGAACTTGGGCCGGCCGGCGACGAACTGTACGGCCACGTTGCCGATCTCAAACCCGGCGGCGCGCACAATCCTGGCCGCCTCCGCCAGCAGTGTGACGCCTGAGGCGCCGGCGAATTCCGGCCGGTCGGTGCCGAAATGCGTTCCCAGGTCCCCGATGCCGGCGGCCGAGAAGAGGGCGTCCGCCGCGGCGTGGGCAACCGGGTCTCCGTCCGAGTGTCCGGCAAGTCCACGCTCGCCGTCCCAGAACAACCCGCCCAGCCACAGCGGACGGGGCAGGTCCTCGGACGCATAGGCATGGACGTCCATGCCAATGCCGGTACGCGGCAGGATCATGGGTAGCTTCGTCATGCCTAGCCCTCCACCCAGCGGATCCCCAGCGGGCCTTCGAGCAGCCCCTCGGCAATGATCAGATCCAGTGGGGTAGTGATCTTCAAGGACTGGGTGGAGCCGTGGACGGCGTGCACCCGGACACCCAGCATTTCCACCAGCATGGCGTCGTCGGTGACCGCCGCAGCCTGCTCCTCATCAAAGCCCGACGCCGCCGCGTGGGCGGCCTGCAGGGTGGAAAGCCGGAAACCCTGGGGTGTCTGGACCGAGCGCAGCTCTTCCCGCCGAGCAGTCCCGATGACGAGTTCCGGAGCGATGGCGGCGTCGTCACCGCTGGTCCGGGCCACCATCTTGACCGTGTCCACCACGGGAACCGCCGGGATCACTGCAAGGGCGCCGGCAGCAAGGGAATCCACCACGCGATGAAAGACATATTCGGGGGCCAGGGCCCTGGCAGCATCGTGCACCAGCACGGCTTCAATCCCGTCCATCAGGGCCGCGATGCCTGCCCGGACGGAATCGGCACGCGTTGCGCCGCCATCGAGAACGGTGAGGACTGGCCCGCCGTCGGCCAGTTCCTGACTGAAGTCCTCGCAAAGCTGCCGGAGTCCGTCTGCGCCGGCGGGAAGAACCACGCAGACCTGGCTGCCGACTCCGGAGGCGACGACGCCGCGCAGTGCGTGCATCAGGATGGGTTCGCCGCCCAGCGGGACAGCTGCTTTGGGTATGCCGTAGCCCAGCCGCTCGCCGGAACCTGCTGCCACGATAACGACAGCGGTGACGGGGCGGGGCAGTCCGTTGTTCATGCGCTCCAGCCTACGTCCCCGGAAGCCCGCGCAGGCGGAAGACCGGCATCGGGATGACTCCGGCTCTCCCAACAGTCCCGGCCGAAAATGGGCAAAAAGAAACCCCGGCGGTACTCACGTACCCCCGGGGCTCAATTCTTAGGAAGCCAGGACCTCGTCGAGAACGCTTGCTGCCTTCTCTTCATCAGTCTTTTCAGCCAGCGCCAGTTCTGAAATCAGAATCTGCCGGGCCTTGGCCAGCATTCGCTTCTCACCTGCGGAAAGGCCCCGATCGTGATCGCGGCGCCAGAGGTCGCGAACAACCTCTGCAACCTTGATGACGTCACCGGAAGCAAGCTTCTCCAGATTTGCCTTGTATCTGCGTGACCAGTTGGTGGGTTCTTCAGTGAACTCAGCCCGAAGCACATCGAAAACGTGCTCCAAACCTTCTTTGCCCACTACGTCACGCACCCCAACAAGGTCAACGTTCTCTGCTGGAACTTCAATGGTCAGATCACCCTGAGCCACCTTGAGCTTGAGATACATTTTCTCTTCGCCCTTGACAGTGCGCATCTTGATTTCTTCAATTTTTGCTGCACCGTGGTGAGGGTAAACTACTGTCTCGCCGACCTCAAATACCATGTGGACATTCCCCTTTCCCGCAGACCAGTTTATCACGATTCAGGCATATGACTGGCCCCTAAAGGGCCCCGGAACCGCATGAATCCGCGGAAATTGGGGCAAATCAACCCCCTCCACCCTCTTGACGGATGCAGATAATAGTGCATCCACCGGCCGCTGCCAAGGACAATGTGACCACCCGGAATCCGCCTTTACCCCTGTTTGCCGCTAGGCTATGGCTGAATAATGTTTCAAGACTCTCGAGGAGTACGTGACGTGCGTTTCACTGCGATGACCCGGGCCCAGGGCGGCAAACTGGCACTGACGGCAGGAGCCCTGGCGCTGAGCCTGGCAACGGTGACCGGCTGCGGCTACATCAATCCCCAGCAGACTTCCGAGGTCTATTCCGCGTCGGACGGAGTCCAGGCCGATCTGGGTCCGCTGCAGCTGCGGAACATGCTGATCGTTTCCGGTGGCGAGGACAAGCCCGGCCGCCTGCTCGGCGCCGTGTACAACTCCTCATCGCAGGACGTGTTGCTCACGGTCAACGGTGCCGCGGGCTCCCGGACGCAGGTGCCGGTGAAGGCCAACGCGTACACCCTGCTCAACGACTCCACCGATGAAGCCATCCTGAGCACGTCCGGCGGCATCGCCGGTTCCCTGGTGGACGTCAAGGTCAGCGAGGACGGCACCGACGTCAACAAGACAGTCCGCGTGCCTGTCCTGGACGGCACGCTGCCGGAGTACAAGGAGTACCTGCCTGCCGGCAGCGAACCCACCACGTCCGGCTCCCCCAGCCCGTCGCCGTCGGCCACCGCCACGGGGGCAGCCCACTAATCGGTCCTTCCGCGACAGCGGTGACGCCCCAACATAGCTGAAAAGAAAACGGAGGGTCTCCCATCGGGAGTCCCTCCGTTTTTGCCTGTCCTGCCTTGCTTACGGTTCGAACTTGTAGCCCAGGCCGCGGACGGTGACCAGGTAACGGGGAACTGACGGATCAGGCTCGATCTTGCCGCGCAACCGCTTGACGTGCACGTCAAGGGTCTTGGTGTCCCCTACATAGTCCGAACCCCAGACCCGGTCGATGAGCTGGCCGCGGGTCAGGACCCGGCCGGAGTTCCGCAGCAACATCTCCAGCAGCTCGAATTCCTTCAGCGGCAGGAGGACCTGCTCGCCGCCCACACTCACCACGTGGCGCTCAATGTCCATCCGGACAGGCCCGGCCTGGACCGTGGCCGAGATCAGTTCCTCGGGCTCACCCTGCCGGCGGAGCACTGCGCGCACCCGGGCCACCAGCTCGCGGGAGGAATACGGCTTGGTGACATAGTCATCGGCGCCCAGCTCAAGGCCAACCACCTTGTCAATCTCCGAGTCCTTGGCCGTCAGCATGATCACCGGGACGCTGGAGCGCTGGCGCAGCTGGCGGCAGACTTCCGTGCCTGACAGGCCCGGGAGCTGCAGGTCCAGCAGCACCAGGTCCGCGCCGTTCCGGTCAAATTCGGTGATGGCGTCCAGCCCGTTGTCCACCACCTCGACTTCGAACCCCTCCTTGCCCAGCAGATAGGACAACGGGTCGCTGAACGATTCTTCGTCCTCGACTATCAAAATCCGGCTCAAGCGCTGGCTCCTTGTTCATGTACGCCGCGTTCTTTAACGCGCTCGTGTACGGCTCGTTCCTTGGCACCGGCGGTATCCGGTTCGTCCTGGGTTTCCATCTCAGGCAGCCTCAGGGTGAAAGTGGACCCTTGGCCGGGCCGGGACCACAAGGTCACCTCGCCGCCATGGTTGGAGGCCACGTGCTTAACGATGCTCAGGCCGAGGCCCGTTCCCCCCGTGTGGCGCGACCGTGCCGCATCCACCCGGTAGAACCGCTCAAAAACACGCTCCTGGTCCTCCAGGCTCATGCCTTCGCCCTGGTCGGTGACGGACACGGCGATGAGTCCTTCCTTGGACCGGACGCCGACGCCTACCTTGGTGTTTTCAGGCGAGTAACGGATGGCGTTGTCGATAAGGTTCCGCAGTGCCGTGACGAGCAGGTCGCGGTCACCGAAGACCTTGGCCTCCACGCTGTCACCGACAACTATCTGGATGTTCTTGCTCTCGGCCGGGAGCTGGGAGCGGTCCACGGCCTCGGAGATGACGGCGTTGATGTCCACAGCCGTACCCTCCTGGGAGACGCTGGCCCCTTGAAGGCGTGAGAGTTCGATGATGTCCTGCACCAAAGCCGCCAGCCGGCCGGATTCCTTGTGCATGCGCTTGGCGAACCGGCGGACGGCTTCTTCGTCGTCCGCGGAGGATTCCAGTGCTTCGGCCAGCAGGGATATTGCACCTACCGGGGTCTTCAACTCGTGGGACACGTTGGCTACGAAGTCGTTGCGGATCTCCTCCGTGCGGGTGATCTCGGTGCGGTCATCGGCCAGCAGCAGGATGTATTCCTCACCGAGCATGGCTGCACGGACCTGCACGATGATGGTTCCCTGGCCCAGCGGACCGCGCGGAAGCTCCAGCCGCTTTTCCAGGATCACGCCGTCACGGCGTACCCCGGCCGTCATGTCCAGAAGCTGCTTATGGACTACCGTATGGCCGCGGACCAGCCCGTAGGCATAGGCTGCGGGACTGGCCCGGACGACGCCGTCCACGGCGTCCACCACGACAAATGCCCGGCCGACGACAGCAAGCACCTCCGCAGCACCCGGCGGCAAGGTGAGTTCGTCGTCGTCGACGTCGACAAGGTGCCGCTGCTGTTCACTGACCCGGAATGCGAGCACGCCGAAGGTGCCTAACGCCAGGCCAACCAGGCCGGCGATAACACCGATGAGCGTAGAATCCACAGCTCCAGCTTATGCTGTGACCAACGGCCAACCGGTGCGTCCCGGGCCTTTGCACGAACGGTTCAGCTAACGTTCATCTACAAGCGACAATTAGTTAACCGCCCGCTGACAGAGTTGCACGTTGGAGTGCCGAACGGCGACATGAGTTCCGTCTGCCACATGGGCGGTGCGGAATTCCAAGGAAAGGACGCCCACGTGCGTAAGGTTTTTCAGGAAGAGCTGACCCAGGTGGGTGAACAGCTGGTTGAGATTTCGAAGCTGGTCAGCGAGGCCATCGGGAAGGCCACCACGTCTTTCCAGGTTGCGGATGTCGATCTGGCCGAAGACGTTATCACTGCAGATGCCCGCATCGATTTCCTGCAGAACAGCCTGGATGAACGTGCCATCGATATCCTCGCGCTGCAGGGCCCGGTAGCCAGCGATCTCCGGATGATTGTGGGGGCTCTGCGCATGAGCGCTTCCCTGGAGCGCATGGGTGACCTGGCCCGGCACATCGCACAGCTTGCACGGCTGCGCTTCCCGTCCACGGTGATCCCCGCATCCATGACCGCCACGTTCGAGAAGATGGCCGAACAGGACCAGCTGATTGCGGAAAAGCTCACCGTGCTGCTGGAAACCCGGGACCTTGAAGTTGCCCGCGACATCCTCAAAGCCAACACCACCATCGATGACCTCCACCTGAGCGTCTTCCAGGCCATCGCTTCCCCGGACTGGGCCGAGTCGCCCGCCACTACCGTGGACGTGGCCCTCGCGAGCCGCTACTTCGAACGCTTCGCTGACCATGGCGTGTCCGTGGCCCGCAAGGTCACCTACCTCGTCACCGGCGAATGGCAGCCCCAGGCCCTCTAGCCCCTCTTTAAAACCTGCGACGGCGGGCCGGTCACCCTGAGGTGACCGGCCCGCCGTCGTAGTTTTACCTAATGCGAAGCCGGGATCCCGGCTGGGCTGCGTCTAAGGGAGGAACGACCGAGCAGCCAGCGGGATTCTCGGGGGAGCCCTATTTTTTGCCCTGGTTGGCCACGGCCAGGATGGCTTCAGCGGCGGCCTCGGGATCCAGGTAGGTTCCGCCCGGCTTGACCGGCTTGAAGTCCTCGTCCAGGTCGTAGACCAGCGGGATGCCGGTGGGGATGTTCAGGCCGGCGATGGCGTCGTCGCTGATGCCGTCCAGGTGCTTGACCAATGCACGGAGCGAGTTTCCATGGGCGGTGACCAGGACGGTCTTGCCGGCCTTGAGGTCCTCCTTGATGTCCGATTCCCAGTAAGGGAGCAGGCGGACCAGGACGTCCTTGAGGCATTCGGTGCGCGGAAGGGCGTCACCCAGGTCCGCGTAGCGGGGATCGTGTGCCTGGGAGAACTCGGAGTTGTCGTCCAGGGGCGGCGGCGGGGTGTCATAGGAACGGCGCCATTCCATGAACTGCTCTTCGCCGTACTCGGCAAGGGTCTGCGCCTTGTCCTTGCCCTGCAGGGCGCCGTAGTGCCGCTCGTTCAGGCGCCAGTCACGCTTGACGGGGATCCAGCCGCGGTCGGCCTTGTCCAGGGAGATGTTCGCCGTGTTGATGGCACGCTTCAGGAGCGACGTGTACAGAATGTCGGGCAGAACGTTGTGCTCCACCAGAAGCTCACCACCGCGTGCTGCTTCCTGGCGGCCCTGATCGTTCAGGTCGACGTCCACCCAGCCGGTGAACAGGTTCTTGGCGTTCCATTCGCTGTGGCCGTGGCGCAGCAGAATCAGCTTATAAGTCATGATTTTCATCCTAGCTGAGCAGCGCTCCGGGCCGCCCAGCGTTACACGGCCCGCACCGTCACAAGGATAAGGTTGGGCTGTGGTGCAAAAAGCTGAACGGGTGGCGGCCCCCCAGATCTCCGGCAAACTCCCGGGCAAAACGGCCCGGACGGGCCGGCCGGTCGGAAATGTCACCCGCGGCACCACCAACCCCAACCGGATGCGGCGGGTGGACCGTTGGCTCACCGGCCCCCAGGGCTGGCGGCTGCGGGCCTCCGACGACCCCTTGGTGGTTGACCTGGGCTACGGCGCAACGCCGGCCACCGCCGTCGAACTCTTTGACCGGCTCCGCGCCACCCGGCACGACGTCCGGGTCTGCGGGATCGAGATCGAACCCGAACGGGTCCGCGTGGCCAAGGTCCTGGAACGGCCGGGACTGACTTTCCGGGTGGGCGGCTTCGAATTGCCCGTTGCCGGCATGCCCGTGCTGGTCCGGGCCTTCAATGTTCTGCGGCAGTACGAAGAAGCAGACGTGGCGGGGATCTGGCGGCTGGTCCAAGGCCGGCTGGCTCCGGGCGGGCTCTTTATTGACGGAACGTGCGACGAAATAGGCCGCCGCGTGACGTGGGTTGCCCTTGATGGGGAACGGCCGTTGTCGCTCAGTATGTCCGTGCGGTTCGGCAGCTTTGACCTGCCGTCCGAGATTGCCGAGAGGTTGCCGAAGGCACTCATACACCGCAACGTTCCGGGCGAACCCGTCCACCGGCTGATGCAGGCCATGGACCGGGCGTGGCTGGAGTCGGCGCCGCTGGCTGCGTTCGGCAACAGGCAGCGCTGGCACGCCATGTGCAAGGCACTGCTCGACGGCGGGTGGCCGGTTCAGGACGGGCCGTCGCGGTGGCGTCTGGGCGAACTTACAGTGGGCTGGGAAGCCGTGGCTCCGCTAGGTCACCAGGGGCCGTAAGGACCGGTGCTGCGGTTGCCGCCGCGACCGGCGTCCTTGACGGCCGGCCGGACGTCGGCAAGGTAAACGGAGGCTGCCACCACGGCAGCGAGCCCGAACAGTCCGAGGGTGCCGAAGATTCCGCCGCCGCTGCCGAAGAGCGAGATGACGCCGATCAAGGTGGCCCCTCCGGTCAGCGCCAGCCAGAACATCTTGGTCCGTTTCCCGGTGGCTTCAAAAGAGGCAGCCTTGTGGCGGGCGCAGTCCAGCAGGGCCCACACCTCAAGTCCCAGGGCCACCAGGGCAAGGATAAAAAACAGGGCCGTCTCAACAGGCCGAATAATCAGTTCACCGTCCACCATCCAAGCCTAGCGGCCCAGTGAGTCCAGCGCCTGCTTCAAATCGGCCCAAAGGTCTTCGACATTTTCGATGCCAACGCTCAGGCGTACCAGGTTCTCGGGCACACTCAGCGGCTCGGCGGCGTGCCGGCGTCGGCGTTCGATCAGCGATTCCACACCGCCCAAGGAGGTGGCCGGCAGCCAGAGCTGAAGTTCCCGCACCAGTTTGTCCGCAGCATCGGCCCCGCTCAGGCCTGCCACCGGTGCGATCTCCACGCACACGATGGAGCCGAAACCCGTCATCTGGGACTTGGCACGCTCGTGCCCGGGGTCCGTGGGAAGACCCGGAAAACGGATGGCTTCTACCAGGGGGTGCCGGCCCAGCCGTTCGGCGAGCACCGCGGCAGACGCCTGTGAGCGTTCCACGCGCAGAGCCAGCGTGCGAAGTCCCCGAAGCGCGAGCCACGCCTCGAAGGGGCCGGCGATGCCGCCGTGGATGATGCGGTTGTGCAGCAGCGCTGCCCGGATGTCCGGGTTGGAGGTCACCAGGGCGCCCAAAACGACGTCGGAATGGCCGGCCAGATACTTGGTCACCGAATGCAGCACGACGTCGGAGCCCAGCGCCAGCGGCTGCTGCACCAGCGGGGTGGAAAAAGTGTTGTCCGTGACAACGATGGCCCCGACGGCGTGGGCTGCCGCCGTCAGTTCGCGGATGTCCGCGATACCGAGCATCGGGTTGGTGGGGCTTTCGAGCCAGAGCATCCTGGCCGCCTTGGCGTTTTGTCCCTGCGGGGCCAGCTGTTCCTTCACGGCCCCGGTGTCCGCGATGTCCACGATCCGCAGTTCCAGGAAGCCCTTCTGCGCCAGCTCGGTGGCCATCACCAGGGAGCCGGAGTAGCTGTGGGAGGGCATGACCAGGACACCACCTGCAGGCAGCAGGGAGAGCGCGGAGCTAACGGCCGCGAGTCCGGACGCATACAACAGGCCCGGCAGCTCCGACCCTTCGAGCTGGCCCAGGGCCTCTTCGAACGGGTCCCAGGTGGGGTTGGCGTAACGGCCGTAGCCGCGGTCGCCGTCGGCCAGTTCCCCTGATCCAAAATAGGTCGAGGACAGCACAATGGGAGGGTTAACAGGCTCGTCCCGCCGGCGCGGCGGCCGCCCGGCGGCAACCACCACCGTCTCGGCCGACAGGGACGCTGCGTACTGCTCCGAAAGACTCATGGGGAAAGCGTACTTGGACGTAAGGCGGGGCCCGAAGTTGGCGTGGAAGTCGGTAGGCTTGAGCAGTGAACACGCAAAGCCCCGGACTTTTCATCGCTTTTGAGGGCGGCGACGGCGCCGGCAAGTCCACGCAGGCGGCCCGCCTGGCCGGATCCCTTGAAGCTCGCGGCCTGACAGTCCTGCGGACGCGCGAACCGGGCGGCACGCCCATTGGCGAAAAGCTTCGCTCCTTGGTCCTGGACCATGGCCACGGCCACATCGACGCACATACTGAGGCCCTGATCTTCGCGGCCTCGCGTGCGGCCCACGCCAGCCAGGTGATCCGGCCTGCGCTGGAGCGCGGCGAGGTTGTCCTGACGGACCGCTACATTGACTCCTCCGTGGCATACCAAGGTGCGGGCCGGGACCTCGGCGCCGACGCCGTCCGGTCGTTGAATGAATGGGCTACGTCCGGCCTGCTACCCGATCTCACCGTCCTTCTGGACGTGGATCCCGCCGACGGCCGCCGACGCCGGACCGCCGGTGACGCCGCTGAGGACCGGCTGGAATCAGAGGCTGACGAGTTCCACGCCACCATCCGCGCAGCGTTCCTGGACCTTGCCGCCAGCCGCCCGGACGCCTACCTGGTCCTGCCTGCCCACCTGCCCGTCCAGGAGATCGCCGAGCGGATCCTGACCCGCGTCGACGCGCTGCTCACGTCCGCGGGCAGGGGTGCCGCATGAGCGTCTGGGACGACCTCCAAGGCCAGCCCGCCGTCGTCGCGCAACTCCGGCAGGCGGCCCTCGGCGAGGGCCTCACCCATGCCTGGCTGTTTACCGGCCCGCCCGGGTCAGGGCGTTCCAACGCCGCCAAGGCATTTGCGGCCGCGTTGAACTGCGACCAGGAAAGTGTGGAAAGGCGCGGCTGTGGCGAGTGTCCTGCCTGCCTGACAATTCTTGGTGAGACCCACTCGGACGTCACGTTCGTCCGGACGGAAAAGGTCACCATTACCATCGACGAAGCCCGCGATCTGGTGTCGACGGCCGGCAACCGGCCCTCGTCCGGACGGTGGCGCATCATTGTGGTCGAAGACGCCGACCGGATGGCGGAGCGCACCACGAACGTGCTGCTCAAGGCCATCGAAGAACCCACCCCGCGGACCATCTGGATGCTGTGCGCGCCGTCGCCCGCTGACGTTCTGGTGACCATCCGTTCACGCTGCCGCGCCGTGGCGCTCCGCCTGCCGCCGGCCGCCGACGTCGCAGCGTTGCTCGTCAAGCGCGATGGAGTGGAACCTGCCCTGGCCGAACGTGCAGCCCGGGCTGCGCAAAGCCACGTGGGGATCGCCCGCCGGCTCGCGCGGGACCCCGAGGCGAGGGAACGCCGCCTGGAAACCGTCAGGTTCCCGCTGGGGCTGCGCGGGGTGACTGCGGCGGTGATGATGGCTGACAAGCTGGTGAAAATCGCCACTGCCGAGGCCAACAGTTCCAATGAAGAGCGCGACGCCGCCGAGAAGGCCGCACTGCTGGCCACCCTGGGTGCCCCTGAGTCCGGGACGCTGCCGCCGGCCATGCGGAGCCAGGTGCGGCAGCTCGAAGAGGATCAGAAACGCCGGGCCAAAAGGTCCATTACCGATTCCCTGGACCGGACCCTGACGGACCTGCTGTCCTTCTACCGGGATATCCTGATTATCCAGCTCGGGAATGCTGTGGAGCTGGTGAACGTTGAGCTTAGGGGTGAGTTGGAGGAATTTGCCGGCAGGTCCACCCCCGAGACCACATTGGCCCGCATGGATGCCATCAACAAAGCACGCCAACGCATCACCACCACCAACGTTGCTCCGCTGTTGACCATTGAGTCCATGGCAGCCAGCCTGATCTAGCCCTTACAAGGAGACCCCTCGATGACTGCTCGCCCCCTGCCCGCGCGTTCCAGATCCCTGGTGACTGGACTGCGGGCCGCCGGAGCCCTGGTCCTGGCCCTGACGCTGGCCTCGTGCAGCATCCTCAACGGCGGCACCGAAGAGAAGTCACCGGCGACAGCGAAGGCGGACCCCTCGATCGTGGCGTCTGCACCGGCCGGGCTGGATTCGTTCTACTCCCAGGAGGTCGTCTGGGAACCGTGCGAAAGCGGCAACTTCCAGTGCGCCAAGGTCTCTGTTCCGCTCAATTACGCAGAGCCCGACGGCGAGAAGATCCAGATAGCAGCGCTGAAAGCACCCAGCACCGGCACCAGGACGGGCACCCTGCTGGTCAACCCGGGCGGTCCTGGCGGGTCCGGCTACGACTTCGTCAAGGACGCGGCCGCAACACACTTCTCCCAGTCCGTCCGTGCTGCCTATGACGTGGTGGGCTTCGACCCGCGCGGCGTAAAGCGCTCATCCCCCGTCAAGTGCATGACCGATGCGGAACGGGACGCTGCACGGGCCAAGATTTACGCCCTGGATACCGACGCCGGGCTTGCCGCCGCCCTCGCCGACAACAAGGTCATCGCCGCGCAGTGCGCAGAGCAGACCGGCCCGGTGCTGGGACACATCGACACCGTCAGTTCAGCAAAGGACCTGGACATCCTGCGCGCCGTCTTCAACGACTCCAAGCTCAATTACCTGGGGTACTCCTACGGCACCTTCCTGGGCTCCACCTACGCCTCGCTCTTCCCCGAAAATGTGGGGCGCATGGTGCTCGACGGCGCCCTGGATCCGTCCATCAGCAACGAGGAGCTCACCAGCGGACAGGCCGTGGCTTTCGAAAAGGCCATCAGAAGCTACGTGGCCGACTGCCTGGAGGAAAGGTCCTGTCCGCTCAGCGGGGGCGTTGATGCCGGCGTCGGGCAGATCCGGGACCTCATCAGCTCGGTGCAGGAGACGCCCCGCACGGCCAAGGATGGCCGCCTGGTCAACGCCAATACCTTTGTCAGCGGCCTCATCACTCCGCTGTACAACGACGAGAGCTGGCCGGCGCTGACCCAGTCCCTTGAGGCCGCCATGGCCGGGGATGTCAGCCTGATGCTCAGGCTCGCCGATCTCGGCGCTGACAGGGGCCCCAACGGTCAGTACACGTCCAACTCGACGTTTGCCTTCAATGCCATCAACTGCCTGGACTACCCGATGGTTTCCGATACAGCCGGCATGCGTGCCGATGAGGAGAGGCTGCGGCAGGCCTCCCCCACCCTCGGATACTTCTTCGCGTACGGTGGCACCAACTGCGTGGACTGGCCTTATGACAGCGTCCGGACCCCGGCGCCCGTGGAGTACAGCGGCGAATCCCCGATCGTGGTCATCGGAACCACCGGCGATCCGGCCACCCCGGTGGAATGGGCCTCGTCCCTGCGCAAGCAGCTGGGGAACGCTTCACTGCTCACCTGGCAAGGCGAAGGACACACCGCCTACGGGCGGGCCAACAGCTGCCTCGAAGACGCCGTAGACAGCTACCTCGTGAACGGCAAGCTTCCCGCCGACAACACGGTCTGCTGAGTACTTCCCAGCGGCCCATTTTGACCCGGGCGGCGGGACTCTATTACAGTTGACTCTTGCATGAACCGCCCGGTTACGCCGGGAGATTCACGCGGTGCTTCCTTAGCTCAGTCGGTAGAGCGTTTCACTCGTAATGAAAAGGTCATCAGTTCGATTCTGATAGGAAGCTCGGGACAAACCCCCTAGAAACCAAGGTTTTTAGGGGGTTTTTCGCTGGTTAAGCTGTGCCCCGCCTTGCGGGTTGAGGCCGCGGAACTCGCTGACAAGCTCCGGGTTCCCGCAGGCGCGGGCGAAAGCCTCAATACGCGTCTCGATCTCCCTGCCCAGCAGCCAGGACCCGATGCGTTCGGCGATGGGCCGCAACCACGCAGGGCGGCAGGTGAACGAATATTTCCATACCGCCCGGGTCCCGCCGTCCTCCGGAGTAAACCTCCACCCGCCGCCGAACTTTTCGAAGAACCACGGGCCGGAAACCATCGTCATGCCAACGTTCGTGGGCGGCACAAAAGAGACGTATTCGCTCACCATGACAAGCCCCATGCGGGACACAGTCCTGGTGCGGACTCCCTTCCCGGCGGCGGCCGCCCCGTCAAGCCATCCCTGCGCGGAGATGAAAGGATCCCATGTGAGCCGGAAATCGCCTGTGGTCTGGGAGAAGGCAAACGCCGTTTCCGGGTCGAGGCGGATGAATCGTTCTGCGCGTACCTGAGGCATGGCTTCAGCCTAGCCGGGTGGTTGTCCGTCAGCCCGCAGAACCGGCTTCAGGTCATTGCGCCAGGCGTTCCCTTGCTGCGTGCTCGACGAGGACGGGGACAAAATCCCGCACGCTCCCGGCATCCAAGGCACGGTGCTGTTGCTGGACGACATCCTCGATGACGCCGGTGGGTACTTCCGGAAACTTCTGCGCGAGCCGGTCAACCACGCCGGTGAGCGCCCGCACCTCTTCGCATACTCCCATCGGGTGAGTGTCGGCCATCAGCCCGGCGAGGTCAAGAGTTGACTAATAAGCCCGGCCCGGTCCGCAGGAGCTCCGCGAACGTGCCCGTTGCCTTGCGGCTGGCGGGAGTGCGCTCAGGGAGGCGGTGGCGGCGCGTCTGCTGGCGCCGCGGCCCGCCACGGGGCACGCCACCCGGCAGCATCCCAACCGTCCATGATGTAGATCCGCTCGTGCGCGACCTTGTCCCCCCTGAACTCCAGCAGATTGACGGTGTACATCCATGGCGCGCCGTCGTAACTGATCAGGTTCTCCACAACGACCAGGTCTGAACGATGAGTGATGCGTCGGGTATGGAACTTGAGCCTTGCTGGATACTGCCGCCGCCATTCACGGAAGTTCTCCACGCCTTCAAAGCGCTCCCCGGACTGAGGGAACTCAAGCACCGCATCGTCGTGGTAGATCTCGTGGGCGACGTCTTCGTCCTTGCCTGTGTAATCCCAGTGACGCCGCAGGGCCCGCAGCAGATCCGTCTCTCCGAGCATCACTCACCTCCTCGGGCCAGGATTAATGCTACCTTCGTGCGATTTGCCTGACAACGGGGGCGGGGCCACCTCAATCCGGGCTACCCGGAAGCAGCGAACACTTCGACTGCCACGACGTGAACCTCTGCCAGGCCCCGGTCCGGTACCGGCTTCTCCAACAGCACCGGCTGCGTGTGGTGGTGTGCCCACGCCCGTGCGTCCGCTCCCAGCACGTCATCGATCCAGACCACCGAGTCCCAGTCTGCTTCGCCCAAGGCATCCATTCTTGCCAGCCACCGGACCACCGAACGCAGCTTGGGCGTTGCCTGGCCGTCGTCGTCCGGCCTCAGCACCATCACTACACGCAGGGGTTCCGCGTCAAGCTGCAACTGCGACTCCAGGCCTGCTGTCAGGTCCGCCGGCCACGTCGACACCCAGGCGATCCGGCCCAAGCCAGCGAGCCGTCGGACCAGGCCGATCTTCTCAGGCGTAAGGCTCAGCGTGGGGCGGTCGCCGCCGTCACCCGGACCTGCGACCGGATTGAGGACGCCGTCGATATCGAGCAGAATGATCGGCTTCATGGACGTGACCTTAGCCTGATGAAAGGGACCGGCGGTAGGCCTTGGTCTGTACGCCGGTTGAGCATTGCCCGGACCCCCGTGGAACCCCGGGCGCCAGAGTCGCGTGCCGCCGTCGTCCATGAGCGGTTGCCATCCCGGCCTCCTCGCAGACACCGCCGTGCCACCTCAGCGATGACACCCCTCATCCCCCGGAATCAAGCATCCCGCCTGAGGCAATCCCAGGACTAGAGACGGAGGGCCCTCCCCGGCGCCACCGTCATTGTCTATGTGGACACCGCGAATTCATCCTGATGTCACCCGCCGCTGTTAGTGTCCGGCCATGGATGAACTGTTGCTTGTACCGGGTTCTGCCGCTTTACGTGACCTGACGGGAAGGTCTGGCTTCGAGGTCGACTTCCTCGGAGTGAGGGTGAACGTTCCTGTCTTGGCAAGTGCTGAGACTGTCCTGCTCCCCTATACGCATTTCTCGGTGCTTATGCGGCTGGACAAGCGCCTGGCGGCCGTCACTGCCCTCGGAATCGACGGGGAGAAGCTGATGGACGTGGAAAGGTCCGGTATCCAGTGGCGGCTGGACCCCCGGCTGGCGGACGATCAGCAGACCGGAGAGCGGGTCTATGCACGCAATGACATTGACCGGGGACACCTAGTCCGTCGCGCCTCGGCGGTTTGGGGTGAAACCCTGGCCGAAGCAGCCCAGGCCAACGAGGACACGTTCCATTACACAAACGCCGCACCACAGGCTGCGAAATTCAACCAGGGCCTGGACCTGTGGCTGGGCATGGAGTCATACCTGCTCGAACATGCCGCCGATTACGGCCGCCGGCTCATCGTCTTCACCGGGCCGATTTTCGGGGACCACGATCCGGTGTACCGGGGCGTGGACATCCCCCTGATGTTCTTTAAGGCCGCGGTGTTCCTTCAGGACGGGCAGCTTGCGGCGACAGGCTACATCGTGGATCAGACACCCCAACTGGCCGACCTGCCCGATATTCCCCGGCCGGGGGCAGCGGACGAGGCGCCTCCGTTGGGCCCGTTCCGGACCTACCAGGTGCCCATCCGGGACATCGCTGCCCTCACGGGCCTGGATCTGGACCAGCTCGTGGCCGTGGACCGGATGCCCATTGCCGCCGAACTCCCTACTGCCCGTGTGACGTCCACGTGGCGGAAGATCCTCTCCCCCGAGGACCTCGATCTGGACTTCGACCTGAACGGCGACTAACCGCCCGCAGGGGCGCGCTGAGGAGGGTATGGCACGGACCAGGACCAAATGATCTGGTCATGCACGCTGACGCATGCTGTGATGTTGCCGGGTCGAGCCGACCAGCGAATCACCGCGCGTCAGGAGACAGAGTCAATGGCTTCCATGGAGGGTACCGTAGCGCTCGTCACGGGAGCTACGGGTGGATTGGGGCAGGCAGTGGCAACCGGCCTCGCGCGCGAAGGCGCCTTGGTCATTGTGGTTGGACGTACCGCAGCCCGTGCCGAAGATGCAGTGAAGGGGATCCGTTCGCTTGTTCCGGCGGCCTTGCTTGAGCCGTTGGCCTGCGACCTGTCAGTCCAGTCCTCGGTCCGGGCCGCCGCTGCCGGGTTTGCGTCCCGCCATGACAGGCTCAACGTTCTGGTCAACGCAGCGGGCGTCTTCCGCAAGGAACGCCAGGTGACCCCCGACGGGCTCGAACTGACCTTCGCCACGAATGTCATGGCCTACTTCCTGCTGACCAGCCTCCTGCTGGACGCACTTACGCAAGCTGCCGCCGTCGGAAAAAGCGGTGCGGCAGAGGCCCGGGCAGAGGCCCGGACTTCCAGGATCGTCAATATCGCATCGAAGTACGGCAACACCCGGCTCCGCTTCGACGACCTCCAGACCGCAAAAGGCACGTACAGCTACCTTCGATCCACCCCGCCCACCATGCTGGCCCGCGTCCTCCTCACCCAGGAGTTTGCTGAGCGCCTCCGCGGCTCTGGCGTGGTGGCAAATGCGGTCCACCCTGGGCTGGTCAAGAACACGTCCTTGCTGCAGGACGTTGGCGGCCCTTTCCTCTGGATCACGGACACGTTCGGTACACCAGCCGAACAGGCTGCGGACACACCCCTCTGGCTTGCCACCGCTCCAGAGACATCAGAGGAGACCGGAAAGCTCTGGTCACACCGTAAGGAACTCCCCACGCCCGGAATGGGATCGGACCCGGAAGCCCGCAGGCGGCTATGGGATTGCTGCTCGAATCTCGCCGGGATCCGGTGATTCTAGGGAGCCGGAACACTAAGTCGGATAGGTGAGGACTCGGACGGTCCACCGCATTGCGCTGATCCACCCATCCGTTTCCAGTCAAGGTCAGCCGACTGTTCAGCGAAAATATCCCCTGCGGCAGACAGCGCCTTGGCGGTGACCTGGTCAGGGGTACTCATGTTCACCACGAACCGCCAGGTGTCCGTGTCGACCCGTTCGGCGTAAAACGGCGCCTGCGTGCGCTGCACGTCGGGGGTAACCGGTGCGGTGGGGTTGAGGGAAGCCAGCGGTGCCATGGTCCGCGGAGCGGCGGCTGCGGACGGTGGGCTGGCTTCCGAGCATACCGCCCCGTCACAGAGCTGCACCATATTGACCCCGGAGACGTCCCCGTCCAGTTCAACAGTGATGGTGTTGACCCAGCCAATAGCCGTGCACGCGTTCGAACAGCCGGCGGACGGAACACTGACAGCCAGGATCAACACCACCGGCCGGACAACGAGCCCCCATACTCTCCCCATGCGGCCAGTCTAGGGGGTTTCCTTTCCTTGACTGCTTTCCGGGGCGGAAGGGCACACGGCACGCCCTCCCCTAAGATGGCGTGCATGGATGACAAGGCGCTGGCAGCCATCGCCCACGGGCTGTACGCCCTGCCTTTCGACGATTTTGTGGCAGCGCGGACGGCCGCGGCCAAGGAGTCGGCCGGTTCCGGAAAGGAACTCCCCGCTGCCATCAGGTCCCTGCCCAAGCCTTCAGTTGCGGCCTGGACCGTCAACATGCTCGCCGTTCATCAGCCGGAAGTGCTCGCGGAGCTGGCCGGCCTGGGCGAAAAGATGCGGACAGCCCAATCATCACTGGACGCCGTTGCCCTGCGTGAGCTGGGCCGGGAGCGCCGCACCCTGCTGGCCTCCGCCGTCGACACCGCCCGGTCCGAGGCGGAGCGGCGGGGGCGCAGTATCAGCTCAACCATCGCGGCCGACGTCGAGCGGACGCTGCGGGCGCTGACCGCGGACGAAGGCGCCGCAGCCGCAGTTCAGAGCGGTCTGCTGGTCCAGGCGCTGTCCGCCGATGGAGTGGACACCGTCGATCTGGGCGGGGCCGTAGCAGTGCCCGGGGCTGTGCCGGTCCAGGGTGCCGCGCCCGTCACGCCATCGGCTGCCGCCCCCGTCAGGGAGAAACAACGGACGACGACGGGAAGCCCCGCCCGGCCGGCGTCGGACCAACCACGGCTCAAGGCAGTCCGGCAGACTCCGCGGCCCGCTTCGCCGTCTGCGTTGGAGAAAGCCAAAGCTGCCTTGGCCGAAGCCAAGGCAGCTGAGGAGGAATCCGGCCGCCGCGCCGAGGAACGGCGAAGCGTGCTGGAGGATACGGAAGCCCGGGTGGCTGACCTGACCCGCGAAACACGGCAACTCCGGGCCAGGCTGCAAGAGGCCGAGGAGAAGCTCGAACGGTCCAGGAAACAGCTGGGCACCCTTGCAGCGGAGGCCAAGCAGGCAGCCCGTGCGGCGGAAAAGTCGCAGCGCTCAGCCATGCTCGCGCAGGAGCGGGTGCTGCGGCTGGGCAACACGCGGGACTGAAGCACGGTAATTGTCAGACCCCGGTTGCACACTGGGTTTATGGAAAACAACACCGCACAGGAATTTCACGTCACCTACTTCGACGCCGACTGTGGCCGCATCCGGAGTGAAAGTTTCGAGTCCCTGCAGGACGCGGAACGCTTCGCCAGCCGGAACTGCATCGGCGAGGATTCCTGGGCCGTCATCGACGCCGTCGCCGTCGAACAGGCCCGGATCGCCGCCTGACCGGCCGGGTCCTTAGGCGAAGTCGGACACCGCAGGATCCGGGCCGATCCGGCCCTCGCCCTGGGCAGATTTGTCCAGGCCGTTGAGGGCTTCCAGGTCTTCACTGTCCAGCGCGAAGTCCAGCGCTGCGAAGTTCTCATGGATGCGCGTCTCCGTCACCGATTTGGGGATCACCACGTTGCCGATGGCCAGGTGCCACGCGATGACAACCTGCGCCGGTGTGGCCTGGTGCTTGGCAGCTATCCCTGTGACCGCGGCATCCCCGAGGAGCTCACCGCCCTGGCCCAGGGGGGACCAGGCCTGGGTCAGGATTCCCTGCGCGGCACCGAACTCACGCAGTTCACGCTGGCTGAAGTAGGGGTGCAGTTCGATCTGGTGGATGGCAGGCACCACTCCGGTCTCATCAATGAGCCGCTGCAGCCCCTCCACCGTGAAGTTTGAAACTCCGATGGACCGGACCCGTCCCCGCTTCTGGAGTTCAATGAGCGCTTTCCACGTGTCCACGAATTTGTCCTGCTTGGGCTGCATCCAGTGGATCAGGTAGAGGTCCAAGGTCTCCAGGCCCAGCCTGTCCATGGATTCCTCGAACGCGGCCAGCGTGGACTCGTACCCCTGATCGGAGTTCCACAGCTTGGTGGTGATGAAGAGCTCCTCCGGCCGGAGGCCCGAACTGGCAATGGCGCGGCCGACGCCAGCCTCATTGCCGTAGATCCTGGCCGTATCGACGTGGCGGAAGCCCGCCTCGAAGGCTTGGCGGACTACTTTTTCGGCAACGTCGTCCTCAACCTGCCACACGCCGTAGCCGAGCTGGGGAATGGTGTGTCCGTCATTGAAAGTGAGTGTCGGTGTAGAAGTCATCCACCCATCGTGCCAAAAGGAACGGCCCGGACCGGCCGTGAAGGGCGCCGCTAAGCCAGACGCTTAACCTGGAATACTGTCCGGCCGGCCACTGGCGGCGTCCTCGGCGAGGCGCCGTTCCGCGTCAGCCACCTGCTCCAGCACGGATTCCGCCCGGCGCCGCACTGACGCCGCGCCCACGGGCACAGGCCCGACCGCAAGCCTCAGCATGGCGGCGGCCTCTGCTGTTGTGGCGAGCGAGTTGCCGGCCTTGGACAGTGCGCGGTGGACTCCGGCCAGTGGCCCCGGAATGTCCAGTCCCTCGCTGGGGGAACGTCTCTGGGCTTCGACGCAGACCGCTCGGACACGTTCCAGAAGCTCGGAAAGCTCGTTGGCGATCTCCACCAGTTCGGCGTAGAGCTGCTCGTCCTCGACGCCCTCAAGGACCTGGTGGTAGCGGTCCAGTCCCCGGTGGAACCGGTCATGGGCGCGCCGCCAGAGGCCCTTGCCCAGCTCAGAGTCGTCCTTTCGCCCTTGCCGGGCGGCCGTGAAGAATCCCACGCGGAGCCTAGAGGTACTGGCCGGGGCCGTGGTCCGGGTCCTCCGGCCGGACGGGTGATCCTGCACCGGAGCGCTGCGGGCCGGCGGTGGCCCGTTGCGGCTCGCCGTTTTCCCCGATGACCACCCCCGGGGCTATGACTGTCCCCGGCGGCAGCTGCTTCATCTGCAACTGTGCGGCCGCCTGCTCACGGGCTGCATGCTGGGCTGCAATGGCCGTCTGGATCCCGTGGAAGAGTCCTTCCAGCCAACCCACCAGCTGGGCCTGGGCGATCCGGAGCTCAGCCTCCGAAGGTGTGGTGTTCTCAGGAAAAGGCAGGCTGATCCGTTCCAGCTCTTCGACCAGCTCCGGTGCCAGCCCGTCCTCCAGCTCCTTGATGGAGCGTTCATGGATTTCGGCAAGACGCTCGCGTGCGGCTTCGTCGAGCGGCGCCGATTTAACTTCTTCAAGGAGCTGCCGGATCATGGTGCCGATCCGCATGACCTTCGCCGGCTCGTCCACAAGGTCCTGCACGCTGCTGCCCCTGGTCCTGGCGGCAGGAGCGCCGCGGGCTGCACGGGGCCCGGCCGCCCGGCCGCCCATGGCAGGGCCACCAGGGGCAGGGGAAACCGGTCCCTCGTTGTCCAGGGTTTTGCCCTCCACCGGGACGTCGTCAAGCTGAGTGTCGTTCGGATCGCTCATGCGTTCATACTCTCACGAGCCGGCGACACACAGCCCGGCAGACGAGGTGCGGCCCAGTAATGAATCGCAACCCGGCCCTGGGCCGCGACGCGGCGCGGCGCCCCTTGCAGGTCCGGCCCGGCCGATGGAGCGGCTCAGCAGCACCTGCCCTGCGGGTTGGAGTCCTGGCGGTCCGTCCGGTCCCGCCAGAACTCACGTTCGGTCAAGGGCGGCTGCCCATGCCCGGCCGCGCGGTGGTGCTCCAGGTACTTGGTGTAGGCGTCCGCTCCGAGGACACCACCCAGATAGCGGGCAATCCCCCGGAAACCCGTTGATACTGCGGCCAGGCTGAGACTCATCAGTGGTGACCTGGCCTTTCGTACCGCAGTTCCGCCGGGAGCTTGTTCCATTCGGCCAGCAGTTCCTTTTCCGCCGGCGTGGGGATGAGCCCCGCGGGTGCGAAGACCCGGGAAGGACGGGGTGCGTCTTCGTGGTCGTCATTGGCTATGCCCGCACCATGGTTGCGGAATGCCTTGGCAGTGGCGATGAGCGCGGTGGCGATGACAATGATGCTCAGGACCACGAAGATGACGGACAGCCAGCCCTGGATGCCCGTGTTGCGCACCACGGCCTCCATGGCAGCGACTGTCTTGGCCGTTCCAAACTCGGTCTTGCCGTCGGCCAGGGCCTTGGAGAACGCCGCGTTGTTGGCGAAGTACCCCACGGCCGGGACCGGCGAGAAGATCTTGTGGAAGCTCGCGGTAATGGTCACCACTGCCGCGAAGGTCAGCGGCAGGGCCACAATCCAGAGGTACTTGAAGGAGCCCCGCTTGGCCGCGATGGCCAGGCAGACGGACAGTGCGATGGCAGCGAGCAGCTGGTTGGCAATGCCGAACAGCGGGAACAGCGTATTGATGCCGCCCAGCGGGTCCGTGACACCCATCAGCAGCACCGCGCCCCATGCACCGACCATTACTGCCGTGCAGAGCCAGGCACCCGGCCGCCAGGAGTGTTCCTTGAACTTGGGGATGAAGTTGCCGATGGAATCCTGCAGCATGAAGCGGGCCACACGGGTGCCGGCGTCAACGGCGGTGAGGATGAACAGTGCCTCGAACATGATGGCGAAGTGGTACCAGAACGCCATCATGGCCGTGCCGCCGATGAACTGCTGCATGATGTGGGCGAGGCCCACAGCAAGGGTAGGCGCACCACCCGTGCGGGAAACAATGCTCTCCTCGCCAACGTTCCTGGCCGTCTCCGTGAGGAGGTCGGGGCTGATGTTGACTCCCGCAAGGCCCAGGCTGTTGACCCAGGTTGCGGCGGTTTCCACCGTGCCGCCGGTCAGGGCGACCGGTGCGTTCATGGCGAAGTACAGGCCGCGGTCAATGGAGATGGCAGCAACCAGCGCCATGATGGCCACGAACGATTCCATCAGCATGCCGCCGTACCCGATGAGCCGGGTCTGGCGTTCCTTTTCGATCAGCTTAGGGGTGGTGCCTGAGGAGATCAGTGCGTGGAATCCGGACAAGGCCCCGCAGGCAATGGTGACGAAGAGGAAGGGGAACAGTGCCCCCGGGAACACCGGACCGTTCTCCCTGCTGGCGAACTCGCTGAAGGCGGGGACAGTGATTTCGGGGCGGACCACAATGATGGCCAGCGCCAGCATGACGATTACACCGATTTTCATGAACGTGGAGAGGTAGTCCCGCGGAGCCAGCAGCAGCCAGACCGGCAGGATCGCGGCGATGAAGCCGTAAATGATCAGGCCCCAGGCGATGGTGACTTTGTCCAGGGTGAAGAACGCGGCACCCCACTCGGTTTCCGCTACGATGCCGCCGCCGATGATGGCTGCCATCAACAGTACGAAGCCGATCAGCGAGACTTCCATGACCTTGCCGGGCCGGAGGAATCGCAGGAAGATGCCCATGAACAGGGCGATGGGGATGGTCATGCCTACCGAGAAGACACCCCAGGGGCTTTCGGCCAGTGCGTTCACAACGACTAGGGCCAGGATGGCGACGATGATCACCATGATGAGCAACGTGGCAATCAGGGCAGCGGTGCCGCCGATGACACCAAGTTCTTCACGGGCCATCTGGCCCAGGGAGCGTCCGCCGCGGCGCATGGAGAAGAACAGGACGAGGTAGTCCTGCACCGCTCCGGCCAGTACGACGCCGATGATGATCCAGATGGTGCCGGGCAGGTAGCCCATCTGGGCGGCAATGACCGGTCCCACGAGGGGCCCGGCGCCGGCAATGGCGGCGAAGTGGTGGCCGAAGAGGACATTGCGGTCCGTGCGGACGTAGTCCTTGCCGTCGGCCTTGTATTCCGCAGGAGTGGCGCGGCGGTCATCGGGTTTGGTGATGTAGCGTTCGATCACCTTGGAGTAGAACCGGTAGCCGATCAGGTAAGTACAGACGGATGCAAAGACGAACCAGATGGCGTTGACCGTCTCGCCCCTGATGATCGCCAGCATGAACCAGGCAACACCGCCCAGCAGTGCGATGGCCGCCCACAAGGCGATTTTGGCCGGTGTCCATTTCCTGTCCTCAGCCTCGCTGACGGCTGCATCCACAGCCGTTGGCGGCAGCGCCGGATCGGCGGTCAAGGGACCGCCCCGTTGCGCTGAACCTTCCGGTTCATTAGACCTGTTGGTCATGTCTCCTCCTCGAGAATTCCTGCTTCGGTGTTTGGCTCAAAGGCACCCTACCAATGCTGCGCCAACGAGGGTACGGCTTCGGGACCGCGCCGTGTGTCCATGCGGTGAACGGCGGGCCGTGGGAGCCGAACGCGAGGTTCAGCTCAACGCCGGAGCGCGGTGTGTGGTGCCTGGGCTGCCGGACGCAGGAAAGGCCCCCGGCCGGGCATTCCCGGGCAGAGGCCTTCTCCATGGCTGCACCCTGGCGGGGGCAGCAGTTGCACGTGCTGTGGCGGCACGTGCCGTGTTGACGTGGTTGGCGCCTACGCGTGTGAGTAGGTGAGGCAGTCAGCGTTGTCAGCGCCGGGGCCAACATGGACTTCGGGTGCATTGCACATCAAATGGTCGTTGTGGACGCACTCCGCGCGTTGGCACGCTCCGACGTCGGCCAGGACCTTGGGCAGGCCGCCGTGCATACCGGTGTCAATGAAAGTGGCGCAGCTGGCATGGTCTTCACTGCCCCCGACCGTTATGGCGTGGGCGGTACAGCCTTCATGGTCGTTGAACGAGCAACGGGTAACACTGCAGTCGGCAACATGGGTTGTCATAAGAGGTTCCTCCGTAGTCCGGCTGCCCGGGCCGGACAGCATCCTGTCTCCCACGCTAGGCCTGTTCAGCCCAATCAAAAAGACCCAACTATGTGACGTAATTCAGATAAGTGACGCCGTTCAGGCCCCGACGCCCCGCCGGGACATCGGAAGCCTTGCCTGCGTAAACATCCAGGCCAGGACTGAACCGGTCAGCGGCACAGCCACCAGGAGCGCCAGGAGCTGCAGCCAGGGAATCGTGGGCCCGGCGAACATCCGCGTGGCTGAGACGATCAGGGCCGCCGGGACTATTCCGGCGGCCAGCCCGAGCAGGGTGCCAAGCCCAGCCGTCATCAGGGCCTGGGCTCCGGCCAGGGACTTCCGCAGCTGCGGCGCCGCCCCTACGGCCGCCAACGTCATATGGTCCGTCCGGGCATCTGCGAGCGCCAGGCCCGTGGTGATTCCCGCCGCACTCAACGTGATCAGCGCGCTCAGGCCCACCAGCAGCCAAAGCAAAGCGGAATTGTCCGTGTCAGCCCCCTGCTCCACATTAAGGGTCATACCGGTGACGCCGTAAAGCTGCGAGAGCGCCGTTGAGACCTTGTCCCGCTCCGCGTCCGTAGGGATCCCCGACAGCTGGACCAGGAGCGCTGCGGGTTCAACGGGCAGCCCCAGCCTGGCGGCAGTCGCGGCTGAGACGACGCCGT
Source organism: Arthrobacter sp. BK1 (assembly GCF_056680055.1). Lineage (NCBI taxonomy): Bacteria > Bacillati > Actinomycetota > Actinomycetes > Micrococcales > Micrococcaceae > Arthrobacter > Arthrobacter sp. BK1. The sequence continues at coordinate 1,529,438 of NZ_CM155263.1, forward strand.
AGTACGGCACCGGAGCCACGGGAACTTCGACGGCGGCCCGCAGTCGCGTGCTGGTGACCACCTCGTACCCCTCGAACCGTTGGCCGGTGCTGGGCTTGGGTTTGCGCATGTCGGTGGATTCAAGCGTGGTGTGCCCGTCCTGGACATAGACGGGATTACTGACTGCCATGCCACCGTTTTCCAGCACATCGAGAGCCTCCTGTCCCGGTTCCCGGCCGAGGACAGCACGGAGCTCGTCCTCCCCTCCCACGATCAGCTGCGGGAGTTGGCCGGAAATTCCGGCAGGAAACATGGAACCGCGGCAGCGCCAGTCTGATGCGTCCGCGATCCGTCCTTTCGGCGTTGCGGGGCACTCCTGGCCAGCCGGTACAGCGAGCCCGTACTGCAGGCACCCTGCAGGGTCGTCGCCCGCGACCCATCCGCCATCCGCTGTGGCCTGCAGAAGGCACCCCCTGGTCACCACCGAGTCCAGCGCCTGCGTCCATTCGACGGATTCGAGGGACTGCCGCACCACCTCAGCCACGGCCTGAGGGTCGTGGAAAGCAGGGTCCTGGTTGGCTGCGCCCGCGGAAATCCCGCCCTGGACAGCTGGCCCGGCCGCCACTGGAACGCCGTCCAGGGTCAGGGGAAGGGTCGCCTGAAACTGGTGCGCGGACCAATAGTGGGTTCTCCTGGCATCCTCGAACTGGCTTGCGGCCAGGACCATGACTGCGCTGGCCAACGTTGCCGCGGCGAGGACTGCTGCCACAGCCGGGACAGTGCGGGTCCGGTTCCTGGCCGAATCCCTGGCCGCCAACCTCAGGGGCAGGCTCAGCCGCCCGGTGTGGCCGGTGAGAAGTGAAACAAACCCGCCGGTCAGGAGCACCAGGGCCACCACCAACAAGACGGTGCCGCCAATCAGCAGGCCTGCCACCAGCGGAACCCGTTCCATCAGCACGTCAAGGTCGTCGCCAACCAGGCCCAGCCAGCCGCCGGCCGCGAGCATCAGCACGGCCAGGACCAGCAGCGCTGTACCAAACCGGGCCGGCGCCTTTCCGGCGACTGAGGGAGCACGTCCGTATTTGAGCGCCCCGAGTGCCGCTTGCCGTGCGACCTGCCGGGCGGGCACCAAGGCTGCCAGCGCGCAGGCCCCCATCCCCATGGTCATCGCCACAGCCGTCACCGGAATGTCCGGATGGAAGCCCGGGAACCGCACGGACCCCTGCACCCTGGCCCAGAAAACAACCCCGGCCCCGCCGGCCAGCCCCAGGGCAGCGCCGTTCAGCACCCCGGCAGCGCCAAGCCACAGCCCACCGGCTGTCACGACTGCCCGGACGGTGGGAGCCTCGGCACCGGAGGCCGCCAGCAGTGCAAGTTCGCGGACCTGCCGCTTGGCCCCGACGGCGAAGGCAGCCCCCGCGAGGAGTCCCACCTCGAGCAGGGCCAGGGCGCCCACCAAACCGAGGGTGAGGTACAGCGTCCAGTCATCCCAGACCGTGGCCGCGGCGGCGTCACGGACCGGCGGCGGGTCCAGCACCACACTGCGCGAGAGCACCGAAACGCCTTGCTGGTTCAGCTCGAGAATCTGCTGCCAGGTAACGGGCGCATCGCCGATCAGGTAGTACAGAGTCTCGCGTTCCCCCTCACCGGCTTCTCCCTGGCCGGGCTTGAGGAAGAGGATGGCGTTGTTGTCCGAAAGGGTGGCATCGCGCAGGGTGCCCACGGCTGTAAAGGCACCCGCCGACGTCGTCATTTCCTCCCCCAGTTGCAGGCCAAGGCGCTTCAGGAGTCCCGGCGAAACCAGGACTTCCTCCGGCGTGGCCGGGGCGCGGCCCTGCAGCAGCGTGTACTTCCCCTCGAACGCCGGATTCAGGGCGTCCACAGCCTTGCCGATCAGGCGGACGTCTGCCTCACCCACTTCGCCCGTGACGGCCACCGGCGATTCGGTCAGCACCCCGTAACCGGGCGGGATAACGTCCCGCGGATCCGCCGGGACGTACCCGGGATCCGCCTGCCACCCGCCGCTGAAGGAGGTATCGTTCAACGGCTCCTGGATCATCTGGCTATTGAGTGAGGGGATCGTTCGGAACCGCGCCTGGGTGCTGCCCAGTTCGAACCGGACCTTTTCGGCGGCCGTCTCCTGAGTGCTCTGGATCAGCGTGGCTGCGCCCGTCATCCCGGCGACAGGCAGCATGATCAGCAGGATGATGAGCAACGAGCGACCCTTGTGGCGGCTGATGTCGCGCCGCGCCATCCGGAGGGCTACCCGATAGGACTGCAGACGGCCGCCGGGTACGGGATCAAGGCGGAGTGCCACCTCAGTAGCCGGCCTGGGCCAGGAGGATGGCGGGATCGTGCATGGCAGCTGCCTGGTCCACGATCCGGCCGTCCCGGAGGAACACCACCCGGTCCGCCCACGCAGCGTGCCGGGCCTCATGCGTCACCAGCATCACGGCCGCACCGGCGTCCGCCCTGGCCCGCAGCACCTCCATGACACCTTGGCCGGTGGTGGAATCGAGAGCGCCGGTGGGTTCGTCGGCGAGGATCAGCCTGCGCTCCCCGACGATGGCTCGGGCAATGGCAACCCGCTGCTGCTGGCCGCCGGACATCTGGTCCATGAAGCGGTCCGCAAGTTCGGGAATCCCCACCTGCCGCAATGCGTCAAGTGCCTGGCGATGGGCCTTCCGGGTGGCCGTCCCGTCCAGTTCCAGTGGCAGGGCCACGTTTTCGGCGGCGGTGAGCGTGGGCACCAGGTTGAAGTCCTGGAACACATACCCGACGGCGCGGCGGCGCAGCCGGGCGAGTTCGTTCAGTCCCAGCCCCGAAAGGGGCGTTGATTCCACAAAGACCGTTCCCGACGTCGGGCGGTCCAGTCCCCCGGCCAGTGCCAGGAGGGAGGACTTACCCGAGCCGGATGGCCCCATCACCGCAACGAACTCGCCGGCGGCAATGGTGAGGTCCACGGCGCGCAGTGCTGCGACCGCCGTCGCGCCGTCACCGAAAGTCCTGCAGACGTTGGCGAGCTCCAGGACCTGCTGCGGTCCCTGGACGCTCATCGGCGGTTGTCCGCGATGAGCGGGGCAGCCTCTTCCACAGTGACCCCGTTGGACGGCTTACGTGCTGCAGCCTTGCCGGCGGTCTGTGCCTGCTGGATCATCCGCGCTTCGCAGAGGTCCAGCCAGCGGACCTCTGCTTCCGTCTGGAAGATCAGCGAGTCCAGCACCAGGAGCCAGGCGGTATCCGCCGATTTGGCACTGGCCGAGGTATCCCGGCGGGCCTTGGTGTAATCCTGCAACGCCCGGATGGACGCCACACGCTGGGCCTGGATGATCGCCTGCACGTCCACGCCCGGCAGCGTCACAGCGAGCGCCAGTTTGATGGCAAGCTCGTTGCGCGGCGGGTTGTTGCGCTCCACGGGGGCGGCAAACCAGCCCTGCACGTCAGCCTGTCCAGCGGCGGTGATGCTGTAGATGACATGGCCTTCGCCGTCGCTGCCGTCGTTGCTGACCAGGCCGTCGCGCTCCAGCCGGTCCAGGGTGGTGTAGACCTGCCCGATGTTCAGGGGCCAGGTTGACCCGGTGCGGTTCTCGAACTCGACCCTGAGCTGGTAGCCGTAGCGCGGCTGGTCCTGCAGCAGGGCGAGGAGGCTGTGGCGGATGGACATGGTGCTCCTTGCGACGGCGTCAGCGGGCGGTATGCACGGACCCCCAAGACCCGTGCATACCGCGTATGGACTGAGGCTAACGCAATCCTTCCCAGGGCACAATACTCAGTATTTACTCCGCCGATGCATGGCGCTTACATGACGAGCAGGATCTTCCCTACGTGGTCTCCGGAATCGAAGTATTCATGCGCCGTCTGAACCTGGGCCAACGGAAAAGTCTTCGCCACCAGGGGGCGGATCCGGCCGTCGGAGATCAGCGGCCACACGGACTCCCGCACGGCGTTCATGATGGCACCCTTCTCCGCCACCGGCCGGGGCCTCAGCGCAGTGGCCACCACTGCGGCACGCTTCTTCAGGAGCAAACCCAGGTCCAGTTCGCCTTTGGCCCCGCCCTGCAGTCCAATGACCACCAGCCGGCCGTAATCGGCGAGCGCATCAACGTTTTGCGCCAGGTACTTGGCCCCCACTACGTCCAGGATGACGTCGGCTCCCTTGCCGCCGTTCTGCCGCCGGAGGCTTTCCGGGAAGGCTTCCTCTTTGTAGTTGATGGCTATGTCAGCCCCCAGGAAAGCCTTGGCCGTGCCGACTTTCTCGTCCGTCCCCGCCGTGGTGGCTACCTTGGCACCGAAGGCCTTGGCCAATTGGATGGCCATGGTGCCGATCCCGCCGGTGGCGCCGTGGATCAGTACGGTCTCGCCCGACTGCAGTTGCGCGGTCATGATCAGGTTCGAATATACGGTGGCCGCAACTTCCGGCAGGGCAGCGGCAGTGACCACGTCAACGCCGTCGGGGATCCGCAGCACCTGCTCCGCCGGAACGGCAACCTTTTCGGCGTAGCCTCCCCCGGCCAGCAGCGCCACCACCTTGTCCCCGATGGAAAATGCCTTGGTGACGCCGGGCCCGAACCCGGCAATCCGGCCCGAGACTTCCAGCCCCGGAACCTCGGAGGCACCCGGCGGCGGCGGGTAGAAGCCCCGGCGCTGCTGGACGTCGGCCCTGTTCAGACCCGCCGCGACGACGTCGATCAGTACCTCGCCCTGCCCTGGGACCGGCGCGTCCACCTCACGGACCTCCAGCACCTCCGGACCGCCAGGCTCTCTTATGTAGACGGCTCTCATCGCGAACTCCCGTTTCTAGCTGATTAGTGCACCAAACCAGTGTGCACCGCACGCACGCCGGACCGGCGTTTTGTTGCAGCCAACTGCCTATGAAACACTACTCGTTAGGGAAGGTTGTCCGAGCGGCCGAAGGAGCTAGTCTTGAAAACTAGTGTGCGGTAACCCCGTACCAAGAGTTCGAATCTCTTACCTTCCGCGAAAGGAACCCCGGTTCGCCAGCAATGCTGGCCCACCGGGGTTCTTTAGTTTTAAACCCTGGGTTCCGTTGAAACTGTCTGTACCCCCGGCTTGGGGTCGGCGCTGTCTTCCGCTGCCGGGAAATCCGTGGTAAGCGATGCCCCGGAGGACTCGCCGTTCGGCCGCCTGGCCACTTTGGCCGACCCCACGGGGGGCAATTTTCAAGATCATCGCCGGCTGGTCCGCGCGCCCCGCACCCCACCCGGAACCGGCCGGGGTCTTGCCAACCTTGTTGACAAGACCCCGGCCGGTTTCTGCGTTATGCTCCGACCTCATAAACCTACCCTGCGGTAACCTCGCGTTCACTCAGTGCTGCTTGGCTCTCCAATGGACACGTCTGGCCGGATGAAATGACCGGCTCACTGGCCGGTGCACATCGCTCCGGCCAGAGAAAACGCCCCAGACCCCGGGGCCACAGTGAAAGTTAGAGCGGATGAATCACTCCCCCTTGAGGGCAGCGCTCGGCACCGTGCTGGCAGCAGGGCTCGTTGCAGCCTCGCTGGCAGCCAGCCCGGCCTTCGCCGTCGACCCATCGCCTGCTGCCGCGGGCACCTCACCCGTTGTCATTAACGAGGCGTACCTGAGCGGCGGCAGTACCGGCGCAGCGTACAAGAGCAAGTTCGTTGAGCTCTATAACGGTTCCGACTCCCCGGTGTCCCTGACGGGCTGGTCACTCCAGTACCGTTCGGCCGGCGGCACCACGGCGCCTGCCGTGGCTCCGCTGGCGGGTTCCATCCCCGCCAAGGGGTACTACCTCGTCCAGGGCGGCAGCAACGGTACGAACGGGGCGGACCTTCCCGCAGCGGACACCGTAGCCACGAACCTGAATTTCCAGGGCCAGAACGGCACCATCCTGCTGGCGAAGCAGGCAACAGCCGTCACCCTCGCCACCGGTTCGGTCATTGAACCGGCCGGAGTGGCAGACCTCCTGGGCTATGGCACGTCCAACACCTTTGAGACCGCGGCCGCGGCCGGGACTACGTCAAACACCGATGTCCGGAGCCTGAACCGCACCGGCGGCCTGGACAGCAACAGCAACACCGCTGACTTCGCACTCAGCGCTACGATCACACCGACGGCGGCCGGCGGCTCCGTTGAGCCCGATCCCGACCCGACGCCGGATCCCACACCCACTCCGGCGGGCAGGACGATTGCCGAGATCCAAGGCACCGGAACCGCCAGCCCACTGGCAGGGACCTCCGTGACCACCCGCGGCAAGGTCACCGCGACGTTCCCCACCGGCGGATTCGCCGGCTACTACATCCAGACCCCGGGAACCGGCGGGGACCTCACCCCGGCCAGCCACACGTCGTCGGACGCTGTTTTTGTCTACTCGAGCGCAACCGCTGGTTCCGTCCAGATCGGCGACTACGTTGAAGTGACGGGGGCTGTCAGCGAGTACTACAACATGACCCAGGTGACGGTCGCCGCCGCGGCGGACCTGAAGAAGCTCACCGACGCGGCTCCGGAAGTGAAGGCCACCAACTTCACCCTGCCGGCCGCCGAAGCGTTCCGCGAGTCCCTCGAGGGCATGCTCCTCGCGCCCCAGGGACCGGTCACCGTCACGGATAACTACACGCTCAACCAGTACGGCGAGATCGGTTTGTCCGGCGGGACCACCACGCTGGTCCAGCCCACCGCCGTCGCGCCTTACGGCACCGCCGAATACCAGGCCGCCGTGGCGGACAACGCCGCCCGCGGCATCAAGCTCGACGACGGCGCCACCACGAATTTCCTGGGCAGCACCGCCAACAAGGCCCAGGTGCTTCCATACCTGACCGCCACGGACCCTGTCCGTGTCGGCTCGCCGGTGACGTTCAAGACCAACGTGGTGCTCAGCTATACCAACAACTCCTGGAAGTTCCAGCCGCTGGCGCACCTGACCGAAGCCAACAAGGCCACAGTCCAGCCGGCCGAGTTTGGTGCCACCCGCACCGAGGCTCCGGCAGTGGGCGGCAACCTGAAGATCGCGTCCTTCAACGTGCTGAACTACTTCCCCACCACCGGCGATACCCTCACCGGCTGCACCTACTACACGGACCGGGATGGCAACCCCATCACGGTCCGCGGCGGCTGTGACGCCCGGGGCGCTGCCAACGCGGAGAACTTCGAGCGCCAGCAGGCCAAGATCGTCGCCGCCATCACCAAGGCCGGCGCCGATGTTGTCACCCTGATGGAGATCGAGAACTCCGCCCAGTTCGGCAAGGACCGCGACGACGCCCTGGCCAAACTCGTGGAGGCCCTCAACATCGCGACGCCCGGCATCTGGGACTATGTGCGCACTCCCGCCAACGCTCCCCCGCTGGCTGACGAGGACATGATCCGCACCGCCTTCATCTACAAAAAAGCCGTTGCAGAACCCGTCGGCGAATCCATCATCCACAACGACACCGTCGCCTTCGCAAGCGCCCGCAAGCCCCTGGCGCAGGTGTTCAAGCCGGTGGGCACAGGGGATGATAAGCAGTTCATCGCCATTGCCAACCACTTCAAGTCCAAGGGCTCCGCGGCAACACCGGAAGATACCGACCAGGGCCAGGGCGCATCAAACCTCGCCCGCACCGCCCAGGCCACGTCACTGCGGGACTTCGCTGCGCGCCTGCAGGCGGAGAAGGGCACTGACAAGGTCTTCCTGATCGGTGACTTCAACTCCTACGCCAAGGAAGATCCGATGAATGTGCTGGCTGAGGCCAGTTACGTCAACCAGGACGAGAAGGCACGGAACGCCGACGGCTCCGCCAAGCACTCCTACCTCTTCGGCGGCCTGGTGGGCTCCCTGGACCACATCCTCGCCTCCCCGGCAGCCAACGCCGTGGTCTCCGGTGCGGACATCTGGAACATCAACTCCGTCGAGTCAGTGGCGCTGGAGTACAGCCGCTACAACAACAACATCACCAACTACTACGTCCCTGACCAGTTCCGCGCCAGTGACCACGATCCCGTGGTGGTTGGACTGGATCTGCCGGCTGGGCCGGCTTCTGTTGAGCTGAACTTCCTCGGCATCAACGATTTCCATGGCCGGATCGACGCCAACACCGTCCTTTTCGCCGGGACCATCGAAAAGCTCCGCGCCGCCGCCCCGGGGGCCACGGCCCTGCTGTCCGCGGGAGACAACATCGGCGCCTCGCTGTTCGCCTCGGCTGTCGCCAAGGACCAGCCCACGATCGATGTGCTGAACACGCTGGAGCTTAGGGCGTCCGCTGTAGGCAACCACGAGTTCGACGGCGGCTGGGCGGACCTGCAGGACCGCGTCATCGCCGGCGGCACCAACGCCACGTTCCCCTACCTCGGTGCAAACGTCTATAAGAAGGGCACCACCGAACCCGTCCTGCCGGAATACACCGTGCTGGAGATGGACGGGGTCAAGGTTGCCATCATCGGAACCGTCACCCAGGAAGTTCCCTCGCTGGTCACCCCGGCAGGCATTGCGGACCTCGAGTTCGGGGACCCCGTGGACGCCATCAACCGCGTGGCTGCCAAGATCACGGCGGAGAACCTCGCCGATGTGATCATCGTGGAGAACCACGACGGCGCCGGGTCCGGTACGCCGGATGGTGCCACTTTGGAGCAGGAAGTGGCAGCCGGCGGCCCGTTCGCCAGGCTGGTCACCGAAACCTCGGCAGAGGTGGACGCCATCTTCACCGGCCATACGCACAAGGAATACGCCTGGGACGCTCCTGTTCCGGGGGCCGAGGGCAAGACCCGGCCGATCGTCCAGACCGGCAACTACGGCGAGAACATCGGCCAGATCCGGCTCACCGTGGACACCGCCACCAAGGATGTCACCACCTCCACCGCGGGGAACGTCAAGCGGACCACTGACACCGCAGCAGGGCTGATTGGTGCCTACCCGCGGGTGGCTGCCGTCGACGCCATCGTGAAGAAGGCAATGGCTGACGCCGCAGTGATCGGCGACCAGCCGGTCGGCGCGGTCACCAAGGACATCACCACTGCCTTCACGGCAGACCCCGCGGGTGGGCCCGCGAAGCGTGATGACCGTGCCAGCGAATCCACACTGGGCAACCTTGTAGCCGACTCGCTGCTCGCATCGCTCCAGCCTGTTGAACTGGGTGGCGCGGAAATCGGCGTGGTCAACCCCGGCGGCCTGCGCAATGAGCTGTACTACGCCCCGGATGGCACCGTCACCTACGCCGAGGCCAACGCGGTCCTGCCGTTTGTGAACAACCTCTGGACCACGTCCCTCACCGGTGCACAGTTCAAGACGCTCCTCGAGCAGCAGTGGCAGACCAACGCTGACGGCACGGTCCCCAGCCGCGCCTACCAGCAGCTGGGCCTGTCCAAGAACGTGAACTACACCTACGACGCCGCCCGCGCCGCCGGTGACCGCATCACGTCCATCCGGGTGGGCGGCGCGTTGATTGATCCTGCCGCGTCCTACCGGATCGGCACCTTCAGCTTCCTGGCCACGGGAGGCGACAACTTCCGGATCTTCACGCAAGGTGCCGACACCAAGGATTCAGGGCTGGTGGACCGCGATGCCTGGATCAAGTACCTGCAGGCGAACAGCCCCGTATCGCCGGACTTCGCCCGGCGCACGGTTGCTGTCACCAACACCACGGCTGCTGAGGTCCGGTCCGGAGAGGCCATCACACTGGCCGTCTCCAAGCTGGATCTGACCTCGCTCGGCAGCCCGGTGAACACCTCGCTGTCCGCGGTGTTCACCGACGCAGCAGGCACGGTGGCCCAGCTCGGCAGCATCCCGGTGGCCGCAGGCTCGGCCACCGTGAACGTGCTGGTTCCGGCCGGCGCGGCAGCCGGCACGGGCACTCTGGTGCTCACCGCCGTCGACTCCGGCACCGTGGTGAAGACGGACGTGTTGGTGGCGGCCACGGTCCCCGTCCCGCCCGTCTGCACCGCCCCGGTGCCGCCTACGAAGTGGTACGACTTCGCGGGATGGATCCGTTACAGCATTGCGTGGATCCAGTACCGGAAGTGCCTGCGAGGCTAAGGAGCTTCGCACCAACCAACGCGGGGTCACTTCACGCCCATTCCGACGGGAATATCAGGCGTGAAGCGACCCCGCGTTGCTTTAAGTAGGCGGGTTATGCGGGCTGCGGGACCCGGTGCGGGAGCTGGGCCTTGGCTCCTGCGAAGGAGTTGGCCGGGCAGGCCAGCCCGTAGTGCTCGCGGAGGGTCCGTCCGGTGTACTCCTGCCGGAACAGCCCGCGGTCCTGCAGGATGGGCACCACCTGGTCCACGAAGATGTCCAGGCCGGAGGGCAGCACGGGCGGCATGATGTTGAACCCGTCGGCGGCTCCGGACTGGAACCAGTGCGCGATGGCATCGGCCACCTGTTCCGGCGTGCCCGCGAACGTGCGGTGTCCGCGGCCGCCGCCCAGCCGGCCGATGAGCTGCCGGACGGTCAGCTGTTCCTTTCGGGCAAGGTTCACGATCAGTGTGTAGCGGCTCTTGGCCCCTTCAATTTCATCCTCTGAGGGAAGGTCAGCGGGCAATTGGCGGTCCAGTTTCAGGGACTCAGGTGAAACCCGCAGCTGGCCGGCCAACTGGCGCACCGCGTGCTCGGGCAGGATCAGCTCGTCCAGTTCCCGCTCCAGACGGAGGGCTTCGGCCTCCGTGGACGCAATGACCGGAACGATCCCCGGCAGGATCTTGATGGAGTGCGGATCCCGGCCCGCCGCCGTCGTCCGCCGTTTCAGGTCGGCATAGAAGTCCTGCGCATCCGCCAGGGTCTGGTGTGCGGTGAAGACGGCCTCGGCATACACGGCCGCGAAGTCCTTGCCGTCCTCCGAGGAGCCCGCCTGGACAATCACGGGGTGACCCTGCGCCGATCGGGGAACGTCCAAAGCGCCTTCCACCTGGAAATGCTGCCCTTCATGGTTGACCGGGTGCACGCGGGAACTGTCTGCCCACACTCCCGCAGCCTTGTCCCCCACCAGGGCGCCGTCCTCCCAGCTGTCCCAGAGTTTCTTCGCCACATCCAGGAACTCCGCCGCCCGCTGGTACCGCTGCGAGTGGGCGGGCTGGCCGGCCAGGGAAAAATTCCTGGCGGCGGCGTCACCCGCGGTGGTCACCACGTTCCAGCCGGCCCTGCCACCGCTGATGTGGTCCACCGAGGCAAAGCGGCGGGCCAGGTTGTACGGGTCGTTGTATGTGGTGGAGGCTGTGGCAATGAGCCCGATCCGCTCAGTGACTGCCGCTATGGCCGCGAGCAGCACGGTCGGTTCGAGGCTGGTGTACGGCCGCTGGGCCACGTTTCCGTGCAGTACCGGCGAGTCCGCGAAGAAAATCGAGTCCAGCTTTCCGCGCTCTGCGGTCTGCGCCAGCCGTTGGAAATGGGCCACGTCCGTGCCGGAGAAACTGTTGCTCTCCGGCAGCCGCCACGACGCCTCGTGGTGGCCGGTGCTCATCAGGAAGGCGTTCAGGTGCAGCTGCCGCGCCCCGTTCTCCGGCGCACTCACTGGTTCGCTCCTGCTGCTGCAAAAGCGGGGGCCGGGGAAATTTCAGGTACGACGACGGTCTCGGAGTAGGCGGACGAGTCACCCTTGATGGAGGTGCTGCTGCGGCCATCGACGCCGCGGGGGATGTCGCCGGCTATGGTCACCCGGTTCAGCTGGCGGGGCTGGCCGTCGTAGTTGTCCGGTGCGTAGTGCTGGGTGATGCGGTTGTCGAACAGCACCAGCTGGTCCGGTTCCCAGTTCACGCGGACCACATTCTCGGGGCGGGTGACGTAGGCCTGCAGGAGGCGCAGGATGTCCTTGGATTCGGTGTTGGACAGGCCGACGATCCGGAGGCGCTGGGCGAACCCGCCGATAAACAGCCCGCGCTCGCCGGTCAGCGGGTGGACCCGGACCACAGGGTGGGCGGATTCGAAGTGGATCCTGGTGAATTCCTTGCGCCGTTCGTCGGCGTTGGCGTGTTCCAGGTTCTTGGGCACGGAGTAGTCGTAGTCGTTGGTGTGGATCGCCCAGAGGGTGTCGGCGAAATTGCGCAGTTCCTCAGGCAGGTCCTGGTAGGCGCCGGCCGATGACGCGATCAGGGTTTCGCCGCCGTAGCCCGGCAGAGTAATGCTGCGCAGGGTGGAGGCCTGCGGCGGGTTCACGACGAACGTGACGTCCGTGTGCCAGTTGTTGGCACTGCCATTTTCGCTGTCCACGGGAAGGACCGCGGGCTTGCCGTCCACCGAGGCCACGGTGGGGTGTGCTTTGGTGAGCGGGCCGAAGTGGCTGGCGAAACGGACCTGGTCCTCGTCGGTCCGGACGTTGGCTTCCCTGAAGACGAGAGCTTTGTGGGTGTTCAGGGCGGCGCGGATCTGGGCCACGGTGTCCGGCGACAGGTCGCGGCTGAGGTCCAGGCCGCGGATTTCCGCGCCAATGCGGGCGCTCAGCTTGGTGAACTGGAGCTTGGTTTCGGTAATGACGGTCATGGAATTTCCTTTGCAGTTCGGTACGGCAGTTCGGTTGGGTGGAGGTCAGGAGGTGGAGCCGACGGCGGTGCGCCAGCGGGAGAAGTGCCGTTCCAGCGCCACGAGCAGCGCATTGACGGCCAGCCCCAGCACGGAGACGGTCAGGATTCCGGCATACATGTCCGGGATGAGGAAGCTCATCTGCGAATTGACGATCAGGTACCCCAGCCCGGCCTTCGCGCCTACCATTTCGGCAGCGATCAGCACCAGGATGGATGATGTCCCGGCCATCCGGATTCCCGTGAAGATCGTGGGGAGCGCTGATGGCAGGATCACTTTCTGGAAGAGCCGGAAGCTGTTCAGGCCCAGGGATTTTGCGGCCCGGATCAGCAGCGGGTCCACGGTCCGGACACCGGCGATGGTGTTAAGCAGGACCGGGAAGAATGCGGCGTAGGCGACGATGGTGATCTTGGATTCCTCGCCGATCCCCAGGAGCAGAGTGAATACCGGCAGCAGGGCCAGAGTGGCGGTGTTCCGGAAAAGCTCCAGCAGCGGATTCAGGAACGAATTCAGCCAGCCGTACCAGGCGATCAGCAGCCCCAGCACCACGGCCGAGACAACGGCGATCCCGAACCCGGATACCGAGCGGGTCAGGCTGGCCTGCAGATGGCTCTGCAGCTGCCCGTTCTCCACGAGCCTGGCGCCCGCTGCCAGCACGTCATGCAGCGGCGGGAGAAAAACCCGGGTGGCGGGAGCGGCAAGGTACTGCGGACCAAACTCCCACAGCGCCAGGAACAGGATGACAGCCAGGGATTTCCAGCCGGCCCGCCCGGCGAGGTGGGCAGCGGCACGCAGCCCGGCCGCCGGCGTCGGGCGTTGTCCGCTTTCGGTGCCGGGCCCTCCGGCGTGACCGCCTCCGGACTGCAGGGAAGGGTCGACGGCGGCATCCGCCTCTGATGGTCGGGTCAACACAGTGCTCATCAGGCGGCACTCCTTTCGAGGGGCTGTTCATCGGGGGCGGTGCCGTCCGGGAGGATCTTCCGGTGGCCGGAGTCCTGGGCGAGGCGGACTTCGTCGTGCAGCAGGGACCAGACCTGGTGGCGGTGTTCCACGAAGGCGGGGTGTGAGCGGATGTCCGCCTCGCCGCCGCGGTCGGGAATGTGGATGTCCACGATTTCCTTGAGCTTTCCGGGGCGGGCGCTGAGCACTGCCACGCGCTGGCCGAGGTAGACCGCTTCGTCGATCCCGTGCGTGATAAAGACGATGGTCTTCCCTGTCGCCTTCCAGATCCGCAGGAGCTCGTCCTGGAGCTGTTCACGGGTCTGGGCGTCGAGGGCGGCGAAGGGCTCGTCCATGAGGAGTACGTCCGGCGCATAGGCGAGGCTCCTGGCGATGGCCACGCGCTGCTTCATACCGCCGGACAGTTCGTGCGGGTACCGGTCCTCGAAGCCGGCCAGGCCCACGAGGTCCAGGAATTCGCTGGCCTTCGCCGCCCTTTCCTTCCTGGACAGGCCACTGTCCTCAAGACCGATCGAGACGTTGGCCGAGGCTGTGCGCCACGGGAACAGGGCGTACTGCTGGAAAACCACGGCCCGGTCCTGGCCAGGCCCGGTGACTTCCTTACCGTCCACCAGGACCTTCCCGGACGTGGGGCGGGAAAGCCCGGCCAGCAGGTCCAGGAGGGTGGTCTTGCCGGAGCCGCTGGGTCCCACCAGGGTGAGGAACTCACCGGCGGCCACATCCAGGCTGAGGTCATCGATGGCCGTGAGGACTGAGGGTTCGCTGTGGCGGCGGATGCCTGAGCCCTTGCCCGGCCGGACTGCGAACTCCTTGGTGACGTTCCGGAGGCTGATTTTGGGTGTCATGTCCTATCCTTTCGAGGTTGCAGCAGGCGCCGGGGTTTCCAGCAGGTTGAACTCATTCGTGTAGAGCTTCCCGGTATCCAGTTCGCCGTTGATGATTCCCGCTGATTGCAGGTAGTCGGACCAGCGGGTGAAGTCGGTGTCCTGGATCCGCCCGCCCGGCGATGCCACCCCTACGCTCTTCCAGTACTTGAGCGCCTCGGTGCTCTCGTTCCGGCCGCGTTTGGCGATGATTTCCTCGAACTTGGCGATCACCTGTTCCCGCGGGGTGGTGCGTTCCCACTCGATGGCTTGGGCGACGCCGGTGACCAGCGTGCGGCTGGTTTCGGGGTTCTTCGCCAGGAAGTCGTTCCGGAGGACATACTGGCCGGCATCGAAGGGACCTCCGATGACGCCGACGTCGGTAAACAGGGCACGCACGCCACCCTCGGCGAGCGCCCGGTCCTGGAGCACACCACCAAGCGTGCCGACGTCGACCTGCTTCTTCCGGAGTGCCACTTCGGTCTCGTTGGGCGGGACCACGACGAGCTGTACCTGCTTGATTTCCTCGGGAGTCAGGCCGCTGTTCTTCAGGTGGGTATTGATGACCGCTTCGTGGTGGGCGCCCAGGGTGTTAACGGCGATTTTCTTGCCGATCAGGTCCCTGGCGGTCCTGATGGGGCTGCCTTCCTCCACGTAGTACCCGGTGAAGGTGTCTTTGTCCTCGCCGTAGTAGTTGATGACGGCTTTCACCGGGGCGCCGGCCTCGATCAGCTTGATCACGGCGCCGGTGAATGCTCCGCCGATGTCTGTCTGGTCCGTGGCAACCGACTGGATGCTCTGCGGGCCGCTGGTGGTGTTGCTGACCCACTCGAGTTTCACGTCACCGAGATAGCCGAGGTCCTCCGCCACTTCCACCAGGGCTACAGTGTTGGGCGAACCCTGGTAGCGGACAGTCTTTACCTCGGTACCTTGGCTGCCCCCTGACTGCGCCGTTGCAGCGCCGCCACAACCGGTCAGCACAAGTGTGAGCGCCATGGCGGCAGCGGCTGCAATCCGTCCCGCAATGCCTCCTGCGGTATCTGCGGCCGGGGTTGTTCGTGCGGGCTGGTTTCGGTTTTTCATGGGGGATTCTTTCTGCATTTGTTGGACGGGGCACCGGCTGGACCTGCAACGCCAACCGGCAATGCTGGTCCGGGCCGGCTGGCTCGTGGCAACCACTAGAGCAGAGAAGAATCGGCGGCAGAAGACCCTGGTTCACGGGAAGAAACTGCGGGTCACCCGAGTCCGCGGAGCGTCTTCCGGAGCAATCCGGGACGCAGGGGTCAACGCAGCGTCATCTCCGGCAAGAGTGCACAACCCGGCGTAACACGGCGTCAGGGGGAAGGGCTGCGGGACGTCATGAGGGGCAACGCCACGCCGCAGCCACTCAACATTCCGACGTCGGATGAAACGCCTGGCTTCTTCCCACGACTCAGGGGGTTGTCCTGCGGGGCACGGCCGGCCGTGTCGGGGAGGCAAATATTTCTTTCCGGGGCACGCCGGCTCACCAAAGCAACGCGGGGTCACTCCTCGCCCAATACGAGGGGAATATTGGGCGAGGAGTGACCCCGCGTTGGTTTTTTGGGAGGGGGTTCAGTGGCCCAGGATGGCCCGGGCGATTTCGTCGGCGTCGCGGAGGGTGCGCTGGCCGCTGGGATAGTTGGGGCCGCCCTGTTGGACGGATTCTGCGGCGATGGCTGTTCCCCATTGGGACGCCGATAGCTGCAGGCCCAACACATACAGTCCGTCCGGGACTGCGCCGTTGGATGCCACCGGCCGGTACGGGTGCGGGGCAACGTCAAGACCGGTGGACTGCACGGGGGCACCTTCGGCGGTCATCATCAGCCGGGGGCGCACCAGTCCATCCGCGAGCAGCTGCTCCAGGAGCGGTGAGTCGTTCGCGGATACCCGGTTGGCGGGTGCGAGCGCCTCCACCATCGTCCTTGCCGTGACGGGCGGACCGCCCACCCATGGTGAGAGGGCAGTAAAACGTCCGGTCCGGCGGTCCACGCCGAACCGGGGGTCGGGTCCGACAAAACTGACCACCCCCGCACGGGCCAGTGCGGCCAACTGCTCGGAACGGAGGGCCGGGGGCCCGCTGGCGAGGCCCTCCACAAACGACTCAAACCAGCCACGGAGGCCGGCTACCCACGAGGCATCGGTGATGCCGCCGTCGGCCACTGCCGTCTTCAGCACCGCCCGCCCGTGATGCAGCGCACCGATGGCCATCTTCACCGGGTCCTGCTCCCCCAGCGCTGAACGGCGGGCGTCATCAACGAGGTAATCCACGACGGCGGCGTCCAGTTCAGCCCGCGACGCGAAAGACCGGCCGGCCAGCGGGGAAGCCAGACCCAGCAGATCCAGGCGGTGCCGCGGCCCGATATGCACGGCCAGGACGCTGTCCACCGAGGCCTCCCAGTTGGCGGCGCTGTGGGCGTGGGGACGCAGGGCTTCATCCAGTGCGGCCAGGAACGCGGCGGGGTCCGGGACGGCCCCCTTCTGCGAGCGCACCAGAGTGGAATAGTAGGCCCACAGGGTATCGCGGTGCAGCAGCGGCCAGAGATCGTGCTCGAAGCCGGGGGTGATCCCGGTTGCCGCGAACCGGGCAAGCGCCGCCTCGGTCAGGTACCGCAGCGTGACCGACGACGGGTAGTAACCGCCCAGCGCCGCCTTGGCCCGGTAGGGAGTGCCACGGCGTGAGGCAGCAATGATCAAGGGCTCCTGACCGGAGGGCTGATACTCGAGCCTGGCTCCGGCGTCGATGAATTTTCCACCTCTGCCCTCGGTGAGCTGCCCCATAACGTCGAAGAAGTTCAGCCCCATCCCCCGGACCAGGACAGGTTCCCCGGCCGGGATGGCGGACCAGTCGACGTCGGCGGGGACAGCCGGCGGGAAGTACTTCAGGCCCAGCTGGCCCGCTGATGACTGCAGCTCACGCTGTTCCGGGTTGAGGCGGGAGCCCAGGTGCCCCAGTGCCAGGACCACGGAATCGACGGTCAGCGAGCCGCCGCCGGCGAGTCCCACGTCGAACGTTCCGGCGGCTGCTGTTGCGCCGCCGGTACCCGTTGGGCGCACCCATTCGGCTTCCGTCTCATGAAAACTGATGGTGACGCCGTCGGGGAGCTTTGCCGTGAGCTCCTCGAGCGTGCAGCGCAGGTAGCGGCCGTACAGCGCCCGGCTGGGAAAGTCGCGGGATCCCAACGCTGCCAGTTCCGACCGTTCGTCCGGCGTGAGGGAGGACAACGGATCGGTTTGTTGGCGGACACGCCAGCGGTCGAACGTCGTGCCGGCGAGGGCCAGCCGGGGGTCCTCCGGAATGACTGTGGGATAGAAGGACTGGGTGTTCATCAGGTACAGCCGCGACTGGTCAGGCTGCCACACATGTCCGGGACCTGCCGGGTAGGGATCGATCACGTCAATATGGAGAACGGAGCCGGGGTGGGTCGCGGCGTTGGCGAGCAGTCGCTCCAGCACACTGGTTCCCCGGGGGCCGGCGCCGATGATGGCGGTCCGGATGCTCTGCGATTTACCCACGGCATCCAGAGTATCGGCACGCGCCCGTTGTGTTTGACTTGCACGCTGCGCTCAGATGTTGTTTGGATGGGGCGCATGACCACCACAGCAGCTGATCAAGCGCCCGGTTCTTCCTCCGCCCAGACTTCTTCGAACGCCTCCACCGGCGGGGTCGCCCCCGAACCCACCGACGAGAACGTCTGGCTGGAGGAAATCTACGGAGAGGCGCAGCTGGACTGGGTCCGGGAGCAGAACGCCCGCACCGAGGACCTTCTGGAGGACGCCGACTACGCCGGTCTGGAAGGAAGCATCCTGGAGGTGCTGGACTCAACGGACCGGATCGCCATGGTGGGCAAGCGCGGCGACTGGTACTACAACTTCTGGAAGGACCAGGCCAACCCCAAGGGATTGTGGCGCCGGACCACGTGGGACAGCTACGTGACGGACTCCCCCGAATGGGACGTCCTCCTGGACGTTGATGCCCTCGCTGCCGCGGAAGGTGAGGAGTGGGTTTTCCATGGGGCCACCTTCCTGCGCCCGGCCGCCGGGGAACCGTACAGGCTGGCGCTGGTGGCGCTCTCCCCCGACGGCGGCGATGCCAACCGGTACCGCGAGTTCGACGTCGGAACCCGCACCTTTGTTGACCCCGCAGCCGGCGGCTTTGACCTCCCGACGGCGAAGGGGAACGTCTCATGGCTGGATGCGGACACGTTGTTGGTTGCCTCCACGGCCGGGGAACTGCCCAAGACCGCCTCGTCCTACGCCCGGACGGCCGTCACGCTGCGGCGCGGCGAGGCGTTGTCCGCTGCTGACCGGTTTTTTGAGGTGGCTGAGGACCACATGATGGCCCTGGCCGCGCATGACTCAACGCCCGGTTTCGAGCGCACGTTCGCGGTGGACTACATCGACTTCTTCAACCGCCGCACCTTTGTCCGGAACGGCGCCGCCCTGGTTGAGATCGACGCACCTACGGATGTGAACCTCAGCGCCCACCGGGAGTGGCTTCTGTTCCGCCCGCAGCGCGACTGGGCTCTGGAAGGCACCACGTACCCCGCCGGTTCGCTGCTCGCGGCAAGGTTCGAGGACTACGTTGCCGGGACGCGGGAAATCTCGGTGCTGTTTACCCCGGATGCCCACACCTCGCTGCAGTCGTGGAGCTGGACGAGGAATTTCCTGCTGCTGAACCTTTTGCGCGACGTGTCGTCCGAGATCCGGGTGCTGGACCCCACCAGGCCGGGCCTGGCGGCCGATGGTGCGGCCTGGGCGTCCTCGCTGCTGGACGCCTGCCCGCCGCTGCACGACGTTAACGCCTACGCGGTGGATGACGAGGATGAGGGACCGGCCGACGGCGGTGCAGGCGACGATTTCTGGCTGGTCGCCACGGGTTTCACCACGCCCAGCACCCTGATGCGCGGGACCTTGGTCAGGGACGGCGCCGGCGCCCACCGCGCCGAAGAGGCAGACACCGCCGGCGGTGCGGGTTCCGGGACGGGCGGCGTGGTGAGCAGCCATACGACCGTCAAGTCGTCGCCGTCGTTCTTTGATGACGCCAACTATGAGGTGCAGCAGCACTTCGCGGTGTCCGCAGACGGCACCCGCGTGCCCTATTTCCAGGTTGCTTCACGGGAGCTGGTCCTGGACGGGCAGAACCCCACGCAGCTCTCCGGTTATGGTGGTTTTGAGATTTCCAGGACCCCTGCCTACAGCGGGACTGTGGGCAGGGCGTGGCTGGAGCGTCGGACTGCCGCCTCCGGCGGGCCGGGTGTGGCGCTTCATTCCCGTGGCGGAGTCTACGTGGTGGCCAACATCCGGGGCGGCGGCGAATACGGTCCCTCGTGGCACCGGGCAGCCCTGAAGGAGAACCGGCACCGCGCCTTCGAGGACTTCGCGGCAGTGGCGCAGGACCTGATCTCGCGCGGGGTCACGTCCCGTGAACGGCTTGGCTGCGTGGGCGGCTCGAACGGCGGGCTGCTGGTGGGCAACATGCTCACCCGCTACCCGGAACTCTTTGGGGCGGTCTCGTGCGGAGTGCCGCTGCTGGACATGAGGCGGTACACCAAGCTCTCCGCCGGACACTCCTGGATCGCCGAATATGGCGACCCTGATGTGGCTGAGGAATGGGAGTTCATCAAAACCTTTTCGCCCTACCACCTGCTCCGGGACGGGGTGGAGTATCCGGAGACATTCATCTGGACGGCCACGTCCGATGACAGGGTGGGGCCGGTCCAGGCCCGCAAGATGGCTGCCCGGATGGAGGCCATGGGCATTCCCAATGTCTGGTTCCACGAGGCGCTGGAGGGTGGCCACGCCGGTGCCTCGGACAACCGGCAGGCGGCCGCACTCCAGGCACGCAGCCAGCACTTCCTGTGGCGGACTTTGGCCGGCGGGGGCGCCTGACCCCGCCGCCCTGACCAGGGCCACATGGCCGTTTTGCGCTGCATGCCCCGTTCTGCGTATCCTTGGTGGGCTAGGAATAGCAATTGGAGACGTGCCAGAGCGGCCGAATGGGCTTCACTGCTAATGAAGTGTGGGGCACAACTCCACCGGGGGTTCAAATCCCCCCGTCTCCGCGTTTGGCCCCGGTCCTTGACCGGGGCCTTTTGCGTACCCGGGCGTAGTGGCCAGAGCGCTTTGCCTCCTTGAGATCCCCGGGCCCAACCCGTCCGGGGTGCAGCCAGTCCGGCGTACGGACACGCAGAGCGCACCGTCAGCCCGCGGTGGCAGGATGGTTCAATGGCAGCAAGCAACAGCGCGGACGTGGAAACCGGGACACAGCAGGTCTGGAATCCGCGGCTTGCCCTGCTGGTGGCCGCGACCTTCTTTATGGAGATCCTCGACGGCACCATCCTGACCACCGCCATCCCCAGCATCGCCGCGGACCTGCGCGTGCCCGCCGCCGACGTCAACATCACCATGACCGCCTACCTCATGACGGTGGCCATGGGCATCCCGTTCAGCGGCTGGCTCGCGGAACGGATGGGGGCCCGCCGGGTCTTCTGCCTGGCGATCGCTGTGTTCACCGTGGCGTCGTTGGCCTGTGCCCTGAGCACCGACCTCACCATGCTGACCCTCAGCCGGATCCTGCAGGGCGCCGGCGGGGCCATGATGGTTCCGGTAGGGACGCTGGTGGTGCTCCGCGGAACGCCCAAGTCAGAACTGCTGCGTGCCACGGCCTTCCTGGTGTGGCCCGCACTGCTCGCGCCCGTACTGGCACCCCTGGTGGGTGGGGCGCTGACCACTTATCTCTCCTGGCACTGGATCTTTCTTCTCAATCTGCCCTTGGGTGCGGCCGCCTTCATTGCAGCCCTGCGGCTGGTCCCGGCCGGTGCCGGCGACCGCCAACGGCGGCTGGACTGGCTGGGCCTGATCCTCACCAGCGCCGGAGTGGGCGCCCTGGTGGTTGGCCTGGAACTGGCCACCGCCCACCCCGACGGGCCGTGGGCCGCCCTGAGCGCAGCTGCCGGTGTGGCGGCGCTGGCAGCCGCCGTGCTGTGGATGAGGCGCGCCAGAACACCGCTCTTTGACCTCACCGTCTTTTCCACCCGGACCTTCCGTGCCATGGCCACCGGCGGGTTTGTGTACCGGCTGACCATATCCTCGGTGCCCTTCCTCCTGCCGCTGATGTTCCAGGCCGGTTTCGGCTGGTCGCCGCTGCACGCCGGAATCATGGTGGCAGCGGTTTTCGTCGGCAACATCGGCATCAAGCCGGCCACTACCCCGCTCATCCGGCGCTTCGGCTTCCGGGCAATGCTCGTCTTCGGTTCGCTTGCCTCGGCTGTGACATTCGCCGCCTGCGCACTGCTCACCCCTGATACACCGGAAGTCCTGATCTTCGTGCTGCTGGTCTTCAGCGGGGCTTTCCGTTCAATCGGCTTCTCCGCCTACGCCTCGGTGCAGTACGCGGACATCGTGCCCGCCCAGCTCACCTCCGCCAACACAGTGTCTGCCACCCTGGTGCAGCTGGCTGCGGGTGCCGGTATTGCCGTGGGCGCGCTCCTGATCCGCATTTTCGACGGCGTGGGGGCCTTCCCCGCGGATCCGGCCGGTCCGTACCGTGGGGCGTTCCTGACCATGGCTGTCCTGATGCTCCTCAGCACGGCGGACAGCCTGGCTCTGCACCGGCATGCCGGTGCGGCGGTCAGCCGGCCTGGCCAAGAACCAGCGGAAGAACAGCCCCCGCCCCCGCCCGCCGCAGGGCGCGTCCAGCCACGGTAACTGTCCAGCGGCTGTCCACGAGGTCATCAATGAGCATCACGCCCTGACCGTCCAGGGCAGCCAACGCAGCCTCCAGCTCCGGGCCCACCACCACGCGGTCCCAGACTCCGGCCAAACGGTACGCGCTGTTGCCGCCACGGCTTCCCGTTGGTCCGCCATGGCCGAGGTCCAGCTCCCCCAGGTAAGGCATCCTGCCGATTTCCGAGATCCCCCGGGCAAGCGAGCGGACCAGTTCAGGTTTGCTGCGTGAGGGCATGCTGACGATTGCGGCCGGCCTGCCTGCCCCGCTCCAGCCCGGGTTTCGGCCAACAGGAGTTGCCCATTCGCGCAGGACCTGGACGCACGCCTGCAGCATGGCCGGATCGACCTGGCGGTCCTCGGCCCCGGCCGCGAAAATTTCGCGCATAGCCCCGCCCCAGCCCAGATCGGTGAGCCTGGCCAGCACGCGGCCGTCTGTCAGGGATTCGTTGGGCTTGATCTTGCCTTTCACCGGAACGCCCAGGCGGTCCATGCCGCTGGGCCACTGCAGGCGCGCCTCCAGGACGCCCCCGGCGCGGCTGAGGGTCTGCCCCGCGGCCGCGGTGGCGTCCTCGGCGATGTCCGCGGGGAACCAGCGGCCGGCACAGTTGTCGCACCGTCCGCAGGCGTGCGCCGTCTCGTCATCCAGCACCGAGGTGATGTACTCCATCCGGCAACCGGCGGTGTCCTGGTAGATCACCATGGAGTCCTGCTCGTCCACGCGGGCTTCGGCGATCCGGCGGTAGCGTTCAGCATCGTAGAACCAGGGCTGGCCGGTGGACCGCCAGCCGCCGCCGACGCGTTCAACGGCACCGTCCACGGCCAGGACCTTGAGCAGCAGTTCCAGCGGCGTGCGGCGCAGGTCAACCCGCGCCTCCAGGGCAACCGTTGACACGGCCGTGCCGGCGTCGGCCAAGGCGGTCAGCACGGCGCTGGCCTTCTCCTCGGAGGGCATCGAAGCTGTCGCGAAGTACTGCCAGATATCGCGGTCCTCGGATCCGGGCAACAGCAGCACGTCTGCGTTTGCCGCGCCACGGCCCGCACGCCCCACCTGCTGGTAATAAGCCACCGGGGAAGACGGAGCCCCCAGGTGGACCACGAACCCAAGATCCGGCTTGTCGAACCCCATTCCCAGGGCGGAGGTGGCCACGAGTGCCTTCACCTGGTTGTCCTTGAGGAGTTGCTCAGCCCGTTCGCGGTCGGCAGGATCGGTCCGGCCCGTGTAGGCCTGCACTTCGTGCCCCGCTTCGGCGAGGAGCCGCGCCGTATCTTCGGCTGCGGAGACGGTCAGGGTGTAGATGATGCCGCTGCCGGGGAGGTCTGCGAGATGGGTCAGGAGCCAGCCCAGCCGTTCCCTGGAGTTGGGCAGTGCCAGGACGCCCAGGCGCAGGGAGTCGCGGCCGAGGGTGCCGCGGATGGTCAGGACACCGGCGCCCAGCTGTTCCTCGATATCGTGGACCACGCGCGAATTGGCCGTTGCCGTGGTGGCCAGCACGGGAACCGAGTCCGGCAGTTGCGTGATGAGGTCCGCAATCCGGCGGTAGTCCGGCCGGAAGTCGTGGCCCCAGTCGGAGATGCAGTGCGCCTCGTCAATGACCAGCAGGCCGGTCCGGCGGATGAGCTCCGGCAGCTGGTTTTCCCGGAACGAGGGGTTGGTGAGCCGTTCCGGCGAGACCAGCAGCACGTCAACCTCATCCGCCGCGAGCTGTTCCCGTACGGTGTCCCATTCCAGCTGGTTAGCGGAGTTGATGGCCACGGCCCGGACACCGGCGCGGGCCGCGGCGGCGACCTGGTCCCGCATCAGGGCCAGAAGCGGCGAGACGATCAGGGTGGGGCCGGCACCGCGGCGCCGGAGCAACAGGGAGGCCACAAAATACACGGCCGATTTGCCCCAGCCGGTGCGCTGGACCACCAAAGCCCGCCGGCCGCCGTCGACCAGTGCCTCGATCGCCTCAAACTGCCCGTCATGGAAGTCCGCTTCCGGATGCCCAACGAGTTCGCGGAGGACTTCCAATGCCTGGGTCTTTGTGGAACCGGGGTCAGGAGCTGCAGCGGAGCGAAGGGCGGTGTTCTGGGTATCGGCCATTGATTCAGTATCCCAGCCCCCACTGACAGCCGGGACCCGGAGGCTCCCTCTGTGGATATGGTGCGGGCTACACTTCCCCTCCACAGGCACCTGTCCGCTTCCACGTAAGATAAGACCCGTGACTAGCGAACAGACAAAGACTTTTGACCTTTCGGCATCCTTCAAGGCCTACGACGTCCGGGGAATCGTGGGTGATTCCATCACCGCCGAAATCGTCGAGGCCGTCGGTGCTGCGTTCGTTGATGTCCTTAAGCTGGAAGGCCAGACTGTCCTCGTGGGCGGCGACATGCGCCCGTCCTCCCCCGAATTCAGCAAAGCGTTCGCAGACGGTGCCGCCACCCGCGGAGCCAACGTCCAGCTGCTGGACCTGATCTCCACCGACGAACTCTACTTCGCGTGCGGATCACTGAATGCGGCCGGCGCAACGTTCACCGCCAGCCACAACCCCGCTGAGTACAACGGGATCAAGATGTCCAAGCCGGGAGCGCAGCCCATCTCCTCTGAATCCGGGCTCAAGGAAATCCAGGCACTCGCCGAGCACTACCTCAACACCGGCTCCATCCCGGCAGCCCCCACCCGCGGCCTGATCGGCGTCCACGACGTCCTGAAGGACTACGCCGTGTACCTGCGCAAGCTGGTGGACCTCTCCGGCTCCCGCCCGCTGAAGGTCGTCGTCGACGCAGGCAACGGCATGGCCGGCCTCACCACGCCGGCGGTCCTGGGCGACGCCCTCCTGCACAAGCTTCCGTTCGAGATCATCCCCCTCTACTTCGAGCTGGACGGTTCATTCCCCAACCACCCGGCGAACCCCCTCGAGCCGGAGAACCTCCGTGATTTGCAGGCCGCTGTCCTCGCCCACGGCGCCGATATCGGGCTGGCTTTCGACGGCGACGCCGACCGTTGCTTCGTCATCGACGAAAAGGGTGAGCCCGTTTCGCCGTCGGCCATCACCGGCATGGTGGCGCGCCGCGAAATTGCCCGCGCCCAGGCACAGGGTGAGGCCAAGCCCACCATCATCCACAATCTGCTCACCTCCCGCGCAGTGCCGGAGCTTGTAGAGCACGACGGCGGCCGTGCGGTCCGCACGCGCGTGGGCCACTCCTTCATCAAGGCAGTCATGGCAGAGGAAGGCGCGGTGTTCGGCGGCGAGCACTCTGCCCACTTCTACTTCCGCGACTTCTGGAACGCAGACACCGGCATGCTGGCCGCCATGCACGTCCTGGCTGCTCTTGGGGAACAGGACGGCCCGCTGTCCGAGCTCGGCCGCGAGTACGAGCCCTACGTTTCCTCCGGCGAGGTCAACTCCGAGATCGAGGACAAGGCAGGGGCCGTTGAGCGGGTCCGCGCAGATTTCGCCGCGGAGGACATCACCATTGACACCATGGACGGCAGCACGTTCACGGCAAACGACGGCAGCTACTGGTTCAACCTGCGCCCTTCCAACACCGAGCCCTTCCTCCGCCTGAACGTGGAAGCAACGGACCGTCCCACCATGGAACGCGTGCGCGACCGCGTGCTTTCCAATGTCCGGCGCTAAACCGCTCGTGGACGGCAACGCCACCACCGGCCCAGAGGCAACCCCCGGGGAAAGCTCTTCCTGGCGCGACAGCGTCCCGGAAGCCACGGCCACGGACCTGGAAAACCTGCTCGGCACGGGCATCGGCGCGGCCCAGGAACAGCTGCAGCGGAACGGCGGGTTCCTGCCGTTCGCGCTGGTGGTGGAGAACGATGGTGAAGTCCGCCTGATGGCCGTCACCCCCGCTGATGCCAAGGACGGTTCGGACGCAGACTTCGACGCCGATTCGATGATCAGCGACCTCACCGAACTGCTCCGCCAGAACAGGGCTGAGTTCCGAGCCGCGGCGGTGGTCTGCGACATCCTCCTGGTGGAGGAGGACTCGGACGCCATCCATGTGGCCACCGAACACCGTGACGGTTCCCTTTTTGCGGCCGTCCTGCCTTACAAACCCAACACAGAATCCCACGAATGGGAGTTCGGCCAGCTGGCAGCTGATTCCAACGAACCCGCCATCTGGGTGGACTAGACCTCCGCTAGGTTGATGACATGAGACTCAATGCCTTCGCGGACGTCAGCCTGCGGGCCATGATGGTGCTGGCGGCAGCACCGGACAGCAACCTGCTGACGACGCAGAGCATAGCCAACGCAGTGGGCACCCCGTACAACCACGTCAGCAAGGCCATGGCCAGGCTCCGTGAGCTGGGCATGATTGACGTCGAGCGGGGCCGGAACGGCGGCTCGCGGCTCAACGCGGCCGGCCGCGCGGCAACGGTGGGCCAGTTGCTGCGGCTCTTGAACACCCGCGCAGACCCGGCCGACTGCCACACCCTGAATGGCGAATGCCCGCTCATCAACGAGTGCAGGCTGCGCGGCGCCCTGGCCCGCGCCCGGGAAGCGTTCTACCGGGAGCTCGATCCGCTGGTCATTGCCGAACTCCCCAGCTACCGGCAGATGGCGCCGGTCTTTGCCATGATCGGCCTGCGGCCCGGTTTGTAGGCTCCGCCAAAGCCCACCGCGTCACCGATTTGATTCGAAATTCTACAAGGTGTAGAACTTGGATATGAATACTTGTATTTCGTATACAAGTATTGAATCCGGCCGGATGAAAGCCCCGGTCCCTACATCAGGAGTACATATGCTCTCGGACAAGTCCCGCCCAGTCATTGAGGCAACGCTGCCGCTCGTCGGTTCCCGGATCGGAGCCATCACCCCCAAGTTCTACGCCCGGCTGTTCGCCGCCCACCCCGGACTGCTGGACGGCCTCTTCTCCCGTTCCAACCAGCGCTCGGGCAACCAACAGCAGGCCCTGGCCGGAAGCATCGCCGCCTTCGCCACCCACCTGGTCAACAACCCGGGCACCCTCCCGGAGCAGGTCCTCTCCCGGATCGCCCACAAACATGCCTCCCTCGGCATCACCGAACCCCAGTACCAGGTGGTTTACGAGCACCTGTTCGCCGCCATCGCCGAGGACCTCGCAGAGGTCATCACCCCGGAAATCGCCGAAGCCTGGACCGAGGTGTACTGGCTGATGGCCGACGCCCTCATCAAAATCGAAAAGGGTCTCTACGCCGCCCAGGCAAACGACAAAATGTGGATGCCCTGGCGCGTGGCTGCCAAGACTCCAGCGGGAACCGGTGCCATGACGTTCACACTTGAACCGGCGGACGACACTCCCGTCAC
This sequence comes from Arthrobacter sp. BK1, assembly GCF_056680055.1. Taxonomy (NCBI): domain Bacteria; kingdom Bacillati; phylum Actinomycetota; class Actinomycetes; order Micrococcales; family Micrococcaceae; genus Arthrobacter; species Arthrobacter sp. BK1. Next base: position 1,556,731 of record NZ_CM155263.1, read on the forward strand.
CCCCGCACTGCCCGGACAGTACGTCAGCGTCAAGGTCCAGCTTCCGGACGGCCTGCGCCAGGTCCGCCAGTACTCCCTGTCGGATGACGCCGGCCTCGGCAGGACCTTCACCACCAAGCTCGATGACGACGGCGAGGTGTCCCCGGTGCTGCACAACGGCGTCGAGGTCGGCGACATCCTGGAGATCTCCAACCCTTACGGCGAGATCGTCCTCAAGGACGGCGAGGGCCCCGTGGTGCTGGCGTCAGCAGGCATCGGCTGCACACCCACCGCGTCCATCCTGCGGTCCCTGGCAGAGTCGGGTTCAGGTCGGCAGGTGCTGGTGCTGCACGCCGAAAGCACGCTGGAAAGCTGGGCGCTGCGTGGCCAGATGACGGACGACGTCGACCGCCTGGACGGTGCCGAACTCAAGCTGTGGCTCGAAAAGCAGGCCGCCGGGTCCTACGAAGGATTTATGTCCCTGCGCGAGGTGGATCTTCCGGCCGACGCCTCGCTGTACCTGTGCGGGCCGCTGCCGTTTATGAAGAACATCCGCAACGAGGCCATCAACGCCGGCATCCCCGCCACCCGAATCCACTACGAGGTGTTCGGCCCCGACATCTGGCTGGCCAGCTGACCCCTCCCCCGGAGGAACCTTCGGAGGGACGTGGACGACGACGGCCCCGCACCTTCTAAAAGGTGCGGGGCCGTCGTCCTTCTTCAGGCTTTTCAGCCCAAACGGGCCTTCAGAGAGGCCAGTTCGGAGGTCAGTGCCTCAGGCAGGGAGTCACCGAACCTGGCGTACCACTCTTCAATGGATGCCAGCTCAGCGGCCCATTCCTCGGGATCGACGCGTACAGCGTCCTCCACGTGGGCGTGCGTCAGGTCCAGTCCGGTGAGGTCCAGCGAATCGCCGGTCGGAACGAAGCCGATGGGGGTTTCCACAGCGGCAGCCTTGCCTTCGATGCGCTCGATGGCCCACTTGAGGACGCGGGCGTTGTCACCAAAGCCAGGCCACGCAAAGCCACCGTCAGCGGTCCGGCGGAACCAGTTGACCAGGAAGATCTTGGGCAGGCGTGCAGGGTTGGCCTTGGAGGAAACGCTGATCCAGTGCTTGAGGTAGTCACCGGCGTCGTACCCGATGAACGGCAGCATGGCCATCGGGTCGCGGCGGAGGACGCCGACCTGGCCGGAAGCAGCAGCCGTGGTCTCCGAGGAGAGCGTGGAACCCATGAAGATGCCATTGGTCCAGTCGCGGGACTGGGTGACCAGCGGCACCGTGGTCTTGCGGCGGCCGCCGAAGAGGATGGCAGAGAGCTCCACCCCATCGGGGCTGTTGTATTCCTCGGCCAGCATGTCGATCTGGGAGATCGGCGTGCAGAAGCGCGAGTTGGGGTGGGCGGCAGGCTTGTCAGAGTCCGGGGTCCACGAGTTGCCCTCCCAGTCGGTCAGGTGGGCGGGGACCTCATCGGTCATGCCCTCCCACCACACGCCGCCGTCGTCCGTCAGGGCGACGTTGGTGAAGATGCTGTGGCCCTTGGCGATGGCGCGCATGGCGTTGGGGTTGGTGCCCCAGCCGGTGCCCGGGGCAACGCCGAACAGGCCGGCCTCGGGGTTGGTGGCGCGCAGTTCGCCTTCCTTGCCGATCCGCATCCAGGTGATATCATCACCCAGGGTCTCAACCTTCCAGCCTTCGATGGTGGGATCGAGGAGGGCGAGGTTGGTCTTGCCGCAAGCGGACGGGAAGGCTGCAGAGACGTAGTACTTCTTCTGCTCCGGGGAGGTCAGCTTCAGGATGAGCATGTGCTCGGCCAGCCAGCCTTCGTCACGGGCCATCACCGAAGCGATGCGAAGGGCGTAGCACTTCTTGCCCAGCAGGGCGTTTCCGCCGTAACCGGAGCCGAAGGACCAGATGGAGCGCTCTTCGGGGAAGTGGACAATCCACTTGTCCGGGTTGCAGGGCCACGCAACGTCCTTTTGGCCCGCGGCGAGCGGAGCGCCCAGGGAGTGCAGCGCCGGAACGAAGAACGCGTTGGTCGCGGTGATCTTGTCCAGGACCGGGGTACCGATGTTGGCCATGATGCGCATGGATGCGACCACGTAGGCGCTGTCCGTGATTTCGACGCCGAACTTGGGATCTTCAGCGTCGAGGTGGCCCATGACAAACGGGATCACGTACATGGTGCGGCCGCGCATGGAGCCGGAGAACAGGCCGCGCAGCTTTTCCTTCATCTCGGCCGGGGCCATCCAGTTGTTGGTGAAGCCGGCGTCGCGTTCGTTCTCGGAGCAGATGAAGGTCTGCTCTTCAACGCGTGCCACGTCTGCCGGATCGGAGAACGCGGCGAAGGAGTTCGGGAAGAGCTCCTGGTTCAGGCGGGTCAGTGTTCCCGCTGCAACCAGTTCGTCCGTGAGACGGGTGTTCTCTTCTTCGGAGCCGTCAACCCAGTGGATGCGGTCCGGCTGCGTGAGCTCCGCAACCTCTTCGACCCATGCGAGCAGTGCAGCATGTGTGGTGGGTGCTTTCTCAAGCAGCGGCTGTTGTGCCAGATCGCCCATTGCGGTTCCCTTCCTCGGGTTCATCGGTGTGTCCTAAATGCTATTGGGCCGCCCGGGCCTGAACTTGTGGACCACACTGCACCTTCGTGAGCGTTTGGGCCGGAAACCGCGCAAAATCAAGGGAAGAACACGCAAAACAGCGAAATTAAGTGACGAAGGTCACCTATACCGGTCTAGTCGCGGATATTACATGCTTCTCGATTTGGCATGAGGTGCCACCCTCGCGTAAAGTAATTCGAGGTTCGGGGAGCGAGATACTCCGCGAAACGCAAGATGCGCCCATAGCTCAGCTGGATAGAGCGTCTGTCTACGGAACAGAAGGTCAGGGGTTCGAATCCCTTTGGGCGCACAGATCAAGACCCGCACCGGTTCGCCGGTGCGGGTCTTTTGCTTTAAGTCAGAGAACCCCTGGAACCCGGACGCCCCGGCGTAGGCTGGACCAATGACCACCCAGGCTCTGGTACGCGAATTTGACGTCATTGTGATCGGCGCAGGCGCCGTGGGCGAAAACGTGGCGGACAGGGTGGTCCAGGGCGGTCTTACCGCGGTCCTCGTCGAGGCCGAACTGGTGGGCGGTGAGTGCTCGTACTGGGCCTGCATCCCGTCGAAGGCCCTGCTCCGCTCCGGTACCGCACTGCACGGCGCCCAGACGGTTCCAGGGGCGGCGGAAGCAGTCACCCGGACCCTGGATGTGGCCGCAGTCCTCAAGCGGAGGGACTACTTCACCGGCAACTGGCAGGACGACGGCCAGGTGAAGTGGGTGGAGGACACCGGAATCGAACTGATCAGGGGCCACGGCTGGATCACCGGAGCGCGCTCGGTCGAAGTAGCCGGGCTGGACGGTAACTCCTACGGGCTCAAGGCGCGTCACGCCGTCGTACTGGCCACCGGCTCGACCCCCACCATGCCGCCCATCCAGGGGCTGGCCGACGTCCAGGTCTGGGGCACGCGGGAAGCCACCTCAGCCAAAGAGGTGCCCGGGCGGCTGGCAGTGGTGGGCGGCGGGGTTGCCGGGACAGAACTGGCTCAGGCCTTCGCCCGGCTGGGTTCGGCTGTGACACTCGTAGCCAGGAGCGGCCTGTTGGGCAGCTTTCCGGCAGAAGCGTCGAAACTCGTGACAGCCGGGCTCCGCGCGGACGGCGTCGAGATCCGCCTCAACACGTCCACCAAAGCCATCCACGAGAATGACGACGGCACCTTCGAACTGACGTTGGACGGTCAGGACACCGGCGGTCAGAGCACCGTCACTGTGGACAGAATCCTGGTCTCCACTGGCCGGCATCCTGCCCTCGAGGGGCTGGGCCTGGAAAGCCTCGGCTTCACCCCTCCGGACGGCGAAGCGCTGTCCCTCACGACCGATTCGTCGGGACTGGTTCACGGCACACCGGACGGCGGGCCATGGCTCTACGCCGTGGGAGATGCCGGCGGCAGGAACTTTTTCACGCACCAGGGCAAGTACGAGGCCAGGGCAACCGGTGACGCCATTGCAGCCCGGGCCAAAGGCGAACTCCGCGGCGCCCCGGCGGCTTGGAGCCGCTACGCCCATACGGCCAACGAACACGCCGTCCCCCGTGTGGTGTTTACTGATCCGGAACTCGGCGCCGTGGGCCGCACGCTGGAGCAAGCCGGCAAGGACGGCTACAACGCCTCCTCCGTGGAACTTCCCATCCAGGTGTCGGGATCATCCTTGCGCTCGGACCATTACGAGGGCTGGGCACAACTGGTTATCGACGAGGACCGGAGGGTACTGCTGGGCGCCACCTTCGCAGGCCCGGAGGTGGCCGAGCTGCTGCATGCCGCGACCATCGCCGTGGTGGGCGAGGTCCCGCTGGAGCGGCTGTGGCATGCGGTGCCGTCGTTTCCCACGGTCAGCGAAGTGTGGTTGAGGCTGCTGGAGAAGTACGGCCTGTAATTTCTATTTGAACTGACCAGTCAGTTTAGTTAGAATGGGAGCAGACAGTTTCCTGCGAAAGGTCATCTTTGCTCTCCGCTCAGCAACTCCATGTAAAAGGCCGGCGGGGCGACCTTCTTCCACCCACCTCCCTCCGCGCCGGCCGCGGCGACCTGCTCCTCGTCACCGGCGAACGCCAGGACCAGCGGACCGCCCTTGCCCTCGCCGTCAGTGGACGCATGAAACCCACCGGCGGGCCCATCCTGTGGGATGGCAGTGACCGCACCAAGACCCTCCGACTCGCCAGCGCACTGGTTGATTCACCGCGCGTGAACGAACCGGAGGAACACCTCAGCGTGCGCGACCTTGTCACCGAGGACCTCGCCCTGATCCCCCGCCGTTATCGTGGGGCGCTGCTCAGCAAGCCCTGGCTGAAAGTCAACAGGTTCGAGGACATTGCGGATCTGTGGACCGAACAGCTGCCGCCGGACCGCCGGATGGAGCTGCTGACCGCGCTCGCCTTGGCCAACCCGCACACAGATTTGCTCGTGGTGGACTCCCCGGACCGCCACAGCGCCCACGCGGCGGATTGGCTCCCGAGACTTGAAGAGCTGGCGCACGACGGCGGCCGGCCGCTCGCCGTCGTCGTCACCGTTACTGCCCTCCCGGCAAGGTGGAAGGGACCGGCTGCAGTTATCGGCAACTCCATCCGCCACCCCGGGGGCGTTCCGGCCAGGACGCTCGACAACGACCTCCGACTCGAAACCGAGGATGCCAAGTGACTGTTCTGCGGCTTGCCCGTTCCGAACTCAAGAGGATGACCGGCGGGCTGCTGCCTAAGCTGACCATCCTGGCGCTGATTATGGTGCCGCTCCTCTACGGAGCCGTGTACCTGTACGCCAACTGGAATCCCTATGGGAACCTGAACCAGATCGACGCTGCCCTGGTGGTGGAAGACACCGGCGCCACGTCCGGCGACGGCACCGAACTGCAGGCGGGCCGGAAGGTGGCGGACGGGCTGGTGGACGGCAACGTCTTCAACTGGACGCCGGTAGGCACAGCAGCGGAGGCGGATCAGGGGGTCAGCAGCGGCAAGTACGCCTTCGCACTGAAGATCCCGCAGGACTTCTCCACCAATCTGGTCTCACCAGGCAGCTTCGATTCGGCCAGCCAGGCCATGCTGAACGTCACCACCAACGATGCCAACAACTACCTGCTGAGCACCATCGTGGACAAGCTGACCACGGCCGTCCACAGCACCGTTGCCAAGGAGGTGGGCGAAGAGACCGCCAACCAGTTGCTCACCGGTTACGGCACCATCCACGCCCAGATGCTCGAGGCGGCCGGAGGCGCGGGGCAGCTTGCCGACGGCGTTGCTTCCCTCCGCGACGGCACCATCGCCCTGCACGCGGGCACCAGCGAACTGCAGGCCGGGGCGGGGGAACTCTACGCCGGGCAGCTGAAACTCCGGGATGGCGCAAACCAGCTGACCGACGGCGCCGGACAGCTCAGCAGCGGGCTCTCCGTGCTCAAGGACAGGACGGCCACGCTGCCGACGGATTCCCGGACGCTCGCCAACGGAGCCGCTCAGGTGGCCGCCGGAAACGCCCTGCTGAACACAAGGATCCAGGGCGTTCTCACCCAGCTTGATGCCGCCGACCAGGGGCTCCGGACCCGGGTCAGCGAATCGAACGCCCGCCTGGTGGCCGAGCAGGTCATCACCCAGGCGCAGGCCGACAGAATCCTGACCGACTTTGACGCCGCAGCCGCCTCCGGCCCGGTTGCCGCAGCGAAAACGGCCATCCAGGCCGACGCTGCGCAGATCCAGCAACTCGCGGACGGCTCCGAAGCAGTGAGCGTGGGCGCGGCACAGCTCGCTGCGGCAACCCCCGCCCTCAGGGATGCTGTTGGCCAGGCCTCCGCAGGCGCCGACCAGCTCCACACCGGCGCAGCCACCCTGGCCACCGGACAGCAGGCAGCCCTCGACGGCGCCGGGCGCCTGGCTGACGGAGCGGGGACGCTCGACGCCGGCGCGGGGCAGGTTGAGGCGGGGGCCCGCACCGCCGCGGAGGGTTCCCGGACCCTGGCAGATGAAATTGCCAAGGGTGCCGGGCAGGTGCCCAACCCTGACGACTCGCAGAAGAGCAGCCTGTCGCAGGTGATTGCCGATCCCGTTGCCGTCAGCAATGTCTCCCAGGCCAAGGCAGACTCCTACGGTGCCGGACTTGCGCCGTTTTTCCTGACCCTCGCATTGTGGATTGGCATCTTCATGCTGATCCAGGCCATGCGGCCCATCACCCAGCGGGCCCTGGCCTCAAACGCCCCCGCCTGGAAAATCGCCGTCGGCGGCTGGCTCCCCTTCCTCGCCGTCTCTGTGGTGCAGGCAAGCCTGCTCACCCTGGTAGTTGACCTGGCCCTGGGCCTGAACCCGGCGCATCCGGTGCTCATGTGGCTCTTTATGCTGGCCGCGGCCATGGCATTCAGCGCCATCATCCAGGGCGTAGTGGCCTTGCTGGGATCGCCCGGAAAGCTCGTGGTCCTGATCCTGCTGGTGCTGCAGCTGGTGTCCTCCGGCGGAACCTTTCCCTGGCAGACCACACCGCAGCCCCTGCATGTGGTGCACCAGGTGTTGCCGATGGGCTACGTCGTGACCGGCATGCGGCACCTGATCTACGGTGCGGATCTGTCCATGATCGTGCCCACGGTCATGGGCCTGCTCGGCTACACCTTGCTGGGGGCGGCCATGTCCACGCTGGCGGTCAGGAAGCACAAATACTGGACCCTCAAGACCCTGAAGCCGGAGATCGCGGTATGAGCCGCGGCATTGCTCCCGGGTCGCCGGTGCCGGGTCCGGCCGAAAAGAAGCTGCGCCCGGAACGGACCAATGCCACGCGGCTAAAGCTGTTCGAGGCGTCGATGGAACTGATCGGCGAACGTGGCGCCGCCGGAGTGACGATGGACGAGATCGCCGCGGCGGCGGGCGTGTCCAAGGGAACGGTCTATTACAACTTCGGCAGCAAATCGGACCTGATTGCGCAGCTGCTCCGGCACGGCGTGGACATCCTGAAGGATCGTCTGGTGACCGAGCAGGGCGAGGCTGCAGCCGATCCCTTGGTGTCGATGGAGGCGATGATCGGGCAGGCCATGGACTTTATGGCCGAGTACCCGTCCTTCGCGCGGCTGTGGGTGAGCGAGAACTGGCGGATCCCCAGCGAGTGGCAGGGCACGTTTGCCGTCCTCCGTGCGGAGCTGCTGGCGGTGATCGGCGCAGCCATCGACAAGGTGGCTGCTGTTTATCCCGTGGATGCGGGCATTTCGCGCGGCAGCCTGGAAACGGCAATTTTCGGTGCCTGCTTTGTGGTGGGACTGGACCGCCAGACCTACAACCCGGAACGCACCCGTGACCAAAGTGTTGCAGCAATCATGGCAATCATGCGCGGCTACGTCGTCAACTAGCTTTTGGCTCAGCGATGATTGATCACATGCGTCACATGGGGAACAGCGGAAAGCTCGCCTTGATCACGGCCGTGGTGGCGCTGCTCATGCTGGTTTTGACGGCCATCACCCTCGAAGAGCCGGTCATGTTCACGTTCCTCGCACTGGTGGCCCTGGCCTACGTGGCGGCGCTTTTCGAAGTTCTCTCAAGGCGCCGGCACGCAGTCGCTGTGGCAGTTGGCGTGGGAACCAGCCTGACCCTGGCCTGTTCCCTGGCCTTCGTCAGCACGTGGGAACTCGCGTACGCCAACCAGTCCTCGATCATCGGCACTCCGCTTCCCACCGGAGACCCGGACAACTATTTCTTCCTCGCCGGTGGCTCCGCCATCCTCACACTGATGGTCCTGTTCCTCGGGGCGGCGTGGCCCGCCGTCAGGACGCTCGGCGCTGCACGGCGGAAGCCCTTGCCGGCCAAACGGCGGCCCGTTTCATCCCGTCGGCCGCCGGCCAGGTTTCCTGGTGCACGGGGGTCAGCGCCGCAAGGGTCAGCAACACAGGGGACGGCAGCCCGGACCGCGGCGGGTCAGCGCCCGTCGGCGTCCCGCGCTCCGGCGCGCCTGCCCGGGGCGGCAGCCAAACGGCCCGCATCATCGGACTCCCCCGTTCGCAAACCCGCGCCCAATCCGGGATCCAAAGCCCCGTCCCGCCGCTGACCGGGCCTGCGGCTTCCGGTGAGCACCGCCGTCGCCACGCCGCCCAGGAGGAGCAGCCCGCCCAGCAGTTCGGCCGGCGCCGGCACCTCCCCCAAAACCAGCCACGCGGCTGTCATTCCCACCACCGGCACCAGCAAGGTGAAGGGAACCACAGCCGAGGAGGGGTAGCGGGCCAGCAGCCAGTTCCAGATCCCATAGCCCACCAGTGACCCAAAGATCGCGGTGTACAGAGCGCTCAGGAGCGTTACCGGCTGCAGGTCCCCCAGCGCACCCAGCACGGCGTCCGGCCCGTCAACCAGGAAGGACAGTCCGGCCAGGGGAAGCGGCACAACGGCACCGGACCAGACCACCAGCCCCAGCCCTGAAGCGGCTTTCGCCTGCCGGGCAATGACGTTTCCGGCGGCCCAGGACAGGGCCGCCGCAAGCACGATGATGAGTGGGAGCAGCGGCGCCACAGTGCTGCGGCCCACGGCCACCACGGCCAGTCCGGCAACGCCCAGGACGACGCCGGCCAGCTGACGGCGGGTGGGCCGTTCACCGAGGAACATGGCGGCCAAAAGGACCGTCAGGAGAACCTGCGCCTGCAGCACCAGGGAAGCGATGCCGGCGGGCATGCCCAGCGCCATGGCCACGTAGAGGAGACCGAACTGGCCCGCGCTCATAAAGAGCCCGACGCCGATGATCGCCTTCCAGCCCACGTCCGGCTTCCTGATGAAGAAAATCAGCGGAAGGACCACGAGGACGAACCGCATGGCCACGAACAGGAGCGGCGGAACCTCATGGCCGTCCGCGTGCAGGCCCAGGTCGATAGCCACGAAGTTCAGGCCCCAGAGGACGGCGACCAGGAGGGCAAGGAAGGAGTGGCGGAGGTTCACCCGTCCAACTATTGCAGACGGCTACAGGCGGGGTTACCGGCCCGGGTCCTCAGTGGGCCCTTGGCACCTTGAACTTGGTCAGCCGGGCGTCCTGACCGTCTAGTTCGGCCCAGGATTTTTCCGTCTCCAGCACGGTGAGCGCGCTGGTGGGGTAGCGGGTAGCAGCATCCATGTAGGCGTCGTGGTTGGAGTCCCGGGAAGCCAAATGCATGGCGAGGTCCTGGACTCCGGGCATGTGCGAGATGAGCATCAGGGTGGTGACGGTGTCCGGCACATGATTGACCACTGTGAGCATGCGCAGCGCGGAGGCGGCGTACAAACCGTCCTCAAGCTTCGGCGTCGGGGCTTTGTCCCCCAGTTCGGAGCAGACCCATGTGCACGTCTGGCGGGTGCGGAGCGCGCTGGAGCACAGGATGAAGTCAGGGACGATACCGTGTTTAACCAGCCATTTCCCGGCCAGCGGCGCCTCCCGGTGGCCACGCTCCTCCAAGGGGCGCTCATGATCAGCAACCCCGCCGGGCCAATCGGCTTTGGAGTGGCGCATGATCACCAGGCGCTTAATATGGTGGTCGCTCATTCCCCAAGCCTAGCGCCGCTGCAGAAACATAGCCGCGGAGGCACATGCTCGGATGGCCGGGCTGAACGCGAAAAGACGGCACATCCCGAAAGCGCCGTTGTTGCGTGAGGAACGAGCGCAGGCGCAGAGGGATCGTGCCGCCTTTTGGCGGTGCTGAAGTCGACTAGATCGAGTATTCCGGAGCGGCCCAGACAACAACCTCGGGGTGCTCGTAGAAGCGGTAGCCCTGTCCGCGGACGGTGCGCACGGTGTTGGCGAGGCGGCCCAGCTTGGAGCGGAGGCGGCGGATGTGGACGTCGATGGTGCGCTCGTTGGGGACTTCCTCGGCGTTGCGCCACAGGCCTTCGAGCAGTTCGTCGCGGCCCACGGTGCGGGTGCCGTTTTCCACGAGGTAGTTCAGGAGTTCGAATTCCTTGAACGTCAGGTTGAGTGACTCGCCGTCCAGGTGGACTTCGCGGCGCGCCAGGTCAATCAGGACGCCCGAGGGACGCGGATCCTGGGGCTGCTGCAGGCGGGCAGTCTCAGTGCGCTTCTGCGCATTCACGGTGGGGTCACCGAACGTGGAACGGACGACGTCGAGCGCGGAACCGGGTGTGCCGGCGGGGGCCACGGCGACGGCAGCGTAGCTTTCGGCGCCGGTGACGAGCGACTGTGCGTAAGCGCGGATTTCCTGGGCGAGCTTGGCAATTGACGTTCCGGCAGCCGCGGCAGTCTCTTCGTCGATGCCCATGTAAAGGACAAAGCCGCGGGCCAGGTTCTCGTTGGCAACGGGCCGTACGGCGTTGGGTCCGGCGATGACCGGCGTCGGCGCGGTGAGCGGAGCGGCCTCGACAGGCTGGACGGCGCGGAGCTGGCCGTAGGAGTTGGGGTTGTAGCCCTGGGGTGCGTAGCCCGGGGCCTGAACGCCGGCGCCGGGGCCGCCGGGGCCGAAAGCCGGGCGGGCACCGAAACCTTGGCGGAGGCCTGAGGCCTGAGGGGCCTTGCCTGCGTTACGGACGGAGATGTGGACGTATCCGGATGCAACGGTCATGTTTGCTTACCTCAATGTGAATGGCCGTCATCGCGGCTCGAATGCTGGTTTCCCCGCAATGAAAACTGGGGAGGGGCGCCCTACGCTGGGCTGGGGGCGAATGCCTAAGAACTTCGTGGGGTCTGAAGGTCAGGCGTGCATTCGACAACAGCGCATGTCGGCAGCAGCGGATGTGCTGGGCCAATAGTCTGCGGCTGCAGGTGCTGTTGAGTTCTTGTTCACAATTGAAAGTGTGCAACGTAACAATGAAAACTTGCAAGTAACAAAGGGCCTTTCGTTCCGCATTGTGAGACAAAAAGGCTATATGTGGCGTAGATCACGATTCTGGATTGGCGATAATATGCAGGTTGCAGTTAGCCGCAGGGGCGCTTTTAGCGGCATCCTGCGAATATACTTCGACTGAACCACGGTTTGAGGGTTGAATATTCACATGCCCAAGAGTTCCCGGAATTGCCCTCCCGTTTTGACCGCCTGTCCACCCCCCAAGGCTGCGTTTTCGTAGTGGTCCGCCGGGCCCGCAGCCCCCGGCGGGCTCAGAATCATCCGTGAGCGGACCGGCATGACCCACATGGACCAACGACGGGCGGGCTCCCTGCATTGAGCTCGCTAGGCTGGGATTCACAGCGCGCTCACAGGAATCCCATAGCGCGCGCTAACCGAAAGATCGGAGAGTTGTCACATGGCCACTTCGCACTCCATGACCAACAACCTTCCGCAGCTCACCCACCCGGACGGCTCCCCCATCCGCGCACTGGTGGTTGACGACGAACCCAGCCTCTCCGAGCTCATGAGCATGGGGCTGCGCATGGCGGGCTGGTCTGTTGCCGTGGCCGCCGATGGCCCCGAGGCCGTCAAACTCGCCAAAGAGTTCCGCCCTGACGTCCTGGTGTTGGATGTGATGCTGCCAGGCTTCGACGGCGTTGAGCTGCTGGGCCGGATCCGCGCCTTCGCGCCGGAGGTTCCTGCGCTTTTCCTGACCGCCAAGGACGCCATCCAGGACCGGATCGTTGGCCTGGCGGCCGGCGGGGACGATTACGTCACGAAGCCGTTCAGCATGGAGGAAGTCCTGCTGCGGCTGCACCGCCTGGTTCAGCGGTCCGGCGTTGCAGCCATGGACACCGCCGAACTTGTGGTGGGTGACCTCGTCCTTAACATCGACACCCGCGAGGTGATCCGCGCCGGCGACGACATCCAGCTCACGGCCACCCAGTTCGAGCTGCTCCGCTACCTGATGGAGAACCCCAAACGTGTGATCAGTAAGGCCCAAATCCTGGACCGCGTCTGGAACTACGATTTCGGCGGCCAGGCCAACATCGTGGAACTCTACATTTCCTACCTCCGCAAAAAAGTCGACTCGGTGCACCCGCCCATGATCCACACCGTGCGCGGCGCCGGCTACGTCATCAAGCCGGCGGAGTAGCGCCTCCATGTCCTCGCCACGGGCAACCCCGCCAGCCGCACGGAGCTGGCTCAAACCCGCCAACTGGCACCTGCGCACCCGCCTTGTACTGCTTGCCATGGCCCTGCTGGTGGCCATTTGCGGCGCTGTGGGGCTGTTCAGCTACGCCTCGATGGACTCCTTCCTCACCCGGCAACTCGACGAACAGCTGAGCCAGGCCGCCGCCCGGTCCAACGATCCCGGCCGGCCTCCCGCGGGCGGATTCAACGGAAGGGACCCGCTCGACGCACGTGGCCAGAGTGTCGGAACCCTCAATGCGCGCATCGTAAACGGCCAGATCAACAGTGGCGGCTACCTGGACCCGGACACCACACGCTCCGCCCTCAGCTCAGAGGACAAACAGACCCTGCTCGCCCTGGCGCAGAACGGAAATCCCGTAGACCGTTCGCTGTCCACTGGGGATTATCGGATTGTCGCCGTGGCAACAGGCTACGGCGACGTGCTGGTGACCGGTCTTCCGCTCGCCGCAAAGGAAAGCACCCTCACCTCGCTGGTGTGGACATTCACGTTCGTTTCCCTCGGCGGCCTGGCGCTGATCGGACTTGCCGGGACCGTGCTCATTCGACGCACCATGAAGCCGCTGGAGCAGCTATCGGAAGTCGCCACCCGGGTCTCCCGGCTCCCCCTGGATGCCGGAGAGGTGGCACTCGCGGTGCGCGTCCCGCCGTCGAACTCCAATCCCGGAACCGAGGTGGGCAGCGTCGGCCACGCGCTCAACCTCATGCTGGACAACGTGGCCAGCGCCCTGGAGGCGCGGCAAAAGAGCGAAACCAAAGTGCGGCAGTTCGTGGCCGACGCGTCCCACGAACTACGGACCCCATTAACGGCCATCCGCGGTTACACGGAACTGATGAGGATGACCGAGAACTTCACGCCGGACGGCCGGAAGTCGTTGGCACGTGTGCAGAGCCAGTCCGAGCGCATGACCACCCTGGTGGAGGACCTGCTCCTGCTCGCCCGGCTCGACGAGGGCCAGCCGCTGAAACTCAGCGAAGTGGACCTCACCCAGCTGGTGATTGAGACTGTCAGCGACGAAAAAGTTATCGCCCCGGGCCACACCTGGCGTCTTGAGCTTTCGGATGAGCCGATTGCTGTCACCGGCGACGCCTCACAGCTGCGCCAGGTTCTGGTGAACCTGCTCTCCAACGCACGCAAGCACACTCCTCCCGGCACTACTGTGGTTACCAGGGTCTGCAGGGCTGGTGATGGAAGCGCCGAAGTGACGGTAACGGACGACGGCGGCGGCATGCCGGCTGACTTCGTGGACAAGGCCTTCTCGCGTTTTGCCCGCGCAGACGCCGCCCGCGCGGGCACGGCACCGGCTTCCGGATCCGCTGCATCCGAGGGCACCAGCGGACTGGGCCTGTCCATCGTCCAGTCGATCGTGGAGGCTCACGGTGGAACCGTGACCGTACTGTCCAGCCCCGGCCACACTGTTTTCAAGCTTCGCCTTCCCGCCATCCACTGACCCAGCAAGTCGACACGCCGCCGTCGTGATCTCCGTTACCAAAATGTGACTTAAGCGCCGAGCTCCTGTACCGTCGATTAAGTGCAGCTCTATCGGTCTGCATATCCGGATGACGCCAAGCTCTGCCGCTTCCCGGATTCCGCGTTCAGAGGCAGAGGCGGGGGACCCACGGTCCCGGGCCACGAGTGCCCTTGGGGTTAAGCCAGCACGTGATTTTCCGTGTGGCCGGATGCCCTCATCCGAACCCGACAGCTAACTCCGCAGGTGTGAGAGGCGATCCATCATGTCTGAATTCAAGGTACAAACGCGCCCGGAAAACGGGTCAGGGAATCTCCACAGCGGCCGAAAAGTTACCGAAGCGGAGTCAACGGCAACGTCCGAGCCCGTTTCCCCCACGTCACCCCGAACGAAATTTCCCTCCCTGGGCCGGCGTGCAGCCGTCCTCACCGCGGCGTGCGCCCTCCTTGTTGGCGTCGGCGCTGCCGGCCATGCCTCAGACGCCGATTTCCTGGCGGCCAGCGAGACTGCACCGACGGCCGACGCCTCCGCTGCCGGGGATTCCAACCTGAGCTTCGAAAAGGCCGAAATCCAGGCCAAGCCTTCCGCGGAAGCCGCACCGGCAGAAATCAGTGTTGCCCCGCAGGCCGCCGAGCCGGCACCCGCCGCTCCTGCTCCGGCCCCCGCTCCCGCGCCTGTCCCGGCGCCTGCTCCTGTTGTGGCGGTAGATGACCCGGCCGGCGCCCAGGCCTACGCAGCGGGGCAGCTGGCGTCCTATGGCTGGGCCGCTGACCAGATGCAGTGCCTGAAGACGCTCTGGACCAAGGAATCCGATTGGACCACCACGGCCACCAACCCCAGCAGCGGCGCATATGGCATCGTCCAGTCACTGCCCGCGGAGAAGATGGCGAGCGCCGGCGCGGATTACCGCACGAACTACCGCACGCAGATCAGCTGGGGCCTGAACTACATCCAGGAGCGCTACCAGTCGCCCTGCGGTGCGCTGAACTTCCACCTCTCGAACAACTGGTACTAAGCACAGCTGGTCCCTGCTGGCCTTGCACCTGTTGCCCCGGCACCTGTTGGCTTTGCACAAGCCGCGGCATACTGGGGCCATGGAATTCACCACCACAATTCTCGGCAGCGGCAACAAGACCGGCATCGAGGTTCCGGCGGAGGTGGTTGCCGGACTCGGAGCGGGCAAGCGTCCTCCGGTGGTGGTGACCATCAACGGCAAAAGCTACCGCAGCAGCATCGCCGTGATGGGCGGCCAGAACCTGATCGCCGTCAGCCAGCACAACCGCGAGTTCACGGGGGTCTCGGCCGGTGACACTGTGGAAGTGCACGTCGAGCTGGACACGCAACCGCGCATCGTCGAGGTTCCTGACGATCTGGCCGCAGCTCTGGCAGCCGAACCTGAGGCGCAGGCGTTCTACGCCACCCTCAGCTACAGCAGTCAGCGGCGCTATGTGGAGCCCCTCGCTGACGCCAAAACACCGGAAACCCGGGAGCGGCGGATCGCCAAGGTAGTGGACGATCTCAAAGCCGGAAAGAAATAGTCGTTCGTCCCAGCGCATCTGAGCCCAGCGACGCCGAGACTGCCGAGTAGTCAGGAATATGCAGGACGCCGGCCGGCAGCGCTCCCGTGTTGGAGCCCACGGCGATGGTCCGGATGCCTGCGGCCACCCCTGCCGCGATTCCCGCCGGCGCATCTTCAAACACCACAGCATCTCCGGGCTCCACACCCAGCAGGCGGGCCGCCGTCAGGTAGCCCTCAGGGTGCGGCTTGCCCCTGGTCACAATGTCCGCCGTCACGGAAGTTCCCGGCATGGCAAGGCCGGCGGCGTCCATCCGGATGTCCGCCAGAATCCGGTCGGCCGACGTCACCAGCGCCACTGCGTCTGCAGGCAAGCTCCCGAGCAGCCGCGCGGCCCCGGGCAGGGCGATGATGCCGGCGGTCCGCACCCTTTCCATGGCACCGAGTTCCTCGGTGAGCGCCGCGACGTCGGACCCCACCGGAGCGAACCTCCGCACTGTGTCGACCGCCTGCACACCGTGGGAGGTCCGCAGGATTTCGGCGATGTCCAGGTTGTACCGGGCCGCGAACTCGCCCCACACCTCCTCCACCACGGCCGTGGAATCCACCAGCGTTCCGTCCATGTCAAACAGGACGGCACGGCAGGTGAGTGTGCGGACGGCGGCAGGCGCGGGGAGGTTCATACTCCCCATTTTGCCTTATGGAGTATGTACGGCTTTGCCCTTGCCGGCGCGCTACGCGCCACGTCCGGGGATGTACTGCACGGCCCACTTGTTGCCGTCCGGATCCGCAAAATAGACGAAGTGACCCCAGTCCTGCACGTCAATATCGCTGACATCCACGCCATTGTTCTTCAGGTGGCCGTGTGCCGCCTGGATATCAGAGACCACAAGCTGCAGGTTCGGCGCACTGCCTGGCGGGGCATCCGTGAGCCCCTCGCCGATGCTGATTGAGCAGGCCGAACCCGGTGGGGTCAGCTGGACGAATCTGATGGAGTCGGTGGGCCGCTCATCGAAATCCGCGTTGAACCCTACTTTGTTGACGTAGAAGTCCTTGGCGCGGTCGACGTCGGAAACGGGCACAAAAACGAGTTCAAGTTTCCAGTCCATCCGCACAGGCTAGCCGCGAAGCAATGAATCCGGTAGGGCCCGACAGCGGGCAGTCAGCCCGCGATGCCGTACAGGCGGTCGCCGGCGTCGCCCAGTCCCGGGACGATGTAGGACTTCTCGTTGAGCTTTTCGTCAATGGACGCCA
This sequence comes from Arthrobacter sp. BK1, assembly GCF_056680055.1. Classification (NCBI taxonomy): domain Bacteria; kingdom Bacillati; phylum Actinomycetota; class Actinomycetes; order Micrococcales; family Micrococcaceae; genus Arthrobacter; species Arthrobacter sp. BK1. The sequence goes on from NZ_CM155263.1 coordinate 1,573,502, forward strand.
GGACGATGGTCACGTTGGCGTCTGCGAGCTCTTCCTCCAGCTTGGCCAGGCCTTCCGGTGCGGCCAGGAGGCAAATGCAGGTCACGTCCGAGGCGCCGCGTTTGAACAGGAACTTGATGGCTTCGCGCAACGTGCCGCCGGTGGCCAGCATCGGATCCAGGACAAAGATCTGCCGGTCCGTGAGGTCCTCCGGGAGACGCTCGGCGTACGTGATGATGTCCAGGGTTTCTTCGTCGCGGGCCATGCCCAGAAAGCCCACCTCAGCGGTGGGGACGAGCTTGGTCATGCCTTCGAGCATGCCCAGGCCGGCCCGGAGAATGGGGACCACCAGCGGAGTGGGCTTGGTGAAGGCGGTTCCCACCGTGGTGCTGACGGGAGTCTCGATGGTGACCGGCTGCGTGCGGACCTCGCGGGTGGCCTCGTAGGCCAGGAGGGTCACCAGCTCTTCCGTCAACTGCCGGAACACCGGAGACGGGGTGTTCTTGTCCCTCAGGACGGTGAGCTTATGGGCGACCAGCGGGTGGTCCACAACGAGAGTACGCATGGGTCAAAACTATCACCCGGGCGCAGAGCCACCGCCCGAAGATCCACCCCCTGCACCGCGTTCAGCTGCGTCCCCCGTTGGGTCTTGAATACGCGCGCCCTCTTCTGTGTGGTCGTCCCGCAGGACCGGGTGCTCGAAGGTGGGAGCGGGCCCGGCATGCTCGTGCCTTCGCGTCAGATGAAACAGCCTGTGCGCCAGGATCACCATCGATACCCACGCCAGGCCAAGGAACCAGCCGGCCATCACATCGGTCAGCCAGTGATGGCCCAGGAACACCCGGCTCAGGCCCATCGCGATGATGAAGATCACCCCGGCGATGATGGCAGTGATGCGGATCCAGAGCACTTCAAACTGAAGGCACATGATGTACACGAGCACCCCTATCACCACTGTGGTGTTGAGGGTGTGGCCGCTGGGAAATGATGGTGACGTTTCGTACGGCGGGACCGCTTCGGAGTGGTCCGGGCGGGTGCGGCCGACGAGGCGCTTGCCGAAGGTGGTCGCCATGGTGGATACAGCAGCGGCACCGCCCACGAGGATGATGGGCCGCCACGTCCTGCTCAGGAACGTGAGCCATGCAGTCAGGATGCTCGCCAGGATGGGCATGCCGATGCCCCCGCCGATGTTCGTAAAGGCAGTCACAGCAGCATCAAGGGCAGGGTTCCGCAGGTCCTGGGCGGCGTCCAGCGCAGGGAGGTCCAGGGACGCAAGGCCCTCGTCATCCACCACGTTGTCGTACACCTCGGCACCCAGCAGCGCCATGGTGACAACAAGCGCGCCGCCTACCAGCAGCGTGATCCACAGCGCGGCGTACGGCTTGAACCACCGGCCCAAGCGTTCTCTCAGGGTGACCGTGTCCACATTGCCTCCTTGGCGTCCATGCGTTGCAAGGCTGGATATCCTTCGAAACTATCATTGAGCCATGGTCCCGGCAGAAAAGGAACACGGCGAGTGGATGGGCCTTGCCTTGAACGAGGCACGGCGGGCACTGGACACGGAGGACGTTCCCATCGGCGCCGTGGTGATCGGTCCCGACGGCGGAGTGCTGGGTTCAGGACGGAACCAGCGCGAGGAGTTGGGAGACCCCACCGCCCATGCCGAGGTGGTCGCCATCCGCGAGGCCGCGGAGAGGTTGCGTGAACTGTCCAGGCTCGGTGGCGGCACCGATGATGGATGGCGGCTTGCGGACTGCACCTTGGTGGTCACCCTCGAGCCGTGCGCCATGTGCGCGGGAGCTGTGGTGCTGGCGAGGATTCCCCGCGTGGTCTTTGGCGCCTGGGACGAGAAAGCCGGCGCCGGGGGCTCCGTCTTTGACGTGCTCCGCGAGCGCCGCCTCAATCATTGGGTGGAGGTCTACGCCGGCGTCAGGGAAGAGGAATGCGGCGCCCTGCTGAGGGATTTCTTCGCGGCCCACCGAGCAGGAATGCACCGCACCAGCACCCACCGCAGCGGGCTTTAGTCCGCGAACCCCGGCCTTGGCCCGCGAGCTCTAGCCAGCGGCATCCAAGGCATCGATCCGGTCCTGGCGGGAGCCGGGCGAGTCGAGGCTGAACGAGCGGAAGTCACCGAGCCCGTCCCGGATCCAGGCTTCAACTTCGGCAACGCGCCGGTTGACGGCCGGGGTGGCACCGTCAAAGAGCCAATGGGCGATCCGGGCGTTTCCGGGATCGTATTGCCAGAGCCCGATGATCCGTCCGCGGTCCAGGACGGGGTGATCGGGAAGATCGGCTTGCAGCGCGAGCGTGGAGCCAAGCACTTTCCTGCCTTTGTCCTCTTCGGCGAACAGATCTGCCGAGTTCCGCCGGAGGAGGACGAGCGAGTCTGTGCCGGCGAGCAGTTGGATCTGTTCCTCCGCCGGTGGCTCGAAAGCGGCGAGGCGCCCGACGTCGTCGGGCAGCATCCACAGCACCTCGCCGTTCGCTGTGGGGACCTCCACAGCCGCGACGGCGGCCAGCGCCGCCTTGGTATTGGCCAACGTGAACCCGGTAAACCCCTGCGATTGTTTGGCCGTGGCTCCTCCGGTCCAGCCCAGGTACCGCTCCATCAGGAGGCTGCGGACGGCGGCGTCGTCCATGGTTGTGGGCGGCAGGTTCCAGAGGGCATAGGCGTAACGCTGCTGGTCCAGGCGCCCGTTGATGGGTACCCGCCGGATCCGGCCATCCGCTTGCAGGAGGCCGAGGGCCGCGGGAAGGGTGGTGGCGGCACCCTTCTTCTTGCCTTCATCGCCCAGGTTCCGGACCGAATCACCCAGCACGTCCTTGAGCTGCTTGGGGTCCAGCGGGCCACCTGCTTGGGCCAGGGCGTGGAGGATTTCCTCTTCGAGAAGCGTGATTTCACCGCGTTCCACGCCCATCCTTGCGAGTACCCTGAACGGGGCCACGGCGGTGTCCCGGCCAATCTGGAGGCCCCAGGCGAAGTCCTCGTGGCCCAGGACGTACGTGCAGCCACGGGCGGTGGGCAGTTCATGGATTTTCAGGGACAGGACATCGGCGTCTGCCTGGGCGCGGCTGGTTCCGGCCCGGGCAAAGAGTGTCAGATACGGGTTAGCGCCGCCGACGGAGCGTGCCCAGCCAGCTGTTTTGAACACATCGGCGGCGTCCGCGCCCCGCAGTGAACCGTCCAGGCCTTGCTGATGCCAGGCCCATGCCCGCAGCAGCCCAGGGGTGAGCAGGTCCGGCGAAGGAAACTCGAGCGACGGCGCCAGCGTGCTCACTTCGGCATCAGGGACGGCGTGCGTAGTCATGCCTCATTGTGCACTGGAGGTCCCTCCTGCGGTAGGCATCTCTTCGGCAGGTGTTGCTGTTGCAGTTGCAGTTGCAGTTGCAGAACCCGACACCGACGACGCCGACGCCGTGAGGATCTCCAGGACATCCAGCGCCGTGACGTCCCAGCCTGGCAGCCTGTCCCGGGCGGCGACTGCTGCCATCCGCCAGTCGGCGCGGAGGGCGGCGTCCGAAAGCCACGCCCGGATCACGGCAGCGAGCACGTCTGGTCGGTCGCTTTCAGGACCGGCCAGGCCGACGGCGGCACCTGGCAGGGCGGCCGCCTCAGCTAGCCGGGTGCTTTCTTCTCCAACCCGGACGTCGGGCGAACTGCTCCCCATACCCAACGCATCAACCGCGCCTGTCCCCTGCCGGACGATGACCGGTATGCCGTGGGCCAGCGATTCGGTGACCACCAGACCAAAGGATTCCGCCCTCGATACGAGCAGGCTCAGGTCCGCCCGGTTCCACTCATCCGCCAGCGATGTGCCGGCCAGTTCGCCGGTCATCCGCACCCGGTCTTCCATTCCCTGGGAGGCAATCGCTGACCGGACCAGCTCCGCGTACGCGGGGTCGGCGTCGTCCGTTCCCACCAGCGACGCGCTCCAGGCGAGATCCTGGAGCAGCGCCAGGGCCGTAACGATCAGCAACTGGTCCTTGTTGGGGAGCAGTGCGGCTACCGCGATGATGTGCGGCGGCTCCGAACCGGCCGCCAATGGTGCGGCATCCGTGCCCGGGAGGGCGACCCTGCCGGATAGCCCGTACTTGTCGCTGACGTGGGCAGCGGCTGACGAACTGGTACAGATCACCCCGGCGGCCGCCCGCAATGACCGCTTCTCGGCGTCGGGATGGCTGAGTGAGGGCATGTGCAGCAGGACCCAGGTGCGTTGGCCGGCCGCCGCGGCGTACTCAATCTCGTCCGGGGCACCACAAGCGATCAGGCCATCCACCAGGGTTACCGTTCCCGGCGGTACCTCCGCCGTCGGCTTCCAGGCGCCCAGCAGGCCACCCAGCCGGCGTCGTTCCTTGGCGCTGGCATCGGGCCAGGAGCCGTCGACCGGCACAATGTCCACCTCCACGCCCAGCGCCTTCAGGCCCTCCGTTAGCCGCGCGTTGAAGACGTTGCCGCCGGAGTTGTGACGGATGTTGCCGGGAACCAGGAAGGTGACGTGCACGGCGATCAGGCGGTGAGGTCCAGCGAAAAGGTGGCCCAGGCGTCCGGGTTTTCGCGGAGGGTGACGTCAATGGCCGTCAGTTCGCGGCCGTCGTCGCTGTCCTTAAGCTTCGCCACAACACTCTGGGCAATGTACTCAGCCAGCGCCTCCGTGGTGCTGAGCTTGCCGGCGAAGTCCGGGTGGTCGTCCAGATTACGGTAGTTCAGGCCAGCAAGGACTTCTTCGATAATGCCGCCGGCAGCACCGATGTCCAGGACAATCGCGTCCTTATTTAATGACCGGCGGCGGAAGGTCACCTCCGCAACGAAGGTCGCCCCATGCAGGGCCTGGGCCGGACCGAACGCCTCCCGCGGGAGGCTGTGGGCGATCATGAAGTGGCGTCGGACGGTCAGACTGAACACTGGCTACCTCTTGTCTTCGGGGTCGGTTGTGGTGGATGGGTCGTTCACGGGGTGAGCAGACTCGCCTTCGGCGGCTACATTGCCTTCGTTGGGGTACTCGATCACATGGCACAGGGCCTCGAGAGTTCCATCGGCAAGGTTCTGTACAACTTCCGGCAGCTCCGTGAACGGAGATGCGCCGGTGAGGAATGCATCAAAGACCGGGTCCTTCAGGAGTGATACAGCCAGGTTCAGCCGGTCCGCGTTCGTGCGCCGGTGCCTCCTTGCCCTGGCCACAACCCCCACCTGGCTGGCCCGGATTGAGAGTCGACGGGCGTGAAAGTCCTCACCGAGCGGCACCGTGACCCCGCGGTTGGCATACCAGGACATCTCGATCACCACACCTTCGTCGCCCGTCAGCTGCAGACTGCGCTCCAGCCCTGCTTGGGATGCGGAGCAATGGAACACGATGTCACAGTCGGGCAGGGCGTCGTCGGGATGGCTGAAGCCGACACCCAGCCTGTCCGCCAGGTTCTTTCGCTCCGGATCAAGGTCGACGAGTTGGAGGCGGGCCAGCGGAAACGTGCGCAGCAGGGTTGCCACCATGCCACCCACAAGGCCCGCTCCCACCACTGCGATCCGGTCGCCCAGGCGCGGGCCTGCTTCCCACAGCGCGTTGATTGCTGTTTCGACGGTTCCCGTGAGCACCGCGCGCCGGGCCGGCACGTCATCGGGAATCCTTGTGAGGTCTTTTGTGGCGGTCACGTAGCGGTCCTGGTGCGGGTTGAGGCAGAAGACCTTCTGACCTAACCAGCCAGCCGGTCCCTGTTCGACGACGCCGACTGACAGGTAGCCAAACTTCACCGGAGAAGGAAAGGAACCCTCCTGGTGCGGCGCGCGCATCTCTTTTGCCACCCGCGGCGGTACCGAGCCGGTGTGGACCACGATCTCCGTCCCCTTGCTGATGCCGGAGTACAGGGTGCGGACGAGTGCTTCACCCGGCCCGGGCACGGGCAGGGATTCGGACCGCAGCTCGCCTTGTTCGGGTCCGGTGGTCCAGTAGGCGGTTGCCCGCGCTGCTTTGCGTGAATTAGTCATCTTGCTTATGAATCTAGTCCCCCGAATGGACGCGGCGAAAGCAAACCACGCGGGCGGAGCGTCGAGACCCCTGAACGTCCCTGTCTTCGCCCAGGCAGGACCACTCAAACCCACCGCAGCTCAGGAGCCTGAGGGATTGGCCAGGTACGACCGGGCGCTGACAGTTCGCCCCTTGCTACGCGTCGCCAGCCATCATCTGGAAGATCACCACGACGAATCCTCCTGGAATGTATCCGCGAAGAGACGGAGGTCAGGGGAGATGAAGATCAGCCGAGCCTTCGGGCGATCCTTGATCAAGGTGGATGGCTGCTTCAGTCGTATGTCCTGACCTGTCTCCCGGTAGTTGTGGTGGTTCCCAGTCGGGTTGTTCGCTGGCGTAGTGTCTGCCGGTGGGTGAGATCCAGCCCGGTGGGTGGTTTTTACTGGCTTGTTCTGGTGTCCAGCCTGTGGTGTGCCTGAGCTTGTGGTGCTTCGGGCACGGTTGGGCGAGGTTGCTGATGCCGGTGGTCCCGCCGTGCGCCCACGCGAGGAGATGGTCCGCTTCATTATCCAGGGAGGCGTTGCTGCAACCGGGAAACGGGCACTTCCCGTCCCGCAGCCTGAGCCATTGGCGTTGGGCTTTGGTGACCGGGTAGCTGGTCCGCCCGATCTCCAGCGGCGCACCGTCCCTCGGGTCGATCAGGACCCGGTGGAAGGAGGAGGCGCCGTCCGCGATGAGCCTGCGTGCCATGGTCACCGGGATCGGACCGTACCCGTCCAGCATCGCCGGTTCATCCGTGGCGCCGAGGAGGGACATGACGGGCACGCTGACCAGGACCTGCGCCCGCGGTACCGGGACCCGCCCCAGGGCATTCCCGCCCGTGCCGCCACCCATGGTTCCGCCCCCACCCGGCTGGCCGGCAATCTCACCTGTGCCTTCGAGGAGCAGGGTCGCGGTGATGTCGGCACGCATCTGGGTCAGGGTGCGGTCCTCGTCCGGGCCCTGCAGCGCCCGGGCCGCGGCCGTGACCCGGTTCCAGATCCCGGCGGCCTGGTCCGCGGGCAGGTACGCCGAGAGCCAGGCCATGCCGTCCCGGTCCGGGCGGTATTCCAGCCGCCGGTCCGCCACAGACCGGGTGTGGCGTTTTTCGATGCTGACCGGGTGGTGCCGTTCCCGCCATGTCCGGGCCTTATGCCGGAACCGGGACGCGACCAGTTCCCCGACCGGCCCGCCACGATGAGGGTTGGGCGCGTCAGGGTCCAGGAAGTGCCCCTCCAACGCCCCCGCGGCCGCAGGGTCAAGGTCGGTGGTCTCATCCACCATCACCCGGGCATGCTGCCACGACAGCACCCCCGCCTGCAGCGCGGACAGGGTCAACGGCAAATCAGTCGTCAGAGTGTGGGATTCGGCCAGCAGGGCACCGGCGGTCCGTTCGCCCACCGTCAGGGCACAGGCGACCTCCGCGACCAGCGCCATTTCCTGCGCGGTGGCCTCCTGCGGCGACAGCGCCGGCGGGTCCAACGCCGTGCAGACTTCGACCAGTTCCGCGAGTACCGTGACCTTCTCCGCCGCGGTCCGGGCCTCAAGCCGGGCAATCCCGGCCAACCGATCCAGGCAATCATCCTTCCGCCGGCGCAACGGATCCGACGGGAAAAGCCCCTCACCATGGGCTACGTCATCCTTGGCTCCGTCATCACAGTCACCGCCACCGGAACTCCCAAGGCACGGGGACGGGGCAACGGCACAGTCAGCGGCTACGGCACGGCCAGCGGCGGAGGCCATGATGCGCTCCAAAAACTCATCCGCCGTTGTACGATCCATACCCCCATCATCCTGCCGTGCACCGACAATTTCGGTGCGGACAAAGGCCTATGTGGATAACTTAGCGGTGGAAGAAACCCAGGCCTGACCTGCCGGGTTTCAAGGCGAGAATCTTTGGGCAAGCCCGGGCACTCCTGGTCCGGTTCGAGCCCGGTCACCTGCCGTTTTGGGGATGCGCGGCATGCTCCGGTAACCTATTCAGGTTGGTGACGTGTCCGAGCGGCCGAAGGTGCAACACTCGAAATGTTGTTTGGTGTAAAAGCCAACGTGGGTTCAAATCCCACCGTCACCGCCACTAAGAAAGGCCCTGCTTCCCTGTAACACCGGGAAGCAGGGCCTTTTGCTTTACCCGGTGAATGCTCCACAATCTGGAACGCGTACAGGCAGTCTGGAACGCCTACGAGCGGTCATCAGCCGGCGAAACGCCCGTCGTGTGTGCTTGCTCAGCCGCCGGGTCATGGGCCCCTGACCAGTGAAAACGTCCTGCGGGATCCACCAGGAACAGCCCCGGGAGAGACACAGTCCGCCTCATCACCGACGGCTTACGATCGCCGGGGGAACAATTCCTGAAAAGCAGCCACCTGTTACAGGGCGTACGTTGCACCAGAAAGGACCGACCATGGTTTACGACCGTGAGCGAGAACGGCGTGACGATGCCGTGTACGCCGAACACAAGGGGGCTGTTGCAGCTGGCGGGAAGCGGGTACTTCGCAGGACCAGCAACGGCGAGCTGCACAGCTACCTTGGCGACGAGATTGGCTTCACGCCCGGCCGCGGCCAGGCCCAGGTCAGCACCTGGTGGGGCATGGGAATCCTTATGGTCTTCTCAGGAATCATATTCATTGGAGGATGCTGGGGTTTTCAACTCCCCCTTTGGGAGGGCAAAGGACCTGAATGGAGCGCCTTGTGGGCGATGGGCTTCTCCGGATTCCTTACGCCCTATGCATACACCCTCGCCCGTGATGAGTACCGGGCCACCCGGCTCCGGAAGCGCCGCGGTTCCCCTCAGCCTGGAACCGGCAACGTCGACGTCGACCTCCTTGAGCTGGGTCAGGCGCGTCCCGGCCACCCCGACCCGAGCCCGAAGTAAGAGCCGCTGCCGATGCCCGCCCAGGGGTAGGTTCACGGTTGTGAGAGTCTGGAACCGGCGCGGCTTCCGGGAATTCCGCTGGCAAAATGGAGCCCTCCGGGTCTTCGTGTCCTTCAGCTCCAGCATTCAGAGAACGGAGGCGGAAGGGGCCGGCAGATACTCAGCCCGCTCGTGCGCCGAGTTCACGGCTGACTCCCGGTCAGTGAAGCTGGTGCCTGCCGACTGCCCGGAGGATGTTCCCCTCCAATACGGCAGCAGCAACGTCACCGATCACCGGCTGCCAGAGATCAACAAGACGGTGCAGAGCCGCTGGTGAGGGAAATTGCGCTGGTCGGCGCTGCATGAGGCAGTAGGGTGAGCAGCGAACGCGCACTGGCAGCCGCCCGTCGTCGGACAGCCCGCCGGCCGCAGCCAGCTGCGGGCGTTAGTGCTCCGCTTCTGCAGCCGCCTTCTTTGCGTCCTTTTCCGCGTCCTTCTCGGCGCGCAGCGCCTCCGCCTCGTGCTGCTCCTCAGCTTTTTCCTGGTGGATGACCGCAGCCAGAAGCTTCTCCATCTCCTTGGCCACGCCGGCGGCTGAGGCCGGGTTCTGGCCTGTCACCAGCCGTTCGTCCACCACGACCTTTTCCTCAAAGACACCGGCGGAGACGTGGGTGGCGCCTTGTTCCTCGAGCCGGTCTGCCAGGAAGAAGGGGATGACCTTGTCCTTCCCCGCGGCAACCTCCTCGTCGTTAGTGAAAGCGGCTACCTTCCTGCCCTCGACAATCCGAAAGCCGTTGTCCAGCTCGACGTTCAGCAACCCGGCCGGCCCATGGCAGACTGCGCCCACCACACCGCCGGCGTTGTAGACACTGGCTACAAGTTTCTGCAGGCCTTCGCTGTCCGGGAAGTCCCACATGGTGCCGTGGCCTCCCACGAGGTAGACGGCGTCGTACTGTCCGGGATCGACGACGTCGACGCGGGCAGTATTGTACAGGCCGGCGCGCGTGGTCTCATCCTCAGTAAAGGCAACCTGGATGGGATCCCCCGAGTCCACTTCGTCCCGCGGAGGCTGGCCGCCCTTGATGGATGCGAAGTCGACAAAATGCCCGGAATCCTTGAAAACCTTCCAGGGATGTGCAGCCTCGGCCACGTTGTAGCCGGTCTTCTCTCCCGTGTCGCCAATCTCCGAAACGCTGGTCAGTACCATGAGGATTTTCTTCATGAAGTGCTCCTATCGTCCAACTCCCCACCCTACGCCCAGCAAAATCCGGGCGGGCCGGGGCGGCGGGGACGCCCGAGCGGGGACGCCGGAGCGCGGGTGCCGCAGCGGCGGCGGTGCCGGCTCCGGGCGTGCCCGAGGGAAACCCGACGCTCCGGCCAGCCGATCAGAGCTTGTCTGTTCTGTCCTCACCCTTGTGGCCGGTTCCGCGCAGGTTTTCCTGCACCTTGCCGAAGAGGTCCTTGATGGTGGACTCCGTGTTGGTGAGCATGTCCGGCTGCAGATAAACCTGCTGGCTGCCCGGAATGCTGTAGCTCGCCTGCAGGCCGCCGCTGCCCTGCACCCCATGAAGGGCGATGGTCACGCCGCCTTCTTTGCGCGCAATGGCAGCGATCTTCCCGAACACCAAGGTGAACTCGTCGGGCTCGAAGCTGACGGTGTGTCCGATGTGTGTGCGGTTGAGTTCGCTGGCAGGAGTTGCCTTTTCGTTGCCAGTTCCTGAGTAGTTCATCGTGTGCTCCCTGAGGTTGTTGGCGACTTACGCGAGCAGTCTAGCCCCGACCCTATGCTCGGTACATAGCCCGTTGGATGACAGAAAATTGGGGCTTGCGGCAACCCCTGCGAGACTGGGTCCTGAACGCCGCCCGTCACCTTGAGGAGCCATCCATGACGCCCACAACCGCCTCTTCCGGCCAACCAAACCGCATCACGAAGCTGTTCGGTACGGACATCCCAGTGGTCCTCGGTCCTTTCGGCGGCGTCTCTTCCGTGGAACTGACAGCATCCGTGAGCGACGGCGGCGGGCTGGGTTCCTACGGCCTGTACGGCTACGGTGGCGACGCCATCCGTGACACCGCGGCTGAGCTCAGGAAGGCGACGCCCCGGCCTTTCGCTCTTAACCTGTGGATTCCCACCGGCGACGAACCCGCGACGCTCACCCGCACAGATTTCGACCAGTACGCCGAGAAACTCCGGCCGTATTTTGACGACGTGAACCTGCCCCTCCCGGAAATGCCGGACCGCTACCTGCCGGACTACGACGAACAGGTGGAGGCAACGCTGGAAGCAGCTCCCGCCGTCGTAAGTTTTGTGTTTGGTGTGCCGGCACCGGAACTCGTGGAGGAGGCACACCGGCGGGGAATCGTGGTGGTGGGCACCGCAACCACCGTGGCGGAAGCCGTGGCCCTGGAGGCCGGCGGAGTGGATGCCGTGGTTGCCAGCGGCATGGAATCCGGCGGCCACCGGGTCTCGTTCCTGAAGCCGGCTGAGGAGTCCCTCATCGGCACGTTCGCCTTGGTCCCCCAGGTGGCGGACGCGATCAGCATCCCGGTGATCGCCGCCGGCGGTATCGCCGACCGCCGCGGCTACGCTGCCGCGCGGGCCCTCGGAGCCGACGCCGTCCAGGTGGGCACCGCTTTCCTGGCCACCAGGGAGTCGGCCGCGGTCCCGGCGTACCGCGAGATCCTCCGCTCCCCGGCCGCCGGCCAAACCGTGCTGACACGGGTCCTCAGCGGACGGCTGGCCCGCGGCATCCCCAACCGCATCATCGCAGAGCTTTCCGTCGCCGGCGAGCTGGCACCGTTCCCCGCCCAGAACTGGCTCACCGGTCGCTTCCGCCCCCAGGCAGCCACGCAGGGAAACACGGAGCTCATGTCCTTGTGGTCTGGCCAGGCCGCATCGTTGCTCCGCCACGACTCCGCCGCTGACGTCCTGGCCGAACTCATGGCAGGCGCCGAGCACCGGTAGAATCTGAGGGTCGCCCCGGCGCACCGGACAACACGCAGAACGGCAGCGGCAACGAACATGACCACCAGCAAGGGAGGACCCGTGCGGATGCACCACGGCCGGGCTCCCTTCCATTTCCTCCGCGCCGCTGCGGTGTCCACCAGCATCCTGACCCTCGCCGGGGCTGCGCACGTGTTTGGCGGTGGAGACCTTCCCGCCCCGGCGATCCTGCTGGCTGTCCTGGCTCTGACTGGGCTGGCAGCCACCACGGCCACCCGCCTCAAACTCAATGTTCCCGCGATGGCAGCGCTCCTGGGCGCCGGCCAGTTGGCACTCCACGAAGTCTTCACGGCCTTCAGCGCTCCTGGCATTTCCACCGGCCAGCTGGCAGCGGAGCCCCACCACTTGTCCGGGGCAGCCGCGCCCGTCCTCGAAACCGCCGCTCACCTGCACGGCCAGGACTCCCCCACCGGAACCCTGATGCTGGTGGCACACATCCTCGCCACGGCGGCGTGCGCGCTGCTCCTGGCCAAAGGCGAAGATTCGCTGTGGGCCCTCGCCGCGTGGCTGAGGCCATTGACCCGGCTACCGGAGGCTGTGACGCCCGGCGCCGGACCGGCGCCGGCGGTATCCGGCCCACCGCCGGCTTCCCCGTTCCGCCCTTGGCGGAACCTCAGGCTGGACAGCCGGCGCGGCCCGCCTTCCGCCGTCGTGCTTCCCTGACCTGCCCGCGCCGGATCCCACGGCTGACGGGCCACCACCCGTACTTCCGCACGCCTCTTTCCGGCGTGCGTCCGAAAGGCAAACCATGAACACCACCTTCCTCCGCCGCACCCTCACGGCGGCAGCAGCTGCCGGCGGCGCCGCCGTCCTGATCCTCACCGCCGCGGCGGGCGCCTCGGCCCACGTTGGTGTCGCGCCGGACAAGACGACGGCCAACTCCTACGCGCTCCTGACGTTCGGCATTCCGCACGGCTGCGAGGAGTCGGGCACCACAAAAGTGGCCATCACACTTCCGGCCGAGCTCAACGACGCCCAGCCCACAGTGAACCCGAACTGGACAGTGGAAAAGGTGACCGAACAGCTTGCCGAGCCCAAAAAGCTGGCCGACGGGACGTCCATCACCAAGCGCACCAGCCAGATCGTCTACACAGCCAAAACTCCGCTGGACCACGAATTGCGCGATGCCCTGGTGCTGTCCGTCAAGCTTCCGGATACTGCAGGCTCAACGCTCTACTTCCCCACCCTGCAGACGTGCGAGACGGGCCAGACCGACTGGTCGGAAATCGCCAAGGACGGCCAGGACCCGCACACCCTGAAGGCGCCGGCGCCGTCCATCACCGTCACCGCTGCAGTCGGCACCGACGGGCACGGGGCTGCAACAGAAACGCCGGCTCACAGCACCGAACAGGCGGCAGCCGTGACTGGCAGCGGCGCCGATGCGCGCAGCTGGGCGGGACTTGCCGCCGGGCTCGGCGGCCTGGCACTGGGCGGAGCCGCATGGGCGCGCAGCGGATCCAGGCGTCCAGGCGGAACGGCCAAGTAACACTCAGGACTTTGATGCCCGGATCATCACGATCCGGGCATCAAATCCGCCTGCCGTGCCGTGGCATCGTTGACTCCAGCCACACTGGCCGCAAAGGTTATGCCATGAAGTCTCTGGGAATGCCACAGGTGTTTGTTCTTACGACGGCGGCGGTGCTGATGCTCAGCGCCTGCGGACCGAGCCAGGCGCAGCCGCAAGGGACCACGACGCCCGGCACGAACTCCGCCAGCCCGTCCACTTCGCCGGCAGCCCCAAGCGCGTCCCCATCGCCGTCGTTGACCTCCCCCGGCACCACCTCGCCAGCGGCTCCCGCGCTCTGCAAGGCAGCCACACTCACCGCTGCGACGGACGCCTCCGGCGGCGGCGCTGCCGGCAGCGTTTACATGAAGCTGAACCTCACCAACACCGGCACGGCGCCGTGCCTGCTGAAGGGTTTCCCGGGGGTATCGCTGACGGCCAGTGCCGAGGGCGAACCGATCGGCGCGCCGGCCACACGGGACGAAGCGAATCCCGTGGTGGACGTCCTGCTCGCGCCGGGCCAGACCGGAACCGCGGTGCTCCGCTACACCCAGGCCGGCAACTACAGCGACTGCACCCCGGTGGCTGCCGCAGGCTACCGGGTGTACCCGCCGGAAGACACCGCGTCCCTCTTCCTGCCTCAGCCCGTCAACGCCTGCAGCAACGCGAACATCGCGCTCCTGAGCGTCGGAGCCTTCCAGCCCGCCTAGGTTGCTCTCCAGCCCGCCTCAGGACCCGCAGTTGATCCCTCCTCTGGGCGTGGCATCAATTGGTAAGTACACTTATCTTCTATGACCTCCCTTTGGTTGGACCGCGGGCAATCATTCAGTTCTGACCCGTTCGCGGCCGGCACCAGCTACGACACCGTGGTGGCAGGGGCAGGGCTGACCGGACTGGTCACCGCACTGCTGCTGGCCCGGTCGGGTCAGCGTGTCCTGGTCCTTGAGGCCAGATATCCGGGTGCCGTCACCACGGGGAACACCACGGCCAAGGTCACCCTGCTGCAGGGGACCGTGCTGTCCGCCCTGGCAAAGCAGTACCCGAAGAAGCAGGTCCACGCCTACGTGGAGGCGAACCGGGAAGGGCAGGCCTGGCTGCTCCGGTACCTCGATGAACATGCCGTGCCCTATCAGCGCCGCGATGCCTACACCTATGCAGCCTCCGCGCAGGGAACCGCGATCCTCCGCGACGAACAGGCCGCGGCCGCTGCGGCCGGGCTGGACGTTGAATACCTCCGCGAGACCGGGCTGCCTTTCCCCGTCCACGGGGCGCTGCGCCTGGCTGATCAGGCGCAGATCAATCCGATGGACGCACTGGACGCACTGATTACCGACGTCCGCGAGCGCGGCGGCACTATCGTCAGCGGCGTCAGGCTGCGCGACGTCACGGGAAGCCACCCGCTGACTGTCCAGACCGATCAAGGCGAGGTGACGGCCAGCCAGGTTGTCCTGGCCACGGGCACGCCGGTCCTGGACCGCGGACTCTACTTCGCCAAGCTGAAGCCGAACCGTTCGTACGCCGCAGCATTGGAACTGCCGGAGGGCCAGTCGCCACCTCCCGGGATGTACATCTCCGTCGAACAGCCCACGCGCTCGCTTCGCGACTACGAGCGGGACGGCCGCAGGCTTCTCCTGGTGGGCGGCCACGGCCATCCTGTGGGACGGGCCACGTCGGAAAAGGCCCACTTGGCCGGGCTGCTGGACTGGGCCGCCGGGCACTATCCCGGCGCCGTTCCCACGCACACCTGGTCTGCCCAGGATTACCAGGCCACCAACCTGATGCCGTTCTTTGGCAAGCTTCCCCGGGGCAGGGGCCACGTCTACTTCGGCACAGGCTACAACAAGTGGGGCATGACCAACGGGGTGGCCGCAGCCTTGGGGATCGCCAGTGACATCCTCGGCGGGCAGCTGCACTGGGCGGAAACCATTCATCACCGTGTCACCTCGCCGGCCGGCGCATTGTCGGCCGTTGCCCTGAACGCCGGGGTGGCCGCAAAACTGGCCACGGGCTGGGGGCATGTTGCCGCCGACGGGCGGACGAAAGCGGCCGGCGCAACGCCGGAAAACACAGCCCCACCGGCCGACGGCGAGGGCCTGGTGTATCGCGACGGTGTGCATCCGGTGGCGGTCTCCACCGTCGGAGAGACCACGTGCCGGCTATCGGCCGTGTGCACCCACCTGGGCGGGATTGTGCACTGGAATGACAGCGAAAAGAGCTGGGACTGCCCCCTGCACGGCTCACGTTTTACCAACGAGGGAAAGCTCCTGGAGGGCCCGGCAACCAAGGATCTGCCGCCGGCCGACGCCACCGGGACCACGGGTGCCGGGGCTTCTGGCGCCGGATCAGACACGGTTTGACGTCCGGTAAAGCGGGCCGGAAAGGATCCGCTCCCCTGGTGCCTGACGGCACCGGCAATCCTGTCGGTGGGGTAGGGCATGATGGAGGAATGCAGGAGGAACAGGCAGCAAAATCCGGGACCGGGGCGGTACCGGCAGCTGGCGGCGCCTCGGGTCCGGGGACTCCCATGGGCCGGTTCAGCCGGCCCACCCGGGACTGGTTCCTCGGCGCCTTTTCGGAGCCCACCCCTGCCCAGGACGGTGCCTGGGACGCCATCTCGCACGGTTCGCATGCCCTGGTGGTGGCACCCACCGGCTCCGGTAAGACGCTTGCGGCTTTCCTCTGGGCCCTGGACCGGCTGCTGGTTGCCGCGCCCGCCGCTGACCCGGAATTGCCCGGGCTCGATGCCGCGCCGGCTGACCTGGCCGTGAATCAGCCGGCAAAGTCGTCTGCCAAGGGGGCCACCAAGGGAAGGCGGCCGCGGCCACCCAAACGCAAAACCCGGGTCCTTTATATCTCCCCGCTGAAAGCCCTCGGCGTGGATGTGGAACGGAACCTGCGCGCGCCCCTGATCGGCATCACGCAGACCGCCAAGCGGCTGGGACTTCCTGCCCCGCTGATCACTGTGGGGGTCAGGTCCGGTGACACCACCACGGCGGACCGCCGCTCGCTGCTCAGCAACCCGCCGGACATCCTCATCACCACCCCCGAATCGCTGTTCCTGATGCTCACCTCCCGGGCGCGGGAAACGCTGACGGAGGTGGACACCATCATTGTTGACGAGGTCCACGCGGTCGCCGGAACCAAGCGAGGAGCCCATCTGGCCGTCTCACTGGAACGGCTGGACGCCCTGCTGCCCAAGCCCGCCCAGCGGATCGGCCTCTCCGCTACCGTGGAACCCCGCGAGCTGGTGGCCCAGTTCCTGGCCGGTTCCGCCCCCGTGGAAATCGTGGCGCCGCCGTCGCGCAAGAACTGGGACCTCACGGTCTCCGTGCCTGTGGAGGACATGTCGGACCTGCCCGCCGCGGCCGGCGCTTTCGATTCCGGCCCGGCGTCGGGGCTGCAGCCGCAGGCCTCCATCTGGCCGCATGTGGAGGAGAAGATTGTTGACCTGGTGCTGGCCAACCAGTCCACCATCGTCTTCGCCAACTCACGCCGGCTGGCCGAGCGGCTCACCGCCCGGCTCAACGAAATCTACGCCGAGCGGCAACTGATCGCAGTCGGTGGCGGCTGGGATGATGCCTCGGTTGCCGCTGACCCCGGGTCGTCTCCGGGCGTCCCCGCGTCAGTCCTGACCACGTCCACAGCAACACCTGCCCACATGATGGCGCAGGCCGGCAGTACAGCCGGGGCCGACCCGTTGCTGGCCCGCGCGCACCACGGCTCGGTGTCCAAGGACCAGCGCGCCCTCATCGAGGATGATCTGAAGTCCGGGCGCCTGCGCTGCGTGGTGGCCACCTCATCGTTGGAACTCGGCATCGACATGGGCGCGGTGGACCTGGTGGTTCAAGTTGAATCCCCGCCCTCGGTGGCCAGCGGCCTGCAGCGCGTAGGACGTGCCGGGCACCAGGTGGGCGAGATCTCCCAAGGCGTGCTGTTTCCCAAGCACCGGGCAGACCTGGTGCATACCGCCATCACCGTGGAGCGGATGCTGGAGGGAAAGATCGAGCGGTTGTTTGTGCCTGCCAATCCCCTGGACATCCTCGCGCAGCAGACAGTGGCCGCAACTGCCCTGGGCAGCATCGACGTCGAGGAATGGTTCGCCACGGTCCGCCGGTCGGCACCTTTCGCGTCCCTCCCCCGTTCTGCTTTCGAGGCAACCCTCGATCTGCTGGCCGGCCGGTACCCTTCCGATGAATTCGCCGAACTGCGGCCTCGGATCATCTGGGACCGCAACGCCGGAACCATCGAGGGCCGGCCCGGCGCCCAGCGGCTGGCCGTCACCTCCGGCGGCACCATCCCGGACCGCGGCCTGTTCGGCGTCTACATCATCGGCACCGAGGTGGAGGGCTCCGCTTCCCCGGGCGGGGACGGGAAAGCCTCTCCATCTCCGGCCAAGGGCGGACGGCGGGTGGGCGAACTCGACGAGGAAATGGTCTACGAGTCCCGTGTGGGCGACATCTTTGCCCTCGGCGCTACCAGCTGGAAGATCGAGGACATCACCCATGACCGTGTCCTGGTTTCCCCTGCCTTCGGCCAGCCGGGGAAGCTGCCCTTCTGGAAAGGCGACTCGTTGGGCCGGCCTGTGGACCTGGGCCGCGCGCTGGGCGCCTTCGTGCGCGAACTTGCAGCGTCCGACGTCGGCCCTGCCACCGAGCGCTGCAAAGCCAGCGGGCTGGACGACTTCGCAGCGAACAACCTGATCCAGTACCTGACCGAGCAGAAGCTCGCCACCGATGTGGTGCCCAGCGACACCACGCTCATTGTCGAACGGTTCCACGATGAACTTGGTGACTGGCGTGTGATCCTGCACAGCCCGTTCGGGATGCCGGTTCACGCGCCGTGGGCCCTCGCCGTGGGGCAGCGCCTGCACCAGCGGTACGGCATGGACGGTTCCGCGATGGCCGCCGACGACGGCATTGTGCTTCGTGTCCCCATGATGGAGGACGAGCCGCCGGGTGCCGAGCTTTTCCTGTTTGATCCCGAAGAGCTGGAGCAGATCGTCACCGCGGAAGTCGGCGGGAGCGCGCTCTTTGCCTCCCGCTTCAGGGAGTGCGCCGCCCGGGCCCTGCTGCTGCCCCGCCAGACCCCGGGCAAGCGGCAGCCGCTCTGGCAGCAGCGCCAGCGGTCCGCCCAATTGCTCGATGTCGCACGGAAATACCCCACGTTTCCGATTGTGCTGGAGACGGTCCGGGAATGCCTCCAGGACGTCTACGATCTTCCCGCTCTGAAGGACATCGCGGCCTCGGTGGAGCGCCGTGAACTCAGGATCGTGCAGACCACCACGCAGCAGCCCTCGCCGTTCGCGAAGTCCCTGCTGTTCGGGTACGTGGCCCAGTTCCTGTATGAAGGCGACTCTCCCCTGGCAGAGCGCCGGGCAGCTGCCCTGGCCCTCGATTCCACGCTGCTCAATGAGCTCCTTGGCCGGGTTGAGCTCCGCGAGTTGCTGGACGCCAAAGTCATCGAGGCCACGGAGCTCGAACTCCAACGCCTTGCGCCGGACCGCAGGGCCCGCGGCATGGAAGGCGTCGCTGACCTGCTCCGGCTGCTGGGACCGCTGACACCGGAGGAGGTCGCGGCCCGCCTGGAGCCAGCCGTCGTGGTCGAGGCTGTACCGGCGGTCGAAGCGGCCAACGCGGTTGGGGTGGTTGAACCTGCTCAAACGGTTGAAACTGTCCCAGCGCCCACAGGCGAGCCTGGCGGCGTGGATGAGCCGGACGGGATCCCCGCTGTTGAGCACGTCGAAACCCCGCATGCCGGCACCGCCCTGGCTGCTTCGCACCTGACCGCACTTCAGCGGGCCAACCGGGCCATCAAAGTCAACATCGGCGGGGCCGAGCGCTACGCCGCGGTGGAGGATGCGGCCCGCCTGCGCGATGCCATCGGCGTTCCCTTGCCCATGGGCGTTCCGCTGGCCTTCATCGAGCCGGTGGCGGACCCCCTGGACGACCTCGTCTCAAGGTATGCCCGGACGCACGGTCCCTTCACAGCTGCCGAGGCCGCGGCCCGGCTGGGACTGGGCGTGGCCGTCGTCGGTACAGCGCTGAAACGGCTCGCGGCAGACGGCCGCGTGGTGGAAGGTGAGTTCAGGCCGCATGCCGTTGCGCCGCCAACCCAGGCGTTCGAACCAGATGCTGCAGCCACAGAAGGGGCACCCCGGGACGTTCCGGATCACCGTCCCGCCACTGCGGGTACCTCCACCAGCGAGTGGTGCGATGCAGAAGTCCTCCGCAAGCTCCGCCGTCGTTCCCTGGCAGCCCTGCGCGCCGAAGTGGAGCCGGTGGACGCCGCCGCCTACGGCCGTTTCCTCCCGGCCTGGCAGCACGTCCGCACTCCCGGCGGTGGTCGCGGGCAGCCATCACTGCGCGGGCTGGACGGGATTGTCACCGCGATCGACCAGCTCTCCGGCGTCCCGGTACCGGCTTCGGCGTGGGAGCCGCTGGTCCTGGCCAGCCGGGTGTCCAACTACCAGCCCGCCATGCTCGATGAGCTGATGGCGGCCGGTGAGGTGCTGTGGTCCGGGGCCGGGGCACTGGCCGGCAACGACGGCTGGGTCAGCCTCCACCTGGCTGATTCCGCCGAGCTGACCCTGAACCCGGCCATCGAATACGAACCGGGGGATGCGCAGCAGCGCCTTCTGGACCACCTCCGCAACAACGGCGGCGGCTACTTTTTCCGCCAACTGACGGACGTCGCCGGTGGTATGGACACCGTGCTCAGCGACCAGGACGTGGTGACCGCACTCTGGGACCTGGCCTGGGCCGGCCGCATCACCGGCGACACGTTCGCGCCGGTCCGCGCGCTCATCGCCGGTGGCCACACCGCCCACCGCCAGGTGGCGCGGGCACCGCGCGCGCGTGCACCCCGTTTGAGCCGGCTGGGACGCTCGCACGGCAGCGGTCTGCTGGGCGCCTCCGGACCTGGTTCGGGATTTGGCGGCGGGAGATACGGTTCTGCCTCCGGGGCTTTGGCCACTCCCCCGCTGGCTGCCGGCCGCTGGTCAGCCCTTCCGCTGCCGGAGCTGGACGCGACCATCCATGCACGTGCCACCGCTGAACTGTTGCTGGACCGCTACGGTGTGGTGACCCGGGGATCAGTGATGGCGGAGCAGATTCTTGGCGGCTTCGGCCTGATGTACAAGGTTCTGGCCCGGCTGGAGGAGGCGGGCCGGTGCCGGCGCGGGTACTTCATCGAACACCTCGGGGCCGCCCAGTTTGCGGTCCCGGCAACGGTGGACAGGCTCAGGTCGTACGCGGAGGACACCCAACTGGCGAAGTCCGAACCGGTGGCGCTGGCCCTTGCTGCAACCGATCCGGCCAACCCGTATGGTGCGGCGCTGCCATGGCCCGCCCTCAACGTGGAGGCCGGCACCGGGCACCGGCCCGGGCGGAAAGCCGGGGCACTGGTAGTGCTGGTGGACGGCGCGCTGGTTCTTTACGTGGAACGCGGCGGAAAAACACTGCTCGTTTTCAGCGGGGACGAGGCGGTTTTGTCGGCCGCGGGCGCGGCGCTGGTGAGTGTGGTCACCCGTGGTGCCATCGACAAGCTGATCATGGAAAAAGTCAACGGCCACGGCATCCTGGACACCCCGGTGGCCGCGGCCCTGGCAGCAGCAGGCGCCTACTCCACGCCGAAGGGACTGAGGATCCGTGCCTGAGGGAGATTCCGTCTGGCGGGCCGCCAACCAGCTGCATCAGGCCTTGGCGGGGCAGCAGCTGACCGCGTCCGACTTCCGCGTCCCCCGGTTCGCCACCCTCAACCTCGCCGGGTGGACCGTCAACGAGGTGGTGCCGCGCGGCAAGCACCTGCTGATGCGAGTTCAGGGCCCGGAGCGGCCGGGAAGGCAGGGCGGGGCGGGCGACGCGGGCGGGGCGGGCGGGCCAGGTATGGAAGTCCGGAAGCTCACCATCCACTCGCACCTGAAAATGGAGGGGGCATGGCAGGTCTATCCACCGGGCGGACGCTGGCGGAAGCCGGGATTCACGGCACGGTGTGTGCTGCGCACTGCGGTGGCTGACGCCGTCGGCTTTTCCCTGGGAATTGTTGAGGTGGTCCGCACCGCAGATGAGGACAAGATTGTCGGCCACCTCGGGCCGGACCTGCTCGGCCCGGACTGGGATCCCGCCGAAGCCGGCCGGCGGCTGCTTTCAGCCCCGGACGTTCCCGTGGGCGTGGCATTGCTGGACCAGAGAAACCTTGCAGGCATCGGCAACATCTACCGCTGCGAAACCTGTTTCCTGTCCGGAATCCATCCGGCGTCGCCCATCTCCGCCGTGGCCGATCTCCAGACAATGATGACTGACGCGAAGCAGCTCCTGGAGGCAAACCTGGGCCCCGGCCGCCGCGTCACCATCCTCAATCCACGGGGAATGCCGGTGGGAAGGATGGCCGGGAGGCCCGGTTACTGGGTGTACCGCCGCGAACACCAGCCATGCCTGAAATGCGGCACCCCCATCCGCCGCGATGTCCTGGGCAAGCTCAATGGCGAGGAAGAGCGGGACATCTATTTTTGCCCGAAGTGCCAGCCTGTTCTGCCGTCAGAAACTATGCAGCCCTGACAACAAGGCAGCCTTGGCGACCAGCCAGCATTGACCTATGCGCCACGGGTTAATGGCACCGACACCGCGGAATCTGGCACGCCTTCATCGGGCACCGGGGAACCCTGCACGCCGTCATCGGGCACCGGGGAGTCCTGCATGTGGGAGCCCAGGGCAACGGCGCCCGGTTCCGCTGGAGCATCATTCGCCGGAAGCGCCGCAGGGACCATAAACCACGGGAGCAGCAACTGGACCAGCGGGCCGATGGCGAGGGCGTAGACCACTGTGCCGATGCCCACCGATCCGCCAAGCAGCCAACCAATGCCCAGCACCACCACTTCGATCAGAGTGCGGGATGTCCGGACAGACCAGCCAGTCCGCCGGGCCAAGCCGGTCATGAGGCCGTCCCGGGCACCGGGACCGAACCGTGCGCCGATGTAGCACGCGGAAGCAATTCCGTTGAGGATTACGGCACCGGCGAGCATCCCGGCCTGGCCACCCAGGTGCGAGAACGCGGGAATCAGGGCGAGGCCGACGTCCGCAAAAACGCCCACCAGGATGGCGTTGCAGAGGGTCCCGAACCCTGGCCACTGCCGCAACGGAATCCAGAGCAGCAGCACCAGAAAACTGACAATGATGACCACCACGCCGATACTCAGTCCAGTCCGTCCGGCCAGGCCTTGGTGGAACACGTCCCAGGGATCCAGGCCAAGTCCGGCGCGGATGAACATCGCCAGGGAGATGCCGTACATGGCGAGGCCGATAAAAAGCTGGAGGAGTCTGCGGGTCAACATAACGACAACTGTGGCAGAAAACTGGCATTGAATTACATAGCCAGTTTGAGATACTGGCATCATGTCCGCTTCCCTGAACCCGTCCGCACTGGCGCGTCTTCTTGGCCAGTGGAGCCTCGGCAACGCTCCCGCCTACCGCGAGCTGGCCGACGTCGTCCGCCTTCTGATCCTGGACGGCCGGGTGGCACTGGACACGGCCCTGCCCAGTGAGCGGGCATTCTCTGTAGCGCTGGGCGTCAGCCGGACCACCGTAACCGCAGCCTACGGCCACCTCCGCGAACAGGGTTTCCTCAGCAGCGGCCAGGGGAGCAGGGGCCGCACCCGAATTCCCCGCCTGACGCCGTCGGGCACCACGGTGCTCACAGGATCCGCCGGCGGCCGGGGACCAACCTCGGCGGCGGCATCTTCACTTCCCGGCCATAAAGCGGCCCGTCTTACAGTTCCCGGACTCCAACCCCAAGGATTCGCGGCACCGGGACTCGCGGCACCGGAGGGCCTAATCGACCTCGCCTACGCGTCGCTGCCCGCCAGCGGCGAGGTGGTGCATCGCGCATTCGCGGCAGCCCTCACCGAACTGCCCGCCTTGCTGCCCGGATTCGGATACGACGCCATCGGCCTGCTTCCCCTCCGCGAAGCGGTAGCCGCACGGTACACAGCGGCCGGGGTCCCCACCACTGCAGACCAGATCCTGGTGACATCCGGCGCGCAGCATGCCCTGAACATCATCATCCGGGCCTTGGCCGGCCGGCAGGACAAAGTCCTGGTGGAGCATCCGAGCTACCCGAATGCCCTGGATGCCATCCGCGCCGCGGGCTGCCGCGCCATCCCAGTGGCTTTTACTGCAGGGACCGTCACCGGCACCGGCACAACCCACGCCGGCGGCGGACGTCCGGCGGCTCTGGCGTGGGACGTGCAGGCGGTGCATGCCGCAATGATGCAGCAGCGGCCCAAGATGGCGTACATGGTTCCCGATTTCCACAACCCGACAGGCCAGCTGATGCCGGACTTCCAGAGGCGCTGGCTGGTCCGGGCGGCCGCCGCCAGCGGAACGGTCCTGGTGGTGGACGAAACCCTCCGGGATTTGAACCTCGACGGCGCCGAAACCAGCCACGTTGCAGCGTTCAGTCCTGCGGTAGTGACCATCGGCTCGCTCAGCAAATCCCATTGGGCCGGGCTTCGAACAGGCTGGATCCGGGCGTCGAAAGCCATGATCCAGAGGTTTGCCGCAGCCCGTTCCTCGTTGGACCTGGGCGGACCGGCCATGGAACAGCTGGCGGCGGCACACCTGGTCCGAGCCCTCGACGAACCGCTTCCCGCACGGCTTGCCAACCTGCGCGAGAGCCGGACGGTCCTCCTGGAACTCCTTGCCGGGCATCTTCCAGAGTGGGAAACTGCGCGCCCGGCCGGCGGCTTGTCGGTCTGGTGCAGGCTCCCGGCACCCATCAGCACAGCGCTGACAGTGATCGCCCCCGATTTCGGGATCCGCCTGGCAGCGGGACCGCGTTTCGGAATCGGCGGCGCGTTCGAACGCTACCTCAGGGTGCCCTTCACGTTGCCTCCTGAACAACTTGAAACCTCGGTCCGTGCCCTGCGGTCAGCCCAGGACAGGCTCGACGCTGCCCCGCAGCTCCGAAGCACCCTGAAGAAGGCACCGGCTGTGGCCATCGCCTGAGGCTTCGGCCGCTTCAGCCCGCTCTTCCCTAAACCGGGCACATTCAGCCGACCGCGCATTCCGGGAAGCCACATGTCACGCGGCCGCGCCCTTTCAGGCGGCGGGGGCGGTGCGCGAGGCAGCGGGGGCGGTGCGCGAGGCAGCGGCGGCAGCGGCGCGGCTTCCCGCAGATCGGCCCATCCGTTGCTTCGCTGTGTTGGTTCCTGCCCCGACGGCCACGTGCGTGGTGGCCTTGGCCAGCCCAAACTGCGGCATGCCGTTGTAGACCACCTCGATCCCGGTGGCAGGAACCTGGTAGGTCTCGTGCCAGACTCCAACGTCCCCTGTGCCGGAGAGCTCCTTCATAAAGCGTCGCCAAGGTTCCAGGTGGGGTGACTCCCGGTCCGAGGCGAACTTTCGCAGGTGCTCCGGGCTCTCCCAGTAGCTGAGCAACATCGTGGTCCGTCCGAACCACTGTTCATAACCGAGCATGCCCGCCGCCGGGTCTGCGGCCAGGTGCTGCAGCATCCGCGGCATGGCGGCCGCCACCTTGCCCACGGTCCCCAATTTCCACCAGCGGTTCGCGCGCATGCCGATCAGGAAAACCGTTACAGATTCCCGTTCGGGGTCAGCGGTGTAGCGGCCGGGAAATACCTTCTGCGCCATGACAACTCCTTCGGTCAACAAATTCATAACCTTTTCATAACAGCGTTATGAAACAAGGTTATGAAACAATGAACCCTATGGCAAGACCCATCGTGCATACCGATTCCCTGCGGCAGGAATTGTTGGCCGTCACTGCCGAGCTGGTGGACCGCGATGGCCCGGCCCGGGTGACGCTGCGGGATGTAGCGGCTGCTGCCGGGACGTCCACCTCCGCCGTCTACTCGCTGTTCGGCGGAAAATTCCAGCTCCTCACCGCCGTGGTGGACGACGGATTCCGGTCCTTCCACGATTCGCAGGCGGCAGCGGCGGAAGGGGGACTGCAGGGACTCGGCGTGGCATACCGGGCGTGGGCCCTGGAGCATCGGGCGCTCTACCGGCTGATGTTCGGCGGAGCCCTGGCAGCTTACGTTGATTGCCAGCCATCTCCCGATGTTGCCGCTGATGCCATGGTGCCGCTGATCGACGCCGTCGCCGGAGCCCAGGCGGCCGGCAGGCTGCTGCCTGCACCCGCGGAAATGGTCGCCGTCGCAATCTGGGGACAGGTCCACGGCCTGGTGAGCCTGGAGCTTGCTGAGGTGGGGCCGCTGGATGCGGACTGGGCCGCCGTGTACCGCGCGGCCCTCGACGCCGTCGCCCGCGGCTGGGCCGCCTGACACCCACAGCCGCCGGAGCCGGCAGGTGCCCGGGTGCAGAAGCTCCCGAGGCGCTTGAATGCCTGCGACCCGCCAAATACCTGACGCTGCAACATTTCGGGCGCGCCGGATATTTAGCGGGTCGCAGGTGTCCTGCCGGTCGGTGGCTGCGGATCCCAGAAGCCTGCGCTCCCTAGGCGTAAACCTTTCCGAGGAAACCGGCCCAGGCCGTAGCGGTAGCTTCGGAGTCACCGCTGCCGCTGAAGTCGTGGACGGTCATGCCCACCGGGGCGCCGAATGCATTGCGGCCAAAGAACCGGTACATGGCATCCGCCGTCCGCAGCCCCAGGAAGTGCTCGTTGGAGAAGTCCACTTCGCCGGAAAGCCGGCCCACGCCGTCGACGTCGAGCTCCGCAGCGGAACCCTGCGCCGCACCGTCCACACCCAGTGCTTTCTTCAGCCGAGTGAACCCGTCGGTACTTTGCGAGGCCGCCGGGCCCTGGATATCGGTGAACACCACCGGCTTGCCGTCGAAGTGCTGCAGGTACTGGCCCAGGGTGTGGAGGTAGAACTCGGTGTGGCGGGTGGCGCCGTCGTACTGTTCATCCCAGTTGTCCGTCAGGATGCCGCTGTGGACATAGTGGAGCCGGGCGCGTCCGCCGTCGAGCGGTTCCAGAACGTGTTCCAGCTGGTTGAACCAGCCATCGGGGCCGTCCATCCGGGAGACGAGGTGGGTGGGGTACTCCTGCACGGTCTTGACGTCCGGCCACTGGTCCGTGGGGAACATCCACGCCGGCGTCCCCTGAGTGACGGCTTCCCAGACCCGCTCGGGAGTGCCCGGCAGTTCGGTGTCGTAAACGATCTCGAATTCACGCTTGTCAGTCATTGTCCTGTTCCTTCGCTGTAAGGGGGTTGATGGGGTTTTTGAGAACGGGATGAAGGGCGACGACGAGCCGGTGCTTCCGGCCTCCCCACGCCGGGGTGCCGCCGGACGAGGTGGCATCCGGGCCGGCGGCGCTGCCGGCGGGGGTGCCGCCGGCGGTGCCGCCGCCGTGATATTTGTCCACGAGCCGGGCCACGGCGACGCCGAGTTCCTCGGCAAAAGCAGCCCGGTCCGCCGCAGTCCGGAAGATAATCTCGCCGTCGATCGCGAAAGTGGCGAGCTTCTGCCGTGCCGCAGCCGCCCCGGCAATCAGCTTGCCCACTTCCTGGACCATCCGGCCGGCGAGCGCCAGCAGCCAGAAGGCCGAGAAGCGATCCGAGAACCGGTGCGGATCAGGCGCCACAGAGGCCAGCGCCACGGGGGAAATCAGGTACGAGGCCGCCGTCGCCTGGAGCACACGCTCGGTCACGTTCCCCTTGCGCCGCTCCTCCACCAGCTCCACCAGCCCATGCCGCTCAAGGGCCTTGAGGTGGTAGTTGACCTTCTGCCGCGGCAGGCCCACCTTGGCCGCAAGCTGCGTGGCCGACCCGGGCTGGGCGAGCTCCTGGAGGATGCGTGTCCGGATCGGGTCCAGCGACGCCTCCGCCGCGGCCGGATCCTCGATCACTTCGATGTCCAACATGCTTCCATCTTCGCAACCGACAACTTTTATTGTCAAGAACTTTTTTTCCGTCGGTTGGCCGTTTCGACGGTTCCCTGCCACGTCGCTGGTCCCGGACGTCGAGTACGCAGGGAACCGTCGAAACGGGCGGGACGCAGGGAGCAGTGGGCCGCAAAGTAGAATGGACCGGTGATGCAATCCCCCCTTCCCGTGCGCGACGGCGTGAACGCCACCCGCCTGCGCCTGCCGGACGAGGGGCCGTGGACCACTGCCATGGACTACATGATGCACCGCTGGGGGCATATCGATCCGCAGGGCATCGAGGACAGATTCGACGCCGGCGAGATCGTCGGTGAGGGCGGCGCTCCATTGGACCGGGCCACCAGGCTTGAGGACCACACCTTCATCTGGTACTACCGCACCCTCCCGCCCGAGACACGGATTCCCGTGGAGCTGGACATCCTGCATCAGGACGAGCACCTGCTGGTGGTGGACAAGCCGCATTTCCTGCCCACTACCCCTGGCGGCACCTATATCCAGGAGTCGGCACTGGTGCGGCTTCGGAACCAGCTGAATCTCCCGGACCTGATCCCCATGCACCGCCTGGACCGCATGACCGCCGGCGTACTGCTGCTGTCCACGAATCCCGAAACCCGTGGCAAATACCAGGTGTTGTTCGAGAAGCGCCAGGTGCAGAAGGAATACGAGTGCGTCTCCGCCGCAGAGCCAGCGCCCGGCTACCCGGAGACCGGGTTTCCCGTGGTGGTGCGGAACCGGATGACCAAGTCCCGGAGCTACCTGCTGGCCGAAGTCATCGAGGGCGAGCCGAACGCGGAGACCCGGATCGAACGGCTGGAAACGTTCGACGGCGGCACTCAGCAAGGTGCCGCGGGCACCAGCGCCGCTTCACTCCACGGCACAGGCCTCGTCCGCCTCGCCCGGTACCGCCTCGAACCGCACTCCGGGAAGACGCACCAGCTGAGGGTGCACATGGCATCGCTGGGGCTGGGAATCGTGAACGACGCGTTCTACCCGGACCTGCTGGACAAGGCGCCGGACGACTACTCCAAACCATTGCAACTCCTGGCCCGGGGTATCCGGTTCGTGGATCCCATCAGCAGGGAGCCCGTGGAATACCGCAGCCGGCGCGAGCTCAGCGAGGCTGCTCCAATCACGGCTACTCAAACACGGCCCTGAAGACTTCTTCCATCTCCGGGCCGAACAGCACGAACTCCACCACCTCGAGCGCGCTGGAGGGGTGCGAGGCACCAAAGCCCGTGACGGCGTCGTACGCTGCTTCCGCAACCTGGCGCCCGCTCCAGCCGTAAACTCCACCGCCTACTGCGGGGAAAGCGAGCGATCCTGCCACCAGCGAGTCCGCCAGCCGCAGGCTTTCGCTGAAGCATGACACCAGCAGCGCCGGGTTGGTCTGCCCCGCACGCCGGTTGGGCCCAACGGTGTGGATCACCCAGCGTGCAGCCAGCTGGAAACCTGGCGTGGCGACCGCGGCTCCCGGTGCCAGCCCGTGGCGCAGTGCACTGTCGCGGAGTCCGCGGCAGGCAGCCAAAAGCTCTGGTCCGGCGGCGCGGTGGATGGCACCGTCCACTCCCCCGCCGCCGAGCAGAGTGGAGTTGGCCGCATTCACGATCGCGTCCACGGTGCGGGTGGTGATGTCGCCCTGCAGGATGGTGATCCACATGCGGCCAGTTTCCCACTTACGGGGAGCGGCTCAAAGGCCCTGCAGCCGCCCCTCCGGTTAGCCGGACCGGACCGCACACCGCGTAGTTCCTGGTAGCACCGATGGCTTGACTTGATGCGTCCAGGTGCCACGATTGTTATCAGCCCTCCGCATCGAGCGAGGAAGCATTATGGACACACTCAGCGAGATCCCCGGGGACCGGACGGCCGCCAGGTTCGCGTACGCCTCGGCAGGTGTGGGCGTGGTCGGCGTGGCCACCCTCGGTGCCATGTACGCCATCGAAGTGCCAAAGCAGGGACCCTACATCTTTGGCACCATCAATGACGTCACGGGAGGCATCTTCCACCTGATCAGCATCCCCGTGATAGTCCAGGTACACCGCCGCCTTCGCCGCACGCCCGGGTCCGACGCTGCCATCTGGCTGGTGATCGCCGCAAGTGCGGCAGGATCCGCCAGCTCGTTCCTCCTGGTCTTCAAGAAGCTGGATTTCACTGTGTCCACCGGAATCAGCATCGGTGCGATGGCTGTCCAGGCAGGCTGGTTCCTGCTAGCCCACCGCGCGCTCTTGAAGTCAGGAGAATATCCCCGCGACCTGGCGAAGCTCGGACAGGCGATAGGAGGCGCAGTGGTGGCTGCGTTGCCCATTGCCGGCCTTGCCGCCGTCGAAAAGGCTCCGGCGTGGATCAGGTGGGGCGTTGGCGGAGCAGGCATAGCTGCCGGGGCCGCGGCCTGGGTTGCCTGGCCGTACTGGTACCTGCAGGCGGCGCGGCACCTCAGCCACCGCGGGTGACCCGCCGCGGACCTGTGACGGTGGCGCCACCGGAAAGTGCGGTACTTTGTGGCCATGGACTTTGGCAACGCCGACAGCTGGGGGGCGGCGATCTACTTTTGGATCATCCCCATCGTCCTCGGCGACGCCATCTTCCCGCCTATCCCCTCCGAAATGGTGGTGATCACCGGCGGGGCACTCTCGGCTGACGGCCGCGCCAACGTTTTCCTGGTCGCAGCGCTGTCGGCACTGGCTTCCTGGATCGGCGATATCGTGGTGTTCCAACTGTTCAAGCGCCGGCTCAGCCATGTCCTGGACCGCTGGCGGTGGGGCCACAGGATTCATGTGGGGATGCATGAGGCCATCGCCAAGGCCGGCCGCTCCTCCACCTACGGAACCATCATCGGGGCCCGCTTCATCCCCGGCGGTCGGCTGGCAACCTCGGCCGCAGCCGGCATCGCGGACGTATCGGCACGCGGTTTCAGCCTCTGCGCCGGACTGGGCGCCGTGCTCTGGGCGAGCTGGCTGGTGGGCCTGGGCTACTTCACGGGATCGGCTACCAAGCTGCCTTTCTGGGCAAGTTCGCTGATCGGAGTGGCGCTCGGCCTGGTGATCGGCATCGTGGTGGGAATCATTGTCACCCGCCGGCGCGGTACCCGCTCGCCGGTGGACGAGCCCCTACCCGAAGATTAAGCCGGCTCGCGTTTGAGGCGGCGGGGATCAGATCGGAGCCCAGCGGCCGCGGTTCCGGCGGAGCACCATCAGTGAGCCGGTCAGGGCAACGCGTTCGACGGCGTCGCGCATCATGGCTGCCGACTCGCGCGCCTGCTGGTTCTCACCGCTGTATTCGGTGGGCTCCACGAGGAACCGGAGGTTCAGTTGGGGGACGCCGCCGGCAAGCTCCAGTTGGTTGGACTCCACGTGATGGCGGGTCTCCAGCGCCTCAACTGCCGCGGCCATCACAGCCTCGGGCGGGTTGCCAGGCTTCAGTCCGGTGATTTTCAGGCGGGTCTGGAACGAAGGCATGCCGCCAACCCTATCCCGGCAGGTTTCCCGTCCCAACATTCCCGACGCTCTCTCACTTAATGCAGGAAAAACCCAAACGCTCTCTCACTTTCTTGAGGAAAGTGAGAGAGCATCGGCGGAAAACCTGCATTAAGTGAGAGAGCGTCCCGGGGAAACCGGCGGGTAGTGCCAGAGCGTCTTAGCCGGTGTTGCGGAGGCCGGCCGCCACACCGTTGACCGTGATGAGCATGGCGCGCTGGAGGCGTTCGTCGATCTCGGCGCCGCTGATGCTGCCGGTTTGAGCTGCGTTGTCCGCACGCACACGGCGGAGCAGTTCCACCTGCAGGTAGCTGATGGGATCCAGGTACTGATCGCGGATCTCCAGCGAGCGCTTCAGGGTGGGCTGGGCGTCGAGGAGGACGTTCTCGCCCGTCAGGTTCTGGACCTCGGTCACCGTGAGTTCGTACTCTTCACGGATAGCCCGGAAAATGTGGTGCAGCTCCTCGGGGACAAGGGTGGACACGTAGTATCCCGCGATGTCCATGTCAGTCTTGGCCAGCGTCATTTCCACGTTGGACAGGACAGACTTGAAGAAGTGCCAGCCCTCCATCATCTCCACCAGCTGGGCGGAGTTCCGGGCCTCGCGGGCCGCCTTCAGGCCGGAGCCCACGCCGAACCAGCCGGGGACGATCTGCCGGGACTGGGTCCAGCCGAACACCCACGGGATGGCGCGCAGGCCGCCGAGGCCGGCCCCGGAGTCCGGACGTTTGGACGGGCGGGAGCCAATGTTCAGCGAGCCCAGCTGCTCCACCGGCGTTGAGGCCAGGAAGTACGCGGGCAGGTCAGGATGGTCAATGAGCTTCCGGTACCTTTCGAAGGCGCCGTCGGAGATGATCTCCATGACGTGCCCATACCGTTCGCGCTGGTCGTCAGACGTCCGCGGGTCCCGGTGGAGAGCCGAACCCTGGAGCACGGCAGCGAGTGACAGCTCGAGGTTTTCCCTGGCCAGTTCGGGAAGCGAGTACTTGTCCGAGATGACCTCGCCCTGTTCGGTGAACTTGATTTCGCCTTCGAGGACGCCGTTGGGCTGGGCCATGATGGCGTCGTAGGTGGGCCCGCCGCCGCGGCCCACGGAACCGCCGCGGCCGTGGAACAACCTGACGCGGACGCCGTGTTTGGCCGCAACGTCGCGCAGGTTCCGCTGGGTCTTGTGGATCTCCCACTGGCTGGTGATAACCCCCGATTCCTTGTTGGAATCCGAGTAGCCCAGCATGATTTCCTGGACGTCGCCACGCAGTCTGACAAGGTCGCGGTACGCCGGAACGGACAGCAGCTGGTCCACGATCTCGGCAGAGGCCCGGAGCTCCTCCACCGTCTCCAGCAGCGGTGCGAACCCGATCTTGGCATACGGGGCGGCGCCGAACAGGTTGACGAGGCCGGCCTCGCGGGCCAGGACCGCAGCGGCCAGGACGTCGTCCGCGCCGCGGGTCATGGAGATGATGTACGTCTCGATGACATCCGGACCGTAGGTGCGCAGGGCGCGGCGGATCTCGCGGAAGACGTCGTACGTTCCGTCAGCGACGCCGTCGAGCTTAATCGGGTGGCCGGACAGCGGCCGGCGCGAGGCAAGCTCGGACCCCAGCACGTCGAAGCGCTCGTGGCGGCTCAGTTCGGCGTACCGGAGGCCCGGTCCGCCGAGCCGGTCCATCAGCTGGCCGACGGCGTCATGGTGGTGGTCGGCGTGTTCGCGGATGTCCAGGGTGGCCAGGTGCAGGCCGAAGGACGCCACCGCACGCCGGACCCGGGCAAGGGCGCCGTCGGCAGCAAGGGACGCTGAATGGTTGCGGAGTGAGAGTTCCAGCAGTTCGAGATCGGCCAGCAGCTCATCGGTGGCGCTGTAGTCGCGGCCGTGCTCATGGGTGGAATCCGCGGCAATGCGCTTGCCGGTGTTGATCAGCTTGGCCTTGATGCAGGTGAGCTTGAGCCGGTAGGGCTCCTGGGCGTTGAGCTCGAGGACGCGCCGGTCCAGGCCCGGGAGTTTCTTCAGGTCGACGTCGATGGAGTCCAGCAGGTTCTGGTCAGCTCCGGCCAGCGCGGTGGAGTTGGACAGGATGGAGATCAGGCCGTCCATCATGCCGATGCTGATGCGGATGGCGTGCTGGCTCTGGATCTGGAGGATTTCCCTGGTGACCGCAGCGGTGACGTTGGGGTTGCCGTCGCGGTCGCCGCCGATCCATGACCCGAACCGGATGGGGGCGTTCTGGGAAGCCAGGCTCACGCCATGTTCATCGAGCAGCTCGGATAGTTCCGTCAGCATCTCGGGCATGGCGTCAGTGAGGATCCCGCCAAGGTAGTAGATGGCGTTGCGGGCCTCGTCCACGGGCGTGGGACGCACCTGGCGGAGTTCGTCGGTCTGCCACATCTGGTCGATGACCTCGGCAAGCTGCCGGTCCTGACGCCGGCGGGCGGTGGTGCCTTCCTTGGTGGGCTGGGCCAGAACGTCCGAAAGCTTCCGGATCTTGTCCAGCACCGAACGCCGGGAGGCCTCGGTGGGATGGGCAGTGAAAATGGGCCGGACATCCAGCCCGTTAACCACTTCCTGGAGAACCCCGGGCCCGGCCTGGGCGGCGATTTCGGAGACGGCCTTGGCAAGCCAGCCGTCCTTCTCCTGCCGGGTCCGCAGCCCACGGACGCGGTGGACCTGCTCGGCGGCATTCGCCAAGTGGAAGTAGAACGCGAACGCCCGCACAAGGTCGGTGGCCTGCTCGATGGGCAGGGAGCCGAGCAGTTCGCGGACCTGTTCGACGACGTCGTGCGCACTCCACGGGCCGGTGGCGTCGGCGCCGCCACGGGCGGCCTCCTTGGATTCCTTGGTCAGCAGGCGCACCTGCTCCACGAGGTCCAGAAGCTCCGGACCGTGCTGGCGCACCAGGGATTCGCCCAGCAGCGTGGAAACGCGGCGGACATCGGCCCTGAGTTCGGAGGCGAGATCGGTAGCGGAATTCATTGCAGTGTTAGCCATGGAAACTGTCTTTCGAGGGTTCGGACTTGGCTCGTACACTGCGCTGGATACTGTGAGCCACGTTACTGGCTTTCGATGCTACCCGCACCTCGCCCCCGGGCGGAATCCGTCTCAGATGGTGACGCCGATCCTTAGCGTGCCACCTTGAAATTAAAGTCGCCGGTCCCCAGCGCGCCCCAGAGCCGCACCCAGAGGGGCAAGATCATCTCGGCGCCGCGGGCAGTGGTGATGTCACCGAGATCCAGCACATCTGTGTGGCCGAGGGCCTTCAGGATCCCGGTCACCTCCGCCTTGGCCCCGGCATCATTGCCCGAGACGAAAACCGTGTGGTCCCCGCCGGCAACGTGCATGGGGTCAACCATCACGCTGTTCGTCATGGTATTCAGCGTCTTGACCACCCTGGCTTCCGGGAAGGCCCGCTGGATCTGTTCGCCCAGGCTGTCGTCATTCACCGGATTCAAGGATGGCGGGAAGCCCTGGGAGAAATCGAGCGGGTTGGCGATGTCCATCAGGATTTTTCCGGCAAGGTTTTCGGCCCCGGCAGCACTGAGGGCTTCGAGGGATGCAGCTCCATTGGTGGCGTTCACCACCAGGTCACTGGCTGCCGCTGCATCAACGAGGGTGGCCACGCCGATCTCCTGGTGGGACGCATGCCATTCGGAAAAAGCCGGCCCGCCGGTCGCGCCAGGCTCGGTGCGCGCCAGGGTGGCTTGGGGATCCCGTGTTCCGATCACCACGTCGTGGCCAAGCTCCGATAATGCAGCCGCGATGGCCGGTCCGACACTTCCGGTTCCGAGTACGGCAATCTTCATGGTGATCCTCATTCCAAAGCGAAAGGGGTAGACAGGTTCGTCTATGATTTGGCCATGACGCTATCAGACAGGTCTGTCTACGGCAACGCCTAGGCTATAGACAGACTTGTCTGTGTACCATGGAGCCATGAAGTCGTCCGCCACGCCGGCACCAGCGGCGCCCCGCACGCCTGCCGGGCAGGCCAGGGAAAAAATCCTCGCCACTGCCTTCCGGCTGTTCTACGCTCAGGGGCTACGGGCCGCCGGCATCGATACGATCATCGCCGAGTCCGGGGTGGCCAAGGCCACGTTCTACAAGTACTTTCCGGCCAAGGATGACCTGATCCTTGCCTATCTGGAGAAGGTCGACGGCGTGTGGACAGGCCAGCTCCACGCCGCGGCGGAGGCCGCCGGTCCCGCTCCTGCCGACCAGCTCGTCGGGCTGTTCGATGCCCTGGCCAGCGCCTGCCGCCGCGACGGCTACCGGGGCTGCGCCTTTATCAACGCCGCGGCCGAGTCCCCCAGCGGAACGCGCGTCCACGAAAGGACCGTGGCGCACAAGAGGAAGATCACTGCCTGGATCC
Source organism: Arthrobacter sp. BK1 (assembly GCF_056680055.1). Classification (NCBI taxonomy): domain Bacteria; kingdom Bacillati; phylum Actinomycetota; class Actinomycetes; order Micrococcales; family Micrococcaceae; genus Arthrobacter; species Arthrobacter sp. BK1. Next base: position 1,608,530 of record NZ_CM155263.1, read on the forward strand.
GGGACCTGGCCGCCCAGGCGGGTGCCCCTGAGCCGGACCACCTGGCGCGCAGCCTGACCCTGGTGCTCGACGGCGGCCTGGCCAGCGGCGTGCTCGATGCCGACCCGGCAGCGGCCCTCGCCGCACGTGAGACGGCCTCGCAGCTGGTGTCCGCAAGCCTGGGGAGGAACCCGTGAACGCTCGGCAATCCGCCCCCGAGGCGCAGCTGAAACGCTGGGAGCGCTTCCGCACCAACCGGAACGCCGCCCTTGCAACTCCCCACGGCTGGCTCACCCTCACCTCCTTCCAGTGGCTCGGGACGCAGCCCGCCGGCGTCGAACCCGCCCCCGGTCTCTGGTCAACAGACGGCACGACGGCGGCGCTCACCGCCGTGGCGGAGGACGGCCTGACGCTCGTGGAAACCGGCGAAGCAGTTGACGGAACCATCACGGCCACCCTCGCCGACGAGGAGTCTCTGATGTGGGTCCAGTTCGGCGGTGCGGACGGCAAGCAGGTGGTGGTGGAACTTGCCATGCGTGCGGACCGGTACGCCATCCGCACCCGGGACTCCGCCTCACCGGTGTTCACCGAATTCGACGGCGCGCCCACGTTCGAGTACAACCCGGACCTGGTGATCGAGGCTGGCTACCAGCCGTACCCCGAGCCGGTGGCCATCCCCATCGGCACCGCCAATCCGCTGGTGGACGGCGTGCACTACTCGGTGGGTGAGGTGGTTTTCAGGCTGCCGGGCAAGGACCACGAATTCCGTCTGCAGGCCGAGGAGGAAAAACTCGGCGCCCTGACCATTACGTTCCACGACGAAACCAACGGGGAATCCACCGACGAGTGGCGGAAGGTCTCCACCGCCCGGCCACGCGTTGATGCGCTGGGAAACCGGACCGTCATCCTGGATTTCAACCGCGCCATCAATTATCCCAGCGCCTTCACCCCGTACGGCACCTGCCCCATGCCGGTGAAGAACAACAGCCTGGACTACCGGATCGAAGCCGGCGAGAAAGAGCCCGCACTTTTCTAAGGCCCTGTTCCAGACGCCGTCCTAGACGATGGCTGAGACCCCTGTGACCGCCCGGCCCACAATGAGGGTGTTGATTTCGAACGACCCCTCATAGGTGTAGATGGCCTCGGCATCGGAGAAGATCTTGGCCATCCGGTAATCGGTCACAATGCCGTTGCCGCCCAGGATTGACCTGCCCAGCGCCACGGTCTCCCGCATCCGGGCACTCGTGTAGGACTTCGCCAGCGCAACCTGCGCCATGTCCGCCGCCCCGGCGTCCTGCAGCTGGGCGATCCGCACCATCATCCCCATGCCCGCGACCGCGTTGCCCAGCATCGTGACCAGCTGCTGCTGGATGAGCTGGAACTTCGCCAGCGGCCGCCCGAACTGGTGGCGTTCGACGGCGTACTGCCGGGCCACGTCGAACGCCGCCAGCTGTTGCCCCACGGCCTGCCAGGCCACCATGATCCGGGACCCGCGCAGGAGCTGGTTGGTGTCCTCGAAGCTACTTATCCCGGCAAACCGGTCTGCTTCCGGTACGCGGACATCCTCGAAGACGATGTCCGCGTTCTGTACCGTCCGCAAAGCAATCTTGTTTTCGATCCGGCTCCGTGTCACGCCCGGCAGGGAAGCGTCAACGATGAACCCACGGACAGCGCCGCGGCCGGCGGCGCCGCCTACGGTCTCCTCCCGGGCCCACACAAGCAGGTGGTCGCAGAACGTCCCGTTCCCTATCCAGCGCTTGGCACCGTTCAGCACCCACGTGTCGCCGTCGTCGTCGGGCTCCCCTGTCGCTGAGGAAATCCGGCGTGCCCGGGTCTCCATCCCGCCGGCCACATCGGAGCCGTGGCCCGGTTCGGTGAGCGCAAACGCGCCGGTGATGCGCAGGCTTGAGGCGTCCGCCAGCAGCCGCTCCTTCTGGTCCGCGGAGCCGAAGCCGTAGAGCGACTCAACAAACAGATCGTGGTGGACCAGGAAGAACGTTGCGATCGAGGTGTCCACGCGGGTCATCTCGGCGATGACAAGTCCGGCGAACAGGTTGCTGTAGCCGCGCTGCGCCGGCGTACTCAGCTCAAGGGCCGCGAGCTTTGGGAGGATATGCGTCGGAAACTCAGCATTGTTCCACCAGTCGGCGGCGTACGGTGCGATCTCGGTGGCAAGGAAGCCGCGCAGCTCGGCCAGTTTGGCCTGTTCCTTCGGGCTGAGCATCGATTCGAACGCGAAAAAGTCGGCCGTGGGCAGGTCCTCGAGCCGCGGCGGCGTCGCTGCAGCAGCCGGAGCCACGTTCACTTCGGGCCCATGCGGATGGCGCCGTCGAGCCTGATGGTTTCCCCGTTGAGCATGGCGTTCTCCACAATGTGGGCCACCAGCTTGGCGTACTCGGCGGGCCTGCCGAGGCGGGACGGGTGCGGAACCTGCTGACCCAAGGATTCCTGGGCCTCCTGCGGAAGGGTGGCCATCATGGGTGTCTCGAAAATGCCCGGGGCGATGGTGACCACGCGGACCAGCGAGCGTGCGAGCTCACGGGCGAGCGGCAGCGTCATGGCGGCAACGGCACCCTTGGACGCAGCGTAGGCGGGCTGGCCGATCTGGCCGTCGAACGCCGCAACCGACGCCGTATTGATGATGACCCCGCGCTCCGGACCACCCAGTTCGGTGCTGACCGGTTCCGTGGAGACCATGGCCGCAGCCGCCAGGCGCAACACGTTGAACGTGCCGATGAGGTTTACCTGGATGACGCGGTTGAAGGTGTCCAGCGGCAGCACGCCCTCGCGCCCCAGCACCTTGCCGGGGGTGGCAATACCGGCGCAGTTCACCACAATCCGCAAGGGCCCCAGCGCCACCGCGGCATCGACGGCGGCCTGCACCTGCGACTCATCGGTGACGTCAGCCGGAACAAAGACGGCAGTCCGGCCGGTTGTGCCGCCGCCAGAGGAGCCGGTCCTGTTCAGCTCCGCCGCGAAATCCGCACCGGCCGACGACGGCAGGTCGATCAGCACAACCGACGCGCCGGCGTCGAACAATCGCCTGGCCGTGGCGGCACCCAGACCGGATGCCCCGCCCGTAATCAGAGCGACAGTACCCAAGACGTCCATACATCCTCCTTGATGCGGCCACCGGAGCTGCCAGCGCGACCATTAGTTAGTGAATGTTAACTGAAATACCGGCGGCCTGCACCCGCTAGGCTGGAAACCATGACCTCGCCGGACCCCAGTACCGCCCCGTCCAGCCTGCAGCCGATCGACTGGCAGGACAGGGCAAATGTGGCTGCCCGCTCCGTCACGGCACTGTTTGGCCGCCGCCTGCTTCTGCTGCCCGGCACCCATTTGGGAGCCGTGCAATGGCCGTCGAAACAGCTGCAGAACCTCCTGCAGCCGTGGCATTACTGGTGGCAGGCGCACTACGTGGACTGCCTGGTGGACGCCGGGCGCCGTGAACTGGGCAACGGTGCAACCCCGGCGGCGCGCTTCAACGGTCCGGACCGTCCGAGCGCCGGCAAGCTCGCTTCCCGGCTGGTCACCGGCATCCGGCTGCGCAACGCCTTCACCTTCGTGAACAGCTACTACGACGACATGGCATGGCTGGCGCTGGCCACGCACCGGCTGGAGAAACTGGCGGAGGAAACCCGCAAGCCCGGGCGCCGCCGCAACGCCAGGGTCCGCGAAAAACTGACGCTGCAATTCGATTCCGCCTCCACCGATGACCTCGGCGGCGGGACCTTCTGGAGCAAGAAACGGGATTTCAAAAACACCCCAGCCACGGCCCCTGTAGCGCTGTACTACGCCCGCACCGGCCAGCAGGCAAAGGCCCAGCGGCTGGTGGACTGGCTCAACGCCGTACTCTTTGACCAGGCACAGGGGCTATACCTCGACGGCGCCCGGCTCAATGCGGCCGGGGAAGTGGTGGTGGAAGGCACCATCTACACCTACAACCAAGGGCCTGTACTCGGAGCGCTGCTGAAACTTGGCGGCGAAGCAAACCTGGCCCGGGCCGCAGACGTCATCGGTGCCGTGGCCCGGCACCTGACAGTGGCCACCCCTGCCCCCACCCAGGTTCCCGTCACTGCGCCCGGCATGGCGTCCCCCGCCGCGCCCGCGCGGGTCCTGCGGTGCGATGGAACGGGCGACGGCGGACTCTTCACCGGGATCCTCTGCCGCTACCTGGCACTCGCCGCCCTCGATGACCGGCTTCCCGCGTCCGCCCGGTCCACCGCCGCGGAACTCGTACTGGCCACGGCCGAAGCGTTCTGGGCCGGCCGGCGGCCGGAACACGACACCCCGGGCCAGGGCAACGTGATCTTCTCCATCCACGCCACGCAACCGGCCGTGGCGACCTATCCCCCGGGGGCCGCCGTCGAACTTTCCACCCAGTTACAGGCGTGGATGGTCCTGGAAGCCGCCACGACTCTTCAGCCACAAGGCGCCAGGTAATTAAGTCACGCAACAGTTACGTAATTGATGTGATCCTGATCACTTCTGGTGGATCGGGCTTGGTACCTTAGGTATGGCTAACCTACAGTTCTCGAGTGAGCCAGCCCCCTTCCCGGCTTACCCGGACCATCGGTCCACAACACTTTTCCCCAGAAAGTAGCCTCAATGAAGATCCGCAACAGCGCCCTGGCCGGTATCGCACTCGCCGCCACCGCAGCCCTGGGACTGACCGCCTGTGGCGGCAGCACTTCCCCGGCAGCCACCACCGCACCCTCCGCCTCGGGCGACGCGAAAGTCTCCGGTGAGATCACGGTGTACAACGCCCAGCACGAAAGCCTGACCAAGGAATGGATCGACGCCTTCACGGCTGAGACCGGTGTCAAGGTGACCATGCGCCAGGGTTCGGACACGGAGCTGTCCAACCAGATTGTCCAGGAGGGCGCAGCATCCCCGGCTGATGTCTTCCTCACCGAAAACTCGCCCGCCATGGCGCAGATCGAGAACGCCGGCCTTTTCGCCGATGTCGACGCAGCCACCGTGGAGCAGGTTCCGGAAGAGTACCGTCCCAGCACCAACAAGTGGACCGGCATCGCCGCACGCTCCACTGTCCTGGTGTACGACAAAGCCAAGCTGACCGAAGACCAGCTGCCCAAGTCGATGCTGGACCTCGCCAACCCTGAGTGGAAGGGCAAGTGGGCCGCATCCCCGTCGGGTGCTGACTTCCAGGCCATCGTTGCCGCCCTGGTCGAGCTCAAGGGCGAGGCCGCAGCCGACGAGTGGCTCACGGGCATGAAGGAAAACTTCAAGGCCTACAAGGGCAACAGCACGGCCATGAAGGCAGTCAACGCCGGTGAAGTCGACGCCGCCCTGATCTACCACTACTACTACTACGGTGACCAGGCCAAGACCGGCGAGAACTCCAAGAACGTCACCCCGTACTACTTCAAGAACCAGGACCCGGGCGCGTTTGTGTCCGTTTCCGGCGGCGGCGTGCTGAAAACCGCAAAGAACGCGGCAGCTGCCCAGGCCTTCCTGAAGTTCGTCACCGGCAAGAAGGGCCAGGAAGTGCTGCAGAAGGGCACCTCCTTCGAGTACGCCATCGCCTCTGACGTACCGGCGAACGAGAAGCTTGTCCCGCTGGCTGATCTCCAGGCCCCCACTGTGGACCCGGCGAAGCTGAACTCCACCAAGGTCACCGAGCTCATGACCAAGGCAGGACTGCTGTAATTCTGTGACCACTGATCTATCGGCTCCCCCTTCCACGGGGAGCACGACGACGGCGGGCCGGGGCAAAAGCCCCCGCCCGCCTTTCGGCGTTTCCGTCGTGTCCGTCCTGGCGGTGCTGATCGCACTGTTTTCCCTCGTTCCGCTGGGCTACGTCGTCTACATGACGGCAGTGACCGGGTGGGACACCGCCATCGGACTGATCTTCCGGCCGCGCGTCGGGGAGCTCCTGCTTAACACCGTGCTGCTGATGCTGGTGACTGTGCCGCTGTGCCTTGCCCTGGGTGTCGGCGGTGCCTGGCTGGTGGAACGCACCAAGCTGCGCGGCCACAAGATCTGGGCCGTGCTGCTGGCGGCGCCGCTGGCCATCCCCGCGTTTGTGAACAGCTATGCCTGGGTTTCGGCCATTCCGTCGCTGGAGGGGCTCGGCTCCGGCGTCCTGGTCGCCAGCCTCTCCTACTTCCCGCTCGTGTACATTCCGGCGGCCGCAACGCTCAGCCGCCTGGACCCTGCGATCGAACAGTCCGCCGCCGCGCTGGGGCTCGGCGCCTGGCGGGTCTTTTTTCGGGTGGTCCTGCCGCAGCTGCGCATCGCCATGACCGGCGGCGCGCTCCTGGTGGGCCTTCACCTGCTCGCCGAATACGGCGCCTTTGCCATGATCCGCTTTGACACCTTCACCACCGCGATCATGGTCCAGTACCAGTCCACCTTCAACGGCACCGCCGGAAACATGCTGGCGAGCGTCCTGGTGTTCTTCTGCCTGATCCTGCTGGTAGTGGAGTCCCGCGGCCGCGGAACGGCACGCTACGCCCGGGTAGGCTCCGGTGCCCAGGCCAAGGCACTGCGGCTGCCGCTGCACGCCTACCAGGCTCCCGCCCAACTGGCGCTGCTTGCGCTGACGGCTCTGGCGTTCGGGCTCCCGCTGTTCTTCGTCCTCCGCTGGACCGCCGCCGGCGGCCCGGCCATCTGGGCGGCGGACGAGTTTCTGCCGGCCCTCCTGACCACGCTGGGCTACGGCCTGGCCGGCGCAGCGGTGACCACTGTCGTCGCGTTCCCCATGGCCTACCTGGCCGTCCGGCACCCCGGCTGGTTCAGCAAGTCTTTGGAGCTTTCGAACTACGTCACCAGTTCCCTGCCCGGGATCGTGGTGGGCCTCGCATTCGTGACGGTCAGCATCCGGCTGGTGCCCGGCGTCTACCAGAGCGCGGGCCTGCTCGTGGCCGCCTACGTCCTGCTGTTCCTGCCGAGGGCGCTGGTCAACCTCCGCGCTGGCCTGGCCCAGGCCCCCAAGGAACTGGACGAGGCCGCCCAGGCCCTGGGCAAAGCGCCGCTGCTCTCGTTCATCCGGGTGACCTTGCGGCTCACGGCTCCGGCCGCCGCCGGCGGAGCCGCCCTGGTGTTCCTCGCGATCGCCAACGAGCTCACCGCCACCTTGCTCCTCTCCCCCAACGGGACCCGGACGCTCGCCACCGAATTCTGGTCCAAGAGCAGCGAGATCGATTACGCCGGAGCGGCACCGTACGCCCTGCTGATGATCCTGCTCTCGGCCCCCATGACCTACCTGCTCTTCCAGCAGTCCAAGAAAGCGGCCGGACAGTGACCGAACAATCCCCCTCCAGGCTTCCCGAACCCCGGATCGCGGCATCGGTGGCACCAAGCACCAACAGCCACCTGACCATCACCGATGTCACCAAGAACTTCGGCTCCCAGGCCGTCCTCAAAGGCGTCAACCTGTCCGTGGCCAAGGGCAGCACCACCGCCATCGTGGGACCATCCGGCTCCGGCAAAACCACCCTCCTGCGGCTGATCGCCGGCTTCGAACACCCGGCCACAGGCAGCATTTCGCTCAACGGCGCCAAGGTCGCAGGCGACGGCGTCTGGCTGCCCGCCCACAAACGCCACATCGGGTACGTGGCCCAGGACGGCGCCCTGTTCCCGCACCTGAGCGTGGGCCAGAACATCGCGTTCGGCCTGGATGCGCGCAAACTTCCCGGCGGCCGCAGCGCCGTGCAGGCGCGGATCAGCGAACTCCTGGCGATGGTTTCCCTGGAGGAGGGCATGAGCCGGCGGCGGCCGCACCAACTCTCCGGCGGGCAGCAGCAGCGTGTGGCGCTGGCCCGCGCGCTGGCCCGCGAACCCGAACTGATGCTGCTGGATGAGCCGTTCTCAGCCCTGGACGCAGGCCTCCGCGTGGCCACCAGGCGAGCCGTGGCCAAGGTCCTGGCCCAGGCCGGCGTCACCACCATCCTGGTCACCCACGACCAGGCCGAAGCGCTGTCCTTCGCCGACCAGGTGGCGGTGATGCGTGGCGGCAAGCTGGCCCAGATCGGCAACCCGTTTGTGGTCTACACCAAGCCCGCAGACCGTGAAACCGCCGAATTCCTGGGCGATGCCGTCATCCTGGATGCCTGGATGGAAGGCACGCTGGCCACCTGCTCCCTGGGCGGCATCCCCGTCCGCCGCCCGCCGGCCCAGGGCCTGGTGCAGCTCATGCTTCGGCCCGAGCAGATCCGCATCGCCGAGGACGGCCCCATCCGCGGCGTGGTGGTGGACACCGACTACTTCGGCCCGGAAACCACGGTGCGGCTGAAACTCGCGGTGCCCCCTGAGCTGGCCAGCGGCGCCGATCACCGATACCCCGGCGGCGGCGAAATCATCACCATCCGGCACTGGAACGCGTCGATCGCGAGGCCGGGAATGGAACTGTGCCTCCGGGTGGTGGGCGAAGGCGTGGCATTTCCCTTCGATCCCGCCGTTGCCTGACCTTGTCCCTACGGTGACTTAGTCCGTCACAGTCAGTGCTCCGCCGCAGGCTTCCTTTTCTGCGGATACAGCGTCTCGCCGCGTGCCAGCATCTCCACAAAGGAAGCTATCCGCGCTGCCCGGGTCTCCGGCCGCTTGGCGGTGTTCGTCCGGTAGATCAGTGCGTACCGGTTCACCTTGGTGAGGACATTGAACATTTCCTGCGCCGCCGGGACGGCGGCGATGGCGGCAGCCAGGTCCGCCGGTACCTCCGCTGTCCCTTGCCCGCCATAAGCGGCATCCCAACGGCCATCGGCCTTGGCGCTTTCGACGGCGGCCCGGCCGGCGTCCGTCATCCTGCCTTCGGTTTCCAACCGCGCGACGATCCCCACGTTGCGGGCGGACCATGGACTCCTGCGGACGCGGCGGGTCATCCGCTGGAAGTAGCTCTCGTCGTCGCGCTTCCGGACCTGGCCATCGATCCACCCGAAGCACAGCGCCTCATCGAGGGCTGCGTCGTAGTCCAGTTCGGTGACGTTGCCGCCTTTTTTGTGGAGGATAAGCCACACGCCGGGACTGTCCGTATGGTTGTTCTCCAGCCACAGCCGCCACGCTGCCGCATCCGGCACCAGCAGTTCCTCCAGTTCAATGGCCATGGCCCTATTCTGCCTGCCGGCTGCCCGCCAACGGCACTGTTCCAGCCGTTTCAGGGCGTGGCATGATGGCCATGTCTGCCCGTTTGACGATGCGAGGAGAAACCCATGCTGCGTGTCCGCCCCATCCACTTCACGTCCCGGCCGGACGCGTGGGAGGAGCTCCTGACGGCTCTGGGCATGGCCAAGACCGTTGATGAGGGCCCGTGGCGGGAGTTCGACGCCGGTGCCGGCCGGCTGGCACTGCATCTGGCGGAGGCAGGCGCCGCTGACGACGGCATGACGGCCCTTGGCGTTGAGGTGCGCGATCTGGCGGAGTTCGCCCGGCGCACCAACCTCGCCGCGGTCGAATCCGAAACCACCACCGCCGACCTCATCACCGCCGATCATGGCGAGTCCTGCCGCGTCAGCAGCAAGGACGGCTTCAGCTTCCTCGCGGACAAAGGCGCCCACGGCGCGGTCTGCGCGGAGGCTGACACGGCCCTCACCGTCGTCGGGGTCTGGTTTACCACTGATCCGGGCGCGGCCGCGGTGACCCTGCAGGATATCGGCGCCCGCTTCCGCCCGGTCCCCGACGCCGACGAAACGGCAGACTTCACTGCCAAGAACGGCGGGGTGCTGATGGTGCGTCCCGCGTCCGGCAGCCCGCGCTCCGGCCTCGGATTTGAGTACGACGGCGATCTGCGCACCGTGCGCGACCGGCTCACCGCTGCGGGAATCGCCGTGTCCGAGACGGAGGAGGCCTTCGCCAGGACGCTGCACGTGGCCAACCCGGATGCGGCGGAACGCTCCGGCAGCTCCGGCGCCCATGTCCCTCCCACCCTCTGGATCTCCCAGCGGCTCGCCACGCAATAATCCACAGGCGGGATTCCACCGCTTTCAGCGACGCTTTACGCTGATAGCTCACTCCTCACCGGCCCGCACGCGTCCGATGGGGTAGAACTTAACCATGAACGTTCGTACTCCTGACCCGAATCCCGGCTGGCTTTCCGAAGAAGACCTCTTTGAGGCCCGCGGGAGGCTCCCCATGATCTATGTGGAAGCCGTTCCGGTCAGGCTGGATCCGCTGGGATTCGTGAACGAGGTGGGCACGCTGCTGCAGGCCGATGAAGACGGAACCATGATCCGGTCGCTGGTTTCGGGCCGCGTGATCTACCGGGAGACCGTCCGCGCCGCGCTCCTGCGCCACATGGAGAAGGACCTCGGCCCCCTCGCCTTCCCTCAGCTCCCCATCAGCCCTGTGCCGTTTACCGTGGCCGAATACTTCCCCGCCCCGTCCCACACCGGCTTCACCGATGACCGCCAACACGCCGTATCGCTGGTGTACGTCATTCCCGTGACCGGCGAGTGCGAGCCCCGCCAGGACGCCCTGGAACTGACCTGGATGACGCCTGAGGAAGTGCTCAGCCCCGACGTGCAGCTCGAGTTCAGCGGTGGCCGCGGTGCTCTGATCCGCCAGGCGCTGGCCTTCGCCGGAGTGGGCTTCTAAGCCCCGCGCGAAACCCCGGGGTCCCCGACTTCCGGCACCTGCCTTTGTAGACTGTAGGGCGGACCGCAAGAGAATTTAAGGACTTCCATGACCGAAACCCCAGTCTCCCGGTACTACAGCGAACAGCAGGCTGGCTCTTTGACCACCGGCGATCAGCTCCTCCTGCCGGACGGTGAACGGACCGCGGAAATCCAGCAGGTGGAGCTTGAGTCCGATGACTACGGGGCCCCCGCTCTGATCCTGGCCAGCCTTTCCGGCGGCGGCACAGTGCGCATCGCCGCAGGCTCAGCCGTGAAGATCGTGAACACCAGCGCCCTTGACGAAACGCCCGACGCCGGCGCGCCGCTGTCCCTGGCCGTGGAACCTGCCGCGACGGAACCGGAGGAAGCCCCGGTGTCTCCTGCCGTCGTCGTACCTCCCCTGCCTGCGATTCCGCCCGCCGTGAGCGGGCCAACCGCGGCAGAGCTTGCACGCATCCCTGAGCCGCAGGGCACGCCCGAAGCCGTCGTGGAAGCTGCTGCAGAAGCACACCCCGACGCCGGAGGGGTGCTGCTGCTCGCCGACAAGCTGACCAAAGGCATCAACTTCAAGTCCGGAAGCTGCCTCAAAGACCTCAGCGACCTGGCACACGAACTGTTCATCACGCTCAAGGATCCTGACGGTGCGCTGGCGGTCGCGGACCTGCTCAACGTCCTGCCGTTCGACGGAAACCCGGGCAGATGGGCGTCCGTGGAGGCCTCCCTCGCCCTGTCCAGCTACATTTGCCGCCAGGACCGGCAGGAGGACCGGGCCGAGGTCTATGAAAAGCTGCTGCGCTCTCCGGAGAACCAGGAAACGGACCCCTTCAAGTCCCGGATGAATGCCAAGATCCGCCAGCGTTCCCTGAATGAACCGAACCTGTACGACAAAGAAATCTTCCGTTCCATCGACAACTCCAACCACGAGGCCGAGCGGGAGTGGCGGCTGTTGCGCCTTGAGTCCCTGCTTTTCCTGCGGGCCCACGGCGGATCGGAAACCATAGGCGCCGGCGAACTACAGCGCCGGATCAGCAACGAACTCGAGGCCGTCAGGGCCTGAGCGGTCCGGGTGAGGGGAATTCCCCCTACCCGGGGCCGCGCCTGCGTTGTACATTCGGGCTATGACGAACAATCTGAGCGTAGTAATCAATGCTGATGCGCCGCAGGTTTGGACCATGCTGCGCGAACCGGCCAAAGTAGCGCAGTGGCATGGCTGGGAGGCCGACGAACTGGCTGCCGAGATCCATGAGATCTACTTCCACAAGGACGTGGTTGAAGCCCCGGACCACACCAGCCTGACCACCCACGGCGGGGACGTCTTCGACCTGAAACCGGTGCCCGGCGGGACATTGGTCAGCGTCACCCGGGCAGCACTGGACCACAACTCCGAGTGGGCGGCCTGGGACGAGGACATCACCCAGGGCTGGCTGACTTTCCTCCAGCAGCTCCGCTTCGCCCTGGAACGCCATCCCCACGGCAAACGGCACACCCTGTTCTTCGAGTTTCCCGGCGGGAAAAGCTCCGCCATCGACAAACTGGGGCTGTCCGGCGTACCCGCTCCCGGGGAGCCGTACGAGCTGACGCTGGGGACCGGCGAGGAAATCTCCGGCAAGGTCTGGTACCGCACCAACCACCAGGTGGGCCTGACCGTCCACAGCTATGCGGAGCACGGGGACGGCCTGCTGATCGTTGCCGACCAGCCCGTCATCGACGACGTGCGGCCCGAGGGCGGCTCCCTGGTGATCATATCCACCTACGATCTGGGCGCCCACAAGCTTGAGGCCATCAATTCGCACTGGGATGGCTGGCGGGCTGAGAACTACCCCACATCAAACGCGCTCCACTGAGGGAACAGGACCGATAGCTGGCACACTGGAACCGTGCCAGCCAACCCCTCCCCAGCCATGCCCGCAGCCGAGACGTCCACTCCCGCGGCGGCGGCTGACCAGTCGCAGTTCTCGTTCACCGTTGGCACCCGCCTGGCCGGGCGCTGCGCGCCGTCGTCCGCCCAGGAGGCCGCCAACGGCGGCGAGTTCCTGGGCCGCACCGGGACCATCACCACGCCGCACGGTGAGATCCGGACGCCGGCTTTCATCGCCGTCGGGACCAAGGCCACCGTGAAGTCAGTCCTGCCGGAGTCCATGGCGGAGCTCGGGGCGCAGGCGCTCCTGGCCAACGCCTACCACCTGTACCTCCAGCCGGGCGCGGACATCCTGGACGAAGCCGGCGGGCTGGGCGCCTTCATGAACTGGCAGGGCCCCACTTTCACGGACTCCGGCGGGTTCCAGGTGATGAGCCTGGGCTCCGGGTTCAAGAAGGTCATCGACATGAAGTCGGTGGACGCCTCCGGTCCGGACGACGCCGTGGCGCCCGGCAAGGAACGCCTGGCCCACATCGACGACGACGGGGTGTGGTTCAAATCGCACCTCAACGGCGACCGGCACCGCTTCTCCCCCGAAATCTCCATGCAGGTCCAGCACCGGATCGGCGCGGACATCATGTTCGCCTTCGACGAACTGACCACCCTGCAGAACTCCCGTGGCTACCAGGAAGAGTCGCTGGAGCGGACGCGGCTGTGGGCTTTGCGCTGCCTCGACGAGCACTTCCGGCTGACCTCGTCCCGGGTGGGCAAGCCGTACCAGGCACTCTTCGGCGTCATCCAGGGCGCCCAGTACGAGGACCTGCGGCGGAAAGCCTGCCGGGACCTTGGTGCCATGGACTTCGACGGGTACGGGATCGGCGGTGCGCTGGAGAAGGAGAACCTGGGCACGATTGTCCGCTGGTGCAATGAGGAGCTGCCCGAGGACAAGCCGCGGCACCTGCTGGGCATTTCCGAACCGGACGATATCTTCACCGCGATCGAGAACGGCGCCGACACCTTCGACTGTGTCTCCCCCACCCGGGTGGCCCGCAACTCCGCGTTCTACACGCCGCAGGGCCGCTTCAACCTCTCCGGCGCCAAGTACAAGCGTGATTTCGGTCCGCTGCAGGACGGGTGTGACTGCTACGCCTGCGCCAACTACTCCCGCGCCTACATCCACCACCTGTTCAAGGCCAAGGAGATGCTCTCGGCCACGCTGATCTCCATCCACAACGAACGCTTTGTGGTGAAGATGGTGGACGACGCCCGGCTGGCCATCGAGTCAGGCACCTTCTTCGACTTCAAGGCCGAGACCCTGGCGCAGTACTACTCCTGAGCGCCTTCCGCGCCTGGCCCCTTCGGCAGGTGTGCTCCGCGGCGGGTGCATCGCACCGTTTCGACGGTTCCCTGCGCACTCGACGGCTACGAACGTCGTGTGCGCCGGGAACCGTCGAACCGGGCTTGTCCACATAGCAACTCCACGGTCTGCCGCGGCCAGGGCGACCGGTGGAGGCTGGGCCCATGGCAAAAGAATCTACCCGCGGCCTTCCGGTTGGAGTGGACCTGTGGCGGACCGGGGAGCTGCTGGAAGCAGGTCTCAACGCACGGGCCATCGCTGCATTGGTCCGGTCCCAGGACCTGGTCCGGCTCCGGCGCGGCTGCTACATCCGCGGAAGCATCTGGGCGAAGCAGAAGCGATGGGTGCGCAGCCGCCAAGTGATCGCAGCCCATGCCCACGGAACGCTGACGACGTCGGGCGGGGGCTTTGTGTACAGCCACACCTCCGCTGCCAGGCTCCATGCGCTGTACCTGTGGGATGTCGACGACCGCGTCCACATCACCCAGCAGACGTGCCCCTCGCCCGTATCCCATGGCAAGGACGTCGTGGCACACACGCGGACGCTGGAGGCGGGGGACATCATTTTCGTGGATGGCCTGCCCTGCACGTCGCTGGAGCGGACGGTCGTGGATTGCTGCCTCATGCTTAATTACAGGCAGTCCCTGGTCCTGATGGACCACGCCTTGAGGAAGGGCGCGGATGCGGAGAAGCTCCGGGCAATGTGCTCTGCATTGACTGGAAGAAACGGCGTCCTGGCCCTTCGCCGGGCCATCGAAAACAGCGATGCCCGGTCCGAATCTCCCGGCGAAACGCTCTCCCGCGAGCTTCTCCACCGGCTCTGCATCGAGCCACCCGAACTTCAAGTGGCGGTGGGGTCCGCGGCCGGCCAGCACCGCTTGGACTTCGCGTGGCGGGATAAGAAGGTGGCCTTGGAATTTGACGGCAAGGTGAAGTACTTCGACTACCAGCCCACTGACGAGGCCATCTTCGCCGAACGCCAGCGCGAAAAAGCCTTGATGGCCCTTGGCTGGAGCTTCGTCCGGGTCGAATGGAAACACCTGTTCCGCGAGCAGGAGTTCAAGATGACCGTCCTCCGGGCACTCCGGAGGAAATCCGCTGCCTAGGGTCGGCCCATTTCGCTGGTTCCCTGCACACTCGACGGCTGCAGACGTCGTGTGCGCAGGGAACCGTCGAAACGGGGCGCGGGTGGGTGGCCGGGCGCGGGGTGGGGCGGGGCGGGGGGTGGCGGGGCGCGGAGTGGGGTGGGTGGCCGGGGCGCGGGGCGGGTGGCCCGGGGTGGCTACGCCCCGTAGCTCGGTTCGCGCTTCTTGATCCAGCCGATCACCAGCGAGGTCACCGGCACGAAGAGGAACTCCACCAGGGTCTTGTAGACGAAGCCCACCACCACGTAGTTCAGGAAGGTGCCGAAGTCCGTGATGCCGATGACGGAGGCTGCGATGCTGCAGAAAATCAGGGTGTCCACGAACTCGCCCGCGCCGGACGAGCCCATCAGCCTTGCCCACAGGGACTTCTCCCCCGAGCGGGCCTTCATTTTCACCAGGATCCAGGAGTTGATGGTCTGGCCTGCCAGGAACGCCAGCAGCGAGGCGAGCACAATCTGCGGAACCGGGCCAAGCGCACCCTCAAGGGCGGCCTGCTTGGACGTGCCAAACTCGTCGTCGAAGCCGGGCAGGGCGATGATCACCCAGTAGCAGACCGAGGCGAAGACGGACAGGGCGAAGGTGGTGAAAATGGCTTTACGGGCCACCTTGAAGCCGTACACCTCGCTGATCACATCGCCCAGGATGTAGGCCAGCGGGAACAGGAAGAAGCCACCGTCGGTAATGATCGGGCCGATCGCCACACCCTTGGATGCACCGATGTTGGACAGGATCAGCACCACGGCCATGAAGGCCAGCATGATGCCGAAGTAAGGCGATCCGATCGACGCGAATTTCGGCGCTGTCCGTGCGGAGTTGTCGAGTTTAAGGGCGTCAGGGCCCGAGGGGGAAGGCATGGGGGAATCCGTTTCGTAGTGGTTCGCTCGGGTCTCCGCGTTACCCAATGGAGGTTCGGGACACCGGCTGTATTAGCACTGTCACGCTATTCTCCCACCGAACAGGCGCGACTCTTCCACCGAACAGGCACCGCACTATTTTGAACACGTTCAGTTCCATGGCAGACTGACTTTTGAACACGTTCAAAAGGAGTGAGCATGGCAGCCAAGAGTGAACAGACCAGGCAACGGGTAGCAGACGTGGCACTTCGCATGTTCCGCGAGATCGGCTTCGAGAAGACCACCATGCGCGCCATTGCAGCCGAGGCCGGGGTCTCCGTGGGCAACGCCTACTACTACTTTGCGTCCAAGGACGATCTGGTCCAGGAACTCTATATCCAGGTCCAGGCCGAGCACGCGGCCACAGCAGAGGAGTCACTCGAAGGCCTGAAGGACCTGGGCAGCCGCCTAAGGGCCACACTGCACACCGGACTGGACGTCATGGCACCGTATCACCGGTTCGGCGCAGACTTCGTGGCCACGGCCATCCGCCCCACCTCGCCCGTCAATCCCTTCGCAGGAAAGTCGGCGGCGGCCCGGGAGGCTTCACTCGCCATCTTCCGGGCGGCAGTGGAAGGTTCCAGCCCGCCGGCTCCGAAGAAGCTCCGTTCGGAGCTGCCGGAACTGCTGTGGCTGGCTTACATGGGCATCGCGTTGTTCTGGGTCTACGACACCTCCGAGGACCAGCGCCGGACCCGGAAGCTGGTGGACGGCGTTGTCCCGCTGATCACCCGGGGCCTGTCACTGGCACGGATTCCGGGCGTCAACAGGATGCTTGACGACGTCCTGAACCTGAGCCGCAGTATCCGGGACTGAACGACAAAGGGGAAGAGATGACCAAAACAAACACCGTGGTGCTCGCCGGGGCTTCGGGCTTCATCGGCACCTGCCTCCGGGACCGCTTCGAGCGGGACGGCTGGAAGGTTCGCACCATCGGCCGCCGGGCGGCACCGGGTGCAGCCGATTCGGCGAATTGGAACGACGACGGCGCCATCACCCGGGTGCTGGACGGCGCCGACCTTCTGGTCAACCTCGCGGGACGCTCCGTCAACTGCCGCTACAACGCGCGGAACAGGGCGGCCATCCTCAATTCCCGCGTCTCCACTACCGAGGCACTGGGCCGTGCCCTCGCGCGGTGCCAGGCGCCGCCGTCGGCCTGGCTGAACGCCAGCACCGGCACCATCTACCGGCACGCGGACGACCGGCCCCAGACGGAGTCCGACGGCGAACCCGGCACCGGCTTCTCGGTGGACGTGGCGCGGGCATGGGAAACCGCGCTGGAAGCTGTCCCCACGCCCGGGGTGCGGAAAATCGCCTTACGGATCGCCATCGTCCTGGGCCCCGGCGGCGGCGCCCTGCGCCCGTTCGCAGCCTTGGCGCGGCTTGGCCTGGGCGGGCACATGGGATCCGGCCGCCAGAAGTTCAGCTGGATTCATGTGGAGGACGTGTACCGCACCATCCTCTTCCTCCACTCACGGACGGACATCTCCGGTCCGGTGAACGTGGCCTCTCCCGACGTGGTGGACAACCGTGAACTGATGCGGCTTGTCCGGCGCGCGTACGGGGTGCGGCCGGGCCTCCCCACTCCTACCTGGCTCCTGCGGCTGGGGGCCGTGCTGATCCGCACCGATACGGAACTCGTGCTGAAAAGCCGGTGGGTGCAGCCGCGGAAACTCATCGATGCGGGGTTCACGTTCCGGCACCCTGAGCTGGGGCGCGCGCTGCTCGCGATCGCCAAGGGGAGTCCATGAACCGCCTGCGTCGCGTGACGTTCGGGCCAGGGGCCTTCCTCCTTGGGACCGGAATCACCGTGGCCCTGTTTGGTATTCCGCTCGGGGCCACAGGCTACGTTTTTGGCACCGCCGCGGCGCTGCTGCTGGGAATGCCGCTGGCCCTGGCCACCGGAATCCTGATGCGGGGTGTCCGGGACCAGCTGCTGCATGTTGCTGGTCGCGGGATTACTCACCCTCCTGTTCATGGCCGGTGGCGGCTGGTACACCATGTGGGGCCTTGTCCTGTGGGCCGGCATTTGTGCCGGCGCAGGACGGTTGGCTGTGGTCCGCCTCGTGACCACGCATGACGGGGCGGAGCCCTTTCGCGGCGTCATCCCCGGCGGAGGCCCGGCGCCTGATGGCAGGATGGAACCATGACGTTCGCTTCAACTGACTCCCAGTCCCCAGCCGCTGCTCCCGCCCTTGCTCCCGCCGTCGTCCTGACCATTGCGGGATCCGAGGCTACGGGCGGCGCCGGCGCCCAGGCCGATCTGAAGACGTTCCAGGAGTTGGGCGTCTTTGGCATCGCCAACCTGACGTGCATCGTGTCGTTCAATCCGAACGACAACTGGAACCACCGCTTTGTGCCGGTGGACCAGCAGGTGATCGCGGACCAGCTGGAAGCCACGACGGCGGCCTATGGGCCGGTTCTGGACGCCGTGAAGATCGGCATGCTGGGCAGCCCGGCGACCATCAACACCGTCGCCACCGCACTGTCGGGCGCAGGATTCCGCCATGTGGTCCTGGATCCGGTGCTCATCTGCAAGGGCCAGGAGCCCGGCCATGCGCTGGACACTGACCTCGCCCTGAAGGCACAGATCCTGCCGTTGGCCACGTTCGTCACTCCCAACCACTTCGAAGCGGAGTCGCTGTCCGGGCTGGCGATCACCGACGTCGAGTCCCTCAAAGCCGCAGCCATCCGCATTCACGAGCTCAGCGGCGCCGCGGTGCTCGCCAAGGGCGGCGTGAGGCTGTCAGGCCCGGACGCCGTCGACGTTTACTACGACGGCGAGACACTCGAGGTGCTCAGCGCGCCCAAGGTGGGCGAGGTTGCTGTGTCCGGTGCGGGCTGCTCGCTTGCTGCGGCGGTGACGGCCGAACTGGCCAAGGGAGCCAGCCCGCTGGAAGCGGCCCGGACGGCCAAGGAGTTTGTGACCGCGGGCATCCGCAACCGGGTTGCCTCGGGCGCCCCGTTCGACGCCCTCTGGCAGGGCGGGCCCCGCTAACCACTCCCCCGCCCCCGCGACCCTCTGGCACTTCCTGCAGGATTTTCCCAGACCCTCTGGCACTCCCTGCAGGGTTTTCCCAAACCCTCTGGCACCGTGCCAGGGTGCCCCACTCAACAGTCTCAGGAGCGGGGGTCGGCCACGATTCCCATGAAGAGCGGCAGGCCGGTCTCAACGTGGACGATCTGGTAATGGAACGGCCGGTCGAAATCGATGGTCCGTTCGGGCTCCGCCGGCGCGCCGGAGGCCATCCCGCTGATCTGGGTGACAGCCGCCGCGACAGTACCCTTTTCCGCCACGGTGATGTTGGCAGCCTGGGCGGCCTGGGTGATCTTCATGTCGGGCTGGATGTTGTTGAAGTCCTCAGCATTGTTGAGTGTCCTGACCAGTCCCAAGGACCCGAGGACCTTCCGCAGGTCAAAACTGGACTTGTGGTCCCAGCGGGGCAGCTGGATCCGCACTGACACCAACGGGGACGCATCAAAGGTGTCTGCGATCTCCGTCAGCTCCTCAGCGGTCAAGGCGGCGGCGGCGGGGCGGTCCGCGGTGCCCTTCCCGACTTCCGGCAGGACCAGCCGCATGACGAAACCGTCAGCGTACGGCAAGTCCACGCCGCTCCAGCCGGTCCCCTCCGCGTAGTTCATCTCAAGTTCGTTATGCATGGCGGGCGCCTCGATTTCCTCGCCGGCGGCCGTGGTGAAGGGCAGGTCAGAGGTGGCGTTCGGGTCAAACGGCTCGCTCCATGCTGATGCGAAGTAGAGGGCGTTGAGCAGGCTGAAGGTATTGTCGGGATCGTACTTTGCGGGAGCTTCCTTGATCCGGCCGCCCGTGTTCTTGTTGACCCAGGCATCAATGGCCGGCTTCGTCGCCCCCTCATTGCTGAAGTCCACGGGATAGACGCCGGTCCCGTAGTGCCGGGCCAGGGTGTCCAAAAATGACGCACCAGTGGGGACACCTTTGTCCACAAAGAGCCCGTTGGCGGCGTGCATGACCGGGTTCCGCGGCGGGTTGTCCTCGTCCACGGAGCCCGGGTCGCCGTCGACCTTCTCCAGCGAGCCGAGCACCGCATTCATGGCCTCGTCACGCTTCTCCGCGGGAAATGTGAGAACGCTGTCCATCTCAGCGGCGGTCTCGCCGGAGGCCCCAACGCGGAGCATCGACAGGGCAATCAGCAGGCTCGTGGGTGAGGACACCACGTTCCCCGCGGCCCCCTCGCCGCCGTCGGCCAGCAGCGCCTCGCCGAGCCCAAAAGCCGAAGCCCGGAAGGAACGCAGCTCGGCGGCGTAGTCCGCACGGTCCACCGACACCCGTTCCACGCCGTCGGCCGTCAGAAGCTCCGGCGCGGGCGCCGAACAGGCGGTGAGCGCAACCAGGGCACCGGCCGTCGCGATTCTGGCCGCTCTGGTTGTCTTCATCTTGTCCCCCTGAGACATGGTTGGCCGACGCTGCAGGGGATTCCGCCTGCACTTTCAGTCAACCAGCCGGCCCGCCACGGAACGATGCCCGTAGGGTCACGGTTTGCCGTCGTTTCGGTCTCGGAAACGGGCGACGACGGGACCGCCTGTTTCCCGAAACAAAACCTCGGGGATGGGTGGCGAGGTCCTTGGCCACGGGTGCGCACTCCCGCGATCACGTGGGTGGGCTCATCAGCTGACACGGCCAACATAGCCCCCACCCCGATCGGAACGCTCTCTCACTAAACGCAGGAAATCCCCCGACGCTCTCTCACTTTCCCAAAGAAAGTGAGAGAGCATCGGGGGAAAACCAGCAGGATCTGCCAGAGCGCCCCGGTGGGGTGGGTGTACGACGGCGGGCGGCCACCCGCCGTCGTACGTCCCCTGTGTCTGTTGTCCCGGGCACTAGACGTTGAGGAGGTCCTTGTCGTCGTCCTTGGCCGGGCGGTTCCAGGCGTCGCCCTGCTCGCGGTCCAGGTGGGTGGTCTTCTTGTTCTTCAGGGCGAAGATGTAGACCACCAGCGAGATGGCAATGGCAACCGTGACGTAGGCGAAGAACAGGTCCACCCGCTCGGCTTTCTGGAACGCAGCGCCGAGCAGCGGGACCGTGCCGCCGAAGAGCGAGTTGGCGATCGCGTAGCCCAGCCCGACGCCCAGGGCGCGGATGGAAGCGGGGAACAGCTCAGCCTTGACCAGCGCGTTGATGGAGGTGTAGCCGCCAACGATCAGCAGGCCACCGAGCATCAGCATGAACGCCATGAACGGGTCTTTGGTGCCGGCCAGCGTGGACAGCAGCGGCCAGGTGAACAGGACACCGGTGATGCCGAACCACAGCAGCAGCGGCTTGCGGCCCACCTTGTCCGAAATCAGGCCGTAGACAGGCTGGAGCAGCATGAAGATGAACAGGGCCCAGAAGTTGATGACGGAGGTGTCGGTCTTGGCGATGCCGGACGTATCGTTCATGAACTTCAGGATGAAGTTGGTGTAGGTGTAGAACGCCACGGTGCCGCCGAGGGTCACGCCGATGCAGATCAGCAGCGGCTTCCAGTACTGCGTGAAGAGCAACCGCATAGTGCCGGGCTGGGCCTCACCGGCCGCGATGGGCGCCTTGGCAGCAAGGACCTGCTCTTCAGAGACAGTTTCCTCCATCGAACGCCGCAGCCACAGAACCACCAGAGCGGCCACACCGCCGATGGCGAACGGGATACGCCAGCCCCACTCGGTCAGGTCGCCCTTGGGCATCACGTTCTGGAGGATGACCAGCACCAGCAGAGCCAGCATCTGGCCGCCGATCAGGGTCACGTACTGGAAGCTGGAGAAGAAGCCGCGGCGCTTGGAGGTGGCGGCCTCGGACATGTAGGTGGCGCTGGTGCCGTACTCGCCGCCCACGGAGAAGCCTTGGACCAGGCGGACAAAAATCAGCATCACCAGGGCCCAGACGCCCACCTGTTGCGTGGTGGGCAGGATCGCGATGGCAAAGGACCCTGCAGACATCAGCGTCACGCTGAGCGTCAGCGCGGCTTTGCGGCCCTTCCGGTCGGCATAGCGGCCGAAGAACCAGGCGCCGATGGGGCGCATGAGGAACGACGTCGAGAAGACCGCCATCGCTTCCAGTCCCGCTTGAAGATCGTCCTGGGAGTTGAAGAAGTGGGATTGGAAGTAGGCGGCGAAGACGGTGTAGACGTACAGGTCGTACCACTCCACCAGGTTGCCCGCGGAGCCTTTCAGGATGTTGCTCACTGCCCGGCGGGTCTGGGCTGCCTCGCTCTGGATTTCGGTTTGCTGGGTGCTCATCGCTGAACCTTCCTGGATTGCGGCGCCGCGGCTTCCTGGCGCAGTTTCGTGCTGTCCATGGCGACATTGCCCATGGTTCCTCCTCGACGTTGACGGTCCCTGCACACGCCAAGGGACTCATCCAAGTTATGGGTGATGCACAGCACAACCTACGTGGCAGGCCATTTCCTAACACTTCCTTAGGTTTCGCCGGGGCCGGAGGGTAATCTCCAAAGCGGGCAGATTTTGGTGCCCAGTCAACGAAAAGGGACCGTGCCATGGAATTGCTGATCGTCGAGGACGACGACGCCATGGCTTCCGCACTGGCCGCCGCGGTGGTAACGGCCGGGCACCACCCCACCCGCGTGGCGCGCGGCGCCGACGCCCTGCTGGTCCACCGGAAGTTCGGGGTGATCCTCCTGGACCTGGGGCTTCCGGACATGGATGGCCTTGAAGTCCTGCGGAAGCTGCGCCAGGTCACCCCGGTGCCGATCCTGATCCTGACAGCGCGCGACGACGAACGCAGCGTGGTGCTCGGCCTGCGGTCCGGAGCGGACGACTACCTCGTCAAGCCTGTGAAGCTCGTTGAGCTTTTGGCCCGCATCGAAGCAGTGACGCGACGGGCGGGCCGCCACGCCGCCGCGCCGCAGCAGGTCATCGCCCTGCGGGATCTGCAGATCGACCTCGAACGGCGTGTGGCAACCCGGGGTTCAGAGGAATTGCCTTTGACCGCCACGGAGTTCGATCTGCTTGCCCTGCTGGCTGGTCATGCGGGTTCTGTAGTGACCAGGGAACAGATCCTCGACGCGCTGTGGGGAGACGCCTTCGTAGCCACCTCCCGCGCCCTCGACGTCCACCTGACCGGGCTGCGGGCCAAGCTCCAACTGCCCGGCTTCATCATCAACGTCCGCGGCGTGGGCTACCGGATCGAGGCTGACTCCGCGTGAAGCTGCGCGTCCTGGGCATCCTGAGCGTACTGTCCGTCCTGCTGGTCCTGCTGGGCTCCACCGCCATCCTGGCGTCGGTCAGCCGCGAGCTGACCCAGGAACTCCAGATCAAACGGGTGGCCGCACTGAACCGGTTCGCGCAGGTGGCCCTGGACGCCACAACCGCCGAGGTTTCTGCGGGGCTCCAGACGGAAATGGACAGATATTCCGAGCTCTACGGCGAGGGAGTCCTGATCCGCCTCCAGCAGGGCACCTTGCGCTCGGGGGGCCTCAGCGAGGACAGGGCCGACGTCGGTGACGCACTGGCCCGGGCGAACCTGAACCTCAGCGACACCACTCTGCCCCCGCTTCAGCCTTTTGGCCCGGACTCAGAGGTGCTGTCCCGGTCCTTCGGCAGTGCCAGCCAGGTGCTGGGCGAGGTGGTCCTGGAGGTGAAGGTGGAACCGGCCCGGCAGAAACTGCGTGAGCGGTGGCTCGTCGTCGGGTTGGCGGCCGCCGCGCTCGCAGCCATGCTCCTCCTGGTTGCTGCAAGGGTGACCCGGTGGGTGCTGCGCCCGGTCCATCGCCTGAACGCGGCAGTGACCCAGTTCGAGGCAACCGGCCGGACCGGTCAGCTTCCTGAGGATGGGCCGCCGGAGCTGCGGGAGTTGAGCCGTTCCTTCACCACGATGGCCCGGACCGTCAGCAACAGCCTGGAGTCCCAGCGGCAACTGATCGCCGACACCTCGCACGAGCTCCGCAACCCGGTAGGCGCCCTGCGGCTCAGGATCGATCTGCTCCAGCTGGAACTCCAAACTGCCCGCCAGCAGGACGCCGCAGCCGGGGTCGTGGCAGAACTGGAGCATGTGGAAGACCTCCTCGAGGGGGTCCTGAGGCTGGCGGCGGCTGAGCACAGGGCAAGTGAATACTCTGCCCGGAGCCCACTGGGCGGATCTTGGAGCAGCCCCGCAGGCCGGGTTCAGGCTCCCATCGATCCGCACCCGATCCTCCAGGAGGAAGCCGAACGGGCCGGACCCGCAGCCCTCCGCAGTGGGGCGACAATCCTGCTGCACGGTCCGCCGGAACCGGCCGTGCAGATCGCCGCCAACCCCGCCGAACTGGCCCAGATGGTGGCGGAACTGATCAACAACGCCATCAAGTACGCGCCGGGCGCCCGAATCTCTATCGGTGCCCTGCGTAGCGGAGGCGCCGTCACCATCGAGGTGTCCGACGACGGCCCCGGGCTTTCGGCCGACGAACGGGCAGCGGCCACCGGCCGGTTCTGGCGCTCACCGCGCAACCGCGGCATCGGCGGCAATGGCCTGGGCATGACCATCGTGGACAAGCTGGCCAGCGCCAATTCAGGCCGCCTGGTGCTTGCCGGGGCCATCCCCCACGGCCTGGTTGCGCGCCTTGAGTTCCCGCCCGCAGTGACCGGGCCTGATGCCGCTGCCGGGCCTGCCTCCTTGCCCGGGCAGGCAGCCCTGACCGGGCAAGACCAGGCAACCGGTCCAGGGCAGGTTGCCTCGAATGAGTGACTTGTACGTTTTTTCCCGCCGGACTGCCCTCAAAGCAGGCCTGGCAGCCGGCCTGACCGGGCTGCTGCTGCCAGCCCTCAGTGGATGCACACCTGAAGACCGCCCGGACACGATCACGGTTGCCGGCGGCGAGCCCGGGGGCTTTTATCTGGAGTTCGCCGGACTGCTCGCCGCATCGCTGCAGCGCTATGGTGCAGCAGGCCAGGCCACGGCGCTGACCACCGGTGGCAGCCTGGATAATATTGAATTCCTGCTCTCGGGCAAGGCAACGTTCGCCATCGCACTCTCGGACGCAGCTGCCCAGCGCTCAGCGGCAGGTGACACAAACGCCGTCGGAATCTCCGCCGTCGGGAAGGTCTACGAGAACTACATCCACTGCGTTGTCCGGCGGGACAGCGGGATCCGGGATATCGGCGGGCTGGCAGGCCGGACCGTGGCAGTCGGTGAGCCTGGCTCGGGGACGTCGCTGACCACTCCCCGGCTGATCGAGGCCGCCGGGCTGGGCTTCACCGCACTTGGCGCCGGCGCAACTGCCACCTCCGGAGGGACCGTCAGCGTCCTCAACCTTGGGCTCAACGAGGGCCTTGCAGCCCTGCGGAACAAGTCCGTGGACGCGTTGTTCTGGTCCGGCGGCGTGCCTACCGCGGCCATTGCGGCCGCCCACCGTGACGCAGGGCTGGCTCTCCTGGACCTCTCGCCGCTCCTGCCGGCGCTGCGTGCCAAACACGGGCTTTTCTATGACCGCGTGCTGATCCCGGAGAGTGCCTATCCGGGCATTCCGGCGGTCTGGACGGTGGGCCTGGCGAACCTCCTGCTGTGCCGGAGCGATACGGATGCCCGCACGGTGAAAAAGACTGTGGAGATTCTGGTCAATCATGCTCAGGAACTGGTCCCGCGCTCCAGCCTGGGCGTGCAGTTCCTGAGCCCGGAGTCGTTGATCAACACTCCGGGACTTCCGCTGCACCCCGCCGCGGCAGCCGCCTACCGGGAGCTGCACGGCTAGGCCCAACGCTCTCTCACTTGATGCAATAAATTCACGAACGCTCCATCACTTTCTTGAAGAAAGTGATGGAGCGTCGTGGAAAAACCGGCAGTAAGTGATAGACCGTCGCCGGAAAACCGGCAGGAAGTGCCAGAGCGTCAGGCCCCGGAGTGGGCCTGCAGGAAGCTGTACACCTCGGTCTCGTCCACGCCGGGAAACGCGCCGGGCGGCATGGCGGCGAGCAGGTGCGAATGGGCGCGGGCCGACGGCCAGGCATTCCCGGCCCAGGCGGTGGTCAGTTCCGCGGGGGGACGCTTGCAGCATTTCGGATCGGGGCACGTTGAGGTTGCCCGCGCGGTCGTCTCCCGCCCACGGAACCACTTCACGTGCTGGTACGGCACCCCGATCGACAGCGAGAACTCGCCGTTGGCCGAGCGCTCAGTCCGTGCCGTGCACCAGTAGGTTCCGGACGGGGTATCGGTGTACTGGCTGTAGGCGCTGAACTTGTCCGGCACATCAAACACCGCCCGCGATGTCCAGGCCTTGCACGACGGCTGGCCCTCAATGGCGCCGGTGTGGTCCTGCGGGAACGCCACGCCGTCGTTCTCGTATGCCTTGTAGATGATGCCGCTTTGATGGGTCTTCTGGAAGTGGGTGGTGATGCCCAGGTGCTTGGTGGCCAGGTTGGTGAAGCGGTGCGCGGCGGTCTCGTAGGAGACGGCGAAGGCGTCCCGGATGTCCTCCACCGCGATTTCCTTGGCGGTTTTGGCGGTCTGCAGGAAGTCCACAGTGGCCTGCTCCGGCAGCAGCAACGCTGCCGCGAAGTAATTGGTCGCCACACGCTGGGCCAGGAAGTCGCCGTAGTTTTTAGGCGTCTCATGCCCCAGGACGTAATGTCCCAAAGCCTGCAGCAGGACAGATCTGGGGTCGTGGTCCTGCCGCTGGTTCTGCGTCAGGTAAATTCTGTGGTTCTTCAAATCGGTCACGGAGCGGGTGGAATGCGGCAGGTCACCCACGTGGTGGAGGGTGAATCCCAGCTTTTCGGCGATATCGGCGATCACGTGCTGGCTCAGCGGTCCGCCCGTGTACCCCACCAGGCCCAGCACCTTCTGCGCCTCGGCCTCATACTCCGGGAAGTAGTTGCCGCGCTCGCGCATCATGGCACGCAGCTCGCCGTTCGCGCGGCGGGCCTCCTCGGGCGTTGCCACTTGTTCGTTCAGCTTCCGTTCGAGCTCGTGCAGCAGACCCACCTGGGCTTCCAGCACATCGAGGGGAAGCCGTGAGCTGATGCGGATTTTGGGGAGGTTGAGGGACTCATAGAGTGGCCCGCGCTGGTAGCGTTCAAGCTCGATTTCCAGGGCTGCACGGCGGCTGGGCGGTTCGGCCCCGAGCAGCTGGTCGATGCTGACGTTGAAGGCGCCGGCCAGCCCCTGCAGCAGGGAGAGCTTGGGCTCCCGCTTGCCGTTCTCGATCAGGCTCAGCTGACTGGGTGCGGTCCCGACGGCGGCACTCAGGTCATCGAGGGTGAAGCCGGCCTGCTTGCGGAGATGGCGCACGCGGCGGCCCAGGCTGATGACGTCCAATTCCGGGGCGGCAGAGGACGACGACGACGGTGCGGCTTCACGATTCCAACTTCCAGGGGACATTTCTTGAGGATACGCGAAGAAGTGCGTTTCTTTCTACGGTTTTCCTCTATCGAAGTGTTGTGAAGTGCTGAAAAGTAGTAATCACGGAAAGAAACACCGCACCGGGGGTAGCTGGCCGGAACTGCAACGGAGCAGTTCCGGTCAGCGGATAACCACCGGAGCTCAATCAAGGAGATCAACGATGACTGCAGCTTTTGAGCCCACCCAGCAGACGCCCGAACAGCAGGCCGCCGCCCTGGAGCTTGAGTGGTCGGCCAATCCCCGCTGGGAAGGTGTGACCCGTGACTACAAGGCCTCGGACGTCGTCAAGCTCCGCGGCCGCGTCTCCGAAGAGCACACCCTGGCCCGCCGCGGCTCGGAGAAGCTGTGGAAGCAGCTCACCGAAGAGCACAAGACCGGCGGCTACACCAACGCCCTGGGCGCCTTGACCGGCAACCAGGCCGTGCAGCAGGTCAAGGCCGGCCTGCGCGCCATCTACCTCTCCGGCTGGCAGGTCGCCGCGGACGCCAACAACTCCGGCCACACCTACCCGGACCAGTCCCTTTACCCGGCCAACTCCGTTCCCACCGTGGTCCGCCGCATCAACAACGCCCTGCTCCGCGCCGACCAGATCGAGTTCTCCGAGGGTGTCCAGACTGTTGAGGACTGGATGGTCCCGATCATCGCCGACGCCGAGGCCGGCTTCGGTGGCCCGCTGAACGCCTACGAACTCATGAAATCCATGATCCAGGCCGGCGCCTCAGGCGTTCACTGGGAAGACCAGCTCGCCTCGGAGAAGAAGTGCGGCCACCTCGGCGGCAAGGTCCTCATCCCCACCCAGCAGCACGTCCGCACCCTGAACGCCGCCCGCCTCGCCGCGGACGTCGCCGGCACCCCGTCCGTGGTCATCGCCCGCACCGACGCCGAGGCAGCAACCCTGATCACCTCCGACGTCGATCCCCGCGACCAGGAATTCGTCACCGGTGAGCGCACCCCGGAAGGCTTCTACAAGGTCCGCAACGGCATCGAACCCTGCATCGCCCGCGCCAAGGCCTACGCCCCGTACTCCGACCTCATTTGGATGGAAACGGGCACCCCGGACCTGGAGCTGGCCCGCAAGTTCGCCGAAGCCGTCAAGGCCGACTTCCCGGACCAGATGCTCTCCTACAACTGCTCGCCGTCGTTCAACTGGCGCAAGCACCTGGACGACGCCACCATCGCCAAGTTCCAGCGTGAACTCGGCGCCATGGGCTTCACGTTCCAGTTCATCACCTTGGCCGGCTTCCACGCCCTGAACTACTCGATGTTCGATCTCGCCCACGGTTACGCCCGTGAAGGCATGAGCGCCTACGTCGAGCTCCAGGAGAAGGAATTCGCCTCCGAATCCCGCGGCTACACCGCAACCAAGCACCAGCGCGAAGTCGGCACCGGCTACTTCGACGACATCGCAACTGCGCTCAACCCGAACGCATCCACCCTCGCTCTGGTCGGATCGACCGAAGAGGGCCAATTCCACTAAAACTCCCGCCCACGGTGAGCGGACGAACTGCTCACCCGAAGGCACGACGGCGGCCGGCACGAAGGTGCCGATGCCACCGGGGGCCGGGGAAGGTGATCCGGAAGTGTGCGTAAAAGGGGCCCTGTCCCCGCCCGGCCGAGCTTTGCGAGGCCCCGGCGGGGATGGGGAATAGCACACGGAGGATTACCTTTTTTCGGCCCCGCCCTGTACCCCGCCGTCGAACACTTTGCGTCTCCGAGGAGAGATTGACATGAACAGCTTTACTGACGACTTCACGATCAACGGAATCACCATGACCGCGCAGCCCATCTGCCGGCAGAACGAGGTTCTTACTCCGGACGCTCTGGAGTTCGTCGCGAAACTGCACCGGGCAACTGCCGAGCGCCGGCAGGAACTGCTGCAGGCACGCCGGACCCGGCGGGCCGAGATCGCGGCCGGCCAGGACCCCCGGTTCCTCCGGGAAACCGAGGACATCCGCAACGACCCGTCCTGGCGCGTCGCTCCCCCGGCCCCGGGCCTGGAGGATCGCCGCGTGGAAATCACCGGACCGGTGGACCAGAAAATGACCATCAACGCCCTGAACTCCGGCGCGAAGGTCTGGCTCGCGGACATGGAGGACTCCTCCACCCCCACCTGGCGCAACGTCATCAAGGGCCAGCTGAACCTTACCGACGCCCTGGAACGCCGGATCGACTTCACCTCCCCCGAGGGCAAGGAATACAAGCTCCGCCCCGCCGGCGAACTGCCCACCATCGTGGTCCGCCCCCGCGGCTGGCACCTGCCCGAGAAGCACATGATCATCGACGGCGCCCCGATCGCCGGCGGCATCGTGGACTTCGGCCTGTTCTTCTTCCACAACGCACACCGCCTCCTGGCCCAGGGCAAAGGCCCCTACTTCTACCTGCCCAAGATCGAGAACCACCTCGAAGCACGGCTGTGGAACGACATCTTCATCCTCGCCCAGGACCTGCTGGGAATCCCGCAGGGCACCATCCGCGCCACCGTCCTGATCGAGACCATCACCGCCGCGTTCGAAATGGAGGAAATCCTCTATGAACTGCGTGATCACGCCGCAGGCCTGAACGCCGGCCGCTGGGACTACATCTTCTCCCTGATCAAAAACTTCCGCACCCGCGGCCCCCGGTTCGTCCTGCCGGACCGCGGCCAGGTGACCATGACCCAGCCCTTTATGCGCGCCTACACCGAACAGCTGGTACGGGCCTGCCACAAGCGCGGCGCCATGGCCATCGGCGGCATGGCAGCAGCCGTCCCCAACCGCAAGGACGAAGCCGCCAACACCAACGCCTTCGAAAAGGTCCGCGCCGATAAGACCCGCGAGGCCAACGATGGCTTCGACGGCTCCTGGGTGGCCCACCCCGACCTCGTTCCGGTCTGCCGCGAAGTGTTCGACTCCATCCTCGGCGAACGTCCCAACCAGCTTGAGCGCACCCGTGAGGACGTGATCCCGGACGACGCCGCCCTGATCAACGTGGCCGCCACCGAAGGGACCATCACCGAACAGGGCATCCGGAACAACATCGAGGTAGGCATCCGCTACATCGAATCCTGGCTCCGGGGCAACGGTGCCGTCGCCATCCACAACCTCATGGAGGACGCCGCCACCGCGGAAATCTCCCGCTCCCAGCTCTGGCAGTGGATGTACGCGTCCGCCATCACCGATCACGGCGAAATCATCACCCACCACTGGATCGAGGAACTCCTCGACGAAGAGTTCGCCCGCCTGGAACGCTTCGACGGCGACCGCTTCGAAGACGCCCGCGACATCTTCGAAGAAGTCACCCTCGCCCGGGATTTCCCGTCCTTCCTCACCCTCCCCGCCTACGCCCGCTACCTCACGGAAGCCAAGACGAAGGCCTCCGCCGAGGAACTCGCCGCCGCCTAAGAGGCAGCAGCCGCACAGAATTCCGTCTGCCGGGCCGGCACGCCCTTCGCAACAGGCACCCCGAGATCCGGGGAGCCGGCCCGGCGACGGAACCACCATTCAGCAAGGAGACGACGGCGGGACGCACCACACGCGGCGCACCCCCCGACGCTCTCTCACTCAATGCAGGAAAACCCTGATCGCTCTCTCACTTTCCACAAGAAAGTGAGAGAGCGATGGTGTTTAAGCTGCATTAAGTGAGAGAGCGTCCGGAGCAGGGGGAGGCCGGGTCAGCGGCCCTTGGGCACCAGCCGCACGGAGAGGGTCGTGCTGAGGAAGAAGGTCAGCGTCGAGGCCAGGATCAGGAGCAACGCCGGGGTCCAGGAACCGGTGGCGTTGTGGACGAACCCGACGAGGGGCGGGGCAACGGCGGCGAAGCAGTACCCGAGCCCCTGAACCGTGGCGGACATCCTGCCGGCCGAGGCCTGGTCCCGGGCCAGTTTGATGATGGCGATGAAGATGACCGTGATGCCGCCGCCCTGGGCGATGCCGCCGGAGATGGACCAGAGCCACCACAGCTGCGGTGCGAGCATCAGCCCGGCGGGTACGGCCACCCACAACACGCCCAAGGTGACCGCCGTCGTCGTCGTACTGAAGTATTTGGTGGCAAGCGGCACGCCCAGGCCGCCCACGATCGCGAAGATCTGGAACAGGGAGGACCCCGCCCCGGCGGCGGAAGCGGTCATGTCCAGCTCGTCGTTGAGGTAGCTCGGGAGCCAGGCGGTCACAGCGTAGTAGGAAAAAGCCTGCCCGGCGAAGCCTGCGGTCAGGCCGGCAGTGATCCAGCCTGACCCCTTGACCGCGGGATGCTCCTGGCCGCCGGGAACCACCTCAGCCGAGGGCACAAATGCGGTGCGGGCGCCCACAGCCAGCGTCCAGAAAATGATGGCCACCACCGCCAGGATGCCGACGGAGGCGAGGGAGATTTGCCAACCCGCGAGCTCGGCCAGCGGCGCCGCCACCATGGACGTCAGGAACGATCCGATGTTCAGGGCCGCCGTGTAGACACCCATCGCTGTGCCCTGCCGCCGCGGCGAGAAGTCACGGCGGACGATCAGCGGCACGCCGATGTTGCCGATGGTGATGGCCAGGCCGATCATCACGGTTCCCACGAGCACGAGCGCCGGGCCTCCGGCGGAACGGACGATCACCCCGGCCAGCACGCCCAGAATGGTGAGGGTGACGGCGAACTCAGCGCCGAAACGCCGCGCCGTCAGGGATGCCAGCGGGGCAGCGAGCGCAAAACACAGCACCGGGATGCTGGTGAGGAGCCCCAGGACCACCGGTGAAAACCCGAGGTCCGCCTGCATGATGTCCACCACGGGGGCAACGGCCACGAAAGGTCCACGCAGGTTCAGGGCCAAGAGGCCGATGCACGCGAGCAGGATCCAGGATTTCGGAACCCTCGCCATGAGCCGCCCGCTCACAGCGATTCCGGAGGGCTTAAAAATGATTTCATCACCCCCATTGCTATCACGCCCCCCGTTGGCTCCGCGCACCTTTGAGGGGGCCTAGGATGAACATCACGGCCCCGGACCACGGACGAAGGACCAGATATGCAGCAGCGGCTTGCCATCCTTGACGACTACCAGGACGTTGCGCACGGCTTCGCCGACTGGGCCTCCCTGGAACAGGCCGGCGTCACAACGTCTGTCTTCCGCGAACCCTTCACGTCCCCGGATGCGCTGGTGGCGGCGCTGGTCGACTGCCGGATCGTGGTGGCGATGCGGGAGCGGACGCCCTTTCCCCGGGCAGTGCTGGAGAAACTTCCCGCCTTGAAACTGCTTGTCACCACCGGCATGGCGAACGCCGCCATCGACGTGGAGGCGGCCGGCGAACTTGGCATCACGGTGTGCGGGACACCCGGCTCGCCCACCGCTGCTCCGGAACTGACCTGGGCCCTGCTCCTGGCGCTTGCCCGGAATCTTCCGGCCGAGGAGAACTCCCTGCGGGCCGGAACCTGGCAGACCTCCGTGGGCATCGAGCTCGCGGGCAAGACCCTGGGAATTGTGGGCCTGGGCAAGATCGGGCGGCGGATCGCGGCCTACGGGCAGGCCTTTGGCATGGAGGTGCTGGCCTGGAGCCAGAACCTGACGGAGGAAGCGGCGGCGGAGGCCGGTGCCCGGAGAGTCAGTAAGGAAGATCTTTTCCGGAATTCCGACGTCGCCACCTTGCACCTGCGGCTCTCTCCCCGTTCAGAGGGGATCGTGGGCGAGCAGGAATTGCGCCTCCTGGGCCCGGAGGGCCTGCTGGTGAACACGGCGCGGGGACCGTTGGTTGACCAGGACGCCCTGGTCCGGGCCTTGAGCGAGGGCTGGATCCGGGGAGCTGCGCTGGACGTGTTCGACGAGGAGCCAATCCCGTCCGGCCATCCGCTGCTCAGCGCCCCGAACACAGTACTGTCCCCGCATCTGGGTTACGTCACGCGGGAGAGCTACCGGCAGTTTTACGGCGGCGCTTTTGAGGATGTCAGCGCGTGGCTGGCGGGTTCGCCGGTCCGCGTGATCGGTTCCTGACGCGCTTTAGCCGGCCGCCTGGAGGGTTGCCTCAATCGCGGCAGGCGAAAGCACATGTTGGGTGACCATCTGACTCGCGCCGAGAATCGCCGCCTGGTCACCGGCGATGGACAGGGCGATCCGCAGGTGCGAGGTCGCCAGCGGAAGCGAGCGCCGGTACACCACCTCGCGCACGCCTGCCATCAGATGATCGCCCACTTGGCCCAGGCTTCCGCCGAGGACGATGACTGAGGGGTTGAGAAGGTTCACCACGGTGGCCAGGACGTCCCCCAGATCGCGTCCGGCCTGGCGCAGGGCCTGGACGGCCAGCGGATTGCCCTCGTTGACCAGCCGCCGGACATCGCTGCCCTTGCTGGCCGGAACGCCCAGCCGGCTGAGTTCCGCGGCGATCGCGGGCCCGGATGCAAGCGCTTCCAAGCAGCCGGTGTTACCGCAGCGGCACAGCACATCATCACCGCGGGGCACCCTCACGTGGCCAAGATCGCCGGCCGTTCCGTTGGCACCGCGCTGGAGTTCACCGTTGCTGATGATCCCCGCGCCAATGCCGGTGGCCACCTTGACGAAGAGGAAATTACTGTGCTCGGGCCAATGCGCGGCGCGCTCCCCCAGCGCCATGATGTTGACGTCGTTGTCCACCAGCACCGGCACCGGCAGCGAGCGCTGGACGTAACTGACGACGTCGAACCCGTCCCAGCCAGGCATGATGGGCGGCTTGACCGGCCGGCCAGTGGCGTGCTCCACGGGACCGGGCAGCCCAATGCCTATGCCGGCAACCTCGCCGGCTGTCCGGCCGGCTTTGGCGAGGACCGCCAGGCCCTCACTCACCACACGGTCCAGCACAGCCTCCGGACCAGCGGCTACATCCTGGGCAAGTCGCTGCTCGGCCAGCACCCGGCCGCTGAGATCGGTGACGGCAACGATCACGTGGGTGGCCCCGACGTCGACGGCCAGTACGGCCCGCGCCGCCGGGTTGAAGGCAAAGCGCGACGGCGGCCTGCCGCCACTGGAATTAGCCTCTCCCGCGGGACCCACCAGTCCGGACAGGAGCAAGGCATCGATCCTGGATGCCACGGTGGAGCGCGCCAGCCCCGTCGTCAGGGCGAGGTCGGCGCGGGTACGTGCCTTACCGTCCCGCAACAGCTGGAAGAGGTCACCGGCGCGCGCCAGGTTGCCGCCTGAATCTGCCGCAGGCTGAAAAGGGCCGGGGTGCGTGGTCATGAATCATGGATAACACACCGGGCTTCTGCATGTCACACGGGGAAAGAAAATCGACACTCCAGCATCTTTTGCTTGACGTTCGACAAAAGTCGCCTTAGCTTTAGGGGAAATCGTCGTCACTTCAGGAGAGCCCCTTGCCGTACTCACTCCAGCTGTACACCCTGCGCGCTGCCATCCAGGAGGACCTCCCGGGCACCATCCGGCGGGTGGCCGGGATCGGCTTCACGCAGGTGGAGCCGTACAACTTCGTCGCCACTGCCAAGGAACTTGGCGCTGCCCTGAAGGAGAACGGCCTCACCGCGCCGTCCGGCCACGCACCCCTGCTCAGCCAGGACCAGGATGAAATCTTCGCCGCAGCCAGGGATTTGGGCATCAGCACCGTCATTGATCCGTTCATAGCGGCCGAGCGCTGGCAGACCGCTGAGGACATCCAGGCCACCGCAGCCGGACTCAACGCCGCCGCCAAAAAAGGCGCTGAATACGGCATCCGAGTGGGTTACCACAACCATGCCTGGGAATTGGAGTCCACCATCGAGGGGCGCACGGCCTTGGAGTACTTCGCCGATCTCCTGGACCCCGAACTCGTCCTCGAGGTGGACACCTACTGGGTGGCCGTGGGCGGACAGGACCCCGTGGACATCCTGGGCAAGCTCGGGGACCGGGTGAAGCTCATCCACATCAAGGACGGGCCGCTGACCACCGACACCAAGGCCCAGCAGCCCGCCGGGAAGGGCAAGGTTGCCGTTCTGGATGTCATTGCCGCGGCACAATCCCTGGAGACCGGCGTGGTGGAGTTTGATGACTATGACGGGGACATTTTCGAAGGGATCGCCGAGAGCCTCGCCTTCCTGAACGCCGCCGACGCTTCCGCAGCCGAGGGCGGCAAGGCATGAGCCCGGCAGGTACAGGCGCAGCCTCGGGCCGGGGGCCGGTGGGCGTCGCCGTCATCGGGGCCGGAAACATCAGCAAGCAGTATCTGGACAACCTCACTGTCTTCCCCGACCTCAAAGTGCTCGTCATTGCCGACTTGTTCGAAGAGGCGGCCCAGGCGCGTGCCAAGGAATACGGCATCCCGGAGTGGGGCGGCGTTGACGCCGCACTGAACCACCCCGACGTCGAAATCATCGTCAACCTGACTATCCCGGCGGCCCACGTGGAGGTTGCCACTGCCGCCGTCAAGGCTGGCAAGCATGTCTGGACGGAAAAGCCGTTCTCGCTGGACCGTGAGTCCGGCCTGGGTCTGTTGAAGACCGCCGACGACGCCGGGATCCGTCTTGGCTGCGCCCCGGACACCTTCCTCGGTGCAGGGTTGCAGACGGCGCGGCGGATCATCGAGCGCGGCGACATCGGCACTCCGCTGACCGCCATGACCACGTTCCAGACGCCCGGCCCGGAATCCTGGCACCCCAACCCGGCCTTCCTGTTCCAGTCCGGCGCCGGCCCTCTGTTCGACATGGGCCCGTACTACCTCACCGCCCTGGTCCAGACGTTCGGCCCCATCCGCAAGGTGGCCGCCGTCGGATCCAAATCCAAGGAGGTCCGCGTCATCGGTTCCGGCCCCAAGGCCGGCGAGGAATTCACCGTGGACGTGCCTACCCACGTTTCCGCGATGGCTCAGTTCGAAAACGGCGCCTCCTCCCACAGTGTCTTCTCCTTCGAATCGCCGCGTGTCCGCATGGGTTTCGTGGAAATCACCGGCACCGAGGCCACGCTTTCGCTGCCGGATCCCAACCATTTCGACGGCGACCTCCGGCTCTGGCGGGCCGGGGACGAGGACTGGACCACTGTTCCGGCAACGGGTCCGGCGAACGGCCGCGGCATGGGCGTCCTGGACATGGCGCGTTCACTGCGCGCCGGCGTCCCCCACCGCGCCACTGGAGACCTCGCCTACCACGTCCTGGATTCCATGGTCTCGATCACCGAGTCAATGGACTCCGGCACGTTCGTGGATGTCAACAGCTCCGCTCCCGCATCCCCGGCTGTCCCCGAGGACTGGGCGCCGGAAACAGCCACCCTTTAGGAATTCACCATGACTCCACCGGATTCACTCCCCACCACCCCGCAGCCGGACGCAAAACCACTGGGTGTGGCGATGATCGGCTACGCGTTTATGGGCAAGGCCCATTCGAACGCCTGGCGCAACGTTGCCGGCTACTTTAACGTGCCGGCGTTCGAGCAGAAAGTCCTGGTGGGCCGGGATGCCGCCGGGGTGGCCGAAGCCGCCGGGAAGTACGGCTGGGCTGAGACCGCCACGGACTGGCGCACTGTCCTGGAACGGGACGACATCCAGATCGTCGATATCTGCGCGCCGGGCTGGCTGCACGCCGAGATCGCCATCGCCGCGCTCGAAGCCGGCAAGCACGTGCTCCTGGAGAAGCCGCTCGCCAACACCCTGGCCGAGGCTGAAGCCATGGCCGCCGCGGCCCAGAACGCCAGGGCCCGGGGCGTCCAGTCCATGGTCGGGTTCACCTACCGCCGGGTCCCCGCCCTTGCCCTGGCGAAGGAACTGATCGCCGAAGGCAGGCTGGGGACCGTCCGGCATGTCCGCGCCGCCTACCTCCAGGACTGGCTCGCGGACGCAACAACGCCCATGACCTGGCGGCTCAGGAAGGAATCGGCGGGGTCCGGGGCGCTCGGGGACATCGCATCGCACGCCATCGACCAGGTCCTGTTCCTGCTCGGGGACACGGCCACCGAAGTCTCCGGCCGGACCCACACGTTCACCACCCGCCGCCCCAACGCGAGCGGTCCCGCTGCCGGGCTGGAGGATGTTACGGTCGACGACGCCGCCTGGGCAACGCTGTCCCTCGCGTCCGGGGCGATCGCCTCGGTGGAAGTATCCCGGGTAGCCACCGGCCGGAAGAACTCGCTGCAATTGGAGATCTACGGCGACAAGGGCTCCCTGATGTTCGACCTCGAAAACCTCAACGAACTCCGCTTCCTCGACGCCACCGCACCGGCCCGGGAACAGGGCTTCCGCCGGATCCTGGTCACCGAACCCGAACACCCCTACCTGGACGCCTGGTGGCCGCAGGGCCACATCATCGGCTGGGAACACAGCTTCACCCACCAGGCCCGCGACTTCCTGCTGGCCATCGAAAACGGCACCCCGCCCTCCCCGTCGTTCGAGGACGGACTCGCCGTCCAGCGCATCCTGGCCGCCGTCGAGGAATCCGCTGCCACGAAAAGCACCATCATCGAACTGGCCCGCGCCGCCCAGGCCGCCGCCAACGCACCCGCGACCAACGCACCCGCAGCCAACGCACCCGCAGAAGGAGCCTGACATGCCCCGCCCCTATACCCTCTTCACCGGCCAGTGGGCCGACCTCCCCTTCGAGGAAGTCGCCCGCCTGGCATCCGGCTGGGGCTACGACGGCCTGGAAATCGCCGTCTCCGGGGACCACCTGGACGCCTGGCGCTGGGACGAACCCGGCTACGTCGAAGCCAAACTCGCCGTCCTGGACAAATACAACCTCAAAGTCTGGGCCATCTCCAACCACCTCAAGGGCCAGGCCGTCTGCGATGACCCCATCGACTTCCGCCACGAAGCCATCGTCGGGGCAAAAGTCTGGGGCGACGGCGGCCCCGAAGGCGTCCGCACCCGCGCCGCCGAGGAAATGAAACACACCGCCCGGCTCGCCAAAGCACTCGGCGTGGACACCGTCGTCGGATTCACCGGCTCCTCCATCTGGCAATACGTGGCCATGTTCCCGCCCGTCCCGGCCGCCGTGATCGAGGCCGGCTACCAGGACTTCGCCGACCGCTGGAACCCCATCCTGGACGTCTTCGACGAATGCGGCGTCCGCTTCGCCCACGAAGTCCACCCCTCCGAGATCGCGTACGACTACTGGACCACCGTCCGCACCCTCGAAGCCATCGGGCACCGTCCGGCGTTCGGCCTGAACTGGGACCCCTCGCACATGATGTGGCAGGGCATCGACCCCGTCTCCTTCATCTGGGACTTCAAGGACCGGATCTACCACGTGGACTGCAAGGACACCAAGCTTCGCCAGACCGGCCGGAACACCGTCCTCGGCTCCCACCTGGCCTGGGGCGACCCCCGCCGCGGCTGGGACTTCGTCTCCGCCGGCCGCGGCGACGTCCCCTGGGAAGCATCCTTCCGCGCCCTCGCCGCCATCGGCTACAACGGCCCCATCTCCGTCGAATGGGAGGACGCCGGCATGGACCGCCTCCACGGCGCCCCCGAAGCCCTCGCCGCCCTCAAGAAGTTCGACTTCCCGGCCTCGAACACCTCCTTCGACGCCGCCTTCAAGCAGTAACGCCAGGCGCGGGATTTAGAATGCGTGCATGACCCACACCATCCGGAAGGCAACAGCGGACGACGCCGGCCCGCTTGCCGCCCTCGCGGCCGTCACCTTTCCGCTCGCCTGCCCGCCGTCGGCGTCACCGGAAGATATTGCCGCCCACCTGGCCAATACGCTCAGCGAGAGGCACTTCCGGGACTATCTCGCGGACCCGGCGGTCACCATCCTGGTCATCGACGCCGACGGCGGCCTGCGCGGCTACAGCCTGCTGGCGAACCGGCCCACCCAGGACCCCGATGTGACCGCGGCGCTGAAGCTGCTGCCGTCCGTCGAGCTCAGCAAGTGCTACGTCCACCCCGAACACCACGGGTTGGGCGCCGCGGCGGAACTGATGCACGCCAGCCTGCAGGCCGCCGCGGAAACCGGGGCGGCCGGCGTCTGGCTGGGCGTGAACAGCCAGAACGCCCGCGCCATCCGCTTCTACGAAAAGTCAGGCTTCCGCAAGGTGGGAAGCAAGTCATTCCGGCTGGGCACCACCGTGGAACACGATTTTGTCCTGGAACGCGCTGTTCCCTGATACGGCGGCCCTCCCCTCGTCGCCGGGCCGCCCGCCCAGGTGTTCGTCCAGCGGTGGCCGGGGCTCCTTCAAAAGCTTCAGTCCCGCGGGCAGACCCTCGATGCTTCCCTCGGTGCGGTTCGCGCTGATGGTGATCCGGGCGTGCCCCAGGCGGACGTTCTCGGCCCTGAAGTCACCCTTATCCTCAGCAAGGATGGGCGCCAGATGGACAACCCCGCGGGTGAAGTCAGGATCGAAGCGCAGCAGGATCCGGGCAAGCTGGATGGGTGCCGCAGCTGCCCAGGCCTGCGGGGAACAGGCCGTCGGATACGGAACCGGGCCATAGAACTCGGACCGGTCGAACCCGCAGAACAGTTCCGGCAGCTGACCATCGAAATGGGCTGCCGCATCAAAAATTCCCCGGGCCAGCCGCTTGGCCTCGGCCACAAAACCGTAGCGCATCAGGCCGGTCGCCACGAGTGCCGAGTCGTGCGGCCAGACCGATCCGTTGTGATAGCTCACCGGGTTGTACGCGCCCATGTCCGAAGCCAGCGTGCGGATCCCCCAACCGGTGAACATCTCCGGCGACATCAGGTGTTCCACCACCGACGCGGCCTTATCCTCGTCGACTATGCCCACCCAGAGGCAATGGCCCATGTTCGACGTACATGCATCAACGGGGTTCTTGTCCTTATCCAGTGCCACGGCGAAATAGCCCTTGTCCGGCAGCCAGAACTTCTCGTTAAAGGTCTTTTTCAGCGTGGCAGCGCGCTCAGCCCAGTAGGACTCCTTTTCGGTGTCGCCGGCCGAGCGTGCCAGCAGGGAGCGGGCGACATAGGCGGAATAGACGTACCCCTGGACCTCGCACAACGCGATTGGAGGCTCTGCCATCCGCCCGTCCGCGAAGTTGATCCCGTCCCACGAATCCTTCCACCCCTGGTTCAGCAGCCCATGCGGATTCGGACGCATGTACTCCACAAATCCGTCGCCATCACGGTCCCCGTACTTCTCCATCCATTCAAGGGCCCGGTCGGCATGCGGCAACAGGGATTCGATGATGTCATCGGACAGACCCCAACGGCTGAGCTCGCCCAGGACGCTGACAAACAGCGGCGTGGCATCTGCAGTGCCGTAATACGCGGTACCGCCCAGAGCCATCCCGGCCGTCACGCCCAGCCTGACTTCATGCGGAATGCGGCCGGGCTCTTCTTCGGAATCATCGTCCACCTTGGTGCCCTGGATGGAAGCCAGCGTCTGGAGGGTGCCGACCGCCAGCGTCGAATCGACCAGCAGGGACATGTACGAGGAAAGCAGTGAGTCGCGCCCGAAGAGCGCCATGAACCAGGGTGCACCGGCGGCAACGGCCGCACGGTCGGGGTGTTCGGCGTCGAAAATCCGCAGCGATCCCAGATCCGCCTGGCTCCTCAGCAGGGTTTCTTCAATGTTTCTGTCTTCCACGGAGATCCGCGGGACATTTTCCTCCCACGCCAGGTGCCGCTGCACGCCCTCACGGTGCCGGGGCAGCCCGGCCTCCGTGAAGGGCTCCTTGGGAGCCACGCCGTTGATCAGGGGGACCACAATGACTGATGTGGACCACTTGCCCCTTGCCGGGATGGTTGCGCGGAAACGCAAAGCGTCCTCAGTGACCTCTGCACCCGCGGCACGTACCGCTGACCCGCGGCGCTGGCCGTCACGGACCGCTTCGACCAGAAGCTCGCCGTCGCGGACACTCCTCGTCAGGGTGGCCTCGGTGCTCAGGCGGCCACCCTTGACATCGAAAAGGTCAGCCTGGTCGGCATCCACCAGGAGTTCGATCTCGCAGTCGACGCTCTCCGCGGAATAGTTCTCCAGGGTGATGTCATCCTGCAGGCCCGGTCCGATGTGGCGGTCCTGGCGGACAACCAGCGGGCTGTCGAACCGGCCGTCGGGCCACTTTGCCCGGCCCACGAAGGTGGCCTCGTAGGCGTCGGGACGATGCGCCACGAGAGGTTCGCGCAGTGCGCCGTTGATGCGCAAAACCCAGCGGGACACAATCCGGGTGTCCTGGTAAAAGGCACCGTTGGTACCGCCCTCAGAACTGATGTCGCCGCTGTGGGCAGAAATGCAGAACGACGACCCTTCCACGAGGGTTACTGCGTCGGCTCCGCCGATATCGGCTTCCGTGTCGGCGTTCCAGGCGGTCATTTAGGTGCTCTCCTTACCTCATGGCCGCCGGGTGGTGATCGGGCTCGGTTCCGGCGTCCGGATGACGGTTCCCCGTACTCGATTCTGGTGCAAGTGCGAACCATCCGGAACCCCTGGGAGCTGACTCTTTTCCAGCAGTTTCGCGTACAGGTCCAGGTGGTTTGCAACCATCCTCTCAGTGCTGAACAGTTTCAGGGCCCGGTCCCTGCAGTGCGCCCGGTCCAGCGATGCGGCCAGCGGAAGGAAGCGGTGCAGCTCCTCTGTTGAGCCCAGATAGCCTGTCTTTCCGTGGTCCACGATTTCGGGCGCGGACCCGATCAGCGTGCCCACCACGGGAGTACCCGTGGAGAGGGATTCAATCATCACCAGGCCGAACGGCTCGGACCATTGGATGGGATTCAGGAAAGCCATCGCGTCACCCATCAGGCGGTACTTGTCCGTGTCCGCCAGTTCGCCGAGGAACTCCTCGTTGGTGCCCAGGATCGGCTCGATGGTGGAGCGGAAGTACTCAATCTCGTCCGGCTCGCGCATCTTGGCGGCAAGTCGCAGCGGAATGCCCGCCGCACGGGCAATGTGGATTGCCTCGAGCACACCTTTGTCCGGGCACATCCTGCCGACAAAGCAGGCATAGCCGCCCTTCCCCGGACCGACGGGAACGGCAGCGACGTCCATTCCGTGGTGGATCACCCGGGTGACAGGGACGTCAGGCACGTGGGAGGTCTGGTCACGCGAAATGCCGATGATGGCGGTGTCGCGCGCCATGGCGCGGTACAGATCGGCCGACGCCGGGATGAGGGGTCCGTGGATGGTGGTGACCACCGGCGGGGCTCCCCGCCGGACGGTACACAGTGGTCCGGCCAAGGTGTGGTCGTGGATGATGTCGACGTCGCCCAGGCCTTCATACGCCCGGATGACATGGCTGAGTTCCGAGAGGGTGAACCCGAGTTCCGCCGGCTCTGACGGCCTCATGCCGGGAACCCGCGGTACCGGGCAGGTGCTGTCCGACGATGCCGCCAACAGCACCTCATGACCCGCCGCGACAAAACCACGGGCAAGGGAGTCAACAACCCTCTCTATGCCGCCGTATCCGATGGGGGGGATCGGAATCCATGGTGCAGCTACAAGTCCTATCCGCATGCGTGCCTCCGGGGTGACAGTCCAAGGTCCCCCGACCTGGCAACTGAACGTTCCTAGGCGTCTGCTTAACCTGTTACTCCGACTATCTCCCCACGGGAGGCACCCTGACAAGTCCCTCAAGCCCCCCGGTGTGACGAATCAAACAACGGCCTCGGGAATGGCCACCGAAGGGGCGCAGTTGTGGCTGACATGAAGATTGAGATCTGGTCAGACGTCGCGTGCCCCTGGTGCTACATCGGCAAGCGCCGTTTCGAAGCCGCCCTGTCCGGGTTTCCGCACCGCGATTCCGTGGAGGTCACGTGGCGCAGCTACCAGCTGGACCCGACCCTTCCGGAGCACTATGACGGCACGGAGCTCGACTATTTGAGCACCCTTAAAGGCATGGCCCCGCAACAGGTCTCGCAGATGTTCAGCCATGTCACGGAGCAGGCAAAGGGCGAGGGCCTGGACTACCGCTTCGACAAGGTTGTGGTGGCCAACAGCTTCACGGCCCACCGGCTGATCCACCTCGCTGCGGCCCATGGCAAGCAGGACGCGGCCAAGGAGCGCCTGCTCAGCGACCACTTCGAGCATGGCCAGGACATCGGCAGCACTGAATACCTCACCACCTTGGGCCGTGAGCTGGGAATCGACGCCGATGAAGTGGCTGCGCTTTTCACCACTGGCAAGTACGCCGCCGACGTCCGCGCCGACTTCGCGGAGGCCCGGGCCCTGGGCATCAGCGGCGTCCCGTTCTTTGTGATCGACCGCAAGTTCGGGCTCTCCGGCGCCCAGCCCGCCGAGACGTTCACCGCAGCCCTGAACCAGGCTTGGCAGGACGCCAATCCACTGGTACTGGTCAACTCTGCGGACGGCGAAGCGTGCGGCCCGGACGGCTGCGCTGTCTGATACCAGATTTTACTGACACATCGCGGTAAAGTGTCTGCATGCCCAGGATTTCGGCGGCGACCAATGCCGCGCAACGCGCCGAGACGCAACGCCGGGTCCTGACAGCCTTCGGCGAACTCCTCTTCTCCCACGGCCTCCCGGGGCTGACCATGACGGACGTTGCCCGGCATGCCGGAGTGGGGCGCACCGCGGTGTACAACTACTACGCCGATATCGAAGAGCTCCTGATCGCCTATGCGCTGGATGAGACTGAGCGGTTCCTCGCCGAACTCCGGGAATCCCTGGCCCGGCTCGAAAATCCCGTGGAGCGGCTGGCGCTGTACGTCCGCACCCAGGTGGAGGACCTGAGCCGCCGCCATCTGCCGCCGGGACCTGCGATGGCGGCGGTACTGTCGCCGTCGTCCTTTGCCAAACTGGCCGACCACGTGGGCGAGCTGAGCATCATGCTGCAGGGCATCCTGCGTGACGCCATGGCCCAGGGTTACCTGCCGGAGGCCGATATCAGCCAGCAGGCGCAGCTCATCCACGGCACGCTGTCCTCCAGTGCAGCGCGCGGCAGCAACGAGCCCGCTGAACTGGAGGCACGGATCACCCGGACTGTGCGCTTCATCCTGTTGGGTGCCGGCGCGAGGTTCGACGACGACGGCACTCCCCAGCGCGTCGGCCTCCCGCTTTCCTGATCCCCAGGAAAAAGGCTTCTACGGTGTGGGGCCCGCCGTCGGAATGACCGGCCACTTGGCGTCGTCCGCGATGCGCCGGCTTTCCCGGGGGCAACTCAACAGCCCGGGCGTCTGGTCCACCTGGTCCGCCGCGGC
The DNA here is from genome assembly GCF_056680055.1 of Arthrobacter sp. BK1. Lineage (NCBI taxonomy): Bacteria > Bacillati > Actinomycetota > Actinomycetes > Micrococcales > Micrococcaceae > Arthrobacter > Arthrobacter sp. BK1. Next base: position 1,652,672 of record NZ_CM155263.1, read on the forward strand.
AAGCGCCTGGTAATCCCCTGCAAGAATCAGGTCCACGCTGGCGTCAGTGCGTCCGTCCTGGAAGTAATCCGAGCCGGGCACGTTCCGCTGGACGCTGAACGCAGCGGACTGCCCGGCTGCCCCGGACACCACCGCGGCAACTCCCCGGTAGCCGGCATCAGTGTTGGCCACGGCCCCCACCACGAACTTCCGGCCGAGCAAGTCATCGGCCACCGTCCTGGCCAGGCCCGGCCGGCTGGTGGAGTTGTAGACGTTGAGGTTGATCTGCTCGTTGGGGGTGTAATCGAAGGTTGCACCCGGGCAGATCGACGCAGGTTCATCGCTGGCCTCGGTGGCCGGAATCCGGAGCTGGCCGCTCACAATGGCCACTGCCGTGATGATCGCGCCCACGATCAGGCCCAGCAGGAGTACCAGCACGACACCGTGCACCACCCGGCGGCGCAGCCGGGCGGGGTCGTCAGGATCCCCCGCAGCCTCAAAGGTTGCCCGCAACTCGGGCCCGGTCACTACGTGGTGGCCGTGCAGGACGCTGACGTCCTTGAGTTTCCTAGCCATCGATCACCAGCACACGGGCGTGGATGGCAGTCCGCTGGTGCAGCGCGGTGCGCACAGCCCGGTGCAGCCCGTCCTCAAGGTAGAGGGTGCCCTGGTACTGCACCACGTGGGGAAAGAGATCCCCGAAGAAGGTGGAGTCTTCGGCCAGGAGCGCTTCCAGGTCCAAGGTCCGCTTGGTGGTCACCAATTCGTCAAGGCGGACGGGGCGCGGCGGTAGCGATGCCCATTGTTTGGGCGTGTTGTAGCCATGGTCGGGGTACGGGCGTCCTTCGCCCACAGCTTTGAAGATCACCATGCCACACTAGGCATGTTGGCTTCCCAAGAGAAGTGTCAGGCCCGCGGAGCCCTCAGGTTGTAGCCAAACAGTGACCATCCGTCACATCCCGGGGACTTGGGCCGCCGGCGCCGGCACGACTGCGGCCGGCTGACAGAATAGAGCCATGACTGCACCCGAGTTCCCTGCCGGTTCCACGCCGGGCGTCCGCCTGCCGTCCGCCCCGCCCCTCGCCCTCCTGCTCGACGTCGACGGCCCGGTGGCCAGCCCGGTGACCCGTGACGTGAAACCGGAGATCATCGCAGACCTGGTGGCCCTTGCTGCGGCCGGGATTCCGGTGGTTTTTAACACCGGACGCTCCGATGCCTTCATCAGGGAACAGGTGATGGAACCGATGATTGCCGCCGGCATTCCCGCGGGAACCATCATCCACGCCATCTGCGAAAAGGGTGCAGTCTGGTTCAGCTACACCGCTGCCGGGCCCGGCCCCATCCATGTGGACCACGAGCTGGCTGTACCCCAGGCCTACGGCGACGACGTCCGCAGGCTGGTCGCCGAGGACTTTTCGGCGCACATGTTCTTCGATGAAACCAAGCGGGCCATGGTATCCGTGGAGCAGCACATCGAGGTAGCGTCCGCTGAATACCTCGCCGAACAGAAGCTCTTCGACGCCGAGGCCATGGAGCTGATGGCCAGGCACGGTCTCGGTGTGGTCCGGCTGGACCACCATGAGCCGAATTCCGACGACGAGGTGGACTACCGGGTGGACCCCACCATCATTTCCACGGACATTGAGTCAGTGCGGCTGGGCAAGGACCTGGGCGCCAGCCGTGCCGTTGAACTCCTGGCTGCGCAGGGGATCACCCCGCAGGCGTGGCGGACCGTGGGTGATTCCCGTACCGACTACGCCATGGCGGACTGGCTGCACCACAACGACCACCCGGTAAAGCACGTCGACGTCCGCCCGGCGGACGGGGTCCCGGTGAAGCCCTACGAGGTGCTGACGGCCACGGATCTGGGGCTCGGCGAAGACGTGATTCACGACGACGCCGGCGGCGCCTTCCTGCGCAGCTGGCGGGAAGCGGCGGCAGGCTGAGTCCGTCCCCGGCAGCTTTCCCGCGCTTGGGGCCTGCTTGGGGCCTGCTTGGGGCCCCCTTGGGGCCCGCTTGGGGCCCGCCGCTTGGCGGTGCCGCTATTATTCAAGAGAGAACCATTACCATTTAGCCGCGACGGAGACAACCATTACAGAAGCACCGGTCCAGGACGAGATTTATTACGGTGGCCAGGCGTCCGTAGAAGTACGGAGCCATACGGAGGTGACATCTCCGGCAGCTGAGGCGCGGCTGAAGAACAGGCCGGACGTGGTCCGCCACAAGGGCAGGTACGCCCTGATCAACCACAACCGGACGCCCTACCAGGCCATGGTGGAGGACCTGTTGTTCCTTCGTGGCGTCCTCGCGGCCGAAGGCCTGGATTACCTGCTGGTCCGGGGCAACAGCGACCGTCCGGTGATCGCCCTGGACTGGAAAGACCGGAAGAAGCTCCGGTCCGCCCTGGTGAAGGCCTGCCGCAACGAGCCGGTCTACTCCATGACCGTTGATGCGAAAAAGAAGTCCTCCGTGCTGGTGGCTGACGGCGAGCTCTCCCCCAACAGGCAGGCCCGTATCTTCCGCCTGTACCGTCCCCGCGTTGAGCCCGACGGCGGCTTCGAGTTCGGTTCCTCCGCCGGCGTCCAGATTGAGCTCTGGAGCTTCGAGGGTAACCAGCTGATCCTCCCGATCGAGAACTCGCTGACGCGCCGCACCATGCTGACCCAGGACGCGGTCCGCGGGACGGTTGAGCGCTACGGGCACACTTGGCCGACCATCGAGAACATGTTCGCGGACCACGCCAGCGACATCAGTTTCGACATCGATCTGGTTTTCTCGTGGGTTGACGGCAGCTCACCCGAGTACATCGCCGCCCGCCGGGCCCAGCAAAAAGGCGTGGTCCTGGGCGAAGGCGACGACAGCGAAGCCCGCTTCCGCCAGATCAACGAGCTCAAGTACGCCCTGCGCTCGGTCTATATGTTTGCGCCGTGGATCCGCCGGATCTTCATCGCCACGGATTCCCCTGCCCCTGAGTGGCTTGCCGAGCACCCGTCGGTGACCATTGTCCGCAGCGAGGAATTTTTCTCGGATCCTTCAGTGCTGCCCACGCACAACTCGCAGGCAGTCGAATGCCAGCTCCACAACATCGAGGGCCTCTCCGAGCACTTCCTGTACTCCAATGACGACATGTTCTTCGGCCGGCCGGTGGGCCCGGATATGTTCTTCACTCCCGGAGGCATCACCAAGTTCATCGAGGCCGACACCCGGATCGGGCTGGGAGACAACGACGCCGAGCGCAGCGGCTTCGAGAACGCAGCACGCGTGAACCGCAAGCTGCTGTGGACCCGCTTCGGGCGGATCACCACCCGTCACCTGGAGCACACAGCCGCTCCGCTGCGGCGCAGCGTTGTGGCAAAGATGGAACGTGAGTTCCCGGCGGAGTTCCAGAAGACGGCGGCGAGCAGGTTCCGGGCCGCTGACAACATCTCGGTCACCAACTCCTTCTACCACTACTACGCCCTGCTCACCGGACGGGCAGTCACCCAGACCGCGGCCAAAGTGCGCTATGTGGACACCACCGCCCGCGCCGGGCTGAACTACCTGCCCAAGCTCCTGGCCAAGCGCAACATGGATTTCTTTTGCCTGAACGACGGCAGTTTCCCCGAAGTCCCTGCGGACGAGCGGGCGCAGCTGGTGACCGACTTCCTGGAGAAGTACTTCCCCATCAAGGCGCCCTGGGAGCTTTAGCCGTTGCAGGCCCGGCCGGCAGAAGCTGCTAGCCGGCCGCAGGCAGTCCGGCGTTGGTCGCAGCCTTGGTGCCTGCCTTGGTCGGTGCCTTCGCGGTTTCCGGGATCGTTACTCCGGCGTCGGCCAGGCGCCGGGTGGTCTCCTCGGCGGTGACGTACTCGCCCACAGTGATGGCGCTGCCCAGGGGAACCACCGAGTGGACGATGGTGTGCTCATAGACGTGGACCAGGTTGAACGACTGGCCGGCGTCGCGTCCGCGGGTGCCACCCACCGGCACGTTGAGGTCCTGCGTGTAGCACGAGGCTGACGCGACAGAGACGGGTACTCCGGCGAAGCTGGCAGTGGTCGAATAATGCAGGTGTCCGGCCAGGATGGTGCGGACGTCTGAGTTACGGACGACGGCGGCCAAGGACGCCTGGTCCCTGAGTTCCACCAAAACTGACAGGTCCAGGACGGACGGAACCGGGGGGTGATGCAGTGCCAGGATGGTGCCATCCGGGGCCGGAGTCTCGAGTTCGCGGCTCAGCCACTCCAGTTGTGCAGCGCTCAGTTCGCCGTGGTGGTATCCCGGCACAGAGGTGTCCATGGTGATGACGCGCAGCCCATTGAGGAAATAGCTGTGATCCACGGGGTCGTCGGTACCCACCTGGTCCAACAGGCCCTTGCGGAAGTTTGCCCGGTTGTCGTGGTTTCCCATGGCCCAGATGACTTTGGCTCCCATGTCCCGGCAGGCCGGCTCGACGATGGCCCGGAGCTTGGCGTAGGCCTCGGCCTCGCCCTGGTCCGCAAGATCGCCGGTGAAAATGACTGCTTCAGGCCTGGCGCCAGATGCCCGGACTTCCTCGAAGAGCTGTACAAGCCTGGCTTCGCTGTCGACTGCGCCATAAAGAGGTTCCGGACCCCCCATCAGATGGGGATCGCTCAGGTGGAGAAGGAAGTGGCGTGGCCGGGGGTGTTCGGCCTCGATGTGCTTCATTGCTACCTCTATGGTCGGCGGGAAGCGGCTCTTCCCTTCTACCTTCAGTACGCCCAATCCAACCAGACATTTGGCAAACATTAGGCAAATCGCCGCCGCCGTGTTGGAAAAAGGCTGAAGAATTACTTCCGGGACGCGTCCAGGGTGGACGGTCCGGCACGTGTCAGGACAGCACCTCCTCAATCGCGTCAATGATCTCGGCGGAGTCCGGTTCGACTGTGGGTGCGAAGCGGGCCACCACTTTCCCCTCGCGGTTGACCAGGAACTTTTCGAAGTTCCACTTAACGAGTCCGGGCAATATTCCGGATTTGAACTTTGTCAGCTCGGCATAGAGCGGATGCTGGTTCTTGCCCCGCACGTCCGCCTTGGACGTCAGCGGGAATGTTACGCCGAAGTTCCGTTCGCAGAATTCCGCGATTTCAACGTCGTCTCCGGGTTCCTGGCCGGCGAATTGGTTGCAGGGGACGCCCAGGACCTCGAGGCCGCGGTCCTGGAACTTTCCGTAGAGGGTTTCGAGCCCCGCGTACTGCCGGGTGAAGCCGCAATTGGATGCCACGTTGACCACCAGTACAGCGTTCCCATTGAAACGGCCGAAATCGGTCTCGGAGCCGTCGTTGAGCGTGAGTGGAATGGAGTGCAGGGCTGTCATGGGGTCCTCCGGAAGTGGTTCATACGGGTTATTCGTAGCCAAGAGGCCATCGTACGGGTCCACTCTGGAGCCTCCTCTCAGGATCCGGCCATCGGGGACGGGGTAGCTTCCGGGGTGACAGGATCCGCCGTCGGCGACTCCGTGGCCGGGTCACTCTCAGTGGTCGACGCCGGCGTGGGCGTCGGCGTCGACGTCGGCGTCGGCGTCGGCGTGGGCGTCGGCGTCGGCGTCGGCGTGGGCGTGGGCGTCGGACCGGCTGCCCTCCGGTCTCGCCAGTCGGAAGCTACCGGCGTTGGAGTGGCCGTGCCGGCGGGGGTCCCGGTGGAAGACCCCGACGCGGTTGTGGGGGCAGGCGTCGACGTGGCAGTGCCGGACGGCGATGGGGAGGTGGATGTTGGCGTCGGCTGCGACGGCGTGGCCGTCGTTGTGGGGGCAGGCGTCGACGTCGCAGTCCCGGATGGGGACGTCGTGGTGGGCGATGTCGTCGTCGGCGATGTCGTCGTCGGCGATGTCGTCGTCGGCGATGTGTGGCTGGGTGTCGGCGTCTCCGTCTCAGTGGGGGTCTGAGTCGCGGTACCGGACCGCGTGGAAGTTTCGGAGGGCGAGGCAGTCCCGGACGGCGTGGAAGTTTCGGAGGGCGAGGCAGTCCCGGACGGTGAGGTAGTGTCCGACGGCGACGCAGCAGGCGTGGATACCTGTGTTTCCGGGGCGGGGGTGGTGGGGTCAGGACTTGGCGGATCGGGCAGCTCGTCGTCCCCGAACAACACCGTATGACTTTGGTCCGTGGCGACAGGGATGGCCCAGCGGAGGGCTTCCGCAGCCGGGGACGAAGGCCTGGCAACGAAGCTCTCCATGGCGATGTCGGCCAGCTCATCCAGCTGCCGGGTGGGTATAAGGATCCAATTCAGGGGGCTGGTGTGTTTGCCGCCCAGTATGGTCTCGAAGTGAAGATGACAGCCGGTCGACCAGCCGGTGCTCCCAACGCGGGCAACCACCTGACCCACCTGAACGGATTCGCCGGTCTTCACGGCGATGGCTTCCAGGTGGTTGTACGTGGTGATGAGGCCGTTGCCGTGGTCAATCTCCACCCGGTTGCCGCCACCCCAAGGGTGCCAGCCCGCCGCCCGCACCACCCCGGTGTCCGCGGCGTAGACCCTGGTGCCGCAGCGGGCTGCGTAATCCTGGCCCAGATGAAAGTCCCCGCCGGTGCCGGTGAGCGGACTGACCCGGTACCCAAAGTGTGAGCTCTCGTTGAGCACTTCCAGCGGAGCCATCAGGGATCCAGCGGGCGGCCGCTTCAAGCCTGCCGAGGCAACATTGAGCTTGGGCTGTTCACCCTTTGCCACGGTCGTAACGATGGTGCGATGGAACGGGACCAGCGCCCTGGCGTCGATAGCAAAGCCGCCGGCCGGCGCCGGAAGCGGCGTCTGATCGACGGTCCCGGACGGGCCCACAGACGGAGGGGTGACCACAGACGTTGCGGGGCCGGCGCTCAGGGCTGCCGGGCCGACGTCGGACGTTTTGCCGGGCGGCGGGATCCATGGGAGTCCGAGAGCCAGGGCTGAGGCAGAAACCGCCACGGCGGCCGCGAGCACGCGCACCGCTGAAGCACAGGGTCCGGCGGACTCCCTCCCGCGGCCTGCTCCCCAATGATTTCCCACGCGTCGACTCCCGGATAGACCCGCTGGACCCCAATCCGAACAGGCGTACCCTCTCATGGGACCACATCGAATGGAGCCTGTGAACCCCGGCGTCCAAGCGTTGTGGTTATTTTGTGGACCCCAGCCGGTGGGCCGTCCTGCCGGCAGGAAATCTGCGACAGAATGGGGATATGCGCAACCTCCTCAGGGAATGGCAGGGCGAGTTGAAGCGTGCCTTTACCGGCAGCGCTGATGCCCTTCCGGCCTGGGTTCCGCACCTAGCCGAAGGGGACGATCCCGGTTACCACCTGCCAGGCTCCGCGGTGTGGGCCGTGCATGGTTCCATGCCGACAATTGTTGCCGGGATCCGCGCGCTGCTGATGCAGGCCCTGCATCCTGCCGCCTTGGCCGGAGTCCACGAGCATTCGGCTTTCCGGGACGATCCGTTGGGCAGGCTGGCCCGGACCATCCGCTGGATCTTCACCGTGACGTACGGGTCCAAGGCTGCCGCCGAGGAGGCGTCGGCGCGGCTTCGGCGCCTGCACGAGCCCGTGCAGGGCAGCTTCACCAACGGCCACGGCATGCAGCGAAGCTACTCGGCCAACGATCCCGATCTGGCACGGTGGGTCCACATCGCCTTCGTGGACGCTTTCCTGACGGCCCACAAGATCTGGGGCGGCACCATCCCGGGCGGCCCGGATGCCTATGTCCGTGAGTGGGCCCAGGCCGGACGGCTGATGGGGGTAGAGGATCCGCCGCTTACCGAGGCGGAGATGCGCGGGCAACTGGACCGCTGGTACGACGCCGGTGAGCTCCGCGCGGACAGCCGGCTCGCAGAAACTGTTGAGTTCATCCGCAACCCGCCGCTGCATCCGCTGCTGCGCCCGGGCTACCGGGTGATGTTCGCAGGCGCCGTGTACAGCCTCGAGCCGAAGTACCGCCGCATGCTTGGTCTTCGCGTGCCGTCTTTAGGGCCCCTCCCCCTGCCGGTGCGGTTCGCCACCACGGTGGCTCTCGGCGTCGTACGCCTGGCTTTGGGACGGCGGGGACCCAGCGAACTTGCTGCCCGCGAGCGGCTCAGGCGGCTGGGCTACAACTTCGACAGCTGAAAATATCACCGTCGAGGGAAAATTCGGCTCTGGATAGCTCATGCAGATGAAATGCGGCTGTGCCCGCAAAATGCAAAATCCCGGCCCTGACGTAGGTCAGGACCGGGATTAATTGCGCGGAGAATGGGGGATTTGAACCCCCGAGGGCGTTAACCCAACACGCGTTCCAGGCGTGCGCCATAGGCCGCTAGGCGAATTCTCCAGCTGCTTCTGAATCAAAAGCAGATACTAGACTACCTGAACTTTTCGGCTTCGCCCAATTGACGCCCCGGGCCCCAGCCCGCCACGGTCGGCCCGAGGAAACGACCCCGCGCCTTAACGCCAAAATGGACGCCCCCAACGCGCCCATTCCACCGGTACCCGTTGAGCTGCCGGGTCCGGCCGTCGCGCCAGGCCCCGCAGCTCACAATCTTGAGATTGCCCCAATCGGTGTACATACCCATGATCAGGCCTGCCCGCCGGATAAGCAATGAAAAGTGGGCGTTGACACCTGCGGTTACTGGGACGATGAAGCCATGACCCTCCTGAATGCCCTGGTGATTTACGTCCCTGCCACCCACACCGAAATGCTGCTGTCAGCCATCGGCGATGCCGGAGCGGGCCGGCTTGGAAACTATTCGCATTGTTCCTTCATCACACCCGGGACCGGCCACTTCACGCCGGGCGTAGGGGCTACGCCATTCATTGGCGGGGAAGGGCGGGCGGCCACCGTGGCTGAAGACAGGATCGAATGCGTTGTTGAGGAAGAGCTGCTCGAGGCCGTGGTGCTGGCCCTGCGCGCTGCCCACCCGTATGAGGAGCCTGCTTTTATGAGCTGGCCGGTGGACGGCTGGCGCTAGCCTGCCCGCGGGCCGGCCGGGGGGCATTCCGGTGGCATTCCGGGGTCGTCAGGGCGTCGTCCGGACCATTCCGAATCTTCGGGTAAACTTATCTGCGGCCCCTCATGTGGCGTCATCCTGTTGAACTCCCCCAGGACCGGAAGGTAGCAAGGGTAAACGGGCTCTGGCGGGTGCATGGGGGGTCTTTACTCTTCCCCCCAGGTGACCACAGGGCCACCACCGGCGAGGGATCCTGATTGTCGGCCCTGATTGGTAGGGTTTTCTCGTGACTGTTACTACCACCGCCCTTTACCGCAGATACCGTCCGGACTCCTTCGCTGACGTTATCGGGCAGGAACATGTCACAGATCCGCTGATGACGGCCCTCCGGAAAAACCGCGTCAACCACGCCTACCTTTTCTCCGGCCCGCGCGGCTGCGGAAAGACCACATCCGCCCGCATTCTGGCCCGCTGCCTCAACTGTGCCGAGGGCCCCACGGACACTCCCTGCGGAACCTGCCCCAGCTGCGTCGAACTGGCCCGGGGCGGTTCCGGCTCGCTGGACGTCATCGAGATCGATGCTGCGAGCCACGGTGGTGTTGACGACGCCCGCGATCTCCGCGAGCGCGCAACCTACGCCCCGGTGCGGGACCGCTACAAGATCTTCATCATTGACGAGGCCCACATGGTCACGTCGGCCGGGTTCAACGCCCTCCTCAAGATCGTTGAAGAGCCGCCGGAGCACATCAAATTCATCTTCGCCACCACGGAGCCGGACAAAGTCATCGGCACCATCCGTTCGCGGACCCACCATTACCCGTTCCGGCTTGTTCCGCCGGAGCCGCTGATGGCTTACCTGGAGCTTCTGTGCAACCAGGAGAACGTGCCGGTCGCCCCCGGCGTGCTCTCGCTGGTGGTCCGGGCAGGCGGTGGTTCTGTGCGCGATTCGCTGTCAGTACTGGACCAGCTGATGGCCGGTGCCGGACCCAACGGTCTCGACTACGAGCTGGCTGTGGCACTGCTCGGCTACACCCACGCGTCGCTGCTGGATGACGTCGTGGAGGCAATCGCCGCATCTGATTCCGCCACCGTGTTCCGGGCTGTGGACCGGGTCATTCAGACCGGCCACGATCCCCGGCGGTTTGTGGAGGACCTGCTGGAACGCTTCCGCGACCTGATCGTCGTCCAGGCCATGCCTGAAAGCGCGCAGGTTATTTTGCGCGGCATGCCCGCGGACCAGATCGCCCGTCTCCAGAACCAGGCGCACAATTTGGGCGCTGCAGAACTCTCACGGGCCGCGGATGTGACCAACACGGCGCTGACCGAGATGACCGGTGCCACGTCGCCGCGCCTTCACCTGGAGCTCCTCTGCGCCCGCATCCTGCTGCCCAGCTCGGAACAGACCGAACGCGGCATTGCAGCACGCATTGACCGGGTGGAGCGGCGCCTGAATTACGCAGGGAACGACGCCGGCGCTTCAGTCCCGGCGGCTGCCGCCGGTCCTGCTGCGCCCGCCGAGGTCCCGCCGCCTCATGCGGTGACCGTTGAGGCTGTCCAGGGTGAGACGGTCCGTCGCGACGCTGGGCAGGGAGTGCCTTCACCCGTTGACGCACCGGCTACTGAAACTTCCGGTGCAGCGCAGCCCACCTCCCCGGTTCCGGCCGCGGCGGCCCGCGCTGCTGCTGCCGCACCGCAGCCTGCCTCCCCGGAAGTGTCCCGCCCCACGCTGACTGCACCCAGGGTCAGCACCAACGACTGGCCAGTCGAGGAGTCTGGAAGCAGCCGGGCATCATCCGCCGCACCCGGTGGCGCCCGTCCCGCTGATCGCGAGGGACGCCCCGCTGCGGGGGTCACGCCTTCCGCGCCGCCGGCTGCCACGGCCTCACCGGCCCCGGATCCTTCCCCGGCCTTGCCTCCGGCCGCCGCGCCACCCGCAGCAGGACCCCGGACGACGGGTCATCAGGCCACGGGTATGCAGGCCCCTGCTTCGGCGGCTGCCGGTCCAGCGGCGGGCGGCGATGTCGAAATCATGCGCCGTGCCTGGCCTGAGGTCCTGCAGACGCTGTCCAAGATCAAGCGCAGCACGTGGGCGCTGGTGGAGCCCAATGCCCAGGTCGGTGCTTTTGACGGCCAGGTCCTCACTCTCGCGTTCACCACGACGGGCTTGGCCGGAGCATTCGGCCGGGCGGACCATTCGGAGAACCTGAGGCAGGCCATCCACAAAACCGTGGGCATCGACTGCCAGATCACTGCGGTGGCCGGTGGCGCCGCCGGCGCAGCGAGCTCTGAGCCAAACCCAAAAGCACCCGCTAGCCAGGAAGCTCCGGCCAGTTCCGCGGACGTAGCCTGGGGCCTGGCCCCGGCAGGCGCCACCTCGCGGGAGGCCGCCGCAGCCGCTCCCCCGGCACCTGCCGTTCGGGCAGCAGACCAGGCTGCTGCACCTGCCGCGCGGACTGTGGACCCCGCTCCGGCGGCTGGCCACATCATCGAGCAATCCGTCGCCACTCCGGAGGCTTCGTCGGAAGCTTCCACCCAGAGTGCCGGTGCCGCCCCACAGGCTATGGCCGTTGCCCCAGATGAGCGTTCACCGGTTACTCCCGCTCAGCGCGGGCAGCAGTCTCAGGAACACCAGTCACAGGAACACGCGTCACGGACTCAGGCGTCCCCGGAGCAGCCGCCACCGGCTGGCCCTTCGCCGGAACCTCCCCCGTTGTCCCAGCCGGCCGCAGCCACCGATGGGTCCTATGCCTACTCGGACGACGATTGGGGTCCCCCGCGGGACGAAGATGCTCCTCCGCTGGACGAGGAACCGCCCATGGACTGGGACCCGTCAGGTCCCTTTGAACCGCAGCGCACACCATCCAGGCGCGAGCCCTCGCAGGCACCGGCGCCAGCCGGCAAGAAGGCGCCCCGAAGCAGCCCGCGGTCTGCACCTGCACCTGCATCTGCTTCGGCGGTCGCCGCGTCCCAGCCGGACGCAGCGCCTGATCCGTGGGCGCGTGCCGTCGAGCAGGCACCCGGCGTCTGGGTCATTGGTTCAGAGACCAACGTGGGTAAGAAACGGGAAACGCCGCCCGCGGAAGACTTCACTCCCGCGCCCGCACCCAGCTACGAGCCCGCCACGGCCCAGGTCCCGCAGCCTACCGAGGTCCCGCAGCCTGCCGTGGTCCCCCAGACTTCCCGGGTCACCGGCCTGTCCGAAGCCGACGCGAGCTGGGGCCTGCTTCCCAGTGAAGCCAGTCAACCAGCAGAACAAACGGCTGGCCACGTATCTGACAGCATCGCAGCAGTTAGTGCTGGGTCTGTGCCCGGTGGGAGCGCCTCACCTCGCGAGGTTCAGGCCGCCCCTGCAGCGCAACCGGCACCGCGGGGTGGAGTAAGCTCCGCGCCGGAGCCTGCAGAAGTCCGCGAATACGCGATGGCATCGGCTGTTGCGCCTTCCGCGCCGCTTCAGCCAGCCCCGGCCGCCAATGCATCGGCGGCCGCAGCAAGGCAAAGCCTGTACCAGCGGCTGTCCAACAGCCCTGAAGCAGAGGCCGGACGAGCCAAGGCTCCGGCCAGGGCGGTGGCCGCCTTGGTCCAGGACATCCCGAGCGCGGACGACGAAACCATCGAAGACTCCGGCGTGTTCGGACGCGCCGCCGTCGAGCGTATTCTGGGCGGGAAACTGATCGAGGAGCGGTCCCCGGACGGCAGCCCCATCCCTCCCCGGTTCTAGGCCTGCAACTCCGATCCACACCGGTGCAGCCGGCGCCACAGCTCCATCCATCTCCAAGCCAACCCAAAAGAGGAAAACGTGTACGAAGGTGCAGTCCAGGAGCTGATCGATGAGCTCGGACGCCTTCCGGGTGTCGGTCCCAAGTCCGCCCAACGGCTGGCCTTCCATATCCTCGAAGCGGACCCGCAGGACATGAAACGCCTGGTGGAAGCAATCACCACAGTGAAGGAGCGCGTGAAGTTCTGCACGGTCTGCGGAAATGTCACCGAGCAGGAGCTGTGCAACATCTGCCGCGACCCACGGCGGGACCCCTCAGTCATCTGCGTCGTGGAGGAGTCCAAGGACGTCCTGGCAGTAGAGCGCACCCGTTCGTTCAGGGGCCGCTACCACGTGCTCGGCGGGGCGATTAACCCGATCGCCGGGGTGGGACCGGAGCAGCTCCGGATCCGGGAACTCCTGACCAGGCTGAACGACGGCGCCATCCAGGAAGTCATTATCGCCACCGATCCCAACCTTGAGGGAGAAGCGACTGCCACTTATCTTGCCCGAATGCTGAAGTCCATCGGAATAGTTGTCACCCGCCTCGCATCAGGCCTGCCGGTGGGAGGCGATCTTGAGTACGCAGATGAGGTCACCCTCGGCCGCGCCTTCGAGGGCCGCCGGAACGCCCTCACGTAAGAATCGGAAGGGCGTGATCTTGGACGGGATCGGACCGCTGGTCACTGCGCGGCTGGCCCTGCGGCTGGTACGTGCCTCTGACGCTGATGCCATCCACCGGTTCCGCGGCAACCCCGCAGCCACCACCTACCTCTCCCACGGTCCCCTCACGGAAACGGCAAACCTGGAGAGGTTGGCGGCAGCCATGGCACTGAGCGAGGCGTCCATGCCCCCATGGTTCAACCACAGCTGGGCTATCGTCCTGCAGGAGTCCGGGGAGGTGGTGGGCGATGCCCGGACCTGGAACACCGCCGAACTCACCCCTGCGGGCGTGCTGGCCCCGGGCCGGCATCCCGCCCATCACGCCGCTTTGGCCTACGTCCTGCACCCCGATCACCAGCACCAGGGGTACGGCCGCGAGGCAGCAGTGGCGCTGGTGGACTGGCTCTTCACAGGCTCAAGCATCAGCACCATCGTGGCAGGCGTCTACGAGCCGAACACGCCTTCCATCCGCCTCCTCCAGAGCCTCGGATTCCGGAAGGATCCCGCCCTGACCGATCAGCCGACCGGCGGCAAAAGATTCCCGCTGCTCATGTTCAGTCTGGAAAGGCCTGATGACCAATCAGGCTGACAGGTCAGACTGACTCACCTTGCTGAGCTTGCCTACGCCGGGTGGCCAGTTGCCCGCCGGCAAGGAACGCGCCCGCCAGACCAGCCTGAATGCCAAGCCCGAGCACTTCCAGCGGCATCCGTGCAGCGTCTTTTGCGCGCGGCTCGGCATTAACGCAGGGGACCTGCAGGCCATCCGCGGCTTCCTGGAATGCGTCCCGCATCCAGCTTTGCCTGTCGAGGTTCCCTCCGCCGTTGTCGGCCAACATCAAAAACATCACCACCGGGTTGGGCGCCACCATCCACATGATCCGTTCGGTATGGGGCACCTCAGCCGTGCCCGACAGTAGCGGCGAGCATTCATAGGCCTCCAAGGTACCCCCGGGCCCCCGGACAATATTGAAGACTGCAGACACGGGTTCATCCGCCCGCACCGCCGGCAACAACGCCACGACGGCCACAACGTTGACCACCACGAGGACGCCGGCCACGCCCCACGCCACGATCGCCACCCACAACCGGCGGCGGGACATCGCGGATGCGCCCGCACCGATAGCCCCAAAGACGGCGAACTCCAGTGCAACGACACCGGCGGAAGCGGCAGCCACCTCCCCGGAACCCCCTGCAATCCACGCCTGCCCCAGCAGGATGACCAGCGTCAGCGCCGCCACCACGGCCCCACGGGCAACCACTCCAAAAAAAGAAGCCCACGGGCCCGGATCCACAGCTGCCAATGGCTGACATGGACCTATGCGGCGGATCCCGGTAATACCCCAGTGCACCGCCAGGAATGATGAGGCTGCCGGTACGAACGCGGCCGCCAGCAGGTAGACCCAGAGCCGGCCTTCAGCGAGGCCGGGGTCTGTCTGCGGAACCAGCACGGCCGCCAGGAGAACCCACGCCGCCACGGAGGTTGCCACCGGGACAGCTGCCGCAGCAAGCCAGAACCGGATGCTTCCCACGGACATCAGCCAATCCTCGGCCGCCGCCCTGAGCGCTCCCCACAGGACGCTTGGGCCGGACGCCCGGCCGGCATCGTCGTCAGGACCATCCCCTCCGCGATTCCAGCCGGGGCCTATCGGCTCGTAAACCGGGTCCCCAGTGGAGCGTCCGGGCTCCTTGCGTTCGTTTTCAGCCACAGTTCGAAAGGCTCCCACTTCCACTGGTCAGGCCCAGCCTCCGGCGGATACGCCGGCTGATCCAATCGTGATCCGCTGCAGCGGGCCTGTCCAGTAGTGGCCCTAGGCGATGCGGGTTCCCCGGGCCAGCCTGTGGGCCGGTGTGCGCAGGGAGCGCCATCCGAGCCACAGGAGCAGGCCGGCCAGCAGCAACTGCAGCCCCAGTCCCAGCGGCCACAAGGGAGTCTCCTGCGCCAGATAGCGCGGCTTGGCCTCGCCGTTGGCGCACGGGTGGGTGCCTTCGGGCCCGGCCATGGCGTAGCGCGCCGCCTGGCTGATCGATTCGATGGCGCCCTGCGGAGATCCGAAGTTTGTGGTCGCCCGGACCGGGTACGGGATGGCGTCGGCCACCACCACGTAAGGGTTCATTGCCAGCATCCACGCCACCCTCTCGGTGTGCACCGCAGGCTGCGCCACCAGGGGACCTGAGCATGTGTACTCCGGTTCCATCGGCATGGGCTGTTCCTGCAGCGGCTCATAAGGCGAGTAGCCGCGGTACTGCGCCTGGTTCGCCATGATGGTGCCCTGCGAGAGCCCGGTGCCGAGACCAAACGAAATCAGGGATCCGAAGACCAGCCCGGCCACCGCGAGATATGTCACCACAATGGAGAACAGCGGCCTGTTGGCGAGGGCAGAAATTCCGACGCCAATGGCGCACACCACGCCGACCTCAACGGCGAGCATCAGCAGCGCAACCACAACGTGGCCGGGAGTCATGCCGCCCAGGGCCACCCCGATCACCAGGAACGGCGTGCTGGCAACGAGGAATGCCAGAGCCGCGAACCAGGCCGCCAGGAATTTGCCCCAGAGGATCTGGCCGGGGCGGAGCAGGGTCACCTGCAGGATGGCCAGCGTGCCGCCGGCGCGGTCACCGTTAACCGCGTTGGCGGAAAGTGCAGGAGCCACCAGGAGCGCGAAGAGGAGCACAAAAGCCAGGACCACTTCGAAGATCATTGATCCCGGCCCGGCGGACTCTGCCGGACCGAAGCCGCCATAAGGGCGCTGGGCCTCGCGCTGGGCGTTCCAGCTCGCCCACGTCAGCCAGGTCACCAGGCCGGTCAAAATAAACCAGATGGCCAGCATGATGTACCAGCCGCGGGACCGGAGCCGTTGCTTGAGTTCAAGGACCACCACGTCGCGGATACCTGCGAAATAGCCGGCCGCGCGGCCATGGACCGGCGGCTGCATCGTCACTGTCGGCTGGCTCATCGCCGCTCCCCCTCAAGATTCATGTACGTCTCTTCCAAGGCACCCGAGGCGGGGGCGAAAGAGGTGACCACAACGCCGGCGAGCACCAGATCGCGCAACAGGCGCGCGGCGTCGTCGTCGTTCAGCAGCAGCAGGCTGATGGCCGGCCGCCGGCCGTCCTCAATCCGGAAGGTAAGTCCCAGCTCCGTGAGCTTGGCGGCAAGTGCCTTGGTGTCCGCCGCAGTGATGGCGTAGCGGCGGCCCGCAGCAGCGGCTTCGTCCGTGGTCTGGTGCCGGACGGTCCGTCCCCGGTTGACGAAGACGGCGGCGTCGGCAATTTCGTCAAGCTCGCTCAGCACATGTGAAGAGACAACAACCGCTTTCCCCTCCGCGGCCAGCTGGCGCAACATCACCCGGAGCTCCACCCGCGATCCGGGGTCAAGTCCGGACGCCGGCTCGTCGAGAAGCAGGACGGAGGGGTCGTGGATCAGCGCGCGGGCCAGGCTGAGCCGCTGTTGCTGGCCCCTGGACAGGACGCGGGCCGGCTGGTCGGCCAGGTCCGTCAAGCGGACCCGGTCCAGCATTTCGGTGACCCGCTGCGCAATTCCGTCCTTGGGCAGCTGGTAGAAACGTGCCATCTGGGTGAGGATCTCGCGGGCCGTCAGTGAGTCCCACACACCCAGGGTGTCAGGCATCCAACCGATCCTGCTCCGCACCTGTGCCCGGTGGTGCTGCGGGTCCAGACCGCCCACAGTGACGGTCCCCGAATCGGGCGCCAGCAGCGAGGCCAGCATCAGCAGCAACGTCGTTTTGCCGGCCCCGTTGGGCCCGATCAGGGCCGTGACTTTCCCGGCCGGCGCATGGAAATCCATGAGTTCGACGGCGTGGACCTGACCGAAGCTGCGGCTTACCGCGGTGGCGGTGATGCCGCCGTCGTCGTGCTGTTCCGGCTCCGCCGTCACATCCGTACCGTCCTGATTTGCAGTCATACTCCGAGCACCTGTCCCCCAACCGTGGCATGCATACTGACTATCTGAGCGTAGTCCCGCCGTATGACCCGCGGGGCCGGCACATGGCTGAGATTCGGTCACAATTCAACGCCCCGCAGCCTACGGCGATAAACTGGACTGAAAGTCACGCCGTCGCGCCCTCAAGGGCTGTGCCTGACATCCAGAACTCCGATTGATCCAGTGAAGGTACGCGCATGAGTACGCCCACTACCGAAGTGCACGCAGCAACGCAGCCGCAGGAGCCGCCCCGCGGCGGTGCGGTGACCAAACAGCTGATCGTGCAGAAGTTCGGCGGTTCCTCCGTGTCGGACGCCGACGGCATCAAGCGCGTCGCACGGCGCGTTGTGGATGCCCAGCGGGCCGGCAATGAAGTGGTGGTGGTGGTCTCCGCCATGGGTGACACCACGGACGAGCTACTGGACCTCGCCGCCCAGGTGACGGACTCCGCGCCCGCCCGCGAAATGGACATGCTGCTCTCCGCCGGCGAACGCATCTCGATGGCCCTGCTGGCCATGGCAATCAACAAGTTCGGCGCCTCGGCCCAGTCCTTCACAGGCTCCCAGGCCGGCATGATCACCGATGGTATCCACGGCAAGGCCCGCATCATCGACGTCGACCCCCACCGGATCCGCACGTCCCTGGACAAGGGCCACATTGCCATCGTCGCCGGCTTCCAGGGCATGAGCCGGACCACCCACGAGATCACCACGCTCGGCCGCGGCGGCTCGGAC
The DNA here is from genome assembly GCF_056680055.1 of Arthrobacter sp. BK1. NCBI lineage: Bacteria > Bacillati > Actinomycetota > Actinomycetes > Micrococcales > Micrococcaceae > Arthrobacter > Arthrobacter sp. BK1. Next base: position 1,670,621 of record NZ_CM155263.1, read on the forward strand.
ACCACCGCCGTCGCCCTGGCGGCAGCCCTCGACGCCGACGTCTGCGAAATCTACACCGACGTTGACGGCATCTATACCGCGGACCCGCGGGTAGTGCCGTCCGCCCAGAAGATCGACACCATCTCCAGCGAGGAAATGCTGGAACTCGCCGCCTCGGGCGCAAAGATCCTGCACCTTCGCTGTGTCGAATACGCGCGCCGGTTCGGCGTTCCGCTGCACGTCCGGTCCTCATTCAGCCAGAACGAAGGCACCTGGGTCATCCCCAGCGCCGACGACAAGATCACCACTCAAGAGGGAGTTGCCTTGGAGCAGCCAATCATCTCCGGCGTTGCACACGACCGTTCCGAAGCCAAGGTCACAGTGGTGGGCGTTCCGGACATCCCTGGCAAAGCCGCCGCCATCTTCCAGGTCATCGCCGACGCCCACTCCAACATCGACATGATCGTGCAGAACGTCTCCACTCACGGCACCGGCCGGACGGACATTTCCTTCACGCTGCCCATCGTGGAAGGCGCCGATGCTTTGGCTGCCCTGAAGGCGGCCCAGGAGGAAATCGGCTTCGAGAACATCGAATACAACGAACAGATCGGCAAGCTGTCACTGATCGGAGCCGGCATGCGTTCGCACCCGGGTGTTTCGGCAACGTTCTTCAAGGCCCTGTCCAATGCAGGAATCAACATCAACATGATCTCGACCTCGGAGATCCGCATCTCCGTGGTGACCCACGCCGACCTGCTCGACGACGCCGTCCGCGCCATCCACAAGGCGTTTGACCTCGACAGCGAGAATGAGGCCACGGTCTACGGCGGCACGGGCCGCTGACCCGTAGACCTTTAAAGCAACGCGGGGTCATTTCCTGCCCGATAACCTTCGTTTATCAGGCAGGAAATGACCCCGCGTTGCTTCTGCTTCAGGACTGCTTGCCGAGCTCTTCACGGCGGACTGCGTAGTGGTGGCCTTCAGTGTCAGTCTCCACGACGAAGTGGGAAAGTTCTTCCTCTGAGGCCTGCTCAAACTCGTCGTGCTTGTGTACCACCGGAGCATCTGTATCCAGGCGCGTTGCCGGCCCGAAGACGAAACGCAGCCTCTCAGTGACGTTCATGAAACCGCTGAGTGCATGTGCCATATTTCCACCCCCTCCCCGCATCCCGGGCGAAAAGAGCTTCCAGCCCTAAATGGAGCCAGTGCCCTTATTTTACGCCCGGAGGCGCGAAAATATCCCGCGGGGTTTGCTGGATCAAAGGGGGGGCCTCGCTGCTTGTGGGCCTCAGCGGAGGGACTGGTCCTCGGGGTTCTTTGGCACCACGTAGGTGCTGCCGTCGGGGCGGCGCAGGGTTTCCCACTGCTGGGTCTCGACTTCGCGCTGGGCAAGCAGGCGCTTGTTCTCATCAGTCATGTCATGCACCAGCGAACTGCGGTTGGCCGGGCCGAAAATTGCCCGGAGCCTGCCCGTTGCGCGCATGAACCGCTGAGAAGCATTTTCGCGCCCTCCTGCGTTGTCCTTACCCATTGTCGCGACCCTTCGATAGAACGGATTCCTCCCACCAGTGTACGCTAACAATTAGTGCACTAATTATTGGAGGACTGTGATGACGGCCATAGCCGGCGCTGAGGAGCAGCAGGACAACGACCTCCTGCTGGAGCAGCAGCTCTGTTTTGCCCTGACTGTTGCGTCCCGGAGCGTGGTGGGCGCCTACAAACCGGTGCTGGACAAGCTCGGACTGACCCACCCGCAATACCTGGTGATGCTGTGTCTCTGGGAGACGGCGCCCCGGACCCTGCGCAGCATCAGTGACGCCCTGGCCCAGGCACCTGCCACCATCTCCCCCCTGCTCCGGCGGCTTGAAGAAGCAGGATTCATCACCCGCCAGCGGGTGGACGGAAACGAACGCGCCCTGGCCGTGGGCCTGACCCCCACAGGCGCCGCGTTGCGCCAGCAGGCCCTCGCGGTCCCGGGCACCATGATGGAGCGTCTGGGTCTGACCCGGGACCAGGTCAACCAGCTGCACAAATCCATGATGGGGCTCATTGCCGCTACCGCCGCAGTGGGTGAAGCGGGCAGCGAGCACCCAGTCCTGACGGCCAGCTCAACGGCGTAAAATGGCAGCAAACTAGGAGGGTTCATGCGCTTGCCAACATGGCTGCGAACACTGCGGCCGCTGCTGGCCGTCCTGGCCGTGGCAGGGCTGGCTGCCTGCACGGCGGGTCCCGACGACACAGCCACACCGACCGCCAGCCCCTCGGCAAGCTCGACGGTGACCACCGCTCCAACGGCGTCCGGTACCCCCTCCCCTGACACCGAGACGTCCATTCCGGCTCCCTCGCCATCCGCACCTCCGGTCCCTTCCGCCGGACCAGGGGCGGGGAATGCCGAACTCTCGATCATGGTCAAGCCCGCCCCCGGCGAAGCGGACCTGAACTACACCCTGGTCTGCCGGGATGGCCTGCCCACCGATGAAAGCAAGCACCCCAAGCCTGACGCTGCGTGCGCGGCCCTGAAAAGCAACGCGGCCCTCCTCAGCCCGGACACCATGAACACTGCACAGGCGTGCACCGAGCAGTACGGCGGGCCGCAGCAGGCTACGGTCACCGGGATCGTGGACGAGACTCCCGTGGATGTCGCGTTCGCCCGGACCAACGGCTGCGAAATCGGCGCCTGGGATGCAGCCGAGGACGTTCTGGGTGCCAGCGGTGGAGCAGCTTAGCCTGCTGCCGGCCAGCGCCTGGCGGGAGCGCGAAGATGCTCACGCACAACGCGTCCGCCGCTACGCCGATCCCTACCTCGCCCGCCGTTCAGCGGGCCGGAAGCACCCGGTCGAGGATTTCCTCTTCACGTACTACACCCAAAAACCAGGCCAGCTGCTGCGCTGGCACCCGGGTGCAGGCGTCGTGCTAACCGGGGAGCGGGCCGCTGTCCGCACGGGCTGGAAGCACTACAGAACGCTCGACGACGGCGAACTCGCCTCACTCGGGCTGGCGGCGGGAAGCGTGGCGGTCACTTTTGACCGCGGGAAGTTCCTGGCCGACCGGCAGGACGCCGTGACGTTTGCCGGGATCATTCTCCGCGGTACAGCGGCGCGTCCGGCCCAGTTCGGCTGCTTCGGGTTGCATGAATGGGCCATGGTCTACCGTCAGGACAAGTTTGATCTGCGTCACGAGTACCTGAAGCTCAGGCTGGGTTCTGCCGGAACGGACCAGGTGGTGGAAAAGAACCGGATCAGGTGTTCGCACTTCGACGCCTTCCGTTTCTACACCCCCGACGCCATCGCGCTCAACGAGCTGACGCCCAGCCGCGAGAACCAGCGGCACATGGAACAGCCGGGGTGCCTGCACGCCAACATGGACCTCTACAAGTGGGCTTACAAACTCCTGCCGGCACTGCCCAGCGAACTGGTAATGGACTGTTTTGAGCTGTCGTGGCGGATCAGGGCCATGGACATGCAGGCGTCCCCGTACGATCTTGAGGAGTGGGGCTATCCTGCAATCAGGATTGAGACGGCTGACGGCAAGGCCGCCTACGTGGAGCATCAACGGGCCTTCGCCACCGAGGCTGCGGAGCTCCGGGGCCGCCTGGCCGCCGTGCTGGCGCCGCTCACACCATCGGAAAGGCAGTGAACCACCTGGACTCCCCCAACCACCGCGCAGCAGATCCCCTTGACCTGACCATCAGGCTCAGGGAGGAACCGGACGCGGAAGAGTATGTATTCCGGCTCGTCGCCGAGGATGGCCGGTCCAGGGAAGAATCCACGCTGCCGGACCCGGACGCCGCCCTGGAAGCCGTGGAGCGGTTCGGCCAGGATATTTTCTTTCCCCTGCCGGGGCCGCCCAAACTGTGCACGCAGCAGTACGGCGGACCGCAGGTTGCCCTGGTCACCGGGACCTTCCATGGCCGGGAGGTCAATGCGAGGTTCCAGAAGACCGATGGGTGCGAGATTGCCCGCTGGAAGGCCCTGGCGCCGCTCCTCGGCGGTGCGCCCGGAACCGGACGATCGGCCGGCGGGTCCTGGACATAAAACGTCCCGGCCAGCTCAGCTGACCGGGACGTTTTACACTGCTTCTATTGCGCTACACGTGCGCTACACGCCGGGGATCCCCTCAACGGTGGCCATGGCCGGGGACCCGGCCGGAGCCGGTGCCGTGCCTGCGCCCACCTGGACGTTGACCCAGGTCCGGATGCCGTTCTCCCCCAGGCTGAGGCGGGATGCGTAGGAACCCTCCGACAGCCCGGTCCAGTTCAGAGTGGCTGCCGTGGCCGTGCCGTTCGGTGCCACGATCGGATTCGGATTGACTGTCAGGTTCCCTGCATCACCGGAGAAGGACACGGCCTGGATCGCCGCGTTGGCAGCCCCGCCACTGGGTGTGGAGTACAGGTTGGCCACGATGTAGTACGTTCCCGCCTTCGGTGCCTCGAGGTCCAGAAACTCACTGGCTGCAGCGGTGGCAACCTGGGTGGCCACGAGACCGCCCGTTCCGTTGGGACCGTAAACCACCATGTCCCAGTCGACGTCGTTCGTCTCTGCCTGCACGCCGAGCCGCGCGAAGGTGGCGCCTTCCGGAATCTTGACGGCCACCACGGCGTTGTGTGCATCGTTTTTGGCAGCATAGGCACCCGGAACCTTGTTGATTCCGGTCTGGCTGACCGGGGCGAGTCCCTCCACTGCGACGCCGATGGGCTTGTCGGAGCCGGACACCAGGTCCATGGTTCCGGTGCCCGTACCGGTGACGGAACTGAACGAGAAGGACGGCGCGATTTGCGCGTCAACAGGCCGGATGGCTATCGGCGAGGTGACCGTGCGGGGGCCCTTCCAGGTCAGTGAGCCGGTGGTGAACTCACCCACGGGGGCGCTGACATTCCTGATGGTGAGGGTGACCTCGCGGGTCTGGCCTGCCTTGGAGAAGTTCAGCGACTGCGGCTCCACCTGGACGTTGAAGCCCGGCATGTTGACCTCCGGACGGTACATTCCGGGAACCAGGGCGGTCAGCTGGCGCTTGACCTGGACTTCACCCACCAGGCTGCCGAGGGCAATGGAGGGGAGGTTCAGGTCCTTGGCCGCGACTGTGCCGGCCTGCGGTGCGCCGGTGTCCACTCCCTGTCCGTTGAGGAAGCCGAGCCAGTCCTTGATGCCCGAGTTATAGACCAGGCCGGGATCAAGCACCCGCAGTGAATCAATGTGGCCTGCCCCGCCGTCGAACGGATTCGTGTTGGGGGTTCCATCTGCATTGAGCAGCGGGTAGGCGGTGGTCATCATGGCGGATTTGACCATCGCGGGGCTCCACTGCGGCTGCTTGCCGAGAACCAGCGCACCGAAACCGGCGATGTGGGGAGCTGCCATGGACGTGCCGGACATAAAGCCGAACTGCTCGCCGGCGTTTCCGATAGTTGATACACCGGCAAGGACGTTGACGCCGGGGGCGGAAATGTCCGGCTTCAACAGGTCACCGCCGGAGGCGAGGCTGGGACCCCTGGAGGAGAACCCGGCCACCTGGGGAGCCGGAGCCTGGGGGTCACCGGTGAGGTCGCCCTTGACGAGGCTGACGGTGAGTGAGGTGTCGGCGGCCAGCTTGGCCTTCAGTTCGGGTCCCTTGGGAGCGTTGACGTGGACTGTGGGGAGAACGTGGTTATCGGCGTCCTCGGAGCTGTTGGCAAGGTTCACCAGGATCATGCCAACGCCGCCCTTGTTCTGGACCTCGAGGCTCTTGGCCGTCCGGTCCACCACACCACGGTCGCAGACCACAACCTTGCCGGCAACCTTCGCCGGGTCCAGCGTGCCGGGGCCGCACAGGTTGGCGTTCGTGACGCCTGCCGCAGCGGCCGCGGCGGCAACCACCACGGGCTTGTCCGTGACTTCGGACTTCATGATAGAGGCACCGCGGTAGAGGGTGCCGTCCGATACCTTGACCGTTCCCTGCAGGTCGCTGGGGAACGTGGAGGCGGCCACGGTGGTCAGCCACGGGGAAGCATGGTTGACGGTGGATTCCGCGGGGCCGGAGTTGCCGGCAGAGGCAGCCACGAAGACGCCGGCTGCAGCAGCGTTCAGGAAGGCCAGGGCCACGGGATCGGTGGTGCTGTCCGTGTTACCGGAAATCGAGTAGTTCAGCACGTCGACGCCGTCCTTGATGGCGGTGTCGATTGCGTCGATGGAGGCGGAGGAGTAGCAGCCTCCTGTTGCCGGATCGGTGTCTTCCCAGCAGATCTTGTAGACGGAGACCTTTGCCGCCGGCGCCACACCGGAGCTCTTGCCGAAGCTCACGCCGTCGAGGACCTGCTCAATGTTGGCGTTGCCGGCAGCCGTGGTGGCCGTGTGGGTGCCGTGGCTTCCCACGTCCACCGGGGAGATGAGTTCCTCCGGTGCGCGGTTCGCGGCGGGAACGAACTGCAGGAAGGCGTCGGCGAAGTACCGGGCGCTGATGACCTTCGAGTTGCACAATGTTCCATCGAACGCCGCCCCGGTGCCCTCGCCTTTCTCGCATTCGCCTACGAAGGTGGTGCCGTCGGCCTTGAGCATGGCAATTTTCCCATCACCGGTGCGGTACGGCACCCCCACCTGGGCCTTTCCGCTGAGCGGCTGGACCGGCTCGCCCTGCAGGAACGGGTTGTCCGGGGCGTAGCCTGAATCGATCACGCCAACCACAACACCCTTGCCGGCGTTGGCCTCGCCGCCAAACTTTGTTGCCCATGCGCCTTCGGCTCCGGTGAGCTTCAGGAAATCTGTGGTGGTGTAGTCAGGGGCGTTTTCGACGTCGGGCGAGACTGTCAGCACCCGGGTGTCTTTGGACAGCTCTGCGGCCTGGGCCGCGCTCAGTTCGGCGGTGAAGCCGTTCAGGGCAGCAGTGAACTGCTTGGCCGGCGTTACTCCCTGTTCCGCGGCAACCTCACGCTGGACCTTGCGCAGGTGGGCGTCGTAGGCCTGGTAGCTGGGACTGCCGGCATCGAGCTTCCGCCCGTTCTGCGGCTTGGTGGCCCCCAGCCCGGGAGTTTCCCCCTCGTAGGCAGCAGCAGCCTTGGCCGCGAGAACCACAATGTAGCGGCCGTCCTTGAACTCTGAGGCAGCGGTGTTCTTTGCGGTTATTGCCGTGTCCTGCCCGGCGGGCGCCGCGGTAGCGGGGCTCATCGCCAGCGAGGTGAGGAGCAGCGGCAGGCCCACGGCCATTGCCGTCGCCCTCCTCAGTCCCCCGCCCTGCATGGGGCGCTTTCCAGTTGATTTCACGAGCGACTACACCTTTCACGAGGAAACGGGCCGGCCACGTTGCCGGTATGAAGAAGCTGGAACGGCAAAATGACATTACAGATCTTGTAATGCGATGAGACCAGCGTATTCAAACAGTACAGACTGATAGCTCAATATGACATAGGACACAGAACGTTTTCCGAGTCAGTCATACGCACTCCGAATGAGGTCAGGTGAGTACAGGAAGCCGGGCAGGGGCTGAGGTGGAGTCCCTGCCCATAAGGCGTGTCGGCAGGACCAAGGCCTGGCCCGGCCGGGACTGGGCGCCCTGGGCAAAGGCGAGCAGATTGGAGACTGCGGCGGACCCGAGGGCGCGGAGGGGTGCTTCCACCGTAGTCAGGGCAAGAACGACCGGTCCGGTTTCGTAGCTGTTGTCAAAGCCCACCACACTGACGTCCTCAGGGACTCTGATGCTGCGCTTTTGAACGGCCCGAATGAATCCCATGGCCATCTCGTCATTGTAGGCGCTTACGGCAGGAGGTGGGATGGGCCAGCCACTCCAATGCGGCGTTCTCGCCTCCCCTAATTATGGTTTCTTGGAGGTCTCCAGGGACGCATCAAAAAGGGCACTCCCCTTGAGGGAGTGCCCTGAGTGAGCCCGTGTTTTGGGTGGGTCTATTCGCGCGGAGCCTCGCGTGGCGTGCGGACGACCTCGCTGATCCATTGACGGGTCTTTTCATCGACGGGGCCAGCCACACGGTTTTCCCGGGCCGCCTTGTCCGCGAGGATTTTCTGGAAGACCATCCGGCCCAGCCCGGCAAAAACCGCCGCAGCGACGAACGGCAACAGCAGGGATTTCGATTTCTCAGCCATTCCGCCATCCTAGTGACGCGGCACCCGCAGTGCCAGAGCCGCCGTCGTTCATCACGCCTAGAAGCGGGTCCCCATCCTGATGACAGTGACGGCGCCCACCGAATACTGGGTCCGGCGCTCCGGCCGGTAGAATGGGCTAGCAAGCTCGCGGAGCGCCCGTCCACACTGTTGCAAAAAGCATGTCCCCAACTCTGGAACGGCGTAAGACGGCGTGACTCCGCTGCGCCCTTACCCAATGCTCACGCACAGGAGTTGCCGGATGCCCCGGATCGTTGTTGACGTCATGCCCAAGCCCGAGATTCTGGACCCGCAGGGGAAGGCCATCGTGGGTGCACTCCCCCGCCTGGGCTTCACCAGCTTTAGCTCTGTCCGCCAGGGCAAGCGTTTTGAACTGACTGTCGACGGCGAGGTGACCGACGCAATCCTGGCCCAGGCCCGCGAGGCAGCCGAAACCCTGCTGTCCAACCCGGTGATCGAAGACGTCGTCAACGTCGAGGTCGTCGAGGCCTGAGATGACTGAACTTCCCCTGATCGGCGAGGCAACCGCCGTCGCCGCCGAGCCGCGCCTGGCAGGCGCCCGGATCGGCGTCGTCACTTTCCCCGGCACACTGGACGACCGCGACGCCGCCCGTGCAGTCCGGCTCGCCGGTGGCACCGCGGTGCCGCTCTGGCACGCGGATACCGCCCTGGGTGACGTGGACGCCGTCGTGATTCCCGGTGGATTCTCCTATGGCGATTACCTCCGCGCCGGCGCCATTGCCCGCTTCGCGCCGCTGATGTCCAAGATCATCGATGCGGCCAACTCTGACGCCAAGCTTCCCGTCCTGGGTATCTGCAACGGCTTCCAGATCCTGACCGAATCGCACCTGCTGCCCGGCTCCATGATCAAGAACGACCACCTGAAATTCATGTGCCGCGACCAGGTGCTGCGGGTTGAAAACAGCAACACCGCCTGGACCCTGGACTACGAAGCAGGCCAGGAAATCACTGTGCCGCTGAAGAACCAGGACGGCCAGTACATCGCCGACGAAAAGGTCCTGGACGCCCTCGAGGCCGAAGGCCGCGTGGTGTTCCGTTACGTGGGCTTTAACCCGAACGGCTCACGCCGCGACATCGCCGGCATCTCCAACGCCGCCGGCAACGTGGTGGGACTTATGCCGCACCCGGAGCACGCCGTGGAGGTGGGCTTCGGCCCGCAGTCCCTGGACGGAATCGGCGGGTCCGATACCGATGGCCTGGGTTTCTTCACCTCCGTTTTGAACAAGATTGTGGGAGGCGCCAAGTGACCACGGAAACCACCAAGAAGTTCAACATCGACACCGTCGAGAACGCTGCCAAGACGCCGGACACCGAGCTTCCCTGGGCCGAACTGGGCCTGAAGCAGAACGAGTTCGACGAGGTAGTCAAAGTCCTGGGCCGCCGCCCCACCGGTGCCGAGCTCGCCATGTACTCGGTGATGTGGAGCGAGCACTGCTCCTACAAGTCCTCCAAGAACCACCTGCGCCAGTTCGGCGACAAGGTGACCGAGGAAATGAAGAAGGACATGCTGGTGGGCATCGGCGAAAACGCCGGCGTCACCAACCTGGGCGACGGCTGGGCCGTGACGTTCAAGATCGAGTCCCACAACTCGCCGTCGTTCGTGGAACCCTACCAGGGTGCTGCAACCGGCATCGGCGGCATTGTCCGCGACATCATTTCCATGGGCGCCCGCCCGGTGGCCGTGATGGATCCGCTCCGTTTCGGCGCCATCGACCACCCGGACACTGCCCGCGTCATGCACGGTGCCGTTGCCGGCATCGGCGGCTACGGCAACTCCCTTGGCCTGCCCAACATCGGCGGCGAAATGGTCTTCGACTCCGTGTACCAGGGCAACCCGCTGGTCAACGCACTGGCTGTCGGCGTTATGCGCCACGAGGACATCCGCCTCGCCAACGCCTCGGGCAAGGGCAACAAGGTTGTCCTGTTCGGTGCCCGCACCGGCGGCGACGGCATTGGCGGCGCCTCAGTGCTCGCCTCGGAGTCCTTCGACGACACCAAGCCGTCCAAGCGCCCCGCCGTCCAGGTGGGTGACCCCTTCGCCGAGAAGGTCCTGATCGAATGCTGCCTCGAGCTGTTCAAGGGTTCCCTCGTTGAAGGCATCCAGGACCTCGGCGCCGCAGGCATCTCCTGCGCCACCTCGGAGCTCGCGTCCAACGGCGACGGCGGCATGGAGGTTGAGCTGACCTCCGTCCTGCTCCGCGACCCCACCCTGACCCCGGGCGAAATCCTGATGTCGGAGTCGCAGGAACGCATGATGGCCGTGGTCACCCCGGAAAACATCGCCGCTTTCGAAGCCGTGATGGACAAGTGGGCTGTGGAGTATTCCTGGCTCGGCGAGGTGACCGACACCGGCCGCCTGATCATCACGTGGGACGGCGTGGTCATCGTGGACGTTGACCCACGCACCGTAGCCCATGACGGACCGGTCTACGACCGCCCGTTTGCCCGGCCCGAGTGGCAGGATTCCCTCCAGGCGGACACCTTCACCGGTTCGGTCCAGGACGCCGGCCGTCCCTCGGCTCCCGCCGCGCTGGCAGCTGCCGTCACCGAGCTCATTGCCTCACCGAACATGTGCAGCAAGGACTGGATCACCAACCAGTACGACCGCTACGTCGGCGGCAACACCGCCCTGGCGTACCCGGACGACGCCGGCGTGGTCCGCGTGGATGAGGAAACCGGCCTGGGCGTTGCCCTGGCCACCGATGCCAACGGCCGCTACACGTACCTTGACCCGTACCACGGCGCACAGCTGGCACTGGCCGAGGCCTACCGCAACGTGGCCACCTCCGGCGCCGTTCCCATGGCCGTCAGCGACTGCCTGAACTTCGGCTCCCCCGAGGACCCCGATGTCATGTGGCAGCTCGCCGAGGCCATCCGCGGCCTGTCCGACGCCTGCATGGTGCTGGGCATCCCGGTCACCGGCGGCAACGTGTCGCTGTACAACCAGACGGGCACCACACCCATCCACCCCTCCCCTGTGGTGGCAGTTCTCGGAAAGCTCGACGACGTCGCCCGCCGCACGCCGTCGGGCTGGCGTGAGGATGGCCAGGCCATCTACCTGCTGGGCACCACTGCGGCTGAACTGGACGGTTCCGAGTGGGCCAACCTGCGCGGCCACCTCGGTGGACTGCCGCCCAAGGTTGACCTCGCCGCAGAGCGCGCACTGGGTGAAATCCTGATCAACGCGTCCCGCGACGGCATGGTCGATTCGGCTCACGACCTCTCCGAGGGCGGCCTCGCGGCAGCCCTGGTTGAGTCCTCGCTGCGCTACGGCGTGGGTGCCCGGATTGCCCTGCAGGACGTCATGGACCGCGACGGCGTTGACCTGTTCACGGCCCTGTTCTCCGAGACCCAGGGCCGCGCCATTGTTGGCGTGCCCCGCTCCGAGGAAATCCGCTTCACGGACATGTGCACTGCGCGCGGCTTCGCCCACACCCGGATCGGTATTGTGGACGCGGCCAGCGGCCAGCTGGAGATCAACGGCGTCGAAACCCTGTCCCTGGATGCCCTCCGCGAAGCCCATGAGGCAACCCTGCCGAAGTACTTCGGCTAGCCCCACCCCCAAAGCAACGCGGGGTCACTCCGCGCCCGATAATCCTCCTGGATTGGGCGTGAAGTGACCCCGCGTTGCTTTAATCTTCGCTGTGGAGCTCCCGCTGACGTGAACTGAGCAGCTCGAATTCGGGCCGGTTCGCCACGAAGCGTTCGACGGCGGTGAGCACCTCCACGAGGTGCGCCCGGTCTGCTGCCACCAGGCCCGCGCCCACCTGCGAGCGCCGGTACTGATCGTGTCCGCCCACCTCGGCAACTGACACATCGAACCGGCGTTTGACCTCGGCCAGGAGCGGCCTGATGACGGAGCGTTTCTCTTTCAGGCTTTGGACATCGCCCAGGAGGATGTCGAATTCAATCCAGCCGATCCACATGACCCCATCGTAACCACGGGGTCAGATGGCGAGCTCGCCCATCCGGTCCCAGCCGTCGCCGTCGAGCTGGCGGCTGATGATCTGCGGCGTCTCGGCCAGGGCCTGGGGCATGTCCGCCATGGCCTGCTTGAAGTGCGGGCTGTTGACGTGGTCAGCAGCGGCGTCGTCCTTGAAGGCTTCCACCAGGACAAACTCGTGGGGGTCCTCCACGCTGCGGGACCAGTCAAACCACAGATTGCCGGGCTCCTGACGGGTGGCCCGGGTGAACCCTTCCACGAGATCCAGCCAGCGCTCGGACCAGTCGGGTTTGACCTTGAATTTGACGACGATGAAGATCATGGGATTTCCGTCCGTTCCGGGAGGTTGGCGGCTCAGCCTGCGGCGAGTTGGCGTGCCCCTTCAAGGTATCGCGAAGTGACGTACCTCTGCGCCGCCCTGGTCACCGGACCCCCGACGCGGTAGATCCAGTTGGCCGGCTTGCTGAAGGCCGTGATCTTCAAAAACACCCGCCCGGTGGCGTCAATCTCCACCTCAAAGGCTTCCTCGCCGCGCGCCGGATGCCCTGGCAGCGTGCCGTACCCAAAGCCGGCAGACTGCGGACCGTCGCCCGCCACCGGCCGCCGCACCCACACCACTTCGCAAGGGGCATTGATCCGGAAAGGCCCGACGCCGAATCCGCTCACCACGCGCGTCCCCGGCCGGACGACGTCGGACTCGGCCCGGACGCGCAGCCCCGACCGCCGCTGCAGTTCCCAGGTCAGGATTCCCTGCGCCACGCGGCGGTACAGCGCCGCCCCGTCGCCAAGGTAGGCCTGGGACACCAGGCTGGGGTACCCCTCCGGCGGCCGCCCGTTCTCGGTGGCGCCCACACCCGGGTAGTCGAGCCGGCCGCCCACCAGTCGTTTGTCAGTCAACGGAGTCCTCCCTGGATCCGGTGTGAGGCAAAGATGCCAGCCGCGCCCAGCCCAGCTGTTCCTGTTGCCTGCGGCTCAGGGTGGCCACCACCAGATCGTAGGAGTCCTCCACCATGTCCCGGACCATGGAGTCCGGGAGGGCACCATCCAACCTCACGCCGTTCCAGTGGGTCTTGTTCATGTGCCACGCACCGGCGATCCCCGGGTGGGCGGCACGGAGCTGCTCAGCCAGGGCCGGCTCGCATTTGAGGCTGACGGAAAAGTCATCCGCGTCCAGGGTGGACGAGGCGAACATCTTCGCTTCATGCCTGCTGCCGCCGGCCACAGCCGCCCTCACCTTGAACACCGAGGTCTCCGGACCAAAGGGGAAATCTTCGTACGCGCCGGGAAAAGAAAGGCAGATCTCCCTGAGCTGAGCTGGTTCCATCCTGTGAGCCTACAAAGCCGTTCGCGGCGGTGCTAGTCTGCGAAGATGTCACCTGACCAGGCCACCATCCCTGTTCTGGACTTGAGCACCGCGCGGCAGCCCTACGGTTCCTTCAGCCCGGAATTCATCGAACAGCTGCGGGAGGCCGCCCATAACGTCGGTTTCTTCCAGATCACGGGCTACGGTGCGGCTCCCGGCCAGGCAGAGGAGCTCCTGGGCATTATCAAACGCTTCTTCGACTTGCCGCTTGAGGAGCGGATGAAGCTGGACAACCGGCTCTCACCCCACTTCCGCGGCTACACCCGGATGGGCACGGAGGTCACCCAGGGGCGGGCGGACGCGCGCGAGCAGATCGACTATTCCCCCGAGCGCGACCCCATCCCCGACTACCCGGCGGACCAGCCGTACTGGCTGCTCCAGGGCCATAATCTGTGGCCGGACGAGTCATTGCCCGAGCTCAAGCCGGCAGCCATGGCCTGGGCAGATCTGATGTCCGCCGTGGGCATGGAACTGCTGCGTGGCATTGCTGTCGCCTTGGGGCTGCCCGAGGACCACTTCGACGAACCTTTCGGCGACGAACCCGCGTGGATGGGCAAACTGGTGCACTACGTCGGCGGCATAGTTGAAGAGGCCGGTGACCAGGGTGTGGGATCGCACGCGGACTACGGTTTTGTCACCCTCCTGCTCCAGGACGAGGTGGGCGGGTTGGAGGTCCTTCCGCCCGGGGCGAGCGAATGGGTGGAAGTGGATTACCTTCCCGGAGCCCTGGTGGTGAACCTGGGCGAGATGCTGGAAGTGGCCACGGAAGGCTACCTGGCCGCCACCATCCACCGCGTCAAGGCTCCGCCGCCGGGCGTGGACCGGTATTCAGTGCCCTTTTTCTGGTCCCCGAGGCTTGACGCCGTGATCGACCCGGTGCCACTGCCGCCCGAGCTCAAAGCACAGGCGCGCGGGCTGTCCGACGACCCGTCCAACCCGATGCTGGCCTCATTCGGCATGAATATGCTCAAGGGCCGGATGCGGGCCCACCCGGACGTCACTGAGCGTCACTACCCAGAGCTGATGAAGGGCTGAGGCCCTGCCTGCGGGCCTACGTCAGAGGTCGTATTTCCAGGCCTGCTGGGCCGGGCAGGCGTTCATCACCACGTCCAGTCCGGCCCACTTTGCCCGCTCGGCGACGGCCTCGTCGATGACGCCCAGCTGAAGCCATACGGCCTTGGCGCCGACAGCGATCGCCTGGTCCACCACAGCCCCGACCTTGTGCGAGTTGACGAAGCAATCAACGACGTCGAGGGGATGCCTGTCCGCTGGAATATCGGCGAGCGTGCGGTACCCGGTTTCGCCATGCACAGCATCGCCCGGCAGGTTCACGGGAATGATTTCCATCCTAAGCCTGTCCCGGATGAACAGTGACGTCTCATAGGCGGCACGCCATTCATTGGTGGTCAGGCCCACGATCGCCCACCGCCCTTTGTTTCGCATAAGGCGCTCAATAACGGCTGGATCGTTGACGTGGGCCATAATGCAAGACTACATCGCGAATCCTCCACCTTCCCGCCGAACAATTGAATGATTGCGATGCTGTCGCATGGGGAATGAACGAATATTACGCTTCCACAACGCGGGATTTGGCGCGTGCCGCGCGGTTCGGCTGTAGTGGTAGTGACCATCCCGAGCGGCCGAGAGACCTGGATCTATGACGCCGCAGCATCCCTGGGCGACGCCTGCCGTCGTCAAAGCAGCACAGTTGAGGCGACCATCCTCAACCAACTGCCACGGTGCTACCGCCAGGATCGATGGAGCATACCCATGACCCCGGAGATTTATCCTGCCACGCCACTTTTGACCCCGGTTCCCACTCCGGGTTCCGCCAGCACGGCCTCGCCACGCGTGCCCGTGGAATCCCCCCACACCACTTCGAACGCGACGGCGGTCGAAGCCGGGCTGCGTGACGCGGCCGGCCCCGCCAACAGCCCATCGGGATGGTCCTCGACCGGGTTGCAGGACGTCGCTGTGCACGGCGAACCGTCCGGCGGGCCGGCCCGTCACAGCAGCACCACCACGCCCACCGGTCCGGAAGCCCAGCCGGCAATCCAGGACACAGTGGCCTTCTGGGAACAGCAGGCCCTCCGCCTGGACTGGGCCGCACCCACGGGAACCTCTGACGGCAAACCCTGGCACACGGCGCACCGCCGCATCCTTGCCGACGCCGAAGCCGGCAAGGGTCCCGAGATCACCTGGTTTGAAGGCGGCAAGCTCAATGTCGCGTACAACTGCGTGGACCGCCACGTGGCCAACGGCCGCGGCGGCAAGGTGGCCCTTTACTTCGAAGGCGAGCCCGGGGACCGCCGCGCCATCACCTATGCCGAACTGCAGCGCGAAGTGTCCAAGGCGGCCAACGCGCTCCTGGCACTGGGCATCACCAAGGGCGACCGTGTGGTCATCTACCTTCCGGTCATCCCCGAAACCGTCATCATCACCCTCGCGGTGGCCCGCATCGGTGCCATCCACTCCCTGGTGTTCGGCGGTTTCTCCGCCGAGGCCCTGAAGTTCCGGGTGGAGGACACCGGGGCCAAGCTCCTGGTCACCACGGACGGCCAGTTCCGCCGCGGCGTCGCCGTCCCGGTCAAGGACAACGCCGACGCCGCCGTCGCCGGCGACAACGCGATCGAGCACGTACTGGTGGTCAACCGCACCACGCCTGCCGACGAACTGGCGACCGTCCACATGACCGAAGGCCGCGACGTGTGGTGGCATGACGCCGTCGGGCGCGCCCCGGAAGTCCACGAGCCGGAGGCGTTCGACGCCGAGACGCCCCTGTTCATCATGTACACCTCCGGGACCACCGGTAAACCCAAGGGCCTGGTCCACACCTCCGGCGGCTATCTCACGCAGGCGTCCTGGAGCTTCGAGCACCTGTTCAGCAACCCGGATCCCGCGCTCCGGGACGGCGATGTGCACTGGTGCACCGCTGACCTGGCGTGGGTCACCGCGCACACCTACGAGATCTACGGCCCGCTCTCCAACGGCGTGACCCAGGTGATCTTCGAAGGCACTCCCAACACCCCGCATCCGGGCAGGCACTTCGAGATCATCGAACGCTACGGCGTGACCCAGTACTACACGGCGCCCACGCTGGTCCGCTCGCTCATGGGCTGGTTCCCGGACGGCGTTCCGGACACCTACGACCTCTCGTCCATCCGGATGCTGGGCACCGTGGGTGAGGCCGTGAACCCGGAGGCCTGGCGCTGGCTGCGCCGGAACGTTGGTGCCGGCACGGCTCCGGTGGTGGACACCTGGTGGCAGTCCGAAACCGGCGCCACCATCCTCTCGCCCGCCCCCACGGACACCGACTTCAAACCGGGCTGCGCTGCCCGCCCGTTGCCCGGCGTCAGCACCCGGATCGTGGACGACGCCGGCAATACAGTGCCGCCGGGCGTCCAGGGATTCATCGTGGTTGACTCCCCCGGGCCGGCCATCGCGCGGACCGTCTGGGGAAATCCCCGCCGCTACTACGACTCCTACTGGAGCAAGTACGTGGAACAGGGCTGGTTCCTGGCCGGTGACGGCGCCAAGTACGACGCCGACGGCGACATCTGGATCCTGGGCCGCGTGGACGACACCCTGAACGTCTCGGGCCACCTGCTCTCCACGATCGAGATCGAGTCGGCCCTGGTCTCGCACCCTGACGTGGTGGAGGCCGGCGTCTGTCCGGTCGCGGACGCGAAGACCGGGCACGCGATCGTCGCTTTCGTCGTGCTTAAGTCCGGGGTTTCCGGGGACGTCGCCGCGGAACTCAGGAACCACGTTGCGAAGGCGATCGGCCCGATCGCCAAGCCCCGCGACGTCGTCGTGGTCCAGGACGTGCCCAAAACCCGCAGCGGCAAGATCATGCGCCGGCTGTTGACCCAACTCTTCGAGGGGACCGCCCTGGGCGATACCACCTCACTCCAGAACGAACCGGCGATCGCCGGCATCCAGGACGTCCTGCGCGAGCGGACCCTAGTTAAGGAAAATTCATGAATGACATCAGCAACGTTGCCCGTCTTTCCGAACCGCTGAAGTTCGCGTACTGGGTGCCGAACGTTTCCGGCGGCCTGGTGGTCTCCACCATCGAACAGCGCACCGGCTGGGACTTCGATTACAACAGGAAGCTCGCGCAGATTGCCGAGGACTCCGGCTTCGAATACGCCCTCACGCAGACCCGCTACGCCGCCTCCTACGGTGCGGACAAGCAGCACGAGGCCACCTCGTTCAGCCTGGCCCTGCTGGCCGCCACCGAGCGCCTCAAGGTCATCGCCGCCGTCCACCCGGGCATGTGGCACCCCGGTGTCCTGGCGAAGTTCATCATCACCGCAGACCACATCTCCAACGGCCGCGCGGCCGTCAACATCGTCTCGGGCTGGCTCAAGAACGAGTTCACCAACTTCGGCCTCGAATGGCTGGAACACGACGAACGCTACGTCCGCACCGAGGAGTTCATCAGGGTCCTCCGCGGCCTCTGGACCGAGCAGGAATACAGCCAGTCCGGCAAGTACTACAACATCACCGATTTCACGCTGAACCCGGCCCCCGTGGATGTTCCCGGCCGCGCACACCCGGAGATCTTCTTTGGCGGCAACTCGACGGCGGCCCAGGCCACCGCGGGCCGCGTGGCGGACTGGTACTTCTCCAACGGCAAGGACCTGGAAGGCTTCAAGGAGAACATCGCCGGCGTAGTGGCCGCTGCAGGGGAAACCAAGCGCGGCACCGACGGCGCCCTGTCCGCACCCTGCTTCGGCCTCAACGGCTTTGTCATCGCCCGCGATTCCGAGAAGGAGGCCCGGGACACGCTCCGCGAAATCGTGGAGAAGGCGCACAAGCCCGCCGTCCAGGGCTTCCGCGACGCCGTCCAGGAAGCGGGCGCGTCCACCAAGGACGGCAAGGGCATGTGGGCCGATTCCAGCTTCGAGGACCTGGTCCAGTACAACGACGGCTTCAAGACCCAGCTCATCGGCACCCCGGAGCAAATCGCCGAGCGCATTGTGGCGTACAAGAAGATCGGCGTGAACCTGTTCCTCACCGGCTACCTGCACTTCCAGGAGGAAGTGGCGGCCTTCGGTGCGGACATCCTGCCGATCGTCCGCGAGCTCGAGGCCGACCTCGCCCGCAAGCACGGCACCGAGCTGGATCTCTCAGCCGTTCCGGCAGGCTCAACCACCGGGCTGGTGACCGCGTAATGGCCGACCGCAAATTTGGCTTCCGCACCCGCGCGCTGCACGCCGGCGGCACCCCCGACGCTGAGCATGGCGCCCGCGCGGTGCCGATCTACCAGACCACGTCCTTCGTCTTCAAGGACACCCAGGACGCCGCCAACCTGTTCGCCCTGCAGAAGTACGGCAACATCTACTCCCGGATCGGGAACCCCACCGTGGCAGCATTCGAGGAGCGCATCGCGTCCCTGGAGGGCGGCATTGGGGCGGTCGCAACCTCCTCCGGCATGGCCGCGGAGTTCATCACCTTCGCCGCGCTGACACAGGCCGGCGACCACATCGTGGCCGCCTCCCAGCTGTACGGCGGCACCGTCACCCAGCTTGATGTGACCCTTCGCCGCTTCGGCGTGGACACCACCTTTGTTCCCGGCACCGACCCCGCGGACTATGCCGCGGCCGTCCGGGAGAACACCAAGGCGATCTTCGTCGAGGTGGTGGCCAACCCGTCCTCGGAGGTCCAGGACCTGGAGGGGCTGGTGAAGGTAGCGCGCGACGCCGGCATCCCCCTCGTCGTCGACGCCACCTTGAGCACGCCGTACCTTGTGCGGCCGATCGAGCACGGAGCCGACATTGTCATCCACTCCGCCACCAAGTTCCTGGGCGGCCACGGCATCACCCTCGGCGGCGTGATCGTCGAAAGCGGCCGGTTCGACTGGGGCAACGGAAAGTTCCCCACCATGACCGAACCGGTGGCCTCCTACGGAAACGTCTCCTGGTGGGGCAACTTCGGCGAGTACGGCTTCCTCACCAAGCTCCGCTGCGAGCAGCTGCGCGACATCGGCCCCGCCCTTAGCCCGCAGTCCGCATTCCAGCTGCTGCAGGGCGTCGAAACCCTCCCGCAGCGCCTTGACGAACACCTGGAGAACGCCCAGGCGGTGGCTGAGTGGCTGGAGGCTGACGAGCGCGTGGCGTACGTGAATTTCTCCGGGCTTCCCTCGCACCCGCATTTCGAGCGTGCGAAGAAGTACCTGCCCAAGGGCCCGGGTTCAGTGTTCTCGTTCGGTGTGAAAGGCGGCCGGGCGGCCGGGCAGAAGTTCATCGAAGCGCTGCAGCTCGCCTCGCACCTGGCCAATGTGGGCGATTCCCGGACCCTGGTGATCCACCCCGGATCCACCACCCATCAGCAGTTGAGCCCGGAGCAGCTCGAGTCCGCCGGGGTCCCCGAGGACCTGGTCCGCATTTCCGTGGGGCTTGAGGACCTCGAGGACATCCTGTGGGATCTTGACCAGGCCCTGACTGAAGCCTCGGCAGCCGCGGCTCCGACAAGCTCAACCACCGCTTCGGACGGCCCGGCCACCGAACCCGCGGATTCCTGCACGATTGGAGCGAGCGCATGAGCACCGCCGAACGCAGCTGGACCGGACCGTCCGCGCCGGATCGCCTGAACCTGCTGCGGCAGGCCAAGTCCATCGCGATCGTGGGCGCCTCGGACAAACCGTCACGGGCGAGCTACTTTGTGGCGACGTACCTGCAGTCCTCCACGAGCTACAAGGTCTATTTCGTGAACCCGGTGGTGAAGGAAATCCTTGGCCAGCCCACGTATGCGACGCTTGCCGACCTTCCGGAGAGCCCGGACATTGTGGATGTGTTCCGCAAGCACGATGATCTCCCGGGCGTCCTGGCCGAGACCATTGCTGCCGGGGCCAAGACCTTGTGGCTGCAGCTGGGATCGTGGCATGAGGAAGTGGCCGCGGACGCTGAAGCTGCCGGGCTCAACGTGGTGATGGACCGCTGCGTGAAGATCGAGCATGCCCGGTTCCATGGCGGCCTGCACCTGGCCGGCTTCGATACCGGCGTGATCTCCTCGAAGCGGCAGCTGCTTTCCTGACTGAATTCCCCCGCTGACCATGTATCCTGCGCATCTTCGCGCCGGTGCGTGGTCAGCGGCTGAACTTGTTCAGCCAGATCAGGCCCTGGTCAGCTTTGCCGGCCGCGGTCTTGCCCGTCTTTGCCAGTAAGGGGGCAGCTTCCTCGACCGTAGAGGTGACGGGGCCGGACTTTCCGGCCTTGTCCTGCCCGCCCGCAGCGGCAGAACCGGCATTGCCTGCCGGCTCCTTGCCATCCCCGGACCCTGCGTCCTTCACGGCAGTACCGCCGGCGTTACCGCCTGCCGCATTGCCGGCGGCGCCGTCGTCGTTCGCTGTCGACGAGGAGCCGTCCGCCCCATTTCCCTTACCGGCGGAACCGGAGTTGCCCTGCTGCCCCGTCCCGGCCTGGGACGACCCGGCTCCCGGGTTCCCGGGCTGTGCGTCTCCTGGGCCGGAAGGGTCAGCCTGGCCCGCAGCGCCACCCCCGACTGCCTGATCGCCACTTGCCTGGTCCCCGGGAGCCTGCAGCTCCACAGGGAGGCCGGCGTCCTCCGGGACGGCAAGCGGAGCTGCCGCAATGGTCCAGGCGGGGCTCCAGTCAGCCAGCATCTGTTGGACAGAACTGTTAGCAGACCCGTCGGGGACCGAACCGGTGGCGGCCACTCCCGTGACGCCGAGCCCCATACCCGCGATGACGGCGAGTCCCACCACTGAGCCCCGGTGCCGGCGGAGCAGGCGGTGACGCTCCAGCTGATGGGCCGGGCCGGACAGAAGCAGGGCCGCCAGTTCCGCACCAGGCTCGGGGACCGGGAGGGAACGGAGGGACCCCAATGAGAGCAGGGCAGAGCGGAGCCTGGCATCAGTCTCGCCGGCGTCGAGCAGCATGTCATCCACGGTCCGGGCAAGGGACCGGGTAAACACCGGGCTGGAGGGGGCATTCATGGCACCACATATTCCTTTACAGCGGACTCCTCGCGGAGTTTGACCAATGCACGGCGCTGCAGCTGCTTTACAGAACCGGCGGTTTTCCCCATAACGTCCGCGACCTGTTCGACGGTCAGGCCGCCGACGAGGCGCAGGGACAATACTTCCCGCTGCTCATCCGGCAGACCGCTGAGCAGGTCCAGGACTTCCTGGGGAGAGATTTTCTGGAGGACTTCAGTTTCAGCCGACGTGTCCTCGCGCCGGTCCAGGTCCGGTTCGAACGGGAGTTCAACCGGTCTGCGCCGCTGCCGCCGGTGGTCATCCACCATGCGGGCGTGGGCCACGGAGAAGACGAACGTGCGAAGCCCGGCAACCCCGCCGGTGACAGTCCCGAGCCGCGGCAGGACGGCGAGGAAGACTTCCTGCATAACCGCCTCCGGATCTTCTACTCCGCGGGCTGTGAGGTAGCCCAGGACCTGTGCCGCATAGGTTCGGTACACGGTGTTGAACAGCTCCGGATCGCGGGCACGGGCACGCAATACGTCGTCTGTCAGCGCATCGGTCACGGGACGCAGGGCTTTCGGTGAAAGGGGAAGGGGTTTGCCCCGCTAACTTTACCCTCCGGTAACCGTGCTGCCGGCACCCCACGAGCCGGCTGGGGAATAAAAAGGCCGGGCTGGAACATGATGGGGGACAAGTTCCAGACCGGCGCTTCATAGGGGTAATCGCCGACACAGGCCAAAGGGTTACGCCCGGTCACAAAAAACTTTGAAAATCTTTTGGGTGGCCGGATTCAGCCTGGGCAAGGCCGGAATTCAGCCTCAGGCGGGGGCCTGCGCTGCTCCGATCCACCGCGGCGTGGCTGCCTGCCGCCGCGGAGAATTGGCATGGGCAAAGGCGCGGAGCCTGTTCGCCGGTACCAGCTGCTCGTCGCAGGCCGGCTGGACGGCAACCGGCTCTGGTACGGGCTGCGGGCGGGCTACGGCGCGCAACGGGGAAATGCGTGAAAGGTCGGTGACCAGTCCCGTCCCGGCGCACTCACGCACCGCCGCGATCCCTGCCGCCACCGCGGGCTTGTCAGCGAACGCCTCGGACACCGCCATCACAGTTCCGTCCGGCCCCATCAGCCTGAACCTGAACAACGAATCGGCGTCCACAAAAACTTCAAACATCCCGGCCATGAGAAATCCTTCCGGTCTGCGGATGATCAGCTCCGGCGACGTCCTCGCCACCGGCCTGCCCGAACGCGTTGCTGCGTCCGGTCCCGCGGGTCTGGTCGAACGATCTGTTGATCAGTTCAGCGTGTGCTTAAGAGTCTGGCCGCCGCAGCGGCGGCCTCACAAGACCGGCCGGGTTAACCCTGTGTAAATTGCGTAACACCGCCGGAAGACCGCCGCCCGGGGCAGCGGAGCCCACGCACGCTTCTTTAACCGACGACGCCGGCGGGCCACCCTCCCAGGTGCCCGCCGGCGTCGTACTGGTGTTGCTTCTAGTCCTTGATGAGGTCGTTGACCACGATGGTCTGGTCCCGGTCGGGGCCAACGCCGATTGCGGAGAACCGGGTACCGGAGAGCTTCTCCAGGGCGAGCACGTAGTTCCGCGCGTTCTCCGGGAGGTCCTCCAGGGTGCGGGCGCCGGTGATGTCCTCGGTCCAGCCTTCGAAGTACTCGAAAATGGGTACTGCGTGGTGGAACTCGGTCTGCGTCATGGGCATTTCATCGTGCCGCACGCCGTCGACGTCGTACGCCACACACACCGGGATCTGCTCGATGCCGGTCAGGACATCCAGCTTGGTGACGAAGTAGTCCGTGAAGCCGTTGACGCGGGAAGCGTGGCGGGCCAGGACGGCGTCGTACCAGCCGCAGCGGCGCGGGCGGCCGGTGTTGACGCCGAACTCACCGCCGGTCTTCTGCAGGTACATGCCCATCTCGTCGAACAGTTCCGTGGGGAACGGCCCGGCGCCGACACGCGTGGTGTAGGCCTTGATGATGCCGATGGAGCGCGAGATGCGGGTGGGGCCGATGCCGGAACCCACGGACGCGCCGCCCGCCGTCGGGTTGGACGAGGTGACGAACGGGTACGTCCCGTGGTCCACGTCCAGGAACGTGGCCTGGCCGCCCTCCATGAGCACTACTTTGCCCTCGTCCAGCGCCTTGTTCAGGACGAAGGTGCTGTCGATGACCAGCGGGCGCAGGCGCTCGGCGAAGGAAAGGAAGTAGCTGACGATCTCCTCCACCTCGATGTCGCGGCGGTTGTAGACCTTGACCAGGAGTTCGTTCTTCTGGCGCAGCGAGCCTTCCACCTTCTGGCGGAGGATGGATTCGTCAAAGACGTCCTGGACGCGGATGCCCAGGCGGGCCACCTTGTCCATGTATGCCGGGCCGATGCCGCGGCCCGTGGTGCCGATGGCGCGGCTGCCGAGGAAGCGCTCCGTGACCTTGTCCAGGACCTGGTGGTAAGGCGCTACCAGGTGGGCGTTGGCGGAAACGCGCAGTTTGGAGGTGTCCGCACCGCGGGCCTCCAAGCCATCAATTTCCTGGAACAGAGCCTCCAGGTTCACCACGCAGCCGTTTCCGATGATGGGAACCGCGTTGGGGCTGAGGATGCCGGCCGGAAGGAGCTTGAGCTCATACTTCTCACCGCCTACGACGACGGTATGCCCGGCATTGTTGCCACCATTGGGCTTAACGACGTAGTCCACGCGGCCACCCAAAAGGTCTGTGGCCTTGCCTTTTCCTTCGTCGCCCCACTGGGCTCCTACGATCACGATTGCTGGCATGGGATCCTCCCCCATTCGTTCGGGCCGTACTCCGGGCTGACCCGCCGGCGGTACGCCGGACGGTTCACCGAAGGACGGCGCCGTTCATGAGAACGCCCCGAAGGCAACAGCCTGGCGGGAACGGTTAGGACGCCCTGCCACGCAAGAGTTCGGGGCTCTTACCACCCAAGTTTAGCCGATGACGGAGTTTCTCCACTCGTTCGGCCTGGCAGGGCCCACACGCGAAACAATCCGGCCCTGACTTGCCCGGGCCGTGCAGATGCCATTAAGTGAGAGTACCCATCCGGAGCGGCCGAGAGACCTGGATCGTTGACGCCGCAGCAACCGCGCATGCGCAGGGATTTTCCTGCCGGCACAGGTGCTACTGCCAGGACCGATGGAAAGGAAAATTCCCCATGTCGCTCAACACTGACCACATCCAGGTCACCCACGCAGGTTCCTTGCCCCGCACGCCGGAGCTGATCGCCGCTAACGCCGCGAAGGAAACCGAAGGCATCACCCCGGAATTCCTCGAACTGCTCGAATCGTCGGTGGTGGACGTCGTCCAGCGGCAGAAGGACCTCGGGGTGGACATCCCCAACGACGGAGAATTCGGGCACACCATGTCCACTTCGGTGGATTACGGCGCATGGTGGAACTACTCGTTCGCGAGGCTCGGCGGACTGGAACCGACAGACGTGGACCGGTGGAAGGACGCCACCGTGCACCGCTCGTCCCCGGGACACATTGTGCTGACCTCATTCCCTGACCGCCGCGACCGCCTGGCTTTCAATGACGCCTACACCGATCCTTCCTCCGGGATCCTGGCGCACCGCAAGAGCGTTTCCCAGCCAAAGATCACCGGGCCGCTGACCTACACAGGACAGGATCTGGTGAACTCCGATGTCACCAACCTGAAGAAGGGGCTGGCCGCCACCGGCCTCACCCAGGGTTTTGTGGCATCCCTGTCCCCCGGGTCCTGTGCACGCGTGGCCAACGATTACTACAGGTCCGATGAAGAACTCCTCTACGCCTGTGCAGACGTGATGCGCGAGGAATACAAGGCCATCATCGACGCCGGCCTGACCGTCCAGCTCGACGATCCTTCCCTGGCGGAAAGCTGGGACCAGATCAACCCGGAGCCGACGCTGGAGGACTACCTCAAGTTCATCCAGCTGCGGGTCGAGGCCACCAACTGGGCCCTGCGTGACCTGCCCCAGGAACAGATCCGCCTCCACGTCTGCTGGGGTTCCTGGCACGGTCCGCACACCACCGACATTCCCTTGGCGGACATTATCGGCTCCGTGCTGCAGGTCAACGCCGGAGCGTACTCCTTCGAGGCCGGCAACGTCCGTCACGAGCACGAATGGCGGGTCTGGCAGGAGACCAAACTGCCCGAGGGCAAGGTCATCATTCCCGGCGTGGTCTCACACGCCACCAACGTGGTGGAGCACCCTGACCTGGTGGCGGACCGGATAGTCCGTTTCGCCGAGGTGGTGGGCCGCGAGAACGTGATCGCATCCACAGACTGCGGGCTGGGCGGCCGCGTCCACCCGCAGATCGCCTGGGCCAAACTGGACGCCCTCGGCGAAGGTGCCCGCCGCGCCACCAAGCGCCTCTGGTAGGTATTCTCCATCCAGCCGCAGGGTCCGTCCTGTGCCTTCCATCACGGGAAGGCCCGGGACGGGCCCTGCATTTTGCGGGGCTTGCTAAACTGATAGAGACCGACCAGGAATCGGTCCACAACACATTTCAAACCACCCCGGACTTGCCGTGCCCAACGCGCGCCCATTTTCCGGATTGGCAGCAGCACCGATCCCCGCAGGAGACATTGCACTTCATGACAGCCCTGGCACCCGAATCTTTCCGTGAACAGCTCCTGAACCGCCGTTACGATCCCAATGTTGGGGCAGTCAACGAGCTGTGCGATTCGCTGCAGAGCGTCAAGCCGCACACCGTGGTCCCCTACGTTGACCCCATGCACGACGTCGACCAGTGCCGCATCATCAGCCTCTTCTCCAACATCGGCGAGGCGGACCCGTCCGGCTTCATCACCGCGGGCGACGACGACGCCACCACCCGCATGCTGGGCATCCAGTGGAAGCTGGGCCTGCGCCCCGAGTGCGTCATGCCGTGGAATGTCCACCCGTGGCACACCGCCGGTGAGCCCAACGGCAAGTTCACGCCGGACCAGATTTCCTCCGGCCTCAAGCCCCTGCTCAAGTTCCTGGCCCTGGTGCCCCGCGCCTCGGTGATCGTGGCCCACGGCACCGAAGCCAACCGCCTGGCCAACCTGCTCCTGAAGACCGAGGTCCCCATGATCTGGCGCCGCGGCCTGAAGACCTACAAGGTCCGCAGCCTCAGCGGCCGGGCCTTCGCCGGAACCCCCGCCCGGCAGGAACAGTACCTCGAGGAAATGCGCGTCGCCTACGCGGACGCCATGGCCCGCACCGGCCTGCAGAAAGCCAGCTGAACACTGGCCTGAATAACGGCCACCTACGACGGCGGCGGGTCACCTTTTCGAAAAGGTGACCCGCCGCCGTCGTACTTTTAACCACAACGCGGGGTCACTTCCGGCCCAAAAACCATGGTTTATTGGACGGGAAGTGACCCCGCGTTGTGTTGGGTGGTGCTGCGTCAGGCCTTCGCCTCGATGGCTGCCTTGGCTGCAGGATCGGAGTCGTTCAGGAACTTCTCGATCCGTTCCGGCTCTTCCGCTTCACCGATCGCCGAAGAAGCGCGGCCCAGGGAGTACAGCGCCCGCAGGAAGCCGCGGTTGGGCCCGTGCTCCCACGGGATGGGCCCGGTACCGCGCCAGCCGTTGCGGCGCAGCGAGTCGAGGCCACGGTGGTAGCCGACGCGGGAGTACGCGTAGGAATCAATGACGCGGCCCTCGGCCCAGGCTTCCTCTGCCAGCACAGCCCACAGGAGCGAGGACGTGGGGTTCTTTGCCACGAGGTCCAGGGCTTCCTGGCCCGCTTCGAGCTGCTGGTAGACCTCGGTCTCGGCAGGCAGGAGCGTGGGCTCAGGGCCCATCAGGTTTTTCCGGAACTCGTCAGACACTAGAACGTCTTTCCGGCGGAGCCGAGCTGCTTGGTGGCCTCAACGACGCGGGCAGACAGGCCGGCCTCGGCGGAGGCGCCCCAGACGCGGGGATCGTAGAGCTTCTTGTTGCCCACTTCGCCGTCGACCTTCAGCACGCCGTCGTAGTTCCTGAACATGTGGTCCACCACGGGACGCGTGTAGGCGTACTGGGTGTCGGTGTCGATGTTCATCTTGATCACGCCGTAGGAGACGGCGTCGGCGATTTCCTGGTCCGAGGAGCCGGAGCCGCCGTGGAACACGAGGTCGAACGGGCTGTTCTTGCCGAGCTTGGCACCCACCTGGGCCTGGATGTCCTTGAGGATCTCCGGGCGGAGCTTCACACCGCCGGGCTTGTAGACACCGTGCACGTTGCCGAAGGTCAGGGCGGTGATGTAGCGGCCGTTCTCGCCCGCACCGAGGGCTTCGATGGTGGCCAGGGCGTCTTCGACGGTGGTGTACAGCTTGTCGTTGATGGCGTTCTCGACGCCGTCTTCCTCGCCACCGACGATGCCGATTTCAACCTCGAGAATCATTTTTGCGGCGGCGGTGCGCTCCAGCAGTTCGCGGGCGGTGCTCAGGTTCTCGTTCAGCGGTTCGTGCGAACCGTCCCACATGTGGGAGTTGAAGATCGGGTTGCGGCCCGCTTTGACCTCGGCTTCGGACGCTGCGAGGAGCGGCAGGACAAAGCCGTCCAGCTTGTCTTTGGGGCAGTGGTCCGTGTGGAGTGCGATGTTGACGCCGTAGTTCTTGGCCACTTCACGCGCGAACGCGGCGAAGCCGAGCGAACCGGCCACCATGTCCTTGGTGGCTGCGCCGGACCAGTAGGCGGCGCCGCCGGTGGATACCTGGACGATGCCATCGGACTCGGCCTCAGCGAAACCGCGCAGGGCTGCGTTCAGCGTCTGCGAGGAGGTGACGTTGACGGCTGGAAATGCGTATCCGCCCGCCTTTGCGCGGTCGATCATCTCGGAGTAGATCTCTGGGGTTGCAATGGGCATGCTGACTCCTAAAGTGAATTTCGTCTGCGGGCCGATCAGGCCCTGGAGTGAACCTCGTCGGCTAGGAACCATCCTAGCCAGTTCTTTCCCGGCGCCGTGTTTCCGGTCACGCGGGCCGGTAATACTCCCGCCGGCTTTGGGAACGACGCCGCCCCCCGGACGCTCTCTCACTTAATGTCGCTTAATTCCCAACGCTCTCTCACTTTCTTGAAGAAAGTGAGAGAGCGTTGGTCAAAAACCTGCGTTAAGTGAGAGAGCGTCGGCCAAAAAGCTGCGGTAAGTGACAGAGCGTGCAGGGGTTCGCGGTGGCGGGGCGGGGCGGTAGGGGTACGGACGCGGTGTCAGACGTGCTGGTTGAACACGTGCCGGCGGATCCACGCGTGCATGGCGATGGCCGCGGCGGAGGCGGCGTTGATGGATCGGGTGGAGCCGAACTGTTCGATGGACAGGGTGGCCAGGGCGGCCTCGTGGACCTCCGGCGTCAGGCCCGGCCCTTCCTGGCCGAAGACCAGCACGCAGTCCTTCGGCAGCTCGTAGGTTTCCAGCGGCACGGAGTCCGGGAAGATGTCGATGCCGATGATGGCCAGCCCCTCCCCCTGCGCCCACGTGACGAAGTCCTCCACGGTGGGGTGGTAGCGGACGTGCTGGTAGCGGTCGGTGACCATGGCTCCGCGCCGGTTCCACCGCCGTCGTCCGATGATGTGGACCTCTTTGGCGAGGAAGGCGTTGGCGGTGCGCACCACCGTGCCGATGTTCATGTCGTGCTGCCAGTTTTCGATGGCGATGTGGAAGTTGTGCCGCTTGGAATCCAGATCCGCCACGATCGCGTCATGCTTCCAGTAGCGGTACTGGTCAACAACATTCCGCCGGTCGCCGTCCGCCAACAGTTCGGGATCCCAGTGGTCGCCGGCCGGAGCCTCGCCCTCCCAGGGCCCGACGCCGACCTCCGGCTTTGGCCCGGATCCGTCATCGGGCGGCGAAACGGGCGGCGTGGTTTGGGGCTGGTCAGTCACACGTCAACTCTAGCCGGGGTCAGCCTTCGAGCTTCCAGCGGTTGGCGCGGTACGAGTTGGCGATCTGCTCCAGCAATTCCGGGTTCTCGTCCCAGTACGTCGAGTGGCCACTGACCCCCACCATCTGCGGCGTTCCCCAGGGGGTCACGCTGAAAAGGTTTACGGCCTGGATGGCCTCGCCCCGGCCGTTAAGACACGAAAAGCCGATGACAACGGCTGCCGTGCGGCGGAACTCCCGGATTTCCGGCGTCGTGGTTTCAAAATCGGATGTACATTTGTGGCCCACCAGGTGTTGTGGCAATTCGGCCGCGGGCATGGCCTTGAACTTCGCCTCGATCTCTTTGATGGCAGCCTGCACGTCCGCAGGCACCTTGCCATGCTTGCCCTCCTCCGCCTCGGCGAAGAACGCGTAGGCCAAGGCGATGCCGTCCCCGTCGCGCTCCTCTGTACCTTGCGCTTTTTGCTGCATGGGGGCACCGGTGGTCGGGTCCGTGGTGATGCCGAAGGTATCGTCGCCTGTCCAGGATGTGAGGTACTGGAAGGACGACTCCCCCGTAACGAACCGGCTGAACAGCGGATCTCCCTCGGCAGGAACATTCGCGGGGGCCTGGAGTTCTTCCCAGCCCGGCGGGAGTGCGAAAGCCCCGGCCGGCGCATCGTTCGCGCCGGGATCCTCCGACGCCGGTGCCGATTCTTCGGGGGCGGCGCTTTCGGTTGCTGCCTCCGACGAAACGACGGGAACCGGGTCGTCCCCGGCCTGCGGTTTGGCGAACGTGGGGATCAACCAGGCGAAGACTGCGACGAGTGCAACAAGCACGACGGCGGCGATGGTGCCGAGAACGATGAACAGGTTCTTCCTGCTGTGCGGGGGCTCCTGTGCAGGCGGCTGCGCGAACTGCCCCGCGTAGTGCTGCTGGTCATGGGCGGCCTGGCCCGGGTACTGCGGACCCTGCTGCGGCGGCAGCGGGTTACCGTCTGCATCCCTGGGTGGTGGCGGTGGCGCGCTGTAGTTGTTGTTCATGGCGGTCCCCTTCAGGTGCTCGCGGGCATCCTGCGGTTGGCGCGGTGCCCGGTGATTTCCGACGACGGGGACCGGCCGGCGCGTGCCGGCACAACAACCGCCGCGGACATCCCCCGATCCGCAGCCGCTGGGCACTCTGGTACCAGCTACGAGCCTAGCCGACGGCGGGACAGCCGGCGGGCGCGGACAGCCACGCCCGCGGGTGCCTCCATCAGTGAGTGGCGCCGCGTGTGCCGGCGCCACGAAGAATGACAGACTGGAGCACGTATCGGCACATCTTCCGGAGGTAAACGTGGCAGAGACAGACCAGGTCAAGGGATCACCCGCGGTTTACCGCAGCGGCCAGGAGATTGAATGCTGGCTGACGGATATGGACGGTGTGCTGGTCCACGAGAACCAGCCGGTCCCGGGAGCGGCAGACCTGATCCAGCGCTGGGTGGACACCTCCAAGCGCTTCCTGGTGCTGACGAACAACTCCATCTTCACGCCGCGTGACCTGGCCGCACGGCTGCGTGCCTCCGGGCTGGAAGTCCCCGAAGAGAACATCTGGACCTCAGCACTGGCAACGGCGCAGTTCCTCAAGGACCAGGTGCGGGGTTCGGGATCCGGAAACCGCGCCTACACGATCGGGGAGGCCGGGCTCACGACGGCGCTGCACGAGGCAGGCTTCATCCTCACCGACCAGGACCCGGACTTCGTTGTGCTCGGGGAAACCCGCACCTACTCCTTCGAGGCCATCACCATGGCCATCCGCCTGATCCTGGCCGGGGCCCGTTTCATCGCCACCAACCCGGACGCCACCGGCCCGTCCAAGGACGGCCCGATGCCGGCCACGGGGGCCATCGCCGCGCTCATCACCAAGGCCACCGGCCGGGAACCGTACATCGTGGGCAAGCCGAACCCCATGATGTTCCGTTCGGCGATGAACCAGATCGACGCACACTCAGAAACCACAGCGATGATCGGTGACCGGATGGACACTGACATCGTCGCGGGGATGGAAGCGGGCCTGCACACGGTACTGGTACTGACCGGCATTACCCAGCGGGAGGACATTGCGTCCTATCCGTTCCGGCCCAACCAGGTACTGAACTCCGTCGCTGACCTGAAAAACCAGATCTAGAAAACGGAGACCCTGGACCCTCCGCGGGGCAGCGGGAAGAACTCGTCCAGCAACTGCTCCAGGATGGGCCGGTAGACGGTGGGATTCCAGCCCGGGCTGGCGTGCGCCGGCAAGGCACCATCGGTCTGGAGATGGGTGGAGACGATATTTGAACGGAAAACGGTGGCCCAGGCTGCCACCGCGGTGGGGTAGCTCACGGTCCCGTCCCGGGGGTTGCCGATGTAGGCCATCTTGGTTCCGCCCAGGTTCTGCGCATATCTGCTGCCGTTGAAGTGGTAGATGTAGGCGGATTCCGTCTGGATCAGCACGCTTGACGGGGCAATCGGCGATAACTGCTCCAGCGTCTGGTCCAATATCTGCCGCCAGCTCCGTTCGTCCTTGTGGATGACCCGCTCCCCCAGTTCGTAGCCCCCGCGGACCACGGACGGGACACGGAAGCCGTGTTCGTACAGGAACACGACGCCGTCGAACCAGCTTTGGTCGAGCACGTCGAACTTGCTGTACGGGCTGGAGTCGAGAACGATAAACGCCACTTCGACGCCATGGAGTTCGCGGAGCCGGGCCGCCACCTGGGTGGCCACCATGCCGCCGAAGCTGTGGCCGTAGAAAAACAGCTTGGTGAGCTTGTTGGCCCTGACATGCTGGATCACTTCGATGACCAGCCCGTCAATGTCCAGCCCCTGGTTGGAATAGCCGACGGCGGCGAGCCGGCCACGCTGGTTGAGCGCCCCGCGCAGGGCGTTCAGGATCCACTGCGCCTCTTCCCAGCTCGTCTTGTAGCCGGGGAAAAGAAACCAGCTGGCATCCGGATAGTAGGCGTCCGCGAAATCGTCCGCCACCGGGAGGATCCTGTTGACGCGCCGTTCGGCCTGCACCGTACGGGTGACCAGCATGTCCCCCACCAAGACCGCTGATGCCCCGACACCGGACAGGAAACCCCGGCGCGAGAACCGCTTGAGGGAGGCCGCGCCAGCCAGCAGCCGGGCGTGGTCGATTCCCGGCTGTTCAGGTTTTTCCTGCGGGTCTTCCGCCCTGTACGGCACACACCTACCGTAGCCACAGCGGAAGCCGGCACCGCAACTTCCGGGGAACCAAGGGCCGGCACTTCACCTGCGGCGCGGCCCAACCGAGGGCGCAGCCCAACCGAGGACGCGGCCCAACCGGCCGAGCCGCCGGGGGACGGGTCAGCTGGCGACCTGGTTTTCGCCTGCTGGCTCGTAGAGGCGTTCGCTGGCTGGCTTGCCGGGGGCGCCCAGGAGCTTCCGGCGTGAAATTTCCTCGCCGACGTCGTTGTAGCGGCCAAGAAGGTCCGAACCCCCGAAAGTCACCGGATTGTCCAGCAGCGCAAAGAGTGAGTCGCTGGCAGTGAAGAGCTCCTCGTCGGTATATTCCGTAAACCCCTGACCCATCAAAGGAGCGTCGGCGGGATTGGTCTGCGCCTCAGCGGGTTCATCGGAGAGTACGAGCAACTGCCCGCCCGATCGGGCACCCTGCGATGCCCCGTCCGCTGTGCCGCTGAGCACCAGCGAAACTCCAGCCCCCGAAAGTCCGGTGCCTGCCGCTTCGTCCACGGCGTTGAGTACGTTGCGGAGCCCGGCGAGTGCGGCCGACTCTACGAGCACGGCCCTGGAGAGGTCTACACGAATGTGGCAGGCAATGCCCCTTCCCCTGATGCGCGTGATCAGGTGGACGAGGGAGGGGCGGGATTCCCCGTTGAGGCTTCCGCGGACGTCAATCCGGACGGTGTCCGTGAGAGCGTCACGCGTGACGAGGGCGTGCAATGAGCGGTCCATAGGTACTCCAATTAAGGGTGTCTATGGCCGACGGCTCAACCTCGTAGAGCCTATCTTCGGACAGGGGCCCGGCACAAGCGGCAATCAGGTGTCAGCCTGCCTGCACTTCTCCCGGCTCCTGGTAGTGGGTGCGGGTTGCATTCCCGCCCACGGACTCCACCAACGACTTGGCGACATTACGGAGCTTGGTGTTGCTGTTGCTCGACGCTTCCGTGAGGATCCGGACAGCCGCTTCCTGGCTGCACCGGTTTTGTGCCATCACGATGCCCACGGCGATATCGATCGTGGTCCGGGATTCCAGGGTGGCCCGCAGGTTCGCGGCGCTGTCAGTATGCAGCGAGAACCTGACCGCAAGCCGCAGGGCCTGGGAGATCTCCCTGGTGTAGCCGCGCGCTTTGGCTGCCGCACGTTCGTCGAATTTGCGTGGCACGTCGGAGTAGAGGTTCAGGGCCGCCTTCGCTTCCCCCTGGAGGTTGAACGGCAGCGACAGTACCGAACGCAGGCCGTGGGCGGCCACGGCGTTGGCGTAGTCCGGGCCCCACCGGTCTTCCTCAAAGAGGTCCGGGACGTTGACTTCCCGTTCCTCTTCCGCGGCAGTCAGGCACGGGCCCTGGGACAGGGAGTACTGGATCTCGTCCACTTCGCGGGCCGAATCGCTGCTCCAACCGATGGTGGCCGCCTTGCGGTCCCGGAGGAGGGTGATGCCGCAGAGGGCGTCATCGCCGTCGCCTGCCATCTGGTGGGCTGAAAACCTGGCCAGCTCGTTCAGGAACTGCTCGAAGTCGGCGCTGTCCAGAATGAGGTTCTGAACCTGCTCGGTGGTGTTCAAAGGGAGGTCCGGTGGGAGCATGGCGCGTTCTCCAATGGCTGCAAAAGGGGGGTTGGACAATTTTATTACACCCCTGTATGGCAGTCCAACCGGGCCCGGCCTTGCCGGCACCTTTCCAACCGGCACCGGCTGCGTGCCGGTGCCGGGCAGGTACCCGTCAGGAAAGTCCCAGTTCGTCCTTGCCGAAGGCGAACAGGTAGGGCACACCGGTCTCGGCCTCGATCTTTTCCTTGGCTCCCGTATCGCGGTCCACGATCACAGCGACGGCAACCACGTTGCCGCCGGCCTTGCGGACGCCTTCGACGGCGGTCAGGGCGGAGCCGCCGGTAGTGGACGTGTCCTCGAGGACCAGCACGTTACGGCCGTCAACGGACGGGCCCTCCACCTGGCGGCCCATGCCGTAGGACTTCTGCGCCTTGCGGACCACGAACGCGTCCACGGCGCGGCCGGCGTCCACAGCTGCGTGCATCACGGCGGTGCCCACGGGGTCAGCACCCATGGTCAGTCCGCCGGCGCACTCAAAGTCAATCCCGGCGTCGTCCACCAGTGAGAGCATGACCTGGCCCACCAGTTTGGAGGCTTCGTGATGCAGCGTGATGCGGCGGAGGTCGATGTAGTAGTCAGCCTCAGCACCGCTGGACAGGATCACCTTGCCGCGGACCACGGCGAGTTCCTTGATCAGTTCCAGCAGGCGGGCACGTGCGGCGGCAGCGTCAACTGCAGTGTCAGTGGGGGAAGTCATGGGTTCCAGTTTAGTGGCTCGGGCAAAGGCGGGTGCATGCTCGGGCCTGGGTCCGAACGCGATCAGCCGGGGCAGGAGCCGCCGGACCACGGGGGCGTGCCGGACAAAGAACAGCAGGACGGGCGGCGGCCCGGTCATCCTGCCGGCAAACAACGGAACAAAGACCGCCCGGTGCATGATTCGTTGTACGGTCTGGAGCACCACGGTGGGCAGCCGCCGCCGCCGCTGAACCGCCGCCAGGTCCTTGACCTGCACCCTCCCCCGGAGCAATACCGGCGCCAGCCGGTCCGCCGCCGCTACCGCATCCTGGATGGCCAGATTGATGCCCACGCCGCCCGCCGGGGACATGGCATGGGCCGCATCGCCGATACACAAAAGCCCATCCACGTACCACCGCCGCAGCCGGTCCAGCCGCACGTCCAGCCAGTGAAGATCGTCCAGTGTCCGGATTGCGTCCACACGGTCCGCCAGATCGGGGCGCAGGGCAGCCACGCGTTCCCTGAAGCGTTCAACCCCTTCTGCGCGGATCCGCGTATCCGATCCCTTGGGGCCGAGGTACCCCATCTGGTAGTAGTCGTCGCGGAACAGCGCAATCATCGCCTCCCGGCCGCGGAAGGCCGGCACGATGCCCGCCACTGCGCCCTTTTCTGAAGCATGGCGCGGCAGTTTGAACCACCAGGTGTCGAAAGGAACCGGGTACTCTCTCGGCTGCAGACCGGCGGCCCGGCGCAGGACCGAATGCCGCCCGTCCGTGGCCACCACGAGGTCCGCGTACAGCTCGCCGTCCGCAGCTGAACCCTCAGGATGCGAACCACCGGAACGCCGGCGGGTCCGGTAGCGGACACCGGCGACCGTACCGCCGTCGAAAATCAACGCCGTCGCCTCATGCTCCATCAGGAGCGTAAAGGAGGGTTCGCGCGCGGCCTCAGTGGCCAGGAAGTTCAGGAAATCCCATTGCGGCATCATGGCGATGTAGTTGTACGGGGGCTTCAGTGAGGTGAAATCGCCGAGCGTGACCAGGCCGGCGCCAGGGATGGGAAAGGCGACCCTCGTCAGCCGGCTCTGCGGAAGGTTGCGGAAACCCTCGCCCAGGCCCAGCTCGTCAATCAGCCTGACGGTGGACGCGTGCACGGTGTCGCCGCGGAAATCCCGGAGGAAATCGCCGTGTTTTTCAAGGACGGTGACCTGCACCCCGGCCCGGGCCAGCAGCAGGCCAAGCATCATGCCCGCAGGTCCCCCGCCGACAACAGCGCACCCCGTTCGCTCCATGCACCCACGGTACGCCGGGGTCCCGGCGGTGGATACCGGCGCTAAGGAAATGTCCCGCTGACACAGCAACGGACCGGCGCCACGCGTATCGCGTAGCGCCAGTCCGTCTGCGTGCCGTCAGTGACGAACCGTAGCGGGAAGCTACAGCCTGGTGTCGAAGGAATCGCAGAAAACGTTCTCGTTGAACGTCCCCTGGAACTCCGATTTGCCCATGATCTTTTCAATCGTGGCGCGGATGGCC
This sequence comes from Arthrobacter sp. BK1, assembly GCF_056680055.1. Taxonomy (NCBI): domain Bacteria; kingdom Bacillati; phylum Actinomycetota; class Actinomycetes; order Micrococcales; family Micrococcaceae; genus Arthrobacter; species Arthrobacter sp. BK1. The sequence goes on from NZ_CM155263.1 coordinate 1,706,824, forward strand.
TCCACGGATCCTGCATGGGCGTGGATGGCGGTCTTGACCATCGGCACGTCGATCAGGTGGTTGGGCTGGTTCAGCGAGACAAACACCGTGGGAACCTCGGTGACGTACCAGGGAATTTCGGCCGCCATCGGGGTGGACCACTTGATCCGGATGGCCGCTTCCTGGGCGAAGCCCTTGACGTTGGCGAACATCAACGCAGCGTCGTATTTATCCGCGTAGTCCCCCGTTGCTTCCTCGGAGATGACGGACATGAAGTTCACGCCCTCTTCCCCTGCTGCCTTGCGCTGCGCGGCTGTTTTGAAGACGTGCACTTCGAAGCCTGCCCGTTCCAGTTCCGCAGCCACCACGTCCAGGTAAGCCAGCGGATCCGCCATCGTGAAGTCGGAGCCGCCGGAGATGCCGTACAGGCGGATCCGTTTGTGGGTTTCCGGGGTGATGGGAAGGTTGTTGGCGGTGTCTTTGACCAGCGTCACGGTCTTGTCCGCAATGCCTGCCGCGATGGCCCGGTGGGCGTCGCTGCCAATGGCAGCCAGCGCTTCCACCGGCGGAACCAGCTCGCTGCGTTCCTTTCGGTGCAGGCCCAGGCTCGCCTTGAGGGCAAGGATCCGGCGCAGCGCGTCGTTCAGGCGCTGCTCCGTGATGACACCGGACTTGTAGCCGTCCAGCATGTACGCGAAGTCCTCGGCCGCGTTGCGGAAGAACAGGAACATGTCGCATCCGGCGGCGATCGTGGCGGGGACAAGGTCCTTGCGCTTCATCGCCTGCGTCAGGCCGATCATCTGGGAGGCATCCGTGAGGATGAGCCCGTTGAAACCGAGCTCGCCGCGCAGCAGGTCCTGCAGCAGTTCCGGTGACAGGGTGGCGGGCATGATGTCCGCACCCGGGATTCCCGGGCGGAAGTGCCGGGAAAGCTCCGGCGCCCCAATGTGCCCGATCATGATGGACTGCACGCCGTGCCCGATCATCTCGCGGTACACGTGACCGTATGTCCGGTTCCACTCGTCATAGCCGAGGGTGTTGTAGGACGTGACCACGTGTTGGTCCCGTTCATCGATGCCGTCACCGGGGAAGTGCTTCATGGCGCAGGCCGTCGGAGCTTCGCTGATGCCGTCGAAGTACTCCTTCGCCCGTTCCACCACGATCTCCGGGGTGTTGCCGAAGGCCCGGGTGGAAATGACCGTGTTCCGCCAGTTGTAGTGGATGTCCACGATCGGAGCGAAGGCCCAGTTGCAGCCAAGCGCCGCGGTTTCGACGCCGGCCACCTGTCCCATCTGGCGTGCGATGGACTTGTCCGGGTGGGACCCTGCCTGCAGGTGCGTGGACACGAACGTGCCGTCATCGCAGCTTCCAGCCCCACCCATTTCCGGGTTGGACGCCACCAGCAGCGGCACCTTGGACTTCGATTGTGCGTAGCGGATGTGCTCCTGCACCGCTGCCGAGGGTCCCGGACGGTAGCGCATGCCGCCCACGTGGTAGTTCTCCAGCACACCATCGAGGTACTCCGGGGAGTAGTCGTTGTTGTGATTGATGAAAAGCTGCCCGATTTTTTCCTCGAGGGTCATCCCCGCCAGTGTGGTGTTGACCCACTCAACGGCTGAGTCATCGAGGTTGAACGGAGCAGCCTGGAGGTCGACGTCGAACTGCCGGGGCTGGGTGCCGGTGGCACCCGGGGCGGTGCCGGCGGAAGCCGGTGCAGCTTCCTTCGCGGCGGCGGCAATGCCTGCCAGCGCGTCAGTCACCACCCGGTTCACGGGGGCGGCGATGTCCACCACCACTCCAGCCTCGTCCGATTCCAGCGGCTCAAGCGTTGCGAGCTGGGAATCAAGCAGGGCGGGCGGCATGAAGTGTCCTGAGCGCCCTTCAGTCCGTGCCCTCAGCACCTCTTTGCTGCCGTGCAGGTGAAGGAAAATGGTGTCCGGCGCCTGGGCGCGGATGGCGTCACGGTAGCTGCGGCGGAGCGCCGAGCACGCCAGCACCAGGCCGCCGTCGCCCGCAGCCGCAAGACTGGACCCCACGGTTGCGAGCCACGGCCAGCGGTCCTCGTCGGTCAGGGGCGTACCGGCAGCCATCTTGGCGACGTTCTCCACCGGGTGCAGTGAATCGCCGTCCAGGAACGGAATGCCCAGTTCGCGGGCCACGAGGTCACCGATGGTGGTCTTGCCGCAGCCGGAGACACCCATGACAATGACGCGGATACTGGAACCGGCAGCCGTCTCTTCGGGTGGGGCTGATGGGTCGCTGGCCACCGGCCGTGCCTCACCAGTCATGGACGGTACCGTCAACAAGGCGGTTGTAGGGCAGGTACGCCTGCTGGTACGGGTAGGCCGCCGCGGCTTCCTCGTTGAATTCGACGCCGATGCCGGGCTTGTCGCCCGGGTGCAGGTAGCCGTCCACGAAGGTCATGGACTGCTCGAATACCTCGTTGGTTTTGTCGGAGTGCTGCATGTACTCCTGGATGCCGTAGTTGTGGATGGCCAGGCCCACGTGCAACTGGGCCGCGAAGCCCACCGGGGAGATGTCCGTGGGGCCGTGGAAGCCGGACTTGATCTGGTACTGGGCGGCGAAGTCCATGACCTTCTTTAGCGGGGAGATGCCGCCGAAGTGGGTGGAGGCGGCGCGGACGTAGTCGATCAGCTGTTCTTTGATGATGGTCTGGTAGTCGTACACGGTGTTGAAGATTTCACCGATGGCCAGCGGGGTGGTGGTGTGATGGCGGACCCAGCGCAGTGCTTCTTGGTTTTCGGCCGGGGTGCAGTCCTCGAGCCAGAAGAGGTCGTACGGTTCCAGGGCCTTGCCGAGCTTGGCGGCCTGGATGGGGGTCATGCGGTGGTGTCCGTCATGCAGCAGCGGCAGCTCGGGACCGAATTCGTTGCGCACGGCTTCGAAGACGGTGGGCAGGTGGCGCAGGTACGCGCGGGTGTCCCAGTCTTCCTCCACGGGGAAGGCGCCGCGGCCGGCGGGCTCGTAGTCGTAGCGCTCGCCCGAGGCCTGGGCCTGGGCAGCAACACCGTAGACGGCCTTAATGCCGGGGACAGCGGTCTGGATGCGGACTGACTTGTAGCCCAGTTCCAGGTGCTCACGGACGGAATCGAACAGCGACTCGATGTCCGCGCCGGACGCGTGGCCGTAGGCCCGCAAGCCGTTGCGTGACGCGCCGCCCAGGAGCTGGTAGACCGGCATGTTCGCCATCTTGCCCTTGATGTCCCACAGGGCCATGTCGACGGCGGCGATGGCCGCCATGGTGACCGGGCCTCGGCGCCAGTAGGAGCTGCGGTACAGGAACTGCCAGGTGTCCTCGATCCGGTGCGGATCCTTGCCGATCAGCAGCTGGGCCACATGCTCTTTGAGGTACGCGGCAACAGCCAGTTCGCGGCCGTTCAGGGTGGCGTCACCGATGCCGGTGACCCCGTCGTCCGTAGTGATGCGCAGGGTCACGAAGTTACGTGACGGGCTTGTCACGAAGACTTCGGCGGCAATGATTTTCACGGCAGATCCTTTCGGGGACTTCTGGTCAGTTGGTGGTGCTGGAAGTTAGTGGCTGGCAGTTTTGCCGGCGCCAACCGGCGTGCCGGCGTCAGCGGTGGTGCTGGCGTCAGCGGCGGTGGCGTCAGCGGCTTCGCCGGCGCCGACAGTTTTGGTCCAGCGTTCCTGGATCTCCTTGAGGATTTCCGCGTGCTTGGCGTCGGTCAGCGTGTACTTGGACATTACTAATACGGCAAGGATAGTCAGCACTGCAGGGATCGCACCCGCAGCGATCTGAATGCCGAACAGGGCGTCAGCGGTCTGGGCCGCACCGGACTTGTAGCCGCCCAGTGCCAGGGCGTATGCCGCCAGGGCGCCGCCCACAGCCTGGCCGGACTTGCGGGTGAAGGAGAACAGGGCGTAGGTGATTCCTTCGGTGCGGACACCGGTCCGCCATTCGCCGTACTCCACTGTGTCGGCTTCCAGGGCCCACACCACGATGTTGACGGCGAGGACACCCACCAGGCTGACCACGAGGCCGGTAAAGCCCATCCAGACCTGGCCGGCCGGGGTGAAGAAAATGATCGCACCGCCGAGGACAGTGACCAGCGAGGAGTAGATGTAGACGCTCTTCTTGCCAACGTTTCGGACCAGCCTGGGCATAAAGGCGGCCAGGAAGAAGGTGAGCGCCAGCTGGATGATGGACAGTACGGGGTACAGGTCCAGGCGGCCCAGGACGTCGCGCAGGTAGTACAGCTGCACGGAGGTCAGGGCGAGGTAGCCGGAGAGGAAGAAGAACGAGCTGAGGCACAGCATCATGAGGGGCTTGTTGCCCTTGAGGGTTTCCACACTCTGCTTGAACGTCACCTTGGGGACCGCTCGATGCACGCGCTCCTTGGCGGTCAAGGCCGTGAAGAAGTACAGCGCCGTTCCGATGACCACGAAGACCACGGTGATGGTGGTGAACGTCGACTGGAGGTCGGCGCCCGGCTTGATCAGCGGTGCAACGAAGATACCCAGGGCAGAGCCCACCAGCAGTGCACCCACCATGCGGGCCGAGCCCAGCTTTGCGCGCTCTCCCGGATCCTGCGTCATAGCGCCGGCCAGCGAGCCGTACGGAATGTTCACGAGGCTGTAGGCAAGGCCAAGGGCTGCGTAGGTGACGTAGGCGTACAGCAAGGTGCCGGATTCACCCAACTGCGGGACGGAGAACGTTGCCACGCTCAGCAGGAGCAGCGGGATGGAGCCGAACATGATGAACGGACGGAACTTGCCGAAGCGCTTGCTGTAGGTCCGGTCTACGAGCCGGCCGGCAAAAACATCGGCGAAGGCGTCAAAGAGCCTGACTACCAGCAACAGGGTTCCGGCGGCTGCGGCGGAGATACCAGCAACGTCGGTGTAGTACACCAGCAGGAACATGGTGGCGGTGGTGAAGGCGAGGTTGTTGGCTGCATCGCCGGCGCCATAGCCGATGATGCTGAGCTTGTTTAGCTTTTTCATGAATTGGGCTCCTTTACCCTTGCCGCCGTGTTGGCCAGCGAAAATTATTGAAATGCTATGAAGCGGTGAATCTTTGGCGATGCTGCAGTGGGGAGAATCCGCATCGCTCGGCATACCGCCGGGTGTTTCTCGTTGCCTGTAATCCTAGTCACTTGGCAATAAAATGGCAAGCGGTTGCCATAAATTTCTCTTAATGCTTCATAAACTGCCCGTCATCGAAACAGCACTGCCCGGTCCAGGACCCTGGACCGGGCAGTGCTGTTCATTACGCAGCAGAAGTGCGCCTTGGCATGGTGCTTAGGAGCCCGCCGCGAATGTTCCGAGCAGGCCGGAAACGAGCTCCACGACGGCGTCGTCCGCTGCGACAGCGGGATCCACCAGCGCCAGGACCGCCCGCACGCGCTCCGTGCCTACCAGCTGGTTGGCCGCGGCTACCTCAGTTGCCAGCGGATCGTGGAACGTCCCGGCCGCTGCGCTGAAATCAATCCAGGCCGCGATCATCAGTGCCGCAGCAGCACCGGACTTGCCCTGGGCCCGTTCGGCCAAGAGGACAGGCACAGCCCGCATGCGCAGCTTGGTGCTGCCGTCCATGGCGATCTGGGCCAGGTGGTGGGCAATGCGCATATTGCTGAAGCGGGCCAGCAGGGCCGCGCGGTACGCCGGGATCTGCAGGTCCGCGCCACCGGCCGCGGCGCCGGACAGGTTCGCCTCGGCTTCGTCCCAGAAGCTTTCGACGGCGGTCAGGCACTGCGGGTCCGCGAGGGCCTGCGCCACCGTGGTGTGTCCGCGGAGCTGGCCGGCGTAGGCCAGCAGGGAATGAGCGCCGTTCAGGAGCCACAGCTTGCGGTTCTCGTAAGGCTCGATGTGGTCAACGAAGACCGCGCCGGCATCTTCCCAGCGCGGACGGCCGGCCGGGAAATCGCCGCTGAGCACCCAGTTGGTGAAAGGCTCTGCCACTACAGGCGAGTTGTCGCGGTAGCCGCAGGCGGCCTCGACGGCGGCGATATCCGCTTCCGTGGTGCGCGGCGTGATGCGGTCCACGGACGTGCTGACAAAACTGACATTTTCCTCGACCCAGGCAGCGAGCTCCGCGTCCCAGGCCTGTGCCAGGCCCGCCACGGCGTTGCGGGCTACCGTGCCGTTGTTGGCGAGGTTGTCGCAGCAGACAACGGCGAGCGGCCCGGCTCCCGCAGCCCGGCGCGCGGCGAGGGCGAAGACCATCCGGCCCAGCGGCGTCGACGGGTTTCCGCTGCCGGAAGCCAGCAGCGCAAGGTCGCTGGCGACGTCGGGCGCTGTAGTGTCCAGCTGTCCGTCGGCACCGAGGCGGTACGCCGCTTCGGTGACCGTCAGGGTGACCATGGCGGTGGCAGGTGCCGAAACGAGCTCTGCGAGCCGCTGCACGTCCGCGCCGTCGACCGCTTCAACGATGCTGCCGACGACGGAGAACGAGTCGCCGCTGTCAGCGCGCTCCACGAGCGTGAAGAGGCCGTCCTGCTCGGCAAGAGCCAGGGCAGCGTCCGGGCGGCGGCCGGTGAAAGCGGCGATGCCCCAGTCAGCGGCATCGCTGGCCTGACTGGTGTACCAGGCCTGGTGCGAGCGGTGGAAGGCACCGAGTCCGAGGTGGACGATCCGCACCGGCGGCTTGGCGGCGACGTGCGTGGTCCGGTTCAGCTGCGGCAGTGAAACGACTGCCTTGACTGCTGCGTCCGTCTGTTCGATGCTCACAGTTTGAAAACCCTTCGCGGGGAGGAATCAACGGTGTCCACGATGATTTCGTGGGCACGGTCTTCACTGACACGGTGCTCGGCCACGAGGCGGGCCAGGAAGGAGGCTTCGATCCGGCGGGACGCATCGTGGCGGGCGGGGATGGAGCAGAAGGCCCTGGTGTCGTCGATGAAACCGGAGGAACGGGAGAACCCGGCCGTTTCGGTAACGGCGGAGCGGAACCGGAGCATGGCATCCGGGGCGTCCAGGAACCACCAGGGTGCGCCCAGATAGACGGACGGGTAGAAGCCGGCCAGCGGTGCGAGCTCGCGGGAAAACACGGTCTCGTCCAGCGTGAACAGCACCAGGTGGAAGTCCTTGGCCGTGCCGAAGTCCTGCAGCAGCGGTCGGATGGCCTCGGTGTAGTTGGTGGCGAACGGGATGTCGTGGCCGGTGTCCGCGCCGAAGGCATCAAACGTTGCGGTGTGGTGGTTCCGGAACGAACCCGGGTGGATGGTCATGACCAGGCCGTCTTCGACGGACATGCGACCCATCTGGTACATCATGTGGGCTTCGAAGGTGTTGCGGTCCTCAGCCGTGGCCTTGCCGGCGCGGGCGAGCTCGAAGATCCTCTCGGCTTCGGCGCGGTCCAGCTTAAGCGTTGCCGGGGTGAGGACACCGTGGTCGGCGGAGACTGCGCCGTGCTCCACGAAGTAGCGGCGGCGGTTTTCCAGGGCCGTGATGTAGCCCGCGTAGCCGTTGGCGCCGTCACCGGCAGTTTCGATCAGGCGGTCAACGTTGGCGCTCCACGTGGGGTGCGCAATGTTCAGGTAGGCGTCCGGGCGGAACGTCGGCAGGACGCGGCCGTTGAAGGTGGAGTCCTCGGCGATGGCCTTGTGGCTGGCGAGGTTGTCCAGGGGATCGTCCGTGGTGGCAAGGACTTCGATGTTGAAGTCCTTGAACAGCTGGCGGGGACGGAAGCCCGGTTCCACGAGTTTGGCGGCGATGGCGTCATAGCTGGCGTCAGCGGACATCTCGCCCAGGTCTGCGCCCAGGTTGAAGACGCTGTCGAACTGATTGCGCAGCCAGTAGCCGGAGGCCGTGCCCTCGAAGAGGGGCCAGGCATCCACGAACGTGCGCCAGATCTCGCGTGACTCGGGCGTGGTGGGACCGCCGGCGCGCAGCTTGTCCAGTGGTGCGCCGTTGGCGTGGATCAGGCGGGTGACGTAGTGGTCCGGGCTGACGAGCAGCGCTGCCGGGTCCGGGAACGGCGTGTTGTGCTCGATGACGGCGGCGTCAACGTGGCCATGCGGGGAGATAATGGGGAGGTCCTGTACGCGCGTAAGGAGGTCCCGCGCAATGCTGCGCGTTCCTGGGTCGGCGGGCAGGAGCCTGTCTGGGTTGGCAGCAATCGACTGTGACATAGATCAATAATCTGCCTGGCGCCTCGCTTTGTCAACCGGTTGCCATAAATTGCCAAATGTTGGAATCGGCCCGTCAGTATTCACTTCGCGGGCAGGATCCTACCGCTGGACCCGCGCAGCACCAGCTCAGTCTCCACGCTCAAAGTGCTGGTCTGCTCCCCGCTCCCGTGGAGAAAGTCCAACAGGCGCGTCGCTGCAGCTTCGCCGCACTCCCCCAGCGGCGAACGCACCGTGGTGAGCGGCGGCGTCGTGAAATCCGCGCCGAAGATATCGTCAAAGCCGATGATGCTGATGTCGTCGGGCACCACCATGCCGGCGGCCTGGAGTTCCTGCATGAGCCCGATGGCTAGCAAGTCGTTGTACGTCATGACCGCGGTGGCACCGCTGGCGCGGACATCGCGCGCAGTCTGCCGGCCGCCGTCGACCGTTGGTTTGGTTGATTCAAGCCGCACGGCCTCAAGCCGGGACCATTCGCAAGCTGCCTGCACACCCTCCCAACGGCGTTCGGACATCCAGGACTGCGGCGGCCCCGCTACATAGGCGATCCGCTGGTGTCCGTTGGCGGCCATGCTCCGGATCGCCTCGCTGATCCCCTTGTTGACGTCCGGCACCACGCACGACACGCCCTCTACTTCGCGGTTGATGACCACCACGGGCTTGTCCTGGGCCAGGGCGCGGATGTTGTCATCGTCCATGCGCGGGCTAGCGAGAATAAGGCCGTCGACGGTGGCCATGAGCCGCCGGGCGGCAGTCAGTTCAGTAGCCGGGGACTCCGCCGACTCGGCGAGCACCAGGGTGTAATCCCTGCTGGTTGCGGTGGTCTCGGCGCCGCGGATGATGTCAAAGAATGTGGGGTTGGTGATGTCCGCGACGATGAGGCCGAACGTGTTGGTCTTGCCCGTGGGAAGTGCGCGCGCAAACGGATTGACCTGGTAGTTCAGCTGGGCGGCCGCATCCTCGATGAGCTTCTGTGTTTTGGAGCTGACCCTGCCCGGCTTGCTGAGTGCGCGGGAAACGGTGGACGCGTTGACGCCGGCCATCTTGGCGATATCGTAGATGGTCGCGTTGGATTTGCCGTCGCGGCCATGCTTTTTGACCGAACCCGTTGATGGGGCGGTGTCCGGCGTTTGGGGTTCAGTCACCGCCCCATCCTAACGATGAAACCACTTAAGCAGGTCGCAGCTGTGGCCGTTTTGATGGTCCAAAACGGCCACAGCTGCTGGTCAGCTCCGCTACTCGCGCAGGAGGTTATGCGCGCTGCGGGAACTTGCCCTCTTCGGCGATGCGCTTGTTGAGCTCCGCGAGGAATTCGTTCTCGTCGAAGTCCAGTCCAACTTCTTTGCCGGTCCAGGCGGAGAGGTGGATGGCGTTGGCCAGGCGGACGCCGTTGATGCCGTCCGAGCCCGGAGCGAGCAGCGGCGTGCCGTCCAGGATGTTGGCGGCGAAGTTCTCCAGGACGCCGGAGTGCTGAGCACCCCAAGCGGACTCGAACTCGATGACCTCAGTGGTGTAGTACTCCTCCGGGTTCAGCTCGCCCATGAAGAGCTTACGGACATCGTCCATGCCCATGCCGTCGCTGAGCTCGCGCTCGGGCTTCTTCAGGCGTGTCACGGTAGCGGTCTTACTGCCCTCGACGACGATCTTGCCCTGGTCGCCCAGGATCTCGAAGCGGTCGGTCCCGGTCAGATCGTGGGTGGCGGTGACAAATACGCCGGTAACACCGTCTCCATAGTCAACCACCGCGGTCACTTCATCTTCGACGGCGATGTCGCGGCGGAAGCCGAAGGAAACCTTGGAGTAGACGGACTTCGGCACGCCGCAGATCCACTGCCACAGGTCCAACTGGTGCGGTGCCTGGTTGACCAGGACCCCGCCGCCTTCGCCGCCCCATGTCGCGCGCCATTCGCTGGAGTTGTAGTAGCCCTGGGGACGCCACCAGTTGGTGATGATCCAGTTGCTGCGGCGGATCTTGCCGATCTCGCCGTTTTCCACAATCTCTTTGAGCTTCTTGTACAGCGGGTTGTTGCGCTGGTTGAACATAATGCCGAAGGAGAGCTCGGGCTTGGAGGCAGCGAACTCGTTCAGTTCCTTGACCTGCTTCGTGTAGACGCCGGCCGGCTTCTCCACCAGTGCATGGACGTTGCGCTTCAGGGTCTCGATGCCCATTTCAGGGTGCAGGAAGTGCGGTACGCAGGTCACGACGGCGTCAACGTCGCCGCTTTCCAGCATCGCGATGTAGTCGTCATAGAAGGGAGCCTCGGGGTAAGTGGCCGAGGCAATTTCCTTCTTGGCAGGATCGGTGTCGCAGATGGCGCCGATCACCATGTTGGGGACCATGCCGTCCGTGATGAACTTGGCGTAAGCGCCGCCCTGCTGGCCCAGGCCGATGATGCCGAGGCGTACTTTCTTGCTCACAGTTATTTATCCTTCTTTGTTGGTTGAGCTTGTGTTTCGTTGGTTGAGCTTGTCGAAACCAAAAGCGGTCCGCTTAGAAGAGCTCGGACTGGCCCAGGGCAATCAGGTTGTCGTAGGAAGTCTGCAGCGCTTCCCAAACCGTGCGGCCATAGAGTTCGTCCTGCTCCACCAGCAGGTACTCGGCGCCGGCAGCCTGCGCGGCCGGGATGATGGATGCGAAGTCCAGGTTGCCTTCGCCCACTTCGGCGAACTGGACAACATTCTTGAACTCGGCCATGAAGCCCATAACGTCGCCGGAATCCAGCAGACCCATGGCCGACTCCGGCATTTGGCCTATCCGGTAGTCCTTCAGGTGGACCATGGCCGTGCGGCCGGCGTACTTTTCCAGGGTGCGGACCGGGTCCAGGCCGCCGCGCTGGACCCAGTGCACGTCGATTTCCATGCCCATGGCCGGGGAGTTCTCCGCAATGATGTCCAGCATGTATTTGCCGTCGAACTTCGCGAACTCGATGTGGTGGTTGTGGTAGTACAGCCCAAGGCCCTGCTCCTGCAGGCGCTCGGCGTACTCGTTGGCCTGCTTGGCGAAGTCAATCACCGCGCCGATGGACGTCATTGCCTCGAACGGCAGCATACCGATCCGCAGCAACTTCGAGTCCAGGCTCTTTGCGTCATCCACGATCTTGTCAAAGTGCTCCGCCAGGGAATCGCCAGGCCGGCCCTTGGGGGTCTCCATGGCCACGGAAAGGGCTGCGATGTCCATGCCCAGATCGCTGCGGGACCGGTCCAGTTCCGCGACGTTTTCCGGCGTCATCGGGATCTGGGAGATCTCGACGGCGTTGTAGCCGATGTCGCTGACCTTGCGGAGCGTTTCGAACGCCCCGATTTCGGTGAAGCTGTCCTTCAGCATCATTGCCTGCACGCCAATTTTGGCCACGTTATTCCTCCATTGTTGTTGCTGTTGAGTTAGTTCGGGCACGAGCCCTAGGCAAGGACAGCGGCCTGCTCGTTCTGCTGGCGCTGTTCTTCGAGCAGCCGGTGACGGTCGGCACGGCGCTTCTCCTGGCGGTCCGGATCCGGCACCGGGGAAGCGAGCAGCAACCGCTGCGTGTAGGGGTGCTCGGGGTTGCGCGTGACGATCTCTGCCGGCCCCTGCTCCACGATTTCTCCACGGTACATCACGGCTACACGGTGGCTGATGTGGCGGACCACGTCAAGGTCGTGGGAGACAAACAGGTAGGAGACGCCAGTGTCCTTCTGGATCTGCAGGAAGAGATCCAGGACGCGGGCCTGGGTGGACAGGTCCAATGCGCTGACCGGCTCATCACAGACGATGAGCTTGGGAGACAGCGCCAGGGCGCGGGCAATCGCCACGCGCTGGCGCTGGCCGCCGCTGAACTCGCGCGGAAGCCGGTGGATGGCATCCGACGGGAGGCCAACCTGATCCAGGAGTTCCTTCACGCGCTTCTTTGCTGCTGCCTGCTCCATGCCCTGCACGCCCAGGGGTTCGGCCAGAATGTCTCCAATTTCCAGGGCGGGGTTCAGTGACGTGTAGGGATCCTGGAAGACCACTTGCATGTCACGGCTGAGGACGCGCCGCTGCTTGCGGGTGGCGTGGCTGATGTCCTGGCCTTCGAAGGTGATCTTGCCGCCGCTCACCGGCGCGAGACCCAGTACAGACCGGCCCAGGGTGGTCTTACCCGACCCTGATTCGCCCACCAGGCCCAAGGTCTCACCCTGGCCGATGCTGATATTAATGTCGGTCAGGGCGCGGAATTTCCGTGCACGGAATCCTTTGCCGGGGTACTCGACCACCAGGTTTTCCACGCGAAGGAGTTCTTCGCGTGCCGGGGCTGATACCGCGGCGCTTGAGGCTGCAGTTTCCGTCACAGGACATTCTCCTTAGCACTTGATGACGCAGTTGAAGACGAAGCAGCTGAAACCAGCATGGTCATCGGTTCTTTGCCTTCCAGCATCGAAGCCAACAGAGTCTGGGTATAGCGTTCCTTCGGTTCGCGCAGGATCTCCCGCACGGGGCCTTCCTCCACCAGCCGGCCGTTCTGCATGACCACAACACGGTCGCAGAGGTCAGCCACAACGCCGAAGTTGTGGGTCACCAGGATGACGCCGACGCCGAGCCGGCGCTGGAGGTCGCGGATGAGGTCCAGCACATCGGCCTGGACCGTGACGTCCAGTGCCGTGGTGGGCTCATCGGCAATGATGAGGTCCGGTTCGCAGCTGATGGCGCCGGCAATGAGCACACGTTGGGCCATGCCGCCGGATACCTCGTGGGGGTAGGCCTTGAAGGTGCGCTCCGGGCTGACGATGCCGACGTCGGAGAGGAGCTTCATGGCTCTCTTGGTGGCCTCTGCCTTTGAGATTCCCAGGACGCGCATCATGGGCGTAACCAGCTGGTAGCCGATAGTGAAGGCCGGGTCCAGGTTGCTCATGGGTTCCTGCGGGATGTAGGAAATCCGTTTGCCGCGCAGCTTGGAGAGGCGGTGCTGATTGACCTTGTCCTCACCTGGAGCGACCGTGTAGTTGCCATCGAACTGGATGGCGCCGCCCACGATTCGTGCGGTGTCCGGCAGCAGGCCCAGGATGGAGAAGGCCGTCTGGGACTTACCCGACCCGGATTCGCCCACGATGCCGAGGATTTCGCCGCGGTCAACGTGGAAGGAGACGTCATCCACCACTTTCTTGATGGATCCGTCGGCCTGGGGGTAGCCGACGCCGAGGTTGGTCACCTTAACGAGGTGGTGTTCGGTTCCGGCCTCGACGGCCGCAATGGTCTTGCGCGCCGCCTTGGCGGCGCTGGCTGCGGCCGCATCTTCGGCTTGATGAGCTTTCTGCCTGCGGTGCTTGATCTTTTCGCCGTCTTCCAGGGCGTCGCGGATGGCGTTGCCCAACAGGACAAGTGCACCGATGGTCAGCGCCATGGCAAATGCAGGCCAGAAAAGCAGCGTCGGGGTGAGGTAGACGTTTTTGAAGCCTTCGCTGAGCATCACACCCCAGGTGGCCTTGGCCGGATCGCCCAGGCCCAGGAACTCGAGTCCGGACTGGATGGCGATGGCCACGCCGGCGATCGCCGCCGTCTGGATGATGATGGGCGCGCGGACCACGGAGAAGATGTGGCGGGTGATGATGCTGAGGTCTGACAGCCCGGAGACGCGCGCGGCGTCAACGTAGAGCTCGTTGCGGACCGACTGCACCGCTGAGCGCGTCAGGCGGAAGTAGGAAGGGCTGATCAGCACACCGAACGCGATCATGGCAATCCACACTGACGGACCGAAAGCGGCCCGGATGGTCAGCAGGACGATCAGGCCGGGGAGGCTCATGAGGATGCTGACAACCCAGTTGGAGACGGCTTCGAACTTGCCGGCGTAGTAGCCAGCCACGAGGCCGGCGGGCAGGCCGATCGCGATGGCGACGGCGGCGCAAAGGAGCGCGGAGCTGAGCGTCAGCTGCGCCCCGAAGAGCAGCCGGCTCCAGACGTCACGGCCTGAGCTGTCAGTGCCCAGGATGTTAACCGCGTCCGGGGCTGCGAGAGTCTTGGAGATGTTGGCGAAGTTTTCGTCGAACGGGGCCAGGACATCGGCGAAGACGGCCATGCTGGCCATGGCCAGAAGGATGGCGATGGAGATGATGCCCATTGGATTCTTGAACAGCCGTTTGAGGACTGTTGACCGGACGACAGTTCCGGTCTGGCCTGACGTTCCGGGGATGGGTGTCAGGGCTGAGGTTTCGACGGACTCGGTCACGAGGCACGCACCTTCGGGTTAAGCCAGCCGTTGAGCAGGTCAACGATGAGGTTGACCACAATGACGACGGCGACAGTGTACATAACAACGCCCATGACCACCGGCTGGTCACTCTGGCTGGTGGCGGCTACGGCCAGCGGCCCCATGCCGGGAAGGGCAAAGATCTGCTCGATGATGACCACGCCGCCCAGCATGCCGATCAGCTGGAGGCTGAGCACGGTCAGTCCAGCCGGAGCTGCGCTGCGCAGGACGTGCATGAACAGGACCTCGCGCTCACCGATGCCGCGGCTGCGCAGGGTGCGGACGTAATCGCGTTCGAGCTGCTTGATGACTGCGCTGCGAATCTGCTGGGCACCGCCGGTGACGCCGTTGATCAGCAGGGCGATCACCGGAAGGGTCAGGGAAAGCACCCAGGCATCCGCGCCGACACCGGGCGAAATGGTACTGGTGGCGGGGAACAGGCCCATCTGGATAGCAAGGATGGTCACCAGGATGATGCCGATGACAAAGCCGGGGACAGAATCGCCGATGATGGCACCGATCTGGACCACGCGGTCCACCCAGCCGCGCTTTACTGCTGCGGCGACGCCGATGAGGGTGGCGATGATGGAGATCAGGAGCATGGCTGCAATCACCATGGTCATGGTCACCGGAATGCGCGTGGCGAGGGCGTGGGAGACGGGTTCAGAGGTGAACCAGGATGTGCCCAGGTCCCCCTGCAGGGCGCCCGTGAGCCAGCTGAAGTAGCGCGTGATGATGGGCTGGTCCAGCCCCAGCTCGGCTTCCTTCACGGCCAGCTGATCCGGCGTGGCCTGGTCGCCCAGGATGTTCCGCGCAATGCTGCCGCTCGATACGTAGAGCAGGGAAAAAACGAGGATCGAGACGGCGAACAGGACTACGAGTCCGCTGCCGAGGCGTTTAAGGATGAAAGTGATCATTGCTGGCTCCATTGAACTGGCATGGATTGGTTGCCCGGTCCGGCAGCCCATCGTTGGTGATGGGCTGCCGGACCTGCGCAGGGTTATTGTGTGGCTACGTACCCGGTATTACTTGGCCGGCGAGTAGTTGTAGATCGACGGAACGGCCTGCTGGACCTGCGGTTCCACGGTGATCTTGGAGTTGTGGTAATACATCTGGTTCACGCGGAACATCGGGGCGAACCAGGCCTGCTCCACAACGTACTTGTTGACTTCCTGGGCCAGCTTGCCAGCGTCCTTGCCGCCCTTCTCGACTGCATCGATCTTGGCCTGCAGCTCGGGAGTGGTGTTCTTGAACGGGTTGTAGAGGGCCTTCGTGGAGATGATCTGGTTGGTGGCAACCCACGGCTCACCCTGGAAGAGGGAGAAGAACATGGTGGTGAACTTCTGGGCGGCGACATCGCTGGTGAACGTGTTGGTGATGGCGGCACCAATGTTCACGGTGATTCCAACGTCCGCCAGCTGCTGCTTGATCACTGCGAGCTGGGTTTCCCAGCCCGGAACCGACGGGATGTCGAGGACAACGCCGGTCTCGTAGCCGGCTTCCTTCAGGAGGGCCTTGGCCTTGGCCGGATCGTAGCTGTAGTAGTTCTCCAGCTCTTCGGTCCATGCACCGCTGGCCTTGCCGAACGGCTGCGACGTGGGGGTGCCCTGGCCCATCAGGACCTGGTCCAGGATGGTCTTGCGGTCAAAGGCGTAGTTGATCGCCCGGCGGACCTTGACGTTCCCCAGCGCGGGGTTCTTGGTACCGTCGCGGTCCATCAACAGGAGACCCTGCCAGTCCACCTCGGTGGCGACCAGGTTCATCTTGGCGCCTTCAGCCTGCTTGCCGGTCTTGGGGTCCAGCAGCGTGGCGTCCACCTGGCCCGAAACGAGGGCGTTGGTGCGGGCGGTCAGGTCAATCAGGATCTTGAAGGTGACCTTCTCGAACTTCTGGAGGTCCTTGTTCCAGTAGTCCTTGCGGGCGGCGAACACCGACTGCGAGTCCTTCACTGTGGCGGCCTTGTCCATAACATACGGGCCGCTGCCTACGGGCTCGGTCTTGATGGCGTCGGTGCCCAGCGCCTTGGGGCTGCCCATCAGGCCGGCGGCCTGGCTGAGGTAGAACTCCAGGGACGGATCCGGGGCGGTCAGGTTCAGTTCGATGGTGTCGGCGTCAACAACCTTGACGTCTGAGACGGCGGTCAGCTGGGCCATCTGCGGGCCGTTGGCCTTCTTGAAGTGGTCCATGTTGGCCTTGGCGGCCTCAGCGTCGAACTTTGCGCCGTCGCTGAAGGTCACGTCCGTGCGGAGGTCAACGGTGAGCTTGGTGTTGGTCTCGTTGTACTTCCACGCGGTGGCCAGCATGGGGCTGAGCTTGCCGTCCGGTTCCCGCAGGATCAGGGAGTCGTACGCTGCCTGGTAAGGCTGGAGATAGTGACCGACGTGGGCCTGTGCCGGGTCCCAGGAGCGGAGTTCCTGAACTGCACCCAGTGACAGCGTCGCTGTTTTGGCCGTTGCGCCGGCGGGAGCGCCGCCGCCGCAGGCGGTCAGCGCCAGTGCTGAGCTGATGATAAGAGCGGCAGCTGCCGCCTTGGGACCTAACTTCATTGTTGGCTCCTGAATCTGTGGAACGTGAGAGTTGCGATTGGGCCGGTGTGGCGTGGGCCACACCGACCTTCCGAGATTCAGAGTACGCATGATTGCCAACTTTGGCAACCGATTGTCAATATTGTTGCAATCTAAGCGAGAATCGCCGTGAATGAAACGTTCTAAAGGCCTTCAACCGGTTGCCGCGAGGAGGTCAGGAGTCTTTCGCCGCCGCGTCCGGGTAGCTCTGGCGGTAGATTTCCTTGACGATCTTCAGAGATTTCTCTGCTTCTTCCGGATCGATCCAGAACGGGCCTTCGTCACCGAGCCGGGCATAGAAGTCACTGATGAGCAGCTCATGCGAGACCCCCCAGTAGGCGCGCCCGCCGGACTCCACCACACGCTCGGGGACCACGTCCACGCGGCCGTCCGCATAAGTGACCGTCAAGTCCCCACGAAGACTGAGAGTCGCTCTTTCCGTGACAATGTCCAGCGTGACCGGCGCGTTCACGGCGTTGGCCAGCGTTGCGTAGAAGGCGCTGCGCGCACCGTTGGCGTGCTGGGCAACAAACTCCGCCGTATCCTCCACCTCGATGGTTTCGCCCAGGAACCTGGTGGCCGCGTTGCCGGACAACGAAACGACGTCGCCCACCAGCCACTGCAGCAGGTCCACGGTGTGGATGGCCTGGTTCATCATGAGCCCACCACCGCCACCCGCCCAGGTGCCGCGCCAGGGCCGGCTGCGGTAGTAGTCGGCGTCGCGGTGCCACAGCACCGTAGCTGACGCCCCTAGTACCGCGCCCAGTTCGCCGGAGGAAAGCAGTGCGTGCATGGCCTGCGCGGTGGCGTTGTAGCGGTTCTGGAAGCAGACGGCGATCTTGGCAGTGGACGCTTTGGCGGCCCCCACCAGCCGGCGGCCCTCCTCGAGCGTATGCGCCAGCGGCTTTTCCACAATGACATTCACGCCGCGCTCCAGGCAGTCCGCCGCGATGGAGGCATGCATGTTGTGCGGCGTCGTAATGTGCACAACATCCGGCCCCACGGCCTCGATCAGGCTGAGGTGATCCGGGAATCCCGGGACGCCATAGGCGGCCACAGCGGCCGCAAGGCGGCCGGGATCTGAGTCACAGACACCGGCCAGCCGAGCGCCGTCGAGCTTTGCGATGGCCTCAAAGTGCACTGCCGAAACATCACCGCAGCCGATGACTGCGGCCCTGAGGCCGGTCACGAAAGTACGATTCCGTTCTTGGCAGCCAGGCCCGCGAAGGCGCGGGCGGCGGAGCCAAAGGCAGCCGGCCCCGAGAAGCCGCCCAGTTCGTGGTGGCTGGCCAGGTGGGGCTCAAGGGAGGCAAAGCCGGCATAACCGTCCGCCTTCAGGGCGGCAATGGTGGCGTCGAGTTCGCCGTCGCCCTCGCCGGAAGGCACAACTTCACCCGTGGCCATGATGGCGTCCTTAACCTGGAGGTATTCGAGGTACGGGCGCAGCATGGCGTAGCCGTCGGTGTAGGGCCGGACGCCCACCTGGACGAAGTTGGCGTTGTCCCAGGCGATCCGCAGTGCGGGAGAGTCCACGGACTCCATGATGTCCAGGACGCGCTGCGGCGTATCGCCGTAGATGTCCTTTTCGTTCTCGTGCAAAAGTACGACGCCGGCGCTTGCGGCTTCAGCGGCCAGTGCCCGCATGCGCGTGATGACGTCGTCGCGGATTTCCTCCGGCGTCTGGTCTTCGCTCCGGAAGAAGGAGAAGATCCGGATGTACTTGGTGTCCAGGCCCTTGGCCACGGAGATGATCTGGCGGAGGCGCTCCACCTCGTGCTCCACGGGCAGGCTGATGTCCACCTTGCCGATGGGGCTGGCGACGGCGGAGACCTTCAGGCCCTTGGCGTCCAGGAGTTCCTTGAGCTCGGATACCTGCCCAGGCGTCAGTTCGGAGACGTTAACGCCCCAGGCGCTGCGTACTTCGATGTAGCTCGCCCCAAGTGCCAGCAGGACAGCGGCCTGGATGGCGGGGTCGGTATCCACTTCATCGCCGAATCCTGAGAGCGTCCAGACTGTGCTGGCCGCTTCGGTTGTTGCTTCGGTCACGGGAATCTCCTTAGGTATGCCCGCGACGGGACAGCCTTGGTGCCGCTCCGGCGCGCGGGTGATTCAGTTCACAAAAAATGCTGCTCTAAGTCTAGACACGTCAACTGTCAATGACAACCGATTGCCAAATGATTGCAGGCTGTGGCAATCTAGGAGCTATAGGGCTGTGGCAACCGTCACAAGCCTCCTGTCATTCCGTTCAGTGAGGAGCGCCATGGCGATGCAAGCAGCCGGAACAGACCGCCCTGCCACCATCCACGACATCGCCGCGATCTGCGGAGTGGCCGCCTCCACCGTGTCCCGCGCACTTTCCACTCCGGACCGGGTCAACATCCGGACGCGCGCCCGCATCGAAGCGGCGGCCGCCGAGCTGAACTACACACCGAACAGCCAGGCGAAGGCCCTGAGCTCCGGCCGCACCGGCGCCGTCGGCGTCCTGGTCCCTGACATCACCAACCCCTTTTATTTTGACCTCATCCGGGGCACCCAGCTGCAGCTCAAGGCGGCCGGCTACACCCAGCTGCTCGTGGACACGGAAGAGTCCGACGAGGTGGAGGCATCCACCATGGAACAGCTGCGCAAGAGCGCCGACGGAATCATCGTCGCCGCGTCCAGGCTCAGCGATGAGTCGCTGCTGGCCGCCGCCGCCAAGATCCCCATGGTGACCATTAACCGCGACGTAGCCGGCGTTCCCGCCGTCGTCATTGACACGCCGTCCGCCACCAGCCAGGCACTGGACCACCTGATTTCCCTCGGCCACACACGCATCGCCTACATGGCCGGCCCCCTCACGTCCCAGTCCAGCACTCTTCGATGGAATGCGCTGTCGGCTGCCGCGGAGGAGCGCGGCGTGGAGGTGCGCAGGCTGGGCCCGTTCGCCCCTAAGACGCAATCAGGGGCCGCCGCGGCAGATGCGGCCGTGCACTCCGGCGTCACCGCGTGCATTGCCTTCAACGACCTCATCGCCATCGGCATGCTCCAGCGGCTGCGCGAACGCGGCATCCGGGTCCCGGAGGACATCAGCGTGGTGGGCTGCGACGACATCTTCGGCGCGGACTTCTGCAATCCCCCGCTGACCACCATGACATCGCCGATCGAACAGGCCGGCCGGGTGGCCGTGTCCATGCTCCTGGCCCAGCTCAACCCGCTGGCGGGCGGTGGCAGCCGCAGCCGTTCCCTGATGCCTACGCATCTCACGGTCCGCGGTTCAACCGGAGCGGCACCGGCAGCGCTGTAGGTCCGGGGCCCCAAGTGTCCGTTCGCGCTAGGGTGCCCGTCCGTTCGCTCCGGGCTGTGCGTGGATCGCGTGGACACGTGTCTGGTTCGGGTGGACACAGTTGAGCGTTGTTGACACGGCTGACTAGGCTGGATCACATGCGCGAACTCCAGGCCACCATCATCGAAGAAATGGGCGTGCAGCCCCGGATCGACCCCCTCGGGGAGGTGCGCAAGCGGGTGGATTTCCTGAAGGATTACCTCCGGGCAACCCACACCAAGGGCTTTGTCCTGGGAATCTCGGGCGGGCTGGACTCCTCCCTCGCCGGCAGGCTGGCCCAGCTGGCCGTGGAGGAGCTGGAGGCCGGAGGCGTGGAGGCCAACTTCGTGGCGGTCCGCCTCCCGTACGGCGTCCAGCACGACGAGGACGACGCCCAGGCCGCCCTGGACTTCATCAAGGCCAAGACGGAATGGACCTTCAACATCTCGGCCGCCGTGGATGGCTTCGAGGACGAATTCGAGAAGACTGTGGGGAACGGCATCTCCGATTTCCACAAGGGAAACACCAAGGCACGCACCCGGATGATCGCGCAGTACGCGCTGGCCGGCGAGCACAACTACCTGGTGATCGGCACCGACCACGGCGCAGAGTCCGTCACCGGGTTCTTCACGAAATTCGGCGACGGCGGCGCGGACATCCTGCCGCTGTTCGGCCTCAACAAACGCCAGAACCGCGAGCTGCTGGCCGAACTGGGCGCCCCTGCGCGCGTCTGGGAAAAAGTACCCACCGCGGACCTCCTGGACGGCAGGCCCGGACGCACCGACGAGGACGAACTGGGAATCACGTACGACCAGATCGATGATTATCTCGAAGGCCGGGAGATCCCCGAAGCGGCGGCCGAGCTGATCGAAGAGAAGTACCTCCGCACACGCCACAAGCGCACCGTGCCGGTCACCATCTTCGATACGTGGTGGAAATAGGCTGAGCCGAGATACTCCGGGTCGGGCTGTCCGCCGAACCGGGGCACTTTGAACCCTGTCTGGACCGATCCCGCTCGGAATTACGGCGCGTCCGTGTCAATGTGCCCCACAACGGGGTCAGCCACACGACGCCGAGCAGTGCCGAGCAGTTCAGGCGGAGCCCGGCGAACGGGTCAGCAGCGACGTGATCCGGTGGGCTTCCTCCATCAGCAGTTTGCCGAGGAACTCCTGCCGTTCCGGCCGGAACCGTGGTTCGATGCCGGTAAGTGAAAGCGCGCCCACGGGCCTGCCCAGCTGGTCGAACACGGCAGCCCCCATTCCCCAGCTGCCCTCAAGCACCAGGCCGGGATTCACTGCAAAGCCATGTAGCCTGGTCCGTTCCAGATTCCGGCGGACCACGTCCATGCTGTGGCCTGCCGCGAAGCTGCCGGCGTGCCGGTTCCAGCCGGACAGGATGGCCTCCTGTTCCTCGTCCGGGAGGAACGCCATGATGGCGGTCCCGGCCGAGGCCACTCCCTGTGGAAAGCGGACTCCCTCGTGCAGCACGAAGGAGCGTACCGGGAAGCTGCCCTCTTCCCGCAGCACGCAGACCGTCTCCTGACCCCTGCGGATGGAATAGAACGCGCTCTCGCCGGTCTCCTCCGCCAGGCGGCGCAGGCTTGGCCGGGCCAGGTCTTCAAACGGGAAGCGGGCCGCTGCCACTGATCCCAGCAGGAAAATCTCGGGGCCCAGGATCCAGTTTCCGTTGCGGGCATCGTGGTCCAGGAGGCCTTCCGCGGCAAGGGAGGCCAGGAGCCGGTGGACGGTGGGGCGGGTCAGCCCGGACTCCCGGACCAGCCCGGCAATCGAGCTGCCCTCCGGCTTCCGGCCGACCAGCCGCAGCAGTGACGCCACGCGGCCCACTACCTGCGCCCCTTGGACTGGATTTGTCATTCAGCTCACCAACTTTCAATAAATCCTCCACAATGTGGACACCTCGAAGCCTAGTGTCCACGCTGTGAAATATCTGCCTTGCTGGCATGATTGCGTCATTGACCAGCTTCAGCGACCGCCCTAGGCTCCTTCCCTAGGCCCAATGTCCACAAAGTGGATAACCCGAATGGCTCTGCACGCTCGATGACGAGGAGACGGAATGTCCAAACTGAAACCCAACGCCGCCGCGGCCCTGGCGGAAACGCTCCAGGACGGCATGACGCTCGCCGTCGGCGGTTTCGGCCTGAGCGGCATCCCGGCGGACCTCATCGAGGCCGTGCGTGATTCCGGTGTGCGCGACCTGACCGTTGTGTCCAACAACATGGGCGTGGACGGGAAAGGCCTGGGCGTGCTGATCGAAGCCGGCCAGGTCCGCAAGGTCATCGCATCGTATGTAGGCGAGAACAAACTCTTCGCCGAGCAGTACCTCGCGGGCCTGCTTGAGGTGGAGTTCACCCCGCAGGGCACCCTGGCCGAGCGCCTCCGTGCCGGCGGCGCCGGCATCCCCGCCTTCTACACCAAGACCGGCGTGGGAACGCTGGTGGCCGAAGGCAAACCGCTCGCAGAGTTCGACGGCGAAACGTACGTCCAGGAGCGCGCCATCCGCGCCGACGTCGCACTGGTCCACGCGCACACCGCGGACACGGACGGCAACCTGATCTACCGCTACACGGCCCGGAACTTCAACCCCGTGGTGGCCACCGCCGGCTTGGTGACCATCGCCGAAGCCGAAGTCATCGTGGAGCCCGGCGCACTGGATCCCGACCACATCGTCACCCCGGGCGTATACGTCCAGCACCTGGTTCAGGCGCGCGGCCGGGTCAAGGACATTGAACAGCGCACCGTCCGGCCGAGGATCGAACTCGCCTCCGCAGCAGTCCCCGCCTCAACACCTGTGTCCGCCTGACCCGCCGGCCTCCACACACAGCGCGAACGAACACTTAAGCCTCCGCAAAACTTTGAACCCCAAGGAGAACCCCATGGCCTGGACCAGGGATGAAATGGCTGCCATCGCGGCCGAGGAACTGAACGACGGCGACTACGTGAACCTGGGCATCGGCATCCCCACGCTGGTGGCCAACAACCTGCCCGACGGCGTCCGCGTGGTCCTGCAGAGCGAAAACGGCTTGCTCGGCATGGGCCCGTTCCCCTATGAGGGCGACGAAGACGCGGACCTCATCAACGCCGGCAAGCAGACCGTCACGGTCCTGCCCGGCGGCAGCATCTTCGACTCCGCCACATCGTTCGGCATGATCCGCGGCGGCCACGTCAAGGTGGCCATCCTGGGCGCCATGCAGGTCTCCGGCAACGGCGACCTCGCTAACTGGACGATTCCCGGCAAGATGGTCAAGGGCATGGGCGGTGCCATGGACCTCGTGGCCGGCACGCCGCGCGTGGTGGTTCTGACCGAGCACAACGCCAAGGACGGCACGGCCAAGATCGTCACCGTGTGCACCCTGCCGCTCACCGGCCTGCGTTGCGTGGACCGGATCATCAGCGACCTCGCCGTTTTTGACATCGTGAAGACCGAACAAGAATCGGACGACGGCGGCGGGCGGCAGCTCACGCTGACCCGCCTTGCGCCGGGGGTCACCGTGGAGGAAATCCGCGATAAGACCGAAGCCGCATTCGACGTCCAGCTTGAAACCGCGGGAGTGGCAGCATGAGCCTCAAAGAACAGTTCGGCAAGAATGTTCTGCTCACCGGCTGGGGCCACAGCCGGTTCGGCAAGCTCACGGACGAGACCCTCGAGTCGCTGATTGTGCAGGTGGCCGCCGAGGCCATCGGCAACGCCGGGATCGAGCCGGGCCAGATCGATGAGATCTACCTGGGCCAGTTCAACTCCGGCATGATGCCGCTGGCCTTCCCGTCCTCGCTGGCATTGCAGGTCTCGGACCAGCTGGCCAACGTCCCGGCCACCCGCGTGGAGAACGCCTGCGCCTCCGGTTCAGCAGCTTTCCAACAGGGGACCAAGTCCCTCCTGGCAGGTACTGCGAAGACCGTGCTGGTGATCGGCGCCGAAAAGATGACCGATGCCGGTGCCGACGTCGTGGGTGCGGCCCTGCTCGGCGCTGACTACGACATGGCCGGCCAGACCTCCACCACGGGATTCACGGGCCTGTTTGCCGACGTCGCCAAGCACTACGACAAACGCTATGGCAGCGGTTCGGGACAACCGGGTTCAGGGAAGCTGGGTGACGTCCTGGGCACCATCGCCGCGAAAAACCACCGCAACGGCGTGGACAACCCGTACGCCCAGCTCCGCAAGGACCTCGGCGAGGAGTTCTGCCGCACCGTCTCGGACAAAAACCCCATGGTGGCGGACCCGCTGCGCCGCACCGACTGCTCCCCCGTGTCCGACGGTGCCGCCGCCGTCGTGCTTTCCACCGCACCAACCGGTGGGGCCACCGCCCCGGTGCGGCTCGCCGGGTTCGGCCACGCGAACGACTTCTTCCCGGCCG
Organism: Arthrobacter sp. BK1; assembly: GCF_056680055.1. Lineage (NCBI taxonomy): Bacteria > Bacillati > Actinomycetota > Actinomycetes > Micrococcales > Micrococcaceae > Arthrobacter > Arthrobacter sp. BK1. The sequence goes on from NZ_CM155263.1 coordinate 1,731,348, forward strand.
AACGCCGGGACCCCACCGCCTTCGCCGCCACCCGCGTATCCTGGCAGCGCGCACTGGCGATGGCCGGCGTCGGGCTCGAGGACCTGGACTTCGCCGAAGTGCACGACTGCTTCACCATCGCCGAACTGCTCATGTACGAGGCCATGGGCCTGACCGAACCCGGGCAGGGCGCCCGGGCGCTCGAGGAAGGCTGGGTCTTCAAGGACGGCAAGCTGCCCGTCAACGTCTCCGGCGGCCTCAAAGCCAAGGGCCACCCCGTCGGCGCCACCGGAGTCTCGCAGCATGTGATCGCCGCAATGCAGCTGACCGGTACCGCCGGGGGCATGCAACTGGGCCGCGCCCGCAGGGCTGCTGTGCAGAACATGGGCGGCGTGGGAATCGCCAACTACGTCAGCGTCCTCGAAGCCCTCTAAAAGCAACGCGGGGTCACATCCAGCCCGATCCGGGCGGTTTATTGGGCCGGATCTGACCCCGCGTTGCTTCAGATGAGCGGAGTACGATGAGGGCATGATTTCTGCGGCTTGCCACCGCCTTGAATGCGTCGCGTCCCTGAAGCAGTCCCGCCTTCATACGGCCGTGGCGGTGCCGTGAAGACCCCGCCGGCCACCTCTGTCCTCGCCCGCAAGGTACGGCGCTCCCTGCGCCGGGTGCCTGTGTGGGTTTGGCGCCTGCTGATGCACAGCGTGAGTTCCAGCGAGCAGGCCCGGTTCAACAAAGACCCCATCACGGGCCTGGAATATACCTTCGACGTTGACTTTGTCGGCGCAGGCCACCGTTACCAGCTCTTGGACGTCATCGCCCCGCCGGCCGGCGGTGACGGCGCCACCTTGGCCCTTCCGGTGTATGTCTACTTCCACGGCGGGGGGTGGACCTCCGGCGACAAAGCCGCCCTCACCAAATACTGCGCGAGCCAGGCCGAGGCCGGCATGGTGGTGGCGAACGTCAATTACCGGGTGGCGCCCGAGTTCCACATGGCCCATGTTTTGGACGATGCGAATGCGGCGTTGAACTGGGTGCAGCGCAATATCGGCCGGTTCGGCGGGGACCCCCACCGCCTGGTGCTCGGGGGCGACTCCGCCGGCGGCCAGATTGCTGCGCTGCTCACAGCTGCGACGATCCATTCGGAACTGGCAAGCCACTACAAACTCCACCCCGCCGTCGCGGTTCAAGACATCAAGGGGCTGGTACAGCACTGCAGCGTGGTGGACTTTTCCGTCTTCTTCGAGAAAGGCTTTGTCCTCAGCCTGAACTTTGTCCGGATGCTCCTCCCCGGCCGCGGCATAAAGCGGCCCAAACCGGGACGGCACGAGCACCTGCGCCGGGCCGCCAGGTTCCTCTCGCCGATCGAGTGGCTGGATTCCCGCCATCCGCCGGTCCTTGTCACCACCTCTGAACGCGACTACTTCTACACTGCCAACCTGAACTTCATCAACCGCCTGCGCGAGCACTCTGTGCCGGTTGACGCCCTCGTCTACGACTGGGCGTCCACCAACACCGAACACACCTGGCAGCAGAACTACCGCTATCCCGAGTCGCAGGAGGTCTACCGCAGGCTCCACGCCTTCGTGGATCGGGTGGCCGGGTAACGCACTCCTGCAGACTTCCGGGGGCTATCTTTGATCCATGGCGTCCTACGAGCCGAAGAAACCCCCAGCGCCTTCAGCCGGGCCCCTGGATGAGGTCACCCGCGAAGATGCGGAGGTCCGGGACTGGGACTGGTCGGTCCTGCCCGAAGGTTCGGTAAGTTCCAGCTTTGCAGCTCCCAGCGGCAGCCTCGCGATGGCAACCATGGGAAGGCCCGGGAACACCCGTGTGGTGCTGGTGCCCGGAGTCACCGGTTCCAAGGAGGACTTCGCCATCATGATGCCTGACCTCGCTGAGGCAGGCTTCCAGGCGCTCAGCTACGATCTGGCAGGGCAATACGAATCAGCTGGTGCAGGGCCAGAGAACCTTGTCCCGCCGCGTAAGCACTACGACTATGAGCTCTTCGTTGACGATTTCCTGGCGGTCCTCGAGTCCGGCGAAGGCCCGGCCCACGTGGTCGGGTACTCCTTCGCCGGCATCGTCGCGCAGATTGCGTGCACCCGGCGGCCGGAGCTCATCCGCAGCCTGACCCTCCTGAGTTGCCCGCCGGAACCCGGGCAGGGCTTCCGGGGCGTCAGCAAGTTCGGCAAGGTCACCGGCTGGGTAAATGGCCGGGTAGGCGCAGCCCTGATGATCTGGGGCATCCGCCGGAACTTCAACAGAATCACTCCGCACCGGCTGACGTTTGTCCGGCACCGTTTCCGGTTCACGCGCCGCCAGTCTGTGCGCGATATCTATGAACTGATGAAGCGGGCGCCGGACCTGCGGCAGGAGCTGGCCGCCGCCACCTTGCCGAAGTTCGTGGCCGTGGGTGAACACGATCTCTGGCCGCTTGAACTGCATCAGCGTTTCGCCCGGTCCATCGGCGCCCGCATCGCTGTGTACCGCGGGGGCCACAGCCCCTGCGAAACGTCACCGCACGAGTTTGCGCGCGATCTCCTTGCCCTCTACGCCGGGCCCGGGTAGGCACTCAGGGCCGGCGGCCGTGTTCCCGTGCCCACCGCCGGCGTTCGGCGAGGCGCCGCAACGGCGGCTCGGCAGCGAATTCCACCCGGAATGTCTCCACCGTCATCGCCATCCTGCTCCGCATTGCCTCGAGATTTGCGAACGGCCTCGCCGAGACGCCCACCTGGAGCAAGGGATCGTAGGTGACGGTCATGTCGGGACGCAGATGGTAGGAGATATCAAAGTCGTCATGAACCCGGGAATTGTCGCGGATGACGGTACCGCTGAGCCTCGCCCAGACATCGGACCGCAGGGCAAAGTTTGAGCCGAAGAGTGGAGTGTGGCCCATCATCAGACCGACGGCCCAGAAAAAACCACCCAGGTAGGCATGGCGGCCCAGCCAACACATGAGCCTGTTTGCCCCATAGAAATATGCCGGCCCGGACACTGCCGACAAGGGGCCGGTGCGGTCAAGGGTGGCTTCAATACGCTCCAGCCAATCCGTTGGCGGCCGTGAATCCGTGTCCAGCCGGGCGATGATGCCGGACTCCGCTGCGTCGAAACCTGCCGCCGTGGAGGCGGCAATTCCGGGCAGGCTGACCGGGATCCTGCGCACGCCCGCTGCGTCACAGACGGCAGCGGTATGGTCGGTACTGGCGTTGTCTATCACGATGATTTCGTCAGCCGGACGGGTCTGCTCTTGCAGCATGGAAAGACATGACGCCAGCATGTCAGCATCGTTTCTGGTCGGTATCACCACAGAGACAGATCCCATATTGGCCAGACTATAGCGCCATATTGGGACAAATACCCTTGCAAGCGGGCCGTCAGCCCCGTACGTTTGGGACAGCGGATGAAGTTCGCAGCACCGGGGGCCTTTGTGCCGGCGGAGCAACTCAGAGTCACACGAAGGAATGCAGCATGGCAACAGGCACAGTTAAATGGTTCAACGCCGAAAAGGGTTTTGGTTTCATTGCCCCTGACGACGGGTCAGCCGACGTTTTCGCACACTACTCGGCTATCGCCAGCAGCGGCTACCGCTCGCTGGATGAGAACCAGAAGGTCGAATTCGATGTGACCCAGGGTCCCAAGGGCCCGCAGGCAGAGAACATCCGTCCGCTCTAATAGCTCGAGGTAACGCACCGGCCTGGCCGGAGTACTACCGGACAAAACAAGGGTCCCGCTGAAGCATCAGTTTCAGCGGGACTTTTGCGTCTACACAAAGGCCGACTTCCCCGTCACCGCCCGGCCCACGATCAATGAGTTGATCTCGTAGCTGCCCTCGTAGGTGTACAGGATTTCGGCGTCGCCAAACAGCTTGCCCATTTCGTAGTCTGTGCTGATCCCATTCCCGCCCAGGAGCGACCTGCCCATCGCCACGGATGCGCGGGCCAGGCGGGTGCACGTGGCCTTGGCCATGGCCGCCTGCACCATATCCAGTTTTCCGTCCTCCTGGATCCTGGCCAGCTGGGCCATCAGCGCCAGCGAGGCTGAGGCGTTCCCCAGTATTTCGGCAAGTTGCTGCTGGATCAGCTGAAACCGGGCGAGTTCCCTGCCGAACTGCCTGCGTACCAGCGAATAGGAGCGGGCGACGTCGAACGCGGCCAGTTGGATGCCGGCGGCCTGCCAGCCCACCCAGGCACGTGAATCACGCAGCAGCGCGTTTGCCTTGGAAAAATCCGTGGCGCCGGGGAGGAGATTGGACTCCGGAATCCTGACGTCCGCCAGGACAATGTCCGCGTTCTGCATGATGCGGAGGCCGATTTTGTTGGCGATCGTCGTGGCCGAGTACCCCGGACGGTCGGTCTCGACGATGAAACCTTTGATCTGCCCATCGGCGGAGTCGCGGGCCCACACCAGGGCAAAGTCGGCAATGGTCCCGGCTCCGATCCAGCGCTTGGCGCCGTTGATGACCCATTCGCCGTTCTCCAGCCGCGCAGAAGTCGCCAGGCCGCCGGCGATATCCGAGCCGTGGTCCGGTTCCGTCAGGGCGAAGGCACCCAACTGGCTGAAGTCCGCGAGGCCGGGAAGCCAGCGGCGCTTCTGCTCGGCAGAACCGAGCTCGTTGATCATGCCGACAATCAGTTCGTTGTGGATACCCACCAGGGCGGAGAGCGAAACGTCCGCGCGGGCAACCTCTGTGTACATCAATCCCTTGAACAGCTTGGAGCTGCCGTCCGTCTGCAGGCCGCCCAGGCCATGCCGGCCCATCTCCTTGAGCAGGCCGTAGGGAAACTCCTCCCGGTTCCAGTACTCGATGGATGCCTCCCGCACGGACGACTGCAGGAACGCGCGGATGTCCAGATACCGCTCCCGTTCGGACGCGGGCAGAAGGTCGACGACGTACATCAGGTCGGCGTCCGGGAAGGGGACCGTTCGCGGTTCTTCGCTCCCACGTCCTTGTGGCTGCACGGGCATTCATCCCTTCACTCTTCCAAAACCGTTGGATGTCCTAGTATATTGCACAGGATCAGAAAGAAAGTGGGATGCATCACGTGGCGAAAGGCGGACGAGGATGACCACACCACTCCCCCGTGATCCCATCGCGGATGCCCGGCGCAATTGGGAGGACCACGGGTGGGCGGACGTGGCCGCGCCCATGGCCGCCATTACGGCCATCATGCGGACCCAGCAGATCCTGCTCTCCCGGGTGGAAGCCATCCTCAAACCACTGGGCCTGACGTTCGCGCGCTACGAATTGCTGGCACTGCTCAGCTTTGCCCGCAGCGGGGCGCTGCCCATGAACAAGGCGAGCGCCCTGCTCCAGGTCCATCCGACGTCGGTGACCAACGCCGTGGACCGGCTCGAAAAGGCGGGGCTGGTCTCGCGCGCGCCGCACCCCACTGACGGCCGCACCACGCTTATCGAAATCACTGCGGAAGGCCGGACGCTCGCCAAAAGCGCCACGGCGGCACTGAATGCCGAAGTCTTCAGCCAGTCAGGGTTCAGCCCGGAGGACGTGGACCACCTGATCAGCATCCTGGGCAGGTTCCGCCGGGATGCCGGCGATTTCTCCGATCAGGGCCTGTGACAGGCCAGGTCAGCGCCTGCCCGCCTTGCTGCGGCGGACACTCCTGACGACGAGCCAGAGTACCGAAAGGCCCAGCGCCAAATAGACGGCGTAGTTGAGGAAGCGGGAATACTCCTCAATCACCTGGTACTGGGTACCCAGCGCATAACCGAGGCCTATCAGAGCGCCATTCCACAGCCCGCTTCCCCCGAGGGTGTAGAGGCTGAAGGTGCCAAGGTGCATGCTGGACGCGCCGGCCGGCAACGAAATCAGGCTGCGCACACCGGGGAGCAGCCGGCCGAAGAAGATCGATGACCGTCCATGACGGCGAAACCAGCCGGCGGCGTGATCAAAGTCCTCCCGGTCCACCAGGGGAAGCCTGGACAGGCCCCGGATGGACCGCTCCAAACCGAGCCTGGCACCGAGCCAATACAGCAGGAGCGCCCCCAGATAGGCGCCAAGCGTGCTGGTGATGAAAATCAGGACCAGGTTCAGCGACCCCTGCTTCGCCAGGTACCCGGCCAACGGCAGGATCACTTCGCTGGGGATGGGCGGCAGGACGGTCTCGGCGAGGGTGAACAGCCCCACACCCCAATCGCCAAGGGTTTCAATGCCCCGCGCGGCAATGCCCACCAGGCCTGTCAGGTTCTCGGTTGAGCCGGACGCGGCCTCGGACGTACCCCACATATACATTTCCCCATTCCCCGAATTATCCAGCCGTCCCGTGGCAGTCTGCGCCCCTACGAGTCTATGAGGACCCGGGCCTGGACCTCACATGCATGCGTTCGCCCTGGGTGCCGAAAAGGCTGAGGAACTCCACAGCGCCGGTATCTGCGCGGCCGAACCAGTGCGGGACGCGGGTATCGAATTCAACGGCTTCACCGGGCGCGATCACCAGGTCCTTGCTCCCCAGGACCATCCGGAGCCGGCCGTTGAGCACGTACAGCCATTCGTACCCCTCGTGAACCTGCGGGTTCGGCTCGTCAGGCTGGCCGGCCGGCAGGATGTGCTTGTACGCCTGGATTCCGCCCGGCCGCCTGGTTAGCGGAATGATCGTCATCCCGTGGCGGACCATCGGGCGCAGGTGCAGGCGGGGGTCTCCGGTTTCCGGTGCTCCCACGAGTTCATCCAGTGGGACCCTATGGGCTTTGGCCAGGGGCAGCAGCAACTCGAGGTTGGGGCGGCGCTGGCCGGATTCCAACCTGGACAGGGTGCTCACCGAAATTCCGGTGGCCTCGGCGAGGGCAGCCAGGGTGGTGTTGCTGCCCAGGCGCAATGCCTTCAGGCGTGGTCCCACGGCGGCGAGCACATCGTCCATCTGCTGATCCATCTCCCAAGTTTGCCATTCCGGCAATATTCTTTGCCACTTATTGCGCCTTCAGTCCACCATGGATGCATGAGCAGAGACAACAACAGAAAATATGACGTCCTGATGATCGGCGGCGGGGCCGCAGGCCTGAGCGCCGCCCAGATGTTGGGGCGGTCGCGCCGTTCCGTACTGGTGGTGGACAGTGGCGAACCCCGGAATGCCCCCGCGCAGGGGGTTCACGGATTCCTGTCCCGCGATGGTGTCAGCCCGGCCGAACTCCTGGAGATCGGCCGGTCCGAAGCCGGGCGTTACGGGGTCCGGACCATCCAGGGCGCAGCGGTTACCGCCGCAGGCACCATTGCCGAGGGCTTTACCGTGACCCTGGCGGACGGGCGCGTCCTGAAGGGCAGCCGCGTCCTGATCACCACCGGGCTGGTGGACGATCTCCCCGCCATTCCCGGGCTCCGCGAGCGCTGGGGCAAGGACGTGCTGCACTGCCCCTTCTGCCACGGCTGGGAAGTCCAGGACCAGGCCATCGGCATCCTCGGAAAGGGCCCCTGGTCCGTGCACCAGGCCCTGCTGTTCCGCCAGTGGAGCGCCAACATCACGTTGTTCCTGAACAATCTGGTGCAGCCCTCCGACGAAGAACTGGAGCAGTTGGCCGCCCGCGGCGTCAGGGTGGTGGCCGGCGCGGTGGAATCGCTGCGCGTGGAGGATGACCGGCTGCGCGGGATTGCCCTGGCCGGCGGTCCGGAGGTGGCTGTGGACGCCGTGGTAGTGGGACCTCAGGTCCGGGCGCGGCTGGATGCATTTGCCGGCCTGGGCCTGACGCCCGAGCCGCACCCGATGGGCATCGGCGACTTCCTGGCCACGGACGCCGACGGCGCCACAGCCGTCCCGGGCGTGTGGGCGGCGGGCAACGTGACGGACATGCGCGCGCAGGTCCTGGCCTCGGCAGCGGCTGGCTCGTGGGCCGCCGTCGTCATTAACAACAGCCTGATGGCCGATGAAATGGCGGCAGACCTCGCCGCCTACCGCGAATCCCTGTCGGTTGGTCCGGGGGTCAGCGGTGGTTGAACTCCGGCTGGCGCTTCTCCGTGAAGGCGGCCATGCCTTCCTTCTGGTCTTCGGTGGCGAAGAGTGAATGGAAGAGCCGCCGCTCAAAGACAACGCCCTGGGCCAGGCCTACCTCGAAGGCGGTGTTGACGGCTTCCTTCGCCAGCATGGCCACCGGCTTGGACTTGGAGGCGATGACTTCGGCGGCTTTCAGTGCCTCGTCCACGACGTCCGCCGCGGGCACCACACGCGAGACCAGCCCGGCGCGTTCGGCCTCATCAGCGCCGATGAAACGCCCGGTGAGGATCATGTCCATGGCCTTCGCTTTGCCCACGGCACGGGTCAGGCGCTGCGAGCCGCCCATGCCGGGGAGTACGCCAAGGTTGATCTCCGGCTGGCCGAACTTGGCGTTCTCGCCGGCGATGACGAGATCGCACATCATGGCCAGTTCGCAGCCGCCGCCCAGCGCGAAGCCGGACACCGCAGCGATGGTGGGGATGCGGAGCCGGGTGAAGTCCTCCCAGCCCCGGAACCAGTCGGCGGCGTACATGTCCATGTAGCCTTGCGCGGCCATCTCCTTGATGTCGGCCCCGGCGGCAAAGGCCTTGGCTGAACCGGTGATCACCACCGCTCCCACTGCCGGGTCTGTGTCCATGGCGGACACTGCGGCCACGAGTTGGCCCATGGTGGCGTGGTCCAGGGCGTTGAGCGCCTCCGGCCGGTTGAGCGTGACCAGGCCTACCCGGCCGCGCTGTTCCACCAGGATGTTCGTGTACTCCGTCATGCCTGACTCCCGTCATTTTGCGACTTCGCGCGGATTTCCGTGATGATTCCGGAGAAGTCACGGTCTGCGCCGCCTTCAGCCGCAAACGTATCGTAGATCTCGGACGCGAGCGGCCCCACCCGGGCTGCCACCCCGGTGCTTTGGAGGGCATTCAGCGCGAGCCGCAGGTCCTTGGCCATCAGCGCGCCGGCAAAGCCCGGCTGGTAGTCGCGGTTGGCAGGGCTGGTGGGGACCGGTCCGGGAACTGGGCAGTTGGTGGTCAGCGCCCAGCATTGGCCCGAGGCCGCGGAGGCGACGTCGTACAGCGCCTGGTGTGTCAGGCCCAGCTTCTCGCCGAGCACAAACGCCTCGCTCACCGCGATCATGGAGACGCCGAGGATGAGGTTATTGCAGATTTTCGCCGCCTGGCCACCGCCGTGCCCGCCGCAGTGCACCACCCGCTTGCCCATGACCTCGAGCATGGGCAGCACCGCTTCGAAATCCTCCGGCCCGCCGCCCACCATAAAGGTGAGGGTGCCGGCTTCAGCGCCCACCACACCGCCCGAAACGGGCGCGTCCACGGAGCGGTGGCCTGCCTGGATGGCCAGTGCGGCGGCTTCCCTGGCTTCGTCCACGTTAATGGTGGAACAGTCCAGAAACATGGTTCCGGGAGCAGCTGTCTCCAACAGCCCCGGTTTCCCGTCCCCGCCGCGGTAGGCGTCCAGCACGTGCCGGCCGCTGGGGAACATGGTGAGCACTACCGCCGCACCTGCCACAGCGTCGGCGGCGCTCCCGCTGATGGGCACGCCGTGGGCACGTGCGGACTCGAAAGCCGCGGGAACAACGTCGTAGCCCGCCACCGGATAGCCGGCCCTGACCAGGTTCACCGCCATCGGCCCGCCCATATGGCCCAGGCCCAGGAAGGCGACAGTTGGCTTCCCGGATACGACAGAAGGGTTTTCAGACATGGTCCGACTCCTTTGGCTGGAGGGTGAGCTCCCGGTCTCCGAGCGGTTCAAAGAACCGGTCAACATCGGCCGGCCGCACCTCGTGGAGGGAGGCCGGTTTCCAGAGCGGCGTGCGGTCCTTGTCCACCACCTGCGCACGGATTCCTTCGCGGAAATCCGGCGCGGCCAGGAACCGCAGCCCCACCCGGTATTCCTGCGCCAGAGCCTCGTCCAGGGTCAGGCTCCTGGCCTTCCGCAAGGACTCCAGCGCCACCTTCACTGCGGTGGGCGATTTGGCCTCGATGGTGTCCGCTGCCTCGTGGGCCGATTCCATCCCTGCCCCGTCAAAGGCCCGCAGCCTCCGGACAATGTCCTCCGCGTCGTCGCTGGCATAGGCTTCATCGATCCATGCTCGCTGCCCCGCCAGTGGCGCGGGCGGAGCAGTGCGGGCAAAACGTACGACGGCGGCTTCCGCACTTTCGCTTTCGAGAGCCGCTGCCAGCTCCGGGAGTCCGTCCGCCGGGACGTGGTGGTCCGCCAAGCCCAGGAACAGTGCATCCGCTCCGGTGAGGTGTGCCCCGGTCAGCGCGGCATGGGTGCCCGACTCCCCTGGTGACCTGGCCAGCAAATAGGTTCCGCCGACGTCGGGCACGAAACCTATGGTGGTTTCCGGCATCCCCGTCCGGGTCCGTTCGGTGACCACCCGGTACGAACCGTGCGCCGAAATTCCGACGCCGCCGCCAAGCACCAGCCCGTCCATCAGGGCCACATAGGGCTTGGGGTAGCGGGCGATCAGGGAGTTCAGGCGGTACTCGGTCGCCCAGAATCCGGCTGTTTGGGTCCCCCCGGTGAGCAGGTCCCGGTAGATCGCCACAATGTCGCCGCCGGCGCAGAGGCCCCGCTCTCCGGCGCCGTGCACCAGCACCGTGGCCACGCCGTCGTCGTCCGCCCAGGCAATGAGCTGCTCCAGCATGGCCGTCACCATCCCGGCCGTCAGCGCGTTAACCGCCTTGGGCCGGTTGAGTGTGACGATGCCGAGGTGGCCGCGGCGGGCGAAGAGGATCTCCGGTTCGAGTGCTTTTTCCGGTGGCAGTCCGGTCATCAGCTTCCTTCCGGCATCACGAAGCTGGAGCCCTGGCGGATCCCGGAGGGCCAGCGCGTGGTGACCGTTTTGGTCTTGGTGTAGAAGCGGAACGCATCAGCACCGTGCTGGTTCAGGTCGCCAAAGCCGGACGCCTTCCAGCCGCCGAAGGTGTAGTACGCGATCGGCACAGGGATGGGGACGTTGATTCCCACCATGCCCACTTCCACCCGGCTCGCGAAGTCGCGGGCAGCATCGCCGTCGCGCGTGTAAATGGCCACACCGTTGCCGAATTCGTGCTCGCTGCACAGGCGGAGGGCCTCATCGTAATCGGCAGCGCGGAGGATGCTCAGGACGGGGCCGAAGATTTCCTCCTGGTAGATCTTCATGTCCTTGGTGACGTGGTCGAAGAGCGTGGGCCCCACCCAGAACCCGTCGTCGTACCCTTCCACGGTGAGTCCGCGTCCGTCGGCCAGCAGGGTGGCGCCCTGGTCAACGCCGGACTGGATGTAGCCCTCAATCCGTTCCTTGGCACTGGGTGCCACCACTGGCCCGAAGTCGGAATCCTTGGCCAGGCTGTGGCCCACCTTGAGCCCCTTGATGCGGTCCTGGAGTTTGCCGGCCAGCCGGTTGGCGGTGTCCTCTCCCACGGGGACGGCCACGGAAATGGCCATGCAGCGTTCACCGGCGGAACCGTAACCGGCTCCGATCAAGGCATCGGCGGCCATGTCCAGATCGGCGTCAGGCATGATCACCATGTGGTTCTTGGCCCCGCCGAAGCATTGGGCGCGCTTGCCGTGCGCTGCCGCTGTGGCATAGATGTACTGGGCGATCGGCGTCGAGCCCACAAAGCCGATGGCCTTGACGCGCGGGTCCTCAAGCAGCGCATCGACCGCTTCCTTGTCCCCGTTGACCACGTTGAACACGCCGTCCGGGACACCTGCCTCGGAGTACAGCTCGGCCAGCCGCAAGGGAACCGACGGATCCCGTTCAGAAGGCTTCAGGATGAAGGCGTTGCCTGCCGCCAGGGCCGGACCCGACTTCCAGAGCGGGATCATCGCCGGGAAGTTGAAGGGCGTAATGCCCGCAACCACGCCGAGCGGCTGCCGGAGGGAATGGATATCGATGCCGGGGCCGGCATCGGTGGAAAACTCGCCTTTGAGCAGGTGCGGGGCGCCGGCTGCGAACTCCACCACTTCGATTCCGCGCTGGATATCGCCCTTGGCATCCGCGAACGTCTTGCCATGCTCAGACGACAGCAACGTGGCCAATTCGTCCATGTTCTGGTTGACCAGGTCGACGAATTTCAGCAGGATCCGGCCGCGGCGCTGCGGGTTCATGGCGCCCCATTCCAGCTGGGCCTTCTCCGCGGCGGCCACCGCGTTCTGGACTTCCTCCCTGCCGGCCAGCGGCACCCGGGCCTGGACCTGGCCCGTGCAGGGGTCAAAAACATCGCTGTAACGGCCTGAGTTCCCCTCGACTCTCTGGCCGCCGACGTAGTGGGACAGTTCGCGCACCATGGCTGAATGCTCCTTCGCATGTGATCCAGATCATCTGTGCAAGCGAATATACTCGGACTTCCTACTAAATTCCAGACGTCCGGTCCGGGCCGGTGGCTGCCGTCGGCTTTGCCAGGCGCCCAAGTTCGGTAAGTTAGGGACTGTGAAGATTGCTACCTGGAACGTGAACTCCCTCCGTGCCCGCGCCGACCGCGTGGAGGCCTGGCTGCAGCGCAGCGACTGCGACGTCCTGGCCATCCAGGAGACCAAGTGCAAGGACGAGAACTTTCCCTGGGAACTGTTCGAGCGGATGGGCTACGAAGTGGCGCATTTCGGCGTGGACCAGTGGAACGGCGTGGCCATCGCTTCCCGGGTGGGGCTGGAAGACGTGGAGCGGACCTTCCTGGACCAGCCCACGTTCGGCAAAGCCGGCAAGGACCCCGTCCAGGAGGCGCGCGCCATAGCAGCCACGTGCGCCGGCGTCCGGATCTGGAGCCTCTACGTACCCAACGGCCGCTCCCTCGACGACGAACACATGCCGTACAAGATCAAATGGCTCGGCTCCCTCAAGGATCACGCCCAGAGCCTCCTCGCCACTGATCCATCGGCCCAGGTGGCCCTGATGGGCGACTGGAACATTGCCCCGCTGGATGAGGACGTCTGGGACATCAACCTGTTCCTGACCCAGGGCCACACCCACGTCAGCCCGCCGGAACGCGCAGCATTCCACGCCTTTGAAGAGGCCGGTTTCACCGACGTGGCGCGCCAGTACACCCCCGGGCCCGGTGTCTACACGTACTGGGACTACACCCAGCTCCGCTTCCCGAAGAAGGAAGGGATGCGGATCGACTTCGTCCTCGGCTCACCCGCCCTGGCCGCCCGCGTCACCGGCGCCTCGATAGACCGCGAGGAACGAAAAGGCAAAGGCGCCTCTGACCATGCCCCCGTGCTGGTGGACCTGGCCGACTGATGGTCGCGGCGTGGGCTCAGGAAAGGAGACTGCAGTGACCGGAAACCTCTACCGGGGCCAGGCCGGCCTGCCGTTCTCTTCCACGCTGCGGGTCTACGAACCCTTGGACGCTTTCCCGGAAGGACAACGCGAAGCGATCCGGGCCGCCGGTGCGCGGTCGGCGTCCCGCGCCGCCGTCGAAAACGCCGAACTGCTTGCCTCGCTGGGCCGGATCACCCGTTCCGGCGGGGACCCTTTCCCCACCGGCCGCACGGACCTGGTCCGCGTCACCACCGTGCCCGGCGTGCCGCCCCGGGGCAAACCACACACCGGAACGTCCGACGCCGGTGCTGGCGCGCCTTCGGGTGCCGGATCCCAGCCGGGTGCCACCACCAATTCCGCTGCCGCGACGGGAGCCGAATCAGGGGACGCGACGATCCTGCTGTACTGCCCCAGCCAACTGGTGCTCCGCGCCGGACTCGCCGCGAACGCCCTCATGGAAGGCATCCACGGACCCCTGGCTGAGATGCTGATTCCTGAGGAGCAGCGGGACAAGCACCAGGAACGGATCGATCAGGTCAAAGCCCGCGACGGCTCCATCCGCGTGCACACGCGCGCCTCCACCTGGGGCATTCCGTTCAGCTGGTTCTCGCTGTTTATGGAGGACGACCGCAAGGATGTTGTGGAATCCGGCGGCCGTATCCTCACCGTCAGGGTCTGGGCCCCCATCACCGAGGCGATCGAACGGGCACGCTACGCAGTGGCCCATCTTGCCCTCGCGGCGCCGGACCTGGACATGCTCGATGACCTCGCCCAGCTGACCGAGTGGCTGGAGCAGTTCCATGTCCAGTCCATGGTGGAACTGGACTACGGGGCAGTAGCGGACAAGGTGTATCCGGACGAGTCCCCGATGGACATCAGGCTGGGAATCGAATGCCTCGCTGAAGGGGACATGACCGGTGCCGCTGCGGCCTACCGTCGGCTTGCCTCGCGCTGGATCCCCATCAGGCAGCTGGCCCGCGCCTCCTGATCCGGACGGCCCGGATTGTCCTTCGGGCCGGATTGTCAGTGCCCGGGCGTTGCGAAACGGTCCGCGCCTGTTAGGCAGCCGTTCCCCCGGAAGGGGGCGCCGCCGTCGTGCGCCGCACGATGAGCTGGTGTTCGGCGACGGCTGAGTGGACCGCGCCGCTGACGCCGTCGAGCTCGTCGAGGAGCATCTTAGTGGCCAGCTCTGCCTGCTCGTCCGGCCGTTGGCCTACGGTGGTCAGCCCCACAGCTTCGGCGAAATCGTGGTTGTCGATCCCCACCACGGAAAGATCCTCGGGCACCCGGACACCCACCCGGGCGGCTTCGAAGATGATGCCCATGGCCATCTCGTCCGAGGCGCAGAAGATCGCGGTGGGTTTGGGTGCCGGCAGGGCCCATAGGCGGCGGAATGCCTCCTGGCCACTGCGGACCGTGAAGTCCCCCATCTCGTCCCACTCCGGGCGGATGGGCAGTCCTGCCGCTGCCATCACGTCCTTGAAAGCCAGGATCCGCACGCGGGGTACGTCGAAGTTGAGGTCTGTTTCGTCGTCGCCATGCAGGAGGGCGATGTCCCGGTGGCCGAGGTCGATCAGGTGCCGGACGGCTGTGGAAGCGGCGGCGTAATCGTCAATGCCGATGTAGGCGCACTCCTCCACATGGCCGCCCACCACCACCAGCGGAATATCGAGTTTCTGCAGGTGATCCAACTCTTCATGGGTGAGCGCCATACAAAGCACCAGCAAGGCGTCAATCTGTTTGTACACCATGGTCTTGCTGAAGAGCCGTTCGCGGTGGCTGCCGTGGCCGCCCAGGTTGAACAGGGACAGGTTATAGCTGCGCGCGTGGAGCTCGCGGTCGGCGCCCTCGATGGCCTTCGAAAAGAACCAGCGGCTGACGAATGGTGCCAGCACGCCGATGGTCTTGGTCCGTCCGGTCGCCAGCCCCGAGGCTGACGAGGAAGCAACGTAGCCAAGGGCGCCCGCCACTTCGAGGATTTTCTCCCGGGTGGCGGGCGAAACCCTGGGCAGTCCCCGCACGGCGCGGGACACGGTGGCTGTGGACACTCCCGCGGCGGCCGCCACGTCTTCGATGCTGACGCCACTGTGGCCGCCTCGTTGGGACCTCTCCATGCGTGCCACCGTGACCCCCTGTTCAAATCCGTGCAGGCACCGGATGATGCCTGGCGATACCCCCGCGCCATCGTAATTTGAATGCGGCCCCGCTTCGCAGTGTTACCTGCGGAGTCAGGGACGGCAGGCAGCGGGCCCGGAGAACCGCGGTGGATTACCTCCGGTCCGGCAGGCGGCGCCGGAGCCGCATCATTCCGTAAATGGCCAGGAGTGTGGCCAACAGGCCCAGTGCCCACCACAGCGCAAATTGACCGGTTATTTCCATCCACACCGTGACAACCAGCAGGACCAGGGCCCAGAATCCGAGGAACCCGATGATGATGTCAAAGTCCTCGCCGGAGCGGACCAGCCGGCGTTCGTTTCCCGCCCCCTTGGACTGAGGGGGACGGGAAACGCCCTTTGTCACTTGACTGCACCCGCCGTCAGGCCGGCCACAATCTTGCGCTGGAAGACCAGTACCAGGATCACCAAAGGAATGGTGACGATGGTTCCGGCAGCCATGATGGCGGTGTACGGGATCTGGTTGGGCTGGGCACCGGCAAAGTTGGCGATGGCCACTGTGACCGGCTGGGTGGCATCACTGGACAGCTGGCTGGCGATCAGGAATTCATTCCACGAGGAGATGAACGCCAGGATGGCCGTGGTGAAGATGGCCGGCGCCGCCAGCGGCATGATGACCTTCCGGAACGCCTGCCCCTGCGTGCAGCCGTCCACGCGCGCTGATTCCTCCAGCTCCCACGGCATTTCGCGGAAGAAGGATGTCAGCGTGTAGACGGTCAGCGGAAGCACAAACGAGATGCTGGGGATGATCAGCGCCTGGTAAGTGCCCATCCAGCCGATGTTGGTGAAGAGCTGGAAGAGCGGGGTAATGAGGGCGACGCCGGGGAACATGGAAGCTCCCAGGATGAAGCCCAGTACCAGGAACTTGAACCGGAAGTTCAACCGGGCCAACGCGTACGCGGCGAACACGCCGATCAGCAGGGATACCGCCGTCACAACGGCGCCGATGAAGACACTGTTCACTAGCGCCTGGCCGAACCTGTTGCCGAAGGACGTATCGAATGCGGTGGTGAAGTTGTCCATCGTCACGTGGGTGGGCAGGATCGAGGTGTCGTAAGTGAAACCCACCTCGCGGAATGCCGTCACCACCATCCAGTACGCCGGGGCAAGGCACCAGATCAGGATTACCGCGGCACTGATATACGTGCGGGCCTGCGCCCATTTCTCTTTGTTCTGGGCGTTCTTGCGTCCCTGATCCTGCCGTGCGCGGAGCTCCGTGGAGGCTGTCGAGGTGGTCATTTCTTCCCCTTACCTGAGGCGCCGCTTTGTTCCACAACGTTGGCGCCGAGGAACCGCACGAAGATGAACGCGACCAAGAAGATGATGATGAAGGTGATGGTTGAAAGGGCAGCCGCCGCGTTGAACCCTTGCCTGATCTGATTAATCACCAGGATCGAGAGCGTGGTGGTGTTGTTGGCGCCCTGCGTCAGGATGTACGGAAGGTCGAACATGCGCAGCGCATCCAGGGTACGGAACAGGATGGCTACCATGAGCGCCGGCTTGACCAGCGGCAACGTGATCATCCGGAACCGCTGCCAGGCGGTGGCACCGTCAACCTTGGCTGCCTCATAGACCTCGGCCGGGATCATCTGCAGCCCGGCGAGGATCAGGAGCGCCATAAACGGAGTGGTCTTCCACGTATCGGCGATAATCACCGCCCACTTGGCGGGCCATTCGCTGCCCGTCCACAGGATGGAGGCGTTGAACACCTTGTTGATGATGCCTTGGTAGTCGAACATGAACAGCCAAAGCTGGGCGGTTACTGCGGTGGGGATGGCCCACGGCACCAGAACGGCTGCCCTGACCAGGCTGCGTCCCTTGAAGGTCCTGGCCATAATCATGGCCATCCAGAAGCCAAGGATCGTCTCGAAGAGAACCGTGATGGCCGTGAACAGGAAGGTCGTTCCCGTTGCATTCCAGAACTGGCCGCCAAGTGTTCCCGGCGGGCAGGCAACGGTGCCCCCGCCAGCGGCAGCACACTGCTGGCCGAGCCAGTTCACATAGTTCTGAATTCCTGCAGGGCCGCCTTCGGTGAAGAGGCCCGTGACCGGATCCAGTCCGGCGTCCTTCTGGAAGGACATGATGATGGCGCTGATGATCGGATAAACAATAACGACACCGAGCGCAATGATGGTGGGTGCCAGCAGCCAGGAAGCCCACTTACCCTGGCTAAGGATCTTATTGTCCTCCCCCACACCCTTGGGTGCGTGGTGGACCGGGGTCCCGCCCGACGCCGGCTTTGTTGCCGGCGTCGGGCCCAATTCGGTTGCCATGACTAGCTACGATCCCGCGCCAGCGGACTCGATGGACTTCTGCATGTCAGCCAAAGCCTGTTCAGCGGATTTTTCGCCCTTCAGGGCTGCGTAAGCGTTGACCTGGATAGCTTCAGTAACTGCAGGATAAAACGGCGTCACGGGACGGGGAACGGCGTTCTGGATGGACGTCTGCAGGACTGTCAGGTACGGCAGCTTCGCAACCAGTTCCTTGTCCTCGTAGAGCGCGGAGAGAACCGGCGCTTTCGAACCCTGGTTGGCGAAAAACTTCTGCTGCTCCTCGTCCGTCATGAATTTGAGGAAGTCAAGAGCAGTTGCCTTGTTCTTTGAGTAAACGCTGATGGCAGAACTGTGACCGCCGAGGGACGAGGCCCCGGGTCCGTCCTTGCCGGGCAGTGGCGCCATACCGAACTTATCCTTGACCACGGAGGAACCCTCAGTGCTGATCAGGCTGTAGATGTATGGCCAGTTGCGGTGGAACAAAAGCTGGCCTTCCTGGAACGAGCGCCGGCCCTGTTCCTCCTGGTATGTGATGGCTTCCTCGGGGATGTTGCCGTTCTTGTAGGCCTCCACGAGGTTCTCAAGACCTTCCTTGGCCTCAGGGGTGTTCATGCTGGGCTTGCCGTCCTTGTCCAGGACCGATCCGCCGGCAGAGTTGATGGCTTCCGCCGCGTTGACGGTCAAGCCTTCGTACTGCTTGTACTGGCCGGAGTAGCACGCCATGTTGTTGGCCTTGGCGATGGAGCACATGCCCATCATTTCGTCCCACGTCTTGGGAGCCTCGGGCACCAGATCCTTGCGGTAGAAGAGAATGCCACCGTCCGAATCCTGGGGGGCCGCGTACAGTGTGCCCTTGTACGACGCTGCTTCGACCGGGGCCTCAAGCATCTTGGACGTATCGATGGCCATCTTGTCCTTGAGCGGCTGCAGCCAGCCCTTGGCGGCGAACTCGGCTGTCCACACAACGTCAACGCTGACGACGTCGTAATCGGACTGCTTGGCCTGGAAGTGCTGGACCAGGTCGTCGTGCTGCTGGTCGGCCTGGTCGGTCTGCTCCTTGAAGGTGACCTTTTCATCAGGGTGGGCAGCATTCCACTTTTCAACCAAAGGCCGGACAACGTTGTTGTTGTCCTTGCCCTGTACATACGTAATGGGCCCGCGGCCGTCGAGGTTGGCTTCAGCATCGGTGCCGCCGCCGCCGGTGGTCCCCCCGCCCCCGCCTGCACAGGCGGACAGCGTCAGGGCCAGGATGCCGGCAGTCGCTGCCGGGAGTAGGAATTTACGGGATTTCATTTGCTTGAGGCTCCTCGCTGAGTGACAAGTAAGTCGAACAGTGTGGTTGTTGGTGACCTTGATGTGGTGACCATCACACTAGTAAGGTTGTTGCGGCTTATGCAAGCGTTTACATCAAAAAGTTACCGGACAGGAACCAAATGCACCATTCGACCGTTCCCACCCCTGCGTCCACGGGTAGTTCATGGTGGGCAAGCGCTGTTGTTTATCAGATTTATCCGCGTTCCTTCGCGGATGCCAACGGCGACGGAATGGGTGATCTCCGCGGAACAGCGGCCCGTTTGCCCTATCTTCAGGCCTTGGGAGTGGACGCCATCTGGCTGTCTCCGTTCTATAAGTCGCCCCAGGCCGACGGCGGCTATGACGTGGCGGACTACCGCCAGGTGGACCCGCTTTTCGGAACGCTGGCCGACTTCGATGCTTTGTTGCAGAATGCTCACGGCCGTGGCCTGAAGGTCATCGTCGATCTCGTACCCAACCACACCTCCGATGAGCACGTATGGTTCCAGCAGGCCCTGGCGGCAGCTCCGGGCACCGCGGAGCGGGACCGGTACATGTTCCGGCCGGGCAAGGACGAAACGGCGGGTTCCGGCGACGGCAACCTGGCACCGAACAACTGGAAATCCATCTTCGGCGGACCGGCCTGGAGCCGTGTCACCGAACAGGATGGAAAACCCGGTGAGTGGTACCTCCACCTTTTCGATACCAAGCAACCGGACCTGAACTGGGAAAACGCCGAGGTGCAGGAAGAAATGCGCGCCGTGATCCGTTTCTGGCTGGACCGCGGTGTGGACGGATTCCGGGTGGATGTTGCCCATGGCATGGTCAAGGAGGCGGGCCTGCCCGATTGGGAAGGCGTGGCAGCCATGGTGGAAGGCACAGCGGACGCTCCTGGCAAAGGGCACATCCCGCCCGGTGACGCTCCCGGCGCGCACACCGACTCCCAGGAACCGCACCGCGCCGTGTCGCCGCAGTACCCGCCGTCGCCCTTCTTTGACCAGGACGGCGTGCATGAGATCTACCGGGACTGGCACAAAGTCCTGGCGGAGTACGACGGCGATCGCATGATGGTGGCCGAGGCCTGGGTTGAACCCGCCGAACGGCTGGCCCGGTATGTCCGCCATGATGAAATGCAGCAGGCCTTCAACTTCGACTTCCTCCTGGCCGGCTGGGATGCCGGGCGGATGGCCGAAGCCATCGAGGACTCACTCAAAGCCGCCGCCTCGGTAGGGGCTCCGTCCACCTGGGTGCTGAGCAACCATGACACCGTCAGGCACACCACCCGGTTCGGGCTGAATGATCCGACCACCTTCCCCAAGGGCATCGGCGCACATGACGAGCAGCCTGATGCAGCCCTGGGCCTGGCGCGGGCCCGTGCCGCTACGCTGGTCTCCTTCGCGCTGCCCGGCTCCGCCTACATCTACCAGGGCGAGGAACTCGGCCTTCCGGAGCACACCACGCTTCCGGACGACGCGCGGCAGGACCCCACGTTCTTCCGCACCAACGGGGCTGAGATCGGCCGCGACGGCTGCCGCGTTCCGCTGCCGTGGAAGTCCACTGCGCCCGGTTTCGGCTTTGCCGACACTTTCACTCATGAAGCGAACGACGGCGGCCCGGCGGGGTTGGCCCCGGGCAAACCCGCGGCGCCTTGGCTGCCCCAGCCCGAATCGTTCCGGGACCTCGCCGCGGACAGGCAGGACGGCGTCGAAGGATCCACCCTGGAGCTCTACCGTTCTGCCCTGGCGTTCCGTGCCGCCCAAAGGCTGGGATCGGGAACTTTCCGGTGGGCCGATATCCATCAGCCCGATCTGGGCATAGTGGCGTTCCACAACCGCGACGTCCTGGTGCTCAGCAATATGGGGGCCACCGCGGCGCCGCTCCCAGCCGGTTATTCCGTGGCAGTGACGAGTACCTCCGTGCCGCCCCGCTCCGTCACCGAAGTGTTGCCGAACTCAACGGTCTACCTGACCAAGTGAGTCCATCCTGAGGCCGCGGACCCGCAGTTGACGCCGGGACGGTCAGCGCACGCGTTCGGCCCGGCTGAACCGTGTCCTCGCGCCGACACCGATGTGGATGAGCGCCGGAATCCGTTTCCCCACCACCTCGTCCAAGGCGTCCACGAGTGCAGAGACGTCGGCCGCCAAAAGGTGCGGGGCGACGCCTTGGCGCGGCTGCAGCCGGATCTTCAGGGCCGGGCTGCCGTGGACGTCGTAGGTGGCCACTGTGGCCCCGGCGAGGTCCGGCCGCTCGGCAAGGGCATGCTTCAGTGCCTGTTCAGCCACTCCGCCGGCGATCCGCACGTCCCCGGCCACGGTTCCGGGATCGAACTCCGCGGCAAGAACGTCGCTCCGGCCTTTGCCTTGCTGCGCAATCCAGGCAACCATGAGCCCGATCAGCACCAGCAGGGCGACGGCCATGACGATCCATAGCCAGCTTTCCGGACGGCCGGGAAACCGGGTGTCGTCGAACGCCTGGTTAAGGCCGTCCCAGGCCGACCGCGACCACGTGTGCCACCACGGCCCCACCGAAGGCGCCGCGGCAAGCGCAACCAGCAGGGAACCCACGGCGAGCAGGATCAGCCCGAGGATCCCGATCAGGATCCGGTTGAGTACTGATGGAGTGCTGTTCATGCCCCGATCACTCCGGCAGCGGCGATGTTGACACGGACCTCCGGCAAAGGGAACAGGGACATCTCGCGGAGCTCTTCCCGGACGGCGGCAAGCACCGCTGTTTCGGTGACGGGCACTCCCGAGGTGGGGCGGACATTGACGATGACCTGCCGCTGGGAGACCACCACCATCACCTGTTCAGGAGTGACATTCGCTGCGAGCCGGGCGCTGCGGGCCAGGGCGGACGCGATGACCTCGTCATCGACCACCACGGCGGCCGACGTCCCCGAGACGTCCAGCACATGCCGGGCGCGCCTGCCGGGCAGGACAGCGTTGAGCAGGAAAAACAGCCCGGCCATGGCCACCACGGCGCCGCTGGCACCGAGCAGCAGGGGCGGGATACCGGCGGGGAGTGCCACAATGCGCTCAGCCGCCAACTGGGGTTCGATCAGCCACGCGGGCTGCCCAATGGCGTGCACTCCGGACTCCAGGAGGCCGTACGCCGCCGCTGCCATCACCAGCACTGCGGCGACCGTGGCCACTGCCGCGCGGGAGGAATGGGTCTCCCGGTACAGGATCCTGCGCATATCAGGCTTCCGTTCCGCGGGCGCCTGGTTGGCTTCCGCGGAGTCCATCAGCTTCCCGTCGAGTGAACCCTGGCTCATAGGACCCTGCCTCCCTCGATGGGTTTGACTCCGCTGATCCGGATGTCCACGCGGCTCAGACGGGCTCCGCTCAGGGCTGTGACGGTCGACATGATCCGGGCTTTGGCAGCGACGGTGCGGTCCAGGATTGATCCCCCGAATGCAGCGACCCGGCCAGCATCCCGGACCACCGCAGGCAGTGGCGGGATCCTGATGGGCGACACGAGGGACAGAGCCAGCAGCCCGGCGTCGTCCGCCCAGTCCGCCCTGACATCGTGCGTGTCCACACCCAGGGCCTCTGCGGCCGCTGCCTTGGCGAGGCTGGTCAGCGCCTGTGTGCTGATGCGGTTATGGCCGCTCAGGGCCTGGCCCTTAAGGGAAGGGGTGGATGCGGTCATGACGATGAGCGCCGGCCGATGATGGCATCCAAGACGCCGCGAAGGTCCAATTTCCCTTCCGCAGCGCGGCCCAGAAGGGCACCGATGGCCATAAACAGCAGCGCGACAAGGAAGCCCCACAAGCCGAACTGGAAGGACATAAACGCCACGAAGGCGCCCACGGCGATGCCTACAACGGTCAGATTCACAGCAGGGCCTCCCGTTCTGTGCCGGCGGGCGCAGCTGACTTCGGCGGCGGCGCCACGAACACATCGGTTACTTCGACATTCACTTCGATGACCTGCAGGCCCACCAGTTCCTCGACGGCGCGGTAGACGGCGGCCCTGACCTGGTTGGCGAGGGAATGCAGGGGCGTGCCGTAGGTGGCCACCAGGCTGATATCAACGGCCACCTGTGTCTCCCCCACCTCCGCACGGACGCCAGCGGCATGGTCAGAGCTGCCGACGGCGTCGCGGATGGCACCGAGTGCCCGGGACGGCACCGAGCCCAAGGAGTAGACGCCCGGTACGGAGCGGGCCGCAATGCCCGCGACTTTCGCTACAGCGGCCTCGGCGATCACCGTGCGGCCAAGCCCGGGGACGGGTTCGGGCACGGGGCTGGAAGCATGCTGGCCGGCACCCTGCTGGCGCTCCAGGCCGGCACCGGGTTGTGGGTTCTGGTATTCCATCAGGCACTCCCCCTTCTGTTGATCCCAACCCTATCCCCTAGGTCCGTCACGGCGTTGGAATCCGCCGGGGGCAGGGCGGCTTAACGAAGAAAAGCACCAGTTCCGAAGAACTGATGCTTCCCAGTGGTGGCTCCGACCGGCGTCGATCCGGTGACCTTTCGATTTTCAGTCGAACGCTCTACCAACTGAGCTACAGAGCCTAGGTGACTAGTCACCATGAGAGCCGGAATCTCTTCCGGCAATCAGAGCGACCCTGACGGGACTTGAACCCGCGACCTCCGCCGTGACAGGGCGGCGCGCTAACCAACTGCGCTACAGGGCCTTGCTTTTCTTGCTTCCGCAGTATCGCTACCGCTTTTTTCAAGGCTTCCAGCCTACCAGACAATTTCTGCCTGCCTGACCAGTTCCTTGCGTACCCCCAACGGGATTCGAACCCGTGCCGCCGCCGTGAAAGGGCGGTGTCCTAGGCCGCTAGACGATGGGGGCCAGAACCCGTTCGGCACAAAATAAAAGGCTTCAAGCCGATGGCTCTCAGTCTTTTCGTTTGCAGTTGCTCCGAACTGGACTCTAAAACTATAGGGCCTTGGCAGGAATTATCCAAAATCGGGCTGCAAGTACATGAACAATGCGGCAGGGACAGGCGAAGATGGACAGATGGATGCCGCCGCCGCACTCAATGAGATCGCTTTCTGGCTGGAGCGCGGGCGCGCTGCCGCGTTCAAGGTGCAGGCTTTCCGGAAGGCTGCCGGGATCATCGCCGGACTTGACCCTTCGGAGGTGGAGGCCAGGGCGCGGGACGGCAGG
This sequence comes from Arthrobacter sp. BK1, assembly GCF_056680055.1. Lineage (NCBI taxonomy): Bacteria > Bacillati > Actinomycetota > Actinomycetes > Micrococcales > Micrococcaceae > Arthrobacter > Arthrobacter sp. BK1. Next base: position 1,755,395 of record NZ_CM155263.1, read on the forward strand.
CTGAAAAGCATGAAGGGAATCGGCGACAGGACCTATCAGGTGGTCCGCCAGGCGGTGGACGGCGGGGTGCCCGATTACCTTGCGGACCTGCGCGAGCGCAGTGCCGAGCCGCTCACCACTGACGGCAGCGGGCTGTACGCGGCACTTCGCGGCGATCTCCACAGCCACAGCGACTGGTCCGACGGCGGCTCCCCCATCCCGTTGATGGCCGACGCCGCCCGGCTTCTGGGCCGCGAGTACCTGGCGCTCACCGACCATTCGCCCAACCTGACGATCGCGAACGGCCTCAGCGCCGAACGGCTGACGGAGCAGCTGGAGGTGGTGGCGGAGATCAACGGCAGCAACGCAAACGGCTTCCGGCTGCTGACCGGAATCGAGGTGGACATCCTCGAGTCCGGTGAGCTGGACCAGACGCCGGACATGCTGGACCGGCTGGATATTGTGGTCTCCAGTGTCCACTCGAAACTGCGGGCCGACCGGGCCACCATGACCCGGCGCATGCTCGGGGGCATCCGCGATCCCCATACCAACGTGCTGGGCCATTGCACCGGCCGTCTCGTGGAAGGATCCCGCGGGACACGGCCGCAATCGGAGTTCGACGCCGGGAAGGTGTTTGCCGCCTGCGCCGAAAACAATGTGGCCGTGGAGATCAATTCCCGCCCTGAAAGGCAGGACCCGCCGGACGACCTGATCCAGCTCGCCCTGGACGCCGGGTGCCTGTTTTCCATCGACAGCGACGCCCACGCTCCGGGGCAGCTCGACTTCCTTCAGTACGGTGCGGCCCGCGCGGCCAAGAACAACGTTCCTGCTGAGCGGATCATCACCACCTGGCCCCTGGACCGGCTTCTGAAGTGGTCGAAAAAGGCTGAACGGCCTACTTGACGGCGTCGAGGAGCTTCTGCCGGAAGTCCTGCTTTGTGGTCAGGGTCAGCTTTTCGCCGTTAAGGAAGAACGTCGGCGTGCCTGTCACACCCAGGGCAGTGCCGTCTGCGATGTCGGCCCGGATGCGTTCCTTCGTTTTCTGGTCGGCAACTGCTGCGTCGAACGCAGCCAGGTCAAGGCCAAGTTCTTCGGCGAAGGTCCGGAACAGCGGTCCCTGGGATTCTGCCTTCCCATGCCATTGCTCCTGGGTCTCAAACATCCTGGCCGACATGGCTTCGAACTTGCCCTGCTGGGCGGCGGCCTCCACCGCGAGCGCCGCCGGGCCGGAGTTCGGGTGGGAGGACAGCGGGAAGTAGCGGCTGACGAAGGTGATCCTGTCGCCGAACTCCTCCTTCAGCTCCTCCACGAACGGGTGGATCGAGCGGCAGGCTTCGCATTCGAAGTCCAGGAACTCCACCAGCTGGGCTTTTTCAACGGCGGGGGAGGTCAGCCTGTGGCTCTCCGTCCGGACAAGCTGTTCCGCCCCTGCCTGCGGCGGGTCCTGGGACGGCTTCGCCGATGTCAGCGCAAAGTACCAGGCGGCACTGCCGGCCACGAGGACGCCCAGCAGGATCCAGATGACAAGGCGCACGCGCCTGGCTGTGCCCTGTGATGAACCAGGGGAAGAAGTGGAAGCTGTTGCCATGGGGGCATCGTAGCTGAGGCCTGGAATCGCCTGGCTGCCGGGCACGCCCAATATGGCAGGAACTCGACGAGAGGTGGCTGATTTCCGCCAGCCGGGAACACCTGGTCGGGGCTAGATTGGCAGCATGGCTTCAACCCACCGCGCGCCCAACCCCCGCGCCCACACCGACCCACCTGCAACCCTTCCCGCGCCGGACGGCAGGATCAGCGCACTCGGCGCCGCTGCCGTCCTGGTCACCGTGGTGCTCTGGGCATCGGCCTTCGTCGGGATCAGGGCCATCGGGCCGGTTTTTTCCCCCGGGTCCCTGACCCTGGGCAGGTTGGCGGTCGCCGCCGTCGTACTTGGCGCCCTGGTACTGCCACAACTGTTCACAAGCCGGCTGCTGCCGCGGGGCCGCGAGTGGTGGCCCATCCTTGGGTACGGCGTGATGTGGTTCGGCGGCTACAACGTGGCCCTGAACGCCGCGGAACACCTGCTCGACGCCGGGACCGCGGCCTTGCTGATCAACGTCAATCCCATCCTGGTTGCCATTATGGCCGGCTTTTTCCTCAAGGAAGGCTTTCCCCGCTGGCTGCTCATTGGCAGCCTGGTGGCGTTCGGCGGGGTTGCGCTGATCGCACTCGGCTCAGGTTCCGGAAGCGGTGAACGTTCGACGGCGGATGTGGCCGGCGTGCTGCTCTGCCTCCTTGCCGCGGTGCTCGCCGCCGTCAGTGTCATCATCCAGAAGCCGGTGCTGCGGAAGTTCCCGGCCGGACAGGCCACGTGGTTCGGGATCATGGTGGGCGCCCTCTGCTGCTTGCCCTTCACCGGGCAGCTGGTCTCGGAACTGCAGTCGGCTCCACTGCCCGCGACCCTGGGGCTGGTGTATCTGGGCGTTTTTCCCACGGCGATCGCCTTCACCACCTGGGCCTACGCGCTGTCCTTGATCGACGCCGGCAAACTGGCGGCCACCACCTATCTGGTTCCCGGCACCACCATCCTCATCTCCTGGCTGCTGCTCAGCGAGGTCCCCACCATCTGGGGCCTGGTGGGTGGAGTGGTCTGCCTGGTGGGAGTGGGACTGACCCGGCGGAAGGTCAGGGCGTCCAGGCGTCCTTGAGCACAGGCGGCGGACCAGCAGTTCGCGCTACAGTCAGGGCATGCCCGCCAACCTGCCGCCCGGACTGCCGATCATCCCGGAAGGGCCCCACGAGCCGCTTCCTTTTGAGATGTCTGACGACGACTTTGAATCCGCCGTCACCGACGCCCTGGGCCGGATCCCCGCCAAGATTGCGGCCGCGATGGACAACGTGGCGGTGTTTGTCGAGGACGATTACGTCCCCTCGCCCGGCGAAGACCCGGATACCGTCCTGCTGGGCCTGTATGAGGGCGTCCCGCTCACCGAACGTGATTCCTGGTGGGACGCAGGTTCCCTGCCGGACCGGATCACCATCTTCCGGCAGCCCATCCTGGACATATGCTCCACGCGCGAGGAAGTGATCCACGAGGTGGCCGTGACGGTGGTGCACGAGGTTGCCCACCACTTCGGCATCGGCGACGAGCGGCTTCACGAGCTCGGCTGGGGCTAGCCTTGTAGGCATGGGACACGACCACAGCCACACTCACGGGATCACGGCAACCGGCCGGCACCGCAAGCGGCTCGTCGCCGTCCTGGCCATCACCCTGGCCGTGGTGGTCGTGCAGGTGGCCGGCGCGGCGCTCTCCGGATCGCTGGCGCTGCTGGCCGATGCGGGGCACATGCTCTCCGATGCAGCCGGCGTGACCATCGCACTCCTTGCCGCATGGATCGCGGGCCGGCCTGCAAGTGACCAACGGACCTACGGCTACCAGCGGGCAGAAGTCCTGGCCGCCCTGGCCAACGCGCTGATCCTGGTGGTCATCTCCGTAGTGATCTTTACTGAGGCGATCCGGCGGATAGGTGATGCGCCCGAGGTCCACACTGACATCATGCTCGCCGCAGCGATCCTGGGCGCCGTTGCCAACCTGGTCTCGCTCCTGATCTTGCGCGGCGCACACCAGGACAGCCTGAACGTCCGCGGCGCCTACCTCGAGGTCCTGGGTGACCTCCTGGGTTCTTTCGCGGTGATTGTCGCAGCCGTGGTCATCCTGTTCACCGGTTACCAGGCTGCCGACACCATTGCATCGGTGCTGATCGCGCTGATGATCCTGCCGCGCGCGTGGAACCTGCTGCGCGATGTGGTGGACGTCCTGCTGGAGGCCACCCCCAAAGGCGTGGAAGTGCAGATGATCCGCGAACACATCCTCAGCGTTGACGGTGTGGTGGACGTGCATGACATCCACATCTGGACCATCACCTCCGGCGTGCCGGTATTTTCGGCGCACGTGGTGGTGGAGGACGGCGTCCTGAACGCCCGCGGCGCCGACCAGCTGCTGGACAAACTCACCACCTGCCTCGGCTCCCACTTCGACACGGAGCACTGCACCTTCCAGCTGGAACCCGCCAGCCATTCAGAACACGAGTCGCGCCAGCACGCATGACGGCGGGCGCTGTGACGGCAGGCGGTGGGGCGGCCATCCGGAATTTAGACACGCCGGTTGAGATGTGCCGGAATCACACTCTTGTTGTTTATGTTATTGATGTGACCAGTGTTGCTAAAGTGCAGTCGGTCACGTAGCCTCGGACTGCTGGGAGATCAGTAGAGGGGCTCTTCACGCCGCCACCGGACCTCGCTCCCCAGCCTTACCGTGCGAGGTTCTGCGAATGCGTTTGACTGGATCAGGCCTGACGGCCGCCGCACTGTGCACCGCCGTCGTGCTGTCCGCAAGCCTTGCACTCCCCGCCCAGGCAGCCCCTGCTCCCCAGCTTCCCGGCGTCATCGCAGCCGCCGTCCAGCGGCCGGCCTCGCCGGAGGTTCCCTCGGCGGAAGACATCGCCGCCGCGAAATCCAGTGAGGGCGCGACGGCGGATCAGGTCACCTCCATCGAGCGTCTCCTGGCCGATGCCGCGAGTGCCCAGCAGGTCACCTTCGCCGCGACCATGCAGGCAAACAACGCTTACGGTGAGTCCCTGGTGGAGCTGCAGGGCCGCCGGCTGGCAGCTGACGCCGCCACCGCCAAAGCAAAGACTGCAGCGGAGCTGCAGGACAAAACCCGCCAACAGGTGGGCCAACTGGCAGGCGACCTGTACCGCAACGGCGGGCTGAACCCCACCCTGACCACCTTCGTCAGCGGCAACGGCGACGCGCTGCAACAGGCTGCGACGCTGGAAGCCATTTCGGCCAGCCGCAGCCGCGCCTTTGAATCCGCGGACACGGCGGCCATCGCAGCCCGGTCCTTGACGGCTGCCGCTGAGGACGCGAACCGGGCCGCAGACGACGCCGCCCGAACGGCCGAGGCCCGCAAGGCTGAAGCGGACCAGGCCAACGCCGCTCAGGTGAAGGCCGTGGCTGATGCGCAGGTACAGCGGACCGTTCTGGTGGAACAGCTGGCGCAGCTGAGGAACACCACCGTTGCGCTGGAATCGGCCCGGGTGGATGGGCTGGACCGCCAGCGCGAAGAAGCCAGGCTCGCGGCCATCACCGCAGCTGCCGACCGGGCAGCCTCCAGCCAGGCTGGAAAAGCTCCTGCAGGAAGTGCATCTGCTGCAGGCACTCCTGCCGCGCCTCCTCCTGCCGGCCAGGGAACGGGGACCGCCGCCGCACCTGCCGCACCTGCCGCTCCGGCTGCTCCGCCGGCACCCGCTCCAGCGCCTGCTCCAGCGCCTGTTCCGGCGCCTGCTCCCGTCCCCGCTCCAGCCCCGGCACCTGCACCAGCCCCCGCGCCTGCCCCCGCACCTGCACCAGCCCCCGCGCCTGCTCCGGCGCCGTCACCCGGCGGGTCCAATGAGACCGCCATCTCCGTGGCCATGTCCAAGGTGGGCGCGCCGTTCTTCTACCAATACGGTGGTACCGGCGCCTACGGCTTTGACTGCTCCGGCCTGGTGCAGACGGCGTTTTCCGCCGCCGGCAAGTACCTGCCGCGGACCGCGGCGCAGCAGTATGCCGCCGCCCCTGTCCACGTGCCCCTCTCGCAGGCCCAGCGAGGCGACCTGCTGGTTTGGGGTTCGGCTCCGGGTTTCTACCACGTGGCCATCTACCTGGGTAACGGCCAGGTGGTCCAGGCGCTGAATCCGGACGAGGGCATTGGCATCACTCAGCTCAGTCGGATGGCCGGGATGCAGCTCCACCCCTACGCCGCCCGCTACTGACCCCGCCCCGGACTCCGGCAGGTTTCAAACCCCAGGGGGCGGAGCTCCCGGCCCGGTCCTCACGACAGGATGTCCTTGGTGACGAACCTGCCGTAGGCGAGCGCTCCGAAGACGGCGATGTAACCAGCCTGCAGCAGGGCGTTATTGGCGAACGAATCCCACAGCACCGGCTGGCGGAGGACATCGGCGAACCCGAACCAGTAATGACTGAACAGCCAGGGATGCAGCCACTCCAGCTGCGGAAGCTGGTCCGCGATCTGTGATGCCACCGAAATCACCACCGTGGCCGCCATCGCGCCGACCGGGACCACAGTCAAGGTGGACACAAACAGCCCGATCGCCGATAGCCCCGCGAGTGAGACCGCAAGGTAAGCAGCGATCAGGACCAGGCGGAGCGCCGCCTCTGGGGGCTGCACCACATCCCCCGACAGGAGCGTCACCGGCCCGATGGGGAACAGCGCCGCTCCGATGGCGGCGCCGGCGAGGGCCACGGTGATGGGCGCGGCCAGGCAGAAGGCCAGGGCGCCGGCGTACTTGACCAGCAGCAGCCGGATCCGCCCGGCTGGAGCCACGAGCAGGTAGCGGAGGGTGCCGAGGCTCGCCTCTCCGGCGATGGTGTCTCCGGCTACCACCCCGATGGTGAGGGGCAGGAACAGCGGCACGGCCACCAGCAGCGCCGTGACCGCCACGAACAGCCCGTTCTGCGTGATCCTGTCCAGGAACGCCGGCCCCCTTCCCGGCGGCACCGTTGAAGACAGCCGGACCGCGACGGCGATCAGTACCGGTATCGCGGCCAGCGCCAGCAGCATGGCCAGCGTCCGCCGGCGCCTGAAAAGGGTCTTCAGCTCCGATGCCAGGAGGGACAGGCTCGACCCCCGGCCAAGGGCATGCACCCGGCCGGGAGCAGCTGCCTCACCGGGTGCATGTGACGCACCGGGAGCAGCCTGTGCCGCACCTGGAGCACTGGCCTGGTCCGGAGCTCCTGCTGTTTCAGAACCACTACTGGGCAACGTCGAACCCCTCCCCCGTCAAGGCAACAAAACGTTCCTCGAGGCTCTCCCGTTCCACCGCAAAGCCACGGACCCGCACCCCTGCGGCCACCAGCTCGGCCACGATGTCCTCCGGGGCCTCCAGCCGGGCAGCAGCCGCGACGGCGGTCAGCACCTGTCCCTCCGCTTCCGGGTGGACGGTTCCCGGGGTCAGGCCCAACCACACCAGGACCGCGGAGGCCGTCCCGGCGTCGGGCGTTATCAGGCGGATCCGGGTTTCGCCCGCCTGGCGCAGCTCGGCGAGCGGCCCCTGGGCCACCAGCCGTCCCGCGCTCATAATGGCCGCATGCGTGCAGATCTGTTCCACTTCCGCCAGCAGGTGGCTGGAGACGAAGACGGTGGCGCCGTCTGCGGCGAGGGACCGGACCAGGCTCCGCACCTCGCGCGTCCCCTGCGGATCCAGTCCGTTGGTGGGCTCATCGAGCACCAACAGGTCCCGTGGTGACAGCAGCGCGTTGGCGATTCCCAGCCGCTGCTTCATCCCCAGCGAATAGGCGTGCACCCGTTTGCCGGCGGCGTGCGAGAGCCCCACCCGCTCAAGCGCGGCAGCCACGCGCGCGTTCCGGGTGGCAGGCGCCGCATGCCGGCTGGCGGCGTCGAGCCGGCGCAGGTTGGCCGTACCGGACAGAAAGGGATAGAAAGCAGGCCCTTCCACCAGGGCACCGACGCGCGGGAGGACATCGTCCAGCCGCTGCGGCATCTGATGGCCCAGGACGTTGACTGTCCCGGCCGTCGCGGCGGCGAGGCCCAGCAGCATCCGGATGGTGGTGGTTTTGCCGGAACCGTTGGGACCCAGGAAACCGAACACGGCGCCGTGCGGCACCGAGAGGTCCACACCATCAACCGCCAACTGCTGGCCGAACCGCTTGGTCAGGCCGCGCGTCTCTATGCTCAGGCCGGTTGCCCCGGCGGTCCTCACGCTGCGCCGGCGGCGGCCTGCAGCCGCTCAGCCGGAACCATCCCCACAAAGATCCTGCCGTCGTCGGTCAGCAGAACGTTGACCAGCGAGGTGGACAGGAGCCGCCCGCCGGGTACGACGACGGCGGCCTGGGACAGGAGCGGGTCCTTCAGTAAGGCCTCAGTCAGCTGCGCCCCCTGGCCGTCCGGCGGTGCAGGGAACCCGATCACCGATTCCCAGCCCTTTCCTGTCACGGTGGGCTTGGGCGCGCCGGCATCCCGCTGGTGAAGTTCACTTCCGGGAACCTGGTCAGGTGGCAGCATTCCCGGGCTTGCCGGATCGCCCTGGAAGCCCGGCATGCCCTGCTCATGCGTCATGCCCGGCTGATGCGGCATCATGGGGCCCTGTTGGAGCGGAAGCTCCTTGACCGTGGCACCCGGAGGAGCCGTGAAGTTGAACATCCCATCCTCCGGCGCAGCCAAGGTCAGGCTGGTGAAGCCCGCCTCGAATGCGGGTTCCTGCTGGCCTCGGGCTGAAACGGTAACCTTCAGCGGCATTCCCGTCTCGCCGTCAATGGCGATCACCGCCCTCTCCAGCAAGGTTCCGTCCGTCCGCGGCGCCAGGACCAGGCTGTACGCGGCCCGTCCGGCCACCTGGACCTCGGGGCCCACCGTCACTGAAGTGGAACTGTCCGCTGCGTCAAGGAACCGCTTGGCGAGTTCTTCGGGGGTGGGAATGGCATGGGTGGAGGGAACGGGGGCGTCCGGTGCCGGAAGGGGCAGGTCGCTGGCTTTGGCGGGCAAGGTCAGGTGCGCCGCGCTGTTGTCCTTGGAGTTGTAGAACCACACGTCGCTGTCCCGCCGGATGACATCGCGTTCGGCGAGCCTGTCCACCACCTGGACGCGGACCTTTGCCGGCCCGTCCATGAAGATCCGGGCGGTGTGTTCGCCGGTCAGAAGCTCAGCGATGGAAGCAGCCCCACCGGCAGATGCCGGTCCTGACGTGGGACCGACGGCAGGCAGATCAGGCAGTCCCAGCTCGGAGGACTGCTCGATTGTTCCGGAAAATGACCTGGTGCTGTGCTGGCCCAAGAAGGTCAGGACCTCGGCGGCGGATTTCCCGGGCAACGGATCGCCCGCGCGCGCCGGAATGGATCCCGCCAGAACACCGACGGCTATCACTGCAGGAACAGCTGCTGCGGGAACCCAGCGCAACCAGGTGCGTTTCATGCCAGACCCGTTTCATCCGTGGAGCCCATACGTTCAGATTACGCCTGGCGGGCGCCGCGCACATCCCCAAGGCGGCGCCTCAACCGGAGGACAGTCCGGTTATGCGGGCACCACGGTGCCGGCCCCGCCGTCGACCGTAATTTTTTGGCCGGTGGCGAGCCGCAGGGTGGCGTCCGGAACACCCACCACTGCCGGGATGCCGTACTCCCGCGCCACGACGGCCCCGTGTGAATTGGGACCGCCCATTTCCATGACCAGGCCACCGGCCGTCAGGAACAGCGGGGTCCAGCCGGGGTCGGTGGACGGTGCCACCAGGATCTCGCCCGGTTCCAGGTGTGCTCCCACCGGGTCCAGGATGACCCGGGCCGTTGCGGTGACCGTTCCTGCCGAGGCAGGGCTCCCCGCGAGAGCGCCCGGCACTGCGGGCATCCCCGGCGTTCCGGCCGGCTGCAGCGTCTCCGGTTCCGTTCCGTCCGAGAGGAGCACCCGCGGCACGTGGCGCCGCTCCAGTTCCTGCGCGTACGCGGCACGCCGCCGCGCCACCAGGGCCCGCAGGTCTGCCGGCCGCGTTCCGTCACCACCGGCAGGCACATCTGCGGCGTGCACGATCCCGTGCGCCAGGCCGGCCCTGGCTTCAACCAGGTCCAGGAAGAAGATGTCGTCCGCCTGGGCCACCACCCCGGATTCGGCCAGCGCGGCGCCCACCACGGCCAGTTCCTTCCGCACCTCAGCAAGGCCAACCACCAGCAGGTACTTCGGCAGCTCGCGGAGCCCGGCAAACAGCCGGGCCCGCCGCAACGCCGCCCGCACCACTGCGCCGCGGAGCCGGCCCCGGGCACGTGCCTCGGCCACCAAGCGATCCACACACGCCTCCGCCTCCTCGGCAGCATTGCTGAACTGGACATCCGGAGCCACGGAAGAATTTTCGAGCCGAAGGTAGTTGGCCAGGACGCCGATAATGTGGGTGGGGTCATCTGACCAGCGGGGCATCCCGACGTCGATCTCCGCCACCGCGCGGTGCCCGTACTGGCCCATAAACCTCGCCAGGCCTGCCTGCAGCTCCGCGGGAAGCCCACCCGAGCGGTAGTCTGCGGCGACTTCTGCGGGTTCCCGGCCCGCCACCGCGGCGCGGGATCCGCCGTCGTTCCTGATGACCTGCGCGAGGCGCCAGAGTTCCAGGTCCATTTCCGTCGTCACGTTGTTAGGCAGCCCGCGGAGCACCACCTGCAGGTCATCCCAGCGGCCGCCGCCCAGCAGTTTCCCCGCCACGGCCAGTGCGGCGAAGCCGAGGGCAGGCAGGGGCAGGATGGCCGGAACCACAGGGAAAATCCGGGCGCCCAGCAAGTGTTCGGCATGGTCCAGGCGCTCCACTGGCGTGGCGTCGGCCGGCGGTTCCAGGGTCTCCCCGAATCCGCGCGCAAGCCGGTTCGCCCGCCGCAGGGCGGCCGCCGGACGGAATACTGCCCGGAACAGTGTTTCGGGGACGCGCGCGTGCACTGCGGCCGGCACCACATGGCGGAGCAGGCCCAGCGGGGTCCGGCGGGTCACGGAGAACCGAGGGTCCTCGAAAACCTTCCGCAGCACAGTGGCCGAGCGCGCTTCCATCACATCGAAGACCCGGGGAATGATGCGCCGGCCGGGGCTGCTCCGGACCGCTGCGGTCAGGTCGAAATAGAGTCGCTGGGCAGCCTCCGCATACGGTGACGGGCCGTTGCGTGGCTCGGGAACGTCGAAACGTGCGGCCCGGGCCACCGAGGACGCCAGGACCCGGAACGTTGCCAGCCCCATCGGGGTGATGGGGCGGGTCAGGCCCTGCGCCAGGCTGAAGCAGAGGTAGACCCGGATGCCAGGACGGGCAGCCGCCCGCTCCGGAACGGGAAAAAGGGTGGTGATGGGGCGCGATTGGACGAGCCACACCCGGCCGTCTCCGGCGATGGCCCACTCAATGTCCTGGGGAGCGCCGAAGTGGCGCTCCACCTGCAGGCCAAGGGCAGCCAGCCCGGCCGCCTGCTGATCGGTCAGACAGGCCGCCGCACCGCCATTGGACGCAGCCACCGTGCGGGTTCCGCCACCGGAGATCGGCCGGACGGCGATGCGCTTGTCACCGAGCCGCCGTTCCAGGACACTCCCCGAGGCCGGGTCCACCACAAAATGGTCCGGGTTGACCGCTCCGGACACCACGGCCTCCCCCAGGCCCGGGCTGGCATCGATCACAGCCTGTTGGCGCCGGCCGGTGAGCGGATTGGCCGTGAACAGGACACCGGCTGCAGCGGCGTCAACCATCCTCTGGACCACCACGGCGAGCGCCACGGCCGCCGGATCGATCCTCCGGCTTGCCCGGTAACTAACGGCCCGGTCGGTCCAGAGCGAGGCCCAGCAGCTGCGGACAGCGTCTACGACGGCGGTGGTCCCCACCACATTGAGGTAGGTGTCCTGCTGCCCGGCGAAACTCGCCGATGGAAGGTCTTCGGCGGTAGCGGACGAGCGGACGGCAACGGGGACGTCGTTACCCAACGCCGCATAGGCCCGTTCGATCGCCTCAACAGTCTCCGCGGGAACAGGAGCGCTGAGGATCACCTCACGAGCCCGGGCGGCCAGCGCTGCCAGGGCAGCGAGGTCGTCTTCAGCGGTGGTTTGCAGAGCCGTGTGGAGCCCTGCCAGCTGGCCCTGTACGTGCGGGTCCCCGGCCGTTGCGTGGCGGTAGGCCTCCGTGGTGAGGCAAAAGCCTTCCGGGACGGGGAATCCGGCGGCACACAGCACCCCGAGGTTGGCAGCTTTGCCTCCCACCAGGGGCACCATTCCCGCCCCGATGTCCGCCAATCCCAGGATTGGCGGTGAACCTCCCGTGCCAGGCATTTCCATGCCTCCCGCTGCGGAACTTACTTAGGCCGCGCCAAGGATGGGTCCAAAGTTTGCCCGGTCTGCAAGGCGGGGATCCTCGCGGTCCGGAACAACCAGCACCGGGCTCTTGGCGTGGTGCAGTACCCCTGCAGAGGTGGAACCCAGGAGCATCCCGGTGAAGCCACCACGGCCACGGGTGCCCACCACCACAAGCTCCACCTGCCGGCTCGCCTCCACCAGGGCATCCACCGGCGAGCCGTCCTTGAGCGCTGCTTCCATGGGCAGAGCGGGGTAATGGCTCCGCAGCCAGGCCATCCCGGCGTCGAGCTGTACCTGGATGTCGGCCAGGAGCGCCTTCCGGTCCATGGGGGCCGGGACCCAGGCGAGGGATCCGCTGTACTGCGGCACCGCGCAGAGCACCCGCAGTTTTGCCCCGAGCCGCTCGGCCTGGGCGGCTGCCTCGAGGACGGCGACGCGCGCCTGCTCGGATCCGTCGACACCGACCACCACCACATTTTCCACGGGGTGGTGCCCGGCTTTGGCCTGTTCAGCCCTGATGCGTTTGTCGTCGGTGGTTTCGCCCAGCCGGTCCGCGCAGATCAGGGGCACTGTGACGGTGGGGCATTTGGCGTGGGCAGGCAGGGCGCTGCTGACTGAACCGAGCAGGCGTCCCACAAACCCGCCGCGCCCCCGGGTGCCCACCACCAGCAGTTCGGCGGCTTCGGACAGCTCCAGCAGCACGCCCGAGGCGTCACCGTTCTCCACGGAGGCGTCGACGTCGATGTTGTAGCCGGAAACCTTGTCCAGTGCCTGCTGGACCACTGCCTCGGCGCCCTCGCGGATCACCGAATCGTCCACGGTGGCGTAGCCGCCATCCAGCCCGGACGCGGCGAAGATCGGCACAGAATACGCCGTCACAATATGCAACGGCCGACGGCGGCGCTCCGCTTCCCGGGCCGCCCACACCAGTGCGCACTGGCCGTGATCGGACCCGTCCACGCCCACAACGATTCCGCCCGGGGCGGGCGACGTTCCGGCGTCGTCCCGTTCCGGATCCGGATGCATCTCCTGTGCGCCCATGGGGCCGCCTCCTCGCAATACTGCCTGATGTTGCGGCTATTCTGCCAGAAGCGGGGCCCTCCGCCTGCACCCGGGGCAGTGTCACCGCCCGGACCGGGAATACCCTGCTTCCGCTACTCACTATTCTCGGTCAGTGAACACTTAGCAAGCTATCCACAGCTCCCGTGGGAAGGTTATCCACAGCCTGCCCCTGACCGGGTGGAAAGCGCATTCAATGCGGGAGGGAATGTTTCGGTTTGGGCTACCCATGGGCGCAAATGTTCTGTAGTCTTCGAGGCACTGCCGGTCCGGGACGCCCTGAGTAAGGAAGCATCCCGGGCCGGTTCTGCGGCCGGACTTTGGGGGTAAGGTGGCGCATGCGGGCGACGACGCCCGCGCCAGCCGAAATCTTCGAAGGAGGGAAACTGTAGTGTCAAGCATGCCTGTGAATGGCGGGACCGAACGGACCACCACGGTGATCATCGGCACGGGGCTTTCCGGCCTGGCCGTGGGAGCCGAACTGCGCCGGCGCGGCGTGGACGCGATCGTGGTGGACGGACTCGACATCCTGGGCGCCGGGCAGCCGGCCAACACGGCCTCGCTGCAGCGCTGCGACGCCGCGGATTCAGACTCCCTGCGGGAACGCAACGAAATCCTCCGGCACCTGCGCAACTACGCGGCGAGCCACGATATGGACGTACGCAACACCACCCGGGCCGTCCAGCTGACCATGGTAGGCGGAACCGCCGATGGCGGGCGGGACGGCACCACAGAACCCTTCGTTCCCCGCCAGTGGGAGGTGCACACGCCCAACGGCATCCTGCTGGCCGACAACATTGTGCTGACCCGCTGCGCCCACAGCCAGCTGCGGCGTATGCTCAGCGACTTCGGCATCACCGTCCGCAGCAACCTGGTGGCAGCCATGCGGACCATCGGCATTTACCTGGTGGGTGTGGGCGAACTGATCACGCCCTCACCCAAAGAGGTGCTGCGCCAGGCCAAAACCGTGGGGCAGGCCATCTCCGCCAAGGTGCAGCCGGACGGCGGCCCCGCCGCCCTGACCGGCTTCGCTGTCTAGGACCGCCCAGCCGTCCAAGACCGCTTAGCCCCGGTCGCTGCCACTGCCTGAGCCGTCATGTGCCGCGCCGTCACTGCCTGAGCCGTCGCTGCCTGCTGCGAGCCGTCGTTTCGCCAGGACGCCGATAGCCACCAGCAGTCCCAGCGCCACGGCGGCGAAGACCACCAGGCTCCAGGGAAATGGCTCTGACGCGTCAACCGCCGGCAGCGGGGTCGCTGTGGCCCCCGGCTGGGGGGAACCCATGGTGGGGACGGCAGCCGCCGTCGTCGTACTGGTTCCGGGTGACGCGGCCGACGGCGATCCGGCCGCCGATGCTCCCGCCGCACCGGCGGTGGCGGTAAACCCGAACGTCCCCTCGATGGGGTGCGAATCCGAGCTGACAACGCGCCACGCCACTGTGTAGGCGCCCGCCGGGGCGCCGGCTTTGAGCTTCTGGGACGCCACGTTATCGACGATTTCGACGTTCCCGTCCGCCCACTCGGCGCCGGCAGAATCCTTGACGGAGAACTGCGCGCCGATGCCCAGCGGGGTTTTGTTGAAGGTGACGGAAACCTTCCCGGGCGGGGTGGCCAGAGTTGCGCCCTGGGCAGGGCTGCTGGACTCCGCAGCGTCGTGCGCCGACGCCGGAGCGGAGACGCCCAAAAGCGCGGCGGCAAGAAACACGGCTCCGAGCAGAACACTCAGCAGCTGACGGCGGGTGGATCGCATGGGTGGACAGCTCCCTTAAATTGGATTCCCTCCAGCCTAGGCGAACTTCCGGGCCGGCCCCGCTCCCCGCCTAGGCGCCCACATATGCCGCCAGATGCTTGCCTGTGAGGGTGGACCGCGTTGCCACGAGGCCGGCCGGCGGGCCCTCGAAAACGATCTTTCCGCCGTCATGGCCCGCTCCGGGACCGAGATCGATGATCCAGTCGGCGTGCGCCATGACTGCCTGGTGGTGCTCGATGACGATCACTGATTTCCCGGAGTCCACGAGCCGGTCCAGGAGGCCCAACAGGTTCTTGACGTCCGCGAGGTGCAGGCCTGTGGTCGGTTCGTCGAGTACGTAGACATCGCCCTTTTCGGCCATCTGGGTGGCCAGCTTGACGCGCTGCCGCTCGCCGCCGGACAGGGTGGTGAGCGGCTGCCCGAGCGTAAGGTAGCCAAGCCCGACATCCACCAGCCTGTCCAGGATCTTGTGGGCCGCCGGCGTACGGGCCCCGCCTTCGCTGAAGAAGGCCTCCGCCTCGGTCATCGACATCGCCAGCACCTCGGCGATGTTGCGGCCCCCGAGCCTGTATTCGAGCACCGACGCCTGGAAGCGCTTGCCTTCGCAGTCCTCGCAGGTGGATTCCACCGTTGCCATGACACCCAGTTCGGTGAAGATGACGCCGGCGCCGTTGCAGGTAGGGCAGGCCCCCTCGGAATTCGAGCTGAAAAGTGCCGGCTTCACGTTGTTTGCCTTCGCGAACGACTTGCGGATGGGCTCGAGCAACCCGGTGTACGTGGCGGGGTTGCTTCGGCGTGAGCCTTTGATGGCACCCTGGTCGATCACCACCACTCCGTCCCGGTCGGCCACCGAGCCTTGGATCAGCGAGCTCTTACCCGAGCCGGCGACCCCGGTCAGGACGCAGAGCACTCCAAGCGGGATATCGACATCAACGTTTTGGAGGTTGTGCGTCGAAGCTCCACGGACCTCCAGCTTCCTGGCTGAGGAACGTACTTTGTCTTTCAGGGCCGCCCGGTCATCGAGGTGGTGACCGGTGATGGTGTCGCTGCCCCGCAGGCCCTCGACACTGCCCTCGAAGCATACGTTCCCGCCTTGAGTGCCGGCGCCGGGACCTAGGTCCACCACGTGGTCGGCGATCCCGATGGTCTCGGGCTTGTGCTCAACCACGAGCACCGTGTTGCCTTTGTCGCGCAATTGCAGGAGGAGCTTGTTCATCCGTTCAATGTCATGGGGGTGCAGGCCAATGGTCGGCTCGTCGAAGACGTAGGTAACGTCCGTGAGAGATGAGCCGAGGTGCCGGATCATCTTGGTCCGCTGGGCCTCTCCTCCTGACAGGGTGCCTGCCGGACGGTCCAGAGAAAGATAACCCAGCCCGATTTCGGCGAACGATTCCAGGATGTGGCGCAGCCCGGTGAGCAGCGGGGCAACGGAGGGTTCCTGGAGGTCCCTGATCCAGCCGGCAAGATCGGTAATCTGCATCCCGCACAGATCCGCGATGTTCCTGCCGTTGATCTTCGAGGAGCGGGCCTCCTTGCTGAGCCGCGTTCCCTCACATTCAGGACACGCCTGGAACGTGATGGCCCGATCCACGAAGGCCCGGATGTGCGGTTGCATGGCCTCGACGTCTTTGGAAAGCATCGATTTCTGGATTTTCGGAATCAGGCCCTCGTAGGTGAGGTTGATCCCCTCAACCTTGATCTTGGTCGGCTCCTTGTAGAGGAGGTCCTGCATCTCCTTCTTCGTAAACTTCGCGATCGGCTTGTCCATGTTGAAGCCGGCGCCGGCGAAGATGCGGCCGTACCAGCCGTCCATGCTGTAGCCGGGGACCGTCAGGGCACCCTCGCCCAGGGACTTGCTGTCATCGAACAGTGCGGTGAGGTCAAAATCGGAGACGGAGCCCATACCCTCGCAGCGCGGGCACATGCCACCCAGGTAGACGGCGTTTTGCACCACGCTCTTCTCGGTCCGGCCGGACTTCTCGGTACTCATCACCCCGCTCGCCTTGCGCGTCGGGACGTTGAAGGAGAACGCTGTGGGCGGCCCGATATGAGGTGTGCCGAGGCGGCTGAACAGGATCCTGAGCATGGCGTTGGCGTCGGTGGCAGTGCCCACCGTGGAGCGGGGGTTGGCACCCATCCGCTCCTGGTCGACGATGATCGCCGTGGTCAGTCCCTCGAGAAAGTCGACGTCAGGCCGCGCGAGGTTGGGCATGAACCCCTGCACAAAAGCGCTGTAGGTTTCATTGATCATCCGCTGCGACTCTGCGGCGATGGTGGCGAAAACCAGCGAACTCTTGCCGGACCCGGAGACGCCGGTGAACACCGTCAGGCGGCGCTTGGGGATTTCAAGGCTGATGTCCTTGAGGTTGTTCTCCCTCGCACCCTGCACACGGATCAGGTCATGCGTGTCTGCAGCGTGGACCGCGGGTGCCTGCAGGTCCGTTGTGGTGTCCGCAGTCATTTTGCCTCGTTGATGCGGATCATGTTGCCGGCGGGATCGCGGAAGGCGCAGTCCCGGATGCCATAGGCCTGCTCGATGGGCTCCTGGACCACTTCGGCGCCGCTTGCCTGCACCTTCTCGAAGGTTCCATCCAGGTCCGGGGTGGCGAGCACGATCCGCGCGTAGCTGCCCTTTGCCATCAGTTCGGCGATGGTCCGCCGTTCATCCTCGGTAAGGCCCGGGTCCGCCGTCGGTGGCTCAAGGACGATGGAGGTCTGGGGCTGGCCGACCGGCCCGACGGTCAGCCAGCGCATTCCGCCGTATCCGACGTCGTTGCGCACCTCGAACCCCAGGGTGTCCCGGTAGAACGCCAAAGACGCTTCCGGATCGGTATGGGGGAGGAATGTCCAATGAATTGTGAGTTCCATGACGCCAGTCTAGGCGCGGCTTTGAGCCCGCGCTTCTCTATTCCTGATCGGTCTGGTGACCTGCTTGACCACGCAGGAAGGCATGCCCGCCGCGTGCCCGCCGGCCACGCGCCGGTAGCTGCCCGGCGACATGCCCACCAGTTCCGTAAAGCGGGTGCTGAAGGTACCCAGCGACGAGCAGCCGACGGCGAAGCAGACGTCCGTGACGCTCAGGTCACCGCGGCGAAGCAGTGCCATTGCACGCTCGATGCGCCGGGTCATCAGGTAGCCATACGGCGGCTCGCCGTAGGCGAGGCGGAACTGGCGGCTGAGGTGCCCGCCGGACATGTTCACACCCCGGGCGAGCGCCTCGACGTCCAGCGGTTGCGCGTACTCGCGGTCGATCCGGTCACGCACGCGGCGGATCAGGGTGAGGTCGCGCAGATGCTGCTCTTGGGCGGGATTGGTCCTCACGTGCGTGATAGTGCCACGCCGCAGCGGGGATGTCCAGCGTTTTATCCACGTTGCCGGCCTGTTGCGCGCCTGTTAAAGGTAGCGAACTTCACGGCCGGTCTGCCCCTCCGTGGTCCGGGAGTCCGCCCTCCGCCGCATAGGATCAAGTATCCCCAAAAGACTCCCCCGGAGGATTAATGCTTAAGCAAGGCTCTGCCCTGGACCGGTACTTCAAGATCACCGAACGGGGGTCCAACCTCTCCCGCGAGATCCGCGGCGGGTTCGCCACCTTCTTCGCGATGAGCTACATCGTGGTTCTCAACCCGCTCATTCTCTCCGGCCCGGACTCCGACGGCACCACGCTGGGGTTCACCGCCGTAGCCGCCGTCACCGCCTTCGTGGCAGGCATCCTCACCATCCTGATGGGGGCGTGGGCCAAGCACCCCTTCGCCCTGGCCACCGGCCTGGGCGTCAACGCGTTTGTTGCCGTCACCGTGGCAACCAACCCGGGCCTGACGTGGCCGGACATGATGGGCCTGGTGGTCATCTCCGGTGTGACCATGCTGATCCTGGTCCTGACCGGCTTCCGCACAGCCGTCTTCAAGGCCGTTCCCGACGGGCTCAAGACGGCGATCGTGGTGGGCATCGGCCTCTTCATCGCCCTGATCGGCCTGGTCAACGCCGGCTTCGTCCGGCGCATCCCGGACGTGGCCGGCACCACCGTTCCCGTGGGCCTGGGTTTCGACGGTAAACTCCTGGGCTGGCCGACGGCCGTGTTCGTCTTCGGCCTGATCCTGACCATCGCCCTGGTGGTCCGCCAGGTCAAGGGCGCCATCCTGATCGGCATCATCACCTCGACGGTTATTTCAGTCATCCTGGAACTGACCCTGCACATCGGCCCCAGCTTCGATGGCAAGGTCTCCAACCCCCAGGGCTGGTCGCTGGTAGCCCCCACGTTCACCGAATGGTCGGCTCCGGACCTGTCCCTGATCGGCAAGGCCAACCCGTTCGGCGCCTTTGAGCACCTGGGCTTCGTGGCCGCCACGCTGCTGGCCTTCGTGATCCTCCTCAGCATCTTCTTCGACGCCATGGGCACCATGGTGGGTCTCGCCACCGAGGCCGGAACCATCGACGAGCACGGCAACATCCCCAACGTCGACCGTGTGCTGCAGGTTGATGCCCTGGGCGCCATTGTGGGCGGCGGCGCCTCGGTGTCCTCCAACCAGATCTATGTGGAGGCAGGCGCCGGAATCGGCGAGGGCGCGCGGACAGGTGTGGCATCCATCGTGACCGGCCTCCTGTTCCTGGTGGCCATGTTCTTCACGCCGCTGATCAACCTGGTGCCCTTCGAAGCGGTGGCGCCGGCCCTGGTGGTGGTGGGCTTCATGATGGTGTCCCAGGTGGGCAAGATCGACTGGCAGGACTGGGGCATCGCGATCCCGGCGTTCCTGACCTTCACCCTGATGCCGTTCACCTACTCCATCGCCAACGGCCTGGGCGCCGGGTTCATCGCCTTCGTCCTGATCCGCACCGTCCAGGGGCGGGTCAAGGAGATCCACCCGCTGATGTGGGCGGTGGCAGCGGCCTTCCTGCTCTTCTTCGCTGTGGGTCCGATCGAGGCCGCCCTGGGCATGCTGTAACCCTGCAGCGGATGGCCCCTTACACGGGAGTGTTGGGGGCCATCCCCTCGTCGCCGGTCTCTGCCAGCGCCTTGCGCTCACGGAGCTTGTCCAGCCGGTTCATCAGCGGCGAGGTGGTGGCGCCGTGAATGATGATGGAGAGCGCTACCACCAGCCCCACAAAACCCCACAGCCATTCCGCCTGGTCCGAGAATTCGCCTTTCCCCACAGCGTAGGCAAGGTAGTACAGCGAGCCGATCCCGCGGATGCCAAAAAAGGACAGCGCGATCCTCTCCCGCGGCCCCGTCTTGCCGCCCATGAGCCCCACCCAGCCGGCAACCGGCCGGACCAGGAGCAGGAACGCCAGGGCCACCAGAACCTCAACCCAGCCCATCCGGTCAAGCAATCCCCTCGCGATGGCGCCGCCCAGCAGGACCAGGATCACCACGGTCATCAGGCGTTCGAGCTGCTCCACATAGGAGTGCAGGACCTTGTGGTAACCGTGCGAGTGTTCCGCCGATCGGATGGTGACGGCGCAGACGAACACGGCAATGAACCCGTACCCCTCGATCATTTCGGTGAGGCCGTAGGCCAGGAATGTTGCCGCCAGAGCCACGAAGCCCTCTGAATGGTTGGCCAGGCGGAGGCTCTCTTTCTGAGCAGAGAAGAAAAGCCGGGCCAGGAGTTTGCCCATCAGGAATCCGACCAGGAGGCCGGCCGCCAGGCGCCACAGAACGTCCACGGCGAACCATTCCGGGAACCACGCCAAGGGCGAGGACCCCACGATGCTGATGGCGATGGCGAGGTACACAAAAGGGAAGGCCAGGCCGTCATTCAGGCCGGCTTCGGAGGTCAGGCCGAACCGGACCTCGTCTTCGTTCTCGCTGCCCTCCTCGGCATCCGCCGGTTCGCCCACCTGGACTTCCGATGCCAGCACCGGGTCTGTCGGGGCCAGGCTGGCGGCTACCAGCAGTGCGGCACCGAGCCCGAGCCCGAGGAACCACATCCCGAGCAAAGTCAGGACGACAATGCACACCGGCATGGCGATCCCCAGGAGCCGCCAGGTGGTGGACCAGCTCCTGCGGCCCACCGGACGGTCCAGTGCCAAGCCCGCGCCCATCAGCGAGATGATCACGCAGACCTCCGCGAGGTGGGTGGTGAAGTCATTGTGCTGGAGTGGATCGGGGTCCGGCAGGGTGGGAATCAGGGAAAATGCGGTCAGTCCCGCGCCGAGGAACACCATGGGCATCGAAAAGGGAGCGTTGCGCAGCGCTTTGGGCAGGATGGCTGCGACAAACACGGCCAGGCCGGCGGCGGCAAAGAGAATACTCGGGGCTTCTAGCATGGGCGGCTCTTCCGGAATCGGACGTGCGCATTGGGATTGATCCACAATAGCCCCGCCGCGCACGTTGCACGCTTCCCGCCGCAGCCTGCAGCTTCCGGAATGCCGGACAGCACGACGGCGGCGCCACTGGTTTTCGCACCCGGCATGCGGTGAAGTTGAGGCATGGTCCTTCCCTCACCTCCCGTCGATCTCCCGCCCGAGCCCTGGACGGGGCGGTTCGACGGCGAAGGCCAGGAACACCGCCGCTGGTGGCAGGCGGTCTCGCCGTATTCCGGCGGGGTCCGCCCGGTAGGTGGCTCCACCGGCTCCGTCGCCGCACGCCCGGCTGTCATCCTGGGGTTTGCCAGTGACGAGGGGGTCCGGCGGAACAAGGGCCGCCCCGGTGCGGCCCAGGCCCCCGCCGCCCTCCGCGCCGCGCTGGGCCCGCTTGCCTTCCATCTGGACCGGCAGGTGTTCGACGCCGGCGACGTGGAAGTTTCCGGCGGCGCGCTGGAAGACGGCCAGGCCCGTGCCGGGCATGCCATCACCGCAATGCTCGACGCCGGGAATCTCACCGCTGTCCTGGGCGGCGGCCACGAGACCGCATTCGCCAGTTACCTGGGCGTTGCAGCGTCCGCAGCCGTCCAGGCCGGCAAACGGCTGGGCGTGCTGAATCTTGACGCCCATTTCGATCTGCGCGATGAACCCGCGCCCAGCTCCGGGACTCCGTTCCTCCAGATGGCGCACGCGGAAGCCGCCGCGGGACGCGAACTCCGGTACGCCGTCGTCGGGATTTCAGAACCCGGCAACACGCGCGCACTGTTCAACACCGCCGGGCGCCTTGGCGTGCAGTATGTGCTGGATGAGGACTGCTCAGCCGCGCGGGTGGAGTCCTTTGTGGCCGGTTTCCTGGCCGGGGTGGACGTGCTGTACCTGACGATCGACCTTGACGTACTGCCCGCTTCCGTGGCGCCCGGGGTCAGTGCGCCGGCCGCTTATGGTGTGCCGCTCCCGGTCATCAGTGCCGTGTGCAGGCAAGTGGCGCAGAGCGGAAAACTGCTGCACTTTGATGTCGCCGAACTGAACCCCGCTTTCGACATCGACGGCCGCACAGCCAAGGTCGCAGCGCGGCTCGTGGACACCATGCTGCGCTGACCCGAACCACTGTTTTCGCCGTTGCAGTGCCGGGATGGGAGAGAATGCAAGAAGGTAAGTAAGCTGTCTATTGTGAGCTGAACGGTTTACCCGCTGCCGAAAGGAAGCCTGCCATGAGTCATCAACGACGAGCCGCGGTCCTCCTGCTCTCCGCACTGCTCCTCGCGGGTTGCGGGACGTCCTTTCCCAGAGATCCGACGGGAACCCTCGAGAAGGTCAAGGAGGGCACCCTGCGTGTGGGTGCCAGCGAAAACGGTGACTGGGTGGATCTTCCGGACGGCCCTGGCGGCGACGTCGAAGGCACCGAAGCCGAGCTGGTCCGCCGGTTTGCGGCCTCGTTGGGCGCGAAGGTTGAGTGGGTCCCCGGAACCGAGCACGTCCTGGCTGAGGAGCTGAAGCACGGCGGGCTGGACGTGGTGATCGGCGGGCTGGATGACAAAACGCCATGGGCTACCCACGCCGGCCTCACCTTGCCGTACACGGAATCCCGGGACAGCCGGGGCTCGCTGCACAAGCATGTGATGCTGGTGCCTTTGGGTGAAAACGCCTTCCTGCTGGAGCTCGATAAGTTCCTGGCGGAAACGGCAGGTGCGAAATGACGGCGGTGGAAAATCGCAGCGCCGTCCGGTTCGGCCATACCGAACTGCCGGCGGAACAGCAGGCCGCACTCCGCAAAGCCGTCGCCTTCGAATGGCTCACCATAGGCTTCCTGGCCGTATCCACCGTTATGGTGTTTGCGGTACTGGGCAATTCCCAGGCCATGAAGGCCGCGTGGATCGAGGACGTCCTGTCCTTCCTCCCGCCGGTGTCCTTCCTGCTGGCCGCCCGCGTTATCCGCAAGCGGCCCACCGAGGAGCACCCCTACGGCTTCCATCGCGCAGTGGGCATCGCCCACGTAGTGGCAGCGGTGGCATTGACCGTTATGGGTGCCTACCTGATCGTGGACTCCGCCATGGGCCTGCTCACCGCCGAGCATCCCACGATCGGCGGCTTCAACTTCTTTGGCCAGACCATCTGGCTGGGCTGGCTGATGATCGCGGCCATGATCCTCACCGCCGGCCCGCCCATCTACCTGGGCCACGTCAAGATGAAACTGGCCGAAAAGCTCCACGACAAGGTGCTCTACGCCGACGCCGACATGAACAAGGCCGACTGGATGACAGCTGCGGCTGCGGCCGTTGGGGTGGCGGGCATCGGCCTGGGCTGGTGGTGGGCTGACTATGCCGCCGCGCTCATCATTTCGGGAAGCATCCTCCACGATGGCATCCGCAACACCCGGGCAGCCATCTCGGCACTGATGGATAAACGGGCGCGGACCTACGACGACGCCGAACCGCACCCCGTGGGCCGGCAACTGGACGAGTACCTCCAGGGCCTGGACTGGGTTGACACCGCGCAGTCCCGCATCCGGGACGAAGGCCACGTCTTCCACGTGGAATCCTTCATTGTCCCTGCCGGACCGATGCCCGGCGTGGAACAGCTGGAAGCCGTCCGGAAAGCCTGTATCGCCCTCGATTGGAAGGTCCAGGACATGGTGCTGGTTCCGGTCGCGGAACTGCCATCCGAGTACCTGCCTGGACCGACGTCCGGCGGCGAACGGTGAAGCTCCCTCCCGCCTGCCCGGCTCAACCTCAGCCTCAGCTTCAGCTTCAGCTTCAGACTCAGGCCACTGCACCCTTGAGCACATAGCGCCGCTCCGGGCGCCCCACGCCGTACTTCAGCCGGACCTCCAGGACACCCTCGTCGTGCAGGTACTCCAGGTACCGGCGGGCGCTGACCCGGGACGTGCCCAGCTGGACTGCCACCTCAGCGGCGGAGAGATCGCCGTCGGCCTCCTTCAGCGCCGTCTCCACCAGCTTCAGCGTTTCGATGCTGCAGCCCTTGGGCAGGGGCCGTTCGGTCCGGTCCAGGCCGAAGACCCGGTTGACGTCCGACTGTTCCGCCACATCCTTGGACGAGTCCAGGCCGTGGTACGCGTTGCGGTAGTGCTCCAGGCGTTCCTGCAGGTCAGTCTGCGAGAACGGCTTGATCAGGTAATGCACTATCCCGCCACGGAGCGCCTTCCGGACAGTTTCCACTTCGCGCGCGGCACTGATCACCAGGACGTCCAGTTCCGGGGCGACCTCGCGCAGTTTGTGCATCAGGTCCAGACCATTGATGTCCGGCAGGTGGATGTCCAGGAGGACCAGGTCGGGCTGCAGGCGGGCGGTCTCCGTCATGGCCTGCGCGCCGGTATGGGCCACGCCGACGACCGCGAATCCGGGCGTGCGCTGGATGAATCCTGCGTGGACCTTGGCCACCATGAAGTCGTCGTCGATGATCAGGACGTTGATCATAACTGTGGCCTCCTTCGTTTGAGCTTCGCAGTAAATACCGCGCCGTTATCGTTGGCCACAGTGAGGTCGCCGCCGGCGCGCCGGCAGACCACCCTCGAGAGGGCCAGCCCGAAGCCACGCCCGCCGTCGGATCCGGGCTGCGGGCCGCCGGGCTGTTTGGTGGTGAAGCCCTGGCGGAAGATCTCCTCGCGGCCGGCGTCGGGGACCCCCGGGCCGTTGTCCCGGACAGTTACGGTGACCGTAGTGCCGCCGTCCTGCACCAGCACGCTGACGCTTCCCGCCGGAAGCCCGGCGACGGCGTCGAACGCGTTGTCCACGAGGTTCCCGGCGACGGTGGCCAGGTCCCGTGAGAGATCGTCATCCACGCGGCCCAGGGCGGATTCGGGATCCAGCTGGAGCGTCGCCCCGCGTTCGGTGGCGAGGCTGGCCTTGGCGATCAGCAGCGCGGCCAGCGCGGGGTCCTGGATCCGGCTGGTGACCTCGTCATTGAGGCGGGTGCGGTCCACGGTGGCACCATTGACGAACTGCACCACCGAATCGTACTCACCGATCTGGATCAGGCCCGAGATCACGTGCAGCTGGTTGGCGAATTCGTGGGCCTGCGCCCGCAGAGTGTCTGTGGCGGTGCGGGTGGCACCCAGTTCGCGTTCCAACGAGGACAGTTCGGTACGGTCACGCAGGGTGGTGACGGCGCCGATATTCCGGCCGCGGGACCGGATCGGCACCCGGTTCAGCACCACGAGCCGCTCCCCCACCAACACCAGCCGGTCCGGATCCACCTGCTCCTGGGTGAGCACTTCCTTGAGGGCAGGATCCACCGCGAGCGCCGCGAGGTCCTTGCCCACACAGTCGGCAGGCAGTCCGAGAAGTTCGCGGGCACTGTCATTGGCAACCGTGACGCGCTGGTGCGGATCGAGTGCCACCACACCCTCCTTCAGCCCGTGAAGCATGGCTTCGCGGTTTTCCACCAGGCCGGTGATTTCGCTGGGTTCCATGCCGAGCGTCTGCCGCTTCACCCGGCGGGCCAGCAACAGGGAGCCCGCCACTCCCAGCACGCTGGCGATACCGAGGTAGGTCAGCAGGTTGGGGACGGCGTCGCCCAGGCGCTCGAGAACGGAGGGATAGTGCCGGCTGATGGAGGCAATCCCGATCATCCTGCCGCTGTCATCAAGGACAGGAACGTGCGCTGAGAGGGTCTGTGAACCGGATCCACCCACAGTGCCGGTCCAGGCGCGGCCTTGCATGACCCTGCTCTCACCCAGCTCCAGCGGCTGGCCCAGGAGGCTCGGATCGGACGAGGTCACCACCGTGCCGTCCAGCTTGGCGATCGCCACGTGTGAGGACCCGGAGACCGTCCGCACTGACTCGGCCACCGCGGGGAGGGCTGAGCCGACCCTGGGTTCGGCGTCGGGAAGGAGAGCGCGCACCGTGGGATTGGCGCCCAGCGCTTCAGCGGCGGACAGCGCCCGGCGGCCCTCGATCCGTTCAAAATCGGCCGCCGATTGCGCGAGGGAAATCGCGGCCACGGCCACCAGCACGGCGAGGACAATCAGCAACTGCAGCGCCAGGTACTGCCCAGCGAGGGACATTCCTCTACGTCGAGACACTGTTGTTCTTTCCTCTGGTGCGGCGCGGGGCCCTCGCGGGGGTACCGGAACTATATCCCAGCGTACGGGGCTATCCGGGCCCGGTGGGCCGCTGGAAACGTGAACGCAATGAACTTAACTTTCTCTGCGTACACAAGAGTGATGCCCGTCACTTCCGGGCCTAGCATCGGATCACCAGTCAGTTTTTTGTTGAACATTCTCAGAGAAGAGGAACACATGCGCCAGATCCGCGCATTGCGAATTGCCGCCGTCGCCGCCGGCATCGCCCTGATGGCCACCGGCTGCGGGGCCACCGGGAAAAGCTCCACCGATTCCACCACCACGGGCGCCGCTGCAGGTCCGTTGACCAATTTCCAGATCATGGTCCCCAACACTGCAGGCGGCGGCTATGACACCACCGCCCGCGTGGCGGCCAAAGTCCTCGAAGACGAGAAAATCGCCACGAACCCCGAGGTCTTCAACCTCGCCGGCGCCGGAGGCACCGTGGGCCTCGCACGTATCGTCAACGAAAAGGGCAACGGCAACCTCACCATGCTCATGGGCCTGGGCGTGGTGGGAGCGAGCTACACCAACAAGTCAGAGTCCAAGCTGACGGCCACCACTCCGCTGGCCAAACTGATCGAAGAGCCTGGCGCCATCATGGTCAGCAAGGATTCGCCCTTCAAGACCATCGACGACCTGGTCACGGCGTGGAAAGCTGACCCCGGTTCCATCAGCGTTGGCGGCGGATCCTCCCCCGGCGGCCCGGACCACCTGCTGCCCATGCAGCTCGCCGGCGCCCTCGGCATCGATGCCACCAAGGTGAACTTCGTGTCCTACGACGGCGGCGGGGACCTCCTCCCGGCCATTCTCGGCAACAAGGTGGGCTTCGCGGCCTCCGGTGCCGGTGAGTACCTCAAGCAGATCGAATCCGGTGCGGTCCGCGTCCTGGCCACCAGTGGCGAGAAGCGGCTGGAAGGCGTGGACGCCCCCACGCTCAAGGAATCAAACATCGACCTGGTGTTCACCAACTGGCGCGGTATCGTGGCCCCTCCGGGCATCACCGACGCCGACAAGGCCAAGCTGATCGCCGCGCTTGAAAAGATGCACGGCACGGCTGCCTGGAAGGAAGCCCTGAAGACCAACAGCTGGAGCGACGCCTTCATCACCGGAGCTGAGTTCGAAAGCTTCCTTGCCGAGCAGGACAAGCGGGTGGCGGACGTCCTCACGAAGCTTGGCCTGGCGTGAGCTCCTCACCCACACTGGCCTCACGGCTCAAAGGCCGCTCCGAGCTGGGGGTTGTCCTCCTGCTCGGGGCGGCCGGGGCCCTGGTCATCGCGGACGCGGCCCGCATCATCACCCCCTACTCCCAGTCTGATCCCGTAGGACCAAAGACACTGCCGTTCATCGTGGGCGGCCTGCTGCTGGTCTGCGCTGTGTTCCTGGCAGTCAACGTCCTCCGCGGCGGCCAGGGCGAAGCCGAAGGCGGCGAGGACGTGGACCTCACCCACCCCGCCGACTGGAAGACCGTCCTGCCGCTGATGGGAGCCTTCATCGCCAACATCCTGCTCATCGACTGGGCAGGCTGGGTCATCTCCGGCACCATCCTGTTCTGGGGCAGCGTCTGGGCACTGGGCGGCCGGAACTACATCCGTGACGGCCTCATCTCCGTGGCCATGTCCCTCCTGACCTTTTACGGCTTCTACCTTGGCCTTGGCATCAACCTGCCCGCCGGGCTCCTGGAAGGGATTCTCTGATGGATGTCTTCTCCTCCCTGATGGACGGCTTTGCCACCGCCCTGACCCCCCTGAACTTCATGTACGCCGTCATCGGCGTCATCCTGGGCACCGCCGTCGGCGTCCTCCCGGGCCTCGGCCCGGCCATGACCGTGGCACTGCTGCTTCCGGTCACCTACGCCCTGGAACCCACCAGCGCGTTCATTATGTTCGCCGGCATCTATTACGGCGGCATGTACGGCGGCTCCACCACCTCCATCCTGCTTAATACGCCAGGTGAATCGTCGTCGGTGGTCACGGCCATCGAAGGCAACAAGATGGCGAAAGCCGGCAGGGCCGCACAGGCACTGGCGACGGCGGCCATCGGCTCGTTCGTGGCCGGCACCATCGGCACCGCCCTCCTGGCGCTCTGCGCTCCGATCGTGGTGGATTTCGCCGTCAGCCTGGGCGCTCCGAGCTACTTCGCCATCATGGTCCTGGCCCTGCTGGCAGTCACCGCAGTCCTGGGCTCCTCACGGCTTCGGGGCTTTGCGTCCTTGGGCCTTGGCCTGGCCATCGGCCTGGTGGGACTGGACGTGGTCACCGGCCAGGCCCGGCTCACGTTCGGCGTGCCGCTCCTGGCGGACGGCCTGGACATCGTGGTGGTGGCAGTGGCCATCTTCGCCGTGGGCGAGGCACTCTGGGTTGCCGCGCACCTGCGCCGCAACCCGCTGCAGGTCATTCCGGTGGGACGCCCGTGGATGGGAAAGCAGGACTGGAAGCGGTCCTGGAAGCCCTGGCTCCGCGGCACGGCCTTCGGATTCCCCTTCGGTGCACTGCCTGCCGGCGGCGCCGAGATTCCCACCTTCCTCTCGTATGTCACGGAAAAGCGCCTCAGCAAGCACCCCGAGGAGTTCGGCAAAGGCGCCATCGAGGGTGTGGCCGGTCCCGAAGCAGCCAACAACGCTGCAGCCGCGGGCACACTGACCCCGATGCTGGCCCTGGGGCTGCCTACGAACGCCACGGCGGCAGTGATGCTGGCAGCGTTCACGCAGTACGGCATCCAGCCCGGGCCGCAGCTGTTCGAGAGCGAGGGACCACTGGTATGGGCCCTCATCGCCAGCCTCTTCATCGGCAACCTGCTGCTGCTGGTCATCAACCTGCCGCTGGCACCGATGTGGGCGAAGCTCCTGCAGATCCCCCGGCCCTACCTGTACGCAGGCATCCTGTTCTTCGCCACGCTGGGCGCCTACTCGGTGAACCTGCAGGCGTTCGACCTGGTCCTGCTGCTGGCGCTCGGTGCGCTGGGCTTCATGATGCGGCGCTTCGGACTTCCCGTCCTGCCGCTCATCCTGGGCGTTATCCTCGGACCGCGCCTGGAAAAGCAGCTCCGCCAGACGCTGCAGCTCAGCGCCGGCGACCCTGCCGGCCTCTTCAGCGAGCCGATCGCCGTCGTCATCTACATCATCGTGGCGATCATCCTGCTCTGGCCGCTGCTGTTCAAGCTGATCCGGCGGAACCGGCCGGCGGCCGTTTCTGCGGGGATACCCTCAACCGGCTCCGGCACAGTCCCCCCGGGGGAAGCCGGCGGCAGCGGCGGCGGTGGCAGCCACCGCGCTGATGCAACCCCCGGTGGCGACGGCGACGCCTAACCAGTCAGGGGCACCCGGCCCCGCAGCAGTAGATCAACTGACAGAAACAGAGGAACAGCCATGACGATTGTGGTGGGATACGTCCCTACGCCCGAGGGCGAAGCGGCCCTGACCCAGGCAATTTTGGAAGCCCGGAAGAGCAACAGCAAGCTGCTCGTGATCAACTCTTCCAAGGGTGACGCACTGGTGGACAACCGCTACGCGCAGGAACCCGAGATCCAGACCATCGAGGAACGCCTTGCCGCCCAGGGTATAGACCACGCCATCATCCAGCCCGTCCGCGGCCACGACGCAGCCGCCGAAGTGCTGGACGCCGCCGAGGAGCAAAAAGCCGAGCTGATTGTGATCGGCCTGCGCCGCCGCACACCGGTGGGCAAACTGATCATGGGCAGCACGTCCCAGCGGATCCTGCTGGAGGCCGACTGCCCCGTGCTGGCCGTCAAGGCAGGTGCAACGGCCTGAGCCGCGGCATCCTGCGGATCCGAAGCTTCTTCGCCACTCCGGCCCAAGCGGCGCTGGCCGGCGAAGAAGCTTCGGATTTTGCGCGTCAAGATGCCGCAAAGACCAGTCATCTGACATCTCACTTGCCTCACCGGGTATGATTGACCGAGCCTTTGGCACGAAACACAGAAAGTTCGGCACATGAATACAGCAACAATGGAACGCCCCCTGGCCGCCGTGGCGACGGGTGAGGCCGCAGCTTCCCGATCCCTGGACCTGCAGTTTTCCACCGCGCATGAAATGCACGAAGGACTGGACAAGGCTGTTGCCACGCTGATCGAGACCGCGAAGGCATCTGCCTGCGGCATCCTGGTGACGCGCCTCCACCCGGGACGCTTCCAGGTGGCCGTGGACGAGTCGGTTCCCTTCGGTGAGACCTACGAAAGCATTGCGGCCTGATCCGGCCGGTTTAAGCACAAAAGTCCCTGCAGTCCGGTACCGCCGGACTGCAGGGACTTTGTTGCGTTTGGTCAGCTCCTGCGGACCTCGACACCGTCGGATTTCAGGAAGGACTCCTTCTCTGACGGGCTGGCCGGTACGAGCCACAGCACGTTCCCGCTCTGCGATACTTCCTCCACGACGCCATCTGCAATGACATGCGCGTGCTTAATGATTTCCACCCGGTCCCCGGCCTGAAGCGCTCCCCAGTCCGAGATCGTGGCCGAATGGGCATTGCGCCTCGAAAGAACTGCCCCACGTGCTTTCATGTGAACTTCTACCCCTTTGTATTACGTCCTGCGCCACAGCATCCTTGATGTGACTTTTGCTACACCTTCAGTTCTACTACAGTTGCCGCCGGCAAAATGTGCGTGTTGCATCATATTTCGAGATTGCCCGCAGCCGCGAAGAATATTCCCGTTCAGGCAAGTACTCCCACCGCAGATTCTGCAGCCGCCCGCACACGCCCGGAGGCGACCAGCCGGTCAGCTTCCTCCAGCTCCGGCGACAGGAACCGGTCCGTGCCAGGGCCCTCGACGACGGTCCGCAGCACCTCCACCACGGCCTTCCCCGCCGGGCCCGGAACCAGGCGGCCCCCGGATTGCTGCGTGCGGAAGTCCAGGGCCCGTGCTGAGGTCACCAGTTCGATGGCGAGGACGCGGCGCAGGTTCTCCACTGATTTGCGCAGCTTGCGGGCGGCGTGCCACCCCATCGAAACGTGGTCCTCCTGCATGGCCGAACTGGGGATCGAGTCCACCGAGGCGGGAACTGCCAGCCGCTTGCTGTCCGAGACCAGGCCCGCCTGGGTGTACTGCGCGATCATGAGGCCGGAATCGACCCCGGGATCGTCCGCGAGGAAAGCGGGAAGTCCGTGTGAACGCGCAGGATCAAGCATCCGGTCCGTGCGGCGCTCTGCGATGGAGCTCAGGTCCGCTGCAGCTATGGCAAGGAAGTCGAGCACATAGGCCACGGGGGCTCCGTGGAAGTTTCCATTGGAGCTGACACGGCCGTCCGGGAGGACCACCGGATTGTCGATCGCGGCGGCGAGTTCCCTGGATGCAACCAGGGCAGCGTAGTCAACGGTGTCCCTTACCGCGCCCGCAACCTGGGGGGCGCAGCGCAGGGAGTAGGCGTCCTGGACCTTGGAATCACCCACGCGGTGGGAGGCCACGATGGGCGAATTGGACAGCACACGCAGCATGTTGTCAGCGCTGGCGGCCTGGCCCGGGTGCGGCCGGAGTGCAGCGTGCAGCTCCGGCAGGAACACCTGATCGGTACCCAGCAGGGCCTCAACGCTCAGCGCGGCGGTGATATCAGCCGTCGTCACCAGTTGGCGAAGGTCCGCGATGGCCATCAGGAGCATGCCCAGCATGCCCTCGGTACCGTTGACCAGCGCCAGGCCCTCCTTCTCGGCGAGGGTGACGGGTTCGATGCCGTGCCGGGCGAGCAGCGCGGCAACAGGCTCCCCGCCCCGCCCGCCGTATGTCACGCCGTCGGGCCCTTCCGCCTCGCCCTCGCCCATCAGCACCAGGGCGCAATGGGAGAGCGGGGCGAGATCGCCGGAGCAGCCGAGTGAACCGAATTCGCGGACCACGGGAGTGATGCCTGCGTTGAGCACGTCCACCATGGTCTGCAGCACCACGGGGCGGACGCCTGTGCGGCCCGAAGCGAGCGTTTTGGCGCGCAGGAACATGATGCCACGGACCACTTCCCGTTCCACGGCCGGGCCCATACCCGCCGCGTGGCTCCGGATGAGGGATTTCTGCAGCTGCGTGCGCAGCTCGTTGGGGATGTGCCTGTTGGCCAGCGCACCGAAGCCTGTGGAGATGCCGTAGGCAGGAGTCTCGCTGTTGGCGAGGTCGTCGATGTGGGCGCGGACCTTCGCCACTGTGTCGAGGGCTTCCGGGGAGATGGTCACCTTGGCGTTGTGGCGCGCGACGGCGACGACGTCCTCGGGCGTGACTCCGCTGGAGCCGAGGGTGACGGTCAGCGGTTCGTGGGTTGGGCCCACGCGAACAGGGTTCCCTGGCCGTGCTTGCGAGGTTAGGGAGTTTGTGGGGACAGTCATGGTATTACTTCGTTTCTTCTGCGGAATCAGCCGATTCCTTCATGGGGATGCGGACGCCGCGTTCTTTGGCCACCTCGACGGCGCGGTCGTAACCGGCGTCGGCGTGGCGGATGACGCCCATGCCGGGGTCGTTGGTGAGGAGGCGCTCGAGTTTCTGTGCCGCGAGGTCGGTGCCGTCGGCGACAGATACCTGCCCGGCGTGGATGGAGCGGCCGATGCCCACCCCACCGCCGTGGTGGATGGAGACCCAGGTGGCCCCGGAAGCTGTGTTGAGCAGGGCGTTGAGCAGCGGCCAGTCGGCGATCGCGTCGGAGCCATCCGCCATGGCTTCGGTCTCGCGGTACGGGGAAGCGACGGAGCCGGAGTCGAGGTGGTCGCGGCCGATCACGATGGGCGCCTTGACCTTGCCCTCCTTGACGAGCTGGTTGAACAGCAGGCCGGCCTTGGCGCGGTCGCCATAGCCCAGCCAGCAGATCCTCGCCGGCAGTCCCTCGAACTCCACCCGTTCCTGGGCGGCGTCGATCCAGCGGTGCAGGTGCTTGTTCTCAGGGAAGAGTTCCTTGATGGCCGCGTCGGTGACGGCGATATCCTCGGGGTCACCGGAGAGCGCCACCCAGCGAAACGGGCCAAGTCCTTCGCAGAACAGCGGGCGGATGTAGGCGGGGACGAAGCCGGGGAACTCGAAGGCGCGGTTGTAGCCGCCCTTGCGGGCTTCGTCGCGGATGGAGTTGCCGTAGTCGAAGACCTCGGCTCCGGCGTCCTGAAATTCCACCATGGCCTGGACGTGCCTGGCCATCGACGCCTGGGCCTTTTTGGTGAAGCCCTCCGGATCGGCCTGGGCTTCACGGTGCCATTCCGCTACCGAGATGCCTTCGGGGAGGTAGCTCAGCGGATCGTGGGCGGAGGTCTGGTCCGTGACGATGTCCACAGTGAGCTCGCCGGCGTTGTGGCGGCGCAGGATCTCCGGGAAGACCGCGGCAGCGTTGCCGACGTAGCCGACTGACCAGCCGCGGCGCTCCTCTTTGGCTTTGAGCACCTTGGCGATGGCGGCGTCGAGATCGGTTTCCACTTCGTCCAGGTAGCGCTTGCCGGCGCGGCGGCGCAGGCGGGTCTCGTCGACGTCGACAATCAGGCAGGCGCCGTCATTCAGCGTGACAGCGAGCGGCTGCGCCCCGCCCATCCCTCCGCAACCTCCGGTGAGCGTCAGGGTACCGGCGAGGGTGCCGTTCTCGTCACCGGTGAGTTTGCGGGCGATTGTGGCGAAGGTTTCGAAAGTACCCTGCAGGATGCCCTGGGTGCCGATGTAGATCCAGGATCCGGCGGTCATCTGGCCGTACATCATCAGGCCCTCGGCCTCGAGCCGGCGGAATTCCGGCCAGTTGGCCCAGTCGCCAACGAGGTTGGAGTTGGCGAGGAGGACGCGCGGCGCCCATTCGTTGGTGCGGAAAACGCCCACCGGCTTGCCGGACTGGACGAGCAGGGTCTCGTCCTTTTCCATGGTTTCCAGGGTGCGCGTGATCGCGTCGAACGCAGCCCAGGACCGGACTGCCCGGCCGGTGCCGCCGTAGACCACGAGGTCATCGGGGCGTTCGGCGACCTCCGGGTCCAGGTTGTTCATGAGCATGCGCAGCGGCGCTTCGGTCTGCCATGACTTGGCGGTGAGCTCGGTGCCGCGGGCTGCTTTGACCGGGCGGGCACCGGTGGTGAAATCGGCGGGTGCCATGGTGGCTCCTTCTCCTGTTGTGCCTGTAAGAGGTTCTCTATCAACTAAAGCCCCCCGCCAGCGGCGGCAACAGGGCATTGCGGGGGGTGCTGTCCGGTATTACAGACGCGGTCCTGACGTAGCCCGACTATGGGGCAAACCAAATTCGGCTGCCAGTTCGGCGGCCGGTTGGGCATTGCCCAGCCGGGCAAGTGCTATCTGGTCAGTTCTCTTGGGTCAGTGTTACTTGGCGGGGCGTCCGTGAATGCGGACCGAGAGTTCGTCCGCAACCTTCTGCACCCGGGCAGCGAGCATCGGCCACTGGTCCGCCGGCAATTTGTCTTCCAGGAAGGTCACGGCGACTGCCGCCGTCGGCCATCCCAGGTGGTCCGTGACGGCGGCGGCGATGGAACCAAACCCGGGCGTCACCTCGCCGTGCTCCGTGGCGTAGCCGCGCTGCCTGACCTGGTCGAGATGCGAGGAAAGGGCCGAGTACTTCATGATGGCGCCTTCCACCTCATGCCGGGCAGTGAACGCCGCGGCATTCGGATAGAGCGCCCGGACCTGTGACTTCGGCAGCGCGGCAAGAATTGCCCGGCCGCTGGCGGTGAGATGGCTCGGGAGACGGACGCCGACGTCGGTCACCAGCGACGGGCGGTTCTTGGCCCGTTCCTCCACGATGTACAGCACGTCCCGCCCATGGAGCACCGCCAAGTGAGCGCTTTCGCCGATGACGTCCACCAGCGATGCCAGCAATGGCCGGCCCAAACGCGAAAGTGGCTCCTGCCGCGAATAGGCCGAGCTGAGTTCAAAGGCGCTGATGCCGAGCCCGTAGCGCTGCTCTTCATGCAGGTGGAGGACAAACCCGTTCGCCTCCATCACGCCCAGGAGGTGGTAGACACTGGACCGCGGCAGGCCCAGTGACGTGGCAATGCTCGACGCCGCCATCGGCCCCCGCTTCGAGGCCAGCAGTTTGAGGATGCGCAGGGTGTTCTCGGCGGCTGGGACCTTCGATGCCACCTTTGGCTCACGGCCTCTTGGGGGCTCAGCTTCCGCATTTGCCATCATGGGTCTCCATCCTCTGCCGTCGATCTGCTCTTTGGTGCCGGCATCTCCCGCACTGTCCGGGATCCCGTACTCAACCTTGCGCCCTTGGCCGAGGGCTTCAGAGCCATCAGAACACTATTTGCGTCTGGAATACCAGACTATGGTGGGCTGTCACCCTTCCCGTCGACAGTGTCCTAGGCTGAACCGCGTGACCACACCCGCCGAGATCCTTGCTGCGTACGATTCCCAGCTCCGCAAACTGGTGCCCCTGGTGGTTCCGGCGGGCCACGACTATCAACTGCTGGGACATCTGCTTCGAGTGACCGGACAGCGGCGGGGCTTCATCGAATCAGCCCGTGATCTCGGGGCGGAGGGCGGAATACTCGACCGGCTGATCGAGGAACAGCGTGAGTACTTTGCCGGCTGCGGAGAAGCCGTGGAGTGGAAAACCCGGGCGCATGACCACCCAGGAGATCTCGAGCTTCGCCTCCTCGCCGCAGGTTTCCTGCCGGAAGGCAAGGAAACCGTCATGGCAGGCGAATCGGCCACGATGGCCGTTGAGCCCATGGTCCCGGAAGACGTACAGCTAAGACAGGTGTCCGGACTGTGCGACCTTGAACGGATTGCCGCCATGAAATCCGCAGTGTGGGGCGTTGATTACGGCTGGCTGGCTGACGATCTGCATGGCCGCTTGGCGGCGGACCCGGAAAACCTGGTGGTCTTTATGGCCGAGGCTGCAGGGGTTGTGGTGTCGGCAGCCTGGCTGGAGATCAACCCCGGCACGGACTTCGGCGGCCTTTGGGGTGGCTCGACCTTGGAGGAATGGCGTGGTCGCGGGATCTACAAGGCTTTGGTGGCCGTCCGCGCCCGGGTGGCGGCCACCCGAGGGGTGAAGTACCTCCAAGTGGATGCCTCTGCTGACAGCGAGCCGATCCTGCGAAGGCTGGGATTCACCGCAATCACGACCACCACACCGTATGTGTGGACGCCGCCCGCCGGCGGTTCCGGCGCCATTGGATAGAGTGCCCGTCATGGACGAAAAGGAAACGCTGCACCGCTATCTGCGGGTCCGGCGGGATAACCTCCTGGGCAAGCTGGACGGGCTGAGCGAGTACGACATCCGCCGGCCTCTCACTCCCACAGGCACCAACCTGTTGGGGCTGGTCAAGCACCTGGCCAGGGTGGAACTTGGCTACTTTGGTGAGGTCTTCGGACGTCCCAGCGGAGTCCCCCTGCCTTGGTACGACGACGATGCCAAGCCCGACGCCGACCTATGGGTCCCCGCCGACGAAAGCCGTGCGGACATCGTTGAGCTGCACCTGTCGGCAGCGGCGCACAGCGACGCGACCATCGATGCGCTGCCGTTGGATGCACCCGGGGTGGTGCCGTGGTGGCCAGAGGACAGGCGGCACGTCACCCTGCACCAGATCTTGGTTCACATGGTTGCGGAAAGGGCCCATCATCTGGGCCATGCAGACATCCTGCGCGAACTTATCGATGGAACCGCCGGCCAGCGGCCCGGGGATCCGAACCTCACCCCACGAAGCCCGGAGGAATGGGCCGCTCACCGTTCCGCCGTTGAGGACGCGGCGCGGGCTGCCTTCGATGCGACGCCGAAGACTCAAGACCGTCATAACCCCTCAACCTGAACGGGTCCGCCAACCTGGACGGGTCCGCCAACCTGCACGGGTCGCCAATCTGGGGAAAGCTCGGCCCGGATTCCAGGCGCGCGGTAACGACCCGTGCAGGTTCTTCACTCGTGCTGCGACGCGGCTCCTGTTTCCGTTGCGTGTCCTGCAATTTTGTCCGGTAACCGTGGTGGTTCCCAGTCGGGTTGTTCGCTGGCGTAGTGTCTGCCGGTGGGTGAGATCCAGCCCGGCGGTTCGGTCGTGGTGGCGGGTCCGGGTGTCCAGCCTGTGGTGTGCCGGAGCTTGTGGTGCTTCGGGCACGGCTGGGCGAGGTTGCTGATCCCGGTGGTTCCGCCGTGCGCCCAGGCGAGGAGATGGTCCGCTTCGTTATCCAGGGAGGCGTTGCTGCAACCGGGGAACGGGCACTTCCCATCACGCAGTCTGAGCCATTGGCGTTGGGCTTTGGTGACCGGGTAGCTGGTCCGGCCGATCTCCAGCGGTGCACCGTCCCTGGGGTCGATCAGGACCCGGTGGAAGGAGGTGGCGCCGTCGGCGATGAGCCTGCGTGCCATGGTGATCGGGATCGGACCGTACCCGTCCAGCATCGCCGGTTCATCCGTGGCACCGAGCAGGGACATGACGGGCACGGTGACCAGGACCTGCGCCCGCGGCACCGGGACCCGCCCCACGGCACTTCCGCCCGTGCCGCCACCCATGGTTCCGCCCCCACCCGGCTGGCCGGCAATCTCACCTGTGCCTTCGAGGAGCAGGGTCGCGGTGGTGTCGGCGCGCATCTGGGTCAGGGTGCGGTCCTCGTCCGGGCCCTGCAGCGCCCGGGCCGCGGCCGTGAGCTGGTTCCAGATCCCGGCGGCCTGGTCCGCGGGCAGGTACGCCGAGAGCCAGGCCATGCCGTCCCGGTCCGGGCGGTATTCCAGCCGCCGGTCCGCCACGGACCGGGTGTGGCGTTTTTCGATGCTGACCGGGTGGTGCCGTTCCCGCCATGTCCGGGCCTTATGCCGGAACCGGGACGCGACCAGTTCCCCGACCGGGCCGCGGGCCGGGTTGGGTGCGTCAGGGTCCAGGAAGTGCCCCTCCAACGCCCCCGCTGCGGCGCGGTCAAGGTTGGTGGTCTCGTCCACCATCACCCGGGCGTGCTGCCACGAGATTTCCCCGGCCGTGAGTGCGGACAGGGTCAACGGCAAATCAGTGGTCAGAGTGTGGGATTCGGCCAGCAGGGCCCCGGCGGTCCGCTCGCCGACCGTCAAGGCACAGGCGACCTCCGCGATCAACGCCATTTCCTGCGCGGTGGCCTCCTGCGGCGACAGCGCCGGCGGGTCCAACGCCGTGCAGACCTCGACCAATTCCGCGAGTACGCGGACCTTCTCCGCCGCGGTCCGGGCCTCAAGCCGGGCAATCCCGGCCAACCGGTCCAGGCAATCATCCTTCTGCCGACGCAAAGGATCCGACAGAAACAGCACCTCACCCAGGGCTACGTCATCCTTGGCCTCGGCGCCGGCGGCGCCATCGCGACTCCCAGGGCGTCGGGACGGGACAACGGCACAGTCAGCGGCAACGACGCGGCCGGCGGCTACGAAGGGGCCAGCGGCAACGACGGGGACAGCGGCAGACGCCATAATGCGCTCCAACACCTCATCCGCCGTCATGCTTTCCATACCCCCATCATCCTGCGGGGCACCGACATTTAAGGTGTGAACTAAGGCCTATGTGGATAACTCTCGAGTCGGTCCAATCGCCTGGATGTTCTGTACCGTCAGGTTCCCTAAATGCTGACAACCAGCTTGCCGCGGGCTTTGCCCTCGTGCAGGTAGGCGACAGCGGCGGGGGCTTCTGCCAGAGGAAACACCCTGTCCACCGCTGGCCTCACGCTGCCATCTTCGATCAGTGTTGTCAGTGCCTCTAGATCGTGGAAGGACTCCTTCGCGACGAGCCCCTTGAGTTTTTGTCCGGAGAACAGCGAGACCAACGGCGCACCGAGGGACCGCTGGAACCCGCCGGTCAGCTTCCCGCCACCTTCGCCTCCAACGATCACCAACACTCCCTTTGATGTGAGCGCACGCCGTAGGACCGACAGCGGCCTGTTGCCGGCGGTGTCCACAATGACGTCGTAGAGCACT
Source organism: Arthrobacter sp. BK1 (assembly GCF_056680055.1). Classification (NCBI taxonomy): domain Bacteria; kingdom Bacillati; phylum Actinomycetota; class Actinomycetes; order Micrococcales; family Micrococcaceae; genus Arthrobacter; species Arthrobacter sp. BK1. The sequence continues at coordinate 1,794,237 of NZ_CM155263.1, forward strand.
CCTGCCTGCGAAAATTCGTCCCGGGTGTAGTCGATGACGTGGTCCGCGCCAAGGGACCGGACGAGGTCCACCTTGCCGGTGCTGCACACCCCGGAGACCTCTGCCCCGAACGCCTTCGCAACCTGCACGGCGAAGGACCCCACTCCCCCGCCCGCCCCGATGACCAGGACCTTTTGACCGCCAACAACCCGTCCGGCATCCCGGACCGCCTGCAGAGCGGTAACGGCCGAGATGGGTGCGGCCGCAGTCTCTTCGAAGCTCAGATTGGCTGGCTTGCGGGCCAGCAGCTTTTCCTTCGCGCAGACATACTCGGCAAAAGACCCCTCACAGGTGCCGAACACCTCATCGCCTGGCTGGAACCGGGTCACGCCGGCCCCAATGGTTTCCACGACGCCGGCCACCTCCCGTCCACGGACCGGCACCTTCGGCTTCCTCAGCCCGTAGCCAAAGAGCCGGATGAGGTAGGGCAATCCCATCATGAGGTGCCAGACTCCTTGGTCGACGCCAGCGGCGCGGACCCGGATGAGCACCTCGCCTTCAGCTGGTGCGGGCCGGGCAATCTCCCGCAACCTGAGCACGTCCGAATTCCCGTAGACATCCTGCACGATAGCTTTCATGATGCGTCTCCTTCACGATCCGGGTACTGGAAGACGTCCTCCAGCGGAACGCTGAGCACGTGGGCGATCTGAAAAGCCATCTCCAGCGACGGCGAGTACCGCCCCTGTTCTATGGCAATAACTGTCTGGCGGGGTGACGCCCACGCGCTCCGCAAGCTCGGCCTGGGTCATCTCCCCGCGCTCGAACCGGATCCGACGGATGTCGTTGGTGACCCGGGTTGGCTTTACCATGGCTCGAAACCGCGTCGGTAGGCAACGATTTTCGCAATAAAACCCAGAATCGCCGACAACACAAACGTCAGGTAGATGCCGGCGAGGCCCAGCACGATGGCCAGATAGGCGCCGCAGGAGCCCACGGAAACCACCCCCATGATCCAGGCGCTCTTCTCTTCGAAGGCCATTCCCACTCCCGCCGCAAGCCCCAATGTAAAACAAACCTGACATCGCCAATGAAAAACCCAGACATGGGTTTCAACATTTTCAGACGGATGAGACTTCAACGCTGCGGCGGAAACCGCCACTGCGGTTCCGCAGGCGGCCAGCATCGACCCTTGGCGGAGGCCGAGGTTACTATCAGGCATGGTTCCCCTCACCAATCTCCTGGCGTTCGCCCTGGCGTCGCTGGTCCTCATCGCCATTCCCGGCCCCAGCGTGCTGTTTGTCATCGGCCGTTCGCTCGCCCTCGGGCGAAAGGGCGGGCTCCTGAGTGTGCTGGGAAATGCACTGGGCATGGTGCCGCAGATCATCGCGGTGGCCTTGGGAGTCGGCGTGGCACTGGCACAGTCGATGGTGCTGTTCACGATCATCAAGTTCGCCGGCGCGGCTTATCTCGTGTATCTCGGCATTCAGGCGATCCGGCACCGGGGCGGACGTACGACGACGGCGGCCGGCCGAGTGCCGCCGTCGTCCACCTGGCGCATGCTGGGCGAGGGATTCCTGGTGGGTGCCACGAACCCCAAATCGATCGTTTTCTTCGTGGCCGTGCTGCCTCAGTTCGTTGACTACCGGGCCGGCAGCATTCCGCTGCAGCTTGCGTCGTTGGGCGCGGTTTTCCTGCTGATTGCACTCGCGTCCGACAGCGTCTGGGCACTGGCCGCCGGCAGTGCCCGGCACTGGTTTGCCCGTTCCCCGAAGCGCATCTCCACCCTTGGCGCCGCCGGCGGAGTCATGATGATCGGCCTCGGCGGAACGCTGGCGCTGACGGGCAGCAAGTCCTGACAACCGCCAACGCTCCCCCACCTCATGAACCGGTCAGAAAAGTGAGAGAGCGTTGGGTGAAAACCTGCAGGTAGTGCCAGAGCGTCTGGGGAGGGTGCCTGGTGGCGGGGACCTACCCGACCGCCTTCTTCACCACACCCGCCTTCTTCACAGCACCCGCCTCCTTCACGGCACCCGCCCTGTCGCGGCGCCGCGTCCGCTAATCCGGGTGCCCGTCAGACGGCGGCGAGGGCGGAGCGCACGGCGGCGGGCATCGGGGTGGTGGGACGGCCGATCAGGTCGCGGAGATCGGAGCCGCCCACCTGCAGGTCGCCGCGCGCGATGCCGAGGTCAGAGTCCGCCAGGATGTCGGCGAAGGCCTGCGGCACGCCAAAGCCTGCCAGCAGCCCGGCGTAGTCCCCGGCGGGCAGGTCCTGGTAGGCCACGGTCTTGTTGGACGCAGTGCTGATTTCCCGGGCAAGTTCAGCCAGCGTAAACGAGTGGTCCCCGCCCAGCTCGTAGACCTTGCCCGCCTGGTTCTCAGTTGCAACCAGCACGGCGGCGGCAGCCTCGGCATAGTCCACGCGGGACGCGGCGCTGACTTTGCCTTCTCCGGCGCTGCCGGCGAGGGCGCCCTGCGCCAGCGTGCCAGGAAGCTGCTCGGTGTAGTTCTCGAGGTACCAACCATTGCGGAGGATCGTGAACGGGATTCCGGAGTCCTTGAGGATGGCCTCGGTTGCCTGGTGTTCGGCAGCCAGCTTCATGCCGGTGGTATCGGCGTTGGCAATGCTGGTGTAGGCAATGAGCCCGACGCCCGCGGCCTTCGCGGCCTCAATGACGGTGCGGTGCTGCTCAACCCGCTGGCCTACCTCGCTGCCGGAGATCAGGAGGACTTTGGTGGCTCCTTGGAGCGCCTTCGCCACGGAAGCGGCGTCCGTGTAGTCCATGGCCCTGACCTGCACGCCGCGTGCTGCGAAGTCCGAAAGCTTCGCGATGGAGCGGCCTGCCGCCACAATTCCCGCTGCCGGAACGTTCTCCTTCAGGAGGGCCTCGACGACGTGGCGGCCAAGCTGTCCGGTTGCTCCGGTAATAACGATGCTCATGGGTGGTTCCTTTCACCATCTCTAAAGGGGGTCACCCTGCACAACGAGGAACCTGGCAAATAACTTCCTCAGGGAGAGTACGCACTTTAAAGTTAGGTACTAACCCGTAGGTTAGGTACGCATCTTTCGGTAAGCTAAAGGCATGGCGAACAGCAACCTGGAAGTAAGTCTCCTGCCGGCTCCACTGCCGGTGGACTTCGCCGACGGCGTGTTCCCCGCAGGGTGCCCCAGCCGCACGGTGCTGGACCACATCACCTCCAAGTGGGGCGTGTTGGTCCTGTTGTCACTCTCCGAGGGCGAGCAGCGGTGGAGCGAACTTCGGCGCCGCGCAGAAGGCATCAGCGAGAAGATGCTCGCGCAGACCCTGAAAACCCTTGAAAAGGATGGCCTGGTGCTCCGGAAGGCCCAGCCGGTGATACCGCCGCGGGTGGACTACAGCCTGACTGGGCGCGGCTATGAACTGACCGCACTGCTGGTCCCGCTGGTCACATGGACTTACAAGAATGCCGACGACATCATCAACGGCCAGCGCTGAGCGGCAACTCTGTCCGGGGAGGGCTGACGGGAATGCTTCCAAGTGGTGGCCATACAAAAAATGAGTACATGTTACTGGTGTGACTGGTGTGAATAGCGCATAACGTATTCCTAAGGTGCCAGCCGTGAATAGGAGGACCATCCTCTGCTGGGAGCGTTCCGGCAACCGCACCGCAGCGAGCGGCCAGGTGCTGCTCCAAGGAGTGGTTTCAATGGTGAAAACGCACGTCCAGGATCTGGCCAGTATGGGCCGGCCGCTTAGCCTGTCAGCCCTCATCGCCCGGGCTATGGCCCGCATCAGCGGATGGGTCCGAAGAACGCTGGCTCCGAGGAGCCCTTACCGGGTGGGCGATGCCGTGGTGGCAGAGGATCCGTTCAACGGCCGGCGCGAGGGGATAGTGGTATCCCGCCGCGGTCCGAGTGTTGGAGTCGGAACCGCGGCGGGAATTTACTATGTCGACCACCGCCTGCTCAAGCGGCAGGATTAGGCGCCTTAGCGGGCGGACCAGCCGCCGTCCATGGTGTAGCTGGCTCCGGTGACCATGCCTGCGTGATCGGACGCCAGCCAGGCCACCAGGGAGGCCACTTCCTCCGGCTCAACCAACCGTTTGATGGCGGCTTCGGTGAGCATGACCTTGGCGAGGACCTCGGATTCCGGGATCCCATGGACCTTGGCCTGGTCGGCGATCTGCGACTCCACCAGCGGGGTGCGGACATAGCCGGGGTTGATGCAGTTGGACGTCACCCCGCGCTCCCCGCCCTCCAGCGCCGTCACCTTGCTCAGCCCTTCCAGGCCGTGCTTGGCGGATACGTACGCGCTTTTGAACGGGGAGGCACGGATCCCGTGCACCGAGGACAGGTTGATGATGCGGCCGAATCCGCCGGCATACATGTGCGGAAGGGCTGCCCGGATCAGCAGGAACGGCGCTTCCAGCATGAGGGTGATAATCCGGCGGAACTCCACCGGATCAAAATTCTCGATAGGGCTGATGCGCTGGATTCCGGCGTTGTTCACCAGGATGTCGCAGTCCAGGCTCAGGGTAGCGAGCTTGTCCACGTCCAGCAGGTCAAGAGCCCAGGCGGTGCCGCCCACTTCGTCGGCGAGGGCTGAGGCGCCGGCAGAGTCGACGTCGGCAACCACCACCTTCGCCCCACGCGCGGCGAGCTCGCGGACACACGCTGCGCCGATCCCGCTGGCACCGCCGGTCACGAGGGCCTTGCGGCCGTTCAGTGTGTTTTCCATAGCAGATCCCGTTCCCATCGTGTCCCTCATTCTTCAGGCGTCAGCGGCTCAAGAGCTCAGCGTGAGCTTGCCGTGAGCAGACCCTCGCGCTCGGCGTCGGCCCTGTCCACTTCTTCCAGGGCGATGCCTTTTGTCTCCTTCAGGCTCAACACTGCCACTGTGGTGATGGCGCACGCCACTACCAGGTAGATGGCCGTGGGAAGCCAGGACCCGGTGTCCTTGAGCCACTGGGTGGCCAGGAGCGGCGCCAGCGAACCGGCGAAGATCGAGGTGACCTGTGAACCCAGGGACACACCGGCGTAGCGCATCCGGGTGGGGAAGAGCTCAGCCATGATGGCAGGCTGCCCGGCGTACATAAACGCGTGGAGGCACAGGCCGATCGTCACGGCGAGGACAATGACAAACGCGTTCTTGGTATCGAACATCGGGAAGGCGAAGAACGGCCAGGTGGCGCCGGTGATGGCACCGATCAGGTACACCGGCTTCCGGCCCCAGCTGTCCACGAGGCGTCCCACCTGCGGGATGACCAGGAAGTGGATGACATGGGCGATCAGGAGCGCCAGCAGCAGCGAGGACGTGTCGTACTTGTGGACGCTCTTGAGGTAGACAATCGCGAAGCTGACCACCAGGTAGTACATGATGTTCTCCGCGAAACGCAGCCCCATGGCCTGCAGGATTCCCTTGGGGTACTTGCGGACCACTTCGAAGACGCCGTAGCTGACAGCCTGCTCCTTCTCCACCAAGGCCTTGGCCTCGAGGAAGATGGGGGCCTCGGTGACGTGGGTGCGGATGTAGTAGCCAACGAACACGATCACGGCTGAGAGCCAGAACGCCACGCGCCAGCCCCAGCTGAGGAATGCTTCCGGGCTGAGGGTGGAGGACATGATGTACAGGACCAGGGTGGCCAGCAGGTTGCCCACGGGAACGGCGGACTGGGGCCAGCTGGACCAGAATCCGCGGGACTTGTTGGGGCTGTGCTCGGCGACCAGAAGGACGGCGCCGCCCCATTCGCCACCGAGGGCGAAGCCCTGGATGAAGCGGAGGAACACCAGGAGCGCCGGCGCAAGGTAGCCGATGTCGGCGAAGCCCGGGAGGCAGCCCATCAGGAACGTGGACACGCCGATAATGATGATGGTGAGCTGAAGCGTGGGTTTGCGGCCCAGCTTGTCGCCGATCTGGCCAAACACGATGCCACCGAGCGGGCGGGCCACGAAGCCCACGGCGTAGGTGATGAAGGCCTGGATGATGCCGTCCAGCTCGTTGCCGGTGGCGGGGAAGAAGTACTTGCCAAAGACAAGGGTTGCCGCAGTGGCGTAGAGGAAGAATTCGTACCATTCCACTACCGTGCCCACCATTGAGGCGGCCACGATCTTCTTAAGTCCGGATCCCTTGGATGCGGGTCCGGCGGCATTATCTGCCGAGCGCTGCTCTACGCTCATTGGGTTTCTCCTTAGTGTCCACTTTGACACGCGCTGTGATCCACAGCACTAATGGCTCCACTGAGTATCCCTGCACAAAGTCGGGCCTTCAATGGCCAATCCAGCAGGAGCCATGTGCATAATTGCAGATATGAAGGCTAACCCCGATGACCTGCTGGTGCTCCTTGAGGTGTCCAGGTCAGCAAAATTTACGACGGCGGCGCAGGCCCTGGGGCTGAACCACACCACTGTTTCACGCCGGATCGCCGCGCTGGAGAAAGTGCTGGGCGGCCGCGTCCTCGCCCGGGCCGCGGGCGGCTGGGAGCTCACGGAACTTGGAACCGAAGCGGTCCGGGTTGCCGAGCAGGTGGAAGCGGCAGTCAGTGCGCTGGGACCGGCCGGCCAGGTACCGGACCCGATCACCGGCGCCGTCCGCATGACCGCGACTGACGGTTTCAGCGCCTACATCGCCGCCCCTGCGGTGGCCCGGCTGCGCAGGGACCACCCCGGCCTCAGCGTCGAGGTGGTCACCATGACCCGGCGCGCACTGCAGCAGCGCTCGGGGCTGGACATTGAAGTGGTGGTGGGTGAGCCACAGGTCCACCGCGCCGAGGCCGTACGGCTGGGCGAATACATGCTGGGGATGTACGCCTCCCGCGCCTACCTGGCGGAGAACGGAACGCCCGCCAGCGTGGCGGAACTGACGGAGCACCCCCTGGTGTACTTTGTGGATTCCATGCTGCAGGTTGACGATCTCGACGCTCCGCGCCGCCTGGTGCCGGCCATGCGGGACGGGCTCACCTCCACCAACGTGTTTGTCCATGTGGAGGCCACCCGTGCCGGAGCAGGCATCGGTTTCCTGCCCTGTTTCATGGGTGATCTGCACCAGGACCTGGTCCGCCTGCTGCCGGATGAATTTGCCGAACTGCTGCCCTACTGGATGGTGCTCCGGCCCGACTCAATGCGGCGCCCGGCCGTGGCAGCGGTAGTACAGGCACTGAGGGGCCAGACCCTGGCGCATCGGGAAGCACTGCTGGGGCGGGCAAAACCCCGTCCTGAACGGGCCCCTACGGATTAACCAGCGGGGGTGGTGCGGGGTCGTGGCGCACGGGCGACCCTGCGGCAAAGGCGCGGACCTGGGCGTCGCTCCAGATGTGCGCCGGAACGGCACCGCCCAGGAGCCGCCGGGCAAGCTGCGGGTCGCCGTCGAGCGGGCTGTCGCTCCCGGCCATCACCATGTTCCCGTAACGGCGCCCCTTGAGCATTGCGGGATCGGCGATGATGAGCGTGTGCTCAAAGGTGGCCGCGATGGTGGCCGCGTCCTCGCGGGCGTTCTTCAGATCGGGGGCGTCGCCTGAGTTCACCACGTAGATCCCGCCGGGAGCCAGGACCCGCCTGATGTGGCCGTTGAACTCCGCCGTGGTGAGCGGACGCGGCGTCAGGGATCCGGCAAAAACGTCGCGGATGATGAAGTCCCGGCTGTCCTCCGTCAATGTCTCGGTGACAGTGCGTGCTTCGCCCACCCGGAGCCGCAGCAGGGGTGCCTTGGGCAGGTCGAACCAGCCGCGGACGTACTCGGCGAGTTTGCCGTCAAGTTCCACCACCACCTGGCGTGCGTCGGGGTAGGCGGAATGGAAGTAGCGGGCCAGGGAACAGGCGCCCCCGCCCAGGTGCAGGCCGCGCAGCTTGTGGGAATCCGGCGCCTTGGACTGGCCGCCTTTGGGCGGCAGCGGCCAGCGGGACTCGATCAGCGCCGCCATCCAGCGCATGTATTCAAAGTCCAGGAACAGCGGGTCCGCGAGGTCGATGTGGGAGCTCATCACACCGTTGATTTTCAGGAGCCAGCCGTTGGAATTGTCCTGGTCCGCGATCAGCTCACAGTCGCCGGTATCGATGTAGTAGACGCCCTCAACGGGGCCGTCCGGCCGGGTTCCCTTTGGCACGTCGATGACACCCGCCGCCGGACGCTGGCTGTTCCTACCGCCTGACTTGCCGCGTTTAGCCATTATCCGTGTGCCGCTTCAGTCATGGTTCAACCCTAGAGGACGGGGCATGGTGCAGGCAGCCTAGTCTGCCTGCACGGCACCCTTGCCGGCCTGGATGCGCTGCACCACGGCGGAGGTGGACCGTTCCGCGACGTAGTCCAGGATGGCCACCCGCCCGCCGTATTCTTCCACCACGTCCGCTTCCGCCAGCATTTCCGGAGTGTAGTCCCCGCCTTTGGCATAGACCTCGGGCTGGAGCCGGCGGATCAGCGGACTGGCCGTGGGGGTGTCAAAGACTGTTACGTAGTCCACACAGCTGAGTGCGGCGATCACGGCTGCGCGATCAGCCTCAGTGTTGATGGGCCGGCCCGGGCCTTTGAGCCGGCGGACGGAGTCATCGCTGTTCAGCGCCACCACCAGGATGTCGCCGAGCTGTTTGGCCTGCGTGAGGTAGCGGGTGTGGCCGCTGTGGAGGACGTCGAAGCAGCCGTTGGTCAGCACGATCCGCTGCCCCTGGGCCCGGTGCGCCTGCACCTGCCGGGCAAGTTCATCCGCCGGCAGGGCGGTATCGGCAAAGCTCTCCAGGTGCCTGCTGAGCTGGGCTGTGCTGCACACTGACGTGCCCGGCTGGTGGACCACCACGTCCGCGGCTGCCTGGGCCAGATCCAGGCTGGCAGTCAGCGGCAGACCCACCGACCTGGCAAGGGTAAGGGCAGCAACAAAGGTATCGCCTGCGCCGGACGCCTGCTTTTCGGCCGCAGGGCGAGCCCAGGTCCGGTGGGTGCTGCCATCCGACGAAAAGAGCACCGTCCCGTCCCGGTCCAGCGTGACCACAACGGCCCGCGCTCCCGTGGACTCCAGGAGCGCGTCCCGGTGACTGGTCACCACGCCGATCCTGCCGGCGCCGCCGGGAAGGCGCAGGTCCAGCAGACGTGCCGCTTCCCGGGCGTTGGGGGTCACCAGGTCCGGCCGGAGCACCGCCCAGGGCCGGGGATCATGGGCGTCAATCACCGTCAGCGGGCGTTCCGTTGTTGGTTCCGGCGCGGTGTCCCCGGCCGCGAGCGCTGTAAGAATGGCAGCCTGCACCGGATCCGCCAGCACGCCGGTGCCGTAGTCGCACACCATCACCGCGTCCTGATGTTCGACGGCGGCGGCAACTGAGGCTGCGAGCGCGGCCAGCGCCTCGGCCGGAACCGTGCTGGCAGAGTCATCGATGCGGAGCATCACCTGGCCGCCGCTGCTGATGCGGATTTTGGTGGTGGTGACCATGGCCGGATGGCTGTGCAAATGGCTGACGTCGATGCCGGCATCCTCAAGTTTCCGGCGCAGGGCCGCCCCGGCGTCGTCGTTGCCGATAATCCCGGCCACGGACACCCGCGCACCGAGGGCTGCGAGGTTCATCGCTGTGTTGGCAGCGCCTCCCGGAGCGGATTCCCGGGAGGTGATGTCAACCACCGGGGCGGGTGCCTCCCGGCAGAGCCGTTCGATGGTTCCGCTCCACCAGCCGTCGAGCATCACGTCGCCGATGACCAGGATGGCAGGGCGTTCGGCAGCCAGACGCCTGGGAAGCCAGCCGGACAGGGCACGCTGGCTGGAGAGGTTGTCCTGTCCTGCCGGGTCCCGCGGGGTCATGGCGCACCTGCCGCGGACTGCTGCGGCGGAGCGGCCAGGTGGACCACCTTCACACGGGAGAATTCGTCCAGTAGTTCGGGCCCGTATCCGAAGCCATGTCCGCTCACGCCGCGGGGCTGCGCCGAACCTCCGGGGGCGCCGCCGAACACCTCATTGATTTTTACGGTCCCCACCGGAAGGGCGGCGATGGCCTGCTGGGCGTGCGCGATGTTTCCGGTGAGCACGGTGGCGGCCAGGCCATACTTGCCGCCCGCAGCCTGGCGAAGCCCTTCCTCAAAGCTCGCCACCACCTGCACCGGTGCCACCGGCCCGAACGTCTCCTCTGTCATCACACGCATGCGGTCCGTGCATTCCACGAGCACGGTGGCCGGGTAGAAAGCACCGGGCCCTTCGGGGACGGACCCGCCTTCCACCGCGTGCGCCCCGAGTTCCCGGGCCTGGGCCACCTGGGCATGAACCGCGTCCCGCATCCGGGTGTCCACCAGCGGGGCCAAGGTTCCGTTGCTGTTGCGGAGCGCGGCCTCGGCTTCCAGCGCAGCGCAGAATGGGCGGGCAATGTCCGCGTGGACGTAGATCCGCTCCACCGAGGTGCAGATCTGGCCGCTGTTGCTGAACGCTCCAATGGCCGCCTGCTCCGCCGCCCAGAGCGGGTCCACGTCCCGGTCCACCAGCAGCGGGTCGTTCCCGCCGTTTTCGCGGATCACGTGCGCGCCGCTGAGCAGACCGGCCTCGGCGATCCGCGCCCCGGCCTCGCTGGACCCGACGTGGGCAATGACGTCCACCCCTGCCTGGGTGAGGAGCTTCCCCACACCCGCCCCGCCGGAGATCGTGGTGAGCACACCTGGCGGGAACGCCGGCGCCAGCACCTCGCCCAGTGCCTCGCCAAGCCGCGGGCAACGTTCGCTCGGTTTGTGGACCACCGTATTGCCGGTGACCAATGCCGCGCCGATCAGGCCGCACGCAACAGCCACAGGATCATTCCATGGCGTCAGCAATACGGCCACTCCGCGGGGTTCGGCCACGGTGTAATCGGCGGCGAACCGGTTGCCGTTCAGGCTGTGCCCCCGGTGCACCGGGCCCACCTCTGCATACTGCACCAACGTGGACACCCCGGCATCGATCCCGGCCAGGGCTTCCTCCACCGGGCGCCCGGTCTCGCTGGCGTTCAGGCCCGCCAGGTCAGCCGCGGCAGCCTTCAGTGCCCGGGCTGCGGCGTGGAGCCCGGCGCCCCGCTCGGCGGCAGGGCTCGCCGCCCATCCGCCGGCCGCCTCCCGGGCAACCTTTACGGCATGCGCCACGTCCGCCGGTTCCGGCTCGGGCACGGACCACAGGACCTCGCCTGTCCGCGGATCCCGGACAATGATCCCGGCGTGGTTGGATGCGGTCTGAGCGGCAATGGGCATGGCCTTCGTATCCATGGAACTCCTCCCTGGGGTACTTCTCCTTGCTGTCCCTTACCCCGGGTGGCGACGTTTACACCGAGGTAGCCACGCCGCCCGTCCGTCCGTAGGGTGGCAGCACGCGCACGGAAGGAAACGGTCCAATGGAAGATTCCGGGAACGGACCCGCTGAAAGACCAGCCGCCGGACCCGCCGCCGGCCCGGGCGTCGGCCCGCTGCTGGACAAATTCCGGGACATCACCCGGATCGCCCTGTTGCGCGGTGGCGGACTCGGCGACCTGATGTTTGCCCTTCCGGCCGTCTCCGCGCTGAAAGCGGCCTATCCGGGCTCCACGGTGACGTTGCTGGGGACGCCCCTTCAGGACGCCCTGGTGTCCGGCACCCTCACTGCGCTGGACGACGTCATGATCCTGCCGTTCGCCGAAGGGGTCCGCCCGGGCAAGGAGGAACCGGCCGCCGTCGAACGGTTTTTTAACACCGCGCACGAACGGCACTTCGATCTCGCGGTGCAGCTCCACGGCGGCGGACGCTATTCGAACCCGTTCCTGCTGAGGCTGGGGGCCCGGCACACAGTGGGATCCGCTACCCCGGATGCGGTGCCGCTGGAACGGACGCTGCCCTACACCTACTACCAGCACGAACCGTCGCGCGCCCTGGAGGTGGCGGGCCTCGCAGGCGCGGCGCCAGTGCTGCTGGAGGCCAGGCTGAACCCGCGGGCCCGCTTCGTGGCGCAACTGCCTGCGGCACTGGGCACCGAGCTGCCGCCCGGGGACACTCCCCTGCTGGTCATCCATCCCGGCGCCAGCGACCCCCGCCGCCGCTGGCCGGCCGAAGCTTTCGGAGCCGTCGCCCGGGCAGTTGCCGACGACGGCGGCCGGGTGCTGGTGATCGGTGACGCGGGCGAAAAGGGGCTGGCGGAAGCCGTGGTGAGTGCCGCCGTCGGGCACTCCACCGGGAACGGTGCCGGGCCTGTCATCAACGTTGCCGGCCGGCTGGAACTGGGCGGACTGGCGGCCCTGCTCGCCCGGGCTGATGCCGTCCTGGCCAACGACAGCGGTCCCCGTCACCTGGCGCAGGCTCTGGGAACACCAACCGTGGGGATTTACTGGGCCGGAAACGCGCTGACCTCAGGCCCCCTCGGGCGGGGCAGGCACCGGATCCACCTGTCCTGGGTGACGCGTTGTCCGGCGTGCGGCGCCGACGTGACCCAGGTGGGCTGGACCGCTCCGCGCTGCCCGCACAACGATTCCCTGATGGAGGGAATCGACACGGACGGGGTCGCCGCAGACGTCCGGAGCCTGCTGGCACAGTAACGGGTCACGGCCAGGAGCCCTCCTCCTCGTGGCAGATCAGCATCTCCCGGACTTCGCAGCCCGTCGGCTGGGACAGCACAAACAGGATCGCCTGGGCCACGTTGCCCGGATCGTTGAGCCGGGAATCATCCTGGGGTTTGTACTGTTCGGTCCTGTCGTCAAAGAAACGGGTCTTCATGCCGCCGGGGATCATGGTGGTCACGCCGATCTCCCCGCCGGTCTCGGCTGCCAAGGCGTGACTGAAGCCGACCACACCGAATTTCGAGGCGCAATAGGCTGTCGCATCGGCCACCGCCCGCTTGCCCAGCGTGGACGCGACGGTTACCACCCTGCCGTGGGAGCCCTTCAGAAATGGCAGTGCGGCCCGGACCACCGAGACGGTGCCGAACAGGTTGACGGCGACCACCTTCTCCCACTCCCCGGCGGCAACGTCCGCCAGTTTGCCGCACCGGTCGATTCCTGCCGCCGTGACCACTGCATCGAGGCCGCCCAACGACTCCGCGGCCTCCCGGACTGCCTGCTCCACCGCCACCCGGTCCGCAACGTCCACCTCGAAGGCTTTCACGCCGGGGACGCTGCTGATGTCGCGGTCCAGGACCACGGGCGTCCCGCCCGCCCTCAGCACTGCGTCGACGACGGCGGCACCCAGGCCCGAAGCCCCTCCCGTGACGAGGACGCGGCCGGGTCCGGCCGGTTCGGGCCAGGACGGTCCGGGTCCCGGGGATGGGTCAGTGCTCACTGCTGGATCGGTGGTCATGGTGTTCCTTTCATATGGACGGCAGGTTCATCAGGTTGTTGCTTCCGGGCCTAGCTGACTTTCCCGAGGGCATCTGCGAGGACCGTGGTGGAGCGGGCCGGCTGGTACGGCACGGTAACGCAGCGCCCACCCCAGCTCTCCACCAGTTCGGCTTCAGGCAGCCGGGCCCCCTTGTAGTCCCCGCCCTTGACCCAGATATCGGGCCGGAGGCGGTCCAAGGCGACTTCCGGGGTGTCTTCGTCAAAAACCAGGACCGCGTCCACGGATTCGAGCGCCAGAAGCAGTTCAGCCCTGTCGTGCTGGTTCATGATGGGGCGCTGTTCGCCCTTCAGCCGCCGCACCGACGCATCGGAGTTCAGGCAGACAATCAGGCAATCCCCCAATTCCCGGGCAGCGGTGAGCGATCTGACGTGCCCGGCATGGAGCAGGTCGAAACAGCCGCCCGTGGCAACCACCGTTCCGCCGTTGTCCCGCACCCGACGGGCCAGCATCATGGGTTCGGCGGTGCGGTGCCGTGGCCTGCCCGGGACCGGCGGATCCGGCAATGCACCCACCCCGCCGGCCGCCAGGAAGTCCGCCGCCTCGTGGACGGCAAGCACGGAAGCGTCTTCGAGGTCCCTGCCGCCGAGGAGGTGGACCGCAAGGCTCGCCGCCAGCCTGTCACCGGCGCCGCAAGGATCGCCCGACTCAACGCGGGGCGCCGGGACCGGACGGGGGGTGCGGTCCCGCTCCCGCAGCAGGAGCGCCCCGCGCTCCCCCGTGGTGACCAGGACGGCGCGGCTGCGCCATTCATCGAGCAGGATGCCGGCCACTTCTGCTGCGCCGTCCGCTGCGGAGCCGTAAAGTCCTGATGCCCGGGGACCGGCGGCCTGGTGCGCTTCGGCCAGGTTGGGAGTCACCACCGAAACCCCGGCCACCGGAGGGGCGCCGGAAGGATGGGGGTCCCACACGATAGGGACATCGTCCGCCAGCCCTGCGAGCAGTTCCCTCAGCTGGGGATTTGCGGCCAGGCCCCGCCCGTAATCGGCCACGATCACCGCGCCCGCTTTTTCGACTGCCCGCAGCATCGCAGGGGTCACCTCCGGAACCGGTGCCGCGCCGCAGCCCTGGTCGAAACGGACCACGGGGTGCGTTCCGGCCCGGACACGGGTCTTCACCGGCGTCGGGGAGCCGCTGGGGCCGGCCACCAGCCGCACCCCCGCGAGCGCAGCCTCCACCAGCCGCGCGGCGTCGTCGTCCGCCAGTACCGTGACCAGGGTGACGGGCCAGCCGTCCTGCACCAGCATGCGGGCAACGAGCCCCGCGCCGCCTGCGCGGCGCCTGACGCTTGCCACATCCACCACGGGAACCGGTGCATCCGGGCTGAGCCGCGTTGCTGTCCCGGTCAGGTCGACGTCCAGGATCACATCGCCCACCACCACGATTCTCATGGCCTGCCTCCCGCGTCCGGAGACCGGTGTGCGGAGCCGCGCCGGCTGATCTCAAGATCGAAGGCACGGCAGACTGCGTGCAGGGCGATCAGGTGCCCCTCCTGCGCATTGGCGTTGACGGCGTCGATCACTACCGCCTCGTCACACGCTGTGGCCAGTGGATTGGGGCCCGGGCCGGTGAGCGCCCACGTGGTGATATTCAGCCTTGCGGCCGTCTCCGCAGCGCGCAGCAGGTTGGGGCTTTGGCCGCTGGTGGACAGCAGGACCAGTACGTCCCCGGAGCGGCCGTGCGCACGGACCTGGCGGGCGAAGAGTTCCTCGAACCCGTAGTCGTTGGCGATGGCCGTCACTGCCGAGGTTTCTGCGTGCAGCGAGATTGCCGAAAACGGGACGCGCTCGCCGTCGAACCTGCCCACCAGTTCTGCCGTCAGGTGCTGGGCCTCGGCCGCCGAGCCGCCGTTCCCGGCAGCCAGAAGCCGCTGCCCGCTGAGCAGCCGGTTCGCCAGTTCAACACCCCAGGCGGCCAGCCGGCCGGATTGGGCGCGGAGTGAATCCAGTGCCGGCATGACATTGTCCAGGTGGAGCCGCACTGCCTCCGCGGCGCCGCCGTCAAGGGCTTCCATGGCATCGAGGCCCGGCAGGGTTTCGGGGAAGCGGACCTGACCGTCCAGGGCCTGGAGCTCGTCGTCGCGGAGGGACCATTCGGCAGTCACAGTACAGCCCCTTCCATCGGGACCGTTCTGGCAGGCATTCCTGCGATTGCCAGCTGATAGGCCTTTTCCGTTTCGACAGCCACCCGGTCCCACGAATACCGTGAGCGCGCACGTTGCTGGCCGGCGGCGCCAAGCTCCGCCCGGAGTGCCGGGTCGCCCAGCAGGAGGGCCAGCGCGGAGGCAATCGCCTCAGGATCCCGTGGCGGTACGTGGATCCCCGTCCGGTGGTCCACCACGGTGTCGCGGAGCCCGCCCACGGCGGCCGCCACCACGGGAACGCCGCAGGCCATCGCTTCCAGGGGAACGATGCCAAAGGGTTCATACCAGGGGGTGCAGACCACCGCGTCTGCACTGCGGAAGGTCCGGGGCATGGCGTCGCGGGGCACCTGCCCCCGCAGCGTCACGCGGTTGGCGACGCCGAGGTCATGAGCGAGCGTCAGGAGCCGGCGCACTTCAGGGTCTGATTCCAGGAGCCCGGGCTCGGCGCCACCGCCCACGATGAGTAGTTCGACGTCGTCATAGCCTTCCGCGGCCAAGAGCGGCAGGGCGCGGATCACCAGGTCAACACCCTTCCGTGGAACGAGCCTTCCCACCGAGAGGATACGGTGCCGGCGCGGACGGGACTCCGCCGGGCCGTCAGCGGAGAAGAGGTCCAGGTCCACGCCGCAGGGTGCGATCGACACCTTGCCGGTGTCAATGTCCATGGCTTTGAGTTCGAACACTTCGTCCGAGCAGGTTGCGATGATCCGGTCCGCGTCGCGTCCGACCCTCGGCTCCAGCCAGCGGCGTTCCAGGGGGCTGGTGTCATCGATGCCCTGGTGCCGTCGCTTAACGGTGCCGAGCGCATGGAACGTCTGGACCACCGGGATCCGGTAGCCTGTCTCGCCGCGTCTGGCAGCATCAAGCGCTGCCATGCCGGACATCCAGAAATGGCCATGCACGACGTCCGGCGGCCGCTGGCCCCAGTCCGTGGCCATGCCGCGGGCCAGTTCCTCCATGTAGGGAAGCAGTTCATCTTTGGGCACGTGGCTCGCCGGACCGGCCTCCACGTGCACCACTTCGAGCCGCGGCCCTGCCTTGACGCGGGGTGGGAGGTCCGGCGAGTCCTTCCTCGTGTAGACGGTGACGGCGTGTCCCCGCCTGGCGAGGGCCGCGGACAGTGCGGCCACGTGCACGTTCTGCCCGCCCGCGTCCACGCCGCCCAGTGCGGCCAGCGGACTGGCATGCTCTGAAACCATGGAGATCTTCATGGGGTCTTCCTCTCTCGCACCGGAACAAGGATCTTCTCTTCCAGACGTTGGTTTATCTGAGTGCCTGCTTTTCTGCCTCGCGGTAGTGATCGTGGTAGTTGGAGTACACGGCCCGGGGCCGCAGGTCCGCCAGGACGGTGTCCCAGTCGGCCAGGAAACGGGCCAGGCTGTACCTGGCGAGGGCCGCCTCCCTGGCCGCAGCGCCCCGCCGTCGGGCTTCCTCCGGGTTGGCGATGAGGCGGGCGGCGCTGCGGAGCAGTTCGCCGACGTCGGCGGACACGGCGCCCGCTTCGGGCGGTACCGCCCGGGGTGCCTCGGTGGTTGCCAGGGCAAGGACCGGCATGCCAAGATGCATCGCTTCCAGGAGGGAAAGTCCCAGCGACGTCCAGCGCATCGGGTGGACGTAAACCCGGCAGCGGGCCAGCTCGCGGTGCAGTTCCCGCGGTTTCAGGTCCCCCCGGACATGCAGCCGGGCATCGTCGAAACCCGACGCGGCGAGCAGGCCTTCGGTCTTCATCCCGAACACGTGCAGCGGTGCCACGGCGGCGAAGGCCGGCAACAGGTCCGTTCCGGTGACGCGTCCCCGCCGCACGGGCTCATTGACCACCACTGCCAGTTCGGGCAGTTCGCCGGTGTAAAGCGGACCCGGGTCCGGTATGCCGTGCTCGATCACCAGCGCGGGCACTGACCCGTTGTCCCAGGCGAGCTTGTTGAAGTGGGTCACATGCACCAGCGGAATGCTGTCCTGATCGGCGAGCGGATGCCGGGTGAAGGGGAAGTTGCCTTTCGGGGTGTTGTGTTCCAGGTAGACGGCCGGGAGGTCGACGCCGGGACGCCGCCCCAAAGCCTGGTGGACTGCCTCGATTTCCTCCGGCCGTTGCAGCACGACGGCGTCCACGCTGTCGGCGTCGAGCTCCGCCAGCGGTACCTGCTGCACTGAGCCCGGCCACGGCCTGCCGGCGCGTCCCAGGCCCCACGGCCCACCTTCCGGGAGTACCGGCAACAGGTATTCATGACGGCCCCGGACGAAGGCGTCCGTCCATGAACCGTGGACATGCCAGAGGAGGATTCTCATCGGCTGCGGTCCTTCCTGCGCGTGCTGAGATGGGTGCTTAACGAGGACACACCGCCGATCAGGCGCCCGACGGCGTGCATCACATCCTCCGGCGATACCGAATCCAGGCACGGGTGGCCGGGGACCGGGCAGATCCTTGCCCGGGTGAGCCGGCAGGCGGCGTTCTGGTCGCCAAGGAGTTCGAGGGGGACGCCGTATGGGGCCCAGCGCACGGCAGGCACCACCGGGGAGAACAGGCACGCCACAGGGGTTCCCACGGCGGCAGCCAGATGGGCAGGCCCGGTGTTCCCGGCCACCACGGCGTCGGCTCCGGCGAGTACTCCGGCCAGGGTCCGCAGGTCGGTGCGGCCGCCCAGGTCAATGGCCGAGGGGCCGGCGACCGTGGCCGTCAGGGACGTCTCGTCCGGTCCGCCCGTCACCACAACCCGGTGCCCGGCGCCGGCGAGGAGTTCGACGGCGGCGGCGTGGTGGAGCGGCGGCCAGGCCCTGGCCGGGACCGCGGCTCCCGGGTGGACCACCACGTAGGGCCCGTCGCCCACCAGATCGTTCACTGCAGGCACCGGCTGGACCCTGAGTTTGCCATCGTCGCCCAGGGGCAGCGGAAAGCCGGCTGCCCTGGCAATGCCCAGCGCCCGTTCTGCTTCCGGCTGGTCCTCCACGAGGTCCTCACCGGGCCTCAGCCGGACGTCCAGCAGGGAGCCCGCATAATCGGTGGAGACCCCGGTGATCCGTTCCACGCCCGCCAGCCGCAGCAGCAGCGCCAGGGGCAGCGGGGACTGGTGGAAGGAGGTCAGGATGACAGCCTCGGTGATCCGGGAGTTCCGCACATACTCAATCAGCCGGTCCGCGTGCGGCACGGTCATCTTCGGCGCCGGGTTCCTGATCCACGGGCTGTCCCAGGTGTAGACCTCCGCGACGCCGGGCAACATCGATGCTGCTGCTTCGCCCTGGCGTCCGCACAGCATCACCACGTGGTTGGGCCGGCTTCCGTCCGGCAGGCGTCCGTTAGCCACCGCCCGCACTGCCGGCCCGGCCAACAGGACGTCACCCAGGCTATCGAGCCGCGCCACCAGCACGTGTGCCATCATGCCCGCTCCAGCAGCAGGTCCACAGCTGCGGCGAGGTCCCGGGCCACAAGCCTCGCCTCGTCCACCTCTTCGGTCCGGGTGACCGGCGTAGGCACCAGGACTCCGCGGGCCCCTGCAGCCTCTGCGGCCCGGACGTCGCTCCCGATGTCGCCGATCAGCGCAGCTTCCGAGGCCAGGATTCCCAGGCGACGGCACGCGCTGAGCACCATCCCCGGCGCCGGCTTCCGGCAGGGGCAGCCGTCCTCCGCGGAGTGCGGGCACATCTCCCACACGTCAAAAGGTCCCAGGAGTTCCTCCACCCTTGCATTGACGCCAACCACATCGGCGGCCGTGAGGAGACCCCGCGCCACTCCGGACTGGTTGGTGATGACGCCCACTGCAAAGCCGCCGGCACGGAGGGAATCCAGCGCAGCCTTGGCACCGGGCATCGCCTCGACCAGCGCGGGGTCGCCGTTGTAGGGCACATCAACCACCAGCGTCCCGTCCCGATCGAACAGCACGGCCTTGAGCTGAGGAGTTTCGGAGCTTCCCATACCGACGTAGTTCCCTCGCACCACTGCTCCTAAACAGCGCGCGGAGCAATTCGCCGGAATAGAATCCACTGACATGGCGAAGCGAAAGGCGGGGCGATGAACACCGGGCAGGACGGACATGCAGCTCACCGGCCAGTCCTTTTGGTGCTGCGCGCGCTTGGCCTCGGCGACCTGCTGGTAGCCGTTCCAGCCCTCCATGCCCTGCGCCGGGCGTACCCGCACCATCGGCTGCTTTATGCCGGCCCGGAGTGGCTTGCCGGCGCGCTGGACCTGGTGGGTGGCTACGAGCTGCTGCCCCACTCCGGGCTTACAGGCCCGCTCCCGGCACTGCCCGACGGCGCGGAAGCGATTGACATCGCCGTCAACCTGCACGGCAAAGGACCCCAAAGCACTGAACTGCTGCGCTCCTTGGGCCCGAAGGTTCTTATTGCCCATAAGGGCCCAATGGGCGGCAGCCCGGCTGGACCCGCCTGGGTGGAGGAAACGAACGAGCGGGAACGCTGGACGCGCCTGCTGCAGTGGCACGGAATCGACGCGGACCCCCAGGAGTGTGCATTGCGCCGCCCCGCCGTCGCTGTACCGTTTCCGGGCGCCACAGTCATCCACGTAGGTGCCGCCTTCCCGAGCAGGCTGTGGCCCGCGGAGCGCTTCGCCCAGGTGGCCAGTCGGTTGTCCGGCAGCGGCCATCAGGTGGTGTTCACGGGAAGCGCCGACGAACGTCCCCGGGCAGTGGGGATCTGCACCCTGGCGGGCCTTCCTGGCTCCGCCGTCCTGGCAGGCAAGCTGGACCTGCAAACCTTCGCGGCCTGCATTGCCGGCGCGAGGCTGGTGGTTTCCGCAGACACCGGAGCAGCACACCTGGCATCCGCGTATGCCCGGCCTTCGATCATTCTGTTCGGCCCCGTGGGCCCGGAGCGCTGGGGTCCGCCCCCCGGGCCTCACCGGGTATTGACGCGGGACCGGCTCCGCCGCGGCGATCCCTTTGCCGACACGCCGGACCCTGCCCTGCTGGGCGTGACAGTTGAGGAGGTGCTCAGGGCTGCGTCAGAGCTCGAATCAGAACACTGAGTGCTGTCAGCCAGCTTGTGCTGCAGGTCCACGAGCACTCTGGCCAGCCGGCGGGAAACCTGCATCTGCGACATTCCCAGCCGTCTGCCCAGTTCCACCTGGGTCTCCTCGCAGAAGTACCTGCGGTAAAGCAATTCCCGGTCGGCGGCATCAAGTTCCTGCATTGCCTCGCGGAGGCAGGTGAGATCCTCCAGCCGCTCCAACGGCACGTCGGGGCAAGCAAGCACCTCCGCGATGGGCGGTGCATCACTGTGGGGATCGACGGCGTCGAGCGAGTCCGGATGGAGGCTGTTGGAGGCGCTGAGGGCCTCCTGGACCTCGGCACCGTCAACGCCGAGGTGACCGGCAAGTTCTGAGACGTTCGGATTTCTGCCAAGGATCTGCGCGAGCTCAGGCTCGGCCCGGAACAGCCGTGAACGGAGGTCCTGGATATGCCGCGGCGGCCGGACCATCCAGCTCCGGTCCCGCAGGTACCTCTTCAGCTCTCCGGTGATGGTGGGGGCGGCATAGGCAGGGAAACTGCCGCCCTTGGCCTGGTCAAAGCCACGTGCCGCCTTCACCAGGCCAAGGTAGGCCACCTGGTTCAGATCGTCGCGCTCGCGGCCGCGGGCTTCGAAACGCGCGGCCAGCGCTTCAGCAAGGTCCAGATAGTCCAGGACCAGTTCGTTCTCAAACGCCTCCCGAAGCCGTCCGCGTCCCTGCGCCGGGCTCCGTGGAAGGGCCTCCAGCGGCACATCCAACGGTAATTCCGGCGGTGTGGACCGGACTGGTGCAGCTTCGCCGTCGAACGCAGCAAGGAATTCAGGCATTGTCGGTGGCTCCTTCGGGTCTGGATCCGAAAGCCTGCGGCAAGACTTAGCAGTAGGAAATCATAAGCTTGCTTATAAAACAATGCCTTCCCGGGAAGTGGCGGTCCGGGTAGCCGCAGGGCACAAGCAACGCGGGGTCACTCCCCGCCCGATAAGTTGCCTTCATTGGGCGAAAAGTGACCCCGCGTTGTTTCCTGTGCGGGCCAGCGCATCGGTTGGGCTAGATGCCCGACGCCGGCTTGTCGCGGGCGGCCCGTTCCCGTTCAGCCAACCGCGCCCGGTCAGTATCGGCTACCCGCGAACGTTCCGCATCGGTCACTTCCGCCCGGTCACCGTCAGTCCTCTCCGCTCGGCCAGCGTCTGTCTCGTCAGGCTGATCGGACCGGTCCATCGGGTCCCTGGGTGCGCGATCGGAGCGATCCCTGCGGTCTCTACTATCCGCACCGACTGTCTCAGCGCGGTCGGTGTGCTCAGCGCCATCCGTGCGATCCGCAGCCGGCTGCATCGCGGCTGTCCGGTTTTCCCTGGTCCTGCCATCCCGGTCTGCATGAACGTCGGGGTCGATCTCGTCAGCCTTACGGGTGTGCTCGGCTACATTCTCGCGGAGCGACCTGGCTTCGGCGGCCTTCTTGTCGGCTTCCTGCTTCAGCCGCGCCGCCTGGATCTGGGCCTGCTCCGCATCAGCGCGGGCCCTGGAAGCCCGGGCTTCGTTTTCGCGGGCATCGAGTTCGATGTTCTCGGCCTCCCTGCGTATTTCTGCGGCCTTTTCGCGGTGCGCTTCATCCCGCTTCGCCTGCAGCGCCCGGCGGCGGCGTCCGGTTAGCAGCAGCAGCACAATAAGCGCCACCACAACAATCGCAATGACTATCCAAACCCAGGGTGCAACGTCCAAAGCTACCCACCTCTTTCAACTCCGTTGTGACCGGGTCCGGCGATGCCAAGACGGCAGGCGCTGACGGCCCGTTTGAAAATCTATCAATAAGGGTACTTACGTTCTGTTAGTAATCATGCTTACTATTTTACGGCCAGTATTGCTGGTTCTTGATCAACAACCGGCCTTCTTTGGAAAGAGAGAGCGAAGATGACAGAGAACCAATGGCCTGAGGATTCGGATTACACGGTTCCCCCGGCCACAACAGGGATCACAGGTGAGCGCAGAGCCACCACGTTCCCCTCGGCAGCATCGACCTCGCAGCAAACAGCACCGGTGACGGGCGATTCCTATGGGACGTCCCGCAAGGATGCTGTGAGAGAGGAGGCCGGAGACGTCGCACGGACTGCGGCCGAATCGGCTCAAAGCGTGGCTGCAACCGCCAAGACCGAAGCGGCCAACGTCGCCTCGGAAGCGAAGTCGAATGCCAAGGATCTCCTCTACCAGGCCCGCAGCGATCTCACCCACCAGGCCGGTGCCCAGCAGCAGAAGGTAGCCAGCGGCCTCCGGTCGGTTTCCGACGAACTGCACGCCATGGCCCTGGCCTCCGACCGGCCCGGCGTCGCCTCGGACCTGGTCCGCCAGGCGGCCGAACGTTCGCAGGCCGTAGCGTCCTGGCTTGATGGCCGCGACCCCGGTTCACTGCTGAACGAAGTCAAGAGCTTCGCCCGCCAGCGTCCCGGAACGTTCCTCCTCCTGGCAGCCGGCGCCGGCGTTCTCGCGGGCCGGCTGACGCGCAGCTTGAGCGCGGGGGCACCGGAAACCTCCACGAACCGGGCCGTCTCAAGCTACGGTTCCGGCACCTACGGCACCACGGCAGAGGGGTACACGCCGTCGGGCGGCGGGACCATTCCGACGCCACCGGTCCAGGTCCCCGGCCCGGCAACCACTACGGCAGGATACGACGGCGGCGCGCCGGGAAGCGCGTACGGCGATGCTGCGCGTCCGGCCAGCGCCCTGGACAGCCCCCAGCTCGTGGAAGAGCCGTGGTCGGGCAACCGCCTCGCTGACGATCCCCTGGGCGACCGGCAGCTTGCCGACGATCCGATGGCCAATGATCCACTGACCCGTGACCGTTCCGCGGACGGTCAGACCGGCAGGCCGTGATGAGCAGCCAGATTCCAGAATCTCCGCCATCGGCGGCGCACGCGAAGGCGGATAACACCTCTTTGGGTGATCTGCTCGGTGAGGTGACCCGTGACCTGTCCACGCTGATGCGCCAGGAAGTGGAACTCGCCAAGGCCGAGCTGAAGCAGTCCGCAACCCGGGCCGGCAAGGGCGGCGGCATGCTCGCCGGCGCCGGCGTCGCCGGACACTTCGTCCTGCTGTTCCTCTCCCTCGCCCTCTGGTACGCCCTGGGCGAGCTGATGGGCCTCGGCTGGTCCGCCGTCGTTGTCGCCGTGATCTGGGGCATCATCGCCGCGGTCCTGGCCTCGGTGGGTCGAAAGAACCTCAAACAGGTCCAGGGCATGCCCCAGACCGCCGAAACACTCTCTGAAATCCCCCCAACCCTGAAACCCGGTGAGGTAAAACGATGAGCGATAACCCGGACGCAATCCGATCAGACATTGAAGCCACCCGCGCCCGCCTGGGCACCAACGTGGACGCCGTGGCAGACAAAGTCACCCCGTCCAATATCGTCCACCGGCAAACGGACAAGGTCAAAGACGCCGTCTTCGGCGTGAAGGAGAAAGTCATGGGAGCAGCCGACGACGCCACCACCCGCGTCCACAGCGGGGTCCACAACCGCACCGACAGCGCCGGGAACGTCCTGCACGACGCCGGCCAGGCCATCGGGGACGCACCCCAGCAGGTCAAGGCCAAGACCCAGGGCAACCCCCTGGCCGCAGGCCTTGTCGCCTTCGGCGCCGGGATGCTGCTCTCCTCCCTGATCCCGGCCAGCGAGAAGGAACGCGAAGCCGCCGACGCCCTCAAGACCGCCGCGGAACCGGTCACCACGGAACTGACCGAGGCCGCCAAGGACATGGCCCAGGGCCTGAAGGAACCCGCCCGCGAGGCCATGGAAAACGTCAAAGCCACCGCCACCGACGCCGCCGAACACGTCAAAGCCGAAGGCCAGGTCGCAGCAACCGACGTCAAAGACCGGGCAACCGACGCCAAAGACCACGTCCAGAACACCTGACCCGTAAGCACCCGGCACCCAGCGGTGCCCTGCTTCCATCAGCATCACCGACAGGCCGGTTCCGCCCCCGCTGGCGGAACCGGCCTGTCCTTTGCCAACCACAATGAGAGGACGCATCATGGCCACTCAAGATGCCTCAGAAACCAGCACCGCCAAGGCTGGCCAGGCTCCAGCACCGGATGATTCCCGCAAACCAGACAGCCCTGCCGACGTCACCAAGCCCTCGTGGAAGTACATCGCCAAGAAGACCTTCAGGGAGTTTACAAAGGACCAGTGCCCCGACCTTGCCGCGGCGCTCACCTACTTCGCCGTGTTGTCGCTCTTCCCCGCGATGCTTGCCCTGGTGTCGCTGATCGGCCTGTTCGGCGATCCGGAAAAGACGACCACGGCCCTACTGGAAATTGTCCGCGGATTCGCTCCGGCCGAAACAGTGAATACCGTCAGCGGCCCCGTTGAGGAGCTCGCTTCAGCCCCCGCGGCCGGCTTCACGCTGTTCATCGGCCTTGCCACCGCGCTGTGGTCCGCGTCCGGTTATGTGGGCGCCTTTGGGCGTGCCATGAACCGGATCTACGAGGTCGACGAAGGCCGCCCGTTCGTGAAGTTGCGGGGCACCATGCTGGCCGTCACGCTGCTTGCAGTGGTCATTGTTGCCCTCCTCGCCGGCATGCTCGTCCTGAGCGGGCCTGTGGCTGAGGCCGTGGGCGGACTCATTGGGCTGAGCGGCGTCTTCCTCGCTATCTGGAACATCGCCAAATGGCCGGTGATCATAGCGCTGGTCATCGTGATCATCGCTGTGCTGTACTACGCCACCCCTAACGTGAAGCAGCCCAAGTTCCGGTGGATGAGCCTCGGCTCCCTCATCGCCTTGGTGATCTTCATGCTGGCCTCCCTCGGATTCGGCTTCTATGTTGGCAACTTCGGCAACTACAACAAGACCTACGGCGCATTGGGCGGCGTGATCGTCATGCTGCTGTGGCTCTGGATCCTCAACATGTCCCTGCTGTTCGGTGCCGAGTTCGACGCTGAGATGGAACGCGGACGCCAGCTTCAGGCAGGAATCGAAGCTGAAGAAACCCTCCAGCTGCCGCCGCGGGACACCAAGAAGAGCGAGAAGATGCAGAAACAGGAAGAAGAGGACATCAAGCGTGGCCGTGAGCTGCGCGAAAGCCACCAGTCGGACCAGGACGAGACGGGACGTCACGGCAACACCGACCGGGATAAAAATGTCCCGGACAACACCGGCCGGAGGAAAGCAGGCCGGGACTAGGCAGCGCGGGAAACTTGGGGGAAAATTGTTATCAGCAGATTCCTCAATGTTTCCCGGGTCGGTCTTGTCCGGGTATCAGGCGGGGTCGGCGGCGAGGTGGCCTCTTCTGAGACCGAGGCCAGTCCCCCCAGTCGTCGTCGGCCCCCTCGCTCTGTCTCCTCAGCTTTCCAGGGCAACCGCGGATTCCATCCGCAGCGCCAAAAGATAGGCGCCCAACCCATGCGGCGCCCGTCCTTCGGTGCGCCCGGAGGTCAGTACACGGACGGTGTCGGTTGAAGTAACGCTGAACCCCCGGCGGCGCAGCCGGTCCACCAGCACCCGGTCCTCGTGCGAGCGCTGCCGGGGAAAGCCGCCGGCAAGCAGGTACGCCGACGCCCGCACGCCAAGATTCGCACCGAACACGTGCGGATGGTCCTCGGCCAAAGTATGCCGAAGGTGCCACCGCCGCAGCAGTTCGCCGTCCATCCCCGCGGCATCGGGTTCCACAGTTCCCAGAACTGCGTCAGCCCCGCTGTCGGCCAGCATCACCTGGCGCACCAGCCAATCTTCGGGAACATGGGAATCGGCATCGGTGTTGGCCAGCCATAACGTCCCGGTGGCGGGCGGGAGGCCCGCTTCGAGGTCGGGCTTGTGGTGTCCGTTGAGGATGGTCCTGATGCCGGCGCGCCTGCTTCTGCCGACGCTGCGGAACGGTACGTGACACAGGCTGAGGCGGGGATCGGAGGCTGCGATTCGGGCGGCCACCGCGCTTGAGTTATCCGTGCAGCTGTCCAGGACCACCACTATGGCCAGGTCCAGCTCCGGACGGCTGGCCTGAAGTACATCGGCTGCGGCCCGGACGCCGTCCAGAGCCCGCTCCAGGTGCTGTTCCTCGTTGTGGACGGGGATCACCACGGCCACTTTCGCGATCCGGAAGTCCGTCCGCCCGTGCTCCATCTCAGCGCCGCCGGGGTCCGGGATCAACGGGCGCCACCAGCGTTTCCAGCACAAAATCGCGTTCCCGGTACAGCCCTGCGGTGCGCCAGCGCAGGAGGTTCCGCGCCAACGAGTGGACCGAATCGCCGTCGAGCTCCCAGCCTGACACCGGGTGCCGCCAGTGGCACAGCAGCAGCGTGCCGCCGGGCTCCATGGAGTCCTCGATCCGCCGCAGCAGAACCTCAAACTCCGCGGGCGACAGGTAATAGCCCACCTCTGAGACCACCACCAGGTCGTAGCTGCCGCCGGGCCACTCGTCCGGCAGGGTCAGTTGCCGGGTATCGACGCCGGGGAACTCCGCGAGCCGCTTGGCCGCGAGTTCCAGCGCGGTACTGCTGGCATCCACTGCCAGGAGCCGGGTGCATCGGGTCGCCAATTCAGCCGAGAGAGTGCCGATGGAGCAGCCAATTTCCAGCCCTGAGCGGTACTGTTCCCCCGGCAGTACGGCGAGGGTGAGGGAGCGTTTGCGGCGTTCGTACCAGCTGGTGGTGTACTCCCACGGATCCTCCGAGCCCGCGTGGACGGCATCGAAGATCCGTTGCGCATCGGCGCTGGTGTGGGGTGCGCTGGTGTGGGCTGCAAGCGTACGCGGCGGGGTCCAGGCAAAGGTCTCGAACCCGCGGGTGAAATGCTGCAGGAAGCCCTCGCCGAGGAGCACTTCGTCCCCCGGCAGCTCGGAGAGTGGGCTGTGC
This sequence comes from Arthrobacter sp. BK1, assembly GCF_056680055.1. Taxonomy (NCBI): domain Bacteria; kingdom Bacillati; phylum Actinomycetota; class Actinomycetes; order Micrococcales; family Micrococcaceae; genus Arthrobacter; species Arthrobacter sp. BK1. The sequence continues at coordinate 1,821,410 of NZ_CM155263.1, forward strand.
TGGCTGGTGTGGGCACTGAGGGCGGCAGCCTTGGCGGCCTGCTGGTTCCGGTCCAGGGGAAGCCGGACCCACGTGTGCCAGGCAGGATCCTCCGGCGAGGCCCGGAACCAGTACCAGATGGGAAACTCGAGCAGGGCGTGGCCACCCTCGCCTGCGATCTCAGCCGCGACCAAGCCCAGTGCATCATGGTCCGCGTGGCCATCCGCACGGTACGGAGCCACCATGGCAACATGCTGCCCGGGGTTTCGGTCAATGGCGTTCCTCAACAGACCAGCGATTTCCGGTTTCCGCTGCGCCAGGCCGCTGTCCGGCAGGCCAAGAAACCGCCAGGACCCGCCCAGTCCCAGAGCATCCATGGCGGCCGCAAACTCCTGCAGCCGGGTGGCCGCCAGCTGCTCCGGTGTGATGGTCACCGAGTCCGGGTGAGATCCCTCCCCCGCCGTAAACAGCAGCACCTCGACGTCCCCGCCCAGTGCATGCAGACCCGCCAGCAGGCCACCAGCACCCAAGGCCTCGTCATCCGGGTGTGCCACGAGGACCAGAAACCGCATCGCCGCCATTTCCTGTCCGTCCAGGGGCAGTTCGGCAATGGCCGGCAGCCCGCTCGCCGCCCAGGCTGCCTCGTCCGTGCCCTGGTCTGTGTGGGAGAAGGTCACCATGGATACTCCTCCGTGAGCGTCAGCTTTCCCAGCTGCGCGTCGTCCCGCATCCCATGGTGCTGGCGTACGTACAGCGCAAGGTCAGCCATCCGCTTGGCGTACGGTTCGTCGAACGCCAGCGGCGCCGGCCCGCGGTTGCCGGTGACCCGGGCAAGGACACGCTCGACGGCGGAGGCTACCGTTCCGCGCACACGCAGCGCTTCGCTCCACCCGCTTCGCCCTGTGCCCGGTTTGTCCTCCTCGGTGCCGGCGCCGGCGTCGATCCGAGAGGCTGCGCGCGCAAGATACTGGAGCGCAGCCGTGAGGATCCGATCGGTTTCGCCCAAGGCGGCCAGCGCAAGCTGGTCGGGTTCCCGGCCGGACTCCGCAGCGGTGATGAGCGAGTCCCTGTAGTCCCGCGCCACACCCACCGCACCGCCAAGCCAGCACGCGGCCACTCCCATGCCGCCCCAGGCAAATCCGGGACGGCTGAAGTACCAGTTATCGCCGCCCAGGGGTTCTGCCGGAACCTGGCTGAAATGGACGGTACCGCTAGGAATCTCACGCAGTCCACGCGCCACCCAGGCAGGTTCCTCGCACGTCACACCGGGCTGGCGGAGGTCCACGGTGAAGGCGGCCCTGCCCCCGGTATTGGTGTGCGCAGTGATCACTGCATGGTCCAATTTCGAGGCCAGGGAACACCACGGTTTTGAGCCGCTCAGCAGGATCCCGGCGTCACCCGATTTCGCCTCCAGCCTGGCGCCCGGACCTTCGGCGGCGAAGACACCCCAGGCCCCGCGCACCTGCCCGGGATCACGGCCCGACTGGGCGAGGATGGCCAGTGCATCAAAGTGCGGCTCGAAGATCCGCGCCGCCGCAACGTCCACGGCCGCGACTGAGGCCAGCAGCTCCCACAGCGCGGCCGTCCTGCCTTGGCCCGGCAGCGGCGCCTTGGTCCCTGCCGCCCTGGCTATCGCCAGGAGGGCCGGAACGTCCCCCGCAGCAGTGGCCACGCCGTCCAGCAAGGTGACCAGGCCGGCGTCGGGCGCTGCATCGGAACGAAAGTGCACGGGCCCCGGAACGGTGCGGTCCACGGGCGCCTATTTATCGGCAGGTTCGGTAACGGCCGCCGACGGGCTCATGGTTTCCGCGTTCACCATCCATGCCAACTGCTCGAGGCGTTCAATGGCGGCGTGCAGAAGGTCCGCGCTGGTGGGGTCCTCTTCGTCCACCTCGTCATGGACATCCCGCATGGTCTGGACGGTCCGTTCAAGCCTGTTCGTGACGAGCTTGACCGCATCCTTCGTGGACGTCAGTCCTGCCGGGAACTGGTCGAGCCGGGTATCGCCGGAGACCGTATTGCTCCGGCCATCAGGAAGGGCGTGCAGGGCCCTCATGCGCTCGGCTGCCTGGTCCGCGAACAACCGGGCAGCGGCGATGATCTCATCCAACTGGAGGTGGAGGTCGCGGAAGTTGGTCCCGACGATGTTCCAGTGCGCCTGCTTGCCCTGCATGTGCAGTTCGATCAGGTCCGTGAGCACCATCTGAAGGTTGCTGGCCAGGGTGGGTGACGCTTTCATCATGTTCCTCCGCTGCTGGGCACTCCGTCCGGGGATCCGGCCGGGAGACTTATTCTAAGCATACTTACCACTTGACGCGGCTGGTCACCTCACCCGGGCCAGTGCGAACCCGTCCCAGCCTTTGGATCCGACGGTCTGGATCACCGTGGCATCGAGTTGCGGGTGCTTCCCCAGCAACTCCAGGGCGCCGATGATCCCCGGCGCATTGACCAGGTCCATGGCAGGGTCCAGGACCACTCCCTCCCACACCGCGTTGTCCAGGACTACCGTGGTGCCGGGCCTGCCCAGCCTGACGGCCCAGTCGAGATAGTTGGAATTGTTTTCCTTGTCGGCGTCGATGAACACGAAGTCGAAAGGTTCCTGGCCTTCGGCGTGCAGGGCTGCCAAGGTGTCCAAAGCGGGGCCGACCCTGACCTCCACCTTGTCCGCCAGACCCGCTGCCGCCACGTTGGCACGGGCAATCTCCGCATGTTTGGTGAGGTATTCGCACGTCACCAGCCGGCCGCCGTCGGGAAGTCCCTGAGCCATCCAGATGGCGCTGAACCCTGCGAGGGTGCCGATCTCCAGCACCCGGCGGGCACCGGACACCTGGACCAGGAGCTTGAGCAGCTTGCCGGCATTCGGCGTCACTTCGATGGGCGGCATGCCCGCATCGGTAGCGGACTGCACGGCCCGCTCCAGGGCGGCGTCAGGGTGCACCACGGTTTCGGTGAGGAAATCTTCGACAGCCACCCACCCAGCCTGGGGCTTGTGTTCAAAAGGCCCGCGCGCAGAGGGCTTGTGCTCAGACATGGCCACATTCTGGCAGGTCGCCTCCGGCCATGGAAGGCTTCCAAGGAGGGCGGCGTCGGAACCGCGCCCGCAGCGAAGCCCAGCAGCCTGTTATTCGGCCGGTTGACCGTCGGAGAGTGCCTGTTCCAGGCGGTCGACCTTGGCACTGAGTTCACCCGAGTAACCTGGCCGGATATCAGCCTTGATGACCAGTGAGACGCGGCTGCCGAACTCGCCCACAGCTTCCGTGGCGCGCTTGACGACCTCGAACACCTCGTCCCATTCGCCTTCGATCTCGGTGAACATCGAGCTCGTCCGGTTGGGGAGCCCGGATTCCCGGACGATCCTCACTGCGGCAGCAACGGCGTCGTGCACTGAAGCGTCCGTGGGGCGGGCACCACTGGCAGGCGTACCGGAGGGGGCAACTGAAAATGCAAGCAACATATGGCCAGTCTCCCATGCACCAGGGCTCCACCCGGGGCTGAATCGACGCCCGGAACGTCACATAACCAGCTACCCCCGGGTAACCGTGTCCGCCGTCTGCTGCGTTGCTAGCCTGATCGGATGAGCATCGACGTAGTCCGCAAACCACTACGCGCAGACGCTGCCCGGAACGTGGACAAGATCATCACGGCGGCGCGTCAGTGCTTCCGCGAGCATGGTCCGGAAGTTCCCCTCCAGACAATCGCGACGACGGCGGGCGTTGGCCCTGCCACCCTGTTCAGGAACTTCGCCGACAAGGAGGAACTGGTCCTGGCAGCCCTCAACCGGCAGCTCCGCGAAACGGTTGATCCGGTCATCGTCGATGCCTTGGCCGATATCGACCCGGCCACCGGACTGATGCGGGTCATCGAGGCCATCATGGCTGCGGCCAGTGATGACGCAAACCTCCTGGGTGCCGTGGCGGGCCGGCGCGAATTGCTGACCGGGATCACCGGATCCCTCATAGATTCCATCAGCGTGCTGCTCAGCCGGGGTCAGGGTCAGGGAACGCTGCGTCCGGATATTTCCATGACCGACATGTTCCGGCTGCTTGCCATGCTGATCGGTGTGGTGGACACCATGGAGCCGGGGTCGGATGCCTGGCGGAGGCCCGTGGCGCTGATTGAGGACGCCATCCGCAGCGAACGGCCCAGCCGTCCGCTGCCGGCGTACGTTCCGCTGCCCGCGTCGCAACTCCCGGGTCCGCCGCCGTTCCAGAGTCCGTCGCAGCCCTCCCGGTACCAGCCGAACCAGTACAAAGGACCGCAGTTCAGCTGACCGGTTTCAGCTGACGGCGGCGGGCCTCCCGCCGCGGTCATTGAAGGCATCACTTCGTTGGATTAGACTCAAGTGGGGTTACGCAGCCAGCCTCTGAATTACCAGAGGAGCACTCCATGAAGCCGTCCTGCGTACTTATTCCGACCCACCTCATCCTGCGATGAACGATACCCAGCTTGCCCTGTTCATCAGCGATCCCCGGGGCCCTGAAGAAGTCCTTCCATCATTGGCAGCGGAAGAGCTCGCCAATTTACTGGACGCGCTCTACCAAAACCTCGATACCCCTGCGCCGGCGTTCGGCGCGCAGTCCTGGTATGAGCTTGCCGTCGAAGAAAGTGCCCGTCGAAACGGGTCACCAGAGGCCGAGCAAACTGCCTGAACCCCACAGCCGGACCAGACCTGACAGCCCCGACCTGACCTGAAGCGCTCCCTACCTGAGCGGCTGACCTGCCCAAGCTTCTGATCAGCAGTTCTCGTCGGCTGTTTCGTCATGCCCGGTTGCTGGGGCGCGGCCTGCCTGGGCCGCAGCTTCCTGGCGCCCCCAGCCTGTGGCACGGCGGGTTCCGGCGTCGTGCTCCTCAGCTGTTGTTGTGCCCCTCTGGGGCATCTTGCCCCTCGGCGGCTGAGGGCTGGTCATCGGGCTGGTCAGTCTCCTCGTGCTGGTGTGGCACGTGGTCCTTGGCCTCCTTCAGGTGCTGCTGCAGCTTTTCTTCAGCATCACGGCGGCGCCTGGAGGTATCCCGCATTTCCCTGGTCGCTTCTGACGTGCTCGCATCGTACCTCTGCCGCGATCTGTCGGCGCCCTGCTGCTTAGCGCCGGTAGCTTCGGCATCCGGAGCGGTGGCCGGTGATTCCATCGTCTGTGGCTCGTCGGCCTCTGACTTATCCGTTTGGGGTTCATCAGTCTGTGGTTCGTTCATCGACTTGGCTCCTCTCGGGCGCACACATCGCTCCCGCCGACATGGTGTCCGGCGATAGTTTCAGCATTGAGCCAGCATTTACTTCGGCGCCGATATTCAGCGCGCCGATTCGCGGTTGCGGAGTTCGGCCCGGACGGCTGCGTGCAAGGCGGTCGTTTCAGATCCCTGGCTGAGATCCAACGCCAGCCTGATCCGTTCGGAGAGCAGGTCCAGATCCTCCGCGGGCAGATCGGCCAGCGACCGGAACCTTGTGAAGAACCGCCTGATCGGAAGCCCGGCCCGCCCATTCTTCCGGGCTTTGCCGGATCTGGCACTTACTGCGTGCAGTCTTTTTTCCATGGTGATCCCTGACGCCAGAGTTCCACGGCCAACTGCATAGCCAAAACCCAGCCTACAACCGCACTGAGCTGCTCCACCAGAGGCGGCCGCTAGTTCCACCCGATCAGCCGCAGCAATGCTGCTGTGCCGGCACCCAGCAGAACCACCAGCAGGAAGGGCGCCCGGAAGGCCAGGGCGACGGCGGCGGCAGCGAGGGCACCCAGCCGCGCGTCAGCCGCCAGGGCCTGACCGGACGCAACCGTGTTGACAATGGTCAGCGAGGCCAGAAGTCCGATGGTCATGGTCCCGGCCACCCGCGACATCCGGGGGTCCTTCAGCAGCTTGGCCGGGACAAAGTAGCCCACCAGCTTCCACGCATAGGCAAGGGCACAGGCCAACAGCAGCCAGATCCAGAGATTCATAGACCCGCCCGCCGTGCGTCCCCGTTGCCGTGGGGGTTGCCGTGGCCGTGGTGATGCTCCTCGTAGGGATCGACATCCGGTTCCAGCCCTTCATCGCTGCGCCCGTGGCTGAACCAGCCGATCAGGGCGGCAACCACGGCCGCGATGAGGATGGGCACGCCGGCGGGTACGAACGGTACGGCGACAACGGTGGCCAGCGCGCAGACCACGGCAATCGCCGCAGGCTCGCGACCCTTGAGCCGCGGCCACAGCAGCGCCAGGAATGCGGCCACGGCTGCCCCGTCCAGTCCCCACTGCTTGGGGTCGCCCAGCCCGCTTCCCGCAAGGGCACCCACCGCGGTGAACAGGTTCCAGAGCACGTAGATGCCAATCCCTGCAGTCCAGAAACCGCGCTGCTGCTCAGCGGGGTCGGTCTGGCCGCTGCTGGTTGCCGTCGACTCGTCGATGGTGAGCTGGGCGGCAACAAACCGCCGCCACCCGGTGGGATGCAGGAGGGCGTTCAGCTGCATCCCGTAGATCCCGTTGCGCATGCCCAACAGGGTTGCCGCGCTCATGGCCGCCACGCCTGAGCCGCCGCCGGCCACCACGCCGATAAACGCGAACTGGGAACCTCCGCTGAACAGCAGGAGGCTCAGCGCCATGGTCTGCCAGAAATCAAGTCCCGAGGTGACGGACAGGGCGCCGAAGGAAATTCCGTACAGGCCGGTGGCGATGCTGATGGAGAGGCCTACCCGGACCGCAGGAGAAGCGAGGAGTTTCGGTGCGGACCGGCGGAAAGGCATGGTTCCACTCAATCACAGGAACAGGTCAGGACGGCAGCTGGACCTGCTGCCCGGTCGACTGGAGTTGCGCCAGCACCTGGGCCGGCCTGTTGGTGGTGATCTCCTGAATCCCCAGCCCCTGGCACAGTGCCACGTCACGTTCGGTGTCCACTGTCCACACCCGGAAGCGGCGGCCGGACTCCAGCCAGCGCTGAACGGTCCTGGCGTGTTCGCGGACGTAGATGATTCCGGGACCGGCGAGGAGAACCTCGCAGTCGTCGAGGATGCGTTCGCCTTCCAGCTGTGCCGCCTTCATGACGTTTGCGACGGCGGTGCCCGTGAGCGGCCCCAGCCCCAGCTCATCGCGGATCTCGTCGACGTCGATGTCGTCCACGAGCTGGCAGATGAACTGGGACGGGACGCTCCGGAGAAGGTGCTTCACGGAGTCCGGGCTGAAGCTCATGAACGTCACCTGGATGTTGTCCACTGTGGACGTCTTCGCGTCCCAGCCCTGGCTCCGGAGAACCTGCAGGACCCGGTCCTCGAGTTTGAGCTGGTAGGGACTGGGGTGCTTGAGTTCGATGGCCAGTCGGATCGGCCGGCCCGCCGCGCGCAGGATGTTCAGGAGATCCGGCAACGTCAGGAACTGCTCCGACCGGGCACCGTACTTCTCCGGGATCCGGACACCCTTCCAGGACGAGAAGTCCAGCAGCCGCAGCTCCGCCAACGTACGGTCCGCTACCGGGCCGGTTCCGTCCGAGGTACGGTCCAGGTTGGCGTCATGCAGCAGCACCGGGTACTGGTCCCGGGTGAGGTGGATATCGCACTCAACCCCGTCCGCGCCATCGGCGATGGCCTGGAGGTAAGCCGCCCGGGTATGTTCGGCAAATGCCGCACTGGCGCCCCGGTGGGCGAATACCAGTGGCCTGTTCTTCGCAGCCTCGTCGGATGTCATGAGGACACGTTAGCGGACCCGGTGCGGGCCGGCGGGGCTAGGCTGGGCTCATGCAGGTGAACTCTGAGCCAACTACCCGGCCCGACCCGGCCCCGCCCGCAGGTGCTACCCGTCCTGCCCAGGGGGGCGCCGCCGTCGTCGGCCATCAACTCAGTGCAGGCGACGCCGAAAAGGCGGCCGCGCTGCGGAAAATGAAGCTTGTGGCGCTGGGGCTGCTGATCGTCATGGCGATCATTTTTGTCTTCGCGTTTGCGTTTCAGAAGGAATATCCCTGGCTGCAGTACGTTCGCGCCGCTGCGGAGGGCGGCATGGTGGGGGCGCTGGCTGACTGGTTCGCCGTCACCGCGCTGTTCAAATACCCGATGGGCATCAAGATCCCGCACACGGCCATTATCCCGCGCCGCAAGGACCAGATCGGCGCTTCGCTGGGCGAATTTGTGGAGACCAACTTCCTCTCTGAGCAGGTGGTCCAGGACAAGCTGGCCAGCGTGAACATCGCCCGCAAGGCAGGTGAGTGGCTCGCCGCTCCGGGCGGCGCCGAACGCGTCGCCAAGGAGGGGGCCGCCGTCATCCGCGGTGCCTTCAAGGTGTTGAACGACGACGACGTCCAGGCAGTCATCGAATCAATGGTGCGCAAGCATCTGCTGGCTCCGCCGTGGGGACCTCCGGTGGGCAGGCTCGCGGAGCGGATTTTTCACGACGGGCACCACCACCAGCTGGTGGACCTGCTGGTGGACCGGGCCGCGGACTGGGTCAACGACAACCACGAAACGGTCAGCCGCCTGGTCACGGACCGCTCCCCCACCTGGGTCCCGCAGTTTGTGGACGGGCTGGTGGGAGACAAGGTCTACGTGGAGATCCTCAAGTTCACCCGCGCGGTGCAGTCCGATCCGAACCATCAGGTCCGGCAGTCGATCGACAAGTACTTGAACGATCTCGCCCAGGACCTCCAGCATGACCCGAAGATGATTGCCCGTGCGGAAGACATCAAGGCCCAGGTCCTGGGTGATCCCGAGGTCCGTGAACTCGCCTCGCGCACGTGGGGCACGGTCAAGGGCGCCCTCCTCAGCGCCGTGGACGATCCTGACAGCGAGCTCACGGTGAAGTTCAAGGCAGCCGTACGGGACTTCGGTACCCGGCTCGTGAACGACGACGAACTGGCCGGCAAGGTCAACGCCTGGATCGGGGACGCCGCAGGCTACCTGGTGCGGACGTACCGCAAGGACATCGCCGGCGTGATCACCGATACCGTGGCCCGCTGGGATGCCGAAGAGACGTCGCAGAAGATCGAACTCCAGGTGGGCAAGGACCTCCAGTTCATCCGGATCAACGGCACCGTGGTGGGGTCCCTGGCAGGGCTGGTCATCTTCAGCGCCGCACACCTGGTCTTCGGCTAGCCTGCCCCCCTTTTAATGCTACGCGGGGTCACTTTTGGTCCTTTCGGGGCCCTTTTTCGGGCGTTAAGTGACCCCGCGTTGCTGTAGGAACCTGCGTTTAGTGGGCGAAAGACTCCAGGGCCACCCCGGCTGCTTCGAGGCCTGCCCGGACGCGGGTGGCCATCTCCACGGCTCCGGGCGTATCGCCATGGATGCAGAGGGAATCGGGCCTGACCTGAACCACGGTTCCGTCCACGGCCACCACTTCTCCCTTGACCGCGAGGCGCACTGCCCGCTCCACGATCGAGTCGAGGTCATGGAGGACGGCACCTTCCTGCGAGCGCGGTACGAGCGTCCCGTCGGGCTGGTAGGCGCGGTCCACGAAGGCCTCAACGAAGACGGGGTGGCCCGCTTCGCGTGCCTGCACCAGCAGTTCCGAACCCGGCAGGCCCAGGATGGGAAGTCCGGGATCGTAGGCCTGGATGGCTGCGACCACTGCGGAGGCCTGATCGGCATCATGGAAGAGGCGGTTGTACAGCGCGCCGTGCGGCTTTACGTAGTCGACGGAGGCGCCGACGGCATGGGCAACACCGTCAAGAGCACCCAGCTGGTACAGGACGTCGCCAAAAAGTTCGTCGAAGGACATGTCCATGGACCGGCGGCCGAAACCGGCCAGGTCCCGGTAACCCACGTGGGCGCCGACCGTCACGTCCAGCTCGAAGGCGGCCCGGCAGCTGTCAAGCATGGTGACCGGATCGCCGGCGTGCAGGCCGCAGGCGACGTTGGCGCTGGTCACCAGCCGGAACATCGCGGCGTCGTCCCCCATGTTCCATGAGCCGAACGATTCGCCGAGATCAGCATTAAGATCCAAGGTTATTGCCTTCCAGTGTGAGGTTATCCGGAGCCGCCGTGGCCTTGAGCTCCCCGGGGACAGTATCCGGCATCGGGCCGAAGGCCTCCTTGGCGTTAGCCACCACGGCGCGGCCCATGATGAGGTTACCCGCACCGCCCACCACGGCCCCTATGCCGAACGGAAGTGCCCGGCCGAACAGCGCGGTGCCCTGGCGTTTCAGCAGGTTCTTCAGGAAGGCCTTCTGGATCCTGTTCCTGACAGCGCCGAAACCGGTGGGCATCGACTTGGAGAGAACGTTTCCCCATGCCTGCGTGGCATTGGCGCCCCTGCCCATCGCCTGGCCGCTCAGCGTTCCCAGCAGGGCAGTGCCCTCCTCCCCCAGCATGATGGCCATCACCATGGTGCTGGCCTTTTCCGGGTTGGTCAGCCGGATCCCGTGCAGCTCTGCGAGCGAGGTGGCATACAGCGCCGTCGCTTCGAGGAACCCGACTGTTGCCGCGGCGGACAGCCCCAGGGAGGCCACGGTACCGACGCCGGGCACAACAGCAGTTGCCCCGACGATCGCGCCGCCGCCGGTCACGGCACGCAGGTAGTCGCGTTCCAGGATCTCCGCGAGCTTCGCCGCACTGGCCTGGGGATGCTTGCGCTGCAGCCGCCGCACGTATGCGAGGACAAACGGCCGCTGGATCTCCACTGCCCGGAGCAGCATGTTGTGGACTCCGGGTTTTGGCTTGCCTTCGGCGTCGAACACCGCGTTGTGGGCGGTCTCCTGAGCGATTCGAACTGCGGGATTGCTGCGCTTGGACATGGTCACCTCTGCTTCTGTGCTGCTTCCATCCGCCGGCAGCTTTGGCTGCGGCCCTGCCTTAACAGTAAGGGGGCTTAACACTTTACGAACGTCATCAGGAAAGTGGGGACCTCCGCTGGCGAGCCGCTGCCTCGGGTTCTGATGTTCCGCCGCCCTCCCCGCCGAGCCTAGACTTGGGCTATGCCCACACTCCAAGCCCTGCGGCCGTTTGCGCACCGGGAGTACAGGGTCCTCATCGCTGCCCTCGCCATTTCCATCTTCGGATCGGGAATGTGGGCTGTCGCGATGGTCTACCAGGTGATCCACCTCGGCGGCGGCCCGCTGGAGCTGTCCCTGGTGGCAACAGCCGGAAGCGTCGGGCTGGTGGCCTTCGTCCTGGCCGGCGGGATCGCCGCGGACAGGGTGCCGCAACGGCTCCTGATCATCGGCGTCGAGGGCGCCAACCTTGCCGTGATAGCCACCATCAGCGTGCTGGCCATGGCTGGCTGGCTGCAGCTGTGGCATCTGGCCGTGGGAAGTTTTGTGCTGGGCGTGGGTGCGGCGTTCTTCTTCCCCGCGTACTCCGCAATCCTCCCCCGCATCCTTCCGCCCGAGGACCTGCTTGCTGCCAACGGCATGGAGGGGACCATGCGTCCCATGCTCCAGCAGGCGGCAGGACCCGCCGTCGCGGGCATCCTGGTGGCCGCGCTCTCACCCTCTTACGCCGTCAGCGGCGTGGCCGCCTGCCATTTGCTGGCGTTCATCACCCTGACGTTCCTGGGCCGCCACGCCCTCGCCGCGCCCGTCAACGGTGCGGGCAAGGGTCCGCACCCCGGCACCGGCCACAGCGGCAGCCAGGTTGAGCAAGGCACCAGCGCAACGGGTGCCGCCAAAACGTCCTTCTTCGCAGATCTCCGGGAGGGCATCCGCTACACCGTCCGAACGCCCTGGCTGCTGTGGACCCTGCTGTGGGCCTGCGTTTCGGTCCTTTTCCTGATCGGGCCCATCGAAGTGCTGATGCCGTTCGTGGTGCGCGACCAGCTCAGCGGGGACTCCCGGATGTTCGGCTTCCTGCTGGCCGTCATGGGCGTGGGCGGGGCGGCCGGCTCGCTGCTGACCGCTTCACTGAAACTGCCGCGCCGCTACCTCACGGTGATGATGGTGTGCTGGGGAGCAGGCAGCCTGCCGTTGGCCGCGATCGGAATCCTGGACAGCTTCTGGACAGTGGCCGCTGCACTGTTCATCTTCGGCGCCACCGGCGGCGTGGGCATGGTCATCTGGGGCACCCTGCTTCAGCGGCGCGTACCAAGCCACCTGCTGGGCCGCGTCTCCAGCCTGGACTTCTTTGTTTCCCTCGCCCTGATGCCGGTCTCCATGGCACTGGCCGGACCTGCCGCCCAAGTCCTGCCCATCTGGGCAATCTTCCTCGTGGCCGGCGGGGTTTGCCCCATCCTCGCGGTCATCGCCATGATCGTGGCCCGGATGCCCGCCGACGAGCTGTCCCACCCGTTGGACACCCCGGCTGACGCTGAACGCTCAGCATGAGTTGTACGCACCTGGGTTGAACGCCGGCAACGCACGACGGCGGCAGGAGACTGACGCCGCAGCGCCAGTCTCCTGAAAGCCCCAACCCGGGAGAGTCCTACCCCAGGGCGCGCACGATCGGCAGGCTCGCTGTCGGCGGTCCGCTGGGGAAGACGGTCCGCTCCGGGAATTCAACGGGTTCCAGGGCTACGCGGACGGGTTCGGCCCCGATGCTGAGGAGTTGCCCGCGGACATCCACGTCCAGCAGCTCACCGCTGCGGACGCTGAGGGTGAGCGCACCGGCCTCGAGCTCCACATGCAGCAGCCGGCCCAGGATCTTGAGGTGGAAGGAGAGTCCGTCCCATTCCGCAGGCAGCCGCGGGTCAAAGAACGGCACCGGCCCCTGATCCCGGAGCCCGGCGAAACCGGAGACCAGGGAGCTCCAGACTCCGCCGGTTGAGGCAATGTGCACGCCGTCGATGGTGTTCCCGTGGGTGTCGTCCAGATCGATGAACGCAGCATCCGTGAAGTGTTTCAGGGCCGCTTCGGGGTGCCCCACCTCGGCCGCCATGATTCCCTGCACGCAGGCCGAGAGGGTGGAGTCGCCGGTGGTGATGGGATCGTAGAAGTCGAAGGCGCGGCGCTTTTCGACCGGCGTGAAATCCTGCCACTGCAGGAACATGGCCAGCACCGTGTCGGCCTGCTTGAGCACCTGGTGGCGGTAGATCACCAGCGGGTGGAAATGCAGCAGCAGCGGGTACTTGGAACGGGGAGTGGTCCAGTCCCACGGCTCCAGGGTCATAAAGTCGTTGTCCTGCGAATACACTTCCAGGTCTTCGTCGAAGGGCAGCTGCATACGGTTGGCGGCCTGCATCCAGAATTCCCGCTCGGCCTCGTCAATCCCGGCATGGTCCAGCTCAGCTGCGGCACGGAGATTAAACCGGGCCATCACGTTGGTGTACAGGTTGTCGTTGACCACGGCGGTGTATTCGTCCGGGCCTGTGACGCCGTGGATGTGGAACTGGCCGTCCTTGCCGAAGAAGCCCAGCGAGCTCCACATGCGGGCGGTCTCGATCAGCAGTTCGGCGCCCATGCCCTCGCGGAAGGTTTCGTCGCCGGTGGCCCAGATGTAGCGGTTGGTGGCGAAGGCGATGGCAGCGGCAATATGGAACTGAGCCGTGCCGGCAGCATAGTAGGCACTGGCTTCCAGGCCGTTGATGGTGCGCCACGGGAACAGTGCGCCGTCCACGCTGAGCTCTTTGGCACGTATTTTGGCAGCCGGGAGCATGTCGTGCCGGAACTCCAGGACCCGGCGGGCGCCGTCGGGGTTGGTGTACGTGAGGTACGGCAGGAGGTACACCTCCTGATCCCAGAAATAGTGGCCTTCGTAACCGGAGCCGCTGACGCCCTTGGCGGGAATGCCTGCGACGTCGGCCCTTGCCGTGGCCTGCGCCAGCTGGAACAGGTTCCAGCGGATGGCCTGCTGGAGTTCGGGCTGGCCGCCTACCTGGATGTCCGAAGTGGCCCAGTACTGGCGGTAGTGTTCCCCGCTTTCGGCGAAGATGTCCGCCACGCTCCGCAGGCCGGCTTCAGCAGCTTCGGCCGCGTCCTGGTTGGAGTCCTGGACGCCGCGGCCGGCGGCGTAGCTGACACTTTTTTCAAGCCGGAAGGGCTCGCCGGCACCCACGGCCAGAACATAACGGACGCTGCTTTCATCCTGGCCCGCCAGGGTTTCGAACGGCTGATGGCCCGCGGAGGTCCAGTGGTCCACGGCGAGTCCCACCCGCTGCCTCGATTCGGCGGCTTCCCACGCGAGCCGGAGCGATCCGTCAGAACCCTCGATGCGCAGGGGCAGCAGAACCCTGCCCGCGTGGCGGCCGGCGCGGCGCGGGTCGTGGGTGGAGTGGTCCTCCACCGGCTGGTCCTGGCGGTTGATCACGGACGACGTGACGTCGGCGGAAACGTCCTGGTCTGCTGCCACCTCAAGTGAGATGCCCAGGCTGCCGCGCGAGGCGAACCCCACCGCCCGGCGCTCGGTGGTGGTCACCGTGGCACCGGACCGGCACTGCCAGGTGATGCGGCATTCGTAGCTGCCGGTGGAGAAGTCGACGGAACGGCGGTAGTCCAGCACCGTTGATTCGGCCAGGGACAGCGACTCGCCGTCGATCGTCACCGTGAAGTTGTTCGCGTCCGGGATGTAGATGATGCGCTGGCCGGTCCTGGCGAAACCGAACGCGTTTTCCGCGTGCTTGATGTCCCAGATCTCGTGCAGCCCGTTGATGAAGCTGCCCGGCAGGTCGGCGTCCCCGGCCGCCCAGTGGGCGCCGCGGATACCCAAATGCCCGTTGCCCAGGGCAAAGAGCGTCTCCAGGACGCCCTCGGTGCCGGGCTCGTGGCGTGTCTCCACGAGCTGCCAGGGGGTGTTGGGGAACCGGTCTCGGTCCGCGGTGATAAGTGCCATGGTGTTGGGGTCCTCAGGCGTTGTGGTGTTGCGGCTGGCCCGCAGGCAGCCGGGTGGTGAGCAGGGTGGGTGAGCAGGTGCAAGGCGGGCGGCGCGGGGAAGACGCCGCACGTGGGCGGTGCTAGAGAAGTTCCTTGAGGTCGTTGACCACGTGGGTGGCTCCGGCGTCGAGCAGGGTCTGCCGGCCGGCACCCCGGTCCACACCGATCACCGAGTGGAAACGCCCGGCATGGCCGGCCCGGACACCGGAGACAGCATCCTCAACCACCACGCATTCCTCGCTGGGCAGGCCCAGCAGTTCTGCGGCGTACTCGTAAGTGTCCGGGTTCGGTTTGCCGGGCAGGCCCTCGGCCGCGGCCACTACGCCGTCCACCACAACACTGAAGTGCCCGTTCAGGCCTGCGGCCTTGAGGACAGCGGGTGCGTTGCGGGACGAGGAGACAACGGCGACCTTCAGTCCGCGGTCCAGCGCAGCTTCGAGGAAAAGCACCGAGCCTGGAAAAGGCTCGACGCCGGCGCTGACGATGTCGTTGAAGACCTCATTTTTACGGTTGCCCAGTCCCTGCACGGTCACCTTCGTGGGGTCCTCATCGGTGGGCCCTTCCGGCAGCACGATGCCGCGGGACGCCAGGAAGTCCCGGACGCCGTCGAACCTGGGCTTGCCGTCGATGTGGTCGAAATAGTCATTTTCCCGGTACGCGGGCACCTCAGGGCGGGATGCCAGGAAGCCGTCGAACAGTTCCTGCCACGCCCGTTCGTGGACGGTGGCCGTGGGGGTCAGCACGCCGTCCAGATCGAAGAGGATGGCTGAGGCAGTGGCCCAGTCCGTGTCCAGGGGTTTCAGAAGTTCGGTCATTCAGGGTGTCCTTTCAGGCGGCGGGCAGCCGCAGGGGCATGTCATCAGAAGCGTGGTCTAAGCGAAGGAGCCTAAGGTCAGGGACTGGATCTCAAGGTGCCTTCAGCAGGCATGAAGCCAGGAAGCGCGGACCACGGTGTCCGGTAAAACTGCAATTTAATCTGCGAGCGCGGGGGCCGGGCGCGGGCGGAGACGCCGGGGCGGGCCAAGGGGCTGCTGAAAAACGTCTTCTCCCATCATGAGCGCACTGGCACGCCCTGACAAGCTGCCTGGTGATCTGCCGCGGCGGATTGGCTGAACAGTGGCCGCTGAATCGGCCTCAAGAAGTGTAAGCGCTTGCAAATTTCGCGCGCAACTGTTTGAACCCGCTTCTCGTCACCGGGGCGGTTCAGGCCGGTTCAGGCCGACCCAACACGTAATGCCGGAGGAACGAGCTGACATCCACCATCTCCCTTTTGCTCATGGCGTGGCCCATCCCGGGGTAGGTCCTGGCCGTCAGTAGCGTGTGCTCGTGCAGCCACTGTTCGGTGTAGGCGGTGGCGTCCTCGTTGATGACCAGGTCAGCCTTGTCCCGCCCCCAGAAGAACGGGGGCGGAGCAGTGAAGGTTTCACTGAGGGACAAGAGCTCGTTCTCCAGCACGAACCCGGACAGCCCCACCGTCGCCGTGTAATCGTTGGGGTGGAGGCGCAGGAGCGTGCTGGCCATGGCCATCCCCTGCGAGTAGCCGAGGAGGCTCACGCTGCTGTGCTGGCCCCTGACCACGTTGATCCAGGTCTGAACGGCGTTGGTGGCGGAGATGACATCCGCGAAATCGTTGGCCAGGAAATAGTCCAGCAGGAACCAGCCGTAGTGGTCTCCGATCACCATGGGTGCCCGCAGCGCCGCGCAGGTGAATTCGGACGGCAGGTACTCGAAAAGCCGCACCATCCGGGATTCGTCAGTGCCGTAGCCGTGCATCATGACTAACAGAGGGGTTCCCGCCCGTTCAGCCTCCGGCTTGGACCACACAACTGTTTCCATCAGATCAGACTAGCCAGTGCGGGCCACTGAACAGCCACGACGCCCGCGCCGCGCCGCCGGCCAATGATTGAATCACGCCCCGGCGGGCTGTACCTTGAGCATAAGACAGCATGCTTACCGTTCGGCACCCACGCATTCGAACCACAAGGAGCAAGTCATGAGAATCGGTTCTTCCATCTTCCTCATCGCCCTCGGAGCCATCCTGGCCTGGGCCGTCGCTCCAGGGCTCATTCCATTCATTGACCAGGTGATGATCGGCTACATCCTCATGGCCGTCGGTGTGATCGGGCTGATCGCATCGCTGGTCCTGGCATCGCCGGGCCGCAGCCGCCGCGTCAGCGAAACACGCTCCGTGGTTGATCCGAACACCGGCGAGCGGATCACCCGCAACGAAAGCCGCGACGGCGGACTGTAACCGCCAGAACAGCCGGACCTGAGAAGCCGGACGCAAAGCACCTCATCATGGATCCCGACAAGCCGGGCCAGACCACCACGGTCCGGCCCGGCTTTTTCGTGGGCCGGCAGGCTGCAGAGGCCCGCAACGCCCCCTACTTTGTTTCGTGTGGGTTTCCATTGACAAACCAACACAAACGCAGATAAAGTCAGGTAATCCAACATCATGTGATGTCAGTCACCGGACTTCACGCCACTGGGATTCAGCACTTTACGCAACGGAGGGTACGTGTTCGCCGAGGAGCGCCAGCAGAAGATCGCCGAGCTTGTAGCCGGCAGCGGCCGCGTCAGCGTCAACCTGCTCGCGGAGCGTTTCAGCATCACCACGGAAACCGTCCGCCGTGATCTGGCCACCCTCGAGACCGCCGGCACGGTACGCCGGGTCCACGGCGGGGCCGTTGCAGCCGACCGCTTCAGCACCATCGAGGAAAGCATCAACGACCGCATGGTCCAGCGCCCGGGTCAGAAGATGCGGATCGCGGATGCTGCCCTGGCGCTGATACCGCCGGCAATATCCGGGAGCATCCTGCTCGACGGCGGCTCCACAACAGAAGCGTTGGCCGACCTGCTGTCCCGGCGCGCCGCCGTCGTTCCTTCCGGCTCGCCAGCACCCGAACTCGTAGTCATCACCCACGCGGTCCCCATCGCCGCCAGGTTGGCGAGCACGCCAGGAATTGCCCTTCAGCTCCTGGGTGGCCGGGTGCGCGGCCTGACCCAGGCAGCAGTCGGCCAGGCAACTGTGGAAGCTGCGAACCGGATGCGGCCGGACATCGCGTTCATCGGCACCAACGGCATCCACGCCGATTTTGGCCTCAGCACGCCCGATCCTGAAGAAGCCGCCGTCAAGGCAGCCTTCGTCCATTCGGCTCGCCGCATTGTGGTGCTCGCCGATTCCTCCAAGCTGGACGCGGAAACCCTGGTCCAGTTCGCCTCCCTGAAAGATCTGGACACCTTGATAACAGACAGCGAGCCCAGCGCAGAACTCAGAGCAGCCCTCACCGACGCCGGCGTTGACGTGGTGATCGTATGATCGTCACTTTTACGGCTAACCCCAGCCTCGACCGCACCGTGGCCCTGCCCGGCCCGTTGGAACGCGGCGAAGTCCAGCGTGCCGTCTCTGTCAGCCAGGAGTCCGGGGGCAAGGGTGTCAACGTATCCCGGGCACTGTGCGCCTCGGGCGTGGAGACTGTCGCGGTCCTTCCCGGTGCGGACAGCGATCCTGTCCTTGCCGGCCTCCGCCACGATGGGGTTCCGTTCGCGGCCCTCCCCATCGATGAGCCGCTGCGCACCAACGTTGCCCTGACCGAACCGGGCGGCGTCACCACCAAGATCAACGAACCCGGTCCGCTGCTGAGCGCAGACCAGCAGGAAGCACTGATCGGGCTGCTCCTGGAGCAGTCCCGCGGCGCCGGCTGGGTGATCCTGGCAGGCTCCCTGCCTCCCGGCTTCCCCGCCGATTTCTACGCCACGGTCACCCGGCGGCTGCGCGCGTCCGCTGGAGATGGCGCACAGCAGGCAGCACCGCTGATCGCCGTCGATTCCTCCGGCGGCCCGCTGGCCGGCGCCGTCTCAGGTACCTCACAGGATGGGGTGTCCGGAAAGCCGGACCTCCTCAAACCCAACGCCGAGGAACTGGCGGAACTGGCTGCAGCAGCCGGCTTCGCCACGGCGTTAACCGCACAGGAGCTTGAAGCGGATCCGGGGGCTGCCGCAGCGGCTGCCGCCGCCGTCGTGCGTTCCGGTGTGGGTGCTGTGCTGGCAACTCTCGGATCCAAGGGAGCTGTCCTTGTAACGGCCGACGGCGCGTGGCTGGCCACACATCCGCCGGTCGCCGCGGTCAGTACGGTCGGCGCGGGCGATTCGTCGCTGGCTGGCTATCTGCTCGCCCACGGCCAGGGCGCCGCCCCGGCCGATTGCCTCCGTCAGGCTGTGGCACACGGTGCCGCCGCCGCTTCCCTGCCGGGTTCCACTGTCCCGGCAGTCCACCAAACCACCCCGGATGCCGTAACCATCACGGCCCTTCGAAAGGATTGACAGTGACTCAGCTCATCACCACAGACCTGGTCGAGCTCGACCAGAACCTGGGCGGCTCGCCCCAGGACGTGATCCGGCACCTGGCCAGCAAAGTTGCTGCCACCGGACGCGCCTCGGAAGTTGAAGGCCTCTTTGCCGACGCCTTCGCCCGGGAGCAGAAGACGGCCACCGGCATCCCCGGCGGCATCGCCATCCCCCACTGCCGCTCAGCTGCAGTCATCGAACCCACGCTGGCCATGGCGCGCCTCAACCCCAAAGTGGACTTCGGCGCCAAGGACGGCCCGGCGGACCTGATCTTCTTCATCGCTGCTCCCGACGGCGCAGACCAGGAGCACCTCAAGCTCCTGTCCAAGCTGGCCCGGTCCCTGATCAAAAAGGACTTCACCGCGGCTCTGCGCAATGCATCCTCCCGTGAGGAGATCGTGGCGCTGGTCGATGGCGCCCTTGCGGACAAGCCTGCAGCCCACGCCGCTGCTGCGCCCGCTGACTCAGTTGGTTCAGTTGCCGGTGCGGCCGGCGCGGGAGCTGCTGCTGCCGCCTCGACAGGCTCCACCGCCGGCGCGGCCCCAACCGCCACGGCACCAAGGCGCCTCGTTGCCGTGACGGCCTGCCCCACCGGCATCGCCCACACCTACATGGCCGCCGATTCCCTGGTAGCCGCCGCCCAGGAAATGGGCGTGGACCTGCAGGTCGAGACGCAGGGCTCCTCCGGGGCCAAGCCGCTGGATCCCGCAGTCATCGCCGCTGCCGAGGCCGTCATCTTCGCGGTGGACGTGGACGTCCGCGGCAAGGAGCGCTTCGCCGGCAAGCCCGTCATTAACGCACCCGTCAAGCGCGGCATCGACGAGCCCGCCAAGATGGTCCAGGAAGCCCTCAATGCGGCCACGGATCCGAACGCTCGCCGCGTGCCGCACTTCGGTGCAGAGGAACAGGCCGAGCGCGAAGCCTCCGAAAAGGGCGAGCACATCGGCCAGAAACTGAAGCGGGCACTGCTCACGGGTGTCAGCTATATGATTCCGTTCGTTGCCGGTGGCGGTCTGCTGATCGCGCTTGGCTTCCTGCTGGGCGGTTATGACATCACCGCAGTCGCCGACAAAGTGGTGGTGGAGAACAACTTCGGCAACCTTCCCGAAGGTGGGCTGGCCATCTACCTCGGTGCGGTCCTGTTCAAGATCGGCGCCCTGTCGATGGGCTTCCTGGTTCCTGCCCTTGCGGGTTACATCGCCTACGCGATCGCCGACCGTCCAGGCATCGCACCGGGCTTTGTGGCCGGTGCCGTGGCCGGCTTCATGGGTGCTGGCTTCCTTGGCGGCATCGTGGGCGGCCTGCTCGCCGGCTACATGGCGCACCTGATCGGCACCTGGCAGGTTCCGCGCTGGCTGCGTGGCCTGATGCCCGTGGTGATCATCCCGCTGCTCGCGTCGATTTTTGCCTCCGGCCTGATGTTCCTGGTCCTCGGTGGACCCATCGCCGGACTTACCACCGCCCTGAACGGCTGGCTGTCCGGCATGACCGGCGCCTCCGCCGTCGTCCTCGGAATCATCCTCGGCCTGATGATGTGCTTCGACCTCGGCGGCCCGGTCAACAAGGTTGCCTATGCCTTCGCGGTTGCCGGCCTCAGCGCGGGCAGTGCCACCAACCAGGCTCCCTGGGCGATCATGGCCACCGTGATGGCCGCCGGCATGGTTCCGCCGCTGGCCATGGCACTGGCCACCGTCCTGGACAAGAAGCTCTTCAGCCTGGCTGAGCGTGAAAACGGCAAGGCTGCCTGGCTGCTGGGTGCTTCCTTCATCTCCGAAGGCGCCATCCCGTTCGCCGCCGCAGACCCGCTGCGCGTCATCCCCGCCAGCATGGTGGGTGGCGCCCTGACCGGCGCGCTGACCATGGCATTCAACGTCACCTCACAGGCACCACATGGCGGCATCTTCGTGTTCTTCGCCATCGGCAACCTGCTGATGTTCGTGGTCTCGATCATCGCCGGAACCATCGTCAGTGCCTTGGCCGTGGTGGCCCTCAAGCGCTGGGCAGCCCCGAAGACCGCTGCTACGGTGGAAGCCGTTCCAGCAACGGTCTGACCCGCCTCACCGATTTACTGATCCACGGCCCTGACCAACAGGCGCCGAAAGACAAAGGAGCAAGAATGTCAGAACGCACCGCAACCGTCGCCAGCCGCGTAGGCCTGCACGCCCGCCCCGCCGCCATCTTCGCCGAGGCCGCCGGTGAGTACGACCTCGACATCACCATCGCCCGCCAAGGCGAGCCTGAAGACGAAGCGATGGATGCCGCCAGCATCCTGTCCCTGATGAGCCTGGGCGCTTCCCACGGCGACGTTGTGGTGCTTCGCGCCGAAGGCACCGGGGCCGACGACGCCCTGGAGAGCCTGGTCCGGATCCTCGAAACGGATCACGACGCCGAGTAGCGGCTTCCAGCCGACGGCCGCCGTCGCGCTTTCCCTGAGTGGGAGAGCGCGACGGCGGCCGTCTGCGTTTAAGGGCTGGCATCGCTTGGGGAGCGGTCCGGTTAGCTCCGTTCCGAGATCCTTCTGACATCCGTAACAAGCATGTCCCACATCCCCTTGGAATGCTCCGCCGCCTCTTCACTGGCGTTGTTGTCCTGCGAGAGAGTGAGCCGCGTCTGACCGTCCTGGCCCTCAAGGGTCCAGGTCAGCGTGTGGTAGTTCTCGGGCTTGTCGTCCTCACCGCCAAGCGGACTGAAGTGGGTGTGGACCAGCTTCCTGTTGGGCTCCACCTCAAGGATCCGTCCCTTGTCCTCGTAGGGTTTGCCTTTCCATTCACCGCGCCACAAAATCGGCCCGCCCACTGTCCAGTCGGTCTGAAGATCCGCGCCGAACATGAACTCCTTGACGGCGTCCGGATCCGTGATGACCTCCCAGACGCGGTCCGGCGGGGCATCGATGGTGATCGCGGATTCGGCCACAAAGGCCCCGGGCATCAGCGGGCCTTCCGGGCAGTCAGCAGGAGGTATGCCCACTGCATCTGCCACACAGCGTCACCGTGGGCCTCGCCAAAGGAATCAGCCAGCCCGATGAGGGCATTGTCCAGTTCCTTGGCTTTGTCCGCGTCGTCGCCGATGTATTTATAGACCGAGATGGTGGGACCGTAATGGGACTTGAAGTACCTCAGGAAGTCCTGCGGCTGATGGAAGCTGCGGACGGCCAGGGTGCGCTTTTCGGCCTTGACGTCCGTGATCCTGTCGCCGAACAGTTCACGCACATGGTCCTCGCTGCCCCAAAGCGGCCCCGGTGATGCCCCGGGCGGTGGCGGCGGTGCGTACGGCTTCAGGGTGGCAAGCATTTTGCCGAGGAAACCCTCGGGCGTCCAGTTAAGCAGGCCGATCGTGCCGCCGGGCTTGCACACCCGCACGATTTCGTCGGCACTGGCCTGGTGGTGCGGGGCAAACATGACGCCGAGGCAGGACGTCACCACATCAAATTCGTTGTCGCCGAACGGCAGGGCCTCGGCGTCGGCCTCCACCCACTCCAGCTCAACGCCGCGATCGGCTGCCTGCCGGCGGCCGGCGTCGAACAGTTCCGGCGTGAGGTCACTGGCTACGACCTTGCCGCCCATCATGGCGGCGGGAATGGCTGCGTTACCGGCACCCGCGGCCACGTCCAGCACGCGCTGCTTCGGCTTGATTCCGCAGGCATCAACCAGGATGGCTCCCAGATCGTTGACCAGTTCGGCGGCCAGTGCCGGGTAATCTCCGGAGGCCCACATGGCCCGGTGCTTTTGTTTCAGCGCCAGGTCTGCCTCGTCTACTTTCGCTTCGCCATTCATCTCGGGACCCCTCTTCTTTGACAGGTTTTGAGTGACAGCACGCTGTTGGCACAGTGGAGGCTGCGATGCGACCCATTGTGGCCGCACGGGAGCAGGCTGTAAAGGATCCAACGGTTTCCTCTGCCGGCAGGTCCTCCCGGGTATCAGCGGTGAGCAGCCCGGGTGGGGTAGTTCGCCCCATCGCGCATCGGCTGGGTGTGGCCGAGTATCGAGTGACGACATTCAAGACCAACCAGACTTTGGGGGAACATCGAGTATCAGGTTGCGGGCCGGTGCCGTCATGTTCCCACTGGCCATGAGGCCATTGTGCACGGGCCCTGGAAGTGGCAGATGCCGGCCTCGCAGGGTTTCAGAACGTCGTATGCCCCATGCCCCACCGGCACCAGGGCGGTAGAGGTTTGGCGCAACGTGCGATGAGCGGTCCGCCAGAAGACCTTGCAGTTCTCGACAGGGGCCCTGCCGCATGCGGCAGGGCCCCTGTCTGAAGAAGGATTTAGCGGGACGTGACAGTGAGCATCAGTTGGCCACTGTGAAGGGAATCACGGTCACCCCGGAGTTTGTCGAACCCAGTTTGTTGTCACGGCACGACGATCGTAGGTGTAGCTTATGGACACCATTGGTGAGAGTCCTGGTGTCGATCGAGATGGGGGCGGCGCCGAACGGGTCGGGTCCGTATGGACCTGCAGCATTCCAAAGCACAGTTCCGGGTTTGGAAGGAACGGCGTGGAAATCCGGGTCTATCGAGACAAATGAGTGAGTCGTCGGGAGCGAGCCATCGGGGTGGGTGGACAGGCCCACCACGGGAGTCCAGACTCCTGATACCGGACCGTCTGGAAGGGGAACTGCACGGACCGAGGCCTCACAGTACTGCGCGTTGGTGTACCAGCCCTTGCCCCGCAGGAACGGATACCTGGAGACGTTGGACGCAGACGCTCCGTTTTGGATGTTGACCTGCCAATTTAAGTTAGCGCGCATTTCGTTGCCGCCCGGCTCCGGAACGAACCCGCGAAAGCGGACCTCCTGCGTGCCTGAATGGTTAAATGAAGAGATTGGCCGCGAGAACGTCAGCCAGCGCTCACATGTACCTGTACACACAAAGTCGCCTTTGCCCGTGCTGGACGGGCCGGGGCAAGTGAAGTTCGCCGCCGTCGCCCGTAGGTAACACTTCTGAACAGTTGTTTCGGTGTCGGAGGTCTTGAACACCATCGAGACGTAGTTGGCCTTGCCCGGGTTGTCGTGGAGGACCACCCGCACATGCACCGTCAGGTTGCCCGAACTGATTGTCTCGCGCTCAGGTATGCACGCCCCCATGTGAACATGGCCGTGATTGGTGGTGGAGTTGTTGGCTTGATCAGTGTCCGGAATCCACCATGCTTGACTATCCACGAACTGCCGGGTTTCGGTGTACGTCGTGCCGTCCGCGGCAGGGGCACCGATGCAAGGCCCGGCCGCAGCCTGAGCAGCGCCCGAACTCAGTGCAGACATAAAACCACAAATCAACGCAAGGCCAACTACGGGTGCTAAGAATCTTTTCATGCCCACCATCCTTTGAAATACTTATTTGCGCCTTTTAATTGTTTCTTCATTGAGGCTTCCTTCATGTCCCCATTCATTCCGGCTGCGACGAGCAAGGAATCCCCCTCTGCAGTGCCGCCATTTCCAACTCGAGCCCTGTTGCTGCCGACGCAGCGTGTAAGGGCTTCAACCCGGAGACTCGTCCTTCCGGGAATTCTTGGATCGGCTGAACGCCGTCAGTAACGGCCTGCTGCGCAGGACCGACATGCGCCACTCACCCTCGGGATCAGGGTCAAAGAGGACATTCTTGATCGGCTCCATCACACGGGAACGCAGGGAAATACCCTCCGCCGCCTGCTGCGGCAAAGCAGGTCCCCCCAGACCCGGTGTCTCCTCTGCGCCGGTGATCGTGGGGAGAGAGAACTCGTCCCTGGACATCGGCTATTCCTTTTATGGCTGGAGGCGCCGGCTGAGTCCGGCACCTTGGGCCTCAGCCGCACCTTCCCCCCATACAATGCGGAAAGCACCAGCATCAGCTTGAACAAAGATTACAACCAGAAAGAATCGAATTCCTTGTTATGCGCATTATTTTCTGACAGCAGTACCTTTTCTCACCGGACACTGCCGGAACGACAGAAATGTCTTGAAACGAGAGTAGGCACGTAATTTTTGCCGATCCGAACCGGCGCGCAAGCAGGCCTAGCCGGTTGAGAAACACCAGGCATCCGCCTATGACTGCTCAAGAAATACTTTTATCCGGGCAACGTACTGTCGGCAAAAGTGCCAACGTTGCGAGCTCTGGGATTCCGGATGCAGGCGAAGCTTGCAGATGGAGCGGACGCCTGGAATCCGAAGGAAGCAACCTTACTGTTTCCTTGTTTTTCCACAGGCCCGGAATTAGCGTGGGAGCGTAGGAACCCAACATTCCACCCGGCTGAAGGAGGACGTCATGCCCGGCAAGAAGAACCCGAGCTTGAAGGATCCGGAACTGTACGAGGAACTGCGGGAAGACGGCGCTTCCAAGCAGAAGGCCGCGCGCATCTCGAACGCTGCTGCCCAAAAAGGCCGCTCCTCGGTGGGCCGCAACGGCGGCAAATCCGGCAGCTATGAAGACTGGACCGTCCCTCAACTGAAATCCAAAGCCAAAGAAATCGGACTCACCGGTTACTCCGCCAAGAAGAAGAGCGAACTTATCTCTGCGCTCCGGTACTCCTAGGCGGCGGCCATCACCGGAACAGCTGGTGCCTTAAGCGCCTTTCCGGGCACGTGTGGTGGTGGCCTTCGCCGCAGGCTTGGCAGCCGCCGAGTCAGCCTTGGCCGACGTCTTGGCCGCGGGCTTGCGCGTGGTGGATCCGGTACTGGCAGACTTCGTGGCTGTGGATTTGGCTGTGCCCGACTTTGCAGCGGACGACTTCGCAGTGCCGGATCCGGCGGTGCCGGACTTCGCTGTGAGGGACTTTGCCGCGGCCTTCCTGGTTCCGCTGCTGGACTCCCCGGACTCTTCTTCCTCGTCCTCCCCGGAGTCTGCATCCGCGGAGGAGCCCCCGGACTCCTCTGCAGCCGCACCTCCGCGTTTACGGTCCAGGCTGCGCTTAAGGGCTTCCATCAGGTCAATGACTTCACCTTTGCCGCCCTCGCCGGCTTCCACACCGAAGGTCTCTTCAGTGTCCAGGGAGTCGCCCTTTTCCAGCTTGGCTTCGATGAGCGTGCGCAGCTGGACCTGGTATTCGTCGGTGAAGTGGTCAGGATCGAAATCTGCGGCCATGGATTCCACCAGGGCCGCGGACATTTCGCGTTCCTGGGCGGAGATGCGCACGGATTCGTCCAGGGCCGGGAAGTTGGCCTCCCGGACCTCGTCGGGCCACAGGAGCGACTGAAGCACCAGCACGTCATCCTTGATGCGCAGTGCCCCGAGCCGGGTCTTCTCGCGCAGGGCGAACTGGACGATGGCCACCCGGTCCGTATCCTCGAGCGCCCGCCGGAGCAGGACGTACGCCTTGGGCGACTTCGAATCCGGCTCCAGGTAATAGCTCTTTTCCAACATCATGGGTTCCAGCTGCTCCGAGGGGACAAACTGGACCACCTCGATCTCGTGGCTGTTTTCCGCCGGGATGGATTTGAGCTCGTCCTTGGACAGGACAACGGTCCGGCCGCCGTCCTCAAACGCCTTCTCAATGTCCGAGTAATCGATGATCTTGCTGCACACCTCACAGCGGCGCTGGTACCTGATCCGGCCGCCGTCGGCATTGTGGACCTGGTGGAGACTGATGTCATGATCCTCGGTGGCGCTATAGACCTTGACGGGCACGTTGACCAGGCCAAACGCGATGGCACCTTTCCAGATGGCTCTCATTCCTCAAGTGAACCGCACGCAGGGCCGGAGGTGAAGACCTTTGGTCCCTCCTAAGGAACGTGTCCGGGTGGCGGGACGGCAACTGACACTCACCAACCTGGACAAAATCATCTACCCGGAAACGGGCACCACCAAGGCTGACGTCCTGGCTTACTACGCGGCTGTGGCCCATGTCCTGATTCCGGCAGCAGCCAACCGGCCTGCCACCAGAAAGCGCTGGGTCAACGGTGTGGGCACTGCGGAACACCCAGGCGAGGTGTTCTTCCAAAAGAACCTGGAGGATTCGGCGCCGGGCTGGCTCCCCCGCGCCGCCATCACACACAAGGACCGCACCATTTACTATCCGATGGTCAACGATCCCGCCACCCTCACCTGGTTCGGCCAGATCAACTCGCTGGAGATCCATGTGCCCCAGTGGCAGGTGGACTCCCATGGAAGGCAGCTGAACCCGGACCGCCTGGTACTGGACCTCGACCCCGGCCAGGGCGCAGGGCTGGCCGAATGTGTGGAGGTGGCGTTCCTTGCCCGGGCCATCCTGCAGGACGTGGGCCTGGATCCGGTCCCGGTGACCAGCGGCAGCAAGGGCATCCACCTCTATGCCGGACTGGACGGATCGCAGACGTCGGACCAGATCTCCGACTTCGCTCACGAACTGGCGCGGGCCTTGGAAGCGGACCACCCGGATCTGGCTGTCAGCGACATGAAGAAAACGCTGCGCACGGGCAAGGTCCTGGTGGACTGGAGCCAGAACAGTGCGGCCAAGACCACCATCGTGCCGTATTCACTGCGCGGCCGGCCCACCCCGATGGTCGCCGCCCCGCGGACCTGGCGGGAGCTCAGCTCCCCCAACCTCCAACACCTGGACTACAAGGCCGTGCTGCGCCGGGTCGAGGCGGGCAAGGACCCGTTCGACGCCGTCGAACATGGTGGGGGGCACCCTGGGAGCCCGCAGGAGGGCGCTGATGGGGCCGGCGGCAAGACTGACAAAACAGCGGACGACGGCGGCGGGCATCCACGCCTTGAGCGGTACCGTTCCATGCGCGATCCGAACGCGACGCCCGAGCCGTTCGCCGGCGCCGGCGGCACCGGCGACACCTTTGTGATCCAGGAACACCACGCCAGTCGCCTGCACTTCGATTTCCGGCTGGAGCACGAGGGAGTCCTGGTGTCCTGGGCGCTCCCCAAGGGCGTTCCGGAATCGAGCGGCAAAAACCATCTCGCGGTCCAGACCGAGGACCACCCCATGGACTACGCCACCTTCGAAGGAACCATCCCGAAAGGACAGTACGGCGCCGGCGAGGTCACCATCTGGGACCACGGAACCTACGAACTCGAGAAGTGGATCAACGGCAAGGAAGTCATCGCCACACTGACAGGGTCTGAAGGCGGCGGCCTGGGCGGAACCAGGAAGTTCGCCCTGATCCATACCGGCCGGGGGCGGGGTGATGAGGGGCAATGGCTCATCCATCTGATGGACAAGGAACACCACGGTGGCAGGCACCGGCACGCACCCGCCCGCGACAATGGCGATGCTGACGCAGACGGGGAAACCGGCACGAATGTGGAAGAAGAAGGGGAAACCGGCACAAACCGGGATGAACGGACACGCGCTGGAAGCCGGCCCGCATCCCTGCCATCACAGCACGCCCGCGAACCAGCCGACGAGGCCCCTGCTGCGCCCCTGGAAGACTTTCGGCCCATGATGGCGACCGCGGGAAACCCCGCCGACCTGCAAGGCAGCGAATGGATGTTTGAACTGAAATGGGACGGCGTCCGCGGGGTGATCGTTGCCGATGACAGGAAAATCCGCATCCTCAGCCGCAACGGCAACGACGTCACGGCAACATACCCCGAGCTGACGGACCGGGCAGGCTGGCCGGCCGGGCCGTTCGTTGCCGATGGTGAGATCATCGCCGTCGGGCCTTCCGGGCGGCCCGATTTTGGGGTGCTCCAGGGGCGCATGAAACTGACCAAACCGGCCGACGTCGAAAAAGCCCGCCATGCTATCCCCGTCCGGCTCATGCTGTTCGACCTGCTGTCCGTGGGTGGCGAGGACCTCCGCAGAAAGCATTTCCAGACGCGGCGGCAGCAGTTGGAGGAGTTCTACTCGCCGTCCGATCTTCCGGTGGAACTATCGCCCGTTTTGGACGAGCGGCTGGACCACATTCTGGAAAGCGCACAGGAACTGGGCCTGGAGGGGGTGATGGCGAAGCGACCGGACAGCCGTTACGTCAGCGGCCAGCGGACCAGGACCTGGATCAAGATCAAACTCGCAAGAACGCAGGAAGTGGTGGTGGGCGGCTGGCGCCCTGGCCGCGGCGGGCGGCAAAGCTCCGTTGGTTCACTGCTGGTGGGCATCCCAGAAGGTAAAAACCTGCGGTATGTGGGCAGGGTGGGCAGCGGCTTCAGTTCCCGTGAGCTGACCGAGCTGCGGCAGAAAATGGACGATCTGGCACGCAAGACCTCACCGTTCGACGACGTCCCCCGCGAGGATGCGTCCGACGCCCACTGGGTCACGCCACGGCTGGTGGGGGAAGTGACCTTCGGTGAGTGGACGGGCAGCGGGAGGCTCCGCCACCCTGTCTGGCGCGGCTGGCGGGTCGACAAGGAGCCGGACGAAGTTGTCCCGGAGGCCTAGCGGAACGTTGGCCAGGCCGCGCGGCGCACCAGGTCCTCTTCAACGCGGAAAGCACCTGGCGACCCCCGGGAAATGGGTGTCGCCAGGTGCTTTCTGTGACGTGGGGTCAGATGCGGGTCATCAGGAGGAGTGCGGCATCTGCGGCCGACCCGTCCGGTGGACAGCGTTCACGGCTGCCTCGTGACCGGCCCTGCCGTGCATTGATTCGTTCTCTTTGGGGTGGCGCTTCTTCCCGTTACCGTCCGGCCAGTGCTGCTCTCCGGCCATCGCCAGGCCCACAGCGATAGTTGCCGGGCCGGGGACTGCCGGCTGGTCCATGGCCGCCGCCAGATGGCCGGCAACCTCCGGTTCAATCTTTACATCAGTCATTTTTTCAGCCATTTTTCTTCCTTTCCACCATGAAAATGAAGTGCTCCCTGATCTGGGGGCGAATAATTCCTGAACGTGAATTACCAGCGGATTACCAGCGGACTTTCTTCTCCGCCGGCCCCTGTTTGCCACTGGCATGGGTGGGCTTGTGGCTTTTGCCCACGCTCTGCAGGCCGGCATCCCCGCCCCTGGATTTACTGGCGAGCATGGCCTGCTGGGCCTCCGTCAGGCCCGAGCGGATGCCCTTGGGCGCGGGATGATCAGTGGCTTCGTTTGCGCTTTCCGCACTGGATTCGGGGTTGCTTGAAGCAGATTTTTCAGTCATTCTTTGGAACCTTTCTGAGGGGGATCAGCGTATCTGACGAGCTCGGCCGGGACGAGGACCTGCAAAACCAGGCCGCGGGCGTCCGCCTACTCAAAAATCAGTGTTCCCATGGCACAACAATAGGCAGTGTCGGAGCAGCTTGTGAACCCCTTCCGCCGCCGGCTCAGGGAGCAGCCCACAGATGCGCCCTGACCCCGCCCACGCTGGTGGCGGCCGTCACTTTCGGCGGCTCGCACGTGTGCCTAAAGCCGCCCGAGATGGCAGTTCCGGAAAAAGATTGGGAAAGCATGCCGCCAAACCCGGCGGATGCCAGTGATGGAGCGGCAGGATCGCCGAAAAAAATATCTCCAAAACATGCCCGAACAGGGGGTTAAACAGGGCACTCTACGCCATCCAGCTCTGAGTTACCAGAGAATTCGCGTAAAATTGAAGGCCTGCCCAGAGCGGGGCAGCTACAAGTCGCAAGCAAATGACCTCCACAGGAGTCGCCCAAATGCCCAAAGACCGAAGCACGACCGACTCTTCAGCAGGCGCGAACAACGCCCGCGGAACCAACAACGCAACACCGGAAGATGCAGTACCCAGCGGTGTAGTAAACACCAGCGCAGCACCCAGCAGTGCACGCAAACCCAAGATCCTCGGCCGCCGTCGGCTCAAAGAGTCCGACGTGAACGTCGTCAACCAGCCGATGCTGAAAAAGGCGCTGGGCGGAACCATCGTGGGTAACACCATGGAGTGGTACGACGTCGGCGTGTTCGGCTACCTCATCACCACCATGGGACCCGTATTCCTGCCGGAATCCGATCCGTCCACGCAAACCCTTTTCCTCCTGGGAACCTTTGCCGCCACCTTTATTGCCCGTCCGCTGGGCGGAGTGATCTTCGGCTGGCTGGGCGACAAGATAGGCCGCCAGAAGATCCTGGCCACCACCCTGATGATCATGGCAGCCAGCACTTTCGCCATCGGCCTGTTGCCCGGCTACGCCCAGATCGGCATGTGGGCCGCAGCCCTCCTGGTGCTGCTCAAGGTAGTACAGGGGTTCTCCACCGGCGGCGAATACGCCGGTGCCACCACCTTCGTCAGCGAGTACGCGCCGGATAAACGCCGCGGGTTCTTTGCCAGCTTCCTGGACATGGGCAGCTACATGGGCTTCGCGCTCGGTGCCGCCCTGGTCTCCGTCCTGCAGCTGACGCTCGGCCAGGCTGCCATGGAAGAGTGGGGCTGGAGGATTCCGTTCCTCGTCGCCGGTCCGCTTGGCCTGATCGCTGTTTACTTCCGCAGCAAGATCGAGGAGTCCCCGCAGTTCCAGGCAACCCTCGATGCCCAGGAAGACCTCGCCAAGCACGCCGCTGCCGGCGACGAAGCCGTCGTCAAGGGACCGGTTGGAATCGTCAAGGCATACTGGCGCTCCATCATCGTGGCCATGATCCTGGTGGCCGCCGCCAACACCGCCGGCTATGCCCTCACGTCCTACATGCCGACGTACCTCACCGAATCCAAGGGTTACGATCCGGTCCACGGCACCTTGCTGACCATCCCCGTGCTGGTCATCATGAGCCTCTGCATTCCGCTCACCGGTAAGCTCTCGGACCGCATCGGCCGCCGCCCCGTCCTCTGGATCGGCGCGCTGAGCACAGTGGTCCTGGCCACCCCGGCCTTCATGCTGATCGGCATCGGGGAGATCTGGTCCACCCTGGCCGGCCTCGCACTGATCGCGTTCCCGGTGACGTTCTACGTGGCCAACCTGGCCTCGGCCCTCCCGGCCCAGTTCCCGACGTCGAGCCGATACGGTGCGATGGGCATTGCCTACAACTTCTCCGTAGCGATCTTCGGCGGAACCACGCCGTTCATCGTGGCAGCCCTCATCACCGCAACGGGCGATGACATGATGCCCGCGTACTACCTGATGGGCACCTCGGCGATCGGCGCCGTGGCCATCTACTTCCTGAAGGAATCTGCCCAGCGTCCGCTGCCGGGCTCCATGCCCAGTGTGGACACCCAGGCCGAGGCACGCGAACTGGTTGCCGGACAGGATGAAAATCCGCTGATTGACCTGGCCGAACTGCCGTTCGAGACCCAGGACATCACGACGGCGAGCGCAGCAGCCGACAAGGTACCTGCGGGAGCAGCGAACTGACAGAAGCTCTTTCTGTTGGAGGCCCTGCCTGACCGCGGCTTGTAGCTCACGCTCATAAGGCCTGTCCTTTGTGATTTCCTTGGGGGAATCATGAAGGGCGGGCCTTAGCCGTGTCCGGAAGCAGGTTACGTCCGATGTACACGAAGATGCCCGGGGGAAACGTCCGGTGGTAACTTCCGGAAGGCTCACCAAAAAGCCGGAACTGAAGGTGGTGTACCCCGTGAAGCCCGTCTTAAAGCAGTTGCGCGCCCTTCACACGCTCGAACCGGCGAACCGGGACCACCTCGCCGCACTCCGGGTCGCCATCAGTGTGGCCGTGCCATCCCTTATGCTCCTGGGCGCCGGCCGCCCCGATCTCATCATCTATGCCGTCTTCGGTGCGCTGACCGGGATGTACGGCCGGTCAGAGCCCCATCAGTTCCGGTTGAGGCACCAGTCGCAGGCCGCGCTGATATTGCTGAGCGGCGTCGCTGTGGGGGTGTTCCTGTCCGTGAACCATCTGCATTCGTGGTGGCTGGTGGGTGTGGAGGCCCTGCTGGCCGGGGCAGGCTCCGTGTTTGCGGACAGGGTGAGGCTCAAGCCCAACGGTCCGTTTTTTGGCATCCTGGCCTTGGGAGCCTGCGCCTCGGTACCCATGGCCGTCCCGTGGTACGCAGCACTGCTCATCGCCGGAGGGGCAGCGGCGTTTTCCATCGCGGTGGGTTTCAGCGGGTGGGTTCGTACCAGGGCCTGGCGTCCGGGTGCGGGCCGGGATGCACTACCCCTTCGCGGCAACGCCCGGCGGCTGGCAGTTGTGCACGCAGCCCGGTATGTCCTGGCAGTGGGCATTGCAGGGTCCGCCGGCGTGCTCAGCGGGAGCGGCCATCCGCATTGGGCCATGGCGGCGGCCGCGGTTCCGCTCGCCGGTGCAGACCTCCCCAGCAGCGTCCGCCGCGGGATCCACCGCATTGTGGGGACACTGCTCGGCCTGGCCGTTACCGCCGTCGTCCTGGTTCCTGGACCATGGCTTCCCGCGGAATTTTACGGAGTGCACCACGTGGCAATGCTGGCCATCCTCGTGGTCATTTTCCAGTTCACCACCGAGCTGTATATGGCCCGGCATTACGGGCTCGCGATGATTTCGTTCACGCCGGTGATCCTGTTGATGACGCAACTGGCCGCCCCCATCAGTCCCGGCGTACTCATTGTGGAGCGGGCCCTGGAGACCTTCGTGGGCGCCGTTGTGGGGATACTGGTGGTGGTGACCGTCCGGCGTCGGAGCGGGCACGCGCTGAGGGGACGCAGAACCGGGATGCGGCCCGGGCCTACTCCACGCGGGCCGCTGACCGGGTGACCAGACGCCCGGGCAACAGCGGCCCCACGATGGCCAACGCTTTGTAGCGTTTGGACGGGACGGACACGGCTTTGCCCCGGAGGTTGTCTGCCAGCCCTTCGCGGACCACCCGATCGGCAGTCAGCCACAGCCAGGCCGGTGTTGCGGATTTGTCCATTCCCATCCGCTCGTGGAATTCGGTATGGGTCAGGCCGGGGCATACCGCTGTGACCTTCACGCCCCGTTTCCCGTATGCCGGGTTGGCCCATCGGCTGAAACTCAGCAGCCAGGCCTTCGCCGCCGAGTACGTCCCCCGCGGGAGAAAAGCGGCAATGCTGGCCACGTTGATGATCCTGCCTGAACCGCGTGCCAGCATGCCCGGCAGGACGGCGTGGGTCAGTTCCAGCGGCACTTGGCAGTGCAGCACCAGCCCTTTCTTCTCGTCCAGGATGCTGTTCTGCTCAAAGTCGCCCAACAGCCCGCGGCCGGCATTGTTGACCAGGATCTCCACCGGCCTTGCACTGTCCGTGAGGCGTCCGACGACGGCCGCCACACCGTCGTCGTCCGTCAGGTCTGCGGGCAGCACCTCAGCGGTGATCCCGTACTGCTGCTCCAGGTCCGCCGCCGTTTTGTCGAGGCGGGCCCGGTCCCGTGCCACGAGCACCAGATGGTGGCCTTGGCTGGCAAGTCGCCGGGCAAACTCGGCTCCAATGCCTGCGGTGGCACCGGTGATCAGAGCTGTGGTCGTGCTGTCCTGAGGCGTCATGGCCCCAAGCCTAACCGCCGGTCCTCCACGCCCGCCCGGCTCCGAGTAGGGTCTTGGTATCAGCAGACCCGGCGGGCAGCGATCGATCATCAGGGGGAAAGAATGGAGCAGGACCAGGGCAACCACATCAGGTTCCGCGAGGTGGACCAGGACGGCATACCAATCGATCAGGAGTCCCTCGCTCGTGAGGAGGGTGGCGACCCAGGGCGCCCCGCCTGGGTCTCGGTCAACCCGTTCATCGTTGCCCTGTGGCTTCTTGCGGCACTTCTCGTGATCGGCGGAGTGTGGGTCTCGGCGAACGCAGCGTCCATGATGGGAACTACCTCCGGGCCGCCGCCGCTGGCCTACGTACTGTTCAATTTTGCGCCTTGGGCAGTCCTGGCGGGCCTGCTGGACGCTTTGGCCCTCCTGTTCTGGCACGCCTTGGAGTGGCAGCGCAAGAAAGCCACGCAGCCGCTGCGCACTGGCAGGTAGCGCCTCAGAGATGCAGGTGAACGGCCTTGTTTGACCGTTCACGCTGCGCCCGCTTCGCCGATGCGGCGCGCGAGGGACGCACCGGGCTGGCCGGATCGGTGGGCTGGCTGGGGTGCTCCACCACCGATGCCTCGGCGGCGTCCCGGCGGGCGGCCTCGAACTGGCTGCCGGAATGGACCGGGCACACCGGCATGTATACGGGTTCCAGGAGGGTCAGCCTGAGGTCTTCGGCCTCCTCCAGTGCAGCGGCGGCCACCCGTCCCAGCCCGTGGTGCAGGACATCGACGTGGCCGGTTGGACGGCCGCCCGGCGTGGCGGCCCTGCGAAGGTGGGCCAGGACTCCGGCGTCAAGATGGATGGCCCGCCGGAGGTCCAGGGATATAGCGGGGCTGGACACTAAACGGTGCGCCCGGAGCAGCAGGTGTACCAGGGCTGGAAAAGTGGACTGGGTCAGGCAACCGCCCACGTCCAACCGGATCTGCCCTGGATCCACAGCGCAATGGACAACGACTCGAAGCTTGTGGTGGGAAAGTCTGTGGCTCACGGGTATCTCCACGGAAGTACCGTGGGCCGGCTGCATGGCCCACTTACGACTCTACGAAGATGCCGCCATGCCCACAAGGCTGGGACCTACCCTGGCTGCCCCAGCCCGCCAGTAATAATGGCGCGCCAGCCCGCCCGCCCGGCGGTCCCACCGCCGGTCCCTTAGTCCTCGGGCCAGTCGATGTGCTGTTCGTAGCCCTCATGCTTGCGGAGGTAACCGGCAATGAACGGGCAATGCGGGATGACCCGTTTCCCTGATGCTATGACGTCGTCCAATGCAAAGTGGGCCAGTACCTTGCCCAGCCCCTGGCCGGTGAATTCCTCGGCGGTTTCCGTGTGGGTGAAATCCACGTGTCCGGGCTGGTCCCGGAAAAAGGACTGGACGGCAACCTTCCCGCCGACCCGCAGCTCGTAACGGTGATGCACATCGTCCCGTGCCAGCGACACGTCGGGGCTGAACTCATCCTCAAGGGAAACCATGTTCTCAGTCATGGTTCGACACTGGCACTACTTGGGCCCGCTGGCAATGCCCTGCCCTCCCCCTTCCCGGATTCTGAAGCAGCCTGCCCGGGCGGGCGCTCGGGGATCCGGCCCAGCAACAGGACAGCCAACGCGAAGCATGCCGCGCCGCCGCCAAGCAGCGCGAGCGTGAGGCCGTTGAAGGCGGCGTCCGCCACCGGAATGAAGACGACGACGGCGGCGGTCACCACCGCGATGGCGGGCCTGCCGCGGCTGTGGACAGCCGCCGTCGGACGTTCCTCAAGGCGCCCGAACACGGCAATCACGGGAAGCAGGAGGGCGATAACCCCCACCAGGACCAGGGGCCGCGCCCACCACCATGCCGCCGTTCCGGCCGCGGGTTTGGGAAAGTCGGTGAGGAGCAGCAGCCCGGACAAGGCAGCGAGCAACGGCAGGTGCCACAGGTACACGGTCATGGCACGCCGCCCGGCCGCGGAGACCACCGCCCGGACCCAGCGCACCCCGGAAATCCAGTTCATCCTCGGCCGGAAAAGCTGGAGGACGGCAGCCTGGGAGACACCCAGGAGGAAGAGGCACAGGGTGGGCGGGTTGAGGTTGACCAGCATGTTTCCCGGGTAGAGGCCCAGGCCGGTGACCAGGCCCAGCAACAGGTTGGCCGCCGCAATCAGTCCTAGCAGCCAGGAGCGCGGGAGCCTGGCGAAGTGACCATCGGCCATGAGGAAACCCAGCTGCTGCACGGAACACCACACGAAGACCAGATTGGCGTACGCGAGCTGGGGCAAGGCGCCGCGCAGGCAGTCCACGGCCACCACCAGCGTCACCAAAGCGGCAAGGGTCACCCAGGGTGCACGCGCATGGGACCGTGCCAGGAGCGGGATGTTCAGCTGGGCGGCGAGATAGGCCGCGAGGAACCAGAGCGGCATGCCCGCCCCGGTGGTGATCAGCTGGGTCACCTGGGGGTCCACCCCCAGCAGCCGTGCCGCCCACAGTCCCACAAACATCATTGCCAGAAGGGCCGCGGCGGGCCGGACAAGCCGGAGAAGCCGGGCCTGGGCGAATTCGACGCCGGTGCCCCCGCGGGCCTTCAGCCGCAACCACGACTGCAGGCCCGTGGTTCCACCGGTGACGAAGAACAAGGGCATGACCATAAATATCCAGATGACGGGTTCGAACCAGCGCTGGTTACCCAGCGTGTTCTCGCTGGTCACGGTGCCGTCAGCATGGAGAACGGGGCTGACCATCATGCAATGGCTCACCACCACCAGGGCCAGGCAGATGAAGCGGACCAGATCGATGGCAAGGTCGCGGTGACTCACCTGCCCGTCCTGCGGGGCCTGCGCCGGTTGCCCGGACTGCCCATGCCACGGGGCTGGCCCCCGTTCCTCCACGCCACTCACCTGCGGTCCCTACCTGCGCCGGATGTCGCCGTTACCTGTCACGTACATTGTCCGCCCGAAGCGTGGCATCGGCCAGAAGACCGGCGGGCCTCCTCAGCAGGCGCTCTTAAGCCGCCACGGCGGCGAGGCCGAGCACGACGGCGAGCAACGGCGTCGTGCCTTGCAGAACGGCGGCGCGGAGGTACTTCCGCCCGCTGAGGGCGAGGACCGCGGCGGCGAGCAGCATCGAACCGCAGCAGGTGAAGATCAGGGTCCAGCCCACCACAGGCTGGACGGAACCCTGCGGTGCGAACGCCACGCAGCCGGCTCCGGCGAACGCGCCGATAGCCAGGAACAGGTTGTAGAAGCCCTGGTTGTAGGCGAGCGGTCTGGTGGTTTCGGCGTCGGCCTGGGAGGCCACTCCGAATCGCTTCCAGGTGGCAGGCTTTGTCCAGGTGAGGGACTCCATGGTGAAGATGTACACGTGGAGGGCGGCTGCGAGGAACGCGAAAATGAGGGAGGCCAGGATCATGGCTTGATCCTAGCCTCCCTCCGATTCTTCGCCCGGGGACCTGAGTTCAGGGCCTAGCGGGTGAGCATGCCCAGCGCTGCTGTTGCGAACTCCCGGGCCGAGGTGTTCCAGTGACCCAGCAGGCCCTGGAGGTTCTCGCCGTCGGCCCGGTGCGCCTGCAGCTGTTCCTGGAGCGTGGCCAGGACACCGGTGCGGAGCTCGGTGTTGAAGTTCACCTTGCCCACGTTCATGGCGGCGGCCTTGACCAGCTCGCCGGCCGGGATGCCGGAGGCACCGTGGAGCACCAGCGGGATGTGGGTCCGCACCGCAATGTCCTGGAGAACGTCCCAGCGGAGCTGCGGCTCGCCCTTGTACTTGCCATGGACGTTGCCCACGGCGACGGCCAGCAGCTGCGCGCCGGTCCGGGCCACGAAGTCCTCCACGAGGGCGGAGTCCGTCAGGCCGGCCACGTCAACGCCGGCCTCGTCCGCGCCGAAGGCACGGTCCTCGTCACCGGCCAGGCCGCCGAGTTCCGCTTCGAGCACGACGTCGGCACCCAGCAGGGCGCGCGCCTCACGGACCAGCGCGATGTTGTCCTCATACGGGAGGGACGAACCGTCCGCGAGGACCGAATCCGCCCCCGCGGCGACGGCGTCGGCCATCACCGTGAGGTCAGCGGCGTGATCAAGCTGGACGGCTACCGGGACCGATGCCCCGTCCGCCAGCCCGCGGAGGGCGGCGATCAGGCGCAGGCCGTTGGTGGTGGCGGCGGTCTTGGGGGCAACCAGCAGGATGATGCCGTGGCCCGCGTCCTCGGCGGCGCCCACCACAGCAAGCGCGGTGGTGAAGTCGTAGCAGGTGAACGCCGGGACGGCGGAGTTCTGCTGCAGGGCGGAGGTGACCAGGTGGTCGAGTCGGGTGCGCATCAGACGCCGAGGCCTCCCACCAGGATCCAGGCGACGAAGGTCAGCGCGAAGCCGGCCAGGCCGAGGATGGTGGTGAGCACGGTCCAGGTGCGGAGTCCGTCGGACACGGTGAGGCCGTAGTAGCGCACCACGGTCCAGAAGCCGGCATCGGTCACGTGGGACAGGCCCAGGGAGCCGAAGCCGATGGCGATGACGATCACGGCGATCTGGGCCGGTGAGTAGCCGCCTTCCATCACGGCCGAGGTCAGCAGGCCGGTGGTGGTGACGATGGCGACCGTGGCCGAACCCTGGGCTGCGCGGAGCGCCAGGGAGATGACGAAGCCGAGCACGATGACCGGCAGGCCCAGGTGGTCAAGGGTCTGGGACAGCGCCGCGCCGATCCCGGAGGTGCGCAGGACTTCACCGAACACGCCGCCGGCGGCAACCACCATCAGGATGGAGGCGATGGGAGGCAGCGCGCCTTCGAAGATCTCGCCGGTTTCCCGGAGCGACCAGTTGCGGCGGACAGCCAGCAGGAAGAAGGACAGGGCCACGGCCACCAGGAGGGCGAAGAACGGGTTGCCGATGAACGCCGCCAGGCCGTACCAGGAGTTGTCCTTGGGGATGGTGAGCGTACCCAGGGTGCCGATCAGGATCTGCACGATCGGCGCGGCGATGAGGAACATGATCAGGGCCGGGCGGGGAGGAGCAATCGCTGCAGCGCCGGGGCCGTCGTGGCCCACCTTCACCAGGGAATCGGAACCGAACTCGGCCACCTGGGCCTTGACGCCGGGGAGCAGCTCGTAGTCCTTGCGGTTCATGATGCTGGCAACAAAGTAGGACAGGAAGCCCAGCGGGATGCAGATGATCAGTGAGATCAGGGTGATCAGGCCAATGTCGGCACCGAACACGCCCGCGCCTGCGACGATGCCCGGGTGCGGCGGAACGGCCACGTGGATGGCAAGCATGATCCCGGCCATCGGCAGGCCGAATTTGACCGGGTGCACGTTGGCGATCTTGGCGAACGCGTAGACGATCGGGACCAGCACGATGATGCCGACCTCAAAGAACACGGGGATGGCCACCAGGAAGCCGACGGCGGTCAGGGCCACCGCCACGCGCTTGGCACCAAGCTTCTCGGTGAAGTGGGAGGCCAGCGACTGCACGCCGCCGGAAACCTCGATCATCCGGCCGAGCACCGCGCCGAGTGCGATCAGCAGCGCGACTTTACCCATGGTGCCGCCCACGCCGTTGGCCACGACAGTGAACACGTCCTTGAGCGGGATCTGGGAGGCCACGGCCACGGCGATGCTGACAGTCAGCAGGGCCACGAAGGCCTGGATCTTGAAGCGGATGATCATCACCAGCAGTACGGCGATGCCAATGGCCGCGATGGTGAGCAGCAGCGGAGTACCCAGCTCCACGGCGGGTTTGATGGCTGGGGCATCGGCCGCCCGCACCATCAGGGAGTTAATCAGGGGGTTCATTGCGGGTGTCTCCTTTGACAAGCCAGTCTTCCAGAAGACGGGCTATCGGGCGCTGGATATTTCTGTTTGGGACGTGGTGCTGGGGACTTCGGGGGGGTACGACGACGGCGGAGGGGGGACCGCCGTCGTCGTACGTTTGCAGTGAAGTGCTGAGCGCGTGGTTCTTACGCGGTGCGCTTGGTGGGTGCCACGACTTTGATGACGGCTGAGTCATCGGCGGCGGCGAGGCCCTGGGCCTGGCCCAGGAGGTAGAGCTGCTCGGCTGCGGCGGCAACGGGGGCTGCCAGGCCGGCGGCGCGGGTGGCTTTGCCCACGATGCCCATGTCCTTGACGAAGATGTCCAGGCGGGACAGGACCTCGGCGCCTTCCTCTGTGTAGGCCTCGAGGATGCGCGGGCCGCGGTTGGAAAGCATGAACGAACCCGCCGCGCCGGCTTCGAGGGCGGCGAGGGTCTTGGCCTGGTCCAGTCCGAGGGCGTCGGCGAGGGCCATAGCCTCGGCAGCGGCGGCGATGTGGATGCCGCAGAGGAGCTGGTTCACGGTCTTGAGGGCCTGGCCGTCGCCTGGCTTGTCGCCGACAACGGTCAGTGTGGAGGCCAGGAGTTCAAGCGCCGGAGCAGCCTTTTCGCGGGCTTCCGGGGAAGCGCCGACGACGATCAGCAGATCGCCCTCACCGGCGCGCTTGGGGCCGCCGGACAGCGGCGCATCCACGAGCTCGACGCCGTATTCGGCCAGCTTTGCGACGGTGGCGGGGATCGCTTCAGTACCCACGGTGCTGCCGAGGATGACGACGGCACCCGGCTCGAGCACGGAGGCCACGCCGTTCTCGCCGAAGAGGACATCGTTGAGCTGCTCACCGTTGCGGACGGCCAGGAGCAGGGCGTCGGCGCCTTTGGAGGCTTCCTTGGCGGAGGCGAAGGTGCGGATGCCGGCCTCTTCGGCGAGCTTGAGGCGCGGCTCTGCGATGTCGAAGCCGTGGACGGTGAGCTGGGAGGCCATGCGGGTGGCCATGGGCAGTCCCATGGCGCCGAGGCCCAGGACGGTGACGGTGTAGTTGCTGGTCATGGTGTTCTCCTGTGAATCCGTGGGTTCTAGCCGTTGAAGGTGTTGCTGAGCTTGCGGGTGACGTCGGCGAGGGATTGGTCATCGCCCACATTTCCGGCGAAGACGATGTACGGGATGCCCTTCGCGGGGCCGTCCACCGGCTCCCAGAGGCTCACGATGCCGGGGAGCATGGGCCCGCGGACAATAGCGTGGCGGATTTCCAGGCCGTGGGCGGCGACGTCGGAGGAGGTGATCCCGCCCTTGGCGACGACGAACCGGGGCGGGAAGGTCTTCAGCGTGCGGTTGACGACGGCGACGACTGCGGCGGAAACGGTGCGGGCGATCCGCAGGCTTTCGGCGGGGTTGTCGGTTTTGATGAGCAGGCGGCTGGTGTGGACGATGACATCGCCGCCGTGCAGCGCGTCCACCACGGTGTTGACGGTCTGGTCCAGGTAAGCATCCGCGGCTGTTTCGGTTTCGGCGGCGAGAAGTTTCTCGACGTCAATCTCGACGATGCGCGCCGCACTGTGCTGCTCCGTCAGGGCCTTGAGCTGGCGGGTGGTGACGCCCACGTGGGAGCCGACCACGATCAGGCCGCCAGCCAGGGACGGGGTGTTGCCGGCGTAGGCTTCGGCGCCGCTGAGTTCTTCGCGGATTTCCTGGCCGATCCGGGCACGGCCGAACGGCGGGCCCACGCGGTACAGCAGCTTCTTGCCGCGGCGCTCGGCTTCCTCCAGGCCCAGCGACAGGGCCCGGAGATCGTTCTCGGTGACGATGTCCGCCACAATCGGGGTGGAATTGGTGGCCGGCGCGATGGCGTCCGCGATGGCAATCGCGGTGACCTGGGGATCGCTGGAGGCGCGGATGATGTTCAGGTCCAGCACAATCACCGACCCGGCGGCGAAGCGGCCCTGCGACTTCTCCTCCACGTACTTGGCCATGTCCGAGTTGGCGAAGCCGAAGCTGGCGTCCCTGGCGAATTCGGTCTCCGCCACGGGCGTGAGCTTTCCGGCATCCTCCCCGGTGCCGCGCATGTAGTGCACCCCGCCGATGGTCACGCGGCCGGCGTCGGGGAAGGCAGGAACCAGCACCACGCCGTCAGTCTGTTCGCCGGTGACCCCAGCCACGGTGGCGGCGACGATGTCAGGTTCCAGCGGGTAGTGGCCGCGGAGGGTGGAATCGCTGCGGCTGACAAACCCCAGCCGAAGGTTGGAACCGGCCGTGCTGGTGCCTGCATTGCTGGTGCCTGCAGCGGCAAGCGCGTTGCGGACCACTTCCTCGTTCCGCCCGGCTGCTTCGGCGGGATCCAGGCTGCGGGTGTTGGTCAGCACGTAGACGGCGGGTTTTGCCTGGCCGAACGCCCAGATGAAATCTTCGACGTCCCAGCTGGTGAGCACCGGCAGATCTGAAACGGACTGCGTTCCGGTGGGGTCGTCGTCGAGCACTACCAGCATCTTGGGAGTCACCGCGCTGGAGGCGGCGACCGCGTCGGCAACGAGACGGGCGGGAATCTGGACCTCTGCCGGGAAGGCCGCCAGGATGTCTGCTTCAAGCGTCACTGTGCACTCCGTTGTGTGAAATCTTGTGGTGATATTGGTATCTGTAAGATGTCTGACATCTAACATTTGAAATAGTGTGGCACACCACAAGGAAAACGCGCAAGTAGACTTGTCAGACATATGTGGCACGGCGCAGCAGGGGGAACATGGCACGGAAATCACTGGTGGGGGTCGTTGCTGACGAACTCCTCGACCGGATCATCGCAGGGGACTTTCCGCCCGGATCCAGCGTGCCCGGCGAGCTTGAACTCAGCGCCCGGCACGACGTAAGCCGCATGACCGTCCGCGAGGCCATGAAGACCCTGGAGGCACAACGGATCCTGAGCGTTGAACGTGGCCGCGGCACCTTCGTCAACCCGCTGAACCGCTGGGCGTCCCTCGAAGCCGTGCTGCGCGCGGCGTCCGAGGGCAAGAATGAGGCAGACGCATCGGTTCAGCTCATCGAACTCCGCCGGATGCTCGAGACCGGGGCCTGCGAACTGGCCGCGGGCCGCATCGGTGACGCAGACATCAAGACACTTTTCGGGTATGTGGCTGCGATGCGCGCTGCCCATGAAGTCAACAATGTCGCAGCGTTTGTCGAGGCCGATCTCGCCTTCCATGACCTGATCCTGCGGGCGTCGGAGAACGTCTTTGTGGCTGTGCTTTTTGAACCCCTGCACCGGGTGCTGGAGAAGCGGCGGGCGGAAACATCTGCCGTGCCGGAGATCCAGGAGCACGCGATCGGGCATCACCAGAACATCGCTGAGGCGCTCGAGTCGCGGGATGCCGGCCGTTCCCGTGAGGCCATGGACGCACACATGCAGCAGACCCTCAATGACCTGAAAACCCTGGTGCTGGACACACCGCAGGGCGTCTGACCACGGGATCTGCCACTTCCCCCCGCCCGGAAGTCCTACTAGTCTGCAAGGACGGCCCGCAACCGGGACTCAAAGGCGATCACGAGGAGCGAAGTTGTCCAACCACACGTACAGCATTTCTGAAATTGTCGGCACATCGACCGAGGGCGTGGATGACGCCGTCCGCAACGGCATTGCCAAGGCATCCCAGACCCTCCG
The DNA here is from genome assembly GCF_056680055.1 of Arthrobacter sp. BK1. Lineage (NCBI taxonomy): Bacteria > Bacillati > Actinomycetota > Actinomycetes > Micrococcales > Micrococcaceae > Arthrobacter > Arthrobacter sp. BK1. The sequence goes on from NZ_CM155263.1 coordinate 1,865,048, forward strand.
CAACCTCGATTGGTTTGAGGTCAAGGAAATCCGCGGTCACCTGGAAGAAGGCAAGATCGCAGACTGGCAGGTCACCATCAAGCTCGGTTTCCGCCTGGAAGAACACTGACCACCACTGGCTCCGAAACATGATGGCTGCGCCGTTCCGGCGCAGCCATCAGCGTTTCTCAGGGTTTCGGCGGACGGGCTTCAGCAGCGAGCGGCGCCGGCTGCCCGGGGTTCTCAGGGTGATCCGTTAACGCCGGGGCGCCCAGGCTGCCCAGCAGGAGCAGGGCATCGGCCGACGGCGAACCGGGCTTGGCGGAAAACACCCTGAGCTGCTGGTCCGGATCGTCGGGGAGGACCAGGTTTTCAAAGTTCAGTTCAAGGTCGCCGACGGCGGGGTGGTGGAGCCTGAGAACGCCGGAAGACCGGGTGGCCACCCGGTGCCCCGCCCACCATTGGCGGAAGTGCTCGCTGTGGACGGCGAGCTCCCCCACCAGCTGGTTTGCCTGGGCGTCATTCGGGTGCCGGCCGACGTCCACCCGTAAGGCACCCGCGGCTTCCGCTGCAACGGTCTTCCAGTCGCGGAACAACACGCGGGCCTGGGGATCAAGGATCAGCCACCGGGTCAGGTTCCGCTCCGGAGCAGGAAGTTTCGGGAAATCGGCGAAGAGCAGGAAGGCCATCCGGTTTCCGGCAAGGACATCAGTCCGGCGGCCCAGCAGCAGCGCGGGAACATCGCCGACGGCCTCGAGGAACTGACGCAGGGCGGGGCGGACGCTCTGGGCCGGTCCGGGCGCGCGGGACGTAGCGGCGCAGTTCTCCAGCAGATCCATCATGTGCGCGTGCTCGCCGTTGTCCAGCCGGAGTGCCCGCGACACCGAATCCAGCACCGCACGGGAAGGGTGGATGTTCCGCCCCTGTTCCAGGCGGACGTAGTAGTCGGTGCTCACCCCGGCCAGCCTGGCCACCTCTTCACGGCGAAGCCCGGGCACCCTGCGCGCGCCTGAGCTCCCCTCTGCTCCTGCGTCCTCGGGGCTCAACCGGGACCGCATGGCTTTGAGGAACTTTCCGAACTCGGCGCTCTGACCCATGCACCCCATTGTGCCCCGGTGGAATGACCTCTATCTACAACGAAGGTAGGACTGGCAGTCCTAGGACAAACAGGAACAGGGTCAAGGGCTGACTATCTGTCCGAAAGTGCATAGGCTCGTTTCAGAGCCTTCCTGAAAGCGGTTTCCCGGCTTTCCCAACCAGGCCGCAGCGTAGGCAATACCCGCAGCAAAGGAGCCACACCATGTCAGAGTTGACCCTGAACAACGGCGTCACCATTCCCCCGTTGGGTTTCGGAGTCTTTCAGGTTCCGCCGGAGGATACCCAACGGATCGTCGAAGATGCCCTGGAGGCCGGCTACCGCCACATCGACACAGCCGCCGCCTACCGCAATGAAGCCGGAGTGGGTGCCGCCATCGCCGCCGCCGGGATTCCGCGGGAAGAACTCTTTATCACCACAAAGCTCCGTAACGGCGAGCAGGGCCGGGCGCAGGAAGCATTCCAGAACAGCCGCAAAGCACTGGGCCTGGACTACGTGGATCTGTACCTGATCCACTGGCCCGTCCCGTCCCAGGACCTTTACGTGCAGGCCTGGAAGGAGATGGAGCGCCTCTACGCCAACAAGGAGATCCGCGCCATCGGGGTGTCCAACTTCCTGGCCGATCACGTGGATACCCTGCTGGCCTCCGCCGAAGTTGTTCCTGCCGTCAACCAGATCGAACTGCACCCCAGCTACCAGCAGGCCGAACTTTCGGCGAAGTGCCGTGCCCTGGGTATCGAGGTGGAGGCCTACAGTCCGCTGGGCCAGGGCGGGGACCTCAACGGCCGTGCCGTGACGGCGATCGCCCAGGCCCACGGCGCCACCACCGCGCAGGTTGTCCTCGCCTGGCACCTTGCCGCCGGCAACATCGTCATCCCCAAGTCAGCCGATTCATCGCGGATGAGGGAAAACCTGGCTGCTTCATCACTGACTCTTACCGACGACGAACGTGCGTCCATCACCGCCCTCGAGTCCGGCGCCCGCATCGGTTCCGATCCCGCCGTCGCTGCCTTCACCCAGCTCTGACCCTGACATTCCCGACGCATAGCCCCACCAACCCTAAGGATCCACCCATGCAGTACACCCACCTTGGCCGCTCCGGCCTGAAGGTCTCCCGCCTCTGCCTCGGCACCATGAATTTCGGCCCCCAGACCGAGGAGGCAGACGCCCACTCGATCATGGATTCCGCCCTGGAATCCGGCATCAACTTCTTTGATACCGCCAATGTGTACGGCGGCACCGGGCACCGTGGCTGGACCGAAGAAATCATTGGCCGCTGGTTCGCCCAGGGCGGCGAGCGGCGCGAACGCACCGTCCTGGCAACCAAGCTGTACGGCACCATGACTGAGCGTCCCAACGAATCCAAGCTTTCCGCTTTGAACATCCGCCGGGCCCTGGACGCCAGCCTGAAGCGCCTGCAGACCGATTACATCGACGTCTACCAGTTCCACCACATCGACCGCGACACCCCATGGGATGAAATCTGGCAGGCCATCGAAGTCGCCGTCCAGCAGGGCAAGATCCTGTACTCCGGCAGCAGCAACTTCGCGGGCTGGCACATAGCGCAGGCACAGGAAGCTGCCCGGCGGCGGAACTACACGGGCCTGGTCAGCGAGCAGTCCATCTACAACCTCTTCCGCCGCGAAGTGGAACTGGAGGTCATCCCGTCCGCGCAGCAGTACGGCCTGGGGCTCCTCCCCTGGTCACCGCTGCAGGGCGGCCTCCTGGGCGGTGTGCTGAAGAAGCAGGAGCAGGGCGTCCGCCGCGCCGAGGGCAGGGCACTCGAGACGTTGAAGAAGCACCAGGACCAGATCAAACAGTACGAGGATTTTGCGGACGAACTGGGCCACGCACCCGGCGACGTCGCACTTGCCTGGCTGCTGCACCAGCCTGCGGTCACGGCGCCGATCGTGGGCCCGCGGACGCAGGAACAGCTCGACGCCGCCATCCGGGCTCTGGATGTCACGCTCGACGCCGATGCGCTCAAGCGCCTCGATGACATCTTCCCGGGGCACCGCACCGCCCCGGAAGATTACGCGTGGTAAATCCGCCCCTTCCCCAGGCGGGCACTCAACCTGTGGCCGATACCGATACCGTGGCGCCGAGGAACATCCTGTTCGTCGGCGGCACGGGGGTCATCAGCGCGGCGGCGGCGGACCGCGCCGTCGCGCTGGGGCACCGGGTGACCGTCCTTAACCGGGGCCAGTCTTCGGGCCGGTCCGTGCCGGATGGCGCCGAGGTACTTCACGCGGACATCCGTGACCCGGCATCGGTACAGGACGTGCTGGGCGGGCGGGAGTTCGACGCCGTCGCGGACTTTATTGCTTTCACTCCGGATCAGGCACGCACCAGTATGGAGCTGTTCCGCGGCAGGACCGGCCAGTATGTCTTCGTCAGTTCTGCCTCGGCCTACCAGAAGCCGCCCACCCGGCTGCCCATCCTGGAGTCCACTCCCTTGAAGAACCCCTTCTGGCAGTATTCACGCGACAAGATCGCCTGCGAGGATCTGCTGTTCGAGGCCTACCGTTCGGACGATTTTCCGGTCACGGTGGTCCGCCCCTCCCATACCTACGACCGCACCAAGATCGCCATGCTGGGCGGCTGGACGGACATCCACCGGATGCGCACCGGAGCGCCGGTGGTGGTGCACGGCGACGGCACCTCGCTGTGGACGGTGACGCACAGCAGGGACTTCGCCAAGGCCTTCGTGGGAGTCCTCGGCAGGCCCCAGGCTGTCGGCGAGAGCTACACCATCACGTCTGATGAATACCTGCCGTGGAACCAGATCTACCGCCTGTTCGCCCGGGCGGCAGGCGTTCCCGAGCCTGAACTTGTCCACGTGGCGTCGGAAACCATCGCGGCGCTCAATGCCGGCAACATCCCCGAACTGGGGCCCGGCTTGCTGGGCGACCGCTCCCACTCGGTGGTGTTCGACAACACCAAGATCAAGTCACTGGTGCCGGGCTACGCCGCCAGCATCCCGTTCGCGGACGGCGCCCGGGAGATTGTCCAGTGGCACGACGCCCACCCCGGCCTGCAGGTGGTGGACCTGAAGTTCATGGACCTGAGCGACCGCCTGGTCAGGTGGGCGGGGCGTACCGGCTAACGGCACGCCGGGAGGTATCGCGGGTTCGGCCCCTGGGCGGGCACAACGGGGACGAGCGCACACAGGACCGCGCCCCATCACTCTGCTGACCGCGGGCAACCTTGCCGTACCTGTTGATTATCGATAGACTTTCACCGTAAATCGATACTCTAGGAGACCCTGTGGGAAAGCTGACAACCCTTGCGCTGCGCGCAGTTCTTGCCCTGGCGCTCGCCGGCTCGCTCTTTGTCCAAGTGCGGATGGTCCCCCTTCTGTCCACGGACCTGGAAGAGGCCGGCACGGATAGCGGCATACGCATTTTGGCCATCCTGATCGTCGTGCTGGGAATCGCCGCAGTCCAGGTCACGCTGGTGTGCGTCTGGCGCCTCCTGACGATGGCACGAAGGAACACGGTCTTCTCGCACAGCGCCTTCCGGTACGTGGACATCATCTTCTGGGCCGTGGCGTCCGCATCGGTCCTGGTCTTCGCCCTCGCGGTCATGCTCGCACCAGGCGATGCCGCTCCGGGCATAATCCTGCTGATCTGTGGCGCATCGCTGCTGATTGCCGGAGTGGCGCTGATCGTCCTGGTACTCCGGACACTGCTGGCCCAGGCCGTTGAGCTTGATGCCGAAGCGAAGCACCTGCGCACCGAGCTCGACGAGGTGATCTGATGCCGATCGTCGTGGACATCGATGTGATGCTGGCCCGGCGGAAGATGGCGGTGGGCACACTGGCGGACCGGGTGGGGATCACCCCGGCAAACCTGGCCGTCCTCAAGAACGGCCGCGCCAAGGCCGTGCGCTTCACCACCCTCGAGGCCCTATGCGACGTCCTCGAGTGCCAGCCCGGGGACCTGCTGCGCTGGGAGCCCGAAGAGTCAGCAGTCACCAAACCGCAGGATTCCTCTACAACGTTCTAAATACCGTCATTCCGGGCACGCCGCAAGGGTTGATTTGTGACTGGATGCACCCTAAGTTACTGGGGAAGCGTTTTCCCAATCGAAAATTGAAAGGATTCACCGATGAATCCGAGCAGGAAATCCGTACGCCACCTCTCTGTTGCGGCAGTAGCCGGCCTGGCATTGACCGTTGGCTGCCTCGCTGCCCCGGCAGCCGCAGCCGGGCCCTCCGGGAAGCCAGGCACCGCAGGCGTCCAGCTGGACTTTCTCGATCGCGGGCTGGTGGCAGCCGGCACGTCCGAAGGTGTTTTCGTCAGCTGGCGCCTCCTGGGCCATGAGGCAACGGGCTCCACGGCAACCGGCCTCACCGGCACCGATTTCAACGTCTACCGGGACGGACAGAAACTCGCCACTGTCACGGACAGCACCAACTTCCTTGACGCCGCAGGAACCGGGGCGTCGGAATACGACGTGCGTGCCGTCGTCGGCGGCGTTGAGCTGGACCGGAGCGCCACAGCCACCTCATGGGGCGGCAACTTCAAGGACATTCCGCTGAAGAAGCCGGCCGACGGCGTCACTCCAGCCGGCCAGGCGTACACTTACTCAGCCAACGATGCCTCGGTGGGCGATGTGGACGGCGACGGCCAGTACGAGTTCGTGGTCAAGTGGGATCCGAACAACTCCAAGGACGTCTCCCAGGTTGGCTACACGGGCAACACCTACGTGGACACCTACAAGGCAGATGGAACCCTGCTGCACCGGATCGACCTGGGCGTCAACATCCGCTCCGGTGCGCACTACACGCAGATGCTCGTGAACGACTTCGACGGCGACGGACGTTCCGAAATGATGTTCAAGACGGCGCCGGGGACCAAGACCATCTCGTACAACGTGAACGGTTCGGTGGCGGGCGAATCCTTCATTTCGATGCTCCAGTCCGACCTGGACGCCGGCTTCTCCAACGCCGATGACTACCGGATGAGCGCCGCCGACTACTACCAGCACATGGTGGCCACCTTCCAGGGCTGGAGCGACCACCCCGAGGTGAAGGCCGGCAACTGGCCTGCAACGCTGGAGGAAGCGTTCGGCATCGCCCCGAAGTACCAGTACCCGCTGTCCCGGACGGATGCCGAAGCCGTGGCGGACTACTTCATGGACGTCTACGCGCCCTCCCGAAGCGCCCGGAACAACCTGCGCGCCTTTGAAGGCTTTATCGTCTCCGGCCCGGAATACCTCACGGTGTTCGAGGGTGCCACGGGCAAGGAACTGAAGACCGTGGCCTATGAGCCCGGCAGGCACGACGACGGACTGATGTGGGGCGATTACGCCATGGCCCGGATTGAACCCGGGAACCGCGTGGACCGCTTCCTTGCCGGCGTCGCGTACCTGGACGGCAAGAAGCCGGCCGCCGTGTTCGCCCGCGGCTATTACACACGGACAACGCTGGCTGCTTACACCTGGGACGGCGCCAACCTGTCCCCCGTCTGGAATGTGGACTCCGGCTGGACGCCCATGACCAACCCGTTCAACGACGGCCCGCACGGCCGCAACGGTACGGACCCTGAATTCGGTACGCTCACCACCCAGGGCTTCCACTCCCTGAGTGCCTCTGACGTGGACGGCGACGGCAAGCAGGAGATTGTGTACGGTTCCGCCGCCATCGACGACGACGGCTCGCTGCTCTACAGCTCGTTCGACACCATGCCCGCGGCCAGCGCCGCCCCCGGCGAGGAGGCCAGGCTGGGCCACGGCGACGCCATGCACGTCACCGACATCGATCCCGCCCGGCCCGGCAAGGAAATCTTCACCGTCCACGAGGGCGGCACCTACGCCCCCTACGGCTATGCCATGCGCGACGCCGCCACCGGCGAGGTCCTGTTCGGTGCCTACTCCGGCAAGGACACCGGCCGCGGCATGATCGGCGACGTTGATCCATCTGTTCCCGGAATCGAGAACTGGGCGATCGGCATGCAGTCGGCCGACGGCGACAAGCTCTCCACCACCGCTCCGGGCACCAATATGAGCATCAAGTGGGCTGCGGATATGACCACTCAGATCATCAATGGTTCCCAGGAACAGACGCCAACCATCGATGACTTCAAGCGCGGCAGGCTGTTGACAGCCGAGGGAACCCGCACCAACAACGGCACCAAGGGCACCCCCAGCCTGGTGGCCGACGTCGTGGGTGACTGGCGCGAAGAAATGCTCGTCCGCACGGCCGACAGCTCGGCCCTCCGCATGTACATGAGCACCGAAGTGACCAACCACAAGCTCTACACGCTGATGCACGATCCCCAGTACCGCGCCGAGGTGGCGCGGCAGAACACCACCTACAACCAGCCTTCGTACACCGATTTCTACCTTGCCGCAGATATGGACTTCACTGATGTGCCGCTGCGCGCAGCGTGGCTCCCCGGCAGCGTGAAAGCACTCCAGCAGACCCTGGAGGACCACATTGAGTCCGGCGGGGTATCGGGTCCGGCGGTCAAGCAGTTGGAGGCGAGTGTCCAGCAGGCCGCTAAGGCAGTTTCCGACGGCGATGCCGCCAAGGCTGCGCAGGCCATCGCACGCTTCGTGGAGTTCCTGGACCAGCAGAAGAACCCGGACCAAGTGTCTGACCTTGCGCGGACCGTGCTCGATTACCAGGCGGGCAATATTCTCCGCGCATTCGAGGGCTAGGAAGGCAGAAAGCAGGAGAGACTGTTGAGATGACACTCGCACCGCTGATCAAGCTCAATGACGGTTACAGCATCCCGCAGCTGGGGCTTGGCACCTGGCCGCTGGACGACGAAAAGGTGAGTGCCGCCGTCGTACGCGCCGTGGAAGCCGGATACCGGCACATCGATACCGCCGTGAAATACGGCAATGAAAAAGGGGTGGGTGACGGGATCAGGGCCAGCGGTGTGGACCGGGAGGACCTCTTCGTCACCACCAAGCTGGACGGCGAGTTCCAGGGCAACGACCGCGCAGCTGAGGGGCTGGACGGTTCGCTGCAGCGGCTGGGACTGGACTATGTGGACCTGCTGCTGATCCACTGGCCGCTCCCCCAGCGTGACGAGTTCATCTCCACATGGAAAACGTTCGAGCGGCTGCAGGCGGAGGGGAAAGTCAGGTCGATCGGAGTGTCCAACTTCAAACCTGCGCATCTGGAGCGTCTGTTGGCGGAAACGGATGTGGTTCCGGCGGTGAATCAGATCCAGCTCAGCCCTGCCATTACGAGGAATGCGGAGCGGGAGTTCCACTCCCGGCTGGATATTGTCACGGAGTCGTACAGTCCGCTGGGAGGCTCAGGAGGAGACCTTTTGAGCGCCCCCATCCTTTACCAGCTGGGTGAAAAGTACGAGAAAACACCTGCCCAGGTTGTCTTGCGGTGGCATATTCAGCAGGGTCTTGTAACGATTCCGAAGTCCGGAAATCCGGAGCGGATGAGGGAGAATCTGGACGTCTTCGACTTCGCCCTGGATCCGCTGGATCTAGCGGAAATTGCCATCCTGGACGAGGGCCCCGGGGCCGGCAATGACTCCGACGCCACCGGCCACTGAAACGTACCTGACGAGGCCTTTTTATAACGGGTGGGGTTGGCAAACCGATAGTAAGCATGATTACTATTGAGGCAGAAGGATTAAGCGTCCCCGGGATCCGGGAACCTCCTTTACTTAGGAAGAGGAACGTAAAAATGGGATTTCTTGCATTTCTGATTCTCGGCCTTATCGCTGGTGCGATCGCTAAGGCGATCCTTCCGGGCAAGCAGGGTGGCGGCTGGATCATCACCCTCGTGCTCGGCGTCGTTGGAGCACTGCTCGGCGGCTGGATCGGTGGAATGATTTTCGGCACCGGCCTGCAGGAGTTCTTCTCCCTGCAGACCTGGCTGCTCGCCATCGGCGGCGCCCTCATCGTGCTTCTCGTTTACGGCATGATCACCAAGCGCGGCGTCCGCAGCTAATTGCGACGCGCGCCAGGAAACCGGCCTGGGGACAAAATCCCCGGGCCGGTTTTCTATTCTCCGGGCCAGGTAGGCCCGGACTGAAAACCTTCTCATGGAGCAGGAGTTCATCATGAAAAACAAACTTCTTTTGGGTATCGGAGTAGCGGCAGGCTACGTTCTGGGTTCGCGCTCCGGCCGTGCGGCGTACGACAAGCTCAAGTCCAGGGCGGCAGGCTTCTGGGACAGCAAGCCTGTTCAGGACAAAGTCACTGCAGCCACGGAGGCCATCAAGGAAAAGGCTCCCGACTTGGCTGACCAGCTGGGTGAGGCCGCCCGCCGCGCGGGCACCGTCATTGGTTCCGCCGTCCACCACGACAGCGCGTCAGGCGACGGTAAGGGCAAGACGTCCGACGTCGGCACGTCGGTCAGTGCCGGCGCCTCGGGCAGTGCCTCGTCAGCTCACGCTGCCGGCTCAGCCGAAGCCCGCGCAGCCGAAGCCGGGGATCACATCCCGGCCCACAGCACGCACCCGGAAACAGTGAACCTGGGGACTTCGGATGTTGAATCCGATCCTGCCCTCAATGACGCCCAGGGCCAGGACTGGTCCGATGAAGGTGGCGCCACCCCCGCCGGGGCAGCCACGAACGTGGACCCGCGAAGGGACTGATTCAGGGTTCCTGCCCGGAACGTTACGCAGGGCCGCCGCTTGACACTGAGGTCGGGGCGGAACTGTGCTAAAACTGTTTGACCTTGCTGGCCGTCGCGATCCTTGGGGGACGCGGCGGCCGGCAGAGTTTTAAGGGCCGATGCCCAGGCTCAGGGTTCCTGCCCTGGCTCGCGAGTCTGCTGGACAGGCAGCGGTAGCCCGGCCCGGCCACCCCTCCATCTTACCCCTGTGGCCTGACGTCGAGGCCGATGTAGCTTGCTCGTTCACACGGGACTGGCTAGCCAGCCCAGCCGACGGGGTGGCCGACCCGCCGGCACGAGCCAATTTCATCATTACTGTCGTACCCCCTTGGCAGAGTGTTCCCATGGAACCTTCCAGTGGTCAGCTTGCGGAGTCCGGCGGTTCCACCGCTGCACTTTTGCGGGCGGATCCGCGTGTTGGGGGTGCTTCCAATACGTTGAAGGTGGACGCTGGCCACCTCCACGGCTTAAATGTCGTACCCCCCTGGCAGAGTGTTCCCATGGAAGCTTTTAGTGGTCAGCTTGCGGAGTCCGGCGGTTCCACCGCCGTGCTCACGCACGCGGGCCAGCCTGTTGGGGGCGCTTCCAACGGAAGGACGGCCGACAGGGCGGGTGTCGGGACGGCCGACGCCGGGCTGGCCGCGCTGCTGGCCGCTGTGAACGCCGCCGCGGCTGCCGCCCCGGCCCGGCTCGCGATGGCCGGCTATGTTGAGAGCGCACATTTCGCCGGCGACGTCGAAGACATCTCCCGGACCGTGGAATACCTCCAAGTCCTCGCCGCAGGGTCGGTGGACCGCACCCGTACCCAAGCCATCGCCGACGCCGCAACCGCCCGCACCAGGTCCACCAGGACCTGGGTCACCGGCTGGGACCACGGCACCGAAACCCTGAACGAAACCGACACCACCTGGCCCACCGGCCCCGCCGCCCCGCCCGTTGTGTCCTCGCCCGCGGACGACGGATGCGCGAACACCGCCGAATTCCTCCGCGTCAGGCTCCGGATCGGCAAATCCGAAGCCCACCGCCGGCTCGCCCTCGCCCGCGCCATCCTGCCCGCCACCACCCTCACCGGAGAAACCACCCCACCACCCAGGGAACACCTCGCCGCAGGACTCACCCCCACCCCGGACCCAGCAGTCACTGCCAGCACCCTGGATCCAAAGGACTCAGGGCCCGCGCTTGCCTGCCCGGCGGTGTCCTCCCGGGCCGGGACCATCATCAGCCTCACCCTGGACCGGCTCCAACACCGCACCACCCCCGAAGCCCTCACCCTGATCGAAACCGACCTCACCCGCACCGCAGCCACCGCAGACCCGGACTTCCTCGCCCGCGTCGCCCGCCGCTGGTCCGACACCCTCGACGCAGACGGCACCGAACCGTCCGAAGAAGCCCTCCGCCACACCCAAGGCGCCTTCATCCGCAAACCCCGCCACGGCCTTCACCACCTCGAAATCTTCGCCACCACCGACCAATACGAACACCTCCTCACCGTCATGAACACCGCCACCAACCCCCGCACCACACCCACCACCAGCAGCAGTACCGGCACCAGCAGCACCAGCCGCATCGACGGGGACATTGACGGGGACATCGGCGGCAGCACCGGCAACGGCCCCGATACCGGTCCCGGCACCGGCCAGAACCGCTGGGCCGACGCGGACGCCAACGCGGATGTGGAACTGGACCGGCGCACCCGCTCCCAAAAACAACTCGACGGCATCATCGGCGCCCTCAAAGCAGCACTACGCACCGACACCCTGCCCATCACCGGCGGAAACCGCCCCCAAATCCTCGCCACCATCCACTACCAAGACCTCCTCCCCCACCCCGCGGACGGAACCACCACCGGCAACAACATCACCACCAAAACGCGCCCAGGCACGGGCACCGGGCCAGGGCCAGAGACAGAGACGGGCAACTACACCTTCACCGGCCCCGTCGCCGCCACACCACCCTGCGCAAACTCGCCTGCGACGCCGACATCATCCCCGTCCTGCTCGGCACCAACAGCGAAATCCTGGACCTCGGCCGCAAAACCCGCCTCTTCACCCCCGCCCAACGCCTCGCCCTCACCGCCCGCGACCAAGGCTGCACCTTCCCCAACTGCACCATCCCAGCCCCCTGGTGCGAAGCCCACCACATCACCTACTGGTCCAACAACGGCCCCACCAACACCACCAACGGCACCCTCCTCTGCTCACACCACCACCACCTCATCCACAAAGAACAATGGACCATCACCACCCAACACGGCACCCCCTGGTACACACCCCCACGCCACATCGACCCCACCCAAAAACCCCAACAAAACCACTACTTCAAACCACCCCCACCACCCCAACGCGAATAGCGCACCCGGCTCAACCATGCGCCGAGAGCGTTGCCGGTCACCCGGCTCAAACCTGCGCCGACAGACCTCGCCGGTATGAGCACCGGACGGATGAGAAATTCGGGCTGAGTACTTCAGGTTGATTACTTCAGGTTGAGCACATTGGGTTGAGCACACACGGGAAACGAACTTTGTGGATCAGCGTTGGAGCGTCGACCGCCACCCGCTAGGACTTATTTGATTTAGTCAGCCCAGCCCAGGGCCAATGCCAACGCCAACGCCAACAACCACTGTGCCGTCGAGCTCCTCAGAGCGGACGATCCGGACGGCCAGTCCCGCATCGGCCAAAATCGCGGCCGTCTGATCAGCTTGCCTTTGGCTGGTCTCCAGGATGAGGCTGCCGCCCGGGTGGAGCCACTCCGATGCCCCGTCGGCAAGACGACGGTGGAAATCAAGACCGTCCGGCCCGCCATCAAGCGCCAGTCGCTTTTCATGCAAGCGGGCTTCCGGGGGCATGGTGCCTATCTCACCTGTCGGGACATAGGGGGCGTTGACGGCCAGGATCTGGATCCTGCCACGGATCGCGGGCGGCAGCGCAGCGAACAGATCGCCCTCGTGGACCTGGCCGCCCACCCGGGCTACATTACGTCGAGCGCAATCCACAGCGCCCCGGTCCATGTCCGCAGCATGTAACTCGATTCCGGAAACACGGGAGGCGATTGCAGCACCGACGGCGCCGGAACCACAGCACAGATCCACTACGACGGCAGGCGAATCTCCTCTGCGGCGGGCCCGCGGCCGGTCATCCTCCAGCAGCGCAACAGCTTCGTCCACCAGAATTTCGGTGCGGCAGCGGGGAACAAAAACGCCCGCATCCACTTCAATCCGGAGTCCGCAAAAGCTTGCCCAACCCAGCACATGCTCCAGAGGGAAGCCGGCGAGGCGCAGCTCTACCGACGAAGCGAGCTCGGCAGCGCTGGATGCCGCAGCAAGGAGCAGTTGAGCTTCCTCCTCTGCAAAGACACACCCTGCGGACCGAAGCCGGGCACAAATGTCATCAAAGGAAGCTGACCGCAGTTCACTGGCGGGCATGAGACGCCCTCTCGATGGGCAGGCTGCAATTTCGGTGACCTCTGGGCCTTGTCGGCCCAATCCTTTTAGTGGATCCAGTCGTCGGTTCATGCGCAGAGGGAATCAGCATCGCAGCGGCTACACAAATATGGGCCAACCGTCCTCCCGATGTGGCTGGAAACTCCATGCTAACCGACGCTTCCAGCAGGGCCGAGTGCACCCTTCGGCGCCTGCAGAATAGCCCTTGGAGACGGCAGCCAAAAGACTGGATTTATTCGATGCAAGCGCTTACACTCTGACGTGGTTCACCCTACGGCGGTCGTTGATCGCCCGGTAAACCGAGTCCCAAACCGCCACGGGGCACAGAAGCCATGTGCGCGGCCCATCGATACAACGCAGCCTGTACAGCAACGCCGCTACCAGGAAGGTCTCTCCTGACGTGAAATACCGCACTCTCAAAGGCTCCACCCCAAGGCTCCAACCAGCCACCCGCCCCAAGACGGCATCCAAATGCACGCCCCTCCTTCGGGCCGGCGCCGGCATTCTCGTAGCGGCCGTCGCTGCCGCAACCGCGCTGCTCCCCGCGCAGGCTGCACCCGACCCGTCAAAGGCCGGCCCTGACAAGCCGGGAACGCCGTCGTCGGCTGCCAGCCACTCGCTCCGCGCCCCGGTGACGGATGAGAACTTCTACTTTGTGATGGCTGACCGGTTCAGCAACGGGGACACCACCAACGACCTCGGCGGCCTCCCGGACGACCCGATGGTGTCCGGCTTCGATCCCACCAAAAAGGGCTTCTACAACGGCGGCGACCTGGCTGGCCTGCTGGACAAAATCGACTACATCCAGGGCCTGGGCACCACTTCGATCTGGCTGACCCCCAGCTTCAAGAACAAAGCGGTGCAGACGGAGGACAAGTCCGCCGGCTACCACGGCTATTGGGTCACCGACTTTACCCAGATCGATCCCCACCTCGGTACCAACGCCGAACTGCAGGCACTCATAGACGAGGCCCACGCCCGCGGAATGAAGGTGTACTTCGACATCATCACCAACCACACTGCGGACGTGATCGGCTTCGAAAACAGCGAGGGAATCGGTGCCCGCCAGCCCTACAAGTCGAAGGACACGGATCCCTACAAAACGGCGGCCGGGGTGGAGTTCGACGACCGTGACTTCGCAGGCTCGGACAGCTTTCCGGAGCTGGACCCCAAGACGTCCTTCCCCTACAAACCCGTGCTGCAGGTGGGCGAAGAGGAGCTGAAGGTTCCCGACTGGCTGAACAACACGGAGCTCTACCACAACCGCGGCGACACCACCTTTGTGGGCGAGGACTCCTACTACGGTGACTTTTTCGGCCTGGACGATCTCTTCACCGAGCACCCCACTGTGGTGAAGGGGATGGAGGACATTTACAAGACCTGGATAGGCAAGTTCGGCGTGGACGGCTTCCGGATCGACACCATGAAGCACGTGAACAACGAGTTCTGGCAGGAGTTCGGCCCGGACGTTCTCAACTATGCCCATGAACAGGGCAAGGATGAGTTCTTTATGTTCGGCGAGGTGTTCGATACCACCAAGAGCTTCACGTCGCAGTTCACCACCCGGAACGAGATGCAGGCAGTTCTGGACTTCCCGTTCCAGGATGCAGCCCGGAACTTCGCGTCGAAGGGCCAGGACACCCGCTCCCTGGAGACGTTCTTCGCCACTGACGACTGGTACACCGACGCCGACTCCAACGTCTACCAACTGCCCACATTCCTGGGCAATCACGACATGGGCCGGATCGGCAGTTTCATCGCCGCGGACAACCCCGGGGCAACCGACACGGAGCAGGTGGCCCGCGATCAGCTGGCGCACGAACTCATGTACTTCTCGCGCGGCAACCCGGTGGTCTACTACGGCGACGAGCAGGGCTTTACGGGTCCGGGCGGTGACCAGGATGCCCGGCAGACGCTCTTCGCCAGCCAGGTGCCGGAGTACCTGGACGACAATCTCCTCGGTACCGACGCCACACACGCAACGGACAACTTCAACGCAGCCCACCCGCTGTACTCCAAGATCAGCCAGCTGGCTGCCCTGACCAGGGAGCACCCGACCCTGCGCGATGGCGCCCACCAGCATCGGTTCGCCTCCGAAGGAGCCGGGATCTACGCCTTCTCCCGGACCGATGCCGAGGACCAGCGCGAATACGTCGTTGCCCTGAACAACAGCGAGCAGCCGCAGACGGCGGAGGTTCCCACCTACATCGGCAAGCGCAGCTACACGAAGATCTACGGTGACGCCGCCGAAGAAGCAAAAACCTCCGCAGCGGGCAAGCTGACCGTCACGGTCCCGCCGCTGTCCGCCGTGGTCTACCAGGCATCGGGCCGCATCCCGCACTCCAAGGCAGCCCCCGCCGTCGCGCTCCAGGAACCCGCCGCGGCACCCGCGGACAACGGGCGGATCAACGTAACGGCCGACGTCGACGGTACGTCGTTCTATGAGGTCACCTTCGAGGCGAAAACGGCAGGCGGTGGCTGGGAACCGATCGGCACCGATGACACCGCGCCATACGAGGTGTTCCATGACGTGGCAGCGCTGGAGGCCGGCACTGCGCTCGAATACAGGGCCACCGTGCTGGACAACGGCGGCCACACGGCCACCAGCCAGTCCCGCGCAGCAGCAGTTCCCGCGCAGCAGCAGTTCCCGCGCCGATCCTGACCCTGCAGAAGCCTGCCGAAGGCAGCGGTGTGAAGAGTCCAGTTGAGCTCAGCGCCACCGCGGACCCCGAGAAGGCAAGCCACGTGGTGTCCTTCGAACGCAGCGTTGCCGGCGGGGCGTGGATAGCTGTGGGCTCCGATGATTCGTCGCCGGTGTACTCGGTGGTCGATGACCTGGCGGCCCTGGGACTCGCTGACGGCACCAAGGTCCAGTACCGCGCCACCATGACCGGCCCCGGGTTCAGTGTGGCAAGCGAGCTGCGGACCGTCTTTGTGGGTGAGGCTCCGCAACCCGATACCGTGACGGTGGCCGGAGACCTGAACCTGGCGATGGGCTGCGACGAGGGGGAGCTGGCGTGCCCGCAGGCCATGATGACACTGGATCCGGCGGACAACATCTGGCGGCTCACCGTTGACGCACTGCCTGCCGGACAGTACAAGTACAAGGCCGTGCTCGACGGCAACCCGGATGCGAACTATGGCGCCGGCGGAGTCTTCCGAGGCACGGACATTGTGCTGGACCACCCGGGTGGGGCCGTGACGTTCCGTTACGACAACAGCACACACATCCTCGGCGCCATCTACGCCTCGCAGCAGCCCGGGGCCGTTGCCATCGCCGGGAGCCTCAACACCGAACTCGGGTGCCCGGAGGACTGGGCTCCCGCCTGCGACGAGGCCCAGCTGACGCTGGACCCGGCAACCATGGTGTGGAAGCTGGCCGTTGAGAAACTGCAGGCAGGCACCTATGAGTTCAAGGCGGCGCTTAACCGCGGCTGGGACGAAAACTACGGTGCCGGCGGTGCGCCCAACGGCGGAAACATCGTTTACAAGCACGACGGCGGAGCGGTCACCTTCCGGTACGACCACTTCACCCACCTGCTCACGGCGGGTTAAGTCCAGAGCGGGTTAGTACAAGGAAGGTTAGTCAGTCCGGGAAAACTAGCGGCGTCGCGGGCCTGGGTGGTGAGTGTGCCCCAGGCCCGCGACGAACCGCCTGATGGCAACCTCGGCGGTGGGAGGCTCGCCAAAAAACTGACGCTGCAGGGCGGTGTCCGCAACGTAACGGCCCGACTGGAACCACTCCAACATGGCGGCACCGTCCTTGGCCATGGCGTTGACCGGCGCAAGGACCGTCCCCGCTGCGCGCAGGACGCCCAGGGGGATGGACCGGACGCGGATGGGCCGGCCGGAGAGGCGGCCCACGACGTCGGCAACCTCCTGCATCGCCACCGCCCGGTCCCAGCCGATATCGATACGCTGCCCTTCCAGCCCCGGGAGGTCAACGGCCTCGGCAAGGTAGGCGGCGACGTCGGAGGTGAGCACAAAAGTCAACGGGATTTGCGGGGATCCCATCCAGGTCAGCCGTCCTTTGGTGACAGGGTCGCCGCCGAAACGAGTGACCTGATCAAGGAACGCCCCCGGCCGCAGCGCCACAAACGGGACACCGAGTTCCTGCAGTTTGTCTTCGGCCAGTTTTTTGTGCCAGAAATGCGGCACTTGGGGCGTCTGGTCGCACGTGAGGATGCTGGTCAGAACGAACCTTCGGACGCCGGAGCGGCTCGCTGCTTCGGCCAGGTTGGCGTTGCCCACCATGTCTGTTTTGGGGGTGTCGCCTTGACGGTGCCTGGTGTATCCCGCCGCCGAGGTGACCACGGCGTCAACGCCCTCCATGGCCCGCAGCAGCGACCAGGCATCCAGCATGTCGCCACGTGCAATGTCCACGCCGGCGGCCTCAAGCCGTGAGGCATCCGAACCGGGACGCACCAGCGCCCGGACGTGCTTACCGCGCTTGAGCAACTCAGTGACAACCTGGCTGCCCAGCATGCCGGTGCCGCCTAAAACCAGTACGGGCGCATTGGCCATAAGGGTCTCCCTGTGAATGCCCGGTTGCAGAGCCCCGGCTCTTTCACATTCTCACCCTGCGCGGAGCAGCCCGCCAGACCCTTAGGGCAAGCACGACGGCGGACCGGTTCCTGCCCGGAACCATCACGTCACTCGTGTGATGACGTCGGGGTTGGCCCAGAAGCCGGAATGCTTACTGCGAAAGCATCCCCGATGGATATTCGGCCTCGGGACCGGCGGCCCCGCCCATCGCCGCCACCAGCCGTTCGCGGGCCCGCCCAAGGTGCTCATCCAGCAGGTCGGCGGCTGCCTCGCCTTGTCCGGCCTCGATCAATTCAAGGATCTTCTGGTGTTCGGCGTGAATCAGTTCGGTGTCCAACAGCTGCAGGGACTGGACGCGGACCATGCATAACCGCACCTCGCCCACCAGCGAGCGGTACATCCTGCTGATGCGCTGATTGCCCGCGGCGTCAATCAGGCTGGTGTGGAACCGCATGTCGGGTTCGACGACGTCGAGCGGCGTACCCGTCTGCACTGCTGCGATATCGCGATTGGCCTGGACCGCCGTCTGGGGCACAGCCTTGGTGCGGGCAAGCCTGCGGAGCACTTCGCTTTCCAAATAGGCCCGTGCGAGGTAGATATCCCGCACCGAATCCGGCCCGAGGTCCACCACCCGCGCAGTCTTGTGCGTACCCCGGTCCAGAAGCCCTTCGGCAACGAGTTTCTCGATCGAGGCTTTTGCCGTGGGGCGGGCCACCTCATAGGACGAGGCGACCTCTGTCTCGGTGAGGCTCTGGCCGGAGCCGAGGTCACCGGAGAAGATCCGGCTCCGAAGGTCGGCGGCGATCGCTTCCACGATCGAGACTGCAGCAATCCGGCCAGGCACGTCAGCTTCCCTCCCGTAAGTTTCGGCGTTCTTCTCCATCTTGCCAGACAAGTGAACAAGTAACGCTTGACCTACATGTGTACTTGTTAGACAATCGTTGTGCGCCACGGTGTTGTGACGCCAACCACAAATCTGGAGACCCATGTTTCAGCAGATACTCGACCCCATCGCCGGGTCCCTTGTGCTTTCTGCGCTCTGCGCTGCGCTTCCCCTCGTCCTGCTCTTCGTCCTACTGGGCGTCTTCAAGGTCCGCGCACCCAAAGCTGCCTTGGCCAGCCTGGCCCTCTCGCTTGTGCTCGCCGTCGTCGGCTGGCAGATGCCGGTGAACCAGGCCTTGAGCGCCACTGCCGCCGGCATTTTCTACGGCCTGTTCCCCATCCTGTGGATTCTGGTCAACGCATTGTGGATCTACCGGCTCACCGTGGCCACCCCTTGGTTCGAAGTGCTGGGACGCACCATCCGTTCCATCTCAAACGACCTTCGGATCCTGGCCATCCTGATCGCCTTCTGCTTCGGCGCCCTGCTGGAATCCCTGGCCGGCTTCGGCGCCCCCGTCGCGATTTCAGCGGCCATGCTCATGGCGGCAGGCATGAAACCACTGAAATCCGCCATTGTTTCGCTGCTGGCCAACACCGCTCCCGTGGCCTTCGGCGCCATGGCAGCACCAATCATCGCCCTGAACGGTGTGACTGGCCTGCCGCTGAATGAACTGTCCTCGATGGCAGGGCGCCAGACGCCCTTCATTGCCCTGATCGTTCCGCTGCTGCTGGTGTTCATCGTTGACGGCCGGCGCGGCGTGAAGCAGACCTGGCCGGTGGCCCTCGTTGCGGGCGCCGCATTCGGCCTGGCCCAGTTCATTACCTCCAACTACTTCGCTGTGGAACTGACCGATGTGGTCGCCGCAGTGGTAACCGTGGCTGCCGTGCTCCTGATGCTGAAGGTCTGGCAGCCCACGGAAACAGTGGGAATGGAAGGCTCCGTGGAGGGCTCCTCAGAGCCTGCCCACGCCGCCGTCGCCGCCGCCACCGGCTCCCGCCGCAGCGGTTCCACCGCCGGCCCGTCAGGTGCGGGCGCGTCACTTGCGGGTCCGTCCGCTGCGGGTCCATCCAACAGGGCCGGGCAGATTGGCTCATCGTCGGCAGTCCCTGCCACCGGCGGCGCGTCCGTGCCGACCGACAACACGAGGCCCGAACCCCGCCAGATCTGGATGGCGATCGCCCCCTACCTGGTCATCATCGCCGTGTTCTCTGTGGCCCAGATTCCGTTCGTCAAGGCCTGGCTGAGCCAGGTCGGCAGCGTGACCTTTGCCTGGCCAGGGCTGGACATCACCGACTCGGCCGGCAAGCCTGTCGCGGCCACCAAATTCAAGCTCGACCACTTCAAGGCGACCGGTACCCTCCTGTTGATCTCCGGAATCCTCACCATGGTGCTGTACAAGGTCAGGGCTTCAACGGGCCTGCGCATCTACTGGGAAACGATCGTCCAACTGCGCTGGACCATCGTCACTGTCACCGCCGTCCTGGGCCTGTCCTTCGTGATGAACCTTTCCGGCCAGACCACCACTCTGGGCTTCGCACTGGCTTCCGCCGGCGGTTTCTTCGCCCTCCTCTCACCGCTGATCGGATGGATCGGCGTGGCCCTCACCGGCTCCGATACCTCCTCGAACTCACTGTTCGGCCAGATGCAGGCAACTGCGGCAGAGCAGACCGGCCTGTCGCCGGTCCTGATGGCCGCTTCAAACTCCTCGGCCGGTGTCATGGGGAAGATGCTGTCGCTGCAGAACCTTGCCGTGGCCTCGGCGGCGGTAGGCCTCGACGGGGCCGAGGGAACCCTGTTCCGGAAGCTGCTTGGCTGGAGCCTGGGCCTGCTGGCCCTCATCACCGTGCTGATCTTCCTGCAGTCCACCCCGGTCCTCGGCTGGATGGTTCCCTGATGGCTTCCCTGGACCTGGCGGCCCTCCGCGAAGCGGTGCACGATCCCGCGCAGGTGAAGACCCGCGCCATTGACCTGCACGCGAACGCCCATGACGCCTCGCACTTCCTCCTGATCCCCCAGGCCGTGGTGACCGCGGACAGTGCTGCCGAAGTGGGCGGGCTGCTGCGGGCCAGTGCCGCCCAGGGCGTGCCGCTGACATTCCGCTCCGGCGGAACCAGCCTGAGCGGCCAGTCGGTCACCGACGGCGTGCTGGTGGACGTCCGCCGCAACTTCAGGGACATCGAAGTGCTCGACGACGGCGCGCGGGTCCGCGTCCAGCCCGGCGTCACGGTGCGTGCGCTCAATGCAAGACTTGCCCGCTACGGGCGGAAGTTCGGCCCTGACCCGGCAAGTGAGGCGGCGTGCACGATCGGCGGCGTGGTGGCCAACAACTCTTCCGGCATGAACTGCGGCACCGTGGACAACACCTACCGCACCCTGGAGTCGTTGACTGTAGTGCTGCCCTCCGGCACCGTGATCGATACCGGCGCGCCGGACGCCGGCCAGAAGCTCCGCGCGCTCGAACCGGACCTCTACGAAGGCCTGGCCAGGCTGGCCGAACGTGTCCGGAAAAACCCGGCCTCGGTCGCCACGATCAGGCAGCAGTTCTCCATGAAGAACACCATGGGCTACGGACTGAACTCCCTGCTGGATTTCAACAACCCGGTGGACATCATGGCCCACCTCATCATCGGCAGCGAAGGCACCCTCGGCTTCGTGGCCGAAGCAGTCTTCCGCACCATTCCCCGGCTCCAGCATGCGGCGGCGGGTCTGCTCGTGTTCCCGGACCTCGAGTCCGCCAATGCGGCCCTGCCCACCCTCGTCGGCACGGGCGCGGCAACCATCGAGCTGATGGATGCCCTGTCGCTGAAGGTGGGCCAGACACTCAAGGGCACCCCCGCCGTCGTGCAGGACCTTGCGGTGCGGGACCATGCCGCCCTGCTGGTGGAGTATTCCGCCGCAAGCGCCGGCGAGCTCGCCGAACTCCAACGGCACGGCGAAGGCGTCCTTCCCGGGCTTGGGCTCACGTCGCCGGCGCAGTTTACCGGTGATGCCCGGGAACGCGGCCAGCTCTGGCAGCTGCGCAAAGGCCTCTACGCCTCAGTGGCCGGGGCGCGGCCGCAGGGCACCACCGCGCTGCTGGAAGACATCGTTGTTCCGGTCCCGGTGCTGGGCCGCACATGCCGGGAACTGATCCGGCTCTTCGACAAGTACAGCTACAGCAACAGTGTGATCTTTGGCCACGCCAAGGACGGCAACGTCCATTTCATGCTCACCGACGGCTTCGCCACAGCGGGGGAACTGGACCGCTACAGCGCCTTCACCGAAGACATGGTGGACCTGGTCCTGGCCGAGGGCGGTTCCCTGAAGGCCGAGCATGGGACAGGGCGCGTGATGGCCCCCTATGTCCGCCGTCAGTATGGCGACGAACTTTACGAGGTCATGCGCAGCATCAAGCGCCTCTTCGACCCCGCCGCGATGCTCAACCCGGGCGTCCTGATGGACGAGGACCCCCTGGCCCATCTGCGGCACATCAAGACCGCCCCTCCGGTGGCTGAGGAAGTGGACCGCTGCGTCTCCTGCGGCTATTGCGAGCCGGTGTGCCCCAGCAAGGACATCACGCTCACGCCGCGGCAGCGGATTGTCACGTTACGCGCCATCGAGTCCGCCCGGCTGGCCGGTGATCTGGCGCTGGTCAAGGAACTGGAAAAGGACTACGACTACGAATCCGTGGACACCTGTGCCGTGGACGGAATGTGCCAGACCGCCTGCCCCGTAGACATCAACACCGGATCGCTGGTGAAACGCCTGCGGAAGGACGACGCCGGCCCGCTCGCCAACGGCGTCTGGAACGCCGCCGCCAAGCACTGGGAGGGCGTAACCCGGGGTGCTTCACTGGCATTGACGGTGGTCAACAAGCTCCCGGCAGCCGTTATCGCTCCGCCCAACAAGGCCGCGCGGGCTGTGCTGGGCAAAGACACCGTTCCGCTGTACTCGGCCGAGCTGCCGGGCGGCGGTTCAGTCCGGAAGCGTCCGACGCCGGCGGGAACGGTTGACGCCGTCTACTTCCCCGCCTGCGTGGGCACCATGTTCGGCCCCGCGGGAGCAGGTAACGCTGAGCGACAGGGCGCTGAGGGACAGGGCGCCGAAGGAACGGGAAGCCAAGGACCCGGGGTTCAGTACAGCTTCGAACAGCTCTGCGCCCGGGCCGGGCTCACGCTCCTCGTCCCTGAAGGCATCGACGGCTTGTGCTGCGGCACCCCCTGGTCCTCCAAAGGCATGGCTGCCGGGCAGGCGACGATGCGGGAGAAGACCCTCGCCGCCCTGCGCGAAGCAACCCGGGACGGAGAGCTGCCCATCGTCTGCGATGCATCCTCGTGCACAGAGGGGCTGCGGCAGGCGGTGGAGTCGGACACACCCAAACCAGGTCAGCGAGCCCTGCGGATGGTTGACGCCGTCGACTTTGTTGCGGAACGGATCCTTCCCGGGCTTCCTGATCACGGGAAGCTGGAGTCGCTGGCCCTGCATCCCACCTGTTCCTCCACCCGGATGGGCATCAATGATGCACTCGGTGCCGTGGCCGGCGCAGTGGCTGAGCGGGTCGAGGTCCCGGAAAACTGGGGCTGCTGCGCCTTTGCCGGTGACAGGGGCATGCTGCACCCGGAACTGACGGCCTCGGCCACGGCGAAGCAGGCCGCGGAGGTGGCGGAGATGGGGGCCACGGCCCACGCCTCCTGCAACCGGACCTGCGAACTGGGCATGACGCGGGCAACGGGTTCCCCATACCGCCATGTGCTCGAACTGTTGGAGGAGGTCACCCGCTGATCTGGGCAGTATCAGCACCCCGGCGCTGATCAGCGCAGTGTCAGTACCCGGCGCTGATCCGCGCAGTCCCGTCACGCGAGCGGATCGGCGCCCAGCACGGGGGCGTCATGAGTGTGTCAGCGCAGCGCATCCTCCACCGCGGCCAGCAGCGAGTTGAACCGGGCGTTGGTGGGGAGGTCATCGATGAGGACGGCCCGGCCGTCCGGATCGCCCAGCGGGACCTGCCAGTTCGGATACAGCGCCTCGGTGGTTCCCGGCTGGTTCTGCACGCGCCGCTCCCCCACGGCGTCAACCAGGGCGACGCCGAGCAGGACCGACGGCGACTGGGCCAGCAGGCGGTGGAGCGCCTCGATGGTGCGCTCCTCGGTCCCTGACGGAACAGCTGACGGACCAGCGCCCGGAGCTGCGCTGTGGTCCACGCCCTCCGGCAGCAGCCCCCGTTCGCGGAGCAGCCCCATCATCTTTTCCAGGGTGGCCACGTGCTCAACCCGCTCTTCAGCCTCCGACCGCTCCAGCAGGCCCAACCGGCTGCGCAAGCCCACATGGTCACCCGCCAGGTAGCCCGCCGTAGGCGGCAGGTCGTGGGTGTTCACGCTGGCGAGGGCCTGGGTCCGGTACTGTTCGGGCGGCAGTGGCGAGTCGCCGTCGTTCTCGAACCAAAGAATCGAGGTCCCCAGGATGCCGCGGGCGGCAAGGTAATCACGCACCCACGGCTCGAAGGTACCGAGGTCCTCGCCGATCACCACGGCGCCGGCGCGCTGCGCCTCAAGCGCCAGGATCCCGATCAGCGCCTCGTGGTCGTACCGCACATAGGCGCCTTCCCGCGGGGAGTTTCCGGCCGGGACCCACCACAACCGGAAGAGGCCCAGGACGTGGTCCACGCGGATGCCGCCGGCGTGGCGAAGGACAGTGGAGAGCATGTTGCGGAACGGAGCGTAGCCGGCCTCTGCCAGCCGGCCCGGATGCCACGGCGGCTGGCTCCAGTCCTGGCCGAGCTGGTTGTACATGTCCGGCGGTGCGCCCACACTGACGCCGGGCGCGAGGACGCCGCGGAGGGTCCAGGCGTCGG
This sequence comes from Arthrobacter sp. BK1, assembly GCF_056680055.1. Lineage (NCBI taxonomy): Bacteria > Bacillati > Actinomycetota > Actinomycetes > Micrococcales > Micrococcaceae > Arthrobacter > Arthrobacter sp. BK1. Next base: position 1,889,418 of record NZ_CM155263.1, read on the forward strand.
CGCTGCTGAGGTCCACGCCGACGGCCAGATCGTGCACTACTCCCAGTCGCATTCCGGCCCGGCGGGCCGCCAGCTGCGCGCTTTCCAGCTGCTCGTCGCAGATCCACTGCAGCCAGCGGTGGAAGCCGATCCGGTCCGCGAGCTTTGCCCGCAAGGACTCAGCCTCGGGTGAGCCCAGCGCACAATCCGGGTCAGTCCACAACGGATCTCCGGGCGCCACGTCCTCACGGATGGCGGACCAGAGGGCAAAGTCGTCCAGGCCGGACCCGGACATCCTGCAGAACCCGTCGAAGGCCGCCTGCCGTGCCGGCGAGCGCCGCGCGTGGTACAGCAACTCCAACGCCTGAAGTTTGGCCGCATAGACGGCGTTCCTGTCCAGGCGGTCCCCGTCCTTGTTCAGGCTGTGGACCTGTTCCTGCAGCCGGTCCACGGCGGCACGCCTCCGTGGTTTGAGGTAGGCCAGTTCCGGGATGGCTTCCACCCGGATGTAGATCGGATTGAAGAAGCGCCGCGTGGACGGGGAGTAGGGCGAGGGCTGGACCGGCGGAACCGGTTCAGCGGCGTGCAACGGGTTGACCAGGACGTAATCGGCGCCCCGCTCGCCGCTCAACGTGGCCAGGTCCGCGAGGTCAGCGAAATCTCCCACGCCCCACGAACGCTTGGACCGCACCGAATACAGCTGGGTGGCCAGCCCCCAGCCGCGCCGCTCAAGCAGCGGCCCGGCAGCGGTGAGCCGCTGCGGAACCACCACCAGCGCACCCTCGGCCGTGACGCCGTCGGACTCTGCGTGCAGGGTATGCCAGCCGAGCGGCAGGTCGGGTGGGAGCGCGAACGTGGCACGGCCGGTGGGGACGCCGTCAACGTCCTGCGGCTGGACCCAGATGTCCTGTTGGGCGGCCTCCACCACCCCCGCACCGTCTTCCAGCACGATGTTCAGCTGTGCTGTGGCACCGTCCGGGACGTGGACGGGGACCAGTGCAGTTTCACCTTGTTGGACCACGACGGCGGGCGGCAACATCCGGCGCCAGGGCGCCAGCTCCGATTCCGCCAGCGCCGCTGCAATGTGCGCGTCGGTCCCGGCCTGGACGCCGAGCGAGGCCAGGACCTTGATCAGGGTGTCCGGCGCGACGCTGTGCGGCAGCCCGTCCCACCCCTGGAAGGAGGTGCCTACCCCGTGTGCGTCGGCGAGCCGCTGCAGCAGATGGTGGTCCACCGGTTCATGACCTGCCGCGTCGGCCGGTCCGGGCGAACCTGGCGTGCCGGCGAGTTGGGTGAACTGGTCTGGAGCCTTCATGGATGTCCGCCTCGTCTGGTGGGATGGGCCTGAACTTACGATGCTGCCTGTTTGCCTGCGTCTTGCTGGTAGTCAACTCCGGGGTTACAAGCCCCGGCAAACCGCTGGTTCCGATTATTGCAGGGCAGCGGAAGCCCACGAAAAGGGCTTGCCCAACCTCACCTTGAATGACGGGCCATCCAGCCGGGTCCCGGCTACGAACAACTGTCACGGGTTCGTCTGGGTAACCGGACGCTGCCCTGCGGGAATCCGATTGGGTTGCAGGGCGTTAACCCAGATGCGAGCAAAACCGTTGCGCTTCGATCAAGGAATGGAATGAACGCGAAGTTTGTATCAGTTGAGGACGACACCGGAAAGGTCACCCGGTACGCCCGCCATGCCAACGGCGGCGGATTCGTCGCACCGGGAGCGACTGTTGCCGAGAGTGCCCGCATCGGCCAGATGACGTACGTGGAGCATGGCGCCTCCATCGGTTCCGGCTGCCGGGTAGGACACGGTAGCTGGATCGACCGGGAAGCGAAGATCGGTGACCGGACAGTGATCGGCGATGGCGTAAGGATCGGCCGCGGCACTGTTATCGGCAGCCGGGCACACATCGGGAGCCACTCGCGGATCGGTTCCGGCGTTCTGGTGGAGCATGGGATCCATCTTCATGCGGACAGCACAGTGCCCGACGGCGGCGAGGTCCTGGCGGGATCGCGCCGGGCAGTGCGGGTCCCGGCTGCGCGGACGCAGGCCGGGAAGACGCCGGCCGCGCGGGCGCCTTCTGCGAAGACGCCGGTGGTGCGGACGCAGGCTGGGAAAGCGGCTCCGCGGACGCCCGCGGTGAAGCCGCCCGCAGAGCAGCGCCCGGCACGTAAGTCCAAGGGCCGGATGGCCGCATAGCTCCCCCTGCCGACCGGCAGGGGGGAATTTTACGAAAGGGATCACTCCATGGTCAGGGCAATCTGGAACGGACAAGTCATTGCCGAATCCGAGGACACGGTGGTGGTTGAGGGCAACCATTATTTTCCGCGTGACGCCGTCAACGCCACCTTCCTCAAGGACAGCAACAAAACCACTGTCTGCTCCTGGAAGGGCCAGGCGAGCTACCACACGCTGGACGTCGGCGGTCAGATGAACAACGACGCCGCCTGGTTCTACCCCGACCCGAAGAAACCGGCGTCGTCCATCAAGGACCGCATTGCCTTCTGGCGGGGTGTGACCATCGAAGAATAGGCGCCGCGGTTCAGCAGCAGGATGTCCGCGGCAGGACTTCGGGCAGCAGGCCGTCAGCAGGGTGTCAGCAGGGTGTCAGCGTCCTCAGAAGAGGGCGGGCTGGTTTCCCTCGTCCCCCTCGGGGACAGAATCAGCGGCGATGGGCAGTGCCCAGGCTGCCCGGATGCCGGGGAGGCCAGGCAGCAGGTCCTCGATGGTGGACTGACCTTCCAGCACCGGTATGTCGGCCGCCAGGCCACTGGATTCCATTTCCGCAGTTTCCACGCCAGAGAGCATATTCGAACCGGACGGGAGCGGGGCGATGACACTCCTATGGGAGCCGAATGGGAGCCGATCCGGACCAGCGCGGGTCCGAACGGCACCCTGGGCCCCGCTTGGCCTGCACCACTGACTAGGCTGATCTCTTATGAGCCTCGTTTCCACACCGCTGGGCAGCGTCCGCGGCACCCGCCGGATCCTTGACGGCCTTCCCGTGCACAGCTTCACGGGGGTCCCGTACGCGGAATCACCTGCCGGCCAACGCCGTTTCCTGCCGCCGGTTCCCGTGCGTCCCTGGGAAGGTGTCCGCGACTGCACCGCACCGGGCGCCATGGCGCCGCAGAATCCGGACGACTTCACGCCGCCGTCGGCCGGTTTTGCCACCCTGTGGGACGAGGCTGCCTGCCTGAACCTCAATATCTGGACCCCGGCCCCGGATGGCGCAGGGCGGCCGGTAATGGTGTGGATTCACGGCGGCGCCTACGTCACCGGCTCGAACAACGGCAGCATGCACGACGGCGGGCCGCTGGCTGTGGAGACGGACGTTGTGGTGGTGGCCATCAACTACCGGCTGGGGGCCTTTGGATTTTTGCACTTGCCTCAGCTGCTGGGTCCCGGGTACGAAGACTCCTCCAACGCCGGGCTCCTCGACCAGTTGGCGGCATTGCGCTGGGTTGCCCGGAACATCGCCGCGTTCGGCGGGGACCCGGCCAACGTCACTGTCTTCGGCGAGTCCGCCGGGGCGGCGGCTATTGGAACCCTGCTGGGCATGCCGGCGTCGGACGGGCTGTTCCGCCGCGCGATCATGCAGAGCGGCACGGCCGAGCGGTTCAGGACTCCCGCCGGGTCCGCCGAATTGACCCGGGACTTCCTCCGGCTGTGCGGGCTGGACGAGGCGCGTGCGGCCGAACTGTTCACCTTGCCGGCTGCCCGTCTCCTGGCGGCCCAGAAAGCACTCATAGATGCCGCCGCGCCGCACAGCTTCGGCGTTCCCTTGCCGTTCCAGCCCACGGTGGGGACTCCGGCACTGCCGGAACCGCCGCTGGACGCGGTCCGGAACGGCCATAATTCTTCGGTGGACCTGTTGGTGGGCACCAACCTCAATGAGGGCTCGTTCGCGGTTGAAATGCGCCCGGACTACCCGAGTGACCCGCCGCGTTATGAGGACCGGGTGGAGGTGGTCCTCGGCGGATATTTTCCGGATCCTGCCGGCGCGCTCCCCGGCTTCGCGGCTGCCTTGGCTGACGGTCTGGGCAAGGATCCAGACGGGCGGGAGCAGCTGGAGGCCTGCCTGGCCGATGTGCAGTACCGCCAGCCCAGCAACCGGCTGCTGGACGCCCGTCAAGGATCGGCCGGCTCCACCTTCAGCTACCTGTTCACCTGGCCGAGCCCGGCGTTGGGCGGAAAGCTGGGCGCCTGCCACGCCCTCGAGATCCCGTTTGTGTTCCGGCAGACCGGCAACCGCGAAGCGCGCTTCCTGACCGGCGGCACAGCACCGAAGGATCTGAGCGGAATGATGAGCCGGGCCTGGGCAGCCTTCGCCCGGGCCGGGGCTCCGGAAGCGCCAGGCATGCCGGAATGGCCACGGTACTCAGTTCCGGAACGTCACACCATGATTCTTGACGGGACGCCGGGGGTCGACGCCGATCCGAGGGCTTCCCTCCGCGAGTTCTGGCTGGGCTCAGCGGCCCGCGAGGGAGTTCAGGGTGTCCCGGATGCCGTTCAGCGCAGGATCCCGCAGTGACATAAACGCGGGCCTCAGGAGCGGCTGGAGGATCTTTGCCGGGCCTTTGATGTCAAATTCGGCGGAGTAGGTAACCAGCGATCCCTGGGCGGAGGGGCCCACATCTATGGAATCGAAGGCCGTAATGGACTTGTTCTCGCCGCGGAGCTTGATGTGGCGTTCGGTCAGTTCGATCACTTCGTACTCCAGCGACTGGCGCTTGCCACGGAACTCCGACTCGGCGTGGTACCGGTGCCCCACCGCGACAGGCCCGGGAGTGAGCTTGTCCATGACCGGGGTGCTGGGGTCCCACTCGCTGGTGTTTTCAAACTCCGAGAGGAAGGCAAAGGCCTTATCCGGAGACAGTTTTGTTTCGATGGAGCCCTCGACTTTGATCATCCATCCAGTGTAGGAACCCTGGGCCTCCTGCACACCCCTCCAAGCCCAGGGAATGCCAACCTCTGTCCCGCCCACACCGCCAGGAGCATGGCGATGAGCAGCAACCCGGCCTCGCCGAGGTCAACGGATCCCAGCCAGCTGCTGATCGGATCGCCCCAACCAAAGGCAGCGTTGATGAAGCCACCGAGGGTGATCACGGCAATGAACAGGGCCGAGAGGGCGGAGATCCCCGTGACCGCGGCGTTGAAACCCAACGTACGGCGGGGATCGTCCAGAGCCGAACGGTACAGCCGCATCATGGCCACGCCGTTGAGCGAATCGCAGAGTGTCATCGCCGCCGTGAAGGCGAGTGGAAGCGCAATCAAGGCGAGGAGCGAGACGCCGGCCAGCGAGGCCGCCGTCGTCATCATCAGCAGGCCGATGGTGGTGGCGGTGTCGAAGCCCAATCCAAACAGGAAGCCGATGACGTAGATGTGGCGCGGCCGGCGGACCCGTGCCAGCGGCTTGGCAAGGAGCCTGGCGAGGAACCCCTGTGCTTCAAGATCCCCGGGCGCAATGGCACCGCCGGAGCGTGATCTCCGGAGGACGCGGGCGGTGCGGACAAAGGCAGAGCCGTTGAACAGCCCCATCGCCAGCAGGAAAAGCCCGGAAACACCACTGCCGATCAGGCCAAGCACCAGGCTGCCTGCTGACCCTTCCCTCACCAGCTCCCCCATCACCCCGGCGCCGGCAATGACCAGAACGCCCGCCAGGATCACCACGGAACTGTGCCCCAGGCTGAACGCGAACCCCACGCTGACGGGATCCTGCCTCTGGGCGACGAACGTGCGGGTGGAGTTGTCGATGGCGGCCAGGTGGTCCCAGTCGTAGCTGTGCTTGACACCGGCGAGGTAGGCGGTGAGCACCAGGCCCAGGGCCAGCGGCTGGCTGCCGGGCGCGGTACCGCTGAGCAGAAGCACGACGGCGGCCGCATGCAACGCGGCAACGGCGCCGAAGGTGAACAGCAGCCGGGTCCGCAGCGGGAGGGTCTCCCGGTCCCGGTAGAGCATGCCAAGGTGGCTCAGTGCAGTCATGTGTACCTCCTCGGGTCAGGCGTACGCACCCTCACCAGTACCGTCTCAGAAGGTGGCCCTTGTGTAGCTTCGCCGGACTGTCACCAGAGTAGGCCGCCCACGTTTCGCGGGAGTTTCAGGACCGGGTTTGCCGGCGCAGGATGAAGCGCTGGACCTTGCCGGACGGTGTCTTGGGGAGTTCGTCGACGAAGTGGATGCGCCGGGGAAAGGCGTGGGCAGCGTATTGGGTTTTGACGAGGGTCTGCAGTTCGGTGACCAGGGCCTCGCCCCCGGAGGCATCCGCGGTGAGGACCACGTAGGCTTCCAGGACCTCGCCGCGGAGTTCGTCCGGCGCTCCGATGACGGCTGATTCGAGCACGGCGGGGTGCTGGGACAGGACGCTTTCGACGTCGAACGGTCCGATCCGGTAGCCGGCCATGATGATCACGTCGTCGTCCCGGGCGGAGAAGTAGTAAAAGCCGTCCTCATCCACCATTCCCGCATCCCCGGTGATGTACCAGCGGCCGTCCTCGCTGAAACGCTCCGCGGTTTTCTCCGGCGCGTCCCGGTAACCGGTGAACCACATCATCGGGCTGTTGGCCGTGTCCACCGCTACGCGTCCCATTTCCCCCGGTGCGGCAGGTTCGTTGGCCGAGTCCTTGAGCACAGCGCAGGTCCAGCCCGGCAGGGGGTGGCCCATCGAGCCGGGACGGAGTTCCTGGCGGAGGTCATCATGCCAGGCGTTGATGATCATCATCCCGTGCTCGGTCTGCCCGTAGTGGTCCCGGACGGGGACGCCGAACGTGCCCTCGGCCCAGGAAATCACCTCGGGCGTTAGCGGCTCCCCCGCGGAGGACGCCCGGCGGAGACGGATGCTCTTTGCCGCGGCCGGTTTGGAACGCATGGTGCGGTACACAGTGGGTGCGGCAGCGAAGTTGGTCACCTGGAAATGTTCCAGGACGGCGAAGCTGAGTTCCGGGGAAAACCCGGCATGCAGCAGCAGGCTGCGGCGGCCCGCCGCGAGCGGTCCGAGGATCCCGTAGTACAGCCCGTAGGCCCAACCCGGGTCAGCGGCGTTCCAAAACACGTCATCCCCGCGTACATCCAGGCCACATTCGATGTACTGGCGGAATGCCGCCAGAGCCCGGAGCGGTACGGGCACGCCCTTGGGCGCCCCGGTGGTCCCGGAGGTGAAGATCAGCACCAGGGTGCCATCACCACCCACAGCTTCGGCCGGGATGCCCGGTTCATGCGAGGCCAGCAGCTGGTGCAGGGAAAAGTCATCCCCGGCGGCATGGTCCCCGGCAACCACCACTGCAGCTGCCGTTTCCTGGATCTTGCCGCGCTGGTCCTCATCGGTGATGACCACCTTGGCGCCGGAGGCATTCAAGCGCAGTTCGATGGCGGGCCAGGCGAAGGCCGTGAACAGGGGAACGTGGACGGCCCCGCGCCGCCAGATCGCCAGGAGCATCACCACCAGGTCAGCGGATTTACCCATCAGCGTAGCCACGGCGTCGCCGGGCCCCACTCCAAGTCCGGCAAGGGCAGCAGCCCCGCGCTCGGAACGCTCCCGCAGCTGGCCGTAGGTGATGTCCGTACTGGAGAGATCCGCTTCGATGAGGGTAAACGCTACGGGCGTCAGGCTGATGCCCGTCGCACAACAGCCAGGCGGCGCAGGCATCCTCCCCCGTGTACATCCTGAGGGCGGCCTCGACACTGAGGGCTGGTGCAGACATAGAGGACTCCTACAGACGTTGACAGCCGGGAGGCCAGCCGTCCGGTTGGCCCGGCGCCGTTGACGGGAAGGTACGCGTTATCTTCCCCATCCTAGGACCTCTCCAAAGCATCGGGTTTCCTGATTTATACAGATCATCTTTCATCGCTTTTGCTTACCTGATTGCCCTTCCATACTGGAACTGAAACAGCCGCCAGAACTTCACCCCTTTCAGAGAAAGCCCGGGTCATGCCGAAAACCTCCGGCCAGAATCACGCAGAACAACTACCCGGGGAGTCAGCGGCCGCCATGCCGGGGACAAGCACGATCGGTGATTCCTGCAGCGGCGGGGATGACTGTTTCTTCTGCACCTGCCCGGAAACCGACTAAGCGCTGCCCAGCCCGCTGCGGATTTCCTGGTTGGTCTGCACCGGCTGCCGGCAGGTGGTTGGTCCCTGGCTCAAGTATCCGCCGCCCTTGGCCACAGTTTGCTGTTGAGGGTAACTGCGGGCTCAGCGTGCTTCCAGCAGCTGTTTCAGCCTGGCGAGATCCTTCCGCATTGCCCGGCGCATCATGGGCGCCATCACCAAACCGGCCACGCGGGAAAACCCTGCCGGACTGCCTGTATTGCGCAGCACCATCCGCGTCCGGCCCTCCCCGGCGTCGTGCCACGTGTAGGTGGTCTCCATGGGAAAAGGCCCCTGGGCAGTCCGCATGGTCAGTGATGCGCCCGGGACGAACTCCGTGAACTGATAGGTGTATTCGAGCGTCCGGCCAAGGAAGTGCGCCACAAAGGCCACACGGGAGCCAACCCTCTGCGGCGGCTCCGTTTCCCACCGGACGGATGCGATATTGCTGTACCAGTCCGGCGCGTTGCCGGGGTCAGCGGCGTACCCCGCCACGTCCGGCCGTGGACGGTTGATCACGGTCTCGGCCTGGACATCAACCACGGGTTTCTGCTTTCACCTGCAACCGCTGGTTTTCACGGGGCTGATTCCCTGACCCTCAGGACAAATCCCGCTTCGACGTGGACGCCGTCCCCCGCCGGCTCCCGCCCCTCGATCCTGTCGATCAAAAGGGCCACGGAACGCTCGGCGATCTCGTCCATGCCAGGCGAGACCGTAGTGAGCGACGGCGATGCGAACTTTGCCTCGTCGATGTCGTCGAAGCCTGCTACAGCCACGTCCCCGGGCACGTCCACCCCGCGGATGAGCAGTTCGTGCATGGCGCCCAGGGCGAGGGCGTCGTTCAGGCCGAACACGGCGTCGAACGCGGTGCCGCCGTCCAGCAGGCTTGAGACGGCGGCAGCGCCGCCGTCCCGCCGCCATTCACACGGTGCCACCAGGGACGGCTCGAACGGTATGCCGGCTCCGTCCAGCGCTTTGCGGTAGCCGTTCAGACGGAGGCCTGCCGTGCCGGCCGATTCGCCGGCCTGGGCGCCCACCACCGCAATACGACGGCGCCCTCCCGCCAGGAGGTGGGCCGTCACTGCATGCGCTGCCTGCTCGTTTTTCATGGTGACCAGATCGAACCGGGAGTCCACAATGTGCTCCCCGAGCATCACCACAGGCTTGCTGCCGCGGTGGGAGGCAACGGCGTCGGCGTCCAAGGCCAGAGGCGTAAAGAGCAGCCCGTCGGTCAGTTGCCGGAGCGGGCCCTGAAGCGCACCAAGTTCGTTGCCCGCCTCGGCCCCGGACTGCTCCACGAGGACCCGGTAACCCCGCGACGATGCCACGGTCATCAGCCTTGAGGCGAGCTCGGCGTAGTAGGGAGCCGACAGATCCGACAGGACCAGCCCCAGCATCCTGGTCTTTCCGGAACGCAGGCTGCGGGCGGTCAGGTTGGCTTCGTAGCCCAGCTCAGCGATGGCGTCGTGGACCTTCTGCTTCGTGGCAGGGCGGATGAACTCATAGTCGTTGAGGACGTTGGAAACGGTCTTCAATGAAACGCCCGCTGCCCGCGCGACGTCGTTCATGGTCACTGCCATTGCGGCTACTTCCTTCCGGGCCTGCCGTCAGCCCTTGGCCGCCTTTGCGGCCGCCTTTGCAGCCTGCTTGCTGGCACGCACCTTGACGAGCGACTCCGGATCCACAATATCGGCCACGGACAGGAACGCGTCAGCCTCGCCGTAGTGGCCGGCGGCTTCACGCCAGCCCGGAGCCTGGAGGCCGCACTGCTTGCCCAGGAGGGCGAGGAAAATCTTTGCCTTCTGCTCCCCGAACCCGGGCAGGGCCTGCAGGCGGCGCAGCACCTCTTTGCCGTCGGGCCCACCCTTGGTCCAGATGAGTGTGGCGTCGCCCTCCCAGTCCCGCTGGACCGTCTCGGCAAGCACCTGGACCCGGCCGGCCATGGAGCCCGGGAACCGGTGCACGGCGGGCCGTTCCTTGAACACCTCGACGAAGGCCTGGGGATCGTGGGCGGCTACGGCGGCCGGCTCGATCGAACCGAGGCGGGCCCGGATTTTCTCGGGTCCGGCAAACGCCGATTCCATGGTCACCTGCTGGTCCAGCAACATGCCTGTCAGCAGCGCAAACGCATCGTTGCTCAGCAGTGTGTCGGCAGCCGGATCCCCGGTGATATGCAGTTCCATGGCCCTTATCTTTCCATCATCCGGCTCCCCGCGTCACAGGCATGACGGCCCTCTGCCCGCTAAGCCTCCAGCGCCAGCCGGATCATCGACCAGGACACCGCCGGGAGTTCGCCGGTGAGGCGGCCGCCGTCGGCCTTCACACTGACGTTCGCGGCGGGAAGGACCGACGTCGAATCGTCGGCGGTCGCCTGCCAGTACGGGTCCTTGTTGGCGAAGGTGACCGCCTCGATGATCCGGGCGTTGCCCAATCCCATGATCGAGGCATCGAGTGCCAGTGCATCCGTTGCGGAGCGGTTGACGGCGAACACCACTGCCTCGCCTGCCGCGGCGTCGAGGGTTGCGACGGCGGACAGTGCCGGGAAGTCCGGCGTCTTGCCGCCGCTGAGCAGCGGGGACTCCACGGCGAGTTGCAGCACCGTACCGGCCGCGTGGCGGGAAGTCAGGGCGAAGGGGTGGAAGGTGGTCTGCTTCCAGGCGCGGCCGCCCGGCTCGGTCATAATGGGGGCAATCACGTTGACCAGCTGCGCCAGGCTGGCGGAGTGCACGCGGTCCGTGTTGCGCAGCAGCGTGATCAGCAGATCCCCGACGACGACGGCGTCCGCCACCGTGTAACGGTCCTCCAGCAGGACGGGAGCCACCGGCCAGTCCGTGCCGGCGGGCGCCTTCGACTCGCCACGGCTCATGTGCCAGACATTCCATTCGTCAAAGGAGATGTTGACCTGTCTGCTGGACTTTTTGACCGACTTCACGTGGTCGATGTGGGCCACGATGTCCCTGATGAAGGATTCCATCCGGTGCCCTGCCGAGAGGTGTTCCTGAAGGTCGCCGAAGTCCTCAAAATACTGGTGCGCGGAAATCAGGTCCACCAGATCGTAGGTCTCCATCAGGACAGCCCGTTCCCATTCGCCGAAGGTGTCCATGGTGGGCGCCGAGCTGCCGCAGGCCACCAGCTCCAGGTCCGGATCGATCATGCGCATTCCCCGGGCGGTGTCAGCGGCGAGCCGGCCGTATTCGAGGGCATTCTTGTGGCCGATCTGCCACGGCCCGTCCATCTCGTTGCCCAGGCACCACATTCTGATGCCGTATCCGTCCGCAGCGCCGTTGGCCTTTCGCTGGTCCGAGAAGGCCGTCCCGCCGTCGATGTTGCAGTACTCCAGCAGGTCCAGTGCTTCCTGGGTGCCCCGCGTCCCCAGGTTGACGGCCATCATGGTTTCGACGCCCGCTTTGACCGACCACTTGGTGAACTCGTCAACGCCCACGAGATTGGGGTCGGTGGAATGCCACGCGAGGTCCAGCCGCGCCGGGCGCTGGTCCACCGGGCCTACGCCGTCTTCCCAGCGGTATCCGGAGACGAAGTTTCCGCCCGGGTACCGGACCGTGGAGACACCCAGCTCGCGGGTCAGCTCCAGGACGTCCGTGCGGAACCCGTCCTCATCAGCCTTGGGGTGCCCGGGCTCGAAGATCCCGGTGTAGACACAGCGGCCCAGGTGTTCGACGAATGCCCCGAAGGTCCTGCGCCGGACCGGGCCGACGGTGAAGGCCGGGTCGATGGTGATCTTGGCTGTGGCATTGTCCTGGGCGGTCATCCTGGTCCTCGTTCAAATCGAAATTTACAACGTTATAGAAAACCATCATAGACATGCGACTGCTCGAGTCAAGGCTTCCGGTTGCACCGGGGGTTCCAGGGACGGTTTGATGGCGGTTTGGCGGCGGTTCGACGGCGGTTCGACGGCGGTTCGACGGCGGTTTGACGGGGATGCAGCGGCGCTTCCAACGTGAAGCGCGAGTACCCGACTCCCAAAACCAAGTACTACCTAATCTGATAAACGAGTACCGATTACGCGTTCACCCGGCACGGCTGCGGAACTACGTTCTACTCAGAGCAAAGACTCGCACATCTCACTGGGTTGGATCTCTCACTAGGGGGTTGTGAGAAGGAATGAATACAGCACTTACCAGCCGCGCTTTCCCGGACCAGCATGCTTTCCCGGACCTATTGGTCCGGGAAGTGAGCGGGGCCGGCGACGAGGAGGTCTTCGAGACCAAGGCCTCTCCCCCAGCCGTCGCCGGCCCTCTGACCGCCACAATGAACGTTCCCGCAGGGTCTTCCGGCAGGTCAGCAGCGGATCCGAAATGAAGATCTCCTCCCAGCCGTCGGCTGCGCATACGTCGGCCGGCCGCCGTCCCGGACCGGCCCACACAGCACAGCGTGCCACTCCCTTCCCCGCCCAACGTCCGGGCCCCGCGCCCGCCCAGGACAACACCAGTAAGGCCAGAGCCGAAAGCTCCATCCCTGACGGCTATATCCCGGACCTGGTCACAGGTGCAGAAACTCTGGCGGAATCCTTGGAAATCCTGGTCCAGATGGCCGCCGTCACACTGGGCAGGAGCACAGGAACCCGCGTGGATTGCGGTCTGTTCCTGAACCGGATCAAGCGTGGCACTGCCACGGCCGGCACCGGTATCAAAACCGCAAGGTTGGCGCGGCTGGAGCAGGAGGTGCGCGAAGGCCCTCTGACTGAAGCGCTTGCGGGCAGCGGCACGGTAGCCATGAACCACGCAGCCACCGACTTCCGCTGGACACGGTACCGCTCCCACTTGCAGGATGCCGGGTTCAACAGTGTCCTGGCCTTGCGGCTTCGCCTTGATGAAGGCGCCGAGGCAGCTCTCGCCTACTTCTCCACGGAAGTCCAGGCGTTTCCGCTTCCGGTGATCACCGAGGCCCGCACCTTCGCTGACGCCGCAGCCCATGGCCTGAGGCTGGTCCTGGAACTGGAATCAGCAAGGACCAGGGCTTCGGACCTCAAGTCGGCGTTGGAAAGCCGCACGTCCATCGACATCGCGTGCGGGGTGATCATGGCCCAGAACAGGTGCTCCTACAACGACGCGGTCGCCATCATCGCCAAGGCCTCGAGCCACCGGAACATCAAGCTGCGCCGGGTCGCGGAGGGCATCCTGGAAAACCTTCCCGGCGGAACACCCAGCACCCATTTCGAGCACTAGGCCCCCTGGCTCCCGGGCGCCCCGGCCCCGCCTCGACGCCTAAGCAAAAAAAGACCAGGGGCGCCTGCCCCTGGTCTTTTCAGCGAAGGACCCCGCGGCACGAGTCAAGTTACGCGGGGCCCTTCTTCTCAGCTCCACATTTTGGGAACATGAAAAGCTGCTGAGATAAAGATAATAGACAGCATGCTTATAATCCAAATCACATGCCGAGGGTTGAGCATCGAGGCACTTAAAAGAAGAAGACCAGAAGCAAAATCGCTTCTGGTCTTCTCCGCGGGTGGGCCCTGTGGGGCTCGAACCCACGACCCACGGATTAAAAGTCCGATGCTCTACCAACTGAGCTAAAGGCCCCAGCTGACGGTCAAACGACCCATCAGCCCAGTCCATTTCTGAACGTTAAACACTCTACCGCACGCACGCGGCCGCTTTGGCACGCTGGTCCGGGCCAGCGTCGTACGTTCAGGGACCCTGACGAACAGCGATGCGGGTCCCTGCTGCGTCCCGGCCGCAGCAACTCTCGATTTCCCGCAGGGCACAGGAGTAGCGTGGGGGCATGAGCGAACAAACAGGAGCCTTTCACTACGGCGGCGCCAACAGGCATCACAAGCCGAAACCGTTCGCGCCCATTGACTTTGAGCCCTTCGCCGGCGGCGCGGATCCCGCCCGCGTCTCGGAGGCTGCGCACCTTGCTGCCCAGGCACTGGTCCGCCACGGCCGCGACAGCGATGACCCCGTCATCACAGAACGGCTGGTGAAACTCGCCGACGAACAGGGCCTGGAAGCCATCGCCGAGATGTGGGCCGAGAGCCCCGCCCGGTCCCTCCCTGGTGCGCTGTGGCGGCTTTACGCCATCCGGGCCGCGACCGTCCAGGACCCGGAACGGATTTCTGTGTACTTCCGCGCAGGAAAAGACACAGCCCAGGTCTCCAACGTGGTTGCCGGCGCCGCCGAGCCTCCGGGTGCCGAAGAAATGCGGGCCATGGCCGACGCCATCCTGTCCGGAGCGTTCGACGGCGAGTTTGACGTCGCGCTGGAGCGGTCCGCCGCGTTCTGCCGGGTAGTGGCCCTCGGCCAGGCGACCCTCGCCGACGGCGCCGAGCACGGCAACGAAGCCCACGCGAGCAAGCTCACGCGGAACTCCCACCAGCTGGTGAAGACAGCGGAGGATCTGGAACACGCGGCAAATGCCTGGCGGCTCGGAGAGCTCGACTGACCCACTGCGGCCCATCTGTCAATGTTGACTTGAGCCAACCAACGTAGAACACTGAAACTGGTGTCGAGCCGCGAAACCCCCGGGCTTCAACAATTAGCCGCCTAGAGCGGCCTACCGCCGAGAGGCGTATCCGGTTCGGCACCATTTTTCTGCGTGTTTCCAGGCTCAGAGACGGACTCCCAGGTACAGCCCGGTAGAATCAACAACAGCTGCTGGCCTGCGTGGATTCACAAGTGGGCGGCCCCCGAACCAGTACATCGCCCGGAGACCGGTACACCACGTGAAGCTGAGCCTTTTCCCCCAAGAGCCCGCCGGGCTGACGCTGCTCTCGAGCATGGCCCAGCAAATCGTGCACGCCAGCGCCACCATGGCGGAAATCCTTGGCGTCCCCGCAACCGAGCACGCGAAGCTCGTGGACGACATGCACAACCACGAGGCCAAATCCGACGAACTGCACTTCGCTTTGCTGACCCACATGCGCACGAGCTTCGTCAATCCCCTTCCCCGAGAGGACATGTACACGCTCTCCCGGTACCTCAACGAAGCGCTCGAAAGCCTTGACTCCGCTGCCGAGCTCGTGTACCTGTACAAGCTGGAGCGGCTGCCCAAACGCGCGGCGGACCAGCTTGAGATCATCAGCCGGCAGGCCGAACTGACAGTGGATGCCATGCGCCGGCTCAACAACCTTGATGACCTTGAGGACTACTGGATTGAGATCCTCAGGCTTGCCAAACGGGCGGAGCGGACGCACAGGATCTGGGTGGCGGACATGATCCGGGAAATGAAATGGGCACAGTATTCCCGGAACCGCGATGTCGCCAACCAGCTGGTTGAGGTCACCAAAGGCATGCGCCGCGTCGCCACGCAGGTAGGCAGCATTATCGTCAAGGAATCATGACGTGACAGCCGTGATTTTCGGCGTAGTGGTCCTGTTGACCGCTACGTTTGCGTTCCTCAACGGCTTCCGCGACGTCTCCACGTCGGTGGCGCTTGCGGTCCGCACCCGCGCCCTCACGCCCAGTGTGGCCGTCCTCCTGGCCGCCCTGTTCAACTTCCTGGGCGCCCTGCTCAGTGCCACTGCGGCCGTGGCCGTCAGCCACACGTGGATCCACCTGCCCGAGGGCGACAGCGGCCTCAGCATCCTGCTGGCGGGCCTGGCCAGCGCCTCGGCCTGGGGCGTGCTCATGTGGTGGCGCGGCATCCCTGCCTCGTCCACCCACGCCCTGGTGGGCGGACTGGCCGGGGCCGGACTTGCCAGCCTGGCGGTGGGCGGTGCGGGCGTGGGCGGCGTGGACCGGTCCCTGATGCTCCAGGTTGGCCTTCCGCTGTTGCTATCGCCCGTCATCGCCTACGTGGGCGCGTACCTGCTGGTTTTTCCCGCCACGTGGGCGGCCCGCTACACGCAGCCCAACGTGGTGAACCAGCGGTTCCGCCGCAGCCAGGCCATCGCTGCCGGAGCGGTGGCTTTCGGCCACGGCATGCAGGACGGCCAGCGTGTGGGCGCCGTGCTGCTGCTTGCGCTGTTCGCGGGCGGCTATTCCGACGGCGATACTATCCCCGTGTGGGTAGCCCTGTTCTCCGCGGTGATGTTGACGGTGGGAACGCTATGTGGCGGGTGGCGGATCTCGCACACCATCGGCTACAAAATCACCCGTGTCGACCCCCTGCGTGGTTCCGTTGCCCAGATCTACAGCGCATTGATGCTGTTCCTCGGTGCCATTGCCCTGCAACTGCCACTCTCCACCACCCACACGGTGACCTCGTCCGTTTTGGGGGCCGGCGAGAACCAGCACTTCGCCGTCACCAACCGGAAGCTCGTCATGCAGATTTTCGGGCTGTGGATCCTCACACCTCTGGCAGCCGCGGCCGGCGCCTTCGTGTTCGCCCTCGCCTTGTCACCCCTGGGCGCGTAGCCGGCCGCTTCCGGACGCTTAAACGCCGCATCGACTGCTCCGTCAGCGCCCGTGTGTACTTTCACAAGGCGGTACCCGAACAGTCGATGCAGTGATGATGCGGTGGGTGGGCCCACGCCGGCGAGGGCCCCTGCCTGAGCTTGCGAAGGGTGGGAGCCGGCGGGTGGGCCCACGCAGGCGAGGGCCCCTGCCTGAGCTTGCGAAGGCTGGGAGCCGGCGGGGCTTATCCGAAGCGGCCGGAGACGTAGTCTTCCGTGGCCTTCACTGTGGGGTTGCTGAAGATGTTCTGGGTGTTGCCGTATTCGATCAGCTTGCCCGGCTTGCCGGTGCCGGCGATGTTGAAGAAGGCTGTCTTGTCCGAGACGCGGGCTGCCTGCTGCATGTTGTGGGTCACGATCACCACGGTGTACTGGTCCTTGAGCTCATTGATGAGGTCTTCGATGGCCAGGGTGGAGATCGGGTCCAGCGCCGAACACGGCTCGTCCATCAGGATCACCTGGGGTTCAACAGCAATGGCCCGTGCGATGCAGAGCCGTTGCTGCTGGCCGCCTGACAGGCCGGAGCCGGGCTTTTCCAGCCGGTCCTTGACCTCGTTCCACAGGTTGGCGCCTTTCAGGGAACGCTCCACCAGGACGTCAGCCTCGCCTTTGGAGATCTTTTTGTTGTTCAGCTTCACACCGGCAAGCACGTTGTCGCGGATGGACATGGTGGGGAACGGGTTGGGCCGCTGGAATACCATGCCGATCTGGGCGCGGACAGTTACCGGGTCAACGCCGGGACCGTAGAGGTTGTCGCCGTCCAGCAGGACTTCGCCTTCCACCCGGGCACCGGGGAGGACCTCGTGCATACGGTTCAGGGTGCGCAGGAAAGTGGACTTTCCGCAGCCTGAAGGGCCGATGAACGCCGTCACGGACTTGGCCTCGATATTGATGCTGACGTCCTCCACGGCCAGGAAATCGCCGTAGTACACGTTCAGGTCTTTGACGTCGATGCGCTTAGACATGGTGTTCCTTCACTTGCTTTGGATATGAAATAGCTTGGCAGTGCCGGCTTCCGGAGGGAAGTGTCAGCGGCCGGTCTTGGGGGCGAACGCCTTGGCGATCAGCCGGGCACCGAGGTTCAGGACCATCACCAGGATGATCAGGACCAGGGCGGCGCCCCACGCACGCTGCGAGGACGGATCCGGATTCGCCGGCGACGTGGGGTTCAGGATCTGGGTGTAGATGAACGTGGGCAGGGAGGCCATCCAGCCACCGAACACGTTGCTGTTGATGCTGGTGGCGAACCCGGCGGTGACCAGGATGGGCGCCGTCTCGCCGATCACGCGGGCGATCGCAAGGGTGACGCCGGACGCGATGCCGGAGATCGCCGTCGGAATGACCACCTTGAGGATGGTGCGCCACTTACGCACGCCGAGCGCGTACGCGGCCTCACGCAGTTCGTTGGGGACGATCTTGAGCATTTCCTCGCTGGAACGCACCACCACCGGGATCATCAGGACCGCGAGGGCGACTGCGGCGACGGCGCCGGTTTTGGTCCCCGGTCCAACAACGGCGAAGAAGAAGGCTGCGGCGAACAGGCCGGCGACGATCGACGGGATGCCGGTCATCACGTCCACGAAGAACGTGATGGCCCGGGCCAGCCGGCCGTCGTTGCCGTACTCCACCAGGTAGATAGCGGTCAGCAGGCCCACCGGTACAGAGATCACCGTGGCTACCAGGGTGATCTGGATGGTGCCCAGCAACGCATGGTAGATACCGCCGAGGACGGGTGCGCCGTCTTCAACTGCCCGGGTGTCATAAACGCCCGTGACGCCGTTCATCGAGTTGGTCAGGAAGCCAGGGGCGATGAGCCCCGGGATGCCGTTGACCAGCACTGTCCAGATCACGGAAATCAACGGCAGCAGCGCGATCAGGAACGAGCCCACCACCAGGCAGGTGGCCAGTTTGTCCTTGGCTTTGCGTGATCCTTCGACGACCGCGCTCCAGCCCACCAGGCCGGCAGCGAAGAGGATGGCCGAGACTATTCCCCAGCCGAAGGCGTTGAAACCGATCAGTGCCAGGATTGCGGCTCCGATGATGAGCGCCAGGGCCAGAACGATGTACGGCGCGAACGGGGGCAACTGACCCTTGGTCAGGGCTGAGCGCTTGCTGCGCACCGGCGTGAGAGTGGAGGACATTTAGTTTGCTCCCGAGAATTCTTTGTGCCGGCTGATGATCCAGCGGGCGATCATGTTCACGGCAAGCGTGATGACGAACAGGACCAGACCGGCGGCAATCAGGGTACTGACCTTGAGGCCGCTGGCTTCCGGGAAGTTCAGCGCGATTTCAGCGGCGATGGTCTGATTGCCGGACGTGATCAGGCTGGCGGTCAGGGCCCCCGAGGAGAGCACCAGCGCCACGGCCATGGTCTCGCCGAGCGCGCGGCCCAGCCCGAGCATCACGGCGCTGATGATGCCGGGGCGCGCGAACGGGAGGACCGACATTTTGATCATTTCCCAGCGCGTGGCGCCCAGGGCCAGCGCGGCTTCTTCGTGGAGCTTGGGGGTCTGCAGGAAGATTTCGCGGCTCAGGGACGTGATGATGGGCAGGACCATCACCGAGAGCACAATGCCCGCGGTGAGAATGGTCTTGCCGGTGGCAGAGGCCGGACCCTGGAAGATGGGCAGCCAGCCCATGTTTTCGGCGAGCCAGTTGTAGGCGGGAGAAATCTCCTTGGCCAGGAACGCAGCACCCCAGGCGCCGTAGATAACGGACGGGATGGCGGCCAGGAGGTCCACTACGTAGCCGAGGGCTGAGGCGAGGCCGCGCGGGGCGAAGTGCGAGATGAACAGCGCTACTCCGATGGCGATGGGGGTGGCGATCACCAGCGCAATGACTGCGGCGATGAGCGTGCCAACGACGATCGGCCAGATGTAGGCGAAGAAGCCTTTGCCGCCCTGGATCTCAGCGGCCGGGGCCGTCAGTGCCGGAATGGCCTGGACTACGAGGAACAGTGCCACGCCGAACAGTACGGCGAGGATGAGGCATCCGGCGGCCAGGGCGGCACCGGAAAAGATCTTATCCCCGGCGCGGCCTGCGCCCTGGGAAGAACTCAGGGAGGTGGCGGTCATTGAAGACCCTTCAGTTGTGGTGGTGCGAGACAGCTAGCTTGCAAAAGCCAAGTTCCCCGCCCCACCTTGGCGGCGTGGCGGGGAACGTGGTTCAGGGACAGGTACTAGGCCTTAACCTTGATGGATTCGATGGCCTTGACAGCCTTCTCGGCCAGTGCCGGGGACAGCGGTGCGGACTTTGCGGAGTCAGCAGCTGCCTGCTGTCCTGCATCCGAGACTACATAGCTTTCGAAGGCCTTGACCAGATCAACGGTTTCCTGCTTGTCGTAGGTGGAGCAGACAATGTGGTAGGAAACCAGGACCACCGGGTAGGCACCCTTTGCGGTGGTCTTACGGTCCAGCTTGATGGCGACGTCGGTGGCGGAGCGGCCTTCGACGGGCTTACCGGCTTCAACAGCCGTGGCTGCAGCGTCGGCAGAAATCTTGACGAACTCTTCGCCAACCTTGATCGAGGCAGTGCCCAGCTTGCCGCCGACTGCCGAATCATCGGCGTAGGTCACGGCGCCCGGGGTGTCGGTGACGGTCTTGACTACACCGGAGGTTCCCTTGGCGTTCTCGCCCTGCAGGGTTGCGGGCCAGATGCCGGACGCCTTGTCGGTCCAGACCTCTGCAGCGGCGGAGGCCAGATACTCGGTGAAGTTGGTGGTGGTGCCGGAGTCATCAGAGCGGTTGACCGGGGTGACCTTGGTGTCCGGGAGGGTGACGCCCGGGTTCAGGGCCGCGATGGCCGGGTCATTCCAGGTGGCGATTTCGCCGCGGAAGATTTTGGCTACGGTGGTGGCGTCGAGCTTCAGCTCGGTGATGCCGGGCAGGTTGAAGGCCACGGCGATCGGAGAGATATAAACCGGGATGTTGATGGCGCCTTCGGGGCCGCACTGGGTCTTGGAGCTGGCCAGCTCTTCGTCCTTGAGGTATGCATCGGAACCGGCGAACTGGGCCGAGCCGTCGATGATGGCCTTGCGGCCTGCGCCGGAGCCGTCCGGGGAGTACTGCACGGTGGCGCCGGAGTTGGCGGCGGCGAAGCCGGCCTTCCACGCGTCCATGGCTGCGCCGGTGGAGGATGCGCCAATGCCGGTCAGAGTACCGGTGACCTTGGGCCCTGAAGCAGACGCAGTGTTTGCAGGAGTGTTGGTGGCGTTGTCTGAGCCACAGGCGGTGAGCGCGAGAGCGCCGGCTGCAATAACAGCGATAGCCGCGTGGCGGCCGAAGCGGAGAGCCTTCACAGATGTACCCCTTCCAGGGTTATTCAGTTGCGGGCAGGGCCGGAGATGCCCTGCGGCGCGATGCGTACGTTGTGTACCTTCAACGAATTTAGGGGCCACAGGTAACGGGATTGGCTGCCGAAAGTGAACGGAAGGTGAACGGGGGCTTGATATTGGCCGACATGTGCAGCGTTGCCATTGCGCACGTCACACTTCCGGACGTAGTGGGACCGGACGTAGTGGGATAAGGCGTGTCGCCAAGGGCCGCGAAATTCGACGGTTGCGGCAAATAGACTGGAACCCATGGCCATCGCAGCGGGACTTTCAGCAAGCAGGCGCTTCCTGCGCGGCCGCATCCGGACCGGCCTGATCCGCAGCCGCAATTCGCTGTTCCCTGCCGTTCAGATGACCGGCTGCGCGGTGGGGGCGTACGCGTTCGCCGAGTACGTACTGGGGCATTCAGGGCCTTTGTTCGCGGCGACGTCCTCGCTGATTGCACTGGGCTTTTCCCGGGAGCCACGTCTGCGCAGGGTGGTGGAGGTGGGGCTGGGCTGCACCATCGGCATTGCGGTGGGTGATCTGCTCCTGCACTGGCTGGGCGGCGATATCTGGGTTGCCGCCGTCGTACTTCTTGTCTCCATCCTGCTCGCACGCTTCCTGGACAGTGGCAACATCTTCACCACGCAGTTGGGGCTGCAGTCGCTTCTGGTGGTGCTGCTGCCGGCGCCGGCCGGCGGGCCGTTCACGCGCAGCATCGATGCAATCATCGGCGGGCTGTTCGCGCTGCTGGTGACCATCCTTGTGCCCAAGGATCCACGCCGTGAGCCGCGCAGCGACGTCCGGAAACTGCTGCACGAGCTCGCAGAAGTGCTGCGCGAATGCGGATCCGCCCTGGTTGAAAGTGACTCCACCAAGGCCTGGCACGCGCTGGTCCGGGGCCGGAACTGCCAGCCGCTGGTGGACGCCATGCGCCATTCCCTGCGCGCTTCCGGAGAGGTGGCAACGCTCTCGCCGGCTTACCGCAGGCACCGGGACGAGCTGGACCGGCTCAAGCAGTCGCTCGACTTCATCGACCTTGCCCTCCGCAACAGCCGGGTTTTTGCCCGCCGGCTCACCAGCGCCATCAACCATGCGGCGCTCTCGGATGAAGCCACGGAAAACATCGCCGATGTCCTCCGGGAAACCGCTGCCGCGATTGATGAACTGTCGCTCGGTCTGGCCGAAACGCACGACGGCGTCCGCCGCGCCCACCTGCGCGCCGCCCGGCAGGACTTCAGCGAAATTGCCCTGCGGCTCCACCCCAAACTGCTGGAGGTGGAGCGGCTGGAGGGTGAGACCGTGGTGATGCTGTTCCGGCCGCTGATGGTGGACCTCCTGGAGGCTGCCGGCATGGATGCGCAGGAGGCGCGGGACGTCCTGCCCGGGCTCTAGGAATCGTTCGCGTAACGCAGGCCCAGCTGTTCCCGGACGTCGTCCAGGAGCTGCATGATCCGCACACTTTCATCCCACGGCATCAGCGGGCTTTCCTGCAGCCCGGCCCGGATGCACCGTGCTGCTTCCCTCAGTTCGTGGATGAACCCCTCGGTCTCCTCGGGGAACGTCTCTGTCCGCACCACGCCGTCCGCACCGCTGTATTGGAGGCTCCGCGGGTTGTACAGCGGTGAACCGGTGCGGAGCCAGCCCTTCGTGCCGCTGACGGTGACCGTACCGGGGCTGTTGGACTGCAAGGATGAAACCAACTGGGCCGCGGCGCCGTCCGGGTAGTGCAGGGTCACGGTGTTCTGGACGTCCACGCCGTCCTGGTTCAGCCGGCCCCCGGCCGTGATTCCGGCCGGAAATCCAAGGGTGCTGACGGCCCAGGTCAGCGGGTAGACCGTGAGGTCCAGGAGGGCTCCGCCCCCGGCCGCCGGATCCCAGAGGCGGTCCTGCGGATCGTAGGCCGCGGCGAATCCGAGATCGGCCTGCAGCCAGCGGACTTCGCCGATTCCTCCGCTCCGGATCAGGTCCAGGGCGCGCCGGGTTGCGGGCAGGAACCGGGTCCACACCGCCTCCATCAGGAACAGCTTCCGCGCACCCGCCAGTGACGTGAGTTCGCGGGCTTCCCGGGCATTAACGGTAAGGGGTTTCTCGCACAGCACATGTTTCCCGGCTTCGAGGGCCGCCTTGGCAACCTCGAAGTGCTGGGCGTGCGGCGTGGCGATGTAGACCACGTCCACGAGGGGATCGGCGAAGAGCTGCGCGTACCCATTCTCTGCAGGCTGGTCGTGGTAGCTGGCAGCGATGCCGTATCGCCCGGCGAAGTCCTTCGCGGCGGCGGCACTGCGTGAGCTCACTGCCTGCAGGACGGCGCCTTCCAGGAGGGCCAGGTCACGGGTCACCCGGTGGGCGATCCGGCCGGTGGCCACCACTCCCCACCCGAGGGGATGTTCGTCAGGTTTCCTCACGGGTCAGGCGGAATCACGGATGACGAGCGAGGTGGGGATACGAGTAACGCGGTCGGCGGGCTTGCCCTCGATCAGTTCCACGAGGACCTCGGCCATCCTTTTGCCCATCTCGATGATGGGGTGGTGAACGGTTGTCAGCTGCGGATTCACGGAGGTTGCAAAGGAGTCGTCGTCGAATCCCACCACCGCTACATCGCCGGGAATCTTCAGTCCGCATTCCTGGAGGACCGTGTACGCCCCTGCAGCCATCTGGTCGTTGGCGACAAAAAGCCCATCCAGCGGCTTGCCGCGTTCCAGCAGCCGCCGCATCGCCTTGGCCCCTGAGGAGAGGGTGAAATCGCCATATTCCACCAGTGAATCGTCCAGTCCGGCCGCGTCGAGGGCATTCCTCCAGCCCGCGAGCCTGTCCACGCCTGGTGGCATGTCCTGGGGCCCGGCGATCGTGGCAATGTGGGTGCGTCCGCGTTGCACCAGGACCCGGGTTGCGCCTTCCGCTGCTGCCTCGTTGTCCACGTCCACGTAGTAGCTGCCGCCCTCGGCCAGGGGCCTGCCGGCGAAAACCATGGGGATGTGGTCACTGACATGGGACCACGAGCGGTCGCCCGCGTGGTGCGAGACCACCAGTGCGCCTGCAACGTTGCCGCCGAGCAGGAACGCCCTGGTTTTCTCGGGCTTGGCCTCTGAGGCAATCACCATGTTCAGCGTGTAATCGGTGTCCGCCAGGTAGAGCGCCACGCCCTGGACAACCGAGGCGAAAAACGGATCGGCGAAGACTTTTGACGTGGATTCCGGAACGATCAGGGTCACGGAGTTGGGCCTGCGGCTGGCCAGGGAGCGGGCTGCGCGGTTTGGTGTGTAGTTCACCGCCAGGATGGCCTGGCGGACCTTCGCGGCGATGTCCTCGTCCACGCTGGGCACATCGTTAACCACCCGTGAGACGGTGGCCCGCGACACGCCGGCCAGGGCGGCCACCATCTCAAGGGTGGGCGCCGGCCGGCTGCCGCTGGTGTC
Organism: Arthrobacter sp. BK1; assembly: GCF_056680055.1. Lineage (NCBI taxonomy): Bacteria > Bacillati > Actinomycetota > Actinomycetes > Micrococcales > Micrococcaceae > Arthrobacter > Arthrobacter sp. BK1. The sequence goes on from NZ_CM155263.1 coordinate 1,913,564, forward strand.
TTGCTTCACTTTTTCTTCGCTCCGTGAGGTTGAGCGGGCTTGCGCCCGGTACTTCAGTTTAGGCAGGCAGAGAGTCCGGAAGCCGGGATGCAGCGCGTTTTGCCTCCGCTATCAGTCCTGAATAGGCGTGGCCGCTGTCCTTGATGGTGCGCTCGAACGTGGTGTAGTCCACGCGCACAATCCCGAAACGCTTCCCATATCCCCAGGACCACTCGAAATTGTCCAGCAGGGACCACACGAAGTACCCGCGCACGTCCGCGCCCTGCTCGATCGCTTCTCCCACCGCGGCGATATGGTCGAGGATGAAGCCGGTGCGTTCCCCGTCATGCACGGCGCCGTCGGGGCTGACCGTGTCCTCGTAGGCGGCGCCGTTTTCGGTGATGTAGAGCGGCGGGAGGGTGGGGTACTCCGCGCCGAGTCGGACCAGCAGTTTCCGTAGCCCATCGGGGTTTACTTCCCAGTTCATGGCTGTCCGCGGCAGCCCGCGGCTGGGAAAGGCAATGTCCTCGGACCCGATCCACGGCGAGGCCGCAACACGTTCCGCTCCCCCGGAGTGTCCGTCGCTCCCGGCGTCATCCGCGTGGCCGCTGATGAGGTCATCGTGGTAATGGTTCACGCCCAGGAAATCCAGGGGCGCACTGATTGCCTCCAGGTCGCCGGGGAGGATAAGTTCCGCCAGGCCGAACGGCGCGAGGTCGCGCAGCGTGTCCTCCGGGTAGCTGCCGCGCAGGATGGGATCGAGGAAGATCCGGTTCTGCAGGGAGTCGAAGCGCCGGGCGGCATCCAGGTCGATAGGGTCCTGGGGGTCGCGCGGGATGGAGTTGCTCAGGTTGAGGGTGATTCCCAGGTGCTGGGCGCCACGTTCGCGCAGGGCGTTCACAGCCAGGCCGTGGGCCAGGTGCTGGTGGTGGACCGCAGCGATGGCCGCCCGGGGCTCCTGGCGGCCCGGCGCGTGGACGCCCGAGCCGTAGCCCAGCAACGAGGAGCAGAACGGTTCGTTGAAGGTGGTCCAGTGCCGGACTCTGTCCCCCAGCACCGTGTAGACGTCATGTGCGTACTCTACGAACCGGTAGGCGGTGTCCCTGTCCGCCCAGCCGCCCTTCTCCTCCACTGCCTGCGGCAGGTCCCAGTGGTAGAGGGTCAGCCAGGGCATGATCCCTGCCTCCAGGAGTTCATCCACGAGGCGTGAATAGAAGTCCAGGCCCTCCGGGTTGGCCGCACGGTCCCCCGGCCGGACACGTGCCCAGCTGGTGGAGAAGCGGTAGGAGTCCAGCCCCAGTTCCTTCATCAGCGCAACGTCCTGGGGCATCCGGTGGTAGTGGTCCACCGCCTGCTCCAGGTTCTCGCCCTTGGCGATGGCACCCGGAATCCTGGCAAAGTGGTCCCACACGGAGTCCTCCTTGCCGCCTTGGTGACCGGCCCCCTCAATCTGGGCCGCCGCCGTCGCAGATCCCCAAAGGAAGCCTTCCGGCCATTGCCGCGAGTATGTCGAATGTGGCATTAGCCCTTCACTGCTCCTTGCATGATTCCTGAAATGAGTTGTTTACCGGCCAGCGCGAACAGCACCAGCAACGGCAGGGTGGCCAGCACCGCGCCGGCCAGGACCACCGAGTAGTCCACGTAACGGGCGGACTGCAGCTGGCTGAGCGCCGTCTGCAAGGTGGGGTTGCCGGCGTCGAGCACCAGCAGCGGCCAGAGGAAGTCCGTCCATGCCGTCATGAACGTGAACAGCCCCAGGATGGCCATTGCGGGGCGGGCGGCGGGGATGGCAACGTGCCAGAACGTGGAGATCATGGTGGCGCCGTCCATGCGGGCGGATTCAATGAGTTCGTCGGGAATGACGTCCACCAGGTATTGCCGCATGAAGAAGACGCCGAAGGCGGTCACCAGTGTTGGAACCACGACGGCGCCGACCTCGCCTGTCCAGCCAAGGGTCCGCATGACCATAAACAGCGGGATGATACCCAGCTGGGTGGGGATGGCCATGGTGGCAACCACCATCAGCATGAGGCCGTTGCGGCCGCGGAACCTCAGCTTGGCAAAGGCGTAGCCGGCGAGGGTGGAGAAGCCCACCACGGAGATGGTGATGATTCCGGAGATCAGGACGCTGTTTCCGAGCGCGAGCCAGAACGGGACGGTGTCGAAAACCTCGCCCACGTTGGTCCAGAAGTTTCCACCGGGCAGCAGCGGCGGCCACGTCTCGCCCAGGGCCTCGTTGGACCTGCTGCCGATCACCACGGACCACCACAGCGGGTAGGCGGAGGAGATCAGGAAAGCCAGGAGAAGCCCGTAGCTGAGGAAACCAGGGCGCACCCCGGTGCCGAAGAACCGCTTCCGGAGGGCGCCGGCACTCCCCTTCCGGGCCTCCTCTGCCGGCGACGTCCTTGCCGCGGAAGTATTGGCAGGTGAAGCCTCGGCGGAGACAGACTCCGCGCGATCGATAATGCTCATCGGTCAGTCCTTTCAGCCTGCGTGCTTGAACCGCTCTTGCCGTCAGCGCTACGGCCGGACGGGTTATGGCCGGACGCGTTACGGCCGGACGCGTTACGGCCGGACGCGTTCGCGCCGGCAGCCAATTTCCGGGCACGCCGGGACAGTTTTGCCGCATCCGCGGTCGCGATCCGGCGCGAGATCAGGTAGTTGATGAGGCCGAACAGCACAATGATCAGGAAGAGCAGCCACGCGATGGTTGAGGCTTTGCCGAAGTTCTGGCGCTGGAAGGCCATCTCCCAGAGGTACAGGACGGTGGTCTGGAACTGTCGCTGCGATCCGCCGGCCGTGGCGGGATCGAACAGCCTGGGTTCGGTGAAGATCTGGAGGCCTCCGATGGTGGCCGTGATGACCACAAAGACCATGGTGGGCCTGATGCTGGGCAGCGTGATGCTGAAGAACCGCCGGACGGCACCGGCGCCGTCGAGGGCCGCCGATTCGTACAGGTCGCGCGGCACTGCCTGCATGGCCGCCAGCAGGATCAGTGCGTTGTAGCCTGTCCAGCGCCAGTTCACCATGGTGGCGATGGCGATGTGGCTCGGCAGGGTTTCGTTCTTCCACATCACCGGATCGAGGCCGAAGTTGCCCAGGATGTTGTTGATCAGGCCGTACTGCTCACCGAACATGTTGGTGAAGATCATGGCCACCGCCACCGGGGTCACGATGTATGGCAGCAGGATGCTCATGCGCCAGAAGGTCTTGGCCCGAAGGTTCTGGTCCAGCACCGCCGCCAGGAACAGTGCGACGGCGAGCTGCGGGACGGCCGAGAGCAGGAAAATGCTCATGGTGTTGAAGAGGGAGTTCCAGAAGAAGCGGTCCTGCAGGACCTCGGCGAAGTTCTCCAGTCCCACAAACTGTCCCTGGCCCTTGAGCAGGTGCCAGTCAAAGAGGCTCACAAAGAATGTGTAGACCAGAGGGAACAGGCCCACGAGGGCAAAGAGGATGAAGAACGGCGCGACGTAGAAGTAGGGGGATGCCTTGACGTCGAAGATGCTCAGGCGTTGCTTGAAGGTGGGTTGGGTTTTGACCGCAGGCTTTGCGGACCGGTTCAGCGTAGTTGTCATGGGGCTCTCGCAGTCCATCGGGGGGCCTCCCTTCGCGGGAGGCCCCACAGCGGGTCTTGCTAGTTGTTGACGACCAGGTCGTTGAGGAGGCGCACGGCTTCAGACCAGGCTTTGTCCGCATCGGCGGTTCCGGCGTCGAGGGTCTTCAGCGCAGGGCCGAATACGTTTTCCTGGATGACCGAATCATCCGGTCCCTTGAACTGGGCAACTACACCCTTGGCACGGTTGGCCAGGATGGCGCCGGTGGGAGCGTTGTTGAAGAGCACGTTGGGCGTGGCGTCCTGGACCAGCTTTTCCTGGGCCTTGAGAGTGCTGGGGAAGTTGTTGGCTGCCGCGGACTGCTTGACCTGCTGCTCGGGGGCGGTCAGCCAGGCGGCAAGCTTCGCAGCCTCTGCCGGGTGCTCCGAGGTCTTGGGTACGGAGAGGAACGCTCCGCCCCAGTTGGACGCACCACCGGGGAAGACATCGGCGAAGTCCCACCCGCTGCCTGCACCGCCACCGGCGGATTCGAGCTGGCCTTTGATGGTGCCAAGCATCCAGCCGGGGCAGACGAACGTGGCAAAGGAGCCGTCAACGAATGCCTTGCCGTTTCCCCAGTCCCACTGGGTCTGGTTGGCTGAGAGTCCGGCGGCGGTTCCGGCGGCCAGCATCCCGAATTTGTCCTTCATTTCGGCGTTGCCGTCGACGTTCAGCTCGCCGTCCTTGGTGTAGTACCCCTCCTCCATTTGGTTCACCATGGAGTTCCACACGAATCCGGACTGGTCATACCAGGCCTTTCCGGTGGCCGCCTTGTACTGGTTGCCAAGTTCGAAGTACTTCTCCCAGGTGGCGTCCTGCCCACCGAAAAGCTTGGCCACGGATTCGCGGTCGCTGGGAAGGCCCGCTGCCTCGAAGAGTTTTCCGTTGTAGCAAAGACCCTGCGGACCGATGTCTGTGCCGTAGCCGATCACGCGGCCGGCGGGGTCGGTGCCCTGCTGGTATTTCCAGTCGACCCAGTTGGCTTTGATGTCCGCCGCACCGTATTCGTTCAGGTCAACGAACTGGTCGGAGACCTCCATGATGGAGCCCAGCCAGCCTTCCTCGATGGCCACTACGTCGCTGAGGCCTGAGCCTGCTGCCAGCTTGGTGAAGGCGTCGGTGCGGGCATTCGAGCCGCGGTCGATGTTCGTGGCTTTGATCTTGACTCCGGGGTTTGCCTGCTCGTACTCGCCGTAGAGATCGTTATAGCCGAAGGTTCCGAAGGTGGTAACCGTCAGTTCAACGGGGTTGTCCGCGCTGGCTGCCTTGTCTGAACTGCTTCCGCAGCCGGTGGCCAGCATGGCCAGGGCTGCTGCTCCCGCTATGGCGGCAGCGGTATTTCGTCGTGAGAGTTTCACGGTCACTCCTTTGTGGGGGAAATAGCTCGGTCTGAGAGAGCGCTCTCTTGCAAGTCCCCCAACACTAAGCGTGGCGCGCATCACTGTCAAGAGAGCGCTCTCTCACGGTCGTTCCGAGTTCTTTCAACGCGGGGTCACTTCCGGCCCAAAAACCTCTGTTTATTGGGCCGGGAGTGACCCCGCGTTGGTTCAGGCCGGCCGGCATACGCTGCCGCTCGCGGGCAATGTCCGTGCCCGCCAGTAGGGTTGAACCCATGGCTACAAAGACAACCCGCGCGTCCAAGGCGCCCGCGTATAAATGCGCCGAATGCGGCTGGACGGCCGTGAAGTGGGTGGGGCGCTGCGGCGAGTGCCAGGCCTGGGGCACCGTTGAGGAAACCGGCACCGCGGTGGCGCGGACGACGGCGGCCACCACGGTTCTCGAACCGGCCCGCCGGATTGCCGAAGTGGACGCCACCACGGCGGCTTTCCTGCCCACCGGGGTCGACGAACTGGACCGTGTGCTGGGCGGCGGACTGGTTCCGGGCGCCGTCATCCTGCTGGCCGGGGAACCCGGCGTGGGCAAGTCAACGCTGCTGCTGGACGTCGCCGCGAAATTCGCCCGCACCGCGCAGGACGTCCTGTATGTCACCGGTGAGGAGTCCGCGGCGCAGGTGAAGCTTCGCGCCGAACGGATCGACGCCGTCGCCGATTCCCTCTACCTGTCGGCGGAAACGGACCTCGGCCAGGCACTGGGCCAGGTGGAAAAGATCGAACCGCGGCTGCTCATTGTCGACTCGGTCCAGACTCTCAGCAGCGCGGACGTGGACGGCAGCGCGGGCGGTGTCTCCCAGGTCAGGGAGGTGGCCGCGTCCATCATTGCTGCGGCCAAACGGCGCAACATGACCACGCTTCTGGTGGGGCACGTGACCAAGGACGGTTCCATCGCGGGACCGCGGCTGCTCGAACACCTGGTGGACGTGGTCTGCCAGTTCGAGGGCGAGCGCCATTCCCGTCTCCGGATGCTGCGCGCCGTCAAGAACCGTTACGGCCCCACGGACGACGTCGGCTGTTTCGATCTGAACGAGAACGGCATCGAAGGACTCACGGACCCCAGCGGGCTTTTTGTCAGCCGCACCAAGGAGCCCGTCTCCGGCACCTGCATCACAGTGACCATGGAAGGACGTCGGCCGCTGCTGGCGGAGGTGCAGTCACTGCTTGCTGAAAGCGCCAACTCACAGCCCCGCCGTGCCACCAGCGGGCTGGACAGCTCACGGGTATCCATGCTCCTGGCGGTACTGCAGCAGCGGGCCGGCTGCCTGCTGCACAAGGATGATTCCTACGTGGCCACGGTGGGCGGGGTGAAGCTCAGCGAACCCGCCACGGACCTCGCAGTTGCCCTTGCCGTCGCCTCCGCCAAGGCCCGCAAACCGCTTCCCATCCGGCTGATCGCCTTCGGGGAAGTAGGCCTGGCCGGCGAAGTGCGCCCGGTGCCCGGCATCAACCAGCGGATCCAGGAGGCGCACCGGCTGGGCTTCACCCACGCGGTGGTTCCTGCCAGCCATAACGGCCCGGGCCCCGTTCCAGCCGGCTTCTCGGTCCGGGAAGTGGAACACCTGACGGAGGCTTTGAGCCTGCTGATCGGGTAAACCTAAGGTTCGTGGCTCAGCGGCTTGAAGGATCTGGCGCCGGCAAACCAGCCGTCGTCGGGCGTTTCGGGCACCTCAGCCGTCCGGTCCCCTGCCGCGCCGTCCACGAGCCGTCCGATCTCGTGGAACGTGCCGCCAAAGTAGAGCAGCGGTTCCCGCCCGGTGACCTCGAGGGCGATCACTTCCCCCACCACGATGATGTGGTCGCCGCCGTCGTAAATGTTCCATGGCCGGCATTCAAGGGTGGCCGCATTCCTTGTCAGGATGGGCACATCGCCGTCCAGGGTCCACTCCGGTTCGTCTTCCATGACCCTGCCGGCGAAGTGGCGGGCCACGTCCAACTGGTCAAGGGACAGGATGTTGATGGCAAAAGGGGCGCCCTCCAGATAGCGGGCTGCCCGCGAGGTACGCGTCAACGTCACCTGGGCAAGCGGCGGATCCAGGGATACCGCGGTGAAGGCATTCACTGTGGCACCGTGCGGCACCCCGTCATCGGCATTGCACGTCACCACCGTGACACCGGTGGCAAACGTGCCGAATGCGTGCCGGAGTTCGTGGGTGTCGAACGGGGCCCCGAGTGCTTCCCTGGTCACCGCAGCCTCCTTGTTGTTGAGTCCGGTCCCAGCGTACTCCGGGCCCCAATTACGCCTTGGTAATCACCAGTGCGACGCTGTGGCCGCCGAAGCCGAACGCGTTTACCAGTCCTGCAGGCGCGGAGCCGGGCGCTAGGGCGCGCACCGTTTCAGTGACGACATTCAGGTTCAGTTCCGGATCGAGCGACTCGACATTCAGGGTTCCGGGGAGCTGCCCGGTCTGCAGCGCCTGGACCACGACGACGGCGGCAAGTGCGCCGGCGCCGCCCAGGAGGTGGCCCGTGTGGCCCTTGGTGGAGGTCACCGGCACGTCGGGACCCAATATCGCGCTGATGGCCTGCGCCTCGAGCCGGTCACCCACAGGGGTGGAGGTGGCGTGCGCGTGCACGAAACCGATGTCCGAGGCTTCCAGTCCGGCCGAGGCCAGGGCCTTTTGCATCACCCGGCGCTGCATGGCGGGATCGGCCGCCACAATGTCGTTGGCATCGGAGGTCACCGAGCCGCCGGCCACTGCGCCAAGCACGGCGGCACCGCGCGCGCGGGCGTGCTCTTCGCTCTCCAGCACCACGATGCCTGCGCCCTCAGCGAGGACAAAACCGTCGCGTGCGCCGTCAAACGGGCGCGATGCGCGCTGCGGTTCCCCGTTGCGGGTGGAGAGGGCACGGATCTGTGAGAACCCGGTAATCACCAGGTCATTGACTGAAGCGTCAACGCCGCCGGCGATCACGACGTCGGCAGCCCCTGACCTGATCATTTCGGCGCCCTGCACAATTGCTTCGGCGCCGGACGCGCAGGCGCTGACGGGGGTCCGGGCTCCGCCGCGGGCACCGAGGTCGATGGACACCCAGGCCGCGGGGCCGTTGACCATCAGACGCGTGAGAGTGTGCGGGGAGACCTTGCGGGGGCCTGATTCCGCAAGGGTCCGGTCCTGTTCCAGGGTGGAGCCCAGTCCGCCGTAGGCAGAGCCGATCACCACGGCAAACCGTTCGGGATCGACGTCGGGGGCGCCCGCCTGCTGCCAGGCTTCGCGGGCGGCAACGAGCGCCAGCTGACCGCACCGGTCCATCCGCTTCAGTTCGCGGGTGGTGAGATGTTCGGCGAGGTCCGTGGTGACCTGTCCGGCGATGCGCACGGGGAGCCGCTCGGCCCAGGCCTCCGCCAGTGCGGCGATGCCGGACTCCCCCGCCACCAGCCCGGACCAGGTTTCCGCGGCAGTGGAGCCGAGCGGGTTGACGGTTCCGACGCCGGTGATCAGTGCGCGTGGTTGAACCGGACCGGGGTGAACTGCAGTCATAGTGCCCTACTTCGCGGGGTTGTGCGTGCCGATCGGCACCAGGGTCAGATCAGGGTGGTTCTTCTCGATCCGGCGCAGGGCCCAGACGTCGTTGAACAGGGCGAGGTATTCGCCGTCGGAGCGCAAAAGCACCTCGGCGCCCGGGACGTTGGCCAGCGCAGGCATGGCCTCCGCCGTCGAGATCCTGGCGATTGAGTACGGCAGGCGTTCGAGCCGCATGGGAGCGCTGAAGTCGTGCGCCATGCGGTCCTCCACCACTTCGAACTGCATGGGGCCGACGGCGGCGAGCACCGGCGCCTGGTCACCCCGGACATCGGAGCGGAGCACCTGGATGACGCCCTCGTGTTCGAGCTGCTCGATGCCGCGGCGGAACTGCTTGAAGCGGCTGGGGTCCTTGGAGCGTGCCACCTGGAAGTGCTCCGGGGCGAACAGCGGGATGGCCGGGAACTCCACAGTGTCCTCGATGAAGAGGCTGTCGCCAACGCGCAGCGAGGACGCGTTGACCAGGCCCACGACGTCGCCGGGGTAGGCCTCGTCAATGACCTCGCGTTCGCGGCCGAAGACCTGCTGTGCGTACTTGGTGGCGAACGATTTTCCGGTCCGCGTCTGGGTGACCACCATGCCGCGTTCGAAGACGCCGGAGCAGACGCGGATAAAGGCAACGTGGTCGCGGTGGGCCTTGTTCATGCCGGCCTGGACCTTGAAGACGAAACCTGAGAAGGGCGATTCCACCGGACGGGGGCTGCCCTCAATATCAGGCCGCGGTGCTGCGGGCGGCGCGAAGTCCACCAGTGCGTCCAGGAGTTCCTTCACGCCGAAGTTCAATGCGGCGGAGCTGAAGAGGATGGGCGTTGCGGTGCCGGCGTGGAAGGCCTCGACGTCGAACTCGGAGTTGGATTCGATCACCAGGCCGGCTTCGTCAACGGCGTCTGACCAGTTGCTGCCCTGGCTCTCGGCAGCTTCCTCCGGCGTAAAGTATTCGGTCAGGGCGATGTTGGCACCTGCGTTGTTGCGCTGGAACCGGGCAAAACGGTCGTTGCGCAGGTCCCAGACACCGCGGAAGTCACCGGAAATGCCCACGGCCCAGGTCAGCGGCATGGGCTGCAGGCCGGTGCGTTCGGTGAGCTCGTCCATCAATGCCAGCGCGTCCAGGCCGGGACGGTCCCACTTGTTGATCACGGTGATGATGGGCAGGTTGCGCTGCTTGCAGACCTCGAACAGTTTCATGGTCTGGGTTTCGAGGCCCTTGGCGGCGTCCACGAGCATCACCGCACAGTCCACGGCGGCCAGGACGCGGTAGGTGTCCTCGGAGAAGTCGGCGTGGCCGGGGGTGTCCAGCAGGTTGATGACGGTGTCCCGGTAAGAGAACTGGAGTGCCGCGGAGCTGATGGAAATGCCGCGGTCCTTCTCCATCTGCATCCAGTCGGAGACCGTTTCCTTGCGGTTGGCCTTGCCGCTGGAGGCACCGGCCGTGCCGATCACCTTTGCGTGCAGCGCCAGGGCCTCTGTCAGCGTGGACTTGCCGGCGTCAGGGTGGGAGATAACAGCGAAGGTCCGACGCCGGGCCGCCTGTTTGTGAATCTCGTGGACTCGGGCGGGGCTTTGGACATCTTGGGACACGGTGCTACTTTCGCTGCGATGGGGTTACCCCAGGCGCTCGGCAGGCCTTGACGGGGAAGCGTGGCTCTCTGACAGCCAAGTTCCAAGTTTATCGCAGCAACGGCTGCACGCCGAAGGGGCACCCGATGGGCGCTTAACACCGGCGAAACAGGTGGTTCAAGCCGGTGAAACGAGGTCCCGCTACGGTGGCCGCATGATCGGCCTCATTTTCTATGACCCCTTTGCCACTCCGCCGCCTATCCCGGCAGCAGTCACCAAGGCGCCGCCCAGGCGTCTGACACAGCCCGCGCAGGAGGAGAAAGCGCTCCGGGCCGCGTCGCTGCTCAACGTCAGAGTTGACCTGGAGCGCTTGTCCAGGCAGCGGCCGAAACCCTGAACCGGTTGCCCGGCAGGCCTGCAGCCGGTACGCCGTGGGGTGGGAACACCGCCGGGCGGCCACACTATTTGGGCGCGGGCTGGCCGCGGAGTTCGAAAACACCGCAGCCGAAGCCCGCGGCGTGGACCGTTCCGGCGTCGATCCGGACGCCTTCGCCCATAAGATGCCGGGCCGCCGACCCACCGGGAAGCGCGATGTTTACTTGTGCGGCGCGCCGCAACGGGTTGACGACGACCAGGTGCGTGCCGTTCCTGACGTACACGAGGGGATAGCCGGTGGCGAGCAGCCTCGTGGGAGTCCTGGTTCCCAGGGCCGGAGTTGATTTGCGCAGCTGAACAAGGCGGCGGACGAAGTGCAGGAGCGAACCCGGGTCCTCGCTTTGGGCCGCCACCGTGGGCCGGTCGCGATCGGGGTCCTGGGGCAGATACAGCTCTTCGGGCGGCGCGGTGGAGAAGCCCGCGTTGGCCAGGGCGTTGATGCTCCTATTGTTGTCAACCCGCGATTACGCCGGTCGCCAGGGTGGGCTTGAGCAGGTGGTAGACCTCGCGGATGATGTAGCGCTTGAGGCAGCGGATGATGTCGCGCTTGGATTTCCCTTCGGCGGTTCTGCGGGCGACGTAGGCAATGGTGGGTTCGTGGAATTTCATCCTCACGATCGCTGTGCGGTAAATGGCGGCGTTGAGTTGCCGGTGTCCGCCGCGGTTAAGACGGTGGCGGCCAGAGGTCATGCCGGAGCCGGTGGGGATGGGGCTGATGCCGGCGAGTTTGGCGAAGGCTGCCTCGGAGTGGATGCGCTCGGGGTTGTCTCCTGCGACGATCAGGATCTCGGCAGCGGTGTCGGGCCCGATTCCGTAGGCGTCCAGCAGTTGGGGCGCGGTTCGGGTGACTAGGGTCTCGATCATGCCGGCCAGTTCCTTGGCCTCGGCATCCAGGTTCTGCCAACGCCGGGCGATCGAGCGCAGGGCGTGACGGATGGAGTCCTCGGGGGTGTCCAGGGCCCGGGGACGCAGGGCGCCCAGATAGCGGGCGAGCATGATCTGTGTTTTCTCTGCCGTGTCCTTTCGCATCGGTTCCGGGGCATGGATGAGCATAGCTTTGAGTGTGACCATGGCCGCGGAGCGGTCCTTCACGGCGGTGTCGTGGGCGATCTTGAGTTCACGGATCATTTCCACGGTCCCGTCAGCGGTTTTCGGGACAGCGGTCGCGAATCCGGCGAGCACTGCGCGGGCGGCGTTCTCCGCGTCGAGGGTGTCGGATTTCCCGGCGAGCCTGCGCATGCGCCGGTCGGGGCGGTTCACTTCGACCACCTTGTGTCCTTGCCTGCGGATGAACGAAGTCAGGCCGGCCCCGTAGGAGCCGGTTCCTTCGACGCCGAACGCGATGATCTTGCCGAACGAAACAGCCCAGCCGAGCAGCTGGCCGAAGCCGGCCGAATCGGTGGTCACTGTCAGGGTGTCGAGGATGCCGCCGATCGGATCCATGACGGCGGCGACGTGCACGTGTTTGTGCGTGTCGACGCCAATGACTATGTGTCCTGAGCGGGCGGGTACGAGGATGTGTGGTGCCATGGTGCGTGTTGCCTCCTGCCGGATAACGTGGATATCACGCTGTCGCCGGCGGGTGGACAGGACTGTCATGGGGACGCTGTCGAATGCTGGCTCCAGGCTCCTATCAGGTCACGCCCTGCCCGGCGACAGTGTTTGTTGCTGCCCGGTCGCCGGGCTGACAGATCAACGCAAAGACACCCGAGGGTCTATCCCAACAAGGGTCAAGCCGTGACGACCAGGACTTCCGAATCTACGGCTGATGATTCGACAAAAACAGTCTGACAGTCCCATTGCATGGGGTTCCTGCACCCTGCCCCGTTGTACTTAGGCGTCCAGATGCTGCCTTCTTTCTCGGGGGCGTCTTCCAGGTAACGCATGCCGATCTCGTCACCGCAATAGATGGACGGGATGGAACCCCACGTCAGCAGGAACGTGAAGGCGGCGGGAAGCTGCTCACTTGTCCTGTTCCCGCAGACCAGCCGCGAGAAATCGTGATCCGCCGAAGGCAGCACCACAAGGCGGTCCGGCCCGTTGGTTTCCCGATGGTGGTTCCACAGGCCCAGGAACTCCCCGAAAGCCCGGGCGCCCTCGGCGGGGTCGGCGTCGGGATCGAAATAGCATGGCTCCGTTTCTTCCTGCCACGGCAGCAGCCCTGCGCCGCCGTTGTTGAAAAGCGCGCTGTGCTCCTCGTGGATCACGAGCGAGAAGTCCGCGTCGAATCCTCCCCGGGCGCCGGCGTCGACCGTTCTCCACTCGTCACTTTCCGGAAGGAGGACCGACTCCGGGTAGGCGCCCTTCATCCAGACCGCCAGTTCCCGCCACAGAGCCGTTGTTTCAACCAGGCCAGGGTCATCCTTGACCAGCGAGAAGGCCATATCCACACGGAACCCTGCCACCCCGCAGCCCAGCCAGTAGCCGATGATCTCGCGAAGTGCCGCCCTGTTTTTAAGGGGTCCGGCGGCATCCGGCAACTGCCGCCTTGGCTCGTCCTCAGCCAGCCGTGCGTAGCCGAAATTCAATGCCGGCTGCTCGGGGAAAAAATTCTTGAGATACCAGCCCGGACGGCGTCCCGGCGAGGGGACAAAAGCATCACCGGGACGGCCGGACCAGACGTAGCGGTGGTCGGATCCGTCATTCATGGAGGCACGGAACCATGGGTGGTCAACAGAGGTGTGGCCAGCAACGAGGTCCAGCAGTACCCGGATTCCACGTTTCCCGGCGTCCCTGACCAGGGCGGTCATGTCCGCGTTTGTTCCATAGCGGGGTGCGATGGTGAGGTAATCGGAAACGTCGTAGCCGGCATCCCGGAAGGGCGAGGCGAAGCACGGATTGAACCAGATCACGTCCACCCCGAGCCACTCCAGATAGTCCAGGTGCTCCAGGACGCCCGGGAGGTCACCGATGCCATCGCCGTCGGAATCCGCGAACGACTGCGGATAGATCTCGTAGATGACGACGTCCGCCAGCTATTCAGGGGGTGCCGGATAGCCTGCGGCTGCGCCGCTGTCCTCTGCGGGACCCACCGTGGTGCCCGCTGATGCGCCCGGGTTATGCTCATCCATCCGCGTCCACGCTCCCTGTCCGGTTTCCGTTGCCGTCCCGCCAAAGTGCTCTGTCCGGCCAGCCTCCGCCGAACCTGAAAGGCGCACTTTAGGGGCACCCCGTATGGGCCACTTTAGGGCTTAACCGTGCGGATATTGCTGATTCTTACCCCTAGTATTGAGCTTGCGGGAAACTGTGTACTTTTGATCCTGCCGGCGGAGGCTGAATCCGGCGTACCTGCAGGCGGCAGCCTGCACCTTTGAAGGGAACACCTATGGCTCGGAGCCCCGAAGAATCGCTCAAGGCGACTCTGGGAAGAGTGGCTCCAGGCACTCCGTTACGGGATGGACTGGAACGCATCCTCCGGGGGCGTACCGGTGCACTGATAGTGCTGGGCATCGACCGGACCATCGAATCCATCTGTTCGGGCGGGTTCGATATCGGCATCGACTTCTCGCCCACACGCCTTCGCGAGCTGGCCAAAATGGACGGTGCGATCATCTGCGACAAGGACGCCGGCAACATCCTCCGCGCCGCTGTCCAGCTGGTCCCCGACTCCAGCATCGAAACCCAGGAATCCGGCACCCGGCACCGCACCGCCGAGCGGGTGGCCATCCAGACCGGCGTGCCCGTGATCTCCGTAAGCCAGTCCATGCAGATCATCGCGCTGTACGTGAATGGCCTCCGGCACGTCCTGGAGGGTTCGGAAAAGGTCCTGGCCCGGGCAAACCAGGCCCTTGCCACCCTCGAACGGTACCGTTCGCGGCTGGACCAGGTGACCAGCTCGCTGTCCGCCCTGGAGATCGAGGCCATGGTGACCGTCCGGGACGTGGCCGTCACCCTGCAACGCCAGGAGATGGTCCGCCGCATCTCCGAGGAAATTTCGCAGTATGTGCTCGAACTTGGCGAGGACGGCCGGCTGCTGTCCCTCCAGCTGGACGAGCTCACGGTGGGCCGCGGCCCCGGCAGCGATGTCATTATCCGCGACTACGCGGGACCGGACGCCTCCGCAGAGGACATCGAAAAAGCGGTCAGCGCCCTGGTAAACCTCGGCCCCACCGAGCTGATCGATCTGGGCAAGATCTCCGGCATCGTCGGTTTTGCCGGCGGTGAGGCTAACCTCGACGCCGTGGTGCAGCCCCGCGGTTACCGGCTGCTCTCCGGCCTCAAGGCAGTCCCCAAGGCTGTGGCCGACCGCCTGGTGGACCACTTCGGCGGGCTGCAGTTCCTGATGGCCGCCACCATTGACGATCTGATGACCGTTGACGGGATCGGTGACCAGCGTGCCCGCACCGTCCGGGAGGGCCTGAGCCGGATGGCCGAGGCGAGCCTGCTGGACCGGTTCCTCTAGGATCCGGGGCTTCTCCTAGCGCATGCCTTCGCGGCGGATGGCGGTGGCGATTGCCGCTGATCGGGTTTCCACCCCGAGCTTGGCGTAGATGTGCGCCAGGTGCGTCTTCACGGTTGCCTCGGAGATGAACAGCCGCTGACCCAGTTCGCGGTTGCTCAGTCCTTCAGTCAGCAGGCTCAGCAATTCGGCTTCGCGCGGGGTAAGGACTGCGTCCGGATCCCGCAGCTGTTGGAAGAGCCGGGAAGCCACTGGTGCGCTCATCACGCTCTTGCCCTGGACTGCGCCGCGGACAGCTGCGAAGATCTCCTCGGGTGAGGCGTCCTTGAGCAGGTAACCCATCGCCCCTGCGTCCACGGCGCGGACGATGTCGGCATCTGAATCGTAGGTTGTGAAGACGATGATCGCCTGCTGGGCGTTCCGCCGGCGCAACTGCCTGATCGCTTCAATACCGTCGATACCGGCCCCCATGGCAAGGTCCATCATCACCACGGCGGGGCTGTGCTGTTCCACCAGGACCAGCGCCTCCTCGCCCGAGGCTGCCTCGGCGACCACCTCGATGTCCGGCTTCGTTGCCAACAGCGCCTTCAGGCCGCTTCGGACCACGAAATGGTCATCCACGAGCAGCACTGTTATGACGTTCACGGTTTCTCCCCGGTAGGCAGTTCCGCAGCGACAACGGTCCCTTCGCCGGGGCTGCTCTCAACTGAGAACTTGCCGCCGAGTTGCTCAACGCGCTGCCGCATGGCCCGCAATCCATAGCCCCCTGCGTCCGACGGCGGTCCAAGTGCCGACGGAACGAAGCCCGCGCCGTCGTCGTACACGTCAAGCGTGACAGCGCCCGGCAGGAAACCCAGCGTTACGGTGGAGTTGGCCGCGGACGCATGCAGTGCCACGTTGGCGGCCGCGCTCTGAACCACCCGCAGCAGGGCGTGCCGGGCAGGAGCAGGGACGGGACGGGGCTCACCGGTGACAAGCAGGCGGACACCGGGCAGGTACTGCGACGCCGCTTTGAGGAGGGCATCCGGGAGGGGCGCCGTTTCCAGCCCGGGGGAAGCCAGTTCGTGGACCAGGCTGCGGGTGTCCGCAAGGTTCTGGCGCAACATGGCGGTGGCAGACCGGACATCCTCACGCGCGGCGGGACCGGGCCAGGAACGGTTGGCGGCCTCGAGGAGAAGAATGCTGCTGGCCAGGCCCTGCGTCACGGTGTCGTGGATTTCCCGGGAAACCCTCTCCCGCTCCTGAATGCTGCCCGCCTTGCGCTCGGTGGCCGCCAGATGTTCCTGGGCCAGGGAAACCGCGGCATGCAGGCGGCGTTGTTCGGCAGCGTCATCTTCAATGCGGTCGTAGATCAGCGTCAGGATGACGCCCACGGCCAGGGGACCCAGGAGCATCGCCACATCGCTGCCGCCGCTGAGCCGGAACAGTCCAACGGCGGTAGCTGCCGCCGTCGCACCGCCGGCGAGGTAGGCAACCCGGCCGGTGAAGGCCGTGCGGCATAGAAAAAACAGGGCGAAGGAACACCAGGCAAAGCTCGGGGCCACGATCACCAGCGCAGCCCAGAGCGCCACCAGGACAAACATCCACAGGGGTTGCGGACGCCGTCGCTGCGATAAGGCTGCGATCACGGCGTATAACGAACACACAGCCGCGGCCAGGGCAAGCACCCCCACGTTGTCCGCCGGGCTGTGCCGCATCACGTAGCGGACCCCTGACGCCACCAACAGGACGGCGAAACCACCATGGACCACCACGTCAATCCGGACCGGCGCCCCGCGCTGGGCGCCGGCCTGGCTCCGCGCGGGGCCAAGTGGGGCGGCTGTTAAGGAAGGCATGGTGATTCCGGTTCCGGTGGGTGGAGTGCTACCCACCATGCTAGAGCCCGCACCGTGGCGCCTCTCTCATCCTTTTGGCTGATAGTGCCGGCCCTATGGGCGAGGAAGGGGCAGACGAATGCCGGACGCCGTCCGGGCCGGGAGCGGAAAAGATGGACTCAGCGCCCGGGCCACCAGCCCGGAGCAGGCCCAAAAAACACTACATTTTCCGAGGAGAACCCGTGAAGAAGTCACGCAAGATCACCGCCATGGCAGCTGCCGGAGCATTGCTCCTGACCGGAGGGATGACCGCGGCCGCGAACGCCGGGCCAGCCCCGGTCCTGTCCCCCACCGCCGTGCCCGCCGCGGACATCCAGCCCGTCCCGGAAAATGTCGTGGCTCAGAACCGCATCAGTGTGGGAGCATCCGCTGCAGCGGTGCAGGCGGCGTTGGCCACATGCCAGGCTGAGAAGCTGCCCTTCGTGACGGTGGCGCTGGTGGACCGTTTCGGTACTGTCCAGGCCCTGCTCCGGGGTGACAACGCCGCAGAGCACACGATCGAAGCGGCAAAGCAGAAGGCGTACACCGCAGCCGCCTTCGGAACACCCACCAGCGAGCTGGCAAAACGGATTAACGGGAACGGCCCCAGCATCGCAGACCTCCCGGGCACCCTCTTCCTTGCCGGTGGCATCCCGCTCAAGGTCGATGGGGTCTCCGTGGCAGGCATCGGCGTCGGAGGAGCGCCGGACGGCACGCTCGACGAAACCTGCGCCGCAGCCGGGGCGGAAGCCATCGCCGCGGCGGCAGCGGGCACTGCGAAGTAGGCTGTCACCATGGCTGGGCGCCGGAACTTTCTCTTGATCTGCGCAGCGCTGCTGGGACTGGCGGCCTGCAGCCCGGGAGCCGGTAAGCCTCCCGGTCCGGGCTCGCCGACGGCCGCGGAGACCCCCGGGAAAACAGCCCCTGCACCCGTTCCGTCGGTTACAGCACCGCCTGGTCCACCGGCCCTGGCCCCGGAAGCGCAGGCCGCCTTGGACCGGCGGCTTATCCAGGCAGCCAAAGCCAACGACGTCGGCCAGGTATCGGAACTGATCCGGGCCGGCGGCAACGTGAACGCCAAGGACGACATTGCGGATTCAGCGTTTTTGTATGCCGGTGCAGAAGAATTCAATGACGTCCTGCTGCTGACGCTCGCCAACGGCGCGGACGTGGCCAGCACCAACCGGTACGGCGGGACCGCACTGATTCCCGCCAGCGAACACGGCCACGCCGAGACGGTGCGGATCCTCATTGCAGCCGGGGTGCCGGTAAACCACGTCAACAACCTCGGCTGGACCGCCATGCAGGAAGCCATCCTCCTCAACAACGGCGGACCGCGACAGCAGGATGTGGTCCGGCAGCTCCTGGCGGCGGGCGCAGACCCCAATATCCGGGACCCGCAGGGACGTACGGCCCTGGAGAACGCCCAACGGCTCGGATTCGCGGAGATCGTTAACATCATCGAGGCGGCGTCCGCGGTTCGCTGAGCTGCACGACGAGGCGGCTGAACTCCGCACTCTCCCGGCGCGTGGGTCTTCCGCATCGATGACGTCGAACTGCAGGGCCCATATGATCTCCGTCGCCGGGGTGCACGTCAGCTCAGGTCAGTTGAGCTGAAAGACCGCCCTGGGGCTGGCTTTGGAGCCAAGTTTCGCCGTGAAGATGTAGTACGCGCCGCCGGCGCCGGGCTTGGCCCCGATGGGGCTGCAGCCTTCCAGGGTCCGGTTGCGGGGCCAGGGCAGGTTCGCCGTCTCGCTGGCGCCCGGGGCGATGGTCTTCACCAGGTCTTCGCTCTTGGCCTGGCAGTCGCGGGAGGAAAAGATCCTGTCCGCCCCGCTGGTGATCAAGTACTCCATCTGCGACGTGCCGATGTTCACTTCGCAGGGCATGGTGCCGCCGTTGGTCACCTTCAGGCTGAGCAGCGGGTTCTCGTCAGGGCCGTAGGCGGCCTTGTCTGTGGAGGCGGAGACTGTCACGAGGTTCTGGTTGCAGGTGGGCGTGGGGGTGGGCGTCGGGGCGGCCGCCGGAGTTGCCGACGCCGACGCGCCGGGATCGGGCGCCTGCCCGGCGGCGCTGCCGGTGGCGCCGTCAGTGGAGGAGGCCTGCTCGCTGCTGCCGCTGAACGCGCCCGCAAGCGCGAAGCCGCCGAAACCCAGGGCCACGGCAACCAGGAGGGCTACGCCGACAAACAGCCTACGGCGGCGGTAGACGGCGGCGCTGGTCTTGCCGCTGCCACCGGAACCGGTCCGGGACCCGGATGCTGTCTTGCGTGGTGATGAATTGCCTTGCCTGCCCATTCTTCTAGGCTAGAGAACCGGCCGGATTCTGCCGTCCCACCACGCCGCGCGCCCAGCCATCGCTAAGGTCACAGTTTGCCGCATCCATTACAGTGTTGGAATCGACGCTTCAACCCTCACCCCAGCCGCGCCCGCGGACAGCCGCGCCCACCTCACTTCCCTGCACGGCAGCATCACCGGCTGGTTTGCCGGGACCGCGCGCGACCTTCCCTGGCGGGAACCGCAGTGCTCACCGTGGGGCGTCCTGGTCAGCGAGATCATGCTGCAGCAGACCCCGGTGGTTCGGGTCCTGCCGGTCTGGCGGGAGTGGCTGGAGCGCTGGCCCACCCCGGCCGGCCTCGCGGGTGAGCCGGCCGGTGAAGCCGTGCGTTCCTGGGGCCGGCTCGGCTACCCCCGCCGGGCACTGCGGCTCCATGCGGCCGCCGCTGCCATCGTCAGCGACCACGGCGGCAAGGTACCCGGCAACTACACCGAACTGCTGGCCCTGCCAGGGGTGGGCAGCTACACCGCCGCAGCCGTCGCGGCCTTCGCTTTCGGGCGCCGGGAAACCGTCGTGGACACGAACATCCGGCGCGTGCACGCCCGCCTGGTCTCCGGCGTCGCGCTCCCCTCCCCCTCCCTGACCGCCGCAGAAATGAGGCTCGCGGCGGAACTGCTCCCGGACGACGTCGGCACCTCCGTCCGCTGGAACGCTGCGGTCATGGAACTGGGGGCGCTCGTCTGCACGGCGAGGGCGCCGAAGTGCGCCGACTGCCCGGTGCGGGACTCCTGCGCGTGGCTTGCTGCAGGTGAGCCGCCGCCGTCGTACATCCCCAAGGGGCAGGCCTGGCACGGCACCGACCGCCAGGTCCGCGGTGCCGTGCTGGCCGTGCTCCGGCTCGCCGAAACGCCCGTGCCTGCGGAGATGTTCCAGCAGGAACCCGCTGACCTCGGGTTCGCCCCGGAGGGCATCGGGGTGCCGCTGGCGGCACTCCACCGGCTCAATACCGCGCCGGAGCAGCTCGAACGCGCACTGGGCGGCCTGCTCAACGACGGCCTGGCCCAGCTGCACGAGGGTGGATACCGGCTGCCCGCCTGACGCTTTCTCCGGATGCCTCGTTACGGACTGGCGTACTCCGGGTGGCATACTTTCTGGTGACTCGATCTGGGGGACGTTAATGAGAATCGTGCTGTACATCATCTGGGCGCTGTTTGTGGCCACCGCCACTTACCTGCTCGTCAAGCACCTGCGGCAGACGAAGAAGCATGAACAGCAGATCGCCGGCTGGCCGAAAGTGCAGGCCACCGTGACAGGCAACGTAGGGGGCTGGACAAACGGCGGCGGCAACGGCACCCGAAGCCGGGTTTATTACCCCACCTACCAGTTCGCTCACCCGAACGGGGCCCTGTATGCCGGTGAATCCGAGGTTTCCTACCGCAACCAGCAGGCACCCGGATCGCTCCTGAATGTGGCCTACAACCCGGTAAATCCGAACCAGTCGTTCGAGGTATCGTCCGAATCCAAGGCATTGATCGGCTGCGCGATTCCGGCGTTCGGATTTTTCGCCCTGCTGCTGTTCTGGGCCGCCGGCGCTTTTCCGCTGGGCTGAGCCATGGACTCCATAAAGCTGATCTTTATCGTCCTGCCCGGCCTTTTCCTTGCCCTTGGCCTGATCCTGGTGGGGATGTCGCTGGCACCGTCCTTGCGGCGCCGTGCCCAGACGCGCGGGTGGGCGGAAGCCTCGGCCACCGTCACCGGAAACCTGCATGGCAGGGACGGCCACGGCAGCAACGGGCGCAACCGCTTCGCACCGTCCTTCGAATTCCACGACGCCGCCGGAAAGCGGTGGCTGGGCCAGTCCGATATCTACGGCCCGGACCAGGAGATCATCGGCAACGCCATTCCGGTGCGCTACAACCCGGCCAACCCCGCCGAATCCACCCGTCCGGGATTTTTGGTCGCCAAGGGCCGCCTGTCCACAGGTCTCATGATGGTCCTCTTCGGCGCCCTGGGCATAACAATGTTTGCGTCACTTCTCTGGTAGCAGTTCAGTGCTGAGTCCGCCGGATCTACGCTGAAGTATGCGCAAGTCTGCAGTGCTTCTGGCATTGATGACGACGACGGTACTCACCGGCTGTTACCACTACCCCGTCCCTGCGCCATGCCCCGCGATCGCGCAGGCCACGGCCGTTTCCGTGACGGTGGCGCGGGAGTACGCGGCCCAGGTGGAAACACTGAACCTGAAGGCGTGCCAGGGCGGAGTCTGCAAGGAGTCAGCCCTCGAGCTGTTTCCCGGCAGCGATTCGATAGACCAGGGCTGCACACCGGAGGGCGTCTGTTCAGCCACGGCATCGCCGAACGGGACCAGGATCGGTCACCTGATGCTCGACACCCTCACCGAGGAACCGATGTCACTGACGGCTACCGGGACTGCCCCGGACGGATTGGCCCTCCCGGTACGCACCCTCGAGTTCCGGCCCCGCGGCGCCTACCCGTTCGGGGAGCATTGCGGGCGGTTCATCACTGCTTCGGTGACTCTGGACGCCGTCGGCCTCCGGCAAAGCGACGCGGGATAGGGTTCGCACCCAAGACCATCACCCAGCTTCAGGCCCGCCACGCTCTGGCTGCGCCCCCGGGCCAACCCCCTGACCGGCCTCCCTATCCTGCTTCCCGGGGTGCGAACATAATGACGGCGACCCCCACCAGACAGACGATCGAGCCAATGACATCCCACCGGTCCGGCCGGAATCCGTCAAAAACCATCCCCCAAGCCAGCGACCCCGCCACGAAGACGCCACCGTAGGCCGCAAGGATCCTGCCGAAGTGCGCATCAGGCTGAAGGGTAGCGACAAAGCCGTAGACGCCCAGGGCGATGATCCCGGCACCTGCCCACCACCACGATTTCCCTTCCCGAACGGCCTGCCAAACCAGCCACGCACCGCCAATTTCGGCCGCAGCAGCAAGAATAAAGAGCAGGACAGATTTGGCGATGGTCATGGTTCCATCATCTCCCGGCCGCCCCCTCGACCGGTCCGGCACCTCCGGAATCACTCCCCTTGACTTCCCTCACGGACGCTGTACGTTCAGTATTACTAACACTGCAAATGTTGGATTTAGAACAACAATGCACGCCGGGAAGGGGTAACGGTGCCACTTTCAGATCGGGAGCGGAAACAGCTCGAGGAGCTGGAATCTGGCCTGGCAGCCGAGGATCCGCGGCTCGCCCAGGAACTCTCATCGGGCTCCGTGGGAGTGCGGTTCAAGCGGAGCACCTACGTGGGTGCCGTCGCGGGAATGTTCGGCATCGTCCTGCTCATCGCGGGCGTGAGCACCCAGCTCATCGTCGTAGGCGTCGCCGGCTTCCTGCTTATGGGAATCGGTACGTACCTGCTGTTCGAGGGTCACAAAGTGGACTTTCGCCGCCGGCCGGCGAAGTAAAGGACTACGGCTCCCCGAAGCCGGCCTGCACCAGGCCGCCGACGTAGTTGATGGCGCGCTCAGCATCAGGCCCCCAGGCCTCGACGTGAAGCACTGAGCCTTGGCCCGCCGCCAGCGTCATCAAGGACGTCATTGCCGTACCGTCCACACCGTTGACAGTGACTTCGGCGTTGAGCGCTGCAAGCCCGCCGGCAATTTTGGCGGCCGGCCGGGCATGCATGCCGGCCTGGTTAACCAGTTCAAAGTCACCGGTGAAATCCGGCCCCTTTCCGGTGACGGAGCCTTCGGTGACCGTGCCGGCAATAAACGCCGTTGATGCCTCGGCACCCCCGGGCCCGTGGGCGTACACCGACTCAGCGGCCAGTTTGACCGCTTCAACGCCGGCGCCGCTTTGAGCAGCCACCGCGGCGGCAACGAGACCTTCCACCAGGGGCGCGTCCGCCAGGAGCACATCGGCGGGATCCCCGGCGAACTCAAGTGCCGACTCAGCGGTCATCACAGCCGACCCAAGATCCGTCACCACCACCACGCCGTCGCCCCCTGCCGCCTGGTCCAAAGCGGACATCACTTTCTCGAGGCTGGTTCCGATCCTGCCGTCCGCGGTGCCCCCGGCGGTGAGGATCACGACGTCGGGCGCCATCTGGGCTGCGAGCTCCGCCGCGCCGTCGGCAATTTTTTCGCTGTGGGACACCACTACCAGCCGCACAGTCACGCTGCGGCCTCGACGGCGGCGCGGAGGATCAGTGCGCTGGACGCGGCCCCCGGATCGCGGTGGCCTGCGCTCCGCTCCCCCAGGTAGCTGGCACGGCCCTTGCGTGCCACCAGCGGGTCGGTGGCAATGGCGCCGGCTTCTGCGGCCTCGGCCGCGGCGACCAGGACTTCAAGCACATTGCCTGCACCGTGCGCGGCGGCGGCCTGTCCTGCCTCGGCAGCGGGGGTCCAGGCATCCACCATGGTCTTGTCGCCGAACTCGGCCTTGCCCCGTGCCACGATCCCGTCGCGTGCCGCCACGAGCGCCTCTGCCCAGGCCGCCGGATCCACCTCGGCCGCATCCCCCACAGCAGTGGAGGCCCGCAGGAACGCCGTACCGTACAGGGGGCCGGCGGCGCCGCCCACCTTGGACATCAGGGTCATGGCGGTCAGCTTCAGGGCCGCGCCCGGCGTCTCCGGCCGGACTTCGGCCAGCTTTTCCAGTACTGCCTGAAAGCCCCGGTCCATATTTTCCCCATGGTCTGAATCCCCGATGGCACGGTCCAGTTCGATCAGATAGAGCCGGTTTTCCGCCATTGCCTGCGCGCAGAGCGTCAGCCACTTAATGGTCCAGTTCACATCCAGCATTACTCACACCCCCCAACGCAGAGCGGCAGTGTTCACAGGGGCATCCCACAACCGGGTCAGTTCGTCATCAAGGCGGAGGACAGAGATCGAGCAGCCCTGCATGTCCAGGGCGGTGACGTAGTTCCCCACCAGTGAGCGCTCCACGGCGGCTCCCCGCCCGGCAAGCACCTGGGCGGCATGGCGGTACACGATGTACAGCTCACTCAGCGGGGTGCCACCCATGCCGTTGACGAACAGCAGCACCTTATCGCCCGCAGCGATCCCCAGATCGCCCAGCACCGCGTCCAGCAGGCGGTCGGTGATGCCGTCCGCGTCCTCCATTGCCATGCGGTGCCGGCCGGGCTCGCCGTGGACGCCGACGCCGAATTCAATCTCGTTCTCTGCAAGGTCGAAGCTGGGTGTCCCCGCATGCGGGACCGTGCACGCAGCCAGCGCCACACCCATGGTCCGGACGTTGCTGTTGACGCGGTTTCCCATCGCAGCCACAGCATCCAGACCGTCCCCTCGTTCCGCGGCTGCGCCGGCGATCTTCTCCACCAGCACGGCACCGGCAACACCGCGGCGTCCGGCTGTGTACGGCGAGTCCTCGACGGCGACGTCGTCATTGACGATTACCGTTCGGACATCGACGCCTTCGGCCTCAGCCAGTTCCGCAGCGGTCTCAAAGTTCAGGACATCCCCGGTGTAGTTCTTCACGATAAGGACGACGCCGGCACCGGAGTTTGCGGCCACCGCCGCCGGAAGGATCTGGTCCGGCGTGGGTGAGGTGAACACCGCCCCTGGCACGGCGGCGTCGAGCATTCCAAGACCGACAAAACCGGCATGGAGCGGTTCGTGGCCGCTGCCTCCGCCCGACACAAGCCCCACCTTTCCCGCCGTCGGCACGTTGTTCCGCGTGATGAACAGGGGGTCCGTACTGACGGTCACCAGTGCCGCGTGCGCGAGTCCGAAGCCCTCGACGGACTCGGCGACCACTGCACGGGGGTCATTGATGAGCTTTTTCATGGCCGAACTCCTGGGGAGGGGACTTCCGGAGGATGCTCTTTGACCCTACTATCGCTGCATTCAGTCCGGTAGCCCGCCCCGACTGGTGGACACTTGTTCCACCCGGGCAATGGGTGT
Source organism: Arthrobacter sp. BK1 (assembly GCF_056680055.1). Classification (NCBI taxonomy): domain Bacteria; kingdom Bacillati; phylum Actinomycetota; class Actinomycetes; order Micrococcales; family Micrococcaceae; genus Arthrobacter; species Arthrobacter sp. BK1. The sequence continues at coordinate 1,938,470 of NZ_CM155263.1, forward strand.
CCGGACACCGACATTCCGGGTTCAGGCCATTGGGAGCAGGGGCTCGCGGCATAGGAAAGGGACAGCCCCCAATGACTGTCCCTTACCTGCCGGCCGAACCGCAGCCCGGCTAGTTTATCCAACAAATAGATTTAAGCCAACAGCCTCATGCCGTGCTGCTCCGCCCCTGCCAGGGGGAGGACGGTGTGGTGCAGGTTTTTGGTGTTACAGGACCTTGATCATCCGGGTGTTTCCCAGCGTGTTCGGCTTCACCCGGGCCAGGTCCAGGAACTCCGCCACGCCTTCGTCATGGGAGCGCAGCAGTTCCGAGTAGACCGTTGGGTCAACCGCAGTCTGGTCCGCCATCACCTCGAAGCCGTGGCGCTTGAAAAAGTCCACCTCGAACGTGAGGCAAAAGACCCGGGCCACCCCGAGTTCACGCGCCTCCTCCAACAGGCTTTCGACCAGGACATGACCCACGCCCCTGCCCCGCCAGGCGTCGGACGCCGCCAGGGTGCGGACTTCAGCCAGGTCCTCCCACATCACGTGCAGGGCCCCGCAGCCGATGACTTCGCCGTCGCCGGATTCCGCGATCCGGAACTCCTGGAGGCTCTCGTAGTATGCCACCGTCTCCTTGGCCATCAGGATCCGCTGCTCGGCCAACGGCGCCACCAGGCTTTTGATGGCGGCGACATCACTGGTGCGGGCAGGGCGGATATGGAAGGCGTCAGTCACAGGATCCATCCTACGGTGGCCGCACGAGTGGCCGGGGTGCTCTGGTACCGGCGCCATTTGCCGCTTGCTGCTCCTTCGTCGCTCTGACGCAAGCTACACAAATGCCACCGGCACCCTCGCTTCGCTCCACCTCCACCACGCACGAAAGCCCCGTCCGCTCCTTTGTGGAGTGGACAGGGCTTTCAGCTTGTCTGGTGGTCTAGACGCTCGGGGCGATCTCCGGGATGCGCGGCTTGGTATTGCCGGCGAACGTGAACTTGGCGGAGTCTCCTTCGCCATCCACATCCACTACGACGATATCGCCGGCGTGGAGTTCGCCGAACAGGATCTTCTCGGAGAGCTGGTCCTCGATCTCGCGCTGGATGGTGCGGCGCAGCGGCCGGGCACCCATGGCGGGATCGTAGCCGCGGGTTGCCAGGAGCACCTTGGCCGCTGGGGTGAGCTCGATGCCCATGTCCTTGTCCTTGAGGCGCTTCTCGAGGCGGCCCACAAACATGTCCACGATCTCGATGATCTCGTCCTGGGTGAGCTGCGGGAACACGACAACGTCATCCACACGGTTCAGGAACTCCGGGCGGAAGTGCTGCTTGAGCTCCTCCGTGACGCGGGCGCGCATCCGATTGTAGCCGGTCTGCGTGTCCGTGCCGGACTGGAAGCCGGTGGCAACGCTCTTGGAGATGTCCCGGGTACCGAGGTTGGTGGTCATGATGATCACGGTGTTCTTGAAGTCCACCACACGGCCCTGGGAGTCGGTCAGGCGGCCGTCTTCCAGGATCTGCAGGAGGGAATTGAAGAGGTCCGCGTGGGCCTTTTCCACTTCGTCGAACAGGACCACGGAGAACGGACGGCGGCGGACCTTCTCGGTCAGCTGCCCGCCCTCTTCGTAGCCCACGTAGCCCGGAGGGGCACCGAAGAGCCGCGAAACCGTGTGCTTCTCGGAGTACTCGGACATGTCCAGGGTGATGAGAGCATCCTCTTCACCGAACAGGAACTCCGCCAGGGCCTTTGCGAGCTCGGTCTTGCCGACGCCGGTGGGGCCGGCGAAGATGAACGAGCCGCCGGGACGCTTGGGGTCCTTCAGGCCTGCACGGGTGCGGCGGATCGCCTGGGACAGGGCCTTGATGGCCTCGTCCTGGCCTACGACACGCTTGTGCAGCTCATCTTCCATCTTGAGCAGCCGCGAGGATTCTTCCTCGGTCAGCTTGAAGACGGGGATGCCCGTGGAGTTGGCCAGCACCTCGGCGATGAGATCCTCATCCACCTCGGAGATGTCATCCATGCCGCCGGACTTCCAGTGGCGTTCCTTCTCGGCGCGCTCGGTGATGAGCTTCTGCTCCTTGTCGCGGAGCGAAGCAGCACCCTCGAAGTCCTGGGCGTCGATGGCGGATTCCTTCTCCATCTTCAGCTTGGCGATGCGCTCGTCCATGGCCTTGAGCTCCGGCGGGGCGGTCATCCGGCGGATGCGCAGCCGTGCACCGGCTTCGTCGATGAGGTCGATCGCCTTGTCCGGCAGGAAACGGTCCGATATGTAGCGCTCGGCGAGGCTGGCAGCAGAGGCGAGGGCGCCGTCGGTGATGGTCACCCGGTGGTGCGCCTCGTAACGGTCACGCAGGCCCTTGAGGATCTCGATCGCATGCGCGACGGAAGGCTCCTTGACCTGGATGGGCTGGAAGCGGCGCTCGAGTGCGGCGTCCTTCTCGATGTGCTTGCGGTACTCGTCCAAGGTGGTGGCACCGATGGTCTGCAGTTCACCGCGGGCCAGCATGGGCTTCAGGATGGACGCGGCATCGATGGCACCTTCGGCGGCACCGGCACCCACAAGGGTGTGGATCTCGTCGATAAACAGGATGATGTCGCCACGGGTGCGGATTTCCTTGAGGACCTTCTTCAGGCGCTCTTCGAAGTCACCGCGGTAGCGGGATCCTGCCACCAGTGAACCGAGGTCCAGGGTGTACAGCTGCTTGTCCTTGATGGTTTCCGGGACGTCACCGCGGACAATTGCCTGGGCAAGGCCCTCGACGACGGCCGTTTTGCCGACGCCCGGCTCACCGATCAGGACCGGGTTGTTCTTGGTCCGGCGGGAAAGGACCTGCATAACGCGTTCCATTTCCTGCTCACGCCCGATCACGGGGTCCAGTTTGTTCTCGCGCGCAGCCTGGGTCAGGTTGCGGCCGAACTGGTCCAGGACCACCGAACCGGCGGGAGTGCCTTCCGGCTGGCCCGCGCCAACGCCTGCGCCGCCGGTGCTTTCCTTGCCCTGGTAGCCGGAGAGCAGCTGGATGACCTGCTGGCGGACCCGGTTCAGGTCTGCACCAAGCTTCACCAGCACCTGGGCGGCAACACCCTCGCCCTCACGGATGAGGCCGAGCAGGATGTGCTCGGTGCCGATGTAGTTATGGCCCAGCTGCAGGGCTTCGCGCAGCGAGAGCTCCAGCACCTTCTTGGCGCGCGGCGTGAAGGGGATGTGGCCGGACGGAGCCTGCTGGCCCTGGCCGATAATCTCCTGCACCTGCTCGCGAACGCCGTCGAGCGAAATGCTCAAGGACTCCAGAGCCTTGGCGGCAACGCCTTCACCTTCATGGATCAGACCCAAGAGGATGTGTTCGGTACCAATGTAATTGTGGTTCAGCATGCGTGCCTCTTCTTGGGCAAGCACAACTACTCGACGGGCACGGTCCGTAAATCGCTCAAACATTTCGCCACACTCCTAGCTACGACGTACTTTGATGCTACGTGGCAGACCCTGACTTGTGGAGCGTGTTCGCCACAGGGGAAACCATGCGTGTCCGTGTGACGGGATGAAGCGGCTAGCGCGCGGCCTCCACGGTTGAAGCTTCGTCCGGAATCGTGTTTTCCCGAAGTATGAAGCGCGTGGACCTGCGGGGCTTTTCGTAATAGCGCCTGATCCGCATCGGAAGCCCCTGGGCTGTCCACGGGTCAAGCCTGTCCATCGCCTGCATGTGCACGTGTGGCTGCGTGGAATTGCCGGAGTTGCCGCAGTTGGCGATGGACTCTCCCTCCGTAACCTCCTGGCCCACGGATACCCGGATGGAGCCGGCCTGGAGATGCATCACCGCAACAAAGGCGCCGCTTCCGCGCGGAGCAATGATCACACAGTTGCCGGTGATGTTGCCGAGCCCCTGACGGAGCCGTGAAGCCTGTCCCAGCGCGTAAGGCAGGAGCGAAACCGGGGAGCGGCGGGCCCCGTGGTCCTGCTCGCCCTGATGCACGGCTGCTACCCGGCCGGTCACCGGGGCCAGGATTTCGCGGCCGAAGGCGAAGAACTGCTCCGGCGGCTCCGTGCCGAGGGCGGTCCGCCAGCTCACGCCCGGGGCAGTCCTGCCGTTCTCGTCCACACCGACGAAGTCGATGGCGTAGGCGGTGCCCAGCATACTGGTGCCATGGCTGGGGACCCGGCGCTTCGGGCTGTTCTCCACTTTCCACCGTCCGGCGAACGGGAGCGAAACGTCCACATACCGGAGCGCCGGGTTTACCTCAAATGTCATGGCTTCCCTCGAGCCCGTCCCGTGCGTCCCGAAGGGCACCCGCTTGCCGCCGGCCGTCTATTCGTCGGCCAACGGGCTGGACAGTGCATGGCCTGTCGGCAACGCGTGGGCGTTGTAAAAGGCAACCCATGTCATCGTCTTCGTGGTCAACATACTCCTAAACAACCAGTTCGCGCAGGGTAAGGGGTCCGGACAGGCATCGGCCAGGAAGGCCTTCGAACAAAAGTGGACGCGCTGGAATCTCACCGCACCTGGTTGTCGCCGGCTTCTTTACTGGCGCTTAGTGCCGGCTGGGCATTCCTTAGGGCATTCCGTCTGACCGCAACCCCGCACAAGAGCCTCCAGAAGCCGGCTTCAGCACCTCGGGAGGCAATAAACCGCTGCGATCCCCTAATTACCCACATTAGGGTCTCCCGCCGAAGCATGGATTCGGCGGGCAAATTCAAGGCATGTCCCTGGCCTTGTCCGCCTGACGGCACAAAATGTTCCTTCGCGCAATTCAAGACACCAAAAAACCCTGCCGACGCCGGGGGCGAAGACAGGGTTCCTGGTAAGGCTGGCGGCCGACTCCTAAGAATTGGCCTTTTGGTAGGCCTCTTGGATTTCCGCTTGAATTCGGCCACGGCTGTTAACCGTGTAGCCGTTTTCGCGGGCCCATTGACGGATTTGCGCGGAATCATTGCCGCGCCCGGTCACTGCCGGTTTGGTGCGGGCAGTCCGCCCGGCAGATGTCTTGCGCGCCGCGGCTACAAACCGCTCCAACGACGTCCGGAGTTCGGCCGCGTTGGCCGAAGACAGATCAATTTCGTAGCTGACCCCATCGAGGCCAAAGCGGACATTCTCATCCGCGGATCCCCCATCCAGATCATCTACGAGGACGATGTTTACTTTCTGTGCCATTAATAGTCTTCCTCTGGGAAAGGGTTCGGATTTTCAGAAAAGCAGGATGTTCCTCTAAAAAGTATGACCCTCATTATGGCAACGCGTCAAAGCATCTATTGGTTCCTGTGGATATCCACACAAAGTCCCGGGACTATATCAGGATTCCGCATCCGGACGGTCCAGAGGGGGCGAAGACTGATTCTTGGCTTTTGCATCAGGCTCCGTATTTGCTGCACCCCGGGCTTCGGCCTGGGCACGGGCTTCCGCCTGCCGCTCGGCCTTATCGGCATTGAAGATCGATTTCATCGCAAACCAGAAAATCAGGCCCACCACTACCGAGGGCAGGAGAACTGCTACATATTCCACAGTCAGTGCCCTTCCGGCTTCAGGAGCGGGAAGAGAATGGTTTCGCGGATGCCGGCACCGGTGAACAGCATGACCAGACGGTCGATCCCCAGGCCGATGCCACCCATCGGCGGCGCACCGTATTCGAGGGCGCGCAGGAAGTCCTCATCCAGCTGCATGGCTTCGTCGTCACCGGCGGCAGCATGCCGGGACTGTTCGGTGAGCCGTTCGCGCTGGATGACGGGGTCGATCAGCTCGGAGAAGGCCGTGCCGCGTTCCATGCCGCCGATGATGAGGTCCCAGGCCTCGATCAGGCGGCCGTCCTCGCGGTGCGGGCGGGCAAGCGGCTGCGCGGAAGGCGGGTAGTCATAGACAAAGGTGGGGTTCAGCAGCGTGGGCTCGACGATTTCGCCAAACAGCTCCACGGCCAGCTTCTCGGCATCCCATTTCGGGTCTGCCTTCACCTCGTGCTTTGCGGCGATGTCCCGCAGCACCTCCACTGACGTGTCGGGAGTGACTTCCTGGCCAACGGCCTCGGACAAGCCGGGGTAAACGGACAGCCAGGCCCAGTCGCCGTCGAGGTTGATTTCCCCGGCGTCCGTCTGGAGGGTCCGGCCGGCACCCACAGCGTCAGCGGCGTCGAGGATGATCTCCTTGATGCGGTTGGCCATGACGAACTGGTCCGCCCAGGCCTCGTAGCATTCAAGCGTGGTGAATTCCGGGCTGTGGGTGGAGTCCACGCCCTCGTTGCGGAAGACCCGGCCCATGTCGTAGACGCGGTCGATTCCGCCCACCACGGCGCGCTTGAGGTAAAGCTCGGTGGCGATGCGCAAGGTCATCTTCTGATCGAACGCGTTCATATGCGTTTCGAACGGACGGGCCAGGGCGCCGCCGTGGACCAGCTGCAAAATGGGGGTTTCCACCTCCACGTAGCTGTGCCGGTGGAGGCTCTCGCGGATGGACCGGGTGATCGCGGCGCGAGTATAGACCATTTCCCGGGCTTCATCGCGCACCATCAGGTCCACGTAACGCTGCCGGACACGGGTTTCCTCGTTCAGCTCCGCGTGCAGGACGGGCAACGGGCGCAGGGCCTTGGAGGCCATGGACCAGGACTCGGCCATGACGGACAGCTCGCCTCGGCGGGAGGAAATTACTTCACCCTTGATGAAGACGTGGTCGCCGAGGTCAACCAGCGCCTTCCAGTCCGCGAGCGCTTCTTCGCCCACGTTGGCCAGGCTCAGCATGGCCTGGAGCCGGGTGCCCTTGCCGTCAACGCCGCCTTCCTGGAGCGTGGCGAAGCACAGCTTGCCGGTGTTCCGCACAAAAACCACACGGCCGGTGACGCCCACGACGTCGCCGGTGGTGTCATCAGCCTCGAGGTGTGCGTATTTTTCGCGGATCTCGGTGAGGGAGTGCGTGCGCTCAACACCCACCGGATATGCCTCGGTGCCGCGCTCGATCAGCTTGGTGCGCTTTTCCATGCGGATGCGCATCTGTTCGCTGGCGTCGACCGGCTCTGGGGCATTTTTGGGGGCGGGGGTGTTTTGGGAAGTCACAATCCCCAAGTTTACCGGGCGATCGTGCAGCCGGCTTCCGGGGCCGGCCCCGGGCATAGACTCGGGCTGTGGAGAAATGGACGGTGGAGACGGAGGATGGCGGGCACCTCGAAGGTCATTCCTTCCTCACCAAGGCGGAACTGGACCCGACGACGGCGGGGCCTCCCGGCGTCGTACTTATCCACGGCACTCTGGTCACCGATGCCCTCTACCGGCCTTTCGCCCGGAAGCTGAGTGTCCTGCTCGGCCGCCCTGTGCACTGCTACAACCGCCGGGGGCGGGCGGGGTCATCGCGCCAGCCCGATGATTACTCGGTGAAGACCGAGGTCAGCGACCTCGGCACGGTGATGCGCGAGACGGGGTCCACTGACGTGGTGGCGCACAGCTACGGCGGGTTCGTGGCGTTGCAGGCAGCGCGGACCCTGCCGATCCACAGGCTGGTGACCTACGACGCCGCGGTTTCTCTCTCCGGAAACCTGAGCCACCGCTGGCGGCCCGAGCTCGAGGATGCGGTGACCGCCGGACAGCTCAACCATGCATGGGCGCACCTGGTCCAGGGCCTGGCGACTGCTGGCCCCCTGTCCTACCTGCCCCTCGGCGCCCTGCGGATGCTGAGCATCCTTTCCGCCCGGACCAACCTCGGGTCCGAGATGCGCCAGCTGCTGCCCACCGCCGTCAAGGAAATGCGCGCCGTGCTCGACGCCGACGCCGAACTGGACGATTTCACGTCCCTCACCACCCCCATCCTGATGCTGAGCGGCGGCTGGAGCCCCGCGTACTTCGCCGAGACCGGCCGCCAGCTGGCAGCCGCCGTCCCCGCCATCACGTTCCAGGTGGTGCCGGGCCAGCTGCACGAGGGCCCGATCCGTCCCGGCAAGGGCCTTGCCGTAAGGATTGCCCGGTTCATCAACGGCAGCGCCGGCCAGCTCCGGGCGCTGGGGAGGCGCCGGTAGTCCTGGAGCCAGCGGCCAGGCCCCACACTTAGGATGGGGAGCGTGAAAGAACAGGAAGTCCCCACGCACGACGGCGGCAGGCTGGCGTTGTACAGCTACGGCACCGACGATGCGCCGGGCGAGCGCCGCGTAGTGGTCATTGGCGGCGCGTTCCTCACCGCCCTGATCTACCGTCCGTTCTCGGTGGCGCTGGCCAAAGGGCTGGGCGAGGGCTGGGCCGTGGATGTCTACGACCGGCGCGGACGGGGCAACTCCACCGAACAGCCCTCCGATTACTCCATGGCCACTGAAATCGCGGATGTCCGCACGGTTATGGACGCCACCGGCGCCCGTAACCTCCTGGGCCACAGCCTGGGCGGGTCGGTGGCCCTGAATGCGGTGCAGGAGTTCGCCGGCACTTCCCACGAGCCGGACAAGCTGGCGGTCTATGACGCCGCGGTCAACATCGACGGCAGCATGGACACCTCTTGGCTGGACGATTTTGAGGCGGCGGTCAACGCCGGCAACGTAGGCCATGCCCTGGCCCGGCTGAAGAAGGGCATGCAGCCTGCCACCACGCTCTCCAAAATTCCCGAGCCCGTCCTCGCAGGCCTCATGGCCCTGGTCTCCCGCACCAAGGTCAACAGGATGTTCCGCGAACTGATGCCTACCGGCGTCGGCGAACTGCGGGCTGCCTACGACGAAGCCGACCACGTCCGGGACTTCGGCGTCCTGCCCGCCAATACGCACTTCATGGTGGGCGGCAAGAGCCCGGGCTATTACAAGGTCACCGCCCAGCGCCTGCACGCCTCGGTACCAGGCAGCACCTACGAACTCTCGCCCAAAGGCTTCCACGGCTCCATCCCGGCAGCGGTGAATGAGCTGGTCACGGACATCGCGGAGTACTTCAAGGGCTGAGCCTGCTGTCAGCACTCAGGTACCTCCGATAGGCTCGGTTCATGACGCGTGAGAACATCAGAACCCCCGACGGCGGCACACTGGAGCTCTTCTCCACGGGTGCGGAACTGGCTTCGGCCGGTTCCGGCGTGGTGGTGGTGCCGGCTTCCATGGTGACCGCAGCCGATTACACCAAATTCGCGCAGAAACTCAGCGCAGCCCTGGGCCGGCCGGTGCACACGTTCAACCGCCGGGGCCGCGGCTCCTCCTCGCCGCAGCCGGAGGACTATACCCTGGATACGGATATCCGGGACCTGGACGCCGTCATGAAGCACACGTCCAGCACCGACGTCTTCGGGCACAGCTTCGGCGGCGCCGTGGCCCTGCACGCGGCGCGTACCCTCCCGGTGGAGCGGCTCGCCGTCTATGACCCGGCGGTGTCCGTGAACCACAGCGTCAAGGCGGACTGGACCGCCGAATATGAAAAAGCCACCGCGGCCGGGGATGACGGCAGGGCCCTTGCGGTCCTGAACAAGGGCTTGGAAACAGGCGGTGCGTTCTCCCGGATGCCGCTGTCCATGCTCACCATCGCGAACAAGCTCACCGCCGCGACCCACGTGGGCAAGCAGCAGCGTGAACTGATGAACACCGGCGTCCGCGAGATCAAGGCCATCATCGCCGCGGACATGCCGGCCGAACCGTTCCTGGCACTGCCCCTGGAAACCCTGATCGTGGTGGGCGAGAAAAGCCCGGCGTACTTCGGTGTGGCATGCGGCCAGATCCACGACGTCCTCTCCGGCTCCAGCTACACCATCCTGCCGGGCGCCGGCCATGACGGCGTGCTCCGCGCCCCGGAGAAGCTGATCACCGAACTCAGCGAGTTCTTCGCCGGCTGACCTGTGAGCCCCGCCCCATGCAGTGCCGGCCGCGTTCAGGGCCAGCCCCGTTCCGGCCCCGCCGCCCAGGCGGCTGGGTGAGCAACCGGTCCCTCACCGGTGCGGCCGCCGCATTCGCTGCGGCTTCCTTTGCGGGCTGGCTTTGCCTGCGGATCGCCAGGAGTCTGGTGACCCCCATCGTCCAGCGGCCGGAGCGCATCAGGATTCTGGACGTCGACGTCGGCTCTGTCACCTTCCGCGCCGATAAGGACACCTCGGCTCCGGGCGTCTACAGCCTGTACTGGGGCAACCGCACCGGGCACGCCCGCATCGGTCAGGTGATATCCAGCGACAACAGGGCCCGCACGGTCACCCGCCGCGTCGAAAAAATCTACAGCGGCCAACTCGAGCGGGACACTGTGGGCTACTGGTCCGGCTACGTCTACCCAACCCCTGAAGGGGCCGGCCTGCCCTTCGAGGACGTGCAGCTGCCAGGACCCGCTCCGGCATGGCTCATCCCCGGCTCCGCCCAGCGCCCCTGGGTCATCCACGTCCATGGGCTCGGCGGGCGCCGGGCCACCGGCCTCCGCACAGCACCGTTCTTCCACCGGCTCGGCTGCACGCAACTGCTCATCTCATTCCGCGGCGACCCTGACGCTCCCCCGACGCCGGACGGCAAACACCACCTCGGCCTCAGCGAACTGGCGGACGTGGAAGCGGCCCTGGATTACGCGGCTGCGCATGGTGCCGGCTCGATCATCATCTCGGGCTGGTCGATGGGTGCAACCATGGCCTTGGCCGCAGCCCACACTTCCGGCCACCGGGACCTGATCACCGGGCTGGTGCTGACGGCGCCGGTCCTGGACTGGCACCGGACGCTCTTCTCCCACACGGCATCGCGGCGTCTACCCACCGCCCTGGCCATCGGAGTGTTGCGGATCCTCCGCGGGCCGCTGCACCGGCTTGCCGGACTGGCCCAGCCGCTGGATCTTCGAACCCTGGATTTCACGGCTATGGCGCCGCCCGTGCCGGCGATCATCCTCCACAGCGTTGGCGATGCCAGCACGCCGATACGCATCAGCGAGGACTACGCGGCCCGTTTCCCTGACCTGGTGAGCCTGGTCAGGTTCCCGGCCTGCCGGCACACGCAGGAGTGGAACAGGGATCCCGCACTCTGGGAAAAGGCGGTGGAAGGCTGGCTTCACCACAACGCGGGGTCACTTAACGCCCGTTCCGGGCCCCGGATTGAGCGTTAAGTGACCCCGCGTTGGTTTGGGAGTGGGGTTGGTCCGGGAGTGGGTTAGTGGGCCGGTCCGTGGCCCGGGGCTGCGCCCTCGGTCTTGCGCATCATCGCGGAAAGCACGACGGCGGCAAGGGCTATGACAGTTGCCGTCAGGAACGCGGCACTCATCCCCGCCACAAGGCCTGATGCGGCGGAGACCACGGCGAAGATGGACACCAGCAAGGCGGTGCCGGCCGCGCCGGCGACCTGCTGCGTGGTGCTCATGATCGCCGAGCCGTGTGAGTACAGATGCGGCGGCAACGGGTTCAGGCCCGTGGTGAACGCCGGAGTGAACAGCAGCGCGAGCCCGAAACTCAGCCCCACATGGAGGGTGACAATCCACCACACAGCAGTGCCGGCGTCGAGCATGGAGAACTGCCACAGGGCCACCACCATCAGGACCGATCCGGTCACGGTGAGCGGCAGGGGGCCGATCCTGTCGAAAAGGCGGCCGATGACCGGACCCAGCAGGCCCATGGCCAGGCCACCCGGGAGCAGCACCAGCCCGGTCTCAAGGGAACCCAGTCCGCGGATTTCCTGAAGGTAGAGGGGAAGCAGAATGACGCCGCCGAAGAGGGCCATCATGGCCACCACCATCAGCAGCACGGAGACGGTAAACATGCGGAATTTGAAGGCGCGGAGGTCCAGCAGGGGTGCCTCAGCCTTCTGCAGCCGGACCTGGCGCAGCACAAAGACCGCCAGGCTGGCGACGCCGATCACGAGCGCGGCAACGGCCACGGTGCCGGGACCGGCCTGCCCGCCGTGTCCGCCACCGATCTGGCTGAGACCGTAGACCAGGCCGCCGAAGGCCGGAACCGTCAGGAAGACCGAGAAAAAGTCGAGCTTGGTCTTTTCTGTCTCACCGATATTGGTCAGGTATTTGGCGCCGATGGCGAGGGCTGCCAGCGCCACCGGCAGGACGAACACGAACATAAAGCGCCAGGTGAAGTGCTCCAGGATCAGTCCGGAGACGGTTGGTCCCATGGCCGGCGCGACCGAGATGGCGATGCTGACGTTGCCCATGACCGCGCCGCGCTTGGCCAGCGGCACCAGCGTAAGGATGGTGGTCATCAGCAGGGGCAGCATGATTGCCGTGCCGCCGGCCTGGACAATGCGGGCCAGCAGCAGGATTTCGAAGCCAGGTGCGATGGCCGCCAGGGCGGTGCCGCCTGCGAAGAGTCCCATGGCGAGCATAAAGACCGCACGGGTGGAGAGGCTCTGGAGAATGAACCCTGTGGTGGGGATGACCACGGCCATGGTGAGCATAAAGCCGGTGGAGAGCCACTGAACGGTGGGAGCATCGACGCCAAGGTCCACCATCAGCCGCTGCAGGGCAACGTTCATGATGGTCTCGTTGAGGATCACCACAAAGGTGGCCACGAGCAGGGTGGCGATGATGGTCACCGACTCGCGGGACATTTTCTCCGTCGCGGGGTGCTTCGGCGCCGCCGTTGGTGCAGGCTGGCCGGGCTGCCCGGCAGCGTTCGGAGAGACTTCTGTAGACATGGGTGTTCCCTCAGGGAGTTTGGAATGAAGTGGCGCGGGCCTGGGAATAAAGTGGCGCGCGAGCATCGTCGCTGCAGATTTCAACACTCTACCCGGTGGAGGAATTCCTCCACCGGGTATTTTTCTTAACCCTGAGGGAACACTTCCGCCTAGGCGGTCTGGCCGGCGTGCCGGCCTTCGGAGATTTCCTCCACCACCTTGCTGTTGAAGGCGGGGAGGTCCTTCGGGCTGCGGCTGGTCACCAGGCCCTGGTCCACCACTACTTCCTCATCGCTCCAGTTGGCGCCTGCGTTCTTCAGGTCGGTCTGGAGCGTGTGGTACGAGGTCACGTTGCGGCCCCGGATCACACCGGCGTCGATCAGCAGCCACGGGGCATGACAAATGGCGGCCACGGGCTTGTGCTGCTCGAAGAAGCTGCGCGTGAAGTTCTGCGCATCTTTGTCCACCCGCAGATGATCGGCGTTCACTACCCCGCCCGGGAGCACCAGCGCGTCGAAGTCCGAAGCATCAGCCTCGGCAACGGTGAGGTCCACGTTGAAGGTATCCCCCTTCTCGGTGCCTTTGTAGCCCTGCAGCCGGCCGCTCGACAGGGCCACCAGGGTGGGTTCGCCGCCGGCGTCCTTCACTGCCTGCCACGGGCTGGTGAGCTCAACTTGCTCCACGCCGTCCGTCAACAGGAAGGCAACCTTCTTCCCTGCGATGCTGTGTTCTGACATTTTTCTCCTTCAGTGAGGCGGACCGGGGCGGCTTCCAGCGCGCGCGGGGACCGCTTCTAGAGTTGGGTGTCTGACCCATCCAGCCTAGAAAAGCCTCAAGTCATAAGCAAGCTGACTATGTGGGAATCACTGTATGCAACGGCGGCGCTGGCAGGTGTACCAGGGCGAAGCTGGGGAACCTCCCGCGCGGACAGATCCGCTGCAGTGCCGCGGGGAGGGTCAGCTGCGGTGGTGCTCGATAAGCCAGCCGGCCATCTGCTGGGCGCGCTTCGCAGCCCCGGTATCGCCTTCGGTGGCCGAGACGATGGAGCCTTTCATCAGGATGTGCCAGGACCGGGAGAATTCCTCGGTGCGCTGCAGGCCTGCCTCTTCGGCGAGTGCCTGCACATGGCCCCTGATCTTTGCCAGGTAATCGATGCTGGCCTTGCCCAGCGGATGGGCGGGACCCATTTCAAGCAGGACGTTGATGAAGGAGCAGGCCTCGAAGTCGTCCCGGAGGAACCAGTCACCAAAGACATCAAAGATGGCCAGCAGCTGTTCGGTGGGTGTGGTGCCGCGGAGCCGCGCCTGGCTGACGATGGCTTCTACGGTCCAGAGCTGGTCCCGCTGTTCAAGGAAGGCGAGGACCAGGGAATCCTTCGACGGGAAATGCCGGTAGAAGGTTGCCTTGGCCACGCCCGAGCGCTCAATCAGCTCGTTGACGCCCACGTCCCGGACGCCGCGGCGAGAGAAGAGATCATAGGCGACGGCGAGGATCCGGCTCCGCGAATCGGCAGGTCCAAGTGCCGCCGCTACCTGGAATTCCGCAGGGGACGGTACGGGATCTGCACCTTGAATCATCGTAAGAATAAGTTTACCCCCAAGGGGAGACAGACCAGTCTTACTCGCTGTAATGTGTTTTTCAGCGCAGTGCTTCGACGCCGAGGGACCCCATCAGGAATCCCACGGCCTGGTGCAAGGAGGCCCCGATGTCAGCAGAGCGAGTTTTCGAATTTATCCCGAGCGCAGAGACTGATCCGTGGATTGAAGGAGCGGCGGCGTCCGCTGAAGTCCGGCAGTTCGCGAAGGAATCCCTGCGGTGGCAGGCCCAGGAAATCATTGATGAAGTGCTGGCCGGGACCGACCCCAGCGAGGAACTGGCCCGGGCCAGGCTGCGCCGCTGCGTGGCACAGAACCCCGGCAGGCCGGAACGTGCTCTCCTGCAGCAACTGATGGTCAACCGTGATCCGCAAGGGGAAACGGCGCTGTAAAGGAAGCCCCTCTTTGCAGGGTTGAGTCAGTCCCGTAAAACCGTCCGGTCAGCAGCAAAGGACGGGAGCAAAGGGCCGGGCCCAGCTCTACAACGTCAGGCTGCGGTCCACGATCCGTCCGGCCGTCACATGAAGGCTCTGGCTGGTGGCACGCGCATGGTTTCGCAACCTGTTGAAGGCTTCATCCATGTCTACCCCTGCGGTGTGGGCTATGACGCCCTTGGCCTGTTCGATCAGCACGCGGGTATTCAGGGCCCGCTGCAGCTGTTCGTTGACCAGGGCCGCTTCCCGGATGGTCCGCTCCTGCATCAGGCTGATGGTTGCCACGTCCGCGAGTGCCTGCCCGATGGCGGCGTCTTCCGCGGTCAGCTCACCTTCCCGGGCCCCGAAGAGTCCCATCGCCCCGATGGTCCGGCCATGAACGCGCATCGGCACAGCATGAACCGAGCGGAAGCCCTGCGAGAGCGCAGCCTCACGGAACTCCCGCCAATCAGTCAAAGCGGCAATGTTCTCCACCTCCACTGCCTTCCCGCTCAGGTAGCACTCAACGCAGGGACCGGCCCCGGCTTCAAGCTGCAGGATCTCCACGAGCCGGCTCTCCTCGCTGGTGGAGGCCACTACCTGAAGATCACCATTGGGGTCGGCAAGGAGCAAGCCCGCGGCCGCCACGTCCAGCAGGCCTACAGACTCCTCCACGAGGTTCTGGAGGAGGTCCACGACGTCGTAGTCAGCCACGAGCGTGTCCGTGATCTTCACGAACGCCTCGCTGACGCGCTCGGCGCGCGTACTGATTCCCATGGCGCCATTTTACTGCAGTGGGCGTCCGCCCGGCCCGCCGTTCTTAGGGTCAAAGCTGAGCCTTCCCGCCAGTACGGCCGCGGCCGTCTCCTTCAAGGTGAGGTCGTGGGCGAAGGCGTGGGCACGCAACAAAAGCAGCGACTCGGCTGCCGTAGCACCGGACTGGGCCAGAACCATCCCTGTTGCCTGGTGGATCTCCCGTCGCGACATCAGCCCCGGTTCAAGGACCGGATCGGTCTCAGGAGAACTGAGGTTGAGGATTTTGCGCAGGAGGTGCCACGAGGTCTGGCCCGCAAGCACCGCCGCCGTCGCCTGGTCGGATCGGCTCAGCTTTCCGGGTAGTGCTCTGTACAGCTCGACGACACCCAGGTCCAGCGCCCCGACTGTCAGCGGAAAGACAAACAGCGCAGCGGCTTGTGTCCCCTGGATCGCCCGGTGGAACATCGGCCACTCGGAATCTGCAGGGGACTGGGCATCGGGGACCAACACGGGCAACCGGGTCTCCAGGGCACGCCAACGGGGACCTTCCCCCAGGTTGAACTGCAGTTCATCCAGGCGGGCGGCGAGGTCATCGGTCGCAGAAACCAGGGTTTCAGCGGCCGAGCCGCCGAACAGGGAAACCGCGGCGCCCGTTATGGGCAGCCGCGCCACATAGGGGGCACACTCGTCGTCCTCACCCGCAGCCATGCCGGGTGCACTTTCCATGGTGAGCCCCTGATCCCTGAATCATTCCGCGGTGAAAGGGCCCGGCTGCAGGCTGAACCGGAACGGCGGAGCCGTCATCTCAAGGATACCTATCGGAATTGACCAGGTCCCTGATTCACCAGTTCCGTGGTTTCCATCAGGTGGGCCAGCAGCGCCCGTTCCGGCGCGCCCGGGTGGGCGGCCAGGCATCGGCGGAGGCGCCAGTGAACCTCCGCGAGGCCGGGCGATGTGTCCTCGAGGATGGAGGCTATGATTTCGCGGGCCTGCCACCCGAGCGGAGTGAGTCCCTCCTCCCGCGTTGCGTAGGCCGCAATCCCGCCGTCCACGGCCCGGGCAACAACTGACGGGTGGTCCGCTGCCTGTTCGTCCCCTGCTCCGTCAGGGACGGCGTGGAACATGGAGTCCAGATAAACCATCGGGGCCTCCCCCTAGGGATCCTGCCGTTCGCGGGTCTCGCCGAAAGGTACGGTCTCACTGACCGCAACCGTGTAGGTGTCGAAGGCATGACGGGTCACAAGGATCCCGCAGAGGCCGGTCAGTGCTGCGTGCTGGCGGGCCAGGTCAACGGCCGAATTGAGGTAGTCGTCCAACGAGGACGCGTTTTTGACCTTGACGAGGTAGGACAGTCCGTCATCTACTGTGCGGATCATGGGATGTGCTCCTGGGTGCAGTGGCATAAGGCCACAGGTATAGGGGGATGCAGGCACGGGAGGATTCTGCCGTGGATGCGGCTCGCCGGGCGGGCCAGGATCGGCAGGCCCAGGCCGGGCGGGGCCTGAAAGGGCAATACGGTAATCGGACCGGAGTCCGGAATGAGGTGTGGGTGCCCGTGCTGGGGAGTGGTCCTCCTGGAGTACGCCAAATAGGGCGATGCCAGGGTCCGGGGCAACGCTTTCAGCATAGCTGATGTGACGAAAGCCGAACAGGGAGCGGAGCTGCGCGGCTCGCCCCGGCAACCTGTTGCTGCCACCGAACCAGCTGCTCCGCAGGCAACGGGATCAGGAGCTGAGCGGTACGTTGTCTATCAGCCGGACCGGTCCCACCTTGGCTGCGATAAGCGCCAACCCCTCGCCACGGAACGGGACGTTCCGGCAGTTTTCGGCGAGCGGCTCAAGGGTGCGCGGATCCACCACGTCGAAGTAGTCCAGTTCAACCAGCGCCTGGGATTCAATCAGTGCCTGCACGGATTCGAGATCCAACGGCTCATTCGCGTTCGCCCGTTCCTCGACGAGCCGCAGCGCCCGTGAGAGCACCAGCGCAGCGTCGCGCTGTTCTGCCGAAAGGAAGCGGTTGCGGCTGGAGAGGGCCAGCCCGTCAGCGGAACGCACAGTGGGTACCGCCACGATGTCGACCGGAAAGTTCAGGTCCGCCACCATGCGGCGCACCAGCGCCAGCTGCTGCGCGTCCTTCTGGCCGAAGTAGGCCCGGTAGGAGGGCAGTCCCCCGCCGCCTCCCGTGACGAAGGCCCCGGTGGCGGGCAACCCGGCTGCGGGCGTGCCGTAGTGAAGCAGTTTGGCAAC
This sequence comes from Arthrobacter sp. BK1, assembly GCF_056680055.1. NCBI lineage: Bacteria > Bacillati > Actinomycetota > Actinomycetes > Micrococcales > Micrococcaceae > Arthrobacter > Arthrobacter sp. BK1. The sequence goes on from NZ_CM155263.1 coordinate 1,955,954, forward strand.
CACCGTAAGGGCGCCGTCGAAATGGCCCGGCCGGGAGGTGCCTTCCCATTTCTCCCCGAGGGAGCCCGCGCTCACGCGCACCAGCGGCTGGCCACCGGGATAGACCTCCTCGACGGAGGGCGCAAAGACCAGGTCCACACCCTGCTCTTCCAGGAGTGCCAGATCGGCATCAAGGGTCCGCGGGTACCGGTCCAGGTCCACGGCATCACCGAACTGAAGCGGGTTCACGAAAATGGTTGCCACCACCACGTCGTTTTGTTCGACGGCGGTCCGCGCCAACGTGGCATGCCCCTCGTGGAGCGCGCCCATGGTGGGCACGAGGCCCTGTGAGCGGCCCTGTTTGTGCGTGAGCAGGCGGGCACCCGCGTCCCGCAGCTCCGCCGCCGTGGTTACCAGTTGGATGGCCATGTCAGTTTCCTTCTTCCAGCGCAGCCCGGATTGCTCCCAGCTGTTCGGTCTTGAGCAGCCCACGGCTTTCCGCGCGCAGGGCAGTGGCGCGGGCCATGGCGAGGTATGCCTCCAGCACGTCGCCGTGCGCCCCGGCGTCGTGCTCACGCAGCGCCTCGGCATGAGCCTGGACGGTACCCACGTCGCCGCGTGCCACCGGCCCCGTCAGGGCCGATTCGCCAGAGGCCAGGGCATTTTCCAAGGTGGCGCGCAGCAGCGGTCCGAGCATGCGTTCGGGCGCTTCAACGCCAACGTCCCGCAGCAACTGGGACGACTGTGCCACGAGGGTCACCAAGTGGTTTGAGCCATGCGCCAGGGCGGCGTGGTACAGGGTGCGGTCCCCCTCCGCGATAGCCACCGGTTCAGCGCCCATCTCCACTACCAGCGCCTGGGCGATGGGCAGCATCGCGGCGTCCGCGGTGACCCCGAAAGTACAGTCAAGCAGGCGGGCGAGGTCCAGGCTCATGCCGGTGAAAGTCATCGCCGGGTGCAAAGCCAACGGAATGGACCCTGCCGCCCGGACCGGACGGAGGACCCCCACGCCGAACCTGCCCGAGGTGTGGGCAACAATCTGACCCGGCTGCCAGGCCCCCAGTTTGGCCAGGCCGTCAACCAAGCCGGCCAGGGCGTCATCCGGGACTGCCAGGAGCACCAGTTGGGAGCGCTCCACGATGTCCTGGATCTCCAGGACCGGAACGCCGGGCAGCAACGCCTCCGCGCGTTCGCGGCTGGCGTCGGACACCGCGGAAACCCCGACGACGGCGTGCTCGGCAGCGCGCAGGGCGGCACCGAGGACGGCGCCCACTTTGCCGGCACCAATGATTCCGACGCCGAGGCGTCCGGGCTTAGCCACGTTGCGGGCCTTCCTGTTGGGGTGTCAGTGGCGGGGTGTCGCTGGCCTCAGCAGCGGGTGCGGGCTCAACCGACTCAACGGCTGGCGCGGCAGGAGTCCCGGTGGACCCAGCCACCGGCGCCGTGCTCTGGAGGTCCTGCACCACCGGTACCGCCGCCTGGAAGGGCTCCACCACCTGCGCTAGCCAATGCTCGGTGGTCTGACGCTTGCGGGCGAGCCGGGCCCGGGCGGCCTGCGCATCAAAGAGGGCGCGGGCCTCGTCCGCTCCGGCCTGGATCAGCCGCGGAGACACCGGCCCCGCCGTGGTGTGCAGGACAAGGTCCGCGAGCCCGAAACGCCGTGCGAGCGGACCCTGTTGCAGGGCCAGCGACTGGGTCCGCTGATGCGGGACCACCACCAACTGCCGCCACCACCGGCCCGAGCGGATCAGGAGGGCAGTAGCGGTGGCTGTGAACCCGTTGCGGCGCCATCCCAGCGGTGCGAGCAGCCTGCCGCGGCGCGGCGTGGTGACAAAACCGCCGTCGGAATCCAGCCCGTTGAGCCCGGCCGCGAAAATCCGCCCGGGTTCGGCAGTACCCGGGTCCGGGAGCACCAGCGAGAGCATGCTCATCACGTGAGGCAGCTTTCCGACCGGCAGCAGTGTGGTGCGCGAAGACACTTCCCCGTTGCTGCCCAGCGCCCCGTACCCGGCAACATTGACCTGGATCCGGTACCAGCCGAAGATCCGCCAGAGCGGCGGCTGCGAGACTTTCAGGGCCTGGATCCTGCCGGGCGGCAGCGTCTGCGCCTGGGTATCCAGGAGCCCGTAGCGCAGCCGGATCCCGTCCGGCGAAATGGCGGCAGTGAAGTTGTAGCCCTTGTTGAAGGAGCCCCAGTAGCTGGCAGCCAGGCCCAGCGCCGCAGGAATCAGGTAGAAATAGAAGCCGCGGTTCTCCGTCACGGCGGACAGGATCACCGACGCGACGCCGCCCAGGACCACAAAAAAGCTCTGTTCACTCAGGAGGAGCGAACCCACCAGGCGCGACGGCGGCACTGACAGTACGGGATGTTCCGGCGCCTCAGGAGCCGGTTCCTGCGGACGTTCAGGATCCAGGACCACGCCGGCCGCGCGCGCCAGGATGTCCGCCCGGAGCTGCCGGGCATCGTCCATGCGCAGGAACGCGAGCCGCACAGCGGATTCGCCGGCGTCCGCCACCTCGAACTTGAGCTCAGCCAGCCCGAAGATCCTGGCCAGGAGCGGCTGGACGATGTCGATGGCCTGGACCCTGTCCAGCCGGGCCTGCCGCTGCTGGCGAAAAAGGAAACCCGAGTTCACCCGGACGTAGCCGCCGGACACCTGGTACTTGGTGAAGTACCACTCCAGGACGAAACCGGCCACAGTAGCCAGCAGCACGGCACCACCGGCGGCCACGAGCCAGGGTGCCCTGCCGGCGAAGTCTTCTTCGAAGACAGGCCGGCCCTGCAGCATCCGTTCGAAAATGTCCCGCCCGAAGAAAAAGCCGATGGCTGCCAGCGCCAGCCAGCCACGCACAAAAGGCGACGCCGGGTGGACCCGCAGCCACTCGCCGTCGGGCGTTTTCGGAAGCACTGCAGGCGCGCCGGGCTCCGGAACGTCTGCGGTCACAGTCCTGCCAGCCTGGCTTCGCCCCGGGCTGCGAGCTGCTCGCGCAGGCGGGCGCCCTCCGCAGCGGGCAGGCCGGGGATCAGCGCGTTGGTCCCGGGCGAGGCGGTGTGCAGTTTGAGGGTGCAGAGCCCCAGCCCGCGCTCCACGGGTCCCACTGCGATATCGACGTACTGCATCCGCCCGTACGGTACAGCCATGGTCCGCTGGAAGAAGATGCCGCCGCGGATCAGCAGGTCATCATCGCGTTCCGCATAGCCGATGGCGCGCACCTGGCGCGGGATCAGCGCGAGCCGCCACAATGCCAGGACCAGCGTCACGGCCGGGACGGTGATGGCCAGCCACAGCGGGGGCCACCGCCACCAGCCCGACAGGACAAGTACCAGGGGAAGGGACAGGATCAGCACTGCGGCCAGGTTGGCGATGGCCCACTGGACCAGCCGGACGGTGATGTACTTCGGCGACACGCGCTGCCAGATGATGCCGGGAGGATCAATCGCCTCGGTACGCATATTCGCCTTCCCCCGCGGCTTCGCCCCGCGGGCTCCGTTTGCCCTCGCCGGGCGTTTCGGTGTCTTCGGGCGGGATCTTGCAGAACCGCTCCACCAGCAGCCCCACGACGATCATGACCAGGCCGCCGCCGGCCATGGCGACAGCCACCCAGGTGATGCCCTGGTCGCTGCGGAGGTTCCAGATCCGGAGCTGGTCCAGGAAGATCCCCACGTGCCAGCCGAGCAGGACAGTGCCTGCGTAGGCGCAGGCCTGGGCCAGTACCAGCGTCCGGGCAGCGAGGATCGGGTTCAGTGCAGTCTTTTTCCTGGTGGCGTCGCGGTTGCTGTTACGCCACCTGAGGATCCGGATGCCAAGAATCAGGGTGATGGCCACGATCACGCCCATGGAGGCCAGGGCGGTGGCCGGCAGAACCGGGGTGGCCAGGCTGAACCGGCTGGTCACCACCGTGGCCGACCAGCCTGCAATGGCCATGACCAGGCCGATCAGCATCAGGCGGAGGGGATTGATGGGCTTCACGGTTACTCCACCGCCCCTGCTGTGGGGACGCCGTCGTAGTCGCCGAATCCGTCAAATGGAGCCAGATCGCCGAAGTCGGCGGCGCGGGCAGCCAGGACGCTGATGCGTTCGCCGTCCAACGTGGCGGCCGGCTCGATCAGGGACCAGGGGTAAAGCACAAAAGCTCGCTTGGCCGCGAGGGGATGCGGCAGCGTCAGCACGGGATCGTCGCTGATGACATCGCCGTAGGTGATGATGTCGACGTCGAGCGTCCGCGGCCCCCAGCGGACCTCGCGCACGCGGTGGTGCTTGTTCTCCACCGCCTGGCAGTGCTTCAGCAATTCAGCGGGGTCCAGCGTCGTTTCGACGGTGATGACCATGTTCAGGAAGTCCGGCTGGCCCGCCGGGCCGCCCACCGCTTTGGTCTGGACTACGGGGGAAACGGCGAGCAGCCGGACCTCGGGCGGGTCCACCAGGTCCGCAACAGCTTCGGACAGGGTGTCGTTCCGCTCACCCAGGTTGCTGCCGAGCGCAAGCACAGCCTTGGTATAACCGGTCATGGCTGCGGCCCGCCTGTTGGGGCATTTTGCTGCCGGGCGCGGTGGACGCTCACGGCCACATCACCGAAAGGCACCTCAATGGGCGCCTGCGGCTTGTGAACCGTGATGTCCACCGCCTCGATGGCGAAGTCCCTAAGCAGCGAATCGGCGATCCGGACCGCGAGGGCCTCGATCAGGTTCAGCGGCTCCCCGGTGATCCACTCCTTGATCCGGTCCGCCACCTCACCATAGTGCGCGGTGTCCCGGACGTCGTCGGATTCAGCGGCCTTGGCAAAGTCCAGATGGAGTACGGCGTCCACCACAAACGGCTGGCCGTCGCGGCGTTCAAAATCAAACACGCCGTGATAGCCGACCGCGGTGACCCCGCTCAGCGTAATCCTGTCCATGGGTCCCCCGGCCCTAGTGGTTGGTGTGTGCAGCAGCCAAGCGTGAGGCGACCTTGACGGCGTCAAGGCTGGGTCCGACGTCGTGCACGCGGACTGCCCAGGCGCCACGGGAGGCGCTGATGGCAGTGATCGCTGCCGTGGCGGCGTCGCGTTCTTCCGGGGCGGCGGACTTGCCGGCCACCGTGAGCAGCGTGCCGAGGAAGCGCTTGCGGGATGCAGCCACCAGGACTTTGTGCCCCAGTCCCGCCAGCTGGTCGAGGTTCTGCAGCAGTTCCCAGTTCTGGGCGTCGTTCTTGGCGAATCCCAGGCCCGGATCGACAATGATCTGGTCCGGGGTGACACCGGCTGCGTAGAGCTTGTCCCGCACTCCGGCGAGCTCCGCAACCACTTCGCCGGCGACGTCCTGGTATTCGGCCAGGGAGTTCATGGTGCGGGCGTCGCCGCGGCGGTGGGTGAGCACGTAGGGAGCCTTGGACGAAGCCACGAGTTCCGCCATCTCGGGCTCGATGGTGAGCCCGGAAACGTCGTTGATGATGGCCGCCCCGGCCTGCAGGGCAGCTGCGGCGGTGGATGCGTGGGTGGTGTCGATGCTGACCAGGGCTCCGGCCTTGACCAGGGCCTGGATGACCGGGACCACGCGGCGCTGTTCTTCTTCCGGGGTTACGTCTTCGGCTCCGGGCCGCGTCGATTCGCCGCCGACGTCGATGATGTCCGCTCCGGCGTAGAACATCCGCAGGCCGGCCGCGATAGCGGTGTCTGCGGTGGCGTGCTTTCCGCCGTCACTGAAGGAGTCCGGAGTGACGTTGAGGATGCCCATGACCAGGGTGCGGTCCGTGGGCAGGTCTGCGAACCTGGCGGCCGGGCGAGGTTTGCGCAGGATGGGCAGCGGCGATGTTGCCGGCCCGGTTCCCGGGGCTGCTGCGAGTGAGTCCATGGTCTGATTGTTACCTTCCGAGGATGAGGCTCATGGCTTCGGCACGGGTGGCCGGGTCATGGAGCTGCCCGCGGACCGCGCTGGTGACGGTCTTTGCTCCGGGCTTGCGGACACCGCGCATTGACATGCACATGTGTTCGCATTCAACAACGACGATCGCGCCACGGGGTTTGAGGTGGGTGACCATCGCTTCGACGATTTCCGTGGTGAGGCGCTCCTGCACCTGCGGACGGCGGGCATAAATGTCCACCAGCCGGGCCAGTTTGCTCAGCCCGGTCACTTTTCCGTCATGTGAGGGGATGTAGCCCACGTGGGCCACCCCGTGGAACGGCACCAGGTGGTGCTCGCACGTCGAGTAGAAGGGAATGTCCTTGACCAGGACCAGTTCCTCGTGGTCAAGGTCGAAGGTGGTGGAGAGGACGTCCGCGGGATCATGGTGCAGCCCCGCGAACACCTCGGCGTAGGCCTTGGCGACCCGTTTAGGGGTGTCCTGAAGCCCGCCCCGGTCCGGATCTTCACCGATGGCCAGCAGGATTTCGCGGACAGCGGCTTCAATCCGCGGCCGGTCCACCTTTTCGTGCTTCTTGTGGTGGGATCCACCCTCTGCGGGGTGCATGGCGGAGTCGTGGGCGTCGTCGTCGTCGAAGTGATTCACAGGAGAAAGCTTAGCCGCGCAGGGCGTCGGGCCCCGAGTCGGGGATGCCACCCTGGAAGGGAGCGTCCTCCGGCACACCTTGCGGGTGCGGCGGCTGGGCGTCCAGCGGCTCGTCCAGGCGGGCCTGCTTGGCCTCCTCCTGGGCTTCCCGTTCGGCCTTTTCCTGGCGGGACTCCACCGGGCCGGCCTGCTGCACCGGACGGGACTCCTTGGACAGCCATACTTCCCGGAAGTCACGCTTGCGGATGTCCCGGAAGATATCGGCGATTTCGGCCTGGTTGAGGGTTTCCCGTTCCAGGAGTTCGAGGGCCAACTGGTCCAGGACGTCGCGGTTCTCGATCAGGATGGCGTAGGCCTCGTCGTGGGCCTGGTCGATCAGGCGGCGGACTTCCTCATCCACCACGTAGGCGATCTGGTCGGAGTAGTTGCGCTCGTGCCCGGCATCGCGGCCCAGGAACGGTTCGCCGCCACCCTGGCCGAGGCGGACAGCACCCACCCGTTCGCTCATGCCGTACTCGGTGACCATCTTGCGGGCGGTTCCGGTGGCCTTCTCGATGTCGTTGGACGCGCCGGTGGAGGGGTCGTGGAAGACAATTTCCTCGGCTACCCGGCCGCCCATGGCGTAGGCCATCTGGTCCAGGAGTTCGTTGCGCGTGATCGAGTATTTGTCGTTCTCCGGGACCACCATGGTGTAGCCCAGGGCGCGGCCGCGGGGAAGGATGGTGATCTTGGTGACCGGCGCGGAGTTCCGCAGGGCTGCCGCCACCAGGGCGTGGCCGCCCTCGTGGTAGGCGGTGATTTTGCGCTCGTGTTCCTTCATCACCCGGCTGCGTTTCTGCGGGCCGGCCATGACGCGGTCGATCGCCTCGTCCAGGGCGCGGTCATCAATGAGGTTGGCGTTGGAGCGGGCCGTCAACAGGGCGGCCTCGTTGAGCACGTTGGCGAGATCGGCACCCGTGTAGCCGGGGGTCTTCTTGGCCACGCTCTTGAGGTCAACGCCGGGCGCCATCGGCTTGCCCTTGGCATGGACCTGGAGGATCTGGTCACGGCCGATCAGGTCCGGCGCCTCAACCGTGATCTGGCGGTCGAAACGGCCCGGACGCAGCAGTGCCGGGTCCAGGACGTCCGGACGGTTGGTTGCCGCGATCAGGATGACGTTGGTCTTGACGTCGAAGCCGTCCATCTCCACCAGGAGCTGGTTGAGGGTCTGCTCGCGTTCGTCGTTGCCGCCGCCGATGCCGGCGCCGCGGTGGCGGCCGACGGCGTCGATCTCGTCAACGAAGATGATGGCCGGGGAATTGGCCTTGGCCTGTTCGAACAGGTCGCGGACACGGGAGGCGCCCACACCGACGAACATTTCCACGAAGTCGGAACCGGAGATCGAGAAGAAGGGGACTCCGGCTTCACCGGCGACGGCGCGGGCCAGGAGGGTCTTGCCGGTTCCGGGAGGGCCGTACAGCAGCACGCCCTTGGGGATCTTCGCCCCGACAGCCTGGAACTTGGCGGGTTCCTGCAGGAATTCCTTGATCTCCTGCAGTTCCTCGACGGCCTCATCCGCACCGGCGACGTCCACAAAGGTCACCTGCGGCATGTCCTTGTTGACCATCTTGGCCTTGGACTTGCCGAACTGCATGATCTTGGAACCGCCGCCCTGCATACGGGTCATCAGGAACCAGAACAGTGCGCCAAGGAGGATCACGGGGATCAGGAGCGAAAGCAGGCCGGAGAACCAGTTGCTTTCGATCGGCTGGTCGGTGTAGCCGTTGGCGGGCTTGGCGGCAGTGACGGCCTTGACGACGTCGGCGGCGCGGGCGTCAACGAAGAAGAACTGGACGCTCTTGCCCTTGTCCTGTCCGTCAACGGTCAGGTTGTCCTTCAGCACCAGGTCAACGCGGTTTTCGCCGTCGAAGATTTTTGCCTGCTCCACCTTGCCGCTGTCGGCGAGGAGCTCCAGGCCGTTATCTGTGTCGATCCGTGCCGCACCGCCGGGAGCCAGCGTTGCAAAGGCCACGAGGAGCATGGCGATCACAACAACGATCCAGATGCCCGGGCCCTTGAAGAAACTCTTAGCTTTCATCTGTTCGGGGGCTGGCCCCGTCCCTCCTGGTTGTGCTGCACGGCGAGTGGTCTGCGCGCGTGATGGTGCTGCGTCAGCTTCTAGCTATACACCGTCCGGTGTAATTCACGCATGGAGCCGCCCAAAAGTTCCCTCTGGGCGTAGCGGGACAGGTGCGCGGCCATGGCCGGCGGCAAGGGGCGGGTTACTCGTAGACGTGCGGGGCGAGCGTGCCCACGAAGTCCAGGTTGCGGTACTTCTCGGCGTAGTCCAGGCCGTAGCCCACGACGAATTCGCTGGGGATGTCGTAGCCGACGTACTTGACGTCGATCTTGACCTTGGTGGCCGCAGGCTTGCGGAACGCGGTGCAGATTTCCACCGAGGCAGTGCCGCGGGATTCCAGGTTGGTCTTCAGCCAGGAGAGCGTCAGGCCGGAGTCAATGATGTCCTCGACGATCAGGACGTCCTTGCCCATCAGGTCCGTATCCAGGTCCTTGAGGATGCGGACAACCCCTGAGGACTGGGTGCCGGAGCCGTAGGAGGAAACTGCCATCCAGTCCATGGAGACGTGGCTGTGGAGCGCGCGGGCGAGGTCTGCCATGACCATCACTGCACCCTTGAGGACGCCGACGATCAGGAGATCGCGGCCTTCGTAGTCCTTGTCGATCTGGGCAGCGAGTTCACCGATCCGCTGTTGGATCTGTTCCTTGGTGTAGAGAACGTGCTTGAGATCTGCCTGGACGTCGTTTGAATCCACCAATGGCTCCTGTGTAGATGCGGAATGCGGGATGCGACTAATTTTTAGGCGGTTTTTGAGGCCGGAATACTAGCTTCCCACAGCGGGCACCTTCGCGGGGAACGGGATTGCCGCCCTCCGCCCGGCCGGCGGTGGGGGTGGCCGGTTCCGTGCCGCCGGGTTCCGCCAGCTGGGCCAGCGAGAGCCGGTACACACTCACGCCGCCCGGGAGCTCCACGGGGCCTGCGGAACCCTGACGCCGCAACAGCGCTTCCGCGGCCAGGAGGCGCTGGTAGCTGGGCTGCTGGCCTCCGACGTCGGCGGCGGCCTTGGCGATCACCCGGAACCTGATGGCCGGGGCAAGCCGGCCCAAAGCTTCTTCCGGAAGGCTCAGTTCCTGCCCGGACCGCTCCACCAGCGCTGCGAACGTGCTGTTTGCCACGTCCTCCAGATAATCGGCGTCCAACTGCAGGATGGCCGCCGTCCGGGCAAGCGATTCAGCGACGCCGGGGCCGAGCTTTTCCTCCAGCAGCGGCAGGACCTCCACACGGGTCCGCGAACGGGCGAAAGCGGGGTCAGCATTGCTGGGATCGTGCCAGGGTTCGAGTTCCTCCGCGGCGCAGATTGCCAGGGTATCAGCGCGCCGGAGGCCCAGGAATGGCCGCAGCAGCAGGCCGCGGGCGGGCCTCATCCCGGCGAGGGAACGGGTGCCGGATCCCCGTGCGAGGCCGAGCAGGACCTGTTCGGCCTGGTCGTCCAGGGTGTGGCCGAGGAGGATTGCGGCGGCGCCCTGGGCGTGGGCTTCCGCTTCCAGCGCCGCATGGCGTGCGTCCCGGGCGGCCGCTTCCGGGCCCATGCCGGTGGGCGCAACCACCACGGTCCGGACTTCCACCGGCGCAAGCCCCAGTTCCTGCAGGGTCAAGGCGGTCCGGGCGGCCACCTCGGCTGAGCTTGCCTGGAGCTGGTGGTCCACCACCACTGCGCCGACTGTTACCGGACGGCCGTCCACGTGCCCGCGCCGGGCGAAGTAGGCCGCCACGGAGGCCAGCGCCAGCGAGTCCGGTCCCCCGCTGCATGCCACCAGAACGTGCGCTGGATAGCCGGCGTCGGCCAGCGCGTTCTGCAGGGCCTTGCGCGCAGTGCCGACGACGGGCGCAAGCCTGCCGGGCCGTCGTCGTCCGCTGTGAAAACCGGTGGTGGCGTCAGGCAACTACAGGCCCATCCGGTCCAGCCACAGCTTGGCGTCGTGGATTTCGGGTTCGGTGGGAAGGTGGTCAGCGGACTCCCACACCCTGTTGAAGCCTTCCATGCCGGCCACGTCCACCACGGCGCGGACAAACTTCGCGCCGTCGGAGTACTGCCGCATCTTGGCATCCAGCCCCAGCAGGTTGCGGATGAATTTCTCCATCACACCGCGGTCCTTGCCGCGGTCCGTGAAGCGCTGCCGGATGGTCTTGACGGACGGGACAATGCTGGTGTCCACGGCGTCCATCACCACGTTGGCGTGGCCTTCCAGCAGGCTCATGACCGCCGTCAGGTGGGAGATGGCGGCCTTTTCCTCGGGATTCTGCAGCAGGTCCAGGATGGCGCCCCGGCCGGGGGTATCGCCCGTGGCGCTGCGGTCCTTGAGGGAGCGGGCCGCGGCGGAAGCACGTTCCATCAGGGTGTCCACGTTGCCCAGGAGGTGCCCGCTGAGGTCATCGATCTGCTCCAGCATGTGGTGACGGAGCCACGGCGCGGCCGCGAACTGCACCCGGTGCGTCTGCTCATGCAGGCAGACCCAGAGGCGGAAATCCTCCGGAGTGACATTGAGTTCACGCTCAACGGAGACGATGTTGGGTGCCACCAGGAGCAGCCTGCCACCCGCCGGCGCTGTGGAGCCTTCCGCGAGCGCCGCGAAGGGATCGTACTGGCCCAGGACCTTGCTGGACAGGAACGCCAGGACCGCGCCGAGTTGGCTGCCGGTGATGGCTCCGCTGACGCTGGCGGCGGCGGGGCTGAGGGTGCCGCGGCGGCTGGCAAGCATCTTTTCCATGGCGGGCTTGAGCATCACGGCGAAGCTCTGCGTATTGGCCTTGGCCCAGTTGGCCCGGTCCACCACCAGGACCGAAGAGTCCCGGAGGTCCTTCGCCGCGTCAAGGCCGGTGATCTCGTGGACGTGCGGCACCGAGGCGTCCGCGAGGCGGCGCAGGCTGTCCACGGCTTCGTTGATCTCCCCTGTGTTCAGGGTTGGACCCGCCGAAGCGAGCCGGGCCGCAGTGGATGCCGCGAGGTCCCAGTTGATCAGGGCCTGGGCGGGACTGGATGTTGCCGGTGCTGACGAATCACGTGCAGTGGACTCCATGCTTCCCATCAGATCACAGCGCGAGGCGGAACGCCCTTAAGTTCGCTGACCGGCGAACGCGTTCACGGGCGCGGGTCCACAGGCGCCGCACAGGAAGCCAACAGCGCCGTGCTAAATGGCCCGGCCACAGTAGTGACAACAGCCCATACAACTCCAGCCCCGTCCACAGGAGAACACCATGATCCCGTACCGTCCCATTGCTCCCCTGACCGTTGGGCCCCGCAGCGGCTGGCGGTCGGTGCTGGCCGCCGTCGTGATGGCTGCCGTACTCGGCACCACCGCAACGTCCGCCGTCGCAGCCCAAGGCACAGAGGCGTCCGCTGTTGCTGCCGGGAACGTTGCTGGCGGGACTACTGCTGGCGTGGTCGTTGCTGCCAAGCCCGCCGATACGGCGGATCCCGCCGCGGATCCGCACGGTTCCGCCGGCACCTAGGAGCGCCTTGAATCCCCGCGCGCCGGATCCCTACCGGCAGCCGCAGGCCGCGAGCGCCGTGGCCGCACGGTCCAGGGCTTCCCGGTTTCCGGCCGCTCCCGGCGTCAGCCCGTTGCCGATAAAGGAGAAGACCAGGAGCCGGCCGTCGGCGTCCACCACATAGCCGCTCAGTGCGATCACCGAGTTCAGCGTGCCTGTCTTGGCCCGTACCAGGCCGGCGCCGCGGACCGTGGCATCATTCCCGTAGCGGGCGTCCAGGGTTCCGGTCAGGCCGGCCACCGGGAATCCGTCCAGTGCCTCGCGCAGCCTGGTGTCGGGACCGGTGGTGATGGCCCTGACCACCTCGGCGAACTGCCGGGCGGAGACCTGGTTGCCCAGCGCCAGCCCGGACACGTCGGCCAGACTCAGGGTGTCCGTGGGGATGCCCGCGTCCGCCAGTTGCGTACGGATCGCAGCGGTGGCGCCTTCATTGCTGGCAGGCCCGCCGGAAGCCGCCGAGGCCATCCTGCCCAGCACCTCCGCCAGGTAGTTGTCCGAGGACTGCAGCATCAGGTCCACCTGATCGCCCACAGTGGCGGACCGGACCTCTGCCAGGACCGCCGGTTCCGCTCCCGCAGCAACTTCCCCGGCTCCGGAAGGTGAGTAACGCCCGACGCCGGCGGCCACCGTGAGCCCCGCAGCGGAACCCGCCGCTTTGAGCTGCGCCGCGAACGCCTCCCCTGCCGTCACGGCAGAATCCTGCGGCCGGGGGCCGGTGGTGACGGCAGGATCGAAACGTGCCGAGTTCAACGCGAGGGGAAACAGCGGCGCCACTTCGCCTGCCGCAACATCGCCCTGCTCCCACGCCGGATTCAGGTTTGGGCCGGTGAACAGCGAATCGTCCACCAGGACCGTTACCCCGCCGGCTGCTCCCTGCTCCTTGAGCGCGGCCACAGTAGCCGCGGCCAGCGAGGCGAGCCCGGCGTGGCCCATCACCTGGTCCGGCGCTGATTCGCCGGCTCCGAGGAGGACATCGCCGCCACCGGCCAGGGTGACCTGGTCCAGGCCGGGGCCCGCCAGGACCTTGGTGCTGAACCGGTGTTCGGGCCCGATGGCCCGCAGGGCGGCCACGGCGGTGAGCAGCTTCATGTTGGAGGCGGGGATCCGGTTCTCCGACCCCCCACGGTCGTAGAGGACCTGGCCCGTCAACGCGTCCTGGACCATCCCCGTGAAGGTGCCGCCGCCGTCGGGCCTTAAGTGGGAGTCCAGCTGCGCAGTCACGGCGGCCGGCAGCGGAACCGGCGCTGAATCCTGCAGCGGCTCCAGGCCCTGGCCGGCAGAAAGCGTTGTGGGGGCCTGCTGCCAGGCCGGTACTTGGGGCGCGGTGACCGGAGGCGGCCCGATGAAGGCGGGGGCAATCAGCCAGCCCGCGGGCAGGGCCACCATCACGATCAAAGCCAGCAACAGCGCAGTGGGCCAGGCCTTAACTATCCGGTGCAGCACACGCCGGAACGGGTCCTTGCTCCCGCCCGGGGCCGCTGTTTGGTTCATGCTGGTGCTGGTCCTCAAGTCCTGAAATTTCCCCGCCAGTTCCTGAAACCCGGGCCACTCGCTATATCCTCAATAATAGTCGGCGGCACCGACACTCCTTTTGCGGTTCGTCTTCTGTGCCGCGAACCCCTGCAACTGCCGAGGAGCATTCCATGAAGCATGACGTGACAATCGAGATCCCCAAGGGATCCCGCGTCAAGTACGAAGTTGACCACGAGACCGGCCGCGTCCGCCTGGACCGCGTCCTCTTCACCTCCATGCAGTACCCCACGCACTACGGGTTCTTCGAGAACACCCTGGGCGAAGACGGCGACCCGCTGGATGCACTGGTGCTCCTGCAGGACTTCGATCTGCACCCCGGCGTTATCGTCGAATCCCGCCCCATCGGCGTTTTCAACATGACCGACGACGGCGGCGGAGACGCCAAGGTCCTGTGCGTTCCTGTTGACGCCCGCTTCGACCACATCCAGGAAGTCAGCGACGTCAGCGAATTCCTGATCAAGGAAATCGAGCACTTCTTCACCCGTTACAAGGACCTGGAGCCGGGCAAGTGGGTCAAGGCTGAGGGCTGGGGCGACCGCGCCGCCGCCGAAGCCGAGCTGGAAGCCTCCATCAAGCGTTACGTGCCGGTAGCTCACTAGTCCCCACCGCTTAAAGCAACGCGGGTTACAGCAACGCAGGGTCACTTCCCGCCCGATTCCCACCCGGAATCGGGCCGGAAGTGACCCCGCGTTGTGGTTTAACAGGCCGGTGGTTTCTGTGGAATCGTTGCCCTGTGAGTTCCGAACCTTCGTCTAAGCCTCCGTTGTGTAATCCTCCGTTGTTTAATCCTCCGTGCGGTCCGGTCACCGGCTGGCGGGACGGTGAAGTGCTGCGCGCCACCGGGATCCCCTATGCCACCGCGGGCCGCTTTCAGCCCCCGGTCGCTGCGCCGGACCGGGCTTCCGATTTCGCCGCCACAACGCTGGCGCCCGCCTGCCCGCAGGGTCCCGTTCCTTTCCTGGATGACATCCTGGGCACCTTTTACGGGGAACTCCCCGGCAGCGAAGACTGCCAGAACCTCTCAATCACTATCCCCGCAGGTCTCGACGACGACGAGCGGGTGCCGGTGATGGTGTGGCTGCACGGTGGCTCGTACACGTCAGGCTCCGGCGATCTGGCGATTTTCGACCCGAAGACCCTTGTTGCCGAAAACCGCGTCATTGTGGTGTCCGTGACATACCGGCTCGGCCTGTTCGGGTATCTCGCCACAGGTACCGGCCGGCCTGCAAACCTTGGCCTGCTGGACCAGCTCGAGGCGTTCCGCTGGGTGCAGCGGAACATCGGCGCATTCGGCGGCGACCCGGGGTGCGTCACGGCGTTCGGGCAGTCCGCCGGCGGCGATTCGGTCGCGCACCTGATGGCAGCTCCGGAAGCGCCGTCTTTGTTCCAGCGGGCCATCATCCAGAGTGCGCCGCTGGGAATCACCCGGGGCCGGCACAAGATGAGCACTGCCATGGGCATCGCGGCGGAAGCGGTCACCGAGGACACTCCGATGCTGGACGTTGTGGAGATCGAAGGCCACGTCTCGCAGGTGGCCAGGAAGTACGGGCTGATGGCTGCCATGCCGTTCGGCACCCAGTACGGCCACGCCCCGCTGCCGCCGGAAGACGAGATCGAAGCTGCCTGGAACACGACGGCGCCGGTCATCGACGTGCTGATCGGCCACACCTCCGATGAGGCCCGGCTGTTCCTGCCCCGGAACCCGGTTGTGGGGCGGCTGGCCAAGGTCCCCCTCCTGGGCGGTGCCGCCGTGAAGGCCATCAACTGGGCGATCACGGAAGCGGTCTACGGCAGGTCGGCCCGCCGGTTTGCCCGCCGGCACGCCCGCGCGGGCGGCAAGGCGTACAGCTACGTGCTCTCCTGGGGAGCCCCGGGGAACTTCTACCGGGCCGCGCACACCGTTGATCTCCCGCTGCTCTTCGGCAACCGGAAAACCTGGGAAGCGGCGGGCCTGCTTGCCGGCGCCTCGTGGGACGAGACCAACGCCGTGGGCCGTGAGGTCCGCCGGCTCTGGGCTTCGTTTGCCCGCGGCGATGGCCTGGGTGAAACGGGTGAAATCCCCGGCGCATTGAAATACACTTCAGAGCCGCGGCCGGCCCCGCGGCGTCAGCGTCCCCGGGTGGTGGCGGCCGTGCTGCGGATGGCCTCCACCAGAATGTCCTGGCGCTGGAAGTAGGCATTGTGGCCGGCGTCCTCCACAACCAGGAGGCGGGCCCCGGGCACAGTCGCGGCAACGTGCTCAGCTCCCCGGCGGATGCGCGGCCTTTCCCCGGCCCCAATCAGCAGCACCAGCGGGCTGGTGATGGATTCCAGTCCCTGCTGGAACCATTCGACGTCCTGCGGGTCAGCGCTGAGGAACTCCCCTTGGCTTTGTTCAAGGCTGCGCGGGTGGCGGGCCGCTTCAATGGCGGTGGCAGTTGATCGAACCCTGACGTAACGGGCAAAGTCCTTGGGGTTCTCCGCGATCCAGCGCGCCGTGAACGAGTTTCCTACACCCAGCCAGATACGTTCGTCGTCGTCCAGCGAGCTGAACACCTCGAACTTTTCCGGCGGGCCCGGTTGTCCGGGAGGTGGGACAACCAGCGGCCAGCCCATGCCGCACACTACAAGGGCAGGGGCGGCGCCGGGGTGGCGGACGGCCCACCGAAGCGCGGTCATTCCGCCCATGGATTGCCCCACAATGATCGCGTTCTGCAGGCCCAGGGAGTCGATGAAATGCTCAAGCTCTGCGACCCGGTCAACCAGCGGTCCCTGCCGCGGGGAGTTCGAGGACCAGCCGTGGTCGTAGGTATCGTATGCCAGCACCCGGAAGGTCCGCTCGAGTTCACGGATTATCGGTTCCCAGCATGCCGCCGAAGATGCGTGGCCGTGCAGCAGCACCACCGGTTGGCCGCGGCCTGAGTCCGTGTAGTGAATATCGTTGCCGAGCACATCAAGCCATGGCATGCAGGTGATCCTTTCGGGCCCGGTAAGCCGGCAGCCGGCCCACCAGGAACAGCCTTGCAGAATCAGGGCTGGGCGTCACCTGATGTCCAGTACGTTACCAAGGCGCCGGCGGTAAAGTCTGGTGACGTGAAGACGCTCGGGGTGGATCTGGCCGCAGCCACGAAGAAGACGGCCGTGGCCGTGCTGGAATGGGACGCCGGCGCGGCCCGCCTGGAGCATCTGGCCCTGGACGTGGGTGACACGGAGATTGTGGAGCTGTTCGGAAGCAGCTCGATGACCGGTATCGACTGCCCGGTGGGGTGGCCGGATGCGTTCCTGCCGTTCCTTGCCGCGCACCTGAACTTTGACGCCCTGCCGGTCCTGGACCATGACGGGATCGAGGGCCGTCGCCTCCTGGCCTACCGCGACACCGACCGGTTCGTCACCGGCCTCACCGGGCTGATCCCGCTCAGCGTCTCTGCAGACCGGCTCGCCCACCCGGCCATGAGGTGCGCGGTGATCCAGGCCAAGATCGCGGCTGGGTACGGACCGCAGGCGAGGGACGGATCCGGGCGGCTGGCCGAGGTCTATCCCGCTGCGTCTTTGAAGACCTGGGGCCTTCTGGCTCGTGGGTACAAGGGCGGCCGTGCACCCGAGGCGGAACGGCTGGGCGTTCTCCTGGACCATTTGGCTGCGGCGGCGCCGTGGCTGGACCTGGCCGGTCACGAGGGCCGGCTGGCCGCCTCCGATGACCTTTTTGATGCGGTGATCGCCTCGCTGACCGCCCGCGCCGTCAACCTGGGGCAGACACTCCGTCCGCCGGAGCCTTACGCCGCCGCGGCCCTGACCGAGGGCTGGATCCACGTGCCGTCGGGCGGGCTCGCCAGCCTTGGGTGATACCCGGTTCCACAGGAGCAACGCGGGGTCACTTTTGGTGCAATAAACCCGGATTTTCGGGCGAAAAGTGACCCCGCGTTGCTTTGGCTCAGGGTGTCAGCGTCCAGTTGCGGATTTCCTCCGGGTCCTCGCCGTGGATGCGGGTGTGTTCCCGGGCCTGCATCCGGCGGTCCTGAAGCGTCTGCCGCAGCATGGAGTGCTTTTCCGCCAGGCCCGGCACCCTGTCAATGGCATCGATGGCCAGCTGGAAACGGTCGATCCCGTTGAGCATCGCCATGTCGAACGGCGTGGTGGTGGTGCCCTCTTCCTTGTAACCCCGGACGTGCAGGCCCTCCTGGTTGGTCCGGCGGTACGCGAGGCGGTGGATCAGCGCCGGGTAGCCGTGGTAGGCGAAAATGATCGGCTTGTCCGGAGTGAAAATACCGTCAAAGTCCGACGCCGGGAGGCCGTGCGGGTGCTCACTCACGTCCTGCAGCCGCATCAGATCCACCACGTTGACCACCCGGACTTTCAGCTCCGGGGCGCCCTGCCTGAGCAGTTCGGCCGCTGCGACGGTCTCCACGGTGGGCACGTCGCCGGCGCAGGCGAGCACAACATCGGGCTCCTCCCCTGCCACTTCGGACCCGGCGAACCCCCAGATCCCCAGTCCGCGGCGGCAGTGGTTTTCGGCGTCGGCCGGCCCCAGCCATGTGGGCGACGGCTGTTTGCCGCTGACCACGATGTTCACGTAGTCCGTAGAGGCCAGGCAGTGCTCCATCACGGAGAGCAACGTGTTCACGTCCGGCGGCAGGTAGACCCTGATGACCTCGGCCTTTTTATTCACCGCGTGGTCAATGAAACCCGGGTCCTGGTGCGAGAAGCCGTTGTGGTCCTGCTGCCAGACGTGGGAGGACAACAGGTAGTTCAACGATGCCACAGGCTGGCGCCACGGCAGCTGGCTGTGGACCTTGAGCCACTTGGCGTGCTGGTTGAACATGGAATCGACGATGTGGATGAAGGCTTCGTAGCAGCTGAACACGCCGTGCCGTCCGGTCAGGAGGTAGCCCTCCAGCCAGCCCTGGCACAGGTGCTCACTGAGCACCTCCATCACCCGGCCGGACCGCGCGAGGTGTTCGTCGACGTCGTCAATCCGGTACTGCCACACCTTGTCGGTGACCTCGTAAACGCTCTGGAGCCGGTTGGATGCTGTCTCGTCCGGCCCGAACAGCCGGAACGTTTCCGGGTTCAGCGAGATGACGTCCCGCATCCACGAGCCCAGCGTGATCATGGGGCTGATCCGTTCGGTCCCTGATACGGGGACGTCGACGGCGTGGTCGGCGTACGGGGGGAGCTTCAGGGGCCTGCGCAGCAGCCCGCCGTTTGCGTGGGGCGTGGCACTCATCCGCAGGTTCCCGGCAGGCGCATTCGCCGCAACATCGGGCATGAGCCGCCCGTCGCCGTCGAACAGTTCGTCGGAGCCGTATGATTTCAGCCATTCCTCCAGCTGCTTCAGGTGCCCGCCGTTGGTGCGGACCTCGGAAAGCGGGACCTGATGGCTGCGCCAAGTGCCTTCCACCTGCAGTCCGTCCACCACCCGCGGGCCCGTCCAGCCCTTCGGCGAGCGCAACACGATCATGGGCCACCGGGGAGCGGCATCGCTGCCTGGAGTGCCGCCGTCGGGAGCATCGCCCTTTGTCCCGCCGTGACGGTTGCGTCGCGCATCCTGGATGGCCCGGATGCCGGCCAGGGATGACTCGAGTGCGTCCGCGAAGTCCCGGTGCGCCTGGGCGGTGCTGTCCGGGTCCTTGACCGTCACGAAATACGGTTCGTGGCCGTAGCCGCGCAGCAGCTGCTCCAACTGATCTTCCGGCATGCGCGCCAGGATGGTGGGGTTGGCGATCTTGTATCCGTTGAGGTGCAGGATGGGCAGCACAGCGCCGTCCGCCACCGGATCCAGGAAGTTATGGGAGTGCCAGCTCGCCGCCAGCGGACCGGTCTCCGCCTCTCCGTCCCCGATGACGACGGCGGTGATCAGCTCGGGGTTGTCGAATACGGACCCGTACGCGTGGGCCAGCGAGTACCCCAGTTCGCCGCCCTCGCTGATGGACCCCGGGGTCTCGGGTGCCGCGTGGCTGGGAATGCCGCCAGGGTAGGAGAACTGGCGGAACAGTTCGGCCATGCCCTCTCCGTCATTCCCCACCTGGCCGTAGATCTCGGAGTAGGTGCCCTCGAGCCAGGCGTTGGCCACCACGGCGGGGCCGCCATGGCCGGGGCCCGCGACGAAAAGCATCTCCTGGGAGTCACGCCGGATCACCCGGTTCAGGTGGCCGTAGACGAAGTTCAGTCCGGGCGTTGTCCCCCAGTGGCCGAGAAGCCTGGACTTGGTGTCCTCCGCGCTCAGCGGCTCGCGCAGGAGCGGATTGGAGCGGAGGTAGATCTGTCCCACGGAAAGGTAGTTCGCGGCCCGCCACCAGCGGTCCACCAGTTCGAGCTCGTCCTGCGTCATGCTGCCGGCCATAACCATCCTCCCGTAGCTCTGCCGCCGCTGCGGCCGTCGCTCCATCCGAGCAGATGACCGCCGCACTGGCAACCTCCGAGGTCCCACAACAACGTGTCCGCTGCGTCCGATGGACTGCCCTGCCCATGGCGGCACAGGAAGGGCAGCAGGTAGGTTCTGAGGGGTTGAATCGAAGCAGGCAGAGGGAGACTACCGTGGCAACAGGACCAGGGGCGGTGCAATACCCGGACCCTGCGCTCATCACGAGTGCGCGCAAACGGACGAAAAACCTGGGGGACGGCCGGCCAGTGGTCGAATCCTCCGGCTGGCAGACCCTGGGGCCGTGGACTTCGGCGTCGTGGCCGTGGCCGCCGCGGTGGCGGCCGCTGCTGTGGCCGGTTCCGCGACGGGAACCGCCGGCCAGGCCGCAGCCGCAGCCATCACTGTGTGGATAGCGGCACCCTGGCTGTACGGGTTCTGTTGTCCCCATGGACTCTCCCTCGGTTCACTGGCGTCCAGCACTGCGGTGGCGCGGTTCGACACCGGTGGACGCCCGGGATTCTGGGGAGCAGGATGGGTCATGTTTGCCCGAATGGTGCTGTTTCCCGCAGTGATACTCGTGATCGTCCTCGGGGCTGCCGGTGGCTTCAGCCCCTCAGGGGAAGGCCCAAAAACCCGCCACATCACTCTTGACCGGAGGTTTCCGGCACCGCCCCCGCCCGTCGACCCGGACGTGATGCAGGCTGCGGCGGACGACGCCGCGGCCCGGCATTCCCAATTGCCCGGGCTCTACGACCAACGGGGTCAGCGTGGGTGACGCCGGAAGACCCTGGCTGGTCCGCCGGGCCGAACGGCTCTACGGGGACAGGCTGGGGCGGCTGCGGCACAGCGAATTTTCCTGGCATATCGCCTGGAGGTGGCTTCCCGCCCTGGTGGTGGTTGGTTTTGTTTATGGGACGATCCTCCAGTTCACCGGGTGGCCCTCATCCCAACGGGACCCGGCCCTCTTCTCCGACATCCCGCTCTTCCTGGCGACGAGCATCCTCACTGGGGTGGTCCTGTGGTCGCTGACCCTTTTCTGGAGCTTCCGCCGGGTGCTGGTGTTCGACCGCGGCCTCGTGTACGGGTACGCCAGGACAGACACCGCCCGCGCCATCTTCTGGCAGGACTTCGACCCGGGGTCGCTGCGGACGGTCGCGGCTCCGGCCGGCGTCGCGGCGGACAGCCTGCTCAAGACCCTGGGTAAGAGCGGCAAAACCTCCCTGGGCGTGCGCGGGCGGTACGCCGTGGTCTTCCGTGGCGCACCCACAGCCCTCGCCGCCGGCGCCGGGGGCGGGGCCGGGACCGAGGCACTGGAGCCCGGCTTCTTCACGTTCAGCATGGCCGGGGCTCCGGACAGGCTCGTCATTGCGATCCAGCAGGCCGTGGTGGAGTCCGGCATCTACGGCGCAGGACCTGCCGGGCTGCAAGCCCTTCCGCACGTTCAAGTCAGCTCAGCCATCAGGCTTGACCAGGCCTGAATCAGGGCACTTCCGTGATGCGTACTACCGGGTAGGGTGTACCCAGAATGTTCACGCTGACCATCAACCAAACGGATAGCCGACGCGACGGCGACCGTGTCCCTCAACTGCTGAAGGACCTGCGGCACATTCCGGCGCGCCTGGATTTCGACAGGTCCGTGGAGGACGAGGTCCAGGGCATTGTGGACTGCCCGCACCAGGCAGTGGAGGCAGCGCTGATCGCCTTGCGCTGCGGTGCCTGGTACGTGGGGATCGGCGTGGGGCCGGTCAATGAGCCGCTTCCCAACCAGATCAAGGATGCTTCCGGACACAGCCTCATCTACGCCCGCCGTGCCGTGGACCGGCTCCGGAACGGCAAGGAACGCATCCCGGTTGCCGTGGAGGGGCCACTCGCAGACATCGCCCACGAAGCCGAGGCAGTCCTCCGGCTGCTGGGCCACATTGTCCGCGACCGGAGCGGGGCCGAGTGGCGGGTCCTGGATCTGATGACGCCAGGGGTCCGCGGGCAACAGAAAGCCGTGGCCCAGGAATTGGGGATCACCACCCAGGCCGTCAGCAAGGCCGTGGCGAGGTCGCAGTGGGCTGAGGAACACGCCGCCCGTCCGGCCGCGGCCCGGCTGCTGGCACTGATCCTCGAAGTGCACTGAACACCTCTGACCAAGTCCGGACGAACGTGTTCGTTTCCCTTGTAGCGGCACCACCTCGAACATAGTCTCGCTGTGCCCGGCTTCGCTGATCCGCCACCCACGGACCAGGCGTTCATCAGCCGGAGCAGCCCGCACCCCGAGACCAAGAGGTATAAACAATGGCGTTTTCCGCACGAAGAATCCGAAGGCCTGCGGCTGCCATACGCCCCGGATTTCCTGCAGCCCGTCCCCAACCGGGGCGGGGCGGAAGCAGCCGCTACGGCAGGAGGCTGCGCAGCACGTGGGCGGCGCCGTCGTCGTACACGGACGCGGTGACCTCGTTGGCCACCGCGATCACTTCTGCAGGCGCCTGGCCCATGGCCACGCCACGTCCGGCCCAGTTGAGCATCTCGATATCATTGCGGCCGTCACCGATGGCCACCGTGAGGTGCTGCTCGATGTCCAGCCGGCCACGGAGAATTTCCAAGGCACTGGCCTTGGTCACGCCTGCAGCGGCGATATCCAGCCAGGCCGTCCAGCCCACGGAGTAGGTGACACCGGCCAGGCCGATCTCGCGGATGGTTTCGGAGAATTCTTCAGGGGTGTTCTCGGTGCTGAACACGACGAGGCGGACAGCCGTGGCCTCCAGCAGGGTCTGGAAGTCGACGCCGATGGCCTCCACGCCAAAGCTGGCGTCCTGGAATCGCTCGGTGGAAAGGAAGTTGCCGTCCTCGTCCTCCAGCGCATACTTCGCGGTGGGGAGCTTGGACCGGAGCGCGCGGAGGGCAGGAGCGGGGTCGAACGTTACCTTGTGGATCACTTCGTAGCCGTCGGACAGGGCCGGATCCAGCCGGAGCGTCACGCCGCCGTTGCAGCAGACCGCGTACCCGGTGCCGATGCCGATCTGCTCAATGATGGGCAGCGTGGCGTTCAGGGACCGGCCGGTGGCGATCATGACCTCGTGTCCGGCAGCTACAACAGCCTGGGCAGCTTCCCGGACGCCGGGTGACATGTGGCCGTCGTGGTCCACCAGGGTGCCGTCGACGTCCAGTGCGATCATGAACCGGTCAGTGTTGTTTTCAGTGGCGCTTCGCTGGTCTTCGTTGCCAGCGACTGAGCCTTCAGTCAATGTAGTCATGCATCCAGTGAAGCAGATGGCCCCAGCACGGACTAGGACGCGGGCCACACGCCCAGTGAACAGCCGGTTAATACTCACAGGGTTATCCCCGTTGTGAGTGTTTACCTCCGCCCCTGCTTCGCCACCGCCCCGGCCCGCCGCTCCAACCACAACGTGGGGTCACTTTTCGCCCGATAATCGGGATTTAGCGGGCGAAAAGTGACCCCGCGTTGGAGTAGGCGGACGTCCCGCGTGTCGGGGATTTGTCGGCGGAAAAGGCTGCGGGCCTAGAGGACCGGGAGGACTTCCAGGCCGCCCAGGTACTTCTGCAGCGCGGCCGGGACGTTAACCGAGCCGTCGGGGTTCTGGTGGTGCTCCAGGATGGCCACGATCCAGCGGGTGGTCGCCAGCGTCCCGTTCAGGGTGGCCACCGCGCGGGTGCCCTTGGCCACGCCTTCTGCGTTGATCACACGCTCGCGGATGTTCAGGCGGCGGGCCTGGAACGTGGTGCAGTTGGACGTGGACGTCAGCTCACGGTAGGCGCCCTGTGTGGGCACCCAGGCTTCGCAGTCGAACTTGCGGGCCGCTGACATGCCGAGGTCGCCGGCCGCGGTGTCAATGACGCGGTACGGCAGCTCGCATTTGGCCAGCATTTCCTCTTCCCACGCCAGGAGCCGCTGGTGTTCCGCCGCAGCTTCCTCAACGGTGGTGTAGATGAACATCTCCACCTTGTTGAACTGGTGGACGCGGATGATCCCGCGGGTGTCCTTGCCGTGCGAACCGGCCTCGCGGCGGTAGCAGGAGCTTTGCCCGGCGAAACGGATGGGACCGGCGGTGAGGTCCAGGATCTCGTCCGCGTGGTAGCCGGCCAAGGCCACTTCGGAGGTTCCTACGAGGTAAAGATCGTCCTCGGCGAGCCGGTAGATCTCGGCGTCGTGCTTTACGTCAAACCCGGTGCCCTGCATGATTTCGGGGCGCACCAGCGTGGGCGTGATCATGGGGACAAAGCCTGCGTCCACGGCCTGCTCCATGGCCATCTGCAGCAGCGCCATCTCCAGGCGGGCACCCACACCGCGCAGGAAGTAGAACCGCGAGCCGGACACCTTGGCGCCGCGCTCCATATCGATGGCGCCGATCAGTTCGCCGATTTCCAGGTGGTCGCGCGGCTCAAAGTCAGGGAACTCGCGGGGCGTGCCGACGGTCTTGACCACGATGTAGTCGTCCTCGCCACCCTCCGGGACGCCGTCCTCAATGAGGTTGGGTATGGTGCGGAGCAGCTCGTCCTGCTTGGCCTGCACAGCGTCGGCTTCGGCCGACGCTGCCTTGACCGTGTTGGCCAGTTCCTTGACCTCGGCCAGGAGTGCTTTTTTCTCGTCGCCCTTGGCCTGCGCCACCTTCTTGCCGAAGACGTTCTGCTCGGCGCGAAGGTTCTCAAAGCGGATCAGCGCGGCGCGCCGGGCTGCATCTGCGGAGATGATCGCGTCGACCACTGATTCGTCCGCGCCGCGGGCGCGCTGGCTGGCACGGAACTTGTCCGGGTTTTCGCTGAGTTCTTTTACGTCGATCACCAGACAAGAGTATCCAATCCGGGCGGAGCCGGGCTTCCGGCACGGGCGGGAAACGGGGCCACGGACGCCGGGATACTGTTGGAGCACCATGAACGACTGGCTTCTCTACCTCCTGAGCGCGGCAGCACTGGCTTTCGCCGTCTCCAGTTGGTGGGGCGTGCGCCGGCTTAAAGCCCTTCACGTCCGCAGCGCCGTGGGCGAGGATGCCCACGAAACGGGCCTTGCACATCAGCGGGTGGCGGTGATCCTCAACCCCATCAAGGCACGCGCCTCAGACGCCAGGGAAGCCATCCAGCGGGCCTGCATTGCTGCCGGCTGGGACGAACCGCTGTTCCTGGAGACCACCGCTGAGGACCCCGGGCATTCCCAGGCGCGTGCAGCGCTGGACTACAAGGCCGACGTCGTCCTGGTGGGCGGCGGAGACGGAACAGTACGCGTCGTGGCCGAGACCCTCGCGCATACGGGGGTGGCCATGGGAATCATTCCGCTCGGGACCGGAAACCTGCTGGCCCGCAACCTGGACCTGGACGTTTACGACCTGCACGCCAACGTGCAGACTGCACTCTTCGGCCAGCAGCGCTACATCGACACCGCGCGGATGGGGATCGAGAATTCGCGCACCGGGCACTCCTCGGAACATGCCTTCCTGGTCATCGCCGGCATCGGCATGGACGCCGAAATCCTCGCGGACACCAACGACGGCCTCAAAAGAGCCGTGGGCTGGCTGGCCTACACGGAGGCGGGGATGCGTCACCTGCCGGGACGGCGGAAGAAAGTATCCGTCGCCCTTGACGGCAACCCGGAGCAGGTCAGGAACATCCGCAGCGTGCTGTTTGCCAACTGCGGGCTGATTCCAGGAGGCATCGACTTCATTCCTGAGGCCATGATCGACGACGGCATGCTGGACGTGGTGGTCATGAGCCCGCGGAGCGCCGTCGGCTGGTTGGCCATGTACGCCAAGATCGTGTTCAAGCACAAGGGCAACCTGCCCATCATGACCGTTTACCGGGCAGGGAAGATTGTCATCAAATGCCCCGAACCGATGCCCACCCAAGTAGACGGGGACACCACCGGGGAAGCGACAAAAATAACGGTCCGCGTGGAGGCGCGTTCCCTGCTGATCAGGGTGGCGGGCCAGCCGGGCTAAGGTGGGCAGGATCCGGGCGAAACAGGCCTAGGCGCTGGCCTTCTTGGCGGTTTTGTTCTCTGCGGCAGCCTTCGCGGCGGCACGTGCTTCCGACTGTTCACGGATCATGGCTTGCTCTTCTTCAAAGCGCAGGCGGTCAGCGCGATCAGCGTCGTCGCCGTCCCAGTCCTGATTGTCAGCGGTGGGCTTGGGGTTGACGATCATGCCCTGACCGTCGTTATCTGTGCTGCTGGTGTTCATGACCCGCTCCCTTCGTTAGGGGCCATCCCCCCAAGTGGATCAAGTAAGCATACGCACAGTAGTTGCCCCGGGGAAGTACCCTGGCCGGCATTCACCTACGCTGTGGGCGAAGCTCCGGAAACGGTTTCAGGCGCCGCGGGGGCACCCTTCAGAATGCCGGCCACCCAGGCATGGGCCGCCTGGAATGCCTCGTCGGACGTGTGCGGAGCCACCGAAGCACTCTGGGCATCCGCGCGGCCGTACGAACCCAGGAAACGGGTGCCAGGGCTGATCCGGTGCAACCCTGCCAGGGCGTCGGCAACCCGCGCATCCCCGACATGGCCGTCCGCATCAATACTGAAGAAGTAGTGGCCCAGATACTGGCCGGTGGGGCGGGACTCGATCCGGCTCAGGTTGACGCCGCGGGCGGCGAACTGGTCCAGGATCTCCATCAGTGCGCCCGGACGGTCTTCCGGAAGCGGGACCACCACGGTGGTCTTGTCGGCTCCGGTCCGCTCGGGCAGGGCACCCGGCCGGCTGACCAGAATGAACCGGGTCACGGCGCCCGGGTTATCGCCAATGTTCTCCGCAAGGACAGCCAGTCCAGGCTGCTCCTGCGCCACTATGGGAGCGCAAATGGCGGCGTCGTAATGGGCATCGTCCTCCAGCAGCCCTATGGCGGCCGCCGCCGTGGACGAGCCGGGGACATATTCTGCGCCGGGAATATTGGCGTCGACCCAGAGCCGGCACTGCGCCCAGGCATGGCCATGGGTCGAGATGCGGCGGATCGCGGAGACCGCCAGTCCGGGCCGGGCCACCAGCACGAAGCTGATCGGGACCAGGACCTCCCGGATGATCCGTAGCTCCTGCCCGCTGGCGATGGCGTCAAGGGTTGCGGTGACTCCCCCTTCCACCGAGTTTTCGATGGGGACCATAGCCGCATCTGCGGAGCCTTCGCGCACCCTGTCCAGCGCGGCGTTGACGTTGGAGGCCGGGACACGCGTTGCCTGCGCGGCGCCGGGGACCTGCATCAGCGCCGCTTCGGTGAAGGTGCCTTCGGGACCCAGGAAGGTGTACGTAGTGGGTGACGCCGGCATGAAGTATTCCCCTAGGGTGATGAACGCTGACGGAGCGGGTGCCCGGATGGACTACAGGATCAGGGGCTTGAGGCCGTTGTCCGAAACCAGGGGCTTACCCGATTCGAGCCACTGGTCCATACCGCCGGCCACGTTGATGGCGGCATAGCCCTGGGCGGTGAGCCACTGGGCGGCACGTTGCGACCGGCCGCCCGTCCTGCAGATGACGTACAGATCCTGGTCCGGGTCCAGTTCGTCCAGCCGGGCCGGAAGCTGGTCCAGCGGAATGTGGAGGGCGCCATCGGCGTGACCGGCTACCCACTCGTAGTCTTCGCGCACATCCAGGATTACTGCCTCGTCCGGAACATCGTTGACTGGCACAGTATCGAAATCGCTCACAGGAGTCCTCCTTCGGAACATCATGGTCTGATCCCAGCCTAGCGCCAGCCGTCGGCCATGCCCGCTGCCGTCCGGGCAGGTTACGCTTCTATCTGATTCTGAGGAGGCGCCTTGACCGCTGTTCAGCCAACCGGTGCCGGGACTGAGATCCACGAGCTCCCCGCCGTCAGGCTCAGGGATGCGCTCCGCAGCGGGGAAGTCTCCGCGCGGGAAGCCACCGCCCATTTCCTGGCCCGCATCGAAGACCGGAATCCGCGGCTTGGGGCCTTTATCACCGTGACCGCCGAACAGGCGCTGGTCGATGCCGACGCAGCCGACAAACGATTCGCCCGGGTCCGGAGAGGAGCGGGCGCGGGAACGTCAGTTGGCGGCGACGGGGAGTTGCCCTTCCTGCACGGGATGCCACTGGCCTTCAAGGACCTGACTGATGTGGCAGGCGTGGTGACCACGCACGGCAGCGCAGCGTTGGACCGCAAACCTGCTCCCGTGGACGGCGCCCTCCCTGCACTCCTCAAAGCTGCCGGAGTCATCTCTCTGGGAAAGACCCAGGTTCCGGAGTTCGGACTGACGGCATACAGCGAAAACCGCATCGCCCCGCCGTCGCGCAATCCGTACGCACTGAGCCGGAGTTCCGGCGGCTCGTCCGGGGGCAGTGCCGCGGCGGTTGCCGCGGGCCTGCTTCCCTTCGCGCCAGGGTCCGACGGCGGCGGATCAGTCCGCATCCCGGCGGCGGCCTGTGGTCTGGTGGGCCTCAAACCCGGACGCGGACTGGTGCCCTCGGGCGAGAGTTCGGGCGATCCCGGCCGTCTGGTGGTGGCGGGACCTCTTGCCCGGAATGCCGCTGATGCAGCGCTGATGATGGATGCGCTGGTGCCCGCCGCCGGCGGCAGCTTCCTCGATGCGGTGGGGCGCGAACCCCGCCGGCTGCGGATCGGGCTGACCCTGGACAGCCCCTGGTCCGCTATCTTCCCGTTCACGCCGGAACCGGAGGCCCTGGACGCGTTGCAGACTGGCCGCGACATGCTTGAGCACGCCGGGCACGGTGTTGCCGAAGCCGCCATCCGCTATGACAACCGCTACCCGGACGCCTTCACCACGGCCTGGACAGCGCCCGTTGGCACAGCCCGCATCAGTCCGCACCGCGAAGCCCTCCTCACGCCGCTGACCCGCACTTTTCGGCGCCGGGCCCAACAGCGCAGCGCCGCGAAACTGAACGAATCCCTGGCATTCCTCCGCCAGTTCGAACGCGACACCATCACGCAGTACGGGGAATGGGACCTGGTGCTGACGCCGGCCCTCGCACAGACCCCGCGGCCGGTGGGCTGGTTCACCGGCGCCACCCACGGCGACGGTCGCTGGCCGGCTGCGGAGTGGGACCACGACGCCGACGGCGACTACCGGCGCCAGTGCGAGTTCGCGCCGTGGTCATCCATGGTCAACGTCTGCGGCCTTCCTGCCATCACCATTCCCGTCCAATGGACCGGCGGACAGCACGGCCACGGCCTCCCCATGGGAATACAGCTCGTGGGACCGGCCGGATCGGAAGCGCTCCTGCTGCAGGTGGCGGCACAGATCGGTTTCTAATTTTGGGTGCTTTGGGAGGCACCTCGGCACAGTCTTTCCGTGGGTTGGGGGGTGTCGACTCCGGGACCAATCCGGAGGAGGATTAAGAGCGCAGTCACTATGAGGAGGTTTGTGATGTGCTATTCATCGATGGAGGATTTCGGGTGGCGGGCCAAGAAGGACACCGGCCGCAAACCTGAACCGCGCAAGGAAACCCAGCCGGACCGTCAGGAGCCGCATTACACGGCCCAGGACTTCTCTTTCTGGGCCTTCCCGCGTCGCCGGAAGACTGAAGCCCAGGAACCGGCTGCCGAGCGCACCCACGAGAGGGTCTGACCACATTGGTCTGATCCGCCCGACGAAAGGCCCCGGACAGGGGCCTTTCCGCTGCCGGCACTGCCCTTGCGCGCCAGGCCCCGCCGCTCCCGAAAGCAGGGACATGATGCGTGAACCGTACGTCCACGAGGCTTCACTGCTCATGGACGCTGAAAGCGACCCCGGGGCGGCACGGGCCGCGATCACCGTAGAGCTTTGTGGAAGCTGGGAGCACCCGCCGCCGTGCCCGCTGGCGCCGCACCACACAAGCCATCAGCGCGATGGCAACACAGTGGCGCTCAGCGTGGTCTTCGCGGCCGAACCGAAGGCGGAAAACGAGGTTCGGCGTCGGATAGAAAGCGCGTTGGCGGCGGGCAGCCTCACCGGTCCCGATGGAATCACAACCCGCTGGTCCCTGCTTCAGAGCGCAGCCGGCTCATTGAGCGAAGCGGAGCGCGAACATGCACAGCGGATCGCCGGAACCTAGCGCCTGCTCAGTAGCCGTAACTTGTGCTGTACGCCATCAGCCCCAGGACGAGGAACAGCCACAACGCTCCATAGCCGAGCAAGCACAGATATCCCAGGACCAGGCCGGTGATGGACAGGCCCTTGCCCGAGGGTTCGCGGCGGAGCGCCAGATGTCCGGTGATGATCGCGGCGACCTGCGGGATCATGAGCCAGCCAAGAATGACTGAGGCGATACCGCAGACCATGCTGGCGATACTCAGGCCCTTGGGCTCTGCCGGCATGCCGTAGTACTGCGGTTGCCCATAGGAGCCGGGCTGGCTGTACGGGCTGGGTTGTCCATACGGGCTGGCTGGCTGGCCATACGCGCCAGTGCTTTGTCCGTAAGGGCTGGCTGGCTGGACGTAAGGCGCGCCGTGTTGCCCGCCCGCTTGGTTTTCCGGCTGGCCGTACCGGCCCGCGCCGTACTGGTTAGGATCGTAAAGCGGTGGCGCGGGGAGGTCGGAGCCCTGCGGCGGCACAAAGCGCGGCGGCTCGTAGCCGGATGGCGGATCGTCTGTCCCATGGGTACCTGACCCTTGGGAATCGGGGCGTGGCGTTGGCTGGTCACTCATGGTTTTCCCCCTCGGAAGTCTTACGGCTTAGCCTACCGCCGCCGTCATTCCAGTCACACCTTCCACAGTCCCTACCCGCCCCAGTAGGGAAGGACATACACGGCGAAGACTACGAAGGCGGCAAGGAACATCAGGTGGGTCATGCTGGTGGCCTGCTGCTGGGCCCTCGACTTCCGGCCCGCACCGTAGCCCGCACCGTGACCGGTGCTGCCGATTCCTGCGCCCGCAGTCCGGCTGACCGGGGGTCCGAAGTTCCGCGGACCTGGCCGGCCCGGCGCTGGCCCGTTGCCAGGCGCTGGCCCGTCCACCGCAGACCTGCCTGCCGCACGTGTCTGCCGCGGCTGCCTGCCCGGCGTCCCCGGCGGCTGCGCAACCCTGGGCGGGCCGGCCGGTTTCGACGTCAAAGCTCTCACCACCGGGCTTTCCGCTACGGGTTCCTGCATGAGTTCCTCGCCAAGGCGGGCGTGCAAGGCGGCCACGTCCTGCTCGTCGAGGACCGTGGGCAGTGCCAGTACGGCAGCAACAACGCGGTCGGAACCTGCCACGGCGACGTCGGAGCTGGTAATGCCGAACAGATCCGGCTGCCCGGCAAGACAGATGAGCGGGCGGACGAACCGCCGGTGCCGCGGCGCCATCACAGAGGCGACGGCCGCGCACTGCGCCAGGGCGCATTCCACGGACTGCGTCCTGGCAAACCGGCCTTGCCAAAGGACACCGGACGCGACGCTGACCTCCCCTGTCCAGTTCTTGGCATCCACCACGATGACGCCGCCGGGTCCCACCAGCACGTGGTCGAGGTTGGCTTTGGGCCGCCCTGGCCAATGCATGTCGTGGAGGAGGAACCAGCCGTGCGGAACGAGTGTGCCCAGCCGCTCTGCCACGATCTGTTCGCCGACAGCACCTTCATCCCACGCCTTCGTGGCATGCTCGGCCTGGTCCAGCTGGCGCTTCAGTCGCTGCACCCGTTCTGCAGTCCGCCTTGCCTGTTCGGCTGCTCCGTCCCCTGCCCCCATGACCCGGCCCCTTCCCTTCCAGGCGGCCGCTTACAGCCGCGTGCGACGTGGCCCGGTGCCGCCGTCGCGCTTTGACGCTCCATACTTTTTCCGAACGTAACAGCGGCGGCGGGAGCCGGTATATAGGTACTTTTGGCCCCGGTACTCAGGTTTCATTACCTGTTTCGTGACATTCCGCGTCACAGGGGCCGGATTCTGGACAGCTCGTTCTGCCCCCGGCCTGCGTCTGGCATGCTGGTCCCATGGCTAGCCGCGCGGGCACAGTTGCCCAACCCCAGGACCTTGTTGACATCACTGCGCTCCTCGACGCGTACTACGACATCACGCCGGATCTTGGTGATCCCGGCCAGCGCGTAGCGTTCGGCACCTCGGGGCACCGTGGTTCCAGCCTCAAGGCGTCGTTTAACGAAAAACACATCGTCGCGATCACGCAGGCGATTGTGGAATACCGGGCAGGGCAGGGCATCACCGGCCCCCTGTTCCTGGCCAAGGACACCCACGCCCTCAGTGAGCCGGCGCAGAATTCCGCCCTCGAAGTGCTGGCCGCCAACGGTGTGCAGGTACTGGTGGACGCCCGTCACGGCTACACCCCCACCCCTGCTCTGAGCCACGCCATCCTGACCTACAACAACAACCGTGCGGCGGGCGCCCCGGAGGCGGACGGCATTGTGGTCACGCCCAGCCACAACCCGCCGGGCGACGGCGGCTTCAAGTACAACCCCCCGCACGGCGGCCCCGCAGACTCCGACGCCACCGGCTGGATCGCCAACCGCGCCAACGAACTGCTCGAAAACGGCCTCCGCGGCGTGAAGCGCATTCCGCTCGCTGACGCCCTGGCCGCGGACAGCACCGGCAAGTTCGACTTCCTGAGCAGCTACGTTGATGACCTCCCGTCGGTGCTGAACCTGGACGCCATCCGCGACGCCGGCGTCCGCATCGGTGCCGACCCCATGGGCGGTGCCGCAGTGGATTACTGGGGCGAAATCGGCGAGCGCCACCACCTGAACCTCACGGTGGTGAACCCCACCGTGGACCCGCAGTGGGCGTTCATGACCCTGGACTGGGACGAAAAGATCCGGATGGACTGCTCGTCGCCGGCCGCGATGGCTTCGCTGATCAAGCGGATGTCCGACGGCGGCAGTTCAGGCGCGTTCGACGTCGCCACCGGCAATGACGCCGACGCCGACCGCCACGGCATCGTCACCCCGGACGGTGGCCTGATGAACCCGAACCACTACCTTGCAGTGGCCATCGACTACCTCTACCGCAACCGCAGCGGCTGGAACCCCAATTCGGTGGTGGGCAAAACCCTGGTGTCCTCCTCGATCATCGACCGCGTTGCTGAAAGCCTGGGCCGCAAGCTCGTGGAGGTCCCCGTGGGCTTCAAGTGGTTTGTGCCGGGGCTGCTGTCCGGCGAGGGCGCGTTCGGTGGCGAGGAATCAGCCGGCGCATCCTTCAATAAGCTGGACGGCAGCGTCTGGACCACGGACAAGGACGGCATCCTGCTGGCGCTGCTGGCCTCGGAGATCACCGCCGTCACGGGCAAGTCCCCCTCCCAGCTGTACAAGGGCCTGACCGATCAGTTCGGCGCTCCTGTCTATGCGCGCATTGATGCAGCAGCAACCCGGGAGCAGAAGGCGGCCCTGGGCAAGCTCTCGCCGTCGGACGTCACCGCCACCGAGCTGGCAGGCGAGACGATCCTCGCGAAGCTGACCGAGGCACCGGGCAACGGCGCGCCGATTGGCGGGCTCAAGGTCGTCACCGAGAACGCCTGGTTCGCCGCCCGCCCGTCCGGGACCGAGGACGTCTACAAGATCTACGCCGAGTCCTTCAAGGGCGAGGAGCACCTCAAGCAGGTCCAGGCCGAGGCCAAGGCGCTGGTGGACGGCGTCATCGCCTGACTTAACGCCTGATGCCCTATCACTTGTGGTCCCTATCCAGGCTGGATAGGGACCACAAGTGATAGGGCATCTTGGGTTCTGGGTTCAGACGGTGCGGACGACGTCCTCGTAGCTGAACTTGGGCTTTGCTGCGCCCCAGGCGCCTTCACCGGGCTGGCCGATGTTGACCACGAGGAAGCTCTTCTGATCGCCGGCGGGGAAGAAGGCTGCGTCGATGGCGCTGAAATCGGCTCCGGTCATGGGGCCGGCGGCAAGACCCAGCGAGCGGACGGCGATGATGAAGTAGCCCGCCTGCAGGTGGGCGTTGTTGTTGCCGGTGGCAGCGGCCAGGTCCGGAGCGGCGTCGTACATGGCCTTCGGGGCGTTGTACCCGGGCAGGAAGGTGTCCCACTGCTCGGCCCAGGCGGTGTCATAGCTGAGGACGGCAATAAGCGGAGCCGAGGCGGTCTTGGCCTTGTTTCCGTTGGCCAGGGTGTCAACGAGCTTCGCGCGGGCCTCGTCGGAGCGGACGTAGGTGACGCGGAGCGGCTGGGAGTTGAAAGCCGTGGGGCCGAACTTGGTGAGCTCGTAAATGGCGCGGGCCTGGTCCTCGGTCACCTCGCCGGTGAAGGAGTTGGCCGTGCGCGCTTCGGCAAAGATGGCGTCGACGGCGGCCGGGTCGATAACTGCTTCTTCGTGGGCAATGGTCATTGACGTACCTTTCGATGCGCAGCGCACCTGTTTGGCGGCTGTCTGTTCCCCGTTCCATAGTTGCAACTTCAAGCGTTCGATTCCTCTTCCCATGACGGCACGTGACCTTGGCCATAGACCCTCCGCGGACGAGGAGCCGGAATCCTTCGGACTACAGGCAGGCCACCCGACAGCACCCTCTCAACGCGGTGCCCTGCGGCGCGGTATTGTTGCAGCGGAAGATCCCGGCCCGTCGCGGCACCCCTTGAAAGGCCCCCGCCCATGAGCATGCTCGGAATGAAATGGAAGCTCCACGGCAACGGCAAATCGATCAAACCGGGCCACGTGGTTGCCCCGGATGAGCGGCTCGCCTGGCCACTGACCATCGGCGTGGGCATGCAGCACGTGGTGGCCATGTTCGGAGCCACTTTCCTGGTCCCCATCATCACCGGGATGCCGCCGGCCACCACCTTGTTCTTCTCGGGCATCGGCACCTTGCTTTTCCTGGTGATCACCAAGGGCCGCGTACCCAGCTACCTCGGCTCGAGCTTCGCGTTCATCGCCCCCATCATGGCGTCCCAACAGCAGTTCGGCGTCCCGGGGGCGCTGGGCGGCGTGGTGATTGCCGGCGTCGTACTTGCCCTCATCGGCGCCATTGTGCAGAAATTCGGCGCCGAGTGGATCAACCGGCTGATGCCGCCGATCGTCACCGGCGCCATTGTGGCGCTGATCGGGCTGAACCTCGCCCCCGCTGCGAAACAGAATTTCGACGCCGCCCCCATCACCGCCGTCATTACGCTCGCCACGATCATCCTTGTCAGCGTCCTGTTCCGCGGCATCATCGGCCGCTTGAGCATCCTGGTGGGCGTGGTGGTGGGATACCTCGTGGCCATGCTCCGCGGCGAAGTGAGCTACGAAAAGATGGACGCGGCGGCGTGGATCGGCCTGCCCCAGTTCCAGACCCCGGAGTTCCACGTTGGGGTGCTTGGCCTCTTCATCCCGGTGGTGCTGGTCCTCGTGGCCGAGAACATCGGGCACGTGAAGTCTGTGGCAGCCATGACCGGCCAGAACCTCGACGGCGTCTCCGGCCGCGCACTGATGGCTGACGGAGCTGCGACGGTGCTGGCGGGCATCGGCGGCGGCTCCGGCACCACCACCTACGCCGAAAACATCGGCGTTATGGCAGCGACGAAGGTGTATTCGACGGCGGCCTACTGGGTGGCCGGCGTGTTCGCCATCGTCCTGAGCTTCTCACCCAAGTTCGGCGAACTGATTGCCACCGTCCCACCCGGGGTCCTGGGCGGTGCCGCCACCATGCTGTACGGGATGATCGGCGTTCTGGGCGTGAAGATCTGGGTCCAGAACAAGGTGAACTTCTCCAACCCGATCAACCTGACCACCGCCGCCGTGGCGCTGATCATCGGCATTGCGGACTACACCTGGACCGTCGGCGACCTGACGTTCACCGGCATCGCGCTCGGCTCCACCGCCGCCCTGGTGATCTACCACGGCATGAAAGCCATCGCCAAGGCCCGCGGCTCTGTGGCGGAGCCGGAAACCGAAGTGGCCGGGCTGCCGCCTGCAGCGAAGGCCACCCTTAACGCTGCTGCGAAACGCGCACCGAAGAAGCGCTGAGTCAGGCCGCGTGGCCGCCGCTGAGCTGTTGAGCAGCGGGGCCGCCGCGGCCGAAAACGGGCCGTGGCTCCGGGCGTTTGGGCACCAGCAGGCTCTCGTCCTCCGGATGGAGCTTGAGTTGCCGCAACGCCCAGGGGACAAGGTATTCGCGCGCCCAGGTCAGGTCCTCGGTGCGGGCCTGGCGCCAGCTTCGCGGGACCATCCGCTTGGGCTGCTGGGGCAGCAGCGTGTGTGGGACGCCCAGGCCTTTCAGCACCGCCGCCGCAATGGTGTGATGGCCCAGCGGCGAGAAGTGCAACCGGTCCGGGTCCCACATGCCGGGGTCTGAGAGTTCGCGCAGGAACCACAGGTCAACCATCACCGCGTCGTGGCGTGCCGCCACGGTATGCAGGTTCTCGTTGAAGATGGCCACCTTCCCGCGGATCTGGCTGAAGATCGGCGTCGCACCCCAATCCGGGCCTGCGAAAAGGACCACCGTGGCCCCGGAACGGGTCAGCTGCCCCACCCCCTCGTCGATTGTCTCGGCAAGCCGGTCAGGATCGCTGCGCCGAAAGACGATGTCGTTACCGCCCGCTGAAACCGTGACCAGATCAGGCTTCAGAGCCAGCGCCGGGCCGAGCTGCTCATCGAAGATCTGCCGCACCAGCCGCCCCCGCACGGCCAGGTTGGCGTACGCGAAATCCGGCTGGTTTTCGCTCAGTTCCTCTGCAACCCGGTCCGCCCAGCCCCTGTAACCGCCTTCGCTGAGGGGCTCGGGATCGCCGATCCCTTCAGTGAATGAGTCACCCAGGGCAACGAGCCGGTGCCAAGGATGTGGTGCAGGAACCGAAAAGGCATCCGGGGTTACCGGGTTTTCCTTCCAGGCATTCATGGTGTACTCCCTGTTGTGTGGGGTCCCTTGAGGGCCGGTGATTCAACTGAAACCAGTCCACGCAAATCGGCCGTTTCGTGGGCAGGAGGATTCGCGTCCTGCCGTGAGGCGGCCACTATATTCATCGCAGCCTCGCGAAGGCCCTGATGGTTATGCCTGGCAACGGTCCGCAGATACTGCAGGGCAACCTCATGGCCCAAGCCGTAATCCGCCATCAGCGCGCTGACGGCCACGTCCATCAGCACCATGGAGCTTTCGGCGACAGCCCGCTCGGCGCTGGCTTCGGCCCGTTCGGCGACACGCAGCACTACCCGCAGCGCCCTGGCCACTTCCCGCGCGTAGGCCAGGGTTTTGACGATGTCCTCGCTGGTGAAGACGTGCGGGGTGGATGCGTAGAGGTTGATCGCGGCACTTGACCCTGCGGTGGACACAATCGGCATGGACAGCAACGACCTGACGCCGTGGTCTGCTGCCGCACTGGCATATCCCGGCCAGCGCCGGTCGCGGGCCATGTCAGCAAGGTGAACGAAGTCTCCCGAACGCAGGGCCTCCAGGACCGGCCCATCCTCGAAGGAGCACTGCTCCTGGTCCGCGGCCAGTGCTAGGGCGCTGCCGGCCGCGACCGTGTGGGCTGAGCCGTGGCGGAAGAAGGTGGCGGCCCAGCTGATGCCGCGGTGCTCCCCGTTGATATCGCGCATGAATTCATGGGTGACCTCAGCAAGGAAGCCCTCGACATCCTTGCTGTCGAACACCACATCCTGGGGATCGGGAAGTGATTCCCAGACCGGTTGCGCCGGAGTCTCCGCGGCCATGATCCACGCCTTGGTTCGGAAGGCGGCCCACTTCAAAACCTCTTCCTAGGATACGTCCGTATCGGCCCGGATGGGCGAAAGTACGGCAGATGGACGCAGAAGAGTGCCGCCCGGCACGAAGCCGGACGGCAGCTCTTTCACCCTGCCGGGACGTCTGCCCGTCCGCGGCACCCACCGGTCAGCCGGCGTCGAAGCTTTCCTCGTCGTCGTCGTTCGGTGACTTCTCCTGGGGGAGGTCGTTGCCGCTGCCGTCCGGCACGCCGGACGCCTCCTTGCCCGGCTCCGAAGAGAAGGGCTCGGACCCTTGTGAATCAGCGTTGGATTCGTCGATTTCGGCTTCTGCGGAGGGTACGTCCACGTCGCGCGGAACCGGCGGCTCGTCCCTTTCAACGCCCGGATCGTTAGTGTCGGCCCCGGCGTGCGGCTGGTCATCGGAGCCGCCGGACCGGCCGGCACCGGCACCGCCCAGCTCCTGCTCCGGGGTCGGAGTGCCGTAGCCACCCTCTTCTTCGGGCTTCGAGCCCTGAGTGTCCTGGCTGTCCTGACTCATGGTTCCTCCTGTTGTGGATGTGGCTGAATCTGACGTGTAAATCCTGCTGCTGCTAGAGGCCCTTGCCGCCGGTCACGGGCAGCACAGCCCCGGAAATGTACGAGCCCTGGTCCGAGGCCAGCAGCACGTAGGCGGCGGCGAGTTCAGCCGGCTGGCCTGCCCGCTGCAAGGGCGTGTCCTGCCCGAACGTGGGAAGTTTGTCCGGCCATTCGGTGGCAGGGATGAGCGGAGTCCAGATGGGGCCGGGCGCCACGGCATTGACCCGGATTCCCTTCGGCCCCAATTCCTGCGCAAGCGCCTTGGTGAAAGCCACCTGAGCCGCCTTGGTCATGGCGTAATCGATCAGTTGCGGCGAGGGGTTGAAGGCCTGGATGGACGCGGTGGTGATGATCGAGGCGCCGGCCTCCAGGTGCGGTACCGCGGCCCGTGCCGTCCAAAGCAGGGAGTAAAGATTGGTTTTGAACACCCGGTCGAATTCCTCCGTGGGAAGGGAATCGAAGCTGTCCCGGTTCTTCTGGTAGGCCGCATTCAGCACCACAACGTCGAGCCGGCCAAACTCAGCCACGGCGTCCGCGACGATCCGGGTGCTGAACTCCTCTTCCCGCCCGTCGCCAGCCAGAAGGAGCGCCCGCCTGCCTGCCTTGCGAATCCAGCCGGCGGTGTCCTGCGCGTCGTCTTCCTCTTCGGGAAGGTAGGAAATTGCGACGTCGGCCCCCTCGCGGGCAAACGCGATGGCCGCCGCCTTGCCAATTCCCGAGTCCCCGCCGGTGATCAGGGCAGCCTTGCCCTGCAGCATCCCGTGGCCTTCATAGCTCAGCTCGCCATGGTCCGGCTTGGGATCCATCGGCGCGGTGAGGCCCGGCTGCTCCTGTTCCTGCTCAGGAAACGGTCCAGAGTGGTAGCCGCCCCTCGGGTCCCTCGGCTGGTCCGTCTGCTTCTCGGTCTCGCTCATAGTCCGCCTGTTCGCTGTCGGTTTTCCAAGGGCGCCCCGGACTTCTCCGGCCCTTCGAAACTATCCCGCTGGGCGAAGCAAGTCCACCGTCCCGGGACAATAATCAGTAAACTTATCAAAAGTTGATCTCCGCGCAACTTCGGCCTAGTTTTGGAGCACCCCGGCGGGGCCAGCTGGCTCATCCGGGCATCGCGGGAGGAGAAGCCATGTCCGATGTGGAGGACTTCACGGGCAAGACCGGCCGGAATGAGACCCCGGAGGAGCAGCTCGACAGGAACTGGGCCGAGCTGCTGCAGGAACTCAGGGTTTTACAGACAGGCGTCCAGATTCTTGCCGGCTTCCTGCTGACCCTCCCGTTCCAGGAGCGCTTCGAGACCCTCGACGATTTTCAGGTTGGCCTCTACCTCGTCAACGTGGTGGTTGCGTCCCTGACCACCGCCCTGATTCTCCTGCCGGTAAGCGTCCACCGGCGGCTCTTCCGTCAGCGCCTGAAGGCAACCCTGGTGTCCAGCGCCGATTTCATCACCAAGGTGGCCCTGGGCGGTGTTGGGATGCTCAGCGTGGGAACCGCGGCCCTGGTCTTTGATGTGACCCTGGGCCGTACAGCTGGCCTGACGGCAGGAGGCGTCCTGCTGGCCATCCTGCTCCTGCTGCTCAGTGCAGTCCCGGTGCGGCTCAATAAACGGGCCTCCGGCGGGTAATCCACCGGGCGGTCAGGGATCACAGAGCACGCGGGAGGCTGGGACGTACCGGGAGGGTGGACATGCGCACTTGGGCCAAGGAACACGGACTGCTGCTGGTCAACGCCGGGCTGTTCCTCTCGTTTTTCGCTGGAATGATCCTGTCCGGCGCCGCGGCGTACAGCGAGGAACAGGCAGAGCACGGGCAGCCCGGGTCACCGTGGTGGAGTACCTGTCCACGGGCAATTTCGTTGAAGCGACCTTTGAGAACTGGGAATCTGAGTTCCTGCAGATGGGCATGTACGTTGTGCTCACCGTGTTCCTGTTCCAGAAGGGATCGTCCGAGTCCAAGCCGATGGGCAAGGAAGCTCCGCAGGATCAGGACCCGCGGAACGCGGCCATCAAGGACTCCACCCCCTGGCCGGTCAAACGGGGCGGCATGTGGCTCAAGGCCTACGAACACTCGCTGTCCCTGTTGCTGTTCCTGCTCTTCATCGCCTCGTTCAGCGCGCATGCCATGGGTGGGGCGGCGGCCTACAACGACGAGCAGCAAAGCCATGGCGAGGCCACTGTCAGCGTCCTTGAGTTCATGGGAACCAGCCAGTTCTGGTTCGAGTCCTTCCAGAACTGGCAAAGCGAGTTCCTGGCCGTCGCTGTCCTGGTGGGCGCGTCCGTCTATCTCCGCGAGAGGGGCTCCCCCGAATCAAAACCCGTGGCCGAGCCGCATTACGAGACGGGCACCTGACCCGCAACCGCTGGTGGCGCTATGCGCCTTCCAGCACCTGAGTGGTGGCCCACGCCAGGTACTTCGCGGCGTTCGCAATGGCGTCTTCCGGGCCGGCTGCGACGTCCAGCAGCTGGGCCCCGGCCACCACGCCGTGCCCCGCCAGCTCCTCCTGGGTCACCAGGATCCGTCCGGCCACCACAATGACGGGGATACCCCGCCCATGGGCAGCGTCTGCGAGTGCGATGGGTGCCTTGCCGGTCAGCGACTGCGAGTCCATGGACCCCTCACCGGTGATCACCAGATCGGCGTTCTCCAACTGGCCAGCCAGGCCCGTGAGTCCGGCCACCAGCGCAAATCCGCCTTCCAGCGTGGCGCTGGTGAAGGCAAGGAACGACGCCGGGAACCCGCCCGCCGCGCCGGCACCCGGCACGTTGACGTCCCGGCCCGTAGACTCGCGCAGGACCGATGCCCAGTTGCGGAGCCCGGCGTCGAGCACTTCCGTTGCCTCCTCATCGGCCCCTTTCTGGGGACCGAAAACGTGGGCAGCACCCGTAGGTCCGTAGAGCGGATTCTGGACGTCCACTGCGATCCTGAAGGACACGGCAGACAGTCGCGGATCCAGCCCTGAGACGTCCAGGGCAACAATGTCACCGAGGGACCCGCCGCCGAGGGGGACCACGTTTCCGGCGGCATCCAGGGGCTTGAGCCCCAATGCACGCAGGGCGCCGCTGCCGCCGTCGGTCATTGCCGAGCCGCCGAGCCCCAGCACGATCTCCGTGGCTCCGGCATCGAGGGCGGCTGCGATCAGCTGCCCGCAGCCGTAGCTGTGGGCCCGCAGGGCATTGGCCGGAGTAGGTTCCATTTCGGCGAGCCCGGATGCCTGCGCCGTCTCAATCACGGCGGAAGCACCGCCGTCGGCGTTCTTTCGGATGGCCCATGCGGCGCCCACCGGAGCAAGGATGGGACCCACGACGGCGTTGAGTCGCTCCTCATATCCCGCTGCCACGGCCGCCTCCAAGGTCCCTTCGCCGCCATCGGCGATCGGGAACTGGGTGGCGACGGCGTCGGGATAGACGCGCAGGGCACCCTCCGCAATGGCGGCGGCAGCCTCAGCCGCGGTGAGTGAGCCCTTGAATTTGTCCGGAGCGATGAGAATGCGCATGCCGTCCATCATGCCAGTTCTCAGTGGGAAAGCGCTTGCCCGATCCGCCATGCGGACGGATGCCGGACCGGGCCCCCAGGGCCGCCTCTGCCTAAGCCGGGCGGCGGAGACGGGCCGGCGCGGGGAAGGGGACGGCCTGATGCTCTGCCGCGACGCGTCGGACCAGGGCGGGCACGGCAAACGTCACCACGGGGCGGGCTTCGGCATCGTCCTTCGACCTGATGGTCAGGCTCCGGGTCCCTTCCGGCACCGAGGGAGTGAAGACCTGCAGGTTCCGGGAACCCACCGTGGCGGAGTCCTGCAGCGTGTACTCCGTGCCGAAGTGGTCCTGGACCGTGATGTTGGGCGGAGGGCCTTCGGTTGAGGCCAGGTGGATGTTCACCACCAGTCCCGTGGTCCAGATTTCGACGGACATGACAGTGAATTCGGCCGATTGCGTGACGTGCGTCCCGTAGGTGGGGGGCAGCAGCATTCCACGGAGGGAACCGGTGGCTAGCAGTTCGAGCATGATCGTTCCTGTAGTTCTTCCGCCGTCACTGGGCGGTTCCCGGGTTCATCCGGTCGCCAGCCCCCTGCCGGAGGGTTTGGCAACGGCTAAATCCCCTTCGCGGCCCTGATTCCCGAGCCGGAAGTTGGCGTTTGGCCGCCGCCTTCTGGTAGATGATTCGAGCCGCGGGGCCGGAGGTTTACACCGCTCCGCGCAGCTCGTGTGGCTGAGGCTGTTCCCCAACCACGGCTCCAAAGTCCTTTCCGCGAATACCGATTTTACTAAGGGTACTTATAAGTACCCGTCCGAGCCGGCTTTGTGTCAAGAGCCAGGCAAGGGGCGCTGCCAAACCTGCGGGAAGTGTGCGGAGAACGGGCCTCGGTGGCGGAAATTACTGCCTTTTGCGCAATACGGCAAAGTACCCCGGGACCAGGCTGTCACCCGATGCGTCCGTCATCGGATTCGTCTCAATCGTGGCCGAGCCGTCTTCCAGCACGGACCACCGGTCAGCCGGCACCGCACGGGCGAGCTCCTCCGGTCCAAAGCGGCCAGGCATCGGAAGCTTCCGGATGGCGAGTTCCAGCGGTGCCGGGATGTTCCGTAGCGATGCGCCGAGGTGCGAAACATACTCCACCGGGTTTCCCTGAAAGTTCGTTTCGGCCAGGAAAACCGTGCCCCGGACCCCCACCAACTCCAGCATGTTTTCCATCAGCGCTGCCTGGTCTGCCCGGTCGAGGACGTGGAGTACTCCACGGATAAAGACGTTGGCGTCCCCCGGTTCCCGCAGCCCGGCGCCTGCCCCGGGCTGCGTCATGTCGCGCTCGAGGTAACTGACGTTGTGGATGCCGGCAGCTTCTTCGCGGGCACGGGCCACGGCATGCCCGGACACGTCCACGCCCAGAACCCGCGGATAGAACGCTGCCAGTGCCCGGCTGAACCCGCCGTGGCCGCAGCCCACATCCACCACGGGCAGGCCGGGATCGAAATGCCGCTTGAGGACCTCGTGGTAGCCCAGCACCTCATGGTCCGTGCCGGAATCCCACAGCACCTCGCTCCGGGACCCTGTCCTGGCTATACCTTCCCAGTAGCGGTCCCAGGCCACAGCCCTGTCCTTCGGAGCAGCGCGGGACAGGCTGATGAGCTTGGGGAGGATCAGGTACTTCCGGAGGGCGGAGCGCACTGATTCAGCTGGGGAGGACACCGTTCAAATATAGGCCCGGAACGCCTTCCGGACGTGTTGGCCGGGCTCTTCATGGTCCGCAGGTCCCCGTCCGGGCCCAGCCAGGTTCCCGCGGCCTCGTCCGGGTTCCCGCGGCCTCGTCCGGGTTCCCGTGACCGCGTCCGGGTTCCAATGGCCCCGGCTGGTTTCAATGGTCTCCTCAGGGGTAACTGCCGGGCGGCCCGTCTCAGGCCGCGGCCACCGGTTCCTTCAGCAGCCACTCCATCGCTTCGTCCCGCGAGGTGAAAAACCGCGTGGGACACGGCAGTTTGTTGATGCCAAGGATGAAGTTGGCCAGCACT
Source organism: Arthrobacter sp. BK1 (assembly GCF_056680055.1). Lineage (NCBI taxonomy): Bacteria > Bacillati > Actinomycetota > Actinomycetes > Micrococcales > Micrococcaceae > Arthrobacter > Arthrobacter sp. BK1. The sequence goes on from NZ_CM155263.1 coordinate 1,999,466, forward strand.
TTATCCACGGGCGAAGCTCCCAGCAGCGCAATGCGGGACGCCTGGCAGGGACGGCCAAAAACTGCGCGCGCCCCCCTGCTGACCTGCGCTGTGCTCGCCATATCCACCAGCATGGGATGCCTTCCGGCGCCGCAGAGCTCGTTCACGCCACGCATGGCAGCCTCGGCGTCGGCCTCGGAGATTGACACGCCCCGCGGCCACGTCAGCTCGATGACGCCGTGGCCATCCAGCACCAGATCCGCCTTGACACCATCTCCCGGCTGATTCGTCACGATAACCCTCCACGCATATTTATGAGGAACTGCTGAGCGCCGTCCCCCTACAATGTACTCATTCACCAGTGAACTGGTGCTACATCAGCAGGCGAAGGGGACAGGTTGCCAGGGGACACTCCACATGTCGCAACGGTGCCGTACCTGGCAATCGTTGCCGACCCCGACGCCGCGCGCCGGCAGTCGAGCACGGCGGCCCTGGAAACCGCCGGTTTCACTGTCAGTGCCACGGCAGATTCCGCCGGCCTGTCAGCTCTCCTTGACCGCTCCGCACCCCACGTCCTGGTCCTGGACAGTTCCCTCTCCGACATCGAGGCGGCGGCTCCGGCCCTGGTCCTCGTGGACCTCGACAGCCCGGCCGAGGTTAAGGCCGTGGAACACGCCGGAGTGCGTGACTGCATCGCCAAACCGCCGGTGGCAAAGGAGCTCATCCACCGCGCAACGGCGCTCATCAACCTGGTCTCGCGCCGGAACGAGGCCCGGCAGGAAGCAGAGACGCTGCGTGAAAGGCTGCGGCAGGTCTCAGCTGCGGTCCGCGGCACCAACGACCCCCAGCAGATCGCGGACCTGGTGGTGAAGGGGTTCGGTGAAACGTTCGGCGCCGACCGCGTCTGGCTGACAACGTTCGACGACGAGCGGGTACCTCCCATCACGGCGCAGTGGCACCGGACCAGGCTGGCACCACTGCCTGATGGGCTGTTCAGCGATGAGGAATCTGCCCAGCGTACGGCGGACTCCCTGTGGACGCGGGCGGAGACCCTGACGGTGGAAGGCACCCACCTGTCCGGCAATGACGATGACCAGCTGCCGGCCGAACTCGCTGCGCTGGGCGCCGCGGCATCGGTAACCGTTCCCATGGGGGAAGGCAATTCATCCCTGGGGATTATCTGGATGGCCCTCATGGACTCGCCCAGGGAGTGGTCCAGGGCGGAACTGGGACTGATCCAGCACGTGGCCGGCAATGCGGCCCACGGCCTGATCCAAAGCCACCTGATCACCAGCCAGCAGCAGGTGGTCAAGCAGCTCCAGCAGCTGGACAAGGCCAAGACTGACTTCCTGGCCACCGTGAACCACGAACTCCGCACCCCGCTGACCTCGATCATGGCGTACCTGGACATGATCCAGGAGAACACCTCCGATCCGGTCTCCCACGAGGTCCACCAGATGCTGGACATCGTGGTCAGGAACACCGAACGGCTGCGTTTGCTGGTTGAAGACATGCTCAGCGTTTCCCGTAACGGGCATGAAGAAAGTCCCCTGCATCTGACACCGGTCCGGCTCGCGCGGACACTGGAGATTGTCACGGCTGCCCTCAGGCCGCTGGCGACTCTGCAGAACGTCACCATCGCCATTGCGCCTGCCCCCGAAGACCCCGAAATCCAGGCTGATGAGGTGCAGCTGCAGCAGGTCTTCACGAACCTGGTCTCCAACGCCATCAAGTTCACACCAGGAGGTGGGCGGATCGACGTCGGCACTGTCCTGCAGGCGGATGCCGACGGCACGCGCCGCGCGACGGTCAGTGTTTCGGACACCGGGATGGGAATCTCCCAGGACGAGATAACCCACATTTTCACCCGTTTCTACCGCGCCTCCAACGCTATGTCCGGGGCGGTTCCCGGGACAGGCCTCGGACTGGCCATCACCCAGGACATCGTCAAACGCCATGGCGGCCGGATCGACGTTGCCTCGGAGCTTGGCGCAGGGACAACCGTCAGCGTGAGCCTTCCCCTCGACGGCCACGCGGCGCGGGTTCCCTGACAAGCACCGGTTTGTGACGGATGCAGGATCCCTGAAACCCGGAAAGGAGGCCCCGATGTTCAACGACGACGACCCCAGACTGTCCCAGCTGCTGGACGGCATCGTCCGGCTTGCCTCCGGCGACCTCCAGTCACGGATTGAGGTTTCACCCGCCCGCGACGAACTCGATGCCATCATCATGGGCACCAACCTGCTGGCCGAAGACCTGCAGATCATCTACGAGGAACTCGAGCAACGGGTGGAGGTGCGGACGCAGCTCCTCCACGAGGCGCACCGCGAAATGCAGAAGATGGCCATGCAGGACCCGCTTACCGGACTGGCCAACCGCTCGGCGCTCCTGGCGGCGCTGAAGTCCTCGCAGGACGGCGACGACGAAACCCAGACCCAGACCCAGCCGGTCATCCTGCTCCTGGACCTTGATGCCTTCAAATCCATCAATGACACCCTCGGCCACGCGGCCGGTGACGAAGTTCTGATCACCGTGGCGGAGCGCATCCGCAACGCCGTCCGGGCCACCGATGTTGTGGGCCGGCTGGGAGGCGACGAATTCGCCATCGTTATGCCTGCCACCAGCGTTGACCAGGCTGCGATCGTGGCCCAACGGATCCTGGCCGCCCTGAAGGAGCCGATCGAGCTCCCGGACCGTACCATCCGCTGCGGGGCGAGCATCGGGCTCAGCATCGGGGAAGCCAGGCGGACGCCGGAGGACCTTCTGATGGAGGCCGACGTCGCCATGTACGCCTCAAAGGCCGAGGGGCAGAACCGGCTCCATGTCTTCGAACCCGGCCTCCTCCTGGTCCGCCGGCTCCGCAGCCAACTGCTGGACGATCTCCGGGCCGCCATCAAGGGCGAGGGCCTGGTGCTGCACTATCAGCCCGTGGTGGAGCTGGATTCCGGGCGGATCGAAGGCGTGGAAGCCCTGGTCCGCTGGAACCACCCCACGCGCGGCCTGATCATGCCGGACGAGTTCATTCCGCTGGCCGAAGACGCAGGGCTCATCTCCGAGCTGGGCCTGTGGGTCCTGACCACAGCGGTAGGCCAACTGCGCACCTGGATCGACGCCGGCGTGGCGGACAGCCGGTTCTCCGTCCGCATCAACATCTCCGCCACAGACCTGCAAAGCCTCCAGTTCATCGAGGACGTCCGCGGCGTCCTGAAGGAAACCGGGGTCCGGCCGGAACAGGTTGTCCTGGAACTGACCGAAGTGGCCATCGTCAAGGGCAATGAGCTGGACCGGTATTCGCTGGGCGGCCTGCGCGGCCTGGGCGTCGGAATTGAGATCGACGACTTCGGAACGGGCTACTCCTCCATCAGCTACCTGCGCAGGCTCCCCGTGGACCGGGTCAAGGTGGACCGATCGCTGATTGTTGGCCTGGGTACGGATCCCAGCCAGCCCCCGCTGGTGGCGGCCGTCCTCCAACTGGTCCGCGCCTGCGGCCTGGAAGCCGTGTGGGAGGGCGTGGAGACAGCCGAACAGGCCGAGCACCTCAGAAGCCTCGGCTGTCTCAGCGCGCAGGGATACTTCTTCAGCAAACCGGTCCCGCCGGAGAATATTCCGGAACTGCTGGCCAGGACATCGGCTTAAAGTAATACAGGTTGTTGATTGAGGGGCTGCGCTTTGGTTCGTGCCGATATACGATCAAGTTGCGGTACCCGTTTCTTCGCAGCTTTCTTCTCGGCCCTGGAGAACGGCATCCATCAGAACCACCGAATTCTGAAAGCGTCTGAAACTTGAAAATAAAAGGGCCAACGGGCAATTACTACGTCAACTGGGGGCGTTGCTAATGACTGTTCGGGTGCAAGCATGGGGAATTATCGCTGCCGTCCTGTCGGATTCCGATCCCGCTGGAGCAGCAATACGCCAACGTCTGAGCGACAGCCTGGGCGAAAACCCGGGCGTGCCTGAGCGGGCGCTGCTGGAATACCTCCTGGACCGCCGCCAGCAGGACGGCGCGGACGGGGGCACTCCCGACGCCGCCCGCGCGCCTCAGCCGCTGAACGCGATGCCGCCGCTGCTGGCCGAGCGGTTGGATTCGCTGCGCAGCCTGTCCCGGATCAGCGCGCTGCTGGAAAACCAGATGCTCATGACTGCGTTCCAGCCGATTTACGGCCTCGAGTCCAGGAGGGTCGTTGGCGTTGAGGCATTATCGCGGTTTGTCAGCGACGACGGCGCAGGGGCCGAACTCTGGTTTGCGGAAGCCGCAGCCGTCGGCCTCGGCGCCAATCTGGAATTCTCGGCCCTGGCGTCAGCCGCCGCCGCGGCGGCGACCCTTCCGCAGCACCTTTACGTTTCCCTCAACATCTCGCCGAAATCATGCCTCGATCCACGGCTGCCTGAATTGTTTGATCACATCGAGCTGGCAATAAGCCGCATCGTGCTCGAATTGACCGAGGGAATTCCGGATGAGGAATACTCACATTTTGTTTCCGCAATTACGCCGCTCCGTGAACGCGGGCTGCGCATAGCAATTGACGATTCCCACCCCAATGCCGGCACCCTCAGCCGTATGCTGCACTTGCGGCCCGACTTCATCAAACTGGGCCGGAATACGATCAGCGGCGTGGACCTCGATCCGTCGCAGCATGCGCTGGCCGCATGCCTGGTGGACTTCGCCGAGCAGACGGGCACCGTCCTGGTGGCGGAAGGCGTCGAAACGCCCGAGGAACTCCGCGTCCTCACCGAGTTGGGCTTCAGCGCCGGCCAGGGCTACCTGCTGGGACGGCCGTCCGTCCGGCCCAAGGACTGGGCAGCATGGAACACCCCGCTCGATCCCGAAGGACTTCGCCGCATCTCCGCCGAAGACGGGCACGCCGCCGCAGACAGGCACACCACCCAGGACAGGCAAGCTGCCCACGGTTCCAGCGGCTCTGACCGACACTGACACGCACTGATCCGACGTGCGCTCCAGGGAGGACAGGCACCATGGGGCACCTGTCCTCCCAGCGTTTGAAGCGGGCTACTCCGCGTGCCCCTGATCGCCGCTCATCTGGTCCTCAGCGGGTGGAGTTTCGCCCGGCGGAACTCCACCGCCGGGCTCCAGGCCGGTGATGTTTCCTTCTGCGGGGTCGGGATTTGCCGAGGCTGCAGGGTCTTTCGCCGGCTGCTGGGGCTCCGTCGCTGAATCCTCGCGCGCTGACCGCCCGCGCCCTGGCTCCTGCCTTGGCTGGTCGGGGTTCGCGGGGTCATTCTCCGGATGGTAACTGCTCATGGTGCGGCTTCCTCTCCTCCATCAGATGCGGCTTCTCCCGCAGCTCTGGACTAATTGTAAGCATGCTGATAATTCTGGAAACGTAGCATCCCCGCGCGCTGGCCGGCACTTGGCCGGCGCGCATCGTCACTAAAGGAGCAGTCAGATGGGCATTGGAGACAGCATCGGCAAGGCAGCGGAGAACGCCATGGAAGATCTGGCGGGCACGTCCTCGCCCACGGAAGGCACGCACGTGCCGGAGCCTACCGACCCGAACAGCGACGTTGAAGTCCACTCGTCCATCAGCGAGGGCTCCAACGCCATGGAAACCGAGAAGGAGAAGGCGCCCGGGCTGAAGCCAGGCCCCGCTACCGGACCAGTGTCCGCCAACCCCAGCGGATCTGACCGCAGCGGACACGCCGAATCAACGGGAGGGTCAGCGGCGGACACGGGAGGGTCGGCGGCGACGGCGGACGCGGGGGACGTTCCCCGTGATGTGCCAGGCCCCGGCGGGCTTCCGGAAGGCGATCCGGACACGTTGCGGGCCGATCCCGGCGAGGGCGACGAGGATCCGTCCACCAATCTTGGGCGCAGCTGACCCCATGGCCCCGGGTCAGTCCCGGGGCCACCCGCCCCGTTCCTGCAGTACCCGGGTCAGCAGGTCCGCACGGTCGGTCACGATCCCATCCACGCCGAGGTCCAGCAGCCGGTGCATCTCGGCGGACTCGTTGATGGTCCACACATGGACCACCAACCCAAGGGTGTGCGCACGCCGGACTGAAGCCGGGGTTACTACCCGGATGGCACCGTAGCGAACGGGAACCTGAAGCGCCTGAACGTCGCGCAACGGGCCGCGCAGGACAAAACGCAGCAACGAAACCGGAAGCAGCGGCCCCAGCAGGACGAACAGCGAGATGGTCGCCCGGCCTGCCGACGACGCCACCGGGCGGCTCAGCAGCTTCAGCACCGCCCGGCGTCGGCGGTCAGAAAAACTGGCCACCAGGACGCGGTCGTGGGCGCCGTGGCGTTCGATGCCGGCGGCCAGGCTCCGCACGGAGTTCCAGTCCTTGACGTCCAGGTTCAGCCGGACATCAGGGAACTCGGTGAGTAATTCGTCGAACAGGGGAACCGGTTCGCGGCCGCCGATCCGTGCCGCGGCCACATCTGCGGCGGTCAGCTCGGAAATCTTCCCGCGGCTGTCGGTCACCCGGTCCAGGGTGTCGTCGTGAAACAGGACCAGCACGCCGTCGGCCGTGGTGTGGACGTCCGTTTCGAGGTGCCGGTAGCCGAGTTCGACGGCGGCGCGGAAAGCGGCCATGGAGTTTTCCAGCCCCTCACGGGAAAATCCGCGGTGGGCCATGGCGATGGGCCCGGCCGGAGCATCATCCGGGGAACGCTCGAAGAAGGGCAAGGTCACGTTGTGAGCGTACCCGAGCCGCAAGGCTAGTTCTCCTGCGGCACAATCTCCACGCCGTCGCTGCAGTGCAGCAGGGTGCGGCCCCCGCCGCCGTCGAGATCCACCCAGACGGCGGTGTGGTCCCAGGTGATGGCGTCCACGAGGCCGCCTGTTTCGAACCCCGGGGTGAGGCGGACGCGCACGCGGTCGCCTTCCCTGAGTGCTTTCCAGTGCTCCGCCGGTTCTGCCGCGCGCAGCGGCGCTTCGGCGGCGCGTTGGTTACCGTTTCTTGCCATGACTTCCCCTCAAGCGATGGATGTGCATCCGGAAGTCACGCTAGTGGGCAAAGATGAACGGCAGGTGAGCGCCGGCTGTGAATAGCGGGCACCCCAGTGTGGCGGCAGGGACTGCTTGGCACCCAAGCCGGGTCAGGCCAGCTCTACACCCAGCGCCGCGAGCCTGGCCTCGAGGACCTGGGCCACGCCGTCGTCGTCGAAGTGCGGGGCCTGCTGCCCGGCCGCGCGGATGGCTTCCGGGTGGCCGCTGGCCATGGCATAACCGTGGCCGGCCCAGCGCAGCATCTCGACGTCGTTGGGCATGTCCCCGAACGCCACGACGTCCGCGGCGTCGATCCCCAGGGAGCCTGCGTATTCCGCAAGGGTGACGGCCTTGTTGACGCCGGGGAAGGACAGTTCCAGCATGGCCACGCTGGGGGCTGAGTGGGTGGCAAAGGCGAGATGCGCGACGGCGGGGCGAACCGCTGCGAGGAAGTCATCCGGGGTGCCTTCCCGGACGATGGCCAGGAACTTCACGACGGCGTCGTCCGTGGCCAGCGTCTCGGTCAGCGCTGCGGGGGTGAACTCCTCCAGTAGCTCGCCGGAGCCGTTTTCGATGAAGCCGGGCTCCAGATGGAAGCCGGTGAGCGTTTCCGCAGCGAAGAGTGCGGCAGGGCGGACGTCCTTGATGATCCGCCGGATTTCCAGCACCGCCTCAACGCTCAGTGTCCGCGCCGAGACAAGTCTGTCTTCCTCAAGGTCCCACACCACGGCGCCGTTGGAACAGATGACGGTGCCGGTGTGGCCAAGCTGCTCTTCGAGCGGATGGAGCCAGCGGGGCGGCCGGCCGGTGACGAAGACGAGCTCGATGCCGGCTTCGCGGCAGGCATGGAAGGCACGGACGGTGCGGTCGCTGATCTTTCCGTCGTGCCCAAGGATCGTTCCGTCAATATCACTTGCTACCAGCCGCATGCTGCCAGTCTACGTGGGGTGGCGGGCTTCCCGGGCCGGGCGGGCGCCGCTCCGGGGCCACTCCGGCGGTGGCTCCCCGGGCCTGGTGGTTGCGTCGTCCCGCGACGTTTCTTGACGCTGCGCTACGTCATGTTGAGCCTTCGCTACGTCCCGTTAACGCGAGCGTCAGGAACCGTTGTGGCACCGCAGGGCGCTCCGTAATCTCAACACCAGCATCTCCGCCAGCGAAGGAAATCCCATGACAACTCCCCAGGACAAGAGTCCGCAGAACCAACAGGCATCCACCCGCATCGTGGCTGGCCAGTCCTCCACGCCCAAGCGTCCGCTCGGCCTGAAGATCGGCGTTATCGCCGGGCTGGTTGCCCTGGTGGGCGGCGGCGTTGCGGTGGCCTCCGCAGTCTCCGCAAATAACGCAGGCACCTCCCCCGCCTCAGTCGCGGCACCGGCGGGCAACCCCGCAGCGGAGCTCAAGCTTGGCTACTTCGGAAACGTCACCCACGCGCCGGCACTGGTTGGTGTCAGCCAGGGCTACATCGCCGAGGAATTGGGCGACACCAAGCTCAGCACCCAGGTCTTCAACGCCGGACCTGCCGCGATCGAGGCCCTCAACGCAGGCGCCATCGACGCCACGTACATCGGGCCGAACCCGGCGATCAATTCTTTCGTCAAGAGCGCCGGCGAATCGGTGCACATCATCGCCGGGGCCGCAGCCGGCGGTGCGCAGCTGGTGGTGAAACCGGAAATCACCTCCGCGGCAGACCTCAAGGGCAAGACCCTCGCATCGCCCCAGCTCGGCGGCACCCAGGACGTGGCACTCCGCGCCTGGCTGTCCACCCAGGGCTACAACACCAACGTTGACGGCAGCGGCGACGTCGCCATCAACCCCACCGAAAACGCCCAGACGCTGAAACTGTTCCAGGACGGAAAGCTCGACGGCGCGTGGCTGCCTGAGCCGTGGGCCTCCCGGCTGGTGCTGACCGCCGGCGCCAAGGTGCTCGTGGATGAAAAGGACCTCTGGGACGGCTCCCTCTCCGGCAAGGCCGGCGAGTTCCCCACCACCATCCTGATCGTGAACCAGAAGTTCGCGGCCGAACACCCGGACACCATCAAGGCGCTGCTCAAGGGCCACGTAAAGTCCGTGGAGTGGCTCAATGGTGCAGCAGCCGGCGAAAAAGCCACCGTCATCAACGCAGCCCTCAAGGAAGCACCGGGCGCTGAACTCAAAGCCGACGTCATCGACAGGTCACTGAAAAACATCGTCTTCACGGTGGATCCGCTCGCCGGGACCTACCCCAAGCTGCTCAAGGACGGCGTCGAGGCCGGCACCACCAAGCAGGCCGATATCAACGGGATCTTTGATCTGACCGCCCTCAACGAGGTGACCGGGGACAAAACCTCGGCAGCGGGGCTGGGCAAGGAGTAGCCACACGGTTCAGGCTGCACCCTCACGTAACCCGCTCATCCGTCCGGAACTGGCCTCAGTTCCGGACGGATGGGCTTTTGCGTGTCCCGACGGCCTTTTTTGGGCGACCAACGTTAGGACTCTCACCGCATCCCGCCAAAGTGGCCGGCGCAGAGAGACAATGACCGTATGAGCACAGAAGAACCCCTGCCGCCCGCTGCTGTACCCCCGGCCCCGGATGCCGCGCCGACGGCCCGGCGCGGGGAACCTGTTCCTCCGCCTGCGGGCGTGTCCGCGCCTAACCGCGTCACCCGGGCTGCCGTCATCTGGAGTGCCGTGGCTGTCAGCCTGGTGGTGCTGGTGCTGCTGATCATCTTCTTCATCCAGAACCAGGACATGGTGGCCGTGAAATTCCTCGGCTTTGAGGGCCGGCTTGCCCAGGGCGTGGCCTTCTTCATCGCAGCCGTCGGAGGCGGCATCCTGGTAGCGATCGCCGGTGGTGCCCGCATCCTGCAGCTGAGGCACAGCGAAAAGCGGCGCCGCAAAGTCACCGGCGCTTAACCGCTGAGCTACTCCCCCGCCCCCGCGTGTTCCTCCGGGACAGCGTTCAGCTCCGCGCGGGTGGGTGGGTTGGCACCGGGCCGCGAGACGGTGATGGCGGCAGCCTTGGATGCGTGGGCCAGGAGCTCAGCCAGGCCCTCGGCCGGGAGATCCCGGAGTTCCTCCCGGTTCTGGGCTCCATCCAGGCCGCGGTCCACAATCCCGGAGAGCAGCGCGGCCATGAACGAATCCCCCGCACCCACGGTGTCAGCCACCTCCACTCCGGGGGCCGGATACTCCGCCTCACCAGCGGCCGTGACACCCCACGGGCCGGCCGCACCGCGCGTGACAACCACCATGGCAGGCCCTTCCGAACCGCCCAGGGCCAGCCACCGGCGGGCAGAATCCAGCACATCCGCGCGCGGGTAGAGCCACGCAAGGTCCTCGTCTGAGGCCTTGACCACGTCTGACAAGGTGACAAACTTCTCCGCCTGCCGCCGCGCATAGTCCACATCGGTGATGATGCTGGGGCGGCAGTTCGGGTCGAAACTGATAGTGGCTGCCGGGTGGGCGTGCTCGACGGCGGCCAGCACGTCTGCGGCGCCCGGCGCCAGCATCGTGGCGATGGAACCGGTGTGCAGCAGGGTGGTTCCCTGCAGCATGAACGCCAACCGGTCCGCCAGGCCGGGAAGCTCCCAGGCGAGGTCGAATGTGTAGGTAGCGGCGCCGTCGTCGTCGATCAGGGCGGTGGCCACGCTGGTGGGCAGCTCATCGGGGCCCAGCGGCAGCATGACTGAACTGGATCGGAGGTGCGCCGCCACCGAATCACCGTAGGCGTCGCGGCCGTAGCGGCCGATGAACTGCACGGGATGGTCGAGCCGGGCCAGGCCCACCGCGACATTCAGGGGGCTGCCGCCCACGTGGGCCTCGATTCCGGAGGCGCGCTGGACAACGTCAACAAGGCCTTCGCCGATAACAGTGAGCATGGTCATACTCTGCCAGAGAAGCCGCCGCCAGGCATTGTGAGAAGCGAGCTTCGCCTACCATGGAGATATGACATCCCATGTCCTCCGGCCGATGATGGCTGCCGTGCCCGACGTCGAACATGTGCTCGCAACCCGGGGCACGGGCGGCTATCGCCAATATAGGATCCCAGCCCTGGCCGTCTCCCGGGAGGGCACGTTGCTGGCCGCCTACGATGGGCGCCCCAACCTGGACGACCTGCCCAACCCGATCGACCTCCTGCTCCGCCGCAGTACGGACAGCGGCCGGACCTGGGGCGCCCAGCAGGTGGTGCGGACCGGCGAGGGCCTCAACGGCTACGGCGATCCGAGCCTCCTGGTGGACCTGGAGGCCGGCCGCATCTTCCTGTTTCACGCCGCGGGCACGCGGGCGGGCTTCTTCGAGGCAGCGGCCGGCCTGGAGCCTGATGAGTCTGTGCAGCACTGCGACCTCAGCTTCTCGGACGACGACGGCCTGACCTGGCACCACCGCAGAATCACTGCCCAGCTCAAGCTGCGGCCATCCCCGCGCCCGGACGAACCGGAAATTACCGGGATTTTTGCCGCTGCGGGGCAGGGCATCCAGATCCACACCGGCCCCTTCCGCGGCCGGCTGGTGCAGCAGTTTGTTGTCCTGGCGGGCGGTGGGATTATGGCCGCGTCCGCGTACAGCGACGACCACGGGGACGCCTGGACCCTCGGGGAGCTCATCGGCGCCGGGACGCACGGCTTCAGCCCGAACGAGAACAAGGTAGCTGCACTTTCAGACGGCCGGCTTCTCCTCCACAGCCGGGGTACACCGCGCCGTCTTGCCGCAATATCCGACGACGGCGGGGCCACCTGGGGTGCGCTGCTTCCTGTCGGGGACCTCCCGGACCCGGGCGACAACGGCTCGCTGGTCCGCTTCGACGGGCTGCCCACTGTTGGCTCGTTCGCCGACGAAGCGACAGACACCTGGCTGCTGGCCACGAACAACCACGATCCGTCGCTGCGGCGGAACACAGTCCTGAGCCTGTCCCCCGACGACGGCCGCAGCTGGCCCGCGAAGCTGGTCCTATGCCCCGGAAGCTCCGCCTATTCGACAGCGGCCCGGCTTCCCGACGGGAACATCGGCGTCCTCTACGAGCGGCAGGGGTACCGCGAAATCGTCTTTGCATCGATCCCGGCGGAGCAACTGGTCGGCCAGCTCACCAAGGACAGGGCCGGCGCCGAGCCCGGCGCCGCCGCAAGCTCCCGCGCGGGCGCCGTCCAGCAGGTGTCCCCCACCCTGGTCTTCGACATGGAACTCCGCTCCATCACCCCCGGCCGCCCGGCAGTCTGGCAGAACGCCGGCGAGTTCCACGTAATGCCGTCCGGCAGCGACGGCTGGGGCGTCCACACCTGGAAGGAAATCGGGCAGGGCTACTCGGCTGAGGCGGCGCAGGTCATCGGCACCCGGGAGGCGCAGGACCTGAACTACGGCCCCATCATTCCCGGTTACAAGGCCGGGGACATCGTCGCTTTCACCGGCAGGGCCTGCAACGCAGGCACCCTGCCCCTGATCGGCGTCGGGCTTTCGGGTCCCGGCTCGGAGGCCTTTCGGCCGGCCGATCTGGGCGCAGGCGAGGAAGCCCTCTACTTCACCCCCGCCTACACCGTCACCGGAGCTGATGTGGCACGCGGGTTCGCGGAAGTGACATACGGGGTGACCGCCATATGTGACGGCACTGCCGTGCGCCGCCGTCGGGCCTTCCGTTTCGACACCCATACCGGCGCCGTCAGCCTCGGGGAGTGAGAGAGCGTTGACCCAAAACCCGCATTAAGGGAGAAAGCGTGCGGTACGTGAGAGAGCGTTGGAACCGGCGGCCGCTTGACGCGGGCCTGTGATGGCGCTTACAGTCATCCTACGAGCTCGGACGTCCTACATCCGATAAACCTTCTGGAATGGCGAGGCCCTCATGAATGTAACCACCAAGAACCTGCCGCTGGTCAACGACGCCAGCCGCCGGAATTTCCTCAAGCTGACCGGCGCCATGGGCGCTGCGGCAGCATTCACCGCCTCAGTGGCCGCCTGCGGCAGCCCGGCAGCCACCACCACCACGGGCGGCTCAGCGGGCGCCGCGGCAGTCAACAAGGACCTCACCATCGAAGCGGGCATCTCCTACGCCCTCTCCACGGGCTTCGACCCGCTCAGCTCATCCGGCGCCACCCCGATGGCCGCCAACCTGCACATCTTCGAAGGCCTCATCGAGCTCCACCCGGCCACCCGCGAACCGTACAACGCGCTGGCGGCGGCAGACCCCAAGAAGGTCACCGACACCTCCTACCAGGTGACCCTCCGCGACGGCGCCACCTTCCACAACGGCTCCCCCGTTACCACCGAGGACGTCGTCTTCTCCTTCACCCGGGTGATGGACCCCGCGAACAAGTCGCTGTTCTCCCAGTTCATCCCGTTCATCCAGGACGTCAAGGCGGTTGACGCAAAGACTGTCGAGTTCACCCTCAAGTACGCGTTCCCCGGCTTCGGCCCCCGCATCTCCGTGGTGAAGATCGTCCCCAAGGCCCTCGCCACCGACCTGAAGGCCTTCGACGCCGCGCCCGTAGGCACCGGCCCGTACAAGCTCATCTCCGCCGTCAAGGACGACAAAATCGTCTTCGAAGCCTTCGCCGGCTACAACGGCCCCAAGCCCGCACTCGCCAAGGGCATGACCTGGCTCCTGCTCTCCGACGCCGCAGCCCGCGTCACCGCCGTCCAGTCCGGCCGCGTCCAGGCCATCGAGGACGTCCCCTACCTGGACATTGACGGCCTCAAGTCCAGGGTCAAGGTCGAATCTGTCCAGTCCTTCGGCCTGATGTTCCTCATGTTCAACTGCAACAAGGCGCCCTTCAACAACAAGCTGGTCCGCCAGGCCCTGCACTACGGCCTGGACAAGGACGCCATCATCAAGAAGGCCCTGTTCGGCAACGCCAAGGCCGCCAGCTCCTACTTCCAGGAAGGCCACCCGGACTACGTCAAGGCCAGGAACGTCTACGGCTACGACGCCAAGAAGGCCGAAGAGCTGCTGAAGGAAGCCGGCGTGACGAGCCTCGAGTTCGAGCTGCTCACCACGGACACCGCCTGGGTCAAGGACGTTGCCCCGCTGATCCTCGAATCGTGGAACAAGCTCCCGGGCGTCAAGGTCTCGGTCAAGAGCATCCAGTCCGGTGCCCTGTACACCGACCGCGTCGGCGCCGGCGACTACTCAGTGGTGGCAGCCCCGGGTGACCCTTCCGTCTTCGGCAACGACGCGGACCTGCTCCTGAGCTGGTTCTACTCGGGCGCCACCTGGATGGAAAAGCGCGCCTACTGGACGGCCCCGGAGCGCGCCCAGCTGCAGGAGCTGATGAACAAGGGCTCCCAGGCTGCCAAGGAAGATGCCAGGAAGATCACCGGCGAAATCGTCGACCTGATCTCCGAGGAAGTCCCGCTCTACCCGATCTTCCACCGCCAGCTGCCCAGCGCCTGGGACGACAAGAAGCTCAACGGCTTCAAGCCGCTGCCCACCACCGGCATGTCCTTCATCGACGTCGGACGCACCGCCTAAGCACCCCCCTTGCGTTGCGAGGCCTGCCCTGCGCCCCTGTTCCCCCCCAGGAAGCACGCAGGGCAGGCCCCGCAACACAGGATCTGCAGCACCCCACACACACCGGAGAACACATTGGTCACGATATTGCGTCTGCTCGGCCGCAGACTCGCAGCACTGCCATTAATGATCCTGGGCATCACCTTGCTGGTCTTCCTCGTCCTGCAGGCGGCTCCCGGCGACCAGGCAAGCTCGGCCCTCGGCGACGGCGCCAGCGAAGAAGCCAAACAGCAGTACCGCCAGGAAAACGGCCTGAACGATCCGCTGATCGTGCAGTACTTCGGCTTCCTCGCCAAGCTGCTGCGGTTCGACCTCGGCGTCACCACCCCGCCGGCAAAATCGGTGGCATCCATGATCGGCTCGGCGTTCCCGCTGACGCTGCAGCTGACCTTCCTGGGCGTCCTCATCGCGATCGTCCTGTCCCTGGTCTTCGGCATCCTCGGTGCCCTGTACCGCGATAAATGGCAGGACCAGCTGGTCCGCGTCTTCTCCATCGCCGCGATCGCCACGCCGTCGTTCTGGCTGGGCATTCTGCTGATCCAGTGGTTCGCCCTCGGCGCCAGCCCGCTGTTCCCCTCCGGCGGCATCGCGACGCCGGAATCCGGCTTTGGCGGCTGGCTCAACTCCATGGCCCTCCCGGCCCTCGCCCTGGGCATCCCCGTCTCGGCCTCGCTGATCCGGGTGGTCCGCACCTCGATGGTGGAGGAGCTGGACCGCGACTACGTCCGCACCGCCATCGGCAACGGCGTCCCCTACGGCGAAGTGGTCTCCAAGAACGTCCTCCGCAACGCCCTGGTCACTCCGGTGACCGTGCTGGGACTGCGCGTGGGCTACCTGCTCGGCGGCGCCGTCGTGATTGAAATGATCTTTGCCCTTCCCGGCATGGGCCAGCTGATCCTGAACGGCATCACCAACCTTGACATCAACCTGGTCCAGGGCGTGGTGCTCACCATCTCCGTCACCTTCGTTCTGGTGAACATCGTGGTGGACCTCCTCTACCTGCTCATCAACCCCCGAATCAGGACGGTATAGCTCATGCGCAGCAAGCTCGCAGACCGGCTGAGTGCGCCGGGCATCCGTTTCAAGGCCCTGCCCTGGGGCTCCCGCATCGCCCTTCTCTTCCTCATCATGATCGTCCTGGCGGCCGTCTTCGCGCCGGTCATCGCCCCGCATGACCCGCTGGAGACCTTCATCCCGGCCACGCCGCCGGGTGCCGAGCACTTTTTCGGCACTGACCGGCTGGGCCGCGATATCTTCTCCCGGCTGCTGTTCGGCGCCCAGTCCTCGCTGATGATCGGCCTCGGCGCCGTCATCCTGGCCATCCTCGTCGGTGCCCTTCTGGGGTCCCTCGCCGCGACGTCCAGCAAGGCCGTCAACGAAATCATCATGCGCCTGATGGACATCCTGATGGCGTTCCCGGGCATCGCCCTGGCGGCCGTCCTGCTGGCAGCCTTCGGCAACTCCGTACCCACCATCATCATTGCGATCGCCATCATCTACACCCCGCAGCTGGCCCGCGTGGTCCGCGCCAACGTGCTCTCGCAGTACGGCGAAGACTATGTCCGCGCCGAGCGGGTGATCGGTGCCGGCCGCTTCTACATCCTGCTCAAGCACATCGTCCGCAACACCGCCGCCCCCGTACTGGTGTTCGCCACGGTCATGGTGGCAGACGCCATCATCCTCGAAGCCTCGCTGTCCTTCCTGGGCGCCGGGGTGCAGGATCCCGCGCCGTCCTGGGGCAACGTCATCTCCTACGGCCGCAACCTGGTGCTGTCCGGCGGCTGGTGGGCCACCACCTTCGCCGGTGTGACCATCCTGCTCACGGTGCTGTCGCTGAACATCCTTGCCGAGGGCCTCACCGACGCCATGGTGAACCCGAAGCTGCGTAAGGCAGTGACTGTGAAGGACGACGACGGCTCGGCAGCTGTTGTTGCCGGCGCTGCCGTGGGTGCCGCCGCGGAACCTGTTGATACCCAGGTGGCGACCTCCGTGGCCCAGCCGTCGGTAGTGGAGGAACACGAGCTCGACGGCGTCCGCGCCTCCTACGGCGATGTCCTCACCGAGGAGCGCTATACGGAGGCAGCCGTCCTCGCCGATCCGAAGCTTGCCGCGGCGAACCCGCACCTGCTCCTGGACAAGGAACTCGAACTGCTCTCAGCCATCGAGGCCAAGCGCACCGACCGCCTCCCCCAGGTCCCGGTTGGCGCGCGGAACGTCCTTGAAGTGAAGAACCTGTCCATCCGCTTCCCCGGCCGTTTCGGCGAGACCGCGATCGTGGACAACGTCTCCTTCACCGTCCGCGAAGGCGAAACCATGGGCCTGGTAGGTGAATCGGGCTGCGGAAAGTCCATCACCTCCCTGGCCGTCATGGGCTTGCTGCCCAAGACCGCCCAGGTCACCGGGTCCATCACATTCGACGGCAAGGAACTGCTGGATCCTGCCACCAAGCACAGCAGCATCAAGGCCTACGAAGGCCTGCGTGGCCAGCAGATCGCCATGGTCTACCAGGACGCGCTGAGCTCCCTGAACCCGTCCATGAAAATCAAGGACCAGCTGGAGCAGCTGACCAAGCGCGGTGGCCGCAAAACCCCCACCGAACTGCTGGAACTGGTCAAGCTCGATCCCGTCCGGACACTCGCCAGCTACCCGCACGAGCTCTCCGGCGGCCAGCGCCAACGCGTCCTGATCGCCATGGCCCTGTCCCGTTCGCCGAAGATCGTGGTGGCGGATGAGCCCACTACTGCCCTGGACGTCACCGTCCAGAAACAGGTGGTGGACCTGCTCAACGACCTGCGCGAACAGCTCGGCTTCGCCATGGTCTTCGTCAGCCACGACCTCGCCCTGGTAGCTTCCCTGGCCCACCGCATCACGGTGATGTACGCGGGCCAGGTGGTGGAATCAGCACAGGCGTCCGAACTCCTGCAGAACCCCAAACACGAATACACCCGCGGCCTGCTCGGTGCCGTCCTCTCCATCGAGGCCGACGCCGTCCGGCTGCACCAGATCCCCGGCACCGTCCCGTCCCCGCGCGACTTCGCCGCCGGTGACCGCTTCGCTCCGCGCTCCCTGCGGTCCGACGCCGATCCGGACCAGAAGCTGGTCCTGACATCCGTAAGTGCCGCCGGAGGCGGGGATGCCGACCACTACTGGGCAAGCCATCTGAAGGAGGATGCACAGTGAGCGAATCCACCGGTAAGCCGGTCATCGAACTCAAGGACGTCAAGGTCCACCACCATGCACGCGGCGGCGGGCTCTTCCGCCCCAACATCGTCAAAGCCGTGGACGGCGTCGACTTCACCATCAGCCGCGGCGAAACCGTGGGAATCGTAGGTGAGTCCGGCTGCGGCAAGTCCACGCTCGCGTCGGTGCTTGTGGGACTGCAGGTGCCGACGTCGGGCGAGGTCCTCTTCCACGGCAAGCCCGCCATTAAGCGGAACGCCGCCATGCGCAAGGAATTCGGCCGCTCCGTGTCCGTTGTCTTCCAGGACCCGGCCACCGCGCTGAACCCGCGGATGACCGTCCAGGACATCCTGACGGACCCGCTGCAGATCCACGGCATCGGAACCGCAGCTTCGCGGGCGGCCAAGGTCAAGGACCTGCTGGCCCTCGTGGGCCTGCCGCAGTCCGCGTCCGAGGTCACGCCGTCGCAGGTTTCCGGCGGGCAGCGGCAGCGTGTGGCGATCGCCCGCGCCCTGGCACTGGATCCGGACATCATCGTGGCGGACGAGCCGACGTCGGCCCTGGACGTTTCGGTGCGCGCGCAGGTCCTGAACCTGCTCTCGGACCTGAAGACCCAGCTGAACCTGGGCATGGTGTTCATCTCGCACGATATCCAGACCGTCCGCTACGTCTCGGACCGGATCTGCGTCATGTACTTCGGCAAGATCGTGGAGCAGGGCAGCGCCGCGCAGGTCTTCGACAGCCCCACCAACGATTACACCAAGAAGCTCCTGGGCGCCGCCCCGAGCCTCCTGCACATCTAGCTTTCCCTTCATCAGTTCCAACCAACGGAGAATTCACGTGTCTACCCAATTCCAGGGCGTCATCCCGCCTGTCGTCACCCCCCGCCACGCCGACGGCAGCATCGACACCGCGTCGCTGAAGAACGTCACCAAGCACCTGCTCGACGGCGGCGTGTCCGGACTCTTCGTCCTGGGCTCATCAGGCGAGGTCCCCTACATGACCAACGCCGAGCGTGAACTCGTGGTCTCCACCATCGCCGACGCCAACGCCGGCGCTGTGCCGCTGATCGTGGGCGCCAACGAGCAGACCACCCACCGCGTGATCGAGGAAGCCAGGAAGGTCATCGACCTCGGCGCCGACGCCATCGTGGTCACGTCCATGTACTACGCGATCGGCAACGTGGCGGAAACCGAAACCCACTTCCGCGACATCCACGCTGCGATCGACAAGCCGATCTTCGCCTACGACGTGCCCGTCCGCACCCACTTCAAGCTCCCCACAGACCTCCTGGTCCGGCTGGGCCGCGACGGTGTCATTGCCGGCGTGAAGGACTCCTCCGGCGATGACGTCTCCTTCCGCCAGCTGCTCCTGGCCGGCCGCGATATCCCCAACTTCGATATCTTCACCGGCCACGAAGTGGTGGTGGACGGCGCCCTCCTCGGCGGCGCCCAAGGCGTAGTCCCCGGGCTCGGCAACGTGGATCCGGCCGGCTACCGCCGCCTGTTCGACGCCGCCCAGGCCGGCGACTGGGCCGGCGCAGTCCGCGAACAGGACCGCCTGGCCGACCTATTCGAGATCGTCTACACCCCCAACGGCCGCGTCTCCGGCGGCGCAGCAGGGCTCGGCGCCTTCAAGACCGCCCTGCAGATCATGGGCATCATCGAGTCCAACACCATGAGCGTGCCCATGCTGTCCCTCAACGAGACCGAGACGACCGCCATCAAGGTCATCCTGGAACGCAACGGGCTGGTCTAGGTCCGGTTCCGTTTTCGGTGGTCGCGGCGCGTCTGAGGGATCATTTTGCCGTCCCTTAGACACCTCCCGGCGCACCGCTTCGGTCGCTGCGCGACCTGCGCAATGCTCTGGTCGGCGATGCGGGACTACGCAAAACAACCCCTCAGTCGCTCAGCAAAAGCCTCGCCTTCTCCGGGTGGTCACCAGTAAGGATAGAAATGCAGTACGCGATCGGTGTGGACCTTGGTGGTACTAAGACTGCTGCCGGGGTTGTTTCGGCGGACGGTGAGGTGCTGTTTTCGGAGACCATTCCGACGCTGAACCGGGATGGTGGCGGGGCGATTCTCGATGCTACGTCGGCGCTGGTTTCTGCCCTTATTGCGAAGGCTCAAGCAGAGGGCCTGTGCGTGGCGGGCGTCGGGGTTGGGTCGGCCGGGGTGATTGACTCCGGGCGCGGCGTTGTGGTGTCCGCGACCGACGCGATCCTCGGCTGGGCCGGGACGGAGCTGACCGCGGGACTGGCCGCCCGGCTGGGGCTGGCTCCGGACGCCGTTCGCGCCGTGAACGATGTCCACGCGCATGCGCTTGGTGAGGCGTGGACCGGCGCTGCGGCGGGAACCGCCAGTTCGCTCCTGGTGGCCTTCGGCACCGGCGTCGGCGGCAGTTTTGTCCTGGCCGGCAAGCCCGTTCTGGGCCACCGCTATGTGGCCGGGCACGTGGGCCATTTCGCGTCGCCCTATGCCCAGCACGGCGGCGCCCCGCTCCCCTGCGTCTGCGGCGGAGCCGGGCACGTTGAAGCCATCGCCTCCGGACCGGCCATCCGTGAAACGTACGTGCGTCTGGGCGGCACCGCCCCGGCCCCGGACGCCCGCAGCGTCTTTGCCCGTGCCGGTACCGGCGACGCACTGGCCATCCAGGCGGTGGGCCTCGGTGCCGGGGCTGCCGGGCAGGCCGTGGGCGGGCTCGCCAACATCCTGGACCCCGAGGTTGTGGTGGTTTCAGGCGGACTCTCCGAAGCCGGCGCACGTTGGTGGCGGCCGATGGAGCGCACCCTCCGCGCCGAACTGCTGCCGGCCTTGGCTGCCCTGCCGGTCATGCCCGCTAAACTCGGCAACGCGGCCGCCATGGTTGGCGCGGCAAGCCTGATCCTCACCACCGGCCCTACGCTCCAAAGGAACCCCCAGTGATCCTGACCCCCGAAGCCCTCGAAGCCCTCCGCGGCCGGCTGATCGTTTCCTGCCAGGCGTACCCGGGTGAGCCGATGCGGGACCCGCGCACCACAGGCCAGGTGGCGGCGTCGGCCGTTATCGGCGGGGCGGCTGCCATCCGCGTCCAGGGCCTGGCCGACGTGCAGTTCACGCGCACCGCCGTCGAGGTCCCGGTGATCGGGCTCTGGAAGGACGGACACGGCGGCGTCTTCATCACTCCCACGCTGCGGCACGCCCTGGCTGTGGCCAACGCCGGCGCACACGTGGTGGCGGTGGACGGCACCCGCCGCACGCGGCCGGACGGCTTGACCCTGGCCCGCACGGTCGCCGGGATCCACGCGGACTCCCATGCGCTGGTGATGGCGGATTGCGGTTCCTTCGAGGACGCCGCCGCCGCCGTCGAGGCCGGTGCGGACCTGATCGGCACCACCCTCTCCGGTTACTCCGGCGAGCGCCCCAAGACAGATGGCCCGGACCTCGAACTGCTTGAACAGATCGCCGCCGCCGGTTTCGGGGTGCCGCTGATCGCCGAAGGCCGGATCCACTCCCCCAGCCAGGCTAAGCAAGCGCTCGACGCCGGCGCGTTCGCCGTCGTCGTCGGGACAGCGATCACCCACCCGGCCACCATCACCGGCTGGTTCGCCAAGGCCCTGACGTGATCCCCACCGCGAACGACGCAGGTGCCGGCTACCTTCTGTCCGGCACTGTCCTGACGGACGGCATGGCGCTGGACAACGCTGTGGTGGCCGTCGCCGAAGGCCGCATCGCCTATGTCGGTCCGCGCCCAGGAATGGACGCTTCGTCGATGCAGGGTTTCGAGGAGCTCGAGCTACCGCCAGGCAGCTTGATCCTGCCCGGGCTGGTGGATCTGCATTGCCATGGCGCGGCGGGCGGCGATTTCCCCACCGGTAACGCCGAATCCGCCCGGACCACCGTGGATTTTCTGCACCGCAGCGGCACCACCACCCTGCTGGCCAGCCTGGTGACAGCCTCCCGGGGGGATCTGCTCCGGGCCATCGGCGCCCTCACCCCGCTCGCCGAGGAAGGGCTTATTGCGGGCATCCACTCGGAGGGCCCGTTCCTCTCACACGCCCGCTGCGGCGCGCAGGACCCCCGGTTCCTGCTCGATCCTGACGTGTTTTTGCTGGGCGAACTGCTCGAGGCGGCCGGCGGCCACCTCCGGACCATGACCTACGCCCCTGAACTGCCCGGCGCGGCGGCCCTGGTGAAGGTGCTCGCCGAGCATGGCGTGACGCCGTCGCTGGGCCACACGAACGCGGATACACGGACGACGGCGGACTCACTGACCGAGGCGGCGCGGCTGTTGGCGGCCTCCGGGCAGCCGGGGGTCTCGCGTCCCACGGTGACGCATCTGTTCAACGGGATGCCGCCGCTTCATCACCGCGCTCCCGGCCCCGTCGCTGCATGCCTCCGGCTGGCACGCGCGGGGACGGCCGCAGTCGAGCTCATCGCCGACGGCGTGCACCTCGACCCGGAAACAGTGCGGATGGTTTTCGAACTGGTGGGTGCCGGGAACGTCATCCTGGTGACCGATTCGATGGCGGCCACCGGGCTGCCCGACGGCGACTACGAACTTGGCCCGTCCGCCGTCACGGTCAGCGGCGGCGAGGCACGGCTGCGGAGCAACGGTTCGCTCGCGGGCGGGACGGCCACGCTGCTGGATGTTGTGCGGCGGACCATCGGTGCCGGTGTGGAGCCGGCCGCCGCCGTCCAGTCCGCTACGGCAGTTCCGGCCCGGATTCTTGGGCTCCACAACGAGGTGGGGAGCCTGCGCGCGGGACTGCGTGCCGACGTCGTGGTGGTGGACGGGAACTTCGAGCGCACCCTGGTGATGCGGGCGGGGCGTGTGCTGGCGGGTCAGTAGGCTGGCTACCGGCAGTGATGCCCGGCAGCCCTGCGAGGGTTGGTATTCGCGGTGCAGCATCCGCGTGCGCTCCCCGGCAAGCTTGATCATGGCGTGGGTTCCTGGGAGGCTGGGCGGATCCCTGCCGGCTGCGCGGTCGTTGGGCGTCAGACCCCGGCGACTGCGCCGGACACCCGCACGGTGACCTGCCCGCTCCCCTCATCCAGCTGCGCGGCGGCGGCTTCGTCTGCCACCACCGTTACGTGCGAATGAAGCTGCAGTACCGATGCCGGGCAGTCAGCGGTAACGGGTCCGTGCAGGGCGGCGGCGAGGATGCCTGCCTTGTCCGGCCCGTTGACAACCAGCAGCAGGTGCCGGGCCTCAAGGATGGTGCCGAGTCCCTGGGTGATGCAGCGCAGCGGCACCTCTTCCGGAGGGGTGAAGTAGCGGGCGTTGGCCTCACGCGTGCGTTCGGTGAGAACCTCCACCCGCGTCCGGGAGTCCAGGGCGGAGCCGGGCTCGTTGAAGGCCAGGTGACCGTTGTGGCCGATGCCGAGGATCTGAACGTCAACGCCCCCAACAGCCGCAATGGCAGCGTCGTATTCGGCAGCGGCCGCCGCGGGATCGGCTGCGGCCCCGTCCGGAACGCTCACGTGGGCGGGGTCCAGTTGCAGCCGCTCCGTCACTTCGCGCCGGACCACTTCGGCGTAGCTTTCGGGATGCCCCGCGGGCAGGCCAACGTACTCGTCCAGGGCGAATGCACGGACGGAGGACATGTCCAGCCGGTGGTTTGCGAGCGCAGCGTAAATGGGCAACGGCGATCCGCCGGTGGCTACGCCCAGGACGGCGTCCGGCTTGCTGCGGATGACAGCGGCCAGTATTCCGGCGGCAACGGAGCCGGTGGCTGAGGCGGTAGGCACAACAAAAATTTCCACGTCAAAGGCACTCTCTACAAAGGGGGCGGGCAGGTCCAATCACGCCCGGGGCGCCGGGCGTGGGAGCGGGTGGGGAGGCAGGTGCCGGCTAAGCGGCCGCAACGTCCTTGAGCTTCAGCCGGATCCCGTCAAAGTGGCGCTGCAGGCGTTCGGACGCGAGGGCCTTGTCCTTGTTGGCCACGGCCTCGAAGATTTCCCAGTGGTCCTGCGTCTGCTGCTCGAGATTGACCGGGCCGGTACCGAGGGCCAGGTGGATCTTGCGGTAGACCTGCCAAAAGACGTCCATGAGGTTAATCAACAGCTCGTTGTTCAGGGGCGCATACAGCCTGCGGTGGAACTCGGCGTCGTGCTCATAGAGGGGCTCACCCTTGCGGGCCGCGGCTTCCATGGCTTCCATGGTGGTGCGCAGGTCAGCCAGATGCTCGTCGGTGAGCAGGTCAATGGCCGATCCGATCAGCCCCGATTCGAGGGCCTGCCGGACGTCGATGAGTTCCATGGCCTCCTCGCCCTTGTGGCGGAGGGACAGCCGGCCACGGAAGGTCAGTCCGGAGACCAGGGCGCTGAAGTTGTTGGGCGCCACGAACATGCCGAAGCCGTGCCGGATCTCGATGACCCCCAGCGCCTGCAGCACTTTCAGGGATTCGCGGACGGTGTTGCGTCCCACGCCCAGCTCGGCCGAGAGCTCGCTTTCCGTAGGAAGTGCGTCACCGACGTCCAGTCCCCGGTCCAGAATCAGGTCCATGATCCGTGTCTGCAGGGCATGCGAACGGAGCTGCGCGCTGAAACGTGCGGGCGATACTTCTTGCGATGCGATGGCCACGTGGGTCTCCTCCTTTGCCGCGTATAACGGGTCGCGACTGGTTACCACTCAAGAGTACAGGAGATGGGATGTCCAATGTCTATAAATGACGTATGAATTTGGAGCTGTTCTTACCCCCGCGAGACCGAATCTAACCCAGGAGCGTCCGGACCAGCTCGCGGCACGTCCGGTAAGCAGGCATTTTTGGATCGATGAGGGCGTAATGGTCGCCGGGGACCATGACCAGTTTCGCAGTCATCCGGGCTGCGGCAGCGGCGTTGACGTACGACTCGGACTGGCTCAGCGGAACGGTATCGTCATCGGACCCATGAACGGCATAGACCGGCACGGGCAGCGGAAGGGAGGTCATGGGGTCCGCGTATTTGTAGCGGAGCGGATATTTCGACGACGATCCGCCCAGCAGGTTGCTCACCGCACCATTGCTGAGGTTCAGCTGCTCTGCCCCTGCCAGGTTGAGCAGGCCCGACTGGCTGACCACACCGGTAAGATGCACCGCCGAGCCATCAGATGTCCGCAGGAGCTGGCGGTCAACATCGGGCATTCCAAGCTGGGCGAGTTTGCCCCGGCCGGCCGCCCAGGCGGCCAAGTGCCCGCCGGCAGAATGGCCCAGCGCCACAACCGGCCCAAGGTTCAGGGCGTGCGGGGCCGCCAGGTCGCCGAGTTTGTCGATGCCGGCGAGAACATCCGCGAAGGTATTCGGCCAGCCGCCGCCGTTTCCGGCCCGGCGGTATTCAAGGTTCCAGGCGGCCATGCCGTGCGCGGCCAGGTCCCGGGCGAGGGGCTCCCCTAACTCGGCCCCGTACTGCGAACGCCAGTAGCCGCCATGGATCACCACCACTACGCCACGGTGCTCACCGCCGTCGGGCAGGTCCGGCAGAAAGAGCTCGCCCCACTGGCTCGCATCCTCGCCGTACTGGTACTTGTGCCGCTTCACTGCTTCCCCCTTGGCGCCGCCAACGGCCGCACCTTCCCGCCCGGCGCCGGGCGAACACGCGGCGCCGAGACTTCCAACGGCCGCCGCGGCGGCCGCGCCAACCAGCGTGCGAAAGACAAACGTCCGACGCCGCAGATCAGCCATGTGCCGAGCCTACAGCGTGCATCGTGGCGAGGGTTGCAGACACTTTTTCACTCCGGCTTTGGATTCCGCCGGCGTGCGGGAGGCAGCCGTCAGCAATGTGTTGAGGAACCCCCGCGAGGTGACCAGGTAGGCGTAATGTCAGTAGTAGGAGATTTCGGGTGAAATATAGGTGGCGTACAGGTCCGGGGTTGAATATTCGGGCCGTGCGCGCAGAGAGCGCTCAGCCGCCAGCCGGGGTTAATGACCCGGCCTTTGCACGGAATTGAGGCCGCATGGCCGACAACGATGCTCTCCCCACTGCCGAGCAACTTCAGGACCTTCTTCTGGAAAGCCCCGGCTTCACGGAATTCCTGTTGGGACTGACAGCCATTTCCGCATCCCTGCTGGGCGGACAAACTCCCCTGCTGTGCGCCATCACCGTGGAACGGGAGGCGGGGCCCGCCACGGTAGCCAGCAGCACCGAGGCCGCCCGCGCCTTGGATGAGCGCCAGTACGCCTACGACAACGGCCCTTGCCTGACCGCGCTCCGGCAGCAGCATACGGTCCTGATCCCTGACCTCCAATCCGACGAGCAGTGGGCCTGGTATGCACGGGCTGTAGCGGACGAAGGAATCCGGACCGTCCTGGCAGTCCCCATCCAGACCGGCAACGGTTCCCGCTCCGCCCTTAACTGCTATTCGACCGACGCCGGCACTTTCGATCCTGAGACAGTGGCCACTGTTGAAGAGCATGCCGCATCGCTGTCAAGGATCCTTCGCCTGGCGATGCGGGTGCACCCAACGGATGCCTACCCAGAGCATTTGCGGTCGGCACTGCAATCCCGGGCAATTGTGGATGCCGCGGTGTCCCTGATCATGATGCACAACCGCTGCGGACACGAAGATGCCGTAAAGCTCCTGCATCTTGCCTCGCGCAGCAGCAACCGCCGTTTGCATGACATCACCCGGGACATCCTGCAGAACGCATCCGATATCCCTGTCATAACCCCGGGTGGGGAAAGATAAACAAAAGGGCATGACTTGAAAGACGACGGCATCCTCGGGATTCAGCAACCCGGTGACGAGGCGGACATGCGCAACTTTGCCGCCACTCGCTACCGTCATGGGAACATCAATCTGATGGGATTGTGGACCTACTATTACGGCATCGGCGGAAGCGCTGATGAGCTGTCGCTGGACGCCTATCTGCACGAGATGATGGAATTGCCTCCCCTGCAGATGGATCTTGTCCACACGGCCATCGAGGAGATTACGGCGGAAGGACTGTGAAGGATCTGCTATGTCGGACAACGTAGAAATCCGTGAATCACTCGCTGGCGGCGTCGAAGAGGCCGGAACGGGATTGCAGGACTTTGTACTCCTCCTCCAGGACCTCGTGCTGGAAAGCTCGGACGTGCGGAATTTTCTGACCGAGATGGCAACGATCATCGCCGGGCAACTCTCGCGGGACGGGAACCGCATGTCCTGTGGCATGACTGTCATCAGGCACAAGAGGCCCTTCGCCGTAGCAAGCAGCGATCCCAGGGCCCAGGGCCTGGATGAACTCCAAAACACCCTTGGCGATGGCCCCTGCCTGACAGCCCTCCGGTCGGGGACCCCGGTCTATGTCCCCGACACGAACTCGGACAAGCGATGGCCAAAATACCTCCGCGCTGCCGGGGCGGCGGAGATTGGCTCCATCCTGGCATGTCCGATGCGGCTCCAAAATCAGGCGCAGGCCGTGGTCAATCTCTACTCGCCTGCAGCGCACGGCTTCTCACAGCAGGGCATTGATGAAGCCGAAAACGTCGCAGGCATCTCAGCCAAAGCACTGGATCTTGCCCTGAACATTGCACACCTGCGCGACGCCCGGGACGACCTCACGGCCGCACTGAAGTCCCGCACCGTTATTGACACGGCCATTGGCGCCATCATGGCGCAGAACAGGTGCAGCCGTGATGCGGCATTCCAGATCCTGGTCAAGACCTCCAGCCACCGGAACATCAAGCTGAGGGAAGTGGCCTCGGCAATAATTTCTTCCATCGGCGGCGAGGAGGACATTTCGACGACTTACGAGGAATAGCGCCATGCACCGGAATTCGTGCCTGACGGAGTTGCAGTGCACCACAAGAGATAGTCTTTAGCTGAAGTAAATAAACGGTCGATACCGGGTGAAACGGCCCCCGGGGACGGGTCGCGCGGAAATGGCCGGAGGCAAACACATGATCAGGAAGTATCCCCTGGATGAGCTTTCCTCTGTCATCGGCAGGATCATGGGGCTGCTTCTGACCGAAGAAAAAGTGGACCACGCCGTTCAGCTCCTGTCCCGCGCCGTCAAGGAATCAATTCCGGGAGCTATCGGCGCCGGCGTCTCCATCCTCGATTCCCAGGCCCGGCCGGTCAGTTCCGGCTTTACGGACGCGATTGTGGAACGGGCAGACGCCCTCCAGTACCAGTTGGGGCAAGGGCCCTGCCTCATGGCCTGGGCCACCCAGGAAAGCGTGCTCGTCCACGACGTCGCCGCAGACACCCGCTGGCCTGACTGGAGTGCCGCCGTCGGGGACCTGTCCGTCCGGTCAGTGGTCAGTGCGCCCCTGATCGCGGACGGGGAGGGCATCGGCGCCATGAAGATTTACGCTGCCGGACCCGGGGTGTTTGAGGATTCCACGGCGGCCCTCATGGAACTGTTTGCCTCACCGGCAGCAACCCTCCTCTCACACATCCAGACCGCGGAAATTCCGGAGCGCATCAGCGAAGGCCTTCAGGCCGCCCTGTACAGCAGGGACATGATCAACCGAGCATGCGGCGTGCTCCTGGAACGCCACACACTGACGCAGGACCAGGCACTTCAGCTCCTGATGCAGGAGACCCGCGCGACCCACAGCACACTCAGGGAGGTAAGCGCCGCGATCCTGACCGGCGTCACATCCGCCCCGGACAGAGGCAGAAGTGATGGGTTTCGATAGCAGCGAACCCGAGCAACGCAGCAGGCTGCAGGCAGCGTTGTCAGCAGCACAGGTCAGCACTGGTGATCTGTGGCTGTACTACTTCGGCATCGGCGGATCGGTGGGCGAGTATGAGGTGGAGGCGTACCTCCAAGGGCTCCTTTCCCTCCCCGAGTTGCAGCGTGACCTGCTGGCGATGGCCGCCAACGAACTCTTCGCCAGCCAGTCCGGCCAGCGGGCTCCCTACTCCGACGAGTTCGGCACTGACGGTCCGCACGACGGCGACGGGTCACCTGATGCCCCCTAGCCCGCCCCGACGCTCTCTCACTTAATGCAGGAATGCGCCGGATGCTCTCTCAGTGGTGCGAGAGCATCGCTGTTTTCCTTGCGTTAAGTGAGAGAGGGTCTGACTTAAAGTGAGAGAGGGTTTGACGGGGTTAGCGTTCGCTGCGGGCGGTTCCCGGTGCGTGACCGCCGAGGCGCGCGGTGACTTTGTCCGCTGCTGCGGCGCAGGACTCGCCGAGGCTCTGCAGGCGTTCCTGGGAGACCCGGAACCGTGGTGCCGGGATGAGGACGGCAGCGACGACGTCGCCGCGGTGGTCGTAGACCGGGGCGGCAACGCCCACCTCGTCAAGGGAGGATTCCCCGTAGTTGATGGCCCACCCGCGGCTGGAATCTTCCTTCAGGCGGAGCAGGTAGTCCTCGAGGCTGGACTCATCCAACCCGGGGTAGGCGATCGCTCCGCTGAGCAGGAGGGAACGGACCCGCTCCTCAGGTTCGGTGGCCAGGAAAACCTGGACGGACGAGCTCAGCGCATCGTTGTACCGCGCCCCGAGCGGCGCGGTGTGCTTGATCTGGTGCCGGCTGGCGATCTGCTCCACGCAGATGGACTCGTTGCCCTCCCACATCATGAGCGCGCTGGTTTCTCCGGTCCGCTCCGTGAGCTCGCGCAGGACCGGGTAGGCAACGCGGCGCTCCTCCAGTTCGGCAAGGAGTGGACCAGCGACGGCGATCAGGCCCAGCCCCAAGCGGAAGCGGCGCGTGTCCGGATCCCGCTCCACGAGGCCTTCCTGTTCGAAGGTCGCCAGTATGCGGGACACCGTGCTCTTGTGCATGCCCACACGGTTGGCGATCTCGGTGACCCCCAGCAACGGTTCGTCCGCCGTGAAGGAGCGCAAGACCGCGATGGCGTTGACGATGACGGAGGCACCTTTGGTGTCGCTCTTGCCGTTGGTATCACTGGAATCTGGTGTGGTCATGGTGCTCACTATCATTGCGCATTGTCAGCCGAAAGCGGCGCCGCACTGGGTGCGGCGCCGCCGGCAGGCTTTCGCCCTGGGTCACCTTAACCCCAACGCGGGGTCACTTTCGGCCCGTAAAATGCCCGGGACTGGGCCGGGAGTGACCCCGCGTTGCCAGGTCGGGTCGCCGGGTCAGGCTCCGATGATGTTGTACTCAGGGCCGAACGGGAACTTGGTGATGTTCTCCGCGCCGTCCTCGCCGACCACCAGGATGTCGTGTTCGCGGTAGCCGCCGGCGCCCGGCTGGCCGTCCATGACGGTGATCATCGGTTCCATGGAGACCACCATGCCCGGCTCCAGGACAGTGTCGATGTCTTCGCGGAGTTCCAGCCCGGCTTCCCGGCCGTAGTAGTGGCTCAGGACGCCGAAGGAGTGTCCGTAGCCGAACGTCCGGTTGGCCAGCAGCCCGTGACCAACGTAGATCTCGTTGAGCTCGGCCGCGATGTCCTTGCAGACCGCACCGGGCTTGATGAGTTCCAGGCCACGCTTGTGGACCTCAACGTTGATGTTCCACAGCTCCAGGGAGCGGGCGTCCGGTTCGCCGTAGAACAGGGTGCGTTCCAGGGCGGTGTAGTAGCCGGAGGTCATGGGGAAGCAGTTCAGGGACAGGATGTCGTGTTCCTGGATCTTGCGGGTGGTAGCCCAGTTGTGGGCGCCGTCGGTGTTGATGCCGGACTGGAACCACACCCAGGTGTCGCGGATTTCGGAGTTGGGGAAGGTCCGTGCGATTTCGTGGACCATGGCCTCGGTGCCGATCAGGGCCACCTCGTACTCGGTGATCCCGGCGGTGATGGCGTTACGGATGGCTTCGCCTCCCAGGTCACCGATCCGTGCGCCGTGCTTGATGACCTCGATTTCCTCGGCGGACTTGATCATGCGCTGGCGCATCGCGGCCTGGGCCACGTCCACCAGGGTTGCCGACCGGAAAGCTGCCTGGATCTTGTTGCGGTTGTCCAGCGGCAGCGAGTCATCCTCGACGCCGAGGCGGCGCGGGTTGATGCCGCGGGTACGCAGGACTTCCTGGATGGCGAAGATGTAGTTGTCCCGGCGCCAGTCCGTGTAGATGATGTTGTCGCCGTAGCTGCGGCGCCAGGGCATCCCGGCGTCAATGTTGGCGGTGACGGTGACGTTGTCATCCTTGGTGACCACCATGGCGTAGGAACGGCCGAAGGTGGTGAACAGGAAGTCGGAGTAGTACTTGATGGAGTGGTAGCTGGTCAGGACGACGGCGTCGAGTTCCTTCTCGGCCATGATGCGGCGCAGGCCGGCGAGACGCCGCTCAAATTCGGTGTCTGAAAACGTGAGGCTGACTTTCTCGCCGTTCTTCAGGAACTTGACCCGTTCCAGTTCGGCGACGGACGTTGCGTTCTCGGATGCTGTGGTGGTCATTGTGGTGATGCCTTTCTTGAGTGCAGCTACTTGAGGAGGGAAGCAGGGAAAGATTGCGGGCTATTCGTGGCGCAGCGGTTCTTTGCAGGTCTCCCTGGAAAGCGACACGGCGATCAGCGAGATGATTGCCGCACCCACCAGGTACCAGGCCGGAGCCAGGTCGCTGGCTGTGGCCGCGATCAGGAGCGTTGCCATAAACGGGGCGGTGCCTCCGAAAAGCGCGTTGGAGAGGTTGAAGCTGACCGCGAAGCCGCTGTAGCGGACCCGGGTGGGGAACATTTCGGCCAGGAAGCTGGGGAGCGTCCCGTCATTGAGGGTGAGCATGGCTCCCAGCAGGATCTGGACCAGGACGATGACCAGGAAGTTGCCGGTTCCCAGCAGCGCGAAGGCCGGCACCGTCAGCACGATGAAGGCAACAGAGGCGCTGATGAGCACCTTCTTGCGGCCGTACCGGTCCGAGAGCATCCCGGTCAGGAAGATGAACCCGATGTAGGTGATCAGCGCGATGGTGGTGGCCAGGAATGATTCGGTTTCGCCCAGTCCCAGTTCGGAGGACAGGTAGGTGGGCATGTAGCTGAGAATCACGTAGAACCCGACGGCGTTGAGCAGCACGGCTCCGACAGCCTGCAGCAGCTGGCGCCAGTGGTTCTTGAACAGGCTTGACACAGGCGCTTTGACGGCCTGATCCTCCTTCGCCAGTTCGAGGAACACCGGGGTGTCTTCGAGCTTGGTCCGGATATAGCGTCCGATCAGGCCCATCGGGGCGGCCAGCAGGAACGGCAGGCGCCAGCCCCAGCTCTGCATCGCATCGGAGGTCAGCAGGACGGTCAGGAGGCCCGCGATCAGGGAGCCGAGGAGCAGGCCCGCAGCGGTACTGGCCGGAACCACCGCTGCGTACAGGCCGCGCTTGTTGGCCGGTGCGTACTCGACGAGGAAGGCCGAGGCTCCGGCATATTCGCCGGAGGCCGAGAAGCCCTGGACAACCCTGATGATCAGCAGCAGGACCGGAGCCCAGATGCCGATCGTGTCGTAGCCGGGGATGAGTGCGATGCAGAAGGTCGCTCCGGACATGATCAGAATGGACAGCGACAGGGCCGTCCGCCGGCCCACCCTGTCACCGATGTGGCCCCAGACGAACCCGCCGAGCGGGCGGACCAGGAACGAAATGGCAAACAGGGCGAAGGTCAGCAGAAGCCCGGTCTGGGGATCTGATTCAGGGAAAAAGACTGTGGCGATCGTGACGGCCAGGTAGCCGTAAACGGCGTAATCAAACCATTCAACGAAGTTGCCGATGAAGCTTGCCGCGATGACCCTGCGGCGGGTTTCTTTGCTGACACCGTTGTCAGCAGGCGCAAAGTTCTGGCCGCTCATGGTGCTACGGCCTGCCCGGGTTCCGTCACGGGTTTCATGCGGTTCCGGGCCGGGTCCTCCAGCAAGAGCCGGAGAGGAAGTTTCGTTACTCATGTATCCACCAAGATGTGTTGGGGTTGCAATCAGCGCAACGCTGTTGCACTAGACTATGGGTGATTTGTAACACAGTCAAGGCCTGCAGGTTTCCGGCTTGTGAACACACGGAAGGTGCCTTGAACTACCGGCAGGTAGGGCGCGGCCTCATGGCCCGGCCGGCATTAGTTGCAGCAGGAGCGATTGTGTTGCACAGCGGGCAGCACTATCCATTCACGCCTCACCCGACGTCGGCGATGTAGAACTTCCGCGTTCTATTGACTCGGCCTGCACTGGCTGACATATTTCGAGTACGCGCATTGCGCGTCGTGTTGTGTAATGCGCAATGAAATACCCTCGCGTCCGCGGGGCTCCGGGCCCCAGGAAAGGAACACCGCCAGATGGTTCACAAGGTCAAGGCAGTAATCGCCAAGGAAAAGAACGCTACGGTTTCGGTGGAAACCATCCTGGTGCCGGATCCGGGCCCGGGCGAGGCGCTGGTGGACATCCTCACCTGCGGGGTCTGCCACACCGATCTCCACTACAAGCAGGGCGGCATCACCGACGATTTCCCCATCCTGCTCGGCCATGAGGCCACCGGCGTGGTCAGCGCCGTCGGTCCCGGCGTCACCGAGGTGTCCCCCGGGGACCGGGTGATCCTGAACTGGCGGGCCGTGTGCGGCGAATGCCGGGCGTGTGCCAAGGGCCAGCCGCAGTATTGTTTCAACACCCACAACGCCACCCAGAAGATGACGCTTGAGGACGGCACGGAACTCTCCCCCGCACTGGGCATCGGCGCGTTCGCCGAAAAGACCCTCGTCGCCGCCGGCCAGTGCACCAAAATTGACGACGACGTCGATGCCGCCGCCGTCGGCCTGCTCGGCTGCGGAGTCATGGCCGGCATCGGAGCCGCGATCAACACCGGTGAGGTCAAGCGCGGCGAATCCGTAGCCGTGATCGGCTGCGGCGGCGTGGGCATCGCAGCTATCGCCGGCGCCAAGCTTGCCGGGGCCACCACCATCATCGCGGTGGACATCGACGCCAACAAAGTGGCCATGGCCACTTCCCTGGGAGCCACCCACGGCGTGGATTCCAGCAAGGAAGATCCCATCGAGGCCATCCGGGCCCTCACGGGCGGCAACGGAGCGGACGTGGTGATTGACGCCGTCGGACGCCCCGAAACGTACAAGCAGGCGTTCTACGCCCGCGATCTGGCCGGCCGCGTGGTCCTGGTGGGCGTCCCGACGCCGGATATGAAGCTCGAACTGCCGCTGCTGGACGTCTTCGGCCGGGGCGGTTCGCTGAAGTCCTCCTGGTACGGCGACTGTCTGCCCTCCCGCGACTTCCCGATGCTGGTGGCCCACTACAAACAGGGCAACCTGGACCTGGACGCGTTTGTGACCGAGCGGATCACCATCGACCAGGTGGAGGAGGCGTTCGCGAAAATGCACGAGGGCAAGGTCCTCCGCTCAGTGGTTGAACTTCCCGCGGCGGTGGACTCCTGATGGGCGTCACCATCGAGAACCTTGTCACCTCGGGCACTTTTTCGCTCGACGGCGGCACCTGGGATGTGGACAACAACGTCTGGATCGTGGGGAACGGGGCGGAATGCGTGATCATCGATTCGCCGCACGACGCCGCCGCGATCATCGGCCAGGTGCGTGACCGGAAAGTCCTTGCCATCCTGCTGACCCACGCGCACAACGACCACATCGGGGCCGCGCGTGAAGTTGCCGCGGCAGTTGGCGCGCCAATTTATCTGCACCCCGAGGACCTCATGCTGTGGGAGCAGGTCTACCCCGGCACCACGCCTGACCGGTTCCTTACCGACGGCGATGAGTTCCACGTGGGTGGTGCCACCCTGAGAGCCCTCCACACCCCGGGCCACTCCCCGGGATCTACCTGCTTCCTGCTGGCGGGCGAAGGAACGGTGTTCACGGGCGATACGCTGTTCAATGGCGGTCCGGGTGCCACGGGCAGGTCCTACAGCGACTACCCCACTATCGTTGCTTCCATCCGGGAACGTCTGCTGTCCCTCCCTCCGGAGACTGTGGTCCGCACCGGCCATGGCGACAACACCACTATTGGTGCGGAGCGGGAAACGTTGGCGAAGCTGGATCATCCAGCCGATCAGCCCAGTAAGTCCCGTGCAGTAGAAGTTTGTGTCGTCAGTCCTGCGCCGTAAGCCGCGTGCAGTAAAGCTCCGTGTGATCGAAGTGAAAGCAGTCCAATGAAGGTCGGTTCAGTGAAGTTCGGGAAGCAGC
This sequence comes from Arthrobacter sp. BK1, assembly GCF_056680055.1. Lineage (NCBI taxonomy): Bacteria > Bacillati > Actinomycetota > Actinomycetes > Micrococcales > Micrococcaceae > Arthrobacter > Arthrobacter sp. BK1. The sequence continues at coordinate 2,034,014 of NZ_CM155263.1, forward strand.
CCGCCCCGGTGGCGGACATCAATGAGGATGACCTCGCGGTCCATGAGCCCAAGACGAAAGCGGCCGGGGTGAAGGCTGTGATGGTGGCGTTGGAGCGGGCGGTGGCGCAGGCCGGGGTGACCCGGACGGCGCAGTCGCTGCTGCGCCTGAACCAGCAGGGCGGGTTTGACTGCCCGGGCTGCGCATGGCCGGAATCGGCCACCAAGCGCAAGGCCGCGGAGTTCTGCGAGAACGGCGCGAAGGCCGTTGCTGAGGAAAACACCCTGCGCACCGTCGGCGCCGAGTTCTGGGCCAAACACTCGATTGCCGAGCTGTCGTCGAAAACCGAGTACTGGCTGGGGAACCAGGGCCGGCTCAGCGAACCGGTGGTCATCCGCGAGGGCGACTCCCATTACTCGCCGATTTCCTGGGCTGACGCGTTCGGCCTGGTCGGGGAGCACATCCGCGCCAGCAGTGCGGACCGGTGCGTGTTCTACACCTCGGGCCGGACTGCGAACGAGACCGCGTTCATGTACCAGCTGTTTGCCCGGGCCCTGGGCACGAACAACCTCCCGGACTGCTCCAACATGTGCCACGAATCCTCCGGGTCCGCGCTGAACCCAACCATCGGCATCGGCAAGGGCACTGTGTCCCTGGAAGACATCCACGATTCCGAACTCATTTTTGTGGTCGGGCAAAACCCGGGCACCAACCACCCCCGCATGCTCTCGGCGCTGAAGGAGTGCAAAGACAACGGCGGCAAAGTCGTCGCGGTCAACCCGCTCCCCGAGGCCGGCCTGTTCAACTTCAAGGACCCCCAGACCGTCTCCGGCGTCGTCGGCGGCGGCACGCCACTGGCGGATGAGTACCTTCAGATCAAGGTCGGCGGGGACCTGGCCCTGTTCCAGGCCCTCGGCCACCTCCTCCTGGCCGAAGAGGCACGCAACCCCGGCGCCGTCGTCGACCGCTCCTTTGTTGACGCCCAGACCGACGGTTTCGACGCCTACGCCGATGCCCGCCAGGTGCTGGACTGGGCCGAGACGGAGAAGGCGACCGGCCTGACCCGCGCCCAGATCGAAACCGTCGCCGGCATGCTCATCACGTCCAAAGCCACGATTTTCTGCTGGGCCCTGGGGGTCACGCAGCAGCCGCACTCGGTGGACACCATCAAGGAAATGGTCAACGTCCTGCTCCTGCAGGGCAACTTCGGCAAGCCCGGCGCCGGCGCCTGCCCGGTCCGCGGACACTCCAACGTCCAGGGCGACCGGACCATGGGCATCTGGGAAAAACCCAAAGAACCCCTGCTCGCCGCCCTCGACGCCGAGTTCGGGATCACCTCCCCCCGGCACCACGGCCATGACGCGGTCGAAGCGATGGAAGCGTTCGAACGCGACGAGGTGGACGTCTTCGTCTCGATGGGCGGGAACTTCTCCCTTGCCTGCTCGGACACTGAAACCCTCGAGGCGGGGATGCAGCGGATCGGGCTGACCGTGCACATCTCCACCAAGCCCAACCGCTCCCACATCGTGCACGGCCGCACGTCGCTGATCCTGCCCACCCTCGGCCGGACCGACAAGGACGACAAACACCCCACCGGCGCCCAGTTCCTCTCCGTGGAAGACTCCATGTCCGTGGTCCACTCCACCCAGGGCAGGCTCACCCCGGTCTCCGAACACCTGCTCGCCGAACCCGTCATCGTCGCCCGCATGGCCGAAGCCACCTTTGGTCCGGACCACCAGGTCAACTGGAAAGCGATGGCTGAGGACTACGACGTGATCCGGGACCACATCGAACGGACACTGCCCGGCTTCGAGGACTTCAACACCCGCGTCCGGACCAAAAACGGATTCGTGCTGCCCAACCCCCCACGCGACACCCGGTCCTTCAACACAGACATCGGCCGTGGCCGGTTCACCGTCAGCCCGCTGGAGTACCTCACCCCGCCCGCCGGGCACCTGGTCCTACAGACCATCCGCAGCCACGACCAGTACAACACCACCTTCTACGGCCTGGATGACCGCTACCGCGGCATCTCCGGCGGCCGCCGCGTCATCCTCATCCATCCTGACGATCTGGTTGAACTCGGCTTCCAGGACAGGGACCTTGTGGACGTGGTGAGCACGTTCCGCGGCCACGACCGGCAGGCGGACAAGTTCCGTCTGGTGGCCTACCCGACGGCGAAGGGCTGCGCCGCCGCGTACTTCCCCGAAGCCAACGCCCTGGTGCACAAGGAGAACGTGGCCAGGGAATCCAACACCCCCGGCTTCAAGGCAATGTTCGTCCGCTTTGTGCCGCACGCTCCTGGGAGCTCCGCGGAGCCACGGTAAGGGACGCCACACGTTCGAGCCTGGGATGCATCTCGTCACCGCCGCTGACCACGCCGGTCTGCCACCACAGGTGCAGCCCCTCCGGGGCAACTTCGAGGCAGGCCAGGTTGTTGGTGAACCAGGGACCCTTGACCCGCTTCCAGCGGAACGGCGGGTCCGGCACCTTCGCTGAGCGCGCCACCAACGCACCGATCGGGGCGGCCACCCCGTAGGACATCACGGCGGCGAAGGACCTCATCAACCGGGGCAGGGGGTTACGGATCGGGGAGCAGACGGCCTGCATGATGCGGCTGCCGGAATCGCGCTCCACCTCCGCAACGTAGGAGTAGTGGACGTCCCCGGAGAGGAACGTGATGGTTTCCGGTGCGGTGCCGCGTCTGCCATCGGCCACCTCGGCGACCATGTCCGCCACCTGATGGAAGCTGTTCTGGAAGGCGCCCCAGTGCTCAAGGTCCACCGCCTGGCGTACTTTCTCGCCGGCCCTGGCGGCACGGTTTCCCCATGCGCCCTGGGAAATGGCCTCATCCCAGGATTCCACGTAGTGCAGTCCCATCGGCAGCAGGAACGGCAGCGAAGTGGCTACGAGCAGGTGCCGGCAATCACCCCGCATCCGGCCGTCAAGCCAGGCCATTTCATTCTTGTCCAGCAGGGCACGGTTGTCCGGGGCCAGGTTCCTGGCGGCGCGCGAGTCCACCACAAGCAGCCGTGTGTCGCCGATATCCCGGCAGTAACTCCAACGGTACGATTCCGGTTCCTGATCGGCCCGGTCCGCAAAACTATCCAGCGCTGTACTGAGATCGAGTTCGGCCTCACCTGTGTGGCCGGCGATCTGCCGCCAGATGGGATCCTCGTCCCGTTCCTTGGGTGACAGGTTCCCCAAGTGCTGATAGACCCAATACGAGGCCAGCCCCGCCACGATCCGCCCGTGCCACCAGGACGTGGCCTCCATTTCCTTCTTCCAGCTCAGGGACGTGTTCCAGTCATCGCGGATGTCATGGTCATCGAAGATCATTGCACTGGGCAGGGTGGACAGCAGCCATCTGTTGGCCGGATCGGACCAGGCCAGGAAGTATAGGTGGGCGTATTCCTCGTAGTCTTTGAGCTCCTCCCCCGGCGGCGCCTCGATGTCGCGCCGCGCTCGAATGAACTCCTGCATCTCGTCGCTGGTCAGGTCGGCGTACACCTGGTCCCCGAGGAAGGCCACCAGATCCGGCCAGGGGAGCACATCACCGGAGGCCATCCCCAAGGCGAAGGCCCGGAGTGAGTCGACCCCGTGGGTCCGGTTGCCGGATTTGTCGTGCGGGACACTGGTGCGGCAGGAGCCGTAGGCCATGCGCAGCGGCTTTCCGGGCTTCAGCGCCGCGATCACCGGCGGCGGAAACCCGGATGCGGGCTCAGGCCAGCACTGGGTTCCGTCGATTTCAAGGGTGTAGGGCAGCACCGCTCCCGGCTCCAGCCCGGCCGCCTCCACCAAGGCGTAGTGATGTCCATGCACGGCGAAGGTGCGGGCCGTCCAGCTCTGGCCTCCGGCGTGGACCGTGACGTGGGAGTCATCCCGGGTTTCCACCCAGATGCTGGCAGAGGTCTCATCGACGTACCGCATCATGGGGCCAAGGACCAGGGGTGACGTCGTCATGACTTAGTTGTACCCGTTCCGGCCCCCGGCAACCATGGGCAGCGCCAAAGTAGACCACAAACCGGAGAAGTGCTGGCCGTTGAGCTCGCGGTGTTTCCAAGGCACAGCCATCGAACGCGGCCACTCCGTCTCTGGCGGTTCTAGACGGCGGAGTGGAGGAACCGTTCAAAGCCGTCCTCTCCGAGGGAGAGGCCGGTGTGGATGAAGTCGGGGTGGCCCGAGCCGGAGCCGTGGCCCGGTTCGGGTTTGCGCTGTGTTTCGGGTTTTTGGGGCCAGTGGGGTGGTTCCCAGTCGTGGGGTTCGGCTTTGTAGTGCCTGCCGGTGGGTGAGGTCCAGCCGGGGGATTGGTTTCTGGCGGCGGTGGAGGGTGTCCAGCCGCTGTTGTGTTTGAGTTTGTGGTGTTTGGGGCAGAGTTGGGCCAGGTTGCTGATGCCGGTGGTTCCGCCGTGGGCCCAGGCGGTGAGGTGGTCGGTGTCGTTGTCCAGGGACTGGTTGTTGCAGCCGGGGAAGGTGCATTTGCCGTCCCGGAGCTGAAGGGCGTGTTTCATGGCTTTGGTGAGGCGGTAGCTGGTCCGGCCGATCTCCAGTGGTGCCCCGTCGCGGGGGTCCACGAGGACCCGGTAGAAGGATTCGGCCCCGTTGGCCAGGAGGTCCCGGGCCATCGATGCCGGGATCGGGCCGTACCCGTCGAGCATCGCGGGTTCACCGGTGACGCCGAGCAGGGCGAAAACCGGGACGGTGACCAGGACCTGGGCCCGCGGGGTGGGGACCTTGCCCGGATTCACCGCTTCACCGCCGCTGGCATTGCGGCCTTCCCCGCTGCTGGACTCTTCCCCGCTGCCGGACTCGTTCCAGGTGTTGATCGGGGTCCCGGTGTTGGCCAGGGCCCCGGTGTTGTCGAGGGCCGTGGCGTTGAGCGCGATCCCGCTGCTGAGCAGGGCCTTGGCGAACGTGTCGGCGCGGAGCTGGGTGAGGGTGCGCGACTCATCAGGCCCTTGCAGGCCGCGGGCGATCGCGGTGGTGCGGTTCCAGATCGCCACTGCCTGATCTGCGGGGAGGTAGGCGGTGATCCAGGCCATCCCGTCCTGGTCCGGGCAGTACTGGACCCGGCGGTCCAGGACACCCTTGGCGTGGCGTTCCTCGATACTCTCGGCATGGTGGCGTTCCCGCCAGGTGCGAGCCTTGTGCCGGAACCGGGACGCCGGCATCTGACCCGCGGTGCAGGCCCGGGCGGCATCCGGGGCCTCCGGGCCCGGGTCCAGGAAGTGTGTCTCCAACGCCGCGGCACCTGCCGGGTCAAGGGTGTCCGCTTCCTCGACCATGACCCGGGCGTGCTGCCAGGACAGGGAGCCGTCCCGCAGGGCGGCCAGGGTCAGCGGCAGCCTGGTGGTCAGCATCAGGGAGTGGTGCAGGAGCGAACCCGCGGCCCGCTCGCCGATGGTCAGGACACAGGCGACTTCTGCCCGGACCGCCATCTCCTGCACTGCAGCGTCCCCGGGGACGGTTAGGGGCCCGGCGATCAACGCCGCAGTTTCGAAGTATTTGGCGGCGGCGAGGGCCTTCACGGCGGCCAGCCGCGGCTCCGATTCAGCGACCCGGGAGAGGATCTGAAGGCAGTCTTCGGCCAGGCAGGCCGCAGGATCAGCACCCGAATCCGGCCCGGCGGCTGCTGCTCCAACACGGGCGTCGGTGACCACGGCAGCAAGCACAGCGAAGCCGGCATTGATAGCCGCAAAAGCCTCCGCCACCACCGCGCTTGTTCCCATGAATTCATCATCACAGGTGGGTCTGACAATAACGCGGCAGGCCGAGGGGAAGAGTCGAGGTGAGCGAAAAGGCGAAGTTGCTGCCGTGCGCTCACGCCCATTTAGTCCCGGCCCCGAAGAACCGGAAGAAAGCGCAGAAAAGCCCGGCGCGTCCGTGGACGCACCGGGCATTTCAGTAAGCAACCGGGCAGGAACGTACGGCTACCAGGCCGCTTCCCCCGGGCCCAAAGAGTCCCCACAAGGAGACACCAGCGGGCCCGCGGAAAGGGCAGCTTAGCCGCGCAGGCGGTCCATGCCCGGATCGAACAGTGGCTCGGCCGTCACGGTGGCGGCGATGCGCTTCCCGAAGTACTCGATTTCCACCGAATCCCCGACCGAAACCGAAGCCGGCAGCCAGGCGTACGCGAGCGGCTTGCGGACCGAGTAACCGTAGGCGGCGCTCGTGACATAACCAACCGCGGAACCGGCCACGTACACCGGTTCCTTGCCCAGCACGATGGACGTCCCGTCGTCGACCGTCAGGCACCGCAGCGCGCGGGTGGCGGGCTGCTCCTTCCGGGCGATCAATGCCTCAGCGCCCACAAAGCCGGTCTTGTCCTTGGCCACCGAGAAGCCCAGGCCCGACTCGTACGGGTGGTGCTCGGAGGTCATGTCCGTGCCCCAGAGCCGGTAGCCCTTCTCGAGGCGCATGCTGTTGAACGCGCCACGGCCAGCTGCGATGATGCCGTGCTCCCGGCCCGCCTCGAACAGCAGGTCCCAGAGCTTCAGCCCGTACTCGGCCGTGGTGTACAGCTCCCAGCCGAGCTCCCCCACGTAAGAGAGCCGCATGGCCGTGACAGGAATGCCGCCCACCGAAATTTGCTTGGTGCGGAAGTACTTGAGCCCGTCGTTGGTCAGGTCATCAGAACTGACCTTGCCGATCACTTCGCGGGCAAGCGGCCCCCACAGCCCGATGCAGCAGGTGCTGCCGGTGATGTCCGAGACGTGCACCCACTGGGCAGGATCCGCGGCCGACTGCTGACGGGCCTCCACCCGGAGGTAGTCAAAGTCCACGTTGCTGTTCACGCCCAGCTGGAACTCTTCCTCCGCCAAACGCGCCACGGTCACATCGCTGAGGATGCCGCCGTCGTCCGCCAGAAGCAGGCAGTACGTCACGGCGCCCGGCTTCTTGGCGATATTGCCCGTGCTGAGCCTGTGAAGCAGCGCCTGCGCACCAGGCCCAACCACTGACAGCCGCTTGAGCGGCGTCATGTCGTAGAGCCCGACGGCGGTGCGCGTCTTCCACGCTTCAGCTGCGGAGATGGGGGACGAGAACATTCCGGCCCACTCGTCCCGCTGCGGCGGCTGCCACTCTTCCGGAAGCTCGGCAAGGAGGCTGCGGTTGGCCTCGAACCAGTGCGGACGTTCCCAGGCGGCGGACTCCAGGAAGAATGCGCCGAGCTCCTTTTGGCGGACGTTGAACGGGGCGACGCGCAGGTCCCGCGGGGATTCCTTGGGCTGCAGCGGGTGCAGGATGTCGTAGATTTCCACGAAGTTCTGCTGGGAGGTCTCGCTGACGTACTGATCGGACGTCTGGACTTCCTCGAAGCGGGTCAGCTCGCAGCCGTGCAGGTCTGTGCGGGACTGCCCTTCGACCAGCAGCTCGGCCATGGCCTTGGCCACGCCCGCCGAGTGGGTGACCCAGACGGCCTCGGCCACAAAGAAGCCCTTGAGGTCGGGCGCCTCCCCCATCAGCGGACCGCCGTCGGGGGTGAAGGAGAAGATTCCGTTGAAGCCGTCGTCAATCTGCGTTTTGTGCAGGGCCGGCAGCAGGTCCTGGCAGTCCTCCCAGGAGGGCGCGAAGTCCTCCAGCGTGAAGTCCAGGCGGGACGGCATGTTGTGATCGGACATGTCCTCCGCGCCGACGCGGGGCAGCCGCTCCATGTCCACCGGCAATGGCTTGTGGGCGTAGCTGCCGATCCCGATCCGGTTGCCGTGTTCGCGGAAATAGAGATCGCGGTCCTGGTAGCGCAGGATGGGCTTGGTGGCCCCGTTGGGAAGGTCGTTGACGCCGCGCAGTTCGTCCAGCGGGGTGGTCTTCACGTACTGGTGGGCCAGCGGCAGCAGCGGAACCTTCAGGCCCACCATCTTGCCGAGTTCGCGGCCCCAGAAGCCTGCACAGGACACCACGATGTCCGCCGGGATCACGCCGTCGGCCGTTTCGACGCCGGTGACCTTCCCGCCCGACTGCTCGATGCCGGTCACCGCGGTGGAACCGCGGAAGGCCACGCCTGCTGCACGTGCCTTCGCGATCAGCAGCTGCACGGCGCGGGCGGCCGATGCCAGGCCGTCGGAGGGCACCAGGAGGCCGCCCAGGATCCGTCGGCCGTCAGCGAGCGCGCCGGTGTTAAGCAGCGGATAGTGCTTCTCACACTCGTCGGCGTCGATGATCCGGCCTTCGATGCCCCAGGAGGTGGCGTAGCCGAGCTTCCGGTTGAGGTCCTGCAGCCGCGCTTCGGTGGTGGCCAGTTCCAGCCCGCCCACCTGGTTGAAACAGGAGATGCCGTCCGCGCTGAGGGAGAGCAGCTTGTCCACGGTGTAGCTGGCAAATTCGGTCATGGTCTTGGACGGGTTCGTCTGGAAGACCAGGCCGGGGGCGTGCGAGGTGGAGCCGCCGGCCAGCTCCAACGGACCCTGTTCCACCACCGTGATGTTGGTCCAGCCGCGGGTGGCGAGTTCGTCCGCGAGGTTGGTGCCAACGATGCCGGCGCCGATGATGACAACGCGTGGTGATGCGCTCATAAGTGTTTCTCCTGGTTTTGCTTGGCGTTTGCGTTAGCGGAAGACGACGGTGCGGGTGTTGTTAAGCAGGACGCGGTGCTGGCAGTGCCACTTCACGGCCCGGGACAGCGCCTGCGTTTCGGCATCCCGGCCCACCGTGACCAGGGCATCCGCGTCAAGGCTGTGGTCCACCCGGAAGACTTCCTGCTCGATGATGGGACCCTCGTCAAGGTCGGCGGTCACGTAGTGCGCCGTGGCGCCGACGAGCTTCACCCCACGGTCGTACGCCTGGTGGTAGGGCTTGGCGCCCTTGAAGCCGGGCAGGAATGAGTGGTGGATGTTGATGGCGCGGCCGCGGAGGCTGGTGCACAGCTCGTTGGACAGAACCTGCATATAACGGGCCAGGACCACGAGGTCCGCATTGTACTCTGCCACCAGTTCAAGCAGCCGGGCCTCCGCCTCGGGCTTGGTTGCGGCGGTGACCGGAACGTGGATAAAGGTCAGGCCAGCGGCCTCCGCCATGGGGCGGAGGTCCTCGTGGTTGGAAACCACGACGGCGATCTCCGCACCGAGGCTTCCCGCCTGCCACCGGAAGATGAGGTCATTGAGGCAGTGCCCGAACTTTGAGACCATCACCAGGAGCCGCTGGGGCCTGCCGTCATGGATGGTGAACTCCATGCCGAACTCACTTGCTATGGACGCGAACTCGGCTGCAAGAACCTGTTGGCTGAGCTCGTCGGCACCGCCGCCCGTGAAGGCAGTTCTCAGGTACAGGTTGCCGCTGACGTGGTCGTCGAACTGTTTGTGCTCCACGATGTCGAAGCCGCGGTCGGCCAGGAAGGCAGTCACTGCCCGGACGATGCCGGGCTGCTCGGGGCAGGACAAGGTGAGGACAAATTCAGCGGGACGGGTCTTGGCGGCTGCTGTTACGGCACCGGCCACAGCGGTGGAACTGTGCGCCGGGCGGCTTTCGATGACAGTGGTCATGGGTTCTCCTGAGGTGCTGGTGTGGGCTTGGTGGCAGTAACGGCGGCGATGGAGCCGGTGTTGGTGGCATCCCCGGGGCAGCGGCCGTCTGCCAAACAGCGGTCGCCGCATTCATGCCTGGTCACGAGGTCGAACTGGACTCCGCCATGCTGGTCAACACCGTCACGGATGGCGCGTTCGACCACCGAGTCGGCAAGCCGGCGTCGGAGTGAAAGCGGGTCCCGGCGCAGATCCTTGACGAGCGCAAAGCACAGCAGCAGCATGACCAGCACGAACGGCAGGGCCGCCACGATGGTGATGCGTTGCAGGCCGGCCAGCGCTTCCGATGGTTTGTCGCCGCCGGCCAGCAGCATCACAGCCGCCACAGCTCCGGTGAGGAGACCCCAGAAGATGACCAGCCCGCGCTTGGGTTCGGAGGAACCGTTCGAGCTCAGGGACCCCATGATCAGGGATGCCGAGTCGGCACCAGTGACGAAGAAGATCCCCACCAGGACCATCGCCAGGACAATGACGGCTGCGGTCAGCCAGTCCGGCATGGACAGGTTCTTCACCAGGTCGAACAGCGCGCCGTCGAAGTTGACGGACGGCGAACCGCTGCTCATGTCCACCAGCCCTGGCTGGTTCGCCTTGTCGGCCTCCTGCTGGACGTGGAAGGCGGTGCCGCCGAAGATTCCGAACCAGATCACGCTGACCAGGCTGGGGACCAGCAGCACGCCGGTGACGAACTGGCGGATGGTGCGGCCGCGGCTGATCCGGGCGATGAACATTCCCACAAAGGGTGTCCAGGAAACCCACCATGCCCAGTAGAAGATGGTCCAGCCGGACATCCAGGTGCGGAGGGACTCGTCCCCCACTGCCTCGGTGCGGGACGCCATCTCGGCAAGGTCACGGGCGTAGTCCCCCACGGCAGCGGGGATGAGGTTGAGGATGAAGAGCGTGGGCCCGGCGATGAAGACGATGAGTGCCAGGAGCACGGCCAGGACCATGTTGATGTTGGACAGCCACTGGATGCCGCGGCTGATCCCGGACACTGCCGAGGCCACGAAACAGGCAGTCAGGATGGCAACGATGGCGACCAGTACGGGTGTGCCGATCTCGCCCATCCAGCCGTTTGAGGTCAGTCCGCTGCCGATCTGCAGGGCACCGAGGCCCAGGGAAGCGGCCGTGCCGAAGAGTGTCGCGAAGATGGCCAGGATGTTGATGAACTTTCCGACAGGGCCTTCCACCGTCCTGATGCCGAAGAGGGAGGTGAAGGCTGCGGAGATCAGCTGCCTGCGGCCCAGGCGGTAGGTGCCGTATGCCATGGCGATTCCGACGACGGCGTACATCGCCCACGGGTGCAGGGTCCAGTGGAAGATGGAGGTGGCCATGGCGGTCTGGATTGCCGCAGGAGTCCTTCCGTCCACGGTACCGGGGGGCGGGGAGATGTAGTGGTAAAGCGGCTCGGCTACGCCGTAGAACATCAGGCCAATGCCCATACCGGCGGCAAACATCATGGCAACCCACGAAACCGTCCGGAACTCGGGTTTCTCCCCGTCTTTGCCAAGGGGGATGTTTCCCCACTTGCCGAGGGCCAGCCACAGGACGAAAACAACAAACAATGAGGCCAGGACCATAAACAGCCAGCCCGTGTACTCCATCACCCAGTCGAGGGCGAGGGTTGAGGTGGCGGACAGGCTGTCACGGCCGAGGAAACCCCAGGCCACGAACGCCAGGGCGAGCACGCCAGTAATGCCGAACGTGGTTTTATCAAGGGTCAGCTTGCGGTTCCGCCGCCCGGCAACGGCCTGTTCGGCTTTCGTCTGGCGGAGTTCGTGCATGATCTGTTCGGTGTCCTCCGCCTCGGCGAGCGGGTCGAAGGATGCGGGAGTGATGTCGGGCTCGGCAGCAGGGTTGCCGTCCTGACGGATGTCGCTGTTCAAAGCCATGAGCAGGTCCTTTGGTTCGGATTCATGCGCTGGTGCCGGACGTGGCCGTCCACCGTCAGGCGTGGCGGAAGGTTGGGGGCTTCCGTTGATTCGGTGATCATGATGTCGCCGTCGATCACTGTTACTTCATGCGAGCGGACCGGCAGGTTGGCCGGCGGGGCGTCGACGCTTCCTGTGCGGAGGGTGAACCCGGAGGAATGGAGGGGGCCATCCACCGAGCGGTCCTCAACCCAGCCATCGGCCACGGATGAGCCCTGGTGGGTGCACATGCCGTCGGGCGCAGATATTCCGCCTGCCTTCGTGTGGAAGACGGCGAGGGGAGGTGATGTGTTCAGACGAATTGCTTTCCCGGGAGCAAGTTCACTGAAGGGGCATGCCTTGTGCATATGGGCCTCTTCTTTCATCGGGGATCCTGCATAGTTGGTGCGGCGTCTGCCGGGAGATCGAGTTCCGTCATGAACAACGACCATCGCAATAAGCAACAGAGTGCGCCCCGTCCCTTGAGGTTGTCAAGGGTTTTTTCTTCTATGGCTGCACGCGGGGCCGATATTGCACAGCCCTTGACAACGACGGTGACCTCGCTCCCTCTGTTTCATATAGCGCTTGCTGTTGCGCAAGAAGCAATTGAAAGAGGTCGCTTTAGTGCAGATGCCAGCGAGTGCATGAGCCTTCCTGGCAGGTCTTTCCGCCGCCCGCGCGGGCGCGTTAGCTGAACTGGACAGGCGCCTTGGGACGCGCCGCCCGAGCCATTGGGGCTCTGCTGAATACCGAAGGCGGGCCGCCGCCAGCCAAAACGCACTATTTCCGGTCAACCAGTACGGGGTCAAACTGCAGCTCGCGGGCAGTTCCGATGTCTAGGGCAGGCTGGAATTTAAGGCGGGTGGCGTCGGCACACCCACAGCTGCCTTGCCGTCGACTACCGCAGGAAGTCCCGGTGGCGGTTCTCGGCCTGAACCAGCTGAAGCTCTTCACCACGTGGCGGCGGAGCCTCGCGGTGCGAGCACCGGCACTCGCCGGGCTCCCGTCCGGGCGTTCCTGCGTTTACCGCCCGGTGTAGCCCATCTTTGCGCTCACTTGAAGACCCGCTTCCTTGATGCCCTCCACCAGCCCCGGCTCCTTTTCGGGGTCGAAGCGGAAGGCCGGGCCGGAGATACTGATGGCGCCAACGACCGTTCCGAGGTGGTTGTATACGGGGACGGACATGGAGTTGATCCCGATTTCGAATTCCTCGAGGGTAACGCCGTAGCCGTCCCTGGCCACCTTGATCAGCTCGTTCTCCAGCTTTCCCCGGTTGGTGATGGTCCGCGGAGTGCGTGCGGGCAGCCCGGTCTCTTTCAGGATCCGGTCCCGGTCATCCGCAGACAGTGCCGCAAGCAGGACCTTCCCGCTGGAGGTGGCGTGAAGCGGGGTCAGGCTGCCCACCCAGTCATACGTTGCGAGGGTCGACGGCCCCATCGCCTGGTCGACGTTCACCGCGTAATTGGAGCGCAGGACTGCGAGGTTCACGGTCTCCTTGAACTGGTCCGCCAGGCTCTCCATAACCTGGCGGGCCTCCCGGACCAGGCTCAATCTGCCGGGAATGGAGCTCGCCAGCCGAAGGATACCGAAGCCGAGCTGGTACTTTCCGCGATCGCTGTTCTGGTGGACCATTTCCCTGCTCACCAGCGAACCCAGCAGCCTGGAGACGGTGGACTTGTGGATGCCCATCTCCTCGGCGATATCACTCACGCCGGCATGGCCATCGCGCGCGAGGATCTCCAGGACCGCAAGGGCCCGGTCCACTGACTGGACGCCGCCATGCTGGCCGGTCTCCGCGTCGACGTCGGATTCGCGGTCATTGTTCGAAGCCATCATCCATACCCTCAAGTCATTTGCGGCTTGCTTACCCGCCAAACGGCCGCCTGAAGCTTCCTCCCGGTCAGTTCACCATTTCGATCCTATGCCGTTTGTCCGCAAGGGCGCGGGCACTCGGGTCCCGCAGTACACCAACAGGGCCGTTTGTCCCTGAAATCAGTGATGCTGCAAGGCGGATCTCTTCACGGGGCATGCGGTGCCCGAGGCTCTTTGATCCGCGTCGGTAGCCGGGAACGGGAAAGCGCTTAAAGCACCTTGCGGATGGTCTTCTCGAAACTGGACACGTGCTCCAGTGCCAGCTTTCCCGCGAGTTCCGCATCGCCGTCGGCCACTGCCTCGAGCAACCGCACGTGCTCGGTGATGTGGCCCGCAACCGACGGCACCTTGTCCAGGACCAGGCACCAGATGCGCGTGGCCAGGTTGTCGTAGCGGATGAGCGAGTCTTCCAAATGGCGGTTGCCGGCGGCACGGTAGATCAGCCGGTGCACGGTGAGGTCGTAGCGCATGAGCTCGCGCTTGTCGGCAGGTTTGGTGTCCATGCCCGCGATGGCTTCCGCAACGGACCGGATTTCTGCACGCATCTCGTCACTGGCGTTGATCGCAGCACGCCGGGCAGCGAGCGGTTCCAATAGCTCTCGTATATCCGACACGTCGGCGAGTTCGGTGATGTCAACGATGGTGGCGAATGTGCCCCGGCGCGGGTACGAGACCACCAGGTGGTCCACCTCGAGCCGTTTGATGGCCTCGCGCACGGGAGTGCGGCCGAAGCCAAGTTCAGCCGCGAGCTGTCCGTCATTGATGGGCTCGCCGGGACGGATCTCGAGCATGATCAGTTTGTCGCGCAGCTGACGGTAGGCGGCCTCCGCCTGGGACAATACTTCGCCCTCGGCAGGGGGAAGGGCAGGAAATGCGTGCAAGGCGCCACTCCGTTCTTCAGACTCAATTTCGGAGCCGCAAGCGGAAGCGTTGTGCCACTTTGCTCCCCGCCCTTGACTCACTGTGATTCCAATCATACCATTGACCTCACACTGATATATCAGTCAATGCAACAGTGGTATTTCAAAAGGAGCATCCGTGGTTGAGCAGTTGAACGAGCGACTTTCCGTAGTCGATCCCGAGGTCCAGCAGGCCATCGCCAATGAGCTGGGCCGCCAGCAGTCCACCCTGGAAATGATCGCCTCGGAGAATTTCGCCCCCTCCGCAGTCATGGAGGCGCAGGGCTCAGTCCTGACCAACAAGTACGCCGAGGGCTACCCGGGCAAGCGCTACTACGGTGGCTGCGAGCACGTTGATGTGATCGAGCAGCTGGCCATCGACCGGGTCAAGGCCCTGTTCGGCGCAGAATACGCGAACGTCCAGCCGCACTCCGGCGCGCAGGCCAACGCCGCCGCCATGTTCGCCCTGCTGAACCCGGGCGATACCATCATGGGCCTGAACCTGGCGCACGGCGGCCACCTGACCCACGGCATGAAGATCAACTTCTCCGGCAAGCTCTACAACGTGGTTCCGTACCACGTCCGCGAATCCGACCTCCGGATTGATATGGCCGAAGTCGAGGCCCTGGCGCTGGAACACCGGCCCAAGCTGATCGTCGCTGGCTGGTCCGCCTACTCGCGCCAGCTCGACTTCGCCGAGTTCCGCCGCATCGCCGACCTCGTGGGCGCCTACCTGATGGTGGACATGGCCCACTTCGCCGGCCTCGTGGCCGCCGGCCTGCACCCCAACCCGGTGCCTTACGCCGACGTCGTCACCACCACCACTCACAAAACCCTCGGCGGCCCCCGTGGCGGCGTCATCCTCGCCAAAGAGCAGTACGCCAAGAAGATCAACAGCGCAGTGTTCCCCGGCCAGCAGGGCGGCCCGCTCGAGCATGTGATCGCCGCCAAGGCCGTGGCTTTCAAACTCGCAGGCTCCCCGGAGTTCAAGGAACGCCAGGAACGCGTCCTGCAGGGCTCCAAGCTGCTGGCCGCACGCCTCCTTCAGGACGACGTGGCCGCTGCAGGCATCTCCGTGGTCAACGGCGGTACCGACGTGCACCTGATCCTGGTTGACCTCCGCAACTCCGAGCTGGACGGCCAGCAGGCCGAAGACGCCCTGCACCGGATCGGCATCACGGTCAACCGCAACGCTGTCCCGTTCGACCCCCGCCCGCCGATGGTTTCCTCGGGACTCCGGATCGGCACTCCGGCGCTGGCAACCCGCGGCTTCGGCGCCGCGGAATTCACCGAGGTTGCAGACGTCATCGCGACGGCGCTCATCGCCGCTGCCGGCACCGGCACCATTGGTGACCAGACCGTCGTCGAACTCCGCGCCCGGGTCACGGCCCTTGCCGACCAGTTCCCCCTCTACCCCCACCTCAATGAAGGCACCGACGTTGCCGCCTTCGAAGCAGACCTGATTGGAGCAGCCAAGTGAACACCCAACAGCTTCCCGAGCACCCGGATTTCCTCTGGCGCAACCCGGAGCCCAAGTCCTCCTACGACGCCGTAATTGTGGGCGGCGGCGGGCACGGCCTGGCCACGGCATACTTCCTGGCCAAGAACCACGGCATGACCAACATCGCCGTCCTTGAAAAGGGCTGGCTCGCCGGCGGCAACATGGCCCGGAACACCACCATCATCCGTTCCAACTACCTCTGGGACGAGAGCGCCGCCATCTACGAGCACGCCCTCAAGCTCTGGGAAATCCTGCCCGAGGAACTCGAATACGACTTCCTGTTCAGCCAGCGCGGCGTGATGAACCTCGCCCACACACTCGGCGACGTACGTGAAAGCATGCGCCGGGTGGGAGCGAACAAGCTCAACGGCGTGGACGCGGAGTGGCTGGACCCCAAGCAGGTCAAGGAACTCTGCCCCATCCTGAACATCAACGACAACATCCGCTACCCCGTCATGGGTGCCACCTACCAGCCGCGCGCAGGCATCGCCAAGCACGACCACGTGGCCTGGGCCTTCGCCCGCAAGTGCGACGAAATGGGCGTGGACATCATCCAGAACTGCGAAGTCACCGGCTTCATCAAGGACGGCAACCGGGTCACCGGCGTCAAGACCAACCGCGGCACCATCAACACCGAAAAGGTTGGCCTGGCTGCGGCCGGGCACAGCTCGGTCCTGGCCGAAATGGCCGGCTTCGAGCTTCCCATCCAGTCCCATCCGCTCCAGGCGCTGGTCTCCGAGCTGCACGAACCGGTCCACCCCACGGTGGTCATGTCCAACCACGTGCACGTCTACGTTTCCCAGGCCCACAAGGGCGAACTGGTCATGGGCGCCGGCGTGGACTCCTACAACGGCTACGGTCAGCGCGGGTCCTTCCACGTGATCGAGCACCAGATGGCAGCCGCCGTCGAGCTCTTCCCCATCTTTGCCCGGGCCCACGTGCTCCGGACCTGGGGCGGCATCGTGGACACCACCCTGGACGCTTCCCCCATCGTGGGCAACACCCCCGTGGAGAACATGTTCGTGAACTGCGGCTGGGGCACCGGCGGATTCAAGGCCACCCCGGCTGCCGGCCTCACCTTCGCCCACAACATCGCCACCGGCACACCGCACCAGCTGAACAAGCCGTTCGCGCTGGAACGCTTCGAAACCGGAGCCCTCATCGACGAACACGGCGCAGCCGCCGTCGCCCACTAGCCGCCGCCGGCGACCCTGAACACAGAGAAAGAAGACGCACATGCTGCTTATCGCATGCCCCAACTGCGGCTCGCGCGACGAGACCGAGTTCCATTACGGCGGCCAGGCCCACGTGGCCTACCCGGAGAACCCGAACGAGCTGAACGACAAGGAATGGGCACACTTCCTGTTCTACCGGGACAACCCCAAGGGCATCTTCGCCGAGCGTTGGCTGCACAGCACCGGCTGCCGCCAGTGGTTCAACATGCTCCGCGACACCGTCACCTACGACATCCAGGCGATCTACCCGATGGGCACGCCCCGGCCTGACCTGACGGTCAAGGCGGCACCCGAATCAGGCACTGCCAGCACCGCCGCTGACAGCACCACCACCGGGAACGCCGCACCCAGCATCTCCGGCACCAGCACCACCGCCCCGAAGGGAGCAACCAAGTGACTTCCCAGAACGCCCGCCTCGCCTCCGGCGGACGCATCGACCGCACCATCTCCTGGCGATTCACCGTGGACGGCGAGGAATTCACGGGCCACCCCGGCGACACCCTCGCCTCGGCCCTGATCGCCAACGGCCGCATCGCCGCCGGCAACTCGCTCTACGAGGACCGCGCCCGCGGCATCATGTCCGCCGGCGTGGAGGAATCCAACGCGATGGTCAAGATCTCCCCGCGCTTCCCCGGCGACGTCGCAGAGTCCATGCTCCCCGCCACCACCGTCACCCTGGTGGACGGCCTGAAGGCGGAACTGCTCAACGGCCTGGGCAAGCTGGACCCGGAGGAAGACCACGCCGAATACGACAAGAAGTACGTCCACACCGACGTCCTGGTCATCGGCGGCGGCCCCGCCGGCCTCGCCGCAGCCCGTGAGGCAGTCCGCACCGGCGCCCGCGTCATCCTCATGGACGACCAGCCCGAACTCGGCGGATCGCTGCTCTCCGGCTCCACCGCCCCTGAACTGGCCGAGACCATCGAAGGCAAGCCGGCGCTGGAATGGGTTGCCGATGTGGAAGCCGAACTGGTATCCGGAGCCGAGGCCACCGTCCTGAACAGGACCTCCGCCTTCGGCGCCTACGACGCCAACTACGTCATCGCGGTCCAGAACCGCACGGACCACCTGTCCAGCCCGGCCGCCACCGGCGTCTCCCGGCAGCGCATCTGGCACGTCCGTGCCAAGCAGGTGGTCCTGGCTCCCGGCGCCCACGAACGCCCGCTGGTCTTCGAGAACAACGACCGGCCGGGCATCATCCTCGCCTCCGCCGTGCGCAGCTACCTGAACCGCTACGCAGTGGCAGCCGGGCAGCGTGTTGTCATAAGCACCACCAACGACAGCGCCTACGCCCTGGCCGCTGACCTCCGCGCCGCCGGCGTCAAGGTAGCAGCCGTCGTCGACGCCCGTTCCCGGCTCACCGCGGTGGCTACGGCCGCCGTCGAAGCCGGCACCCGCGTGCTGATCGGCAGCGCCGTCGCCAACACAGGTGCGGGTGAAGACGGCCGGCTGAACGCCGTCACCGTCCGCAGCATCAACGACGACGGCGAACTCACCTCCGGCGTCGAAGAGATCGCCTGCGATCTGCTGGCAGTTTCCGGTGGCTGGAGCCCGCTGGTGCACCTCCACTCCCAGCGCCAGGGCAAACTGCGCTGGGACGACGAGCTGGCAGCTTTTGTGCCGAGCACCGTGGTCCCGAACCAGCAGACCATCGGCTCCGGCCGCGGCAGCTTCGAACTGGCGGACGTCCTGGCCGAGGGCATCTCCGCCGGCGCTTCGGCAGCGATCGCAGCAGGCTTCGAATCCGCCACAAAGCCGGTCACGTTCGGTGAGCCGAAGGCCTCCGCGCCGACCCGGCAGCTGTGGCTGGTCCCGGGCCAGGAGGGCACGCCGGACGACTGGCACCACCACTTCGTGGACTTCCAGCGCGACCAGTCAGTGGCTGACGTGCTGCGTTCCACCGGCGCCGGCATGCGGTCCGTGGAGCACATCAAGCGCTACACCTCCATCAGCACCGCCAACGACCAGGGCAAGACCTCCGGCGTCAACGCGATCGGCGTCATCGCCGCCGCACTCCGCACGGCCGGCGAAGCCTCCCGCGGCATCGGCGACATCGGCACCACCACCTACCGTGCACCGTTCACCCCCGTGGCGTTCGCGGCACTCGCCGGACGCCAGCGCGGCGAACTGTTCGACCCCGCCCGCGTCACCTCGATCCACCCGTGGCACGTCGCCAAGGGCGCCCTGTTCGAGGACGTCGGACAGTGGAAGCGCCCCTGGTACTACCCGCAGGCCGGGGAGGACATGGACGCAGCCGTGCTGCGCGAATGCGCCGCCGTCCGCGATTCCGTGGGCTTCATGGACGCCACCACCCTGGGCAAGATCGAAATCCGCGGCAAGGACGCCGGTGAGTTCCTCAACCGGATCTACACCAACGCGTTCAAGAAACTCGCCCCGGGTTCCGCCCGCTACGGCGTGATGTGCATGGCAGACGGCATGATCTTCGACGACGGCGTGACCCTGCGCCTCGACGACGACCGCTACTTCATGACCACCACCACCGGCGGCGCCGCAAAGGTCCTGGACTGGCTGGAAGAATGGCTGCAGACCGAATGGCCGGAACTGGACGTCCACTGCACCTCGGTGACCGAACAGTGGTCCACCATTGCCGTCGTCGGACCCAAGTCCCGCGCCGTCCTGGCGAAGGTCGCTCCCGAGCTCGCCGCCAACGGTGGCCTTGAGGCCGAAGCCTTCCCGTTCATGACCTTCCGCGAGACCACCCTCGCCTCCGGCGTGCAGGCACGGGTCTGCCGGATCTCGTTCTCCGGTGAGCTGGCCTACGAAATCAACGTGCCGTCCTGGTACGGGCTGAACACCTGGGAGGCCGTGGCGGCTGCAGGCGCCGAGTTCAACATCACCCCCTACGGCACCGAGACCATGCACGTGCTCCGCGCCGAAAAGGGCTACCCGATCGTCGGGCAGGACACCGACGGCACCGTCACCCCGCAGGATGCGGGCATGGAGTGGATTGTTTCCAAGGCCAAGGACTTCATCGGCAAGCGTTCCTACGCCCGGGCCGACGCCCAGCGCGAGGACCGCAAGCACCTTGTCAGCGTACTTCCCGTGGACGGCTCCTTCCGGCTTCCGGAAGGCACCCAGCTCGTGGAAAAGGGGATCCCCACCACCCCCGCCTACGGTCCGGTTCCCATGCAGGGCTTCGTGACCTCGAGCTACCACAGCGCCGCCCTGGGCCGCTCCTTTGGACTGGCACTGATCAAGAACGGCCGCAACCGCATCGGGGAGACCCTCGTGGCCGCCGCCGGTGACCAGCTGCTTGATGTCGTTATCGCCGAAACCGTACTTTTTGACCCCGAAGGGACCCGCAAAGATGGCTAATACAGCAGCACTGACTGGCATCAATGGACTCCGGGACATCCGCCGCAGCCCCGCCTCGCACCTGGCCCCCGCACTGGAGGCCGGCTCCGTCCCGGGCAAGGTGGTCCTCAACGAAGGCCCCTTCCAGACCATGGCCGGGATCCGCGTTGACCCCCGCTCCGAAGAAGGCGCACGGATCGCAGCCGTGACCGGCGGCCTGCCGGCACGCTGCGGCGACGTGACCGGAACGGACAGCATCAGCGTCCTCTGGCTCGGGCCCTCCGAGTTCATGGCGGTGGCGCCGGAACAGGCGCACGACTCCCTGGGCGGCAACTTCATAGGTTCCCTCGTGGAAGCACTGGGCGAAGCCCCGGGCCAGGTGGTGGACCTCTCCGCCAACCGCACCACGTTCGAGCTCTCCGGCCCGCGCGCCCGTGCGGTCCTGGAAAAGGGCTGCGCCCTGGACCTGCACCCCCGCAGTTTCACCGCGGGAACAGCCCTGGCCACCGAGGTTGGCAACATCCCGGTAGTCCTCCAGAAGACCGGGGAGGAAAGCTACAGGCTCTTTCCCCGGGCCTCCTTCGCCGACTTCCTGGGCCGGTGGCTCCTGGATGCGATGAGGGAGTACGCTTCCCCCGAGGTGCCCTGATGGCGCTCAGCGCCCTGGACCTTTTCTCCGTAGGCATCGGGCCGTCGTCCTCACACACGGTCGGCCCGATGCGGGCGGCGAAGCAGTTCGCCGACGGCCTCAAGGGCGGTGGGCTGCTGAGCTCAACCACACGGGTCCAGGCAGAACTGTTCGGCTCCCTCGGTGCCACCGGGCGCGGCCACGGCTCCGACAAGGCAGTGGTCCTGGGACTCCAGGGCCTGGACCCGGAAACGGTGGACACCTCCACCGCCGATGACCAGGTTGCTGCCGCAGCACTCGACGCCGAACTCCGGATCGGCGGGGACCACCGGGTGGACTTCAACTGGGACGAGGACGTGGTCCTGCACCGCCGGAAGTCCCTCCCGGCCCACCCCAACGGCATGACGTTCCGGGCATTGGACCATAGCGGCGCCGTGCTCAGCGAACGGAGCTTCTATTCCATTGGGGGCGGCTTCGTGGTTGACGGGGACGCCGCGGGCGAGGACCGGGTGGTAGCCGACGATACCGTGCTGCCCTACCCCTTCAGCAGCGCCGATGAACTCCTGGCGATCTGCAAGCGGGAAGGCATGTCCATCTCCGACGTGATGCTCGCCAACGAGCTCATGTGGCACACCGAGGCGGAGCTTCGCGAGAAGCTGCTGAAACTCTGGGCCGTCATGCGCGAATGCGTCGACAACGGCTGCGCGGCGGAAGGGATCCTTCCCGGCGGCCTGAACGTCAGGCGCCGGGCGCCGTCGTTGTTCCAGACCCTGACCGCGGACACCGGCGTGACCGATCCGCTCCGGGCGATGGAATGGGTGAACCTGTTCGCCCTCGCCGTCAACGAGGAGAACGCCGCCGGCGGGCGCATTGTCACCGCCCCCACCAACGGTGCGGCCGGAATCGTGCCCGCCGTCCTGCACTACTACGTCAAGTTCGTTCCCGGAGCGGACGACGACGGTGTGGTGCGCTTCCTGCTGGCTGCGGCCGCCGTCGGGATTCTCTTCAAGATCAATGCCTCCATTTCCGGCGCCGAAGTGGGCTGCCAGGGCGAAGTGGGATCGGCCTGCTCCATGGCCGCCGCCGGACTGTGCGAAGTCCTCGGTGGCACACCTGAGCAGGTGGAAAACGCCGCCGAGGTGGGCATTGAGCACAACCTCGGGCTGACCTGCGATCCTGTGGGCGGCCTGGTGCAGATTCCCTGCATCGAACGGAACGCCATTGCCAGTGTCAAAGCCATCAACGCGGCGCGGCTGTCCCTGCACGGGGACGGCAGCCACAAGGTATCGCTGGATAAAGCCATCAAAACCATGCGCGAAACAGGAGCGGACATGAAGACCAAATACAAGGAGACGTCCCGCGGGGGCCTCGCCGTGAACGTGATCGAGTGCTGAGCCATGACTGCCATTCAGACTGAAACCGCCCAGCCCGGCCAGCCCGCGACCACCGTCGAGCACGTCCTGACCCTGGACTGCAGCGAGTCCCCGGGCATCGTCCATGCCGTCTCCGGCTTCCTGCTTGAGCACGGCTGCGACATCCTGGACAGCAAGCAGTTCGGCGAGCGCTCCGAGAGCCACTTCTTCATGCGCGTGCACTTTACGTCCGACGGCGATGCCTCCACCGCGGATACGTTGCGGGCCGCTTTCGGCCCGGTAGCGGACCGCTTCGGCATGCGCTGGCGCCTGGAGCCGCACGGCTCCAAGCGCAAAGTGCTGATCATGGTGTCCAAGTTCGGGCACTGCCTCAACGACCTGCTGTTCCGTGCCAGGATCGGCGAACTGCCGGTGGACATCGCGGCCGTGGTCTCCAACCACACGGACCACCAGACGCTGGTGGAATGGCACGGTATCCCCTTCTTCCACGTGCCGGTCACGGCAGCCACCAAGCCGGCCGCGGAGGCAAGGCTGCTGGAACTGGTGGATGAGTACGACGTGGAACTGGTGGTGCTGGCCCGCTACATGCAGGTGCTCAGCGACGACCTGACCCGCAAGCTGGACGGCCGTGCCATCAACATCCACCACTCGTTCCTGCCCAGCTTCAAGGGTGCCAAGCCGTACCACCAGGCCCACGCCCGCGGCGTCAAAACCGTTGGCGCCACCGCCCACTACGTCAACGCGGAACTCGACGAGGGACCGATCATCGCCCAGCAGGTCGTGGAAGTGGACCACACGTACGGGCCCGACGATCTGGTCGCCGCAGGCCGGGACACCGAATGCAAGGCCCTGTCCAACGCGGTGCGCTGGCACTGCGAAGGCCGCGTGATCCTCCTGGGGAACAGGACGGTGGTGCTAAAGTAGCGCCGCCCCCGTCCCTCCCCACCCCGGGCCGCCCACCCCGGGCCGCCCACCCCACCCCACCCCCGGACGCTCTCTCACTTAATGTGGGTTTTCCCGTGACGCTCTCTCACTCCTGGTGAGGGGGCGCCACGGATTTAAGCGCCTTTCTGGTGGGTTCGCTCTTGCGTCTCGGGTCAGTCGCCGCTGGCAAAACCAGCCGCTTGGGGGTGGTCGAGCCAGCCGCTGCGCAGCCCGCGTTTGATTGTTGAGACGGCGCGCTGGAAATTGTCGGCGAGATCACCCTTGTCGAAGACAAGGACCGTCCAGCCGGCCGATTCGAACGCTTTGTCCCGTCTCCGGTCACTGAGGACCTGCGCCTCCCCAAGGTGATGTCCGCCGTCGTACTGTATTGCGAGCCGACGGTGACGGTATCCGAGATCGGCCGACGGCGACCGCGCGTCTCCGGCGCGCAGTGTCACCTGCAGTTCGGGTTCGGGCAGCCCGGCGTCGGCAATCGCCAAGCGAAGCAGCGATTCGGGGGCCGAGTCGGCACCCACGCGTATGAGATCCAGCGCTTCACGGGCCCGGACGATGCCCTGGAGGTTTGGATGGCGGCCCACCAGCAGGCGCAGCCCCGCCACCGTCTCGTAGGGCTTCGTCCTCCCTTCAAAATCCGGCCGCGGGATGCGGATCAGTTCGTCCCCCATACACACGAGATCATTGAGCGGCAGTGTCCGCGACAGATCAAGCCAGGTCCTTGAACGTGTGCTCAGGCGGATGCCATCGATCACTTCGATCTCGTCGTCCAGCGCCAGGACCGTGTGGCCGAGCACGCCCTTCCGCCGGACCGACGGCAGCGAACGCGGTTTGCTCAGATGCAGCTCCGTGGAATCCGCAAGCCACGGGGGCAGCGGTTGGCACCGGAGCCGTGCGGCGGTGACGTGGGAGATCCAGGCTCCGGGCGACGCCGCCGACAAGGCCCTGGCGGCACCCTCCAAGTCAAAGTCCCAGTCCGCTGGCCGGTAGAGACCGCGGCCCACGTTGACCAGATCCTTCCGGCGGAGACGGTTCAGGGTCACTCCCGAGGTCACGGCCGAACCGAAGGTGAACGGTGCCGCCGCCATCGGCTGGGGCAGGAAATCTTGCCTTCGCATGCTGGCATTCTGACCCGAAACGGCATGACGCTGCAGAAGTTATCCACAGGCGGCCGCTTCGGACGTGTGGTGTGCGAGAGCGTTCGTGAAAAACCCACATTAACTGAGAGAGGGATCGGCTTAAAACCTGCGCTAAGTGAGAGAGCGTCCGGGGGGGGTGGGGCATCGGCTAGAGGGTGGCGGCGAGGGTTGTTGTCAGCCGGGGCGCGAGGCGGGCGGCGAGGTGCAGCGCGGCCAGCCTGCCTGTTCCGCGGGGGTCGCCGCCGCAGAGTGAGAAGATACGCTGCAGACGCTGGTGCATGGATTGGCGTTCCAGGTGCAGCTCCCGCGCAGCCTGGGCCGTGTTGCAGCCTGAATCCAGCCAGATCCTCAACGTCTCTACCAGCAAGGAACGGCGCTGGGCATCGTAGTCAAGGATCGCCCCCAACTGCTGGCGGACGAAATCGGTGCGGAGTCCTTCATCCAGGGAATGGAAGGCGAGCCGTTCCACGGCGAAGGCCTCGGCGTCGAGCACAGCGCCGGCCTGTCCGTGCCCGCCGTGGCGCGCACCGCCGTCGGCAGCCAGTTCCAGGGTGAGCCGGGCTTCCGTCAGCGACTGCGGCGCGGCGGAAATTCCCGAAGCGACGGGTCCCACCGCACAGACAAATCCTTCCGCGGAGGCGATGGACTGCAAACCGGCCACAATGGCGGTCCGGTCCTCCTGCAGGCTGTCAGGATGCAGGACCGCAAGGGCCAACAGTTCGGCGTTGTCCGCGTAACTGACGCTGTGCCGGGCCACACGGTCCAGGAGGTGGTCCACATTTGTGCGGGTCTGCCGGGAGCCGGCGGAGCGGACAACAATGGCTACCAGGTGGGCCTGGGCCGCAATCCCGGCTGCGGGTGCGAGCTGCTGGAGCCGCCAGGACTGCGTGCCCGCATCTATGGCGCGGATGAGCGCCGCACCGGCCATCTCCTTGAGGCCGGGAGGCATCCGCTGCAGCAGGGCCAGCGCCAGGATATCCACTGAACGGGACCCGGCGATCTTGGCCAGGTTCACATCGGCGTCGGCGCGGACGTAAAGGGTGAGCCGGGCCGAAGGAATTCCGCGGACCGAAACGTCAACGTGGATCTCGCGGACATGATCCTGCCCGCCCTCGCCAGACTGCCCGGCCCCGCCGGACTGCCCGCCGGACTGCCCGGTTTGGGACGCTCCGGGATGGTCAGCCGGGAGGGCGCTGGCCAGGGTGACCCCCGCGTTGGTCGTCAGGACCACCTCCGAACCGGTGGCATCCGCAAGCACGGCCAGGACCCGGTCGAGGCTGCCGCCGTGGGCCAGCTCCACCGCCATGGCGTGGCTTGCCTGGTCTGCCTGCTGCAGCTGGCCGGCGGATTCGCTCACCAGCAGCGAGTTGATCGCCTCCATCACACCCACAAAAGGCACCCTCTTGCGGAGCTCCACCAGTGGAAGGCCGGCCGATTCAGCTGCTGCAATCATCGACGACGGGATGGAGGGCAGCGCCGCGCCGGTCTCTATGGCGAGCGCAGCGACCCCTCGTTCGGACAACTCCCAGATGTAACCGGTACGCCGTTTGTCGCTGGCCGCCGCGAGGGCCTGGCCCCCGGTCAGCAGCAGTTCACCACCACTAAGTAACGGGGCGATGTCCAGAACCTCACTGGAGTGGATCCAGCGAAGCTGGGTTTCGGCCGCTGCCGCAGCCGCCGCGCGGATCACAGGATCGGCGGGTGTGAGGGTGGAATGTTTCAAAACATCCAGGAGGCGGATCGACATGACACTCCGTCATACGGGAAGCGGGTATTGAATACACATAGTATATGGTGCGTGTGCGGTACGCCACATAACCTTGAGTAATCCCCATCCCCCTCAACGGAGGCCACCCATGCAACAACACAACTCAACCGCAGGAGCAGCCCAGCAGCCTGCACTTGAAGACTGCGAAGCCTGGCTCCAGCCCATTCCGGAGTCCCAGCGCACGCACAAGGTTTCAGGACAGTTCTGGATCTGGGCCGGCGCCAACCTGGCGCCCATCAACTGGGTGCTTGGCGCCCTCGGAATCCACCTGGGGTTGGGTTTCGCTGACACCGTCATCGTCCTGGTACTGGGCAACCTGATCGGCATGCTGCTCTTCGGCTGCTTCGTCCTGCTGGGCCAGAAGACGGGCGCCACCGGCATGGTTCTGGCCCGCGCAGCGTTCGGGCGCCGCGGCAACTACCTGCCGGCATCCATCCAGGCGCTCCTGGTCATCGGCTGGTGCGCAGTCAACACCTGGATCATCCTGGACCTGGTCATGGCGCTCTTCGGTACGCTCGGCTGGGTTGATCCGACGGCGCAGAACTACGGCTGGAAGATCGGCGTTGCAACAACCATCATGGCGGCCCAGGTAGCCATCGCCTGGTTCGGCTACAAGGCGATCGCAGCCTTCGAGAAGTGGACCGTCCCGCCCACCATCATCATCCTGGCCGTCATGTCAGCAGTCGCCTGGTTCGGCATGAAGATCAACTGGTCCTACGCGGGCCCTGCCGGCAACATCCTGGAAGGCTCCGAGCGTATCGCGGCCATGAGCGCCGTGATGACCGCCATCGGCATCGGCTGGGGAATCACCTGGTTCACCTACGCTGCAGACTACTCCCGGTTTGTCAGCACTGAAGTTCCCAAGAAGAAGGTCTACCTGGCCTCAGTCCTGGGCCAGTTCATCCCCGTTGTCTGGCTCGGCATCCTGGGCGCAAGCCTGGCCACCAACAGCGGCGAAGTCGACCCCGGAAAACTCATCGTCCAGAACTTCGGCGTCCTTGCCCTGCCCGTGCTGCTGATGGTGCTCCACGGCCCCATCGCCACAAACATCCTGAACATCTACACCTTCTCGGTGGCCACGCAGTCCCTGGACATCACCATCAGCCGCCGCAAACTCAACCTGTTCGTCGGCGTCTTCTCACTCATCGCCGTCATCTTCTTCATCTTCCAGGAAGACTTCGCAGCAGTACTCGATGCCTGGCTCATCGGCCTGGTCGCCTGGGTTGCCGCCTGGGGCGGAGTCATGCTGGTCCACTACTTCTGGATCGAAAAGAAATGGCCGGGCAACCCGGAGCGGCTCTTTGACGCCGTAGGCACCAAGCGCCTCCCCGGCGTCAACTGGGCCGGCGTGATCTCCCTCCTCGTGGGCATCTTCGCCACCTGGCTGTTCATGTACGGACTCGTTCCCGCAATGCAGGGCCCCATCGCCGTGGCCCTGGGTGGCTGGGACCTGTCCTGGCTCGCCGGCGGCGTTGCCAGCGCCACCAGCTACGCCATCCTGGGCCCGAAGGCCCACCGCAAGTACCTGGACTCCGCCTTGCCCGCCGCCACCGTTGCCCAAGCCACCGCCGACCTGCGCTTGGCAACGCAGCCCCAGCCCAGCGCCCCGGCCGGACTCTGAACACGCCGGTCCCTGAACACGCCGGACCCGAACACTAGGAACTGACATGACCACCGCAGCATTTCCGGACTCCGCCCACCCGATCACCTGGCCCGAGGGCAAGCAGGCAGCCGCCTCCTTCACCTTCGACGTCGACGCCGAATCCTGCACCATCGCGCACGATCCGAAGAGCACCAAGCGGATGTCCCTGATGACCCACCAGTCCTACGGGCCCAAGGTTGCCGTGCCGCGGCTGCTGCAGATCCTGCAGCGCCAGGACATCCGCGCCACGTTCTTCGTTCCCGGCTTCACCGCGGAATGCTACCCGGACACGGTCCGCCGCATTGTGGACGCCGGACACGAGGTGGCGCACCACGGCTACCTGCATGAACCGATGCAGGGCATCGACGCCGAGACGGAGGCGCGGTACATCGACCGGGGGCTGGAGGCACTCGCCAAGGCCGCCGGCGTCGAGCCCGTCGGGTACCGGGCACCGTGGTGGGAACTCAACTGGCACTCCCCCGCACTGCTTGCGGACCGCGGCTTCCTCTACGATTCGAGCCTGCTCGACGGCGATGCCCCCTACCGCTTCAGCGTCGCCCCGGGTGACAGCCGGGACATCGTGGAGATCCCGGTGGACTGGACCCTGGATGACTGGGAGCAGTACGCGTTCTACCCTGGCGTGACCGGCAGCGGCGTCATCGAAAGCCCTGCCAAGGTGCTGGAGATGTGGACCCTCGAAGCTGAGGCCCACCACGCCCAGGGAAGTTGCTTCGTCCTGACCAACCACCCGTTCATTTCCGGGCGGCCTTCCAAGGCGGTTGCCCTGGAAAAGCTGATTGAACGGGTCAAGTCGATGGACGGCATGTGGGTCACCACCATGGAGGAGATCGCCGAGCACACCCGCAAAACTGTCCAGGAGGTCCACACCCACGCCCGGATCGAGGTCCCGTCCTTCCCGGATACGGGCGCACGGTTTACGCCTGCGGAGGTTCTGCAGACGAAGCCGACCGCCAGCCTCGGCTGAGCGGACCAGACACGAAAACTCCCGCCGGATCCGTTCCGGCGGGAGTTTTCCTGTTTCCGGCCCAGGGCGGGCTCTGGCGGCTAGGCTCAGGATTGTTATTGTCCGGATGAGGGGAACACGCCATGGCCAGCACGATGGATCCGGGCCCGGCGTCGGCAGTAAAGGGCCTTGAATGGCGCGCCCCTGCCGGTGCTTCCCGCCTTTCCCGTCTCGTGGCAGCCGCCCCGGGGCGGCCTACCCAGGCATCGCACGCCCCGTTCGACGGCAGCCTGCTGGGGGACGTTCCGGTGTGCACAGCGGACGACGTCGATGCCGCCGTCGTCAGCGCCCGGACGGCCCAGCGCGCATGGGCAGCGGTCCCACTGACGGATCGCCGCGCGGTTATCAGGCGGTTCCGCGGCCTGCTCCTGCAGCAGGAGCCCGCGATCCTGGACATGGTCCAGGCCGAAAGCGGAAAGTCACGGCTCAGTGCGTTCGAGGAACTTGCGGACGTCGCGCTGACGGTCAGCTACTACGAGCGGACTGCCGCGCGGTATCTCCGGCCGGCCCGCCGCAAGGGCGCCGCTCCCCTCCTCACCAGAACGGTGGAGTACCGCTTGCCCAAGGGCGTCGTCGGGATCATCAGCCCCTGGAACTATCCCCTCACCCTCGCTGTTTCGGATGCCCTTCCTGCCCTCTTGGCCGGCAACGGCGTCGTCCTCAAACCGGATTCCCAGACGCCGTTCACAGCCTTGCTCGCGCTCAAGCTGCTGCGGGAGGCAGGGCTTCCGCAGGATCTCTTCCAGATCGTCACCGGGCCGGGGCCGTTGCTGGGATCTGCCATCATCAACCGGGCCGATTTCGTGATGTTCACCGGCTCCTCGGCCACCGGAAAGACCGTGGCGAAGCAATGCGCCGAGCGGCTCATCGGCTTCTCCGCGGAGCTTGGCGGGAAGAATCCCATGCTGGTCCTTGCCGACGCAGACCTTGCCAAGGCAGCCCGCGGCGCCGTCCAGGCGTGTTTCTCCAACTCCGGCCAGCTGTGCGTCAGCATCGAGCGGATCTACGTCCACCGCGCCGTGTTCGAGCCGTTCCTGGCTGCCTTCACGGCAGAGGCCCACCGCCTGCGGTTGGGCCCTGGGCCGGACTGGGACATCGGGATGGGATCGCTCATCAGCGCCAAGCAGCTGCAGACGGTCACCGCCCATGTCGAGGACGCGTTGTCCAAGGGTGCCCGGCTGGTCAGCGGAGGCCGCAGCCGCCCGGACCTTGGGCCGCTGTTCTACGAGCCCACGATCCTTACCGGCGTGACGGACGGGATGCTCCTGGCGCGCGAGGAGACCTTCGGACCCGTGGTGGCCGTCTACCAGGTGGAGGACGACGCCGAGGCAGTGGCCCTGGCAAACGACTCCGAGTACGGCCTCAACGCCAGCGTCTGGTCCGCCCGCCATGGTGTCCCGGTGGGGCGCATGTTGTTGGCCGGCACGGTCAACGTCAACGACGGCTACGCGGCCACCTGGGCTTCCCATGATGCCCCGATCGGCGGCATGAAGGACTCCGGCACCGGGCGCCGGCACGGCCGGGAGGGCATCCTGAAGTACACGGAGGCGCAGACCGTCTCCCTGCAGCGGCTGCTCCCGGTAGGTCCGCCTCCCGGGATGACCAACGAAAGGTATGTGCGGATCATGAAGGGCGCCGTCAAGCTCATGAGCCGGTTCCCCTGACTGGGCCGGTTCGCCTGTGAAGGCGTACCGCCGCACGCCACCCGCCGTCGAGCACCACCCACGAATTCGAAAAACAGGAGACTGACATGGCCCATGGAACCACACTGTCCGGCAGCACCGTGCTGGTCACCGGCGGGGGAAGCGGGCTCGGCCGCCGCATGGCGCTGCTGGCTGCAGAACGCGGTGCCCGGGTGCTGATCTGGGACCTCTCAGCCGACGGCGGGGCGAACGTCCGGGACGAAATCCGCGCCGCGGGCGGCACTGCGGAAGCCCAAACGGTCAACGTTGCGGACAGGGATGCTGTAAGAGCGGCGGCCACCGAGGCCGGGCCCGTTGATGTGCTGATCAACAATGCGGGTGTGGTCAGCGGCCGGCTTCTCCTGGACGCTGCCGATGAGGACATTGAACGCACTTTCGACGTCAACGTACTGGCCCTCTACTGGGTGACGCGGGCGTTCCTGCCAGGGATGACCAGCCGTGGGTGCGGCACCGTGGTCACTGTTGCGAGTGCTGCGGGGCTGGTGGGTGTGGCGCGGCAGACGGATTACTCCGCCAGCAAGTTCGCGGCATTCGGGTTCAACGAGTCGTTGCGCGCCGAGCTGCGGAGTGGCGGCAGTGGGGTCAGGACGTTGGTGGTCTGCCCCTATTACATCGATACGGGAATGTTCGACGGCGTCCGGACCCGGTTCCCGCTCCTGCTGCCCATCCTCAAGGAGGAAGAGGTGGCGGTGAAGATCCTTGACGGGATTGAGGCCGGCCGCGAGAAGCTGGTCCTCCCGCCGCTCGTGAATCTGGTTCCGGCGGCCCGGATCCTCCCCGTGGCAGCCTTCGACCGCCTGATGGATGTCCTGGGCATCAACCGGACCATGGACCATTTCACCGGCCGCCCTGGCATCAGGCAAGCAGCCGAGAGCCCGGCCGGGACCGCCCCGGAGGTGGAGTAGAGCCGGTCAGTCGATCTCCTCCCCGGCCAGGGCCTTTGCTGCCAGCCGTTCTTCCTCCGCTGTCTCCCAGACCTCTTTCGCCGCGCGGAAATTGAGGAGGACGATGAAGGTGCCCAGCACCAGATCGGGCCAGCCGGAGGCCGTCCAGAGAGTCAGGACACCCATGGCAATGATGGCCAGATTGATCAGCACGTCATTGCGGGCGGAGAGGAAAGCCGCCGTGGCCATCGATCCGCCGTGATGGCGGAACCGGGCCAGGACAAGGGAACAGGCCAGATTCACCATCACCGCGCCGCCGGCCGTCACCACCAGCGCCAACGGGTCCGGGGGCTCCGGATCGGTGAACTTGATGAATGCCTGCCAGGCCGCAGCCAGGGCCGGGACCAGGATGAAGATGGCCATCGCCTTCCCGGCAAGTGCCTGGCGGTGCAGCGACCACCCCAGTGCCAGGAAGATCAGCAGGTTGATGGCGGTGTCTTCGAGGAAGTCCACGCTGTCGGCAAACAGGGATACCGAGCCGATCGCCAACGCCACCGTGAACTCGACAAAGAAGTAGGCAAGGTTCAGCCCCGCGACCAGCAGAACCGCACGCTTGAGCCGCCGGGCTAGGCCGTGAGCGTCCTGGTCAGCGGTCATCTTTGCGCCCACCTCCGGCAGAAGGCGGCGGGGTGACCCCCAAGGGAGTGGACGGGACCGGGTCCGTTGAGCATGGAGTCGACGCTACCGCACAGCCGGGCGAGCGCGGGTACTGTCACACCCTCGCCGTAAGCTGGGACCATGCCGAGTAACTGGGACAGCCTGGACGTCAGCCAGCGTGAATCCGTACAGGAGAACGTTGAGATCTACGAGCGGGTCCGGCCTGCCCTGAAGCTGGTCACCCGCGATGTCCTGCACATCCTCCGGGGCATGCTGAAGGACACTGAGGTCACGCCGCTCTTCGTTACCGGGCGCACCAAGTCCGTGGAATCTTTCCGGGAGAAAATTTCCCGGATCGAGGAGCCGCTGGAGCCCGGGGGCCCGCCGGCCCTGAAGTTCCCGGACCCGTTCCGCACCCTCAACGACATGGTGGGCGTGCGCGTCATCACCAAACTGCCCACGGAGAACGCCCTGGTGGCCAACATCATCAAACGCCAGCGCCAGGTGTTCGATTGCCGCGGCGACCGGGAAAAGGACATCGGCTCCATCGAGTCCGGCACCTACGGCTACTCCAGCCGGCACCTCATCCTGCGCACCATCCAGAATGAGGCCGTCAAGGAGTACCAGTCGGTCTTCAACCCGGATGTCCAGCCCAACGGCAGCTATTTCTTCGAATGCCAGATCCGCACGGTCTTCGCACACGCGTGGAGCGAGATCGAGCATGACATCCGGTTCAAGGCCGAGGATCCGCGGGCATGGACCCCGCACTTCGACCGGCAGTTCACGGCCACCGCGGCGATGCTGGAAACCGTGGAAAGCGCCTTCGCGGACCTGCACGAGCGCTATGAGGAGGTCCGCAGCTACTGGGACATGGAAGGTGAGGGCGCGGCACAGCTCACCCCCAACCGGATCCGCGACGTCTGGCGCACGCTGCTGCCGCACGTTGACCGCAAGGTAGACGATGACTGGGGCTGGGCTGCTGAACTGATGGCTGCCCACGGCCTGAACCAGACCATGCAACTGGCCGGCCTGCTCAGCGCGCAGCGGATCACGGAGGTCCGCAAGGCGCTGGATCACCGCTACTCCCCCGGCCCGGACCGCCTGCTGGATGACCTTCTGCTGTGGCAGTACGGAACCAAGCACATTGACCTCACCGCGGAAGCGCCCGACGCCGTCCCGCACCCGCGGCGGGACAGCCTCCTGCGGCGGCTCAAACAGATCGAGCGTTACCGGCACACCAAGTCCACATAGGGCCGCAGGATTATTCGGCACCGGCCGCATTCAACTACCCTTGACCTATAGCGGAGGCTGTTGTAAACGGACCCCTCCAGCTCCCGGTTCCAGCCCAGCGGCAAGATCCGGCCCCTGTTTTGCCCCTCTCTGACAAGGATTCCGCCATTTCCACGGACGCATTCTTCGGCACGCTCACCCGGATCCGCAACGTCATCCTCCCGGCGTCCGCGCGGTCCTGGCTCAACACGCCGCGGGGGCTGCTGACAGGCTACATCGCCGTGCACCTGGGGTTCCTGATCTTCGGAGCGCTGCTGTCCCTGCGGGGCGAAGCCTTCAGCGATACCTTCATCTACCGCGAATGGGCGCTGGCAGGATTTAACGAGGCAAACCTCAGCGGCGGGCCAAGCCCGTGGGTCTACCCCATCCTGGCGCTGATTCCCATGGCTATCGCCGGCCTGGCGGGGCCCGGTCCTTTCTTCTTCCTCTGGGTCCTGATGACCAGCCTGCTCAACGGCTGGGGCCTGCTGAAGCTCACGGACCGCGGCCGGAACCAGGACGCGATCCCCGCCGGCTGGTGGTGGCTGGTCTTCACTTTGCTCCTCGGCTGGCTGGGCTTCGCCCGCGTGGACGGCCTGACCGCCCCGATCGTCCTGGTGGCCCTGGCCTACGGTGTGCAGCGCCCGTTCATCGCCTCAATCCTGCTGAGCATCGGCACCTGGATGAAGGTCTGGCCGGCCGCCGTCATGCTCGCGCTCTTCGCCGTGGTCAAGAACCGGATGCTGGTGGTCCTCGCCGGCGTGGTGACCTCCGCCGCCGTCGTCGCCCTGGCCGCAGTCCTTGGCACCGTGCCCCGGCTCCTGAACTTCCTCACCCAGCAGGGCGACAGGGGCATGCAGCTGGAGGCCACCTTCACCACGCCGTGGCTGTGGCTTTCCGTGCTGAATATCGGCGATTCCCGGATGTACATGAACACGGACATCAACTCGATGCAGGTGGACGGACCCGGGACTGCCGTCATGTCCTTCCTCATGCAGCCCCTCCTCATCCTCGCCGCGCTCCTGGTGGCCGGCCTGACGTTCTGGGCGCTGCACAACGGAAAGGTCAACGGCAGCAGCGAGCCCGACGGCGGCGTTGACCGTACCGAACTGCTCCTCGCCGGCGCCCTGACGCTTGCCACCGCGTTTGTGGTCTTCAACAAGGTGGGCTCGCCCCAGTTCATGGTCTGGCTGGCACCCGCCGTCGCCGTCGGGCTGGCCCACAGCTGGCGCGAATGGCGGGTTCCTGCGGCGATGCTGATCGCCATTGCCGTGGCCACGTTCTTCATCTACCCGCTGTTCTACGACGCCCTGAGCCACAGCAACCCGCTGATGGCCGGTGTCCTGACCATCCGCAACGTCCTGCTGGTGGTCCTGTTCGTGTGGTCGGTGCGGCGCCTGTATTCACTGGGCAAAAAGACTTCCGCGTCTGTCCCCGCGCTCAAGGAGTACTGACATTTCCACGAAGTTTTTTGACCGGCTGGTCAGCGTCCGCAGTGCCGTCCTGCCCGCACCCGTGGTGGACTGGTTCGCCCGTCCGTCCAGTGTCTGGTGGGGCTTCGCCGTGGTCCACCTGTACTTCCTGGGCTGGATGGCGTCCTTCTTCCTCAGCGGCAACACGTTCAGCGACACCGAGCAGTACCGCCAGTGGGCCATGGACGGCTACAACCCGGACAGCCTGGACGGCAAGATCAGCCCCTGGGTTTACCCGGTACTGGCCCAGATCCCGATCTTCCTCGCCGGAGTCGCGGGTCCTGACCTGTACCTCCTGATGTGGTTCCTGATCATCACAGCCCTCAACGCCGTCGGACTCGCCTTCCTGACCCGCGGACCGCGGAAGGTGAAGGGTATTGCCCCGGCCTGGTGGTGGCTGTTTTTCACCGTCTTTATGGGCTACCTCAGCTTTGCCCGGGTGGAGGGCATCACGGCGCCCATCGTGCTGATTGCCCTGCTGTACGCGGCCGAACGCCCCGTGGTGGCCGGCGTCCTGCTCAGTGTTGCCACGTGGATCAAGGTGGCGCCTGCCGCAGTCCTGGTGCCGATCATCATTGCCAGCAGGAAGCGCCTCCAGGTGCTGGCCTCCGGCGTGGCCGTGACCGCCGTCGTCGGTCTGGGGACCTGGTTGACCGGCGGGCTGCCACACATCCTGGACTTCCTCACCAACCAGGGCGAGCGCGGCATGCAGCTTGAAGCCACGTTCTCCACGCCGTGGGTGTGGCTGAGCGTATTCAACATTGCCGGTTCCAAAATGGCGGACAACACCGCGATCAACTCCACCGAGGTCTACGGCCCCGGCGCATCTGTGGCGGCTTTCCTGATGCAGCCGCTGCTGATCCTCGCGGCGGTGGTTGCCGCCGTGCTGCTGGTCCGTGCGCTGAACCGCGGCGCCGAGCGGGAGGAACTCTTCCTCGAGGGTGCCCTGATGATGACCACGGCGTTCATCGTGTTCAACAAGGTGGGTTCGCCGCAGTTCATCATCTGGCTGGCACCGGTGATCATCGCGGGCCTGACGCACGACTGGGACCGCTGGAAGGTCCCGGCCGCCCTGTTGATGGGCATCGCCGTCACCACCTTTGTGATCTACCCGCTGTTCTACACCCCGCTCATCCACGCCCACCCCGTCATGGCCGCCATCCTCACCACCCGCAACGTGCTTCTTGTCGTGCTGCTGTGGTGGTCGGTGAAGCGGACCGCGGAGCTGGGGCGGAAGACGCGGGTTGCGCCGGAGGCCAAGGCGTCCTGAGCCGGCTGGGGGCGTAAGTTTTAGCCCTCACACTCGATGCAGTATTTGTGGCCGTTGCTCTCCCGCGCGAGCTGGGACCGGTGCCGGACCAGGAAACAGGAATAGCAGGTGAACTCGTCCGCGGCCTGGGGAATGACCTGAACAATGAGCTCTTCGTTGACAATCTCGCCCCCGGGGGTCATGCCTTCATCGAGCGCATCGGCCTGGTCCAGTTCGGTGACGACGCTGCGGGCATCCGGCGCGTTTGCGGACTGCAGCGCCTCCAATGAACGGTCCTGGGATTCCTTGACGTCGGAGCGGACTTCGTCGTAATCGGTTGCCACTTGGGTGATTCTCATTTCTGACGTATTTGGTGATCTTTTCTGACGTGACTGCAACGTACACCAGCCCGCCGTTGTTCCCGCATTCGGAGATCCGGGTGGGCAGCGCTCCGACCAGGGCCCCGGAACCTCGGGTGGTGGTGCAAGACTGGCTGAGGAGAAGGAGGAAAGATGGCGCGCATTTTCATTACGGGCTCCGCCGACGGGCTCGGCCGGCCTACTGCCCAGACCCTCCTGGAGGAGGGCCACGAAGTCATTGTGCATGCCCGCAGCGACGCCCGGCTGGCTGCGGCACGGGATCTCCTTGATGGCGGGGCAGCGGGCGTGGTGGGTGACCTCTCGGATCCGGAACAAACGCGCGACGTCGCAGCCCAGGTTAACAGGCACGGTCCCGTTGACGCCGTGATCCACAATGCCGGCGTGTACACGGGTCCGCACCTCTTCGAGGTCAACGTCGTCGCGCCGTACCTGCTGACCGCCCTCATCACGCGTCCGCGACGGCTGATCTACCTGAGCAGCGGCATGCACCGCGGCGGCCGCGCGGTACTGCCCGGGAAGGGGCAGGGCGGCCAGCCACAACGAACTACTTACTCTGACAGCAAGCTCTATGTCACAGCCTTGAGCGCCGCCGTCGCGCGTTTATGGCCTGAGGTGCTCAGCAACGCCGTGGATCCCGGCTGGGTGCCCACAAAAATGGGCGGCCCCGGCGCTCCGGACGACCTGCGGCTGGGCCACCTCACCCAGGAATGGCTCGCCACCAGCGATGACCCGGAGGCACTGACGAGCGGCGGCTACTGGCATCACCAGCACCTGCGCGAAGCGCACCCCGCGGCCTACGACCAGGCGTTCCAGGACGCGCTGCTGAACCACCTGGCCAACGTCACGGGTCAGCGGATGACCTGAGGATGCCCAAAGATGATCATCATGCTTAGTATTGTGTTGCGTTAGGCACATTGGTAGACCTGCTCACTGGGGGCAGCGGCGGACCGTGCCGGAACTGGAGCTTCGCATGAGCACTGAACAGGGATTGACCGCGCTTACAGATGAAGAACTGATGGCTCAGGGCGGCACGGCGCTACCGGACAAGGAGGTCGCTTCGGTCCTGGATCTGAACGCCGACTTGGACCTGGGCATCAATGCGGCGGCACCGATCGATCTCGCTGTCGCGGCCAACGCCAACGTCGCAGCTCCTATTGATGCGGCTGCCTCGGCGAACATCCTCTCCTTCGGCTCCGAAGCTCAGGCTCTAGCTGACCAGGGAGTGATCATCGACCAGGGCATCACGGCGGATGCCACAGCAGAGTCCACGCAGGACAGCACTATTGACCAAGGCACGGATACGGCTCCAAGTGACACCGGAGCCGAAGGCGACACCGTTGACGCCGGAGCCACCGATGGCGGGGTCCTTCCCGAGGACGGGGCAACAGGTGTCGGCGCCCTGCCGGTGGATCCCTCCGCCGCCCTGGACGGAGACCTGCTCAACGTCAATGTGGACCTGGCCGCGCAGGCCGACATCGCAGCGCCGATCAACGGCGCTGTTGCAGCAAATGCCAACGTGGCGGCACCGATCGATGCCGCTGTCGCGGCCAACATCGGCTCCATCGACAGCGACGCCTTTGCAGTAGCCCAGCAGGACGCCATCATCAGCCAGCACATCGACGGCAGCGCCACCGCCTCCGCCGACCAGCAGTCCGATCTCCGGCAGTAAAGCACGGACACCTCCTCCCACGTGAACAAGCATTCATGAGCACAGTGCACGGCGGGCCGTCCCGGCTGGACGGCCCGCCGCCTTCTCCTGCGTCCGACTCGTCCGGCACGTCCGGCACGTCCGGCGCACCAGCCGTCCATCCGGCCCACGTCCCGGTCCGGGCGGACGGCGTCGAGCTGATCGGCGAAACGAAAGGTTCCGGCTACCGTGAACCGCCATCGCTGGTACGCAGGGCAGATGGCCAGGCCATTGCGCTGACGCGCCTGCTGTACCTGGTGCTGGAAGCCATCGACGGTCAACGCACCGCCGAGGAAGTGGCAGCCCATGTGAGTGCCCGTTTCGGAAAGCTCGTGAGCGGCGACAACGTGCGCACTCTGGTCACCTCGCAGCTGCTGCCGCTGGGGTTGCTCCGCTTGGCGGATGGTTCGCAGCCGGAGGTGAAGAAAGCCGACCCGCTGCTGGGCATGCGCTTCCGCTACACCGTGACGGATCCGGAGAGGACGCGAAAGATCACAGCGCCGTTCGCTGTGATCTTCCACCCGCTGATCATTGCGGTTGTTAGCGCAGCTTTCCTCGCCGCGTGCTGGTGGGTCCTCATGGTGAAGGGACTCGGCGCCGCAACCCATGACGCATTTTCGAACCCGGGACTGCTCCTGCTGGTCCTTGCGGTGACCGTACTGTCCGCTGGATTCCATGAATTCGGTCATGCCGCTGCTGCCCGTCGCGGCGGGGCGACCCCCGGAGCCATGGGTGCCGGCCTCTACCTGATCTGGCCTGCCTTCTTCACGGATGTCACAGATTCCTACCGACTTGGCCGCGGCGGCCGGATCCGCACCGACCTGGGCGGGCTGTATTTCAACGCGATAGTGGCGGTGGCCATCATGGGTCTGTGGTGGGCGACCGGCTTTGATGCCCTGCTGCTGGTGGTGGTCACCCAGATTCTCCAGATGGTCAGGCAGCTGCTTCCGCTGGTCCGGTTCGACGGCTACCACATCCTTGCCGACGCGACCGGCGTCCCGGACCTCTTCCAACGCATCAAACCGACCCTGCTCGGGCTGCTGCCATGGCGCCGGGCCGACCCAGAAGCCCAGGTACTCAAACCGTGGGCCCGCGCGGTAGTCACCACCTGGGTGCTGGTCACCGTACCCCTGTTGGTACTGAGTCTGGTCCTGATGGTGCTCTCACTGCCGCGGCTGCTTGGCACGGCGTGGGCCAGCATCGTGGAGCAGCAATCCCAGCTCTCTGACAGCCTGGCCGCCGCGGACATCGCCGGCGCGGCGGTCAGAGCCCTGGCCATCGCAGCTATAGCCCTGCCCATCCTCGGCATCTTCTACATCCTTGTCCGGCTGAGCCGGCAAGTGACCACCGGGCTCTGGAAGAAGACCCGCGGCAAGGCCCTCCAGCGGGCCACCGCCATGGCCGCAATTGCCGCAGTGACAGCGGGGCTGGTCTGGGCCTGGTGGCCCGGTGCAGACAGCTACCGTCCGGTCCAGCCGTACGAACGCGGGACTTTGGCCGACGTCACCACGACTGTTTTCCCGGCAGCCCCGTACTCGGCCCTGCGGGAAGGCCAGGCCGGCAAGACGGTCGCGCTCTGGCCTGCGGGTGCCCCCAAACCGACCCGGGAACAGCCCCAGCTCAGTCTGGTCCTGGTGCCTAAAGCAGGGGCCGCAGATGCCGCGCCTGACACTGCGGCCGCGCCGGCGCCGTCATGGGTGTTCCCCTTTAACCGGCCTGCGGCGCCGGCAGAGGACGGCAACCAGGCGCTGGCGGTAACCACCGAGGACGGTTCCGTCGCCTACGACGTCGCGTTCGCGCTCGTGTGGGCCGAAGACGGCGACCCGGTGGATACCACCAATGAGGCCTATGCCTTCGCCAGCTGCGCTGACTGCACAGCGGTGGCCGTGGGCTTTCAGGTGGTGCTGATCGTGGGCCAGGCAGATGTGATTGTCCCGGAGAACCTGTCTGCGGCCGCCAATTACAACTGCGTCCGCTGCCTGACGTACGCGCTGGCCAGTCAGCTCGTCCTTACCTTGGACGGACCGCTGAGCGATGCCGGCATGGCCAGGCTCAACGCCCTGTGGGCGGAGATCGCCGAGTACGGCCGGAACCTGCAGAATGTCCCGTTGTCCGAGATCCAGGGACGCCTTGACGCATTCAAGGTCCAGATCCTGGAAATCGTCCAGACCGACCCCAGCGCGACAGAGGGCACGGGAACTCCCGCAACGCCGGGCAGTGCAATGCCTACCACGGCTGCCACGCCGTCGCCCTGGGCGTCAACCGGATCGGGCATAAGTCCTTCCCCTGCCGCCCCCGTTCCGGCACCCGCGGCCTCTGGAACCACGACGGCGGCACCCGGCACGAGCGGTGGGATGGTGGAAACAACCCCTTCAACAGAAGCTCCCGCCGCGGAGCCGACCGCCACCAGCCCGGCGGTCCCGGCACCGGCTCCAACAATGACCGGAGGGTGACCCCCATGGACTGATGGCGCCCGCCGGGGAGCTACGGGCAGCCGTTCACAGGCTCAGCGGGCGCGGATGCCCCGCCACTGCTCCTGCACCCAGCGGACAGCCTTGCGCGCCGAGTCCGAGGGCTTGGCCTCGATCAGCAGCTTGCGGGTGTGGACGTCAAGGAACAGCAGGTAGAACGTGAAGAGCAGTGCCGTCACGAACGCCAGCGACGACGCGTCAATGGGCAGTTCCACGAAGGACCAGACCGAAAGCTGGTCCTGGGCGCCGAACACCACAAAGAACGTGACGCTTACGTAGAGGCTCCGGATCTGCCAGTCGTTGCGGATGCCCGTGACCGCCAGGAACGGCAGGAACCAGAGGATGTACCAGGGCTGGATGATCGGCGAGAGCATCACGACGGCGGTGAACGCCAGGGCCATCCGGCGCACCGCCCGCGAATAATCGCCGCGGAACATCAGCAGCAGGACCAGCCCGATGGCCGCCCACTTCATGCCGGTGCGCAGCAGGTCAGCGAAGGTGCCGCCGGGCAGTCCCAGCACGTTGCCGAGGAACTCCACCTGCTGCCCCAGGAAGCCTGACGGCGAATAGCCGGTGTAACCCGGCGTCGGGTCCATGATCGCCCAGACCCAGCCCATCCCCAGGTTGTACGGCAGGCCACTGACGGCCAGCACCCCGAAACTGATTCCCGCCGTCGCGCCCCAAATCAGGAACTTGCGCGTCCACGAGGCACCCGGCCCGGCCCACATCACTCCGATGAACGGGAGCAGCAGAACGGTGATCGGCTTGATTCCGATGGACGCCGTGACCAGCAGGATGCCCAGCAGGTAACGCTTTGTTGCGGCGAAGTAGACG
Organism: Arthrobacter sp. BK1; assembly: GCF_056680055.1. Taxonomy (NCBI): domain Bacteria; kingdom Bacillati; phylum Actinomycetota; class Actinomycetes; order Micrococcales; family Micrococcaceae; genus Arthrobacter; species Arthrobacter sp. BK1. Next base: position 2,075,356 of record NZ_CM155263.1, read on the forward strand.
CCGGCGACGGCGAGGCCCACCATGAGTGCGTCGTTGTGGGCGCTGGCCACGAAGCTGATGAGGAAGAGCGGGTTGGCCACGGCGATCCAGAGTGCGCGCGCGCCGTTGATGCCGTGCAGTTCGGCCAGTTTGGGCACGTAGATGACGCAGAGGACCACCCCGACGCCGGCGAGCAGCCGGAAGAGCAAGACGGAGACGTCCGGCTGCGCTCCGGTCAATTCAACCACGCCGCGGGCGAGCCACAGGAAGTATGGCCCGTAGGGAGTCCGTGCCTCTGCCCAGGCGGGGTCGGCGCCGAGGGAAAACCAGTTGTTGAGCGTGGAAATGCCGACGTCGTACGGGTTCTGGCCCTCCAGGACCAGGCGGCCCTGGCCCGTGTAGGCATAGACGTCGCGGGAGAAAATGGGCACTGCGAGCAGGAGGGGAAGGGACCAGGCGGAGATGGCGATCACCACCGGGCGCAGGGACGATCCGCTCCAGTCGCCCAGCCTCTGCCCCAGCCGCAGCCAGGAACGCATCAGCAGCATGGCCCCCACCGTCAGCAGGACCGTGGACAGGGTGACGCCCCAGCCCTCGGTCCGCAGGGCAATGACCACGGGCTGGCGGATCATGGGCGAGCCGTTGGCAATCCAGCCTGTTCCGATGGAGCCCACAAACATCATCAGGGCGCCGAGGAACCCCTGCCAGATAGCGATGTAGGCCCGGCGTTTGGCCGGCGACGGGGTGGAGCGGGGCGCTGCTGAGTGCGGGAGTTCTGCAGCCGTCTTTTTCGACGGGACAGGGGAACTCTCCGAAGTGCTCAGGTGTGAACCGCCTGCCGTCATGTTATGTGGTCCCCTACTTGCGTTACGGCGCTGGCTGGACCAGCTATAGGCCGCCCTTCAACCACGCCATTTTAGCAGTTGGCCTGCGGCATGCCCCAGAATGTTTAGGGGCCGCCGCGCCCCCTCATTTCCCGGTGCGACGCCGCGCCGCCCCCTCCCGGACGAAACAGAAGCCGCCGCCGCGCACTTCGACAGCACGATTGGACCACGCAATGGCCGCACGAACCGTCCCGGACGCCCGGACCGGCACGCCCCACCAGCTCCAGTCCGTCCGCGCCACCCTGCGCTCTCCACGCAGGCTCAAAACCGAAGCATTGGCGGGCCTCGTGGTGGCGCTGGCCCTGATCCCGGAGGCCATCGCGTTCTCGGTGATCGCCGGCGTCGACCCCCGGATCGGGCTGTTCGCCTCCTTCACCATGGCGGTGACCATCTCCTTTGTGGGCGGCCGGCCCGCCATGATTTCCGCAGCCACCGGAGCCGTGGCCCTGGTGATCGCCCCGCTGATGCGCAGCCACGGCCTGGACCACCTCATCGCAGCGGTGATCCTCGCCGGCGTTTTTCAGATCCTGCTGGCGGTCCTTGGCGTCACGCGGCTCATGCGCTTCATCCCACGGTCCGTAATGGTGGGCTTCGTCAACGCCCTGGCCATCCTGGTGTTCATGGCCCAGGTCCCGGAGCTGATCGGCGTGCCATGGATGGTGTATCCGCTCGTGGCGGTGGGGCTGGTCATTGTGGTGGGACTGCCAAGAATTACGACGGCGGTGCCGTCACCGTTGGTGGCCATTGTGGTGCTCACCCTGTTTGCCGTGCTGGCCGGCGTGGATGTGCCCACCGTCCAGGACAAGGGACAGCTGCCGGAGAGCCTGCCGTCCATGTTCATCCCCAACGTGCCGCTGACCTGGGAAACGTTCCAGATTATCGCCCCGTTTTCGCTGTCCATGGCCCTGGTGGGGCTGCTGGAATCGCTGATGACCGCCAAGCTGGTGGACGACATCACGGACACCCGCTCCAACAAAACGCGCGAGTCCTGGGGCCAGGGCGTAGCGAACATCGTCACCGGCTTCTTCGGCGGAATGGGCGGCTGCGCCGTGATCGGCCAGACCATGATCAACGTCAAGGGCGCGGGAGCCCGGAGCCGGGTCTCCACGTTCCTGTCCGGCGTCTTCCTGCTGGTCCTGGTGGTACTGCTCGGCGATGTTGTGGGACTCATCCCCATGGCCGCGCTGGTGGCGGTGATGATCTTCGTTTCCACCATCACCTTCGACTGGCACTCCATCGCTCCCCGGACCCTGCGCCGGATGCCCAAATCCGAGACCGCCGTCATGCTGATCACCGTCGCGGTGGTGTCCGTGACGCACAACCTGGCCATCGGCGTCGGGGCCGGGGTCCTGGCCGCGATGGCCCTGTTCGCCCGGCGGGTGGCGCACTTCGCCACGGTGGAGCGCACCGTCGTCGAACTTAACGGCGAGAACGTGGCCACCTACACCGTGGACGGCGAGCTGTTCTTTGCTTCCTCCAACGATCTCTACACCCAGTTCGAATACGCCCTGGACGCGGAGCCGCACATCGCCAGGGTGGTGGTGGACCTGCACGCCTCGCACCTGTGGGACGCGTCCACCATTGCCGTGCTGGACGCCGTGACGGAAAAGTACCGCCGGCACGGCCGCGAAGTGGAACTGATCGGGCTGAACGCGGCCAGTATCCAGATGCGCGAGCGGCTGGCGGGGAAGCTGAACACGGACGGCTAGCCCCCACCCAAGGTATCTGCCGGACGGATACTTGATATCAAAAACTTCGCCTTCCTCGAATACGTGCGCTGAGTCACAGTAGTCCTAAGACCTGCAGCAAAGAAGCAGCCAGTATTCGAAAAGGAACTTCAACGTGGAAACTCGCCTCTCCCATCTTGCCCACCTCGAGATCACCGCTCCGGACGTCGAAGCCTCGGCACGGTTCTACGAGGAAAAGTTCGGCATGCGCATCATCGACCGTGTGGACGGCAACGTCTACCTGCGTTGCTGGGGCGATTACTACCGCTACAGCCTGGTCATCACTGAAGGACCGGAGGCATCCCTGGGCCGGATGGCCTGGCGTACCAACTCCCAGGCCGCCCTCGAAGCCGCAGCCGCCCGCGTGGAAGCAGCGGGCGTCCAAGGATCCTGGACAGTCGGCGGCCACGGCTACGGCAAGGCCTACGAATTCACCGGCCCCTACGGCCACCACATGCGGCTCCTCTTCGACGTCGAGAAGTTCGTGGCCGAACCGGGGTTCGAGTCCACCTATCCGGACCGTCCGGAGCGCCGGAGCAGCCACGCCGCCGCACCCCGCTTCCTGGACCACGTCACCGTTGCCACCTCGGACGTCCGCGGCTTCGCCAACTGGTACAACGAGGCCCTCGGCTTCCGCGTCATGGCCTTCGTGGACCTGGACGAAGCACCCATCACCGTCTTCTCCGTGCTCACCACCAACGAGAAATCCCACGACCTCGGCGTTGTCCTGGACACCTCAGGACGCCCCGGCCGCGTCAACCACATCGCGTTCTGGGTGGACGCCACCGAGGACCTGCTCCGCACCGCTGACGTCATGATGGAAAACGGCACCCCCATGGAATACGGCCCGTCCATCCACGGTGTGGGCGAGCAGAACTTCCTCTACTTCCGCGAACCGTCAGGACTGCGTGTGGAACTTAACTCCGGCGGTTACCGCAACTACGTTCCGGACTGGGAGGCCAACACCTGGAAGCCGTCCCTGGGGTCCAACAACTTCTACAAGAACGGTGCCATGCCACACTCCATGACCGAATCGTTCCCTCCAGCCGAAGGGTTCACCGCCACGGAAGAAGGCGCTTCCCCGGAGATGAAGGAAGCCCTGCTGAACCCTTACGCCAAGCAGGGACGGGGCTAAACAAATATGCCTAAAGCGACATATTCACTGATCCGCTTCCTGGAACAGGGCGACAGCAAGGACCGCGTGGGTCTGCTGGTCGACGAGCGCATCCTGCCGCTGGACGGGGACATCAACTCCGTCATCGAGCACTGGGACACCACCGAGGGCCAGTTGGACGCCCTGGCCGCGTCCGCCGGAGAAACCACCGGCCTGGCATTGGCCGACGTCGAGGTCCTCGCCCCGGTGGAGCCGGCCCAGGTGCTCCAGACCGGCGCGAACTACCGCAAGCACGTGATCGACCTCGCCGCGGCCCACCGCGAACCCGGCCAGGACGAAGAGGAAGTCCGCACCAAAACCGCCGCCATGATGGACAAGCGGGCAGGCCAGGGCACGCCGTACTTCTTCATCGGGCTCCCGACGGCGATCGCTTCCGCCACGGACGACCTCACCCTGCCGGCCTACTCCACGTCCCACGACTGGGAGCTGGAACTCGCGGCAGTCATCGGCAGGACGGCATTCCGGGTCACCCCGGAGGAGGCACTGGAGTATGTGTTCGGCTACACCATGGTCAACGACATCACCACCCGGGAGTACGTTTTCCGCAAGGACATGCCCGCCATCGGCTCGGACTGGTACCGCGCCAAGAACGCCCCCGGCTTCCTGCCCACCGGGCCGCTGCTGGTCCCTGCCAAGTTCTTCGGCGATCCGCAGGACGTGCAGGTGACGCTGAAGCTCAACGGCAAGGCCATGCAGGACGAATCAACCCAGGACATGATCTTCGGAGTGGCCAAGCTGGTCAGCGAGGCCTCCCAGATCATGCCGCTGCGGCCGGGCGATCTCGTTCTGACCGGCAGCCCTGCCGGCAATGGCGCCCACTGGGGAAGGCTTCTCCAAGACGGGGACGTTATGGAAGGGACCATCACGGGACTGGGAACGCAACTGATTCACTGCAAGGACGAAGTTCGCACTGAAGGCAGCCAGCCGTGACCGCCCAGCACACCACTCCGGCCACCCACACCGCCACCGGGGAGTCAGCCGGTTCCCCGATGATCCGGCGTGAGGATCCGTTGGGCAGCATCACGGCCGCGGCCTACAAATACAACAACTGGGGCCGTTGGGGTGAGGACGACGTGCTGGGGACTCTGAACTTCATCGATGCCGCCAAACGCATCGAAGCGGCGTCCCTGGTGACCACGGGCGAAGCCTTCTCGCTGTCACAACCCTTCGACACCAACGGACCGCAGAAGGGCTGGCGCCGCCGCACCAACCCCGTCCACACCATGACAGACACCGGCGTTGACGCTGAGCGCGGCAACCAAGGTTTCCCACACGGAATCGGCGGGGCCGACGACGTAATATCCATGCCCTTGCAGTGCTCCACCCAGTGGGACGGCCTGGGTCACATCTTCGACCGTGGCAAGGCCTGGAACGGCCGGGCAGCCGGTGACGTGGTCACCTCCGAAGGAGACCTGGTCACCGGCATCGAAACCGCAGCGGCCAAGATCGTCACCCGCGGAGTGCTGCTGGACGTGGGCCGCGCGCTCGGCCCGGAACTGGGAAGGAACGACGGCGAACTGCCGGACGGTTTCGCCATCACCCCGGAACACCTCGAGCGCACCATCGAACTGCAGGGGCCCAGCTCAAAGGTGGGACGCGGCGACATCGTGGTGATCCGCACCGGGCAGTACACGCGTACCCGCCGCGACGGCTGGGGTGACTACGCGGGCGGCGCGGCACCAGGGTTGTCCTTCACTGCGGCCCCCTGGCTGCACAGCTCAGAAATAGCGGGGATCGCCACTGACACCTGGGGTTTCGAAGTCCGGCCCAACGAGTTCGATGAAGCCTTCCAGCCCCTCCACCAGATCGCCATCCCCAACCTGGGCCTGTTCCTGGGAGAAATGTGGGACCCGGATGGCCTGGCGGAAGCGTGCGCCGCGGACGGCAGGTACGACTTCCTGCTCACCGCAGCGCCGTTGCCCATTACCGGGGCTGTCGGATCGCCCGTCAACCCAATAGCCGTCCGGTAACTTTCAGTACAACAGACCAGCAGCAGTAACGCCGTCAATACAAAGGAGTCAGCGATGGCAGCAGTACAGAACGTCGGAATCGTCGGGGCGGGAGCCGCGGGACTGACCGCAGCCATCCTCCTGGCCGATGCCGGAATCCAGGTCGAAATCCTGGAGAAAGCCGAAACCCCGCAGACTGTGGGCTCCGGCATTACCCTCCAGGGCAACGCACTGCGGATCCTCCGCCAGCTCGGCGTCTGGGACCAGGTGGAGCCGAAGGGTTATGCATTCAGCACCCTCGGCCTCCGCGCCCCGAATCCCGACGGCACAGTCATCGCAGTGCTGGATGACATGCGGACCGGCGGTGAGGACCTCCCCGCCACGCTGGGCATGTACCGCCCGGACCTCACGGCCATCCTCCGCGAGCGCGCCGAGAAGGCTGGGGCGCGGATCAGCTACGGCAGGAGCGTCACCGCAATAACGGACGACGGCGGCTCCGTCACCGTGAGAACCACCGACGGCGCCACCTCCCGCTACGACCTTTTGATCGGTGCCGACGGCCTGCATTCGGCGGTCCGCAAGGCCATCGACATCGACGCCGAACCCCAGTCCACTGGCATGGGCATCTGGCGTGCCTTCGTGGAACGGCCCGCCGACGTGGTCCGCACGGACCTCACCTACGGCGGTCCCTGCTTCATTGCCGGCTACTGCCCCACCGGCCCGGACACCATCTACGCGTACCTCGTGGAAAAAGCCCAGGAGCGCAAGCCCGAGGACGGCCCGCGCATCATGACCGAACTCACCGCGGCCTACGGCGGCCCGTGGAACGAAATCCGCGCCAACCTGGACCACAGCGCCCGCATCAATTACACGTGGTTCACCACCCACCTGGTGGACGGTCCTTGGAACCGCGGCCGGTCGGTCATCATCGGCGACGCCGCGCACAGTTGCCCGCCGACGATTGCCCAAGGTGCGGCCATGGCACTCGAGGACGCTGCCGTGCTGGCGGAACTGCTGATCAAGGCCGACGAGGTGTCCGAGACGCTGTGGAAGGAATTCACCGACCGCCGGCTGGACCGCGCCAAGGCGGTTGTCACCGCTTCCGTCCAGCTGGGCCAGTGGATGCTCGACGGCGTCCGCGACGCCGACGTGCCGGGCCTCATGCATTCCATCTCGAGCATGGTCAAGGAACCGGCATGAGCGAAAAACGAACCAGCCCCACCGTTGACGTCCACGCGCACATCCTGCTGCCTGCCCTCCAGCAGTTGGTGGCGGAAGCCGATCCGGAGGGCTTCGGAGCCCAGCAGGCACTCGAGGTTCGGCGCAACGGACCCGAATCCATGGCAGCCTCGGGCAGGATGATCAAGGAACGCTGGCCGCAGCTGACCGATCTGGAGCGCAGGCTCGCTGACATGGATGCGCAAGGCGTGGACGTGCAGCTGGTCTCGCCGTCGCCGTCGCACTTCTACTACTTTGCTGGGCAAGAGCTGTCGCTCCAGGTGGCGAAGGCCGCAAACCACGCCGTCCGCGAGTTTGTGGACCGCGCGCCGGAACGCCTCAATGGGCTGGGGCTGGTCCCGCTCCAGCACCCCGCGCTGATGGTGGAAGCCCTGGAGCACGCGGTTCTGGAGTGCGGGCTGCTCGGCGTGGAGATCGGCTCGTTTGCGGCCACGCCGAACGATCCGGAACGCAGCACTGTTGAGCTTTCCGATCCCCGGCTGGAACCGTTCTGGACCCGGGCCGGGGAACTGGGCGCCCTGGTGTTCCTGCACCCGTTCGGCTGCTCACTGGATGAGCGCCTGGACCGTTTTTACCTGGCCAACACCGTCTCCCAGCCTGCCGAAAACGCAGTTGCCCTGTCCCACCTGATCTTCAGCGGTGTGCTGGACCGGCATCCGGGCCTCAAGGTCCTGGCTGCCCATGGCGGCGGCTACCTTCCCACCAGCCTGGGCCGCTCCGACCATGCGTGGAAGGTCCGGCCGGAGGCACACGGCTGCGCCCAGCCGCCGTCGTCGTATCTGAAAAAGCTCCACTTCGACTCCCTGGTCCACAGCGCCGCCGAACTCCGTGCCCTCGTGGCGGCCGCCGGACCGGAACAGGTGCTGCTCGGCTCCGACTACCCGTTCGATATGGGCTCCGACCTTCCGGTGGACGAAGTCCAGGCCGCCGGTCTCCCTGCCGACGACGAGGTCCAGGTTTTGGGGGGCAACGCCGCCGCCCTGGGCATCACCGCATCTGCCCTGCTCGCCGAACACCCCACGGTTTAAGGAACACTCAATGGTCAAGATTGCACGCTGGAACCACGACGGCGGGACGCAGTCCGGGTTTGTGGATGGGGGCAACTGCTACGCGCTGCCGGCAAGCCACAGCGTCCAGGACCTGCTCGACGGCGGGCTGGAAGCGGCCTTGGGTGCCGCCCGGGACACCGTCGGTTCCGCCGCGCCGGTGCCGCTGGCCGAGGTGCAGCTTCTTGCCCCGCTGGTTCCTGCCACCATCCGGGATTTTGTGGCGTTCGAGGAACACGTTGAGGGGGTACGGAAGAGCATCGACGGCGTGGCCGGAGTGGTGCCCGAATGGTACGAGGCGCCCACCTTCTATTTCACCAATCCGCATACCGTGACGGGCACCGGCGAGGTGATCGGAATTCCTGCGGGATGCACGGACCTGGACTTCGAAACGGAGGTTGCCGCCGTCGTCGGCCGTGTGCCGGGGAGTGACGGCCGCAACCTGACTGCGGAGGAAGCGCACCGGCATATTTTCGGCTACACGATTCTGAACGACTGGTCGGCGCGGGACCTGCAGCGGCGGGAGATGAAAGTCAGCCTGGGGCCGTGCAAGGGCAAGGATTTCTCCAACACCCTGGGGCCGTGGATCGTCACCGCCGACGAGTTCGAGAACCGGCACGACGCCGAGGGATTCCTGCCGATCTCCATGGCCGTGGAGGTCAACGGGCAAGCGATCGGACAGGACCTGTTGTCCAACATGGGCTGGCCGTTCGCCGAGCTCGTGGCATACGCCTCGCAGGATTCGGTGGTGAGGCCCGGCGACGTTCTGGGGTCCGGGACCTGCGGCAGCGGCTGCCTGGCTGAACTCTGGGGGCGGAACGGATCGAAGACTCCCCCGCCGCTGCAGACAGGCGACGTAGTGCGGATGACGGTGGAGGGCATCGGAACCATCGAAAACACCGTGGGGACGCGGCGCGAGGCCGTAACCCGGGTGGCTGCCCGGCCACGGCCACGCAACCGGGTTGCCACAGTGGCCTCTGCCGGACACTAGGGTGGTTTCCCTTCAGCTCGAAGGCCGGACCGTGGTGGTCACCGGGGCCGGCCAGGGTCAGGGTGCCGCCGAGGCGCGGCTCCTGGTGGAAGCCGGGGCGCGCGTCATCGCCACGGACCTTGCGGCGGATGTCCCGGCGGAGCTGGCCGGTTTGCCTTCGGTTTCGGATTCGGCTTCAGTTTCGATTGGCGCCGGGCTGATATACCGGCAGCTGGATGTCACGGACGCGTCCGGCTGGTCCGGCCTTGCAGGCTGGATTAGGGCGCAGGGCTGGGCCGTTGACGGGCTGGTAAACAACGCAGGAGTCACCCAGCGCAGCCGGCTGCTGGACGCTTCGGTGGCTGACCTCCAGCGGGTATACGAGGTTAATGTCGGCGGCTCCCTGCTGGGGATCCAGGCACTCGCTTCCCTCATGGGCAGCGGGTCATCAATTGTGAACGTCGGCTCGGTGGCGGGCCTGACTGCGCATTATCCGGTGGCCTACACCGCCAGCAAATGGGCCCTGCGTGGGCTGTCCCAGGTGGCCGCCATGGAACTGGGCCCGCGCGGGATCCGCGTCAACACCGTCCACCCCGGCTTCATCGACACACCCATGACTGCAAGCGCCAAGCCGGAATTCCGGGAGGCCACCCTCGCCGAGACACCGCTGGGCCGCGCGGGAAGCGTCAACGAGGTAGCCGGCGTCGTGCTGTTCCTCCTCAGCCCCTTGTCCTCGTTCGTGACGGGGGCGGAGATCCCCGTGGACGGCGGCCAATCCGGCCACGGCGGGGCCAAGTCCGTCTCCGACGCCATGCGTTAAGGTGCCTCCCCCGCGGCACCTTTAGCCGGGCAGCACCGCTGACCAGCCGCCGTCGACCATCAGGTTGGCACCCGTTACATAGGACGCTTCGTCCGAGGCAAGGAACAGCGCGCATTTGGCCACTTCTTCAGGCGCGCCGATCCGGCCCAGCGGAATGCTGCCGGCAATAGTCCGCATGGGGTGGTCCGCGGCGAGAAGGTTTCCCTCGGTGGCGGCAGTGCGGATCATGCCAGGACTGACGGCGTTGACGCGCAGGCCATGCGGCGCCCCTTCCGCCGCCAACTGTTTGGTCATGGCCACCACGGCACCTTTGGTGGCGGTGTGCGCCAGGCGGCCGTTGGTCATGGACCCGGTAACCCCTGCCGTGGAACCCACCAGGACAATGGCCGCGTTCCGGGCCTGGATCAGCTGCGGCCAGAAGGACTTCACCGGCAGGAACACCACATCCATTTCATGCGCCACGTTCCATTTCCAGTCGGCGAACGTGAGCTGCTCCACCGGCGCGAAGCGCGTGACCGCCGCGTTGGCGTACAGGATATGGACCTGTCCGTGCGTTGCGGCCACGTCCTGCGCCCACGACTCCACGGCGGCTTCATCCGTCAGATCAATCCGGCTGCTGCTCATCCGGCCGCCGGCAGCGGTGACCTGCGCAACGGTGGCCGCGGCGCCGTCGTCCTCCATGTCGCAGCCCACCACCAGCGCACCCTCGGCAGCGAAGGCGAGCGCCGCAGCCCTTCCCTGACCGCTGGCGGTTCCGGTGATGACGGCGGTTTTGCCGGCGAGGCGCTGGCTGGAAGCGGGCATGGGTGGTCCTTCCGAGAAGTACGTTTCCCTCGACTCTCGCAGGGATGCCCGGGAAGGAGAACGGCGCGTTTGCTCTACTTGGTATCCGCGGCGTCGATAGTCACCGGATGGGCCATGACAGGGAAGAGTTCATGCAGCCGCGAACAGGCCCGCTGCACCACGGACCGCAACCAGACGCTGGCAGGGTCCTCCGTCTGCGAAGGGTGCCAGTACATGGCCTCCACCAGGGACGCCTCGGTACCTTCGGAGAACTGCAGCACCACAATGTCCGCACCGCGCTGGGCCCGGGCCGCCAGCATCCGCGGAACCAGCGCCACCAGGTCAGTCCCTTCAACAAGCAGCGGCAGGGACAGGAACCCTGCCACCACGGCTGCCACACGGCGCTGCACACCGCCGGCATCGAACAGCTTGTCCGCCGGGGTGCTGATTCCCTCGCCGAAATAGCCGACGGCGTGGGGCACCGTGGCCAGATCCGCCAGTGTCAGCCGGGGGTGCTGGAGCAGGGGGTTGCCGGCGTCGGCCACGGCCACAAAACTGTCCCGGAAAAGCTGTTTCGTGGCGCCCTGCATGTGGTAGCCGGTGGGGCCAACGAGCAGGTCGATCTTTGAGTAATCAGCCATCTGGCCCTGGATCCCGGAACCGGCGGTGGGCACGAAGTCCACGGAGACGTTCGGCGCCTCGTCCAGCAGGATCCGCCGCAGCGGCCCCACCATCAGGGCCGCCGCATAGTCGGAGGCGGCGATGATGAACTCCCGCTCACTGGACGCGGCATCGAAACCGGACCGCACGCGCGTGGCCCGCTGGACGTGAAGCATCGCTTCATCAACCAGCGGGACCAGCGACTGCGCAAAGGGCGTGAGGTCATAGGTGCGGCCGTTGCGGACCAGGAGTTCGTCGTCGAAATGGCGCCGGAGCCTGGCCATCGCCGCGCTGGTGGCCGGCTGGCTGAGCTGGAGCCGCTCGGCCGCCCGGGACACGTTCTTCAGCTCCAGCAGGACCTGCAGCTGGGGCAGCAGGTTCAGGTCCAGGTTCTTCATACCCATAGGTTATCCGCGGCGGGGCCTCCGGCCCGTTCAGTGACTGACGGGCACCATCCTCGGCCCGCGGACCAGGACTGCCAGGAATGCCACCACACAGGCGATGCCCAGCGCTCCGAGGGCGATGCTGAGGCCACCCAAAGCCCCTGCCGCCACGCCGAGGACGATGGGGGTCAGGAACTGGCCGATGAACAGCGTTCCGGTCCAGATGCCTGTGCCGCGGCCTCGTTGCTGTAATTGAAGGCCGTTCACAGCCCACGTCAGTAGGGTGGGCAGCAGCACACCGGTTCCGGCGCAGGCTATCACCGCCCCCGCGATGGCCAGCGGAACGTTGCCGGCAATGGAAACCAGGAAGAGTCCGACGGCGGCGAGCCCGAAGGCGAGCGCCAGCAGGTTCCGGATGCCCAGCTTCGCCAGGAAGCGGAAGGAGACAGCACCCGCCGCCGTTGCAAGGGAGGCGATGGCTGCGGCGAGCCCAATGAGAGCCGCGTCAGCAACCCCCAGCCCGGTGATTACATAGGGCAAGTGCACGATCAGGGCGTAGAAAACGATCCCGCCGAACAGCGTCACCGCGGCGGGGGCGCCGATCTGCCGCCATGGCACCGGCGTCCTGGCCGCCGTCGTGCGCAGGCTCTTTGCTGGCTCCCACAGCTTGAAAATCATGGGGATAACAATGAGTGCGCTGACTGCGTAGAGCCAGAACGGCGTCCGCCAGCTGACGCTGCCCAAGGCGCCGCCGAGGGCGAAGAATGCGGTGGCTGCGAGGGCGGTGACCATGGTTTGGAGGCCCAAGTACTTGTTCCGCTGTTCGCCCGCGTAGTAGTCCGTGATGAGGGTGGTACAGCAGGTCATGATCGCCGCTTCGGCGATTCCGACGCCGACGCGGGACAGCGCGATGGATTCCAAGGTGTTTAGCCAGAGCGGGGCCGTCCCAAAGGCCGCGTAGGCCAGCATGGCGAATATCAGCAGCTGCTTCCGGCCCACCCTGTCCGCGACGTACCCGGCGAGGGGCGAAAACAATGCCACAAACAGAGCTGGCAGCGTGAGAGTGAGCGGCACCAGTGGCCACGCCGGGGGTGACCGCGAACGCCTGGTTCAGGGTGGGCAGGACCGGTGCCAGCAGGACCGCGCCCAGGACCGGCATGCAGCTGCCCGCAACGAGGAGGGCCGCCTGGAGCCGTCCTGGTGTTTTCGCCCCGGCGCCGGGTGTCCCGTCTCTGGTTTCAGTACCAGCGAGCTGAATATTCTCCATTGAATCTTCCTTTGCCTCTTGATGGTCACGGAGGAATCGGCGCTGTTCAGGCGGCGAAAGTGACTCTCCTCACTGTGTCAAGGCTTGGAGTATCGGGGAATCAGGCATTTGGGATAGCTGGTATCCACGGGACGGATGGCAGGCAGGACACCTTAGGGCTCGCGGCCGGACGTACCGCTTTACTCGCTGTGGACCGTCCGGTTCCGGCCCTGCGACTTGGCCATGTACAGCGCCCGGTCCGCGGAGGCGATGAGGTCCTCAACACCGGAGGTCCCTGCGTGGTACAGGGCAACACCGTAACTGACGGTAGGCATCTCCAGGCCGTCGGCGGTGGGGATCTTGGCGAGGTGGCGGCTGATCTCACCCGCTATCTTCTCTGCCCGTGACGCGGAGGCACCCGGGAGCAGGAGCATGAACTCTTCGCCGCCATACCTGCCCACCAGATCGGTGGACCGGACGGTGTTCAGGCACGCACCCGCGAACGACTGCAGGGCAACATCGCCGGCGGCGTGGCCGTGGGTGTCGTTGACCGATTTGAAATGGTCCAGATCCGCCAGGATCAAGGCTCCCGTCCCCTGGGTGACGGCTGGATCGTGCAGCAGTTCCGCGGCCATGTCCAGGAATGCCTTGCGGTTCAGGAGCCCGGTGAGATCGTCCCGGGTGGCCACCATCCGCAGGGTCCGGGTCTGCTGTTCGTTGCTGAGCGCCGACATGCTGAAGGACACGACCACCAGCAGGACCATGGTCACCAGGGTTGTTGCTGCGGAGCCGAAGATCGTGACGAAGGTGGGCCCGTTCTGGCCCTCCAGCAGGAACGCAACGGTCCTGCCGAAATAAAACACGGACAGCCCTCCCGCTGCGGCGGCCATCGGGACCCTGACCCGGGAATAACCTGGCTCCAGCCGCCACAGTTCCCGGGATGCGAGCCCTATGGTCAGGCACATCGCGCCAAGGAATACCGGGCCGCCGGACCAGGTGTTGGTGCCGGGGTTATCGAGTGCGGAGGCCACGAGCGTGACAAGCGGTACCCCGGTGAAAACCCACCGCTGCGGCCGGACATCACGGAGGGACCTGGCTCCTGCCCAGACCGCCACGCCGCCGTGGACCAGCAGGACGTTGCCCAGCGGATTCGCCCACCACTGGTGGGGTGTTCCGTCGAGGAGGAAGGCGGCGGATCCGGCAAGGAAGAACACCAGCGCCAGGCACCACCAGCCGCTGTACGGGGAGCGCGTGTACCGGTAGGACGAGAAATAGAACAGCAAGCCGAGGACCAAAGCCATGACGCCGAAGGCGACCCGCAGCGTAGCTGTATCCAGGACCATTTCCGAAGTTCCCCTGACGACGAAGAGCTGAACGCCCAGTATCGCACCGTTAGTGGCCGGGAGTGCGGATGATCCTTCGCTGCGCGGCCAGGGAAATGGCGGAGGTCCGGTTGTCTACGCCCAGCTTGCCGTAGATGTGCACCAGGTGGGTCTTGACGGTGGCCTCGGAAATGAACAGCTGCCGGGCGATGGCGCGGTTGGTCAGCCCGGTAGCCAGCAGTTCAAGCAACTGCACCTCGCGGGCGGTCAGTGCCGTTTGCGGGCTGCTGATCCGCGACATCAGCAGTGCCGCAACTTTCGGGGCCAGCGCCGTCTCACCGGCTGACGCCGCCAGCACGGCCTGCCGGATCTGTTCCGGCGGCGCGTCCTTGAGCATGTAGCCGCTCGCTCCCGCCTCCACCGCAGCCAGAATGTCCGACTCGGTGTCGTAGGTGGTCAGAATGAGGACCGGCGGCGGGGACTCCAGCTGCCGGATCGCCGCCGTGGCCGTGACCCCGTCCATCCCGGCGCCCATCTGCAGGTCCATCAGCACCACGTCCACCCGCTCCCCAAGGGCCCGCAGCCGGGCGAGTTCGCGCAGGGCGGCTTCCCCGTCGGAGGCCTCGGCCGCCACACTGAAGTCCTCGAATCCGGTCAGCATGGCCCGCAGCCCGGCGCGGACCACCGGGTGGTCATCCACCAGCAGAATATGCAGGCCCCCATCAGGACCGCTCCCCCGGAGCGGACAAAGCAGCTCCGGTGAGCGGCAGCCGGACGGCGACGACGGTCCCCTCGCCGGGTGCCGCCTCCACCTCCAGCGAGCCGTCCAGTTCACCCACGCGCGCAGCCAGCGAGCGCAGTCCAAAGCCGCTGCCGTCCGGCCGGCCAGCCACGCCGGAACCCGGCGCCTCCGGCGAAAAGCCCGTGCCGTCGTCGTACACGTCAAGGGTGACCTCGTCACCGAGGAACGCCAGGGTGACGACGGCGGTGCTTGCCTTCGCGTGCTGCCTGACGTTGGCGAGGCTGGCCTGGGCGGCCCGCAGCAGGGTGACGCTGTACTGCGGCGGCAGCTCCGCGGGGTCACCCACCAGCTCGAACCGGCAGCGGAGCCTGTCGCCCCGGGCAGCAGCCAGGGTTTCCGTCTCGGCGCAGAGGCGCTGAAGGCTTTCCGCGAGCGAGGACTCCAGGAGGTGGGGTGAGGTGAGCCCGCGGACGAAGCTGCGTGCCTCGGCCAGGTTTCCGGATGCCGTCTGCTGCACCAGCGCCAACCGTTCGGCGGCGGTGGCAAGATCGCCGGCGGCAAGGGACTTCTCCGCAGCGCGCGCCACCAGCACAATGCTGGACAGGCCCTGCGCCAGGGTGTCGTGGATTTCGCGGGCCAGGCGCTCCCGCTCTGCCACCACACCGGCCTCGTGCTGGGTGCTGGCCAGTTCGGCACGGGTCCGCCGGAGTTCATCCGCGGCCAGCCGCTGCGCCTCGCCTTCCAGGAACAAAGCCCGGTAGGCAAGGCCGGTGACGACGGCAAACCCGGCACCCAGCAGCGGGCCCAGGACCACGGGCAGGCTGGGCACCGGCAGTCCGCTGGCCACCCACTGCGACGCAATCACGGCCGCAGTCATCGTAGTGATGGTGAGCAGGGCAATCCGGCGCGGCAGCACGTGCAGGTGCAGGAAGAACAGCGGAAAAGCCAGCCAGGAAAAATCGGAGCTGCCTGCCAGGAGGACACCCCACAGTGCCGTCACCAGGCCAAGCCACGGGACGGCGTAGGGGTGCGGGTTGAAGCCGGAACGGCCCGCGGCGTACCGCTTCTCCAGCACGGTGCCTGCGACGTAGGCAGCCGCAAGGGCGAGGGCGAGCGCCGACCAAACGTAGCGCTGCGCTCCCGCGGGAGCGCCGCCGTCGGCCGTGCCGTCTCCCAAGGTGCCGTCCCCCAACGCGCTGTCCCCGAAGTGGAGGCGCAGGATGGCAACCAGCAGCAGCACCGCAAACCCCATGTGCAGCGTCACCCGCAGGAACCGCAGAATGGCGGCACCCGACGGCGTGATCTGAGGGTCCGCGGCAAGCATTTCATCAGCTTATGCGCCTGCGGCGGCAGGCGGATCAACCAAAAGGTTGACCGCAGCCTCAGCCCTTCCGCCCTCCCTGCTCAACCAGGTCCCCGATGTGGGCCGCGGCCGCGGAAAGGACAGTGGACAGAGAAGGAATTCCCCGAACTGAAGGAAGTACAACGTGTTTCTCGCAATTCGCGATATCCGGTTCGCCAAAGGACGGTTCGCCCTGATGGGTGGCGTCGTGGCCCTGGTGACGGTCCTGCTGGTGCTGCTCTCCGGGCTCACCGCCGGGCTTGGCGACCAGTCCACCTCCGCCATCGGAAAGCTGGGGTCAGGTCATTCCGGGGCCGGGGCCGCGTCCCGGCCGGTGGACAGCATCGTGTTCGGCGCGCCGGGCACCAACGAACCCACGGCGTCCTTCACCGAAAGTGAAGTGACGGCCGCACAGGTGGACAGCTGGGAGCATGCCGCTGGGGTGGACCGGGCCGAGGCCCTGGGCATCAGCCAGTCCCGCCTCCAGGACGGCGACGGCGGCACCACCAATGTGGCAGTGTTCGGCGTCGCGTCGGACGGGCAGTTGGCGCCGGCGCCGGTCCGGGCGGGGTCGGTGGTGATCGGGTCAACCGTGGCGGCGGATCTGTCGCTCGACGTCGGGGACACTGCCACGGTGGGCGGCACCGGCCTGACCGTGTCCGCGATCGTGGATGACCAGTGGTACTCCCACACCGGCGTGGTGTGGACAGCCCTGCCTACCTGGGGCGGGGTGGCGCACCTTGCCCCGGCCGACGGCGACACTGCCGGCAGCTCCCAAGGCGGCGCGGCGGGCAGCGGACCGGGCGGCGGACCGGGCAATCAGCCGGTGGCCACGGTCGTGGCGGTCACGTACAAGGATGGTGCCGTGGTGGACGAGACGGCCGCGAATAACCTGGCCCGCACGGTCAGCACCAGCCGCACGGGTTCGTTCCAGGCGCTGGGCTCCTACAAGAGCGAGAACGGTTCGCTGATGCTGATGCAGGCATTCCTCTACGGCATCTCGGCGCTGGTGATCGTTGCCTTCCTGACCGTGTGGACAGTGCAGCGGACCCGGGACATCGCCGTCCTCAAGGCATTGGGTGCTTCCGGCGGCTACGTACTGCGCGACGCCATCGCCCAGGCGGCCCTGGTGCTGCTGGCAGGGGCGGGGCTTGGCGGGGCAATCGGCGTCCTCGGCGGATTCGCCGCAGCCCAGGCCGCGCCGTTCCTCATCACTCCGGCCACCACCCTGCTTCCGGTGCTGGGGATAGTGGTTCTGGGACTGGCCGGCGCCGCATTGGCTGTCCGCCGCGTCACCGCCGTCGATCCGCTGATCGCCCTCGGCGGAAACTGACCACTTCTTCTTCCCCGCTTCTTCCCGAGAGGAACTCCCCCATGCCTGTCACTGCCCCCCTCGCCTCAGCAACCGCCGGCTCAACCCTCACCCAGCCGCTGTCCCTCAGCAACGTCACCCTCGAGTACCCGGACGGGGCCGGCACCATCAAGGCCCTGGACAACGTCAGCCTGAGCGTCGGTGCGGGCCGTATGGTCTCGCTCGTGGGCCCGTCCGGCTCGGGCAAATCCAGCCTCCTGGCAGTTGCCGCCACCCTGGTGCGCCCCAGCAGCGGGGACGTGATCATCGACGGAACCAACACGGCCGGCCTGAAAGACACGGAACTCACCGCGCTGCGCAGGGAGACGGTGGGCATCATCTTCCAGCAGCCCAACCTCCTGGCTTCCCTCACCGCCGTCGAGCAGCTGATGATCGGCAACCACCTGCGCGGCAAGTCCCTCAAAGCTGCGCGTTCCCGGGCTGCCGGGCTCCTGGACCTGGTGGGCCTGGCCGCGTCCGCGGACAAGCGGCCGCACCAGCTCTCGGGCGGCCAGCGGCAGCGGGTGAACATCGCCCGCGCCCTGATGGGCAGCCCGAAGGTCCTCCTCGTGGATGAGCCGACGGCGGCGCTGGACCACGCGCGGAGCGCCTCGATCGTGGGGCTGCTGCGCCGGGTGACGGACGAATTCCAGGTGGCCACCGTAATGGTCACGCACGACACCGAATTCGTCCCGCTGACCGACGCCGTCGCCGTGATGCGCGACGGCCTGCTGGCCGCGCCGGCGTTGCCGGTTGGAATATCTGCCGGGGGCGGTGGCTTGTCGCTCTAGGGGCACGAGCAGCAGACACCAGAAGGAGCGCCATGACCATCAGCACAGGAACAGCAGCGGGCACGGAGCGCACGGCTCTCGTCGTGGGGGCCACCGGCATCGCCGGATCCGCGCTCGTCGAGAGCCTGACTGCCGAGGGGTGGGCCGTTCTTGCGCTGTCCCGCAGGCCCGGAGCGGAGCGCCCTGGCGTGCGTTGGCTCTCCGCGGACCTGACCTCCGCTGCATCATTGAGCCAAGTGCTCGGACCGGAAAATCCCTCGCACGTTTTCTTCACGGCCTGGTCCCGGCGTGACACTGAGGAGGAGAACATCGCCGTCAATGCCGGTATGGTGCGCGATCTCCTCGGTGCACTCCGGGGCAAAGACGTGGCCCACGTTGCACTGATGACCGGACTCAAGCACTACCTCGGCCCCTTCGAGGCGTACGCAGCCGGGAAGATGGCCGACACTCCCTTCCACGAGGAGGAGCCGCGCCTGCCGGTGCCGAACTTCTACTACGCCCAGGAGGATGAACTCTGGGCGGCAGCCCCGGAGCAGGGGTTCACCTGGTCTGTGCACCGCGCGCACACGGTGATCGGGCACGCAGTGGGCAACGCCATGAACATGGGGCTCACTCTCGCCGCCCAGGCGACGCTCTGCAGGGAGACCGGGGAGCCGTTCGTCTTCCCGGGATCCGAAACGCAGTGGAACGGGCTGACCGATATGACCGAGGCGGGCCTGCTCGCGGAGCACATGATCTGGGCATCCACCACGCCGCAGGCCGCCAACGAGGCGTTCAATATTGTCAACGGCGATGTGTTCCGCTGGCGGTGGATGTGGCCGAAGCTCGCAGCCTACTTCGGCGTGGAGTGGGAGGGGTACGAAGGGGAGCCCCGTCCCCTCGAGCAGTCCATGACGGGGCGGGAGGACCAGTGGAGGGAGCTTGCCGTGCGCCATAACCTGAGCGAGCCGGATCTGGACCGGCTGGCGTCCTGGTGGCACACGGACAGCGATCTTGGGCGCGGCATTGAGGTAGTGACAGACATGGGCAAGAGCCGGGACGCCGGATTCACCGGCTACCGGCGGACCCTGGACGCCTTCACTGCACTCTTCGACCGGTACCGGGCCGACAACCTCATTCCCTGATCGAGGCGCTGCCGGAAGGCACTGCCTGCCCCGAGTTGGCGAGGTCCGCGAGCGCGACAGCCGGCGGGCGTTCGGCTGCGCTGCGGATAGCGACGGCCTGCCCGGTGTGCGCTGAGTCCAGCAGGGACTCCATGATTTCCAGCACGTGGTAGGCCAGGGTGCCGCCGGCCCGGGGCTCCTCCCCCGGCGGCGTCGCGGCAAGGTCCGCGATGCCGTAGCCGCGTCCGGAACCGAAATACCCGGCCGAGACCGGCAGCGTCACCCAGTCGTCGGCGCCGAGCGCGAAGAGCCGGACGTCGCCGTCGAAATGATTGGGGTCCGGGACACCGAGGGAACCCAGCTGGCCGTGGACTTCGATGTTCGCCGACGTCGACTGGACCGCGTCGAAGCTCATGACGAGGGTGGAGATGGCGCCTGAGGTGTGCACCAGGATGCCGGTCACGTGGGTGTCGATGTCCACGGGTACGGTCTGGCCTTCACGTGGTCCTGTGCCGATGGTCCGTTCGCTGCGGCCGGCGCTGGCGGCACCGATGACCGAGCTGACCGGGCCGAGCAGAGTGACGAGCGCGCTGATGTAGTACGGGCCCATGTCCAGCAGGGGGCCGCCGCCGGGCTGGTAGTAGAAGTCCGGATCCGGGTGCCAGCGCTCGTGTCCGGGCGTCAGCATTACCGCGGTCGCAGCGACCGGCGCGCCGATGAGGCCGTCGTCGATCGCTTTCCGGGCGGTCTGGATGCCGGTGCCGAGCACCGTGTCCGGGGCGCAGCCGACGAGGACCCCGGCCGCCCGGGCGGCGTCGAGCACTTCCCGGGCTTCCGCGGTGGTGGCGGCCAGCGGCTTCTCGCCGTACACGTGTTTGCCGGCGGCGATGGCCCGGAGTGCCACGCCGGCGTGTGCTGCGGGGACGGTCAGATTGAGGACGAGGTCGACGTCGTCAGCGTCCAGGAGTGCATTCACCGGCACCGCCCGCACGCCCTGGTACGCGTCGGCCACGGCCTGGGCGCGGGCAGGGTTGAGGTCCGCCACGGCCACCAGGGTGACGTCGTCGAGCCGGCGGAAGCTCTCCAGGTATTGCCCGGCGATCTTCCCGCAGCCGATGATGCCAACTCTTACCGGCTCGCCCACAGCAAACCCCTTTCGATGATGGTACGGACGTTGTTGTCTTTGGGGACATCGGTCTGGTGGCCCGGCGTGCACACGAAGATCCTGCCCTTGCCCCACTGCCGGGTCCAGATCGCCGGGGACATGACCTCGCGGTGCCAGGGGTTCCACCCGCGGAGCTGCTGGGTGGTGGTGGCGAGGACGTCGATGTAGCTGTCGGTGAGCACCCAGTACTGCTCGGTGACGAGGCCGAAATCGGATATTCCCTTGGTGATGGGATGATCGGCGGCAACCGGGAGCATGTTGACCGTATAGGGGACGTAGTTGTCCGAGCGTTCGCCGGTCCGCTCGTCGGGGCGCTTCCCGGGATGGCAGGCGAACTGGCCGCCGATCAGGTGCAGGTAATCCGCGCTGTTCCGGTACGAGTCGGCGATCCCGCCGTGCCAGCCCGCCAGTCCGGTGCCGTTCTCGACGGCGGCGCGGAGGCCCAGCAGCTCGTCCTTCTCGATGGTGGACATCGTCACGCACTGCATGATGAGGTCCACCCCGGCAAGGTAGTCTGCGTCGGCATAGATTTTGGGTGACTCCTCGACCCTGACCTCGTAACCGTTCCGTGTCAGGTACGGGATGAACAGTTCGGTGGCTTCGACAGGCTGGTGCCCGTCCCAGCCGCCCCGTACAACGAGGGCAGTCTTGGTGGTTTTCATTGGCCTCATTCTTGTGATTCTCAGCGGGAGGTGAAACGTCCCATGCAGGGGCCTGCCCGGTCCGGGCAGGCCCCTGCATGGGACGCCAGGCTAGCCGGACGTGCCGTTGAGAACTGTCACGTTCGAGTAGGTGACATTGTGTCCTGTGGCCAGGAGGACGTGGCCGTCCTGCGGCGCATCGGAAGTGACGGTCAGGTCCCGCACCATCGAGCCGTCCGCCGCCACCTGCAGGGTGACTCCCTCGCTGTTGGTCAGCACCACATCCGCGGCGTTTCCCGTTGCCCCCGCCAGTGTGACATTGCGCCGGTCACCCCAAATAACCGAGGGCTCCTGGTAGGTACCGGGCTGCAGCAGGACCGTCACAGGCCCCGGACTGTTCGGTGGAATTGCCCCTACGGCGGCCCGGATGCTGGCGTAGTCCCCGGTGCCGTCAAGTGCCACGGTGAGGAGTCTCGCCGGTGCCGGTTCCGTCCCGCCCAACGGACCTCCGAAGGCACGAACCAGTGCCGGGACCGCGTGGGCGGGCGAGAGCCCGTACGGGTACGCGGCAACCGGATCGAAGGACTGGCCCCGCTGCACACCGGTGTTGCCGCTGCACGCTTCGAAGACATTGTCCCGGGCCACCAGTTCGCCTCCCGGTCCCTGGTGATGGAGTGGGTTACGGACATTCCGGAAGTAGTTGCCCTCCACCACCAGCAGCGCCGCGTTCCGGCCCAGCATCCCGTAGCTGGAAATGTTCTCCAGGTAGTTGTTGTAGACGTGCGAGGCTGCCGTGTTGTCCAGGCTGGCGTTGCGCTGGTGGGTGTTCCGGATCCAGTTGTGGTGCAGCGTCAGCCGGGTAACAACATTCTGCGTCCAGCCTTCACCCAGTGCCTTGTTGTGGTCCGCAAAGACGTTCCAGGACAGGGTGACGTTGTCGCAGTCCTTGCGGATGTCCACCAGGCCGTCGCCCAACCGGGTGAACTGCATATGGTCCACCCAGACGTGCATGCAGGTGTCCATCTGGATGCCGTCCCTGTCGTTGTCCGGCCGTTTCCCCGCGAAGTCGCCCGGGATATAGGAGTCCCGAACGGTGAAGTTGCGGAACACCACGTTGGAGACGTTGATGAGCTTGAAGCCGGCGTTCACCACCGCGGCTCCTTCGCCGGCCCCAAGGAAGGACTTGTTGGCTGTGACGGTCAGTTTTTCGTACTGCGCGAACACCAGTTCACCCTCGATGATCACCACCAGCGGCTCAGGGCTCCTGGCGAAAGCGCGGAGCTGGTCCGGTGTTGCGGCACGGACCACCCTGCCGCCCGCCCCTCCGGTGGTGCCGGAGCGGCCGTGGGCTGCCACGCCGGCAAACCCTTCCGGCCCATCAGTCCACGCGGTGCCGCCGAGCGCGCGGCCCACCGGCAGCCCGGCCTCGGCAAAGCCATTGGAGCCGACGGCGGCATCCAGCCCAGCAGGAGACGCCGCCTTCGCTGCCGGGCCGAGCAGGCCCGACGCAACCACAGCGCCCGCTGTCAGGCCGGCTGCCAGGAGGCTCCGCCGTCGGACGTTCATTGCAGGTGCCTGCTCCATCTCAGCCACGTCCTTCCGGGGTCCAGTCACCGAGGAAGGTTTCCTTGGTGAACATGAGCGCATCCGCGGGCGTGAGCTGGGGATGGAATTCATTGACGTACGCGCCCGGTCCGGTGTTGTTGAATTCGGCGAACCGTCCCTCGGTCCAGGCGTGGCCGCTCATGTCTGCCCAGCCATGGACGGCGATGTGGTTGCCCAGGACCGAGTCCCGGATCACCGTCATCGGGTGCGCGGCCGGATCACTGCTGGCAAACCAGGGGCGGCCCAGGCTGACGGTGCCGGGAGCGGCGTCGGAGGTGAGTGTGCTGCCCACGATCAGGATGCCGAACGGGTTCGAGTTTTTGGTGCTCGGGGCCACGATGTAGCCGTTGTTGGTTGCGCTCCCACGGTCCAGGGAGTGGATGGTGCAGCCGTCCAGCACTGCCGTGCCGCGGCCGTAGATGAAGTCCACGTCACCCTCGATATAGCAGTTCTTGAGGTAGGTGCGTGCTGTGGCGTCGCGGCCGGTGGTGTCGGCGAGGTACGTGTCCTGGTTGCCCAGGAAGCGGGTGCCATCGAACGTGACTTTGTCCGCCACCGTCCGGACGGCGAGCGCCTGGCTGCCTCCGTTGGCGGCTTCGTCATAGGCGTTCTCGACGGTGAGGTTCCGCACCGTGGTGCCCTCGGCGAGGACATTGAGGGTGGCGCTGCCGCCGGCACCCCAGGTTCCGCCAAAGAATTTCACGCCGTTGGCCGGGAGGTCATAGGTAATGACGACGTCGGCCGGGTTGGCTGTGGCGCCCTGGATGGTGAGGTTGGGGCGGTCGGCCCAGACATTGACGGATTCCCGGTAGGTGCCGGGTTTGACCGTGATGGTGCGTGGGAGGGTGCTGCCGCCGGGAACCGAACCGATGGCGGCCTGGAGGCTGCCGAAGTCGCCGGTGCCGTCCAGGGCAACGGTGATGTCCGTGGTGTTGTTCGGCGCGCTGTTCCCGCGGGGCCCGGCGCCGGCGGCCACAATCTCCGGTACCCGGGCAGCGTCGTCCTTTTGGTAGGCGTAGTACTGGGTGGGCTCGAAGGCCGCGCCAACGTTGTCCTTCCGGCCACGGGTGCCGTTGAAGATGTTGTCCCGGTTTACCACCTCGGTGGCGGGATCCTTGGCCACTACCGGATCCTGGACGGCGGTGAAGGTGTTGCCCTCAAGGACCACCTTGGCGGCGTTGCGGCCCATCATTCCGTACTGGCCGATGTCCTGCAGGTAGTTGTTATAGACGTGGGCTGCCGCGGTGTTGTCGAGGCTGAAGTTGCGCTGGGTGGTGTTGCGGATCCAGTTGTGGTGGATGGTCATCCGGGTCACGGCATTCGCGGACCAGCCGACGCCGAGGGCCTTGTTGTTGTCTGCGAAGACGTTCCACGAGTAGGTGACGAGGTCTGAGTCCTTGCGGGTGTCTATCAGGCCGTCGCCCATGCGCTGGAACGTCATGTGGTCAACCCAGACGTGGTGGGTGGTATCGAGCTGGAGGCCATCGCGGTCGTTCTCCGGGCTCTTGCCGTCCCAGTCCCCGGGGATGTAGGCATCCCTGACGGTAAAGTTCCGGAAGATGACGTTGGAGACGCTGATGAGCTTGAAGCCGGCGTTCACCACCGCGGCATCCGCTCCCACCCCGATGAAGCTCTTGTTGGCTGCCACCGGGATCTTGATGTAGTCAGTTGCGGTGAGGGTGCCACGGATGAAGATGACCAGCGGTTCGCTTGCCGACGCGTAGTCCTTGAGTTCCTGGATGGTGGAAGCCGTGACGATCCTGCCTGCCTGGCCGCCGGTGGTTCCGGACAGGCCGTAGCCGGGAAGGGAAGCGAATCCGTCCGGCGTCTCCTTCCACATGGCCTCGGGGGTACCTTGAACATCCGTACCGGCTGTACGGGTTTGGGTGTCCGCGGGGACCGCGTTCGCGGCCGGGATCGCCGTGAGGCTCCCCAGCATCACGACGGCGGTGGCCGCGCCCAGTAGGCGTCGCAAACTCATGCAAAACTCCTTTGTTTTGTGTCCGGGCAGCCTCCAGCCAGGACGTGTTCATTGAAGGGTGTTCAGTCAGCGATGCGTACGGAGAAGTACGGGGCGGAGCTATTTCAGTCCGGTGGTGGCGATGCCGTTGATGAGGTACTTCTGGCCGGCGATGAAGAAGCCGATGATGGGGGCGATGGACACCACGGACATGGCGAACATGGGGCCCCACATGCTTTGGCCTTCCGAATCCATGAACGCCCGCAGTGCCAGGGGAACCGTGTAGAGGTCCTGGTTCTGGATGTAAAGCAGCGGTCCGAAGAACTCGTTCCAGGTGGAGATGAACGTGAAGATCGCGGTGGTGGCCATGGCCGGGATGCAGAGGGGCATGATCACCCGGAGGAAGGTGCGGAACGGTCCGCAGCCGTCGATCTGGGCGGCGTCGTCCAGTTCCTTGGGGAGCGCCTTCATGAACTGCACCATCAGGAAGATGAAGAACGCATTGGTTGCCATGAAGTTCGGCACGATCAGCGGCAGGTAGGTATCAAGCCAGCCCAGCTGGGAGAAGATGATGTACTGCGGCACCAGGAGCACGTGGCCGGGCAGCATCAGGGTGCCCAGCATCAGGGCGAAGAAGAGCTTCCGGCCGGTGAACTCCATCCGGGCGAAGGCGTAGGCGGCCAGGGCGCAGGAGAAGATGTTCCCGATGATCGAGAAGACGACCACGATCAGGGAGTTGATCAGGTAGACATGGAACGGCTGGTTCAGCGCATTCCAGCCCTGTTCGTAGTTGCTGAAGTCCCAGTTCTCCGGCCACAGGCCGAGCTGGCGGAAGATGTCGTTGCTGGGCTTGAAGGAGCTGGAGATCAGCCACAGCAGCGGATACAGCATGACCAGGCCCACCAGGCACAGGATCAGGTGGCGGGAGAAGCGGGTCCCCGGGGTGCCGGTCAGCGCATCTTCCGGAGCTTCTTCCTTCTTTTGCTTGTTCTTGACGGGTAGTTCGAGGAGAGCCATAGCGGTTGCCTTAATTGTCGTAGAAGACCCAGAACTTGGATGCGATGAAGTTGATGGCCGTGAAAATCGCAATGATCATCAGCAGCAGCCATGCCATGGCGGAGGCGTAACCCATCTCGAATTCGGTGAAGCCCTTCTGGTACAGGTACAGGTTGTAGAACAGTGTTGAATCCGCCGGTCCGCCCGTGCCGCCGCTCATCACATAGCCCTGGGTGAAGGTCTGGAAGGACCCGATGAGCTGCATGATGAGGTTGAAGAAAATGATGGGGCTGATCAGCGGCAACGTGATGGCGCGGAACTGCCGCCACTTCGAAGCGCCGTCAATGGAGGCGGCCTCGTAGTACATGGTGGGTACCTGCCGCAGGCCGGCCAGGAAGATCACCATGGGCGAGCCGAACGTCCACACGTTCAGGACGATCAGGGTGCTCAGGGCAAACTCGGGGTCGGTGACCCAGGCCGGTCCCTGGATGCCGAACCAGCCCAGGAAGCCGTTGACGATTCCGTCGTTGCCGAAGATGTAGCGCCACAGCATCACGATCGCCACGCTGCCGCCCAGCAGGGACGGCAGGTAGTACACGGACCGGTAGATCGAGAGGCCGCTGAGTCCGCGGTTCAGCACCAGGGCAACCAGCAGCGCGATGGCCAGCGAGATCGGCACCGAGACGAAGGTGTAGATGAACGTGACCTTCAGGGACTGCAGCAGCCGGGGGTCCTCGAACATGGCCTGGAAGTTGGCCAGCCCCACGAAGTTCGGCTCGGTGAAGAGGTTGTAGTCCGTGAAGGCAAGGTAGAGCGAGGCGAAGAACGGGATGATCGTAAAGAGCATGCCGAGGAACCACGGCAACAGGAAGAGGTAGCCCGAGCGTTGGTTGGTGCGCCGGGAGGGGCCACGCTTCGGTGTGCCACGCCCCGGCGCTGCGAGGGCGGCGGCAGCGCCGGAGGCTTGCTTGGTCAGCACTGACATGGTGTCAGGCTCCTATCTGCTTGGCTGGGTGTCTGGGCGCGGGGCGGCTACTTGTTGATGGCGGCATTGCTCTTCTCGAGGAAGGTCTTTGCTGCGTCTGCCGGGGTGATGCGGCCAAATTCGACTTCGGTGCCGAGCTGCTTGAGGGTATCCGCCACCACGCTGGCGCCCTTGGGGTAGACGTAGGCGGGCGGCAGGTCATCCTTCTGGATATCCGCCACCATCTCGACGAATTTGGTGTCATCCGGCCCGAGCTTGGACAGGATGGCTTCGGTCACGTCCGGGTTGATGGGCACACCGCGCTGGGTCAGGGTCTGGGCGGCGCCGTCGACGTCGTTGATCAGGAAGTTCAGCAGCTTGGCGGCCTCCTTGGGGTGCTTGGACTTCGCGGCAACGGACCAGAGCATGCTCGGATCGGCGGAGTAGCCGCGGCGCTTTTCGGTGGTCTCACCGGGCATGCGCAACAGGACCAGGTTTCCGCCGGAGGCCTCGTTGTAGCCCTTGAAGTTGTTGATGGGAATGATCTGGGACGCGACCGTTCCCTTGGCGAGATAGGACTGCGCAGGCGAACCGCCGATCTGCTCGAAGAAGCCGGCGGGCGGGTAGCCGCCGGCCTGGCGCAGGTCCACGCTGTACTGGAACCATTCGCGGATGGTTTCCTCGCTCACGCCGAGCTTGTTGTCCTTGGTGTAGAAGTCCTCGCCACGCTGCCGGGCGAACAGGATGGGGCCGGTTTCGGTGGCAACGTCATAGCCCGCACCGTAGATCTTTCCGCCGGTCTTTTGCGACACCTCGGTGGCGAACTTGGCGTAGTCCTCCCAGCTCCAGGTCTTGTCATCCGGGATGGTGACACCGGCCTGGTCTGTGATGGTCTTGTTCACCACCATGCCGATGAGGTTGACGCCGGTGGCCAGGCCGTACAGTTTGCCGTCCACCTCGCCGCGGCTCTGGATGGTTGCGGGAATCTTGGCCAGATCGATCTCCGGCAGCGTCTTCAGGTCTGCGAGGGTGCCACGCTGGGCGTATTCCAGCAGGGTCCGGTTGGCCATGTTCAGCACGTCGGGGGGATTGCCGCCGGCGAACCGGGTTGCCAGCTTGTCCGCGTAGGGCCCGCTGTCCTGGTATTCGCTCTTGACCGTGATCCCTGGGTTTTTCTCCTCAAAGATCTTGATGGCGGCGTCCGTCATTTTGGCGCGGTTGGAGTCACCCCAGTAGACGAAGTTCAGTTCCACATTGCCGCCTGCCGAAGGCGTGGATGCTCCGCCGCAGCCGCTCAGGGCCAGGCCTGCCGCGGTGATCGCCGCCCCAAGGATGACTCTGCGGGGGATGCGGGTGTTCGCTGTCTTCTTCATCGAATGACGCCTCTCTAAGGATGTCCGGACTGGCTCCCGGCGGCTGGATCGCCGCCTTGGAGTCAGGAAACTTTCTGAATCAAACAACTGGTTCCACTCGACCAAGCAAGATCTTCCAGAAGCTTTCAGAAAAAGTGAGTAAACGATTTCTAGCAAGGAATCACTGTGACTGTCAACACAATTCTTCGAAGCCAACCAGCAAAAAGAGTTAAGAAACTTTCTGTACTACTTGCCGAAGATTTCTGTGATGGCTAGGCTGATCCCCACATCACCGGCAATCAACCAACCAGGAGGTCCTGTGGTCACCCACGCGATCCCGGCGGAGGCACCCGGCGGCCCTGCATGCTCCGGGCGGCAGCAGCTTGCGGACCACGTCACCACCCTGCGGCAGCCCGCCACCAGCGCGCCCCGCCCCTTTTTCCATCCGGTGCGTTCCCTTGCCGGTGCAACCGTGACCGAGGCCGGGCCGGCGGACCATCCGCATCACCTGGGCCTGTCCGTTGCCTTCTCCGACATCAACGGCACCAACTTCTGGGGCGGATCCACCTTCACCGCCGCCACCGGCCCCATGCTCCTGGCCAACCACGGCAGGCAGCTCCCCCTCGGCTGGCAATCGTTCGAGAGCGAAACGGGCAGGACAGAAGAGGGCCGCGTCTCCTGGCGGTCGGAGTCGGACAACGAGCTCGCCGTCGAGCAGCGGCGCATCGAGCGATTCGCCCACCCTGGGGCCGGAAGCTGGGGCCTGTCCCTGACGTCGGTGATCTTCCCGGCGGCGGGCGTGGAGCGGCTGTTGGTGTCGTCGTCGGCCGTCAAGGGCAGGGCAGGCGCCGGGTACGGCGGAATCTTCTGGAGGTTCCCCCGCGGCACCGGGGACCCGCAGATCCTGTCCGCCGCGGGCAGCGGCGCCGACACCGCTCACGGGTCAATGTCACCGTGGCTGTCGGTCACCATGCAGACCGCTGGCGCACCGGTGAGCGTTGTCCTTGCCCAGGACCCCGGTCTCCTGCGCCCGTGGTTCATCAGGGCAGAGGGCTACCTGGGGGCAGGCCCTGCGGTTGCTTGGGCGGATGCGGCCTCGGTGGATCACAGCAACCCGCTCAGGCTCAGCCTCCACGCCGTGATCCACGACGGCCCCGTGCCCACGGCCGCCCGCGCCCTTGAACTGCTCCACCACCACCCACGAACCAGCCGCCCCGGCACTTCCGACAGGACACCATGACAACCCGGATCACCCCCCTCTACTCCAATCCCATCCTCAATGGCGACTGGCCGGACCCTGATGCAGTGCAGGTGGACGGCACCTATTACCTCATCGCCTCCAGCTTCAACCGGGTTCCCGGGCTGCCCGTCCTGAAATCGCGGAACCTCGTGGACTGGGAACACGCCGGCCACGCCCTCGCCGAGCTGCCGCAGGGCAGCCACTACTCGCTGGTGCGCCACGGAAGCGGTGTCTGGGCACCGGCCCTGCGCCACCACAACGGCCGTTTCTGGATCTTCTACCCGGACCCGGACCACGGCATCTTCGTCCTCAGCGCCGAACGCGCCGAGGGGCCATGGACCACGCCTCACCTGCTGTACGCCGGGCGCGGGATCATCGATCCGTGCCCGCTCTGGGACGATGACGGCGAGGCCTATCTGGTCCACGGCTGGGCGCACAGCAGGGTGGGCGTCAAAAACCGGCTGACAGTCCACCGCATGAGCCCGGACGCGGACCGGCTCCTGGACCACGGGACCCACGTGGTCAACGGGACGGACCTCCCCGGCTACACCACGTTGGAAGGCCCCAAGTTCTACAAACGCGAGGGCTGGTACTGGATCTTCGCGCCGGCGGGCGGGGTGGCCACCGGCTGGCAGTCGGTTTTCCGCTCCCGCTCCCCGTTCGGCCCCTATGAAGGACGCAAGGTGCTGGAACAGGGAAATTCCGAGGTCAACGGTCCCCACCAGGGCGCCTGGGTCACCACACCCGAGGGACAGGACTGGTTCCTGCACTTTCAGGACCGTGGCCCCTACGGCCGCGTGGTCCACCTCCAGCCGATGGGCTGGGGCGGGGACGGCTGGCCGTGGATGGGAACGCCAGCGGACGACGGCGGCCCCGGGACGCCCGTGGCCAGCCACCCCTACCCGGCGGGAACAGTGATCAAAGAGGCGGGGCCGCCGGCCGGCGACACCTTCGAATCCCCCGGGCTGGGGCCGCAGTGGCACTGGCAGGCCAATCCAAGAGATTCCTGGTCGCGCCAGCCCGGAGGCGGGCAGCTGGTGCTTTGTCCGCAGGCCAACGATCCCGGGAACCTTCGCGAACTGCCCAACGTGCTGGGCCAGATCCTGCCCGGCACGCCGTCCGTGTTCACCACCACGCTGGAACTGGACGGTGTCCCGGTGGGTACCCGGGCCGGCGTCGTCGTTCTCGGGCAGCGGTACGCGTGGCTCGGGATCATCAGGACAGCCGACGGCTACATCCTGGGAAGCGGCACGGGAGGAGATTCCCCGCACGAGCTGCCGCTGGGCCGGCCCGTCCCGTTGGCAGGCCCGCGGATTGAACTGCAGATCCGCACGGACGGCAGCCCTCGCTCCACGTTCGCCTGGCGCGCCGGGCGCGCTGACCCGTGGGAAGTCCAGGGGTGGAACTTCGAGGTGGTGGAAGGCAAATGGATCGGCGCGGAACTGGGGATCTTCACGGCTTCACCGCTGGGATCACCGGAAAGCGGCAGTGTTATCGTTGGTCCCGTGCGGGTTGAGACTGCGCCGGTCCGCCGGGCATTTGCCGCGCATCTCGCCGCCGCTTCCCGATGACCCCAAGGACTGCTCTTTTGACCGCCATTCCGCGCCCCAAGATCGCAGATGTGGCCGCCGCGGCAGGCGTCTCGGTCCCCACAGTGTCCAAGGTCCTCAACGGTCGGGCGCATGTTTCCGAAGCGACGCGCGCCAAGGTCCGCCGGGCGCTCGAGGAGCTGGACTACACCAAGCGGAACGTGCCTGCGGACCAGCCGGGGCTGCTGCAGCTGGTGGTCAACAACTTCGATTCCCCCTGGGTGCTGGAGATCATGGCCGGGGCCGAGGATGCCGCCGCCAGGCTTGGCTACTCCGTCGTTTACACGCGGGCGGAGCGCGCCACGGCCGAGTCCTGGCGGAAACTCCGGGAGTCATCCGCCAACCGGCTGGCAGGCGTGGTGCTCCTGGCACCGCGCCGCGGTTCCCGGCTGGTGACCACCCTCCGCAGCCTCAATATCCCCGCCGTAGCTGTTGACCCCGAAGGCACGGAGGGGCTCACCATCCCCAGCGTCAGCCCGGCGTCGTTCTCCGGAGCCCTCGCCGCGGTGGGCCACCTGCTGGAACTGGG
Organism: Arthrobacter sp. BK1; assembly: GCF_056680055.1. Classification (NCBI taxonomy): domain Bacteria; kingdom Bacillati; phylum Actinomycetota; class Actinomycetes; order Micrococcales; family Micrococcaceae; genus Arthrobacter; species Arthrobacter sp. BK1. The sequence continues at coordinate 2,106,908 of NZ_CM155263.1, forward strand.
CCACCGCCGGATCGGCATCATCACCGGCCGGGGCCACGGGTCCGGGCACAGCCGGGCACGGTATGCCGCTTATGCCGCCGCACTGCACGAAGCGGGACTGCCGGTCCTTCCGGAGCTGGTGCGCGACGGCGACTTCAGCATCGAAGCCGGCGTCCGGCACGGCGGGGACCTCCTTGACCTGCCGGAGCCCCCCACTGCGATCTTCGCCGCCAATGACCTGCAGGCCCTGGGCGTCATGAATGCCGCCACGGGGCGTTCGCTGAAGATTCCGGCGGATCTGAGCGTGGTGGGCTTCGACGACATTGCCCAGGCCGCCCTGACGTCACCGCCCCTGACCACCGTCCGCCAACCCTTGGCACAGCTGGCATCCATGGCGGTGGGCATGCTGATGGAACAGCTCGACCTGCACAGACCGGCCACACCGGCCGCCCTGGAACTGGCCACCGAAATGGTGGTGCGTGGCAGCACCGCCCCTCCCCGCGCGGGCTAGGCGGGACGCGGGCTGGCTAGGGTTCCGCCGTCGCGCGGTTCTCCGCAGCATCCGCTGCCGTCCGGGCGTACGACGCCGAGAGCCGTCGGTAAACAGGTGTGAGGAATGCCAGCAGCGCGGCGATGATCATGATGATCCCGGCCACCAGGAACACCAGGGCGATCCCTCGGGAGACGCCCTCGCCCAGCAGCGGTTCCAGCTGCGCGGCGCCGTCGGCCGAGCGCGCATAGGGAAGGATCCAGAACTGGGCAATCGGCGCGATGAGGAATGCGGTGACCGGCGCCGCCGCGGACTCGAACGCCATGGCGAATCCAAACACCCGGCCCTGCCGGGGCAGCGGCACTACCTGCTGGATGACGGTCTGCTCGGCTGCCTCCACAAACGGCACCAGGACTAGGTACAGCCAGATTCCGGCGATGTACAGCCATGCCCACTCCCGCAGCGTGAACACCGCGCCGAGCACCCCCATGACGATCACCGCGATGAGCAAGGTACGCAGGGGGTTGGACCCGAGCCCGAACTTGGCGATCAGCGCCCCGCCCACCAGGATGCCGGTGGAGGCGATCCCGAAGTAGGTCCCCCAGAGCTCCACGGGAAACATCTCCAGGCCGTAGGGATCCATCAGTGCCATGTAGACGCCGCCGATGAAGTTGTTGAACGTGGAAAACACGATCAGAGCGAACAGGCCGGAAATTGCCAGCACGGCGGCCAGTGAGCCGTGCAGGTCGAACCCGCCGTGGGCGTCCGTTGCCGCAGCCCGCACCTCCTCCGGCATGCGCATTGTCAGCAGGTGCGCGAAGGCCAGCGCCGTGAGCACCAACGAGACGACAATGGTCCAGCCCATCCCCAGCAACCCGACCGAGAGCCCGGAGAGGACCGAGGTGACGATCAGCATCAGTCCCTGCACCATGCCCACCATCCCGTTCGCCTTGTCCCGCCGGTCCGGCTCGATGAGGATGGTGACCGTGGTGGAGAGGGCGATGTTGCGCAGGTTCTCCACCACCGCGCCGATCAGGATGATCACTGTGAGGATCCAGAACCAGGGCTGTGTGAGGTCCAGCATCATGGCGGGTGGCGTCAGCAGGAACAGCACCCCGGACAGCACGAACATCACCAGGGTGAAGCCGGCGGCGAAGCGCATCACGGCCAGCTTGCGGTAGCGGTCAACGAAGGTGCCGAAGCTGATGCTGGAGAGGGCGATGAGCAGCATGTACGCGCCGCCGATCACACCGGTGGCGATCACGTTGCGTGTCTCCAGATACACCCAGAAGGTCAGGGCGAACCACAGGTAGCTGGTGGTGATGTTGGAGACGCCGGTGTTCACCAGGATGCCGGCAAATGTGCGGGACCGCTCCGCCGGGCTGCGTAGAGAAGTGCCGACGACGGGAGCCTCCGCGGCCATGGAAGGGGCCGGTTCGTGCTCGGTCATGGGGTCCAGTTTACTGGGAACGATGGGGCCGGGACAGGTTTTCGGCTGGCTTGGCAGCGGCTGGCCGACAGATTTCAGAACGGACGACGGCGGCAGGCTCCCGCCGTCGTACGTCTTTTCACATGCCCTCAGCTTCGCCGGCGGCCTCTGGCCCCGGAATTGGTCGATTGCGTGAGCGCTTCCGGACGAACACCGTCCGAAGCTGCTGCGGAAAGGTCAGCCGGCTCCTCCGGCTGACCACGATCACCGAAACCAGGCCGGTCAGCAGCACCACCGCGCCGCCGGCGGCCACTGACCAGCGTGCGCCGAATTCAGTGCCGATCCATCCCATCAGGGGCGCCCCCAAGGCGGTTCCGCCCTGGAGGACGGCCAGATAGAGGGCCAGAACCCGCCCCCGAAATTGGGGATTCACTGACAGCTGGATGCTGGTGTTGCAGCTGTTCAGGAAGGTGATGGCTGCCAGGCCCACCGGAACCAGGACGGCGGCGTAAAGCCAGAACGACGGCGATACGCTCGCTATCAGGGTGAAGACGCCCAGCCCGAGCGCGCCACCGAGCAGGAACCGCAGGCGGGGACCGGTCCTGCGGGCCGCAAGCAGGGCACCTGCCAGTGTCCCCACGGCCATCACGGAGCCCAGGAGACCAAACTCCCCCGGGCCCATCCCGAATTCCGCCGTGGACATCAGGGCGTTGATGATGGGGAAATTCATGCCAAAGGCGCCGAGGATCCCCACCATCACGAGGATGAGCACCAGGTCCGGGCGCCGTCGGACGTACCGCAGGCCCTCGGTGACCTGGCCCTTGCCACGGACCGCGGGCTCGGAAGGTGCCAGTTCAGACGTCCGGATCCGCCACAAGGAGAGGATGACGGCGGCGAAGCTGGCCGCGTTGAGCAGGAATACCGGACCTGTGCCGATCCACGCGATGAGCAGGCCGGCGATGGCCGGCCCGGTGAGCCGTGCCGTGTTGAACGACGCCGAGTTCAGTGCGACCGCGTTGGCTACGTGTTTCTGCCCGACCAGTTCGGAAACGAATGCCTGGCGCGCCGGACCATCAATGGCGCCGGCCACTCCGAGGCACAAGGCCGCCAGGTAGGCCTGCCACAGCTGCGCGGTGCCGGTCAGCACCAGGATGCCCACCAGGAGCCCAATCAGGCCCATGGCCGACTGCGCCCACAGCAGGATCACGCGTTTCCGGTAGCGGTCCGCCAGCACCCCGGCGTACGGCCCGAGCAGGAGCATGGGCAGGAACTGAAGTCCCGTGGTGATGCCGACGGCGGTGCCGGAATTGTCCGTGAGGACGGTCAGCACCAGCCAGTCCTGGGCGATCCTCTGCATCCAGGTTCCGATATTGGACACGAGCGCCCCGCCGGCCCACAGCCGGTAGTTGCGGTTCCCGAGTGCCTGGAACATGGCACTCATCTGGCGCTCAGCTCCTGCATGATGTGGGCGGCGCGGCTGAGGGTTCGGCGGTCCTCTTCACTGAGCCCGGCGACGCGCTGTGCCAGCCATGCCGTCCGCTGGCTGCGGGCCTCGGCGAGCACCGCCTCACCGGCCGGAGTGATGCTGACCTGGACCTGGCGGCCGTCCTCCGGATGCGGTGATCTTGACGCGAATCCCTGATCGGTGAGCGCATTGACTATCCGTGTCATCGACGGCGCCTGCACGTGTTCCCGGTCGGCCAGTTCGCGGAGGGTCTGGGATTTCACCCGGAGGTGCGCGAGGACGGTGTACTGGCCCGGTGTGATGACATCCCCCGTTGCCTCAATACGCAGGCGGCGGGACGTCCGCATCACGGCAGTCCGCAGGTCGATGGCCAAAGTGTCCGGCTGGAGGCTGTCCTGCTCGCTGTGGACCGGGCTGGTCATGGCGGTCATCCCTTTCATTACCGCACCAAGGCATTACGGTCCGCGGGCGATAGTTAGCATTGCTAATTAGTCCTGCTAACCATTATGGATCTTCTTCGCCAGGACGGCCAGTCCTCTTTTGCGGCGCCGGAGCGGCATTGGACACTGCGGGTGAATTACGGGACGAGCCTGACGTCCTCGCCCCGGAGGGTGGCACGGAAGCCGTCGCTTTGGACCGCGACATCCTGAAGCACCAGACCCTCGGGCAGGCCCTCAATCTCGTGCTCGATGGTCACGAGGCTCCTTACCACGGCGCCGACGGCGTCCGAGAGAAAGTCCGGCCCGCCAAAGTCGATCGAGCGCGGCTCAACAACCAGCCTGCCGGACTCGACCTCCACCGTTCCGGTCGCGGTGACGCGCAGTTCCCGGCCGAGGGCCTCGACGGTGCGAACGACGGCGGCCTGGCCGCCTTCAGCGGCGCGGACCACCGTCCCGCCACCGAGCTCGCCGGCGACGACGTCGAACGGCACAGTCGCGTCCACTGAAAGCCGGGCGGCGACCAGCCCCTCCGGCCCGGTAACCGCATCCTGCGCGATCGCCCGAACGTCACGGAGCGTAGAGCCCGCGGCCACCACTGCCCCGGCCCCCAATTCAAGATCGGCGAGCCACACCTCGTCCTCGCGCAGGCCGGTGGGAGCCTCTGTGTCAGGCGGGCTCCCGGCACTGTCCGACGGAGACGGCACAGCAGCCCCCGCCCCGCCCCCACCGGCCGGACCGCTTACCACCAACCAAAGGATCGTAAGCACAACCCCCATGACGACGACCATCCCGGCAGCACCGATCAGCCAGTCCTTCGCACGCGTCCACTCCATGAGGACAGTCTGCTGGCTCGCAGGCTGTGGCGCGAAACCGCAAGCCGTTAGGCGCCCGACCTCGAAAGTACACACATTGTGCCCTACCCGCTGTCAGTGCCGCGGAGTAGGGTGCCGTCATGGACATCATCCTGGTACCCGGTTTCTGGTTGGACGCCTCGTCGTGGGAGGAGGTCACCCCTGCCTTGGCCGCGGCAGGGCATACCTGCCACCCGCTCACCCTCCCCGGCCTTGAATCGAAAAACGCAAAACGGGCCGGCATCACCCTCAAGGACCACATCGACGCCGTTGTGAAAATGATGGACGCCCTGGAGGGCAAGGTGGTGCTGGTGGGTCACTCCGGTGGCGGTGCTGTCATCCACGGGGTGGCGGACGTGCGGCCTGCCCGCGTAGCGCGGAACATTTACGTGGACAGCGGGCCCCTGGGTGAAGGGGGCGTCATTAATGACGAGCTGCCGGCCGACGGCGACGACGTCCCGTTCCCGCCGTGGGACGGCTTCGAGGACGCCGACCTGACGGACCTCACGGAGGATCTGCGCAAGGCATTCCGTGCCCGCGCCATCCCGGAGCCCAAAGGCGTGGCGCACGGCAGACAGCGCCTGCACGACGTCCGCCGTTACGAGGTTCCCGCCACGGTGATCGCCTGCCAGTTCCCGTCCTCGCTGCTGCAGGAATGGATCGACGCCGGCCACCCCTTCACCGCCGAACTGGCCCGCATCCGCGACGTCGAATTCGTGGACCTCCCTACCGGCCACTGGCCGCAGTTCACCAAACCGGCCGAGCTTGCCCAGGCCATCCTGGCTGCAGTGGACCGCACCACCTGACCGTGGCCGGAGATGCGTTCCTCCGCCGCTGGTTTGTGTCCGTAACCCTTGCGGAAGCCGCAGGGTTTGCCATTCCCGCGATCATCGGCGGCACCCTTTCCCTCTTGGCCGCGCCCGCCGGAGTCGTGTATCCCGCCATGGTCCTGGCCGGTGTGTGTGAAGGTTTCCTCCTGGGCTTCGGCCAATCAGTCGGTTTTGGCGCCGCGGTTCCTCGGGCACCATGGATGCTCACGACGGCGGCGGGCGCGGCACTGGCATGGTCCATCGGAATGCTCCCCAGCACCCTGGGCGGCATCGACTTCAGCTCCACCGGAGTGATCGTCCTTGCCGCCGTGCTCGGCTGCGCCCTTCTGCTGTCCATCCCCACACTCCAATGGCTGGTCCTGCGCCGATTGATCCCGCACCGGCGGACAGCCTTCTGGATTCCCGTCAACGCAGGCGCCTGGGCGGTTGGACTCCTGTGGACCTTCGCGCCGTCCCCGTTCATTGACGAAACCACCCCGGTGCCGGTCCTGTTCGCCGTCTACCTGCTTGCCGGGCTCCTGATGGCTGCCACCGTGGCAGTGCTCACCGGGTTCGCAGCCCGGCGTGCAGGCAACATCGTCATTCGAAGTGCGACCGCGGATCCGCCGGGTGGGGGAAAGCTCGAATGAGCGACGTCACTTGCGCTATCGGAATCGCCGCAGGAAAGCGGCACCGGCCCGCACGAACGGCAGCCCCACCAGGACCAGACCGCCCGCGGCTACGGCCAGGGCAGCGAAGCTCAACGCGAACTGCGCCTGGCCCGCGTATGCCTGGAAGACGCTGACCGCCAGGACCAGCGCGTAACCGATGGCGGCAGTCCACACTGTCCGCCGCCGCCGCGCGTCGGACCAGGTAACGTGCTGAACGAGCCAGCCGAGCAACGGCAGGACCTGGATCGCGTGCAGGGCGATCCCGTGCGGAGATTTCAGGACCCCGGCCGCGCCCACCACCACGCCTTCGGGGCCGAAAACGGCAGCATCATTGCCAGCCAGGACCGCAGGCTCACCGATTGCGATGATGGCGACGCCGAGGACCTGTCCCGCGACGAGCAGCACCATGCCTGCCCGGATGGACAGAGTGAGTGCAGGCTGCCCGGGCCTGGCCGATTTGAAGCTCAGGATGGCCAGGCTGACCATCACCACGACGATGACCGTCACGGCGAGGCCCATGGCGGAGAAGACTGCGGCATCGAACGGTGTGGCGTTGTTGAAATGCGACGGGACTCCGCGCCAGGCCTGCAAGGTCACCAACGCACCCTCGGCCACAATCGCCGCGCTGAGGGCGCCGAGCAGGATCCACGCGGTGACCGGCCTGCGCTTCAGACGCGCGTCGATCAGGGCAAGTGTGATGGCGGTGAGCGCGAGGGACAGACCGAAAGTGATCGGCTTGCGCCAACCCACCGGGCCTTCCCATGCCGTGCCGGAAATAAGGAACACCACGGAATGGAAAGCGGCGGAGGCTGCCATCAGGAGGCCGACGGCGGCCAGGACTTTCGCCGGTGGGGACAGTTCCCGCCACCCGCGGCGAAGATGTGAGGGGCCGGGGATAGAGGGACGGAGGCGCTGGGTCGTGGTTGCTGGGTTCACGAAATTCAGAGTAGGTTTTCGGCCGGTCCGGCCGGATCCGGGACTCCCCTGATGCGGACCCTGGGCGCACCCTCATTTCACCCCGGGACCCGCTGAAATCCAATGAATCCTGTCGCAAACCACGAACCCTGGGCTAGCCTTGCCAACAGAGGCCCGGGATCTTGGCAGCAACAAATACTTTGCGCTGGCTGGCGTCCTGGTGGCGCTGTCCAACCACGTGGACTACTAATTCCAGAATCACGAAGGTCCGGCCGGTGACTGCACCGGCCGGATCTTTGGTTTAAACAAACACAACAAGTATTGTTATCTTATTTACAAATTTGTCATACGCGACTAAATTCTTACCATCCCCAGCGGATCACATCTGGATCCGCTTTATGCGTTCGAAGAGGATGACTATGACATTTACCAGGACTCTGGCCACAAGCCTCATGAGCCTCTCAACAGCAGCGTTGCTCGCCCTTTGCTCGGCAGGAGGGGCAAGCGCCGCACCCCCGGCGCCGGAGAACGAGGAATCGCGCGGCGTCAGCAGCTCACATGTCGCCGCCTCCGCGGACGCAGGCTACTGGACGCCGGAACGAATGCGCGCAGCAATCCCCGGCGATGTACTGGCTAAGAAGGCACTGGACCGGGCAAAAGCCAACAAGGCTGATGTGGCAGAACGTGAGGCAGCTGCACCGGAGAGCAAGGTCCAGGGTTCGGCCCCTCAGGTCCAGCAGAAGGCCAACGCCAGCGAAAACCCCGTTCCCCACATTGGCAAGGTCTTCTTCACCTTGGGCGGAGCAAACTACGTCTGCTCGGCAAACTCTGTGGTCTCCACCAACAAAAACACCGTCTCCACCGCCGGGCATTGCCTTAATGAAGGCCCCGGCGCCTTCGCTACCCGGTTCACTTTTGTCCCTGCCTACCTCAACGGTGCTGCGCCGTACGGCCAGTGGACGGCCAAAGCCCTCTACGCCCCCACCCAGTGGAGCTCCTCAGGCAGCATGCAGTATGACACCGGGTTCGCCGTGATGTCCCAGCTGAACGGCCGCAACCTCGCAGACGTCGTCGGGGCCTCCGGCGTGCAGTTCAATGCCGCACGCGGTCTCGCCTACAAGGCATTTGGTTATCCCGCAGCCTCGCCGTTCAACGGGGAATCCCTGAAGAGCTGCACCGGCACGGCCACGAACGATCCCTACAACCCGCAGTTCAACTCCCAGGGCATCCCGTGCAACATGACCGGTGGTTCCTCAGGCGGCCCGTGGTTCATCGGCACCAGCTCCAGCGGGTACCAGAACTCGGTCAACAGCTACGGCTACGGCAGCAAATCCACCAAGATGTACGGCCCGTACTGGGGTTCAGTAATCCAGCAGGCCTACACCACCGCATCCTCAGCGTCCTAGGCAACGGGGCGGGCGCTTTGCCCGCTTAGAACGGACTGAACGACGGCGGCCAGCCATGGGGGGCCGCCGTCGTTCACGTTGGGGTGAAGCAACGCGGGGTCACATCACGCCCGATTTTGGCCCCGGATTGAGCGTAATGTGACCCCGCGTTGCAGTTTCTCGACCTTGTGGTGGATCGACTTGCAGCTCAGGGAGGCTTGGGCAACTTCTTCTTGAAGTCAGGGGCCCGTGGGGTTGGACGGAGCAGCTAGCCGATCAGCGCCAGCACCGCGCCGGCCATCACCACGCCGCCCGCTTTCGCGCGCACATCAGTGACGGTCCCGCCACGGTGCGCAGCAACCTGGGTCTCCATCTTCATCGCCTCAAGCACGACGACGGGGTCCCCCGCCGCCACTTCGGCGCCGGGCTGCACGAGCCACTTCACCACCGTCCCGGCCATGTCCGCCCGCAACTCACCGGGATCGGCGGCACTGGCCGCGACACCGCCGTCGTGCCCGCCCTTCGAGGAGTCCCCTGCCAGGGAGACGCCCGCAGGAACGCCTCCACCCGAGCGGGCCCAACCGTCCAGCAGCTCCGCGGGAAGCCCGACGGCGAGGCGCCGGCCGTCGACGTCAACGGTGATGGTGCGCCGCGCACCGTCCGGAACGGACGTGCCGAACTCCGGATCCGCCGCAATGGAATCCGCGAAGTCAGTCTCGATCCAGCGCGCGTGGATCCCCAGCGCGGTTTCGGACGTGAAGTCCGGAGCCGCCACCACGGCACGGTGGAACGGCAGGACCGTGGCCACGCCAGTGATCTCCATTTCGGCGAGGGCGCGGCGGGCCCGTCGGAGGGCCTGCTGCCGGTCGGCGCCGGTGACGATCAGCTTGGCCAGCAGGGAATCGAACTGCGGCGCCACGATGGACCCGGAGCGGACGCCGGAGTCCAGCCGGATGCCCGGGCCGGTGGGGCCGCTGAACGTGGCGACGGTTCCGGGCGAGGGCAGGAACCCCCGGCCCACGTCCTCGGCGTTGAGCCGGAACTCGAACGAGTGGCCGCGCGGTGCGGGATCGGATGTCAGCCGAAGCGGCTCACCCGCGGCGATCCGGAACTGTTCCTGGACCAGGTCCACGCCGGTGGTTTCCTCGGTGATGGGGTGCTCCACCTGGAGGCGCGTGTTCACCTCGAGGAACGCGACGGTGCCGTCGGCGGCCACCAGGAACTCCACCGTCCCGGCCCCGGAATAGGAGGCCTCGCGGCACACTGCCTTGGCGGCGTCGTAAATCTGCCGGGTCTGCTCGTCCGTGAGGAACGGCGCGGGCGCCTCCTCCACCAGCTTCTGGTGCCGGCGCTGCAGCGAGCAGTCGCGCGTTCCCACCACCACCACGTTGCCGTGCTGGTCCGCCAGGACCTGCGCCTCCACGTGCCGGGGCCGGTCCAGGTACCGCTCCACAAAGCACTCGCCGCGGCCGAAGGCCACCACTGCTTCGCGGACCGCAGAGTCGAAGGACTCCTCGATCTGGTCCATCTCGCGGACCACCTTGAGCCCGCGGCCGCCGCCGCCGAAGGCCGCCTTGACGGCGATCGGCAGGCCGTGCTCTTCCGCGAAGGTGCGCGCCTCGGCGGCTGAGGCCACCGGGCCGTCGCTGCCGGCAACCAGCGGTGCGCCGGCGCGGACTGCGATCTCCCGCGCGGTGATTTTGTTACCAAGCTGCCGGATTGCCTCAGGGCTGGGGCCGATCCACGTCAGTCCGGCGTCGATAACTGCCTGGGCGAAGTCGGCGTTCTCGGACAGGAAGCCGTAGCCCGGGTGCACCGCGTCCGCCCCGGACTCCGCGGCGACGCGCAGGAGCTGGGTGATGTTGAGGTACGTCTCCGATGGCGCGTTCCCGGCGAGGCTGTAGGCCTCACTGGCGGCGCCAACGTGCATGGCGTCGGCGTCCACGTCCGCATAGACAGCTACGGATTCGAGCCCGGCGTCCTCGCAGGCTCGGGCAATGCGGACGGCGATTTCTCCGCGGTTGGCGATCAGGACCTTGCGCATCAGTTGCTCACTTTGTCTTGGAATCTTTTGTCTGGGGAAACGTCCCGGGAAACGTCGGGGATTACGTTGGCGGGCAGCCCGTAGCCGGGAGCCCAGCGGAACCGGATGGACCCGCCGATCGGAATCTGCGCGGCGAGATCCAGCTGGTGGTCCACCACCACGCCGATCACGGGATAGCCGCCGGTAATGGGGTGGTCGGCCAGGAACAGCACGGCCTGGCCCTCCGGCGGAATCTGCAGTGCGCCCGCCATGGTTCCTTCGCTGGCCAGTTCCCCGTCCCGGCTCCGGCGCAGCGGTTCGCCGGCCAGGCGCATGCCCACCCGGTTGGAGCGGGGCGTCACCGCCCAGTCCTGGCTGCACAGCGATTCCAGCGCAGCGGCGTCGAACCAGTCATCGCGGGGCCCGGGCACAATGTCCAGGACCGTCACGCCGGTATCCGGGAAGTCGGGCTGCAGCTCGGGATTGCCCACCACGTTGGAGGAGGTGGCCACGCCCGCGCCCAGCAGTTGCCCGGCGGCCAGCGGCGCGGGCCCGATTCCGGACATGGTGTCCGTGGAGCGGCTGCCCAGCACGGCCTCGGCTTCAACGCCGCCGCGGATAGCCAGGTAACTGCGGAAGCCGCGCTCCGGCGCACCGATCGTCAGGATCTCGCCGTCGAGCAAGGCGAACGCGGTGGCCATGGGCACCTCGCGCACCCTTTCCGGCTGCTCATCTTCCGGACCGCCGGCGTCATTGTCCCCTGAGTCCGGAACGTCCGACGGCGTCACAACAGTGAGTGCCGACGGCGCGCCGGCCACTGCCAGCACCTGGTCGCCCACGGCCTGGATCCGCAGCCCGCCCGCAACGGTTTCGACGACGGCGGCCGAGGGCTGGTTGCCCACGATCCGGTTCGCGCGTCGGACGGAGGCGCGGTCCAGGGCGCCCGCGGAGGACACGCCCAGGCCTGCGTGGCCTGGCCGGCCCAGGTCCTGGATCAGGCTCTGGAGACCCGGAGACAGGATCCGGAGGCCGGACCGGACGTCAGCGCCTGTCACACTTTCAGCCGGGGAACCGGGGTCCGAGACCTCCACGAGCTCCCGCACCGCCTTGAACTGCACCCGGTCGCCGGGTGCGGCCAGGGCGGGCTGCTCCCGGCCGAGGTCCCACATATGGGCGGCGGTGCGGCCAATCAGCTGCCAGCCGCCCGGGGATTTCCGCGGATACACGGCGGAATAGTTACCGGCCAAAGCCACGGATCCGGCGGGCACAGCGGTCCGCGGCGAACTGCGGCGCGGAACCTCCAGTACCTCGTTCTCCCCCACCATGTAGCCGAAGCCGGGGGCGAAACCGCCGAAAGCCACCGTCCAGATCTGCCCCGTGTGGGCGGCCACCACTCCCTCTGCCCCGAGGCCGGTGAGCCGCCCCACCTCAGCGAGGTCCTCGCCGTCGTACACGGTCTCGATGGTGACCAGCTTGCCCTCGGCGTGGGACCGGACCGTCAGGTCCAGCTCCAGCAGCCGTGCTGCCATCCGGCGCGCGGCGGCGGGCGAGTCCGCCTTGACCATCACGGTCTCGGCGGCGGCCAGGACGTCCACCTGGCCGGGCAGCGGCTGCTCCAGCAGGAGGGCCTGCAGGGCCAGCACATCGTGGAGCCCGGAGAGTTCGGCGAGCACCGCCGTCGTGCCTACCGGCCGGACGGCGAGCACCCGGGCGGCAGTGGTGGGATTGCTGACTGTTTCCATGGGGATCAGGCCGCGCCGCTCAGGCGTGGCTCGCCTGGGCGTCGTCGCTGTGGAGCAGGCGGAGGTCCTCTTCCGGCTGCGGGTCGCGGCCCAGGCGCATGCCCACGATGGTGATGACGGCGGTGAGGGCGATGTACCCGGCGATCAGGTACCAGCCGCCGGACGCCGCGCCGTAGAGGGCGGTGAAGATCAGCGGAGCCACGGCGCCGCCGATCACGCCGGCCAGCGTGTAGGCCAGTGAGCTGCCGGCGTAGCGGAGGCGGGCCGGGAACTGCTCGGTGATGAACGCGGCCTGCGGGCCGTACATAAAGGCGTGGAGCGCCAGGCCGATCACCACACCGACGGACAGCATCACTACGGACTTGCCCTGGATCATCAGGAAGAACAGCGGAATGTAGAGGGCGGTTGCGGCGGCGGCAATGCCATAGACCCAGCGGCGGTTGAAGCGGTCCGTCAGGGCGCCGGCGAGCGGGATCAGGAAAAGCTGGAACGCGGAGCCGATGAGGATGGCGGCCAGCACGTTGCCGGTGGTCATGCCCAGTTCCTTGGTGGCGTACACGGCCACGAACACGGTGAACAGCGCGTAGAGAACGTCGGGGCAGAGGCGGGACAGGGCTGCCGAGATCAAGGCCCTGGGCTCGGTGGTGAAGACTTCCTTGATGGGAGCCTTGGGACGGTCGCCGTGGGCCTGGATGGCCTTGAAGACAGGGGTTTCCTCGAGCTTGAGGCGGATGATCAGGCCGAAGACCACCAGGAGGGCGGAGGCCAGGAACGCTACGCGCCAGCCCCAGGAAAGGAACGCCTCGGTGCTGAGGGATGCGGCCAGGACAGCCAGGACGCCGTTGGCCATGAGGTTGCCGGCGGGCGGGCCGATCTGGGCAGCGGAGGACCAGAAACCGCGCTTGTTGGGATCGCCGAACTCGCTGGAGAGCAGCACCGCGCCGCCCCATTCGCCGCCGACGCCGATGCCCTGGGCCAGGCGCAGCAGCACCAGGATGATGGGGGCCGCGACGCCGATCACGGAGTAGTCAGGCAGCGCGCCGATGAGGACGGTGGCGACGCCGATCAGCACCAGGGTGAAGACCAGGACGTACTTGCGGCCGACCTTGTCGCCCAGGCGGCCGAAGATCACGCCGCCGATCGGACGGGCCAGGTAGCCCACCGCGAAGGCCGAGAAAGAGAGGAGGAGTCCGACGAACTCGTCGTCGGAGGGGAAGAAGATCTTGGGGAAGACAAGGGCGGAGGCCACCGAGTAGATGGCGAAATCGTAGTACTCGAGCGAGGTGCCGGTGAGGCTGGCGATGTACGCCTTGATGGCGCCGGCGGGCGGCTTCCTTGCCGCCGTCTTGGCTGCCTTGTTGGTGCTGGTCATGGTTTCCTCCGAAGGGTGAGGGATGGTGCGGGGGGCCTGGATGCGGCCGGGGAATGTGGCGGGGCGACTCAGGCTAGACGAAAGAGCCGATGCTGACGCCGGCGTCGCCGAGTGCGGACTTCACTGCGGTGGCCATGGCTACGGCCCCCGGTGAGTCACCATGCACGCAGATGCTCTCTGCGCGGATCTTCAGAACGGAACCATCAATGGCGCGGACGGCGGATTCGGTGGCCATCCGTAGGACATGTTCCGCCACTTGCTGCGGATCCTCAAGGACTGCTCCCGGGAGCGAGCGCGACACCAGGGTGCCGTCCGGGTTGTAGGCGCGGTCCGCAAAGGCTTCGGACACGGCACGCAGGCCGGCATGTTCCGCGAGCCGCAGGACTTCCGAGCCGGGCAGGCCCATGATCGGCAGGCTGGGATCCACGGATTTCACGGCGTCGACGACGGCACGCGCCTGGGCGGTGTGCGTCACGATCGCGTTGTACAGTCCGCCGTGCGGCTTCACATACCGCACGCGGGCTCCCTCAACCGAGGCGAGGGCCTGCAGTGCTCCGATCTGGTACACCACGTCGTCGGCCAGTTCACTGGGGCTGATGTCCAGGAAGCGGCGGCCGAAGCCGGCGAGATCGCGGTACCCGACGTGGGCGCCAATGACGACGCCGGCAGCTGCCGCCTCGCGGCACGTCCGCCGGATCACGCTGGGATCACCGGCATGGAATCCGCAGGCCACGTTCGCGCTGGACACCGAGGCGAACATCGCGTTGTCATCGCCCAGGGTCCAGCGGCCGAAGGATTCGCCGACGTCGCTGTTGAGGTCGATCGCTGTCATTTGTGATCCCCGTCTCATTGAGTGGTCTAACTAGGATGCACTAAATGTAGCGATTGTTCAACAATCCTTCGATTCAACGATGTGACGATCGTGTAAATTCTCGGGTATGGCCACCACCGACGCGAACGTCCGCAGTACCGCAGGCCGCCTTCGGGTGGCCGTTCCGCCAGTGGCAGAGCGGGTGGCGGATGAACTTCGCCGCCAACTGGCTGAGGGAGCGCTGCTTCCGGGTGCCCGCCTGACCGAATCCACCATCGCCGAGGACCTGGGCGTCTCCCGGAACACCGTGCGGGAGGCTTTCGCCGAACTCGCCAGCGAACGGCTGGTGGTCCGCCATCCGAACCGCGGCGTCTTCGTCGCAAGCCTGGAGGCGGGGGACGTCCACGATGTCTATACGGTCCGCCGCGCCATCGAGGTCAGTTCATTGCGGGCCGGCGGCACGCCTGAGGGCGTGGCCGCCGTCCGAGCCGCGGTGGAGGAAGGCAAGCGTGCCGCGGCGGCAGGTGATGAGGATGCGGTCGGCACCGCCAACCAGCATTTCCACGGCGCCATTGTTGCCCTGGCCGGAAGCCGGCGCCTGAACAGCATGATGGCCCAGGTGCTGGCCGAGATGCGCCTGTTTTTCCACAAGGCCACCGTGGATGCGCACTTCTACCAGCACTATCTCCGGGACAACGAGGAGATATGCGAAGCACTGGAAGCCGGGGAACCGGACCGCGCCGCAGACCTACTGCTGGCCTACCTGGACCGCTCCGAGGACAGGATGGCAGACGTGCACGGGGAGGGCGGGACAGCCTGAGCCGGTAGGCTGGACTGATGAAACGTCGCCTTGCCGCCCTGTCCGCCGTCCCCCTGTTCCTCCTGCTGACCGCCTGCGGAGAAGTACAGCAGGCCGCGGAAAGCGCTGCCGGCGAAGCCGCCTCGAAGGTGGCCACCGCCGCCGCATCCGAGGTCAAAAAGCAGGTCTGCGCCGTCGTTGAAGACGGCCTGGTCAGCGCCTCGGACAAGGCAGCGCTCACCGGACTGGTCGACGCTGCCAGCACCGCTGGGGTGCCCTCGGAAATCACGACGCCGCTGGGCCAGATCGCCAAGTCCGGCGACCAGGTGCCGGCTGACTCAGTCGATGCACTGAAGGATGCCTGCGCCGCTTAACCCAGGCTTCGTGCCCGTGGCTGCAGTTTTATATATTTCCAATGGGCGAAAGTGATTCCCCGGACGGCTGCCAAGGAAGGCAAGACTGGTCTCGGCGCACCACTGGGCAAAGGTCCGGGACGCGCTGAGCCGCCAAGCCGACGAAGGAACTCAGATGCCCGTTGAACAGCTCCGCCTTGAGGACATCCGGATGCGTGATCCGTTCATCCTGGAGCCGCTTCCAGGTGAGTTCGTCCTTTTCGGGACCACCGACGAGAACGTCTGGGGAGGGCCCGCGACCGGTTTCGACTGCTACGTCAGCGATGATCTAGAGCACTGGGATGGACCCATTGCCGCGTTCCGCCCCCCGCAAGGCTTCTGGGCGGACAGCCAGTACTGGGCGCCGGAAGTCCACTCCCTTGACGGACGGTTCTTCATGCTGGCCACATTGGCCACGTCCACCGGCGCACGGCCCCGCGGGGTCGCGATCCTGGTAGCGGACCACCCCACAGGCCCTTACGAGCCGTGGAGCGATGGACCCGTGACACCGGCTTCGGAGCCAAGCCTGGACGGAACGCTCTTCCTTGATGACGGCGCTGTCCCCTGGCTGGTCTATAGCCGCGGCGCGGAGGGGACACCGGACAAAGCCGGAATTTCCGACGGCGAGATGTACGCGCTCCGCCTGTCACAGGATCTGAAAGTTGGCGTGGGTGAGCCGGTCCTGTTGTTCGCAGCGTCATCGGCAGCCTGGAGCAGGCCACTGCGGTTCCCGGACGGGGTTGAACCGCCGGAGGGCCTGAACCTTGCCAAGGACCCGATGTTCACCGATGGTCCCTTTATCATCCGATCACCCGCGGGCTCGCTGCTGATGCTGTGGTCGAGCCACGGCGAGGCAGGATACGCGATGGGCATTGCCGAATCACACAGTGGAACCATCACCGGGCCCTGGACGCAGCACGACCAGCCCCTCTGGTCCAGCAACGGTGGCCACGGCATGATCCTCCACACCTCCAGCGGCCACGACTACCTGGTCTTCCACTGGCCAAACAACACCCCTCACGAACGCGTCAAACTCACTGAAGTGGAGATCAAAGGGGCCCGGATCCGGATCCTGTGACGTATTGCGGGCAGTTTGCTGACAGGTCTCCCTGCTTTGATGGCCGATAGCGGATATACTGGCCCGCACCGCAAAAGTGACGTCGTTCGCCGCCGTGCCCTACACCTTCGACCTCCTTGACCGGGTGGGTTTTGAGCACCTGGACCTGCCCAACCTGCGCTACATCACCCAGGCCGGCGGCCTTCTGGACCCGGATCGCGTGCGTTCCCTCGCGGAACTGGGCCAGCGGCAGGGCTGGGACCTGTTCGTCATGTACGGGCAGACCGAGGCCACCGCCCGCATGGCCTATCTGCCCCCTGACCTGGCAGCAGAGCACCCGCACGCCATTGGAGTGGCCGTGCCCGGCGGGGCCTTCCGGCTGGTCCCGGTCCCCGGACTGGACGCCGACGAGCTCGTCTACTCAGGACCCAACGTCATGCTGGGGTACGCCGAACGGCCCGAAGACCTCGCCCTTGGACGGGTCATCACGGAGCTCCACACCGGGGACCTGGCCCGCCGCTGTCCCCAGGGCCTCTACGAAATCGTTGGCAGACGCAGCCGATTCGTCAAAATCGTTGGCCTGCGGATAGACCTCGGCCAGGTCGAACGGCTGTTGGCCGACCTTGGCCTGACCGCCGCGGCTGCAGGCTCGGACGACGCCGTGGTCGCCGCAGTCGAAGGCAGCCACGACCTCGCCCTCGTCGCCAAAACCCTCGCCCAGGACCTGGGCCTGCCACGGACGGCCATCCAACTCCATTCCGTCGGGTCGGTCCCACGGTTCCCCAACGGAAAGCCGGACTACCCCGCCATCCTGGCCCTGGCCGCCCCGGGTCGGCCCGGCAGCACCGCCATCCCGGAACCAGCAGCGGTGGCATCCCCGGCGGACGTGCGGAGGATCTTCGCGGAAGTCCTTGAACAGGAAGACATCGCCGATACAGACACGTTCGTTTCCCTGGGCGGTGACTCACTGTCCTACGTGGCAGCATCGGTCAGGCTGGAGCGCGCGCTCGGATACATCCCGCAGGGCTGGCACCTGATGCCCGTCCGCGAACTTGCCCCAGTCCGGCGCCACCGGCAGACCCGGGCCGCCGCGGCCCCAGATGACACTTCCGGCCACCGGGCCGGCCGGGCCGCGAGAACGTTGCGGGGCTGGCACCGGGCGATGCTGGCCCCCATGGAAACAGGGATAGCGCTCCGCGCCGTCGCCATCATCTTCATCGTCTCCACCCACATCGGGTTCTTCCACTGGGAAGGAACCGCCCACGTACTCATCGCCGTCGCCGGCTACAACTTCGCTCGGTTCCAACTGAGCGGGACCCGCCGTGCCCGGCTCCGGCGGCAACTGCGCAGCGTTGCCCGGATCGTCGTGCCCAGCGTTGCGGTCATCGGCGTGGCCTTCGCCCTAACGGACACCTACACCTGGGCCAACGTTTTCCTCCTCAACCCCCTGCTGGGCCCGGAGGGATGGACCGACTATTCCCGGTTCTGGTTCATCGAGA
This sequence comes from Arthrobacter sp. BK1, assembly GCF_056680055.1. Taxonomy (NCBI): domain Bacteria; kingdom Bacillati; phylum Actinomycetota; class Actinomycetes; order Micrococcales; family Micrococcaceae; genus Arthrobacter; species Arthrobacter sp. BK1. The sequence goes on from NZ_CM155263.1 coordinate 2,125,037, forward strand.
TCCTGGTCCACATCCTGCTGGGCCTCACCGCCCTGCTCGCGATTCCTGCAGCCGACCGCGCCCAACGCCGCTGGCCGTGGGCCTTCTCCCTGGCACTGATAGCCATCGACCTGCCGTTGCTCTTCGATCTCGTCGACAGCCGCTATCCGGGCCAGGGCCCTGTCCTATGGCTGTTCGGGCTCGGCTGGGCCGCAGCCGCGTCCCGGACACTCTGGCAGCGGGCAGCCGTGACAGCCATTGCCCTGCTCACCATCCCCGCATCCTTCGAGGACCAGTACCGCAGCGCAACCATCCTGGCCGGCTTCCTCATTCTGCTCTGGCTTCCCACCCTGCCCGTCCCCCGCGGCCTCCACCGGCTCACCGCCCTGCTCGCAAGCGCGTCCCTGTACATCTACGTCACCCACTGGCTGGTCTACCCGCTCGTGGACCCGGCGCACAAGGGCCTGGCCGTCATCGCATCCCTCGCAGCAGGCACCCTCTACTGGGCCGCAGCAACCCGGGCCATCGGCCTGACAGAAAAATGGCTCAGAAGGCGCAAAGCTGCGAGGCCGGACACTCAGATAGAGACCGAAATACACACAACAGTCACTATTGGACGGCCTGAACCGTCAATGAACAGCGGTCAGCAATCTCTTAGAACGTAGCCAGCGAGGTGACTGAAAACGTCCCCGGCTTCGAAAATCCCGGCTGGGCCTTTCAATATGGCTAGCCACGAGCAGCAGGCCATGGCGGCTGCCAGGCACCAGGACCGGTCATTCCAACAGTGACGACCGATGCACCATCGAATTGGCGAAGCTCCGGTCACATAGCGGGTGACCGAAGCTTCGATTCATTATGCATCAAGGAACCTTGGAATTCACTGGGAAGCCGTCAAAGCATGCTCACCGGCACCTCCCCTCCCCCGGAGCAAATACCTGTACCTGCCAAGCAGTCAAAGTCCGGGCGTGAATGTCGAACGCGATGCTGCGACCGAGACGGTATGCCATGATTCCTCAATGGCGTTCTTCCTCGAATACGTGGCACTCAACAACATCCTCGGCCATTCCGCGGTCGAGGCCACCACCGCCGACGAAGCGCTCCGCAGAGCAGCCCAGGCTCTTATAGGAATGGATTGCGAAACAGCCGTTCTACGGTACGCCAGCGAACGCAGAGGAACGCGCGGCGAAGGCGCCGCTATCGCGCACTACACGCGAGGTCGCGGTTGGGAAAACGCTGAAGCGTCATCCTAGTTTTGGGCGCACATAGCGTACATCCACGAGGCGCTCCGGGCAGATCTAACAGTTGTTGTTTCAAGGATGTTGCCTGTCCGCTTGAGGGACGACGCTTGACGCAGGCTCGCAAACCAGGCGTGCGGGTGGAGTTCGGCAAAGAGAGCCTGGTCTTCACGGGCCAGGACTCTCCCATGCCCGACTTCATGCTCTCCGGTATGGCGGTTTTTGCGGAGTTCGAACGCTCAATCGTCAGGGATCGCCAGTGCGAAGGTATCGCCTGGCGAAGCCGGTGCGCCTACAACGGCCGGAACAAGACCCTTACGCCGGAATGGGCCGCCGAGCTGGTCCGGTGCGCTGGCAGTGGTGTCCCGAAGGCGGTCCTCGCCCCTGACCACGGGATCAGCAGGCAGACTGGCTACCAGCACCTACTGATGTGAAGACACTGTAAGACTGGGTCATGGAGTACGAACTGTGGGTCATCCCGGGCTGTGCGAACAAGGTCCCTGCGCTGGTCCTGTTCCAGCGGGCGCTGGCGGCCGAGGGGATTGATGTGCATCCGCGGATTGTGGAAGTGACCAGTATGGAACAAGCCCAGGCGCTGGAATTTCACGGCTCGCCGTCTTTCATCGCCGGCGGCCGTGATCTTTTCCCGTCCGGCTCACCTCCAGCCCCCGCATGCAGGGTGTACCAGCGTGTTGTCGGCTTGGCAGGCGTCCCGTCTTATGCAGACCTCCGAGCTGCGCTGCACACTGCCGGTAACTCCGGGCCGTAAGCTGGGAAATGCAATCGGGCCAGATGTGTCCCCCACTGCGGCGAGCATCGATCATCACCGTGCGGCGCCAGGTCCGGATTTCCTGCGAAGTTGCAAGCATCGAGCTGCCCAGTTCACGGAGAAGTAGGCGCAGGGCAAAGCACAGCCCTGGGTCCAAGAAGGAGCCTCGGCTGCTCCTGGCTGCTCCTTGTTAGCCCAGTTGGTTTGACCCGGCGGGATGACTGAACGCGGCGGTGCTGCCGGCGTGCTGACTGACGGCACGATGCGCGAACGACACGGCGGGCAAACTTGGCCTTTGCCGCTCGGTGAGCAGCCCGCCGCCTGCCGAACATAAGGCAGTTAAGCCCCTGCGAAGGCGCACTCAGTGTGGATGGAACTGCGTGCGGCGCCCTACCATAGTTCCGCAAAGCTTGGAGCACGCCGACGGGATGCCCAGTGCGAAAGCGTGAAGAGGTGCCTTGCCCGGAGTCTTCCCGGAGCAAGGCACCTCTTCATATTGGGTTCCTATCCTGTTCCCACCAGTTGTCCGCCGTCATGCCGCGGGTCACCAGAAGTGCGCAACATCCACCACCAGGCGCGATCCCGAGCCCTGTCCGTCCAGGGTGAACACCCGGAACGGAAGCCTGGCGCGAATGCCTAGTCCGATGTCCGTCCTGCCTTCAAAGCTGCCTGCCCAGGCCACCTGACGGAACGTCTGGTACCCCGAAACGTTCGTCACGTCGGCTTTGTTTGCCGGGCTGTACACAGCGTTTCCGTCCCTGTCATAGGAGGGAGCGTTCAGGGTCACCTGGAGGAACGCGCTGCCCCGGAGCGGGACGGGAAAACCTGAACCGTCCTGCGTCACCCGCGTCACGTACCTGACGTTGTAGCCGGCATCTCGACCGCTGAGGTCAACCACCATCCGGTCGAAGCAGTTGTGCCGCCCCGTCCTGACGTTGGTGACAGGCTCGGCCCTCATATCGGAATCAGATTTAGCCAGCGATCCCCACACAAGCCCGCAATAGGATGTGGTCGCCGAGGCGGGCCCCGGTGCCACGAAACCCAATCCGACAGCCATCAGAATGACCGCCAGCCACGTATGAAACTTCTTCATTATGGGCCACCTTTCGGGTGATTTGGTAGCTCCAGCGTAGGAGTTTCATACCCCGCCAAACAGGCTTGTTGCCGCTTCGGCGCGGAACCGTTAGACAGCCGGTTCTCCGGTCACGGAGGCGTAATTCTGCCGCCCTGCTGCGGGCTATTGAAATGCAATTTTGGCCGTTTCTACACCCCGCCGTCATGCATTATAACGACGGCGGACAGGCACGACAGTAAGGGTACGTGATTGTTTGCCCCACTGAAGGGCGGGCCGGACTGCTGGACGAGTTCGAGTACGGCCTGCAGCAGGGTTCCGGCGCGCCAGGGCTCTTGACCATCATCACCGGCTCCAGGGGCATCGGCAAGACAGTCATGCTGAGCGAAGCCGAAGGCATCGCCCGGAATCACGGATGGGCGGTGATATCCCGGGCGGCCACGCCAGGCTTCCTCGCCGGGGTCGGCGATGACATGCTCCGCATCATTGACGAAACATGGGGACGGGCCTCCATCCAGGAGGATCACCGCTTTTTCCGCGGCAGGGTTCGGACTGACAACCCAACTCCCTCATGAACGTTCTGTTGGCTGGCGCCGGACCGGAAACGAACTGCTACGCCTGCTGGACGCGAGCGGTACAGGACTCGTTATCACCGTCGATGAGATTCATGCCGTCGATAGGACGGAGATCTCCCAGCCGGCCGCCGACGTCCAGCACTTCATCCGCGACGGGCTGCCCATCGGCCTGATCTTCGCCGGCCTGCCATCAGCCGTGTCCGATCTCCTCAACGAAGGCGTGGCCACCTTCCTGCGGCGGACCGACAGAATCAATCTCCACGAAGCAGCCATCACCGAAGTCACCGCCTCCTACCGCGAGCTCTTCAGCCAGGGAGGCATCAGCATCTCCCCCGACCTCATCAACAAGGCAGCCGAGGCCACGGAGGGGTATCCCTTCCTGATCCAGCTGGTGGGCTACTACCTCCGGCTCGAAGCCGGCAAGGCGGGATGGACACTGGACCAAAGCCGCGTTCAGCGTGGAATCGCTGCCGCCCAACGACGGAACACCTTGGTCGTCGTCGAGTCAGCACTGTCGGACATCTCGGACGGAGACCGGGAGTTCCTTGACGCGATGGCCGCCCAGGATGGCCCCTCCGCGGCAGGTCAGATCGGCGCCATCCTCAAAGCCAAGCCCAACGTCGTATCCAAGTATCGGAACAGGCTCATCGCCGCGGGCCTGATCGAATCCGCGGGCTACGGCAAAGTAAAAAGTTTGGCTTGGAGGGTAGCCGCAAGGCAGTGTAGTTTGTGCGTTGCCGATATGCGGTTGGGCTTATGACATCCGGCGGGTTAAAGCACTTACGCCACGGAGGGGTTGCCTGGGCATGTTGTTTGAGGGAGGCGGCGGACGAGCAGGGATTCAAAGTCAACGAGCTTTCGCGTACCGCTGCCGGTGTCCAGAATCCAAAACATCCCCATGGACGGCACTGTCTGCAACACCTTCCCACAGTTGTGGCGGCGTCCTTCGTGCCACGCTTCAATCATGTCCCCCACGACGAGATCCTTCAGGTCCCCTACGATCCCGTTCGCTTGTTCTTCCGCCATCGCCCCTCCTCCGTTGCTGCCGACAGGGCTGACCCCACAAACTCAAGGTAGGGGCTGTAGTTTGCGCTCATGTTTCCGAGGGATGACTTCTCCGAAACTGATAAGGCTGATTGTGTCGGATCAGCAAAGAATTACCTGGGCATCAGCACCGAGTCGACAAGGTAGACCGTCCGGCGGTACCCTCACACATTCGTCTCGGCCGGAACTCCGGGGAAGAAGTGAGCAACGCCCAGTCTGAGGCGGTCTCCCTAGCGGCCTTCGGCGGGCAGACTCGTGCCGAAGTGGCCGGGTCATTGAGCCTGCAGTGCCAGCAGTGAAATATCGGGGACGTTCGAGTAATTCCGTCGATTGCGCGGTCCCGCCGGCACTGACTTACAGGGCGCCCTATCTAACGATGAGGGTGCCTTTCATGTTGCCGTGGAAGATGCAATGGTAGGGGTAGGTTCCCGGTTCGCCGGGGGCGGTGAACGTGGTGGTACCGACCTTGGCGGTGGTATCGAACGCGTTGCCGGTGTCAGCGGTGATGGTGTGCGCTTCGATGTCTTCGTTGGTGACACTAATAGTCGCTCCGGGGCCCACGGTGTCCGTGCCCTGGTATTTGAAGCCCTTGATCAGGATTGCCGCCTGGGCGGCCGCCGATGTTGAGCCCGGACCGGAGGCTGAGGGAGCGGGTCCTGTGGTGGCGGCAGGAGCTGAGGGGAATTGGTCCGTCATGGCGGGGGCTGCTGTGGTGCCGGACCCGGACATGCCCCCGCAGCCGGACAGAACAAGCACGGCTGCTGCTGCCGCGAGTCCGAGTGCGCTGCCGGTTTTGGTGCTTGCCTTCATGATGAAAACCTTTCGATGGGCGGGCTGGGATGAAGGGTCCTGTGTGTCAGGGGTGTTCGATCCAGCAGGCAAGGATGGTGGTGGAGAGCTGGTAGGCCAGCGCATTCCGAGTCACAGCGTCCGGGCCGATGGTCGCCCGAAGGCCTGAAGCGTCTACCTGCAGAACGAAGCTGTCTTTTTGAAAGACCGCTGTCCCGTTTGCGGTTTCGTAGGCCGGGAAGCCCAGGTTCGCCAGGCCGTCGATGGGTTCGGCGTCTTCTGCGAGGGCCTGCATGGCATCGAAGTAGGTCAGTGCGGTGGGTTGGTCTTTGGCTTCCTGGACGGAAATGACCAGGTCACCTTCGTCCAGGTGGTAGGTGCAGGTGAAGGTGCTGTTGGCCCAGTCGTTGATGGTGTGCGGGTCCTGTTCAAGGTCCAGGATTGTGGTGAGCCGTTCCTTGGGTTGGTCCCCGCACACCATCTTGGCGGCTTCGCTGGGACCGTCAATGCTGGTGGTTCCAGGCGATCCTGATCCGCCATGGTGCCCGCCTCCGTGGCTTCCGGTGTGCCCGGCGTTAGGTGTTGCTGTTTCCGGGGGTTGGGTTGGAATGTTGGCCGGGGCGGTGACGGAGCCGGCCGCTGTGGCGCATCCGGAGAGCAGCAGAGCGGACAGGGCCAGGGCGGCCAGCAAAGGTGGGTGCTGTTTCATGGCGCTTCCATCCTGGCCGCCCACTTTTGGGGTGGGCGGTCGATTGTCAGGCTTTAAGGGTGGCGTAGATGACGTAGTTGTCATCAAATTCCCCGGTGGCGGGGTCGTAGCCGTCGCAGGTGATCAGCCGGAGTTCGGCTGCATCTGTGTTGCCGTAAACCTCGAGGGTGGGGAACTCGTTTTTGGGGTAGAGGGCACCGCGGTCCACTGTGAACACGGCGATGCTGCCGTCAGTTCGGGAAACGGTGATCTCAGCGCCGGGGGTGAGTCTTCTCAGGTCTGCAAAGACGCCCTTGTTGCCGCCCAGGGCGTTGACGTGGCCCAGTAGCACCGATGGTCCGCGTTCCCCGGGGGTGGGGGAACCGTCGTACCAGCTGGCAGGTGCACCGTTCCCGGTGTCCTGTGGGACTTTCAGGGAGCCGTTCTCCTCCAGCCCCAGGTGGATAAGGTCGGTCCGGACCCCGATCGAGGCAATGCTCACAGTGACCGGCGCCGAAGCGGCCAGCACCGGCGGACGCTGTCCCGCGGGCGGGGCGGCCGCTGGGTCGGAAAGTGCAGGGGTGGTCGCTGCCGGGGACGGAACCGCAGCTTCGGTCGGAGCTACTGACGATGAGGCGGTCCCGGAAGGGGCCGGTCCGGCATCCGGTGTGGTGGTAGGTCCGCCGGCGCAGCCGGCGAGGGTGAGCAGGAGCAGAACCCCGGCCGCCGTGGAGGCCAGGGGGCCTCTGCGGTGGCCGGGGTTCTTGGTTGTCACTGTAATGATCCGCTTAGTGCTTAGGCTGCTGCGTTGCGGCGGCGGACGACGTAGGCGCCGCCGGCGAGGGCGACAAGTGCCAGGCCCGAACCGATGGCGAGGGAGCCGGTGTCGGTGCCGGTTTCGCTGGTGACACCTGTTGCTGCGCCGCCCGCAGGCATTTTCATCTGCCCGGCCGTCAAGGTTCCGCACAGGGCGGGGGAGGTCGCGGCCAGCGGAAGGGTCGGTGCGAGGTCGCTCTTGGCCGCCTGGCCTGCTGCGCTGAGGGTGGCCGGGTCAAGACCATGGACGACGACGACTGCGGTGCCTGCTTCCAGGGCGGCCTTGGTTTCGGCGTTCAGCTCGAACGTGCGGTCAACGGTGTAAGCGGCTCCCTGGCCGCCGACCTTCAGGTCAAGGCCTGCTGCGGGGCTGGTGTCACCGCTGGTGGACAAGGTGGTGACGATGCCACCGTAAGACGGGGCGCCTTCGGTGGTGGAAATGACCTGGTCACCGTCCTTATCGGCAGACGGGGCCGGGCAGACACCCTGGGCTCCGCCGTGGATGTGCTGAACGTGCGGGTACGGGGCGTCCATGAAGGTCGCGGGCATACCCGAAACCTTCAGGACCACGTGGGCCTGGTTGCCCGTGACATCAACAGTGATGGTGCCGGAGCCTGCGCTGCCGTTGAGCTGGCCCAGCGTGGACTGGTAGGACTGGTCCGCTGCCATTGCGGGGGAACCGGACAGGGCAAGAGCGCCCAAAGCGAGAGTGGGGACTGCCATAAAGCGGAGTGTCTTATTCATAGGGAAAATCTCCTCATACACGCGCGTGTGATGTTGGTGCCCCCGGGAGGGGACAACAGTACTTCGCACCGGCACCGGGAAAGGATTGGTGCGGATGTGGCCGGGTTCACATATTTCTGCAGGTCAGTAGCGTGCGGGCCGACCGGAGGTGCCTTCCGGCGGTCACCGGGGGAAGGGTCAGGCAGCCGGAGCGCCGCGGCGCCGGCCCCGCGCTACCCGCCCTGATCCGGCCCGGCCCTTGTATAGCAGGGCGCACCCGGCCGCGGCCAGGGCGCCTGCGGCTGCTTCGGCGAGGGCAGAGATGACCTTGGCCGCGTACCAGACGGGCTCATACATGGCCGGCAGCGGCCCGATAGCAGGGACCTGGACATACCTGTAAAGGAGAACCGCGGCCAAGGATGAGAACCCCACCACGGCCGCGGCAGCGAATGCCATGCGGGAACCTTTGAGCAGCACGAATACTGCTGCCAGAGCGGCGGCGCCGGCCTGGATCAGAAACAGGGTGCCCTGGCCGACGCCGTCCGGGGCAGCCTGCTGATAGCCCGGGGCGAGCTGAACATGGATGACGGCGCTGACCGCCAGGGACGCGGCGACACCGACACGCAACACCCAAACGGACCTCATTTGCGGTTTCAGTTCCGGGCGGTTCATTTTACGATCAGCGTCCCGGACATCTGCGGATGGAAGGTGCAGATAATGCCGTATTCACCCTGGGCATCCGGTGCCTGGAAAGTCACTGTTCCGCCACCCGGGACCTCGATATCGAGCCCGCCCTCGTCCTTGACGGTGAGGGTGTGCGGGGCGCTGTCCGCGTTCGTCACCGTCACCATCGCTCCCGGTTTCACCGACGCCGGCACCTCATACTTGAAATTCTTAATCATGATGACCGCTTCGGTCATCTGATCTGCGCCTTTCCCTGGCGGTGCAGCGGAACTGGCCGCAGGCGGGGCGGTCGAGTCCCCGGTCTGGGCTGCACACCCCGTGATGCCTGCCAGGGACACGGCCGCGGCGACGGCCCACATACGGGTAATGGTTTTCATGACAATCCCCTTCACGGGGGTGTGTCCTCCACACACCGGACGGCGCGCCCATCAGGAAACCACCCCACGCACCTTTATTCGTTCTCCGCGCCCTCACGGACTGCCGCCTGTGCCAGAAGCCTCCCCGACGGGCCGCGCGGCCAACGAAAAAGGCAGACGCCCCCACCCATCCCCAGAGTGTTGTGGCGCGAATCACACAAGACCGCCGAATTCCTCGGTGGCCCCTTGATAGGGAGCGAAAACATGAAAAGAAAATCCAAGCTGGCTCTTGGCGGAGCGGCAGCAGTGGTCATCACCGCGGTGTCGATAGGTGCAGGCCCCGTCCTGGCCAACAACGGCAAAGCATCAGAGAAGTCGGTGACGCTCACAGCCAAGCTTCATGAGCTCAACGGTTCCGGTGCCTCCGGGACCGCAACCGCCGTGGTGAAAAACCAGAAAATCGAACACATCGAGGTCCATGCTGAGGGCCTTGCCCCGGACGCTCCCCACGCCCAGCACATCCACTACGGCAACCAGGCTCTGAACGAATGCCCGACCCTGGCTCTGGACGAAAACCGGGACGGGCGCATCAACACCGTCGAAGGGATACCCGCCTACGGGCCTGTCGTCGTGTCGCTGAACACGACCGGTGACACCACCCCTGCCAGCTTCCTGGACGTGACCCGGTTCCCCGTCTCCCATGACGGGATCTTCAACTACAGTCGGGACAACATCGAATTCACCGACATCGCCGGAACCGGCTACCCCGGTCCGGGCGGACTCGGCACCGCCAAGGAAATCGCCGATTCCATCCGGGACGGCGAAGGCGTCCTTGTCATCCACGGCCTGGACTACGACGGCAACGGAACCTACAACTTCAGCGACCCCGAAGGCGGCAGCGAACTGAACCCGGCCCTGCCCGCTGAAGCAACAGACCCGGCCCTCTGCGGCGTACTGCGCTAACACCCTCAAGGGACTGGCCGCTGCTGGGGCGGCCAGACCCGCCGATCGCCGGTTGGCGTTTTCCGACTTTATGGGTAGCCAGGATCCTGAATTGCCAGTGGCATTGGCCGTATCCCCCACCTGAAAGTCCGTCTGGTCAAGCCCGACGGACGTATGACTGCACAGTGGATCCTAGTCACCATTACCAGCCCTGATTCTTTCGGCAGTCCTCGTGTGGGCCGAAAGGCGGTGGGTCAGATTGGGCTGACCTGTGCATGCGCACGGCACCGTCAGGGAACGTACATGGGCTCAGCTGCTCCGTGTGTCCCAAGGGCTATACAAGGTCGATATGCGTCCTGAGCCTTTGGAGTCCACCCCTGATTCTGGATTTGATCGTCGGCAGCGGTACAGAGAGCTTTACCGAGATTTCCTGGTAGGTCAACGAGCCGAAATAGGCAAGGACGATTGATTCGCGCTGCAGGGCTGAAAGGCATGCCAACGAAGCGATCAGGATTTGGGCGTCCATCTTCTCTGCCAGGTCATCGAGCAGACCATCGTAGGCGTCCGGGGCAGTCGCTGCCCACCGATGGTCACGGTTGCGGCTGCTTTGCGTCGCCCGGACTTTGTCGACTGCCCTTCGGTGCGCGATGGTCATCAGCCAAGCCCTCGGAGTGCCGGTGGCCGGCTGGTATTTCGCCCCATCCTGCCAGACGATGACAAATATTTCCTGGACCACTTCTTCGCTGAGCTCCCGGTCAATGACGACGCGCTGGACCAGTCCCGTGACCTGACGGGATGTGTGGCGGTAGAACTCACTGAATGCCTGATGATCACCCTGTGCCGTGCGTAGCAGCAGACCGGCAAGAAAGTCCTGGGCCTGGTCGTTCGCAGGTGGAACATTCTGCTCGGCTAAATGGTTCATAGGGCCTTCAAACGTGGGAACTGCCGACCACGGGTCGGCTGTCCGGACAGGGTGGCGAGATGCGCTGCTGTAGTGTCCAGCACGCGGGATCTGCGGCAATTGGAACAGAGGACGGCCACCGCGAGAGTGCCTGCCTGCCGGCCAGGAACGGTCGGCGATTCAACCTCGAGGTGCAGGTCGGTGTCACACGTTGGGCACCAGGGGCGTTTTCCCCGTGGCTGATCCGTGTCCCGGGGAACGTAGCTGCTGGACGCTGCGGTCATGGTGGTGTTCACACCATGGCCGGGTAGCTGGTCAGGATGTAGTCGGCGGCCGCAGGCCCCTTCATACGCAGGCCCTCTCCTGGACCGACACGATCTTTCATTGCGGCCCAGAAGGTCTTCTCGGTCCGTGGCGTGTTGCGGGACACGCTGCACCAGCTGGTGTAGAGGCCATAAAGGGAGTCCGGGTCAAGAGTCGAGTCTGACTCCTGTTCACGATAGGTGGCTTCCTGGAGGAACTGGTCGAACTGCGAATACGCCATGATGGCTCCTTCAACAAGGTGCGGTGGCCCGCCTTTTGGGTACAGCTGCCTCAACTTCCCGGCGCCGGGGGCCCGGACGAGCCTGTGTCAGGCGTGGTTCCTCGTGTTCCGGCCATCGCCGGACCGTTACCGGCGAGAGTGGCGGCGCCCCCGTGGTCGGAGATGAGTGAAGCGGCCATACGTTTGGCCAAGATTGCTGCCTCCCTGTCTCCTTCGACCGCCGAGATAATGGAGCCCTTCGTCAGGATGTGGCAGGACCGGGCAAATACGTCCGGCCGGTCCAGACCCGCCTCCTCAGCGAGAGTCCGCATGAAGGCCCTGACTTGCGCCAGATAGCTGATGGATGCCTCTCCCAAGGGATGGGTGGGACCCATTTCCAGCATGGTGCTCACAAACGCACAAGCCTGGAAGTCATCCCGGCGGAACCACCCGTCCAGAACATCGAAAATTGCCAGTAGCTGGACTGTCGGGTCCTCGGATCTCTTTCTGCATTCAGCGATGATCTGCTCGACAGTGAGGTTCTGATGACAGCGTTCCAGGAAAGCGAGCACCAACTCATCCTTGGAGGTGAAGTGCCCATAGAACGTGGCCTTGGCAACCCCGGCGCGCAAAATCAGTTCAGTAATACCGACGTCGCGGATGCCACGCTGGGCGAACAATTCGTAAGCGGCCGCCATTATGCGCTCCCGCGCCCCACGGGGAGACGGCCAGGAAGGGTCGGGAGTGCCAAGCGGGTCAACTATTGAGCTCTGTGAGTGTTCCATCACAGCAGACACTACACCGAACCCAGACAGACCGGTCAGTACGGATGTCAGCTAGCAGGCAAATGACGTTGTATCCGGACCGGCCCCGTCGCCCTGACTTTCCAGCCTGTGGATTTGATCGCTCTTGGCGGTATTCTCGCGCGGTGTCGCCCTCAGGAGGGAGCCACTGGGCTAATCCTTCAGCTGTGGCGACCGTCTAACAAACGTTGCTCGGGACATTTCCGAGATCCCTTGTACCCTTCGCAGCGGGTTCGCCGCCTTCTACCGGGCGCAATGCACTTCGAATCTGGCTGTCGGTAACCCGGCGGCGTCGGCCGCCCAGGTTCTTCCGGCTTCTCTGCGTTTGCTGATGGATTCGCTGACGCGTTCGCGTTGATCCCGAATTCCATTTGCACGAGAGCTGCCATGATGGTGAACAACATCGACCCCAGGGATATGGCGGTATCGACGTCGCCACCGCAGAGGTTAGCCACGTAGGCCCGCGCCTCAACCGCGGAGTTCGTCGGCGAAGGCAAGCATGTTCTGGGTGGACCGGCCGAGCCGATCAAGCGTCGTGATGACGAGGGTGTCTCCGTCGATCAAGGCATCGAGTGCCCGGTCGAACTGGGGTCGTGAGGCTCGCGTCCCGGAGGCACCGTGATCCACGTAGAGATCATCGCGTCGGACGCCGCCGGCCAGCAACTTGGAGGTGGAGCTCCGCAATGCCTGTGACCGTCAGCTCTCGTCGACTGTCCTCCCAACGAGTCCCATGGGACGGATCACGGACCCTGCTCCAGTTTGTTCCCCGTGTCCCTCCGAAAGAACGAGAGGACCGGTAAGAGCTGGGACGCAAACAAGAATCGCCGCGGAAAGGTGCACGACGCCCGTGAACGCTGCGCGACACCGGTCGTTGCACCCGTCCCGGGGAAAATCGTGGCGGAATAAATGTTCGGATTTGGACTTGCCTAGTTGGTGACAGCCATGAAAAAACCATATGGGTGGTTTCCCGACCTGCACAGGGCCTCTCCCCCCGGGACCGACAGGGATCGGGTTAGCCAAGCACTAACCGCAATTAGAGAGTTCCCGCAACAGGGTGACCCACCACGAAAACATCCTCAAGGGCGGCGAGATCGAGCGGCGCAGAACTACGAACATGGTCCAGATGATCTCCCCTGACGCGCACGCCCACTTCCAGGCAGACAGCGACGTATCCGCACTCTTGGTACAGCTCCCCTAAACACCCCCGGTTCGCATCTGGCCAAGCCGCCAAGGCATGCTGAAGGCCGGTGATGCATTGCCCCCAAGGCATTGAATCACCGGCCTTCAGTGTTTCTATATGCCTGCGCGGACGAACGTGACGGCGCCCTTTGAGGTCATCCAGGTCAGGGGGTGGACGGCGGTTTCGTTCTTGCCATTAAGGCCGGAGCTGAGGACTTGGCCGTTGCCAACGTAGATGCCTACGTGGCCGGGCTGCATGACCATGTCGCCGGGCTGGGGGTCGGTGACGATGGTGCCGTAGTTCATGAACTGCATGGGGCCGAGGTCGCCGACGGGGATGCCTGCAGCATTCAGGGCGTTTTCGACCAGTCGTGTGCAGTCCTGGATCATGCCGATTTGGGCGTAGGCGGAGGACACCATAGTGGCGTTGATCCCGCCGGCTGCCGGTGCCGCAACGGGAACTGCAGCAGCAGGGGTGACTGTGATCTGAGCTTTGGCGGGTGCAGCGGCCTTCGCCACGACCGGAGCCGCGGCCACGGCCGCCTTGGGGGTCTCGACGGCGACAGGCTTGGGTGCTTCCACTACAGGCGCCGGTGTCGTCTTCACGGCGGGACGCTCGAAAGTGATCTGGACTGTGGCGTCTGCGCTGAGCGGGGTGTGTACCTGGCTGGTAATTTCCAGGTTTGATGCCGGCTCGGCCTCGCGCTGGGTTGGGGCGTCTGCTGCCTGGGCGGCGATGCCGCTGGTCAGGACGAGTCCGGATGCTGCTGCGATGACGGCGGCCTGGCGGCCGACACCGCCGGCGTTGTCGGCGACGGATTTGGACAGGACAGCCAGGGGGCTGGTGCGGACGGGGTGCGCGCGGCGGCGGCCGTGAGCTTTGCGATTGGGCATGAAAGGGCCTCTCCCACTGCCTGCGAGGTTAGCTGTCGGATTCGGATGGGAGACACCCGGCCGTGGTGATACACAGGTGCATCAGGCACGGCTTCACCCCGAGGCCTGTCGGTAGCAGACCGTTATTGGGTTCCCCGTCTCTGCCGGACGAATTTTGCGAACGGATCCCGGGCAGCGGCAGAGTTAGGCAAGTCTGCTCAGGAGTGCCGCATTCGGAGAACCGGCACGGCTTCAGACCCTACGTCACAGCAGCAACATTTGTCACATTTGCATAACGGCAATAGCGGCAGAACATCATCTGGGCCACCGGCTACAACATCCTCGCTGTTCCTGTAGCGGCCGGTGTCCTGGCCTTCGCCGGGGTCCTACTGTCCCGTCCAGCAGGGGGCGGTGCTGATGCCCTTGTCCACGATTGTGGTGGCACTGAAAGCCCAGCTGCTGCGGCAGGTGAAACTCAATGCCTCCCAGGCACGTTAGACAAGAGACGGTGACCGGCAGGGACACCCCTGCCGGTAGGCTTAAGAATCTGAAAACCTGCACGGAAGGGAGGAACCGTTGTGAGCGCACCATCGCGTGGACCCTTCACCGCGCTCCTCCTTCGGACCGGCTTCCTGACGGCGGCCCTGGCCATCATCGCCGGCGTCTTTGGCATGCACATCATGACCGGGGCCCACCACTTGAGCGCGGCGCACACCATGCCGGCAACAGCCGCCCAATCAACCGTGCACCTGCAAAGCCTCCCTGAGGACCACTCCCATCCACCGGGGACCTCCGGGGCTGCAGTGACCCAAGCGGCAACTGGCTCGCCTTCTTCTTCTTGCGCCCCTGCAGGTTCCTGCCCGGAGATATCCACCGGGGGCAATGCCTGCGTGCTGTCCCCGGGAAACACCTCGCTTACCGCACCTGCTCCGGGCATAGCGCCCTATGCCTTACCCGACTTCGGTGCGGCGGCTGCAGCCAGCACGAACTATTCCTACTCACCGGCCAGCCCCTCCCCCGGTGACCTCTGTATCAGCCGGACGTAAACCAGCATTGACGGCGCCGTGTCCTGCCCGGCGCACCGTCCAGCTATTTCGGCACGCATAAAACAGGTCCCCCGCAAGGGGCCATCACTGCATGCAATCCAAGGGCGCTGCGCGCCGCCGATACTTTTGAGGACCCTGATTTCCATGAAAAAGACCCTGACCATTCCCGCTGCCGCCATCGCTGCTGCGATCGCCCTCGCCGGCTGCTCCACCGGCACCGGTGCCGGAAGTTCCGCGACCAGCATGCCCGGCATGGACCACGGCAGCTCCGCGGCGCCATCAAGCTCAGCCCCGGCAACCTCGGCAGCAGCTTCGGCTGAGTTCAACGACGCGGACACGATGTTCGCGCAGATGATGATCCCGCATCACGCCCAGGCTGTGGAGATGAGCGACATCATGCTCAAAAAAGAAGGAATTCCCGCTCCGGTCACGGACCTGGCCGCCAAGATCAAGGCGGCCCAGGGACCGGAAATCGAGAAGATGACCGGTTGGCTTGAAAGCTGGGGACAGCCCACCGAATTGCCCACCGGCATGGCCCCGGGACACAGCATGTCCGGGATGATGGGTGCGGAGGACATGGCGAAGCTCGAGGCCGCCCAGGGCACCGAGGCCGCCAAACTGTTCCTGACCCAGATGGTCGCCCACCACGAAGGCGCCGTCGAGATGGCCAAGATCGAAACCTCCGACGGAAAGAACCCTGAGGCGGTCCAGCTCAGCAAGGACATCGTCAGCTCCCAGGAAGCCGAAATCCAGGAAATGAAAGACCTGCTGGCAACCCTGTAGCCAGCACACCACCGGCTCCGGCCCCGTCCCCCCGTGGGGCCGGCGCCTTCCCCCACCCCCCCATTTTCTGGACCACCCCTGGAGTTCCCGTGCCCCTGCACTTCATCCACCGAGGACGTCCCGCCGCTGGACTCACCGCGGCCGCCGCCCTCCTGCTGTCCGCCTGTTCCGTCGGCTCGCCAACCGGCACCGCCCCAACCACTGCGGCCACCGGCCTGCCCAGCTCCCACGTCCACGGCCTGAGCGTGAACCGCGAAACCGACCAAGTCCTGCTGGCCGCCCACGAAGGCCTGTTCGACGTCACCAAATCCCCCGCCACCCGAATCGGCGCCACCAATGACCTGATGGGCTTCACCGCAGCCGCTGACCAAGGTGTGTTCTATGCTTCCGGGCACCCGGGCCCCGGTTCGGACCTGCCCAACCCCATGGGCCTGATCCGATCCACAAACGGCGGAGAGACGTGGGAGCAGCTCTCCCGCCAAGGCGAATCCGACTTCCACGCCCTCGCTACAGCCAGGTCCGGAATCGTCGCCTACGACGGAACACTTCAAACCAGCCCGGACGGAAAGACCTGGACCCCGGCCGCAGCCGACTTCGTCCCGGCCGTTCTGGCCGGCAACCCCGAAACCGACACCGTTCTTGCCACCACCCGCGAAGGGCTCCAACGTTCCCGTGACGGCGGGAAAACCTGGGAACTGAATACAGCAGCGCCCATCATCCAATTCGTTGCATTTGCCAGCGGCACTGAAGTCTTCGGCGTCGAGCCGGAGGGTTCAGTCCAATTTTCAGCAGACGCGGGAACAACGTGGGCCCCCACCGGCCGGATCGAGGGTCAGGTCCAGGCGATCTCCGCCGTAAAGAAGGCAGACGGCAAACCATGGATCTGGGCCGCCACCACTGGTGGGCTCGTCGTATCCCCTGATGGCGGTGTGGTGTTTCATGCCCCTGCCGCTGTCCGATGAGCACCACCGGTTCCATTGCCTTCATGGGTCTTACCTGTGCGCTGATAATCGCGGCGGTGTAAGGGGCTTCCCCGATGGAGCATCAGGAGAGAATCTGGTTCGTGGACCCGGTGACGCTGCGGGACGTGGTCGCGGACAGGGATGCGATGGAAGCCCGGCTGGACAGTTGCACCGGCCTGGAACGTGTATGGGTTCTGTCCCTTCTGGGACGTGGTGACGAAGCAGTCACTGACGCCCAAGAACTGCTTGCCGCCTCCACGGACCCGTTCCGTGTCCTGCTCGTTCTTGCTTACGCCTATCAACGGCAGTATCGCTGGCTGGACGCGGCCCAAATGCAGGAACGGGCCCTGCGCGCTGCACGCACGAAGTTCAGGGAAGCCCAGGTCGGCCATCAGATCGGGCGGCGGCTTTTTGGCGAGGGTCTTTACCTCGCTGCCGCGGCCGAGTTCGAATGGGCCGCTGACCTGTTCAAAGCTGCCGAACGTCCCCGTGCGGCACTCACCTCCTACAGGGCAAGAGAACGGGCAATGAAGGTTCACCGGCAAAGCCGGCTCCCCGATTAGAAGGGGAGTTACCTGCCAGCAAGAGGACAGCCATACCGGCCCAACAGGGCAACGAGGAAGGGAAAGGAGGTGCACCGGACCACCGGCCCGGGCACCACCACACAAAAAACCAATGCGGGTCCGGAATTTGTTTTTCAGCCAGTCAAAAGAGCGCCGCAGCCAACGAGCCCTAAACGTCACTTGTAGGTCAGGGCACGTTGCTGACAACGTCGCCCCTTATAGGCGCACTTGCGGCGGACCTCAGCCTCACTACGAGCGTGAGCCGCTTAGCCTAGTTCTCGGCGAAGCGGCGGATGATCGTGCTGCTCTCTTCCCTTATTGCGTGGAGCTCTCCGGCCAACCCGCAGAGGATAAGCCCGGCGTCCGCAACCTGCATGTTCGAGTCGGGTCCGGCCATTCCATCCGATCGAAGACTGATCAGGGATTCGACCAAGCGGAAGGTAAGATCACCGCCGGCGGTGGGGCTGTCGGTTCCGTTGGCGAAGGACAGGCCAGCGCCCAGTTGTCTGTAAAGGCTGCGCAGCTCCTGCCGGTCGGCCAGGAACTGCGCGAAGCGGGTGCTTCGGACCTCGGGCAGGTGGTAGAGGATTCCGAGGTTCCAGCGGGCGCTGAGGAGTTGCATGCCGTCGTATAGGGCGACAGCGTGGAGTCGGCTCCCGGGGGCAGCTTCGTCGCCCGTTTCGGCAGCAACGGCCCGGGCGAACTTCAGCCCACTGGACACGGTGCCCTCCAGGAGGTTCTCGAGGATGTCGTCCTTCGTTTTGAAGTGGTGGTAAAGCGAGGACTGCCTGATTCCGACCGCGTCCGCGATGGACCGCGTGGAGGTGCTGGCAAAGCCTTGGGTGGTGAACAGTTCGGCGGCCGCATCGAGGATTTCGTCACGGGCGGTGGCCCCTGGTCGGGAGGGCTGTTGGTGGCGAGGGCGTCCCGGTCCGGCTGAAGTCACCGCATCATTCTTGCACTCCTGTCGGCTGCAAATACCGCCGACCATGGGTGTGAGGGGATGGAAATGAACCGGAAACAAGATGTCTATTTGCCTTTTACAGGAGTGAAACTGTTTGGGGACATGGCACTGAAAAACTATCAATTGACCGGTAATCCGCAGCCGTCGGCCGAGCGCTGCGTTGCCGGGAGGCTTCATCCCCCCTGCCATTCCAGCCCCGGAGATTCCGATGACATCAACCGTTCTCCCCACCGTCCACCAGGACGATGCGGATCTGACGTCCCTTGGCTATCAGCCCACCCTCCACCGAAAGCTCGGCCGTTACGCTTCCTTCGCCGCCGGCTTCTCCTTTGTCTCCATCCTGACCACCATCTTCCAGCTCTTCGCTTTCGGCTACTCGTTCGCCGGGCCTGCGTTCTTCTGGACATGGCCGGTTGTGCTGGTTGGTCAGCTCCTCGTTGCACTGAACTTCGCCGAACTCGCCGCCCGCTACCCGCTCTCCGGGGCCGTATACCAGTGGGCCCGGCGAGTAGGCGGTGAGGGCGTTGGCTGGTTCGCCGGCTGGTTCATGGCAATCGCCCAGGTGGTCACCGCCGCCGCCGCCGCCATTGCCCTGCAGGTCGTGCTGCCCCAGCTTTGGGATGGCTTCCAGCTGGTGGGCGGCGATTCTGCCCTCAACACGGTCACCGGTGCCGCCAATGCAGTAGTCCTCGGGGCTGTGCTCCTGGTAGCCACCACCATCATCAACTCCCTCGGCGTCAAGCTCATGGCACACGTGAACTCTGTCGGTGTGACGTGCGAGATTATCGGCGTCGTGGCCGTCATCCTCGCACTCATCAGCGCCGCTCGGCGCGGGCCCGAAGTTGTCGCGGACACCACCGTACTCCAGGGCTCGGACCTCGGGTCTGTCGGAGCCTTCCTGGTTTCAGGGCTGATGGCCGCCTACGTCATGGTGGGTTTCAACTCCGCCGGTGAGCTTTCCGAAGAGACCAAAGACCCCCGCCGTACCGCTCCGCGCACCATCCTGTCAGCCCTGCTCATCTCCGGAATCGGCGGGGCACTGATGATCATCACTGCCCTGATGGCTGCACCAAGCCTTGACGACGGCCGGCTCGCCACTGAAGGCCTGCCCTACGTCCTCACCGCAGTACTGGGCACGTTCTGGGGCAAGGTCCTTCTGGTGGACGTGGCCATCGCTATCTTTGTCTGCACCCTAGCCATCCAGACAGCCGGTTCACGGTTGGTGTTCTCCATGGCACGCGATGGCAAACTCCCCGCCTCGGCGCTGCTGTCCTCGGTCCACCCCACTCGAGGGACACCCATGTGGCCCTCGATCGTCATCGGCGCCCTGGCCGTTGGCGTGCTTGCCATCAACGTGGGCAACGCGGCGCTGTTCACCACCCTCTGCAGCGTCTGCATCGTCATGGTCTACTTCGCCTACCTCCTGGTCACAGTGCCGCAGCTGCTTAACAGGCTCCGGGGCGACTGGAACAGGGTGGGACAGACCCTGCCCGCGGGACTCTTTTCGCTCGGACGCTGGGGGTTGCCCGTCAATATCCTTGCCGTTCTTTACGGGGCCGTGATGGTGGTAAACCTTGCCTGGCCCCGGCCCGAGGTTTACGACCCCTCGGGAGAGAACGGGATCCTCCTCTATTCGGCGCCACTGATGGTGACCGCGGTCCTGCTCCTTGGCCTCTGGGTCCGCAGCCGGAACCTGGCAGCCAAAGCCTAAAAGCCCGCGCCTGCCAGCCCTCGCTCCAAAATCAGCCTTCAAGAACCCCCAGCCGTAAAGAACACAGGACCGACATGACACAGACCATCGAAACACCAGAGACCGGTACGGCTACCACCGTCGGCGCCCGCGCTCACGCTAGGGAACAGCACGGCCGGAGGGCGGACACCATGCGCCACGTGCCAGCTTCTTCCGCCCCCGCGCGCCTTATGGCAGGGCTTCCGGACGGTGCCGCAGCTTCCGTCAGCTGGGCCGAAGAGCTGGCCTTTGGCCGCTACACCACCATGCAGTTGGCCCGAGGCACCCGGGTCCGGCTCACGGACACCGACGGTGATGCCTGCGTGCACACCCTTCTTTACCGGGCAGGTGCCCTCCACGAACGCCTCAACATCGCGGATACCGTCAAGGTCCCGTGGCAGGCATACCCGGGGGCGGGCCACCCGCTGCTTTCCGACGCCGGCCGCCTGATGGCCACGGTTGTGTCTGACTCCTCCTCCCGCCACGATGCCCTCACCGGGGCCACCACCCTCAGCGGAAACACTGCCCGGTACGGTGACGGCACCGCCCACAGCGCCTCCCCGGCCGCCCGCGAACTCCTCACCCTCGCGGCCCTAAAGAACGGGCTGGGCCCCCGCGACGTAGCGCCGACGCTGTCCTTCTTCAAGGGCGTCCGCGTTGACCCTTCCGGCAGCATCGCCTTCGCCGGAAGCGGTGGCCCGGGCGCCGCGGTCGAACTCCTGCTCCAGATGGACGCGGTGCTGGTGCTGGCCAACACCGCCCACCCCCTGGACCCGCGTGAGGACTTCACCGGAACGGCCGTCGACATTGTCGCCTGGCATGCGCCGCAGGACCTTCCTGCGCTGGAAGCGGGCAGCCTCGCCGGCACCCTGGCTCCCGAACACCTGCAAGCGCTCCGCAACACCGAACACGACCTGACTGCAAGGAACGCCCGATGAACACCGCCCTTGATACCAAGCCCGTCCCCGCAGCGGGTGAAACCGCCCTGATGCCCGGCACAGTGGTCCTCGACGAATTCGTCGAAGCCAAAGGACCGTGGTCAGCGGTGGTGGCAGCCGGTGAGGTGCTGACCATCGTAGACCTGGAGGGCAACCAGGCGGTGGACTGCCTGCTGTACGCCGCAGGCGACACCACCGTGCGCTACTCGGCGGCGGTCACCATCGCGCAGCAGCAGTCGATCGTCCTGACCACGGGTTCGGTGCTTCGCGCGGACACCGGAGTTCCGCTGATGACTGTCGTGGCGGACGAGGTGGGTGTACATGACACCATCGGCGGGGCCTGCTCGCAGGAATCCAACACCCTCCGCTACGGCCAGCACACCCGTGAACAGCACGCCTGCGTTGAAAACTTCCTCATTGAAGGCTCCCGCTGGGGCTTGGGGAAGCGGGACCTGGTGTCCAACATCAACTGGTTCATGAACGTTCCGGTGGATCCCGACGGTGCCCTGGGCATTGTTGACGGACTTTCCGCGCCCGGCAAGCGGGTAGCGCTGCGCGCCGAGGTGGACACGCTGGTGCTCGTCTCAAACTGCCCGCAAATCAACAACCCATGCAACGGCTTCAACCCCACACCCGTCCGCATGATCATCACCCGGCCGGAGGCTGCCAAGTGAACAGCTTTGACACCCTGCTGATTGCCAACCGCGGCGAAATTGCCTGCCGCGTTATCGAGTCAGCCCGTAAGCTCGGCCTCCGGACCGTTGCCGTGTTCTCCGAAGCGGACCGCGGCGCCCGCCACGTCCGCCTCGCAGACGAGGCAGTGCTGCTGGGACCCGCAGCGGCCAAGGAGTCCTACCTTCGGGTGGACGCCCTGCTGGCGGCCGCCAAATCGACGGGCGCGGGGGCTATTCATCCCGGGTACGGTTTCCTGTCCGAGGACGCCGCCTTTGCCGAAGCAGTGGAGGCGGCAGGACTGGTATTTGTCGGTCCCACCGCTGACCAGCTGCGCATCTTCGGCACCAAGCACACAGCGCGCGATGCCGCCCGTGCCGCCGGGGTGCCCATGATCGCCGGGTCCGGGTTGCTGGCAGACGTGGATGACGCCGTAGCGGCAAGCGCCGCAATAGGTTTCCCGCTGATGCTCAAGGCCACCGGCGGCGGTGGCGGCATCGGCATGACGGTCTGCCGCAACGAGGCGGAGCTGGTGGAGAGCTTTCCCCGCGTCGCCCGCCTGGCCGGAGCCAGCTTCGGTACCGCAGGCGTCTTCGCCGAACGCTACGTCGAAAACGCCCGACACATCGAGGTCCAGGTCTTCGGTGACGGCGAGGGCCGCGTGGTCAGCCTCGGCGACCGCGACTGCTCCCTGCAGCGCCGCCACCAGAAGGTCCTCGAGGAAGCACCGGCACCGGACCTGCCCGAGGCGCTGCGCGAAGAACTTCACCGCAGCTCCCGCGCCCTGTGCGCCTCGCTCAATTACCGTTCCGCCGGAACAGTCGAATTCGTCTACGATTCCTCCCGCCGCGAAGCCTCCTTCCTCGAGGTCAACGCCCGGCTCCAGGTGGAACACCCCGTCACCGAGGCCGTCACCGGCGTGGACCTGGTGGAATGGATGCTCCGGCTGGCACAGGGCGGCGTCGAAGCCAAAGACGTGCTTGCCGGCGTCCCGGAGAGCGTACCCGTGTCAGGCAGCGCAGTAGAGGCACGGCTCTACGCCGAGGACCCCGCCCGGGGATTCCAGCCCAGCGCCGGAACCGTAACCAACGCCGTCTACCCCAGCACAGCAGATGCCCGGGTGGACGCCTGGGTGGAAACCGGCACCGAGGTGTCCACCAACTACGATCCCCTCCTGGGCAAAATCATCACGTCTGCAGCAACGCGGTCCGAGGCGTTTGACCGGCTGGCCGCAGCACTCGCGGCAACCAGGATCGACGGCATTGAGACCAACCTCGGAATGCTCCGTGCCGTGGCCGGCCTGGACGTGGTCCGCAGCGTTGGGCACTCCACCAGCACCCTGGATTCCGTGGGCGACCCCGAGCCGCGCATCACCGTGGGCCGCCCCGGCCTGCAGACCAGCGTCCAGGACTGGCCCGGTCGGACCGGGCTGTGGCAGGTTGGTGTCCCGCCGAGCGGCCCCATGGATGACCTGTCCTTCCGGCTGGGCAACACGGCCCTGGGCAACCCCGAGGGCTCCCCCGGCCTGGAATTCACCATGACCGGCCCCAGCCTGACCTTCACGCACGCGACCACCTTATGTGTCACCGGCGCAGACGTAACTGTCACCATCGACGGAACTCCGGTACCGGCATGGGCGCCGGTAACAGTCCCCGCAGGCGGAACGCTGGACATCGGCACTGCCGCGGGCCACGGGCTCCGCGGGTACATCCTGTTCCAGGGTGGCCTGGACATCCCGCACTATCTCGGCAGCGCCTCGACCTTCACGCTTGGCCAGTTCGGCGGACACGCCGGACGCGTCCTGCGCGCCGGTGACGTGCTCCGCACCGCGACTCCGGCGGCCGGCACTGCAGGAGCAGCCGCGTCCGCAGTGCCGCTCGACAGCCGGCCCGCCCTGACCTCCACCTGGGAACTGGCGGTGGCGGAAGGCCCGCATGGGGCCCCGGAATTCTTTCAGCGCGAAGACATCGAGGAACTGTACGCCGCAGAGTACGAAGTGCACTTCAACTCCGCACGCACTGGAATCCGGCTGACCGGCCCCAAACCTCGCTGGGCCCGTACCGACGGCGGCGAAGCCGGCCTCCACCCGTCCAACATTCACGACACCGCCTACTCCGTGGGCGCACTCGACTTCACCGGCGACACGCCCATCTTGCTCGGCCCGGACGGACCCAGCCTGGGCGGGTTCGTCTGCCCGGTCACCGTGGTGACCGCCGACCGCTGGAAGCTCGGCCAGCTGCGGCCCGGCGACAAGGTCCGGTTCGTGCCCATCCAGGTCGGTCAGGCGCCGTCGGCCAAGGATCTCGGCCCTGGCCGCCAGCTGCTGCTGCCGGGCGATGCAAGCTGGCCTACGGAACTGACAGCCAAGCAGTCCGGAAGGACACCAGAAGGCACAGCAGGGGCGCTCACCGGTGAGCGCACAGCACGCGGGGACGGCGACGACGGCGTGCTGGGCCGGGTGCCAGAAACCCCGGGCCGGCCCGCAGTCACCTACCGCCGCTCCGGCGATGACAACCTGCTGGTGGAGTACGGCGAGATGGTGCTGGACCTCGGCCTCCGTGCCAGGGTCCACGCCCTGCACCAGCACATCGAAAAGCTCCGCGTTCCAGGGATCGTGGACCTCACGCCGGGAATCCGCTCCCTCCAGATCAAGGTGGACCCGTCTGTCCTGTCCACCAAGCGGCTGCTGGGACTCGTTCAGGACATCGAAGCCGCTCTGCCGGCAAGCTCCGAACTGGTGGTCCCCAGCCGCACCGTCCGGCTACCGCTGTCCTGGGACGACCCCGCCACCCGGGAAGCGATCGAACGCTACATGGCAGGTGTCCGCGACGACGCCCCGTGGTGCCCCTGGAACATCGAATTCATCCGCCGGATCAACGGATTGGACTCGGTCAACGACGTCTTCGACACCGTCTTCAACGCCGAATATTTGGTCCTGGGACTCGGGGATGTGTACCTCGGCGCACCGGTGGCAACGCCGCTGGATCCTCGGCACCGGCTCGTCACCACCAAATACAACCCCGCCCGCACCTGGACACCGGAGAACGCGGTTGGCATCGGCGGGGCCTACATGTGCATTTACGGCATGGAAGGACCCGGCGGGTACCAGTTCGTGGGCCGCACCACCCAGGTGTGGTCGCGCTACGCGGATTCCGCTCCGTTCGAGTCCGGCTCACCCTGGCTGCTGCGCTTTTTCGACCGGATCTCCTGGTACCCGGTCAGCCCCGAGGAACTCCTGGACCTGCGCGCCGACATGGCCGCCGGAAGAGGCCGCGGAGTCGAGATCGAGGACGGCGAATTTTCCCTGGCCGAGCATGAACTGTTCCTCGAGGAAAACCGCGAGTCCATCACAACTTTCCGGGAGAAGCAGGGCGCGGCTTTCGCCGTGGAACGGCAGGCATGGGCCGACGCCGGCGAGTTTGACCGCGCCGATGCGCTGGCCGCCGTCATAGCCCCCGCTGCAGACGAAGTAGTGGTGCCGGACGGCGGATCACTCGTGGCAGCACCTTTTGCGGCGAGCGTCTGGAAGGTTGACGTGGCGGCCGGGGACAGGGTGGTCAAGGGACAGCCCCTGGTTTCCCTTGAGGCCATGAAAATGGAAACTGTGCTGCAAGCACCCTGCGACGGCGTGGTGTTCCGCGTCCTGCCGGCCGCAGGTTCCCAAGTGGTGGCGGGCGAGGCAGTGGTAGTCCTAGGCAACGATGACCTGGAACCTGCCGGAGCGGGAACTCCGGAGCGGGAAGAGGCAGTAGTATGAACGACGCAACCAACGGCCCTGCAACCCTGCGGGTCCGGGCCGCCCTCGCAGCCATCGACGCAGTAGACCGGCCCGAAATCTGGATCACGCTCCGCGGCGAGGACGAACTGCTGGCCGAAGCCGCCACCATTGACACCTCAGTGGCCGGCGGCGCCCACCTGCCCCTCGCAGGACTCCTGCTGGCTGTCAAGAACAACGTGGACGTGGCAGGCATCCCCACGACCGCGGCGTGCCCCGGCTTCGCCTACCTCCCGGACAAAGACGCCGAAGCGGTGGCCCGGCTCCGCGCCGCCGGGGCTCTTGTCCTGGGCGCCACCAACCTGGACCAGTTCGCCACCGGACTCGTAGGTACGCGCAGCCCTTACGGTGCTGTCCGAGACTCCCGCCGCCCGGAATTCATCTCCGGCGGCTCCAGTTCCGGCTCGGCGGTGGCAGTGGCACTGGGCCTGGTGGACATCGCGATCGGAACGGACACCGCTGGATCAGGCCGGGTCCCCGCCGGGCTGCAGGGAATAGTGGGCATCAAACCAACGCTGGACGTCGTGTCCACCGCCGGCGTCGTGCCTGCCTGCCGGTCATGGGATGCCGTCACCATTTTTGCCCGCCAGCTGTCCACGGCGGAACTCGCGATGGGCATCATGGCCGGCAACGCACGCACCTGGCCCACGGACATCCGGCTGGCAGCACCGTCGAAACCCCGGGTGGCCTACCCTGCCGGCCTGCCCGCCCTTCCGGACGCTTGGGCAGCAGAATTTGCCCGCCAGGTGGAACGGCTCCGGAACTCAGGGGTGGACGTCCAGACCATCGAATTCGATGACTTCCTCCACGCGGCACGGCTGCTGTATGACGGCGCACTGGTGGCGGAGCGCTACGCCGCTGTCGGCAACTACATTGAAACGTGTGACGGCGGAACGCCCGGCCAAGAGGGCATCGATCCGACGGTGGGTGGAATCATCCGGGCTGCCGGCAAGCTTCCCGCCCACCGGTATGTTGCCGACACAGCCAGGCTGAAAGAGCTGAAGCACAAGGCCATGGTGCGGCTGGTGGGGTTCGATGCCCTGCTGGTGCCCACCGCGCCCTTCCACCCGACGCTTGCGGAATTGGCGGCAGATCCGGTGGGAGTGAACTCCCTGATGGGCACCTACACGAACTTCTGCAACCTGTTTGACATGTGTGCTGTGGCCGTCCCGGCAGGGCAGGTGGAAAATTCACAATTCGGGCTGACAGTAGTGGCCCGGACCTTCGACGACGCAGTAGCGGCCGACATCGCCCGCAGGCTCGAAGCAACCCCGGCGACGCCGGAACTCTTCGCAGCTGGCGCAGTACCGGCAGTGGCGGCGACCAGCCAGCCGTGGACATCCGTTCCCTGGCCGGTGACTGCGGGCGCGGTGGCCCTGCCGCTGGTGGTGGTGGGCGCACACCGCAAGGGCCAGCCGTTGGCCCCACAGCTGGAAGAGCTCGGGGCCGCGTGGGACGGCCCTGTCCGCACAGCCGCCCGCTACCGGATGGTGTCCCTCAACACCGTGCCGCCGAAGCCCGGCGTGTACCGGTCCGACGACGGCGCGGAACTCGTTGGCGAGCGATGGCTGCTGTCGCCGGCAGGACTCGGCTCGTTCCTGGCGTCCCTTCCTGAACCAATGCTGCTTGGGTCCATTGAACTGGCAGACGGTTCCACCGCCGTGGGTTTCGCCTGCGACGCGGTTGCGGCGGCACGCGGAGAAGACATCACCCACCATGGCGATTGGCTTGCGGACCGGACTGATCCTGTCGCACGCAGCATGTGGCAGAACCTGGGCGAAGCGGCACTTGTCGGATTCAGCCGGGGCGAACGATGGTGATGCCGCCCAACGGACCCCGCCTAAATCCGGTTGACCCCGCTTGAATAACTCCGGAACATACTCGATTTGGGGTTAACCTCTGTTGGTGGACACCTGAAGTAGCGGGATCCTTGGATTCTGCGGGAAGGTGTTCTTGTGAGCACGATACGACGTAAATTCACTCCGGAGTATCGGCGGGAGGCTGCGCGCCTTGTGATTGATACGGGCAGGGCGGTCGCGCCGGTGGCCCGTGAACTGGGCTTGGGCGAGCAGTTGCTGGGCCGGTGGGTGGCCCAGGAACGGGCGCGGCTGGCGGCTCCTGAGGAGTCAGCGACAGTTGAGGCGGGGAACTCTGAGCTGGAGCGTTTGCGGCGGGAAAACGCTCAGTTGCGGATGGATAACGAGTTCCTGGGAAAAGCCGCAGCCTTCTTCGCTTCCAAGCAGCAGAATCGGAGTGCTTCGAGCTGATGGAGGCGGAGAAGGCTAACTACCCGGTCCAGCGGATGGCCCGGCTTTTGGGGGTGTCCCGGTCCGGGTTCTACGCTTGGCGCCGACGAAGCTCCGAGGCGTCGGAGCGGGCCGTCGTGCGTGCGGAGCTGGATGCGAAGGTCAGGCTGGCCCATGCAGACTCCAATGGGATTTACGGGGCGCCGCGGGTCCAGGCTGCGCTGGCCCGGAACGGGACCGGTGTTGACCGGAAGACCGTCGCATCCTCGATGCGCCGGCAGGGGCTGGAAGGGATCTCCCCACGGCGTTTCCGGCCGGTAGCGCCGATCGGGGAGGCGCGGGTCCATTCAATCCCGGATCTGGTGGCCACAAAGTGGGACACCGGCAAGCTGGATGCGGTCTGGATCTCGGACATCACGTATCTGCGCACCGATGAAGGCTGGGTGTATTTGTGTGCTGTCCGGGACGCCTGCTCCCGGCGGGTGATCGGGTGGGCGATGGACTCGGTCCAGACAGCTGCTCTGGTCGAGCGCGCACTGCGTATGGCTCATATCCTGCGCGGCGGCGGCCCGGCCGGGGTCGTGTTCCACGCCGACCGCGGCACCCAGCACACCTCTACCCAGCTCAACGACGTCTGCGCTGGATTAGGCATCAGGCAGTCAGTTGGGCGGACAGGCGTGTGCTGGGATTGTCAGACTGTTTTTGTCGAATCATCAGCCGTAGATTCGGAAGTCCTGGTCGTCACGGCTTGACCCTTGTTGGGATAGACCCTCGGGTGTCTTTGCGTTGATCTGTCAGCCCGGCGACCGGGCAGCAACAAACACTGTCGCCGGGCAGGGCGTGACCTGATAGGAGCCTGGAGCCAGCATTCGACAGCGTCCCCATGACAGTCCTGTCCACCCGCCGGCGACAGCGTGATATCCACGTTATCCGGCAGGAGGCAACACGCACCATGGCACCACACATCCTCGTACCCGCCCGCTCAGGACACATAGTCATTGGCGTCGACACGCACAAACACGTGCACGTCGCCGCCGTCATGGATCCGATCGGCGGCATCCTCGACACCCTGACAGTGACCACCGATTCGGCCGGCTTCGGCCAGCTGCTCGGCTGGGCTGTTTCGTTCGGCAAGATCATCGCGTTCGGCGTCGAAGGAACCGGCTCCTACGGGGCCGGCCTGACTTCGTTCATCCGCAGGCAAGGACACAAGGTGGTCGAAGTGAACCGCCCCGACCGGCGCATGCGCAGGCTCGCCGGGAAATCCGACACCCTCGACGCGGAGAACGCCGCCCGCGCAGTGCTCGCCGGATTCGCGACCGCTGTCCCGAAAACCGCTGACGGGACCGTGGAAATGATCCGTGAACTCAAGATCGCCCACGACACCGCCGTGAAGGACCGCTCCGCGGCCATGGTCACACTCAAAGCTATGCTCATCCATGCCCCGGAACCGATGCGAAAGGACACGGCAGAGAAAACACAGATCATGCTCGCCCGCTATCTGGGCGCCCTGCGTCCCCGGGCCCTGGACACCCCCGAGGACTCCATCCGTCACGCCCTGCGCTCGATCGCCCGGCGTTGGCAGAACCTGGATGCCGAGGCCAAGGAACTGGCCGGCATGATCGAGAACCTAGTCACCCGAACCGCGCCCCAACTGCTGGACGCCTACGGAATCGGGCCCGACACCGCTGCCGAGATCCTGATCGTCGCAGGAGACAACCCCGAGCGCATCCACTCCGAGGCAGCCTTCGCCAAACTCGCCGGCATCAGCCCCATCCCCACCGGCTCCGGCATGACCTCTGGCCGCCACCGTCTTAACCGCGGCGGACACCGGCAACTCAACGCCGCCATTTACCGCACAGCGATCGTGAGGATGAAATTCCACGAACCCACCATTGCCTACGTCGCCCGCAGAACCGCCGAAGGGAAATCCAAGCGCGACATCATCCGCTGCCTCAAGCGCTACATCATCCGCGAGGTCTACCACCTGCTCAAGCCCACCCTGGCGACCGGCGTAATCGCGGGTTGACAACAATAGGAGCATCAACGCGATGCAGGAGTCTTTCTGGTCGACCTTGAAAAGCGAGTTCTACGACCGGCGCCGCTGGGCAACCAGGCACGACGCGATCCGGGCAACGGGACGCTGGATCGAGGAGTTCTACAACCGCGCCCGGCTCCACTCAGCCCTGGGCTACGCCACACCCGTGGAACACGAACGACTCCTCAGTACGAATAAACCTCAGCCGGCACAAGCCGCCTGAACAACTGTCCACGATTTGCGGGTAACCCCAGATTCGCACTATCTTAGCGAGAGTGGGAGGCACGGGTGACTGGGTAGCGGATCAGGTACGTGCGGGTGAGCACGGTGGACCAGAACAAGAAACGCCAGCTCGAAGGCCAGGTTCTGTACCGGGTCTTCACGGACAAGGCCTCCGGTAGGGAAACGGCCAGGCCAGAGCTCACGGAACTGCTGCGGTTCGCCCGCGACGGAGACACCGATTGTTCACAGCATGGACCGGCTCGCCCGCTACCTCGACGACCTGCGCGCGCTTGTCCAGAGCCTCGCCCGTAGAGGCGTACGGGTGGAGTTCGTCAAGAAACGTCTGGTGTTTACTGGCGAGGACTCCCCCATGGCAAACCTCAGGCTCTCCGTCATGGGTGCCTTCGCCGAATTCGAACGTTCCCTCATCAGGGAACGTCAGCGGGAAGGCATCGCCTTGGCCAAAGAGCGGAGCTTATAAAGGGCGGAAAAAGACCCTCACACCGGAGCGGGCGGCCGAGCTGGTCCAGCGCGCAGGCGGCGGTGTTCCAAAGGCGGTTCTTAGCCGTGACTACGGGATCAGCAGGGAGACGGTCTACCAGTACCTGCGCCACGACGAGCCGGAGTGAACCTCCGCCGCCGGTTTGGGACATGCCTGCACCAAGTTCGGAAGACACCACCCCGATCCGCTGACGTTGTCCACGCGGATTTTTCTCGTCTGTGCGAACTTGCGCCCACATCGGCTTCCGGCTGGCTGTGCAGCAGATGCCCCGGAAGCCCGCATCCCTCGAAGCGTTGACCTCGTAGTAGAGCCCACACCCTTCACGGGGATCTGCTCCTGGTCTTAAAATGGGGTTGGCCGCCTGATGTGCGGCTCTGCTCACGGATTGCCGGGAAACGCTGCTAGGGGCTTTCAAGGCCGCCCCGCATTCAACGCCATGGGCTGGGGCTGGCACCCTAACCGTCTTATCAACCAAAGAAGCAAGCACATGTTTATCCGTAGATTCATCACGACTCTCCTAATAACCCAGAGCCATGCCGAAGAGGGCCGAAACCAGGCGATGGCGGTGGATGGGCGGCAGACACTCGAGGCGCAGGCACGGGCGATCAACGCCCATGACGGCCCTACCTTTGCCAGCTACTATGCAGATGACGCTGTCGTCGTCGATCCCCAGTATCCCGAGCCACTGCGTGGCCGCGCCGCGATAGAACAGGATGTGGGGACGTTCCTCAGGGCCTTTCCTGACCTTGAATTCACTCTAACCAGCATGCTTGTCGACAAACGCATGGTCGCTGTCGAGGGAAAGATCAGCGGAACCCACATCGGGCCCATCCAGCTGCCTGGCGCAGAAGAGATTCCGGCAACTGGCCGGCGGCTGGAATTCCCCATGGCATTCTTCAGCCGCCTGGACGAGTCCGGCAAGATCATCGAGGAACGCCGCTACTACGATTTGGCGAGCCAGCAAGAGCAACTCGGCCTGACCTAGATGCACTGGTAGAACCGAGGGAAACCGCGGCATACTTTGGCACCTCCATCCGGCATCGCCCCGATGCCGGGAGGCGGCGATGACAGCCTGCCGCGCCCAATGAGCTCGACATCATCGGGCACCGACACTCCTGTCGATGCCAGCAGTCACAACGGGCTCGCTTGATCAGCAGCACCGAACCGGAGGTCGATAACGAGAAAGCTGTCCTCTTCCGGGCCGGCGGCGTCGCGCAGCACCACGGGGGTGACGGCGATTGTCAACGAACTCAGCGCCCTAAAGGGCGCGCGGAGGCAGGCGGACCTTTACGATCCTGGGCGGGAAGAGTTGCTCGCGGCAGCAGTTTTCAGCGCGATTATTTTGCAGCGAACTCCGTGCACAGTGAAGGCAACCGGGCCGGTCAGCCGGCAAGTCAGTTCAGGCCTGCCCGGGTGACCCGGCCGGCAGATGCCTGCCGAGAAAGTCCAACACGGCGGGCCCGGCCGGGTCGATGATGTGTCCGCCCGCCACGAGTGCCGTCTCCGCGTTGGGCAGCAGATCGGCCAGGCGCCGGTTGACGGCGTGAAGGGCTTCCGGGGAGTCCCCAGCGGAAACGACCAGGGTCGGTTGCCGTAAGTGACCGGCTTCCGCTTCGCTCAACTCCAGCGGCGTCTGGCTCAGGTCCAGGCCCAGGCCCCTGATCTCGGCCAGCACGGCAGGGCTTGCTGCAGCGAAGTGCTCGCGTAGCGGGGCGGGGAACGATTCCCACGCCTCACCACCTAGCACCTCCCGGAACACGACTTGGGAGACTGAAGAGGGATCTTCCTCTGCTGCGTCCAGCACCGCCCGGCGCAGCTGCTGCGCCCACGCCGCAGCGCCCGGATGTAGTGTCAACACAGCTGGCTCCAGCAGCACGAGTGTCGTTACCATCTCAGGGTGGCGGCGTCCAACAGATCGGGCCGTCCGCTGCGATAGAAGCCCCTGCGGTCGTAGATAATGCACCTGCGGTTACGGGCTAGTCGCCCGGCGGCATCTTCCCACATCAGCGCCGAACTGGGCGTGCCGTGGATGCTCAGGACAGGCACCCCCTCGCCGTGGACCTCCTAATATAGGCCGGCCCCGTTCACCGTCAAAATGGGCATGGCTTCAGCGTAGGAGCAACAATGATCCAGGAACAAGGCGCCGCGCACGTCCTAAATGCTGTGGCATCCGCCATCAGTTTCATCCCCGTCAAGGCCTCACAAACCTCCCGGGCCTTGAACCTCAAGGCCGAGAACGCACTTCGTCCTGCCTCAATCTAACGCCAGTGGTACTGCTTGACGGAATGTTGACTCGGCTAAAAGTCGGGCTAGTGACTAGCCAGAGTTTCGGCTAGATTGATGCCATGAGAACGGTACCGCTCAGCGAAGCAAAGGACAAGCTTTCCGCCTTGGTGGAGGAAGCTGACAAGACCCACGAAATCATCCAGATCACCCGCCACGGGCACCCGTCGGCCGTGCTGATGTCTGCCGCGGACCTTGAGTCGCTGCAGGAAACAATTCATTGGCTTTCTCAGCCTGGCATTCGCGAAGATATGGACCAGTCCCGGCGCGACATTGCCGGCGGCTACACGACCAGCGGTGACGATCTCCGCCGTGAATTCGGGCTGCCGCCGCGGTGACCGATGCACAAACTGCCGGTCGTAAGCCATGGAAGGTCGAAGTTACCAGCCCGGCGTTGAAGAATTTTCGGCAGCTCCCTGAGAAGGCAGCGGCAGCGATCGTCGAATTCGTCACCGGCGTCCTGGCCGATAACCTTTACCGACTGAGTAAACCGTTGACGAACGAACTCCTCGGCTTGCGCACCGCCCGCCGCGGTGACTACAGGGTGCTGTTCACCCTCGACGTCGAAGAGCGCATCCTATATGTCCACCGCATCGAACACCGATCCGACGTCTACAAGCCGCGTTAGCCGAACTTCAAGGAAAGATGTGCCTACTGGGAGCCTCTCCCCCCTAGTTCAGGTTGACGGAATAAAGATTTCGTCAAGCTGGTCCGATTCTGGTTCCCGAATCATCCCCGGGGTACTCCCAGACCCAGCCCCCAATGCCGTTCGGAACGAAGGCAACCTCGCCGGTCGGCGTCGTCACATCAAGGATGACCAACCCGTTCAGCTTTCGGTCTTTACCAAAATAATCGGGCAGAACCTTTGTTCTGTCGGCAAGGCAGCCGTGCTCGATGGAGGACTCAACGGTGTTCATCTGCGTGCCGTTGGAGGCATAGCCCTTCCAGTAGTGCGGGCGGAAACTGATCATCCCTGGCTGGCCATTAACTACCAGGGGTCCCGAAAACATTGGGAAGGTGACGATCTCAAGGGCTACCGCGATGGCAATTCCATGTGGCCGGGGTGCGTTAGGTGCGTCGCATTTGACCGGCTCAACGGACGTCACCTTGAAGGTCATCGTAGGAGGGGCGTCATATCCGTCGGTAACGAGTACGGCCGTTTCACCGATCTCCTGGACCACCTGGCCGCGTTCGTTTTCATTGCCGGCAGCGCCCTCATTGGGGGTAAGTCTTGCGCTCGGCGCCGATCCGGGTGCAACTGAGACTGTCGGTGCTGCCGGGGGTTGCGGGCCAGAGCATCCAGTGAGCATTAGCGCCAAGAGCGCGATTCCGACGACGACCCGAGAAGTATACATTTCT
Source organism: Arthrobacter sp. BK1 (assembly GCF_056680055.1). NCBI lineage: Bacteria > Bacillati > Actinomycetota > Actinomycetes > Micrococcales > Micrococcaceae > Arthrobacter > Arthrobacter sp. BK1. Next base: position 2,159,070 of record NZ_CM155263.1, read on the forward strand.
CCCCAAGATGCATGGACAGACGTGATGTCGTCATAGTAGCCCCGAGGGTTATCACCTGAATACATGCGGCGGCTTAAACGACCAACTGGTTTTGCGCCCCGGGCGGTGGTGTCCCGACCGGGCTGGTTCTAGCAGAAGATGTTGTAGGTGCTCCATCCTCTGTCTACGAAGGTCCGGGCGCCCCATGTGCCTTTGCTGAAGAGACAGTGGGCGAGTCTGCTGTCGCTGAGCCGGGCCATGAGACCGGAGCTTCCCGTGGTGAATCCGGCCACGGCAGAGATGCCGTTGATGCTGTTCCAGTCCGTCACGAACCCTTTGTTCAGCCCGGACCAGCCGATGCCGATCTTTTGCCGGCCGCTGGAACCCGCCCCGGCCGATTGCCGGGTAGTTCCACAGCACACCATCATGCGCGAAAGCGACGACGTCCGCCGCACTGTGAATGGACGGCTTGGCGAGTGGACGGCTGGGTGACGGCTGGACTTGCAGCGGTAAAGGCCCACGTCTTGTCCGACGCCAACGCGTTACCGGCAGCATCCTTCACCCCGTTGGTGCCGCCCTTGATCGTCGCCGTGTAGGTCGTACCCGCCGTGAGGTCGGCAGTGGGGTTCAGCGTCGCAACCCTGTTCGTGCTGTTGCACGCCACAGCGGCCGGCAACGTCGTGGTCCCCGCCGTCAGCGTGAACGTGGCCGGGTGACCGTTCGACGCGTTCATCGCCGCGGAGAATGTTCCCGTCACATTCGCCGTCACCGCTGTTACGGTCGCACCGGCAGCCGGAGACATGTTCGCTCAGGCAACCCATAAAAGCATGGCACTGAGACCGGCCCAGTTCTAGGGGTTTAGAAGTCTCCGTAACCACCAGGAAGGTGCTTGAGCGCTGAAACGTAGCAAAATTTGGACGGCATCGCCGCGATTCGACGGGGCAGATAAACCGGATTCTGACTTGGGAAACGTGCAATTCGCCAAAGCCAGGGAGTTCTCGCAGCTACTTCCACTCCCGTGGTTCAAACGCCGATAATGAAGATTATGTAAGGTTAGTTGCCTGAGGCAACTTTTCTAGCCTTTTGATATGCGCGATCACCGTCAAAGTCAAAGTCAAAGACACACGTTAAGAGACCTGGAGCTGGAACATGCCACTCAGTACTCCGCGACAGCGCTACAGGCTGGGGCATTCTGGTGACCAGGGCGGATTCACGACGTTCACGATCGCCCTTAGCCCTGATATCCCGTTCGGCTTCACCCGGGAGCTGGATCTGCCGTGACAGCGAGCGTTGCCGAGTCACGCATCTCACTCATGAATGAATACGACCAATCTTGATTGCAGAGGATGCTCGCTCTGATCTTGCTGAACTGGCGCGTGTGAAGTGCTGCGATTTCCCCTTGCATACGGCTCCAGCCAGCCGGAGGCGCCTTGGATGCGTCACCCCGGAACGTAGCCCGGGCGGCCTATGCTTTGAACTATGCGGCCGCTGGACCGCTGCCAATAGGAATGGGGAGCCGGCGTTTGAGATTTTCCGAGCAGTTTGGCATTAAGAGGTCAGACGCAGACGACTGGTTCGATCCGCACTTGACGGTTGATACAAAGCTATTCATCGATCCCCTACTGCTGCTGCTGGCCGGTAATCCATGGGCGTCTCGCCACGATCGTCTGATAGCCCACTTCGTTCGCTGCTATGAGCTCGTAGCAAAAGCAACCGGGAGCACGTCCACGTCCGCAATGATGGCCCGGAGACTGCTAACCTTTCCCGAGCCAGCAGAGCTGTGCCTTGGATATACAGCTGTCGGCAGTAGTGGCTCCGGGTCTGGGTCTGCCTTTGCCCAGCGGATGTCCGACGGCATCGCTGTCGCGATTGCGCGTGGCCTGGCCCGACCCGAGCATATCGAAGAGATCGGCATCTTGAACGAAGGTATCGGAGCCGACCGCATCTCTGATGCGGTTGGCAATGTGCTTAAGGCGGATTTCATCTCCTATACGCAGGGAGTCTGTGCCCGCCATGGGATCGAAACAGTCGGCCACCGGGTCCGGAACGCCAGGGTCTTCCCAGCCGAGGGACGCTGGCTTACCGAGTCAGTCCTTTTGCCCACAAACTCGTATAACGGCAAGCCAATCATTCTGTTTCCAGAAATCCTCCTCAATGATCTGCCCACCTTGAACGCGGATGAATGGTTCGAATCAAATCTCAATGAAGACATCCGCAACCAGTTCAATCTGAAGGTCGGAGAACGCGTTCCAAAAGCTGACATTGTTCGGATCGCGCGCGAGCACCCGGATCGCGTGCGCACTTGGGCTCGACAGCAAACCAGCCGTAAAGATCTTCACGGATACGACTTCTCGGATGACCCCCGCGGTGTCGTGCAATGGGATAAATTGCCGCTTGCTTACGCAGAGACTCATCCCCTAAATGTGCTCTCCGAGCCAACAAATAAGGCAGAACTGCGAGCTTTGGTGGGGCAAATGCTCGAACAATTCCGACACTTCATAGAAGATCAGCGCGGATGGTCGCTGCTGTGGAATTCGGATGGCGGGGAGAAGCCGGAAGAGGCAGCACAGCTACTATTTTTGGGAATGGCCCAACACTATCTTCGTCTCTTCAACGTGGAGGTGGACCGCGAAGTTGAACTTGGACGAGGACCAGTGGACTTCAAGATTGCCAGTGGATCGAAGCTGCGACTACTGATCGAGATCAAGAAGGCACACAATGGCAAGTTCTGGCACGGTCTTCAAACACAGTTGCCTAGCTACCTAACGTCTGACGATTGTGATTATGGCTGGTATCTGGCGATCCGATATCGGAACAACAAAGCGTCCGAAACGCGGATGATGGAACTTCCCGCCATCGTAAAGACCACAGCCCAGCAAGCAGGGAAAACTATTGAATACGCAGCGATCGACGCGCGTCCGAAGGACTCAGCCTCAAAACAATGAACAGGTCCGACTCGGACACCGATGACCGTTATGTAATGCTGCGGGACTGTCTGAATAACGGTGTGTGGGGTCCGGCCTGATCCGAAAGGAGACGACCGTGTCAGAGTCCACGACCGAGATGGCAGGGGTGATGATCGATCCTGTGACGGGAGAGATTATCGATCAGAAGGAGCTTGCGGAGCGGTTGCTCGCGCAGGCCAGGGAACAGGGTGTGAGTCTGGTAGGCCCGGGCGGGTTACTGAACCAGCTGACGAAGAACGTGCTTGAGGCCGCGCTGGAAGCGGAGCTGACCGAGCACCTGGGCCACGAGCATGGCTAGACGCCGATCGGCGCCAACATGCGCAACGGCACCAGGTGCAAGACCGTGCTGACCGAGATCGGCCCGGTCGAGATTGAGGTGCCCCGGGATCGTGAGGGATCATTCGAGCCGGTGATCGTGCCCAAGCGGAAACGGCGTCTGGACGGGATCGACCAGATCGTCCTCTCGCTGTCCGCCCGGGGGTTGACCACGGGGGAAATCGCCGCGCACTTCGAGGAGGTCTATGGGGCCAGAGTCTCCAAAGACACCATCAGCCGCATCACGGAGAAGGTCGCCGGGGAACTGGCCGAATGGTCGGCCCGGCCTTTGGATCCGATCTATCCGGTGCTCTTCGTTGACGCGATCGTGGTCAAGGTCCGTGACGGGCAGGTGCGCAACACCCCGTTCTACGTCGTCATGGGCGTCACCGTGAACGGGGAGCGGGAGATTCTGGGCATCTGGGCCGGCGACGGTGGCGAGGGCGCCCGCTTCTGGCTGCAGGTATTCTCCGAGCTGAAGAACCGGGGCGTGGAAGATGTGTTGATCGCGGTCTGCGACGGGCTCAAGGGCCTGCCGGAGGCGATCACGACCACGTGGGAGCGAACGGTCGTGCAGCAGTGCATCGTTCACCTGATCCGCAACAGCTTCCGCTACGCCGGACGCCAGCACCGCGACGGTATCGTCAAGTCGCTCAAGCCGGTTTACACGGCCCCGTCCGAGCAAGCGGCAAAGGACCGGTTCGCCGAGTTCACCGCCGAGTGGGGGCAGCGATATCCGGCCATCGTACGGCTCTGGGAAGCCTCATGGGCTGAATTCGTGCCCTTTCTGGAGTACGGCGTGGAGATCCGGCGGGTGATCTGCACAACGAACGCAATCGAGTCGATCAACGCACGCTACCGAAGGGCGGTGAGGGCCCGCGGGCACTTTCCGAACGAAACCGCCGCCCTGAAATGCCTGTACCTCGTCACCAGGTCCCTTGATCCAACCGGCGGTGGTCGGGCACGCTGGGTGATGAGGTGGAAGCCGGCGCTGAACGCGTTTGCGATTACCTTCGCGGGCCGGTTCGAAAGAGCCACTCAATAATGAAAACCGGCCGGACCCCACACACCGTTTATCGGACAGTCCCGGTCCTTCGGCGACAAAATCAACGCCGCTACTCACAACCACGTCCGGCTAGGACACACCCCCAACCTGACGTCCAAAACCACCTGACAGGGAGGACTGGGCCTGAGGGTCGAGCTCCCACTCGTTCCGGACGTCTCAATCCGGTTACACATGTGACATGGCAAGTCAGTCCCCCGCTCGGACCCTAGCAAGTCGATTTTCACTCGACAATTTCCTCTATTCCCAGCTTCCTCAACCCGATTTCGTCCCTCCGAATGTCAGGGTGGGATCTGAGAACATCATGAGCCAGTGTCAATGAAACGGAATTTCGCACAACTCTGACGTCAGCTCGAAGGCCTGGCTTCTGCTCCTGGGACAAACGCCAAACAACTACATGACGAAATCTTCATTATCGGCGTTGAAAATGGGCGGGGAAGTCGCTATCGAAGGGGTTGTTTCCTGCCGTCTTTCCTTGGCGTTTTTCCCTAGAATCCGGAAGTCAGAACTGCCGCCGGGAGCGTCCGCGGGCGAATTAGCCCTCGCGTTGATTGCCCTGGCGCACCACTGTTTGCGCTCATGAGACTTCGATGGTCACGACTGCCGTTCCGGCGGCGGACGCCCCGGCCGTCAGGTCTGTTTTTGAGGTGACCGCCCGGGAGACGCAGCATGCCATCTTCTCGGTGGCATTTTTCTGCCTGGCACTGTAGAAGACATCGCGGTGGTCGATGTCGCCCTCGAGTTTGAGGATCTTGACCTCGCAGAGCCCGCATTCACCCTTGCGGCAGTCGAACATCATCTCAGCTCCGGCATCCTCAAGGGCTTCGAGCATGGACCGGTGCTGAGGCACTTCCACTTCCATGTTCAGGCTGGGCACTTTTACGACAAATTTTTCGGGGTCATACCAGCCGCTGTTGCCGAACGTTTCGAACCGCAGGTTGGGGTAGCTGAGCTCGCGCTCGGTCCAGGTGCGGCGCACGGCGTCCATGAGCCGGATGGGCCCGCACATGTACAGTTCGGTGTCCTCCGCTGCGCCGGCGACCAGCTGTTTCACATCCAGGGATGTTCCCTCATCATCGACATGGACCACGAGATTCTCGCCGTGCAGCTCTTGCAATTCCGTCAGGTACGCCATGGCTGCGCGGCTGCGGCCTGCATAAACGAAGGTGTATTCCAGCCGCAGGTTTTTCAGGACACGGGCCATGTTGATCATGGCCGTGATGCCGATGCCTCCCGCCAGCAGGATGTAGCGTTCCGCTCCCACCCGGAGGGGGAAGTTCTGCAGCGGCTGCGTGATCTCCATTTCATCCCCGGGCTGCAGGGCATGGATGAAGAGAGACCCGCCGCGGGACAGCGGAGCCTTGAGCACGCTGATTACCAGTCGGGTGCCGTCTTCGCTGGACTCGACGACCGAGTAGGAGCGGCGGTCCTCGTGGCCGTCGATGTGGACCATCACGTCGATGTGTGAACCCGGTTCCGCCTTTGTTGGCAGGGATGGTTTGAGCACGATGCGCTGGATGTCCGTGGCGATGTTCCGGACTTCGACAACTGTTCCCAGCTGCCAGACCTCAGTGTTTGTTGCTGCCATAGCTGTTTAAGACCCTGTTCTCGTTGCTGTCTGTTCCCGCGCTAGACGACCGGGACCAGGCGGCCTTCGGATTCGAGTTGGCGTTCGATCAGGCGGCGGACCCACATGCCGCCTGCATCGATGTTCAGGTTGTAGAACTCGTAGTCCGGGTTGGCATCGATGGCGGCCTGCTGAGCCGTGAGCATGGCCTCGTCCTCCCCGAAGACCCCGTGCACGCCGTCGCGCAACTGGGTGGTGATGAGCTGGCTGTCCAGCCGGTAATTGCGCATGAAGGCCCAGAAGTAGTGGCAGGACTTGTCGCTTTCGGGAGTGATCGCGTTCATCACAAAACCGTTGACGCCCTGGCTGCGGTCGCCCTCAAAAGCGCCGGTACCCACCTTGGCAACTCCGACGTCGATGTTGATGACCGACGGAGAGCGGAAGGTGATGATCTGCCAGCGGTCCACCTTGCCCTCAAAGCCCGGAAATTTGTCCCGCATGTTTTTGAGCCAGAACGGCGGAGCATCAATGTTGAACATCCACCGCGTCACCGTGACAGTGCCGTCGTCGTGCGTGACCACAAAGTCGGACTCGCTCAGCTCGTCCTGGCCGATCGAGGAAGAGTGGATGAATTCCTCATGGGTGAGGTCCATCAGGTTGTCCAGGACCAGCTGGAAGTTACAGGGGGCGTAGATGGTTTCGCCGTCGCCCGCCCATTCCGGTGAATCCAGCTGATGCATGTCCGGCACCAGCGCCGGATCAGCCTTGGTAGGGTCCCCGAGCCAGACCCATAGGTAGCGGTGGCGTTCCACAATGGGGAAAGACGGCACCGTGGCGGAGGGGTTGATGGTCTCCTGTGCCGGCATGGAGACGCAACGGCCCGCAGCGTTGTAAACGATTCCGTGGTACGGGCACTGGAGCTGGTCTTTGCCGAGGGTCTTGCCCATGGACAGCGGGGCCAGCCGGTGCCAGCACGCGTCGGCCAGGGCCACGGCCTTGCCCTCCTCGGTGCGGTACAGGGCCAGCGGGCGCCCGGCAACCTTGCGCGATATTGGCTTGCGGGTCACTTCCTTGTCCCAGGCAGCGACGTACCAGACGTTCAGCGGGTAACCCAGGACCTTATTGGTGGTGGAGCTTTGCGGCCGGACATCAGTCACGGTTCTTCCTTCCTTACGCCAGCCGGCATCAACTGTGACGCCGCCCGATTAATGCTTATGAAAATCTGATGCGGAATGATCCTCGGACGAATAGCTATGTCCATAGATAGTGCGCTGAATCACAGACTATCTATGGATATAGTTATTGGCAAGAGCCGAGATAAGGATGTCTTTCTGTGAGTCTTCGCTATGCACTGCTGGCACTGCTGTCCGTTGAACCAATGACGGGTTATGACCTCTCCAAGCGATTTGAGTCCTCTGTGGCCTACGTCTGGCACGCGCCGGACTCCCAGATCTATCCGGAGCTGCGGCGGATGGAGAAGGACGGACTCCTGGCCGGGGAAGAGGTCCCTTGGGGCCCGCGCGGGAAAAAGACGCAGTACCGGATCACCTCAGAGGGCACAGCTGCGTTCCGGGAGTGGATGAATACCCCGCTGGAGTACTCCCGGGAGCGCGATCCCGTGCACCTGAAGGCGGCTTACCTGGAATGGGCCGACCCGGAGTCTGCACGAGCGCAAATGCACGCCCACATCGAGTACCACACCCTCCGACGGGAACAGTGGGAAGGCATGATCGATGAGCTGCGGACCGGCACCAACGTCATGCTGGGCAAACGCCTGGCCGTGACACCGGAGGCGGACAGACGGCGGACCACGGAGTACAAGATCTTCACCTACGAGGGCCTCATTGCCCGCGCGAAAACAGAAATAGCATGGGCCCGCCGTGGCCTGGAGCTTATCGATTCACTTGAGAAGGGTGCCTGACCGCAGCGGCCTGACTGTGTCAGATCTTTTTGGCCCCGCCCTGTTGGTGCCCTAACTTCCGGATACCTGTGGCGCAGGTCCGCTTTGCGGATTTTCCCGCTGGCAGTCCGCGGCAGGTCGCCCACTGTCACCACGGACTTGGGGACTTTGTAGCGCGCCAGGCGGCCGTCCATGTGGGACCTGACGTCCTCCTCGGTGATGGTGCACCCGCAGCGCACCGTGATGACAGCCTTTGGTACCTCGCCCCACTTCTCGTCCGGGACGCCGATGATGGCCACCCTTCCCACGCTTTCGAGCTCGACGACGATCCGCTCCACCGGCCGGGTAGATGTTCTCCCCGCCGGAGATAATCATGTCTTTGAGCCGATCCGAGGTGTACACGAACCCTTCCTCGTCGGCGAAACCCATGCTCGACCCGGTCCTCCCCCGGGTCACCGATCGTGAGCGACTCGCCGGTCACCTGAACGCCGATCAGGCGCGCGCCCAGGGCGCCGGCGTGGGCACGCAGCACAACCGACCCGTCGAGGAACACCACGCCGTCAGCATCCACGCGACCGTCCATGAGCACGCCGTCCCCCAGCGAGAACCTCGCCGCGCCCGCCGTTTCAATCTCAAACGCAGGGTCACGCTCCATATACGACAGCAGCGAGCCGCGGATGCCCCACTCAAGCACGGCATCACAGTTCGGCGGCAATCCACTCACGGATCGATTTCATTCCAAGGTTTGCCGAGCGGCGGCTAGTCCAGTGCGTCTCTGCGGAGACGCGGATATTTTCCTGTTTGGTCCGAAACAGCCTGCGGATGCCGGGGAAGTTCAGAGTTCTTCTTCATTTTCGATCATCTCCACTTCTCGGGCCTTGTCGAGCATGCGGCGCAGGAGGTGATTTAGTCCGGCAATCTCGTCGTCGGTGAGATCGGCCAGGATCAACTCCTGTCCACGCATCGAGATAGGCAACATGGCGTTGTGCATCTCCACTCCCGGTGGGGTCAGGTACATTGGCCGCGATCCACGTGGCCCATCGATCAGGAGCAGCAGGTCACGTTTGAGCAGAATATTAACGCTCTTGGAAATGACCGCTTTGTTGAGCACGAGGAAATCCGAGACCTCGGTGGCCGATGATCCAGGACGAGTGGCCAAGGCCGATATGACTCGCCAGTCGTTAGTGCCGAGCCGGAATTGCCGGCGCAATTCACGGGACTCTCGCCACACGAGGGCGTTGGAAAGCAAAGCGAGAAGCCTCGGCGTGAAGTTCTCCGGGTCGATCGTGTCCAAGAGTGGCGCAGTAACAGCTTCCGGCGGTGTGGGCGCGCCGGGCCTCTGATCAATTTCGCTGGGCATGGCACTCCTTCTGGGGTTTTGGCGTTTTGGCGTTTATCACTAAGTCGTGCGGCGCCGGCAATCGAGGCTCCACCCGCCGCGGCCAACCATGTTCCCGCAAGGCGCCACCTATGGCCGCGCTGGTCATCATTGCACCAACCCTCTCGTCGTCGACTCTCTGCTCCGAGTGCCCGTTTCCACGCTCCGCCGCAGCGGCTTCTTTCCGATTCTACCAAGGAAGTTAAAATGTAAACCTGTATACAGGTAAACAGGATGGTGTTAGTGTCTCTCTATCGGAGCCGGAAGACCGGCTCGCTGATCGCGAGTGAGTCGATGAGGACGCCACGAAGAGGCGGCAAATCGGCATCCGTGTCATTCAATGAGGAGACATGAGATGGACCAAATAAGCCTGCATACGGGTGTAAGCCCGCACACCGTCGAGGAGTTGGAAGACCTCGCCTTTGAGCTGAGGTCAAAGCTCTTACATCTGTGCGGTACCTACGAAGGTGCCGTGCACATCGGAGGGGACCTCTCGGTCGCGGACATCCTGACGGTTCTCTACCACTACGGTCTGAAAGTCGATCCAACCGATATCGCCAATCCGAATCGGGACCGTTTCGTACTGAGCAAGGGCCACGCCGCTGTCTGCATGTACATCGCCATGGCGATGCGGGGGTTCTTCTCATATGAGGGGATTGTCGAAACCTACGGCCAGCTGGACAGTGCGTACGGAATGCACCCATGCAAAGTTCAACTGCCGGGCGTGGAGTGTTCGACGGGATCGCTGGGCCATGGGTTGCCCATCGCTGCGGGTATGGCACTGAGCGCACGGGGCAGGGGCGAGTCGCACAGGGTCTTTTGCGTACTCGGGGACGGGGAGACCGGCGAGGGTTCCGTATGGGAGGCGGCGATGGCGGCCCGAAGTAATGAACTCGGCAACCTGGTGGCATTCATCGACCGCAATCGCCAGCTGATGACCAGCTTCGATGACGAACGCGTGGTCTTCGAACCGTACCCGGACAAGTGGGCCGCATTCGGCTGGAACGTCGTTGCGGTAGACGGCCACGACATGGGACAGCTCGTTGCAGCGATCGACGGCCTTCCACCGGCAGAGAGCAACCGGCCCACTGTTGTCATTTGCGAAACCATCAAGGGCAAAGGCGTGGACTTCATGGAAAGAAACCTCGGCTGGCATGCCGGCCGTCTTGGAGCCGCCGATCTTGAGCGTGCGATCACGGCGCTCAACTCCACTCGCGAGAAGGAGTCCGTCTAATGGGCGAAACATTTACCTTTGGAGAAATGCTGTCGGCCCGATCCGTCATCGGATCGACCCTCGCCGAGCTCGGGGAAACACACGACAACCTCTGGGTACTGACCCCTGACATCGGCGCAACGCTGGTCGAGTTCCGGGACAAGTACCCGGAGCGATTCCTCGACGTGGGTCTGGCCGAACAGGTATGCGTCGGCATCGCCGCGGGCCTGGCCTACGACGGAAACATCCCGGTCGTTTCAGGGATGCTGCCCTTCCTGAGCATGCGCGCACTCGAGCAGGTCCGTTCCGACGTATGCTACCCGAACCTTCCCGTCAAGATCATCGGCACCCACGGCGGCCTGGTCGGCAACGGAGGCTCAACTCACTACGCGGTAGAGGATCTTGCGTTGATGTGCGCCTTGACCAACATGACCGTAACCTCCATCGGCGACCCGCTGATGGTAGGCGAAATCCTCCGTCAGTCAATGACCATGACAGGCCCGATCTACATTCGACTGGCGGTAGGCAAAAGCGACAAAGTCCTCTACGCGCCCGGCGAGCATGAGATCCGGATCGGTAAAGGCATCGTCGCCCGCGAAGGCAGCGACGCCACGATATTCACCCATGGCACCGTCGTCGCGCAGGCACTACAGGCAGCAGAGGAACTTGCTGTGCAGGGCCACTCGGTGCGGGTAGTTGACATGTTCACGCTCAAACCCATCGATGAGGAGCTTATCGTGCGGTGCGCAGCAGAAACCGGAGGCCGGTTCGTCATCGTTGAAGATCACCTCGCTTATGGCGGTCTTGCCTCACGCGTGGCAGACGTTGTGGCAGACAAGGCAGTGCACCTCACGGCATTCGAGCGGCTCGGCATACCACAGGTCTTCGCCGGCTTTGGTGAGGATGAAGAGCTGCGCAACAAGTATGGCTACGGACTTACAGCTACCATCGCAGCCACACGCCGTGCAATAGCCGCCCAACCCTGACCTACCTGGAAAATCATGAGCATCAATGGAGAAACTTCATGAGAACCGTAGCAGTAACTAAAATTGGCAGCCTACGGGATCCGGACGTGGACACTCGCGGCCGCGTCGGTGTCGTTGACTTCCCTGAACAGCCGCTGGGTCCGGAGGACGTCCGGATCCGCGTTGCCTACTCGGCGATTTGCGGGTCTGATCCTCACCTCGCCGAGGGCTTCTTCGGCACGGACGTGCCCATCGGGCTCGGCCACGAGGTTTCGGGAGTCGTCGAAGCCCTGGGCGCGGACGCTCACCGCAACGGACTGCGCGTGGGAGATCGGGTCGCCGGCAACTTCCTGCGTTTCTGCGGGACCTGCACGCCGTGCCGGGCCGGGAAGCAGCAGTTCTGCGAGCACATTCAGGAATACAACCGCCCTGGTATGGCGGAGACGGTGACCTGGCACGAATCCCAGGTCTACCCCCTCCCACCCGATGTGAGCCTGTTGGAGGGATGCCTGCTCGAACCCACGTCGGTAGCCGTCCGCATTGCCGACAAGACCAACATCCGCGTCGGTGACAGGGTTGCTGTTTGCGGCGGCGGTCCCATCGGGCAGCTGGTGCTTCAAGTCATGAAGATGAACGGGGCAACCTCCTTGACGCTCATCGAGCCGATAGCGGAGCGCCGCGAGATGGCCCTGCGTCACGGGGCCGATGCAGTGATTGACCCGATCATTGAGGACCAGCAGCGGCGGGCAGACGAGATCACCGGTGGCCAAGGTTTCGATGTGGTAGTCGATGCTTCCGGATCCCCCCATGCCGTCGGCGGTCTCCTGGACATCGCGGCTAAAGGTGCGACGGTCGTTTATGGGGCCATGTATCCGCATGACTTCAAAATGCCGCTGAACCTCTCCGACTACCTGTATCTCAAAGAGCTAACCCTCACAGGGGTCTTTATCTCGCCCTACGCGTTCCCCCGGGCACTCCAGATATTGCCGCACCTGAACCTGGCCGAGCTCACGCAATCGACGTTCAACCTCGAGGATGCAACAGAAGCCTTCGAAGTGCATGTGAGCGGGCGCTTTCCCAAAGTCATCATCCGCTGCAATCAGATGACCGACACGGGAGGAAAATGATGACTCAGGCACCACAGCGGGATACGTCCATGGCGCTCGAGGCCCACGACATCTTCAAGCACTTCGATGGCGTCCACGCACTCAGCGGAGCCCAACTCGCTGTCCGCAAAGGGGAGATTCACGCGCTGCTCGGCGAAAACGGTGCCGGCAAGTCAACGCTCGTGAAAATCGTGACAGGTCTCTACACGCCCGATTCGGGACGAATACTGCGCAACGGTCAAGAAGTGGAATTCCCTACCGTCCGGGCCGCCAACCGGGCCGGGGTGGTCGCCCTGTACCAGGAACTCTCCATAATTCCCTCCATCAGCGTGGCCGAGAACATACTGTTGGGCGAGCAGACTCCCAGCCGCGGCGGCTTAGTGCAGTGGAAGGAACTTCGCCGCCGCGCTCAGGAGCAGTTGGACAGTCTGCACCAGAAAATCCCGCTGAATAAGCTCGCCGGTGAATTATCGCCCGTCCAGCAGACCATGGTCGCCTTTGCCCGCGCTCTAGCCACCGATGCACGTGTTCTCATTCTTGACGAGCCAACTGCGTCACTCACAGACACAGAAATCAAGGATCTGTTCGCGGTGCTCCGCTCCCTGCGAGACCAGGGCGTAGCAATCATCTATGTGTCGCACCGCCTCGAGGAAGTTTTCGAACTCTGCGACCGCCTGACGATCATGCGAAACGGTGCAACCATCCTCACAAAAGACGTTGCCGACTCCCACATTGATGAAGTGATCTCCACGATGGTGGGCCGGGCGGCAGGAGAGCTTTATCCGAACCGGGGCACAGCCACGACAAAGGTTGCTCTCACCGTTCAAAAGGTTGACGGACGCCGGGTGAAGGATGTTTCTTTCACAGCCCATGAGGGCGAAGTTCTGGGTATTGGTGGCCTTGCCGGGTCCGGACGCAGCGAATTACTGCGGATTCTTTCCGGGGCTCAAAAACATAAAGAAGGAACTATCACCGTCGGTGAAACCACGTTGCCCGCTTCCCCGGGCGTAGGTAAGGCCCTGTTGGCGGGAATAGCCCTCGTCCCGGAAGAACGCCGAAGCCAAGGCGTGATTCTGAGCGCAACCATTCGGGACAACATCGCCATAGGAAACATCCCCGCCGTCAGCTCCATGGGCTGGGTCTCGGGTGCGCGAATCAACGACATCACCAGACAAGGAATGCTCGACCTACAGATAAAAGCCCATAGCCCACGTCAGCCGGTAGGCGAACTCTCCGGCGGCAACCAGCAGAAGGTAGTTCTGGCAAAAATGCTGGCCCGAAAGCCGAAGATTCTGCTTGTGGACGAGCCGACCCGGGGAATTGATGTTGGCACAAAGGCTGAAATTTACCGACTGATCCGAAAACTCGCAGCCGGGGGGACAACAGTGATAGCTGTCAGCTCCGAGCTTCCCGAGCTCATCGGCATGAGCGACCGCATTCTCATCATGCACGAGGGACGCATCTCCGGTGAGGTCCAAGCCGAAGAAGCCACCGAGGACATCCTTCTTTCCTACTGCTACGGAAGGGCAGACGAAAATGACTACATCAGAGCAGACTAAAACGCTTTCAGCCTACGAGCCCGCCAAACCCAACAGATCCCTCGGGAATATACTCCTGCAGGGCGGCACCGTGATCGCCCTCATAGCGCTCATCGCATTCTTTTTTGCCATGCGTCCGGACATCTTCCTGACGTTCACCAACATCAAGAATATCCTCTTCCAGGTCTCCATCCTGGCAATAATCGCCGGCGGCCAGACGATCGTCATGGTCGTCGGCGATTTTGACCTCTCCCTCGGCGCAATCTCCAGCCTCTGCGGAGCAGTCGCTGCCGCATTGATGCTATCCGGGGTTCCCATGCCCGTGGCGATCACCGCCGCACTGGTTGTGGGATTACTGATCGGTCTGGCTAACGGGCTCCTTATCGCCTACCTCAACCTATCGGCGTTCGTCGCGACACTGGCGACCATGACATCCGTGGTGGGGTTGGCCTATCTGGTGACTGCAGGGACGACCCTTTTCAGCCTCCCCGGTGAGTTCGACAACCTTGGGCAGGGCAAACTATTCAACGTACCCCTGCCCGTATACATCGCGATCGTCATTTCGGTCATCCTGTGGGCTGTTTTGCGCTTCACGACAATTGGCCGCAGCTGGCATGCAGTTGGCGGAAACGCCGAAGTTTCCCGTCTGTCCGGTGTCAACGTCCGCCGGGCCCGCCTGCTGGCTTTCGCGGTGGCCGGCCTGGTAGCCGCGATCGGCGGAGTCCTGCTGGCCGCCCGGCTCGGAAGTGCAAGCGCGGTACAAGGCAGCGAGAACATGATGTTCTCGGTAGCCGCCGTCTTCCTGGGCATGACCGTCATCAGATCGGGACAGGCAAACCTTGGCGGGACCATGGTGGGAGTCAGCATCATCGGGGTCATGAGCAACGGGTTGAACATTCTCGGCGTGAACTCCTACATCCAACAGGTTGTTACCGGCCTGATCATCATCGCGGCTGTGACTCTTTCATCACTGAAGACCCGCGAGAGGTAAAGCACACACCTTCAACTACAAGCCGGCACGGTCAAACGTGTCCGGGAGCCCAACACATACATGCATGCACAACAAAGGAGTAGTAGATGCGTACCAAATTCAAAGGACTGGTGGCTGTTGCTGCAGCCGCAGCACTGGCACTGACCGGTTGTTCGGCCGCAGGGAGCGCCAGCGGCGAGAAGAAACCGTTCAAGGTCATTGCCTTCACTTCAGGAAACCAGACGCCCATCGGCGCCTGGTGGGTGAAGGCGGTCACCCAAAAAGGCAAAGACCTGGGTTGGGACGTGACCATGATCCAGGGCGATTTTGACTTTCAGAAGATGAATCCTGCCGTCGAAAGCGCCATCGGCCAGGGCGCAGACGCAATCCTGGATGGCTACACAGACGTTGCGTCCATAGGTTCAATCGTCAACGCCGCCAAAGAAGCCGAGATCCCCATTTTCGCCATGGACAGTGCAACAGCTCCGAACGGCGCGTTCGCCGTCAACATCACCACAGACCAGCAAGGCATCGTGGACAGCACCACCGGTGCCATCAGCAAGTCCTTGGGCGGTCTCAAAGGCAAGAACATCATGGTGATCGGCCACGATCCGCACCCCGGAATCCGCATGCGGGCCAACCTTGCAAAAGACGCCTTCACCGCAGGGGGCGCCAACATTGCTGGCGGAGACATCCAAAAGGTCAAGTCCCCCGCCACTGGCCGGACCGAGGCACTTGCCCTGGTTGCTGACTACCTCACGGCCCACCCCGGCGGCCTCGACGCTGTCTGGGTCGGCTGGGACGACGCGGCACTCGGTGCCGCTAAAGCCCTTTCCGAGGCCGGTTCGAAGGCGAAACTGACAGGCGTGGACGCCACCAGCGAAGCCATCGCCGAAATCCAGTCCGGCGGCAACTTCCTGGCAACGATTGAACAGCCGTGGCCGCAGATCCTCGACACGGTAATCGCCGACATGACCAGCTACCACAAGGACGGCACGCGCCCGGCGAAGAACTACGACGCGGTCAAAACAACCCTCGTCGACGTCTCCAACGCAGCCAGCGTTACCCCTTCGGACAAGTTGAAGTAATCCACGTCAGAGAGCAGCGGGGACGACCTACCCGTCCCCGCTGCGTCCCCGTCCGACCTCAAAAGAGAGCAGACCCATGCGTTTAACAGACAAAGTCGCCATCATCACCGGCGGCGCGAGCGGAATCGGTCACGCGACCGTCAAGAAATTTGTTCAGGAAGGGGCGAAGGTGATCGTTGCCGACATCGACCTCGCCAAAGCAGAGTCGGTCGTCGCCGAGATCGAAGCGATGGGTTTCGCGGGCGCGGCATGTGCCGCTCGTGTGGACGTTTCCATATTCGCGCAGGTTGAAGCAGTCGTAGCCCGGGCAGTCGAAGTGTTCGGAAAACTCGATATCATCTTCAACAACGCTGGAATCGCCGGCGGCAAGGCATTGCTTGATCATGACCCCGAGGTCGACTACCAGCCGATGATCCGTATCGACCAGGACGGCGTCTATCACGGCATCCTCGCCGCCGGCCGGCAGTTCCGCGACCAGGGCACGGGCGGTGTCATTATCAGCACCTCATCAATCTATGGCGAGCAGGCCGCTGAGCTGGCTTTCTCGTACAGTGCCGCCAAAGCGGCCGTCATCTCATTTACCCGCTCGGCAGCGTATGAGCTCGCGGAGTACGGCGTGCGTGCGGTGGCGATCACCCCCGGCCGTGTCGGCACACCAATCATCAATCAGTTCAGCGCCGAGCTGAAGCGCACGTTCGCATCGGAACAGCTGCGCGGCGTCATGACCGAGCCCAGCGAGATCGCCGACGTCGTAGCCTTCCTCGCCTCCGACGAATCGAACGTGATCAACGGAACGGTGGTGCACGTCGATGACGGGTATTCCAGTTTCAAGCAGCGCTTCGTCCTGCCATCATTCTAAGGAACGAATTATGGACTCCGATCTGGATGTGGCCTGCCACCTGAACATCTTCGTGGCTGATCTGTCCTCAAAGCATCTGCCCTCTGCGCTCGATGCCATCGCCGCCACGGGCTATCGACGGGTCGTTTTACCGCCGCTGGATCCGGATGCCATCGACGTCCCTGCGCTAAGGGCGCTCTTCGCAGCCCGGGGTCTGACGCCGATCACTATGGCGGGCCAGGCCCCGGATGCCGACGTCTCCTCAGCAAGCAAAGAAGTTCGTGAAGCCGGGGCCATCTTGCTCCGCAGGGCACTCGATCTGACCATCGCCCTCGGTGCAGATCAGCTGAACGGGGTGCCCTACGGCGTTTTCGGCCACCCGACCGGCCCCACGGAGCGAGCGGCGTTTGAGAGGTCCGCGGCGGAGGTGGGACGAATCGCCGACGCATCCCACAACTGCGGGATCCGCATGACCTTCGAGGTGCTCAACCGCTACGAGACATCCGTCGTCAACACCGCCGCTCAGGCGATGGACTATGTCTCAGCGAGCAGCTCCGAACACCTATGGATCCATCTTGACACCTTCCACATGGCAATCGAAGAGGCAGACGCGTCGGCGGCCATCCGTACCGCACTGCCACGGCTCGCCTACATCGAGCTCGGCCAGTCCGGGAGGGGCCCGCTCTCCTCGGGCGCGGTCGACATCCCTGGCATCGTGCGTCAAGCCCTGAACGACGGATACCAGGGACGGTGGGGAATCGAGGCGTTCTCACGCTCGACCCTCGACACCGCAGTGGCCGACATGCTCTCAATTTGGCGGTCCCCCTTTGACGACGGCGCTGCCTTCGCAGCTGACGCATCCCACATGATCGAAGCGGGCCGGGCAGCCAGCTTCGCCGGCTCCGTGTGAATAACGACCAAACAAATGCAAGGAAAGGCAGCAAAATGACTACGACTACTGAAGTTCGCGGTGCTCTCATTGACGAGGCCACATTCGCGGGCAAGATCTACATCGACGGCGAGTGGATCACCGGAACGGGAGGCGAGATCGCCTCAATCGAGCCCGCCACCGGGGCGACTCTGGCGATGGTAGGCCTGGCCGGCCCGGACGATGTCACACGGGCAGCCGAGGGCGCCGCCCGCGCACAAAAGGAGTGGGCAGCCACTCCCCATCCTGCCCGCGCCGCCGTGCTCCGCCGAGCCGGACAACTGTGGGAAGAGCACGCAACGGAAATCTCGGGATGGAACGTACGCGAGGTAGGCGCAATTCCACCGCTTGCGGGATTCGCACTTCACGTCACGGCCGCTGAATGCTATGAAGCGTCCGCTCTTCCCTCCGCGCCGCGGGGCACAGTTCTCTCCAGCGAGGAACCGCGCCTCTCGCTGGCCGAGCAGGTTCCGGTAGGGGTCGTGGGCGTAATCTCGCCCTTCAACGTACCGCTGATCCTCGGAATCCGGGCCGTCGCCCCGGCGCTGGCCCTCGGCAACGCCGTGCTGCTCAAACCGGACCCGCGCACGATTATCACTGGCGGCGTATCCATGGTACGAATCTTCGAAGAGGCAGGACTCCCCCCGGGCTTGCTGCAGCTCGTCCCAGGCGGCGCCGACGTCGGCCAGGCGATGGTCGCCGATCCGCGGGTCCGCGTCATCGCCTTCACCGGCTCCACCCGCGCCGGTCGCATCGTCGGTGAACTGGCGGGCAGCCACCTCACTCGCGCCCACCTCGAACTCGGGGGCAACTCGGCGTTCCTCGTACGCCACGACGCTGACGTGGACAAGGCCGTCAACCTCGCCACGTGGGGATCGTTCCTGCACCAGGGACAGATCTGCATGACCGTGGGGCGCCACCTCGTGCATGAATCCCTGTTCGAGGAGTACGTTTCCAAGCTCGCTGCGAAGGCCGAGTCCATGCATGTCGGCGATCCCGCCGCCGGACAAGTTCACCTCGGTCCACTCATCGACGAGGTGCAGCGCGACCGCGTGCACGCGCTGGTACAGGACGCTGTCGCCCAAGGTGCCGTCCTGCGCGCAGGCGGAACCTACGAAGGACTGTTCTACAGGCCAACTGTTCTCGCCAACACCCCGCGGGATGCCGCCGCGTACTGCGATGAAGTGTTCGGCCCCGTCGCCTCAGTCGTCCCGTTCTCCTCAGACGAAGAGGCTGTCGAACTGGCCGGTGAGACCGACTTCGGGCTCTCCCTGGGAATCGTAACAGCCGATGTCATGGCAGCCCTTGAAATGGCACGCCGCATCCCCACCGGCATCGTGCACATCAACGATCAGACGGTCAACGACGAAGCGAACACGCCGTTCGGTGGCGTCGGCGCCTCGGGCACCGGATCCCGTCACGGTGGCGCCCAGGCAAGCATCGACGCCTTCACCGAAACACGCTGGATCACAATGCGGCGGGAACCTGGATCGTACCCGCTCTGACGCGTATCGGCCGAGCCCTGGACCCCGCAAAACACTTTGGGGGACGGGGTTCGGCCTTCCGCCTGAGCAGGGTGTCTAAGTCGCTTCCGTTGGCGGTGATGGACGTAACCCAGACCGGGCTCAGTCAAGCCCTCCCCCGTTTCCTGAGCGGACTAACCGCGGTAGCCGCGATTTCTTCTGCCCAAAGCACACTGAAAGAGACAAGACCATGACGCCGACCCTGTCCAACCACGGGCACTCCGACGTCCAACTGACGGCTGAATTGAGCGGGTCTGAATCACCGTACGTCCAAGCTCATAACCGCACCCACCAGGGTACTGAGGGCTACTTGGCAGCCCCTCGGGTCGTGACCCTTACCCCCGCACCCTCGATCGACAGAGTCTACTTCCTTCGTCATGTCCGGGCAGGGCAAGTTAACCGGGCCACGAAGGTGGCCACGTACTTTGCGGGGAACGGGGTTAACGTAGCTCGGAGCCTCCATCTGGCTGGCAATGAGGTTTCTGCGGTCCTCCCGGTTGACCGGGAAACAGTCGCCACAGTCGGACGCGATGACGATCTCCTACAGGTAATCTGCGGCGTCGAAGTCGGTAGCCCGCTGCGTACCAATGTGATCCTTGTCGACGAATCGGGGACGACAACGAACATTAATGCACTCCCGGCTCCTCTAGGCCCTGACCAGTGGTCCCGCTTATGCAAAGCCGTCACCGACGAGATCCAGAGGATCGACGCAGATTGGTTTGTGCTCGGCGGCGCGCTTCCTATCGGTACGAGCACCGGCGCCCCAGTCGACATACGGCCCCTCTTCCGCGCTGTGCGCTCCCTCGGAGTGTCCATCTGCTTGGACGCCGGTGCAGGCGGGGCACTATTGGGGTGGTCCGAGGAATGCCCACCCACCCTCGTAAAGCCCAACGCTGAAGAACTGACCATCCTGACGGGAATGCCCGTGAGGTCCCTCCGCGACGCCGTGAAGGCAGCGGCCCTTATAAGGGCGCGCGGCGTCGACACGGTTCTTGCCAGCCTGGGCCCAGATGGCATTCTTGAGGTCAGCGACCGAGGGACTTTGTGGGCGCGAGGTCCCGAAGCGCAGGTGATCAACACCACCGGCGCTGGAGACGCGGCACTGGCAGGCTATCTCAGCGTCGCCCGACCTAACGACAAGGCGACTGACTGGCATCACAATGCGCTGCGGCGCGCCGTCTCCTGGGGAGCTCTCGCCGTTCAGCAGCCAACGACCATGCTGCCGCACATCATTACGGACCCGTGCGACGTCCTGATTGGTTCCCACGAACGGGACCGCCAGCTTGCCTGAGCTGGTACGACGTCAAATACAAGCCAGGGCTCACAACGTCATTAGCGGCAGTCCTACCCTCAGCGACAGGAAAATACCGTGATTACTGTTCAATCCATTAGCTAGCTAGCCTCGATTTATCATGACGGGCGGGGATAGCCCCATGCTTAGGCCCGCGGTTGATCTGCAGTTCTTTTCTGTTTCCGGGCAGTCTGGTGTGGCCTGTTAATTCGCCTGGTTTGGCGCCGGGTTCCACTTCCGGTGATAGTGCTGCTCGTCGGGAAAGGAGCGACGCGACGTGCCCTCCGGCGGACGATAGCTTGACGGAAGGCCGGTTATCGGCGTTTCAAATGGCTGGGGGAGTGTCGCAAAAGAGGCTGTAAACGGGGAGGCTCGCCTCGCCGTTTAGCCACCCGATGTCCCGGACACCCTCGCGGCCGCATTCAAGCGCCAGACCCCCGCTGGCCAGGACGACGTAGGAGTCCTTGACACGCTAGTTGGCCAGACTTGCCGAGGGGGTTACTCAGCACAGGCCCTGCGGCCGCAGGATGCACTGATAGCAGCGCGTAGCCTACGTGACATCGAATTCCTCCCACCCCGGTCGTGATGGCCGAACCCGCGGCGGATTTTTGGCCAACTCCGATGGCAATAGGACGCCGTCCACGAGGCTGACATAATCTCAATACTCTCGTCGAACGAGTGACAGCTGTATCGTCCCGATCACATGGCGAACGCACCATCGGGAGCGGCCCACGGGCGGGGCAGCGATTCCCCGTGGAGGTCCCGATGCACCACGCCGCACTGATCAGCTTCAAATTGGGACAGCCCGCGCAGACTACCTTTAGCTTCCAGAACGCACTCACACGCTACGGGATCGTCGAGATCAGCGGCACCGAAGGCACGCTTGTGCTTCCTGACCCGAACACCTTCGAAGGCGCTAGCACCCTGTGGCGGTTCGGATGGGAGGCACCCACGACACTGCCTGGGACAGGGTCCCCCTACGGCCGCGGGTCCGGCGTCGTAGACCTCGCCCTGGCACTACGCGGTAGCCCGGCGGAGACCACCAGCGGCGAGCTCGCCGCGCACGTCCTGGACACCCTTCTCGCCATTGCAGAAGCCGCCGAAACAGGGCAAATCGATCAGCCGGCACTCCGGCAAGACGTGCGAAGCATCGGATAATCCCGGGAAACCCGTAGCGGGCGAGGAACATGGACCATCATCCACTTCCGGGCACTCAAAGTGTCTTCTTCCGCGTCGGACTGGGTGTCGCTAAATGGAGGACCACCCGCCGTCGGACGCGAGGATGGCACCGTTGATGTTGGTGCCGTCTTCGCTGAGTAGGAACGTGATGGACGCCGCGAGCTGCGCTGCGGTGGCGGGGATGGGAACATTGGCCTGCATCAGCGGACCGAGGCGTTCGGCCGCGAGCTGTGAGCCGAAGTTTGCCGCGATGCCGGTGATCGTGGGGCCCGGGGCCACGGCGTTGAAGCGCAGCCCCTTCGGGCCGTAGACAACGGCGGAGTTCTTGGTCAGACCAACGACGGCGTGCTTGGACGCCGTGTAGGCGGCGCCCGCGGCGGACCCGCGCAGCCCGGCCTCTGAGGCGACGTTGACCACGGAGCCTGCGCCGGCGTCGAGCATCAGGGGCACCACGGCGCGGGTGAGGCGCATCAGTGCGGTGACGTTGATCCGGAGCACGCGCTCCCAGAGGTCATCGTCCACCTCGTGGATAGGCGCGAAATTGTCCATGATGCCGGCAACGTTCGCCAGCGCGCCCACCCGCCCGCCGGCGGCAGCGACGACGGCGGCCACGGTCTGTTCGGTGGAGATGTCACCGGCCACGGGGACCAAGTCCAGGCCGGCGTTCTTGGCGACCAGGTCGTCCAGGCGTTCCTCGCTGATGTCGGCGGCGATGACTCGGCCACCTTCCTTGGCGATACGCAATGCGGTGGCCTGGCCGATGCCCGATCCGGCGCCGGTGACGATGACCGTTTTTTCTGCAAAGCGTCCGCTGGTGACGGCTTCCCGCCACTGTTCTTGGATTTCGGTGGGTACCATATTTCATTTCCTATCTGCTTGTTTTCCGTTATTTGACCCATGGGATCAAGACTTCTGTTTTGACGTCCCGCTTGTTGCGGGGCCGGAAGCTGTCGTGGCGGAGCCTTGGGTGATGACGGCCGGAGGAGAGCCGGGGGCCGTTGCCACATATACCAAGCGTGGTTGACGAGGTTCGGCTCATCGCCTTTTCCCTCTAGGCGATGCAATTCAAACGCCGCGACTGGGGGCAGCAGCATCAGCAGGTGGTGTCCCGTGTCCAGCCTTATCTGCGGGGGAAGTCCGAGGTGGGTTCAGTGGCCTTTACAGTTGTCGAGGTCACGGCCATCCCCGAGGCGCAGCAGACGGGTACCCTCGCCGGGCACAACCAAGATCCGTCCTAGCCCCTTGTCCTGCCAGAGCCAGACAACTGAGCCGTCATCCATGAGGGTATCGACGCTGCCTGCGCCAATTACCTGGCCATTGTGGAGGATTTGGATACGGTCTCCTGCTTTCAGTGTGTGCCACCATCTCGAATCCTCGCAGGATGTTGGATTCTCCTGAATTGAGGCGCTCAGGCCGACCCCCGATAGGCACGTCGAGCGTGGCCCGGCGCCTTCTGTTGGTCGTTGCCCCGTATCACGCGTGGCCTGTTGTTGGCCGGCATCAAAGCCCAGGGCGGTGATAGCCGTTTGCACGCGTTGCTGTGTGTCAGGGGATACAGCGTGCGGTCGATGGATGGCGTTGTGTACCGTGCTCCTTGCGACGCCGGCGGCTTGGGCCACGTCCTTCATGCGCGTCGGTTTCTGCATGCTCGTCCTTTCTTCGGCGGCCGTGTCATTGGATCTCGTGCAGGCGGCCGCCCAAGCCGGTGATCAAGCCGTGGACACGCTGCTTCCGGAGCGCCTGGCGTTTATGAAGCTTCACAAGGGCGGCGGGTGGATTTTCTGGCCTGCTTGGCTTTGCCTTACTGGCTTGTCGTCCGGGCGAGTATGTCCTCGGCGCGCTCGGCCACGGGGAGATCGGGATCGCGGTCGGAGAGGGTGGCATTGCTTTTGTCCTCGCGTTTTAGTCTTTGAGGAATGTGCGGACGGCTTTTTCGGATCTGCGCGAAGATCTCGTCCACGGTCCGGTATGCGGCGATCGTTTCAGCCGCGGTGTGTACGGGGTGTTCGGTCATTCCCTGTGCGATGGCGCCGATCACGGCGCGCAACATCGGGACGTAGCCGTTGCCCTCGCGGGAGTATTCGACGAGGTCGGGGGTGTGGAAGATCTGCCGCATGCCGCCCGCATGGATCTCGAGGGTGGCGGCCGCCCAGAACGGGGACGCCAGGGTCAGCCAGCCGCGCGGTCCGCCGATTGAGGCCGATAACTCCCCGAATTCCCCCATCGAGCTCGCGCACTGTGCGTAGCGTCCGCCTGGATACTCCAGGGTGAAATGCTCCGCGACATCCAGTCCGTCTTCGCGGACTGTGCCGGCCGCATGGATGCCGGTCGGTTCGCCGAAGATCGTGTGTGCGAGGGTGATGGGGTAGATACCTTGGTCGAGCAGGGCACCGCCGCTGCGGGCGAGGTCCCACCTGCTGCTGTTGCCCTCGTTCGGGCAGGGCATGGAGAAGGTCGCCCGCAGGTTGCGGGGCTCACCGATTGTCCCTCCTTGGATCTCTTCGCGGAGTCTGATGATGACCGGGTTGAATTTCATCCACATCGCCTCCATCAAAAAGAGGTCCTGCTTTTTGGCGAGGGCGAACAGATCCGATGCCTCGGCGGCGTTCATTGTCATCGGCTTTTCGACGAGGACATGTTTGCCTGCCAGCAATGCCGCGCGGGTCATGGCGTGATGGGTGGCAAAAGGGGTGGCCAGATAAATGGCGTCGATTGAGGGGTCGGCGAGGACGGCGTCGTAGTCGCCGGTGGATGCCGGGATGCCGAAGTCCTCGGCAAACCGCGCGGCTTTGTTGGCGTCGCGGCTTTGTACGATCATGACTTCCGCGTTGTCGCAGCTTTGCAGGTCGGGAATGACGCTCCGCGAGATCGTTCCGGTCCCTATCGCGGCCCAGCGTTGGGTCCTCACACTTTCACCGCCAGAGCGGTTCCGTTGGTCCGAGCGGAGGTTCCGGGCCATTTGAGGCTGCTGTGTACGTCGTTGCCCTGATGCTGGTGCGGGGCGGTAGCGCCACCCCGCAGGAAGGTTTGGGGAAGTGTGGTCATGCGCACTCTTTCTGGTCAGGATCGGGCGGTTTAGGGAGGCAGCGCGTCTCAGGCGGACCGGTCACGCACTCGGCATCCCCTCCCCCGGGACATGATTCTTATGCCGGCGTGGCGGTGAGCCGCTGCTGCCGCCGAGCCATGCGACGCTCGCGCTGTCGGTCCGGGTCGGCAGTGGGCGCGGCAAGGATCAGAGCCTTGGTGTACTCGTGCTGTGGATGGGATGTCACTTCTGCGGCTGAGCCCGTTTCGAGGATCTCGCCGCGGTACATTACCGCCACCCTATGGCTGATGTGGCGCACTACGGAGAGATCGTGGGTGATGAAGAGATACGCGACACCTGTTTCCCGCTGGATATCGACCAGCAGATCGAGCACGCGTGCCTGTGTGGTGAGGTCGAGCGCGGACACTGGTTCGTCGCACACGATCAGCTTGGGCTTCAGGGCCAGTGCCCGCGCGATTGCTACGCGCTGGCGCTGGCCTCCACTGAATTCCCGGGGGTAGCGCTGTGCCGCGTCAGCGGGTAGACCCACCTGGTCCAGAAGCTGAAGCACTCTCTTCTCCGCATCCCGTGCCGTCTGGCCCTGGGCAATGAGCGGCTCTGAGAGTGTGTCTGAGATCTGCAGTGCAGGGTTGAGCGAGGTGTACGGGTCTTGGAAGATCACCTGGATATCCCGTGCGATCTCCCGACGCTGCTTTGGGTGCAGGTGCGTGATGTCGCGTCCCTCGAAGGTGATGGACCCGCCGGTCGGCGTTGCAAGGCCCAGAACAGCGCGACCGATGGTTGTTTTCCCTGACCCTGACTCGCCGACGAGACCGAGAGTTTCCCCGGGGGCAACTTCAAGGCTTATTCCGCGGAGCACCTCGGGAGATTTTGTGCGGAAACCGCGCCCGGGATATCGGAGTCGGAGGTCCTCTGTCTTCAACAATGCAGTCACTTTACTTCTCCTTTGCTGGCGACGAGTGACGGTACCGGGTCGACGCGGAGGGTCTCCTCGTCGAGAATCGAGCCGATCAGTTCCTTGGTGTAAGGGTGCTTCGGGGCATTGAAGATGGTTCGCACGTCGCCTTCTTCCACGAACTCGCCCGTTCGCATCACAATGACGCGATCGCAAAGGTCCGCCACGACACCGAAGTTGTGCGTCACCAGAAGGACCCCCATCCCGTACTCGCCTTGAAGGTCACGCAGCAGGTCCAGGATTTCTGCCTGGACCGTCACGTCCAGTGCAGTTGTCGGTTCGTCTGCGATGAGCAGCTTGGGGCGGTGTGCGATGGCACCTGCGATGAGCACACGTTGGGCCATTCCCCCTGAGATCTGGTGAGGGTAGGAGGCGAACACCCTGGCGGGGTCGACGATGCCGACGCGTTCGAGTAGGGCGAGGATGGCTGTTTTCGCCTCCTTGCGTGGCATCGAGGTGGACAGGCCTTCGACGAGCTGGCTTCCGATAGTGAACGATGGATCGAGGTTCGACATGGGTTCCTGCGGGATGTAGGACGCTACGCCGGCTCGGATTCGTCGCATGGCTGAGGGGTCCTTTGTGAGCAAGGAGTCACCAGCAATGGAGAGTGTATCGGCGCTGACAATGGCGTCCTGGGGCAGGAGCCCGAGGATGGAGAATGCGGTCTGGCTCTTGCCCGACCCCGACTCGCCAACGAGACCGACAATCTCACCAGGTTTGACGTCGAGCGAGACGCCTCGGACAACGCTTTTCATGGTGCCGTCAGTCTGCGGGTACTCCACGCGCAGGTTACGGACAGCCAACAACCCGCCGGGTGCGCTGACGGAGACGTGCTGGCTGGCGGCAGTGGGCTGCTCCCCCGCTGGCGTGCGTGACCCGCGTGGGAGCTTTGCGGTCGCCTGCGGCCCGGCAAGTACGTCACGATACGCGTTCCCCAGAAGGACCAGGGAACCGTTCATCAATGCGAGGAAGAGGGACGGCCAGAGAAGCTGAACCGGGTGGGAGTACATGTTGATAAAGGCGTCATTGGTCATGGAACCAAAGCTGGGAACCTGCGTGGATCCAAAGCCAAGGAATGCGAGGCCGGCCTGCACGCCGATTGCAGCCGTTGCAAGAAACACCGCGGAAATGATGATCGGGCCGCGGACCACGTAAAGGACGTGCCGGGAGAGGATCCGGCGGTTGGACAGACCGGACACCCGGGCGGCATCAACGTAGAGTTCGTTGCGCACACCGACGACCAGGTTACGGACCAGCCAAAAGATTCCGGGCGCAAGGAAGACGCCGAAGATCGCCATTGTCCATTGATACGAACCGCCCGTGATGGGGGTAAGAACGATGACGAGGATCAATGCCGGAAAGGTCATCAGCAGGTTGAACAGCCACGAAGTCACCGCATCAGTCCGTTTGCCGATGTATCCGGAGATGAGGCCGAAGATGCTGCCGAGACCGACTCCCACGCTGGCACCGATGAGTGCGGAGATGACGGAGACATTGATGGCCGCCAGTACGCGCGAGAAGATGTCACGGCCGTACTGGTCGCCGCCGAGTATGTACCCCGGTGTTCCTGCTGGCGCGTTGATGAGGTCCAGGGAACTGTAGTTCACGTCGTGCTGGCTCAAAACGGGCTCCAGCAGCCCGAGGAGGACGATGATCAGGAGCACGGCGAGTGAACCGATGCCGAGGGGTTTTTTGAGCAAGCGACGGAACGCGCCGGCGCGGCGCTTTGTCCCGGGCTGGTCTGTTGAGACCATCGTCTCGATTTCAGGGGCAGTCACGAGAGTCTCGCTTTCGGGTTGAGCCAGCCATACGCGAGATCCACAACGAGGTTAACCACCACAACGAGGCCAACACCGAAAAGGGACACGCCGAGCATTGCGGGAAGGTCGCCTTGGATTGTCGCGTTGTAGGCGTAACTGCCGTAGCCGGGAAGGGCGAAGATTTTTTCAATGAACAACGCGGCACCAAACAGTGAGATGAACTGCAGGGAAAACGTAGTGAAGGCCGGACCGGAGGCATTGCGCAGTGCATGCTTGAGCAGGATCGAGCGCTCGGAAACTCCACGACTGCGAAGGGTAAGGACGTAGCCTCGGCTGAGTTCGTCGATCAGTGAGCCGCGGATCTGTGCCGCGAGAGCCGCGATACCGCCGATGGAGAGAACAATGGCAGGAAGGACCACGGACGCAAACCAGCCAGCAGGCGATTCGGCGAAGGGAACAAAACCGACGGCCGGCACCCATTTAAGGGTGATGGCGAAGATGAACACCATGCCGATTCCGAGGATGATCGCGGGGAAGACGAAAGAGATCGTGGAAATGCCCTGCAGGATGGCGTCGATGACGCCACCACGGGCGGCTGAGGTGACTCCCAGAAGGGTGCTGATGACCAGCGTGATGAGCATCGACAAAAGGACGACCGACAGCGTTACCGGCAGACGAGTAGCCATTGCCTGGCTCACGGGCTCGCTCGTAAAATACGACGCGCCGAGGTCGCCGCGGAAGACGCCGAACAGCCAGTTGAGGTACTGCTCAACGACGGGCCGGTCAAGGCCAAGCTGGGCATTCAATGCGGCGATCTGCTCTTCCTTCGCGCTGGGGCCCAGGAGATTCCGCGCCACCGGGATGTTGGCGCCGTAGGTCAGGAAGAATGTGATCGCCGTGACAATAAATATCAGGAAGATCCCGGCGCCGATGCGCCGCAGGATAAAGGTTTGCACTTGATACTCCAAGGAGGGCGGCGCGGAAGCAGGACTCCCGCGCCGCCGCTGTTTGATGGGCCGTTACTTAGCCGGCTGGAAGGGTTCGACACCAATGCCGAACTGAACCGGCGGAGTGTAGTTGACGGTCTTGGGAACGGCATAGAAGCCACCCACGTTAGAGATCGGAGCTGCCCACGCGTCTTTGACGAGCCACTCATTGACCGCACGCAGCGCCTCGGCCTGCTTGTCCTCGGGGACGCGGTTTGCTTCATTCATCAGTTCCTGCAGCTCGGCAGGGAACTGCTGCTTCGGGTTGAAGATGCCTCCGAGTGTAGCGACTGCGTCCTGGGCGTCCGAGCCGGAGAAGCCGTTGAACATAAAGAACATGCCGTAACTGCCGCCGAACACCTTTGCATAGAAGTCTTGGAACGGGACGGTCTCCCATTCGACCTTGATGCCGATTTCCCCGAGTGACTGAGAAAGAACTGACTCATACGGTGTCGAGACCACGGTGCTGGGCATCTTGACCGAGAAGCCATCCGCGTAGCCGGCATCAGCCATCAGCTTGCGCGCTTTGGTCACGTCGTAGGGATACGTTTCGTTTAGACTCTCGTCATAAACCTTCCCAATGGAACTGAAGTACTGCGCCGTCGGGTTGTTGGTTCCGGGGTTGAGCCGCTCGGCGATCGACTTGCGGTCGATGGCGTGGTTGATTGCCTGTCGAACGCGGACGTCCTTGAGTGCGGGCACAATCGCGCCCTCACGATCGACCAGCCACAAAACACCGGTTGCAGATGGCTTGTTAGTGCCCGTCGTGAACTTGTTCGGGTCGAACTGGCTTACTACCTCCTTACCGCTAAGACCGGTGTAGTCCAGCTGTCCCGATTGCATGGCATTCAGCCCCGCCGTCGGGTCCTGGATGATACGCACCTGGACGTTCTCGTAGGGGTAGGCGTCAACGTTCCAGTAGCCGGGGTTGCGGTCCAGGACGTACACGGACCCCACCGTGGACTTCTCTTTATTGAGGGTGTACGGACCGGAACCAACGGGGTTTAGTTTGCTGCTTGCGTCCTTCAACAGACCCGGAACGCCAACCCCGCCGTGGACACCGCTAAAAGTCGGGAGCAGCGCCGCGTCAGGCCGGGAGAGCGTCAGTACTACCGTCGAAGCATCGGTGGCTTCGACTTTGGTGACAGCTTTTAAGTTGCCAGAGGTGGCTGGTCCAACGCGGGACGCCTCAAGGGAAGCGACCACTGCCTGAGCATCGAGAACGTCACCGTTGGTGAACTTCAGGCCATCGCGAAGGTGGAACGTCAGGGTAAGTCTGTCGTCGGAGTACCCCCAAGATTCAGCGATGCCAGGCTTGATTTCTCCGTCGACCGCTCGGTGGACAAGGGTGTCATAGATGGACATGAACAAAGTCGCGTCCCCGCCTGCCCAGTTGCCGATGGAGAAGTCAGCAGGCGGTGCACCCTGCGAAAGCCGCAGGATCTGGTTCTCTTCCTTGACAGGTGCGCTGGTCGTCGACGAGCATCCCACCAGGCCAAGTGCCACGGCGGCGGCAACTGCCGCGACCCGTGTTCGTACATTAATTTTCATCAGGACTCCTTTGTCAGCTGCATCAGTAGCTGTGAATTGTGCCAATCTCACGGACGATCACGCGGTGGTGACCGCTCTTAGTGACACGCGCGACTTAATCGTAGGGCACACGTGTCACCCCGTCTAGCCCCTGTGTACAACGGAAAAGCCCAGTGCGGTCACACGTGTGTGCAAAACTGGTTGCATGACGACTGTTGACCGCCCTGCCACAAGCATCGATGTTGCCCGGCTCGCCGGTGTTTCCCGCTCGACTGTCAGCTACATCCTCAACGGGCAGGACGCTCGATTCCCGGAATCTACCCGGAAGAAAGTGCTCGAGGCGGCGAACAAGCTCGACTACCAGCCCTCGCTCGCAGGTCGTTCCCTCGTTAGTGGCCGCAGCGACACAATTGTTGTGCTGCTCCCGAACACCACCTTCGGCGGCAACCTCCAAGATGCGGTGGGCCAGGTCGTGATCGGCACCCGCCAGGTCGGGGGCAATGTCGTCGTGCGCTTTGCGGGCACTACTCCGCAGGACACCGTCGCAGCCGTCATGTCGCTCCGCCCGCGCGCGGTGGTCGATTTCGGCGTGTTGTCGAGAGCGGACCGTGAGCTTCTCGAAAAGCGCGGGACGATCACCGTCCCGAGGCTGATTCCCGTCGATGCTGCCGTCCAGGACGGTGGTGTGGGCAGACTGCAGGCCACTGCACTGCTCGAGGGAGGACCCCGCACTCTATGGTTCGCGTCGCTCTCGGACTCGCGGCTCGACCCATACGGCCCCGGACGTCTGGCCGCGCTTCGTGCCTACTGCGAGGAAGTGGGGATCGGCTCACCTCAGCAGATCCGCGTGCCCCTCGCCCTGGACGGAGCTATGGCAGCACTCACAGAGGTCTTGGGCGGCGCCGGGCCGGTAGGAATCGCCTGCTACAACGATGACGTGGCGCTGGCTCTCCTTGCCGCGGCCCGGGAGCTCGATGTTGATGTTCCCGGTACGGTCTCGGTGGTAGGCGTTGACCATACGCCTCTCGGACAACTATGGCGGCCTCGACTGTCGACCGTTGATACCGACCTCAAGGGGCTCGTGGATGACCTCGCTGCCGAGTTGCGGGAACGTCTGCTTTCGGAGCCGTCAGCGCCACGCACCAGGTCACAGCACTTCCGCGTGATTTCCGGGCAGACAACCTAAGGCCCTGCAGGACTAAATACTGTTTCAGGGCGTATGTGCAGGCAGGCGAGTGAGCGCTTGGCTGGCCCTCAATCATGTGCGGAGCACACTGAATCTGTTGCAGGCCAGCCGGTTAACAACCCGGATGCACTGGCTTAGGGAGCTACTCCCGTCCCCGGTTTCCAGGCAGAAAGGTGGAGGCGCTGTCCGGGTATAAATACTCCCGGCCAGCGCCTCAGGGGTTGTATGCCCGCACCAACGGTCCCTTCACCACTGTCCCTTCACCACCGCAGAAAATGGTGCCGGCTGATGTCGGGGGTTAGTCCATGTGTGACCTGATCCGGCACGCCCTCAGCGTTGAAGACTTTCCGCGAAGCTCTCGTCGGCACGTGTCTGCATCGCGTCAGGCACGTCTCCGTCTTCGACTTCCAAAATGATCGTGACGGCTTCGAGTTCTTCAGTGCGAACCGTGACAGTGATCAGACCGGCGCCCGTCGGTCGGACTATAGCAAGCGCGCGCCCATCGAACGTCGTGTGATGACCCGAGTCGTAACGCTCGATGTTATCGGGGCGCCCGCTGCCAAATGCCTGCAGCACGCCCTGCCCTTCAACTTCCACCGTTACTTCCCGCTCGCCGTCTCCCGTTGGATTTCCGTCGGTGTCCTGGAGTTCGATGGCTATGAAGGCCAACTCGGAACTATCGAAGCGAAGGCGGGTTCGATCGGGAACCGCCACCAGCCGTGTGGGACCCACAGCTGAACGCAGTTGGGTGCGGGACATTTCGATACCTCCGATGTAGGCGACGGCCTCCAGTGTCCCCGGCTGATACTTGAGTTCAAATGCGGACTTGAACGAATGCTCAGGGCCGGCAGGTCGTCGACCGATGGATTCGCCATTGAGCAGGAGTTCCACCTCCTCCGCGTCGCTGTATACCTCTAGACGGATCGGTGACCCTGGAGGCGTGTCCCAGCTCCAGCTCGCGATCGAGTCCGTCCATGCCCACTGGCCTATCACGTGTTCACGGGAGTAATTCTGCGGACGCTCGACGGCAATGTACGGTTCGTGGCGCAGCCCGAAAACCGTCTCCCGGTAAAAGGACATCGAGCGACGGTGCCCCGTGATGTCAATGTCGCCGCACCACGCGGTGATCCACGGAAACGGCGCTTCGAAACTTGGGGCGGTGTCAGAGTACTGTATCCGGCCGATGCCCACCTCTCCGAGATAGTCCCAGCCAGTCCAGGTGAAATCACCGATGACGTGAGTATTCTCTTGGACAAGCTTCCAGTTGACATCGATGTGGGACGGGAATGTCTCCGTTCCGATGATGACCCGGTCCGGGAAAAGTACGCGATCCATCTCGTAGCGACTGGCGGCATAATTCATCCCGGCCACATCGAGTACGGAGAAGGATTCTGCGGTCTTGTTCGTCACGAGTTCCGACGCGTTGACGCGATTCAGCATGTCTCCTGCGGAGTTCATGGCGGCGTTGACGCCTCCCTCTCCGTCATTTGCTCCTGCCCCGCGCATCATCATTGCGGAAACTTCTGCGAGTGCAGCCACAAATCCGTTGATTGCATTGGTCACGAACCGCGTATCGTCCAGCGACCGAACTTTCTCGGCAAGTTTGCGCCCCCATTCGGAACCTAGCGGGTCACCCACCTCGGGAATCTCGTTACCGATTGAATAGAAAATCACGCTGGGGTGGTTGAAGTTCTTCGCCACGAACGCTTCGATGTCACGCTGCCACCATTCGGGGAACGAGAGCGAATAATCGAACGACGTTTTGCCTTCGGCCCACATATCGAAGGTCTCATCCATCACATACATGCCGTGCTTGTCGCATGCATCGAGCAGCGCCTGGCTCACGGGGTTGTGCGAGCTGCGGATCGCGTTGAAGCCCGCCTGTTTGAGCAGTTCGACCTTCCGCTCCTCGGCGCGACCTATGGCAGCCGATCCAAGGATGCCGTTGTCGTGATGAATGGATGCACCGCGAAGCTTGACGGTTTCGCCGTTGATGCGCAGCCCCCGGAATGGGTCCAGCTGCAGGGATCGGATTCCGAATGTCGTCGTTTGGGATTCCAGGAGGTCGGCAGCCGTGTGGACGGAGACTGCGGCGGTGTAAAGCGTTGGATGATCCGCGCTCCAGAGACCCGGCTTGAGGACATAGAGCCGTTGACGGGTCGTTGCCGTTCCTCCGGCACGGATGGTCACGGGTGCAGAGCCTTGCGCAGCGACGTTGCCGTCGGAATCTGAAATTTCTGTGGCGACCGTGACGGTGATCGTCTCGACGCCTCCATTTCGGACGACTGTCGCCACTTCGACGACAGCTCGTTCGGCGTCAATATCTGGGGTTGTGACTTGGACGCCATCGGTTGCGATATGCACCAGTTCGGTGACGGCGAGCGTGACATCGCGGTAGATGCCAGCACCGCTGTACCATCTGGAGTCTTCGTGTACTCGTGCATCGACCCGTACCGTGTTCGCCTCTCCATACCGGAGGTAGGGGTCCAGGGGTACGGAGAAGGTTGAGTATCCGAATGGGCGCTGGGCCGCAAATGTCCCGTTGATGTAGACCATCGCATCGCGATATACGCCTTGGAACTCGAGGCTGACCCGCTTACCGCGATAGTCCTCCGGGACGTCGAAGGTCTTGGCATACTCAAACGCTCCCCCCGGGAAGTAGGCGTTCCGGGCCCCTTCCCCGTGCTCGGCAGAGCGGTCGAGTTCGATCATTGCGTCATGAGGCAGCGTTACCGGTTTGCCGGGCTCAGCGCCACCTTGCAGCTGGGCGAAAATGCTGGTTTTAGGCCGGACTGTCCATCCGTCATTGAACGAGACACGAGTCATCTATTTATCCTTTGTCGGCAAGGGGCGGGCGGGTTGTCTGATGGTCCAGGAGTCACGGCCAACCCACAAAGCCCTCGGCGTGGACGGTCCATCCGTCCTTGGGGAACCCCGGCAATGACCCGTCCGGGCCGACCATGAGGGCGATGGCCGACAGGAGAGCGCCGTTTGCCGGAAGGTAAATCGGCAGGATCGCACCCATTTGGGGGTTGTGGCCGACCGCGGTGTAATGATTTTTGGTTTCGGCGCGGAGCAGCGCGTCCATGGCGAGATCAGCACGGCCCAGGCGGGTCGCGGTCATGGCCATTACGGGGAAATCCCAGCCCCAGGCCGAGGTCCACTCCCAATTGCCGAGAACGTCGATGAGTGTCGCTTCCATGAGTTCGGCATTAATGACCGGAGTGGGCGGAACGACCCCGAGAGCGAGGAGCAAGGACGGGTGATCGTCGAGGCGCATTTCCTGGTCGTTCGCGACCGCGGCATAGTGCCCGTCGATGACGCGCGGACGTGCCAGACCTTGCTGCACGGTCGTCCAGTCCTCGCGGCGCCCGGATCCAGCCCGCTCGCGCCACATCTGGGCGATCTCGAGTCCCCACCACCAGTACGCCAGCTCGAACGTCGGGTCCTCGGTGGTGCGGGCGTCATAGAACTCCTGCGCCGGCATAACCGGGGGGCCGAGATGAAAGACACCGTCCCGGTTCTCCGGAAACGCCGCCATGAACGTCGCCGTCTCATCAACGAGTACGCCAAATTCTGCCAGCAGCTCAGCTTGCCGCGCCTCGCTGGATGCATTCCACACAAGCTCGAGCAGGTAGAGCGGGTGCGGTTGTTGCCAGATGAGGAGCGACCCGATCGGGTCGGGACTCTCGCGGCCGTCCGGTCCTACCTGCTTTGGCCACCGGGCACCCGGCAAACCCTGCCGGGTCGCGGTCGCTTGTGCCTGATGCAGAATGGTGCGGTACCAACCCAGACTGCGCTCAAGCAATTCCGGCCGCCCCCAGACGGCAAAGTGCGCAGCGTGCCAGAAATGCATCTCCAGGTGAAATTTCCCTCCCCAGGAATTTGTCACCAGCCCGGTCTCCTGCGGAGGGTTGGACCCTCCGCAATGGACAGCAGTTAAGTATTGCGACAGCACTACACGCCGCTCGAGTTCCTGTGCGCGCGGGTCCGTACTTTCACTCAGATCAATGGCGGCACCCGATAGCCAGTAGGCCTTCCACGAATCAGCAGATCGTGCAGCGACGTCCTGGTAGGACTCGGCCTCTGCACCGGCCGTACGGTGCGGCGAGAAGTGCACCACCAGCTCGATGCTGTCCTCGTCCGCGTCGACGGTAAACGTATGCGGCTCCGCCGAGGGGCTCATTGCGCCGTTCGAGAAGGAGAACGCCACCCGGTACGCGGTTTCGTCCAGGGTCCGGTCGATGACTGCTAGTCCCTTTTCTCCAAGCGTGAGGCGTGAAGAGTGCCGGTCTGATGCCTCCCAGTCGACGGTCTGGAAGAACCCTTGGTGCGCATAAGGGAACCGAACGCAGATGCGTGCCCTTCCGTCAGTTAGGAGCGGAGACGTGATTCGAAAGGCAACAGTGGACGCGTCGGGCGCGGCGACTGTCGATACGCTGACGGGTTCTCCTGCGTAGGTGTAGCTGCTCTGGATGCGGCCGGTCCAAAGATCGAGTTGCTGTCTGACGTCTCGGAGGCTCGCGGGGTCTGTTTCGGCCTCGGCCCCCACTTCCTGGCGTAGCTCCAGTCCTATGCGCCCCAGATCGATCCGCTGAGGGTTGCTGTGAAGCCACGCCCCCGCGCGGTTCTCGTCGGTGATCTGGCCCTGCATTGCAGCCATCATGTCGTACCGGTCCGGATACAAGACCGGGCCGCGTGCGGTCTCATACTGAGTCATCGCGTCGGCAAGAACGTAGCCTTCCGGGTTGGGCATCTCGTGCCACCCCCAGGTGCTCATCGTCCCGGTGTTGACCGCGACCTTGCCCTGTTGCATAGCCTTTCCGGCACTGTGAAAATCAGTGAAGGTCTGCATGCCCGAGACGTCTGCCGTGTAGGCGAAGTCGCCGTTGCCCACGGACAGCACATACTCCGGGTCGGCCCCATCCAGGACAATACTGTGCCGACGCACCAGTGACTCGCGATCGATCGGTGGCGTCACACCCGCCGCCGGGCCGGTGGTGTCATTGTGTACGGAGACCGGCTTTGTCGTGCTCATGCCGTCACATCCAGTACGGCCGACAACTCGGCCTGCGAGTTCCCGCCGACCCAGATATCGAGTGTCGTCCGATCCTGGACAAAGCCTTGCGCGCCCGCACTCCAGTACCGCAACTGATCCGGACCAAGCTCGAAGGTGACCGTCTTTGTGTTGCCGCCCGAGAGCAGTATCCTCTCGAACCCCTTCAATTCGCGCACAGGGCGGGACGCCGAACCGTACCGTTGGTGAATGTACAGCTGAACGACCTCGTCTGCGTCCTGTTCAGTCGTGTTCGTAACGTCTACTGAGACAGTGACGGTCGAACCCACCTCGAGGGAAGACCGCTCGAGCTGGAGATTGGAATACTCAAATTGGGCATAGGAGAGCCCGTGCCCGAATGAATACAGCGGTGTGCTCTCTTCGTCGAAGTAGCGCTGCCCCTGGTCCTCGGGACTGAACGTGCGGTAGTGCGAATAGACCATCGGGACCTGGCCGACATGCCGTGGCCAGCTGAACGGCAACCGCCCGGCCGGTGAGGTGTCGCCCACGAGAATGGAGGCGAGGGCTTCGCCGCCCCGGGTACCGGGGTACCACGCCTGCACGATGGCGGGAATGTGTGCGTCCGCCCATCGCAGGTCCAGAGGGCGGCCGGACATAACGACGAGCACCACAGGTGTCCCGGTCTCGTGGATCCGTTGTAGCTGTTCCAGCTGTCGGCCCGGGAGCTCGAGCGTCGATGCGGAGGCCTTCTCGCCGATCTGGTTCTGGCGCTGCCCCACAACCACGATGGCAACGTCAGCCTCACGCGCGAGTGCGACAGCTCGATCGATTTCCGCCTCGTCGTCATGGTCGGGCGCTGTCGCGGACACTGTTATGTCCATACGGTCGAAGGGGGACGGGAAGACACGCTCGGTGATCCCGGCTCCCGAGGCGTGCTCGACGCGAATGCTGCTTCCCAGCCGGCCCCGGAGTCCTTCCAGGACGGACACGGTCTCGGCTGTTTCATGATCGAACACCCAAGGCCCCAGGGTGTCGCGCTTGCTGTCGGCCAGCTGGCCGATAACGGCTACTTTCTGAAGGGTCTCGACCGTCAGCGGCAGGGTGCTGTTCTCGTTCTTGAGCAGGACCATCGACTGCTCTGCAGCCTGGCGGGCGAGATCGCGGTGGCTGCTCGATCCGAGCACACCGGTGGCGGCAGCTTCGTCTGCGTAGGGCTTCTCGAACAGACCCAGCTGGAACTTAGCCGTGAGGACGCGTCGAACTGCTTCGTCAATTGCCTCTTCGTCCACTGTGCCTTCGGCTACTGCCTGCGGCAGGCGTGAGAAGGCTGCGTCGAAGGTGGTCATTTCCATGTCCAGACCGGCAGTGACGGCGCGGCCTGCCGCGTCGGTGAGGTCTTCGGCGAAGTGCTGGGTCGTCAAAGAAACGACAGCGTTGGCGTCGGATACGACAAAGCCGTCGAAACCCAGCTCGTTACGGAGCACGTCCGTGAGGAGCCAACGATTCGCCGCGGCCGGGACGCCATTGAGATCCATGTAGGCGCTCATGACGTTGCGTGCACCCGCCTCGATGGCTGCCCGGAACGGGGGCAGGTATACGTTCCACAATTCCGAATCCGAGACGTCTGCTTCCTCGTAGTCCCGGCCACCGCGTGCGGCCCCGTATGCGGCGAGGTGTTTCGGGCCGGCCAGCACATTCTCCGGGCCAAGATCACCCTGGAAGCCCCGCACCTGGGCGGCAGCGACAGCCGCGCAGAGAGTTGGATCCTCACCGGCGCCCTCGATGATGCGACCCCAGCGCGCATCACGGGTGATGTCAATCATCGGAGCAAATGTCCAGTGGATGCCGACGGCGCGGGCTTCCCGGGCGGCGACCGTTTGGACACTCTCGATCATGTCGGGAGACCACGATGCCGCCAGCCCGATCGGTACGGGAAAGATCGTTCGCAAACCGTGGATGACGTCGAAGCCGAACAGCAACGGGATGCCCAGGCGGCTTTGTTCGACGGCGATGCGTTGCAGCCGGTTCGTGGTCGGAGCGTCCTTGGCGAAAAGCACGGATCCGGTGCCGCCGCCGGCGATGGCCGCTTCGACCATCTTGGGCTGCTCCATGAAGGCGCGATGCTCGGGCGGGACGGATTCGATATCGAACCCTTCGGGGGTCTGCTGGCCTCCGAAGTAGAAGAACTGAGACAGCTGTCCTGCTTTCTCTTCGAGGGTGAGACGGGAGAGCAAATCGGCGACCCGGCCCTCGATTGGGGCGGCGGCGTCTCGGTAGAGCGGCTCAGACATGATTTCCTTTGACGTTGCAGGTGCACAGAGGTGGTGAATGGAAAAGGAACAGCCTCATCGGCCGAACAGGAGAATATCCCTGGAGTTCCGACGGGTGGCCTGGGTTGTCCGGTGATGAGGCCGGGATGGAGTTCTCTCGGGCGCGTCCTAGAGTTGGCCGGATTGGGCGACCCGGCCGAGCCAGGCAAGACTCGGCTTCGGCGTTCGCTCGAACGTGTCCCGGTTCACCGAAATGAGGCCGAATGTTGGTTCCCAATGACCCCACTCGTAATTGTCGAGGGCGGACCAGTGGAGGTATCCGCGTACATCGATGCCATCACCGATCGCGTCCGCGAGTCCTCGCAGCGCTTCTGTTGTGTAGGCGATCCGGCGTTCGTCGTCAGCTATGGCAATACCGTTCTCGGTCACGAGAATAGGAACACCTTGAGTGACTTCCCAGGCATGGCGCACGGCAATGCCAAGCGCGTCGGGCCGGTAGGCCGCCCCGGTGAGTGTGTTGTCAGGGTGAGGAGGGTGCGGGACGACTCCCTTCTCATCGACGGGCTGGGTCGAGTATGCCTGAACCCCTACGAAGTCGTCGTCGCGCGAAGCCTCAAGGTAGAGGTCTTCCCACGCGTAGCTGACCTCTGCAAGCTTTTGCTCATTACCTGGGGTGGCGGTGAGTGCCTGGTTAGCGATCGTCCAACCGACTTTCGCTCCTGTGCGTGCGCGGATGATGTCCCGAGCGGCCCGGTGCGCGTCGACCAACGGCGGCCCGAACTTCGGGTCAGGGGCACCGATTGTTGCCATTAGGTCAAGGACGTCAGAGGACTGGCTCTGCGTTGTGGGACTCTGCCACTCTGCCATTCGGCCCGACTTTGCCGCATCGATCATCGTCATCATCATGGCGGTCATGTTCGGCTCGTTGAGCGTCACCACCCACTCCACCCCGTCGAGGATGCTGGCCGACGCCGCCGCGTAGGATGCGAAACGTTCAGTGGCCCGTTCTCCAAGCCAGCTTCCCTCAGCTGCGAACCAGCGCGGGACAGAGGAATGGTTCAAAGTGATGACCGGCTTCAAACCATACGCGGTCGCCGTGTCGATCATCCTTCGATAGTGCGCGAGTTCCGCTCGGGCAATCTGCCCTGGACGAGGCTCAATTCGTGCCCATTCGATGCCGAACCGATACGACGTCAATCCTGCGTCTGCGAGCAGACGCATATCCTCGTCATACCGGTGATAGCTGTCCACGGCATCGCCGCTCAGTTGCATCCCTGGAATCTGGACCTCCCGGTCCCACCAGTCGCTGTTTACGTTGTTTCCTTCGATTTGGTGGGGAGCGGACGCCGCTCCCCACAAGAATCCGTTTCCATACGGAAGATTCGATTGCCGTTCGGCCATGTGCCAGTCCTTTCAGTTCGCGCAATCCGTCCTCAACGGAGCGCTCAGCGCACCAATAGCGCGTTGATGGGTTATTCGTCTCAGCGTGCCGATTGAACAGGCAGCACGAAGATCAGGCCGCCGGTGACGGCAAGAGCAGATGCCACCAGGTAGACCAGAGGAAAATTTTTGTCACCGCCTGTCACC
The DNA here is from genome assembly GCF_056680055.1 of Arthrobacter sp. BK1. Lineage (NCBI taxonomy): Bacteria > Bacillati > Actinomycetota > Actinomycetes > Micrococcales > Micrococcaceae > Arthrobacter > Arthrobacter sp. BK1. Next base: position 2,199,214 of record NZ_CM155263.1, read on the forward strand.
CCTACCAGGAGGGGAATGGGCGGGATGACCGGCGCTGCGAATTGCGGAATCGAAGTCGCGAACTGGTTTAACGCCGCGAAGCGTCCGGCTACAGCGTGCGTTGCCCATCTGCGCATCATCTTCTAAAGCAGTCAGCGTGCACCCCTCCGTCCCGGCCGCGAACTCCTTGGCGACGCAAATCGGGGCCGGCGGAACGGAACCGTAGGTCATGAGACTTCCTTGTCGTTTGATGCTTAGCGTTTCGCCGCGGTGCGCAGCGGAAACCAGGCTGCGAACACTTCCCGGTGACGCGCGTCACCAACGACGATACCTGCCTTTAGTCACGCGCGTCAACAGCCCGCGCTTCTTGGCTCGCAGCCTTTGGCGTGTTCGATAGCCGCCCGACCGGGGATTGCTGCCTGACTCCGTCGAAAATCCGAATGCGCTCCCCTTGAAGAGGACCCAGTTTCATTGAACGGGCACGGACTGTAGGGGACGGCCTCAGTGCCGCCATCTTTCTTGACGGCCGGTCAACAAGCTGTCTTCAATAGGTTGTGTTCCGGAGAAGTTCCGGAACACGACAGGCATCAAAAAGGCGGCTGCAAGTTGGCACTCAGGGATCGGAAGTCTCCGCAGCCGGATCTTCGACATTCCTCCTTCGGAAGGCCACGGCAGCAGCTTCGGGTGCCAGTTGATGGTCAACCGGGCAGGAAGCCACAAAAGATAGGAGCTCCCTGCCCCCTGCAGGCCCTGAGCCTAGCCGCCTAGACGGGCGGCTTCGCCATCTTCCGCATTGGCTGCAGTTTCTGTGAAAGCGCGGTGTGCGGCGTGCCGTTCGGCTTCGATGAGTTCGGCTTCTTCGCCGCCGACGGCCTCGCCGCGGGCCACCATTCCTGCGGTGTCCGAGAGCGGGATCTGCTTCAGGGTGATGGCCAGGACCAGGGCTATGGCGAGGAATGGAACCAGGTACCAGAACACCGGGGCAAGGGATTCTGCGTAGGCGTTTACGATCGCGTCCCGCAGCTGCTCCGGGAGTTGGCTGAGGGCCTGTGGGTCCAGGCTGCTGGTGGACTGTGCCGCCTGTTCGTTGGAGGCCCCGGCGCCGGTGAAGGCTTTCGTCAGCGATTCTGAGAGCCTGTTGGTGAAGATTGCACCAAATACTGCCACGCCGAGTGACGCGCCGACTTCCCGGAAGTAGTTGTTGGTGCTGGTGGCGGTGCCGATCTGGTCTGCCGGGACGGAGTTCTGGACCACCAGGACGGTGACCTGCATGATCGATCCAAGTCCTGCGCCGAACACGAGCAGCTGGACGCAGATGACCCAGATGGGCGTTTCGGCGGTCAGTGTCGTCAGCCACAGCATCGCCGCAGTCGTCAGGGAGGCGCCGAGGATGGGGAACATCTTGTATTTACCGGTCTTGGAGATCCGGATTCCCGAATAGATGGCCATGCCCATGAGGCCGACCATCATGGGCAGCATCAGGAGACCCGACTCTGCGGCGGATGTGCCGGAGGACATCTGCAGGAAGGTGGGGACAAAGGCGATGGCGGCGAACATGCCCAGTCCCAGGGTGAAGCCGATAGCTGTGGCATTGACGAAGATCGGGTTCCTGAAAAGGCTGAGCGGGATAATGGGGTCTTCAGCGCGGCGTTCCACCATGACGAAGGCGGCAGTCGCGAGCACAAGGCCGGCGCCGAAGGCCCAGGTAAGCGGTGAATCCCAGCCCTCATCCTTCTTGCCGCCGAAGTCCGTGAAGAAGATCAGGGAGGTGGTGGCGGCGGACAGCAGGAGCACGCCCAGGACGTCGATGCGTTTCTCGGCCTTCTTGTTGGGCAGCGTCAGCGTGAACCAGGCGATGGTGAACGCGGCGATGCCGATGGGGATGTTGATGTAGAAGGCCCATTCCCACGTCAGGTGGTCCACGAAGAATCCACCGAGCAAGGGCCCGGCCACTGCCGAGAGGCCGAAGACGGCGCCGAGGGGACCCATGTACTTGCCACGGTCCTTGGCGGGAACAATGTCGGCGATGATGGCCTGCGAGAGGATCATCAGGCCGCCGCCGCCCAGACCCTGAAGGGCGCGGAAGATGACGAAGCCCCAGAAGTCGGTGGCGAAGGCGCAACCAACAGAGGCGAGCGTAAACAGGGCGATGGCCACGAGGAAGAGGTTGCGGCGGCCCAGGACGTCACCGAATTTGCCGTAAATGGGCATCACGATGGTGGTGGCCAGAAGGTAGGCGGTAGTGATCCAGGCCTGGTGCTCCACGCCGCCAAGCTTACCCACGATGGTGGGCATGGCCGTGGAGACAATGGTCTGGTCAAGGCTGGAGAGCAGCATTCCGGCAATGAGCGCCGAAAAGATGATCCATATGCGTTTTTGGGTCAGCAGCAGCGGGCCCGCTGCTGCCTTGGGACTGACAGCGGTGCTCATCGGGATCCTTCGGTGGGGGTGGGCAGGGGGAGGTCAAGAGGCTGGGAAAAAAGTGTTCGGGCGGCTTCGACGTTCTCAAGGAATATGTCCCTGTAGAGGCGGGTGTTGCCCTCGAAGAAATACGCTTCGCTCGTCTTCCGGGAGATGCTGCCCAGTAGCAGTACAGCCATTCGAACCACCGGATGGTCGGACAGCACGTTCTCCCGCAACGCGAGGACCTGGGCGAACTGTGCTTCGCGTTCCTTTGTGGCGCCGATGATCCGAAGCATCAGTTGCGGTTCCTTCTTGATCACGCCGATCAGCTGGCGTGTTTCCTCTTCGGAGGCCGCAATGTTTTCGGACAGTCTCAAAGACAGCACTATCAGGTCGTGGAAGAGCGATGGAGAGATCTCACCCGATGGGGATGAGCTGCCGCCGGCTATGAAGTCATTGATTGCATCTTCGGGAATGTCATCGTCGACGTGACCAAGGATGGCGTCTTCCTTTGAAGGAAAGTAGTTGAAGAATGTCCGGCGGGAGATTCCACTCTGCTCGCAAACCTCTTCCACGGTGTAGCCATTAAGGCCCAGCTCGGCCGTCAGGGAGCGTGCTGCGGTGGTGATCGCCGCACGTGTTGCTGCACGCTTGCGCCCCCGCAAACCCCCGTCGATAATTGCACTTTGAGTCATAGAGTACATTTTTGCATTTTAGTACTCTTAGTGCAAATAGATAGATTCAGGCGCGGATGTACAGTGGCCGCGGGTGCGGCCCATGTCAACGGCAGGCTCCGGCAGGGGCACTCGTCTCCTTCAGCGTGAAGTACACCCCAACCTGACGTCAGGATGCCGTCAATGAGTGCGTCAGAATAAGGTCCGTTGGGCGTTTTCTCGACAGACCGTCGTGAAAGCCTTAAATACCAAGCTGACAATCTTGAGTGGAGGACCGAATGGCGCCTCAGGGCGAATATCGGCTTAGCGCTTGCCCTTTTTGCGCGAGCCCTTGCCCCGGCCCTTATCCGGGTTCGGGGCGTAGCGCTGGGCCACCTTGGGCTTCTTGACGGCCGGTCCACGCCGGTCCGGCTTCGGCTCCTTCTTGGGCTTTTCCTGCTGAGCGGAGGGCTGGCGGGAGCTTGCCGCCGTCCGGCCGCGGACGATTCCGATGAACTCCTCAATGATCTCGTCCGTGGAGTCCGCGGGCCAGGCCAGCGCAATCTCGGTCACCGGCGCACCCGTCAGCCGGCGTGCCACAGTGTCCTTGACGTTGAAATGCCGGGCCACGGACATCGGCAGGACCACCAGGCCGGCTCCCGAGGCCACCACCTGCATTGCGGCTTCCGGCCCGCCCATGTCCGCAACGTTCAGGAAAGTCTCCGCAGCCAGATCTTCCAGCGCCACTTCCTCAAACACCGAAATCTCGTGCCCCTTGGGCGCCACCACCACCGGCTGTTCCTCGTAGAGGGGAATCACGTTCAGGTCCCCGCGCTCAATCGGAAGCCGGACGAAGCTGAGGTCCGCCGAACCGTCCGTTAATACGGACACCTGGGCGCCGTCGTCGGACATAAACGACTCCAGCGGGATGTCCAGCACGCGCTCTTCCCAGCGGCGGATCCATTTCCCCGGCGTCACACCTGCCACGTAGGCGAAACGCAGCACGCGCGGCGCGTCAGCCTCCCGGGATTCACTAACGGACGCGTTCTGCGGGGATTCATTGTCGGCGGGCACGTCTTCACAGTACCGCCCGCCCGGATACCCTTGAAGCATGACCTCTGCAAACTCCCAGTCCATGAAGCCGGCCACCGTTGCCAAGAAGCTTGGCATCTACCTGCCGGCAACACCGCAGGAGTTCCAGGATTCGACCATCACCCGCGCCGATTTCGCCGAGCTCCAGTCCAACCCGCCGGAGTGGCTCGTGGCGCTCCGCCGCAACGGCCCGCACCCCCGCCCGGTAGTGGCCCAGAAACTGAACGTCTCCATCAGCGGCCTGGCCCGCGGCGGCGTTGAGGAAGCGCTGACGACGGCGGAAATCACCGCGCTGCTGCAGGCTCCCCCGGCGTGGCTGGTCACCGAGCGCTCCACGCACGCGGCCGTCCGCGCCGAAGCCCAGCGGGTCAAGGACGAGGCTGCCAAGAAGGACGCGAAAAAGGCCCGCAGCCAGGCCGAGTAGTCCCCGCCCACCTGCGAACCGAGGCTTGTCCGGGGATCCGAACCGTCAGTGTAGGGATCCACAGACAAGCCTCTGTTGTGTCCGGGGTTATCAGTCCTGGTGAAGCTGCACGTAGTTGCCGCAGCCGTCCTCAAACACGGCGCTGATGCCGGACGGGTCCTCGGACGGTACGCCCTTGAACTTCACGCCGGCCGCGATGAGCCTGTCATATTCGGCTTTGACGTCCGGAACGCCGAAGACGATCGCTGGAAGCCCCGCCTCGTGCACCGCATTCATATAGGTCGCACCGATCGCGTTGTCGCTGGGCTCCAGCAGCAGCCCCACCGAGCCGGCATCAGCACCGGGATCCTTGATGATGTAGAGGTTGTACTCGGGCATCGCCATCAGTGTGTCGAACCCGAGCGTTTCGGTGTAGAACTTATGGGCGGCGGCGGGATCCTGGACGTGGATGCTGCACATCTTGATTCTCATGGTCCCAACGTACCGGGCGGCCTCCGGGGTGAGAAGCGCCTGGGAAGCGCATCCGTTCCACGTCAAGCTCCCCCTCGAACGCCCTCGTGTCCGTGGCTGCAGTCCTATCCATTTCCATTGGGCGGAAGTGATTCCCCCGACGGCTGCCAAGGAAGGCAAGACTGGTCTCGGCGCACCACTGGGCAAAGGTCCGGGACGCGCTGCCCCGCCAAGCCGCCGAAGGAACGCAGGCGATTCTGGTCGCGGACCACCACCTTCGCCACGTCCACCGGCGCATGGCCCCGCGGAGTCGCACAGGCGTTGCCCGGGCCGGCCCGGGTGACTCTCAAGGCGGGGTCTGCCGAGACCTCATCCCACTCGGAACAACCGGCGGACCGGGCACATGCCGCCGGCGGACCGCCGTGATGTGACGGCTGGAGACAAAGTCCATTTGAGTTAGGTAAGGGTAACCTTCTAACGTTCAGGGCGTGACTGTACAGCCCGAACTGGCCGGAGTCTCGTTTGCTGCCACGTTGGCCGCCTTCGGAGACCGCACCGCCATCAGGACCGATAACGAATCAGTGAGCTACACCCAGTTGTCCCGGCGCGTTGAAGAGATGTGCCGTGTCTTCGGGCCTGCCCGGCGGCTGATTGCCCTCGAGGCGGAGAACTCCCTGGCCTCCCTGGTGGTCTACCTCGCAGCCCTGTCGTCCGGTCATCCCTTGCTGATCCTGCCCGCAGGCGGCGGGACCGCCGCCGAGGCGCTCGTTGCCGCCTACGACCCCGACATCGTGGTCCATGCCTCGGGCGGTGAGGCGGTACTGGAGGTACGGCGGGACGAATCCCGGCATGAGCTGCACCCGGAACTGGCGCTGCTGCTCAGTACCTCCGGATCCACCGGTTCCCCCAAACTTGTCCGTCTGTCCGCCGACGCCGTGCAGGCCAACGCCGCAGCGATCGCCCAGTACCTGCACCTGCGTCCCGGCGACACCGCGGCCACCACGCTCCCCCTCTCCTACTGCTACGGGATGAGCGTGGTGAACAGCCACCTTCTGGTAGGCGCGTCCCTGGCACTGACCGACCTGTCCGTGGTGGACCCGTGTTTCTGGGAACTGGCCCGCACCGCAAAAGTGACGTCGTTCGCCGCCGTGCCCTACACCTTCGACCTCCTTGACCGGGTGGGTTTCGAGCACCTGTCCCTGCCCAACCTGCGCTACATCACCCAGGCCGGCGGCCGTCTGGACCCTGACCGCGTGCGTTCCCTCGCGGAACTGGGCCAGCGGCAGGGCTGGGACCTGTTCGTCATGTACGGGCAGACCGAGGCCACCGCCCGCATGGCCTATCTGCCCCCTGACCTGGCAGCAGAGCACCCGCACGCCATTGGAGTGGCCGTGCCCGGCGGGGCCTTCCGGCTGGTCCCGGTCCCCGGACTGGACGCCGACGAGCTCGTCTACTCAGGACCCAACGTCATGCTGGGGTACGCCGAACGGCCCGAAGACCTCGCCCTTGGACGGGTCATCACGGAGCTCCACACCGGGGACCTGGCCCGCCGCTGTCCCCAGGGCCTCTACGAAATCGTTGGCAGACGCAGCCGATTCGTCAAAATCGTTGGCCTGCGGATAGACCTCGGCCAGGTCGAACGGCTGTTGGCCGACCTTGGCCTGACCGCCGCGGCTGCAGGCTCGGACGACGCCGTGGTCGCCGCAGTCGAAGGCAGCCACGACCTCGCCCTCGTCGCCAAAACCCTCGCCCAGGACCTGGGCCTGCCACGGACGGCCATCCAACTCCATTCCGTCGGGTCGGTCCCACGGTTCCCCAACGGAAAGCCGGACTACCCCGCCATCCTGGCCCTGGCCGCCCCGGGTCGGCCCGGCAGCACCGCCATCCCGGAACCAGCAGCGGTGGCATCCCCGGCGGACGTGCGGAGGATCTTCGCGGAAGTCCTTGAACAGGAAGACATCGCCGATACAGACACGTTCGTTTCCCTGGGCGGTGACTCACTGTCCTACGTGGCAGCATCGGTCAGGCTGGAGCGCGCGCTCGGATACATCCCGCAGGGCTGGCACCTGATGCCCGTCCGCGAACTTGCCCCAGTCCGGCGCCACCGGCAGACCCGGGCCGCCGCGGCCCCAGATGACACTTCCGGCCACCGGGCCGGCCGGGCCGCGAGAACGTTGCGGGGCTGGCACCGGGCGATGCTGGCCCCCATGGAAACAGGGATAGCGCTCCGCGCCGTCGCCATCATCTTCATCGTCTCCACCCACATCGGGTTCTTCCACTGGGAAGGAACCGCCCACGTACTCATCGCCGTCGCCGGCTACAACTTCGCTCGGTTCCAACTGAGCGGGACCCGCCGTGCCCGGCTCCGGCGGCAACTGCGCAGCGTTGCCCGGATCGTCGTGCCCAGCGTTGCGGTCATCGGCGTGGCCTTCGCCCTAACGGACACCTACACCTGGGCCAACGTTTTCCTCCTCAACCCCCTGCTGGGCCCGGAGGGATGGACCGACTATTCCCGGTTCTGGTTCATCGAGATCCTGGTCCACATCCTGCTGGGCCTCACCGCCCTGCTCGCGATTCCTGCAGCCGACCGCGCCCAACGCCGCTGGCCGTGGGCCTTCTCCCTGGCACTGATAGCCATCGACCTGCCGTTGCTCTTCGATCTCGTCGACAGCCGCTATCCGGGCCAGGGCCCTGTCCTATGGCTGTTCGGGCTCGGCTGGGCCGCAGCCGCGTCCCGGACACTCTGGCAGCGGGCAGCCGTGACAGCCATTGCCCTGCTCACCATCCCCGCATCCTTCGAGGACCAGTACCGCAGCGCAACCATCCTGGCCGGCTTCCTCATTCTGCTCTGGCTTCCCACCCTGCCCGTCCCCCGCGGCCTCCACCGGCTCACCGCCCTGCTCGCAAGCGCGTCCCTGTACATCTACGTCACCCACTGGCTGGTCTACCCGCTCGTGGACCCGGCGCACAAGGGCCTGGCCGTCATCGCATCCCTCGCAGCAGGCACCCTCTACTGGGCCGCAGCAACCCGGGCCATCGGCCTGACAGAAAAATGGCTCAGAAGGCGCAAAGCTGCGAGGCCGGACACTCAGATAGAGACCGAAATACACACAACAGTCACTATTGGACGGCCTGAACCGTCGTCACAACATCGATCAGTAATCTCTTAGAACGAACCAGCGATGCGACCGACGCTGGAATGCCGGTGTCACAGAAACCGTAACTTGGAAACCCCCGGGTGGGCTTTTCAATATTGGAAAACCCGAGCTGCAAACTCCCCTGTCGACGCGTCCGATAGGCCGCGGATAGCGCCACGACAACTTTGCCCCGATTATGGCGCTGAAGCGGGACGAGTCGAAACAGTTGTGGATGAGTCAGGATCGGGCGGCGCGGGGGAGGAACGCGTTGGGTTCGCGCTTGACCTGTGTCAGTGCGGACTCGATGGCTCCCTTAACCACCACCTTGGCGCCGAATGTGCTCGCGACGAGTTCCGGAAGCGGTAAGCCGGTATCGGTGGGCAGCAGGCTGCGTGCGTGTTCGAGGACAGGTTCGATGGCCCGTGAGATGCCGCCTGCGATGACTACCCGCTCAATGTCCAGGAGGCTCGAGAGCACAACCGCAATCCGCGCCAGCCGGGCGCCGAGCCGGGCGATGATGTCCTCTGCAAACGGATCCCCCTCCCGGGCCGCCTGGAACACGTCTTCCGCGTTAATCTCCCCCTCGGGCTTTTGTCGCAGCATGGTCTCTCCCTCGTATGAGTGAATGCGCGAGCGTGCCCACTTCCGCGCAAGTGCTCCGAACCCGTCCGCACCCCCTTCATCGGGTACGAACTTGCCGGCGGTAAGCGTGTCGAGGAATCGCATCTCCCCTGCGCCGCCTCGCGGTCCCCGCAGCAAGCGCCCATCGACGATCAGGCCCGCGCCGAATCGCTCGCCTGTCAGCAACGTTGCCTGGTTAGCGGATGGCTCGTGGGCACGCTCGGCAACAGCGGCTAGGTTGGCGTCATTTTCGACGACGACCATGCCGTGAAGGTGCGCGGCGAATCCGGAATTCATCAGGTGCCAGAATTCTCCTTCAGGCGACTTGCCGTTAGCGTCGATCGGAGCGGGAACGCCAACGACCGTGAGCAAGACGTCGTCGAGGGTGCGCCCGACGTCGTCGAGGGCCAGCCGGATCAGCTCCCGTGCTCTCGCGCCGCGGCCCCCGCGTCCCACTGCATGCGAGTCAATGCTCTGGCGACGAGTGCCCAGCTCGCGCCCGCGCAGATCCGCGACGATGGTTGTGAAGGAAGTTTCTCCGGCGTCCAGCCCCACAACAACACCGGCAGCCTCGCGCAGCTGGTAGTGGCGGGCTGGCCGGCCCTTGTGCGTGCGGCCAGCGGCTTGACTGTCATCCACTTCCTCCAGCCAGCCGGCGTCGACCAGACCATCGCAGACACCGAGCACCGTCGCGCGTGTCAGCCCGGTCATGGCCATGGCCTCTCCAGCTGTGAAGACTCCTTCCTGAAGGGCGAAGCGCAGCAATGCATCGGAGTTGATCTGTCGTAACAACTGCGTTGAGCTCGCTGTGGTTTCATTCACCCCTTGACGATATCGCCAATATCCCTCACCCTTGTATAGGACCTAAATATAAGATCCAAATAAATTCGAAGTGAGACCCCTTAGGAGCCGATGTTGCCACCTTTGACGTCCAAAGGGACGCGAGTCTCCCGACGCACTTTCCTTGCCGCTGCCGGGGGCGCATTGACCGCTTTCGGCCTGGCTGGGTGTGCCCCGGGAGGTACACGTCCCACCGTCACGTTCCACCAGTCAAAACCGGAAGCCGTGCCGTATTTCCGCGATCTGGCGGCGAAATTTACCGCGTCGCAGGACCGCGTCCGCGTTCTGCACGACATGGCCACAAATCTTTCTGCCAGCTTTGTGCGCAGCAGTCCGCCGGATCTTGGCTGCCTCAACTACAACCTTGAGATGGCCCGGTTCATGGAGCGCGGGGCGCTCTCGGACCTTTCCGATCTCCCGGCAGCAGCCTCCATCCGGGACGACGTTCTCGACCTCACCAACTGGTACCCCAGCTACCCGGGCCGTACGAGCGTCATCCCCTACTCGGTCATGGCCGCCTCTGTCATCTACAACCGCCGCATCTTCGAGCGGAAAGGGCTGGCCGTCCCGACAACCTGGGATGAACTGATCGAGGTATGTGAGGTGCTCAAAGCAACAGGCATCACACCCATCTACGGCACTTTCCGCGACCCTTGGACGATCGCGCAGGGCCTGTTCGACTACACGGTTGGCGGCATGGTCAATGTGCGCGACTTCTACAAATCGATGCATGATATCGGCGAGAACGCCGGACCGGACTCCGACGTGTCGTTCCAGAACACGATGCTCGAACCAGTCAAGCGCATGGTCCAGCTGACGACCTACGTCAACCCCGATGCATCGAGCCGCGGCTACGGGGACGGCAACACTGCCATGGCCCAGGGCCAGGCTGCAATGTACTTCCAGGGGCCGTGGGCCTTCGGAGAAATTGAAAAGGCCGGCACGGATGTGGATCTCGGCACCTTCCCACTGCCAATGACCAACGACCCCGCCGATCTGAAGGTTCGCGTCAACATCGACCTTTCGCTCTGGGTTCCCGAAGTCGCCAACTCACAGGACGGAGCCCGCGCCTTCCTTCAATACCTCATGCAGCCGGAGATCCAGAACTCCTACAACGCCGAATTCCTGGGATTCGGCACGAGCAAGGACGCACCAGCTGTCACAGACCCCCGAATCGTTGAGATGCAGAAGTTCTACGACCAGGGCCGCTTCTACATGGGCGCCTCACAGTTCATTCCGAACTCGATTCCCGCCGCCAACTACCTCCAGTCGATCATCGGTGGCGCCGACGCCGAGAGCACCCTGCGCCGGATGGACGCCGACTGGGCGCGCCTGGCCTTCCGCGCGTGATCACACTTCCGATTTAATGCACGAAACGAGGACCATCCATGTCATCGACGACTAAGCTTTCCACTGGAACGGTGGTGACGGCCCCGGCAGCGGCTAGAGCGACAAATGCGCGCAAGAGCCGCACCGATCCGCTCTACTACTTTTTCCTCTTCCCCTCGCTGGCGATTTTCACCCTCGCCGTCACGCTGCCTGCCATACTCGGATTCGTCTACAGCTTCACGAACTCCGTTGGCTTCGGCGACTTCGAGTTCATAGGCATCCGGAACTTCATCGCAGTCTTCCAGGATGAAGGAGTCCTCAGCGCCTACGGCTTCACGCTCGCCTTTGCCCTCGTGACCGTCATCGTTGTGAACGCGGTGGCCTTCCTTCTGGCCCTGGGCCTCACCTCCCGGGTCCGCTTCCGTGCCGCACTCCGCACGGTATTTGTTATCCCCATGGTGATCTCAGGCATCGTCATCGCGTTCGTCTTCCAATACCTCTTCTCGAATTCGCTGCCACTCGTGGGCCAAAGCATGGGAGTCGAACCGCTGGCGACGAGCATCCTCGCCAACCCCGACCTGGCGTGGCTGGCGATCGTCTTTGTCACGGCGTGGCAGTCGATTCCGAGTGCGATGCTGATTTACATCGCAGGGCTCCTCACGGTTCCCCCCGAGGTTTACGAGGCAAGCTCCATCGACGGAGCAACGCCCTGGCACAACCTGCGGCACATCACCCTGCCGCTCGTCGCCGGATATGCAGTGATCAATACGGTCCTCGGCTTCAAGAACTACCTCAACGCCTACGACATCATCGTCGGTCTCACCGACGGCGGCCCCGGCGTCGCCACACGCAGCGTCGCGATGTCGATCTTCCGTGGCTTCGAAGGCGGCGACTACGCCTACCAGATGGCCAATGCCGTGATCTTCTTCCTCATCAGCATCGTCATCGCACTTATCCAGCTTCGCTTCACACGTGGCAAAGGAGGGATCGCCGCATGAGCAGCGCACCCAGCACCATTCCCGCAGGACACGCACCCGCCGGTAAGAGACAACGGGTCCGCACCGCCCCGGAGCGCAGCAACTGGCCCGCCACCATCGTCCTTATCGTCTGCACGCTCAGCGTGCTCGTCCCGCTCTACGTCACCCTCAGCATGGCGTTTAAAACCACCGGCCAGGCGGTGGACGGCAACGCCTTCTCGCTGCCGAGCCCCCTGACCTTCGACAGTTTCGTCCAGGCCTGGACGCTCACGAACTTCCCCCGCGGCTTCGCGATCTCCGTGTTCGTGTCGGTGACCGCCGTGGCGGGGGAAGTCATCGTGTCGGCGCTGGCAGCCTACGCAATCGTCCGTAACTGGGACCGCCGGCTTTTCCGCTGGTCCTTCTTCTACCTGCTCGCCGCGATGTTCATCCCGTTCCCCGTGGTGGCGCTGCCGCAGATCCAGCTCACAGGCCTTGTCGGACTGGACAACCCGCTCGGCGTCGCGATCCTGCACATCGTCTTTGCCCTGGCGTTCAACACGATGCTGTTCACCGCGTTCCTGCGCTCCATCCCGCTGGAGTTGGAAGAAAGCATGCGCATTGACGGCGCCGGCACGTGGCAGGTTTTTTGGAAGCTCATCTTCCCCTTGCTCGGACCGATGAGCGCTACGGTCGGAATCTTCGCCTTCATCGCCTCGTGGAACGACTTCATGATGCCGTCACTCATCATCTCCGACCCGGAACTGCAGACCATCCCGGTGTTGCAGAAGATCTTCCAGACACAGTTCAGCAACAGCTACAACGTCGCCTTCGCCTCGTACCTGATGGCGATGGCACCCGCGATCGTCGTCTACCTGTTTACCCAGCGCTGGGTAATGTCCGGCCTGACTCAGGGGGCCGTCAAGTGACTGCAACCGCGAAACCGACCACTAAGAAAAAAGTAAAGGACCCAGACTTGCCTTCCACCGCCACCACGGCAACCCGAACCGACGACCTGCACATGGCCGACCCCAACTGGTGGCGCCAGGCCTCGGTCTACCAGATCTACCCCCGCAGTTTTTCTGACTCCAACGGTGACGGCATCGGCGACATCAACGGCATCACTGCCAAGGTCCCTTACCTGAAGGATCTGGGAATCGACGCTGTCTGGCTGAGCCCCTTCTACCCTTCAGCCCTCGCCGACGGCGGCTATGACGTGGACGACTACCGTAACGTTGACCCGCGGCTCGGTACGCTGGAGGACTTCAACGACATGGCTTCCGCCCTGCGCGCCGCCGGCATCAGGCTGATCGTGGACATCGTGCCCAACCACTCCTCGAACCGCCACGAGTGGTTCCAGGAAGCCCTCGCCTCACCCAAAGGGTCCCCGGCCCGCGACCGGTACATCTTCCGCGACGGACTGGGCGAAAAAGGTGAATTGCCGCCGTCGGACTGGGACTCCGTGTTCGGCGGTCCCGCATGGGAGCGCATTACAGAACCCGATGGAACCCCCGGGCAGTGGTACATGCACATCTTCGCCAAGGAACAGCCGGACTTCAACTGGGACAACCCGGAGGTTCGCGCAGACTTCCTGACGACCCTGCGCTTCTGGTCCGACCGGGGCGTGGACGGTTTCCGCATCGACGTCGCCCATGCTCTGACAAAGAACCTCGAAGAGTCCCTGCCCACCAAGGCAGACCTTGAAGCCCAGGGTGAAGCGCTCTACCTTGCCGGTTCGCATCCTTACTGGGACCGCGACGAAGTCCACGAGATCTACGCCGAGTGGCGCAAGGTTTTCAACGAATACAACCCGCCGCGCACTGCCGTTGCAGAAGCCTGGGTACATGCGGACCGCCGCGCCCGTTACGCCAGCCCCGAGGGGCTGGGCCAGGCCTTCAACTTTGACCTGCTGCAGGCAGACTTCGACGGCGCCCAGTTCCGGAAAATCATCACTAAGAACCTCGCCGAGGCTGAGGCGTCCGGCGCTTCCTCCACCTGGGTGTTCTCCAACCACGACGTCGTCCGGCACGCCACCCGCTACGGGCTTCCCGTGTCCGGGCCTTCGCTCGAGGGTGAGATCATGGCCGGGCAGGCGGGCAAGCAGTGGCTGCTTGCCGGCGGCAAGCAGGAGGACGTCGACGTCGAACTCGGACTGCGCCGAGCACGCGCCGCGTCGTTGTTGATGTTCGCCCTTCCAGGCTCCGCGTACCTGTACCAAGGTGAGGAACTGGGCCTGCAGGAAGTCGGCAGCGAGATTCCCGACGCAGAGCGCCAGGACCCGGCCTTCTTCCGCAATAAAGGCGTGGAGATCGGCCGCGACGGCTGCCGTGTTCCGTTGCCCTGGACAGCTTCGGGCAACTCGTTCGGTTTCGGGACGGGCGGCGCCCACTTGCCGCAGCCAGAATGGTTTGCCAGTCACTCGGTGGAAGCCCAGGATGGGCAGGAGGAATCAACCCTGTCCCTCTACCGCGGGGCGCTGGCTCTAAGGTCACAGCTGCAAACCGCCGAAGCGCTGGAATGGCTGGAAACCGGCCGAACCGACGTCGTGGCCTTCCAACGCCCCAACGGCTGGATCTCAGTAACGAACTTCGGCACGGAAGCCTTCAGACTGCCCGCCGGCAAGGTACTGGTCTCCAGTTCGCTAATCAAGGCAGATTCCCTGCCCGGAGCGACCACTGCTTGGCTTCAGACGTAGCAGTACCAGGCATCAAACCAGCCTCCCGGCGCCCAGGCGCCGGGAGGCTCCTCCTTGCACATCAGCAACGCCATTGAACCCGAACCAAGCCAATCCGGTCATGACCCCGTAACCAGGCAAAGGAAACGTGATGACACGACTCTCGACCGCTACCACCGACGTGCCGTCCGGAGTGGATTTCCGGATAGGAATCGATGTCGGCGGGACGTGGATCAAGGGTGCAATCGTCAACATAAGTAGCGGTACCCCGGTCGGCGACATCCGTCACCTTCGGACACCTACCTCCCGCACTGTGGATGCAGTCGCAGACACCCTGGACCAGCTCATCGATGAGCTCGGATCCGAAAGCCTTGGGCATACCGACCCTGCTGTCGGGGTCGCTATCCCCTCGATAATCCAGCATGGAGTGGCCAGGTCGGCAGCAAACATGCACGACAGCTGGATCGGACTGGATGTTCAGGCTTACTTGCGGGAACGTCTTGGTCGACCTGTCTGCGTGGTGAATGACGCTGACGCAGCTGGTATGGCAGAAACCCATTATGGCGTTGGGAAGGACAAACACGGCGTTGTCCTGGTCCTAACGTTGGGAACGGGCATCGGATCAGCACTCGTTGTTGATGGAAAGCTAGTACCCAATTTCGAGCTGGGCCACCTGGAAATCGACGGCTACAAAGCAGAATCCCGGGCATCGGCAATCGCCCGCGAAAATGAAGGCCTTAGCTGGCTGGAGTACGCCGACCGGCTGCAACAGTACCTGTCACATGTGGAGTTCCTCTTCTCACCTGACCTGATCATCATCGGTGGGGGAATTTCAGCATGCAGCAACGAATACCTGCCACACCTGTCACTACACGCCCCGGTCGTTCCAGCCAGCTTGGAAAACTCTGCCGGCGTCGTGGGTGCAGCCTTACAAACAACGACCAGCTAGCCCAGCACTCGAGCGAGGGGCACGCCAGACTGCCTCAACCGGCGACGCCGCGGACCGCCTCGGCGATCACGCGGAAGTCCTTGCGGAGGATCGCGCCGTGATTGCTCGCGACTTTTGCGTGAATGGTGATGTGCGGGTTTCGTTCGGCAACTGCAGGCACGCTGGCGCGGATCTTCTCCTGCCCATCCCCCTTGCTGCCGAACGACGTTCCGGATGCGAGGACATACCGGGTCGGGACGGTGATCCGGTCCATCACCGGACCGAGTTCCCGTTCACGCGCGAGCTTGCCGACTTCGATGTTGCATGCGGCCATCTCCAGGGCGGTCATTCGCGGCGTGAGTCCCGTCAGGCGGAGTGGCACCATCAGCCATTGCAGGCGCCGGAACGCCGTTTGGATCCCTTGCTCCATCTCGTCCGTGAGCCAGTCGTTTGGCTGTGCCCCATCGACCAGCACAGCGCCGATCGTCCGGTCCGGATTGCGGCTCGCCCAGTGTGCGGCGATGAAGGCGCCGTAAGACCACCCGACGACCAGCGCCCGGTCGACACCTCGAGCGTCGAGCACGGCATCGACATCGCGGACGGCGGCCACGAACGAATAATCCGCCGAACGTCCCGACTTGCGCCCACGGGCCCGCTCATCGAAGGTGATGTGCCGCCAGTCTGGCCCGAGTTCGGCGATGACCCGCCGCCAGTATCCCTGGGTCGCGAACTGGCCGTTGAGGTAGATCACCGGTGTCCCGGAGCCACCTGAATCGGTGACGGCCAGAGCAGTGTCGTCGACCCGCACCATGCCGGTCCAGTTCGAGGTCGAGCTGGTCGTGGCGTCTCCGTGCCGTTGTGCAACAGATGACTCTTGACCATGATTCAGGCTAGTGCAGGCGACTTCTGAAGAAAATGCCGGCAGTGCAGCTGTCAGCGAACCCTCACCGCCCCCGACCGCCCCGCCCACCCCATTGACCCGGCACCCCGGAAGCGCTGGAATGGAAGGAACAACCCGGATACCTGGGCCGGGCCTGACGCTGGGAGGTGCCGCGGTGCCGGCAATAGCAGAATCCGTCCTTTCCGGAGCGTTCCAGCTGGTGTTCTGGGGGGCAGTGCTGGTGTGCGCGGTCGCTGGCACCGTTTTTGCTGTCCGCCGCCACTCGACGCCGGACCCGGAGCGCGAGGCGGCAGATACGGTTTTCTGGGACGTCTTTATGGGGTCCGCCGTGGCAATCCCGGCACTCCTCATCCCCACGCTCGCGTCGCCCATCTCCGGTGTTTTCCTCACAGCGCTGGCTGCCGGTGCGGGCCTGGCAGCATACCGGGGCACCCCGCGGATCACGGCCTGGCAGTCACAGCGCCGGCAGCAACGGGAAGACCGGCCCGTCTACACCGCGGCGGAAGCCGAGCATGACTCCCTGCTGACCCGCTGGCGCCGCTACGAACTGGACCCCGCGTACTGCATCGACTACCCGGCCATGACCGATGTCCGGCTGCCGCAAACCGCGGCACTCGTCCGGGCCATGCGGGAGGCTGAGCAGCTGCGGGCTGCCCGGCACCAGGGCTACGCTCCCGCCGTCGTCCGCCTTGGCCTTGCCCTGAGCGCCGCCGAACAGGCGGCCGGGATTCCGGCTCCCGGGAAATAGCCGGGCAGATTAACCGGTGTGTCGCCGCCACTGGAGTCCGCGGATCGCACGCCGTAGCATCCGAGGATGGAACCCACAGAAGCGGAAGTCCTTGATGAGTTCGGCCGGCGCCTCGTGGACAAAGGGGCCTGGCGGCAGGCCATCACCCTGGCGGCCGCCGGTGAACTGACGGCGCGCTGGCTCGAGGGTCAGAGCCAGTACCAGGCGGCCACCACCACACCCACGTACGACGACGAGACGGCACCCATTGCGTCTGAGCTCGCCGCCCTGAACAGGAACGGGCTGTTCACCAAGGAGTCCCAGCCCGGCCTACGGGAGGGGGAAACGGCGCAGCGCCAGTACGTCACCGCGTTCTGCAGCGCCGAAACGGCCGCCGATCTCCTGGCCCTCTCCACACGCTCAGAATTGGTGACGGTGGCGCATGCACCGGGCGAGTCCAGCACCGCGGCCATCCCGGTCACGCTCGACGGCGGCGAAGTGGTCACCGTTCTCGGCTCCAGTGAGAACCCGGTGGACGAAGAGCAGATCCAGGACTGGGCGAACGAAACCAACGACACCCTCGCCCTGCTCCTCGCCGACTCCTGGTATGTGGAAATCCTGGACCCTGTCTGGGGCCGGAACGACGTCCTCCTGCCGGCGGTCCTCGACGCGCTGACCGCCGGGCAGTAAGGAACGCCGCAGCCCCCCGCCGTCGTTAGCCTTCCGCCTTGCGCGTGATGAACGGCAGGACGAGGCGGGAGGGGTGGGCGGCGTCGCGGTAGATTTTGTGCGTGACCGGCCGGCCGACGGGCAGGTGGAACGCATCCGGCGGGAGGAGCGCGTTGTGCTCGTCCGCGAGCGGCTCATCGTTGGACAGTTCCACCGTGAGCTTGTGGCCGGGCATGAACGTGTTCGCGAACGGGAAGAGCCGCAGCACGTACTCCTCAATCTGCCCCGGTTCCACCGGCACGGCGCGGGTGTGCGGGTGGCGGGGGTTGCCCTCGGTGGTCCGTTCGTCGTCGAGCTCGCGGTGCGAGGCCTTGAGGTAGCCGCTGGTGATGAGCTGCCGCATGCCGTTGGGGGCGTAATCCCACAGGCGCAGGATGAAGTTGGTGTCCGGCTGGTCGATTTCGGCGAAGATGTGCGCCGCACCGGTGCCGATCATCTCCGTAGCCTCCTCGAACACGGGGGTGGACCAGCTGATGATTTCCACCTTGTCCGTGACCGTCAGCGGCGCCTGGTAGAAACCGTCCGGGGCCGCGTACTCCGTTCCCATCAGTTCCGGTTCGGTGGACAGCAGGCGGCGCGGGCGCAGGTAGAGGTTCGTGTACTCGATCTCCTTCGGCGGCCACTGCTCTGCGGTCACCACCTCGCGGGAACCCTCCACGAAGACACTCACGGCAGGTTCGTCCATGACACCGTTATCGATGCCCTTGATCCAGTAGTCGTACCACCGGAACATCTTGTCGTGCTCTTCGATGAAGGGCCGGGACTGCATCGGCGGGTACGGGCCGATGTCCAGCTTTTTGGGGCCCTTGAGCTCGTTGAACAGGTCGATGGTGCCGTCCAGGGTCCAGCCGCGGCCCTGGTCCAGCTGCAGCCACACCGGGATGTCGATGTTCGGGCGAGCGTGATCGGGTTGCGTTCCTCGTACCAGTCGCCGTCGAGCTCGTTCATCACGATGTCAAACCAGGCTTCATGGTTCTTCGGGTAATGCAGGACATGGACCAGGTTGGGCCACGCGGCGACGTCCTGGTCCTGCAGGCGCTCGGCCACCAGCTCCTTAAGCTCCTCCGGGGAGTACTTTTCGATCATGCGGGACTTCACGCCGTCGGTGAACGCCCAGCCGGAATCGCCGCCGCGGCCTTCACGGGCAGCACGCGGCATGAACCACATGATGCCGCCGTGATAGGTGGTCTCGTAGAAGTCGTAATGGCCGCCGGACACGAAGATCGCCTTCAGGCTCGGCGGCCGCTCGGCCGCGGCGAGGACCTGCATGGAGCCGAAGTAGGAGATGCCCACCATGCCCACGTTCCCGTCACACCACGGCTGCGCGGCCACCCACTCGATGAAGTCATAGGCGTCCTGACCCAGCGAGACCCCGCCGGCGTCGTAGTTGCCGATGTGCTCCCCACCGGAATGTCCTGAGCCACGCAGGTCACCGATGACGTGGACGTAGTCCTCCTTCACGATCCGGGCGATATCGCCGGCCTCGATGCAGCCGTCCCACATCGGGCTCGGGCGCCGCTGCGGCGGGGTGGTCAGCGCGAGGGCCTGCAGCTCCTTGCCGTAAGGGCTCAACGCCACCAACGCGGGGCGCGGCTTCTCGTCCGTACCCTGGTAGGCGTCCGCGGCGAGCTCCACGCCGTCGCGCATCGGAACCCGGAGGTCCTTGCGGATGGCGATCACCTCCGCGCCGGCATTCCAAAACTGAAACTCATCCATGAGCGCGTAGCTCCTCATCCTCTGGGGTGTGGTCGAACGTCGTGCGGTCAAACGTTGTGCGGTAGCCGTGGAGCGTGGTGAAAAACGGGGACGGCTCCAGGCCGGGGTCCCCTGTGTAGCCAAGGTCCTCTGCCACAGGGGCGAACGGTGAGTACGGCGAGTCCGTCTCCTGCAGCCCGGCCTTGAGGCAGCCGCAGGACGCGTCGCTGACCCGGGCCTCAACCTCCAGGCTCCCCTGCAGCGCTTCACGCGCCTGTTCGGCATCGAGTTCGACGCCGTAGCGTGTCCCGTCTGCCCGCCGGTACGGGTGTCCGAGGTACAGGTGCCGGGGACGGACCTCCTCGCTCAGGTACTTCAGGCTGGAGCGGTACCCGGCCGGGTCCACGAACCCGGGGAAGCCGTTGGCCGCGCCGTGGACCTGCACGGCATCGCCCACGAACACGTCATCCTGACCGTCGATGACGTAAGCCACGGACCCCGGCGTGTGGCCCGGGATCGAATGGACAGAGACCGTGACATCACCGCCGAGGGAGATGGTTTCACCGCCACGCACCAGCATGGTTGGCTCCATCTCGCCCGAGATGACGGCGTTGGTCGCCGCCGTCAGCTTCGCCTCCCCCTCCGGGTCCTGCAGATACTGCCCCCGGCCGGCCAGGTATTCGTCCACATGGGCCCGGCACGAGCGGAGCATCGGCGCATCGGCCTCATGGATGACCACCTGGGCGCGGCGTCCCGTCAGCTCCCACAGGGCGTACGCGCCGCCGATGTGGTCGATGTGCCCGTGGGTCAGGAAGATCCAGCGGACATCCTCGATCCGGCGGCCGATTGCCTCCAGCGCCGGCACCATGCCCTCAGCCGGCGAGGACGCGATACCGGTATCCACAATGGCCGGCTCCGGGGCGTCGATGAAGAAGCTGTAGAGCCCGAACCGGCCCCACGGCGAAACCAGCGGATGGACAGCAACCGTCATGTCGCTGCCCGCACGTTGTTAAGGAACCCGGCCGTCTCATGGAATGGCCGGTAGAAATCCGGGATCCAGGAGAAGTGCTGGACGAATCCATGACCGGCACCGGCATAGCGGCTCACGGTGGCCGGCACACCGGCGTCCTTCAACCGCTGGCCGTAGAGTTCGCCCTCATCGCGCAGGGGGTCGTGCTCACCGGTGATGACCAGCGCGGCCGGCAGGCCGGCGAGGTCCTCGCGCTTGATCGGCGAGACGAGGGGATCCGCCGGATCAGCCCCGCTCTCAAGGTAGAAGGAATTGAACGGCTTCAGTCCGGCCGTCTCCAGCCCGTACCCTTCGGCGTTCTCCCGCAGCGAGGTGTAACGGTCGACGTCGAAATCCAGGTCCAGCGACGGGTAGAACATCACCTGGTGGGTGATCTTCCCAAACCCGTCGTCGTGGGCCTTGGCAGCGACGGCTGCGACATAGGTTCCGCCCGAGCTGTCGCCGGCGAGGGCGAGGTTCTTGCCGTCCCACTGCAGTCTTCCGCCCTGCTCCGCGGCCCAGCGGACCACGCCGTAGCAGTCCTCCAGCCCGGCCGGAAAAGCATTCTCGGGTGCCAGCCGGTAGCCGACCGAGATGACCTTGTGGCCGGTTTCCTTGGCGAGGGCCCGGGCCACGTGGTCATGGGTGTCCAGGCTTCCCAGGAAGAATGCGCCGCCGTGGAAGTACACCAGCAGGCCGTAGGAATCTGCCTCAACCGGAGTGTAGATCCGGACCGGTACGTCGCCGGTGGGTGCGACTGCCGTGGCATCCTCAACGGAATGGAGCGGGAGGCGGTCCTCCAGCGGCGGCACCTGGGCTGCCTCGCCGTCGCGCATTGCCTCAGGGTTCAGCGGTCCGGGCGGAGGCGGCGGCAGGGTGCCGAGGATCCTGGCAATTTCGGGGTGCAGTGTCATGGCTCAGGCCTGTGCCGCAGCGGGCTGCTGTGACGTGGGCTTCTGGCCCGGGAAGACATCGTTGACTTCTTCCTCGCTCCAGCCCTGACGGGAAATGCGCTGCAGTTCGTCCGTCACCGGCTTGCGGGTTGCCTGGAACAGGGCCAGCGCCTCCTTGACCGAGCCGGTTTCGGCCAGCGCGTCGGCCAGTGCTCCGGCGTCCTCGATGGCGGAGTTCGCACCCTGGCCCTGGTGATGCAGCATCGAGTGTGCGGCATCCCCCATGAGGACGACGTTATTGGTGTGCCAGGTGTCCACGGGATCGATGTCGTAGACCGCGCGGATGTTCACGGTGTCCATGTCCAGGCCACGGGCGATCGCCGCGATCCTCTCGTCGAAGCCTTCCACGGTCTGCAGGAGCTGTTCCTTGGTGATGGTGGGTGCCCAGGTGCCGTCCGGGTTCAGGGCGGTGATGTCGAAGGACATCTGGTTGCGGTGGCGCAGCGGCAGCAGGTAGACCTTTGTGCCCCGGCCCATGTACATGCGCAGGTTGTCATCCACCACCATGCCGTGTGCGTCATCGGCGGAGATCACTACGCGGTAGGCGTGCTCACCGGAGAACACCGGGCCCTTGTCGCTGAACAGCTGCTCGCGCACAGTGGACTTGATGCCGTCGGCACCCACCACCAGATCGGCGTCGGCGGTTACCCCGTTTCATGGCGCGCGTCAACGAGGTACTGGACCGCGCGGACGGCCCGGACAGCGGTTCGACGGCGGCCGACCTCGTCGACGTGGTGCGCGCGGGCGAACTGCCGGGCATTTTGGCCTGGCTGGAGTCGCGGGCGGCGCTCTGGCCGGTCTTCCGCCCCTATCTTGACGTGCTCGACGAGGCCGCCGCTGTGGACCGCGACATGCGGGCCATGGTGGAGGGCTGGCACGAAGAGGTCATCACGGACCTGGTCCGCGGAATGGAACAGGCCGGCCGCTTCCCGGCGGAAACCCGCCACATCCGCGGAACCCTCGCCTTCACCGCCCTCGATTACGTGGCCACGCTCTGGACCCGGCGGAAGTTCGAGCCGAACCGCGAACACGCCCTCGAGGTCCTGGCGGACAACTGGTACCACCTGCTCTGCGACGAAAGCTGAAGGGCCGCATCGCGGGGTGGCCCGGCGGGTCAACCTCCGTACGGTACCCCTTGATGGGCCTCTGCTGCGCGGCGTAACCTGCACAGCAAAGCAGTGGGATGGCGGCCTGGGCACGGAGGGCACGGATGAATCTATTGAGTCAGATTTTCGCCGGGGCAACTGCCCTCGCCCTGTTCAGCGTGGGCTTGCTCGAGATCTTCCGTCACGGGGACCGCCGCTTATTCAGGATCTTTCTGATCAAGCCCGATGAGGTTCCGGCCGTGCGCATGTGGGCGATGAACATCGGCGCCTACAACATCGCCTTTGCGCTGGGCATCGCCGCAGGACTGTGGATGGTGAACTTCTCCGGCGATGCCGCCGGCGGCTCAGCGATCGTGCTTTTCTGCTGCGCCAGCCAGTTCTTCCTAGGCATCTGGCTGTGGATCACCGAAAAGCGCCTGCTCATCAGTGCCGTAGGACAGGCGCTTGGTCCCGGCCTGGCACTGGTCTTCTACTTTTTCCTGCAGTGAAGCCGGGCAGCCGCGAATGCTGCTGCCCGGCTTGGTCGGCAGGTCAAATTACAGCTCGACGGTGCCGCTTTCGCCAACGCTCATCCGGCTGTTGGTCACCTTGGACTTGACCCACTGAAGCACCGTGGCAGCGGTGCCACCGGGGCTGGTCCAGTATTCTGCGGAGTCCGAATCGACGCGGAGCAGGCACACCTCCGGCGTATCCGGGCCGTCCGGGAACCATGCCTCCACCACCTGGTTCCACATTTCGTGGATCTTGGCGCGGTCCGTGATGACTTCGGCAGTTCCGGCCACGGAAACCCACTCCGTGTTCTTGCCGAACGAAACGTTCACGCGCGGGTCTGCCCGGACATGGGCGACCTGCGAGGTGCCGAGTCCCGTGAAGAACCACATGTCGCCGTCGTCCTTCACGTCCTGGACGGCCAGCGGCCGGCTGACCAGGGCGCCTTCTGCGTTGATGGTGGTCAACATCCCGATGTGGGCACTGTTGATGATGTCAGTAACTTTGCTGATGCTCTCAGTGTCCGTCATGCTCTCACCTCGTTCTGGGTCGAAAGGGGAAGTTCCCCGCTCGCCAGCCTATTGGTAAGCATGCTTATTTTCCACCTCACATCAACGAATTTCCCGGTCGCCCTAAAGCAACGCGGGGTCACTTCCGGCCCAATATCCTCGTTGGATTGAGCCGGAAGTGACCCCGCGTTGGCCTCGCAGATCCCTGATCTGCCGCGCGCGTAAGCGAGCCTAGAAGTGGGCTCCGTCGGCCTTGACGGCCAGGACGGGGCGATCGGCCTGCATCAGGATCCGCTGGGCGTGGCTGCCCAGGATGAACTTGCCCACCTGGGTGCGGTGCCGCAGGCCAATGACGATCAGGGACGCGTTGGCTTCCCGGGCAACGTCAAGGAACTCATCGGCAAGATCGTGCAGGTACGGCGGCTGGATTACGGTGGCCCGGACCCCTTCCTCCGCTGCACGCGCGGCGGCGCGTTCCATCACGTCCTCCGATGCGACGGATTTGTCCACCAGCGCGCCTTCCCTGGCGGAGTTGACGATTACCAGGTCCTCGTTGCGGAGTTTGGCTTCGGCAATGCCGGCTGTGAGGGCGGCATCCCCTGCTGGCGTAGGAACGAATCCGACGATGATGCTCATACCTTCTCCTTGATGTCCGGCGTGGCGGCTGATGCTGTGACAGTGTTTTTTCGTTTGGCGATAGCGCCGCGGATGACCGGCAGCACAGCTACCAGGACAAAGACCAGCAGCAGAGTCGCGGAAATCGGGCGGCCGAAGAAGCCCAGGGGGTCGCCGCCGAAGACCAGCAGCGAGCGGCGCATGGAACTTTCCAGCAGTTCGCCCAGCACGAAGGCCAGCACGAGCGGACCCGGTTCGAATCCGAACTTCTTCATGAGGTAGCCCACGATGCCGAAGACCACCACGAGGGTGACATCGAACATGCTGTTGTTGATCGTGTACGCACCGAGCAGGGTGATCAGGGCGGTGACTGGCGCCAGGATGGCTGCCCGGACGCGGAGGATCTTCACGAAGATTCCCACCAGCGGCAGGCTCATGATCAGCAGCAGGATGTTGCCGATGTACATGGAGTTCACCACGCCCCAGAAGAGCTCCGGGTTCTGCTCCACCAGCTGCGGCCCGGGGGTGACGCCCTGGATCAGCAGGGCGCCGAACATCAGCGCCATGGTGGCATTGGCGGGGATACCCAGGGTCAGCAGCGGAATAAAGGACGAGGTTGCCGCGGCGTTGTTGGCGGTTTCCGGGCCGGCGACACCCTCCGGAGCACCCTTTCCGAAACGCTCCGGCTGCTTGGCCCGCTTCTTCTCCATCGCGTAGGACGCCATGGAGGCGATCGTGGCGCCGCCGCCGGGAAGGATCCCCAGGAAGAAGCCAAGGACGGATCCGCGGCCGATTGCCCCGGAAGCCTGCTTGAGGTCCTTGCGGGAAGGCCAGACGTTCGTGACCTTCGACGGCGCCTTCGCGGCCCGGTGCCGTTCCTCCAGGTTGTAGAGGATCTCGCCGAGGCCGAAGATGCCCATGGCGATCGGCACGAAGTCGATGCCGTCGGCCAGCTGCAGGCTGCCGAAGGTGAAGCGGCTTTCGCCGGTGAAGATATCCCGGCCCACCGTGGCCAGCAGGAGTCCCAGGGCTGCGGCGATGAGCGCCTTGGCTTTCGAGCCGCTGCTGATGGTCGCCACCAGGAGGATGCCGAGCATCGCCAGCGCGGTGTACTCGGGGGGCCCGAAGTCCAGCGCAAAGCTCGCCACGATGGGGGCAAGGAACGTGAGTCCGATGATGGAGGCGGTGCCGCCGATGAAGGAGCCGATCGATGCCAGGCCCAGCGCCGTGCCGGCCCTGCCCTGTTTGGCCATCTGGTAGCCGTCGAAAACAGTGACAACCGAGGACGCTTCACCGGGAAGGCGCAGCAGCACGGACGTGATGGTGCCGCCGTACTGGGCGCCGTAGAAGATACCGGCCAGCATGATGATGGCGGTGACGGGTTCCACGTTGTACGTCAGCGGAAGGAGGATGGCGATGGTTGCCGCGGGCCCCAGGCCGGGCAATACGCCGATCAGCATGCCGATGACGACACCGATCAGGCAGTACAGGAGGTTGGTCGGCTCCAGGACAACCGCAAATCCGTTGATAACGGGATTCAGAAAATCCACGGGGGTCTCCTAGAAGAGGTGGGGGACGGAGGTGTTGAGGGCGAGGACGAAAATCGCGTAGAAGGAAATCACGACGGCGGCGCTGACTACCAGCGTCGAGCGCCACGTTTCGCCACCCAGGAACCGCATCCAGATAACGCACAGCACCAGGGCCGGCAGTTCAAAGCCGATCAGGGGCATCAGCGACACCATGGCGGCGAGCGTCACCAGGCCGGTCAGCGGCGCAGCGGACATGCGGGTGAATTTCTCCGCATCCCGGTTGTGCCGGCCGGCAATCAGCTGGAAAAGCCCCAGGGCCACCATGACGATGCTGATGACGAAGGGCCAGAGGCCGGGCTGAGGTTTGTCGGGAGTGCCAAGCCCCATCGCTATGGACAGGGCAGCTGCTGCGATGCCGACTGCAAGGACCACCAGGGATGACGCTGCGTTGGCCAGGGCTCCGGCCGCAGGCGGCTTTTCCTCTTCCCACTGGGCAGCCAGCTGCTCCGGCGTCAGGTCATCCAGGTTGGTATCCGGCGTCATCTTCACTTAGTTCCGCTGAGGCTGATGTCGTACTTCTCCACCAGTTCCTTGTACTTGGCTGCGTAGCTCTTCCACTCCGCCACAACCTCTTCGCCCGAGATTTCCTTCGGGGTCAGCGAGTTCTTCTTGTTGAATTCCTTGTAGGCGTCTGACGTGAAGGCTTCCTGGAACGAGGCGAGCAGCTTGTCCTTGACTTCCTTCGGGGTGCCCTTCGGTGCAGCCACTGCCCGGTACTGGGCAACGGGGACGTCGAAACCGGCTTCCTTTGCCGTGGGAGTGTCCGGGAGGAAGCTGGTGCGTTCCTCGGAGAAGACCAGGAGCGGTGATACCTTTCCGGCCTGGATCTGCGGCATCGCTTCGCCGAGCTGGATGGTGGCGAGCTCCACCTGGTTGCCCAGGACTGCTGTCAGGGCGGGCTTTCCACTGTCGAAGGGGATATCCGTGCCCTTTACTTCTGCCTGCTTGAAGAGCACGGTCTGGGCCAGCTGGCTTCCGGTGCCCACGCCGGTGGTGCCGAAGGTGACGTTACGGCCGGCGTCGGATGCATCCTTGAACGTCTTGAACCCGGACTGGGCGCTGGCAACGAGGACGTAGTCGTCCTGCGACAGCCCGGCGATGATGTCCAGGTCATCGATGTTCACGGCCTCATCTGCGGAGACTGCCAGGGGTGTGATGGTGATGAGGGACGCATTGAGCAGGACCAGTTCCTGGCCGTCTGCAGGTTTGCCCGCCACTTCCTTGGTGGCCAGGGCGCCGTTGGCACCGGGCTTGTTCACCACAGGCATCGGCTGGCCGAGCGTCTTGGAAGCGCCTTCGGCGAGGGCCCTGGCGATGAGGTCGGTACTTCCGCCGGCGGCCTGGCCCACGGAGAGGCTCACGGGGCCGGAGGGGTATTTGGCGGAATCAGCCGCAGCGCCGCCTGCCACGTTGCCGCAGGCAGTAAGCGCCAGCAGAGTGACGGCGGAGGCCGCGCCGAGAAGGGTGCGGCGGGTGGGGAAGTGCATCATTGGTACTCCTCATAGAGATTCGGGGCAAACCCGGTTCTTCGCTGTGAACCGAATCACTTCTGGCTCGCTCACCGACTATAGAGACGCGTTATGATGCATGTCTAAGCCCTAATATGCATCAAGTGATACCCGAAAGGCATCATGTTTACTTTCGACCAACTGGCTGGATTCATCGCGGTCGCGGAGGAGCTTCACTTCGGACGGGCAGCGGAAAGGCTGAATATGACCCAGCCCCCGCTCAGCCGCCAGATCCAGAAGCTGGAGAAGAGTATCGGCACCGAACTCTTGGAACGCGATAACCGCAAGGTGCAGCTCACTCCGGCCGGAACTGCTTTCCTGGACGAAGCCAAGCGGCTGATGGCATTGGCCCAGCGGGCGCCCGTGACGGCCCGCCGGATCGCCACCGGCCGCTCCGGAGTCCTTCGGGTGGGCTTCACCGCCGCCAGTGGCTTCAGCATCCTGGGACCTCTCCTTGAAGAGATCGCGTCAATCCTGCCGGAAGTGGACATCGACCTCCAGGAGCTCGTGACGGGCGAACAGATCCAGGGGCTGCTGACCGGAGAGCTCGATCTGGGCTTGGCCCGCCCGCCGTTCGACCGCGACGTTTTCGATTCGCACCTGCTCTACCGCGAGGCCATGGTGCTGGCCGTACCAACAGGCCACCGCCTGGCCGGACTTTCCAGGCCGGTAGCGGACGACGACCTCCGGGACGAGCCGCTCATCATGCATTCACCCACCAAAGCCGCCTACTTCTACGATCTCGTTATCCGCATGCATTCGATCCAGCACGGCAATGTCATTCATACGGTGAGCCAGATCCTCACCATGGTCTCCCTGGTCGCAGCCAAGCGGGGTGTTGCTTTTGTCCCGCATTCCGCCACCCTCCTGGCCATCAAGGGGGTGGAATTCCTGCCGCTGGCGGGCGGCAGCGGCGAGGAGCCGGTCGAGCTGCACGCCATCTGGAACCGCAAGGTGGCTAACCCTGCCCTGCGGAGGCTCTTGCTGGACCTGGAATTCAGGACCGACTAGCACCGATCCAAGTCATGAGCGTTCCGCTATGGTGATGCCGTTCGGGTATCAATCAATACGAAAAGGGCCTTAGACAGGCATCACGTTGCCTGCCTACTCTGGACAGGAACCAGCATCCAGCCGCCCGACGCAGTCACCACGCGGCCTTCAGACAGAGGACAACATCGTGGCAACAAAGTACACCCCCCAGGAATTGGCAGACACCCTCAAGGAAGGCCTGCTGTCGTTCCCGGTGACGTCCTTCGATGCGCAGCTGCAGTTCGACGAGGAGAACTACCGCAAGCACCTGGCGTGGCAGGCAAGCTTCCCTGTCGCCGGCCTCTTCGCAGCCGGCGGCACCGGCGAAGGATTCTCCCTCACGCCGGCAGAATCCGAGCGCGTGGTCCGCGCCGCCGTCGACGAAGTGGGCGGACGGGTTCCCGTGCTGGCTTCCGCAGGCGGCTCCACGGCCCAGGCCATCGAGAACGCCAAAGCTGCGGAGGCAGCCGGTGCAGACGGCCTCCTGCTCCTGCCCCCGTACCTGACCGAAGCGGACCAGGGCGGCCTGATCGACCACGTCAGCGCCATCTGCAGCGCCACCTCGCTGGGTGTCATCATCTACAACCGTGCCAACGCCATCTACAAGGACACCACCGTGGCCACTCTCGCGGACCGGCACGAGAACCTGATCGGCTTTAAGGACGGTGTGGGCGACCTCGAACACGATGCCCGCGTTTACGCCAAGCTGGGCGACCGCCTGTTCTACCTGGGCGGGCTTCCCACCGCGGAAACCTTCGCCCTTCCGCTGCTCCAGCTCGGCATGAGCACCTACTCCAGTGCCATGTACAACTTCGTCCCGCAGTTCGCCCTCGACTTCTACCAGGACGTCCGCAGCAACGACCGCGTGGCCGTGAACAAGAAGCTCAACGACTTTGTGATCCCGTACCTGGACATCCGCGACCGCGTGAAGGGCTACTCGGTTTCCATCGTCAAAGGCGGCCTTGACGCCATCGGCCGCTCCGCCGGCGGCGTCCGTCCCCCGCTGCAGAACCTCGCCCCGCAGGACTTCGCAGACCTCAAAGCCCTCATCGCCACCGTTTCCTGATCAACTGGTCCTTGATCACCCGCACTTGATCACCCCCTTTTAGGAGTAACCACAGTGACACTCACCGGACATTCCCTGATCGCCGGGCAGCCCGTCGTCGGAAGCGGCAAGACCGCTTTTGGCTTCAACCCCGCCACCAACGAACAGCTCGACCCCGCCTACTCGCTGATCACCGGGGAACAGCTGACGACGGCGACCTCCGCCGCTGCGGCCGCGTACCAGTCCTTCAGCACTTTGGACCCCGAAACGCACGCCGCGTTCCTCGAAGCGATTGCGGACAACATTGAGGCGATCGGCGAGGAACTGGTAATCCGCGCCGGCCAGGAAACCGGCCTGCCCGCCGCCCGACTGCAGGGCGAACGCGCCCGCACCACCGGCCAGCTCCGGCTCTTCGCCACCGTGGTCCGCCAAGGTGACTTTCGCGGCGTCCGCATCGATCCGGCACTCCCGGACCGCACGCCCATGCCCCGGGCCGACATCCGCCAGCGCCAGATCCCCCTGGGCCCCGTCGCCGTGTTCGGCGCCAGCAACTTCCCCCTGGCCTTCTCGACGGCGGGTGGAGACACCGCCTCGGCCCTCGCCGCCGGCTGCCCGGTGGTCTTCAAGGCCCACAACGCCCACCCCGGCACCAGCGAACTCGTCGGCCAGGCCGTCGTCAAAGCCGTCAAGGACCACGGCCTGCACCCCGGCGTGTTCTCCCTGATCTACGGACCCGGCAGTTCGATCGGCCAGGCACTCGTGGCGGACCCCGCCATCAAGGCAGTCGGCTTTACCGGTTCCCAGGCCGCCGGCATCGCCCTGATGCGGACCGCCGCCGCCCGCCCCGAACCGATCCCGGTCTACGCGGAGATGTCCTCCCTGAACCCCGTCTTCGTCTTCGAAGGCGCCCTCAGCGGCTTTGCCGATCAGATCGACGCCCTGGCACAGCAGTACGTCACCGCCGTCACCGGCAGCTCAGGCCAGCTCTGCACCTCCCCCGGCCTCCTGTTCGCCCCCGAAGGCGAGCTGGGCGACAAACTGGCTGCCGCCGTCGGCCGCGCCATCTCCACCTGCGCCGGCCAGACCATGCTCACCGCAGGCATCGCCGCATCCTGGAACCAGGGTGCCGGGGCACTCGGCTCGGCCGCCGGCGTCGACGTCGTTGGGCAGGGCACCCAGGGCCCCACCGAAAACGCCCCCGCCCCCACCATCTTCGGCACCCAGGTCCGGGACTTCGTGACCAACCACGTGCTCCATGAGGAAATCTTCGGCGCAGCGTCCCTGGTCATCCGCTACTCCTCCACCGGGGAACTCCTCGAAGCCGTCAACCGGCTTGAGGGCCAGCTCACCGCGTCCCTCCAGCTCACCGAAGCGGACTACCCGACGGCGGCACCCCTGATCCCCGCGCTCGAGCAGAAGGTGGGCCGCATCATCGTCAACGGCTGGCCCACCGGCGTGGAAGTCGGCCACGCCATGGTCCACGGCGGACCCTTCCCCGCCACCTCCGACACCCGTACCACCTCGGTCGGCACACTCGCGATCAACCGCTTCCTCCGCCCGGTCGCCTACCAGAACATCCCCCAGGAACTCCTCCCAGCATCACTGCAGGATGAAAACCCCTGGCACCTGAACCGCCGCATCGACGGCACCGTCGTCGCTGCAGATGCAGAGGTCAACGCATGAGCAACCAGCCCACCATTGCCCGCGTGGAGGTCGTTCCGGTCGCCGGCCACGACAGCATGCTGATGAACCTCAGCGGTGCCCACGGGCCCTTCTTCACCCGGAACATCGTCATAGTGACCGATTCGGACGGCAGGACCGGCCTCGGCGAAGTTCCCGGCGGCGAGAAAATCAAGAACACCATCGAGGAAGCCGGGACCCTCATCACCGGGCAGCCGGTGGCCCGCTACCGTTCCCTGCTGCGGGAGATCGCGGCTGAGTTCGCGGACCGCGACGCCGGCGGCCGCGGACTCCAGACGTTCGACCTGCGCACCACCGTGCATGCCGTTACCGCCGTCGAGTCCGCCCTGCTGGACCTGCACGGCCAGTTTCTTGGCGTCCCCGTCGCTGAACTGCTGGGCGATGGGCAGCAGCGCAGCTCCGTGCCGATGCTCGGCTACCTCTTCTTCATTGGTGACCACGCCAAGACTGACCTTCCCTACCTCGTGGAAGACGCGCCGGCGGACCGCTGGGAGAAGCTGCGCCGCCAGGAAGCCATGACGCCGGAGGCGGTCGTGGCCCTGGCCGAAGCTGCCCAGGAACGCTATGGCTTCAGCGACTTCAAGCTCAAGGGGGGCGTGCTGTCCGGCGACGACGAAGTTGACGTTGTGACTGCCCTCGCCAAGCGCTTCCCCGAAGCGCGCGTGACGCTCGACCCGAACGGCGGCTGGCTCCTGGAGGAAGCCATCCGCCTCGGCAAGAGGATGCAGGGCGTCGTTGCTTATGCCGAGGACCCGTGCGGCGCCGAGGGCCGTTTCTCCGGCCGCGAGGTGATGGCTGAATTCCGCCGCGCCACGGGGTTGAAGACGGCCACCAACATGATCGCCACGGACTGGCGGGAGATGTCGCACGCCATCCGCAGCAACGCCGTGGACATCCCGCTGGCTGATCCGCACTTCTGGACCATGCACGGCTCTGTCCGCGTCGCGCAGCTGTGCAACGAGTTCGGGCTGACCTGGGGATCGCACTCGAACAACCACTTCGACATTTCGCTGGCCATGTTCACGCACACCGGCGCCGCGGCTCCGGGCGAGATCACGGCACTGGACACGCACTGGATCTGGCAGGACGGGCAGGGGCTCACCAAGAACCCGCTGCAGATCCGCGACGGCGCCATCTCGGTGCCCGATGCCCCCGGACTCGGCATCGAACTGGACCGCGACGCCCTGGACAAGGCGCATGAGCTGTACCTGCAGCACGGCCTCGACGCCCGCGATGACAGCATCGGCATGCAGTACTACATCGACGGCTGGACCTTCGACCCGAAGCGTCCCTGCCTGGTCCGGTAGAAGGACTTCAACCACCCGACTTCCGCACGGCCGGCCCTCCCCCGCAACAGGAGACGGCCGTGCGGAATCCCGACAATTAAAGAGAAGGGCGCACTGTGGGCGGCGTTGTCTCCGGCATACTGATCGTCTCCGCAGTCATTGCCGTGGGCTATTTCGCCGCCCGGCTGAAAATCCTGGGGCCTGAAGTCCAGGGCGCCCTGACCCGCACGGCGTTTTACATCACCAACCCGGCGCTCCTCTTTACTGTTGTGGCCGGCAGCGATATCCGCGCCGCCCTGGGAACCGATGCCCCGCTCGCGCTGCTCTCCGCAGCGATAGTGGGGCTTCTGTATTGCCTGCTCAGTTTCCTGTTCTTCCGCCGGCCCGCGGCTGAGACCGCCGTCGGCGCCATGGCCAGCAGCTATGCGAACGCCAATAACATCGGCATTCCGGTGTCCCTCTATGCCGTCGGCACCGCCCAGCACGTCGCCCCCGTGCTTCTGGTCCAACTGCTGGTCATGGCGCCATTTTACCTCACGGTGCTGGGCCTGGCGTCCGGCTCCAGCATCTCGTGGCGGAAGGTGCTGCTCCAGCCGTTCGGCAATCCGATGATCATCGCCTCGGGGCTGGGAGTCGCCGTCGCCCTTACCGGCTGGGAGGCCCCTGACCTCCTGCAGAAGCCGATCGACATGCTGGCCGGCGGGGCCGTACCCATGGTGCTGCTGGCGTTCGGCCTGTCCCTGGCAGGCAGGGCACCGTTGCAGAAAGGCGACGGCCGGACGGAAACCCTCGTTGCCACATTCCTCAAAGTTGCCGGGATGCCCCTTATTGTCTGGGTCCTGGGCCGCTTCGTCTTCGGACTGGAGGGGCAGCATCTCCTCGCCAGCGTCATCATGGCCGCGCTCCCCACCGCCCAGAACGTCTTCCTCTTCGCCTCGCCGTACGGCCGCGGCACCACCGTGGCCCGCGATGTCATCCTCTGCACCACCGTGCTCAGCGTGGGCGCGCTGCTGGTTGTTGCCTGGCTGGTCTGAGCCGGCTGTCCCCGCGAGTTTTTATCGCTGCAACCCGGGAAGGCTTTTTACTTGTAATACAAGTTAGATACTTGTACTCTAAGTAGGAGGGCAACGCAGCCCGGACAGCCTGCTTTCGAGGAGCACCCATGAGCACCGTAGACCTCATCCGCCACGTGAAACTTTCCACCGCGAGACTCCCCCTCGCCGTCCCCATCAGTGACGCCAAGGTCTTCACCGGGCGCCAGAAGCCCATGACCGAGGTGGTCTTCCTCTTCGCCGAGATCACCACCGAGCAGGGCCACAGCGGCATCGGCTTCAGCTACTCCAAGCGCGCCGGCGGCCCCGCACAGTACGCCCACGCCAAGGAGGTCGCCGAAGGCATCATCGGCGAGGACCCCAACGACATCGGCAAGCTCTACACCAAGCTCCTGTGGGCCGGCGCCTCCGTAGGCCGCTCCGGCGTCGCCACCCAGGCCCTCGCAGCCATCGACATCGCCCTGTACGACCTCAAGGCCAAGCGCGCCGGCCTCCCGCTGGCCAAGTTCCTGGGCTCGTACCGTGACTCCGTCCAGACGTACAACACCTCAGGTGGTTTCCTCAACGCCTCCCTGGACGAGGTCAAAGCCCGCGCCACCGTCCTCCTGGACGAAGGGATCGGCGGCATCAAG
Organism: Arthrobacter sp. BK1; assembly: GCF_056680055.1. Taxonomy (NCBI): domain Bacteria; kingdom Bacillati; phylum Actinomycetota; class Actinomycetes; order Micrococcales; family Micrococcaceae; genus Arthrobacter; species Arthrobacter sp. BK1. Next base: position 2,233,275 of record NZ_CM155263.1, read on the forward strand.
ATCAAGGTGGGCCTGCCGGACAGCGCCGAGGACCTGCGCCGCGTCGCCGGAATCCGCGAACACATCGGCTGGGACGTCCCCTTGATGGTCGACGCCAACCAGCAGTGGGACCGCGCCACCGCCCTGCGCATGGGCCGCCAGCTCGAGGAATTCAACCTCATCTGGATCGAAGAGCCGCTGGACGCATACGACTTCGAAGGCCATGCCCATCTGGCCAACGTCCTGGACACCCCCATCGCCACCGGCGAAATGCTCGCCTCCGTCGCCGAACACAAGGGCCTCATCAACGCCAACGGCTGCGACATCATCCAGCCGGATGCTCCCCGCGTGGGCGGCATCACCCAGTTCCTGCGCCTCGCCGCCCTCGCGGATGAGCGTGGACTGGGGCTGGCACCGCATTTCGCCATGGAGATCCACCTGCACCTGGCCGCCGCCTACCCGCGCGAGCCCTGGGTGGAGCACTTCGACTGGCTGGATCCCCTGTTCAACGAACGCCTCGAAACAAAGAACGGCCGCATGATTGTTCCGGACCGCCCGGGCCTCGGCGTGACCCTCAGTGACCAGGCCCGCGCCTGGACCACCGATTCCGTGGAGTTCGGCGCGTAACCTTGAACGCATGAGCCGGAACCTGACCGCGGACCTCGCCGCTGACCTGCGCACCCGCATTGTGGACGGCGTCATCCAGCCCGGCGACAAGCTGCCCAGCGAAAACGCGCTGATGGGCGAATTCAGCGTGAGCCGCACCGTGGTGCGCTCGGCGCTGACGCGCCTCCAGGCTGAAGGACTGGTGGAAACCGAACGCGGTCGGGGCAGCTTCGCGCTGACCCCGCCCGACGACGGTCCCCAGCCCATCCCGGGCAGCCGGCCGGTGGCGAGCGTCGAGGACCGCCTCCACCTGCTGGAATTCCGGATGGGCGTGGAGGCGGAGGCCGCCGCGCTGGCTGCGCGCAACCACTCCGACCGTCAGCTCCGGGCAGTCGATGCAGCCCTTGAACAGTTCACCGCGAGCTCGGATCACCCGGGCCACGCCATGAAGTTCGACTTCGAGTTCCACCGTGCCATCGCCGCGGCGTCAGGGAATCCGTTCTACTCGGACTGCCTTGCTGCCCTGGGGCAGACCATGATCGCGATGCCGCGCACCCGGCTGATGACCGGCGTCGAACATTACGCCCGCGACCACTTCGATCAGGTGGTGCATGAGCACCGTTCCATCGCTGCCGCCATCGCCGATGGCGATGAAACAGCCGCTGCCGCCGCCATGCGGAGTCACCTGGCGAACTCACGACGCCGGTTCAAGGCGTCGGTGCGTCCGCCGGCAGAGTAGCCACCCGGCTTTGACCCTTGGTGATGCTGCGACGGCATCACGTCATGCCACATCCGTGTTGGACGGGCATCGAAATTCCTGAATACAGTGGTTGCACTCGCTGTGGTGCGGACCACAGCACTCCACACGGGGACCGCTGGTCCCCACCGCAATGTCTAAGGAATTCCCCCATGCAGTCTGTAGACACCGCTGTCAAGGATGTGGCCCTGGCCACGAAGAAATTCTTCAAGCGGGTACTGCCCATCCTGCTGGTCATGCTGGTGTGCAACCAGCTCAACCGCTCCAACATCGGCTATGCCCACGAACACCTCGAGGCCGATGTGGGCATCGGTGCTGCGGCCTACGGCTTCGGCGCAGGCCTCTTCTTCATCGCCTACGCCATCTTCGAACTTCCCAGCAACGTCATGATGGAGAAGTACGGCGCCAAGGTGTGGTTGGCCCGCATTATGGTCAGCTGGGGCATCGTGTCTTTCCTGATGGCCTTTGTGCAGAACGAGATGATGTTCTACGTGCTCCGGTTCCTGCTGGGCGCTGCCGAGGCCGGCTTCTTCCCGGCCGTAATCTTCTACTTCGCCCGCTGGGTTCCCGCCGGCCAGCGGGGCAAGGCGACGGCCATCTTCATAGCCGGCTCCTCGATCGCCGCAGCATTGTCCGGCCCCATCGCCGGCCTTCTCCTCAGCCTCCACGATGTCCTGGGGATCCGGGGCTGGCAGTGGCTGTTCGGTTTCGAAGGGCTGCTCTCCGTGGTGGTGGGCATCGTGGTGTTCTTCCTCCTTGATGCCAGGATCCAGGACGCCACGTGGCTCTCGGCCGGCGAAAAGACCGCCCTGGCGAACGCCATCGCTGACGAGGACGCGCAGCACGTTACTGCTGATGGCGGGAAGGTCAACCGCTGGAAGATGCTGCTCAACCCGCAGATCCTGCTGCTCTGCGGCATCTACTTCTCCGTGCAGCTCTCCATATACGCCAACACGTTCTGGCTGCCCACCATCGTCAAGCAGATTCCGGGGACCACTGACCTGAGCGTCGGCTTCCTGTCCGCCATCCCCTGGGTGTGCGCCGTCTTCGCGATGTATTTCGCCGCCAAGTGGCAGGACAAAGCGAAGTCCAAGCGGCCGCTGCTGGTGGCCGCGCTCCTGGTCGCCGCCGTCGGAACCCTGGCCGCGGCCATGGCCACCCCTGTCCTTGCCCTCGTCTTCCTGGCCATCGCCGCCATGGGTTTCAAGAGTGCATCCCCGCTGTTCTGGAGCATCCCGCAGTCCGCACTGCACCCCCTGGTCCTCGCCCCGGCCATCGCCATCATCAACTCGCTGGGCAACCTGGGCGGCTTTGTGGCTCCGTTCGGCTTCGGCCTGATCAAGGAGGCCACGGGAAGCGTCATTCCGGGCCTGTTCGCGCTTGCCGCAGCCTCCACCGTGGCGGCCGGCCTGGTCTACTTCCTCAAGGAACGCCGCAACACGCCAGCCCCGGCTCCTACGCCTGGGCAGTCCCATAAGGACGCGGAGCCCAACAAGGCGTCGGCCCCGGCCGTATCGGAATCTTTGGAGCCTGCGCCCGCCCGCTAATAGCTTCCACGGGCTATTCCCTGTCCCGTGGTCCTTTCCCCGCTGCGATCCGCGGGGAAAGGACCACGCGGCGGGGATTTGTCGTCTTGGACCAGGTACTCCGGCGGCGTGTGCTGGCGCACAACCGGTGCGGACCCCCACAGGCCGGACCCCGCAACAGGCCGGAGCCCGGACGCAAAAGAACCCCGGTCCGAAGACCGGGGTTCTTTTGTATATTTGCGTGCGCGAGGGGGGATTTGAACCCCCACACCCTTTCGGATACTGGCACCTGAAGCCAGCGCGTCTGCCGTTCCGCCACTCGCGCGCAACTTCTTTTCCATGATTTACGGCCGGTTTCCCGGAACCGCAACCTTGTAAAAGCAGCGAGATCAAGCATAACGGACATCGGCGGCAAAACACCAATTGAGGGCAGCGACGCCGCTGCAGCGCCCCTCCGAACAAGGATGCAGGGGCCGGGAAAGTGAACTTTTCCCGACGCCCGGCCGTTGGGGATTAAGGTCATTCACAGGCCTGCCCAGTAGTATCTGATGTAGTAGTGCCTGCCGCGCTCCGGCTGGCCACTGCGTTCTGAACAATGCTCTGTAGTGAGTTCCGGAGCGAAAACTACCCCGCAGCCGGGAGGAAAGGAGAAGGACCATGGGATTGCTGGACAAGGTCGAGCGTGGCATTGAAAAAGCCGTCCGCGGTGTCTTCTCCACAGGCTCGCGTGCCCAGGTTGAACCTGTGGAAATCGCCAGCCGCCTCCGCCGCGAGGTAGACAACAAAGCCCTCACCGTCGCAGCGGGGCGCACGCTGGCCCCGAATGTCTTCGACGTTCAACTCAGTGACGAGGACTTCAGGCGCGCCCAGGACTGGGGTACGCCGCTGGCCGAGGAACTCTGCGACGTCGTCATCAACCATGTGCGCAGCCAGGGCTATACGCTGCAGGGATCCGTGCGGATTTCCTTCCGCCGGGCCGAGGACATGCGGGCCGGTGACTTCGAGATTGTCTCTTCCACCGAAAAGGCCAAGGGCAGTCCAGGTGACGCGGCGCCACGGCCCCATGTGCCGGCAGCGCCCAGCCGCCAGCCCGTACGCCTGCAGCCGGTGTTGGACATCGACGGCCAGCGCTATTCCCTCAACGCGCCGTCCATCGTCCTGGGCCGGTCTTCGGAGGCGGATATCCTCGTCGATGACACCGGCGTTTCGCGCCGCCACCTCGAGATCCGTACTGCCAGCGGCGTTACCAGCGCCGTGGATCTGGGCTCCACGAACGGCAGCTACGTCAACGGCCACAAGGTTGCCGGCAGCACAGAACTGACCGACGGTTCCACCATCACCATGGGACGGACAAAAATCATCTTTCGCCTTCTGCCTGCCAACACCGGTGGCCGCCCATGAGTGAACTGACCATCACCGCGCTCCGGTTCGGCTTCCTGATCCTGCTCTGGGTCCTGATTTTCAGCATCGTCTCGGCCATGCGCCGTGATCTGATGGTGGGCCGCAAGGCCGCTGCCGGCACTCCAACAGCGCGGCAGGTCCGGAAAAATCCTGAACTCGCCGAGGCGCCCGCGCCGCCGCAGAAGCAGCAGGCGCATCAACTGGTGGTCACCGAAGGTCCGCTCAAAGGAACCACCATCCCGCTGGCAGCGAGCCCCATCCTCCTGGGCCGCGCCCAGGAAGCCACCCTGGTGCTTGAGGACGACTACGCTTCCGGCCGCCACGCGCGGCTCTTTCCCCAGGGCAGCCGCTGGTTCATCGAGGATCTCGGCTCCACGAACGGCACGTACCTCGCCGATCAGCAGCTGACGCGGGCGCTGCCCGTTGAGCCTGGCGTACCCGTGAGAATCGGCAAGACGGTCATCGAATTGAGGCCATAGCAATGGCCGCTGAAGTTCCCGCCGGCGAGTCCAAGCCCGTCCAGCGGCCCCTCATCATGCGCTATGCAGCGCGTTCTGATGTGGGACGCATCCGCGCCAAAAACGACGACTCCGCGTACGTGGGCCGATACTTGGCAGTGGTTGCAGACGGCATGGGCGGCCACGCCGGCGGCGACGTCGCCTCGGCCGCCACCGTCCTGGACATGCTGCACCTGGACAAGGGAGATTACGCGGGCGACGCCGGCACCATCCTGGCGGACGAGATCCAGACCGCCAACTCGCTCCTGTCCGAACTGGTCCACATCAACCCCAAATTGGCCGGGATGGGAACCACCGTCACCGCCTTGCTGCTCGCCGAAGGCAAACTGCACTTCGCGCACATCGGCGACTCCCGCGCCTACCGCCTCCGCGACGGCGAGTTTGAGCAGATCAGCGTGGACCACACCTTCGTCCAGCGCCTCATCGATGAAGGCCGGCTGCGGCCCGAAGAAGCCGAAACCCACCCGCACAAGAACGTCCTGATGCGTGTCCTGGGCGACGTCGATGCCAGCCCGGAGCTGGATCTTGACACCCTGGACGTCAAACCCGGGGAACGCTGGCTGCTGTGCTCGGACGGCCTGAACTATGTTGCCGGCCACGTGGTGGAGCGGACGGTCCGCGAGACGAAGGACCTCCGCGAGTGCGTTGAAACCCTGGTTGACCTCACGCTTGAGAACGGTTCCCCCGACAACGTCACCGTGGTCATGGTGGAAATCGTTGAGGAAACGCGCGACGACGTCACTACCGCCGCCGTCGACGTCGTCCCTTCGCTGCCGGCCGCCGCTGCTCCGATCGCTGCTGCCGCGCCGGACGCCCGGGAGGATCCTGACGCATCTGGAAAGCCGGGTAGCCGTGACGCCCCTGAGGCAGGTGAACGCCCCGCAGCTGAGGGTGAGACGTCTGCCGCCGCCGAACAGTCCAGCACCGACCCGCACCTGGGCGAGCACCTCTCAGCCGAGGTCCTGCGCCAGGAACTGGCCTCGCGCCCCCACGAACTGGTGGGCGCCGCTGCTGCTGCAGCTGAGTCAGGCTCCATTCCCTCCATCGCCGGGCGCACTGTTGCCAGGCGTGCCGCAACCGTCCTGACCCACAAGGCCGAGAGCCCCGCGTCCGATGACGATGAAATCCTTGAACGGCCCAAGCCACGCCGGTGGGTCACCCTGTCCATTGCCGCGTCGGTCCTGCTGGTGCTGACCGTGGGCCTTTGGCTTGGTTACGCCTGGACCCAGACCCGCTACTACATCGGGGAGTTTGATTCCCGTGTTGCCATTTACAACGGGGTTTCGCAGCGGCTGGGGCCCATCCAGCTCTCAACATTGGAAGCCGTGACAGAAATCCAGATGGATTCGTTGCCCCAGTTCTCACAGCAGCGTGTCCGGCAGACCGTACCGGCCCGCGACCTCTACGACGCCCAACGGATCGTCAAGAATCTCGAAGGCACCGGAACCATCGCCCCCGCGGACGAATGCCTGACTGCCCCGCCCACTTCCGGCGCCACCACAGACCCGTCAGCTCCGCCTGCAACGGATCCGGCGACTGCCCCCACCACTCCGGCGCCCTCACCTGATTCATCCGCGGCAGCAGCGGCCCCCTCACCAACGCCCAGCCCCGCCGTCAGCTGCGAGGGAGGACAATGAGCCAGCTCAGCACCGTCCCCAAACCCCGGCGCAACGTTGAACTCGTGCTGCTGGTGCTTGCCCTGTCCATCGGAATTGGCGCCAACATGATGGTGGGCGTGGACCAGGAGAAGGCGTTCGACTCGGATTTTTGGTTCCAGTCCAGCCTCCTCGCCGTTGCCGCCCTGGTCTTCCACGTGGTGCTGAGGCTCCGGGCCAAATATGCCGATCCGGTAATACTTCCGCTGGTGGTGGCCTTGAACGGGCTCGGCCTGGCCATGATCCACCGCCTGGACGCCCCCGGCGAGGACACCGGCAACAACCAACTGCGCTGGACCCTTATCGCCATGGCCGTCGCCATCGGCGTGATCTGGTTCCTCAAGGACCACCGCGTCCTTCGCCGGTTCACGTACATCTCGCTGGCCGTGAGCGCATTCCTGCTGATCCTCCCCCTGGTTCCAGGAATTTCCGCCGGTGAGATCCTTGGTGCCCGCGTGTGGATCCGGGTAGGTTCCATGACCTTCCAGCCAGGCGAAATCGCCAAAATCACGTTGGCTATATTCTTCGCCGGGTATCTGTCCTCCAACCGGGACCTGATCCTGCTGGCCGGCCGGAAGATCGGGCCGCTTCAGTTCCCCCGGTTCAAGGACATGGGCCCAATGATCACCGCCTGGCTGGTCAGCATCGGCGTCCTGATCTTCCAGCGCGACCTCGGCTCCTCAGTGCTCTTCTTCGGCCTGTTCATCGTTATGATTTACGTGGCCACCAGCCGGATCAGCTGGGTGGTCATCGGCGTCGCCCTGATCCTCGGCGGCGGCTTTGTCGCCTCCCGGGTGTTCTCCCACGTCGGCCTCCGGATCGACGGCTGGCTGAACGCCTTCACCGAAGAGGTCTATGGCCGTTCACCCGGCGGCAGCGGCCAGATCGTGGAAGGCCTTTTCGGCATGGCCAACGGCGGGCTGGTGGGAACCGGACTTGGCCAGGGCCGGCCCAACCTGGTCCCGTTCGCCAACAGCGACATGATCATCGCTTCGCTCGGTGAGGAGCTGGGCCTGATCGGTCTCTTCGCGATCGTCATGATGTACCTGCTGCTGTTCACCCGCGGTTTCCGGGCGGCCCTGGGCACCCGGGACGCGTTCGGCAAACTCCTGGCCTGCGGGCTCTCCTTCGCAGTGGCCCTGCAGTGCTTCGTGGTGATCGGCGGCGTCACCCGCCTGATTCCGTTGACAGGCCTGACAACGCCGTTCCTGGCCGCCGGCGGTTCATCATTGCTGGCCAACTGGATCATTGTTGGCCTGCTGCTGATGATTTCGCACACTGCCCGCGGCCCCGTGGACACTACGCCGTTGCCTGCGGGCGATGGAGTAGAAGCAAAGGTCATGGAAGCACCAACCGAGGCGGTGAACCCCCGATGAACCAGGCAATCAGGAACTCTTGGGTGGCCGCGATCGCCATGTTCGCACTCATATTCGGAGCCATCAGCTTCGTCCAGGTGATCGGCGCCGACGAACTCAAAGCCAACGCCTGGAACAAACGCGCCATCCTCCAGGACTACTGCAACGACCGCGGTGCCATCATCGTCGGCGGCGCAGCTGTGGCGGAATCGGTGGAAGGCTCCGAGCAGTGCAAGTTCCAGCGGACCTATCCGCAGCCGGAACTCTACGCGGGCCTCACCGGCTACTTCTCGCAGAACTACGGTGCCACCGGGCTGGAACAGGCCATGCGGGAGCAGCTGGCCGGAAGCTCTGACCAGCAGTTCCTGGACCGGATCGGCCAGCTCTTCCTGGGCAACCAGCCCAAGGGTGCATCCGTGGAGCTGACTGTAGATCCTGAGATCCAGAAGCTCGCCTACGATCTCATCCCGGACGGTCAGCGCGGATCCATTGTGGTCACCAACCCCAAGACCGGCTCCATCCTGGCCATGGCCTCCAAGCCGTCCTACGATCCCAACCTCATCGCCACCCAGGATCCCGACGCCGAGAGCGCCAACATCAACGAGCTGGTCAAGGTCCCGGGGATTAACCTGAACCAGAACGTCAGCGGCCCCACGGGAGAGCTGCTTGCACCGGGCTCGGTCTTCAAACTCGTGGATGCTGCGGCAGCGCTCAGCTCCGGGAAGTACAACAAGGACAGCGAGCTGCCGAATCCGGCCAACATGCCTTTTCCGGGAATCCAGTACACGCTGCCCAACTACGCCGGCGGAAGCTGCTACACCCAGGACACCGCCAGCTTCGCCTTCGCCCTGCAGCAGTCCTGCAACACGCCGTTCGCCAGCATTGCCCTCGACCTCGGCCGTGACGCCATAGCCGAGCAGGCGGCGAAGTTCGGCTTCGGGGAGGATCTGGGCGACCAGCTGAAGCTCCAGTACGCCAAGGGAGACGGCTTCCCTGATGATCTTGACGCTCCGGGCCTGGCACAGTCAGCGATCGGCCAGAAGGATGTGCGGGCCACGCCGCTGCAGGTGGCGCTGATGACAGCGGCCATCGCCAACGGCGGAGTACAGATGAGCCCCAGCCTGGTCAAAACGGTGCGCTCCCCGGACCTCCGGGTTATTGACGAACCCAAGCCCGAAGCGCTCCGGACGTCCACCACACCGGAAATCGCCCGGCAGATCACCGAATGGATGACCAGCGCGGTCTCGCAGGGCATCGCCCGGGGAGCCGCCGTCTCAGGCGTTCAGGTTGCAGGTAAGACCGGAACCGCCGAACTGGGCAATGGCCTGAACAACTCCTGGTTCACCGGGTTCGCCCCGGCGAACAACCCGCAGGTGGGTGTCACGATCGTCATGGAGGGCGTAGACATCACCACCGGCGCACAGCTAACCAGTCCGAACGCGAAAAAGATTTTTGAGGCGGTGTTGAACAAGTGAGGCCAACAACAGGAATCACCCTCGGCGGCAGATTCCAGCTGACCACGCGGATCGCGATCGGCGGGATGGGGGAGGTCTGGAAGGCCAAGGACCTTGTCCTGGGCCGCATCGTGGCCATCAAGGTGCTGAAGGAGGAGTACACCGGGGACCCCGGCTTCCTCCAGCGCTTCCGTGCCGAGGCACGCCACACCGCTCTGTTGAACCACGTGGGCATCGCCAACGTCTTTGACTACGGCGAGGAAGAGGGTTCGGCATACCTGGTCATGGAACTCGTTCCGGGCCAGCCGCTGAGCAGCATCATCGAACACGAACAGGTTCTGTCCCCGGACCGTACGCTGTCCATGATTGCCCAGACGGCACGGGCGCTTTCGGTCGCCCACGCGCAGGGGCTGGTGCACCGCGATATCAAGCCCGGCAACCTGCTGATCACCCCGGACGGCCGCGTCAAGGTCACCGACTTCGGCATCGCCCGCCTCGCAGACCAGGTCCCGCTCACGCAGACCGGCCAGGTGATGGGTACCGCCCAGTACCTCGCCCCGGAGCAGGCCACCGGCCAGACAGCCACGGGATCCTCGGACATCTACTCCCTCGGCGTCATCGGTTACGAGTGCCTGAGCGGACACCGGCCGTTCTCCGGTGAGTCGCAGATCGCGATCGCCCTGGCCCAGGTCAACGACGCCCCGCCGCCGCTGCCGGACACCTTGCCCAAACCGGTCCGCGCCCTGCTGATGTCCATGCTCGCCAAGGACCCCAAGAACCGCCCGGCCAACGCCATCAAACTTTCCGAAGCCGCGGAAGCCATCCGCAACGGCGATATCAACGCCGCTCATGCCGCCGTGCCCGGAATGCTCCTGTTCGAAGGTGGTACCGGCGCCATCACTGCGCCGGTGGACATTGCCACGGCACCCACCGGCGTCATCAGCCAGAAGGACAATAGGGAAGCGTCCACCTCCGCGTTGCCAGTCCTCGGAGCCGCAGCCGCGGGTGCCGCTGCAGGTGCTGCAGGCGCCGGAACCGGGAGCACGCTTTCGCGTGCGGACGCCCTGGCCGCCGAGCGCAGCTGGGTCCAGGAAGAGGAAACGTACGACGACGAGCCCGCCGATGAGCCCGATCGTCGCGGCCGCAGCCCCTGGACGTGGCCGCTGATCGCCTTGATCCTGCTGGTCCTGTTCGCGCTGGTGGGGTTCTTCCTGAGCCAGCAGGGGATTCTTTTTCCGGCCAAGGACGCAGTGACAACGTCCGCGTCCAGCAGCCCGCCCCCCACCAGTGCCAGCCCGTCAGTTACGGCGACGTCCGCAACCCCCACACCCACCCGGACCACTGCCACGCCCACCCCACCGCCGACGCCCACCACCGTGGATATCATCTCGGCCGCCTACCTGGGCAAGGACTACCGTCAGGTCCAGGCAACCCTGGAAACCATGGGCCTGTCCGTGCGCGTCATTCCGCAGCAAAGCACTGCCGCCGCCGGAACGGTCCTGCAGGTCAACCCCACCGGCACCGTGCCGAAGGGAACAGAGGTGACCGTGACCTATGCCGTGGCCATCCCCACTACGGCTCCGGTACCGACCACTTCCTCGCCGCCGGCTTCCGCCGCCCCGTCCGCAATCGCCACCTGCGATCCCGGCCAGCTGCCGGGTACGCCTGCTACCTGCACGCCGTAACCGCCAGGATCTCCCATGAATGATTCAACCCGCACCCCGCTCCACCGGGAGGACAGCCTCCCGGTGGATAACCAGCGTGTCCTGAGCGGACGCTACGAACTCGGCGGCCTGATCGGCCGTGGGGGGATGGCAGATGTCCACAGCGGAGTTGATACCCGGCTTGGGCGGACCGTGGCCATCAAGCTGCTCCGTCCGGACATGGCCCGGGATCCGCAGTTCCAGGCCCGTTTCAAGCGTGAAGCGCAGTCTGTGGCGGCGTTGAACCACTCCTCGATCGTTGCCATCTATGACACCGGCGAGCACGTCGTCCCGGACGGCACCGAGGACATCCGTGTCCCGTACATCGTGATGGAGTTCGTTGAGGGAAAGACGCTGCGGGATCTGATCCGGGCCAAGGAAGTCAGCATCGACCGGGCCATCGAATACACCCTGGGCGTCCTCGCTGCCCTTGAATACAGCCACAAGGCCGGCATAGTCCACCGGGACATCAAACCAGCCAACGTGATGTATTGCGAAGGCTCTAACTCCATCAAGGTCATGGACTTCGGGATCGCCCGGGCCATGGCTGACTCCTCAGCCACCATGACCCAGACCCAGGCCGTGGTGGGAACGGCCCAGTACCTCTCGCCGGAACAGGCGCGGGGCGAAACCGTGGATGCCCGCAGCGATCTGTACTCCGCTGCATGCCTGCTCTACGAAATGCTGACTTCCCGCCCTCCGTTCATCGGTGACAGCCCGGTCTCAGTGGCGTACCAGCACGTCCGGGAGATTCCGGAGCCTGCCAGCAGCCTGAACCCTGAGATATCACCGGCGCTGGACAGTGTCCTCGCCAAAGCCCTGCAGAAGAACCGGGACGACCGGTTCCAGGATGCGGCCGCGTTCCGGCGTGCGCTGCGCGCCGCACGGGCGGGAGTTGCTGTTCCTGCCCTTGCCTCGAGCGAGGCCCCCACGGATCCCCATGACCACGTCCCAACCCCCGAACGCACGCCTGCAGCAGAAGCCTTCGCACTGACCGGTGCCAACTTCATGGATGACGCCCCGGCGGGCCAGCGCTCGGCCGATGACACCCGCACCGACGGGCCAATACTTCCTGTGACGGGCGCCGGCGCTTCGTCGGGCCCGGACAGCGGTGAACTGCCCCTGGGATTCGCTCCGGAACGTGAGCGCACCGCCCGGCAGAAGTCCCGCCGTCGTACGTGGATCGCCACCCTGGTGATCTTCACCCTCCTGGTTCTGGGAGGAGGCGGTCTGTGGGTGTATAACATCGTGAACCGTCCGGCCCCGCCACCAGCGAAGATCCCCGTCCCGGTGGTGGCCGCGCTCACGGAGTCCGCAGCACTCCAGGAACTCTATGGAGCAAACCTCCGTCCGAAGAGCCAGCGCGTCAAACACGAAACCGTCCCCGCAGGTGTTGCCATTGGCACCGATCCTGTGGCCGGAACGGAGCTCGATCCCAGCGCTGAGGTGATCCTGAATATCTCCGACGGTCCCGCCGCTGTGAAGATTCCGGAGAACCTGCCGGGCCAGACGGAGGCTGCGGCCCGGGACATCCTGCGCCAGAACGGACTGCTGGGTGCCGCCTCAACGACCACGGCGAACAGCGCCTCGGTCCCCGGGGGCCGTGTCATCACCACCAGCCCTGCACCCGGCCAGCAGGTCGCCGTGGGAAGCACCGTGGAGATCGTCATTTCCACCGGCAAGGTGGCCATGCCCGAACTGCGCGGCCGCACCCGCGCCGACGCCGAGGCGGCGCTGAAGGAGCTGGGACTGGTGCCTGTCGTCCAGGAAGTGGAGAACTCAGAGGTTGAGGCCGGCCGGGTCACGGACCAGAGCGACGGCGTGAACTCCAGCGTCGATCAGGGTAAGACCATCGCCATTGTGGTGGCCAAGGAGCCGCCGCCCCCGCCGCCGGTGGCAACGCCCACCCCGACGCCGACCCCCACCCCCACGTCCACCAGATCCCGCTGACCTAAACCCGTTAAACCCAACGCGGGGTCACTTCACGCTCGATTTTCCCTTCCGGGAGGGCGTGAAGTGACCCCGCGTTGCAGTTTGCGGCGGGTGTTCAGTGCTGGATAAGAGGGCTCAGCTTGGCGGCACGGGCGGCCACACCGGTCATTCCCAGGGACTCGAGCCAGTTGCCGAGCATCTGGTAGCCGCCCTCGGTCAGGACTGACTCCGGGTGGAACTGCACCCCGGTCAGCGGCGCGGTCCGGTGCTGCAGGCCCATGACCACGCCGGAGGACGTCTCGGCGGTGATCTCCAGGACGTCGGGGATGGTTTCGCGGACGGCCGCCAGCGAGTGGTACCGCGTTGCCGTGATGGGGGAGGGGAGCCCGGCGAAGACGCTGGTGCCGTTGTGCTCCACGAGGGACGTCTTGCCGTGCATCAGCTCCGGCGCATGCGTCACCTTACCGCCGTACGCTTCGGCCAAAGCCTGGTGCCCCAAACACACGCCGAACATGGGCTTGTTGTTCTCGCCGCACCACTTGATCAGGTCGATGCACACACCGGCTTCCGCCGGGTTGCCGGGGCCGGGTGAGATCAGGACGCCGTCCCGGGTTTCGGCCATTTCGATGGCCTCGGCCAGGGTGACGTCATCGTTGCGGACAACAGTGGTTTCCGCGCCGAGCTCCTGGAGGTAGCCCACCAGGGTGTAAACAAAGCTGTCGTAGTTGTCTACGACCAGGATCTTAGTTGTGGTCATGGCTGACTTACGGAACCAATCGTTGAGTCGGTGAATTGGGTGAAACCGGACATCCAGGGGAACAGGAATTGGACCATCAGGACCAGTGCGCCCGCCACGAGGACCAAAGAGGTGAGGATCCTCATCCAGAGGGGTCCGGGAAGGTGGCGGAAAATCCAGCCGTACATGCTCAGCTACCCCCTACAGCTGCGGCCACCTGGGCTGCGATCTCGGCCGGCGGTCCGGCCGAGGCGGGGCGCCAGCCATCCAGCAGCGCGTAGGCGATGATGCGTTCCTCCGCACCGAAGCGCGGATTGCAACTGGTCATGGTGAGGAAGCTTTCGGTGGGGGTGACGCCCGGGCGGGTGGGGACCGGCTCCAGGACATCGGTGCGGGACGGCATGACTATCTGATTATTACGGAAGACGTAGGTGTAGTAGCCGTCCTTGGTCTGGACGTAGATTTTGTCGCCCGGAACCAGGGTGTGGATGTTGTCCAGCACGGCGCCGTGGGTCTGGCGGTGACCGGCCACGGCGAAGTTGCCGACTGCGCCCGGCATGGCCGTGTTGCTGTAGTGGCCCAGCCCCAGCGTGTCCAGCACATCCCCGGTGGTTCCCTGCACGATGGGCCGGGTGTAGCTGTTGCCGAACCGCGGGATGTACATGATGCCTATCGTGCCTGCATGCCCGGGGGCTGCGGCCACCGCCGGTGTTCCGTAATCAACGGGTTCAGCCGGCGTCCCTTGAGGTGCGTCCGCGGGGGCAGGTGCCGTGCCGCCGAGCTCCTGGGCAAATTCCTTGATGACGGCGCTCTGCCTGGCGTCCGACTCCACGTTGGTCCACCAGAGCTGCCAGGCCACGAACAGCAGGAGGATGATGCCGCCGGTGATGAGCAGCTCGCCCACCACCTGCACGGTGCCCCGCACAACGTCGGCGCTGGTGGGCGCCGCCACGGCGGGCCTCACCTTCTCCTGCAATACCACGCGTTCTCCTGTCGGGGCGGTCGCGATGGGCGTTGGGGTGCCCTGAACTACGGCTAGAATTGACTGCTAGTAAGAATCCAGATTTGACCAAGATCGCGCTGACCGCTGGCAACTTCCTTCTTGCAGGATATCAAGCCCGCGCGGCCGAGCTTGCTCAGTCCGCCAAGGAGACCACGTGCCCGAGTCAAAGCCACGCAAGAAGACTTCCACCGCCACGCGGGCCGCTGCCGGCACGCAGGCGTACAAGCCCAACGCTGTCTGGTTCAAGCCCGTCATGTTCGGGCTCATGATCATTGGGCTCCTGTGGATCATCACGTTCTACATCAGCGAAGGCCGGTTTCCGGTCCAGGCGTGGGAATCGTGGAACATCGTGGCCGGCTTCGGCATTGCCATCATCGGGTTCCTCATGACCACCCGCTGGCGCTCCTGATCCTGGCCGCTGGACGGGAACAGCTGCCTCCCCGTGGACGGGATAAAAGCGGACGGGCCACAGGCCAAAGGTCCAGTTCCGGACGGAACGGTAACGGGCGACGACGGCCTGGGCCGCCCGCCGTGGGCAGCTAACGATCCGCTCCTGCGCGAGTATTACGACGCCGAGTGGGGCCTCCCTGTCCGGGATGAGCAGGGACTGTACGAGCGCATCAGCCTGGAGGGATTCCAGGCCGGCTTGTCGTGGGCCACCATCCTGCGCAAACGGCCCGCGTTCCGTGAGGCCTTCCACAATTTCGAGCCCGATGTTGTTGCCGCATATACGGAGGCTGACATCGAGCGTCTGCTCCAGAACCCGGGCATCGTCCGCAACCGGCTGAAGATCCGTGCGGCGATCACCAATGCCCAGGCCACCATTGCCCTGAGGGAACAGGGCGGCCTTGTCGGCTTCGTCTGGCAGTTCAAGCCGCAAGCCACCCCCGCGCCGGCTACGCACGCCGATATCCCCACCCAGACCCCGGAATCCGTGGCGCTGTCCAAAGCCCTGCGGAAGCAGGGGTTCTCGTTCGTGGGCCCCACCACCATGTTTGCGCTGATGGAGGCCATCGGCATGGTGGATACCCATCTCGTGCACAGCCACCGCCGTGGCTCTTCCGGCATCTGGCAGGCGCAGGCGTAAAGCAGCCCGGCTGGGCGACAACTTTTCCCCAACTGTTGGGAAAGTTATCCACAGTGTGCATAACTTCGGGATACGCCGCGGGATAAATCCGGGCGGCCGCCTCGCCGCACCGGATTCGGATCCGGGTCACGGCCCCCATTGGTTATTAACAGTGTGAATTAGCTGTGGATAACCTGCCTTACCGGAGTCGTTGTGCAAGAGTTCCGGGCGGTTTAGGGGCGTCCGCCCGAGTCAGGGCGCCCAATATCAGTGCTTTTTACCGGTCCTGCCTGACCGGATGGTGGCTGATGACGGACACCCGGTTGAAGGCATTCATGGTGATAACCAGCCAGCTCACCGCAGAAAATTCATCAGCGCTGAGGTGTTCCCGCGCGTAGCCTTCTTCGTGCTCCATGGTCCGGTGCCCCGGAAGTTCCGTAAGGGCTTCCGCAAGGGTGAGGGCTGCCCGCTCCTTGGCGGTGAACAGCGAGGTTTCCCGCCACGCCGGAAGGACGGCAAGCCGCTGGGAACTCTCTCCGCCTTCGAGTGCATCCCGCACGTGCATGTCCAGGCAGTACGCGCAGCCGTTCAGCTGGGAGGTCCGGACGTTGAGCAGCTCAACGGTCTTCCGGTCGATGCCGGCTTCGTCAGCGGCGTCCCGGGCCTTGAGCCCCAACCCGTTCAGGGCACGCCACACTGCAGGATGCTGCTTATCAAGGAAGATGTGCTCGGTGGTGGTGGCGCTCATGGCGGTCCTCCTTGGCTGGAGATCTCTCTGTTGGGCATCGGTAGGTTCACCCTCCCATATGTCAGGGTTTTCCACTTACTAACACTCGAGTACCCACAACTTATCCACAGGTGTGGACAACAATCCACAGGGCGGACCGGTAGGGGCTCTCAGGAGCCATGGCGAGCC
This sequence comes from Arthrobacter sp. BK1, assembly GCF_056680055.1. Taxonomy (NCBI): domain Bacteria; kingdom Bacillati; phylum Actinomycetota; class Actinomycetes; order Micrococcales; family Micrococcaceae; genus Arthrobacter; species Arthrobacter sp. BK1. The sequence continues at coordinate 2,249,882 of NZ_CM155263.1, forward strand.
AAACATCCGCAGTTAACTACACGGCTGTAAGTTATTAACATTGTGAATAACCCTGTTGAAACAGCCTCTCCCATGACTGCTCGGCGGCCTCGATCGGCCCGGATTCCTGCACTTTTCCACAGAGGCCGGCAAAACAGGCAGGTTTTCCACTTACCCACAGCCGCACTCACTCGGTTTTCCACAACTGTGGACTGTTGAATCCGGGAAAACCTTCGAAACAGCGGAGCGGCGGGGGCCGAGAGACAGCAGCACGGTGAACTACACGGATGTAAGTTACCAACATTGTGGATAACCCCTGTGGATAACCGGAGATGCCCGGTAGGCAGCGCAAAAAACCCCGATGTCCGGGTGGACATCGGGGTCTAGGGATGGAGTAAAGGCCGGCCGGGCGTCAGCCTGCAGCGATCCGGACCCAGCTCACCACGATCAGCAGCGCGAGCACGGCCACCAAGCCGGCAGCCTGCAGGAGGCCCTGACGCTTGCCCCTTGGTGCGTACGCGATCACGGCAGCGCAGAGGCCTCCGGTGATCAGCCCGCCAAGGTGGGCCTGCCAGGCTATCTGGGGGACCAGGAAGCCGATAACTCCGTTGATGGCAATCAGGATCCAGAGCTGGCGGGTGTCCCCGCCGCGGTGGCGCTGTACTACCAGCATGGCGCCGAAGAGCCCGAAGATGGCACCTGACGCACCCACCACACCTACGGGTCCGCCCGGCGGGAGGAGCGGGGTGAGGACCAGATAGCCGACCGAACCGCCAATGGCGGAAACGAGGTACACGGCCAGGAAACGCAGCCGGCCGAGGAGGGGCTCCAGCGCCTGGCCGAACATCCACAGCATGTACATGTTCAGCGCAATGTGGAGGATAAAGCCCTGAGAATGCAGGAAGGCCGATGTCAGGAGACGCCACGGTTCGAAGGCTCCGAACTCCGGAGCGGCGTAGACCGAAGCGAAGGCGAAATTCCTGAACACGGCATCTGCAGGGACGATCCATTGCAGCACAAAGAGCACGGCACATGCCGCGATGAGGCTGAACGTCACCAGCGGTTTGCCGGTTGCAACGGCACCGCCGTAGACAGTCCTGACCTCCGGCGTCGTACGCCTTGTTTCGTTGACACAGTCAACGCACTGGAATCCGACGGCGGCCGCCCGCTGGCAGTCCGGGCACGCTGGGCGCCCGCACCGCTGGCAGCGCACGTAGGAGGGCCGGTCCGGGTGCCGGGGGCACACGGGAACCTGGGCGGACGGCTCAGCCGCCGGAATTCCGTAGCTCATGCGATGGGTTAGAGCTGCTCGACGTCGATGCTGTTGATGGTGACATCCTCAACCGGGCGGTCGCCCATGCCGGTGCGGACGCCTTCGATGGCGTCGACTACCTTCTTGGATGCGTCGTCAGCCACTTCACCGAAGATGGTGTGCTTGCCCTGGAGCCAGTCGGTGGGGATGGTGGTGATGAAGAACTGCGAGCCGTTGGTGCCCTTGCCGCCCTGGATGCCGGCGTTGGCCATGGCCAGTTTGTAGGGGGCGTTGAAGCTGAGCTCGGGGTGGATTTCGTCGTCGAACTTGTAGCCCGGTCCGCCAATGCCACGGCCCAGGGGATCCCCGGCCTGGATCATGAAGTCCTTGATGATCCGGTGGAAGATGGTGCCGTCGTAAAGCGGTGTGCCGGTCTTGTCCTCGCCGGACTCCGGGTGCGTCCAGGCCTGCTCGCCGGTGGCGAGGCCAACGAAGTTCTTGACCGTCTTGGGCGCGTGGTTGCCGAAGAGGTTAACGACGATGTCGCCGAGGCTGGTGTGGATGGTTGCTTTTGCTGTTGCGATTGCAGTCATACCGCTCATTCTTTCACGGCGGGTCAACGCCGGAGCGGCTCCGCGGACAGTTCCGCGCTGGGTGAAATCGGCCGTAAATCCGCGGGAAGAATAGCCGGTGCAGGTCAATCCACGTAGGCTAACAACAAAACCGTCACATTAATCGGGAGGTAGTTGTGAAGAAGTCGGATCGTATTGCCCGTGACCTCGAGCAGTCAGTTAACAACGCAGTCGAGTATGCAAAGGACTGGGCATCCCCCCGCGTGGAAGCAGCAGTGGATTGGGCAGTGCCCCGCCTGCAGCACAGCCTGGATACCGCTTCTCCCAAGATCCAGGAGGGCCTTAAGTCCGCTGCCCACAACCTTGCCGACGGCGTCGCAACAGTGACACCGCGCATCCAGGACGGACTCGCGCACCTCGCGCCGAAAATCCACGACGCTGTAGAAGGCACCACCCCGCGCCTTCACGAAGCACTGGACAAAGCCACCCCGGTTATCCTCAACGCCCGTGACCGCGTAGTGGTCGAATACCTGCCGCGCCTTTCTGACCAGATCGGCCACGCCTCCGACGCCGTCCACCGCACGCTGGAAAGCGCCCCGGCACAGGTGGATGCGGTGGCCCGCAAGCTCGGAAGCGTTGGCATTGTCCACACCCTCCAGGATCAGGCACAGACTGCAGGAACCCACCTCAAGGCGGCCGCGCATGAAGCGGGCAAGGCCGTGGGCATCCAGCTGGCGGAGCCGGAAAAGCCCAAGAAGCGCGGCTGGCTGGTGTTCGGCATTATCGCTGCGGCGGTCGCCGCCGGTGTTGCCGCCTGGAAGGCCTCCAAGCCTGTGGAGGACCCGTGGAAGACCCCGTCTCCTGTGGCGCCCACCCCGGCTCCGGTTCCTGCCACCACGGTGAACGAGGTCAAGGACGCAACCGAGGATGCGGCCAGCAAGGCCGCAGCCGCCACAGCTTCCACCGCCGGCGTGGTTGCCGACAAAGCGGACGATGCTGCAGAGGACGTCAAGGGCTCATCTGATGAGCCGGCCAAGCACCTCGCCGACGATTCGGCCGACACCGCCGCCAAGGGTTCCCCGGACGCCAAGACGGCCATGAAGAACATCGCATCGAACATGAACGGGTCCGCGGACAAGACCGAGCACTAGAACACGGGCCGCCGCTAAGCAGCGGCACCACTGAAGGGGTTCCGCCCTGTGACCAGTTCACAGGGCGGGACCCCTTCAGTGTTTTCCGGATGTTAGCCGCGTCATTACCCTTGTCGCCGGCCGGGCGGGTGTGGATCGGTGCTAAATTTGGACTGATGTCAGCCGATAAATCCTCTGGGGATGCCTTGAACGACGCAGCACAGCTGCCCCGCGTGTCCATTGTCATCCCGGCTTACAACGAGGAAAGTGTGATCCGGCAGTGCCTCATTGCTGCGGTCTACCAGTCGGTGCCGGCCCACGAAATCATCGTGGTGGACAACCTCTCAACGGACCGCACGGCGGCCATCGTGGGCCAGATGCAGCTTGAATACCCCGAAAGCCCTATCCTCCTATTGAGCCAGCACCAGGACCAGGGGCTGATTCCCACACGGAATTTCGGCCTGAACAGCGCCACCGGGGACATCCTGGGCCGCATCGACGCCGATTCGGTGGTGGAGCCGGACTGGGTGGAGCAGGTACAGAAGGCTTTCCAGGACCAGTCAGTCCAGGCTGCCACCGGGCCGGTGGTCTACTACGACATGCCGATGCGGCGCTTCGGACTCAAGGCTGACGACAAAATGCGCCAGCTGATGCTGAAGCTCGCCAAGCACCAGTACCACTTCCTCTTCGGCTCCAACATGGCCCTGCGCGCCACCGCCTGGGAGATCATCCGCGACGAAACCTGCCGCGACGAGAAGGACGAGATGCACGAGGACATTGACCTCTCCCTGCACCTCGCCGATCACGATCTCAAGGTCCAGTACTGGCCGCAGATGGTGTCCGGGATGTCTGCACGCCGGCTTGAGGATTCGCCTCGGGACTACCGCTACTACGTGACGCGCTTCGACCGCACGTACAAAGCACACAACGTCAAGAAGATGGCCCTCAAGGCGCCCATGGTGGTGTTCTTCTCGGTCTACTTCCCGGCCAAGCTCCTGCGGGCGATCCACACCGTCAATACAGCCCAGCCCGTCCGCCGCGGCGGCCAGTAACGCCGCAGGCGTCAGTCGGTCCCCAGTTCAGCCAGACGGTCCGACGGCGGTTCTCCCGCCTGGGTGCCGGTCCTTGCTTCAGCACGGCGCTGCCGCGCGCCGACGGAACGCTGGCCGAGAACCACGACGGCGAGGCCCACCAGGATGAGAGCCAGACCGGCATAGGTACCGCCGGGGAGCATCTCGTCCAGGAACACGGCTGCCAGCAGGGCTGCGCCGGGGATCTCCAGCAGAATGATCATGGATACCAGCAGCGGGCTCATGGTGGCGAGCAGATGGTTGAAGGCCGTGTGGCCCACCAGTTGAGCGCAGACAGTGATGGCAGCGATGCCCAGCCAGCCCACGGCGTCGAACCCCACCAGGGGCTGGCCGCTGAAGAGCGCCAGCACGGCCACGAGGGCAGCGCACATCCCGTAGCACAGTGTGGTGTAGGTTCCCGTGGTCATGGTCTGCCGGGCTTTGCCGCCGGCCAGGGTGTACAGGCCGGCCAGGGCACCGCCGGCAACCGCCAGGAGGTCTCCCACCAGGGCATCAGGCGAGGATCCCATATCGAACCCGGTAATGGTGACGACGCCGCCGAAGGCAATGCCCAGCCCCACCAGCACCTGCCAGCGGTGACGCGTTCCACGGAACAGCTGGAAGACGGCAATCCAGGCTGACTGCAGGCAGACCAGCGCAGTTGCGGCAGCCACGGAGGTGAGCTGGAGGGAGGTGATGAAGCAGGCAAAGTGCAGTGCCAGTGCCACGGCCGCCAGCAGCGACCAGCGGAACTCGGGCGCGGTAATCCGGCCGAACTGCCGCGGTTCACGGACCAGCGTGGGAGTGGCCATCACAGCGGCCCCGATGGCGTTCCGCCAGAAGGCGATGGCCAGGGCGCTGACCGTGGTGGCACCGAGCGTAGCGGCAATCAGGGGCCCGGAAGAGGCCACGCCAAGGACGCCGATTGCCGCCAGAAAGAAGTTCACCGTTCAACCCTAATGGTCTGCATAACGAAAAAGTCCCGGACAGCTTTTCGCTGTCCGGGACTTTCCTTATGGTGGAGGCACGGGGACTCGAACCCCGAACCCCCTGCTTGCAAAGCAGGTGCGCTACCAATTGCGCCATGCCCCCATAAGAAGCAACCCGTCAATCATACCCTGAATCCCTGGAGCCTCTTGCCAGCTCCCGGACCGGGTACCGAAGCCTATTCGACCGAATCGGTCGATTGGCTCCAGACTGTTTTCCGGGCCTCGGATTCCTGTGCTTTCCTGTAGAGCAGGATGCCTGCGACCGCAGCTGCAATGGCGAGCAACTTCTTCACATGCACCCCATTCCGATCCTGCCTGCCGAAACAGACCGGATCCTCCATAGAACCTGCACAGGTTCCGTGGGCGTACCAGGACTTGAACCTGGGACCTCTTCGTTATCAGCGAAGCGCTCTAACCGCCTGAGCTATACGCCCCGATGCCTCATCGGGCCGAGATATGACTTTACAGCACATCCCGGCCCGATCTCAAATCGAGGCATTTTCCGGAAGAATAACCGGAGAATAGTGGGATTTCAGTCGTCCGTGAGGGTCACACCGATGCCACCGACGAGGGTGGCGGAGATGTTGTAAAGGACCGCTGAAAGCATGGACAGGGCAGTCAGCAGGACAACGTTCACCACGGCAATGATGGTGGCAAAGGAAGCCACCTGGCCGAGGGATGCAACCTTCTTCAGTTCGAACCCGCCGCCTTCAGAACCGGCCAGGGTACCAAGGAGGCTGTCCACCTGATCGAAGATCCCGGTGAGGTCCAGGACGGTCCACAGCACGATGGCTGCGACAACGGTGACGATTCCCAACGCCACAGACAGCAGGAATGCCATTTTCAGGACCGACCACGGGTCCACCTTGCTGACCAGCAGCCGTGCACGCCTGACCTTGGCCTTGGGTGCGGGCTTGACCAGGCCGGGCTGGCCCTGGGCCGGGCGCTGGCCGGGCTGGCCCTGCAAAGGCCTGCCTTGCGGGGGACGCTGGCCGGCCGGTGCCTGGGCTGAGCGCTGGCCGGGCTGGCCCTGCGCCGGGCGCTGACCTGGTGTGGCGGGACGCTGGCCCGGAGCAGCAGACGGAGCTCCCGCCGGCGCTGCCGGACGCTGCTGCGGCCGGACGGGTGCATTCACCCGCGGCGCGGCCGCGGGCTGCGGTGTTCCAGCGGGAGCAGTGCTGTTCGGCTTGGGATATGAGTCGGGATTACTCACTCGTTACCTCCGGTGTAGTCTTCGTTCGGCTCAGCGTCGCCGGAGGCGTCCTCTGACTCAACAGCCGGTGATGTATCTGCCATTGATGCTGACCCTGCGGCACCCTCGGGGGAACCGCCATCTTCAGCCAACGTTACGTCATCGTCCGCGGATTCCTCGCCCTCAAGGCCGCGTTCGCTGTTCCGGGCCACCTCGATGATGCGGTCATTTTTGTCCGGCTTCGCGAAGATGACCCCCATGGTGTCGCGTCCCTTGGCGGGAACTCCGGCCACTGAAGACCGGACAACCTTGCCGCCCTCCATGACCACCAGGACCTCATCCTCTTCCTGGACAATAAGGGCGCCCACCAGGTGGCCGCGTTCCTCCTGGTACTTGCCCACCTTGATACCGAGGCCACCACGGCCCTGGAGGCGGTATTCCTCCACGGCTGTACGTTTGGCGTAGCCGCCCCCGGTGACGATGAAGACGAACGAGCCGTCAGTGACGACGTCGGCCGCCAGCAGTTCGTCGTCTTCACGGAACTTCATTCCGGTGACACCGGACGTTGCGCGGCCCATGGGGCGCAGTGCATCGTCGGTGGCGGTGAAACGGATCGACTGGCCCATCCGCGAGACCAGCATCAGATCATCCGTTTCGGAGACCAGCTGGGCGGAGACGAGTTCGTCACCGTCGCGCAGGTTGATGGCGATGACACCCGCGGAACGGTTGGTGTCGTAATCCTCCAGGCGGGTTTTCTTGACCAGGCCGCGCTTGGTCGCCAGGACCAGGTACGGAGACTGCTGGTAGTCCTTCAGATCCAGGACCTGGGCGATGTGCTCGTCCGGCTGGAAGGCCAACAGGTTGGCGACGTGCTGGCCCTTGGCATCACGGCCGGCCTCCACCAGCTCGTAGGCCTTGGCCCGGTAGACGCGGCCCAGGTTGGTGAAGAACAGCAGCCAGTGGTGGGTGGTGGTCACAAAGAAGTGTTCCACCACGTCATCCCCGCGGAGCTGGGCACCCTTGATGCCCTTGCCGCCGCGCTGCTGGGACCGGTAGTTGTCGCTGCGGGTGCGCTTGACGTACCCACCGCGGGTAATGGTCACCACCATTTCCTCTTCGGGGATCAGGTCCTCCATGGACATGTCGCCGTCGAAGCCCATCAGGATCTTGGTCCGGCGGTCATCACCGTGCTTGGCGACTATCTCGCCCAGCTCGGTGCTGATGATCTCCCGCTGGCGCTGTTCAGATTCCAGGATGGAGGTGTATTCCGCGATCAGCGCTTCGAGTTCGGCGTGGCGGTCCTGGATCTTCTGGCGTTCCAGGGCTGCCAGGCGGCGCAGCTGCATGTCCAGGATGGCCCGTGCCTGCAGTTCATCGATATCCAGCAGTTCCATCAGGCCGTCTCGCGCGGCCTCGGTGGTGTTGGAGGCACGGATCAGCGCAATGACTTCATCCAGGGCATCCAGTGCCTTCAGGAGTGCACGCAGGATGTGTGCTTCTTCTTCGGCCTTGCGCAGGCGGTAGCGGGTCCGGCGCGCAATGACGTCCATCTGGTGCGTCACCCAGTGGCGGATGAACGCGTCCAGGCTCAGCGTGCGGGGAACGCCGTCGACGATTGCCAGCATGTTGGCGGAGAAGTTGCTCTGCAGTTCGGTGTGCTTGTAGAGGTTGTTCAGCACCACCTTGGCAACGGCGTCGCGCTTGAGCACAATAACCAGCCGCTGGCCGGTACGGCCGGAGGTCTCGTCGCGGAGGTCAGCGATTCCCGAGATCTTTCCGTCCTTAACCAGTTCGGCGATCTTGATGGCAAGGTTGTCCGGGTTGGCCTGATACGGCAGCTCGGTGACCACCAGGCAGGTGCGGCCCTGGAGTTCCTCGACGTTGACAACTGCCCGCATGGTGACCGATCCGCGGCCGGTCCGGTAAGCATCCTCAATGCCCCTGTGGCCGAGGATTGTTGCTCCGGTGGGGAAATCGGGTCCCTTGACGCGCAGCAGAAGCTCTTCAAGCAGTTCCTCGCGGGTGGCGGTCGGATTCGCCAGGTACCACTGGACGCCGTCGGCTACCTCGCGCAGGTTGTGCGGCGGAATGTTGGTGGCCATACCTACGGCGATGCCGGAGGAACCGTTGACCAGCAGGTTGGGGAACCGCGCCGGCAGGATGGTGGGTTCCTGGTTCTTGCCGTCGTAGTTGTCCTGGAAATCGACGGTTTCCTCATCGATGTCCCGGACCATCTCCATGGCCAGCTGCGCCATTTTCGTCTCGGTGTACCGGGGGGCGGCAGCGCCGTCGTTGCCGGGCGAACCGAAGTTGCCCTGGCCAAGGGCCAGCGGGTAGCGCATGGTCCAGTCCTGGATCAGGCGTACCAGCGCATCGTAGATGGCGGTGTCACCGTGGGGGTGGTATTGGCCCATGACCTCGCCCACCACACGGGCGCACTTGTTGAACGAACGGTCCGGGCGGTAGCCGCCATCGAACATCGCGTACAGCACACGGCGGTGCACCGGCTTTAATCCATCCCGCACGTCGGGCAGGGCGCGGCCCACGATGACGGCCATGGCGTAGTCCAGGTAGGAGCGCTGCATTTCGGTCTGCAGGTCCACCTGCTCCACGCGGTCTACCAGCACATCGCCTTCAAGTACGTCTTCCGGAAGATCGGCGGATCCCGCCGGGTTCTCAGGTGTCTCGTCACTCATCGTCTATATTTTCCGTTTCAGGTATATGTCGTTCATGGAATATCTATGCGGCGGGCCGGCTAGATATCCAGGAACCTGACGTCCTTGGCGTTCTGCTGGATGAAGTTGCGGCGCGATTCCACGTCTTCGCCCATCAAAGTGGAGAAGATCTGGTCTGCTGCCAGGGCATCATCCATGGTGACCTGCAGCAGGGTGCGGTTGTCCGGGTCCATGGTGGTGTCCCAGAGCTCGGTGTAGTCCATCTCGCCGAGGCCCTTGTAGCGCTGGATGCCGTTGTCCTTGGGGATACGGCGGCCGGCGGCCTGCCCGGAAACCAGCTTGGCATCGCGCTGTTTGTCGCTGAAGACGTAGTCGTGCGGCGCGTTGGACCACTTGATCCGGTACAGCGGCGGCTGTGCCAGGTACACATAGCCGTTCTCGATCAACGGGCGCATGTAGCGGAACAGCAGCGTCATCAGCAGTGTGGTGATGTGCTGGCCGTCAACATCGGCGTCGGCCATCAGCACGATCTTGTGGTACCTGAGCTTGCTGAGGTCGAAGTCCTCACCGATGCCGGTGCCGAAGGCCGTGATCATGGACTGGACTTCGGCGTTGCCGAGCGCCTTGTCCAAGCGGGCGCGCTCCACGTTCAGGATCTTGCCGCGCAGCGGGAGGATCGCCTGGGTTTCCGGGTTGCGGCCGCGCTTGGCGGAACCGCCGGCGGAGTCACCCTCCACGATGTAGACCTCGCAGCGGGCGGGGTCCTTGGAGGAGCAGTCCGAGAGTTTACCGGGCATCCCGAAGGACTCCAGTGGACTCTTTCGCCGGGCGTTGTCGCGCGCCTTCCGGGCAGCCATGCGGGCCTGGGCGGCTGAGATTGCCTTCCGGATGACATCGCGGGCAGGACCGGGGTTCCGCTCCAGCCAGTCGCCCAGACCGTCGGTGACCACGCGCTGGACGAAGCCCTTTACCTCGGAGTTGCCCAGCTTCGTCTTGGTCTGGCCTTCAAACTGCGGCTCAGCGAGCTTGACGGAGATGACTGCAGTCAGGCCTTCACGGATGTCGTCGCCGGTAAGGTTGTCATCCTTTTCCTTGATGATGCCCTTCTCCCGTGCATAACGGTTGATGAGCGAGGTCATGGCGGCGCGGAAACCCTCTTCGTGGGTTCCGCCCTCATGGGTGTTGATGGTGTTGGCGTAGGTGTGGACACTCTCCGAGTAGGCATTGGTCCACTGCATGGCCATTTCCAAGGCGATGTGGCGTTCGGTGTCCTCGGTTTCGAAGGAGATGACGTCCTCGTGGACCACATCCACCTTCTTGCCCGAGTTCAGGTGCTTTACATAGTCCAGCAGGCCGTCGTCGTACTGGTACACCACGGTGCGGTGTTCAGCAGTCACTTCACCTTCGGTGACCACGGCATCAAGGTCGAGGTCCTCAGTGGAGTCGGAGTTTTCCGTGGAGGTCCGCTCGTCGGTGAGCGTGATGCGCAGGCCCTTGTTCAGGAACGCCATCTGCTGGAACCGGGCGCGGAGGGTTTCGAAATCGAACTCGGTGGATTCGAAGATCCCGGCGTCGGGGTAGAAAGTCTGGGTGGTTCCGGTCTTGTCGGTCTCTTCGCCCTGGACCAGTCCGCCCTGGGGCTTGCCGCCGTCGGCGAATGACATCCGCCAGACGTGCCCCTGGCGCCGCACTTCGGTGTCCACCCGGCTGGAGAGCGCGTTGACGACGGAGATGCCGACACCGTGGAGGCCGCCGGAAACCGCATAACCGCCGCCGCCGAATTTGCCGCCGGCGTGGAGGATGGTCATGACCACTTCGACGGTGGGTTTGTGCTCAGTCGGGTGCATGTCCACGGGGATGCCGCGGCCATCGTCGACAACCTTGACGCCGCCGTCGGCCTGGAGGACAACTTCGATGTGGGTGCAGTAGCCGGCAAGGGCTTCGTCAACGGAGTTGTCCACCACTTCATAGACCAGGTGGTGGAGGCCCCGGAGTCCGGTGGAACCGATGTACATGCCTGGGCGCTTCCGGACCGCTTCGAGGCCCTCCAGCACAGTGATGTCGCTGGCACCGTATTCCCTCGGCGTCACGGCTTCCGCCGGAGTATCGGGGGTAGGGACATCCTCCGCTGCGCGCTCCACTGCCTGGGTGTCTGTCATGTCGTTAGCCACAGGTGCTGTCGACTCCTCTTTTTCGATGATGGCCAGCGGATTTCTTCCCAAGGGAAAAGACCCGCCAACAGGCACAAGCTGATGGCGCTGAAGAGTAGGTCGACCTGCAGAACCGAAGTCCGCCTGCTGAGGGCATACGGAGAACGGACTCAGTCAACGTTTCACCGGCGCCCAGTTATCTCCTGTGATTCTACCGTGAAATCTGCCTCAACCCTGCATTCCGGAGGCGTCGCGGCACCCGTCTTTGCCTGTGTCTGGCCATTGATCACGCCTAGGGCGCCCTTGCGGTGCGGTCGCCGGGTGCCTATACGCCTCAGGGCGGTTAGACCGCCCTACACGCCGCCGAACGAACTTTCAAGGTCCGACGGCGGGCTAACCGTAGGTATCGCGGGGTCCCCGGCCGTTGACGGTACGGCCGCCCTTGCGCCAGCTGGGTGCCGTCGGACCGAGCACCTGGATGCTGGTCACCACGCCGTCGCCCAGTTCGGTGCGGAATTTCTCCAGCAGGCTGATGCTCAGCAGCCGCAGCTGGGTGGCCCAGGCTGTCGAATCACAGCGGACATGCAGGGTGGTGTCGGCAAAGCTTTCCGGCGTGCAGTGAGCCGAGATTTCCGGACCAACCAGGGTTGCCCATTCGGCCATCACTGATCCCACCGCCACGGGCGAGGTCCACCCGCGTTCGGCCACAAGGCGTCCCACCACCTTGCCCAGGCCCAGGGGGTCCCGGCCGGTGGAGTGGAACTGGCTGAAGCCGCGGGTGTCCCGGATTCCGCGTTTTGTCTTGGCCGAACCCACGGGAGGGGACGCTTTGCGCCGGATTTCCCCACGCGCTGCAGCGGCCTCGCGCATTCGGTTCAGCGCCGCCTGCGGGGCATCAATGTTGTCGGGATCGCGGCCGGGCTGCAGCCCGCCGTTTTTCTCGTCCCTACTCATCGATTCCTCCCGGAATGACCTTCACCCGCCGGCCGGACAGTTCCGCCGGAATATCGGCCTCTACGGCGGCGGTCACCAGTACCTGTTCCGCGCCGGAGACTATTGCCGCAAGTTTACGCCGCCGCTGTACATCAAGCTCGGCAAAAACGTCGTCGAGAATCAGGATGGGTGCGGAGCCGCCGGTACGGGCGTCGTCCAGCATGACGTAGTAGGAGGCTAGCCGAAGCGAGAGGCACATCGACCAGGTTTCGCCGTGGGAGGCATATCCTTTGGCGGGCGCTTCGCCGAGGACCAGCTCCAGCTCGTCCCGGTGCGGCCCCACCAGCGAGATTCCCCGCTCCAGTTCTTTGCGGCGGGATGCCGCGAAGGCCTGGACGTAGCGTTCCGTGAGTTCCCCGACGGAGAGGTACCGGAGATCCTCAGGTCCACCGCCCTGTCCGGAAGGGGCAGGGACAGCCATCCCGGCGCCGGATCCGGCGCCGGACGGAGAGCCGCCGTCGTCGTCCATCAGATTCTGGAGCGTGGAGCGGTAGAGAGCACCCGCTTCCTTGGAGCCGTCCGTCAGCTGCGCATACGCCTTGGCCAGGTGCGGGCGCAGCCGCTCCACAAGTTCCAGCCTCGCGTACAGCAGTTCGGCGCCGGCCTTTGCCATGTGCTGGTCCCAGACATCCAGCGTTGCCTCGTGCCCCGCGGTGAATTTGCCGGCCCGTGCGGATTTAAGCAGGGCATTGCGCTGCTTCAGGACACGGTCGTAATCGCTGCGGGTTGCCGAGTGCCGCGGAATGAGGCTCACCAGCAGCTCATCGAGGAAGCGCCGGCGGTTTGAGGGATCCCCTTTGACCAAGGCAAGATCCTCGGGCGCAAACAGCACTGTCTGGCAGATCCCCAGCAGGTCCCTTGCCCGTACCGGGTTGCTGCGGTTGATGCGGCCGCGGTTGGCCCGGGTGGCGTTGATTTCAAGTTCCAACACGGTGGTCTGCCCGCCACGGACCAGCCGCGCCCGCACCAGCGCCCGGTCGGTTCCGAAACGCAGCAGCGGAGCATCGGAACTGACCCGGTGCGAGCTGAGCGTGGCCAGGTAGCCGATGGCTTCCATCAGGTTGGTCTTGCCGATGCCGTTTGAGCCCACCAGAACCGTGACACCGGGCTCGAGGACAAGGTCAACCTGGGCGTAACTGCGGAAGTCAGTCAGCGAAAGGTGTTCTAGGTACACGCGGTCTTCAGAATTCTCGGAACCCTGCGGGACCCGGGGTTGTTGCTACTTGGCGGGACGGGTGGCATGCCCGCCAAACTGGTGGCGCAGCGCGGAAACCATCTTCATGGCCGGGGAGCTGTCCTCACGGGATTCAAAGCGCGCAAACAGTGCTGCGGTGATGGCCGGTGCAGGAATCGCGTTGGCAATGGCTTCTTCCACGGTCCATCGGCCTTCACCTGAATCTTCGACGTAGTCGTCGATGTTCTGCAGTCCGGGATCCTCATCAAGCGCCTTAACCGCGAGGTCAAGCAGCCACGACCTGACCACGGTGCCCTTTTGCCAGGCGCGGAACGTACCGGGAAGGTCGTTGATGATGTCCTTGGAAGCAAGAAGCTGGTAGCCCTCAGCGTAGGCCTGCATCAGGCCGTATTCGATCCCGTTGTGGACCATCTTGGCGTAGTGGCCGGCACCAATTCCGCCGACGTGGACGAAGCTGTCGGCGCGGTCTCCTTCCGGCCGGAGGGCGTCAAAGACGGGCAGAGCCCGTTCGATATCCGCCGCGTCACCGCCGGCCATCAGCCCGTAACCGTTCTGCAGGCCCCACACCCCGCCGGAAACGCCGCAGTCCGCGAACCGGATATCCTTTTCCGCCAGCGCGGCACCATGCCTCTGGTCTTCGGTGAAACGGGAGTTGCCGCCGTCGATCACCAGGTCGCCCGCGTCGAGCTTGTTCCCGAGTTCGGTAATGACGGCATCGGTGATCCCGCCTGACGGAACCATGACCCAGATCAGCCGCGGCGCCGGGACAGCCGCAATGAGTTCGTCCACCGAGGCAACATCCGTGACCTCGGGGTTGCGGTCGAAGCCTGTGACCTCAATGCCCCCCTTGCGCAGGCGTTCGCGCATGTTGAAACCCATCTTTCCAAGGCCGATCAGTCCGATATGCACGATGGGGGTTCTCTTTCTGCCATTGGGTGTCGGTTGTCGTTTTAGGGCCCAGAACGACAACAACTGTCTGGGCCCACGCCGCCAGGGTTCCCTGGCGAGCTTGCGAGGCGAGGGTGGCGGTGAGGACTAGTTGGGAAGCCTGACGGGCATGACCAGGTAACGGTAGTCGTCCTGGTCCTCACCGTCAGCGTCTGCCTGGGCCGTGATCATGGCGGGCTTCGGCGCGGTGGTGAAGGAGAACCTGACGAACTTCGTTTCGATGACGCTGAGGCCCTCAACCAGGTAATGCGGGTTGAACGCGACAGTGATGTCATCGCCGGACAGCTGGGCTTCGAGTTCCTCGGAGGCCTGAGCGTCCTCGCCGGTGCCCGCATCAAGGTGAAGCAGACCGTCGGTAAAAGCCAGCCGGACCGGTGTATTCCGCTCAGCCACGAGCGATACGCGCCGGACGGCTTCGACCAGTTCCTGAGTCTGCACCGTGGCGTGGATGGGGGTGGAATCAGGGAACAGGGACCGGATCTTAGGGTAGTCGCCGTCCACCAGGAGTGACGTGGTGGTGCGGCCGCCGCTTTCGAAACCGATGAGGCGGCTGTCGTCGTCTGCAAGGGCGAGGTTGATATCGCCGCTGTTGCCGAGGGTCTTCGCTACTTCGTTGAGCGTCTTCGCCTTGACCAGTGCGCTGGTGGAGATGCCGGGGGTGACGGGCTTCCACGGCACTTCGCGCATGGCGAGCCGGTAGCGGTCAGTCGCCAGCAGCGTGATGAGGTCGTCCTCGATTTCCATCCGCACGCCGGTGAGGATGGGAAGGGTGTCATCCTTGCTCGCAGCGATGATGACCTGGGAAACGGCCTGGGCGAAGGCGTCACCCGGAACGGTTCCGCTGATGGTGGGCAATGCCGGCAGGGGCGGGTATTCGGCCTCCGGCATGGTGGCCAGGTGGAAGCTGCTGCGGCGGCAGGTCAGCGTGACTTTGTTGCCGTCCGTTTCCACCTCGACGGGGGCGGACGGGAGGCTGCGGCAGATGTCAGCGAGAAGCCGGCCGGAGACGAGGATGGTTCCTTCGGTGGTGATGTCTGCAGCGATTTCCAACCGCGCCGAGGTCTCGTAGTCAAAACTCGAGAGGCTGACCGTGCCGCCTTCAGCCTTCAAAAGCAGACCGGAGAGCACGGGAACCGGCGGCCGCGGAGATAGCGACCGGGCTGTCCAGGTGACGGCTTCTGCCAGGACATCCCGTTCGACTCTGAACTTCACGGAAGGGTGCCGCCTTTCATTGCTGCTGCCATATCGAAACCGGGAACTCCGTTGGGGAGTCCAAATGAGTGGCGCCCAACCACCGGACCTGCATGGTGATCCGGTGACCGAACCACAGAGAAACCCAAGGATGGGAGCGCTGCTGACAGCTTAGCCGGAACATCAGCGATTAACCCATCCCCGGCCGGCGCCCCTGCGGTCCGCAGGCCCTTGGCCGCTCTTCGGACCATGGCCCGTTTTGGGTGTGGATCGAGATTGTTGTTTGAGGGAAATCAATTTCTTGGGATTAGTAGTGTTAATAACTGCTGTGGAAACTGTGGATAACTCGATCCGGCCGCAGGATCCGGCGGTTAAGCCCTGTTCATGGACTGTGGGTGAGCGCAGTTTTAAACAGGCTGTGGATGGGGATAACATTTTTCGGTCCCAAGCCAATCCACAGGTGGCTTAAGGGTTTTAAGCCCATTAAGCACTGTTGTCCCCTTAACTATCCACAGGCTTATCCACATGCACCTGTTAATAAGGTAAGGGAGTGCGGGCTCAGGAGTCGCGCTGCTGCTGTTTGATCCTGTTGGTCAGTTCCGTGACCTGGTTGTAGATCACACGCCGCTCGGCCATCAGCTCACGGATCTTGCGGTCAGCATGGATCACCGTGGTGTGGTCCCGGCCGCCAAGTTCCTGGCCGATCTTGGGAAGAGACATGTCCGTCAGTTCACGGCAGAGGTACATGGCGATCTGGCGGGCCGTCACCAGGGTCCTGGTACGGGACTTGCTGCAGAGTTCCTCCATGCTGAGCTTGAAGTAGTCAGCCGTCTGCGTGAGGATCTGGCTGGAGGTGATCTCCTGTGCGCCGTCGTCGGTGATGAGGTCCTTGAGCACCATCTCGGCCAGAGCCACATCCACGGGTTGGCGGTTCAGGCTTGCGAACGCCGTCACGCGGATCAGTGCACCTTCAAGCTCCCGGATGTTGCTGGAGATCTTTGAGGCGATGTATTCGAGGGCATCGTCGGGTGCGGACAAGCCTTCACTGAGGGCCTTCTTGCGGAGGATGGCGATACGCGTTTCAAGTTCCGGCGGCTGGATGTCAGTGAGGAGACCCCACTCGAAGCGCGATTTCATCCGGTCTTCGAATCCTGCGAGCTGCTTGGGCGGCAGGTCCGAGGTGATGACCACCTGCTTGTTGTTGTTGTGCAGCGAGTTGAACGTGTGGAAGAACTCTTCCAGTGTCCGGTCCTTGCCGGCCAGGAACTGGATGTCATCGATCAGCAGCACGTCCACGTTGCGGTACGTGGTCTTGAAACTGGCACCTTCGTCATCGCGGATGGAGTTGATGAAATCGTTGGTGAACTCCTCGGAATTCACGTAGCGGACGCGGATTCCGCTGTAGAGCCGGCGGGCATAGTGGCCGATGGCGTGCAGGAGGTGGGTCTTGCCGAGTCCGGAGTCGCCATAGATGAACAACGGGTTGTAGGCCTTGGCGGGTGCTTCGGCGACGGCCACAGCGGCAGCATGGGCGAACCGGTTGGACGAGCCGATCACGAAGGTATCAAAAACGTACTTCGGGTTCAGCCGGCCGAATTCGTGGGACGTGCTCGGCAGCATGGGCTGCGGTTTCTGTTCGATCAGCTGGTCCGGCGAATAGGCAGGGACGACGACAGGTTCCGGCTCCTGGTGGATGGGAACCAGATCGGTGTCCACATCGATGGCGCAGCGGATGTCTTCGGAGAAAACGTTGTGGAGGGCATCATCCAGGGCATCCTTGACCTGGGTCTGCAGCACTTCACGGGTCAGTTCATTGGGGACTGCGACGAGGAGTGTGGAACCGATCAGGCCCTGGGCCTGGGCCAGGATGACGAAGCCCCTCTGCCGCGGTGAAACGCGGTCATCCTGCTCGAGGAGGTTCACCACGCGCCGCCAGGAACTTCCGACAGTATTGGCGTGGTTGGCTTCGTCTACTGTCATCAATCAGTTCCTCAAAACTTGCGTGCCTGCATTACGTGCAGCCCCAAGTCCGGAACCAGGATGCTGGTCCAGCTTCATCCACAGGGTTATGCACAGTCCGTGGATAATCGGCTACTGAGCCACTCTAGGGGATCAAAAGGCCAGAAGATAGCTGGGAAGTAGCTTGTGGATAATTACACCGGTGTGGTTCGAAAACAGGCCTTGTGAGCCACTTCATCCACAGGCTGCGAGGCCGGGTTAACCACAGCCGGGGCAGGGCAGGGAGGGCATCCCGGTTTGACTATGGCCGGCGTTTTGCCCTAACGTTGTGAAGTCCTTTGTGTACGCTTTTTGGCCCCATCTGAATCTCTCTGCGCACCGCGTTGGAGCAGTCGGGGGAAGCGTTGCATATACAAAACTTAGCGTCGGCCAGTTCTTCCCCTTTTACTGATCGGGTGGGCGCACCTTTGATCCACTGGAGTAACTAACGTGAGCAAGCGGACTTTTCAGCCGAATAACCGCCGTCGAGCCAAGAAGCACGGCTTCCGCCTTCGTATGCGTACCCGTGCCGGCCGTGCCATCCTGGCAGCCCGTCGTGGCAAGGGCCGCACCGAACTGTCGGCCTAGATTCTGACTCGTCGGTAATCATTTCTTTGCGAGTTTAAGGTGCTGGCCACCCGTAACCGTTTGAGGACTGCAACCGAATTTTCAACAACTGTGCGTTCCGGTGTCCGTAATGGACGCCGGAACGTAGTGTTATATGCGGCAGCCATCGCTGCCGACGAACCCAGCCGGATCGGGTTCATAGTTTCCAAAGGTGTCGGGAACGCTGTTGTCAGGAACCTCGTTAAGAGGAGATTGAGAGAAGCCGGTGCTGCCTCGCTTCGCGAGTACGGTACCGGGTTCACCATAGTGGTCCGGGCGCTGCCTGCGTCCGCTGCCGCCAGCTGGGACCAACTGCTGGCGGACTATAACGCCGCATTGGAATCAACCATGAACCGGTTGGGCAGCCGCCTTCCAAAGGCTGCTGTAGACGGTTCTACCGGTACAACACAGGAGGGGACACAGCGTGCGTAAGGTGACTGCCGCCGTCGTCCACCACCTGCTACCTGTTGCTGCCGCCATGGGCACCTTCCTCTGGAACCTGCCCAAAAACATTCTTATTCTGCTGTTGATGGCCTATCGCAAGGTGATTTCGCCCTTGTACGGCCAGGTATGCCGGTTCTTCCCTTCCTGCTCGGCGTACGCGCTTGAGGCCATCACCGTCCACGGTGCAGTGAAGGGCAGCTGGCTGGCAGTCCGGCGCCTCGTGCGCTGCCATCCCTGGAATGCCGGTGGTGTGGACCATGTCCCCGCCGGCCACCGCCACTGGCCCGAACACCGGACCCCCACAATTGTTGTGCTGAACAACCCGGACAAGTACCTGGCTGCTCAGACTGATGAAGAAGGCCGCTTTGCGGCCTGACGAATAGGGATATCGTATGGACTTCTTTGAAACAATCATGTTTCCGTTCAAGTGGCTTGTGTCCATCATCATGGTGGGTTTTCATGAGGGCCTGAGCTCCATTGGCATGCCGGAAGCCTCCGGCTGGACGTGGACGCTCTCCATCATCGGCCTGGTGCTGGTGATCCGGGCCGCTCTGATCCCGGTATTCGTCAAGCAGATCAAGGCGCAGCGCGGCATGCAGCTGCTGCAGCCGGACCTGAAGAAACTTCAGGACAAGTACAAAGGCAAGACCGATCAGCTTTCCCGCCAGGCCATGGCGCAGGAGCAGATGGCGATGTACAAGAAGCACGGGACCAATCCGTTCTCCGCCTGTTTGCCCATGCTGATCCAGATGCCGTTCTTCTTCGCGCTGTTCCAGGTCCTGTCCGGCATCAGCACCGCCCGGGACAAGGGCCTTGGGATCGGGGCCATGAGCCACGATCAAGTTGTCCAGTTCGATGATTCCACCATCTTCGGGGCACCGCTGTCGGCAACCCTGCTGCACAATCCTGAGGGCAACGCATTCGCTGTGTATGTCCTGTCGATCCTGATGATCCTGGCCATGACGGCCTCGCAGTTCATCACCCAGAAGCAGATCATGGCCAAGAACATGTCGGAAGAGGCCATGGCCAGCCCGTTCATGCGCCAGCAGAAAATGATGCTCTACATCCTGCCCATCGTGTTCGGTGTGGGTGGCATCAACTTCCCCATCGGTGTGCTGATCTACTGGACCACCACCAACCTCTGGACCATGGCACAGCAGTTCTTCGTCATCCGCCGCATGCCGACGCCGGGATCCCCCGCCGCGAAGGCACTGGCCGAGCGCCGTGCCGCCAAGGGCCTGCCGGCCCTTCCCATCCTGGGCGGGAAGAAGGCCGACGCCGAAGCGGAGGCAGCCGCCGCAGCTGCGCTTATCGAGCAAAAGGGACAGCGCGTCCAGCCACAACGTAAGAACAGGAAGAAGAAGTAATGTCAGCCGAGAGCACCGAACACGCCCTTTCCGACGAGGTCACCGAAGATCACGACGAGTCCGTGACTGATGCAGGTTCCCCGAAGGGCTCGGCCGCGAGCCGGCTTGAGGAGGAAGGCGACGTTGCTGCCGATTACCTTGAGGAACTCCTGGACATCGCCGACATCGATGGCGACATTGATATCGAAGTCAGGAACGGCCGGACCTATATTTCGATCGTCGCCGAGGAGGAGTCCGATGGCCTGGACAGCCTCGTGGGCGAAGACGGTGAAGTCCTGGAGGCACTGCAGGAGCTGACCAGGCTTTCTGTCCTGTCGGCCACCGAGAACCGTTCACGCCTGGTGCTGGACATCAACGGCTACCGCCAGCAGCGTGCGGGCCACCTCCAGAAGATCGCCGAGGATGCGGCCGCATCGGTCAAGGAGACGGGCAAGGCCGTTGCCCTGGAGCCGATGAGTGCCTACGAACGCAAAATCGTGCACGACGCCGTCGCAGACCTCGGTCTGGTGAGCGAGTCCGAGGGC
This sequence comes from Arthrobacter sp. BK1, assembly GCF_056680055.1. Classification (NCBI taxonomy): domain Bacteria; kingdom Bacillati; phylum Actinomycetota; class Actinomycetes; order Micrococcales; family Micrococcaceae; genus Arthrobacter; species Arthrobacter sp. BK1. Next base: position 2,270,157 of record NZ_CM155263.1, read on the forward strand.
GAAGGCGCCGGCCGCCACATCGTTGTATCCGCAGACTAGAGAATTGCTGATCCGCTAAATCATGGTTGAAATCACGGCAGCTGAACTGCTCGCGGCTGAGAAGATCTTCGGGGGCCGGCTGGATCTCGCCAAGCGCTACGTCGAGCACCTCGCCACGTCCGGCACCGAACGGGGCCTCATCGGTCCCCGGGAAATCCCCCGGCTCTGGAGCCGCCACGTTCTCAACTGTGCGGTCATCGAAAGTGAGATCGCGCATGGCAGCCACGTCGCCGACGTCGGAAGCGGGGCGGGACTCCCCGGACTCTGCCTGGCTATTGCCCGGCCCGACCTGGAGCTGACACTGATTGAGCCGCTGGAGCGCAGGGTCATTTGGCTCCAGGAAGTGGTGGATGACCTGGGCCTGACCAACGTCACGGTGATGCGGAGCCGGGCGGAGCTCGCGGTGGGACACGTCAAAGCTGATGTTGTAACTGCCCGCGCGGTTTCCGCGCTCAGCAACCTGGCGGGACTGACCATCCCTCTGCTCGCCGGCAAAGGCGAAGTGGTGGCGATTAAGGGCCGCAGTGCCGGCGAGGAAATCGAGAAGGCCGCGAAGGTCATCCGTAAGCTCGGGGGCATTCAGACTTCGGTGGTGACTGTCGGTGAACATTTGTTGGAGGAGCCCACTACGGTGGTGCGCATCGTCGTAAACAAGTCCGGAAAGATTGCCTAGTCCGGGCCCGGTAGCCTTGGTCTGCAGGGCGAAGCGGTTAGGCTAGACAACGGCAGCAAAAAGCTGAACGAGAGTGAGTGTGTCCCAGTGACCAGTAGCGAAGCCTCCACACAACGGATCCCCCCGTTTGTGTCTTTGGGGTCAGCACGATCAGTTGCTGGCTTGGGTTCTGCACCGGTCCGAACTGAAACACACCCCAAAGTGGTTGCAGATGTGGCCGCCTTTGCTGCAGTTTCACGTGAAACAACGGCTGGTGGCAAAACCAACGTCATTGACACGATGGACGACTCCAGCCCGATTGCCCGGGAGCTCGCGCACGAGACCAAACGCCGTGAACGGTTGCTCGGCCGCGAACTGCCCAAGCCTGAAAAAACGCGCATCTTTACGGTCTCCAACCAAAAAGGCGGAGTGGGTAAGACCACCACCACGGTGAACATCGCCGCCGCCCTTGCTGCCGCAGGCCTCAACGTCCTGGTCATCGATATTGATCCCCAGGGAAATGCCTCCACTGCTTTGGGCGTGGAGCATCACGCCGATGTGGACAGCATCTATGACGTCCTGATCAACGATTTTCCCCTCGCAGACGTCGTGGCTCCGTGCCCGGACATCAGCAATCTGATCTGTGCTCCCGCGACCATTCACCTGGCAGGCGCCGAGATTGAACTTGTGTCTTTGGTTGCCCGCGAGCAGCGGCTCCGCAGGGCGATCGATGTCTACGCCAAGACCCGGGCGAAAAACGGTGAAGAACGTCTGGACTACATCTTCATCGATTGTCCGCCAAGCCTTGGCCTGCTCACGGTCAACGCCTTCTGCGCTGCCGGTGAGGTGCTCATTCCCATTCAGTGCGAGTACTATGCGTTGGAAGGTCTGAGCCAGCTTCTGAAGAACATCGAAATGATCCAGAAGCACTTGAACGCGGATCTGGTTGTTTCAACCATTCTCCTCACGATGTATGACGGCCGGACCAACCTCGCCGCCCAGGTGGCTGCCGAGGTACGCCAACATTTCCCGGATCAGGTTCTTGGGGCGGTGGTTCCCCGCTCGGTGCGGATTTCGGAAGCGCCGAGCTACCAGCAGACTGTGATGACTTACGATCCTTCCTCCAGTGGGGCGCTGTCCTACCTGGAAGCCGCTGCTGAAATCGCAGAGCGCTAAAATCTTCAAGAACTGCAATAACCGGAGTCAGGCTGGGGCCGGCTCTTCCATCGGAGGGATTTATCCATGAGCGAGAAGCGACGTGGCTTAGGCCGCGGTCTTGGCGCACTCATTCCAAGTTCCGCCGCCGGGAGTGCATCGGGCAACGGTGCTGCTGCCTCGCGCCCCGTGGATCTGTTCTTTCCTGAGGGACGCAAAAAAGTCTTTCCGGATGACGCCGTAGACAACGGCGCGGCAATTTCGGGCGATGATCTACCCACTTCAGCCCCTGTGCAGTCAGCTGACAAGGCGTCGGCGTCAAAGACGCCCGCCAGGACATCGACTGCAGCGTCCGCAAAGACTTCTGCCAAAACGGCGACAGGGGCTCCTGCCAAGGCGTCTGCTGCGGCAGAACCACCAACCGCTGGCATGACGAACACCCCTGCACCGGCGGAGGACGCGGGTGCAGTTGACGAGCCCGCCGCGGTGTCGGCTCCGGATGACGAGACTGTAGAAGTAGTAGATAACGGCGTGGACCTCGTGGAAGTTCCCGGGGTGCGTTTTGCTGAGATCCCGGTGTCGGACATTCACCCGAACCGTAAGCAGCCCCGTTCGGTCTTCGACGAAGACGATATGGCGGAGCTCATTCACTCCGTTCGTGAAATCGGCGTCCTCCAGCCAATTGTGGTTCGTACTTCAACCGAAAAGGGTGGAGAACCGTATGAGCTTGTTATGGGTGAGCGCCGCTGGAGGGCAGTTCAGGCCGCCGGCATGGAAACCATCCCTGCCATCGTGCGTGACACTACGGATGATGATCTACTGCGGGATGCTCTTCTCGAGAACCTGCACCGCAGCCAGCTGAATCCCTTGGAAGAGGCGGCCGCCTACCAGCAGCTGCTTGAAGATTTCGGGACGACGCACGAACAGCTGGCCGATCGTATTGGCCGTTCCCGTCCCCAAGTCTCAAATACCCTCCGTCTGCTGAAGCTTCCACCGCTGGTCCAGCGTCGCGTGGCCGCCAGTGTACTTTCGGCCGGACATGCCCGTGCGCTGCTCGCTTTGCCGGATGCCGCCGCCATGGAACGCCTTGCACAGAAAATCGTGGCCGAAGGAATGTCTGTTCGCGCCACGGAAGAAGCAGTGACGCTTTACCAGGATCCGACAAAGCCGGCCAAAAACAACATTCCGCGGCCCGGGGCCCGGCATGAGCGGCTCGATTACCTGGCCTCCTCCCTCTCCGATCGCTTGGATACCAACGTAAAGATCTCGCTCGGTGTTCGAAAAGGCCGCGTCAGTATTGAGTTCGCCAGTGTTGAGGATCTCAACCGCATCATGGAAGTATTGGCGCCGGGATCAGATAATTAGTTCTAAAGCGTAGGAGGGCCTGTTTCACGTGAAACAGGCCCTCCCTTTTTGGCTCTTCGCCTGCGATTGTCCCCCGTTTCAACGGGCTGTACGAGAAATAACTGGTGGTGGACTCTATTCAGATGCGGCCCGTTGCGGTCCATCGGGGCCTTTGCGGCGCGCTGAGTCCGCATTGTGTGGGTGCGACGAATGCGCACCGATACCTGCCTAAAGAGGAACCGGGGGCTTTAGCGTGATCTGTGCATTTTGGGGCTTAGGAACCGATGTTTGAATCTGCGACAGGCACGGTTCCGTGGGTTGTGGCTGGGCCTTAACTGTTTCTGTGCAGGCTTGTTGTCACTGACCCCTCCTCCTGACGCTGCGCTTTGCGGCCCTCGAATGGCTACTTTTTGCACCCACATGAGATTTGAGCTCACTGACGTTTACTCCCCACAGTCCTAGTCAAACTTCACAGCGCTTTTATGGCTTGCTTGGGCAAATGATTCCGCCCCGTCGAGCACCTCCACGTTTCACGTGAAACATGGGTGGGCCGACTCGGCGAGGCAGCATAGGGCGGATTGTGGGTCAGTAAACCCTGCCGCATATGCGCTGATACCTACTTCCGGCCTGGTATCCAGGGCCCCGCCAGCTAGGGTTTCCCAAACTCACCCGAAGTAGGACCTGCGAAGGAGCATGTTTCACGTGAAACACAGGTCGCGGAATGCAACGAGCCAGTTGTTCTGGTGCGGACAAAAGTTCTGGATCCAATCAGCCAGTTCCACTCCCCTGAGCCCAAAAATGGCTGTCATGCTGTGCCTGCGAGATCCGGCGCCCAGTTTTCTGGATATCGAGATTTGTGGGCGCCTGGATGGTAGAACCGATGGATTCAGAGATAGCCAAGGAGAACGCTCTAGCTTGGATAGCGGCGGCCCCAGATATGCCGACGTGGTTGGAAGGCGCACTTGCAGGCACAGGGCAAGACAACTCCCTCCCCAGCCACCGGGGGCTGCGTCGCTTATGGCGTACGTCCCGCATCTACGGGACTGTCATCCTGGAACGGCGTGTGGAGTATCTCTGAGGCCGTAGAGCGGCTTGAGCGGCCCCAGGAGGCCTTGAGCGTGCAGTTCCACCCGACGCCCCGGAGGATGTTCTCGTCGATACCCTTTGCACACTGCGTGGCCATTGGCAGTGCATGGAGCTGATTTGAACCGGCTGATTGAGTATATCTGTGCGTGGATAACCGCAGGGGACGGCCGGAGGCTCTATCACTCAGTGCTGAGCATGCGCTTGTCTCCCCCGGGCCGGCACAGCGTCTCCGGGAGCTGACCGGTGCGGAGGGATAGGGCCACTGCGGCCGCCAGGAACAAACAGGGTCAACGCACTGGAACCTTTTAGCAGCTTAGCGACCGCCGTACCTGCGTAGGAACTGCCCTTGTCTGGCACAGAACATACCGGCGTGCGGCCACCCAAGCACGCCGCAGATGTCAGAGGGGGAATGTCAGCAGCAGGTGCAGTCACAAGCCGAAGGACAGTGGGAGATGAGCGTGGCAGGCTTCACCGGCACCGTACTGAGTTGGCAGCGATCCTGCCTACCCACATGGGCGATCTACCCGTTGACTTGTGGTCCCTGCAATCGATACTCCGGCCTGGTGCACGCACGGCGGCCTAAGCCGTCTAGCCCATCCAAACCGCAGCCTCACGAGCCGATTGTCGTGGGGAAAAGCAGGGTCTGTTCTTCCGGGAATTCGACCTTGGCCGTTTAGGCGCAACGCTGTCAGGCTAAACACGTAATAGGCGGAGACCCATTAGCGATGGGTTCGCGTCAGCAGAATGAGCCCCAGGCCCCAACCCGGCCATGCTGTGGTTGTGGCTCAATACACGGCCGGCCACTTCACGGAGGCTGTCTACGCAGGGTGGGTGAGAGAAGTTTCGTCCTGGATGACTTCGGTCAGCTCGTAGAAGACATGAAAGACCAAGGAGCCACCCCGTCACCGAATGGACGTAGTGACCACTTGCTGAATTGGGGCGGATCGGACTGCCGCTGATGCCCTGGGAAAGCTGGCGCATGGATGCATCGAAGATTATGCCCGGGCCGGCCGAGATGCACAGTATTGCCAGCCGGGTTGACGGTCACAGCCTCACGTTTTGGCCTCAGAGTATGCGTCCCAAAGTGAACGCACATTACCCACAGTGGCTCGACGCGGGCAGTGGATATCCCTGTGGATAACCTTGTGGATGGAGAGGGATCTCACAGCCGGGTTAGCCTAGTCACTCGAGGGCCACACTCAAGTTCCACACTTGCCTTTCCGACTATCGATGAGCCTCGCCCAGGACAGCAGGTTAGTGTTTCACGTGAACAGTGAGCGCCGGATGTTGCGCTGACCGTCAGGGGTCCTAACGCGCTGGCAAATTAGTCTTAGATCGCCAAAAGTAGTTGATTTCTTGCTTGAACGCTGCAACTTCGGTATCTCCACTCCGCCAGTTTTCGCCACCACGATGGCCTCGCGTTTTGGTCACGCTGGATGCGGCTAAGAACCACTCGCCTCCCTCAGTGTCGTGCCGTGGTACGCAGGGATACGAGCGCTCTGCTCCCTGCGAACCTGGCTGTGGATATGACTGTGGATAACGTGTGGGGATAACTTGTGGATAGAGGTCCAAAATCAGCCCGCCGAATCCCCATCCAAGGCGAACGACGATGGGATCATGTCGCGCGCAATTGTAGATTCACGGAATTGCATTCGTCCCCATGTCAGCGTGATAGGCCGCCTACCCGCGACTCGGGCCTGTCGAATGAGGCTGGAGGAAGGGAACCTACCGGGGGCTCCTCTGTGGTCGGCCTCCGTCTGCCCAGTACTGGGCCAGCGCACCCTAGCGATGGACTGGCTACTGTCGGAAGCACCATGCATCTGTCAGTGATGAGTAGTGACACTTTGGGAGGTCGAGTCAGGCTAGATCCGGAAGTGGTAATAGCCCGCATTTGCCGTCGACGATCCCGCGGCGTAGAGGTCATAGTTGTCGAGGTCATAGGTGGAGCGTAGTTAGTGCATGCCCGACGCCGTTTTCGTTGGCGATAGTCGGTGCTTCCGGAGGGTCTGAATATGAAGCTGCCAAGCGGCCTGGGTTTACGATGTTTCACGTGAAACATCTGTCACCTTTGAGCGATCGCACTGCTGCCAAGCCATGCACGCTCACGGGCATGCGTTGGCATCGCCCTGGAAACGAGCTATCCACGGTTGGCCAGGAGGTTCAAATGCGGCCGGCACAGGCTTTGTCCAAGGTGGGAACCACTGCCGGTCTCGGCCACACCACTCCCCGAGTGTTTCACGTGAAACATCTGATCCGGTTCCCAACGCCTGAGGATGCCTACTCTCTCTGTCCGGCGGAGGGCACCATGTTGACTCCGTTAGCTGTCGCGCGAGAAATTAGACCAAGATCCGATGGACAATCGACAACAGAGTATTGGGCGCTATGTGGTAATCCCAGAGCACGCCCTATTTTGTCGGGACGCCGCTACGGTAGGGATATCTAATGGCGCTGGGGGCTAGCCAGGCGGCACTCAGGTGCCTGGCCAAGGCCCGACTGATTGGCGGCTATGTCGCTCAGCTTGAAAGACTGTGATCCCGCTTGCGTGGCGTGCGATGGGCCGGTGAGCCGTCCCTTCGTGGAGTCCAGGGTTCGGGCACTCCAGCCATTCCTGACAGGCCGAAGCCGTGCGGAAGTCAACATCTATGGGCCGCCGGTTTGTGGGGCCTCCGACGAAAGACTGATTGTGGCCCGCAACGAGCGGGCTGAACTGATGCTTCAAGTGCGGCTATCTGGTTGGCCCTAGAACAGAACAAATCTATCCCGCCTATCAAAACGCGCCCCGGTGGACGTCGAATGGCGCTGTGCCGGGCTGGGGAACTATGTGGATAGGTGAAGAGCCTCTGAGGCAAAATTGCGCAGCGTGGGCCAACGGGAAGACGACTAGAGGGTGCACGGGCCTTTGGAATGAGTGACGGTTTGCAAGGGAAAGGTTCAACTGCAGCTGTGTCATTTGTACTGAGTACGCTACGACTTCGAGCAACTTGGGCGTTCAATCGAGAATGTATGGCCAGGTATTCCATGGGACTTATGGTGTTCCGCCCGTAGGGCCTGGTTGTTCGGATAATGCGGCTGCCGACGCAGCGCCAGCTGCACACACAATGGTCCCTAGCCGCAAATTCGTCGTTTTCACTGATGCAACAGAATGCATCGCGTTCCAATGCTCACTCAATAATGGCTCGACCGTGGTGGTGCACTATTGAGAACGGACGACAACGCCTGATCGCTGAGCCTGGCACGATCAGGCCCCCTCCGGAGCCGAACCGATATGTGTGGCTGTCCCCAATCGGTTGCGGACTTTCCCGCCGGCTCATGTGTTCTAGGTGGTTGTGTGCGCGGTTCATGTGACGCCAGTCGTGTGTTGCTGTTGATATCAACAGAAACTGGCAGACCGCCGCTGAATTTTGGAGGGCTGCTGCCGATATGTTGCGCAAAGTCAAAGCCAAAGCTAAATCTGAGGGCAGAGACAGAGACAGAGACAGAGACAGAGACAGAGACAGAGACAGGAGGAGGTGAAGGGGTGAAGGTGCAGGGAGGCAGGACCGTGCAAGGTTGGGGAGATTTGGCGGGGGGGTGAGATGGCGAGTTTCTGCGGAAGGTGAGATGGTGAGATATGGCAGGACGGCGCCATTGTGGGCCTGTCCCCGATGTTTCACGTGAAACAGAACATGACTAGTGAAGGCATTGGCACAGCGAACCCGCCTCCACTGCGGGAACGCATTTCAGGCTTCCGGCTCTTTCAAGCCTGGCTACGAGAATCATGCCGTCATTTCCTGGCCGCGGGGACAGATGGAAGGTGGTCATGTCCCGTGGCGTGGCCACAGGGTGTCCCAATGTGTTGCCTGCTCGCAGCGGTATGGCCATTCCCCTGCTGGTTCTGCTGTACGAAACTCCCAGCGGGACTGTTTCTGTGATCGTCGGGCATGATGGCCGGCACACCAGAACGATGTCGCACTTTCGCACGCCGCTGATGTACAGTACCCGCGGGATCCAGACCAGGCACTGCTGCCGCCAGTGCGGTCCATTGAGGCATTTGTCTCGCCGAGCGGACTCGGAGTTCCCGCGGCGGTTGTGTCCCCCGGGCACCCTCTGAGTTCCTGCAGTGGTCGTTTCTCCGAGCAACCTCCGAGTTCCCACGCCCGCGCGGCATAGGAGGCCCGGCCAGCTCAGGAAGAACCTCCCACATGTTTCACGTGAAACATCCCCTTGAGGAGCAGTGGGCTCGTTGCCAGAAGGAACAAATCATTCCTTGAAGAAACCCGCGCGTCATGGGCTGACCTGGCATTTTGGCGCGGCAACACCCAGGATGGCGTGGCCCTTTTAGGCGACTTGGCCCAGCGCCACACAGCAGCCACAGCACGACCCCGAGTCATCAACCCATATGAGTCGTTCAGCGTCAAAATATTCGCTCAAAAGCAGTGTGGCCACCGCTTCAGTGAAGCGGTGGCCACAGGACCCCTTAGCCGTGATGCAGGCTCAGGGCGAGCACGAACTTAGGACAGTACGTCTGCGAATTCCTTCTCGAAGAACTGCTTGGGCTTGGCACCGATGACGGTGCTCTTCACCTGGCCGTCCTGGAAGAGGTAAACGGCAGGAATGGAGGTGATGCCGTATTCGGCGGCGATGGCAGGGTTGTCGTCAACATTTACCTTGACCACGTCCACCTTCTCGCTGTACTCAACAGAGATTTCGTCCAGGATCGGTCCCAGCTTGCGGCAGGGGCCACACCACTCGGCCCAGAAATCCACAATCACTGGCTTGTCAGCGGACAGTACGTCTGTGCCGAAGCTTGCATCTGTTACGTCTTTAGCGTTGCTCATAACCTTGTGTCTCTCTCTTCGAATGGACGGTAAGTGCTTTATGCGTGAAGATCTGCCAGGTAGTGTTCCACATCAATTGCAGCAACACACCCCGAGCCTGAGGCCGTAATGGCCTGGCGGTAGGTCGGATCGACGACGTCGCCTGCCGCAAACACGCCGGCGACGCTCGTCCTGGAGCTGCGGCCTTCGACGGCGATAGTGCCGGCGTCGGTGATGTCCAGGATGTCCTTGACCAGGTCCGTCCGGGGATCATTTCCAATGGCTACGAAGACGCCAGTCACCGGGAGGTCGCTAATGGTGCCGTCCAGGAGGTTCCTGATTTTGAGCCCGGTGACTTTATTCTCACCGATCACGTCATCAACGGTGCTGTTCCAGATGAAGGAAATCTTCTCGTGTGCCAGGGCGCGGTCTGCCATGATCTTTGAGGCCTTTAGCGAATCCCGGCGGTGGACCACCGTGACCGACTTCGCGAACTTCGTGAGAAAGAGCGCTTCCTCCATGGCAGAGTCTCCCCCGCCGATGACGGCGATGTCCTGATCCTTGAAAAAGAAACCATCGCAGGTTGCGCACCAGCTGACACCATGCCCGGAGAGGCGTTTCTCGTTGGGCAGGCCGAGCTCACGGTATGCCGATCCGGTGGAGAGGATGATTGCCCGTGCCTTGAAGGTCTCTCCGGTTGCTATGGTGACGGTCTTGACGGCGCCGTCCAGTTCCAAGGACGTGACATCCTCGAACTGGATTTCGGTTCCAAACCGCGCAGCCTGCTTTTCGAAGTTCTCCATGAGGTCCGGCCCCATGATGCCTTCGGGAAATCCCGGGTAGTTTTCGACGTCGGTAGTGTTCATCAGTTCGCCACCGGCGGTGACGGAGCCGGCCAGCAACAGCGGCTTCAGGTTGGCGCGTGCCGTATAAACAGCCGCCGTATAGCCGGCCGGGCCCGAGCCGACGATGATGACATCACGTACTTCGGACGCGGTGTTTTCTGCGTTGGTCACTGAACGGTGAACCTCTTCCTTAATCGATGCGCCGGCTTTCGGGGCCGGCCACATGGCACAACTGAATCCTGGTAGTGAATATTCCGGGCGCCGCGCGAACGGAGAACCTCGAGCGGCCAGCACGGAGCCAGCCCTGCAGGACGCCCTACCAGATTACCGTCTGCACACAGCTGGGCCGCGCCTGTTACTGCAGTCGCAGCGCTCCACGCAGAACAGCCGCGGCCAAACAGCCGCCACGAGGGTTCTACCTACTGAACCTTGATTTCGGCCAACCGGATACCGAAGCCGTACCGGGTCTTCGGAGCGGCCAGCTTGGGGAGCGTCTTGATGGACACGATCACGTACTGCGCCTGTACGGGCTCGGCCAGGGGCATGGTGAGGTCCGTTGAGGTAAAGCTGTTGGTTCCCACCAGCTTGGCCCCATCCAGCGAAGGCCTGTCGTTGGTGAAGACGCTGATGTTGCCGCCTGAAGCACCGAGCTGGGTCAGTGTGATGGAAGAGACAGAGGCAGGACTCTTCAGTTTGACGACCAGGGGCACGCCATCCGCCGCGAGACCGCCCCAACCCTCGGTGGCAAACTCCATGTCGGACCAGTAGCTGGCAGCGTTGCCGTCATACGCCTTGACCAGGTCGACGTCGTAGTTGCCTGCGAATTCGAAGTTGCCCTGCCGCGTGACGCTGTCGATTGCCGGCGGCACTACGGGGGCAACAGAGCTCGGATTCGGGCTTGGAGCTGCCGTGGCGGAAGCACTGCCGCCGTCCGCAGCAGACGTCGGGTTGGCTACGGGATCTGGCCTGAACAGGCCGCCCAAACCGGTCAGAGCGAAGACCAGACCCGCAATAAGCAATACCGCAAGCAGGCCTCCCACCAGCCAGCGCATGGACTTGGGTTCGCGCTCGGGTTCGTCGTCGTCGTAGAAATCGTCGGTTGGGCCGGCCGGAGGCACGGCTTCCGCAGGAGGCGACTTCCGGGCAATGGAGGGGAAAGCGCCCGCTGCCCGGCCGGGCCGGGCGGACCGCTCAGAGTCAGGGGATTCCTCGTAGCCGGTTTCCTGGTCCTCATAGGTGTAGTCGTCCTCAGACCACAACGAGACCTTGGGCGATTCCGCTGCCTCGCCCTTATTGTGACCGGAGTCGGATGGGTCATTGAGACCGGATCCCTGCCGTTCCGGGCGCTGAACGGGTTGCGGTGACGTAGCCTGCTGCCTCCCAGTGGCACCAACCGCCCCTGCAGCAACTCCAGCCGCAGCACCTGCGGCCGCGGCAGCTGCACCCTGGCCGGCGCCTGTGCCGCGCCCGGACACTCCGGTCGGGGCCGACGGCGGACGGACCGGCTGACGTGGCGGAACCACGGGCCGTGCGGCCTGCGGAGCGGCCGGGGAGGCGGCCCGGTAAGGGTCCACCTGGCTGGGGTGGTTATCCGCGTAGTTGATGTAGCCGGCGTCGACGTTTTCTTCGTGGTCGTAAGGCTCCGGTTCGTTTGAACGTGCCTGGCCGAAAATTTCACTGCCCAAAGTGTCCGTGAAGAACGGCTCAACATAGGGCGGGTTGGAGGCAACCACGAGGTCCAGCAGGTCTGCCGCTGATGTGTGGTTGGTGATCAGGTAGGTGGCGGCCTCGGTGACACCGAGGTCAAGGACCTGCATGTTTCCCGGGCGCTCACCGGTTGCCACCTCGCGGGCACTCTGCGCCACCTGCTCGGTGTTGTCCGGGCCGGCGACCAGAATGCTGACCGGACGGTTAAGAACCTGGTCCACCCCGTCCAGCACCAGATCATGGTCGTGTGAGGTCAATACAGTGGCTGTGACCTTGTAGCGGCCGCCGAGTACTGATCCAACGTCGATCGGGTGGGACACGTGTTCCTCCTAGGCTGTCCGGGTATTGCCGGCCTGATGGTGGCCAGCACCTGCTGGAAACCGCTCAAAAGCCGGCCAGCGAGCGGGCTGACGCCTGCCTGCAAATACCCCTGTTCACTGTCGATCCTAGCCGATTGGCCTTGGCCGCCGCGGGCGACAGGCGACCGGGAACGCGGCGGGAATCACTTTTTCCGGGGCCGTCGCGGCTTGAAATGGGGGTTCTGGCCGGCCTTGCCCTGGAAGGTGCGCCGGCCTGGGAGGGGAATCTCGTCGCGCAGCAGTCCGCCCCTGGCAGTACCCGGAACGTCCTCCGCCGGAAGGTACCCCTCGGGTGCGCCGGTACCGCCCCCGGCAGCAGCGCCGTCATTTTCGCGAACCCGCCCTGGTGCCGTGGAGGGAGGGGTGGGTTCCGGCACCGGCCCGGCGCGGAACGATACTGAATCGAATTCGCCTGAAATCCTCGGCATCATTCCGGTGTCCACCGAGACCGTGGCGCGTTCCGGCGTCGGGTGTTCCCCGCCGGAGTCACCGGGAGCCGAAGCCGACGACGGCGTTCCCCCGTTTGGCTCCGAGTGTCCGGATCCGCCGCGGCCCAGTCGCGCGAGCAAGGGGCGGAGCAGGTCACGGAGTTCCGCTACGTGGAAGATCTTGAGCAGGAAAACGTAGGCCACCAGCATGATGGGCCCGACGACCACCACCGTGATAAGTGCGGTCAACCTGTCCTTCCAGGCGAAGCCGTCCGGGCTGTAGCTTCCCATCAGCCACAGCGCGCCGGCGCCGGCGATGGCGGAGCCGAGTGCCGCATAGCCCATCCGGATGTAGGAGTTGGCGATGCGGGGGCCGTCGAGGTGGCCCAGAAGCCGGCGGAGGAAGTAGGCGCTGATGGCCACTGACAGGATGTTGCCAACCATGTACAGCAGGGCAATTGCGTAAATGATCTGGCCCACCGGCAGGAACTGGATTCCGAAGGCACCGGCCACGTAGACGAAAGCGAGCAGGAGCTGGACGTAGAACGGCGTCCGGGCATCCTCATTGGCGTAGAACACCCGGGACATCATGAAGTTGGCGCTCATGAACGGGGTGCTTAGCGCCAGGATGGTCAGGGTCTGCGCCAGCATCACGCCGTCCTGCTTGTCACCGCCCGAGAAGAACATGCCCAGCGGGCCGGCCAGCGCAAACAGGGCAAGGGCACCAAAGACCGTGGCCACGGCCATGGTCCGGAGTCCGTGGGACAGGGCATCACGGAGCTCGGCCTTGTTGCCGTCCTGCGAGGCGCGGGTCATCCGGTTAAAGAGGACAGTGGCGAGCGAGAGCGCAATGATCGAGTGAGGCAGCAGGTAAAGCTGGCTGGCCACCTCCAGGACGGCGTTTCCGGGCAGGAAGTCAGCGGCAGGATCCCCCGCGCGCTCCAGGCGCAGGCGTTCCGCACCCGGGATGGTGGCGATCCGCATGACGTAGAGGAACGCCAGCTGCCCGACGGCGGCGGTCAGCAATGTCCAGACGCTCAGCTTTGCGGCCTGGCCCAGTCCCACCCCGCGCCAGCCGAACCTGGGACGAAGGCCCAGTCTGAGCCGGAAGACCGGAATGAGCAGGATAGCGGTCTGGGCCACCACGCCGATGGTGGAGAAGCCGGCTACGAACAGCGTCTGCGACGGCCCCCAGTTGTCCAGGGTGTGCGGGTTGACCTCATTAGCGCCGTAAATCCAGATGAACATGCCCAGGCCGCCGATGGCCACGAGGTTGTTCAGGATCGGTGCCCACATGGCGGGTCCAAAGGCGCCGTTGGCGTTGAGCACCTGCGTGAGGAGGGCGTAGAGACCGTAAAAGAAGATCTGCGGCAGGCACCAGAAGGCAAAGGCGACCGCCAGCGCCTTCTGCGGGGGCGAGTATCCCTGGGTGGTCAGGTCGATGATCATGGGCGCCGCGAGGGTGACCAGGGCGGTGAGGCCCAGGAGAAGGAGGACGGTAAGGGTGAGGAGGCGGCTGATGTAGTCCGCTCCCCTGTCCGGTGCCTTGCTTGCCTTAATGATCTGCGGGACCAGCACGGCGTTGAACACACCGCCGGCCACCAGCAGGAAAATCAGGTTGGGCAGGTTATTGGCGTTGATGAACGTGTCATTGACAGTGGAGCTCAGCCCCAGGGCGGCCCCCAGCATCCACGTCTTGCCGAAGCCAAGGAAACGCGAGACCAGGGTCCCCGCCGCCATGATGGCGCTGGAGCGGGTTTCGCTCGGACCGCTGGGAACCGCGGCATCGCCGTCACGCGCGGCCACAGGCCCGGTTGCAGGCCCGGCAGGAACCGCCGGATCGGCGGCCGGTCCGGTTTGCCCGGCGCGGCCCGCCTTATCGGAGGGGAAGTTGGAAGCTGACATCGAGTTCATCGTCTCACCCGGACGCGGTTTGTTCCGCAACGGACAGGGAGCCTTCAGGCGTCAGAGGTGTTCCGGCAGTACGTCCCGGGCCAGGTCAGCGATGCGGCGTTCATTGGGAAAGGAGAGTTTCCGCGCCAGCTCCCGGATGGGCACCCACGCCACGTCCACGGCTTCCTGGTCAGGATCGTTCTCGATGGTGAGTTCGCCGCCGGTGGCGCGGAGCAAATAGTGGTGGACGGTCTTGTGGACGCGGTGGCCGCTCACTGTGAACCAGTAGTCGATGCTGCCCAGCGGCGCCAGGATGTCACCCTCGATGCCTGTTTCTTCGGCTATCTCGCGGACCGCGGCCTGCTCGTTGTCTTCCTTGCCTTCCGGGTGGCCCTTCGGAAGGCACCACTCCAGGCGTCCGCCCCTGTTAAGGCGGGCAATGATCGCAACCCTGAGTTCGGCGTCGGACGTGTCCACCACAACGCCCCCGGCGGAAATTTCCTCAACGGTGGGGAGCGAGGCCGGCGCCGAGTGCAAGGCGGGCGCGACATGGGCACCGATTGCCGATGGCAACGGTGCGTTTGTCCTCCTGCCGGGAGCGCTCGGTACGGGATGGGCCATGGAGTCCACTCTAACGACTCTTGCCCGTTCATGATGACCGGAACATGACTTCAAGATGGACGGCGTATGACGCAGTTTGCGGCCCTGTGAGCGAATACGCGCGATCTTGACCGGATTTTGGCCTGCCAAGCCGCTGGTTTCTGACAAGCTTAAGTAACTATGGCGCACGCACATCACAAGACTGATTCCCACACTGTCGAATTCCAGGTAGACCCGGTGGTCCTGGAACTCGGGCAGCGCTTTGTCGACGCCGGTCACGAGCTGTCGCTGGTGGGCGGTCCGGTGCGGGACCTCTTCCTCGGCCGGACGTCGCCGGACCTGGACTTCACCACCGACGCCACCCCGGACCAAACCGTGGCCCTCATCAGGAAATGGGCCGACAACTACTGGGAGATCGGCCGCGCCTTCGGAACCATCGGCATGCGCAAGGCCGGCTTCCAGATCGAGATCACCACCTACCGGGCCGAGGCCTATGACCCTGAATCGCGCAAGCCCGTGGTGGCCTTCGGATCATCGCTCACCGACGACCTGCTGCGCCGGGACTTCACCATCAACGCCATGGCATTGAAGCTCCCCTCCCTGGAACTGGTTGATCCGTTCGGCGGTGTCCGGGACCTCCACGCCACCGTTCTTGCCACACCCGGCTCCCCCGAGGACTCTTTCTCCGATGACCCGCTCCGCATGATGCGTGCCGCCCGGTTTGCCTCGCAGCTGGGTATAGCAGTGCACGACGACGTCCGGTTGGCCATGACCCAGATGGCGGAACGCATCACCATCATCTCTGCGGAGCGCGTGCGCGATGAACTGGTCAAGCTCATCTGCGGTGCCCACCCCCGGGCCGGCGTTGACCTGCTGGTGGAAACCGGACTCGCCGAATTCGTGCTGCCCGAAGTCTCCGCCCTGCGGCTGGAATCCGACGAGCACCACCGCCACAAGGACGTGTACCAGCACTCCCTCCAGGTGCTGGAGCAGGCCGCCGCTTTGGAGACCGATGCCGACGGCGCCGTGCCGGGCCCGGATTTTGTGCTGCGGTTCGCAGCGCTGATGCACGACGTCGGCAAGCCGGCTACGCGCCGCTTCGAACCGGGCGGTGCGGTCAGCTTCCGCCACCACGACATGGTGGGGTCCAAACTCACCGCCAAGAGGATGAAGACCCTCCGCTTCGACAACGACACCATCAAGGCGGTGGCCCGCCTGGTGGAACTGCATATGCGCTTCTACGGCTACGGCGAGGCCGGCTGGAGCGACTCCGCGGTCAGGCGCTACGTCACGGACGCAGGGCCTCTGCTGGAGCGGCTGCACCGCCTGACACGCTCGGACGTCACCACCCGCAACCAACGCAAGGCCGAGCGTCTGTCGTTCGCCTACGACGACCTGGAAGAAAGGATCGCCACGCTCCGGGAGCAGGAGTCGCTTGACGCTGTGCGCCCCGACCTGGACGGCGCCCAGATCATGGCCATCCTGGACCTCCGGCCGGGACCCGTTGTTGGCCGTGCCTATAAGTACCTGCTGGAGGAACGGATGGAGCACGGACCCCTGCCGCCGGAAGATGCCCAGGCACGGCTCCTGGCGTGGTGGGCCGAACAGCCGGAATCCACCCCCCTTACCGAACCCGCACCCCAGTCAGCGGAGACCACACCGTCTGCTGCCGGCGTCGAACCTTCCCCGAACAAGGAGTCCACATGAGCGTCCCGATGCTTGCGCCACGTCCCCAGCTCTGGATCATGCGCCACGGTGAGACGGAATGGTCCAAGAGCGGGCAATACACGGGACTCACTGACCTGCCCCTGACCGTGGAGGGTGAGCAGCAGGCGGTGGAGGCCCGGAAGGTGCTCGATGCGGTCGATTTCGACCTCGTGCTGACCTCCCCGCTGCGGCGGGCCCGGCGGACCGCTGAACTGGCGGGGTTCCCTGACGCGCAGCACGAACCGCTGTCCGTTGAATGGAACTACGGCGATTACGAGGGCATCAGTTCTGATCTCATCCGCAAGGACAATCCTGACTACCTGATCTGGACGCATGGGGTGCCGAACGGCGAAACCCTGGACGAGGTGGCCGCCCGCGCGGACAAGATCGTGGCGCGGGTGCTGGAATCGGGGCTGGATAACGTCCTGATTGTGGCCCATGGGCACTTCTCCCGGATCCTGACTGCGCGGTGGCTCGAATTGCCGCCCGCAGAAGGCCGCCACTTCATCCTGGGCACGGCAAAAGTCTGCACCTTGGGATGGGACAAAAGGACGCCCGCCATTGTCCGTTGGGGACTATAAGGGCATTCATAAACTTTCTTGAAAAAAGTTTATGAATTAAGTAGCGCATAGCCGCGTTCGTAGGGTAATTTTATTCCTGACCCCAGAGCGATCTGCCGGGGTCGCGGTGCGCGTTGCCAAGCCAGTCTGCTGGTGCAACGGCTGAGCAGAAAAGGAGGTTGGGAAAATGATTACTTTGACTAGCGGATGGAAGATGACCATCACCGCCACCCCGGCCCCTGCTGCTTTCGCGCGCCACTTTCACGGAGTGCTTGCCTCCTAGCCCCAGCACCTGATTCCGCCTTTGCGGCGGAACCACTGGAGCGGGAAGCACCTTCCACCACCTGTTGGCGTGCGCCGGCGCACTGCGCAGCGGCCCATGCGGTGACGCAGCAACCCCATAATTCGGAACCGTGCTTCCTGTTGGGCGCTGCACCACGCTATTTCCGCGGCCCCATTCCGCTTTTGCAAACCACTCATTAACACCGGGCGTTTCTTTGCCTGAATTCGGCCGACTTTTATCTGGCTTTAGTTGGCTTTATTTGCCATGCCCATTTCCATCGGAAAGGAGGTTAGTACAATGATCAAGAAAATCAAGAGGGCGCTGTTGAGGCTGCGCGTTCCTGTCCGCACTGAGCGCCGCCAATTCAACGGCCGGCTGCTGGACCAACGGCGCGACGACGTTTTTGTCCTGATGCACCAGCAAAGGGCCGGCCTGCGCTGAAGCCCGGAAACCGCCGGTGCCCTGATCACACTGTCACGGTCTCTCAGGGCACCACACCGGTAAGCTCTGAGTCATGCAGGAGACGAAGCCGCCGCGACTCCACAGGCGCGCCCGCCTGGTGGTGCCGAGCCGCAGCGACCTGCTGCTGAGGAACTTCACGGAGCTGATTGGCGGACCGCTGGGTGCCCGGTCGGCGCCGGGCATCGTCTCCCCCGGCGTGTTTACCGTGGAGCGCGTGCTGATCATCCTGACGGTGCTGGCCGCATTGGCCGGCATCGCCATCAAAGGCTATTGCCGGGCCACCGGCTGGGAAACGCCCGGACAGTTCTATTCCACCTGTTACTCGGATTTTCCGGAGTACTTCAGGAACCGCGGACTGGGCGAGGGCACGTTCCCGTTCTTGAGCCAGGGAAGCGTTTTTGACGATCCTGTCCTGGTTGGACTCATAGCCGGGGCGACCGCCTGGCTGATCCCGGGTGAGGGTGTTTCCGATACGCGGGTCCTGGGCTACTTCGATACGAATGCGACCCTGATCGCAGCAGTCTGGGTTGTCACGGTGCTGGCCACCGCCCGGATGTCCCGGCGGCGCCCCTGGGATGCTGCGATGGTGGCTCTGGCTCCTGGCATCGTTCTGGCCGGGACCATCAATTGGGACATGTGGGCCGTGGGGTTCCTGGCCCTGGCCATGCTGTGCTTCTCACGCGGCAGGCTGGTCCTGGCTGGCATACTGATCGGCCTTGCTGCGGCGTCAAAGCTGTACACCGTCCTCATCCTGGTTGCCATCCTCCTGCTGGCGCTGCGTACCGGGCGGATCCGCCCGTTCCTGGTGACTTCAGCGGCCGCCGCAGGCGCCTGGCTGGCGGTCAACGCGCCCATCGTCCTCGCCAACCCGTCCAGCTGGGGTTACTCCTTTGGTTTTCCGGGCAACAGGGAAGCGGGCTACGGTTCGCTCTGGTACGCCTACAACCTGGTGGCCCGCCGGCTCCGCTGGACGGTCCTGGACGCCGCGGTCATCAACTGGGTGGCCGTATCGCTCTTTCTCCTGGCCTGCCTCCTGATAGCGCTGGTGGCCCTCACCGCATCCCGGCGGCCGCGGCTGGCCCAACTGGTCTTCCTGATCGTGGCAGCATTCATTCTGACCAACAAGGTCTACTCACCCCAGTTTGTGCTCTGGCTGATCCCGCTTGTGGCTTTGGCGCGGCCGCGGTGGCGGGACTTCCTCGTCTGGCAAGGCGTCGAGGCCTTTCACTGGGTTGCGATCTGGATGTACCTTGGCCAAGTGACAAGCCAGGGGACCTCGCAACACAATATCGATATGCCGTACTACGTCCTGGCGGTTGCAGCCCATATGCTCGCTACGGCATATCTGATGCTCAGGGTCGTTTGGGACATCTATGACCCTACCTACGATCCCATCCGCCGCCACGACGTCGATGACCCGCAGGGCGGCCCGTACGAGGCCCTGCCCGATTGGCTGCGCATCAATCCCCGGCACCCCTCCCGGGCAATCCTCCCCTGGCGGGAGAAGCGGCATGCCTGACGTCGCCGTCGTGGGTGCCGGCCCCAACGGGCTTGCCGCCGCTGCCGTGATGGCCCGGGCCGGACTCTCGGTCGAGATCTTTGAGGCCGCCGGCACCATCGGTGGCGGTACCCGCACCTCCGAGCTGATGCAGCCCGGGCACCTCCATGACATCTGCTCGGCGGTCCACCCCATGGCTCTGGCCTCACCCTTCTTCCGCGCTTTCGAGCTGGCACGCAGGATCGAGCTCGCGGTTCCGGAGCTTGCCTTCGGGTCACCCCTCGACGGCGGCCGGGCTGCCCTGGGCTATCACTCCCTGGAACGGACCGCCGAAGGCCTGGGCAGGGACGGTGCTGCCTACCGGCGGCTTCTTGGCCCGCTGGTGAGCCGGATCGACGGGGTCATGGACTTCACCCAGCATCAGCTGCTCCGGGTCCCCCGGAACCCCCTGGCTGCGGCGCTTTTCGGGATGCGCACCCTCGAACAGGGCTCTCCGCTGTGGAACGCCCGCTTCAAGGAGCCGCTGGCGCCCGCCCTGCTCAGTGGCGTGGCTGCCCATGCCGTCTCGCACCTGCCCTCGCTGGCTGCGGCGGGGGCAGGCCTGATGCTCACGGCTCTGGCACATGGCCAGGGCTGGCCTATCCCGCTGGGCGGCTCGGCCGCCATTGCGGGGGCACTGGCAGATGACATCCGCGCCCACGGCGGAATAATCCACACCGGTGTGCCCATCGACAACCTCGGGCAGCTTCAGGGTGCGCGGGTTACCTTGCTGGACGTAGCCCCGCAGGGACTGCTTAACATCGCCGGCGATGTACTGCCCGGGAACTACCGGAGGTCCCTGGAGTCATTCCGATACGGCAACGGGTCCTGCAAGGTGGACTACATCCTGTCCGGTCCGGTCCCCTGGGCAGCCAAAGAACTCGCCAACGCCGGAACGGTTCATGTGGGCGGCACCCGGGCGGAAGTAGCCCAGGCAGAAAACGAAGTGTCTGCAGGAAAGCATCCCGGGCGCCCCTACGTACTGGTTGCCCAACCATCCCGTTTTGACGGCAGCCGGGCCCCGGCCGGGCGCCACACCCTGTGGGCATACTGCCACGTTCCGGCAGGCTCGGACAGGGATATGAGCGAAGCCGTCACAGCCCAGCTGGAGCGCTTCGCGCCGGGCTTCCGCGACGTGGTGGTGCAGACACATGTCACCACGGCGGCCGGCCTGGCCAACTACAACCGGAATTATGTCGGCGGAGATTTCAGTGCCGGAATCATGGACATGCGCGGACTTCTCCAGCGGCCCGTCATCTCCCGCGTCCCATGGCGCACGCCACTGCCTGGCGTGTATCTGTGTTCGTCATCCACACCGCCAGGCCCCGGCGTGACAGGCATGCCCGGCTTCTTCGCCGCTAAGTATGCCCTGAAAGACATATTTGGACGTGCTGTTCCGGCGCTGGGGCTCTGAGCCGCCTCCACCGGACAGCTGGGGGTCCGCGTTGTTGGTCCGGGGCCCCTCCCATGTCTGGTCAGCAAGCGCATTCCAAAAAGGGGGCATAATAGCGCCGTGGGGAACTCAAAGAAACTTTCACTTGCCATAGCTGTATTCATCCTCGGTGCCTCCCTGGTTGCCTGCGACGACGGCAGAGGGGGTGCCGAGAACGCGGCGAAACAGTTTGCGGCAGCCATGTCCACTCTCGACGTCGGCTCTGTACCGTTTAATGGCAAGGATTCGGCCGTAGCCAGGCAGCAGGTCCAGGACGTGTTCAAAGCGTTGGAGCCGGACCGGCCAACGGTGGCCGCAGGCGAACTTACCCTGGATGGCGACACGGCCAGCGTCCCCTTGGACTACACGTGGAAGATCGCTTCGGGAGAGTGGAAATACACGGTCTCCGCTAAATTCACGAAATCCGGCGACAAGTGGCTGACAGTCTGGAACCCGGCATCCCTGGTTCCGGGCCTCAACGACAATGAAGTCCTCAGCAAGGGCAGCCAGTCGCCACAGCGGGCCGACATCCTGGGCGCCGGCGATGCGAAGCTGGTTACCTACCGCCCCGTGGTGAACGTGGGGATTGATAAGCCGCAGCTGGGTTCAGCTGATCCGGCGGCTTCGGCAACCCAGCTGGCCGAGCTGGTCGGGGTGGACCCCGCAGCGTACACCCAGCAGGTCGCGGCGTCGGGTGCTGAAGCTTTCGTCATCGCCATCACTCTCCGCGAAGAAGGCCGGACCATCACGGACCAGCAGATCCAGGCCATCCCCGGGGCCCGTGCCATCCCGGCAACCCAGCCTTTGGCGCCCAGCCGGACCTTCGCCCGGGCAGTCCTTGGCACCGTGGGTGAGGCCAACGCCGAACAGATCGAAGCGTCAGCCGGCGCACTCACCGCCGGAGACATCACCGGGATCGGTGGACTGCAGCAGCAGTACGATGCGCAGCTCCGCGGCACTGACGCCGTGGTGATCCGCGCACAGCGGGCCGATCTCACCGCTGAACAGATCCAGGCGGCGGCAACCGATCCCCGCCGGGTGGTCTTCGAGGTCGCTCCCACGCCGGGAACTCCCCTGAAAACCACGCTGGACCCCAACCTGCAGGCGCTGGCCGAGAGCACGCTCGCCGGCGTGGGTCCGGCGTCGGCCGTCGTGGCCCTTCGCCCCTCCAGCGGTGCCGTTCTGGCGGCCGCCTCCGGCCCCGGAAGCAATGGCTACAACACAGCGATGCTCGGCCAGTACGCCCCGGGATCAACCTTCAAGATGGTGGATTCGCTCGCGATGCTCCGCAACGGCCTCACCCCGGATTCGAAGGTTGAATGCACCCCCACGCTCACCGTGGACGGCCGGACCTTCAAGAATGCGGAGGGCTACCCTGAAAGCTCCCTGGGCTCGGTCACACTCCGCGACGCCTTTGCCCACTCCTGTAACACGGCCTTCATCGCAGCCCGCGATTCCGTCTCCCAGGCACAGCTTGAGGCGGCAGCGATGGCCATGGGGGTTGCCGTGGAGGCGCCCTCGCTGGGTGCCGCCGCCTTCCTCGGCTCGGTGCCGGGGGAAGCTGCGGGGACTGAACACGCGGCCTCGATGATCGGCCAGGGAAAGGTCCTGGTGTCGCCCCTGGCAGCGGCCATCATGACTGGATCCGTGGCCAAGGGCTCCCCCGTCTCACCGCAGCTTGTCCTGAACCCCGACGCCGGTGCTGCCGCGGGAGGGACACCCGGTGAGCCGACGGCGGATGCCGCGTCGCCGTCGTCGGGCGTTACCCCCGAAGCGCCGTCCCAGGCATCCGGCCAACCGATCACCGCTGCCGAAGCGGCTGCACTGGCCGACATGATGCGGGCCGTGGTCACCTCGGGCCACGCCGGATTCCTGTCCAGCGTTCCCGGAGCGCCCGTTGGTGCAAAGACCGGAACGGCAGAGTTCGGCAACGAGAACCCGCCCAAGACGCACGCCTGGATTGTTGCCGTTCACGGGGACCTCGCCGTCGCAGTGTTCGTCGAGGATGGGGGGCTCGGGGCCACCACCTCGGGGCCCTTGCTCAAGCAGTTCCTGACCGCGGCCGGCTGACCGCCGGGAAAGCACCGGCAGCCGGGCGTGGGAAGATTGTTGGCGTGGCCCACATAGACATTTCCGGCATTGACTACTTCCTATCCGATGGCACGCAGCTGCTCAACGGCGTGACGTTCAAGGTCCCGGACGGCACCAAAACGGCGCTGATCGGCCCCAACGGCACCGGAAAGACCACGCTGTTCCGGATCATCGCCGGCGATCTGGTCCCTGATGAAGGCGTGATCGGCCGCTCCGGGAACATGGGCATCATGCGCCAGTTCGTGGGCCAGGTCCGGGATGAGTCCACGGTCCGGGACCTGCTGGTCTCTGCGGCCCCGCCGGCTCTGGCCGCGGCGGCCAAGGAGGTGGATGAGGCAGAGCTCGCCATGGTGGAGCACGACGACGAACCATCGCAGATGCGCTACGCCCAGGCCATCGTGGATTGGGGAGATGCCGGCGGTTACGACGTGGAGACCGTCTGGGACGAGGTCTGCATGGCGGCGCTGGGCCTGCCGTTCGACCGGGCACAGCACCGGCCGGCGTCGAGCCTCTCCGGCGGCGAGCAGAAGCGGCTGGTACTCGAAGCCCTGTTTGCCGGCCCCGACGAACTCCTGCTCCTGGACGAACCCGACAACTACCTTGACGTCCCCGGCAAACGCTGGCTCGAGGACAAGCTCAACGAGTCCAAGAAGACCGTGTTCTTCATCAGCCACGACCGCGAACTGCTGAACAACGCCGCTGGGCGCATCGTCACCCTGGAACCCGGCATCAACGGCGCCGGCGCCTGGGTGCACGGGGGCGGCTTCGGTTCCTATGTGGACGCGCGCGCGGACCGCAACGCCCGCTTCGAGGAGTTGCGCAAACGCTGGGACGAGGAGCACATCAAGCTCAAGGAACTCGTCAACATGTACAAGAACAAGGCCGCCTTCCGCTCGGACATGGCCAACCGCTACCACGCGGCCCAGACCCGGCTGGCAAAATTCCTGGAAGTGGGTCCTCCCGAGGCACTCCCCATTGAGCAGAACGTCAAGATGCGCCTCAAGGGCGGCCGGACTGCGAAACGCGCCATCGTGGCGGAAAAGCTGGAGCTGACCGGACTGATGGATCCCTTCTCCACCGAGGTCTGGTTCGGCGACCGCGTGGGTGTGCTCGGATCGAACGGTTCCGGCAAGAGCCACTTCCTGCGCCTGCTCGCCACTGGCGGTACGGACCCGGAGAAGGAGCACGTCCCCGTATCCGACGTCGAGATCGCCGAGGTGCCGCACGAAGGCACCGTGAAGCTCGGCGCCCGCATCCGGCCCGGCTTCTTTGCGCAGACCCACGTCCGTCCGGACCTTCTCGGCAAGACACTGCTGGAGATTTTGCACCGCGGCGACGAACACCGGTCCGGGCTGGGCCGTGAGGCCGCCGCCAGCGCACTGGACGGTTATGGCCTGGCGGGCCAGTCCGAGCAGAAGTATGAATCCCTCTCCGGAGGGCAGCAGGCCAGGTTCCAGATCCTGCTGCTGCAGCTTTCGGGTGCCACGCTGCTGCTTCTCGATGAGCCGACCGACAACCTGGACCTGCACTCCGCCGAGGCGCTGGAAAAGGCCATCGACCACTTTGAGGGGACTGTCCTGGCCGTCACCCACGACCGGTGGTTCGCCAGGACCTTCGACCGCTTCCTGGTCTTCGGCTCCGACGGCCGCGTCTACGAATCCGCCGAACCGGTCTGGGACGAAAAGCGGGTGCAGCGCGCCCGCTAGCCCCGACGCTCTCTCACTTAATGAGAGCGTTGGGGGCCGGGTCGGGCTACTTGAAGACCTTGCGCTTGGTTTCGGAGCCGTCCGGGGCGTAGGTGACCCACTCGCCTACTTTCCGGCCGACGTCGTACGTCCCTTCATCCAGCAGTTCACCTGTGCTGTGCCAGCGCTGCCAGAACCCGTCCTGCTTGCCATCGCTGAACCCGCCCTTCTGCAGCAGGCCGCCGCCCTCGCGGTACCAGGTGCAGGGTCCGTCCAACTGGCCCTTCTGGTAACCCACCTCAGCTTTGACCTGGCCGTTCCGGTTGTAAAAAGTCCAGCGCCCCTGCCTTTCCCCGTCCAGGTACCCGCCGGTTCCGGATAACTTGCCGTCTTTGAACAATTCCTTCGCCATAGCCAAACCCTACTCCCGGCGCTGGGGAAGAAAGACCCAGCGGCAATCAAAGAAATGATTAAATGATCAATATTGGTTAGCATATAAGCATGAAGACAGATGAGCGCCACCGGCTGATCGGTGAGTTGCTGAGGCAACGGACCGAGGTGAGCGTGGATGAGCTGGTGGCAGCATGCGAAGCCTCCGGCGCCACGATCCGCCGCGACCTCGAGGTGCTCGCGGCCAACGGGGTTCTCCGGCGGGTCCATGGTGGCGCCAAGAGCCTGATCGACCGTGGTGAGAACCCGGGGTACGGGCAACGCGAACTAGAAGACCGCGATGTCAAGATCCGCATCGCCACCGCGGTCTCCGGGCTGTTGGGAGACAGGGAACATGTGTGGCTGGACAGCGGCAGTACTGCAACGGAAATCGCCAAGGCCCTGCGGGGCCGGGAGCTCACCCTGATGCCGACGTCGGTGCGCGCGCTGAATGCGGTGACAGGTGACGGCGGCGATGCCGGGCACCGTCCCGCCCTGCTTCTGCCCGGGGGGAGCCTGGTCCCCGGAGAACTGTGCTTCCGAGGTCCCCTGGCGGAGTCCAACATCCGTTCCCTCCGGTTCGACACGGCGGTGGTGACGCCCTGTGCGGTGAACTTCAGGGACGGCCTGCTGGCCCATGATCTTGACGATGCAGCAGTGAAGCGGGCAGGCCTTGAATCATCGGGCAGGCTCATTATGGCCGGGGCCGGTTCCAAGTGGAATGCTAGCGGCGTGGCAATGATTGCTGCCCTTGAGGCAGTGGACGTGATCGTGACGGACAAAGATTTCAGTGCGGATGAACGCGCACACCTTAACAAACTATCGGTGGAAGTAGTCAAAGCATGAGCATCAACACCAGCACCACGGCCGGGCCCTCCCTCCGGGCAGCGGCCGCCGCCACGTTTGTGGTCTTCGGAGTCAATGGCTTCGTTTTCGCCAGTTGGGCCGCACGTATTCCTGCCGTCACCGAAACACTGCACCTGACCTCCGGCCAGATGGGCACGCTGCTCCTGTGCACGGCCATCGGCTCGCTGCTTGCGCTTCCGACGGCGGGGCTTGTGGTGGGAAGGATCGGCACCGCGAACGCCGTTCGCTCCGCCGGCGTAGTGGCAGCCCTGGCCGGCGTGGGGATTGCGCTCTCCCTGTCAGCGGAATCGGTGGTGGGCACCGCCGTTGCCCTGTTCTTCTTTGGCATTGGCATCGGCTTGTGGGACGTTTCCCAGAACATTGAGGGAGCCGATGTCGAGCACAAGCTGCGGCGGACCATCATGCCCCAGTTCCACGCTGCCTTCAGCGGCGGGGCCTTTGTGGGGGCGCTGATCGGCGCCGGGCTCTCGAGCATCGGCGTTGGCCTTCCGCTCCACCTGCTGGTCATCGCCGGTGCTGTGGTCATCGTGGCGCTGATTGCTCCCCGCTATTTCCTCCCCCACGTGCCTGCGGCGGCACCAGCCGACGGTGAACCCAAGGCTCCAACGGGATCCGCCTGGCGTGACAGCCGGACCCTGCTGATCGGTGTGGTGGTTCTCGGCGCCACCCTGACCGAAGGTGCAGGAAACGACTGGATCGCCAAGGCAACTGTCGACGGGCTGGGAACCTCAGAATCCACCGGCGCCCTGATGTTCGCCCTGTTTGTCCTGGCCATGACGGCCATGAGGTTCTTCGGCGGCCGGGTCATCGACAAGTTTGGACGCGTCGCGGTGCTCCGCGCCAGCATGGGGGCAGCAGCGGCAGGCCTGGGTTTATTTGTACTCGCCGGGAACGTGTGGCTCGCTGCCATCGGCGCCGCCCTGTGGGGCGTCGGCGCAGCGCTTGCGTTCCCCATGGGAATGTCCGCGGCTGCCGACGATCCGAAGCAAGCGGCTGCCCGGGTTTCGGTTGTATCCACGCTGGGGTATGTCTCGTTCCTCGCCGGACCGCCGCTGCTGGGCTACCTGGGCGATCTCACCGGCATCCATCTGGCGCTGCTGGCCATCCTGGCGCCGATTCTGGTGGCGCTGCTCCTCGCGGGCGCTGCGAAGCCACTGACCTCTAAGTAGGGGCCCTCCGGACGGAGCACCCGCCCACGGCACGGCACTGCGGGGCACTGCTTCCCCTCCGCAGTAGGGTGGGGAGATGCACAGAGTATGGCGCAAGGGACCGGGCCAGATCAGCCGCTTGGACCGGTATCTGGTCCGCAGGGTGTCGTCCTTCCCGGGCGGTGACCACGACACCTTCTTCCGCCGCCTGTCCGCCTCCGCGAACCACGGCAAGTTGTGGATGGGGGCGGCTGCCGTGATGGCTGCCTTTCCCGGAAAGCCGCGGCGGGCCGCTTTGCACGGCCTGATCGCGCAGGCGGTTGCCTCTGCGGTCACCAACCTCGGATTCAAGACCCTGCTCCCGCGTACCCGCCCCCTCCCGGAGCACCTGCCGGTTTTCCGGTTTGTGCACCCCCAGCCCACCAGTTCCTCCATGCCGTCCGGACACTCTGCATCAGCCGTTGCCTTCGCGGTGGGCGCGGGACTCATCCACCCCGGCCTGGGAGCGGCGCTGGCCCCGCTGGCGGCCGGCGTCGCCTATTCCCGGGTGCATACCGGGGCCCACTGGCCGTCGGACGTCATCTTCGGATCAGCCATTGGTGCGGGGGCTGCCCTGATCACCCGGAAGTGGTGGCCGGTCCGCCCGCCGTTTCCGGCCACTGCACGCAGTTGGACGGAGGCGCCCGAACTCCCGGACGGCGCAGGCCTCGGCATCGTGGTGAACACGCTTGGCGGTGCCTTCACGGAGCAGACCGCCGGCGCTCTCCAAGACGTATTCCCGAAGGCGCATATAGAGACGGTCAAGCCGGACGAGGCTCTGGAAGAAGCCATTCTGAAACTCGTCGACCGCCCTGAGACGGTGGCCTTGGGCGTGTGGGGTGGTGACGGAACAGTTGGCACGGCAGCCGCTGCCGCCGTCGAGCGTTCCCTCCCCTTGCTGGTCCTTCCCGGCGGGACGCTGAACCACTTTGCCCGGGACGCCGGAACCGGCAGCCTCCAGGAGGCCGTGGCCGCAGCCACCCGCGGCGAGGCGGCCCGCGCCGACGTTGGCATGGTGACCGTGGAGCGGGGGCTGGCAGGCAACCCGGAGACCGCCGAACACATCATGCTGAATACGGCAAGCATCGGCCTGTACCCCAACCTGGTCCGGCGGAGGGAACAGCTGCAGCCGGCGCTTGGCAAACCGCTGGCAGGTGTTGTGGCCATGTTCCGTACCTTCGCGGCCGGAACTCCCACCACCTTGACCGTGGACGGTGTGAAGCACAAGGTGTGGATCGCCTACGTCGGGCGCGGACGCTACTACCCACGCGACCATGCACCGCTGTTGCGGCCAGTGCTGGACGACTCGGTCCTTGATGTCCGGATGATCACCGCTGACGAGGACCTTGCCCGACTGCGCCTGCTGTGGTCGGTGCTGACCGGAACGGTGGCGACGTCAAGGATCACCCACCTGCGGGAGGCATCAGAGGTCCGGATTGAGGCAGACGGGTCCCCCATGGTTCTGGCGGTCGACGGCGAAGCGGTGGCGGGCGTGCGGAGCGTGCGGATCCGGGTCAAACGGCAAGCACTGACCTACTACTCGCCCCGGCCATGAACCGCCCCTGATCATTACGTTGGACAAACCCTGATTCGACCCTGATTCATCCCTGAGTCGCACGAAATCGGCCTGCGTCATGGGTAGCGTGGACAGTAATAACCATCCTTTCAGCCATCCCGCAGCCGTCCGGCTGCCATTCGAAGGAACACGTCCATGATTGAGGCAAAAGGCCTGACAAAGGTTTTCGGCGAGAAAACCGCCGTCGCCGGAGTCAATTTCACTGTCGAGGCCGGCCGGGTTACCGGTTTCCTCGGCCCCAACGGCGCCGGCAAGTCAACAACCATGCGCATGATCATGGGACTGGACCGACCGACGTCGGGCACGGTGACCGTCAACGGTTCACCGTTCACCCGCCATGCAGCGCCGCTTCGCGACGTCGGGGCCCTGCTCGATGCCAAGGCCGTCCACACGAGCCGCTCGGCCTACAACCACCTGCTGGCCATGGCCGCAACGCACAGCATTCCGAAAAAACGGGTGCACGACGTCATTGAAATGACAGGGCTCACCGAGGTGGCCAGGAAAAAGGTGGGCGGCTTCTCGCTCGGCATGGGGCAGCGGCTTGGGATTGCCGCGGCCCTGCTCGGCGATCCGCAGACCATCATCCTGGACGAGCCCGTCAACGGCCTGGACCCGGAGGGTGTTGTCTGGGTCCGGAACCTGGTCAAGTACCTGGCCTCCGAGGGACGCACCGTCTTCCTCTCCAGCCACCTGATGAGCGAAATGGCACTCACCGCAGACCACCTGATCGTGATCGGCCGCGGCCGGATCATTGCCGACGCGCCCATTACGGACATCATCAACGGCAAGGGCATGATCCGCACCAGGGTCCGCACCGACCAGCCCGAACAGCTGATGCGGCTGCTCGCCGGCGAAGGTGTTTCCGTGGAGCTTCAGGACAACGAACTGCTTGAGGTGACCGGCCTCGATCCCCGCCAGATCGCCCGGACAGCGCTCGAGAGCCACACCATGATCTACGAACTCACCCCGCTGCAGGCCAGCCTTGAGGAAGCCTATATGGAGCTGACCAAGGACGAGGTCGAATACCATTCGCTGATCACCACGGGCGCCGACGCTTCCGTCCAGGCCGGAGGCAACTAAGCCATGAGCTCAACCACCCTCGAACCCAACCCCTCCCGCCGCGGAGCGCACGCCGGCGCAGCCCTTGCCGGTCAACTGCCAGGCGATGGCACCAGCGCAGGCCCCGGCCCCTCTTTCCCCCGGGTGCTCAACTCCGAGTTCATCAAGTTCCGTACCTTGCTTTCCACGCTCATCCTCCTTGCCTGCACCGTCCTGGTTGTGGTGGGCTTCGGTGCCCTGTCCGCGTGGGGAACCGGCCAGTTTGCCGAGCAGGCCCTGAACGACCCGGAGGCCGCCGCTGCCTTTGCCGCCCAGGGCGGCGACATCGCCGTCGGTGTGCCAACGTCCGGTATCGCTTTCGCACAGTTGATCCTGGGCTCCCTTGGGGTACTGCTGATGAGCTCGGAGTTCACCACCGGAATGGCACGCTCCACCTTCGCCGCAGTGCCCAAGCGGACGCCGGCCTTCGTCGCGAAGCTGCTGGTGGTCATGGTCACCGCATTCGTTGTCACCGCACTGTCCGTGTACGTGGCGGGTCTCGTGTCCGTGCCGATCCTGGACAACTACGACCTGGCGCTGGACCTTTCCAGCTCGCAGTCAGTGAAGATGCTGCTGATCAACAGTGCTTACGTGGCCGCTGTTGCCGCCATCGGCATGGCGCTGGGCACGTTGCTCCGGAATTCCGCGGGCGGCATCATGACCCTGGTGGGCCTGTTCTTCGTTGCTCCGATCGCGTTCCAGCTGATTCCGGGAGACTTCTTCGTCCAGACCCGCAAGTACCTGCCCGGCAACACGGTGGAGCCCATAACGGCCGTGCAGCACGTACCCGACACGCTCGAGGCGTGGCAGGCTGCCCTGGTCCTCGGCGCCTGGGTGGTCATCCCGGTGGTTGTCGCCGCCGTCGTGCTCAAGAAACGCGACGTCTAAGAGGCAGCGCACAGGTTCCGCACAGGAACCGCCTATGCAAGGGATAGGCGCGGCAGATTGGATGGGGGACATGACCAATCATGTTCCCCATCCCAACCATGACCGCGGCCTCGAATTTGATCTCTCCACGATGATGAGCCGCCGTTCGCTGGGCATGTTCTTCGGCGCCGGCGGCGCCGTTGCTGCCCTGGCGGCGTGCACGCCCGGCGGATCCGGCAGCACAGCCGGCACGACGACGTCGGCCGCCACCGAAAGTGCCACGGCTACCGGCACGTCGGGTGCCGCTGTCAGTGCGACGGCGACGCCCTCCGCATCGCCCACGCTCACCCGGGCGATCGCCGAATGCGGCGTGGAGATTCCCGCGGAAACCGCGGGCCCGTACCCGGGTGACGGCTCGAACGGCCCCAATGTGCTGACGGCATCCGGAGTGGTACGGCAGGACATCACCACAAGCTTCGGGACAGGCAGCGCCCGGGCCGAGGGCGTGCCGCTGACCTTCACCCTGACCCTGCTCGACAACGCCAACGGGTGCGTTCCCCTTGCCTGGGCTGCGGTGTACGCCTGGCACTGCGACCGCGAAGGGCGGTATTCCCTCTACGATTCCGGCCTGACCGGCGAGAACTACCTCCGCGGGGTCCAGGAGGCCGACGCGAACGGGCAGGTCACCTTCACATCCATCTTCCCGGGCGCCTACCCGGGCCGCTGGCCGCACATCCACTTCGAGGTCTTCGAATCGATGAGCAACGCCACTGCTGCCGGGCAGGTGCTGGCGGTCTCGCAGATCGCCCTGACCCAGGCCGCCTGCGACGACGTTTACGCCACT
Source organism: Arthrobacter sp. BK1 (assembly GCF_056680055.1). Classification (NCBI taxonomy): domain Bacteria; kingdom Bacillati; phylum Actinomycetota; class Actinomycetes; order Micrococcales; family Micrococcaceae; genus Arthrobacter; species Arthrobacter sp. BK1. The sequence goes on from NZ_CM155263.1 coordinate 2,301,686, forward strand.
GCCGGTTACGAGGCCAGCGTCACCAACATGAAGCGGACCACCCTGCGGTCGGACAACGTATTCGGCGACGACGGCGGGATCTACCAGTTGGCCACGATGACCGGCTCGGCCGCCACCGGGTACACGGCAGGGCTTAACGTGACCATCTAGACTCGGAACCATGCCTTCACCTTCCGCCGCAGACCACATCCAGGACCTTGGCGCATATGTCAGCGCGTCGCCGTCGAGCTTTCATGCCGCGCACGAAGCTGCCCGGCGCCTGGAGGTGGCCGGATTCACCGGGCTGGATGAACTGGAGCCATGGGAAGGCGGGGCGGGACGGTTCTACATTGTCCGCGACGGCGCCCTGATCGCCTGGGTGGTCCCGGAAAACGCAGGGCCCACCACCGGGTTCAACATCCTGGGCACGCACACTGACTCCCCGTCCTTCAAACTCAAACCAAAGCCGACCACCGGCGCACATGGCTGGCTGCAGGCCGGCGTCGAGGTGTACGGCGGTCCGCTGCTGAACTCCTGGCTGGACCGGGAGCTGCAGTTGGCCGGCCGGCTGGTCATGCTGGACGGCACGCAGCACCTGACCGCCACCGGTGCCCTGCTCCGGTTCCCGCAACTGGCCATCCACCTGGACCGGAATGTGAATGACGGCCTCACGCTGGACAAGCAGCGGCACATGAACCCGGTGTGGGGATTGGGCAATCCTGCTGATTCTGACCTGCTGTCCGTGTTGGCTTCGCACGTGCCTGACGCGTCCGTTGATCCCGCCCTGATAGGCGGGTACGACGTCGTCATTGCGGACACGCAGGCGCCCGCGGTTTTCGGGGCCAACGGTGAGTTCTTCGCCTCCGGGCGGTTGGATAACCTTTCAGCGACCCACGCCGGGCTGGCGGCCCTGATCGCCGCTTCTTCAGTTTCGGGCGCTGATGCGCCGATCGCTGTGCTGGCGGCGTTCGACCACGAGGAAATCGGGTCCAACTCCCGCTCGGGAGCCTGCGGACCCATCCTCGAAGACGTGCTGGTCCGCATCTCCGACGGCCTTGGAGCAACGGTAAGTGAACGGCGGCGGGCGCTGGCGGCGTCGTTCTGTGTTTCCGCGGACGCCGGCCACGCGGTCCACCCCAATTACGCCGAACGGCACGATCCCGCCAACCACCCGGTCCTCAACGGCGGCCCGCTGCTCAAAATCAACGCCAACCAGCGGTATGCCACGGACGCTACGGGCGCGGCATTTTGGGCGAGGCTCAGTGCCGAGGCCAAGGTGCCTTACCAGGAATTCGTATCCAACAACGGGGTTCCCTGCGGATCCACCATCGGGCCGCTGACGGCCACCCGGTTGGGAATCCGGACCGTGGATGTGGGTGTGCCGCTGCTGTCGATGCACTCTGCACGCGAACTTTGCGGAGTGCAGGACCCCGCGTTTCTGGCTGCAGCCGCCGGACTGTTTTTCCGGACCGGAGCCTAACCGGCATGCTTCACCGCCGCCCGCCCGCCGTGGATTTACGGGCATAAAAAGGCCCTATACCCTCATTGATTCTTTTGCCGGACATCCCCCATACCTAAAGAATTCACTTCCCGTTAATCCCTGTACTTACTCACAGGAGGTGGAAGCGCGCTGTAAAAGCGAGTACCGACTACTCGTGATAGCTCGTGATGCGGAACATAGGCTCTAATGCACGGCCAGAGTCAATGGCAATGAGAGCTGGGGCCAGAGACCAGACCATGACCGGATGAAGCGTTGATGCCTCGCTCAGCTTCCAGGCTGGGTTAGGTGTTGACTCCACCCGCAAACGTCATGAAGTGGTGAGGTATTTGTCCATTTCCACCCAGCTCCCAATTACACTCCCGATGTTGGCATTCGAAGCCGTAAGGGCCTCGGTAAGTGTCGTCATCCCCACGTTGAACGAGGCGAAAAACATTCCGTGGGTTCTCCGCCGGATGCCCTCTTATGTCGACGAAATCGTGATCGTAGATGGCCGTTCAACGGATAACACCGTGGGAGTGGCACGCGCAATCCGCGAGGACGCCATCATCGTCAACGAAAAGCGCAAGGGGAAGGGCGTGGCCCTTCGCTCAGGTTTTGCAGCAGCCTCAGGAGACATCATCGTCATGTTGGACGCGGATGGCAGCATGGACCCCCAGGAGATCGGCTGGTTCGTCTCCCCGCTCCAGCATGACTACGACTTCGTCAAAGGCTCGCGTTATGTCACCGGGGGCGGTTCCGAGGACCTGACCTGGTTGCGGAACGCCGGCAACAAGGCGCTGACCGGGTTGGCCAACACCGTGTTGCGCAGCGACTACTCCGACCTCTGCTATGGATACATAGCGTTCCGCAAGGAGTGCCTGGAGGTTCTGGAACTCGAATCGGACGGCTTTGAAATCGAAACGGAGCTGATTGTCCGGGCGGCCAGAGCGGGCCTCCGCATCGCCGAGGTTCCGAGCATTGAGCTTGACCGCATATCCGGAGCCTCGAATCTGCAGACGTTCCGTGACGGGTGGCGGGTCCTCAGCACCCTTGCACGCGAATGCACCGTCTGGGAGGCGCCCACTGCCGGTGCCCGTCCCGAGGCCCTGCGGCGCGTGAAGTATGCGTATGCAAATGTCAGGTTCCCCCGGACACCCACGGATCCGCAGAGCCTCCTGGCGCTGGCGGAAGGGCACTAGCATGTTCATTCCCAGTGAGCCCCCAACTGTCTCGGTTGTCATTTGCTGCTACACCCTGGAGCGCTGGGACCGGTTGCTTGACGTCATTGACTCGGTTCGAGCCCAGACGCTGGTCCCCCAGGAGATCATTGTTGTGGTTGACCACAACGAGGACCTGTATGAGCGTCTCCGCTCCATTCTCGATGACGTGACCCTGGTCAGGAGCATGGGCCCTGTGGGGCTTTCCGGAGCCCGAAACACCGGGGTGGAGATTGCCAGTTCCGATATCCTGGCGTTTCTGGACGACGACGCCGAAGCTTCCCCGCAATGGCTCGAACGACTCTTGGCATTTTATGACGACCCCGATGTGCTGGGTGTGGGCGGGCGCGTTGAACCGGTGTGGGAATACGGCCGCCCGGCGCACTTCGGCGAGGAACTCGACTGGATCGTGGGGTGCAGCCACCGCGGTCTGCCCAAGGTGGCGTCCGAAGTCCGGAATGTCATCGGCGCAAACATGTCCTTCCGGCTTGAAGTCCTCCGCCAGGTAGGTGGCTTCAACCTCGCCCTTGGCCGTCAAGGCTCAAAACCCCTGGGTTGCGAAGAGACCGAAATCTGTATCCGTTCCAGGATAGGTGCCCCCGGTTCACGGATCGTTTATGAGCCGGCGGCCCTGGTGCGGCACCACGTTCCCGCCCACCGGGGGACACTGCGCTACATGCTGTCCCGGTCCTGGTCCGAAGGAATTTCCAAGGCCCAGGTCAGTCAGGTGGTGGGCCACAAGCGGGCGCTTGGACCGGAACGCCGGTACGTGAAGTCCGTGCTGCCACGGGCTGTCCTGGCGGGACTTATCGACTGGGGCACCGGAAACAACCCCCGGGGCCTGGGCCGTGCAGGGTCCGTTATCGCCGTATTGGCCTTCACATCCGCCGGCTACTTGCGCGGGCGCCGGCTCGCGCACGTCTCCACGACCCAGCTCAGCAGGACTGCCCACCAAGGTTCGCCTTGGAGGGAAGTCCAGTGAGTGAACTGTCGGCACCGTAGAGCTGCCGACAGTCGCCGCGCACAGGCGGTTGAAACTGCACCATGACGCGGCATCAACAAGGAGGGGAAAACGTCATGCCAACCTACAACGAACGGGCCCGGCTTCTGGTGCGCGGGACTCCCTGGCTTGAAGTAGGGAGGGGAGCCGGCCGCCCGGCCGGTCCTCGCCTACGCGGGTCGTGGACGCTGCGGCTTAATGCACTGCTGACAGCGCTGTTGCTGACCCTGGGCCTCCTGATGGTGCCCGTTGTGGCGTCGGCTGCCCCGGGAGATGTCGGGGTTGAGGGCCCGTCGCATTCGGGGACGGGGTCACCGACCGGCACGAAGCGTGCCACGAGTGCGTTGTGGTTCAACGACGGGTCCTGGTGGGGGAACCTGTGGGACACCGCAAGCTCGGATTTCCATATCTTCCGGTTCAATGCCGCGACAAGTTCGTGGGTGGATACGGGCGTGGCAACCGACACCCGGGCGGAAACCCATCATGACGTGTTGTGGGACGGGACCACACTGTATGTGGCGAGCTATCGGTTCGTTAACGACACCCTGCCGGCTGAGCCCGGCTTCCCGACGACGATGCGGCGTTACAGCTACAACACCAGTACAAAAACGTACTCTCTGCTGGGTTCCACACAGATCAACAACTCAAAAGTTGAGACCCTGACCATCGATAAGGACTCCACCGGCCGGGTGTGGGCCACCTGGCAGCAGGGAAACCGGATCTACCTGAACGTCACCGCCACAGATGGGAGGACCTGGGGGACGCCTTTCGCCCATCCTGCGTCGCTCAGCAACGTCTCCGTGGACGACACGTCGGCTGTCATCGCGTTCGACGGCAACAAGATAGGTGTGATGTGGAGCCGGCAGGTCGGTGACTCCACCGACGGCATGTATTGGAGCTATCACGCCGACGGAGCCTCGAACACGGCCTGGACAGCTCCGGTGGCTGCAGTATCCGGGCAGCGCAGCGGCGATGACCACATGAACCTGAAGTGGCTGGACGCCTCCGCGAGTGGAAAGGTCTTCGCCGCCATTAAGACATCGTTCACGTCAGCTTCCCAGCCGCTGATCCAGCTGCTGGCATTGAATGGGACCACGTGGACGGCGCACACCATCGCCACTGTGGCGGAGTGCCCGAACCGGGTGATCGTCCTGATCGATGAGAGCACACAGAGGCTGCGTACCTTCGCCACCTACCCGAAGCCGGGCGGCACCACGAACGCCGGTGCCTGCACCAGCTCCGGGGGTGCGATCTACGAGAAGTCCACGCCCTTGAGCAATATTGACTTCAGCACTGCGACGAAGACTCCCCGTATCGTCGACGCCGACCAGTATGTCCATAACGTGACGTCGACGAAGCAGAACCTGAACAGTTCGGCGCGGGGCACGGCCAACAGCGGCCTGCTGGTGATTGCCGATGTGAGCGCCACCAGCCGGTACTGGCATTATTACGACGGCAGCGGCGGCAGTGGCGGTGGTGGAGATACAACGGCACCTACGGTGACGGGTACGTCGCCGGCTGCCGGGTCGACTGATCTGGCGGTGACCGGGAATGTGACGGGGACGTTCTCGGAGCCGATGAATGCCTCGACCATTACGCCCGGCACCTTCACGTTGACGGCGGGTTCGACGACGGTGCAGGCCGCTGTGGGCTATGACGGTCCGTCCAGGATTGCGACCCTGGATCCCTTTGCGGATCTGGCCGCCGGTACCGCCTACACGGCAACGATCAAGGGCGGCTCCGCCGGGGTAAAGGACATTGCCGGTAACGCGTTGGCGACCGACAGGGCCTGGACGTTCACCACAGCTTCCGCAGGCGGCGGGACGTCGCAGACCGTGACGCTCCCTGCCGCCGCTGACACCTACGTGTCGAGCGCCGTGCCGACGACGAACCATGGCACGGGTTCCATGCTGGGTGTGGACAACAGCCCGGTGGAGGTTACGTACCTCAAATTCGACCTGTCGGCGTATGCGGGCAGGACGCTGGAAAGTGCGACGTTGCAGCTGCGCAGCGCCGGGAGCGGATCCACGGGAACGCAGAACGTCAAACTGGTCGCTGATGACAACTGGAGTGAGACCGGGATCACCTATAACGCCCGCCCGGGGCTCGGTACCAGCAGCATCGGCACACTCGGCCCGACAACTACCAACACCGACTACAGCGTCGCGCTGAATGCCGGCGGCCTGGCCGGAGAGCTCGGCCAACAGCTCTCCCTTGGCATGGACTCCAGCAGCAGCGACGGACTGGACCTCAACTCCAAGGAGGCCGGCAGCACAGCAGCACCCAAGCTGGTACTCACGATAAAGAACTAGGCGGACGCCGTCGGCTCGGACGGCACCGTCCAGAGCAATACCATCCGATCACCAAACATTTAGACAGGGGACGACCATGAGCACCACACCGAGTAAAGCACTGAACTTCGACATCCACGGAAGGCTCACGATCAGCGTCGACGCTCAGGCGCCGGCAGCACACCAGCTTCGGACCATGTTGGCGTGTTTCGCCACCGATGCCGAACGGCCAGCCGACATCGTCGTCGATGACCGGCCGGAGCCCATGCCGGATGCTGGCCTGCTCGAGCATGAACTGGCGTACACCGAGAACAGCGTGCGCTACAACGCCGATCGGGTCCAGGTGGTGAGGGATGGATCGCAGTGGCGCATTCACGGCCCGGGTGAGCTGTTGACCTCCGTGGTTCCTGTGCTCGATGCCGCCATGGTCAGTCGGGGAGCCGGCATGATCCACGCGGCCACCATGGCTTACCGGGGTCACGCGATCGCGCTTCCCGCCGCCGGTGGAACCGGTAAGACCAGCACGGCGGCCAAACTGATGCGCCGTGAGGGCTGGTCGTTCATGGGCGACGACTGGGCCTTCCTCGCCGAGGACGCCACGCTGCTCGGCTATGCGAAGCCAATGTTCATCAAGCCGCACCACAAAGAAATCTATCCACACCTGTTCGAAGGCGTCCGGAAGCCCCTCGTCCCCTCAGGGCTCTCGCAGAGCGTCGGCCGCCTGACCACGGTGGTACACCCGTTCGTCATCCGTTATCCGCGGCTCGCGGACTTCTCGCGCCGGTGGTCGCCGGAGCACCGCATGGTTGATGCCGCGGCAGCCTTCCCAGGGCGCGCAGTGACCACCAAAGCCCCGCTCGCGGCCGCCATTTACATCGAGCGCTTTGAGGGCTCCAAGTCCAGGATTGTCGAGAAGACCAAGGACTGGATGATCGACCGCATGATCGGCAACTTCCACATCGAGATGGCGGGCTTCTCGCAGCGGGTCGTGACCGGCTTGGCGGCCACGTCCGTCGTCCCCTGGCGAGAGCACTTCGCGGCAAAGGGCGTCGTGCTGAGCAAAGCGCTCGACGGACGTCCCTGCCACCTGCTCCAGGTGCCGGCGGCGTACTCGGCGGACGAGGCCTCGGACGACATCGTCCGGCATCTCGAGGAGCTGCTGCCGGCCGTTCTCGACGAGCAAGTCTGAGGGGGTGGCGACAGATGGGTCACAGCCCTGCCGAGGTCACCGCAGTCGTGCCGGCCCGCAACGCGGAGCAGATGCTCCCGCGCTGTCTGGAGGCACTGCGTCAGTCCGGTGTGGCCGAGATCATCCTGGTGGACGGATGTTCCACCGACCGCACCGTCGAGCTCGCCCTTGCTGCCGGTGCCCGGGTCCTGAGTGATGAGGGACGCGGTCTGCCGTGGGCCCGAACGCTTGGTGTGCAAAGCAGCACCACCCGTTGGGTGCTGCTCGTGGACTCCGACGTCGTGTTCGGGCCCACGGGGATCGCCGACCTGCTCACCGAGCTGGTGGAGGACGGCCACGACGCCCTCCAGGCCGGTCTGGAGAGTGTTGCCGGACCGGGGTATTGGGGGCAGGCGCTGGCACATCACCACCGCACCGGCCGCAGCCGCAACTGGTTCGGGCTCGTGGCGACCATCGTGGACCGGGACCTGATGCTTGGCATGGGTTTCGATGACTCGTTCAAGTCCGGGGAGGACATCGAGCTGCGCTGGCGGATGCGGCAGTCAGGGATGCGGACAGCAGTGTCACGCCGGGTCATGGTCGAACACCGTTTCGCCGCGGACGATTTCGACTTCGCGCTCGACCAGTTCCTCATGGACGGAACGGGGCTGGGACTGATGATCCGCAAGCACGGCTGGCGCGGTGCACGGTTGGCGCTGCTGCCCGCGGCGGCCGCCGTCCGGGGCAGCGCCTTGAGCCTCGCGGCGGGCCAGCCTGCATGGCTGCGCTACTACGCAGCCTTCTGCTGGTACAACTACGCGGGCATGGCGAGGGGCATCGGACGTGCGGGCTGACCGGGGGATCGCTGTCACGGAGGCTTCGACTGTCGTCCGGCACTCCGCGCTGCGCAGCTCCCTCGGCCTGGTCGTGGCCAAAGCCGCCCAGACAGGCACAGGTTTCGCCTTCTGGGTAGTGGCCGCGCATGCGACATTCGACCGTGAGGTCGGGCTCACCACGGCAGCAGTCTCGGCGGTGATGATCTGCACGCAGCTCGCGGTGCTGGGCGCCGGATCCGCCGTGATTGTCTCCGTGGGGCGGGGGGAACCGCCCGCGCGGGTGCTGGATGCAGCGTTCGGCATCGTGGGGGTGGCCAGCACGGTGCTGGCCCTCGGCTACCTCGTGCTGCAGTGGATGGTTACACCGGACACGGCAGTGATGTCGGTGCTCTTCTGGCTCACGTTCCTCATAGCTGCCGTCACAGGAACTCTGTGCACCGTGCTGGACCAGGCGCTGGTGGCGTTGGGCCGCGGATCCAGCGCCACGTCCAGGTACCTGGTGGGCGGCGTCTTCTCCCTTGGAGCGACAGCGCTCGTGGCCTGGCAGGCCCACGGCGCCCCGGCCGACGTGATGATGGCCTGCTGGACCCTCGGGTCGGCCTTGACGTGTGTTTTGGGTATCGTCCAGCTCAGACGACTGGTCGGCTACCGGCCGCGGCCCTCCTTGCGACCGGCCAAGAACCGGTCAACCCTGGTGCTGGGAATCCCGCACCAGCTCCTCACCATCACCGAGCGTGCTCCCGGGCTGGTGCTTCCGCTCCTGCTGGCGCACATGGTATCGCCGGAAGCAGCTGCCTACTGGTACCCCGCATGGATGATGGCCTGGGCCGCCTACACAGCCCCGATGCTGATAGGAATCGTCCAATTCTCCGAGGGAGTCCGCGACCCTGGGCGCCTGGTGGCGACCACTTGGGCGAGTTTCCGTTGGTCGCTCGCCATCGGTGGCATTGCCGCCGTCGTCCTTGTCATCTTCGCGCACCCACTGCTCCACCTGCTCGGGGACCGGTACGCCAATTCGTCCACTGACGCCCTGCGGATATTGGCGGCCGGACTGGTGCCGTACGCGGTGTTGCAGGCTTACAATTCCGTCTGCCGGGTCCGCAGCCTCTACACGGAGGCGATTGTGGTGGGCGTGGCTCTCGGAGTCGCCCTCTGCGTTTCAGCACTCCTGGTCGCCGACAATGGCCCCACCGCCATGGCCATTGCGTGGCTCGTTGTCCTATCCATCGGCGCCGCGGGGATGGGACTCCGTTTGCTCGCCATCCTCCGGCGCGTCAAGAAGGAGGCGCGATGACCAGGACGCTTGACGTGCCGCGCCAAACCCAGAGACAGGATCGCTGGCGGCCCCTGGACGTATGGTGCGCGGTGGGCGGCATCGTGTCACTGGCTCTTGCCGTGGGGGCCGCCTCCGCGGTGTCTGTGCCTGTGTACAGTGACCTGGGGCTGGTCGCCGTGCTGCCCTACCCGTACTGGCTGGGTGTCCTGCTTCTGAACATCTCCTTCGTCGTGGCGCTTCGGGGAAACCCCGCGGGCCCGGCACGCCACGCCGTCATGGTGTGGCTCGTCGTGGTGCTGGTCCTTGTGCTCTTCGGGGCTGCAGCCTTCGTGACCGACATACCGCGCGGCGAGGTCGCGTTCCGTCACCTTGGCATCGCAGACGCCCTGTCCGGCAGCCAGGGAATTGATCCGACGATCGACGCGTACTTCAACTGGCCGGGTTTCTTCGCCCTCCTGGCGACGGTGCTCCCGGCCACCGGTCTGGATCCGGTGGCAGTTGCCCTGTGGGCACCGGTGCTCAACATAGGTCTGTGGCTTGCTGCCGTAGGCGTCCTGACGCGCTACCTGACGCCCGACCCGAGGCGGCGCTGGCTGGTGCTCTGGGTCTTCTGCCTCGGCAACTGGCAGGATCAGGACTACCTGTCTCCCCAAGCCTTCAGCTTCTTCCTGTACCTCGTCATCGTCGCGCTGCTCCTCGGTCCGTTGGCCTCACGTCCTGCCGCATTCAACGGCTTCCGGCGCGCCGAGCTGACGGCGATGTGGCGGGGACGGATGCCTGTCGAGTCCCGGCCGGGGCACCGGGTAAGTGCCCTCGCGGTCATCCTGTTGCTCGTGGTTGTCATCTGCGCGAGCCATCAGCTGACGCCGTTCCTGGCGCTCATCACCATCACCGCCCTCACCGTGAGCGGACACGTCTGGCCCAGCCGCCTGCCCCTGATTACCGTGGTGGTGCTGGCGCTCTGGCTCGCCTACCCCGCGAGTGCCTACCTCGTTGGGCACCCGCCGCTGGAGGACGCCGGCTTGCAGGGTGCAGTCGAGGCGAACGTTGTCGACCGTGTGAGCGGCAGCGCCGGGCACATGCTCGTGGTGCAGATCCGCGTGGTCCTCACGGTCGTCCTGTGGACGCTCGCCGCTGTGGGGGCATTTCTCGACTGGCGCAGAGGTCGTCTCGATTTCCGGGTGGCCCTCCTCGCCGCCACGCCGCTGCTGCTCTTCCCCGTGCAGTCATACGGCGGCGAGATGCTCATCCGCGTCTCGCTGTTCGCACTGCCCTTCATTGCCCTGCTGGCGTGCTCGGTCCTTCTTCCCACACACGGCAGCACCCGCCCTCCCACCCGGGCGGCGTCGCGCGGCACACGCCCGTCCGTCCGGGCGGCGAAGCGTCTGGCGCTCACCTGCTTGCTGCTGACTGTGATGAGTGTGACCGGCCGGTACGGTAACGCGGAGTATGACGTATTCAGCGATGCCGAGATGGCCGCCGTCACCACCGTCCAGAGCCTCGCGCCGCCCGGCGCCACGATCATTTCGGCGGCCCACCCGACGCCCTGGCGCGACGAGACCTACCTCGAACACCGGTACCGGACGATTGACGACCTGTGCCCGTCCAGTCTGACGACGGAGACGTGCGGCCCGCTCATCTACAGCTACGCACGGAACAACTCCGCAGGCTCGTTCCTGCTGCTGACGAGGGCATCGGAGGCGAGTCTCGTACTCCAGGGAAAGAGCAGCATCCGCGGCTTCGCCGATTTGGAGGAATGGTTCAGCGCGCAGGACGGGGTGCAGCTCGCGTTCAGCACCGCTGACGCCCGCGTGTACCGGGTGACGCCATGAGCGGCATTGGTATCAGCCGGCTTACCGTCGCCCTCGCTCTCGCGGCGGTCGCTCTCACACTGGTGACGCTCATCGGGCTGCCAACACTGCTGCAGGCCATCGCTGCCATAGCAGTCCTCATCCTGCTCCCGGGCCAGGCACTGGCGCGGCTCACGCCCGTGACCGACGGCGCGCTGATCGCACTGCTCGTCCTGGCGCTGGGGCTCGCATCGCTCACGGCAGTGGCCACCGCGATGTTCTACCTCACTGTGTGGTCATGGCAGGCATGCGTCGTCACGATGGCCGTCATCACCGTCCTCGCATGCGTGGCACGCGCACGGCAGGAGGCCACATCATGATCGAAGTTGCGGGATTGCTTGCGACTGCCGCGCTGCTGGCCACCCTCGTGGCGCTCGAGGTCCGGCGCGCCGGATCAGACTCCGGTCAGCCCACGCGCCCGAAGGTCCTCGGCCGAACGGTGAGCGGCAGGGCTGTCGCCGTCATGTGGGCGCTCTACCTGATCCTCTTCGTTCCACGCGTCCTGGGACTGATCGCGTGAGCCGCGCGGCACGGTGGTGGCTCCTTAGCGACCTCCACCTGGGCGATTCGGATGAGGACCCCCGGCTCCCCGGCAGAGTACTGCCGGAGTTCCTGCACCGCGAAGTGCTCGCAGCTTCCGGTCCGCAGCAGCGCGTAGCCTTCGTCGGTGACACGTTCGAGCTCGCCGGTTTCGACGAGGGCGGGAGCCTGGCCCGGCTCGAGTCCATCCTTGCAAGCCACCCCGCCACGTTCGAGGCGCTGGCGGCGTGTGCCGCGCGTGGCGTGCAGCTGCACTTCGTGTGCGGCAACCACGACGTGGAACTCGCCCGGCCCGCCGTTGCGGCCCGCCTGTCCGAGCTTCTGTCACCCGGTGAGCCCACCCGGATCCAGGTACATCCGTGGTTGCTGCACGTGCCCCGGGTGCTGGTGGCCGAGCACGGGCACCAACACCACGCGCTGCACCGCATCCCTGAACTGCTCCGCACGGGCGTCAACGGCACAGATGACCTCGCCCTGCCACCGCTCGCTGCCTGGCACGCCCAGCCGTCGTCGTCGCGCGTGAGCCGTGCCCGGGCAGTTGCACGGGCCTGCCTGGAGTCCGAAAGGGCCGAACGCCGCGTCCGGGAATCCGCGTACGACGGGATGTTGCAGACCGCGTCAGCAGGGCTCGCGCTCGACGAGGCGGCCGTTCGGGAGCTGGCGCGCCTGTCCCGGTTCCGCACGGCCCAGGCACTCCCGCGCGCCGCCACCCGTATGGTGCTCGCGGCGGCCGGGCGCAGAAATGCCGGCGAGGAGGCTCCTGCTGCGGCGGGCCGCTCCGCGCGGATCCTGGAGGCACACGGTTCCGGGGTGGCCTGGTATATCTCGGGCCACACCCACCGGGCCCTTGAGTCGGCGCTGGAGGCGTCCGCCACCCGGTACGCCAACACCGGCACGTGGTCTTCAGACGTCCGCGGTGGCGGACCTGACCAGTCGGACCGTCAGGCATTCCCGTACGTCGTGGTCGACGTCGCCCATGATGGCGGCACCAGCGGCGGTCTACGGTACTGGCGTCCGGATGGTGGCTGAGGCACCGGTCAAGCCAGGGAGACTTCCGGGGTCTCCTTCACGACACACGGGATGGCCGCGGCCGGGAGCCGCTGCGGGAGTCAGGGAGTAGTACCGGCCGGCGCATAGACGCGCACCCAGTCCACCCGCATTTCACCAGGGCCGTTAGGGGAGTCGTCCGGGAACCAGTCCAGTTGCAGCGTCTGGTGCATCGATGCAGGAGGCTGGTGCCCGGGGTCGGTGTCCTCAAACCACTTCACCCCATCCACGTAGCCGACGATCCCCTGGGGAGACCAGTCAACCGCGTAGTTGTGGAACTGACTGACGTCCAGGGCAATGGCCGTCGACGTCTGCTTGTTCGCACATGAATAGTGATGGTAGAACTTCATGACGTTCCAGTCACCAGCGGTCTCAGCGTAGTCAACTTCTCCTTCACACGGCCAGTTCCTGCTGTCCGGCCACAGGAGCGCCACCAGATGGTACTCATTGTCACCCGAGCCCGCCGCCCGAACCTCCCACCGGCCGTACTTTTGCCTGCCGAACTTTGCGCTGATTCCAGCGGTCGTGCCATCCGGTGTCCCGTTGATGACCATTTTGGAACCGTCTACGGTGACCTGCTGCGGACTGCGGATGCCATTTCCCGCATGCCCGGCACTGTTGTACACGGACCACTTCGCGGGGTCCGGGGCCCCGGTGTAATCGAACTCGTCGCCGGCGATCGGCGTCCCCCAGTTCAGATCCGTGGCGGCCGAGCCGGTCGACAGTGTTGTCGGCGTCGGCTTCGGCGTGGGCGTGAGCGTCGGCTTCACCTTGGGCGTGGGCGTGGGCGTTGGGATGGCTGAAGCTGAAGTGGTGGCCGGCTCTGCCCACTCGACTGTCGGTTGAGCGGACGGTGCCGAGCAGCCAGCCAGGAAGATTGCCGCCACCCCCAGGACGAGCAAGTGTTCACGCATACTCAGATGATAAGCGCATCGCCTGGCGGGGACGCCTCTGCGGCCGCTCCCAAAGACATTCCGTACGCCCGCCCGCTTTGCCTGGCCGTGGCATAACGGGCACCGCGGAGGCCCCGGGAAGCCACCTTCCGGGGTAACGCCGGCAGCGCTCAGTATCGGACCTCTCACGGGCGGATCCCGGCTGCCGCACGAATGCTGTTCATGACGCGGTTCAGGCCCACGTTGTCCAGGTTGTGGAAAATCGGAAGAACCAGGGTCCGGTCGGTCAGGCGTTCCGTGGCCTGGAGCCCTGCGTTTCCAGTATCGCGCCACCGGTAGGCGGGCTGTCGGTGTGCCGCCATCGGGCCGCGGCACGCTGAAATCCCGGCATCGGCCAGGCGGCCCAGGAGCCCTTCCCGGTCGGTGGCAAAGCCCGGGAGGACTTCGAGCCAGAAGGACTGGAAGTTGGTTTCCCCGTAGGGCGGATCGGTGACCAACCGGAGCCCGGCGAGGACGGAAAGGCCCGCCTCATAACGGGCCGCGATCTCCCGGCGGCGGGCCACAATCTCGCCCAGCCTGCCCAGTTGCACAATGCCGAGCGCAGCCTCCAGTTCCGTCATCTGGTAGTCGAAGCCGACCTCGACGTAAACCTCCGGCGCGGCCACGGGGGAGCGGCGACGGTCCGCCGGCGGCACGTTCAGGGAATGGGCACGGAGGCTCCGGGCCCGTGCCGCCCAGTCCGCCCGGTGGGTTGTCAGCATGCCTCCTTCGCCGGTGGTGAGGACGTTTTCCGGGTGGAATGACCACACGGCAATGTCCGCCCCGGTGCCCACAGGCCTGCCCCGGTACGCAGAGCCAACGGCGCATCCGGCGTCTTCGATCAGGATGATTTCGTGCCGCTCGCACAGCTCGACGACAGGGTCCAGGTCAACCGGAACGCCGGCCTGATCCACCACGATCACGGCCCGCGTGTCCAGGGTCAGTGCCGCCCGGACAGCGGCCGCAGTCACGGTGCCCGTGACCGGATCAACGTCGCAGAATACCGGCCGCGCCCCGACGTATGTCACGGCATTGGCGGTGGCGATGAACGCCAGTGACGGAACCACCACGTCGTCGCCGGGACCGATGCCCGCCACGACCAATGCCAGGTGCAGCGCGGACGTGCCGCTGGACGTTGCGACGGCGTGGCGCACCTCCTGCACGGCGCTGAAGTTCGCCTCAAACTCCTTCACCTTCGGCCCCTGGGTGAGCACTCCGGAGGCAAGGACCTCGGCCACGGCGCGGGTCTCATCGTCGCCGAGCCACGGTTCCATGACTTTGATGCGGGCCAGCACGGTTTCCGCAGTCACCTGGCACCGGCTTCTCTGGCGACCGTACTCATTGTCCGGGTCCTTCCCGTCCTGGCCCCCAGGGACTTTGCATTCCGTACTGCCAAATTAGTTGGCTGCGTTCCCTTCCGGCGCGGGAAGCAGCCTGTTGTGTGGGCCCGGGCACGGAACCATGCGGGAACTGCGGGAACCTGCAGATCCTGTATTCCGGCCGTTGGCCTAGAGGAAGGGAAGGACATATTGTTCACTGGCCCGGGCGGCCTCCTTGCCCGTCGCGAGGGCTGTCAGCTGTGCGCGTGATTCAACGCCGAGCTTCCGGTAAATCGTGGTGAGACGCACCTCTACGGTCCTCACGGACACGTAGAGGGTTGCCGCGATTTCCTTGTTCCGCATCCCGCGCGCCACCATGCGGGCCAGCACGCGCTCATGGTCTGAAAGCAGGAGGATTGCGGGGTTGCCGGGGGCTCCTGCCGGTTCCATCCGTTCGTCGAGCAGCAGCGACCCGACGTGCTGGGCCCAAGCGTCCGCACCGGCTTCGTCAAACATGACCTTCGCGCGCATCAGGCCGTCCTTGGCCTCGCGTTGCCGGCCAAATGCGCTCAACCGCTCCCCGTAGCACAGCAGGGTCCTGGCGCGCTCCAGAACCGAATCCTGGGAGGCCGGGGACTCGAGGGCGTACTTGAACAGGTGAAGCGACTGTTCGCCGTCGGCAAGCATGGCCCGGCTGCGGGCCACGGCCGTCACCAGCCAGGGAGACCGCTGTCCCACGGCGCGGCCCGCCAGCTGGCGGAGCGCCTGGGTCGCTTCGTGGTGGCGGCCCAGGCGGACCAGGACTTCCACCAGATCCGCCTCACAGCGGAGCAGGGTCGGGTTTCCGTATCCCGCTCCGATCTCGGCGGCGCGGGAGAGCTGCGCGAGGGACTCCGCCAGATTGCCGCGCATGAGTGCGAAGTGCCCCTGGCAGGCCGCCAACTGTGCGGTGATGGCCGGATGGCCGTCCGCCCCGAAGAAATGCTGCGCCTCTGCAACGTACAGCCGTGCCATAGCCTCATCGCCCAAGGAATGGGCCCGCCATACCCGGAAGATGTGCCGCATCCCCCGGTGGTATTTCGCTTCCGGTTCGTTGAGTTCCAGGTCTTCAATGAGCCGGATGGCCTTGCGGACATGGCCCGCCCGGATCTCGTTATCAACAGCGAGGCAGTCTGCGGTTTCCCGCCAATTGACGTTGCTCGCTTCCGCCGAGTTCCGGACGATGGCGAAGGCTTCCTGGGCAAGGTCATGGTGTCCCGCGTAGCTCAGGGCCCTCCCCTGCACCAGGAGCGTGGCAACAGTCTTGCCGGCAGCCTCGTGCTTACGGCTAACGTCATCTGTGTTGCCACTGATCGCTTCGATCAGAATTTTGGCCTGGTCTGCCACCGCCAGGGAGTTCTCGGAGGCGGCGTCCCCGAACTTTTCGGCGTGTTGGAGCAGCGCTTTCGCATCCTCCAGTTCCCACCGCTCGGCGTAATAGAGCGAACCGACGGCCAACAGCGAGGCGGAGTAAGCCGGATCGTGCTGCCCGAACTCCTTGACAAGGCGGAGCACCATGCTGGACCGTACGGCAGCGCCTTGCATGAATTGGATTTCGAAGGCGAGCCCTGTGAGGCGAAGAATAAGCGGAGGGTTGCGTGTCACGCGCTGTGCCCAGTCCAGGTAGCGCCTGGCGTAGACGAACTCACCCCTGTTGAACAGCAGTTCCGCCACCGCTGTGAGCCGTGCCGCTGTCTCTGCTTCCCACGGATTGATGGTGAGTGCGCGCTCGATGAATTCCACGGCGAATGACACTTCTCCGCCCCGGATCAGGTCAACGGCGAACCGAAGCAGGCCAAAGGGTGTCTGGCGTTCCAGTGCGGTGAAACTCTGGTGCCACCGGTGTGCGTACGGGTCCGTTTCCCCGGCGGCATCGGCCAGCGCGCGGTGGTTGGCTGTCCGGATGGCCGGTGTCATGGTGCCGAACGCATAACCACGGAGCAACGGGTCCTGGATCCGCAGGTACGGACCGGACCTGCTGACCATGCCGTTGGCCAGGAGCTCGTCCACGCCTGCCCAGACGTCGCCATCAACTTTTTCCAAGGCGGCGATGTCACTCCGGCAGGATAACGACATGAGGTCAAGTAAGTGGCGCGCGGCCGGGGTCAGGCCGCCCACTGTTGCGGCGAACTCCGCCTCAAAACTTCCTTTGCAGGGCAGCGGGATGGGGAGCGCATACTTCCCTTCCGCCTGGCGCTCCAGCAAGCACGTATAAAGTTCGACGGCGGCCAACGGGTTGCCTTGGGTGGCTGCGGCTACGGCGTGCACGGCCGCCGTCGCGGTTTGCCGGGCGGGGATCGCTTCCAGCATACGAACGGTGTCGTTGTAGCTGAGCACCCTCAGGTGCAGTGCCGGCAGGCTGTTGAACGGACTGTCCGGTGAGTCTTCCCGGACGCTGCTGAAAAGTGCGATCTCGGTGCCGGCCAGGCGGCGGGCAAGGAATCCGATCACTGCCTGGCTGCTGGGATCCAACTGGTCGGCGTCGTCTATCACGATCACGGTCCGTGACGATGAGCGTTGGTGCAACCCGTTGAGCAGCATGGTTGAAACGGTGGGGACGTCCATGGCGCCAGTGGAATCCCTTAGGAGGTTCTCGGCGAACCGGTTGAGCACAGGATCGTCTATCCCGTTGAGGAGCGCGGTGAGGCCTGACAGCGGCCAGTCGGACTCGGAGGCGCTGGCCCGGAGGAAGACAGTTCGGTATTCAGAGAGGCGCGGGATCTCGGACAGGAGGGCGGATTTGCCCACGCCCCGCCGCCCGACGATTGTCAGCGCAGATTCCCGGGGCCCCCGGATCACCGAGAGGATCCGCTGCAACTCCATGCTTCTGCCAATTAACGACATGCGGCCCCCATCTTCCAAGAAGGAGACCGATTCCTTTTATATCCGGCACTGCTTTATGAGGGATCCGCACTCTCACAGGTTGCGGATCAAAACTTCTGGACGCTTAATTAGCGTCCAGCACGGTACCCAGCCGATGGATGCAAATATAGCTTCGATCAGGGTGTTGCACCAGAGAAATTCGAGGTCACGTGTACTCGACTTTTATGTGGGGTATTTTGCGCATTTGCAGGTATCAATTACGCATTAGACCGCGAGTCCCAGCACCAGGTTGATTGTCGCCGCAAGGATGACAGTGCCAAAAAGGTACGAGAGCAGGCTGTGTTTAAGCGCCTCGCGCCGGATCCGCGGATTCTCAAGGTTGGTGTCCGATACCTGGTACGTCATTCCGATGCTGGTGGCCAGGTAGGCGAAGTCGGTGTATTGCGGGGGCTCGTCCTGGTTAAAGCTGACGCCGCCGTCCTTCTCCCCGCCGTAATAGTGGGCCGCGTATCGCAGCGTAAAAAGCGTTTGCACGAGCATCCAGGACAGTGCCACGCTGGCCAGGACCAATGCCGCCCCGCCCACCTGCGTGGCGTCATCGCGCCTGTGGGAATAGACCACGACGACGGCGACTGCGGCCAGGGACGCAACGTTCGCCGCCAGTATGAGCAGGTCGGTGGTGGGCCGGGAGGGGTCTTCGGCGACGGCATGGGCCTTGGTCTCCGCTGGATCCATGCGGCCGACCACCAGCCAGACCCAGGCGACGTAGACAAAGGATGCGGTAGCCCACCCCGCGGCCGGCGCCTGGACCCACAGGCCAGCGGCGCCGGCTGCGGCGGCCGCACTGAGTCCGGCCGCCATCATGGCCACAAACCTGAGCCGGCTGCGCCTCACCTTGAGTGGGCGGGCATTGTGCTGGGCGGCTTCCATGCCCTGTACTCTAGCTTCGGCCCGGCACGCCGTGGACCGGCCACGGGCGCCGTTTTCCACATACGCCGCCGCCGGCTTCCGGCGTTCGGGGTCCTTCGATAGCCTTTGAGTCAAGCGCGAATCGCCTATCCGTTCCAAATGCACTAAGATATTGAAGTCTGTGCTGCGCCCTGCCTCCGTTCCGTTGGCGGGGCTTTGCATGGCATCGCAAATGAACCTCCTGTTACGGAAATGCCGTAACCGCTTAGCCCAAAGGAGGTGGGTTCACATATGCGTCCTTACGAATTGATGGTAATCATCGACCCCGAGGTCGAAGAGCGTACCGTTGAGCCGTCGCTTCAGAAGTTCCTGAATGTCATCACCAACGATGGTGGAACCATCGAAAAGGTTGACATCTGGGGCCGTCGTCGGCTGGCCTACGAAATCAAGAAGAAGTCTGAAGGTATCTACGCCGTGGTGAACTTCACCGCCAAGCCGGATACCGCCAAGGAACTTGACCGCCAGTTGTCTCTTAACGAGACCATCATGCGCACCAAGATCACCCGCCCCGAAGAGCAGAAAGTTGTTGCTGAGTAATTTCAGCTTCAATCTTCATTCTTTACCCCGCAGGATCGAATTCTTCATCCAGGATCGAACAAGGAGGCAGTAGATGGCAGGCGAAACCACTATTACGGTCATCGGTAATCTCACCAATGACCCGGAATTGCGGTTCACACCGTCAGGTTCGGCAGTAGCGAACTTCACCATCGCTTCCACCCCACGCACCTTTGACCGCCAGTCCAATGAGTGGAAGGACGGGGAAACCCTGTTCCTCCGCGCTGCCGTCTGGCGTGAAGCAGCCGAGAACGTCGCCGAGTCCCTTACCAAGGGCATGCGCGTGATTGTTTCCGGCCGGCTGAAGAGCCGTTCCTACGAAACCAAAGAAGGCGAAAAGCGCACCGTAATCGAGCTCGAAGTCGATGAAATCGGCCCGAGCCTGCGCTACGCCAATGCCAAGGTTAACCGCACCCAGCGCTCCGGCGGTCAGGGTGGACAGGGTGGCTTCGGCGGCGGCAACGGCGGCGGTGGCTTCGGTGGCGGCAACTCTGGTGGAAACCAGGGCGGCAACTCCGGTGGCTTCGGTGGCGGCAACCAGCAGGCTGCACAGGAGGATCCCTGGGCAACGCCCGGTGTCTCCAATGCGGGCGGCTGGGGCAACGGCCCCGATTCCGAACCTCCCTTCTAAACAACAAAAAACAAGGCCCGACGCCGGGACCGCCCAGGTGCCAAAGGCACCCAGGTTACTGCCGCCGTCGGACCACCACCATCCCGTGGATCAACATCCACGGGCTCCCTAGAATAGGAGCTCCACGATGGCTAAGGCTGAACTCCGTAAGCCCAAACCAAAGTCCAACCCCTTGAAGGCCGCTGACATCACTGTCATCGACTACAAGGACGTAGCATTGCTGCGCAAGTTCATCTCCGACCGCGGAAAGATCCGCGCCCGTCGCGTCACTGGCGTCACGGTGCAGGAACAGCGCAAAATCGCCCAGGCAATCAAGAACGCCCGCGAAGTTGCTCTGCTGCCTTACTCCGGCGCTGGCCGCGGTTAAGGAAGGGAAACTAACATGGCAAAGCTCATTCTGACCCACGAAGTAACCGGTCTCGGTGCTGCTGGCGACGTTGTCGAGGTCAAGGACGGTTACGCACGTAACTACCTGCTGCCCCGCAACTTCGCCCTGACCTGGTCCAAGGGTGGCGAGAAGCAGGTTGAGTCCATCAAGGCTGCCCGCGCCGCCCGCGAGCACGCTTCCCTGGAAGACGCTCAGAAGCAGGCCGCTGCACTCTCCGCCAAGCCGGTCAAGCTCGTCGTCAAGGCTGGCGAGACCGGACGCCTGTTCGGCACCGTCAAGCAGGCCGACGTCGCTGACGCTGTTGAGGCCGCTGGCCTTGGCCGCATCGACAAGCGCAAGGTTGAACTGCCGGCACACATCAAGTCGGTTGGTTCCTACCAGGCCAACGTCCGTCTCCACGACGACGTTGCTGCTGTGATCGAACTCGACGTAGTCGCAGGCAAGTAGTCCTCAGGGCTACGCAGCACTGAACTGCCGGAAGACCCCCGTCGCCCTCACCGGCGGCGGGGGTCTTTCTGCGTCCCGCGGACAGCCCGACGCCACTGCAACGCGGGGTCACTCAAGACCCAATAAACGGCTTCCGAGCGGCATTAAGTGACCCCGCGTTGCTGTGGTGGCCGGGGGTGGGTCAGGGGCTGTGCATCACTGTGGTCACGTGCCGGTAGCCCGCCCGGATCAGCTCGGCAAGGACTGCCTCGTCCACATCCTCGAGCTTGTTGAGTACAGGCAGCCCGCGCCGGTCTTGTACTTACCCAGCCTCGGCAGCAGTTCCCCGGCCTCGGGGCCATAGGTGAGCCCGTAGAGCGAAAGGCTCGCCTTACGGGGAGAAAACCCCACTGCGGCGGCATCGCCCTCCCGGCCCGTTTCGTATTTGTAGTGGTAGTGCCCGAAGCCCACAATTGTGGGTCCCCACATCTCCGCTTTCTCTCCGGTGATCCCAGTCATCAGCTCCAGCAGGCGAAGGCCGTCACGATGCCGGACAGGGTGTTCGACGGCGGCGATGAAGTCCTCCACTGACGCGCCGGTTGCCCGTGTCTTGTTTTCAGCCATGCAGGCAGTCTGGCAGAGCCAGCGCGGCTTGTCAGCCGCGCGTGCCTGAGTCCGTGCTTGAGCCCGACGTTGGAACGAAATTCCAATCAAAAGATCCGTCGTCCCTGAGTGTCAGCCGAAGGAACCCGTGAGTGTCGCTGAACCGCTTCTCGATGTACGGCGGACTGCTGGTGAACGGACGCAGGCCGATACCTCCCGTGGAAACCTGGAAGGCTGTCATGCCGTCACTGACGCACTGGTCGGCGTTGTCCACCGGACATGACCGTTCGTAGTTGTGTTGGGACCCCGACAGGGTCAGGCGGACCCGGTGCTTCCACATCACGTCGATCCACGGCTTGTGGTCAGCGGCCCGCTCATGCTCGTCCGTGTTCGATGTGAAGTACGGTTCGTGGTAGACGACTGCCAGATGCTTACCGGCCGCCTTGGCTGCGGCGAGGTCTTCATCGAGCCATGCCGTCAATGACCGGGCCTGCTGGGGGTTATACCGCCAGTGGGCGGACGACAGGAACGCAAAGTGCCAGTTCCCGAAGTCCTTGGAGTAGGCCCTTCCGTTCCCGATGAACCCGCGCTGTTCGTTGATGGCTGCCTTGTCCTTGGACCCCGGGCACTGGCCGTTCATGAAGTTGTCGAGGTCTTCGTTCCGACCTGGTTCCCAGTCGTGGTTTGGCGCAGACACCCAGTACAACTTGGGCATCGTGCCACCCCACAGGGGCGCCCAGTACTTCACGAAGTCGGCGCAGTCCGCAATGTCGTACTGGAAGTCCCCGAGCCCCAGAAACGCCTCAATTTCGTTGTCCTGCACGAGCCGGGTGATCGCTGCAGCGTTCCGGCCGGACGGGCTGTCCGGGTCAGTGGTCTTGGGGCCGTTCATGTCGCCGACAGCAGCGATCCGTACTTCAGCCGCAGGGGACTGCCGGTCAGGCGGCTCCGGACCGCTGGTGCAACCCGCGATGGAGACCGCCAGGAGGGCTGCCGCGGTTGTGGCCACACCCCGGAAGGATCTGAGACGAGAGAGGGCCGACTTCATCCGATATCCCTTCGAGGAGGGGACCGCCGGTCGGCTCCTGGGACAGCCAGGCACCGGCATCTCTCGATGTTCCCCAAGGCTCGATGGGCTGTCAAGGATGCGGGTTGTGCGGGGTGCCGCCGTCCGCGCAGCGCCTCCGCCCGTGGTGCGGAATAAACGCAGGCTGCCGCCGGTTACCTCGATACATGCAAACACATGTATCCTTGTATCAACCGAACTTTCAGGAGTCCATCGTGGAAACCCGCCGCATCACCGTCCTTTCCGCCGGCCTTGGTGTCCCGTCTTCAAGCCGGCTTCTCGCCGATCAGCTTGCCGCCGCCGCAGAACACCGGCTCACTGCCGCGGGCTATGGCGTGAGCGTGGACGTTGTTGAGCTCAGGGACTTCGCCGTGGACATCGCAAACAACTTTGTCACCGGCTATGCGGGCCCGCGCCTGGCTGATGTCATCACCGGCGTGGAGGCCTCCGACGGCATTATTGCCGTCAGCCCCGTCTTCAGCGCGTCCTACAGCGGCCTTTTCAAGTCGTTCATCGACGTCCTTGATCCAAAGTCCTTGGAAGGCAAGGCCGTGCTGCTCGGGGCCACCGGTGGAACGGACCGCCACCAGATGGTCCTCGAGTACGCCATGCGTCCGCTGTTCAGCTACCTGCGGACCAGGATGACTGCCACCGGCGTCTTTGCCGGCCCACAGGACTGGGGGAACAACGACGACGGCGGATCACCCCTGTCGGCCCGCATCGACCGTGCAGCAGCCGAGCTTGCGGACCTCCTCACGGGCGGGCAGCCGGGCTCCCGGCCCGCCGTGGCGCAGTCGCTGCCGTTCGAACAGCTGCTGGCAGGCATATCGGGTGGCCGTTGATCCGGTGCTGATCCTGGCTGCCGAACTAACCAGGCCCGCCGATCGTTGACCGGTCATGAAATGTCCCGTGGATTCGATTGACCTGATCATGAGCGAACGCAGCGGTGTGGAGATTGACTACTGCCCCCAGTGCCGCGGCGTCTGGCTCGACCGGGGTGAGCTGGATAAGATCATCGACCGCGCCAACGAGGCAATGGGGGGAAGCGCCCCGCCGGCTGCCCGCCCGGCTGCTGCGCCGCAGGCATCGGCGCCGGTCCCGCCGCCCTTGTATCCCAACTTTGAGCCCCAGCGTGGCCAGGCCCGCTACGACCGGCCCCGCTCTGACGACCGGAACTACGGCAGGCAGGGCTATGACCGTGACTACGACCGCCGGCGGCCCAAGAAAAAGGAAGGCTGGCTGGGGGACCTGTTCGACTTCTAGGGCCCAGCAGGCGCCCGGCTAGTCATCGAGCAGGGCAATGAACTCGCGCGCCTGCTTCAAGGTGATGTCCGAGTGCCTGGTGAGGGCGTTCGCAGCGGCCTCTGTGTCGCCGCTTCGCGCCAGAGTGCGGATACGCCCGTAGATTTCGTCGTTGAGCATGTTGCTGCTGACCTCCCGCGTGACATCACCCTTGCTGGCAATGGCACGGTACCGGTACGGGAACCGCTGAGGTGCGTCGTCGTCAGTGTCCACCTCGGCCGTTTCTGCCGGAACGCTGCGGTAGGGCTGCGGGTGGGCGGCCAACGCCGCCACGGCGTCGCGGGCAGAGCGCAGGCCCTCACCTGTGGACTCGTAATAGAGTTTGATGGCCGCCATTGCCTGACCCTGTGCGATCAGGGCGTACAGCCGGCGGTGCTGTTCTTCGGTGAGTTTTGCGGCGGCGCTGCGTGCCAGCTCTACCGGATCCGGCGGCGGAACAGAGCCCGCTTTCCTGGCGGATGACTGCCGCCTGCTGAACGCGCGGGCTGCCAGGGCCACTGCGGCGCCGACGACCGCGAGGATAATGACGGGGATCACGAGCGATTCCATTTCTAAAGCCGATCTACATACTCTTTGGCGGTGGCCAGGTCTGTTTGGGTTGCTTGGCGGAGGAGCTTGATGGCTTCAATCTTGTGCCCGTTACGGGCCAGCGTCTGAAGCTGCAAGGCAAGCTGTGGGTCCAACTGCCCGCCGTGAGCCACCGAGTGACCATGGTGACCGGCCGCCGTCCCGGACTGGGCGCGCTGCGCGGCGCGGGCGTTGCCTTCCTGCTGCAGTTGCTGTTGTTCGTTCTGGCTGGGACGGGTTTTGGCCTCTAGCCGGGCACGTGCGGCCGTAGCCACCCGCACCTGTTCCGCATAATGCTCTGCCGAGCGTCTGGCGAGGTCCTGTTGATATTTTTCCGCATCCGAAGTCCCCGAATCACGGGGCCTCAGGGCTGTTGTCAGTGCCCAAATAACTGCCCCCAGGATGATGGCCGGCAGCAGGACCATCAGTATGTCGCCCATGTTTAGAGCTTATGCCAGACGGGGCGTTATCCACAGCCCATTCCCGCCTTGCATACATGGCTGCCGCCGTCCCGTCAAAGCCGGCAGAGCCTGTGGGGTTCATCACGGGAAGTGAATGAATCAGCCCTCCGAAGGAGGCCAAAGCTGTCCCGGTCCGGGCCTGCCGGGCTGCAAGCTGTGGATGAAGGTTTCGAAAAATAATATTTCGTCCACACCCCGGAATAATGTTTGTGCAGGTCAGAGGCTTGCAGGGGTGCAAAGTATTTTTGTTTCCACAGGTTCACCCACAGGCTGTGCACAAGCTATGCCAGTTAGTGCACAGGTTATCCACAGGCTGGACGGGAGGTGGGCTTGGACAGTGGAGCGGGGGCGGATAGCGTAGCGGGAGACCTGTTCCTTGAGGTGCAATCAGCGCCGCCGCGGACGGGTATGTGCCCCGGTGGCAGGTACCCATTCCTGCTCCGGCGGCAACCTCTGTGGATAACTTTGTGGATTGTGGGGATAACTCTCTTTGCCCGCACAACCGACTGCCCAGGCCCACGCGGCCTTCGTTGTCAGTGGCGGCTGATAGACCTGAAACCAGCCGCGCTGGAGGCAGGGTTGTGAAAGAACCACAGGCCGGCATCCGGCAGGAATTGGCTTGAACGCCGCGGCATCACGCGGCATATAAACGGAGGACGGCAGCTTTGTCAGTAACGCACCTGGACTCGATCGACGGTACCCGCGGATCAGAAACCAGCCGAAAGCCGCCCCAGGACATCCCCGCTGAGCAGTCTGTTCTTGGCGGCATGATGCTTTCCAAGGATGCCATTGCCGATGTTGTGGAAATCCTCCGCGGCCAGGATTTTTACCGGCCGGCCCACGAAACCATCTATGAGGCCATCATTGACCTCTATGGCCGTGGCGAGCCCGCCGACGCCGTCACCGTCTCAGATGAACTGACCAAGCGTGCCGAGATCAACAGGATCGGCGGCCCGGCCTACCTGCACGAGCTGATCCAGACCGTACCCACCGCGGCCAACGCCGGCTACTACGCCGAGATCGTGGCCGAACGGGCTGTCCTCCGCCGCCTCGTCAACGCAGGAACCAAGATCGTCCAGCTGGGCTATGGCTCCGATGGCGAGGTGGAGGATCTGGTCAACCAGGCCCAGGCTGAGGTCTACGCCGTGGCCGAGCGCCGCACGGCCGAGGACTATGTGGTCCTCAAGGACGTCATGGAAGCCACGGTGGACGAGATCGAAGCCTCCGGACACCGCGGCGAAGGCATGACAGGTGTGCCCACCGGCTTTTACGAGCTGGACGAACTTACCCACGGCCTGCACCCGGGCCAGATGATTGTCATCGCCGCCCGGCCCGCTGTCGGTAAGTCCACGTTTGCCCTGGACTTCGCCAGGTCGGCCGCGATCAAGAACAACCTGGCCACGGTCATGTTCTCCCTGGAAATGGGCCGGAACGAGATTGCCATGCGCCTCCTCTCGGCCGAGGCAACCATCGGCCTGCAGGACCTTCGCAAGGGCACCATCAAGGACGAGCAGTGGTCCAAGATCGCCACCACCATGGGCAGGATGAACGATGCCCCGCTGTTTATTGACGACAGCCCCAACATGTCGCTGATGGAGATCCGCGCCAAGTGCCGCCGCCTCAAGCAGCAGCATGACCTCAAGCTGGTGATCCTCGACTACCTGCAGCTCATGAGCTCGGGCAAGAAGGTGGAGTCGCGCCAGCAGGAAGTCTCCGAGTTCTCCCGCGCGCTCAAACTCCTGGCCAAGGAGCTCCAGGTGCCGGTGATTGCCCTCTCGCAGCTGAACCGTGGCTCCGAGCAGCGCCAGGACAAGCGGCCCATGGTCTCGGACCTCCGTGAATCCGGTTCCATCGAGCAGGATGCTGACATGGTCATCCTGCTGCACCGTGAAGACGTCTATGACAAGGAGTCACCGCGTGCAGGCGAGGCTGACATCCTGATCGCCAAGCACCGTAACGGACCCACCAAGGACATCGTGGTGGCGTTCCAGGGCCACTACTCCCGCTTTGCGAACATGGCGGCCGACGCCGGAGGTGGCGGCTTCTAAGGTCCACCACCGCCGTTGGAACGGGCTTAGCCCTGGGCCAGCAGGTGGTTGGGGAGCCGGTTTCCCGGGGCTGTGCCCCGGATTTCGAGCAGCTCGCGCGCATGCGCGTGCAGCCGCTTGTCCTCTTCCGAGACCGGCACCCAGCGGGGGATGGGCACGGAGGTGCCTTCGGCGTCGCGCGCCACCATCACGGTGAGGCAGTACGTGGTCAGGTTCAGCTCCCTGGTCTTCGGATCACCGGAGCGCACGTGGACAGCCACGTGCATTCCCTTGGTTCCGGTGTAAACCAGGCGCGCCTCCACTTCCACCACGTGGCCGATCAGCAGCGGGCGGTAGAAGCGGACGCCGCCGGAGAAGACCGCTACCGTGTCCAGGCCGCAGTAGCGGGAAGCGCAGACGTAAGCGGCTTCGTCGATCCACTTCATCACGATGCCGCCGTGGACCTTCCCTCCCCAGTTCACGTCCGTGGGGGCGGCCATGAACCGCAGCGTCACACGCTCGGCCGTCCCGGCGTCGGTATATTCCTGGGCGTTCATAGCTTCGACGATCCGTTCCCGGACCTTGATCCGTGCCACGGCGTGATCGCGCTGTTCGATCTCTTCCGCGGTCACCGGCTCAAACTGCCTTACCGGGATCGGTTTCCCGTCATCGCCAACCGCTACGAAGATGACGATGCACTGGCTGCGCATCGTGGCCGGTCCACCCTTGGGGTCGCTGGAGGAGACCACGGTCCGGATATGCATGGAGGAGCGGCCCGTGTACACGATGGTGGCCTCCACCTCCACCATGTCGCCGCTGTTCACCGGGTCTGCGAAGTGGATGTTGCCGACGTAGGCCGTGACGCAGTAGGACTTTGCCCAGCCGACGGCGGCAGCATAAGCGGCCTTGTCCACCCACTCCAGCACGGTTCCGGCGTCAACGGACCCGCTGTGGCCCACGTCCATCGGAGCGGCCAGGAAGCGGAGGGTCACGGAATTGGCGGCGGACTCAGTCATGCTGCGATCTTACTGAGGCGCCGGGGTTACCCGGGCGTCAGGGAGGACACAAAGACGCAACAGGAACTGCCCCGCCCGCCGGAGGGCGGACAGGGCAGTTCGTGGTGCAACGTGTTGTTCCGCTGCCGGTTACGGCGTGTCCAAGCGGTTAACGTGCGCCGGTGTACGTGATATCCGGCTGTGCAGGCAGCTCCATGCCGGCACCGATAAAGAAGCCGGGATGCGGCGGCTGGTTGTAGGAGATGTTTTCGCGCGCCACCGAGAGGCGGTACACAGGATCGTGCATCAGGGTCCGGAGCCGGACGTCAGTGCCTGCGGTGGTGGTGTAGATCCGCAGTTCCGTGCTGTCCGACGACGGCCACGCGATTTCCTCTCGCCAGTCGCCCAGGAGGTCGGCCTGGATGGCCGGGGTCCCCTTGGTGCTGTTGTTCGACTTCGCACCCGCGGCCGTCAGGAGCCGGTCGCTCGATTCCGTTTCCCAGTTCCATTTCGAGATAGTGGGTGTTCCCTTGCTGGTGGTGGCATCCCAATCGTGGTCCACGATCTCGCGGAGCAGGTCTCCGTCCCACCAGGCAAGGAAGTTGGCCGCCGGGATGTTGTTGGCGATCAGGCCGCCCTTGGCTGAGCGGAGTTCGCCCACCGGGGAGTTCCACGCGGCGTCGCCGCCGATTGCCCAGCCCTCAGCCCCGGCGTGCCGGGGGTCGATGTCGCCGGCTGCTGCCCGTCCGGTGTCCTTGACGGCCGGAATGCTCCAGATGACCTCACCGGTCCGGGAGTCACGGAACGTGGCGCCCTTGTTCCCGCTGGAACCCATGTCCTCGTGGGCGGCGAACGTTTCGAGTCCCGGCCGGGAGGGGTCAAGGTCACTGGTGTGGATCGCGTCGCCGTGGCCAAGGCCGGTGTTGTAGAGCGGCTTGCCGTTGTCATCGATGGTCAGGGAGCCAAAGACGAACTCGTCCTTGCCGTCAGCGTCCACGTCGGCCACTGAGAGGTTGTGGTTTCCCTGGCCGCGGTACTGGGCGCCTGCGGTGTCTGAATCGAAGATCCAGCGCTTGAGGATCTTGCCGCCCACGAGATCGTACGTGGCCAGCACGGTGCGGGTGTAGTAGCCGCGGCTGAACATCATGGAGGGGTGTTCGCCGTCGAGGTAGGCCACGGCCCCCAGGAAGCGGTCCACGCGGTTGCCGTAGCCGTCACCCCAGGCTGCCACGTCTCCGCGGGGCGGATCGTAGGCCACGGTGTCCATGATGGTGCCGGTGGCGCCGTGGAAGACCGAGAGGTACTCCGGTCCTGTCAGGACGTAGCCGCTGCTGTTGCGGTAATCCGCAGTGGCGTTTCCGACGACGGTGCCTGCGGCGTCACGTGTGCCGTCCGCTGTCTTCATCGCGATTTCGGCCTTGCCGTCGCTGTCGAAGTCGTAGGCGAGCAGCTGCGTGTAGTGCGCGCCGGCACGGATGTTCGGGCCCATGTTGATCCGCCAGAGCTTGGTCCCATCCATCTTGTAGGCGTCCACGTAGACGGTGCCGGTGTAGCCTGCCTGCGAGTTGTCCTTGGAGTTGGACGGCGACCACAGCTGGATGACCTCGTAGGTGCCGTCGCCGTCGACGTCGGCAATGCTGGAGTCGCCGGCGGAATAGCTGTAGAGCTGCCCGTCCTTGGTGTAGTCGTCGGCAGGCTTGTCCAGCTTGACCGCCAGGTAGTCCTGCGCCAGGGGGGCGAACTCGGCGGTGAGCTGGTCCGCGCCGTTGCCCACAGCCTTGATGACGTACCGGGAGCCCGCGGTTCCCCCGGCATCAAGGTAGCTGGTGCTGTTCCGGATCGGGTCAACGGTGAGCTGGACGCCGTCGCGGATGACATGGAAGCCGATCTGCTCAGGATCAAGGCCCAGCATGCGCCAGCCTACCCGGACGCCTTCGCCTGTCAGCAGCGCAACGGGGGCGCGGTCAAGCGCCTCCATCTGCCGGTTCACAATGGTGACCTTTTCGGTCCCGATCACGGCGGACGGCGCGGATTCGCCGCCCTTGTTCACGGTGGTCACGCGGTAGTAGTACCTGATGGTGGTCAGGACCGTGGTGTCCGTGTAGTTCACCTCGGTGGCCCGGCCGACGTACTCAAATGGTCCGTCCGGGGACGTGGACCGGTAGACCTGGTAGGCCGCAGCACCGGTGACCCTCTGCCATTTGAGGCTGATGCTGGTCTTTTCGATGGCCTTGATGTCCACTTTGCCGGTGGCAGCCGGCACTGGAGTGTTCGGATCCACGAGGGCCACGTCCACGGTGTTGGAGGGGACCGACTCGAGGCCGGTGTGGTCCACCGCGGTGACGAAGTACTGGTATTTGAGGCCGGCGAAGGCGCTGCTGTCCCGGAAGGCTGCTGTGGTGACGTTCTCTGCGACCAGCTGCGGGTCAGCTTCATGGGCTGCCTTGCGGAACACCTTGTAGCTGGCGGCATCGCCCACAGCGTCCCACGCGAGGTCCACCACCGGCGGTTCCGCGCCGGCGTCGATGGCCGTGGTGCGCAGATTGGTGGGTCCCACGAGGAGCGGGGTGACCTCGAGGCCGTTGAGGCGCTGCCCGGAACCGCTGATGGTCAGGTTGAGCTGGCCGTCGGAGACCAGGACCTGGTTGATGATCTTGGTGGCGGATGAGGCCTTGGACGAGGCCACCTGCCCGTAGGGGGTGCCTTCGGCGGCTACGTCGGTCCGGGTGGAGCCGATCCAGTCGCTGTGGTACGTCTTCAGGGCATACGTGCCATTGGGCACATCGAGCTGGAATTCGAAGCTGGTGCCGCTGAGGACGAAGTCGCGCAGGAGGTTAGTTGTCACGGCGCCGCGATCGCGGTCGCTGAGGACGGTGATGTCCTTGAACCCGAATCCACGTTCCTTGGAGTACGCCATGGTCCTGTTGACCTCGGTGTAGCCGGGTTCAACCGGGGCTCCCACGGGGCCGAAGTCGAATTTGTACTTGGCTTCCTTGGTGGTCAGGTTCAGGGTGTCGCTTGGCTCGGAGAGTCCCTTGCCGTTCAGGGCAGCGACGCGGACGTTGTAGGCCGTGCCTTCGGCCAGCCCGGTGAGGTTGGCAGTGGGGACGGTCGCGGTGGTGGCCAGCTTCCAGGCGGTGTCCGGTTCGGAGGCCAGCTTGCGGTAGACCTTGTAGATGTCCGCGCCTTCCACCGGCTGCCACTTCAAGAGGGCCCCGGCGTTGGAGATGCTCCCGGCCACCAGTCCCTGGGGCTTTGCGGGAACGGCCGACGGCGGGGTGATCTCCTTGACATGTGCGGCCAGCGGATCGCTGAGCTGCTTGACACTGCCTGCGATCAGGCGTGCGATCTGGATGGCGCCGTATTCCTGGAAGTGCGTGTTGTCCACGGTGCCGGTGGGCCGGTTCGGGTAAACCCCGGCGTCGACGTGCAGGAAGACGGACTTGGTGTCCTCCGGGCCGATGGTGTCGTAGTAGGCGCGGCTCATGGCGGAGAGATCCACCAGTGCCACGTTCTCCTCGGTGGCCAGTTCCTGCATCTTGGCCACATATTCGGGGAAGCTGACGCGGAATTTGCCGGTTGCTTCGTCGTAGTCGCGCCGTCCCACGGGCGTTACCAGGACGGGGGTGGCGCCGCGTTGCCGGGCACCATCGACGTACGTCCTGAGATATTCCTTGTAGTCGGCCGGGGAGGCGTAGCGGTCATCCACGCCGAAGGTCGCGTCGTTGTGGCCGAACTGCACCATGAGGTAGTCCCCGGGGTTGATGACCCGGAGGATCTCGTCCAGCCGTCCCTGGCTGATGAAGTTCTTTGAGCTGCGGCCGCCGATGGCGTGGTTCCTGAAGGCCACCTTGTCATCGAAGAAGCGGTCGATCATCTGGCCCCAGCCCGCCTGCGGAACGTAGCCGGCATCGTAGGTCTGGACCGTGGAGTCGCCGGCCAGGTAGACGCCGGGGTCAGTGGTGGCAGCGCGCGGAGCACGCGCAGCAATGACCAGCGAGTTGATCTTGGCAGCCGTCCCGGTGAAGTCCAGATTCAGCTGCCCGTCGACCAGCGAAATGGGGAACTCCATTTCCAGGTACTGGCCCGCGGGTTTGTCCGTGAGCTGGACCTTGGCCATCTTTTCGGCCGTTATGGCGATGTTGGTGGCTTCAGTGGCGTCACCGGCAATGAGCTTGACGGTGTAGTCGCCATTGGGCAGATCCACCAGGAAGCTGCTGCCCTGCGCCTGGACGAAATCCGAGCGGAGGGCGTCGCCGGTGCCGCGGTCCACGCCGGAGGTGACGGCGGTGTCCGTAAAGCCAAACTTCCCGTCCGCGGAATAGGCGGTGGCGGCGTCGACGCGGGTGTAGCCGGTTTCGGTGCTGCCGGGGCCGAAATCGAAACGGAAGCCGCTGCCGACCGGCGGCAGGGCCGTCTCCGCTTGGACTGCCGGCAGGCCCGTGAAGGCCAGCGCCGCGGAGGCAACGGCGGCTGTCACGGCTTTGGTGCCCAGGGAAAGGCGGCTCCGGCCAGGGTTCGGCGGTGGTTCCGCCATGTTGAGCGGACTGTCTTGAGGGGGATGGATCACGAACATCTCCTTTGATGAGCGGTGCGGAAGCCCGGCCACTGCGGCGGGCTTGGATCGTTTCAATACAATCGGAAGACTTGTGGTGGCTGTTTTCTGGGGTGCGCCGGCCTGGAAGGCCGGCGGGTCGGGATGGGCAGGGGACGCCTCGGTGACAAGCAACGCGGATGGTGATGCGGACCACCCTTGTTATCGTTCACAGGTTTACCAGTGCAACGTTGTAGACGTCAAGACTTTTGCGATTGTTTTCTGGGAGTTGCTGATGCTCACTGTGAGTATTTGAGCGCTTTGCCACCATGATCCCGGGATGTGGTGTAAACGCCCCCGGATGCCGTTGCGCATGTCGCTAATAATAATGAGTATCATTAGCGACATGATGAAATCCTCCCTGAATCTGTCTCCCACCAACCGCCATACCCTCGCGTTCCCGGCTATCCTCGCGGCCTCCTTGCTTCTGCTTTCAGGCTGCGGAGCTGCTCCCGGCGAGAGCGCCCTCCCGCCGTCGGGGGCCGCCGCCGGCAGCAATCCAACCGGAGGCGGGGGTGAGGCAAAGGAGTCCCGTGCGCCGGTCCCGCGCCTGGTCCTGACCCATTCGGCCGGAGTGTCTGTCCTGGATGCCAAAACCCTGGAAACTGTTGCTGAGGTGCCGCTTGAGGGCTTCAACAGGTTGAGCCAGGCGGGCGACGGCAGGCATGTGCTGATCTCGTCGGGAGATGCTTTCCGCGTGTTCGATTCCGGCGTGTGGACCGAGCGGCACGGGGACCACGGCCACTCCTATGCCGGCCCGCCGCAGCTGACGGACCGCGCTTTTGATGCCAGCGAGGCGGGCCATGTGGTCACCCACGCGAAGCGGACAGCACTCTTCAGTGACGGGACAGGGAAAGTGGAGATCTTTGACCCTGCCACCCTCTCGGATGCGCTCAAGACCGGGTTGCCGGCAACCACCGCCTACACCGCGCCCGAGGCCCACCATGGCGTCGCCGTCACGCTGGAGGGCGGACAGTTGCTTGCGACGCTGGGCAATGACGAGGGGCGCAGCGGCCTGGTGCTGCTGGCTGCTCCGGCCGGGGAAACCCAGGAGCGTGCGGAACTGCTCCGCAACGAGGACTGCCCCGGCGTGCACGGTGAGGCGGTTGCGGCCGGTGCAACAGTGGTGGTGGGCTGCGAAGACGGCATGCTGGTCTACCGGGACGGGGCCTTCACCAAGGTTGCGAGTCCTGACCCGTACGGCCGGATGGGTAACCAGGCCGGAAGCCCCGCGTCCCCGGTGATTCTCGGCGACTACAAGGTGGACCGGGACGCCGGGCTGGAGCGGCCCACCCGGATTTCACTGGTGGATACCGCCACCGGCACGCTGCAGCTCGTGGACCTGGGGGCCAGTTACTCCTTCCGCTCCCTGGGCCGCGGTCCGGCCGGGGAGGCGCTGGTCTTGGGGACGGACGGCGCACTGCACACCATTGATCCGGTCTCGGGCGTTGAGACTGGTTCGGTTCCGGTGGTTCCTGCCTGGGAGGAACCGGAGATCTGGCAGGATCCACGTCCCACTCTGTTCGTTCAGGGATCAACGGCCTACGTCACCGAGCCGGCCGGCTCGAAGATCCACGCCGTGGACCTCACGTCCGGCAGGGTAGTGAAGAGCGGCGAACTGCGGCATGTTCCCAATGAGCTGACGGGCGTCACTGGCTAGGGGCGCCGATCACGCCCGGGCGGATCACCAAGGCTTTTTAACCCCCGACGGCGGACACGCACCTGGGTGCCTGTCCGCCGTCGGGCGTTATATCTGTTGCAGGGGTGCCCTCTAGGCGAGGACGGCCAGCCGGGAGTTCTTGCGGCCGAACAGTGCCCGGTCCACGGAAACGCGGCCGGCGCCCGTCAGTGCGAGGGCCAGGGCTGCGGCGGCCAGCAGCAGGACCAGCTCATAGCCGCCCTTGTCTGCGAAGACGCCGGCGGGGGCGTGGACCAGGAACAGGGCGCCCAGCATGTTCAGGGCCAGGAGTGCTGCGACGATCCGGGTCAGCACGCCCAGGATCAGGGCGATGCCGCCGGCCAGTTCGAGGCCGGCGACCAGGGGAGCAGAGATCTGGGCTGCGGGGACGCCCATCTGGGCGAAGGCGGCCTGGGTGCCGGCGACAGTCCATTCGTTGAACTTCTGCCAGCCGTGGGCGGCGAAGAGGAAGCCGAGGATAATGCGCAGGACGGTGATGGCGGTGGTGGTAAGGCGTGACTGGTTCATATAAAGAGTTTCACTGATCATTAGTTGAAGTGTCAACTAATGCCGTGTGATTGTGTTCCATGTCATGACTCGGGACGTCACGTAAGCCGAACGTCAGCCGGGCAGGCCGCACTAGGCTGTCCCTGTGTCCCGTCAACCCGCTCCCGCTGCCCTGAAGAAGCCGGCCGGCCAGTCCCGGGAGATCCTCCGGCTTGCCGTTCCGGCGTTTGGCGCACTGATCGC
This sequence comes from Arthrobacter sp. BK1, assembly GCF_056680055.1. Taxonomy (NCBI): domain Bacteria; kingdom Bacillati; phylum Actinomycetota; class Actinomycetes; order Micrococcales; family Micrococcaceae; genus Arthrobacter; species Arthrobacter sp. BK1. The sequence goes on from NZ_CM155263.1 coordinate 2,336,495, forward strand.
CGAGCCGCTCTTCCTCCTGGCCGATTCCGCCATTGTGGGCCACCTTGGGGTTGCCCAGTTGGCCGGTGTGGGGCTGGCGTCCGCAGTGCTGCACAGCGCCGTCGGGCTGATGGTGTTCCTTGCCTATTCCACCACTCCGGCGGTGGCCCGGGCGGTTGGCCATGGCCAGCTGGGAAAGGCGCTCGCTGCAGGGCGCGACGGCGTCTGGCTGGCAATGCTGCTGGGCATCGCCCTTGCCGTTGCCGGCTTTTGGGCCGCTGAACCGCTGGTAACCCTGATGGGCGCGGAAGGCGACGTACGGTCCTACGCCACCGACTACCTCCGGTGGTCCATGCCCGGCCTGGTGGCAATGCTGCTCATCTTTGCCGGCACCGGTGTCCTCCGCGGACTGCAGGACACCAGGACGCCGCTGGTGGTCGCCACCGCCGGCTTTGCCCTGAACATTGTCCTGAACCTTTGGCTCGTCTATGGCCTGGACTGGTCAGTGGCGGGCTCGGCCGCGGGCACCAGCCTGGCGCAGTGGGCCATGGCTGCGGTCTATCTGATGATGGTCCAGCGGAACGCCGCCCGCCATGGCATCAGCCTGTGGCCGGACTGGCGCGGAGTCCGGGCCATGACCCGCGTGGGCTCGTGGCTGATGCTCCGCACGCTGAGCCTGCGCATCGCCATCCTGGCCACAGTGTTTGTGGTGACGGGACAGGGCGCCGTAAATCTCGCCGCACACCAGCTCGCCATGACCATCTTCTCCTTCCTCGCTTTTGCCCTGGACGCCCTTGCCATCGCCGCGCAGGCGTTGATCGGCAAGGAACTGGGGGCTTCCCATCCCCAGCGTGCCCGGCTCCTGACCCGGACCATGATCCGCTGGGGCGCCGGATTCGGAGTGGTCACCGGTGTCCTGCTGGCTGTAGCCGCGCCGTGGGTTGGCGCGCTGTTCACGGCTGACGCAGGAGTCCAATCCGCCCTGACGTATGCCCTGTGGATCCTGGCCGCCGGCCAGCCCATCGCCGGCTACGTCTTTGTCCTCGACGGCGTGCTGATCGGCGCCGGGGATGCCAGGTACCTGGCGGTGGCGGGGGTCGCCAACCTGGCGGTCTATGCGCCCCTGCTCGCAACTGTGGCCCTCACCGGTATCTCCTCGGCTGCAGGACTCGCCTGGCTCTGGGCCGCGTTTGCCCTCGGTTACATGAGTGCCCGGGCAGTGACCCTGGGGACGCGGGCCCGGTCCGACCGCTGGATGGTGCTGGGTTCGCCCTAGGGCGCACGGCCACTAAACTGGACCGGTGAACCCGAACCCACCTCTGACACCCGCCGGCACCGCTGCAGAAACCGCCAGGCAGGCTGACCTGTGGAAGCCGGTACTGCTGCGGGCCCTTGCCGCCCTGGCCTTCGGAGCTCTGACCATCTTCTGGCCCGGACCGTCCGTTGAGGTCATGGGCTTTGCCGGCGGCCTGTACCTACTGGCCACGGGTGTATTGCTCCTCTGGGGACTCCCGAAGACAGGCTTCGCACGCGACGGGGCGCCCGGCAAAATCCTTTCCGCCGGAGGGGCTGCGCTGACGGGTGCCGGTGCTGCCGCAGTGCTGCTTCACGGGGACGGCGTCTTCGGGACTGTCGCGGCACTGGGCCTCGGAATCGCGGGGGCCACGGAACTGTACTGCGGGCTCCGGCACCGCGGGCGGCACGTGCTGGCCCGGGACTGGGTGGCATCAGGAATCATCGGTCTGGGCACCGCGGCTTCACTGCCCTTTTTCATCAGCCTGGGAGCCCACGCCCTGCTCGGTGTCGCCGGTGGCGGGGCCATCATCTCCGGGGTTCTGTGGATACTGTCCGGGCTGAGCCTGAGGCACGATTCCCGGCCTGCCCTCCCGAAGCCGTAAACTAGAAGCGAACGGGTTCTACCCGGCGTAGAAATGCCGCAGTGCCCCACCGGTTATCCGCGGGCCACCGCATACATCAGACCAGCAGCCCTCCGGCGTGGCTGGAGGAGAGGAACTTACCTTGGCAGACCAAAAACCAGGAAAACCGCGCAACCTGCGGACCTCGGTGAAGGGGCCGCTGATGTTCTCTGCGTTCTGGGCCGCCCTCGCTTTTGTGGCCGTTCTGGTCTTCGCTTCCGGTGGCAGTGCCCGGACGCCGCGTTTCGATCTCGCTTTTACCGGCGCCGGAATCGCCTTCATCGTCACCCTGGTGATCGCCGCCATGCTCTCCATGAGCTACAAGGAAAACGCCGAACACCTGGGCAAGGGATCCGGTGTCAACCTGAGTTCAGCCAAGAATGCTTCGCACGGCTTCGGTGCCCGCGGACAGGACCGGCCAGGCGGAACGCCCGAGGCGCCTGACGCGGACAGCCAGGGAACCGGCAACCCTTAAGTCCCGCGGGCCGGCTCAGCCGGTTGTGACCCTTCGCGCGCGATAGGCAGCAACATGCGCGCGGTTGGCGCAGTTCCCGGTATCGCAATACCGCTTGGAACGGTTTCGGCTGAGGTCCAGCACCACGGCGTCGCAGTCAGCAGCCGCACATACCAGCATGCGGTCCATCTCCTTGCTGCGGATGACGTCCGCAAGGGCCATGGCAGCCTCTGTCCCCATCCGCTCGGCCAGGGGTGCCTCCCTGGTGGTGGCGTGCAGATGCCAGTCCCACCCGTCGTGCTTTATCAGCTGGGGAAGGGCGTTGGCCTCCCGCAACAGGCTGTTGACCGTAGCTACTGCCATGTCCTCGTCGGCGGTCCATAGTTCCGTCAGGCGGCTCCGGAGTTCCCGGACACTGGCTACCTCGGCCTCTTCTCCCGTACGGGACCCGCTGAACCCCTCCGTCTCAAGGAACCCGTCCAGGTCGGCCACGGTGACCAACATTTCCCTTCCGGTTGCTGCAGTGTTGATCAGGTTGACCACGGTGCGCAGGGCGATCTCAGTGTCAGGGGCAAAGACCATCTTGACTCCTTACTAGGGGCGGGCGTAATGTCAGGACCATTACCCCACTTTACTCCTGACAGGAGGTCACGGTGCCTGCCGCCCGCAATCCCGTAGCCGTGCGTTCGATCCTTGGCTCCGGCCTGGGCATCGCGCTGTTCTCTTCGGCAGTCTTCGGACTTTCCGGATCCTTCGCCAAAGCCCTCCTGGAGACAGGCTGGTCACCGGGCGCTGCCGTCACCGCGCGCCTGACCGGGGCCGCGCTGATCCTGGCGGTCCCTGCCGTCCTGTCATTGCGGGGCCGCTGGCACCAGTTGCGGGACAACTGGGTCACCATTGGCCTGTTTGGGCTGATCGGGGTGGCCGCGTGCCAACTGTTCTACTTCAACGCCGTGGCCCGGCTCTCCGTGGGTGTGGCCCTGTTGCTCGAATACCTGGCCCCCGTCCTCATCGTGTTGTGGCTCTGGGCTGCGAGCAGGAAAAGGCCACGGGCCTCCACGTTCGCCGGAACACTCCTGTCCCTGGCCGGCCTGGTCCTGGTGCTGGACTTCACCGGAGCCGTCAAAATCGACCTCATCGGGGTCCTCTGGGGCATGGCCGCGGCGGTCTGCCTCGCCATCTACTTCTTCATCACGGCGAAGGAGAACGAATCGCTGCCGCCCATCGTGCTCGCATCCGTCGGGCTGATGGTGGGTGCAGCCGTGATGTGGCTGACCGCAGCCACGGGCCTGCTTCCCATGGCGTTCAGCACCGCGGATACGAGGCTTGGACCCTGGATCACGCCCTGGTGGGTTTCCCTGGCCGGCCTGATCATCCTCGCCACGGTCCTGGCCTACGTCTCCGGCATCATGGCGGCCCGCGCCCTCGGATCCAAGGTGGCTTCTTTCGTGTCGCTGACCGAGGTGTTGTTCGCCGTCATCTGGGCGTGGCTGCTCCTGGGTGAACTCCCCGGTGCCATCCAGCTGCTGGGCGGAGTGCTCATTGTGGGCGGCGTCATCCTGGTCCGGCTCGATGAGCTGCGCGGGGACGGCGGAACGTCCAATGCCAGGAAGGCTGCCGCGCTGGACCACGCGAACGACGTCGAACCCGTCCCGTAGGGCCGGCACGCCCGGTGGGCGGACATTCGTCCCCGACGCCAGGGGGCCTGTTGATGCGGAAGCGCCTGTTAAACGCCGGAGGGCCCGGACACTGTGCTGTGTCCGGACCCTTGCGGTGAATGCTTGGGCGCTACTGGCTAGCGTGAAGCCTGGTCCTGCTCGTTGGCGTTCTTGGTGGCCTTCGTGCCGGCGTCCTTCAGGGCCTGGATGACCTGGTTCAGGGCGCTCGTGTGGGTGCCGTGCCATTCGCTGCGGAAGTGCTTGGCGTCCGGGCCTTCCCAGGTGGTGCTGTCCAGGAGGCGTCCGAGGTTGGTCCGCTGCTGCTCGATCTGGTCAGCACCGTTCTGCAGCTTGGTGCCGAGGGTCCTGAGCTGCTCTACATCTGCGCCCCAAATAGCCATCTGTGTTCTCCTCATTTTCTTGGATCCGAACGGTGTCGGCATCCCCAGCGGCCTCCGGCTCATCCGGAAGATCCATTACCTAGAACCTATCCCGGCCCCCAAACATAGTCGATGGGGACCGCTGCCCATACAGTCCTGCCCATGCACACCTGTGTCACGGGCAGGGGGTCGATCCCAGGCGCTCCAGAGCCTAGCATGGCAATATGTGCCGGAATATTCGAACCCTCCACAACTTTGAGCCGCACGCCACCTCCGAAGAGGTGCACGCCGCCGCGCTGCAGTACGTGCGCAAGATCAGCGGAAGCACGAAGCCGTCCAAGGCCAACGAGGACGCTTTCGAAGAGGCGGTGCACGAGATCGCCCACATCACCCAACACCTGCTGGACTCGCTGGTCTCCCATTCGCCGGCCAAGGACCGGGACGAAGAGGCTGCCAAAGCCAAGGCCCGTGCCGCGGTCCGCTTCGGCACTGCCTGAGCGCACCGGACAAGCGCGGGCGCTTCGACGCCGTTACTTGCCGAAGCTCCGGAGCCGGAGCGAGTTCGCTACCACCAGTACTGAACTGGCAGCCATCGCAGCTCCCGCGATCATGGGGTTCAGAAGCCCCAGGGCAGCCACCGGAATGCCGATGGCGTTATAGAAGAACGCCCAGAACAGGTTGGTCTTGATGGTGGCCAGTGTCCGGCGCGACAATTCGATAGCCTGCGCCACCTGGCCCAGATCGTTGCCCATCACCGTGAGGTCAGCCGCTTCGATGGCTACATCGGTACCTGAACCCATGGCGATGCCCAGGTCCGCCTGCGCCAGGGCGGCCGCATCATTCACACCGTCGCCGGCCATGGCCACGACTGCGCCGGCCGCCTGAAGCGTGCGGACGGCTTCGACCTTTCCGGCGGGCAGGACGCCTGCGTAGACGTCATCGGGGGAAATGCCGACGGCGGCGGCCACCTGCTGCGCCACTGCCGCGTTGTCACCGGTCAGCAGGACAGGACGCAAGCCCAGCTCTTTCAGCCTGGCGATGGCCACAGCGGAACCCGGCTTGATGGTGTCGCGGAGGCTGATGATGCCCGAAGGCGCGCCGTTCACAGCCACCCAGATAGCGGTGGCGCCGGTCCTTTCCGCCGCCGCGAGGGCCTGCTGCTGGCTTGCCGACACGCGGATTCCATTTTCTGTGAGCCAGCCGGTCCGGCCCGCCAGGACAACCTGCCCTTCCACGGTTCCTTCGACACCGCCGCCCGGCGCTGAACGGAAGTTTTCGACGGCGGGCGGGCGCCCGCCGTCGAACGCGGCAGCCGCTATCGCGTGCGCGATCGGATGCTCCGACGCTGCTTCAACAGCCCCGGCGAGGCGCAGCACGTCCCGCTGCTGGTAGCCGTCGAAAACCATGGTGTTGTCGACGGCGAGCTTGCCACTGGTCACGGTCCCCGTCTTGTCGAGCAGGATGGTGTCCACGGTGCGGGTGTCTTCCAGGACCTGGGGACCCTTGATCAGGATGCCCAGTTGGGCCCCGCGGCCGGTTCCGGTGAGCAGCCCCACCGGGGTAGCCAGGCCCAACGCGCAGGGGCAGGCGATGACCAGGACGGCAACTGCCGCTGTAAAGGCTGCACGGAGTTCGGAACCTTCAACCGCGGGGCCGCTGAAGGCCAGCCACAACGCGAAGGTGAGCACAGCGATGACCAGCACCACAGGGACGAAGACGGCGCTGATCCTGTCCGCGAGGCGGGCAATGGGTGCCTTGCCGGTTTGTGCCTGCGAGACCAGCCGTGCCATCTGGGCAAGTGTTGTTTCCGAGCCCACCCGCGTGGCACGGACCAGAAGGCGGCCGGACGTGTTGATGGTGGCCCCGGTGACCTTGCTCTGCGGCCCCACCTCCACGGGAACTGACTCGCCGGTCAACAAGGAGGCATCCACGGCGGAACTTCCATCGATCACCACCCCATCGGTGGCGATCTTCTCACCCGGCCGGACCACCACAATGTCCCCCACCCGGAGCCGGTCAGCCGGGACTTTGTGTTCGGCGCCGTCGCGCAGCACGGTGGCGTCCTTCGCGCCGAGGTTCAGCAACGCCCTCAGGGCATCGCCCGCCTTCTGCTTGGCGTTGGCCTCCAGGAAGCGCCCCAGGAGCAGGAAAGTAGTGACCACGGCGGCCACTTCAAAGTACAGGGCGCCGGATTCCATTCCGGCCATGCCAGGGTGCTCGGTCATGCGGGGATCGATCGCCAGCTGCCACACACTGAAGAGGTAGGCCGCCGAGACGCCGATGGAGACCAGGGTGTCCATGGTGGAGGCAAGATGGCGCGCATTGATGGCCGCAGCCCGGTGGAACGGCCACGCTGCCCAGCTGACCACCGGAAGAGCCAGCAAACCCGCAACCCAACCCCAGTTCGGGAACTGCAGGGCGGGGATCATCGAGATCAGGAAAACGGGCAGTGTCAGGGCGGCCGCCACGATCAGGCGCGGCCTCAATTGGGAAGCAGCGTGGGACATGTGGTCACGTTGGGCGCCGGCTCCGGCACCATGCTCCGCGTGCTCGGTCGTTCCTCCCCGCTGGCCCCCTTGCCTCGCGAGCCCGGCCAGGAAACCCTGCCCCCGTGGGCCCACCTTAGACGCACGCTTCCGCATACCACCGGAATCGGCGCCGGGGTCGCCGTCCGTAACGCCGCCCCCCGCGTGGTCCTCGAACTCGCCGGCGTGGTGTTCGGGCGTCGGGTGGTGGCGGAGTTTAGCCGTGTAGCCGATGGCGTTGACTGTGTCCACGATCTGCTGGTCCGTAATGGCGGCCGGTACCGTGACCTGGGCGGATTCGAGGGGGAGGTTGACTGATGCCTGGACGCCGTCGAGCTTGCCGAGTTTCCGTTCCACCCGGTTGACGCAGGAGGCACACGTCATGCCTTCGATGTCCAGTTCAAGGACCCTTGTTCCGGCCGGTTGCTGAAGGTGGTCTGTGCTCACTGCGGGCTCCCGGATGTTCAGGTTCCTACGCCTCGTTGGCGATAACCAGGTAGCCGGCCTCGGCCACGGCTTCACCGATCTCGGACGGCGAGAGTTCCTCGGTTGAGGTGATGGTCACGGTGGAGATGCCGCCGGCGTTGAGGTCGACGTCGACAGCTTCAACGCCGGCGAGTGACTCAAGTTCTTCACTGACGGAGGACACGCAGTGTCCGCAGGTCATTCCCGAAACGCTGACGGTGGTGGTGCTCATGGCTTGCTCCTTTGTTGGTGCCCGCGGGTGGCTGGCACTGGCTTGTGTTGTTCCTGGCTGGTGTTGTTGCCGGCCGTCAGCGCAGAAGACGGCCGATGGCCTCTGATGCCTCTTTGACCTTGGCGTCGATTGCTTCAGCACGGAGGCCGGCATCCGGTTCCGCAGCCGCCCCGACGACGCAGTGGCCGATATGTTCTTCCACCAGCCCCAGGCTCACCGCATGGAGTGCCTTGGTGACCGCGGCGACCTGCGTCAGGATGTCGATGCAGTACTTGTCCTCATCCACCATCCTGGCGATCCCGCGCACCTGGCCCTCGATGCGCTTGAGCCGGCGCAGGTACGCTTCCTTGTTCGCGGTATAACCGTGCACTGCTGCCTGGGTTGCTTCCATTTTTCCAAGCTATACCCCGTGGGGGTATCCGTCAAGTACCCCCTGGGGGTATCGAATCCGAGGGGGAGGGCCGGAAGCCGGCCGCCGTCACAAAGGGCACAAAAAAAGCTCCGGAGTGCGTTATTGGGGGATACGCACTCCGGAGCAGTCTTTGGGCAGATTCTCCCCGGAACTTTGGCCGGATCGCTCTGCTTGAACCAGCTTACTTGCCGGTATGGCTGACCGCTACCACCTCGAATAACTACTTTCGCTTTATTATTTCTGCCGCCGGAACCCGCTCCGGCAGGGGCCGCCGAAGCCTCAGCCTGCGTCCCTAGTCCCGGTCTTCATGCGCCGGCCGCCGGTAGGGAACCACCAGCACCGGCCTGCTTTGATGGTGGGCGAGCCACTGTCCCACAGAGCCGCTCAAGGCCTCGGCGATCCTGTGGGACAGCCCTTTCTCGGATGTTCCGACGATGATCATGGGGGCGTCGCCTTCCGCGGCCAGCCGGGCCAGGGCGCGGGCGGGATCTCCCGCCAGGGTCCTCAGGGTCCACTCGACCGGCGTGCCCCCCTGCGCGGCATCGGCGACTGCCCCTTCGATTTCCGCCTCGAGCCCGGCGGTCATCGCGCGGATGTCGTCACCGTTCTGGTCCGGGTGGAGGGAAAGGCGGTGGGCGGACCTGGCCGGATCCCATTCCACCAGGTAGCTGGCCTCATCCACGTAGGCGCACACCAAAGGCACAGACAGCCTGGCAGCCAGCGTTGCTGCCGTCTTCAGCACTTCCGGATGCTGGTTGGGCATCACTCCGACGAGGAGCGGGGCCGGGGCACTGAATCGTTCTGGAGTCATACGCCCATTCTTAGCCTGCATGCCGCCGCTTGAACAGAGCGCCGCGCGATGAGCCCGGCTTCCTATGGGCCGGTCGGTGACGCCGACACCACCACGTTCTTCCCCCACGGGTCTTCGGTATAGCAGCTGATCAGGACCACGCGGTTGGGAACCATGTCCCAGATGTCGCTGTCCTTGAGGCCGGACTTCAGGTAGGTGGTCACACTGTCCACGCGGTAGGCAATGGTGCCGGTTGCCGTGACGACGTCGAACACATCGCCCACCGAGGCGGCGGAGCTGAGGTGGTTGAACGGGGCATCCCGGCCCTCCCAGCTGTGCCCGATGATGTACGTGGTGTTGCCTGACCCGTTGCCCGGCGTCCCGAACGGAGTCAGCCAATACCCGTCCATCGTGGTGGGCGGAACGAGGGTCCGGCTGGATACTGCCGAGGAGTCCGGCTCCAAAGGGTGGATGGCTGTGTCGATTGCCGCTGAGGGATAAAGAACACGAAGGGGCGCCGAGGCATCGGGCAAAACGGGGTCAGCGGCACTTCCGGCCGCGCCAGGCAGGGGCTCACCCGCAGGTGCGGTCGTCTCGGGCGTGAGGGACAGTGGCCAGGGAACGGCCGGCGGCGTTGCGCGGGACGTGGTGAATGGTGCCGCCGCCGGCACGGCGGGCTCCGCGTGGTTGAGCAGGGGAGCGCCGAAGGTCAGGGAAAGGAAACCCAGGACGCCGCACAGCAGGATGGCAAAATCTCCACGGTTCAACCCGCGGCCCGGAAGGACACGGCCGAGGATGCCACGCTGGCCGGAATGCTTAGGCACGGTGCCCCCTTTGTTGGTCAGCCGGGTGTACCCCACGGCGGTGAGTGCGCCGAAGGCGCCCCGCCTCATACGGCGGGACGCCCTCGGTGTGAGTCCTCGAAAGCCGGTGGCGTCAGCCCGCCGTCGGCGATTCCGTGCCGGACCTGCGACGCATTGCCACCAGGGCACCGGCACCGAGCAGGACACCCAGCCCGGCCAGCCAGGTGGTGCTTTCGCCCGCCCCGCCCACCGAGGTCTGCGCGTTGTAGCCCTGGTTGGTGCCCTTGACAGCAGAGGCTGCTGCGGCGGGAACCTTTGCGGCTGCCTTAGGGGCGGCTGCCTTCGGAGCAGCCGCCTGTGGTGCCGGTGTCTGCGCAGCCGGTGTCTGCCCCGCCGGAACCACTGCCCCTGCAGGCGGTTCAACGATGGTGGGCGTCTCCGGAGTGACGATGACGGGCGTCTCCGGCGTGACAACAACGGGCGGCGGTGTGACCACAACGACCGGCGGAACCACGACCCCGCAGTTCTTGAAGCCATCGGCCTCGTTCCAGTTCAACCCCAAAGGCAGAAGATCGTACGGCTCGATGATGTCGTCCGGGTGCCCGCTGTGGCCGTTCGGCCCGCCAACGCCCTGAGGAGCCATGCTGGTCATGTTCCCCCCGTGACAGATCGACACAAGCTTTTCTTCCTTATTTTCGTTGTCCGCGGAGGCCGGTACAGCGACACTGAACAATGCCAGCCCCACGACCCCCAAAGTTGTGATGGCTCGTTTCATGATGTTTTCTCCCCAGTCTGTTGTGAAACGGACCATGCGGAGGGGTTAGCGACGGCTCTCGATGCCCCAACAGCATGGCCAGCTTGCTTATGACATCAGGCTAGGGGCGCAGATACGGCCCGGTCGCGAGTAGGAGGTACTCGTCTTTGCACGGCTTTGACCTGCGGCGATACCTGTATGTACCCGGAAGCGGGCTGGTAGTACTCGGATTGGCGGGCCCTTGAACGATGGCGGACCCGAGCCTAACGTTGGAGCATATGAAAGGTGCGTGAGGGTCATGGAAATCTTCATGTGGTGGCTGGATCTGAACCTGGACAGCAAGGAGTGGCTGCGGGAAAACCTTCGTGCGGAGGAGCTGCCGCTCCCTGTCCTGCAGGGCATCGCCGAAGCGGGCGGGCCCCACCCGGGCACGCCCGTCTCGGTCCTCACGGAGGCCGATTGGGACTTTATTGAGACCCAGTCAGAATTCGTGGACTGACGGGCAGCAGATGGACCAGCGCACCAGCCGCCGCGTTGCGCGCTGCCGGTCCACCTAGCGAAGTAAGTACACATAGCGAAGAAAAGCGTTGCGGCTGCCCGGCCGCGGTGGTTGCATGGGGTGCATGGCAACCGCAGAGAGTTTTGTCTTGGCAATCGGGACCAAAAAAGGCCTGTGGCTGGCCACCAGCCAGGACAGGCAGCAATGGTCCTTCTCCGGCCCGCATTTCCTGATGAGTGAAATTCCCAGCATCGCCATCGACACCCGGGACGGCCGTACGCGGATCATGGTGGGCGTCAGATCCGAGCACTGGGGCCCCACAGTTGCCCACTCCGATGACCTGGGTGCCACGTGGACCGAACCGGAGCAAGGGGCAATCACCTTTCCGGAGGATACCGGCGCAGCAGTGGAACGCATCTGGCAGATCTACCCTGACGCAGAGTCGCGGCCCGGCGTCGTCTGGGCCGGAGCCGAACCGATCTCCGTCTGGAAGTCCACCGATGGCGGCGAGCACTTCGAGCTTAACCGCGGGCTCTGGGACCACCCCCACCGCAGCGAATGGGGTGCCGGCTATGGCGGCGCTGCCGCCCACTCCATTGTGGTGAGCCCCGCCGGGGACAAGGTCCACGTTGCGATGAGTACCGGCGGGGTCTACCGCTCGCTCGACGGCGGAACCTCCTGGGAGCCCAGGAACAAGGGGATCTCGGCCTACTTCATGCCGGATCCCAACCCTGAATTCGGCCAGTGCGTCCACAAAATCGCCGCGGACGCCGCCGTCGACGGCAGGCTCTATGCGCAGAACCACCACGGCGTCTACCGCACGGACGATGACGGGGAAAACTGGAACTCCATCGCAGAAGGCCTGCCGGCCGATTTTGGTTTCGTGATGCTGACCCACCCGCGCCGCGAAGGAACTGCCTGGGTTGTCCCGCTGAAGGCCGACGGCGAGAGGATCCCGCCTGACGGAAAGCTTGCCGTGCACCGCACCGACGACGCCGGCGGCACCTGGAAGAGGCTGGATGCGGGACTGCCCGGGCACGAATACAACAGCGTCCTGCGCGACGCCGCCTCGGTGGATACGGCTGAACCGGCAGGCGTCTACTTCGGCACACGCGGCGGTACGGTATTCGCCAGCGCGGATGAGGGGGAAACCTTCCGCGAGGTGGCCTCGCATCTTCCCGACGTCCTGTGTGTCCGGGCCGCCGTACTCTCAGGGGCAGCTGTCAGCGGTGCCTGACATCAGTGTGGTGCTGCCCAGCGTCCTCCAGCCTCTGGCCGGCGGCCAGCCGGTACTGACTGCGCCTGCTGCCGGGCCGCTGACTGTGGCTTCGCTGCTGGATGCGGTCACCGGAGGTTACCCGGTGCTGGGCAGGCGCCTGCGTGACGAAACCGGTGCACTTCGCCGGTTCGTCAATATCTACGTGGACGGGGACGAAGTGCGCCGGCTCCACGGCCTGGACACCGAAGTGGCTCCGGGCCAGGAGGTGCTCATCATCCAGTCGGTGGCAGGGGGATAACTGACGGCAACGTGGCCGTCCTGGATTCCACAGGAGGGAATTGTCATGACCAACCAGAGCCTGCAGTCAGCAATCGATCAGCAGGGCAGCGCCGTTGAGGTGCTGCGCAATGCCAAGTCCCGGCCCTTCACTTTTCCCGTCACTCCGGAGTTCACCAACTGGCGGACTGAACAGGCATCGTGGCGGGACGCTTGCGCGTTGCTGGACCAGTCGCACCACATGGCGGACCTGTTCGTCAGTGGTCCCGACGCGACGGAGTTCTTCACCTGGATCGGCACCAACTCAGCTGCCGCCTATCACGTGGGCCGCGCGAAGCAGCTGGTCGCGGTCAACCACGACGGCTACCTCATCGGCGACGGTATTCTCTTCCACCTCGCCGAGGACTCCTTCGATCTTGTGGCCCTTCCGATGCTGGCCGATTGGGTGGAATACAACATCGTCGACGGCGGCTGGGACCTCACGCTGGAACGCGATGACCATTCGCTGATCCGCAAGGGCGATCCGAAACTCTTCCGTTACGAACTGCAAGGGCCGAACGCACCCGCCATCATCGAGAAGGTCACCGGGCAGCCGGCGCCGGAGCTGAAGTTCTTCCACATGGGTGAAGTCAGCATCGACGGGCGCAACGTGGGCGTTCTGCGGCACGGCATGGCCGGGCAGCCGGGCTTCGAGCTGTGGGGTCCGTGGGCAGATGCCGCGGCAGTGCACGCGAAACTGCTCGCGGACGGCGAGGAATTTGGCATCACGCAGGTCGGGGCGAAGGGCTATTCCTCGGCGAACCTCGGCTCCGGCTGGGTGCCGTCGCCGCCGCCGGCAATCTTCGAGCCCGAACTCAAGGCCTACCGTGAATGGCTCGACCTCTCGAAGGCGGGCTCATTCGGGGGCAGCTTCTACTCGGCGGAGGTCGCCGACTACTACGTCACTCCGTACGACATCGGGCTCGGCCGCTCGGTCTCCTTCGACCACGAGTTCCTCGGCAAAGAAGCCCTGCAGCGGCATGCCGAAAACCAGCGGCGCACGAAGGTCACGCTGGTGTGGAACAACGAGGACGTGACCAAAGCGCTTGGATCCATCCTCGGCGGTGGCAATCCCGCCAAGTACATCGAGCTCCCCAAGTCGCGCTATGCGCTGTTCCAGACGGACCGGATCCTGAAGGACGGCAACACGGTCGGGATCTCGTTCGACGTCGGCTACCTGGCCAATGAGCAGGTCTTCCTCTCCCTGGCCACCATCGACGTCGAGCATGCCCAAACGGGAACCGAAGTGACCGTCCTTTGGGGTGAGGAACCCAATTCCGGGAAGGCGCAGGTGGAACACCATCGGCAGGTGGAAATGCGCGCCACTGTCGCCCCGGCCCCCTTCACCGAGTACGCGCGGGCCGGCTACCGCACGTCATGAAAAAGGGCGTGAAAACTCGTTTCAAAATCGTTGACAATTTCGTTTTCGATCCGTAGCGTCTGTTTCGTGCGGACGTGACGGACGCGTCTATCCCGAGCAATGATGCGACAGGGAGGTAGAGGGTGGCCGCAGGCCTGAGCCTGAAGGACGTGAACCTGCACTTCGGCGGCGTCAAGGTGCTGCAGGAAGTGAGCTTCAACGTGGAGCCGGGCGTCATCTTCGGCCTGGTGGGTCCCAACGGTGCGGGAAAGACCTCCCTTTTCAACTGCATCAGCGGCCATTACAAGCCGAATTCGGGTTCCATCACCATCGACGGCACTGAGGTGCTGGGCAGCGCTCCGTCGCACCTTTCGCGCCTGGGCCTGGCGAGGACCTTCCAGCATCCTGCCCTGCAGCTGCACTCCACTGTCCTGGAAAACGTGCTCCTCGGGGGCCACACCAGGCTCCCCGGCGGGCCCATCCCGTGGGCGTTGCGGCTGCCGCACACCGTCCGGGCCGAGCGGGGGATGCGCTCGGAGGCGCTCGAACTCCTGGACCGCGCAGGCCTGGGCTGGGCGGCGGACCGGCCCGCCGATGAACTCTCACACGGGCTGCACAAGGGTGTTGAGCTGTGGCGCGCGCTGCTCTCCAAACCCTCACTGCTGCTGCTCGACGAACCTGCCGCCGGGCTGTCGCACGGTGAGGTGGAGCACCTGATCAGTACCGTCAAGCGGGTCCGTGCCGAGCAGGACATCACCATAGTCATCGTCGAGCACCACATGGGGCTAATCTCGGCCCTCACCGACCAGGTGGTGGTGCTGGACCACGGCCGCAAGCTGATGGAGGGCACTGCCGCCCAGGCGCAATCAGATCCCCGGGTGATCGAGGCCTACATCGGAAAGGACGCCGCGGATGACGCTGCTTGAACTGGCCGGCGTGACCGCGTCCTACGGGCCTGTGCAGGTGCTCGACGGGGTGTCGCTCAGCGTGCCCGAGGGCGGTTCGGTGGGCATCCTCGGCGCCAACGGGGCGGGCAAGACCACCACCCTGCGCGCCATCAGCGGCACCGTCCGTACCAGCGGACGGATCACGTTCGAGGGCCGCGAAATCCGCGGTTTCCGCCCCGACCAGGTTGCCGCGCTGGGGATCGCCCACGTACCGGAAGGCCGTGGAACCCTGGGCCAGCTCACCGTGCGTGAAAACCTGCTGGTGGGCGCCTACCTCCGCAAAGGCCGGCAGGGGATCTCCGCCGACGTCGACTATTGCCTCGACCTCTTTCCGCAGCTCCAGGACCGGATCGGCTCGCGGGCGGCGGCACTCTCCGGGGGTGAGCAGCAGATGCTCGCTGTCGCCAGGGCGTTCATGGCGAAACCCAAGCTGTTGCTGCTCGACGAAGCGTCCCTGGGGCTGGCGCCGAGCACGGCCAAAACCGTCTATGAGGCCATCCGGCGGCTGCGGCTCGAGTCCGGCATCGCCATGGTGGTGGTGGAGCAGAACGCCAACCTCGCCTTCTCGCTGGTGGACACCGCCACCGTCCTGGAGACAGGACGCAACGTGCTGACCGGCACCTCGGCCGAACTCAAGGGCATGGACGAGATCCGCCGCGCCTACCTGGGGGGTTGAGCACCCTGGGGACCTTTATCCAGCTTGTGGTGGACGGCCTGGCAACCGGCTCCGTCTACGCCGCCCTGGCCCTCGCCATCGTGCTGGTGAACCAGGCGACCGGCCTGATCAACTTTGCCCAGGGCGGGATGGCCGTCCTGTCCGCGTACATTGCCTACGCCTTCGTGCAGTGGGGCCTGCCGCTCATTGCCGCAATTCTTCTCTCGGTGGTGCTCTCCTTCTTCATCGGCGCACTGGTGGAACGGTTCCTGGTCCGCCGATTCGAACGCGGCGACCCGGACACGGCCGTGGTGGTGACCATCGGCCTGCTGACACTGGTCACCGGCATCGCCGCCGTCGTCTGGAGCTACAACAACCTTCCGTTCCCTTCCCTCTTCCCCTTGACCAGCTTGGAAATCCTCGGCGCTGTGGTGAGCGTCCGGTCCCTTGCCACCACCCTGACCATCATCGTGATCATGGTGGTCCTGCAGGTGCTCTTCCTCCGGACCAAGCTGGGGCTCGCGCTCCGGGCAGTCGCCGACAACCCCGGCTCCGCCGCGTTTTCGGGCCTCCCGGTAGGGCGGCTGCTGATGATCGGCTGGGGGCTCGCCGCGACCCTCGGTGCCATTGCCGGCGTGATGGTGGCCCCGCAACTGACCCTGACCCCCGGCATGCTCGACACCGCACTCGTCTATGCGCTCGCCGCCGTTATCCTCGGCGGCCTGAGCAGCCCGATCGGCTGCGTGCTTGCCGCGTCAGCGATCGGCGTCCTGGAGAACCTCGTCGCCGTCTACGTGCCCCTCATCGGCCATGACCTGAAGATCGCTGTGCCGTTTGCCCTGATCTTCGTCATCCTCATCCTCCGTCCCCAGGGCCTGTTCGGCCGAAAGGTCGTGGTGAGGGTCTGATGAGCAACGCACCGTCCGTTCTCCGCAGCAGGCCGGCGCGGATTGCCCTTGTTGTGGTGCTCGCTCTTGTACTGCTCGCGGCCCCGCTCTTCCTTCCGCCGTTCGCCAACCAGACACTGGTCCGGATCGGGGTCTACGCCGTGGCCGTCCTGGGGCTCAACATCGTGATGGGCTACACGGGACAGGTCAACCTGGGCCAGATCTTCTTCGTTGGGCTCGGCGCCTACGTCACCGCCTACGGCGTCAACCATGACTGGAACATTGTGGTGGTGTTCATTGCCGCCTGCGCCGTCGCGGGCATCGTCGGGCTGCTCGTGGCGCTCGCAGCGGCCCGGCTCGGCGGCCTCGCGATCGCCATGGTGACCATCGCGCTGCCTATTGTGGGGGTCCCGCTGGCCAAGCGGCTCGACGAATTCACCGGCGGGTCCCAGGGCATCTCGGCCCGTTTCTCGGACGCCCCCGAGTGGAGCAACCTCTATAGCGACCAGTGGCAGTACTACATCGTGTTGCTGGTGACGGTGGTCGCCTTCCTCCTGGCGCGGAACCTGGTCCGCGGCAAGTACGGGCGGGCGTTCGGAGTGGTCAAGGAAAACGAAGCCGTGGCTGCCTCCATGGGTGTCTCGCCCTACCGCACCAAAGTCCTGGCGTTCACCATCGCCTCGATCTACGGCGGGGCAAGCGGCTTTCTTTACATGGCTGCCGTGCAGTACACCTCGCCCGAGACCCTCAGCTTCGGCCACTCCATCAGCCTTCTGGCGGCCATGGTGATCGGTGGCGCGGGGAGCATCATCGGCTCGCTGATCGGTGGCGCGTACTACGTCTTTGTTCCGCAGCTCACGAACGCCATCGATCCCAGCTTCACCACAGCCAGCCAGGGTGCCATCCTTCTCGTGGTCCTTTTCCTGCTGCCGCAGGGACTGGTCAGTCTTCCCCGGGTGGTCCGACGGCTCATGCGCGGGCGCACCAACCGTCCCACCACCGCCCGAACCACCACCGGGAGTCATCCTCCGCAGACCACTCCGGCGCCCCCTCCAGCCACGGAGCCCGCGCCGGAGGGACTCGAAAAAACAGAGAGGCAAGATCGATCATGAAGAGTAGAAAAAAATCAGGCGGGGTCCTTGGCATCGTCGCGATGGCATCGATCGCTGCGCTCTCCCTCACAGGATGCACCCGCACGGCGCCCGGGGAGGGCGGCGGGACCACGGCGGCGCCGGGCATCACGGACTCGGCGATCACCCTGGGTGTCACCACTCCGCTGAGCGGTGCGACGGCTGGACCCGGTACCTGCACCGTCGCAGGCGTCCAGGCCTACTTCGGTTCCGTGAACGCAGCGGGCGGCGTGAAGTTCGGCGACGGCAAGACCAGGACCGTCAATATCAAGGCCTACGACGACGCCTACGATCCCCAGAAGTCGCTGTCGAACTTCCAGCAGATGGTCTCGGACAACGTCTTTGCGGTGACGTCAGGACTTGGCACACCGACCAACCGTGCCTTCCGCGATGCTGCCATCAGCGCCAAGGTCCCCCAGGTACTGGTGATGACCGGCGACCCGCTGTTCAGCGACCGGGAGGAGAGCCCCTGGCAGATCGGCTTCGTCCCGATCTACCAGAACGAGGGATCGGCCTTCGGCGAGCTGCTCGCGAAGTCGGGCCAGCAGCACAAGGTCGCGGTCCTGTATCAGAACGATGACTACGGCAAGGGGTATGTGGAGGGCTTCAAGGAAGCCGTCCAGGGAGCCTCAAATGTCTCCATCGTCGGGGAACAGACGTACGAGGCCACCGACACATCGGTGGACGCGCAGCTGACCCAGCTGGCGGCGTCGGGCGCTGACGTCTTCTTCAACGCGATGTCCATCACCCCGCTGGTGATTGCATCGCTGCAGAAGGCCCAGCAGATCGGCTGGAAGCCCAGCTGGTTCCTGCCGTCCAACACCTCAAGCCCCACCGCCATCCTCCAGCCGGGAGGTGCCGCGGCCTATCCGGGCATTTACACTGTCTCCTTCGCCAAGGCGCCGCAGAGCCCGGAGTTCGCCCAGAATGAGGACGTGGTGAAGTTCCTGGCGGACCTCAAGCAATACGGCAACTACCCGGACATGCCGGCGTTCCCGCACTGCATGTGGAGCTACATGGTGGGCGCCACGCTTGAGGAGGCGTTCGAGAACATGACCGAGCCGACGCGTGAGAATTTCATGACGGCCCTGCGGGATATCAAGGGCCTGCAGGCGCCTCTGATGCTCGAAGGCACGGCCGTGGACACCACAGTTGACGGTCAGCCGGCCGTTTCCTCGGTCCTGGTCCAGAAGTACAACGGCAGGGGATACGCCACCGCGGAGAACTTCGGCTAGGCGCTGCAGGGTGAACGGCTAAAACGGCCGGGGGCATCGCGCTACACGCGGGCGCTGCCCCGGTTCGGCTGGACGCGGCCTGTACCGCCGAGTTCGTCGATGAGCTTGAGGCCGCGCTGCGCCCAGGCGATTTCCCCGCGGGCACGCTCCACCAGGCCTTCGTAGGTGAACCGTTTGAAGGCGATAGTGCGCTCGCGGTCCTCCGGTTCCGTCACGGCAAGCCGGCGTACCAGCATGGGGTTGGCAACTTCCTCTATCCTCAGGAGTTCCCGCTCCCATTGCGCGAGCTCGCTTTCCCACTGCACGATGTGCGCTCGGAAGAACTCGCGGGCCGCCTCAGGGGTGGTTGCTTCGAGGTAGGCCGCCCGAAGGTGGGCGGGATCGCGGACCCGCGCATACTCCAAAGGGGTGTGCATCCAGGCCTGGAACGCCTGGTCCCCCGCCTCCGTCACGTGGTAGACCTTCCGGGTGGCGCGCTGGCCGCGGGGCTGTTCTTCACCTTCGATAAGGTGTTCGGCCTCCATCTTGCGCAGCTCCGGGTAGATCTGCGAGTCCGGCGCGTGCCACACGTGTCCAACAGAGGCCGAGAACTGCTTCTGCAGTTCGTAGCCTGAGAGCGGCCCCACACGAAGCAGCGCAAGCAGCGCGTATCGCAGGCTCATGGAGGACTCCTTAGGTGGCCGGACGCCGGTATCAGGGGGCTCACGCAGCCCCCTGATGGGCCGGCTTCCAGCCTAGGCCGACTTGTAGTTTGTCCGCCACCCGCCCTGGTACGTTGCGCGGGCAACGGAGGAGTACGGCACCGGGCTGACGACGGCGCGCACTTCAGTTTGTTCGTGCGGCTCGACGGCGGCCTTGGAGGTTCCGCCGTCGGGCTCGCCCCACACGACCTTCAGCTCAGTGCCTTCGGGGACGTTGGGGTCGATCGTCGCGAGGGAGAGTGCCCGCCGTTCGTTGGCACTGTAGCCGGTGAACATGGAGTACCCGACGACGGTGCCGTCAGCGTCGACGACGGAGTCGTAGTTCGCGGAGCCGTAGTTCGCGAGGGGCAGGTCGAAGAACTTGTAGCTCGGGCCTTCAACGTTGAACAGCGAGGCGAAAATCGAGGTAACGTCCCCGCCGTCCCAGGCCAGGGTGACCTTCTTGCGCTGCGAAGCGGGATCCACTTTTTCAAGGGCGTCGCGGCCGATGAAGTCGTGATCGAACTTCACGAACGAGCCGTAGCCGAGCTCCCAGGGGGTCAGGTAGTAGTCCTCGATGTTCGCGGACACGAACGAACCGGCCAGGGTTCCAGTGGCCTCGTAGCCGTCGGCAGGAAGCCATTCGCGGTACCCGCGCTCGGCCTCACCGGAGTAGATGGCCGGCAGCGGCGACGGGATCCAGCCCGACTCCAGGGTATTGGAAGGATAGGCGCGGGAACCAACGGGAACCAGCCCGAACTCGGCCCCTGCCTCGACGATCGCGTCACGGATACGGCCGTGGTCAGCGTAGGGGCCCCAGACCTCCAGGCCCGGTGCGCCTGCCATGCCGTGGCGAAGGGTGCGGACGGTGGTGCCGGCGATGGTCATCGTGGACATGTTGAAGAACTTGAGCTGCTCGAGCGGGCCGTTGTTGAGCTTCTCGATGACCTGCCAGGCGTTCGGGCCCTGGATCTGGAAACGGTAGTAGTGGCGGTTGACCTTCCCGCCGTAGGGCCTGGACGGGGAACGGCGGTCCACCGTGATGTCCAGATTCCTGTAGCCGCCGGTTTCGCCGTGGTACAGCAGCCAGTTCGCTGCCGGGGCGCGGCCGACATAGGTGTACTCGTCCTCGCCCTCGCGGAACAGGATGCCGTCGCCGATCACGTGGCCGGACGCTGTGGTGGGCACATACTGCTTGGCCTTGTTCACGGGGAACACGGCCGTGGAATTGATGGCCGTGGACGAGATGAGCTTGATGGCGTCCGAACCCCGCATGAACAGGTTGTCCATGTGGTGGGACTGGTCGTACAGCACCGCGGTTTGGCGCCACGCTGTCTGCTCCTTGATCCAGTTCTGGAAGTCGGCCGGAACCACCGGGTAGATGTAGGAACCGATCTGCGAGTTGCGGAGCAGGTCAACCGCGCCGCGGGACGAATCGAGTACTTCCTGCAGATTCCTGGGTGCCACGATGAACCTCTTGTCTGTCGATGTGCTCTGTTGTGGTTGCTTGATCCAAGTGGGACGGATCAGAAAACGATGGTCTGGTTGCCGTGCCGGATGACGCGGTCCTCGGCGTGCCACTGCACGGCGCGCGAGAGGACGGCCCGCTCCACGTACGCGCCACGGGCCTGCAGGTCGGTGGCGGTGTGGGCATGCGTCACCCGGGCCACATCCTGTTCGATGATCGGGCCCTCGTCGAGGTCCTTGGTCACGTAGTGCGACGTTGCGCCGATCAGTTTCACGCCGCGCGCCTTCGCCTTCCGGTAAGGGGCCGCGCCGATGAACGCGGGCAGGAAGGAGTGGTGGATGTTGATGAGCGGAACCCCGGCCCGGTCGAGGAACTCCGGGGACAGGATCTGCATGTAGCGGGCGAGCACCACAAAATCCACATTGCCCGCCAGCAGCTTCAGGATCTCGGCCTCCGCATGTGACTTGTCCGCATCCAGTGAGGGCACATGGAAGAACGGGACGCCGAAGGAACGGACGTCCTCGGCAGTATTGGTGTGGTTCGAGATCACCATGGGGATGGTCACCGGCAGCTCACCGCGGCGGTGCCGCCAGAGCAGTTCAAGCAGGCAGTGATCGGACGTGGAGACCAGGATGGCCATGCGCTTGGGAACGGACTGGTCCGTCAGGGTCCAGTCCAGCCCCAGCGGGGAGAGGGTCTGCCCAAGGTCGTCCTCGAGCGCGGGCATCGCTACTGCCAGATCGGGCCGGCTGAACACCACCCGCTGGAAGAAGTCACCCCCGGTGGGATCGGACGAGTACTGGTCGAGCGAGACGATGTTCCCTTTGTTGCGGGTGACCAGGGCCGCCACCGCGGCGACGATCCCCGGCTGGTCCGGACCGTGGACAATCAGGCATGCCTGGTCCCGCTTGGCCTCGGTGTGCACAGCCATCGCTGCCGCCTCACTCCTGCCCGGAGTTGAACCGGCGGACCCACGTGGCGGTCTCCGCCAGGCCGCCGAAAGTGTAGAAATGCAGTCCGACCGGCCCGGCCAGGCCGGGGCCGCCGCCCGCGGAGTGTTCGGCGAGCACTGCGGCCAGGTCGTTGACGAAGTTGTCCGGGCCGGCAACCCCCATCAGGTTGGTGAGGGAGAAGCCATACTTCCTCACGATCATGGCATTGGCGCCGATGCCGAAGCGGCGCGCAAAGCCCAGGAGCCGCTTGACTCCTGCCGGGCCCGGCGTACCGACGCGGATGGGAGCGTTGATGCCGCGGGCCCGGACGGCGTCGATCCAGCCGGCAACGGGATCAGTGTCAAACGCGAACTGGGTCACGATCAGGGGGTCGAGGCCCTGCTCCTGGAGCACCGCTGACTTCTCCTCCAGCGCACGCCACAGGGTTTCGCTGGGGATGCTTGGGTGGCCTTCGGGGTAGCCGGACATCCCCACTTCGCGGACCCCGAACTGCTGCAGCACTCCGCTGTTGATGACGGCCAGCGAGTCGCTGTACGGCCCTTCGGGCTGGGCAGGATCGCCCCCGATGACGAACAGGTGCCCGGCGGCGTCGACCTCCTGCAGGCGTCCGAGGAACTCCTCAAGTTGCTGCCGGGACTTCAGGCGGCGGGCCGAGAGGTGCGGGACGGGCACGAAGCCGAGTTCGCGCACTGCCTTGGCCGCGGCCACCCGCATTTCCAGGTCCTCGTTGCCAAGGAAGGTCACGTTGATGCGGGTGCCCAGCGGGATCAGGGGTCTGGCCTCGATGAGCGCCGGGATGTCTTTCCCGGTCATTTCAAGCGAGAAATCCTTCATGAGGTTCAGGGATGCTGCACGGTTGGTCGCGTGCGAAATTTTAGTCACGATCGCAGGTCCTTTCGGCGAGGCGCCCCGTTGCGCCCACACACCACTTTACCTATGTGGATAGGGAATGTACATAGGTAAAGTGGCGGACCGGCCTCAGCCCGCGGCGAGGGCGTCAGGATCCAGATGGGCGATCGAGCGGGTGTCCTGGAACGCGCGGACTCCTTCGATCCCTTGTTCCCTGCCCATGCCGGACTGCTTCATGCCGCCGAACGGAGCACGCAGGTCCAGGCGCGTGGCCCCGTGGTCATTGACCCAGACGTAACCGCAGACGAGCTTGCCGCCCACCCGGTTGGCCGCCCCTGGATCGGCCGTCCACACAGACCCGCAGAGCCCGGACCAGGTGTCGTTCGCCATCTTCACAGCTTCTTCCTCCGTGTCGAAAGGAATTAGCGGGATCACGGGGCCGAACTGTTCCTGCGTCACAACCCGCAGCGAGGGGTCCGGGTTGATCACCAGCGCGGGGCGCAGGAAGTTGCCGCCCTGCAGGTCCGGGTCTGCCGGAAGGGTTCCGAACTCCCGGACGTCCGCTCCGGCGGCCTTCGCCTCCTCGATGATTTCGCTGACGAAGGCCTTCTGGGCAGGGGAATGCAGTGGACCCATCGTGGTGCCCTCGGCGAGCCCGTAGCCGATCACCGCCCTGTCCAGCCGCTCCGAAAGTCCCGCCACCACCTCGTCCAGGCGCGAACGGTGGACGTAGATCCGCTTGGCGTTCATGCAGATCTGCCCGGTGGTGTCGAAGATCGCGGCGTACAGCCGGTCCAGGTGGACGTCGTCGAGGACCGCGTCCTCCAGCATGACGGCGGCATCGTTCCCGCCAAGCTCCAGGGTCACCCGGGTCAGTGATTTCGAGGCCATTTCCATGATGCGCTTACCGCCGGCGACGCTGCCGGTGAAGCACACCTTCGCCACGTCTGGGCTGGTGATCAGGGCTGACACATCAGCGTCCTTGCCCGTCACTACGTTCAGCACGCCCGGCGGCAGCTTCTCGGCGATCCGCTGGACCACCCGGGTTGTGGCGAGGGGAGTGGTGGGCGGTGGCTTCACAATGGCGGTGTTGCCGGCGAGAAGGGCGTGCGGCAGCGACGCCGCGAGGATGGCTATGGGCCAGTTGAACGGCACGATGATGGTCACCACGCCGAGCGGCTGGAACGCCACAGTGGTGGATACGGGCGTGCCTGGCGCCGGCGGGAGCACCCTGGTGGCGTCCACTTCATCCGCCATTGCCAGGGCAAGGTTCCACCGGATCTCGAAGACGAGGGAGTCCACCCACGCCTCCATCCGGATCTTTCCGTTTTCCTGCGAGAGGATGGCGGCGTCCTCGTCCCGGAAGTCGGCGATCCCCTCAAGTGCCACCCGCATCTGTTCGGCGCGTTCCCGGGCGCTCAGCGCAGACCAGGCGGGATATGCCTCCTTCGCCGCGGCAATGGCATCGTCCACGTCCCCGGGACCTGCCGCCGCTGCATGCCCGACGACGACGCCCGGCTTTCCCGGATCAACCACGTCCAGCGTGGCGGACGCCCGGCGTTCCGCGCCACCGATGTACAGCCCCGTTGTCACCGGGGCCGCTGTGTTCACTGTGTTGGTCATGGCTCAAGCACCTCTCTGTGCAGTACTGCCGGATAACTTAATTCTGGTCCCTGGTTCATTTCCGGTCACTGGACGTTCGGCGTTCCATGGGTATGGAACGTCTCGATGGTCTTCATGCCCCAGGCCTGGCCCTTCCTGCGTTCCTCCTGGGTCCACTCCACCACAGGGGAATCGGGGTCCAGCAGCAGGCGGGCGCCGGCGTTCGCCAGTTCAATCCGGTTTCCGCCCGGCTCCCAGACGTAGAGGAAGAAGGTCTGGTTGATGGCGTGCTTATGCGGGCCGGACTCGATGTGGATGCCGTTCTCGAGGAAGATGTCGGCGGCCTTGAGGATGTCCTCCCGGGTGTCCGGGGCGAAGGCGACGTGATGGAGCCGGTTGCCGTGCTTGGTCCAGTCATCCGAGTAGACGATGTCGTAGGACTTGTTGTTGAAGTGGAACCACCACGCGGCGTATCCGCCGTCGTCGAGCTTGATCCTCTCACTCTCGCGCCCCTGCAGGGCGGTGGCAATGAATTCGCCGTTGGCCACCACGTCCTTGGCGAGGAAGTTGATGTGGTCCAGCCGGCGGGCGTTCACGCCACGGCCGGGAAAGGCGGAGGCCTGGTTCTTGAGCGCCGGCTTGTCATCGGTGGCCACGTACCGCTCTGTCTCGTAGTAAATGGCCAGATCGTGTCCGTCGGGGTCGCGGAAGGCATAGGCAGGGCCGGTGCCCACTTCGCCGTCAACCCAGCCGACGCCGAGTCCCGTCGCCTCAATGGCGGCGACGCGGCGCTCAAGCGCTTCCTGGCTGGTGGTGCGGAAGGTGGTCCGCCCGACGCCGGCGTCCGCCGCTGAGGTGAGCTTCACCGAGTAAAGCTGGTACTCGTCCCACGTGCGCAGGTAAACGGAATCACCGGACTCCGCAACGACCCGCATCGCCAGGAGATCACGGAAGAACCACAGGCTCTTCTCGAAGGTGGGCGTCAGCAGCTCCACGTTCCCCAGGTGGGCGACGTCGAACGAGGTGTACCCGGTCATGGACTTGTCCTCTCTCTGGCGGTCACAGGCGGGGGCGCGGGAAAACGCGGCCGTCGAAGATCTTTCGTGCCGTGCGAAGGGCTGCGGAGCGGGTGACTGTGAAGCCGTCCGCGGCCGCTTCCACCCCGACCTCAACATCGAAGTGGCCGGTGGGATGCTCGATGCGGAAAGGGGTTCCGGCGGCGGGCAACCCGGCGAGGTCGTGGCCCACCGACCCCTCGGCGAGAACTCCCGCGCCGACCGTGAGTGCCCCGAGCACGCCGATCGACGTGTGGACCCGGACCGGCAGGAAACTGCGGGTGGCGATGGCACCGCCCGCCCGGGGCGGGGCCAGCAGCACCAGCTTCGGCACGGTGGCACCGGAGACGTCCCCCATGCCCATTAGCTCGGCGGCCGCGCGGCGCAGCCCGGCGAGACGGCGGGCCAGTTCCTCGTTCGCTTCAAGGTCTTCCGGCGACTCGCTGCCGCTGACGCCAACGTCCGCGGCGCGCAGGAGCACGCTCGGCATGCCGTTGTCCACGCACGTCACGTCCACCCCGGCTACGTGGTCCAATACCTTCCCGGACGGGAAGAGCGCCCCCGTTGACGAACCGGCAGTGTCCTCGAAGTTGAGCCTGATGGCACCGGCGGTTCCGGGTACGCCGTCGATCTCCAGGCCGCCGTCGTAATCCACCACCCCGCCGGGGGTGGCGAACGTGGCGGTGGCGATGCTGTCCGTGTTGACCATGCGGATGCGCACCCGGGTCAGCCCGTCCCCGGCAGCGACGAGGCCGCGCTCCACCGCAAACGGCCCCACCCCGGCCAGGATGTTGCCGCAGTTCTGGCGGCTTGTGACGAACGCCGTGTCGACGCCCAGCTGCAGGAAGAGGTAGTCCACGTCGGCGCCCCCGTCCGGGGACGGCGAGATGACGGCCACCTTGCTGGTGAGGGGATGCGCGCCGCCCAGCCCGTCGATCTGCCGGGGGTCAGGTGTGCCCATGATCCGCAGCAACAGGTCATCCCGCTGGTCCGTGTTGTCCGGGAGGTCGGAGGCGAGAAAAAACGCTCCCTTGGACGTGCCGCCGCGAAGGTACATGCAGGGGATGCCCTCAACCGCGGCCACGGTCCGCCTCGAGCCCGCCGGCGCCGTAGTGGCCGGCCTCAAACTCGGCTGCGCTGAGGTAACGCACACCCAGCTGGTCCAGCACGCCGCGGAGGTTATTGCGGTCCAGGCTCAACTCACCGGCGAGGTAGGCCGCGCGGGACTCCGCCTCTTTCCTGACCCTGGAATCGGCGGCCTTGAGTGCCGCCGGCACGTCCCCGCGCGGCACGCACAGCACGCCGTCGTCGTCGGCCACGATCACGTCCCCCGCCCGGACGATGGTGCCGCCCACGGTGATCGGCACATTCACCGAGCCGGCCGTCGCCTTGACCGTGCCCTGGGCGTTGACGGCGGCGGACCAGACGGGAAAGCCCATCGCCCGCAGGTCAGCGACGTCGCGGACCCCGCCGGTGGTGATGAGGCCGCGGACCCCGCGGTGCTGCAGCGCAGTGGCGAACAGTTCACCGAATGAACCGTCCAGCGAAGGGGAAGCAGTGGTCACCACCAGCACGTCTCCGTCGCGGCACTGCTCCACGGCGGCATGGATCATGAGGTTGTCTCCCGGCCAGCACAGCACGGTCACTGCCGACCCCGCGATCCGGACGCCGTCCTGGATGGGGCGGAGCGTTGCGCCCACGAGTCCGGTGCGCCCCATCGCCTCGTGCACGGTCGCGACGCCGTGGGCCGCGAGCTCCCCGATGTTTGAGGCATCAGCCCGTTCCACATCTGTGACCACCACGGTGTTCATTCGAGGACCTCGGTGACCTGGGGGTAGAACCGCATGTACGCCTCGCCTTTAGTGTCCACCGGAAGGCCGAGGTTCGGGCCCGCATTCCGCTTGACCTGCACCCCGCGCCGCACTGCCAGCGAGGTGTAGTAATCCCACATGTGCTGCTGCGCCGGCAGGCACTCCATGGCCTTCTGCTTCGCTGGGAAGGCGGCCGTAATGTCGAGCAGGACGTCGGGTTTGAAGTCGCACTGTTCGGGCTGGTGCGGCTCGAAAAAGAACACCGGCGGCGCACCGAGCACCTCGCCCGGTGCGTCGTAGCCGATCGCCTGGGCCAGGATCCTTGCCTCGATCGCCAGCCGGGCAGCCGCCGGATGGTCGCCGTTGTACGGGTCCGAGAGCGGGTGCGTCAGCACCACTGTGGGCTGCACCCGCCGGTAGATCCGGACGAGCTGATCGAGCAGTTCGCGGCTCGGCAGCAGCGGATAGTCGCCGGCGTCGAGGAATTCGATCTCGGCTCCAAGTGCTCCCGCGGCGGCCTGGGCCTCACTGCGCCGCAAGGCCTTGATTTCCTCCAGCGACTTCCCGGCGAGCCATTGGCTGGCGGACTCGCCGCGCTCGCCGTAGGAGAGGCAGACGACGACGGCGCGGTCGCCGCGGGCGGTGGCGGCGGCAATGGCGCCGCCGGCACGCCAGACGAAGTCGCCCGCGTGCGCGCTCACCACGAGCACTGTCCCTTGAGTAGCCATGATCAGGTCCTCCCCGGATCGCTCAGCAATCCTCGACGCGCCCGCATCCGTGAACAGCCCGGCACCAGCGGACAGTGCCAGACAACCACGCTCTGGCACGCCGGTCAAGGCTTCGGATACAATTTTGTTACCAATCTTGGCACGCATGTTTTAGACTCACGTTCAAGGAGCCTGCCGCCCATTCGCCCGGCGGGGTCGGACAAAGGAGTTCACCGTGACGGAGACATTGCAATGACCGAAACCCTGCAGGCCGCGATCGATCGGCTGGGCTCTCCAATGGAGCTGCTGCGGAACTCGCCGGCCCACCCCACCGTCTTCCCGGTAGCGCCCGAATTCAGCAACTGGCGTTCCGAACAGCACTCCTGGCGCGCCAGTTGCGCACTGCTTGACCAGTCCCACCACATGACGGATCTGTTCGTGAGGGGCCCTGGCGCGGAGCGGCTGCTCAGCGGGCTCGCCGTGAACTCCTTCGCCAGGTTCCCGGTTGACCGCGCCAAGCAGTTCATCGCGGTCAATAATCAGGGGCAACTGATCGGCGACGCCATCCTGGCCCACCTCGAGGAGGACTCCTACAACCTGGTGGGGCACCAGATGGTGATCGACTGGGTGCAGTTCCATGCCGAGACCGGCGGCCACGACGTCGAGGTGGAGCGGGACGGAAACTCGATCGTCCGCCAGGGGAACCCGCGGCTGTTCAGGTACGAGCTGCAGGGACCCGCCGCCCCCGCAATCGTGGAGAAGCTGATCGGCGGCGCCGTTCCGCACATCGGCTTTTTCCACATGGGCCGCTTCCCGATCGCCGGGCTCGAAGTCCGCAGCATCCGGCACGGGATGGCCGGCCAGCCCGGCTACGAACTGTTCGGGCCATGGGCCGACGGCGGCCGGGTCCGGGACGCGTTGCTGGAGGCAGGCGCGGAGTTCGGCCTGACCCAGGTGGGGGCGAAGGGCTACTCCACAGCGAACCTCGAATCGGGCTGGGTTCCGTCCCCGGTGCCGGCGATCTTCTCCGACGACGCGCTCCGGGCCTACCGTGAATGGCTTCCCGCCCCGGCGGCCGGCTCCCTCGGCGGCAGCTACGATTCGGCGGACATCGAGGACTACTACCTCACGCCCTACGACCTGGACTACGGACGTTCCGTCGCTTTCGATCATGACTTCATCGGCAGCGACGCCCTCAAGGGCCTGCCCCAGGGCTCGCACCGCCGGAAAGTGACGCTGGTGTGGAACCCTGACGATGTCCAGGAAGCGATCGGCTCGCTCCTGCGGCCAGGCCTCCCGGCCAAGTACATCGAGCTGCCCAAAGCACGGTATGCCCTGTACCAGGTGGATCAAGTGCTCCAGGACGGGGCCGGCATCGGACAGTCCTTCGACTGCGGCTATATCGCCAATGAGCAGTCCTTCGTCTCGCTCGCCAGCCTGGACCCGGGCACCGCTGAGATCGGTGCTGAAGTGAGCGTGCTCTGGGGCGAAGAACCCAATTCGACCAAGCTCCAGGTGGAACCGCACCGCCAGGTGGCCGTGCGCGCCACGGTGGCCCCGGCGCCGTTCGTTCAGTTCGCGCGAGAGAGCTACCGCGCCGCCTAAGGGTGCGCGGCCAAAAACCCGACCAGTACCGAAGGAGAAAACCTGATGGCAAGCAAGTCCCTGCAGGATGTGCTCGACGAGGCAGGCAACACCGTCGAACTGTTGCGAAACTCCCAACTCGGCACGTACATCTACCCCGTGGTCCCGGCGGAGTTCACCAACTGGCGGCGTGAGCAGCGCGCCTGGCGGGAAACCGCGGTGCTCTATGACCAGTCCCACCACATGGTGAACTTCTTCATGAAGGGCCCCGGCGCGCTCAAGCTCCTTTCGGATACCGGCATCAACAGCTTCGCCAACTTCCCCGTGAACACCGCAAAGCAGTTCGTGCCGACGGCGTCCAACGGCGGTGTGATCGGTGACGGCATCCTTTTCCACCTCGCCGGGAACGAGTTCGTCTACGTCGGGCGGGCGCCGGCCGCGAACTGGCTGCAGTTCCACGCCGAGACGGGAGGATACGACGTCGAATGCA
Source organism: Arthrobacter sp. BK1 (assembly GCF_056680055.1). Classification (NCBI taxonomy): domain Bacteria; kingdom Bacillati; phylum Actinomycetota; class Actinomycetes; order Micrococcales; family Micrococcaceae; genus Arthrobacter; species Arthrobacter sp. BK1. Next base: position 2,366,309 of record NZ_CM155263.1, read on the forward strand.
CCTACGACGACCGGTCGCCGTCGCGCCCGTATGGCCAGGCCGTCGAGCGGGAGTTCTTCCGCTTCCAGATCCAGGGTCCGAATGCGTGGCAGATTATTGAGAAACTCAATAACGGGAAGCTTGAACAGGTGAAGTTTTTCCACATGGGGCACCTGAATATTGGCGGGGAACAGGTACGCACCCTGCGCCACGGGATGGCCGGAGCACCCGGACTGGAGATCTGGGGACCGTATGAGCAGCACGGGAAAATCCGCGACGCGGTGCTCACCGCGGGCGCCGAATTCGGGCTCGAACCCTGCGGTTCCCGTGCGTACTCCTCGAACACCCTCGAATCGGGCTGGATCCCCTCGCCCCTGCCGGCGATCTACAGCAGCGACGCCGAGCGCGCCTACCGTCAATGGCTGCCTGCCACGAGTTATGAGGCGATCAATGCGCTCGCCGGCTCCTATGTATCCGGCAACATCGAGGACTACTACCTGACGCCGTGGGAGCTCGGCTACGGCTCGTTCGTGAAGTTCGATCACGACTTCATCGGCCGTGATGCCCTCGAAAAGGTGGACCCCGCTTCACAGCGCAAGAAGGTCACCCTGGCCTGGAACGACGAGGACCTGGCAAAGATCTGGGCGTCATTCCTGGACCGCGACAAGCCGGGCTACCAGTTCTTCGACATCCCCAATGCGAACTACGGCTCATCGAACTACGACTCCGTGGTGGACGCTGACGGTACGGGGGTGGGTCTTTCGCTCTTCACCGGTGTCACCGCCAACGAACGGCGCGGGCTCTCCCTGGCTACGGTGGATCCCGACGTCGAAATCGGCACCGAAGTCCGCGTTATCTGGGGCGAACCGGACGGCGGATCGCGCAAGACCACGGTGGAGCCACACGAGCAGCTCAGTGTCCGTGCAGTGGTGAGCCCTGCCCCTTACGCCGTTACCGCACGGACCGAATACCACGGTGGCTGGCGCACGGCCGGACCCGCGGCCAGTTAAGTGTCAGGGTGCTGCGGGCTGTCCGGGTTCAGCGGATGAAATATCGCGAAGTGCATCAATGACGCTCAACAGGTGGGTGCGTACGGCCTGCTCCGCAGCGTCCGGATCGTGGGCCACGACGGCGTCGATGATCGCGACGTGCTCCCAGACCGAGACCTTGGCCCGCTGCGGCCGCGAGGACAGTTTGAACTGGTGCCGGACGCTCTGCGCATGCAACCGGGCCAGCACATCGGAGGCGGTGGCATGATTGCTCAGTTCGCGGACCCTGACGTCGAGGTAGCGGTTCAGCCGCGCATACTCGACGAGGTCCCCCTCGGCGACCGAGTCGATCATCGCTGCGCGAAGGCGGCCGAAGGCTTCGGCATCTTCGTCTGTGAGGGTGGCGGCTGTCTTGGCGGCGCACAGGCCCTCGACTCCAATCCGCACCTCAAGGATCTCGATGGCCTCATCCACGGATATTGCCCTCACCCTGGATCCGCGGTTCGGCAGGCGTTCGACCAGGCCTTCGCCGGCAAGCTCAAGAAGGGCAGTGCGGACGGTTGCCCGGCTCGCGGAGAAGGCCGCGCTGAGGTCCGCCTCGACGAGCCGCTGGTTCGGGACGTATTCACCCCGGATGATGGCGTCGCGGATAAGGTCGGTCACTCTTTGATCGACGCCGCCTTCGGCGTCGGCCGCCGGTGAAGCGTTCTCAAGTGTTGACGGCATTCGTACTCAAACTCCCAAAATCGCCGGAACCCTGGCGCCCCGGATGCTGGCCACCATTTTGTCTACAATCTTAGGAGCAACGGAGGGAAGTGTTCCCATGCGCGTCGCCGTTTTGGGCCTGGGGGAAGCCGGAAGCATCTATGCAGCCGATCTTGCCCGGCTGGGACTGAGCGTAACGGCAGCGGATCCGCTCGTTTCCGCTGTGCCGTCAGGGGTCCGTTCCGCGGGCGACGCCGGCGCTGCAGTCCGCGGGGCTGCGCTGGTGCTGAGCCTGGTGGGCGGCCGCGCGGCGGACTCCGCCCTGGCGGAGGCGTTGCCGGCGATGGAACGGACGGCAATTTTCGCCGACATGAACACCGCCGGTCCGACGGACAAGCGGCGGCTCGCGAAATGTGCCGACGAACAGGGCATTGCCTTTGTTGATGTTGCCATCCTCGCGCCGGTGGCCCGGTCCGGGGTGGGGACACCCCTGGCGCTGAGTGGTTCGGCGGCAGGGGAGCTGCAGGCCATCCTGACGGGGCTGGGGATTCCCGCCGCGGTGGTGGGTGACGAAGCGGGAGCGGCGGCGGGGCTGAAGCTGCTTCGCAGCGTTTTTATGAAAGGCCTCGCTGCAACAGTTCTTGAGTCTGTCACTGCTGCCCGGGCAGTGGGTGCGGAGGACTGGATCGTCGACCAGATCGCGTCCGAGCTGGGCCCTGCCGGGCATTCAGTGGTGTCGCGGATCCTTGGGGGCACGCCGGTGCATGCCAAGCGGCGTGAGGCTGAGATGGACGACGCGCGTTCGTTCCTCGAGACGCTCGGCGTACCCCATCCGATGACAGACGGCACGATTCAGTGGCTGCATTCACTGTCTCGGCCCGATCCAGGGTGAAAGCGGATCCCGGGTGAAACCGGAAACAGGCAGGACCGGGTCGGCTGGCTGCTGGCCGGCGGGCAGTCCTTACTGACTACACCCGCCACTGGCCAGCAGCCGCTGACTGCCATTGCCTGTGTCCGGACCGTGCTGTGGAAGCTTCAGGCGATCCGCCAGATCCGGCATTCCTCCGTGTTGATGGCCTTGCGCATTCCCGTGTGGTGGTCCATGATCCACACCACTCCGATGCCGGGTGCGGTTTCCTGGACGCTGCCGCGCCGGATGACGACGTCGTCGTAACTGGGGCCCACTGACAGGCGGGCTTCGATCTCGTCGCCGCGGTGGAGCTGGTCCAGGGCGCGGACTCGTGTCACATGGGTTCTGGCTTCCTTCAACATGGGGGCCTCCTGGCTGGAGCTGGGTGCCTGCGCTTGCGGACAACTCCAGTGTGGCGGGGCAATGTTGCGGCCGCATTTCCTCAGCGTTAGGGGCCGGTTAGTTCTCAGGCCGAAGTATTGCCGGGCCGTTGCCCTCAGGCCGCCAAGCGGGCGCGGTAGCCCGCCAGGAACGTCGAGATCCTGCGGACCGCTTCCTCGATTTCCAGCGCGGTGGGAAGGATGACGAAACGGAAGTGGTCCGGCGCGGGCCAGTTGAACGCGGAGCCGTGCGAGACGAGGATCTTTTGGTCCTGAAGAAGATCAAGGACAAACTCCTCATCACTCCGGATCGGGTAAAGCTCAGGATCCAGGCGGGGAAAGAGGTACATGGCACCTGCGGCGGGGACGCACGTGACACCGGGGATGGCCGTCAGGAGGTTGAAGGCGAGATCCCGCTGCTCCCGCAGCCTGCCGCCGGGCCGGACCAGCGCATCGATGCTTTGGTAACCGCCGAGGCAGGTCTGGATTGCATGCTGGGCGGGGACGTTCGCGCACAGCCGCAGCGAAGCAAGCAGCTCCAGGCCTTCCCGGTAGTTCGCCGTGGCCGCCAGGGGGCCGGTGATGGCCACCCAGCCCGCCCGGTACCCGGGCATGCGGTAGGCCTTCGACAGTCCGCTGAAGGTCAGGCAGCACACGTCTTCCGCCACCGACGCCGTATGGATGTGCTGCGCCTTCCCATACAGGACCTTCTCGTAGATTTCGTCGGAGAACAGGACAAGGTTGTGCTTGCGGGCAAGGGCCGCGAACTGCTCCAGGATACGCCGCGGGTACACAGCCCCTGTGGGGTTGTTCGGATTGATGATCACGATGCCTTTGGTGCGCTCGGTGATCTTTGCCTCGACGTCGTCCATGTCCGGCCACCACTGCTCTGCCTCATCACACAGGTAGTGCACCGGTTTGCCGCCTGTGAGCGTCACGGCGGCCGTCCACAGCGGGTAGTCGGGGGCCGGGACGAGGATCTCATCGCCGTTTTCCATGAACGCCTGCAGGCACATGGAGATCAACTCGCTCACGCCGTTGCCGATGAAGATGTCCTCGACGCCGATCTGCATCAGTCCACGGGTCTGGTAGTACTGCGAGATGGCGGTGCGGGCCGAGAAGATGCCTTTGGAATCGCTGTAGCCCTGGGCGCCCCGCAGGTGATAGATCATGTCCACCACCACAGACTCGGGAGCTTCCAGTCCGAAGGGGGCGGTGTCCCCGAGATTCATTTTCAGGATCCGGTGCCCCTCGGCCTCCATCTTTTTGGCCGCCTGGAGAATCGGGCCGCGGAGTTCATACCGGACATTCTGGAGCTTGCTGGAGTGCTGCATCATGCGCATGACTGATCATTTCACAGGGTGCGGGGTAACTGCCGAACTGCCAGCCCGGAGTCAGCCACGCACGCGGGGTCAGATACGGCGGTCACCCGGCCGCTGGATCCTGAACCAGCGGTAGCCGTAACGGCCCAGCTCAACGGTGAAGCCGCCGTCGGCCTCCAACGGCACGTTGTCGCCGTCGAGCAGATCCAGCAGGATGGCGCCGTCAAACGTCTCCTGGGGATCTTCCGGCGAGGAGACCTTTGCTGTGACGGCTGCCGGCTGGGCGGCCAGATTGTGGGCCACCACCATTGTTGAACCGGCGCGCGTGCAGCTGTGCAGGAGCACCCCCGGATCTGACTGTTTGATGAGTTCGAAGTCCCCCCAGCTGAGCTCGGGGCTCTCCCGGTAGCGCCGGATGAGCGTGGCAATGAAATTCCATAGCGAATCGGGGTCCCTGACGGCCTGCGCCGCGTTGATGTTCTTCGGCCCGAAGTAGCCGTCAACCACCTGCGCTACCAGCTTGTCGGCGGGAGCGGTGGAGAATCCGCCGTTGTCGGTGTCATTCCACTGCATCGGCGATCGTACGGCGGAGCGGCCCTCGGCACGCAGGTCCTCACCCATGCCGATCTCCTCGCCATAGAAAAGGACAGGTGTTCCGGGGAGTGAGAACATCAGCGAATAGACCATGCGCAGCCGGGCGGGATCGCCGTCGAGCATCGGCGGGAGGCGACGCCGGAGGCCGCGTCCGTACATCTGCATGTCCGGGTCCGGGCCAAACGCTGCGAAAACTTCCTCACGCTCGTCGTCGGTGAGTTTGTCCAGCGTCAGTTCGTCGTGGTTGCGCACGAACATTGCCCACTGGTTATCCGGATGGATGGCGGGCCTGGCGGCGAGGGTTTTGGCCAACGGGCGGGCATCCTCCCTGGCCAGCGAGAGGTAGAGGTTCTGCATGCTCAGGAAGTCGAACTGCATGTTCAGCTCGTTGCCCTCGGGCCCGCCGAAGTACTTCACCTGCTCCTTGTACGGGAGGTTGACCTCGCCCAGCAGCACTGCGCTCCCGCTGCGCCGGTTCAGGAAGCTGCGCAGGGCTGCCAGGTAGTCGTGCGGATCGATCTTCGCCGCATCATCCTTGGACACCCCCTGCAATTCCAGGAAGAACGGCACGGCATCCAAGCGAAAACCGTCCAGTCCCATCTGCAGCCAGAAACCCATGGATTTGGCGATCTCGTCCCGGACCTTAGGGTTGGCGACGTTCAGGTCCGGCTGGTGCTTGGCGAACATGTGCAGGTACCACTCGCCGGTGGCCTTGTCCTGGGTCCAGATGGACGTTTCCTCACCGGGGAACACCACCTGTTCGGAGGTGTCCGGGGGAGTGTCTTTCCGCCACACGTAGTAATCGCGGTAGGGGTTGTCCACGGACTTCCGGGATTCCTTGAACCACGGGTGCTTGTCCGAGGTGTGGTTGATGACGTAGTCCGCGATCACCCGCATTCCCCGGTCCTTGGCGGTCCGGATGAACTCCACCACGTCGCCCAGTGTGCCGAGTCGTGGATCCACGCCGTACACGTCGGTGATGTCGTAGCCGTCATCCCTGTCCGGCGACGGGTAGAAGGGCATCAGCCAGATACAGGTAACGCCCAGTGCTGCGAGGTAGTCCACCCGCTGGGTGAGGCCGGCGAAGTCACCGGTCCCGTCACCGTCGTCGTCGAAAAAGGTCTCAGGGTCCAGGCAGTAGATGACGGCATTTTTCCACCAGAGGTCAGACGTTTGCGCGATTCTCATGGCGTGCTCTCCTTGACGGCTGACTCGGGCGCGGGGGATTCCTGCACGGGTGACCACAGCGGAGGTTTGGGGCGCAACTGCGGCAGGACATCCGCTGCAAAGGCGTCGATGAACGGGGCCTGGTCCTGCCCCACGAAGTGCAGGTAGAGCTCGTCGAAGCCCAGGTCGGCGTAGCCGGCGAGCCACTCCGCGTGCTGGTGCAGGCTGGCCGAGACGTTCACGGATTTGCGGACCTGATCCTCGCCGATGTGGGCGCTCACGCCGTCGAAATGCCCTGCTGTGGGGAGATCCCACGGGACGGGTGGCGCAAAGATGTTGGTGCGCCACTGGTCCATCGCAACCGCCACGGCGTCTGCTTCCCGCGGCGCCCAGGAAAGGTGGACCTGCAGCACCGCCTTGCCTCGGCCTCCGTGGTCCCGGTAGGCGGTCAGCATGTCCTTCAGCTTTTCTGCAGGCTGGTTCACCGTCACCAGTCCGTTCGCCCAGCCCGCTGCGCGGCGCGCGGTGTCCACGCTGATGGCCGGCGCGATCAGCTGCGGGGCAGGATCCGGCACATCCCAGATCCGGGCCTGCTCCACGGTCACCAGCCCCTGATGGGTCACTTCCTCGCCACTGTGCAGCCGCCGGATAATGTCCACACACTCTTCAAGCCGCTGCTGCCGGGTTTCCTTGGGCGGCCAGGCATCACCGGTGACGTGCTCGTTCATGTTCTCGCCGCTGCCCGGGGCCAGCCAGAACCGGCCCGGAAACATGCTGGCCAAGGTGGCCGAAGCGTGGGCAATGATGGCGGGGTGGTAACGCTGGCCGGGGGCCGTCACCACACCGAATTTCAGCGACGTGGTGGCCAGCGCGGCGCCCAGCCAGGACCAGGCGAACCCCGAGTGCCCCTGCCTGGCTGACCATGGCTCGATGTGGTCCGAGCACATGGCGGCGTCAAAGCCGGCTTGCTCCGCGTGCTGGACGTCCTTGAGCAGTTGTCCGGGACTGATCTGTTCATGGGAAGCGTGAAATCCGATAGTGGGCATCGTTAAGGTCTACCGTCCCGCGGTGTGCAGTGTCGAGGCCCTCAACTGGGCTTTTGCCGACGAAGGCCTTTCGCAGCCGCCGTGGCCGGGCAAGAATGGGCAGTATGTACCTTCCCGTGATGCCTCCCGTTTCGCCCATGCTCGCCAAATCCGTCAGTGGTGTGCCGGACGGCGACCTGAGCTACGAACCAAAATGGGACGGCTTCCGGTCCATCATTTTCCGCGACGGCGATGAGGTGGAGATCGGCAGCCGCAACGAGAAACCCATGACCCGGTATTTTCCTGAGCTGGTGGTGGCCCTGAAGGAGAACCTGCCGCCCCGCTGTGTGGTGGACGGCGAGATTGTCCTGGTGGGAGCCTCAGGGGACCGGCTGGACTTCGATGCCCTCCAGCAGCGGATCCACCCGGCGGCCAGCCGGGTCAAACTGCTGGCGGAGCAGACCCCCGCCAAGTTTGTAGCCTTCGACCTGCTTGCCTTGGGCGACGACGACTACACTGGCCGGCCCTTCGCGGAGCGCCGAGCGGCACTGGAGGAGGCGCTCGCCGGCAGCAAGGCACCGGTCCATCTCACCGCCGCGACCCGGGACAAGGCACTCGCCGAACAGTGGTTCCAGCAGTTCGAGGGGGCGGGCCTGGACGGGATCGTGGCCAAGCCTGTGGCCGGCAGCTATCAGCCCGACAAGCGCGTGATGTTCAAGATCAAGCATGAACGCACTGCCGACTGCGTGGTGGCCGGCTACCGGGTGCATAAGAGCGGTCCGGACGCGATCGGCTCGCTGCTGCTCGGGTTGTACAAGGACGACGGCGCCCTGGCCAGCGTGGGGGTGATCGGCGCCTTCCCGATGAAACGCCGTCAGGAGCTTTTCGAGCAGCTGCAGCCGCTGGTTACCGACTTCGACGACCATCCCTGGGCCTGGGCGAAACAGGAGGAAGGTGAACGGACGCCCCGGAAGGCCGAGGGAAGCCGCTGGAGCGCCGGGAAGGACCTGTCCTTTGTTCCGCTGCGGCCTGAACTGGTGGTGGAGGTCAGGTACGACCATATGGAGGGCGAGAGGTTCCGCCACACAGCCCAATTCAACCGGTGGCGGCCGGACCGCGACCCCGAATCCTGCACCTACGCCCAGCTGGAGGAACCTGTTAACTTCGATCTCGAATCCGTCCTACAGGCCGGGCAGCCGTAGTACGGGTTCGCCGGATTGCCGGATTGCCGGATTGCCGGATTGCCGGATTGTGGGGGTAACTGGGTGCAGGCGGCTCTCGGCTACTGTCAGCTGGCGGTGTGGAGGAACCGTTCGATGCCGCCCTCTCCCAGGGAGAGGCCGATGTGGATGAAGTCGGGGTGGCCCGAGCCGGAGCCGTGGCCCGGTTCGGGTTTGCGTTGTGTTTCGGGTTTTTGGGGCCAGTGGGGTGGTTCCCAGTCGTGGGGTTCGGCTTTGTAGTGTCTGCCGGTGGGTGAGGTCCAGCCGGGGGACTGGTTTCTGGCGGCGGCCGTGGGTGTCCAGCCGCTGTTGTGTTTGAGTTTGTGGTGTTTCGGGCAGAGTTGGGCCAGGTTGCTGATGCCGGTGGTTCCGCCGTGGGCCCAGGCGGTGAGGTGGTCGGTGTCGTTGTCCAGGGACTGGTTGTTGCAGCCGGGGAAGGTGCATTTGCCGTCCCGGAGCTGAAGGGCGTGTTTCATGGCTTTGGTGAGGCGGTAGCTGGTCCGGCCGATCTCCAGTGGTGCCCCGTCGCGGGGGTCCACGAGGACCCGGTAGAAGGATTCGGCCCCGTTGGCCAGGAGGTCCCGGGCCATCGATGCCGGGATCGGGCCGTACCCGTCGAGCATCGCGGGTTCACCGGTGACGCCGAGCAGGGCGAAAACCGGGACGGTGACCAGGACCTGGGCCCGCGGGGTGGGGACCTTGCCCGGATTCACCGCTTCACCGCCGCTGGCATTGCGGCCTTCCCCGCTGCTGGACTCTTCCCCGCTGCCGGACTCGTTCCAGGTGTTGATCGGGGTCCCGGTGTTGGCCAGGGCCCCGGTGTTGTCGAGGGCCGTGGCGTTGAGCGCGATCCCGCTGCTGAGCAGGGCCTTGGCGAACGTGTCGGCGCGGAGCTGGGTGAGGGTGCGCGACTCATCAGGCCCTTGCAGGCCGCGGGCGATCGCGGTGGTGCGGTTCCAGATCGCCACTGCCTGATCTGCGGGGAGGTAGGCGGTGATCCAGGCCATCCCGTCCTGGTCCGGGCAGTACTGGACCCGGCGGTCCAGGACACCCTTGGCGTGGCGTTCCTCGATACTCTCGGCATGGTGGCGTTCCCGCCAGGTGCGAGCCTTGTGCCGGAACCGGGACGCCGGCATCTGTCCTGCGGTGCAGGCCCGGGCGGCATCCGGGGCCTCCGGGCCCGGGTCCAGGAAGTGTGTCTCCAACGCCGCGGCACCTGCCGGGTCAAGGGTGTCCGCTTCCTCGACCATGACCCGGGCGTGCTGCCAGGACAGGGAGCCGTCCCGCAGGGCGGCCAGGGTCAGCGGCAGCCTGGTGGTCAGCATCAGGGAGTGGTGCAGGAGCGAACCCGCGGCCCGCTCGCCGATGGTCAGGACACAGGCGACTTCTGCCCGGACCGCCATCTCCTGCACTGCAGCGTCCCCGGGGACGGTTAGGGGCCCGGCGATCAACGCCGCAGTTTCGAAGTATTTGGCGGCGGCGAGGGCCTTCACGGCGGCCAGCCGCGGCTCCGATTCAGCGACCCGGGAGAGGATCTGAAGGCAGTCTTCGGCCAGGCAGGCCGCAGGATCAGCACCCGAATCCGGCCCGGCGGCTGCTGCTCCAACACGGGCGTCGGTGACCACGGCAGCAAGCACAGCGAAGCCGGCATTGATAGCCGCAAATGCCTCCGCCACCACCGCGCTTGTTCCCATGAATTCATCATCACAGGTGGGTCTGACAATAACGCGGCAGGCCCGGGCCTGGCCCAAAGACCGGAGTCCTCGCTCCAGAAAGACCGGCCCCGGGCGGGTGCCCCCGTGCAAGCGGAAGGGGAAAGAGGGAGGGGCGAGTTCGCGATAGGCACGTGCTGACACCCGTCGTCGTACGTACGTTCCTGCCCGTTTGCTCCGGCCGGTTCCCGCAGCCCGAACATGGGAAAGCCCGCCATTCCGTGGAAGAATGGCGGGCTTTCCTGGAGGAACCGGGCAGGAACGTCCGGTCAGTCGGTCCGGACGGGGATTACTTCAGGCCGAGCTGCTTCGTGGGGACCTTGAAGGTTTCCTTCGCAGTGAGGGCTGAGATGGCTGCGATGCTGCAGATAACAGCGGTGAAGATGCTGATCTGGACCCAGCCCCCGGGCCGGATGCCGCCCATGGCAGCCACGATGGCCGGGGCGAATCCTGCCATCAGGAAGCCCAGCTGCGTGCCGATCGCCAGGCCGGAGAAGCGGACCTTGGTGCTGAACATCTCGGCGTAGAAGGACGGCCAGACGGCGTTCGAGGCTGCATAGCCGCAGGAGAAGAAGCCGATGGCTGCAAGGAACATCAGCGGAACGCTGCCGGACTCCAGGCTCAGCAGGAACACCGGCGTGAGGACCGCACTGGCAACGGCGCCGTAGATGAAGACCGGCTTACGGCCGATCTTGTCAGCCAGCATGCCGAACAGCGGCTGGGTGCCCAGGGCCACCAGGTTGGCGCCGACGACGAGCCAGAGGGTGGTGGTGCCGTCAACACCGGCGACGGTCTTGGCGTAGGTGATGGCCAGTGTGCCGAACACGGTGGATACTGCGGCGATGAAGGCGCAGGCAATAACGCGGAGGACGTCGCGCCAGTGGCCCTTGAGCAGGTCGGCGACGGGGAGCTTGGAGATCTGGGCAGTCTTTTGGGCTTCCTCGAAAGCCGGCGGTTCGTGCAGGGTGCGGCGGATGAAGAACGCAACCAGCACCACCACGGCGCTGAGCCAGAACGGGATGCGCCAGCCGATGCCGAACTTGATCTCGTCCGGGAGGGCCAGGACGGGGATGAAGACGAGGGCGGCGAGGATCTGGCCGCCCTGGGTGCCGGTGAGGGTCCAGGAGGTGAAGAAGGAGCGGCGGTTGTCCGGTGCGTGTTCCAGGGTCATGGATGAGGCGCCGGCCTGCTCACCTGCGGCGGAGAGGCCCTGGCAAAGCCGTGCAAGCACCAGCAGGGCCGGAGCCCACCAGCCCACGGTGTTGAAGTCGGGAAGGCAGCCGATCAGGAACGTCGAGGCGCCCATCAGCAGCAGGGTGAACATCAGGACCTTCCGGCGGCCCACCCGGTCACCGAAGTGGCCCAGGATGACGGCGCCGACGGGCCGTGCCACGTAAGCGAATCCGAAGGTGGCGAAGGACATGACGGCCGCATTTGCTCCCGCATCGGGGAAGAAGACCGTCGGGAAGATCAGGGCGGCGGCCGAACCGAAGATGAAGAAGTCGTAGTATTCGACCGCGCTGCCCAGGAAGCTGGCGAGGGCTGCTTTCTTTGGTGTCCCGGCCGGGGCTACAGTGCCCTGCCCCGCGGACGGAAGTGTCTGGCTCATGGAGTTCCTTTGTGTGACGACAGTGTCGCGGATGGATCTGGGGAGTCGCAGCCGCAGCGTGGTGGTGCCGGGTGCGGTGCGGCTGGAGTCCGTCAATGAATCTGGACTTGTAGCCACATAGTGGGAGCTACTTGTGCGATACAGCAATCATGACTGTGAGTGGAGTCACTTGTCAAGAAAATAATCACCATCTAGAAATTGCTTCCACGATGTGGCAACATCGAGTTATGAGTGTGAACCAAACCACAGCGGCCGATGACGCCTCCGCTGCCACAGATGAAGCTTCCGCCCAGGCCGAGGCCGTGATCAAGAGCGCCGAGGCAAATGCCGGGGTGAAAGCTCCGAAGGCTGACCGTACTGACATGGTGGGTAAGGCGCTTGGGCTCCTGGTCCTCCTTGGCGATGAACCCAAGGGTGCCAGTGCAGCCGAGATCTCCCGCCGTGCCGAGCTTCCCTTCAGCACTACCTATCGGCTGCTGGGTTCCCTGACCCGGGACGGCTTTGTGGACTATGAGCCGGATGGCCGCCGCTATCACCTGGGCCTCCGGATCTTCCAGCTGGGCCAGCGGGTCTCCAATCACCATGGATTCGCCGGTACAGCCATGCCGGTCCTGCGCCGCGTGACAGAGCAGACGGGCGAGGCCACCATCCTTAGCGTCCGCGACGGCCATCACCACCTGACGGTGAACAAGGTGGACGGCCCGCAAACCTTCCGCGTGACCAGTGACCCCGGTCATCTGGGTGCACTGCACGCAACCGCGGTTGGCAAGGCCTTGGTGGCCTTCGCCGAGGACGCGGAGCGTGAAAGTCTCATCGAAGAGCTGGACCTCGAGCCGCTGACCGAGCACACCATCACGGACCGCGGGGTCTTCCGCGCGGAAATGGAGAAGGTGCGCCGGCAGGGCTACGCGGTCATGGATGAGGAGAACGAGAACGGGATGCGCGCCGTGGCGGTGCCGCTGCTCAATTCACAGGGCCACGCCTTCGCCTCCCTGGCCACTGCCGTGCCGGTTTTCCGCCTCAGCATGGAGGCCCTCCTGGCGCACGTCCCCCTGCTGCAGGAAGCTGCCGCCGAGCTGGCCGCGCGCCTGCCGCAGCGGTGATGCGGGGGCCGGGCCGGGTGTCAATGCCGCGCCGGACCCGGAGCCGGCAACAACCCCCGCCAATATTCTATGTTCGTATGTCGAACAAGAGTGCGAGAAGTGAACAAGTGTTGTACTGTAATCCCTATCACCGGCCCGCCGCGTCCGCCCAGTGCGACGCCGCCCGCCAGGTGCCGTATCAAAGGAGCTGCCCGGATGAGCAATCGAACTGAGTCCTACCTTGTGGGACTGGTTGGCGATGGCGTGATGCCGTCACTCACCCCGCCCATGCACGAACGCGAAGGTGATGTGCAGGGCCTGCGCTATCTCTACCGCCCCATCGACCTGCTGGAGCTCGGACTGACTGGTGAAGCTGTGGGCGACCTGCTCAACAGTGCCCGCAGCCTCGGCTTCAACGGCCTGAACATCACCCACCCCTGCAAACAGCTTGTACTCCAGCACCTGGATGAGATTTCCCCGGACGCCCTCAAGCTGGGCGCCGTGAACACCGTGGTGATCGAGGACGGCCGGTTCATCGGCCACAACACGGACTTTTCCGGCTTCGCCTCCGCCCTTGCCTCCGGACTGCCGGGAGCGAAACTTGACCGGGTGGTCCAGCTCGGCGCCGGCGGTGCCGGTTCCGCCGTCGCTTACGCCCTGCTGACCGCCGGAGTTCAGGCACTGGACCTGGTGGACGTCGATCCCGCCCGCGCCGCGGCGCGCGCCGGGGAACTGGCCGGCTTCTTCCCGGGCCGCACCGTCACGGCGCGTACGACGGCGGAGCTGCCGCAGCTGATGCCCCTGGCCGACGGTCTGGTGCACTGCACTCCGGTAGGAATGGCCGCCCATCCGGGAGCTCCGCTGGATCTTGATCTGCTCGAACCACGGCACTGGGTGGCGGACATTGTCTACCGTCCCATTGAGACCGAACTGGTGTTGGCTGCCCGGGCCAAGGGCTGCGAAGTCCTGGACGGAGGGCGGATGGCTGTTGGCCAGGCTGCGGATGCATTCCGGATCTTCACCGGGCTGACGGCTGACGCTGACCGCATGCGCGGCCACTTCCTGGAGCTTGTGGCCGCTGAAGAGGTGGCCGCCTGATGCGCACCGGAATTGCCACCGTCTGCCTTTCCGGCACCCTGAAGGAGAAGATGCAGGCCTGCGCCATCGCGGGCTTTGACGGCATCGAAATCTTCGAGCAGGACCTGGTGACCTCGCCGCTCGCGCCGGAGGACGTCCGGAAAATGGCCGCAGACCTTGGCCTGACGCTGGACCTGTACCAGCCCTTCCGCGATTTCGACAGCGTGGAAGAGGACCTCCTCGCCGCCAACCTGCGCCGGGCCGAAGCCAAATTCAAGCTCATGGAGCGGCTCGGCATGGACACCATCCTGGTCTGCTCCAACGTGGCCACGGCCAGCATCGACAGCGACGACCTCCGCGCCGAACAGCTGGGCCGCCTGGCAGCCCTCGCGGGGGACCACGGCGTCAAGGTTGCCTATGAGGCCCTGGCCTGGGGCAAATACGTCAGCGATTACGAACATGCCCACAAGCTGGTGGAAGCGGTGGACCACCCCAGCCTGGGCACCTGCCTGGATTCGTTCCACATCCTTTCCCGCAACTGGAACACCGCTCCCATCGAAGCCTTCAACCCGGAGAAAATCTTCTTCGTCCAGGTTGCCGACGCGCCCAAACTCTCCATGGATGTGCTGTCCTGGAGCCGGCACTACCGGGTCTTCCCGGGCGAGGGTCAGTTCGAGCTGGCCAAGTTCATGGGCCACGTGATCCGGGCCGGCTACAGCGGACCGGTGTCGCTGGAGATCTTCAACGACGTCTTCCGCCAGTCGGACGTGGAGCGCACGGCCGTTGACGCCATGCGCTCGCTCATCTGGCTGGAGGAACAGAGCGCCAAGTGGCTGGACGCCAACGCCCCTGTACTGGCCGCCGCCAATGCCACCGGCAATGGTGCCGCAGCTTCGAAGGCCCCGGGCCGTCGTCGTTATCCCATGGAACTGGCCACCCTGCCGCAGGTTGCCGAGCCGGCGGGATACAACTTCGCCGAGGTCCGGGCCGCTGACTCGAAAGTCCTCGAAACGGTCCTGGGCCAGCTGGGCTTCGAGTTCAACGGCAGGCACCGCACCAAGGACGTGCAGCTCTGGTCCATGGGCCACGCGCGGGTGATCATCAACGAGCAGGCTGCGACGCACGCCGAGCCTGCCATCGCCGCTTTGGGGTTCGACGTCGAGTCTCCGGTGATTGCCGCCGCCCGCGCCCAGCAACTGAAGGCCCCCGCGGTCCCGCGGAAGACACAGGCCAACGAGGAGATTTTCCAGGGCTTCGCAGCCCCGGATTCCACCGAAATTTTCCTGTGCCAGGGCAGCCCCGACGGCACCGCAGCCTGGACGCGCGAGTTTGGCGAAGGCCTCGAGGTGCCGGCAGCCGGGGCCACGGCCGTGATTGACCACGTCAACCTGGCCCAGCCCTGGCAGCACTTCGACGAAGCCGTCCTGTTCTACACCAGCGCGCTGGCCCTGGAGCCGCAGCCGTTCGCCGAGGTTCCCAGCCCCACCGGGCTGGTGCGCTCGCAGGTCATGCTCACCGGGGACCGTTCGGTGCGGCTTGTTCTGAACCTCGCCCCGCTGATGCAGCAGGACGGCGCCTCCGGACCCGGGTCAGCCGCCGGGACGGGCGCGCGCAGGACGTACCAGGAACACATCGCCTTCGCCGTGGATGACCTGGTGGCCACCGCCCGGGACTGCAAAGCCCGCGGCCTGGAGTTCCTGCAAATTCCCGCCAACTACTACGAGGACCTGGACGCCCGTTTTGGCCTGGCCCCGGATTTCCTGGCCACGCTGCAGGAACTGAACCTCCTCTATGACCGCGACGCCGACGGCGAGTTCCTGCACTTCTACACCGCCACCGTGGGCAGCGTGTTCTTCGAAATGGTGGAACGCCGTGGGGCCTACGACGGCTACGGCGCACCCAACGCGCCCGTGCGGCACGCCGTTCAGTACGACCAACTAAGCCGCACCACCTGATCCCGCCCACACCGATCTGACCCATCCAAAGAGCAGTACCGCACACCGAACAGAAACGAGAGGAGCCAGCCGTGACGCAAGAAACCAAAGCCGAGCTTGAAACGGATGAGCTTGTACCCCCTGCAGAACCGAAGGCAGGACACGCCCCCCTGGACGCAGCAGTGGAGACGCAGCAGGATCTCAGTGCAGAGATCAAGTCCATCGGGGAGGCTTATGCCCAGGCCCTGAAGAGCGGTACCCCGGCCGAAGTGCAGCCTCGGCTGGACTACCCGCCGTACCGCAGCAGCATCCTGCGGCACCCCACCAAGGACCTGCACCACGCCGATCCGGAGACCATCGAGCTGTACTCGCCGGCGTTCGGCCACCAGGACGTCCACGCCCTGGAATCGGACCTGACCATCCAGCACAACGGCGAGCCGCAGGGCGAGCGGATCATTGTTGCCGGGCGTGTGCTCGATGGCGACGGCCGGCCTGTGGCCGGCCAGCTGGTGGAGATCTGGCAGGCCAATGCTGCCGGCCGTTACATCCACAAGCGCGATCAGCACCCGGCCCCGCTGGATCCCAACTTCACCGGCGTTGGCCGCTGCATCACCGGCCCGGACGGCTCCTACCGGTTCACCACCATCAAGCCCGGCGCCTACCCCTGGAAGAACCACCTGAACGCCTGGCGCCCGGCGCACATCCACTTCTCGCTGTTCGGGACCGAGTTCACCCAGCGCATCATCACGCAGATGTACTTCCCCGGGGACCAGCTCTTCCCGCTGGATCCGATCTACCAGACCATCGTGGACCAGGATGCCCGGGACCGCCTGGTGGCCGATTACGACCACAACCTCACGGAGCCCGAGTGGGCCCTGGGCTACAACTGGGACATCGTCCTGACCGGTTCCAAGCGGACCTGGACCGAGAACGAAGCGCTTGGCGCAGAAGGCGACGAGGCCTAGTCACATGAGCAACCAGACCAAACTCACCCCGACGCCCGGCCAGACGGTTGGCCCCTTCTTTGGCTACGCCCTCCCGTACGAAAAAGACCGCGAACTGCTGGCCCCCGGCTCGCCCGGTTCCATCCGCCTGCAGGGCACCGTTTATGACGGCTCCGGCGCCACCGTCCCGGATGCCATCCTGGAAATCTGGCAGCCGGACTCTGAAGGCAACGTGGTGGACCGGACCGGTTCCCTGGTCCGTGACGGCTACTCCTTCACCGGCTTCGGCCGCAGCTCCGTGGGCAACACCGGAATCTACACGTTCACCACGGTCAACCCCGGAGCCACCGAGGAAGGCTCGGCGCCGTTCATCGCCGTCGCCATCTTTGCCCGCGGCCTGACCAACCGGCTGTTCAGCCGGATCTATCTTCCGGAAAATGAGGAGGCGCTGGCGAAGGACCCGCTGCTGTCCTCGCTGGATCCGGAGCGCCGCAAGACCCTGATCGCACGCCGCGACGCCGACGGCGGACTCACCTGGGACGTCCGGCTGCAGGGTGAGGGCGAAACAGTCTTCCTGGACTTCCAGTGAGCGCTGCCGCCCTGGGTTATGGAGCCGACGCTGATGGCGACGCCGGCCTGCTGAGTCCCGTGTCAGCCTCGCCCCTGGTGCGGGTGCTGACGGGGGACCGGGCGGTGCTGGCGGCGATTCTCGCCGTCGAGTCGGGCTGGGCTGCGGTGCTCGAAGCGGCGGACCTGGCACCTGCCGGTTCCGCCGCCGTCGTGGCCTCCGCCGCCGAGGCTGGCCGCTACGACGTGGCGGACATCGCGCTCCGTGCCCAGGGTGGCGGCAATCCCGTGATCCCGCTCCTCGCCGATCTGCGGAAGCAGGTTTCGGCGCTGGATACCGCGGGCATCGGGGCTGGGAAGGCGGTCCACACCTCGCTGACCAGCCAGGACGTGCTGGACAGCGCCCTGATGCTGCTCGCCCGCAACACCGTTGACGCGCTGCTCGCGGACCTGAAATGCACGACGACGGCGCTCGCCGCCTTGGCGGAGAAGCATGCGGACACGCTGGGGGTGGGCCGCAGCCTCACCCAGCACTCCCTGCCATTCACCTTCGGGCTCCGGGCGGCGCAGTGGTTCCATGGTGTGGCCGCGGCGGGACGGCTGCTGGAACGGACTGAATTCCCGGTGCAGTTCGGTGGTGCGGCAGGTACCCTGGCCGCCGGAACCGTGCTGACAGCCGGAGCTGCAACAAACCCCTTTGAC
This sequence comes from Arthrobacter sp. BK1, assembly GCF_056680055.1. Classification (NCBI taxonomy): domain Bacteria; kingdom Bacillati; phylum Actinomycetota; class Actinomycetes; order Micrococcales; family Micrococcaceae; genus Arthrobacter; species Arthrobacter sp. BK1. Next base: position 2,384,227 of record NZ_CM155263.1, read on the forward strand.
CTCGCTGACGCGCTGGCCGCGCAATTGGGCCTTGCCGCAGCGCCCGCACCGTGGCACACCAACCGGCTGGCCGTCACGTCCCTGGGCAATGCGCTGGCCACGGTGCTCGACGCCGCCGGCAAGATCGCCGCTGACGTCCTGTTCCTGAGCCGGCCCGAGGTTGCCGAGCTCGCCGAACCACGGGCAGCCGGACGCGGTGTGTCCTCGGCCATGCCGCAGAAGCAGAACCCGGTCCTCTCCGTCCTGATCCGCAGTGCCGCCCTGCAGGCCCCCCAGCTCGTGGCCCAGCTGCACCTGGCTGCGGCCAACTTCAACGACGAACGCCCGGACGGCGCCTGGCACACGGAATGGCCGGCCCTCCGCCAGCTCCTGCAGCTGGCCCTGGGGGCAGCCGGACAGCTCAGGGAGCTCGCCGAAGGATTGCAGGTTTTTCCGGACGCCATCCGCCGCAACCTGGACCTCGCCGGTCCGCTGCTGCTGGCCGAAGGGGTGGGCGCCGCCGTGGCTCCGCTGCTGGAGGCCAAGGACGGCCGCGCCGGCAAGGAGCAGCTCCAGGCCGTGGTGGACCAGACGCTCCAGGTCCCGACTGCAGAGCAGGCGGGCACGTACCGCCGGCTGCTCCGCGGTGCCGTTCCGGCGGACCGGCTGTCCGATGGACAGCTGGACGAGCTGCTGGACCCGGCCAATTACCTGGGACAGGCGGCCGGAATCACCCGGCGGATCCTCGCCGCCTATCCGGATTTTGCCGCACCGGGCACACCTATTTCAGACCCCGGGTCACCTGTGGACCCCAACGCGAACGGAGCCAACCGTGGCTAATCCAACCCTGAAGGCAGTCCTGCTTTCGCCCCAGCGCCCCCTGGGCGAACATCCCCTCCTGGTGGTGGGACCCTCGCTGGGTACGTCCTCGATCCTGTGGTCCGCAACGGCTTCCCTGCTCGGCAACGACTACGACGTCGTAGCCTGGGACCTTCCCGGACATGGTGTTTCGCCGGCCGCCAGCGAGCCCTTCGACGTCGCAGCGCTGGCGGACTCCGTGGTGGACCTGGTGGATTCGATCGCCCCCGGTGAAGCCTTCCACTACGCGGGAGTCTCACTCGGCGGGGCCACCGGCCTGCAGCTGGGCATCAAGCACGGCGAACGGCTCAAGAGCCTCTCGGTGCAGTGCTCCGGCGCGAAGATCGGCACCCCCGAAGGCTGGCTGGAACGGGCCGAAACAGTACGGAAGCTGGGGACGCCGGTGGTGCTCCAGGGCTCGGCTGAGCGCTGGTTTGCCCCGGGCTTTATGGACCGCGACCCTGACCTGAGCAGCCGCCTCCTGCACTCGCTGCGCGACGCCGACCGCTTCAGCTACGCCTACTGCTGTGAAGCGCTGGCCGCGTATGACGTCCGCGACGAACTCGGCAGCATCACCGTCCCCACCCAGGCTGTGGCGGGCGCGGCGGATACGGTTGTACCGCCGTCGTTCGCTGAAGAAATCGTTGCCGGCATCACCGCCGGCGGCGGTACAGCGAACGCCGTGACCCTCGAAGGAGTGGCGCACCTTGCCCCCGCCGAGGCGCCCGCCCACGTGGCCGAACTGCTGCGGAACCTGATCTCCTGGAGCGAATCCCGCGGAGCCGGCAAATGACCGATCTGCAGACAGCCGGCCCGGAGCGCCACGGCGTGGTCCAGCCCGCTGCCACCAGCAAGGAAATTTACGACGGCGGCATGGTGGTCCGCCGTGAAGTGCTGGGTGACGCCCACGTTGACCGGGCAACCGCCAACATGGACGCCTTCACCGAGGACTTCCAGGACATGATCACGCGGATCGCCTGGGGCGGCATCTGGACCCGCCCGGGCATATCCCGCCCGATGCGCTCGGCCGTGACCATCACCGCCATGGTGGCGCACGGTCACTGGGAGGAACTGGCCATGCACATCCGGGCCGCCCTCACCAACGGCCTGAGCCGGGACGAAATCAAGGAAATCCTGCTCCAGACCGCCATCTACTGTGGCGTTCCGTCGGCAAATACGGCCTTCAAGACAGCTCAGCAGGTATTCCATGAAATGGACAACGCCGTCATTGATACAGAAAGAAACGGGCAATAAATCATGAATCAGGCTTTTGTGTACGACGCCGTGCGCACTCCGTTCGGTAAGTTCGGCTCGGGTTTGGCGGGGGTCCGTCCGGATGACCTCGCTGCGCATGTGATCAGGGAGTCCGTGAAGCGGGCTCCGGGTTTGGATCCGGAGCGGATCGATGAGGTGGTGTTCGGGAACGCGAACGGTGCCGGTGAGGAGAACCGGAACATCGCCCGGATGGGCACCCTGCTCGCGGGTTTGCCGGTCTCGATCCCGGGCACGTCGGTTAACCGGTTGTGCGGCTCGTCGTTGGATGCGGCGATCATCGCGTCCCGGCAGATCAATGCCGGGGACGCTGAGCTGATGCTGGTCGGCGGGGCAGAGTCGATGTCGCGGGCGCCGTGGGTGTTGCCGAAGACCGAGAAGCCGTACCCGGCCGGGGACCTGACACTGGCGTCCACCACGTTGGGCTGGCGGCTGGTGAACAAGGCGATGCCGGCGGAGTGGACCATTTCCCTGGGCGAGGCCACCGAGCGGTTGCGGGAGAAGTACGGGGTGAGCCGGGAGCAGCAGGATGAGTTCGCGGCGAACTCGCACAACCTCTCCGCTGCGGCGTGGGATGAGGGGTTCTACGACAACCTGGTCACCCCGGTGCCTGGCACTGACCTGGTCCGGGACGAGGGCATCCGGGCCGGGTCCTCGGCGGAGAAGCTCGCCGGGCTCAAGACCGTGTTCCGGGCCGAGAACGGCACCGTCACGGCCGGGAACGCCTCGCCGCTCTCCGATGGGGCGTCGGCTGCGTGGATCGGCTCCGAGAACGCCGCGGAAATCCTGGGCCTGGAACCCCTGGCCCGCATCGCCGGCCGCGGCGCGCACGCCAATGATCCGCAGTTCTTCGGCTACGCGCCGGTGGAGGCTGCGAACAAGGCCCTCGCGAAGGCGGGCATCGGCTGGGACCAGGTGGGCGCCGTCGAACTTAACGAGGCGTTCGCTGCGCAGTCCCTGGCGTGCATCAACGCCTGGGGCATCGACCCGGGAATTGTGAACCGGCACGGCGGTGCGATCGCGATGGGCCACCCGCTCGGCGCGTCCGGCACCCGGATCCTGGGCACCCTCGCCCGGTCCCTGCAGGCCTCCGGGGAACGCTGGGGCGTCGCCGCGATCTGCATCGGCGTCGGCCAGGGCCTCGCCATCGTGCTTGAAAATGTAACTTCCATGAAGGGCTGAGCAATGCTGACATTTGTAGACACCGTCAACGAGGCCGTCGCGGGCATCAAGGACGGCTCCACCGTGATGATCGGCGGGTTCGGCAACGCCGGGCAGCCGTTCGAACTGATCGACGCCCTGATGGACTGCGGGGCCACCGGCCTGACAGTGGTGAACAACAACGCCGGCCAGGGTGACCAGGGCCTGGCGCTGCTCATCAAGGAAGGCCGGGTGAAGAAGATGATCTGCTCCTTCCCGCGGCAGTCCGATTCCTGGCACTTCGATGCCAAGTACAAGGCCGGCGAGATCGAGCTCGAGCTGGTCCCGCAGGGCAACCTTGCCGAGCGGATCCGCGCCGCCGGAGCCGGCATCGGCGGGTTCTTCACCCCCACCGGCTACGGCACCATGTTGGCCGAGGGCAAGGAAACCCGGATCATCGACGGGCGCGGCCAGGTCTTCGAGACGCCCCTCCACGCCGACGTCGCACTGATCAAGGCGCTGAAGGCCGACGGCGTGGGGAACCTTGTGTACCGCAAGACCGCCCGGAACTTCGGCCCCATCATGGCCGCCGCCGCCAAGCACACGGTGGTCCAGGTGTCCGAGATCGTCCCCACCGGAGGCCTCGACCCGGAAAACGTGGTTACCCCCGGAATCTACGTCAACAGCATCGTGAAGGTGGCCTGACCATGAGCACCCCGACCAGCATCCAGACCTCCGATAAGCCCCTGGGCCGGGACGAACTCGCCGAACTGGTGGCGCGGGACATCGCCCCGGGCTCGTTCGTGAACCTCGGCATCGGCCAGCCCACGCTGGTGTCCAACTACCTCAAGCCGGAGCAGAACATCACGCTCCACACCGAGAACGGCATGCTGGGCATGGGCCCGGCAGCCACCGGAGACCAGATCGACGGCGACCTCATCAACGCCGGCAAGATCCCCGTCACCGAACTCCCGGGTGCGTCCTACTTCCACCACGCCGACTCGTTCGCGATCATGCGCGGCGGCCACCTGGACATCTGCGTGCTCGGCGCATTCCAGGTCTCGGCCACCGGTGACCTGGCCAACTGGCACACCGGCGCCCCGGACGCCATTCCGGCCGTGGGCGGCGCCATGGATTTGGCCACCGGTGCCAAGGACGTGTTCGTGATGATGACGCTCCTGACCCGCGAAGGCGCGTCGAAGATCGTGGAGTCCTGCACCTACCCCCTGACCGGGGTGGGCTGCGTGACCCGCGTGTACACGGACAAGGCGGTGTTCCTCACTGGACCCGACGGCGTCACCGTCCGTGAGACGTTCGGCTGCACCTTCGAGGAGCTCCAGGCGCTCGTACCGGTCCCGCTCAAGGCTTCCGCCTAGGCCCTTTGTGGGGCCCGCCCTACGTCCGTTCGCAGCTGCGGGGGTACGGAGAGCAGGCCCCACAAGCCGCATTTCCCCGCCCACCGCGCCGCTAGGATTGGTAACCATGATCGACGCACGCCAAGAGGTACTGGCCGCCCCGCAGGCGAGCGACCAGTACGTGCAGTCGCTGGCACGCGGGCTGGCCGTGATCCGTGCGTTCGACACCGAACATCCGGTCATGACCCTCACCGAGGTCGCCGCCCGGACAAACCTGACCAGGGCCACGGCGCGGCGTTTCCTGCACACGCTCGTTGAGCTCGGCTACGTACGCACCGACGGCAAAACCTTCGCGCTCACGGCCATGGTCCTGCAACTGGGCTACGCCTACCTTTCGGGGCTGTCCCTGCCGCAGCTGGCCATGCCGCACCTGGAGGAACTGTCCCTGAAACTGGGGGAGTCAACCTCCGCTGCGGTGCTGGACGGCACCGACATCGCCTACATTGCCCGGGTGACCACACGCCGGATCATGAACGTCGGCATCACCGTGGGCACGCGCTTCCCGGCGTATGCCACGTCCATGGGCAGGGTCCTGCTCGCCGCCCTTCCGCCGGCCGGCCTCAAGGCCTACCTCGCGGGGACGGAGATCAAACCCCTGACCCCGCGGGGGCTGGGCAGCGTCCCGGAACTGTTGGCCGTGCTCGAAACCGTCCGGGCCCAGGGCTGGTGCCTGGTGGACCAGGAGCTCGAATTGGGGCTGATGTCCGTTGCCGCCCCGGTGTACGACGGACCCACCAAAGTGGTGGCCGCAGTCAACGTTTCGCTGCAGGCCCAGTCGGTGGCCGCCCAGCCGGACCGGGACGCCTACCTCGCCTCCGTGGCCGAAGAAATTGTGGCAACAGCCAAGCTGATCTCCGCGGACCTGACCGCCCGCGGCTAGGAACCATCTCCCGCCTGCTGCGATTCTTCCGGAACTGCTGCCACTTCGCACGGCAGGGTCATAGACTCTAGCCAACTACGTCCGTGAGGGGAGTTGGCCGGTGAAACTGGGCATACCGCGGGAACGTCATGAAGGTGAGCTCCGGGTGGCCGCCACACCGGAAACCGTCAGGCAGCTGGCAGGGCTGGGCCTTGAAGTCATCGTCGAGTCCATGGCCGGTGCCCCCGCCGGCTACCCGGACCATGATTACGCGGAAGCCGGTTGCCGGCTGGTACAGGCCTTGGACCTGTCCGAACTCGATGTCCTGGCCCATGTCCGCCCCCTGGAACCCGCGACGGCGAAGGCCCTGCACAGTGGCGCCGTCACCGTGGGCCTGGCCTCGCCGTCGTCCGAGCTGGCTACCGTCCAGGCACTCGCGGACGCAGGGGTCACGTCCTTCGCCCTGGAACTGGTGCCCCGCATCTCCCGGGCGCAGTCCATGGATGCCCTCAGCTCCCAGGCTCTGGTGGCCGGCTACCGCTGCGTCCTGGAAGCTGCCATCCGGCTGCCACGGTTCTTCCCGCTGTTTATGACCGCCGCCGGAACCGTTCCGCCGGCCCGTGTGCTGGTGCTCGGAGCGGGAGTGGCCGGCCTCCAGGCCATCGGCACCGCCAAGCGGCTCGGTGCCCGCGTCTCCGCGAACGACATCCGGCCGGCCTCCGCGGACGAGGTGGCCTCGATGGGAGGCACCTTCATCAAACTGGACCTCGAGACCGCCGAAGCATCGGGAGGCTACGCCCGGGAGCTCAGTGCTGACCGCGGCGCCCTCCAGCGTGAGCTGCTGGCCCCGCATGTGGCCCAGTCCGACGTCCTGATTACGACGGCGGCCGTCCCCGGCAGGCGGGCCCCCCTCCTCGTTTCCCGCCAAATGGTGCAGGCAATGCGCCCCGGTTCAGTCGTCGTCGACCTCGCCGCGGAGTCCGGCGGCAACGTGGAAGGCTCCGTCCCCGGCGAGGACATCCTGGTCCCCACCGCCGACGGGCACGGCCACGTCACCCTCGTGGGGCTTAAGGACGCGCCGTCCGCTCTGGCGTCGGACGCGTCCCGCCTCTTCGCCAAGAACGTCGCCAACCTGCTGGCCCTGATGACCCGCGACGGCGTTGTTGCACCCGATTTCGACGACGACGTCATAGCCGGTGCGTGTCTCACCCACGACGGCGCGGTGCGGCACCTGCCCACAGCGGAAGCACTCGCGGCGCTCATCCCGGCCCTGCCGGACCACGCACCCCATGTACCCGGCCACGCACCGAGCGTTCAGGACAGGGGTGAGCGCTGATGGACGGCATGAGCCTGCTGACGGTCACCGTGCTGGCAGTGTTTGTGGGCTTCGAAGTGGTCTCCAAGGTCTCCAGCACCCTGCACACGCCCCTGATGTCCGGAGCCAACGCCATCCACGGCATCATCCTGGTGGGCGCCATCATTGTGGCCGGCCAGGCTGCGGACCCGTGGGTCCTCGCGGTGGCGCTGCTCGCCGTCGTCCTGGCCACGGCAAACCTGGTGGGCGGCTTTGTAGTCACGGACCGGATGCTGCACATGTTCCATGCGCGCAAAGAGACCCCGGCCCCCAACGAACCCGCAGGCCGCAGGGAGAATCCCGGGCCCAACGGGCTGCCGGCCAGAGGGGAGGGGAAATGACCCTCCTCGATCCGGTCTGGACATCGCTCCTCTACCTCACCGCCGCGGTGTTCTTCATCCTGGCGCTGCGCGGCCTCAGCTCGCCGCGCACGGCCCGGCGCGGGAACCTGATCGGGGCTTTCGGGGCGCTGCTCGCCGTTGTCACAGTGTTCTTCTCCGCGCGGCTCGAGAACATTCCCTGGATCGTCGGCGCCATAGCGGTAGGTACCGCCGTCGCCGCACCAGTGGCCAGGCGCGTCAAGATGACGCAGATGCCGCAACTGGTGGCGCTCTTCAACGGGGTGGGCGGCGGCGCGGCGGCCCTGGTGGCACTGCTCGAACTCAGCCACACCGGCGATCCGTGGGTGCGGCTGGCCATCGTCTTCACCCTCCTGGTGGGCGCGGTGTCCTTTGCCGGATCGGGGGTCACCTTCGCCAAACTGCAGGAGCTGATGACCACCCGGCCGGTCGTTTTTCCCGGGCTCCCCATAGTCATGGCGGCGGTCCTGCTCGCTGCGGTGGGCACCGGCGCCGCCGTGGTCCTGACCGGCTCGCTGCCGCTTGCCGTGCTGCTGATGGTGCTGGGGCTCGCTGCCGGTGCGTTGCTGGTGCTGCCGGTGGGCGGCGCGGACGTGCCCATCGTCATCTCGCTGCTGAACGCCTTCACCGGCCTGGCCGTCGCGGCGTCCGGCGTGGTGCTCGGCAACGTTCTCCTGGTGGTGGCGGGCACCCTGGTGGGCGCCTCCGGTACCATCCTGACCCGGGCGATGGCTGCCGCCATGGGCCGCAGCGTGGCCGGCATCCTGTTCGGCGCCTTCAAGGGAGGTTCGACGGCGGGATCCACCGCCGTGAGCGAACGTCCCGTCAGGTCCTCCAGTGCGGAGGACGTGGCCGTGCTCCTGGGGTATGCGCAGCGGGTGATCATCGTGCCGGGCTACGGCCTGGCCGTGGCGCAGGGACAGCACACCGCCGCCGAACTCGCTTTGGCCCTGGAAGCCCGCGGAATCGAGGTGGACTTCGCCATCCACCCCGTGGCCGGCCGGATGCCAGGGCACATGAACGTGCTCCTGGCCGAGGCCAACGTGCCGTACGAATCGCTCAAGGAAATGGGCGAGATCAACTCCGAGTTCCGGACCGCGGACGTGGCCCTCGTGGTGGGCGCAAACGATGTGGTGAACCCCGCCGCCAAGACCTCGTCAGGCTCACCCATCTACGGCATGCCCATCCTCGAAGTGGCAGAGGCCCGCCAGGTGATCTTCCTGAAGCGCTCGATGCGGCCAGGGTTCGCGGGGATCGAGAACGACCTCCTGTATGAACCGCAGACCTCCCTGCTCTTCGGCGACGCCAAGGACTCCCTGGCCAAGGTGCTCGGCGCGGTTAAGGCGCTGTAGCCAAGTACGCTGTCAGCAGGACCTCTTTCACCACGTCAGCGAAGGACACCATGTCAGATACGAGCTCCACTTCCCCCAAGCGCGCAGCCGTCATCATCAACCCGGCCAAGCCGGTGGACATCGACGTGCGCGGCCTGATGGCCAAGCACTCCGAGAGCAACGGCTGGGGCGAGCCCATCTGGCTGGAAACCACCAAGGATGACCCCGGCGTGGGCCAGGCGAAAGAGGCACTCGAGCAGGGTGCCGACATCGTCATTGCGGCCGGCGGGGACGGCACCGTCCGGTGCGTCGCTGAGGTACTCGCCGGCACCGGCATCCCCATGGGCCTGCTGCCGCTGGGCACGGGAAACCTGCTGGCACGCAACCTGGGCATGGACGTCACCGACGTTGAAGGCGCCATGGTGGGGGCCCTGACCGGCTGGGAGCGCAAAATCGACGTCGTCCGGGCTGTCCGGTCCAACCCGGACAAAGAACAGGTGTTCCTCGTCATGGCAGGCGTGGGGTATGACGCCACCATCATGGCCGACACCAACGAGGACCTCAAGGACAAAGTGGGCTGGCTGGCCTACGTGGACGCCGGCATCCGGAACCTGCCCGGTAAGCCCGTGAAGGCCACCATTATTGTGGACGGCAAGGACGTGGTCCACCGCGGGGTACGCAGCGTGATGGTGGGAAACTGCGGCAAGGTCCAGGGCAACCTGGAGATCTTCCCCGACGCAAAGGTGGACGACGGTCTCCTGGATGTTGTGGTCCTCGCGCCGAAGGGGAAGCTCGGCTGGTTCTCAGTGATCGCCGGCATGATCGGCAAAGGCAAGGGCCAGGACACCTCCGTTGAATACTTCCAGGGCAAATCCGTGGAGATCACCCTGGAGCACAACGACGACTACCAGCTCGATGGCGACCACGAGGGCGAGGGCAAGCACGTGGTCATGACCATGGATCCTGAGGCCCTGACCATCCGGATGGCGGCCAACTAGCGTTCACCGGGCGGCGGCCGCCGGCTGGTGCGAGAGGATCTCCGCCAGCTCGGCGAGCCGGTGGGCGCGGGCTGATTCAGCCGGCGTGAACGGCTCGCCGGGACGGACAAAGGTGATGGGCCCGTGCCAGGCGGTGGGAATCTTCAACCGGGTGCCGGCGTCGTACTTTTCCAGGATGGCTTCCGCCGGGGTGAGGATCCGGGCGCGGAGCAGCTCGGCCACTGCCAGCGGAAGTTCATCCGGGGCTCCGGCGATCCGTGCGGCGAGGCTCAGGGCCTTGGTCTGCCCGTCGGCCATGGCAAGCGCCGTGGTGGGCCAGACCTGGGAACGCGAGCCGCCGCCGTCGTGCAGTGCCTCCAGCAGCTGGCGTTCACTGAGGTTCCCCGGAGCGGAGAGCACAAACTCGTCCAGCACCCCGCCGGGCACCGGGTGGACATGGATGCTCAGGATATTGGTGTCCAGGCGGGCCAACGCCTGGGTGAGCCTGTGCAGGGAGCCGGGCGTGTCCTGCATGACCGTCCGGGCCCGCCACAAGGCCGGTGCGGTGCCCATTTTCCTGCGGAGCTTCAGCGCCGGCGCATGCAGCCAGCCACGCAGGATCCGCGCCGCGGAGGGTTCCGCCACCCAGATCACCAGGGCGGTTGCGGTGAGTGTGAGCACCAGGACTTTTGCCACGTACGGCAGGTGTGTTTCCACCACGAGTGCGTGGACCAGGAGTTCGATCGGGAGCATCACCGCGATGTTGGCGAGCGTCAGGCGGGTCTTGGTGGGTTCCGGCATAAGGCCGCAGACTTCGCAGCTCAGATCGGCGGCAGGGTTCGTGGCAGCAGGCTTCTTATCCCCGGAGTACTTCATGTCATCAGAGTCACAGGACGGTGTTTCGGGGGTGTTGCCCTGCCGTTCCGATTATGCGAAAGGTCCAGGCCCTAGGATCGAAAGGTGAAGTTCCTCGCTGACATGTTCAGCATTGCCCCCGGCAACAAGGACCACCACCCCGCCCTGCGCTGCGCCGTGGGGGTGTTTGTGCCCCTGATCACCCTGGTGCTGCTGGGCCGGCTGGATCTGGCCATCTTCGCGTCGTTCGGCGCGTTTACCGGAATCTACGGGCGCGGGGAACCCCACGGCACCCGCTTTGTGCTGCAGCTCCGGGCGGGCCTGCTGATGCTCCTGGTCATGTTCCTGGCAGCCCTCGCGGCCCGGTTGGGTGGCGCCTGGGGGTTGGACGCGATGGCTGCCACGTGGTTCCTGGTCCTGGCCACCACACTGGTGGCCGGCGGCTGCTCCCTGGTGATTTCCCTGCTGCGTCTTCGGCCGGGCGGCTCGCTGTTCCATATCTTCGCATTCGCAGCCATCGCCTCCATCCCCAACCAGCCACCCCTGGGGGAGGCCATGCTGGTTGCCGCGCTCGCCACTGTGCTTTCACTGGTTATTGGTTTCTCGTCACGGATTCTCCCCAGCCACCGCACACCCTGGGTACGGCCGCCGCATATCCGGCGCACGCCTGGCGAAAGGCGCGCCGCCTGGCTGGAAGGCCTCGGCTACCTCGTCGCTGCGGGCGTGGCCGGCACCCTGGCCACCCTGGCGGGGCAGTGGCTGGGATTCGGCCACAATTATTGGGCCATGGTGGCTGCCGTGGTGCCGCTCGTGGGGCACACCACGCGGCACCGTATCAGCCGCGGCGTCCAGAGGATCATCGGGACAGTGCTGGGCCTGGCGGTCCTCGCCGCTATCCTCCTGCTCGGCCTGGAACCGTGGCAGACAGTGCTGGTGATGGCGCTCTGCCAGTTCGGCGCAGAGATGTTCATCATCCGGCAGTACTTGCTGGCGCAGGTCTTCATCACACCTCTGGCCCTGATCTCCACGCTGCTGGTGGTACCTTCCTCGCCCGCCCTCCTGCTCCGGGACCGGATCATCGAAACGGTGATCGGTGCCGCCGTGGGGGTTGGCGTGGTGCTGGCTCCTGCAGCCTGGCGGCGGCTGCGCGGGCTGTAGTCTGGAGACAGATCGCACCATTGAACGGAAGCAGCAGCCATGGCCAACTCGACGTCCGGTGATTCTGTGGTCGACCGGGTGGTCCGGGTCATCTCCGCCTTCCCTGAGGGCGTGAGCAGCCTCCAGCTCTCCGAGCTCGCCGCACGCTCCGGGCTGCCGCTCACCAGCGCCCACCGCATCGTGCGGCAGCTCTCAGCCCATGGCCTGCTCGAAACGGGCGACGGCGGTAACGTCCGGCTCGGCCTGCGGCTCTGGGAGTTGGTGAACCGCAATTCGCCCACCCTGGCCCTGCGGCAGGCTGCCCTTCCCTTTATGGAGGACATCCAGCAGGTACTCAACCAGAATGTGAACCTGGCGGTCTTAGATGGCTGGGAGGCGCTGTTTGTGGAGCGGATGTCGCGCCGAGGATCCGTTGCCAACCGGGCGAAAGTGGCCGGGCGGATGCCGGTCCACGTGTCCTCGGCAGGGCTGGCCCTGATGGCGCATCAGGAGAAGTCCCTCCAGGCGGACTACCTCACGCAGTTCACTGATCCGGCCGGCAGGCTCACTCCGGACGCCGTCAGGCTGCTCCTGGCCGAGACGGCACACCAGGGGTTTGCGCAGTTGGCAGGCGTCGTGGATCCGGACACCTGGGGCATTGCCGTCCCCGTCCTGGACGTAAGGCAGCGCGCAGTGGCTGCGCTCGGCGTCGTTGTTCCGTTGCAGGAGATGCGCCTGCAGGCGCTGGTTCCGGCCCTGCAGACCGCCGCCCGTGGCATCGCGAGGCAGCTCATTGACTGAACTCGTCCTTCCATTCAACGGAAGCGGTCTATGGGGAGTCGGGGCAGGCGGCGGACACTGTTAGCAGACGCATCCACGACTCCTGCCGGGCAGGAGTCCCGCAACGAAGCGAGACGAGTCATGGCACCACGCAAGGTCATCACCACCCAAGTCGCCATCATGGGCGCCGGCCCCGCAGGGCTGATGCTTTCCCACCTGCTGGCAAAGTCAGGCATCGAGTCCACCGTGATCGAGGTCCGCAGCCACAAGGAAATCTCGGAGACGGTCCGCGCCGGTATCCTCGAGCACGGCACCGTCAACATGCTGGTGGACAGCGGAGCGTCAGACCGTGTGCTCCGTGACGGGGACCGGCACGACGGCATCGAGCTGCGCTTCAACGGCGAAAGCCACCGCATCGACTTCAAGGAACTCGTCGGGGAGTCAGTGTGGCTCTACCCCCAGACGGACGTCTTCCTGGACCTCGCCGCACGGCGGAAGGCCGACGGCGGCGACGTCCGGTACAGCGTCACGGACACCAGCGTGCATGATCTGGAAGGCAAACCGAAGGTCTGGTTCACGGACGCGGACGGTGTGGAGTTCGAGATCCAGGCGGACTTCCTGGTAGGCGCGGACGGCTCGCGCAGCCACTGCCGCTTCCAGATCCCGGAGGCAAACCGCAAGTGGTATTTCCACGAGTACCCGTTCGCCTGGTTCGGCATCCTGGCCGCGGCCCCGCGCAGCTCGGACGAGCTGATCTACGCCAACTCTGACAACGGGTTCGCCCTTATCAGCCAGCGCACCGAGACCGTGCAGCGGATGTACTTCCAGTGCGATCCCAAGGAGAACGTGGCCGAATGGGACGATGACCGGATCTGGGCGGAATTCCGCAGCCGCGTCAACGGCAACGGGTTCGAGCTCAAGGAGGGCCCGGTCATCGACAAGATGGTCCTGCCCTTCCGCAGCTTTGTGCACACCCCGATGCGCCACGGGAACCTGTTCCTTGCCGGCGACGCAGCCCACACGGTTCCGCCCACCGGCGCGAAGGGCCTGAACCTGGCCATCCACGACGTCAAGGTCCTGTTCGAAGGGCTGGACTCGTTCTACGGCAACGGCTCCACCGCCCTGCTGGACTCCTTCAGCGACCGCGCGCTGGAGCGGGTGTGGAAGGCCCAGCAGTTCTCCTACTGGATGACCACCATGCTGCACACCCCCACCGACGCGGACGACTTCTCCCGGGCCCGCCAGCTCGGCGAACTGAACTCCGTGGTCTCATCGAAGCACGGCATGGCCTACCTCGCAGAGGCCTACACAGGCTGGCCGGGCCAGGCTTAGCAGTACGACGGCGGTGCTGGCGCTGCCGGAGGCGGCAGGTCGCCGTCGCGCACGGCGGCGAAAGGTGCCTCAGGGTGCCAGCAGCCGCCGGATCGCGTTGGCCACCGCGGTCTGGTCCGGCTGTTCGGCGCGCCGTGCGGTCAGCTGGTGGAGCAGGAGGCCGTCCCCATAGTCGGACACATCGCGTGCCCGAGCGCCCGCGTCCGGGATGCCCAGTCCTGTGAGGGTCTGCTCCAGGCCGCCCACCAGCCGGTAGTGTCCTGCCGTCACGGCCTCGGGCCGGTCCAGTGAGAGGGCCAGGCGGGCCCGCGTGAGGGGAGCGTGCTGCTGGAGGAGCGCCATGACCAGGGCGGCAAGCTGTTCGGCGATTTCCCCGGTGTCCTGTGGCGGGCCGGCGGGGCCGAAGCGCTGCAGCAGTTCGACATCCAGCTGCTCCAGCCGGTCCAGGACGGCCTCCACCAAGGATGCCCGGTTCCGGTAGTAATTCGACGTCGTCCCCTCCGGAAGCTGCGCCGCGGCGTCCACGGAGCGGTGGGTCAGGCCCTTCATCCCTTTGTCCGCCACGACGGATAAGGCGGCATCGATGAGTTGCGTCCGGCGGTCAGGCATATGCCAAGTCTAGTTGGGATCTTCCGTTTCACTACAAAAGTAGTAAACTCGCTCCCATGGAATCGATCTCGATCATTGGCGGCGGAATCGCGGGCCTTGCCTTGGCAGCCTGCCTGGACCACAGCCGCTTCGAAGTAACTGTCATCGAGAAGCGGCCGGAACTGCCGGTCGTTGGAACGGTGCTGGCCATGTGGCCCAACGCGCAGGGGGCGCTGGAAACGGTGGGTATCCTCGAGGACGTCAGGCGGTGCAGCCCGGCTGTCAGCAGCGGGGCCCTACGAAATGCCGCAGGGGCTCCGTGGGTAAGTTTCGACGAAAAGAATGTGGTGGCTGTCTCCCGGGTGGACCTTCTGCGCCTGCTTGACGCCGCGGTCCCGGACTCAGTCCGCCGGATCACCAGGCGGGTGGACACGGTTCCGTCCGGAGCGGATCTGGTGGTGGGTGCGGATGGCGTGCACAGCGCAGTCCGCCGAAGTGTTTGGGGCGCACAGACCGGCGCCAGGCTCACCCCTTATCTCGCAGTGCGTGGTGTGGTCCCATCACCGGTCAATCCTGACCATGTGGGGGAGTACTGGGGCCGTGGGGACCTGTTCGGCATTGGCCCCATCGCTACCGGGACCTTGTGGTTCGCAAGCTACCGTTCCGAACTTGGGCCCACCGGCATCGACGTCGCGTCAACGCTCGAGGAGGTCAGGCGGCGCTACTCAGGGCACGGGCCTGCCATCCGCCAGGTACTCGCCGGGGCCACTCCCGGGCTCACGCTGGCCCAGCGGATCTGGACTACTCCTCTGCTGCGGTCCTACGTCCGCGGCAACACCATCCTGATTGGCGACGCCGCACATGCCATGACGCCCAACCTCGGCCGCGGCGCCTGTGAATCGCTGGTGGACGCAGCCACGTTGGCCGGCCTGCTCAATACCCGGCCCCGCGCAGAGGCGCTGCGCACCTACGACCGCTCGCGCCGGCTCCGCACCCAGGGCATGAGCCTTGCATCTTCGGCGATGGGGCGGGTGGCTCTCGCCGAGACTGCCCAGCCGCTGCGGGACCGGCTCCTCGCCCTGGCCGGACGGCGGACAGCACGCACCGCCGTCGGAAGCGGTTCCACCCGGTAGCCGGCCGGCCGGGCTCAGCGTACCGGCGCCGCGGGTTCCTTACCGCCCGGGACGCCGCCTGGAACTTCAGCCAGGACGGGGCCCGGAACAGTCGGGGCCACCGCCACGCCCGGCCGCTTCCCCGAGGTGCCCCGGCGGCTGGAGCGGCCGTAGACCAGGTACATGGTCACGCCGGTGATCACCATCAGCAGCACGGTGTAGACAAAGGTGTTCGCCACCCCTTGGACCCCTTCAGCGCCGTCGGTGTTCGCTTTGATCACCAGGCCGAGCGGCTGGACGAGGGGGTGGGCCAGGAAGATGGCGGTGTCGTAGTCGTCCAGCATGCTGTTGAAGTTCAGGGCCGTGATAGCCGCGGCGGCGGGCAGGACCAGCGGGAGCAGGATGCGGCGGAAGACGTACAGCGTTTTGGCGCCCATGATGGCCGCCGCTTCCTCCAGGGAAGAGTTGACCGAGGCAAAAGAGGCTTTGAGCATCCGCAGCGTGAAGGGAATCTTGACCGTCACGAAGGCAATCAGCAGGATTACCGTGGTCCCGGTGAGGACCGCTCCGCCCACCAGGGGATTCGGGTGGTCGTAGCTGAGGATCAGGCCCAGTGCCAGCAGCGCTGAGGGCAGGACCCAGGGGATGTGGAGCAGGTACTCGAACACCGTGCTGACCCAGTTCTTGTACTTCTGCAGCAGCCGGGCCACAAACAGCAGCCCGCCCACGGCGATGACCGCGGCCAGCGCGCTGTAGATAACGCTGACAATGAACGGCCGGAGGCCCGATGGCTGGGTCAGGACATGGATGTAGTTGTCCAGGGTCAGGCTGCCGAAGGAGATCTGCCCGGTTTGGATGGCGGCGCCGTCAGCAAAGGAGTAGAGGACGATCAGGACCACCGGAAGGGTGTAGATAGCGAACAGCAGGTAGGCCAGGATGTGGACCGTGGCGTTCGCTGCGGGGCTGGTGATCTGCTGTTTCTGCAGCGCGGAGGACACCTTGGACACCGAGAAGTAGGTGCCGCCTTTCTCCAGCCGAGACATCACGGCCAGCATCAGGATCGTGGCCACACCCAGGATGACGGCCAGCAGGGCGGCCAGATCCCGGGACGTGGGGCTGTTGGTGAACGTCAGGATCATCGGCGTGATGGTCTGGAAATCCCGCCCGCCCAGCACCTGCGGAGCGCTCAGGGCACCCAGGCCGGTGAGGAAGGACAGGATGGTGACCGCGAACAGGGTGGGTTTGAGCATCGGCAGCACTATCCGGCGCAGAATGGTCCACGTTGAGGCGCCCAGGTTCTTGGCCGCCTCGATGGTCTGGTAATCAACACCCTTCAGGGCATTGGCCACGAACAGCATGTGGTTGGTGGTGGTGGCGAAGGTCATCACCACCAGGACGGCGAAGAACCCCGAGAACCACGCCGGATCCATCCCGGGAAAGACCTTCACCAGGAGCGAGGTGACAATTCCCTTGTCCCCGTAGATGAACTTGTAGCCCGCGGCCAGCACAATGCCGCCGTAGATGAACGTCGAGGCGTAGCCCAGGAACAGGATCCTCGATCCGCGGATTTTGAAGTAATGCGTGACCAGCACAATGAAGATGCCCACCACATTGACGGTGATGGACAGTGCCACAGCCAGGAGGAAACTGTTGCCCAGGGACTTCATGGCCCGCTGTGAAGAGAACAGCTTCTCCGCTGCGCGGCCGGAGAAATTGCCGTCCGGAAAGAACGTGACCATCAGGACGTTCAGGTTGGGCCACACCAGGAAGGCGGCGATGAACCACGTGAGGACCACGCCCACGATCAGCACAAACGGGGAGCGGAGCATGCCTTTGGTCGAGGAGGGGGTGCTCATGGCAGGGCCACTGGCTCGCCCTGCCTGTCCAGGGCCAGCCCGGTATCCCGGTCATACTGCAGGATGTGGTTGGGCTGGACATAAACGGTGGTGTCCGCACCGGGTTCCGGCTGCACACCGCCGTCCTCTTTGACGAGCAGGCGGATCTCCGCCCCGTGGCTGCGGACCACATAGCGGCTGTGGAGGCCGTGGTACGTCCGTGACACCACTTGCCCGGAAAGCCCGACGGCGGTGCCTCCGTCCGCCGGTGGGGTCAGGGAGGCTTTTTCCACCCGGAGGTAGGAGTTGGCCCCGGTGCTGAGTTCCTCACCGGACGCCCTGTTCACCTCCGCCACGAACTTGGGGGTGAGCGCGGAGCTGTCGCCGATGAAGTTGCAAACAAATTCCGTGGCCGCATTGTCATAGATGTCCTGCGGTGTTCCGATCTGCTCCACCACGCCCTTGTTGAAAACAGCCACCCGGTCGCTCATGGCCAGGGCCTCATCCTGGTCGTGGGTGACATAGACCGTGGTGATCCCGAACTCGCTCTGCAGGTCCTTGAGCTGTTGCCTCAGCTGGTGCCGGAGCTTCGCATCGAGGTTGGACAGCGGCTCATCCAGCAGCAGGATCTTGGGCTTGAGCACCAGGGCGCGGGCCACGGCCACGCGTTGCTGCTGGCCACCCGAAAGCTCAGCCACGTTTTTGTGCAGCTGTTCATCGCTGAGCTCCACCCGGTGCGCTATATCGCGCACCAGGCGGTCGCTCTCGGCTGACTTTTCCTTCCGGACCCGGAGGCCGAACGCAATGTTTTCCCACACGCTCATGCTGGGGAACAGGGCATAGTTCTGGAACACCATGCCCACCTGGCGTTTGTCGCTGGGCAGCTTCGTCACGTTTTTTCCGTCCACGTGGACTGTTCCCTGGGAGGGCTCAATGAACCCTGCCAGGGTCCGCAGTGCCGTGGTCTTGCCACACCCGCTGGGGCCGAGCAAGGTGAAGAACTCCCCGGGCTTCACATGCAGGTCTAGGTTGGGAATGGCAATGAAATCGCCAAAGGAAACTTCGATGTTGTCCAAGCGGATCATGACGGAGCCTGTCTGGGTGGGACTGGAAGGAACGGGAAGGATGGCGAACTAGGGCATGTACTCGAGTTCGATCTTCTCCACCCACGGGCCCATGTTCTCCTGGACGAAGTCCCAGTCGATGTCCTGCTGCTTGAGGTCGGCGAAGAAGTCCAGCACCTCAGGGTTGGCCTGTTCTGCCGCGACCTTGTTGACCGGCATCGAGTTGAACTTCTTGGCGAATGCGCCCTGGACCTCGGCGCTGCCGTACCAGTCGATGAACTTCTGGGCTTCTTCCTTCTTGTCGGTTCCCTTGACGAGGGCAATCTGCTCCACAGCAAGCGGAACTCCTACCGACGGCATGACGGTCTCCACGTTGACCTTGAAGGTCTTCTCACGTTCGGTGATGATCGAGGACGGCATCTGGCCCATGTCCACTTCGCCCGAAGCGATGCGGGCAAACAGGTCCGTCTTCGCTACGGCCGGGCTGCCGTTCTGGAAGTACTGCTCCACCTGCTTCCAGCCCTCATCCGAGATGCCCAGGTCACCCGAATCATCCTTGTAGCGGGTGAGGATGCTCGCGAACACGAGCTGCGCAGTGGCGGTGCCCATGCCTGTGACACGCTCGTAGCGGTCCTTGAATTCGTCCTTGGTCCAGAGGTCGGTCCAGTCAGTGGGGGCGGCATCAGCCTTGATCTTGTCCGAGTTGTAGCCGAGGAGGATGGCCTGCTTTACCAGCGGCCAGTAGGCTTCACCGTCGCCGAGCTCCGCGTCCACGTCACCCGCCCAGGCCGGCTTGTACGGCTCCAGAGCGCCTTCGGCCTTGATCTGGGCGAAGTACATGTTGTTCAGTCCGAAAGCGATGTCGGCGATGGGGTTGTTCTTCTCGGCGATCAGCTTATTGGTCGCATCCGCCCCGCCTGCGCCGACAACCTCGACCTTGAAGCCCGCCTTCGTAGCCTCGGCAGTCAGCCATTCGCCGCGCCCTTCTCCATTGGAGTTGGTGTAGATGACGAGGGTTTCGCCGGAGGCACCGGCGGGCGCGGACGAAGCATCACCGGACGCGGCCGGGGTAGGGGATCCACCCCCGCAACCGGCAAGCAGGGTAGCGGCGACGACGGCGGCGGCCAAGGTTTGGAATTTTCGCACGATCAGGACTCATTTCTGGACTGGAGCGGACCGGAGCATTGTTCGGCAAGCCTATAGCTGGGCGCGTCGAATAGATGCGTCTATTGCTATCGATTTGATAAACAGCCGGGCTGATCAGTCTGGTGCGAGCACTGAAACGTTCAGCGTGCGGGAGGTGAACGGGCGGCAAACAGGCGCCGACCGCCGTCGGGCCCTCAGTCCTGTTCGAGGGTTTCCGTCAGATGGTGCGTCGGGATCCTGTCCCGGTCATAGGTAATCTCGGTGTAGCCATGGGGTTCCGGCTTGCCTGCCGGGTTGAGGTTCACAAAAACGATCTCCTCAATGGTCAGGATGCTTTGGCGGGTGATCATGTTGCGTACTTCGGCCCGCATGGTCAGTGACGTACGGCCAAAGCGGGTCGCGGTCAGACCCATTTCGATCAGGTCGCCTTGCACTGCGGAGCTCACGAAGTTGATTTCAGAGATGTATTTGGTGACAGCGCGGCCGTTTCCGAGTTGGAGAATCGCGTAGATCGCAGCCTCTTCATCGATCCACTTCAGCAGGCTTCCGCCAAACAACGTGCCATTGGCGTTGAGGTCCTCTGGGCGGACCCACTTGCGGGTGCGGAAGGTGATGTCAGCGGATTCCATACGGCGAGATTAGTCGACGGCGGCGCGCGGGGCGCAGTGGCGGAGGCAGTGTGACGGCGTCAACCCTTACTGCTCAGGCCATGGCGGTGTGCGCTGCGCTGTGGGAATCGATCACCTTGGCGTAGCAGTACGAGTGCGCCACTCCGATATAGGCGCCGAAGTTGGGGACGGGTTCGAAGCCGGAGTTCTGGTAGAAGTTGCGGCCATCCGGCTGTGCTGAGCCGGCCTCCGCCTTGACCCGGGTGATGCCCTGTTTGTAGGCCTCGGCCTCGAGTGCCGCCAGGATGGAGCTCGCCACCCCTGAACCCCGGGTGTAGGGGAGCACGTAGAGTCGCTTGATTTCAGCGGTGACGCTGTCCAGGAGCCTCAGTCCGCCGCACCCCACCGGCTGCCCGGAGGCTTTGTCATATGCCACCAGGAATACGGCGCAGTCAGCGCTCGACGGCGGGGTCCCCGGTTCGTGGTCAGGGGTACCGAAGCGGGCGTCCAGTTCGGCCTGTTGTGCCCTGCGCAGATCAGCTCCCACTGGGTTGGACCATGTAACGGACCTGATGCTGAGACGGGGATTGGTCTGCATGACTGCCTCGATTCCGGCGAACTCGATGTGGCGAAGGGCTATGCGTACCAAGCCTAGGAGTGCGCCGTTAACGCTGTGTTTCCCCGGCGTAAGCAAAGCGATAACCCTGAGGGTGCCTGCTTGCGACGACTTTGCATGGAAGCCTAGATACAAGACGGGCTAATGTTATGGCATGGCTTCCATTGACAACGAGGGTTCCGGGTACTGGTACGGGCCGGACGGCCAGCTGGACTACAGTGCAGCCGTTCTCAAGTCGCTGAGGGACTACCGGACCGCCGAAACCGCCGTGCGCCGCTCCACCCGCGACTCCATGGGGATGGGTGAAACGGACATCCTGGCCCTCCGTTACCTCCTGCGTGTGCAGGCCTCCGGTCAGACGGCAGTACCCAAGGACCTCAGCCGGTTCCTGGGGATAACCAGCGCCTCCACCACCTCCCTGATCGATCGGCTCGTGGAGAGCGGCCATGTACGCCGTGAGCCGCACCCCACTGACCGCCGTTCCGTGGTGGTGGTTCCTACGGTCGAATCGGACAAGGAAGTCCGGGTGACCCTGGGCGGCATGCACCGCCGCATGATGGCAGTGGCCGAGGGGCTTTCTGCCGAGGATGCGCGCGTTGTGGTGGACTTCCTGCGGCGCATGGCCGAAGCGCTGGAAGGTGAGCGCCGACACCCGACCGAAGAAAGTATCTAGCCTGACTAGTTAGTTGGACTATATATATGTATGCTTACGATTGTTCAGTCCTTGGAGATGGAGTCGTAGGCCGATGGTCACTTTTGAGCGGTGTTCTGAGATAGGCATGCAGTTCGACGAACGGCAGCATCCAGGGACAGGCGGCACGCCGCTCCACTGCAACGAACCGATGGACCTGGTGACACCGGCTGTCGGCGCCGAGGGCGCCGGCTACTCTTTCGATGACGAGGATGGGCCCGTGCAGCTGCCGCCGGTGTGGCGCTGCGGCTGCGGGTTTCAACTGGATGCCTGGGCTGCGCCTGAGGCATCGGCGGGCTTTGTTGCCGGCATGGCCCCCGCGGCCATGCACACGGGCCGTTGAGCATTTCCGCAGGCCGGGCCGAGGCCACCGGCCGTTTCCAACTGCGCGAACGCCTGGGCCGCGGCTCCCTGGCTGTGGTTTTCCGCGCGATCGACCAGTCAGACTTCCGTGAGGTGGCTGTCAAAGTCGCCGCGGAGCCTGGCCGGAAGGCGCACGAACGCATCCACAACGAAGCCAGGGTTCTTGCATCCCTGGCACACCCCTCCATCATCGGTTTCATCGCCGAGGGCATCATGCCTGCCGGCGGACCCCTCGCCGACCGGCCGTATTTGGTGGAAGAACTGGCTCTTGGTACCAGCCTCCTGGAGGTCATCCGGACCGGTCCCCGCGGCCCGGCGGACGTGGCGCCCTGGGCAGTGGGCATGTTCGAGGCGTTGAATCACATCCACACCAACGCCCTGGTGCACTGCGACATCAAGCCGGCAAACCTCATGCTCAGTGGCCTCCGGCGGAGTCCGGTGCGCCTCGTCGACTTCGGCATCGCCTCACAGGTTGGAGCCGCGCCCCAAGCCGGCATCTCGTCGGGAACCGTCCACTACATGAGCCCGGAGCAGGCCTCCGGTGGCGCCGCGCAGCCTGCCTGGGATGTCTACGCCATGGGGCTTGTCCTCCTTGAACTGATGACGGGGAAGAAGGCATTTCCCGGCACGGCAGTTGAATCCCTGGTGGCCCGGACGCTCCGGAACCCTGGGATTCCGCAGAACCTGGGCCCTGGCTGGGAGCCCCTGCTGCGGGCATTGACGGCCATGGATCCCCTGGAACGGCCCTCGGCCGCCGAAGCAGCTGCCTGGGTTGGGCGGCTTCTCCCGGCGGTCTCATACCCCGATTTCACCCACCGCCGGCCGCGGAGCGCGTGGTGCCCAAGCCAGAGGCAGCGGCTGCCGGCCTAGCTCGATTTGTCCTGGCCGGTCGGGTCCTCGGCTGTAGGGTCCGCCAGGGCGAGGCCGCCAACCGGGCTTCCATCCCAATGGATCAGCTTCCAGCCGGCGTCGGGGTCCCCTTCCAACGCCACAATTCCGGTGTTGGACAGCACATGCTTCGCGGCAAACTCGTGGTCTGCGCCGTCGGCCCTTAGACCAGCCCAGGTGCGGATAGCGGCACCATGGCTGACAACGGCGGCCACTCCCTTGTCACCTCCGCGGACGGCGCGTTCGGCAATCAGGGTGATGGCGGCGTCGAACCGGCCAAAGAACTCGTGCCCGTCGGGACCGGCAGGCATCCTGCGGTCCAGGTCCCCGGCTGCCCACGCAAAAACCGTCCCCATGTAGTGCTTATGCGATTCCTTATCGGTCAGCTTTTCCAGCGACCCGGCTTCGATTTCATGCAGTCCGTCCAGCACTTCCACCTCAACGCCGAGCAGCCGGGAAAGCGGGGCAGCAGTGATCTGTGTCCGGAGGAGGGTGGAGGCGTAGAGCGAACCGATCGGCTCGTTCACCAGTGACCGCGCCATCGCCTCGGCCTGCCGTTCGCCCAGTTCGGTCAGCCCTGGCCCGGGGTGCGCGGTGTCCAACTGGCCGAGTACGTTGCCGGGGGTCTGTCCATGACGGATGAGGAGCAGCTTCATGGACCCAGTTTCGCACCTCAGCGGCGGCGCCGGGCCCACAGAGCCCGGCGCCGCCGTCGTAATTTATGCTGGCTGGGCGTTCAGCCCCGGCAACCGGGACGGAGCTACCTGCCGCGCGGGCTCCTCCTACTTGAGGTGGTCCACCAGCTGATCGGCGATGCCGGTGTACTTGCCGGGCGTGAGTGCGAGCAGCCGCGCCTCGGCCTCGGCAGACAGGCCCAGGCTCTGGACGAATTCCTGCATGCGGGCGGCGTCCACGCGCTGGCCACGGGTAAGGTCCTTAAGCCGCTCATAAGGGTTCTCCATGCCCTCGACGCCGGCGATCGCCTCGGCGCGCATGACCATCTGGATGGCCTCGCCCAGGACTTCCCAGTTGGTGTCCAGGTCCGCAGCGAGGACGTCTTCGGCGACGTCGAGGCGGTCCAGGCCCTTGGCCACATTGGAGATGGCCAGGAGGGAGTGGCCGAACGCCACGCCGATGTTGCGCTGGCTGGAGGAGTCCGTGAGGTCGCGCTGCCAGCGGGAGGTCACCAGCGTGGAACCGAGGACGTCCAGCAGGCCGGAGGAAATCTCCAGGTTGGCCTCGGCGTTTTCGAAGCGGATCGGGTTGACCTTGTGCGGCATGGTGGAGGATCCGGTGGCGCCGGCCACGGGGATCTGCGCGAAGTAGCCGATGGAGATGTAGCTCCAGATGTCCGTGCAGACGTTGTGCAGGATCCGGTTGAACCGCGCGACGTCGGCGTACAGCTCTGCCTGCCAGTCATGGCTTTCGATCTGGGTGGTCAGCGGGTTCCAGGTCAGGCCAAGGCCCTCCACGAACGATTTGGAGACCTGTTGCCAGTCCGCGCCCGGAACCGATGCCACGTGGGCCGCGTACGTGCCGGTGGCGCCGTTGATCTTGCCCAGGTATTCGGTCCTGGCAATCCGGTCCAGCTGGCGGGTCAGGCGGTGGGCGATGACGGCCAGTTCCTTGCCCAGCGTGGTGGGCGTGGCCGGCTGGCCGTGCGTACGGGACAGCATGGGCACGGCGCGGTTATCCGCTGCCATGGCGCTGATCTGCGCCACGAGGTCACGGGCTGCAGGCAGCCACACGTCCTCCACAGCGCCCTTGACGCCGAGGGCGTAGGAAAGGTTGTTGATGTCCTCGGAGGTGCAGCCGAAATGCACCATGGCGGTCAGGTTTTCGATGCCGATGGCCGGGAGGCGGCGGCCGATGTAGTACTCCACGGCCTTGACGTCGTGGACCGTAACGGCTTCGATCTCGGCAAGCTCGGAGACTGATGAGGCGTCGAATTCAGTGACGATTGCCCGCAGCTGGTCCTGCTGCTCCGCGGTGAGCGGGCCTGCGCCGGGCAGGACATTGTTACCCGTCAGGTGGATGAGCCACTCGACTTCAACAGCCACCCGGTCGCGGTTCAATGCTGCCTCGGACAGGTAGTCAACGAGGGGTGCGACGGCGGACTGGTAGCGGCCGTCCAGCGGGCCCAGGGCGATCTGCTCCGATGACGCGGCGAGGGCAAGGCGTCCGGAGGGCGTGCGGGTATCAGCTGGGGCGGCAGTTTCAGGCATGTGCTGATTGTTTCATGAACTCCCAGGCGCTGCTTAAGCGGGAACCTGGTGTGACTTGTCCACATAGCCGACGCCGGTGCTTCCGGGGGCGGGTGCTGTTCCGTAGCGTCGGCACGTACAACACCACAGAACAGGTGAGGGGAACAGGCAGGCATGAGCGGGGACTTGGGGGCAGGGGACCTGGCGGCACGTATGTCGCGGGCCTATGAGGTCCTGCAGTTGGCCGGGCGGGTAGCCAGGTGTACAGAGCAGGTGGAGAACGTTGTTTACAGCTTCCGGGAAATCCAGCTGCTCGAATGGCAGTCACCGGCCGGGCGGGCCTACCGGAATTCTGTGGCACTCCAGGAGGCCGCGCTCGGCCGGGTACGGGTTCGGCTGCATGACGCCTCGGCTGCGGTGCACCGCCATGCCCGGGAGGTTGCATCCCAGGCAGGCACAACGGCCGGGCGGTACTGATGGCCGAGGTGACGCCGTCCGGCAGCGGCGGCCCCATCTCGCTGACCGGGCCTGCGATGGACGGGGCACTCGAAATCAGGGGCGGTATCGGCGGCATGACGTTCCAGCTTGAGGAACTCATCCACGGTGCCGGAAAGCTCGATCATCTCGCCGACGAACTGGCCGCCGTGGAGGTCGAAGTGCACCGCATCTGGGAGGACCTGTGCGCATATCAGAACGATTCGCGGCCTTCAGGGGCCTTGGCCCTGCTGTCCGTCGGCGAAGCCGAGTGGAGCGTCCGGGCCGTCCGAGACGAGCTGCGACGGATCAGCAGCCAGGTTCGGGCCAGCCAGCGCGACTACGAGGCGGCGGAGGTGTTGGCGGACCTTTCGCGCGGTGCCGGTGCCGGGCTGGGAGACCCCGGGGCCCTTGGCCGACAGGCGGGAGATCTCTGGCTGGGCCATGCCCTCAACGGAGAAACCGCGGAACAGATCGTCGGTCCGTTGGCGCTGGGGGTCCTGCTGGCAGTCTCACCGGAACGCTTTGCCGTGGCGGTCGGGGCCGATCTGGCTGCCGGCAGGCACATAGCAGCTGCCGTTCCCTTGCTCACCGGCGTTGCAGGGCAGGACATCCGGATCCTGCAGCCGCGTGCTGTTACGGGTGACCGGCGGGAGACGCTGCCCATCGGGTTCGATGGTTCGCCCGCAGCGCTCCTGGAGCGGGCGCGGATCGTCAATGAACGCGGCGAAGGCTATATCGAGGTGGTCGAGGTGGATAACGATGGGAAGAAGGCGTTCGTGGTGGTGATCCCCGGTACCCAGACCGGGGGCGAAATGGGTGGCAGCAACCCCTTTGACGAAGCAGGGATTGCTGAAGGACTTGGTCATCGCTCCAAGGAAATCAATGCTGCCGTCTTGCAGGCCCTGCGGGCTGCAGGGGCCGAAACCGGGGCGCCCGTTGTTGCCGTGGGCTACAGCCAGGGCGGAATCCATGCCATGAACCTTGCCACCGACGAGCTGTTTCTCAACGAGTACGACATGAAGTATGTCCTCACAGCCGGCTCCCCGGTGGGTGGGATCGTTCCTGCCGCCGGGATCAGCACCCTGCATCTGGAGCACCGGCAGGACTGGGTTCCGGGAAGTGACGGGACGCCCGGCCCCGACTCAAGGAACCGGGTCACCGTGACTTTGAATGGTCCTGTCCACACGCCGGAGGGGGAGGACCCCGGCCTTGGGCCTGGCCACCGGCTCACCAACTATGAAGAAGGCGCCCGGCTTGTTTCGGCCAGCGCGGACCCCTCGCTTGTGGCATCGACGGCCGTCCTTGGCGGCGTGCTCGGCGCGGGCAGTACGGCGATGGCCACCCGTTTCGCACTTTCCCGCACGAAGGCGCCCGAGCCACAGACCGTCACGGCGCCTCAGCCGACGCCCCGGCCGCAGTCCCCACCCAAGCCGCCGGAAGTCAGCGCCGGCCGGTAGTCAGCTCCGGCGGGCAGCTGACGCCGTGCCCGCTGTCAGCGCCGCCGGCCGCCGGGAACCCGGCCGGCCACGAGCGAGATAAGCGTGATGATGATGGCGGCGAGTACCGCTGTCCAGAAGAAGGAGTCGATGGTGAAGTGCACCGGCGTGTAGCTGCTGATCCATGAGGTCAGGTACAGCATGGCGGCATTGATGACGATCGTGAACAGGCCCAGGGTAAGGATGGTGATGGGCAAGCTGAGGAAGCTGACCAGGGGGCGGACGAAGGCATTCACCACGCCGAAGATCAGCCCGATGAAGAGGTAGGCCAGAATGATGCCGATGGTATCCGTGCCCTGGGTTACACCCGTCTTGGCCACGGCCTCGGTGGTCGCCGACGTGGAAATATCCAGGCCCGGAAGTATCCAGCTGGCAATCCAGAGGGCCAGCCCGTTTATGAGGACCCGAACAATGAAAGATCGCATGCGTCCATGCTGTCACATTGCCCTGTGCGCCTCCTGGGCGGACACCGGCTGCACGCCCGGACATCAGAAGTAGGCTGGTCTGCATGACTTCTTCAGAGACCCTGTCCGGGGGAATCCGCCCCCGCCCGGTGGTGGCCCGGCTTCCCCGCTACGCCGCAGGTAAGCCTCCCGTCGCCGTCGAGGGATTGACCAGCTACAAGCTGTCCTCCAATGAGAACCCGTTGCCCCCCATTCCGGCAGTACTTGAAGCCATTGCAGGGCAGACGGACTTCAACCGTTACCCGGATCCGCTCAGCAGCAAACTGCGCGCGGCGCTCGCCGAATTCCTCGATGTCCCCGCCGAAGACGTCGTCACTGGCGCCGGAAGCCTGGGCGCCCTCAACCAGCTGCTGACCACCTTCGCCGGTCAGAATGATGACGGCAAGGCCGACGAAGTCATCTATGCATGGCGCTCTTTCGAGGCCTACCCCATCAGCGTGGGACTGGTGGGCGCCGAAGGCGTCCAGATCCCGCTGACCCCGGACGGGCGCCACGACCTGGATGCCATGGCGGCAGCCGTCACGGTCCGCACCCGCGTCATCCTGCTGTGCACTCCGAACAACCCCACGGGCCCCATCCTGACCGCCGCCGAAACCGAGCGGTTCATCCAGGCGGTCCCATCCGACGTTGTGGTGGTCATCGACGAGGCCTACCAGGAGTTTGTCCGGGACGACGATGCTGTCGACGGCATCAGGCTGTATCGCAAATACCCGAACGTCATAGTGCTCCGCACGTTCTCCAAGGCCCACGGCCTGGCAGGTCTCCGCGTGGGCTACAGCGTGTCCAGCCCTGAACTGACACAGTATCTTCGGGTCGCTGCCACACCCTTCGCAGTGTCACAGATCGCTGAACGGGCCGCCATCGTTTCGCTGCAGAACTACCACCAGGTTGTAGAAAGGGTACAAAGCCTCGTGGATGAACGGGTGCGCGTCACTGCCGGGCTGCGCGAACTCGGCTGGTTTGTCCCCGAGGCCCAGGGCAACTTCGTGTGGCTGGGCCTTGGCGAAAACAGCAGTGAATTTGCCGAACTCGCGGGAACCCACGCGTTGTCGGTCAGGGCATTCGGCAACGAAGGCGTGCGGGTCAGCATCGGGGAAGTGGAGGCGAACACCCGTTTCCTCGAGCTCTGTGCGGACTATACAAAGCCGCCACGGCGTTCCTAGCGCTTAACATGTAACAGCGGCGGCACCTACTGAAGATAAAGTAAGGACCAGAAAGCCAATATATATGCCATCAAGGGAATGCATTCCTTGTGGGGCATATATCCCAGCGACATTGCAACGCATCCATATGCGGCAAGCAAGGAGACGGTATGGGCGCCACACATCTGCCCTCCACCGAGTTCGACGGCACAGAGTTGGACGACCAACTCGAGGCAGAGGCGGAAGCCCAGCAGGGTGACCCGGCAGAGCCCATGATCCAGCTCCTGGCACCTGACGGGACCTTGGGCTCCGATCCCCTGTTCTCCGCCTATGCGGACCGGCTGGATGCAGAAAAGCTTCGCGGCTTCTACGCTGACATGGCCAAGATCCGCCGGTTCGATGTCGAATCAACGGCCCTCCAGCGCCAGGGCCAGCTCTCGCTCTGGGTACCGCTGACCGGCCAGGAAGCCGCGCAGATCGGTTCTGGACGGGCCAGCCAGCCGCAGGACTACATCTTCCCCACGTACCGCGAGCACGGCGTTGCCCTGACGCGCAATGTGGACCTTGCCGAACTCCTCAGGCAGTTCCGGGGCGTCTCCAACGGCGGCTGGAACCCGAAGGACACCAACTTCCACCTCTACACCCTGGTCCTTGCGGCGCAGACCCCGCATGCGGTGGGCTACGCGATGGGAATCCAGCGGGACCAGAAGCTTGCTGCGGCTGCTGCCGAGGCCGTACCGGGCCAGCCGGCGGAACCGAAAGCTGCCGTGATGGTCTATTTCGGTGACGGTGCCAGTTCCGAGGGCGACGTCCACGAATCCATGGTGTTTGCCTCCTCTTACAAAGCACCTGTGGTGTTCTTCTGCCAGAACAACCACTGGGCCATCTCAGTGCCCAGCTCGGTGCAGACCCGCATTCCACTGTCCAACCGCGCCAAGGGCTACGGTTTCCCCGGCATCCGGGTGGACGGCAATGACGTGATCGCCGTCCACGCGGTCACCGAATGGGCCCTGGAGCAAGCCCGTGAGGGCAACGGGCCGGTGCTGATCGAGGCCTTCACGTACCGCGTGGGTGCCCACACCACCGCTGACGATCCCACCAAGTACCGGGCATCCGCTGAGGAAGCCCTCTGGCGGGCCAAGGATCCGCTCGACCGCCTGGAAAAGTACCTGCGGGCGCAGGGTTTTGCAGACGACGCCTTCTTTGAACAGGTCAAGGCCGACGGCGACGACCTCGCCACGTATGTCCGCAAAACCATCCACGACTTCGAAACCCCGGACATCCGGACCTCGTTCGCCAACACCTACGTTGAAGCGCACCCCCTGGTCGCCGAGGAACTCGCGTGGTTCGAGGCGTACAGCGCCGGGTTTGCTGACACCACTGAATCCGACACGAGGCCCGCCGGGGCAGAGGACGGGGCGGCCAACTGATGACCACCATGACCATAGCCAAGGCACTGAACGAGGCCCTGCGCGCCACCCTTGGGAACAATCCGCGGTCCCTGCTCATGGGCGAGGACATCGGAGCCCTCGGCGGCGTCTACCGCGTCACCGATGGTCTCCTCGCGGAGTTCGGCGCAGACCGCGTAGTGGACACCCCGTTGGCGGAGTCAGGCATTATCGGCACCGCCATTGGCCTGGCTTTGCGCGGCTACCTGCCCGTCTGCGAGATCCAGTTCGACGGTTTTGTGTTCCCTGGCTTCAACCAGATCACCACCCAGCTGGCCAAGATGCATGCCCGCAGCAACGGCAACCTGACCGTTCCGGTGGTCATCCGGATCCCTTACGGCGGGGGAATCGGCTCAATTGAGCACCATTCGGAATCGCCGGAAGCACTGTTCGCGCACACCGCCGGCCTGCGGATCATCACGCCGTCCAACGCCCACGACGCCTACTGGATGATCCGGCAGGCCGTTGAGTGCCAGGACCCGGTGATTGTCTTCGAGCCCAAGCGCCGCTACTGGCTCAGGGGAGAAGTGGACACGGAATCACCCGGCGCCTCCGCCGACCCCTTCAAGGCACACGTGCTCCGCGAGGGCACTGACGCCACGGTGGTGGCGTACGGCCCGCTCGTGCCCGTAGCCCTCGCCGCCGCGGAAGCCGCCGCTGAGGACGGCCACAGCATCGAGGTCATTGACCTGCGCTCCATCTCCCCGATCGACTTCGATACCGTCACGGCGTCGGCGAAAAAGACCGGGCGGCTGGTGGTGGCCCACGAGGCACCTACGTTCGGCGGGATCGGCGGCGAGATCGCTGCCCGGATCAGCGAACGGGCGTTCCTTTCCCTTGAAGCTCCCGTCATCCGCGTCGGCGGCTTCCACATGCCGTATCCGGTGGCCAAGGTGGAGGAAGACTACCTCCCGGACATCGACCGGATTCTCGAGGCGCTGGACCGCGCCCTGGCCTACTAGCCGACCGCACCCTCCCCGCTCGCGCTTGCCGCTGAAAGAGGACATCATGACCCTGAACAAGTTCAACCTTCCCGACGTGGGCGAAGGCCTCACCGAGGCGGAAATCGTCGCGTGGAAGGTCAAGCCCGGGGACACTGTTGCCATCAACGATGTCCTGTGCGAGATCGAGACCGCCAAATCGCTCGTTGAGCTGCCGTCGCCCTTCGCCGGCACGGTCACCGAACTGCTGGTCCCCGAAGGGGTGACCATCGACGTCGGCACCGCCATCATCAGCGTCTCGGACGCCGTTTCCGGCGACCCGACTCCCGCTGATGTCCCCGCGCCCGCCACTCCGGTCCAGCCCCTATACGGCATGCTTCCCACGCACGACGCCGGCACTTCAGGCGGTGCCCCGGCCGGCGGTCCGCTGGTGGGATCCGGTCCGAAAGCGGACGCCGTCAAACGCCGTCCCCGGAAGGCGGCGCCCGCCGCCGCCGTGTCGCGCAACTCACCGGAAATCGAGCCTGTACAGCCGCACACACTGGCAGAAGTCACCGCACAGTGGCAGGAGACTGCTCCGGGCCAGGCCGCCGAGGCCGTCGACACCCGTCCAACGCTCGGTGGAACCATCACCGGGCTGGTGAACCGTGTCCTGGCCAAGCCGCCGGTGCGGAAAATCGCGCGGGACCTGGGAATCGACCTTGCCGATGTGGTGGCCACCGGCTCCCGCGGCGAAGTGACCCGTGAGGACCTGGTCAGTTACCAGGCCCAGCGCGACGCCGAACTGGACAAGGCCGACGGCTTCTGGGGCAAGGCCGGGAAGCCGCAGGACCAGCGCATCGAAAAGATTCCCGTCAAGGGCGTCCGCAAGGCAACGGCCCGGGCCATGGTGGAATCGGCGTTCGCCGCCCCTCACGTGAGCATCTTCGTGGACGTGGATGCCAGCCGCACCATGGAGTTCGTCAAGCGGCTGAAGGCCTCCCGCGACTTCGAAGGAATCAAGGTATCGCCCCTGCTGATCCTGGCCAAGGCAGTCATCTGGGCCGCGGCCCGGAACCCGAGCGTCAACGCCACGTGGGTGGACAATGCGGACGGAACCGACACCGCCGAGATCCACGTCAAGCACTACATGAACCTCGGCATCGCAGCAGCAACCCCGCGCGGCCTGATGGTTCCCAACATCAAGGACGCCCAGGATCTCTCGCTCAAGGAACTGGCCGTTGCCCTGAACAATCTGGCAACCACAGCCAGGGCGGGCAAGACCCAGCCGGCCCAGATGCAGGGCGGAACGCTCACCATCACCAACATCGGCGCGCTGGGGATCGACACCGGAACGCCCATCATCAACCCCGGTGAAGTGGCGATCGTGGCGTTCGGAACCATCAAGCAAAAGCCCTGGGTGCTCGACGGCGAAGTCATTCCGCGCTGGATCACCACGCTCGGCGGTTCCTTCGACCACCGGGTGGTGGACGGGGACCTGTCCGCCCGCTTTATGGCGGACGTAGCCGCCATCCTCGAGGAGCCGGCCCTCCTGCTGGACTAGTCGGGGAGCACACGAGTGAGCAACGCAACGCTCCGCGCCCAAAACCGTACCGCCAGATGGCTGACCGAAGTCTTCCAACCCCCGGTGGTGGTCACGCTGGTGCTGCTCATCAGCCCGGTGATCGAGCCGGGATTCCCGGGAACCATCGGCTATGGCGCCCTGGCTGCGCTGTTCGTCTGCGTGCTCCCGCTCATCCTGCTGCTGGCGCTGGTGCGTTTGGGCAAAGTCACTGACCACCACGTCAGCAACCGCAGGCAGCGCGCGCCGGTGATGCTGATGGCGCTGGGTTCTGTCGTCGCCGGACTGGTGGTGCTGGCAGCCACCCATGCGCCCCGGAGCGTCGTGGTCACCGTGCTGGCGATCGTGGCCGGCATCATCGTCCTGGCGGCGGTCAGCCCGTTCTGGAAGATCAGCGGGCACGCGGCCGCAATATCGTCGTCGGCCGTTATTTCTGTCCTGATGCTGGGGCCGGCATGGCTGCCCCTGGTGTTGCTCATCCCCGCCGTCGGGTGGTCCCGCGTGGTCCTGCGCGCACACACCCTTGCCCAGGTGGTGGCCGGATCGCTGTTCGGCGCGGTGGTGATGGCCGGTCTGTGGTGGCTGCTGCGCGGCTGGCTCCTCTAGGAGCGCGTCAGGGCCAGCCTCGGACACCTGCGATTAAGCGTTGGGATACAAGCCGTCAGTAGGTGTAGGCGGAGAACGCCATCATCAGTTCCGAAACTTCGGCATCGCTGCCCAGGGATCCTGCCACACCTGCGTAGGCGGCGAAAAACAGGCCGCCCAGCACCACCGACACCCCCGCGACAGCCCCGAAGAACTTCCGGTCTTCGCGCAGGACACTGCGGATGGTCTCCGGCAGGCGGAGATCCGGCGAGATGAGGTTGGGGGCGCTGTCCACCGAGCCGTCATCCAGCAGCGCGACCACCCGGCCGTTGCCGTGGTCGACCCGCGTGGAGCAGATGTGGTTGCCGTGACGTGCCAGGAGGATGTCGTGGCCTACAAGCTGGCGGCGCTGGAGAGAAATCAAGGGAACCCTTTGGACGGCGTGGATAGTGGCTGTCCGCTCCATTGAGGGCACTCCCATTTTATCGTCCGGGACATGCCCACATCGGCCGTCCGGGCGTGAGAACGGACACCATGCGCCGCCGTGGGGAGGGCATGGTGCCCGGTACTGGTCCGCTATTTAGTTGACGTCGTACGTGTTGGCGATGTAGACGTCGCATGTGGCGTTGTGTGCCACGCTGTTCGCCACGCTGCCCAGGACCCGTCCGATGCCCCGCATCCGCCGGTTTCCCACCACGATCATTTTGGCATCGAGGCGCTCGGCTTCCTTGATGAGTGCCTCTGCGGGCTTGCCGCGGGCAGACGAGTAGGTCACCTTGACGGGACCGGCCAGGGCGTCGGCTACCGTCCTGGCGACGTGCTCGGCACCGTCGGCGTCGGAAACGATCCACTGATCGCTGCCCGAGCCGAAGACCTCGGTACGGTCGCTGTCGAAAGCGGAGACCACATGCAGCGAGGCATCCAGGGCGGCTGCGAGGTCCCGGGCCGACTCGGCTGCCTTCTTGGCAGTCTCGCTGCCGTCAACCCCCACTACGATGATTCCGCTCATTCTCGTGCTCCTTTACTCGGTATGACTTACGGCCACGCTCAGTGAGGCCAACGCTACAGCGCGGCGAGGGCTTCGCGCAGCACCGGCGCCAAGCGGCGGATGCCTTCCTTGATCGCGTCGGGCGGTACTGCACTGAAAGCCAGCCGCAGCTTGTTCGAGGGCCCGTCGGCGGGACTGAAGGCGGCACCCGGGATGAAGACGACTCCGGCATCGATTGCCTTCTGCAGCAGGGGATAAGTGTCCATCCCTTCCGGCAGCGTGACCCAGACGAAGAAGCCGCCTTCGGGCCTGGTCCAGCTGGTTCCGGCCGGCATGTGTTCTTCGAGGGCGGAGAGCATCGCAGCGCAGCGCTCGGCGTACAGGCCACGGTAGGTTTCGATCTGGCCCTTCCAGTCGTAGTCCCGGAGGTACGCGGAAACCAGCATCTGGTTCAGGGTGGGCGGACACAGCGTGACTGCCTCGGAGGCCAGGTAGTAGCGCCGCTGAAGGTGTTCGGGAACCAGCGCCCAGCCGATCCGCAGGCCCGGAGCAAAGATCTTCGAGAACGAGCCCAGATAGATGACATCCGCCGGATTGGCCGCCCGGAGTGGCTCCAGGGGCTTCCCGTCGAACCGCAGGAGCCCATAGGGGTTGTCCTCGAGGACCAGAATATTCGCGTTGCGGCATATATCGACGATCTGCTGCCTGCGCTCCCGAACGAGCGTAATGCCCGAGGGGTTGTTGAAGCTGGGGATGGTGTACAGGAACTTGATGTTCTTCCCGGCAGTCTGGAGTGCTGCGATCTTTGCCTCCAAGAGCTCAGGGATCAGCCCGGCGTCGTCCATCTCCACCGTGGCCACCTCTACCTGGTACGCCTCGAAGGTGTTCAATGCGCCCACGTACGTGGGGTTCTCCACCAGCACTACGTCTCCCGGATTGCAGAAGACCTTGGTGGCCACGTCCTGGGCCGACTGTGAGCCGGCAGTGATCACCACGTTCTGCGGGAGGGCGTCCATAATCCCCTCCTCGGCCATGACCTCGCAGATCTGGGTGCGCAATTCCTCGGTGCCCTGGCCGGCGCCGTATTGCAGCGCTGTGAGGCCTTCCTCGGCGAAAATACCGGCTGCGGTCTCAGCCAGGCGTTTCAGGGGGAGCGACTGGAGGTAGGGATTGCCGCCGGCGAGCGACACCAGCCCGGGCCGCATCGAGATGTCAAAAACATCCCTGACCGCGGATTGTTTGATGTGGGCAGCGCGGGCGGAAAAGAGCGCCTCGTGCGGATGGACGGCGCGATGGGCGGACGTGGCCGCACGTTCGATGGCGTCGATGGCTTCGGGTGGCAGCTGCGCTGCTGCGGCGGCAAGTGTCTCGTGGGTCACTTCCTCAGGATACAGCCGCTAGTTGCCGGTTAGGCAACACTTGTTGACAAAAAGTTTTTTGCCTTGCCGGGGAACTCCTAGTTCAGGCGCAACGCTTCGGCCAGCGGAGTCCCATTGATATAGACCTCGGCCCGGATGGCGCCCACGGATGCAACCGCCGTTTGCGTGAGCTGGGCCTCTACCCGGGGGATGTCACAGGCGCCACCGGGGCGGATGGTGCCTGAAAGGTAGACCGTGACAGTGGTGCCATCGAAACTTCCGGACAGGAACGTCAGGGTTGACGCAGACAACGAGTTGTACAACCCGTCCGCGGTGGTTCCGTCCAGGAGCGCGCGCATTGCGGACGGCAGCGGCTCAACCGGACCCTGCACGGTCCGCCGGATGCCGGCCAGGCTGTCATTGCAGCCGAAACGCACACCGCTCGCGCCGCCGTCGTCAATCAGCACGTAGTAGGCGGTCACCGTCCCGGTGCCTGCGGACCGGCCAGAGGCGGTTTCGTCGGGCGTTTCAGACGATCGCGGCGATGGGGACCCGGGCGTGGGCGACGGGCGGACAGTCACCACGGGATCAGTGCGCAGCGACGGTCCAGGAGGGGTCGTAGCGGTAGCCCCGCCGGGCGCTGATAGCTCCGCGGCGATCACGGAGGAAGCCGGTCCGGCGGGCCCGGTGTCAGGCTCTGTCTGAGGGGATTGCACTGGGTCGGTCAGGGCAGTGCCTGTTTGAGTGGCGGGCGGGTCGGTCCGTACCGTTTCCAACGGCGGGGGAGCCTGGGGCTGTGGGGTCGGGACCAACGGCCCCTCGGCGGGCGCAGTGCGGCCAACGGTGGCTGAACCCGGCGTGAAAACGCGGCCGGCGGAGGGATCGGAGCCGGGAGCGCAGCAGCCCAGCCACAGCGGAAGCGTCAGTACTGCCGCCGTCGCCATCAGTTTTCCGGCACCCCGTCTGCCTGCCATCTCTGCACCGTGTTCCCATCCTGTGCGTCCCCGTGCATTAACGTTACGGCGCTCCAGCAGGCCTGAAAATGGCGGCATGGTTCCGGTTGGAACAAGACTTGGTCACGCCTGCGCTCCCCGTGCCCCCGGCGCTTACGGTGCGGTAACAAAAATGCCCCGGATGCCATTTTTTTGCGTCCGGGGCATTGAGGTTGCACAAGCCTTGAGGCAGTGCAGGTGGTGCGGGCGGCAGCCCGGGATGCAGCCTGCGGCGTCAGCCTTAGGCGGCAGGCTGCGGTGCGAGCAGTGCGTCGAAGACGCCCTTGATCTGCTCAACAACTTCGGCGTCGTCCTTCGGGTGCAGTTCGGCGAAGCGGACCATGGAGCCGGGGACGGCGAGCTTGACGTCCTCGAGGACCTGGGCGCCGGCGATGCCGACTGCCTTGCGGGCTTCGTCCTGGGCCCAGACGCCGCCGAACTGGCCAAAGGCGGTGCCGACGACGGCGGTGGGCTTGCCGGTGAGGGCGCCGGCGCCGTAGGGGCGGGACAGCCAGTCGATGGCGTTCTTCAGGGACGCGGGCACCGTGCCGTTGTGCTCGGGGGTGACCAGCAGGAGGGTGTCGGCCTCGTTGGCAGCGGCGCGCAGGGCTGCGGCGGCCGCGGGGACCTGGCCTTCGACGTCGATGTCCTCGTTGTAGAACGGGATGTTTCCGAGGCTCTCGTGGATGACAACGTCCACGTGCTCGGGAGCGTTCAGCGCGATGGCTTCGGCCAGCTTCTGGTTGGTGGACTCGGCGCGGAGGCTGCCGACAAGGGTAAGTACGGTGTTCTTTGACATACGGACTCCTGGGTTCGGGCTGCGGCCGGGCCGCTAACCGGTGGAAGATGGAGGCTGTGTGGCCTTCACTGAGCTAAACGGACCGCGGTCCGATTATTATTCCCGGGGACTAGGATACGGAGTGTGAGCTTCATCCCACTGCTGCCCGGATCGCTCTCCGGCCCCGTTCAAGAGCGAAGCGACGCCGCGCGGAACCGGCAGCGTCTGCTGGATGCCGCCCGCGAGCTGATCACAGAGTCCGGGGTGGATGGCCTGACCATGGACGCCCTCGCGGAACGCGCCGGAGTGGGCAAGGGCACTGTATTCCGCCGCTTCGGCAGCCGTACCGGGCTGATGATGACGCTGCTTAGCGATTCTGAAGCGGCGTTTCAGGAGCGCTTTATGTTCGGCCCGCCACCGCTCGGGCCGGGCGCGCGGGGGCTGGACCGGCTGATCGCGTTCGGTGCGGAGCGGATCGCATTTGTCCTGGAGCACGGCGATCTGGCGGCCGCTGCCGAGGGTACGGCGAACGGCCGTTACGAAGTGCCGGCCGCGGTTTTGGCCCAGCGCCACATTGAGTTCCTCCTGCGGGAGGAGGGGATGGACGCGGACCCGTGGCTGATGGCTATGGCACTGGGCGCCACGCTCGAACCGGACAGGCTGCTGCATGCCGTCCGCGTCCATGGACTGCCGCCCGGGCGGCTCGCGGCGTCCTGGCGGGAACTCGTCACCCGGCTGGTTCGGGCGCCGTAGCATACGCCACATTCCGGCAAAACGTCCAGTCAAATCAATTCCACTGAACAATTCATAACGATCTGATACGGTCCCGCCATTCTCCGGCAGATGCTCACATG
The DNA here is from genome assembly GCF_056680055.1 of Arthrobacter sp. BK1. Taxonomy (NCBI): domain Bacteria; kingdom Bacillati; phylum Actinomycetota; class Actinomycetes; order Micrococcales; family Micrococcaceae; genus Arthrobacter; species Arthrobacter sp. BK1. The sequence goes on from NZ_CM155263.1 coordinate 2,422,074, forward strand.
CCGGACTCATCCATGTGATAGTTTCCTCTGGAATGTGACCCGCAACATAGTTCTTATGGACTTGTGAGTGTCGGTCGCGAAGGCCGGCGAATGCGCCGGCGGAGACCTGGGGGCGGCGCGATCCGTGGCTGGCTGGGGAAATCGGAAGGATCTGAAACGTGGATGCAGTCGAGGTAAACAGGCCGGTGCCGGCACAGGGCGATCCCCTGGTGTGTACGTCAAGCGTCCCGGCGGCAACGATCCAAAAGTAGCTGCCGCATGCTCAGGTACCTTGCCAAGCGCGGCATCACGTACGTCTTCATGATCTTCCTGACCACCTCGGCCGGGTACTTCCTGGCGGTCAGTTCCCTCAAGCCGGCACTGCTCGAGCAGGAACGGATTCCCCGCCCCACCCCGGAACAGGTAGCCAACTCCATGCGCCTGAAGGGGCTGGACCCGGACCTTAGCCCGTGGGAACGCTACGTGGAGTGGCTCACGGCGATCGTGACCCGCTGGGACTGGGGACGCAGCCCCAACGGCGCCTTCATCAACGCCGAATTCGGTGACCGGGTATGGATCTCAACCCGACTGTTCCTCGCCTCGATCGTCCTGACCCTTGTCATTGGCGTCGCCCTCGGTGTGTACTCGGCGGCCCGCCAGTACAAGTTCCAGGACCGTGTCATCACCTCGTACAGCTACCTGGCGTACATCGTGCCGGCCCCCATCGCTTACTTCCTGGTGCAGCTCGGTGCCATCAACATCAACGAGACTGTCGGGGAGCGCATCTTCTTCGTCACCGGCATCTCCACGCCGGGCATGGCACCGGGATGGGCCCAGTTCGTGGACATGCTGGCACACTACGCAGTACCCACGGCAGCCATCACCCTGGTGGGCTGGGGCTCGTACCAGATCGCCCAGCGGCAGTACCTGCTGGACAACGTCAATGCCGACTTTGTCCGAACGGCACGCGCCAAGGGGCTGACCCGCAACCAGGCCATTTCCCGGCACGCCCTCCGGGTGTCCTTTATTCCCGTAGCCCAGAGCATCGCGTTCACCATTCCCGCTATCTTCGCGGGCGGCTTCTTCGCCGAGAAGATCTTCGCCTGGCCCGGAGTGGGTTCGTGGAGCATTGACGCCATCTCCCTGCAGGACGTGAATGCCGCAACCGCCACCCTCGCCTACGGCTCAGTGATCTTTGCCCTCGGCGCCATCCTGGCTGACTTTGCCACCACGCTGGTAGACCCGAGAGTGAGGGTGCAGTAGCCATGACCAACCTCAACGCCATCGACCCGGCGGCAGTGGCCCAGGACGCCCACCTGGACAGCGCAGATGTCATCATCGGCAAATCCACCATCATTTTCCGGCGCTTCATGCGGAACCGGACCGCCGTGGCGGGCCTGGCCATCTTCCTCGGTCTGACTGCCTTCTCCTTTGTCGGCGGATATTTCACCCCGTGGGACAAAGAAACCATCGACCCCTTCAACATCGGCATGCCACCGTCGGCCGAGCACTTCCTGGGCACATCCCAGGCCGGCATCGACCTCTACGCGATGACCGTCGAAGGCACCCGCATCTCCATTCTCATCGGCCTCATTGTGGGCCTGGTGTCCGTCCTGATTGCCGCAGTCTACGGCTGCACCATGGCCTATTTCGGCGGCAAAGTGGACAAGGTGATGCTCTTCTTCCTCGAGGCGCTCATCATGATGCCTGCCCTGCTGGTGGTGGCCGTCGCCACCAGCGGCGGAGGCGATGGCTTAAAGAAGAACCTCCCCAGCTGGCTCCTGCTGATCATCGTCCTGCTCGTGTTCAGCTGGATGGGCACCGCCAGGCTGATCCGCTCGCTGTCCATGTCGCTGATGCAGCGTGACTTCGTCAAGGCAGCGCAGTACATGGGTGTCCCGCCGCGGCGTATTGTGTGGCGGCACCTGGTCCCGAATATCGGTTCGCTCCTGGTCCTGGACATCACCCGCGGAGTCACCGGCGCCATCCTGGCGGAAGTTGCCTTCTCGTTCATCGGCATCGGCATCAAGGTTCCGGACGTGAGCCTGGGCGTGCTGATCGGCGGGGCCACCTCCCAGGTGCAGACCTTCCCGTGGATGTTCTGGGTTCCGTTGACCGTGATGTTCCTGCTCACAGGGTCGCTGGCCATGATGAACGACGGCTTGCGTGACGCGTTTGACCCGAGCTCGAGTTCGGTTGGCCGGGCAAAGAAGAACAGCGCACAGAAGAGGGCCACATGAGCAGCGGAACGTACCTCGAACCGGCTGACCCGGCCCCCACGCCGGCAGAACGCCTCCACATCGCAGGCCTCCACACGCCGTCGGACGCGGTCCTGTCGGTCCGGGACCTGAACGTCCGGTTCAACTCAGAGAACGGTGTGGTGCACGCGGTCCGCGGTGTTGACTTCGACCTTATGCCGGGCCAGACCCTGGGCATTGTGGGCGAATCCGGCTCGGGAAAGTCCGTCACCTCGCTCGCCATCATGGGGCTCCTGCCGCCCACCGCGGAGATCTCCGGATCAGTGCGGCTCAAGGGCAAGGAGCTGCTCGGCCTCAGCGACAAAGCCATGTGCGCCTTCCGCGGCAACGACATCGCCATGGTGTTCCAGGACCCGCTGTCCTCCCTCACCCCGGTGTACACCGTGGGCGCCCAGATCATCGAGGCGCTCACCATCCACAATCCCGGCATGAGCAACCCGGCGAAGGAAGCCCGCGCCGTCGAACTTCTGGCGATGGTGGGGATCCCCAGTCCCAAGGACAGGCTCCGGGCGTTCCCGCACGAGTTTTCCGGCGGTATGCGCCAGCGCGTGATGATCGCGATCGCCATCGCCAACAACCCGCGGGTGCTGATCGCGGATGAGCCGACGACGGCGCTGGACGTCACCATCCAGGCCCAGGTGCTTGAGGTGCTTCATAAGGCGCAGGAAGAGACGGGCGCCGCCGTCGTGATGATCACCCACGACCTCGGTGTGGTGGCCGGCATCGCGGACGACATCATGGTCATGTACGCGGGCAAGCCCGTGGAAACCGGCCGGGTGGATGACATTTACTACAACCCCCGCATGCCCTACACCATGGGTTTGCTGGGCGCGGTCCCCCGGGTGGACGTTGCCGAGAAGACCTCATTGGTCCCCATCGAGGGCATCCCGCCCAACCTGATCTACACGCCCACCGGCTGCTCCTTCGCACCGCGTTGCCCCCTGGTGGCGGACGCCTGCCTGACCGGCGAGCCGCCGCTGCTGCCGGCCGGCGGACACCCGGGACACAACGCTGCCTGCATCAAGTCCGGCTCACTGGGCGGCGACGTCGATGTCCTGGAAATCTTCTCGGCCCCGCCGGTTCCGGTGTCCGGCTTTGACGCCATCCCCCGGGCGGAACGCGCCACGGTCCTGGAGCTCAAGGACGTGCGCAAGCACTTTCCGCTGACCAAGGGCGCGCTGCTGAAACGGCGCATCGGCACCGTCAAGGCCGTGGACGGCCTCAGCTTCGACATCCGTGAAGGTGAATGCTTCGCCATCGTGGGGGAGTCGGGCTCGGGCAAGACCACCACGCTCCTGGAAATCATGGAGTTCCACAAGGACCAGGACGGCGAGGTGAGGATCGGCGGCCTCAGCAACAAGGAAGCCACCGACGCCAGGACCAGGAGCGCCATGCGGCGCGAGCTGCAGATGGTCTTCCAGGATCCCACCGGTGCTCTGGACCCCCGCTTCACCGTGTACGAGGTCCTGGCCGAACCGCTGCAGAACGCCGGGATGGACAAGGCGGCCATCCGGAATCGGATCATGGAGCTGATGAAGCTGGTGGGGCTGCAGCCCGATCACGTCAACCGGTTCCCCAACCAGTTCTCCGGCGGCCAGCGCCAGCGCGTGGGCATCGCCCGTGCCTTGGCCGTGAACCCGAAGCTGGTGGTTCTGGACGAGCCCGTGTCTGCCCTGGACGTGTCCGTCCAGGCCGGCGTCATCAACCTGCTGGACAAGCTGCGCGCGGAGCTGGGCCTCAGCTACCTGATGGTGGCCCACGACCTCTCCGTGGTCCGGCACATCTCCAACCGCGTGGCGGTCATGTACCTCGGGAAGATTGTAGAGATCGGGGAAGTGGACAGGGTCTTCGACAACCCGCGCCACCCCTACACGCGCGCGCTGCTCTCCGCCATTCCGGTCCCCGACCCGCAGCTCGAACGCACACGCGAGCGGATCATCCTCAAAGGTGACCTGCCGTCGCCACTGGACGCTCCCAAGGGCTGCAACTTCGCCACCCGCTGCCCTGTGTTCGCTGCGCTCCCTGCTGCCAAGCAGGAGAAATGCCTCACCTTGGAGCCGCCGCTGGAGGCTGTCCAGCCCTCGGCGGCAGTGAAAGCCCTTGAAGCGGGGCCGGTTCCGGTCCTGGACCAGCAGTTCGCCTGCTTCTTCCCGGACGGCGAACTGGACGAGGACATGCTGGTGGTCCATGAAACCGCGGAACCCCATGCGCCCTAGATTTTTTCGACCCACCACAAGCACCACCACTCGCACCAATGAAGGGAAAACCATGAAGAATCTGACCAAGATTGGCGGAGCGGCAGCCATAGCGGCTGCTTTGACGCTGACTGCTTGCGGCGGTGGAGGCACGTCTACCGGACCGGAGACTGCCAAGGGGCAGGAGTCAGGCAGCGACCTCTCCAAGCTGATAAGCATCAATGAGAAGCCGGCGGCGGACCTTGAGCCCGGCGGCAAGGTCACCCTGCCGCTTGGCAACATCGGGCCGGACTTCAACGGGTTCTCCAACAACGGCAACAGCGCCGACAACTCCGCACTGCAGATCCCCATGAACCCGGTGGCTGTGAACAGCGGCGGCATCGGCGGTTGCTGGAAGGTCGACTTCGTCGGCAAGGCCACGCCGAACAAGGATTTCTGCGAGTCGGTTGAGAGCGAAGTCAAGGACGGCAAGCAGACCGTCACCATCAAGGTCAACGAGAAGGCCACCTACAACGATGGCACCCCCATCGACATCAAGGCTTTCCAGAACACCTGGAACATCCTCAAGAGCCCGGATGCCGGCTACGACATCGTGAGCTCCGGAGCCTACGAATTCGTTGAGTCCGTTGAAGCCGGCAGCAGCGACAAGGAAATCATCGTCAAGACGAGCCAGCCGGTCTACCCGGTGGACTCCCTCTTCTTCGGCCTGATCCACCCGGCCGTCAACACCCCCGAAATCTTCAACGAGGGCTTCGTTGGCGAAATGCACCCTGAGTGGATGGCCGGTCCATTCAAGCTGGACCAGTACGACACCGCAGCCAAGACGGTAACCCTCGTTCCCAACGACAAGTGGTGGGGCACCAAGCCCGTGCTGGCAAACGTGGTCTTCCGGCAGCTGGAAACCAGTGCCCAGATCGCAGCCTTCAAGAACGGTGAGATCGACGGCATGTCCGCCAACACCATCTCCCTGTACAAGCAGCTGGAGGGCACCAAGGACTCCGAGGTCCGCCGCGGCCAGCGTCTCTTCGCCGGTGGCATGAACATCAACGCCCAGAAGGTCACCGATGTGGCGGTCCGCAAGGCGATCTTCGCCGCCGTCGACCGCGAAGCCCTCCGCAAAGTCCGCTTCAACGGCCTGAACTGGGAAGAGCCCAGCTCCGGTTCCATGATGGTCCTGCCGTTCTCCGAGTACTACCAGGACAACTACCCTGTGAAGGAAACGGGCGCCGACGCAGCCAAGAAGGTCCTGACCGACGCCGGCTACACCGCCAACGCCGCGGGCATTATGGAGAAGGACGGCAAGCCGGCCGCGTTCAAGATCAGCAACTTCGGTGACGATCCCACCACGCTCGCCTTCACCCAGACCCTCCAGAAGCAGCTCCAGGCCGGCGGCATGGACGTTGGGATCGACCAGCGCGCTTCTGCCGACTTCGGCAAGGTCATCGGCGGCCGCGACTTCGACATGAGCGTCTCCGGCTACACGGTTGGCCCGGACGCCACGGACGCCGTCAAGCAGTACTACGACTCCAAGGTCAACGAAAACCAGCTGGGCGACGCCGAACTGGACAAGAAGATCGCTGACCTGGCCTCCATCGAGGACAACGTGGAGCGCAACAAGGCAGCCATGGAAGTTGAAAAAGAGCACATGGCCAAGTACTTCTCCATGGGTGTTGTGATGAACGGCCCGCAGATCTCGTTCGTCCGCACCGGCCTGGCCAACTACGGCCCGTCCCTGTTCCAGAGCCTCTCCCAGGTTCCGGACTGGACCACCATCGGCTGGGAAAAGAAGTAACTCCCGCCTGACGTTCCACCTCTTACGGCCAAGGCCGGCACTGCCTGAACTCCAGGAAGTGCCGGCCTTCGCCGTTCCCCCACCCCGTCCGACGCTCTGGCACCTCCTGCAGGTTTTCCCGAAACGCTCTGGCACCTCCTTTTAACCGCCGGCGCCGCTAACCGCAGGGAGTGCTAGAGCGTTCGTCTGGGGCCCGCAGGAACTGCCAGAGCGTGTGGGTGTAACCTGCAGGAAGTGCCAGAGGGTGGCGGGGTAGCGTTGGGCTATGACCGGCACCGAACCTGAACGCACCAACCGCACCCTCCGCACCGCCGTCGTCGGCTTTGGCCTGTCCGGCAGTGTCTTCCACGCGCCGCTGATTGCGGCGGACCCCCACTATTCGCTGGACGTCGTTGCAACGTCCGACGCCGGCCGGCAGGCTGCCGTCACGGAGCGGTACCCGGGCACCAAAACAGTGCCCGACGGCGACGCTGTTCTTGCGTTGGCCGGCGAGCTTGATGTGGTGGTGCTGGGGACCCCGCCCGCCACCCACTACCCGCTGGCTAAGGCTGCACTTGAGGCCGGGCTCGACGTCGTGGTGGACAAACCCTTTGCCGTCACGAGCGCGCAGGGACGGGAGCTGATCGCCCTGGCGGAGCGGCTGGGCCGCGTACTCACGGTCTTCCAGAACCGCCGCTGGGACGGGGACTTCCTCACGGTCCGGAGGCTGCTGGCCGGGGAAGCCCTGGGAAGCGTGACCCGCTTTGAGTCCAGTTTCGAACGGTGGTCCCCGGACACCGCAAAGGCGTGGAAGGTAGACGCCACGGCAGCGGACGGAGGCGGTGTCCTGTTCGACCTGGGCACGCACCTCATTGACCAGGCACTCCTGCTGTTCGGCCCGGCCACTGTGGCCCACGCTGAGCTGCAGGCACGCCGTCCCCACGAGAAAGTGGACGACGACGTCTTCCTGGTCCTCAACCACGAGTCCGGCGTGACCAGTCACCTGAGCATGAACATGCTCTGCGCGCAGCAGGGTCCGCGCTTCCGCATCCTCGGGTCCACGGGAGCGTTCACCAAGCACGGAATCGACCCGCAGGAGCCGTACATCGTGGCCGGCGGCAGCCCGCTGGACGAGGAGTTCGGCGTCGAAGCGCCGGAATGGGCGGGAGCACTGGGCCGCGACGGCCATCTCGAGGCACTGCCCACAGAGCGCGGTGCCTACCCCGAGTTCTACCGGCTGCTGGCACAGAAGATCCTCGACGGCGGCACGGCCTCAGTCCTCCCCGTCCCGGTAGACCCCGCAGGGCCGGTAGAGGCCCTCAATTTAATCGAGCAAGCACGGGAACTGGCTGCGAAACGGGCTTAACCAACAAGCGCTGGACGACACACATCCGGCAGCACGCAGGGGATGTGCGTCGTCCAGCGCAGCAGGACGGACTAAGGCTTAGGCTGAGACCACTTGGTGCCAGTCGGCGACGAGCGGCAGGCCGTGGGCCTCGGAGACGGAGTGGTGTGCCACATGTCCGGCAGCGATGTTGAGGCCGGCGGCGAGGGCGGGGTCGCGGTCAAAAGCGGCTTTGACGCCCAGGTTGGCCAGTGCAACGGCGTACCGCAGCGTGACGTTGGTCAGCGCGTAGGTGGACGTGTTGGGCACCGCGCCGGGCATGTTGGCCACGCAGTAGAAGATGGTGTTGTGCACCTTGTACGTGGGTTCCTGGTGGGTGGTGGGGCGGGTGTCCTCGAAGCAGCCGCCCTGGTCCACTGCGATGTCCACCAGCACGGAGCCGGGCTTCATGCGGGAGACCAGTTCGTTGCTGACCAGCTTGGGAGCCTTGGCGCCGGGGATCAGGACGGAACCGATCACCAGATCGGCGTCCACCACTGACTTCTCGATCTCGTACTTGTTTGAGGCCACGGTCTTCAGGCGGCCCTGGTACTGGGCATCGAGTTCACGGAGGCGGTTGATGTTGATGTCCAGGATGGTGACGTCGGCACCCAGGCCCAGGGCCATCGCCGCAGCGTTGGTTCCGGCAACACCGGCGCCGAGGACAACTATCTTGGCGGGACGGACACCCGGGACGCCGCCGAGCAGCACACCCTTGCCGCCTGCCGGAGCCATCAGGGAAGTGGCGCCAACCTGGACGGAAAGCCGGCCGGCGACCTCTGACATCGGGGCCAGCAGCGGCAGCGCGCGGCCTTCCTGGACGGTTTCGTAGGCGATGGCGGTGACGCCGGAGTTGATCAGCTCCCGGGTCAGTTCCGGTTCGGCCGCGAGGTGCAGGTACGTGAAGAGGATCAGTCCCTTGCGGAAGCGGTGGTATTCCGCTGCAACGGGTTCCTTGACCTTCATGACCATGTCGGCGCGGGCCCAGACATCGTCCGCGGCGGCGACGATTTCGGCGCCGGCGATGGCGTATTCCTCGTCCGTGATCCCGGAACCAAGACCTGCGCCGCGCTCCACCAGGACTGTGTGGCCGTAGGTGCGGAACTCGTGGACGCCGGCGGCGGTGATGGCCACGCGGAATTCGTTGTTCTTGATCTCTTTGGGGACACCGATGATCATTTTGGGCTCCATGTTCACCAGGCCAGCGGCCCGGAATCGCGGGAAAATTCGTACTTCCAGAATAAATCCGGATGTGACCCAGTCGACAGGAAAGACGGATTGGCCCCGGGGCGGGATCCGCGCCATTCTGCGGTTTTAATCCCTCGATGCTCGACACTTGTTCAGCCTGAGGGCGTCAGGTGTCGCCTCGTGTCCGTTCGTCGCGGCGCCCCGCAAAGCAGTAGTGTTGCCCCATGCAGCAGCAGGATGTGGAACAGCTTGTGGAACAGGTGGCCGGGAAGCTCGGACACGGACTTTCGCTGGAAGATCTGGACGGCCTGCTGCTCGCCTACAGCTCCAACCAGGCCCACGCGGACCGGGTCCGGGTCAACTTCCTGCTGAGCAAGAGGGTGCCGGCCGATGTCAGCGCCTGGCAGCTTTCCCATGGCATTGCGACGGCGGTGCGTCCGTTGGCGATCCCCGCCAACCCGAATCTCGGAATGCTGGGCCGGATCTGCGTTCCGCTGATGGTGCGGGGATTCCGCGTGGGCTACCTGTGGGTCCAGCAGGATTCGGAGGACGAAAACCCGGCGGCGATCCTTGCCCAGCTGCCGGACGTTGGCCAGGAGATCGAGCAGCTCTCGGGCCTGCTGCTGGAATCCAACACCGCCGAATCCGAATTCCGGCGCGGCCGTGAACGGGAGTTCCTGGCCGCCTGTTCCGGCGAAGCCAACGCCCTGGCGGCCGTTGCGGGGTGGAAGGAAATCCAGGGCAAAGGGCCGTGGCAGGTGGTGACAGTGCTCGACGCCGATGGCTGGGCCGGCGGCCCCGACCCCCTTGCCTCCACGCTGATCCACCGTTCGGCCGCCCTGCAGGCCACCATCGGCGTTGACCTGGTGCTGTTCAGCGCAGGAACTGAAACCCATTCAGTGGTGCTGTTCCGCGAATCCGTGGGGCGCGCCAGCCACGCCCAAGTCCTGGTGCACTACCAGTTGGAGCTCGCCAAGCGTTCCGGGCGGCCGGTGCACCGCATCATTCTGGGGATCAGTGAGGGCTTCGCCAAACCCCGCGGGCTTGCTGAGGCGTACCGGCAGTCCAGGCTGGCCGCCCAGGCGGCAGCGGTGGATCCCCAACTGGGCGAATTGGTGGACTGCCGGGCCACCGGGATCTACCAGCTGCTGGGCTCGGCCGGGGGCGGGGCCGGGGCATGGGCTGACTCGGGCTCCGTCTATGTGCGCATGCTGGAGGACCACGACCGCAACGGCGAGCTCCTCCCTGTCCTGGAGCTCATCTACGACAACGACGGCTCCATCCAGGACGTTGCCGCCAAACTCCACCTGCACCGGAGCAGTATCTACAACAGGCTGGGCCGCATCCGCCAGCTCCTGGGTGTGGACCCGCTCCGGGGAATGCCACGGCTGGAGCTCCATGCGGCGCTGAAAATGCGGCGCTGGGCCCTGCGGCCCCGGATTTAGTTGCCACCGGCTGACTGACCCGCTTGACCTTTTCCCGCCCTCTTGGCAGCAGCCTCCGAAGCCACAGCCTCCGGGGCTGCAGGGGCTTCCCCGCCGTTCTGCTGTTCGCTTTTCTTCTGCTGGTCAAGCCACGCCAGGATCGCAGCAAGCCTGATCCGGCGGTGTGTGCCGCGGTATTCCACCGGGATCTCACCGCGGTCGGTCATGTTCCGCAGGTACGTGTGGGAAATCCCGGCAAGTTCCGCGGCCTGGGACGTGGTGAGCATTTCCTCAACGCTGCTGACGGTCACCGCTTCGCCGCGGCTGAACCGGCTGAGGAGGTCGACGACGGCGTCCCTCGCCCCGGGCGTCAGCCGGTGGACGGTGCCGTCCACAAACACCGTGATGTCGTGGCCACCTTCCAGTGCCTGCCGCAGTTTTCCTGCGTCCTCGGCCGGAAGGCCGGCTGTCATCCTCGGAGCTATCAGTGCCATGGCATCAGCCTAACGCCGGATTCGCTGGCGGCGGCGGTATGCTCACTGGGTGAAACTCACCGGTGGCAAGGCCATTGAATTCGGCGGATTGACCGGCCGGCTGTACACCTCCGTGGCGGCAGCCGGAACCCCTCCACGCCCGGCGTACGTGCTGCTGCATGGGATCGGGGTCTCCCACCGATACCTTGCCAGGCTGCACCATGAACTCGCTCTGGCCGCCGACGTTTACACCTTTGACCTCCCCGGCTTCGGCGACGCCCCGAGGCCCGCCCGCCAGGTGCCGGTGGGCGAGTACGCGGCCTTTGTCCATACGGCGTTATCCGACGCCGGCGTGAGATCCTGCGTGGTGATCGGCCATTCCATGGGAACCCAGCATGCCGTTGAACTCGCCTTGCAGGAACCGGAACTGGTGGCCGGTGTGGTGCTGATGGGTCCGGTAGTGGACGCGAACCGCAAATCCGTGGCCCGGCAGGCACTCGCCCTGACCCGCGATGCGATGTTCAGCGAAAGCGTGACCTCGAACGCCATAGTTTTCTCGGACTACTTCCGGGCCGGTTTCCGCTGGTACCTGACCGAGTTGCCCGTGATGATGGAATATCCGATCGAAGCCAGGGTCCGCGGGATCGGGCAACCCGTTCTGGTGATGCGTGGCAGCAAGGATCCCGTGGCCAGCCGCGGATGGTGTGAACGGCTGGCAGGGCAAACGGCCCTTGGGAGCCTGACCGAGATCCCCGGACAGGGTCACGTTTTCCAGCACACCGCCCCGGGGCCCGCGGCGGCAGCGATCACCGCGTGGGTGCGGGCTGTGAACGGCTTCGGCGTCACCGCCTGAGCGCAGTCCGCAAAGCAGCGTCCCGCCGTCGGGCGTTATACAACTGTGCGCTAGACGGCGTCGAGATCTGTTTCCAGTAGCTTGACCAGCGAGTCCAGTGCGGCATCGGCGCCGTCGCCCTCGGCCCGGAGCACCACGACGTCTCCGTTTTCAGCCCCCAGGGTCATCAGCGACAGGATGCTCGAGGCGTCCAGCGCCTCATCTGCCGGCTCGCCAGGCTTGGCAATGGTGACTTCCACGCCCACCTCTCCGGCGGCTTCTGCAAACAGCGCCGCTGGGCGTGCGTGCAGGCCGGAGCGGCTGGCGATGGTGGCGGTGCGTTCGGGCATGGTTCCTCCTGGTGGGGTGGTGAGGGCGGTGGTCATCAAGCTGGTGGCTAGAGGCCGAGTTCCTGGAGAATGGGCAGTTTTTCCCGCACCCAGGCGCGTGCTTCGGTGGCACTCGGTGCGGACAGCGCGAGCTTGGCCAGCTCCTGGGCCTCGGCCAGGGTGACCGTCTTCAGGACTGCCGCCACGGCGGCAAGCGACCGCGCGGTCATGGAGAGTGTGCTCACCCCCAGCCCGGTCAGTACGACGGCGAGGGCCGGGTCAGCGGCGGCCTCACCGCAGACGCCCACGGGTTTGTTGTGGCCTTCAGCCCGGGAGCCTTCCACGGTCAGGCCCACCAGGCGCAGCACGGCCGGCTGCCACGGGGTGTTCAGGTTTGCGAGCGGGCCGAGCTGGCGGTCGGCGGCCATGGCGTACTGCGTGAGGTCGTTGGTGCCCAGGCTGGCGAAACCCACCTCGCGGAGGATCGCTTCGGCGGTCAGCGCTGCGGAGGGCACTTCCACCATCACGCCGGGCGTCTTGATTCCGGCGTCGGCGCACATGGAGGCAAAGCGGGCAGCCTCTTCCGCTGTGGAGATCATCGGTGCCATCACCCAGACATCGGCCCCGGAGCCCTTCTCCGCCTGGGCGATTGCTTCCAGCTGGCGGTCCAGGACGCCCGGGGTGGTGAAGTCCGTGCGGTAGCCGCGGACGCCCAGCGCGGGGTTGGGTTCGGTGGAGTCGGTCAGGAACGGGAGCGGCTTGTCGGCGCCGGCGTCGAGCGTACGAAGGACCACTTTCTTGCCCGGGAACGCATCAAAAACGCTCTTGTAGGCGGCGGCCTGCTCTTCCACGGTGGGCTCGGTGTCCCGTTCCAGGAAGCAGAATTCGGTGCGGAACAGGCCAACGCCCTGGGCGCCGAGTTTTGCGGCCGCTTCGGCATCCTTGCCGCCGCCAACGTTGGCGAGCAGAGGCACCAGGTGCCCATCCGCCGTCGTGCCCGTGCCGCTGAATTCGGCCAGCAGGGAAGCGGTGGCAGCCCAGGCTTCCGCTGTGGCACGCAGTGATTCATCAGGCTCGGCCGTGATGGTGCCGGCGGCGCCGTCCACATAAACTTCCGTGCCGTCCTTCAGCTCGTCCACCCCTACTGCCGCCACTACGGCCGGCAGGCCAAGGGAGCGGGCAATGATGGCGGTGTGGGACTGGGGGCCGCCGCCTGCCGTCACGAGTGCCAGTACCTTGTTCGGGTCCAGGGTGGCAGTATCAGCCGGTGCCAGGTCCTCGGCAATCAGGACGAACGGCGTGCTGGACGCGGGAATGCCGGGCGCGGGCACGCCGCGCAGCTCGGCGACGATCCGGGCGCGAACATCCAGGACGTCGGTGGCGCGTTCAGCCATGTAGCCGCCCAGGTTGTGGAGCATCTCGGACACGGAGGAACCGGACTCCCAGATGGCGCGTTCAGCGGAGGTGCCGCGGGCCACGAGCTTGGCCGCGCCCTTGATCAGCATGGTGTCCTTGGCCATCAGTGCTGTGGCTTCGAGGACTGCTTTGCCGTCACCGGTGGCGTGGGCGGCACGGTTCTTCAGTTCATCGTGCACGGCCTGGGAGGCGGTCTTGAGGGCGGCTGTCGCATCCTCGGCGGTGACTCCGGCAGCCAGCTGTTCGCCAGCAGGGGGTTCGCTGATCGGTTTGGGCATTTGGCGGATGGTTCCGATGATGCGGCCGGGGCTGACGCCTACTCCTGGGAAGGTCTGCACTGAGTTCCTCGTTCTCTTCCGATAGCCAGGCCCGCCAAGGTTGTCCCGGCGCCATGCCGGGGCCGCCGCAACTACTCTGTGCAACAGCGGAAACGCGCCTGAAAAAATTGTATGTGATTCAGTTCATATAGCAATGCTATAGGTGATAGGGTAGCGGCTATGAGTTTGGATGGCCAGCTTCCCCCCAAAATGCGGCTGTTGCGAGCAGCGGCAGAATTGCTGGCAAAGTCCGCGGGAGCGTCCATTTCAACCCGCCAGATCACGCAGCTGGCCGGTGTTACGGCGCCCACGCTATACCACCACTTCGGTGACAAGGAAGGTCTTTTCGACGCCGTCGTCGCCGCAGGTTTTGAGGAATACGTTGCGGGCGAAAGGGATTTCGCCCCGTCCGGGAATCCGCTCGTGGATATCCGGCGGATGTGGGATAACCACGTCCAGTTCGGGCTTAACCAGCCGGAGCTTTATCTGGTGATGTTCGGCAATATCCGTCCTGAAAGCCGCCCCGCCATCGTTGCCGATGCCGAGGCGCTGATGGAGGAGATGCTGAACAAAGCCGCAGTGGCGGGCCAGCTCAATGTCCAGCCGCGGGAAGCAGCCAGGTCAATCCTGGCGGCCAACGTGGGCGTGACCCTGATGCTGATCGCGGAACCCGCCGCCGAACGGAACCTTGAACTGTCCTCCATGACCAGAGACGCCATGATCTTTGCGGTGTCCTCCGAGCAGGCCACAGGGGCCGTCCCGGAAGATTCCGGGAAATCTTCGGTGGTGGTGGCAGCGATCGCCCTGAACGCCGCACTTCAGGCGTCGCACTCAGACCAGCTCTCGAACTCGGAACTCAAGCTTTTCCTCGAATGGCTCCACCGGATCTCCACCAGCTCGTCGTAATTATCGGACCCAGCCTGCGAAGCCGCAGGAAAGACGGTTAGGAAATCACATGGCAACAGAGACAGTTGCGAAACCCCGCACCAGCCTGCGGGTCGGCGTCCAGAAGTTCGGGACGTTCCTGTCCGGAATGATCATGCCCAACATGGGGGCGTTTATCGCCTGGGGCATCATCACGGCCTTCTTCATTCCGGCTGGCTTTACTCCCAATGAGGAATTGGCCAAGCTCGTGGGGCCAATGATCACCTACCTCCTCCCGCTGCTGATCGGCTTCACCGGAGGCCGGATGGTCCACGGCGTCCGCGGCGGCGTTGTTGGCGCGGCCGCAACCATGGGCGTGATCGTTGGTACGGACATCCCCATGTTCATCGGCGCCATGATTATGGGCCCGCTGACCGCCTGGATCATGAAGAAGCTGGACAAGGTCTGGGAAGGCAGGGTCAAGCCGGGCTTCGAGATGCTGATCGACAACTTCTCGGCCGGTATCGTGGCCGCCGTCCTGGCCATCTTCGGCATGCTGGTGATCGGCCCGGTGGTGAAGACGTTCAGCGACGGTGCCAGTGCCGTGGTCGAATTCCTGGTCAATAACGGCCTGCTGCCCTTCACCAGCATCTTCATCGAGCCGGCCAAGGTCCTCTTCCTGAACAACGCCGTCAACCACGGCATCCTGACGCCCTTGGGCACGGAACAGGCGCTCGCCAACGGCAAGTCGATCCTCTTCCTGCTCGAGGCCAACCCCGGTCCCGGTGTAGGCATCCTGCTGGCGTACATGTTCTTCGGCAAGGGCCTGGCCAAGGCTTCGGCCCCCGGCGCTGCCCTGATCCAGTTCGTCGGCGGCATCCACGAGATCTACTTCCCGTTCGTCCTGATGAAGCCCATCATCATCCTCGCCGCAATCGGTGGCGGCATGACCGGCATCTTCACCCTGGTGCTCACCGGCGCAGGCCTGCGTTCCCCGGCAGCCCCGGGCAGCATCCTCGCCGTCTTCGCGGCCACCGCCAGCGATAGTTACTTCGGGGTGGCACTGTCCGTGCTCCTCGCCGCAACGGTGTCCTTCCTGATCGCCTCGGTCATCCTGAAGGCCAGCAAGACCCCGGTGGGTAACACCGAGGAGGACAGCCTGGCCGCCGCAACCTCCCAGATGGAATCCCTGAAGGGCAAGAAGAGCTCCGTTTCCTCAACCCTCGCCGGTGCTGCCGGTGCGGGAGTGGGAACGGCCGTCCTCGCCGGACCCGTCCGGAACATCGTGTTCGCCTGCGACGCCGGCATGGGGTCCAGTGCCATGGGCGCCTCGGTGCTGCGGAACAAGATCAAGGCCGCCGGGTTCCCGGACGTCAAGGTCACCAATTCCGCCATCGCCAACCTCAGTGATACCTACGACATCGTGATCACGCACCAGGACCTCACCGAGCGCGCCAAACCGGCTACAGCCAGTGCCGCGCACTTCTCCGTGGACAACTTCATGAACAGCCCCCGCTACGACGAAATCGTTGAGCTGGTCAGGGAAAGCAACACGGAGGGCACTGCCGACGCCGGTGCCCGCACCGGGACTGCCACTGGCGCTGCTGGTGCCGGTACTGCCGGTGCTGCCCTCGGTGCCGCCGCCGCCGCAGGAGGTGCCGCTGCCGGTGCTGCCGGCCACGGCGCACACGCAGCGGACGCCCCGGTGGATGCAGAACCGGCCGCCGCGCCGCCGTCGGACATCCTGGTTCCTGACAGCGTGATCCTCAACGGCAGGGCCACCACACGCGATGCCGCCATCGACGAGGCGGGCCGGCTCCTGCTGGCACGCGGCGCCGTGGACGAGGCCTACATCGACGCCATGCACGAGCGCGAGGAATCCGTCTCCACCTACATGGGCAGCTTCCTGGCAATTCCGCACGGCACCAACGCCGCCAAGGACCACATCATGAAGTCCGCGGTTTCCGTGATCCGCTACCCGGACGGCATCGACTGGAACGGCAAGCAGGTCAAGTTCGTGGTGGGTGTGGCCGGCGTCAACAACGAGCACCTCCACATCCTGTCCTCCATCGCCAAGGTGTTCACCAACAAGGCCCAGGTGGCCCAGCTCGAAGCGGCCACGTCCGTGGATGAAGTCCTGGAGCTGTTCGGCAAGGTGAACGCATAGTGAAGGCCGTACATTTCGGAGCAGGCAACATCGGCCGCGGATTCGTGGGACTGCTGCTGCACAACTCAGGCTATGAGCTGGTCTTCGCGGACGTGGCCGAGGCCCTGATCGACCAACTGGCCGGGGCGGACAGCTACAAGGTCCACGAGGTGGGGGAGCACCCCACCGTGCGGACCGTGGACGGCTTCCGCGCGCTGAACTCGGGCACCCAGGAAGCGGAGCTGGTCCGGGAAATCGCGACGGCGGATATCGTCACCACGGCGGTGGGCCCCCACATCCTGAAGTTCGTGGCGCCCGCCATCACCAAGGGCATCGCGGCCCGGGAGGCAGGTCTGGCGCCGCTGCAGGTCATGGCCTGCGAGAATGCCATCAACGCCACGGACATCCTTCGGGCGGAAGTGGCCGGGCTCTGGGACGATGCCGCCGGATCGCTGGACTCCCTGGCGGTGTTTGCGAACACCGCCGTGGACCGGATCGTACCCAACCAGGAGCCGGGCCAGGGCCTGGACGTCACGGTGGAAACGTTCTA
This sequence comes from Arthrobacter sp. BK1, assembly GCF_056680055.1. NCBI lineage: Bacteria > Bacillati > Actinomycetota > Actinomycetes > Micrococcales > Micrococcaceae > Arthrobacter > Arthrobacter sp. BK1. The sequence continues at coordinate 2,439,200 of NZ_CM155263.1, forward strand.
TGAGTGGGTCATCGACCGCACCCCGTTCGCCGGGGCCGAGCCGGTGATCCCGGGCGCAACGTTCGTGGACGACCTCTCGCCTTACATCGAACGGAAGCTGTTCACGGTCAACACGGGGCACGCCGCCGCGGCCTACTTCGGCTTCGAGGCAGGCCTGGAGAAGATCTCCGAAGCCATGGCTGACCAGGACGTTGCCGAAGACGTCCGGGCGGTCCTCGAGGAGACCAAGCAGTTGCTGGTGGCCAAGCACGGCTTCAGCAACGACGAACAGGAAGCCTACGTCCAGAAGATCCTGGTCCGGTTCTCCAACCCGCACCTGCCTGACACGGTGAACCGGGTGGGCCGCGCCCCGCTGCGGAAGCTGAGCCGGCATGAACGGTTCATCGGCCCGGCTGCGGAGCTGGCCGAGCGCGGGATCGTGCCGGAGGCGCTCCTGGGCGCCATCGCGGCGGCCCTGCGCTTCAACGACCCCGCCGACGCCGAAGCCACAGAGCTTACGCAGATCCTCGCGTCGTCATCACCGGCTGAGGCTACGGAGAAGATCACCGGCCTGGCTCCGGACCATCCGCTGTTCAACGCCGTCGCCACCCTCGTCGAGGAGCGCCAGCAGGAAGGGGCCAAAACCCCCGCCTGATCCGCTGCCCCGAGCCCCCGCCCCGGACGCTCTCTCACTATCTGCAGCTTTTCCGGGAACCCTCTCGCAGTACCTGCGGGTTTTCGAGGGACGCTCCTGCAACGTACGACGCCGGCACTCACCGTGAGTGCCGGCGTCGTGCGTTGTGAGCTCCAGCACTTTGTGTCCGTATCGGGCTCCGCGTTTTGAAGTTAGCCTCACCTTACTTATAGAGTTCAGGGACATTAGCGAACAAACTTGTGACGTAATAGCGGAGTGGAGATCCTGGCATGAAGAAGAAGCTGTCGAGCTACTTGGGGGCACTAGCGGCGGGAGCAGCTCTTCTGACCATCACCGCCTGCGGGGGCGGCGCCGTCGCGTCCTCCTCCTCAGACGAAGCCGCCACCATCACGGTGGAGCACGCGCAGGGCAGCACGGCGAATGTGCCGGTCAACCCGGAGAAGGTCTTCACCTTCGACCTTGGCGTCCTGGACACCCTGGACGCCCTCGGCGTGGAGCCCGCCGGCGTTCCCGAGGCCAGCTACCCTGAGTCCCTCTCGAAGTACGCGGACGCCACATACGAGAAGATCGGCTCGCTGAAAGAGCCCGACTTTGAAGCCGTCAGCGCCGGCGCGCCGGACCTCATCATCATCTCCGGCCGCACCGCCGGCGCGTACGAGGAACTGAGCAAGATCGCCCCCACCATCGACCTGTCCGTCGATGCAGCCAACCCGATGGAAAGCTTCAAGGCCCAGACGCAGAAGCTGGGCACCATTTTCGCCAAGGAAGCCGACGTCAACGCGAAGCTGGCCAGCGTGGATTCCACCATCGCTGAAACCCGGGCCAAGGCCGCCAACGCAGGCAAGGGTCTTATTGTCCTGACGTCCGGCGGCGAAGTGACCGCCTACGGCGCCGGGTCCCGCTTCGGCATCATCCACGACGTCCTGGGCGTTCCCACCGCAGCAAACGTGAAGTCCGAAGGCAGCCACGGCGAGGCCGTCTCCTTCGAATACATCAAGCAGGTCAACCCGGACCTCCTGTACGTGATCAACCGCGACACCGCCATCGGAACCCAAGCTGCAGCCAGCCCGGTACTGGACAACGAACTGGTGCAGTCCACCAATGCGGCCAGGAACAACAGGGTCATCAACCTGGACCCGGCCGCCTGGTACATCGTTGGCTACGGCCTGAACAACGTCCAGGCAATGGTCAATGCCGTCGCCGATTCGGTGGCCTGAACCGTTTCTGACACTCTCCCTGACTGAGCTTCGAAAGTGACCGCCACGGCCCTGCGCACCACCGCGCCGGTAAGCCGCAGCCGGACCCGCGAATTCGCGGGACTGGCTGCGGCCGCCGCCGTTGTGCTGGCATTGGCCGCCGGGAGTATGTTCGTGGGCGTCAGCGACGTGTCGTTGCCCGCGCTGCTGGCTGGTGACCCGGCCGCCGTCGAAATCTTCTGGATTTCCCGCGTACCCCGTACCCTCGCCGTGGTCCTCGCCGGGATGGCAGTGGCCGTGGCGGGCCTGATCATGCAGCTGATGGCCCGCAACCGTTTTGTGGAACCGTCCACGGTGGGAACCGTGGAATCGGCCACCCTGGGAATCCTGGTGATCACCGTCTTTATCCCGACGGCGCCCATCCTCCTCCGCATGGGCGTGGCCAGTGTTTTCGCCATCCTGGGCACCGCCCTGTTCCTGACCATCCTGCGGCGCCTGCCCGCGCGCAACACCCTCCTCATCCCCCTGGTGGGCATCATGCTGGGCGGAGTCATCGCAGCCATCACCACGTTCTTTGCCTACCGGTACGACCTGCTGCAGACCCTCAGCAACTGGATGATCGGTGACTTCTCCGGCGTGCTCCGCGGGCGCTATGAACTGCTCTGGATCGTGGCGGTGCTCATACTGGTGGGCCTGCTCGCCGCCGACCGGTTCACTGTGGCCGGGATGGGCGAGGACTTCACCACGAACCTCGGCCTCAACTACGCCCGGACCATGCGCCTGGGCCTGGTGATTGTCTCGCTGATCTCCGCCGTGGTGGTTACCACTGTGGGGGCCGTGCCGTTTCTCGGACTGGTGGTACCCAACATCGTCTCACTCCTGTTCGGCGACAACCTCCGCCGGGCCGTTCCATGGACTGCCCTGTTCGGCGCCGGATTTGTGCTTATCTGCGACGTGATCGGCCGGACCATCCGCTATCCGTACGAGGTACCCGTGGGCATGGTGATGGCCGTGGTGGGGGCCATCCTGTTCCTCATCCTGATCCTGAGGAAACGCAATGGCTGAGACCCTCCTCCAGCAGAAAAACACCACGCACGGCGCGGGTACAAAACTCATAGCCTCCGTCCGGAACGCTTCACCCAAGCTGGTCATCGGCACCCTGCTCGCCTGCACCATCGCCGCCGTCGCCTTCTTCCTGTTCAGCGACCTCAAAGGCAACGTAGGCTACGTCCTCCCGCGGCGCGCCCTGAAGGTTGCGGCCATGCTGCTCGTGGCGGTGGCCGTGGGCGTCTCCACCCTGCTCTTCCAGACCGTCACGGCCAACCGGATCCTCACACCGTCCATCATGGGCTTCGATTCGCTCTACATCCTGGTGCAGACCGCGCTCGCGTTCACTGTGGGGGCGGCAGCCGTTAACGCCGCGCCGCCCACGCTGATGTTCGGCGTCGAAGTGGTCCTCATGGTTGCCTTCAGTGCGCTGCTGTACCGCTGGATGTTCACCGGGGCCACCCGTTCCCTGCACCTGCTGCTGCTCGTGGGAATCATTTTGGGCAGCCTCTTCCGGGGCTTCTCGTCCCTGCTGCAGCGGCTCATGGAACCGAGCGAATTCATCATCCTGCAGGACCTGTTCTTCGCGAGTTTCAACAACGTGGATCCTGCCCTGCTGGCCGTGTCCGCCGTCGTTATCGCCGCTGTGTGTGTGGCCGTCTGGCGGGCCCGCAGCACGCTGGATGTCCTTGCCCTGGGCCGGGAACTGGCCATCAATGTGGGTGTGGACCACCGCCGGGTGGTCATGTGGATCCTGCTGGCCTGTTCGCTGCTGGTGGCCGTGTCCACCGCGTTGGTGGGGCCCGTGACGTTCTTTGGCCTGCTGGTGGTCAGCCTCGGGTACCAGCTCTGCCGCGGCTTCAATCACGCCCGGCTGCTCCCGATTGTGGTGCTGATCGGGGCCGTGGCCCTGGTGGGTGGCCAGCTGGTCCTGGAGCGCGTCTTCGGCTTCGCAACCGCCCTGAGCGTGGTCATCGAGTTCGCCGGCGGCATCCTGTTCCTCTACCTCCTGCTGAAAGGCTCGCTCAAGTGATCGACGTTCGGAACGTGTCCAAGAGCTACGGCGGCCAGGCAGTCCTGGACGACGTGACCTGCGTGATTCCCCGCGGCGGGATCACTTCGATCATCGGACCCAACGGTGCCGGCAAGTCCACGCTGTTGTCCCTGATCAGCCGGCTGCAACCGTTGGAGAGCGGCGCCGTTTCCGTTGGCGGACTCGACGTCGCGGGAACCCCCAGCCGGGACCTCGCGCGGACCATGGCCATCCTCCGCCAGGAGAACCACCTGACCATGCGCCTGACCGTCCGCGACCTCGTGGCCTTCGGCCGGTTCCCGCACTCAGGCGGCCGCCCCACCGTTGAGGACAAGGCCATCGTGGAGGAATCCATTGGTCACCTGGACCTTGGCTCCATGGCGGACAAGTTTGTGGACGAACTCTCCGGCGGGCAGCGGCAGCGGGCCTACATCGCCATGGTCCTGGCGCAGGACACCGAATACCTGCTCCTGGACGAGCCGCTGAACAACCTGGACATGAAGCACTCGGTGGAAATGATGCGGCTGCTGCGCCGGCTGGCCGACGATCTGGGCAAGACCATCGTCCTGGTGGTCCACGACATCAACTTCGCGTCCTGCTACTCGGACACCATCCTGGCGATGAAGAACGGGCGCCTGGTGCATCAGGGGAGCCCGGCGGACATCATGCAGTCCGCCATGCTGCACGACGTCTACGACATCGATATCCGCATCGAGGAGATCGACGGCAACCGCATCGGCGTCTACTTCGCCTGACCCGCTGCCAGCACTGCCTACCGACGCTCTCTCACTTAATGCGGGTTTTTGGGCAACGCTCACTCACTTCATGCAGTTTTGCGGCAACGCTCTCGCGCAACGCACGACGCCGGCACTCGCGGTGAGTGCCGGCGTCGGCTGTGAAATGCTTGTGCGGTGACCCGGAACCCAGATGCCCCGCTCCCTTTGCTGACTGCCGACTTCGACGGCGGGACGTTCCGGCTCCGCCCCGCCGTACGTGCCGATCTGCCCGCCATGGTGCAGCTGCTTGCGGACGACTCGATGGGCGCCGCGCGTGAAAACGTGGGGGACATGGAGCCTTACGAGCAGGCTTTTGCCGCGATCGACGGAGACCCGTCCCACCTGCTGGTTGTGGGGGAGTTGGTGCCGCAAGGGGCAGCTACCGGTTCGGTGGTTGCGACGTTCCAGCTGAGCTTCCTGCCCGGCATCTCGCGGCAGGGGTCGTGGCGTTCGCAGCTTGAAGGCGTACGCGTTGCGGGGAGCCTTCGTGGCCAGGGGATCGGCAACGTGATGGTCCAGTGGGCCATCGAGGAGTCCAGGCGCCGGGGCTGTTCCATGATGCAGTTGACCACCCACAAAACCCGGACGGCGGCGCACCGGTTCTACGAGCGCCTTGGCTTCGACGCCAGCCACGAGGGCATGAAGCTCACACTCTAGGTGCCAGAGCGTTGCCGGGAAATGCGCAGGAAGTGCCAGAGCGTTGGGTCAGACGGCGGAGCCCTTGCGTTTGCGCACGAACAGGGTCTCGGCCTGCTCCAGCGACATGCCGTTGGTCTCCGGCACCTTGAACATCACGAAGAAGAAGGACGCCGCAGCGAACAGCGCATACATCGCGTAGGTCAGCGGCAGTGACGCGGCGGCCATCACGGGGAAGCTGAGCGTGATGGCAAAGTTGGCCACCCACTGTGCGGCCGCAGCCAGGCCCAGGGCACGGGCACGGATCCGCGACGGGAAGATCTCGCCCAGCAGCACCCACACCAGGGGTCCCCAGGACGCACCGAAGCTGACCACGAAGATGTTGGCCGCCACCAGGGCCACCGGTCCCCACGCGCCCGGCAGGGAGATCTCCGAGCCGGCGCCCACGGCGGAGGAGAACGCCAAGGCCATGGTGCCCAGGGACACCGCCATGCCGATGGAGCCGGCCAGGAGGATGGGGCGGCGGCCGATCCGGTCCACCAGGGCGATGGCCACGAGGGTCACCAGGATGTTGGTGATGGAGGTGGCCACGGAGATGGTGAGGGAGTCCTTCTCCTGGAAACCAACCGCCTTCCACAGCGTGGTGGAGTAGTAGAAGATCACGTTGATGCCCACGAACTGCTGCAGGACGGAGAGGATGATGCCCACCCAGACCACGGCCTGGAGTCCGAAGGTCTTGCCCCGGAGGGAGCCCTTCTGGCCGGCCAGCTTGTCTTCTTCGATGGCGTCCTGGATCTCGCGGATGTGCCTATCGGTCTCCTCGGACGGAGCGATCGAATCGAAGACCTTCCGCGCTTCGTCTTCCTTGCCCTGGATGACCAGGAAGCGCGGGGATTCAGGCAACGTGTACGCGATCCAGCCGTAAACCACTGCCGGAACCGCCGCGGCGAGGAACATCCAGCGCCAGGCTTCGATGCCGAGCCAGAACGCCTGGTCCGCGCCGCCGGCGGTGGTGGCGAAAATGGCATCGGACAGGAGCGCGGCGAAGATACCCGTGGTGATGGCAAGTTGCTGCAGCGAGGCGAGCCTGCCGCGGACCTGCCGCGGCGAAATCTCGGAAATGTAGGCCGGGGCGATCACCGATGCGAGGCCGATGCCCAGGCCGCCTACGAGGCGCCAGAAGATCAGGTCCCAGACGCCGAACGCGAAGCCGGTTCCGATGGCGCTGACCAGGAACAGGAGTGCGCCGAGCTTCATGGCAGGGATCCGGCCGTAGCGGTCGGCCACCTTGCCGGCGAGGAACGCGCCGGCGGCGCAGCCCAGCAAAGCGACGGCCACGGCAAAGCCCGTGACGGCCTCGGAGAGAGCGAATTCATCCTTGATGGCATCCACCGCACCGTTGACCACCGAGGAGTCGAAACCGAACAGGAAACCGCCCACCGCTCCTGCAAGAGCCAGCCAGATCACCCGCTGCGGAACCTTGGCGGTGGTCTGTTCCTGGGCGATGGGCATGGTGCTCCCTGCGTTGGGGGTGGGGTGGGTGCGGCGGACGTCGTCGGCTGCGGCGACGGGTCGGATGGCCGGCGCACACGCGCTACACAGTGTTCCATGCCGCGGCGTCCTGTTCCAGTCAAGGGCGGAAAGCCGACGACGGCGGGCCGCGCCGCCGTCGTCGTCCGCAGTTTCGGAGCGGGGCTTTAGTGGACCGCCACGGGCTCCTTGGCCGTCTTCGGGTCCGTCAGCTTCTTCTTGGGCAGCGCGAAGCTGATGAGGAAGGCGATGCCGGTGAGGACGGCGGCGGTGAGCATGACCGAATCGATCGCGTAGGCGAAGCCCTCGGTGATGGGACGGGTCAGCACGCTGTTGGCCGAGTGCAGCCAGCTGGTGTCATTGAGTGAATCGTTCGAGGCGCCGTTCCGGAAGAATTCGTAGAGCTTGGCGTTGGCGGGGTCCGCGGCCACGGCGGGATCGTTTAGGACGGCCTGGTAATCGGCGCTTCCCATGGCCGATTTCATGGTGTCGGCGATCCGTCCGGCGGCCACGCTGAACAGCATGGAGATGAACACCGCAGTGCCCACCGCGCCGCCCATGGACCGGAAGAATGCAGCGGAGGAAGTCCCCACGCCCATGTCCTTTGGCGGCACGGAAACCTGCATGGCCAGGGTGAGCGGCTGCATGCAGAAACCAAGTCCCATGCCGAAGAACACCGCGATCACGCCGGGGACCCACAGGCCGGTGTCCACGCCCAGGGACAGACCCATCACCAGCGCTGCGGTGGTGAGGATCGCCGTTCCCATGATGGGGAAGATCCGGAACGTTCCCGACGCCGAGATGGTGCGTCCGGCGGTGATGGAACCTGTCAGGATGCCCACGGTGAAAGTGATCATCATCAGGCCGGCCTCGGTGGGGGTCAGGCCCTTCACCAGCTGCAGGTACATGGGAAGCATGGCGATGGCGCCGAACATGCCGATGCCGATGATGAAGTTCAGCAACGACGAAAGGCCGAAGGTCAGGTTGCGGAAGAGCCGGAGCGGGATCAGGGCGTAGTCGCCGGCGCGCTTTTCGGCCAGCAGGAACCAGATGATGCCGACGACGCCCAGCCCGTAGCAAAGGAATGAGTTGAACGAGGCCCAGCCCCAGCTGCGGCCCTGTTCCGCCACCAGCAGCAGCGGGACAATCGCGAGGGTGATGGCGGCGGCGCCGAAGTAGTCGATCTTCTGCTTCACATGCTTGGCCGGAAGGTGCAGGAACAGGAACACCACGGCAAGGGCGGCCAGGCCGATGGGCAGGTTGATGAAGAACACCCAGCGCCACCCGTCAAAACCCAGGATGGTGGCTGATCCGGCGAATGCACCGCCCACCACAGGGCCGAGCACGGAGGAGATGCCAAACACCGACATGAAGTAGCCCTGATACTTGGCCCGGTCCTTGAGGGACACGATGTCGCCGATGATGGTCAGCGCGAGGGCCAGCAGGCCGCCGGCGCCGAGGCCCTGGACACCGCGGGCGATGGCCAGTTCAGTCATGGAGTTCACCGAACCCGCGTACAGCGAGCCCACCAGGAAGATCACGATGGCGATCAGGTACAGCGGGCGGCGGCCGAAGATATCGCTCAGCTTGCCGTACAGCGGCGTGCTCACGGTGGAGGTGATGAGGTATGCGGTGGTTGCCCAGGCCTGGAGGGAGAGGCCGTCGAGGTCGTTGGCGATGGTGTAAATGGACGTGGACACGATGGTCTGGTCCAGGGAGGCCAGGAACATGCCCAGCATCAGTCCCACCATCACGGTGACGATCTGACGCTGCGTCAGGGTTTCGCCGGCGGCGCGCGCGGCAGTGGTTTTGGACATGGGTGCTCCAACGAAGAAAAAGGGATCAAGCCTGTTAGTTGCTTTCGGTAACTATGTTACTTCCCGATTTGTTCCTGCAGCCGGGTAAATTCCCGTAGCTCGAACCGATTGGCGGAATCCCAGCTCTCTCAAGCCGCTTTAGCGCCGGGATCCCGCCACTCAGCGCTGGACCAGGATCCCGTCCGGATCGCACCAGACGGTGACGCCGGGCCGGAACGTCACGCCGTCGATCACCACATCCACGTCGACTTCACCGGCGCCGTCCTTGGCGCTCTTGCGCGGGTTGCTGCCCAGCGCCTTGACCCCCAGATCCAGGGCGGCGATCGCTTCGCGGTCCCGGATTGCCCCGTTGATGACGACGCCGGCCCAGCCGTTTGCCACGGCACTTTCGGCAATCATGTCCCCCATGAGGGCAGTGCCGAGCGACCCGCCACCGTCCACTACCAGCACGGCGCCGTTGCCGGGGGTGGCGAGGGTGGACTTCACCAGGGCGTTGTCCTGGAAGCAGCGGATGGTCCGTACCGGTCCGCTGAAATGCGAGCGGCCGCCCAGGGACTGGAACTGGAGGGAGACTGACGCCAGTTCCTCGCCGCGCTCGTCGTAGAGGTCGGCCGTGTTGACGGCAGGGCTGGACGTGTTTTCGGCTGATGCGGCCATGTGGTTCTCCTTGGAGTCCGTAGAGCGGGCAGGTGCGCCTGGGAATGTCCCGGCGTATGACACGCTGCGGGGTGATGCCCACGATAGTCTGATTTTCAGAATCACCAACCGTTCCAGGGGGAACCAGCATGAGCCTGTCCGACATACCGGCCGCGCCGGATCACGGCGCTGCGGCGGAACGCTCGACGGCGGCGCTCGCCGAACCGACGCAGAAGGTCACCGCGCGCTGGGTGACCGGGCTGGTGCTGGTCAACGTCGGCATCAACGCCGCCTTCTTCGGTCCCATTAATGTCTTCATCGGCCAGCAGGCCATCAGCATTGATGCGGGCAGCAAGGAAGCCATCCTGTCCCTGGTGACCGGCTGCGGTGCTGCGGTGTCGCTGGTGGCCAATCCGCTCTTTGGTGCGTTGTCCGACCGGACGGTCTCCGGGTTCGGCCGGCGGGCTCCGTGGGTCCTGGCGGGTGCCATCCTGGCCACTGCCGCTTTGCTGGCCATGTCCGGCGCCACCGCTGTGGCCCTGATGGTCCTGTTCTGGTGCCTGGTCCAGCTCGGTGCCAACGCGGCCTATGCGGCGATTACGGCTGCTGTCCCGGACCGCGTGCCAGTGCTGCAGCGCGGCGGAGTGGGCGGCCTGGCGGCCATGGGCCAGACCCTGGGAATCCTGGTTGGCGCGGTTTTCGGCGCAGTGGTCTCGGGCAACTACATGGTGGGATACACCATGTGTGCGGCGGCCCTGCTGTTCTCCGTCCTGCCGTATCTCTTCCATCGGAATGATCCGCCGCTGCCCAAGGAAGCCCGGCCACCCTTCGCGTGGGCAGTCTTCCTGCGCGGATTCTGGATCAGCCCGGCCCGCCACCCGGACTTTGCATGGGCATGGCTCACGCGGTTCCTGGTCAACGTGGGTAACCAGCTGACCATCGTGTACCTGCTCTTCTTCCTGCGGGATGTCATCAAACATGAGGACCCGGCGCTGGGCGTTCTGATCCTTACCGGGATCTACGCGGTGATGGTCATGATCACCGCAGTGGTGGCAGGGCCCTGGAGCGACCGGGTGGGGAAGCGCAAACCCTTTGTGATCGCCTCCTCGGCCACCATCGCCATGGCCGGGCTGATCATGGCTTTCTTCCCCGTCTGGCCCGGCGCTCTGGTGGGTGCAGGCATCCTGGGGGTCGGGTTCGGAGCCTACCTCGCGGTCGACTTCGCGCTGCTGACCCAAGTGCTTCCACAGGCGGCGGACCGGGGTAAGGACATGGGCGTCATCAACGTGGCCAATTCCCTCCCGCAGGTCTTCGCTCCGCTCATTGCGTTCATCTCCCTGCAGTTCCTTGGCGGGTACGTCACGCTGTTCACCACGGCAGCGGTCATCGGCCTGCTGGGCGCCGTGTTCGTCGTGAAAATCAAAGGTGTTGACTAAATACGCCACAAAGTTGTGCCGTATAGTTGACGCGGACTGCAGGCGGCACGGGATGGGGACGCTCCTGGCTGCTGCGCCATAAAACACAACCCCGGAACGCTGATGCCTGAGACCCTTTCCGTCTATCCGCCCATGGCCGAGAGGCCCGCCACTCCGCGCCAGCGGCTGCGCTACACCCGCATCCTGGAGGCCGCGGGAGGGTTTGCCCGCAAAGGGCTCGACTCGGTGGAACTCTCGGAGATCGCAGAAAAGGCCGACGTGCCGCTGGGTACGATCCACCGCTACTTTCCCTCCGCCACGCACCTGATGCTCTCGCTCTACCGCCACCAGCTGGACGAGCTCCAGTCACGCACCCAGGCGTCAGCCTCCCGGTTCCGCGGCCGGGCCCTCACCGGGGTGGTGATGGAGATCTTCCACATGCGGGTGATGCAGCCCGCTGTAGAGCAGTGCCTGCGGCGGGGTGTCTACCTCGAGGAGAAAGACACCACCGCCCTCCTGCGGGAGATCGATGCGCTGAGCGAAAAGGCTGTTTCGGTGGCTTCCGACGACGCCGCGGCAGCGCGTGTGCTCCTGCTGACGGTCACTGGTCTGGTCCAGTCAGTCCGAAACCGCCGGTTGTCGCTCTTCGAAGCCGAAGAGGACCTCAAAAAGGCCTGCACCCTGCTCGCTCCGGCATCGCCCACGGTCAAAACAACCCGCCGGACAGCGTAACCGGTCTAGACCAATGCGGCTATAAATGCGCTTTTTGCCGTGATTTGAGTCACAAAAAAGGCTGTTTTTGCCCTTTTTGGGCCTCTGAGGGTGCTTGACGTCGATTTCGTCGGGCCCATGCTGATTATCATTGCAGGACCGGAGTGGCTGGCAACCAGCATCTGCAGACATCTCAACGGCTTCACACCGGGCCCGCCACCTTAGGGCCCAGGAAGCTCCGATTTCCCTCACCTTGAGCCTCCCTGTGCTTGAGCCTTTCTGCGCCGTGCGCCCACGGCTAGCCCCAGGAGACAACGAAGTGTCCATTGACGCAATCGCACCCACCGACAATTCCGCCGCCACGGCCCTGACCGAAGCCGAGATCTTCGACGCCCACCTGGGTGGCAAGCTCTCCATCAGCAGCACCGTCCCGCTGGCCAACAAGCGCGACCTTTCCATCGCGTACACCCCGGGGGTGGCCGAAGTCAGCCGCGCCATCCACCACAATCCGGAACTGGCCCGGACCCTCACCTGGGCGCAGCGCCTGGTGGTTGTGGTCAGCGACGGCACCGCGGTGCTGGGCCTGGGCAACATCGGAGCCAGCGCCTCGCTGCCCGTCATGGAGGGCAAGTCCGCCCTGTTCAAGACCTTCGGCGAACTGGATTCCATTCCCCTGGTCCTGAACACCACCGACGTGGACGAGATCATCGAAACCCTGGTCCGCCTCCGCCCCAGCTTCGGCGCCGTCAACCTCGAGGACATCTCGGCACCGCGCTGTTTCGAGCTCGAAGAGAAGCTCATCGAGGCACTGGACTGCCCGGTCATGCACGATGACCAGCACGGCACCGCCGTGGTTGCGCTCGCCGCCCTGACGAACGCCGCCAAGGTCACCGGCCGCGGGCTGGAAGCACTGAAGGTGGTGGTTTCCGGTGCCGGTGCCGCCGGCATCGCCGTCGCCGAAATCCTGCTCACCGCCGGCATCAGCGATGTGGTGCTGCTCGACTCCAAGGGCGTCATCAACAGTGAGCGCGCGGACATCGCCGCCGATCCGCAGAGCAAGAAGGCCCAGATGGCGGCACGCAGCAACCCGCGCGGCATCAACGGCGGCCCCGGCGAGGCCCTGCTCGGCGCGGACGTCTTCATCGGGGTTTCCTCCTCCAAGCTCGCCGAGGACCACCTCAAGCTGATGAACGCCAACTCCATCGTGTTCGCACTCTCCAACCCGGACCCTGAAGTCCTGCCCGAGGTCGCGTCCAAGTACGCAGCCGTCGTGGCCACCGGCCGCAGCGATTTCCCCAACCAGATCAACAACGTGCTGGCCTTCCCCGGGATTTTCCGTGGCGCGCTGGATGCAGGCGCCCGCCGGATCACGCCCGCCATGAAGCTCGCCGCGGCACGTGCCATCGCGGAACTCGCCGAAGCGGACCTGTCCGCGGATTACATCGTGCCCAGCCCGCTGGATCCCCGTGTTGCCCCGGCCGTGACGGCAGCCGTCGCCGCAGCCGTGGTAGCGGAGTAAAGCCCGCGCACACCAGCACAACCAGCAACAACGCCCGACGGCGGTGCCTCCCTCACCGGGGCGCCGCCGTCGGGCGTTAACGCACTGGTCCGCGCGGAAGTTAACCAGCGCGATACGGGCGGTGCCGGGAGCGGCCGTGCTGCCGCCCTAAGCTGGGGTTCATGAACTCCGAGACTGTTGTGACCATTCTGTGCGGCCTGGCGATCCTGGTCGGTGTGGCGGGCACCGTCATCCCGGTCCTGCCCGGCAGCTTCCTGATCGGACTCAGCCTGCTGGCGTGGGCGATCTGGGGCGGTGCCGGAACGGCCGGCTGGGTGGTCTTCGCGGTAGGAATGGTGTTTGTGCTCGCCGGCATGGCGGCCAGTGCAGTGCTGACCGGACGCAAGCTCAGGCAGCACAGCATTCCCAACCGCAGCGTGGTGATTGGTCTCGTGGCAGGTGTGGCCGGAATGTTCCTCATCCCCGTGGTGGGGCTCTTTGTCGGGTTCGCCGCCGGACTGTTGCTCAGCGAATTCCTGCGCACCCGGAACATCGGCACGGCCACGTCCACCAGCTGGGCCGCCCTGAAAGCCACCGGGCTGGGCATGCTGGTGGAGTTCGGGTTGGCGTGCCTGGCGGCGAGCACGTGGGTCATCGGACTCTGGGTCGCCGCAGCCACGTAGCCGGGACAGCCCCGTAGCATGGAAGCATGACCGTGGGGGATGCCAAAGGACCGATCTACCGGGATACGCGCGATCTGACGCCGTTCGGCCACACCCACCTGCAGACGCCGGTCCGGGAGCTTGCCGGGAACGTGGGCGGGATACTCCACGGCGTGCTGGGCGGCCGGGACGCGGCGCTGATCTCCGTGGATGGCGAGGTCCCCAGGCTCAAGCGGATGCCCGCCAAGCCCGTCAAAGCGGTTCACGACGCCATCTTCAACAGCAAGGAACCCGAACGGCTCATCACGTTGGGCCGCACCTACCCCGGCTGGGCTGGGCTCTGCTCGGTGATGGCCGGACTCCTCGCGTACCAGCACGGTGGCCACCTGCGCGCTTCCGAACTGCTCCAGCGCGGGCTGTCCATCAGGAACGACGACGACGCCAACATCTACGCGGCCAACTACCTTACGCGCGTGGTCACCCGGGTCGAGGTGGCCGAACGCATCGTGGTTCCTGTCCTGTTCAGCCAGGAGTCCGTATTCTTGGCGCTCTCGCATTCCCTGCGGGAGACCGGCCAGCTGGAAGCCGCCCTGCAGACGGTGGCCGCCCTGCCGCCGTCGCTGCCGTCCGCCCTGGCGCGCTGTGCGCTGGCGTTCTCGCTGGGACGGGACAAGGAAGTGGTGATCTGGACCGAGGGCCTGATGAACTCCGATGACCTTTCGGCAGCGCTGCTGCTGCTCCGCGGGCGGGCGCTGCGGCGGCTCGGCCTGCATGCGAAGGCGCAGGAAGCGCTGAAGGAGGTGCTCCGTCGTCGCAAGACCGATCTGGTGCTCCGCAATGATGCCCTGACGGACCGTGCGCTGCTGGTGCTGGACAACGGCCGGAAATCGCTCAACCCGCGTGACTGGCTCCGCGGGAGGCCTGCAGAACTGGAAACTTTCGAAGTTATCCGCAAGGACATCGATGAGCGCCGGTTGTGGGAGCAGGAATGGGAACAGCTGGGCGGAAAATGACCTTGCAGGCTGGCCCTGGCGGCTGATGGTGCGTACGGTCTGGGGCCGGCCGGCCTTGTGGAGCCCACCGCCCCGGAGTACAACGGAGGCATGAGCGACGCAGTGAGGTCCTGGATGGAAAAGTACATCGCGGCGTGGACCACCAATGAGCCCGACGATATCCGCGCACTCTTTACCGAGGACGCCGTCTACGAAACCCGGCCGCATGACAGGGATCCCTGGCGCGGGCGCGAACAGATCGTGGATCGCTGGCTGGAGGCCCGCGATGAGCCTGACCACTGGATCTTTGACTGGAACCTGGTCGGTGCCGACGGCCCCTTGGCTTTTGTGCAGGGGTTCACCGACTATCTGGCGGACCGTCCAAGTTACGACAACCTGTGGGTCATCCGTCTGGAACCGGATGGGCGGGCGTCGGCATTCACTGAATGGTTTATGGAGCGCAAGGCCTGAACCCTCAGGCTTGGCTGGTGAGTCCGGCAATCAGCGGGACCACCTGCTCGGACAGGAGCACCACCCCAAGGAGCACCATGATGATTCCGCTGGCAAGGGTGACCGCGCGCGCGGCACCCGGGCGGGACTGCAGGAGTTTGCGGGCCAGCAGCGCAACGCAGGTGTAGACGGCCCCGGCGAGCAGGACAAAGGTCAGCCCCAGCAGGCCGGACTGGACCGGAACCGGGAGGGCAGCGTCCGGGCTGACGAACTGCGGCACCAGGGCCACGTAAAAGAGGAGCCCCTTGGGATTGATGCCGCTGGTCCCCATGCCCTGAAGGAAGGTCCGCAGCTGGTTGGACGGTTTCCCGATGGTGTCGGCCGCCGCGAAGGATGCCCCACGCCAGGAGCGGAGGGTGCTGATGCCCACCCAGAGCAGATAGCCTGCGCCGGCTACGGTCAGCCAGCCCAGGACGCCGGGCAGGCCGGTCAGCAGCGCCGCGAGTCCGGCCACCAGGAGCACGGTGTGCAGGACGTACCCGCCGCAGAGCCCCGCGACAGCAGGGACAAAACTGCGCTGACGGAGTCCGGCGGTGATGGAGTAGGCCCAGTCCACGCCGGGGGTGCAGGCGAGGGCGGCAGCCACCAGCACAAAGGCGAAAAACAGTTGGGGGTTCATGGTTTGCTCCTGTCCGATGGCTACAGGACAAACCATATTGAATCAGGGGGCATAAGTGCTTACCTTTTTCGCCCGCTTAGGGTCTGTCTTGGTAAGATTTTTGCGTGATTGACCATATTGACAGGAATATCTTGCGTCACCTCAAGCAGGACGGCCGAATGACGGCCACGGCGCTTGCAGCCAAGGTGGGACTGACCGTTGCGCCCTGCCACCGCAGGCTGCGCGATCTTGAGGCCTCTGGCGTGATCCGGGGCTACAAAGCGGACATCGATCCGGCCGCAGTAGGGCTGGGCTTCGAGGCGATCGTGTTCGTCACCCTGCGCCAGGTGGACCGCTCCACCATGGAGATCTTCGAGAACCGGGTGGCGGACAATCCGAACATCGTCGAAGCCCAGCGGCTCTTCGGCTCGCCGGACTACCTGTTGAAGGTCATCGCCGAAGACCTGCCGGCCTACCAGCGCTTCTACGATGCCGAACTCACCTCACTGCCCGGCGTCGAACGGCTGACGTCCACGCTGGTGATGAAGAACCTCAAGTCCAACGCCGGCCCGCCGGTGTAGCGTCTCAGTCGCGGAGCAGCCCCGACGTTCGGTAGGGGATGACCTCGCGCAGGAACATGCTGGTAGAGGTGCGGACGATGCCTGGGCAGAGCCTGATCTCCTCTGACACCCGGTAAAGATCGTCGGGGCTGGTGGCCACCACCCGGATGAGGAGATCGGTATCGCCGGCGGGTGCATGGCATTCCAGGACTTCGGGGATTTCGCGGAGGGCGGCGATGGCCTCATTGAGGTGGCTTTGGTCCAGTTCTGCGCTGACGGCGGCAGCCACGCCACGGCCGAGGGCCGACGGCAGGACGCGGCTGCTGTTGGGCCGGAGGAATCCCGACGCCGTCATCCGCTCGAGCCGGGCCTGAACCGTTCCGCGTGCGAGGCCGAGCCGCTGGGCGAGGACCATGACCGGCACGCGGGGGTCCTCATCAAGGGCGAGGAGGATGCGGCGGTCTGTGGAGTCCAGCTGCTGCTGCAATCTGATCAGTTCCTGTCGATTGTATTGGCCTCTGCTAGTCAGACTGACCAACGAATGGTGTGCCCGTTGTGCCAACTGTAGGTTCTCTGGTCAAATGGTGGCAACAGGGCAGTGGCTACCGCCGACGCCCGCCAGGCTACAGGACCCCCGGCACACCACCCGGTCCCTGGACTCAGCTTCCCGCAAGGAAGCCGCCGCTGATTGACACTTGTTCACACCATTGTCACTCCGCAACCAAAGCAAGAGCCCCTGAGCCACGTCCGACTCCCGAAGCCGGCCGTAGCTGAGGGGCTCTTGTGTTTGCCTCACCTGGGATACTGCAACGCGGGGTCACTTCCGGTCCCTCCGGGCGTCCGTTTTGGGTCTTATGTGACCCCGCGTTGTGCTGTTGCGTAGGGTTGGTTTTATGACCCCAGCAGGCCGCTTCGCCCCCAGCCCATCAGGCGAACTGCACGTTGGCAACCTGCGCACCGCCATCCTCGCGTGGCTTTTCGCCAGGTCCACCGGCCGGGACTTCCTGCTGCGCATTGAGGACCTGGACCGTGCACGGGCCGGCGCGGAGGCTGAGCAGCTCCGCGATCTGGCAGCCGTCGGCGTGACCTGGGACGGCGCCGTCGTGCGCCAGACCGAGCGATCAGGGCTGTACACCGACGCGATCAGCAGGCTCAGCGCCGCTGGCCTGACGTACGAATGCTTCTGCACCCGCCGCGAAATCCAGGAGGCGCCGTCTGCCCCGCACGCCCCGCAGGGTGCCTACCCGGGGACCTGCCGGAACCTGGAGCCAGCGGAACTGGAGATCAGGCGGTCCACCCGGCCGGCCGCCACCCGGCTTCGCGCCGAGGTCACGGAGTACACGGTGAAGGATGTCCTGCATGGTGCGTTCACCGGTGTAGTGGACGACTTCGTGCTGCGCCGTAACGACGGCGTGACGGCCTACAACCTCGCCGTGGTGGTGGACGACGCCGCCCAGGGAATCGATCAGGTGGTAAGGGGCGACGACCTGCTGCCGTCCACCCCGCGCCAGGCATATCTCGCCATGCTTTTGAATATTCCTGTCCCGGAATATGCCCATGTTCCCCTGGTGGTGAATTCCGACGGCGCCCGGCTTGCCAAGCGAGACGGTGCAGTCACCCTCGCCGACCTGGAGCTAAGTGGCCATCCGGCCACCGGCGTCCGGGACCTCATCCTGCGGTCCCTGGGACTGCCGGCCGGAAGGCTGGAGCAGGCGCTCGCAGCGTTCCGGCCGGACAGCCTCCCGCGGGAGCCGTGGGTGTGGACCGGTTTCCAGGGGGCAGCTCAGGGCTGACCTGCAGAAAGCTTCCGAAGATCAGCCTTCCGGATCTTGCCACTGGCAGTACGGGGCATCTCATCGACGAAGACCACTGATTTTGGAATTTTGTAGCGCGCCAGCCGGCCCTCAAGATGTGCCCGCAGTTCCGCCTCTGTGAGCCTGGCGCCCTCGCGCAGCAGCACCACGGCCCGGGGAACCTCACCCCATTTCTCATCCGGCACCCCGATCACCGCCACGCTGCCTACCGGGACCAGTTCACTGATGGCCTGCTCCACTTCGGCGGGGTAGATGTTCTCTCCCCCCGAGATGATCATGTCCTTGAGCCGGTCCGAGACGAACACAAAACCGTCGTCGTCCTTGTAGCCCATGTCGCCGGACTTGAACCAGCCGCCCTCCGCATAGGAGTCCGCACTCGCCTCAGGCCGGTTCCAGTATTCGCGGATTACATTGGGACCCTTGATCTGGATTTCACCCACCGATCCCGGCACCGCCACGGTGCCGTCGAAGTCGGCGATCCGCACATCCGTGAAGAAGTGGGGAAGCCCGGACGAGCCGGCCTTGTCCCTCGACCTGGCAGCGGGCAGTGTGGTCGCCCCGGGCGCGGTCTCCGTCATTCCGTAGCCATTGGAGAAGCGGAGGCCCCGTTTTTCGTAGGCGTCAATGACCCGCATTGGCACAGCGGACCCGCCGCAGGTCAGCTTGTTGAGCGAGCTGAGGTCCGAGGTGTCCCACGCCGGGTGCTCGCACAGCATCTGGTATGTCGTGGGCACCCCGCTGATGGTGGTGGCGCGGTGCTGTTCGACGAGTTCGAGGGTCCGCCGGGGATCGAACTTGGTTTCCAGTACCACTGTTCCGCCCTTGAGTATGGTGGGCAGGACCCCCATGTTCAGGGAGGCCACGTGGAACATCGGCGAGATCATCAGGGCCACATCGGTGGATGCAAAATCGAAGTCCACGATCACGTTCAGGCAGTTCCACGCCACGTTTCCGTGCGTCAGCAACGCCCCCTTGGGGTGCCCTGTGGTGCCGGACGTGTAGAGGATCATGGCGCCGTCGTCCAGGCCTACCTCTTCATCGATGTACTGGTCCGCGCCGGCCGCGAGGACCTCCTCGAAGTCTTCCGCCGCCGTCGGGCCCTGTCCCTTGGTACCCACGGCATCCATCACTGAGATGCGGCGCGTGACGGCGGTGCCGGCTGAACCGGCAGCGGCGAGGGCATCCAGGCTCAGTCCATGGATCAGGGCGGACGCCCCGCAGTCCACGAGCTGGAACTGGATTTCCGGCGGCGCCAAACGGGTATTCAGGGGGACGAAGATGGCCCCCAGCTGCCCGCAGGCGAACAGGGTTTCCAGGAAGGACGGATGGTTATCGCCCAGATAGGCCACCCTGTCCCCTCGGCCCACGCCGCCATCCCGCAGTGCGTTGGCCAGCCTGACGGACCGCTCGGCCAGCTGGTCGTAACTCATTTCCTGCTGGCCGCTGATCAGGGCTGTCTTGCTGCCGGACTTGGGGCGGCGGCGTTGAAGCCACGAGCCGATGCCAAAGTTTTCCACGGCGAAATCCTTTCCGCTCAGGACTTGACTGTCAGGAGGTCGTTGTTCTTCGGCTCCCGGGTCAGCAGGATGAAGACGATGGACACTACAGACATGATCGCAAGGTAAATGACCACGGAGCCCGTGTCCTGGCCGGAATCCTTGAAGATCTGCGCCACGATCCCGGGCGTGAATCCGGCACCGAGCAGGGTGGCCAGCTGGTAGCCCAGTGACGCGCCGGTGTAGCGGGACGTGGTACCAAACTGTTCCGATACGAACGCCGCCAGGGGACCGAACAATGTGGAGTGGATCATCAGGCCGATGGCGAATGCCACGAAGATCAGGGCGATGTTGTTTGAGGACAGCAGCGAAAACATGGGAATCAGGTAGATGACGAACAGCACCAGGCCGCCGATCATCACCGGCCGCCGCCCGAGTTTGTCCGAAAGCCGGCCACCCAGGATGACAAACACGATGGACAGGGCCGACGCCGCCGCGAAGGCGTAGAGAACGCCTTGCCGATCGGCGCCCTTGGAGACCGCAAAGGTTACCGAGAAAGTTGCCAGCACTACTTGGAGGGCGAAGCCGGCGGCCCCCGCCAGCATGGTGAAGATCAGGGTCTTGGGGCGCCGCAGCACCTGCAGCAGCGGGATGTCCCGCTTGCTGGTCAGTCCCTGCTTCCGCGCTTCCTGGTCGGCGCGTTCCCGCTCGACCTTTTCCTGCTCGAGCGCGGCCTTGAAGATGGGGCTCTCGGAGACCTTCAGGCGGACGAACATGCCCACGCCCAGCAGCACGAACGAGAGCAGGAAGGGCACCCGCCAACCCCAGGTGAGGAACTGGTCGTTGGGCAGGGCCGAGAATGCTCCCATCATGAGCGTGCCAAGGACGGCGCCGGTCGGAGCGCCGGCGTTGACGAACGAGGCCGCAAAGCCGCGTTTTCCGGACTCGGAGTGCTCCAGGGCCATGAGCGCTGCGCCACCCCATTCTCCGCCCACGGCGATGCCCTGGAAAACGCGCAGAATCACCAGGAGTACAGCACCCCACGGCCCGGCCACGGACGCATCCGGGACCACGCCGATGAGTGTGGATGCGATCCCCATGACCAGCATGGAAATGATGAGCATGCTCTTACGGCCAACCTTGTCACCGAAGTGGCCGAAGATGATGCCGCCCAGGGGCCGGGCGACGTAGCCCGCGGCGAAGGTGCCGTAGGCAGCCACCACGCCTACCCAGTCGTCCATCCCGCTGAAGAAGACCTTCGGGAAGACCACGGCCGCGGCGGTGGCATAGAGGAGAAAATCGTAGTATTCGATGGTGCTGCCGAGGTAACTGGAGGCGATGACGGTGCGCGCTTCCTTGCGGCGCTCCGCGGTGCCCATGGCTTGAAGCTGGGTGATTCCGGACATGGCTGTTCCTTTTGGTACGGATGAGTACAGAAGAAAAGACGAGGGGTGTGGTGCGGAAACGTGGGAAGTCGGAGGGCTACTTGTAGAACCGCGCCAGGAATTCCGCGACGACGGCGGGGCGTTCCTGGCCTTCGATCTCGATGGTGTTGGCGACCTTGATCTGGGCGCCGCCCTTGACCTCGGTGACCTCGGCGATGGTGGCCTGCATGCGGATCCGCGAGCCCACCTTCACCGGCGACGTGAAGCGGACCTTGTCCAGGCCATAGTTCACTTTGGTGGTGACGCCGTCGACGTCGAACAGCTCGCCCCAGAACGGGATGATGAGCGAGAGGGTGAGGAAGCCGTGGGCGATCGGTGCGCCGAACGGGCCGTCTTTGGCGCGTTCCGGGTCCACATGGATCCACTGGTCATCGCCGGTTGCGTCAGCGAATTTGTTGATCTGTTCCTGCGTGATTTCACGGTATTCGGTGACACCGAGGTCGGTGCCGGCGAGGGTGAGCAGTTTGTCGAAGTCGACGACGAGATTGGGCATCTTTGCCTCCAGTTTGGGGGTCGGTTCCTGATCGGGGATGGTGAAAGTACGACGACGGGCGGTTCAGCGGGTGAAGGCGCTTTCGCCGGTAAGAGCGCGGCCAATGATGAGGGCGTTGATTTCGTGGGTGCCCTCGTACGAGTAGATTGCCTCGGCGTCCGCGTGGAACCGGGCCACGTCGGTTTCGAGGGTGATGCCGTTGCCGCCCACAACCTCGCGGGCCAGCGCAACGGTTTCCCGCATGAGCAGGGAAGTCTGCATCTTTGCCAGGGCTGAATCCTGGTCCCGGTAGATGCCCTTGGCCTGCTGTTCGGTCAGCCTGACCACCAGGGACAGTGCAGACGTGACGTTGCCGAGCATCCTGGCCAGCTTCTCCTGGACCAGTTGGAAGGAGCCCAGCGAACGGCCGAACTGCTGGCGCTCTTTGACGTAGCGCAACGCGGCTTCGAAAGCGCCGGCCTGGACGCCGGCGGCGATCCAGGCGACGTCGGAGCGCATGGCACGCAGCATCGCTGCCACGTCGCGGAAGGAGTTCACGTTGTGCAGGCGCATGGACTCCGGAACCCGCACCCCGTCCAGGGTGATGTGCGCGTTCTGCATCATCCGCAGGGATGTCTTCCGGTGGATCTTTTCGAGCGTCACGCCCTCGGCCTGGCGGTCAACCAGGAAGGCCTTCACCTGGCCGTCGGCCACGTCGCGGGCAAAGACTGCCAGGACGTCGGCGCTGGCAGCGCCGCCGATCCAGCGCTTGGCACCGTCAATGATCCAGCTGTCGCCTTCGCGCCGTGCGGTGGTGGAGAGCCCGCCGGCGATATCGGAGCCTGAGTCGGGCTCGGTCAGGGAGAAGACGCCCTTGAGCGAGAAGTCGATGACCTTGGGCATCCACTCCTGTTGCTGTTCCGCTGAGGCGCCCACCCTGATAGCCGTGCGGAAAAGCCCGGCCTGCGAGGTGTACCAGGTTGCCAGCGAGGCATCGGTCCGGGCGAGCTCGAAGATCCGGAAGCCCTGGTAGATGCCGCGGGCCGGAACCCGTCCTGCACCCGCGTCGCCCCCGGTCAGTCCGGCGGGTTCCATCAGGTCCAGGTCGATCAGCGGCTGTGCGAGTTCGGTGGGAAACTCCCCGCGTTCCCAGTGATCGGCCAGCAGTGGACGGGCTTTCTCATCCAGGAAGCTGCGCAGCCTGCCCAGGACGCGCCTTTCGTCCCCGGTCAGGAGGGACTCGGCCTCGTAGTAGTCACAGACCTCATAGAGCCGGGTCTGTTCTGAAGCGGGGTCTGTTATGGCGTTGATGTCCGTGGTGGCAGTCATATCAGCCTCCGAGTCCGAGCAGGCGGACGGCGTTGTGCTTGAGGATCTTGGGCCTGATCTCGTCTTTGAGCGGAAGGTCCGCGAAGGCCCCGAGCCACTTTTCCGGTGTGATGAGCGGGAAATCGGTGCCGAACAGGACCTTGTCCTGGAGGTAGGAGTTGGAGGCTCGTACGAGGGATTCCGGGAAGTACTTGGGGGACCAGCCGGAGAGGTCGATGAACACGTTCGCCTTGTGCGTAGCGATGGAGTTGGCCTCGTCCTGCCACGGAACGGAGGGATGGGCCATGATGATCTGCAGTTCCGGGAAGTCCGCGGCGACGGCGTCCAACAGGAGCGGGTTGGAGTAGCCCAGCTTGATTCCGTAGCCGCCGGGAAGGCCTGCGCCCATGCCGTTCTGGCCGGTGTGGAAAATCGCCGGCAAGCGGAGGTCCTGGAGCGTATTCCAGAGGGGGTAGAACTCTTCGTTGGACGGGTCGAAGCCCTGCAGGCTCGGGTGGAACTTGAAGCCGCGGGCCCCTAAGTCCTCGGCCTGGTGAACGGCTCCGCGGATCGCTTCCGGTCCGGTGCGCGGGTCCACGCTGCCAAAGGGAATCAGGACGTCGTTATTGCGGGCGGCGCCCGCGATCAGATCCGGAATGCTGTTGGGCTCGTGGTTGAGCTGGGTGCGGGCATCCACGGTGAACACGACGGCGGCCATGTTCAGTTCGCGGTAGACCTCGGCGATGCGGTCAAGGGAGGGGGTTCGGTCCTCGGATTTGAAGTACTTGGCTGAGGCTTCGGTGAGGGTTGGGGGCAGGGACTGGTGGCCGTGGCCGTCCACCTCGAGGTGGACGTGCATGTCGATCGCATCGATCTTTGCAATGTCGATTGCCGGTTCGTAGCGGGTGGACATGTCAGCGCGCCACCGCTGCTGCGGGCTGGGCCGGCTGGAGGTCTTCGGGCAGCGGCAGGAATTCCTCGCCGAAACCCTGGAGTTTGCCGCCCAGGAGCGAGTCGAAGTTTTCCACCAGATCCTCGTAGCGCCAGCCGCCTTCGCGGTATTCGGTGGCCGCAGCTTCCGGATGGGTCCAGAGCTGGAGGCGGTCCCCGCCGGCACCGATGGCCTGGCCGGTGACTCCCGCTGCGGCGTCAGAGGCGAGG
Source organism: Arthrobacter sp. BK1 (assembly GCF_056680055.1). Taxonomy (NCBI): domain Bacteria; kingdom Bacillati; phylum Actinomycetota; class Actinomycetes; order Micrococcales; family Micrococcaceae; genus Arthrobacter; species Arthrobacter sp. BK1. The sequence goes on from NZ_CM155263.1 coordinate 2,463,147, forward strand.
AAGGCAACGAGCCCCGCGACGTCGTCGGCCGTGCCGAAGCCCAGGTCGTGGCGGAAGAAGGCGGGCATGGCTTCGCCGCGCTCGTCCGCTTCGATGGCTTTCTGGAAGTACGGCACGGTCTTGGTCATGGCGGTCGCGGCGACGGGGATGACGGCGTTGACGGTGACGCCCGCTTTTTTCATCTCCAGCGCCCAGGTCCGGACCATGCCCACGATCCCGGCCTTTGCTGCGGCGTAGTTGGTCTGGCCGAAGTTGCCGCGCTGGCCGGTGGGGGAGCCGATGGTGACGATGCGGCCGGCGATACCGTTTTCCTTGAAGTAGGCGAACGTTTCGCGGACGCAGGTGAAAGTGCCCTTCAGGTGGACGTTGATCACCAGGTCGAAGTCCTCATCGGTCATCTTCAGCAGGCTCTTGTCGCGGAGGATGCCGGCGTTGGTGACCAGGATGTCCAGGCGCCCGAACTCCGCCACGGCCGTCTCCACGAGCTGCTTGGCGACTTCACTGCTTCCCACGGGAGCGACGACTGAAACCGCGCGGCCGCCGTCGGACTCGATAAGGCTGACTGCCTCCGCCGCCACGGCCGCGTCCACGTCATTAATGACGACGGCGGCGCCCTGTTTGGCGAGTTCCCTGGCGTAGGCGAGGCCCAGGCCCCGTCCGCTGCCGGTGACGATTGCTACTTTTCCTGACAGGCTCATGGCTGCTCCTTTGCTACCCGACCGTGCATCCTGCCGTCCGGCATGGGATGCTGTGTTCTGTATCCATGAGAATATGGATTGTTGTAAATGTCAACGATTTATTTTGGGAACTTTCTGGAGCGCTATGACGATCGATATGCAGGGCCTGAAGCAGAACGGGGCCGAGGATAAATTGGTGGGAGCCTCGATCACCAATGACATGGGGTTCCTGCTGGCCAAGCTCCATGCGGCGGGGTCGGTGCTGAACAACCGGGCGCTGGCGGATTTCAATCTCAAGGAGCGCTCGTACTCGGTGCTCATCCTTTCAGACAGCGGCCTCGAGCCAACCCAGCGCGAGCTTGCCGACTTCCTCAGCCTTGACCCCAGCCAGATCGTCGCCCTGGTGGATGAGCTGGAAAAGCGCGGACTGGTTGTCCGGGCTCCGGGCAAGCAAGACCGCCGGGCAAAGACGGTCACGGCGACAGGGGAAGGCTCAAAGCTGCTTGTCGAAGCGCGGAAGGCCGCCCAATCCGCGGAGGTCGAGGCGCTGGAGCGGTTGTCGGCGGACGAAGTGGCGACCGTCAAGGCATTGCTCCGTAAGGCGCTGTGGGGCGACTCCTAGAGTCCGGCGCGTAGGCTGGAACCATGTCCGAACCAGAGTTCCAAGAAGCAGCCTCCCCCCAGCCCGGATTCACCGTAGAGACTGCGAAGGTCCTGGCCGAAGTGGCCCACAACCGGCAGAAGGACAAGCTCAAGCGGCCCTACCGTGAGCACGTGATTGCCGTGGGAGACGCGCTCGCGGACTTCGACGACGACATCCGGATCGCTGGATACCTGCACGATATCGCCGAGGACACACCGATCACCCGGCGGGCACTCCTGGACATGGGTGTTTCCGAGCGTGCCGTGGACATCATCGAACGGGTGACCAACAGGCTCCACGACAATCCCGACGACTACGCTGACGGGATCCGCTACATCGCGGAAGACCACGACGCCGCCTTGGTCAAGATTGCGGATAACGCCCACAACTCATTGCCCGAGCGCGTCAGGGCACTGGCCGAAAAATGGCCGGACAAGCCGCCCGTCACCAAATACCGTGATGCGCGCCCCGTGCTTTACGCCGCCGTGGAGGTCGAGGAAATCCGCAAGATCCTGGGCCGGGTGAACCCGTGGCTGCTCAAGGAGCTGGATGACCGGCTGGACGAGGAAGACCAGACCGACTACGAGAACCTGTCCTATGAGGATGACCGTGGAGTGGCAGACGCTGCTAACGCTGGGGAGAAGTAGCCCCGGATTCCAGCTGTTCCAGCGCACGCTGCAGCCGCTCGGAGCCCCGACGCTCGTCAACAACAATCGAAACGCCCAGCGCCAGCACCATGACCAGCAGGCATACCGGCACCGACGCCCCGGCAGCAGCGAGGCCAACTGAGCCTGCCAACGCGGCCAGTACGCAAGCGGCAACGATGATAATGGTGCGGTCGGCGCCTACCATGACGCTGTACAGCCAGGTCAGTGAGCCTTTGAACAGTGCCACGGGGACGGCGATGCTGGCTACGGCCATCGCCGCGCTGACATGTGCCTCGTGGTCGATGTAGTAGGCCGCCACATGGAGACCTGCGCCCGTGGCAGCAATCGCGGCGAAGATGGGGATGTGTCCGTATCCGAAAAGGTAGGACTGGCGTCGGCGTTTGTGCAGCGCCTGGCCTGCGGGAAGCATGAAATAGATCCACCACATGGCGAACGCCAATGCCGTTCCGCCGAAGCCGACGAGGGCGGCATCAACGCTCCAGCCATGGCTGGCCACGATGGCGCGGAGGGTTTCGATGGCGCCCACGAGGCATTCTCCTAAGGCAATGATGGCCAGCAAGCCGTACCGTTCCGCGATATGGTGCGCGTGCCACGGTGTGGTGGCTCTGCGCTCTGCCACGTACGGAGTGGCCATCTCGAGCATGATCAGGGGTGCCGTCATGAGGAAGGTTGTGAGCACGTCGGCCTGGATGACCAGCACCGCGATCCATCCGAGTTGGACGAGGGCAAGGTACCTGGCGTAGCGCAGGCACGTTTGCCGGCGGGCCGGATCCTGCCTGGCCGCGCGCAGCCATTGGAAAATGAGCGCGACCCGCATGACCACATAGCCGCCCACGATCACCTGGTTGTCGACGTGTTCCCCTTCCACCAGCGAGTGGAACATGGGTTCGATTCCCATGGTGAGAATCAGTACACCGACAATTTGGATCATGGTCACCACCCGGAAGATCCAATCGTCGGTGTCGTAGGCGCTGGCGAACCAGGTGAAGTTGATCCACGCCCAGATCACGGCGAACATGGCGAAGGAGAACCCGAGCAGGCCCGCACCCAAGTGGGCTTCGGCGATCTCGTGCGCGAACTGGCTTCCTGCCACGCCGAATGCAATGACGAACGTGAGGTCGAAGAAGAGCTCAAGCGGGGTGGCGGCGCGGTGCCGTTCGTGAGGATCCCGCCCGCCCATGCGCGCCATGGTGTGCCGGAGTGGATTTGAAGGCATGCGTCACAGATTACCGTTGGCGTGTTTCGCACTCCACAGTTACGAATGCCTATGAAACTCAGGCTTCTCCTGGGACTGTGGTTTTCTGCCGGCCTTGGCCCCCGCATCGGCAGCGGCTTCCATTTCCGCACGGCTGGGCAGGGGAAGCTCTGGCCGCTCGGAGTCGGTATGGCCGGCCACGACAGCCATCTCGTGGGCCCGGTCAGAGACATCAGGAGCCGCCAGAGCCTGTGCCGTGCCCGCGTAGCCCGCCGCTGCGTGGACGGTGACGGCGGCGATCTGCGCGTTGATCCGAGCAGTCAGGGCCAGCGTGTCCAGCCAGCCGTCAGCCTCCCGGCTCAACGGATCATCATCCGCACAGCCGGCAGCTCCGGCAGACCCCGCCAGTTCGGCAGAGTCCGCGGTCCCGGGATACCCAGCGGACCCCGTGAGGCCGCCAGGCCCCACCAACCCGGCAGAATCCGCGCCGCGCTTGGCCGCAGCGAGCAGCAAGGCGGCGGAGGCACAAACAGCCTCCGCCGCCTCAACCGCTGCCCTGTTTCCCATGTACATAGCATCCCGCGGGAGCCAGGGAAGCACCCGGAGGATGAGCGCCCATGTGGATAACTAGCGTGGATAACCCGGTGTGGATAACACAGCCGCCCGCAGGACCCCACGGCAGTGCAGTACCAGGAAACTTGTGGCTAAACCCGGCCCAGGGCGTCGATGTCCTCGAGGAACTGTTCGTGGACTTCCTGGCTCACGGTGGTCCGCGTTTCGCCGATCGCGTCCAGATAGTCCTGCGTGCAGGGCCCCTTCCGCACCGCCTCGCGGACTGAAAGGCTTCCGCCGGAAGCCGCACCGCCGTCGTCGTACACTGCTTTTTCCAAGGCACGCTGGGAGGCGCTCCGGGCAGCGTACTCGATGTCCGCGGGGGAGAAGCCGCCGGTCCGTTCCACCAGGAGCTCCACGTCAACGTCGTCCACCACGGTGGCGGGGATGAAACGCTGCCACATGGCCTCGCGGGCCTGGCGGTCGGGGAGGCCGATGGGGATGACGTAGTCGAACCGGCCGTGGCGCAGGAACGCCGTGTCCAGCGCGCGGATGAAGTTGGTGGCGCAGACCAGCAGGCGCCCGGGCTGTTCGCGGAAGGCCGGGATGATCTTCAGGAGTTCGTTCGTGACGCCCTGCAGCGGCGACGGCGGTTCACCTGACCGCTGGGAGGCGATCTCCTCCACCTCGTCGATGAACACCACAGCGTGCTCCAGTTCGGCGATCTCCAGGAAGGTCTCGCGCAGCGCGCCGGCCAGGCCCTTCGGGTCGGAGGCCAAACGGGATGGGAAAACCTCCACGAACGGCCACTCCAGCCGGGACGCGATGGCCTTCGCGAACGTGGTTTTGCCTGTGCCCGGAGGACCAAACAGAACGACTGCACGCGGCGGCACCACACCGTATTCGTCCGCGAGATCGGCCTCGGCCAGCGGCAGGACCAGCCGGCGTTCGAGGAGTTCCTTTTCGTTGCGCATGCCGGCCACGTTTTCCCAGAGGTCGCGTGCCAGGATCCGCCCGCCCAGCTGCCCCAGCGCACCCAGCTCCTGGCGCTGCACCGGGATGGTCCGCTCGAAGTAGCGCAGGTTCTTCTTGAGCGCGAAACCGCGGCTGAGGAAGGCTTCCACACGGGTCTCGGACTCGGGCATCAGGGCGGACAGTTTGTTCAGCCCGTGCGGCGCCATCCGGTTTTCGACGGCGGCGAGCAGCGAGGTGCCGATCCCGCGGCCGCGATATTCCGGCAGGGTGGCCAGGAAGACGATCCAGCCCTGGTCGTGGGCTGCGCGTCCGACGGCGGCGCCCACCACCATGTCACCCAGCACCGCCACTACAGCGTGGTCCTTTTCGCAGGAGGCGAGGACCTCGGAGAGGGCATAGACGGGTTCCACGTTGTTTGCCTTGAGGGTTTCCCACAGGTGCAGGATCCCGTCCAGGTCCGCAGAGTGGAAGTCCCTGATCCGCCAGTTGGTCATGCCGTGTCTCCCGGGTGGTTCGTCGTTGAACTGAGTGCTCTGCTGAGCATAGGCGATCAGCCCGCGACGGAGGGTTGCGGGAGCGTTGCGTTACAGGAGGACGGGGAGGAATGCTCAGGTGGCCGGTTTGATGTTCTGGTTGATGTGGAACAGATTGTCGGGATCGTATTTCGCCTTGATGCTGGCCAGCCGTCCGTAGTTGCCGGCGTAGTTGTCCGCGATCCGGGACTGATCGTCGGCGTCCATGAAGTTGATGTAGGCGCCGCCTGCGCTGTGCTCACTCAGCGCGGCCGCATACTCGCGGACCCAGCGGGTGTTCGCTTCGTTGTCCGCAGGGTTCTCCCACATTCCTGCAATCACCGCGGCGAAATCGACATCCCGGCACGGGAAGGCCGTCGCGTCCTTCGGCACACGCTGCACTGCGCCGTTGATGGGGTAAAAGTGGTTGGCTGTCTGCAGGCTGGGGACAGCTTCGCCGAAGTGCTTTGCCACCTTGATGACCTCGTCACTCATCGCGGGCAGGAACTCGGCCTTCCAGTAGGCCTGGAGTCCTTTCGGCAACATCGGGTCGAAGAGGGTGTTCAGGGCAGGGTAGGGGATCGGCCCCACAAACGAGCCGGCCACCGGAGCCACGTCCATGAATGGCTGCCACCGCCGCTGTCCTTCATCAGGCTGTCCCATCCAGGCGCCCACCAGCACCACCACGGGACGTCCGTGGTATTCCTCCGGAAGGAACGGGACCGGTGGTCCCTGGTGCACCCCGATAAAGAGACCCAGTTCCTCCGGTGCCGTGGCGATGGTGTCACGGTACAGCCGGCCCACGGCCTCCGCATGTTCAAGGAGGTAGATGATCAGGCCGCCATAGATGATGTCCACAGGATGAAGGGTGAACTCCAAGGAGGTCACCACCCCGAAGTTTCCGGTTCCGCCGCGGAGGGCCCAGAAGAGGTCGTCGTTTTCCGTAGCGCTGGCATGCCGGAATTTCCCGTCAGCGGTGACCACATCGGCTGACTTCAGGTTGTCGCATGAGAGCCCGTATTTGCGGGAGAGGTAGCCGATGCCGCCGCCCAAGGTCAGCCCGGCGACCCCCGTGGAACCGACGAAGCCGCCTGTGGTGGCGAGGCCGAAAGCGTTCGTGGCGTGGTTGAAATCCGCCCACGTTGCACCAGTTTCCGACCACGCCGTCGCTGTGGAGGGGTCCACGCGCACACCGCGGCGGTTGGTGAAGTCAAGCACCAGTCCGCCGTCGCAGGTCCCGAAGCCGGGGGCGCTGTGGCCGCCGCCCCGCAAGGCAATGTCCAGGCCCTCGTCCCGGGCGAAATTGACTCCGGCGATGACGTCAGCCACCTGGGAAACCTGAAGGACGGCAGCCGGACGTTTGTCGATCATGCCGTTGTAGACGGCCCGGGCGGTGTCGTAATCCGGGCTGTCGGCCGTGGTGAGGGGCCCGCGTACTTTTTCCTGCAATGACAGAAGGGAATTGCTGTTCATGGTGAACTCCAAAGCTGAAGAATGCTCAGGTGTTCAGGCGTGCACCCCGCCAGCTGGCCTTGCCCGATGTGAGGTTTCGAGACCGGTGCACCGCAGCAGCGGCGGTGCGGCCTCGCCGCACGCTCTGCCGTGGCGTGCTTCATGACTGCAGGGCCGCCGGATGGCAGTCCGACCGGGCGCGTCAGCGGGACCGGCTATTCGCCAAAGTACGCCGACGGCGGGCGATGGTCAATGCACTTAACGTACGACGCCGGCACCTCGGGTTCCGGGGAGGGAACCCCGGGTGCCGCCGTCGTACGCTCAGATTCTGTCCTGAGGGCACGGCCGGGGAGCGCCCGACCTACACAGCGGGCGTGTTCTCACCCTTGGATTTGTGGCCTCGCCAGAGGCGGTGGGTGCCCTGGCTGCTGCTGCCGCCGTCCGAATGGATCACCAGGACCGGGCAGTCGGCATGGGAAACGCAGGCTGTACTGACAGAACCCAGGTGCATGCCGCGGATACCGCCATGCCCGCGGCGGCCCACCACCAGCATTGCGGCGCCGGCCGCTGCCTCAACCAGTTTCGCCGGGGCCGGGCCCCGGATCAGCTCCTTGCTCATGTCCTGGGGCGCGTCCGGCCCGAACGCCTTGTCGAGGCTCTCGGCCAGCGTCTTGGCGGCGGCCGCCTGGAAGGCCTCGAAATCGGGCGGAACGTAGCCGGCGTACATCTGCGGAAAGTCCCAGCAGGCTACTGCATGAAGGTGGGCGTCCAGCGCGGGTGCCAGCTGGGCAGCAAAACGCAGTGCCTGCACTGAGGCATCGGAACCGTCGACGCCGACTATTACTTTGGCTTCCCTATCCGTCATTTCCCTAAGCTCCTTAAGCTGCGGTTCGCCGTTGAATCAGCATGATGTGGCTGACGCTAGACCCGGGGATGCGGGCTTTCAAGAGCACAAGGTCCCGGGACGGAAAGGCTAAGGAGCTCTGTGCGTTGCCCGCTGGAGGCTCAGATTCCCAGCGTGCCCATGGTGTTCCGCAACGTGTCGGCGGAATGCTGCAGTGCCGCCAGTTCGCCGTCGTCCATGGGGGTGTGAAGAATGCGGTGCACGCCGCCGCGGCCCACCACGCTCGGCAGGGACAGTGCCACGCCGTTGATCCCGTAGGGGCCGCTGAGCACAGTGGAAACGGGAAGGACGGCGTTCTCGTCCCGGAGCAGGGCCTCCACGATCCGTGCCCCGGAAAGGCCGATGGCGTAGTTCGTGGCACCTTTGCCGGCGATGACCTTGTAGGCCGCCTGGGTCACTTCCTGGGCGGTTTCTGCAAGGTACGCGGGGGTGAAGATCTTTTTGCCGTCCTCTTCCCAGTCGCGGATGGGGACGGGACCGATGGTTGCGCCGGACCATACGGGGAACTCGGTATCGCCGTGCTCACCCACCATGCTGGCGTGGACGCTGGCCACGGAGACGCCGGCCCGCCGGGCCAAAAGCCAGCGCAGCCGCGACGTATCCAGCACGGTGCCGGAGGAGAAGACTCGTTCGGCCGGCAGCCCGGAGATCTTCTGAGCAGCCACCGTGAGTACATCGCACGGGTTGGTGACCAGGACATAGACGGCGTCCGGGGCGTGCTGCATCAGCTGCGGCATAAGCTGTTCGAGGATGCGGACGTTCGTCCCCGCCAGGTCCAGCCGGGTTTGGCCCGGAGCCTGCTTGGCTCCGGCAGTGATAACCACGACGTCGGCACCTTCCGTCACGGCGATGTCGCCACCACCGGTGACGGCGGCCGCCGCTGCGGCGAACTGCGTGCCGTGGGCCAGGTCCAGGACTTCCGCCTCAGCCTTGAGGGCGTTGACGTCGAAGAGGGCAATGTTGCTGGCCGAACCCCGGATCAGGGCGGCGTAGGCAAGCGAAGTGCCCACACTTCCGGCTCCCACAATGGCAAGTTTGGAACCTGGCACGACCTACCTCTTCCCCTGTTCCCGGAACTCGGGGAGCTCCGGAAACACCGCTGTACGAGTGTCCGCAATGGCCTCATGCTACCGACTGGGGAGCTACGGGACACCTGTCCCGGCGCGGCCGTCCGGTCTGGCACGGCCGCGCGAGCCGCAGCCGTGCCAGTCCGGACGGGAATCTACTTCTTGAACGTCGCCGCAGGCGGGTTGGCCACTACGGGGGCGCTGCCGGTGAAGCCTTCACGGGCCTGGGCGATTTCGCGGATGCGGTGGCGGCATGCGTACCAGCCGGCGACCATGAGGGCGGAGGCGATGGCGGTGACGAGCATGGTCAGGGGTGAGTCGATGAAGACCATGATCAGGACGCCGGCGAGGAAGAGCAGGGAGAGGTAGCTGGTGTAGGGGGCGCCGAACATGCGGAAGGAGGGGCGTTCGAGCCAGCCTTTGTCGGCCCAGCGTTTGAGTTGGATCTGGCAGAGGACGATGGTGGCCCAGGTCATGACGATGCCGACGGAGGCGACGTTCAGGACGATTTCGAAGGCCTGGGCGGGGACGAGGTAGTTCAGTGGGACGCCGAGCAGGGATACGGCGGCGGTGATGGCGATGCCGCCGTAGGGGACGCCTGCTTTGTTCATGCGGGAGGCGAATTTCGGGGCGGAGCCGTTCACTGACATGGAGCGCAGGATCCGGCCGGTGGAGTAGAGGCCGGCGTTGAGGGAGGACAGGGCGGCGGTGAGGACCACGAGGTTCATGATGACGTCGACGCCTTGGATGCCGATGGAGCCGAAGAAGGTTACGAAGGGGCTGACGCCTTTTTCGTAGGAGGTGTAGGGCAGGAGCAGGGCCAGGAGGATGACGGAGCCGACGTAGAACACGGCGATGCGGAAGACCACGGAGTTGATGGCTTTGGGCATGATCTTTTGGGGGTTTTCGGTTTCGCCGGCGGCTGTGCCGACCAGTTCGATGGAGGCGTAGGCGAACAGGACGCCCTGCATGAGGATGATCATGGGGAGCAGGCCGTTGGGGAAGATCCCGCCGTTGTCCGAGAGGAGGCTCAGGCCGACCTGCTGGCCGTCCACGGGGGTGCCGAAGATGACGAAGTATGTGCCGACCACCAGGAAGATGACCAGGGCGGCGACCTTGATCAGGGCGAACCAGAATTCCATCTCGCCGAAGACCTTGACGGAGACCAGGTTCAGGGCGAGGACCACCACGAGGGCGATCAGGGCCCAGGCCCATTGCGGGACGTCCGCCATCCAGGGGATGTAGTTGCCGAAGAAGTTCATGTACAGGGCGGCGGCGGTGATGTCCACGATGGTGGTGGTGGCCCAGTTGATCCAGTAGAACCAGCCGGAGACGAACGCGGCTTTCTCGCCGAAGAATTCGCGGGCGTAGGAGACGAACGAGCCCGAGGAGGGCCGGTGGAGTACCAGTTCGCCCAGGGCCCGGAGGATGAGGAAGGCGAAGAAGCCGCAGACTGCGTAGGCGATGACCAGCGAGGGGCCTGCGGCGTTGAGGCGGCCGCCTGCGCCGAGGAACAGGCCGGTACCGATGGCCCCGCCAATGGCGATCATTTGGATCTGCCGGGGTTTGAGGTTCTTGTGGTAGCCCTGGTCTTCCGCGTGCAGGGCAGTCTCGGAGGCGTGCGCGTGGCCGCCGTCGATGATGTGGTCAGGGATGGGGGGATTCGTCATGGGATGTCCTTGGGATGATCCGTTGGGGGACTACTTGCTGAGGTTGGCGAGGCGTTCGGGGCTGAGGAGTTCCTCGAGCTGGCCGGCGGTGAGCAGGCCATGCTCGAGCACGAGTTCGGCCACACCCTTGCCGGTGGCGAGGGCCTCCTGGGCGATGGCGGTGGCTGTGGCGTAGCCGAGGTGGGGATTCAGTGCCGTGACCAGGCCAATTGACTGTTCCACGGTGCGGCGGAGGTGTTCGGTGTTGGCGGTGATGCCCCGGATGCAGCGTGCCGTGAGGGTGCGGCAGGCTGCTTCGAGGTGGGAGATGCTCTTGTGGAGGCTGTGGACGATGATGGGTTCGAAGGCGTTGAGCTGGAGCTGCCCGGCCTCGGCCGCCATGGTGATGGTGACGTCATTGCCGATGACCTCGTAGGCCACCTGGCTGACCACTTCGGGGATCACGGGGTTGATTTTGCCGGGCATGATCGAGGAGCCGGACTGGACTGCCGGCAGGTTGATTTCGCCGAAGCCGGCACGCGGGCCGGAGGAGAGCAGGCGGAGGTCGTTGCAGATTTTGGAGAGCTTCACGGCCACACGCTTGAGCACGCCGGACAGGTGCACGAAGGCGCCGACGTCCTGGGTGGCTTCGATGAGGTCGACGGCGGTAACCAGCGGCAGGCCGGTGATCTCGGCGAGGTGCCGGCAGGCTGCCTCGGCATAGCCGGGGTGGGCGTTCAGGCCGGTCCCGATCGCCGTGGCGCCGAGGTTGATTTCGTGGATCAGCAGGTCGGCTTCGGCCAGACGCAGCCGGTCCTCGCCGATGGTCACGGCGTAGCTGCCGAACTCCTGGCCCAGGGTCATGGGGACGGCGTCCTGCAGCTGGGTGCGGCCCATTTTCACCACGGCGCGGAATTCCAGGGCTTTGGCGGCGCAGGCCTCTTCGAGTTCGGCGAGAGCGTCCAGCAGTTCCCGGGTGGCGAAGATGGTGCCCAGCTTCACGGCTGTGGGGTAGACGTCGTTGGTGGACTGGCTGAGGTTGACGTGGTCGTTGGGGTGCAGCCGGGCGTAGTCGCCCTTGGGGTGGCCGAGGATTTCGAGGGCGCGGTTGGCGATGACCTCGTTCGCGTTCATGTTCGATGAGGTCCCGGCACCGCCCTGGATCACGTCCACCACAAACTGGTCGCTGAGTTTTCCGGCCATCACGTCTTCGCAGGCCTGCCCGATGGCGTTGGCGCGTTCCGCGTCCAGGAGCCCGAGCTCGTGGTTGGTCCGGGCGGCGGCGAGTTTCACGGCGGCAAGGCCGCGGACCAGGTGCATGTTGGAGGACAGCGGCTGCCCGGTGATGGGGAAGTTTTCCACAGCGCGCAGGGTGTGGACTCCCCAGTAGGCGGCCGCAGGGACGTCGCGGTCACCCAGGAGGTCGTGCTCAGGGCGGGTCCCTGGCGCGGTATCAATGGGCGCGGCTTCACTAATGGTCAGGTCGGGCATGGTGTCCTTACAGGGCTTCGGTGTCGGGCGTGGACAGGAAATCGAGGGGCTGGAGCAGGCCGACCCGGTGGCCGCCACCCACAACGGGGGCGGTGCCGATCCCGGCGAGGTTCGCGGTGTCCACGCCGAGGGCATGCAGGACATGGACGGTGGCAGGCATGCGGGCGCGGTCGCCGCCGTCGGAAATTTTCACGGCTACAGCGCGGCCGTCGGGCAGCCCCACGAGCTGCACACCCTCGAAGCCGTCTTTCGCCACGGCGCCCGGGAGGAGCCGCATCAGTTCGGTGACGTCGCGGCGCTCGCCGGCCACCATGTCAGGGTGTTGCCGCATGGCGAGCCCGACGGCGGCTTCCGCCAGTTGCGGGGCGTTCCCGCCGCCGTCGGGGGTGCTGACGGCAGCACTCGCACCGGCGGAGGCCGCAGCGGCGGCGATGGTTCCGAAAGCGCGGGCCATTCCGCGGAGGGTGAGCGCAAAAAGCGGGGTTCCGCAGCCATCGGTGCTGTGGCCCAGCGGCTGCTCACCGGTGAGCTCTTCGACCGTGGCGGCGACCAGTTGCTGCAGCGGGTGGGAGGGGTCGAGGTAGCCCTTGACCTGCCAGCCGTTGATGACGCAGGTGGCAGCCATGGCGGCGTGCTTGCCGGAGCAGTTCTGGGTCAGGCGCGTGGCGTGGAGGCCTGAGCGCAGCCAGTCCTCGCGCTCGCTGGTGCCGTAAGGGAGGTCGGTGCTGTTCTCCAGGTCGCCGGCCGTGAGTCCGTGCATGGCGAGGATGCGCTGGGTACCGCCGCGGTGCCTGGCCCCGCCGGAGTGGCTCGCGGCAGTGAGGGCGAGCAGGTCGGCGGGCAGCTTCAGGCCCGCACGGACCATGGCCACGGCCTGCAGGGGCTTGAGTGAGGAACGGGGGTAGAACGGGGCAAGGTGGTCCCCGGCGGCTGCCAGGACTTCGCCGTCCGGGGCGGTGGCGATGACGGAGCCGTAATGGACGCTCTCCACCAGGCCATCGCGGGTGGCTACCACCAGGGGTGAGTGCTGCGGGAGCATCCCGGGCTCTGGTTCGGCGGCGCGCACGGCCGCGGTTTGGGCAGCAGGAAAGGCAGGGGCTGGCATGAAGTCCTCAAGGGAGCCGCTTGGTGAAGCGGGTACGTGACGGGGCGGTTACTGGTGGGAGCGGTTACTTGCTGAGGATGGAGTCGAGGGCGACGCCGACTGCGCGCAGGTGCGTGGCCATGGCTTGGCTGGCTTCCTCCGCGGAGCCGGCCTCGATGGCGGCGAGGATCTGCTGATGCTCGATGTCCGAGGCGTGTTGGCGATCGGCCACCATGTTCAGCGTCTCGGACTGGAAGGCCAGGGCTCCCCGGATATCGGCCACCACGCTGGCGAACACCTTGTTGCCGCTGGCCCTGGCGATGGCGGCGTGGAAGCTGGAGTCCAGGGCGACCCAGGATTCGGGGTCCGTTTCCGTGGTCATGGCGGCGACGATGTGGCGGAGGGTTTCCAGCTCGTCAGCTGTTCTGCGCTGCGCGGCCAGACCCGCTGCCGGAACCTCGATGTGGGGACGGGCCTCGGTGAGGTCCCGCGCCGAGTACTGGCCGAGCGTGAGGTCGTTGGCTACCTTGTCGGCCACCACAAAGGTGCCCTTTCCGGTTTTGGTGACCGTCAGGCCCAGGGCCGTGCAGGACCTGAGGGCTTCCCGGATGACAGAACGGCTGACCCCATACTGCTGGGCGAGCATCGCCTCGGAGCTGAGCTTCCCGCCCACTGCCACGTGGCCGGACTCAATGTCGCCGCGGATGGCGTTGAACACCGCCTCGGCAGCGCTGAGCCTGGCGAGCGGCTGGGCGCCGGCGGACTGGGTGCCCGCTAACTGGGTGCCCGCTAACTGGGCACCGGCGGGCTGGTCGCGGGAAGGATTCGCAGGTTGTCCTGCTGTCCGGCTGTCTGACAGGTTCACCCTTTCAATATGGCACGGGTCACACCGGGTGTCAATAGGGCTCCTGCTGTGAAGCTTCATGAACTCCGGAGTGTTTGCCCTCCTTGACCGGATTTTGCTCAGCACACCCGCTAGTCTCCTGCCATGGATGAATACTCTGAGGAGCTTGTCAACCTCGCCTTCATGGCGCTGGACCACGCCATCGATTCAGTGGTTTCGTCGGGCGCCGACCTCGTGCCTTTCGTGATCCGGGAGCATGGCGGCCGACGGGACCTGCAGAGGTACCTGGTGGACGGCCAGCTTGAAGCGGGAGTCGCCGCGGCAAGGCAGTCCGTCACGGAAGAGCCGCTGCCTGACCGCGTAGCCCTTGCCTGGGACGGATTCATCACCTCGTCGGAAGGGCGGCAGGAAGCAGTCTTTGTTGAGTCCTACGAGCATGGCACCCCTGCCGGTTTCATCATGGCCCAGCGGTACCAGCGGGCCGGGTTCCTTAAGAAAAAGAGGGAATCAGTAGGAAATCCGGCCTTGGTGCAGAAGGACACCGCACCGCTCTTCTAGAGCGCGGCATGGGCCCTGACGGCCTGCAGCCCGGCTTCTCCTTGCGGGCAGGGTCTTTTGGCCGGGCCTTTCTGCCCTTCCGGTCGGGCGGGCAGTACCGGCACGCTGAAGCATGAGGCCGATCTCCACCTGGAACCGCCCTGTGGTCGCCGCGGTCCTGGCTGCTGTGCTGGTGATGGGGGCCATTGTGTGGGCGGCGGCCGTGTCCATGGCCCCACAGGCTGGTGGCCCGGCCCCTTCAGTTTCGCCGTCGGCGGCCGCCACCTCCGAGGTTCCCGCACCAACTACGACGGCGGCTCCCACTACGGCGTCGCCGTCGCCGTCAGTGTCCGGCGCCATACCCACCTCCGCCCCGCCCCCGCCGGTGATAAGTCCCGAACCGCCCGTGACCGAACAGCCCCCCGCCCCGCCCGAACCGCCGCCGGCCGCGCCGTTCCCGCTCGCTCTGCTGGGCCAGGATGTTGAAGTGCTGCCGGGCGCAGGGCCGGTTGTCGCGTTGACGTTCGACGCCGGCGCCAACTCCGCCGGACTGCCCAAGATCCTGCAGGGGCTCGCTAATGGCGGGGTCCCGGCGTCGTTCTTCTTCACCGGCAGCTGGGCCGCGGCGAATCCTGCCGGCGTGTCCGCAATTGTGGCGGCCGGCCACCGGGTGGGCAACCATTCGATGACGCATCCTGGTTTCGCCGGGCTCCCGGATGCCGGCATAGCCAGCGAAATACTGGCTGCGGAGCAGGCCATCCTGGCCGAAGGCGCAGACCCGAGGCCGTTCTTCCGCTTTCCGTTCGGTGAGCGCGATGCCCGCACCATCGCGGCCGTGAACAACCTCGGTTACGTGCCTGTGCGGTGGACCGTGGACACGCTCGGCTGGAAAGGGACCAGCGGCAGCATCAGCGCGCAGATCGTGGCGGACCGGGTGCTGGCTGCGCTGCGTCCGGGCGAGATCGTCCTGATGCACATCGGCTCCAACCCCGACGACGGCTCCACCCTGGACGCGGACGCCCTCCCGCAGATCATCGAACGCGTCCGCGCTGCCGGGTACAGCTTCGTGACGTTGGACAGCCTGCTGTAGTGCCGTTTGAGGCGAAATTCAAAGTTGCAGAATCGGTACGATCGTTCCGTTATGCCAGTGTTCAGGATCAATGGACCGGCGTAGTCTGGTGACAGGCAGCAGAACGGCACGATCGTACCTATTGGAGCGCGATGACTGAACCTTTCACAGACTTGGTGGCCGCGGAGGTCCGCGCCCGCCGCGCCGGGCTGGGCCTGACGCAGCAGGACCTCGCCGATATGGCCGGTGTGTCCGAGCGCTTTGTCAGGTTTGTGGAGCAAGGTAAACCGAGCGTTCAGCTGGATTCACTGACCGCCGTGCTGGAAACCCTGGGCCTCGAGCTCCGGCTCGCCACCCGGTCCAGCGAAGCTGCCAGGGCGCTCACGCACGAAACCAGCCCCGAAGCAGCAGGGTCATGAAACACCGCGTCGCGGACATCTACAAAGCAGGCGTGCTCGCCGCGCGGCTGGAACGGCACGACGGCGGGACCAAGTTCAGCTACCTGCCGGCCTATCTCGCGTCCGGGGGACCCGCCGTCGCCAGTTCCCTTCCCCTGACCACTGAGCCGGTCCTTTCCGCGGCGGGGGCGGCGCCGCCCTATTTCACCGGACTGCTGCCCGAAGGCCGCCGACTCAATGCTCTCCGGCGGTCCATCAAGACCAGCGCCGACGACGACCTCTCCCTCCTCATCGCCGCCGGCGGAAACCCGGTGGGCGACGTTCAGATCGTGGGGCACGGCGAACCGCTGGACCCCGATGAGCACGCGGTCGAGGTGGACACCAGGCTGCCGGTGGACTTCGACCAGCTGCTGGGGGATCCGGACCTGATCGATCCCGTGGCACTCGCCGGGGTGCAGGACAAGCTGTCCGCCGGGATGATCTCGCTCCCCGTGGCCAGCGCCGGCAGGCGGTTCATCCTCAAGCTCAACGCCCCGGAATTCCCGCACGTGGTGGAGAACGAGCTGGTGATGTTCCGGTACGCGGCCAAACTGCGGATCCCGCTGAGCAGGGTTGAACTGATCCGGGATGTCGCGGGCCGGCCTGGCCTTTTGGTGGAGCGCTTCGACCGGGTTCCGGTTCCCGGCGGACAGTCCGGCGGGATCCAGCGCCTGGCCGTCGAGGACGGGGCGCAGGTCCTGAAGCTGTATCCGGCGGACAAGTACAACGTGGGCTTCGGGACGGTGTGCCACGCGCTCGCTGACTACTGCGCCGCACCCCTGCCGGCCCTGCGCAACCTCGCCATCCAGGGAGCGTTTGCGTGGCTGAGCGGCAACGGGGACCTGCACGCGAAGAACGTTTCCATGGTCCAGCAGCCGCACGGCGAGTGGACCATCGCGCCGGTGTACGACATCCCCTCCACGGTGGTCTACGGGGACAAGACCCTGGCGCTGACGCTCAACGGCAAAAGGAGCGGCATTTCCCGCCGCCACT
Organism: Arthrobacter sp. BK1; assembly: GCF_056680055.1. NCBI lineage: Bacteria > Bacillati > Actinomycetota > Actinomycetes > Micrococcales > Micrococcaceae > Arthrobacter > Arthrobacter sp. BK1. The sequence continues at coordinate 2,479,896 of NZ_CM155263.1, forward strand.
TCCTTGGCTGGGCCAAGGAGCTGGGCCTTACCGAGCGCACGGCGGTCCAGGTTCTGGAGGTGGCCCTGAAGGCGTCAGGTCCGCTGATCGCGGATCTCGAGGCGGGCACCGCTTTCGCGGGTGTCAGTGATGCCGGAAGGAATAGTGCCAAACGGAATAGTGCCGGACGGAACGACGACGGCGGCTCGCCGTTTCCGGACATGGTCACCAGGGCATGGGTCAAGGAGCTGAAACACCGACGGCGCCTGCTGGAAGGCTGAAGCTGTCAGAACGTGCCGCTGGTGGGTGGAGGCAGTAGGTAGCCCTCGTCCCGGTGGCGGGCCTTGCGTTCCGCCGCGCTGTAGTTCTCGCCTTCGGCCGTTTCGTCCGACTCGCCCTCGAAATCCACCAGGCCGTTGGTCTGGTCGAACGGATGGGCGAACCGGTTTGCACCCGCAGCTGTCCCCGAGGCTGCTCGGGTTTCAGTGCCGGGGACTGATTTCCGCCAGGCTCCGGTGGCGTGCCCCTCATGTTCGATGAACTCCTTGAACTTCTTCAGGTCGTGCTCCGCCTGCCGGGCCACCACGTGGAGCAGGTCGCCGACCTTTTCCACGATGCCCTCGGGCTGGTATTCCAGAGTGAGCGACACCTGCGTTTTGTTCCCGCCTGCATCCTTGAAGTCCACCACGCCTGAGTTGGTCGCGCCTTCGGTGGACGTCCATGCCACCCTGCTGTCCGGAATCTGCTCGATGATCCTGGCTTCCCATTGCCTGCGGACCCCGGCGATGTGCGCCACCCATTTCAGCCGGGCATCGCTGAGTTGCGTCACGCTTTCCACGCCGCCCATAAAATGCGGAAAGTCCCCGAATTGGGTCCATTGGTTGTAGGCAGTGCCGACCGGTACCTCAACGACAATATGTTTCGTTACTTTCGTGCTCACAGCGTCTCCTTCGACTGGAACCGAATCTGATGGGAACTCTCACGTCATCAGTAGGCTCAACATAGCGCCGTCGGAGGCCAGGGGCCAGAGCTAGAGGTGCTGGATGCCGGCCCGTTGCATGGCGTCCTTGTAGACATCCACGCTCTTGGCCAGGAGCTCTTCCTGCTTGGCTTCGGAAACAGCAAAGGCCCGCCCGCCGAGCGCGCTGGCCTTGTAGATCTTGATGCCGCTGTTCTTCAGCGAAGAGTGGTAGGTCTTCTCGAAGAGGGTGAGGAACGTGGAGGCGTCCGTGCCGTGTGCAATGACTGCCGATACGCGCCGGTTGATCTTGAGGAACTGCCGGAAGGGGCGCAGGCCGTCGGTCTTTTCCTGGACGTTAAGCGCGGAGGGAAGATCGGGGTCCCGCACCCACGGGTAGGCGTTCCACGGCATCACGTAGCGGGGGTCAAGCTCGGCCAGTTCGTAGATCTGCGTGGCACGGCGGGCGGCTTCGTCGTCATTGAAGTGCGAGACGAAGCCGGACTCGGTGCCCTTGCCCGGGCTGACATGGAGGCTGACGATCCGGCATTCGTCCTCATCGTGCACGGGGTCGATGTACGGGACGACGGACCCTGGCTTCTTTTCCATCAGTTCATCGCAGAGCTGCGTCACCGCCGCGATGTTTGGTTCCTGTAGCAGGGCCTTTTTTTCGTCCCAGTCAATCGTCACGATCTCTCCCTCAGCAGCAAGGCGTCCAGAATCAGGCGTCTTGTTCCACTCTACGCTTTTGGGCGTGGGGGTGCGCAGGGTGATTTCGCTCCTCCGGGTGGGCGCCCCGCGGGGTAACGTCTTCTGGATGGACAGGAAAACGCTCAAAGCGGATGGGTTTGCCGGCTTCAGGACCCTCGGCAGCCTGGAGATCATGAGGGTGCCGCAGGGGACCGGATTGTTCGCGGTGATGCGGCCGAATGAGTACGAGCCGCATTTCCTGAAGAAAAGTACCGCCGGCATCTTCAAAAAGAAGGATCCCAGCCTGCCCCCGGAGCCCCTCCTGGCCGAATGGGTGGACGGCGCGGACATCCTCTACATCGGCAAGGCAGGGCCGGGCAGCAAGGGAAACAGAGGCCTCCGGCGTCAGATCCAGGAATTCCTCGACTTCGGCAAAGGCAAACCGCCGGGACACTGGGACGGCCGGCTCATCTGGCAGCTGACCCACACGGATGCGCTCATCGTCGCGTGGAAAGAGCTGCCTGCCGAGGAACTTAACAACGCCGAAGCGCGGTATCACGCAGAGTTCGTCGAAGCCCACGGAAAGCTGCCGTTCGCGAACCTGGTCCAGGCGCGCACGAAGGACCAGCGTCCGGAAACCGGCATCCCTGACTAGGCCAAACCGCCGTCGAACGTAAACCTGCCTGCCAGCAGCGTGGCGGCCACAGGCATGCCGGCCAGGCCGGCGTCCGGGATGCTGAGCGGATCGGCGTCGAGGACGGCAAGGTCAGCCGGATCGCCAATCCGGAGGCCGCTGCGTCCCCTGGCGGAGGCAGCCAGTGCCTGCTGCCGTGAAATGGCCTCCTCCGGATGCCAGGGCCCGCGTCCGTCACACCGGGCACGCGTGGTGGCCGCCGAGATGGCGGTCCACGGTTCCAGCGGTGCAACGGGAGCGTCCGAGCCGAGGGCCAGGGTTGCGCCGGAATCCAGGAGGGACCGCAGCGGAAAGGCCCGGTCGGTGCGGCCGCGCCAGTTGGACTCGGCGGCGTCGCGGTCATCCAGGGCGTGAACCGGCTGGATGCTCGCGGTGACGCCCAGCCGGCCAAAGCGGCGGAGGTCCTGCGCACGGACAAACTGGGCATGCTCGATCCGGCCACCTATGCCGGCACGTTCAAACGCGTCCAAAGCCACCTGGTTGGCGGCATCTCCGATGGCATGGACTGCCGGGACGAAGCCGGCCTCCCCCGCGCGGACCAGCAGCTTGAACAGTTCCTCTTCACTCACGGTGAGCAAGCCATGCCCGCCGTGGGGGTAAGGGTCCGCGCAGTAGGCCGTGCGGGTGTTCAGCGAACCGTCGATCAGTACCTTCAGCGGACCGGTCCGCAACAGGGCATTGCCGCCGTCGGCCTCCTGTCCTGTGCGCATTCCCGCATTGACTGCCCGGTCCAGGTCCTCCGGATAGACGCCGGCGTCCACCCGGAGCGCGTTGAATCCGTTCGCGATCCGGCGCAGCCAGGGCTCACGGTTCCACGTCATTTCGAAGTCAACTATGCCCACAACACCCCGGGTTGCCGCGTCCCGCGCGGCGTCCAGGACCCACGTGTCAACAACACTGTCCGGCAGTTTTCCCAGCTCGCGGGTCAGGGCGAACGCCGGTTCTTCGCGAAGCAGCCCGCTGGCATCCGGCTCCACTGCGTAACGGCGGGCCGCCGCACTGTTCAGCCAGACGCAGTGCAGGTCATGGCTGATCAGGACCGTCGGCTGGTTGCCGGTCGCGGCGTCGAGCATTTCCAAGGTGGGAACATCCGGCCAGAGCGCATCGCGGAAGCCCACACCAACGGTGGTGATTGAAGGGTCACCTGATGACGCATGGGAACGCACGACGGAGGCCGCCGCGCCCGCGGAGGCGGCCCCCGAGAGATCGGGCCTGTTGGTGTGCAGGGCCCATTGGGTCATGTGCACGTGCTCGTCCCAGAGGCCGGGAATGACATAGCGTCCATCCAGATTCACTACCCGGACGCCTGCCGGCAACTCTCCACCGTTGCTGATCCCGGCCACGGCGCCGTTGCGAAGGTGCAGGTTGACGGGCCCGGGCCCGCCCGGCTGCCGTGCTCCTGCCAAAACGAGTTCGGTCACGCCGGGCCCTTGAGCCGTTCCATCTCGCGGCGGTCCTTTTTGGTGGGCCGTCCCGCACCGCGGTCCCGCTGGGGGAGTCCCAGCGCCGGTGCCACTGGCCGCGGCGGCGTGTGGTCAGTGAAACAGTGCGATGCGGCTTCGGCGCCCACGCGTTTGGCGATCAGGCGGCGGACTTCAAGGGTGCGTTCAAAGCCGGACATCCGGATGGTGACCGTATCGCCGGTAACCAGGGTGGCCGACGCCTTGGCCGGGCTGCCGTTCAGGCGCACGTGTCCCGCCCGGCAGGAGGCTGTGGCCAGGGAGCGGGTCTTGTAGGCGCGGATGGCCCACAACCAGGCGTCGATGCGGACGCTGGCGGGGGAGGACGGGAGGATGGTCATGGCTGGCAACGAGTATACGGCGTGGCTGCCCTGGCGAAAGGACAGTGCAGGGAAGCCGAAGGCGGTGCAGGCGTTACGCCACGAGGTTCGCTGCGGCAGTGTCCATGTGCTCGCGGATGGTGTTCCGGGCCAGGGAGGCATCGCCGGTTTCGATCGCATCGACAATCTCGTTGTGCCGGTCCACGCTCATGTTCTTGATGCCCCTTTCCTGTCCCGCGAACATGATGGACATCCGGATGGACCCCTCAAGCGATTCCCAGGAGTGCAGCAGGGTTTCGTTTCCGGTCAGCCGGCACAGGGTCCGATGGAATTCCAGGTCCGACTCCACGCGCTCCGGCATGCTGCCGTTCTCGGCCGCAGTCATCGCATCAATGGCCGCGCGCAGCTTGCTGCTCACGAGCTGCCGGTCCGGCAGTTCGCACAGGGTCCGCGCCGCCAGGGATTCCAGGGCTGCCCGGACGGAGAAGATGTCGCGGATTTCCTTGGCATCCAGGTGCCTGACCGATAGGCGGCCGCGTGGTCCGGCGGACAGGAGCCCCTCCTGCTCCAGCTGGCGGAGGGCTTCGCGGAGCGTGCCCCGGCTGATTTGGAGCATTTCCGAGAGCTCGGTTTCCACCAGGTGTTTGCCCGGCTCCAGTTCGCCGCTCGTGATGGCCGCACGAAGCGCGGCGAGGGCCTGCTCGCGAAGGCTTTTCTTCTGCAGTCCCAGCAGCGGTGCTGTTGCTCCGGCCATCGCGGTTACTTCCTCAATGTCAGTGGTCGACTGTTTACAGTGGCGCGTTAACTGTTGATGCTACGCCAGAAGCGCGGAGCCCGGTGGTGATGGCTCCGCGCTTCCGGAAGAAGCTTCTGTGGGGCGCGGCCTACTTCAGCTCGGACAGGACCTTCGCCACGATCTTCTGCACGGTGAGCCCGTAGCGGTCGTGCAGGGTGGGCAGCGCCCCGGCATCAAGGAATGCGTCCGGCAGCGCCACCGGTACCACCCGCCTGCCAAGACCTGCGGTGACGACGGCGGAGGCCACCGTTTCGAACAGGCCACCGGTCACGCTGTGGTTCTCCAGGGTCACCGCGAGCCGGTCGGTGTTGATTTCGGCCAGGACGGTGGCGGCGTCGAACGGTTTGATGGTGGGGGTGTGTACGACGGCGACGTCCACGTTGTGTTCTGCCAGTGCTTTGGCGGCCTGGAGGGCACGCATGGTCATCAGCCCGGAGGAGATGAACACGACGTCGTTTCCGCCGCGGAGGACTTTGGCCTTGCCCAGTTCGAAGGTGTAGCCGTATTCATCGAGCACGGTGGGGACGTTGCCGCGCAGCAGCCGGAGGTAGGTGGGTCCCTCGCTGGCGGCCAGCTGGGGCACTGCCTGCTCGATGTCGATCGAGTCGCAGGGGTCCACGATGGTCAGGTTGGGCATGCCGCGGAAGATCGCCATGTCCTCGGTGGCCTGGTGGCTGGGGCCGTAGCCTGTGGTCAGGCCGGGGAGTCCGCCCACGATGTTCACGTTCAGGTTCGGCTCGGCGGCGTCCAGACAGAGGAAGTCGTAGGCGCGCCGGGCGGCGAACACCGAGTAGGTGGATGCGAACGGCACCAGTCCGGTTTCGGCCAGGCCGGCGGCGGCGCCGAACAGGAGCTGCTCGGCCATGCCCATTTGGAAGAACCGTTCCGGGAAGGCCTGGGCGAAGATGTGCATGTCGGTGTACTTGCCCAGGTCCGCGGTCAGGCCAACGATCTTGTCGTTTTCCTGAGCGGCTTTGACCAGCGCATGCCCGAACGGTGCCGGGGCTGTCTTCTGGCCGGGATCGGCGAAGGACGCGATCATGGCCGAGGTCTTCAGCTTGGGTGCGGCAACGGCGCTCATCGGACTGCCTTTCCTTCGAATCCTGCGGTCAGCTGTTCGCGGCAGGTCTGCCACTCGTGTTCCTCGATGCGCATGAAGTGCGCCTTCTCCCGTTCCTCCAGCAGCGGCACTCCACGGCCCACCTTCGTGTCACACAGGATCACCGAAGGCCGTCCGACGGCGGCGGCCTGGGCGGCTGCGTTGTCGAACGCTGCGAGCAGCGCGCCGACGTCGTTCCCGTTCACGCGCTGGGTGTACCAGCCGAATGCTTCCCACTTCTCGGTCACGGGTTCGGTGCGGAGCACGGTATCGGTTTTGCCGTCGGCCTGGAGGGCGTTGATGTCCACCATGGCTGTCAGGTTTCCCAGCTGGTGGTGGTGCCCGCCCATGGCGGCCTCCCAGGTGGAGCCTTCGTCCAGTTCGCCGTCGGAGAGGAAGTTGTAGACCCTCGCTCCGGAGCCCTGGTAACGCAGGCCCAGGGCCATGCCGATGGCGATCGGGAGGCCGTGGCCCAGGGATCCGCCGGAGATTTCCATGCCGGGGGTGTAGGTGGACATGCCTGACATCGGCAGCCGTGAATCGTCCGAGCCGTAGGTCTCAAGCTCAGAGACAGGGATGGTGCCGGCTTCGGCCAGGGCTGCGTAGTGGCCGATCGCGTAGTGCCCGGTGGAGAGCAGGAACCGGTCACGTGCTTCCCAGTGCGGATCCTCGGGGCGGAAACGGAGCTGGTCGGCGTAAACGACTGCCAGCATGTCCGCGGCTCCCAGGGCCTGGCCCACGTAGCCCTGGCCCTGCACCTCGCCCATGTTCAGGGCGTGGTGGCGGATCCGGTAGGCGGCCGCGGATACCCTTTCGAGCCGTTCTGCCGGAGTTTCCGTGGTGCTGCGCCCTTTCCGGAGGGGTGCGGCCGTATGCAGTTCGTGGGTGGTGGTCATCAGACGTTCACCGACTGGGGGGTGCTTTTGGTGGCCTCATCGGCGAGCTGGCGCTCGCGCTTGCCCCAGGTTTCGCGGGTGACGAGGGCGGCCCAGAGGCCTATCGCGGCGTACAGGCTGAAGAGGAGCGCGGGGCCCATCCAGCCGAGTGCTACGAACAGCAGGGTGGTGATGAAGGGGGTGAACCCGGAGACCATGGCCGAGATCTGGTAGGCCAGCGACGCTCCGGAGGAGCGGGTCTTGGCCTGGAACAGTTCGGGGAACCAGGGGCCCTGCGCACCGGCGAGGGAGTTCTGGCAGACGGCGTAGGAGATCACGATCGTGGCGATGATGAAGATGAGCATGCCGGTGTTGACCATGAGGAACATGGGGATGCCGAACAGGAGGGCGAAGGCCGTGGACCAGATGTAGAGCGGGCGCCGGCCGATCCTGTCCGTGAGGCGGGCCCAGGCCATGGTGGCGAAGATGCCGATGAACGAGGCGATGCACAATGCCACGAGGGTCTGGGTCTTGTCAGCGAGCTGCTGGGTGTGCAGGTAGGAAATCATGTAGGTGATGGACACGGCGTAGCCGGCGGTCTCGGCGATGCGCAGGCCGATGCCGCGCACGATGCTGCGCCAGTCGGTCCTGATGACCTCCATGATGGGGTTCTTTACAATGGAGCCGCTTTCCTTGACCTCGTCAAAGACCGGGGACTCGGGGACCTTGGAGCGGATGATCAGGCCAACGGCCACCAGTACGATGCTGGCAAGGAACGGGACGCGCCAGGCGAGTTCGCCGCCGAGGTTCACGCTGACCAGGAACACCAGGTTCGCCAGGAGCAGGCCTACCGGGAACCCGGCCTGGACGATGCCGGTGTACTTGCCCTTGGACTTCCACGGTGCATGCTCGTAACTCATGAGGATGGCGCCGCCCCATTCAGCGCCGAAGGCCAGGCCCTGGACAACACGGACGAAGACCAGCAGCGCCGGAGCGAGCAGGCCCACCTGCTCGTAGGTGGGAAGCAGGCCGATCAGGAACGTGGCCACACCCATCAGGATCAGGGAGGCTACCAGGACCGGCTTGCGGCCCACCTTGTCGCCCAGGTGGCCGCCGATGATGCCGCCGATGGGCCGGGCTGCGAACCCGACGCCGAGGGTGGCGAAGGCCGCGAGCGTACCAGTCACCGGGTCACCGGTGGGGAAGAAGGCGGTTCCGAAGTACAGTGCAGCGGCGGTGCCGAAGCCAATAAAGTCGTACGTCTCAATGACGGCGCCAACACCGGAGCCGATCGCGACGCGCTTGGCGTCCTTGGTGCCATGCACGTGGCCGCGCATTTTCAGAGCCTCGTTGCTCATGTGATTCCTTTCGAAAAGCGTGATGCTCTCGCACCACCACTGTCGACTGTTAACAACTGATGCGTCAAGTGTGACCTGCATCATGATCCAATGTCAACAGTCAACTTCAACAGTTGACTGTTGACAGTTGCCAACGCTAGTGTGGTCTGCATCACCACCCGCAACGCATGAACCAGAGGATCAACGACGATGTTCACCTCCCGACTCGGCTGCTCGTCCATCAGCTTCCGCCACCAGGACCTGGCGACTGCCCTGCGCACCATCGCCGGACTTGGCTTCGACGAAATCGATCTGGGCGCGTTGCCGGGAGTGTGTGACCACGTCCCTTATGAACTGACCCTGGACGCTGTTGCCGCCGTTGCTGCGGAAGTTGCCGCATCCGGGCTGCGGGTCCGTTCAGTCAACGGGGACATTGGGGATCTCAATGCAGTGCTCGACGGCGGCCAGCAGGCCGCCCGCGAGCGGCACCTGGAAGCCCTGCTCACCCTGACGGCCACAACCGGCGCCAGGGCGCTTGTTTTGCCGTGCGGCGCCTTGGGCCACGAACCGGTCCAGAACCTGGAAGCCGATCTCGACCTCATCGCGGCCCAGCTCACCCACGCCGGACAGCGGGCCGCCGGATTCGGCGTCGAACTCTGGACCGAATCGCTGCACTTCCTGCGGTTCTGCTGGAACCTGGAGCGAGCCGAACTGCTGGCGCAGCGGCTGGCCGGATCCGGCGTCGGGATTGTCATGGACTTCAGCCACATCGTGGCTGCGGGCGAGGATCCGCTGGAGTACCTCAAGCGGCACGAGGGAAGGATTTCCCACGTCCACCTCCGGGACGCCGTGCCGGGGAACATCAACCTCAGCATCGGCAACGGCAACGCGGACTTCGCCGCGGGACTGAACGCCCTTGCGGCGGGCGGCTATACCGGCCACTTCTCCCTCGAACTCGAAACCCGCGACGTCACCCACGACGAACGCCCCGCTGCCGCCGCCAAAGCGGCCAGCTTCATCACCGACCTCATCTGAATCACCCAGCTAGACCAACCAATTACAAGGAGCATCATGACCACCATCCAGCGTACTGCCGTCCTCACCGGAGCAACCTCGGACCGCGGCATCGGCATCACCACCGCACGCCGCTACGCGAACCAGGGCTGGGCGGTGGTGATCCTGGACCTCGACGCCGAGAAGTCCGCCAAGGTAGCCGCCGAGATCGGCAATGAGTTCAACGTCCCGGCATTCGGCTACGAGGTCGACGTCGCCAACGAAGGTTCCGTCAACGCCGCCTACGCAGCCGTCAAGGCCGAAATCACCGCCGGCAACCTTCCGCCGGTGGGAGCCCTTGCGAATATTGCCGGGATCACCTCGCCGGTGCCGTTCCTGGAAACCACCCTTGAGCTCTGGCACAAGGTGATGGACGTTAACGCCACGGGTACTTACCTGGTCACCAAGGCGTTCCTGCCGGACATGATCGAGAACGGCTGGGGCCGGATCGTCAACATGTCCTCCGTCTCGGCCCAGCGCGGCGGCGGCGTCTTCGGCAAGGTCCCCTACTCCGCAGCAAAGGCGGCAATCCTCGGCCTGACCAAGGCACTGGCCCGCGAAATCGGTGCCACCGGCGTCACCGTCAACGCCATCACCCCGGGCGCCGTGGACACCAACATCCGCGTGGGCAGCACCGAGGAACAGGAAGCCGCCATCAACGCCGGCATCCCCCTGGGCCGCAACGCCACCACCGAGGAAATCGCCGCCGTCATCACCTTCCTGTCCTCCGAGGAGTCGGCCTACCTCACGGGCACCACCATCGACATCAATGGCGGCAGCCACATCCACTAGCAGCGCTCCACCTGCAGACTTAGACCCCATCAGAGAGCCCACCATGACCAAGATTTTCAACGATCCCGCCGAATTCGCGGACGAAGCCCTGGCCGGATTTTGCGATATCCACTCCGGCCTGGTGCGCCAGGTCCCCGGCGGCGCCGTTCGCCGCCACCGTCCGGCCCGGCCGAAAGTGGCGGTCCTCGCCGGCGGCGGATCCGGGCACTACCCGGCCTTTGCCGGCCTGATCGGCAGCGGACTGGCCGACGGCGCCGTGGTGGGCAACATCTTCACCTCACCCTCGGCGCAACAGGCCTACGCTGTGGCCAAGGCTGCGGAGTCAGGCGCCGGCGTGGTGTTCACCTATGGCAACTATGCCGGGGACGTGCTGAACTTCGGGATGGCCAGCGAGCGGCTTGCCGCCGAGGGCATCGGGGTTGAAAACGTCCTGGTCACTGATGACATCGCCAGTGCGCCGCCGTCGGAAGCTGACAAGCGCCGCGGGATAGCCGGTGACTTTACCGTCTTCAAGATCATGGGTGCCGCCGCCGAAGCCGGCGCGGACCTGGCCGATGTGGTGCGCCTGGGCCGGAAGGCCAACAGCCTGACCCGGACCATCGGCAGCGCGTTCCATGGCTGCACGTTTCCCGGCGCCGACGCCCCGCTGTTCGCTCTCGCTGACGGGCAGATGGGGCTCGGTTTGGGAATCCACGGCGAGCCGGGCCTCTTCGACACGGACCTGCCGTCCGCCAAGGAACTCGGCCAGGAATTTGTGTCCCGGATCCTCGCCGAAACCCCACCCGATGCCGGAGACCGCCTCGCGGTGATCCTGAACGGGCTCGGTTCCACCAAGCACGAGGAACTCTTCGTCCTCTGGCTGACCGTGGCCCCGCTCCTGCGCGACGCCGGCTACACCCTGGTCCTGCCGGAAGTGGGGGAGCTGGTTACCAGCCTGGACATGTCCGGTGTTTCGCTGACCGTCACGTGGCTGGATGACGAGCTGGAGCCGCTCTGGGCGGCGCCGGCCGAAACGCCCGCCTACCGGCGCGGTGTTGCGGCGGCCCAGACGGGTGACCGCAGCAACGACACGGCCGACGTCGACGCCACCGAGACAGCGTATGACGCCGACCGCGGCTCCCGGAGCTATGCGGTCCAGTGCGTGGCGGCCCTTGAGGCCACCCGCCAATCCCTGCACGACGCCGAGGGGTGGCTCGGCGACCTGGACGCCGTGGCCGGCGACGGTGACCACGGCCGCGGCATGGTCCGCGGGATCGATGCCGCCGCAGCAGCCGGTACCGATGCTGCCGACCACGGCGCGGGTGCGGGCTCGGTCCTGATCGCCGCCGGCGATGCCTGGGCTGATAAGGCCGGCGGCACGTCAGGGGTGCTCTGGGGCGCGGGCCTGCGGGCGCTGGGCGAATCACTGGGGAACCAGGAGACACCCGACGCGGCTGCGCTGGCGGCAGGAATGCGCGCCTTCGCTGCCAGGATCACTGGCCTGGGGAAGGCCGAAGCAGGCGACAAGACCATGGTGGACGCGCTGCTGCCCTTTACCGAAACCCTGAGCCGCCTGGTGGGCGGGGGCGTTGACCTTCGCCAGGCGTGGGCGGCCGCCGCGCAGGAAGCTGAAACGGCGGCAAAGGCCACCGCCTCGCTGCGGCCACTGAAGGGACGGGCCCGCCCCCTCGCTGAGAAAAGCGTGGGCACCCCTGACCCCGGTGCCACGTCGCTGGCCATGATCTTTACCGTGATTGGCCCGATCCTGGCCGGCGCCGTTTCTTCCCGCCCCGTGTCCGCACACCCGGCAGGAGCCCGTTCGTGACCGCCGCAAGCCCCTCCACCGGACTGCGGTTGGTGGTGGGCGCAGATGAGGCCGGCGTCGACTACAAAAACCGCATACTGGCCGACCTGCGGGCTGACCCGCGGATCAGCGAGGTCATGGATCTCGGAGTCAACCGCACCGACAGCCCGGAGGAGTTCAGCAAACCGTACCCCTATGTTGGCATCGCCGCGGGCGAACTGATCCGGGACGGGAAGGCCGACCGCGCCATCCTGTTCTGCGGCACCGGAATCGGGGTGGCCATCGCCGCCAACAATGTGGACGGAATCCGGGCCACCACCGCGCACGACTCCTTCTCCGTGGAACGCTCAGTCCTCTCCAATGACTGCCAGGTGCTCACCATGGGACAGCGCGTCATCGGGGTGGAGCTTGCCAGCAGGCTGGCCCGCGAATGGATCGGCTACACCTTCGATCCGGACTCGGCCTCAGCCCACAAGGTCAAGGTCCTCACCGATTCCGAGGGCTGCTGACCCGTCTACAACTGGGGCTGCTCCACGAACTCCGCCAGGCCCAGCGGCTCACGGCCCGTCAACGCGTGGACATCGGGTGACAGGCCGGCTGCCTCGCCGGAAGCAATGGAGGTGTACGTGCTCACCCAGGCATCCACCTGCCACGGCGGCGCGCCGTAGGACTCCCGCGACCGGTACGCCTCTTCCACGGTTTCGGGCTGGTAGGAGATGCTCCGCCCGGTGCCCTTCGTGAGGATCTCGGCTGCCCGGGCCAGGGTCAGTTCCTCCGGGCCGGTGAGGTTATAGGTGGCCCCCACGTGGAGCGCAGGATCCCGCAGGACCATCACGGCGCACCGGGCGATGTCCTCGCGGGCAACCGCCGAAACCACACCGTCCCCGGCGGGGCCGCGGATCACGCCGTCTTGGCCTGCCAGTTGCGGCAGGAAGTCGAGGTACAGGTTGTCCCTGAGGAACGTGTATGCCATGCCGGAGGATTTGATCCGCTCCTCCGTGGCGTAGTGGTCCCTGCCCAAGGTGAACGTGCAATCGGGGGCTGCGCCATAAAAGGAGGTGTAGACGATGTGCTCGACGCCTGCCGCGGCGGCCGCGGCGATAAACGTGAAGTGCTGCTTCAGCCTGTCCTCGGCCTCCTGGCCGGACACCATAAACAGGACCTTGACGCCCTCCAATGCCTGTTTTGCCAGGGCCGGATCGGCGTAGCTGAAAACCAGAGGGACCGCGCCTTCCAGCTCCGGCGCGCGGCTGGCTTCCCGGACCAGCAGGCGCTGGGGGCTTCCGGCGCCGGCCAGTTGCCGTGCCACCATCCCGCCCAAAGAACCCGTGGATCCGGTGATGGCAAGCTCTGGCAGGGCTGGAAGGGCGGTCATTGAACTCCTAGGCCTGGCGGGTAGCGGGGGACTGGGTGTGCGCAGGATCGCGTTCGGCCACGGAGCCCACTGCGTCATCGATCTTCTTCATGACATCAGGGTCCAGGACAATCCCTGCGGCGGCCACGCTGTCCGCAATCTGCTCGGGGCGGGACGCGCCGACGATCGCTGAGGCAACGTTGGGGTTCTGCAGGACCCAGGCCACGGCGAGCTGCGGCATGGACAGCCCGGCCTCGGCCGCGATGGGCTTGAGCTCCTGGACTGCGGCGAGCACGTCGTCGCGCATCCAGCGCTCGATCATCCGGGCACCGCCCTTGCTGTCTGTGGCGCGGCTGCCTTCGGGCGCAGGCTGGCCCGGCAGGTACTTGCCGCTCAGGACACCCTGGCCCATGGGGGACCAGACAATCTGGGAGATGCCCAGCTCTTCGGACGCGGGCACCACCTCGGCCTCGATGACCCGCCACAGCATGCTGTACTGCGGCTGGTTGGAGATCAGCTGGAAACCAAGTTCCTTGGACAGGGCGTGGCCTTCGCGGAGCTGTTCCGCGGTCCACTCGCTGACACCGATGTACAGCGCCTTGCCCTGCCGGACAATGTCCGCGAACGCCTGCATGGTCTCTTCAAGGGGCGTTTCGAAGTCGTAGCGGTGTGCCTGGTACAGGTCCACGTAGTCCGTCTGCAGCCTATGAAGGGAACCGTTGATGGCCTCCATGATGTGCTTGCGGGACAGGCCCACATCGTTCTTCCCCTTGGGGCCGGTGGGGTTGTAGACCTTGGTGAAGATTTCCAGCGACTCGCGGCGCTCGCCCTTCAGGGCCTCGCCCAGGACAGTTTCCGCGGCGGTGTTTGCGTAGACGTCTGCCGTGTCGAAGGTGCTGATGCCGGCGTCGAGCGCAGCCCGCACGCATTGGGTGGCGACGTCGTTCTCCACCTGGGAGCCGTGGGTCAGCCAGTTGCCGAACGTGATTTCCGAGACTTTGAAGCCGCTGTTTCCGAGGTATCTGAATTCCATGGTTTTCACGCTAGCCGAGATGGCGGCTCACGGTAAGGGCTTTCCACAACAACGACGGCGGTGGTGGGTGGCGCGCCTAGCGGCGGCGGAGCTCCGCGTACTCCAGTGACGGCACCACGGCTCCGGCGTCGCGTTCCACGAAGTTGGTGCCGGGCGGTACGAGTTCGTCGATCGCATCAAGCACCGATTCGCCCAGCAGGCTGTCCGCGGCCTTGAGGTAGGCGTTCAGGTGCTCTTCGGTGCGCGGGCCGATGATCACGCTGCTGATGGCCGGATGGTTCAGGGCGAAGCCGATGGCGAGTTCCACCAGGGAAATCTCCAACTTATCCGCCAGCCGTGCCAGCGAGTCCGCGGCCAAAAGTTTCCGCTCGCTGGCCGGTCCGGAAATGTCGTACCGGCCCGGCAACGAATGCACGCGGGCCGGCGGCTTGCCGGCGTCCAGGACGAAGTCGCCGGACAGCCACCCGCCCGCCAAGGGGCCGTACGCCAGAACACCCAGTCCGTACTGCTGGGAGATGGGGAGAACGTCGCGTTCATTGCCGCGGACCAGCATGGAATAGGGGACCTGGTTGCCCACCGGCGGGATCAGGTGGTTGGTGGTGGCGAGCCATTGGGCCTCCACCAGTTGTGCCGGGGTGAACACCGAGGTGCCGTAGTAGAGGATCTTGCCCTGGCGGATGAGGTCGTTCAGGGCCGTGATGGTCTCCAGGACGTCAGTGTTGTAGTCCGGCCGGTGCGCCTGGTAGAGATCGATCCGGTCCGTCTGGAGCCTGCGGAGGCTGCCTTCCACTGCCTGCATGATCCAGCGGCGCGAGTTCCCGGAGTGGGCCGGGTTGGCGCTCATCTGGCCGTGGAACTTGGTGGCCAGGAAGACGTCGTCGCGGCGGCCGCGGAGTGCGCGCCCCACCACCTGTTCGGACTCACCCTGTGAGTACACGTCCGCGGTGTCCACCGCGGTGATGCCGGCGTCAAGGGCGGCCTGGATGATGCGGATGCTGTCATCCGCGCCGGTGGGCGAGCCGCCTGTCGGGGCGCTGCCCGGGGAGGCGCCGGGGCCTTCGCCGAAGTTCATGGTGCCCAAAGTGAGCGGGCTGATGGGCGTGCCCGACCGGCCGAACACACGAAGTTCGCTGAGGCTCATCCCCGGCTCCTGACGATCGATGTCCCACGCGTTTGCTGTGGATCGTCACGACGCTACACAAATTCGGGACCGGGCAGCAGGAAAAGTCCACAGTCCTTAGCTTTTCGTAGCACGGGGTAACGCAGGCCCGCACCGATGACGGTTTGTGAAGCAGCAGGGCGGTCAGCGCCTGTCGGCAGGCAGCTTTCCTTTGAGGATGCTGGCGTGTCCGGACAGGGACAACAGCGAGCCGGTGTCCAGCGGCGACAAGGGAGCGGGCTCCGAGGGTTTCGTGAAGGACCGCGGCACATCACGAGCAGGACGGTCCTGGTGCAGCGCCGACTCCACCAGGGGCGCCACGGCCACCACTTTTTCCGCCGGCACGCAGGGAGCGGGCAGGTCGCGGACCGAGATGGTGATTTCCGGTGCGGCGGCCCGGGCCCGGGCCATGGCACGGGCGTCTGCTTTGGCGACGGCCGCTGCCCAGTCCTCAGCCAGCACCGGCGGTTCCCGGCGCGCGGCGGTCAGGAGCGGGTGGTGTTCCACGGCGTCCTGCAGCCGTGGCCCGAGTTCGGACGGTTTCAGGAGGTTGCGGCCGTTGCGGACAGCCTTGCGCCAGTCGCGTGGCTTAAGCACGACGGCGCTGGCCGCCCGGCTGTGTGCCTGCGCCGTGGACACCGCTGCCGAAACAGCCGAGGAGGCAGCTTTATTCGCCGAGCTGTGCAGGGTGCGGGTATGACCCAGCAGAACGCCGGTTTTGGCACGAAGCACCCCGGCGCGGGCCGGCTTTATCCGCAAAGGGGCCGCGCCGTCGTCGTGCGTTGAATGTTGCGGTGACGCGGAAGCGCCCGGCGCCTGCGTCCCGGAAAAGCGGACCAGCGGAAGGGTCTCGTTCCTGGGACGCCTGCCAAGGAGGGCCATGACGAAGAGGGCTGCCAGCCGCCCCACGCCGGCGATCACCAGCGTGAGAATCACCAGCAGGAACAGCCCCAGGAACATCACCAACGCCAGGCCAAGCGTGCCGAAAAAAGTCAGGTGGAGAGCGATCGTCGTTGAATCTCCCACGTGCACTTCTCCTCTCTGCGGCTGCGGCGTCCGTCCCGGAAACCACTGCCAGCGGGCAACCGGCCCCCTCCACCACCTTACGGACTATTTGCGGGCTGTGCCGCCCGTGGAGGGGGCCCGGTGGAGGTTGTTCCGAACCTGTTACCGGATGTGACAACGGCGCCTGCGCCTAGAATCGGAAGGGAACAAAGCGTCCGCCGAACGGTGGCTGACGCGCAACCGGCCGGAGCAAAATGCCTGAAAAACCACTCGACACCAGCAACTGCGTTTGCCTCTCCGGCCTGGCCTATGCCGAATGCTGCGGACGCTTCCACTCCGGCCAGGCAGAGGCCGCCACGGCTGAGCAGCTGATGCGTTCCCGCTACAGTGCCTTTGCCCTGCTCAACACCGGATACCTGCTCAAAACCTGGCATCCGGACACGGCACCTGCCGGGCTGGAACTCGATCCCACCATGGAGTGGCGGCGCCTGGATATCCTGTCCACCAGCCGCGGCGGCCCGCTGGACACCGCAGGCACGGTCGAGTTCAACGCCCACTTCAGGCACGACGGCGAACGCGGAGTCCAGCACGAAAACAGCCGCTTCGTCCGCGAGAACCGGCGCTGGTACTACGTTGATGCTGTGCTGCAGGACTAGCTCTCGCTGTACGTTGCATCCGGGGTGAAGCCTGCCCGGTCCACCTTGCGGTGGAAGTGCATGCCAGCCAGTCCGCCAAGGACCGCTCCGGCGAGGGCAACAACGGCCACCACAATGGCGGCGATGATGCCCATGGTGCTCAGCTGGCCCTCGTTGATGGGGATCCGCGGGAAGCTGTTCAGGTTGGCCAGGATGTTGAACTGCTGGCCGGCGATGATGCCCAGCAGTGCCACCACGACAGCGGCGATCAACGCCCAGATCCACACCATAAAGCCCTGCTTGGCTCCGTTGAAGCGGGCCATCCTGCCGGCCACGTAGCCGCCCGAATAGTAGGAGACGAACAGGATCACCAGCAGGACGATCATTCCCACCAGCCCCACCGTGCCGTTGGTGGCCACCTGGTTGAGGGCCTCGTTGACATCGGTGCTGTTCGCCAGGCCAACCGCGGTTCCCAGAGCCGCCACGAAGGCGGTGAGGAGAACTGACATGCCGGTTGCCGCCAGCCAGCCGAAGAAGGCGGAGCCCACCTTGATGCCGCCAAACTGTTCTTTCTCACGGGCCACCGCGGTGTGCCGGTCCGTCAGGCTGGGGTCGGTCAGGCGCGGATCGACGACCGGCGAGTCCTGTTCGGCAGCGGCCGGATCCGGCTGGTAGTCCCGTTCAGCGGAAGGCGCCGGTGTCCGGTCGTAGACGCGCGTGGGTTCGCCGCCGGCGAAGGCCTGGTCACGAGCAGTTTCACTCCGTAGATTCTCATTCCGGGCAGTCCGCGGAAGTTTGTCCTCTGGGTTCGTTAGGTTGCTCATGGGTCAACTCAACCACTGGTTCGCCGCGATAACAAGGATGCTTACCATCGTGCTAGCGGTACCTCCGGTGCAGGTTTTCTTTGGTGGAAGCGCCCGGCGTCGCGTCAGCGATCCACGGGCCGGTGCCCTCCGACTGGTCCAGGACCCCGGCCTCGAGCCAGGTGTAATCGCCGGCGAGGACCTTGCGCGAAAGGTCGCGGTCGCCGTCATCGGTGTTCCGCCACAGCTCGTCAAAGTACCCGTCAACGCGCACGCGTGACTGTTCGCAGAATGCCTCGGCGAGCTCGTAGGCGGTGGCCGCGCGGTCCGGAGCGGTGCGCAGCAGCATCTCGGCCCGCGAGCAGCTTGCTGCCATCGCAAACAGCTCGGCTCCGATATCCACTACCCGGCCCAGGAACGCCTGCTTGAGTTCAAGCTTCGCCTGCCACCGGCCCATGCCGTAAAAAGTCTGCCGGGCCAGCCGGCGCGAGGAACGCTCCACATACCTCAGTTGCTTTCCCAGCCGGCCGAACTCGCTGTAGGACCGGGGATCCATGCCGGCGCCGGCCACCAGCTTGGGCAGCCACCTGGCATAAAAGCCGGAAGCCCCGACGGCGGCCCGAGCCTTCTCCTGCAGGCTCGCTTCCATGGACCCGAGGGCGCCCGCGGCGGCAAGGTGGGCATCCACGGCTTCGCGGGCGATGAACAGTTTCATGATTTCCGAGGAGCCCTCGAAGACCCTGTTGATCCGGAGGTCGCGGAGCTGCTGCTCCGCCGGAACCGCCCTTTCGCCGCGGGCCTCGAGGGACTCGGCCGTCTCGAAGCCGCGGCCGCCGCGGATCTGGACCAGCTCGTCGGCGATCAGGTAGCTGATCTCGGTGGACCACAGCTTGGCCAGGGCCGCCTCGATCCTGATGTCCTTCTGGCCGGCGTCGGCGAGTTCCGCAGACAGCTCGAAGACGGCGTCCAAAGCAAAGGTCGTGGCAGCGATGAAGGCGATCTTCTTGCCCACGGCCTCGTGTTTGCCCACCGGCTGCCCCCACTGGGTGCGGGCGTTCGACCATTCGCGGGCGATTTTCAGGCTCCAGCGGCCGGACGCAACGCACAGCGCCGGGAGTGAGAGCCGGCCGGTATTCAGCGTGGTCAGGGCGATCTTCAGGCCCTGGCCTTCGCGTCCGAGCCTGTTCGCCGCCGGGACCCGGACCTGGTGGAAGCGCGTCACACCGTTTTCAATGCCGCGCAGTCCCATGAAGGAGTTGCGGTTCTCCACGGTGATGCCGGGGGAGTCCATCTCCACCACAAAGGCGCTGATGCCACCCTTGTGGTGCGAACCGTCGGCGTCGGTGCGGGCCGGCACCACGGCCATCACCACCACCAGCTCGGCGATCACGCCGTTGGTGGTCCAAAGTTTCACGCCGTCCAGAACGTAGGATCCGCCGTCGTCCGTGGGAACTGCGGTGCTGCCCATCCGGGCAGGGTCACTGCCAACATCCGGTTCCGTGAGCAGGAAGGCGGTGATGGCCCCGGCGGCGCACCGGGGCAGGTATTCGCGTTTCTGCTCCGGGGTCCCGAAGACCTTAACCGGCTCAGGGACGCCGATGGATTGGTGGGCCGAGATCAGGGCGCCGATGCTCGGGTGGACACTGCCCAGCAGCGCCAGGGCACGGCCGTAGTAGACCATGGACAGGCCCAGGCCGCCGTACTCCTGGGGGATCTTCATGCCGAAGACTCCAAGGTCGGCCAGGCCCCTGATGTATTCGTCCGGGATCTGCGAGTCACGCTCGATCACCCGGCCGGACATGGTGCGGGCGTACTCGGTGAGGCGCTCCATAAAAGCCTCGCCGCGCTCCACGTCCTCGGCCTGGGCCTTAGGCCACGGGTGGATGAGGCTGAGGTCGAAGTCTCCCAGGTACAGTCCCTTGGCGAAGCTCGGCCGGTCCCAGCCCTTTTCACGGGCAGCCTCGGAAAGGGCGCGGGCTTCTGCCGCAGTAGCCTCGGGCCCGATGTTACTGGCAGCGACCGGGACGTCCGCGGCCGGAGCATCGGCTGCAGCGGTGTTGGCGGCAGGACTGTCGGTTGCGGAGCTCATGGGGTATCTCCTCTGCCCGGGATGGCCGGTTCAAGCCATGGATCCGCCGGGTTGGAGAACCCTTCAGCTGTCCCTTTAGATTACCCGCGGGTAGCTTCCGGTGCTAGGGGATGGCTGGCCCTGGAAGTCCCCGGGGACCTCGACAGTTGAGGCGTGGTGCACCAGCCGGTCCCAACCATGGTTGATGCCGTGGACCACGGCCAGCAGCGAGGTGGAAACGAGGAACCAGGCAAGCTTTCCCACCCCCACCAGGACCAGGGCAAGAAACCCCGCGGTGAGGATGAAAGCCACCAGGAGCAGGCCGAAAACCAGGGTTCCGACGAATACCATGGTGGCCGTTTCCACTGCACTTAGATCAAACTGCATGCTTCCCCCTGCTGCGCCATTGCTTCGGTTGAGATCAGTAGCACGAGCGTAGGGGCAGGCCGCCGCCGCATCCAGAGCGGCGGCGCTGATAATGCCGGGTTGGTATGGGATCGAAATGCTACCGCGAGGTAGGTAACGGAGCGATCGCGGAACCCTCACGCACTCCCACCCAACGCGGGGTCACTCCACGCCCGATAATGCCGTTGCATCGGGCCGGAAGTGACCCCGCGTTGGGTTGGGAGGGTCTGCGTTAACCTTGTAGTTGGCAGTTTTCGCGTTTCCGCGCTGCCCAACCAACACCCAGCAGCTGAAGGAGAGTGCGTGCCCCGCTCCGCCGCGTCATCCGCTGATGCGATCAGCGCCCGGCTCCGGGACCTCGAACTCCTGACCAAAGGACCTGCCTGGGCGCTCACTCGGTCGGCTCCCTGGGTCATCGCCGTCCTGCAGGCCTCCTTCACCCGCACCCGCCCGCAGCTTCCGCTTGAGGAGTTCCACGCCGACGTCGACTCTTTCCTTGAGCAGTTGCGGCGCCAGGATCCGGGGCTGGGAGGCTCCGTCGACGGTCCTCCGACCGGGAAGAAGTATGCGGACGAGTGGACACGCAAGAACTTCCTGACCCGCCGAAACCAGTCCGGACAGATTGTCTACGAGGTCACCGAACCCGCGGCCCGTGTCCTCGCCTTCCTGGACAGCCTCTCCAGCGAGCGGTCCACCCTGAACGGTTCCCGGCTGGGCACCCTGTTGGGCGACGTGGAGAAGCTCGCCAACGAGACCAACCCGGACCAGAGCGCCCGGCTCGAATCCCTCGAAGAGGAGATCGGCGAGCGGCGGCAACTGATCCAGGACATCAGCTCCGGCGACTTCGACGGCCTCCTCGATGACGACGAAGCCGTGGAGGCTGCAGGCAACATCCTGGACCTGGCCGCAAGCCTGCCCGCCGACTACAAGAAGATGCGCGACCGCATCGAGGAACTGGTGGGCGCCCTCCGTAACCAGATCATCGAGGAATCGCTCAGCAAGGGCGCCACCATGGCCCAGGTCCTTGAGGCGGACAAGCGGCTCCGGCAAAGTCCCGAAGGCAGGACTTTCCGGTCCTTCACGGCGTTCCTGGAGGACCCCCAGCAGCAGGTCCGGTTCCGTTCGGCCATCGGCGAGGTGCTCAGCCGGCAGTTCGCCGACGACCTGTCCCCGGAGGACCGGGAGACGCTCAAGAACCTGGTGGCTGAACTCCGCCACCAGCACGGCCAGATCCAGCGCATCTACGGCAAGCTCAGCGAAAGCCTGAACACCTACGTCCAGAGCGATGACTTCCGCCAGTCCGTCCGCCTCCGGAAGGTCCTCCGCGAGGCCGAGCAGGCCATCAGGTCCCTGCCATACGAACGGGAACGGCCCGGCCTGGTCCGCGGCCCGGTGCTTTTCAACGCCGGGTTCGAATCCCTGGCCATGGTCAAGCTCTACGATCCGGACGAGTTCGCAGTGCCACCCAAGCTCGCCGATCCCATTTCCTTCAGCGACTCGGACCGGGTGCGCTCGCCGAGGACGGGCAAAGCCCGGCCGGAGGCCATCCGGGCAGCCGTTGCCGGAGCCGCCACCCTTGCCGAGGCCTGGGCCCAGTTGCCGGCGGAAGAGCAACACATCAACTCCATCCGGGCCCTGCTCGCGCACGCGCTGCAGGCCGGAGCGAATTTCGACCGCGAAGCCTGGGACGGCCTCGACTTCGAACAGATCGACGGCACCACCCGCAAGGCATACCTGCCGGTGGTCACCCTGAAGAAGGATTGACGATGACTGAAGAGATCACGACGGCGGCGCCTCCCGTTGAGGAGGACCCGCACCTTGCGGAGACCGCCCCCGCTGCAGAGGTGCCATCCCACAGTGAGCGCCCCTTCACAGTCACTCCCCGAGACACCTTCGTGGATGGTGCTGCGCTGTTCCCCGGCGATACCGGCGTGCTCACCATGAAGGTGCGCCAGGCGCTGGTGAAGCTGCTCAAGGGACCGTACGTGGATGGCGGCCGCGACGAGAGACTCTGGACCACGCTGCTGGACAACCAGCTGATTCTCCGCAGCCGGCTGTCCGAACTTTTCCTCACCCTCCAGTTGGACCACGAACGCAAGATCGCCGTCCTGCGCCCGGTCGATCCCGAGGCGATCGGCGGCAGCACACGCTCCAGCATCCTGCGCCAGCAACGCGCGCTGAGCCGGGTGGAGACCATCGTGCTGCTCCGGCTGCGCCTGCTGCTGGACCGCCACGTCACTGCCCAGACGGACCCCACCATCACGCGAGAGGAAATCGCCGACCTCGTGGCCCACTACCAACCCGCCGGACAGCAGGACGCCCTGCGCGACTCGGACGTGGTCACCCGCGCCATCACCAAACTCCTGGCCCGCCAGCTCCTCCTCACCACGCCCCTGGATGACGTCTACACCATCTCCAACGCCCTCCCCCTGGCCCTGCCCTTCGAAAACATCGGCGACATCCCGGCCCAGATCGAAGCCCTGGTGGCCGCCACCACGGATGCCACAGGCACAGAAGCGATGCTGGAGCTCGACGGCGACAGTCCCGCGGACGAGGACAGTGGGGACGACGACGACGACGCCGCCCCCGCCCCTCCGCCGGGCGACTCTGCTGCAAGCAGCGAGTCGCCCGGCTCCGATAGGCCCGAAGCCACTCCCTGGGCGGCATCGGCGTCGTCGTCCGTGGGTGCGCAGGTTCCGGGTATGAGCGGTGACGCCGGGGACATGCGGCAGCGTGCGTCTAAGCGAGGAACGAGCGAGCACGCAGAGCATGTGTCCGGTGGTGCTGCGACTGGTGAGGAAGCAACGGAAGCCGGGGGAGTAGACGCATGAGCATCGCATCCATGTTGCCGATGGGCGAGCTCACGAACCCGGGCCAGATGCGCCTTGCGTTGGTGCAGGTGGTCAACTGGGGGACGTTCCACGGGGCCCACACGATGCACGTGGACCGGAACGGAACGCTGCTGACGGGCAACTCGGGCGTGGGAAAGTCCACGCTGTTTGACGCCATGCTGCGCGTGTTTGATGCGAGGCCGCGCTCGAATGAGGCGGCGGCCCAGCGCGCAGGCGGTGCTGTGGAGGACAAGAGGACCACGTTCACCTACATGCGGGGCAAGGTGGGCGACAAGGCGGTGGGCGAAGGCTCGGCCAGCGCGTTCCAGCGTCCGGGTGCCACGTGGTCCGCCGTTGCGCTGACGTTCGATAACGCAGCGGGCACCCGCGTCACGGTGTCCGCCCTGTTCGACGTGCCCAAGAACGGCACCGAGTCCAGCGTCGGCCGCTTTTACCTGATCGACAACAAGCCGCTGGACCTGCCGGCCATCGAGGACATCACCGACAAGCGCTTCACCAAGGCCGCGCTCGAGGCCATCTTCCCCGACGCCCAGATCTTCGATGTCCATAAGGCATTCGCCGAGCGTTTTCGCCGGCTGCTGGGGATCAGCTCGGACCAGGCGCTGCCGCTGCTCCGGGTGATCCAGGCAGGCAAGGGCCTTGGTGGAAGCGTCAACACGTTCTTCCGCGACCAGGTCCTGGATGCTCCCGCCACCCTCACCGCAGCCGATGACGTGGTGGAGGAGTTCAGTAACCTGATGTCCATCCGGCAGCGGCTGGAGGATGTGCGGCAGCAGCGCGACCAGCTTGCCCCCGTGCCCGGGCTGAACAAGGAGTACGCGCAGTCCCTGCTTGATGCGAACCGGCTCCGCGAACTTGCAGGCGAGGAGTTCGAAACCTACAAGCAGCAGCTCGCGGTCACCGTGCACCAGAAGACGCTGGCCCGGATCAAGGAACTGGCCCAGGCCAAGGCCAAGGACCTCGCCGCCGAGCGTTCGGTCCGTGACGGACTGGCCAAGGAACTGCGCGAGCTGGAAACCGACTACAACAACCAGGGCGGCAACGCGATCTCCGCGATCGAGCAGTCGATGGAGAACGCCAGGGTTGGGCTGAGGCTCCGCCAGCAGGTGGAGGAGGCTGCCCGCAAGGCACTGTCCGACGCCGGATTGCAGCTTGAGTGGACGGCTGGGGGCTGGGAACAGGCCCACGAGCACGCAGCAGCCAGATCCGCGGAACTGAAGGATGATTCCCAGGCCCTGCAGGAACTCCGGTTCGAAGCGTTCGACGGCCACGCCACCAAAAAACGCGAACTGGCCGCCGCCCAGCAGGAGCTCGTGTCGCTGAAGACGCGCAAGTCCCTGCTGCCGCCGTCGAGCATTGAGAACCGTGCGGCGATCGCTGCCGCAACGGGCGTGCCCGAAGACCGGATGCCGTTCGGTGGCGAGCTGATGGACCTCGCCGACGGGCAGGAACAGTGGCGGCCGGCGGCGGAGCGCGCGCTCCGGAACCTGGCCACCACGCTGCTGGTCCCCGGTGAGCATTTCGCCGCCGTGACCCGTTTCCTTAACGACCACAAGGTGCGCGGCGCCATCCGCGCCGTGGACGTCTCCAAGCCGCTCGCCGGCGGCGCGCTGGCCGTTGAGGACGTGCGCGACGGCGATCTGCTCACCAAGCTGGACATCCTTGCCAGCGGTGCGGTGGCGGACGCCGGCGAGTGGATCCGCGAGCGGATCGCCCTCGACTTCGCCTACCAGTGCGTCGAGGACCCCGATGAACTGGCCGCCCTGGACAAGGGCCTGAGCCTGGGCGGGGTGGTCAAACGCAACCGGCACACGGTGGAGAAAGACGACCGCTTCACCGGGCGCCAGGATTACGTGCTCGGTTTCGACAACGCGGCCAAGCTGGAACTTGTGGCCGCGCAGGTGGAAGATCTGCAGCAGGAGCTGGCCAAGGCGGCCGAGCTGGCGCAGAGCCGCGAAGAATCCCACCAGGGCATGAGCCGTCAGCTTGACGCCCTGCGCCGTATCGCCGAGGACCACCGGTCCTGGGAACAGGTCTCTGCCGCCGTTGCCGGCGAGGAACTCACCAGGATTGAACAGCGGCTCAAGGATGCCCTGGCAGCTCAGGCAGACCTGGAACCGCTGCGGGCGAACATCGAATCAGCGCGGCAGAAACACCAGGCCAGCACCGAGGCCGCGGCCGTCCTGCAAAGCGAATACAAGTCGCTCGACCGGCAGCTCAGCGCCGCCGATTCCCTGCTGGAAGCTGCGCGGACCCGCCTGGAGCAGGCGCCGCCGTCGGCCGCCACCGTCACCGCGCTGGAGCCCTACTTCACCGAATTCGGTGACATCAGCGAGATGCACGAGCTGGACAACCTTGCCAACCGTGTCCGGACAGCGCTGCTGGGGGAGCTGCACGCCACCGAGACGCGCGGTCAGGCAACCTCCGAGCGGCTGACCCGGATCTTCGAGGGCTTTGTGCGTGAGTGGGGATCGGCAATTTCCGCGGACCACGGCACGTCCATCGGCGCGGCGGGGGAGTTCGAATCCCGCTACCACGCCATCGTCAGCGACGGCCTGCCTGCCCAGGAATCGGAGTTCCGCCAGTTCTTCAACCAGCGGACCCATGAATCCTTCAGCACGCTGCTGCACCTTCTGGACGAGGAGCGCCGTTCCATCTCCAGCCGGATCCTCCCCCTCAACGGCATCCTGGCCGAGGTCAACTTCCACGAAGGCAGCTTCCTGGAACTGGACATCAAGCAGACCATGCCCGCCACGGCCAAGCAGTTCAAGGACGCCATTCATAACGCGCTGAAGGCCCGGCACACGCGGCCCGCCCGCGGCGGTACGGACACCACCGCATCAGGAGGAGACGACG
Organism: Arthrobacter sp. BK1; assembly: GCF_056680055.1. Taxonomy (NCBI): domain Bacteria; kingdom Bacillati; phylum Actinomycetota; class Actinomycetes; order Micrococcales; family Micrococcaceae; genus Arthrobacter; species Arthrobacter sp. BK1. The sequence goes on from NZ_CM155263.1 coordinate 2,505,902, forward strand.
ACGCCGAGCTGACCGCCCGCTACAAAACCCTCGAAACGCTGGTCAAGAGATTGGGTTCCCAGGCTCCGGAGGACCGCCGCTGGCGCGCCGAGGTGCTGGACGTCCGTGGGCACCTTTTCATCCAGTGCAAGGAACACCGGGAAGTTGCCGGTCCACGGGGCGGCAAGCGGACCGATGTCTATATGCACGCCGATACCGGCTCCATGTCCGGCGGCGAGCGGCAGCGTTTTACCGCTTTCATCATGGCCGCAGCACTGAGCTACCAGCTGGGCATCGCCGAGCAGGGTTTCACTACCTACGGCACCGTGATGATGGACGAGGCGTTCGTGCTGGCCTCCGAGGAGTTCGCCGGTGCGGGCATCAAAGCCCTGCACGAGTTCGGATTCCAGCTGCTGCTGGCCGCCCCGGAAAACGTGATCGACCTGTCCAGGCACCTCGGCTCGGTCACGGAAATCCTGCGGGACAAGCGCACCAACCGTTCCGGTGTCCTGACGGCGCCCGTGATCCGCCCCCGGGCCGGCGAAGAGGGGGCCTGGCGCTCCGAGGCGAACCCGGTTGACATCGTTTTGCGCTAACGGTGGTGCTAGGAATGTTTTTATAACAAATCGATGGATATATTCCGGAAACCCTAGTCGGGGCGATGAAGCGGATGCCATTCTGGTGGACATCAAACACTCGCCTTCATCCTCCCCGATGGGTAGTTGCGGAACGCTGGGTCCCGCGTCTGACGCCTGCTGAGTTTGACGGCCTTCTTTGGAAAGGCACCACCGATGCACCCAGTTCATCGCGCCCGCACCTTTGCGGCTCTCGCGACCCTCGCAGCCCTTACCCTCACGGGCTGCATGGCAAACGTCTCATCAGACGCTGCCGGCACTCCTGCCGCAGGGGCCACCGCCCCGGCGTCAGCGAGCGCGACCCCTGTCCCCAGCGGCACGGCGAGCCCGGCGACGGCGGGTGAGCGGCCGACGTCGTCCGCTCCCACGGCATCAGCGCCAGCGCCTGCCGGGCTGGCAACGTACACATTCCCGGCCGGGCGGCTTTCCTTTAAGTACCCGGCCGACTGGCGGGTGGAGCTGTTTGAGGCCTCGGCGTCGCCGCTGGTGGGAACAGCCACGGTTTATGACGCGACCGGGCAGCGGCAGGCCGAGATCTACACAGGCGTCATCGCGGATGGCGTGAGCAGCCCCGTCATCCGGACCGTGTTCGAGTCCCTGCCGGTTCCCGGGCTCCAGGGGCAGCCAGAACCTGCGGCCCACTACTCCTTTTATGTGGACAACGTGAACGACATCCCCAGGTACCGCATGCACCTGACGCCGGGGGCTCCCATTGCCGGGGCGGAGATGGGGCTGCCCGGACTTATCCGGATCGGTGAGCGGATCCTGATTGCCGAAGTCACGTTCATTGACAACCCGTTCGCGAGCGAAGACGCCGCCAAAGCGTGGCTCGCGGGGGAAGAAGGCCAGGCGCTGAAGGCCCTCATGATGAGCATTTCCTACAGCTGACACGCCAACCACCAGGGGCGCTCCTTCACGAAAGTGGGGGAGCGCTTTTTGTGTCCTTCGTCATGTATGTCAATTACGCCATGACAACGTTGCGTAATTCACAGGAGGCTAGGCTACCCTTACTTAGGTTCGCATCATTGACCTAAGGAGTTCCGTGACTTCCCCCCTCTTCTCCGGCCCCCGTGCCACCCGTCGCACGCTGCTCAAGACAGCCGGCAAGGCAACGGCCGTCCTGGCCGCCGCGGCGCTCAGCCTGTCCGCCTGCTCTACCGGACCTGCGGCCTCCACCTCGGATGCCACCACTTCCAGCTCCAGCAGCGCACAGTTCCCGGTCACCATCAAGCACGTCTTTGGCGAAACCATTATCAAGGAACAGCCCACCCGTGTAGCCACCGTCTCCTGGGTCAATGACGACGTAGCCATTGCCCTCGGTGTTGTTCCTGTGGGCGTCCCCAAGAACGAGTGGGGCGGCAACGAGCAGGGCTCCACACCGTGGAAGGACGCGGCACTGACGGAACTCGGCGCCGGTTTCGGCACGGAAAAGGCTCCGGTCCAGTACTCCGAGGCCGACGGCATCAACTTCACGGAGATCGCAAAGCTCACCCCTGACGTCATCCTGGCCGCCTACTCCGGCCTGACCGAAGAGGACTACAAGAAGCTCAGCGAGATCGCCCCTGTGGTGGCCCACCCCGAGGTGGCCTACGGAACGTCCTGGCAGGACTCCACCTCCATTATCGGTAAGGCCCTTGGCAAGGACGCGGAGGCCACCAAGCTGATCTCCGATACCGAGGCCACCATCAAGGACAAGGTGTCCAAGTACCCGCAGATCGCCGGCAAGAGCTACATCTACGGCAACCTGGAGCCCGCCTCGGCCGACGGTGTCAACGTCTATACCGCCAACGACAACCGCCCCCGCTTCCTGAGCGAGATCGGCATGACGCTTGCCCCCGTTGTGGAGGAGAACTCGAAGGGCTCCAAGGAATTCTTCATCCGGTGGTCCGCTGAGAAGGCCAATGAACTCGAATCCGACATCTTCGTGACCTGGGTCCCGGATGCAGCCACCACCGATTCCATCAAGGCGGACCCGCTGCTCGGCCAGATCCCGGCCATCCAGAGCGGCGCCCTGGTTGCCGATTCGGACAACACCCTGACGCTGTCCATCTCCGCTTCCTCCCCGCTGAGCCTGCCGTGGTCACTGGACACGTTCCTCCCGCAGCTGGCCACCGCCGCGGACGCAGTGAAGTAAATACCGTCCCATGACCGAAAGTACGACGACGGCGCCCAGCCAGAGGCGAGGCCTCAGCGCTTTGGTGCCGCCTAAGCGCCGAGAGCTCACCTCTCAGCGCCCCGCCGCCGGCCGCGCGCGCCCCCGGGGCAAGCAAGCCGCCTGGCTGCTGGCCGCCGTCGTCGTACTTGTTGTGCTGACCGCCGCATCGTTGGCCATCGGTGCCCGCGGACTTTCCCCCGTCACCGTGTGGCAGGCGCTCACCCAATTCGATCCCGCCAACGGCGACCACGCTGTTGTCCACGCCCGCATCCCGCGCACCGTCCTGGGACTTCTCGCCGGCAGTGCCCTGGGCCTTGCCGGCGCTGCCATGCAGGGTGTGGCCCGGAACCCGCTGGCGGACCCCGGCATTATGGGCGTCAACGCCGGCGCCGCCCTGGCCGTGGTCACCGGCATCTACATCTTCGGCATCTCCTCCCTCACCGGCTACATCTGGTTCGCTTTCATCGGTGCAGCGGCGGCCGCCGTCGTGGTGTACCTCGTCGCTTCCCTGGGCAGGGACGGTGCAACCCCGGTCAAGCTCGCCCTTGCCGGCGCAGCACTCAGCGCCGGACTGTTCTCGCTGATGAACGTCATCCTGGTCTCCAGCCAGGACACCCTGGACCGCTTCCGTTTCTGGCAGGTGGGCGGTATTGCCGGCCGCGACTGGTCCGTAGTGCTTCCGGGCCTGCCGTTCCTGGCAGTAGGGGCCCTGATTGTCCTTTCCACCGGACGGATCCTCAACAGCCTGGCCCTGGGCGACGACATCGCCCGCGGCCTCGGCCAGCGAGTGGGCCTTGCACGGGGGATTACTGCCCTGGGCATTGTGCTGCTCTGCGGTTCGGCAACGGCGCTGGCCGGACCCATCGGCTTCGTGGGACTGGTCGTTCCGCACGCCGTCCGCTCCCTGACGGGTCCTGACTACCGCTGGATCCTGCCGTTCTCCCTGGTTCTGGCCCCGGCGCTGCTCCTCGGCTCCGATATCGTTGGCCGCGTCATCCTGCTCCCCGGAGAGGTCCCGGCCGGCATTATGACGGCCCTTATCGGCGCACCGGTCTTCGTCTGGCTGATCCGCCGCGGGAAAGGGGCCGGGCTGTGAAACTCACCGAAACCGTCCCCAGACCCCCCGTTGCCCTGTCACTTCCGGCCGTCAAAACCGGGTTTCGGCGGCCAAAAGTGATAGCGCAAGGTTGGCGGACAGGGTTTCTGGCGGCCGGCGTCATCCTCCTGTTTGCTGTCTATGTCCTGCTCGGCAGCTACACCGTGACCATCCCGGACTTTTTCAAGATCGTGATCGCCCACCTGACAGGCGGCGAACGGATCCCCGGCGCCAGCTTCATCGTGATGGAAAACAAGCTGCCGCGGGCCGTGATCGGGACCATGATCGGGGTGGCCTTCGGCCTGGCCGGCGGACTGTTCCAGACCATGCTCCGCAACCCGCTGGCCAGCCCCGATGTGATCGGCATCAGCTACGGCGCCAGCGCTGCAGCAGTCACGGCCATCGTGGTCTTCGGCGCATCCGGTGCGGCGGTTTCCGGCGCCGCCCTGGCAGGAGCCTTGGGAGTGGCAGCCGTCATCTACGCCATCTCCCGCGGCGGATCACTCGGCTCCGGCGGCGGCAACCGTGGAAACGCTGCCGGAAACCGGCTGATCCTGGCAGGCGTAGGCATCGCCGCCGCCCTGCACGCAGTGGTCAGCTTCCTGATGACCCGCGCGGACATCCGCACCGCAGCCGATGCACTCGTCTGGCTCAACGGGTCCCTCAACTCCGCCAACTGGGACCGGGCCACGATGCTGTCCCTGGCACTCCTGGTCCTGATTCCGGCCGTCATCGCCCTCGCCGGCCCGCTCCGCATCCTGGAACTCGGCGACGACGCCGCGGCCGGACTGGGCATCCGCGTCGGCTTCACCCGCCTCGCCGTGGTGGTCACGGCAGTAGCGCTGGCAGCGGTGGCGACGGCGGCAGCAGGCCCGGTTGCATTCGTCGCCTTCCTCGCCGGTCCCATCGCCCGGCGCGTCACGAACAAAGCCAGCCTGCCGGCGTCGGCCCTTGTTGGGGCGCTCATTGTCCTGGCGGCCGATTACTTCGCCGCCAACATCGCCCCCCTGCTGCTGGACGGCACCGTGCTGCCCGTCGGCGTCATCACCGGCGCGCTCGGTGCCCCGTTCCTGCTGTGGCTCCTGGTCACGGCCAACCGGAAGGATGCCTGACATGGCTGTTCTCAGCGCCAAGGACCTCACGCTGAAATACGATCAGCGCTGCGTGGTGGACGGCCTCACGGCTGATATCCCCGAGGGCAAGGTGACCATGATCGTGGGCGCCAACGCCTGCGGCAAGTCCACGCTGCTCCGCGGACTGTCCCGCCTGCTCAAGCCTGCCGCCGGAGCGGTCACGCTGGACGGGAAGGACATCCACTCCCGCCCCGCCCGCGAACTGGCCCGCACCCTGGGACTCCTCCCGCAGCACCCCACCGCGCCGGACGGCATTGCCGTCCGCGACCTTGTGGGGCGCGGGCGGTACCCGCACCAGGGCTTCTTCCGGAGCTGGAGCCCGGAGGACGACGCCGCCGTGCAGCGCGCGCTCGAAGCGACCGAAACGCTGGACCTCGCCGATCGGAACGTCGACGAGCTCTCCGGCGGACAGCGCCAGCGCGTCTGGATCGCGATGGCACTGGCCCAGGAAACGGAGGTCCTCCTGCTGGACGAGCCCACCACCTACCTGGACCTGGCCCACCAGGTGGAAGTCCTGGACCTCGTCACGGACCTGAACCGCAAACGCGGCACCACCGTGGCCATCGTCCTGCACGACCTGAACCTGGCGGCACGCTACGCGGACCACGTCATCGCCATGAAGAACGGCGCAGTCGTTGCCCTCGGCGATCCCTCTGCTGTTGTTACCGAGGAGCTGGTCCGCAGCGTCTTCGGCCTCGAATCCCGGGTGATCCCTGATCCGGTCTCAGGCACGCCACTGATCATTCCCATCGGACGCCACCACACCACCGCCACTGAATTGGAGCTCGTTTCATGAAGACCCGCGATATTGCCGCCACCCAGCCCATGACCCTGGCCTTCGAGGTCACCGTATCCTCCGTGCAGGAGCTGAGCCCCAACTTCCGCCGGATCACCTTTGGCGGGTACTGCCTGCGTGACTTCGGCGTGAACGGCGACACCTTGGACCTGCGGATCAAGCTCATGATCCCCTCCCTCGCGGACGACGGCACGGAGATCCCCCTGCCCGCCTTCGAGATGGCGCAGTCCGGCTGGTACCAGGAATGGCTGGCCATGGACGCGGCCGTCCGGGGCTCCATGCGCACCTACACTGTCCGCGGGTCGCGGCTGGACTCGGTGTACCCGGAAATTGACGTCGACTTCGTCATGCACTTTGATGCGGAGGGCAACGGCGGCCCGGCCGCCAACTGGGCCCTCAAAGCCAAACCGGGCGATGCCATCACCATCATCGGCCCCAACAACCGCGCCGCCCAGTGCTACACCGCCGAGATCTACGGCGGGATCGAGTGGCGGCCCGGAATGGCACAGCGCGTCCTCCTCGCCGGTGACGAAACCGCCGTTCCCGCCATCTCCGCCATCCTCGAAAGCCTGCCGCCCTACATGACCGGCCACGCCTTCCTGGAGGTCCCGGAGGCCGGAGACTTCCTTGAACTGACGTCGCCGGCCGACGTCCAGATCACCTGGCTGGCGCGCGGCGCAGCCATCGGACGCGCCCGCCCGCACGGGGAACTGCTGCAGGACGCGGTGCGAAAGGCCGTCCCCGTTCCGGGCTGGGTGGGGATCAAAGCGTCCGACGCCGGCGCAGGCCCGGAGCCCGAGGACGTCAATGTGGACGTGGACATCCTCTGGGAGACCCCGGCGCGGATGGAAACCGCCGAGATCGAGGCCAGCAAGAACCCCGACGTTCCGGCGGGCGGCATGCCCTTCTATGCCTGGATCGCCGGCGAGGCGGCCGTCATTAAGGACATGCGGCGGTACCTGGTGCGGGACGTGGGGATCGACCGGAAGCAGGTCGCGTTCATGGGCTACTGGCGCCGCGGCAAGGCCGAGCTCTAAGGTTCGCAGGCCCGGGCCGGAGGGCAGACGTCCGGCCCCACCCCAAACGCTCTCGCACTTAATGTGGGTTTTTTCCAGACGCTCTTGCAGTTCCTGTCGCTGGCCGTTAACCCTGTTGTTTCCTTGGTTGGTTAGCGTGGCGGGGTGTGCGCTTATTCTTTGCTTCCTTCGAGTGGGCGGCGTGTGTTTGTTGCCCTCGGGGATTCGTTTACCGAGGGCGTGGGGGACCGGGACGAGCGGCTGCCCAACGGGGTCCGGGGCTGGGCTGACCGGGTAGCGGAGAAACTCGCGAAGGCGGAACCTGGCTGGGAATACGCCAACCTGGCCATCCGGAGCAAACGCCTGCGGCACGTCATCAGCGAGCAGTTGGAGCCGGCACTCGCCATGAAACCCACGCTGGTTACGCTGTACGCCGGCGGCAACGACATCCTGGACATCGGCACCGACATGACTGCCTTGATGGACGAGTATGAGGGCGTGGTGGCACAGCTTGCCGGGAGTGGGGCGACGGTGGTCCTCTTCACCGGGTTCGACGTCAAGGTTTCCGCCGTCCTGGAACTGCTGAAGAAGCGCAATACGTTCTACAACCAGCGCGTGCGAACGATTGCCACTACCTACGGCGCCGTCCTGGTCGACTACTGGTGCCTGGACGCCTTCCACGACCGGCGGATGTGGGACTCGGACAGGCTTCACATGTCCAAGGCCGGCCACAAGTACCTCGCCGGGCAAGTGTTGGACCAGCTTGGAGTGCCGCATAAGATCCGTCCCAAGGAGTGGGAACCGCTCGAAAGACTCAGCCTCAGGGAGTGGGAACAGCGTCAGCGAAGCTGGGTGAGGGAGTGGGTGCTGCCACTTTTCGGCCGCAAAATCCGGGGCGTCACGCTGGGCGACACCCTCAAACCGCGCTGGCCGGACCCGGTCAAGGTGCCGCGGAAGGGCGGGCTGAAGAAGTTGGCCGAAAAGAACCGGGCAAAGGCCGGAAAATCCTAGGTATCCAACAGGTTTTCAAAGCCCGGCGCCACCCTGTTGGCCGCGAATTCCATGACTTCGAAGTCAGCCACGCCGTTGATGTAGAAGGGATCCTTGGCCAGGCTGCCGTCGAGAGTCTGCCGGTCCGCCCTGGACAGCAACAGCCCGCCGGTGCGGGGGACCTTGCGTCCGGCTGCAACAAAGACGCCGTCGTCGAAGGCATTCTTCAGCCATTCAACATGGCCCGGCAGGTGAAACTCCACAATGTCTTCGGGCACTTTGTAAGTCAGGGACACAACATACATGGGCACAATCTTACCGGGGCGTCGGCCAGCCACTTGAACTGTCAAGCATAGAATGGATTCATGACCGAACCGCGCTGGCTCAATGCCGATGAACGCCGTGCTTGGCTGGCCATGCTGAGCATCAACACCATGCTTCCCGCCGCGCTGGACAACCAGCTGCACACCGCCGGCAAAGTGTCGCTGTTCGATTACAACGTCATGGCCATGCTGTCCGAAGCCGAGGGCCGCTTCCTGCCGATGAGTGAACTGGCCGCCCGGACCAGCTCCTCGCTGTCCAGGCTCTCGCACGTTGTGTCCAAGCTGGAGAAGCGCGGCTGGCTGGAACGGCGTCCGCACCCCCGGGATGCACGCGTCACCACTGCACACCTGTCCGACGACGGGATGGCCACTTTGGTGTCACTGGCACCGGGGCACGTGGAAGCGGTCCGCACCAAGTTCCTGGACGCCCTGACAGACCGCGATGTCAACGATTTGGCCCGCATCGCGGAAAAGATTGTGGCCCGCCTCGACGATGACCACTGGATCCTCCGCGAAAGCTGATTCTTGGTTGCCTGCAGCAACAGGTGGCACACTGGCGCTATGGATTTTTCGACCCGCTTCGTAGCCCTCGGCGATTCCTTCACGGAAGGCGTGGGTGATGACGATCCCGCGCGCCCCAACGGTGTCCGCGGCTGGGCTGACCGGGTAGCGGAACAGCTGGGTGCGGCGGATCCGGGCTTCGGGTACGCCAACCTCGCCATCCGCGGCAGGAAACTTCGCCAGATTATGGCCGAACAGGTGGACGCCGCCGTCGAACTTAATCCCACCCTGGTGACCATTTACGCAGGTGCCAATGACATCCTGCGGCCCAGGATCGACATCGATGATCTGCTGGCCGAGTACGACGCCGGAATTGGCAAGCTGGCCGCGACCGGGGCAACGGTTGTGGTGTTCACCGGGTTCGACGCACGCGGTTCCAAGGTTTTCAGCACCATGCGCGGCCGCACGGCCATCTACAACGAACTGGTCCGCGGCATCGCCGGGGACCACGGCGCACTGCTGGTGGATTACTGGCGCTTCAACGAGTACTACGACTGGGGAATGTGGGCCCGGGACCGGATGCACATGTCCGCCGCCGGGCACGCCAACATGGCCAAGCGCGTCCTGGCGGTGCTGCAGCATGACCACTCCATTGAGGTCCCGCCGATGACGCCGGTCCCGGAACTGAGCCGGGCCGACGCCCTCCGCGCCAACGCCCGCTGGGTCCGCGAATTTGCCGGGCCGTGGGTGGTCCGGCGCGTGACGGGCAAGTCCTCCGGGGACGGGCTGGCGCCCAGGTACCCTCAGCTCACGAGACTCCAGCCCTAAAACCAGGGGTTGCCAGCAGCCGGCCATCGGTCCTGACAGCGAGGACGTCGATATCCCAGCCGTCAGTGGCGCGGTTCAGCATCGGTACTCCGCCGGCGACGATCGCCGTGGCTAAAACGTCCGCGGTGACGATGTCCTTGGCCAGCACCGATACCTGCATAAACTCACTGCCTGAAGCTGCCGCGGACCAAATGTGGTCCCCCCGTTCCGCCGAACCTGAGGTCGCCAACGCCTCATGCCCGCGTCCGTGCCCCAGCGGATAGCCGGTGAGCAGGGCCCCGCGGTCCAGGGGATCGATGATGCCGGCATCCCAGAGTTCGTAGCTTCCGGGCTCCGGCGAACCGCTGACCAGGATGTCCCCGCCGGCGTTCAGGCACCAGTCCGCGCGCCCTAGAGCCAGCAGCGAGGTCCCCGACTCGCGGACCGCATGGGCCTTGATGAGGCCGGAAAGGTCCAGTACGCCGTCGGGCCTTTCGGGTGTGAACGCGCCCTCGGTGCGCAGCCGCCACGTCATTGCCTCCTCGTACCGCTCACGCATGGCCGGCGACGCCGCCCGGAGCGAAAGGTCGCCTCGTGCCAGCCTGCTGGCTTCGGAATCCGGCCGGTACAGACTGAATGTCTGGTCCAGGTCACGGAACAGGCGTTCGACGACGGCGGCAGCCGCTGCCAGCTCGTCGTCCGGCGGGTTTCCTCCCGGGATTGCGACGGGCAGGGTGAGGCTGATGACGGTGCCCATGCTCTGGAAAGTCCTTGCCTTCAGGAGCGGCCGCGGGGGAGTGGCGGGGACGTTCTCAGAGGTTCGCGGCATCAATGGCTGCCTGGAGGGACGTGAGGTAGGCGTTGCTGGTGACGGTGGCCCCGCTGATGCTCTTGACGTCGGCCGACTGGGCGGCCAGTACTTCGCTGCGCAGCAAAGGCGCGGCCCGGTTGCTGATCTGGATGGACTTCCGGTCATCGTCCGTGAGCTGGAGCGCTGTGACATCGGTGATTGCCCCGGCTTTCACGGTGATCTGCACCTGGACCGAGCCGAACCGCGTGGGTACCACGGCGCCGTCGTACGTGGCTGCAGCAGCGGCCGCCGCGCCAGCGGAACCGGCTGCTCCGGACGATCCGGACGCCGGTGCGGCGGCCTGGCTCGATGAATCCAACGAACCTGAGGCGCCGGTCGCTCCGGTTCCACCCGTGTCTGTGCCGGCCGATGTGGACGCCGCCGAGCTGTGGATTTCCGCTACCTGCACTCCGGCCTGCCAGCCGGCGAGGAGGATGCCGGCCGAGGCCAGGGCCGCTGATACTGCTCCCCGTGCTTTCACCAGTCGAACCTTTCGTGATGGATTTGTTCCGGCCCGACGCCGGCAGCGTGGGCAGCTACGACGACGTTGCGGGCCCAGGCCGCCGGCCCGCAGATGTAGACGTCCGCCTCCGCAATGTCCGGGGCATAGGATGCCAGGTCATAGCCGGCGCGCACAGCGTCTTCCGGCAACCAGCCTTTCTCGTCCCAAGGCACACGGGGACCTGTCAGATGGAAAAGCCTGGCACCGCGGTTTTCGCAGAGCTCCAGGATCTCGGATCCCAGGTAGAGCTCCTGTTCGGTGTGGCCGCGCAGCAGGACGGTAGCGCTGCCGGGAGCAAACGGTGTGCTTTCCAGCAGGGCGCGCAACGGTGTGATGCCGATTCCCGCACCGATCATCACCACTTTGTCCCGGGTACGCGCGGCCGTGCCGAACATTCCGTACGGGCCTTCCACAGCAACCCTGGTGCCGGGCCGCAGCCTCATGAGTTGGGCGGAACCCCGGCCCAGATTCCGGACGGTGATGCGCAGCTTCGATTCACCCTGGGGTCCGGATGCCAGGGGTTCGGCCGACAGGCTGAAGGGGTGCGGATGCCACCACAGGCCGGGGGACAGGAAGCGCCAGATGAAGAAGCGTCCGCCATTCCCGGAGAGCCTGTCCAGCTGGTACCCGGTCATTTCGATGTTGACCACGCCCGGGGCAACCCTGGTCACCCGGCTGACTGTGAGCTGATGCCGGGACGTGGCAACGATAGGCTGAGCCACCCGGAAATACAGCAGGGCAGCGCCGGTGGCGATGCAGATGGCCAGCCAATACGCCCGCTGCCAGGTCCCCTCCGCGAACAGCCCGCCCACGCTGAATTGGTGCGGAAGGGATGTGCCGACGGCGGCATACGTCAGCAGGTGCACGGCGTACCAGAACTCGTAGGGGAACCGACGCCGCACCGCCACCAGCGAGGTGACCACCACCGCGATGAACAGGGCCAGCGACACGAAGGCCAGCCACATATCGGGTACCAATACCCACAGGGCAATCGATTCGCTAATGGGATTGAGGCCCTCCGCCATGCCGTAGCCGACGGCTATCAGGAGCCCGTGGGCCAGCAACAGGTACAGCGACGGTTTGCCGAGCTTGCGGTGGAATTCAAGTGCCCTGTCATGGCCGAAGGTACGGTCAATCAGGGGGATCCGGGCGGCCAGGAGCAGCATCAGCAGGACCAGGTCCATTCCTGCCAACCCGGCCACAATTCCCAGTGCGGTAAACGCGGCGGCGGGTGAACTGATCACTGTTGCGCCGCCGTCGGCCAGCCACAAAGCCACCGCGGCTGCCACCGAACTCCAGGCGATAGCGGTCAGGGCGTCCATGCGGAGCAGGCGCCGGCGGTGCTGGCCGTGGAACAGGCCGGACCGGCCGTGGACCGGTCTGAGGCCCCGGTGGCCGGATGGGTTGTGGGCCGGAGCGGCCCGCCGGAGCTGTGTTGTCATGCTTCAAAGATGAACCCCGAAGCTTTCATTCAGCTGTGAAAATACCGGTCACCCAGCTATGAGTGCAGTGGCGACGGAGGTTGTCCCGGAGCCGCCCGATGCACGGCCCTTATACACCCGCTTGACGGCGGATTGGTCTTTAATTGCCTGAACTCGTAGACTTGGTGGGCGCTAAGTGCGCGGAGCGTGCGCAATTGCTCCGGTGGCCCGGTAATTTTCTGCAGGGTAGCCGGTAGTTAGGGGCTCAAGTTGCGTGACTAACCGTTCACCCTGATCACTTTGGGTCGCATCTAGACGCATGATCCTGCAGCAGATATGCGGATCATTACATTCAATTCTTGAGGAGAAGTCATGGCAGCACACTGCCAAGTGACCGGAGCCGAGCCGGGCTTTGGGCACAGCATTTCGCACTCGCACCGACGCAACAAGCGTCGGTTCGATCCGAACATCCAGAAGAAGCGCTACTGGGTTCCGTCCCTGCGCCGTAACGTCACGCTGCAGGTTTCTGCTCGTGGCATCAAGACCATCGACGTACGCGGCATCGACGTAGTCGTCGCCTCGATCCTGGCTCGTGGGGTGAAGCTCTAGTGGCTAAGGACAAGGACGTACGTCCGATCATCAAGCTCAAGTCGACCGCGGGCACGGGTTACACCTACGTGACGCGCAAGAACCGTCGTAACGATCCGGACCGTATGGTTCTGAAGAAGTACGACCCCCGCATCCGTAAGCACGTCGAATTCCGAGAGGAGCGCTAAGCACATGGCTAAGAAGTCAATGATCGCCAAGAACGAACAGCGTAAAGTCATCGTTGAGCGTTATGCTGCAAAGCGCCTCGAACTGAAGAAGGCTCTGGTTGACCCCGCGTCCACCGACGAGGCACGCGAAGCTGCACGCCTCGGCCTGCAGAAGCTGCCGCGCAACGCGTCGCCCGTCCGTCTGCGTAACCGCGACATCATCGACGGCCGTCCCCGCGGTACCTTCCAGAAGTTCGGTATCTCCCGTGTTCGCTTCCGCGACATGGCTCACCGTGGTGAGCTTCCGGGTATCACCAAGTCTTCCTGGTAATCCAGCACCGCTGATTCCAGCTGCTTGAGAAGGGCCGGCAACCGTTTGGTTGCCGGCCCTTCTGCTTTAAGCGTTGTGGTCCTGCCTGTGGGAGTGGTGCTTCGTGGTTGTGCTGCAGCACACAGAAACCGCGAACGACGGCGGCGCCCGGTTTTGAGGGTAGATGCCGCCTCAGGGCCCGGAACTGCGGGGTTTTGGCGTGGTGTGGGGGTGGATTTGCGGTGGGGGTTGGGTGGGTGTATTGTTTTCTAAGTCGCCGCGAGGGGAACAGCGAAGAGCTGGTTACCGCGGGCGGCCAAACCCCCTAATTCAAGTCCAGATTCTGGTGGCTCGTTTGAGTGCCTGGATGTGGTGGGGGTTCGGGTTTCTTGCTGGTGTTGGTCCTGGGATATGGATTTGCATCGGGGCGGGAGTTCGGGTAAGTTTGAAAAGTTGCTCCGGAGCGATCCACGGCTGAGTTGTTGTGGTGGTGCCGGGTGTGTCTGTTGTTTGAGAACTCAATAGTGTGCCAAGTTTGTTGATACCAATTGTTTTATTGATTGGTTGTTTTGGCCAGGCCTGTCCATCCCGTGGATGGTGTTTGGTTTTTACAGCTGGTTTCAAATTTTGCAGCCGTTTTGTCCCGTTTTCCCGGGGCTGGTGGTTGTGTTCGTTTTTGTTTTACTTCAACGGAGAGTTTGATCCTGGCTCAGGATGAACGCTGGCGGCGTGCTTAACACATGCAAGTCGAACGATGAAGCCAGCTTGCTGGTGGATTAGTGGCGAACGGGTGAGTAACACGTGAGTAACCTGCCCTTAACTCTGGGATAAGCCTGGGAAACTGGGTCTAATACCGGATATGACTCCTCATCGCATGGTGGGGGGTGGAAAGCTTTTTGTGGTTTTGGATGGACTCGCGGCCTATCAGCTTGTTGGTGAGGTAATGGCTCACCAAGGCGACGACGGGTAGCCGGCCTGAGAGGGTGACCGGCCACACTGGGACTGAGACACGGCCCAGACTCCTACGGGAGGCAGCAGTGGGGAATATTGCACAATGGGCGCAAGCCTGATGCAGCGACGCCGCGTGAGGGATGACGGCCTTCGGGTTGTAAACCTCTTTCAGTAGGGAAGAAGCGAAAGTGACGGTACCTGCAGAAGAAGCGCCGGCTAACTACGTGCCAGCAGCCGCGGTAATACGTAGGGCGCAAGCGTTATCCGGAATTATTGGGCGTAAAGAGCTCGTAGGCGGTTTGTCGCGTCTGCCGTGAAAGTCCGGGGCTCAACTCCGGATCTGCGGTGGGTACGGGCAGACTAGAGTGATGTAGGGGAGACTGGAATTCCTGGTGTAGCGGTGAAATGCGCAGATATCAGGAGGAACACCGATGGCGAAGGCAGGTCTCTGGGCATTAACTGACGCTGAGGAGCGAAAGCATGGGGAGCGAACAGGATTAGATACCCTGGTAGTCCATGCCGTAAACGTTGGGCACTAGGTGTGGGGGACATTCCACGTTTTCCGCGCCGTAGCTAACGCATTAAGTGCCCCGCCTGGGGAGTACGGCCGCAAGGCTAAAACTCAAAGGAATTGACGGGGGCCCGCACAAGCGGCGGAGCATGCGGATTAATTCGATGCAACGCGAAGAACCTTACCAAGGCTTGACATGGACTGGAAATACCTGGAAACAGGTGCCCCGCTTGCGGTCGGTTCACAGGTGGTGCATGGTTGTCGTCAGCTCGTGTCGTGAGATGTTGGGTTAAGTCCCGCAACGAGCGCAACCCTCGTTCTATGTTGCCAGCGCGTTATGGCGGGGACTCATAGGAGACTGCCGGGGTCAACTCGGAGGAAGGTGGGGACGACGTCAAATCATCATGCCCCTTATGTCTTGGGCTTCACGCATGCTACAATGGCCGGTACAAAGGGTTGCGATACTGTGAGGTGGAGCTAATCCCAAAAAGCCGGTCTCAGTTCGGATTGGGGTCTGCAACTCGACCCCATGAAGTCGGAGTCGCTAGTAATCGCAGATCAGCAACGCTGCGGTGAATACGTTCCCGGGCCTTGTACACACCGCCCGTCAAGTCACGAAAGTTGGTAACACCCGAAGCCGGTGGCCTAACCCCTTGTGGGAGGGAGCTGTCGAAGGTGGGACTGGCGATTGGGACTAAGTCGTAACAAGGTAGCCGTACCGGAAGGTGCGGCTGGATCACCTCCTTTCTAAGGAGCACCTACAACCGTCCTGCCGGATGTATGTCCGTGTGGTGGGGTTGTCAGGAGTATATGCCCGTTGCGCAGACGATTGTTCTGCGGCGGGTGCTCAAGGGTGGAATATCAACAAGTAGCGGCCGCGTGTTTTTTGTCCCGTCCAGTACGGATGTCCTGTTGTGGTTTACCACGGCCGGTGTCCTGGAACGGTGGGGTGGGGAATGGGTGGTTTAGTGTTTGGCACACTGTTGGGTCCTGAGGCAACAGGGCCGGGTTCTTCCCTGATGGGGAGGGGTTCGGGTTTGTTTGTTTCTGGTTTCCTGGCTGCACCGATCATGCATGTTGGTCCCTTTGGGGGTTGTGTGTGGGGTGTGTGGTATGGGGTTGTTGTTTGAGAACTACATAGTGGACGCGAGCATCTTTTATAAGAAGCAATTTCCAAGAATATGAACCTGGATCTGTCCGGGCGTCTGTTGCTGTGGCCTTTGGGTTGTGGTGGTGGTGTCCGGGTGGTTTTCGTGGTTCTCTCGAAAATTAGTTTTTTTGATCTTTTGTGGTCAAGTTTTTAAGAGCACACGGTGGATGCCTTGGCATTAGGAGCCGAAGAAGGACGTAGGAATCTGCGATAAGCCTGGGGGAGTCGATAACCGGACTGTGATCCCAGGGTGTCCGAATGGGGAAACCCCGCCAGACGCGCGAGTGATCTGGTGACCCGCATCTGAACACATAGGGTGCGTGGAGGGAACGCGGGGAAGTGAAACATCTCAGTACCCGCAGGAAGAGAAAACAATAGTGATTCCGTTAGTAGTGGCGAGCGAACGCGGATCAGGCTAAACCGTTCCATGTGTGATAGCCGGCGGGCGTTGCATGGTCGGGGTTGTGGGACTTTCCGTACTGTCTCTGCCGGGACAGTGAGGTGTGATGTGCAGGCATAGGTGAACGGTCTTGAAAGGCCGGCCAGAGAGGGTGTGAGCCCCGTAACCGAAATGTTTTGTGCCGCCTGGAGAGTATCCCAAGTAGCACGGGGCCCGAGAAATCCCGTGCGAATCTGTCAGGACCACCTGATAAGCCTAAATACTCCCTAATGACCGATAGCGGACCAGTACCGTGAGGGAAAGGTGAAAAGTACCCCGGGAGGGGAGTGAAACAGTACCTGAAACCGTGTGCTTACAATCCGTCGGAGCAGCCTTTGTAGTTGTGACGGCGTGCCTTTTGAAGAATGAGCCTGCGAGTTAGTGTTACGTCGCGAGGTTAACCCGTGTGGGGAAGCCGTAGCGAAAGCGAGTCTGAATAGGGCGTTGCAGTGGCGTGATCTAGACCCGAAGCGAAGTGATCTAC
Source organism: Arthrobacter sp. BK1 (assembly GCF_056680055.1). Classification (NCBI taxonomy): domain Bacteria; kingdom Bacillati; phylum Actinomycetota; class Actinomycetes; order Micrococcales; family Micrococcaceae; genus Arthrobacter; species Arthrobacter sp. BK1. The sequence goes on from NZ_CM155263.1 coordinate 2,522,706, forward strand.
CCATGGCCAGGTTGAAGCGACGGTAAGACGTCGTGGAGGACCGAACCCACTTCAGTTGAAAATGGAGGGGATGAGCTGTGGGTAGGGGTGAAAGGCCAATCAAACTTCGTGATAGCTGGTTCTCCCCGAAATGCATTTAGGTGCAGCGTTGCGTGTTTCTTACCGGAGGTAGAGCTACTGGATGGCTAATGGGCCCTACAAGGTTACTGACGTCAGCCAAACTCCGAATGCCGGTAAGTGAGAGCGCAGCAGTGAGACTGTGGGGGATAAGCTTCATAGTCGAGAGGGAAACAGCCCAGACCACCAACTAAGGCCCCTAAGCGTGTGCTAAGTGGGAAAGGATGTGGAGTTGCGAAGACAACCAGGAGGTTGGCTTAGAAGCAGCCATCCTTAAAAGAGTGCGTAATAGCTCACTGGTCAAGTGATTCCGCGCCGACAATGTAGCGGGGCTCAAGTACACCGCCGAAGTTGTGGATTTCAGATAGTAGCCAAGCCGCCCACTTGTTGGGTTGGTTCAGGCGTCTGGAGTGGTAGGGGAGCGTCGTGTGGGCAGTGAAGTCGCGGTGTAAACCAGCGGTGGAGCCTACACGAGTGAGAATGCAGGCATGAGTAGCGAAAGACGGGTGAGAAACCCGTCCGCCGAATGATCAAGGGTTCCAGGGTCAAGCTAATCTGCCCTGGGTAAGTCGGGACCTAAGGCGAGGCCGACAGGCGTAGTCGATGGACAACGGGTTGATATTCCCGTACCGGCGAAAAACCGCCCATGCTGAACAGGGGATACTAACCGCCCGAGACCTGCCCGATCACCCTTGTGGTGTGAGGGTTTTGGTGGAGCGCGGGACCTGATCCTGGGAGGCAAGCGTATTAACAGGTGTGACGCAGGAAGGTAGCCAAGCCGGGCGATGGTTGTCCCGGTCTAAGGATGTAGGGCGAACGGTAGGCAAATCCGCCGTTCATGATGCCTGAGATCTGATGGGACCCCCGTTTGGGGGGATTTGGTGATCCTATGCTGCCGAGAAAAGCATCGACGCGAGGTTTTAGCCGCCCGTACCCCAAACCGACACAGGTGATCAGGTAGAGAATACTAAGGCGATCGAGAGAATTATGGTTAAGGAACTCGGCAAAATGCCCCCGTAACTTCGGGAGAAGGGGGGCCCCAACCTTGATGGACACTTGCTGTCCGGAGGGGATCGGGGCCGCAGAGACCAGGGGGAAGCGACTGTTTACTAAAAACACAGGTCCGTGCGAAGTCGCAAGACGATGTATACGGACTGACTCCTGCCCGGTGCTGGAAGGTTAAGAGGACCGGTTAGCCTCACGGCGAAGCTGAGAATTCAAGCCCCAGTAAACGGCGGTGGTAACTATAACCATCCTAAGGTAGCGAAATTCCTTGTCGGGTAAGTTCCGACCTGCACGAATGGAGTAACGACTTCCCCGCTGTCTCAACCATAAACTCGGCGAAATTGCAGTACGAGTAAAGATGCTCGTTACGCGCAGCAGGACGGAAAGACCCCGAGACCTTTACTATAGTTTGGTATTGGTGTTCGGAGTGGCTTGTGTAGGATAGGTGGGAGACGTTGAAGCCCGGACGCCAGTTCGGGTGGAGTCATCGTTGAAATACCACTCTGGTCACTTTGGACATCTAACTTCGGCCCGTAATCCGGGTCAGGGACAGTGCCTGATGGGTAGTTTAACTGGGGCGGTTGCCTCCTAAAAAGTAACGGAGGCGCCCAAAGGTTCCCTCAGCCTGGTTGGCAATCAGGTGTCGAGTGTAAGTGCACAAGGGAGCTTGACTGTGAGAGAGACATCTCGAGCAGGGACGAAAGTCGGGACTAGTGATCCGGCGGTACATTGTGGAATGGCCGTCGCTCAACGGATAAAAGGTACCTCGGGGATAACAGGCTGATCTTGCCCAAGAGTCCATATCGACGGCATGGTTTGGCACCTCGATGTCGGCTCGTCGCATCCTGGGGCTGGAGTAGGTCCCAAGGGTTGGGCTGTTCGCCCATTAAAGCGGTACGCGAGCTGGGTTTAGAACGTCGTGAGACAGTTCGGTCCCTATCCGCTGCGCGCGCAGGAAATTTGAGAAGGGCTGTCCTTAGTACGAGAGGACCGGGACGGACGAACCTCTGGTGTGTCAGTTGTACTGCCAAGTGCACCGCTGATTAGCTACGTTCGGATGGGATAACCGCTGAAAGCATCTAAGCGGGAAGCTCGCTTCGAGATGAGATTTCCATACACCTTGTGTGTGAGAGGCCCCCAGCCAGACCACTGGGTTGATAGGCCGGATGTGGAAGCGAGGACTAACGACTCGTGAAGCTGACCGGTACTAATAGGCCGATAACTTACACCACACACCACCCCGCAAACGGATTCAAAAGCGTTTGCACCACGGGGTCGGTAAAAAGATAAACAAGACTGCTTGCGTCCACTATGTGGTTCCCAACCAACAAACCCGTCACACGGTAAGTTGCACAGGAACCAACAACTGAATAACAACACCACAGCTCCAACCAAAAACTGGAGCACAGTTGTAACCACAAATTTTCCCAGCCCAAGCCAGGCCCAAACAAACAGGGCCCGGACGGGTGCGGAGCAAGGGTTACGGCGGTCATAGCGTGGGGGAAACGCCCGGTCCCATTCCGAACCCGGAAGCTAAGACCCACAGCGCCGATGGTACTGCACCCGGGAGGGTGTGGGAGAGTAGGTCACCGCCGGAACATCATTCAAGGCCAGGCCCCGACACACACGTGTCGGGGCCTGACCCATTTAAACAACACCACCCACACCACCCACGCCAGCCCCAAGCAACCGGGGAACCCTCTGGCAGTACCTGCACCGATTCTCCCAACGCCCAGGCAGCACCCGCACGAACCCAGGGAACCCTCTGGCACTAGCCGCACGATATCCGCAAACCCTCGCCAGTAGTCATGAAGCGTGATCACGCACAGGCACGCAGCGCCGGCTGCCGACAGCAAAGTAGCGTCGGCCAGCTCTAACGCCCTATTCGGCCCGCGACCGACTGTGGCGAAAGTTGCGCAGGTCAGCTGGCAGGGTCGTAGTGGAACTGCCGGAGTTCTTGGGGGCAGCGGCAGGCGATGGCGATTTTCGCGGCCCACTCAAGTGCCGCCTCCCACGAGGGCAGCTCGAGAATGGTGTAGCCGCCGTTGGGCACCTTGTGGCCTGGGTACGTGCCTTCCGTGACCGTACCGTCGCCGGTCACGCGCACCGGGTCCACGTCCTCATCGATCCCGCCGCCGAAGACGTACACGCCCGCCGCCTTGGCCTCCTCTATGACGGCATGCGATGCTTCAACCACGGACTCGAATTCCTCCGCGGGGACCACCATGGCCTCTCCCGGGAACGAAATCAGATATTTTGTCATTCGAGAACTCCTCTGCTCCGGCAGCGCCATCCATTCGCTACTGTCATCGGCACAGCGCTGGCGCCCAGCTCGATTATGGCTCCGGCGCACGTTATGTGGTCAAGGCGGGGGCGCCTCGATCGGCGCGAAGAACCTACTCGACGTCGGCGCCCTGGTGGCCGGCCGAAAGGTCACCGCGCCTGTTCTGGCCCTAGAGAAGCGAGCCGCCCGGGTGCCGGCATCCTTCGATGTGCCGTCACGTCCAACGGCCCAACCGACGCCATCAACGAATGAGTCAAAATACCCTCGCGGCTCCACCTGACGGGTTTACCTGGGGAATACCGGTCAGCTACCTCAGCGCCGGGTTGCCACAGGAGGCCAGGTGTCAGACATCGAGTAATCGGCGCTTGGCGGCCTCAAATTCCCCTCGGGAGAGTGCACCCTGCGAATAGAGGTCTGCAAGGATGGCAAGATCCGATGCTAAGGAATCTTTGCCCCTCACCCCACGGCTGGACCTGATCCGATGCCTGTTTGCCTGAACGGGGAAAGCTCGGTTCTTCCTGTTCTTGTCGAAGGCATACGTTATGAGGAGAATGACGCCGAGAACTGCTATTGCAATTCCCAGGGGGAGGGACAAATAGGAGGACGAAGCATTTCCTATGACCATGATGGCCACGCCGCCGATGATGAGGCCGAGTCCAGTCATCCAACGTGCCGTCTCACGGAGGGGAGGCCTCCTTCCAAACTCGAACAAATACCCGCCCGCCTCGTGGGGAACCGTGTGTTCGTTCATGGGATGAAGACTAGACCTGCGGCTGTTTATTGAACATCCCCGGCGTGTACTTCTGGGACGACACTGGTGCCGGTGGGCCCGTCCTCACCGCGCTGACGGCAGCGAACTGCAGGCTCGCCTCGTGGCCGGAGCCATGTGTGGCCGTCCGGCGGCGTGGGACTCGCGAACAACCTGCGCCGGACCCAGGTCCGGCGCGCATGTCAGGATGGGGTCCTGGAATCCCGGCATGGGAGTAATGATCGGCCTAGCCGCGCCGAAGGCGTCCTCGAAGTCCTTCTCCAGCCCGGCAAGGACGTGGAGTAGTGCATGTTCATCACCACCGACAACCATGCCCAATACGGATCATTCCAGCGATGGGCATGCGGGGCATGCGGGCGCGGATAGATGTGAGCCAGTGAACACAACGAGTATCCAGGGTGCGGCTGCCTCTGAGGCGGCCGTAGGGCCCCGGATTCCGTGTGTTTCCGGGGATTTGCCGAGTGCATGGCGTGGTGTGGGGGTGGATTTGCGGTGGGGGTTGGGTGGGTGTATTGTTTTCTAAGTCGCCGCGAGGGGAACAGCGAAGAGCTGGTTACCGCGGGCGGCCAAACCCCCTAATTCAAGTCCAGATTCTGGTGGCTCGTTTGAGTGCCTGGATGTGGTGGGGGTTCGGGTTTCTTGCTGGTGTTGGTCCTGGGATATGGATTTGCATCGGGGCGGGAGTTCGGGTAAGTTTGAAAAGTTGCTCCGGAGCGATCCACGGCTGAGTTGTTGTGGTGGTGCCGGGTGTGTCTGTTGTTTGAGAACTCAATAGTGTGCCAAGTTTGTTGATACCAATTGTTTTATTGATTGGTTGTTTTGGCCAGGCCTGTCCATCCCGTGGATGGTGTTTGGTTTTTACAGCTGGTTTCAAATTTTGCAGCCGTTTTGTCCCGTTTTCCCGGGGCTGGTGGTTGTGTTCGTTTTTGTTTTACTTCAACGGAGAGTTTGATCCTGGCTCAGGATGAACGCTGGCGGCGTGCTTAACACATGCAAGTCGAACGATGAAGCCAGCTTGCTGGTGGATTAGTGGCGAACGGGTGAGTAACACGTGAGTAACCTGCCCTTAACTCTGGGATAAGCCTGGGAAACTGGGTCTAATACCGGATATGACTCCTCATCGCATGGTGGGGGGTGGAAAGCTTTTTGTGGTTTTGGATGGACTCGCGGCCTATCAGCTTGTTGGTGAGGTAATGGCTCACCAAGGCGACGACGGGTAGCCGGCCTGAGAGGGTGACCGGCCACACTGGGACTGAGACACGGCCCAGACTCCTACGGGAGGCAGCAGTGGGGAATATTGCACAATGGGCGCAAGCCTGATGCAGCGACGCCGCGTGAGGGATGACGGCCTTCGGGTTGTAAACCTCTTTCAGTAGGGAAGAAGCGAAAGTGACGGTACCTGCAGAAGAAGCGCCGGCTAACTACGTGCCAGCAGCCGCGGTAATACGTAGGGCGCAAGCGTTATCCGGAATTATTGGGCGTAAAGAGCTCGTAGGCGGTTTGTCGCGTCTGCCGTGAAAGTCCGGGGCTCAACTCCGGATCTGCGGTGGGTACGGGCAGACTAGAGTGATGTAGGGGAGACTGGAATTCCTGGTGTAGCGGTGAAATGCGCAGATATCAGGAGGAACACCGATGGCGAAGGCAGGTCTCTGGGCATTAACTGACGCTGAGGAGCGAAAGCATGGGGAGCGAACAGGATTAGATACCCTGGTAGTCCATGCCGTAAACGTTGGGCACTAGGTGTGGGGGACATTCCACGTTTTCCGCGCCGTAGCTAACGCATTAAGTGCCCCGCCTGGGGAGTACGGCCGCAAGGCTAAAACTCAAAGGAATTGACGGGGGCCCGCACAAGCGGCGGAGCATGCGGATTAATTCGATGCAACGCGAAGAACCTTACCAAGGCTTGACATGGACTGGAAATACCTGGAAACAGGTGCCCCGCTTGCGGTCGGTTCACAGGTGGTGCATGGTTGTCGTCAGCTCGTGTCGTGAGATGTTGGGTTAAGTCCCGCAACGAGCGCAACCCTCGTTCTATGTTGCCAGCGCGTTATGGCGGGGACTCATAGGAGACTGCCGGGGTCAACTCGGAGGAAGGTGGGGACGACGTCAAATCATCATGCCCCTTATGTCTTGGGCTTCACGCATGCTACAATGGCCGGTACAAAGGGTTGCGATACTGTGAGGTGGAGCTAATCCCAAAAAGCCGGTCTCAGTTCGGATTGGGGTCTGCAACTCGACCCCATGAAGTCGGAGTCGCTAGTAATCGCAGATCAGCAACGCTGCGGTGAATACGTTCCCGGGCCTTGTACACACCGCCCGTCAAGTCACGAAAGTTGGTAACACCCGAAGCCGGTGGCCTAACCCCTTGTGGGAGGGAGCTGTCGAAGGTGGGACTGGCGATTGGGACTAAGTCGTAACAAGGTAGCCGTACCGGAAGGTGCGGCTGGATCACCTCCTTTCTAAGGAGCACCTACAACCATCCTGCCGGATGTATGTCCGTGTGGTGGGGTTGTCAGGAGTATATGCCCGTTGCGCAGACGATTGTTCTGCGGCGGGTGCTCAAGGGTGGAATATCAACAAGTAGCGGCCGCGTGTTTTTTGTCCCGTCCAGTACGGATGTCCTGTTGTGGTTTACCACGGCCGGTGTCCTGGAACGGTGGGGTGGGGAATGGGTGGTTTAGTGTTTGGCACACTGTTGGGTCCTGAGGCAACAGGGCCGGGTTCTTCCCTGATGGGGAGGGGTTCGGGTTTGTTTGTTTCTGGTTTCCTGGCTGCACCGATCATGCATGTTGGTCCCTTTGGGGGTTGTGTGTGGGGTGTGTGGTATGGGGTTGTTGTTTGAGAACTACATAGTGGACGCGAGCATCTTTTATAAGAAGCAATTTCCAAGAATATGAACCTGGATCTGTCCGGGCGTCTGTTGCTGTGGCCTTTGGGTTGTGGTGGTGGTGTCCGGGTGGTTTTCGTGGTTCTCTCGAAAATTAGTTTTTTTGATCTTTTGTGGTCAAGTTTTTAAGAGCACACGGTGGATGCCTTGGCATTAGGAGCCGAAGAAGGACGTAGGAATCTGCGATAAGCCTGGGGGAGTCGATAACCGGACTGTGATCCCAGGGTGTCCGAATGGGGAAACCCCGCCAGACGCGCGAGTGATCTGGTGACCCGCATCTGAACACATAGGGTGCGTGGAGGGAACGCGGGGAAGTGAAACATCTCAGTACCCGCAGGAAGAGAAAACAATAGTGATTCCGTTAGTAGTGGCGAGCGAACGCGGATCAGGCTAAACCGTTCCATGTGTGATAGCCGGCGGGCGTTGCATGGTCGGGGTTGTGGGACTTTCCGTACTGTCTCTGCCGGGACAGTGAGGTGTGATGTGCAGGCATAGGTGAACGGTCTTGAAAGGCCGGCCAGAGAGGGTGTGAGCCCCGTAACCGAAATGTTTTGTGCCGCCTGGAGAGTATCCCAAGTAGCACGGGGCCCGAGAAATCCCGTGCGAATCTGTCAGGACCACCTGATAAGCCTAAATACTCCCTAATGACCGATAGCGGACCAGTACCGTGAGGGAAAGGTGAAAAGTACCCCGGGAGGGGAGTGAAACAGTACCTGAAACCGTGTGCTTACAATCCGTCGGAGCAGCCTTTGTAGTTGTGACGGCGTGCCTTTTGAAGAATGAGCCTGCGAGTTAGTGTTACGTCGCGAGGTTAACCCGTGTGGGGAAGCCGTAGCGAAAGCGAGTCTGAATAGGGCGTTGCAGTGGCGTGATCTAGACCCGAAGCGAAGTGATCTACCCATGGCCAGGTTGAAGCGACGGTAAGACGTCGTGGAGGACCGAACCCACTTCAGTTGAAAATGGAGGGGATGAGCTGTGGGTAGGGGTGAAAGGCCAATCAAACTTCGTGATAGCTGGTTCTCCCCGAAATGCATTTAGGTGCAGCGTTGCGTGTTTCTTACCGGAGGTAGAGCTACTGGATGGCTAATGGGCCCTACAAGGTTACTGACGTCAGCCAAACTCCGAATGCCGGTAAGTGAGAGCGCAGCAGTGAGACTGTGGGGGATAAGCTTCATAGTCGAGAGGGAAACAGCCCAGACCACCAACTAAGGCCCCTAAGCGTGTGCTAAGTGGGAAAGGATGTGGAGTTGCGAAGACAACCAGGAGGTTGGCTTAGAAGCAGCCATCCTTAAAAGAGTGCGTAATAGCTCACTGGTCAAGTGATTCCGCGCCGACAATGTAGCGGGGCTCAAGTACACCGCCGAAGTTGTGGATTTCAGATAGTAGCCAAGCCGCCCACTTGTTGGGTTGGTTCAGGCGTCTGGAGTGGTAGGGGAGCGTCGTGTGGGCAGTGAAGTCGCGGTGTAAACCAGCGGTGGAGCCTACACGAGTGAGAATGCAGGCATGAGTAGCGAAAGACGGGTGAGAAACCCGTCCGCCGAATGATCAAGGGTTCCAGGGTCAAGCTAATCTGCCCTGGGTAAGTCGGGACCTAAGGCGAGGCCGACAGGCGTAGTCGATGGACAACGGGTTGATATTCCCGTACCGGCGAAAAACCGCCCATGCTGAACAGGGGATACTAACCGCCCGAGACCTGCCCGATCACCCTTGTGGTGTGAGGGTTTTGGTGGAGCGCGGGACCTGATCCTGGGAGGCAAGCGTATTAACAGGTGTGACGCAGGAAGGTAGCCAAGCCGGGCGATGGTTGTCCCGGTCTAAGGATGTAGGGCGAACGGTAGGCAAATCCGCCGTTCATGATGCCTGAGATCTGATGGGACCCCCGTTTGGGGGGATTTGGTGATCCTATGCTGCCGAGAAAAGCATCGACGCGAGGTTTTAGCCGCCCGTACCCCAAACCGACACAGGTGATCAGGTAGAGAATACTAAGGCGATCGAGAGAATTATGGTTAAGGAACTCGGCAAAATGCCCCCGTAACTTCGGGAGAAGGGGGGCCCCAACCTTGATGGACACTTGCTGTCCGGAGGGGATCGGGGCCGCAGAGACCAGGGGGAAGCGACTGTTTACTAAAAACACAGGTCCGTGCGAAGTCGCAAGACGATGTATACGGACTGACTCCTGCCCGGTGCTGGAAGGTTAAGAGGACCGGTTAGCCTCACGGCGAAGCTGAGAATTCAAGCCCCAGTAAACGGCGGTGGTAACTATAACCATCCTAAGGTAGCGAAATTCCTTGTCGGGTAAGTTCCGACCTGCACGAATGGAGTAACGACTTCCCCGCTGTCTCAACCATAAACTCGGCGAAATTGCAGTACGAGTAAAGATGCTCGTTACGCGCAGCAGGACGGAAAGACCCCGAGACCTTTACTATAGTTTGGTATTGGTGTTCGGAGTGGCTTGTGTAGGATAGGTGGGAGACGTTGAAGCCCGGACGCCAGTTCGGGTGGAGTCATCGTTGAAATACCACTCTGGTCACTTTGGACATCTAACTTCGGCCCGTAATCCGGGTCAGGGACAGTGCCTGATGGGTAGTTTAACTGGGGCGGTTGCCTCCTAAAAAGTAACGGAGGCGCCCAAAGGTTCCCTCAGCCTGGTTGGCAATCAGGTGTCGAGTGTAAGTGCACAAGGGAGCTTGACTGTGAGAGAGACATCTCGAGCAGGGACGAAAGTCGGGACTAGTGATCCGGCGGTACATTGTGGAATGGCCGTCGCTCAACGGATAAAAGGTACCTCGGGGATAACAGGCTGATCTTGCCCAAGAGTCCATATCGACGGCATGGTTTGGCACCTCGATGTCGGCTCGTCGCATCCTGGGGCTGGAGTAGGTCCCAAGGGTTGGGCTGTTCGCCCATTAAAGCGGTACGCGAGCTGGGTTTAGAACGTCGTGAGACAGTTCGGTCCCTATCCGCTGCGCGCGCAGGAAATTTGAGAAGGGCTGTCCTTAGTACGAGAGGACCGGGACGGACGAACCTCTGGTGTGTCAGTTGTACTGCCAAGTGCACCGCTGATTAGCTACGTTCGGATGGGATAACCGCTGAAAGCATCTAAGCGGGAAGCTCGCTTCGAGATGAGATTTCCATACACCTTGTGTGTGAGAGGCCCCCAGCCAGACCACTGGGTTGATAGGCCGGATGTGGAAGCGAGGACTAACGACTCGTGAAGCTGACCGGTACTAATAGGCCGATAACTTACACCACACACCACCCCGCAAACGGATTCAAAAGCGTTTGCACCACGGGGTCGGTAAAAAGATAAACAAGACTGCTTGCGTCCACTATGTGGTTCCCAACCAACAAACCCGTCACACGGTAAGTTGCACAGGAACCAACAACTGAATAACAACACCACAGCTCCAACCAAAAACTGGAGCACAGTTGTAACCACAAATTTTCCCACCCCAAGCCAGGCCCAAACAAACAGGGCCCGGACGGGTGCGGAGCAAGGGTTACGGCGGTCATAGCGTGGGGGAAACGCCCGGTCCCATTCCGAACCCGGAAGCTAAGACCCACAGCGCCGATGGTACTGCACCCGGGAGGGTGTGGGAGAGTAGGTCACCGCCGGAACATCATTCAAGGCCAGGCCCCGACACACACGTGTCGGGGCCTGACCCATTTAAACAACACCCACCACACCACCACACACGGTGGGCGCCCCGGCCCAGGCCACACACCGACCCCGGCCCACCCACCACTCCCGGGCCCACGCACCCGGGCCACGTACCGCCGTCGGACCTTACCAAGAACTTTCCCCGAAGGTCGCTGATGACCAGACAGAGCGTTCCTTCAGATGGTGCAGGAAGTGAGAGAGCGTCCGCCCAAACGGTGCAGCAACTGCCAGAGCGTCCCCCTAAACGGTGCAGCAACTGCCAGAGCGTTCCTTGAAACGGTGCAGGAAGTGAGAGAGCGTCCGCTCTGGGCGCAATTCCCCTCAGAATCCCCTAAAAACCCGTGATTTAAGTCAAAAAGTCGCGGAAACACGCGGAATTTGCGGACCTCACGGGCGCAAGCTGGTAAGTTTTCGAACAGTGGCTTGCACGCATGCCGCGTTCAGGCTCCAGAATCGTGACCGTCCAGGAGGACATCAATGGCTAAGAACCGTAGTGAACTTGTTTCAGAGGTAGCAGGCAAGGCCGGCACCAGCCAGGCAGCCGTCAACTCCGTCCTCGATGCACTGTTCGAGGTTTTCGAGACTTCCGTCGCCGCCGGCGAGAAGATCACCATCCCGGGCTGGCTCGCAGTTGAGCGCACCGACCGTGCAGCTCGCACCGGCCGCAACCCGCAGACGGGCGAGACCATCCAGATCGCAGCCGGCCACAGCGTCAAGCTGACCGCAGGCTCCAAGCTGAAGGCTGCTGTCGCCAAGAAGAAGTAGTCTTCTTCGGCAACATGAGTGGAGCGGTGACCATGTGGTCGCCGCTCCACTGCTTTAACCCGAAGTGTCCTGTACCGCTTCGTCCCCTGAGTGGCTGCGCCGCCTGAGCCCGGTTGCCCTTCAGCCGATTCGCCGCGTGGGCGCCGGTAGCGGACAATGGATAGGTGCCTTCCGCAGCAAAGTCCCGTCCCACAGCACCACAGCCTGCCCCTCAGCAGAACGGCGCTGGCACCCTGGGGATTTCCCGGCCGTGGCAGTTGGCGGGACTCGCAGCACTGTTGGTTAGCCTGGCAGTTGCTCTCCTGTTTTCCGGTGCAGCAGCAACGCGTGAAGTATCAGACCCCGGAGCACTGGCCCGTTGGGGACTCCCGGTCAGCAAGGCCATCCACAACGTTTCCCTGGCCACCGTCATCGGCGGACTGATATTCGCCGTCGGAATCCTGCCCAGGACGTCGGGCCCACGCTCCAGGCATCACGACGGCGAGGCCCCGGAACACCCCGCCTTCGCCCGGGCCCTGGCGATTGCCGCCGCCGCGGGTGCCGTGTGGACGCTTTCCGCCATCGCAGTGCTGGTCCTTACGTATTCGGACGTGGCGGGGCAGGGGCTGTCCGGGGACGCCGAGTTCACCCGCGCCCTGGTGTACTTCATGACGGACATCGAGACCGGCAGGGCATGGCTCACCGTCACCATCATCGCCGCCGTAGTGACCACGGCATTGTTCGGTGTAAGGTCCCTGGGTGGCCTCGCGCTCACGCTGATCCTGACTCTGGTTGGCCTGGTGCCCGCAGCACTGATCGGCCACTCGTCCAGCTCCTCGGACCACGAAGGAGCCATCAACTCCCTGGGCCTTCACCTGGTGGGCGTGAGCACCTGGGTTGGCGGCATCATCCTGCTGGCACTCCTGTCCGGGATCCTGACGGGTACAAAGGCGGGATCCGCCGCGGACATCACCGAATCCACACTGCGGCGTTTCTCCGCCCTCGCCGGCTTCGCATTCGTCCTGGTTTTCGCCTCGGGAGTGATCAACGCCAGCATCCGGGTTACCAACTGGGGCGACCTCTTCGGCTCGGCCTACGGCCAGCTGATCCTCGTGAAGTCGGCGGCCACCCTGTTCCTCGGCGGGATCGGCTTTATGCACCGGCAGTGGGTCATCCCCCAGCTTGGCCGCACGGGTTCTGCGTTTTCATCGCGCCGGGTCCTCTGGCAGCTGGTCCTCGTGGAACTTCTCGTGATGGGAGCCACCTCTGGAGTCGCCGTTGCCTTGAGCCGCTCGGCCCCGCCGGAGCCCACCAGCTTCGCCCCCGACGCCTCGCCGGCGTTCATCCTCTCCGGCTACGAGCTTCCTCCGGAACTGACCCCTGAGCGCTGGCTCACGGAGTGGCGCCTCGACTGGCTCTGGATCGCCGTGGTCATCTTCGGCCTGGTGGCGTACATCCTCGGCGTGGCCAAGGTCCGCCGCCGCGGCGACAAATGGCAGTGGTTCCGCACCGTGAACTGGGTGATCGGCCTGGCGGTGCTGACGTACATCACGTCCGGACCGCCCGCCGTTTACGGCCGGATCCTCTTCTCGGCGCACATGGTGGACCACATGGCGCTGACCATGGTGGCCCCCATCTTCCTGGTACTCGGCGCACCGGTGACACTGGCGCTCCGTGCCCTGCCGGCCAGGAACGACGGTTCACGCGGCGTGCGCGAATGGCTGCTCATATTCATCCACTCCAAGTTCTCGCAGCTGGTGACCCATCCCATCTTCGCGGCCGCCAACTTCGCAGGCTCCATCGTGCTGTTCTACTACTCAGAGGCGTTCGGGTTTGCGATGCGCGAACACGTGGGCCATGAGCTGATGATCCTGCACTTCGCCCTCACCGGCTACATCTTCATCCTGACCATGATCGGTACGGACCCGCTGCCCCGCCGGGCGCCGTACCCCATGCGCCTGCTGCTCCTGCTGGCCACCATGGGCTTCCACGCGTTCTTCGGCGTGTCCATCATGGGCGGCACCAACCTCCTTGCCGCGGACTACTTCGGCAACCTCGGCCGGGCCTGGGGACCGTCCGCGCTCCTGGACCAGCAGATGGGCGGCGCAGTGGCCTGGGGCATCGGTGAGGTGCCCACACTCCTGGTGGCAATCGGCGTCGCCATCATGTGGTCCCGCTCCGATGCGCGCGAGACCAAGCGGGTGGACCGCGCGGCGGACAGGAATAACGACGCCGATCTGACTGCTTACAACGATATGTTTGCCAAATTGGCTGAACGCGATGCCAAGCTGGCTGAACGCAATCCAAAGCTGGAAGGACGCTCATGAGCGAAACCGTACGCACGCAACACCGGGTCCGCGCCTCCGAACTGGTGGGCCGCAACTGGCTCAATACCGGCGGCAAATCGCTGGACCTGGAGGCCCTGCGCGGCAAGATTGTTTTGCTCGACTTCTGGACCTTCTGCTGCATCAACTGCCTTCACGTCCTGGACGAACTGCGCCCCCTCGAGGAGAAGTTCTCCGACGTCCTGGTGACCGTGGGAGTCCACTCGCCCAAGTTCGAGCACGAAGCCGATCCCGTTGCCCTGGCGGCTGCAGTGGAGCGCTACGAGATCCACCACCCCGTGCTGGACGATCCCGAGCTGGACACGTGGAAGGCCTACACAGCCCGCGCGTGGCCCACCCTGGTGGTCATCGACCCCGAGGGCTACATCGTGGCCCACCTCTCCGGTGAAGGCCACGCCGACGGCCTGGCCGTGCTCATCCCGGAACTTATCGCCGAGCACGAGGCCAAGGGGACGCTGCACCGCGGCTCCGGCCCGTACGTCGCCCCGGAAGCCACCTCCGGCACGCTGCGGTTCCCCGGCAAGGCTTTGTTCCTGCCGGCAGGCCGCGGCACCGCCACTAACGGAACGTCCGACGACGGCGCCTCCGTTGATGCCGCAGCCACCCGGGGCTCGTGGCTGGTTACCGACACCGGCCACCACCGGGTCGTGGAACTGGGCACCGACTTCCACACCGTGCTGGCGACGTTCGGCTCGGGCACCAAAGGACATGCGGATGGCCCCGCCGCCGCCGTTGACTCCATCAAGCCGACCGCACAGTTCAACGAACCGCAGGGCCTGGCACTGCTCCCGGAAGACATGGCAGCAAAGACGGGGTACGACGTCGTGATCGCCGACTCCGTCAACCACCGCCTCCGCGGACTGTCCCTGGCGGACGGGACAGTCACCACCCTCGTCGGAAGCGGCGTGCAGCGCCTGCTCGAAACCGGGCCGGCGCGCGTGGACGAGGACGCGGCCGGGTTCACGGGGAAGCTCAGTGAGCACCCGCTGGAGGTTTCGCTCAGCTCGCCGTGGGACGTTGTCTGGTCCTCCAAGCTCAACGCGGTGGTCATTGCCATGGCCGGCACCCACCAGATCTTCAGCTTCGATCCCCTCACGGGCGCCGTGGCGATCGTTGCCGGCAACGGACTGGAAGGCCTGCAGGACGGCCCCGCCCACGAGGCCTGGTTCGCCCAGCCTTCCGGCCTGGCCGAGGACGCTGACGGCAACATCTGGGTGGCCGACTCGGAGACCTCTGCGCTCCGCAAGCTCGCCATCGGCGACGACGGTACGGTCACCGTGGAATCCGCCGTGGGCAAGGGCCTGTTCGATTTCGGCTTCCGTGACGGCGCCGCCTCCGACGCCCGCCTGCAGCATCCGCTGGGCGTCACCGTGCTGCCCGACGGCTCGGTAGCCATTGCCGACACCTACAACGGCGCCGTCCGCCGCTACGATCCCGCCACCAAGGCAGTATCCACGCTCGCGCGGGGACTGGCTGAGCCGTCGGACGTCATTGTGGACCACACCCAGGCTGCGGGCGCCGAGCCGCTGCTGATTGTGGTGGAGGCCAACAAGCACCAGCTCGTGTACGTGCCCATCCCCAAGGAAGCGCAGCAGGTGGACGAGGGAGCGGCCCAGACCCACCGGCCCAAGAGCCCGATTGCCCCCGGCCTGCTGGAACTGACGGTCCGTTTCACCGCACCCACAGGCCAGAAGCTGGACGACCGCTGGGGCGATCCCACCCAGCTGAAGATCTCCTCCACGCCGCACGAGCTTCTCGTGGCCGGCGGAGGGACCTCCGTTGGGCTGCTCCGCACTCTGGAGCTCGCCTCGGACATCCCGGAGGGCGTTCTGCACATCACCGCCCGCGCCGCTGCCTGCGACGGCCCGGAGACCGAGGACGGCGAGATCCCGGACCACGCCGCCTGCCACCTCTACCAGCAGGACTGGGGCATCCCCGTGCTCATGACCAACGACGGCGACACCGAGCTGGTGCTGGACCTGCGCGGAATGGACTGACCACCTCGGCCGAACGCGGCGCTAGTAGCTCAGCAGCGGGGTCACCTTGATGGTGTCGCCGGCGACGTCCAGGCGGGTAGTGAAGCTGAAGTCCACCTCTTCGTTGAGCGGGAACCAGGCGCCCGTGAAGGAACTCTGCTGGACGGCTTCCACCTTGGCCTTGCCGTCGAGGGGGGCCACCACCCAGCGGCCGTCGAACGGCTCAATGGAGATCGAGGGGTACTCCGTGATGCTCCACTTGATGGTGCCGTCGTCCACATTGTTGGTGCTGGCGAAGTAGAAGGGGCAGTCCGGTTGCAGCTTTTGCTGTTTGACAGCCTCGGCAGCGCAGGCATCGAGGAACTCGTTCACTTTCGCGCCGACGTCCTTCCGCAGTTGCTCGGTGGCCTCGGTCAGCAGGTTCAGCGGGGCAGCCGGGACGTCGCGGGAGGTAACGGTGGCGCGGGTGGCCGGGGCAGCAAAATATTCACCGTTCAGGGACGCTTCATATTCACCCGGGTAGAACACCGCAAACGAATTCCGGCCGCCGGGCATGTTCACCGGAACGCCGTTAAGGTTGGCTTCGCTGGCGTTCACTACGGTGGCACTGACCGTGGGCAGTTGTGATGGAACAAACGCCCACGTGCTGAAGAACAGCCATTCGGTGCCGGTCTTCTCCAAGATGAACTCGGTGCGGAGCCGGCTGCCGTCGATCGTATATTGGACCGGCACCATCACCTGGTTCGCCGCCCGTTCTTCCGGGTCCCCGATGGTCACATTCGCCAGCCGGGAGGCGGCCGTCTGCAGGGCAGTTCCGTCCAGCATTGCCGCGTTAGCGGGAGGTACGGTGGCCCGCAGGAGGCCCAGCGCCTTGCCGCCGTCACCCGCGCCCAGGGCGTCCAGATACTCCCGGACGGGCTGCTGGGGACTCGCCACGGTATTGTTCACCACGTTGATGCCAAGGATGGCGGCAGCCACAGCAAGCATGAGGCCAAGCAGCCACCCGGCCGCTATCCTCACCAACGCTTGACTCATCTGCATTTCCCTTACGTTACCTGCAAGCCCGCGGAACACAGGTGTAGCCGCCGTCCCGCTGGGTGGCGTGCGGCGGTCCTGGCGGCGGCTTTCCTGACGGCCGACGGCGGGCGGCCAGGGCCTGGAGCGTCGTACGGATCAGCCTACCGGCGGCGCCGGGACGAGGTGCCGAACACTCCACGGAGCAGTTCCCGGCCGAGTTGGGTGCCCATGGAACGGGCCATGCTTTTGAGGCCGCCGCCCAAGGCCCCACCCAGTGCTCCGGCCAGATCGCCCATCATCCCGCCACCTGCCGGGGCCGCGGGTTCGGGTGCCTGCCGCCGGGGTGCACGCCCGGTCGGTTCAGCTTGGGTGGCGCGGTCCGGCGCAGGCGCCGGACGGCTGCTGGGCCGGCCCAGGATTTCCTCTTCGATCCGGCGGGCCTCGGCATCGACGTCGGCCTGGCCGCGTCCCGGAACCGGGGGCTCGCCGGACGCGGCGTCGCCGGTGGGGGCTGCGGCCTTGCCGTTGAGCTTCTCGTACGCGGAGACGTTGTCCACCGCCGTGCCGTATTTGGCGAGCAGCGCGGAGCCGGCCACCGTGCTCTTGATGAGTTTGTCCGTGCTGGGGCCCATGACGGATTCGGGGGCGCGGAGCCGGGTGAGGGCCACCGGCGTGGGCGCGCCTTTCTCGTTCATGACGGTGATGACTGCCTCGCCGATCCCGGCGGATGTCAGGGTTTCTTCAAGGTCGTAGTCACTGACCGGGAACGTGGACACGGTGGCCTTCAGGGCCTTGGCGTCCTCCGGGGTGAAGGCGCGCAGCGCGTGCTGGATGCGGTTGGCCAGCTGGCCCAGAACATCCGCGGGAACATCCTTGGGGGTCTGTGTCACGAAGAAGATCCCCACGCCCTTGGACCGGATCAGCCGGACTGTGGTGGTGATGGCATCGAGGAAGGCCTTGGAAGCGCCGTTGAACAGCAGGTGGGCCTCATCCAGGAAGAACACGAGCTTGGGCTTGTCCAGATCGCCGGCCTCGGGGAGGTCTTCGAAGAGGTCGGCCAGCAGCCACATCAGGAAGGTGGAGAACAGCATCGGCTTGGTCTGCAGCGTGGGGAGTTCCAGGCAGGTGACAACGCCGCGCCCGTCCGGGGCTGTGCGGAGCAGCTCCGCGGTATCGAATTCCGGTTCGCCGAAGAACTTTTCCAGCCCCTGGGCTTCCAGATTGATCAGTTCGCGCAGGATGACGCCGGCGGTGGCCTTGGAGAGCCCGCCCAGCTCCTCCAGTTCGTCCTTGCCTTCGGCCGAGGTGAGGAACGAGATGACGGCGCGGAGGTCCTTGAGGTCAACGAGTTCGAGGTTCTTCTTGTCTGCGAAGTGGAAGATCAGCTGGAGGCTGGATTCCTGGGTGTCGTTGAGCTCCATCACGCGGGAGAGCAGGATAGGGCCGAAAGAGGTGATGGTGGCCCGCACGGGGATGCCGTTGCCATCGCCACCCAGGGCAAGGAACTCCACCGGGAAGGTCTTGCCGGCCCACGCCTGGCCGATGCCGTCAGTGCGTGCAGTGAGTTTCCCGCTTCCCGTGGCCGCCGTGGCCAGGCCGGAGAGATCGCCTTTGATGTCCGCCAGGAAAACAGGAACGCCGGCGGTGGACAGCTGCTCAGCCATCATGTGCAGGGTTACGGTCTTGCCGGTGCCGGTGGCGCCGGCCACCAGGCCGTGGCGGTTCATCATGGCAAGCGGCAGCCGGACCTGGGCTTCCTTGTGGAGTTCGCCGTCCACAATGGCGGCACCCAGCTCGATGGTGGCACCTTCCAGGGTGTAGCCCTTCTGGATGGTGGCGAGTTTCTCTGCAGTGGATTTGTTGGCCATGCGGCTAGCTTAGCCGGGGCGCCGGAAGATCCTTCGTGAAAGCGAGCGACCTAACCACTTCCGGATCCTCGTTGAGGTCGAACTGCGGCTCGTACCCGGAGGTGAGGTACAGGTATTTGGCTTCGGGTTGCCGGGGGCCGGTGGTCAGGTAGACGCGGGTGTAGCCGCGGCGGGCGGCCAGGGCTTCCAGTTCGGCCAGCACCAGCCGGGCCAGCCCCCGACGGCGGTGGGCGGAGTGGGTCCAGATCCGCTTGAATTCTGCCGTCCCCGGCCCGTAGTGCCGGAACGCGCCGCCTGCAACGGAGGTCCCGTTCTCCTGGACCACCAGCAGCGCTCCGCCGGGTCCCTCGAACTCCGACGCCGGGTACCGGTTGAGCTCGTCGGCGGCGGCGCCGCGGCCAAAGAGATCGCCGTAGCTGGAGTCGTATTCCACAGCGAGCTCGTCCAGGAGCGGCCGTACCCGGTGATCGTGCATGGGCAGATCCAGCACGGTCAGCGCCGCAGCATCGAGGGCCGCCGGGGCCGCTTCAGGGATGCGACAGGCACCGGGAGTAAAGGTTTCGACGTCCATGCTTCAGGTCCTTCCGGCGGCGAGGGGTTCGGCAGGCGCGTCCTGCCGGATTGAGGATACCGGGGCCAGCCCGGCGAGGGTGGTCAGGATGGTCCGGGCCAGGGCATCGTTTTCCCGGAAGGGCGCGGCATTCGTGCGTGGCCTGGCAAAGGCGCCCGCTCCCCAGCCTGACGTTCCCGGACCCACTCCGAACAGGCGGCCGGCGGTCCGCCCCCGCTGGTCCCGGAGCTGATGCCGGTCCGAGACCAGGAGCTTTCCGGTGGAGTGGATGCCATCGGCTGTGAGCAGCTGCTGCTCGGTGGCCAGCCCGGACAGGTGGAGGGATTCAAGCAGCGGGTTCAGTGAGCGGGCCACCGACGTTGCCGGCAGGCGCGCCTCGATGAAAG
Source organism: Arthrobacter sp. BK1 (assembly GCF_056680055.1). Classification (NCBI taxonomy): domain Bacteria; kingdom Bacillati; phylum Actinomycetota; class Actinomycetes; order Micrococcales; family Micrococcaceae; genus Arthrobacter; species Arthrobacter sp. BK1. The sequence goes on from NZ_CM155263.1 coordinate 2,542,336, forward strand.
CCCTGGCCCGGACAGTGAAGCCTGTCTGCGATGAGCCGGCCACAAACTCCCCGGTGGACTCATCCGCGCTGACGGCAAGGCCCGGTCCCAGGAAGTGCAGCAGCCCGGCCCTGTGCAGGGCAAGCATCTCCCGGAGCCGGCGGGGCGGCGGGCCGGAGTCGACGAAGCTGAAGAAACCGTGCCACCAGCCGTGCACGGCCTGCTGGGAACGGGCGTTAAGACGGTCAGCCGGGACCAGCCGGCCCAGATCCATATAGACCTTCAGCAGAGCCAGGAACAGTGCCATGGTTTCGGGGTGGTCCGGACCGTCGCGGAGGGAAAGATCGTGCCCGATGTAGCCGGCCACCGCTGCCTGGACTTCCGGGGCATCGGTGAATTCCCGCCCGGTGAACGGACGGTCCAGCCGCTCAAGGTCAAGGTGCAGGGCGGGATCGGGCACTGTTTCCGCCACGAGTTCCTCCCGGGCGCTGCTGTACCAGTCGAGCTCCTCGAAACGGGCGGCAAACTCCTCCCAGGACGCCCCCACCCGCGCAGGGCTGCCGGTGAACAGCTCCCGGTAGTAGCTGTAGCCGGCTTCCTTGGCGATGAGCGGCCAGAGGTGTTCACGGAAGTCCAGTTCGGTGTGGCGTTCCAGCAGCGAGTCGAGGGCGCGGGCGGTGAAGAAGCGCAGTGCACCGGGCGCCTCACCACGAAGGGTGGAGGAGATCTTGGAATGGTAGGGCACCCCGCGCCGCGAACCGGCCCATAGCCTGGGCTCCCGTCCGGACGCGCGGTAGGTCAGGCCGCCGTCGGGCGTTTCCTCGAACCGGCCGCCGCGGCCTTCCATCAGCAGCACCAGCAGGTCCACAAACGCGAGCCCCATCCCGGCAACGATCACGTCCTGGCCCGGGGCAATGGCTGAATAGTCGACGTCGGTGGTGTAGCTGGGTGGCGCGTGGAAACCGCCATGCCGGGCGGCGAAGGCTGCCCACGTGGCCGAGGCTGCGTCCGGCCGTGAGTCGGTGTGGCCGAGCGCCGTGACCACGACGTCGGCCCGCAGGGTCCCGCCGGTGGCCAGCCGCACGAGGTGGGGGCCGTCGTCGGACGCTGTGGCGGCGGGCTCGATGGAGAGGGCAGTGGTGCGGTGTACCGTCACCTGTCCCCCGAGGGCAGCAGCCGCGCGGCGGAAGAACCACTCCAGGTACTGGCTGTTCAGCTGGCGGGTGGGGAAGGTGCCTCCGGTGAGGGACTGCAGCTGGTGGCGGAGGGACCGCGGAAAGTCCGGAACATCGGTGATGGAGCCGTCCAGGATCCCGGCGGCCCACCCGGCAAGGCCGGGGCCGTCCACGGCCGGGCCATCGCATTCCACGGAGGAGTCAGTGAACATGGTGACGTCCGCGGCTGTTGAGTTGAGCATGAGTCCCGGGTGCTGGTCGTACCGCCAGATCCGGCCGGAGCCCGGTTCGTACGGTTCCACGACGTGGATATCCAGCGGGCCGGCGAACAGCCCGGGCCGGTTGGCAGCCATCCGCTCCAGCACCCCTGCGGTGCGCGGTCCGCCCCCGACGAAGACGACGGTCGGTGCGCTCGCTGGCATGGGAACTCCTGATCGGGACGGTGTGCTGGCAGTGGGTTGAGTGCCCATGCTAGGCAGCCGGTCCGACGGCGGTCGAGGGGCCGGTAACGCCCGTTAACTCCGCGTCGCCGGGCGTTGCAGGACGTAAAAAACCGACTCATGACCTTGTGCGAAGCCGGGTGAAGTAATGCAACTTGCCGCCTTGCTGCCCCTTTCCGCACCGCCCTAGATTTGCAGCCAGCACCCGGACCAACAGGTTCCGGCGACCGGATACCCAAACAGCCAGTGAAGAAGCGAGGTGGCGCATGAGTTCAGCAGTAACCAAAGTGGCCCAGCCGGCAGAGCCAGCAAAAGCAGCAGGGCCGGCCACCGGACAGCCGGCCACCGAACAGACGGCAGCCGATCCGGCAACGACTGCGGCGGGAGCCGCCGGGGCGGGGACATCCGGCCCGTCCGGACCCGGCTCCGGACCCCGCCAGCCGGCCACCGACTACTCCGGCTTCCCGCTGGTGGGCGCAAAGCATCCATGGCGCTGGGTGGGAACTGCCGTGGTGGCCCTGGGCGTCTTCGGCATCGCATGGTCGCTCGCCACCAACCCGCGGTGGGAGTGGGGCGTTGTGGCACAGTGGTTCACCGCGCAGTCCGTGGTCATCGGGCTCCTGGAAACCTTGAAACTGACCGCCATCTCCGGCATCCTCGGGTTCGTCCTGGGCTTCATTCTCGCCCTGATGCGGCTCTCCGCCTCGCCGCTGCTGGTCTCCGTGTCCTGGACCTTCTCGTGGATCTTCCGGTCCACTCCGCTGCTGGTCCAGATGCTCCTTTGGTACAACCTGGGTTACCTCTACGAGAAGATCAGCCTGGGGATCCCGTTCACGGACGTCCGGTTCTTCGAGGTCCAGACCACCACCCTGATCAGCCAGTTCGCTGCGGCGGTGCTCGGCCTGACGTTGAATCAGGCGGCCTACTCTGCCGAAATCATCCGCGGCGGCATCCTCTCCGTTGACCAGGGGCAGCTCGAGGCGGCAGCCGCGCTGGGCATTCCGGCCTGGCGCCGGTCCACCCGGATCATCCTGCCGCAGGCCATGCGCGCCATCCTGCCCACGGCCTTCAACGAGATCATCGGGCTGGTCAAGGGCACCTCGATCGTGTACGTCCTGGCCTATTCGGAGCTGTTCTACACCGTCCAGGTCATCTACAACCGCACCCAGCAGGTACTCCCGCTGCTCCTGGTGGCCACGCTCTGGTACGTGGTGATCACCTCGGTGCTCAGCGTCTTCCAGTACTACATCGAACGGCACTACTCCAGGGGCGCTGTGCGCAGCCTTCCGCTGACACCGCTGCAGAAGGCCCGGAAATTCTTCGCCACCCACGCCGTGGCACCCAACCGCGCAAGGAGCCCGCGATGAGCACCGCCACCCAGAGCCGCCCGGAAACTGCCACCGCCCCGGAAGCCACCCGTGGCCTGGTGGAAATCACGAAGGTCCGCAAATCGTTCGGAACCACCGAAGTCCTCAAAGGCATCACCCTGACCGTTGAACCCGGGGGAGTGGCCGTCATCGTGGGACCGTCCGGCTCGGGAAAATCCACGCTGCTGCGCACCATCAACCACCTGGAAAAGGTCGACGGCGGCCACATCGCCATCGACGGGACGCTGGTGGGCTATGAAGTCCGGGGCCGGCGCCTGCACGAGCTGCGCGAGAAGGACATCCTGAAGCAGCGCACCGAAATCGGCATGGTCTTCCAGAACTTCAACCTGTTCCCGCACCTGACCGCCCTGGAGAACGTCACCGAGGCGCCCGTCGTCGCGCAGGGGCGTTCCAAGGAGGAAGCCCGCCGCCGCGGGCTTGAACTCCTGGACCGGGTGGGCCTGAAGGACCGGGCCGGCGCCTACCCCCGCCAGCTCTCCGGCGGCCAGCAGCAGCGTGTGGCGATTGCCCGCGCACTGGCCCTGGACCCCAAGATCCTGCTGTTCGACGAGCCAACCTCCGCCCTTGACCCGGAACTGGTCAACGAGGTGCTGGATGTCATCCGCGAACTGGCTAAGTCCGGCACCACCCTGATCATCGTCACCCACGAGATGGGGTTCGCCCGCGATGTGGCGGACACCGTGGTGTTCATGGACGAGGGCCAGATCGTGGAACAGGGCAGCCCCCAGGAACTCTTCACCAACCCCCAGGAACCACGCACCCGGAGCTTCTTCTCCAAGATGCTCGAACCGGCTTTCAACATCTAAAGGAACTCCCCGTGACCTCTTTCACAAGCCCTCACAGCCGCATGCGCCCACTGGCGGCGCTGCCCGCCGTCGTACTTCTGGGAACGGCCGCACTGTCCGCCTGCGCAGACCCGGGAGCCTCAGCGTCCGGAAGCAGTGCAACTGCGACGGCGGCACGCAACGGCGTGGTTTACAACACCGCACCGGACCAGCAGCGCATCCGGGCAGAGAAGGACGCGGCGCTCGCCGCCACAGTCCCGGAGCTGATCGGCAAGGACGGCAAGCTCACCGTGGCCACCACGGCAGGTTCCATTCCGCTGACCTTCCACGCCACCGACGACAAGACGCCGATCGGTGTGGAACTGGACCTCGCCCAGCTCGTGGCGGACAAGCTGGGGCTGGAACTGGACATCCAGATCACCTCGTGGGAGAACTGGCCGCTGAAGACCCAGTCCGGCGATTTCGAGGCGGTGTTCTCCAACGTGGGAGTCAACAAGGACCGCGTGAAGCTGTTCGACTTCGCCACCTACCGCGCGGCGTACATGGGCTTCGAGGCCAAAAAGTCCGCCGCCTATGACATCAAGGGCGCGGATGACATCTCCGGGCTGAAGGTTTCCGTGGGCTCAGGGACCAACCAGGAGAAGATCCTGCTGGCCTGGAACAAGGAACTCGAAGGCAAGGGCAAGGCTCCGGCCGTCCTGCAGTACTACTCCACCGATGCGGACACCATCCTGGCGCTCTCCTCCGGCCGGACCGACCTCAACATAGCCCCCTACCCGTCCACCGTGTACCGGGAGAACACCCGCGATGACCTGAAAGTGGTGGGCAAGGTGAACGCGGGCTGGCCTTCCGAGACACTCGTGGCCGCCACCACCCTGCGCGGCAACGGCCTGGCTCCCGTCCTCAGTGAGGCGCTGAACTCCGCCATCCAGGACGGTTCCTACGCCGAAGTCCTGGAACGCTGGGGACTTTCGGAGGAGGCGCTGCCGGAATCCAAGACCATCACCGAGGAATCCTTCGCGGCCGCCCAGGCTGCTGCCACCGCCGCTCCTTCCGGAAAGGCATCATGAACGCACTACATACTCAAACCGCCCTCGCATCCTTCGAGGCCGATTGGCAGGAATGGCACGCTGCACACGAACGCCACCGTGCGCACCCGCACGGCTTCCTGGCCGTGACCCACCTGCACTGGCTGGGCAGCGAAGCCACCCGGCTGGAAGGTGCCCCGGGCACCTGGAGCGCGGAGGCCGACGTCGTCAGCGTAGTCCTCGAGCCGGCCGAAAGCCTGCAACGTGACGGGCAGGAACTGAACACTGCCGCCGGGGCAGCTCTCGAATTCGGCCCGATTGAGGAGCGTGGCGGCATCAACCTGGTGTCCGGGGAGACGGTCATTGAAGTGGCCAAGCGCGGCGGCGAGTACATTGTGCGGCCACGGAATCCGGAGAACGGTCTGCTGCGCGAATACCAGGGCACACCGGCCTACTCGCCGGATGCGGCGTACGCCGTCCGTGGAACCTATGTGTCCTTCGAGGCGCCGCGGCCCACCACAGTGGGTGCCGCCGTCGAAGGCATCCAGCACGTCTACGAGGCGCCGGGCGAGATCCGCTTCAAGCTGGCGGGCCAGGAACTGGCGCTGACCGCGTTCAACGGGCACGCCCCGGGCTCGCTGTCCGTGCTGTTCACGGACCAGACCTCCGGCAAGACCACCTATGCGGCCAACCGCTCGCTGTCGGTGGTGCCCGCGGCGGACGGTTCCGTGGAGCTCGATTTCAACCGGGCGGTGAACCTGCCGTGCGCCTACACGGACCTCGCCACCTGCCCGCTGCCGCCGGCCGAAAACCGGCTGCCGGTGGCCATTGAAGCCGGCGAAAAGATCCCCTACGAACGTCAGGACCAGCAGTGAGCACAGCAGCATCGTCCAAGGTAGGGTTCTTAGCCATCGGGCTCGACGGCGCCGGCTGGGATGGCGGGGATTTCGCGAGCCTCGCCGAAGCCGTCCTCGCCGCTGAATCCGCGGGCTTCCACGCCGCCACTTTCTCCGACGCGCCGGTTCCCGGCCGGGTCAACGCGCTGCAGCGCGCGGCCTTCGCAGGGCCGGTGACGCGCAGCATCGCCCTGGTACCCGAAGTGGATACCGTCTACACGGAGCCGTTCCACGTCTCCACCCAGCTGGCAAGCCTGGATTATGTCTCCGGCGGCCGTGCCGGGTGGATCGTCACCGCAGCGGAATCACCTGAGGCGGCTGCCGCCGTCGGACGTTCCGCCGTGAGCGGCACCGCAGTGGCGCAGGAAGCCGCGGCGTCCATCGAGGTGTCCCGCAGGCTGTGGGATTCCTGGGAGGACGATGCCGTGATCCGCGACGTCGCCACGGGCCGCTACCTCGACGTGGACAAACTGCACTACGCGGACTTCGAAACGCCTGCAGAATTTGCCGGGCCAGCGTACTCGGTGAAGGGTCCATCCATCATTCCGAGGCCGCTGCAGGGTCAGCTGCCTGTGATCGCCGCGGCGTCGCTGGTGGGCAGCGGCCAGGTGCCGGCCGACGCCGTTGACGCTGTGCTGGTCACCGCGCCGACGCCGGAACTGCTTGCCGCCGAGGTGCGCGATGTGCGTGCCCGGATTGGGGCGACTGTGGCAGTGATCGCCGAGCTCGACGTCGTCCTTGACTCCCGAGGGCAGGCTGCGGCTGAGCGTTCGGCCGGGTCCGAAGGCGGCCGTGCGCGGTACGCGGGAAGCGCAGCAGGCCTCACGGACCTCCTCACGGAGCTTCTGGCAGAGGCCGACGGCGTCCGCCTGCACCCGGCGTCGCTCGCCGTGGAGCTGGACGAACTTTCCCGGCTGGTGCTGCCGGAGCTTCGGCGCAGGGGCGCGCTTCGGCCGCCCGTCCAGGACGGCACCTTCCGTGACCTGCTGGGGCTGACACGCCCGGCCAGCCGCTACGCAGCCGCCGCCGTCGGCGCCGGAAAATAAGGGGAAAAACCATGACTCAGCACAACCGTGCTAAATCCGAGGTCTTTACACCCTCGGGCAAGATCCAGTTCGGCATCTTCTTCCAGGGAGTCAACTCCGGCACCATCTGGAAGGCGGCCGAATCCGGCTCCCAGACCGACTTTGAGTCGTTCCGCCGCATCGCGCAGACCGCCGAGCGCGGCCTGTTCGCCGCCTTCTTCCTGGGCGAGGGACTTCGCCTGCGTGAACACCTGGGCCGCCCGCATGCCTTGGACGTGGTGGGCCGTCCGGACGCCCAGACGATGCTGGCCGCCCTGGCGTCGGTGACCAAAAACATCGGGCTGGTGGCCACCCAGAACACCACCTACAACGATCCCGCGGACCTCGCGCACCGGCTCGCGTCCCTTGACCTGATTTCGGGCGGCCGCGCCGCGTGGAACATCGTGACCACGGACAACGCCTGGACCGGGGCGAACTTCCGCCGCGGGGGATACCTGGACCACGCAGACCGTTACAAGCACGCCGAAGCGTTTGTGGAAACTGCCAAGCGGATCTGGGACTCCTGGGACACGGCGCAGGGGCCCGCCCGCCGCGTGCTCCATGAGGGCCAGCATTACACGGTGGATGTGACGCCGCGACTGCCCCGCAGCGCGCAGTACCGGCCGGTGCTTTTCCAGGCCGGCGATTCCCCGGAGGGCCGCAACTTTGCGGCACGCCAGGCGGACGTCATCTTCTCTGCACACCCCAAGTTCGACGATGCCGTGGAGTTCCGCAAGGACCTCGTGGAGCGTTCGCTGGCGGCCGGCCGCGGCGCCAATGCCGTGCAGATCATGCCGGCAAGCGAGTTCATCCTCGCGCCCACGGATGCCGAGGCCCGGGAGAAGAAGGAGTGGGTGCGGAGCCTGCAGATCGGGCCGCAGCAGGCGGTGGCGTACCTGGAGCAGTTCTGGGGCCGCGAACTGTCGGAATACGATCCTGACGGCCCGCTGCCGGAGATTGACCCCGTCGTGGAGGAGACCTCCGAGACCCGCGGCAGCGGTTTTCACGGCGCGAAGGCCCGCCAACTGGCAGACCAGTGGCGGGCGGAGGCCAAGGACAAAGGCCTGTCCATCCGCCAGTTCGTTTCCTCGAAGACGGCGCGTATTGACGCCACCTTCACCGGTTCATACACGGCGGTGGCGGACCGGTTGGCGGAGTACGCCCGGGTGGGCGCCGTGGACGGGTTCAACATCTCGCCCTGGCTGATACCCACCGGCCTCGACGACATCGTGAACCATCTGGTGCCGGAACTGCAGCAGCGTGGTGTTTACCCCACCGAGTACGCGGGCAGCACGCTGCGGGAAAACCTCGGGCTGGACACGCCGGTGCGTTTTGCTGACGAACCTGCCGGGGCGGTCCGCGCGTCATGAGCGCGGTCCCCTTCGGCGGGTGGCTTCGGAGCTGGTTCATGGCCGCGCGCCGCAGCTTCGGTGGAGTGTTCGACGGCGGCACTTCGGTGAGTGCCGCCGTCGACCCTTCAGTTGGCGGCGTCAGGTTGCAGCTGACGGTGTGGGAGCAGCGGCTCTAGGGTCCTGTCAGGTGTGGGTTGTTATCCGTGGCCAGGGGTACCGGCTGACAAATGTGGGCGGCGCAGGCCAGGGGATATTGGAAAGATCCGCGCCGGGCCGCCGTCGTCGTAATTCCAGGGCGAGGGCTTCCTGCCCGCGGGCCATCGCCCACCGATGGTTCGCGGAAAAGGCGGGCCTGAGCAGCCAGCTGAGCCGACGCAGCAGCGGTTTGGCGGCGCTGACCCGCCAGTCATAGGTGACAACGGTTTCCGGCCCGTCCTGTTCGAAGGTCCAGCGTCCGGTGCCGTTGAGGTCACCCTGGGCGGACAGTGCAAGTCCCTTTTCCGTGATGGGCTCGGTGACTGTGAGCCGCCACTTCAGGGTGTACGGCAGCCAGCCCTTGGTGTGGAGGAGGAACGTCTTTGCGCTCTCATCCGTGGTGCCTGGGTCCAGAGGCGCAACCGTCAAATACACCGAGGGCCACCAGCGGGCCAGCGCCCCGGCATCACCCAGAATGTCCATCACCTCGCGCGGGGTCCCGGTCACGCGCCAGACGGTCAGAAATTCGTAGTCTGTGCTGCTTTTGGCATTGCCGCCCACTGCTGCCTCCACGATCCACGGCAAGGGGATAGTTGGCCCAGCGTACTCACGCCGCCACATGTGGTCAACGGCGGATCCCCGCACCGCTGCTGCAGTGCGGGGATCCATTCGTCGGCAGGTCCGCTTACTTCTTGGGCAGGCCCGCCGGGTTCAGTTCGGACTTCTGGATGGCTTCCGAAGAGAGCCCCCAGCGGTCCAGGATCCTGGCGTAGTCGCCGTCCTCGATCAGCTGGTTGAGGGCCGCCTGGGCTGCAACAGCGAGGCCGTTGCCCTTCTGGGTGGTGAAGGCGATCTCAGCGGTCAGTGGCCAGCCGCCGTTCAGCGTGCCCACTTCCTTGGTTTTGCCGTCCTTCGCGGCCTTATAGGCGGCCGAGGCGTTCGGGCCGAACGTCAGGTCCGCACGGCCCGACTGGAGTGCCAGGGTCGAGGCGGAGTCGTCGTCGTAATACTGGAAGGCCACCGGCTCGAGCCCCTTCGCCTTGTTCTCCTCGTCCCAGCGGACCAGGATCGCTTCCTGGTTGGTGCCGGAACCCACGATGATGCGCTTGCCGGCAACGTCCTTGGCTTCCTTGATGTCGCCGATGGTGGAGTCGGACTTGGCGTAGAAGCCGAGGAGGTCATTGCGGTACGTGGCGAAGTCGAACTTCTCCTTGCGCGCTTCGGTGACGGTCACGTTGGAGAGCACTGCCTCGTATTTGCCCGACTCGACGCCCAGGGGCCAGTCCGCCCAGGCGACGGGAAGGACTTCGACCTCGAGCCCCAGCGACCCGCCCACCGCGTAGGCAATGTCCACTTCGCTGCCGATGAGCGTCTTGTTGTCCGTCGCGAACAGCGTCAGCGGGGCGGAGCCGCCCGTGGTGACCACGGTCAGTTTGCCGTCCGCCTTGATGGCGTCGGGGACCAGCGCGGCCGCTTCTGCATCGACGTCCACCGTGATGCGGTCCTGTTCAGGGGCCAGGTTGAACGTTTTGCCCGCCGTGGTGGCGGAGCCCGACGACGGTGCTGACGCCGCTGTGGCGCCCGGGTCCGAGCAGGCGGCAAGCGCCAGCAGCGAGGTCACCGCGAGAGCTGCTCCGAGCGCCGGTTTTGTCCTGAATGTGGCCATGATTTCCCCTTGGAAGTTCGTGATTTTGTGCTTGTGGCAGCAACTATCCGGGAGTGCAGGCACGGGATCAAAGGCCGCCGAAACGGTGCGATACCGGGAGTAACGGCGGTTAACCGGGCGTCAGGGGCGGTCACAAACCACGTAGTGCTACTAGTGGCGCGTACGAATATGAGTACTCGCGCAAAAAAGACAGGTGCCCATTACGCGTGTGCCCCCTTGGGCCCGCCGCCTACGGTGAAACAACGTTGCGTCCACGGCGGCCGCAGTGCCATGAGGGAGGGCATTTTTATGAGGCTTTCAGAGGTAAGTGCGGGCGCGGGACCGGGCAGGAAACAGCCCCGGCGTGCAGGGTTCAAAGCGTTGGCTGCGCTGGCTGCGGGGAGCCTGCTTCTGGCGAGTGCGGGGGTGGCTTACGCGGATGCGATTTCGAATGACCTGGACGCAGTTGCCGACACCGCTGCAGAGGTCATGCCGCTGACACTCGGGGGATCGGACGGCACTACAACTCTGTACGTCGTGAAGGTCAAGGCAGACGGAAGTAATGGCTGCAACATCACCGGCAGCAAAGAGGTCATTACTCTGAGTCTGGCGTCCAGCAACACCGCCGTGGCGACCATCTCGCCTACCTCCGCTACTTTCGATTCCTGTGGCGATGTGCAGCTGGTGGCTGTGAAACCAGTTGGTGTTGGAACGGCTTCTGTGTACGCCACTCAGACAAGCAACACCACGGGCGAAGTTTTTGACCTTACTCCCGTAAATTTCACGGTTAATGTCACGCTTCCCGCTCCTGGTCCCGGGCCGTCAAACACTGCGCCAAGCCTTTCGATTACCGGTGTTGCAGGGGGCCAGGACTACAAAAAGGGTTCCGTCCCCGCTGCCGTTTGCACCGCGACCGACGCTGAAGACGGGACCATCGCTCGCCCCATAACCCTCAGCGCCATAACTGGCCCGGATGCCCTCTATGGCGTCGGCTCCCAGGAGGCGTCCTGTGAATACACGGACGCCGGTGGCCTCTATATCAAGAGTTCGGTCACGTACAACATCGTCGACGCCACGGCGCCGCAGATCAGCTACACCCTTAGCCCCGCTAATCCGAACGGGCTCGAAGGCTGGTACAAGAGCGCAGTCCAGCTGACGTGGATCGTCACCGACGCAGATTCGCCTTCCACGGTTAATCGGGAGAACTGTGTGGACGAGCTCATCGAAGCAGATCAGGTTGCAACGACCTACTCATGCTCCGCCACCAGCAGCGGCGGTATCGCTACTTGGGAGACGGCGCCCATCAAGAAGGATGGCTCCGCACCTATCGTCAGTAACGCCGACGGTGCAACCGGCACCTTGGGCAAGAACGGGTGGTACACCTCGAACGTGGAGGCTTTCTTCACCGCCACCGACGCAACCTCCGGACTGACTAAGGACACGGACTCGGCGACCTCCGAGGGCCAAGGAGCCGGCGTATCCGTCGCGAGTCCCGCATTTATTGACATCGCTGGGAATTCCTCCGAGGTCGGCGCTGCAAGCCAGTCCTTCGATATTGACTGGACTGCTCCCGACGTCTCATACGTCAGTGTCAGCCCCGCGTCTCCCAACGCAAACGGTTGGTACAACACCAATGTCGAGGCCACGTTCGCCGGAAGCGACCTGATCTCGGGACTGGCCTCACCGGCAACGCTGACGGCCACCTCGACAGGAGAAGGCTCTGTGGTGGTTGACAGTCCCGTCTTCGAAGATATGGCAGGCAACACGAGGACTGCGAAATCGGACGCTTTCAAGATCGACCTAACCCCGCCGACGGCTGCCTTCGATTCTGTCTTGGCGGATAGCTACTTCGGTTCCACCCCGGCAGAGCCATCCTGCACCGCTTCGGACCTCCTGTCTGGGCCGGAAAGCTGTGTTGTCAGTAACTACGAGACAACGGTCGGCACTCACACCCTGACTGCAACGGCTACTGATAAGGCGGGCAACACCGCCGTGGCTTACCAGACCTACGAGGTGAAGGCCTGGACGCTCAAGGGCTTCTACCAGCCGATCGACATGGGTGGGATCGTGAACACGGTCAAGGGTGGCAGTACCGTTCCGGCCAAGTTCGAAGTTTTTGTGGGCGACACCGAAATCACTGACGCCAGCCTCATGAAAATGAGTATGGGCACGGTCGTCTGTGAGCCGAACGTGCTTACCGACGCGATCGAGACGACAGTAGCAACGGGCGGCACAGCACTCCGCTACGACGCCACTGCCGGCCAGTTCATCTACAACTGGAAGACGCCCACCGGAGCGGGCACGTGCTACCAGCTCACGATGAAGGCTCCCGATGGCAGCACAATCAACGCCAAGTTCAAGCTCAAGTAGGAACGAACAACAGTAAATCGGGGGAGGCCCGGCCATACGGCCGGGCCTCCCCTTCTGCTGTGCAAGGAACCGATCAGGCAGCCAGGGCCTTCACCACTTCCTTCGCCACGGCCTCGCTGGACTGCGGGTTCTGGCCGGTGATGAGGTTGCTGTCGCGGACCACGTTGGAGCTCCAGGCCGCCGCATTCTCGATGACGGCTCCCTTCTCCTTCAGGGCATCCTCAACCAGCCAAGGCGTGTTCTCTCCGGTGCCGCCGGTCAGCTCCTCCTCGTTGGTGAAAACGGTGAGGCGGCGCCCCGCGAAGGCGAACGAACCGTCGTCGAGCGTTGCGCTCAGGAGCCCGGCGGGGCCGTGACAGAACGGGGCGATGACCTTCCCGGCCTTATCCGCCGCGACGAGAAGGCGGCCGAGGTCGGCGTCCTTGTACAGGTCCGTCATGGGGCCGTGCCCACCAGGCATTACTACGGCGACATAGGAGTTGATGTCGACGTCGGTCAGGGCCAGAGGCGCGGAGAGCTCGGCGTCGATCGAAACAAGGTAGTCCCGGAAGCCGTCCGCACGTTCCTCGCCGCCCGCCGATTCCGCTGCCAGGCTCACCTGGTCCACGGTCGGCTTCATTCCGCCGGGAGTAGCGATGTGGACCGTATGTCCGGCCGCCTGCAGCAGCTGGTGCGAAACCACAAGCTCCTCGGCCCAGAAACCTGTGGGATGCTCGCTGCCGTCCTTCATGGTGAGCGAGTCAGCGGCCGATACGACCATCAGAATGTTTGCCATGTTTGTGTCTCCTGTCAGTGCCGGTTTCACGCGGCTGAAAAAGTGCGGGTTGCAGTTCCTAGGCTTCGGCGAGTGCGCTGGACGCTTCCTCCAGGTCGGCGTAGGTTGCGTCATCGAGGCTGACCCCGGCCGCTGCCATGTTTTCTTCGAGGTGCTTCACGGATCCGGTTCCCGGAATCGGCATCATGACGGGGGAGCGGCGCAGCAGCCACGCCAAGGCCACCTGCGAGGTGGTGGCACCCAGTCGCTTCGCCGCTTCGTCCAGCGGGCCGCCCGGCTGCGCCAGCTCGCCCGCCGAGATGGGGGCCCACGGAATGAAGCCGATGCCATGTGCCTCCGCGTAATCCAGCACGTCCTCGGAGCTGCGGTCGGTCAGGTTGTAGCGGTTCTGAACGGTGGAGACGGTGAAGTGTTTTCCGGCTGCCTCGAGCTCGGCCACGCTGACCTGGGACAGGCCCAAGGCCTTGACCTTGCCCTCGTCCTGCAGTTCACGAAGCACCCCGAACTGCTCTTCCGCGTCCACCTTCGGATCGATCCGGTGCAGCTGCAGCAGATCCAGCGTATCCACCTTCAGCTTCCGCAGGCTCAGCTCGGTCTGCTGGCGCAGGTATTCGGGCCGGCCCACCGCGACCCACTGGTGCGGGCCGGTCCGGGTGAAGCCGACCTTCGTGCCGATCTTCAGCCCGCCCTTGTAGGGGTGGAGGGCTTCGGCCAGGATTTCCTCGCTAACGTTGGGCCCGTACGAGTCGGCGGTGTCAATGAAGTCCACGCCGAGTTCGACGGCGCGGCGCACCACTGCGATGGCGGCCTGCCTGTCGGCGGGCTCACCCCACACTCCGTCGCCCACGATGCGCATGGCACCGAAGCCCAGGCGGTGCACGGTTCCCAAATCCTTGAGGTCAATAGTTGCGGACAGTTCCTTATGGTTCGCGTCTTGGCTCATGAGGGCGGCAACACCCTCAGCATGCTGAGTATTCCGTAGCTCACAGGAGAAATAACCCGGGCGCCGCCGTCGTTGTCCACAATGTGCCCGCCGGAACCCGGCCGGCGCACCACTACGCAACGAATTGAAAGGCCGGCACCGACGTGACGCTTCCCCTCTCCATCCTTGACCTGGCGACCATTGGTAAGGGCCAGACGGCGGCGGAGAGTTTCGCGGGCAGTGTGGCCATGGCGCAGCGGGCCGAAGAACTGGGCTACCGGCGCATCTGGTACGCGGAGCACCACAATATGTCCTCCATCGCGTCCTCGGCCACCAGTGTGCTGATTGCCCACGTGGCGGCCCACACCAACACCATCAGGCTGGGCGCCGGCGGCATCATGCTGCCGAACCACTCGCCGCTGACCATCGCCGAGCAGTTCGGCACCCTCGAAACCCTCCACCCCGGCCGGATCGACCTCGGCCTGGGACGCGCCCCCGGCAGCGACCAGAACACCCTGCGCGCTTTGCGCCGGGATCCGATGTCCGCCGACAGCTTCCCGCAGGATGTCCTGGAACTGCAGGGCTACCTCACCGGCCCCACCCGGATCCAGGGCGTTGAGGCCACTCCCGGCAAGGGCACAAACGTTCCGCTGTACATCCTGGGCTCCTCATTGTTCGGCGCCCGGCTGGCCGCCCAGTTGGGTCTCCCTTATGCGTTCGCGTCCCACTTCGCCCCCACCGCCCTGCAGGATGCCGTGGCCCTGTACCGCCGCGAATTCAAGCCTTCAACCCAACTGGACGCCCCGCACGTTATCGCCGGAGTGAACGTGATCGCAGCGGATTCCGCGTCTGAGGCGCAGGAAACGTTCCGAGCCACCAAGCGCGCCCGCGTCTCGCTGTTCTTCGGTGGCGGCCGCGAGTTCACCGACGACGAAGCGGACATGATCCTTGACTCCCCGCAGGGCCAGCACGTCTCGCAGATGATGACGTACTCCGCCATCGGCACCCCGGACGCCGTGATCGAGTACCTTGACGAATTTGCGAAGCATTCGGATGCCGATGAACTCATCGTCGCGCACCAGAGCACCGGAACCGAGGCGCGGCTGCGCTCCGTGGAGTTGCTCGCACAGGCCGCCGGGCTGGCCCGGGTCTAGGACCCGGCAGTTCGGCGGCGCCAGGCCCCCGCCGCATAGTGTCACCCCCGGCACCGTTTTGGGAATGCACGACGGCGGGTTCCCCGGAAACACGCGGGGAGCGCCGTCGTCGTGCGCCAAAAGGCTTCCCTGCGTGACATGAGGTTTGCAGGGTTAGTTCCCACTTTTTCGACTTTTACACATACGTAATGCAGGAGACTTTCGCGGGAAACCGCCCAGGCGGAGAATGAACAGTGCCCCCTCAGGAAGTCCGCTGGGGAATTCCCGAGCGGGGCACCACCCGGATGTCCGCCAGGAAAGATCCAGCGGCTGCTGCTCCGGGCAGGAATCTGCGTGAAGGGTTATGCAAATGCCTACACCGCTCAACCAGAGCGTGGCCGATTCCGCGCTCCTGACCAAGTCACTGCCCTTGGGTCTGCTCCGCGCGTTCGTCCAGTCCGACGCAGCCGACGAAGGCTTCACCCCCTCGTTGCTTGCAGAGCTCAAGGTCCTGGCCCGCGTTCCCGGCCTGCTCGTGGCGTGCAACTATGGCGGAACCTTGTGCGACGCCGAAGGCATCTCCACGGAAACGCTCCCGTTGGGCAGCGCCGCCATCGCCTTGCGTGCTCTGGCCGCACTGCCCAATACACACGCTGCCGTCATCTCCGGACGCTCACTGCGTGACCTCGCCGCGGTATCCCGGCTTCCCGCCGAAGTGCACCTCATCGGTTCGCACGGTGCCGAGTCGGACATGGGTTACGCCCACGTCCAATCCCTTGCCACCGAAGCTACCCTTCAAAAAGTCAGTGCAGCACTGTCCGAGGCCGTGGGCTTCCACCCGGGCATCTGGATCGAACGTAAACCAGTGGCTGTCTCCATACACACCCGGCCGGCCACAGCTGACGTGGTGAAGACCGTCACCAAAACGGCGCGGGACATCGCCAAGGCCCACGGCCTGTTCTTCATCGTGGACGGCTCCGTGCTGGACCTCTCCGTGGTGGAGCCGTCCAAGGCGGACGCACTCGAAAGCCTCAGGTCCCGGCTTGGCGCCAGCGCTGCCCTGTACGCCGGGGATGCCTACAGCGACGAGCTGGCCATCGCCACGCTCCGCGGTCCGGACATGGGCCTGCGCGTGGGGCCCGGGGACACCAAGGCCGCCCACCGGCTGCGGGACCCGGAATCATTCGCCCGGGTCCTGGCCATGCTCTTCGAACTGCGGCGCGCGTGGCTCTTCGGTGAGGACGCCGTGGGGCTCGAGCGGCACTCGATGATCGGCAACGGATCTTCCACCGCTTTGGTCACCCCGGATGCCAAGATCTGCTGGATGAGCCACCCGCTGCCGGATTCAGGCTCTTTGTTCGCGCACATCCTGGGCGGGGACGCCGCAGGGCACTTCACGGTGGAACCGGTCAAGCCCTCCCAGGTGCTCGGCCAACGGTATGTGGACAGCACCATGATTGTGGAGACCCGCTGGGCGGACGTCACGGTCACGGACTACCTCGAGCCGGCGCCCGAGGGCATCACCAGCCTGGTCCGCGTGCTCTCCGGCACCGGCGGCGCCAAGATCGTTTTTGCGCCGCGCCCGGACTACGCCAACGCCCCGTTCAGCATGGAGGCCCGCGGCGACGAACTCCACGTGGTGGGCACATCGGATCCCATCATTTTGTTCGCCCCGGGCGTCAGCTTCACCATCACCTCGGACGGCCGCCATGCCACAGCCATGGCGTCGGTCAACCTGCAGGACGGGCCAGTGGTCCTTAACCTGCGCTGCGGTGATACCGAACCGCAGCTGGCGGATCCCGGCGGGGAGACCGATCGGCGCGCCGGGGTAGCCCATCATTCCCGGCGCTGGGTACGGGATCTCGAGCTTCCCTCGGTGAAACCATCGCTGGTCCGCCGCTCTGCGCTGGTCCTCCGTGCCCTGGTGCACGAGCCTACCGGTGCCGTGCTGGCCGCCCCCACCACGTCGCTGCCGGAAGGAATCGGCGGAACGCGGAACTGGGATTACCGGTACTGCTGGCTGCGCGACGGTTCCATGACCGTGAACGCGCTGGTGGACCTCGGGTCCACCACGGAAGCGGCCGGATTCCTGGGCTGGCTGGGCCGCATCCTCGAGCATGCGCCCGGCCCGGAATGGCTGCACCCGCTGTATTCGGTCACGGGTGCGCCGCTGTCCACCGAAGCCGTCGTCGACAGCCTGCCCGGGTACGCGGGCTCCCGGCCCGTCCGGATCGGCAACGCTGCGGACCATCAGGTCCAGTTGGATGTCTTCGGCCCCATCGCGGAGCTGATCCACACCGTCAGCGAACGGCACGGGACCCTCGCGGATGACCACTGGGAGCTGATGGTGCAGATGGCGGCCGCTGTGCTGGCCCGCTGGCACGAACCCGACCATGGCATCTGGGAAGCCCGCCGTCCCCCACGGCATCACGTCTACACCAAAGTGATGTGCTGGGTAACCCTGGACCGGGCACTCCGCACCGCAGCCCGGCACGGCAGGGAGCCGGAGCCCTCCTGGGAGCCCACGGCCCGCACCATCCGGGAGGAAGTCCTGCGCGAAGGCTGGGATGACTCCGCCAGGTCATACACCGTGGCGTATGACAGCCCGGACCTGGATGCCGCCGTCCTGCATATCGGCCTGTCCGGCCTGCTGGACGTGACCGACCAGCGCTTCCTGGATACCGTGACGGCGGTGGAACGGGAACTCCGGGTGGGGCCGACCGTGTTCCGGTACAGGTACGACGACGGTCTGCCGGGTTTGGAGGGCGGCTTCCACATCTGCACCACCTGGCTGATTGAGGCGTACGTTGCCGTGGGCAGGATAGAAGAGGCCTGGGACCTGTTCGATCAGCTGGTGAACCTGTTCGGACCTACGGGGCTTTTGCCCGAGGAATACGATCCCAGCACGGAAACACACCTTGGAAACCACCCCCAGGCATACTCGCACCTGGGCTTCATCCGCTGCGCCCGGCTCCTGGACGGGCACCAGGACAGGCAGGAGCCGCGGACGCAGAACTAGGTGCCGCATCGTTCCGTCCTAGAGTGGAACGATGACAACAGAGGCCAATCCCGTGGGATTCCGCTCCGAACGCGGCCCGATCCTAATTGCCCTCATGCTGGCCACCGGGCTTGTGGCCATTGATGCAACCATCGTGGCCACAGCCGTACCCTCGATTGTGGCTGACATTGGCGGGTTCTCGTCTTTTCCATGGCTCTTCTCCGCATACCTGCTGGCCCAGGCTGTCTCGGTGCCCATTTACGGGAAGCTTTCCGATATGGCCGGCCGCAAACCGATCATCCTGGCCGGCATCGGGCTTTTCCTCCTTGGTTCCATCCTCTGCGGCCTCGCCTGGAGCATGCCTGCCCTCATTGCCTTCCGGGCGCTGCAGGGCCTGGGTGCCGGAGCCGTGCTGCCCGTGTCCATCACCATCGCCGGTGACATCTATTCGCTCGAGGAACGCGCGAAAGTCCAAGGCTATCTGGCGAGTGTCTGGGCGGCGTCGTCCGTTGTGGGACCGAGCCTCGGCGGAATTTTCGCCTCCCTGGGAGCCTGGCGCGGGATCTTCCTGGTCAACGTCCCGCTCTGCCTGCTGGCGGGATGGATGCTGGTGCGGACCCTCCACGAGAACGTGGAACCGGCCAAGCACAAGGTGGATTATGCAGGCGCTGTCCTGCTGGCTGCCTCGCTGACCCTACTCATCCTCGGCGCGCTCCAGGGCGGGCACAGCTGGGCCTGGGACTCGCCCCTCAGCATCGGCATCTTCGCCTCGGGGGCCGTCCTTCTTTTCCTGTTTATCCTGGTTGAGCGGCGGGCAGCCGAGCCTGTCTTTCCGCCGTACGTTGTATCGCGGCGGCTGCTCGGCACCACCGCCCTGGTCTCCTTCGGTGTGGGAACGGTAATGATCGGACTGACCTCCTACGTGCCCACGTTCCTGGACGGGGCCCTGTCAACGTCCCCGCTGGTTGCCGGTCTGGCCCTCGCAGCCCTGACCGTCGGCTGGCCGATCAGCGCCTCGCAGGCGGGCCGGTTCTACCTGCGGATCGGCTTCAAGTCCACGGCCCTGATCGGCATCAGCGTCACCGTCCTCGGGGTGGCGCTCCTCGCATTCACCTCGGCCACACCCAACGTGGCGCTGGTGGCGGGCAGCTGCTTCGTCGTCGGGCTCGGCCTGGGCCTGGTGGCGACTCCTACCCTGATCGCAGCGCAGTCCAGCGTTCCGTGGAACGAGCGCGGTGTGGTCACCAGCACCAACCTCTTCGCCCGCTCCATCGGCAGTGCACTGGGGGTGGCTGCCTTCGGCGCCGTCGCCAACGCCGTCTACGCAGGCCCGTCCGGCGGTGCGGAGGGTGGGTCGAACGTTGTGGCAGCGTCCGGGGCCGTCTTCCTGAGCGTCCTCGTCTGTGCTGTCCTCGCCGTGGCCGCGGTGATGGCGATGCCCGCCACCCCCGTCTCCGGCGACCCCTCCCGGCAGACGTTCGACCCTGATACGGCCTCCGAATCGCCTTAAGAGCGCGTGCCTTGAGGTTGCCGAGCCGGCACAAGTCCTGGTGGGTGGTTCAGTTGAGCAGGAGGGCTACGCCGATCATCGCTGGTACCGCCACCACTGTGGTGATCAGGACGGTGTCCTTGGCTACGGTTAGCCCGGTGTTGTAGCGACTGGCGGCAACAAAGACGTTCTGCGCTGTGGGTAGGGAGGAAATGACCACCACAGCAAACAACGCGTGCCCTTCCATGCCCAGGGCAAAGCGTGCAAAGACGTAGGCCATGGCTGGCTGGACCACCAGCTTGAAGGTGCTTGCCAGGACCGTATCGAAGCGTCTGCCGGCGGCAGCCTGCAACGGCCTGCCACCGTTAAGGCTCATGCCGAACGCGATCAGCATGGCAGGGATCGCGGCGCCGCCGATCAGGTGGATGGGCTCCAGGACCAGCTCCGGAATCTCCCAGCCGGTACCCGCCACCAGAAGGCCCAAACCGGCGCCGACGATCATGGGATTCCGCAGGATCATCAGGACGAACCCCAGCGGTGTGGTGCGGTGTGAGCTGGTGCTGGCATCCAGGAACATCAGGAACAGCGGTGAGAAGAAGGCCAGCTGGAAGATCAGCAATGGAGCCACGTAGCTGGCGTCACCAAGAACGTAGATGGCGATGGGGATGCCCAGGTTGGCGGAGTTGACCAGGGAGGCCGCCATCGAGGACATCAGCGCTTCCGGCAGCGCCCGTTTCAGCCAGAACTTCACGATCGCAAAGAAGACCAGGGCGCTGCCAAAGGCAGCCACGGCGGTCACCAGCAGTGGTTCCGCGAAGACTGCATTCAGCTCAGCCTTGCTGAGGGTCTCAAACAGCAGGGCCGGGCTTGCAACGAAGAAGGTCAGTCCGCTCAGGACCTGGCGGCCATTCTCGCCAAGAATCCGCTGCCGGCCCACAAACCAGCCCACCAGGATGATGAACCAGACCACAAAGAAGCCCTGCAGCACGCCTACCAAGAGGAACCCCCGAAGCTTCGGCGGTGATGGGTGCCCGGACTCACGCTCCGGCTACAGTGCGGCGTTGTTCAGGGCGAAGGGCGGGCGCATCAGGCCGGGCGTGTGGCCCTCCGCCGGATCGTTCCCGATCTGGACAATCCTGTTGTCCCGGTCCACATGGACAACCTTCGGGGAGTAGGACTGAGCCTCTTCCGTGGTCATCTGGGCGTACGTGATCAGGATGACGATGTCGTTCTCGTGCATCAGGTGCGCGGCGGCGCCGTTGATGCCGATGACGCCCGAGCCGCGCTCGCCGGCGATGGTGTACGTCTCCAGCCGCGAACCGTTGGTCACGTCCACAATGGCCACGAGCTCGCCGGGGAGGATATCGGCAGCATCAAGGAGGTCCAGGTCAACGGTGACCGAACCTACATAGTGCAGGTCGGCGTGCGTGACGGTGGCCCGGTGGATTTTGGACTTGAACATTGTGCGATTCATAACAGCCACAGTCTAGCGCCGGGCCCCGCATCGCGCAGTGACGCAGGGAACACTACGGCCGGGCAGTTCCGGAACCGGCCACGCTAGGACGCATCCCCGGTGGGGACGCCGCCGTCGTCGGTCTGCGCCACGGATGCGGCCGCCGCAGCCAGCATCTCCCGGGCCGCCAGGATGGCTGGGCGCTGGGCACTGGAACGGCGTACCGACGTAAAAATAGTGCGGTGCGGATTGCCGGGCAGATCCAGCAGCTGGGCGGTGGTGCCGCGGCCAATCCACACAAGGTCAGGCATCAGCGCCACGGCATTTCCCGATTCAATCAGCCGCATCTGGGCCTGGAGGTCCGCAGTTTCGAAGCGGACATCGGGTTCGAAGCCTGCGCTGCGGCAGGCCTGTTCCGCCCAGTGCCGGGAGGCTGCACCACGGGGCTCCATCACCCACGGCAGCTCGGCCGTGTCCTCCAGCGAGGTGATTGGTGGCTGGTCCGGAGACCTTGGCGGAACGGCAAGCCGGATGGCATCCGTGGTCAGCTTGATGCGGTCCAGTTCGGGGTAGCGCGGGGCGGCGTGGCCCGGATACTGTTCGGCGATCACCAGGTCAAAGTCCCGTGCCCAGGTCTCGTGCAGCGCGGTTTCCGGTTCGCGCTGGATCATTTCAATGCGCACCTCCGGGTAGGCCGCCCCCATGCGCGTGAGGGTATCGGGCATCAGCGCCAGTGCTGCGGACTGGAACACGGCTATCCGGACCGTACCTGTGACGGTGGTGAGGGAGGCGGCGAGGTCCGCTTCAGCCTGCTCCATGGTCTCAAGCAGCTGGGCGGTGTGGGCCACGAGGACCTCGGCCTGGGGCGTCAGCTGTACACGCCGCCCGGTTTTCCGGAGCAGCTCCACGCCCACTTCCTTCTCGAGCAGGGCCAGTTGCTGAGAGACCGACGACGGGCTGTACTGGAGTGCGTCTGCCACCTCCGCAAGGGTGCCCCGGATCTTCAATTCCCGGAGAAGCCTGAGGCGGCGAACATCAAGCATGAGGAATTCCTTACCGAATCTAATGAATATTGGTTAGAAGTAGTCACTTTATCTAATGCAAGCATGCTTGCATACTGTTGGGACTGAGTTGCCTCCGTCACAAGTGCTGCCAGCGACCGCCGTGACGGGCCCCCACCCCAAGCAGGAGTTCCTGATGACCACTAAAGACATGTCCCAGTCGATCATGAGGCGCAAGCCCATTGACGACATCGAAGAAGAAAACAAGCACAGCGGTCTGTTCAAGTCCCTCGGGCTCTGGCAGCTCACCGCCATTGGCGTCGGCGGCATCATCGGCGTCGGCATTTTTTCCCTCGCCGGACTGGTGGCGGCTGGTAGCGAAGACACTCCGGGTGTGGGGCCCGCCGTGTTGATTTCATTCCTGGTTGCCGGCCTGGCCTCAGCCGCGGCAGCCCTGTCCTATGCCGAATTCGCAGGCATGATCCCCCGCGCGGGTTCGGCCTACACATACGGCTACGTGGCGCTTGGCGAGGTGATCGGCTGGTTCATCGGCTGGGACCTGCTGCTCGAATACATTGCGATTGTGGCCGTGGTGGCCATCGGCATCTCGGGATACTTCGATGCCTTCCTTTCGGGCCTGGGCATCCACATGCCCGTCTGGATGACCTCCACGCCCGATGAGGGCAAGGGCGGCATCGTCAACATCCCCGCGATCGTCGTCTGCCTGATCGTGACGTGGATCCTCTCCCGCGGGACCAAGGCCTTTGGCCGGTTCGAACTGGTGGCCGTTGCCATCAAGGTCATCCTGATCCTTTTCATCATCGGTCTTGGCATCTTCTACATCGACACCAACAACTACAACCCGTTTATGCCGAGCGGATTCGGCCCCGTGCTGGCCGGCGCTGCCACCGTGTTCTTCGCGGTGTTTGGCTACGACGCCATGAGTACGGCGGCCGAAGAGGCGACGGACGGCAAGAAGCACATGCCCAAGGCCATCATCCTGTCCCTGATCATTGCCATGCTGCTCTACGTTGCCGCGACGCTGGTGCTGACCGGCATGCAGAACTACAAGGACATTGACCCCAAGGCGGGCTTTGCCTCCGCCTTCACCGGAGTAGGCCTGCCGGTTATCGCCACCATCATTTCTGTTTTCGCGGTTCTGTCCATCCTGACAGTGATGCTGACGTTCCTCCTGGGCGTTACCCGGGTCTGGTTCTCCATGAGCCGTGACGGACTCCTGCCGGGCTGGTTTTCCAAGACCGACCGGCACGGCACGCCGCAGCGCGTCACCTGGATCGCCGGCGTAGCTTCCGCCCTTCTGGCCGGCGTGTTCCCCATCAAGGAAGTCGCGGACCTCACAAACATCGGCATCCTGGCCGCGTTCGTCGTCGTCTGCTTCTCAGTCATTGTCTTCCGCTACAAGAAGCCCGATGCGCCCCGTACCTTCCGCCTGCCGTTGATGCCCTTTATTCCCGCCTTCGGCGTCCTGGCCTCGGCCTTCCTGATGTTCCAGCTGCACTGGGAGACCTGGGTGCGGTTCGGTGTGTGGCTGGTCATTGGCCTGGCCATCTACTTCTTCTACGGCAAGAAGCACTCGCTGATGAACCCCAACAGCCCGCGCCACGAGGAAATTGTGGAGATGCACCGCCCCCTCGCCTGACCCAAACGCTCTCTCACTTAACGTCGCCTAAACCCGGACGCTCTCTCACTTTCTTGAGGAAAGTGAGAGAGCGTTTCCGTTTTTCCCGCATTAAGTGAGAGAGCGTCGGGTGGGAGGGTGCAGGGAGTGAGAGAGCGTCGCCGAAAAGGTTGGGTTTTCTAACCTGTATTGCTCAGAAAACATCGCTTTATCTTATGTGATCGCAGGCTCATACTGATGAATAAGACCCCAACATTGCCGAAGAAAGAACGAGAGCCAGCCATGACCAACACTGCAATCGAACCCGGTGTGAACGCCGGCCCGGCGCCCCGCACTGCCGACGTTGACGTGCCCCAGGCGCGCGCCCTGGCAGCGGAAACCATCGCGCTGGTCCGCCGCTGGCTCACTGAAGCTTCGAAGGTTCCCGTCGATGCTTCCGCGCAGCAGCTCGCCGGCGTCCTGAAGGACCCGAACGGCCTGGACTTCACGGTGGGCTTCGTCGACGGCGTCGTCCGCCCCGAGGACCTGAACGTCGCCGCACGCAACCTCGCCGCACTGGCCCCCAAGGTTCCGGCGTTCCTGCCCTGGTACATGCGCAGTGCTGTCCAGCTCGGCGGCACCATGGCCCCGGTCCTGCCGCAGGTTGTCATCCCGATCGCCCGCCGGGTCCTCCGCGAAATGGTGGGCCACCTGATCGTGGACGCCACCGACGCCAAGCTCGGCCCGGCCATCGCCAAGATCCGCAAGGATGGCATCAAGCTCAACGTCAACCTCCTCGGTGAAGCAGTCCTCGGCGAGCACGAGGCCTCCCGCCGGCTCGAGGGCACCCACACCCTCCTGGCCCGCCCGGACGTTGACTACGTCTCCATCAAGGTCTCCTCCACCGTGGCCCCGCACTCCGCCTGGGCGTTCGACGAGGCCGTGGAGCACGTCGTGGAAAAGCTCACGCCGCTGTTCACCCGCGCAGCTTCCTTCGCCCGCGACGGAGGGAAAGCCAAGTTCATCAACCTGGACATGGAGGAATACAAGGACCTGGACATGACCATCGCGGTCTTCACCCGGATCCTGGACAAGCCCGAGTTCAAGGACCTGGAGGCCGGAATCGTGCTCCAGGCCTACCTCCCGGACGCCCTCTCCGCCATGATCCGCCTCCAGGAATGGGCCGCGGAACGCCGCGCCAACGGCGGTGCCGCCATCAAGGTCCGCGTGGTCAAGGGCGCCAACCTGCCCATGGAGCAGGTGGAATCCTCACTCCACGACTGGCCGCTGGCCACCTGGCACACCAAGCAGGATTCGGACACCAACTACAAGCGGGTCATCAACTACTCGCTGCACCCGGACCGGATCAAAAACATCCGCATCGGCGTGGCCGGCCACAACCTGTTCGACATCGCCTTCGCCTGGCTCCTGGCCAAGCAGCGCGGCGTGGAATCCGGCATCGAGTTCGAGATGCTGCTCGGCATGGCGCAGGGCCAGGCCGAAGCTGTCAAGAGGGACGTCGGCTCCCTCCTGCTTTACACCCCCGTGGTGCACCCGGCCGAGTTCGACGTCGCGATCGCCTACCTGATCCGCCGCCTCGAAGAGGGCGCCAGCCAGGACAACTTCATGTCCGCAGTGTTCGAGCTGAGCGAAAACGAAGTCCTCTTCGAGCGGGAGAAGCAGCGCTTCCTCGCCTCCCTGGACACGCTCGACGACGCCGTCCCCCCGGCGAACCGGCAGCAGAACCGCAACCTCCCGCCGCAGCCCCTGCCGCACGATTCGTTCAAGGACACCCCGGACACGGATCCCTCACTGCCCGCCAACCGGGACTGGGGCCGGGCCATCCTGGGCCGCGTCCCGTCCTCCACCCTGGGCAACGCCGCCGTGGAAGCAGCCACCATCGCGGACGAGGCAACCCTCAACTCCGTGATCGAAACTGCCGTTGAAAAGGGCAAGGCCTGGGGTGCACTGTCCGGCGACGAGCGAGCCGAGATCCTGCACCGCGCCGGCGACGTCCTGGAAGCCCGCCGCGCCGATCTCCTCGAGGTCATGGCCAGCGAAACCGGCAAGACCATCGACCAGGGCGATCCCGAGGTCAGCGAGGCCGTGGACTTTGCCCACTACTACGCAGAATCGGCCCGCAAGCTGGAAAAGGTCGACGGCGCCACGTACGTTCCGGCCAAGCTCACCGTGGTGACCCCCCCGTGGAACTTCCCGGTCGCCATCCCCGCAGGGTCCACCCTCGCGGCACTCGCCGCCGGCTCCGCGGTCGTGATCAAGCCTGCCAAGCAGGCCCGCCGCAGCGGCGCCGTGATGATCGAAGCCCTGTGGGAAGCCGGTGTTCCGCGGGACGTGCTGACCATGGTCCAGCTGGGCGAGCGGGAACTGGGCAAGCAGCTGATCTCGCACCCAGCCGTGGACCGTGTGATCCTCACCGGCGGTTACGAGACCGCCGAGCTGTTCCGCTCCTTCCGCAAGGACCTGCCGCTCCTCGCCGAGACCAGCGGCAAAAACGCCATCATCGTCACCCCCAGTGCCGACCTGGATCTGGCAGCCAAGGACGTGGCCTACTCCGCGTTCGGCCACGCCGGCCAGAAGTGCTCCGCAGCCTCACTGGTGATCCTGGTGGGCTCCGTTGCCAGG
Source organism: Arthrobacter sp. BK1 (assembly GCF_056680055.1). Lineage (NCBI taxonomy): Bacteria > Bacillati > Actinomycetota > Actinomycetes > Micrococcales > Micrococcaceae > Arthrobacter > Arthrobacter sp. BK1. The sequence continues at coordinate 2,568,685 of NZ_CM155263.1, forward strand.
TCCAAGCGCTTCCACAACCAACTGGTGGACGCCGTCACCTCACTGAAGGTTGGCTACCCGGAGGACCCCACCAGCCAGATGGGCCCGATCATCGAGCCCGCCAACGGCAAGCTCCTCAACGCGCTCACCTCCCTCGGCGAAGGCGAAAACTGGGCCGTGGAACCGAAGAAGCTGGACGGCACCGGCCGCCTGTGGAGCCCGGGCGTGCGCCATGGCGTCCGCCGCGGGTCCTACTTCCACCTCACCGAGTTCTTTGGACCGGTCCTTGGCGTGATGACCGCTGACACCCTGGAAGAGGCCATCGCTATGCAGAACCAGATCGAATACGGCCTCACCGCCGGCCTGCACTCCCTGAACCCTGACGAGCTGGGCATCTGGCTCGACAGCATCCAGGCCGGAAACCTGTACGTGAACCGCGGCATCACCGGGGCCATCGTGCAGCGCCAGCCCTTCGGCGGTTGGAAGAAGTCCGCAGTGGGCGCCGGCACCAAGGCGGGCGGACCCAATTACCTGGCCGGCCTCGGCCACTGGGTCAGCAGCGAAGCCACATCCTCGGCAACGCCCGCCAATCCGGGGGTCCGCCGGATCCTCAACGCCGCAGCCAGCGCCCTGCAGCCGGCCGAGCTTGAGTCCCTGCAGCGCTCACTGGCCTCGGACGCCCAGGCCTGGGCCGATGAATTCGGTACCGCCAAGGACGTCTCCGGCCTGAGCGCGGAGCGGAACATCTTCCGCTACCGTCCCCTTCCGGTCACCATCCGGCTCTCCGAAGGTGCCCCGCTGGGACACCTGGCCCGGACCGTGGCCGCCGGCATCCTGGCCGGTTCGGCACTGACGGTCTCCGCCGCCGTCGAGCTTCCTGCCCAGCTGCGCGCCGTGTTCACCGGACTGGACATCAACGTTGCAGTGGAGTCCGACGCCGAATGGCTGGCAACCGCAGCCCGGGTCGCCGCGGCGGGCAAGCTGTCCGGCGCCCGGATCCGGCTGATCGGCGGGGACGCCACCGCCCTGGCAGAGGCAACGGACGGCCGGCCGGACCTGGCCGTGTACTCCCACCCGGTCACCGAAGCGGGGCACGTTGAACTGCTGCCGTTCCTGCACGAGCAGGCCATCAGCATCACAGCCCACCGCTTCGGAACTCCGAACCACCTTTCCGATGCCCTGATCTGAGCGTGAACACTGTTTCGTCAGATCACCGATGACACAGCGAAAGGCCCGGCTGCCACCTTGTTCAGCCGCCGGGCCTTTCGCTGTTGTCGGATGGGGCTGCGCTTCAGCTAATAGCTGCGGCGCGGCAGGAGACCTTAGTAGTCACCCCAGATACCAGCCCGGGGGAGCCCACGAGGCGGGAACGCTGTGGGCGGAAAATTCTTCACAACGGGTGCAGGTGTAGGCGACTTCGCCCAGTGTCCTGACCGCCCCGTCACGCCGGTAAACCGGTGGAATGTACGACTCCAGATAGATAAACTCGTCCGTGCCGCACTTATCGCACGTCGGCTTGCTGACGAACTCGGGCTCCGCCCTGGAAGTGATCGAGCTGTGACCCGAATGGTGGGTGACCAGAGGACGCACCGGGTGGTGCGTGCGCGTTAAGGCGGGGTAAAAATGGGTGTTCTCGGCTGTCGTCATTGGCTGCCTATCCCGAGCGCGGCCAGCCCATGGGTTGCAGGGCGCGCTCGTACGGTTTGAACCGGCCACTGCTTGACCCCATGGATAAACCAGCATAGGCGAGGCGGGCTTTTTCTACAATGGTTTGAGCAACCCCCGCCGGGGTCTCGGGCACTGTCAGGCTGACTTCTTGAGGGTCCTGCCCACGATGGCCTGGGTCAGTGCATCGATCACCTCAGCGTTGGCCAGAGGGTTGCGGATCAGGGTGAAATCAACGTCGCCCACCGGCGGCAGATCGAACCGGCGGGTAATGATCTTCAGATCTTCGGGAACGAGCGACGTCGGCATAACAGCGATCCCGATACCGGCCCGGAGTGCCGCCAGGACCCCACTGATCTGCCGCGTGGTACAGGTGATCCGCCACGTCCGGCCGTGGGATTCGAGGGCATCGATGGCCAGTTTCCGGCTCAGGCTGGGGGAGGGGTAGGCGATCAGCGGCACGTGATCCCCCGGTTCAAGGGACGTCTGCTCCAGCCCCACCCAGGAGAAGGAATCGTGCTGGACCACTGTGCCGTCCTTGACTCCCGCCACCCACTTGACGAACACGAGGTCCAGCTGGCCCGCGTTGAGCTTCCGGTACAGCTGGTCGCTTTGGCCGACCGTCAGCTCGAGGTTGATCTGGGGATAGACCTGCCGGAACTCGCGCAGAATCCGGGGAAGTCCTGTGATGGCAAGGTCATCGGCGGTGCCGAAGCGCAGCCGTCCGCGCATCGCCGACCCGGAGAAGTACCGGGCCGCGGCATCGTGCGCCGACAGGATGGTGCGGGCAAAGCCGGCCATGGCATCCCCGTTGTCAGTCAGGCGGACGTCGCGGGTGTCCCTGGTGATGAGGACCCGCTTGGCGGCCTGCTCCAGCTTGCGGACGTGCTGGCTGACGGTGGGCTGTGCCAGTCCCAGCCGTTCGGCGGCCTTGGTAAAGCTCAGCGTCTCCGCCACGGCAAGGAAGGAGCGGAGCTGGGCGGGTTCGAACACGGGGTCTCCTTGGGCTGCCGGGGCCTGAAATCGGATCTTATTACGTATTGCAATGCTAGTTATAGTCTCGATAGACCTGCATAATCGCTCCTGATCAGCTTAGCGTTGGAGTCATCCCGGACCGCCCGCTTCCCTGAGGACATCTCTGTGGCACCCCCACCGCTTTCATCGGCAACCGTCAGCCAGCCCGTCATCGACTCCGCTTCATCCCAAACCCAGCCCATCGCCGTCGTCAGTGAACGCCTCCCCTGGCGGCACACCTTCATCTCCCTGAAGGTCCCCAACTTCCGGATCTTTGCGATCGGCCACTTCGTTGCTGTGATCGCGCTCTGGATGCAGAGGATCGCCCAGGACTGGCTGGTGCTGGAACTGTCCGGCTCCGTCACCGCCGTTGGCATCACGGTGGCGCTGCAGTTCCTGCCGTCGCTGCTCCTCGGCCCGTGGGGCGGGATGATGGCTGACAGGTTCGCCAAGCGGAAGATCCTCATCCTGTGCCAGTCCATGGCCGGCGTGCTGGCGGCGGCACTCGCCGTTCTTGCCCTCAGCGGCGCGGTGGAAGTCTGGCACGTGTACGTCATTGCGCTGGTGCTGGGCCTGGTCACCGTGCTGGACCAGCCTGCGCGGCAGGTGTTCGTCAACGAGCTGGTGGGCCCGAAATACCTGCGCAATGCCATCAGCGTCAACTCCACCACCTTCCAGCTGGGCGGGCTGATCGGCCCGGCGCTGGCGGGACTGCTGCTCACCGCCGTCGGCGCAGGCTGGGCCTTTGCCGCGAATGCGCTGGCGTGCTGCTCCACGGTGACCATGCTGCTGCTCCTGCGCAAGGACCGGCTGTTCATCAGCAGGCCGGCGCCCAAGAAGAAGGGCATGCTGCGCGAAGGGCTGCAGTACGCCCTCAGCAAGCCCACCATTTACTGGCCGTGGCTGATGGCAGGGTTCATCGCAGTGTTCGCCATGAGCCTGCCCGTGCTGCTGGCTGCCTTCGCGGACCGGGTGTTCGACGTCGGCGCCGGCGGCTACGGCCTGCTGAACGCCCTTGTGGCCCTGGGCGCCCTGGCCGGTGCTGTCGCGTCCACCCGGCGCCGGCAGCTGCGGCTGCGGTCCGTGGTGTTTTGCGCGGGAATGTACGGCGTGATGCTGTGCCTGGCCGCGTTCGCCCCGTCCATGGTCTGGTTCGGAGTGGTGATGGTGATGTCCGGCTTCTGGTGCCTGATGTTCCTCACCGGCTCCAACCAGCTGGTCCAGATCAGCTCCAACATGGGCATCCGCGGCCGCGTCATGAGCCTGTACATCATGGTGCTGATCGGCGGCCAGGCCATCGGCGGGCCCATGCTCGGTTGGATTGCCGAAAACGTGGATCCCCACGTTGCCCTCTTCGTTTCCGGCGGGGTGCCGGCGCTCGCCGCCCTGACAGTGGGCGTCGTACTTGCCCGCAAGGGCGCGCTGGGGCTCAGGGTGAACCTGAAAGACCGGCGGCACCCGGTGCGCATCGTGAGCCGGGCGGCGGCCGCCTAACGGGGCCGGCTGGTGGCGGAGGGCGACGGCGGTGCAGCCCGCCAGCAGAATGACGGGCGCCCACCACCGCTGCCGCAGGAATTACAGTGCGGGGTGGGGGTACTCCGCCCCGCGCTTCTGGAACTCCAGCACATCGTTATTCCGGACCACGCCGTCGCGGATCTCGATGGCCCGGGAGATGGTCTCGTTGCCGTCCCAGGCCGCCGGTCCGCTGATGACCGTCTCGAGGAACGGCAGCAGCGCCTGGCTGATTTCCCAGGTGGAGGAGTTCCAGAGGTAGGACGGGCTGTGGTCCACCGCGTAGTAGTTGATGTGGTCGCCGATCGTGAACATGGGCTCGGCAAAGGTGGTGGAACGCGCCCAGCTGAAGCCCATGCCTTCGTCGCAGGAAACGTCGACGATCAGGCTGCCGGGGCTGAATGCCGCCAGGTCCTCGGTCCGCAGATAAGTCAGCGGGTTGTTGGGGTCCTGCAGCGTGCAGTTGACCACGATGTCGCTCTCGGCCAGGAACGGCGCCAGCGGAACCCGGCCCCGCTCGGTGATGACCTGGCTCAGGAAGGGGGCCTCGGCGTCGTGATCAAACTGCACGATGTTCACCGAGTGGATCGGGGCTCCCACGGCGGCAACGCCGCGGTTGGTCAGCACCTGCACGTCATGAATGCCATGGGCGTTAAGCGCGGTCACGGCTCCGCGTGCCGTGGCGCCGAAGCCGATCACCACTGCACTGAGCCTTCGTCCGTAGTCGCCCGTTGAACCGGTCAACGCCAGGGCATGGAGGACCGAGCAGTACCCTGCGAGCTCGTTGTTCTTGTGGAACACGTGCAGGCCGAAACCGCCGTCGCTGGCCCAGTGGTTCATGGCCTCGAACGCAATCAGCGTGAGCTTCTTGTCGATGGCCAGCTGGGTGATGGCACGGTCCTGGACGCAGTGCGGCCAGCCCCACAGGACCTGGCCGTCGCGCAGCTCTGCGAGGTCTTCCGGCTGCGGTTTGGGCAGGAGGACGACGTCGGCCTCCGCCAGGAGCGCTTCCTTGGTGGCCATTTTGCCCACGAGGGTTGAAAGGTGGTCATCGGAGACGCCGAACCGCTCGCCGTAGCCCTGCTCCAGGATGATGCGCCGGCGCAGTTCGGGGGCAATCCGCTCGAAATGCAGAGGATGGATGGGGAGACGGAGTTCGTCCGGTTTCCGCGTGGAGGCCAGGACGCCCAGGCTCAGCTGGGTCTGCTGCTCATTCACTTCTTTTTGGCGGCCTTGCTGGGCGTGGCGTCCACGGAGCTGGCCGGCGAGGAAGCGGCCCTCTTGTCGGCGCGCTTTTCCTTGATGGATTTACCTGATTTTGCGGATGCTGCTTGACGGGGGGACTTGTCAGCCATGATTGCTCCTGTAGCGGAACCGAAGAGGTTCCTGACTTCCGACCATACACGCCGGCACCTAACGGGCCGCGGGAAACCGGCGCCCGGAATCCGGCGTGAATCCGGCACGGAGCGTTCAGCGCGGCGATCATTGTGCCGGCACCCTACCGGTGTGAAAATGACGCTCTGGGCACTGCGCCGGGCAGGCCTTGCGGAATTACGGGAACAGCACCATGGGAACCATCACGGTTGAAAGCACCGTCCTCATCCCCTGCGGACGTCTAGAGGTTTATGCGTTCTGCGTGGATGCGCGGGCCCGGGCGGCCGTGCCCGGCCAGGAAGGACACGTCCTCGAGTTTCAGGACCAGGTGTCGGAGCGGTCCTGGACCGAGACAGCCGTGGGCGGCGGCGAAACCATAACGTGTTCCTACGTCCTGTATCCGGTCGCTGACAGCACGCGGATGACTGTGACCGCGCAGTACGAGCCGAAGGGTCTCGGGCGCATCTTTTCCGCCGCCAAAGACGGTGCCTACCGGAAGCTGGAAGCCGCCCGGCTGGCCGCGCTGAAAAAGGCAGTGGAGCGAGGGGTGAGGAAGGCCAGGAACGGATAGGTGACTGACGTGGGGACCGGTGGCGCTGGAGCGGCTGACGGGAATCGAACCCGCGTATCAAGCTTGGGAAGCTAGCGCTCTACCATTGAGCTACAGCCGCGTCGCCCCCATGTGATCGGGGCAGAACTTAGCTTAGCGCAGATGCGCGGCCTCCCCTGCAACGTGCGACGCCTGTGCGGGCCGTGTCCGGGAGAGCAGCCCCAAGCGGCCGCGTCATCCAATAACTGTTCCATAACGCCACCGCCTGTGGCTAGGTCCGGGCCGGGCCGGATGGCTACTCTGAACCCGTTAGCTGCAGTGTCATGGGGGTGGGGCGGGCTACCAACGCCGACCTGCCGCTGACCGAAGGACTCCCATGGCATTTGCAGAGCACGAAGTGCTTATCCGCCGTGACGCCATGGCGGTTTACAACTTCCTGATCGACGGAATGAACCTGCCCCAGTGGCGCCGGGGCATCCGCACCATCGCCCTGCTTTCCGGCGTAGCCGGGACCAAGGGTGCCGTTTACCAGCAGACGATGACCGGGCGGGCAGGCCTGCCTGTCCAGGCAGATTTCGAAATCACGCACGCCAGGCCCGGGGCGGAGATCCAATTCAAGGTGATTGCCGGCCCTGCGCAGCCCGCGGGCGGCTACTACCTGAGCACGGAACAGGGCGGGACCAGGGTCCGGTTCGCGCTCGAATACCAGCCCAAAGGCCTGCTCGGCCTCATGAACATCCGCTTCCAGCGCACCATGAAGGCCGAAGTGGCCCAGCTGATGCGCCTCAAGGATGTGCTGGAGCTGCGCTCGGCCGCTTAGGCCCGTTGGGTTACTGTGCCAGCCTCTGGCCAGCCCAGCTTCCGGAAATGTTCGACGCCGCCGCCAGGGTTCCGCCGCTCAGGTCCCAGTACTGCACGACGTCGTTGGCCCGGCGCAAGGCCACCCCGGTGGAATTCAGCGCGGTGACGTCGCGCAGCGGCCTGATCCCGGTGACGTCGCCCCAGCCGGTGGCCACAGTGGGCCGGGCTTCGGCGCGGGGCGCCACGGCGCCCGCTCCCCGGTAAAGCTGCACAACGCCGTCGCCCCTTATCGCCAGGAGGTCCTGGAAGCCGTCGGCGTCGTAATCCACCATGCTCAGCCTGGTGGCGGCAACCCCGCTGGCCATCAGCGTGCGCGAGGACATGTCGGTCAGGCCAACGTTGGGGTAGAGCCAGAGGTTGCCGCTGGTGTCGAGGGCTACGAGCTGGGGCAGCCGGTTGTTGGCGCACCAGCCGCCGACGGCCAGGGTCATGGCGGCCCAACCGGACTGGCCGAGTGTGACCGGAGCCCCGAAGCCTCCGCCGGCGGCCCCCGGATGAAGCGTGAGACGGCCGTCATTCCACTGGGCAAGGATGTCGTAGGCGCCGTTGCGGTCCCAGTCGGTGACAAAGACTTCCTTGGCGCCGCTGAAGAAGGAGTGTATGACCCTGGCTGGGCCGTAGGTCCGGTTCCCGGTCGAGGGCCGGTTGATGAGTTCGCCGCCGGTGGTGATGGAGACGAGGTCGGCGGCGCTGGTAATGGCCGCGCTGCTCAGATCCGATGTGGGCGGCATGTGCCTGACGGCCGGGTCGCAGAGACTCGCCTCAACCGGCGGGAACGCGTTCCCGCCGGTTGAGCTGCCGCCGGGCGACGTGACGGTGCCTGCCGGGAGGTTGGTGTAGCCAAAGAAGTTCACCACGCCCCAGAGCGTGTAGCGGTTAGGGGTGGTCTGCCAGTTGCCGTCGGTATAGGTGATACCGGCGCCCATGACGTTGAACCGCGGGTCCAGCAGCATGGCATTGTGGCCGGGGGAGGTCTTCCACCATTCCACCAACTGGGCGGCTTCCCTGTCCCAACGGACGGCGATGACCTCGCCGGCGCTGCTGGGGCTGAGGGCACGGGGATCCGTCCAGAAGCTTGCACGGTGTTCGATGACTTCGCGGGTGGCGATGTTGTTGGACCATTCCTGGGCCATGCCTGCCACAGTGGCGTGGTACTTGACGGGCGCCAGGCTGTTCGCTGCCCGGTATTCGTTGATCTTATTGAAAACCGTGAGGATGGCGGCCGAGTTGCTGTCCGGCACCAGGGCCTCAGTGCTGAGTGACTCCGTGGCAACCCCGGATTCCGCCGCAGACCTGTTTACCGGCTGGGACAGTTCGGCTTCCGGCGCCCAAAGCGGCGGGATGGACGGCGGCTCAGGCGCAACCTGTTCGCTGGTGCTTGCCAATGCGGTGGGGGCCGCCAACGGCTCCGTGGTGGTCGGGGACGTGTCCTGGCCAACGGCCGGCGACGCCGGGGTGATCAACGGTTCCACGGCCGGGGCGAGCGGCGATCCGCCGCCGTCAGCGCCCGCTGCACCGCCGTCGTCGCCCGCTGCAGCCGCCGGACCCAGCGTGACTGCGCTCGGACCCGTTGCTCCCGCAGCCTGGGCTGCCGGCTTCTTGTCGGGGAGGCCGGCGTGAAAGCCGGCGGCCGGGGACACGAGCGAGAGCGCGCACAGGACAGCCACAACGGCGGGCGCCGCAAATTTTCTCACATTCATCCCCAGCTTTGTGCAGTTGGACCAACCGGGAGACCATCCGGCGGCTTACATCTGAGGCAACATTAGCCCCACTGGGTGACAGCAACAACGAAAGAATGGGCGCTGTGGACAACGCATAGTAATTTGGGAGGCGTGCTGATCTCTGACCGCGACATACGTGCCGAAATTGACTCCCAACGGATTGTTCTTGAACCGTACGATCCCGTGATGGTTCAGCCATCCTCGGTGGACGTGCGGATCGACCGGTTCTTCCGGCTTTTCGACAACCACAAGTACGCGCATATTGACCCTGCGGAGGAGCAGCCGGAGCTGACCCGGCTCGTAGAGGTTGAGGCTGGTGAGCCTTTCATCCTCCACCCCGGCGAGTTCGTCCTGGGCTCCACCTATGAAACAGTCACCCTGCCCGACGATATTGCCGCCCGGCTCGAAGGCAAGTCTTCGCTGGGCCGCCTTGGCCTGCTGACCCACTCCACCGCAGGGTTCATCGATCCCGGATTTTCCGGGCACGTGACCCTGGAGCTGTCTAACATGGCCACCCTGCCCATCAAGCTGTGGCCGGGAATGAAGATCGGCCAGCTGTGCTTCTTCCGGCTGACCTCGGCCGCCGAATTCCCCTACGGTTCGGGTGAGTACGGCAACCGCTACCAGGGCCAGCGCGGGCCGACAGCCAGCCGCAGCCACCTGAATTTCCACCGCACCGAGGTCTGACGTCTCATCGAGGGGTGGGATCTTGGCGCTGACTCCCGGTCATGAGACTCCCCAGGCGCCCAACCGGCCGCCAAAGAGCCGGGACGTAGCCACTGGATGTGTGGTGGGTGCGGGACGGGCAGGCAGGGTGGGTGCGGGGGACGCTAGGTCTGGGGGGCTACGCGGACCGGCCAGGGGAACGCCTTCACGGCCGGCTCCACGTAGCGGGCGGCCAGCGGACCGATGATGGCCATCAGGAGGACGTATGCGGTGGCCATGGCAGCGAGCTCGTCCGGCACAACGCCGGAGGCCACGGCCAGCCCCGCGATGACGATCGAGAACTCGCCGCGTGCAATCAGTGCAGCGCCGGCACGGAAACGGCCGGGCCGGGCAATGCCGGCCCGTTTGGCGGCCCAGATGCCGGTGACCATTTTGGTGGCTGCAGTGACGACGGCCAGGATCAGCGCCCAGCCCAGCACGGGAGGAATGGACGACGGGTCAGTGTTGAGCCCGAAGGCAACAAAAAAGATGGCTGCAAAAAGGTCCCGCAGCGGCTCAAGGATCCGGGTGGCGCTGTGGGCTGTGGCCCCGGAGATGGCGATGCCGAGCATGAACGCGCCAACCGCCGCCGAGACCTGCATGGCCGACGCGACGCCGGCCACGAGCAATGCGGCGCCGAGCAGGTTGAGCAGGAAGACTTCGGAGTTTTCGCTGTGCACGGCCTTGGACACGTGGTGGCCGTGCCGGAGGGCCACGACCAGGACCACGGTGACCACGGCCAGGGAAATGCCCACGGTGGTCAGCCCGCCCAGGAAGCTCACGCCGGACAACGTGGCCGTCAGGATCGGAAGGTACAAGGCCATGGCCAGGTCCTCGAACACCAGGATGGACAGCACCACCGGGGTTTCGCGGTTACCGATCCGGCCCAGGTCCGTGATGACCTTGGCGGCAATTCCGGAAGACGAAATGTAAGTCACGCCGCCCATGACCATGGCGCCCACGAGACCCCAGCCGAGCAGGAAAGCCAGAGCGGCCCCCGGCACGAAATTCAGCACGAGGTCAAGAACACCGGCCTGCCAGGATCTGCGCAGGCCGGTGAAAAGTTCCGCAGCCGTATATTCCAAACCGAGCATAAGCAGCAGGAGGATCACACCGATCTCACCGGAGAGATGTGCGAATTCCTGCATACCTTCGAGCTTGACCACGCCGCCTGCGCCGAAGGCGAGCCCGCCAACGAGATACAGGGGGATGGGTGACATTCCGATCCGTCCGGCCAGCCTGGCCAGGAGGCCAAGGCAGAACACAACGGCCCCCAGTTCAATGAGGGTCAGGGCCAGCGGGTCCATGACGGTTATCCGTTGCGGAGGATATCGGCCGCGGCGTCAAGGCCTTCTTGCGTGCCGACAGCTACCAGCAGGTCACCGGTGTGAAGCACGAGGTCGGGGCCCGGTGACGGGACCACCTCGCCTTCCCGCATGATCGCCACGATCGAGACCCCGCAGCGGGTGCGGATGCAGGCTTTGCCCATGGGCTGGTTCTGGAACGGGGAGTCCGCAGCGATGGAGAACTGCCGGGTCACGATGCCCGGAATTTCCCGGTGCTCCTCGGACAGTTTCATTGCCAGATGCTGTCCGCCCAGGAGATTGCCCAGGGTGGCGGCCTCATCCCCGGTGAGGGGAATCGAGGCCTGGCAGGTATCGGGATCGTCCCAGGTGGAAACGATGAGTTCCGTCTGGCCCTCCCGGAGCTCCACAACGCCGATGCGGCGCCCCGAAGCTGTCATAAAGTCCTTCCGCCGGCCCAGGCCGGGGAGGTCTGTCTCGTCCACGTTCATGGTTCAAGCCTAGTCTCCGCACAGCGGTTTAAGGTGGCTGCGCGCCGCGCAGGGGCTGCTGCGCGGGACCCGAGGGTTTGTTCGCGTCAGGCGGATGGAACCACGGCGATGGCGGCCTCGTCCGGCGACTTCACCGGCAGCAGGACCAGCAGGCCTGCGAACAGAACCACCATGATGCCAAGGATCCCCCAGCGCTGGGCCTCGCCGGCAGCGACCAGGGGTGTGGCAATCGCGATGCAGAGGGTGAAGAGGGCAGGCGCCAGGAAGCTGACGGCGCGGCCGGTGGTGGCGTACAGCCCAAAAAGCTCGCCGGATTCACCGTGGGGTGCCAGCCGCGCCAGGTACGCCCGCGACGAGGACTGGGCCGGGCCCACGAAAAGGCACAGGAACAGTCCGAACACCCAGAACGTGGTGCTGCCGGCCCACGCCGTTCCGAAAAAGACGTATTCGCCGTTGCCGAGGACCAGGATCATGGTGCCGGCGATCAGCAGCCCCACCAAGGAGCCCATGATCACTGCCTTCGGGCCCACCCTGTCGTCCAGGAATCCGCCGATTACGGCCCCGACTGCCGCCACCACGTTGCCGAAGATCGCGAAGAAAATGACCTGGGACAGCTCAAAGCCGAAGGTGCCGGCCGCAATGACGCCGCCGAACGTGAAAACCGCGGCCAGGCCGTCGCGGAAGACGGCGCTGGCGAGCAGGAAGTAGATGGTGTGCGGGCTCGTGGCGTAGATCGCCTTGATCCGGCGGACCAGCAGTGCATAGGACGCCATGAACCCCAGCGGCTTGACCTGCGCCGGCCGCGGAAGCTCCGGAACCGCGAACAGGACCGGCAGGGCGAAGATGAAGAACCACAGGGCAGAGAACACTGCCACCAGGCGGATGTTGAGGCTGTCCTCGGTAGAGGCACCGAACCATTCGAAGCTCGGCTGGACGAACAGTTGCAGCACGACCAGGAGCGCCACGATGCCGCCCAGGTACCCCATGGCCCAGCCGAAGCCACTGACCTTCCCGATGTTCCTGGGCGTGGAGATCTGGGTGAGCATGGCGTTGTAGTTCACGCCCGCGAACTCAAAGAACACGTTGCCCAGTGCAATCAGGGCAACCCCCAGCAGAAGGAACTCCGGGCGCGGGAAGACGAAGAAGCACAAGGCGGTCAGGATGGCGACGGCGGCCGTGTTGACCCCCAGCCACAGCTTGCGACGGCCCCCCGCATCAGAACGTTGACCCGTCACCGGGGCGAGCACGGCGATGGCCAGGCCGGCGATGGCCAGCGCACCGCCAAGGACTGCAGAGGCCTGGTCCTCCCCGCCGAAGGCGTTGGATGTCAGATATACCGTGAAAACGAAGGTGGTCATCACTGCATTGAATGCCGCCGAACCCCAGTCCCAGGCTGCCCAGGCGATGACCCTGCCCCTGCCGGTGGCCTCGCTTCCGGAGGCGAGTTCCGATGGCGGCTGCATGGCCTCGGGAGCGCTGGCGGTGTTCATAGGCTGAATGCTATCCGCCCGTGGCGAACAAGGAGTCCACCTGAGGCCGGACACCCGGGAAATCCAGGACCGCGGCGTGACGGCTGGGGAAAATTGTCGGAGGGGCCTTGATAAACTGTGGCCACCGAATCCAACGAATTGACCGCCAGCCCTAACTTTTGACAATCGAATCCCTGACGAACGCGGAGATACCAGTGATCACAGTCCTTGCCGTGCATTTTGCGGTGGCTGCTGTGGCGCCGTATTTGTTCAGGGTGTGGGGCCGCAGCGCTTTCTACGCCCTGGCCGCTGTCCCTGCAGCGTCCTTCCTCTGGCTGTTGCTCCAGCATGGTGCCGTGTATTCCGGGTCCGGCGCAGTTGCTGAAGTCATCCCGTGGATTCCCGGGCTCAAGCTTGAGTTGGCTTTCCGGATGGACGCCCTGGCCTGGGTCATGTCCCTGCTGGTTCTGGGTATCGGTTCATTGGTGCTCGTCTACTGCGCCCGGTATTTCAAGAAGAAGGACGAAAACCTCGGTGGCTTCGGCGCCCAGTTGCTCGCTTTCGCGGGGGTCATGTTCGGCCTGGTTGTGGCGGACGACCTTCTCCTGCTCTTCATTTTCTGGGAACTCACCACCATCCTGTCCTACCTGCTGATCGGCTTCGCCCGGACCAGGCTGGCCGCGCGGCGCTCGGCCCTCCAGGCCCTGATGGTCACCACGGCGGGCGGGCTGGCCATGCTTGTGGGCCTGGTCATGCTGGGTTTCAGCGCCGGCACGTACCGGATCTCGGCCATCCTGGCGCAGGCTCCCACCCTTGTCAGTGGACCTTCCGCGGACATGGTGGCGGCCGCCGTCGTCCTCATCCTGGTGGGTGCCATGAGCAAGTCCGCCCTGGTTCCCCTGCACTTCTGGCTCCCGGGGGCCATGGCGGCGCCCACACCGGTGAGTGCATACCTCCACGCAGCAGCAATGGTGAAGGCCGGGATCTACCTCGTGGCCCGGCTGGCACCTGGCTTCTCGGAGACCGCATACTGGCAGCCCATCGTGCTGGGCCTGGGGCTGGCCACCATGCTGGTGGGCGGCTACCGTGCGCTCCGCCAGACCGATATCAAGCTCATCCTGGCGTACGGCACCGTCAGCCAACTCGGTTTCCTGACCATGGTGGTGGGGCTCGGCACACCGGATGCCGCCCTCGCAGGACTCGCGATGCTCCTGGCCCACGGGCTCTTCAAGGCCACCCTGTTTCTGGTGGTGGGCATCATCGACCACCAGTCCGGGACGCGCGATGTCCGCAAACTGTCCGGCGTTTTCCGCTCGTCGCGGGCACTGGGCATCGTGGCTGCCGTCGGTGCCGCCTCCATGGCCGGTGTGCCGCTGCTTGCAGGGTTCGTAGCCAAAGAATCGGTACTCGAAGCCTTCGTCCACCATGCACAGGGCGGGCCGTGGGGCGCGGCAGTTCTCGCGGGCATTGTCCTGGGCTCCATCCTGACCTTCGCCTACAGCGCCCGGTTCATGTGGGGTGCCTTCGCTGCGAAGCCAGGAGTTGAGCCCACGCAGTTCAAGGCCGTGCGGCCTTCGTTCCTGGCGGCCCCCGCCCTCCTCAGCCTCCTCAGCATCGTCTACGGACTGTGGCCGGCACCCGTGGACTCCTGGATCCAGCCTTACGCCGCGCTGTTCGCGTCCACCGCGCCCGACGCCGGGACACCGGCCGGGCAGGCAGGCCACCTTGCGCTGTGGCACGGCTTCACCCCCGCGCTGGGACTCACGGCCCTCACGTTCGCCCTCGGCCTGGCGATGCACTTAGGCCGGACCGCAGTGGCCCGCGCGCAGGACCTCGTGCCCGGCTGGGTCGATGCTGACCGGGCCTACCAGCTCACCATCGGAGCGCTGGATGACACCGCGGTGTGGATCACGGGCCGGACCCAGCGCGGTTCACTCTACTTCTACCTGGCTGTCATTCTCTCCATGGCGTTTGCCCTCCCGCTGACGGTCATGCTGCTGGCGGGCAAGCCGCTGCCCGGGGACCTGTACTTCATCGACCCGTACTCGCCGCTGCAGGCTGTCGTGGGGGCCGGAATCGTGATCGGCGCCCTCGCTGCAGTCAAGGCAAACAAGCGGTTCCTGGCCGTGCTGATGGTTTCGGTGACTGGATACGGCATCGCGCTGATGTTTGCGCTCCAGGGCGCCCCGGACCTGGCCCTCACCCAGATGCTGGTGGAAACCATCATTCTGGTCGCCTTTGTCCTGGCCATGCGCAGCCTTCCGGCCGAGCTCAGGGACCGGACCGGCGGAAAGTACCGCGTGGTCCGTGTGGTGATCGGCCTGGCGTTCGGCGTCACCATGGTCTTCGCAGCCATCTACGCCATGGGAGCGCGGGTGGCCGTGCCGGTTTCACTGGAATTCCCGCGCCTCGCCTACGAAGGCGGCGGCGGGCTGAACATCGTCAACGTGACACTGGTGGATATCCGGGCCTGGGACACCTTCGGTGAAATATCGGTCCTGGCGCTGGCGGCCACAGGCGTTGCCAGCCTGATCTTCGTCCGCGGACGCGGTGACCGGATCCAGGTTTCCGCCACCGTGGCCGAGGGCAGCGTAGGCCGCCAGGTCGGGGTGGATCCGGGGTCCCGCGAAGCTGCAGCGCTGGCCATCAGCCGTAAGTTCGCGGCGTCCGCACGGGATGCCTGGATCGTGGCGGGACGGACCCTTGCGCCCGAACGCCGCTCCATCATCTTTGAAGTGGTGACCCGGCTGGTCTTCCACTCTCTGATCATCTTCTCCCTCTACCTCCTGCTGGCCGGCCATAACCTGCCGGGCGGCGGTTTCGCCGGCGGCCTGACGGCGGGGCTTGCCCTGGCCATCCGCTACCTGGCGGGGGGCCGCTTCGAACTTCGCGAGGCAACTCCTGTGGGAGCGGGAACCCTGCTGGGGATCGGGCTCGCCACGGCGGCGGCGTCCGGCGTGGTGCCGCTGCTGCTGGGCGGCCAGGTGTTCCAGAGCGCCATCATCGAGTTGTGGCTGCCGGTGTTCGGCGACATCAAGTTCGTCACGTCCACCATCTTCGATATCGGCGTATACACCGTGGTGATCGGCCTCGTGCTGGACGTCCTGCGCTCGCTGGGCGCCGAGATTGACGAGCACTTTGAAGAGGACGGCGCCTCGCCCGAAGGAGAGCCGTCTGCAGACGGACTGCCGGCAGGCGCAGAGCCTGCCGTGCAGGGTTCGGACCGGCAACCGACGGACGGGCCGGAGACCGTGGGCGCTGCCGTCGAAACCACTGCGAAGGGCCAAGGATGAGTGTCAACCTGACCCTGCTGATCGTCATGGGCGCGCTGTACGCCTGCGGCATCTACCTGATCCTGGAACGCAGCCTCACCCGGGTACTTTTGGGGCTGATGCTCCTGGCCAACGCCACCAACCTGCTGATCCTGGCCACCGGCGGCTACGCCGGGCTGGCCCCGCTCTATGACAAGGACACGGCCGCCCAGGACTACGCGGACCCCCTTCCGCAGGCCCTGATCCTCACCTCGATCGTGATCTCCTTTGCTGTGACGGCCTTTATGCTCGGCATCATCTACCGGACCTGGGTCCTCGCACGCCAGGACGAGATCGAATACGACCTCGAGGACCTCAGGGTCGCCGAGACGCCCAGCTTTGATGCCGAGGACGACGCCGAGATACCGGCCGAGACCTCCGAGTTTCCCCTGACGATGCTCGGCGGTGACGGAAGCTCCCTCTCCGACCACGCCGTGCCCCGGGACGCCCCTGAAGCAGGCACGTCCATCAAAGCCGGCGCCCGAAAGATTCCTGCCGCGGATGCTGCTGCCGAAGAGCAGCCCGGATCACGCAACGTCACCCCCGGCCCTGAAGGAGGTGTGAAGTGAACATCGCAAGCTTCGCCCCGCTCGCCGTCGTACTTCCCATCCTCGGCGCGGCCCTGGCGTTCCTGCTGATCCGGCATTCCCGTGCCCAGCGCGCCGTCAGCATCGGCGTGTTGTCCCTGACGCTGCTGCTCGAGTGCGTGCTGCTGGCGTCGGTGTGGGATGGCGGAACGGCCGCTGTGAACATCGGCGGCTGGCTGCCGCCCTGGGGCATCGTCATGGTGGTGGACCAGTTCTCCTCCCTCATGCTGGTGGTGTCCTCTGCCGTGAGCCTGGCGGTGCTGATCTACGCCACCGGGCAGGGCATGGCCGACGGCGACCAGGACGCACCGGTGTCGATCTTCCACCCCACCTTCCTGATCCTGGTGGCCGGGGTGTCCAACGCGTTCCTCTCAGGGGACCTTTTCAACCTGTACGTCGGGTTCGAGATCCTGCTGACGGCAAGCTACGTCCTGATGACCCTGGGCGGGACCGGACCCCGGATCCGCGCCGGCGTCACTTATGTGGTGGTGTCCGTAGTGTCCTCGGTGCTGTTCCTGATCTCCATCGCCATGGTCTACGGCGCTACCGGGACCGTGAACATGGCCGATCTTGCCATCAAGCTCGCGGACCTGGACGAGGGAACCCGGACCCTGCTGCACGTGATGCTCCTGGTTGCTTTCGGCATCAAGGCCGCCGTGTTCCCGCTGTCCTTCTGGCTGCCTGACTCCTACCCCACCGCGCCGGCACCGGTCACGGCCGTGTTCGCGGGCCTGCTGACCAAGGTCGGCGTGTACGCGATGGTGCGCACCGAAACCCTGCTGTTTCCTGGCGACAGCCTGAACACGCCCCTTATGGTGGCGGCGCTCCTGACCATGGTGGTGGGCATCCTGGGTGCCCTGGCCCAAAGCGATATCAAGCGTCTGTTGTCCTTTACGCTCGTCAGCCACATCGGCTACATGGTCTTCGGCCTGGCGATGTCCTCCGTGGCCGGGCTGGGCGCCGCAGTGTTCTACGTGGCCCACCACATCACCATCCAGACCAGCCTGTTCCTGGTCACGGGGCTCATTGAACGCCGCGGCGGCAGTTCCTCCGTGGACCGGCTTGCCGGACTGGCCAAGTTATCGCCCGTGCTGGCCATCCTCTTCTTTGTGCCGGCCATGAACCTGGCCGGCATCCCGCCGTTCTCCGGGTTCCTGGGCAAGGTGGGGCTGATCCAGGCCGGCATCGAACTGGGCACCCCGCTGGCCTACGCCCTGGTGATCGGCGGTGTGGTGACCAGCCTCCTGACACTCCTGGCGGTGGCCAGGGTCTGGAACCGTGCGTTCTGGCGCAAGCCCACTGACGCCGAGTACCCGGACCCCGTCCTGCTGGCCGCGCCCAAGGATTCGGATACGGGAAGCAGGGCAGGCCGCACGAACGTTACGCTGCTGCCGCGGACCATGGTGGGCCCGACGCTGGGACTGGTGCTGCTCGGCGTATCATTCACCGTTTTTGCCGGCCCGCTTTTCGGCGTCGCTGACCAGGCCGCCCAGGAAATGCTGGACCGGACCTCATATATCCAGGCCGTGCTGGGCGAGGACGCCCCTGTTCCTGCGCTTGCGCTGAAGGCCGGAGGCGGAAAGTGAGCCGCCGCCGGATTTCCCTGCGGCAGGAGCTTCCTCTGCTCGTGTGGCTGGTCCTAGTCTGGGGCGCCCTGTGGCAGGACTTCAGCC
Source organism: Arthrobacter sp. BK1 (assembly GCF_056680055.1). Lineage (NCBI taxonomy): Bacteria > Bacillati > Actinomycetota > Actinomycetes > Micrococcales > Micrococcaceae > Arthrobacter > Arthrobacter sp. BK1. The sequence continues at coordinate 2,586,901 of NZ_CM155263.1, forward strand.
CGGGAAACCTGCTTTTCGGGGCGCTGCTGGCAGTGCTGGTGGCGCGGATGTTTTACCTGCCCCCGGTGGAACTGAGCGGCCGCTTCAATGTCCTCCACGCAGTGCCGTTCGCCCTGCAGTTCCTGGCCAAGGTGGTGGCCGCCAGCATCGACGTGATGTACCTGGCCGCTGTCCGCGGGCCGAAGGTGATCAGCGCCGTCGTCGCGGTCAAACTGCGCAGCCACCAGGACCTGATGGTCACAGCCACAGGTCACGTTATTTCCCTGATCCCCGGTTCCCTGGTGGTGGAAGTGGACCGCTCCACCTCCACCCTGTACCTCCACGCACTCAACATCAACACCCCTGACGAGGTGGAGAAACTGCGCCAGGAAGTCAGGGCCATCGAGGCAGGACTGATCCGGATCATGGGCACACCGGAAGAACTCGAAACCATCCGGCAGGAGGCCGCAGCATGATGCAGACCGTCCTGGCTGTCACAGCAGTCATTCTCTCGCTGGCCGCCGCGGGAGCCATCATCAGGATTGCCCGCGGACCCTCACTGCTGGACCGCGTGCTGGCCTCGGATGTCCTGCTTGCCATCCTCGGTGCCGCTTTGTGCATCGATATGGCGGTCAACCGGCACCTGAACAACCTGATGCTGCTGGTGGCGCTGTCCATTGTGGGCTTCATCGGCTCGGCAACAGTGGCGCGCTTCGTGGCGGGCCGGCGGGAGCAGCCCAATGAATCCTGAAGCCAGCCTGGTGGACAACATCATCGACACCACATCGGCCGTTTTTATGGTGGTGGGCGCTCTCATGTCCCTGGCCGCCGCCGTCGGTCTCCTGCGTTTTCCGGATCTGATGAGCCGGATGCACGCGGCCACCAAACCGCAGGTCCTGGGCCTGTTCCTGCTGCTGGCATCCATAGGCCTTCAGATGCGCACCTGGTGGGTGTGGCCGGTTCTGCTGGTGGCATGGATCTTCCAGCTCCTCACGGTGCCGGTGTCCGCGCACATGGTGGGCCGCGCCGGTTACCGCACCAAGCACCTGCACCGGGAGCTGCTCAGTTCCGATGAACTGGAAGCCGTGGTTCAGAAGGCGGCACAGTCGGCCCGGGACGAAGGGTCCAACGCCGGCCGTCCGGACTGACAGCCAGCCTGACGGACTGGCTGCCGGCCCGGCCGGGCTGACACATCCAGCCTGACAGCCGGCCGGACTGATTGCCGGCCGAGCTGCCGGCGGTGCTACTGCTAGACGATGTCCTGGGACTTGGCGAACCGGGTGATGGCGCGCTGGGTGCCGCGGTTGGCGAGCACCTGGATGATGGTGCTGACCGAGGCCGAGATGAGTGCAAACGTCAGGGCTGACCGCAGGGTGGTGGGAGTGTCCTCGTGCTTGCCTGTGGGCGGTTTGCGGCCGGTGGACTTCTCCCACACGGCGTTGACTACCTTGGTGCCGAGAAATCCTGCGCCGAGGCTGACTCCGGTGCCAAGCAGCTTGATGAAAAGGTTCATTCGTGTAACTCCTAGCGGGCGGAAAACGGACTGACCTTAGCCTAGCCGCATCCGCGTGCCCGGCGCCCCTCAGCTGCCAGAGCCCTCAGAGAACGGGGCCGCTCAGCTCCCTGAGCCCACAGCTGCCGGAGCCCTCAGCTCCCGGTTCGCATGGACGCCAGGATCTCCCGCAGCGCCTCCACCACAAGATCGTGGTCCTCCTGCTGGGGCAGGCCCGAAACCGTCACGGTGGCCACGGCACCCACCCCGGCGACGTAGACGGGGAAGGAACCGCCGTGGGCCGCGTACGTGGACTCGTCGTACCAGCCCTGGTCCTCGAGCCGCCCGCCACCCAGCCGGCCGCGCAGCCCGACGAGTAATGAGGGAATCTCATACCGTGCGGCGGTGCGCTGCTTCGCGCGTATCCAGTGCTCGTTGTCCGGCGTGGCTCCGTCCAGCGCCACATGGAACAGGACCTGGTCAGCCTTGGTGATGTCGATGGCGATGGTCAGCTTCCGGCTCTTCCCCAGCTCCACCAGCAGGAGCCCCAGGTTGAGGGAGTCATCCTTGGTGAAACGCGGGAACTGCAGCTCGGAGATCTCACTATCGATCCGCGCTATCAGTGCCTCGAGGGCGGCGCGGGGCTGGTCCTCGGCGGAGTCGGGATCAAAGGCTGTCACGGACGAGGAGTCAGAGGTCATGGCCCACAATCTACCGGCCCGGCGGTGTAAACTGGACCACGCCCAACAGGGCAGATTTATTTACGACAGGGGAGCGCCGCCGTCGGGCATCACTGGCATTGCCAGGGAAACCAAGGGTGGGCGCTGAGAGTGCGGACAGCCGCAGACCCTCGAACCTGATCCGGTTAGTACCGGCGCAAGGGAGTCGAGTTCTCGAAGTGTCCGGCGACGGCGGCAACGCCGCGGGCCGGGTGCACTTTCCCCTCCTGTTCCTCAGGAGGACCACATATGAGCACTGCAGCATTGAATAAGAAGACCGGCAACACCTGGCGCGTCGTGGACATTGTGGTGGCCGCGCTTATCGCGATCGCCGGCGGCGTGATTTTCTGGGCATGGTCACAGGGCGCCGGCATTGTGTCCGCGCCGATGAACGCCGTTTACCCCCCGCTGACAGGCCTGCTGGCCGGCGGCTGGATGATCCCCGCGGTGCTGGGCATGCTTATCATCCGCAAGCCGGGCGCGGCGATCTTCTGCGAAACCGTCGCCGCCACCGGCGAACTCATCATGGGCTCCCAGTACGGCGCCACGGTGCTGATCTCCGGACTCCTCCAGGGCCTGGGCGCCGAGTTGGTGTTCTTCCTGCTGGTGTACGGCAAGTTCAGGTTCGGCTCGTTCCTGCACCAGAAGTACAACCTGATCGTCGCGTTGCTGGCCGGCGCCGGCGCGGGTCTGTTCTGCGGCCTGAACGACTCCTTCCTCCCGTGGGGCTGGAACATCGCCTACGAACCCGGTGACAAGCTCGCCTACATCCTGTTCTGCACTATCTCCGGCGCCGTGATTGCGGGCGCGCTGTCCTGGATCGCCACCCGCGGCCTGGCCCGGACCGGCGTGCTCAGCTCCTTCGCCTCACGAAAGGCAGCTTCGGAGCCTGTCTTCAGCTGATGACCGCTTCCGACGCCGGCACCGCGGCACTGGTGCGCCCCGCCGCGGTGACCGCGCGCGGTTGGGGCTGGCGCCACTCCGGCAGGTCAGCCCCTGCAGTCCAGGGGCTCGACCTCGACATCGCTCCGGGCGAGCGGGTGCTCCTGCTGGGCCCTTCCGGCGCGGGCAAATCCACGCTGCTGCACGCACTGGCCGGGGTGCTGGGGGATGAAGGGGACGACGCCGATGAGACCGGTTCGCTCCTGATCGACGGCGCTGCCCCCCGCGGGCAGCGCGGACGATCCGGGCTGATGCAGCAGGACCCGGAAACCCAGGTGGTCCTCTCGCGCCTCGGCGACGACGTCGCCTTCGGCGCCGAAAACCTGGCCGTTCCGCGGGACGAGATCTGGCGGCGGGTCCATGAAGCGCTCGACGACGTCGGGCTGCGAAGTGCCGACGGCGAGGAAGGTGCCGCACGGCGTGGTGCCACGCGGCTTCCGCTGGACCACCCGACGTCGGCCCTGTCCGGCGGGCAGAAGCAGCGCTTGGCGCTCGCCGGCATTTTGGCGATGCGGCCCGGGCTGATCCTGCTCGACGAACCGACGGCCAACCTCGATCCCGCCGGGGTGCTCGAAGTCCGTGACGCCGTGGGCCGCTGCCTGGACAAGACCGGCGCAACGCTGGTGGTGGTGGAACACCGGGTGTCCGTCTGGAAGGACCTGGTGGACCGGATTGTGGTGCTGCAGCCCGGCTCGGCCAACGCTTCGGCTGTCCTGCTGGACGGTCCGCCGGACCAGGTCCTCGCCGAGGCGCGGGAGATGCTGATCGGGGCCGGTGTCTGGGTGCCGGGGTACCTCCCCGATACGCGCAGCCGCACTTCCGCCGGCTCCGGCGACCTGCTGCTCGCCGCCGAAAACCTGGCCGTCTCCCGCGGGCGTCCGCGCCGCCGGGGCTTCAGGACCATCCCGCCGGTGCCGGTCCAGGAGGGCGTGACGGCACAGGTCCGGGCCGGCCAGGCACTGACGGTGACCGGTCCCAACGGGGCCGGGAAGTCCACGTTCGCGCTGACCCTCGCAGGACTGCTCGCGCCGGTCCGCGGCAAGGTTTCCGCCGCCGTGGATCTGAGCCTGGGAGCCGGGATCGACCCCTTCAGATGGAAAGCGAACCGTCTGATTTCGCGCATCGGAACGGTCTTCCAGGAACCCGAGCACCAGTTCGTCACCGGGCGTGTGCTGGATGAGCTGATGTTCGGCCCGCGTCACCTCGGGCATGGGGAGGAACGGGTGGATGAGCTGCTCGAACGGCTCCGCCTGACGCACCTGGTGGACGCGAATCCGTACACACTGTCCGGCGGCGAGAAGCGGCGGCTCTCCGTGGCTACGGTCCTGGCAGCGCACCCCAAGGTGCTGGTACTGGACGAGCCGACCTTCGGCCAGGATGCCAACACCTGGGCGGAGCTCGCGTCCTTCCTGTCTGAACTTCTCGATGCCGGAACGGCAGTGGTCTCGGTGACGCACGATCAGGAGTTCAGCGCGGTCCTGGGCGGTACGGAACTGCACCTGGGGCCCGCCTCAATCGGCGGGGCCCGCCTGGAAGCCGGCGCCTCATGAGGGCCGAACTGAACCTGCGAGGCAACCACTCCGTCCTCACCCGGGCCAACCCGCTGGCGAAGTTCACGGCGGTCTTCCTGATCACCCTGGTGCTGGCCCTTTCCATCGACTGGGTCTCCGCCACCACGGCACTGGTGGCCGAGTTGGCGCTCTTTCCCTTGGCCGGGCTGACATTGGGCCTGTTGTGGCAGCGGGGCTGGCCGCTGATCCTCGCGGCGGCCCTGGGCGGCTGGAGCACAGCGATCGTTGCGGCGGACAGCGGCGCCGTGCTGCTCGATGCCGGGATCTGGTCCATCAGCGAAGGTTCGCTGCAGCTGGGGCTTGGTTTTATGCTCCGCGGGCTGGCGATCGCGCTTCCGGCCATCCTGCTGATGAGCTGCACTGACCCGACCGACCTCGCCGATGCGCTGGCCCAGAAGGCAAAACTGCCGCACCGCTTTGTGCTCGGCACCCTGGCGGCGATGCGGCTCGTGGGGCTCATGGCTGAGGAATGGCAGACCATCGGGATGGCGCGGCGGGCCCGGGGCGTGGGCTCGCACGGAAGTCCGCTGCAACGGTTGCGCGCAACACTGGGCCAGAGCTTCGGGCTGCTGGTCCAGGCCATCCGGCGGGCCTCCCGCCTGGCGGTCACCATGGAAGCCCGCGGTTTTGGCAGCGCGCAGAGGACCTGGGCGCGGGAATCCACCTACTCGGTCCTGGACATCTGGGTTTTACTGGGCGGCGTGCTGATTGCGGCCGCCGCCGTCGTGTCAGCTGCCGGCCTGGGGACCTGGAACTTCGTCTGGCGCTGACCGCACGACTCAGCTGATCGCGCGGGTTGGCTACTCGCACGAGTAGTCGTAATCGAAGCCCTGCGACACAAACTGGGTCAGGGCTACGTCACCGCCGGCCGTCAGCGGCGCATCTGAGCAGTTGGCTTCCGCCCCTGCTGCCGTGCGGGCGCCTGCCAGCCAGCTGGGCAGGCCGTAGAGGTTGCTGGACCCGTCGACGATCCCCACGATCAGCCCCCACTGGTACCCGGAGGAGTAGATTCCGACGTCGGCCCCGATGCTTTGATAGAACGTTGTCATGCCTTCGAGGACTGCGCGGTTGGAGTTCCTGTCGGTGGACCAGCTGTTGTCCGTTTCCACGTCCAGCCACCAGAGGTAGTCCCCGGGCCGCTCAATGCCGCGGATGTGCGCGTTGTCATAGGCCTTGGCGTAGCCGTACATATAGGCGCAGGCCGCACCCACATCCTTGGTTTCGCACGTTCCGTAGGGGTTGGCGACTGTCTGGCCGGCCGGGTAATCGTTGCTGGCGGGCCACCATGAGCCGGCAAGGCCCGGGTTGGCGGTGTTGACGTAAAGGGCAACTGATGGCTGGTCTGTCGGGTTCACACTGATGGCCTCAGCCCAGCGGAGCTGTTCGGCGAGGCAAGGGTTGGTGGCGTTGGCGAGGCCGTTGTTCACACCCACGATGCCGAAGGCCGGAGCTTTGGGGAAGGCCTTGCCGCACTGGGGCCAGGAGATGTCGTTGCCCAGGGCCTGCTCGGCGCCGTCGCCCGGTGACGGTGCGGCGCTGGCCGCCGGAGCCATTGCCAGGGCCCACGCGGCCAGCAGCAGGCAGAGCGCCGCGAGCAGCGCGGCACGGAAAGTTGCGGCCGCATGTCCCTGCATCGAGTACCCGTACCTCGAGTTTTCGTGCATCGCGGACCTCCACTGTTGCCGCCGCCGCAGGGCCTTGACGCTGGCGCAGTCCCTGGGGCTGGTATGCAGGGCGTGCGATGCCGGTATTTTCAGTCTCCACTGCCGGGTGGACAGGGTCAAGGCGTCAAAAGTTCCCGGAGATATCGCATGAGATGGATAATGTGTGATGATTCTCGCCTCTACCGGGCATTTCCGGTGCCGAATAACTCATTTGTGATATTTTTTAGCTATGACTCAGGAAGCTGCCGAACATATTGCCGCCACCCTGCGGGACGCCCGCACAGAGAAGGGCTGGACCCAGGGACAGCTGGCGGCGGCCATGGGAACCAGCCAAAGTGCTGTGGCGCGGATGGAGCAGGGCAAGCAGAATCTCAGCCTCAAAATGATCCAACGGCTCGAAACCATCTTTGGCCGCAGCATCGTCAACGTGGGCAGGCCGCAGATGACGCACCTGCGGATCGAAGGCGGCCGGACCCTTTCCGGCGCGGTGGACGTCAACAGCAGTAAGAATGCGGGCGTGGCGCTTCTCTGCGCCAGCCTGATCAACCGCGGCACCACGGTCCTGCGCCGCCTCGCCCGGATCGAAGAGGTTAACCGGATCGTCGAGGTGCTGACCAGCATCGGCGTCGAATGCACGTGGCTCAATGACACCGACCTCCAGCTGCGCCGGCCGGCCGAACTTAATCTTGCCGCCATGGACGTTGACGCCGCTCGCCGCACCCGCAGCGTGCTCATGCTCCTCGGTCCGCTGCTGGATGAATCCGCGGAGTACCTCCTGCCGTATGCCGGCGGCTGTGACCTCGGCACCCGCTCGGTGGAGCCGCACATGCAGGCGCTGCGCCAGTTCGGACTGTCGGTTGAAGCCACTGCCGGCTTCTACACCGTGCAGGCTCCGAAACCTGACACGCAGGACCGCTCGTTCGTCCTGTCCGAACGCGGCGATACGGTCACGGAGAACGCCATCATGGCGGCCGCCCACCGTGCCGGCACTACCGTCATCCGCAACGCCAGCCCCAATTACATGGTCCAGGACCTCTGCTTCTACCTCGAGATGCTGGGGGTCAGGATCGACGGCGTGGGCACCACCACCCTGAAGATCACCGGGCAGCCGTTCATCGACGCCGACATCGAGTATTTCCCGTCCGAGGACCCCATTGAGGCGATGAGCCTCATTACCGCCGGCATCGTGACCAACTCCGAAGTGACCATCCGGCGCGTGCCCATCGAGTTCATGGAGATCGAGCTGGCCACGCTGGAGCAGATGGGCCAGCAGCTGGAGGTCTCCGGGGAGTACATGGCGCGGAACGGCCGCACCCGGCTCGTCGACGTGACCACCAAGCCCTCGGAGCTGCGCGCGCCGGAAGACAAGATCCACCCCATGCCGTTCCCCGGACTGAACATCGACAACCTTCCGTTCTTTGCGGTCATCGCTGCCAATGCCCATGGCCAGACCATGATCCACGACTGGGTCTATGAGAACCGGGCCATCTACCTCACGGAGCTGAACAAGCTCGGCGGCCAGGTCCAGCTGCTGGATCCGCACCGGATCTACGTCAACGGCCCCACGAAATGGCGCGCCGCCGAGGTGGGCTGCCCGCCGGCCCTCCGCCCGGCAGCCTGCCTGCTGCTTGCCATGCTGGCCGCCCGCGGCGTCTCGGAGCTGCGCAACATCTACGTGATTGAGCGCGGCTACGAGGATCTGGCCGAGCGGCTCAACGCCATCGGCGCCAAGGTGGAGTACTTCCAGGATTAGCGCTTCGTCATGATGGGCCGTAACCCGGCGAACCGGGCGTCGGTTGAAGCACAATATAAGCATGCGAACATTCGGCGTCGAGGAAGAACTCCTGATCGTTGATCCGGAGACGGGGGAGCCGCTTGCCTTGGCGGATGCCCTGCTGTCCGGCCGCCGGCTTGCCGCTGATGATGCTCCGGAGGATCCGCAGGTCCTGGGTGCCCAGGACAAAACCGCTTACGACGACGACGAAATGGGCTTGAGTGCCGAGCTCAAGCTGGAACAGATCGAGACCCAGACACGTCCGTGCCTGGAGTACGCCGAGCTGTTGCCGCAGATCCGGGCAGGACGGCGCCTCGCGGACGAGGCCGCGCGAAAACACGGCGCGCGGGTAGCTGCGCTGGCAACGTCCCCGCTGGCGTCCACCAGCCACACCACCCCGGACGCCCGGTACGCGCGCATGCTGGAGCGCTTTGGCCTGACCGCGCAGGAGCAGCTGACCTGCGGCTTCCACGTCCACACCTTTATCGAATCACCTGAAGAGGGCGTTGCGGTCCTGGACCGGATCCGGGACAAGCTGGCCGTCCTCACCGCCCTGAGTGCCAACTCGCCGTTCTGGAACGGGGTGCCCACCGGGTTCGAAAGCTACCGCACCCAGGCCTGGAACCGGTGGCCAACCTCCGGGCCCGCCGCCATCTACGGCACCTACTCCGCCTACCGCCGCGTGGTGACGCGCCTGCTGGACAGCGGGGTGATGCTGGATGAAGGCATGCTCTACTTCGATGCCCGTCTCTCCCGGAACCATCCCACGGTGGAAGTCCGGGTGGCCGATGTCTGCCTCCGCGCGGAGGACGCCGCCCTGATCGCGGTTCTGGTGCGGGCGCTGGTGGAGTCGGCCAGCCGGGAATGGCGCGAGGGCGTCGATCCGGCGCCGGTTCCCACAGTGCTGCTCCGGATGGCGGCCTGGCAGGCGAGCAGCAGCGGGCTGCGTGGCGAACTGCTGGACTTCGGAACCTTCCGGCCAGCGCCCGCCGTCGATGTGGTGCGCTCGCTGGTGGACTATCTGGCGCCCGTCCTCGAGGAACAGGGCGAGCTTGCCCTGGCCCGGCAGGGTGTCGAGGACATTATTGCCCGGGGCACCGGCTCGGCTGAGCAGCGCCGGGCGCGGGACTCCGCCCTGGAAAAATCAGACCCCGACGACGGCGGGCTGGGCACCGTGGTGTCTTACGCCGTCGGCGTCACCATGCGCGGAACCTCCGGCGTGCCGGAGGTGGATGACGCCCCGGAACTGCTCAGGGTCCGTCAGTCCTGATTCTCGGGGGACATGCCCTCCTGCGCGGGGCCGGCCGCAGCTGACACCTCTTCGTAGCGCATCAGCTGCGCTCCGATCGCCCCTTCCACCAGGTAGAAAACAAATGGCGGGATGTCCTTCGTACCGGCCAGGATGGCACCGAAAACGGGGGCGCCCACGGCTGAGGTCAGGCCGCTCCAAGGCTTGAGCGGCGAAAGCAGCAGCCCCGCGCCCAAGGCAGCCAGCGCGCCCACATGCAGTCCCGAGTAGGTGAGGAACGGCCAGTTGGCGCCGCGCCGGTAGGCGAACTTTTCGAGGTCGGTGGCGCGGTCCGCGAGGGCCACGACAAACAAAGGGGCGCCGGCAACGAGTGCGGCCGCCGCTCCCGTGGCCAGGGTTTTCGTGGGGCCGGACCGGACGGCCTGGGCAAACCGGACGAACCCGACAGGCACGGCCATGGTGCCCGCGGCTGCAAGGAACTGGCCCAGTACCCAGGGCCCCCGGCTGCGCTGGAGCATGGCCAGCCTGGCGGCCGGGTCCCTGGTGGCGTGCACCATCCCCACGAAGGAAATTCCGATACCCCAGCAGGTGCTTGCGGCGACGATAACCGCTCCCGCCTTGCGATAGGGCCTGAGGCCTTGCGGTGTTTCTCTTCCAGTCATGGCGCGCTCCCGGGGCAGGCGGATGCGGTGGCCCAGCGGCATCGCGGTGGTGACCACGAAGCTACGCCGCACCGGGCCCCACGGTCAACAGGGAGGTTAGCGGGAGGGATGAACAGCGGGGCTCAAGCCCCCAACGCCAGACGGACCCCCAGCGCCAGCATGACAACGGCCACGAAGCCGTCCAGAATGCGCCACGAAGTCGGCCGCGCGAAGAACGGACGCAAAGCCCGGGCTCCGAAACCCAGGGCGCAGAACCACCCGAGGCTGGCCGCCATTGCACCGCCGCCGAACCACCACCGCAACTCCTCCACCTGCTGATTGGCGACGGAACCGAGGAGCAGCACGGTGTCCAGGTAGACGTGCGGGTTGAGCCAGGTCAGGGCGAGCACGGTAGTGATGGCCGGCCCCGCGCGGAGGGCGGGTTCTTTGCCGGAGGCCGTCAGCGCACCCGGACGGATGGCCCGGCGGGCCGCCAGTACGCCGTATCCCACGAGGAACGCGGCCCCGGCATAGCGCGCCACATTCACCACCACAGGACTCGCCTCCATCAACGCCCCGACGCCGGCAATCCCCGCGGCGATGAGCACCGCATCGGAGACACTGCAGACGAGTACGACGGCGGCGACGTGCTCACCGCGGATGCCCTGCCGCAGCACGAACGCGTTCTGGCTGCCGATCGCCACGATGAGGGCGAGGCTGGTGCCGAAGCCCAGGGCGACAGCAGGGACGAGAGCAGAAAATTCCATGTTTTCCAACCTACGGCGGCGTCTACAATTACACCAGCTAATGATTCTTAGCTCTATTAAGGAAAGCTAATGAAGACCTTTCAGTTGGAGCAGCTCCGGACCTTTGCGGCTGTGGTGGACGGCGGCACGTTGGAGGCGGCCGCCCGCACCCTGTACGTCACGCCGTCGGCCATCTCCCAGCGGCTCAAGGCGATGGAGGATGCGGCCGGGCAGATCCTGCTGCAGCGGACCAACCCCGCCCGGCCCACTCCGGCGGGTGAGGCGGTCCTGCGGTTCGCCCGGCAGGTCAGGCAACTGGAGTGGGATGCCCGGCAGGAACTCGGGGGCGGCGACGGCGAACAGAGCAGGCCCATCCCCCTGGTGGTGAACGCCGACTCGCTGTCCACGTGGTTCCTGCCCGCGCTGGCAAGCCTGCCCCCGGGCCTCGGCGCCTCCTTTGAGCTCCATCGCGAGGACGAACAGCATTCCACGCAGCTGCTGCGGACCGGCCTGGTGATGGCCGCGGTCACCGCCACTCCGGAAGCGGTACAGGGCTGCACCGTGGAACCGCTGGGTGCCCTGAGATACCGGGCCGTGGCCAGTCCCGGGTACATCAGCCATTGGTGGCCTGCCGGCCCGGAACTTGCCGCCGGCAGCCGGGTGCCGGTGGTGGACTTTGACCGCAAGGACCACCTGCAGGATGAATTCTTCATGGCGGTGACAGGTGCGGTCCTGGCTGCGCCGCGGCATTACGTTCCGTCCTCGGCAGAGTTCGCGCAGGCCATCCGGCTGGGACTGGGATGGGGACTGTTGCCGGAACAGCAGTGCCAGGGAGACCTTCGGAGCGGGGACCTCGTGGAGCTGGCTCCGGAGCATCCGCTTGACGTTTCCTTGTACTGGCAGCGCTGGAAAATCGACTCACCCCTGCTGAACCAGCTGTCCGCCGCGGTCCGTGAGACGGCGGCCAGGCACCTCCGCGAGCCCGGATCCTGACCGTTGCCCACGAGGAGGGGTGCGTCCGCGCAGGCGGCATGCGATACTGGCGGCCGTGACGTCGTCGTATACGTTCCGGGCCGAACTGTGGCTCCATCCCGGCGAGGCCGGGTGGCACTTCCTGACGGTGCCACCGGACGTTGCCGAGGAACTCCGGGAACAGGGAACGGCTTTCCGGAAGGCCTTCGGATCGGTCAAAGTCACGGCGGAAATCTCCGGACACACCTGGCAGACCTCGGTCTTTCCCGATAGCGCCAGCGGCTCGTTCCTGCTCCCGGTGAAGAAGACCGCCAGAGCTGCCGCCCACGTCAGCGCCGGGGATGAGGTGGAGGTCCGCCTCACCGTCCTTGGTGACGGGTAGCACGATTCGCCCTGCCCGAACCATTCCCTTTGCCCCGGCTGCTGAATAGTATTGGCCAACGGCGCGTCGAGGTACGCATCGCATACAAGGGGGACGATGCATGGAACATCCGACGCGACGCAGCGCGCTGCTGGGAATAGGGCTGGCCGCTGTCAGCGTCGGCGTGGGGGCAACCGCAGCCACGGCAGCCCCGGCCCCGGCCGTCACCCTCACACCCTCAGCCGGTCCGCCCGGCAGCAGCGTGACGCTCAGTGGATCAGGGTTTCCGCGATCGTCCTCGGGCACCGTGACGGGCGGCTCGGCGCCAGTACCTTTTCAGACCAGCAAGGGCGGATCCTTCAGCGCGGTGGCCACCATAGCGGCCGCCGCGCAGGGTCCTGTGGCACTGACGGCGGCTGCCGGCAAGACGTCCGTCACCACAACGTTCAGCGTCCTGGCCGGTGTGCCGCCTGTCAGCGCGGCGTTCCTTCGGTTCGGCGTCGCCACCCCAGGGGGAGCCGCGGCCACTGCTGAGCTTGATGCCGTGGCGGCACTCGTGGGGGAAAGCCCGGGCATCGTCCTGTCCTACAAGGACTTCCGGCAGGCCCCGCCGGTTTCCGAACTCGAATCGGTGGTGCAGCGCGGCGCGATGCCGCTGGTCACCTGGGAACCGTGGATCGCCGGCGCCGGCGTAACCCAGCCGGGCTATGCTCTGGCACGCATCACCGCAGGAGACTTCGACCCGTACATCAGCCAGTGGGCGGCCGCGCTTGCATCCTGGGGCAAGCCGATGATGCTTCGGTTTGCCCACGAAATGAACGGCAATTGGTACCCGTGGGCTGAAGCGGTCAACGGCAATGGCCCCGGGGAATACATTCAGGCATGGCGGCACGTGCACGATCTCGTCAGCGCGGCCGGAGCAGCCAATGTGAACTGGGTGTGGGCGCCCAACGGAGGCGGATCGGTTGAAACCGCCGGGCTGTATCCGGGCGATGCGTATGTGGACACCGTGGGCCTGGACGCCTACAACTGGGGAACAACCCAGGTATGGAGTTCCTGGCAATTGCCCGCAGCCGTGTTCGGTCCCCATCTGGCGGAGCTCCGGACGATCGCCCCCGGCAAACAGATTGTCATCACCGAAACAGCAAGCACCGAGACCGGCGGCAGCAAGCCGGACTGGAACACGGCGCTTGTCTCCTACCTGAGGGCACAGCCTGACGTCTCCGGGATCGTGTGGTTCAACCTGAACAAGGAGACCGACTGGCGGATCAACAGCAGTGCCGCGTCAGCGTCCGCCCTCTCGTCAGCGCTGGCTTCCCGCCGCTAAAGGGGCTTCCCGCCGCTAGGGCGCCTGCCCGGATCCTGCCTGCTCAGTCCCCGCCGGGTCAGACCTGCTTGAAGCGCCTGTTCCAGGTCGCCGATGAGATCGTCCACGTCCTCCAGGCCAACCGAAAGCCGCACCACGCCGTCGCTGAGCCCGATGGCGCCGCGGCCTTCGGGGCCCATGGCACGGTGGGTGGTGGTGGCCGGGTGGGTGATCAGGGATTTGGCATCGCCGAGGTTGTTGGAGATGTCGATGATCCGCAGCGCATCCAGCAGCGCAAAGGCGGCGTCCTTGCCCGAGCGGCCACCCGTCGTCGCAAGTTCCAGCGTGAGGACGGTGCCGCCGGCCTTCATCTGCCTGGCGGCCAGCTCGTACTGGGGATGCGACTTCAGCAGTGGGTACTTGACCCAGCTGACGGCCGGCTGCTGTTCAAGCCATTCGGCGAGCCGCAGCGCGGACGCGGAGGAGTGGTTCACCCGGAGCGACATGGTTTCCAGGCCCTTGGTGAGCACCCAGGCGTTGAACGCGGACAGCGCAGGTCCCGTGTGGCGCATCAGTTGCTTGACCGGGCCGTCGATGAATTCCCTGGTGCCCAGGATGGCCCCGCCCAGGACCCTGCCCTGGCCGTCGATGTGCTTGGTGCCGGAGTAGACAATCACGTCCGCGCCGAACTGGCCGCAGCGCTGCAACAGGGGAGTGGCAAAAACGTTGTCGACCACCACGGTGGCCCCGGCTGCGTGCGCGAGTTCGCTCACCGCTGCGATGTCCACGATCTCCTGCATCGGGTTCGACGGCGATTCGAAGAAGACGGCCGTGGTGGGCTCGGACAGGGCTTCGCGCCACTGGTCCAGGTCAGGGCCGTCCACGAACACCGTCTCCACGCCCCAGCGCGGCAGGATTTCGTTCAGGATCACAAAGCAGGAGCCGAACAGTGAGCGTGCGGCCACAACCCGGTCCCCGGCTGCCAGCAATGCACCCAGGGCGGTGAAAACGGCGGACATGCCCGACGCCGTCGCAAAGCAGGCTTCCGTGCCCTCCAGCAGGCGGAGCCGCTCCTGGAACGTGGCCACGGAGGGGTTGCCGTAGCGGGAGTAGACGAATCGTTCGTCCTCACCGGTGAAGGCGCGTTCGGCTGCGGCTGCGGATTCGTAAACGAAGCCTGAGTTCAGGAACACCGGCTCGGTGGTCTCCTGGAAATTGGTACGGTCCAGTCCGCCGCGGACCGCCTGGGTGTCAGGGCTCCAGCCGGCGGCATCTTTGTTGAAGGTCACTTAGTTGCTTCCGAGGTTGGTGGGCAGGCCGCGGTTCTTCCAGCCGTTGACGGTGCGCTCGCCGTAGCGGTCCGGCTCGCCTTCGAAACCCTCCAGGACATTGAAGGAGGTGAAGCCGGCCTGCGTCGCGGCGATGGCTGCGGCGATGGACCGCTGGCCCGAACGGCAGAGGAACACGAGCTCGGTGGCTGGGTCCTCCGGTGCCTGTTGGGTGAGGTCGGTGAGGAAATCCGGGTTGGGGATCCCGCCCGGGAACGTCCACTGAATGAACAGGGGATCGTTGTCGGTGGCTTTGGTGTCCGGGATGCCGATGTGTGCCCATTCGCCTTCGGTGCGGACGTCCACCAGAATGGCGCCCTGTTCCAGCTTGGCCCAGGCTTCCTGGGGGGTGAGGTCTCCGGCGTAGCTCATGCGTGGCCCTCGCCGTCGAAATCGAGATCGTCCACAGCGGTGGCGACGGCGGCGTCAGCGCTTGCGATGGCTGCCGGGAGGATGAGGGCCTGCGCAACTATCACCTTGCCGCCGTTGGACGTTGCGGCCGGGCTGCCGTGCAGGACATACCCTTCGGCCAGGGCGGTGGAAATCCGTTCACAGAAGGACCTGTCATCCGGTCCCGTAATGAGCCGGTACAACAGTTTCTCTTCAGGGGCGGGGGCGTCAGACACGACGGAACTCCTTCTTTCACGCTTGCAGCTCGAATGGGTCGATATGCCGAGTATTCACCTGAGGCACCCCGCCGCGAAAGGGAGGGTTGCCGACCGGCCAGTCAGGGCTTGGCGCCGGTTCTCATTACTCCCCAAAAACGTAACATCCGGCCCACCCGGCCGCACCGCCGCCGTCGTCATGTTCCGTAACCAATCCGGATTTTCGTAACCTGCGCGTGCTTCTCCGGCCAGCATCCGGGCGGGACAATCAGGCCATGGGGGACAGCAGCGGGGGAGATACGAGGACGCCGCGCGCGAAGGGAACCGGCATGCGGTTGACTGCCGCGGCACTGTGCAGCGCTTCGATCCTGGCGGCAGTAGCCGGGCTGGCCGGTTGCCGGGACCTTGCAGGTCCGCCGCCCTGCATGCCGCCCACGTATACCGTTTCGCCGGCCGAAGCCCGGCCCGGAGACGAGGTCACGGTCCGCGCGCAGGACACCAGGTGCGATGCACGCTACGGTGCGGACGCCAGGGTCCAGGTGACGGTCCGGGACGCTGCCGGCGTCAACGTGCTGGAGGAACTGGCCCCCATGACCGACGACGGCGGCTTCACTTTCGTGTTCACTGTTCCGGCAGCAATGGCCGCCGGGCAGGCCGGGGTGTCGGCCTACCCCTACGGCGTGGACTGGTGCGACGACACCGGAGTCAATAACAGGGTGGCGTCCGGGCCTCAGGCCCTGGTCCGGGTCTCGTGTGCGGAGCGCCTGGTGCCGCTGGTGATCCTGGCCGGCTAAGGCCGGTCATGACAAACCGGCCGGCCGGAACGCGCCCGGCGGCCCGGACCTGCCGGGACGATAGAGTCTTCGCTGGGGGCACTGGCCGCCATCACTGATAAGCCGTCCTGGGGGAGGGTCCACACCAGCATGCCAAAAGCCACCGTACTCAGACGCGTGCCGCCGTCGGCCGCGCCCGGTTTCCGCAGCCCGCTGCCTGCAGCGTTCCTCGCGGCGCTGCTCCTCCTGTTCAGCCTCCTGCCTGCCGGTGCTGCCGCAGCCACCGGGCCCGAACCGGCTCCGGAGGAGGGCAAGCCCCTGCTGGGCGCTGTCCTCGAATGGGGCCAGGACTCGGCCGAATCCTTTGCCGAACGGCTGGGGGCTACCCCCGCGGTCTTCGGCCACGACATCTCCATCCCGTTCCGCGACGCAGAAGAGACCAACCTCCGGCAGTTCCTGGACCAGGCTGCCGCTGTGGGCTCCCATGCCATGTTCACCGTCAAACCCACCGTTCCGCTCGAGCAACTCGACGCGGCGGCGGCCCAAGCCTTTGCTGCTGAAGTCGCCAGCATTTCGTCGGTTTTCCAGGGCCAGTTGCTGGTGCGTTTTGCCCCGGACATGAATGGCAGCTGGGTGGACTGGGGGCAACAGCCCGCCGCATATCGCTCTGCCTTCCGGGCCGTTGCGGCCGAATTCAAGGCAACGGACGACGCCGGCACGGTCATGGTCTGGGAGCCCTACCTTGGGCGGGACTACCCTTTCGAACGGAACCGCAACGCCCCTGCCGCCGGCAGCGAGGGCTTCGCCCTGCTGGACACCAACGGCGACGGCGCCTGGGACGGCGCGGACGCCGCGTATGCGCCCTACTATCCCGGGGACGACGCCGTCGAATGGGTGGGTCTTTCGGCTTACCACGATGACACTGCCGGGAAGGCTGCCGTCAACACCGTGCCTGCGTCCGGGGAGCTGGCGGGGATGCTGGCCGGCGCCGGAAACGAGGACTTCTACGCAAGCTACGTTGAGCAGCGGGACAAGCCGTTCCTCCTGCAGACGGCCGCCTTTTACAGCCCGTCCACCGGCGGCGCCGGGGAAGCCGGGATCAAGGGCGCCTGGTGGGACCAGGCTCTTGACGTGGCCACGTCTGAGCGCTTCAGCAGGACGGCGGCCGTTGTCTGGGACGAGCGGGTCAGCACCCGGGACAGCGGGGTTGCCAGCATCGACTGGAGCATCACCGGGAACCCAGATGTGGCGGCAGCAGCGCGGGCCCGGCTCGATGCCTCAGGCCTGGTCACCGGACCGGTCACCGATGTCCAGGCCGGGCAGGCTTACTCCAAGGCCAATACCCTGACCGGTGCCGCCGCCTGGAGCGTTGGAGCGGCCCTGCTCATTCTGCTCGTGGCGCTGTGGCAGATCCCCCGCAGAGTCGCTGCGGTAGGGGCGTGGGGCTACACCGATCCTTCGAAGCGGGACTCCCGGGTGGACCTGCTGCGCGGCCTGGCCATCGTGTTTGTGGTGGTGAACCACCTGGGGATGACGTCCCTCTTCCAGTTGCTGACGCAGGAGGCGGTGGGCTTTGTCTCCGGCGCCGAGCTCTTCGTACTGTTCTCCGGGCTGGTTGTAGGCATGGTTTACGGGCCGCGGGTCAAGGACGACTTCGGCACGGTAGTGGACCTGACGGCGCGCCGCGCCGGAAAGCTCTATGTCACGGCCCTGGTGGTGCTGCTGGGCATCTTCCTGGTCTCGCTGTCGCCGATTTTCCAGACCGATTCCCTCACGTCGTACACGGACCAAGGGACAGGCGGTGCCGGGCATGACTCTGCCGGGCGGACTTACGATCTGTATGCCGGCATGGAATCGCTCTTCCAGTTTCCGGTGCCGCCGCAGCTTCTTCCCGCCATTTTGCTCCTGCAGTTCGGGCCGTGGCAGTTCAATGTGATGGGCCTGTATGTCATCCTGCTGCTGGCCAGCCCTTTGATTCTGGCTGCGCTCAACCGCGGCAAAGCCTGGTGGGTGCTGGGGGCGACACTGGGCATCTATGCGCTGGGCGCAACCACCCGCTTCCGCCTGCTGCCTTCCCAGTTCGAGGACTCGTTTCCCCTGCTGGTGTGGCAGGTGCTGTTCGTGATCGGCCTGGTGGCGGGGTTCCACCGGCGGAAAGTGGTGGCGTGGCTGACGGCGAACCCCTGGGCAGTAGTGGTCTGTACTGCAGGTGCAGCCGTTTTCGCGTTCCTGTCCTGGGGCAATCCGTACCTGGCCAACGGCTTTGACATCCGGTTGGCCGTCATTCCGGACAGCGCCTACCGGGCCATGTACGATTCCTGGTTTGCGCGGACCTACCTTGCCCCCGGACGCCTGCTCAATGTCCTGGTCCTGGTGGTCGCCTCGTACGCGTTCCTCACCGCCTACTGGAAGCCGGTGGAGCGTGCCCTGGGCTGGTTCCTCATCCCGCTGGGCCAGGCCACGCTCTACGTGTTCGTCGTTCACGTGGTCCTCATCGCGGTGATCGCCAACATCCCGGTGCTGCGCCAGGGGGATGTCCTGGTCAACACCGCCGCCTACGCCGTGATCCTCGGGCTGCTGTGGATCATGGTGCGGAAGCGTTTCCTGTTCCGCATTATCCCGACCTGACGCCCGCGGACCGGCCTCAGGCTTGAGAATGCTGAGGCTCTGAAAACGCTCAGGCTCTGAGAATCAGGGCATCGCCCTGGCCGCCGCCGCCGCACAATGCCACCACACCGGTCCCGCCTCCGCGCCGTTTCAGCGCGAGTGCCTGGTGCAGCACGAGGCGGGCCCCGGAAGCGCCCACTGGGTGGCCCAAGGCGATGGCACCGCCGTCGGCATTGATCCTTCCGGCGTCGATCCCGAGGTCCTTGGCCGACTGGAGCACCACCGACGCGAACGCTTCGTTGATCTCAATGAGGTCCAGGTCATCGACGCCCAGGCCCTCCAGTTTCAGCGCCCGCTCGATGGCGCGGGACGGCTGGGAGTGCAGGGAGCCGTCCGGCCCCGCGGTTTGACCGTGGCTGCCGATCTCCGCAATCCACGTGAGGCCGGCCGCCTTCGCCGCAGCCTTGCTGGCCACCACCACGGCAGCGGCGCCGTCGGAGAGTGGAGACGAGGAACCGGCAGTGATGGTGGCTGACGGGTCTTTGGAGAACGCGGGCTTCAGCGCCGCCAGGGCCTCAGCGGTGGTGCCGGCACGGATCCCTTCATCAGCATCAATGACGACGGCGGGTCCGCGGCGTTGCGGCACCTCCAGCGGGGCGATCTCCGCCGCCAGGATGCCGGCCTCCCTGGCAGCCTCGGCACGTTGGTGCGAACGGGCTGCAACAGTGTCCTGTTCCTGCCGGCTGATGCCGAGTTGGGCGTTCCGGGCGTCGGTGGCGGACCCCATCAGTTCACCGGAAACAGGGTCCTGCAGGCCGTCAAAATTCAGGGAATCCAGCAACGGGGCATCGCCGATCGCCACGCCGCTGCGGAGCCGGGGCAACAGGTGCGGGGCGTTGGTCATGGACTCCTGGCCTGCTGCGACGATGAAATCCGCCTCACCAGCGCGGATCATCCGGGCAGCGTCAATCACGGCTGTCAGGCCGGACAGGCAGAGCTTGTTGATGGTCACCGTGGGCACATCCCAGCCGATGCCGGCGGCGAGACTCGCCTGCCGCGCCGGCCCCTGGCCTGCGCCGGCCTGGATCACCTGCCCCACAATCACTGCCTGGATCTGCTCCGGCGCCACTCCCGAGCGCTCCAGGGCGTTCCGGATGGCGTGGGCACCCAGCTGGCTGGAGGTGAGGGAGGACAACCCGCCGCGGAACCGGCCGAAGGGGGTGCGGGCGCCGCCGAGGATGACGGGAATGTGAGCGTCGTTGCCCATGGTGTGCCTTTCCATGCTGCGGATCCAGGAGGTCTCAGGGCCAGCTTAGGCGAAATCCGGCAGTCCATTGGCGGTCCCGCATCAGCGCTGCTTCAGGCGTCAAGGATCAGCTGGTGCAGCAGGTGGTCCTGCCAGCGGCCGGCGATCTTCAGGTACTCCGGGGCAACCCCGATTTCCTGGAATCCGTTGCTCCGGAGGATCCTGCGTGAGGGCTCGTTGTGGAGCAGTGTGGCTGCCTGGACCCGGTGCAGCCCCAGGCTTTCCCGGGCTTGGTTGGCGGCAAACCTGACGGCCGCCGAACCGATGCCCTGGCGGCCCAGGCCGGCATCCACCCAATACCCGAGGTTGGCATTGAGGAACGGGCCGCGGACGATCCCGGTCAGCGTCACGGCGCCGATGATTTTCGCGGACTCGGCGCCGTCCACCAGTACCCACGGAATTTCCTGGCCCACCGAAAGCTGGGCGAGTTTGGCCTGGATGATGTTCAGTTGGTGGCCAGGCGAAAAGAACGCCTCATCGCGCGCGGGCTCCCACGGTGCCAGGTGATCGCGGTTCCGGCTGTACGCCTGGCTCATGCCGGCGGCGTCGGTGCGGCGGAGCAGCCGGATCCAGACTCCCCGGACCAGCGGCACCGTCAGATCCGAAAGCATCAGGTTTTCCTGGGTCACTGCTGCCTACGCCCGGGCGAGAAGGGCCGCCACGAAAGCTGCTGTGGTTGCCAGGACCCTTGAGCCCTGGCAGCGGCTGCAGTTGATGTCAGCAGCCAAGGTGTCCTTACGGGCGTCAAGTACCACTACGGATCCGACACTCAGGTGCTGGTCCGTGTCGCAATCCGCGCACCACGGAAGACTTCCCCGGGGCTGCAAGGCGCCCCGGGGAAGGTATGAACAGGCTGGGGCGTTCATTGGCTAGACCAGGCCCGGGTAACTGGTCAGGATGTAGTCGGCAGCGGCCGGACCCTTCATCCGCAGGCCGTTCCGGTCGGGGCGGATGCGGTCCTTCATGGCTGCCCAGAAGGCGGTTTCGTTCCGGATCGGGCGTTGGTTGATGTAACACCAGCTGGTGTAGAGGCCGTAGAGGGGGTCTTTGTCGAGGGTGACTTCAAATTCGGTGTCGCAAGAGGTGGCTTCGGAAAGGAATGTGTCGTACTGGGAATGTGCCATGGAGGCTCTCTTCCGCGAGGTGCGTTATGTGGCTGCCGTTCGGCTACAGCAGCCGTGCCTGAACGCCTTGCACTGGGAGTCCGGGGTGTCGATACGGGTGACGGGGAAACTGTTTTCAGCAGCTTCCCTACAATGTAGACTGTAGCCGTAGACTACAGATTCAGCAAGCGTCTTTATTATTTGCTGGCCATGTGGGCAACACCTACACAGGACGGAATTTCCATGGCTTCCCCGAAGGATCCCGTAACCGAAGCTTCCGCTCAGAAGCTCCGGCTGAGTAAGGAAATTGTGCTGGCAGGCGCGCTGGACCTGGTGGACACCGAGGGCCTCGATGCACTGACCATGCGGCGGCTGGGGCAGGAGCTGAACTGCGATCCCATGAGCCTCTACCGGTACGCCGAAAACCGGGCAGCGTTGCTGGACGGTGTCTCAGAGCTTGTCTTCAACGAGCTTGAGATCTTCCCCCACGACCCGGACTGGAAGGCTCAGCTGCGCAGGATCGCCCACGATCTGCGGCTCCTGGCCCTGCGGCACCCCAACGTCGTCCCGCTGCTCGTGACCAGGCCGCTGTCCACGCCGCTCGGGCTGCGGCCGCTGGGAACCCTGCGGCCGCTGGAACAGATCCTCTCGCTCCTGGTCGACGCCGGGTTCGAACCAGCGGACGCTTTGCACGTTTACCGCGCCTACTACGGCTTCCTGTACGGGCATATCCTCAATGAGCTCCAGGAGTTCATTGTGGATCCGGAGGAAAACGAGGTGCTGCTCCGGCTCGGACTGCACAGGCTGCCGGCCAAGGACTTCCCCCGGCTCCGGGCCCTTGCACCTGTCCTGGCCGACTACGACGGAGCGGAAGAGCTGGACCAGGGATTGACCATCCTGCTTTGCGGCCTGGAATCCAGTCTCACGCAGCCGGTGCAGTCCGCCACCGACTGACCCGCCACCGACTGACCCGCCACCGGCCCGGCCCTCCGCAGGCGCGCGAACTGCCTGCGGTGCATGGCGTTATGGACTGGTGCTACTCGAACGACGCCCTGCGCCGGTCCGAAAGCCTCGTGTTCCACACATCGGGCTTATTGACTTTGAAGCGGCGCCCGGTCAGGGCCCGGGCGTTCAGCCGGATGTAGTGCTCCTTGCTTCCCGGCTGCCAGGGCTCCAGGCTGAGGGCATCAACGGCATCCTTTTCAGCCTGGTCCTCGATCAGCGCCGTGTCGCCCCGCACCACAACACTCCAGGCTTCCTCGGTGTGAGGGTCGTAGCCGTCGATTTCCAGGGCCGCAGGCCGCTCGGATGAGGCCACCCACAGTTTGGTGCCGGCGGAGGTCCGGAAGACGATGCTCCTGCGGTCCAGGGCATAGTTCACCGGAAAGATCTCGGGGTGGCCGTCAACGACCAGGGCCAGGCGGCCCACAGCGTCGTTGGCGAGCAGTTCCCAGCATTCGTCAAACGTCAGGTTGATGTTCGGCTCCGTGTGCGAGTTCATGCACCACACCTTACGGCCCGGGCTCCCGGCCCAACAGGGCCTGACCAGCACTTGGCCAAATTCCGCGGGCAAATTCTTCCGGCCGGCTTTCGTCGTTTCAGCCATTGGAACCAGGCTCCTTTCGCACCTGCGCGGGCAGTTACGGTGAAGTCTCCCGGCCTGGTGGTTCGCCCAGGCCCCCGGCGGAGGGCAGAAGAAGCTCAGTGACAGACAGCAACCCCGGGAGCAGGGGCCTCACACCGGGCTCCCTGACACCCGTCATCCCCGGTTTCTTCCCGGACCCCACCATCTGCCGTGTGGGGGACGATTTCTATCTGGCGACTTCGAGCTTTGAGTATTTTCCCGGGGCGCCGATTTTCCACAGCCGCGATCTGGTCCAGTGGGAGCAGATCGGAAACATCCTGACCCGCCGGAGCCAGTTCGTGGCCGGGGACAGGCGCAGGTCGGGCGGCATTTTCGGGTCCACGCTCCGCCACCACAACGGACAGTTCTGGTTCGTGACCACCAACATGAGCGATTTCGGCGGCGGGCACCTGCTGTTCCATGCCGCCGATCCCGCCGGGCCATGGAGCGAACCGGTCCCGATTGCGGGCACACCGGGCATCGATCCAGACATTGCGTGGGACGACGAGGGAAACTGCTACCTCACCTGGCTGGGTTTTGGCCCCGGCGCAGGCGGCTCGGGCGTGGTCCAGGCCCGGCTGGATCCGGAGGAGGGCAGGCTGCTGGAGAGCCCCCGAAAACTCTGGCAGGGATCGGGCCTGGCGCACCCGGAGGGTCCGCACCTTTACCGGACTGGTGGCTGGTGGTACCTGATGATCGCCGAAGGCGGCACTGAGCGGGGCCACTCGGTGTCCATCAGCCGGAGCACGTCCCCCACCGGGCCATTCGAGCCGCACCCTGACAACCCCGTGTTCAGCCACCGCAGCCTGGGTACCCCCGTTCAGAACGTGGGGCACGCGGACCTTGTGCAGGGCCCCGACGGCGGCTGGGCTGCAGTCCACCTGGGCGTGCGGATCCGCGGCTCCAGCCCCGGCTATCACGTGCTCGGCCGGGAGACGTTCCTTGCCGGCATTGACTGGGAGGACGGCTGGCCCCGCTTCGAGGAGGAACGCTTTCGTATCCCGGCGCCGGACACGTCCTTCACGGATGACTTTTCGTCCGCTGCGCTGCACCTGAGATGGGTTTCACCGGGCAACGATCCGGCGTCGTTCAGCCGGCATGCCCCCGGTTCAGGCCGCCACCTCTCCGGCGTGGGTGAAGACGGTGCTGCAGGGACCGTGCCGCTGCTCGCCACCCGGGTGCGCGATGAAACGTGGGTAGCGCGCGCCACTCTCAGGCCGGTGGAAGGAGCCGCTGAACTGGTGCTCAGGATTGACGGTTCGCATTGGTACGCCGTCCAGGTTGACGGTGGCACCGTGCGGGCGCTGGCACGGATTGGCCCGCTGCAGCAGGAAATCGCGACGGCGGAACGCCGCCTGGGCGGTTCGCCCCTGGAGTTGGAGATCGCCTGCGCCGAGGCACCGTCGGCAGGCCAGCCCGGGAAGAACTTCGGGCCGGATGAAGTGTCGCTGGGGTTCCGTGCGGACGGGAAGCTGACGGTGCTGGCCCGGCTCGACGGCCGCTATCTGTCTACGGAGGTGGCCGGCGGATTCACCGGCCGGGTCATTGGAGTATCAGCCAGTGGCGGCAGCGCGGTGCTGGAACGCTTCGAGTATTCAGCAGTCAGTCAATGGGCCCGGACCAGTCACCCAGATGCTTCAGGAGGGCATCCAGAACCGGAAGCTGGCCCTTCACCAGTTTGATCCGGGCGTCGGGTTCGGCAACCCACCGGGCGTCGTCCACCTCCGGGAACTCCTGGATCCTGCCTGATCCCCTGGGCCATTCCAGCGGAAAAGTGTTGCTCACTATCTGTTCGGGCCGGAAATCGGACTCCGCTGCGAACACGGTGATGATTTTCCCTGACGGCTGCCGGAACCCGCCCAGTGGCAGGTAGTCCACGGGCGGCGGGGGTGTACCGATCTCCTCTGTGAACTCCCGCAAAGCGGCCAGCAGCGGATCTTCCCCTGCCCCGTATTCGCCTTTGGGGATTGACCACGACTGGGTCGGCTTGCGCGCCCAGAACGGTCCGCCCATATGGGCTATCCAGACTTCAAGCCCGGCTGCCGGGCCGTGCCGGTACAACAGGATTCCTGCACTTCGAACTGCCATTTCTGTTCCTCCCCGCCAAGGCTATACCTGGGCGGGAAAGGGACAGCAACGGAGGCGGGCACTTGGCCGGTGCCCGCCTCCGTTATCGGCCGCTTGAGATTGGCCGCTTGAGCGTCAGCTCATAGGATCAGCTCAGGGTCGCGGTGTCGATCACGAAGCGGTAGCGCACGTCCGAGGCGAGGACCCGCTCATAGGCGTCGTTGATCTTGCCGGCCGGGATGACCTCGATCTCGGACCCGATACCGTGCTGGGCGCAGAAGTCCAGCATCTCCTGGGTTTCGCGGATGCCGCCGATCATTGAACCGGCGAAGGACCGGCGGCCCATGATGAGGGCGAACGCGTTCACCGGGAGCGGTTCCGCCGGTGCACCGACGTTCACCAGGGCACCGTCAAGGGTCAGCAGCTGCAGGTAGGAGCTGATGTCGATCGACGCGCTGACGGTGTTGATGATCAGGTCGAAGCTGCCGGCCAGATCGGTGAAGGTGTTCTCGTCGCTGGTTGCGAAGTAGTGGTCGGCGCCCAGGCGGAGGCCGTCCTCCTGCTTCTTCAGCGACTGGGAGAGGACCGTGACCTCGGCGCCCATGGCGTGGGCGAGCTTGACGGCCATGTGGCCGAGTCCGCCGAGTCCGACGACGGCGACCTTCTTGCCGGGGCCGGCACCCCAGTGCCGCAAGGGGGAGTATGTGGTGATGCCTGCGCACAGGAGGGGAGCGGCGACGTCGAGCTCGATGCCTTCGGGGATTCGCACCACGAAGTCCTCGGTCACGACGACGTGGGTGGAGTATCCGCCCTGGGTGATGGTGCCGTCGCGGTCCACTGCGCCGTAGGTGCCCACGTTTCCGGCCAGGCAGTACTGTTCTTCGCCCTTGACACAGTTGGCGCATTCACGGCAGGAGTTGACCATGCAGCCGACGCCCACACGGTCGCCCACCTTGTGTTTGGTCACGTCGGTACCCACCTCGGTGACGATGCCGGCTATTTCGTGGCCGGGGGCCAGCGGGTAGCTCTGGGGTCCCCAGTCGCCGCGGACAGTGTGGATGTCGGAATGGCAGATGCCGGCGAACTTAATGTCGATGAGCACGTCATGGGGTCCGACGTCCCGGCGTTCGATCGTGGTGGGAACGAGATCCCCGGTTGCGGACGGTGCAGCGTAAGCGTTAACGGTAAGCATTCTTCTCCAGTGTTGATTGTTCGAATGATTCAGTCGGTGCGGGGAGAGGATTCAGGACCCGATCAGGTGGAGCTGACACGGTCAGCCGCAGTTTCCCGGGCGTGCCGGTCAGTGGCGGAGTACATGGGGCGGAGTGCGGGCCGGGGGCCTCGCCGCCCGGACTGCCGATGGTGAACATCAAGCTGCCGGAATCCCGTTACGGTGCCAAACCCATGCGCACATCCGCGTACTGGGCAGTTTCCAGCCTACCAAGGGCGCCAGCCGTCGTTCGAATCGTGGTTCCTCTCCCTGGCTTGCTCTCCAGCAAACAGCATCGGCGGCCACTGAGGGAGTCCCTGCTGATACCGGTACTGGCAGTGCCTCCCAACGGCCCTGCCGGCCAGGAAGCGCTGAAACCCGGGACGGTGCTACTGAATCCCGGCGTACAGGGCGTTGAGTTCGGCAGTCAGCTGTTTCTGCAGGGCCGGTGTTCCGATTTCCTTGCCGTCGATATGGTTGACCGGTGCGAGCAGCCTGATGCTGGAAATCAACCACACTGCATCGGCGTCGAGCAGGTCCTGCGGTTCCAGCGGACCGTAGCCGAGTTCCCAGCCGGCAGCTTTGGCGGCTGTGAACAGGGCTCCCTGGGAGGTTCCGGGGAGGATGCCGCTGTCCAGCTGCGGCGTGATGAGGCGGCGGATGATGCGCGTACCGCCTTCGCCGTCGTCGGTTGTCTCCAGGTGGGCCAGCAGAACGGTGGAGGTGGGGCCCTCCAGGACCCGGCCGTCCGAGGAAGTGAAGATGACGTCGTCTGCGCCCTGCGTGCGGGCGTGGCGGAGGGCCGCCATGTTCACCGCGTAGGAGAGCGTTTTGGCGCCGAGCAACAGCCACGGCGCGCCTTCGGCGACGTCGCTGTCGTAGCCGCGGTCCAACAGGATGACGTCGATGCCTGTCTCGCGCTGGCGGCGTCCGGCGGCGCCGACGGGAGAGACCTGGACCCAGCACGTGGGTGAGTCCGCGCCTTCCACGCCGCGGGTGGCTATGAGCTTTACCACCAGTTCGTCCCCGGACTCTGCAGGCGCTGGGTGCTGGCTCCGGTGTTCTGCCAGCCCGGTTTCGATGGCCGCGCGCCACCGGTCCTGGCCGGGAATCACCAGATCGAGGACCTCGGCCGAGCCGCCCAGCCGGTCCAGATGGGCCTGCAGCTTCCGCACCGTGCCGCCCACAGAGAGCATCGACTCGAAGACGCCGTCGCCGCGCGTGGCACCCTGGTCCGTGGCCAGCAGCTGCGGCTGCGTAGCATCAGCCAGCCGGCCGGCCGGAAGCTCCGGGTCCAGGAAAACAAGCACCACAGTGGCAGGAGAAGTCATGGCTCCAGCTTAGTCGGGCCCGCCGCAGATAAGCTGGGGGTCATTGCCCCGGCCGGAATCCGTCCGCCGGGGTGCTTACTGCGGGGGTTAAATCGAGTGCTGTGGCCAGTTTCGCTGTTGGGTACGGCCCCGGGATGGGTTGTGGTGCTGCTCGGCCTGGCCGACCTGGTGATCAGGGTCCTGGCCGTTGGCATCATTCCCGGCAACAGGCGTCCCACCACCGCCATGGCGTGGCTGCTGGGCATCTTCTTCGTCCCGTTCGTTGGCCTGATCCTCTTCCTGCTCTTCGGCAACTTCAAGCTCTCCAGCCGCCGGCGGCAGCAGCAGGAGATCGTCAACACCCGGGTGCGTTCGGGCATCTCGGCGCTCGCCGACGTCGAAAGTGACTACCCCGGCCCGGAATGGGTGAAGTCCGCCGGTGAACTGAACCGCCGGCTGGGCTCACTGCCCATGGTGGACGGCAACTCCGTCGAACTCATCCCCGGCTATCCCGATTCGATCCTGGCCATGACCGAGGCCGTGCGGAAAGCCAAGAAGTTCGTCAACGCCGAGTTCTACATCATGAGCACGGACCACATCACCAATGATCTGCTGACCGCCCTCGAGGAGGCTGCCGAACGCGGCGTGGAAGTCCGGGTCCTCTTCGATCACATCGGCACCCTGCGGGTCGCGGGATACCGCAACTTCCTGAAGCGGCTCAAGGCAGGCAAAATGCAGTGGAGGCGGATGCTCCCGCTGTTGCCCACCCAGGGCCAGTGGCGCCGGCCGGACCTGCGCAACCACCGCAAGATCATGGTGATCGACGGCGAAATAGCCTTCACGGGCTCGCAGAACCTGATCGAGCCGTCATACAACAACAAACGGCACCGCAAAGCCGGCCGCGAATGGGTGGAGCTGATGGCTTGCATGCGCGGGCCGATCGTCACCACACTGAACGTTGTCTTCGCCACCGACTGGCTCAGCGAAACCGACGAGTCCCTGGAATACCAGCTGCAGCTCCCCGCCAACCCGGAACCGGGCAACGTCACCGCCCAGGTGGTGCCCAGCGGCCCCGGATTCATCACCGAAAACAACCTGCGCTTGTTCAACACCCTCATCTACTCGGCGCAGCACCGGATCTCCATCTGCAGCCCGTACTTCGTGCCGGACGATTCCCTGCTCTACGCCATCACCACGGCAGCCCAGCGCGGTGTGGACGTGGAGCTGTTCGTCTCCGAAAAGGGCGATCAGTTCCTGGTCCACCACGCCCAGCGCTCGTACTACGAGGCACTGCTGGAGGCAGGCGTCCGGATCTACCTCTACCAGGCGCCGTTTGTGCTGCATGCCAAGCACTTCACCATCGACGACGAAGTGGCCGTCCTGGGCTCGAGCAACATGGACATGCGGTCCTTCTCGCTGAACATGGAGGTCTCGGTGATGCTGCTGGGCGCGGACATCGTCAACAGCATGCGGGCCGTGGAGAACACCTACCGCGGCATTTCCAGCGAACTCCTGCTTGAGGAATGGGTGCGGCGTCCGCTGGCAGCCCGGTACGTGGACAACGTGGCGCGGCTGACGGCAACCGTCCAGTAGTCCTGGTCAGCCGGCGGGGAACTCTGCGCCCAGCGTGGAGAGTACGCCGTAGGCCTTCACCCGGATTTCGTCGTATTCCTCCTCCGGCACGGAATCCGCGGTGATGGCGCCGCCGACGCCGAGGGCCAGGAGCGCCGACGGCTCAGTGGTGCCTTCCCCGGGCTCCGTGGTGGTCACCAGGGTGCGGATGGCAACGGCCAGGTCCGTGGCGCCGTTCAGCGAAAAGTAGCCGATAGCGCCGGAGTACAGTCCACGCGGCCCGTTTTCCAGCCGGTCAAGGATGGCCATGGTGCTGATCTTCGGGGCGCCGGTCATGGAGCCGGCGGGGAAACACGCGGCCACCGCTTCTGCCCTTGGCGAGCCGGGCAACAGCTGCGCATCGATGGTGCTGACCATCTGGTGGACGGTGGCGTAGCTTTCGATCTCGCAGAGCCGGCTGACGGTGACGGTGCCGGGTTCGGCGAAGTGGCTGAGGTCGTTCCGCAGGAGGTCCACGATCATGATGTTCTCAGCGCGGTCCTTCAGCGACGACGACAGCTCCTCACGCAGCTGCCTGTCACTCTCCGGATCAGCACCCCGGCGGCGGGTGCCTTTGATCGGTTCGGCGCGCATGCCGCCGTCGGACGTGATCTTCAGGAACCGCTCCGGTGACGTGCTGGCCACGGTGAGGGCGCCGAACCTGAGGTAGCTGGCGAACGGCGCCGGGTTTTTTTGCCGCAGCGCCAGATACACCGGCCACGGCGCGGCCTCGGCGGCAGGCACCCGGGCCGTCATGGTGGTGGTGAGGCAGACCTCGTACGAATTCCCCTCGTGGATTTCGTGCTGGGCCGCAGCGATCTTGGATTTGTAGGCGTCCTCGGTGTCCCGGCCGCTGAACGCAATGCCGCCGGGCACTCCTGTGTGGAGGGGATCCGGAGCAGGGGCTGCCGCTGCGGCCACGGCGGTGCGGGCGGCTTCCAGCCACTCGTCGGCATCCGGGGCTTCCAAAGCGAGGAGCCAGGCCGTTCCTTCGGCATGATCCAGCACGATTGCCCGGCCTGCGAAGATCAGTGCCGCGTCGGGGGTGGGTGCGGTCACGTCCGTCCCCCCGGTTTCGCGCTTGAGCTCATAACCCAGGCAGCCCAGCCAGCCCAGGGTGAAATCTCCGGGGTAGCCGTCCGGGCTGCGGAGGGCCCTGCGTCCCCAGACCGTATCGAGCCAGCGAAAGAACGGGCCGCGCACGCGGGCGGTGGCTGAGCCGGCGGTCATCAGGCTTTCACCGCAGCGGTGGGTGACCGCCTGGCCAAACGTCCCGGCGTCGTCCGCGAGGATGCTGAAGCGGCTGCGTTCCCTGGCAGGGGAGGGCGCGGCGTCGGCGGGGGACTGGTCAGCCGTGGCGGGGGGAATCCCGCCGGTGACCGCGGAGGCATTGGAGGAGTCCAGCCACACAGCGTTCCCGGAGCTGCCGTAAAGCGTCCTGAAGAGGGCGGGGGCGTCCGGCCGGGATTCAAGCCGCTCCGCCCGCAGCTTGAGGCCGCGGCGGGCCGCAAGCTCCGGGATCAGCACCGGACCGAGGGCGGGCAGGTAGGTGAGGGCCTGCAGCACGTCTGGCGGGGCTGACCCATCTGCCTTGTTGAGCACCCGGATATCAGCCTCGTGAGGGACGTCGTCCTCCGCCAGCCACGCTTCCTCCTGGGCGGCCCACTGGTCCCAAAAAGGTTCGTACGTTCCGCCGTCGCGTTGAAGCGCCCGTACCCGGCGGACGCTGTCCGGCGAATCGGCCCAGATGACGGCGCTGAGCAGTGGCCGGGCCTCCTGGGCGGCGGCCCCGACGCCCTCCACGATGACAATCTCAGCCGGGGCAGTGACGCGGGCGTCGCCGTCGTAATGGTTGGCCCAGTCCCAGCTGATCCACCTGGCGTGGTTACCGCGGCTCAAGGGCGTGAGCACTGTCGAAACGTAGCGTTCGATCCCTGCCGTGAGGCCGTTCCACCCGGGGTAAATGTCCTCGAGATGAAAGAGCGCCACCTTGTGGTGGTTCCGCAGCAGTGCGGCCAGTTCGATGGCAAGAGTGGTCTTCCCTGCGCCGGATCGCCCGTCAATGGCGATGATTACAGGTGCGGGGATCATGAAATAGAGCGTACCGCTACTGGATCAGCTGCTGCCTCGGTGACGTCCGGTGGGAGGGCGGTGACGCCTGCTGGAGCGCCGCGCGGACGAACTCCACCAAGCCGGGAACGGCGCTGTGGATCTGCTGCCACACGTTGTCAAAATCGGCATGGCCGCCGTACCAGGGATCCTCGATGCCCTGGTCCAGCAAATCACTGCCGGCCACCGCGGGATCGAAGCTGCGGAGCATGCGTACTTTGTTCATGGATTCCAGGTCCGGCGCCGCATCGCGCAGCCAGGCGTAGTGGTCGATATCCAGGGCCAGGATCAGGTCCCGCTCGCGGAACCATGACGCCTGCCATTCGCGGGCAACATGGGCCTCTGAACCCAGTTTGGTGATGGCCAGCCTGCGGGCGGCACGGGGATCGATCGGCCGTCCTGCCTCGTAACCCGTGGTCCCTGCCGAGTCCACGGACACCGCATGGTCCAGGCCTTCCGCGCGGAGCGCTGCGGCCAGCATCAGCTCGGCCATGGGTGACCGGCAGATGTTGCCGGTGCACACGGCGATGATGCGGTATGGGCTCGGCGATGAGTTCATGAAGCTAAGCATGAAGGATGGATGACGCTCTTGGCTAGCCGCGTTTCAGCGAGATTTACAACTTTTGTCAATGGATTTGTAGATACCGTAAACTCCGGGTTGATGCTGCCGCTGCCTAATGGATCAAGGCCAGCAGGATGCCTACTCCGATAAAAAGTACGCCGAAGATCCGGCTCAGGATTCTTTGCCCGTGGGCGTTGTGGGTGAAGCGCTGGAACGACTTGGCAGCCAGGGCGAAAAAGTACCACATGACCAGGATGTCGATGGCCACCACGGTGGCAGTGAGGACCAGGTATTGCGGGAGGAGCGGCTGTTCCGGGCGGATGAACTGCGGCATGAAGGCGAGGAAGAAAACGATCGCCTTGGGGTTTAACAGGTTCACCCAGAGGCCGCGCCGGAACATTGACCACGCCGGCTCGTTTCCCAGCGCAGCGGCCTGCTCCTGATCCAGGTCCGGCTTGCTCAGGAACTGCCGGATTCCCAGATACACCAGATAGGCGGCGCCGGCATAGCGGATCACGTTGAACGCCACCGGGGAACTTGCCACCAGAACCCCCACACCCAGCGCCACGATCACCACATGGACCACCAGGGCTGCCTGCTGGCCCAGGATTCCCCAGATGGAGCGCTTGAAGCCGGACGTCAGCGAGTTGCTCATGGTGTTGATGGCCCCGGCGCCGGGCGTGAAGCTGATCAGTGTGCCGGCGCCAACCAGGGCCAGCCAAAGGGAGATTTGCACCAGACAAGTTTAGTGCGCAACCCGCCGCAGGCTTCACCACGGGATGACACCGGCTGGAATGCCCACAATCCCGACGTGGAGCTGGCGGTTCAGTCACAGTGGCCGTGCCTTGAATGGACCCAGTGGTCCATGGTGCACGGGAGGCCCAGGTGGTAGCGGTCAAAGTAGTAGTGCGGACCATTGGACATGTATTCGGTCCGTTCGAGGCCCAAATGCCCGATCATGACGAATCCGCGCTGACGGGCACGTGTTCTCAGTGCGTGCGCTTGTTCAAGAATGGGCGAGTCGACCCCAGGGCACTCCGGCCAGGCCCCGGCATGGGCGATGGCAAAATAGCGCGTCCCGTCCGGGTCCAGTTGATCCAGGATGGTTTCGGCGTGCGGCTCCAACTGTCCTTCGAATTGGTGGCTCACTACCTGTATGTCCGCCAGCTGCATGTCTGCGTCCAGCTCGATTACCACGAGCTTGGGCTGGACATTACCCGTGGGTGCAATCAGCAGACGGGCAAGCAATTCGAGGTCGAAGCCTGCTTGAATGATCATGCTTCGAGGCTATTCGCGCCCCGCTGCTCCCGGACCGCCACAACCGGGCTATGTGGAAAACGGACCCTGATCCGGAGGGCCTCAGGCGCGGGCGATGACCTCGCCGTTGGGAATGAGGAACCAGCCGTCGTCGGTGGACCCCCAGCGGTGCCAGCCGGCCGAGATCCGGGCGAGGTCCGCGGGATTGGCGAAACCGTACTCAAGCGCCTGCTCCGCGAATGCTGAGTGCAGCACACGCTCGCCCCAGACGCGGGCCTGCCAGCGCCGCTGCTGCCCTGTGGCGTAGAGCCAGTTGCTGCTGGTGGGGGCAACGTCGGTGAAACCTGCGGACTGGGCCCAGGAGACCAGGCGGCGGCCGGCGTCGGGTTCGGCCCCGTTGCGCCGGGCAATCCGCTGGTAGAGCTCCATCCACTCGTCCAACTCGGGGATGGCGGGGTACCAGCTCATGCCGTGGAAATCGGCGTCGCGCACTGCCACGATCCCGCCCGGCTTCGCTACGCGGCGCATCTCGCGGAGTGCTTCC
Organism: Arthrobacter sp. BK1; assembly: GCF_056680055.1. NCBI lineage: Bacteria > Bacillati > Actinomycetota > Actinomycetes > Micrococcales > Micrococcaceae > Arthrobacter > Arthrobacter sp. BK1. The sequence goes on from NZ_CM155263.1 coordinate 2,620,333, forward strand.
ACCGGGTCGGTGAGGTGCTGCAGGACCTGGTGGGCGTGCACCAGATCGAACGTTTCGTCCTCAAAGTCGAGGTCATAGATATTGCCGGCCACAAACTCGGCGTTCGCCACGCCGCGCTCTGCGGCAAGCGCCGTGGCCTGGGTGATGATGTCCGGCGAACGGTCCAGCCCCGTCACCTTGCCCGGGGAAACCAGCACCGCGAAATCGCAGGTGATGCTGCCTGGTCCGCAGCCGACGTCGAGCACGCTGACACCGGGAGCCAGATGTGGAATGACAAAGGCCGCGGAGTTCTCCGCAGTCCTTGAGGCGTGGGCGCGGACCACCGACTCGTGGTGGCCGTGCGTGTACACATCGTCATCTTCAGGCTGCTGCGCACTCATAACCAAACGCTACCGCCGCCGCGGCCCGATGGGGAGGAGCGGCCGCGTGGTTTCCAGCCTAGGAGAGCGGCGCGGCGGAGGAGGGACCGTCGTCGGACGCTTCCTGGCGGGCCGCGATGGTGGCCTCCACCATGGCGGTCATAAATCGCGTGACCGTCTCAAGTTCGTCCTCGCCGAAGGCGGCCATGGCAGTGCCCATGTGGCGGGAGAGCGGCATGAACATGGCGCCTCCGTCCTGGTACGCCTTGGGGGTCATGCGGAGCTGGACCTGCCTGCGGTCGGTGCCGAGCCGTTCCCGGATGACGTGTCCGGAGTGGACCAGCCGGTCGATCAGGGCCGTAGTGGCGGGTGAGCTGAGATGGAGTTCCTTGCGCAGGATGCCCGGCGTGACCACAGTTCCCTTGGCCGAATGCCGCATGATCACGGCAAGGGCGTTGAGGTCGGTGCGGTGCATGTCATTCCGCCCGCCGGCAGTGTCCACGTACCGGTTGGCCTCAAGCGTGAAGTCCTGGAGAAGCCGCACCAAAGCATGAGGAGCACTGTTTGGCGGGCGCTGGAACGCTTCTTCTGCCATGTGCGCGTTCCTCCTCTTGCTGTTTAGTGCCCTGAGGGATATTACTGCACCCTTTTCGCCTACGACTTATCTCCATGGTGGAGATACTCTATGATGGAACCAATTGTATCCCCTCACCAACTCCGAGCTCTGAAGGAATCATGAAATCTTCTCCCCAACACAAAGCGCGGGTTCCGTTCTGGCTGCGCTGGCTTATACCCGCCGTGCTGGTCCTGGCCTGGCTGGCCATTGCGGGGGTGGGCGGCCCCACCTTCGGGCGGCTCGACGAGGTCTCATCCAATGACCAGGCTTCGTTCCTGCCCGCGAGCGCCGAGGCCACGGCGGCGCAGGAGTGGCAAAGCAAGTTCCGTAATTCCGACGAGGTTCCTGCGGTCATCGTCATTGAGAACGACGCCGCCATCAGCCCCGCCGAGCTCGGCGGGCTTGCCTCGCTGAAGACCGGACTTGAGGACCTGGGGTTGGGGAGCTCGGTGATTGGCCCCATCCCGTCCGAGGATGGGAAAGCCGTACAGTTCATCGCCCCCATCGAATCCTCGGGTGAAGTCAAGGAATCCGTCCAGGAGCTGCGTGACTTCATCGCCGAAGGTGCACCGGAAGGAATGCAGACCTTTGTGACCGGACCTGCGGGGTTGGCGGCAGATCTGACCAGCGCGTTTGCCGGGATTGACGGAATCCTGCTCCTGGTGGCACTGGGTGCTGTCTTCGTGATCCTGCTGATTGTCTACCGCTCGTTCCTGCTGCCCATCGCGGTGCTCCTGACCTCGGTGTTCGCGCTGTGCGCCGCGATCCTGCTGGTGTTCGGGATGGCCAAGCTCGAGTGGATCCAGCTCAACGGCCAAAGCCAGGGAATTCTTTCCATCCTGGTGATCGGTGCCGCCACGGACTACGCCCTGCTCTACGTAGCGCGGTTCCGCGAAGCGCTCACCCACACCACCAACCGGACCTCCGCGGTGCTGACCGCCTGGAAGGCCTCGTTCGAGCCGATCCTCGCTTCAGGCGCCACGGTCATCATTGCCCTGCTTTGCCTGCTTTTCTCGGACCTGAATTCCAACAAGGGCCTCGGCCCCGTGGCTGCTGCCGGCATCCTCTGCGCACTCTTCGCAGCGCTGACCCTGCTGCCGGCCCTGATGGCGCTCCTGGGGCGGGCCGCCTTCTGGCCATTCGTACCCAAGCTTGTTCCGGCGGACCAGCGTGAACCCGAACTGGTCACGGGCCTGGAAGGGCAGAAGGGCCTCTGGCGGGCCACCGGTTCCCTGGTTTCGCGCCGCCCCCGGACGGTCTGGGTAGCCTCGGTCCTCCTGCTGCTCGTTGCCTCTGCCGGAATCCTCCAGCTCAAGGCCAACGGCGTGCCGCAGACGGACGTTATCCTCTCTGCCTCCAACGCCGTTGACGGCCAGGACGCCCTCGCCCGCCATTTCGACGCCGGCAGCGGCAGCCCCGCCGTCGTGGTCGCAGACGAAAGCAAGGCTGACGAGGTACTGGAAAAGGTCAAGGCGGCCGACGGCGTGGGAGACGCGTACCTCCTGGCCGCCGGCAGCGTCCCCATCACCGGAGCTCCCGGTGCGCCAGGCTCGCCGGATGTCCGCGAGGGAAAGGTGCTGATCAACGCCACCCTGAACTACGCCGCGGACTCGATTGAGGCCGAGGACGCCGTCAAGGTCCTGCGTGAGCAAGTCAAGACGGTCGACGCCGATGCGCTGGTTGGCGGCGTCACCGCAACTGCGCTGGACACCAACACCACAGCCCAGCGTGACCTGGTGATCATCATCCCCATTGTCCTGGTGGTCATCCTGGTCATCCTGATGCTGCTCCTGCGGTCCGTGCTGGCTCCGGTGCTTCTGGTGCTCTCGGTGGTCCTGTCCTACGGCGCGGCCATGGGCGTCTCGGCCCTGGTCTTCAACAACATCCTGGGCTTCCCGGGCGCAGATGCCACTGTTCCGCTGTTCGGCTTTGTCTTCCTGGTGGCCCTCGGCGTGGACTACAACATCTTCCTGATGAGCCGTGTGCGCGAAGAGTCGCTGAAGCACGGTACGCGCCCCGGCATCCTGCGCGGGCTCGGCGTCACCGGCGGCGTGATCACCTCGGCCGGAGTGGTGCTGGCCGCCACGTTCGCCGCGCTCAGCATCATCCCCATCATGTTCCTGGTGCAGTTGGCGTTCATTGTGGCGTTCGGCGTGCTGCTGGATACCGTGCTGGTGCGCTCGCTGCTGGTGCCCGCCCTTGCCTACGACATCGGCCCGCGCATCTGGTGGCCCAGCAAGCCCGGCAGGCCTGAGCTGGATGCTGCGGTTCAGCGGGACGGCCGTGGCAGCCTTGAAACCGACCTGGAGGGCGCGGGCCACCGGTAGGACTGCCCGTTTCCCGGCCGGACACTCAACCCTGCGCCCGCCACCACGTCACCGTCGCCGCTGCTGCTTCGGGAAGTGGGGTGGGACGCAGGCCAAGGGCTGCCTGGCTTTCGGCGGAGTCCATCACAAAGGGCTTCTCGAACTGATAGAGCGTTTCCGCCAGCTCCCGCATGTCCTGGGAGAATATTCCCGTTGCCCGGAAGGCCCAGCCCGGCATGGTTCCGATCCTCGGGGCACGCCCCCCCGCGGCCCCGGTGAATGCGGACGCCAGCTGCCGCTGGGTGAGGGCCGGGCCTGTGGGCGCGTGCCACACCCTGTTCCAGAGCGCGGGCGTGCGCGCCGCGAGGATCATCGCCGCCGCCAGGTCCGGCACGTAGGTGAACGAATGCGGCAGGTCGGCGTTGCCGACAACCCAGACCTTTCTGCCCGCCAGTACGGCGGGGACCAGGCGCTCGCCCGCATGTGCACCCCGCACCCGCGGGCCGAAGAAGTCGCTGGACACCATGCTCACGGTGTTGGTGGCTGATGCGGCCCTTGCCTCCAGCAGCCTGGTCCGGACCCCTCGTTTGCCACCCGCCGCGTTCCTGGGGCCCGCCTCAGTCATGGTGCTCCCGGGCGTGCTGTACGAATAAAGGCTTTCGGGAAAGACGACGACGGCGCCCGCCACCCTTGCCGCGGCCAGCACCGTCTGTTCGGCCAGCGGGAGTTCTGCCTGCCATGCCTTCGCACTGTAGGAGGAGCCGTGGATGCAGTGGTAGACGGCAGCTGCACCGGCCAATGCGGACCGCACCTGGGCAGGATCCCGGACGTCCGCCCTGACCCGCTCCACCCGGGGGTGCCCGGGCCCGCCGCCGGAGCGCGTCAGGACCCGGACTTTCTTTCCCTCTTCCGCGAGCTGCCCGGCGACGGTCCAGCCCACCGGTCCTGCCCCGGTAACTACGTGTACTTCGTCCATGACCTTTTCCTCCATCAGCAATAACTCCCACCATGAGAGCAGCGCTCTCCTTTTAGTCTGCGCTTCGTTTTTGCCACAGTCAAGAGCACTGCTCTCAGATGTTGACGGTGCTCTGACTTATGCAGCATGCTGAAGCCATGACCCAACCAGGCGCCAGCACGGAAACCATCCCCACGCAGCGGACGCCACGGGGGCGGGCCCGCGCCCGGACCATCGCGGATATTGTCCGCCTGGGGCGCGCGCACCTGGCAACGGATGGTGCGGCGGCCCTGTCCCTCCGCGCTGTCGCCAGGGACCTTGGGGTGGTTTCCTCCGCCGTCTACCGCTACGTGGCCAGCCGCGACGAACTCCTCACGCTCCTACTGGTCGATGCCTACGATGAGCTGGGCGACGCCGTCGACGCCACGGTGGATGCAGTGCCGGAGGATGACTTCGCCGGCCGGTTCCTGGAGCTCGGCAGGGCAGTCCGGGAATGGGCCCTCAAGGAGCCTGCCCGCTACGGACTCCTGTTTGGCAGTCCGGTGCCCGGCTATCGGGCCCCCGCCGGGCAGACCACGATGCCCGGCACGCGCGTGATCTTCAGGCTGGTGGGCATTATCAACTCTGCCTGGCGGGCCGGCGCGCTGATCCCGGAGCCGGGTCCCGCCGTCGTGCCTTCCGCCCTTTCCGCCGACCTGGCGGCGATCCGCACGGAGCTGGGGCTTGACGTGCCTGACGAGGTTCTGGCGAACGGAGCCCTCGTGTGGACGTCACTGTTTGGAGCGGTGAGCTTTGAGGTGTTCGGCCAGTACGGCGCAGACACGTTCAGCGCCCGCGACGAACTGTTTGAGCACCATCTTGCGGTGCTCGCGAGGGTGGCGGGCCTCCGTTCCTGATGGGGGAGCATGGTGGTTCGCGGACCTCTGTCTCTGCCGGGCGCCGCTGAGTAGACTGCCAGTGCGTCCGCGACGCACGCGGAAACTCAACGGAGAGGCAAGCCCATGACTGAGACCGCACCCGAGGATGACCGCCGGAAAGCCAGCACCGAACCCGGACTGGACGGCGAAGGCGACCAGTATGCCGCTGCTTCCGGCCACACGGAGGGCGCGGACCGGACCCCCGAAGAGGCCCGCGAGACGCAAGTGGACGAGGACAGGGAGTCCTGAGGGGGCCGTTCACGCTCAGCGAACACTTCGCCGCCTGGTTTTGCCTGCCCCAAAAACCCCGGAATTCCGCGGATTTCGTGGCTTGGGAATCACGGCATTACCCAAAGTTGAGTCAAGTTCGCTCAACTTTGGGTTGACACCTTTCCGGCCGCAGGTAGAGTTGAGTCCAGAACGCTCAATGAGTGGGCGGTACGAAGTTTCCACAGGAAAGAAGGAAGCAACACATGTCACGTGCAGTAGGTATCGACCTCGGAACCACCAACTCCGTCGTCTCCGTTCTCGAAGGTGGCGAGCCCACCGTTATTGCCAACGCCGAGGGTGGCCGCACCACGCCGTCGGTCGTTGCATTCTCCAAGTCCGGCGAAGTCCTGGTCGGCGAGATCGCCAAGCGCCAGGCCGTCAACAACATTGACCGCACCATCGCCTCCGTCAAGCGCCACATGGGCACTGACTGGTCAGTCTCCATCGACGACAAGAAGTACACGGCGCAGGAAATCTCCGCCCGTATCCTCATGAAGCTGAAGAACGACGCCGAGTCGTACCTGGGCGAGAAGGTCACCGACGCCGTCGTCACCGTTCCGGCCTACTTCAACGACGCCCAGCGCCAGGCCACCAAGGAGGCCGGCGAAATCGCAGGCCTGAACGTCCTCCGCATTGTCAACGAGCCCACCGCGGCAGCACTGGCCTACGGCCTGGACAAGGGCAAGGAAGACGAACTCATCCTTGTCTTCGACCTCGGCGGCGGAACGTTCGACGTCTCCCTGCTCGAAGTGGGCAAGGACGAAGACAACTTCTCCACCATCCAGGTCCGCTCCACCGCCGGTGACAACCACCTCGGCGGCGACGACTGGGACCAGCGCGTTGTTGACTACCTGCTCAAGCAGCTCAAGGTCAAGGGCATCGACCTCTCCAAGGACAAGATCGCCCTGCAGCGCCTCCGCGAGGCATCGGAGCAGGCCAAGAAGGAACTCTCCTCCTCCACCAGCACCAACGTCTCCCTCCAGTACCTGTCCGTCACCCCCGACGGCCCGGTCCACCTGGACGAGCAGCTGACCCGCGCCAAGTTCCAGGACCTCACCAAGGACCTGCTGGACCGCACCAAGAAGCCGTTCCAGGACGTCATCAAGGAAGCCGGCATCAAGCTTTCCGAGATCGACCACATCGTCCTCGTGGGCGGTTCCACCCGTATGCCCGCCGTGTACGAGCTCGTCAAGGAACTCGCCGGCGGCAAGGAGCCGAACAAGGGCGTCAACCCTGATGAGGTCGTGGCCGTCGGTGCTGCACTCCAGGCCGGTGTCCTCAAGGGCGAGCGCAAGGACGTCCTGCTGATCGACGTCACCCCGCTTTCCCTCGGCATCGAGACCAAGGGCGGCGTCATGACGCACCTGATCGAGCGCAACACCGCTATCCCCACGAAGCGCTCCGAGACCTTCACCACCGCGGATGACAACCAGCCGTCCGTGGCCATCCAGGTCTTCCAGGGCGAACGTGAGTTCACCCGCGACAACAAGCCGCTGGGCACGTTCGAGCTGACCGGCATCGCACCGGCTCCGCGCGGCGTCCCGCAGGTCGAGGTCACCTTCGACATCGACGCCAACGGCATCGTGCACGTCTCGGCGAAGGACAAGGGCACCGGCAAGGAGCAGTCCATGACCATCACCGGCGGCACCGCGCTGTCCAAGGAAGACATTGACCGCATGGTCAAGGACGCCGAGGAGCACGCAGCCGAGGACAAGGCCCGCCGCGAGGCGACCGACACCCGCAACACCGCCGAGCAGCTCGCCTACTCCGTGGACAAGCTGATCGCGGACAACGCCGATAAGCTGCCCGAAGAAGTCAAGAACGAGGTCCAGGCCGACGTCGACGCCCTCAAGAAGGCACTCGAAGGCACCGATGACGCCGAAGTGAAGACCGCGTTCGAGAAGCTGCAGGCTTCCCAGGGCAAGCTCGGCGAGGCCATCTACGCCCAGGCAGGTTCTCCTGATGGCGCCACCGGTGCTGCAGGTGCCGAAAGCGCAGCGGGCCCTGAGGGCACGAAGGCTGACGAAGACATCGTCGACGCCGAGATCATCGACGAAGACGAAGCGAAGAAGTAGCCATGCCGCACCACGGTAACGAGGAAGAGCACAACTCATCCGCAAACCAGGAGCAGCAGGATCGCCAGCAGGGCGAAGGCCACCAGGAACCGGTCATCCGGGACAGCCGCAAGGTTGACCCGGTGACCGGGAAGGCACGGCACCCGGAGGGCGGGCACCACGCTGATGCCCCCGCCGCCGAGCCTGTGGACACCGACGGCGACGCCCTGGCCCAGGCCGAGGAAATCCTCAACGGCGTCGAGGTGCCGGCCGAGGAATCCGTAGCCCAGGGAGCAGGCCACGCTGAAGCCGCGGAGCTGAAGAATGACCTTCTTCGCCTCCAGGCCGAGTACGTCAACTACCGCAAGCGCGTCGAACGTGACCGCGCCGTGGCAGGGGAGATGGCCGTCATTGGCGTCCTGAACTCCCTGCTGCCGGTACTGGACGACGTCGATGCTGCCCGCCAGCACGGTGACCTGGCCGACGGCCCGTTCGCCGCGATCGCCACCAAGCTGGAGAACGCGCTGAAGACGTACGGCCTGGTCCGGATCGATGAGACCGGCGTGGAGTTCGATCCCACAGTCCACGAGGCCCTCATCCAGCAGCCCGGCGAGGACATCGAGGTTGACACCGTCAGCCAGGTCCTCCGCTCCGGCTACCGGTCCGGCGACCGCGTGCTCCGCGCCGCGCAAGTCATTGTGGCCGTTCCGGCTTAGTCTGCTCATGAACGCGCCGAACGGATAAGGGGCCCCGCCCCTACGCTGGGTGGCCAGGATCTGCGATCCTTGGCCACCCAGCTTCGGCAGGCCCGATGCCACTCCCGGGCCCCTTATGCGTCCGTCGCTTGGCGGTAATCTCGCCTTAACGCTTTTGTACTTTTGAAAGGAAACGCCATTGGCTAGCCAGGATTGGGTGGACAAGGACTTTTACGCGATCCTTGGTATCGCCAAGGACGCTTCCGACGCCGATATCAAGAAGGCTTACCGGAAACTTGCCCGCCAGCACCACCCGGACACCAACGCCGGGAACGCTGCCTCGGAGAAGAAGTTCAAGGACATCTCCGAGGCCTATTCCGTGTTGTCAGATTCCGATGAGCGCCAGCAGTATGACGCCATCCGTGCCATGGGTGGCGGCGCACGGTTCGCTCCCGGGGGTGCAGGTGCCGGCAACGGCGGGTTCGAGGACATGTTCGGTGGCCTGTTCACCGGCAGCACCGGACGCCACGCAGGCGGCTTCAGCACGGCCGGTGGCATTCCGCCGGAGTTCGCTGACCTGTTCGGCGGCGGTTTCGGGGCCCAGCCCGGTTTCCAGCGGACCCCCCAGAAGGGCGCGGACCGCACCGCTTCCACCACCATTTCCTTCGCTGGCTCCATCCGCGGCACCTCCATCGGCCTGCGGGAGCCCAACGGCGAAGTCATTGACGTCCGTGTTCCGGCCGGTATCAAGGACGGCCAGAAAGTACGCGTCCGCGGCAAGGGCCAGCCCGGCCCCGCCGGCAACGGCGACCTGGTGGTGGCCGTTTCCGTCAAGCCCCACGATTTTTACACGCGCGACGGCGACAACCTCCGCATCCACGTTCCCGTCACCTTCCCGGAAGCCGCTTTGGGCGCCGACATCGAAGTCCCCACCCTGGACGGCGAGAAGGTCCGGGTCCGTGTTCCGGCAGGCACCCCGTCCGGCCGCACTCTTCGGGTGAAGGGCCACGGCGTGAAGACGTCCAAGGCCACCGGTGACCTCCTGGTGACTATCGACGTCGCTATTCCCAAGAACCTGAACAAGGAAGCCGAGGCGGCCGTGAAGGCTTTCGCCGCAGCCACCGCCGATGCCGACGTCCGGAGCGGCCTGGCCGCCAAGGCCCGGCTGTAGGCAACGGAGCAGACCGTGGACATCAGCGCTGACCAGCCGATCTTCGTGATCTCCGTGGCGGCTGAACTGGCGGACATGCACCCGCAGACCCTCCGGCAGTACGACCGGCTGGGCATCGTTTCGCCCAGCCGCGCGCCGGGGAAGTCCCGCCGCTACTCGCAGCGGGACGTGAACATGCTGCGTGAAGTCCAGCGGCTGTCCCATGAAGGCGTCTCGCTGGAAGGCATCAAGCGGATCCTGGAACTCGAGAACCAGGTGGCTGCACTGCAGTCCAGGGTGAGTGAACTGACCGAGGAACTGGGCCGCCGTCGTCCGCTTGACCAGCGGATCTTTGCCGCCGGTGCGGCCGGCGATGTGGTGAGCCTTGCCCGCGGGCAGCGGCCCCGCGCACGGTCCCAGGCTGTGGTGATCTGGCGCCCCAGGGCGCTGGGCACGTAGCGGGCTGGGTGATGTGAGCACTATGAGGTCGAATACCCATAGGGGTATGCTGGCGATGTAGGCAGTTACATCAACCGTTCAGGAGCAGCCATGAACTACACGCATACCGTGACAGTACCGCTGGAATGGGAGGATGCCGTGCAGCGCACCCGCGAAGCCCTTGCTGTGCAGGGATTTGGGATCCTCTCCGAGATCAACGTCCGTGCCACTTTCCAGACCAAGCTCGGCGTCGAGGCAGCAGACGCACTGGGCGACTATGTGATCCTCGGTGCCTGCAACCCTGCCCTGGCAAACCGGGCGCTGTCCGCCGAGCCTGACATGGGGGCGCTGCTGCCGTGCAACGTGGTGGTCCGCCGCGGCCCGGACGCTGCCCGGACCACCATCCAGGCCATCGATCCGCAGACCATGGCAAAACTCAGCGACAGCCCCGCCGTCCAGGAGGTCGCGAACGACGCCGATACCCGGCTCCGCGCGGCCCTGGCCTCGTTGGACGGCGCCGGGGAAGCTCCGGGCAATTAACCTCAACCGAAAGTAGAGTACTCACTACTCGTGACGGCTCCGCCCCCTTTGTCTTGAATGGAACTGCAGCTGGGTCTCACAGCGCAAGTTCGAGCCTCTGGGGGTTTTCACGTGTTCGGTTCTTCAGTCCAAATGTTCGCAGGGTCCACCGCCGGGCTGATCCTGCTGGCCATCGGCCAGACCGTCGTGGTGGTGTGCGTCTGCTTCGACATGGTGCGGGCGCTGTCTGTGCCGAGGTCGCACCGGCGCTACCTTGCCAGTACCGTGTTCCGGACGCTGGCCATCCCGTCCATCATCGCTACGGGCATGAGTGTCCTGATTGACGCGTTGTCCTGGTCCTGGATGGATGTCTGCATGTCGATGTTCGTGATGGTGGCGATCATCTTCCGCCTGCACCACGACAAGGACGAGGACAGCTGGTGGAAGGGCAAAGGCAAGAAGCTGGCGCGCTGGGCCCGCCGGCAATTCAGTGGCGGCACATCCGTGGCGCCAGCGCTGGGGTAACCCACGGTTGATCAGTCCAGGAAGCGCCGACGGCCCTTCCCCTGATGGACCCTCCGTATAGCCGCAGGTCAGGACGGATTTTGGTGCGTCGACCCGATTGTGTCCGGCGTCCAGGCCAAAGTTACGCGGCGGCAGGTTTCCCGCAGGTTAACTCTTAGCCCCCGCTTTTCCGCGGTTCCTCCCGCCCTTACGGTGTGCACCATCGTCTCAGGCCAGCCGTGGCAACAGTCCGGAAACTGACTCGAAACCAACTCCGCCGGTGCCGAAACAATCCGCTCCTAGATTCATCGCAAGGGGTCACTTCTGACGGGCCTCGGAGGCGAGCCGCTGCCCAGCGCAGCGGCGGAGTGAGAAGCAGGTACATATGAGGGTTTCGGTCACCAAACGCGCTTTCCTTCCCCTGGCGGCAGCCGCCATGGCCACTGTCCTGGCAGGCTGCGGCAGCCAGATCGCGGATCCGGCGTCCGCAGGCTCCACCGCCAGCAGTGGTACGTCCTGCGTTGACACTTCAGGCAGCAGCGTCAAAGTGGGGTTCATCAACTCGCTCTCGGGCACCATGGCCATCAGCGAGAGCACTGTTTTCGACTCCCTGACCCTGGCTGCCGAGGAGATCAACGCTTCCGGCGGTGTCCTGGGCAAAAAGCTTGAGGTCATCAGTGAAGACGGCGCCAGCGAACCCACCAAGTTCGCCGAGCGTGCCGGAAAGCTGATCCAGCAGGACTGCACCGCCGCCGTGTTCGGCGGCTGGACCTCGTCAAGCCGCAAGGCCATGCTCCCCGTGTTTGAGGCCAACGACGCATTGCTCTTCTACCCAGTACAGTACGAGGGCCTCGAGTCCTCGAAGAACATCTTCTACACCGGAGCCACCACCAACCAGCAGATCATTCCGGCCCTGGACTACCTGGCCGAGCAGGGGACCAAGTCACTCTTCCTCGTTGGCAGTGACTACGTCTTCCCGCGCACAGCCAACAAGATCATCCAGGCCTACGCCGAGGCCAAAGGCATCGAAGTCCTCGGGGAAGAATACGCACCGCTTGGCTCCACCGAATTTTCGACCATCGTCAACAAGGTCCGCGACTCCAAGGCCGATGCGGTCTTCAACACCCTCAATGGCGACAGCAACGTTGCCTTCTTCCGCCAGTACAAGAGCGTCGGCCTGACGGCGGACACCATGCCGGTGGTCTCCGTCTCCATCGCCGAGGAGGAAGTCCCCGGCGTCGGCCTGGACAACGTACAGGGACAGCTGACTGCCTGGGATTACTACCAGACCCTGGACACCCCGGCCAACAAGAAGTTCGTTGCCGCGTTCAAGGCCAAGTTCGGCTCCGAGCGGGTAACCAGCGACCCCATGGAAGCTGCCTACACCTCGCTTTACCTGTGGAAAGCCATGGTGGAGAAGGCCGGATCATTTGAGGTCGACAAGGTACAGGCCGCAGCGGATGGGGTGACCTTCGAGGCGCCTGAAGGCCTGGTCACCGTCAACGGGGAGAACAACCACATCACCAAAACCCCGCGCATCGGCAAGATCAACGCAGACGGCCTGATCGACACGGTGTGGTCATCACCCGAGGCAGTTGAACCGGATCCGTTCCTGGCCACCTACGACTGGGCCAAGGACCTGGCCAAGTAGCGGACGCTCCAGAAAATCGATGAAAGGCCTGCTGGAATGGAACTCCTGATAGGGCAGATGTTCGCCGGACTCAGTCTCGGCTCGGTGCTGCTGCTGGCAGCACTGGGACTCTCGTTGACGTTCGGCCAGATGGGGGTCATCAACATGGCCCACGGTGAGTTCATGATGGCCGGCGCGTACACGGCCTTCGTGGTTCAGCGGGCCATCTCCGACGCCGGCGTATCGCTGCTGGTTTCCATTCCCGCCGGCTTCCTGGTGGGAGGTGTCCTGGGGCTGGTGCTCGAAGCGGTGCTGTTGCGCCGCATGTACCACCGGCCCCTGGACACCCTCCTGGTCACTTTCGGGGTGGCGCTGATCCTGCAGCAGGCCGCACGTGACATCTTCGGCGCACCCAGCGTGGATGTCCGGGCGCCGGCCTGGCTGCAGGGGAACATCGAGTTGCTCGGCGCCCCCATCCCGCTGACCCGTCTCTTTATCCTGGGGCTCTCGCTGGTGTGCCTGGCCGGACTGGTCCTGCTCCTGAAGGCCACGCCGCTGGGGCGCCGGATCCGGGCTGTTGTCCTGAACCGCGACCTCGCGGAAACCTCCGGGGTGTCCACGAGGCGCAGCGACCAGTTGACCTTCTTCATCGGGTCTGGCCTGGCCGGCATCGCCGGCGTCGCCGTCACCCTGATTGGCTCCACCAGCCCGTACCTGGGCACCAACTACATCGTGGATGCTTTCCTGGTGGTGGTGGCCGGCGGCATCGGCCAGATCAAGGGAGCCGTCATCGCTGCGTTTTCCCTCGGAGTGCTGCAGTCCGTCTTCGAGTATTCGACGACGGCCAGCATCGGCAAGGTGCTGATCCTGATCGTGATTGTGGTGTTCCTCCAGCTCCGGCCGCAGGGCATCTTCAGCCTCAAAACGAGGAGCCTGGCATGAAAAGCCTGTTGCACGGACGGATGGGAACCGCGGCCGGATTCACCCTCGGCGCGGTCCTGCTCCTCGGGGTTGCACCCGCGGTACTTCCCGCGTTCAACCTGGCCCTGCTCGGGAAGTTCCTGTGCTTTGCCATCGTGGCGGTCGGCATCGGCCTGGCGTGGGGACGCGGCGGGATGCTGACCCTGGGCCAGGGGGTGTTCTTCGGTCTTGGCGCGTACATCATGGCCATGCACATGAAGCTGGCCGACGCCTCACTCTTTGGCGGCTCCGGCGTCCCGGACTTCATGTCCCTTTACGGCAGCGGCGAGGTGCCGGGCTGGTGGGAACCGTTCCGCAGCCCCGCGGTGACGCTCCTTGCCGTGGCCCTGGTACCGGGGCTGGTAGCACTGGTTCTGGGATTGGCGATCTTCAAGCGCCGCGTCAAAGGTGCCTATTTCGCGATCCTCAGCCAGGCCCTGGCGGCTGCCTTTGCGGTGTTCCTGATTGGCCAGCAGGCCACCACCGGCGGCTCCAACGGCCTCAACGGGTTCCGGTCTTTCTTCGGCTTCGACCTGAAGGACCCGAACAACAAGCTCATGCTGTACCTGATCGCGGCGATAGTCCTGCTGCTCTCCCTCGCCGCCGCACGGCAGCTGATGCACAGCCGGCTCGGCGAGTTGCTGGTGGCAGTCCGGGACCAGGAGGAGCGGGTCCGGTTCCTTGGTTACGATCCCGCGACCGTCAAGACTGTCATCTATGTGGTTGCAGCTGTTCTGGCAGGCATTGCAGGGGCGCTGTTCGTTCCGCTGGTCGGGATCATTTCACCGGCGGATGTGGGCGTGATCCCGTCCATCGCCTTCCTGATCGGCGTAGCAATCGGCGGCCGCGCCACCCTGCTGGGGCCGGTCCTTGGCGCTGTGGGCGTCGCCGCAGCCCAGTCCAGCCTGTCCTCCACCTTCCCTTCCTTCTGGGTGTACTTCCAGGGGCTGCTGTTCGTCCTGGTCATCGGCTTCATGCCGGGCGGGCTTGCGTCCTTGCCGGCGCTGGTGCGCCGGCGGCGCCGGACCCCGCCCGCAGCAGCGACGCACGAAGCGGCAGTGGAGCCCGCAGCAGCCGGGCCCGCGGCCCCAAGCCCTGCAGCGCCAGATCCTGTGTCCCCAACTCCCGCAGCCCCGGATCCTGGAGCCCGCCGCAAAGCCACCACGTCCGAGGAGGTCAGCAGATGACTACCCCCACTCTGCTTCCCGAGGGGGAGCCACAGGCCGGTGGACTGCGCCACGGCCGGCCCAAATACCTTGAAGTCCGCGACCTCTCGGTCTCCTTTGACGGATTCCTCGCCGTGGACAACGTCAACCTCAACGTGATGCAGGGCGACCTGCGGTTCCTGATCGGCCCCAACGGTGCAGGAAAAACGACCGTCATCGATGCCATCACCGGACTGGTACCGGCGTCGGGGTCAGTGAACCACACCGGAACAGAGATCCTGGGCCGCAAAGTGCACCAGATCGCGCGGCTGGGCGTGGGACGCACGTTCCAGACCGCCAGCGTGTTTGAGAACCTTTCAGTGCTTCAGAACCTCGACATCGCCGCTGGCTCGGGCCGCGGTCCTCTGAAGATGCTCCGCCGCCGGACGTCCGTGGAGCCGGCCGTGGAGGAGGCCTTGGAAATCATCGGACTGGAGGGGGCGGCGGACAAGCAAGCGGGCATCCTTGCCCACGGACAGAAGCAATGGCTGGAGATAGGCATGCTGCTGGTGCAGAACTCAGACGTGCTCCTGCTGGATGAACCGATCGCCGGGATGAGCCAGGATGAGCGGAGTGAAACAGGCGAGCTGCTGCGGCGCATCGCCGCCAGCCGGATCACCCTGGTCATTGAGCACGACATGGACTTCGTCCGGGAATTCGCGACGTCGGTCTCAGTCCTTGCCGCCGGAAAGGTCCTCAGCGAGGGAAGCGTGGCGCAGGTGCAGGCGGACCCGAAGGTGCAGGACGTCTACCTGGGCACCTCGGGCACCTCGGGCACCTCGGGAACGGAAGGCCACTGATGCTGAACATCGAGAATCTGCAGACCGGCTACGGCCGCACCCAGGTGATTTCCGGGGTGAGCCTGACCGTGGACGACGGAGCCGTTGTCTCAGTCCTGGGCCACAACGGTGCCGGCAAATCGACGCTGCTGCGCGCCGTCGTCGGGCTTCTCAAACCCATGGCGGGACGCATCACGCTGGACGGGGAGGACATCTCTGCCCTCCGCCCGCACCAGCGGGTGGCGCGCGGCATGGCCTATGTGCCGCAGGGCCAGCAGTCATTCGGGCAGCTGTCCGTCATGGAGAACCTGCAGCTCGTGGCGGACGGGCGGAAGCACGGTGCTGAGCGGGTGGCGGAGGCCCTCGAGATGTTTCCCGCGCTCCGGCCGCTGCTGGCACGGCGGGCGGGGCTGCTGTCCGGCGGCCAGCGTCAGCAGCTGGCCATTGCCCGGGCCCTGATCACCGATCCGCGCCTGCTGATCTTGGACGAACCCACGGAAGGGATCCAGCCCAACGTTGTGGCCGAGATCGAGGCGACCATCGTCAATCTCTCCCAGCGCGACGGCATGAGCATCCTCCTGGTGGAGCAGCACATCGGGTTTGCCCTCCATGCTTCCGACAGTTACCACGTTCTTTCTGCGGGCAGGGTCTCCTCATCGGGGGCGGGCGGCGCCGGATCGGCCGCCAGTGTGCGGCAGGCAATGCTCATCTGAGGCGACTCAGTAGCTGGCAGGGGAGCCGCCGTCGGAGGCCTTGATGTACTGGGCGGCGAGGGCCTCAGAGCCCCGCGCCAGCAAGGCGACGTCGGCGCCCACCAGGATGAAGTCGGCACCGGCGTCGAGATACCGCTGGGCGGTGTCCGGGTTGAACGCGTTGACGCCGGCGGGTTTCCCTGCCGCTTTCGCGGCTTTGAGGCAATGCTCGACGGCAGCACGCACCTCCTCGTGGTCTTGCTGGCCCAGCAGCCCCATTGACGCGGCGAGGTCGGAGGGCCCAAGGAAGATGGCGTCCACGCCGTCCGTCTTCAGGATCTCTTCCACCGCGTCTACGGCGGCGCCGGATTCGATCTGGACCGTGACGCTGATGGTCTCCCCGGCCCGGGCCAGGTAGTCCGGGACCCGGTTCCAGCGCGCGGCCCGCGCCAGGGCGGACCCCACGCCGCGGACCCCGTGGGGAGGGTAGCGGGTAGCGGCCACCGCGGCTTCGGCCTCCGCCAGGGAGTTCACCATGGGGATCAGCAGGTTCTGCACGCCCAGGTCCAGGTACTGCTTGATCACCACGGTGTCGTTCACGGGCGGCCGCACCAACGTGTGGACCGGATATCCGTGGATGGCCTGGAGCTGGGCGAGGATGGATTCGAGCCCGTTGGGGCTGTGCTCGGCATCCACCAGCAGCCAGTCCAGCCCTGAGCCGGCACAGAGTTCGGCGATGAGCGGGCTGCCGGAGCACACCCACATTCCGGCCAGGGGACGGTCCGCCGCGGCCAGGGCGTCGCGGAAGGTGTCTTCTATTCGAAGCGGCATGTCACAACTCCCAGTGGTCCGTAGTCTGCGTGGACGGTATCGCCTTTGTCCACCCACAGGGGACGGGTGAAGGAGCCGGCCAGGATGATGTCGCCGGCTTTCATGCTGTCCCCGTGGGCTGCGATCTTGTTGGCCAGCCAGTGCACCCCGTTGGCCGGGTGGTCCAGGACCCCGGCGGCAACACCGGTTTCCTCCACGGTCTGGTTCTTGTAGAGGATGGCGGCGACCCAGCGGAGGTCCACGGCGTCGGGTTTAACCGGGTTGCCGCCGATCACCATGGCACCCATGGCCGCGTTGTCCGAGATGGTGTCCACGATGGTCCGGCCCTCCATCTCGATCCTCGAATCGAGGATCTCCAGGGCCGGAACCACGTAATCGGTGGCCTTCAGGACATCGAAAATGGTGCACCCCGGGCCCTTCAGCCCGTCCTTCAACACAAACGCCAACTCCACCTCCACCCGCGGATGGGTGTACTTGTCCCACTCCACCGAACAGCCGGTCTCCAGGACCATGTCATCAAAGATGGCACCGTAGTCAGGTTCGGTGATGCCGGTGGCGGCCTGCATGGCCCTGGACGTGAGGCCGATCTTCCGGCCCACCAGGGTCCGGCCGGCCTCCTCGTTCCGCCGCCGCCAGAGCTGCTGCACGGCATAGGAGTCCTCCACCGTCATCTGCGGGTACCGGGCGGTCAGCCGGGGGACCGGTTTCCGGTTCCGGCCGGCCTCCAGCAGTTCGTCCGCGATGGCCTCGATCGTCGTCGCATCCAGCATGGCTACAGCTGCGCTCCGAGCTTGAAGCCGGTCCGGTCCCCTTCCGGGGACCCGTCCTTGCGGGTGTAGGAGAATCCGTCGGCTCCCACGGTCACTGCCATTTCGCTCTTTTCCTCGCGTTCGATGACGGGCTGCGGGTTGCCGTCCAGGTCCAGGACCAGGGAGGCTTCGGTGTACCAGGACGGGACCACCGGGTTGCCCCACCAGTCGCGGCGCTGGTTGTCGTGCACGTCCCAGGTGACCACGGGGTTGTCCGGATCGCCGGTGTAGTAGTCCTGGGTGTAGATCTCCACGCGGTGGCCGTCCGGATCCAGGATGTAGAGGTAGAACGCGTTGGACACACCGTGCCGTCCGGGACCGCGTTCGATCCTGTCACTGATGCGCAGGGCGCCCATCTTGTCGCAGATCTGGATGATGTTGTGCTTCTCGTGCGTGGCGAACGCAATGTGGTGCATCCGCGGGCCGTTGCCGCCGGTCAGTGCGGTGTCGTGCACGGTCTGCTTGCGGTGCATCCACGCCGCGTACGTCACGCCGTCGGAATCCTGGATGTCCTCCGAGACGCGGAAGCCCAGGTCTTCCAGGTATTTGCGGCCGCGGGGAACGTCCGGTGTGACCTGGTTGAAGTGGTCCAGGCGGACCAGTTCGCCGGCGGAGTAGAGGTCGTAGCGCTGGGTGAGGCGTTCCACGTGCTCCACGTCGTAGAAGAATTCGTAGGGGAACCCCAGCGGGTCCTCGACGCGTACGGAGTCGCCGATGCCCTTGGTGAAGCCTTCCTTGCGGCGTTCGGTGCGGCAGCCCAGTTCCCTGTAGTAGGCCTCTGCGGCGTCCACTTCGGCGGGGGACTTCACGCGGTAGGCGAAGGCTGCGACGGCGGCGATGGGTCCCTTGCGGAGTACCAGGTTGTGGTGGATGAACTCCTCGAGGGAGCGCAGGTAGATGTTGTTCTCATCCTCCTCCGTGACGTGCAGGCCCAGGAGGTCCACGTAGAACGCACGGGACTTGGCGAGATCGGTGACCACGATCTCCATGTAGGCGCAGCGGACAATGTCCGGGGCCGGGACGGTGGGGGTGGGAACGACGTTGGTCATGGTGTGCTCTCTTCTTTGAGGTGGATGGGTGGCGCTCAGGCGCCGAACTTGGGGGTGTGGACGGTGCCGAGGGTGATGTGCACGGCCTGCTGGTCGGTGTAGAAATCGATGGAGCGGTAGCCGCCTTCGTGGCCCAGGCCGGAGGCTTTGACGCCGCCGAACGGGGTGCGCAGGTCACGGACGTTGTGGCTGTTCAGCCACACCATCCCGGCCTCGACGTTCTGGGAGAAGTTGTGCGCCCGGGTCAGGTTCTGGGTCCAGATGTAGGCGGCCAGGCCATACCTGGTGTTGTTCGCCAGGGCCAGCGCCTCGTCGTCGTTCTCGAACGGGGTGATGGCGACGACGGGACCGAAGATCTCCTCCTGGAAGATCCGGGCGTCCGGGGCGACGTCGGCAAACACGGTGGGTGCGATGTAGTTGCCTTCGGGCAGGCCTTCCGGCCGTCCGCCGCCGGCCAGCAGCCGGCCTTCGGACTTGCCGATTTCCACGTAGGAGGCGACCTTCTCGAAGTGCTCCGGGTGCACCAGCGCACCCACCTGGGTCTTGGGATCATGCGGGTCGCCGACCACGATGTTGTTCGCCCGGGCGGCGTACCTCTCGCAGAACTCGTCGTAGATGGCACGTTCCACGAGGATCCGGGAGCCGGCGGTGCAGCGTTCGCCGTTGAGTGAGAAGACACCGAACAGGGCAGAGTCGATGGCGGCGTCGAGGTCGGCGTCGGCGAACACAACGCAGGGGGACTTGCCGCCGAGTTCCATGGACAGGCCCTTGAGGTTGGCGGCCGCGTTGCGGAAGATGGTCTGCCCCGTGGTGGTCTCGCCGGTGAAGGAAATCAGCGGAACGTCCGGGTGCTTGACCAAGGCGTCGCCGGCTTCCTCCCCGAGCCCGTTGACCAGGTTGAACACACCGTCCGGCAGGCCGGCGTCCTTGAAAATCGTGGCCCACAGCGAAGCGGACAGCGGCGTGAACTCAGCGGGCTTGAGGACCACGGTGTTGCCGGTGGCCAATGCGGGGGCGAGCTTCCAGGACTCGAGCATGAACGGGGTGTTCCACGGGGTGATGAGCCCGGCAACGCCGATCGGCTTGCGGTTCACGTAGTTGATCTGGGAGCCGGGGACCTTCATGGCGTCGTCGAACTGGGCAACGATCAGGTCCGCGAAGAAGCGGAAGTTCTCCGCCGCGCGCAGGGCCTGGCCCTTGGCCTGGGTGATAGGCAGGCCGGTGTCGAACGTTTCCAGTTCCGCGAGCCGGTCCTCCTGGGCCTCGACGGCGTCGGCGATTCTGTTCAGGATGCGGGCCCGTTCGCGGGGCTTCATCTTCGGCCACGGACCGTTCTTGAACGCTTCACGGGCCGCGGCGACAGCGAGGTCGATGTCCTCCTTCTGTCCTGCCGCGGCGGTGGCGTAGTTCTGGTTCGAAACCGGGTCCAGGACATCGAAGGTCGCCCCGCCCACCGAGTCGACGAACTGGCCGTTGATGTAGTGCTGGATGTGGGTGGGAAGATCCTGCGGCACGTAATGCTTCGTGGTCTGTTCGGCTGTAAACGACATTGTTTTGATCCTTACTGTGTCACTGAGGAGCAACGCGGGGTCACTTTTGGCCCTCTGGAGGCCTAATATCGGGCGTTGAGTGACCCCGCGTTGGTTTCGGCGTTGGTTTCGGCGGGGGCTGCCTGGGCGAGGTAGGCGTCCAGGGTGGTGGAACGATGCAGGCGGGCGGCTTTCTCGATGGCATCTGCGTCCGCCCCTGTTTCGATGAGCCGGAGCAGCGCCTCGTGTTCGTCCACGGAATCGTGGGCGCGGCCGGGGACAAACCGGAAGGTGGAGGACCGCAGCGAGGCCAGCCGGTTCCAGCCGCGGTGGACCAGGTCCAGGATGTGCGGGTTGGGGCAGCGTTCAAACAGGACGCTGTGGAAGTCCTGGTTCAGCTGGGTGAAGCGGACGGGATCGAAGTGCTTGAGGCATTCACGCATTTCCTCGTTGATGCTGCGGGCCCGCTCGATGTCCTGCTCGCCGATCAGCGGAGCCGAGATGGCGGTGGCCGCTCCCTCCACAATGCTCAGGGTCTGCATGGTGTAGAGGTATTCGGTGGGGTCGATGCCGGCCACGGTGGCGCCCACGTTGCGTTCGAAGGTCACCAGGCCTTCCGCTTCGAGCCGGCGGATGGCCTCGCGGACGGGCACCACGCTGAAGCCAAGGTCCTTGGCAATGGTGCCCAGGACAAGCCGGTAGCCGGGGGTGTAGGCGCCTTCGACGATCCGTGCCTTCACGGCGCGGTAGGCCTGCTCCGACTTGCTGCCTGTATTACCGGCCGCCACAGCTGTTTCAGTCACGGGCTTTGC
The DNA here is from genome assembly GCF_056680055.1 of Arthrobacter sp. BK1. NCBI lineage: Bacteria > Bacillati > Actinomycetota > Actinomycetes > Micrococcales > Micrococcaceae > Arthrobacter > Arthrobacter sp. BK1. The sequence continues at coordinate 2,641,412 of NZ_CM155263.1, forward strand.
CTGCTTCCCATTCCTCATACTTCGCGCGCCAGTCCTTGCCCAGCGGGTAGAGCCCGTCCACGCTGTGGCCCTGCTGCACCATCTCGGCGATGAATGTTTCCTCGCGCTCCTGGGCGATCGAGTCATCCGCGAGCTCTTCGGCCATCGCCGGCGGGATGACAAGGATGCCGTCCGAATCGGCCACGATAATGTCGCCGGGCTGCACGGTGGTGCCGCCGCACGCGATGGTGATGTCGGTGTCCCACGGGATGTGCCGGCGGCCCAGGACGGCGGGGTGCGGGTTGGAATAGTAGGTAGGCATCTCCATGGCGGCCACGGCGGAGAAGTCGCGGACGCCGCCGTCGGTGATGATGGCTGCCGCGCCGCGGACCTCTGCGCGAAGGGCCAGGATATCGCCGATGGTGCCGGTGCCCTTTTCGCCGCGGGCCTCCATGACCAGGATCTCGCCCTCGTTCACAGAGTCGATGGCCCGCTTCTGGGCGTTGAAGCCGCCGCCGTGGGTGGTGAAGAGGTCCTCGCGGTTGGGTACGTAGCGCAGCGTCCGGGCCAGGCCCACGATCCGCTTGTCCGGCCGGGTGGAGGTCAGGCCGTCGATGCTGACGTTGTTCAGGCCGCGCTTGCGGAGCTGGGAGGACAGGGTGGCGGTGCAGACGCTCTCCAGCTTTGCCTTCAGTTCGGGGGAGAGGACAGGCCCGACGGCGGCACTTGCCTCGGGTGCCAAAGCCTCGGGTGCCAGACCGGCGGCCTCGCGCGAACCGTACGCCTCCTCACGCTGGACGTCGTCTGCCTGGGGCTGGGCACCAAACCCGGCGAACGGCGTCGTGCCTTCCACCACCGTGGTGACCAGGCGGCCGGTGCTCAGGCGCCCGTCAGCGGTACTGACTTCCACCTCCAGCACGTCTCCCGGTTTGGCAACGGAGGCGCCGGCGGGGGTGCCGGTGAGGATCAGGTCGCCTTCTTCGAGGGTCAGCAGTTGGGACAGGTCCGCCACCAGCCGCGCGAACGGGAAGAGCAGGTCTGCTGTGGTGTCGTCCTGGACCACCTCGCCGTTGTGCCAGGTGCGGATCCTCAGGTTGGCGGGGTCGACGTCGTCTGCCGGAATAAGTGCCGGGCCCACCGGAGTGAAACCGTCGCCCCCCTTGGACCGGAGGTTGGAGCCTTTGTCCGCGTAGCGGAGGTCGTAGACACCGAGATCGTTGCTGGCGGTGACCGCTGCGACGTGGCTCCAGGCGCCCTCGATCCCCACCCGCCGTGCCTGTTTGCCGATCACCAGGGCGATCTCGCCTTCATAGCCAAGAAGTTCGCAGCCGGCGGGGCGTTCCACCGGTGACCCGCTGAGGGAAAGGGAGGAGGATGGCTTCAGGAAGTAGGACGGCTGGGCCGGCGTACGTCCCCGCTGGGCGGCGCGGCTGGGGTAGTTGATATGCACCGCGATGACTTTGCGGGCCGAGGCCAAGATGTGGTCGGTGACCTGTTCCAACAGCTGCTCCTCGTCGAGTACGAAATCGTATACGATCACTATACTCAGTCGGGCGAACGCGTCAACCCCTCAAAATTCCCGGGAATCCCGGCGGGCAAACCCCGGAGATTTGGCCGGGGCGATGGGCTCTTGTCGCCCCCGTCACATCTGACGTACAGTTGAAATCGAAGTTAAGATTTCATTTATCGAACGTGTTGTTCTGATATAGAACAGCCAGTCGATCCCAGACAGCCACACAGTGAAGTGAGGAAAGCCCGTGCAGTTCCACCATCACGGATACGTATCCGGGGACCCCCGGGTCAAGCCGGCAGCCGGAGCAGGCATCAATCGGCCCGCGGATCTTCCGGAGGAGGTCGACGTCCTCATTGTGGGTACAGGCCCTGCGGGCATGCTCGCCGCCGCGCAACTCTCCCAGTTCCCGGACATCACCACCCGGATCGTCGAGCGCCGCCCCGGCAGGCTCGTCATCGGCCAGGCCGACGGCATCCAGGCCAGAAGCGTCGAGACCTTCCAGGCGTTCGGCTTCGCCGAGCGGATCATTGCCGAGGCGTACCGCATCACGGAGATGGCATTCTGGAAGCCGGACCCGGCTGACCACTCCCGGATCGTCAGGGGTGCACGCACGGTCGACGACGAAATGGGCATCAGCGAATTCCCGCACCTCATCGTGAACCAGGCGCGGGTACTGGACTACTTCGCCGAAGTCATGGCCAACTCGCCCGCCCGGATGTCCCCCGACTACGGCTACGCGTTCCGCGGGCTCGAGGTCGGCACTGAGGGGGAGTACCCCGTCACGGTGACGCTCGCCCACGCGGTGGGACCCAACGAGGGCCAGGACCGCGTTGTCCGTGCCAAGTACGTGATTGGTGCCGACGGTGCGCGCAGCAAGGTGCGTGACTCGATCGGCTGCACCCTCGCGGGCGACGCTGCAAACCATGCCTGGGGCGTCATGGACGTGCTCGCCAACACGGACTTCCCGGACATCCGGACCAAGTGCGCCATCCAGTCCGGCTCGGGCGGCAGCATTCTGCTGATCCCCCGCGAGGGCGGTTTTCTCTTCCGCATGTACGTTGACCTCGGGGAGGTCGACCAGCACGACCACGGCTCCGTGCGCGCCACCACCATCGAGCAGATCATCGCCCACGCCAACCAGATCCTGCACCCCTACACTCTGGACGTCCGCAATGTCGCCTGGCACAGCGTCTATGAGGTCGCCCATCGCCTCACAGACCGGTTCGACGACGTCCTTCCGGACCAGCGGGGGACCCGCACGCCGCGCGTCTTCATCACCGGGGATGCCTGCCACACACACAGCGCCAAGGCGGGCCAGGGAATGAATGTCTCCATGCAGGACGGCTTCAACCTCGGCTGGAAGCTGGGCCACGTCCTTGAAGGACGCAGCCCGGAGAGCCTGCTGTCCACGTACTCCGAAGAGCGCCAGGTGGTGGCGAAGAACCTCATCGACTTCGATAAGGAATGGTCCACCATGATGGCGAAGAAGCCCGAGGAGTTCGCGAACCCCTCCGAACTCGAGGACTTCTACGTCAGTACGGCCGAGTTCCCCGCCGGCTTCATGACGCAGTATGCGCCGTCGATGCTTACCGCCGAACCCGCGCACCAGGAGCTTGCGGCGGGGTTCCCCATCGGCAAGCGCTTCAAGTCGGCGCCGGTGGTGCGCGTTGGTGACACCAACCCGATCCACCTTGGGCACCACGCCACTGCTGACGGCCGGTGGCGGATCTACGTCTTTGCCGACACGGCACTGCCCGGCGCCGGAACGCAGTCGGCCGTTAACGCCTTCGCCGAGTGGATTGCGAACGCGGCCGACTCACCGCTCGCCGCGACGCCGGCGGGCGCTGACCTTGACGCGTGGTTCGACGTCAAGGTGGTCTACCAGCAGCCGCACACGGCAATCGACATCAATGCCGTCCCCGCGGTGTTCAAGCCGCTCGTGGGGCCGTTCCAGCTCCGGGATTACGAAAAGGTCTATGCCACGGATCCAAAGGCTGACATTTTCGAGCTGCGTGGCCTGGACCGTGGCGGCGTGGTGGTGGTGGTGCGCCCGGACCAGTACGTGGCCAATGTCCTCCCGCTGACGGCGACGGCGGAACTGGGCGCGTTCTTCGCACCGCTCCTGCAGGTCCGCCAGCCGAAGGAGGCCTGACCCCCGGTCCACTGAAGGCAACCGGTTGCCGTACTGTGGTGGCCGTGTACTAGCATAGGCATGCAGCCCGCTCGCAAAATGCCCTACTGTGCACGGCCTCCCCTCCGTCCCGGACCGGGGCCGCCGACGGTCAGCCCCCTTGGCGGCCGCCCGAGCCCGTTGCCAATCGGAGGAGGACCTCATGGCTGAAGAAAAAGACGCACCCCGCTCCGCGGACCCGCCGAAGGCACTGATCCCCCGGAGCCAGCTCGGCGGCACGGACCGGCGGCGTAACGGCCAGGACTTCGAAAACCGCCCGCCCGTTTCCAGCCAGGAACTCAGCAAGGCACCCGCCGAACTGATCGAGGAACGCGGGCCGAGGGTCAACTGGCGCGTCTTCGTGATCTCCTCAGCCATCATCGTCGCCTTCTCCGTGTGGGCGATGGTAATGCCCACCGGGGCGGCCGCGACCATGAAGACGGTAGTCGCCTGGATCGCGGAAAACCTCGGCTGGTTCTACGTCCTCACTGTCACGGTGGTGATTGTGTTCGTGCTGTGGGTGGCCCTGTCCAAGGAAGGGTCTGTCCGCCTCGGCCCGGACCACTCCCGCCCGCAATACAAACTCTTCACCTGGGTGGCCATGCTGTTCGCCGCCGGGGTGGGCATCGACATGCTCTTCTACTCCGTGACCGGACCCATCACCCAGTACATGATGCCGCCGGTGGGCGAGGGCCAGACCCCTGCCGCCGCCCAGGACGCCGTGGTCTGGACCATGTTCCACTACGGGGTGGCCGGCTGGGCCATGTACGCGCTGCTGGGCATGGCCATGGGCTACTTCGCCTACCGCTGGGGCATGCCGCTGTCCATCCGCGCAGCCCTCTATCCGCTGCTGGGCAAACGCGTCCGTGGCGGAATGGGCGACGCCATCGACATCGTGACCCTGGTGGGAACGGTCTTCGGCGTTGCCACGTCCATGGGCATCGGCGTGGTGCTGCTGAACGTCGGGTTCGCCATGCTTTTCGGCCTGCCGCAGGGCCTGGCCCTGCAGATCGCACTGGTGATTGTCGCCGTCGTACTGACCATTGCGGCGTGTACGTCAGGGGTGGACAAAGGGATCCGCTGGATCTCGGAGCTGAACATATGGAGCGCAGCGGCCATGCTGCTGTACATCCTGGTGACCGGCCAGACGTCCTTCCTGCTGAACTCCATGGTGGAGAACATCGGCCGGTTTGTGTTCACGCTGCCGGACCGCACCCTGCAGACCTTCGCCTACGAGGAGGGCGGCTCGGAGTGGATGGCCGGCTGGACCCTGTTCTTCTGGGCTTTCTGGCTCGCCTGGGGTCCGTTCGTGGGGCTGTTCCTGGCCCGTATTTCCCGCGGCCGGACCTTGCGGGAGTTCGTCATTGCCGCCATCACTGCCCCGGTGCTGTGTGATTTCCTGATCGTCAGCATCTTCGGCAACAGTGCCATGCATGAGGTCCTGAACGGCAACACGGAGTTCGCCCAACTCGCCATGGACAGCCCGGAACAGGGCTGGTATGCCCTGCTGGAGATGTTCCCCGGGGCGGGGTTCCTGATTGGCCTGGGTACGCTGTCCGGGATGCTGTTCTACCTCACCAGCGCCAACTCCGGTGCCATGGTGATGTCCAACTTCTCCTCCTCCATCCCGGACCCGTCACAGGACGGCGCCAAATGGCTGCGGATCTTCTGGGCGGTCCTCACCGCGCTGCTGACCATCGCCATGCTGGTGGCCGGAGGCGTGACCACCATGGAGTATGCCACGTTGATCTTCGCCCTGCCGGTGACGGTCATCGCCTGGCTGGTGATGGCGTCCTTCTCCAAGGCACTGCGCATGGAGCGAGCCGAACGTGAAGGACAGGTCCTGCGGCGGCAGTCGACGGCGGCCCATGGCGGCCACGTGCCGGACCGCACCTGGCGCCAGCGGCTGGCAGGGATGCGTTCGTATCCGTCGAAGAAGCAGGTGGCCCAGTTCATGGAACGCACGGTGCAGCCTGCACTGGCGGATGTGGTCAGGGAGTTCACCAAGCAGGGCTACCAGGCCACCCTGGACCTGATCCCGGACGAGCACACGGCCATTTCCAGCCACGCGCTGGTGGTCAGCATCCCGGACCACCGCGACTTCCACTACCAGGTCAAAGTGGTGGAGGCGCCGGTGCCGATGTTCGGCGGACGGATGTCCCGGCAAACGGACGTGTACTACCGGGTGGAAGTCTTCGCCCAGACCGGTTCGGAGGGCTACGACCTCATGGGGCTGTCCCACCAGCAGGTCATCGACGACGTCCTGGACCGTTACGAGGCGCATCTGGGCTTCCTGACGTACTCAACCCAGCACGACTACGCCTCGGTGCTCACTCCGCCCGTTCCGACAGCGACGGGAAGCATGCCAGTGGTGGAACCTCCGCGTGAAAGCGGGACGGACAAACCCGGGGCGTAAGCGGGGGCCCCGTGCCTTTTGCAGCGCCGCCTAGACGGTTGCTTCCTGGCCCAGCCGGTAATCGGCGGCGGCGTACACACCGAGGATCCGTACTTCCGTGGTGAAGAACGCGAGTTCCTCCAGGGCCAGGCTCAGCGCCAAATCCTCGGGGTGGCCTTCCACGTCGGCCATGAACATGGTGGCGGCAAACTCGTTGCCCACCATGTAGCTTTCCAGCCGCGTCATGTTCACGCCGTTCGTGGCGAACCCGCCGAGGGCCTTGAACAGCGCAGACGGGACGTTCCGGACACGGAACAGGAAGCTCGTGACGGCCGGCCCGGCCAGTTCATCCCTGCCGGGCAGCTCTTTTTCCGGCGCCAGGACCACAAACCGGGTGGTGTTCGAAGGGTCGTCCTCCACCCGGGAAGCCAGCACCTCCAGGCCATAGATCCCGGCGGCCAGCGGGGGAGCGAGGGAGAGTTTCGTGGGGTCATTCCACTCCCGCACCTCCCGGGCTGAACCGGCGGTGTCGCCGGCAATGACCGGGCGAAGCCCCGCTTCACGGATCAGCCGCCGGCACTGTCCCAGGGCATGGATATGGCTGTGGACCTCCGTGGCCGCCTCGATGCTGCTGCCGGGAATGCCCAGCAGGTCGAAGTGGATGGGCAGGAAGAACTCGCCCACGATCTGCAGGCGCGACTGCGGCAGCAGGATGTGGATGTCCGCCACGCGGCCGGCGATCGAGTTCTCGATGGGGATCATCGCCAGTTCCGCCTCGCCGCTGGCTACCAGCTCGAAGGCGTCCTCAAAGCTGGCGCAGGGAACGCTTTCCAGCTCAGGGAACATCTGCATGCACGCGATATTGGAGTTGGCGCCGGGCTCACCCTGGTACGCAATCTTCTGGGCCATGGTCCGTATGCTTTCACGGCCCGCCCAATCCCCCCAATTGGCCGTGAATCAGTGTCGCCATTCGGACATTCGGGGGCCTTTGGCGCCGTCAGGAAGGAGTAACCCGGAGCCACAGGTACCGGTGCGGCGCGAGCGTCACACCGTCGTCGAGCCTTACTGCCGTTCCGGTGAGAAGTTCGACGGCGGAAGCCCCGAACCCGGAAAACGTCACCGCCGGAAGCTGCCGGACGCCGTCGCTGAAGTTTGCCAGCACCAGGACGGTACTCGCCGGACGTGCACCGGCCGAAACCGTGCTGCCCGGACGCTGGAAGCCCAGGACGCCCGGAGAGTTGGTGCGGAAACCGATAAGCCGGGTCCCGGCCAGTTCAGGAGTGGAGGCCCGGACCTCGGTCATGCGGCGCAGGCCGCTGAAGATCCGGCCCTCGGGGGTGCCGGGGTTGCCCCTGCGGGCGTACTGCTCCGCAGGGTAGTGGGGCCGATGCACCCAGCGGCTGTCGGCGTCGTGCCCTTCCTCCAGCGCGTACTGGTTGTCATTGACCTGCCCCACCTCGTCGCCCAGGTAGAGCAGCGGGATGCCGCCGGTGCTGAAGGCGACCGAGTGGGCCAGCAGGATCCTTCCGATGGCGTGCTCCGGATCGTCCTCCAGCCCGCACAGCGAGGCGGTGGTCCCGGAGATGCGGCAGTCCCCGGTGCGGGGGTTGTCCTGGAACGGCACGCCCCGGGCAAAGCTCCCGGGGAAGCGGTTGACGTAGAAGGCATTGAGGAACCGCCGGTGGTCAAAGCCGTTGATTCCCAGCTCGGCAGCGTCCTCGTCGGCGAAGGTCCAGCCGATATCGTCATGGCTGCGGACGTAGTTCACCCACGAGGTGCCGGCAGGAATGTTGTGCCGCCGTTCCAGGGCCTGGGACAGCAACGCGACGTCCCGGGTGGCCAGCGACTCCCAGATGAGGGCCATCTGCAGCGGGTTGTAGGACAGCTGGCATTCGGCGGGATCGATGTAGAGCGCCACCTCGTCCGGGTGCACAATCGCCTCCGACTTGAAGAGGAGCGACGGCGCGGCCAACCGGCACACGGCATTGAACGCCCGCAGGAGCAGGTGGGCTTCGGGGAGGTTCTCGCACGGCGTGCCCAGCTGCTTCCAGATGAAGGCCACCGCATCCATCCGGAGGATATCCACGCCCTGGTTGGCGAGGAACAGCATTTCCCCCGCCATCGCCCGGAACACCGCCGGGTTCGCGTAGTTCAGGTCCCACTGGTAGGTATGGAACGTGGCCCACACCCAGCGCCCGTCCGGCAGCGGGACGAAGGATCCGGGGTGGTCGTCCGGGAAGATCTCCCGCACGGTCCGCTCAAAGGCGTCGGGCATGGTGCGGTCCGGATAGATCCAGAAGTAGTCGCTGTACTCCGGATCGCCCGCCGCCGCCCGCCGGGCCCACTCATGTTCATTGGACGTGTGGTTGAAGATGAAGTCCACCACGAGGCTGATCCCGTTGTTCCGGAGCTCCGCCGCCAGCTCACGCAACTGCTCCATGGTGCCCAGTTTCGGGTTGACCTGGCGGTAGCTGGAAACCGCATAACCGCCGTCAGAATGCGGCTCCGGCGCCAGGAACAGCGGCATCAGGTGGAGATAGGTGAGGCCCAGCTCCTTGAAATACGGGATCCGGGCACGGACGCCGTCCAGGCTGTCCGCGTACCGGTCCACGTAGCAGACCCCGCCGAGCATGTTGTTGGACAGGAACCAACTGCTGTTCCCCTCCCGTGCGGCGTCGACGGCCTTCAGCGCGGCCGGACGTTCCTGCCACGAGCGGGCGCATTGGACCACCAGGGCGGTGAGCTGGTCCAGCCAGTCCTCCCGCGTTCTGTAGAGGCCGTGGAAGAGCCCGCAGAGCTCGGGGAAGTGACGGTCAAGGCGTTGCCTGAAGGCGCTGCCCGGATCGGCTTCCGCCGGGGCCGGCTCGCGGTTCAGCGCGTCCAGGACATGCTGATATGCCGGTTCGTCCACGTTGACCTGGCCCTGCATGGATCCGCTCCTCCTGCCTGTGGCCGGCTGATGGTGCCGGCTCGTGGTTAGGGAAGTATGCCACGGGAAGATGCCCGCTGACAGGCATTGGCAGGGTCATCAAGGGCTGCGGGGCAGGCTACAGGAAGTCCGGCGGTACTAATCGTTGCTACCATGGTGTGTTGAACATTCAATGAATTTGAGGAGACAGTGTGGACTCGCGGCTCGAAGCCATCCGGAATACCGTGCTGGCGCGGAACCCCGGCGAGGCTGAATTCCACCAGGCAGTGACCGAGGTTTTCGAGAGCCTTGGACCCGTCCACGACCGGCACCCGGAGTTCCTCGAAGCCGCCATACTGGAGCGGCTGTGCGAGCCCGAACGGCAGATCATCTTCCGCGTGCCGTGGACCGACGACTCCGGCCGCGTGCAGATCAACCGCGGCTTCCGGGTTGAATTCAACTCCGCCCTTGGCCCCTACAAGGGCGGCCTGCGCTTCCACCCCTCCGTCTACCTCGGAATTGTGAAGTTCCTGGGCTTCGAACAGATTTTCAAGAACGCGCTGACGGGCATGCCCATCGGCGGCGGCAAGGGCGGTTCGGACTTTGACCCCCGCGGCCGCAGCGACGCCGAAGTGATGCGGTTCTGCCAGTCGTTCATGACCGAGCTGTACCGCCACATCGGCGAATACACGGACGTTCCCGCCGGTGACATCGGTGTGGGCGGACGCGAGATCGGCTACCTCTTCGGCCAGTACAAGCGCATCACCAACCGCTACGAATCCGGTGTCCTGACCGGCAAAGGCATTTCCTGGGGCGGCTCGCTGGTCCGGCCCGAGGCCACCGGCTTCGGCACCGTGATCTTCACCGAAGAGATGCTCAAGACCCGCGGAACGTCATTCGACGGCCAGCGCGTCGTGGTCTCCGGCTCCGGCAACGTAGCCATCAACGCCATCGCCAAGGCCCAGACACTCGGCGCCTTGGTGGTGGCCTGTTCCGATTCTTCCGGCTACATCGTGGACGAGGCTGGAATCGACGTCGGGCTCCTCCGCCAGGTGAAGGAAACGGAACGCGGACGCCTCAAGGACTATTCACTGCGCCGTTCCGGCGTTGCCTACGTGGAGGCAGGCTCCGTGTGGGACGTCAATGCCACCGTGGCTTTGCCGTGCGCCACGCAGAACGAGCTCGACGGCGATGCTGCCGCGAGGTTGGTCCGCAACGGCCTCCTTGCCGTCGGGGAAGGCGCCAACATGCCCTCCACCCGTGACGCGGTTTCGGTGTTCCAGGACGCCGGCGTGCTGTTCGGGCCGGGCAAAGCTGCCAACGCGGGCGGTGTGGCCACCTCGGCGCTGGAGATGCAGCAGAACGCCAGCCGCGACTCCTGGTCCTTCGAGCACACCGAGCAGCGCCTGACGGAGATCATGGTGGGAATCCACCACCGCTGCGCCGCCACCGCTGACGAATACGGGGAGCCTGGCAACTATGTGCTCGGCGCCAACATCGGGGGATTCGTCAAGGTAGCGGACGCGATGCTCGCCCAGGGCCTGATCTAGGTCCCAATCTGCAGGCTGGATCGCGCTGGTCTACTGCGGCAGGGTGAGGATTTCCGCTCCGTCCCTGGTGATCGCAATGGTGTGCTCGCTGTGGGCTGTCCGGCACCCCGTCGCGCTTCGGAGCGTCCACCCGTCCGCATCCGTGACGAGTTGGGCCGTGTCCACCATGACCCATGGCTCCAGCGCCAGCAGCAGCCCGGGGCGGAGCTTGTAGCCTCGGCCTGGCCGTCCGGTGTTCGGAACGTGCGGGTCCTGGTGCATGGTTGATCCGATGCCGTGGCCGCCGAACTCGGTGTTGATGGGATACCCCGCTTCGCTGAGGACGGCGCCGATGGCGTAGGAGATGTCGCCGATGCGCGCTCCGGGTCCGGCGGCCGCTATCCCTGCGGCCAGGGCGCGTTCAGTGGTGCTGATCAACGCCACGCTCTCCGCGGGCTTTGATTCGCCCACGATGAAGCTGATGGCGGAGTCCGCGGCGATTCCAGCTTTGGCGACGGCAAGATCGAGAGTCAGCAGATCGCCGTCGGCCAGTGCGTAGTCCCGTGGCAGCCCATGGAGGACGGCGTCGTTGACGGCGGTGCAGATGTAGTGGCCGAAGGGCCCGCGTCCGAAGGATGGCGCGTAGTCGACGTAGCAGGAGTCCGCTTCGGCCTGGACGATCATGTCCTTGGCCCACCGGTCGATGTCCAGGAGGTTCGTGCCCACCGTGCTGCGGCCCTTCAGTGTCTGCAAAATGTTGGCCACCAGGGCGCCTGTTTCCTTTGCGCGGGCCAGTTCGGTGGGGTTCAGGATCTCGATCATGCAGCGCCTTTCGTAGCAGTCCCAGCACCAATAACTATACCGGCCATATTATCCCGGTATTAGAATTGGAGCCATGGTCAGATTGCCACTCACAACCGAAGAGGTGAAGCGCGGGGAACGCCTCGGCGCTCTCCTGCGTCGCGCCAGGGGCGAGCGCTCGATGCTCTCGATCGCGCTCGATGCCCGCGTCTCACCCGAGACCCTCCGGAAGATCGAAACGGGCCGGGTGGCCACCCCCGCTTTCCCGACCATCGCCGCGATCGCCGAGGTAGTGGGCCTCTCCCTGGATGCGGTCTGGGCCGAGATCAACCGGCCGGAAAGCGGATCGGACGTGGCGGGCCCTGGCGCTATTGCCCGTGCGCGGCTCGCCTCATAGGGTCCATTTCCTAGTGGAGGTCCGCGTTCCCATCAAGGGTGGAGCCTTCCGTGAAACAAGAATTTAACATTCCTGCAGGACGCCCGTAACGGCGGTTTGGCTACTCTGGTGCAACAAGGTTTACTAGTAGCTAACGCCAACCGGACAGGAATGTTTCGATGACAAGTGTCGCAACCCCTGCTGTATCCGCACCATCCATCACCCCAGCCGACCACATTTCCCTGAAGGACATCGCCCAGGCCCACGATGTCCGCTTCCTCCTGGCCACCTTCGTGGACATGACCGGCAAGCCCTGCGCCAAGCTCGTCCCCGTTGAAGCCGCCGATGAACTCGAGGCCGGGGCCATGGGGTTCGCCGGCTATGCGGCCGGACTGATTGGCCAGAAGCCCCAGGACTCCGACCTGATCGCCATCCCGGACCTGGCCTCCTTCACCCCCGTGCCCTTCATCAAGGATGGCCTGGCCATCATCCACTGCGACCCGCACGTTGACGGCAAGCCCTGGCCGTACGCCCCGCGGGTCATCCTGAAGAACACGCTCGCCCGCTTGGCCGGGAAGGGCGTGCAGGCCAAGATCGGCGCGGAGGTTGAGTACTTCCTGGTTAACAGGAACGACGACGGGACGCTGAGTACCGCTGATGCCCGCGACGATTCGCCCCGCCCCTGCTACGACGCCCGCGGTGTCACCAGGATGTACGATCACCTCACCTCCATCTCGGAGGCGATGAACTCCCTCGGCTGGGGCAACTACGCCAACGACCACGAGGACGCCGCCGGCCAGTTCGAACAGAACTTCAACTACGCTGACGCGCTCACCACCGCAGACCGCGTGGTCAGCCTCCGCTACATCCTGAACATCCTCGCCGAACAGCGGGGCATGACCGCAACCTTCATGCCCAAACCCTTCACGGACAGGACCGGCACCGGGCTGCACTTCCACCTGTCTTTGTGGTCCGGCGCCGAGGCGCTGTTCCCGGCTGACGGGAGCAGTGCAGACGACGGCGGCCGCGGCCTTGGGCTTTCGGGGCTCGCCTATTCGTTCATCGGCGGCATCCTTGAGCACGCTCCTGCGCTGCAGGCGTTTTTGGCGCCCACAGTGAATTCCTACAAGCGCTCGGGTGCCACCACCAGTTCCTCGGGTGCCACGTGGTCGCCACGGAAGGCGTCGTTCGGCGGCAACGACCGCACCCACATGATCCGTGTTCCGGACAACAAGCGGATCGAGCTCCGCTCCGGTGACGGCTCGGCCAACCCGTACCTGGCCATCGCCACCGCCATCGAAGCGGGCCTGGACGGCGTTGAACGCGCCGTCGATCCGGGAATGCCCTCCGGCCCGGGCGAGTCCAAGCCTGATGCCCACCTCCTGCCGGCCACCCTCCTGCACGCCGTCGAAGCCCTCCGGAAGGATCCGGTGATCCTGGCCAGCCTCAGCGGCGACGCGGAGATCGGCAGGTACTACGCCGATGCAAAGGAAGAGGAATTCCTCAGCTGGCACAACCAGGTCAGCGACTGGGAAATCCGCACGTACCTGACGTCCATCTGACCCGACTCCAGTAAGAACCTCCACCAAAGCAAAGCACCAGCTCCACCAAGCAAAGGAACCCCACATGTGCGGAATCGCCGCGCTGCAGCTGCGCAACCCCCTGCTGCACCCCCAGATGGGCAGCCTCCTGTCCTCGATGATGTGCCAGATCGTGGACCGTGGCCCGGACTCCGCGGGCATGGCTGTCTATGACACCCCGGGCCTGGTCTCCGAAGGAACCTCCACCGTCAGCCTGCTGGGCAAGGACCAGGGCCTGCCTGTCGGAGAGATCCAGCTCGCGGTGGCCGGCATGCTGCCTTCGGACGCCGGTACCGCGGTCCGGGTGGTGGGAGATACCACCCTGGTGAGCGCCGCCGTCGGAACTGATCTCCTGGTGAAGGCGGTCAGCGAAACCCTCCCGGGCTCCACCATCATTGGCCGCGGCGAGCACGTCGCGGTGATGAAGAGCGTCGGCCACCCCATGGAGATTGCCGCCGAGCACGGGCTCGAAGCCATGGCCGGAAGCCAAGGGCTCTCGCACACCCGGATGGCCACCGAATCCGCTGTAACTGCGGGCGGCTCGCACCCCTTCTCGGTGGCCGACGACCTCTGCCTGGTCCACAACGGCTCCTTCTCCAACCATGCCACCGTCCGTCGCGACCTCAAGCGCGAAGGCGTGGTGTTCGACTCCGAGAATGACACCGAGGTGGGCGCCCGCTACGTGGCCTCCCGCCTGCAGCAGGGCGACACGCTTGAGGAAGCCCTGGTCAACCTGGGCAAGGTCCTCGACGGTTTCTACACCCTGGTGGTGACCACAGCGGACAGCATGGCCGTGGTCCGGGACCCCATCGCCTGCAAACCGGCCATCATCGCCGAAACGGACGACTACGTGGCGATGGCCTCCGAATACCGTGCCCTCGCCGCCCTGCCCGGCATCGAAAACGCCCGCATCTTTGAACCGGAACCCGGAAAGGTCTACACATGGTCACTCTGACAGCGCCCGAAACCAGCAGCCCCGAAACCAGCACCGCTGCAAGCACTGGATCAACGCAGGAAACGTTCGTTGTTGACCTGGCCGGCAGCCCGGTCCGCGCCTTCAACCAGGCCCTGCACAACGCCGTTGACGGCCAGTCCTGGACCGTCACCAACCCCGAGGGCAAGCACAGCCTGGCGGTGGGAATCAACGCCGACGTCTCGGTGACCGTGGAAGGGCATGCAGGCTACTACGCGGCCGGGATGCACCAAAAGGGCGATGTGACCATCAACGGCAATGCCGGCGTCGGGCTGGCCGAGAACATCATGTCCGGCCGCGTCCATGTCAAGGGCGACGCCTCCCAGTCCGCGGCGGCCACCGGCCACGGCGGCCTGGTGGTCATCGACGGCAACGCCAGCGCCCGCTGCGGCATCTCCATGAAGGGCGTGGACATTGTGGTGGGCGGAAACATCGGCCACATGTCCGCATTTATGGCCCAGGCCGGACGCCTGGTGGTCTGCGGCGATGCCGGCGAAGCCCTGGGCGACTCCATCTACGAGGCCCGGATCTACGTCAAAGGCACCGTGGCCTCCCTCGGCGCCGACTGCATCGAAAAGCCCCTGAAGGAAGAGCACCTGGCCGAACTCGCCGGGCTGCTCGCCGCCGCCGGCCGCACCGACAGCCCGGCCGACTTCAAGCGCTACGGCTCAGCCCGGAACCTCTACCACTTCAGCGTCCACAACTCGACGGCGTACTAGGAGCCACCATGACCATCACCTCCCTTCCCCAGAGTGCTCCAGCACAGGACACCGCGTTGCTCCCGCAGAACGTCGCTGAACTGGGCCTCCGCGAGTCCTCCACGTTCGACCGCGCAACCATCGCCGACATCCAGCGCGCCGCGGCAACCGGCGTCTACGACATCCGCGGCTGGGGCGCCAAGCGCAAGGTCCCGCACTTCGACGATCTGCTCTTCCTCGGCGCCTCCATGTCCCGCTACCCGCTGGAGGGCTACCGCGAAAAGTGCGATACCGACGTCGTCCTCGGCGACAGGCACGCCACCCGTCCCCTGCACCTGCAGACGCCGGTGACCATCGCCGGAATGAGTTTCGGCGCCCTGTCCGCCAACGCCAAAGAGGCGCTGGGCCGCGGCGCCTCGGAGGTGGGGACTTCCACCACCACGGGCGACGGCGGCATGACGCCTGAGGAGCGGGGCCAGTCCAAGCACCTCGTGTACCAGTACCTCCCGTCGCGCTACGGCATGAACCCGGACGACCTCCGCAAGGCCGACGCCATCGAGATCGTCCTCGGCCAGGGTGCCAAACCCGGCGGCGGCGGCATGCTGCTGGGACAGAAGATCACCGAACGCGTCGCCGGAATGCGCACCCTCCCGGTCGGGATCGACCAGCGCTCGGCCAGCCGGCACCCCGACTGGACGGGCCCGGATGACCTCGAAATCAAGATCGGCGAACTGCGCGAAATCACCGACTGGAAGACCCCCATCTACGTCAAGATCGGTGCTTCCCGGCCGTACTACGACACCGCGCTCGCTGTGAAGTCCGGTGCGGACGTTGTGGTGGTGGACGGCATGCAGGGCGGTACCGCCGCGACGCAGCAGGTGTTCATCGAAAACGTCGGCATCCCCACGTTGGCCGCCATCCCGCAGGCCGTCCAGGCTCTCCAGGAACTCGGAGTCCACCGCAAGGTCCAGCTCATCGTCTCGGGTGGCATCCGCACCGGCGCCGACGTCGCCAAGGCCATGGCCCTTGGCGCGGACGCAGTCGCGATCGGAACCGCAGCCCTGATCGCGCTCGGCGACAACGATCCCCGGTACGCCGCCGAATACGCGGCCCTCGGTTCCGCTGCCGGCTTCTACGACGACTTCCAGGACGGCCGCGACCCCGCCGGCATTACCACCCAGGACCCGGAGCTCGCCTCCCGGCTGGACCCGGTAGCCGCCGGCCGCCGCTTGGCCAACTACCTCCGCGTTCTTACGATGGAAGCGCAGACAATTGCCCGGGCCTGCGGGAAGTCACACCTGCACAACCTCGAACCCGAGGACCTGGTGGCGCTCACCATTGAGGCCTCCGCCATGGCCCGCGTCCCGCTGGCAGGCACCAGCTGGATCCCGGGCGCCAAGTAACAGCGTCAAGCAACACGCGCTAAGCAGTACCTGTACCCGCCCGGAAAAGGAACCCCGTCATGACCGATTCTTCAGACTATGTGGTGGTGGGCGCCGGCCTGGCCGGTGCCGCCACCGCCTGGCAGCTCGCCGCCCGCGGGCACCAGGTGACCATCCTGGAACGCAACGTTCCGGCCAGTCACGATGGCAGTTCGCACGGCTCCGCGCGGATCTTCCGCTACGCCTACGCGGACCATTTCTATACGCACGCTGTGGCGGAGTCGAAGAGTCTGTGGGACGGGCTGGCTGAGATCGCAGGTACACCGCTGATCACTCCCTCCGGAGCCGTGGACTTCGGCACTGAACGCCATCCGCAGATGCTGGCCTCGGTGCTGGCTGACGAAGGAATCGAGCACGAACTCCTTGACGCCGCCGCTGCCCGCGACCGCTGGCCGGGGCTCGCTTTCGACACCGAGGTCCTCTGGCACCCCGGTGCCGGAGTGATCGACGCCGAAACGGCAGTCAACGCCATGGTGGAACAGGCCGTGAAGCACGGTGCCCGCCTGCTGACAGGCTGGCCGCTACGGTCGCTGGACAAGACCGCGGCCGGCTACCGCCTGACCTCCACCACGGGGGAAACGTTCGACGCCGGTCACGTAGTGATCAGCGCCGGCGGCTGGCTGCCGGAGCTGCTGGGCAAGCTGGCGCTGCCTGCGGGCTTCCTCGCCGGGCTGCCCCAGATCACCGTGCGGCAGGAGCAGGCGTTCCACTTCCGCTACCGCGATCCTGACAGTGCCGCCAACTGGCCCACGTTCATCAACAAGCGCGAAGACATCCAGGTCTACGGCCTCCCGGGCGGGCGCGACGCAGGCTTCGCCGGCCAGAAGGTAGCCGAATACAACGGCGGCAAGTTCATCCCCAGCGCCGCTGAGCAGACCGGCGAAGTGGACCCGGCCAACCGCAGCCGGGTGGTGGACTACGTCCGCCGCCTCCTGCCCGGACTTGACCCCGAGCCGTACGCCGAGACCACCTGCCTGTTCACCAACACGCCCACCGAGGACTTCATCATCGACCGGGTGGACGGCCTGACCATCCTCTCGCCCTGCTCCGGCCACGGCGCGAAGTTCGCTCCGTTGATCGGCCAGTGGGCAGCGGACCTGGCCAGCGGGGCAGCCAACGTGCCGCTGCGTTTCCGTACGGCGACGACGGCGGTCAGCAACCGCTGATTTCGCACTTCCCCAGTACTCATCCTGCCCCCGCACCCCTTCGAGAAACGGACCCCCGTGACTGCCTCCACCTCCTCCGCCTTCCGCCACACCCCGGAGGCTGCACCGCACGCGTCCCCCGCCTTGCCAACAGCCGCTGAGCCTGCCGCCGCAACGGTGAGCGGCCTGCTCAGGGACATTGCCGACGTCGGCCGCGACAGTGCTCGGGGCGGCTACTCCCGCCCGGTGTTCTCCAGTGCTGAGACGGAACTTCGCAGCTGGTTCATTGAACAGGCCGCGCGCCGCGGGCTGGACGTCCAGACCGACCAGAACGGCATCATCTGGGCCTGGTGGGACACCGCAGCGGGCACCAGGCAGGACGCCGTGGTCACCGGCAGCCACCTCGATTCCGTGCCGGGCGGAGGTGAGTACGACGGGCCGCTGGGGGTCGCCTCGGCACTGGTCGCCGTCGACCTCCTCAAAGCCCGGGGGTTGCGTCCCAGGCGGCCGCTGGCCATCGCCGTATTCCCCGAGGAGGAAGGGTCCCGCTTTGGCGTGGCATGCCTGGGGTCGCGCCTGCTCACCGGCGAACTGGATCCGAACAAGGCCCGGCGGCTCAAGGACCCGGACGGAAACACGTACGCGGACGTTGCCGCGGCGAACGGCCAGGATCCCCGGCTTATCGGTGCTGACTACCAGGCGCTGGCGCAGCTGGGCCTGTTCGTCGAGCTGCACGTTGAACAGGGGAGGGGGCTGATCGACCTGAACCAGCCGGTTGCCATTGGCTCATCGATCCTGGGCCACGGCCGCTGGAAGCTCACCGTCACCGGCGAGGGCAACCACGCCGGCACCACCCTGATGAAGGACCGGAAGGACCCCATGATCGCTGCGGCGAAGGTCATGGTGGGCATCCGCGACACGGCCCGGAAGTACCGCGACGCGCGGGCCACCGTGGGCAGGCTGCAGCCCGTGCCGGGCGGAACCAACGTGATCGCTTCCCGCGTGGATCTCTGGATCGATGTCAGGCACCCCGACGACTCGGTGACCGCCGCGCTGGTGGAGTCCATCGCGCTGAATGCGCAGGTGATGGCGGCCGAGGAAGGCTGCACCGCCACCCTCACCGTGGAGTCGCTGAGCCCCACCGTGAATTTCGACGCCCCGCTGCGGGACCGGCTCCGGGAACTCCTGCCGGACGCGCCTGTCCTGGACACCGGCGCAGGGCACGACGCCGGCGTCCTCAGTTCGCAGATCCCCACCGCCATGCTGTTCATCCGGAACCCTACCGGCATCTCCCATTCTCCCGATGAGCTGGTGGAGGATTGGGACGCCGAGGCCGGCGCGGGTGCTCTCGCGGACTCGCTGGCGGGACTGCTGGGGGAGGCCCGGGTCATCGGCTAGCCACAGGCTTCCGATGCGCGGCCTTCCGATCCGCGGCGCTCACGGCAAGGGCGGGCTTCAGTTCCTCACCCGGTAGACCATCAGCACACACCCGCCGTCGAGCCCGCGCGACTCTGTCAGTTCCAACCCGATCCGGCCCTTGAGATCGCGGAAGAAGGGAACACCCGATCCCAACAAGACGGGATGCACGTTCAGGCTGACCTGATCGATGACGCCGGCCTCAAACAGCGAGCCTGCGAGCTCGCCCCCGCCCATCAGGCAAATACCCTTGCCCGGCTGACGCTTGAGCGTTTTGACGAAATCGACAGCATCTGAGGTGACGAGCTCCGTGCCGGGCGGGGCCTGGGAAAGCGTGCGGGAGAAAAGATACGTGGCGACTGCCGGAAGTCCGCTGCCCTCGAGGCTGCCGGCTTCGGGTTCTGGGCCGGCTTCGGAACCGGGTTCATCGCCCACGCCCTGTGCCGCCGCGAATTCCCACGTTCTCCGTCCCATGAGGACGGCATCCACCGCGGACCAGTACTCGCTCATGTACTGTTCCACATCCGCGCTGAAGTGGATCCAGTCGACGGCGCCGTCGCTGTCGGCAATGAACCCGTCGAGGCTGCACGCCGCACCATAGGTCACGGTCCGCATCGCATGTCCTTCCCCTGCAAGCCCACTAAAACTCTGGCACATGCGCAGGGCTTTGACTATGGCGGTTGCTTGGGCTGTGGCTGCTACGGTGCCACCTATGATGGCTCCTATGACCAATCACGCCCCGGACGATGCTCCCGCGACCGAATCACCAGCCGACGCCGGGGACGGCGTTCCTGGTGTCGATGTTGCCGGTGACAGCGCTCTTGGTGCCAGTGTCGCGGGGAAACTGGAAGTCGCGGGGAAACTGGAACAGGTCATCGCCGCCCAGGTCCGCCACTACCGCACAGCCGGCGGGCTGTCCTCCGCAGAACTGGCAGCCAGGACCGGCCTGTCCAAGGCCATGATCTCCCGGATCGAAACGGCCACCACATCCTGTTCGCTGACCACTTTGCAGCGTCTGGCCGACGGCCTGAAGATTCCGGTCACTGCACTTTTTCGCGGCGCCGATACTGACCGCGATGCCACCTTCACCAAAAGCGGCCAAGGCAGCCTGACGGTGCGAAGCGGTACCCAGCACGGCCACGAATACCGGGTCCTTGGCACGCTCAAGGGCCGCACCGATGCGCTGGAACCGACGCTGGTGACCCTCACCGATGCATCCGACGTCTTCCCGCTTTTCCAGCACCCCGGCACCGAATTCATCTACATGCTCACCGGCAAAATGATCTACGGGCACGGTGCCTACGAGTACGCGATGGAGGCAGGGGACTCGCTCCTGCTCGACGGCGAAGGTCCGCACGGTCCACTGGAACTCCTGGACCTGCCCATCCGCTTTCTGGCCGTCTCCGCCAAGTGACCGCCCCCCGGGCCAAGTGATCCGCCCCCGGCCAGCCAGCGGGGGATGTCACCAGCGGGGCCGCACCTCAACGGGCTTTGGCGGAAAACCCCAGTGCGTCCGAGTGACGTGTGAAACTCGCTTGCCAGTGACCGAAACGTTGAATTAACGCGCCGGAAACCCACTGCCGGACTGCGGCGATGAAGATGGAACAAGACGGCAATAGCTGCCCTCCGATGAACGTGGTACTGACTCCGCGTCCCTCCTCCGGAGCGGCTCTGACGGGCAATTTCCGTTCTCTCTTCGCATCACGAAAGGGGTTTCCCATGGATTCGGGAAATGTCGCTTGGATTCTGGCCAGCTCGGCGCTGGTCTGTATGATGATCCCCGCCCTGGCCCTGTTCTACGGGGGCATGGTGGGGTCGCGTCGCATTCTCAACATGATGATGATGTGCTTCGGCGGCGCCAGCCTGGTGGCCGTTCTGTGGGCGCTCTTCGGCTACTCAATGGCCTTCGGAAATTCAGTCGGCGGCCTCGGGCTGATCGGTGACATCACCGAGTTCCCCGGAATGGGGCAGCTGCTCGCCGCAGACGAGGCAGCATCCATCCCGGTCATCCTCTTCGCAGCTTTCCAGCTGTTCTTCGCCTGCGTCACTACAGCCCTGGTTGCGGGAGCGGCAGCCGGGCGCATGAAGTTCGGCGCCTGGATGCTCTTTGCCGGAATCTGGGCAACGATTGTCTACTTCCCGATCGCGCACTGGGTGTTCGCCTTCTCTTCGGCCGACGGCAGCGTTACCGGCGGCTGGATCGCCAGCGGCATCAAGGCCATTGACTTTGCCGGTGGCACCGCGGTCCACATGAACGCCGGCGCCGCGGCTCTGGCCCTGGCACTGGTCCTGGGCAAGAGCTCCGGTTGGCCCAAGATGGAACACACCAAGCCGCACAGCCGGCCGCTGGTCCTGGTTGGTGCAGGGCTGCTCTGGGTGGGCTGGTTCGGCTTCAACGCCGGTTCCGCACTCTCGGCAGGCCAGTCGGCGTCGGTGGTATTCCTCAACACAGCAGTGGCAGCTTCCGCCGGCCTTCTCGCCTGGGCCCTCGTTGAGCGGCTCCGCCACGGTGCGGCGACCAGCATGGGCGCAGCGTCCGGCCTGATCTCGGCCCTGGTTGCGATCACGCCCGCTTGTGGCGCGGTCAGCCCGCTTGGTGCGCTGGCTATCGGCGCCATCGCAGGTGCCGTCTGCTCCCTGGCCATCGAACTCAAGTTCCGCCTGGGCTATGACGATTCCCTCGACGTCGTCGGCGTCCACCTCGTGGGTGGCATCCTCGGCACGCTGCTGATCGGCCTGTTCGCAACGGATGCAGCTCCCAACGGCGTCAACGGACTGTTCTACGGCGGCGGTATTGAGCTGCTGGGCGTCCAGGCGCTGGCCACGGTCACTGTGCTTGCCTACTCGTTCGGTATCACGTGGATTCTGGCGAAGATCCTGGACCGGATTATCGGCCTGCGGATCAAGCCAGAAGACGAGATGCGCGGTATCGACATCGCAGCCCACTCCGAGCTTGCCTACCTGACCGACGAAGACCCCGTGGAGCTGGGTTCTCCGCAGCGGGCCTGACCAGGGCCGGATACATTCGGCACCATGGGAAGTAACACCCACAAGATCCAACCAGGTATCACCAGGACGTCCGGGTAGGCGGTTGCCGCACTGCCCGAGGTACGAGTCAGGCCGAGGGCCGAACCGCGGACCGGTGTCAGCAGCAGCTGGCTTATAGTTCCGAGGTTCGGCCCTTTGTCATGCTGTGGGGACATGCGAGGCCCGAGGCGTCAGCCGCCGATGCAGACCAGATTGCCGTCCCGGACTTCCAGCACCGCGGCCCTCACATGGCTGAGATGGGTTTTCGGGTCCGCGGTCATCCCTTCGATGTCCTCGCCGTTCCAGAACGGGTGCGTGAAATAGACGACGACGGCGCGTTCGTTGCCATCAGCCGAAGCAGCCACCGGGACAACGTCCGCGTGCCGGCCTACCACTGCACCGCCGTTGTATGTCTCCGGAGATGTGAGGATGAGCCCGTCTCGGTGTTCCTGCCGGACCCAGCCGCCTGCCGCGTCATCGGAGCGGTAGATGGCCTGACCCCGCCACTCGTCAACGATCATCCAGTACCACCCGGTCAACTGGAAGACTTTGGGGCCCTCGTGGGGCCGCCCGGAAACAACCAGCCCTTCCAAAGCCCACGACGACGGGTCGGCAGGTGAGCTGCTCACTGCGCTGTAGGTGTTCGATCCGCGGGCCTCGTCCTTGTACCAGAGTCGATACTTGCCGTCCCCGCACAGGGCCACCGCAGCGTCGATAACTCTCGGCGAATCCAGTTCGACGGCACCGAGGTACTCCCAGGAGACCAGGTCCCGGCTGGCAAGCTGAACGATGGAGGCCTGTCCGGTCCAGTCCGTCCGCATCCCGCCGAGCACTGTCAAATACATGATCCATTGGTCACCCACACGCACGACGTCGGGCGCCCACAGGGTAGCGGGCAGTTCAGTTCCCGGCGGGGCCAGTCCGCTAACCGCGCCCTGATATGCCCAGTTCAGGCCGCCGTCAGACGAACGGGCAATCCCAATTTCCGTCCCGTGCACCCACTCCACGCCGGTCAGGCCCTGTTCCGTGGCCCGGCGCTGGGTGTAGAAGAGTACCCACTCACCGGTCAGGTGGTCCGGAACCAAAACGGGATCCGTGGGGCCGTCCCAGACCGGATCACGGTAAGGCGTCGTGAAGGCGTCAGGGCTGAGAGCGGTCAGTACCGCTGCGGTGGCGTTCTTTTCGTGGCGCACGGGAGTCTCCAATAAAAGGCTGATTCGGTAAAGCATAAGCGAGAAACCGGTTTCTCGTAGCCCACCAGCATGGCTTCAGGCCGGTTAGGGTGAAGTTGGTGTCCAGCTCGGGTCTTCGAGCCGCTCCAGCTCAACTCGTGGAGCCGATATCCGGTAACCGGGGTGGTTCCCAGTCGGGTTGTTCGCTGGCGTAGCGTCTGCCGGTGGGTGAGATCCAGCCCGGTGGGTGGTCTTTGGTGGCTGGTCCGGGTTCCCAGCCGCCGGTGTGCCTAAGGCGGTGATGTTTAGGGCAGGGCTGGGCGAGGTTGCTGATCCCGGTGGTGCCGCCGTGGGCCCAGGCGAGGAGGTGGTCCGCTTCGTTGTCCAGGGAATGGTTGCTGCAGCCAGGGAACGGACACTTACCATCCCGCATCCTGAGCCATTGGCGTTGGGCCTTGGTGACCCGGTAACTGGTCCGCCCGACCTCCAACGGCGCACCATCCCTCGGATCGATCAGAACCCGGCGGAACGACTCGGCACCATCGGCAATAAGCCTGCGCGCCATCGTGACCGGGATCGGCCCATACCCATCCAGCATCGCCGGCTCATCCGTGGCACCCAGCAACGCCATGACCGGCAGCGTGACCAGGACCTGCGCCCGAGGCGAGGGCGGGAAACCGTCGGCGACTTGGTCCGAGTCCCCGCCCAGGAGCAGGGTCGCGGCGATGTCGGCACGCATCTGGGTCATGGTCCGGTCCTCGTCCGGGCCCTGCAATGCCCGGGACGCGGCGGTGACCCGGTTCCAGATCCCCGCAGCCTGATCCGCCGGCAGATACGCCGAAAGCCACGCCATGCCATCCCGGGCAGGGGTGTATTCCAGCCGCCGATCCGCAACGGAGCGGGCGTGGCGTTTTTCGATGCTGACCGGGTGGTGCCGTTCCCGCCAGATCCGGGCCTTATGCCGGAACCGGGACGGGACGAGTTCCCCCGCCGGGCCACGGGCCGGGTTGGGCGCGTCGGGGTCCAGAAAATGCGCCTCCAGAGCTCTGGCTGCGGCGGGGTCCAGGTTGGTGGTCTCGTCCACCATCACCCGGGCGTGCTGCCACGAAATTTCCCCGGCCTGCAGCGCGGACAGGGTCAACGGCAAATCAGTGGTCAGGGCCTGGGATTCGGCCAGCAGGTTCCCGGCGGTCCGTTCGCTGACTGTCAAAACACAGGCGACCTCAGCCACGACTGCCATTTCCTGGGCACGCCCGGATTCGTCCGGTGCAGCCAGTGCCTGCGAAACGCGGGCAAACCCGGCGGCAGAATGGGCTGTCAGGGCAGCTACTTTGGCGTTCAGCCGGGCGGCTTCCGCAAGGGTATCCAGGAGTCCATCGGCCTCGCGGCGCAGCGGATCGCCATCGCAATAAAGGGCGGAATCAATGCCGCACACAATAAGATCCAGCGCTGCGACAGAGGCCTTGATGGCTCCCACCGCCTCAACCGCCGCTCTGCTTCCCATACACAAATCATCCCGCGAGGCACTGACATTAACGCCGAGGCTTCATGCCTATGTGGATAACCTACGGCCACGGCGGACAGAGGCCGGCGGCCAGCCTGCGCCGTAACTGGCTCACGTTAGGCCGTGGAAGCTCAGCCCGTAAAAGGCTCAATTCGTGAGCTCCTCAGTCCTTAAAAAGCCCTGCCAGGTCCTCGGCCGTGATGGAACCGCCGGAGAGGGCGTCGCCCTCCATGACATCCGCGAACAGCTGCGACTTGCGGGCCTTCAGCGCCATGACCTTTTCCTCGATCGTGTCCTTGGCAACCAACCTGTAGACCATGACGTTCCGGGCCTGGCCTATACGGTGCGTCCGGTCTACGGCCTGGGCCTCGGAAGCCGGGTTCCACCACGGATCCAGCAGGAACACGTAGTCGGCTTCGGTCAGGTTCAGGCCAAACCCGCCGGCCTTCAAGGAAATCAGGAAAACGGGGGCGCTGCCATTCTTGAATTCGTTGACGACGTCGGTCCGGTTGCGGGTGCCGCCGTCGAGATAGCAGAACTCGATCTTCTCCTCCACAAGCCGCTCGCGGACCTTGCCGAGGAAGCCCGTGAACTGGCTGAAGATCAGGGCGCGGTGGCCCTCAGCCACCAGATCCTCCAACTGCTCGAACAGCACGTCCAGCTTGGAAGACCGGACACCGGACAGCGACGGATCCACCAACGAGGCGTCCAGGCTGAGCTGCCGCAGCAGTGTCAGGGACTGGAAGATGGTGAACCGGTTCTTATTCACGTCCTCGATCAGGCCCAGGATCTTCTGACGTTCGCGCTGCAGGTGCGTCTGGTAGACCTTCTGATGGCGCGGATTGAGCACCACCTCCAGGATCTGCTCCTGCTTGGGCGGCAGGTCCTGGATGACCTGGTCCTTGGTGCGGCGCATCATCAAAGGACGGACCCGACGGCGGAGCTTGTCCAACTGCCCCTTGTCGCCGTTCTTCTCCACAGGCTTCTGGTAATACTCAGCAAACCGCTTGGGGCTGGCGAACAGGCCCGGCGCCACAATCGAGGTCAGCGCCCAGAATTCCATCAGGTTGTTTTCCAGCGGTGTGCCGGTGATGGCCAGCTTGAAGGCAGCGGGCAACTTCCGCGCGCACTGGTAGGCCTTGGACTGGTGGTTCTTGACGAACTGCGCTTCGTCGAGCACCAGACCGGCCCAGGTCTTGGAGGCGTAGGAGTCGTAGTCGATCCGGAACAGGGCGTAAGACGTGATCACGATGTCCGCCCCGGAAAGCTCAAGTGCAGGGTCCTGGCCGTTCTTGGCGAAGGTCTCACCAATGGTCCGGACGGTCAGCCCGGGCGCAAAGCGTGCCGCTTCAGCCGCCCAGTTGCCCACGACGCTGGTGGGGGCAACCACCAAAAAGGGAGTGCCGCCGTCGGGCGCCGGACCCGTGCCGCCGTCGGGCGCCGGAGCAGGCATATCGGCTGCCGCTGTACCGCCGGAGACGCCGCCCTGTTCCTTCGCCGCGCACATGAGGGCGAGGGCCTGGACGGTCTTGCCCAGGCCCATGTCGTCGGCGAGCACCCCGCCCAGGCTGTGACGGTAGAGGAAGCTGAGCCAGTTGAAGCCTTCCAGCTGGTACGGGCGCAGTTCCGCGTTGAGCGTGGCAGGCAGCGGCAGCCCGTTGATCCCGCCCTCGAGCAGCCCGCCAACGGCCTCACGCCATGCGGCGGCCTGCTGGTCCACGATGCCGAGGTTCGCCAGCTCGTCCCAGAGCCCCGCCTGGAAGCGGCTGATCTGCAGCGGGGCATCCTTGTTGTCCTGGAGGGAGCGTGCCTCCTCGATCAGGGAGCGCAGCTGGTGAAGTTCGGGGAGGTCCAGGGAGAAATAGGCGCCGCTGGGAAGCAGCATCTTGGTCTGGCCCGCAGCAAGGGCTGAGAAGACAGCTGCAAACGAAACCGGCTGGCCCTCCAGCGAGATCTGGATGCCAAGATCGAACCAGTCGCGCTGCTCGGTGGCCTTGGTGGAAACGGAGATGACGGGGGCTTCCTCGGCCTCCCGGTAGTCGGCGATGTCGCCGGCGGTGTCCACGTCCACGTCGCGCGCCTGGCGGAGCAGGGGCAGGACGTCCTCGGTGAAGGCAAGAGTGTCCAGGCCGTTCAGCTCCACTGAGGCAGCCAGGCGGGGCGTGCCCCAGCCGCCGGTGGCTGATTCGCCGAGTGCAGGAACAACGTTCCACGGCTGGCCGATACCTTCGAGGATGCGGGCCTCGGCGGGGTCGTCGCGGTAGCCGTGGTCGCCGGGATGGCGCCACAACGGCTGGGCGGTCACCAGGTTTCCGGTCTTGTAGTGCCACTCCCAATGCAGCCGGACCTTGTGGTCGGCGCCGTAATTGGCCAGCAGCGAAAGCGTGGGGACTGCCAGTGTGGGCAGCTCAACCGACTCGTCCTTGGCCGTGATCCGGGCGGCCTGCTTGAGCTTGGGGTAGAAGCCGGTAAGGAAGCGCGTCTCGTCCTTGGCAGGAATCTGCAGGGTGCTGCCGGCCGTCACGAACGCCAGCAGTTCCTCGCTCAAGCCGTTTTCCAGCGGCGCCAGGGTAATCACGTGATCCGCGTCGACGCCGGGCAGCGTGTCCCCGCCGGAGGTGAGGAAAATGCCGTGGGCGGGGCGCCCGATGGTCCCCACGGAAGCCGGATCAACCTCAACCCCATCAACGGTGACGGTAGGGGCGAGCTCCAGCCCGCCGTCGTCGGCCGCTGTTGCAGTGCCGACGGCGGCAGCCGGGGTGACCGGGGTGCCGAACCGACTGAGGTTAAGGCCGACGGCGGCGGGAGACCCGGCGAGCCGCACCGGTTCGGTGCCGCGGCTGTGGACGAGGTTGAGGCCGATCTTTTGTGCGTCGGCCAGCAGGCTCCAGAGGTTTTTGCCCGCGAAAGTGTTCAGTCCCAGCCAGAGGGCGGTCGAGTTGTGCAGGCGGTTGGCGGCGGCAGTGTGCGCGGCCAGGAACTCCTGCATCCACTCCACATGCAGCTCGTTGCATTCGCGGCGGAAATTCAGGTAGCTCAGGGTGTTCCAGGAGACGTCGCCGCGGATCCATTTGCCTTTCGAACCCATGATGACGGGGCGGGCCTTGAGCTGGCGGACGCTCCGAAGGGGATCGCGCCGGCCTGTGTAGGAGAAGTGCGGCGCCGGTTCCTCGACGTCGAACTGGAGCGCCAGCGGGATGCCGTTGCTCGACGGCGTGATGCCGGGCTGGGAGATGAGCGGGCTCAGCGCCTGTTCCCAGTCGGCCAGTTCAAGGGTGGCGGGCTGGCGTGAGAGCCGGGAAACATCGGCCGGAGTGAGCAGCTGCACGCGGATGGCAGGGTTGTCCTCAGCCGCGAAAAGCAGGGCAGCCACATGCTTGCAGTCCTTGCGGACAGGGCAGCTGCAGACGCCCACGGTGCAGCTCCAGCCGCCGGCCTTACGGACCAGTTTGGCCGTGGTGGAGTACGGCACATCCGAGCCTCCCCGGACCTTGCCGAGCATCAGCCCGGTGGCGGCGTCGAACGAGATCCCGGAAACGCGGCTTCCCATGGCATAGGCCAGCCCGGCCGCGAGGGAGCGGTCGTTGATGGCGGGGGTCTGTATTGCCAGTGCCGCACTCTCGTCCGGTTGGGATGGCATGGTGCGCGCTACTTTCAGCTGGCCGCGGGGGACCAGTGTCCGATCGATGGTTATCTGCTCTATCTTAGTTCGCCCGGAGGAGCACCACTGCGCCGGCCCTTTTGCCATGTGGATAACGCGCACCGAAATCTTCGCCTGACGTTCACTTCAGCCTCAACATCCGGCCGTTCCCGCCGACGTAGCGTGAAAGTGTCCTGAACACCACAAGCTTTCAGCAGTGAGGAACACCATGACCACGAGCCAGCACCCGGTCGTCCTGACCACCGCCAGCATCGAAGCCGGCAACGAGGAAGTTGTCGATGCGAACGTCCACGTGGTGAACGCCATGTACGCGAAACTGCTCGACGCCGCCGAGATCGCCCCCGCCGCCCTGGGCAGCTACTACGTGGACTTCTACGTGACCCAGTCGCTGGAGGGCGGCTTCGCCCAGTACGTTTTCACCGCAGACCGGGACGAAGTGGACCCGCTCATCCGCGAAGGCCTCGCAGGCATGGGTGCGACGGCGCACCTTGACCTCTTCAACCGCACCGTAGAAGCGTTTGACGCCCTCTCCGAAGAGGACGAGGAGCGCTACCTCGACGGCGACCTGGACACCGAAGAAGAGTCCAC
Organism: Arthrobacter sp. BK1; assembly: GCF_056680055.1. Classification (NCBI taxonomy): domain Bacteria; kingdom Bacillati; phylum Actinomycetota; class Actinomycetes; order Micrococcales; family Micrococcaceae; genus Arthrobacter; species Arthrobacter sp. BK1. The sequence continues at coordinate 2,670,289 of NZ_CM155263.1, forward strand.
CGACGGCGTGCGCACGCTGGAGGAGCTGGACGGCGAGTTCGAGGAACTGTTCGAAACCGAGAACATCACGGCCCTCAACGCTTCCTGGCTCCTTGGCCAGGAGGGGCTGCTGGTGCTCGACGAGGACGGGCTCGCAGCCTACATCGAGCGTCAGGCCGCTCTTATCCCGGACCTTGAGGAGCGCCAGGCCAGGGCGGACGCCGAAGCACTGGAGGACGCCCCGGACTTCGAAATCATCATCCGTGAACTGTGCGATGTTGCAGGCTACGAACTCCGGAAGATCACCATGGGCGATCCGAACTACCTCCACAACGGAGAGAAGACGCTGGCGTGGCACTTCGCCACCGATCACGGCGATTTCCTCATGGTTGAAGAGGACGATGAGGCGTTCATGATCAACCCGGAGACGCAGGAAATCGTTGCAGCCGTTGAGTTCGAGGAAGCTGACGACGACGAAATGGCCGACGCGTAGCAACAGTACCGACGGCGGGCGGTCACCTTTCACACGAAAAGGTGACCGCCCGCCGTCGTACGCGCATAGCCGGTGACGCAGTGTTCGCTGCGCATCCACTCACGGAGCTCGGCGTCGTTCTTCAGCCCGGCGGCGCGTGCACGCTCAGCCCAGTACCCGACGCCGTGTCCCGTCTTCCGCTCAAGCAGGGCCTGGTTGCTCTCCACCATGCCCTGCCAGGTCCGGGCGGTTTTTGTGCTGTTCGGGGGTTGTCGCCATGCCTCGATGGTAGTGGGCAGCCCCTCCAGCAGCGGGCGGCCCGGGGCAGCCGGAAAAGAATTTCCGCGGCACCCGTAACTTTCCCGTGGCCGCCGGCGATGTAGGAAGTGATTGGTTCCACGGAGCCGGATCTGACTTGTCTTCTATATTTTGGAGTTTCCCATGCCCCTGTTCACCGTTCTCGCCACCAGCAAAGTCGCCGCCGGAGTATTCGCCGCAGGCGCCCTGGCCGTCGGTGGCACCGGCGTCGCAGCTGTTTCCGGCGCTCTCCCGGAAGCCGCCCAGCAGTCCGCCCACGAACTCCTCGGCGCTCCCGCCCCGAAGCTGTCCGGCGAAGCCGCTGCAGCCGCGGATGCTGCAGCCGAAGCAGCCGGCGATGCAAACGCCGATGTGAGCACTGACGTCACCGCTGACGCCTCGGTTACCGCTGAAGCAGCAGACGGAAAGGTTGCCGCAGGCGCCGGGACCGCAGCCGCCGCGAAGGCTGCAGTGGATGCTGCCGGTGCCGCATCCCTGGGCCTCTGCACCGCGCTCAACAACGGTGGCCTGACCGCTTCCTCCGAAGGGTTCTCATCGCTGGTTGTCAAGGCCGACGGCGAAGCCAACGTTGAGAGCTTCTGCGCCGATGTTGTTGCCAAGGCCGCCGCGGCAGCTGCCGCCGAGGGTGCCGCCAACGGTGAAGCCGCCGTCGAAGCCGACGCTCCCACGGTGCCCGCAGTTCCGGCCGTTCCCGCGGTTCCCGCCGTTCCCAGTGTTGATGATGTACCGGCCGTCCCCGCTGTTCCTGCCGTGCCGGCTGTCCCCGCCGTCCCCGGCGTCGACGTGCCTGACGTTTCGGCCCGCTGACACCTGCCCAGCTAGTGTGGACTGCGGTAATCCGGCTACATGGACCGGATCCCGCAGTCCACATGGCTGCCAGCCAGCAAACCCACAGCAGCGGAGCACGCCGGGCCGGAGACCGGGATGAGCGCGTCCGCTGCCCGGGATGGAGGAGCCGCCGGTGACTGACACCTTGGCCGACGAAGACATCCGAATATTGGAAGGCACAGCCGAATCTGATCCGGCTGTGCTGTTCAGCGCTGCCTACCGTGCCTACTCCGGCGCCGTCCTTGGCTACCTCCGGGCGCGCGGCGTGGATGATCCCGAGGCTGTCACCCAGGACGTGTTCCTGGCGTTTTTCCCCAAGATCGGTGACCTGACCGGCGGCTTGCCCGGCGCCAAGTCGCTGCTCTTTTCCATCGCCCATGCGCGGATGGTGGACCACTACCGGCGGGTGGAACGACGCCCGGACTTTTCGCCCTACGATCCCCTGCACGACGCCCGGAGCACCGCGTCCGCCGAAGACCACGTGGTGGGGCAGAACGGGGGAGCAGCGGCCCTGCTTGACGGCCTCGCCGACGACCACCGTGAAGTCCTGGCGCTGCGGGTGGTGGCTGACCTGTCCATCGAACAGGTGGCCGGCATCATGGGCAAGTCCCAGGGCGCCATCAAGCAGTTGCAGCGCCGGGCGCTGCAAAATCTCAAGGATCAGACGCTACGACGAAACCAGGCACATCATGAGTGACACCGCAGGCTCCCCGAGCAACACTGCCGGTTCCCGCAAGGCCGCAGGCTCCGACGCAGGCTCCGCCGCCGGCTTCCAGGGCGGCGCGGCCGTTGACAGGCTGCTGCGCGACGCCGGGATGGACGACGACGGCGGCCTCCGCACTGCCCTGCTTGGGCTCCGCTCCCTGTCGGCGGGACAGCCCGTCCCCTCCGAGGCGGTCGCCTCACTGATGGCCCCGGCAGAGCGCGCACCCCGGACGCTGGCTGCGGTGGCAGCGGTCGCCCGGACTGACGCCATGCCCACGATCGCTGCCGCTGCCGCTGCTGTTCCGGCTTCCGAAGACGCTGCCGCTCTTCGGGCTGATGCCCCCGCGGCGGGTCCGGTTGATGAGCTTGCCGCCCGGCGCCGCGCCAAGCGACGGATCACCCTGACCACCCTCTCCGTGGCAGTGTCGCTGGCAGCGGGCGGAGCGGTTGCCGTGGCGTCCGATCAGGGCATCCGCGATACCATCGGCGCGCTGAACTACGCCGTCACGTCCTTCGTGTCCGGGACGGGCGGAGCATCAGCGGACAAGGCCGGCCAGACGCCGTCGACCGGTCCCACCCAGCCGGGCGGCTCGGCAACTGCGCCGGACTCCGGCGCGCCCGCGGTCTCCGGGCCAGGCGCCGGGCCTGCGACCTCGCCTGAACCTGGTACCGCCAATGGCGGGCCGGCAGCTCCAGCGACGGCGACGCCGGGGACTGTGCCGCCGTCGGGGATCACCCTGCCGGACAACCTGGCACCGGGAAACCTGGTACCGGGCGCCGACGCCCCGGGCGCCGTTACGCCGGGAGACGGCGGACCCCTCAACGGCGGGCCCGTCAACGGCGGCCCGCTGGACGAGGCGGCGCCCAGCCTCCCGGGCCAGCAGCCCTTGCTGCCGCTTCCGGTCACCCCGCCCGCTTCGCCGGCGCCCGGCGAATAGCCAGCGGCGGCAGCCTGCGCCGGAAGTCAGCGGGAGTAAGCCCGCCCGCAGGACAGCAGGCTCAGGAGGGCGCCCCAGCGGCGGTAAAAGCGCCCAGCCAGGGCGTGAAAGCACGCCTCAGTATCCTGATGCGGCCGTCCGGATCATGTCGCCGGTTGGGCTCGCCAGGTACCAGACGCTGTTCACGCCCTGCCCGAGGATGTCGCCCGGATTTTTGTCCTGGGCGAAGTAGTAGAGCGGCAGGCCGTTAAGGGTCACCTGCTTCGCCCCGTCCGGCGTCGTGATGGTGCCCAGCGTTCCGGTGACGCCTTCAGCCGTGGGCGCTGCCGCGGTGGTCAGGACCGGCGGCCAGGCGGTCAGGCACGCTGCCGTGCAGGCGCTGGTGCCCGAATCCTTCACGTCCTTGGTGAAGTAATAGACACTCATCCCGGCGGCATCAACCACGATGGTGCCGGCGCTTGACGATGCTGTTTTGAGGTCGACGGCGGCTGCCGCAGTGGGCGACGCGGTGCCGGGCGTGGCGGACGCGAACGCACCCGTTGTGGGCGAGGCGGAGGTGGCCGCGGGGCTCGTTGTAGTGGTCGCGGTGGTGGTTTCCGGGCTGCCGCCGCAGCCGGAAAGCGCGGCCGCAAGGGCCAGCGCAGCAAGTCCGATGCCCAGATGCTTTTTCACGTAAACGCTCCTTGGCTCGTGCCCGGCGTCGGATCACCGGACGCTAACCGATACGACGCGTGCGGGAGAACAATGGTTCACAGTGAACCGTTTTCTCTGCGCAGACGTTTGTATCGGCAGGGATGCGCTGGCCCCCGGACAGTGTTGCTTTGGGGCTGGCGGTGATGAGTGGGAACAGGAGGGGCGGTCATGCCGCTGGACGAGGACGTGGTGGCCGCGATCTACCGCGAGCACGGCCCCGCCCTGCGCCGCTTCGTCCTCAGCGCGTCCCGTGACCCGCAGCTGGCCGAGGACGTGGTCCAGGAGACCGTGCTCCGCGTCTGGCAGCAGGCCCCGGACATCACCGGGAGCCTGCGCAGCTACCTGTTCAGGACCGCGCGGAACATCATGATCGACAACTACCGGAAGGCCCAGCGACGCCCCGCCGAGGCCCTGGGGAGGGAGTTCCTTGACCCGGCGGACGCCGTCGAACGCGTGGACGAACTGCTCAACCGCGTCCTGATGGAGGAAGCGCTGCTCCGGCTCAGCACCGAACACCGCGACGTCCTCGTGGCCCTTCACTACCGCCGCTTCACCGTGAACGAGGCCGCGGTGCAGCTGAACGTCCCTGCCGGAACCGTGAAGTCCCGGGCGTACTACGCCGTCCGGGCGCTGCGGACGATTCTGGACGAAATGGGGGTGGAACGGTGAACGCCCCGGATCTGCATCAGCTGCTGGGCGCCTACGTTCTCGGCGGGCTCGACGCCGCTGACCTGCGCCGCTTCGAAGAACATCTTCAGGAGTGTGCCGACTGCCAGGAAGAACTCGCCGGGCTGGAGCGCCTGCCTGCCCTGCTGGACGCGCTTCCCGTGCCGGACGCCGTGGCCCTGACCGGAGGCATGCGCTCCGCCGCACCCATGGAACCGGGTGGATCAGTGCCGCACACGGTGCTTGACGAACTGGCCGCCCGCCGTCGTAAAGTTCGACGCCGGTGGACGGCCCTGGTGGGTGCCGTCGCCGCCGCTTGCCTCGCCTTGGGAATTGGCGTGGCCCCGCTCCTGAACCGGCCGCCGCAGCCGGACGCCAGCTACTCTGTGCAGGCCGAAAGCGGCCTGCACTTCAGCGTCGATCTGGCCCGGAAAACGTGGGGGACGGAGCTGGCCGTGAACGGAAGCAGCATGCCCCTGGACGGAACCTACTCGCTGTGGGTCCGCGACCGCGACGGCGGGGAGGACCGCGCCTGCGCCTGGACCGCTACGCCGAGCGGCCGGATCAGGGTCACCGGGGCCACTCCGGTGCAGCTTGCGAGCATCGCCAGTGTGGAACTCCGGGACGAGGGGCAGAAAGCAGTCGCTGTCATCACGGTTCCCTAAACCGCCGTGCGCCTCCGCCACCCAGAGGCCGGGACAGTGAAGCCCCGGCCTCTGGTGTGCCCCTGGGTTATTTGTTCATGTTCGCCAGGCGCGCCCTGACCATCATGAACAGCCCGTAGCAGATCAGTCCTGCACCAACAGCGGCGAGGAGGTAAGGACCGAACGGTTGGTCGCGGAGCGCCCGGAGGCCTCCGTCCAGGCCGGTGGACTCCTCCGGATGGGCGCGAAGCGTGGCGATGGCAATCAGCAGGCCGGTCAGCAGCAGGACGATGCCCTTGGCGACATAGCCGGCCACTCCCAGGACGGTGACGGCAGTGCGTGCTTTGGGGGAGGCGGGCATCGTCAGGTTCTTCTCGAAGGACTTCCTGAAGCCCCTCACGGCGTAGATGACCCCGGTGACCGCGATGCCCACGCCGACCAGGACCAGCAGTGCCACTCCGCCCGGGGCCTTGATAACGTTCGCGGTGAGGTCGCTCGCGGATTGACGGTTATCCCCGCCGGAGCCGGTGCCCATGGCGAAGCTGACCAGGGTGAGGGCCAGGCCGGCGAACACCAGGGCCTGGGCTGCAGCTTTGGCCTTCTTGCCCGCTTTTTCCTTGGTGGGCAGCCGGTTGTAATCGAAGATCGCGTCGCTGGCCTGCCAAAGGGCCAGGGCCACGCAGGCCGCGAAGCTGGCCCACAGAAGGAACGGCCCGGCAGGCTGGCTGGCAAGCTCGGACACAGCCCCACTGAAGTCGGCGTTCCCCGATCCGCCCATGGCGAGACGGATGGCGATGGCCCCCACCAAAAAGTGCAGGATGCCGCTCGCCGCGAATCCCGCCCGTGCCAACAACTCCAAGGTGCGGGAGTTGGTGATGTCCTCCGCCGCGTCCGCGGCCTGCTTCAGTTCTCTTTTGATGGCGGGTTTCCTTTGTGCCAGGTCGTGGACGCGCGGATTGTGTGCCCGTGCGAGCCACCATCGTCCCACGTGGAGCCTGCATCGAACAGACCGGAGCCGGCACGGAATGGCGCAGGGGCAAACGTGGGCATGGGCAGTGTTCCCCATCGCGGGCCGCCGGCCGCCGTGCGACGATATGTTCGGCGATAGACCTTGAACACCTATGAATCTCCGGGGGAGACACGATGACTTTTTACGGCGCGGATACGAGCCAGCTGCGCGAGCTGGCCAAGGCTGTTGACACGGCAGCTACGCTGCTCAGCAGCCGGGCCAGCTCCCTGCAGGGCCAGATACAGTCCGCGCCGTGGAGAGGGGCCGATGGCGCGCGTTTCCGCCAGGACTGGAACGGAAGCTACCGTCCCAGCCTGGAACGCGTGGTGTCCAGTCTCCGCCACAACTCCAAGCTGCTCCTCCAGCATGCCGACGAGCAGGAAAAGGCCTCGGACAAGTCCGGGGGCGGCGGATCCACCAGCGTCCTGGGTAAATTTGTGGACCTGGGCAATAAAGGTTTGTCCTGGCTCGAAGGAATGGCCCAGCAGGCCGCCGCGGCCGAAGCCCACCGGCAGGAGCTGGAACAGAGCGTCAAGGATAACCTCAAGGCCACCCCGGAGGAACAGGCCAAGTGGTGGGCCGGCCTGTCCGAGGAGGACCGCCAGTACCTGATCGAAGGCGAAGGTGAGGACGGTCCCTTCGCCGATGACCTCATGGACATGGACGGCGGGATCCCGGAGGCCGCCCAGGACCAGGCCGCACAGCACCTCCGTGGACTCATGGCGGAGGACACCCCCGTCCTGACGGAGACGAGTAAGGCCACCCTTGACCTCCGTGTTGCCTGGGCCCACGGCGATGCAGGGGTTGGTACCAAGTTGGTGGAGAACGCCGATGGCTCAGCCACCCTGAAGGTCCACGGAAACCTGGGGCTGGGTGTCAACGACCCCACCGGCACGGCCGGAATCACACTGTCCGGCGAAGCTTCCCGCGAGTACGAATTCGGCAGCGTTGAAGAAGCCATGGCGGCCCGCGAACAGATGTACAGCGACCTTCCGCCGGACAGCGCCGGCGAGGTCAAGGATGCTTTGGGCAATACGCCGGGCTACATCATGGACACGGTCAACGACGCCGCGAAGGACAACGGCTCCACCGGCCAGGATGACAAACTCAAGGGAACGCTGAGCTTCAAGGCAGAGGGCGAAGGCGGGCCTGCCTCCGGCTCCGCTCAACTGGACCTCGCCTACGAGCGGAATATGACGGATGGCTCCGCCACTGCCAGTGCAGAAGTATCTGCTAAGGGCAAACTGAACCTCGACGGCCAGGTCTTTGAGGCTTCGGGCAAGGGCGGCGTGGAGATGAGCTTCGACAAGGACAGCAACCTCGAAAAGGTTTCGCTGTCCATGGACGGCACCGTGGCCACCGGCGTGTCTGTCGGGCCTGAGGTCAAGCCGTACACGATGGACTCTGACGTCACCGTCGGCACGCAGAGCAGTGTGAAAATCGAGGTGGACTACAACACGGAGAACAAGCCCCTCGTTGACAGCTACATGCGGAACGTGGCGCTCGGAAATGACGCAGGCGCCGCTGCTGACGCCGCCAAGCTCTACGAGGCCGGCTCTGCCACAGTGCAGATCAACAGCGTGGCTACAGCATCCAATACGGCCGGCTTCAGCAGCAAGGTGGTGGACGTGGAGTTCAAGACCGAGAACCAGGCCACCACTAACGTGTCCACCTACGTGAAGGTCGCCAACGACACCAAGCTCGAAAGGCTCTGACCCCCTTCCGGAGCAACTTCCGGCACCAACGTCAGCCAGCCCCACCAAAGACTTACTGCTAAGGAGCAACCATGTCAGTGCACATCGAATCCCCCTTGGGATACACGGCAGACTTTCCCGAACACACCCAGGTCATGGAGGACTCCGCAGCCGGACCCAACAGCGAGCAGTACGCCCTCCTGGGCGGAATCCTGGTAACGGTCGTCAAGGATGACACCTCGGTCACCGACGCACCACAGGCCAACGGCTGGGCGCACCTGATGTCCGAGTTCTATATCGAGGAACGCAGCGGGACCATCCTGACCGAAGGCGAACTCAATCTCCCCGGCAAAGCGTCGTACGCCGTCGTGGTGGGCTTCACCGACCATGCCGGCGACGCCCGGATTGCGGCCCCTGTGGGCGTCTGGGAGAACAACCGCTTCATAGGCGTCCTCGTGATCTGGCCCTATGTGAACCCGGAGATCGAGCCGCGGTTGGGCATGCTCAAGGAGATTGTGGCTTCCATCAGCGTTGCCTGACCCGGGTTCCGGTCAGCGCCGGCGGTAGCAGAGGTCGAAAATCAGCCGGCCCGCCTCGTGGGCTTTGGCTTCGAAGCTGGTGCGGATCCGGCCCTCGAAGCGTGGCGCCCAGCCGCCGGTTTCATCCACGCCCTCGTTGGGGCCGGTGTGCTCCGTGCTGACGGGCGCCCGGCCCTCGCGGACGGGCGCACCGCCCACCAGGGACTCGACGCCGGACTGCCATACCTGCGTGAGGGGGCTTTCCGGGCCATGGCGTTCGCCGGTGTGAAGGTTTTCGAAGTCCTCCGAATCCGCCAGGACGTCGCGGACGTGGACGGCATAGTTGGACCAGTCAGTGGCAATCCGCCAGAGACCGCCCGGCCTGAGTGCCCGGGCGGCGAGCTGGGCAAACTCCGGCTGGATGAGCCGGCGTTTGTGGTGCCGTGACTTGTGCCAGGGATCGGGAAAGAAGATCCACAATTCGCTGACCGATCCCGCCGGGAGCATGGTGGCGAGGACTTCAGGGGCGTTGGCCTCCACAACCCTCACATTGCCCAGGCCGCGGCTGTTGATCTTGATGATGGTGTTCGCCAGGCCCGGGGTGTAGACCTCCACGGCCAGGAAATCCGTGTCCGGATTCTGTTCGGCGGCATGGCAGATCGCGTCGCCCAGCCCTGACCCGATCTCGACGATCAGCGGCGCCTTGCGGCCGAACTCTGCCTCGGCGTCGAACGTATAGTCAGGGTGGACCGAGGTGTTGGCGACGTGCCGGGGCACATCCAGGGCCCACCGCTCCGAGTGCTCTTCCCACGCTGTTTGCCGCCGTCCCTGCAGCCGGGTGCCGCGGCGCACAAAGCTCACGGGCCTGCCGCCATAGGTGCCAAACGATGCCTGGGTTCCGGGCGTCACAGGGCGCGGGACATGCGGAGGCTGGGGGGATTCTGGGGATTCGCTCATCCCTTCCAGAATAAGGGACGCCCCGCCGACGCCTGGGACAGGCAGAGCGAAGCGGGTCCAGCGAAAGAGCCAGTCGCACGTTGACAGTATGGTCACCCCCACTCCGCGGGCGCGGAACCCACCACGCCGGCAGCCAGCCCAGCAGGTGCGTATGTGGATAAACGTCCGGCACGAGGATGCAGGAGGGGACTGACACAATGGGTCAGGTGACAACAGCTAAGCCCACCGACGGGCAGGATTTCCAGGTCGACGCCACGACGAACGTCCAGGCGTCTGCCGAGGCGGCACCTGCGCCGCCGGTGAACAACAGACGCGCACTGGCCTACCTGGGCTTTTGCCTGGTGCTCATCGGACTGAACCTCCGCACGGTTTTTTCCAGTTTCGCCGCAGTACTTCCCGAGATCATGGCCGACGCCGGCCTGCCGGGCTGGGCCGTCGTAGTGCTCACAACGGTGCCGGTCACCCTCCTGGGCATCTTTGCTCCGCTGGCTCCGGTCCTGTCAAGGCGTTTTGGTCCTGAGCGGGTGCTGCTCGGCGCGATGACTGTCCTGACAGGAGGATTGCTGCTGCGGCCCGCTGACGCCGGTGGGCTGCTGCCGGGAGCGGGGCATCTCCCTGCACTGCTGGTGGGTACGGCGGCTTGCGGAGCTGCGATCGCGCTCTGCAACGTCCTGCTTCCGGGGCTGGTGAAGCGTGACTTCCCGCACCGGCTGGGGCTGATGGGCGGGCTGTACACCACCGCGATCTGCGCCTCCGCCGCGCTCGGAGCCGGGTTCACCTACCCCGTGTTCACGGCAACGGGGGAGTGGACTGCGGCGTTGTGGTTCTGGGCGTTGCCCGCCGCCGTCGTACTTTTTCTCTTCCTGCCCGTGGCGCTGGCCCGGCAGCCGGCCCAGCGCGGGGACGTCAAAGACGGCCTCAACGTCTGGCGGTCGGCGGTGGCGTGGCAGGTCACGATCTTCATGCTGCTGCAGGCCATGATGTCCTTCAGCGTGTTTGCCTGGCTCGCTCCGATCCTGCGGGAACGCGGCGTGGACGGCGGCACCGCGGGAGTGATGGTGTCCGTTTGCATCGTGCTGCAGATGCTGGGTTCCCTGTTCGCCCCGGCCCTAGCCGCGAAACTCTGGGACCAGCGGGGCATCAACGCTGTGGTGGCGCTGATGACGGGCAGCGGCTTTGCCCTCAGCATCTTCGGCCCGCTCGATCTCATCTGGGTGTGGACCGGGTTGCTGGGGCTGGGGCAGGGCAGCCTCACGGCCGTGGCGCTGACCATGATCATGCTGCGGACCCGCGACGGGCACACGGCCTCGCACCTGTCCGGCATGATGCAGGGCGTGGGCTACGGGGTGGGCTCCACGGGGACGCTGCTGGTGGGACTGCTGCACCAGGCCACCGGGTCCTTCGCCGCCGCCGGTGTGCTGTTCCTCTGCATCGGCGCGCTGGCCGCGGTCTTTGGTTACCGCGCCGGCCGCAGGAGATACGTCGGCGGCTGAGCCTGTCCGCCCCCGTCCGCCCTCCACCTGCAACGCGGGGTCACTCGAAGCCCGATTAAGGCCCATTATTGAGCGTGGAGTGACCCCGCGTTGCGCCCCTGACCTGCGGGGCCGCAGCACCGGACTTCCCGCCCCCGACGGCATGCCCACCCACGCCCAGGACCTGGCCGCGGTGTCGGACGTCAACCACTACACGATCGTCATGGGCGAGGCCGGCGCCGGCGCTGTTGCCCAAAGCGTGCAGGAAGCGCTGGCAATCCGGTAGCGTGCATGATTCCATTCACCTTGTGACAGAGCCGGCCGCCAACATCCTGAAGCGGCCGTACCGCTGGGTCACCATCGGCGCCTGCGCCCTGGTGTTCCTGGCCGCGTTCGAGTCGCTCGCCGTGACCACCATCATGCCTGTTGTCAGCCGCGAGCTCGACGGCGCCAGCCTGTACGCGCTGGCCTTCGCCGGGCCGCTGGCCACCGGGGTGATCGGCATGGTGGCGGCGGGAAACTGGTCCGACCGGCGCGGACCCGCGGCACCATTGTTCGCCTCAGTGGCCCTGTTCGTGGCGGGTCTCCTGATCGCGGGCACGGCCGTGTCCATGCCCTGGCTGGTCACCGGCCGCCTGGTGCAGGGGCTCGGGGGCGGCGCACTGACGGTGGCGCTTTACGTGGTGGTGGCCCGCGTCTACCCGGCCGCCCTCCACCCGGGGATCTTTGCCGCCTTCTCGGCCGCCTGGGTGATCCCGTCACTGGTGGGTCCGTTCGCGGCAGGCATCGTGGCACAACTCCTCAGCTGGCACTGGGTTTTCCTGGGGGTGGTGGGACTGGTGGTTCCCGCCGTCGTCATGATTGTCCCGGTGCTCCGCGGCCTGGACCGCCGGTCCCCGGACGCTGACGTCCCGCCGTGGGCGGTGGGCAGGCTGGGATGGGCCGGACTCGCAGCGCTCGCGGTCCTGGGGCTGAATCTCTCCGCGGGCGCCACCCTCTTTCCGGCGGCACCGGCAGTCCTCGCCGCGGCCGCCGTCGTTGTTGCCCTTGTGGCGGTGCGCCCACTGGTTCCCGGTGGAACCCTGCTCGCCCGCCGTGGCCTGCCCAGCGTGATCCTGACCCGCGGCCTGGCCGGAGCGGCGTTCTTCGGCGCCGAGGTGTATCTGCCGTACCTGCTGATCGAGGAGTACGCGTTCCCGCCGACGTTCGCGGGTCTGACCCTCACCGGCGGCGCGCTGGCCTGGGCCGGTGCCGCCGCCATCCAGGGCCGCCTGGGCGCCAGACTGACCCACCGGGCGGCTGTGTGGACCGGCGCGGTGTTGGTGCTGGGCGCCGTCCTCCTGGCCCTGGTGACAACGGCATTTCACTGGCCCGCCGCTATCGCCATTGCCGGCTGGATCTTCGCCGGCGGCGGCATGGGGCTGCTCTACCCGCGGCTCAGCGTCATGACGCTGGCCCTGTCCAGCAAGGAAAACGAGGGCTTCAACAGCTCGGCCATGTCCATTTCGGATTCGCTGGGCGGCGCGCTGGCGCTCGCCGCAACCGGGATCGTGTTTGCGGCGTTCACGACGACGGCGGCACAGTTCGCCGGGGTCTTCGCGCTGACGGCGGTGATCGCGGCCGCCGCGGTGGCCATTGCGCCGCGGGTTGCGGAGCGGGCTCCGGGATAGCCCGGCAGCGAAAGGTTCGGTCAGGGGTCAGGCGGGCTCAGTAGTCCGGGCGGGGGAGGACGTTGAAGTACAGGTGCGTGACGCCGTCGCCCTCTATCACCCGGGTCCGTTCGAGTTTCACCGGGGCGCTGGCCAGGTGATCGAAGAACCGGATGCCGGACCCCAAAAGCCACGGCGCCAGGTTCACCCGGATCTCGGCGAGCAGGCCGGCGTCGAGCGCCTGCCGGATGATGTCCGGGCCGGCGAGGCCAATGTCCTTGTCCCCGGCGAGCTTTTCGGCTTCCGCCACGGCGTCCTGGAAGCCGCTGGTCACGAACGTGTAAGGGACGCCATCGCGGGGCCAGCCGTCCGGGACGGTGTGGCTCAGTACCACGATGGGGCAGTCGATGGGATGGTTGCCCTCCCAGCCGTGGGTGATGTCGAAGATGCGCCGGCCCACCAGGAGTGCGCCGGCGGACATGGTCCGGCGGAGATGCTCCGCGCTGGCTTCGCTGACGTGCCAGGTCATGTCCTGCCTGGCCGTGGGGACCTCCACCGGGCCGTTCCCGTACCAGTCGAACAATCCGCCGATGCTGTCGTCCGGCAGGGCGATGAACCCGTCCAGCGACATCGTCATTTCCGCGACGAGCCTTGCCATGGTGTTTCCTCCGGTGAGTTGAGGGTGCCGACGCTTTGGTCAGGAAAGGCGGGTGGCGCGGAGCACGGTATCGCCGATGATCGCTTCGCGGCCGTCCGGGCCGGTGACCGGCCTGTCCCGGGTTGTAGTGACCTCCAGTTGCCACTCCGGCGAGTCCAGCCCGAGTTCCTGAACCAGCTGGGCGGGGGTGTAAAACATATCCGGAGTGGTGCGGGTTTGGGTTCCCCACGGCGGCAACATGTCCGGATGGTGGCCCACAATCAACAGGGTGCCGCCGGGCTTGACTGCCGACGCCGCCGTGCGCAGCGGCTCCTGCCATCCCATGGTTCGTGAGTGCAGGAACTGCGAGGACACCAGATCGTATTTTTCCCCGGGCTGCCATTCCTCCAGGTCGCACTGCTGCCAGCGGATGCGGCTGGAAATGGCGCCGGGACCCTCCGCATGCACGCTTTCACGGTCCAGCGCCGTCTTCTCGTGTGCAGCCGCACGCTCCAGGGCGACGTCGGAAACGTCGACGGCGGTGACGGTCCAGCCCTGTTGGGCCAGCCAGATGGAGTCCGCACCTTCGCCGCACCCCACGTCGAGGGCCTTGCCGGGGTGAAGCCCGGCGGCCTCGCGGACGAGTTGCGGGTTGGGCTTTCCGCTCCAGAGCTTCGGTGCGCTGCGGTAGCGTTCGTCCCACGCTTCAGCGGAGCTCTGCTCCGCATTATCGCCAAGCCCGGTGGCGCCGTCGTCCGTTCTGTGATGGTGGTGGTCAGCACCCTGTTGCGTCATGCCTCAAGGGTGCCCCTGCCGGGCCCGCGAAGGCAACGGCTGCCCGGATTATCCGGGGGCGCGTCGGCGCCGGGACAGGTGGTCTGCCCGCTGATGATAGACTGGTGGAACTTGATGTGCAGTGATGCCCACTTTTGTTCCGGTTCATCAACCGGTTCCCCTGCTGGATTCCCCGGATTCCGTGGCCAGGGAGTGGGATTTTTTCATGTGAGAGGCACATCCTGCGTCGATGAACGCGTTCTATTTGGTCCCGGCCGCCGTTTTGTACAAATGGCAGCTGGCCGGTTGATCACCTGACTTTTCTTCGGCGAACCCCTGAGCCAACCGGCGTCGGGGGCCGATATCCGTATGGATACCGCCTGAAAGACCTTTACTTACATGACTACTTTCGCTGCCCTCGGCACGCCCAAAGAACTTGCCGATTCCCTTACCGCACAGGGAATCACCGAGCCGTTCCCCATCCAGGTCAAGACCCTCCCGGACACCCTGGCCGGACGCGACGTCCTGGGCCGCGGCCGCACCGGCTCCGGCAAGACCATCGCCTTCGCCATCCCGCTTGTAGCACGTCTCGCTGAGCGGGAAGCCAAGCACTTCCGCAAGCCCGGCCGCCCCATGGGCCTGGTCCTCGCACCGACCCGCGAGCTGGCCACCCAGATCAACGCCACCATCGAGCCGATGGCCAAGGCCCTGGGCCTGAACACCACCGTGATCTACGGCGGCATCTCCCAGGCCCGCCAGGAAAAGGCACTGCGCGCCGGCGTCGACATCGTCATCGCCTGCCCGGGCCGCCTGGAGGACCTGATCCGCCAGCGCATCCTGACCCTTGAGGCCGTGGAGATCACCGTCCTGGACGAGGCCGACCACATGGCCGACCTCGGCTTCCTCCCGGTGGTCAAGAAGCTCATGGACATGACCCCCAGCCAGGGCCAGCGACTGCTCTTCTCCGCAACCCTGGACAACGGCGTGGACAAGATCGTCCAGCGCTACCTGTCCAACCCGCTGACGCACTCCGTGGATGACCCGCAGGCAGCGGTGACCACCATGGAGCACCACGTGCTGGTGGTCAACGACCAGACCGTCAAGAAGCAGCTGATCGTTGAGCTCGCCTCGGGCGCCGGCCGCCGCGTCCTCTTCATGCGGACCAAGCACCACGCCCGCAAGCTGGCCAAGACCCTGACCGACGCCGGGATCCCGGCCGTCGATCTGCACGGCAACCTTTCGCAGAACGCCCGTGACCGGAACCTGGCCGAGTTCTCCTCCGGTGACGTCCGCGTCCTGGTGGCCACCGACGTCGCAGCCCGCGGCGTCCACGTGGACGACGTCGAGCTGGTCATCCACGTTGACCCGCCCACAGAGCACAAGGCTTACCTGCACCGCTCAGGCCGTACGGCCCGCGCGGGTTCGGACGGAACCGTTGTCACGCTGACCCTCCCGGAGCAGCAGAGCGACGTCAAGAAGCTCATGAAGGCTGCCGGCGTCGAGGTCAACTTCGAGCGCGTCACCGCCAACTCCCCGCTGGTTGCAGAACTCGTGGGCGAAATGGCTGACAAGATCGATCCGCGCACCCGTGCAGCACTGCTGGCCAAAAAAGCCGCACAGCAGGGAGGCGGCACCTCCACCGGTGCCAACGCCGAGCGTAAGCGCGCCCGCCGCACCACCCAGGCCGCACCCACCGCGGGTGGCCGTGGCGGACGCGGCGGACGCGGACGGGTTTCCGCCGAGCCCCGCACTGATGGTCCCCGCGCCGAGCGCCGCGCAGTGGCATTCGAAGGCCGCACCGAGGCCCGCGCAGCATTCGACCGCGTTGCCGAGCAGAACGAGGACCGCGCCATTGCAGCAGCCGCTGCACGCCGGAACTCCCGCGGCCGCGGCACGGCAGCCGCAACCCACCGCAACGACGTCCCCGCGGCAGGTGGCCGTGCATCGGCTGGCCGCGGTTCAGACGGACGTGCAGCGGATGGACGCACTGATTCCCGCGTAACCCGCAGCGACGCTCCCCGCGGCGGAACCGGCCGCCCGGCTTCCTCCGGCGGCCAGCGTGGCGGCCGCCCCGCGACCGGCCAGCGTGCCGCAGCAGGTGCAGGCGCAGGCGCCCGCACCGGTGGCTCACGCACGGGCGGTTCCGGCCAGCGTTCCGCTGGCGCCGGCGCAGCCAGCGGCGGCAACAAAGCTGTCTGGTCCTCCAACACCGGTGGCACCTCCGGTGGATCCTACGCAGGCAACGGTGGCGGTGGCCGCTCCGGTGAAGGCCGTCCGGCCCGCAGCGCAGGCCCCCGCCGCGCGTCAGCTCCGGCATCGAACGAACGCCGCAGCCGCTAAGGTTTCGGATATTCGCTAGGCAAACGGACGGCCGCTACCGGGAGCGGCCGTCCGAATACGTAGCGGAAGCTTTACCAGCCGCGGGCGCGCCACTCCGCAAGGTGCGGGCGTTCGGCGCCGAGCGTCGTGGGCTGGCCGTGGCCCGGGTGGACCACCGTGTCATCCGGGTACACATCGAACAGCCGCTCGCTCACATCGGTGAGCAGCTGGTCGAACCGCTCAGGATCCTTCTGGGTGTTGCCCACGCCGCCGGGAAACAGCGAATCCCCGGAGAAGATGTGCGCAGGCCCGGCCGGGTCCTGGTACACCAGCGCCACGGAGCCGGGGGTGTGCCCGCGCAGGTGCACGGCGGTCACGTCGAAGCCGTCAAAGTTCCCGACGTCGCCGTGGTCCAGCAAAACATCCACCCTCACCGGCAGTTCCGGGGCGTCATCGGTCCCGGCCGCGGTCCGCGCTCCTGTCGCTTCCACCAGGCCAGGCAGTGCGCGGACGTGGTCCCAGTGCTGGTGCGTGGTGGCGATCAGGTCCAGTTTGGGCGTTGCGGCGGTGTCCGCGGCGGCGTCCTGCAGCAGGCCCTGGATGGCCGGAAGATCATCCGCGGCATCAATCAGCAATTGCGCGCCGGACTCCTTGGCAGTCAGCAAATACACGTTGTTGTCCATCTCGCTGACAGAAATCCGGCGGATGGTGATGTCCTGTAAGTCGTGAATGAGCGTGTCCATGGGGACCAGTTTATTCACGGCCCTCGGACACCCAGTTCGGATCGGCAGAGCGGGAGCCGACGACGGCGTCCGCGGCCTGATCCAGTGTGCTGAGTTGCGCCGGGGTCAGGTCCAGGGACAGTGCCCCCAGGTTTTCATCGATCCGGTGCGCTTTGCGCGTGCCGGGGATGGGCACAACGGGCAGGCCCATTCGCCGGCCCTGCGCAAGCAGCCAGGCGAGTGCCACCTGCGCGGGCGTCGCTGCCAGTTCTGCGGCGACCACCGCGATGGCGGCCACCACACCCTGGTTGGCATCGGCGGCGTCTTCGGTGAAACGGGGGATCCGGCGTCGGAAGTCCTGGGCGCCCAGGCTGGAAGCGTCCACGGTGCCGGTGAGGAATCCCCGGCCCAGCGGAGAATACGGCACAAAACCCACGCCCAGTCCGGCCGCGGCAGGAACAACGTTGCGTTCCACGTCGCGGCTCCAGATGGACCATTCGCTCTGGACTGCGGCGATCGGGTGTACGGCCTGGGCTTCGGCAAGCTCCTGCGCCGTCACCTCAGACAGGCCAAGGTGCTTGATCTTGCCCTGCTGCACAAGCCCCGCCATGGCCTCCACGGTTTCCACAATCGGAACGCGGAGGTCACGGCGGTGCATGTAGTAGAGGTCGATCACGTCAGCGCCCAGGCGCCTTAAGCTGGCGTCCACGGCCTGCCGGACGTAGGCTGCGTCCCCGCGGATGTCCGTGTATCCCGCCGTCGGCGTCCCCACCAGGGAGAACTTGGTGGCGAGCTGAACTTCGTCCCGCCGGTCCTTGAGCAACCTCCCCACGAGTTCCTCGTTGCTGCCCCCGCCGTAGATGTCCGCGGTGTCAATAAAGCTGACGCCGGCATCCACCGCATGGTGCAGGGTCTTGAGGGCCTCTTCCGGGTCAACGTCGCCGTAAACCGGGGTGAGGGCCATTCCGCCGAAGCCCAGGGGACTGACCATGAGGCCGTCGCCGAGGTGTACCAGTGGTGCAGTCATGAGTGCGCTCCGTTCCTTGAGGACTTATCCCAGCCAAGAACCCCGCCGCATGCAGCAGTATTCCGCGCCGGGGTCACTAGTGCCAGGGGATGATCCGGTCCGCACCCCGGCGTGTGGCCTCGATCAGCACGGCGTTGGCCTCGTCCGGACCCAACGCCCAGGCCTCCGCCGCGGCCCGGTCCATGCCAAATTCCACATGCCGGTCCACCAGCCGGGCGAGCCGCAGCTCAGGGGGCGTGTTCATGAACCAGACCTCGTCCAGCTGTACCCGGACGTCCTTCCACTGCGGCGGCTCGGCCAGCAGGTAGTTGCCCTCGGTGATCACCAGCGGCACGGAGGCCGGGATCGCAATGGACGCGGCCACTGGCTCGTCCAGCGTGCGCCGGAACTCCGGGGCGTACACCACTGCCTCGTCCCGGCGCACCAGCCGCTGCAGCAGCGACAGGTAACCGCCGACGTCGAACGTGTCCATTGCCCCTTTGCGCTGCCGCAGCGGTGTACCGTCGATGATCGAGTTGCCCAGGTGGAAGCCGTCCATCGGCACCACCACTGCCTGCCCGGGCCCGAACTGCTGCTGCAGCCACGAGGCAAAGGTGGATTTGCCGGAGCCGGGCGCCCCCGTGATGCCCAGCAGTGTCCGCCGCCCGCCGTCCACTCGAAGACGCAGGGCAGCCACAGCCTGGGAAATCTCGGGCGAGTCCATGGCAAAAGCCTAGACCGGGTGGTCCTCCCGCGCCTTTGTGCCGGCGGGCAGTGCCTTCAGCCCGGCCGCGCAGCCCACGATCCCGGCGATGAACAGCACCTTCAGGACGCTGAAGGGTTCGACGCCGGTGGCCATTGCCCAGCCCACCGTCAGGGCAGCGCCGATTCCCACCCAGACGGCGTAGGCCGTGCCGAGCGGGATGCTGCGGATGGCCAGGCCCAGGCCGATCATGCTGAGGGTGGCCGTCACGGCGAAGACAAGGGTCGGCAGGGGTTGGGTGAAGCCGTCGGACAGGCCAAGCGCGGTGGCCCACACGGCTTCGAGCACGGCGGAGGCCAGCAGCAGGAGCCACGCCACGGAACGCGGGTTCATCACGCCACCACTTTCAGGCCGACCACGCACGCGGCGATGCCGGTGAGCAGGAGCAGGCGCGCCGCCGTCGGACGTTCCGCTTTGGTGATGATCGCGTAGGCGGAGGTCAGCACCACGCCCACACCCACCCACACGGCGTAGGCGGTGCCGGTGGGGATGGCCTGCATGGCGATGGCCAGGCCGGCCATGCTGGCGAGGACGGAGACCAGGAAAAGGAGCGCGGGCGCGATGCGGCGCAGGCCTTTTGCCTGGAAGGTCCGGTGCAGCGCGGCGGCCCAGACGGCCTCGAGCGCCCCGGAAAGAATGAGGATTAACCACGACATGACAGATCCTTTGGCCAGTCTTGTCGCGTGCCGGGTACTGAACCGTCGTCCGGAGACCCCGTTGGGGGAGCCTTGGATCCAAGCCTAGCAACGCCCGGCGGCGGGTGGCCACGTTGGTGGGTGGCCAACCTCACCGCGGGTGCTGAGTCGGAAATGCACCCAACGCGGGGTCACTTAACGCCCGATATGAGGCCTCCAAAGGGTCAGAAGTGACCCCGCGTTGCGCTTAAAGGGCGCCGCCTGCTGCCGCGGGGGCGGAGCTGTCGCGGCCGCCGTCGCCGATGGTTTCGCGGGCGATGAAGTTCTCGATGTCGAACAGGTTGTCGGCGCGTTCGGCGATGTTCAGCAGGGTGGTCATGGAGGCGACCTCCTCCACCTGCTCCTTGAGGAACCAGAGGATGAACTGCTCGCCCAAGGCATCGTCCTCGCCGCGGGCGGCCCGGAAGAGGGCCTCGATGTCGCGGGTCACTTCCTTCTCCTGCTCCAGGGCAAGAGCCAGCGGTTCAGTGACGGAGGAGAAGTCATTGCGGACGGTGGGGACACCCGGGATGGAGAAGGCGATGTCACGGTCCAGCATGTACTGCACCATCATCATGGCGTGGTTCCGTTCCTCCACCGACTGCCGGTAGAAGTAGCGGGCCAGCTGCGGGAGGTCCTGGTTGGCGAACCAGGTGGCCACCGCAATGTACTGCTGCGAAGCCGCGAACTCGTTGCCGATCTGGGTGGACAGAAGCGCATTAAAAGAGGTGGTCATAGCCCGAGTTTAGGGTCGGCCAGCCGCAGTGGCCAGTGTGGGAAGGCTCGGATAACGCAGGCGAGGCTACCCTGTCACGCGGTCGATCGAGACCACGGCCAGGAAGCCGCGGCCCAGGATTTCGGGGGAGCGGACATCGGAACCGACGACGGCGTCGTAGCGGCCCAGTGCCTCGGGTTCCGGTGCCGGGGGTGCTTCGGTTTCGGCGTCCGTCCCTTCCTCGGCATCCTCGGCGGCACCCGGACTGACCGTTGCCTGGCCCTGCAGCAGCACGGCCAGCTGGCCTCCGAAGACGGGGTGCGCGCGCTTTTTGGAGAGCTCGATGATGGACGTGAAGCCCTTATAGGTGTCACTTCGGGTGACGACGTTCAGGTTGCGGACGTCCCCGGTGGGGAGTGCACCGTGGGTTGCCGCTTCACCGGAGAACCTGAAAGGACGGTACTTTTCGAGGGGATGCTCGGCGCCGTCGACGGTCAGCAGGAGCAGTTCGCCATCGATCACAGTCAGTACGCGCTCCATCCCGGGGAACGTGGAGAAATCGCCGGCCTTGGTGACGTCGGCGATGCTGACACGCCAGTCCCAGGCGCCGTCCTGAGCCGAGGCGGCCTTCGGGTGGCTCGCCAACTCACGCGTCACACCGCCCTTGTTGCGCCACGGTTCGTTCCTGAGCTCTGCAAAGCGGATGATCTCCATCCGACCAGCCTAGTTTGTTGCCGGACCCCCGACGCCCTAGGACAAGGGCGTGGCATGCTGGGTGGGTGCGACAGGGGATCACCGAAGAACAGACCCGGCTGCTGACAGCGTGGCTCGGTGACTTCGCGCTGGTGCGGGATTACTCCTGGCCCCTGCAGGACACCACAGTGCTCCACGTTGTCACGCCGGCGGGAGCCTTCATCGTCAAGGCGAGCACCACGAGCCACCACATCCGCCGCGAAATTGCCGCCCACGCCTTGGGCTTTGAGGGGCTCAAGGGCCGCGTCCCTGCCCTGCGCCATGCTTCCGCAGAGTCCGGGATCCTGGTGACGGAATTCCTGCCGGGAACGCTGGTCGAGGGGACGCCGGCCGAGAACGATCCGGAAACCTACCGCCAGGCGGGAGAGCTGCTGAGGAGGATCCACCGGCCTGCCGGGGACTCGCGCCACTACGCCAAGGCCTTGGCCACCAAGACCCGCGCGTGGATGGACCGCGCCCACGGGCTGGTGACGGAGACGGACCTCAAGCGCCTCGAGCACGAACTGGCTGGCCTGAATCCAGGCTCCGTCCCGCTGGTGGCAACACATGGCGACTACCAGCCCAGGAACTGGCTGCAGGACAGGGGGCAAATCAAGGTGATCGACTTTGGCCGCGCCGAGAATCGTCCGTGGGTCCACGACCTCGTCCGCCTCACGCACCAGCAGTTCGTCCACCGGCCGGGCCTGGCCGAGGCATTCCATGAAGGGCTGGGCAGGATTGTGGGGCCGGCGGAAGCCGATCTGTGGCGTCTGGAGAACCTGAACCAGACGGTCGGCACAGTGGTGTGGGCCCACCAGATCGGCGACGCAGCTTTCGAGGAGTCCGGGCGCGGCATGGTGGAGCGTGTGCTGTCCGGCGCCTGAATGGCTGGACAGCAGAGGCGCCGGGGCCGTGTGCCTGCTAATCTCCTCCGGGGGGACAACACGAAGTCAGCCTGAAGGAGCCGGGAATGTTCGTCAAAGTCTGTGGTCTCAGTACGCCCGAATCTGTCCGAGAGGCCGTCGACGCCGGTGCGGACGCCGTCGGCTTTGTCCTGACGGCCAGCCCCCGGGCGGTCTCGCCGTCCCAGGTTGCCCGGCTGAAGGCGGACATCCCCGACGGCGTGGTGGCAGTGGGGGTCTTCCGGCACGAACCCGTCGCGGACGCCGTGGCGATCGCCCGTGCCGCCGGACTGGAGTGGATCCAGCTGCACGGGGACCTCACCCCGGAAGATGTCACCACAGTGCACGACGCCGGCATGAAGCTGATCAGGGCAGTCACCATGGCAGCGACGGCGGACGCATTTGCCGACTGGGGCGAGGAACTCCTGTTGATTGATGCCGCCGTGCCGGGCTCCGGCGAGACCTGGGACTACGCCTCCATGGTGGACGTGAGAGAGCTTCAGGACCGGAAATGGCTGCTCGCCGGGGGACTGGATCCGGAGAACGTCAGCCGGGCGGCTGCTGCAGCGGGCGCGTGGGGCGTGGATGTCTCCTCCGGCGTCGAGGTTTCCCGCGGTGTGAAGGACCTGGCCAAGATCCGCGACTTCATCAAGGCCGCCAAGGGCTGACCTTTTCAGGGGCGAATCAGGGCAGACCCCTACGTTTTTGTCAGACCCGGCAGGGCACAATGGACAGATGAAGACACTGCTCAACATCATCTGGCTGGTTTTCGGTGGATTCTGGCTCGCCCTGGGCTATTTCATGGCGGGCGTTATCTGCTGCCTGCTGATCGTCACCATCCCATGGGGCATCGCATCGTTCCGGATCGCCGCATACACGCTGTGGCCGTTTGGGCGCATGGTGGTGGACAAGCCAGGAGGCACCGGAGTGTTTTCGCTGCTGGGGAATGTGATCTGGCTCGTCGTGGCGGGCATCTGGATTGCGATCGGCCACGTGGTGACGGCCTTCGCCATGGCCATCACCATCATCGGGATCCCGCTGGCGATCGCCAACCTGAAACTCATCCCGGTCAGCCTGATGCCGCTGGGCAAACAGATTGTCCCCACCGATAGGCCGTTTATCGCCAGCTACCGCTAGCCGGCGGGCTGAGCTTCGGCCTGCACCGCCCGAAGGATGCAGAACTCGTTCCCGTCGGGATCCGCCATCACCACCCACGTCACCTCCGGCCCCTGGCCGACTGAGATGCGTGAGGCGCCCAGGCCTTCGAGCCGCTCAACTTCAGCAGCCTGGTCTTCCGGCCTGAGGTCCAGGTGAAGCCGGTTCTTGAGCTCTTTCCGCTCGGGCACTTTCAGGAACAACAAGTCCGGGCTGACACCGTCGGCCGGGCTGCCTGCAGGGGGCTCCAGCACAATTTCGTCCTCCGCCTCGTACGTCCGGCGCCAGCCCAGGGCCTTTTCCCAGAAGTCGGCGGGAATCTTGGGGTCGGTGGAATCGATGCAGAGGGACTGGATGCGCAGGCTCATCGGAGCAGTCTGGCACCGGCAGCCGCGGCCGTAAAGGCTTAGCTCGCCTGCCGGAACCCTCAGGCCAGCTCGCCCTGCAGGTTCCGCCGCGCGGCGTCCGCCCACAGTTCCCGTGCGCGCTCGCTGTGGAACAACGGGTCCAGGTCCAGCAACTGACGGACGACGGCGGCGCGCCCGGCCGCGAAATCGGCGTCGCCGATGTGCGCGTAATCTTCCCGGACGGCGGCCACATAGCGGGCATATGGCTCAGGCTCCCCGCCGAGAACTGACAGGTCCGCGTCGCTGAGGAGGGCGCCGTCGTCGTCCCCAGGTTCCGGACGGTGGTCCGAGGTCAGCCGCACCAGCCTGGACACCTCCTCGACGTCCGCGGCCGGGAGCCCGGCGTGGGTCAGCCGATCCTCGGCGAGCCGGGCGGATTCCTCCTCATCCTGGCCGGCCACCCCGTTGTAGACGGCATCGTGGAACCAGGCCGCGAGCAGAACAGTCCGCGGCGGGTCGGCGGGATCGGTGAGCAGGTCCAGGGCTTCGAGCACAGCCAGCAGGTGGGTGCAGCCGTGATACCGGCGGTGCTCCTCGCTCCAACGGTCCAGGAGGTCAAGGAAGAGTGCATCGTGGCCGGGCATGATTGACTCCCAGCGGTTCAGCAGCGGCACCTTCAGCGACTTGTTGCGCTGCCGGGCCGGGATGCGGAGCCCGCTGGCGATGAGTTTGCGGACCAGGATCCGGGCCTCCACCGGAATGGCACCGGCAGCCACCAGGTCCTCGAACCGGCGCTCGGGGACGTCGTAGTGGTCGCCGTCGAACGCCCGCTCCGGGATGCCCGCAGCGGCGCAGAACGCATGGA
This sequence comes from Arthrobacter sp. BK1, assembly GCF_056680055.1. NCBI lineage: Bacteria > Bacillati > Actinomycetota > Actinomycetes > Micrococcales > Micrococcaceae > Arthrobacter > Arthrobacter sp. BK1. The sequence continues at coordinate 2,694,442 of NZ_CM155263.1, forward strand.
GTTCGTCCAGCGAGGTGTCCGAAACAAGATGCGAGAAGTGCGTTCCGTGCGCAGGCCAAAGGGGCGGATCAAGGAAAATCGCCATGCAGGGAGTCTAGTGCGGCGGGGGTCTGCGGGCCGGTTGGCCGATCACGAGCCCGCGGGGATGATGTTCTGGTTGCCGCGGAAGATGTTCTGCGGATCGAAGTCACGCTTGACCCGGGCCAGCCGGGCGTAGTTGCCGTTCCCGAACGCGGCACGGATGCGGTCCTGCCCCTCGTGGCCGATGAAGTTGAGCCAGACGCCGCCCGTGGCGTAGGGGGCGATCTTGCCGCGGAAGTCCCTCACCCAGGCTTTGGCGCGCTCGCCCTCTTCGGGGGTCGGGGAGATTCCGTACGGGTGGCTCACCCAGGCCGCATTCCGGTTGATCAGAGGCGTGGCGGCAGCGGCGTTGCCTCCCACCGCGCCACCCCACCGGGCAATGAGCTGCTGGGACGTGGCATCGGGGAGGTTCCGGCCCGATTCCACGAAAAGGTCCAAAGCCTCGTCCGGGAGTTCGTCATGGTAGTCCGCGCTCCAGTAGTTGTAGTGGTCCGGTGGGTCGTCCAGGGAGCCGTTGAACTCTGCGTACTGGGTATCTCCCACCAGGTCCACTGCGGGACCGAGTTCGCGGAATGGCCTGGCATGTTCAGAGCCTTCTTCGGTCTCGCCTGCGTACACGTAGGCCACCAGGACGGCCATCTTTCCGACCATTTTCTCCGGCACAAACGGCTCGGCCGGTGCTGTCACGTACAGGAGTGCCAGGCCCACCCCATCCGGGGCCGCCAAGGCGAGATCCCTGAACGCCCGGGAAACGTCGGTGGCGTCCTCGCCGGGCCACAGCCACATCCCCGCATGCACCACCGGACCCAGCCGATGCCCCTGGAATGTGAATGACGTGGCCACCCCGAAGTTGCCGCCGCCGCCGTGGAGCGCCCAGAACAGCTCCGGATTCTCCCGCGCGCTCGCGGTGACCCGCTCGCCGTCGGCCGTTACCAGGTTGACGGAGACGAGGCTGTCGCATGCGAATCCGAAGGAGCGCTCCAGCCAGCCGGACCCGCCGCCCAGGGTGAAGCCGGCGATCCCGGTGGTGGAGGCACGCCCGCCGGTCACAGCGAAGGCATGCTGCTGGGTGGCACGGTCGAATTCGCCCCAGGTGACGCCGGCTCCGGCGGTGATGATGCCTGACTCCGGGTCCACATCGATCGATTTCATCGGCCGGACGTCAACCACCAGGCCGTCATCGTTCGTGGACATTCCGGCCACCGAGTGGCCTCCGGCGCGGACGGCGATCGGCAGTGAATTCCCGCGTCCGTAGCGGAGGGCTTCGGCCACCTCTGCGTCGGTTGAGCACTGGGCGATGACTGCCGGACGCCGGTCAATCATGGCATTGAAAACCTTGCGGGCGGGCTCGTAATCGGGGCTGCCAGGCTTGATCCACTTCATCACAAACGCTCCTCAGCGAGTGCGGCTCTTCCCCTCCCCATAGCGTAGGACTTAGGTCCACGCCGTTCCAGAGGCGCACTGTGGGAGACGGGCGCCACCGAAGACCCCTATGCCAGGGGAAAGCAGGAATTGCGGAGCCATCTCGAAGACAACACCGCAAATGCGGCTTAGAATGATGAAATGCCCACGATCCGCGTCTCCGAAGCAGCCCGGTTCCTTGGTGTCAGCGATGACACCATCAGGCGCTGGACCGAGAACGGCAGCCTCACCCCGGTCAAGGACGATGCCGGCCGGCTGGCGGTGGACGGGCTCGAACTCGCCCGGCACGCCCAAAAGCTCGCGCAGCTTCCGGACGATCCCCACCGCGCCGGGAGTTCGGCGCGCAACCGGTTCGTCGGCCTGGTCACGGGCATCACCGCGGACAAGGTCATGGCCCAGGTGGAGCTCCAGTGCGGGCCGTTCCGGGTGGTGTCGCTGATGAGCAGCGAAGCCGTCCGCGAACTGGGACTTGAGCTTGGCTCGGTGGCAACCGCCGTGGTCAAAGCCACCACCGTCATCATCGAAACACCGCACGGCAAGGGCTCAGCATGAGGCACGCCCTTGCGGCGTGGGCCGCTGCGGTGCTCATCGTGCTGACCCTCGCCGCATGTGCACCGGCGGCACCGGCGGGACAGGGCGGAACGAACGACGACGGCGCGGCCGGTCAGCGACGAACTCTCACCGTGTTTGCCGCCGCCTCCCTCAAGGGAGCCTTCACGGAACTGGCCGGGAAGTTCGAAGCAACCAATCCGGGAACACGCATCACCCTCAGCTTCGCCGGCTCGGCAGACCTCGTCACGCAGATCAGCCAGGGCGCTCCTGCCGATGTGTTCGCCTCGGCCGACGCCCGGAACATGGCCAAGCTGGCGGACGAAGGCCTCGTGGACGGCGAACCCCGGGATTTCGCCACCAACACCCTCGCCATCGCTGTCCCGGCGGGGAACCCCGCAGGCATCAAGGGCTTCGGCGACCTCGCCAGGCAGGGCGTCAAGGTAGTGGTGTGCGCCAGCCAGGTGCCCTGTGGTGCCGCCACCAAGACGATCGAGCAGGAAACCGGCGCCGCCCTCAAACCGGTGAGCGAGGAATCCTCCGTCACTGACGTCCTGGGCAAGGTCAGCTCGGGGGAGGCCGACGCCGGGCTGGTCTACGTCACCGACGCCCGGAGCGCGGGCGCCGCGGTGGAACAGGTGCCGTTCCCGGAGGCCGCCAAAGCCGTCAACACCTACCCCCTGGCCGCTGTCAAGGGCGCAGGCAATAAACCCGCGGCGGACGCCTTTGTTGCGTTCGTCCTCGGTGCGGAAGGCCAGGCCGTCCTGGCCGCCGCGGGCTTCGGCGCGCCGTGACACCGCCAACAGTCAAGCCGCGCAGGCCAGCCACGTACACCGGCATCCCAGGCTGGATCTACGCCGTCGCCGCGGCAGGGGCGCTGTTGGTCGTGCTGCCGCTCGTGGCCATGGTGGCCAGGGTCAACTGGGCCCGGTTCATCCCGCTTGTCACCTCGGAATCGTCGCTGGCAGCGCTCGGCCTGAGCCTGCGCACCTCCGCCGCGAGCACCGTCCTGTGCATCGTCCTGGGGGTTCCGCTTGCGCTCGTCCTGGCCCGCGGCAGCTTCCGCGGCCAGCGGGTCCTGCGCTCGCTGGTCCTCCTGCCGTTGGTCCTTCCGCCGGTGGTGGGCGGCATTGCCCTGCTGTACACCTTCGGCCGGCAGGGGCTCCTGGGCAGGACCCTGGAAGTGGCCGGCATCCAGATCGCATTCTCCACCACCGCCGTCGTCCTGGCACAGACGTTCGTTGCGCTGCCGTTCCTGGTGGTCAGCCTCGAGGGTTCTCTCCGCACGGCGGGGCCAAAGTACGAGGCAGTGGCCGCCACCCTTGGTGCCAGCCCCAGCACGGTCCTGCGCCGCGTCACCCTCCCGCTGGTTCTGCCCGGCCTGGCCTCCGGCGCGGTGTTGTCCTTCGCCCGCAGCCTGGGCGAATTCGGCGCCACCCTCACGTTCGCGGGCAGCCTGCAGGGGGTGACCCGGACCCTGCCGCTGGAAATCTACCTGCAGCGGGAAACGGACGCCGAGGCCGCCGTCGCGCTGTCACTGGTCCTGGTGGCCGTCGCTGTGGCCGTGGTGGCCCTCGCGTACCGCGGTTCCGGCAGGGCCGGCCGGGAAATTACGACGACGACGGCGCCCGCCCGGGGCGGTGATGTCCGGTGACGTTCATGGTTGAGGCCGCCGTGGCCGCCCGCGGTTTCGACGTCTCCCTGACGGTGGGCCCCGGCGAAACCGTTGCGGTCATGGGACCGAACGGCGCAGGGAAATCCACACTGCTGAACGTCATCGCAGGCCTGCTGCAGCCGGATTCGGGCAGGTCCGGGCTGGACGGCAAGACGCTCTTTGATCTCACCGAAGGGCGGAACCAGTGGACGGCCCCGCACCGGCGCGGCACCGCACTCCTGGCCCAGGAACCGCTGCTCTTTCCGCACCTGAGCGTGCTGGAGAACGTGGCTTTCGGGCCCCGCAGCGGCGGTGCTGCGAAACGGGCCGCCGCCGTGTCAGCCTTACATTGGCTGGCGGAAGTCGAGGCAACTGATCTCCGGTCCCGGCGCCCCGCGGAGCTGTCCGGCGGCCAGGCGCAGCGCGTGGCAGTGGCCCGGGCGCTCGCGGCCGAGCCCGGCCTCCTGCTGCTGGATGAGCCCATGGCCGCACTGGATATCCACGCAGCGCCGTTGCTCCGGAGGCTGCTGCGGCGCGTGCTGGCGGGAAGGCGCGCCATCTTCATCACCCACGACGCCCTCGACGCCCTGATGCTGGCCGACCGCGTGATCATCCTGGAGGACGGCAAAATCAGCGAGGAAGGCCCCACTCGTGACGTTCTGCAGCGGCCGCGAAGCCGTTTTGCAGCAGGGCTGGCCGGGCTCAACTTCGTGACGGGACAGATCACCGTACATGGCCTCCGCGCCGGGGCCCTGAACCTCTACGGACAGCACGACGACCTCCCCGGCCCGCTCCCCACCGGGCAGCCGGGCGTGGCGGTCTTCCCGCCGTCGGCCGTTTCCATCTTCCTCAGCGAGGCGCACGGGAGCCCGCGGAACTCCTTCGCCGTCACCATCACGGACCTGGAGCCGCACGGCGACGGCATCAGGGTCCGCGCCGGGGATGGCGGGCTGCTGACCGCCGACATCACGACCGCCGCCGCCGCCGATCTCGGGCTGGCGCCCGGCATGCAGGTCTACTTCGTGGTCAAGGCCGGAGCCGTGGCCATCTACCCCGCCTGAGCGCCCCGACGCTCTCTCACTTGTACGCCCCCTGCTCCGGGTAGGCTGGTCAGCGTCGTCCGGAAGCGGCGGCGGTATTGGGGGAGAATCATGAAGAAAATGACGACGGCGGCCGCCGTCCTGGCGCTGCTGGCCGGCCTGACCGGATGCAGCCTGTTTCCGTCCCCGCCTCCACCGCCCGACATCGCCCCGGCGACGCCCGTTTCGGTCCTGCCGCCCGAGTGCCCCTTCGTGGGCAATGATGACGTCATGCCGGTCCGGATCCCCAAGGGCACGCCGCGCGAATCCATCGGCAGTGTCCTGAACTCCTACAGCGGCTGGCTGAACGCAGGATCGGAACTGGTCACCGCGTGGAGCCCTGGGACGGCGGTCCCGGAAAACTGCGTGGCTGAACTTGCGGCCAGAAATGCCGAGGCCTACGCCAACAACCTTTTCACCACCCACACCGACGTCGCCTGGCAGGAGTACTTTGCGGCGGTAAAGGCGCTCAACCAGCAGAACCTCGCCGCAGCCCGTAAGGCGGAACCGGAAACGGGCGGGCGCGGCACCTTTGAACTGCTCCAGGAGATCGACTCGAGCGCCACTGACAACGGCACCTTCCTGAAATTCGACGCCGTCTACCGCCCCACAGTGGCCGGACAGGAGAACTGGGAGGGCTGGGATACCACAACGCGCTGGTATGTGGAGCTGGTTCCGGCCGGAGAGTTCCTCGTCATCAACTACATCGAGCAAACGCCGGCCGCCGGCTGAGGCTCCAGGGAAGCTACATTCCGGGCATATCCAGGGATTCGTAGACCCTGATGCTGCCGCCCGGCATCATCAGGTGCGGGTGCCCGTCGAGCAGCGCCTGGGCACCTTCCATGTCGTCTGCCTGGATGATGCCGTACCCGCCAATATGGTTGGTGCTGCTTATCTCTGAGACTCCTGTGGCAGTGACTTCCTTTCCGGCGATCAGGGGGTTGCCCATATCCACGACCCCGTCTCCCGCTCGGTCCGCCCACTGAAGCCAAGCCTTCATACCCTCCTGCGCCGCTTCGGGTGAGCTCTCCAGCATCTGTTCCTGGGCTGCCTTTGGTCCCATGTAGAGCACAACAAATTTCTTCACGGCAATCCTCCGCTTCACGTTCCGGGGCACCGTTGCCGCCGGACAGAACGATCCTAGGATGATTCCCCCGGCGGGGATACAGTGCAAGGGAGATCATCAGCCCAGCCAGCGTTGCCCGGGCATACGGGTTCGCTGTCGGCAAAAAAGTGGCCAAAGAAACCGCACGTCAGGGTTGAGCGTACTAGACTCAACTTAGCGATTACGTAAACCCGGAAGGAGCTCTCTTTGGACGTCAAATTCACCACCAAGAGCCAGGAGTCTCTGTCGACTGCGGCCATGAACGCCTCCACGGCCGGCAATCCCCAGGTGGAACCCGCACACATTCTTAAGGCCCTGATGGATCAGCGGGAGGGTGTCGCTGTTGCGCTCCTCCGCGCCACCGGGGCTGACCCGGACGCCGTGAGTGTCCAGGCAAGCACAGCCATCAAGGCGCTGCCCGCCACGTCCGGCGGTTCCACTCAGCAGGCGCAGCTGTCCCGGCCTGCCCTGCAGGCCATCCAGAACGCCAAGAACGAGGCGGACAGGCTCGGCGACACGTTTGTCTCCACCGAGGTGCTGTTACTGGGCCTCTCCGCCGGGAGTGACGCCGTCGGCCGCTTAATGCGCGACGCCGGTGCCTCCCATGAGGCGCTGCTCGCCGCCCTGCCGGGTGTCCGCGGTGACCGCAAAGTCACCAGCCCGGATCCGGAAAACACTTTTCAGTCGCTGGAGAAGTTCGGCACTGACCTGACGGCGATGGCGCGGTCCGGCAAGCTGGACCCGGTGATCGGGCGGGACAACGAAATCCGGCGCATCATCCAGGTGCTGAGCCGCCGCACGAAGAACAACCCCGTCATCATCGGTGAGCCGGGTGTGGGCAAGACCGCCGTGGTGGAAGGCCTTGCCCAGCGCATCGTCCAAGGGGACGTGCCGGAGAGCCTCCGGGGCAAAACCCTGATCGCCCTGGACCTCGCCTCAATGGTGGCCGGAGCCAAGTACCGCGGCGAGTTCGAGGAGCGGCTCAAGGCGGTGCTCGAGGAGATCAAGAGCTCCGAAGGCCAGATTGTCACCTTCATCGACGAGATCCACCAGGTGGTGGGCGCCGGTGCCAGCGGCGAATCCTCGATGGATGCCGGTAACATGCTCAAGCCCATGCTCGCCCGCGGGGAGCTGCGCCTGATCGGCGCCACCACCCTGGATGAGTACCGGGAAAACATCGAGAAGGATGCGGCGCTGGAACGGCGCTTCCAGCAGGTCTACGTAGGTGAGCCCAGCGTGGAGGACACCATCGGCATCCTCCGCGGCCTGAAGGAACGCTACGAGGCACACCACAAAGTGACCATCGCTGACTCAGCGCTGGTCGCCGCCGCCACGTTGTCCAACCGCTACATCTCAGGCCGCCAGTTGCCGGACAAGGCCATCGACCTGGTGGACGAGGCCGCATCCCGGCTCCGCATGGAGATCGACTCCGCCCCGGAGGAGATAGACCAGCTCCGGCGACAGGTGGATCGGCTGACCATGGAGGAGCTTGCCCTTGAAGGCGAAAGCGACGCAGCCTCCGTGGAGCGGCTGGCAGCGCTCCGAGCGGACAAGGCGGACAAGACAGAAGAACTGTCCGCACTCAATGCGCGCTGGGAGGCCGAGAAGGCAGGCCTGAACCGGGTGGGTGACCTGAAGGCGAAGCTTGACGAACTCCGGTCCGCCGCGGACAAGGCCCAGCGCGAGGGCGACCTGGAAACGGCCTCCCGCGTGCTTTACGGCGAGATCCCTGCCCTGGAGCGTGAACTGAGTGCAGCCGCAGCCGCGGAGGAAGCCAACACGGACAAATCCAGCCAGATGGTCGCTGAACAGGTCACCGCGGACGATATTGCAGAGGTCATTTCCGCGTGGACGGGTATCCCGGCCGGCCGTATGCTGCAGGGCGAGAGCCAGAAGCTGCTGCACATGGAAGAGGAACTCGGCAAGCGGCTGATCGGTCAGTCCAAGGCTGTTACGGCCGTGTCCGACGCCGTCCGCCGCGCCCGGGCCGGCATCAGCGACCCCAACCGTCCCACCGGCTCGTTCCTGTTCCTCGGCCCCACCGGCGTGGGCAAAACAGAACTCGCCAAGTCGCTGGCGGACTTCCTGTTCGACGACGAACGCGCCATGGTACGGATCGACATGTCCGAGTATGGCGAGAAGCACTCCGTGGCCCGGCTGGTGGGTGCCCCTCCCGGCTACGTGGGCTACGAGGAGGGCGGCCAGCTGACTGAAGCCGTCCGCCGTCGGCCGTACTCCGTCATCCTGCTGGACGAGGTGGAAAAGGCCCACCCGGAGGTCTTCGACATCCTCCTGCAGGTGCTCGATGACGGCCGCCTCACTGATGGCCAGGGCCGCACCGTGGATTTCCGCAACGTGATTCTGGTGCTCACATCCAACCTCGGCAGCCAGTTCCTGGTGGACCCGACGCTCGATCCCGATGCCAAGCGGAACGCCGTGATGGCCACGGTCAACGCGTCCTTCAAGCCGGAGTTCCTGAACCGGCTGGACGAAGTGGTGCTGTTCGACGCCCTGACGGTGGACGAGCTGGCGCACATCGTGGAACTCCAGGTGGCCGAGCTGGGCAAGCGGCTTCAGGACCGCCGGCTCAGCCTGGACGTTACTGAAGGCGCCCGCGCCTGGCTTGCCATGACCGGCTTCGATCCGGCCTACGGTGCCCGGCCGCTGCGGCGGCTGGTGCAGCGGGAGATCGGCGACAGGCTGGCCAAGGCCATCCTGTCCGGGGACATCGCGGACGGTGACACTGTCCTCGTGGACACCGCGGCCGACGTCGATGAACTCACCGTTGAAGGGTTGGAGGCACAGGCCGGGCCCGACGGCGGTGCTCCCGCCGGCACGGGACTGGTGGTGCGGCGTAAGGAATAGGCCCTTTACCCGTCGAAGTGGACGGACCGCGATCCGTTATGTCCTGAATCCTAGCCATCGCTACCGGCGGCGAGCGTAAGCTCTGGGTGAGGCTGGGAGTTCGGGGGGCTTAGTGAAGCGTCAGATGCGCCGTTGGATGGGTCTTTTCCTATTGCCCGTTGCCCTGGGAAGCTGCGGGACGGCATCCGGCACAACGGGCATCACGCCAGGAACTTCCGATCGCTGGTATGTATCAGTACTCGGTCCGAGGGACGGAGGCGCAATAGACCACTGCTTCGAAGACCCGCTCATCGAAGAATCGATCGAATCAGCGGATCTGCCTTCCACACGCCTGAGCATCAAGCTGTTCGGGACGGGGACCCAGGACGACGCCAAACGGATTGCTGACTGCCTCAAGCCGGGCGCTGGCAGCGGGGCAGTGTCCATCACCAGTCCAGGAACCTGATTCACTACGCGGAACGCCACTCCTGCACCGATGCCCTTTCAACCTTGACAACCTCATGGCGGCCGAGGATTGTCGTGATCAAAGGCCTAGGAAAAGAGGTCTGCGATGACGGTTAAGGGACACCGGTCGCGTAGGTGGGCGGCCCGGCATGAAATTGTGCTCTACCTGGTTTTGGCTTATGCGATTTCATGGTGCATCTGGCCGCTGGTGCTCATGAATCCGGAGAGCAGCCCCCTGGTGCCGTTTGGGCCCGGACTGGCAGCGGTCCTGGTTGCATTCCTGGCAGGTGGCCGCGCGGGCCTGTCCGGTCTCCTGCGCCAGCTGGGACGGTGGCGAGTCCATCCCGCATGGTACGGCGTGGCTTTGGGCGTACCTTTTGCCATCCCCGCCCTGGCCTTGGGCGCTGCAGTGGTGGCCGGAGCGCCGGTCCCCACCTGGGAGCCATCCGACGTTCTGCAGGTGGCCGGATCAATCGCTGTCACGATCGTCATCGTGGGCATTTTCGAGGAGCTGGGCTGGCGGGGTTTTCTGCTTCCGCGGCTGCAACACGGCCGGAGCGCCCTAGTAGCCGCGTTGATTGTGGGACTGGTGTGGTTGCCTTGGCATCTGCCGGAATTCGTATCCGATCCGGATCAGCGCCCCCTGGCACCATTCGCGATCTATGTCTTCGCGCTGTCGGTGCTGCTCGCCTGGCTCTATAACAGCACGCAGGCAAGCCTGCCTATAGTCATCCTGTTCCACGCCGCCTTTAACAGCTTCGCTCGGTTCTTCCTCTCCGAACTGCAAGGGAGCCAATACCTTGTGGCGTGGTGGGCGCTGGCCGGCCTGGTCGCCATCCTGGCGCTGGCAGTCGTCGGGTATGCCGGCCCGCACGACCTGGTCAGGGGACGTCAATCCCGGCCCACCGCCGCATCGCGCTAGACTGCGATCATGACCGGTGCCCCGCCCCGTCTTCCAGCCTGGCTCGCCGCCCTGGCGGTCCTCCTTGCGGGCTGCTCGCCTGCGGCAGGCCTCGATGAGACCACCGCCGTTCCACCATCCCCGACCTCCTCGGCCCAGCCAGCCGCCGTCGACGCCGCCCCGCAGCAGAAGCCCGTTCCGGCACAGGTTCCCACGGCCACACCGGCCCCCACGCCGCCCCCCACGCCGCCCCCGGTGCCGCAGGCATTCGCCCTCAACCTCTACCAGGAGGGGGACTTCGTGCCGCAGTACACCTTCGACTGGTGTGTTGCGGCGAGCATTCAGATGGCACATAACCTCATCGACGACACAGGCGGAGGTACCTGGGCCGACCGCGCTCAGCAGAGTGACTTGTGGGATATGGCCCGGGCACGGTCTTCCAATTCGTTCAATGGTGCCAACCCACTCGGCTGGGCGCAGGTGCTGACAGAGGTCGGGATGGGGCCCTACTCCGTCGTCAGCGTCCCCGACTACGAGGACGCGCTCCAAACCGCGGCGCGGGCTATTGCCGACACAGGCCGCCCGGTGGGGTTGGTCATGTGGAGCGGCCGCCACGCATGGGTGATGAGCGGGTTCGAATCGGTCGGGGACCCCGGGCAGTTCACCGAGTTCTCGGTCACCGGCGTCCGCGTCCAGGATCCGCTCTACCCGCACGGCAGCGGGCAGTGGGGTCCGTCGCCAGCGCCCAACAGCCTGCTCACCCCGGAGCAGTTGGCGACCCAGTTCGTGGTTCGGGAGCCGCGGCGCTGGAGCAGCGAACTGCCGGCCGGCTACCTGCTGGTGCTGCCGGTCGCGGCCTAGGTGGCTGGGGGACTTGCCGCCCCTGAAACGCGTTAGTCGCCGGACGCCACAACAGGGGCGCCTTTGCGGATGATCCACCATCCCAGTGTTTTGAACTCCTGACTTGGAGGGGTAGCCAGCCTCATTCGTGGGGTTTCCGTCAGTCGAGTATGCGGCCGGGCGGGTCAGCCGGCGTCGGCCTGACCTGCTCGAAGATGTCCAGCACCGCCTGCGTGGCGCGGCTGACTCCACGGTCACGCCAGACCACCACCACGGCCAGGTACGTCGGCGGACCAGCAAGTTCGCGGTAGACCAAGCCCGGCGGGTTCACGTGCGTCACCGACGACAGCGTCAACGTGACGCCCACCCCGGCTGCCACGAGGCTCAGGACGGCGTAGGAATCCGGCGCCTCCTGCATCACCCGCGGCGCGAATCCCGCCTCCAGGGCAAGGCGGGCAGTGGCGTTCCGGAGGTTGGAGCCGATGGTTGCCGGGAACGCGACGAAGGGTTCAGCGGCAAGACCGGCGAGCGGCACAATGTCCGCCGATGCCAGTGGATGGTCTTCGGGCAAGGCCACCAGGATGCGCTCATAGGCAAAAATACGCGTCCGGACATCCTTGTCCCGGACCGGTAGCCGTGAAAACCCGATGTCGATGGCGCCTGCCGCCACCTCGCCGGGGGCCAGTCCGCCGTAGACCAGCGACCTCAGCTTTAGCTCGATACCGGGCTCGGCCACCCGGACAGCCTTGGCCAGCGGTGGGACCACGTCCCGGCTGCTTGCGCCGGCGTAGCCCACCACCACCTGCCCCACTACCGCCGAGGAGCCGAGCATGGCCGCTCGTTCAATGAGGCTGGCACTCTCCAGCGTTTTCAGGATGGGCCCGTAAACGGCCTGCCCTGCATCGGTGAGGCGGACAACCCGGGAGCTCCGGTCAAAAAGTACGACGCCGAGATCCTGTTCCAGCCGCCGGATCCACACGCTGAGCTGTGGTTGTGCCACCGCCAGCCGCTCGGCGGCGCGGCCGAAGTGCAGTTCTTCTGCGAGAACTGCGAAGGCTCGAAGGTGTTTCAAATCCATGACGCCAGCCATTCATAAGGGTTCCGTTATCGGATCCTTAAGGAAAGTTTATTGGACACTTATCGTACGGTTCTGCGATCTTGAGTGTGCGCCAGGTTACCCCCGGCTGTGATGCGGAGCATGAGCTCCGGTCCGCCGCGCGATTCCTTCGCCTCCCCAGCGGCCAGCTTCCAGGTATCCCGTGAACCTGACGCGCGCCAACTTTTCGATTCAAAGAGGAAATCATGAGTAAAACTTTGGACAGGGCGGAAACGCCTGCGCTCAAGCGAGCCGCCGGCATGCAGAAGGTGACCGGCTTCTTCACAGAGCTGATGCGGCGCTACCTGCCGGACCCCTTTGTCTTCGCCATCATCCTGACCATCCTGACGGTGATCCTTGCCGTGGTGATCGAAGGCCAGAGCATCGCGGACGTGACGGAATCGTGGGGCAAGGGCTTCTGGTCGCTGCTTGCGTTCACCACCCAGATGGCAGTCATCCTGGCCATGGGCTACGTCCTGGCGAACGCCCCCGTGGTGGAGCGGCTGCTCAACGCGATCGTCAGCCGGGTGGAAACACCACGGACGGCCGTCATCGTGGCAACGTTGGTGGGTGCTGTGGGCTCCTACCTTAACTGGGGATTCGGACTGGTGATCGGCGGCATCGTCGCCAAGAAGCTGGCCATGCATGTCAAGGGCGTCCACTACCCGCTGATCATCGCCGCGGCCTACAGCGGCTTCACCATGTACGGCCTGGGCCTGTCCGCCACCATTCCCATGGTGATCTCAACGCCGGGACACCCCATGGAGAAGCAGATGGGGCTGATCCCGCTGGCCGAGACCATTTTCTCGTTACCCATGATGATCACTGCGGCCGTGGTCCTGGTGACCCTGCCCCTGCTCAACGCCATGCTCCACCCCAAGCCCGGTCAGCCGGTCACGGAGATCGACCGGGCCCTGCATTCCACCGAACCCCTCAAAGTCACGCTGGAGACTGACGCTGACACCTTTGCTTCGAAGCTGAACAACAGCCGGATCCTGGCCTGGGCAATCGGCATTCTGGGAATGGGCTACGTGGGTGTTCACTTCATCCGGGGCGGCGGGGTTGACCTGAATCTGATCAACTTCTTCATCCTGTTCCTGGGCATCCTCCTGCTGGGCACTCCCAACGCCTACCTGCGCCAACTCAACGAAGGAATCAAGACAATTTCCGGCATCATCCTGCAGTTCCCCTTCTACGCGGGAATCATGGCGATCATGGCTGCGTCCGGGCTTGTGGTCACGATCTCAGGTGTCTTCACCAGCATCTCCACCCCGGAGACCCTGCCGTTCTGGGGACTGATCAGCTCCTTCCTGATCAACTTCTTCGCTCCCTCCGGCGGCGGGCACTGGATGATCCAGGGTCCCTTCATGATCGATGCGGCCAACGCCATTGGTGCTTCCACCGCCCAGACCTCCATGTCCGTCATGCTGGGCAACGCCTGGAACGATCTGGTCCAGCCCTTCTGGATCCTGCCCGCCCTTGCACTGTCGAAGCTGAAGCTCAAGGACATTATGGGCTACACCGTGATCATGATGTTCTGGGTTGGCGTCATCTACATTGCCGCCATCCTGCTCTGGGGCTTCCTGGGCTAAGACCCGCCCGGCTCAACCCTCCAACAAGAAAAGAGAAAAAGATGCTGTTCCTTGTACGCATGGACGTCAACCTTCCCGTTGACATGCCCTCTGAGGAGGCGGCGGCCCTCAAAGCAGTGGAAAAGGCCTACTCCCAGGATCTTCAGGAGCAGGGAAAGTGGCGCCACATCTGGCGCGTTGTGGGCGAGTACTCCAACTACTCAGTTTTTGACGCTGAAAGCAACGACGAACTCCACACCATGCTCTCGGGCCTGCCCCTTTTCCCGTTCATGGACATCTCGGTCACACCTCTGGCGAAGCACCCGTCCGACGTCAACTGACCGGCCAGCAACTGGCCAGCCGGTATCCGGCTCACCCAGCTGACTGACGCCGCCGCGCTGTCCTCAGGGCAGCGCGCTGGCGTTGATGACGTTCCCGCCGTCGGCCGTGACATAGCAGTCCACGCGGCGGTCGCCCGATTCCCAGCTTGTGCTGCTGGGGTAGGCGCGCTGGAAGTTCAGGACGTATTCGTTGGCTGCCGGCGCCAGCCTCGCCGCCTGGCAGGCTTCCAGGGCCTTGGCAGCAAGGGCTTCCCGGCCCGGGTATGAGCCGCTGGTTGGATAACGGAACACGGCCACAAGCTGGGCTGAATGGGCGGTATCGCAGGCCACGACGGTGGACCGCAGGGACTCCGGGTCAAAATCCTTGAAACAGTCACCAAGGCGGAAGTCGGCCGGTGCAACCCCTTCCCGGGGCAGCGCAAGCGGGGTGGGCGGGGGAGTGGGTGAGATTTCCACCACGCCCGAGCCGCCGTCGGCCGTCTTCCCGGAGTCCTTGCCCAGCCACATGGCCAGCCACACCAGTCCGCCGATGACGCCCACCAGAACCAGTACGAAGACAGCCTTCAGCAGCGTGGACCCGGTCCGCCGTGGCTTCCGGGCAGGGGCATCCGGGTGCGGCGCGGGGGCGGACTGCTCACCGGACTGCCGGGCGGCCACCCTGGGCAGCCCTGCAGTGGGCGGGGCGGCTGGTCTGGGCGGGGCCGGCCGCGGTCCGCCGGGGGCGCCCTGCGGGCCCTCAGCTGCCGGCCTGGCATCGGCGTCCTGCTGGTTCATCGGGATACCCTCCTGGGGTTTTCAACTCGCCATGCCGCCGCTCCGCGCACCCGGATCGGCAGCCGTTGAAGAGACTCTATCCAACAAAAAAGCCGGGAACCCCGCGGTGCGCCGCGGAAAGGGTACCCGACATGGCGTTTGAACGCCCGCGCCGGGGAGCAGTGGGCGCCGAAAGCATGTAATCTAGGTGTACGACAAATTGACCAAACATTCCGGGGCCTCACCGATAGCCAAGGTGACCACCTCCGGTCCGAGTACAAAAGGGGGTCACGCCATGGGGCGCGGCCGTCAAAAGGCAAAAGCTACCAAGCAGGCTCGGGATATTAAGTACTATTCCCCGAACACTGACTATTCGGCCCTTCAGCGTGAGCTCAAAGGCCCAGAAGGTCGTGCCACGAGCCATTTCGCGAATGAGCCGGTTGAACCGGACTATTCAGCTTATGTGGATAAGTACGCGGACGATTTGGAAGAAGACGACGACGAGGTAGATACCCGTCGGATCGGCTAGTTGTCGCAGGCCCGTGTCGCCGTAAGGCAACCGGCCCCGTGACGCCGCAGTACCTCCGGACCACACAGCTTGTCCGTCAGTACAGCGCTTCTTTTCCAGCACACCGGATCCCGGCGGATCCGCAGTGCTGGCCTCAGTTATCAGGCCCGTCGCCTGTACCGGAACCCGGTGCAGGCGGCGGGCCTTTTGGTGTTGACTGAAGGTGTTGATGCTTTGTGCGCCGCGAAAGGACTCCCACATGCCCGGAAACACCACTTCACGCAGATACTCCCACGGCGAACCGTGCTGGGCTGACGTCCAGACCCGGGACGTTGACGCAGCCAAGGCTTTCTACACGGCTGTCTTTGGTTGGACCTTCAAGGACATGCCCACCCCGGATGGCCGCAGCTATGCCCAGGCCTTCATCGCCGAGGACCTGGTAGCCGTCGTGGCGCCGCAGAACCCGCACCAGGAATCGGTGGGCACCGATGCCCAATGGAACATCTACTTCGCCGCGGAAGACGCTGGCGCGGTGGCCGCGGAAACGCCGCACGCCGGCGGCCAGGTCCAGTTCGGTCCGGAGGTAGTGGGGGACACCGGCGTGATGGTCTTCGTGGACCCTCCGGGCGGCGGGACTACCGGTGTGTGGCAGCCAGGCACGCACACCGGCACAGGGCGGTACAACGAGCCAGGTGCCCTCTCCTGGACCGAACTGCTCACGCCCGAGCCGCAGGCCGCCGTCGGATTCTTCCAGCAGTTGTTCGGCCACGAGGTGACCGAGTACCCACAGGACGACGGCGGCACCTACACCACGCTGATGGTGAACGGCGCGGAGGTGGCCGGCATCGTCGCTGCAGACGCTCCTGCCCGCTGGCAGATCTACTTCGGCGTCTCCGATGTTGCCGGCACCGTGCGCAAGGCTGTGGCGGCGGGTGCCGAGGTGCTGATCGAACCGGGAGACGACGATCCGGAGACTCCCGGTGCCACTGCGACGCTGAAAGACCCGCAGGGCGGCGTCTTCAGCCTGCTGGAGGTCTAAAACCCGCATCCGCGCACTTGGTATGGGGCGGGACCTCGGACCCTACCCCCGGCTGCCCGCCGCGCTCAGAATCGGAGCAATGGTTGTCCGCGAGGCGAAAGGCGCCCGCCATGATGTGGGGTTACGGAAACGGCATGTGGTGGATGTGGGTCTGGGTGCCGCTCCTGCTCATCGGCATCGCACTGCTGGTGCTGCTGGCTGTCAGGATGTTCGGCGGCGGTTATCGTGGCGGGTTCGGCCCGGGAGGCCCTGAGGGGCCAGGTGGTCCACCGCCGGTGGGTCGGAGCAGGGCCCGGCAGATCCTCGATGAGCGGTTCGCGAAGGGAGAGCTGACCGCGGACCAGTACCGGGAAAACCTTCGGGTGCTTGGCGAGGGTCCGTAGTGCAGCCCATCAGCCGTCGTAAGGCGCTTCTTCTGGGCGGACTGGGTGCGGCGGCAACGGTGGCGGGCGGGGCCGGGGTGATCTGGACGCTGGGGACGTCGCAGTCCGGCCCGGTCAGCGGACATGAACTGGCTACGCCTCCGGAAGAAGGAAGCACCGGCGGCCAGCTGCAGGTTCGGCTCGAAGCCGCACCGGGAGAGCTGCCGCTGGCGGGCCGGCAGGCCGCGGCCCTCGCTTACAACGGGAGCATTCCCGGCCCGACTCTTCGCCTGCGCGCAGGCGATGTCCTGAAGATCAAGCTCGTCAACAAAGTCGCCGCCCCCACCAACCTCCACATGCACGGGCTCCATGTCACACCGCAGGGCAACGGGGACAACGTCCTCATCGCGGTGGAGCCCGGAGCCACGTTCGACTACGAGTACAGGCTTCCGGAGGATCATCCGCCGGGCGTTTATTGGTACCACCCGCATCATCACGGAATGGTGGCCGACCAGATCTTCGCCGGCCTTTTCGGAGCCATCATCGTTGAGGACCCGGAGCCCATTGAGGCAAGCATTGAGCGGGTGCTCGTGGTTTCGGACATCACGCTGGACGGAAGGGGGAACATCGCCGGAGTCCCGGAAATGGACCGGATGATGGGCCGGGAAGGTGAATTGGTCCTGGTCAACGGCCAGAGCAACCCTCAATTCAGCGCCCGGCCAGGGGAACGGGAAAGGTGGCGAATCGTCAACACGTGCGTGGCCCGCTACCTCCGGCTCCGGCTCGATGGGCAGCAGCTGCAGCTCCTGGGCATGGACTCCGGCCGCTTCCAGACCCCGGAGAATGTTGAAGAAGTGCTGCTCATGCCGGGCAACCGGGCCGACCTGCTGGTGACCACAGCAGCAGGTGACTCCGTCCTGCGGGCCCTGTACCAGGACCGCGGGAGCATGCCGGGAATGATGGGGGCAGGATCAGGCGCGCGGAACCCTGCGGGCCAGCCCGACGGCGCCGCGCTGGCCACCCTCCGTGTGTCCGGCGGGCGGGCGGAACCCCCCGAGGCCGTTCCCGATTACCAGGGGCTGGGAGACGTGCGCACTTCCGCTGTTGCGGCCCGCCGGCAGATCGTCATGGCGATGGGCATGGGTGGCGGGATGGGGATGGGCGGCGCAGGCATGATGCGGTTCACCATCAACGGGCGGACATTCAACGCGGCCAGGACAGATATCACGGCGACGGCCGGGGATGTCGAGGAATGGACGCTGACCAACACCAGCCCCATGGACCATCCGTTCCATTTGCATGTGTGGCCGATGCAGATCATCGAGCAGGACGGCCAGGCAGTCGACGCTGTGCGCTGGCAGGACGTGGTGAACATCCCGGCCAACGGGCGGGTAAAGGTCAGGGTGCCGTTCAGGGACTTCCGCGGGCGCTCCGTCTTCCACTGCCACATCCTTGATCACGAGGACCTCGGCATGATGGGCGTCATCGAAGTACAGTGAGGAGACGGGGCAGCAAGAAGCCCGGAGCTTCATCACGAAGCCCCGGGCTGCTTGATGAGGGGTTTTAGGCGTAGGCGTTGACCAGGCGGACGGCACCGCCGTCCACGCCCTTGGCGCCCTGCACGTAGTCCGGGCCGGTCTTGAGGATCGAATCCGAATCCGTGGTGACGGTGCCCATGATCCAGGACGGCAGGCCGCGGTCGTTCAGGCGGGCCACGGCGGCGTCGGCAGCTTCGGCGGACACGATGGCCACCATGCCCACGCCCAGATTCAGGGTGCGCTCCAGATCGGCCAACGGTACGTTGCCCAGTTCGGAAACGAGCTTGAAGATGGCCGGCAGTTCCCAGGTGGCGCGGTCCACGGTGGCCACGAGGCCCTGCGGCAGCACGCGGGCCAGGTTGGCTGCGAGACCGCCGCCGGTGACGTGGCTGAAGCCGTGAACGGCGTTGGTGCTGTTCACCGGGAACGTGCGGGCCAGGTCCAGGCAGTCAGCGGCGTAGACGCGGGTGGGTTCCAGCAGTTCCTCGCCCAGGGTGCGGCCGAGTTCGGAGACCTGGCGGTCCAGTGCCCAGCCGGCGTGGTTGATGACGCGGCGGACCAGCGA
The DNA here is from genome assembly GCF_056680055.1 of Arthrobacter sp. BK1. NCBI lineage: Bacteria > Bacillati > Actinomycetota > Actinomycetes > Micrococcales > Micrococcaceae > Arthrobacter > Arthrobacter sp. BK1. The sequence continues at coordinate 2,713,155 of NZ_CM155263.1, forward strand.
GTAGCCGTTGGAGTGCAGGCCGGAGGAGGCCATGCCGATCACGACGTCGCCGGCGCGGACACGGTCAGGGCCGAGCAGGTCGGAGGCCTCGACAACGCCGGTAGCGGCGCCTGCGACGTCGTATTCGTGCTCGCCCAGCAGGCCCGGGTGCTCGGCTGTTTCGCCGCCCACCAGGGCGGTGCCGGCCACGGAGCAGGCTGCGGCGATGCCGCGGACGATGTCTGCGATGCGCTCCGGGACAACCTTGCCGCAGGCGATGTAGTCGGTCATGTAGAGCGGCTCGGCACCCACCACCACGATGTCGTCCACCACCATGCCCACCAGGTCAAAGCCGATGGTGTCGTGGATGTCCATGGCCTGGGCGATGGCAACCTTGGTGCCCACGCCGTCGGTGGAGGTAGCCAGCAGGGGACGCTTGTAGGTCAGGAGCCGGGAGACGTCGTACAGTCCGGCGAAGCCGCCCACGCCGCCGATGACGGATGAGTTGTGGGTTGCCTTCACGGCATCCTTCATCAGTTCCACGGCGCGGTCGCCGGCTTCGACGTCAACGCCGGCGGAGGCATACGTGATGCCTGCGGCGTTCTGTGAGCTGTGGCCGGCGGCGGGAGTAGCGGAAGTCATACGGACTCTTTCTTGTCGGCGCCGGTGGAGGTGGCTGCATGGTGAATCTCGGGCACGCGGTCTTCTTCGGTCAGCAGGTCCTCAAACTCAGCGTCCGGTCCGGGATCGCAGCCGTCGGAGCCTTCGTCGTTTGCCGGGTCCTCATCGATGCCGATGGTGGCCACGGCCAGTGCGGCGGTGGTGCCCGGGAGGGCAGAGGGCGACGGCGCCAGGCCGCCGAGGTCGGTGCGCTCCAGGAGGTTCTTGCCCAGTTTGTCCGAGCCCGGGAGCGCGATGGGGTACTTGCCGGTGAAGCAGGCGGTGCAGAGACGTTCGCGCGGCTGCTGGGTGGCGCCGATCATGCCGTCTTCGGAGATGTACGCGAGGGAATCGGCACCGATCGCCTGGGAGATTTCCTCGATGGTGGCGCCGTTGGCGATCAGCTCCGCACGGGAGGCGAAGTCGATGCCGTAGAAGCAGGGCCACTTGACGGGAGGGGACGAGATCTTGATGTGCACGGCAGCGGCGCCGGCTTCGCGGAGCATCCGGACGATGGCCCGCTGGGTGTTGCCGCGGACGATCGAGTCATCCACCACCACCACGCGCTTGCCGCGGATCACGGACTCAAGCGCGTTCAGCTTGAGCCGGATGCCCAGCTGGCGCAGCGTCTGGGACGGCTGGATGAACGTCCGGCCAACGTAGGAGTTTTTGACGAAGCCGTGCGCGAACGGGATGCCGGATTCCTCGGCGTAGCCCACCGCTGCGGGGGTGCCGGACTCCGGGACCGGAATGACTATGTCCGCTTCCTGGGTGTTTTCGCGGGCGAGCTGGCGGCCCATCTCCACGCGGGACTCGTACACGGAACGGCCGGCGATGGCCGCGTCCGGGCGGGCGAGGTACACGTACTCGAAAACGCAACCCGCCGGCGTCGGCTCCGCGAAGCGCTTGGAACGCACGCCGTCCTCGTCGATGGCGATGAATTCGCCGGGTTCGATTTCCCGGATGAAGCTGGCGCCCACGGTGGCCAGGGCGGACTGCTCGGAGGCAACCACCCACCCACGGTCCAGCCGGCCCAGGACCAGGGGGCGGATGCCGTAGGTGTCACGTGCCGCGTAGAGGGTGCCTTCGTCCATAAAGACGAAGCAGAAGCCGCCCTTGATCTTCGGCAGCAGTTCGATGGCTGTTTCCTCGAGGGTCTTGCCCTCTTCGCCTTCCAGCAGCGCCGTGACCAAGGCGGTGTCAGAGGTGTTGCCCTGCTTCATTTCGCCGCTGAGCTGGCCGCCGTTACGTTCCTGGATCATGGCGTTGAGCTCTGCCGTGTTCGTCAGGTTGCCGTTGTGCGCCAGGGCGACCGTGCCGGTGCTGGTGGCGCCGAGGGTGGGCTGGGCGTTGGCCCAGTGGCTGGCTCCGGTGGTGGAGTAGCGGCAGTGTCCCACCGCCAGGTGCCCGGTCAGGGTGTTCAGCGTGGTCTCGTCGAAGACCTGGGACACGAGGCCCATGTCCTTGTAGACGTTGATCCGCTTGCCGTCGCTGGTGGCAATACCAGCCGACTCCTGACCGCGGTGCTGTAGTGCATACAGCCCGTAATAGGTGAGTTTTGCTACTTCTTCACCTGGTGCCCAGACCCCAAAAACGCCACAAGCGTCCTGAGGGCCTTTTTCGCCAGGGAGAAGATCATGAGAAAGTTTTCCATCGCCGCGTGCCACTGGTCGATTATCTCACGAGATGAGGTACGACTTTTCCGCCGCGGGGTTTGTGACTGGCAGCTAGGGCTGCGGGTCGTCGTCGGGCTCGGAGTCCGGGACGGCCTCCACCACGGCGCGTTGCTGGCGCTTAACGCTCCGCCAGTCCAGCAGCAGGGCAGCTACGGCGCCCAGGATGGCCCCGCCTGCGCCAAACGTGACCAGGAAAAATCCGAAGACCGCCCCGCGGTCAAATTCCTCGTCCCCGGGCAGTCCGTAGGCGACACCGGCCGCCACCAGAAATCCCACCAGGGCGCCGAGGATCAGGAACGGCACATACTTCGGGGCCCGGCGCACGGTGACCTCGCGGCGCTCAGCGGGGGTTTCTTCAAAAGCCATGCCATCTAGCCTACTCATCTGCAACGTCACCGCCGGCCCGATATTATCGGCGAAGGACTGGGCGTTGCACATCACAGGGGGACAGGGCTGCATGGAAACCGTCATGTATGGGGCGAGGGCCGCGGAATCGGAGCGCGCGGCAGGGATCAGGGACTACGGGCTGGCGCCTGCCCGCGCTGGAGGTCCCGGTATTCTGCCAGGAACCGACGCCGCCGGGGCGCTGGAGAACCTTGTCCGGCTGGCGGCCCGGCTCTGTGGTGTGCCCTACAGTGTGGTCAACATCATCACGGAGGACCAGCAGGTGCAGATCGCGGCGTCCGGGCTGGACGCCGGGATCTGCTCCCGCGAGGACTCGATGTGCGCCAAGGTTTTCCTCAGCGGGCACACAACGGTTGTAGCCGATGCGTCCAAGGATCCGAGGTTCGCCGATAGCCCGTTTGTCTCCGGCGAGATTGCTGAAGTCCGTTTCTACGCCTCCGTTCCGCTGGAAACTGCCTCAGGTTTCGTCCTGGGCTCGCTGTGCGTTTTCGGCGACGATCCCGCCAACCCCACCGCCGAGCAGATCGGCATGCTGGAAGTGCTGGCGCACCAGGTGGTCGAGGTGCTGGAGCTTCGGCACCGCACCCTGCAGCTCAGCGACGCGCTGACTGAACTGGAACGCAGTAATGAGATGCTCGCCGAGTTTGCCGGCCGGGTGAGCCATGACCTGCGCATCCCGCTGACCACCATCCTCGGATATGTGGAACTCGCGGAGGACGATGCAGCCATCCCCCCGGGCCATCCTGCCGCCGAATACCTGCAGCTCATCGGCGGGGGAGGGCACCGCATGCTGAAGACCCTCGAGGATGTGCTGGCGTACGCCAAGGTGGACGGCGCCCTGCGCCGCGAGCGGGTTTCCCTGCTGGCGGTGACAGCGGAGGCGGCACAGGATCTGGGGCTGGACCTGGGCCCGGTGAGCGGCATCTACTGTGACGACGGGGAACTGCTCGCAGACCGGGCCCAGCTGCGGACCCTGCTCCAGAACCTCCTGGCCAACTCGCTGAATTACCGCAGCCCCGAGCGTGAACTGCGGGTCACCGTCGGCGCGGCGCCAGGCGAGCGCGGGGTGACGGTCAGTGTGGCGGACAACGGCGTCGGGATCCTGCAGGCGGACAGGAAGCGGGCCGTGGAACCCCTGGTCAGGCTGCACCGTTCGGGCGACGGCCCCGGCACCGGCCTGGGCCTGGCGACGTGCCAAAGGATCGCGCACGCCCACGGCGGGGACCTGGAAATCAGTGACACGCCCGGCGGCGGCGCCACCATCGACGTGCTGTTCAGCTGGGAGCTGCAGGGCGCCTTGGCGCCGGCCCGCCCCTAGTCCTGCGATGTCCGGGTGAGCACCCAGGTGTTGGTGCCGTCCTGCCGTTCAAAGGTCACCGTGGTGACGAGGGCATGGATGAGGGCCAGTCCGCGGCCGGACTCTGAGTCGTCGCCGGGGGTTCCGGGTGTCATGGGTCCGAACGGCGGCTTCGCGTGGAAGGCACTGACCCGCGCCTGCAGCAGCGTGGGCTGCACGCTGATTTCCACTCCCAGCTCCACGGGCCGTTGCGCCTTGGCCGGCTGGGCGTGCTGGACGATGTTGGAGGCCGATTCGATCACCGCAGTGGCGAACGTCATCTGGTCCACGTCCTGGACGAACGGGGCATCCTCCCAGAGGCCGTCCAGTTCGTCGTGGACGGACTCGATGGCGTCCAGGTCCGCCAGGCCGCGAAAGCTCCGCTGGGCCAGCACGTCAGTCATTGCTGAACGCCTCTTCCGGGGAGGCATAGGACGTCAGGACGCGGTCCATGCTGGTCAGTTCAAGCACCATCTTCACCTGGGGCTGCACGGACGCAATACGGAGGTCCCCGCCTGCCTGCCGGGCCGCCTTGAGGCAGCCGATCAGGGCGCCGAGTCCCGAGGAGTCCATAAAGCCTGTCTTCTCGAGATTCACCACGATCCGGCTGGAACCGCCCGCGATCACATCGGTGACGTACTCCCGCAGCTTGGGTGCGGACACCATATTGAGCCGCCCGTCTGCCCTGACCTCCGCGTATGAATCCTTGACCTCATGGCTAAACTCCATCGGGTTCCCTCTCTCCAGCTTTAATGTCCACAGCGGGTTCGAAACCCTTGTACAAAACGGCGCGCACCAGGATGCTCATGACCACCAGGTCAAAAATAACCCAGGCAACGTTAACCAGCGTGCCAAGCGGCTCGGCCAGTCCGGTAACCAGCCGGATGATGCCGACGACGGCGGCAATCGCCAGCAGCCCCGCCACCACGAGCTGGGGGCGGATGAGGCTCCAGCTGGGGCCGCCGCTCTGGCGGGCCTTGGGGGTGACCGCGAACCCGAGGGGCCGCCCGAACCAGACGTTCTTGGCCGCCGTCGAACACGCCTTGATCCAGGTGGGGAACAGCGCCAGGCTGTACTGCTGGCCGCGCCAGGTGGGGATTCCGCGGCCGGCGACGGCGAACAGTAACTGGTTGGCGATCATGAACGGGATGAACCGGATGAAGAAGTCCCAGCTGAGGCTGGTCACGGGGAGGATGCCCAGGAGCAGGTAGATGATGGGCGCGGCGAAGTAGATGACCGCCGCATAGCCGCTGAGGTAGGTCCACATGGTGGCGAAGTACATGAGCCGCTGGCCGATTTTCAGGCCCTTCTGCACCAACGGGTTTTCGCGCAGCAAGACCTGGATGGTTCCCTGCGCCCACCGGAGGCGCTGGGTAAGCATAGTCGCAATGTCCTCCGGCGCCAGGCCGTAGGCGAGGACCTCGTGGTGGTAGACGCTCTCCCAGCCCATGGCGTGCATGCGCATGGCGGTGGCCATGTCCTCGGTGACCGAGATGGTGGCCAGCGGCATCACCGGCTGGGCTTCGTCGATGCGCTCCACGTTCAGAGCGTCCAGGACGGCCTGCACCGATTCCAGGGCTCCCAGCGGGGACCAGTCCCGGGCGGACATGCGCTGCACGGCGTCATCGGCGACGACGGGGACGCCGGCCTCGCCTACGTGGGCGAGCTCCATGGCGGCGATCTCTTCGAGGTCCGCCTGAAGTGCCGAAACGTCTGCCTGGACCAGGGTCTGGACGGCCAGGTCAACCCGCCGGCGGACCCGGTAGGTGATTTCGCTGAGCGGTTCACCGGCTGCCAACTGTTCCTGGGCTTCCCTGGTGGCCGCCTCCACCTGGTCCAGTACGTCAGCAACCAGGGGCGTATCCATATCAGCCGATTTGCGGGCCTGCCGGATGGCGGAGCGGGAGGCGGCGAGGGCGCGGCGGATGCTCTTTTCGGTTTCCTTGACGTAGCCCACCAGGCCCAGCTGCATCAGGGCTTCGCGGCGCAGGATGGCGTTGGAACCGCAGAAGAAGGCAGCGTTCCAGCCGTCCTTGCCCTGCTGGATGGGGCCATAGAACAGCGGTGCCTGGCTGCCGAGCGGATCGTCCGCGGGAACGTTACTGAAGTACTGCGGGGTCTGGACCAATGCCACGCGGCGGTTGTTGAAGTAGCCGAGGGTCTTTTCCAGGATGTCCGGTTCGGGGATCTGGTCCGCGTCCAGGATGAGCAGGAATTCGCCGTGCGTGACCATCAGGGCGTTGTTCAGGTTGCCGGCCTTGGCATGGCGCGGGACGTTGGCCGTCCAGTCCTCGCTGCGCGTGACGTAGCCCAGACCATGCTCTTCGGCGAGGGCCTTCAGCTCCGGGCGCGCGCCGTCGTCCAGGATCCAGGTGCTGTGCGGGTGCCGGATTTTCTGGGCGGCCAGGGCGGTGGTCATCACCATGTCCAGGTCTTCGTTGTACGTGGTGATGAAGACATCCACGGTGGCGTCGTGGGGAGGTGCGGGTGCCGCCTTGCGGATCTTCAGCTTCCACACCGTCATGCCGAAGAGCATGACGTCGATCAGGCTGTAGGTTTCCGCTACCACCAGGGGGACGGCGATCCACCAGGCATCCCAGTTCAGCGAGGCGGCCCAGCGCCAGGCCACGTAGTTGAGGCCGAAGATGACCGTCAGGACCACTATCAGGCGGGTCCAGAAGCGGGTCATGCCGCGGCAGTTTCGGGCAGGCGGCGGACCACCACAACGGTGACGTCATCCTCGGCGGATTCGGCCGGCGCAAGCGCGAGGATCGCGTTGCTGGCGGCCTGCGCGGACTCCTTCCCGCGGACCGCTGCGAGCACCGCTGCGGTGAAGGCCTCCACGGAGTCGAAGACATCAAGGACGCCGTCGCTCACCACCACCAGGGAATCGCCGGGAGCCAGATCCAGGGTGGACTTCGGCCACGTGGTGCCCGCCCATGCTCCCACCGGGGGACCGCCGGACGGCAGCCGGTGCACGCCGCCGTCGGCCGTGACATGCAGTGCCAGTCCGTGGCCGGCGTCGACGTAGCTGACGTTGCCGGAGACAGCGTCCAGCCGGGCGTGGAACAGGGTGACAAAGGAGTTGGAGGAGTCCAGGTCAGTGGCGATGGCCTTGCTGGCGGAGGCGAAGGCGCCGTCCAGGTCCCGCCGGTGGCCCATGGAACGCATCACGGCCCGGACGGTGGCGGCGATGAGGGCCGCCCCCATGCCCTTGCCCATGGCATCGGCAAAGGTCAGGTGCAGGCCGTCCGGGGTCCGGTACCAGTCATAGAAGTCGCCTCCCACGCTGCGGGAAGGCCGGAAGGCACCGGCGAGATCGTACCCTTCGACCCGGACGTCCTCGTTGGGCAGGAGGCTTTGCTGGACCTCGGTGGCGCGTTCGAGTTCGCTGCGCGCGGCGGTGTCCACCGCGGGCGACTGGCGGCGGCGGCGGAAGAGGGCATTGATCCGTGACTGGAGCTCGCGGGGGCTGAACGGTTTGCTGATGTAGTCATCGGCGCCGTTGTCCAGGCCCGTGAGCTTGTCCAGTTCATCCGCGCGGGCGGTCAGCATCACGATGAAGGCATCGGAGAATTCCCGCAGGCGCTTGCAGACCTCAAGGCCGTCAATGTCCGGAAGGTTCAGGTCCAGGGTGACAAGATCGGGCCGTTCACTGCGGACGAGTTCCACGCCCGGCAGACCCGCCGCGGCCTCGGTCACGAGGAAGCCCTGCTTGACCAGAACCCGCACCAGAAGCCCGCGGATGTCCGGATCGTCTTCAATCACAACGGCTCGACGTGTTTCGGGCATGGAAGGCATAGCTCTACTTCTACCGTATTAACGCCTGCCGAGCATTGTCACATGCACCACAGTGCCGGTTAAGCACCTGCACCTGCCACGGCCGGTGCCACTTCCCGCGGCCGGTCTTGTCCCAATTTTTGGGCCCGCTTGAGGGGAACTTGAGCAACCGTGGCCACACTCGAAGGGAAGACCCATGAAGTATTGCCACACTTGCCGGAGGACGGTGCACGGCTGATGGAAAGAACTGAATCCGCTGAGGCGCTGCCCGGCATCGTGGCACGCTCGCTGAAGCTGATCCGGGAGCGCCACTTTTCCCGGAGCACCCTGCACTACCTGAGCCATTCCTGGAAGGTCCGCTCGCTGAACCGTTCCCTGGCCAGGGCGCTGGGGGAATCCTGGGAGGCCTCAAGCTGGCCGGGCGACAGGCTCGCAGTCGGCGTCGAGATGTCCGAGAAGGTCGAAAAACTGACCCGCCTCCTCAACCGCGAAACCGAAGTGCACGGCCGCCTGGTGGCGCTCCTGAAGTAGCCGTTCCCTGCTGACCCATTCCGTGGCACACTTATGCACAATCGAGTGGCTGGGGGATACCAGGTCAGGAGATTACGGTGCATTGGTTTACAGGCTGGGCCTACCTCTTATCGGGGCTCATCGTGATGGACACCCTGCTGGTGGTCCTGTGGCTAATGGACAAAGACTGGCCCCGGCGCTGGCGGAAAAAGCCCTGACCAACGCACCCGTTTCAGCGCAGGTCGCGCCGCATCAGGACCCGCGGGAAGCCATTGAGCACCGAATCCGTGTCCGCGGCCTTGACGAACCCTGCCCGTTCGAAGAGCCTGCGCGTGCCCACGTAGGCCATGGTGAGGTCCACTTTGCTGCCCTTGTTGTCCACCGGGTACCCCTCAATGGCGGGCGCGCCGTAGCTGCGCGCGAACTCGACGGCGGCCTCCAGTAACTGATGGGAGATCCCCTTCCCCCGGTGGCCGGGCCGCACGCGGATGCACCAGACGGACCACACCTCCTGGTCATCGACGTGCGGGATTTTGCGGTTGAGGGCAAAGCTCGTGTCGGAGCGCGGATGGACGCCCGCCCACCCCACGACGTCGTCGCCGTCGTACGCGAGGACCCCGGGCGGCGGATCCTGCCCCACCAGCTCCCTGACGAAGTCGCCGCGCGCGGTCCCGTGCAGCTCCAGGTTCAGCTTTGACGGGACGCGGTAGCTCAGGCACCAGCACACGTTGGCGTCGGGCCGCTTGGGGCCCACCACCGCTGCCACGTCTTCAAACACTGTTGCCGGGCGGACCTCAATGCCCATGGTGTACTCCCTGAAGGGGTAGCTGAAAGGGGCAGCCGGACGCGCTAGACGCCCAGCGCTTCCTTGAGGGCGGCTACGTGGCCCTGTGCTTTGACCTGGTACTGGGCCAGCGCCACTTTGCCCTCGGGATCAACCACCACGGTGGAGCGGACGATGCCCTCGGTGATCTCGCCGTTGACCAGCTTTTCACCCCAGGCGCCGTAGGCGAGGGCAACATCGTGGTCCTCGTCGGAGAGCAGCGGGAAGGTCAGGTCGAAGTCACCGGTGAAGCTGGCCAGCTTCTCCGGGGCGTCAGGGGAAATACCAACCACTTCGTAGCCGGAACCCTGGAGGGAAGAGAGGCTGTCACGGAAATCGCAGGCCTCGGTGGTGCAGCCGGGGGTGGCCGCTGCCGGGTAGAAGTAGACGATCACCTTCTTGCCGCGGTACTGGGCAAGGGAGGTGGTCTTCCCGGAGGCATCCTGGAGACTGAAATCCGGGGCTTCGGTGCCTGGCTGAAGTTTGACGGTCAGTTGGGGGCTCATGCGTTTCCTCCGGGAGGCTGGGCGGCTAAGGGCAAATCAAGTGAAGCGGCTTCCCGCCCTAGGCACAACTTCGGCGTCACGTGCAGTATTCCGCCGGGGCCGGCGTCGAGGATTCTAAAGTTTACATTCGGTGCATTGACTTCAGACGCGGCAGGGATACCGTTAGAGGTACACGATTTTCGGTCTCCGCCACGTTTTCGTATGCCGGTATTCACGCTCATACCCATGTTCCGCCCCTTCGCGCCCGCCGCAAAAAATCCCTAGGCTGTGTGTCCTTCATGACCGCAAATTTCATCAGAGCCCTGGCCGTTAAGTCCTTGGACATCCCGGACAAGAAGCGTTGTCCGGACAAGGCCGAGTTCGATCTCGTCACCGTCGACGATTACTCCGTAGCCCGCCTGATCCTGGCGCCGGGCTGGCGCTGGTCCGAGCTGGTCAAACCCACTGAACTGACCGAGTTCTGTGAGCACAACCACCTCGGCTACTGCGTCTCCGGCAGCCTGGAGATTCAAACGTCCGACGGCGTGAGGTCAACCATCCATGCCCATGACACCTACGCGCTGCCTCCCGGGCATGACGAGTGGGTGGTCGGCTCGGAGCCGTTCGTCGCCGTCGAATTCCTGGGTACGGCGTCCTTCGGCCGCCCGAGAAGCCGGGGAATGCACGCACTGATGTGAGTTGCGGGCTCCCTATAACGGGCTGCCTGGAATGTGCCCTGCCTGGACGTCTTGCCCTGCCGGGACGTTCGGCTGGGTATCGCCGTCAATGATGCTCTTTAGCCGTGCCAGCAATTCGGCTTCGGGAGCGCCGGCGTCGATGACGGTGAACTGCGCGTATTCGGGCAGGGACCGGTAAGCGTCCCGGAAGGACACCAGTTCCGCAAGGGTTTCGTTGTCAGTCCCGCGCGCGGTGATCCGCTGGTGCGCTACGGCAGGATCTGCGTCCAGGTGAATGACGGCGTCCGGCGCGGGAAGGGCAGCCAGCAGCATCGGCAGCAACTTGCCGCGAGGCAGTCCCTTCGCTGCGCGCAGTGCCAGCTGGCAATAGAGGTGCCGGTCCATCACCACCAGTCCGTCGAAGAGGCCGGCCCGGGCGTGGGATGCCAGGACGTTGATGGTGCGGAGGGTGGTTTCCACGGCGTCGGCAAGCCTGTCCGGCCAGCGAAAGCCCAGGCGGTCGCCCAGCACGGACATGGTTCTGCGGCCCGCGTGGTTGCTCAGCAGCAAGGCCTGCCTGCCGTCAGCGCGGACTGCGGACACCAGGGCGCGGGCGGCCGTGGATTTTCCCGAACCGTCGATTCCGGTTAAGACAATAAGCACGTGGCCTCCTTCCGCCAATGGTTTAACGGTAGGGACAGGTTGATCGTCCCGGCATGCGGCGGATGTCACATGAGAGTCAGCGGAGACAGCCTGCAGCGAAACAGAGAATGGGGGCCCTCGATGCAGTTAGCGCAGTTTGCGGCCGTAGCAGCGAGTGTACTCCTGGCCGCACTCGCGGTCTTCCAGGGAGCACTGATCGCAGGGGCCCCGTGGGGAAGATTTGCCTGGGGCGGCCAGCACAATGTGCTCCCCACCAGGCTGCGGATCGGCAGCGCCACATCCATTGTTCTGTACATCCTGTTCGCCTACGTGGCGCTGGCCAAGGCAGACCTGGCTCCTCCGCTGGTGAACCAGGGTTTCACGGACGTCTTCTGCTGGGTGCTGACGGCGTATCTGGCGCTGGGCATCGCGCTGAACGGAATTTCGCGCAGCAAACCCGAGCGTCTGGTGATGACACCCACCGTTATAGTCCTGACGGGCCTGTTCCTGATCCTCGCACTGCAGTAGGCAGGCATAACGACGGCGGCCGGCCGGCCGCCGTCGTGCGTTTCCGTTGGGAAACCGGCTGGAGTGGGCCCTAGCTGCAGAACTGGGTGAAGGCTGTGCCGGCGTTCTGGTAGGCAGACTCCATGCCGGAGAGCTTGGCCTCGTCCGGGGCTTCCTTGGCTGATTCGTCGGTGAACTCGATGATGGATCCGAGTGCGGGCTTGAGTTCGTCCGATGCCACCACCTCGATGGGCCGGATCTGGTTGGCGAGTCGGGTCAGCCCGGACTTGCCGATGTTGTTCGCCGGGTTCGACAGGACGGCCTTCACCCGGTCGCAGGTCTCGGCGGTGGAAAGTTTGGTCGGAGCCGTGCAGGCCGAAGCGGAGAACACGAGGCCGGCAGCGACCAGGACGGTGGCGAGTTTCTTCATGGGTCCCTCAGTAGGCGGTTGAGGCTTCGATTGTAAGCAGAGACCGCGGCCTGACGCCGGGTCGGGGTAGTGGCGGGCGTAGTGTGACCCGCGGACAAACGGTCCTTCAGCCCCGTCAATAGGGGGTTTCAGGCACTGGCGGGCCTACTTCGGAGGCGCTTAAAATGGCAGGACAACCGTGCGGGCCTGCCGCATGCTTGGGTCCGTGCGGATCATTCCGATTCAAGGAAACATCATGGCCCGCACATCGCAGAATTCAGGAAAAGTACAGCGCCGTACCTCCATCTGGTTCATCGCACTGATGGGTCTGCTGGCGCCTGCCATTCCGGCCGCGGCAGCTCCGGAGTCAGACTCAGTCATCGTGCTCCCCGGCGCAAAATCCGCGGAGGGAATAGCCGCCGGCGAGGGGAACACCTTCTACGCCGGGGAGCTGTTCACCGGCAATATCTTCCGCGGCGACATCCGCACCGGCAAGGCGAAGCTGTTCATCGACGCGCCAAACGATGGCAGGTTCGCGGTGGGCATGAAGGCCGATACCGGCAAGGACCTGCTGTTTGTAGCGGGCGGTCCCACGGGCAAGGCCTACATCTACAACACGGAGACTGGCCGGCAGGTCAAGGCCGTTGAACTGACGAAGCGGGGAAACCCCTTCATCAACGACGTCACACTGACGGAGGAAGGCGCCTGGTTCACGAACTCCAAGGCCGCCGAGCTCTACTTCATCCCGGTGGGCCGGCACGGAAAGCTTGGTGATGTGAAGACATTGTCGGTGGAGAAACCGGCTGGTGCACTGCCTGGCGACTTCAACCTCAACGGCATCGCCTCCGCCAAGGACGGCGACGTCCTGATTGTGGCGCATTCGGCCAACAGCAAGCTGTACACCGTCAATCCGAAAAAGGGTACGAGCGCCGAGATCAAGGGGCTCGATCTGCCCAACGTGGATGGCATCGTGGTCAGGGGAAATCAGCTGTGGGCTGTTCAGAACCTCATTAACCAGGTCAGCCGCATCCGGCTGTCCGGTGACCTTTCCTCGGGCCGGGTACTGGACGTCATCAAGAGCGACGAGTTCAACGTTCCCACCACTGCTGCGCTGTTCGGGAACACCCTGGCCGTGGTGAATGCCCAGTTCATGGTCGAGGACGACAAGGAGTTTGAGGTCGTTCTGGTGCGCGCCCGCGGTTAGGCCGCAAGGCTCCCAGCACGGGAAACGTCTCTGCCCCGCATCAGATGCGGGGCAGAGCCGTCAGTGCGGGCCAGGCCCGTCCGAACCTGGATAGCGGGCCCGTCCTGACGCCGAAAGCGGGACAGGCCTACAGGTCAGTGCTGGCCGAGGTTTCCGCCCAGCGGCGGAATGTTTCCTGAGACCGTGCCATCCTCGCGGCGCTGGGCAGCGCTGCGGGTTTCGCCCTCAGCGGTTTCGTCGGATTCGCCCTCGACGTCCACCAGGCCGTTGGTCTGGTCGAACGGATGCCCGGGGGAGCGTTCGCCGCCGCCCACGGAGCTGGCCACCGAGCCCGTTCCGGCGCCGGCCGCCGTGGTGGTTCCCGATACCGAAGTAGTGGTTCCCGATACCGAATCGGAGGGGACGTGCCGAATCGGTGTCGGCTCATCAGCTACGGGTGACACCGGCGTGACGGTTTCGTCCCGGGCCTCGTGCGAATCCTTGGTGGTTCCGGCGCTCATGACAGCCGCCGCACCGGCTGCTGCGGCAACTCCGGCTGCTGCTGCCACCTTGCCGGAGAAGCCGGCCTTGCCCGAATCGCCGCGTGATGCAGCGGCATCCTCCACCCCGGGGGTGCCCACCGTGGCGCCCTCGTTCAGGGACCCGCGCCATGCGCCGCTGGCGTACTCAGCGTCCTCGATGAACTCCTTGAACCGCTTCAGGTCGGCCTCGGCCTGGCGGTCAACAACGTTCAGCTTGTCGCCGACCTTCTCGATAATGCCTTCGGGATCGTATTCGAGGCTGAGCCGGATGGAGGTCTGGCCTCCGCCCACATCCTCGAACTCGACGGCACCGGCGTTGGTGGCGCCTTCGGTGGCGGCCCAGGCAACTTTGCGGTCCGGGACCTGCTCCAGAATCCTGGCGGTCCACTGCCGGCGGACACCGGCGATTTCCGCCACCCATTCAAGCTGGTCATCGCTTGTCTGCTTGACGCTCTTCACCCCGCCCATAAAGTGGGGAAACTCTTCGAACTGGGTCCACTGGTTGTAGGCCGTGCTCACCGGCACGTTCACCAGAATGCGCTTTTCCACCTTCGTGCTCATAGCGGGTCTCCTTTAAGTCGAACCGGATCTGATGAGGGATCAACAATTCATCAGCATGCTTAGCATATCGTCCGGTTCGAGCTCATGGCCAGCCTCAAGGGACCACTTTCCTGAGCCCGGGTGGCTGGTGAGCCTCAGCCGGCGGCCCCTTGTGGCTCGTCCGGGTCGGCGCCTTCGGCAGGTTCCTGCGAGTGTACGCGGAGGTCGGTGGGGTCCGCGGCTTCGTCCCCCTCGGCCGGAGCTTCGGCGTGAATGCGTTGCGACGTTCCTGGTTTTTCCTTCATGACAACTGCTCCCGTGGTGTGCGCGAATTCCCCCAGATCATCATTCAGCGCCCGTGCTGACGGGGTGTCAAGGTCCTTAATGCGTCCTCTGGCCGCTGGAACGGTTCTGTGCTGGACTGGGGAGGCACCGTGCCGCTTCACCAACAAAAGCTCTTTGGCCAGCCGGCCCTGCCGGCTGTTTTGGGAAGGAATATCTCATGGCAACGCACAAAATCGGGTACTTCATTGGGAGCCTGGCCACCGGCTCCATCAACCGAACGCTCGCCACCGCCCTGATCAAACTGGCCCCGGAGAACCTCGAGTTCACCGAGATCCCCATCAAGGACCTGCCGCTCTACAGTTACGACTACGACGCCGATTTCCCGCCGGCAGGGCGCGCCCTCAAGGAAGCCATCGAAGGCTCGGACGGCATCCTGTTTGTGTCCCCCGAATACAACCGTTCCATCCCCGGAGCCCTGAAGAACGCCATCGACTGGGGCTCACGGCCGTGGGGGACCAACTCCTTCGCGCGCAAGCCCACCGGCATCATCGGCGCCTCGCCGGGCGGCATCGGGACTGCGGTGATGCAGTCCTCCATGCGCAGCGTGCTGAGCTTCCTGGACGCCCCCCAACTGAACGCCCCGGAAGTCTATATTCAGTTCAAGCCGGAGGTCTTCGGCCAGGATGGCGAGATCAAGGACGAATCCACCGCCAAGTTCCTGCGGCACTACATGGACGAGTACGGCGCCTTCGTGGAGCGTGTGCTGGCAGCCAATGCACCGGGCCACATCGGTGACCTGGAGCCTGATCCGGACAAGCTTTCACGGTAGGTTCACCGCGCTGACGCCGTGTCAGTCCAGGGGCAGGGTGACCGTTACCGTGGTGCCCTGCCCTGGTTCTGAACGGATGTCGATGGTGCCGCCGGCATCATGGACGGCTACGGACATCAGCCGCAGGCCGTAACCGTGGTGCCGCCCGCTGACGGCGAGCCGGCTGTCAAAGCCCGTGCCGTCGTCGGACACTACCAGCCGTACGCCGTGGCCCACGGCGGTGAGCTGGAGGCTGAGTTCGGAGGCGTCCGAGTATTTGTACGCGTTACTGAGGGCCTCGCGGGCCGACTGGTAGAGCAAAGACGCGCAGTCCGCCGGGATCTCTATGCCCCAGTGCGGAGTATCCCAGCGGACTGCTGTGCCTTGCTGACGGAGGGGACCGGTAAGCCTGTCGATGCAGCCGGCGAGCCCCAGGCTGTGGAAATCGAGCGGGTGGTGATCGGTGATCACGCCTCCCTCTGCGACTACTTCATCCATAGCTGATTGGTTTCCCATGACCCGACCTGCTTCCCCGCCATCATTTGTGGTGATGTGTTTAGAGTGAACCCGGAACTGCATGGGTGGCCAAGGGTTGGCGCAAGATCGCATCAATTTTGTTCTCAGAATAATCAGCAGGATCAGGAGCCATCCGATCCGGCCGCTGGTAGCGTAGTTGCCCACCAATGAAGGAGGGGCCATGACCATCAACTCACCCGAATCCCTGCCCGACGACGACGCGCAGGACACTGATGTGAAGGAGACGGCGGGGAAAGGCGCCGAAGGCAAGGACGACGACGGCGTCCCCACCAGTGCGGACGGCGTGGGCATGGGTGCCACCCATGAACCGAACACGTTCGAACCCGAAGAGGACCCGGAAGCTGCCGACGAGGACTGAGCGGGGTGCTGCGGGGCCGCCGGCCCCGCATGCTGCTTCGCGTTGATTTTGCGCGCCCGTCTTGACAGAAGCTTGTTGGTTTAGTGCCGGAATTCTGCTGTTGCTTTGAGTTCTCCTTGGAAGACTCGCAATCAATAGCTAGTTGATAACTTCCGGCGGGGGATATGGGAATACTTTGTGCTGCATCGCAGGGCCCTTGGAATAAAAGGGCCAGGGCGATCCGGTGATTACGGTCCTGATTCCTGCCCATAATGAAGCAGCCGGTATCGGCGAAACACTCACATCACTTAAGGGCCAGTCCCTTGTGCCCGACAGGATCATTGTCGTGGCGGACAACTGCACCGACGCAACGGCGCAGATTGCACTGGACGGCGGCGCTGAAGTGGTTTCCACGGCGGGAAATACCCATAAGAAAGCGGGGGCACTCAATCAGGTGCTGGCCACCCTTCTTCCGGAAGCCGCGCCCGAAGACCTCATCCTCGTCCAGGACGCCGATTCCCAGCTGTCCCCTGATTTCATCGAGCGTGCCGTTGGCCACCTCCAGGCAGACCGGCGCCTCGGTGCTGTGGGCGGGGTTTTCCGCGGCGGCGACGGCGGGGGATTTGTGGGCCACCTGCAGCGGAATGAATACGCCCGTTACGCCCGGGACGTCCGGCGGCTCAAAGGAAAGTGCCTGGTGGTTACCGGCACAGCTGCGCTGTTTAGGGTGCGGACCCTCCGCGACGTGATTGCCGGGCGGCTGGACGGGACCCTGCCCGCCGGAAATGGTCGTGGAGGCGTGTATGACACCTCAGTCCTGACCGAGGACAACGAGCTGTCTTTCGCCCTGCTGACGCTTCACTACCGGATCAAGTCACCGGTGGACTGCAGCCTGGTCACCGAGGTGATGCCCACCTGGCGCGAGCTCTGGGCGCAGCGCCTGAGGTGGAAGAGGGGTGCAGTGGAGAACTGCGTCCAGTATGGCTGGACGCGCGTGACCCGGCCGTACTGGGGCCGGCAGGCCCTGTCCGTGCTGGGTCTGCTGGTGAGCGTGGCCTATGTGAGTACGATCGCGCTTGCACTGGGCACGGGGGCAGGGCTGCACATGCAGCCGTTCTGGCTTGCCGTGACCGGTGTCTTCGTGATCGAACGCGTGGTGACAGTGCGGCTTCGTGGATGGAAGTACATGCTTGCCGCCGCCACCATGTACGAGCTGGTGATCGACCTGTTCCTGCAGGTGGTCCACACGAAGGCCTACGCAGATGCAGCCTTCAACAACAAGAAAGCCTGGTAACACCTATGTATGACAACCCAGCAGCCCCGATGGCAGCCGGAATCGGTTCCGGAACCCTCGCCATGACGGGCGCCGGTGACCTCTTTTGGGTCGGACTGGCAGCATTCGCCATGGTGGCACTCGGCATGGCCGTCAAGCGGATCGTTCCGGTCCGTGGCGGGAACTCCTAACCAAGGCAAACCCGGGCACTGTGTCCGGGAGGCGCAACAAACGCAGGGCAGCCAACCGGCCACCCTGCGTTTTTTGCTGTCCCCGGGACTGCCTCCTCGTCAGGGACGCGTTATGTGCTGACGCTCACCACGCTGGAGCATCCGGCCAGATCGCAGACTTTGTAGGCCGTGGTACCGCCGCCCTTGAAGGCATTGACGTAGCTGCCTGTATTGGCAACGGTTTTCTGGATCCCGTTGATCCAGAGCGTCACGCTGCTACCGCTGGCGCCCGCCCATTTGAGCGTGGTGCGGTTCAGGCCCTTGATTTTGGCGTTGGACGCCGTGAGGGATATCGCGGCTACCGGCGCAGGAGGCTGGACCGAAGCGGCGGGGGCGAAACTGAAGTCGCGGACCACCACCGATTCAGGCTTCACGTGGGCAGGATCCCCGCCTCCTCCGCCGGTCACCCACAGGTTGAAGTGCACCCGCTCGCCGGCCGGCACGGGAACTGTGGAGCCTTCCAGCACGGTGCGCTTCAGGAGCGTACCTACAAACCCTTCACCGGCGTAGGTCTCGAAGGTCAGCCGGCCCGGTTCCCAGACCATCCGGTGCGTGGTGATGGGGCTGGAGGTCACGTCAAAAGTCACGGTGTTGTTTCCCTGGCCTGGCGGTTTACCGGCATCGAACCAGTAGCCGTGGCCCTGACTGACGGGCCAGGATTCGCCATAGGCTGCGCCTCCTCCCCACGCCGATGCCTCGCAGAGGTCGATCTCGTTGTACCCCGGTTCAGCCAGGGGATCGTACGTGAACAGGCAGCCCCACACCACTTCCTTCTGCAGTATGCTCAGGTCTTTCTCAACCGTGGTGCTGTACGTTCCGTAGCCGAAGCCCTGGCGGGTGGACTGGAATTCGGCTCCTACGGGCGCCTCGCCTGTGGGGTTGGTCAGCCTGAGCGCCACATAGCCGCTGGCGTCCGGACCGCTGACATTGGCAGCATCAAATGCCTTGTTGTACTGCGGGGCTCCGCCCCAAAAGCGCTTCTCCCAGTTGAAGCCCTTCCATGTAAAGCTTCCAGCGGGGCCGGGGTCCTGGTTCAGCGGCGTGGTGTCCGCGGCCTGGGTGCCAGGCACTATCGCCAGCACCGCAAGGGTGGTTGCCGCAAGGACCGCAAGCGGCCTGATGATGCGGACGGGAGGTGAGACTGAAAAGCGAAAAGAAGCCATGTGATGCCCCTTGCGTGTTGCTCCCAGCGAGCACGTTATTGCGCCCCCATTGAGCACAGGTTGATCATCAGTCACAACAGCCCCACGGCGCAATAGCCCTTGAATACGAAAGTTTCCGCGACCTATTCTCAAGAAATACGCAATTCTGGCGAAAGCTCAAGAATAACGCGCTAAATAATCAATTTCCGGAATGTGACCTGCGGTGATGTGTAGGCTCAACAATGAGGCGGTTCCGGCAAATAAAGCCGAATACCCATCCAACAACGCATATGCCTACGAATTGTCGTGGAAAATGCGTTTGCTTGTGTGCGGTGGCCCTCGATAGTCAGGGCCCGGATGCTTGTTCAAACCCGTCCGGTGGGCCACCCGCCAACGCAGGCACAACGTCAGGAAATGAATAACGTGAAGAACTTTGGGGGCACGGATGGTGGAGCGGGGAATTGCTGTTGTTGTGGAGGACGACGACGATATCAGGACGTGTTTGGCTGACGTTCTGGTGCAGTCCGGCTTTGCCGTGCAGTCAGCAGCCTCCGGTCAGGAGGGCGTGGAGCTTGTCCGCGAATACAACCCGGTGATCGTCACCCTGGACGTGGGGCTGCCGGACTTCGATGGTATTGAGGCCGCCCGCCGCATCAGGACCTTCAGCGACGCCTACCTCATCATGGTGACAGGCCGGGTGGAGGAAGCCGACGCCCTCATGGGTTTCGAGGCAGGCGCCGATGACTACCTCACCAAGCCTTTCCGCCCGCGGGAGCTGCGGGCCCGAATCGCGGCAATGCTGCGACGGCCGCGGATCCTCAACGCAGGCTCAGCAGAAAGTGCCCCTGGCCCGCCGTCTTCCGGTGGCAATTACCCCCTCGGGCAGCTTTCGGCCCCGCCCATCCAGCAGGATCTTGCGCCTGCACTGCAGGCCGGGATGATCGTGCGCTGCGACTTTGAGCACCGGGGGCTGACCCTCCATGAGGGTTCGCGGGCTGCCGCCATCCACGGTAAAGCGGTTGATCTGACAAGGACCCAGTTCGATTTGCTCCTGGTGCTGATGGAAAACGGGCGCGTGGTGCAGACTAAAGCCGACCTGGTCCGCCGGCTCCGCAACGAGCCCTACAGCACCGGGTCCTACGTCAGCACCGGCGAGGAGCGCGCAGTAGAGGTCCATTTGGGAAACCTGCGGAAACGCCTGGGGGACAGCACCCGCTCGCCGCGCTGGGTGGAGACGGTGCGTGGCGTGGGGTACCGGCTGACTCCCTAGGGGCCTCCATCCAGGAACTGTGGAGCCTTTTGTTATGACGCGCAACAGTTCGGTGCCAATCGGCGCCGCTGAAGAGCCTTGTACACGCCGCGGGCCCACAATTTAAGGACCAAAGTCAGGCCCAAAGGAGGGTGTGATGCGCAGTCCGTCCGCGTCAGGTGCGGCGATCCCCACAGTATTTCTCGTTGCTGTCCTGCTTGCCGGCTGCGGTCCGCAGGCAACGACGCCGACGACGACGGGCAGCGCCGGCGGCGCTGCCAACTCCGCCTCGGCTGCCGCTTCGGCTGCCGCTTCGGCTGCGGCTACGGCTTCCGCGACGACGACGACCGGCGCACCCGCCGTGACGTCCAGCGCCACCGGTACCGCGCCGTCGTCGGAATCCTGGACTAGCTTCACCACCGCGGATGGTGAGCTGACCTTCGACCATCCGGCAGCCTGGAGCGTTCGGGACCCGGCCGGGGACCTGCCAGAGGGCGGCGGGGCGTTCGCCGAGGTGACCAACGCGGCCGGCAAGCCGCTGGCGACGCTCCGGACCAACATGGCGACGGGTTCAACGTGCATGGAGAAATACCCGTACGAAGTGTTGGAGTCGCAGGAACTTCCGGCCCTGGCGCAGAACGGAGCCGCACCCCGGTACGTCTACGAGACCCGCGGTAACGATGCAGCCCCGGGACCTGCCGATACTCCCGCGGCGGCCTATGGCATCACCACGATGCAGCCGCCAACCGGGGACTCAACCTGCGCCATCTTCCACTTCTTCACCTGGCCGCCCACCGCCGCCATGTTCGGCGCGTTCTTCAGCCCGGACAACAACGTGACGCCCGGGGCGGAGTCACTGCCCTATCTGGAGCAGGCCAAAAAGTACGCGGAAACCGAGGAGTACGCGGACATCAAGCGGATGATTACCTCACTGCGTCCGGCGGGGTGAGTTGACCGACCGCCCGCCTCCGGACGCCCGGCAGCTCAAGGTTCCCTCAAGATTTTGGGCGATGGGCCCAGGTGGTTTTTGGCATCCTGGCGGACCCGTACATTGATTTACGGCATTGGTTTGCTTTCCCAACCCGAAGCCTCGGAAGCCCCCGCGCTGGAGTTCAACTCGCGCGGGGGTCTCCGATCAGCCACCCCGCCACGTGTGGCCATAGACGCCCGGCAAGCTTCCAGGCTTGGCCGGCTGCCCGAAAAGCTGCCACTGCCTTTGGTTTCTCTTACATATTTTGCGGCTTCCTGCGTGGATAGCATGGGGTGACCGGACAGAGCCGTCCGGGCCAGCTCCAAGCAGAAGGAAACCGATGGCAGCGGTTACGGTGGACGACATCCTCTCGGATGTCCCCTTGGGTTTCGCCAGCCTTATCCTTCGTCCGGCCCCGGCGGACGGGGCGATCGAACGGTTCCTGATCGTGGATGCCGATGATGAAACCGCCGACGGCGGGGCGGCCTTTGTCCTGTTGATCGGCGTCCGGGGACGCTCGGCTTTGCCTGCTCTCCGGCGGCTCCTCAGGAACCCGCCGCGGGTGGTCGCCGTCAAGGGGGAGCGCGCAGAGTTCGCAGAAGCTGAAGAGCTGCTTCGGGATGCCGGCACGGGCCTGCTCCTGGTGGACCCGGGAGCCGACTGGGACCGGTTGCTGTCCATCGCCAAGGACCGTATCCAGCCACCGAGCTATCAGCACGAAGTGCTGACGCTGCTGGAAGAGGATCTGTTTGCCATCGCCCAGACCACGGCCCGGCTCACGTCCAGCCACGTGCTCATCGAAGATGCCGCCAATAAAGTGCTGGCGTACTCCACCGTTTCGAACGACATCGACGAACTCCGCAAGGCCTCCATCCTCGCCCGGCGCGGCCCGCGCAAATACGAGCTGCTGCTGAAGGACCTGGGCGCCTACCGCGAACTGCACAGGACCCGGCTGCCGGTGCGTGTACCGGCCCGGCCACAGGACGGGCTGCGGGAACGCGTGGCCATCACGCTGTTCGCGGGGGACCGGATCATGGGCTACATCTGGCTGCAGGAAACCGGCGCCGGTTTCGGCGCCGACGTTGACTACGTGCTCACCGGATCGGCGGCGCGGGCCTCCGCCGAGCTCATCCGGTACCGCAACCAGCAGTCCGTCCACATGCGCGAAGACCGAATTGTGCGGATTCTTTCAGGTCCGGCGGAGGCTGCGGCAAGTGCGCACAGCGAGAAGATCCCTGCCGACCGTCCTGCTGCGCTGATCCTGATAGGAATATCGGATGCCGATGCCCAAGCGGACGACGCCGCGTTGAAACACGGCGAACTCGCGAACCTGGCATCCATCCACGCAGCTGCTTACAAGGCCTCCGCGATAGTGGGGCAATACAACGGCGACACCGCCGTGATTGTGCCGGGCCTGCAGTCCTCGGCAGCTGAAACCGGGGTGCGGAGCCTGGCCGAATCGATCGTACGGGATGCCGGCAAACACCTGGGTATGAGACCCTTCGCAGCTGTGGGCCCAGTGGTCCCGGACCTGCTGTCCATCCACTCGATCACCCGGATCACCGAGGCTCTGTTGAGCTGCGTGGGCTCATCCGAGGACACCTCAGTGGCCACCATCGACGACTTCGAGGGCGAGATCCTTTTCCGTGAGGCCGTCAGGAATTTCTCCTCCTCCACCTTTCGCCACCGCAGTCTTTCCCGGCTGCTGAATGAGGACAGCGAACTGGCGGAGACCCTGTGGAACTACTTTGAAGCGTCCCTTGATGTCGCCGAGTGCGCACGGCGGATGCGGCTGCACAAAAACACTGTCTATTACCGGATCAGCAAGGCATCCCGCGTGACCGGGTTGGCCTTGGGCAACCCGCGGGACACGCTCGTTGCCCTGCTCCATATCCAGGAATGGGCCGGAACACGTAAAGAACAGTTGGGCACCACATGACCACAGCACTCAAGGCACCGCCGTTGGGACCGCTCCTGGACGACATCGTCCGCAGCCACAGGCCACAGCGCGAAGCAGGATCTGTCCCGGCCAACATCCCCTTCCTCGGAGCGGTCCCGTTCGACAGGTTCGGCATCGCCGTCGCCACCGCTTCGGGCGAGGTGTTCAGCTCAGGTGATGCTGAGGTCCCCTTCTCCATCCAGAGCATCTCCAAGGTCTTCACCTTGGCCATGGCGCTCCAGGGCGACAGGTCTGGGTCGCTGTGGTCCCGTGTACTGCGCGAACCCTCTGGCACATCGTTCAATTCCCTGGTCCAGTTGGAGGTGGAGCACGGCATCCCGCGGAACCCCTTCATCAATGCCGGGGCCCTGGTTGTCACAGACCACCTCATGAAGGAAACGCCCGACGCCGCCACCCGGCTTCTGCGGTTCCTCGCCGCCCAGGCGGCCAGCACAGGGGCCTATATCGATGAGGCGGCTGCTGCCGGCGAGCTGGCCGGCAGCAGCCGGAACCTTGCACTGGCCCACTTCCTGAAGGACTTCGGCAACCTGCAGCAGACCGCGGAGTCAGTGGTGGAAAACTACGTCCGGCAATGCTCCATCATGATGACCTGCGTGGAGCTGGCCAAGGCCGGACTCTTCCTTGCCCGCAATGGCCAGGGAACGCACGGAACTGTAGTGTCCGCCAGCGAGGCGAAACGCATCGGTTCGATCATGCTGACGTGCGGCATGTACGACGCCGCCGGTGAGTTCGCCTACCGCGTGGGTTTACCCGGAAAGAGCGGGGTGGGCGGCGGGATCCTGGTCATCGTCCCCGGTGTCTGCGCCATCTGCGTCTGGTCCCCACGGCTCGATGCGAAGGGGAACTCCCTGGCCGGAACAGCAGCCCTCGCCGATCTTTCCGACCTTACCGGCTGGTCCGTTTTCTGACCCCCGCCGCTGCGAGTCACCGCGACACGCATCTCACTTCTTCTTAACCCACCCGAGTTAGATCTTCCCCGGATCGAAAGGATCAACCATGCCCATCAACCCCAACGACGAGGTTGTACTCAAGCAGGCCATCCCTGACCACATCATTGACGGCGGCCATGCGCACGCGTCCGAGACTGCCCTGCACGCGGAAGACCAGGGCTACCACAAGAACCTCAAACCCCGGCAGATCCAGATGATCGCCATTGGCGGGGCGATCGGTACCGGCCTGTTCCTCGGCGCCGGCGGCCGCCTCAACGCCGCAGGCCCCTCGCTGGTCATCGCCTACGCAGTCTGCGGCTTCTTCGCCTTCCTCATCCTCCGGGCCCTGGGCGAACTGGTACTCCACCGGCCCTCCTCGGGCTCGTTCGTCTCCTACGCCCGCGAATTCTTCGGCGAGAAAGCCGCGTTCGTCTCCGGCTGGTTCTACTGGATCAACTGGGCCACCACCACCATCGTGGACATCACCGCAGCCGCCCTGTACATGAACTTCTTCGGCAACTACATCCCCTGGATGGCGGACGTCCCGCAATGGGCCTGGGCCCTGACCGCCCTCGTGGTGGTCCTCGCACTGAACCTTGTCTCCGTCAAGGTCTTCGGCGAGATGGAATTCTGGTTCGCCCTGATCAAGGTCGCCGCCCTGGTCATCTTCCTGGTGGTCGGCACGTACTTCGTCATCTTCGGCACCCCCGTGGACGGCCAGCAGGTCGGCCTGAGCCTCCTCTCGGACAACGGCGGGATCTTCCCCAACGGCCTGCTCCCCATGATCATCCTCATGCAGGGCGTCCTGTTCGCCTACGCCTCCATCGAACTGGTCGGCACCGCCGCCGGCGAAACCGAAAACCCCCAGAAGATCATGCCCAAAGCCATCAACTCCGTGGTCTTCCGCATCGCCGTGTTCTACGTCGGCTCCGTCATCCTCCTGGCCCTGCTGCTGCCCTACACCTCCTACGAAAAAGGCGTCAGCCCCTTCGTAACCTTCTTCGGCTCCATCGGCATCCAAGGCGTCGACGTCATCATGAACCTCGTGGTCCTCACCGCCGCCCTGTCCTCCCTCAACGCCGGCCTCTACTCCACCGGCCGGATCCTGCGCTCCATGTCAGTGAACGGCTCCGCCCCCAAATTCGCCTCCCGCATGAACAAAGCAGGCGTCCCCTACGGCGGCATCGCCATCACCGCCGCCGTATCCCTGCTCGGCGTCCCACTGAACTACCTCGTCCCCGCCCAAGCCTTCGAAATCGTCCTGAACGTCGCCTCCGTCGGCATCGTCATGACCTGGGCAACCATCGTCCTCTGCCAGATCCAACTCAAACGCTGGGCAGACAAAGGCTGGCTCGAACGCCCCTCCTTCCGCATGTTCGGCGCCCCCTACACCAGCTACCTCTCCCTGCTCTTCCTCGCCGGCGTCCTGATCATGGTCTTCATCGACTCACCCCTGACCATGCTCGTCACCGCCATCGCCTCAGCCCTCATGGTCGCCGGCTGGTACGCATGCCGCCACCGCATCCGCGAAATCGCCCAGGCCCGTGAAGGCTTCACCGGCAGCGCCCCCGTCATCGCCAACCGGACACCCATCAAATAGGCCTCGCCAGCCTTAAGTAAACGAATCCCCACCACTCCGAATAGCCAAGAAAAGCACATGAGAACTGAAACTGAAGAAACCCTGACCGCAGCCAACGCCCTCCCCGGCCGCACGTCGGCCGGGCATGTGATTGTCGATACCCTGGTGGCCCACGGCATCGAGCGAAGCTACGTAGTTCCCGGTGAGAGCTTCCTGGACGTCCTTGACGGCCTGCATAACTCGGACATTGAAACCGTGGTCTGCCGGCATGAAGGCGGCGCCGCATACATGGCTGAGGCCGACGGCAAGATGCACCAGCGTCCCGGTATAGCCATGGTGACCCGGGGGCCCGGCGCAGCGAACGCGCACGTTGGGCTGCACACGGCCTGGCAGGACTCCACACCCATGCTGCTGTTCGTTGGCCTTATCCCGTTCGCACACCGGGACCGGGAGGCGTTCCAGGAGTTCGATATCAAGGCGTGGTTCGATACCGGGGCAAAACGCGTCATGGTCCTCGATCATGCGGAGCGGGCATCCGAGATTGTGGCCGAGGCCATGTTTGCGGCCATGAGCGGACGTCCGGGGCCCGTGGTGGTGGGCCTGCCGGAAGACATCATCCGCCAGCAGATCGATCCAGCCCTGCATCCCGTTATCCCGGTTGCGGCCGGCGGCATGAGCAGCACCGATGCCGTTGCCTTGAAAGCCGCCCTGCAGGAGTCACGCAAACCGCTGTTCGTCACCGGCGGCAACGACTGGACGCAGGAAGCCGCCGACCAGCTGACAGGGTGGCTGGAAAGGCACCATATCCCGGCAGCCGCTGAATGGCGGACGCAGGGGACAGTGTCCTTCGATTCGCCGTCTTATGTAGGACCCATTGGCTATGGCCGTCCCCGCCCCACGTACGATCTGCTGGAGGAAACCGACCTGCTGGTGTTTGTGGGGACAGTGCCCGGCGACGTGATTACGGACGGCTTCGTCTGCCGGCAGGACTGGAACAAAAAGAACTTCCTGGTCACGGTGGACCCCTCACTGCGTGGCCGCTCAGGGCCCGTTTCGCGGCAGATCCTGGCCAAGCCCGAGGCCTTCGTCCGCGACCTGGTGGAAATCGACCTGCCGGCGAAGGAAGAGTGGAAGGCCTGGACCAACCGGATGCGGGGGGAGCAGGAGCGGTTCGCTGCCCTGCCGCCGACTTCGCCGGCTTTGCCGGCAGCAGGGCAGGCAAGGATGGACACTCTGATGGCCAACCTGGTTCCGAGGCTGCCGGAGGATGCGATGGTGACGTTCGGTGCGGGTGAGCACACCAACTGGGCCCACCGCTACTTTCCCACCCGCCGCTACGCGTCCATGATCAGCGCCCGTAACGGCTCGATGGGCTATTCGGTACCATCGGCCATCGCAGCCTCCCTGGCCGAACCCCGGCGCCGCGTGGTCACGATCGCCGGGGACGGGGAGTTCCTCATGAACGGCCAGGAGCTGGCCACCGCTGCACAGTACGGGGCCACGCCCCTGGTGATCGTCATGGACAACCAGGAATACGGCACCATCCGCACCCACCAGGAGCGGCATTATCCGGCCCGTGTCTCCGGGACCCAGTTGAAGAATCCGGACTTCGGCCTGATGGCCAAGGCGTTCGGCGGTTTCGGGATCACCGTCACCGAGGACAAGGACGTTCCGGCCGCGCTCGACGCCGCCCTGGCCGCCATCGAGGATGAGGGTGTCTTCGCCCTGATCCATCTCGTTGTGGAACAGCGGGTCAAAGCGTACTGAGCGGTGGCAGAGTTTGACGTACGCCGTCATTCCAAGGAAGCCGATTCCACCCCGGCGGCAGCGGCGGAGGCAATGGGGGTGGGTGTACCGCCGCCGATCAGGAACCCCGAGCTCGCCGGTACGAACACCCCGCCGGGGGCTAGTGCGTTGCCCCGAGCCCGATGAGCAGGACTCCGTCAATGATGAGGCCGAGCCCGAGCATCGTGACTGGGCGCCCGGTGCTTTAGTTAAAGACGGCGCGGCCGGTGCGCCACCCGCATGTTCTGGATGGTGCACCGACCGCTTGGGCCCTGCCTGGAGGGAACCCGCTCCTTTACCTGGAGCTAGTTGCTGCTGAGGTAGCCGTTCGGGTCCAGGACATACTTCGTGGCGGCGCCGGCATCGAATTCCGCGTACCCGCGCGGGGCATCCTGAAGCGAAATGGCCGTGGCGTTGACAGCCTTGGCGATGTGGATCCTGTCATGCAGGATGGCCATCATCAGCTGCCGGTTGTACTTCATCACCGGGCACTGGCCGGTGGTGAAGGAGAGGGACTTCGCCCAGCCGGTGCCCAGGGACAGGGACAGGCTGCCCTTCTGGGCTGCCGCGTCCGCGGCACCCGGGTCCCCGGTGACATAAAGGCCGGGAATGCCCACGGAGCCGCCCGCGGCGGTGAGGTCCATCAGGCTGTTGAGCACGGTGGCTGGCGCTTCCTGGGCCCCGGCGCCGTGTCCGTGTCCGCGGGCCTCGAAACCGACGGCGTCGATACCGGCATCGACCTCGCGGACGCCGAGAAGCTGCTCGATCTGGTCAGCCGGGTCGCCGTTGGCCACGTTGACGGTTTCGCAGCCAAAGGACCGGGCCTGGGCCAGGCGGTCCTCATTGAGATCCCCCACGATGACCACGGCAGCCCCCAGCAGTTGGGCGCTGGCCGCCGCGGCAAGCCCTACGGGCCCGGCCCCGGCAACATAGACGGTGGAGCCGACGCCGACACCCGCCGTGACGGCCCCGTGGAAACCGGTGGGGAGGATGTCCGAGAGCATGGTCAGGTCCATGATCTTCTCCAGGGCCTGATCCCGATCGGGGAACCGCAACAGGTTCCAGTCCGCGTACGGCACCAGGACGAACTCCGCCTGCCCGCCCACCCAGCCGCCCATGTCCACATAGCCGTAGGCGGACCCGGGACGGTCCGGGTTCACGTTCAGGCAGATCCCGGTCTTGCCTTCCTTGCAGTTCCGGCAGCGCCCGCAGGAGATGTTGAAGGGGACCGAGACGATGTCCCCGACCTTGATGAATTCGACGTCGGGCCCGGTCTCGATGACTTCCCCGGTGATCTCGTGCCCCAGGACGAGCCCGGCAGGGGCGGTGGTGCGGCCGCGAACCATGTGCTGGTCCGAGCCGCAGATGTTGGTGCTCACGGTGCGCAGGATGACCCCATGCGGGACCTTCCGGCCGACATTGACGGGGTTGACGCCGGGACCGGCCTGCAGTTCAAAGGTGGGATAGGGGGTATCGATGATTTCGACGATCCCCGGCGCCTTGTATGCAACGGCTTTGTTACCTGACATTGAATGGCTCCTATGGGGTTGGAGATTGAAAATTCGTGAAGCAAATGGGGGTCAACCTGAGGCTGTCCGACCTAGAGCAGGCGGGCGCGGCTAGGCATCGATCACCAGGTCGGTCTGCGCGGTGGAGCAGCAGGGCAGGAACTTGCCTGCATCGATTTCACGTGCCCGGATCCCGCCCTGGTGGTTCATGTCGACCTCACCGGAAAGCTTGACGATCTTGCAGGAGCCGCACATGCCTTCCTTGCAGTTCGCGCCGATCCTGACGCCCGCACGCTGGGCCACCCCGAGGATGTGCTCGGTGGGGTCGATGCGCACATTGATGCCGGTGCGCATGAAGGACAGGGTGAGGCTTCCCGTTCCCACCGTGTCGAAGCTCGAGGCATCGGGGGACCCGGCCTCCGGCACACCGTCTGCGCCGCCGTCGGGGGCTTCGGGACAGGGTGCGTCCGGGTCGACGGTTTCCAGCGGCATTCCCGTGGCCTTCAGGGTTCCCTCGGCGTCGTAGCCGGGCTCGTAGAGCCCGAACGCAGTGGGCTGGCTTTCGTAGTAGTCCTCGGCGGAATCGGCGATCTCCTCGGCGATTTCCTCCGCAATGTCCACTGCAAGCGCGAGCTCCGCCTGGTATTCAAGGAGCGTCTGGCGGTCTCCCGAGAAGAACTCCACGTTGATGGAGGTGTCGTCGACGCCGACCTTCCCGAGGAGCTCGGTGGCGGTGTTCAGGTAACCCTCGGGGCCGCAGGCGTAGACCTGGCGGCCGTTGGCGTCGGGGGCCACCGCATCGAGCATGGCCGCCGTCAGCCTTCCGGTGAGCCCCTCCCAACCCTCGGGTTTGCTGCGGTCGCCCAGGGAGTAGAAGACCCTGACGCGCGAGTCCACGGAGGCGATGTAGGCCAACTCCTGGTGGAACGCAAAGTCTCCGGCCGCTGATCCGTGATAAAGCACCACGACGTCGGCCTGTCCGGGCAGGGAATGGATGGTCCGCACCATCGACATGATGGGGGTGATGCCTGCGCCGGCGGCCAGCAAGAGGTACCGGGCCCGTCGGTCGGCGTCGGGCAGGTGGAATGCCCCGACCGGTCCGAGCATCTCGAGGACGGTGCCGGGTTTGACGTTTCCGTGCACCCACGGTGAGACCAGGCCCGTGGGGTCGCTTTTGACGGTGATGCTGAAGGTCCACGGCTGGGTGGGCGAACTGGACAGCGAGTAGCTGCGGTCCACCGCGTCCTGGTCCTCACCGTTCACGGGAAAGGCGACGTTTACGTACTGGCCGGGACGGAACGCCAGGGGCGCACCGTCGGAGCGGCGGAACACAAAGGTCATCATGCCGCCGGCCTCGGGAACGGTCTCGACACATTCGGCCATGAACTCCTGCGGATGCCAGGGACCCAACGCGCGGGCGGCGCTGGCGGGTCCCTCGGTGCTGCCCATCACCCGGTTCCACGGCATCTCAAGACCGCGGATGCGCTGTGGTTCCTGGATTGCCGTGACGGTGCGGAGTTCAATCATGCCAAGTGCTCCTGCACACGCTGCACGTACCAGTTGATGAACGCCTCGACCTGGTATTCGCTCTTCATGTACGGGCCGGGCTCGTAGGCGGGGCTGCCGGCGCCCTTCTGGCACAGCTCCACGAACGCCTTGTCCTGCAGGTTGGTCTGCTTCCAGGTGTAGGTGAGTTTCTCCAGGTCGTAATCGACGCCTTCCTCGGCGTCGTCAGCCACCAGCCAGGTGGTGCGTACCAGTGTCTGGTGTTCGTTGACGGGGAAGACGGCGAACGTGATGACGTGGTCCCCGAGGAAATGGAACCAGCTGTTGGGCTGCAGGTGCATCGAGCAGCGGCCGAGGCGGAAGTCCGGCAAGTCGCCGAGCAGCTTCTTGGAGAGCCTGTGCCCATCGGGCGAGAACGATTCGCCGTCACCATCGAGCGACTCCCGTGAGATGCGGATGCCCGCGATGCGGGTGTCGAGCTCCTCGACAACTTCATAGGGAAGGCCATAGCGGCGGCAACGCTCCTCGAGCGAGGACTGTGCTTCCTTGTTACGGTCCCAGACCTCTTCGAGGTGGGGCGGAACAAGGCCCTCCGTCAGGCCCCAGGTGGGAAAGAGGGAACAGGCGAGTTCCGGGTGGCCATCGCAGTGGTAGCACTCACGGTTGTTCTCCATGACGAGCTTCCAGTTGCCCTCCTCGATGATGTTCTGCTGGTAGGCGACTTTCGTCTTCGACAGATCGTGGGGTGCGAGGTAGGGCTCGAAGATCTTTCCGGTTTCGTCGAAATCCGTCGGCGGTTCGTCAGCAATGCAGACGAAGATGAGTCCGGCGAACACCCGGCTGTGGGCGCGCTTGAGGCCGAAGCAGCCCTTGTCGAACTTCGTTTCCCCCGGCGCCGAGGCATGGATCAGATTGCCGTCGGGGGAGTAGGTCCAGGAGTGGTAGCCGCACACCAGGTTCCCGGTTGTCCCCGCGGGTTCGGTGAGGACGCGGGCGCCGCGGTGGCGGCACACGTTGTGCAGGACGTTCACGCCGCCGTCGTCATTGCGGAGCACGATCAGGGAGTAGGGACCGTAGTCGACGGTGACGTAGTCGCCCGGCTCCGGGAGCTCGGCGGTGCTGGCGGCAAAGATCCAGTGCTGGCCGAAAATAGCCTGCATGTCGATGCTGAAGATCGTCGGATCGGTGTAGAAGGGGGCATCGAGGGAATATCCCACGCGCCGGAAATCGAACAATGCGGTGATTTCCGCCAGCTGCTCGGCAGGCAATGAGGAAGCGAGTTTGCCGCGTGAATTAAGGGGCATGTGCACTGGAGCAGACATGTGTTCCTCCCGGAAGGGCTGGGTAATAAGTGTGCGTTTTGTGGAGACCACGGGTTGGGGGTGCAACCGTCGTCGAAAACCTTGTAGTCATGAGATTAGGGACGATCGATCTGCAACAAAAGCGCAAGATTCAGGAGATAACCGTGCACAATAGGTGCATGATCGATCCACGGCTCATAACACTCCGGGTATTTGCCCGCTGCGGCACCGTTGGCGCAACAGCAGAGCTCACGGGTTATTCCCCCTCCGCCGTCTCCGCGCAGTTGCGGGAGCTCCAGCGCGTGCTCGGAATGCAACTGCTGACGAAGGACGGCCGGGGCGTGCGGCTGACCGCCACGGGCCGCTATCTCGTGGCGGGCTCGGACACCCTCGTTGCGGAATGGGAGAGCTTGCGCGCCGCGGCCATGGCGGCCGGCGACCAGGTGCAGTCCCGTTTTGGGCTAGGGGGATTCTCGACGGCGGCCGCCCAGTTGCTCGCGCCGCTGGCCGCCACCCTGCGCTCCACACGCCCCCAGCTGGAGGTGCAGGTCCTCGAGGCCGACCCGGACCGCTGCTTCGATTTGTTGGTTGCCGAGCGAATCGACCTCGCGGTCATCGTGGCCATGCAGTCCGACACCTATCTTGAGGACGATCCGCGGTTCGAGCAGACCGTTCTGCTCGACGATCCGCTGGACGTGATCATTCCCTCCGACCATCCGTTGGCATCGCGGGAAACGGTGACGCTCGAAGAGCTGGCGTCGGAACCCTGGATCACGGAGGCCGCCGGTTCCACCTACCACTCCCTGTTCACCGCGGCGTTCACGGCCGTCGGGGTGACACCGCGGATTGCCCACGAGGCCGTTGAATGGGAAACCCAGATTGCCTTCGTTGGTGCGGGGCTGGGCGTGGGCCTGCTGCCGCGGCTGGCGCCCCTGCGCAGTGCCGAAAACGTGGTCCGACTGCGCATTACCGGCAAGGGGAAGCCCTCCCGCCGGATTGTCGCTGCAGTGCGCAAGGGCAGCCTCGCATCGCCCCTGATCCAGGAGTCGCTCGGCATTCTGCAGGTCAGGGCCAACCGGATACTCGCCGCCCGGCCCGAAGACGATCTCTGAAACCAACCCTCCCGGCATCCCGACGCCGAAACGCCCGCCCTCCGTGCAGATGGAGGGCGGGGCGTTTGTCATGCGGATGGACGGTCAGGACCGCGCCGGCCCGGACGCCGTATTCAGGAAGAGTTCCTACTTCAGGTCGAACCGGTCAAGTTCCATGACCTTGACCCAGGCGGCAACGAAGTCGTTGACGAACTTCTCCTGGGCGTCGTCGCTGGCATAGACCTCAGCCAGCGCCCTGAGCTGGGAGTTTGATCCGAAGACCAGGTCCACCGCTGTGGCGGTCCATTTCCGCTCGCCGGTGGCGGCGTCGGTGATCTCGTAGACGTCCTCCTCCGTCTCCGAGGCCTTCCACTTGGTCCCCGGGGAGAGCAGGTTGACGAAGAAGTCGTTCGTCAGCACCTGCGGCCTGTCGGTGAAGACGCCGTGGGTGGATCCGCCGAGGTTGGTGCCGAGCGCGCGCATGCCACCAACGAGTACTGTCATCTCCGGCGCGGAGAGGTCCAGCAGGTATGCCTTGTCGAGCAGGAGAGTCTCCGGCTGGAGCTTCCCCCCGGGGCGCACGTAGTTGCGGAACCCGTCACCCCTCGGCTGCAGGTACTGGAAGGACTCGACGTCGGTCTGGTCCTGGGCAGCATCGGTGCGGCCCGGCCGGAACGGCACGGTGACGGCGAAGCCGGCGTCCTGCGCGGCCTTTTCCACCGCCGCGCAGCCGCCGAGGACGATCAGGTCTGCAAGCGAGACCTTCTTACCCCCGGCCTGGGCGGAGTTGAACTGCTGCTGTACCGCCTCGATCGCCTGCAGCGCAGACCCCAGCTGCTCGGGCTCACTGGCCTCCCAGCCGCGCTGGGGTTCCAGTCTGATCCGTGCGCCGTTGGCTCCGCCGCGTTTGTCTGTCTTGCGGAAAGTGGACGCGGAGGTCCAGGCCGTGCTGGCGAGCCGCGAGACGGACAGGCCCGAGTCCAGGAGCTGGGCCTTGAGCCCGGCGATGTCCTGCTCGTTGACCAGCTCGTGGTCCACCTCCGGGACGGGGTCCTGCCAGAGCTGCGGGGCAGGGACCCAGGGCCCCAGCATGTGCGGGCCGACGGGGCCCATATCGCGGTGCAGGAGCTTGTACCAGGCCTTCGCGAACGCGAGCGCAAACTCGTCCGGGTTCTCCATGAAGCGCCGCGAGATCTTCTCGTAGGCGGGGTCGACGCGCAGCGACAGGTCAGTGGTGAGCATCGTTGGCCGGTGCCTCTTCGCCGGGTCGTGGGCATCCGGAATGATGTCCGGGCCGTCCTTGGCTACCCACTGGTGGGCGCCACCGGGGCTCTTGACGAGCTCCCACTCGTGCCCGAACAGGATCTCGAAGAAGCGGTTGCTCCACTGGGTGGGCTTGTCAGTCCAGGTGACCTCGAGGCCGGAGGTGATCGTGTCCGGTCCCTTCCCGGTCCCGTACGTGCTGAGCCAGCCCAGGCCCTGGTTCTCAAGATCGGCACCCTCCGGTTCAGGGCCAACGTAATCGTCGGCGATGGCGGCACCGTGGGTCTTGCCGAAGGTGTGCCCGCCGGCGATCAGCGCCAGGGTCTCTTCATCGTTCATGGCCATGCGTTTGAAGGTCTCCCGGATGAACGCCGCGGCCCTGAGCGGGTCCGGATTGCCCATGGGCCCCTCGGGGTTGACGTAGATCAGGCCCATCTCTGTTGAGCCGACCTCCTCCGCCATCTGGCCTTCGCCGATGTAGCGCTCGTCGCCGAGCCAGGTGTCCTCGGGCCCCCAGAAGATTTCCTCGGGCTCCCACACGTCCTCCCGGCCGAAGGCGAAGCCAAAGGTCTTGAAGCCCATGGATTCGAGGGCCACGTTGCCCGCCAGGACAATCAGATCGGCCCACGAGAGCTTCTGGCCGTACTTCTGCTTGACGGGCCACAGCAGCCGCCGGGCCTTGTCCAGGTTTGCGTTGTCCGGCCAGCTGTTGAGCGGCGCGAACCGCTGGCTGCCATCCCCTGCACCGCCGCGGCCATCGTGGACGCGGTAGGTGCCGGCGGCGTGCCAGCTCAGGCGGATCATCAGGCCGCCGTAGTGGCCGAAGTCGGCGGGCCACCAGTCCTGGGAGGTGGTCAGGACCTGGATGATGTCCTGTTTGAGTGCCTCGACGTCGAGTTTCTGGAATTCTTCGCGGTAACTGTACGTGGAGCCGAGCGGGTTGCCCGCCGGCTGGTGGGCGTGGAGAACGGTGAGATCGAGCTGGTTCGGCCACCAGTCCGCGACGGTCCGCGGCCGGTGCGCCTTGGGCTCCGGCGAGTCGATGGCAGGGTTCTCACTCTCGCTGCCGCGCGACGTCGCGCTGTCGTGGGCAACCGGGCACCCACCCTCAACCTTGCTGTCCAGGCCCTGGGCGCTTCCCGGGGTGGGGACAGGGGGGTGTTCCTGGCTATCGCTCATGTGCTTCCTTCCATATGGCCGAGGCCGTGGACGGACTCGGGCGGCCGGTTCAACGTTCCCATTTGACCACGATTG
The DNA here is from genome assembly GCF_056680055.1 of Arthrobacter sp. BK1. Classification (NCBI taxonomy): domain Bacteria; kingdom Bacillati; phylum Actinomycetota; class Actinomycetes; order Micrococcales; family Micrococcaceae; genus Arthrobacter; species Arthrobacter sp. BK1. The sequence continues at coordinate 2,748,316 of NZ_CM155263.1, forward strand.
GACGCCGCGGGGGAGGGGCTCCCCTTGTTGGTGCCGGTGCTTAGCGAAAGCGGTCGACGGCGGGAAGTCCCGCCGTCGACCGCTTGGCCTGGGGTGCAATTAAGTTAGCCCGCCCCGGGGTGGCATCGGGCCGCTACACCCGCGCTTTCGCCGGGGCGCCTTCGCGAACCTGCCCGAAATCCTGGCCTTCGGGGCGGGTCAAGGTGTGCGAATCACCCTTGTGTGCCTCGAGGTCATCAAGCGACTTGCCCTTGGTATCGGGGGACAGCAGGGCGGCCAGGGCGGCGACGGCGCAGATGCCGAACGTGGTCAGCCCGATAACCAGGGGGACGTTGGTGGACCCCGGGGGAGCGATGGCGGTGAAGATGCTCGGGAAGAACGAGGCGATCATGAGGCCCAGGTTCTGCGACACCGCGAACCCTGTCACGCGGATCCGCATGGGGAACTGCTCCTGGAAGAACGTGGCGAAGGTGGCGTTCCACATCTGGAAGAAGATGCCTTGGACGATCACGATGCAGACGAAGACCAGTGCCAGGCTCCCCTGCTCGATGGCCCACAGGTATCCGCCGGCCAACACGCCGCCGCCGATGCCGCCGGCCACCATCAGCATCCGCCGGCCGATCCTGTCGGACAGTGCGCCGAAGAGCGGGATGGTCACGACTGCGGCCACGTTGGCCACGAGGGTCACCCAGAGGAATTCGCTGCTGGTGAAGCCGTTGCCGTAGCCCTCCTGGGTGGCGTAGGAGACGCCGAAGATCAGCGTTGCCATGCCGATCACATTGGTGAACGTCATGATGACACAGCGGACCAGTACCCAGGGGTGGCTGCGGACGAGGTCAGCGAGGGGGAACCGGGGCTTCGCCTTGCCCGTTTCGGTCTGCACCAGGTACGCCGGCGGCTCCTGCACGCGGCGGCGGATAATGTAGCCGGCCAGGATCACGAAGGCGCTGAGCAGGAACGGGATGCGCCAGCCCCAGGACTGGAACTGGTCGGCGGGGAGGAAGGCTGCGAGGGGAAGCAGCACGGCAGTGGCAAGGATGGAGCCCACCTGCGTGCCCTGCAGGCTGAAGCTTGCAAAGAACCCGCGCCTGGCATCGGGGGAGTGCTCGACGATCATCGCGCTGGCGCCGCCCAGTTCGCCGGCGACGGCGAATCCCTGGATCAGGCGGAGGATGACCAGCAGGATCGGTGCCAGGACGCCGACCTGTCCGTACGTGGGCAGAAGGCCGACGGCGAAGGTCGCGAAGCCCATCAGCAGCATCGCGAAGACGAGCACCTGCTTACGGCCGTGCCGGTCACCGTATGCGCCCAGGACAACCGCGCCGATCGGACGGGACACATAACCCACTGCGTAGGTTGCCAGCGAGGCGATGATGGCCACGGTCTTGTTCTCGGACGGGAAGAAGATGGTGGGGAAGATCAGCGTCGCGGCCAGTGAGTACAGGGCGAAGTCGTAGTACTCAAGTGCGCTTCCGATCCAGCCGCTCATCGCGGCTTTCTTCGGATCCCGCTGGCCGGCGCCGGCTTCGGGGATGGGGCGGCTTTCGCCGGGGATGGTGCTCATGGTAATAAATTCCTTCGTCGTCTTTGGCAAAGAACCGGAACTGTCAGTTCCGGATGGTCGACGTGACCGTGAAGGGTTCAAGAGCTGGGAAAGCCCTTTCCCTTGAATCGTTTCATCAATGGTAGGGCTGTGACCCCGATTACGTCAACGCGGCACTTGCCTGCCCCCGGACGGCATCCGTCTGCCGCGAGGTCGTGACCCTCCGGGTGGGCCGGCGGCTGTCAGTGGACATTGAGCGGCGTTCCACGCTTGAACGCAGCGCCCGTGATGCTTCGGCACTCATCGATGCGGTAGAGGAACGCAATGCCGGGTTTCTTGGAAGCCCTTAGAGGACGGCGTTGACGGGCGCCTTGCCCTCAAGCAAATTCCCGATCTGCTTCCGGATCAGCTTGACCATCCGCGGAAACATGGCCGAGCTGGCTCCACCGACGTGCGGGGTGATCAGCACTCCGGGTGCGCTCCATAAGGGGTGGCTGGCTGGCAGGGGCTCGGGGTCAGTGACGTCCAGGGCGGCACGGAGGCGTCCGGAGGAGGTCTCGGCCAGCAGAGCGTCAGTGTCAGCCACTGCGCCGCGGGCTACGTTGACCAGCAGGGCGCCGTCCGGCATGGCAGCCAGGAACCTGGCGTCCACCAACTGTTCGGTCTGCTCGCTGAGGGGCACGCTGACCACCACAATCTCGTGCAGCGGCAACTGTTCATACAGGTCGTCGATTCCGTAGATGGTCCCGGCGTCGTCTTCACGTGCCTGGCTTGCCATCCGGGTGATTTCGGTCTCGAAGGGCAGCAGCCTGGCCTCGATGGCTTTGCCTACGCCGCCGTATCCCACCAGCAGAACGCGGCGGTCGGCCAGGCTGGGGCGCGGGCTGTTGTCCCACTTTCCCGTGGCCTGATTGCGGACGAAATCCGGGATTCCCCGCTGGCTGGCGATCATCATGCCTATGGCCAGCTCTGCCGTCGAGGGCTCATGGACGCTTGCTGCGTTGGCGAAAGTGCAACCTTCGGGGAGGACTGATGCCACGCCGTCGTATCCGATGGACTGGCTCTGTATGAGCCCGATGTCCATGCCCGCCAGCGCGGCGAGGGCCTGCGGGTTGCCCATGTAGCCGGGCACCAGCAGGTCCAGCCGCCCCTCGGGTGCGGGTCCTGTGAGGTCCCAGAGGACGAATCCGACGCCGTCGATCGGCTCCAGTGCCTCCAGCAGCCTCTGGTCCGGGAGGCATACCCGCAGCCGGACCGTCATGCCGCCACGATCAGCTGCACGTCGGCCGCCTGCAGGGCCGCGGCAATCTCCGGCGGTGGCGCTGCGTCAGTCACCAGGATGTCCACTGCATCAAAGGCCGTCAGCCGGGCGAGCGCATACCGCAGCATTTTCTGACGCGTTGCCACCACGACCACCTGCTCTGCGGCGGCCATAAGTGCCAGCTTGGTGGCACGCTCCACGTCCCTTTCGATGTAAAACGCTTCATCGTGGATGCCGCTCACCCCGATAAATGCTGTCCTCGCCCGGAGCCCCTCGGCAGCGCTGACCGTCATAGGCCCGTTGAACGCCTGGCTGTCCAGCAGCAGTTCACCGCCCAGGCAGATAGTCCGGGCAGACGTCAGCTGCAGGCACCTTTGGATTGCGGGAGCCGAATGCGTGATGACGGTTCCCATAAAGGACGCAGGCAGTTCCTGCGCGATCTGGTATGTGGTGGTTCCCGCATCCAAGATGATTGCGTCGCGTTCCCCGATGAGGGCCACGCAGGCCATGGCCATACGCTGCTTCGCGGCGGCGTCCTCCCGGACACGTGCCGCGAAATCAGCGTTTTGGCCGTGACCCTCGACCGCGCTGACCCCGCCGTGGACTACCCTGACCAAGCCCAACTGGGACAAGGCCCGGGTGTCACGGCGGACAGTCATGTCCGACACTGCGAAAGTCCCCGCCAGATCTGCGGTGGAGATGAACCCTTTTCGCCCTAACTCGTCCAAGATATTCCGCTGACGTGGTGTCAGCGGCGCCTCGTCCCGTGCGATGCTCATGGCCCCCTCTTTCCTGCCCTGAGCCGACCATCGACCTGGCGGAATGTTGTAAATCCAACACGATTCTACTTACTTACGCGCGCCAACACTCGCGCCGAGCAACTCAATGGGACGCCCTTCCGTAATGGACTGCTCTGCGGCAAGACCCATCCGCACCGACTGCAGGCCATCCGCCACCGTTACGTCGACGGGGCCTTCTCCCAGGATTGCCTTGCGGTAGCCAAGGTGCTCATAGTACGTGGAACCGTGGTGCGCACCGGCGGCCAAAACCGCTTCGTCCACCGGAACCTCGTGCTTTTCCGGCCCCAGCGGCGAACGCGGGCTGAACTCGACAGTGGCCTCAGATTCATCACCCTCAATCCAGTGGCTGGCAGCCACAGGGATGAGAGTTTCGATCTTTCCGGCATCGCCAACCACAGAGATACGTTCCTGGAACTTGGATCCTTCGGCGAACATGGACAGTTCCAGCATCGCGCGTTTGCCGCCCTTGAAGTCAACAATGACGTAGGCGTTGTCGATCATGTCCGAAACGCGGCCGTCGTACACCTCGTCCATGTGGTTTACGTCGTGACCGCCGCTGGCATAGACGCGGGTGGGCTCGTCTTGCAGGATCAGGCGCATCAGGTCGAAGAAGTGGCAGCACTTCTCCACCAGGGTGCCTCCGGTCCGTTCCGAGAAGCGGTTCCAGGCATCCACCTTATGGAGGAACGGGAAACGGTGCTCCACGATGGAAAGCATGTAGATGTTGCCGAGTTTGCCCTCGTGTGCGGCCTGGATAACTTCCTGAACCGGAGGCATGTAGCGGTACTCCATAGCCACCCACACGGGCGCCGGGTAGTTTGCGGCCAGCTTTTCCAGTTCGTCCGCCTGGTCAGCGCTGGTGCACACTGGCTTTTCCACGAGGACGGGCAGGTTGGTCCCGCTGGCAAAAATGTCCTTGAGGATGGACAGATGCGTGTCGTTGGGACTGGCGATGACCAGCGCGTCCACCAGGCCCGAGGCCAGCAGTTCCTGGTGTGAGGGGAAGGTCTGCACCACATAGCCGATCTCCCTGGCGGTCTCTTCGAGGGAAGACGGCGTGGGATCGGAGACTGCGGTGATCCGGCTTCCCGGGATCAGGGCGAGGTTCCGGACGTGTTCGCGGGCCATGTGGCCGGCTCCAATGAGGCCATAACGAATGGTTCGGACCGTTTCCGCAGGCAAAGACATGTGCTGCTCCGTTTCTCTACGTTGAGTGGGGGAGGATTCGTTGCATCCCCAACATCACTATACCGAATGTGTTGTTTTTCACACATAGCGTGTGTATATTTTTTCATTACCAGCCGAACCAACAACGAGGTGGAACGTGCCCCGACCGTCATCTGAAACCCTGCTCTTCGTGGGGTGTGCCACTCTTGACTCCATCGCCCTGGTGCAGGAATACCCCACCGCTGACAGCCGCACCGTTGCTGCTGACTTTGTCACTGCGGGCGGCGGGCCGGCAGCCACAGCGGCTGTGGCCGCAGCCCGTGCCGGGGCCCAGACTGCTTTCGCCGGTGTCGTCGGTGTGGATGAGGAAGGCGACCGCATCATCAGCGGGCTTGAAGCCGAAGGGGTGGACACGTCGGCCGTTATTCGCGACGCCAACGTCAAAACCGGTGCGAGCGTGATTGTGGTCAGCCGGGCCACCGAGAGCCGGGCCATCGTCACCAGGCCCCAGCCCGCAGTCACCTTCCCCGCAGGCAGCCACTTTCACGAACTGCTGGGCGCCGCAGCCTGGGTTCACGTCGACCACTTGGGCTGGAACGCTGTAGCCCAGGCACCCAACCTGCGGATCAGCGTCGACGCCGGAAACGCTATTCCCTCCTTCACCCCGAAGGGTGTCGCACTCTACGTTCCCACCATCGAACGCCTCCGCGCCGAGTACGGTGAAGGCCTTTCCCCTGAAGCTCTCCTGCACAAGGCCATCGACGACGGCGCGTCCGCCGTTGTCGCCACGGCCGGGTCAGAGGGAGCCTGGGTCCTTGACCGCGGCGGCAGCCCGGTCCATGTCCCCGCGACGCCTGCCAACATTGTGTCCACGCTCGGCGCCGGCGACGTCTATCACGGAGCCATCCTTGCCGCCGTCGCCGCCGGGCTCCCGCTCGTGGATGCCGCCATCTTTGCAGGGCGGACCGCCTCCGCGTCCTGCGCCGGCCTGGACGGGCGCTCCATGATCCCCCGCCAGGCCATCACCCCCGTCCTTACCGCCAACCCCACCGCCTAGCTGAAAGAAGCAGCCCATGACTATCACCAATCTTTCTCCCCTGCAGCGCCCGTCAGGCGCGTTCGCCATGCTCGCCGTAGACCAGCGTGAAGCAATGCGCAATATGTTTGCCGAACACCAGGACGGGCCTGTCACCGACGCCGACCTGACCAGCTTCAAGTTGAACGCGGCCCGTATTCTCACCCCCTACGCCTCAGCGGTACTGATCGACAAGCAGTTTGCGCTGGATCAGGCCATTGAAGCCGGCGTAGTAGCGGAACAGTGTGGGCTGATCGCCTCAGCAGACCACTTCGAGTCCGCGCACGGTGAGCTGGTGGGGGAAGTCACCATCGACCGCTCGGTTGACCCCCAAAAGTACGCCGCACTGGGCGTCAAGGCGCTCAAACTGCTCGTCCTTTACCGTCCGGACCAGCCTGCTGAAGGCAGGGTCGCAATGGTCAAGGAATTCGTGGAGCGGTGCCGCACCGCAGGACTCATCAGTATCATTGAGCCGCTCTCCCGTAAGCCGATCAACGGTGGCGAGTTCGACTGGGACAAGGGAGTCATCGAGGCGGCGAAGGAACTGGGCTCACTCGGTGCGGACCTCTACAAGGCTGAGATCCCGTTCCACGGCCAGGCATCCGAGTCCGACGTCCGCGCCGCATGTGCCGAAATCACCCGCGCAGTGGATGGGCCCTGGGTGGTCCTGTCTTCGGGCGTCCCCGAGGACATCTTCCCGACGGCCGTTCGCTGGGCCTGCCTTGAAGGGGCCAGCGGTTTTCTTGCCGGCCGCGCAGTGTGGCTGTCATGCATCGGATCTGAAGACGTAGTCCAGTCGCTGGAAACGGACGCCGTGCAGCGGCTCACCCATCTCTGCGACGTTGTCGATGAAGTGGTTTCGGCCCAGCGGACCACCGCATAAGCCCACGGTCCGGCCTGGCGTTTGGGCAGGGGTGGAGCACGCAATTCACAGGTGTGGATCCCCCGCCGCCGGGCGGTGTCATAAGAATGCATTTCCCATATCAGCAGCATCAAAGTACTCAATGAGGAGAATACCGTGAGCCAGATTTCACGTAGACGTGCACTCAGCCTGTTCGGCCTTGCCGGTTTCGGCGTTGCCGCAGCCGCGTGCGCAGGACCCGGCGGGACTGTCTCGCCGACCACGGCAGGAGCCGCTGGCCCGGCCACCGGAGACATCACCGGGGAGGTTTCTTTCGCCCACTGGCGTGGCGAGGACAAGGCCGTATTTGACGAGCTCATCAAACGGTTTGTGGCCGCAAACCCGAAGGCGACCATCACCCAGGACATTTCCACCTCGAATGACTACAACGCCCAGGGCCTGCAGAAAGTCAGGGGTGCTTCAATCGGTGATGCATTCGCCACTTTCCGGGGATCGCAGTTCAAGAACTTCAACGAGGCAGGTATCTACACAGACCTGACGTCCACCAAGGCGGCATCTCAATACACGGACGAGCTGCTGGCCGCAGGAAAGAACGGGGACAAGGTTGTTGGCCTGCCCTACCAGGTGGTCTTCCCCATGCCGCTGGCGAACCTGGACCTGTTTGACAAGGCCGGCGCCAACGCCGCTCCCAAAACCTGGGATGAATTCCTGGGCACCTGCGAGTCTTTGAAGTCCGCAGGCGTAACGCCCATTTCCTGGCCCGGGGGCGACGTCGGAAACGGCGGCCAGCTCTTCAACTGCATGGTCATCAACAACGCACCCGTCGATGACATGTGTGCACAGATCGAGCAGGGAAAGCTCAAAGTCACCGATGACTGGTTCATCGCAATGCTTGAGCAGTACCGCGAACTTGCCCCTTACCTGCAGCCGAACGCAACCGGCACGGCGGTGGAGCCGGCACAGAACCTGTTCGCCCAGCAGAAAGCCGGCATGCTCGCCACCGGCTCTTACCACATCGCGGCAGTACGGAAACTTGGCGCAACGTTCCCGATGGATCTGGTGTTCCCCCAGACGACCAAATCCGGAACACCCAAATACGAAGGTGTTTACAACGCAACCTTCATCCTCGGTGTCAACTCGGCAAGCAAAGTCCAGCCAGCCGCAATGGCCTGGGTCGACTTCCTGTCCGACCCGGAAAACGCGTCGTACTACGCAAATGAGACTGCACAGCACGTCGCCGTCTCGGGCGTGAAGTACACCAACAAGGACCTGAACGTCATGAGCCCTTGGCTGGAGAAGAAGACGGCTCTGGCTCCGAGGTTCCAGTTCGAGAACCTGGACGTCCGGAACGCCGTGGAAGCCAGCGCCACTGCGGTGATCTCCGGTACGTCCCCCCAGCAGGCGGCAGAATCAGCCCAAAAGATCGTGGATGAACGGGTATGAGCGTCCATATCGGAGGGAAGGCCAAGGTAGCCAAGGCGCAAAAATCCCCTCCCGCACCGTCGAACGGTAAAGGCAAGCGCCGGTCGCCTACCCGGGTTAATCCCGTTCTCTACCTGTTTCCATTGCCCGCTGTCGTCATCATCATGTTCTTCCTGGTCCTGCCGACACTGCAGGCCTTCCAGTACGCATTGACCAACTGGAACGGTTTCTCTGCGGCCTTTGACTATGTGGGCATGGACAACTTCGCCCGCGCGTTCACCAACGATTCACTGTTCGCCAACGCCATGGCGAACAACCTGAAGTTCATGCTGGTGGTGGTGATTGCACAGACAGCATTCTCGCTGGGACTGGCGATGCTCCTGACGAAAAACTCCAGGAGCAGCGTCGCACTGAGGGCCATCTTCTTCTTCCCGACGATCCTTTCCTCAGTCTCCGTGGCATTCATCTGGAAGTTCATCTACGATCCGAACTTCGGGCTCGCGAACTCCGTGCTGGGAGCCATTGGACTGGAGGGGCTGCAGGGCGCTTACCTCGGCAACGATGCGCAGGCGCTGTACTGGGTCGCCGTTACCCAGGTCTGGTTCCACGCCGGACAGATGATGGTGGTCTATGTCGCCGGCCTGCAGGCTATCCCCAGGGAGCTGTACGAGGCCGCTGAGATGGATGGCGCCAACAAGTGGGAGCAGTTCAAAACCATCACCTGGCCCTTCGTGGCCCCTGCAACGGCAATCGTGGTGGCTTACACAACGGTTCAGTCGTTCAAGGCCTTTGACCTGATCCTCGGCATTGCAGGCAACCCGCCCAAGCAGTCGCTGGATATCCTCTCCACCCGCATCTACAGCACCTTCGCCAATTCGGACTTCGGCTACGCCGCTGCGCAGTCCATTATCTTCATGGCCATGATTGCCCTCGTCACGTGGCTCCAGCGGCGGCTCCTACGCCTTACCCAGAAGGAGGAATAGCGTCATGCTCGCCTCAATATCACGCCGCGGTATCCTCGCCATCTATACCGTCATCATCCTCGTCCCGCTGACTGTGGTCATTTTCGGCAGCTTCAAGTCCACACAGGAGCTCTTCGAAGGACCCTTCAGCGTCCCGCGGTCCCTGGCCCCAGCCAACTTCGCTGAGGTTATCGGCGGCCAGGACATGGGCCAGTCGTTTATGAACAGCGCCATCGTCACCATCATCTCGGTGCCCCTGACCCTGTTTCTCGCCAGCCTCGCCGGTTACGCCGTGGCAAGGATCAAAGGATTCTGGTCCGCTGCAATCTTCGGCTTCCTCGTTCTGGGCATGGCCATCCCCGCACAGGCCAACATGGTGCCGCTCTACGTACTCTTCGGCCGCCTCGGGCTCCTTGACAACCTCGCCGGCCTCGTCCTGGCAAACGTCGTCTCAACACTGCCGATCGCTGTCTTCATTCTGGGAGGCTTCATGAGGACGCTTCCCAAGGAGCTGTATGAGGCATCATCCATCGACGGCACCGGCCCGTGGAAGACCTACTCTTCGATCGTGATGCCGCTTTCCACGCCCTCCCTGGCCGCGGCAGGCATCTTCCTCTTCGTGATCCACTGGAACGAGCTGCTGTATCCGCTGCTGTTTATCCAGTCACCCGAAAACAGGACGCTGCCGCTGGCTCTGCTCAGCTTCCAGGGAGAGTTCCAGACCGACTACCCGCTGCTGTTCTCGGGCGTCATCCTGGCATCACTTCCAGTTGTTGTGGCTTACATCTTCCTGCAGCGCTACTTCGTCGCCGGAATCACCTCGGGAGCCTCCAAGGGATAAGCGACGAAGGCATAACGCGGTAGGTGTTACTGCCAACGGCGTAACACCTACCCGCCCATAACAACGGCCGTCAACAAAATACCGGGGGACCGCCCCGACGCCCTGGAAATCCAGAAAAGAGAACAAACACGTGAACCTGAAAGAAGCCCAGCACCTCGTCAACGGCAGCTGGTACGCCGGCGACGAGGGCAAGGACGTCATTGATCCAGGCAACGGCGATGTCGTCGGCCAGGTCTCATGGGGAACTGCAACAGACGCCGCTGCAGCAGCCGACGCTGCCGCGGCTGCCTTCCCGTCATGGTCCCGGTCCACGGGACGCGGCAGGGCAGACCTTCTTCGAAACGCTGCAGACCTGCTGGCAGAACGCAGGGACGAGATCGCCCTCGTGCTCGCCCTGGAAGCGGGCAAGAGACTTCCCGAAGCCCAGGGCGAAGTGGATTTCTCCGTCGAGTATTTCCGCTGGTTCGCCGAAGAATCCCGCCGCGCCACCGGCACCATACGCCCTCCCGAGATGGGCGGCCGCAGGCACATGTCGGTGCGGAAGCCTATCGGTGTGGCACTGAGCCTCACGCCATGGAACTTCCCGGTATCCATCCAGGCCCGCAAGCTGGCTGCCATGCTCGCTGCCGGCTGCACGGTAGTTGGCCGGGTCTCGGAAAAAGCCCCCCTCGCAGCGACTGGCCTGTTCGAGGTCCTTGTCGACGCCGGATTCCCTGCCGGGGTGGTCAACCTGGTTCACGGACCCTCGCGGGAAACAACGGCCGCCCTGATGGAGCACCCTGCCGTCAGGGCCGTCAGCTTCACAGGATCAACCGGTGTCGGCGCTCAAATCATGGGACAAGCGTCCAGCCGCATTATCCGACCTTTGCTGGAGCTCGGCGGAAACGCCCCGTACATCGTTTTCGACGACGCCGACCTGGACCTGGCCGTGGACGGTGCGGTTCTCGGACGGTTGCGGAACACCGGCCAATCCTGCGTCGCCGCCAACCGGTTCCTGGTGCAGGAAGGGGTCGCTGAAGAGTTCACTGCGCGCCTGGGGGCACGCTTCGATGCCATGAGTATCGGTCACGGGGCCCCCACCGACGGTTCTGACGTGCCGGACCTTGGACCTGTCATCGACGCGGACCGGGTAGCAGCAGTCAACGCCCTGATTGATGACGCGATCGGCCGGGGTGCCCGCCGCGTCACCACCAGGACAGAAGTCCCAACCGGCGGTTCCTTCGTTGCACCGACGCTCCTGGCAGACGTCCCGGCTGATGCACGCCTGATCACCGAAGAGGTCTTCGGTCCTGCGGCCGGTGTTGTCACCTTCTCGGATGAGCAGGACGCCATCGATAAGGCGAACGCCACCGAAATGGGACTGGCAGCCTATATCTGGACAAAATCAGCCAGGCGCGGATGGGACCTTCCGGAACGGATCGAAGCAGGAATCGTCGGCGTGAACGATCCCCTGCCCTCAGTTGCCTACGCTCCCATGGGCGGGGTCAAGCAGTCCGGGCTCGGCCGGGAAGGTGCCGATCTGGGCATGGAGGAGTTTGAGGAGGTCCAGTACGTGGCCTGGAAGCCGTAATGACCACAACTGTCCTGGTGCTGGTTTCCGTCTTTGTGGGCGCAGGAATGCAGCGCTTCACAGGAATGGGCTTCGCTTTGGTGGCCGCGCCGTTTCTTGTTCTCCTTCTGGGGCCCGTTGAAGGCGTCATCCTGGTCAACCTGTGTGGCGCGGTCACCGCGGGCGCAATCATCTTCAGGGTCTTCCGCGACGTGAACTGGAAAACCTACGGCGTGCTGACCGCTGCCGCGGTCCTCGGCATCATCCCCGCCTCGTTCGCTGTGAGGATGGTGCCGGCCGCGGTCCTGGAAATCGGGATCGGTGTCCTGCTGGCAGCAGGACTGACCGTTCTCCTGGTCATGCGGTCAGCGCAACTGCCTCCCAAACGCCGGTTCCTATGGACCGCAGGGGTTTTGAGCGGATTCATGAACACCTCTGCCGGCGTCGGAGGGCCGGCCGTCAGCATCTACTCGCTGGCAACCAGGTGGCCGCACCGCTCATTCGCAGCAACGATGCAGCCGTACTTCTTCACCATCGGTTCGCTGTCCCTGGTGGCCAAGGCGGCAACCACACCGGATCAGTTTCCCGATATCCCCTGGCAGATGTGGGCCGCGATCGCGGTGGCCTGCCTGGTTGGTCTTGGAGTCGGCGAACTGTTTGCCAAGCGCGTTTCACCCAGGATCGCCCAGATAGTCCTCATTGTCATTGCCTACCTGGGAGCCGCCGCCACGATCATCCGCGGCGTGCTGGACGCTGTCGCCTGACCCCGCGCCGGCGCCTTAGCCCCGCACTATCGACAGGACGCGGTCCCGGATGCGCTCCATGGCCGCGCGGTCAGTGGCTTCAACGTTGAGCCGCAGGAAGGGCTCGGTGTTGGACGGGCGCAGGTTGAACCAGTAGCTGCCGTCGTTTGCCGTGAAGGTGCTTCCGTCCATGGTGTCGATCGAAATGTCCTCTGCGGCGAACTCTGCCCGGACCCGCTCAACGGCTCCCGCCTTGTCCTCCACCTCGGAGTTGATCTCACCGGAGCTGACGTAGGGCTCGTATTCGCGGCCCAGCTCGGACAGGGGACCGTCCTGCTCAGCCAAGGCAGCCAGGACGTGCATGGCCGCGAGCATCCCGGTGTCCGCGTTCCAGAAGTCGCGGAAGTAAAAGTGCGCTGAGTGCTCGCCGCCGAACACCGCGCCTTCCTCCGCCATGACTGCCTTGATAAAGGAATGGCCAACACGCGTGCGGACCGCACGCCCGCCGTCGTGCTCCACCAGCTCAGCCACGGCGCGCGAGGTGAGCAGGTTGTGGACGATTGCCGGAGTTTCCTCGCCTTGGGCCTTTGCCCGGGCAATTTCCCGCCGGGCAACCATGCCGGTGACGGCCGACGGCGAGACGGAGGCGCCCTTTTCGTCCACCACAAAGCAGCGGTCGGCATCGCCGTCGAACGCCAGGCCGATGTCCGCACCATGCTCGATCACAGCAGCCTGCAGGTCCCGAAGGTTCTCCGGCTCCAGCGGGTTGGCAGGGTGGTTGGGGAAGGAGCCATCGAGCTCGAAATACAGGGGAACGATGTCGAACGGCAGCTTGGGAAGCAGCGCGTCACCCAGGACGGCGGGGGTTGTCAGGCCGGCCATGCCGTTGCCTGCGTCCACTACCACCTTGAGCGGACGCGAACCGGAGAGGTCCACCAGCGTGCGAAGGTACTCGGCGTAATCCTTGAGGACGTCCCGTGCGCCGATCCGGCCGGCGTCTCCCGCCGCGGGGATGGAGCCGGCGTTGAGGTACTGCTCTGCGAGCCGCTTGATGTCCTCAAGGCCGGTCTCTGACGAAATGGGAACGGCGCCGGCCTTGGACATCTTAATGCCGTTGTAGCCGGCGGGGTTGTGGCTGGCGGTGAAGACGGCACCTGCAAGGTTCAGGAAACCGCACGCGAAGTACAGCTCGTCGGTGGAGATCAGACCCAGCAGCTCAACATTCGCGCCGCGGGTGGCTGCCCCGTTGGCGAAGGCCTCGCTGAACTCGGGCGAGGAGGGGCGCATGTCCCCGCCCACCAGGATGGTCTTGCCCTGGAGCTGCAGGACGTCCACGAAAGCGGCGCCTACGGCTTCGACGATTTCGGCAGTAATGGACTCCCCGACGATGCCGCGGACGTCGTACGCCTTGAAGGCGGCCGAGAGATCAAAGGTCGTTGTCTGTTCGCTGGTCATTCGCATTATCCTATGTCGGCCGGGGCAGGGCCCCGGCATGGTTAAGGCCCGGTTCCGGGCAACCGGGGTGGTTGCAGGAACGCGGGCAGAAGGTCTGTATTAGTGCAGCCGGTGGATTCATCCAACGGGCACGGTCCCGCAGAAGGCCTGGTCAGGGGCCTTCCGCGGGACCTCGATGTCAGCGTGAGACGGGGATGTCAGCGGGAGACGGGTTCCTTGACTTGCGCGGTTGCATTAAGCCGTTCGTCCAGCAGGCCTGCAGCGACTGCCGGAGCAAGCCCCGGCGCCAGCGGAAGGCGTGGGACCACCAGGCAGTGCCACAGGTGATAGATGTCCGCCTTGCCTGACCATACGGTGGACGTGACATTGCCGTTTTCGTCGAGTTCCTGCTTCCAGGAGCCGTGCTCGTAGTCGATGAACCAGTCGCGGGCGTGGTCCCAGATCCGTTCGTACCAGTCGGCATATTTCTTTTCGCCGGTGGCTATGTAGAGGGCGGCCGCGCCCCCGATGGCCTCGGCCGGGACCCAGCGGATGCGGGTGGTGACAACGGGCTTGCCTTCCCAGTCCACGGTGTAGACAAATCCGGGGTGACCGTCCGGCTGCCAGGCGTCGCGGATGGCGGCATCGAACAGGCCACGTGCGTCCTCGAGCAGCCAGGCCGGGACTTCCAAATCGCGGGACTCGAGCCCGGCACGGAGGTGGAGGAGCAGGCGCGCCCACTCAACCCAGTGGCCGGGGGTTCCGCCATACGCCCTGAACTGGCTCGCCCGGTCGTCCGTGTTGTACTCCGGCATCGGGTTCCACTCCGGGTCGAAGTGCTCGAAGACCCGGTAGTTGTTGTTGCGCGCGAACTTATGGATCAGCACCTCGGCGATGTGGAGGGCACGTTCGAGCCAGCGGTTCTGCCCGGTCACATCGGCGACGATGAGGTACGCCTCGACTGAATGCATGCTTGCGTTCCCGCCACGGTAGGCCTCGGTTACCGTGAAGTCACGGTTCCATGAGTCGAAGCACATGTTGGCCTCGTGGTCCCAAAACTTCGTGTCCGCGATACGAAGCGCCTCGTCGAGGAGTTCCCGGGCTCCGGGGCGCCCTGCAGCAACGGCGCTGGCAGCGGCGAGAAGCACGAAGGAGTGCTGGTAACCGGACTTTGTGTCGTTTACCGGGCCGTTTTCGTCGACCTCGGAGTACCAACCGCCGAATTCATCATCGTGAAAGGCTCCGTTGAGCGCGGCAATGCCGTGATCGGCGAGGGCCCCGCAACCCGGGCGTCCCATCAGGGCGCCCACAGCGAAGCTGTGGACCATCCGGGCGGTAATCCAGAGATGGGTCGGCTTGTCGGCAAAGACCACGCCGTCGTTGTCCAGCCAACCGAAGCCTGTAGAAACTTTTGAACCCGCCGCGAAATTGATCAGGCGATCTGTTTCCGCCTCGAGCCATCGGGCGTGGGCGGCACTGTCCAGCCACGTCATGTTGTGTCCTCTCGCAGTCTTTGCAGCCGCTGAAAAGCGACCTGTTCCGATCTTAACGCCAAATGGGGGAATCCGACCAGTAAAAGTTGGAATTCCGACATTCTTTGACATTGTCTCACTGGCGAGGCGTCTTCGCGGCAGCGGCTCATCAGGCGTCGTCGTCCAAAGCGATCAGATGCCGGGCGGTTGCCTCGTCCAGGATCAGGTCCGTGGCAAGTCCGGCCGCGAGTGCGCCCCGCAGACCGTTGATCTTGGAAGCCCCGGATACCACACAGATTCGGCGCCGGACCTGCCTGAGCTGGGAAAGGGAAGGGCCGGTGGAGCGCTCATTGAGGACAATGCCGTCGGAGGATCCGTCGCCGCGAAAGAATACCGTCGCCACGTCTCCCACCACATCCGATGTTGCAAGGATGTTCAGGTCCGCCTCGTCCAGGTAACCGCCGGAGTAGACATGGCTGGGATAATCAGCATCCACTGAACCCACTCCGAAGATAGCCATGGTCATCTTCGCCTGAAGATCGAGAATCCGCTGGATGCTGCGCTCGTTCCACATGGCTGTCTTAGTGGCCGCGTGGTCAAAAAACGCCGGGACTGGAAACTGCTCCACCCTGGCGTCATAGGCAGTGCCGAACCGGCGCATGATGTCACTCGCATAGGTAATGCCCGTCGTGTGCATGTTTCCTGCGCCGTTCAGTTGAACGATGACGCTGCCGTGCGTGCTCTTCTTCGCCAGGTGGCGGCTGACAGCGCTGAGGGTGGAACCCCAGGCGACGCCGACGGTCGCGTTGGAATCGACCAACGGTCCGATGGTACGCGCCGCCTGCTTGGCCACGCGGTCAAGGGTCTCCGCCTCATTGAGTGTTTCGAGTACCGGAACCACATGCACGTCCACGTCATACCGCTGGCGAATACGCCCCGCAAGTTCGGGGCCCGTGTCCAGGGGATTGCGGATCTGGATCTGGACCAAGCCGGTGCCGCGGGCGGCGGACAGCAGCCGGGATACCGTGGAACGCGAAGTCCTGAGCTCCCTTGCGATTGCATCCATGGTGAGGTCCTGCAAGTAGTACATTTGTGCAGCCCTGAGGGCCTCCGTATGCCGGTTGGGGTCAAGAAGAGGGTCCATCACACGTCCATTCTGCACATTCGTGCACAGCCATTGACTTCAATTTTCAATACTTCAAACAATAGAGGTGAAGGCGGCCCGGAGGGCAGCCCGCATCCCACACTCTCAAGGAGTCGTTTTGGTGCCCAAAGATCCAACCGCCCGTCCGTCTGCCAGTGCAGCCGGGCGGGAATCGGTAACGAACCTGCGGCTTAGGCCGCACGCGCGGGTGCTGGTGGTGGGCGGCGGCATCAACGGGGTGGGCACTTTCCGGGACCTTGCCTTGCAGGGCGTTGACGTGGCCCTCGTTGAGCGCGGGGACTACTGCCAAGGCGCCAGCGGAGCTTCATCCCATATGATCCACGGCGGCATCCGCTACCTGGAGAACGGCGAGTTCCGCCTGGTCCAGGAATCCGTGGCGGAACGCAACCGGCTGCTGCGGATCGCTCCGCACTATGTGAAGCCGCTGCAAACCACCATCCCCATTTTCAGCACCTTCTCCGGCGTTCTTTCAGCGCCGGCGCGGTTCCTCACCCACAAGCAGCAGGGTAAGCCGAAGGAGCGTGGCGCGTTCCTCATCAAGCTCGGCCTCAGCCTCTATGACTCCTTCTCCAGGGACGGCGGCACGGTGCCGCGGCACCAGTTCGCCGGCCGCAAGCGCGCCCTGGCCGAACTACCCAGCCTGCGCCCCGACGTTAAGTACGCCGCCACATATTTCGATGCTTCCGTGCACAACCCCGAACGCCTCACCCTTGACGTGCTGCAGGACGGCGAAAAGGCGGGCCGGGCCGGTTCGTCCATCGGCCAGAGCAGCAGCGCCCGGGCCAGCAACTACGTTTCCCTGCAATCCATGACCGCAGAGCCCAACGCCGGTACCGGCAGGGGCGGCACCGTTCGCCTGCGTGACGAACTGACCGGGAAGGACTTCGACTTCACCGCGGACGTCATTGTGAACACCACCGGTGCCTGGGTGGACCTCACCAACGACGCGATGGGAACAGCCTCGTCATTCATGGGTGGCACGAAAGGCTCACACATCGTCCTGGACAACCAGGAACTCCTGGACGCGTGCCGGGGCCGGGAAATCTTCTTCGAACACACCGACGGCCGCATCGTTCTCATCTACCCGATGGGAGACCGGGTCCTGGTGGGCACCACCGACGTTTATGCCGACATGGCGCAGGACGCAGTCTGCACCGAGGATGAAATTGCGTACTTCTTCGACCTGATCGGCCACGTGTTTCCCGCCATTCCGGTGAATCAGGAGCAGATCGTGTACACGTTCTCCGGGGTGCGGCCTCTGCCCCGGCACGATGCCGCCCAGCCCGGTTTCGTCTCACGCGACTACCGCATCGAAAGGCGCGGTCCGAAGGACAACGGAACGGGCGCCGTCGTACTGAGCCTGGTAGGCGGCAAATGGACCACCTTCCGCGCGCTGGCCGAACACATGACCAACGATGTCCTGACAGAACTCGGCATGACACGAAAAGTATCTACAGCCCAGCTGGCTATCGGCGGCGGGGCCGGCTTCCCCGCCGACGAAGCGGGGGAGCAGGAGTGGATCAAGGCACACCTGACCGCAGGACGGGATGCGGACCGCACCGCCGGCCTGCTGACCCGCTACGGAACACGGGCGGAAGAAGTCATGGCATACCTCGACGCCGGGCCGGACCGGCTTCTGCGTGCGACCCACGAGCTCAGCGTGCGCGAGCTGGAGTTCATGGCCGCCCATGAGCAGGTGGGGCACTTGGTGGATGTCCTCATCCGCAGGACCTCCCTGGCCTTCCGGGGGCTTGTCACCGGCGAACTCCTGAACGAAGCAGCTGAGGTACTGGGCGATTCCCTGCAGTGGGACGCGGCGGCCCGCGCCGGTGAGATCCGGCATGCCCAGGACGTACTGAAGCGGTTCCACCGGGTAGAAATACACAGTCTGGTTGCCTAGGCCGGCTGCCCGCAAAGCCGCTGCACCTAGTATGAAAAGCGATCACCGGACAAGGACGTCACCATGAACCAGTACGTAATCGCCCTCGACCAGGGCACCACCAGCACCAGGGCCATCATCTTTGACCACCAGGGAGCCATCGTGTCCTCCGGTCAGAGGGAACACGAGCAGATCTTCCCCAGGGCGGGGTGGGTGGAGCACAACCCTGCCGAGATCTGGACCAATACCCGTGAGGTGATTGCTTCCGCACTATCGAAGGCGAACGTGACGCGGCACGATATCGCTGCCGTCGGGATAACGAACCAGCGTGAGACCGCCGTGGTGTGGGACAAGACCACGGGTGAGGCCGTCTATAACGCGATTGTCTGGCAGGACACACGGACGCAGGACATTGTGGACGAGCTGGCGATGGACGGGGGAGTTGACCGCTTCAAGACGAAGGTGGGGCTGCCGCTCGCCACCTACTTCTCCGGCACCAAGATCAAGTGGATCCTGGACAATGTGGACGGCGCACGTCAGCGGGCCGACGCCGGTGACCTGCTGTTCGGCACCACCGATTCCTGGGTTTTGTGGAACCTCACCGGCGGAGTGGACGGCGGCGTCCACGTCACCGACGTCACCAACGCCTCCCGCACCCTGTTCATGGACCTGGAAACACTGCAGTGGGACGACGAAATCCTGGACATTTTTGGTGTTCCCCGGTCCATGTTGCCGGACATCAGGTCCTCCTCCGAGGTGTACGGCACCGTCCACACGTCCCAGCTGCTGCGTGAAGTTCCAGTGGCCGGCATCCTCGGCGACCAGCAGGCGGCCACGTTCGGCCAGGCGGCGTTCAATGCGGGGGAGGCCAAGAACACCTATGGCACCGGCTGCTTCCTGATCTTCAACACCGGTGAGGAGATCGTCCACTCCAGTAACGGACTGCTGACCACCGTCGGGTACAAACTGGGGGACGCAGCACCGCACTACGCGCTGGAAGGCTCCATTGCCGTCACCGGGTCCCTGATTCAGTGGCTGCGAGACAACCTTGGCATGATCGGGAACGCCGCCGAGGTGGAAACGCTCGCCGCGGCGGTGACGGACAACGGCGGGGTGTATTTTGTGCCGGCGTTCTCCGGCCTGTTTGCCCCCTATTGGCGGTCGGACGCCCGCGGGGCCATCGTGGGCCTGACCCGGTTCGTCAACAGGAACCACATCGCCCGGGCAGCGCTGGAAGCCACAGCGTTTCAGACCCGCGAGGTGCTCGACGCCGTGAACGCAGACACCGGCGTGCCGCTCACAGAGTTGAAGGTCGACGGCGGCATGGTGGCCAACGAGGCGTTGATGCAGTTCCAGGCGGACATCCTCGGTGTTCCGGTCATCCGTCCCCAAGTGGTGGAAACCACCGCCCTGGGCGCCGCCTACGCCGCAGGCCTCGCCGTCGGCTTCTGGAAGGACCTGGGCGAACTGAAAGCCAACTGGTCCGAGGACAAGCGCTGGGAACCGCACATGGACCAGGCCGAACGTGAACGCCAACTGCGGCTCTGGAAAAAGGCAGTCACGAAGTCCATGGACTGGGTTGACGAGGACATCAACTAAGCCCGGCATTTTGACGCAGCGATGGGCTCTTGGCGGGAACATGATCGCCCCGCTACGCTCTGGGAGAACCGGCCTGATTTCCCGTCTCCCACCCCGATGAATCCCCAGCCAGCGGACGTAAACTGACCTTCGCACCACCTTTGTGGACACTGTGTCAGGTTGGAGCCCGGATGCTCTGGAAACTGCTTGTCGAATACCTGCGGCCGCACCGGCAGCTGCTGATCGCCGTCGTCGTTTTCCAGCTGGCGCAGTCCATCGCGTCGCTGTACCTCCCCACCCTGAACGCGGACATCATCGACGAGGGTGTGGCCAAGGGGGACACCGGGGTCATCCTGAGCCTGGGCGGCCTGATGCTGGCGATCACGCTGCTGCAGATCATCTGCGCCGTGATTGCCGTGTACTTTGGCGCCAAGGCCGCCATGGGTGCAGGCAGGGATCTGCGTGGCGCCATTTTCGCCCGCGTGGGGCAGTTCTCCGAGCAGGAAGTGACCAAGTTCGGCGCGCCCAGCCTGATCACCCGCTCCACGAACGATGTCCAGCAGGTCCAGCAGCTCGTCCTGATGGGTGCCACCATGATGGTGGCCGCGCCCATGCTCGCCATCGGCGGGGTGATCATGGCGATCCGGCAGGACGTGCAGCTGTCCTGGCTGATCGCCGTCGCCGTACCGGTGCTGCTGATCGCCGTGGGGTTCATCATCGTCCGGATGGTGCCGCTGTTCCGGAAGATGCAGAAGCGGATCGACACCGTGAACCGGGGGCTCCGCGAGCAGCTCACCGGCATCCGCGTGGTGCGGGCGTTCGTGCGGGAGGACATCGAGACTGCCCGTTTCACCCAGGCGAACGACGACGTCACGGACACCGCGCTGCGTGCCGGCCGGCTGATGGCACTCGCCTTCCCCGTGGTGATGCTGGTGCTGAACGTCTCCAGCGTGGCGGTGATCTGGTTCGGCTCGTTCCGGATCGAGGACGGCTCCATGCAGGTGGGCACGCTCATCGCGTTCCTGAGCTACCTGATGCAGATCCTGATGTCCGTCATGATGGCCACCTTCATGGCCGTGATGATCCCGCGCGCCGCGGTCTCGGCGGACCGGATCGGCGAGGTGCTGGGCACCGAATCGAGCGTCCGGCCGCCGACCAATCCCCTGAGCAGCGCCGTGCGCCGCGGGGAACTGGAGATGCTGGACGCCGGATTCGCCTACCCGGGTGCCGACCAGCCCGTCCTGTCCAATATCAGCTTCACTGCCAAGGCGGGGCAGACGACGGCGATCATCGGCGCCACCGGTTCCGGCAAGACCACCCTGGTGAACCTCATGCCGAGGCTGTTCGACGCCACCTCCGGCTCCGTGCGGATCGACGGCGTGGACGTACGCGAGCTGCACCCGGACCTGCTCTGGGGGCACATCGGCCTGGTCCCGCAGCGGCCCTACCTGTTCACCGGGACCGTGCGCAGCAACCTGCAGTACGGCAAACCGGATGCCACCGAGGACGAGCTCTGGTCAGCGCTGGAGATCGCCCAGGCCCGGGACTTCGTGGAGGAGATGGAGGGCGGGCTCGATGCGCCCATCTCCCAGGGCGGCACCAACGTCTCCGGCGGGCAGCGGCAGAGACTGGCCATCGCCCGGGCACTGGTGAAACGGCCCGAGCTGTACATCTTCGACGACTCGTTCTCATCGCTGGACACCGGCACGGACGCGCGCCTGCGCCGGGCCCTCAGGCGCAGCACCGCCGGCGCCACGCTGGTGATCATCGCCCAGCGCGTGTCCAGCATCGTGGATGCCGACCATATTCTAGTGCTCGACGGCGGCAGGATCGTGGGGCACGGAACGCACAGTGAACTGCTGGAGACCTCGGAGACGTACCGCGAGATCGTCTCCTCCCAGCTGTCTGCGGAGGAGACGGTATGAGCTCCCCGCACCGGCCGCCGTCGGGCGCTGGTTCCCCCAACACCCCCGCGCCAGGCGGAACCGCAGGTGACCCCAAAGCCGGTCCCGCCGTCGTCGAACGCATTCCCCGACCGGCAGGCGGACCCGGACGTGGCGGGCCGTTCGCCGGGATGAACGTCCCGGCGGAGAAGGCGATGAACTTCGGGCCGTCGGCCAAGCGGCTGCTGGGGACCCTGCGTCCGGAGCGGGCGTGGCTGCTGCTGGTGCTGGTGATGGGGATCGCGAGCGTGGCGCTGTCGGTGATCGGGCCGCGGCTGCTGGGGGAGGGCACCAACCTGATTTTCGCCGGGGTGGTGTCGCGCGAACTGCCCGCCGGGGCGACCAAGGAGCAGGTGATCGCGCAGCTGCGGGCCGCGGGGCAGAACCAGCAGGCGGACATGCTTACGCCGATGGCGCTGACGCCGGCGGAGGGGATCGACTTCGCGGCGCTGTCCAGTGTGCTGACGTGGGCGCTGGTGCTGTACCTGCTGGCGTTGGTGTTCATGTGGGTGCAGGCGTATGTGCTGAACGGGGTGGTGCAGCGGACGGTGTTCGGGCTGCGCGAGGAGATCGAGGCGAAGATCCACCGGCTGCCGCTGCGGTATTTCGATTCCATCCAGCGCGGTGAGCTGCTGAGCCGGGTGACGAACGACGTCGACAACATCTCCCAGAGCCTGCAGCAGACCATCAGCCAGGCGGTCACGTCCGTGCTGACGGTTGTGGGTGTGCTGGTGATGATGTTCATCCTCTCGCCCACGCTGGCGCTGATCGCGCTGGTGACCGTGCCGCTGACGCTGGGGATCACGGCGCTGATTGCCAAGCGCTCGCAGAAGCTGTTTGTGGCGCAGTGGAAGCACACGGGGGAGCTGAACGGGCAGATCGAGGAGACGTACACCGGGCATGCGCTGGTGAAGGTGTTCGGCCGGCAGCGCGAGGTGGAGGAGCGGTTCCGGCAGAAGAACGTGGAACTCTACGACGCGAGCTTCGGCGCGCAGTTCATCTCCGGGCTGATCATGCCGGCCATGACGTTCATCGGGAACCTGGTGTACGTGGGGATTGCCGTGGTGGGCGGGCTGCAGGTGGCGTCCGGGGCGATGCAGCTGGGCGATGTGCAGGCGTTCATCCAGTACTCGCGGCAGTTCACCATGCCGCTGGCCCAGCTGGGGTCCATGGCCAACCTGCTGCAGTCCGGGGTTGCTTCTGCGGAGCGGGTGTTCTCGCTGCTGGACGAGGACGAGCAGTCACCGGATCCCGCTTCCGGGGGTTTCTCGCCGGACGGGGCCGGGCAGGGGCGGCTGGTGTTCTCGGACGTCTCGTTCTCGTACTCGCCGGACAAGCCTCTGATCTCCTCTTTGTCTCTGGTGGCGGAGCCGGGGCAGACGGTGGCGATTGTGGGCCCGACCGGTGCAGGCAAGACCACGCTGGTGAACCTGATGATGCGGTTCTACGAGATCGACGCCGGCCGGATAACGCTCGACGGCGTGGACATCACCTCGGTGCCGCGGCGTGAACTGCGCTCGCGGCTGGGGATGGTGCTGCAGGATACGTGGCTGTTCGGCGGGACCATCCGGGACAACATCGCGTACGGCCGGCCCACTGCTACCGAGGCGGAGATCATGGAGGCTGCTACGGCCACCTACGTGGACCGGTTCGTGCGGACCCTGCCGGAGGGGTACGACACCGTGCTGGAGGACGAGGGCGCCAACGTGTCGGCCGGCGAGAAGCAGCTGTTGACGATTGCGCGGGCGTTCCTGGCCCGGCCGTCGGTGCTGATCCTGGACGAGGCGACGTCCTCCGTGGATACTCGCACAGAGGTGCTGGTGCAGAAGGCGATGAGTGCGCTGCGGTCCGACCGGACTTCATTTGTGATCGCGCACCGCCTGTCCACCATCCGGGACGCCGACCTCATCCTGGTGATGGAGGCCGGCCAGATCGTGGAGCAGGGGACCCACGCTTCGCTGCTGGCTGCGGGCGGAGCTTACGCGCGGCTGTACGAGGCGCAGTTCGCGGCTCCGGTGGCGGAGGTTTAGGGAACGGGCGCGGCCTCTTGAGACCGCGCCCGCTGGAAAGTACCGCCACTGGATGGCAGTTACGTCTCCTTATCTGGGCGTTTCGTCGGCCGGAGAGCCTACGGCAGCCTTCACTGCAGCAACGAGAGAGTGGACGTCGGTCTCGGTGGTGTCCCACGAGCACATCCACCGGACTTCCCCGCGTGCCTGGTCCCAGTCATAAAAACGGAAGGATTCCCGGACTTTCCCCGCTGCCCCGGGTGGAAGGACGGCAAAGACGCCATTCGATTGTGTGGCTTGCGTTAGCGAGACGCCGTCAATGGCCGAGATTCCTTTGCTGAGACTTTGAGCCATCTCGTTGGCGTGGCGGGCGGAGCGCAGCCACAACCCATCTGTTAACAGGGCTATGAGTTGCGCAGAGACAAACCGCATCTTTGAGGCCAGCTGCATGTTCATCTTGCGCAGGTAGCTCATGCCTGGGTCGGACTCTGGGTTGAGCCAGATGACGGCTTCGCCGAACAGCAGCCCGTTCTTGGTGCCGCCAAAAGACAGGACGTCGACACCGACGTCAGTGGTGAACGCCCGCAAAGGAAGCCCGAGATGTGCGGCCGCGTTGGCCAGCCTTGCTCCGTCCAGGTGCAGTTTCATTCCCTTCGCATGGACGTGTTCAGCAATCCGTTGGATTTCTTCCGGCGTGTAGCAGGTGCCCAGTTCGGTGGTCTGGGTGATCGACACGACCAGCGGTTGCGCCCGGTGCTCGTCTCCCCACCCCCAGGCTTCGGCGTCGATCAATTCCGGGGTGAGTTTGCCATCCGGTGTGGGGACAGGGAGGAGCTTTATCCCGCCGATCCGTTCCGGGGCGCCGTTTTCGTCGGTATTGATGTGCGCTGTTGCTGCGCAGATGACAGCGCCCCAACGCGGGAGCAGGGCTTGCAGGGCAAGGACATTGGCCCCTGTTCCGTTGAAGACCGGATAGGCGGTAGCAGCTGCCCCGAAGTGGGACTTGATGAGAACCTGAAGCGCTGCTGTGTAGACATCTTCGCCGTATGCAGTGACATGGCCTTCGTTGGCTGCCTGAACTGCTTCGATGATTTCGGGGTGCGCCCCGGCGTAGTTGTCCGAGGCGAAGCCCCGGTATGCGGGGTCGTGCAGGCGCCCCGCCAGTACCTGTGGGACGCCTGCTTTTGTCTCAACGCTGACGCTCATGCCGGTGCACCCGCGAGGTGGCCGGCCGTGAGGGGCAAGCGCTGCCCGTTGATCTGTTCTGCCTCCAGATCGAAGATCCGTTGTACAGCGTCGGCAAGGACACTGACATCGGTGTAGCCCGGAAATTTGCGTTCCGGCTGGGCTGCGCGCATCCGGTCATCGACCAGGGCCTTGACCACGAAGACCAGGGCGGCTGAGTGCTGAGCGGAGTGGGGGCTTTCATGTCCTCCCTGCAGGTTCCGGAATCCGTCGGCCACGGCCAGGGTCCATGCCTCGGCGGCGGACTTGACGGCGGCATAGGCGGCGCCGCCCGCTGTCGGCGTGGAGGCGGACTGTGCGGAAACGACGGCCAGGCGACCTGCAGGGGAGGCAGCCAAATCGTCGTAAAAAGCGCGGCTGGTGTTCCTCAGTGTGGTGAGGACGCTGGTGTGCAGAAAGTCCCAGTCTTCGTCCGTCTGGCCAGTGATGCCGGTACCGCCCCGCCACCCTCCCACAAGATGGATCAGGCCGTCCGCGGGACCCAGATCGTTCCGGACCGACGTCGCCAGGTCTTCAACGGCCGGCAGGTCCGCGAGGTTGCAGACGTAGCCCGTGACGTTGTTGTACGCGGCCGCGAGCTCCTGCACCCGGTCCTCAAGGATGTCCACCGCGGCCACGCGTGCCCCTGCCTGCGAGAGGGCACGGACTACCGCGGCGCCCGCGGCGCTTGTCGAACCGGCGACGACGACCGTACGCCCCGAGAGGTCCTGGCTCATGCGCCTGCCTCGCCGTCGGTCTTCACAGGGCTCTGCCCGGTGATCCCGGCAGTTGATTCAATGACGGGGCGCATCTTCTTCTCCAACGCTTCATAGAACATCGACAGCGGGAACTCGTCGTCCAGGACCTGGTCGGTCAGACCCTTGGGCGGACCGTCCAGTGGAAGGGCCTCTGGTCCCTTGGCCCACACGGAGGAGGGGTTTGGGGTGAGGGTTTCCGAGACGAGGTCATAGGCAGCGAGCCAGTGTGCGGTCTTCGGCCGGTCGATGGAACGCCAGTAGAGTTCCTCGATGCGGATTCCCAGTTCGACGACGACGCCGGCGACGTCCTTCCAGTCGATGCTGAGCTTCCCGTCGGTCCAGTGCAGGACCCGGTGCTGGTGCATCCAGGCGAACAGCAGTTGGCCGCCCACGGCGTCGTAGTTACGGACCCGGTTCCCGGTAATCGCGAAGCGGAAGATGCGGTCGAAGATGACGGCGTACTGGACCAGCTTGGCGTGCTTGCGCGCATCCTCCGAAGCGTTCTCGTCCTTCTCGATGATGACGGACTCGCGGAACGCGGTCAGGTCGCAACGGAGCTCCTCGAGGGAGTAGAGGAAGTAGGGCATGCGCTGCTTGATCATGAACGGGTCAAAGGGCAGGTCACCGCGCATGTGGGTCCGGTCATGGATCAGATCCCACATCACGAAGGTCTTCTCCGTGAGGTGCTGGTCGTCGATGAGTTCCGCGGCGTCAGCCGGCAGGTCCAGGGATGTGATGTCGGCAGCAGCTTTGAGGACTCGACGGAACCGGGCAGCTTCGCGGTCCGCGAAGATACCTCCCCACGTGAAGGAAGGGGTGCTCCGGACCGCTACGCTCTCGGGGAAGAGAACTGCGGAGTTTGTGTCGTAGCCGGGCGTGAAATCGATAAAGCTGATCGGGACGAACAGCTTGTTGGAGTAGTTTGTTGCCTCCAAGTCAGCCACGAATGAAGGCCAAATGACCTCGATGAGGACGGCCTCGAAGTAGCGGTTCGTGCTGCCGTTCTGCGTGTACATGGGAAACAGAACCAGATGCGGCAGCCCGTCGATGCGCCACTGCTCGGGGTGGAAGGCTACCAACGAGTCGAGGAAATCCGGTACGACGAAGCCCTCGGACGCCCACCGTTGGAAGTCCTGCACGAGCAGTTCAAGGTAGTCCGTGTCGTGGGGGAGGTGGTGGCGCAGATCGTTGATTGAGTCCGTAATGATGCCGACATTCCGGCGGGCCTGCTCATGGTCGGCGGGTTCCGGAACGGAACCGTCCTGTACTTGAACCTGATGCAGCCCGACGACGGCTGCCTTCAGAGCCTGCCATGCGGGAAGCGCCTTGAGGTCTTCTGCCCGGATGATTGTCGCTTCAGGGATTGCGATTACAGACATGCCCGTTCCTTCCGTTGAGGGGATTCCTGAAGAAGCTAGCAGTGCGTAAGCATCCGTGAATGATTCTTGCTGCTTGCATAAGAAATACTTGTGCTCGGGGACTGTTCTTCAGCGCGATGCCTGCGTCTGACCTGTGGGTCGGTGTTTTTAAGACGTCCCAGAAATGGCGCATCATGACGAATGAGCAGCGGTTTCGGGACGGGCAGAGGTTCGGCTACTGCCCCTGTGCCATCGGTGGAATTCTCCACTCCCGCCCGTCGACGCGCAATACCAGATCATCAGAGCTGCTTAGCCCCCGGGCGACGTCAGATCAGCAAATCTTGTGCTCAGGCTGGATTGCGGCCCCCTATGCCTAAGGACTTGACCCGTGGGACGTGCAACATTCCCCACGCCAAATGTCGCTTCCTTTGCGTGTGTTAGCTTGATCACCTCCTTCCCGGCCCGAGGGCTTAGGAAGGCCCAAATACACCGCAGCTACCTTTTCGGAGGCACCATGGGACTTGGCTCCCACACGCAAAGAAGTGCAGTCGCAGAAGCCTGCACCGGTCGAGCCGCTATAGGCACCGGGTACCAGACCCGGCCCGCAACGATGTCCCAGGGCGGTGCTGCATGACACCACCGAGCGGAACTCTCGCAGAAATCAAGCCCGTTGGAACAGAGGGGTCTTCCGTTGCGATAGCGGCAGAGCGCGCTTCCGGCGAATCCACTAACGAACTCAAGCGCGGGCTAAACCACCGCCATCTGCAGATGATCGCCATCGGCGGTGCGATCGGTACCGGGCTGTTTGTGGCCTCGGGCAGCACCATTTCCCAGGCGGGTCCCGGCGGCGCATTGGCCGGCTACGCGCTGGTCGGGCTGATGGTGTTCCTGTTGATGCAGTCACTGGGCGAAATGTCGGCCAAAATACCGGTTGCCGGTTCGTTCCAGTCCTTTGCCACCCGTTTCGTCTCCCCGTCCTTTGGGTTCGCGATCGGCTGGAACTATTGGTTCAACTGGGCCATCACTGTGGCCGCAGAGCTGGTCGCGGCCGGAATCATCATGGACTTCTGGTTTCCGGGGGTCCCGGGATGGGTGTGGGCCGGGATCTTCCTGCTGGTGCTGACCGGGCTCAATGCCCTCTCGGCGAAGGCCTTTGGTGAGTCGGAGTTCTGGCTCTCACTGATCAAGGTCAGCGCAGTGGTGCTCTTCCTGATCGCCGGCGTGCTGATGATTTTCGGCATCCTCGGGGACAACTCCCCGGGACTGAGCAACTGGGAAAACCGCGACGACGTGTTCCACGGGGGTTGGGTCTCGATCATCTCGGTCTTCATGGTCGCCGGGTTCTCCTTCCAGGGCACCGAGCTCGTTGGAGTCGCCGCCGGCGAAGCCAAGAACCCGCGCCGCGAGGTGCCGAAGGCTATCCGCACTGTCTTCTGGCGCATCATGCTTTTCTACATTGGCGCCATCTTTATCATCGGCTGCCTCATCCCGTTCACCGATCCGAGCCTGCTGGCCTCCGGTGAGTCCGATATTGCATCATCGCCCTTCACCCTGGTCTTCGATCGCGCCGGAATTGCCTTCGCGGCGGCCTTGATGAACGCCGTGATCCTGACCGCAATCCTGTCCGCGGGCAACTCCGGACTGTATGCCTCCACCCGGATGCTTTACGCCATGGCCCATGACGGCATGGCCCCGAAGATCTTCGGCCGTACCAATGCGCGCGGTGTGCCGATCGCGGCGTTGCTCGCGACGGCGGCCGTGGGACTCTTCGGGTTCCTCTCCGCGATCGTCGGCCAGGGTGCAGCCTACTCCTGGCTGCTGAACATGTCGGGCCTATGCGGCTTCATCGTCTGGGCGGGAATCGCGGTCTCCCACTACCGTTTCAGGCGCGGCTTCCTGGCCCAGGGAAACAAAGTAAGCGACCTGCCGTACAAAGCATCCCTGTTCCCCATTGGGCCACTGCTGGCATTCGCCCTGCTCATACTGGTTATCGCGGGACAGAATTACGAGGCTGTGCTTGCTGGACGGTCCGTGGAGGTGCTTTCCTCGTACATCGGGTTGCCTGTCTTCATCGTTCTATGGGTCGGTCACCGCTACATCACCAAGTCCAAAGTAGTGCCGCTGCTCGAGATGGATCTCACGGCACCTAAAGACGTCGAGGACGAAGCTAGGGGCGCCACCCAGTAACTAGGCCAGAAGGAGCGAAGCCGGGTGAGAACAGCACCCGGCTTCGCTCCTGTCGCAGGTCAGTTCCCACTGTTTCTGACCGACGCATGGCAACCCTCAGGCCATCGTCACCCGCGGCATCCGGAAACCGTCTTCGTTGTACGTGGGGATTGCCGTGGTGGGCGGGCTGCAGGTGGCTTCCGGGGCGATGCAGCTGGGTGATGTGCAGGCGTTCATCCAGTACTCGCGGCAGTTCACCATGCCGCTGGCGCAGCTGGGGTCCATGGCCAACCTGCTGCAGTCCGGGGTTGCTTCTGCGGAGCGGGTGTTCTCTTTGCTGGATGAGGATGAGGAGTCGCCGGATCCCGCTTCCGGGGGTTCCTCGCCGGATGGGGCGGGGCGGGGGCGGCTGGTGTTCGCGGACGTCTCGTTCTCGTATTCGCCGGACAAGCCTCTGATCTCTTCTTTGTCTTTGGTGGCGGAGCCGGGGCAGACGGTGGCGATTGTGGGCCCGACCGGTGCGGGCAAGACCACGCTGGTGAACCTGATGATGCGGTTCTACGAGATCGACGCCGGGCGGATAACGCTCGACGGCGTGGACATCACCTCGGTGCCGCGGCGTGAACTGCGCTCGCGGCTGGGGATGGTGCTGCAGGATACGTGGCTGTTCGGCGGGACCATCCGGGACAACATCGCGTACGGCCGGCCCACTGCTACCGAGGCGGAGATCATGGAGGCGGCTACGGCCACTTATGTGGACCGGTTCGGGCGCACCCTCCCGGAGGGGTACGACACGGTGCTGGAGGACGAGGGAGCCAACGTTTCAGCCGGCGAGAAGCAGCTGCTGACCATAGCGCGGGCGTTCCTGGCCCGGCCCTCGGTGCTGATCCTGGATGAGGCGACATCTTCAGTGGATACCCGGACCGAGGTGCTGGTGCCCTGCGGTCGGACCGGACGTCATTTGTGATCGCGCACCGCCTGTCCACGATCCGCGACGCCGACCTCATCCTGGTGATGGAGACCGGGCAAATCGTGGAGCAGGGGACGGACCCATCACTGCTGGCCGCTGGTGGGGCTTATGCCCGGTTGTATGAGGCGCAGTTCTCGGCGCCTGTGGCGGAGGTTTAGGGGATACAACGACCGTTTTCCCCGCATGTGGCATGGGGATTCACCGCATTTAAGACCGAACAATCATCATCCACAGTGGCAAGGAAACCACCACCGAAGGCGCATAACCCCCTGCCTGCAGGAAACAGGGCACCTCAAGGGGCCGCCCACCGCAGGCCGGCCAGGAACCTCCCAAAGTGGGGCGGTGCGTCGCCCAGGACACACGACAGCAACCACTCACCAGCGGCTGACCGCCACTCAACCCGACACCACCCCAAAAACCATTCCCCGCGGGACCAGGAACAACGACGATCCCCAGCTTTGGTGGCAGCACCACCAATTCAGCTAGGTTGAAACAGACTTCCTTTGCAGAGGGAAACCAGGAAGGGTCGGCCCATAAAGTGCCGGCCCTTCCGCTTTCCAGACGCGTCTGACACGAGCCTCCACGATCCGGCGGAAATCCTTCCTAGGATGAACTGATGAGCGAAACAGCGCCAGCACCAGGTGGCCCAGCCCCAGCTTTTACGTATGACGGCCAAGTCGGAGAAGAAAAGCTTGCGGAGCTCCTTGCTTTTGGAGCGGAACACCCATCCTTGGACTTCAAGAGGGAACTGGACCTCAATGAGCCGTTGAAGAAGCTCGATTTCATCAAGGATTGCGCAGCCATGATGAACCAACCTCAGGGCGGGTATTTGGTCATCGGTGCCAATGACGATGGAACGCCGGCCCCAGGGTCCTTGGCTCCAACGAAAGGGATGTTTGATTCCGCTGCGCTCACCGAAATTGTCAGAGGCTATGTCGATGCGCCAATCGACATACGTGCTCAGGTACACACACTGCACCTGGCAGGCGCACCTGCTCGGATGGCGGTTATCTATATTGCGCCTCCGGCGGACGGGATACCTGCCGTGATGGCAAAGGACGGCATCGCCAAGGCCCCGAGTGGCCTGAACATTACGCGTTTCAATCGCGGGGTTGTATTCACCCGCGAGGGAACGTCTAATGCCGTGGTCACTCACAGAACGTGGGGCAACGTTCTTGCTAACTTCAGGAACCAACAACGTGCTGAATCTCGTCAGGATGTCGACGCGCTTATCCACAGAACTCTGCAGATGGTTGGTACCTCGGGAGCCTCGCCCATGATAGTTCCCGACCTGGCCATGGACGCGGCCACATTCAATGACGCCGTAAGCATGACACTGACTGACGGCAACGTTGGTGCCCTCAGGAAGTTCTTGGTTGCGGCGAAAAACGCTTACCTCCGAGGAGAAGGTGAGGAGCAGAGGACGATAGCGCTCAACAGGATTGCTGCAGTTGCGGTAGAAGCTGTGATCGTGGGCGACATTGCCGCCGTCAAGCTCGCCATGGACGTGCTTTCGAGCCTGTACGAAAGTTATCTGCTCACCCCAGGAAGAACGGCAGGTAAGCAAGGAGCCCAGGCTAAATGGCTAGACATCATTCTCCGGGTCATGGCCGTCGGTGCCGCCGCTGTTCGGAACGGCCTGTACGGGGCTCTGCCGACCATTGTTTTAAGGTCAATAGGCGACAATGTCTACTCCTACAGGTCCTGGATTCGGCATGCATTAACGGAGGCTTCCAGGGCAAACCTACTGGTGCGGTCCGATGAAGCGGATAAGGGCGATAATCTCATTGCGATGTCCGCCGCGCTTTTACGTCACAGTCCTGACCTTCGACCCGACATGCAGATTGCTGACGATGGAGAATCAGACGAGGTCTTCCTCGACTCGTTGTGTCAGTTCGATTTCCTCTGGTGCTGCTTGTCGCTGGCGTCTAACGAAGACGTGTCATCGTCGGCTGCTTACTATCCGAGCTGCGCCGCGTATCACCAGCACAGGATCATGCCAGCGCTCCAAACGATCGAAAATAAGCCGGAGGCCAGGGCAGAAATATTCGGAGACATTTCTAGTCAGAGGATCGCAGATTCAATTCTCGAAGTCGTAGACATGGCCAAAGGACAGTCGTGGAACTACGGGGGATGGTGGGGCGGCCGTAGGGAGATGGACCCCAGCGGCTGGACTTTGAAGATGGCGACACCCGAGGGCCAGCGGTTCTAGCCTCTCGATCAGCTTTTTGTATGCAACAAGAGCAAACGGAACGACTCGTCCAGATGGTTTCGAATATGGGCACAGACCTGCTTGAAAGGTGTTCTTATGGGCAAATCTTTGGATGCCGAGGGCCAGCGTGGGGATGACCGTGCCGCGTGGAAGAGGAACTGGCTTATCCGTATCGCTGGCATGATGGTCGCCGGCGCTGTCGTTGTAATCCCTGCCGTAGCCCTCGCCCCGCTACTTAAATATGGTGACAGTTATCTCCAGATTCTCGTGGCAATGGCAGTAGCTGCTGGCGTGTTGGCCGGAGCTTGGGGCATTGTGATACACGGTGATCTTAAGCAGCGAAGCGACTATTTAGTTGCCCTTGCTATTGCTTTCGCGCTGTTAGCCCTGGCCCAGTTGGCGCACGCTCTCTACTCGCCCGACTGGGTGTGGTCAAAAACGTGCGCCGACGCAGATGCTGCCCATAGTTTTCGGGAGTGCTTCGAATCCGCTGACGTGCTTCGGTACAACCTCAACGCAGCGACTCTCGATCAGATTTACTCGGTGCTCGCTGTCGGGCAGATCGTCCCAATGTTGTCCATCTTCAAAGATGCTGTCTATTGCTGGCTGAGGCCAACTCTTTGGTACGAACTCCAGGACGGCAAGTTCCATGCGAGCAGTATCAGACAAGCGAACCTTAGGCGTGCGAGAATGCCCAACGATCAGTAGAAGCCACTTGCTAAGAAGCGATGGAATGAGTGGTGGGTGGCTACGATCAGTGATAATTTTCCAGGACTTCCGCGAGGGACCAGCTACGTCGAAGGCAATAACACCTGGGCCCAATTCGTTGCTAAGAGCCATCGAAGCAGAAACTCGTCCCACGCGAAGCCGAACATAACCATGGCGAGATGTAGCCAGCATGGGGAGAAAAGCTTCCGGGGGCGACGACTCAACGAGAGCTGACACCCCTTGCGAAGTCCATCGAAGCAGAAACCGCCCGACGTGAAACCGAACACAACGCGGGTGAGATGTACGCATCGTGGGAAGAAAACTACCGGGCGACGGCCGTCTCAAAGACAGCTGCACAACAGCGACTAGGTCCACATCTCAAGACTTGGTTTAGCCTGCCTGCTGGAAGGGCATGACGGGCGGGATGACCTGGCCAGCTGAAGTCTCGGTGGGGTTGTTCTGTGAGGGGAACCGCTGGAGGAAGGATCCGAGTCAAGAAAGTGCGATGCCGACATCTCCAGTGGATCATGTTTACCCGGCAGGGTAGGTTAGCCACTACAGAATCCACGAGCTCGATGCAGCGCTGGCAATGGGCATGAGCCATATATCCTGCTTACTCATGCTGGTACCTAGGCGCACCTGTCCGCCGCTCCGGCTCATCAACGTAGGAGAGTATCTATCATGGGGGACGCGGCGCCATTTGTAGTTAGCGTTATCGCACTCTTGGTCTCTATATACAGTGTGTGGAGCAAAAATCTTGAGAGCCGAAGGCAGACGCAACTAAGACTCAATGCCGTCGTAGATGAACTTAATAAAGTTACATACGAGTTGAATAAGGACACTGATTCTTACATCGAGAGCCGACGGACAGTTCCCGCTGCGCTCTATACCGTTTCAAATGGCCGGCGAGAAATATTGTGTTCCGAAGCAGTGCAGCTATCAAAACTCGTCAGGGGCGGCCTGACCACGAACCAGCTTCGAACAGTGGCCGCGGGACTCTCAAGCGCCGGTCATCTCCGAGAAGCTGAATCGCTACTCCGGGAGGGCGTGGGTAGGGCGCACTCGGGACTGGAAAGAGTTTTTGCACTACGAGGACACGGCCTCGTTTTAATGCGAATGGGCCGGTTTGATGAAGCAAGGCAAGCGTTTGAGGGTGCACTGACCGTCAACCTTGACGAATCAGATGAGCGCCACTGGCACAGGGCTGAGACCCTTATTCGGTGGGCAAGTCAAGAGCTAAATTGTGGGGATCGCACCTTGGTTCGTGGACTACTTAGTCGCGCAGAGTCAGAAAGTCAGAAAGTCATTAGCAGAAGCAGCATCAAGAGACTCGCCCAGTTGATTTCTCGTGAGCTGCGCGAACTTGAAAGCGCTACCGAATAAGCAGTAAGACATTCAATCTGTGAGGGCTGCCCTTCGATCGATCAAGACGAAGGCTGTGGACCTGATCCCCCGAGAGGGTGATGCTGCCGACCTCCTAGAGGTTCGACGACGGGGAGCAGTTCAAACCATCCGGATATGGCATGCGCGGGTGGAAGTCAAGGCGCGGTGCGGGTTCAGGAACCGGCGAAATCTCAGTCCCAAGTTCAATCCGTGCGGCGTCAATAAAGTCTTCCACCAAGCCCGAGTACTGGATTATGTTCTTGTTGGCCGCTTCATTTAAGGCCTCGAGGTGTTTAGCGTTCGGGAACTCGTGAAGCAGTTGCCTGTTGTCATTATGAGTTATTGCCTGTGTAGCGCAGAGTTTGATCTGCTGGGCCCTGTTGATTGCGTCTATCGAACCTACAAGTTTCAGCCTGTTGAACGTGCTCCTGACGTGCAATTCTGACGTCCAAAAATCTCGAGGCGCGTCAGGGAGTGGCGGCTGGAATACCGCGTCAACAGTAGTTAGGAACTCGACGTATGCCTCCTGCTTTTGTCCACGGACCCAGGCACTGTGCTCGCGCTCTTGCGTCCTTTCCCACTGTTCCTCATTTGTAAGACGGGCCGCATTGAGGGTGTCCTTGGTGTTCTTACGATTGATGAATGACGTTAAAGAGGCGCCACCAAGGCCCGCCACGACTGCAACGGTACCGGTCACGATCTGGGAAATAGTCTGTTGGTCCACTGAATGAACCTACACAACGCTGGCTTATTCCGGCCTACCCTTGGGGTCTTGCGTCTGCGCTTGCCTACGCTTTGGCGACCCGTCCGAAGGCCTTCACAAACGGAGTTAAAACATGGACGCGCGAGCGTTGCGCCCCGGGGCTGCTTGCGGGATGGGGGAGCGGCGGGGATCGGTCTTTTAATCAGCGTGACGAGTTTCTTCAGTGCTCGATCACGGTCTTATGCTCTGGCTGATCAATCATTCAATCTGGCGAAATCTCTCCGAGAGCAGACTGATGACAGCTTGGATCCTGCTAGACGTCGCACGGCCGCCGCTCTGAGGCAGGAAACTATCATCCGAGGTCACTGCTCGACTCAAGAGTTCTTGGACCGCACAAGACCAGGACGGAGAAGGACCCTATTGAAGCGCTGGGGGCATTCGTAAACATGACAATTTTCGCGGTGGGGATCTTCGCGCTGAGAGTGCCGGAGCAGCACAGGGGTCTAAAGATGCTGGCTGGGGGACAATTCTTCTGCTGGAGTTCTCGCGGGCTGGCTCATGGAGCGCTCGGGTCGGATGCAAGTGATCGGGACCTTAAAAGCCCAAGGACGGCAAGAACTGGCGCTTACGGGAAGAGTGCTGGGATCGTAATCCCGATTCCGTGAGCCGAGGAAACCCGCTAAGGAGGATTCTCGGAAGCCCGCCCGCCGCCGTAGTACATGGACACACAGCGCAACGTTGCCGCCCCCGGCCGTAACCTGTTTAGATGCCTCGTTTTGCGCTTGATATTGAGTCCGTGCCCCGTCCCGTCCGCGCCCAGGAGCTGCTGGACGCGGTGAACCAGCGGGTCGTCATTGCCGATGGCGCGATGGGCACCATGCTGCAGGGCCGGGAACTCTCGCTCGAGGGCGACTTCCTGGGCTTGGAAGGCTGCAACGAGATCCTCAACGTCACGCGGCCGGATGTACTCGCGGACATCCATGACGCGTACTTCGCGGTGGGAATCGACGCTGTCGAAACCAACACCTTCGGTGCGAACTGGTCCAACCTTTCGGACTACGGCATCGACGACCGCATCGAGGAGCTCGCCCGGAAGGGCGCGGAGATCGCCCGTGAACGCGCCGAAGCGGCAGAAAAAACAGACGGACGCATGCGGTGGGTCCTGGGCTCGATGGGGCCGGGCACCAAGCTCCCCAGCCTCGGGCACACCACCTACGACTACCTCAAGCAGACCTTCGCCCTGCAGGCCGAGGGCCTCATCGACGGGGGAGCGGACGCCTTCCTCATCGAAACCAGCCAGGACCTCCTGCAGACCAAAGCCGCGGTCAACGGCTGCAAGCAGGCCATCGTGTCCCGCGGCGTCCGGCTCCCGATCTTCGTCGAGGTGACCGTCGAAACCACCGGAACCATGCTCATGGGATCCGAGATCGGCGCGGCGCTCACCGCACTCGAGCCGCTCGGCGTCGATGCCATCGGCCTGAACTGTGCCACCGGGCCGGACGAGATGAGCGAGCACCTGCGCCACCTCTCCAAGCAGTCCTCCGTGGCCATCGCCTGCATGCCCAACGCCGGCCTGCCGGTGCTCGGCGCCAATGGCGCGCACTACCCGCTCTCACCCACCGAACTCGCCACCGCCCACGAACAGTTCGTGCGCGAATTCGGCCTGGGCCTAGTGGGCGGCTGCTGCGGTACGACGCCGGAACACATGGCCGCCGTCGTCGAACGTCTTGCGCCCTTCCGCACTGCCGACGCCGTCGCCATCGGCGGGAGGGGCGCTGACGGCTCCCGCGTTCCCACCGAGCGGGAATCCGGCGTCGCTTCCCTCTACCAGCACGTGAACTTCGACCAGGAGCTGTCCTACCTCGCCATCGGCGAGCGCACCAACGCGAACGGCTCGAAGGCGTTCCGTCTGGCCATGCTCGAAGAGCGCTGGGACGACTGCGTGGATATCGCCCGCGGGCAGATCCGCGTCGGTGCACACCTGCTCGATGTTTGCATTGACTACGTGGGACGCGACGGCGTCGCGGACATGAAGGAGATTGTCTCGCGTTTCGCGTCGGCCTCCACGCTCCCGCTCGTCATCGACTCCACCGAGCCGCAGGTCCTGCAGGCCGGGCTCGAACACATCGGCGGACGCCCGGTGATCAACTCCGTCAACTACGAGGACGGCGACGGTCCGGAGAGCCGCTTTGGGCGCATCATGCCGCTCGTGAAGGAGCACGGCACCGCCGTGATCGCCCTGACCATCGACGAACACGGCCAGGCACGCACCACCGAAGGCAAGGTAGCCATCGCCTCCCGCCTCATCGACGACCTGGTGGGCCAATGGGGCATGCGGGTCGAGGACATCATCGTTGACGCCCTGACCTTCCCCATCGCCACCGGCCAGGAAGAAACCCGCCGGGACGGCATCGAAACCATCGAGGCCATCCGCCAGATCAACGCCAAGTACCCCGGCATCCACACCACGCTCGGCGTCTCGAACGTGTCCTTCGGCCTGAACCCGGCAGCGCGCATGGTCCTGAACTCGGTGTTCCTGCACGAGGCGGTGGAGGCCGGCCTGTCCAGCGGCATCATCGACGCCGCCAAGATTGTGCCTCTCGCTACACTGCCGGAGGAGCAGCGCAAGGTTGCCCTGGACCTCGTCTGGGACCGCCGCGAATACGACGCCGACGGCAACATCACGTACGACCCCCTGAACGTCATGCTGGACCTCTTCGCCGGCGTCGACACCGCAGCGCTCAAGGACCAGCGCGCGGCGGAACTTGCGGCGCTGCCCACCGGCGAACGCCTGGCGCGCCGCATCATCGACGGCGAAGGCAAGGGCCTTGAAGAGGACCTCGACCTCGCACGCAGCGAAGGCATGACACCGCTGTCCATCATCAACGACCAGCTGCTCGAGGGCATGAAGGTGGTGGGCGAACGCTTCGGCGCCGGCGAGATGCAGCTGCCGTTCGTGCTGCAATCCGCCGAGGTCATGAAGACCGCCGTGGCGCTGCTCGAGCCGCACATGGAGAAATCCGATTCCTCGGGCAAGGGCACCATGGTGATCGCCACCGTGCGCGGCGATGTGCACGACATCGGCAAGAACCTGGTGGACATCATCCTCACCAACAACGGCTACAAGGTGATCAACCTCGGCATCAAGCAGCCGATCGCCGACATCATCGCCGCGGCCGAGAAGCACAACGCGGACGTGATCGGCATGTCCGGCCTGCTCGTGAAGTCCACCGTGGTGATGAAGGAAAACCTCGCGGAGCTGCAGTCCCGTGGCCTGGCGAAGAGGTGGCCGATCATCCTCGGCGGCGCAGCCCTGACCCGCGCCTACGTCGAAAGCGACCTCGCCGGGCAGTTCGACGGCGAGGTGCGCTACGCCAAGGACGCCTTTGAAGGCCTCTCGCTCATGGAGCCGCTGGTGAAGGTGGCCCGCGGCGCAGAGCCCACCGAAGTCGGCCTGCCCGCGCTGAAGAAGCGGATCCACCGCAAGGGCTCATCACTCACCCTGACCGAACCCGAGGCAATGCCCGGACGGTCCGACGTCGTCACTGACAATGTGGTGCCATCGCCGCCGTTCTGGGGCACGCGCATCGTCCGCGGCGTGGCACTGCACGACTTCGCGGCGTTCCTCGACGAGCGCGCCACCTTCATGGGGCAGTGGGGGCTCAAGCCCGGCCGCGGCGAGGACGGCGCCTCGTATGAGGAGCTGGTGGAACGCGAGGGCAGGCCGCGCCTGCGGTACTGGATGGACCGCATCCTCGGCGAGGGCATGCTCGACGCCTCCGTGGCGTACGGCTACTTCCCGGTGGTCTCCGAGGGGGAGCAGGTGGTGGTGCTGCACCACGGCACGGATCCCGACGGCGTCCTGGGCACCGCGGGCCTCCTCGCCCCTGACGGTGGTTCAGAGGGTCCGATCGGCACCGAGCGGCTGCGTTTCGACTTCCCGCGCCAGCGCCGCGACCGGCACCTGTGCCTCGCAGACTTCGTCCGCCCGCGCGAATCGGGGCAGATTGACGTCCTGCCGGTGCAGCTGGTCACCGCCGGCGGCAATGTGGATGAGGTGACTGCCAAGCTCTTCGCCGGCGACCACTACCGCGACTACTACGAGCTCAACGGCCTGGTCATGCAGCTCACCGAGGCGCTGGCGGAGTTCTGGCACGCGCGCATCCGCTCCGAGCTGGGCTTCGCCGCCGAGGAACCGAAGGACAAGGCCGGCCTCTTCAAGCTCGAGTACCGCGGTGCGCGGTTCTCTCTCGGGTACCCCGCGTGCCCCGACATGGAGGACCGCCGCAAGGTGACGGAGCTGCTGAAGCCCGAACGGATGGGCGTGATCCTCAGCGACGAGCTGATGCTGCACCCCGAACAGTCCACCGACGCGTTCGTGTTCCACCACCCGGAGGCGAAGTACTTCAAAGTGTGAGCCGCGGTCTGACTCGGCCAACGCCTTGGAAGCCTAAACGCCTGGGCGGACGCAATGCTGCCACGTGTCCGGTGGGAATCTGAGCTGTCCATCAGAAAGCTTTAGGGAACACGATTCGGACCCTATCCTGACAGTGTTTGTGGGGCTTCCTGACGTCAGGTTTGGGCGTACTTGAGTTGACGTACCAAGGCGCCCGAGGGCGTCGGATGAGAAACTCATCTGTCGTTCTGATAGGTACCGGCCGGTACTGCGAGATGTCCTTGGCGCAGATTTGCGAGAATCTGATCGGTGAGTGCTTCAATGCCGCCTTCGGATGTCACGGTCATTCCGGCTTCGGCCGTTTCCAGGGCCTCGAGCGTCTCCAGCTGTGAGGTGAGAAGGGATACAGGCATGAAGTGTCCTGGGCGCTGGACCAATCGCTCCTTCAGTACCGAAGGGTCGACCTTTAAGAGGACGAACCTGGCGGAAGGAGCGGCTGCGCGGATAGCGTCACGGTAGGCGCGTTTGAGGGCCGAACAGGCAAGCACGATCCCGTGGGGGTGTTCGGCGGCGAGTTCTGCGCCGACCAGGCGAAGCCAGGGCCATCTGTCTTCATCGGTGAGCGGTACTCCAGTTGTCATTTTTTCTACGTTCGGCAAGGGGTGCAGGTCGTCAGCGTCCTTGAAGGTTGCTCCGAGCCGGGCAGCCAGGGCCGCGCCGACCGTAGTCTTTCCCGAGCCCGACACGCCCATGATGACAAGAGGGCTATGCACTACAGCGCTCCCTGTTGTGCTGTTCCTGCGGGAATCGGAACCATCCGGGTCACTACGACAGGCTTTTCCAGCAGGCCTTCGAGGGAGGCGTTCAGGCGTTTGACCGGTTCACCTTCGCCATGGGCGTCCAGCAGCGCAGCTGATTCCCATTTCTCAATCATGAGGATCTGGTTGTTGGGGGCTTCATGGATCGCGTAGAGCAGGCAGCCGGGTTCCTGGTGCACTTCGCTGATTGCGGGGGAGAGGGCGGCGACGACCTGGTCGAAGGCGCCTTCCTTGGGGCTAAAAGCTGCAGTGACGACGATGGTCATCGTGAGGTTCTCCTAGTGTTGCGGGTGCCGTGAGGGCGTGGGAGGGTCCTTGGGGGACGCGGCGCGGACCGGCGGTCATAGTCCGTCGGTCCGCGCGAACATCCGCAGGGTTTCCCTTGGGCTTAGCTGAGAGCGGCGAGGTTTCCAGTGGCCGGGCTGTCAGTGGCTCCGGCAGCCCAGAGGAATGAGCGCCGGTCGATCATTGTGCCGGAACCGCTTCAAAGGCAAGGGCTTCGGTTTCGCGGCGCAGTTCGAGGGCCTGGGCGAGCGAGTCGTCCATGATGACGTCTTCCCAGCGGACGATCCCGCCCTTGGCGACGTCATTGCGAAGTTCCACGTGGTGGGCCAGCGCTACCGGCAGAGCGCCGGTAGTGACAGAGTGCTTCGCGGAGACGAGTTGGCCCCACACGGTGTATCCGCCTTCGCCATCAAGGAATTCACCGGCTTTGAGGTCTTTCTTGGCGGTGGCGACAACGTCGCCGAAGAACCCGATGGGTGAACCCGTGGGGATTCCGCGGAGGACGGCGTTGGCGATGGATACGTTCAGTTCCAGGCCGACGTAGTGGTAGGGGCGGTACAGGGCGGCGTACTGGCCGGTGGGGTCCGGGTGCCAGGGGTATTCGTTGAAGCAGCCGGAGACGTAGGCGTTCGTTGCCTTCACGACGACAAATACGCCTTCCTGGGTGTTGTGGGGTATCCAGGTGCCGTCGCGCTTGACACTGGACATGACGTCGACGGTCCCTTCGTGTGCGAGGGCTCCTCCGACGTCGGCGGGGCGGCAGATTGAGGCGATTTCCTCGACGTCTCCCGGCGTGAACGTCAGCCCGGCGTCAGAGGGTACCAGTCCTGCCCCGTTGGCGACGGCGGCCATTTCGATGGCGGCCTTGGTGCCGTCGCGGAAGGAGGTGTGCATGTTGGGGTTCAGCTGCCCGGAGTCGGTGAGTTCCTTGGAGAATTCCCAGTTTTCCCAGACGTTGTCGGGGTTCATCTCGTGGTAGTGCTCGAGGAATTTGGCGCCCTTGCCGGCGCAGACGACGTCGAATCCGCTGGTGCGGGCCCAGTCGACAAGTTCCATGATGAGTGCCGGCTGGTCTCCGTATGCCATTGAGTAGACAACGCCGGCTGCTTCTGCCCGCTTGGCAAGAGCGGGCCCTGCCAAGGCGTCGGCTTCAACCGTGACCATGATGACGTGCTTTTTCGTTTCGATGGCGCGCAGCGCGTGCTTGACACCAACGATGGGGTTGCCGGTCGCTTCCACGATGATGTCGATGTCGACGTCGAAAAGCTCATCAGCGTTGGCCACGATCGCGGTTGAACGGTCCCTCAGAGCGGTTGCTATGTCGGGGGCGATCTGGTCTTTGGGCCATCCAACGAGTTCGAAAGCACCTTCAGCGCGCTTGACGTTGATGTCCGCGATGGCGACGACGTGGATGCCCGGAATGTTGTTTGCCTGGGCCAGGTACATTGTCCCGTAGCGTCCGGCGCCGATCAGGCCGACCCGGATGGGCTTTCCGTCGGACTCGCGCTGGGTCAGGAGATGGTGCAGATTCATGGGTTGCCTTTCAAGGGATACGGCGCTGTTCCGGAAGGGATGCGGGCTGGTGTGGGATCAGCCGCAGCTTTTGGGGCTCTTACTTTTTCACCTTGCGGCTCGCTCCGCCCTTGGTAGTGAGGCTGCAGAACAAGCGGAATCGAACTAAGGTAAAATAAGTGGAACCGGTACACTTTTATGTCACAGGGGTAGGCCCAAGGTCAAGCCCTAAGCTGAAAAAAGTTCCCAGATGTCCAGGAAGTGCCAGACAAAGGAGTAGGCGTGCAGAAACAACCGACCATCCGCGATGTTGCCCAGGCGGCCGGGGTGTCCGTTGCAGTCGTCTCCCGCGTGCTGAACCCGGGGTCGGGTCCGGTCGCCGCAGCTACCCGCGGCAGAGTGACCGAGGTGATGAAGAATCTCGGTTACCACCCCCGCACGGCGGCCAGGGAGCTTAAGTTTGGCCCGCCTACTACGTTGGGGCTGCTGCTCGCCGATGTCTCCAATCCCTTTTTCGCCCGACTCGCCGACCAGGTGGTGCAGGAGGCGCACGCGCGCGGCATCCAGGTGCTGCTGATGACCACGCAGGAGGATGACCACCTGGAGTCAGAGCGTCTGGCGACACTGATCGAACGCAGGGTCAGCGGTATTATCGCGACGCCGACCGGCAACAACCTGGCGATTTGGAAGCAGCTTCAGGATCTGGGGACTGAGG
Source organism: Arthrobacter sp. BK1 (assembly GCF_056680055.1). Lineage (NCBI taxonomy): Bacteria > Bacillati > Actinomycetota > Actinomycetes > Micrococcales > Micrococcaceae > Arthrobacter > Arthrobacter sp. BK1. The sequence goes on from NZ_CM155263.1 coordinate 2,791,229, forward strand.
TGGTCTTTGTCGACCGATCAATACCGTCGCTCCCCGAAGTTGACGTTGTGAGCATCGACAACTTTGAGTCTGCCCGGTCTGCTACGGCGCTGCTTGCGGCGCACGGCCACCGCCGCATCGGGATCATCTCGGGGCCGGCTTCGTCCACTACCGGAAGGGACCGGATTGCCGGCTATCGGCAAGCCCTGGAAACAGCCGGCCTGGAGCCGGATGAGCTCCTCATCCGGCACGCCGCGTTCCGCGGGCCTGCGGGAGGAGATGCCGCGTCGGCGCTGCTCGGCATCGAGGAGCCGCCCACCGCTTTGGTGGTGGCAAATACCGCCCAGGTGACGGAAGTTTTGCGGCGCCTCTCCCATGCCGGAATCGACATCCCCGGGACGCTGTCCGTCATCGTCTTTGAAGATTCACCCTGGACAGAACTCATGACCCCGGCCCTGACAATCATCAGACAGCCCATAGATCTGCTCGCCCGGCATTCCGTGCAGCTCGCTTTGTCCAATACCCAGGGCAAGACGTCGGGAAAACCTACGGTGATACGCGTAGCCGCCGAACTGGTCGAGCGGTCCAGCGTCGCACGGCTGCAGTTCTCGAAGTAATTCCAAGCTGTCATCCGCTCCTAACGGTTTACAGCCGCGCCCCGCCTGTGGTAAAAAAGTGTACCGGTTCCACTTCGGGATGATTCACAGCGGGAAGACAGCCTGCGCGAGCACCGCCGCGTCTGAAAGGCACTGGGCAAGCGGGATGAGAAAGCAGCAAGAGCAGCCTTTCTCGAACGTATCCGCACAGCCCAGGACGCTATAACCACCGCCGTCAAAGCATTAGTACCCCTGTCCGTATAGGCCAGGATTCAGCAAGTATTCAAAGGAGAATCAGATGCCAAAGCGCATCCTGGCCGCCGCAGCTGTGGCCGTTGCACTCACCGTTACTACTGCCCTCACCGGTTGCGGCGGGGGCGCGGCCCCCGGCGCCGGCGCGCCCAGCACCACCGTCCGCCTCGGCCTCGGCGACCCCGCAACCTCTTCCATGGGCGTCAGCGCAAAGCACTTCGCCGACAAGGTTGCCGAGCTGAGCGACGGCAAGGTCAAGGTCGAGACGTTCCCCGACGGCACCCTCTTCGGCGGAGACCAGAACGCCGCCGTCAACCTGCTTGGAAACGGCACGCTGGACTCGACCATCATGTCCACCTCGGTGTACGCGTCCTTCGAGCCGAAGATGAATGCCGTCAGCCTTCCCTACCTCTTCAAGGACTCGGAGGAGGTTACGAAGTACTTTGAAGGCGAGCCGGGCAAAGAACTGCTGGGCTCACTGGACAAGCTGGGCATCAAGGGTGTGTCCATGCTGACCCGTACTCCGCGGCACACCACCAACTCGGTGCGTCCCATCACCCAGCCCGAGGACTTCAAAGACCTGAAGCTCCGCGTACCGCAGAATGACCTCTGGGTTAAGTTCTTTGGCTCACTGGGCGCCAACCCGACGCCGATGGACTTCAAAGAGGTTTACACCGCCCTGCAGCTCGGCACTATCGACGGCCAGGAAAACCCTCTGGAAGTTCCGGTCAACAACAAGTTCTTCGAAGTCCAGGACTACCTCTCCCTGACGGGCCACATCTCCGACGGCCTTGTCCTCGGGTTCAGCAAGAAGAAGTGGGACTCCTTCGATGAGGACACCCGGAAGGTCTTGCAGGAAGCCGCAGACGAGACCGCTGACTTCAAGACAAAGTACGACAACGACGAAGCCACCAAAACCCTCGACAAGCTGAAGGGCGAAGGCGTGAAGGTCAACGAGCTGACGCCCGAAGCCAGGGAGAAGTTCCAGGCGGCAGCGCAGAAGGTCTACCCCGAGCTTGAGGGCAAGGTGGGCAAGGAATTCGTCCAGTCAAGCCTTGAATTCCTCGGACGATAAGGTGACCGGTTCAGTGCATGATGACGGAACCACCCCAACCCGGGGGGCCGAACACCCGGCGGCCGAACACCAGGCGGCCGAACATAGCATCAAAGTGCTTCCGGTCAGCGAAGTCTCGGAACCTCATGGTCTGATCTGGAAGGCCGTGGATGCTCTCCTCTTCGTCGGGATCACAGCGATGCTGCTCAGCCTTGCTGCCCAGATGGTCAGCCGGCAAATGGGAGCCTCGCTGCCATGGACCGAGGAACTGACCCGTTTTCTGTTCATGGACACCACCTTCCTGGGGATGGCAGCAGGCTTCCGGGCCGCCGTGCACCCGCGGGTGAACTTCGCGGTGGCGTGGGGACCAGCCTGGCTTAAGCAAGTCAGCATGCATCTCTACGCCGTCTGCGGGACCGTGTTCTTCAGTGTCCTGACCTACAAGACGTGGGAACTGATGCTGCAGCAGTACGCCGCCGGAGAGTCCAGTCCTGCCCTGGGACTCAAGATGTTCCTGGTAACCCTGCCCCTTGTGATCAGCGCGGCACTCGCCATCGTCGCCCATATCACGACCGTCTACTTCTCCCCGTACATGCGTAAGAGGATCCTCGAAGGAGAGATGATCGCATGAGCCTGACCCTGCTGGGCATTTTCCTGCTCCTGCTGCTGTTGGGGGTTCCGCTCTCAATCTCACTCGGCATTGGCGTCATCGCCACGCTGCTGATCTTCGATATCCCCCTCGAGCTGTTGCCGCAGTCCATGATGAGCTCCATGAACAGCTTCCTGCTGGTTGCTGTCCCCTTGTTCGTCCTGGCCGGCAACCTCATGTCCGGAGGGGGTATTTCGGACCGCATCTTCCGGGGCGCCGAAGTCATCTTCGGCCGCTTCCGTGGCGGCCTTGGCCAAGTGAACATTGCATCGAGCGCGATCTTCGGCGGCATCTCCGGTTCCTCGGTTGCCGACATTGTCAGCCTTGGCAGGATCGAGATCAAGGCCATGACTGACCACAAGTACCCGCGGCCCTATGCGGCAGCGATGACCATGGTCACCGCCACCCTGTCCTCACTGATACCGCCGAGCATCCTCATGATCATCGCCGCCTCGACCGCGAACGTCTCGGTAGGCGCGGCACTCGCGGGAGGATTTGGACCGTCCATTGTCCTGATCATCGTCCTGATGCTCGTGAATTTCTTCCTGTCGGCACGCCATGGTTACGGCGAGGTCTCAAAGACGCCTTTCAAGAAGGGCCTGAGGATCGTCCTCGAGGGAATCCCGGCCATGGGCGGCCCCGTGATCATCCTGGTGGGCATGTTCAGCGGGCTCGTCACGCCCACGGAGGCTGCCGCCGTCGCCGTCTTCTACAGTCTGCTGGTCGGCATCTACGTCTACCGGGACATGAAGTGGCACCAGATGCCCAGGATGATCGTGGACGCCGGCCTCACCACCGGCACCATCCTGCTCATCGCCATGATCGCCGGCGTCGCCTCTTACATCTTCACCATTGACGGGCTGCCGGCAAAGGTCAGCAGCTGGTTGCTGAGCGTCAGCACTGACCCCACCATCGTCATGCTACTGATCGGCCTGATCCTGATCATCATCGGAACCGTGATGGACAAAGTCGCTGCCATCCTGCTTTGCACACCGGTGCTCATGCCCGCGGCCGTGTCTTCCGGTGTGGATCCCATCCACTTCGTCGTCTTCCTCGTTGCTGCCCTTGCCGTTGGCCTGGTCACGCCGCCTGTCGGTGTTTGCCTGTTCGCGGCGTCCTATGTCAGCGGGCTGCCGATGGAGAAGATCGTGAAGGCCGCGGTGCCGCTCTACGTGGTCATGGTGGTTGCCATCGTCATGCTGGCCATCTTCCCGCAGCTCATCCTGTGGCCGGCTGATCTCCTGACCAGCCAATAACGCCTGCCCTCAGTTCGCTATCCCATACAGTCACAGAAACAGGACAACCATGGCTTCCCCCATTCGGAAAACCGTCAGCAGCTACATTGCTGGTCCTGCACGCCCTAATCGCTAAAGGATCCCCAATGCCTGAACATGACCACACAGCGCTTGCCCTGATGGGATTAGGGCCGATGGGGGAACCCATGGCGCGCCGGCTGCTGGAGGGCTACGGCGAGCTGACAGTCTGGAACCGGACTGCTTCGAAGGCCGAAGCCTTGGTGGGCCTGGGCGCCCGCGTTGCGACCTCACCTTTTGAGGCGGCCGCTGACATCGTTCTCACGGTGTTGCCGGACCTAAGCCACGTCGAATCGTTGCTTCCGGGAGAAGAGGGCCTGATAGCCGGCTGGACAGCCCGGGGCATTGCCCGGCCGATACTCGTCGTGCACGGGACCGTCTCGCCGGGGGCAGTGGCGGCCTTTGGCGAACGAATGCTTCGCGAACATGGCGTCCGGGTCCTGGACGCCCCCGTCAGTGGCGGCACCGTGGGCGCCGAAAACGGCACCCTAAGCATCATGGTGGGAGGGGACGAGGACACGTTTAGCTCGGTCACCCCGGCGTTCGGGTTCATGGGCAGCACCATCCGGCACATGGGTCCGGGAGGTTCGGGCGCACTGGCCAAGGCCTGCAACCAGATCGTGGTCGCCGGCACGGTCACGGCAGTTTCCGAAGCCATGCTTCTCGCGCGCGGCGGGGGACTGGATCCATCGGTGATGCTTGAACTGCTTCGGGGTGGCCTGGCCGACTCCGAGGTGCTGCGCCAAAAAGGCCACCGATGGATTGACGGCGACTTCACAGGTGGCGGCAGCGCCCAAAACCAGCTGAAGGACCTCAACTTCGTGCTGGGGGCGGCCAGAGCAGCACACCTGGAGCTACCACTGAGCACCGTAATCCAGGATCTTTTCGAGGATATGGTCGCGCGGGGCGACGGCGCCCTTGACCACACAGGAATCCTCGGGACCCTTACTCAGCGCAACAGCGCTCTCACTGAGACCTGAAAACCCTCACGAAAGGTCGCGAAAGTAGAGCACCGGTGCCGACGCGCTGAACGAGCTCGGCGGCCCTATCAGCATCTGTTATCAGGCACGGGTGATTGATAACAGAAGGCCTGTCAGGAGCGGGTGTCGAGGTAGTGAAGAATCGCCCGGGCCGTTTCCCCTGGAGCGCTGACGTGGGGGCAGTGCCCGGTGGCCTGAAGCTGCACAAGGGTGCTGTGTTCCAGATTCTTGTGCAGGTAGGCGCCCACTTCCGGCGGGGCAAGCCGATCGTTGGAGCACTGCAGAATCAGGCAGCTGGTGCGCAACTTTTTCAGTTCAGGGCGGGTATCGGAGAAAAAAGTTACCCCGGCGAAGTGCCGTGCGATGGTGGGATTTGTCCGGCAGAAGCTGGCACGCAGGTCCTCCGCTAAGTCCGGCTCCTGCGGGTTGCCCATAACCACGGGCGCCAAGGCTGCGGCCCAGGCGAAATAGTCGCTGTCCAGAGATGCCAGCAGGCCCTCGATGTCTTCCCGCGAAAACCCGCCCACGTAGCCGTCGTACGGGTCATCGGTATGACGGGGTGAAGGAGCAAGCAGGACCAGGTGGGAGAACCGGTTGGGGTCCTGCACTGCGGCGATCACGGCGATCATCGTGCTGACACTGTGGCCCACCAGGATGACGTCCTCAAGTTCAAGGGCGGCGCAAATCTCCAGCAGGTCCGAAGCGTAGCCATTCAGGGACCCGTACTTCTCCCAGTCATAGGCGCTGATGTCGGAGTGTCCTGCACCAACATGATCGAAAAGCACCAGCCGGTAATCATCAGCGAAATAGGGCAGCAACTTCCGCCACATAGCCTGATCGCAGCCAAAACCGTGGGCAAACATCATCACAGGCCCGTCATCCCGCCCGGATATGGTGACGTTGTTCCGGCCGATAACCGCAGCAACTGCTTCGATCACGTTCTCACTGACCCTCCGTCGGGTGGCGTCCTGTTCCAGACTATCCACGGGAAATAGCGAATCCTAGGGATCCTCCCTCTGTGACCTTCAAGGTATTTCCGGACGGTGCCCTCAAGCCCCGATGTGCAGCCGGTCCCTGGCCTGATCCGAGTGGGCCTGGGCGGCCTGCCCGCCCGTGCTGGACACCGGCTTCACCCGCCGGAGCGCTGCGAGAATGGCGCGCCCCACCACGGCAATTCCGATAATGGTGGTGACGGCACGCAGGGTGTCCCAGCCCGCCGTCGACGTCACCAGCGAGTAGAGCAGGAAGCTGCTGAGGTTGGTGCCCAGCGGCGCGCCGGCGACGTAGGAGATGCCGGTGCCGGAACCCACGGCGAAGGGCCAGAACCACAGGTTCGTCAGCAGGCCGAACAGGTAAGAGGCCACCACGCCGTAGCCGGCCAGCATCCACAGTTCGGCCTTCCCGCGCACCCGCCGGGGGAGCAGACCGGCACCCGCGCCCACCCATGCACAGGCGAAGATCTGGAACGGTGTCCAGGGCCCGATGCCGCCCCACAAGGCGCTTGAGAGGGCGATAGTGGCGGCGCCGAGCAGCATGCCGAAGCGCGCACCGAAGGCCCGGCCGGCCAGGATCAGCAGGATAAACACTGCTTCCACGCCCCCGACGCCGGTACTCGCCACGCGCACCGCGGAACCTACGGCAGCCAGGACGCCGAGCAGCGCCACCGTGTGCGCGGAACGCACCGAGCCGTCGAGGGACACCACGATGGCAACGACGGCGATGGGCGCCATGGCCAGCGCCGCGTAGGGGAGTGCCGCGGCGGCGTCCTGGGGGAGTGCCGCGGCGAGGAGCGGCCAGCAGAATGCCGCGAGGGCCAGGAGGTTTGCGGCGGCGAGGACTGGGATCTCGACGCCCCGCGGCATCCGGATGCGGTGCTGTTTCCTGGCAGCGGGAATGTCTGTCCGCCGGTCGGTGAACCGTGGTGCTGCGATGACCGGGACAGTGGCGGTACTCGCCAGGACGGACTCGGTCCCGGATGAGGGCGCGACGCCGTCACTCATGGGGAGGATCCGGGCACCGAGTCCGTGCGCAAAGTCGTGGTCGTGGGTGGCGATCAGGACCGCCGTGCCGGTGTCCGCTGCGGCCCGCAGCGCGGCCGCGACTGCCGTGCGCGCCGCAGGGTCGAGGCCACGGGTGGGCTCATCAATCAAGAGGACCTGCGGGTTGTCCATGGTCTGCAGCGCGATGGCCAGGATCCTGCGTTCGCCGGCAGAGAGGTCCCGCGGATGCTCGTGGCCAATGGGAATCCGGACGTCTCCCCGCAAACGGGCAAGGTGTGAAGCTGCGGAGCCGGGCGTGGGCTGGCCGCCGTTCTTTCGGCGGCCTTGGCGCCGCTCGGCCGCGCGGAGCTCGCCTGCCACGGTATCCCTCGTGAAGAGGTCATCCGAGGCGTCCGGCACAAGGGCGACGCGGCCGCCGTCGAGCGTGCCGCCGTCGAGCGTGCCGCCGTCGAGCGTGCCGCCGTCGAGCGTGCCGCCGTCGAGCGTGCCGCCGTCGCGCGTTCCTTCACCAGCCGTTCCCTCACCCAGGGCGAGCGCCACCAGGAGGGACGACTTCCCGGCGCCGTTCGGCCCCACCAGGGCCACCACTTCACCGCGGTGCAGGGTCAGGGATGCCTCGCGCACGAGCGTCTTGCCCTTGCGGTGCACCGCGAGGTTAGTGGCAGTCAGGACGGGCGCGTGCTCCGCAGGCTGGGCCGGCGTCGGACGGGAAACGACGGCGGGCGACGGCGACGGTGCGGCACCCGGTACGAGGGCGCCGTCGTCGATGGTCCACCAGGAATCGGCGACGGGTACGAGCGGTTCCGCCCGGTGCTCCGCCACGATGACGCAGAACCCTGCTTCGCGGGCGAGGGCGTGGAGCACTGCGATGACGTGTCCACGTGCTGCGGTGTCGAGGTCGGCCAGCGGCTCGTCCACCAGGAGAAGGGCCGGCTGCTCCACCACCGCTGCGGCGATGGCGACGAGCGTTGCCTCACCGGCCGAGAGGGTGCTGACGTTCCGGTCCAGGAGCGCAGTCACCCCGATGCTCTGGGCGACCTCCAGCACCCGGGCCTTGGCGGTCACGGCTGCGACGCCGCGCAGCTCAAGGGCGAGGCCAATTTCGTCCCGGACCCGGCTGGTGGCGAACGCGGCACGGGGATTCTGCAGGACGACGCCGATGAGCCGGGCGGTATCGCGCGGCGGTGTGGTGGCACGGTCGGCTCCGGCGACGCTCAGCGTGCCGGAGACGTCTCCGCCGTCAACGTGGGAGAGGAGGCCCGCGATGCCCCGCAGGATGGTGGACTTGCCGGAGCCCGTCGGCCCGGTGATGACCGCAATTGACCCGGGGGGCGGGGCGAATTTGGCGATCCGCACCTGCGCGTCGCCGATGCGGAATTGTGCGTCCCGGATGAGAACCGGTGGTTCGGTACCTTCACCGGGTAAGTGTGCTGCCCGGCTCCCGAAGCCGCGCAGCTCCAGGGCCGCGGCGACCCGGCTGGCGTGCTCCAGGGTGCGCTCCAGCACGGGCACCAGGGCCCGGGGGCCGAAGCGCTCGCCGCGCAACCGGAAGGCCAGGCGCACGGAGGTCACGGCGTCGGCAAGTGCCGGAAGCGCCGCCCACGCCACCACAAGCATCCGGGCAACGCCCTGCATGGGTCCGCCGCGGGCCAGGTGGACGAAGCCGCGGGAGATGTCCACAAAGGCATTGAGCAGGCCGAAACCGAGGAACATCCCGGCAATCGGCAGGGCGGACAGGACCGCCTGCCACAGCCCGGGCGCCGTGACGGGACCGAGGAAGACAACGTGCGAGTACGGGGCAGGCAGTCGGATCCCCGGCAGGTCGAACAGGACGGGTTCACCGATGCCCGCGCCGTTGAAAAGTACGCGGTAGATGACCCGCGCCGCGATGAACACGACGGCGAGGACCGCCGCCGCGCGTAACGGCGCGGGTCGGAAGGTCATGCCGCGGGGGCGGCCGGTTCGCCGTCGACCGTGAAGAGCAGTTCCAGGCTCTGGCCCGGGCTGACCTGCAGGGTGGCGAGGCCTTCCTGGGCGTATTCCCAGGCACCGGCGTCGGGCTTTATCCAGAGCGACCAGTACGCGAAGGCGGCGGGCATGCCCGTGCATTCTTCCTTGTACGTGCCGGCCTTGTGGGTGATGTCGAAGTCCGCTGCCGGCACACCGTTCACGCGGCACACAAGTTCGGTGGGGTACTGCGTGGTGCCTACGGTCTTCACGTCGGCCTCTTCGAGCACCTTGGAAGCTGCGGTGGGGGCGTCCACGGGCACGCACACGGACTTGTCAGCGGCATCCTGCTTCAGGGCGCCCGAATCGACGATGACCTTCACGCCGGTGCAGGCTTCGGAAGCGGCGCTGGACGAAGCGGCTGCCGTTGTAGCCGGTGCGGTAGTGGGCTGGGTGGCGGCCGGTGCGGAACAGGCGGCGAGGGTAAACAGGAGACCGGCGGCGGCGAGGGAGCTCGCGGCGGCGGTGCGGATCTTAGTCAAAGTCACCTGTCAAGGGTAGGGCGTTGCCTGCCCTGAGAGGGATGCCGTCACGTTGTGTGACGTCACCCCGACGTCTGACCAAACGGAAGCGGACGACGGCGGGAGGTCCCGCCGTCGTCCGCTCACTGCTTTACTCCCTCCAGTGCAGGCGCAGACCTTCACCCCTCAGCCGGACTTCTGCTCCGACTGGTTCTGTTCGTCATCCGTCGATTGCGTTGCTCCAGCGATCCGCGCCACGGCGAAATTACTGAGGGGGCAATTCCAAGCAGCGCAAAAACGAGGATCATCTCCAAGATGCCGAACCCGAAGTACACGCTTTGCAGCCAGGAGTATCCGATGATGGCCAGCTCGGTGAAATTCCAGATGAGCATGGCGAAGCCGGCAACAGCGGATGCCAGCAGAGCCCAGTGACGCCGTGTGATCAGCGCGAACGCGGCAACCGCATGCGTTCCGCCGAGGATGATTCCCAGGATGAGACCCAGGACCAGGAAGGAGGACTCAAACCACGTGCCTGCAAGGAGTTCCAGTGGAACGCCCGCTCCGTTGAAGAACGTGGCCATAACGGCACCGCCGAAGGATGACACCGCATCAAAGATCAGCAGGGCGACGAGTACCCGCGAAAATGTTCTGCTGGCAAGAGGGAGATTCACGGTTCAGGACCTTCCGATAGTCATACTGGCAGGGGAACCCCTGTACGGTGCCGTGGCGGACGGAATGCCTGCCACAAGCTCCGCGGGTACTCCTTTCGCATAAGCCATGCCAAACCTGCGGCAAACACCGGGTTCGGCAGCGTCCAGATACCCAAAGGCGTAATGACAATCAAGAAGAGGATGGCGCCCAGCAGTCCCAGCTTGACGAGTCTGCCCCCGCTGAGCATCAGCAGGCCGAGGGTGATCTCGCCGGCCGCAGCCAGGATCCCAATGAGCTGCGGTGCGGGTGCGACGATGTTTTGGAAGAACCAGGCATAGAAGGGAATCAGCGGAGCATCCGTACCTAGCTTCACGAACTGATCGGGGGCGACAGCACTTAGTACGACGTTGACGGCTACGGCCATAACGATAAAGAAGATGCCGACAAAGATGCGAGCTGCGTTGGGCCTGGCGAGGCAAAACACCAGAACCGCGATGCAGAATACCAACCAAGGAATAAGCTGTTGCATTTGACCTCGTTCCTAGCCTTCGGCGTCAGGTATCTATCGGTCCCCCGGAATACAGAATCGCTTGCTTCTTCTCTGCCGGACAGGGTCCAAAGTCATCCGTGAAGCCGACCCGCGGACGAGAAGCCTTTACACTGGCCCGTCCGGGGGTGACCATTGGGGATGACCCCGTCTCCCGAAACCCTCACCGTTGCTCTGGAAGACATCGGCAACACTTCATGGCGGGCCAGGATTCTGACAATCCTCGGTTCCCAGTACGGAAGCACCCAGCAGCGTTTCGTAGGCCAGGTTGGCGGGAAAACCCGGTACGCGAGCTCAACCTTTCCCGTTCCAGGGTCAGCCGGACCGGTAGCCCCTCAAGAGCAATGGGCTCCGGGCATGACTGCCGCGTTGGAAGAGCTGCAACGTGATCTGGCCAGGGATGGTTGGGGAGAGACTTCCCATGGCAGGGAACCCTGGTCCTTTACCTATAAGCGGGAGACGCCTGAACTTTCCTAACCACGGCTATCCCGGTTCGGCGACTATCGCGCCCCCTTTCACGTCGGCTTCGGCACCGTTCGGGTCCATGATGCCGAGAGGAGGATGGAGTGAAGTGGTTCATATCACTGGAAAGGTCCGGATAGCCGCGCCGCAAGAGCGCGTCTTCGATGTGGCCGCTGATTCGCGCAATGAGCCGGTTTATAACCCCGCCATGACTCAAGTCGTGTTGGTAACGCCTGAGCCCATCGGGCTCGGCGCGAGGTTTCGTGCGCGCATGGGCCAGGCCGGTATGGACATGCTTGTTGAGCTGACCGAGTTCGATCGTCCGCATCGCCTCGGCTCGATGACTACAAGTTCGATGATGGAAACATCTGGGACGCTGACCTTCACCACCGTCGGTGACGCCACGGTTATGACGTGGGACTGGCAGGTGCGCCCCAAGGGATGGTTCCGGATGTTGAGCCCCTTGGTGGGACCGCTCGGTCGGCGCCAGGAACGCAAGATCTGGGATGGGCTGAAGAGCAGACTTGAGGCCGAGTCCGAGGCCGAGCCGGACAGTTCATGACCCAAACAAGAGTGACGCCGGAGGTACGGAATGAGAGCGGAAGCCATGGCCGGTGCAACGGTCAGCGCTGAATGGCGCGGACTGGTCCGGCTCGGCGCTGCCGCGGCGGTGTTTGTGGTAGCGATGATCCCCCTCCAGGCAGCCATTTTCATCCTCCGGCCACCACCACACACCGTCGAGGGTTTCTTCGCATTGTTTCAGGAGAATCCGCTGCTCGGACTTCTCGACCTGGACGTTCTTTTGACGCTCGACTACCTCGTCATGATTCCCTTCTACCTGGCCCTTTATGTGGTTGTCAGGGCGGTAGCGCCCGCATGGGGACTGCTGGCATTGGTGGTCGGGCTGTTCAGCCTTGTGTTATTCGTTGTCTCCCGCGAAGCTACCTTCTCCATGTGGATGCTGAGCGAACAGTACGCTGGGACATCCTCCGCAACTGACAGGTCCGCATTGCTGGCTGCGGGCAGGACGCTGCTCACCCTCTACAATGGCGGCACGTTTGCAACCAGCTACGTGTTGGGTGCGGTCAGTACCCTTCTCTTCTCCGCCGTGATGGTCCGGCACGCCATCTTCGGGCGGCTTGTCGGCCTCCTCGGTGTCCTCACGGGGTTGACCATGCTCGTCCCCGCGAATGCCGGCCCCGTCGGGCTGGCGATTGCCATGATGTCACTTCTTCCCACGGCTGTCTGGCTGATACTACTCGTCCCGCACTTGCTCCGGGCCGCGCGGAAACAACCGCCGGACAACAGCATCGGGCAGCTCGCGGCCAGGGCGCCGGGGGATCACCGCCTCTAGAAGCCGGGGCCCGCGTCTTTCCGGCTGAGGAACTGAGTGCGGGCAGGGGTGCCATAAGGCCGGGAAAAAGTAATCTCTCGGTGCGGGCCCGGACCCTGTCTTCTGAAGGCTGTTAGGTCTAGCGTGGGAGCAAGGGCTGGTGCGCGTCTGCGCGCTGGCCGGGAACGCCGGATGGGGATCCGGTGAGGTTCGTCTTCGCAGCGGTGACGCCCGCGTCAGGGATCCACTATCAGCGCCTTCAGGGTCTAAAAGGTGAAGGAACGGACCGCTTTATGGCTGACCGGCAACTCCAGTCGACGTACCCTGCAACCGGGCCGACCATGTACCTGCTGGATGACCACGAGGTTGTGAGGCGGGGCTTGCGACAGCTGTTGGAGGCCGAGGGTTTCAGCATCGTCGGGGAGTCGGGCTCGGCCCGTGTGGCTGCCCGGGAGATCCTTGTGCTGCGCCCGGATGTGGCGATCCTTGATGATGATCTGCCGGATGGTTCCGGCGCCGGTGTGTGCCGGGCAATCGCTGCCGCGGACGAGTCTGTCCGGTGCGTTCTGTTGACCGGGGAATCGGGGGAGGCGGTGCTGATCGAGTCCATTCTGGCCGGCGCCTGGGGTTGCCTGTCCAAACAGGATGACAGCTGGGAGCAGGTCCGGCTGCTCCGCCGGGTGCTGGGCGGGCGCACCGCGTACAGCAGCCTGTTCGGGCCGCCGTGCCTGGCCTCGTTTCCCTCGGGCGCGCCGGGCCGGCCGGAGGACCGACTCCTTGCTCTGTCGAGGCAGGAAATGAGGACCGCCGTCGGCCTGGCCAGCGGGCTAAGTAACCGCCAGATCAGCCAGGAGATGTCCCTGGCGGAAAAGACCGTCAAGAACCTCGTCTCATCTGTGCTGATGAAACTTGGCATGGAACGCAGAACACAGGCCGCTGTGCTTGTCACCACAGCCCTCGGCCAATCCGACGGCCTGACCGGCGCATGCAGGTTCAGTCCGTTCCCGGAATTTGCTGCCGAGGTCACGGCAGCACTGCTGGACTGCACCAGAGAGGTGCGCGCCGCAGTTTCCACAGAGGGCACGCGGGCAGAGGAAAGCGTCCGGCTTGCTGATGCCCTGGCCGCCGCCCGGACCGGGCTGACAACTTTGCCACCATGGCCCAACCGGACCCGAGCGACCGGGATAGCGTAAGCGGGCACACATGCACCCAGCGACGCACAGGCTGGCCTCCACTGACGAGGCGAACCTCGTGCTCGACCACGCAGGCCAGGTCAACGTGTTCCTCGTCGCTTGCCTGCTCGAGCCGGGCGGTTTCCTGGCCGTGGACGGGTCACCGGACATGGCCCGGTTGCGGGCGGTCCTCCGCGAGCGGATTGCGGAGGTGCCGGCGCTCCGTAAAAGAGCAGTCCAGATGGGCCGCCGGCATCACTGGATTGAATCCACGCCCGACATCGAGCACCACATCCGCCTTGTGGATCCCGTCGACGGTCTCGCGGGACTTCAGATCAGATGCGCCGAGCTGATGGGCCAGCCGCTCGCAGGGGACCGTCCGTTGTGGGAGATCCTGTTGGTGCCGGATGCCACGGTGAGGGGACTCGGCGTCGTGCTGCGCATCCATCATGCGGTGGCCGACGGCATGACGGCAGCCGTGATTGTGCAGCAGTTCTTTGATCCCGGCGAACCGGGGGAGAAGGCGGTAAACGAACAGCATACGCACGAGCAGGCGGAGGCGCCGCGGTACCGCCCTGGGAACAGTCCACGCCGCACTCTGCGTCGTCTCAGGATTGGCCTGCGCCGCATCCGGATGACCTTGTGGGGCCGCGGCGTGAGCGGCACGGTGCTGCTCGGGGAGCGCAGCGCGCACCACGGCGTCGCTTTTGTGCGTGGAGATATCGAAGCCCTCGAGACGGTGGTGCGTCCGCGGGCTGCCACGGTCAACGATGCACTGCTCGCCGCAGCGGCGGCGGGCTTCCGGGCAGCCCTGAAGTCTGCCGGTGAGCCCGTTCCCGCTTGGCTGCCGGTGTCTGAGCCTGTGGCGTTGCGGCGCCGGGGGCCTGCCGCGAACCAGGTGGGAGTCATGTTTGTGCGGCTGCCGCTCGGGGAGCCTGACCCTGATGAGCGCTTGCGGCTCATCGCCGAGCAGACCCGCGCGGAGAAACCACAGGCCAGGGACCAGGGCACCCTGGAGTTCATGCGCGGCCCGGTGGGCGCCCGCATCATGGACCACCTCGCCCGGCGGCAGCATCTGGTGGGCGGGTTTGTCACCAACGTGCCGGGTCCGGAGGGCACGTTCCGCCTTGCGGGAGCCCCGGTCGCTGCGCTCTGGCCGGTTGCGGTACTCGCCGGCAACGTGCGGCTCGGTGTCGCAGCTGTCTCATACGCCGGCAACCTGTGCTGCGGCATCCACTTTGACGCGTTGAATGTGCCAGGCGCCGTGTTTGCGCAGGCCATGGGTGAGGAGATGGCGCGCCTCGGCCAGTGAGGGAAGCCTAAATCAAGCGGACGACGGCGGGACTTGAGTTCCAGGAAGTCCCGCCGGCGTGTGCTTCCGTTGGACGCTTCCCGCCCAACATAGCCGCCTTGCCAAGTCTCATAGCGCGTTCACTACCCGTGCTGACGCTGCCTGCCGTTGGCACAAACAGGAACTTCTCAAAATGTCAGACCCCCCTGCGATGCTTTGGTTATGGAAACCGGTGTGGTTGTCGATGCGGGAGGCAGGACCGCGGTTGCGGCTGCCATTGCATCGGTGGCCGGACTGGTTGAGGAGCTGGCCGGTGTTCTTGACCGCCCGTCGGCCGCCCAGGCTGGGCCTATGCGTATGGCCGATGTCGATGCTGATCCGATGCAGGAGTTTTCCGAGGCGTGCCTGGAGGGGTTAGGGGTGCTGGCTCGGATTGAGGCCGCGACGGCGGCGGTGAAGGTCCGGCTGGTGGCCGGCCACGCGGAGGCAGCGGCCGGGTTGGAGGACCCGCCGGCCAATGCGTATGAGGCATCGGCGCAGGAGATGAGCCTGGTGGCAGAAGTCGCTTGCGTGCTCACCATCGGCGAACGTGCCGCATCCGCACTCCTTGGAGAAGCCCATGCACTGACCACCTCGTTGCCGGCAGCACTCGATGCGCTGCAGACCGGCACCATCGCCTGGCAGCATGCCCGCATCATGGTCGAGGAAACTACTGACCTGACCCCTGCAGCCTGCTCTGCCCTGGAGGCACACTTCTTCGGCCAGGACGCCCTCAACCCTGCCAACGGTGCCGCGCCCGGAGAGCTGGTGCCCGGCCGGTTCCGTCGGAAGGTCCGGGCCTGGCGCGAACGCCACCACCCCGAGTCCCTTGAAATACGGCACGCGACGAGCATGGCGGACCGGAGGATGGAGTACGCCCCGGACCGCGACGGCATGGCCTGGATCTCGCTCTACCTTCCCGGCGACACAGCCTGCGCCATCTGGAACAAGACCACCGCTTTGGCCCGCGGTCTTCAAGGCCCACACGAATCACGCACCCTCACCCAGTTGCGTGCCGACATTGTCGCAGGGCTGCTGCTGGGCAGTGCTAACCGGGACATCGGCGAAGTGCCCTCCCCTAGAGTTGAACTGCTCCTCACCCTCCCGGTCTTCTCCCTCCTCGGCCTCACCGACGAACCGGGCGAAGTCGACGGGCTGGGCCCGGTCCCGCCATCGGTGGCACGCAGGCTGGTTGCTGAGGGTGCCAGCTCGTTCTACCGCGTCCTGGTCGACCCCCGTGACGGGGCGCCTCTGGAAATCGGGAGGAAAAGCTACCGGCTCCCGGAAGCACTGAAGCGATGGCTCAAGATGCGGGACGGCACGTGCACCTTCCCGGGCTGCAGCAACAACAGCCTGGACAATGAGGCGGACCATCTCACCGCCTGGCAGCAGGGCGGGACCACCGGGATCAGCAACCTTGGACAGGCATGCCCGAAGCACCATCGACTCAAACACCGGCGGCCCTGGAAACCAACGCAGGCCACGAAGACAGAGCCACCGGGCTGGGTTTCACCCACAGGGCGACGCTATCCAGCGGAGCACCCGGACCTGGAACCACCACTCATACCACAATGGTGTCTGCCCGCTGCCGTTAGCCCCTTAGAGCAGGCCATCCTGACGCGCCTCGCGGCCTGACTCCCCTGGTTGCTGACCCGCCTCATTGCTGTGTTTGCGGTCCGTTGGGGCGGATCCTCCCGCTTAGGCGGAGCCCCATGAAGGTGCTGTTGGATCAAGTGGCCTGCCTCCGCGGATGCGGATTGCCCCTCCGACCGGGCCAAGGGCGACGCCGACCTCCCGGGAATCCTGGAGGGTCTGGACCCCGGCAGCGGCCGGATTTATCGTGAAAAGGTGGCGGCTGCCTGACTGGCAGGATGGCCAGTGCTGCCGGTCTGCTGTTGCGGCCGTCCGTCATGAGGAGGAAGCAGATGGAACACGTCGAAGAGACCGTTGACGTCGCAGTCCCGGTGCGGACCGCATACAACCAGTGGACCCAGTTCGAATCCTTTCCGCAGTTTATGTCCGGCGTGGAATCCGTAACCCAGTTGACTGACACCACCAATCACTGGGTGACCAGGGTGGGTGGAGTCCGGCGGGAATTCGATACTGAAATCGTTGACCAGGAGCCTGACGACAGGATCGCCTGGCGCAGCACCGACGGCAAATCCCATGCCGGCATCATCAGTTTCACACCGCTGGATGCCAATCATACGAAGGTCAAAGTCCATTTCGAATGGGCACCGGAAACAGTCACTGAAAAGGCAGGCGCGGCCCTGAAGATTGACGAGGTGCAGGTCAAGGCCGATATGAGTAAGTTCAAGCACTTCATCGAGTCACGCGGTACCGGAACCGGCGCGTGGCGTGGTGACGTCAAGGACAGCGGCCCCACCGGGCAGTCCTAGGAGTGCCGGTGGGATCAGCAGAAGAATCGCCTTACAAACAGAAAGCGGACGACGGCGGGAGCCTCCCGCCGTCGTCCGCTCCCGTATGAAAGAGGCGGGGTGGCGTCTTCGGCCACCCCGCCTGCCTCGCGTTGGCCTTGTCCTGCACCCGTCTCTCGGGGTGCTGTTGCGAATGGCATGCAGGACCAAGGCATACGCAAACCGGAAGTTTTATCCGGCAGCTGATTGAGCTGTTGGCGCCGGCGAGCTATTACCGGCTGGAGCTGTGAGTGGTCAGCGGCTGCTGCAGTGCCGTCTCCCGCAGTAGCTTCAGGCGGAGGGTCCGCGCTGTTTCCATGTGCTGACGCGCGATTCTCGCCGCCGCATCACTGTCCTGCTGCTCGATGGCGGCTATCAGCGCCTCATGCTCGTCCAGGGATTCGGGCCAGCGGTTTCCCGTGGAAAGTGTGGACCGGGGGGCATGGATGAGGTGGGTCGACAGGCGGTCCAGCAGGTCACGGAGGACGGGATTGTGGGCGCAGTTCCAGACGGCGGCGTGGAACTCCAGGTTGGTAATGATCCTGGTGTGGTCATCCGGCTCCTGGAGTTCCCGGTCCCGCTGCAGCAACGCCTCAAGCCGCATCAGGTCGGGGAACTGCCGTGAACGGGCTGCCTGGCGTGCTGCTTCCTCCTCGAGGAGGATGCGCATGTCATAGATCTGGATAACCTGCTGCGGGTCCACTTGGGGTACCTGCAAGCCCCTGGCCACCCGTTCCAGGAGCCGTTCCTGCTGCAGGCGGGACAGCGCCTCCCGGACGGGTGTCCGGGAGACGCCGAAACGCTGGGCCAGGGAAGTTTCCCGGATGGCGGTGCCTGGTTGGTGCACCCCGGACAGGATTTCGCTCCGCAGGGTCTGGAAGATGCTCTCTCCGTCGATGCGGGGGGCTGCTGTGTCCGTCACGGTGCTGGTCCTTGAGGCGTTGGGGGTGGTTACTTCCGGGCGCTTACTCGCATGGAACTTTACGCCAGAACACCGGCCCGCCGGCCGAAGACGCAGCCTGCAGCAAGGCCAGTGCCGCCGGGGTAATTGGTGCTGAACAGCCCACCGAGCATTTCGCCGGCCACGTAAAGGCCTCCGATGTGCTTCCCGTCTTCGTCCAGGACGCGGCCGTGGGTGTCAGATTTGATGCCGCCGAACGTAAACGTAATCCCGCACGTGACGCCGTAGGCGTAGAAGGGCCCGGTCTCGATGGGGGCGGCCCAGTTGCTCTTGACCGGTTCCGTGTCGGCCTTCCGGCCGTCCTTGACAGTGGGGGCGAACGGGACGGAGCGGTCGATCGAGTTGTTGAAGTCCGTCACGGTCTTGGACAGGCTCTCGGCGTTCACACCGATTTTGGCGGCCAGGTCCTCGATGGTGTCCGCAACTTCAACGGAGATGCCGGGCATGTCGTATTCCTCGCTGCGGAGCATCGGGCGCAGGGTTGCGTCGAAGATCTGGTAGGCCACGGAGCCGGGCTGCTTGAGGATTTCCTTGCCGTATTTGGCGTAGGTGTAGTTCCGGAAGTCCGCTCCCTCGTCGAGGAAGCGCTTGCCCTCGGTGTTCACAATGATGCCGAAGGGGTAGCTCTGCCGGGTCAGCCGGTTGGTAAGCTCGCGGTTGCTTTCGTTGGTTGCCGTGAAGGCGTCCCACTGGACGCTGTGGCACGTTCCCCAGTCGCCGCCCTTCGTGGCGCCGATCGCGAGGGCGGCCGCGATCATGTCGCCGGTGTTGTAGGGGGTGCCGCGCACCTTGGCGTTTTCCCAGCCCTCGCCGAGGTGCTCCCGGCGCCACTGGGGATCAGCTTCGAAGCCGCCGGCCGTGAGGACGACGGACTCTGCCAGGATGCGCTTCTCGCCTTCTGCTGTTTTGACGACGACGCCGGCAACGCGCCCGTTTTCGACGATGAGGCTTTGCGCCGCGTGGCCGTAACGGATGTCGACGCCCAGCTGGGTAGCTACGCGTGTGTGGTCTTCGATCAGGCCTTCGCCGCCGCCCACGTTTCCAACATGCAGGCCGCCCCAGAAGAGGTAGGACCCGTCCGTGCGCTCGTACGCCTGGCGTTCGTACATCAGGCGGTACTTCAGGCCCAGGCCGTTGAGCCAACGCAGGGTGGACTGGCTCTCGGCGATGAGGACCTCAGTCAGTGCGGGGTCATTCCGGCCTTCGGTGACCTTTTCCAGGTCTGACGCGTACTCCTCTGCGCTGTAGGGAGGGACCACGGTCTGGGCGTGCCGCTCGTCCGGTTCCACCAGGTCCGCCAGATCATCCAGGCCGTTATGAATGATCCGGGTGGCGCCCGCGGTATAGAAGCTGTTGCCGCCCGCCATGTCCTTCTCGCCCTTTTCCAGCAGCACAACGCGCCGGCCTCGTTCTGCCGCGGCATGCGCCGCGCTGAAACCGGCGTTTCCGCCGCCCACCACAATCACATCGACGCTGTCCGCACTCTGGGACCCGGCTCCATTACCGATAGACATTGGCTGTCCTTTCACTGAGGTTGATGGATATTACTGTATACAACTGTATGCAAGCGGTGCAAGAGCCGATGTTTGCGCAATGACTTGCCGGTGACCACGCTCACATGTATAACTGTATTTCATTGTGTACAACGGTATCCCGATTGGACACGCAGTATTTTCGCACCGCCCAACAACGTCGTTACGGAACGAGACCCATGAAAAATCCCTTACGCAATGCCGTGTTCGGCCTGGTGGTGGCCGTTGTGGCCGCGTTTGCCTTTCTGAACGCCGCTGCCGCCAGCGGAACGAGTACGGCCCGGAACAAGCTCACCCTGATCGCTCCGGCCGCACCCGGCGGCGGCTGGGACGGTTTTGCCCGTGAAGGGCAGCAGGCGCTCAAGAGCGGCGGCGTGGTCAACAACGTCCAGGTGGTCAACGTCCCGGGAGCCGGCGGAACGATTGGCCTGAGCCAGTTCGTTCAGTCCCCGGGGCGCGAAGACGCGCTCCTGGTGACCGGAGGAGTGATGGTCGGCGCCATCGAACTCGGCGACAACCCGGAGAGCATGGCGGACGTCGTGCCCATCGCACGGATGGCCGACGACTACGCGGCCCTTGTGGTTCCTGCCGACTCCGAGTTCCAAACCCTGGCCGACTTCCTGGAAGCCTGGAAGAAAGACCCGGGAGGAACCTCGATCGGCGGCGGTTCCCTGGGCTCCATCGACCATCTCCTGAGCGCCAAGGTAGCCAAGGCTGTGGGCATCAATCCGCAGGACGTCAACTACATTGCCTACTCCGGAGGCGGCGAAGCGCTGACCTCCCTCCTGTCGCACACCACCGCCGCCGGAATGTCCGGCTACAACGAAGTCCGGGACCAGATCGAAGCCGGCACCCTCCGCGCGCTGGCCATCTCCTCCGAGGATCGGCTGGAGGGCGTAGATGTTCCCACCTTCAAGGAACAGGGGGTTGAGGCATCCATGTCCAACTGGCGGGGCTTCGTCGCCGCGCCCGGAACCACGGACGAAACGAAGGCGGCATTCATCGAGATCGTCACCGAGATGCGCAGCAGCGATCACTGGCAGGGAGCCCTCAAGCGCAACAGCTGGACTGACACTTTCTCAACCGGCGAAGAATTCGAGCAGTTCATTAAAGACGAAGTTGCAACGGCCCAAGAAATCGTAAAGGACCTCGGCCTATGAGCATCACCCAGCATCAGCCAGAAGCAAAATCTCACAGGGAGCCGCAGGGCAGGCCCAAGGCCCGCTTCGGAACGGGCCGCAGCGAATTCATTGTCGTCGCGGTGCTCTACGCCGTGGCCATCTTCCTCACCATCGGCACTTTGACTATGAAAGTGCAGGGCAAGTCAGCACCCGGCCCGCAGTTCTTCCCCATCCTGGTGTGCGTGATCCTCTACCTGGTGGCCACCTTGCTGGCCATCCAGGTCCTCCGCTCCCCGAAAGTGCCTGACAATTCCATCCACCCAGGACACGGCCAGTTCTCCGCGGATATGCTGCACGACCTTGGCCATCTGGGGAAGGAAGAAGACGCTGCGTTTGATCCTGGGTCAGGGCGAACGACGGTCAAGACCTGGAAAACCTACACTGACTGGCGGACGGTCGGTCTGATGCTGTCCGGCGTCGTCGCCTTTGTCCTGCTCCTGAACCCGCTCGGCTGGATAATCAGCGCAGCTGCGCTGTTCTGGGTTGTTGCCTACGCCCTCGGCAGCCGCCGCCGATTCTTCGATATCGGCGTGGGCCTGCTCTTTTCCTCTATTACTCAACTGGCCTTTGGCGCCGGACTTGGCCTCAGCCTGCCCTCCGGCTTCATAGGAGGGATCCTCTGATGGAACAACTCGAACTCCTCATGGGCGGCTACGCCAGCGCCCTCACCCCCATCAACCTTCTCTGGGTGCTGATCGGGGCAGTCCTAGGCACCGCCGTCGGCGTCCTTCCGGGACTGGGCTCAGCGATGGCAGTGGCACTGCTGCTGCCCGTGACCTTTTCGCTGGAGCCAACAGCGGCGTTCATCATGTTTGCCGGGATCTACTTCGGCGGGCTCTTCGGCGACTCCACCTCGGGGATCCTGCTCAACACCCCCGGCAACTCCTCTGCCATGGCTTCCACCTTCGAAGGCCACCGCATGGCAAAAAGCGGACAGGCTGCCAAAGCGCTGGCCACCTGCGCCATCGGTGCCTTCATCGGCGGCCTGATCGCCACCACCCTGGTGGTGTTCTTCGCCCCCACCCTGGTCAGGATGGCCACGGTCTTCGGCCCGGCCGAGTACTTCGCCCTGGCAGTGTTCGCGTTCCTGGCCATCTCCGCCGTGGTCTCCGAGTCAGTGGTGCGCGGCATTGCAGCACTGGGCATCGGCCTCGCACTTGCCCTCGTGGGAATCGACGGCCCCAGCGGCACCGCCAGGTACACTCTCGGCATGCCTCAGCTCTTCGACGGCATCTCGGTCATCGTCATCACGGTCGGCCTGCTGGCACTCGGAGAGGTCTTCCACATCGCCTCGCGGATCCACCGGGAGCCCGCCGCCACCCAGATCGACAGCAAGGGCCGGGCCCGGCTCAATCTAGCCGACTTCAGGAAAGCCCTGCCCGCCTGGCTGCGTGGCACGGCTTTCGGGGCGCCGTTCGGGCTCATCCCTGCCGGGGGTGCGGAAGTTCCGACCTTCCTCGCCTACGGCACAGAGAAGCAACTCGCGAAACGCCGGAATGACCCGGACTTCGGAACCACGGGTTCCATCCGCGGTCTCGCCGCGCCGGAAGCCGCAGCCAACGCCACGGCCGGAACGGCAATGGGCGCCCTCCTCGCACTCGGGCTTCCCACGTCGGCCACCGCAGCGATCATGCTGGCGGCATTCCAGCAGTACGGCATGCAGCCCGGACCCCTGCTCTTCGAACGAAGCGGTGACCTGGTGTGGGCGCTGCTGGCCTCACTCTTCATCGGCCTGGTGATCCTGGTGATGATCAACATGCCGTTCGCGTCCGTCTGGGCCAAGCTGCTGAGCATCCCCAAGCACTACCTCTACGCGGGCATCACAGTCTTCTCCATGCTCGGCGTCTACGCGGTCAGCTCCGCCATTCTGGACCTCTGGCTGCTTGTCGGGATCGGGCTGCTCGGATTCCTGATGCGCCGCTACAACATCCCGCTGGCACCAGTTCTCATCGCCGTCATTCTCGGGCCGATGGCGGAAACCGAACTCCGCCGCGCCCTGGCAGTGTCCGAAGGGGACCTGGGCATTTTGGTGGGAAGCCCTATCACCATCACCCTTTACACGGTCTTGGCCGCCGCCATCCTCCTCAGTGCGGTCCAGCACCTCCGGCACCGGGCGGGCCGGAAAGTCTAGCTCGGACGCGCATTCCACAACGAAAGCGGACGACGGCGGGAACCTCCCGCCGTCGTCCGCTTTCTTGCGCTGTTGTTCTTAGAACGGGCCAACACCGATCTGCTGGGCGACGATGGCCAGGGCGACCACGGTGGCGAGCAGTATCAGGGTCAGTGGCCTTTCCGGTGCGTTACGGAGCTTCCGACGCGGCCACCAGTGAATCCTTGGGGGCTTCGTGCTGCGGTGCGCCCGACGACGGATGTGCTGCGACTGCCGCGGCGTGCTCGGCCAGCACCCCGGTCTGGTGCCGGATCTTCAGGCGGTAGAGCAGGGTCCCGCCAATGACTACGGCGCCCACGAAGATCACGCCGCCCCACTGCAGGTACCACTCGAACGGCGGCACCGAGTTGTAGATTTCCGGGCGGGGCCAGACCAGGTTGATCGTCATGGCCGCGCCCCAGAGGACGGCCAGGATGTTCACGGGCAGTCCCCACTTGCCCATGCAGAACCCGGGCTCGGAACCGTCGGCGGCGAGTGGCCACTTCTTCAGGAGCCGGTTGCGCAGCAGGGGAACCGTCACCAGGAGGTAGGAGAGGTAGATCAGGACGATGCTGATGCTGGACATGATCGTGAAAATCGCCGGCTGCATGACGTTGATGAGCAAAGGCATGACGGCCAGGACACCGATCACGATCGCTGCGATCTTGGGGGTCCTTCGGACCGGGTCCACCTTGCTGAGCTGGCGGCTGAAGGGCAGGTTGTTGTCCCGGGCCATGGCAAACATCATGCGGATGGCGGCGGCATGGACGGCCAGGGTGCAGACCACCACGGCCACAACAATGCACGCGAGGAAGGCCTTGCCGAACGGTCCGCCCAGGACGGAGAGCACAATGTACTGCAGCCCGCCGTCGGCCGCTCCCACCTTGGGATCTGCCAGGTCAGGTGCGGCCAGGATGCCAAACAGCAGGATCAGGCCGCCCAGCACGAACGAGGCCGTGATGGCCCGCAGGATTGCCTTGGGTGCCGTCCGTTTGGGGTCTTTGGTTTCCTCGCCCAGGGAACTGGCGGTGTCAAAGCCGTACATCACATAACCGGACGCCATGGCACCGATCAGGAAGACACCGAAGAAGCCGAGGTCGTGGCCTTCCCCGTAGCCGGCGGTGTCGAAAAAGACCTCTGGGCCGCGCACCACGTGCCAGCCCAGCGCGAGGATCAGGAGTACGGCTGCGGTCAGCTCCACGAAAACGCCGATGCTGTTGATCCGGGTCATGAGCTTCACGCCGAACGCGTTGATGAGGGTGGAGATGGTGATCATGATGCTGGCCAGCACCACGCCGTTCATGGCGAAATCGTAGGGGCCGGTGCCGTCACCGACGAACTGGAAGCCGGACCAGAGCTGGGGCAGGGTGAGCTGCAGGGCAAGTGCCACGGAGCCCAGCGCCACGATGGAGGAGATCATCAGCAGCCAGCCGGCCAGCCAGGCCGAGGTGCCGGACGCGAGCCGTTTGGCCCAGTTGTAGACCGATCCCGCGACGGGATAGCGGCCCGCCAGCTCGGCGAAACAGAGTGCCACCATGAGCTGGCCGGCAAAGACGATGGGCCATGACCACGCATACGCGGGGCCGGCCATGGAAAAACCGAAGTAGAACAGTTGGAAGACGCCGGTGAGGATGGAGATGTAGCTGACGCCTGCGGCGAAGCTGGCAAATTTGCCGATGCTCCGGTCCAGGGTCTGGGTGTAGCCGAATTCGTCCATGCCGCTTGAATCAATACTCTTGCTGGGTTCCGCCATGTGGACTCCTAAATCAGAAAAGCACGATAGTGATGACCGGCCGGCCGTGGCGCGTGGAAGGTCAATGCCCTGCCGCCGGGACCTTGCCGCTCAGGCGAGGGATGCGGTGAGCTCCATTTCTTCCGCGGTCATGATTTCGCTGGACCGGCCGGCGCGGATGAGGTCCGCGCAGCGCTCGCCGATCATCATGACGGTGATGTTGGGGTTGACGGTGATGTGCTCGGGCATCACGGAGGCATCCGCCACGCGCAGGCCGGTGACGCCCTTGACCCGCAGCTCGGGATCCAGCGGTGACATCCCGTCGTCGGCCGGTCCCATCCGGACCGTGCCCACCGGGTGGTACACGGTGTTGTGGGTCTTGCGGATGTAATCCCGCAGCTCCTCGTCCGTCTGCGCCCCGACGCCGGGCGACAGCTCGCGGCCGGTCCATTCGGCCATGGCGGGCTGGGCGGCGATTTCGCGGGCCTTGCGGATTCCGGCCACCATGACGCGCATGTCGTGGCCTTCGGGATCCGTGAAATAGCGCGGATCCACCATGGGCTTGTCACGGAAATCGCGGCTGCGCAGCCTGACGGTGCCGCGGGAGCGGGCATGGGTGACGTTCGGGGTGAGGGAAAAGCCGTTCTCCGTGGTGGGGTAGCCGTGCCGCAGGGTGTTCATGTCGAACGGGACGGAGCCGTAGTGCATCATTAGGTCCGGACGGTCCAGGCCGTCCTCGGTTGGGGTAAAGATGCCGATCTCCCACCACTGGGTGGAGGTCTGCACCATGGGCTGCCTGGCCTCGAACTGGACCACGCCTTCGGGGTGGTCCTGCAGGTTTTCGCCCACGCCGGGGGAGTCCGCGAGGACCTCGATGCCGTGCGCGGCGAGGTGGGCTGCCGGGCCGATGCCGGAGAGCATCAGCAGCTTGGGGGAGTCGATGGCACCGGTGGACAGGATGACTTCGTGGTGCGCGGAGAGCCGGTGGGTGCGGCCGAACGCGGAGTCCACCACGTCAACGCCGGTGCAGCGCTTGTCCGCGTCGAACACCAGCTGGCGGGCACGGAGGCCGGTCAGCAGGGTGAAGTTTTCGCGGTCGATGATCGGGTGGATGTAGGAGACCGAACTCGAGGCCCGGGTGCCGTCCGCGCGGCGGTTGATCTGGAAGAAATTGGCGCCGTTGATCACGGTGGCACCGGTGTTGAACTTGGCTCGCGGAATGCCTGTCTGTTCGCAGGCGTCCAGGAGCGCGACGCCGGCAGGATCCACCGGGGGCACGTTCATCAGGTGCACGGGGCCTGAGTCCCCGTGGTGCGGGGCGTCCGGGCCGGCGTCCTCATTGGTTTCCAGTCGCTTGTACAGCGGCCAGGCGGCGTCGGCGTTCCAGCCAGTGGCGCCGTACTTCGACTCCCACTCGTCGAGGTCCTCGCGGGGAGCCCAGAACGCGATACACGAGTTGTGGCTCGAGCAGCCGCCCATCACCCTGGCACGGGCATGGCGCATAAAGGAGTTGCCGTTTTCCTGCGGTTCCACCGGGTAGTCCCAGTCGTAGCCGGACTCGAGCAGCTCCATCCAGCGGTCCAGCTGCAGGATTTCGGGCAGGTTTCGGTCATCCGGACCGGCCTCCACGAGGGCCACGGTAACGTCCGGATCCTCGCTCAGCCGGGCGGCCACGGCGGCCCCCGCGGATCCGCCGCCGATGACGACGTAGTCGAACCCGCGCTCCGTGACGTCGTCGATGTTCTCGTAATGCATCTAGTTCTCCTTGCCGTGGTCAGCAAACCAGCCGGTGACCTGCGGGCTGGTGTTCTGGTAGATGTGCTTGGCTTCCTGATACTCGGCCAGGCCCGTGGGGCCCAGCTCGCGGCCGACGCCGGACTGGCCGAAGCCGCCCCACTCGGCCTGGGGCAGGTAGGGGTGGTAATCGTTGATCCAAATGGTGCCGTGCCGCAGCCGGGATGCCACGCGCTGCGCCTTGCCCGCATCCTGGGTCCAGACCGCGCCGGCCAGGCCGTAGACCGTGTCGTTGGCGGTGGCCACCGCTTCGTCCTCGGTGCGGAAGGTCTCGACGGTGACTACCGGGCCGAACGCCTCGTCGATGACCACGGACATTCCCCGCTCGACGCGGTCCAGGACCGTGGGCTGGTAGTAGAACCCGCCGTCGTACTTTTCCTCCTCAGGCGCCGCGCCGCCGGTCCGCAGCCGGGCACCCTCCTGGATGCCGCGCTGGACATAGGCGTGGACCTTGTCGCGGTGGGCCGCGGAAATCAGCGGCCCGGTTTCGGCTGTTTCGTCGAAGGGGCCGCCGAGGCGGATCGCCTGGGCGCGGCGGACCAGTTCGTCCACGAAGCGCTCGGCGATGGATTCCTCCACCAGCAGCCGCGCCCCGGCCGAGCAGACCTGCCCGGAGTGGACGAAGGCTCCGTTCAGGGCATTGTCGACGGCGGCGTCGAAGTCCGCGTCGGCAAACACCACGTTGGGGTTCTTCCCGCCGAGCTCCAGCGCCACCTTCTTCACGGTGCCGGCGGCGGCCGCCGCGATGCGCTTGCCGGTTTCCAAACCGCCGGTGAACGAGACGAGGTCGACGGCGGGGTGTTCCGAAAGTGGTGCACCCGCCTCCGCGCCGGCGCCGGTCACGAGGTTCGCGACGCCGTCCGGCAGGCCGAGGTCCTGCAGCAGTTGCATGGCCAGGATGGCGGTGGAGGGGGTCAGTTCGGAGGGCTTGAGGACGAAGGTGCAGCCGGCGGCGAGGGCGGGCGCGATCTTCCACGCCGCCTGGAGCAGGGGGTAGTTCCAGGGTGTGATCAGGCCGCAGACACCCACGGGTTCGTAGACGATTTTGCTGACGACCTCGGCGTTCCCGGCGTCGACGATGCGTCCGGCCTGCTGGCCGGCGAGCCTGCCGAAGTATTCGAAGCAGGCGGCAATGTCGTCCATGTCGATGCGGCTTTCGACCATGCGCTTGCCGGTGTCCAGCGACTCGGCGCGGGCGAACTTTTCGCGGTGTTCGCGGAGGCCGGCGGCGACCTGGAGCAGGAAGGTGCCGCGCTCCGGGGCCGGGACATTCGACCAGACTCCGGAGTCGAAGGCTGCACGGGCTGCGGCGATGGCGCGTTCCGCATCCTCCCGGCCGGCCTCGGACACTGTGGCCACCAGTTCGCCGTCGGCGGGGTTGCGGATTTCGCGGACAGCAGCGGAAGCGGCCGGCTCCCATGCACCGTTGATGAACAGGGTGGATGCTGTTTCGGTTGTTGCGGTTCGGATGACGTCATGGGCTGGTGTGGCGTAGGTCATACGAAGGACAGTAATGCAGATTGAACGAGTGTTCAATCTTTTTTTGAACACTCGTTCAATGCTACGTATAAATTTCTACTGGACAGCTGCCCTGTGGTTCAGGACTCGTGCAGCCTGTGTTCCTTGAGGGTGTGGTCCGGAAGCGGCGCGAAGGCTATTTGCTCGGTGCGGGCGATGCTCCGCTGGATGGAGGCCTCATCAACGCCGAGAAGCGCTGTCAGCCACATGCCGTTTTGGATGACGACAATGTCGGCCGCCCGCTCGCGGCATTCCTCCCAGGAAAGACCGGGGTGGGCTTTGGAAACCAGTGAAGCGAGGCCGTCAAGATAGCGGTCGAAGGCCTCGGCGTTGATCTGTGCGTAACCCTCGTCCGCCTGGGCGAGGGCCCACAGGTGCAGGCGCAGGGACAGGTAGCGGGTGGTCAGCAGATCGGCGGCCGCCACCCGCCGGAGGGCCCGGCGCAGCTGTTCCTCCGGGTCTGACGACGGGTCGGGCGCCACCAGCCGAAGGTCATGCTCGTCCACCCGGCGCAGGGCCGCCCGTATCAGGCTCGTTTTGTCGTCGTAGTAGTAGTTCACCAGGCCGAGCGCGACGCCGGCTTCGCGGGCCACGGCCCGCATGCTCACGCCTGAAATCCCGTGGCGGGACAGCAGATCCATCGCCGCCTCGAGAATGCGCGACTGCCTGTCCATCTGTTCGCCGGAGTTCACGGCTTTGGTCCCCATCTGGCCAGACTATTGCCTAACCCGCTACGAGTGCACTTTCCCGGGCCGACGACGGCGGGAGGTCCCGCCGTCGTCCGCTCGCCGCGGGCGGTGCTTCAGGATGCCGCGCGGGTGTCGAACGCGGCGGCCGATTCCCGCAGCAGGCGTGCGACGGTGTCCACCGGAGTGCCGGTTGAACGCCGCCGGTCGAACCGTCGGAGCACGATGCGCCGCGTGCCGAGGCCGGGGACGTCCAGGACATCGACCCCGTCGTGGACGACGCCAATCAACGCCAAGGTGGGCAGGATCGCAATGCCTTCTCCCGCGGCGACGAGGGCGAGGGCTGTCAGCGTCTCCTGGTACTGATGCACCGTTTCCATCTGCGTGCCGGTCGACTGGCGGAGCCGGCCGAGTGCCGCGGAGTTTGCGGCGGTGGGCTCGACGCCGATCCACGGTAGTGGCAGCCGGGCAAGGTCGATGTTCTCGGTACTGAGCAGGGCGCCGGCGGGAACCACCAGTTTCCAAGGCTCATCCAGCAGTGGCTCCTCGGTCAGTCCGGCGGGGAGCGAACGCTGCTCGGCCGTCGTCGAATCGAGCTCCACGACGACGGCGTCGAGCTGGCGCTGGCGGAGGAGCCGCATCAGGGCAGGCAGATCGTCCTCGACAATCCGGATCTGCAACTGCGGGTACTGGGTGCGCCATTCAGGCAGGCGGGGGATCACCACCGTCCGGACAAAGCTGGTGAATCCGCCCACCCGGACCACCCCTGCGATCTTGGCCCCGCCTTCGATGCGGGCGCGGGCGACGCTGAGTGCTCGTTCAATCTCCTCGCCGGCTTCCGCGACTGCCAGGCCGGCGGGGGTCAGTACCGAGCCCTTGGGCGTGCGCACCACCAACGCGTGCCCGGTCTCGTCTTCCAATTTGGTGAGTTGCTGCGAGACAGCCGAGGGGCTGATTCCCAGTTCATCAGCCGCGGCGAGCACCCCGCCGGTGCGGGCAATCGCCAGGAGGACGCGCAGTCTGCGCGGATCGATATCCATGTTAAGTAGTTCTAAACCATATCTTCACTCAAATGCAATTGCTCTAAAGGTATTTCCTGCTCATAATTGCTGTTAAAACCCCGGTCATCACCTTTGAAAGGACATCATGGAACTGCTGTGGGAAATTGCGGGTTGGTCAGGGGCGGTTCTGATCCTTTCGGCCTATCTCTCGGTCTCCATGGGCTGGTTGAAGGCGGGCAAACGCTTCCAGGTGGCCAACCTCATCGGTGCATGCGCCTTCATCATCAACGGTGCCGTCCATGAAGCGTGGCCTTCAGTGGTCACGAACGTTGCCTGGTGCCTGATCTCGGCCGTCGCCATCCTCCGCATGCGCTCTACGAACGAGGCGCCCGCAGCCGCAGCTGAGGCTCCGCAGGTGCAGTTTCCCGGCGTCCCTGACACCACCGGCCAAATGGCTGTTGTCGAGGCCATTACCTCTGCCGTACACGGCGATACAGCTGGACGGGCGCCTGAGTGCCAGGCCGGCCTGCGTGAGATGCGGGCAAAGGATTCGGCTGTCCTGAGTGTGCAGCACTGAAGGAGCGGACGACGGCGGGACCACCCGCCGTCGTCCGCTCTGTCCGTCCTGGAACGCTGATTCGCCCTCCCGAGAAGGCGCCGACTAGAACCGGGTGGTGCCGCGCAGTTTACGGGGGCGGCCGTCCGGGTCCACGAGGAAGCGGTTAACAGGTGCTGCCCAGAGCCGCTGCAGGCGTGTCACCGGTTCTGTGGTGTGGTGGCGCACCTGTCCGTTGGGGCGGGGGGAACGGCTGCCGGTTTCATGCCATTGGTCCAGGGCGTCGGCGGCGGCATTCCACAGTTTGAGCCCGTTAGCCGGATCGTGGAGCTGGGGGTCGCTCTCGTCCAGGCCCAGGTGTTCGGCCCAGAGTTGACGCCGGACCCCGTGGGCCAGCGGATGGGCTTGCCCCTGACCATCACTGGTATCGATCACCGCGCACGTAAGCTCGCTGTCCGTGGTCCAGGACCGGCGGTTGAAGTTGTCTGACCCGCACGTGAACCAGGTGTCGTCGATGATGCAGATCTTGGCATGGACATAGATCGGGGTCCCTGCTCTGTTCTCCAGATTGAACACGCCGAATCTGTCGGGTGCCACCCTGCTGATCCTCTCGATGGCACGCAGTTGCCCGAGCCGCTTGGGCGGCCCGCCGAGCGGACCGTCGGAGTCCGGGTAGCGTGGCACCACGGCGATCACGTTCAGCCCGGGGTTCTGCTCGAGGGCCGCAGCGATCCCGGCTGCGACCTCCGCCGACCACAGGTATTGGTCCTCGATGTAGATCAGCGAGCGGGCCTGGGAGAAAGCCTTCGTGTAGGCCCGGGCAACGCTGCGCTCACCGTCGGGTGCGAACGGGAACGGCGGGTGCTTAACCCCGTAGGTGCGCAGCAGCTGCACGGCGTGGGGGCCTGCCGGTGGTGGCGGCGGAGCAGTTTCCGGCAAGGGTTCTGGGTGCCGGGGCATATCGGCCAGGCGTTGCAGCAGCATCCGGTACGGTGTGCGGCGGTCCAGGGGATGGGGGTCATCCCACCGTTCCGCGAACAGCTCCAGCACGTCGGCCACCACCGGTCCGTGAAGTTCGAGGGCGGCGTCGTGCCACGGGGGTTGCTTCCCGTACCTTGGATCCATGTCCACCGCCTGCGGGTCTCCTGCGTGACCGGCGTCGTCCCGGCGGCTGTGGCAGAGGTCGATCCCGCCCACGAACGCGACGTCCCGCGCAGGATCGTTACGGTTGCGGATCACGAAGAGTTTCTGGTGGTGGCAGCCGAAGAGGCGCACGCGCTGATCCAGCAGCACCTCACCGCCGGCGTCGTTGACCTGGCGGCTCAGGAGCTCGTTTGACCGCCAACTCATCGGGGCCGACACGCGCTCGCCATGGGATCTCCAGATCAGGCCGCGCACTTCCACTCCCGCCCGGGCCAACCGCGCCAGCAACTCGCCGATCGCCGGTCCGTCCGCCGTCAGCCGCTCGTCGGCATCGCCCCGCCAGTCGGTGAACCACACACGGTCTCCCGCCTGCAGGGCTGACAGCTCCTCGTGCAGCCGGGCAAAGTAGGTGGCCCCATGGACCAGCGGCCGCACGAGGTTGCCCTCCGACCACGACGGCGATCCGCCACCTTCCGCGTGCACGCCTGTGGCTGTGTTCCCCCGCTCACTGCCGGTTAAGAACCAGGTACCAGGATTGCTGTCCACTCAATGTTCCCTTCGGGATCCGAGGCCGGTCATGTGGCGTCCGGCCTATGCAGTAGCCTACGACTGCGGCGGTCAATGTCATCTGGTTGGGCGACGTCCTGGGAACTCCGAAGGTCTGGACACAGGTAGCCGCCGGACTTATCGTGCAGAGGTGGCGGCTGCCTGACTGGCAGCATGGCACGTGCTGCCGGTCCGTCGTTGCGGCCGTCCGTCATGACAGGAGGAAGCAGATGGAACACGTTGAAGAGACCGTTGAAGTCGCAGTTCCTGTGCGGACCGCGTACAACCAGTGGACCCAGTTCGAATCCTTTCCGCAGTTTATGTCCGGGGTGGAATCCGTAACCCAGCTGACCGACACCACCAACCACTGGGTTACCAAGGTGGGTGGTGTCCAGCGGGAGTTCGATATTGAAATAGTTGACCAGGAGCCCGACGACCGGATCGCCTGGCGCAGCATCGACGGCAAATCCCATGCCGGCATCATCAGGTTCACGCCATTGGATGCCAATCACACGAAGGTCAAAGTCCACTTCGAATGGGCGCCGGAATCCGTCACTGAAAAGGCAGGCGCAGCCCTGAAGATCGACGAGATGCAGGTCAAGGCCGACATGCGGAAGTTCAAGGACTTCATTGAATCGCGCGGTACCGAAACCGGTGCGTGGCGTGGAGACGTCAAGGACAGCGGAACCACCGGGCAGCTCTAGAGGTGGGCGTTGCCCTGTCCCAACAAACAGAAAGCGGACGACGGCGGGAACCTCCCGCCGTCGTCCGTTCCGGTCTTCGCCCCTGAGCCGCTACAGCTGGTAGCTGACCAGCTTCTGCTCCTGCCTGCCCAGCTTCTCGATGGAGATCTCCATCGTGTCCCCTTCGCGCAGGTAGGCGAACCTGCCGGACAGCGCCACACCCTGCGGGGTTCCGGTGTTGATGATGTCGCCCGGATCCAGGACCAGGTACTGGGAAAGATGCCAGACGATGTGCGCAACGGAGAAGATCATGTCTGCCGTGGTGGAATCCTGCCTGGTCTCACCGTTGACGGCTGAGCGCAGGCGCAGCTGCTGCGGATCGCCCACTTCCTCGGCTGGGACCAGCGCGGGGCCCAGGGGGTTGAACGTGGCGCAGCATTTGCCCTTTGACCACTGGCCGCCCGAGTGCTCCACCTGGTATGCGCGTTCGGAGACGTCATTGCTGACCGCATAGCCGGCAACATAGTCCAGTGCCTCCTCCGGCGAAGCGAGGTACGAGGCGCGTTTGCCGATGACCACAGCGAGCTCCACCTCCCAGTCCACCTTTTCTGCTCCCGGGGGGATGACCACGTGATCAAACGCGCCCACTACGGTGTTGGGGTGCTTGAAGAACAGGATAGGGACCGACGGCGGCGCGTCGCCCGATTCCGCCGCATGCGCGGCGTAGTTCTGGCCGATGCACAGCACGGCACCGGGCTTGGCGACCGGCGCACCGACGCGCAGCGAGGCCGCGCCGTCGAGTTCGGGGAGGCCGGATGCGATGGCCGCCCGGGCTTTGGCGATGCCGCCGCCACCCAGGAATTCGCCGTCTATGTCCGCGGTAATGGAGCGCAGGTCGAAGTATTTTCCGTCCTGCGTGGCTACCGGGATTTCCTGGCCGGGTTCGCCGAGGCGCATGATTTCCATTGAGTGTGTTCCTGTTCGCAAATTTCTTGTCATGACTGTCTGGGTATGGCGGTTCAGTGGGTGTAGGGCCGCAGCTTCTCCAGCGCGGGATTCAGCTCGACGCCGAAGCCCGGCGTCTCCGGGACCTTCAGTTTGCCGTTCACCGGTACCGGCTCGCCGAGCAACATGGGCGAGAACATGGGCACCACTTCTTCAGCTGTTGGGTGCATCATGAGGAACTCCGCGAACGGGCTGTTGGTCCGGGTGACGACGAAATGGTACGAGTACACAGACGATCCATGCGGGATCACCAGTGCCCCGGCGGCGTCGGCCATGGCCGAAATCTTGGTCAGCTCGGTGATGCCGCCGCACCAGCCGACGTCGGGCTGGAGGATATCCGCGCACTCCATGTCCAGCAGTAGCTTGAAGCCCCATCGGGTGGCCTCGTGCTCGCCGGTGGTCACCAGCATTTTGGGCGGGACCTGCTTCTTGAGCTTGGCGTAACCCCAGTAGTCATCCGGAGGGAGTGCCTCTTCGATCCATTTGAGGTTGTACTCCGCAGCGCCGTGCGCCAGCCGGGTGGCGTATTCGAGGTCAAGCGACATCCAGCAATCGAGCATGAGCCAGAAATCGTCACCCACCTTCTCCCGCATGTCCCGGATCATCTCCAGGTTCTTGTGCAGCCCTTCCTCGCCCTCGGCCGGCCCATGGTGCAGGGGCATCTTTCCGCCGATGAAGCCGAGCTTCTTGGCGACGTCGGGCCGGGCGCCTGTTGCGTACATGGTCAGTTCGTCCCTGACCGGGCCGCCAAGCATGGCATAGACGGGCTCCTGACGGATCTTCCCGAGGAGGTCGTAGAGCGCCAGATCCACGGCGCTGATGGCGTTGAGCACCACGCCCTTGCGGCCATAGAAGAGCGTGGACTTGTACATCTGGTCCCAGATCTTTTCGATGTCCGTGACGCGGGCACCTTCGACAAACCTGGCGAGGTGCTTCTCCACGATGAAGGCACCGAGTTCGCCTGCCGTGGTGACGGCGAAGCCTACGGTGCCGTCGTCGGCCTCGATCTCGACGACGAGCGTCCCCAGGACGTTCAGCCCGAAGCTCTGGCGGGACTGCCGGTACTCCGGATAGACGGACATGGGCGTGGCGATGTGGTCATCAATCCAGTGCCCGGCATCCTGGTCGTGGTAGTCGGCTCCGCCGCCGCGCAGTGTGTAGGCGCGGACGTGGCGGATGCGGTTTTCGATGCTCATTGGCTGTTCCTTGCTGAATCGAGGCGGATCAGTACTTTGCCGGCTGTGCCGTCAGCTGCCGCGAGCCCGGCGAACGCGGCGTCGGCGTCCTCCATTGAGACTTCACGGCTGATCAGTTCCGCCAGTACCGGGGAGCCCTGATCCACCCAGGCGGCTGCATCGCGGAAGTCCTGGTTGTTGTAGCAGAAGCTGCCCACGATTTCCCGTTCCTCCGTTGACACACGGTAGGCACTGAAGGCCAGCTCGGGCGAGCCCATGCCGACCAGCGAGACGACACCGCCGAACTTGGTGGCGTCGAGGGCACTCGCCATCGTGGGTTTGATGCCGACGGCATCCACGGTTGTATCCGCCAGCCGGCCAAAGTGCGTCCTGACCTGTTCATCCAACTGGCCTGCGGCGGGGTCGAGGGCTGTGGCGCCCAGGCGCTCGCAGAGGGCCCGCCGGGCGGGGTCCATTTCGGATACGAGGACCTGGGCCGCGCCTTCTTGGAGTGCCGCGAGGACGACGGACTGGCCGATCGGTCCGCCGCCGATCACCAGGACTTTCTGGCCAGGCTGGACCCTGGCGCGGCGGACAGCGTGGAAGGCGACTGCCAGGGGCTCAATCAGGGCTCCGTAAACGATCGGCGTTGCGGCGGACAGTGCCACGACGTTCTCCGCGGGAACCGCAAGCTGTTCGGCAAAAGCGGACACGATCGCGGGATTCACGCCGATGACGGTGCGCTCCGGGCAGTGCTGCTGTTGCCCGGCGTCGCATGCTTCGCAGGAGTTGCAGCTGATGAGCGGGTTGAAGGTCACCGGCTGCCCGACGGTGAAGCCGAAGCTGTCCGTGCCGGCTCCGAGGGAGGCAATGCGGCCCACTGTTTCGTGGCCCATGACCTGTCCAGGGAAGCGGCGTCCGTTGTCCCCCGTGTATCCATGAATATCCGATCCGCAGATGCCGGTGGCGACGACGTCGATGAGCACCTCGCCTGGGCCGGCGGCCGGTTCGTTGCGGTCCGCCACCACCAGCTGCCGGAAGTCTTTCAGTTCGAGTACTCGCATTAGTGCACCTTTTCGGCGATGGGCGTGGCCAGCGGATTGCTGTCGGCGATCTTGCTGATCCGGTGGCTGTTGAAGAGCAGGATGGCGCCAAGGAGGGCCGTGAAGGCCAGGAGGAAAAGCCCCGCGTTGGGGCCGAAGGAGGCTTCCGCCCAGGTCTTGGCAATGGGGGCGACAAACCCGCCGAGGCTTCCGATGGAGTTGATGAGCGCGATTCCGCCGGCGGCGGCGGCGCCCACCAGCATCCCGGTGGGAAGTGTCCAGAACACCGGCTGCACGGAGATGAATCCGGCCGCGCCGAGGGAGAGCGCCGCCAATCCCATGACCGGGTTATCCGTCAGTGCGGAGCCAAGAATGCCGAGTGCTGCCGCCGTCAGTGATGCTGTGGCCACGAGCCGGCGTTTGCCGGTTTTGTCCGCGAGCCGGCTGAGCAGGAAGGTAGCGATGATGGCGAATCCCCAGGGGACCGCCGTCATCAGCCCGACGCCGAGCCCCACCTTCGCGCCGACCAGCTCCGCAATCTGAGTGGGCAGGTAGAACGTGACGCCGTAGACGCTCATCTGGATGGTGAAGTAGATGAGGCAGAAGTAGAGCACCTTGGGGTTCGTGAGCGCGCGGAGGGCACCTTTGGGGGAGTGGTCGGCCTTGACCCGGTCTTCGACATTGAGGGCGGCGATCAGAGTGGTGCGTTCGCCTTCGTTCAGCCACTTGGCGTCGGCCGGTCCGTTGTCGAGGTAGGAGAAGGCCCAGATTCCGACGGCCACGGTAAGTGCGCCGGTGACGAGGAACATCAGCTGCCACCCTTGCAGGCCGCCCAGGCCGTCAAGGTCGAGGAGCATGCCTGAGAGAGGGCCGCCGAAGATGAAGGCGAGGGGTGCGCCGAAGTAGAACAGACCGTTGACGCGGCCCCGGAACTGGGTGGGGATCCAGTAGGTCAGGTAAAGGATGACGCCGGGGAAGAATCCGGCTTCGGTGATTCCGAGCAGCACCCGGAGAATGTAGAAGGCCCACTCGGTCTGGGCCAACATCATCAGTGCCGAGACGATACCCCAGCTGATCATGATCCGGGCCAGCCAGATCTTGGCGCCGAGCTTGCGCATGAGGATGTTGCTGGGAACTTCCAAGGCCGCGTAGCCAAGGAAGAAGATGCCCGCCCCGAGTGCATAGGCTGCATCGGAGAGGCCGGTATCCGCCTGGAAGGCGGCCTTGGCGAATCCCAAGTTGGCGCGGTCCAGGAAGGCCAGAATGTACATCAGCAGGAGTACGGGAATAAGCCTGCGGGTAACACGCCTGACGATCGGCGCCAGCGCTTCGCTGGTGGGAGCTGTCCTTGGAAGTGACACACTAACTCCTCATTGAGTTCATGATTATGAATTGTTGTTCATGGATATGAACAAGTCGAGTATGGCACAGCTCACAGGAGGGTGCAAGCATGAATCTGAGTGCTACGCAGTCCGCTTCGAATTGTCCCGATCGGCGCCATGGGGACTGTCTACGGGGATCATCAGGTCCGGTTCCCTGACCCCCAGGAGGGCGCGGATTTCCTGGGAGGCGGCCACGAGTGGCCTCAGGATGCTGCCGGGCCACTCGGCGTCGGTCCGTGCAGTGGGCATCGTCACCGAGAGTGCGGCGTACATCCCCCCGCCGGACTTACTGGTCAGGGGAACTGCAACGCAGCGGCAGCCGTCCAGGTACTCCTCGTCGTCGAGGGCAAATCCGTGTGTTTTCGCTGCGGCAACGAGCGCCGTGAGGTCCTCGACGTCAGTCACCGTCTTCTCGGTGAGCCTCGGAAGGGCCACTGATTCCAAGCGCCTGCACGCCTCGTCGGGCTCCAGCATGCTGAGCAGGGCTTTGCCGATGCCAGTGGCGTGGGCCAGCAGCCGCATGCCCACGGAGGAGCCCAGGCGCATGCCTCCGGGTGCCTGGCTAATAGCGATGTAGACGTTTTCGACGCCGTCCAGGAGGGCAAGCTGAACGGTTTCCCCGAGAGAGGCGGAGAGGCGGTCCATGATGGGTTTGGCCACGTTGGCCAACGTCTGGTGTCCGGTGTAGAGCTGCCCAACCTGCCACGCCCGAAGCCCCAGTGAATACTGCTTGTTCGCGCTGTTGTGGTCCAACCAGCCGGCAGCGCAGAGCGTATTCAGGAGGCCATGGACGCTTGAGCGCGGAAGGCTTAGGCCCTCAAGGATTTCGGTAAAGCTGGCGGAGCCCTTTCCCGCTACGAACTCCACGACGGTCAGCGCACGGTCCGCTGATTTGACAGTAAGGTTGCCGCGGTCGTCCGTCATGTTTGCTCTTCCATGGGGTATGCATGAGTGTTGCCTAGTATGTGGAGTCTGTTCACATACTTGAATTATAAACGGCTCGGCGGGAGCTAAAGAGGACTGACATGGACCTCGCATTCGGCATTGCATTTATAGGCGTCATCGCCGTCGTCGTAGTAGGCATGATTGTTACCTCGTCCCGCCAACGCCGCAAGCGGGCCTCGCGGCCGGCCCGCCACGTGGGGGAGCAGCAGTTCCAGCGCGGCCGGATCTACAAAAACGGGACCAACCACTCGAACACCCCGGGCTCCTGGTAAGCACCGCACATGACGGCTGTTGAGGAAGCTGCTCCGGCGGTGACCTGGCAGCGATGCCGCCGGCAGGCCTGGACGCAGCGAGGGAGCGCTTGGCCCAGGTGGCCCACGATGATCCGTCAGCTGCATAGCCTCACCCGGACATATCCTGCTCG
The DNA here is from genome assembly GCF_056680055.1 of Arthrobacter sp. BK1. Lineage (NCBI taxonomy): Bacteria > Bacillati > Actinomycetota > Actinomycetes > Micrococcales > Micrococcaceae > Arthrobacter > Arthrobacter sp. BK1. Next base: position 2,829,888 of record NZ_CM155263.1, read on the forward strand.
AGAGTCAGACGGTCGGCAGTGCCACGAGTTTGCCGGGTCCACGGACGACGGCGGGAACATCCCGCCGTCGTCCGCTTCCGCTGGAGACGTCACTGGAGTAGCCTCGCCGCGTGAGGAATCCCGAAAGGATGCGTACATGACGCCTGAGCAGAATCTTGCCGGGGCCGGGTTGACGTTGCCGCCACCGCACCCGCTGGTTGGAACCTTTGCCCTCGTCGCTCAGCACGGGGATATCCTTTATGTTTCCGGGCACGGGGCGTTCGCGGATGGGGCGCCGATCCATCGCGGAAAGCTGGGTGCGGACCTGACGACGGCGGAAGGACAGGAGGCGGCGCGGGCCGTCATGCTTTCCCTGCTCAGCACCGTGCGCGGCCACGTCGGCGGACTGGACCGGGTCGCCCGCGTCCTGAAAGCCCTCATCTTTGTGAACAGCACACCCGAGTTCACCGAGCATCATCTTGTTGCAAATGGTGCCACTGAAGTGCTGGCCATAGCGTTCGGCACGGAGCAGCTGCCGGCCCGATCAGCTATCGGGGTCACTTCCCTTCCGCTCGGCTTCGCCGTCGAAGTAGAGGCGATCGTCGAAATCGCCGCTGCCGCCCCTTGAGCGGGCCCGGACCGCTGAAATTTCACCGCCCACCGCGCCCGGGCACCGCCGCCAAAGTGGTGGCCACCTGGTCTCGGTCCCTGAGCGCGTCTACGCCTCAGGCACCTGCCGGGGCGCCTCCCGCCGTCGTCCGCTCTCCTTATGTCCCGCTAGAGAACTTCTTGCCCCGCTAGAGAACCTTGCTGAGAAACCCCTGGGTTCTGGCATTCCGCGGCGAGGAAAAGATGTCGTCGGGCGAGCCTTCCTCGACGATCAGCCCTTGGTCCATAAAGAGCACCCGGTCGGCCACTTCGCGGGCGAAGCCCATTTCATGGGTGACCACCACCATGGTCATGCCTTCATGGGCCAGGTCCTTCATGACGGTCAGCACCTCACCCACGATTTCAGGGTCCAGAGCCGAGGTGGGCTCGTCAAAGAGCATGATTTTCGGCCCCATGGCAAGCGCGCGCGCTATGGCGACGCGCTGCATCTGGCCACCGGACAGGCTCCCGGGGAAGGCATCCATCTTTTCCGCCAGGCCCACCTTTGACAGCAGCATCTCGGCCTTGGCCCGGGCTTCGTCCTTGTTGACCTTGGCCACCTTCAGCGGGGCCAGCATGACGTTGTCGATGACCTTCAGGTGCGGAAACAGGTTGAAATGCTGGAAGACCATACCCGCTTCCTGCCGGACCAGGTTGATGTTCGTTTTGGAGTCATCCAACCTGTGCTTGTTGATCACGATGCTGCCGGATGTGATCGATTCCAGGCCGTTCATGCACCTCAGGAACGTGCTCTTGCCCGAACCGGACGGGCCGATGACGCACACCACCTCGCGCTCACGGATATGGCAGTCAACGCCTCTGAGCACGTGGTTCGGCCCGAACTTCTTATTCAAATTCTCAACAAAAATCACAGTCATATTCCGATCTAAAGTGCCGCGGGCTCTGGAAGTTTGAGGGGGTCCACCTGGATGCCGGTCCGCTTCTCGTACAGGCGTCCGAGCAGGGAGATGCTGTAGCAAATGACGAAGTACATGGCTGCGACAGTCAGGAACGTCAGGATGGGATCGCCGGTGAGGTTGGTGACGATGTTCCCCGCATGCGTCAGTTCAACCAGCCCGGTCACCGTGACCAGTGACGAGTCCTTGACCAGCCCGATCAGGAAGCCGATGCCCGGGGGAACCATGATCTTCCTGGCCTGCGGCATGACCACATACCTGAGTTTCTCCCAGTAGTTGAGGCCGAGGGCGGCTGCCGCTTCACTCTGCCCCCTGGGAACCGCTTCGATGCTGCCCCGTACGATCTCGGCCACGTAGGCGGCGGCGAAACACGTCAGCGCGATGACGGCTGAGGCGAATTTTTCGAGTTCCAAGCCGGGGAAGAGCAGCGGGATCCCGAAGAAGATGAAGAAGATGATGACCAGGATGGGTACCCCGCGTACGCAGCTGATGTAAACGGTGCTGATCCACCGGGCGATCCTGCTGGGGGAGGTTCTGGCAATGCCAAGGATCATTCCGAAGATGATTCCGAGGATGCCGGACATTGCACAGAGCTGAATGGTCAGCCAGGCACCCTTCGCCAGCGGAATGAGGTCCTGCCAGTCAAAGGCCCTAAACACGTGCACCCACCGCCCACCGGAACAGCGTTGTTTCGGCCCGTTTGGAGCCCAGGGACAGGAGGGCGGATACGCCCAGGTAAAGCAGCCCGCCCACGGCGAGCACCTCGACGGTCCGGTACGTGGTGTTGCTGACGCTCATGATCGCGTTGGTCAGTTCAGGAAGGGAGATGATGGATCCAATCGACGAAGCCAGGAACAGCAGAATCAGCTGGTTGGTCAGTGCGGGAAAAACGTTGCGGGTGGCAGGGAGCAGGACGATGTAGCGCACGATCTGCGCGGGCTTCATGCCCAGCGCCTTGCCGGCCTCACGCAGTCCGTGGGGCACCGATTCAAACCCGGCCCGATAGATCTCCGCGGTATAGGCAGCATTGTTCAGGGTCAGGCCGATAACGGCCGCCCAGATGGGCTCGAGGTTGATGCCCAGCGCGGGAAGGGCAAAGTAGATCAGGTACAGCTGCACCAGCAGGGGCGTGTTGCGGATGGCCTCGATATAGCAGGTGCAGAAGATGCTGAGGGGTTTTCCCGCCCCGGCCTTCCCCAGGTACAGGAAGACGCCAAGGACGCTTCCCGCCACCATTGCCACGAGCGTGATGTACAGGGCCGTCCAAAGCCCCTCAAGCAATAGAGAGCTGTACGGGAGAAGGTCTCCGAAATATAAAGCCATGAGCAAGGGGTCCTATCGGTGAACGGCGGTGTGGGTGGATGACTGCATGTCCTCCACCCACACCGGAGAGCGCGTCCGAATACTGTTAGTGGGCGAGGAAGGGGGGAAGCTCCAGCCCGAACCACTTCTGCAGGGAGGCCTCGTTCTGACCGGAGATGTTGTAGTTCCGGATGAAGTTGTTGAGGTAGTTAAGCCACGTCTGGTCGCCTTGCTTGACGCCGATGGAGAACAGTGCCGGCTTGATCGGGTCACCCTTGACCACCTGGTATGCGGACGGCTCATTTTTCACGAGTCCGCCGACGATGGCGTTGTTCTCAATCAGCGCGTCCACCTTGCCGCTTTTGAGGGCCTGGATGGAGTCTGCAGTTGTGTTGAAACCGGCTATTTTGGCGTTCGGGAAGGTTGATTTGAGGATCTGCTCGCCCACGCTTCCCCGGGAAGTGGCCACGGATTTCCCGTCCAGGTCCGCGTAGGTTGAGATCGCGCTTCCTGCAGGCACCATGAAGACCGTGGAACTGGCGGCGTACGGCTCGGACATGTCCACGACCTGGGCGCGGGCATCCGAAGCCGTGAACGTGGCAATGACGGCGTCCGCCTTGTCGGTCTGCAGCAGCGGGATGCGGCTTTCGTTGGTGGCCGTGACGAACTCCACTTTTGCGCCCAGTGAGGCGCCGAGTGCATTCGCGACGTCAATATCGAAACCCTCGTGCTCGCCCGATGAGGTCATGACGCCATATCCCGGCGAGTCGGCACTGACTGCGATCTTGATCGTCTTCGACTTGAGAATCTGTGCGAGGTGGCTGTCAGCCACGGCTCCTGTTGTGCTGGTGCCGCCGGCGGAGGTGCCCCCTGAGGAGCAGCCTCCCACCGTCAGGGCCAACGCGATGGCCGGAACAAGAAGCAACTTCGGTGTTGCTCTGAACATGGGTAGTCTCCTGGAAATTATGGTTCGGATCGGATACGGAGGGGGTGAGGGAGTCCGGAGGCCGGTTGCTCGCCACGGTGAATCATATAGGAATAGTAACTATCATATAGGGGATGTGACGCAGGTCAAGCATTATTTGGCTGGGCGCAGCCTGACCGCTTGCATCCCGCCGTCGACCGCCAGTTCAGTGCCCGTGGTCGAGCCGGCCAGCGGACTGGCCAGGTAGGCAATCGCTGCTGCGACCTCGGCGGGAGTCACCAGCCGGCCGTGCGGCTGGCGGGCCTCCAGCGCCGCACGTTCCGTCAATGGATCCTCCGCCTGGCTCAGGAGCCGGTTGATCCACGGAGTGTCCGCGGTGCCCGGGTTAACGCAATTGACCCGGATGCCCTCCCGGACATGGTCCGCAGCCATGCTGAGCGTCAGAGACCGGATGGCACCTTTGCTTGCCGCGTAGAGTGCCCGCGCAGGCAGCCCGGCCGTGGCCGCGACGGAGGAGGTGTTGACGATTGCGGCGGCGCGGGACTGCCGGAGATAGGGCAGCGCCGCCCGGCTCACGCGCACCGCGCCAATGACATTGACGTCCAGGACGCGCTGCCACTCGGCGTCGTCGTTGTCCGCGACGGTGCCTTGGGCACCTATTCCGGCGTTATTGACCACGACGTCGATCCCTCCGAATTCCCGGGCCACGCGTTCGACGGCGGTGCGCACCGAAGCGTCATCGGCCACGTCGCACTGGATCGACAGGGCCATTTCGCCGGCCGAATCAGGGTTCAGATCCAGCACCGCAACCTTCGCTCCCCGCCGCGTGAGATGTGACGCTGTGGCGGCCCCGATGCCGGAGGCCCCGCCCGTGACGATGACACGGATGCCGTCGAACTCCATCGCTGGGTCTGCGCTCATGCCGTGAACTCATGACGCTGGCGGCCCAGTCCGTCGATCTCAACTTCCACGACGTCCCCGGCCTGCAGGTACGGGAAGCGCCCGGACAACCCGACACCTTCGGGGGTGCCGGTGCAGATGAGGTCGCCGGGCTCGAGCGCCATGTACTGGCTCAGGTTCCACACGATGGTGTCCACGTCGAAGATCATGTCCGCCGTGGATGAATCCTGGCGGGCCTCGCCGTTGACCCAGCTGCGCAGCCGGAGATTGCCGGCGTCGACCTCGCCGGGGGTGACCAGGTACGGGCCCGTGGGGCAGAACCCCGGGGAGCTTTTGCCCTTGGACCACTGGCCGCCGGAAACGGTCAGCTGGAAGTCACGCTCGGAGAGATCATCGACCACCACGAAGCCGCCGATGTGTTCGCGGGCAGATTCGGGGGAGTCCAGATAGGACGCCCGTTTCCCGATGATGATCCCGAGCTCCACTTCCCAGTCGGTCCTGGTGGATCCCCGCGGGATGCTTACAGCATCGTCCGGTCCGCCGACGGTGTTGGGCGTCTTGAGGAAGATCACGGGGTGCTCAGGCGGCTGGGCACCTGATTCCGCTGCGTGGGCAGCGTAGTTCAACCCGACGCAGACGACGGCGGACGGGCGCGCCACGGGGGCGCCGTACCGTACGCCGTCGGATCCGACTTCCGGCAGCGTGCCTGCAGCCAGGGCGGCGGCGGCAGCGGCCGGGCCGTCGTTGGCGAGGAACTCACCATTGATGGCCGGTGTGATGCTGCGCAGCGAGTAGTGCCTGTCCCCATGGATCAGGACGGGCTGTTCGGCGCCCGGGGCGCCGGTCTGGGCGAATTTCATGAGGCATATTCCTTACTGCTTGCTTCGGGACTTTCTGCTTCGAGGAACTGGCGCTGATCATGCAGATAGCCGAACAGTTGCCGCAGGCCAAACGACCATTCCGGCAGCTCTTCGGACGCCCCCACGACGTTGATAAGGGCTCCGAGGTGGCGGCTGCGAATGGTCACGGTGTCGCCCGGGTGGTGGGTGAAGCCCTGGCCGGGCTGGTCACGGTCCTGCGTGGGGGCGAACAACGTGCCGGTGAACAGGGCAAACCCGTCCGGGTACTGGTGGTGCTTTCCGCGCGTGGCCGCCACGAGTTCCTCGAACGGCCGGCTAATCCGGGATACCGAATTGCTGCCCTCCAGTGAGTAGCCGTCCTGGCCTTCCACCCGCAGCAGGATCTCCTCCTGGCGCAGGGTCTCCAGCGTGAAGCCGTCATCGAACAAACGGATCAGGGGACCCAGGGCGCTGGACGCGTTGTTGTCCTTGGCCTTCCCGAGCAGCAGGGCGCTCCGGCCCTCCACATCGCGGAGGTTCACGTCATTGCCCAGCGTCGCGCCCACAACAGTGCCGTCCGAGGTGGCAATAAGCACCAGTTCCGGCTCCGGGTTGTTCCAGGAGGAAAACGCAGGAATCCCGACCCCCGCGCCCAGTCCCACCGAGGAAAGCACCGGGGCCTTGGTGAACACCTCGGGATCCGGGCCGATGCCGACTTCAAGGTACTGTGACCAGAGCCCTTCGGCGATCAGCACCTTCTTGGCTTCGGCTGCCTCGGGGGATCCGGGCCGGATCGAGCCGAGGCTGCCGCCGAGGGCGCGGCCCACCAGTTCCCGCATTCCGGCCGCCCGGGTGGCGTCTCCGGCGCAGCGCTCCTCGATGACCCGCTCGATCATGCTGTCCACGAACGTCACGCCGCAGGCCTTGATGACCTGAAGGTCAACGGGAGCCAGGAAGTGCGGGCGGGCCGTATCCTGCGTCATTGAGGCGTGGACGATCTCGCGGGTCTTCCAGCGAGGCACGGCCATGGCGGCGCGGACGTCTGCCACGAGATCCGGTCTTTCCAGGAGATCGGAGACGGTGCCGGCCAGGTGCTGGAGGTCGAAGACGTCCTCTTCCAGGACTGCAACCACCCGCGGTCCGCCGGTTTCCACGTCCCAGACGCGGCCGATCAGGAGTGCTTGTGCGGCGTCGTCGGGGAGCACCGATTCCCCGCTGGTGCCCAGCGCCGCGCTCATGCCTGGCCCGCGCTTCCTGGGGCTTGGCCCTGCCGCTCGGGCCTGTGCCACGTTCCATTCACTCGCTGCGGAATGTTCCAGGGATTGGTGTCCTGCAGGGGTTCGGGCAGCCGCCCTGCCGGGAAGGACTGATAGGCCACAGGCCGGAGGAAGCGCCGGATGGCAGCCGTTCCCACGGACGTGGTGGCCGAGGTCGTGGCGGGATACGGTCCGCCGTGGTGCTGGGCGTAGCTGACCGTAACTCCGGTGGGCCAGCCGTTCCAGAGAACCCGGCCGCTGATGTCCGCCAGCCGTGCGGCGAGGTCGGAGACGTCGTCGTCCGCTTCTGCCTGGACGGTGGTGGTGAGCTGGCCCTCCAGGAGTCCCGCAAGTTCCAGGAGTTCCGATTCGTCGCCGTACTCCACCACCAGGCTGGCGGGCCCGAACATTTCCTGCCGCAGAATGGACGGATCGTTGCGTACCTCCGGGGAGGTCGTGCGGAGCACCGTGGGCGCCGGGGCCTCGTCGAAGTCGCCTTCGACAAGAACGTCCACACCCGTGTTGCCGCGCAGGTCCTGCACAGACTGGCGGTAGCCCTCATGCAGGCGGGGGCTCAGCAGCTTCGCCGCGGCAAAGTCCGCCAGCGCGCCGCTGAGAACCTGCCGGACGCCGTCGGTCTGTCCGGCGGGAACAAACAGGAGCCCCGGCTTGGTGCAGAACTGTCCCATCCCCAGGGTGAAGGAGGCGGCGTATCCGCTGAGGATCTCGTCGCGCCGTGCCGTCCAGGCGTTTCCGGTGACGAACACGGCGTTGATGCCGCCCAGTTCGCCGAAGAAGGGAATGGGTTCGGGCCGGGCGGCAGCACGGTCGAACAGTGCCCGGCCGCCCGCCGTCGAGCCGGTGAACCCGATAGCCTTCACTGCCGGATGGTCAACCAGGGCCTCCGCAGCGGCCCGGCCGGTGACCAGCGAGAACAGCCCGGAAGGTGCTCCGGCAGCGTCCAGGGCGGCGAGGACGGTCTCGGCGGTGCGGAGCGCAAGGTTCCGGTGTCCGTCGTGTGCTTTGTGCACCACGGCGCAGCCGGCGGCCAGTGCCGAGGCGCTGTCGCCGCCCATCACGCTGAAGGCGAAGGGGAAGTTGGAGGCGCCAAAGACGCCAACGACGCCGATGGGCACGTTGAGCCGGCGCAGGTCCGGCCGCGGTCCCATGCCCCAGTCCGGATCCGCCCGGTCGATGGTGGCATCGAGGTGCTCACCGCTCCGGATTTCTTCGGCGAGGAGCCGAAGCTGGAAGACCGTCCGCTTCAGTTCGCCACGGAGCCGTGGCTCGCCGAGGTGGGTTTCCTGAACCGCGGTTTCCACCAGCGACCCGGCATCGTTCTCCAGTGCGGCTGCGATCGCCTCCAGCCATGATGAGCGGGTATGGGGGTCCGCGGTGCGCCCTTTTTCGAAAGCGGCGTGGGCGGCGTCCACACTCAGGTTGAGGTCATCAACGGTGGTGGTCATCGGAGTGCGCCCGCTCCGGTCACGGATGCGCCCGTCACGGCGGCGCGGTTGCCCACTTCGAGCCATCCCGCTCCGGCGGGGAACTCCCAGCGGGCGCGTGAGGCGCTGAGCATCTCGGCGCCGGTGCCAGGGAGTTCCGGGGCGGCATAGCGGCCGTTGATGATGCGGACCGGCTCGGCGAAGTGCTCGTGCAGGTGATCCACGTATTCGATCATCCGGCCGTCCTGGCTGCCGGTGATCGCCGCGTAGTCGAAGAAGGAGAAGTGCTGGACGAGTTCGCAGAGCCCCACCCCGCCGGCGTGCGGGCACACCGGAACGCCGAACTTGGCAGCCAGCAGGAGGTTGGCGATGTTCTCGTTGACGCCGCCCACTCGGGTGGAGTCCAGCTGGAGGACGTCGATGGAGCCGGCCTGGAGCAGCTGCTTGAACACGATGCGGCTTGCCACGGCCTCGCCGGTGGCCACCCGCACAGGTGCAACCCCCTTGCGGATGTCCGCGTGGCCCAGGATGTCGTCCGTGCTGGTTGGTTCCTCAATCCAGTACGGGTTGAACTCGGCGAGCTGGTTGACCCATTCGATGGCTTCGGACACTTCCCAGCGCTGGTTGGCGTCAATGGCGATGGGGAGATCGCCCACGGCCTGCCGGGCCAGGGCCATGCGGCGGCGGTCGTCATTGATGTTTCCGCCCACCTTCAGCTTGATCATGGAGAAGCCCTCCGCGGCCGCCTCCTTGCTCAGCCGGACGAGCTTTTCGTCGCTGTAGCCCAGCCAGCCTGGAGAGGTGGTGTAAGCCGGGTAGCCGTCCACTTTGAGGGCGGCGATCCGGGCTGCCTTTCCGTCTTCGCCGGCCCGGAGGATGTCCAGGGCCTGCTGCGGGTTCAGGGCGTCGCGGATGTGGGTGAAATCGATGACGTCGACGATCTCTTCGGCGGGCATCTCGCTGAGCAGCAGCCACAGCGGTTTGTTTTCCCGGCGGGCGCGGATGTCCCAGAGGGCGCTGACCAGGGCGCCGGCCGCCATCTGGGTGACGCCCTTTTCCGGACCGAGCCAGCGGAACTGGGAATCGTGGATGAGCCTCTTGGAGGCGCCGCCCAGGTCGTAGATCAGTTCTTCGATGTCCCGGCCCAGGAGCAGGCGGGCGTAGGCATCAATGGCGTGGGTGATGATTTCGTTGCCGCGTCCGCACGTGAAAACGAACCCGTGGCCCTCGTCGCCTGCATCGGTGCGGATGACGACGTAGGCAGCAGAGTAATCCGGGTCGACGTTGACGGCGTCGGAACCGTCAAGCTCCAGGGAAGTCGGGAACCGCACGTCCTGGGTGTGGATGGAAATGATGGAACTCATGGTTTTCTTCTCTCGATCAATTCAAATGAGTGGACACGATTCCTATATGAAGTTCAATAATCATATAGGAAGAGTGACGCAGATCAAGTGCCGGAGAAAATAAAAGAAGCCCCGGCCAGCAGGCCGGAGCTCCAGTTTCAGTTGACGATATGCCTTCCCGGGGGCCCGCCGCTGTCCAGGGGCGGCAGGTCTGCCTTTCCTTCGAAGGCCTGGGCAAAACGCGAGTAGGAATTCCTGATGTGCTCCGCCATGGCTTCCTCGGCGCGGTCCGGCTGGCATGCTGCGATGGCTTCCCGGACGGTGGCGTGTTCAGCGATGGTGATGGCGCCGTCGATATCTGCCGGGTAGAGGCGGAAGGTGTGCAGGTGGCAATGTGTCTGGGCGAAGGCGTGCTGCACCACCGGGTTCCCTGCGGCCAGCAGGATGGTGTCGTGGAAGCGGGTGTCATGGGCCACGAGGTCCTGCCGCAGGTCGCCCCCGTCCCGCATCACGCCCTTGAACGCAGCCAGTTCCTTTTCCAGTGCCCGGGCAGGGTTTGCGAGCCGATCCACCGCCGCCGCCCTGGCGGCCCACGGCTCAACCAGCAGCCGGAACTCGAACAGGGCGCGCAGCTCGTCCAGGCCGAGCAGTGGCGTGGTGCTGTATCCCCGGCCGGGACTGTAGACCACCAGGTTGTCCCCTTCAAGCCGCTGAAGAACTTCCCGTACCGGCGTCTGCGAGACGCCCAGGCTTCGGGAAACCGCATCAATGTTGATCCGTGCGCCCGGTTCTATTTCGCCCTTGAGAATGGAGGCCCGCATGGAGGCGTAGACGTCACTGACAGCCGCCTTGCCTTTTGATGCATCGGATGATTGACGTGGGGGCACGCGGCTACCTCTTTGTGCTGGTTGGTCGGAGTCACTAGTGGGAATCATAAGCCACGGGCGGCTAAGGTCGGGTGGGGACGCATCTCGTTCAAAACTTGCTCTGGATCACATCTACTATATGATCATTGCGATTCCTACATGATTTTGACGCCGGGATTCTCGGCGTGTTCCCCTCCCGTGCTTCACGGAAAAAGCAACGTTTACGTCAAAGGAGACGCTATGACTGTCCTGGACAGCCGGCTCGCCCCCCAAACTTCCCCCAAGGCTCCCCGCACCATGACCCGCAAGCGTTGGATGATTATCTGGCTCGCCTTCATCGGATTGAGCATCAACTACCTGGACCGCTCCAGCCTCAGTGTGGCCCTGCCGTTCATGGGCAAGGACTTCGAGCTCTCGGCAACCCAGCAGGGCCTGATCTTCGCCGCGTTCTTCTGGGCCTATGACTTCTGCCAGTTGGCCGCCGGTTGGTACGTCGACAAGGTGGGCCCGCGGCGGTCATTCTCGCTGGCGGCCCTGTGGTGGTCCGTTTTCACCATGGCAACCGCTGCCGCCACGAATTTCTGGTCCCTTTTTGCTGCCCGGTTCCTGCTCGGCGTCGGTGAAAGCCCCGCCCCGAGTACTGCGGCGAAGGTGGTGGCCACCTGGTTCCCGGTCCGTGAGCGCGCCTTTGCCACGAGCATCTGGGATTCCGGATCCCGTGTGGGCGCTGTGATCGCCCTGCCCATCGTGACCCTTATTGTCGCGTTCACTTCGTGGCACGCAGTCTTCATCATCATCGGCGTCGCGGGCATCATCTGGGCCGCCGTGTGGTGGAAGGTCTACCGCAGCCCGGAAGAGCACCCCACCGCCGACGCCGCCGAGGTGGCCTACATCCAGGAAGGCGGCGCCCGTAGCGCGGCCAGCGACGACGCGGAAGCCGCAAAGCTTCCGTGGCGGTCGCTCTTCAAGTACCGGACTGTACTCAGCATGATGTTCGGCTTCTTCTGCCTGAACAGTGCCATCTACTTCTTCATCACCTTCTTCCCGAGCTACCTGGTGAAGGAACGGGGCTTCGATCTGCTCAAGCTCGGGATGTTCGGCGCCATTCCCGGAATCTGCGCCGTCGCCTTCGGCTGGCTCGCCGGCTATGTTGCCGACCGTGCCGTGCAGCGCGGCGTCTCCGTGACCCGGGTCCGCAAGACTGCCATCGCCGGTGGCCTGACCGGCGGTTCGGTGATCATGTTCGCTGCTCTGGTGCCCGAGGCCTGGATGGCACTGGCCCTGCTGTCCGTGGCGTACTCCAGCCTGACGGTCGCTGCCACCGGGATCTGGTCCTTGCCTGCGGACGTTGCCCCAAGTTCACGCCACGTGGGCTCCATTGGCGGACTCCAGAACTTCGCGTCCAACCTGGCCGGCATCTTCACCCCTATCCTGATCGGCGTCCTGGTGGACCAGACCGGATCCTTCGTGGCACCTCTTGCCGTCATCGGAGCCGTGTCCCTCGTCGGTGCGGCGAACTATCTGTTCGTCATGGGCAAGATCGAACCGCTGAAGGTTGCGGTGCCCGCCGGCGTCTGACCTTCCTTTGAACCCATCGATCCGGAAATCCCGGTCAGCTCAGCTGGCCGGGAGTTTCCGGCGTTGACACCGGAAGCGGACGACGGCGGAGCCTCCCGCCGTCGTCCCCCCACCCACGCGGAGGGCACACCCACGCGCCCGCCGTCGGGGTGCCACAGGAGCTAGGCGGCCACCTCCGACGGCACCACGCTGCAGTCCGCCGCCGTGCCCGCGAGCTGCGGTGCCCAGCCGTCCGTTCCCTGCAGGTAGGTCCGGACCGTGTAGTTGCCCGCCTCATTCCCGGGCAGTTGTGGGCGGTCCGTGGTCACCTGGGCGCCGGGACCGCGGTTGTTGTACTCGTGGAACCTTGCCTCCCTCCACGAGAAGCCGCTCATGTCCGTCCACGGCGTGCCGGAAATGTGGGCGCCCAGCCACGAGTCCCTGACCAGGACCTGGGCAACCGCCTGCGGGTCGCCGCTGGGGTGCCACGGCCGGCCAAGGTGCACTGTATTTGCCGCGGCGTCCGAGACAAGCCGGCACTGGTCAAAGAGGTAACCGTACTGGATGGACAGATCAAGGCTGCCCGCTGTCACGTAGCCGTTGTTCGTCGTCGAGGCGCGGTTCAGTGATCTGATCTCGCAGCCACTGAAGACGGCGGTCCCGCGGCCGAAGATGAAGTCCACGTCCCCTTCCACATAGCAGCCGTCGAAGTAGAAACGCGCATGGACGCCCGCTGCGGGTGAGTTGACCAGCAGGGTGTCCTGGTTGCCGAGCAGCCTGACGTTGGACAGGACCGAGCGGTCTGCGGTGATGTGCAGCGCCACGGCCTGGCGGTCCTTCATGCCTGGGTTGGCGGCCTCGTCGAAATCGTTGCTGATGGTCAGGTTCCGGGCCACGAAGTCCGGCCCGTCAACCCGGACGGATGCGCTGCCCGACGTGCCGAAGTTCCCGGTGCCGTCCGGATTGGGTGTGCCGGATGCGTTGTTGTAGACCAGCACCACCTCTTCAGGCCTGCTGCCCTGCCCGATGAAAGAGATCCTGGGCTTGTTGCCCGGCACTTTCACGGCTTCCCGGTAGGTGCCGGGCTGGATCCTGATGACGGTCCGCTGGAGGCTGCCCGCGGGAACGGAGTCAACAGCGGCCTGGACGGTGGCGAACGCCCGGCCCGCTCCGACGTCGAGCGTTACAGGGACATCGACGGGCCGTTCGGACGGCCAGTACATGTCCGCCAGAACGTCGGTGCCGCCGTCGATATTCAGGAAGTAGCCCGGTGGCACGATCTCCTTGTTCTGCAGCTCGCGAGCCACGAGGCGCGCCACAGCCAGCGCCCCGGCGGCCTGGAAATGCGTGTTGTCCTCGGAACCTTCCGGATACTGCGGGTGCTCGCCGGGAGCCAGATGCAGGAAGTGGGACTTGGTCGCCTCCGGGCCCAGCTGCTGCCACAGCTCCTTGGAGGAAGCCGACAGGTCCACCAGCGGGGTGCCCGAAGCTGCCGCGAGTTCCCGGACAGCCTGGGGATACGCGCCGTGGGAATCCCGGGCGCTGCCGAAGGAATCAAAGCGGCGGCGTTCCACCGGGGTGACCAGGACGGGCTTGCCGCCGCGTGCCCTCGCGCCGTCGACGTACCGGCCCAGGTACTCCTTGAACGTGGAGTCCGGGAGCGTTCCGCGGGCAGGGTCCACCACCTTCTCGTCGTTGTGGCCGAACGAAATCAGCAGGTAGTCGCCCGGCTGCATCAGGGCCAGCACCCGGTCCAGCAGCCCGGCGTCGGCGAAACTCTTGGAGGAAGCGCCGGACCAGGCATAGTCAAAGACCGTTGCCCGCGGCCCCAGCAGGAGGGGGAGGGCCTGCCCCCAGCCGGCGCGGGGGCGCTCGGACTGCTGATACGCCGACGACGTCGAGTCCCCGACGACGAAGACGACCGGTTTGGTGCGGGGTTTAGTGGGGTCGTTGTTGGCCTGCGGGAAGGCGCTCGCTATGCCCGTCCCTGAGAGGGCCATGGCTCCTGCCGTCAGCGCCAGGGTGGTGAGGACGCTGCGGCGGTTGGGCAGAAAGGCGGCCATCAGAGGTTCCCTCCCGCGGTGAAGATCGGGCCGGTGGAGTTCTGGAGCAGCGCCGGTACAGCCTGGGCCGGGTGGACCTGGGTGCGCAGGGTGGGGGTCCAGGACGTGTCCTCGGCCAGCTGGTCCGCGGGCGCTGCAACGGCGTTGTACTCCGCGCGAAGGTCCGTGATTTTGCCGTTGACGGCGTTGGCGATGGTGGTGATGGCCGTTCCCTTGAACCGGCGGATGGTTTCGGCGGCGTCAATTCCGGCCGGCAGCGTGAAGGCATTCGCCTCGGCGTACAGGTGGGAGTCGAATCCGGCGCCCAGGAAGTATTCGAAGGGGACAGTGCTGTCCTCGTTGACCTTGAAATGGTTGTTGTAGACGTCCACCTGGCCGAAACGGACGCGCGGCGCTCGCTGGCCGACGTTCTCAAAGACGTTGTGATGAAGGGTGACGCGCAGTTTGCCGGGGTCTCCGCGGGTGGGCGAATCGGTGGAGCCAATCAGCAGCAGCTTGTCGTGGTCAAAAAACCTGTTGAAGGACATGGTCACCAGGTCCGAGCCGTTGGTGACGTCCACTGCGCCGTCGTGCACCTGGTAGGGGCGGCCGAAGTACACCGGCTGGGAGCTGTCCAGGTTCGGGGCGTCGGTGAAGGCGGAGTGGTCGATCCAGACGTGCGTTGCCTTGTTGATGACCTGGAGCAGATCGTATTCGCTGTTCCAGTTGCCCTCGGTACCATCTGTCGGATCCCAGGCAGGGAAGCAGTCGGCGGAGTCCCGCAGAGTGAGGTTGCGGACGATCACGTTGGTTGCCCCGTTGATCCGGAGGGCCGCACCGGCAATGCTGCTGTCCGCGGTTGCGCCGACGATGGTGGTGTTGCTGGGGATATCCCAGCGGATGGACTTCGCCTGGTTGGCAGCGGCGACGCGCCTCGCAGACTCCTGCGGGCCGGCGGGCTCCTCGCTCCGGCCGTAGGTGGCCGGGTCAAAGTCCTGGAGGTACTGCTCCAGGCTGTAGCCGGTGCCTGCAGCGTAGTTTTCGCAGGTCAGCGCTGAACCGTCCGGTGCGGTGTTGGCGTCGATGGTGCCGTGGACCCGGACGATTTTGGGCTGAGCGCCACCCGCTGCGAACGCGGCCAGCAGCCCGGCTTTGGTGGAGACGTCGTAGAGGTTTGCATCCTCTGCGGCTGAGCCGCCCGTGGTGCCGGTTCCCTCGGATGCCCAGCCGTCACCTTGAGGCAGAACCTGGCGCTCCAGCGGTGTTTGGGCAGTCTGGGCGGCGGGGTTCGCCAGGGGGGTGGGAGTCGCGCCGGCCGGAGCCGCAATGATCAGCGCTCCTGCCACGGCCAGGGCTGCGGACATGGATAAAGAGGTACTTCGTTTTCGCATGTTCTCTCTTCCGTCATTGGAATGAACTGCGCTCCGGTCCGGCGGCTGCTATGACGGCGGTCACGTCGGGGCGCTGAGAAGGACACTACCGAGAAACCGGTTTCTCGACAACCCCAAGGTAGAGCGGATGTGACTGTTTGTGCACGTCAGAGTCGCGGACGGTTCAGTTCGGGGAGGTGACGTACGACGGCGGGCGGTGCCGCCGTCGTGATCTAGGGGCAGCAGTCTTCCCGGGGCTGCTCAGGCAATTCCGGTCCGGGCTACCGGTGAACGGGACAGCGCGAGTGCCCAGGCACCGGCCACTCCAATGGCGAGCAGCACGGTGACGAAGCCGATAGCCTGTGCGCTTGGCCAGGTCAGGGCGCCGCCATACCGCAGCAGGGCCAGTGCCTGCAGAATGACGAACACAACGGAGGTCAGGGCCACGGGGCGGACGGTGCGGAGGTCACTGCTGAACTGGCCCTGGGCGGCCGACCACCCCAGACCCACCAGCCACGCTCCGACCGCCCTCGCTGTGAGTTCGGACAGCTGCCATGGCCACCACGTTGCGGCTGGAACAGGTCCTGCCAGGAGCGCCACGCCGTAGAGCAGCAGCACGCCGGCTATTCCCACCATCAGCAGCCGGAGTGCTGGGGGCAGGACTGGCCGTCCCGCCGCCACAGACTCAAACGAAGGACGCCGCGACCGTAGCTGCATCCAGCTGATGACGAGCATTGCCAGGGGAACGATGGCATAGATTGCCAGCCACGCCCAGGTGGCTATCTGGGCGGTGAGGGCAGTGTTCGGCGAGAGGTGGAAGCGATCGAGATGCAGCAGGGTGACTCCGAGGGTCAGTGCCGTGAAGATGAACACAGGCCAGACCGCCAGCCTCGCGGAAGCCCAGCCCGCCGAACGGGCGCCCGCTACCTCCAGGCCGGCGCTGGACCAGTATGCCGCACCGAGGAAGACCGCGGTCATGGGCGGATTGACTGTCCAGGCGAAGAATTCATCAGTCCGGAGCGGAAACACGTACAGCACCAGTCCGGCAAGAAACACGAGGAATGCGGCGACGTAGAGCAGCCGCCGCATCGGCGGGATCAACGGTGTGGCCTCAGGTGAAGCGGACATCACGGCACCTCCTCAGGTGCGGCTGCCTCATCAGTGGGGGCAGTGGGCGGGGCAGGCAGGGGGTTCTCGGCCAGGTAGGTGTGAAGCATCGAGACCACGGTGGCGCCGTCCCCCACTGCTGTGGCCACACGTTTGATCGAACCGGCCCGCACATCGCCGATAGCAAAAATGCCGCGCATGCTGGTTTCCAGCGCCAACGGCGGCTTGTCCGGCCTGGCGGACCCCGCGTCACTGACATCCCGGCGGGTGCCCGTGCACAGAAAACCGGCTGGGTCACGCTCCACGGTGTCGGGCAGCCAGGACGTCCGCGGCACCGAACCGATCAGAACGAACAGGCCGCCCGCTTCGATCTCCTCGCCCTGGGTTGCGTCCGCTCCGGATGCGGCCACCCTGACGGCGGCAAGGAATCCGTCCTGGTCGCGGGCGCCTACGATCGCGCTGCTGTAGCGGATTCCAACGTTCCGGGTGGCCTCAAGTTGGGAGATCAGGTATTCCGACATACTGACCGACAGGGTGGGGCCGCGAACCAGCAGCGTCACTCTTTTCGCGTACTTCGCAAGGTGCAGGACCGCCTGTCCGGCCGAGTTGCCGCCACCCACGACGCAGACGTGCTTTCCGGCCATCGACGGCGCCTCGGAGACTGTGGCCCCGTAGAACACGCCTCTGCCGACCAGGTCCTCCAACTGCGGTATGCCGAGGCGGCGGTAGTCAACGCCGGTGGCCACCACGACGGTGCGGCAGCGCACCACATTTCCGTCGGAAATCGACACGGCATACAGTGCTCCATCCGCGCGGAGTCCCTCCACCCTCCGCAGGAACAGGAAGTCCGTGCCCAATGTCCAGGCCTGGTGAAATGAGCGGTATGCCAGGTGGGCGCCGCTGACGCCGCGGGAGAAGCCGGGGTAGTTCCGGATCAACGAACTGGTGCCGGCCTGGCCTCCCACCGCCTCTCCTTCCACCACCATGGTGGAGAGGCCCTCGGAGGACGCGTACACAGCTGTCGCGAGACCGGAAGGGCCGGCTCCCACCACCACCACATCGAAGACCTTGTCCGCGGGGGGCGGCCGCGTCACACCCATCGCTTCGGCGATCTCCACATCGCTGGGGTTCTCGAGCACAACCGGTGACGCGGTGAACTCCAGCACCAGGACCGGCAGCGCGGGGTCGCGCAGGCCCAGGCCCTCCAGCGTCCGGTCCGCCGTCTTGGACCCGACAGGGTGGAAGCCCACCGGGATGTGGTTCCGGCTCAGGGAGTCGCGCAACGTATGAGTCCTTTCGTCGCCGACCTCCCCGATCAGCCGGACCGCCTCGAACCCGACCCCCTGGGCCAGGTGCCAGTCGTCGAGTGCGTCGGTGATCGCCCCATGGAATTCTTCGTCGCGCGGCCGTTCGGGACGGATGATCAACAGTTCGGCGTACCCCTGCGCGATCGCCCGGAATACCGTGGGGGCGCTGGCGAAGTCGCCCCAGGTGACCACAACAGCGCGTTTGGCGGCGGGGTGAAAGCCATAGGCACGCCGGAGGAAATCGAGTCCACCGCGGTCAGCCGGTCCGTAGCACCCGAGTATGAGGGCGACCTGGCGATTCCAGCGCCGGAGCCCCTCGAGTACGGCCCGCCCGTGGGCGTGGTCGGCGCAGGCCACCACCTCGTAGTCGGCGCCGTAGCGTCTACGCAACTCATCTCCGAGAATGCGCCGCGAGGCCGGGTCTGAGGTGGCAATCAGCAGGATCGGAACCGAGTCATCCATGGCCGCCGTCTTTCCGGTTCAAGGGTTCGGTGGCGATCACGATACTCGCGCTGGGACAGTGGGGACAAGGGGCGTTTGGTCCCTTGCTTCTGCCGTTCCGAGGACGCGGAGTTTCTGCCAGAATTACTCGCGACGGCGGGCCAGGGGATGACCTCATGGCCGGCGCAGTGGAAACGGAGGACCCGATGGAGGATCGCCCTATTCCGGGAATCAGCCTGGCCGCCACACCCAGTGGGACAGGGTGTCTGGAGTGCCTCGGCGGCGACGGCCCAGGCTGGTGGCTGCATCTTCGCCGCTGCGCCCAATGCGGCCACATCGGATGCTGCGATTCATCACCGTCCCAGCATGCCAGTGCCCACGCGCGCACCGAAGGCCACCCCGTCGTGAGGTCCTTTGAACCTGGGGAGGACTGGTTCTACGAGCACACCACGAAGAAGTTCTTCCGCGGCCCGCGGCTCCCCGATCCCCAGTCCAGGCCACCGGAGCAGCCTTCGCCTGCGCCGGCCGACAAGGTGCCTGCGGACTGGCGGGAGCGCCTCCACCGGTGACTGCGGATCAAGAACCAACTGCGGCACAGCGGGTATTTTGGCGAATTTTCCTCGGATCCGAGAGGCAATTTTGTGTTCTTATTTTGCATTTTATTCTCTGACAGGAAATTACTTCTGGAATTTTTCAAGTCATAAACCATAAAAGCCGAACAACTGAAGTGGTCAAGCTGCGGAGGGCCTTCGGGGACGCTGTAGAGCCCGGTATCGCGCGGTTTGCTGGGGACTGGCATAAAAAATAAAAGCGGGTATGGTATCGGGTAACGCAAAGCATAGAAAGGCGTGATTCCTATGTCCGGAAAATCCCCCAAGAGCGGCGCCGCTAAAAAAGCGGGCAAATCGATCCTCGAAAAAAGGGCCGATAAAAGAGCTAAAAGCGAAAACAGTGAAACAAGTTTCGCAAAGCCGCGCAAAAACCAGCGCTAAACATGCCTGCGGGCAGCCGGGAGCGGGACTCCTGGCCCGCGCGGCTGCCCGCGCCATCCGGATCGGACGCAATCCTTTTCAGCTCCAAGGACAAGACATGACCCTTCAAACTTCCTTCAGCGCCCTGGTAATCCCGGCCCGCCTCACGCATTCCGTCCACATCGGAGCCGTTGAGCTGGACATGGACGCTTGGCAGCGGGTAGCCGCCGGGGAGGTCGGATTCATCGCCGGCCGGGATTGGCACGTCTACCTCAACAATGGAGGGACCCGCTCCCGCCCGAATGTCCGGGCGGAAGTCCTCATCCGAGAGGCGGGCGTGGATCTCGACGAGACCATTTACGGGACCGCTTTGTTCCTGGGCGACGCAAACCCCGGCGAAGCGGCCGACGCTCCCCGCCACCTGATCAGGCTCGCCGAGCAGCTGTTCGATAGGCCGCTGGCCGCCTGACCGGAGCCGCGCGCAATGGAGCGCGCTGAGCCCCAGCGAGGGCAAAAGGACGACGGCGGGGAGGGCCCGCCGTCGTTCACTCTCAGCCGTCGAGGAGCAGGTGCATGGCTTCGCCGACCTGTTCCGTTTCGGCTCCCCGGATCCCGGGCCGTCCTGCAACGTGCCCAAGGTTGGATTCGAGCGGGCGGAGTTCAGCGTGAGGAATCAGCTTGACCTCGATCCTGCTGTCCGCAGCGGGGAAGTAGAGGTCTGTGGTGCTCGGCATGACAATGCAGCGTGCCTGGATCTGACCCAACGCTCCCTCGAAGCCACCGCGTTCAGCAGTCCCGACGTCGGCCCGCTGCCAGGTGTCGAGCATGGCCAGCAGATTGTTGGCATCCATGTCTTCGTGGTCTGCCGCCCAGCTGTCGAGCAATTCCTCGACGCTTCCATAGCCGATATCCCGGTAGATGCCGTTCCGGAAGAAGTCCTGCGAGTAGGCCCAGCCGGCATAAACGGTACCGAATGCGCGCAACCCACTAACGGGCTGGACGGTGTAGCGCCCATCGTCGAAACCTGGATCGGCCTTTAGTGCCGCTTTCACACCCTCAAGGAAAACAAAGTTGTGCGGCGAGCATCTGGCAGCTCCGGCGATAGGAAGGATGCCGGAGACCATCCCGGGATAGCGCACGGCCCACTCGTAGGCCTGCAGCGCGCCCATGGACCAGCCCGCGATCATCCGGAGGTGGCGGACGCCAAGATCAGTCAGCAGACGGTGCTGGGCGATCACGTTGTCTGGGATGGTGACACTTGGGAAGGCCGCGCCGCGGATCCCGGGGTCGGCGCGGGAGGGCGAGGTGGAAAGCCCGTTACCGAACATGTTCACGGCAACGATGAACCAGCGGTCCGGGTCGAGGGCGCGTCCCTTGCCGATCCAGGGTTCGTAGCTGGCATGCGTGCCGGTGTAGTACGACGGCAGGAGGATGCAGTTGTCACCGGCCGCATTGAGTGAGCCGTAGGTCCGGTAGGCGAGCCGGGCGTCCGGCAGGTCCGCGCCGGAAACCAGCCCGAACCTGCCGAGTGCGAAATCCTTGTGCACGGGGGCCGCTTAGAAGAATTTCAGGTATCGCTTGGTTTCCCATTCCGAGACGTGGGCCTGGTACTCATTCCACTCCTCGCCTTTGTAATCGATGTAGGCGTTGTACATGGACTCGCCGAAGACATCGCGGGAGAGGCTGTCGGCCGCGAACTCGTCGATCGCCTCGCCCAGGCTGCGGGGGAGCAGGCCCAGTCCGTTCTGCAGGATTTCGGCCTCGGTGTAGTTGTACATGTTCTCGGTGTGCGGCTCGCCCGGATCGAGGTTCTCCCGGATGCCTTCCAGCCCTGCTGCGAGAATGATGGCCGCCCCAAGGTAGGGGTTGCAGCTGATGTCCGCAGCACGGCACTCGACACGGCCGCCGGCCAGCGGGACGCGGATCATGTTGGTGCGGTTGTTGTTGCCGTAGCTGACGAATACCGGAGCCCATGTGGAGCCGGACATGCTGCCCTTCCGGACCAGGCGCTTGTAGCTGTTGACGGTCGGGGCGATGACGGCGCAGATGGCGGGCGCGTGCTTGAGGACGCCGGCAATGAACTTGTAGCCCAGTTCGGAGATGCCACAGCCGCGGGGGTCGTCGTCGGTCTCAAAAAGGTTGACGCCTGTTTCCACGTCGGCGAGCGACATGTTGAAGTGTGCGCCGGAGCCGCTCCGGTCGGCGAAGGGCTTCGGCATGAAGGTGGCGAAGTAGCCGTGCTTGCGGACCATCTCGTTGGCCATCAGCCGGAAGAACACCGCGCGGTCGGCCATGGTCAGGGCGTCGGAGTATTTGAAGTCGATCTCGAACTGGCCCTGGGCATCCTCGTGATCGAAGGAGTAGACACCCCAGCCCATCTCGTTCATTGCCTCGACCATCTCGGTGAGCCAGTCAAAGTTGTCCAAAGCCGCCGGTGCCGCATAGCAGGGCTTGCTGAGGGTGTCCCGGTCGCTGACCTCCACGGGACCCTCGGGTGTGTCCTTGAGGACGAAGAATTCCGTTTCGATGCCGAGGTTGAAGGTGAAGCCCAGCTTCTTCGCTTCTTCGAGCTGCCGCTTCAGGATGTTCCGCGAAGCCGCTTCGAAGGGTTTGCCCCCGGTGTAGAGGTCGCTTGCAAAGTAGGCCACCTCTTTGCGCCAGGGCAGCTGCACTGCGCTGTCGAGGTCAGGACGGGCGGAGAGCTCCTCGTCG
Organism: Arthrobacter sp. BK1; assembly: GCF_056680055.1. Classification (NCBI taxonomy): domain Bacteria; kingdom Bacillati; phylum Actinomycetota; class Actinomycetes; order Micrococcales; family Micrococcaceae; genus Arthrobacter; species Arthrobacter sp. BK1. The sequence continues at coordinate 2,851,815 of NZ_CM155263.1, forward strand.
CTGATGTCCTGCGGCAGTCCGTCAAGGGCGGCCCCGGTGAACAGCTCGGACCCCGCGGCCATCTGGGGCAAGTGCGCCAGCGGGACGAACTTCGTCTTGATGTTGCCGTGCAGGTCCACGAAGCTGGACATTGCATACTTGACCCCGGCCTCGCGGAGCTTCCGCTGCACGGTTTCAACGGCGGACTGGGCTGTTTCTACGGTCATGTTGCTCCTCGTTCGGGTAACTGCGGCGGTCACGGTGAACACCTTTTCGATAAGTTATAGAAAGTCTCATACGTCGCAATTTCGATAGGATGTCGAAATTGTTTCACCCGCGTTAATCCTTCGCGGATAGGCTTTGGGCAGGGCCTGAAGACAACGAAAGCAGGAGTTTGGGATGACAAGGGATGCGTCACGACCGGCTGCGGGGCGGCCCCGCCTGAGCGGCGCTCCGACAGGATCTCCGCGGCAGGACATTATCCGGGAAGCCACCGCCCTGTTCGTGGCAAAAGGCTATGCGGAAACCACCATGAGTGAGATCGCCCGCAGCGCCGGGTTGCGGCAGTCCTCGCTCTATTACTGGTTTGCGCGCAAGGACAACATCCTCCAGGCCTTGCTTGAAGAAAACCGGAGCTCGCTGGCCTTGGCAACTGCGCTCGAAGCACAATCCGGCGCTGCGGCCCCGCGGCTGTACGCGGTCCTCCATGCTGACGTCATGCAGCTGTGCTCGGCTCCGCTGGACTTCTATGAGTTTGAGCGGGTGGCACGGTCACAGCCCCAGAACTTTGGTGCGTTCTTTGATGATTACGCCGCCCTCCACCGGCTGGCGGCATCGATGGTGCAGCAGGGGGTCAGTGCGGGTGAGTTCATGACAGTGGACCCCTCGGATGCGGCAACTGCGGCCTTGGGCCTGAATGAGGGCCTCCAGCGCCACTACCGCCAGCCCCTTCCCGGGCTTCGCTCCTATTCCGCTGAACAGGTCTCGGAACTGAGCGCCGACACGAGCCTCGCCCGGTTACTGGCTATGCCGGAGAGTCTTCCGGATGTCCGGATGGCCGCAAGCGGGATCACCGCGGACTGGAATGCCACCGCCGAGAGTTAACCCACCGGAAACGAATTCGATACGGCATCGAAAAGGTCAACTCCAACAATTTAGATAGCGTATCGAAACGCTGGCGCCCCGCTCCCTGTGCGGCGTGCCCGTCATCTAGCCTTTGGAGATTCGTATGGACACTGCCACCATTGCGGGCAATACGGCGTGGGTCCTGACCGCCGTCGTTGCAGTCGCCCTGATGTTGCCTGGACTGGCTCTCTTCTACGGCGGCATGGTCAGCCGCAAAACCACCATGAACATGATGCTCATGGTGTTGGGTTCCTTCTGTGTTGTTGGCGTTCTTTGGGTGGCTTTTGGCTACTCCGCCGTCTTTGGCAATTCCATCGCCGGGCTGGGGCTGCTCGGCAATCCGCTGGAGTACGCGGGACTGGGCCAGCTCCTGACAGCCCCCGACGACGCCGCCCTGCCGCCCCTCGCGCTGGCCGCACTGCACCTGATGTTCGCCGGCCTGACGGCCGGCATCGTGGCCGGTGCAGCGGCAGACCGGATGAAGTTCGGAGCCTGGCTGGTCTTTGCCGGCATCTGGGCAAGCCTGGTCTACTTCCCGGTTGCGCACTGGGTATTCGCCTTTGATTCGGGGGACGGCGCGGTCCAGGGCGGCTGGATTGCCAACACCCTGGGGGCAATCGACTACGCCGGCAGCACGGCCATTCACGTCAACTCCGGAGTGGCCGCCCTTGCGCTGGCGCTTGTACTCGGCAAGCGCCGGACGTGGCCGGTGCAGCCCAAAGCCCACAGCCTTCCGCTGACCCTTTTGGGCGTGGGGCTTCTTTTCACCGGATGGATCGGCTTCGACGGCAGTGGCTTGGGCGCTGCAGACAACAATGCCGCCGTGGCTTCGTTCAACACTGTTGCCGCGACCTGCGCGGGCGTCGTCGTCTGGCTCCTCGTAGAGAAGATCCGCGACGGTCACCCGACCACTCTCGGGGCCTCCTCCGGCGCCATCGCCGCCCTGGTAGCCATCACGCCGTCCTGCGGCGCCGTCACGCCTCTTGCAGCCCTTGCGATCGGTGGAGCGGCAGGCGTTGTCTGCTACTTCGCCGTCGCACTGAAATACAAACTGGGATTCGATGATGCCCTCGACGTCACCGCCCTGCACTTCATCGGCGGCGTTGTTGGCGGCCTGCTGATTGGCATTCTGGCCACCCCGGAGGCGCCCAGCGGGGCAACCGGCCTGCTCTACGGCGGGGGCTTCGAACTCCTTGGACGCCAGGCGCTGGCCATTGTCGCCGTCTTCGCGTATACCTTCACAGTCACTTGGGTGATCGCCAAAGTCCTGGACATGACCGTGGGCATCCGCGTTGCGGCACCCATCGAAGCCACGGGACTCGACGTTGGCCTCCACGCCGAAAACGCTTACGAGAACGGTGAAGACAAGGCGCACTCTCCGCGCGGTCACGCCGAGCAGCTGCACCACTTGGTGGCGGATGAACCAGCAGAGGAGGACGCAGCAGCATCTGCCCGCTGACGACGGCCCATACGGCCTGAAATGTAGTTCGAGACGGTGGTGGCGATTCTTGGAACCGCCACCACCTTCCGGGCCGGTCACAATCGCGGGACGCACTTTCCAGTTCCCAGCAATGCCAACCCGGCGCGGTCGCCGGCGCCGAAGTCGAGTTGCCCGCTGTTCTCCTCGTACATCAGCTGCGTGGGGTCGTTCACGTGGTCCAGCCCGACGACATGGGCCAGTTCGTGCATGATGATGGCCCGGACCAGGGCGGGTCCATCGGGAAAGGCCATCGTTTCTGTCAGCCCGGGCGCATCCAGGTGAACCTGGCCGGTGACGTAGACGTAGGGCTCGCCCGGAACCCGGACGGATGAGCTTCCACCTGTGCCCGCAACCCTGCCTGCCAGGTCAGGTGACTCTTCGGGCGTGGACCAAGCAATCAGAATCGGCGCCCATTTCTTGCCGTAGCGGTCAGGCTGGTACGCACCGCGGTCCTCTGTGGGCGCTTCGGAGGTGGTTCCGTCATAGACGAACTGCAGTCCGGTTGCCGCCGAAACAGCGGCCACGGCCTCCTGGATGAGCTGTTCCGTGCCTGGCGGTGCGTAGTCCGGCCGGACCACGTAATGGACCGGACGGCACGGATCGTAGGCAGTAAATGACTGGCCCGGGTCCGGTGACTCCTGCAGGAGGTAAGCGGTGGATCCGGTCACGGACGGCGGGAGGCCCAGGGGAGATGAAGCGGCTTCATAACCCGGTGGCGGAACCTCGGAGCCGGGCAGATGGGGCCGTGCTGCGGACATCACGTACCGCTCGAACAGGTTCGGCGTGAAATACAGGCACACCACCAGGGCGATACCCAGCACCGTGGCCAGCCGCCCTCTCCGATTGCGGGCACCGACTGGCCGTTTTCGGCTGAAGCGGCGTGGCTTTCGGAGCGCCAGCGGCGCCGGGGCGCTGCGCCAGGGCTCGGGATTTTCAAGCTTTCCCAGCGCCTCGTCGATGGCCCACTGCGGGATACGCCCGCTCGGAGACCGGCGGACTCCCGGAATGTCACGCCCCCAGCGCGGTATGCCCGAAGAATCCTTGCCGTCAAAACCTGATGCCACCAGCGCCCCCTGTGCTGCCAAGCCCATCTCCTGCGATGGTCAGCTCAGCATAGTGGCCGTTCCGGCCCGGCGATGGACGCGGCAGTACGGTCAGGTTCTGGCAGGATCCGGGTGGTCACGCCCTTGTGGCAGGCCAAAAGCGTAGTAAGCAGCCGCCCCCAGGAGTGCCGCGACCGCTGGAAGAGGCGACAGGGCCGAGAATATGACGCCGGCGGTTATTGCCAGCAAGAGGAATGCTTCGGCGGTTTCTTTCCGCGGACGTGCTGCAAAGCGGGTTGCTGTGGCAGCAAGCAAGGCGGCGAAAAGGACCAGGGTCCCCGCAACAAAAGTGGCGCCGAACCAGCGCAGCCGCAGGTAGTCCTCCAGAAAGTTGGAGACCGAAACCACCGCGGCAGCAACCGCAGCCACAGAAATCGAGAACCGGCTGAACCTTGCCATGCGGCCGGTCTTTGTTGTACTGGACTTCCAGTGCTGTCCTATGGCCCAGAGCGTACTGCCCAGGAGGAGGAAAGCCAGAGAAGCCAGGACAACGGCGGCGTACTCGAGCGGTGTCAGCGGATTCCAGTACCTGACTTCGCCGAGAAGGTCCATGGCTCCCCTCAACCCCACTGCCAACGCCGTGAGGGTGGCTAAGACGGCGGTGCGGCGCGGACCTCGCCCTCGGAGCGGTGGCCAATCGGCGGAAGATCGCGTCATCCCAGCAGGTCGTCCTGGTAGCACCAGCGCCAGTCCTCGCCGGGTTCGATGCTGCGCATCACCGGGTGCCGGGTGGTCCCGAAGTGCTTGGACGCATGGGTGCCGGGGGAGGAATCGCAGCACCCCACCTTCCCGCAGCCCAGGCACATCCGCAGGTGGACCGGCGTCGTGCCTTCCCTCAGGCAGTCCTCGCAGGACGCGTTCAGTGGCACCTCCCGGGACCGGGCTGACTCAAGGTGGGCGCACACCCCGCCCGGCGTCGCAATCCCTTCGCCGCCGCCTTCGCCGGACGTATCCAGCTCGTCCAGCGCCAGGTCCAGCATGGATTCCTCAATATCCAGCCGGTCGAGCACTTCGCTGAGGACCTCCTGCGCGAATTCGCCGCCGCGCCGCAGTTCCAGCACCCTGGCCCGCTCCGCCTCCAGCATGGCGAGCCGCAGCCGGGCGTACCGCTGGCTGGGCGTCGCGGCCTCGGCCTTGGGCCGCCCGAGCCGTTCCCAGGCCGCCAATCCGCGCTCCTGGGTGCGCCGTTTGAGCATGGCCACCACCTCCGGAGGATCGTCCCCGGTGCGAAGTTCCTGCAGGCGGGTCACGCCTGCCGCGGTGGCAAGCTGCATCAGCGAGGCCTGGTTCAGCGCGTCCTCGCGCGGGTCCGGACCTTGCACATGAAGGGTCCGGACCAGCGCCGGAAGCGTAAAGCCCTGCAGCACAAGCGTGCCGCCCACCACCACCAGTGCAGCGAGGATCAGCACCGAACGGTGCTCCAGGTCCTCGGGCAGCACCAGCACCGCGGCCAGGGTGACCACCCCCCGCATCCCGGCCCAGGAAACAATCGCTGCGAACTGCCACGGCGGTGCCGGATCGTTCCGCCGCACCGCCGGGATCAGCCGGGGCAGGTACGTCGCCGGGAACACCCAGACGGGCCGCAGCACCAGCACCGCCAGCAGGATGACGGCGCAGCCGGCCCAGATCCGGCCTGCCCCCAGGGAATCGTCCTGGACGCCGTCGATGATGGTCCGCACCTGCAGGCCGATCAGCAGGAACACCGCGTTTTCCAGCAGGAACTGCACCGTGTTCCAGTTGCTGCGCTGGCTGAGCCGGGCGGCACCGTTGGGCATGGAGGGCGCCTTGGTGCCCATCACCAGCCCGGTGACGACGACGGCGAGGACACCGGACGCGTGGATCGCCTCCGCCGGAAGATACGCCACCAAAGGCGCAACCAACGACGTCGAGGTGTTGATGGGGACGTTCCTGATCCGCTTGCGGAGCTCGGTCAGCACGTAGGCGGCGGCCAGGCCCACCACCACCCCGCCACCGGCTGCGAGCAGGAATTCACCGGCGATCTCCGCGGCTGACACCGATCCCGCGATGGCGGCGATCGCGGCCCGGAGGCAGATCAGGGCGGTGGCGTCGTTGACCAGTGACTCGCCCTCGAGGATGGTGACGATCCTGCGCGGCATCCCCACTTTCCGGGCGATGGCGGTTGCGGCCACCGCGTCCGGTGGCGCCACAACGGCGCCGAGTGCGAAAGCTGCAGCGAGCGGGATTTCAGGGAACAGCCACCAGACCACGAAGCCCACTGTGATGGTGCCGAAGATGACGTAGCCCACGGACAGCAGCCCGATGGCCCGGCGGTTGGAACCGAAATCGAACAGCGACGTCCGCAGCGCCGCGGCATACAGCAGTGGGGGCAACAAGCCCACGAGAACCAGCTCCGGGGTCAGCTCGATGCGCGGAACGAAAGGCAGGAAGGAGGCGGCGACGCCGGCCAGGACCAGTAGCAGCGGAACGGAAATGTTGAGCTTCCGGCCCAGGGCGCTTCCCGCACAGACCACCGCGACGAGAGCCAGAATTCCCAGCGCGATTTCCATTGGGTCATTGTCTCAGGCTGGCAGAAACGAGAACCAGAGGAAATTCCTGGCGGGTTTGCCGTATCCGAATCCACTCACCCCTCCCAGGGTCACGCGGACCGCGTCCGGCTGTCAGTCGGCGAACCGCACCCCCTGAGCGCCCAGCGCTTCTTCAAGGAGCCGGATGGCTTTGGGGCCCACGCCAAGCATGGCCAGCAATTCGCTGCGGCTGAGCCCGGCGACCTGGGCCAGGGTGCTGATTCCGGCCTGAAGCAGGGCGCTGTTCGCCGGACGCCCAATGGGCGGGAGGTCGCCGATCTGCGACGGAGTATCACGGGTGCTCATGGCTGCATGCTACCCACTGTCTTTCCGAAAATTATTGACACTTCAAGTTCCTAGGGTTATATTTAGTTGTAGCTTCAAGTAAACAACCACTAGACAGAACTGAACCTGATGAAGAACCTCCTGGCCCGCATATTCGGAAAGAAGAATCCCATGACGAACATCACCATCATCGGTAACGGCAACATGGCCCGGGGCATCGCCACCCGCGCGCTCGCCGCCAACCAGAGCGTCGAAATCCTCGGCCAGGATGCAGGCAACGCCCAGGCCCTGGCCACCGAGCTTGGCGGGGGAGTCACCTTCGGCAGCACTGCCCAGGCTCCCCAGGGCAGCATCGTGGTCCTGGCTGTTCCGTTCGATGCCGCGAAATCCCTGGTGACCGCCTATGGCGAGGCGTTGGCCGGCAAGACCATCGTGGACATCACCAACCCCGTCAACTTCGAAACCTTCGACTCCCTGGTGGTGGCGCCGGGAACGTCCGCCGCGGAGGAAATCGCCAAGCTCGCCCCGGCCAGCGCCCACGTGGTCAAGGCCTTCAACACCACCTTCGCAGGCCCGCTGGTGGCCGGCGAATCCGGTGGCCAGCCGCTGGATGTCTTCATCGCCGGTGACAACGCGGACGCCACCGGTGCAGTGGGCAGCTTCGCGAGTGCCGCAGGCCTGCGCCCCCTGGTGGTTGGCCCCCTCAAGCGGTCCAGGGAACTCGAGGGCTTCCAGTTCGTCCTGATGACGATGCAGGCCAACCCGGAGTTCGCCGACTTCAACTGGGACACCGGACTTCAGGTCACCAAGTAAATGGAAACCACCGAGACCGGCCCCGTGGTCGCAAATGCCGGATCCTCTGATCCAGCAATGCCCCTGGTGGTGTTGCTGCACGGCCGCGGCTCCAACGAACAGGACATCATCGGGCTTGCCGACCGGCTTCCGGAAGGCCCCGCCTACGCCGCGGTGCGCGCGCCGATTGCCGAAGGCGGGGGCTACGCCTGGTTCGCCAACCGCGGGATCGGCCGCCCCACTGCGGAATCACTGGCCGAGACCATGGCCGGGTTCCGCACCTGGCTCGATGCTGTGGCCCCGGCCGGCCGCCCCGTGGTGCTGGTCGGGTTCAGCGGCGGGGCAGCCTTTGCGGGCGGCCTGCTGCTGGCGGACCCGCACCGCTTCGCAGGCACCGCGATCCTTTACGGCACCCTCCCGTTCGACGCCGGCGTGCCCGTCACGCCCGGCAGGCTGGCCGGGGTCCCGGTCTTCGTTGCCCAGGGCGAGCAGGACCGGGTCATCCCGGCCGAGCTGCTGCAGGGCACCTGGGGCTATCTGCACGGAGAATCCGGTGCGGCCGTCCATTCACGCCGCGATCCCGGCGGGCACGGCATCACCGGCCAGACGCTGGCGGAGCTCGGCATCTGGCTTGAGGGACTGCTGGCACACGCGGGATAGCTTCCCTCGTGTGAAGCAATACAAACCGTCGACGGCGGGAGGTCCCGCCGTCGTCTGCTCGTTGTGGTGCGGGCGTTGGGGGTTCACCATGATCCTATGAATGCCGAGATGCCAAAGGCAGACGAGCTGAACCTTCCCCAGGCCCTGCTTCTGCTGGCGACCACCGACCATGACGGCAAGTCCGCCGTTCCGCACGCCGTGCTGACTGCCGCTTTGTCCGGCGCGATACTGGCCGAGCTGGAACTGCTCGGTGCCATCGAGTTGCATGGAAAGCACGTCCGGGCCACCGGCACATCCCCGCAGACCGATTTCGGGAACCAACTGGAACTCATCCGGGACGGATCGCGCCCGCACACCCCCAAGCGCTGGGTTTCCATGCTGGAAAGCCGTGCCGAGCTGCGCCGTGTCTATGAAGGGCTGGCGTCGTTGGGCATCGTGGGCCAGGTGGGCGAGAGGCGCCTTGGCCTGTTCAGGAGGACGCGCTACCCGGAGAAAGACCACGCTCCGGAGGCGGCGCTGCTGGAGAAGGTCGGGGCCGCCCTCAGCGGCGGGTCAGCCGATCCGCGTACCAGGGCACTGACCGCGCTGCTCTACTCGGCGGAGCTGCTCGGAAAGATCTTCCCGGGAGTAGACCAGGGACATGCGAGGGAACTCGCCCACAACTATTGGCCGTCCCGCGCCGTGGCCGCCGAGCTGCGCATGATCAGGCTGGCGGAGACGGAAACAGCCACCTAAGCAAGCGGTCGACGGCGGGAGGTCCCGCCGTCGAGCGCCGTTTCTGTTCTCAGGCGCCTACCAGGCCGCCGCTGGCCCAGCGCCGCACGGCGAGCTTCTCGCCGGCGTCGAACTCCAGCAGCGCCACCCGGCAGAGTTCCTCAACGTTCGCGGTCCACGCTGCTGCCAGCTCTGCCGCCGTTGGCTCGTCATTGAGCGGGAAATTGACGTAGGCCAGGCCTTGAAGGACAAAGCCGACGGCGTTCCGGGAGACGGGTTGCCCCGCGCTGACGCAGTCGTCCCGCACCAGCCGGGAGAGTTCGGTGCGGCTGGTGGGGTGTTCCCGCAGCCTGGTTTCCAGGGCCTGGAACATCTGGCGGAACTGGGCCTCGGACAGTGCCGGCACGTCCGTCACCCTGCTGACCTGCTCCTCGATGCCGGGCTGCACTTCAGCAGGCGCGGGGAGATCCTCACTCGAGAACCTCTTTGCGTCCCACACCCAGCCGCCCTGCGCCGGCGAATACTCAACATCTTGGCCGATCTGGGAGATCCAGGTCCCGAACTTTCCGTAGCCGCCCCAGTCCGTCTTCAGGGAAGGATCGGCCGTGAGGGCCCTGTGCGCCACCAGCGCGCCGACCACCGGCCCGGGAGCGGTGCGGACGAAATCGAGGACCTCACGGATGGCGGGGGAGGCCGCCTTGGCCTTGGTCTTTGCTGCGGCCGGGGCGTTCTGCTGCTTACCGGGCGCCACGGCACGCGCCGGCTCCACCGCCGTGCCGTTGAGGATGGCGACGAAGTCGTGGGACTCCACCACGTGGTCCGCCATCTCCCGGTACGCGAAGGCCACGGCGCCGGCAGCGATGACTGTGGTCATCCTGTCCGCGGCCCGGAACCGCTGGATCAGGGAGGTGAAATCGGCATCGGCCGAGGCGATGAAGAACTCTTCGATCCCGCCGTTGCCCGACAGTGCGTCCATGGCGTCCAGCACCAGGTTGATGTCCGTGCTGCTCTTGCCCCGCTGCGTCAGCGACGGGCAGTCGATCACGCGGAACCCGGCGCGGGTCCAGTAGGTCCGGTACTTCGAGTACACCATCGGGTTCAGGTAGCAGTTGCGGATCAGGAAGCGGCGGGCACCCTCGCCCGCACCCCCTGCCGACAACGCATCGGCCCAGTGCTTGGGGTCCTCCGCAAACCGCTTCGCCGCCAGTGGGTCCAGGGCCTGCAGGCCGGTGAACACATTGTCGAAGTCAACGAACATCGCAGCGCGGATGCCGGGCCTGCGGGACGGTGGGACGGCCTCATTCATTCGTACAGCTTAGGTGCTGAGTTCCCAATGGACCCGGATGGCCTCGGCAATCGGACCGGCGGCGGCGTCCACCCGGAAAGCAACGGGTGCGGTCCCGGTCTCTTCGATAACCGCGTCACGGTACACCCGGCCGCAGGACGGGCACAGGGTGTAGAGGTCCTCATCCTCAGGCCATGGTGCCAGTCCCGCGGGGACGGCGGTGTTTTCGCCGATGTAAACCGGTACGCCTTCTGAGTTGGCCTGGATCAAGCCGTCCTTGCTGACGGTATTGCCGCACACGCAGGTGATGGTGGTGACATCATGATCGACCACTTCGGCGGTTTCCGTGTCCATGATGACCTCCCGGCGCTGGAAGAGAAATGCTGGTATCAGCTTAAGCCTGCTGATCTCCGAGAGCGCCTGGCAAACGGAAACCGACGACGGCGGGAGGGCCCGCCGTCGTCCGCTCCACGCCGTATCATCGGAGGCATCCGTCCCTTTGAGAGTGGAGTGACCATGCAGCTCGGCGCGTTTTCGATCAGCCTCACCGTCAAGGACATCGCGGCTTCAGCTGCGTTCTACGAGAAGCTTGGCTTCAGCAGTTTCGGCGGCGACATCACGCAGAACTGGCTGATCCTGAAGAACGGCGAGACGGTCATCGGCCTCTTCCAGGGGATGTTTGAGCAGAACATGCTCACCTTCAACCCGGGCTGGAACCAGAATGCGGAAGCCGTGGAATCGTTCACCGATGTCCGCGAACTCCAGCAGGAACTCAAAGCCAAGGGCATGGAGTTCCTCTCCGAGGCGGACGAATCAACCACCGGCCCCGCGAGCTGTATGCTCGTGGACCCCGACGGAAACCCGGTGCTGTTTGACCAGCACGTCTGACCGGCTTCTCTCCGCAGTGGATTAGGAAGCCGGTACCCGCAGCACCGCGACGGCCGCCTCCAGATACGGCACCGGATCGGGGTCGGTTCCGGCGGCCCACTGCATCCACGCCTCGAGCGTCGCCCCGAGATACGCGGCACACAAATACCCGGCCACATCTTCGCGAACACCGGCCGCGGCCAGGTAGGCCCGGGCCACCTCACGCTGCGGTGCCAGGGACGCGTAGCTCTGGCTGCCAAGTTCGGGGTGTTCGGCGATGAGGCGCAGCCGGCCGCGCGTCACCGCGAGATCGGGCAGCACGGCAACCCCCGCAACAGCCGCCTCACGCAGCCCCGCCAGGATGTCGCCGTCGGCGGCTGATTCCGGGTCTGCGCCCAGAACCCGCGCGGATGCCTCGACCACGGGCTCCATCCCTCCCCAGATCAGTTCCGCCTTGCTGGAGAAGTACCGGTACAGGCTTTTGCGGCCAATACCGGCCTCGCGGGCGATGTCCTCCATGGAGGTCTGCTCATACCCGCGCTCGGCGAAAAGCCGCAGCGCGATGGCGGCAACGGCGTCGGGATCGATGGTCACCGGCCGGCCCATGGAGCGTGGCGGGGCAGCGGTCACGGCTTCCGAAGGCATGCCACCAGTATTCACCCTTACATAATGACACAGGGTGTCATAAGGTGGTTGGCATCAGCTCCATCAACGTTTGGAAGGACATCATGGGCAACGAAGCCGCATGGCAGGAGGCCGTCACCAACGGCCGTTTCGCCGGAAAAACAGTCATCGTGACGGGCGCCGGGTCGGGCATCGGGCTGGCCACCGCGCTGCGCATCGCCAAGGAGGGCGGCAAGGTCATCGCGGCCGACATCAGCAAGGAGCGCCTGGACAACCTGGTCGCCGAGAACGCCGGGCTGGACCTGGTCCCCGTGGCCGGCGACATCTCCACCGAGGAGACCGTTGCTGCCGTCATCGCTGCCGCCGCCGGACGTGTTGACGCCCTCGCGAACGTGGCCGGCATTATGGACAGCTTCGCCCCGATCCACGAAGTGGACGACGAAACCTGGGACCGCGTCTTCCGGATCAACGTCACCGCCCTCATGCGCCTGACCCGCGCCGTGGTGCCGCTGATGCTCGACGCAGGGACAGGCTCCGTGGTCAACGTGTCCTCCGAGGCTGGCCTGCGCGGATCCGCCGCCGGCGCCGCGTACACCGCGTCCAAGCATGCCGTCATCGGCCTCACCAAGAACTCGGCCGTGATGTACGGGCCGAAGGGCCTGCGCTTCAACGCCGTGGCTCCCGGCGCTACCATCACCAACATCGTCGCCAACTGGGGATCGCAGCTGGCGGCCGAGCGCCTCGGTCCGCTGATGCAGGTCAACATCCCCGCGCCCGCCACCTCGGCGCAGCTCGCCGCCTCGATCACATTCCTACTGAGCGACGACGGCACCAACCTCAACGGCGCCGTCCTGGCGTCCGACGGCGGCTGGTCGGCCCTGTAGGGAGTGGCACTTAAGGGGCGCGGCACTTGGCAAAGCGGGCGACGGCGGGAGGTTCCGCCGTCGCCCGCTTCCGTTTGTGATGCCGAGGATTTTCGAGCGATTGAGCCCAGGCCCTTGACAGATGCAAAACGTTTTGGCTACTGTGATCAACACAACAAGCAAAACGTTTTGCAAAGGACGGGTCAATGGCGACAAAGATCGGCATCCGGGAAGTGGCCAAAGCCGCCGGAGTTTCAGTGACCACGGTTTCCCACGCCCTCAATGAAGCCACCAGCTCCAGGGTCAACCCCCAGACCCAGCAGCACGTGCGCGCTGTGGCGAAGGATCTCGGCTACGCACCCAACAGGCTCGCCAGTGGACTGCGCAACCAGAGGTCGCAGATCCTCGGCCTGGTGAGCGACGAAATCACCACCACCCCTTTTGCCGGCGCGATGATCCGAGGGGCCCAGGATGCCGCCTACGAACGCGGCTACGTGCTGATGGTGGTCAATTCCGGGCTGGACAGCGAACTGGAACAACGCGAAATCCGCATGCTCCAGCAGCACCAGGTGGACGGCATCGTCTACGCCAAGATGTACCACCAGGGAGTTGTGCTTCCGGAGGAACTGGACGGACTGCCCACAGTCCTCCTCGATGCAGTCTCCTCCGATACGTCCGTCTCCTCTGTGGTGCCGGACGAGATCGCAGCCGCCGAGGCGGCCGTGGAAACCCTGATCAGCGCGGGCCACACCCGGATCGGAATGATCAACAACGTGGACGACATCCCGGCAACCCACGGCCGCCTGGAGGGATTCCACGATGCGCTCCGCCGGCACGGCGTGACACCTGATCTGCGGCATATCACCGCCGGGGTGGCGGACACCGCGGGAGGGCGCGAAACGGCGCTGGCTCTGCTGGCGCTCCCGGACCGGCCGTCGGCTCTGTTCTGCTTCAGCGACAGGGTGGCAATGGGCGCTTACCAGGCGGCCTCGGCGCTGGGGCTGCGGATCCCCGAAGATGTCTCGATTGTCGGAATGGACAACCTGGAGCTCATCGCCGACGCCCTGTGGCCAGGGCTCACCACGGTGGCGCTGCCGCACTACGAGATGGGGCGCTGGGCAGTGGTCCGGCTTCTCAACGATATCGAAGGGTCAGGCGCGCCGGCGGTCCAGGAAAAGCTTGCCTGCCCGGTGGTCCACCGCGGTTCGGTAGGCCCTCCACCGCTCTAAGCCCGCTCCAGGACCTGCGCAGACTGCCAGGAATCCAGCCGTTAATACCCAAAACACGTCACGAACCCCGTTTCCGGCAAAACAAGGGACGCAGCCGTTGCACCGGCTACGCCCCTCACGGACACGGGCTACTCATCCACGCACGAAATCAGCAGAAAGACTCAACCATGAACAAGCGATTCACCCGTATCCTGGCCACCAGCCTAGCGGCAGCTTCACTCCTGGGCACCCTGGGCGCCTGCAGCAAGGGAAGCGCCTCATCCTCCTCGGAGGGCGCCAACGAAATCACCATGTGGACCCACAACGCAGGGAATCCCGAGGAGCTGAAGGCCATTGAGGATGTCGTTGCCGCCTACAACAGCAGCAGCGACGCGAAGGCCAAGGTCAAGGTCCAGGCTTTCCCCCAGGATTCCTACAACGACTCAGTGGTGTCTGCCGCATCGGCCGGGAACCTCCCGTGCATCGTGGACATCGACGGTCCCAACGTTCCCAACTGGGCCTGGGCCGAATACCTTCAGCCCCTGAAACTGTCCGCCGATCTCACCGGCAACCTCCCCAGCACTGTGGCCAAGTGGGAGGGGGAAACCTACGCGGTGGGTTACTACGATGTCGCCCTGGCCATGATGGCCCGTGCCTCGGACCTCAAAGCAGCCGGCGTGCGCGTGGCCACCATCGAGGAACCGTGGACCGCCGTCGAGTTCGAGGATGCGCTCAGCAAGCTCAAGGCCCTGGGCAAATGGGAACACCCGCTGGACATGGGAACCGCCGGCACCGGTGAATGGCTGCCCTACGCTTACTCGCCCCTGCTGCAGTCCTTCGGCGGGGACCTCATCAACCGCGATGGCTTCCAGTCAGCGGACGGCGTCCTCAACGGGGATAAAGCCGTTGAGTGGGCCGGCTGGTTCCGTGGCCTTGTGGACCAGGGCTTTATGGCCCAGAAGAGCGGAAAGGACTCCACCCAGGACTTCCTGAACAACAAGAGCGCCATCCTGTACACCGGTTCCTGGGCCGCGGATAAAGCCAAAGCCGCTCTTGGCGATGACCTGGTGGTTATGCCCACCGTGGACCTCGGCAACGGCCCCAAGATCGGCGGCGCGTCCTGGCAGTGGGGCGTGACCAGCGGCTGCGAAAATGCCGAGGCCGCCATGGACTACCTCTCCTATTCCCTGAAGCCGGAGAACCTCGCCGCCGTGGCCAAGGCCACCGGCACCATCCCCGCGACCAACGACGCCGCCGCACTGATCCCGGCCTTCGCCGAAGGCGGCGCCAACCGCATCTTCATGGAGTTCTCCCGCAACTACGCCGTGATGCGGCCGGAGACCCCCGCTTATCCGTTCATTGCCACCGAATTCGGCAAGGCAGCCCAGGACGTCCTTGCCGGAGCCGATCCCCAGGGTGCGCTGGACAAGGCAGCCAAGGCAATTGACGCCAACATCAAGTCCAACGGCGGCTACCAGAAATAGCCAGCGATCAGGCGGTACGACGACGGCGGGCACGCGCCGCCGTCGTCCGTACCCCCGATCCTCCCCAAGGAGACTCGCATGACACTCAGCCCACTCCCCACCCGTCCACCCCAGGCCGTTACCGAACCGGCCGTTGAAAGCGGCCCAACCCGCCCCCGCCGATCACGCCCCGGCTTCCTCCGCGACCAGATCAGCGGCTGGGGCATGATCGCCCCTGCGGCCGCCCTACTCCTGCTGTTTGTGTTCCTGCCCGCAATCATGGGCTTCGGCCTGGCCTTCACCAACGCCCGCCTGATTTCCCCGCGGCCCGTGGAGTTCGTGGGCGCGGACAACTTCGCCCGGCTCTTCGCCGATCCCACGTTCTGGCGCGCATTGCTGAACGTCACGTACTTTGCGGTGATCGTGGTGCCGGTGCAGTCCGCCCTGGCCCTGGCCATGGCCCTGCTCATCAACAAGAAGTTCCGCGGCGTGAACTTCTTCCGCACCATCTACTTCCTGCCGGTGGTCACCTCCATGGTGGTGGTATCGCTGCTGTGGATGTTCATGTACCGCCGGGAAGGCCTGATCAACGAGATGCTCTCCACGTTCAGCTTCGGCCTCATCCAGGGCGCAGACTGGCTCAACGACCCTGCCACGGCCATGCCGGCCATCATCGCCCTGTCGATCTGGCAGGCGGCCGGGTTCCACATGATCATCTGGCTGGCCGGGCTTCAAAGCGTTCCAGGTGAGCTGTACGAGGCTGCGCAGCTGGACGGCGCCAGCCACTGGCAGCAGTTCCGGTTCGTCACCTGGCCAGGCCTGAAGCACACCCGCAGCCTGGTCCTGGTGACCATCACCATCCAGGCGCTGGGGCTCTTTGACCAGGTCAGCGTGATGACCCAGGGCGGTCCCCTGGATTCCACCACCACCATCATCTACGAGGCAGTGCGGTCCGGGTTCAAGCAGCAGGAAACCTCCTACGCCTCGGCCATCTCGCTCGTATTCTTCGTCCTCGTGCTGCTGGTTTCCGCAGTGCAGCGCTACCTGACCCGAGAGAAGGACTGACGTGAAACCGACCTTCATTTCCACGAACCTGACCAGCCTGGGGACCATGGCTGTACGCATCCTGTTCGCCGCCGTCGCCGTTTTCCCCATCGTGTTCATGCTGGTGTCCTCCCTCAAACCGGACCAGCAGATCTTCGGTGACATGTCCTCCGTGGCGGCCTTCCTGCCGATCGGAAACATCTCCTTCGACAACTACGCCGCGGTGTTCGACCGAGTGCCCGCCGCCCGTTTCCTGATCAACTCCATCGGAGTCTCGGCGGTGACGGTGGTGCTGGGCATCTTCGTCAACAGCCTCTGCGCCTTCGCACTCTCCCGCATGGAGGTCCGCGGCAAGCGGATCGTGTTCAGTGCCATCCTCGCCACCCTGATTGTGCCGTTCCAGACCCTGGCACTGCCGCTGGTGTGGTGGGTCAACCAGCTGCCCTACTTTGAGCTGGACGGATTCAGCCTGGAGTTCTCGAAAGGCTGGCTGGACACCTATCAGGTCCAGATCATCCCTTTCATTGCCAATGCGTTCTCCATCTACCTGTACCACCAGTACTTTGAGTCCATTCCCAAGGAACTCGATGAAGCGGCCCGGATCGACGGCGCCGGGTGGTTCAAAATCTACCGGCAGGTGGTCATGCCCCTCGCCGGTCCGGCCACGGCCACAGTGGCCATCCTGACGTTCCTGCCCGCCTGGAACTCCTACCTCTGGCCGCTCATGGTGGTCCAGTCGGAGGAGCTGCGGCCTGTGATGATCGGCATCCAGTACTTCTTCCAGCTCAACGTCTCCTGGGGCGAAGTCATGGCGTACGCCTCGCTCATCACCGTGCCCGTGGTGATCCTCTTCATCGCTTTCCAGAAGTCCTTCATCAACAGCATCGCCTCCAGCGGCGTCAAGGGCTGACGCCCGCCATGACCTCAGCCCTCAGTTCGAAAGAAGAACCCTCAGCCATGGCATCAGGCCTCACCATAGACTCCCGGTTCCGGCCGGAGTACCACTTCACGGCAGCGCGCAACTGGCTGAACGATCCCAACGGACTGCTCTACTCCAACGGCGTCTACCACCTCTTCTACCAGCACAACCCGCACAGCGCGGACTGGGGCAACATGTCCTGGGGCCATGCCACCTCAGCGGATCTGGTGCACTGGGACGAGCAGCCGGTGGCCATCGGGTGCGACGGGGAGGAAGCCATTTTCTCAGGCTCCGCCGTCGTGGACGTCCATAACACCAGCGGCTTCGGAGCCCCGGGCACCGCACCGCTGGTGGCCATCTACACCAGCGCCTACTCCGAAGGGTCCCCGCTGGCGGGACGCCAGGCGCAGTCCCTCGCATACAGTGTCGACGACGGCGCCACCTGGCTGAAATACGCGGGGAACCCCGTGCTGGACCGGGCGTCTACGGAGTTCCGTGACCCGAAGGTCTTCTGGTACGACGGCGGGGCGGAGCGTTACTGGGTCATGGTGGCGGTGGAGGCGGTGGACCGCGAGGTTCTCCTCTACAAGTCCCGGGACCTGGTGACCTGGGAGTATCTGAGCACCTTCGGCCCGGCCAATGCCACCGGCGGAGTATGGGAGTGCCCGGACCTTTTTGAACTGCCGGTCGAAGGGGAACCCGGCACCTCCAAGTGGGTGCTGGTGGTGAACCTGAACCCCGGCGGGATTGCCGGGGGTTCCGGCGGCCAGTACTTCCTCGGAGAGTTCGACGGCGTCCGGTTCCGTTCCGAAAGTACGGTCACCGAGGGGATGCAGCAGGACGGCAGCAGGATGGGGGAGTACTGCTGGCTCGATTGGGGCCGGGACTACTACGCCGCCGTGTCCTTCAGCAATGCTCCGGACGGACGCAGGCTCATGATCGGTTGGATGAACAACTGGCAATACGGCGCGCTGACGCCCACCGGCGGCTGGCGGGGCGCCATGACCCTGGTACGGGAAGTCACCCTTGTCCGGGAGTCCGGGCAAGCGGGGCTGGCCGGGAAGGTGGTGCTGAAGCAGCAGCCGGTTGATCCCTTTGCGGGAACCGGTGATGTTGTGTGCGCCCTCGCGCCGCAGCAGCTCTCCGGTTCTTACCCTCTGACCGTGGAGGGTCCCGCAGATGTGCTGCGGATCGATGCCGAGTTCATGCCCGGCACGGCAAACGAGGTTGGCCTGGTGTTGCGCGAAGGCCCCGGCGAGCGGACTGTCCTGGCCTACAACGTCGCCGAAGGGGTGCTTCGCCTGGACCGGACAGCCTCCGGGGAGACCCGCTTCCACGAAGACTTTGCCTCCGTGGAGCGGGTCCCCGTGGCGCTGGAGGATGGCCGGTTGCGGCTTCAGGTTTTCCTGGACCGCTGCTCGGTGGAAGTCTTCGCCCAGGACGGGTTGGTTACCATCACGGACCAGATCTTCCCCAGTGACACAAGCACGTCCCTGGCCGTTTTCGCCGAGGGTGAGGGCGCCGCCCTGGTGAGCCTCGGCGTCGTCAGCACTGCTGGTCGATGAGGTGCTCATATTCGAGCGCCAGGCTGGTGACGGCAACCGCCACACTGGAGAGGGCAGTGCGGACGTTTGCTGACACGCAGGGAGGAAGATCCTGTTCCTCCGCAAGGCTTTTCAGTGCGGTGTAGACGTGCAGCAGGCGGCTTTCCGCTCGAGTAAGCGGCGTGCCCAGGAGATCCGTTTCCATAGTGCTACTTTCCTTAGGCATTGGCGCCCCTGGCGTCGACCAGGCGTTTTGCCTTCAGTTCAAAGCGGGGGAGGGAGCCGGGTTCTGCTCGTTCCAGAATAAAGCGCAGGCCCTCGTGGGCATCAGCCAGGCTAGCGGACATTTCCCGGCTCATGGCCGCCCAGATGTCCGGGGTGACAGAGGGTGCAAGTTCAGTCGCGAGGATGATTTCATCACGGATTCCCTCGCGGATGATTTTGACCTGGAATTCCTCCACGGCCGGGAAGGTGCGAACTATTCCTTCGACGGCGCGCATGTAGACGTTTGTGCCGCGGACCAGTTTCATGTCGTCCACCCGTCCCAGGATGCCGCCCTCATACAGGTCCCAGGTCCTTCCGTTGGCGGCGGTGGAGGCCGGCACCTTGACCACCTTGTCGGCGGTCCGGTACCGGATCAGCGGGATGATGCTGCGCCCGAAGGATGTGCTGACGCGCTCGCCGGCCTCGCCATAAGGCAGTTCCAGGCCGGTGTCCGGATCGATGACCTGTTCAATGAAGTGGTCCTCGATGATGTGGCAACCGCCGGGCTGGTTAGCCGGCTCAAACATGAAAATTGAGGAGATCTCCGTCATCCCTGCGGTATCAAAGGCCTTTGCACCCCACTGCTCCTCGATAAGGGCCTTGGTTTCGTTGGCCATGGGCTCACCGGAGAGAATCAGTGTGCGGACAGCCCCGCCCCTCAGGTCGAGGCCGAGCGCGGCAGCCTCCTGGGCCAGTCGCAGTGCGTAGGTCGGTGTGGATGCAACCACAGTGGCGCCGAAATCGAAGATCTGCTTGATGCGGGCGGACGTGCTCTGGGCTCCGCCGGGGATGGTCAGTGCGCCGAGTTTTTCCAGACCGTTGTGCAGGCCCCAGAATCCGATGAATGACCCGTAGCCGAACGCCACGTAGCCGATGTCATGCGGACGGACACCTGCGCCCCACAGCGCGTAGCACCACATCTCAGCTGACCATGACCAGTCTTTCCTGGTGTCCAGCGCGCGAAGGGGCGTCTTTCCGGACGTTCCGCTGGTGGTGTGGATCCGGATCGCGGCGTCCGCTCCTGCCACGGGAAGATCGCCGTAGGGCGGGTGCTTTTCCTGGCTGTCCATCCAGTCCTCGCGGGTCAGGAAGGGGATGCGCTCGATGTCTTTCCAGGACTGCAGCTGTTCGGGGTCAAATCCGTTCTGCCGGAAGGACCTCCGGTAGAACGGACTCCGGGCATCCGCCCAGGCGGTCAGCTTCTGCAGCTTTGCGAGTTGCAGCTGCCGGAGCTGGTCCCGCGGCATTGTTTCGGTCTTGGGATTCCAAAATTGTCCGTGGTCCACGACGTTCCTTCCATGAGTAGGTCTCTGATCTCATATAACCATTCCATTGCGATCGTCATGTAAAGGCGATGTGTCGGGCACGTTTCCTGGCCCAGGAACTGGCGGAAGAGGACGTATTGGTTACGCGGGGCCGATGGGGCCGGGGGGTTAAAGCAGGATCGGACGGAGCGCCTGGGCGCACCGTCCGATCCCTGCTGCAGGCAGCTTTTCAGGCTGCGTCCGTCATTGTTTTGCGGTGGAAGGCTCCAGCTCGTCCGAGGCATCTGTGACGATGCCAGGCGTTGAGCCTGGCGTTCGGGGGATCATTGCTACCGCGCCGGCGGCCAGGAGTGCCACGAACGCGAAGACGATGAAGTTCCACTGGAAAGGAAGTTGGGCAGAGCCGATCCAGCCGCCGATCAGGGGTCCGGAAATCGCTCCGATCCGGGCAAAGGAGAGGGCCCAGCCGGTGGCTGTTGCCCGGGCATAGGACGGGTAGTAATCGGCGACCCAGCCGGTGAGGACAAGGGATGTTGAGATTGAACCCACCCCGGCCAGGGCGACGAAGACGTAGTTGATGAAGATGTTGTTCGGGAACATCAGCAGCAGAATGCCGACGCCGCCGATGGCGTAGAACATGACGAGGATGAGCTTCTTGCCGTAGACATCGGCGGCCTTGCCCAGCACCATGCCACCGATGGCCGAGGCGAGGCTGAAGACTGCGAGGAACGTCAGGGATGAGCCCAGATCGTAGCCGGCCTTCCGCATGATGGTCGGCAGCCAGGTGTTGAGGCCGTAGACCAGGACCATGCCGCAGAACAGGGAAACCCAGAAGAAGACGGTGGGCCGGATGTAGTCGCGGGAGAACAGGGCCATCAGGGACTGCTTCCACCCCACCGGCTTCAGGGCTGCCCCGGCAACCGGTGCCGGAGCCCAGTCGTTGTCGATAAACGGCGTGACACCCAGCTTGCCTGCGAGGCGCTGGGCCTCGGCGCGGCGGCCCTTGCTCATCAGGAACTCAAGGGACTCCGGGAGAATCCAGGCCAGGATCGGGATGAGGAGGATGGGAATGAACCCGACGCCGATCACCCAGCGCCAGCCGAGCGTTGGCAGCAGGGCAAGGGCCACCAGCGCTGCGGCGAGGATTCCGAATGAGTAGCCGGAATACATGATGCCGTAGTTGAAGGACCTGCGTTTGGGGGCTGAGTACTCGATGGTGAGGGCGGCCGCCACGGGGATGATGCCGCCCATGCCCAGACCTCCCAGGAACCGGAACAGGCCGAAGATTTCAGGGGTGGATGCCAAAGCGGCGCCCAGCTGTGTGGAGGTGAAGATCAGCACAGACAGAAGCAACATGTTCTTGCGGCCGACGCGGTCTGAAAGAGTGCCGATCGTCATGGCACCGATCAGCATACCGATCAGGGCGTAAGACCCCAGGCCGCCGAGCTCCAGCGGGCTCAGGTCCCATTCCTTGTACTCGGCGAGGGCGGGGATGATGGCGCCGAGAACGCCAACATCGTAGCCCTCCGCAAGAATGGCCAGCCAGCAGGCGAACAATACGCGGTTGGTGGTTTTCGGTGGAACGGGCCATTGGGTGTGATTCAACGCAGCCATGAAAATCCTTCGGTGGTTGTGAATGGTGACTGTGGCGCTGGTGGATGGACGTAGGTCTGAGACCTTGCAACCCTTGTGAGTGACGTCCGTTATGTAATGAACATAACGGACGTCACGGAAATGCGATAGAGCTGTCGGCAAAGACTTGCAGAGTTTCCGCGGCGGCAATCACGCCGAAACAACTCATCGCGGAGCCGCTGATTCAGAGCTCTACTGGGCGAGGACCGGCTCGGCAGCTGAGACGCCCGGCGTCCACCGCAGGTGCCCGTCCACGGCGATGGCGTCAGGTTCCTTGAGCAGGGACAGCCGCGGGCGCACGGCGTCGGTACGGCCGCTCGGGGGCTTGCGACGGCCGGCCTTGAACTGCGGGATCCACTGGGAACCCGGGCCCTGGTATTCCTGCTCCGCGGCGGCGTGGAGGGTCCACTGCGGGTCGTACAGGTGGGTGCGGCCCAGGGCCACGAGGTCAGCCCTGCCCGCGAGCAGAACGGAATTGACGTCGTCGTAGGTGGAGATGGCTCCGACGGCGATGACGGCAACGCCTGCCGGGGCGGCAACTTCCTGCCGGATCCTATCGGCGAACGGCGTCTGGTAGCTCCTGCCGAAGGCGGGCTTTTCCTCCTTGGCGACCTGCCCGGTGGAGACATCGATACCTGCCGCACCATGATCGACAAACGCCTGGGCGATCACTATTGCGTCGTCCGAGGTGTTGCCGCCCTCGATCCAGTCGGTCGCCGAGATACGCACAGTCAAAGGCTTCTGCGACGGCCAAGCCGCACGGACGGCGTCGAAGACCTCAAGCGGGAAGCGCAGCCTGTTCTCGAGGCTGCCGCCGTACTCGTCGGTGCGCTGGTTGGAGACGGGGGAGAGGAAGGACGAGAGCAGGTAGCCGTGGGCCGCATGGACCTCGAGCAGGTCGAACCCGGCCGCGGCTGCCCGCTGTGCTGAAGCGACAAAGTCAGCCTTGACGCTCTCCATTTCTGCCTGGCTGATCTCCCGGGGGATGTGGTTTCCCGGGCCATAGGGCAGTGCAGACGGACCGACGGGCTCCCAGTTGCCGCTCTCCAGGGGCTGATCGATCCCTTCCCACATGAGCCGGGTGGAGCCTTTACGGCCGGAGTGGCCGAGCTGGACGCCGATTTTCGCCGACGAACGGGCGTGGACAAACTCAACAATTGATTTCCAGTTGTCGCGCTGTTCGTCGGTGTAGATGCCCGAGCATCCGGGGGTGATGCGCCCTTCAGCTGACACGCAGACCATTTCGGTCATCACCAGGCCTGCACCGCCGAGTGCCTTGGACCCGAGGTGGACCATGTGGAAATCGCCTGGCATACCGTCCACGGCGGAATACATGTCCATCGGCGAGACAACCACGCGGTTCTTGAGCTCCAGCCCGCCAATCCGGAAAGGCTGGAACATCGCGGGGGCGATCTCCGCCAAACCCTGGGATTCGGCGAAATTACGGTCCACTGTCTCCGCGAATTCGGGGTCGCGCAGGCGCAGGTTCTCCTGGGTGATCCGGCGCGAGCGGGTGAGCAGGTTGAACGCGAACTGCGTGGGCTCCTGGCTTTTGTACTGGCCGATCCGTTCGAACCACTCCAGCGACGCCTGGGCGGCGCGTTGGGTGGATTCGACGACGGGGCGGCGCTCGGTCTCATAGGCCGCGAGGGCGGCTTCGAGGTCCTGGTGCTCGTGGAGGCAGGCGGCCAGAGCGAGGGAGTCTTCCATGGCCAGCTTGGTGCCGGAACCGATGGAGAAGTGGGCTGTGTGCGCGGCATCGCCGAGGAGCACGATGTTCCCGTGGCGCCAGCTGCGGTTTTTGACGGTTGTGAAGTTCAGCCACTTGGAGTTGTTGGCCAGTATTTCGTGGCCGGCAAGTTCATCGGCGAAGATGGCGCGGATCTTGCTGATGGCCTTCTCATCGGACATCCCCGGGGCGAACACGTCGCCTGCGGTCTCGTCGAAGCCTGCGGCCTCCCAGACGTCAGGCGACATTTCCACGATGAAGGTGGAGCCTTCGTCGGAGTACGGGTAGCCGTGGATCTGCATGGTGCCGTATTCAGTGTCCTTGACGAAAAACTTGAACGCCTCGAAGACCTGGTCGGTGCCCAGCCACATGAATTTGTTGGGCCGGAGGTCCAGGCTGGGGCCGAAGGACTCCGCGTAGGTTGCCCGGATCTGCGAGTTGATGCCGTCGGAGGCGAGGACCAGATCGTAACCGGCTTCCAGCTCGGCGATCGGCGGAGCGGGGGTGCTGAACCGGACGTCCACGCCCAGTTCGGCGCAGCGGCGCTGCAGCAGTTCAAGCAGCTCTTTGCGACTCATGGCAGCGAAGCCCTGTCCGCCGACTGTCAGGACTTCGTCTCGGAAGTGGATGTCGATGTCTGACCAGCGGGCAAACCGCCGGCTCATGTATTCGGCAACCACGGGATCGGCGTTGCCAATGCCGCCGAGGGTTTCGTCGGAAAATACGACGCCGAAGCCGAAGGTGTCCGAGGCGGCGTTGCGTTCCCAGAGGGTGATGTCGTGGGAGCGGTCCAGCTGTTTCATCAGTGCTGCGAAGTACAGGCCACCAGGGCCGCCTCCGACGATTGCGATCTTCAAGGTCTGCTCCTAGGAGTGGGTGGCGGCTGTGCCGGCCAGCTGGTCGTTGTCGTGTTCGAGGCGCTCGCGCAGCTTGAAGTGCTGCAGCTTGCCGCTGGGGTTGCGGGGAAGTTCAGACGTGAACCGGACGTCCCGCGGGTACTTGTACGGGGCGATGGTCGCTTTGACGAAGTCCTGGATCTCCTTGCGCTTGGCATCATCTGCATCCACGCCCTCGCGCAGGACGATGAAGGCGCAGACCACGCTGCCGCGTTCCTGGTCCGGCCGGGCAATGACAGCGCTTTCAACGACGTCAGGGTGCTGGTCGATTGCGGCTTCAACTTCGGGAGCGCCGATGTTGTAGCCGGAGGAGATGATCATGTTGTCGGACCGGGCCTGGTACGTGAAGTACCCCTCTTCGTCACGGGTGAAGGTGTCACCCGTGACGTTCCAGCCATTGACCACATATTTGGCCTGCCGTTTGTCATCAAGGTACCGGCAGCCGGTGGGGCCGATGACGGCGAGCCGGCCCGCCTGGTTGGGGCCAAGTTCGTTGCCGTCTTCGTCCAGGATGGTGGCGCGGTAGCCGGGGACGGCCACACCTGTGGTGCCCGGCCGGATGTCATCTCCGGCTGCGGAAATGAAGACATGGAGCAGTTCAGTGGACCCGATGCCGTTGACCAGGCGGATGCCGGTGGCGTTGTGCACTGCCTCCCAGGTTTCCTTGGGCAGGTGTTCGCCAGCGGAGACCGCAATCCTCAGGCGGGCGAGGAGCTCGCCCCTGCCGGCCTTGAGGATGGCCCGGTACGCCGTAGGCGCCGTGAAAAGGATGGTGACGCCGGCGGCTGCGGCCTGCTCAGCGAGCTCCACGGGGGCGGCGCGTTCGGTCAGGAGCGATGAGGCGCCGAACCGCAACGGGAAGACCACAAGTCCGCCGAGGCCGAACGTGAACGAGATGGGAGGTGAGCCGGCGAAAACATCCTCGGGGGTGGGCTGGAGGATGTGGCGGGCAAAAGTGTCTGCATTGGCGAGGATGTCACGGTGGAAGTGCATGGTGACCTTGGGCGTGCCGGTGGTTCCCGACGTCGGCCCCAGGAGCGCGACGTCGTCGGCCGCGGTTTCCACGGCGGTGAACTCGCCGCTCTTGGCGGCGCAGCGGTCAACGAAGTCAGCGTCACCGGTACCGCCGTACGCGGCGACAGTGACGTCGTCGCCGGCTGCCAGGGCCAGTTCGTCCATAAAACGGTGGTCCGAGATCGCCAGGACGGGTTTGGTGAGCGCAATCAGGGTGGCCACCTCGGAGGACCGCAGGATGGGCATGGTGGTGACAACCACGGCGCCGGCTTTCAGGACTCCCAGCCAGGCCGCGACGATCCACGGGTTGTTGGGGCCGCGGAGCAGGACCCGGTTACCGGGAACCACGCCGAAGTCCTCGGTGAGGACCTGGGCTGCCTGGTTGGCCCGCCTCTGGAGTTCGCCGTAGGTCCAGGTTGTTCCGCCGGGGGTGTGCAGTGCGGGACGGTCCGGCCCGTGCTCTGAAACTGCGTCATCGATAAGCACGGAAGCGGCGTTGAGCTTTTCGGGGTACTGCAGCTCCGGCAACGAGAACTCGAGGGTGGGCCACATGTTGGCGGGCGGAAGGTGGTCACGGGTAAAGGTGTCCACATGGGCTGAGTAAGCAGGTGTCATGGCCACTCCTTTCAGTGCGTCTGATGGGTTGGGTTGGTGTCAGGAAGCTTGGCGGATCATGCCTTCTTGCGCCACGGTGGCGAGCAGCCTGCCGTCCCTGTCGAAGAAGCGGCCCAGTGCCAGTCCGCGGTTGTTCTGGACCGAAACGGCTTCCTGCGCGTAGAGGATCCAGCCGTCCGCGCGGCCATCACGGTGGAACCACATGGAGTGGTCCAGGCTGGCCGTGCTCAGGCCCGGAGAGGTCCAATGCAGATCATTGACGCGAAGGAGCGGTTCCAGGATGGTGTAGTCGCAGACATAAGCCAACGCGGTGCGGTGCAGGTCCGCGGTCGCGTGGGCATCGGCGGCATCCGGGAGCATGTCAAAAGCCTTCACCCAGACCGCCTGGTGGGGCTGGCTTTCGCCCTCCACCTGGACGTAAAGCGGACCGGGAATGTGGCGCATGTCGAAGCTCCGCCCGGCAGACCAGTAGGCAGCGGCCGCGCCCGGTGCACCCTCGAGTGCGTCGGCGGCGGAACGGAGGGATTCGGGTTCCACGTCAGCGGGGGTGGTGGGCTGGTACTCCGGACCGGCTTCCGGCACGTGGAAGGAGCCCATTGCGGCGAACACGGTTTTGCCGTTCTGGTAACCCCGGACGCTGCGGGTGGAGTACCCGCGGCCATCGCGCAGCCGCTCGACCTCGTAGCGGACGGTCGACTCGACGTCCACGGGCCGCATGAAGTAGCTGTGCATCGAATGGAGGCTGCGGTCCGAATTCACGGACCGCATCATGGCCGCCGTCGACTGGGCCACCATGTCCCCGCCATAGGACTTGGGCCATGGCACATACTGCGTTACTGCCTCGTAGGCTTCGTCCGCATGCTGTGCCGGAACGGATGTGAGCTCGATGGCCCGCAGGAAGTTATCGGACGTGGGTGCCTTGACCGTGGGGGATGCGGGAATCATCGCCGTTTATGCCCTGCGGTAGTCGGCGAGGGATTCGTCGGCGACGTCATCGAGGTTGACCACGATGTTCTCGGGAGTGCGGGCGGTGAGCCACACCAGTTCTTCGGTCACGGACATGTTCGCCTCGACGTGGGGCATGAACGGCGGAACGAAGACCCAGTCGCCGGCTTTCATGTCCTGGTATTCGGTGTAGTTTTCGCCGTAGTAGATCCGGCCGTAGCCGCGCAGGACGTAGCCGCCGGTCTCTGCTTCGCCGTGGTGGTGGGGGAGGGAACGGTAGCCGGGGACATTGGATACCTGGCCGAACCAGATCTTTGTGGCAGGGGTGTGCTGGATGGAGACACCCGAGACGCGGACGCAGTCGCCGGACTGGGCGGTGTTGGTGTCTTCCTGGCCGGCCTTTGTGACCACGGGAACTACGCGTCCGTCGGCGCCGGCATAGATCGAGTTATCGCCCTCGGTCAGGTATTCGGTGGTGGTATCGGTCATGATTTCACTCCTTTGTGCTTATGGCTGCAACCGGCGTGCGGTCTTCAGTGCCGCCGGGATTGTTGATGCGAACGGTGTTCTCCAGGACGCCGATGCCGGCAATCTCCGTGGTGAGGACGTCACCGTCGCGCAGGAACCGTGGGGGCTTCATGCCGATTCCCACCCCGCCGGGGGTGCCGGTAAGGACCAGGTCGCCGGGCCGGAGCACCGTGAACTGGGAAATGTAGGACAGCAGCTGTGCGGGCCCGAACACCAGGGTTGAGGTGTTTCCGCTCTGGACCAGCTCGCCGTTGACGTAGCCCTTGACGTCAAACGAAGTGCAGGCCTCATCCGCGGTGAGCATGACGGGGCCTACGGGGGTGGTGGCGTCGAAGGCCTTGCCTTGGAACCACTGGAGGGTCCGATTTTGCCAGTCCCGCATGGAGACGTCGTTGGCAACCGTATAGCCTGCGATCCCGGACTGGGCCTCCGCCTCGTCCGCGTGGAAGAGGCGGGCGCCGACGACGACCGCCAGTTCCGCTTCCCAGTCCACCCGGTCGCTGCCGTGGACGGTGATGGTGTCGGTTGCGCCGGTCAGCGTATCTGCGTATTTGGCGAAAAGTGTGGGGTATTTGGGGAGCTCACGTCCCATTTCCTGGATGTGGTCACCGTAGTTCAGCCCGCAGCAGATGACTTTCCCTGCCTCCGGCAGGAGCGGAGCAAAGCTGTCGGCGGAAGCCGTGATTCCGGCGCCGGCATTCGCTGCATCGGCGGCAGCCTCGGCAGCATCCCGCCAGAGGGGGTCTGCGAGAAGCGTCCCGACGCTGGAGTAGGGCAGCGGCAGGTAGGTGTCCGCACCCACGGCGAGGGCCGCCGTCGTACTGTTTTCGCCTGTTCTCAGTGTGGCGAGTTTCATCTGCCAGATCTCCTCAATGCATATATCGACTTTATTACGATCGTCACATATGCTCAAGGTAGCACGGCAGAGAAGATCTGAATAGTGCTTTTTTGACGCCAGTAACAAGCCGATTCAGGAGAATACTGTGAACAGGACCATCAACCCCGATTCGCTGCCCAAGCCGTCCGGATACGCCCATGGCATCCTGTCCGGAAACACGGTTTTTCTCGGCGGGCAGACGGCACTGGACAAGGACATGAAGATTGTCGAGGGCGGAATCGTCGAGCAGTTCAGGCAGGCGTTCACCAACGTCCTGACCACACTGACCGAGGCGGGCGGCGATGGGCGGGACCTGGTCAGCGTCACGATCTACCTCACCGACGTCGATGACTACATGGCCAACGGCCGGGAAATTGGCCGGATCTGGCGGGAAATGGCCGGCACTGAGTACCCTGCGATGGCAGGAATCGGCGTCACCCGGCTGTGGCAGAAGGAAGCGTTGATCGAGATCCAGGGAATTGCGGTTATCGGTAACCGCTGACCTTTTACAAGCGTCGCCGGTTTCGGGCCCCCTGCCCTCTAGGGGGCGGGGATGGCCGCGGCCATGAGCCCGTTGATGGCTTCAACCAGATCGGCGGGCCAGGGCTGCGACTTTTCAGAGCCCTGCGGTACGTGGGCCACTGTCACGGTTCCAAAAGCCGCGATACCGCCGGCGGATTTGGGGTGGGCGTGGCCGCGGACTTCGAACGCATAGGTCAGGGATGTCCGGCCCAGCTTCCGCACCTCGATGGCGGCCGTGATGGGCTGACCGAACCAGAGCTTGGACCTGTACGAGATTTCCTGGTGGACCCGCGGTGCACTGGGGAAGTAGCCGGGCAGGTCCAGGCTGCGCATCAGTTCGGCCTCTGCCGCTTCAACCCATCGCATGATCGCGGAGTTGTGCTGGTGCCCCGAAGCATCAGTATCAACCCACTCGACTGCTCTGTTGATGCTTGCGTGGGCGACCAATGGATTTCGTGCTGACATGGGCGCTCCCGGACCGTGGAGGAGTGGACCTCCGGTTATTATGTAAAGTGTTTGACGACCGTTTCCATGGTGCCACAGCCGTGGTGACTCAATGAACTGCCGCATCCGAATTTCGAGGCGCCGGCAGTCCTGGCCGATATCCGACCAACCCGAGGTGCTGCATGGCTTCCGTAGATACCGTTCCGGACATGGTCCCCATGCCGCGCCATCAGCATCTCATCGTGACGGTTTATGGACTGTATGCCAGGGAGCACGGCGGTGTCCTCGCCGTGTCCGACCTCATCCGCCTGCTCAGCGATCTGGGCGTCGAGTCAGCCGGAGTACGGTCCTCTGTTTCCAGGCTCAAGAAGCGCGGTGTCCTGGTCAGCCTGAAGCAGGGCGGCTCGGCGGCGTACAGCCTCGCCCCGGGACTGGAGGAAGTATTCAAGGCCGGTGACGAACGCATCTTTTCCCCCCGCCGGGCCGAGGAAGGCGACGATTGGATGCTGACCTCGTTCTCGGTGCCGGAGTCGCAGCGGCACCTGCGCCACAAGCTGCGCACCATCCTGACACGCATGGGCTGCGGGCAGGTTTCCCCGGGGTTATGGATCGCACCCGGAAGCCTTGCGGATGAAATCGCCCACCAGTTGGACCGCGCCGGACTGATGGAATACGTGGATCTGTTCAAAGCCGCTCATCTGGGCGGGGGGAATGTCCGCGCCAAAGTGGGCGAGTGGTGGGACCTGCCGACACTCGACGCCCTCTACTCGGACTTCCTGGTCCGCCACCGGGATGTCCTGGCGCGGTGGTCCGGCGGCCTGGCCGACGAGGCCGAAACGCCGGAGCAGCTGAGGCAGGCCTTCATCGACTACGTGCCCACCGTGACCCAGTGGCGGCGTCTCCCTTACCTCGACCCGGGGCTGCCGGAGAAGTACCTTCCCGAAGGCTGGTCCGGGATCGCGGCCGAGGCACTCTTTGCTGATGTGCATGCCCTATTGGGTCCTAAGGCCCAGCGGTACGCGCGGGCTGTCCTGGGCGCCTGACCGCCGCCTCCCGTGGTCAGTCGCCGTCCAACTCCGGACCGGGGATGGTCCCGCAGAGCGGACATCTCCCTGTAGGGATCGCCCTCATTGATCATGTCTCTGGCGTGCTCGCGTATGAAGGCCGAGACCTCAGCAGCGGTGCCCAGTTCCCGGACGTCGAGCAGGACAGTATGCCGCTTTCGGGCATTTGCTTCTTCACTCCCGGGGATGGCGGAGAAGGCGGCGTAGGCAAGATGGCGCCGCCGGTCCAGAATTTTCGAAGTATCGCGCCAGGATTGTCTTCTCCTGGAGCGCGGCGATGGCTCCTGTTTGAGCGAGCGTATTGGTGGCGCCCAGAATATTCACGGCCACGCCGTAGAGGCACCCTAATCGCGTCGTCTGCGGCCCGCAGCTTGTCACAAATTTCGGCAATGTAAATTCTAGGTGGCGACTGTCGACAATTTTGAATTTAGCCTGCACACTAGTGAGGACGGCAACTCTTCGCAGGCGTTGCCCTTGCTTCACCTTCTTCTTTCACCACGGGCGGCCTGAGCCGCCCGGTTCCCGGATGTACGCCGAAAATCGAGTTGTTGCCATCTCCAACCACTGGAACCTCACCACTAGGGCAGGACTAACATGCAAGCCATTGCCACCCGGAAGGCCATCAGACGGCTAATTCCGCTCTTGGGTATCTGTTTCTTCATCAGCATCATTGACCGCACCAACGTAAGTGTCGCTTCACTCACCATGAACGCGGATATTGGCATGTCGGCTGCAGCGTATGGCTTCGGCGCAGGCATCTTCTTCATCGGATACTTTTTGTTCGAAGTGCCCAGCAATCTGGCATTGGCAAAGTACGGCGCCCGCCGCTGGATCGCCCGGATCATGATCACATGGGGCGTCATCTCAATCGCCATGTACTTCATCAGCAACGAGACGACGTTCTACATCTTCCGTTTCCTTCTGGGCGCCGCCGAAGCCGGATTCTTCCCAGGAGTGGTTTTCTTCCTGTACCAGTGGTTTGACCAGAAGAACATCGCGAAAGTCCTGGCCACTTTCTTTGCTTTCGGCCCACTGGCCAATGCTGTCGGCGCGCCCCTGGCCACGGCCATCATGTCCACATGGGGTTGGCAGTGGGTCTTCGTGGTGGAAGGTATTCCCGCCATCATCCTGGCATTTGTTGTCCTCCGGGTACTTCCGGACAGTATTGAGGATGCGAAATGGCTGACGGCAGAGGAGAAGGTTGCTCTTCGTTCCGCTGTTGCAAAGCCCACCGAGCACGTCTCATGGGTAAAAGCCCTTCGTGACCCGCAAACCATGCTGATGTGCCTCCAGTATTTCCTGATCATGACCAGTAGCTATGCCCTGGTTCTGTGGCTGCCGCAGGTCATCAAGTCCCTGGGCGCTGATGTTGGCCTCACTGGCTGGCTGACGGCCATCCCCTTTGCCGCGGCTGCCGTCGGCATGGTCCTGTGGGGCCGGCACTCCTCCAAAACCGGGGAACGGATCTGGCACACCGTAATTCCGTGCATCGCGGCCTGTCTCGCCTTCGCCGTCGGCGCCTATACCAAGGAACCGGTCATGGCCCTTGTGCTCCTGAGCGTGGCCGCAACATGTGTTTACGCCGCCCCCAGCGCATTTTGGTCCCTTCCCCGGACCTACGTCAGCGGCGCTGTGGCTGCAACCGCAACGGCGCTGGCCAACTCCTTCGGCAACCTCGGTGGCTTCGTTGGACCCTATCTCAACGGATGGATGCGCGACCTCACCGGTGGGTTCGAGCTTGGGCTTGCCCTCCTTGGAATACCCATCCTCCTGGGCGGTCTCCTGACGTTCATTACCGCACGCATGGCATCGCCCAAAACTGATAGCCATCAGACGGATGAGAACCTCCCCGCGATAGTTTCCGCACAGAATTAATCCGAAAGAAGGTACGCGGTGCCGCGCCCGGCATCGGCGCGGCACCGCACCGCACGCTCAGCTCGTCAGCGCAATGGAGGCAGGAGCGAAGGACAGCCCATCCCCTGGAGGATGTGAGATTCGAGCTCGGCCACGACGTCCCCCGCCGAACCCCTCGACGCGGCCTCAGTCAACAATTGCACCAGAAGTTCGTGCCGTTCGACCATCCCGTCTGACCCCCGGTTGGGGGCATCAGTGCTGATGAGAGTGAGTTCCACTTGATCCTGAATCCGCCCGTAGCCCTCGATCAGCCTGCTGTTACTGGAAAGTGCGACCAAGGAACTATGAAAAACCCTGTCGGCAGCGGCGATGGCAGACTGCGACCCGGACGTGAGTGCGGCTCGCAGGGCCTTGAGTTGAAGGGAGAAATCACCGATAGCTTTGTCCGAGTGGACAATGAGTCGCACTGCGAGGGTCTCGTAGGCCAGCCGCATGCCGGCAAGTTCCCTCAGGTCGTCTTCACCAAATTCAAGGACCACGTACGACCGGTTCGGGTCCTTCGTTGTGAGTCCCGCGGCCTCGAGCAGGCGCAGCGCTTCGCGGACCGGGGAGCGGCTGACCTTCATTTGCTCAGCGATCACAGAATCCCGGAGTGCATCACCTGGGCGCAGTGTGCCATCCAAGATAGCTTCCCTGAGTTTTTCGTGAATCTGCGTCACAAGAAGTCCCGGACGAATAGGTGCGAAGCCGTGCGTGGCTGTCATGATCTCCTCAACTTTGCCCACTCGGGAGTCCTTCGAAATAATCAACCCGCCATAGTGGCGACTGTGGACAATTGCCCCCCACAACCATCCTCGCATATGACCACTGACAGAGATATGGAACATTCATGAACGCCTCAACCCAAAACCTGACAGGCCGCCTGGCGGCCGGCCCCCTCATTGGCACTTTCGTGGGCCTCTCCAGTCCTACCGCTGTGGAAATACTTGGCTGGAGCGGTTACGAGGTGCTGTGCCTGGATGCCGAGCACTCGGCTTTCGGCGTAGCCGACCTTCAAGCACTCATCCGCGCGGCCGATGTCACTGGCACACCGGCCTTGGTCCGTGTTCCCGAACTCGGCCAGGATGTCGGCCGCGTCCTGGACTGGGGTGCCGCGGGCGTGGTGGTGCCCCGGATTGAAACGGCGGACCAAGCCAAGGAGGCCGTCTCTCGAGTGAGGTACCCTTCCGTGGGAACGCGCGGAGCCGGGCCCGGCCGTGCAACTCGTTACGGCGCCAGTATGGGGCAATATCTGGCCACAGCCAATGATGACGTTCTTCTCGTCCTCCAAATTGAGACGGCGGCCGGAGTGGCCAATGTCGACGAGATTACTGCCGTCGAGGGAATCGATGTCATCTTTGTCGGACCCGGCGACCTGGCCGTCTCGTTGGGGACAAGCCCTGGGTCCCCCCAGCACGTCGCCGCTGTCGCTTGCATATTGAACGCGGCGGCCCACAATGGCGTCCCTACCGGAATATTTTGCTCGTCCCCCGACCAGGTGGAGAAGTACGCTGCCGAAGGCGTCCGGCTGTTCCTTATCGGCGCTGACGTCGTTTTCCTCGCTGAGGGCGCGGACCAGACGCTGAAATCCGCACGGGCAGCAATTGCCGCCGCGGCACTCGTATCAGCACAGGGAGCTAACTGATCATGCGCATTGTCAAAACCGACGGAGTCCTCGAAACGCAGGACGCCGATCGTGCCGAATTCGCAGGGCTCGACATCATCTTTGATGAAATCACCAGCCTGACCGAGGCCGAACTCATCTCCAACTGCGAGGGAGCCAGCGCGTTACTTGTTCTCCGCGAGCCCATCACGGCGCGAGTCCTGGATGCGCTTCCGGAGCTTCGCGTCATCGGGCGCTTCGGCGTGGGCCTTGACTCCATTGACGTCCAGGCCGCTACCGACCGGGGTGTAGTCGTCACCAACGTGCCCGACTCCAACATTACCGAAGTCGCCACGCACGCCGTAGCCCTGGCTTTGGCGCTGACTCGCCGGTTGCACCGGTACGACCGCAGCATCCGGTCAGGTAAATGGGATTTCGAAGGTCCAGGTGCCGGCATTCGCCGAGTCTCCACTCAAGTGTTCGGCCTTATCGGCTTCGGCAAGATCGGCCAGCGGGTAGCTGCCAGCGCGAAGGCCATCGGATTCGAGGTCTGGGCTCACGATCCGTTCATGTCGGACGACGCGATCTCCTCCCTTGGGGTTAAACCTGCGTCGTTCAGCGATCTGATCGCCGGCGCCGACGTCGTTTCAATCCACGTGCCACTTATCGAAACAACACGGAATCTCATCGGAGCCGCTGAACTCGCCAAATTCAAGGCAGGCTCGAATCTAATTAACGTCTCCCGGGGTGGACTCGTTGACGAAGTCGCGCTGGCAGCTGCGGTCGCCAGCGGACACCTGGCGGGTGCTGGCCTGGATACATTTGCCGTCGAACCACTGGCAGCCAACAGCCCACTTCGCGACCTTGAACACGTCATTCTGTCGCCCCACGCCGCACATTACTCCGCCGAATCGTACGCGGAGACACGGCTGAAGGCCTTCCGTGACGTCGCCCGGGTCCTCGGTGGGGATGCGCCGTTCTATGCGGTAAACGCCCGGAATTGATGCGATGCCGACGCGTCCTACCTGGACGCATTGTATTGAAATAGTTTCGATCGCAAAAAAAGCGGTACAAAACCTCAAGAGTGTGGTTAGAATCATCCCACCGGAAATGCCGGGACTACCACTCTGGACGGGAGTGGGGCAGCCGCTTCGCGGACTTCTCTCCTCCGTCGCCAGTGTGAGGGCGCGCTTGGCCTTGCCATTCTCATTTTGACTGAAGAAGCACACCGGATAGGAGAACAATGTCTGTAGTAGCTGGGCTGGTTACGGCCCTCGGAGATGGTTCGGTAGAAGTCCTGGACCTCACCACGCCACTGAGCAGGGACACCCCGATACTCAACCTGCCGGAGCCTTTCGCGAACACCGTTGGCCTCAGCCTTTCTCCGGTGAGCAACTTCGACGACGCCGGGCCGGCATGGGCCTGGAATGATGTGACCGTCGGAGAGCACACCGGCACGCATCTTGATGCGCCCATCCACTGGATCTCGGGCCGCGACGGCAAATCAGTGGATCAGATTGAGCCGTCCCGCCTCGTCGGACCCCTTGTGGTGATCGACAAATCTGCGGAAGTGGCTCAGAATCCTGACTTTCTTCTGGAGCCTGGGCACTTTGAACAGTGGCAAGACGAACACGGAGCGCTCCCCGATAACTGCTGGGTCATTTTCCGTACCGGTTGGTCTGCCCGTGGCGGGAACGCCTCGGACTTTGCCAACGCGGATGAGAACGGACCCCATACGCCAGGAGTCTCGGCTGCAGGCGCTGAGTGGATAGCCAAGAATGACAGCATCAGTGGGTTTGGCGTGGAGACTGTCGGCATTGATGCGGGGCAGGCCGGTGGCTTCGACCCGATGTTCCCCGTTCATTCATTCCTTCTCGGGGCCGACAAATACGGCGTCACCTCCCTTCGGCAGGTCGACAAACTTCCCGTACGGGGTGCCACCCTGATTGTTGCGCCACTGCCCATCGTCGGAGGAACCGGCAGCCCCGCCCGTGTGTACGCCCTGGTGGAGAAGGCATGAGCGGGTCGGCCAGGGTCTCCGATCTCGTTGGGCAAACGCTGGCGAAGCTGGGCGTCGGTCACGTGTTCGGAGTCGTGGGGAGTGGAAACTTCGACGTCACCAACTCCCTGATCCGTGAAGGGGTCCCCTTCACAGCAGCACGGCATGAAGGCGGCGCTGCAACAATGGCCGACGCTTATGGCCGGATGTCCGCGAAAGTCGGCGTAGTAACCACCCACCAGGGCTGCGGCCTGAGCAACGCCATGACAGGGATCGGCGAGGCGGCAAAAAGCCGCACACCCCTCATCGTTCTGACCGCTGATACGCAGGGCGCGGCAGTGCGCTCGAATTTCAAGATCGACCAGGACGGACTTGCCCGAAGCGTCGGGGCGGTCGCCGAAAGGATCCATTCCCCGGAGACCGCCGTGGCAGACACTGTGCGCGCTTTCCGCACAGCGGTCAATGAGCGGCGGACAGTTGTCCTTAGCCTTCCGCTGGATGTCCAGCATGCGACGGCGGCAGTCACTCTTGACGAGGTAGCGCTGCAGCCGACCGCACGGGTGCGTCCCGACGCCGCAGCCGTGGACCAACTCGTCCAGCTCATTCGGGAAGCAGAACGGCCCGTATTCGTGGCCGGACGTGGAGGACGGGGAGCCCGGGACTCGATCCTGGCGCTTGCCGACTACAGCGGTGCACTCGTTGCCACCTCGGCGGTAGCGAACGGTCTTTTCAATGGGGAGACCTTCAACCTGGGCATCTCCGGCGGCTTCTCGTCTCCGCTCACTGCTGAACTCATCGCCGGGGCGGACCTGATCGTCGGGTGGGGCTGCACGCTGAACATGTGGACCATGAGGCACGGCCGCCTGATATCGCCGGATGCCAAAGTCGTCCAGGTCGACGTCGAAGATTCCTCGCTCGGAGCCAACAGGCCGATCTCGCTGGGTGT
This sequence comes from Arthrobacter sp. BK1, assembly GCF_056680055.1. Classification (NCBI taxonomy): domain Bacteria; kingdom Bacillati; phylum Actinomycetota; class Actinomycetes; order Micrococcales; family Micrococcaceae; genus Arthrobacter; species Arthrobacter sp. BK1. The sequence goes on from NZ_CM155263.1 coordinate 2,888,552, forward strand.
GCTGGGCGATTCTGCCCTCACGGCCGATGACGCCCTGGCAGCCTTGAAGACCGTCCAGCCGAGGTCAGAGGAAAAGTACCGGACGGAGTCGAATGCCCTTCACATTAAGCAGGCGTCGAGGTGGCGGGATGTGGAAACCGCTGACCTGTCCACGGCCACCTCGATTGATCCGCGGGTCCTCAGCCGCGAACTCGACTCGATCCTCCCGGCAAACCGCATCGTCTCTGTAGACTCCGGCAACTTCATGGGCTACCCCAGCCAGTACCTGTCCGTGCCGGACGAATTCGGATTCTGTTTTACGCAGGCCTTCCAGGCAATCGGTCTGGGACTTTACACAGCCATAGGGGCGGCCCTGGCCCGGCCGGATCGACTGCCTGTTCTGGGGGCCGGCGATGGCGGGTTCCTGATGGGCATCAGCGAGCTCGAAACAGCGGTCCGCTTGGAGCTGCCACTCGTGTGCATCGTCTACAACGACGCCGCCTACGGGGCTGAAGTGCACCATTTCGCCGAGGACGGCCAAGACGTTGACCTGAGCACTGTGACCTTTCCTAACACGGACATCGCCGCGATTGCCAGGGGGTTCGGTGCTGACGGCATCACCGTTCGGACTGCAGAGGACCTCCAGCCAGTAAAGGACTGGGTGGCGGCATTCACCGCCGGAACCCAGAACCGGCCCCTGGTAATCGACGCAAAGATCGCCTCTGACGGCGGATCCTGGTGGCTCGCCGAAGCCTTTCAGGGGCACTGATCTGGCGTCCGACGGCGGCTGGTCGGCACTGTAAGGGAGCGGCACCTAACAACAGCGGGCGACGGCGGGAGCTCCCGCCGTCGCCCGCTTTTGTTGCCCGAAGTCAGAGCCGCAGGGCCCCCGAGCGCGCAGTTCCGTCGTACCCGCCGCGAGGAGCTTTGAGTCCGTAAACAGCGCCGACGGTCGGGGCCACATCAACGGTCCTTGCGGGCTCCGACGACACTGCCCCGGGGACCACCAACGGGCTGCCGCCGGAGATGAAGAAGGGAATCGGCTCGGTGGCGGGGTGCCCGTGGTTACCCGGAATCGGGTTGGAGGTCACGTACGGGTCGGAGAAGCGCCAGCCGGCCCGGCAATAAGCCACCAGGTCTCCGGCTTCGGCCCCCAGGCGGAGATCGCCAGGCCTGTTGACCGAGAGCACGCCCTCATGCGGACTGACCAGTTGTTCGACGGCGGCCAACCCGGCCGCTCGGTCTGCGTCCGGCCCGGTCCAGTAGAGCAGGTCCGCCCCGCCGTTCTGAGCAATTTTGATGTTCGACTGCAGCTCCGGCCGGGACTGCAGGATCAGGTCCACCGAAACCACATTCGAGGGGATGGACCAGTCCATGGAGTGGTCTGCGAGCACCATCATCACACTGGACTCCCACTTGCCGGTGCCCTTGAGGTGGTCGATGAAGCGGCCCACCTGCATGTCGGTGTCTGCGAGGGCGGCCGTCCGGGCCGCCCGCAGCGTGGTACCGGAAAGGTCGGAATGGCCCACACGGTCAATGTCGCCCAGGTTGGTGAACACGAAGTCGGGGTCTGGCCCGCTCACCATCGCCAGGAGGGCGTCCATCGTGGCTGCATCGGGCGCATGACCGGTCACCGGAAGGAGCGGCTGGGGCTCCCACCTGTAAGTGGCCCGGGTTCCGAAGACGCCATACAGATACTTTTTGCTGAGTACCGAAGCAGTGGTCAGCCCCTGCTCCTGCAGCCGCTCCAGCAGGGTCGGAAAGTGCAGGTCAGTGGGCCGGTCGAGGTCCCGGACCACTCCTTCGGCCCTGTCGTAGACGGAGTTGGCAGGAACGCCTGAGCGGTCCGGACGCACACCCGTCATCATCATCACGTGGTTGGGAATTGTTTCCATCACGGGGAGGGACCGAGCGGCCGGAAAGTTTGTGCCCGCCGCACGCAGGCCCGCCAGCCGGGGCGTCAGCGTGGTGGTGATCTCGTCCGGGCGGCAGCCGTCCACCACGAGCACATAGGTCCGGGTGCGTCCCGCCGCCGGGGCGGCCCATGCCGTTCCAGGCGCGGCGGAAAGTACGACGGCGGCGCCCCCGGCAGCGGCGAACTGCAGGAACTGCCGGCGTCCCGGCGTCGGGCGTGCAGATGGTGAATGGGTCACTGGAGTCCTCCCGGAGTGGGCGTTACTTGGCTGGTGCCGGCATGCACCGTGAATGATGTGGACAGGCTGGATCCCGAGCTCGCGGACGTGCGTTCGGCCAGCACGAACCAGTCCATCCGGACTCCGGCAGGGGTGACGTCCAGGACTGAATAGCCGTGCGAGTCGAAATCAAGGTATTTGACGTGCGGGTTGGCTGCCTTGATGGCGTTCTCGACGGCGAGGGATCCGGTGCGCGGCGGAACGTTGAGGATGTCGTCGAGGTTATCGCTGGTGACGGACGTGCAGACCAGTTCGGCGGCCACGGAATCGCCCGTGAGCGGGTAGGCGGCCGGATCCGCGGGAATGTCGCAGGCCCAGCCGGAGTGGATGTCGCCGGTGAGGAAAACAGCGTCCTTGACGGCGTTGTCCCGCAGGTGCCGGACCACGCGGTTGCGGTCCGCCTCGTAGCCGTCCCACTGGTCCACGTTGTAGGGGACGCCGCTGATGCTCGTCCCGCCCATCAGCTTCTGCACACCGCCCAGTTCTGCCGTGCTGAGGGTCGAAGGAACCCTGACCGGTGCGATCATGACCGGGTTGCCCACCAGCTTCCACTGCGGGCCGGCGGACTTCAGGTTGCCCAGCAGCCAGTCCATCTGGGCGGCACCGGTGATGGTGCGGTTGGGGTCCTTAACCGCAGCGTCCGTTCCGTTAACGGCCTGCTGGTCCCGGTAGGACCGCAGGTCCAGCATGGACAGGCTCGCCAGCGAGCCGAAGTCGAGGCGCCGGTAAATCTGGCCGCCCGGCTCGTAGCGCACGGGCATCCATTCCGCGTAGGCCCGGTGCGCGGCGGCAAACCGTTCGCTCCAGGCTCCTTCGGCGCCCTCCGTGTGGTTCTCAGCGCCGCCCTTCCAGGCGTCGTTTGCGGATTCGTGGTCGTCCCAGGTCACGATGAAAGGCGCGGCGGCGTGCAGTGCCTGCAGGTCGGGATCCGTCTTGTATTGGGCATGACAGCGGCGATAGTGGGCGAGTTGGGTCATTTCGTGGGCAGGCTCGTGAGGACGGACCACCACATCGCGCGCCTGGTATTCGCCGGGTCCGTATTCGTACAGGTAGTCGCCGAGGTGGAGCACGGCATCGAGGTCTCCCCGGGCTGCAAGGTGGCGGTAGGAGGAGAAGTATCCTGCCTGCCAGTTTGCGCACGACACGACACCGAACTTCAGCCGGTCCACCGGCGCGCCGGCCGCCGGGGCCGTTCGCGTGCGGCCCGCAGGGGACACCCACTGATCGAGTGTGAACCTGAACCAGTAGCTCGTGCCGGGGGTGAGCCCGCCCGCGATGACCTTGACCGTGTGGTCCCGGGCAGCTCCTGTATTGGCCTTACCCCGGGCAACTATTTTCCTGAAGTCCGCATCAGCGGCAACTTCCCAGCCCACCGGAACATCCTTGCCCAGTCCGCTTCCGGGCAGGGCCTCGGGCGACGGGGTGACACGGGTCCAGAGCAGCACGCTGTCGGCCATCGGGTCACCGGAGGCAACCCCGTGACCGAACGCTCCGGCGCTGGCAGCGGCAGCAGGGAAGCCGGCAGTTCCGACCCACGCTGAGCCCGCAGCCCCTGCGGCAGTGATCGCTGCAGCAGAACGCAGTATTTGACGACGAGTAAAGTTTGGCATGATTCGAGTATTCCTACTCGCGAGTAGCGGATCAGGCTTTCCCAGCCTTTGTTCCCCCGCTGTTTGCCCAGTGTTTGCTTTGGCTAGGCCTCGGGCTCGGCAGGGCCCCGCGGTTCGGTGCGGAACTTAATCAGCTTGTGTGTCCCGTCGCAGTAGGGCTTGATCGCCGACGCGCCGCACCGGCAGAGGGCAACGGTCCGGCGCTGCCGCGGCACTGGCTCCCCTGAGGGCGTGAGAATCTCGAAGTCGCCGCGGACCAGGAGCGGCCCGTCAGGGCAGACGGTGATTGATCCATCGGCGGATTCCTGGTCCATGGAACCTCCTTGAGGTGTTGTCATGCTGCCACGGGGAGGTCGGCGCGGAGCGATGAGCGTCCGTTTTCCCACGCGTCCATGACGCGGAGGGTGAGCCGGGCATCCAGGGCGATGGCCGCCGTCGCGCCGAACAGGACGTCGGGGAGCAGATCCGGTTCCGCCTCCACCAGGCCGCCGGCGAGGTCGCGTCCGGCGATCTGTTCATGGACAGCGTCGGCCTCAACGTGCTCGTCGAAGTAGGCCGTGGCCGCGGCGTCAAAGTTGTGGCGGCGGAACCCGTTGCCGTACAGCTGGTTGGGCCGGGAGGAGGTCATTTCGTAGATCGCCAGGTGTCCCGCGATGGCGCCGCGGAGCCGTCGGTTCAGCCCGAAGAGGGACATCATGTTGACCGACGCCAGGGCAATTGCCGGCACGGTGTCAACGTAGGCGCCGTACCGGTCATCGAGTCCGAGCGCCCGCATGGTCTTGGCGAACAGGGTACTGTGCATCCGGTCCGCGCGGCCGCCGCCGTACTCGTCGGCCTGGATCTCCACCAGCGCGGCCTTGGCCCGGCCGGTCAGCCGGGGGATGGCCCACGTGTGCGGGTCCGCCTCCTTGAGCTGGTAAATGGACTTGTGGACCAGGAACTCCCTGAGCTGTGGAACGGTGGCCTTCTTCGCAACATACTTCGAAAGGCTGGGTCCGGTGTCTGCCGCAGCAAGGGCAAACAGAACGGTTGCGACGCCGTCGCTCACCGGACCCGCAGCCGGAACCGGTGGGACCTCGGGGACCGCAGCGGCGGCCGCCACACGGAGTCCACGTTCGAACGGCTCCTCCAGGAGCCGGCGAACCGCGATCAGACCTGGATGCCATTCCCAGCCGTCATCCACACCATCAAGCCCGCCGTAGTGGAGCTCATAAAGGCAGAAGAGCGCAAGCTGGATGTCGTCGTCCTCGATCACGTCGTCAGCCTCGGCCAGCCGTGCCGCGACGAGAGCCGGAAGGCCGGTCAGGGCCGCCACAATCTCCGTGGGCTGGCCAGCGAGGACCGCCAGCAGGGCTGCGCTGAGGGGGCCCCGCGGTTCTGGGATGTGCAATTGCTTCTCCTGAGGAATGTTCGGTTCGTACAGCGCAACCAACTCGTGCAGCGCATCGGGCAGGGTCAGTACCGGTTCCGGCTGCGGGGCGGCGTGGCGGTGGGGTTCTGCTTGGCCCGGCGTGCGCGCAGGATGCGGCTGATGATGGCGGGGAGGAAGGCAAGGAGCAGTTTCTTCATGACGGGGGTCCCTTCGTAGCGGAAGTTGTGGTGGATCCTATGGTGGTGAATCAGCCGAGAGGGCCGCCCTTCCTCTGGAAGGACGGCCCGTCAGCGTTTAAGGACTACGTGTTCTGGACGTGGTCTTTGGCGTCGGTTGCCCGTTCTTTGACGTCGGTTGCTGCGACCTGGCCTTCGGCTTTGACGTGTTCGGCGGCGTCGGTGGCGGTGGCTTTGACGTTTTCCATGGCCTCGCGGGCGGGTTCCTTCAGGCCTTGGGCCATGTCCTTGGCGGCCTCGGTCAGTTCCGTGGTGACCGGTTCCGCGGCGGTCTTGAGGGCGTCGGCGGCTTCGCGTTCCTTCTCGCTGGCCGGGATCAGGGAGGAGAGCAGCATCCCGGCGCCGAAGGCGACAAGGCCTGCGGCGAGGGGGTTGCCCTGGGTCTTGGCCTTGACCTGCTGGGGTGCGTCCCCGATGGCCTGGCCGGCGTCGTGCAGGACGTTCCCGGCGCTGTCGGTGCGGTTGTGGACCCCGCTGTGGACGCGGGTGGTGGCGTCGTCGGCTGCTCCCATGACTTTCTCCTTCACGCCGAAGACGGCGTCTTTGACCTTGTCCGTTTGCCGGTGGACGATGTTGGACGGGGTGACTTTGTCTGCCACGGCGTCCACGTTGGTGCCCAGGCGGGCGCGGGTGGCTTCAATGTCTGATCGGATTGCGTCCGGGTTGTCGCTCATCGTTTTACCTCACCGGGTTTCAGGGTTGGGGGGATTTCAGAGAGTGTTTCGGCGGTCTGGGGCATGCCCTGGACCTGTTTGAGGTTCTTGCGGCCCACCGAGGCCAGGACCGCGGCGATGATGCCCCAGATCACGGCGACAACGACGGCGGACCAGCCGAGGCCCATCAGCTCGCCCAGGGCGTACCAGAGGGCGAGGGAGAGGAACAGCAGGACAAAGTGTCCGGCGACGCCGGCGCCGGCGAGCATGCCGCCGCCCTTGCCGGCCCGGGTTGCGGACTGCTTCAGTTCGGCCTTGGCGAGTTCCACTTCCTGGCGCATCAGCGTGGACAGGTCACGGGTCACCTCACCGAGCAGATCACCCAGAGAGGTGTTATCCGCTTTCGCGTGCGCCGCCGATGGCGGCGTTTCGGGTATTTGGCTGCTCACAGGTGACGACCTTCCGCATCCCGGTCCGCGGTGCTGCGGAACGGATCCTCTTCATAACGCAACGGGGCGTCCGCAGCGGTGCCGGTTGGCAGGTTCTGGGAGGAGACGGGGCTGCCTGTGGCGATTCGCGGTTCGTCGAACAGGCCGCGGTCGTCTCCTGCGGCGAACACCGTCTCCTGCCGGATGGGGGCACTCTGCTGGACCGGGGCGGTCCTCGGGACCGGAGGAAGGGTCTGGCCTGTGGCGCGGCCCTGGGTCTCCGGTGCACCTGCAGCCAGGCCGCGGGTGAGCCGTCCGGCGAGGATGCCCGCGCCGGCGGCGAGGAGCAGGAAGGTACCCGGACGCTGCCGTGCGAAAGACTTCACTTCGGTGAGCAGCGAACCCGGGTCCCGGCCGTCAAGCCACGACGCGACGGACTGCGAACGGTCCGCGGCCTGCCGGATGAGGTCCGATGCCACGCCGGGCTGATCGGAGGCGTCCGCCATGGTGCGGAGCTCAGAGGAGATGCCGCGGATGCCCTCTGCGACCTTCTGCTGCTGGGTGCCTGCCTGGCTGGTCAGGTCGGCCTTGGCCTGGTACAGAAGATCGCGGGCGCTGGTGGAAACCTCAGCGGCAACGTTCGAAGCCTCAGCTTTAGCCGTCTCCGCGACGTTCTGTGCTGCACCGGCGGCCTGGCTGGCGACCTGTGAGGCCTCTGCCTTCGCCGTTTCGGTCTTGGAACCGGACGCTTCGCCGGTGCCCAAGGAAGAAGCGGGCATCCGGTTTCCGTACTGGTCAACGTTTCCGTAGGGGTCAACGCTGGCCGGGGCGCCCGTCTGGGGCCACTGGTTTTCAGTCATGGTCGCTCTCTCTTTCGTGAAGGGTTCGCTGACAGGAGCTGCCAGTCCTACTGGCTTCGCAATAGTAAGCAAGGTTACTAACTAGATACTAAGCACACTTGCTAATGGTTGCGCAAGGGCTGCCTGTTAGGTGGCGGTTCGGCTTTGGGGTGCTGGACTGCTCCGTGCCGGGCTGATGGGCCTCATCGGGCTCGGCGAATCCAGCGCCCGCTTGCCAAACAGATACTAAGCATGCTTATGGTGGATGCATGCCGGAGGCTCTCAAGGGAAGGAACAGCTTGCCATGACCACTGATTCAGAGCGCGAACTCCGGAACTTTTGCCAGCTTCTCTCGCAGGCCGCTCGGTTGGTGCAGCGCCGCCAGGATGATGTCCTCGGACCGCTGGGGCTCACCCGTGCGGCGGTTATAGCGCTCGAGGGCCTGGCTTCCGGGGCCCTGAACCAGGAACAGCTGGCCTCTTCCGTCCATGCCAAGAGCCAGACCATGGGCAAGATTCTGGCGAGGTTACAGCTGGCAGGACTTGTTAGCCGGAGCCGGCATCCGCAGGACAGGCGGCAACTCATCATCGGGCTCACTGGTGCCGGCCGCGAGGCCCTTGCGGCCGCGCAAGAAGCTGAGGCCCGTGCACTCCCTCCGGAACTGGACGTCAGCGCCTGGCAGACGCTACAGAAGGAGCTCGCCAGGTTCGTTGGGTCACTGCAGGCCCGGGAGATGAACGAGAGATCTGCATAGCGGGGTAGAACGCAAGCGTACGACGGCGGGAGGTCCCGCCGTCGTACGCTTCCCTCTTTCCGTGGTGCGTGCGCCACCAGTGGATAAGTTGGAAGCAGTGGTTCCGTTAAAAGCTGTGGTTGTGGCCGTGGCCCTGACGGGCGCACCATGATCGTATGGATGCTCAATTACCTAAGGCAGAGGAGTTGAGCCTTCCTCAGGCTTTCCTCCTCCTGGCAACGAACGACAAAAGCGGCGGACCGGACGTGCCTGCGTACCTGCTGCGGACCACCCTCGCCGGGGCCATTCTGGCCGAACTGGATCTGATCGGCGCCATTGAACTCGACGGAAGGTTCGTCCGGGTGACCGGCGATGCTCCCCAGACGGACCTCCAGCAGGAACTTGACCTCATCCGGCACAAATCCCGCCCCCACACCCCCAAACGCTGGGTCTCCATGCTGGAGAGCCGTGCCGAGGTGCAGCGCGTGTACCAGGGGATGGCGGCACATGGCCTGGTGGATCACGTCGGCGAAAAGCGGCTCGGCCTCTTCAGGACAGTGCGGTATCCGGAGAAGGACCACGCCCCGGAGGCGGCGCTGGTGCAGAAAATCGAGGCGGCACTCACCGACAGGCAGGGCGCGGCGCAGCCGGAAACCGGGGCTCCCGCCGCAGAACCCCGGGCCGCGGATACCGCGCAGCCGGAAGCCCCACAGCCGGACACCATGCAGCCGGATTCCGCGCAGCCGGAACCCAAAGCCACAGGCCCCCGGGCCGTAGATTCCAGGACCAGGGCACTGATCGCACTGCTTCACGCCTCGGGGCTGCTGGAGAAGCTTTTCCCGGATGCCGATCGTGGCCGGGTTGGGCAGCTGTCAGGCAATTACTGGCCTGCCCGCGCGGTGGAGGACGAACTGCGGATGATCAGGCTGGCGGAGGCGGAATCTGCCATTCAGGCCTGACGCGGATGACTGGCAAATTCCTGCTGAGCTTCGCTACGGAGCCGCTGTCCTGGCACCCAGGATGCTGTCCAGCAGGCCGTTGCGGAATTTGCCTTCCGGATCGTGCCTGGACACCAGTGTGCGGAAATCCGCGAACCGCGGGTACAGCTGGTCCCAATCATGGCCGGACGGGGTGAACAGCTTGCCCCAGTGCGGCCTGGCGCCGAAGGGTTGCAGCAGCTCCTCCAGTTCGGGCAGGAGCGCTTCCACCTGGGCCTGAAGCGGCTTCCAGGTGAAGTGCAGAGCCACGCTCTGCTGCCGGTAGAACGGGCTGAGCCAGAATTCGTCCGCGGCGCCCGTCCGGATTTCGGACACAAACAGCAGGGGAGCCAGTTTGTCCGCCAAGCCGCGGACGGCCTGCAGGGCCGCCGGCGCGTGCTCCAGCGGCAGGATGAATTCGCTCTGGAGTTCTTCGCCGTTGCTGGGGGTGAACTCGTGGCGGAAGTGCGGCAGGCGGTCCAGCCAGGGGCCCGGCTCGTCGAACTGTGGGGTGCAGTTTTCCGCCGACATGTCCGGCAGCGGATGCCGGGAGTGCGTTGCGGCGGTGGCCCCGAAGACCTCTGCGAGTGCAGGCTCGGAATCGAGGGCCTTCAGCCACACCTGGCTGATGGAGTCGCCGGCGTAGTCGGTGAACAGGCTGACACTGTAGGCGCTGGAAACCAGCGAGTTGAAATCTGCCAGTGCCCTGTCCCAGGGAAGGTTCTCCAGGACGCGCTGGCGCATCCGGAAGCTCGGCCGGACCGAGAGTTCAAGGCCTGTCACGATGCCCAGTGCGCCGAGGGCCACCACACTGCCCAGGAATTCGTCGCCGTCGTCACGCGAAAGGGTTGCCAGCTCACCGGACGGGCGGACCAGATCGATGCTTTCGACAGCCCCGGCGAGGGACGGGTTGTCCACGCCGGAACCGTGTGTTCCCGTCTGGACGGCACCGGCCACGGAGATATGCGGGAGTGAGGCCAGGTTGTGGATGGCGACGCCGGACTGTTCAAGGCTGCGGCACAACTCGCCGTAGCTCACACCACCGCTGACTTTGACGCGTCGGCGCGCTGAGTCCAGTTCAATGGTCCGGGGCAGGGCGTCGAGCAGGATGTGCGTGCCGTCGGTATCGCCCACCCGGTTGAACGAGTGCCGCGAGCCCAGGGCCTTGACGCGGCCTGCGCCGGCGACCACCTCGGCAAGCTCAGCCACGGAGCCCGGCCTGCGGACGTCCGCTGATGAGTATTCGAGGTTTCCTGCCCAGTTCTTCATTGAATCGACTCTCCGCTGATGGGTTTCCCTTCGTCAACTGTGAGCGCTAACAAGATGGCTGTCAAGCTGGTGGCGGCATGTCATTACATCGTTGTAAATTTGGGTTCATGACGCTTGCGATGACCCCGCCCATGGGCTGGAACAGCTGGGACTGCTACGGCACCACCGTCACTGAGGATGAGGTGCTGGCCAATGCTGCGTTTATGGCCCGGCACCTGCTGCCGTTCGGATGGGACACCGTGGTGGTGGACATCCAGTGGTATGAACCCGCGGCCCGTGCCGGCGGGTACAACGACGGAGCTGAGCTGGAACTGGACGGGTTCGGCAGGCAACTGCCTGCCGCAAACCGTTTTCCCTCTGCGAAGGGCGGTGCAGGTTTCAAGCCTCTGGCCGACCGCATCCATGAAATGGGACTCAAGTTCGGCCTGCACATCATGCGCGGCATTCCCCGGCAGGCCGTGAGGGACCGGCTGCCCGTAGAGGGAACCGCCTGCACGGCGGACCAGGTAGCGGACGTGTCCTTGGTCTGCGAATGGAACGCGGACAACTACGGCCTGAACCTCCAGCATCCGGGCTCCCAGGCGTACTACGACTCCCAGCTTCGCCAGTTTGCCGCGTGGGGCGTCGACTTCGTGAAGGCGGACGACATGCTGGGCCCCTACTTCGCCGCCGAGATTGACGCCTACCGGCAGGCCATTTCCCGTAGCGGCCGTGACATGGTGCTGAGCCTCTCACCCGGCAGGGCGCTTTCCCTGTCCCGGCTGGACCAGCTGCGCAGTACCGCGCAGATGTGGCGCGTATCGGACGATCTCTGGGATGTGTGGGAGGACGTCGAGGCGCAGTTCGGCAGGATGGCACGCTGGGCTCCCCATCAGCGGCCCGGAGCCTGGGCGGACGCCGACATGCTTCCCGTGGGCAGGATCGCGCTGCGTGCCGAGCGCGGGAGTGAGCGGCTCAGCCGGCTGACCCTGGACGAACAACGGACCATGCTGACGCTGTGGTGCATCTCCCGCTCCCCGCTGATGCTCGGGTGCGACCTGCCGTCATCGCCGCCAGAAACCCTTGACCTGCTGACCAACACGGACCTTCTGGAGGTGCACCACGCCAGCGTCAACAACCGGGAACTGCTGCGCGACGGCGACCTGGTGCTGTGGGCAGCGGAAAGCCCGACGTCGGACCACCGCTTTGTGGCTGTCTTCAACACCGGGCGTGAAGAGTTGATCCGGAAGATACCGTTGGCTGACCTCGGCCTCACCGACGACGATCGTTCGGACAGGCCGAAGTGGCGGGCCCGGGAGGCCTGGAGCGGCAAGGACGCCGTCATCAGCACGCTCACGGGACCGCCCGCTGCGCACGTCAGGATCCCAGGCCACGGCGCCGCGTTCTTCCGCTTCACGCGGAGCGCTGACCCCGTAGCTTGAGGCTCAGGAACCGGTGATGGCGAGCAGCTCCACCGACAGCAGATCGCCGGTGCTGAGCCCGGGCAGCGCCTCGACGGTGAAGACCAGGCCGCCGTCGGGTGAGCCGTTCCGGTGAGCGTCGGTGACAGCGAAATCGGTAACAAGCCGGCCGCCGTCGTGGTCGTCACGGACCGGCGCACCCAGCAGGTTCCCATTGAGCCGTAGTTCGTGGCCCCGGCCTTCCAGCGCCCGGAAACGCACGCGCAGGAGGGCTGCGCGGCGGTCCGGGTCCGCAAGGCGGTAGGAGAACCAGCCGCGCGCGTTCCGCCAGTGGATACCGTCGCTGCCGCCGGCACGGCTGCCGTTGCCGGCGAAACCGTGATCAGCCTCCGGCTGTTGCTCGCCGGCCGTCACACCATCCACCACGCGGCCCTCAAGGGCGGCTGCCCGGTCCATTTCACGCAGTTCATGGCTGCGTGAAGTGGGGTCGCCGGCGGGCCAGTACACCGTGTACCGCTCGTCGTGGATGCCGTAGAACGGCTCCAGCACAACCGTGGCGGCGTCCCCATCGGAATCAGCAACGGCCAGTTCAGCCGTCAAAGTGCCACCTTCCCCGCGGCGGATCGATCCGACGTCGGCCACTGCTGGCGTGTCTGCCAGCGGCAGCAAGGTGCCGGACGCCACGTGGCCCATCCGTTCATCTGCGGCTTCGAAGCCGGGGATACCTTCGGAACCCATCCGGGCCGCGAGCACCACGGGTCCGTAGAGGAATGAAACCCACGGCGAGTTATCGGGCAGCCGCTCCGATCGAAAGCCGGGCGTCAGCCGGATCCGGACCACCGACGCGCCCCGCCAGGTGCGGCTGACGTTCACATAACCGCCACCGCCGGCAGAAGCGGCCTCACCATCGATTTCCATGGCGGCTGCCCAGTGCGGGCGGCGGAGCTGGATGGAGGCTGCAACCGGGGAGTCGGCGTCGACGAAAAGCGTGACGGCGTCGGAATGCGGAAAATCCGTCTCGAGCCGGACGCGCAGGCCCCGGTCCCGCCAGTCAAGCGTGGACGGGATATACAGGTTGACCAGCAGGTCCTCGCCCTTGCGGGCATAGATGAGTTCGCCGTAGCGGGCGTGGCTCTCCAGCCCGGATCCCACACAGCACCACATCGATTCCTGGGTGCGGGAATAGACGCGGTAATGCCGTGGGCGCATCGGAGTGAAGTACACCAGGCCGCCGTGGACGGGGTGCTGGGAGGACAGGATGTGGTTGTAGGTGGCGCGCTCGTAAAACTCGACGGCGGCAGGGTCGCCCGAGTCCTCAAACCGGAGTTTCGCCAGCTTCAGCATGTTGTAGGTGTTGCAGGTCTCCGGGCCCTGGGCATCCAGGACCATGGGCGTGAACTCGGACGCCGGATGAAAGTGTTCACGCACGCTGTTGCCGCCGATGGAAACCGATCGTCGGTGGACCACCGAGTCCCAGAAGTTGTTGGCGGCGCGCGCATACTCCCCGTCACCGGTGGCAGCGGCGAGCCTGGCGTAGCCCACGACCTTGGGGATCTGGGTGTTGGCGTGCAGTCCGTCCAGTTGATCGTCCCCGGCGGCCAGCGGCTCCAGGATACTGCGGTGGGAAAACCGGCGGGCCTCCTCAAGGTAAGAGTGCCGGCCGGTGATCCCGGCAAGGATGCCGAAGGCATCGTTCATGCCGCCGTATTCGGTCCGCAGGATCTCTTCGAAGGACGCGGCCGGAATGTTTGCCGAGACGTTCAGCCACCAGTCGGCCAGGCCAGCGGCGACCCGGAGGGCCTCCTGGGAACCTGTGTAGGAATAGGCATCCAGGAGGCCTGCCAGTGTCTTGTGCAGGTTGTAGAGCGGAACCCACCGGCCGTTCAGGGTGAACAGGTCCGCGTCCAACACGCCGCCGGCCAGTTCATTCCCGAGCGCCCGGCCGCCGGGAACGCCGCCCACGTAGCCGTCGCCCCCGGCGTCCTGGCACTGGGCCAGAACCCCGACGACGGTTCGCACCTTAGTGTGCAACCGCGGATCCCCGGTGGCGGCGAAAAGCCGGGCGCAGGCGGAGAGGTAGTGGCCGCCGATGTGGCCGCCCATGCCGTCGGACTCCCAGCTTCCATAGGGCTCCGCCGGTGACTCCAGCCCGGCCTCCCGGAGGTAGGGCGCACACAGCCGCTCCGTGTCCAGGTCCAGGACGTAGCGGAGGGAGGTCTCCTGTGCGGCCTTGAAGACCCCCTCCCCCAGGCGGACATCCGCCAACGGAAAAGGTGAAATGAGGCGGCGGGTTTTCGTGGGCGGAGGGTCAGTCCTGGCGCTGGTCATCGGGTACGGCTTCCTTACTCGAGGGATGTTCGTGGCGGACCGGCGGCGCTAACCCGGTGCTATTTTGCTGAAAGCCCGACGGCGTCCGTCACGGCGCTGCCATGCGCGTTCTGGAACACTGCCCGCACCAGAAGCCCCGGCCGCCCATCGCCTATGGCGCCGGCGTCGAACGTTGAGCGGTAGGTGCCTTCATCCGTCCGGCGGGTGTGAGGCTGTGCTGCTGCCCTGCTCCAGGTGGCGCCGCCGTCGGACGACGTTTCCCAGACGGCAACCGGGCCGGGCGTTCCCGTGGCGGTGGCGGTGAACACGGCATTCTTGCCGGAGACGATGGCTGCGGGCCTGGGCTGCTTCTGGATTTCAGGCAGCTCCACTGTCTGGTCGAAGGCCGGCCAGCCGTCCACCCAGTTAATCTCCTGCAGTCCAAGCGTGGGGAAGTACGGGATGTCCTGGTTGGAACCGTCGTAGTAGTGGAACGCGAGGTAGTCGCCAAAGACCGACTGGCCTCCGGGGCCGGTCATGGCGCCGTGGGAATCCAGGACCACGGAGCCGCCTCCGCCGAACATGTCCTTGCCGTCCTTGTCCAGATAAGGGCCCTTGACGGATGTGGAGCGTCCCACTGCCACCTTGTAAGTGGAGTCCTCGCCCCTGCAGCACGAGTCGAAGGAGACGAACAGGTAGTAATAGCCGCCGTGCCGCGTGATGTAGGGAGCCTCAATGGGGTTGCCGGGCATAAAGCGGTCGGCGATGTTCACGGTTTTTGACTGCCAGTCCGCCACCGGCTTTCCGCTGGGCCACTCGATGGGCACCAGGAAAATCCCGTACCAGAAGGAACCGATGGCCATGTAGGGGGTGCCATCGACATCCTCGACGATGCCGGCGTCGATCGCGTTGAACGTCTTGCCCGGGTTGTTCGGATCAAGCCCCGTCGCCGGTGAGGAGACCACCAGGCCCTGGTCAACCCACTCGTAGTCCGGATCGCTGGGGTCCAGGGTGGTGTTGGTTGCCAGTGCGGTCAGGGAATTGTTTCCGCCAAAGCGCGACGCCGAGTAGTACAGGTAGTAGGTGCCGCCGTGTTCGGTGATTTCCGGCGCCCACAGATTGCCCGGCAGCTCGCCGTCGGCAAAGTGCGCATCGATCCAGGCCGGAATTTTGTCCCAGACGTTGCCCGCGTAGGCCCAGGTGGTCCCTTCGTCGTGGGAGGACCAGATCTGGATGGTGCCGCCGTTCTCGCGGTTAAGCAGCCCGGTGGAGTAGACGTACCAGGTTCCGTCCTCCGCCACGATCAGGGCGGGATCATGGATCGGGGACGTCTGGCCTACGACGGTTTTTCCGCCAGGCAGGTCAGCCTGGAGCTTTTGCCCTGCGACCCTGCTGAGCTGGGTCTCTGGAACAGGGGAGTGGCCGGCCTGCGGGCCCGCCACCGTCGGCAGTGCTACAGCGGTGAGGGCAATGCCGAGGGCTGCTGCCAAGCCTGCGGCGCGCAGAGCCCATGGACGTGACTTCATCATCACGTGGTCCTTCCGAAGAGGTTGGTGCGGGGTGATTTGCCGACAGCCGGAGATGCATCCGCCGAAGGAGAAGTTGCAACGTTGTAAAGAAAATATGGCACGCCTCCCGCGGCCCGTCAAGGAAATCCGCTGCGCGGCTGAAAGTAATGGATCGCGGGCTCTTGACGATTGTTCATTGGCTGTGTGATTGTTTCTTACAACGTTGCAAAGAACCGGCCCCGGATGCCGGACCGCTACCGCGGACCGTGGGGTGGGATATCAAACATCAACTACCGCACCACCCAATAAACTTGCTTGCTCCACCCAACCGGAAGGACTGCGTGATGATGAAGTCACGTCCCATAGCCGCAACCCTGGCGCTTTTTACCGCCGCCGGCCTGATGCTCGGCGGATGCTCCGCCCCGACCGGTGGGGACACCGGGGAGAAGAAGCTGACTTTCATGTTCCGTGGAGGTGAAGACGAGAAGAAAGCCTACGAAAAGGCCGTTGAGCAGTTTGAAGCCGCCAACGGTGTGGACGTGGACATCATAGTCACCACGGCTGACCAATATGCCACCAAGCTGAAGGCTGCCATCGCCGGCAAGCAGGTTCCCGATGTCTTCTACATCGGCCCCGGCGACGTCCAGGCCTACGTGCAGAACGGGATCGTCAAGGACATCACGGAGTACGTGGAAGGCTCGGACACCATCGACCTGGAGAATATCTGGGAGTACGGCGTGGACAGCTACCGCTATGACGGAAAGCTGGTGGGCGAAGGCGCCATCTATGCGCTGCCCAAGGATGTGGGACCGTTCTCCTTCGGCTACAACAAGACCATGCTGGAGAAAGCCGGAATTCCCCTCCCGGACAAGGACAAGCCCTACACCTTCGAAGAATTCGTGGCCGCCGCCAAGAAACTCACCGCGGACACCAACGGCGACGGCGCCCTGGACCAGTGGGGCACAGGCCTGAACGTCCAGTGGAACCTTCAGCCCTTCGTCTGGTCCAACGGCGGCGACTGGCTCAACGAGAACCGGACCAAAGTCACCGTTGACACCCCGGAATTCGCCGAATCACTGCAGTGGTTCGCGGACCTGCAGAATGTACACGGCGTGACGCCTTCGGTGGCCGAGGCACAGACCCTGGACACCTACCAGCGCTGGATGAAGGGTGAGATCGGCTTTTTCCCCATCGCACCCTGGGACCTCTCCACCTACCAGAAGCTGGGCTTCGAGTGGGACGTGATTCCTTACCCCGCCGGTGACAGCGGCAAGACGGCCAGCTGGATCGGAAGCCTTGGCGTCGCTGTTTCCGAGAGCACCAAGTACCCCGAAGAGGCAGTAAAACTCGTGGAATACCTCACCGCGAACAAGGAAGCCCAGCAGAGCCTCGTGGATGCGGGCATCCAGATTCCCAACTTGAAGGACATGGCTGAGACCTGGGCTGCCGATACCACCACCAAGCCTGCCAACAAGGCCGAATTCCTGGAGATCGTGAAGGACTACGGCCGGGCCCTGCCGGGCGGCAACACCTTCAATGCCGAGTGGTACGACGAACTGTTCACCAACATCCAGCCCGTCCTGGACGGCAAGCAGACCGCCGCCGACTACCTGAAGGAAGCACAGCCCAGGATGCAGGAATTCCTGGACGCCGCCAACCAGCAGGCCGGCAACTAGGGCTGTGATCACCGGTATGACGACCATTACGCGCCCGCGACGCTCGCGGCTCCACCGGAAGGAACACCAGGCCGCGCTGCTCTTCGTCGCCATACCGGTGATCGGGTTCCTCCTCTTCACACTGTTCCCGCTCTTGTTCTCCGTGTACGCGTCCTTCACCAACTGGAACGGCATCTCGGCCCCTGTCTTCAAGGGCCTGGACAACTACACCAAGATGTTCGGCGACCGCTACTTCCTGAAGTCGCTCTGGAACACCCTGTTCATGATGATCGGCATCCCCATCGGCCTGGTCATCTCCCTGGCACTGGCCCTTGCCATGAACCGGAAGATGCGCGGAACAACCTTTTTCCGCACTGTCTACTACCTTCCCGTCATCTCCTCCATTGCCGCCGTCGCCATCCTGTGGCAGTGGGCCTTCAACGGCGACTTCGGCCTCATCAACCAGGGCCTGGCACTGGTGGGAATCGACGGTCCCAACTGGCTGCAGGACACCGCCACCGTGAAGCCTGCACTGATCATCATGGCCATCTGGAAGGGCCTGGGGTATTCCATGCTCCTGTACCTGGCTGCCCTGCAGTCCGTGCCGCGGTACCTCTACGAGGCGGCCGCCCTCGACGGCGCCACCGCCTGGCAGCAGTTCCGGCACATCACCATCCCCATGGTGGCGCCGGTCACCTTCTTCCTGATTGTCACGTCCATCATCGGCGGCTCGCAGATCTTCGTGGAGATCAACATCATGACCCCCACCGGCGGACCCGAGTTCGAATCGGCCTCCATCGTCTGGTACATCTGGCAGAAAGCGTTCGACAACCTGCAGATGGGCTACGCCTCGGCCATGTCGGTTGTCCTGGGGCTGCTGGTGTTCATCATTACCTTCATCCAGTTCCGGCTCAACCGCCGCAACCAGTTTTCGATCGATTGAGGCAGGCAGTCATGTCCGCACAGAACGTCATCACCACCCCTCCCCTGGAACCCACGCAGGAAATCCCGGGCGGTACCAACGGCGCAGGCACGTCCGGCCCGCGTCCGGCAGCCAAGGGCCCGCGGTCCGGCAAGGACACACTCCGCCTGGGCAATATCCTGACCACCCTCGTCCTCAGCCTGGGCGCGGTCATCATGATCGCGCCGCTGGCCTGGACCTTCTCCACGTCGCTCAAGACCAAGGACGGTGTCTTCGAGCTGCCGCCGCAGTGGATTCCGGATCCGTTCGTGTGGGAGAACTACGCCCGGATCTGGACGGCCGGCCCGCTCCTGACCGGCATCCAGAACAGCCTGATCGTTGCCTGCTCCGTCACCATCATCGGTTCGCTGACCTCGGCACTGGCAGCCTTCGCGTTTGCCAAGATGCGGATGCCGTTCAAGAACGTCCTGTTCCTGGGGCTCCTGTCCGGCCTGATGATCCCGTTCCCCACGCTGATGATTCCGCAGTTCACCATCTTCGCCGGCATCGGCTGGGTGGATACCCTGCTGCCGCTGATTGTGCCCGGGCTGTTCGGCAACATCATCATGATCTTCTTCCTGCGCCAGTTCCTGAACAGCATTCCGGACTCCATTGTTGAAGCGGCGCGGATCGACGGCGCCTCCTACCTGCAGATCTTCTGGGCACTCATCATGCCGGCCATCCGTCCGGCGCTGGCCGCCCAGTTCATCCTCTGGTTCATGGCCGTCTGGAACGACTACCTGGCGCCCATCATCTACCTGAACTCGCCGGGCACCCAGACCCTCCAGCTGGTGATTGCCAACTTCAACGCCCAGTACGCCATCCAGACGGATTACCCGCTGATCATGGCCGCCTCGTTTGTGGCACTGCTGCCGGTGCTGATCGTGTTCATTGTCTTCCAGCGCCAGATCATCGAATCCATCGCGCTGTCCGGATCAAAGGGCTGAGCATGACCACTGCAGATATCAGCACCGTGGAGGAGCTGCTTCCCCTGCCGGGCACGGACACGGGTAATCCTTCCGCCTGGGGGTTGCGGCACGCCCACGACCCCACAGTTGTCCGCGACGGCGACGGCACCTACTACATGTTCTCCACGGATGCGGTGGCGAATGCCCGGGTTGTTCCCGCCGGAGTCCATATCAGGACCTCGCCGGACCTGGTGGACTGGACCTACGCAGGGACAGCGTTCGACGGCGTGCCGTCACCTGCCGCGGATTGGTCCGGGGCGCGGGGACTGTGGGCGCCCGAGGTGGTGCGCTGGCCCGCTGGAGGTTGGCACATGTACTACTCTGCCTCCACCTTCGGCTCCAACACCTCGGCAATCGGCCTGGCCGTGGCGCAATCACCTGCGGGGCCGTGGGAGGACCGCGGACCCGTTGTAGCTACCCGTTCCGGAGAGCATTCCCAGAACGCCATCGATGCCGCAGTGGTTTTCGATGCGGCTGGTGCGCCCTGGCTCACCTACGGCTCCTTCTTCTCAGGCATCCACATCCTGCCCCTGGACGGTGCCACCGGGGAGCCACTGGAGCCGGGGGATCCCGGAACCTGCATTGCCCGCCGGTCACAGTCCGTGGAAGGCGCGGTGGAGGGCGCCTTCATCCTCTACCGTCCGGAAGAAGACCGCTACGTCCTCTTCACCTCCTACGACTCGCTCTTCAGCACGTACAACGTCCGGGTGGCAGTGGCGGACGACATCACCGGCCCGTACCGCGATGCCCGCGGCCATTCCCTGACCGACCCGGAGATTCCGCCGGCGCTGGCCGGCACCAAGGTGCTGGGCAGTTACCAGTTCGACGGCGGCACCGGCTGGCTGGCCCCGGGGCACAATTCGGTCCTCACCCAGGACGGCCCCGACGGCCAACCGGAGCACTTCCTGGTCCACCACACCAGGTTCGCCGCGGACCCCACCCAGCATGTTGCACAGCTGCGCCGTCTGTTCTTCAACGCAGCCGGCTGGCCGGTGGTCTCACCCCAGCCATATGCCGGCCAGGGGAGCGAAGTCTTGGCCGGGCCGGAGTCCGTAGCCGGAACATGGCAGCTGCTCCGCTTCGATCCTGAGTCCACTGCGTTGGTGCCGGCTGTCGCCGGAGAGCTCCAGTCGGTTGGCCCTGGACCCGAGGTATCCGATGGATCGCCGGTCCAGGCCACGTTGCGCATTGCGGGAGCCCAGGACGGATCCGGGGCTGCAATCGAGCTCGATGCGGTGCTGTTCGGCTCCTGGGACTGGGCGCGGAGCCGGCCTGCGCTCTCCTTCAGCGGGATCGACCAGCAGGGCGTGGCCTGGAGCGGGACCAAGGAAGTGCTGCTATGAGTGACCAGTCATTGGGGTGGGCCGGACGCCTGATGGACTGGCTCCGCTTCCTGACCCGGCTGGTCCTCGTCAACGTGCTGTTTGTGGCGGGAACCCTGGCGGGCCTCGGGATTTTGGGTTTCTTCCCCGCCGCCGTCGCGGCCACAACCGTCCTCGCCAGGCTGCGCGGCGGCTCTGCCGGGGACCACGTGGTCCGGGATTTCATCACTGCCTACCGCTTCCAGTTCCGGCACGCCAACCGGGTGGGGAGCATCTTCTGGCTCGCCGGCGTCGTGCTTGTCCTCAACGTCCTGGCACTGCTGGGACCGGCCGGGACACCTATGGCTCCGGCCGGGCATGCAGTGCTGCTTGTCCTCACCATCGTTGCCGCGGCGGGTACAGCCACCGCGGCCGCGACGGCCGTGACGCTCTGCAGCCGGTACCGGGACTCGGTCACCAGCACGTGGCGGACCGCGTTCATGCTCCCGCTCGTCTCACCGGCCATGAGCCTCTCCCTGCTGGTAACCATCGTGGCGGCAGTCGTCGTCTTCTCCGGGGCCGGGGTCCTGGTACCCCTCGTGGGTGCTTCCGTGCACTTGCTGATCGCCGGCTGGCTGGTGGGGCGTCGTCTTGCCGGGCTGGAAGCCTCCGGACCTGTACATGAGGCCCTTTCGCCTGCCTGAGGCCGCTCCTTACCCCTTCGATAGTTTTGACCATTCACTTCTCTACAACGTTATACAGAACAGGAAATGAACCGTGACCATCACCTCCGCTGCTGCTGACCAGACCGACTTGGCTGTTGTGGCACCCACTCTCATCACCATCGACCGGTCCGCCGTTGTGGCCCCCGTCAGCCGGCGGATCTTCGGCTCTTTCGTGGAACACCTCGGACGCTGCGTCTACGACGGGATCTACGAGCCCGGCCACCCGACGGCCAACGAGGACGGGTTCCGGCTGGACGTCATCGAGCTGGTCAAGGAACTCGGCTCCAGCACCATCCGCTACCCGGGCGGCAACTTCGTTTCCGGTTACCGGTGGGAAGACGGCGTGGGCCCCCGCGAGAAGCGTCCCGTCCGCCGCGACCTCGCCTGGCATTCGCTCGAGTCCAACCAGGTGGGGCTGGAAGAGTTCGCGCGCTGGTGCAAGCTCACCGGCTCCGAGCTGATGATGGCCGTCAACCTCGGCACCCGGGGCATCGAAGCGGCCCTTGACCTGCTCGAATACGCCAACCACCCCTCCGGCACCACGCTGAGCGAGCAGCGCATCGCGAACGGCGCCAAGGACCCTTACAACATCCGCATGTGGTGCCTGGGCAATGAGATGGACGGCCCGTGGCAGATCGGCCACATGTCCGCGGAAGACTACGGCAAGATCGCCGCTCGCACTGCCTCCGCGATGAAGACGGCGGACAAGGACCTGGAGCTGGTGGTGTGCGGCTCGTCCGGGTCCTCGATGCCCACGTTCGGCGAATGGGAGCGGGTGGTCCTGGAGCAGAGCTACGACTACGTGGACTACATCTCCTGCCACGCCTACTACCAGGAGCGCAACGGAGACCTCGGCTCCTACCTCGCATCGTCGCTGGACATGCAGTACTTCATCGAGACGGTGGTGGCCACCGCAGACCACGTCAAACACAAGCTCAAGAGCAAGAAGACCATCCAGCTCTCCTTCGACGAGTGGAACATCTGGTACCTGGATGAGCACCAGGCCTCCGACGAGGTCAACGAGGAATGGACCCACGCGCCGCGCCAGCTGGAAGACATCTACTCCGTGGCGGACGCCGTGGTGTTCGGCAACCTGCTGATCACGCTGCTTAAGAACCATGACCGCGTCGCGGCCGCCTCCCTCGCCCAGTTGGTCAACGTCATCGCGCCGATCATGACCGAACCGGGCGGCGACACCTGGCGCCAGACCACGTTCTTCCCGTTCTCAGTGACGTCCCGGCTGGCCAAGGGGGAGGTGCTTCGTCCCCGGATCGACGCGGGCACCTACTCAACGGCGGTCTACGGGGATGCCCCACTGGTGGACGCGGTGGCAACCGCCGACGCAGCCACCGGCGAATCCGCCCTCTTCCTCGTGAACCGCAGCCAGACCGAATCGATCGATGTCACCGTCAACGTCTCGGACCTCAACGCCACGGTGATCACCGAAGCCGTGACCCTGCACGATGCGGACGTCTACGCCAAGAACACGCTCCAGGACCAGAACCGGGTGGGCCTGAAACAACTCGACGGCGCGGTCCTGGAGGAGGGTACGCTCACGGTGACCCTGCCGCCCGTGTCCTGGTCCGCCGTCGCGCTTGGCTGATACAACGATCACGTCAGGCGTCTGGCGGACGTCGCCCCGCGCTCCTTTGAGGTATTCCATCTCTGTATCTCGTGGAAGGTGATTATCGGGGGTGCGTTGCTTTGATTTCGCGAAGGGTCAGGTTCCGGAAGGTGGCCGCTCCTTCATGCGCGTAAAGCCGGATTCCGTTGTCGCCTGCAAGAGGGAATACGCGGTGCGAGTGCACCACCCGTCCGTCTCCGACGAACATTTCCACGCTCGTGAGGTCCACGAGGATGCGGAGGGTGAGCCGTCCTGTCGAGGGGTCGATCGGAGTCTTAGTCTCGCCGCCGGTTGGGTTGATGGTGGGACGCCTGTTGAGGTAGGCGAAGGGACCTCGCAGGAATGCGCCGGCGGCGACATGCCGGCCGCCACCCTCTGCACGGCATACTTCAAGACCCACGTTGGCGGGTGGGGAGGCGGGGTCCCATACAAGCTCGCAGGTGAGGTCATAAGCGGGTGAGCGGACGTCGAGGTCGCGGGTGCCCGTTACAACGATGTCGCCCAGGAGGTGGGTGCGCTTGACATGATTTTCCAGCGCCGACGTGGGGGCGGAGACGAGGTGGTACCCACCGTCCGCCTTTTTGAGGCGGACGTCGCGCACGATCATGTCATCGCCGTTGTAGGCGTCGGTCTCAAGGGTCGGCGTGTTGTGGGGGTAATCCCAGAAGTTCGCCCACCCGATTGCCCTGCGGAGGGTCTCATCTTCCGCACCCGAGGGGTCGTGATGTGGATAGGTGACTGC
Organism: Arthrobacter sp. BK1; assembly: GCF_056680055.1. Lineage (NCBI taxonomy): Bacteria > Bacillati > Actinomycetota > Actinomycetes > Micrococcales > Micrococcaceae > Arthrobacter > Arthrobacter sp. BK1. Next base: position 2,912,031 of record NZ_CM155263.1, read on the forward strand.
TCCGTAAAAGTCATAGCCATAGTCCAGCCATTCGGGTTCCGGCTGATCAGGCGTGAACGATGTGCCGTCGAAGGCACCGGTCCAGTACGCGTAGGTTGCGGGCAGGCCGCGGCTTTTGCCGTTGGCACTCGTGCCGAGGATCCAATGGGAGCTGCCGTCGTCAGCGGTCATGCGGAAGATATCAGGGCATTCCAGCACGCCCAGATCGGTGCGTACAAACTCGCCGACGCGCTGCCAGGATCGCAGGTCGGCGGAAACGTAGAAGCCGAGCTTCTGCCCCTCGGCATTCGCCATGAACCATCGCCCGCGGTCAGCGTCCCAGATCACTTTGGGATCGCGGAAGTCATGCACTCCGGGGTTCGGTAATACCGGTTCCGTGCCGGCGGCCTGGAACGAGCGTCCGCGGTCGGTCGAGTACCAGAGGTACTGGGCCTGGCGGCCTTCGGGCGCCTGCGTCACGAGGGCGATCACCGTACCCTCGCCGTATCCGGCGGTATTCCGCTTGTCGACCACAAGGGATCCTGACCAGCAGTCGCCGTTGGTGTTGCTGAACTTGGGGATGGCCACGCCGTGGTCAGTGAACACGATGTGATCCGTGGTGGTCGCGCGGCGCCATGATGTGCCTCCGCCGCCCCGCAGGTAGTCAGCGTTGTACAGGTAGTAGTAGTGGTATTCCCCGTCCAGGTAGATGGGGCGCTGGGGGTCGTTCTTCCAGTTGTCCGGGACGCTGAAGTGATAGGCCGGGCGCATCCGGCGTGTTCCTTGTGACATTGAGCCGCTTGACGCGGGTTCAGGTGTCTTTGCCGGCACGGCTGTGGCGGATTCGGCGAACGCTGTTGAAAGTGCCAGCGATCCGCTGAGTGCAACCACCCCGCTTCCGGTAAGGAGTGAACGACGAGAGACCGCGGGTGAATCTTCCATGAGTTCCTTCTTCTTTCTGGGCAGCTTCGATGCTGCTTATGAGTGCGTTTTTGATGTACTGCCCCGCGTCAGGGGAAAAGGGTCCGGGTACCCTCATGGATTTCGGCCATGGTCCAGGCATCGAGGGAGCGCATCTGCACCGTGCCTTCGGCGGCAAGGCTGACGCGTTCCCCACCCAGGGTGGGGTAGGCGCGGGCAGTGAGCGGGATACCATTTGCAAAAATTTCGACGGCGGATCGGTCGAGGATTACGCGCAGGTGGACCCGCCCTTCGGGCATGGGGACTGGTCCGGACTTGTCCTCCACGTCAACGGTTGGATCGAGGCTGCTTCGAGTGCGGTCCAAGTGGAGCGCGCCATTGCCGGTGCCGTCAGTCGCCCTGCGCAGTTCGATGACCGTTTCCTCGGTTGGGTTGTCGGAGTTGCTTCCCCCGGTGGAGCCCAGTACACCCAGCCGCAGCAGAGCGCCCGGAGCGAGTTGGACGTCCAGTTCCAGGTCGAGTTGGTTCCCGGACAAGCCGATGTCCAAGGGGACCAGGGCACCGGTCAAGACCTGTCCCGGCAGGCGTGTGTGGTCACGGCGCAGCTTGTTGATTTCGGGTACGGGTGCGAACCGGAGCGTGCCGTCGTCAGCCATCGTGACGAGTCGCGGCAGGCTCATGACGCCCGACCAGCCGGCCTCCACCATCGCCGCATCACTGCGGCCTTCCTGCATCCAGCCGAACATGACACGCCGTCCGGCCTCGTCCTGGAACGATTGCGGTGCGTAGAAGAAGCGGCCTCCGTAGTCCAGCCGGTGCAGCGCCTTGGGCTCGAAAGCATCCCCGGCGTATCGGCCGGTCCAGTACAGCGGGTGGCGCGTGTCGCCGTCGTCCCAGGCGGAGAAGACCAGCACATCCGGCGAGCCGTCAGAAGACACAGACCCCAGCGAACCCTGACCCGCCCGGAACAGGTCCACACATTCCCACATGGTTCCCGTCCAGTCAGTGTCCGCAGGATCGCCCTGTGAGGCATCACCGATGAACAGCGGCCCGATGTAGTCCCACGACCGCAGATCAGAGGACTCGTACAGGAACGCCGTACCGCCGCGCTGGCGGATGCCTGAACCCACCAACTGCCGCCACTTCGTTCCTTCCCGCCATACGCAGTGATCGCGGTATGCGGTGGTGTCCACTCCAGCTGGCGGGGCTGCAATCACGGGATTTTCGGGGACCTTGGTCCAGCTCAGAAGGTCCGGTGATCCTACGGCGACGCAGGGCAACTCCTTGCCTTCGGACCGCCCCGAGTACACCAGGGTGGGCGTGCCGGCGTCATTCACCAATACCCCCGACCAGCAGCCCTCGGCGTCGGGTCCTTCGGACGGCTCCAAGGCAATGGGCTTGTCCGTCCAGGTGACGAGGTCGGTGCTGGTGGTGTGACCCCACTGGATGCGGTGGTGGAAAGCGCCCTCCGGGTTGTACTGGTAGAAGAGGTGGTAAGTGCCGTTCCACTGGCTGACGCCGTTGGGATCGTTGAGCCAACCGGCTGGTGACACGAAATGGAAGCGTGGCCGGAGGGGGTCGGCCTCGGCGCGGGCAACCAGCTCATCCTGTGGAATGGTGGCGAGCGGGTGGGTCAGTTCAGTCATGAGGAGGCCTTCATTTCAGTCCGTTCGGTGGCCAGGGCCGGTTCGCCCGCCAAGGCGTGGCCGTCGGCAGCAGCCCACGGCTTGTAGAGGTGGCAGCGGACCCAGTGGTGGTTTTCGGGGTCTCCAACCTGATGGCGCACGGGTTCTTCGGCCGAACAGGCCTGGTTCGGGTCGCCGTCGAAAGCGCAATTCGTCGATGCCATGACCGCTTGGCGCAGTTCGGCCCGGCGGACAGGATCGTACGAGCCTGCCCGGGCGGGGTCCGGGACAGCCGAAACCAGGAGTTGCGTGTAGGGGTGCGCGGGGTTTGACAGCAGGTCCAGGGACTCGCCTTCCTCGACGATTTCACCGGCGAACATGACTGCCGTCCGGTCCGCGAGGTAGCGGGCGGACGCGAGGTCGTGGGTGATGTAGAGCATGGAAATGCCCTGCTCGTCGCGGAGCTTGCGCATCAGGTTCAGCACGCCGATCCGGACGGAAACATCCAGCATGGAGGTGGGCTCGTCGGCCAGGATGACTTGTGGTTCAACGGCGAGGGCCCGGGCGATCGCAACGCGTTGGCGCTGCCCGCCGGAGAGCTCGTGCGGATACGAGTTCAGCATGTCGGCCTGTAAGCCAACAGTGGTCATCAGCACTTCGAGCCGACGCTGGGTCTCCTCCTCGGAACCGCCACTCTTGCCGTGGATCGCCAGCGAACGCCGCAGGAAATGCTCGATCCTGTGAGCCGGGTTCAAGGAACCGAAGGGGTCCTGGAAGACCATCTGCAGTTGGGATCGAAACGCACGGGACGCCTGGAAGCGATCGCGTTTGAGGATGTCGACGCCGTCGATCAGGATCGTGCCGGCGCCCGGCTTCTCGAGCCGGGCAACACAGCGGGCCAAGGTGCTCTTGCCGGAACCGGATTCTCCGACAAGCGCCACGATTTCGCCGCGGCCAAGAGTCAGGTCGATGCCGTGCAAGGCGCGGACCGACTCGCGGGAGAACAGCCCTCCAACGGGGAATGACTTACCCAGGCCACGAATTTCGAGGGCGGGGGTGCTGGTGGTGGAACCAGCCAAGGGGGACGCTAAGGAGTGGCTCATCGTGCGGCTCCTGCCAGGTTTACGGAATCAACCACTGAAGCGTCGGCACCAACCGGAGCCACAAAATGGCCGGGTGCCGACTCGCTGAGGTCGGGGATGTTTCGGAACTTCACGCCGTCGGGCAGGCCCGTCAGCGGAACCCGCGGGCCGGTGAGCGGCGGGAACGCGCCCATCAGCGCCTGAGTGTAGGGGTGGAGGGGGTTGGCGTAGACGTCCTGGGCCTTCGCAGTCTCCACAATCCTGCCGCCGTACATCACGGCCATGCGGTGTGAGAGTTCCACCATGAGCGACATGTCGTGCGTGATGAAGAGGACGGAGAAGCCCAGCTCGCGCTGAAGTTCCTTGATCTGCGCCATGATCTCTTGCTGCACCACCACGTCCAGCGCCGTGGTGGGTTCGTCGAGGATCAGCAGCGACGGCTTGAGCGCCACGGCCATCGCAATCACAGCCCTTTGACGCATGCCGCCCGAGAGCTGGTGCGGATAGGACTTGAGGCGTGCGGGGTCGATCCTCACGAGTTCCAGCAGTTCGCCCGCGCGGCGCAGGGATTCCTTGCGCGAGTAGCCGGCATGGGTAGTGAAGATGTCTACGATCTGTTCGCCGATGGTCAGCACCGGATTGAGCGAGTTCATGGCTGACTGGAAGACCATGGCCACGTCCTGCCAGCGGAAGCGCCGCAACTCCTCCGGGCTCATGGCCAGGACGTCCTTGCCGCCGAAGGAAATGCTGCCGCCTGCGATCTTTGCGGGGTCCTTCAGGAGCCGCATGATCGAGTTGGCGATGGTGGACTTTCCACAGCCGGACTCTCCCGCGAGGCCGAACACCTCACCGGTGCCGATGCTGAAGGAAACGCGGTCGACGGCGGTGGTGGAGCGGGTGTCGCCGATGTACTTGACGGTGAGGTCCTTGACGTCCAGGACGGCTTCGTGGGACCCGAAGGACACTTGGGAGATGGTCATTTCGTGGCGATCCTTTCGGTATCTTTCGGGGTTTTGATCTTCCGCAGCCGCGGGTTGGTGACCTCGTCCACGGCGTAGTTGATGAGGGCGAGGGCGAAGGCGACCAGCGCGATGCAAACGCCCGAGGGCACGAAAACCCACCAGCTGCCTGTGAGCAGGGCGCCTTCGTTGCCGGCCCAGAACAGATTGTTGCCCCACGAGACTGTGCTGACATCGCCCAGGCCCAGGAACTCCAGCCCCGCTTGGGCGCCGATGCCGTAGATCACGCAGGCGAGCAGCGTTCCCATCACGATCGAGGCCATGTTGGGCAGGATTTCGCGGAACATGATCCGGCCGGCCCCTTCGCCGGACACCACGGCCGCGGCCACAAAGTCCTTGGAGCGGATGGATAAAGCCTGTGAGCGCAGGACGCGTGCTGAGCCTGCCCAGCCGGTGACGACGAGGACAAGAATCACCGTGCCCAGGCCCGGGGGCAGGAACGCGGCCAAAATGACCAGGAGCGGCAGTCCGGGAAGGAGCAGGAAGATGTTGGTTACCAGGGACAGTGCTTCGTCGATGAACCTGCCGAAGTACGCGGAGGCAAGTCCCACCAGGATGCCGATGAAGGTGGACGCGAAGCCCACCGTCAGTCCAACGAACAGGGAACTCCGGGAGCCGTGGACCGTCAGCGCGAGCACGTCCTGTCCCTTGGCTGTAGTTCCCAGCCAGTGCTCTGGAGATGGTTCCAGCGAGGCCATGGCGGTGATCCGCGACGGGTCGCCGGGGAACAGTACCGGCGCCAGCAGGGCCAGCGCGATGAAGACGAGCATCACGGCCATGCCCGTCAGGGCCTTCTTGTTGCTGAGGAGGCCGTGGACGAAGCTGCGGTTGGGCTTGCGGGCAGCTGTGGTTTTGCCGGCCGCCTTGCCGGGCTGCTGCAGAATTACGGTTGTCATATTCGGTCCCTCTAGTTGCTGCGCACGCGCGGGTCGAGGCGGACGTAGAGGATGTCCACCAGGAAGTTCGCCAGCAGCACTGCGGCGGTAATGGTCAGGAACAGGCCCTGCATCAGGGGATAGTCGAGGCCTTGGACGGCGTTAAGGAGTTGGTAGCCGACGCCGGGATAGGCGAACACCACCTCGGTCAGCAGCGCACCGCCCACCACGAATCCCAGGCCCATGCCGAAGCTCGTGACCGATGGGAGCATGGCGTTCCGTGCCGCGTAGCGGAGCATGATGCGGCTGGGACGGAGACCCTTGGCCTCGGCCATGGTGATGTAGTCCTCGGAATTGGTGGCGATCATCGTATTGCGCATGCCCAGCATCCAGCCGCCGATGGAGACCAGCACGATCGTCAACGCCGGCAACACAAGGTGCGCTCCCACGTCCCCGATGAACTCCCAGGTGAACCCGGGCTCCAGGCCGGCCGTAAACGCGTGGCGGATCGGGAACCAACCCAGCACCACACCGAACAGGTACAGCGCACCCATCGCGAGCCAGAAGTAGGGGAACGAACCGATGAACACCAACACCGGCGGCAGGACCGAATCGATGGCGCCACCCCGCCGCCAAGCGGCGAGGATGCCCAGCAGATTACCCGCGACGGCGGCAATCACCAGTGCGGTTCCACCGAGCAGGAGGGTCCAGCCGATCTGGGACGAAATCACCTCGGTGACCGGGGTGGGGAAACGTGAGATGGAGACGCCCATCTGGCCGGTGAAGATGTTGTGAAGGTAGTCGATGTATTGCTCCCAGAGCGGCCGGTCGTCAACGCCGAGCAGCTTGCGCAGGGCCTCGATCTGTTCGGGCTGCATTCTGTCCTGGGAGCGGGCGAACATGCGGGAGACGGGGTCCCCTGGCATGAAGCGCGGGAGCAGGAAATTCAGGGTAATGGATGCCCAGAAGGCGATCAGGTAGAAACCCAGGCGGCGCAGGATGAAGCGCACGGTTTCCCTCCATTCGGGAATTGCGGAAAGTTTGGGGGGCTGGCCGCCGGATGATCCGGCGGCCAGCAGTGGTGCGCGGTGGGCCCACGCCGCCAGGGAGGCGGTGGGGAGCTACTTGCGCGGTTCCAGCGAGGTCAGCACCAGCACCGTAGTGGGTGCGCGGACCGAAAGCGTGGCGTAAGGGTTGCCCTCGGTGGGCCAGCCGGTGAAGCGGGTGTCGTTGAAGGCACCCCATTCCGGACCGGAGAACAGCGGCACCAGCGGTGCGGCGTCGTTGTACTCTTCCTGGAGCTTGTTGGCGATGTCCTTCTGCTTGGACTCATCGGCCGCGGCCGCGAACTCTGCGAGCAGGGCGTCGGCTGTGGCATCGCCGAAGCGGTGGTAGTTGTCGAACGTCTTGGTGCCCACCGGCTTCACGGTTGCCGTGCCCATGGAGGTGTTGAAGTACTTGTACGGGCTGGGGTCGTTGGCGCTCCAGACGATGCCGGAGTCGAACTCGCCCGTCTCGTAGCCGGCCACCACGGCAGCCCAGTCCGGGGAGTCCACCTTGGCAGTGACGCCCACCTCGGCCAGGTTCTGGGAGATCACGTTGGCCACGGACAGCCAGTCAGAAGAAGACGCGCCCACGGAGATCTTGAATTCGAAGGGCTTGCCGTCCTTGAGCGTGCGCTTGCCGTCAGCACCCTTCGGGTAGCCCGCCTTGTCCAGCAGCCCGTTGGCCTTCTGGATATCCAGGTTGGTCCAGGTGCAGTTGTCCTTGACCTCGTTGCTCTTCCAGGCCTCATAGTTGCCGGACAGTCCGGTGCAGTCTGCAGGCTTGGCGTAGCCGCTCATGCCGATCTTGGTGACCTGTTCGCGGTCAACGGCCATGCTCAGGGCCTTCCGGACATCAACATCGTTAAAGGGGGCTTTGGCGGTGTTGAGCTGCCAGTTGATCATGGCGCCCGTCGCCGGGAACCAGTACTGGCGGTGCTCCTTGTCCTTGGAAACGAACGTCTTTTCGATATTCGGGATGTACTGCGGAGCCCAGTCCACGTCGCCGTTCGCGGCGGCGAGGTTGGCGCCGTCGTTCCCTGCGAAGGCGAGCATCTTGATACCGGCGATCCTCTGCTTTTCCGGCTGCCAGTAGTTGGGGTTCTTCTTCAGCACGAAGGACTGGGCCTGGAAACTGTCTACTTCGGTGTACGGTCCGGTGCCGACGGGCTTGGCGTTGGCATCCTTCTCCGGGTCTGCGAGCGCGGACCAGACGTGTTTGGGCAGGATGGTGAGCTGTCCGACGTCGTAGAGGGCCGGGGACCAAGGCTTGTTGAAGTTGAAGGTGACCTTGTTGGCGCCTTCGGCAGCAACGCTATCCAGGTAGTCGTAACCACCCTTGATCTTCTTCTGCAGCTCGAACGTGTACGCGACGTCCTCGGCCACGAGTGGTTGACCATCGGACCACTTCACGCCGTCGCGCAGGGTGAAGGTGATGGATTTTCCGTCGTCGGCGGCCTTCCACTCGGTGGCGAGCCAGGGCACAGTGTCTCCCTTGGCCGGGTTGAAGATCAGCAGGGATTCATAGATGGACTGCTGGACCATGGGGTTGACGGTGGGCGCGAACGGGTTGAAGTTCTGCACGAACGTGCCCATGTCCTCACGCGGAATGGTGAGAAAGGCGCTGGCGTTCGCCGCGGCGTCGGTGCCGGCAGGCTTGTTGACGGTGGCTGCACAGCCGGTCAGCAGCAGTGCGCCTACCGCCAGCCCGGCCGTGGTGATGCGGGCAGCCCTGAAAAATCGGGGTTGTGTCATGATGGTTATCTCTTTCCTGTCTTCATCAGCGAGGTGAAGTGGTGGGTAAGGGGTTGGCTCTTCGGACCTTGATTTCGCGGTCAGACCGAGGAGCGTTCTAACAGCGGACAGTCGACTAATTGCTGGTCGGCAATTATCGGCTGTCCTGCTGTAAGAGCTGCGAGCGTCTGGACTCCCAGTGCGCCCATCTTTTCGAACGGCAACGCAACCGTGGTCAGTTTGGGCCGCAGATAGGCCGCAATCAGCTCCTGGTTGTCGAAACCGATGACGGCGATGTCTCCGGGGATGGTCAGGCCCCGTTCCTTGATGGCGTCATAGGCGCCCATCGCCATGCGGTCGTTGAGGCAGAACAGCGCGGTTGGCCTGTCCTTTTGTGGGTAGCGGTCCAAGATTCGGCACGCGGCTTCGTACCCGCCGTCTGCCGTTGCATGGCCGGGCACCACGAGCTCCGGGTCCAACTCGAGGCCGGCTTCGGCGAGTGCTTCGCGGGCACCCTCCAAACGCCCGACTGCGGCGGGGATGTCCGGGTCCAGGTTGATGACTCCGATTCTGCGGTGGCCGGCCTGGAGTAAACGTCCGACGGCGACGCGGCCGCCGGCACGTTCGTCCGGGACAATCGAGGGCAGCTTCCCGTCCGCGTCGAAGCAGTTGATCAGAACTGTGGGTACTTCCTTGGCGCTTTCGGGCACATGCACGCCACGGTGGTAGGTGGCTGCGTAGAGAAGTCCTTCCACCCGTTGTTCCAGCAGCTTTTCGGTTGCGGCGTCTTCCAGGCCTTGGTTCGGCCCTGCGGCGTCGGCCTGGTCGGAGGGCGCGATGAGCAGGAACCTGCGGTCAAGCCAGGCCTGGTCTTGTGCACCTTTGATGATGTCGACGGCGAACGGTGCCGTCACGATCTCGGTGACAATTCCGTACCAGTCACTTCGTTGGGATGCCAGTGCACGCGCTCCGGCATTCGGGCGGTAGCCCAAGGCCTGAACAGCTTCACTGATCCGAGCGCGGGTCTCCTCGGAGATGCTGGCATTTTCGCGGTTACTCAGCACAAACGAGACCGCGGTCCGGGAGACTCCGGCATGCTCGGCGACGTCTTTCATGGTGACGCCACGTTGCCGCGCAGCCCCGGCATGGTTCGGGGTGGTGGTCTTCGCCATTGAATGCTCCGGTGCTCGTCGTTGATGCTTTCGCGTGAGTAACGCGCGTTACTAGTGCGTGTGATCGAGGTTACTCGCGTTACTAAGAAGCTGTCAAGGGGTTATTTGCCCGCCCCGGCCGTGAGGCCTTCGCGCAGGGTGCGTTGGCCGAAGATAAACACCACCAGTGCGGGCAGCATGGACAGGATGACACCGGCGAGGACCACGGAGATGCTCCCGGTGCCGAGGCTTCCCTGGAGCGTGACCAGGCCGAGGGGAAGAGTGAAGTTCTGTTCGCTGATAGTGAGGATCAGCGGCCGGAAGAACTCGTTCCAGTGGAAGTTGAAGGCAAGGATCCCGACGATGGCCATGCCGGGGGCCGCCATTGGTGCGTAAACGGAACGGAAGATCCGCCACGGTCCGGCACCATCCAGGGCGGCCGCTTCCGCAAAGTCATGTGGAAGGCCCATAAAGTATTGGCGCATCAGGAAGGTGCCGAAGGCGGTGGGGATGGCCGGCAGGATCAGGGCCAGCAGTGTATCGGATAGGCCCATCCCCCGGATGAGCATGAATACCGGAACGATGGTGACCTGCACCGGGACCATCATGGTGGCCAGCACCAAAGAGAAGATGGCATTCTTGCCGCGGAAGTCCAGGCGGGCGAACGCGTAGCCGGCCAGAGTGGCCGAAGCCATCTGGCCAAGCGCGATCAGCCCGGTCACCAGGGCGCTGTTCAGGACCAGGACGCCCACATTGATCTGCCTGAACACTTCCTGGTAGGCGGTGAAGTCAGGATTGACGGGCAGGAAGGACGGCGGCAGGTTGAATGATTCCGACGGCGTGCGCAGTGAAGTGGACAGGGTCCACAGCACGGGGCCGAGGGTCAGCGCGGCAGCCAAGGCCAGAGCGGCGTACCTGCCGACGGTTCCAACCGCGGGCAGGCGGCGGTTGCGCCGGCGGTTGTGGGTGGGCGGCGTGCCGGCGGTGGAACCGGGATGCTCGTCGGTCCCGGTGTGCAGGGACTGGCTGGACATGAGGGACCTCACTGGTAGAAGACGAAGCGGCGGCTAAGCCGGAATTGCAGGGCGGTGACGGCAAGGATGAGCACGGTGAGCACCAGGCCGATGGCCGAGGCTTGGCCGAACTCCAATTGCTGGAAGGCGGATTCAAAAATCACCATGACAGCGGTACGGGTGGAATCCCCTGGACCGCCGTTGGTCATGACGTAGGGCTGGTCGAAGACCTGCAGTGCGCTGATCATTGCCATGACGGAGGCGACGAGCACCGTGGGGCTGATCAGCGGAAGTGTTACATTGCTGAACTGTTTCCAGCCTGTGGCGCCGTCCAGGTCCGCTGCCTCGTGCAGTTCCTTGGGAATGTTGGTCATGGCGCCGAGGAAGAGCAGAAAGGAGAATCCGAAGTTCTGCCATACATAGACCAGAACCACCACAGCTGCGGATGCGACAGGACTGGTCAGCCACGGCACTGCGGGAAGACCGGTCAGGGACAGGAGCCAGTTCACGACGCCGAACTGTTCGTTGAACATGTACCGCATGAAGATGGACACCGACGCGGCGGAAAGGACCAGCGGAAAGAAGAAGACGGAACGGAGGAATACCCTCAGCCAGGACGGCATTCTGGCCTGCAGCATGGACGCCAGACCTAGTGCGATGCCCAGTTGAAGGACCACTGCGACAATGACGAACGCGATGGTGTTCAGGAAGGACACGCGGACGGTGGGGTCCTCTGCCAGTGAGGTGAAGTTGGCGAAACCGATGAACTGGGGTGCTGAAATGATGTCCCAGCGGAAGAAGGCAAGGACCAGCGAGCCGATGATCGGCAGGAAGGTGAACAGGGCCATCCCGAGCACTGTGGGAGCAAGGAAAATCATGGCCAGCCACCGCTCCGCGAACGAGCGGCGTGCGGCCGATGGTTTTACGGTGCGGCGGGGAGTTGTGGAAGCGGCGGTCAAAGGTTCCTCCTCAGAGCCAGTTCGAGATCGCGCTGCAGGGTGCCCATCGCGGCCCGCACGTCGGCGGAGTTGCCGCTGACGGCGGTGGAAATGTTTTTCATCAGAGCAGTTTCGACCGCAGCCTGCTGGGGCGGCGCGGGGATGGGGCCGCTAGTGGGGAACCTGTCGAGAGTGTCGTAGAAGACTTTCCAATGGTTGGGCCCGGTGGCCGCGTAAAAGGACTGGTTGACCATCGAACGGCGGGCCGGAGTGGTGTTCGGCTTCGGAATGGCCAACTGCATTGCTTCCCGGCTGGCGCAGAACTTAACCCATTCCCAGGCTGCGTCCTTGTCCTTCGCCGTGCGCGTGATCGCGTAGCCGGCAGCGCCGAACTGATGCCGCTGGGTGCGCCAGCGGGGGAAGAACTGCACATCAAACTGATCGGCGGTCATTCCGGCATCGTGCAGGCCCTGCGCCCAGTAACCACCTGCCGGCGTGGTGCCGATGCGGTTGTTGCCGAACAAACCAACCAGGGCGTTGCCGCCCCCGGATTCAGGACGCACGCCCAGTCCTTCGGCAACGAGTTCGCGCAGGTAGTCGATGGTCTCGATAACCCGCCCGTCTTCGGCGTTGGGGGCCAGCCATTGATAGCCGCCTCCGCGGGTCGCCCGGGCTGGGTCGTTGGGGTAAAAACGATCCCAAACCCAGTCCCCGCCGGAAGCCTTGGCTTCGGTAAGGAAGCTGGTGCCGTTGGCGTACAGCCATGGCACAACTCCGCCGAAAAGCCGGTTGGTCCAGTAGTACGGGGTGAAATCGGCTGGGCGGGCCCGCCGCAGGGCGCGCAGAGTGGCGCTAAAGTCATCCTGCGTCCAATCGTCCTTCGGCCGGTCGAGCCCGGCCTCGGCGAAGATGGTGGTATTCATGTAGATGTTCGCAGCGTTCCAGTCCAGCGGAAGCTGGTAGAGGCTGCCCTGGTACATAAAGGCTTCCAGCAGGCTCGGATGAACGTCATCGAAGTATTCGCTCATGTCGGCAGCGTCCCGGCGGACGTAACCATCCAGCGGCTCGGCGAGCTTGTCAGCGAACAGCTGGGCGCCCTCGGTGGCCACGTAGACCACATCCGGCGGGGTTCCGGCGGCGACCATGGTGAGAATTTTGGTGAAGAAATCCTTCCAGTCCGCGCCCTGAATGGCCTGCACCTGGACCGGAATATCAGGATGTGCGGTATTAAAGGCCTGAACCAGATGCTGGCGGGCCGCCGCATCTGCTGCCGTTCCAAGGATGGCGACGTTCAGGGCCTTGCTGCCACGGCCCGGGATATCGCTCCCGGTCAGCCGTGGCCAGGCTCCCACGGTGGCTCCCGCCACAGCCAGTCCCGTGAGGCACAGCAGGGAACGCCGCGTGAGTGGTGAGAGTCCACTGCGGGAGCGCAGCCCATGCGACGGCGAAGGTTGCCCTGGTGTCTTTTCAGACATCATTGTCGACTCCTCCTAACAGGTGTTAGGTATCCGCGCTTCCTGCCGGACTCTCAAGCCCAGGTCTCCGACATTACCTTGCTCCCTGGGGCAGGCACCCAAGTGTCTTCCCGGATGGAGGCCGGCTTGCGGTTCTGCTGCGCGGGGGCAGCTGATGCCGCCATAATTTTTACGTGTGGTCGAGCCAGTTCCCGCCTCCACATGGAGCGGGACCACAACGACCCGGAACGCGGAGGAGGACCGGCTGATGCCTGAAGGAACGGCTGCAGCACCCGAAATGGGGTATGCCCCCGTCAACGGCCTGCGGATGTATTACGAGCTGCACGGTTCCGGCGGCACACCGCTGCTGCTCCTGCACGGCGGGCTGTTCGATATCGAGCAGCAATTCGGCTCGCTGATCCCGGGCTTGTCGGCGGGCCGCAGGGGCATCGCCGCGGACTTCCAGGGCCACGGCCGGACCAATGACATCGACCGGCCACTGAACACCCGCGACCTGGCATCCGACGTCATCGGGCTCCTTGAACATCTGGGAATCCGTGAAGTCGATGTCTTTGGGTTCAGCGTGGGCGGGGCGGTCGCACTGCACCTGGCGGTCACGCGTCCGGAGCTCGTGCGCAAACTCGTCGCCTCCTCCATATCCTTCCGTCCCGAGGGCGACCGGGGCGAGAATGCGGATGCGCTCGAGTCCATGACCGTGGACATGATCGCCGGCACACCATTGGAAGAACGCTACCTGAGCGTGTCACCGCACCCGGACCGCGGGCACCTGCAGGGGCTGTTGGACAAACTCGGCCGCTACGACGCCGGCTCCGTTGGGTGGAGTGATGAGGAGATCCGCGGAATCGCCGCCCCAACATTGATCACCGTGGGCGACTGCGACATGGTCAGGCTTGAGCATGCCGTGCGGTTCCTCCAGCTACGCGGGGGAGATGTGAACGGCGACTTTGAAGGGGTGCCCGCGTCACAGCTTGCAGTGTTTCCCGGGACAACACATTTCTTCGGGCTCGCGAGGACGGCTCTGGTGCAGGAGGTGGTGACGACCTTCCTGGACGCGCCCATGCCCGCGGCTCCTGTGATCAGTTAAACGCCTGCGTGAAGCAGATGCCGGAGCGGCTACGCCGGACCGGTGCCCACCGTCGATTCGCGCGGGACCACGTGGAACTCCGTCTCGATTTCCCGGGGAGGCATGCCTGTGGGGTCCTTGATCCGCTCCATCAGCATCCGGATGGCAGTCTCGGCGATCTCGGTCCGGCCGGGGTCCACGGTGCTCAGCGTGGGCAGGGAGTACCGGGTTTCATCGAGGTCGTCGAAGCCGATCACGGCAACGTCGTCCGGCACGCGGTACCCGGCTTCCTGCAGGACCCGCACGGCACCCTGCGCGAGGGTGTCATTGAGCCCGAAGAGGGCGTCGAAGGTGGCGCCGCGGTCCAGCAGGTCATGCATCGCGGCCGCACCGTTGGACCGGTGCCAGTCGACAACATAGGCGACGATGCCGTCGTCGTACTGAATGCCCCGGGCCTCCAGCGCCTCCCGGTATCCGCGGAGACGCAGGCCGGCTGAACCGATGACTTCCCCCTCATGGGCGCCCACCACGGCGATCCGCTTCCTGCCCATGTCCAGCAGGTGTTCGGTGGCGGCCCGTGCGGCGGTGACGTTCTGCATGGTGACATGGTCCGAGGCGCTGCCGAAGATGCGCTCGCCGAGCAGCACCATCGGAACATCGGCCTTGATCAGGTCAACGTCCTCCTGCCCGAGAGCCAGCGGGCTGAAGATCAGGCCGTCGGACATTTTGAGCCGGGGGCTGGCCATGACCTCGAGTTCACGTTCCCTGCTGGCGCCGGTCTGCTCAATCAGCACCACCAGGCCGTGCTTTGCTGCCGCTTCGATGACGGCGTCGGCGAGTTCGGCGAAGTAAGGCAGGCTCAGCTGCGGGAGGGCCAGGGTAATGGCGCCCGTGTGCCCCGACCGAAGGCTGCGGGCGGTCAGGTTGGGCCGGTAACCGAGCTCCTGGATGGCCTGTTCAACCTTGGCGCGGGTAGTGTCCCGGACATGGGGGTGGTTGTTGATGACGTTTGAAACGGTCTTGAAAGACACCCCTGCCACACGGGCCACGTCGTGAAGCGTTGCAGCCATGCCACATCCCCCTGCAGAAGTCCGGGCAGATCAGCCCCTCAGCCATATTTTACAACGTTGAAGCAGGTGTCTTCACAGTCCGGCGTTGGCGAACACGCTGCCGAAGACTGCGGTGAGCCTCTCTGCGTCGGCCTGGGCTTCCGCCTGAGAGGGCGTCCTGCCGTTGGCCTCCACCGTCAGGGACCCCCTGCGGGCGCCTGCCCTGACATGCCACTCGCCCGTGCCATCCGATAACTGGTACGCGACGGCGTAGGTTGCCTCGGCGGGGATGCTGACGCTTAGCTGCGAGATAGCCGACCACGGACGCGAATTGCCCATCAAGGTCTCCTGTACCGTGGTGCAGTCCCGAAGTGCTGCGGCCCGGGAGTCGAACGGGTACGGCGGAGACGCCGCCGTCGGCATGCTGATCACCGCGAGCTCTGCGTAGTCCATCTTGGTGGCCCCTGGGATCTGCCCTTGGCCGAGGACTGCGCCACGGAGCGTGCCGTAGTATGCATCATCGCTGAAGGTACACGGAAGAACCGGTTGCGACGATGGGGTTGCCGCGGTGCCGGGCGGCGGACCGATGACCGAGGCGCCGGGCAGCGTCACCGGATACCCGCCCGGTGCAGTGACGCCCTTGACCAGTGCGACAACGTCTTCCGGAGTCCGGGGGTTTGGTGCCGGTGCGCCCACTGTCGGCGGCTTGTTCACGGCCTGGCTGATCAGCTGCCTGGCCAGGTCTGCCATGGAGTCCAGAGCCGGCTTCGCATCCGACTCGGAGTTGAGATCCGCGACAGCGAGCGTCAGTGAGACGGACATGGTGCCAGCAAGGACCCGCAGCCCGACTGAGCCGTAATCCCCTGGTCCTTTCGGCTTCGTGTTCTGCATCAGGCCGTGCTGTTTCTCCCCGACCGGGGGAGCCGGCAGCAATTGGACTGCATATGTTGACGCCCGGCCGGACTCCGTCGAGGCCAGCTCAAACCGGCTGCAGCCGGACACCTGCTCCGCTGTGTAGCCGAAATCGGCCTTGGCGATGGCTCCCTTTTCTGCGCTCCGGAGCGTGATCATCACGGTAGTGGTCGGTCCCGATGGTTCGCCGAGAGGCATTCCGCCCTCCGCAAAGTTCACGCTTTTGTCCGCCCACCGGACGAACGGGTTTTGCGGGACGAAGGCCATGCACTCGGTGGGCGTGGTCTCCGTGCTGACCTGGGGGAAGGTTCCGCTGGTGGCTCCGCTGCGCTGCCGCTCGGAGTCCTGAGCGGGAGGGAACTGCAGGTCCCGGTTTCGGGCGACTGCGTTGATGATCGCCGCCAGCTCCGCGTCGGAGAAGACCACCTCCGGGGACCCGGTTGTTCCAGGCCCGCCTGTTGAGGCGGGGGAGGGGGACACGGGTGCTGCGGACGGTGACGCTTCGGAGGGGGTGGGGCTCGTCGTCGTACTCCCCTGCGAACAGCCGGCCAGAGCCAGCGAAGCGGCCAAGGTGCAAACGAGCCAGCGCCTGCCGGACGCCGCTGCCGTGGGTTCAGGGCTGCTATCACCTCACTAGCGGACATATCCGGCCTCCTCTGCCGGGGCCAAGGCTATGACGCGGGGACGCATACGGGCTAGGGTATTTGGGCCCGCGGGTCGCGCCTGTCCCCGGCTGGCCCTCGGCACCGGAAAAACCCAAGCGCGACCGGCCGGATAGAGGGATACTCAGAACAGAGCAGATTCTCACAGACCCACCAGAGGATGGCGCGCACATGACTCCCAGCACCGGCAGTGCCAAAAACACGGCCAATCCGGAACCGGCGGTGGCCAGCCTCGCCGGCAAACTCGGCGAACTGGCCAGAGAGCTTCAGCAGGAGCCCGATACTGACGCTCTCCTGACGGATATCGTTCACGCTGCGCTGGAACTCATCCCGCACGTTGCCGATGCCTCCGTCAGCCTGGTCGTGGGCAGGAGAACCGTGGAGTCCAGGGCAGCCTCCGGTGAGCTTCCCCTGAGGATCGATGCCCTGCAAAGCGCCACCGGCGAGGGCCCGTGTATTGAAGCCGCCTATGAGCAACGGATCGTCCGGGTCCCGGACATGAGGAATGAGGCGCGCTGGCCAAAATTCGCGCAAGCGGCCTACGAAGCCGGAGCCCGCAGCATGCTGTCCTTCCAGCTCTTCGTTAAAGGCGACAACCTGGGTGCCCTGAACCTGTACGGCGAGGATGTAAACATTTTCGATGAGGAATCAGAACAGGTTGGCCAGCTCGTCGCTGCCCACGCCGCCGTCGCGTTTTCCGGTGCGCAGGAAATCAGCCAGCTGAACCAGGCGCTGGGCACCCGTGACCTCATCGGCCAGGCCAAGGGAATCCTGATGGAAAGGTTCAAGATCAATTCCCTGCAGGCGTTCCACATCCTGACCAGGGCGAGCTCCGAAACCAACATCAAACTCCGGGACGTCGCGGATCACCTGGCCTCCAGCGGAGAAATCCTTACCCGAAACCGTATCTAGGGGATTGGCCGCTCCGGTACCCTGTTGCCATGGTGCCTGCACATGCCGACATGAGCGCGGAGGCCATCCTGCTGGCCGGGGCAGGGCGTGCAATTCTGCTCCAGCTCGCCCACCCCGCCATAGGGCACGGCGTGGCGGAACACAGCTCGTTCACGCAACGTCCCGTGGACAGGCTCCGCGGCACCCTCACCTATGTGTACGCCGTCACGTACGGCAACGATGAGCAGGTGAAAGAGGTCCGACGCCGGGTGAACCGCGCGCACGCGCCGGTGCGGCGCGCTCCCGATGGAAGCTCTGACGGGTACAGCGCCTTCGAAGCCCAGGCCCAGCTGTGGGTGGTCGCAACGTTGTACGACACCGCAGTCATCATTCTGGACAGGATCTACGGGCCGTTCGACGATGCGGCGGCCGACGGGATGTACCGCGATTACGCGAAAATCGGAACGGCCCTGCAGCTGCCTGCAGAGTTGTGGCCCGAGGACCGGGCAGCATTCCGCCGCTATTACGAGCCCCGCCTGGCGGCGCTTCGTGCCCACGACGCGGCCGTCCGCGTGGGCAGGGGGCTGCTCTATCCGCCGGGAAGTGCACCGCTCTGGTACCGCACAGTGATGCCGTTCGCCCGCTTCCTCACCGCCGGCTTCCTTCCCCACCCGCTGCGCCAGGACTTCGGGCTGCGGTGGAGCCGGCGCCACGAGCACGGCTTCAACCTGACATTTCGGGGCCTCGCGGTGATTTACCCCCGGCTGCCTCGGCGCATCAGGCACTGGTTCAAGGACTACTGCCTCGGCCAGTTGACCACCGACTTGGCGTCCGACGTCGGGGACTCAGGGGCCGCCGCTGCTGTCACCGGGGGCGGGGGCAGCGACGTGCGGCACCGCTAAGGCGACCGACTCCGCCGTCGTACTGTCTTTTGTGAGATCCCGGGGACGGGGTGCCGGCAGGGTCAGGACAAAGAGGCTGCCGGTGATCAGTGCGGCGCCCAGCCATGCGAGCGCGGGAAGCCGTTCACCCACCACGAGCACGGCGAGGAGGGCTGCCACCACTGTCTCGGCGAGGGACACGGTGGTGGCCGTGCTGGCGCGGACCCGCGCCAGGCCCCAGCCGAACAGTACGTAGCCCGCGAACATGGGCACGAGCGCCATGTACGCGCCGACGGCAAAGTTCTGCGGCGACGCCAGAAACGGGGCGCCGGTAGCCGCGAGCACGGGCATCAGCATCAGCCCGCCGATGCCGAAGACCGTCCCCATGACCGCCCTCGAAGGTACGCCGGTATTGATCAGGCGGTGGGCAGCCCACGAGTACACGGCGTAGGTGAGCCCGGCCAGCAGCCCCAGGCCGATGCCCGCGGAGGTTTCCCAGGCTGAACCCGTCGCCGCCGGGTCACCGGAGTTCCCCGCTTCCGCGAGACCGTCCGCGAGGCACAGCAGGACAGCTCCGGAGACGCCGAGCACCGCGCCGACGGTCCATCGCCGGGTGAACGGCCTTTTGTCCACCACCCGCTCCACGACTGCTGATGCGAGCGGGGCTGAGCCGATGGAGACTACCGTCCCCACGGCAACTCCGGCCAGATGCATGGAGGAATAGAACGCGAGGGGGTACAGGGCAACGGCCAGTGATCCCAACGCCACCGTGGGCCAATTCCCGCGCAATGACGGGCTGAAAGCCAGCATGGGCCGCGCCGCGATCGCCGCCTGCAGCAGGCCGCCGAAACCCATGGCGGCCGCACCGATTGCCAGCGGGCTCACATCCGGAGCGAAGGTGGCTGCAGTACCTGTGGTGCCCCACAGGACCGACGCGGCGAGGACAAACAGCGCTCCCCACGTGGCTCCCTGGAATCCTGCGGGCTTCACAGGTTACCGATCAGGGTGTCAGCGATCCGGCGGGCTTCCAGGATGCAGCTGTCGTCTCCTTCGAGTCCGGCGCGGGCCATCGAACCCTCGAGCAGGAATGCCAGGTGCCGTGCCAGGAGTGGTACCCGTTCGGGTGCGTCCGGCAGCAGTTCCGCCAGATGCCCGGAGAGCAGCGCCTCTACGTCTTCCTTGTGCTGCCGGACCACCGCCCGTCCGGGGTCCCCGGCCGGCAGTTCGGCCGCTGCATTGAGCAGGCCGCAGCCTCGAAAACCCTTCTCGTAGGCCAGATCGGCGTGGTCCGCATAGGCATCGAAGACGGCGAGGATGCGCTCCTCGGGGGTTGCGGCCCTCTCACGTCTCGCGCGGTACAGCCGCAGCCATTCCTCATGCCGGGCGTACAGGTAAGCCGTCACCAGGTCAGCTTTGGACGAGAAGTTGTTGTAGAGACTCTTCTTGGCCACACCGGCTTCGGCAGTAATGGTGTCGATGCCCGTGCCAGTCAGGCCATTGGCATAGAAGCGCCGGGCAGCCGCCTCCAGGAGAGCCTCGCGGGCAGGCCTGCGGGCGCGGGTGCTTGGTGCTGCGGTCTGCTTCTCAATCACTGACGGTCCTCGGCTGGCTGACGGTTAGAGTAGGTAGACCAGTCTACCTACTTTGTTTCGCAATCCGCCAGTGCCTTGTGGGCGGAACCTGCGCGGCTACGGAAGTCGCGACGGCCGCAGGAGGGTGGGTAACCCGGCGCTCGCCGGGTCGAGCGGAACGGGGCTTATCAGGATGGCCGGTCCCCGGTGCAGGATGCCGTCCGAGAGGGGAGTGCAGCGCACGCCGCCCCGGCCGCGCATCGCTTTGTGCGCGCCCGGGGCGAGCATCTGGTCCATCCAGGCACACGGGTGGGCTGGCCGTCCAGCCCGGATCTGCACCAGTTCCCCGTGGGTTTCAAGGGCGAAGTCCTCGCCGATCAAAGGAGCCAGGTGGGCGCCCCGGAGGACAACATTGCGGCGCGTCAGCAGCGGGTCCAGTGGGCCGGACCCCAGCTCCGTAGCGATGGCCTCAAGGGCCTCGACCGGGAACAGTGTTACGGCGGCGTCCATGTGCGCGGCCTTGCCGAAGAACCTGTCGCCCACAATGCCCTTCCCGGCCACCAGTTCCACGCTCTCGGCATCCATGGTGGGGACATCCGCCGCGCCTTCGCGGGCACGGCCGAAATAGGCGTGAGCGGGCGATACGAGAAGGTGGAGGATCTCGACGTCGTACTTAAAGCTTTCCGTCATGACCCAAAACTACCCGCCGGGTCCTGCCATCACGCCACGTGCCGCCTCCGGATGTGGTACTCCGCCACGGCGAGGTTGATCACCCACGCAGCTCCCATAAGTACGGCCCTCGTGGTGACGTCCGGCGGGCTCGACAGGAGTTCCGGCACGATGAGGATCAGGGCCTGGGTTCCGGCGCCGAGGGCGATGGCGTAGGCCCGGCTCATCCATGCACCATGCCGGGCAATGTCGCGGCGGAGTACGGCCAGAACTCCGAGTACGAGGCTCAATGCCATTGCCGAGCCGAAAATGAGTCTGAGGATGAGGAGGATCTGCCCGTCGCTGGGTGGCAGCGAGTAGGACACTGCCATCCACAGGCCTGAGAGTGCAGTGAGCATGCCGGCGGGAAGGAGGATCCGCCCGGCCATCCTGTGCCAGCTGCGCCTTCCGCGGCGGAGGGCCGGGTGGAACTGGAAAGCCCCGAGCAGCGAGTAAACCGTGACGCTGACAATATGGATCACCACGGGGGCGGGGGAGTCGAAGAACCTGGCGTTGCGTTCCGTCACAGCGGCAGCGCCCGATAGCTCGGTCAGCCGGGCGGCGCCTGCGATCACGGGGATGAGGCTGAGGAGGATCAATCCTGCGGGCACGAGCCATTCCGGCCGTGCCGCTTTGATCTGAGGCTTGTCCGGCGCCATCTGCCTGGTCACGTTCACGGTGGTCCCGTCCTGTAGGTCTGGTCAACATGTTGCCGGGAAAGCGGCAATGTGTACGGTGTACACCTTTATGTGACCACGGTAGGTGTACGGCGTACACTAGTCAAGAGTCAAAAGATTAACGGGAAGGTAGACACATGAGCGAGCCACGCGCTGCGTCCGCGCGGGTGCGGCTGAGCCGGGACCGGGTGCTCCAGTCCGCTGTCTCCCTGGCGGATGAAATCGGCATCGGGGAATTGAGCATGCGCAGGCTGGCCCAGGAGCTTGACGTGGTGCCGATGGCGCTCTACAAGCACGTATCCAACAAGGACGAGCTGCTGGACGGGATGGTGGATGTCATTGTCAGGGAAATCGATCCGCCGGCCGATGAGCCCGCATGGCGGGACGTTGTCCGGCGCAGGATCCTCTCCGCCAGAACCGTGCTGCGGCGGCATCAGTGGGCCCGTCAGGTCCTGGAAACCCGGACCAACAAGACACCCGGGGTCCTGGCGTACATGGACTCGTTTATTGGCATCTTCCTGGACCGCGGCTTCTCTGTGGACCTGACCCATCACGTCATGCACGCCATCGGCAGCCGCATGTGGGGCTTCACCCAGGAATTGTTTGCCGAACCTGTGGACCAAAGCGGTGAGAGCGCACCTGAGGTGGACAGTGCAGTCCAGCAAGCCATGCTTCAGGAGATGTCCAGCCGCTATCCGAATGTCCTGAGGATAGCCATGGCGTCATCACATGATGAAGGAGGGGTGGTGGGGCAGGGCTGCGACGACCAGTTCGAATTCGAGTTCGCCCTTGATCTCCTGCTGAACGGCATCGAAAGACTCCACGCTGAAGGCTGGACATCGGCGCGGGCTGACCGGGCCTGACTCTAGCCAGGCAACGTGCCCCGTCTGCCTACGATGGGGCCATGGGTGTCGTCTTCGTAACGGGAATGTCAGGGGCAGGCAAGTCCACTGTCCTGAAGGAGCTCGTCAGGCACCGTCTCCAACCAAGGCCGGTTCTACGATCAGTTCGATGCGGTGGTTCTGCTGACAGCTCCCCGCCAGGTGCTGTTTGACCGGCTCGGCACCCGTACCACCAACGGCTACGGGAAAAGCCTGGCCGAGGGCGCGGAGATCGGCCGCTACCTCCTGACGGTGGAGCCGTTGCTGAGGAAAAGCTCAACCCATGAAATCAGTACGGACTGTTTGGTCGAGGACGTCGTGGCGGCTCTTATCAAGATCGGGGCCGGGCGGGCTACGAAGCGAAGTCGAGGCGCATGACTGCCCGCAGGGGCGTGGGGCGGCTGACCTCCTTGAGACCGGCCGCGGCGAAGGCTGCCGGATTGCCGACTTTAAGTTCTTCGCTGATGACAGCCTTGGTGAGGATGGGGTATGCCTCGACGGCGCGGGCGCCCTGAGACCGTGCGAATTCCACGGCAGCACTTGCCAGCGCATGGCTGATCCTATGTCTCCTGAACCCTGCCCGTACGAAGATGCACGTCACCGCCCAAACGGAGGCGTCCGCCTTGTTCTCATTCCGGCCCACCCAGGGAACGCGCGAATTGCGGGCAAGCCCCGTGAAGTTGGGCCGCGGTTCAACCGCACACCAGCCCACGGCCTCCCCGGCTTGGAAGGCGACGATTCCACTCGTGGCAGCAGATCCGCGGTCACCGCATCTGGTTTGCGCGCGAAGGCGGTCGGCCCGGACCTCGGCCGGCTGGGACGCGAACGACTCCTTGGGCTGCAGTTTGTAGCGCTGGCACTGGCACGACGCACCGATACCGCGGACACCGAATATCTCCTGGAGGTCCTCCCACTCAACTTCGTTGGCAGGGCGGATAATCACCTCCGCAACATGGCCCTGTGTCGGCGGTGAAGTCCCGTTCACGTGAGCTCCTTCTTCCCACCGTTTCCGGCAAGGTGGCGGTTGCGTGCCTCGATCAGCTGTTTCAGATAGCGGCCAAGTACCAGCTTCTCCACCAGACGTCCCAAGGGACCGAACGGAGCCGCGAACTCGATGCGGTCCACCATCGTGGTCCCCGAGGAATCCTCGATGAATTCATGGACGTGCCGGAACCGGCGGAACGGACCCTTGACCTGCTCATCCACAAAATAGTCCGGTGACGCCATCTCGGTGATCCGGCTCGTCATGTGAAGGGGAACGCCGAAGTGCCAGGCCCGCCAGGTCACTTCCTCACCCAGGGAGATGAGACCCGACGTCACGCCGCCCACGGCGTCTTCACGTGACTGTGCCATGGAGTCCTTGTGGACATCGACACTCCGGGCAAGGTCAAACAGCTCCCCTTGGGGAATGCTTGTCCGGGTTGTGCACTCAAAGTAGACGGCCATTGTCAGAGTATTGCAGCTCCGTCACTGCAGGCACCACGGCATGGGTGCGCACGCAAACCGAGGTCCCCACGGTTGCTTGGAGTCAGGCTCGGACCCATTCCAGTACAAGCTCAATGAATTCGTCCTGGCGGGCGGCCGCTGATTCTGCGCTGGGAAAGATCACCTGGCCGCGGTCCTTCCCGATCATTTCCAGCAGCCCGCTCCACTTGGACGGATCGAAATCAAAAGCACTCTCGGCGGCTTTCGCGCCGCGGTGGAAAATCAGCTGGACGTGATGAAGCGGCCGCAGGTTGAAGGTGACCCGATCAACGGAGTCGAAACAGAAGCTTGGGGCTTTCCACTTGATCCGCTCCGTAAGCGCCCCGTCAGCGTCCAGGACAGCCAGGCGCAGCGACTCAATCACAGGCTTCAAAGGATGATCAAGCGACTCAAGGAACGAATCAACGTCCGGGTTTCGATTCGGTGTCATAACGGACAGTCAAACACTTCCCACGGCTATTTACCGGAGATTCCGACGACGGCGGGACTTCCCGCAGCTGTCGTCTCCGGCGTGCTAGAGGTAGCTCTTGACGCTGGCGCGGAGCGCGTCGGTGTGCTCGCGATGGGTTGGCCCTGACAGCAAAGGAAGGGTGCCACCCCGCTTCGGGGTGGCACCCTTCCTCTGCTGCATCTATAGGGGGACTAGTCCTTCTTGAAGGCGTCCTTGACCTTTTCGCCGGCCTGCTTCAGATCGGCCTTGCTTTGGTCGGCCTTACCCTCGGCCTCGAGGTTCGGATCGTCGCTTGCCCTTCCGGCAGCTTCCTTGCCCTTGCCGCCAAGCTTCTCGGCAGCATTCTCAATCTTGTCATCCAGACCCACGGTGACACTCCCTCCGATTGGTTGCCGCGGGCATCCGCCCGCCGCTTACCTTTTCATCGTAAACCGAAAACCGACTTAATGCTAAGCATGCTGACTTAATCGTTCGACGGCGGGAGGTCCCGCCGTCGAACGCGCACCGTGGTGGGTGCCGGGACCGCCTTGTTATGATTCCGACGACGGCAGGTGAGTCCGGAAGGAGGGTTCTGATGGCGCAGGGAAGCAGCAGTCCCTGGACGCCGGCTGACCAGTCCTGGGTCAGGGAGAATCTTCGTGTGGCGATTGACCAGCTTGTGGAGCTGGGGTACAGCGTGCGCGGCGGGGAGGGCGAGGACCCTGAGCTCATTGATCCCGGCGGCTCGGCGGTTGAGACCTGGCGGGAGGGTTACCCGTACGAGCAACGGATGTCCCGCGAGGAGTACGAGCTCGAGAAATACCGCCTGCAGGTTGAACTTCTGAAGTTCCAATATTGGGGCCAGGACCACGGCCTCAAGAATGTGATCGTGTTTGAGGGACGCGATGCCGCCGGCAAGGGCGGAACCATCAAGCGCTTCACCGAGCACCTGAATCCCCGCTCGGCCCGGACGGTGGCCCTCAGCAAACCCTCGGACCGCGAACAGGGGCAGTGGTACTTCCAGCGCTATATCCAGCATCTGCCGTCCGCCGGCGAAATCGTGCTGTTCGACCGCTCCTGGTACAACCGGGCGAACGTGGAGCGCGTCATGGGCTTCTGCACGGAGGCGGAGTATGAGACCTTCATGCGCCAGGTACCGCTGTTCGAGAAAATGCTGGTGGACTCCGGCGTGCACCTCCACAAATTCTGGTTCTCCGTGACCCGCCACGAACAGCGCACCCGCTTTGCGATCCGCCAGATTGACCCGGTGCGGCGCTGGAAACTTTCGCCGATGGACCTGGCCTCCCTGGACCGCTGGGAGGCGTACACCCAGGCCAAGGAACAGACGTTCCTCCGCACGGACACCGACCACGCGCCGTGGATCACCATCAAGTCCAACGACAAGAAGCGCGGGCGGATCAACGCCATGCGCTGGTTCCTCAACCAGTTCGACTACGACCAGAAGGACACCTCAGTGGTCCATGACCCCGATCCGCTGATCGTGCGGCGCGGACGCGAAGCCGTAGGCGACTGAGTCCGGCCGGCTACTGGGAAGCTGCAGGCAGCGGGCGTACGATCGGCCCATGATGGACGCCGATGAAGCCGAACTGACGCGACGCCTCGCCCCACTGGAACCGTTCCTGCGGGAACTCGGACAACGGACGCTGGGAATCTATGCGGAAGCGGGGATCCTCGACGCCATCCCCGGCACTGTCTACCCGGTGGCGGACGCCCTTTTCACTCGGGATGGCGAGACCCTCACGTACCACCCACATGGTGCCGTCTACCTGAATGTCACTACCGGGGGAGAGCTCCAGCTCGCCCTCCCCAGCGGTGCCGTTCCGCTGCAGGAAGGCATCACCAAGTACCTGCAGTTGGCCCACGCCCCGGATCTTGCGGATGCCAGGCCGGTGGACGGAGCGACCGAATGGTTCCCGCCGCCGCGTTTTGTTCTTGTGGCCGAAACCTCCCGGCTGTACATCGCATCGGTTGCGTCCATCCTGCGTGCCAAAAACACCACCGGCCTGGTGCCGCTGGACCAGTATGTCAACGAAAGGGCCCAACTGTTTGTCGAAGGCTTCCGGGCAGCGACCTGAGTACTTTTCGGTAGTGGAGGGCTGAAACGGGTCCTCACCTGCGCCGGGAATTCACCGGGAGTTCATTCCACCCGAGCGGCCGTATTACGCGGCGGCCGCCATGCGGAGCCCGCGGCGGTCGGCAGTATCCCGGTGCGTAAGGTCGATGGCGTTGACGACGACGGACGCCAGCCCGCCGCGCGCGAAGGCCTGACGCTGCCGGGTGGAACCCGTGCCGTGGTTGAGGATTCTCTGCAGTGACTCTGCAACGTAACCGGTGTCGCCGGCTTCATCCAAGGCGTCCCGAGCATGGTCGATGAGTGCCGTGAAGACAGTCCGCGCCGTCACGGGCCGGTGTGATGACGGATGGAGCAGCTGTCCCTGCACGCCTGAGCGGCTGGCCAGCCATGCTCCCTGGCGCAGTATGGCTGCGGGAACCATATCTGGCTGCAGTCCTGCCTGCCATTCGCTCGCTGCGGTGTCCACCAGTGCCCGCACCAGTGCTGCGATCAGGACGGCGTCCCTCGCATCCAGGCAGACATCGGACACCCGGACCTCGACTGTGGGGTGACGGGCTGAGAGGCGGGCATCAAAGTCCGGATTGGCGACCACTCCGGTGGCCGTGAGCTGGTGCACCAGCGAGTGGTAGGCGCGGGCAGAGCCAAACACCTCAGTCGGTCCTGCACTGGACCAGCGGTTCCAGGCCTGGGTGCGGAAACTGGCATAGCCACTGTCAGTGCCGTTCCAATAAGGCGAATTGGAACTCAATGCAGTGAGCGACGGCAGCCAGGATCTGATCCGGTCAAGAACCGCAACGCCTTCCTCGTCCGAGCTGACGGACACATGGACGTGGTATCCGCAGGTCAGCTGTTCCCGGGCTGTCAGGGCAAACTTGTCCATGAGCGCGTCGTAGCGATCGTTCCTCGT
Organism: Arthrobacter sp. BK1; assembly: GCF_056680055.1. NCBI lineage: Bacteria > Bacillati > Actinomycetota > Actinomycetes > Micrococcales > Micrococcaceae > Arthrobacter > Arthrobacter sp. BK1. The sequence continues at coordinate 2,939,098 of NZ_CM155263.1, forward strand.
GGCATGAGGGATGACGGTCAGCGGTAACGTGGCCAAGGCCGCCAGCCTGGCTCCGAGCCCTTGGGCCAGCGAGTCCGCATAGCTCCGGCCCGTCCGGATCTCGTCTGCCAATGCGCTCAGGCTGCTGTGGGGACGGGTGATGACTTCGAGTTGCTCCTGCTGGAGTTCTGCCGCAAGTTCGGGGACATGTGAAGAGTTGCCGGAGGAGTGTTCGCCGGGATCGTGGAGACTCAACAGCTCCCCGGCCAGCGGCTGGGCCCGGCCGCTGGCTGGGTCAACGATCAGGAATTCTTCTTCAACACCGAATGTACGCACGTGCTAAGTGTGTGGGTCCGGAATGGGGCCAAAAGACCTGTTCATGTGCCGGCAACCTTAGCGCCGCCCCGTTGCGCGGCGCGACAGTGTTCACTGCGGCGCAACCTGCGCGTGGGCCCGCGTTGGTCCGCGGCAGAAAGTCTGTTCACGCATCCCTCCACACGTTAGGAATCCCCATGCGCCTGAACAGATTCAAGACCGCAGCAGCAGTGGCCCTCATCGCAGCCGGCGTTGGCACCGCGATCGTGCCCGCGAATGCCGCCGAAAACAACCCTGCCGCCGGTCCGGCCTTCACCTTCGGGGTCATCGGCGACATCCCGTATGGCGCCGCAGAGATCACGAAGTTCCCCGCCCGCATCCAGGACATCAATGCGGACAGCGAGTTGAAGTTTGTCGCGCACGTGGGCGACATCAAGAACGGGTCTTCCGTGTGTTCGGACGCCTACTTTGAGCACATCCGCTCCGCGTTCGACACTTTCGAGCACCCGCTGGTCTTCACCCCTGGCGACAACGAGTGGGTGGACTGCCACCGGACCAACAACGGCGCATACAACCCGCTGGAGCGGCTGGACAAGCTCCGCGAAGTCTTCTTCGACGAACCCGGCAAGACCCTGGGTGAGACCATGCCGGTCAAGACCCAGGAAGACCTCGGCCTGCCGGAGAACGTCCGCTTCACGCAGAACCGTGTGGCCTTCTCCGTGGTGAATGTCCAAGGCAGCAACAACTCGCTGCAGCCTTGGTCAGGCCTCGGCAAAACGGCCGCCACACCCGAGCAGCTGGCTGAAGTGGCGCACCGGACCGGCGCTGTCCTGGCCCAGGTGCGCGAAACCTTCAGTGATGCCACCCGCCGGAACGACAGGGCCGTGGTGCTGATGACCCAGGCCGACATGTTCGACCCTGCGCTGCTCGACGCCGCATTGGCCAACCCTGAAACCATGTCCGGCTTCAGGGAAATCGTCCAGACCATCATTGCGGAGACCAACCGCTTTGACGGTCCCGTCTACCTCATCAACGGAGACAGCCACATCTTCGCCGAAAACAAGCCACTGGCCGCAGGCTCACCCTGGCTCCAGGTGTACGGCGGAGGCGCCGGAGCGGATGATCTGCAGCGCATCACGGTGGACGGCTCCAACAACGCCACTAACTACGTCAGGTTCACGGTTGCCGGGAACAGTGCCGACGGTACCGAGGTGCTTTCCTGGGACAAGGTCGCCTTCAGCGGCTAACAATAGTGGTGAACGGACGACGGCGGCGCGCGGCCGCCGTCCGTCCGTCCACCTCAGGAATGAAACCAGAAGATTGAATGTTCAACTAAACATGGACTTTGGGATCTTCACCTTCGGCGAACTTTCACGCAACATCACCACAGGCAGCGCCCTGTCGCCCCAACAGCGGCTCAAAGAGGTGATTGAACTGGCCAAACTGGCGGACCAGGCGGGCCTCAGCTTCCTGGGGCTCGGCGAGCACCACCGGCGCGACTTCGCCCTTTCGGCTCCGGAAGTCGTGCTGGCAGCCATCGCCCGCGAAACCACCAGCCTCAGGCTCAGCACCGCCGTCACGGTGCTTTCCACGCAGGACCCGGTACGGCTCTTTGAACAGTTCGCCACGCTTGACCTGATCAGTGACGGACGCGCCGAGATCATTGCCGGCCGTGGGGCCTTCATCGAGTCCTACCCGCTGTTCGGCCACAGCACGGAGGACTACGACGGCCTGTTCGACGAGAAGTTGCGGATGCTGCTGGAATTGCGGGACAACGCCACGCTGACCTGGAATGGAGACCTCACCCAGAGCATTCCGGGCATGGACATCGCGCCCCGTCCGGTGCAGGAAAAGCTGCCCGTCTGGGTGGGCGTGGGCGGGACCCCGGCCAGCTTCGCCCGGGCAGGACGCCTGGGCCTTCCCCTGTTCATCGCGCTGCTGTCCGGGCCGGAACGGTTCCGCCGCCTGGCGGAGCTATACCGGCACAGCGCGGACGAGGCAGGCCACGATTCCGCAACGCTGCAGGTGGGTGTGGGCGGCCACTTCTACGCGGCACCCACCTCGCAGCAGGCGCGGGACACTTTCTACCCGCACTACCGGGCCTACTTCGAGCAGAACATGCCCCGGCCGGTGGACCACTTTCCGCGGTCCACCTTTGATGACTGGAGCGAACCGGGCGGCGGCCTGCTGGTGGGGAGCCCGCAGCAGGTCACCGAGAAGCTCCTTGAAATCCACCAGGCCCTGGGCAACAGCCGCTACATGGCTCAGATCGGCCTGGGCGGGCTGCCGTTCGCCGAGACCGCCCGCTCGATCGAACTCCTCGCCACCGAAATCATGCCGGCCGTAAACCGCGGGATCGGCGTTGCCTGAGCCCCGCGGCGGGGAATGTGGGGCTGCTGACCGTAGGCTGGGACCGATGCAAGGTGACCCGGGATGGCATGGCGGAGACGGCAACGGCACGGCTGCTGGACGAAGTGATGGCCGAGCTGGCCGCACTCGAAGACCCGAAAATGCGCGAGGCGAACGGGAAGCGCGGCGATGACCACGGGTGAACCTGTCCAAGCTGCGCGCCGTCGCGAAACGGCTGAAGACACAGCAGGACCTCGCCCTCGCGCTCTGGGCGACGGACAGCACCGCGGCGAGGCTGCTGGCGCTGCGGGTATGCCGGCCCAAGGCCTTTGACCGCGGCCAGCTGGACACCATGCTGCGCGAGGCGCTGGCCCCCAAGGTGCACGACTGGCTGGTGAACTACGTGGTGAAGAACAGCCCGCACGCGGAAGATTTACGCGTTGCCTGGACGGCGGATGCGGATCCCGTTGTTGCCAGCGCCGGATGGGCCCTCACCAGCGAACGGGTTGCCAAGAAGCCTGAAGGGCTCGACCTCCCGGCTCTGCTGGACACCATCGAGGCTGAGATGAAGGACGCTCCGGACCGGCTGCAGTGGGCGATGAACCAGACGTTGGCTTTCATTGGGATCGAGTACGCGGGCTACCGGGCCCGCGCGCTCGATATCGGCGAACGCCTGGAGGTCCTCAAGGACTATCCGACGCCGCCGAACTGCACCTCGCCGTTCGCGCCGAGCTGGATCAACGAAATGGTGGGACGCCGAGCCAAAGCCTGATTGAAGCGCGCCGGCAAGTTCGCCCGCGAAGGCGCCACGCGTGCCGACGCCTCACAAAACAGGAAGCGGACGACGCCGGGAGGTTGCGGCGTCGTCCGCTTCCTTTTGTGTGTGGAACTGTCCACGCGTTTCGGGCAGTGATGCTAGACGCGGACGCTGACCGTGAAGGTGTTGGGGCCGCTGCAGTGGACGGCGATGTGGCCCTTGGGGGCGTTTGTCCTGGCCGAGAGGTCATTGACGATCCCCTCGAGGGTGTGGTCGATGGCAGACCGGTCCCAGATTTTCAGCGTTACGGAGTCAGTGGTTTCAAACGTCATTGTCAGTACTTTCGCTCATGCAGTTGACGGCCCCTTGTCGTCTTTGAAGGAGCCGCATCCTCGTCGGTGAGGATTGCTGATCTTTGTAATACGGGAGTGAAGTCCCTTGATCATGGTTCAGGTTCGCCTCCCGCGTTCGCAACCGAAACGGCGAAAATGTGAGCGATTACACGCTCGGGCGCCCCGGCGCGCGCCTTAGTTACGGACGGCGGCGTAAAGGTTCAGGGACGCCGAAAAAACCAGCCATGAAATGTTCGGCAGCATCAGTACCCCGGCTGTCCGGCTGATGGGGCCGAAGTGCGCCACCGTCAGGACCGCGGCGAGCAAGAGTGCGGCAAGCACCGCCAGCGCCAGCCAGAGTGCCGCGCTGCCCAGCAGGGGATACAGCCCGAAGAAGGTCATGGGCCAGAGCAGGTTCAGCGCCAGTTGGATTCCGTAGATTCTGAGCGCGACCCGGCGCGGCAGGCGACGCTGCCGCCACACCAGCCATGCAGCGACGGCCATCGCCGCGTACAGCGTGAGCCAGACGGACGTGAACATCAGGCCCGGAGGACTCCAGGGCGCCAGTTCCATTTGCGCGTACCAGCTGCCCGTCGCGATGCGGACCGGGATTGAACCCACCAGCGACACGGCCCAGGACAGTGTGAGGAATCCGAGCAGGGCTGCGAGCTGCAACAGCCAGGAAGGCTCGTCCGGTACTGCCGGACCAGGCGTTCCGGTGGGGATATTTGCAGGCACTGACCTACTGTGGGCAATGACGGGCATCCGCGTCAAACCGGCGGTGCCCAGGTTCCAAATTATGATCGACGCGGCCTTCCACCAGGCGTATTCTTTCAGCTGGGCACTACTGTTAGATGCCCTCAATTCGAAAGTGCCCTGACATCTTATCGGGCGCCGCGTTTGGGTCCACGCGCTGGGGAATGAAGCCCGTTGTGCCGCCGCCGGCGTCGCCGCCGATCCCGGCCGAGCAAATTCCTCTTCGCTGAAGATGGAAATCCTGTTGCTTTACAAAGAGGTCAAGCAATGAAAATTTATGTCCGTCGATTCGTTATGCTTTTCGTCGCCGCGCTGATCGTCTTCATGACGGGTGTTTCGGCCGCACAGGCGGCCAGCCCGCACTTCAAGAAAAACGGTGAACCGGTCTGTACGTTTACGAGCGGAACCACAGCAACCACCACGTGCCGTGCAGTGCTTGCCGGCCTGGGAAACGCTGACCTGGTAGCAAAACTAAGCGTTTCAGGGTCCGCTGAGTACATTTGCCAAAACAATGGTGGTCAGCAGGCGCCTGGACAAAACAAGGTCCTCGCAGGCCCGGCCACTTCGGATACCTCCATCCCCGCAGACAAGATCAAGAACGGAAACCTTACACTCGTTACTAATCCCGCGGTCCTGACGACTCCCGCAACAGTCAGCGCCGCTGCCGCTGGTTGCCCGAACAACAATTGGACGGGTGTGGATCCTGTGCTCACGGTGACTAGCATTGAGCTGGTCATTGAGCAGCCTCCGGGAACGCGGATCTTCACCTGCAGTGCCTCAGACCCGGACGGCCTGACCAGCCCGGTAACGCTCTCCTGCTAGTAAGACAATTGATCCATGGCGAAAAGCGCTGGCGGGGCTTCCGGGCCCCGCCAGCGTTGTGAGCTTCAGTGATTGGCGCCCGCCCAAACCCGACTGTTGACCCCCATAACTGACGGGCATAATATACAACCAAATGGTTGTAGATCAGCTCAGTGATTCCGACGTCGACCGCCTTTTCCAGGCGCTGGCGGACGGCACCCGGCGGGACATTGTCCGGCGGGTATCCGGGGACGGGTATTCCGTGTCGGGCCTTGCTGCCCTCTACGCCATGAGCTTCGCCGCCGTCCAGAAACATGTGGCGGTGCTGGAGCGCGCTTCCCTGGTGACCAAGGAGAAGCGCGGACGGGAGCAGATCGTGCGGGGCAACCATGAAGGACTGCAGAAGGCCCGCCGGCTGCTTGACGAGTATGAAGCGATCTGGCGCCAGCGGGCCGAGCGGATCGCAGACATTCTGGCTGAAGAATAGGAAGGTTGCGCAATGCCTGTTATCAGTTCCACCAAGAATCTCGAGGCACTCAGCCTCACCCTCGTGGCGGAGTTCGACGCCGGCGTCGAACGCGTCTGGCAGATCTGGGAAGATCCCCGCCAGCTGGAGCGCTGGTGGGGTCCGCCCGGCTATCCGGCAACGTTTGACCGCTTCGACTTCCAGCCGGGCGGAAAAGCGGACTATTACATGACTACGCCTGAGGGGGAAAAGCCCCGCGGCTGGTGGCGGTTCACCGCAATCGAGGCGGCGCGGAAGCTGGAGTTCGACGACGGCTTCTCCGATGCTGATGGCGCCCCGCAAGACGAATTGGGCAGCTCCCATGCCACCGTGGACCTGGAAGACCTCGGCGGCCGCACCCGGATGACCATCAGGTCCACTTTCGAGTCCGAAGAGCAGATGGAAGAGATGGTCCAGATGGGCATGGAGGAAGGCATGAAGGAGGCTGCGGGCCAGATCGACGCCGTCCTCGCCGAACCCGCCCGCGCCCGGTAAGGCCCGGGAACCGCAACAGAGAAGAAGAATCCGACGGCGGGACGTCCCGCCGTCGGACTCTTCCGTTTTGTCTGCTGGTGCCTAGCAGGCCTGATTGAGCGCTGCGCTGGCCGCGTCCAGCATCTGGTTACCCAACGCATTGAACGATGCCGGCGGCGATCCCGCGGGCGTCGCCACGGTAATTGCCAATTGCCTGGAGCCGTCCAGGCTGCCCATCGCCAGTGAGGTGTAGCCCAGCACATCCCCGACGTGCCCGAAATAACTGTTGTTGGAGCACTCGTCGTAGATTTTCATGAGGCCCAGCCCGTAATCTTCGCGTCCGGCCTTGAGCATCTCCTGAAGCGTGGCCTGCTTGAGCAGCTTCCCACCGACCAGTGCCGCGAGGAAGGCGTTCAGGTCCGGGACGGTGGAAATCATGCCGCTGTCCGGGGCGTTCCGGTACATGGCCGGGCGGGTCACATCCACGCGGTCAAGGCCCAGCAGCGAATACGCATGGACCATGCGCTCCCCGGCGTTCTCACCGCCCATCATGTGCGTACCTTCAAGTCCCAGGGGTTCCACAATGTCACTGTGGAGGACCTCGCCAATGCCGCGCCCCCGCAGCCGCTCAACCAGGAGCGCCAACACTACATAGTTGGAGCCGGAGTAAGTAAACTCTTCAGGGCGCCGGCGGGGCCACGGCGCGCCGGCAGCGGCGGCCAGGCGGTCCGCATGGCTCATCGTCCTGGCCATGAGTTCGTTGAGGGGGGACACGCTGCGCAGGGCGTCCCAGTATTCCGGAATTCCGGACCTGTGGTTCAGTACGCTGCGCACGGTGACCGGTCCAGGCGGACTGAGTACAGTCTCGATTTCCGGAAGATATTGGGTGATGGGGTCATCCAGGTCCACCCGCCCTTCCTCCACCAGCTTCATGACCGAAACGGCAACCATGGCTTTCGTGATGTCGCCAATCTGGACCTGGTCGGCGAGCTGGACCCGCTCCTGGCCCTCGTGGCTGCGGACGCCAACGGCCGTGGACCATTCACCGGTCCGTGCCTTGATCTGCATGATGACAGCGGAGGCACCGGCCGCCTGAAGGTCGCCGGCGTAACGCTCCAGCACGCCGACGAACGCCGGCTTCTTCGAGGGCTCCGGCGTGACGGGCCGCGCGGCAGAGGACTGTTCCTCAGACCGATCAGGAGCTGGAGTGCACCCGACGAGCGGGGCAACCAGGGCCGTTGCCAGGGCGGCAAACCGGAAGAAGATGTTTCGGCTGATGACTGTCCGCATGTCGGCCGGCTCAGGAGAGGCGTGCCACGCTTCGGCGGCCCGGACGCGGGACCGTGCCGTCCGAAAAGAGCTCCGGTGTTGCAGCCTGGATCCGCTTCACATCGTCAAAAACACCCCGGAGGTGCAGCCGCAGTGAGCTGTCGGCATCCTCGGGCCTGTTGGCTTCGAGGGCATCCACCACTGCGGTGTGCTGTTGGATCAGGGTTGAGACGGGCCTGGTGTCCAGGAGGCTCAGGCGGCGGGCACGGTCGAGGTGGGCCTTGGCGGAGTTGACGGCCGCCCAGGCGGATTCGTGGCCCGCCAAGCGGAGAAGCTCCCGGTGGAAGTCCTCATCCAGGCGGAAGAACTCCTCAATGTCCCCGCTCGAATCGGCGTCGGTCTGCTTTTCCAGGATCCGGCGCAGTCCGGCAATACCTTCGCTGTCCACTGTAAGGTCGCGCATCGAAGCGCACTCGATGGCCTCCCGGACAAACTGCGCTTCCGAGACCCGGGCAAGGTCCACCAAAGAGACGAACGAACCGATTTGGGGAAAGACCTGCACCAGCCCCTCCTCGCGGAGCAGAATCAGGCTCTCACGGACCGGCGTCCGGCTGACACCCAGTTCCTGCGCCAGCTCATTCTCCGAGAGCGGCTCACCGGGTGGGAGCTGCAGGGAAATGATGCGACGCCGGAGTGTTTCCAGGGTCTGGTCCCGGACGGACAGTCGCGGCGCGTGTCCCTTGCCGTTCTTCTCGGTTGCCATAAGCCCATTCTATTCTCTTGACACACTAGAATGGTAGTGCTTGTATGGTAGTAGTGAACGAGGTGCTGACGGTCACACTTTCCCCAAATTCAGCACGCTTCTACCGTTCTGACCTCCCCGTTTTTCATCGCCTGCAAAGGAGCACCAGATGACTGAGAGCATCTCGCCGCCCATTACCAAGCCGGAAGCAAAACCCACCAAGGAACTGGCCAAAGTCGCCGTTTCGGGTTGGCTCGGAACCGCCATGGAATTTATGGACTTCCAGCTGTACTCGTTGGCCGCAGCCATCGTTTTCAACAAACTGTTCTTCCCCGACGTCAGCCCCATCATCGGCCTGATCGCCGCCATGGCAACCTACGGCGTGGGTTACGTTGCCCGCCTCGCCGGCGCCGTCTACTTCGGCCGCATGGGTGACCGGATCGGCCGCAAGAAGGTCCTTTTCATCACCATCGCCCTGATGGGCGCGTCCACAACGCTGATCGGTGTCCTCCCCACCTACGCCATGATCGGCGTCTGGGCGCCCATCATGCTGGTCGCGCTGCGCCTGGCGCAGGGTTTCGGTGCCGGCGCCGAGATCGCCGGTGCAACCGTGATGCTGGCGGAGTTCGCTCCCGCACGCCGCCGCGGCCTCATCTCCTCGCTCGTCTGCCTCGGCACCAACTCAGGCACCCTCGCAGCCTCCGGGATCTGGGCAATCCTCGTCTCCACCCTGTCTGAAGAAGACCTGCTCAGCTGGGGCTGGCGCATCCCGTTCCTGTTCAGCTTCGTACTCATGATTTTCGCCGTCTGGGTCCGCCGTTCCGTCAAGGAAAGCCCGGTGTTCGAAGAGCGGGCCGACGTGGTGGATGGTGTTGCACTGTCCAAGCGCGAAATCGCTGCCGCGGAAGAGCTCGCCAAGACCAGCACCATCGAAGCAGCCCTGCACCAGCGCAAGGGCAAGGCGTTCCTCATCGCCCTGGGCCTGCGCTTCGGCCAGGCAGGCAACTCCGGCCTGATCCAGACCTTCCTCATCGGTTACCTCGCCACCGTCCTCCTCGTCGATAAGAGTGTGGGCACCACGGCCATCATGTACGGCTCCCTGGTCGGCTTTGTCACCATCCCCGTCATGGGCATGCTGGGTGACCGCTTCGGCCGCCGGCCGCTCTACCTGGTGCTGAGCTCCCTCACCGCGCTGTTCGCCATCCCCATGCTGATGATGGTCACCAGCGGCAACACGGCCCTCATCACGGTGGCCATGGTCATCGGCCTGAACCTGGGCGTCCTGAGCCTCTTCGCCATGGAGAGCGTCACCATGGCTGAGTTCTTCGGAGCCCGGACCCGATTCACCCAGCTCGCCCTGGCCAAGGAAATCGGTGGCATCCTTGCCACCGCCATCGGCCCGCTGCTGGCCGCCACCCTCACCGCCATCACCGGGCACTGGTGGCCGCTGGCCGCAATGCTCATCGCCTACTCGCTTATCACCCTGATCTCAGCCTTTGTTGGACCCGAGGTCCGTGGCCGCGACATGGTCCGCCTGGAAGACGCTGTATGAAAGCCGTCGTGGTCCACGGCGCCAATGATCTCCGCATCGATGACCGGCCCGAGCCCGTTGCGGGCCCCGGCGAAGTCATCATCGACGTCGAATGGGGCGGGATCTGCGGCTCGGATCTGTCCTACTGGCGCCACGGCGCCTCGGGGACGGCGGCGCTGAAATCGCCGCTCGTCCTCGGGCACGAGGTGGCCGGCCGGATCGCCCGGCTGGGCTCCGGAGTGCAGAACCTCGACGTCGGCCAGCCGGTCACCGTCCACCCGGCCGAACTCGTGGGCGATGGCATCATGCCGGACCGCCTGGCAGGCCGCACCAACCTGTACCCGCAGATCCGGTACTTCGGATCAGCAGCCTTTGATCCCCACACCGACGGCGGATTCAGTGAGCGCAAGCTCGCCGAAGCATCCCAGATCAGGGTCCTGCCCGACGGTGTGGACACCCTGCACGGGGCCCTCGCCGAGCCGCTCGCCGTCGCCATGCACGCCGTCAAACGGGCGGGATCGCTGGCCGGCAAGGACGTGCTGGTCAACGGCGCCGGACCCATCGGCTCGCTGGTAGTGGCAGCAGCAAAGTTTGCCGGCGCCCGAAGCGTTACCGCCGCCGACATCAACGGCTCCGCACTGCAGATCGCCAAAGCCATGGGCGCTGACCACGTGGTCGACGTGTCCTCCGGCGGCCTTCCGGAGGACATGGAGCTGGTCTTCGAAGCCTCCGGCATCCCCGCGGTACTGGGCGGCGTGCTGCGGGCAACGGCCCGCGGCGGAACGCTGGTCCAGGTCGGGAACCTTCCCGGCGCACCGGCCCCCGCAGCACTGGGGGACCTGGTGACCCGGGAGATCACCTGGATCGGTTCGTACCGGTTCGTGGATGAGATCAGCGACGCACTCCAGGCCATGGCCAACGGGTTGGACGTCTCCCCGGTCATCACGCACAAGTACGGGATCGACGAGGCAGCCGAAGCCATACGGGTTTTCGGCGACCCGACGTCCGGCAGCAGCAAAGTCATGCTCCGGCTCTCCTAGCCCCACTCACCATTTCCAGACCATCTCCACCTGAAGGACCAACCAGTGAAGATCACCGACGCACGGGTAGTGGTTTCGTCGCCCGGACGGAACTACGTCACGCTCGTTATTGAAACCGAGGACGGCATCACCGGCATCGGCGATGCCACCCTCAACGGCCGCGAGCTGGCCGTGGCGTCCTACCTGTCCGAGCACCTATGCCCGCTCCTGATCGGCCGCGACGCCCGCCGGATCGAGGACGCCTGGCAGTACTTCTACAAGGGTGCCTACTGGCGCCGCGGCCCGGTGACCATGACGGCGATCGCAGCGATCGACGTCGCGCTCTGGGACATCAAGGGCAAGGCCGCCGGCATGCCCGTGTACGAACTGCTGGGCGGTGCCGCCCGCGAGGGTGTGATGGTTTATGGGCATGCCAGCGGATCCACCCTGGCGGACCTGAGCGCCGACTTCCAACACCACCTGGACCTCGGCTACAAGGCCATCCGCGTCCAGGCGGCGGTCCCGGGCCTGGACAAGACCTACGGCATCGCCCCGGTGGACGGGAAGATGTACGAGCCCGCCAGCGGCAACGTCCCGCAGGAGGACACCTGGGAGACGTCGGCGTACCTCGATTTCGCGCCGAAGATGATGGCCCACGTCCGTGACGAATTCGGGTACGGCGTGCACGTCCTTCACGACGTCCACCACCGCCTGTCGCCGATCGAAGCAGGCCGGCTGGGCGCCTCGCTGGAAGAGTACCGGCCGTTCTGGATCGAGGATCCGACGCCGGCGGAAGACCAGTCCGCGTTCCGCCTGATCCGCCAGCACACCACCACCCCCATCGCGGTGGGCGAGGTATTCAACTCGATCTGGGACTGCCAGCAGCTGATCACCGAACGGCTCATCGACTACATCCGCACATCGGTTTCACACGCCGGCGGCATCACGCACATCCGCCGGATCTTCTCCCTCGCCGACCTCTACGGGGTGCGCTCCGGATCGCACGGCGCGGGCGATCTCTCCCCGGCCTCCTTCGCGGCGGCACTGCATGTGGACATGAGCATCCCCAACTTCGGGATCCAGGAATACATGGGCCACAGGGAGCCGGCAAACGAGGTTTTCGCCACCTCCTACACCTTCAATGACGGCTACATGCACCCCGGGGACGCCCCCGGCATCGGCGTAGAGTTCAACGAGGGAGCCGCCGCCCGCTTCCCCTTCGACCCGAAATACCTTCCCATCAACCGGCGGCTCGACGGATCGGTGCATGACTGGTGAACGACGCAACGCGCGAAAGCAACAACCAGCCGTTCGACGTCGTCGTGATGGGCGAGATTCTGGTTGAGGTGGCCACCGACGTCGCCTTCGCCCATGGCGTGCCGGCCCAGCTGGGCTTTTCCGGCGACGCCCTGAACGTGGCCGCCGCGGCGGCAGCAGCCGGGGCGCGGGTAGGACTGCTCTCGGTACTGACCGACGACGACCTCGGCCAGGCGATTGCGGCCCGGATTGCGGAACTCGGCATCTCAACCCGCCTGGTGAAGTTCCGTGCCGGCCAGCAGGGCGTGTACCTGGTGCACTCCGATCCGGAAGGCCAGCGGGAGTTCTCGTACGCCCGCAGCGGCAGCGTCGGATCCAGCCTCGGCCCCGACGACGTCGACCCGGCAGTGTTCGCGTCCGCCGGCGCCGTGGTGGCCGGCGGGATCGCGTGCGCCATTTCCGAATCGTCCCGCGCCGCAGTCATGAAGGCCGCCGCGGTGTCCAGACGCTTTGTGTTCGATCCCAACTTCCGCCCCCGCCTGACGTCCGTGGAGGACGCGACGGCGGCGCTTCTGCAGCTCGCGCCGCGGAGCTATCTGGTAACACCGTCCTTTCCCGGCGAAACCTCAGCCCTGCTGGGCACCTCCACACCGGCGGAGGCGGCTGCAAAGCTCCTCGGCCTCGGCGCCACCAACGTTGCCGTGACCTGCGGGGCAGAAGGGATCCAGCTGGAAGGCGAAGGCCTGGACAGCACCTGGATTGAATCCATCCCTGCCCCGGCAGTGGTGGACCAGACCGGCGCGGGCGATGCCTTCGTCGGCACGCTGACCGCCCGGATGGTGCTGGGCGACCCCTTGCCCGCGGCGGCTCGGTACGGCGCCGCCGCGGCATCCCTGGTGGTGGGCGGCAAGGGCGGGACCGGCTTCATTCCCACCTTCGAACAGACCAGAGCGCACGCTGCAGGGGCCGCCAAAGGAGAACTGACATCGCACGCCTAAGCAACGCCACCCTCGCTGCGCTCGGCACCGGTACAGGTGCAGGCGCCGACCACGGCACCGCCGCAGCGCCCCAGAGCCTGCTGCCGCGTGGGGACGTTCGTCCCGGCATCGTGCACCTCGGCCTCGGAGCCTTTGCCCGTGCCCACACGGCGGTGTTCACCGAAAATGCCATGCTCGCTTCCGGCGACTTCAGCTGGGGGATCGTTGGCATCACCCAGCGCTCCGATACCGTCGCACGGCAGCTGGCTCCGCAGGACGGGCTCTTCACGGTGGCCGAGCGGGGTGCCGGAGCCGCGCCCCTCCGGGTGGTGTCCAGCATCGTGGAGGCCATCTCCGGCAGGGACCGCCCGGACACAGTGGTGGACCGGATTGCCGCCGCCGCCACCCGGGTGGTGACGCTGACCGTCACCGAGAAGGGCTACCGGATCGATCCGCAGACCGGGTCGCTGAACACCGCCGACGAACAGGTGCGGGCTGACCTCGCCGGCAACCCGCCGCAGACGGCCATCGGACAGATCGCGCGCGGCATCCAGCAGCGCTTCCGTACCGGTGCGGGTCCCCTCACGGTGCTCTCCTGCGATAACCTCCCGGCCAACGGCGAGCTGACCGGCACCCTGGTCCGCGCCTTTGCCGCCGCACTGCCCGCTGCTGAGTCGGGGCCGCTGCTGGCCTGGTTGGACGCGAACGTCACGTTCCCGTCCACCATGGTTGACCGGATGGTGCCGGCCACCACCGACGGCGACCTCGACGCCGTCGAACATGAACTTGGCCTCCGGGACGAGGCCGCCGTGGTGGCTGAGCCCTTTATGCAATGGGTCATCGAAGACAACTTCGCCGCAGACCGGCCCGCCTGGGAGAAAGCCGGTGCGCTGTTCAGTACCGACGTTGCGGCGTGGGAAGCGGCCAAACTGCGCCTGCTCAACGCCAGCCACTCCATGCTGGCCTACCTGGGTCTGGCCACCGGCAAAACGACCATCGCCGACGCCGTCGGAGAAGACGCCTTCCGTCTCGCGTGCAGCCGCATGATGGCCGGGGACGCCCTGCCTGTCATCGAACTGCCGGACGGCCTCGACAGCGAAACCTACTGCGCCAACGTCCTTGAACGCTTCGCGAACCCTGCCCTGGGGCACACCACGGCCAAGGTGGGCAGCGACGGGTCACAGAAGATCGGACTGCGGCTCCTGACCACCATCCGCGCCAACCTCGACGCCGGCCGCGAACCCCGCTGGGCCGCGCTCGCCGTCGCCGCGTGGATGCACCATGTGGCCTCCACCCCGACGGCGGACCTGAACGATCCGCTCGCAACGGATCTGCACGCAGCACTTCCGGACACGCGCACCGCGGCCACGGTGGTCCCTGCACTGCTTGGCTTTGGCGGCATTTTCGATCCGGAGCTCGCCGCGCATCGGGGCTTCACCGACCTCCTCCTTCACTGGTACCGCATTATCGACACGCAGGGCCTGGACGGCCTGAGAAATGAGATCAACCATGGCTGACGCCACCAGCGTCCTGAACGTTTCGCCCGTCATCCCGGTGGTGACCATCGATGACCCGCGGCACGCTGTTCCGGTGGCCAAGGCATTGGCCGACGGCGGCGTCCGCATCATCGAGCTCACGCTCCGTACCGAGAGCGCACTGACATCGCTGAAGCTTATTGCCGACGAGGTGCCCGAGATCCTGGTCGGGGCCGGAACCGTGCTGACTCCGGCCCAGGCCGACGCCGTCGTGGCCGCCGGAGCGCAGTTCATCGTCAGTCCGGGGGTCACCCCGGCCCTGCTGGATCACCTGCTGACCGTCGGCGTGCCTGTACTCCCAGGCGTTGCCACGGTGGGGGAAGTCATGCAGGTCCTGGAGCGGGGCCTGACGGCCATGAAGTTCTTCCCGGCCGGGCCGGCAGGCGGACCGGACTACCTTGCCGCCATCGGGGCGCCCATCCCGCAGGTACAGTTCTGCCCCACCGGCGGGGTCAGCATTGCCACGGCACCCAAGTACCTGGCCCTGCCCAACGTCTCCTGCGTCGGCGGCAGCTGGCTCACCCCGCGCGCGGCCATAGAGAACGAGGACTGGCGCGAGATCACCCAGCTCGCCCGGGTCACGGCCTCACTGGCGACCGGCTGAGCGGGGCGCCCACAGGAGGGCGCACGCGTTGGCGACGACAATCAGGATGATGCCCGTCCACTGGAGTGCGCCCAGTTCCTCGTGCAGCGCCACCATCCCCACGATGGCGGCGAACACGGGGTTGATGCTCATCAGGATTCCGAACACGTTCGGGGCGATGCGCCGCAGCGCCACGAGGTCAGCGACGTAGGGGACCACCGAGGCCAGGACGCCGGCCCCCACAGCGCAGAGCACAGTGAAGGCGTCGGGCTGGTCCCGGAGGAAGATGACCACGGCAACCGGCAGGAACAGGGCGGCCGAAATGCCGGTCGCGGTGGCGGTTCCCTGGACTCCGGGGATCCTGCGGCCCACGGTCCGGTTGAGCAGGATGTACGCGGCCCAGCAGCACGCTGCGAGCAAGGCGAAGCCAATGCCGAGGTAATCGGTGGAGGGCTTCGGCTGCGTAATGGCCACAACACCGGCCCCGGCGGCTACTGCACAGAGCGCACTGGCTTTGCTGCGGGAACCCAACAGGGCCACGGCCAGGGGGCCAAGGAATTCCAGGGTCACGGCCAGGCCCAGCCCTACGCGGTCGATGGCGGCGTACAGGCCGAGGTTCATGGTTCCAAAGGCGGCCGCCAGCAGGAGGACCGGCCACCATTGGTGCCGGGTCAGCACCCTGATGTTCGGCCGGACGATGGGAAGCAGGACAGCTGCGGCGATGAGTTGCCGCACCGCCACCACCCCCACCGGCCCCATCCCGGGGAACGCCAGCGAGCCGCTGGCGGCGCCGAGCTGATTAGATAGGGCGCTTGCCACCAGCGTTGCTGCACCCGTCCTGGTTCCCTTGTCCGTCCCGCCGTTCTTCGCCATAGATGCAGTGTGCGCGCGGCGACCGGATCCACCCAATGCATAGACGTCACTATCCATACGCTGCACGCATGAATACACTGCGGACATGACACTCGAACTGCGCCAGCTGCGCTGCCTGGTCGCCGTGATGGAAGCCGGCACCTTCACCGACGCCGCCATCGACCTGCGGGTCTCCCAGGCGGCGGTTTCCCGGAACGTGGCATCCCTCGAGGAAGCCCTCGGTGTCCGGCTCATCCACCGGACCACCCGGAGTGTCGAACTGACCTCTGCCG
Source organism: Arthrobacter sp. BK1 (assembly GCF_056680055.1). NCBI lineage: Bacteria > Bacillati > Actinomycetota > Actinomycetes > Micrococcales > Micrococcaceae > Arthrobacter > Arthrobacter sp. BK1. The sequence continues at coordinate 2,955,424 of NZ_CM155263.1, forward strand.
GCGAACGGACCTTGCGGCACGCCCGCCGGATTCTCGCAGCCGTTGCTGAACTCGAACGCGATGCGAAGGCCGGCGGCAGTGCCGTCCGGATCGGCTACGCATGGTCTGCGCTGGGAAAGCACACGGCCGAGTTCCAGCGCCGCTGGGCCGCGTCTTACCCAGCGCGCGAACTCCGCCTCATCCGGACCAACACGCCCACTTCCGGGCTGGCGGAAGGGACCAGCGACTTCGCCATCCTGCGCCGGGTCCCTGACACGGCAACAGTGGAACTGGTGCTCGTCGGCACCGAAAAGCGGTATTGCGCCATGGCAGCAGAGGATCCATTGGCCGGTAAACGGTCGGTCACCCTTGCCCAGGTTGCGCACAGCCCCCTGGCCTTGGACCTCCGTACGGGGAGCACGCAGCTCAATCTGTGGCCCGAGGGTGAGCGGCCCCAAAGCACTGTTTCCATCGAGGACGTTGATGACTGGCTGACAGTGATCGGGAGCGGCAAGGCGCGCGGCATCACAGCAGAATCCACAGCCCACCAGTACCGCCGTCCCGGAGTGGTCTACCGGCCGGTCCGGGACGCTCCGCCCGTGCCGGTGTACGCCGCGTGGTCGAGGAAGGATCCGCCGGCCCAACGTCAGGAGGTCATGGAGCTGCTCGCGGGCTTGTACGGGTGAGCTGTGCTTGGCTGCCCGGTTCCGGATTCTCGCCGGGAAGTGCCATCCCGCTCGGCGGAGGATCCCGTGGTCAGGCGGGTTCCAGCCCGTTGGCCGCATAGGCCGCCCTGGCCCCGTTGCTGTGCAGGAACTCCCGGAGTTCTGTGGCCCCGGCCGGATGCTTGGTGCCAACCGCGGGCGTCGCGCCGGACACTTTGCTGCCGAGCGCCGTCGAGAAATCCGTGTATTCCTGCACGGCATCGGGGAGGGGGCCGACGATCCTTGCTTCGGGAACGAGCAGGAGTTCACTCAGCTGATGGATCGCGAGATCGGCCCGGCCATCCAGCAGCGCCAGGGCTGTGGGCCCGGCGTCGACGATGGTGGCCTTTGCCTTGACCTGCGCGGCGATCCCCAGCCGTTCAAGCAGCCCGGCGAAATAAAGCCCGCTGGGGCCGCTGCGCGAGTAGGCCACCGAGCGGGCACCCGTCACGGCACTGATCAGTGCATCCACGGTGCTGATATCCGGTGCCGGCGCGCCAGGGGCTACCGCCACACCCACTCCGGTCCGGGCGACGGGACGGAGACCTTCCAGGACCTTGGCCGACCCCAGGTCCGCCAGGGAACCGGTGATGCCTGCCATGACGTCCGGCCGGGCGCCGGATTCAATCCGCGCCAGCAGGCGGAACGTGGGCTCATAGACAGCCTCCACCTGCAGCCCCGTGGAGCGGGCGAACGCGGGGAGGATCACGTCCTGCACCGGCTGCTTGAGCGCGAAGGCACAGAAAAACGTCAGTGCCCGCTCGCCTTCTCCGGCGGCGTGAGAGTTCATGGGGCTCCTTCAGGTAGGGCTGCTTCCACAAGGATGGTCCTTCGGGAGCCCGCCGCGTGAATTTGTGAAGTCAGCGGAACGCCAACGCGGGGTCACTCCACGCCCGATAACGGGCGTTTTTTGGGCCAAAAGTGACCCCGCGTTGGAGTGGAGGCCAGCCCATCCACAATGCACAAAGACGCCGACGGCGGGACCTCCCGCCGTCGGCGTCTTGCGTGAAATTCCGGGGCTGCCCGGTGTCAGTGAGTCAGGTCCTTGCCCTTCGTTTCAGGGATGGTGAAGACAAACGCGATGCTGATGAGGAGCAGGAGCACGGCGTAGACGTTGAACAGGTTGGCCTGTCCGATCGAGCCGAGCCATGCCTGCAGGTAGGGTGCCGTGCCGCCGAAGGCCGCGACGCAGATGGAGTAGGGGATGCCGACGCCGACGGTGCGGATCTTGGTCGGGAACAGTTCGGCGTAGACGGCCGGGACGATCGCGGCGCTTCCGGCGATGAAGAACAGCATCACGGACATGGTGACCGCGAGCTGCCAGGGGGAATCCTTCAGCAGCCAGGTCATGGGGAAGTGGAACAGCGCTGCACCGGCGGCACTCATGATCATGACGGGCTTGCGGCCGATCCGGTCCGAGAGCCGGCCCCAGAACGGCAGCGCCGCGATGAACAGCACGTTGGCGATGACGCTGGCCCAGAGGGCTTCGCCGCGGTCCATCTTCAGCACTGAGGCGGCGTAGCTTGGTGTCACAACACCCCAGATGTAGTAGCTCACCGTCAGGCCGACGGTCAGGCCGATCACCTGCAGGGCCTGCTTGCGGTGCTTGTAGATCTGCGGCCACAGCGGATCGTGCTTTTCCTTGGGGGTTTCTGCCTCGAATGCGGCTGTTTCTTTCATCCGGGACCGCATAAAGAGCGCGTAGAGTCCCAGGGCCCCGCCGATCAGGAAGGGAATGCGCCAGCCCCAGGCGTTCATGTCAGTCTTGCTCAGGACGTTGGACAGGATGGCTCCGAGCATGGTTCCTGCGAGGATGCCGACGGTGCCGGAGGTGTAGATGAGCGTGGCCCAGAAGCCGCGTTTTTCCTTGGGCGCCATTTCGGAGAGGTAGGTCTGCGACGACGGCAGCTCACCGCCGTGGGCGAGGCCCTGGATCAGGCGGGCCACCAGCAGCAGGACCGAGGCAAAGGCTCCGACCGCTTCGAAGGTGGGGGCGATGCCGATCAGCAGGCTGCCCAGCGCGGCAAGCCCCACCGCGAAGGTCATGGAGGTCTTGCGGCCGATCCGGTCACCGATCCAGCCGAACACGAAGCCGCCGAACGGGCGGGCCACGAAGCCGACGGCGAAGATGGCCAGGGTGGCCAGGAACGCCGACGCCGGGTCTTCCTTGCTGAACAGGGCGCTGGCGATGAAGGGCGAGAACGTTGCGTAGATGGCCCAGTCGTACCATTCAACGGCGTTGCCGATCCCGGTGCCGATCAGGGTGCGCATGTGGGACTTGTGGACCTGGACGTCGGCTGGGACGCCTGCTGTTGTGGTCATGATGTTCTCCAGGTGTGAAGGGAAATCAGTGGGTGGCCGAGGCCAGGGCGTGGATGCGGGAGACGGCCAGCTCTGTGTAGAGGGCTGTTCCGTCGGACAGGACGCCGTCGTCGAACAGGGCGTACGGGGAGTGGTTGAAAGCTGTTGTGGTGTGGTCGGCGCCCGGGGCCACGGCGCTGAGGCCGATGAAGGTCCCCGGTACTTCCGCGAGCACCCTGGAAAAGTCCTCGGAGCCGCTGAGGGGAGTGGCCCAGCGGGAGAGGCGCGAGCTGCCAAAGAGTTCCTCGATGGTTTTCTCGGCGGTCCGTGTTTCGTCCTCGTCATTGATTGTGGCGGGATACTCGTGGCGGTAGTCGACATCGACCTCGAGGCCGTGTGCCGCGGCAATACCCTTCAGCAGCATGGGAACGGCAGTCATCATCTGTTCCCTCGCAGACTCTGAGAAGGTGCGGACGGTGGCTTCGATCCGTGCAGATTCCGGGATGATGTTGCGCTTGGTGCCGGCCTGGAGGACGCCCACGGTCAGGACCACCGGATCGAACACGTTGAACTGGCGGGTGATCATGACCTGCAGTGCGGTGACCATTTCTGCGGCCGCAGTCACAGGATCCTTGGCCACGTGCGGGGCGGAGCCGTGGCCGCCGGCGCCGAGGACAGTGACGGTGAGTGCATCCGATGCGCTGAGCATCACCCCTGATTTGGTGGCGAAGCGGCCGTGCGGCTCCAGGGCGGAAAACACGTGCATTCCGTAGGCGGCATCGGCCCGGCGTCCGGCCGCGTCCAGCACACCCTCGCGGATCATGTGGGATGCGCCGTCCCAGCCCTCCTCGCCCGGCTGGAACATCAGGACGACGTCGCCGGCCAGTTGGTCCCGGCGCTCGGCCAGGAGGGTGGCGGCTCCGGCCAGCATTGCGGTGTGGAGGTCGTGGCCACAGGCGTGCATGGTGCCGTCGGTTTTTGATGCAAACACCGCACCGGTGCGCTCCTGGACGGGCAGCCCGTCCATGTCGGCGCGGAGGAGGACGGTTGGCTTGGTGACCGAAGCGTGCGGCGCGCTGCCGCGCAGGACCGCAGTGACCGACGTCGTGCTCTGCCCCAAGGTGATTTCGTACGGCAGGCCCTCGAGTGCCTTGAGGACCTTTTCCTGGGTCCGGGGCAGCTGGAGTCCGATCTCCGGGTCCTCGTGCAGCTCGTGGCGCAGCCGGACAATATCGTCCTGCAGTTCCCTGGCGTCGGCGGTGATTGACATCTGCTCTCCCTCTGGACCGTGGGTCCGTTGATGGTCTGGTGTCCATTGTGGGGTGACCTGATTCACAACTCCGGAAGGTACTGGAAAGAATCAAAAGTATGCTGGGAAACGCAGGAATCATTCATTCTCAGGGAAGGTCGGACCGAAGTGATGCTCAGCGAGGAGGACCTTGCCCTGATTAACGTCCTGCAGGTTGCGCCGCGGATCAGCTGGGCGGACGCGGCGGACGTGTTGGGGGTTCACGCCACAACTTTGGCGGCCCGCTGGGACAGGTTGAGGTCGGCGGGCGCGGCCTGGACCACGGCACATCTGATTGGCGACCCCAAACAGATGTGCCTGGCGCTGGTGGATGTGGACTGCGAGATGCGCCTACGCGCCGAGGTCACCGCCGAGCTGGCCGCCATCCCGGACGTGGTCACGGTTGAGGAGGCTGCGAGCAACAGGGACCTCATGCTGACTGTCATTTCGCCCACCCTGGAACAGTTCACGGATCACGTGCTTCCGCGGTTCAAGGAGATCCCGGGGTTGCTGAAGTACCGGACATCGCTGGGAACCCGCCTGCATTCCGCCGGCCATACGTGGCGGCTCAACGCCTTGGACAACGCACAGCAGAACGCCCTGCGTGCCGTTGTTGGCCACGAGACCGCCGGTTCGGCAGGAGCCCGGACCGGATCGCCCCTGCCGCAGAGCCATCTGGACCTGATTCCGTTCCTGGCGCGCGATGGGCGGGCCAGTGCCGCTGACATTGCCCGGAGCCTGGGCCGCAGCCCGGCCACTGTCCAGCGGCAGCTGAACCGGGTGGTTTCCAGCGGCCTGCTGACATTCCGCTGTGACATTGCGCAGAACCTGTCCGGCTACCCGGTGAGCTGCCAGTGGTTCGCCAATGTGCCGCCGGGCCAGCATGAGGCTGCCGCCGCGGAGCTCCGCGGCCTGCGGACAGTGCGGCTGAATGCATCCACCAGCGGGAGGACAAATTTCGTGATCCTGATGTGGCTGAAATCGCTGGCCGATGTGATGACTGCTGAACTGGCCCTCCAGCAGCGCATTCCGGAGATCGAACTCGTGGAAAGCGCCGTGATCCTCAGCCGGGCCAAGCGGATGGGCTGGATGCTGAACCCTGATTCGACGGCCACCGGGGCGGTGGTGGTAGCGGACACCGGGGTCCCGTCGCTGGCGCTGGGCTGAGCCCTCAGGCGCCTGATGGCGCCCCGTTGAAACCCGGAGTCCGGTTCTGAATACTGGAAGACAGACTCGATTTCAGGGGCGGAGGCGGTATTTGGCGATGAGCGGGGCGGGCGAGTTCAAGCGGCGCCTGGAGCGGGCAGCGGAACTCCGCTCCTACCGGGGAGCGGGGATCAGTGCCGAGGAAGAGGCGGAACTCGATGCCGCGGAGGAAAACGAGCGTCAGAAGCGCAGGAAAGTGGACGACGCCAAGAGAGCCGAGTACCTGATCCGCGACGCCATGGCCCAGGGTAAATTCGACAACCTCAAGTACGCGGGCAAGCCCATCCCCGGTCTCGGGGAGGCCTTCGATCCTGACTGGTGGGTCAAAGGACTGATCCAACGGGAAAACATCAGCGGCCTGGGTCCACAAGCCATCCTGCTCCGTACTGAGGACGCCGAACTGGAGGGCCGGCTCGACGCCCAGTTCACGGAGAAGCAGGTGCGCGACATCCTGACGGACTTCAATGCCCGCGTGATCGACGCCCGCCGCCAGCTCCAGGGCGGCCCGCCGGTGATCACCAAGACCCGCGACGTCGAGGCGGAAGTGGCGCGGTGGTATGAACGCCGTGCCGCGCGGGGGAAGGCCCAGGCGCCGGAGCCGGAACCGGAGGTCAGCCGGTCCTGGTGGCAGCGGCTGTGGCGCGGCACCACCTAAGCGCTGCACCACTGAGGCGTGGCACTGCCAAGACGGGTGGGCCACTTAGGTGCGCGGCACCTCCGCGGGATGGACGACGGCGGACGACTCCCGCCGTCGGACGTCAGGTTCAGCCCTGCGGGGAGCCGTTCTGCGGCGGAGGGCCGGGAACCTCGGGAACCGGCGGTGGGGCGGGTGCGGGCTCGGGAGAAGGTGGCGGCGGCGCAGGCAGAGGTTCCGGCGGAGGTTCCGGCGCGGGAGCAGGCGCAGGAGGGGGAGGAGGTGCCGGCGCGGGGGCAGGTGCCGGTGCGGGTGCTGGAGCCGGCGCAGGTGCCGGCGCAGGCCTCGGCGCGGCCGGTGCGGGAGTCGGTTTCGGTGGCGCCACCATGGAGGCCGGCGGCGGCGGGAATGGGTTGGCTGGGTAGAGCTGCGCAACCTGCAGCATGTAGTTGGCCCACTGCGGACCGGCAATCATGTAGCCGTCCAGGCGGGGATAGAACGTTCCGTTGATGGTGACGTTCTGGCCCGGGCGTTTCTGCCCCTCAAGGGCGTCGCCGAAGAAGGAAGCGGTGGCCAGGCCCGAGGTGTACCCGGCCACCCAGGTGGCGCCGTTGTTGTTGGAGGTGCCGGTCTTGGCGGCCACGGGAACCACGGTGTGGACCTTGGGGTTGATCCACACGCCGGACCCCACCATCATGACATCCTGGAGGACCGCGTTGACCCCGCGCGCCACGTCCGGTTTCACGGCGTCGCGGCACTCGGGGGCCTGCGCAGGAAGGGTGCCGCCGTTGACGTCCTTGACCTCCAGCAGGGCAATCGGTGAGCAGTAGCGGCCATCATTGGCGAAGGTTGCAAAGGCATTGGCCAGATGCAGTGGCGCCACCCCGATGGCACCCAGGAGGTTGCCCAGCTGGTGCATGTTGATCTGGGCGCCGTCCAGCCCGCTGTGCAGGCCGACGGCGTCCACCATCTTCTGGATGCCGCAGAAGTCCAGCTGCGCGGCCGATGCGAAGGTGGCCGTGTTGATGGAGTTATAGAGGCCGTAGTTCACCGGCATGGGACGGTAGTAACCCTCATCGGCGTTCTGCAGGTCATCGGCGGCGCCCAGCTCCGGGTTGTTCTGCGCCGTGCTGTACGCACCCAGGACCTTCCCGCAACTGGAACGCCAGGGGAATCCCAGCGGGTAGACCCGCCGGGAAGCGTCCACCACCGCGGTCATCGACTTGCCCTCGTTCAGCCACTCCGCAAAGGTGAACGGCTTCATGGTGGACCCGGGCTGGAACCCTCCCGCGCCGTTGAGGTCGTTGCCCTGAGGGTCCCGCGAATCCACATTGAAGTTCAGCTGCGTATCAAACTTTCCCTCCTCCGGGAGGAACACGGTGTTCTGCGCCATCGCCAGGATCCGGCCGGTTCCGGGCTGCACCGTCACCAGCGCCGCAGCCCATTTGTCAGGATTCGGTCCCGCGGTGCCGTCAACCTGTCCCTGCGCTGCCGTCTGCAGGCGGCTGTCCAGCGTGGTCTTGATGGTCAGGCCGCCACGGTAGAGGAGGCGTTCGCGGTCGATCAGGCTGTTCCCGAACGCCGGGTTGTTCAGGATGAGGTGCGAAATGTAATCGCAGAAGTACGGCGCCATGGCCGCATTCGCACAGCCCTGCCTCGCCGGGTTCAGTTTGAGTTCGATGGGCGTCGCCACGGCTTCATCGTGCTGGGCCTGGGTGATCCTGCGCAGGACGAGCATTTCCCCGAGGACCTGGTTGCGGCGGGCGATCGACTTTTCCGGGTTCAGTGCCGGGTTATAAAAGCTTGGGCTGTTCACTAATCCTGCCAGGAGGGCCGCCTGCGGCAAGGTGAGGTCCTTGGCAGTTGAGCTGAAGAAGTACCGGGCGGCGGCCTCGATGCCGTAGGCGTCCCTGTTGAAGAACACGATGTTCAGGTAGCCCTCGAGGATCTGGTCCTTGCTGAACTGCTTCTCCAACGCGATGGCCAGCTTCATTTCGCGGAGTTTGTCGCCCACGCTCTTCTGGCCGCTGAGGATCACCTCGTCCGGCCGGTCCTTGGACAGGAAAGACTCGTTGATCACGTTGGTGACGTACTGCTGGGTGATGGTGGACGCCCCCTGGCGCCCGCTGCTGGTCATATTGGAGATGGCCGCCCGGAGGATGCTCTGGGGGTCGATGCCGGCGTGGTCGTAGTACCGGCTGTCCTCGATGGCGACGATGGCGTCGCGGACGTAGGGGGACATCTGGTCCAGGGGGACCTTCACGCGGTTTTCTGCAAAAAACGTCGCGATCAGCTGGTCGTCCGAGGTCAGGACCTTCGTAGACTGCGACGGCGGCGCTACCGTGAGTTCCTCCGGCAGTTTGTCGAAGAACGTGATGGAGTTGCTGACGCCATACCCCACGGCCGCAACCGCCGGTGCTATCAGGGTGGCGGCCAGAACGCCGCACAGTGCGCTCGCAGTGAAGTATCCCAGCACCCTGCCCAGGGCCGCTGCCACGCGGTGACCGCGCTTCCGCTTCGTTGTCTGCGCCATTGTCCAGCCTTCAGCTAGCGACGTGTGAACAGGATACGCCGCAGGACCTGCTTCCTCCAGATGCTGGATCAAGTGATGCCAAGCCGAGATTTCCCGGGGAGATTGCCAGCGGCCTCTTGTTTAACCGATAGTTACCGATATATCGTTAACTATCGGTGAATAGATCACCGACTGGATTCAATACCTCGGATCCACCCCTTTGAAAGGAAAAGCACCATGAAGGGAATTCACGACGAAAAGAATTTGGAACCCGAGTTCGGGCGCGGACGTTTCGGCCGCGGCCGGGGGCATCGCGGACCGCACGGTCACCGCGGTGGAGGGTTTGGCCCTGGCTTTGGCCCCGGCGGGTTCGGCCCGGGTTTTGGACCGGGAGGAGGTTTTGGTCCCGGCTTCGGGCCAGGTCCGCGGCGGGCCAGCAGGGGCGACGTGAGGTGGGCGATCCTCTCACTTCTTGCCGAGGCTCCGTCCAACGGATACGGGCTGATCAAGACCATCGCGGAAAAGACCTCCGGTGCATGGCGGCCCAGCCCCGGCTCCATCTACCCGACGCTCCAGCAGTTGGTGGACGAGGAACTCATCGAACCCATCGGCGAGGGCCGGCGGACCGACTTCACCCTCACCGATGCAGGCAAGGCGTACGTCGCCGAGCATGCGGAGCAGCTGGAGAACGCGTGGAACACCGAGGCGGAAGGTTCCGGGCCGGCGTTTCACCAGAGCATTGGGAAGCTGATGGGCGTCCTTCATCAGTTCCGGACGGCCGCAACCGAAGAGCAGCGGGCCGCCGCAGTGGAAAAGCTGGACGAGACGCGCCGTGCGCTCTACCGGATACTGGCCGACTGAGCCTGACGTTCCGGTGCAGGCTGAGTGTGTGCCGCGGGGCTGAAATGTCCAGCCAGAATCTCGCCGAAGGCATAGGCGGTCTCGGCGTGCTGTGACAGGTCCACGCCCACGGTCTCCGCTTCATGGCTGACGCGGAAGCCGATGAACCGGTTGATGGCCTTGCCGATCACCAGGGTCACGATGCCGGACAGGAGCACGGTGACCGTCACCGCGGCGGTCTGCGCAATCAGTTGCTGCATGCCGCCGCCGTAGAAGAGGCCGCCGTCCTGGCCGTCCACGGGAAGGGCGATAAAGCCCAGGGACAGCGTGCCGATCAGGCCGGCGCCGAGGTGGACCCCCACCACGTCCAGGGAATCGTCCAGCCCGAAGCGGTATTTGAGGTCCACAAACACGGCACATGCTGCGCCGGCCACCAGGCCGAGGCCGATCGCGGCCACCGGGCTGATGTTGGCGCAGGACGGGGTGATGGCCACCAGGCCGGCAACCACGCCCGAGGCCGCACCCAGGGATGTGGGGTGCCCGTGACGGATCTTCTCCGTGACCAGCCAGCTGAGCATGGCCGCGGCAGGAGTCACCAGGGTGTTGATCCAGATCAGGCCTGCCTGCTCCGCTGTGGAGGCGGCGCCGCCATTGAAGCCGAACCAGCCGAACCACAGGATGGCCGCACCAAGCATGATGAAGGGGACATTGTGGGGGCGGTGGTTGGGGTCTTTTGCGAAGCCGTGGCGCTGACCGACGATCATGGCAAGGACCAGGGCCGCTGTGCCCGAGCTGATTTCGACGACTGCCCCGCCGGCGAAGTCAATGACCTGGCCAAAGGCTTCGGTGATGGCACCGCCGGCGCTCATGAGCCCGCCGCCCCAGATCATGTAGGCGAGCGGGCAATAGACCAGCGTGACCCACAGCGGCACAAATACGGCCCAGGCGCTGAACTTGGCCCGGTCTGCGATCGCGCCGCTGATCAGGGCAACGGTGACGATGGCGAAGGTGGCGCTGAAGCCGGCCTTGATGAGGTCAGGGGAGCCCATGATGGCCTGCAGCCCGAAGTTGGCAAAGGGATTGCCGAAGAGGCCCAGGACGCCGTCCCCGGTGGTCATCGAGTAGCCCCACAGGACCCAGACGACTCCGACGATGCCTGCTGAGATGAAGCTCATCAGGATCATGTTCAGGGCCGCCTTGGCCCGGGTCATGCCGCCGTAGAACAGGCCGAGCCCAGGGGTCATGAACAGTACCATTGCGGCCGAAACCATCAGCCAGACGTGTTGCGCAGTGATTTCCACCTGCGGGTCCCTTCGCGTATTGAGCCTGAAATACGGGACAACCCACTGCGGCCCACGCATTCCCCCTGGTCAATATTTGCGGTCCCGTGTTTCGGAAAACACATCGCCAAGTTGCGGTGAGGTTACGCCGAGAGCCATTGCGTGAAGATCACGTGACCGATTTGTTTCCGGCACGTTAACGAGTCACTTTCCGACGTGCGCCACCAGCCGTCACTGACCGGACGTTTCCTGCACATGAACACTGGCTCACCAACGCCACGGACTCCTGACGGCAACCAACCACCGGTAGCATCTTGACCATGCCCACTGCGCTCGACATGGCAGGTCCCATCCTGGAAATGCTGACCTGGCTGACCCTTCCTGCGGGGCTTGCCCTGCTCTTTTATGCGGGCATCCTCCGGCGTTTTGTGCACCCCTGGACTGTGGCAGAAGCCGTGGTCTATGCGGATGCCAGCGGGACGGGTTTCCGCTGGTTTGACCGCAAGTTCCAGGTCCACCACGCGCCCATGTCTCCGCATGACATCAGGGACCTCGCCGTCGGTGACACACTGCCCATCTACTACCACCCCAAGCGCCCCACCCAGTGGCAGACCGCAGCGCCCGAATCGGTGGGGCGCACCGCCGTCGTGCTTGGGCGTGTCCTCACCGGGATCGGCGCCGCGGCACTGATCGCCGGCTTCTTCCTGCCGATGTTCTGAGTCGGGCAACGTGGTGACGGCCTAACCGGCCAGCACCACAGCGATCCCCAGCGCTCCCAACACGATCCCCGCAAAGGCCGTCCACAGCACTGCGGAGGTGTCGGCGTCGACCTTTTCGCGCACGATTCCCCATGCGCTGGCACGGTACCGGCGCCGCTGCGTCAGGTAGATGGCCAAGGCGGCGCCGGCGGACACGGCAAAGAGCAGCAGGATCGGCAGGCCGTGGTGGGGGAGCCAGCGGAGGAAAATGGCGCTGACTGTCACCAGTGCCAGCATGGTGCGGCCCCAGGCCAGCGTGGTCCGTTCGGGCTGGAGCCCGGGGTCGCCGTGGGTGGCAGCGGCAGACACGTCTCAGCGCCAGAGAATGGACACGACGACGACGGCGGCGGCCAGCGCGCCCGCACCGGCCAGCAGCGGCACGATCAACGGCAGCGGCAAAGGAGTGCTGTTTCGCATGCTCCGCTCAACGCGGATCCAGCGCACCGCTGCGCCGCCGCTCAACAGCATCCCCAGCAGAAGCAGCAGCACCGCGAGGACCTTGCGGACCGGCTCAGCAAACAGATCTGAGGTGAAAGCTTCAATGGCGATGCCTCCCGCCAGGAGCGCCAGGGAGGTCCGGATCCAGGCGAGGAAAGTGCGTTCGTTGGCGAGGGTGAAGCGCGGGTCCGGTTCCGTCCCGCCGGGCAGCAGCCGTTCGGCCAGCTTCCCGCGCGGCGGCGGCGTGGGACCTTCGGGCGGCGTCTGGTTGCTGGGCACGGGGACAGCTTAGCCGGGGGTCAGATGGTCTGCGACGCGATGGAGACGACGGCGCTGGGAAAACATGGGGGAATGCGGGCGGGGCCCTGGAGGTTGGCCATGACATGCAACGCATCGGATTTCTGTCCTTCGGCCATTGGGGTCCCGGCCAAGGCTCCCGCACCAGGACGGCCGGAGAGGCCCTGCTGCAAGGCATCGAGCTGGCTGTTGCCGCCGAGGAAATCGGCATGGACTGCGCCTTCTTCCGGGTGCATCACTTTGCCCGTCAGCAGGCGTCCCCCTTCCCGCTCCTGGCTGCGATCGCCGCGCGGACCAGCCGGATCGAACTGGGCACCGGCGTCATCGACATGCGTTACGAGAATCCGCTGTATATGGCCGAGGAGGCTGCCGCCACGGATCTGATCAGCGGCGGACGGCTGCAGCTCGGCATCAGCCGCGGGTCACCCGAGCCGGCGCGCAACGGAGCCGCGGCGTTCGGATACACGCCTGAAGAAGGGGAAACTGACGCAGACTTGGCCCGCCGGCACACGGAGCGGTTCCGGCAGGCCATCAGCGGCGCCGGAGTGGCGGAGGCCGATCCGCGCTACGCAGGATCCGTCCACGGCCTGCTGCCGGTCCAGCCTCAGTCGGCAGGGCTGGACCAACGGATCTGGTGGGGGGCCGGGAGCCGGAAAACCGCTGTGTGGGCGGCCGGACTGGGGATGAACCTGATGAGTTCCACCCTGCTCACCGAGGACACCGGCGTGCCGTTTGACCAGCTTCAGGCAGAGCAGATCCAGCTCTTCCGCGAGGCATGGACCGCTGCCGGGCACACCCACCAGCCGCGGGTCTCGGTCAGCCGCAGCGTCCTTCCCATCGTGGACGAGGAAGACAGCCGCTATTTCGCCGGCAGCGCCCTGCGGGACGCCCGGGACCAGGTAGGGATCATCGACGGCGTGACGGCACGATTTGGCAAGAGCTACGTGGGCGAACCTGACGCGCTGGCAGAGCAACTCGCAGCCGATGCCGCTGTCCAGGCCGCGGACACTTTGCTCCTCACCGTCCCCAACCAGCTAGGCGTCGATTTCAACGCCAAGATGCTCGGAAACATCGCCCGCCACATAGCCCCTGCCTTGGGCTGGACGCCTGCCGGATCAGCGGAACAGGGGCCCGCTCCGTCACGCTGAAAACTCTGCTGGGTGTTCCGGGCCGGAGGGAATATTCTTACAGTGCCGGGTATTTATTGGCCCGCCCACCATGGCCAGAGAGGCACCCATGTCCGAGAAGCTCCACCTTGACCCTGAAGACGAATTCCCGGACGACCTCAGCACCCTTCCCGACGGGGCGTTGCAGGTTCTGGACAGCCAGGTCCAGCGTCAGCTTGATTACGAGTATGTGCGGGAAGGTGAGCCGAACCCCGAGACTGAGTTCAGGCACCACGACCTGGACGCGGAATTCCAGGAGCGGGACATCCGCTGAATAATCCTCAGCATGCTTAGTGATATTGGGTAAGGTAGGAACTAATCTTCAGTCAGAGCCGTTAGGCTTATAGCGGCTGGGGGGTCAATATGCCACCACTACACAGCGTGACTGCGGAACGGTCAGGAGAGAGAAATATGGCTCGCGCCGCTATAGGTATAACTGCATGATCCGGCTACGCCAGCTGGCCCAAGCTGCCACGGTCCTGACCACACCGCTCTCGCCCGAAGATATTCTGGCGCTCTTCAACCCTGTCTTCTCGGCGCGCCAGCTGCGCGGCGTGGTGACCCGCGTTGTGCAGGAAACGGCCCAGTCGGCCACCATCTTCTTCCGCCCCGGCCGCGGCTGGCACTCCCACCTGGCTGGCCAGTGGGCGCGCATCGGCGTCGAGCTTGACGGCGTCAGGCACTGGCGCTCATATTCCCTGAGCGCCCCCGCAGGCACGGATCCCGCCATCACCGTTACGGACGTCGGAGCCGTTTCCGGAACGCTGGTCCGCACCACCAAGCCGGGCGATGTCCTTTTCCTTGCTCCTCCCCAGGGTGATTTCATCCTCCCCGAGCACCCCCGGCCCTTGCTGATGGTCACCGCCGGAAGCGGCATCACTCCGGTGATGTCCATGATCCGCACGCTTGTCCCACGGCGCCCGGACGCCGACGTCGTGCTGGTCCATTCCGCACGGACACCCGGCGACAGCCTCTTCCGCGAGGAACTGGCGGAGCTGGCTGACCAGTTCCCGAATTTCCGGCTGGCCCACTGGTACACCGGCGAGCAGGGCCGCATGGACCTGACCAACACCGCCGAACTGGACGAGATCTGCCCCGACTGGAAGGAACGGGCTGCCTACGCCTGCGGACCGGACAGCTTCCTGGACGACGCCGAGGCCCTGTGGAAGCAGGCCTCCCTCACCGCCGGTGCCCCGGGATCCGATGTTGCCGTCGCCGGCGATCCCGGAAACCTCATGATCGAACGGTTCAACACCGCCTTCGCCGGCGGTGTGGGCCACGACGGCGGCCTGGTCACCTTCGAGGCATCGGACCGGGAAGTCGAGGCCGACGGCGACACTCCACTGCTCGACGTCGGCGAGGACAATGGAGTGCTGATGCCCAGCGGCTGCCGCATGGGCATCTGCCACAGCTGCCTTACACCCCTTCTGGCCGGACAGGTCCGTGATCTTCGCACCAACGAGGTCCACGGCGAACCCGGCGAACTAATCCAAACGTGTGTCTCGGCAGCCGCCGGACCCGTCAACCTCGAAATCTGAGGAGCAATCACCGCATGTCAGTAGTTTCAGCAGCAAAAGCCACCTCCACCGGCGCGTCAAGGACGCGCCCCGGGGCACTGGCAGAATCCGGCAGCCCTTCGGTCCGCCCTCCGGCAGCAGCACACCTGACTGACGAGCAGGTTGCGGAGATGGGCCGGGAGCTCGATGCCATCCGCGACGAGATCCTCGCCAAACGCGGTGCAACCGATGCCGCGTACATCCGGCGCTTGATCAAGGTCCAGCGCGGCCTGGAGATTTCCGGCCGGGCAGCGCTGCTGGTCAGCAAGAACAAGGCCGCCTGGGTCACGGGCACCACGCTCCTGAGCCTGGCCAAGATCCTTGAAAACATGGAAATCGGACACAACGTGCTCCATGGCCAGTGGGACTGGATGCGGGACCCGGACATCCACTCCACCACGTGGGAGTGGGACTTTGTCACGCCGTCGCGCTCGTGGCAGCACACCCACAATGACCTCCACCACCGCTGGACCAACGTGGTGGGCAAGGACAACGACGTCGGATACAACCTCCTGCGCATGGACGAGGCCCAGCCGTGGGTGCCCATGAACCTGGGCAACCCGCTCTACAACGCGATTCTGGCGCCCCTCTTCGAGTGGGGGATCGCCATCTACGACCTCGAGCTCACTGAGTTCAAGGAGGGCAAGAAGTCCAAGGAAGCCATGCTCAAGGACCTCAAGGCCCTGGGCAAGAAGGTGGTCACCCAGTTCACCAAGGACTACGCAGCCACCCCGGCAGTGGCCATGCTCACCGGCTCCGGCAAGCAGGCGCTCTACGGAACCCTCACCGCCAACGCTGTCCGCAACGTCTGGGCGCACGCCGTCATCTTCTGCGGCCACTTCCCGGAAGGAACGGACACGTTCACCGAGGAAATGGTGGAAGGTGAAACGCGCGGTGACTGGTACGTCCGCCAGATGATCGGCTCCGCCAACATCTCCGGCTCCAAGTTCATGCACCTGATGACAGGCAACCTCTCACACCAGATCGAGCACCACCTCTTCCCGGACCTGCCCTCCAACCGGTACGCCGAAGTGGCTCCCCGGGTCCAGGAAATCTGCCAGCGGTACGGCCTGAAGTACACCACCGGACCCATCTGGAAGCAGGTTGGTTCCACCTGGGCAAAGGTCTTCAGGCTGGCGCTGCCGCCGAAGGCCGCGAAGGCCTGATCTAAAACAGCACAGCAATAAAAAAAGTGGAGCGGCCGGGCAAAATGCCTGGCCGCTCCACTTTTTGTCGTGCCCTTTAGGCGAGGGAGAGGAAGAGCTTCTCCAGTTCCTTCTTGTCCATGGTGGTGTCCTCGCGGACGATGCACTGTTCCAGGCCGCTGGCGATGATGGCGAACCCTGCCCGGTCCAGGGCTTTGGAGACGGCTGCCAGCTGCGTGACGATGTCCTTGCAGTCCCGGCCCTCCTCCAGCATCCGCGTGACGGCGGCGAGTTGGCCCTGGGCCCGCTTGAGGCGGTTAACCACGGGGGTCAGTTCAGTCGAATCAAGTTGCATGGGTCTCCAATGGTTGCGGTCCTGGGCTCAACTATATACCCACCGGGGTGTTTTGACTACCCCGGGGGGTATCTGTAATACTCGGTGGGGTATTCATCCTTACGTCGAGAGGCCATCCATTGACTTCCCCTTCCACCACCACAGCCGTCACTGCACTTGCTCCGGAGACGCTTCGCCGCTGGGTCACCGAGCACCAGGATCTTGTGGTGATTGACGTGCGCTCCGCCGCCGAATTCGAGTCCATGCATATCCGCGGCTCCTACAACGTGCCGCTGCCGCTGCTGTCCGAGCACACCGACGAACTCGCCGCCCGCCTGGGCAGCCGGGTGGTCCTCGTCTGCCAGTCCGGGGCCCGTGCCGAGCAGGCACGCCAGCGCCTCGGCAAGTCCGGCATTGACACGGCCTACGTGCTCACCGGCGGTGTGCCGGGCTTTGCGGCAACAGGCGGTGACGTCGTCAAGGGCAAGGACCGCTGGGACCTGGAGCGCCAGGTCCGCCTCGCCGCGGGATCCCTGGTGGTCCTGGGCCTGGCCGGCGGAAAATTCGTATCACCCAAGATCCGGACGCTTGCCGGCGTGATCGGCGCCGGTCTTACATTCTCCGCGGCCACCAACACCTGTGCCATGGGGCAGGCCATCTCCGCGATGCCGTGGAACAGGTCCACCAAGGAACCCACGCGCGAAAGTGCCATCCTGGCCTTCCCGGTCAGTGCTGATGTGAACGCCGAGGCCAAAGCCTCATGACCGTAACCCTGCTCCTCGTTCTTGCGCTGTCGGTGGTCATCGGGCTCTCGCTCGGTGTCCTCGGCGGCGGCGGATCGATCCTGACCGTGCCGATCCTGGTCTACGTGGCAGGGTTCGAAGCCAAGGAAGCCATCGCGGCATCCCTGTTCGTCGTGGGCGTCACGTCTGCCGTGAGTGTGTTCAGCCACGCCCGCGGGGGCAGGGTGATGTGGCGGACAGGACTGATCTTCGGCGCGGCCGGCATGGCCGGCGCGTTCGTCGGCGGCCTGCTCGGCGGCCACATCCCCGGCCAGATCCTGCTTGTCGCCTTCGCCGTCATGATGGTGGCCACCTCCGTGGCCATGCTTCGCGGCCGGAAGAAAAAGTCCGACGCCGATGCGCCAGTCAAGCACGAACTGCCCCTTGGCAGGGTGCTGCTGGACGGCGCCGTGGTGGGTCTCGTGACCGGCCTGGTCGGTGCGGGCGGCGGCTTCCTGGTGGTTCCGGCCCTGGCACTCCTGGGTGGCCTGCCGATGTCGATTGCCGTGGGTACGTCGCTGGTGGTCATCGCGATGAAGTCCTTCGCCGGGCTCGCCGGATACCTCACCACGGTGCAGCTGGACTGGGGCATCACCCTCGGTGTAACCGCAGCAGCCATCGTGGGCAGCCTCATCGGCTCCAGGCTGGCCGGCCGCATCCCGGAAGCCGCGCTCCGCAAGGGCTTCGGCTGGTTCGTCCTGGCCATGGGAACGTTTGTCCTGATCCAGCAGGCTCCGGCAGACCTGCGCTGGTTCATCGCCGCCGGCGTCGCAGCCCTCACCGCAACCACCGCCGGCATCTGCTGGTTCTTCATCAGCTCCTGCCCCCTGCGCAACCGCACCGGCCGCCGCAGCAAAGTCCCCTCACCCGCCTGAACCAACCACCCCTACCCAAGGAGAACCCCATGGGCCTCATCCGCTCCCTGAAAAAAGCCTTCAGCAAGCCCTACAAAACGGTCTCAGTAGCTGAGGCCAAGGACCTCCTGTCCTCAGGCGCCGCGCTGATCGATGTCCGCTCCGCCCAGGAATGGCGCTCCGGACGGGCACCCCAGGCCAGGCACATCCCGCTGGACCGGCTGCAGACCAGCACCGCCGGAATCAACAAGAACAAGCCCGTGATCGCCGTCTGCGCATCCGGGGTCCGCTCCGCGTCAGCGGCCCGGCTCCTCGCCTCCCAGGGGTACCAGGCCTGCTCCCTGCGTGGCGGCATGGGCGCCTGGCGCTCGGCCGGCGAGCCCGTCCGCTAGCAGCAGGACACTATTTCGAAGGAGAATCCAATGGCTGAAATCACCATCACCGAAGCCGAACAGCGGCGCGCCAGCGCCCGCATCCTCGATGTCCGCGAGGACTTCGAGGTCGAGGACGGCATGATCCCCGGCGCCCTCCACATCCCCATGGGCCAGCTGCAGGCACGCCTGTCCGAACTGGACCCCGCAGTCCCCGTCATCGCGGTCTGCCGCAGCGGCAACCGTTCAGCCCGCGTGGCTGATGCCCTCAACGGGGCCGGCTTCTCGGCGGACACCATGGCCGGAGGCATGATCGCCTGGACCCGCGCCGGCCTCCCCACCACCTGAGCACCTACCGGCCCAGCCGCCACGCACCCAAGACAACTCCCGAAAGGACACGAAAGACGATGGCAACCATCGATGTCACCGAACAGAGCTTCGCCGAAACCCTGGAGAACAGCGAGATCGTCTTCGTTGACTTCTGGGCAGCCTGGTGCGGACCCTGCCGCATGTTCGCCCCCACCTACAGCGCAGCCGCCGAAAGGCACCCGGACATCACGTTCGCCAAGGTGGACACCGAAGCAGAACAGGCCCTCGCCGCAGCGGCGGGCATCACGTCCATCCCCACCCTCATGGCCTTCAAGGACAAGACCCTGGTCTTCTCCCAGCCCGGAGCCCTCAATGCCACCGGACTCGAAGAGGTCATCCAGGGCGTCAGGAATCTGAACATGGACAAGCTCCGGGCCGATGCGGCACAGCAGGCCTGACGCCGGATCCGCCGCAAAACCGAGGCGCAGATATCCCCACTTGCCGGATACCCCCTAGGGTATTAATATTGTTACAGAGCACATCCCCCACCCCTTTCACGAAGGAGAGCACCAAATGCTTATCGAGCGCATTTACGATGAAGACCTCGCCCAAGCCAGCTACTTCATCGGCTGCCAGGCCAAGAATGAAGCCGTTGTGGTTGACGGCCGCCGCGACATCGCGGTTTACCAGGATCTGGCCGAGAAAAACGGCATGAAGATCGTTGCTGTCACCGAGACCCACATCCACGCCGACTACCTCTCCGGCACCCGCGAACTGGCCGCCGCTACCGGCGCGAAGATCTACGTCTCGGGTGAAGGCGGACCGGACTGGCAGTACGGGTTCGACGGCGAACGGCTGTACGACGGCGACAAGATCACCTTGGGCAACATCAACATCCAGGCAGTGCACACCCCCGGACACACCCCGGAACATCTGTCCTTCCTGGTCACCGACGGCGCGTTCAGCGACCAGCCCGGGTACCTGCTGTCCGGCGACTTTGTCTTCTCCGGTGACCTCGGCCGCCCTGACCTGCTCGACGAAGCGGCCGGCGGCATCGATACCCGGTTCGTGGGAGCCAAGCAGCTCTTCGCCAGCCTGCGGGACAAGTTCCTGACCCTGCCGGACTACGTCCAGGTCCACCCCGCCCACGGCGCCGGCAGCGCCTGCGGCAAGGCCCTCGGCGCGATCCCCTCCTCCACCGTGGGCTACGAGCGGCTCTACGCCTGGTGGGGCCCCTACCTCGCCGCCAACGACGAGCAGGGCTTCATCGACGAACTGCTCGAAGGCCAGCCCGACGCCCACGCCTACTTCGGCCGGATGAAGCGTGAAAACCGTGAAGGCCCGGCCGTTATGGGCGAACGTACCCCGCTGCGGGAGCTGGACAACGCGGAGGTTGCCAAGGACCTGGCTGCGGACAAGGTCACTTTCATCGACACCCGCTCCAACAGCGAGGTCCACGAAGGCACCGTCACCCGCTCCCTGAACGTCCCCGCCGGCAAGTCAGTGGCCAGCTACGGCGCCTGGGTAGTCAACCCCGAAACCGACAAGAACCCACTGGTACTGCTGGCCAGCGACCAGGAACAGGCCATGGACATGTGGGACCACCTGGTCCGCGTCGGCATCGACAATGTGGCCGGCTACCTCACCAGCCTCGACGGGCTCCCCACGGCAACCCCGAAGCTCATCCAGCCCGCCGACCTGGCAGGCTTCGATGCGGCAATGGTCCTGGACGTCCGCAACCGCACTGAGCACGCCGCCGGGCACATCCCCGGATCCCACCAGCTCAGCGGCGGCCGGGTCATGTGGCACCTGGATGAACTTCCCACCGAAGGCACCATCGTGACCTATTGCCAGAGCGGTGTCCGGAACTCCGTGGCAGCCAGCGCGCTGCGCCGCGCCGGGTACGACGTCGTCGAACTCGACGGCAGCTACGCCGCCTGGGCCGCCTCGCGGCAGGCGCGCGAATCCGTGGCCAGCAGCTAAGCAGAGGAGAGATGACCTTGATTGCACTGGGACTGCGCCAGAACCTGGCGCAGTTCCTGCTGCTTGTGGCCGTCAACGCGCTGGTGGGCGGCACCCTGGGACAGGAACGCACGGTGCTGCCGCTGCTGGCCGGGCAGGTGTTCCACCTGGACCTTTACACCAGTGCGCTGACGTACATCCTGGCATTCGGTGTGGCAAAAGCGGCCACGAACTACTTCGCAGGCACCTTGTCGGACCGGTACGGCCGCAAACCGGTCCTGGTAGCCGGGTGGCTGATTGCCCTCCCCGTCCCGCTCCTGTTGATCTTCGGGCAGTCCTGGGACTGGATCGTCGCAGCCAACGTGGTGCTGGGCATCAGCCAGGGCCTGACCTGGTCCACCACGGTGATGATGAAGATGGACCTCGTGGGTCCCGAACGCCGCGGTTTGGCCATGGGCCTCAATGAGGCGGCAGGCTACCTCGGAGTTGCCGGTACGGCGCTTGCCACCGGCTACATCGCCTCCACCTACGGGCTGCGGCCGGGACCATTCCTGCTTGGCGCAGCCTTCATCGCCGTCGGGCTGGGGCTGTCCGTCCTGACCATCCGGGAAACGCACCACCACGCCAAGGCCGAAGCCGCCACCCACGTTTCCGTTCACGCGGGAACAGAGGCCGGGCTGAGCAGCCGCGAGGTTTTCACGCTGACAAGCTTCCGCGATAAGTCGCTGTCCTCCGTCAGCCAGGCGGGCATGGTGAACAACCTCAACGACGGCCTCGCCTGGGGGCTGTTCCCCGTCCTCTTCGCCACGGCAGGGCTCAGCATTGAACGCATCGGCATCCTCGCCGCCGTCTACCCGGCCGTTTGGGGCGCCGGGCAACTGGTCACCGGCGCCTTGTCGGACCGGATCGGCCGCAAGCCCCTGATCGTCGGCGGCATGATCGTCCAGGCCGCGGCACTGGCCATGGTGGCTGCCGGCCAGGACTTCGGAATCTGGCTGGCTGCTGCCATTCTGCTCGGTGCCGGCACGGCCATGGTCTACCCCACCCTGCTCGCGGCGATCGGCGACGTGGCGCACCCGCAGTGGCGGGCACGCTCAGTGGGCATCTACCGGCTGTGGCGCGACGGCGGGTTCGCCGTCGGCGCCCTCCTGTCCGGGATCACCGCAGACGCTTACGGCATCCCGGCAGCCGTGGGCGTTGTCGCGGCACTCACCGCGGCGTCCGGCGTTCTGGTGGCCGTGCGAATGCGCGGCACTGACCACCACCCCGCGGCGTCCGCTGCCCCCGCAGCCGGGTGACCCGGCTTACGAGGACTGTTTCTTCAGGAACGCGAGCAGGGCTGCATTGACCTCCGCAGCGTGTGTCAGCAGCAGGCCGTGCGGGGCGCCGTCGATCTCCACATAGTCAGCGGACGGCAGGGCTTTGGCAAACCTGCGACCGGTGGCGTCGATGGGGAGGATATTGTCCGCGGTGCCGTGCAGGATGAGGGTGGGAACATCGATCTTCGGGATGTCCGCGCGGAAGTCCGTCAGCCACGTGGGCTGGGCAGCGATCGAAGCTGTGGCGCCTGAAACAGAAGCAATATTCCAGCTTGCCCTGACCGCTTCCTCGCTGAGCCGCGGGGTGCCCAGGAAGGTATCGGAGTTGTAAAAGTTCTTGAAGAATTCGGTGAAGAAGGCGTAGCGGTCTGTGGTCACCGCCTGTGTCAGTCCGTCGAAGACTTCCTGCGGCACACCTTCAGGGTTGTCGTCGGTTTTCAGCAGGAAGGGCTCCAGCGATCCCAGGAACGCTGCGCGCGCAACCCGGGCGGTCCCGTAAGTGCTCATGTAGCGGGCCAGTTCACCCGTGCCCATCGAGAAGCCCACCAGCACCACGTTGTTGAGGTCCAGCGCTTCCAGGAGGGTCTTGAGGTCCGCCGCGAAGGTGTCGTAGTCGTAGCCTTTGGTGGTCTTGCTGGACTTTCCGAACCCACGGCGGTCGTAGGTGATCACCCGGTAGCCCGCGTCCAGAAGCGCTGCTGTCTGCTTTTCCCAGGAGGAACCGTCCAGTGGGTAGCCGTGGATCAGGACTACGGGCTGGCCGCTCCCGTGGTCCTCGTAGTAGAGCTCAATCTCGGTGCTGTTCTCGGTTCCAACGGTGACGAATGCCATCTCTGAGGTCCTTTCGAAGCTTCGGAATCACGTTCCGGGCGCAAGGCAATGTCCGCACCCGGCATCCCTTACTCTAGGGAACGCCCGGCGCGGCACCAAGGGCCTGGCTACTGCGAGGGTTGCGGAAGGACGCAGTCCACCTGCGGATTCACTCCCACATAGTTCAGCGGCCCGGCGATGATGGTCACGGCCACCGTCCCGGCTTCTGCGCAGGAGCCCGGCGCCCCGCCGAAGTAGCCGCGTTGCCAGGCGGCCAGTCCGCCGATGATCAGCCAGATGACTATCAGTGCTCCGAGAAACTTCATGGTTTCCTCCAATGGCCGCGGCCGCCTGTGCGTTCAATTATGCGCCGTTAACCGGAATTCAGACAGCACCCCACCCCCGGACGCTCTCGCACTTAATGTGGGTTAATTCTCAACGCTCTCTCACTTGATGCAGGAAATCGGCAGACCCTCTCTCACTTTCCTGAGACGAGTGAGAGAGGGTTCGCCAATTGTCCGCATTAAGTGAGAGAGCGTCGGGGGCAAACCTGCGGTAAGTGAGAGAGCGTCGGGGGAAAACCTGCGGTAGGTGAGAGAGCGTTGGAAGGGGGGGCTAGCGGCGGCCGCCGAAGCCGCCTCCGCCGCCCATGCCCTCGGCGGTGTACTCGCCGGCGGTTACGGTGCTGACCTGATCGGCTCCGTCCAGGGATCCTTCACCGATGCCGGCGCTGACCGTGGCGGTGCCGCCGGTGTAGACGGTGTATTCCTCACCCTCGGTGATTGCGGCTGAAGAGAACACCAGCGACGCCGTGGCCTTGGTGGTGACAAACGCGCCCACCACAGTGCCTGCGGAGTCGGCGATCTGCACCACGGTGCCTGCCGGAACGGTTGATCCGAGCGTTACCTGCACACCGGACTGCGTCGAGGAGGTGCCCGGGGTGACCACCATGCCGGCGCTTCCGGCGGCCGCCACGGTTCCGCCGGTGACGGTGAGTTCGCCGTTGACGTCCAGGGCTCCGTTGCCTGAGTTGGTGGGGCCGTTGACCACCACTGTGCCGCCGGAGATGCTGGCGTTGCCGTTGGAGTCCAGGCCATCTCCCTGGGAGTTGATGGTCAGGGAGCCGCCGCTGATTTCCACGGTGTAGTCGCCCACGGCCATTTCGCCGCCGCCCATCCCGCCGCCGGTGGTGGCGGTGGCGGACCCGCCCGAGGCGTTCACGCCGTCGTCGTTCGCGGTGATGTTGGCCGTTCCGCCGGTCACCACGATGTGCTGGGCCTCCAGGCCCTCTTCCGATTCCTCGACCGTGGTGGCGCCGGCCGCGATGGTCAGGGTGTTGAAGGCCTTGATGCCGTCGTCCACGGCGCTGACGTTCAAGGTGCCGCCGTTGATGAGGACCCAGCCGCGGCCTTCGTCCTCCTCGTTGTCCGATGTGAAGCCGTCGTCCCCGGCGGTGACCTGGTAGGCGCCGTCCAGGAGCACGGCGTAGTCCTTGCCCACGATGCCGTCGTCCGTGGCGTCCACGGTGACGTTGCCGGCGGCCAGCACCAGGCCGTCCTTGGAGGAGATGCCGTCGTTGAAGTTGCCTTCGACGGTCAATGAACCAGTGCCGGCGATCGTGAGATCGGCCTGGGAGTAGAGGGCGGCGTTCGGGGCGTCCTCGGCGGTGTCGGCGTAGGTGGCGGCGTCGCTGAGCGCGTTGGACGTACCGTCCGCCAGGTAGACGATGGCCTCGTTGGCGCTCTGCACCACAAAGGGCGAGCCGGTGGAGCTGGAGATTTCCGCGCCGTCGAGGATGATGCGGACCACGTCCTCTTCGCCGGCGGCCACCACTACCTGGCCGTCGGACAGTGAGCCGCTGAGCCGGTAGGTGCCTGCGGCACTGATGGTGACGGTATCGCCGTCGACCGTGACAGCGTCCGACGCCGGGCCGGGGGCCACGCTCGATGAACCGTCCGCCAGGGTCACGGCTGCTTCGGCTGCCGCATCCCAGGTGAGGTCATCGGCGTCGTAGTGCGTGTCGGCGGCGAGGGTGTCCAGCGACACCGCGGCCTGGGCGGTGCCGGACGTGGCCGAGTTGCCGGACGAGCTGCTGCTGGAGGTGCTGCCCGTGATGGACGTTCCCGTGGTGGCCGGAGCGGTGGCACAGCCGGCCAGGCCGATGGCGAGGGCGAGGGCAGTGACGGACAGGGCGGAGCGGAAGCGGTTCATGGTGTGTTCCTTCGAAGTATGCGGGGGTGGGGGTGTCAGGCGGCGGGGCGGAGGTTTATGGAGCGGCGGAGGGTGCGGTTCCAGCGGTTGGCCGGCAGTTCCGGGCAAAGCGCCGCCATGCCGGTGGCGAACTTGGAGATCCGGGAGGGCCGGACTCCGTGGGCCCAGAGGTGCTGGTCCAGCGGGCCGGCGGCCGAACCTGACTTGGTTTCCAGGATCACTGCGCCGTCCAGCATCCAGGCCTGCTCGCCGGGGCGCTGCCAGGTGACGCCGGTATCGATGGTGGCGCGGCTGCCTGATTCCGGAAGGTAGAGCGTGGTGCGGTGGTAGCGGGTTTCGAGGACCGGTCCGAGGGATCCGGCGGGCGCTCCGCCCACCGCCGCGGCGAGCGTTTCGTGGACGTAGTCCAGGCCTTCGGCCGTCAGGCGCGCCCGGTCGGCAAGATCGTAGGGGATACGTTCCTTGACCGTGGCCTCGCGGGCGCCTTCGGTCTTGACCTCCAGGAAACTGATGGCGCTGTCCACATACGTCCTGGTCCGCACCTTGTAGCGGCGGCGCCGGCCGTGGGCTGCCAGGAGATAGCTGTCCAGTTCCGCGGTGTCGAAGTAGACCGAGTCGTAGGCGAAGCAGATGGAACCGTCCATCTCCAGGACCCGGACCTCGGTATCAAACGTTGCCAGGAGTTCCAGAGCCAGTGCCTCGGGAACCACGTACTTGCGGTCCACCCGGGTCTGCAGCGCGGCTTCGGCGTTCAGCTCTTCGAGGCACACGGTGGGCAGCCGGCGCAGGATACTGACGACGCCGGCGCCTGCGGGGGCGCTCATGCCGCACCGGCCTGGGCATGAACGGGATCGGCCGTACGGGCCGGAACGGACGACGCCGGCCCTGGCAGCTCTGCCGGGATGCTCACCGGCGAGGCCGCCTCTGCGTGCCGGGGAGCCGCCGTCGTGAAGGGGGTAGCCAGGAGGGGCGGGACCGCGGTGGGGGAGGCCGGGCTCGTTTCGATGGCCAGCGGCCCGGCTGCGGCAGTGCGGGCTGCCGGGTTGTAGGCGAAGCGGACATCAACGATGGTCTTGTCGTTGACCAGATCGAGTTCCACGATGGTGGCCGAGTGGACCTTGCCGTGCAGGACCTCCTCGAGCCGTGCGTGCAGTTCGCCGTCCTCCGCCAGGGCCCGGTCAAGGATCACCGTCTGGTGCCGGTGGGCCGGCAGGACGCGGGGGTGGTCACCGATGAACATCACCAGCAGGATCAGGCCCATCAGCGAGGCTGTCAGCCAGATGGGTTCGATGCCGAGGCCGGCGATCAGGCCCAGGGCCAGGGCTGAGAAGTAGTAGGCCACTTCGTGCTGGGCCAGCTCGGTGGAGCGGAGCCGGATGATGGACAGGACACCGAAGAGGCCGAGTCCCAGGCCGAGTCCGGCTGAGGAGCCGGACAGGGCGGTGGCGACTGCGAGGACGCCCACGTTCATGCCCAGGTAGGACACCACCAGGTCGCGGCGCCGGTGGCGGCGGAGGTAGAGGACGAACGTGAGGACGCTGATGGCCGCGAGGTCTGCGGCGATGTAAATGAGGGAAGTCATCGGATTCTCCGGAATCTGTTGGTGGGCTGTTCTTTACGATCCACGGCCAAGCTGTGCTGGTGCTGTGACGGAACCTAGGCCCGAATATGAGTGTTCGCCGGGAGTTCATCACCTGTTTCCACGGGGGATCGTCGCATCAGGCATTGCGCATTCCTGGGCCGGCCGCGATCGATAAGATCAGACGTGTGACTGACTCCCGTGACGCCGTGCTCCGTCTCAGGCGCCTCATCGTTTTCTGTGTGGTCACGGTTTGCGTCATCACCTGGGCGTCATTCTGGGCGCTGCAGCAGCCCGGCGGGGACGCCCGTGTTGTGCTCGATCGGCCGCCGCGGTCTGAGGCGAAACTCGAAACGCTTTCCGGTGGCATCACGTCGGCCGTCAACATCACCCGGAACGCGGACGCCGGGTGGCTCGCACAGGCTGCCGCGCAGACCGGTATTCCGGCGGGGGCGCTCCGGGCCTACGTGGCTGCGGCCGGCGCGACCAACCTCGCCTCTCCGGGCTGTGGGATCGGTTGGAATACGGTGGCGGCGGTCGGCTTCGTTGAATCCCGCCACGGGGCTTACGGCGGTGGAAGCCTGGACTCCGCAGGTCAGGCCAGCGGACCCGTCGTTGGCCCCAGCCTGGACGGAAACGGGTTCGCCGCCATCGCTGATACGGATGCCGGGGCCTTGGATGGCGACTCCCGCTGGGACCGTGCCGTGGGGCCGATGCAGTTCATTCCCTCCACGTGGGAGCTGGCGGGACGGGACGGGAACGGTGACGGGAAAGCGGATCCCTTTAACATCGACGACGCCGCGCTGAGCGCGGCGGGCTACCTGTGCGCCCACGGCCGCAACCTCACCACCAACAACGGCTGGACCCAGGCCATCTACGCCTACAACCAGTCCGATACCTACCTGGTTCAGGTGCGTGACCAGGCCACCGCCTACGCCAAGTTGACGGGCACCATCGGATAAGGCCGAGGGGGCTACCCCTTTCGTGCGGTCGGAGGAGCCGGGCTGGTCTGACGCGGATGGGCCGGAAGCCCTCGCCGCGCAGCGCCGCTGCCCGTGCTCCCCGCAAAGAGATACCGCTGCTGCACCGCATAGCTGATGGCCAGGAGGGCGATTTCGGCGAGGACCTTCGCCGGCAGGGCCGCCACGGAGAGCGCATCGAGGGCGTAGATGAGCCCGTAGTTGGCGGCGAGCAGGACAATGACCAGGCTGAAGTAGCGCAGCCCGGCTGCCGCTGCCGGCCTGTCCCGGCCATGTTCGAACACCACGCGCCGGTTCACCAGGAAATTCACCGCCGAACTCACGGCCCTGGCTCCCACCACCGCCAGCAGCAGTGAGTCGGTGACCAGTGTCAGGAGCAGGAACACCACGGTGTCCACCAGGAACGCCGCGAAGGACGAGGCAAGGAATTTGAGCAGGGGCGCATAGATGCGGACCGAGTCCGCCACCGGCCGGAAATGGGAGCCCGAATTGTGGTCAAGATAGACGGTGGCAATGTCCACGGTGTGGATCGCGTATCCGTTCTGCCCGGCTTCCAGCAGCAGGTTCAGCTCGTACTCGTAGCGCTCGCCGCGGACTGAACGAAGCCACGGGAGCATCGCCGCCGGGTACCCGCGCAGGCCCGTCTGCGTATCGGAAATGCGCTCGCCGGTGGCCAGGGTGAACAGCAGGCGGGTGGCGTTGTTGCCGAACTTGCTGCGTGCCGGGACGCTGCCGGTGAAGTTCCGGGTCCCCAGCACCATGGCTGCTGAGCCGGGCTTCACCGCGGCCCCCACGCGGAGAATGTCCACGATGGTGTGCTGGCCGTCGCTGTCCGCGCAGACCACATTCTGTCCGGGGAGGTGGTCCGCGATGAACCCGAAGCCGGTCTTGAGGGCGAAGCCCTTTCCCCGGTTGCGGGCGTACCCGATCACGTGGCACCCAAGGGCCTTGACGCCGTCGAACACGTCCTTGAACTCCGGGCCGCTGCCGTCATCCACCACCACCACGGTGGCCCACGGTTCGGCGTCGCGGATGGAACGGATCAGGGCGGGCAGTTGCTGGTCCGGCTCATAGGCCGGGATCAGGATGATCACGGCCCTACCCTGCGATGTAGAGGATGTCGGAGGTGCCGCGTTCCTTGTTCTCGCCCAGCGGGTTGTTGACCAGTTCGCCGTTGAAGTACATGGTGGATGATCCGCCGCCGTCGATGTTGTACGCCGTGGTGGCACCGAGGCCCTGCATGATCTCCGCCAGGCCGGTCATGGTGACGCCGGCGCTGTAGCCGGGGCTGCGCCCGTCCACCACCACGAACACGAGGTGGTTCTCGTCGATGATGCCGACGGCGGTGCGCGGCTGCTCGCCCTGGATCGAGTGGTTGCCGAAGTTGGTGTCCACCTCCACGTCCTCGATGCCCTCGGCCACCTCGCCGTTGTCCAGCAGGGACGGGCCGAAGGAGAGGGTGTTCCAGACGCCGTCGGCGAGGAGTTGTTCAGCGGTGGTTGCGGTTTCGTCGTACACCTTCACGGTGCCGTCGGCGTAGAAGGCCAGGCCCTGGCGGGCGCCTTCATCGCGGAAGATCACGCCGTTGCGGATCACAATGCCGGTGTCCCGGAAGCCGTAGTAATCGCCGTTGATGGCGAAAATCGCGTTGTTGGCCTCGGCAATGGCCGAGGTGGTTTCGGTGATGTTCTCGCCGAAGCTGTCCTCGGCGAACGCTGACTGGAGGCTGGTGGCATCACTGAGCACGACGTCGGCGACGTAGTAGGTGATGGTGCTGTCGCCGCTGCCTGTGGTCACCGTGGAGACGTTGATGTTTGAGCTGTCGGACACATAGGACGTGTCGGTGGTGACCGCTGTCGCAGTGGTGGAGCCGGTGGTGGTTTCTGCTGTGGTCCCGGAGCCGCCAGTACCTGCCTGGCTGGCCTCGTAGGCGGAAACGTCCGAGATTTCGACGTGCTGGACCACAAAGCGGTCCAGCGCCCAGGCGGTGGCTCCTCCCGCTGAAAGCGTGAGGGCAACGGCCCCTGCGACGACGGCGCGCCGCACCCGGCCGCCCTGACGTTCTTTGTTCTTGAGAGGAGTCATGCATCATTTCTAGGCAGCCAAGCTATCGCTCCGGTTTGCCGAGTATGTGCTGAGCCTGTGAAAGGGTGGAAGCGGGCAACGCAACGGCCGGCCCCAACCGTGGTTGGAGCCGGCCAGTGTGTTTGCCGGGAGGCGCGTCTGCTGGTGTCAGCGGGTCAGACGGCGGCGCCCTCGAAAGCGATGCGCTTGGCTGCTTCCTTGGCCTCGATCTTTTCCGCCTCGGCCAGGACCTGTTCGGCTTCCTCGCGGCGGACCACCACAACGCCGTCGGCATCCGCCACCACGATGTCGCCCGGGGAAACCACGACGCCGTCAATCGCCACCGGGAGCTGCAGGCGGCCGGGACCGAACTTGTAGGGTCCGGCGGGGGTGACGGAGCGGGCGAAGACCGGCAGCCCGCACTCCGCCAGGGCATCGGCGTCGCGCACTGCGCCGTCGATCACAAAGCCGGCAATCCCCAGGTTCCTGGCCCGGATGCCGATCATGTCGCCGATCAGGGCACGGGACTGGTCCCCGCCGCCGTTGACCACGATCACGTCACCGGGCCGGGCATCGTTCAGGGCCTTGTGGATGTAGAGGTTGTCGCCTGGGCGGGTCCACACGGTGTAGGCGGGACCGGCCAGCTTGGCACCGGGCCAGGAGGGCGAGAGTGCCGAGGCAACACCGATCCGCTCCTGGGCGTCGCCGATGTTGGCTGCCGGGATGGCTGCCAGGCGGCGCACGAGCTCAGCCGTGGAGGGCGGGGAGTTCTGTTCTGCCTGCATGGTGTCGCCGGCCTTTCTGGTGGTGTCCATGGTTACTGCTGCTTGAGGAGTTCATCGATGACCGGCTTGATGAGGGTTTCGCGCTCTTCCCACATCTTGCTGACATCCGCGGCGGGGACCCAGGTGGGCTGGGTGGCCGCGCCCTTGAGCTTTTCCTGCACGGCCGGGGTCTCGGCGGCCTTCTTCAGCGCGGACTCGAGCTTCGCCACAACGTCCTTGGGCGTCTTGGACGGGACGGAGAGGGCGAAGTTGCTGGCCATGGGATCGACGTCGTAGCCGGCGCTCTTCATGGTGGGGACGTCCGGGACGAAGGAGCTGGGGCTGTCCTCAATGACGGTCAGCAGCTTGATGTCGCCGGACTTGTACTGGCCGAAGAAGCTGGACACACCGCCGAGGGCAAAGTCGGTTTCGCCGGAGACGATCGCGGCCACTTTGTCGGCTCCGCTGTTGTAGTGGACGATGTTGAAGTCCAGGCCGAGCGCGTTTTCCAGGAGGCGCAGGTTGATGTGGTCATCGCCGGCCCGGGAGTCGGTTCCCACGGTGATTTTTCCGGGTTCGGCCTTGACGGCGTCGAACAGTTCCTTGATGGTCTTGTACTTGCTGTCCTTGTTGACGCCGATCACCACGGAGTTGGTGGCGAAGGATCCGATGGGCGTGAAGCTGCTGCGGTCGAAGGCCGCTTTCTTGGACGGGTCCAGGTAGCGGCCCAGGATGGAGGGGATGTTGGTGTTGCCGAAGGTGAGGCCGTCGGGCTTGGCCTGGGCAACGTAGTTCAGCCCCACCACCTGGCTGCCACCTTCCTTGTTGACCACCTTGACGTTGGCACCCAGGTCCTCCTGCATGGCCGGCGCCACGATGCGGGCCAGGATGTCGTTGCCAGCGCCGGCCGCGGAGGGGACAATCCACTCGATGGTTGAGCCGGCCTTCGGGAAGTCGGCGGCGGCGGAGGTGGTGGTGCTGCCGGCCGTGCCGCCGCAGCCCGTGAGGGCCAGGGCAACGGATGCGGCGAGGGCGGTGGTGGTCAGTGCAGTGAGTTTCTTCATTTCGCAAGCTCCTTTGGTGCGATGGGGGTGGTGGTCTTTTTCTTCAGCATGGAAGCAATGAGGGGGCGGACGGCGCCGAACAGGATGGCCAGGACAATGACACCGATCAGCGTGAGGCTGATGGGTCCTTCCAGGAACACGCCGTAATCGCCGCGGGAGAGCGCCAGGGACCGCTGGAAGTTTTCTTCCAGCAGCGGGCCGAGGATCAGTCCCAGGACCAGAGGGGTCAGGGGCACTTTGACGAGCTGGAAGATGTAGCCCAGGATTCCTGCGCCCAGCATGATCAGGATGTCGAACGGACTGCCGTTGATGGAGTAGGTGCCCAGGAACATAAACGCCAGGATGGCGGCCATGAGGTAGTGGAACGGGACCTTCAGCACGGCGATCCAGACGCGGGCCAGCGGGACGTTGAGCACCAGCAGGATCAGGTTGCCCACGATCAGGCTGGCAATGATGGCCCAGGCCACGTCAGGGTTGTCACGGAACAGCAGCGGCCCGGGGATGAGCCCGTTCATGGTGAACGCGCCGGCCATGATGGCCACTGTTGCCGAGGTGGGGATACCCAGGGTGAACAGCGGGATCATGGACGAGACGGCCAGGGCGTTGTTGGCTGCTTCCGGCCCGGCGATGCCTTCCACCGCGCCCTTGCCGAATTCCTTGCTGCGCTTGGAGATCCGCTTCTCCGCTGCGTAGGAGGCCAGGGAGGTGGCGGCACCGGGGGAGCCCGGCAGCAGGCCCATGAAGAAACCGATCAGTGATCCGCGCAGTGACGGGAACGCTGAGCGCTGCAGGTCGGTGCGGGTGGGCAGGAGCCTGGCCACCTTGAGCGGGCTGGGGACGCCCAGCGGCCCTTTCTGCGCCTGGCCGAGGACTTCGCTGAGGCCGAAGACGCCCATGACCACTGCCACCAGGCCCAGGCCGTCGAAGAGTTCGGGCATGTCGAAGGTGAAGCGGGCAATGCCGACGCCGGAATCCACACCCACCGTGGCGATGGCGAGTCCGGCCGCCGCGCTGAGCAGTGCCTTCGCCGGGTTGGACCCGGCGAAGCTGGTGATCAGCGCGAAGCCCAGGAGGGACACGAGGAACAGTTCAGGGGCGCCGAATTCCAGTGCCAGCCTGCTGAAGGGTGCCACCACCACGAAGCCGATGACGCCGATCAGGCCGCCGACGAATGAGGCCAGTGCGGCGATGACCAGGGCCGGTCCACCGCGTCCCTTCTTCGCCATCTGGTAGCCGTCAAGGGTGGTGGCGATCGAGGAGGCCTCGCCGGGAATCCTGAGCAGGACCGCCGTCGTGGTTCCGCCGTAGGCCGCACCGTAGAGGATGGCGGCCAGCATGATGATGGCCGAGGTGGCATCGAGTCCGAACGTGACCGGGATAAGCAATGACACGGCGGCTGCCGGCCCGAAGCCCGGGAGGACGCCCACCAGCATGCCAAGGACACAGCCAAGGAGGGCGAACAGGAGGTGTTCAGGGGTAAAGACGGTGGCAAGGCCACCCAGGAGCTGATCGAATCCCACGGCTACAGCCCCAGTCCGGAGAGGAATTCAATGCTGGCCGTCGGAAGGGCTGTTCCCAGCCAGACCTCGAAGACCAGCCGCGAGGCGAGCGCGGCGCCGACTGCTACCAGGATGGCCATCCAGAGCTTCCGTTTGCTGACGAAAAACAGGATGGTTCCCAGCATGAGGGTCATGACGATCGTGTAGCCCAGGAGGGGAAGGAGCAGGGCAGCCAGAAGGATGGCGCCGGAGATGATCCCCACGCGCGCCCATCCCTGGCGGTCCGGGAAATCCGGAGCATCGGGTTCGTCACTGTTGTCGTCGTCAAGCAGGGAAACGAGTGCCGATTCCGACTCGTGGTGCGGCGGGAGCGATTCAACCGTGTCACCGGTGACATGGGCCGGAACGGCTGTCCGGCGGGCAGCCATCAGTTGAATGGCCCACAGGACGCCGGCCAGTGCCATGAGCGTGCCGGCCACCGTGGGAAAGAATCCGGCCCCCACGCCGGAGGTGTTCGTCAGCCCGTAGCCGGCGCCGACCACAGCCATGGCCAGCCCTCCGGCGACGGCCGCTGAGGCCACCGTCCATTCAAGCGCAACAGGTGCGTTGAGGGTTTGCATCTTCGTTGTCCGCCTCTCTGCGGCAAAGTGGTGAGATAAGGGGAGCAGGATTGGCCCTAAACCGATCTTGCAACCTTGCACAGGATTGCATGACCGTGAGAGAGTGTCAAGCATCACAGTTGTGCAAACAGGGACCTCAAAGGAGAGCCAGAGTGGGTTTCAAAGCAGTAGTGGCCAGCAGTACGGTCCAGCTCAGCGCTTCTGAGGAGCGCGTCATGAACGTCCTGATGGGGGACGACATGTCAGGAATTCCCGCCGCAGAGGTTGCGGATCGGGCAAAAACCCATGAATCAACCGTTGTGCGGCTGGCAAAGAAGCTGGGCTACCGCGGCTACCCGGACCTACGCAATGACCTGCGCAAGGACGAGACCCGGATCCATGAGGAACACGGCGGCATCATGCGCGGCGACACCGGCTACGACCTGTCCGCTTTTGTGGCAGACGAAATCGTTGCATTGAAGCGGCTGCCGCACTTCGTCTCCCAGGAGGACCTCGACGCAGCGGCCAGGACGTTGCACGGGTCCGGGACCATCTATCTGTTTTCGAGGGATGACGAGAAGCCCACCCGTGACCTGATGGCGCGCCGTCTGCGGCGGCTGGGCCTGACAACAGTCACGCTGGGGACGGCACCCAAGGACCTGGCGGAGCGGTTCGTCAGCTTCGACGAAAACAGCACCCTGATTGGTTTCGCGCTCCGCGAAGCACCTGTCCAGCTTGCGGCGCTGGTATCCGAGGCCGCACGGAGGGGCGGCAAGTCCATCCTGATCTCGGACGTGCCGGGCTACCACTTCCGCCCCAGCCCGGACCATCTCATCACCGCCCGGCGGGGGGACGACGGCGAATACCGCACCCAGCTGATTCCCGTTCTTCTGGCCTATGCCCTGCAGCTCGCCGTTTTCCACCTGGACCCCGCCCGCTACAGGGCTGTCAGGGACGGAATCGAGGATCTGACCCGCCTCCTGGGCGGGGCGGACGAAATTCCGCTTCGGGCGTGAGGGGCGGCTGGCGCACAGCCCTCAGCGCCCAGGCGGTCTCGGCGCAGGCCTCGTGGGTGGGCATCCGGCTGATCATCGGCTACCGGGCACTCGCCGAAGGCGCTGACCCCGTCTTCCTGGGCTTTCTCGCATCGAGTTTTGCCCTGCCCGCCCTGCTCACCGCCTTGCCCGCAGGCAGGTTTGCCGACAGGTTCGGTGGCACCGTGATGGCATTTGCGGGGCTCCTGATCGCAGCCGGAGGAACTTTCACCATGCTGGCTTTCAGGGGACTTCCCGTGCTGCTCGCAGCCAGCGTCATCATCGGGTTGGGACACCTGATGGTGATGGTGGGCCAGCAGGCGTTTGTGGCGCACGTCAGCGCGGACGGTTCCACAGACAGTGCGTTCGGAGCCCTGACTGCCGCCGCATCGACCGGCCAGCTCATCGGTCCGCCGGCAGTGACCCTCGTGGCCACGCTGGGTGCACCGGCAGGGGCGCAGCCTGATACCAGCCTGGGCCTGATCGTCTGCCTGGTCTTCACCGCGCTGGCCACGCCGGCGTACTTTTTCCTCCGGCGCACGGACGCCGGCCTGCGAAAGGGCAGGCACAGGATCGCGCCGGAGCCCGTCAGTGTAGCCAGCGTCCTGAAGGCACCGGGATTGTGGCGTTCCCTGGTGGTCAGCGGCGCCGTGCTGGTGACCGTGGATCTGATGTACGCGTTCGTTCCGGTCTGGGCGACGCAACAGAACGTCAGTGCCGCCGTCGTCGGCATGCTCCTTGCCCTCCGCGCTGCAGTCTCCGTGGCGAGCAGGGTTGGCCTGACCCGGCTGATCGGACGCTTTGGCCGGAAGGCGATGCTGCTGGTGTCCATTGGGGCAGCAGTCCTGTCCCTGGCCGCCATGCCGCTGGTGGGTCCTTACGGAGCTATTGCCGTGATGATCGGCCTGGGCCTGGGGCTGGGCATTCCCCAGCCTCTGACCATGGCCTGGGTGATTGCGCTGACCGCGTCATCGAGCCACGGCGCCGTCCTGGGGCTGCGGATAACGGTCAACCGGCTGGCGCAGATCACGCTACCCATCGCCGTCGGTTCGTTCGCCGCGCCGCTGGGGGTCCTGGGCATCTTCTGGGCCAACGCGGCGCTGCTCCTGGGGGCCATCGCGGTGGTGGCGGGGTCCGACGTCGGTCAGCCGCCTGAGGCTGACCAGGTCACCTGAGCCTCTTACTGAACCTGGCGCGAGGCCGGATCCTTGCGGGCAGGCTCCTGGCGGGCCGGGGCCGGCGGGCACAGCCTGAGCGCGAGTTCCTGCAGTTCCTTGGGATGGAAAGGCTTGGTCAGGTAGGCGGCCGCGCCGGACGCC
Organism: Arthrobacter sp. BK1; assembly: GCF_056680055.1. NCBI lineage: Bacteria > Bacillati > Actinomycetota > Actinomycetes > Micrococcales > Micrococcaceae > Arthrobacter > Arthrobacter sp. BK1. The sequence goes on from NZ_CM155263.1 coordinate 2,991,382, forward strand.
ATCCCGGCGAGGATCTCATCTTCTTCTGACCTGGCGGTGAGGAAAAGCAGGGGAGCCTTGCTGAGGGCGCGGATGGCACGGGCAGCGATATGACCATCCATGTCAGGCAAGCCCAGGTCAAGGGTGATGAGTGAAACTGAGGGATCTGCCGCCGCAACGATGCCCTCGGCGCCGTTTGCCACTGCGCGGACTTCAAACCCGGCACGGGTCAGCACCACTGTGACCAGCATGCGGATGTCGTCGTCGTCCTCGATGACCAGGCAGACAAGTCTTGTTTCCATGTGGGACCCCCGGAACCGGCTTTGAACCAGTGTACGGGCTGGTAGGGGCCTCCCTGGCCTCACCCGTCGTAATGTGTCCGGACGGGGCCCTGGCCCAGCGCGCTGACCACGGAGGCCGCCACCTTATGCAGCTTTGAATTCCGGGTGCTTGACGCCGCCCTCAGGAGGTCGAAGGCTTCCTGCTGGCTGCACCGGTTCTGCGCCATGATGATGCCCACCGCCATGTCGATCACCGTGCGGGACTCCAGGGTGGCCCGCAGGTTCGCCGCAGTGTCGCTGTAATGGGCGAAGCGGACGGCAAGCCGCAACGCCAGGGACGTCTGGCGCACGAAGTCCTCTGCGGATTCCTGGATGCGGCCTTCGAAGCGGCGGGGACGCGGCGAATACAGGAGCAGGGCCGCTTTGGTTTCGCCCTGGAGCTGGAAGGGAATGGCCAGGACAGAGCGGATTCCCTGGCTGGTGACCGCTTCAGAGTATTCGGGCCAGCGCGTGTCCTCGACGACGTCGGCGATGAGGACGCTCACCTGGTCCTGTGAGGCAGCCATGCCGGGGCCTTCGCTGGACCGGTATTCGATCCGGCTGAGGGCCAGGGCAGCTGGTCCGCTGCTGGCAACGGTGGCGGCCTTGCGCTCGCGAAGGAGGGCGATGCCACACAGCACTTCGTCACCGGGAGCCGATAGATTCCTGACGGCAACGCGAGCGAGCTCGTTCAGGAACTCCTCAACATCGGCGCTGTTGAGAAGTTCCTCATGCAGGTGCTCGGTGATTGATGTAGCTGTATTTGCAGTTGACTCGCCGGCCACGGTTCTTGGTGCCATTCGCTCAGGTCAAAACGAGCCGGCAACACCCCGCAACCCACCGCAGAGGCAGGAAGACGCGAAGGTCGCTGGTTCGGACGAACTCTCCAACGGCCTGCTGCTAAACCGATATCCAGAATAATATACAGGCCGGAGGCGCCTGAAATGCAATAAGTCGCCACGGCCCGGGGCCTCCGGGAGGCTGGTGTTGTGTGAGGCTTATAGGCAGAATGAAGCACACGTTGGCGCTGCCGGCGACGGACCCGAAACCAGCCGGCTATGACGCCGCGGAGGGACAGAACATGACCAGACTGCTCATCATCGGGCCGCCCGGATCGGGAAAAGGCACCCAGGCGGTGCATATTGCGCGGCATTTCAGCATCCCCACAGTGTCCACGGGCGACATCTTCCGGACCAACGTCAGCCAGGAAACACCGCTGGGGGTGGAAGCGGCCAAGTACCTCGACGACGGCGCTTTTGTTCCGGACGAGCTCACCAATGCGCTGGTCAAGGACCGGCTCCAGGAGTCAGATCTGGAGCCCGGGTTCCTGCTCGACGGGTATCCCCGGACTGCCACGCAGGTTACTGAACTGGACAACATGCTTGCCTCCCGGAGCCAGCGACTCGACGCCGTGGTGGAGCTCCGTGCCCCGGATTCAGAACTCGAACAGCGGATGCTGCAGCGGGCCAAGGAGCAGGGCAGGAAGGACGACACCATCGAAGTCTTCCGGCACCGCCTGGACCTCTACCACCGCGAAACGCACGAGGTCGTGGCCGTCTATGCTGGCCGGGGAATGCTGGTCTCGGTTGACGGCAGCGGCGAACCCGGGGCGATCACCGAACGGGCCATTGCCGCCGTCGAAAAGTTTCTTGCAGAAGGAGTGGCGTGATGAGGATTGCAGTAACCGGCGGAAGCGGAAAACTCGGGCGCCACGTGGTCCGCAGGCTCACGGACGACGGCCACCAGGTCATGAACCTGGACCGCACTGGGGACAGGAACCCGGGCCTGGCAATCGTGGACCTGCGCGAATACGGCCAGGTGCTCGATGTGCTCCTCAGCCTTGACAGCAGGCACACCGGATTCGACGCCGTGGTCCATCTGGGAGCCATCCCCGCACCCGGCATCATTCCGGACGCCGCCACCTTCGAGAACAACATGCTCTCCACCTACAACGTCTTCCAGGCGTGCCGGCGGGCCGGCATCAAGAGGGTGGTCTACGCCTCGAGCGAGACGGTCCTGGGGCTGCCGTTCGACAATGATCCGCCCTACATTCCCGTGGATGAGGAATATCCGGCCAGACCGGAGAGCACCTACTCGCTGGTGAAGCACCTCGAGGAGCAGATGGCCATCCAGCTGACCCGGTGGGATCCCGAGCTGAGCATCACCGGGCTGAGGTTCTCCAACGTGATGGACGTCGAGGATTACGAACGGTTCCCATCGTTCGATGCCGACGCCCGGGAGCGCAAGTGGAACCTTTGGGGCTACATTGACGGGCGGGACGGGGCGCAGGCGGTGGCACGTGCCCTGGAAAATGCGCAGCCCGGTTTCGAGGCATTCATCGTCGCGAACGCGGACACCGTCATGAGCCGTTCAAGCGCCAGCCTGGCCGCCGAAGTGTTTCCCAACGTCAAGGTGACCAAGGAGCTGGGCGAGCACGAGACCATGCTGTCCATCGATAAAGCCAGGCGTCTGCTGGGATTCGAGCCCGAGCACACCTGGCGGACCTATCACTCGAACCGGACCACGCCCACGGAGGACTGAGCCCGCTTTCACAGGGAATTTGCTGAGCTGGCCAAGGTTTTCCGCAGGATCAGGGAAGATTCCGTCAGCGTCGGGCGCGGGCTCCTAAACTTTTTGGCGGGACGGAGTATCAGTTCCGCCCCGCTCCCTCTGCCACGCTAGGACCCCCCATGAGCACCCGACGTTTTGTGCTGCCCGGATTATTGCCGGCCGCTGTCAACGCAACCCTCCTGGCCGCCGTCGTTCTTTCGACGTCTGCCCTCCCGGCGGAGGCCGTTGAGGGTGCGGGGAACGACGGCGGGGCCAGGAACCGCTACATCGTCCAGTACGCAGGGGAAGCCGATGTCCCTGCCGAGGTGACGCGCTTGACGTCCCAGGGCATCGGCGTCGGCCGCTCGTACTCACACGCCCTCCGCGGCGCCCTGGTCACGGCCACGCCGGCCCAGGCTGCGGCACTGTCCCGCTCGGCCGGCGTCGTGTCGGTGGAGGTGGACGCCCCGGTCAGTATCACCGGGACGCAGCAGCCGGCACCGTGGGGACTGGACCGGGTGGACCAGCGGCCACTGCCCCTTACGGGTTCCTACACGTGGGCGGCGGCGGGAGCCGGGGTCAGTGCTTACGTGGTGGACACCGGCGTGCTGGCGTCCCACACCGAGTTCGCCGGACGGGTTTCCGCTGGGTGGACTGCTGTGTCGGACGGACGCGGATCCGGGGACTGCAACGGCCATGGCACCCACGTTGCCGGGACCGTCGCCGGGTCAACCTATGGCGTGGCAAAGAGCGCAACCATCGTCCCCGTCCGGGTGCTCGACTGCACTGGCTCCGGCTACAACTCCGATGTGGTGGCTGGCCTGGACTGGATCGCCGCCAACCATGCTTCCGGAGCTCCGGCGGTGGTAAACCTCAGCCTGGGTGGGGCTGCCAGCGCGGCCGTGGACACCGCCCTCCAGGGAGTCGTCAACGACGGCGTCGCCGCCGTGGTCGCGGCAGGCAACTCCGCGGTGGACGCCTGCACCAGCTCCCCGGCGCGGCTCCCGGCCGCCGTCACCGTAGCAGCCAGCGACTCCGCCGACCGCCAGGCGTCCTTCTCCAACTTCGGCTCCTGCGTGGACCTCTACGCGCCGGGCGTCGGCATCACCTCGGCGTCCTGGACGTCAGCAACGGCAACCGCCTCCATGTCCGGAACGTCCATGGCAACTCCGCACGCGGCCGGTGCAGCGGCTATCCTGCTGTCCCAAAACCCGTCCCTGACGCCCGCCCAGGTTGAGTCGGCGCTGAACTCGAACGCCACCACCGGCCTCGTCACCGGTTCAGGGGCGGGGACGCCGAACCGGCTGCTGTATTCGGCAGGAACGGCGCCCGTTGCGCCTGCCCTGCCGGCGCCCACCGTCACGTCCCGGACACCCGGAGCGGGCTCGACGGCGGTATCCGTGGCCAGCAACGTGACAGCCACCTTCAGCACAGCGGTCCAGGGGGTTGGTGCCGGAACCTTTGTGCTCCGGAACGCTGCCGGGACGGCCATTCCGGCCTCCGTCAGCTACAACGCATCCACGAAAACGGCCACCCTCGATCCGGCCTCAGCCCTTGCCGCTGACGGTACCTTCACGGCTACCCTGGTGGGCGGTGCCACGGCGATCCGGGATTCCGCGGGCACCCCGCTGGCCAGCACCAGCTGGACGTTCCGCACCGGTCCTGCGCCCACTGTCACAGCTTTCACCCCCGGCAGCAACGCCCTCCTGGTCCGGCGGAACAACAACATATCCGTCACCTTCAGCGAGGCAGTCCAAGGTGCCGGCACTGCCACGTTCACGGTGAAGAATGCAGCCACCGGGGCAGTGGTTGCTGCCGCTGTGTTCCGCAACGGCACCACCAACCAGTGGATCCTGGACCCCCAGCAGGTACTGGCTGCCAAGACGAAATACACGGTCACGGTCACCGGCGGCCCCGCGGCAATCCGTGACCTCGCCGGCAATCAGCTGGCCACCAGGACCTGGCAGTTCACCACCGGGTCGTTCTAGCGGCGGGCAGTTCCAGTGGTTCTTGCTGACCGCTTCGTTAGCGGTCAGCCAAGGAGGGGGAGTCCGACGGCGGCAATTGGGGGGCGCCGTCGGTTCTTCCTGATTGCCGGTCAGGTGCGTCCGCGGAGTCCGGGTGGTGCGCGGACCAGATGGTGCCCACCTCCTCGGCGAACTGTTCCACAATCCTGCTCATCGCCGCGTGTGCGGCGGCGGCCTCGCCCCGCTGGATGGCGCTGGCCACATCCACATGCAGCTGCAGCGCCTGGTGGTCCGGCAAGTGGGGCATCAGCCCGTGCTGCGCGCGGCCGGTCAGGACCTCAGCCACGAGGTTCTGCAGCTGGGCAAACATGGCGTTGCCTGAAGCCTTGAGTACGGCCGCATGGAACTCCACGTCCAGCCGCAGGAATTCCTCCTGGTCGCCGCGCTGGCCTGCCGCCCACAGGCGGGCTGCGTGGGACACAAGGTCGCTGCCCGCATCCCAGGAGGCTCGTTCCGCCGCGAGGCGGGCCGCCTGCGGTTCAATCGCGCCGCGAAGTTCATTGAGGGACTGCAGCTGTTCCAGCCGCCGGGAGGAAGCGAGCCGCCAGCGGATCACCTGCGGGTCGTAGAGGTTCCAGGCTTCTTCGGGCTGCACCACGGTGCCGAACCGCCGGCGCGAGGCCAGCATGCCTTTGGAAGCCAGCACCCGGGCCGCCTCCCGGACAACGGACCGGGACACCTTGTGCTGCGCCTCCAGCTCGTCGAGCCTCAGGACCGAATTCGGTGCGAACTGTCCCTCGGCGATCGCCAGTCCCAGGCTCTGCACCAGCGAACCGTGCAGGTCTGTTGGCGACAGCGCCTGGGGGATTCTCATAGATAAATCATACGGCTTAGCAAAAAGGCTTGTATATGTCTGCCTTATTTACCTATGCTCTCTTCCAGAGCAGATGTAAAGATGCATTTGTAGTGCGGCTGGACAGTGACGTCAGCCCTGAAATGAGGGAGTCGTAATGAAGCGACGTTCAATAGTGAAGTACGCGGCAGTCGCCGCCGCGCTTTCGCTGGGGCTGACCGCCTGCAGCGGCAGCGGCAGCGAGGACGCCAAGGAGGCCGGCACCGTCCGGGTCACCCTGGCCAACCACGTCTGGACTGAAGGCATCAAGGCAGCCATCCCGGAATTCGAGCAGTCCAGCGGCCTGAAGGTCGAACTGACCCAGCTCGGCGAAGACCAGCTCTCCGATCAGTACAACGTCAAGCTCAACGCCGGCAGCGATGAAATCGACGTCATGATGTACCGCCCGCTCCAGGAAGGCAAGGCATTCGCGAAGAACGGCTACCTCGCGGACCTGACCGGCAAGGTTTCCTCGGACGCCGCCTGGGACTGGAAGGACTACCAGGAGGGCCCGGTCAAAGCCACCACCGTTGACGGGAAGGTAGTGGGCGTCCCCATCATCACCGAACGTGAAGTGCTCTACTACCGCAAGGACCTCCTGCAGGCCGCAGGTCTGCAGGTACCCAAGACCATGGAAGAGCTTGAGGCTGCGGCGAAGGCCATCAAGGCGTCTTCCCCGGACACCGCCGGCTTTGTGGCCCGCACCGGCAAGTCCGCCGCCGTCACCCAGTTCTCCAGCTTCCTCTACAGCTTCGGCGGCGACTTCACCGATGCCAGCGGCAAGTCCACGGTCAACTCCGCTGCCGCCAAGGAGGCCTACGCCTTTTACGGCGGCCTGATCAGGAACTACGGCCCCGCCAACGTCAGCACGGACATGAGCTGGCCCGAAGCCATGGCAATCTTCACCCAGGGCAAGGCGGCCTTCTACACCGAGGCCGACTCGCTCTACAAGAACGCCACTGACCCGGCCAAGTCCAAGGTTGCTGACACGGTCGGTTTCGCCGCCCTGCCAGCCGGCCCGGCGGGTTCGAAGCCTTACAACATTCCGTCGTGGGGCCTGGCCGTGAACGAGGCCTCAGGCAACCAGGACAACGCCTGGAAGTTCATCCAGTGGGCCACCAGCAAGGACCGCACCCTGGCCGCGCAGAAGGCCGGCGTCCCGGGGCCCCGTGCCTCGGTCTGGGCGAACTCCGAGGGAACCTCCACCTACCCGAAGGACCTCGCCGAGGCCATTGCCGTCAGTGCCAAGAACGGGGTCGGCCATGACCGCCCCGAGGTTGTCACCGTAGGCAAGGCCCGCGAAATCGTGGGTGAGCCGATCGTTGCTTCCATCACCGGTGGGGATGCGTCAGCCGCTGCCGACAGCGCCCACCAGGCCTTCCAGCAGTTCCTGGACAGCGAAAAGAAATAGCACCCGGCGCCTTGGCGCCCGCGTTGCATCAACAGCCCGGCGGGACGGCAGCTAAGTTGCCGTCCCGCCGCGGCCCCTCTTCACCCTCCAACTCCTTAGGTGAACATGTCTGTAATGAACGCTCCCCGCAGCGCTCCTGCGCGCAGCGCCGGCCGGCCTCCCAGCATGCGTGGGAACTTCTCCAACTGGTCCAACCGGCATCGCAAGTGGCTTTTCGCAGCGCCCGCGATGATCTTCGTCGGGGTCCTGATTGTCTTCCCCCTGGCCTGGACCCTGTACCTGAGCCTCACCGATTCGCAGGGCTCCGTCCGTGCCGCCACCGAGTTCATCGGCCTGCAGAACTACCTCACGGTCCTCTCCGACACCGAACGCTTCTGGCCCGCCGTCGGCCGTACCCTGTCCTTTACTGGTGTAGCGCTGGTGTGTGAGGTGGTGCTCGGCATGGGCATCGCCCTGCTCCTCTGGCGCCCCTTCCGCGGCGAAAAGTGGGTTCGGGTGGCGATCCTCCTTCCGCTGGTTGCCACCCCGGTGGCAGTGGGCATGATGTGGCGGCTGATCTTCGATCCCAACATCGGTTTCGCCAACCAGCTGCTGGGCATGATCGGAATTCCCGCACAGCCGTGGCTCTCTGGCCAGGACACTGCGCTGGGAACCACCATCTTCATGGACGTGTGGCAGTGGACCCCGATGGTGGTGCTGATCCTGCTTGCCGGCCTGACCTCCCTCTCCGAAGAACCTGACGAGGCGGCCAGGGTGGACGGTGCCAGCGCGTTACAGCGCTTCTTCTACATCACCCTTCCGCTCATGATGCCCACCGTGATTGTGGCCATCCTGCTCCGGGGAATCGACGCCCTGAAGACCTTCGACATCCTCTACGCCACCAAGGGCAAAGGCGGCGGTTCCTTCCACGAAGTGGAGACCCTGAACGTCTACGCCTACGGCCTGAGCTTCGACTACAACCAGTACGGGCTGTCCTCCGCGGTGCTGATCCTGTTCTTCATGATCATCATCGGCACCATGTGGCTGCTGACCATGCGCAAGAAAGCGGTAAGCAAATGACCGTCCTGACCCCGGACCAGACCTCCGCCGGACAGCCGCAGGTGATCCGCCGCCGTCGGAAGCCCCTGGCCACGCGTGCCTATAAGGTCTTCCGCGTTGCAGCCCTGATCGCAGTGGTGCTTTTCCTGATTGCCCCGCTCGCCTGGATGCTGCTGGCCTCCTTCAAGACCAACGTGGACATCTACGACACCGGCAAAGCGCTGTTCTTCGCCCCGACCGGCGAGAACTACGCCAACGTGCTGCAGCGGAACAACTACTTCGTCTTCATCTTCAACAGCTTCTGGGTAGCCTTCGTCTCCACGGCACTGTCCCTCATTCTCGGCGTACCGGCCGCCTACGCCATGAGCCGCTTCACCATGCACCGCTCGGCCCTGGTGGTCCTGATGGCCCGCGTCATCCCCGGCGTCTCCCTGCTGGTGCCCTGGTACTACGTGTTCTCCAACCTGCGGATGGTGGGGCGGTTCGAGGTGCTGATCCTCAGCCACATGTTCGTGGCGCTTCCCCTGATCGTGTACATCATGATGAGCTACTTCGACTCCCTGCCGCTGGAGCTGGAGGAGTCAGCCCAGGTGGACGGCCTCACCCCGATCGGCGCCTTCCGGCTCATCACGCTGCCGCTGTCCGTCGCCGGAATGGCCACCGCCGGCATCCTGTCTTTCATCTTTTCGTGGAACAACTTCATGTTCGCCCTGGTGCTTTCCGGTTCCAAAACCAAGACGCTTCCCGTGGCCATCTTCGACTTCGTCTCGTACGCCAGCATCGACTGGGGCGGCCTCATGGCGGCCGCCACCGTGGTCACCGTCCCCATCATGATCATTGCGCTCTTCACGCAGAAATACATCGTCTCCGGCATGACTGCCGGCGCTACCAAGGGCTAGCCGGCATGACACTTATCAGCAGAATAGAAACCTTCCTGGTCGCACCGCGTTGGCTGTTTGTCCGGATCGAAACGGAGAGCGGCATCATCGGCTGGGGCGAGGCAACCTGCGAGGGCCGCAGTGAAACGGTCCGCACCGCCGTCGAGCAGCTCTCCGAGGTGCTGATCGGCAACGACGCGCTACGGATCGAGGACCACTGGCAGGTGATGACCAAGGGCTCCTTCTACCGCGGCGGACCCATCCTGGCCAGCGCAGTCTCCGGACTGGACCAGGCCCTTTGGGATATCGCAGGCAAGCACTTCAACACGCCCGTGCACCAGCTCCTGGGCGGCCATGTCCGCGACCGGATCAGGATGTACGGCTGGGTGGGCGGGGACGAACCCAATGAGGTGGCGGACCAGATCAGCGCCCAGCTGGAGGTGGGACTCACCGCCGTCAAAATGAACGCGAGCGGCCGGATGAGCCCCATCGCCTCGGTGGCAGAGCTCGACGGCGTGGTCCGCCGGGTTGCCGCGGCCCGCGAAGTCCTCGGGGAACACCGGGACGTGGCGGTGGACTTCCACGGCCGCTTCAGCCTCGCCAACGCCCGCCGTGTGGCGCCGCTCCTGGAGCCGTACCGGCCGTTCTTCCTGGAGGAGCCGCTGGTCCCGGAAAACACCCATCTGCTGCGCGAACTGACCTCCTCCACCACCACCCCCGTGTCCACCGGGGAACGGCTGTACAGCAGGCAGGAATTCCTGCCCGCGCTGCAGGCCGGGATCGCCGTGGCACAGCCTGACCTGTCCCACGCGGGCGGCATCACCGAAGTGCGGAAGATCGCCTCCCTGGCGGAAATCTATGAAGTCCAGCTGGCACCCCACTGCCCGCTCGGTCCGCTGGCCCTGGCCGCGTGCCTGCAGGTGGGCTTTGCCACCCCCAACTTCCTCATCCAGGAGCAAAGCATCGGCATCCACTACAACAAGGGTGCCGAAGTCCTGGACTACGTGGTGGACAAGTCCCCGCTGAAGTTCGTGGACGGCCACATTGAGCGGCTGACCGGCCCCGGCCTGGGCATCGAAATCGACGAGGCGGTGGTGCGTGCGGCGGACAAGCGCGGCCACGCCTGGCGCGGACCGGTCTGGCGCCACCCGGATGGAGCGTTCGCAGAATGGTGAACAGCATGACTGACAGCATCGAAGCAACGCCCGGGGGCCTGCTGGCCGGAATCCGGGAGTCCCGCCTCGTGGGAATCGTGCGCGGCACTGACGGGGCGGCCGCGGCACGGGCGGCCCTGGCTGCGATGGAGGAAGGATTCCGGTTCGTCGAGATAGCCCTGACCACCCCGGGAGCGCTGGCGGCGATCCGTGAGGTCCGCGCTGCCGCGCCCGCAGGTTGCTACGTTGGGGCGGGAACGGTCATGACGGTCCAGGACGTGGACAACGTGGTGGAGGCCGGCGGCCAGTTTATGGTCACGCCCTCGCTCGCAGAGTCCATCAGGGAATCGGCAGGGCGGGGAATCCCTGTTCTGGCCGGCGCCCTGACGCCAAGCGAGGCCTATGAGGCGATGAACCGCGGGGCCACTGCCGTCAAGTTGTTCCCGGCTTCCATCGGCGGCCCCGGCTACCTGAAAGCACTGCGCGATCCCTTTCCTGCCATCCCCTTCATCGCGGTGGGCGGCGTGGGCCTTGACGAAGCGGCCGGCTACTGGGACGCCGGGGCGATCGCCGTCGGCCTCGGTGGACCGCTCTTCGGCGATGCCGGCTCAGGCGGTGACCTTGCACCGATGCGCGGGCGGGCCCGCTCGTTTGTCGACCTGGCAGATTCGTATACCCGCAGGACCGCCGCGACGGGTGCACGGTGAGCTCCGCCGTGGACCTCCTGACCTTCGGTGAATCGATGGTTTCGCTGCGGTCCGCCGGACCCCTGTCTGCGGGCGGCTGCCTGGACATGCATGTTGCGGGCGCGGAATCCAACGTTGCCGTGGGCGTTGCGCGGCTGGGCCACAGTGTGGTGTGGGCAGGAGTTGTGGGCGCAGATCCGCAGGGTGAATACATCCTGCGGCAGTTGCGCTCCGAACGGATCGGTACGCATTACCGTGTGGATGAGGCCCGCAGCACCGGGGTCATGTTCCTCGAGCAGAGGACGGCCGACATCACCCGGGCGTTCTATTACCGCGCCGGTTCGGCCGGTTCCACGCTCAACCGGGAGGATGTGGACCGGGCGTTGGCTGCCGGCCCGCGGGTGCTGCACCTGACCGGCATCACCGCCGCCCTCAGCCCGGAAGCCCGGCAGGCCGTTGAATACGCGGCCCGGCGCGCCGCCTCCGAGGGCATTGTGGTCTCGCTCGACGTCAATTACCGCAGCCGGCTGTGGTCCAGGGAGGAGGCCCGGGCCGCGCTGAGCCCGCTCGCCCGGTACACGGACGTCCTGATAGCGTCCGACGACGAACTGGACCTTGTGGCCGCTGCGCCCTCGGACGGGGGCAACTCCGACGACGCCGAAACCGCTATGGCTGCCTCGCTGCTGGAGCAGGGGGTCGGGGAAGTCGTGGTCAAGCGGGGCGCTGCCGGCGCCGGCGTCCACACCGCCGCCGGCCGGATCGAAGCTCCGGCCGTCGCGGTGACCAGCATTGATACCGTCGGTGCAGGAGACGCTTTCACCGCCGGCTACCTCTCTGCACTGCTCGACGGCGGGGATATCGCGTGCCGCCTGCAGCGCGGCACAGTTACCGGAGCCTTTGCGGTGAGCACCGCCGGCGACTGGGAGGGCCTGCCCAGCCGCGACGAACTGTCCATGCTGGGCACCACCGCCAGCGGAACCACGCAGCGCTAGCTGCCCCCAGCAAGTCCTGGCCGCTGGCCTGATTCGGGGTCCGGCAGGGATAGGCTCTGTTTACTATTCGCTTGGGGGAGGACGGTCCAGTGCCAGTGCAGCTGATCCGGAACGTTGCCATTTTCCTGGACATGGAGAATCTGTTCGGCGGCTACGGCAATGACGCTGCTGCCGTTCCGCTCGCCCAAGTGGTGCGCGATATCGAAGCTGAGGTGGCCCGCAGCGGGCTCGGGGGCGGGACAGCCCTTGCCCGGGCATACGCCAACTGGGCCAGGCCGGACATGGCCGGGTACCGGAGCCAGCTGCTGGCAGGCAACATCAAGCCTGTCCAGGTCTTCTCCTTCGACCACAGCAGCAAGAACGCCGCTGACATTGAGCTTGTGGTTGACGCTTTGGAAGTTGCGGCGGACATGCCGTGGATTGAACTGTTTGTGATCGTCAGCGGTGACGGCGACTTTGTGCCACTGATCCGACGGCTCCACGCCCTGGGGAAGCGGTCTTTCGTGGCCACCACGTCCCAGCCGGCAGCGGGTATCGTCAACAAACTGCTGCCGTCGGTGGCCGATTACTTCCACCGGATCGAGGTACCCCCGGCGCCCGGAGTACGCATCCTTCCCGCGGCTGTCCAAGTACGTCCGAAGGCCGCAAAGGCCGGGGCCGCCAAGCAGATCCCTGACTCGAAAACGCCGGCCAAGAAAAGCCCCGCCGCCAAGAATGCCACGCCTGCCCGGAAGGCTGCGGCCGCCCACCCCGAGCTCAAGCTGTACCAAGCGAGCATCCACGACTTCGTGAAGAAGGATCCAACCCTGTGGGTCAACGGCCAGGTGAACGCGCAGCGGCTGGGTACCCTGCTGCGCAAGAGGTGGCCGGACGTCACCTACAAGACTTTCGGCTTCGCCACGCTCACCCGCTTTGTTGAGGAATCCTGTGGCTTGAAAACAGCCAAGCCGGTGGCCGGTGGCGCCAGTAAGTAGCAGCACCAGCGGCGCCGTCACGCAGCGCTAGCTGCCGGCTGGGTGCGGGGTCAGACCTGCACCTGGAACTCCGTGTGCCCGTGCCGGATGCCGTTGATCTGCAGCTCCAAAGCATGGACACCGGCGTGGTGCACCCTAGTGGTCATCTGCCGGAAGGCATGGCGCTTGGTCACGGAGCGGGTCTCACCCGCGGCCAGGGTTAGCGACCCGATCTTGAAGACCTTGGCCGAGGTGGTGCCGTTGGCCTTCATGTAATGGACCACGTAGTCCACCGCCAGCCTGGCGTCCGCTGCTCCGGTGTTGGAGATCTCGAAGTCGAAGGCCAGCTCACCGGGCAGGGCCACAGATTTCCGGTCCAACCGCGGTCCGGTCACAGCGAGCGACGCCGGAACGAACCCCAGCAGTGACAGCGCACCGGGGTGGGCATTCTTGATCAGGGTCCGGAGGCCGTGCCGGACCACCGGGGCGGTGTTGCCGTCCGGGGCTGCCAGCCAGCGCTCTGCTGTGGCCACCACCAGGGCGGGGGCGTGCCGCGCCACATCGTTCAGATGGTTCGCGACTGAGCGCCGGACGTAGTCCGAGGGATCGCGGTAGAGGGCATCGAGCAACGGAATGGTTGCCTCCGGGGTCAGGACAATTCCGGGAACGCGGACGGCCCAGGGCAGATAGGGCCGCGTCCCCTCACTCGCCAGCCGGCGGACATGCTCATCCGGGTGCCCGGTCCAGCCCTGGATCACCCGCAGGGAACGCTCCAGGTCCCTGTCCAGCAGCCGGCGGATGGCGAATTCGCCGGTCAGCCTGGGCGTCAGCTCCGCCAGGAGGGCAAGGCAGTCGTCAAAATCGCCGGCAGGGTCAGGCCCGGCACCCGCTTCCAGGGCAAGAGTGACGGCGGTTTCGGATACCGGCCAGATGATCCAGCCGGTGAAACCAGCTGAGGCGAGGGCCGTCCGGAAGGTGCGTGCCGCCGTCGGGAATCCAGGCTCCGGCATCAGCCGGATGTCCGCGAGCAGTGCAGCGCTGATCCTGTCCGTGCGGGCGCGCAGGCTGAGCCCGTCCAGTTCGGCGGCGGCACCGGCAACGTGCCCCCAGCAGGATCCCGGAGCCGCTTCCCCGAGGACCCGCGCGAGCGTTTCCACGTTTTGCCGGTTAATCAGTTCATTCATCACGCCCATTGAGTCAGGCTACCCCGCACGTTGGAGGCCAATTCCGCGCAGACGGGATAATCTTCACCCTAAGCAAATCCTCAATGGGCACGGAGCGGAAAACACAGTGACAGAGCAGGCAGGACCACGCACGTCAGGCGATTCCGGAAAGAAGAATGCCCTCTGGCGTATCTTCCACAACAAGTTCGTGGTGGAGGAACGCTACATGGAACCGGCTGCGAGGAGCGGTCTGTACCGGACTTCGGTGGTGCTGGTCGCCGTCGGTCTCCTGATGTTCATTGCCACCCTGGTGGGCGTGCTGGCCAGCAATACGGCACCATGGCCCTTCGATGAATCTGCCCGCAACTGGCTGCTTTCGGTCAGATCCGAGCCGCTGACGGCCTTCATGATCTTCCTCGCGGTGGTCTTCGGCCCAGTCGCACTGCCCATCATCGTGCTGGTGGTGACAGTGGCCTGGGGGTTCGCCGCCAAGCATGCCTGGCGTCCCATCGTCCTCGCCGCGGCCATGCTCACGGGCGTGGCGATTTCCCAGATCATCCTGCAAATCGTCCGGCGCTCGCGGCCCCCGGTGGAACAGATGCTCTTCGGAGCCGACCACACCTTCTCGTTTCCGTCCGGCCACGTGCTGGGGGCCTGTGACTTCCTGCTGGTGACGGCGTTCCTGGTCTTCTCCCGGCGCGAAAACCCCAGGGCTGCCGTTGTTGGCTTCGTGGGCGCGGGCATCGGCATCATCCTGGCTGCGCTGAGCCGGCTCTACCTCGGCTACCACTGGACGAGTGATGCACTCGCTTCGCTATCCCTGTCATTGATGATCCTTGGCGGCGTCATTGCGCTGGATACGTGGCGGACTGCCCGGATTCCCGGCGAACGGATCACCGGCGAACTTTCCAAAGCTGACGCCCCGGGGGACTGAGTGGCAACCGAGGCGGACGTCCGGAGGTTGTGCCTGGCACTGCCAGGAGTGACTGAGCGAACCAGCTGGGAGCAGCCCGCCTGGTTCGCCAGGACGTTGATGGCCCGCATCTGGGAGGAGGGTGTGCTGACGGTCAAAACCGCCGAGCGTGAAGCCCTGGCCGACACGGATCCGGACACCTTCTTCTGGACGCCCCACCATGACAGATCGCCCCAGCTGGTGCTGGTCCGGCTGGCGAAGATCACCGTTGCGGAACTGGGCGAACTGCTGGAGGACTCCTACCGGCTCGCGGGTGGCCGAGACGCCTGAGCTGCCGGACCCGCGCTACTCCTCGAGCAGGGACCTTGCACGCTTCAACGCACGGTGCAGCTTGGCGTTGGCCGCCTCAAGTTCCAGGACCCTGGCGACGCCGGCGAGGTTGAGCCCCTGTTCAAGCAGCTCGCCGATGTGCAGCAGCAGGGCGATATCGTCATCGCTGTACCGGCGCGTGCCGCCCGAGGTGCGTGTGGGGGTGAGCAAGCCACGGGTTTCGTAGAGCCGGATGTTCTGCTGGCCGGTCCCCGCCAACTGGGCCGCCACGGAGATGGCATACAGCGGCCGGGCCGCCCGGGCCGGGGCTGCCCGGTCTGAAATCCCGCGAACTGTGTCCACCCCAAATTCCTTCCCTGATGATGTTGCATCAGTCTCTCACGGGTGCTATAAAAAATCTATATCCACCACCATAGATAAATGGACGTGGATGTGGACACTGGATCAAACTTCTACCAGAGGAGTGGAAAGATGATGTTGATGCGTACGGACCCGTTCCGTGAGCTGGACCGGCTCACCCAGCAGGTCTTCGGAACCGTTGCCCGGCCGGCTGCCATGCCCATGGACGCCTGGCAAGAGGACGGCCAATTCGTGGTGGCGTTCGATCTTCCGGGCGTCAAGCTGGATTCCGTGGACCTGAATGTGGAACGCAACGTGCTGACCGTCCGGGCGGAACGCCAGGATCCCACCCAGCCCAACGTCGAACTGGTGGCCTCCGAACGTCCGCGTGGTGTCTTCAGCCGCCAGCTGATTCTGGGTGAGGCGCTGGATACGGACAACATCAAGGCCAGTTACGATCAGGGCGTCCTCACGCTCCGGATCCCGGTCGCGGAGCAGGCCAAGCCGCGCAAGATCGAAATCGAAACGAAGCAGGGATCCATGCACGAGATCCGTTCGTAGGTCCCGGACGCCGGGGCGCAGGCAGCCCGCGCTGCCTGCGCCCCGAGCCGTTCCAATCCGAAACGTACCCGCCCATGACCAGCCAGCCCGATTACTATGCCGCCCTGCGGTTGAATCCCGCTGCCACGCAGCAGGAGATTTCCCGTGCCTACCGCGCTCTGATGCGAACCCACCACCCGGATGTCCACGCCGGCACAGCAACTGAACGCGATGCACAGGACGCCGAACTGCTGCGGATCATGCAGGCTTTCTTCGTCCTTCGCGACCCCGTCCGGCGGGCCGCCTACGACCGCACCATCGCGGGAGGCGCGGCCAGTGCGGAAGGGGCCGCCGCCGCGGGAGGCACAGCAACTCCGGGAGGCGTGCCGGAGAGCGGAACAGCGACCGGGATCCCGGTCCGGATGGTGCACGCCAGGGCGGCGCCTGCCGGGACCAGTATCCGGATCATGCCCGTGCGCTGGGAAAGCGGTCCGTGGACCTGAGGCGGAACCGCGCAGGTGAGTCCCCCTAAAACAGCCTGAAACCGCAAGGAGGCGGACCAAAAAATGAGCGAGTGGCACCGCTACGATTCCCACCTTATTCCGGCGTTCCATGAACGGTTCGAGCAGCGCTGGGGCGCCGGCACCGCTCCATTCCTGGACCCGGAAGCCCACGAGGAGCCGCTGCCCCGTGCCCAGTGGATCAACCCCGTCACCGGTGCCGCCTTGGCCGTTGTCCCGGTATGGACCGCCGAAGAACGGCAGCAGCGGTCCTTTGGAGTGTTTTACCTTCCACCGGCCGGCGACATTTGGGTCCTCCGTCCCGGTTACACCGGCTACCTGGAACCGGCCGACGGCGAACCGGAATCCCTTGTCACGCTGCGGAACGATGCCTTCCGCAAGGCGGTTGCGCACGCCAAGGAATTTCTGTTCGGCTCGCAGTGACACCGGTGATTTCCCGGAGCTACAGTTCCGGTATGGCCACATCCACCCCGACTGTTCAGCGGTTGAAGGAGCTGTACGAAAACCTTCCGCTGCCGGCTGGCCATGTGACCGGAATGGCCCTCGATCTCATCCTGGACCGGTTGCGTCCCGCGCCCCTTCCAGGCTCCCGCCCCCTCCACCGGACGGCGGGGGCACTACTGGTACTCGCCGGCGTCGGCCTTAATCTCCGGGCGCTGCAGGAACGGCGGCGCCGGACCGTGGGCCGCTTCGCGCTGGAACGGCCGGAAGAACTGGTCACCACCGGTCCGTATGGTCTGACCCGTCATCCCATGTACGTGGGGTGGTGGTTCATTCGCCTGGGCACCGGAATCCTGGCCGGTTCAGCATGGACCCTGGTGACGCTGCCTGTTCTATCGCTGGCCGGACACCCGGAGGTCCTCCGCGAAGAGGCGCTGCTGGCACGGCTCTTTCCGGAGTCATATCCAGCCTATGCAGGCCGGGTTCCGCGTTATCTCGGCTTCCCCGGCGGGCCGCCCCGGCAGGCCAGCCCCCCACGTGCCATTCCGGGGCCGATACGGAAGGAATTATGGGAGGATATTGACCTGACAAACGCGTGGTTTACGGACCCTGCGGGAAACGTTTCCTCCGTCGTTAAGGGTTGACTTCATGCACATTACCGCCAAGGACCTGGCTGCCCGGATCCCCGCCGACTTCACCCTGGGCGTCGCCACGGCGGCCTTCCAGATCGAGGGCGCGCTGGACGAGGACGGCCGCGGCCCGGCCGGGTGGGATGTGTTCGCTTCCAAACCCGGCGCAATCGTCGACGACCACAGCCCCGCGATCGCCTGCGACCATTACCACCGGATGCCCGGTGACGTTGCCCTGCTGAAACAGCTGGGCGTGGACTCGTACCGGTTTTCCCTTTCCTGGCCACGGATCCAGCCCACCGGCAGCGGAGCCGTGAACAAGGCGGGCCTGGACTTCTACGACCGCCTTATCGACGAGCTGCTCGCCAACGGGATCTCGCCCATGGTCACGCTCTATCACTGGGATACACCTCAGGCGCTGGATGACATCGGCGGCTGGATGAACCGGGATACCGCCTACAGGCTGGGCGAGTTTGCCGCCATCGCCGCAGAAGCTTACGGGGACAGGGTGGCCCGGTGGTGCACCATCAACGAACCTGCCACCGTGACCACCAACGGCTACACCCTGGGACTGCATTCCCCGGGTGAGGCGCTCCTGATCAACGCCCTGCCCACTGTCCACCACCAGTTGCTGGGCCACGGCCTCGCAGTGCAGGCGCTGCGGGCTGCCGGGGTTCCCGGCGGTATCGGCATGACCAACGTCTACTCGCCCATGGTCCCCAACTCGATCAACCCCCTGGACCGGATCAGTGCCGGCCTGATGGATCTGGCCCAGAACCGGCTCTATGCGGACCCCGTGCTGACGGGTAAGTACCCGGACCTCATCCGCGCCGCGAAGTTCTTCAGCTCCTTCGATCACCCGGACGAGGACATGGAGATCATTTCCCAGCCGCTGGATTTCTACGGCCTGAACTATTACATGCCCGCCAAGGTTGCCGTGGGGCCGGGCGAGGGTGCAGTGCCGGCAAGCATGGCCGAGGCCATGGGAAGCGACCTCTCCGCCGTCGGCAACGGCGGAACACCGTTCCATGTGGAGACCTGGCCTGAAGCGGACATCACCTCCTATGGCTGGCCCGTGAAGCCTGACTACATGCGCGTCGCCCTGAAGGAAATGGCGGAGCGGTATCCGAACCTGCCGCCGGTGATCATCACGGAGGGCGGGGCGAGCTTCGAGGACATCATCGTGCGCGACAAGTCCACCAACACGACCTTCATCCCTGACGAGCGGCGCCTGAAGTACCTTTCGGACCACATCGAGGCGGCTTTGGCGGCCACCGCTCCCGGCGGTGAGGCGGAGTCCATTGAGCTTCAGGGCTACTACGTATGGTCGCTGATGGACAACTTTGAGTGGTCCGCGGGCTACAAGCAACCGTTCGGCCTGCTCCACGTGGATTTCGAGACCCTCGAGCGGACGCCGAAGGCATCCTTCTTCTGGTACCAGGAACTCATCGAGGAACGGAACCTTGCCGCAGCGGCGAATACCGCCGTCGCGCAGGCCATGGTGCCGGATGCGGGAGACCAGGAGAACAGGGACCTTCCCGACGGCGACGTGACCGCCTTGGGTGCCACCGCATAGCTTTGCGGTAGCGGCTGGGAGAAACTCCTAGAGGAGGTCCAGGACCTTGAGCTGCTTGGCCATGCCGGCGCCATCGGTCGAGTAGATCCACGGAACCATGGAAGTGGTGTGGTCGCCGTCCTCGGAGTGGCCGCCGGCGAACACGGACTCGCTGACGGAGAGCTGCCGGATGGCGATGGCGGCCACTTTGTCGGCATGATCCTGGGCAAAACCGTTGTAGATCTGCTCGTCGTGCTGGCCGTTGTCGCCGATCAGCAACCACCGCATGTCCGGGAATTCCTTCGCGAGCCGCTCAAGATTTTTGTGCTTGTGCTCCTGCCCGCTGCGGAACCAGCGGTCATGGGTCAGGCCCCAGTCCGTCAGCAGGAGGGCACCGGCCGGGTACATGTTCCGGCCCAGGAAGCGCGCGAGGGTGGGCGCGGCGTTCCATGGTCCCGTGGACAGGTAGATGACGGGAGCTTCCGGGTGTTCGATGGTCAGCCGGTCCAGCAGGACCGCCATGCCGGGGGTGGCCATGCGGGCCCGTTCGCTGAGCACGAAGGTGTTCCACAGCGCCAGGAACGGCCTCGGTAGGGCGGTGACCATGACGGTGTCGTCAATGTCGGACACGATGCCGAACCTGGCCTCGCTGTCAATCACCTGGATCAGCGTCTCTACTGGTTCTGTTCCCTCAGCACGCAGGACGGCCGTATGCCAGCCGGGGGCGAGCTGAACGTCCACCACTGTGTCAATGAGTCCGCCCCGGTCTGCCTTGACCCGGGCTACCACGCCGCCGATGGTGATCTCCACGTCCGTGTACTGGAGGGGGACGCCGGTAAAGGCCCGCCACCCCCGCACGTTCTGGGTGCCGTTGCGGGCTGCGTGTTCGGCCTCGCTGCCCGGCGCGGGCTTCTTTGTCAGCAGGACCCTGCCGAGCACCCGCACCCAGCTCGTGGAGCCGTAGCCCTGATAGGCCACAGTTTGCGGCGCAAAGTTCCAGCGTTTGGCCAGCAGGATGCGGACGCCGTTGACGGCGTCGGATATCCGGTGCGCCAGCCGGAAGAGCTGCGTGCCCGAAGGCTGTGCCTGGTGCGGAAGGTTGTGCGTTTCGTTCTGAGGAGCCCTGTCCATGCTTACCACTCTGCCACAGCCAGGACGCGGCGCGGCAAGACGGCGGCATCAGCCTCCTTCCGTGACGTCAGCCCTCCCCGAGGATCCACCGCAGGGTCTCGGCGTTCCGCACGGCGTTCCCGCCGCCGTCGTTATTGAAATAGGCGAAGACGTCCTGACCGGCACCGGCCCACTCGCGGATGCGGTCCGCCCACCAGTGCAGGTCAGCGTCCGAGTAGGAGCCGCCGTACAGGTGCTGGTGGTCGGGGCCGTGCAGCCGGACGTAGACGAACGGCGCCGTGGTGCGCAGGATGCATGGCAGGTTGGCGCCGCTCATGATGCAGTAGGCAGCCTGGTGGCGTTCGAGCAGGGAGTAGACGTCCTGGTGGTCCCAACTGGAATGCCGGAATTCGACGGCAACCCGGATCCACCACGGGACAGCCGCGAGGAAATAGTCCAGCCGGGCGTCATCGCGTTCCAGCTGAGGCGGGAGCTGGACCAGCAGAACCGCGCGTTTGTTACCGAGCTCGTGCCAGCAGCGGGCAATGCGCTCGATCCAGACTTCCGGTGCGTACAGCTTCTTGCCATGGGTCAGGCCACGGGGCGCTTTGACGGACAGCTGGAATCCGTCCGGCAGCCTGCGCCGCCAACTGGCGAACGAGGTATCCCGCGGCCACCGGTAGAAGCTGGCATTCAACTCAACGGTGCTGAACCGGGCAACATAATGCTGGAGCCTGTCCCGGGCAGGAAGGCCTGGCGGGTACAGGACGTTCTCCCAGTGGTCGTAACTCCAGCCGGAGGTGCCGATGTGGATCGCCACGGTCAGCAGGGATCCGACGGCGTTGCATGGTTCATGGGTGCCTCCGGTGCTCAGGGCCGGCAATCACTTCAGGCTACACCGCCGGACTTCACCATCCGGGACACTCCATGTGGCACTGTATTGGAATGGCGCGGATAGAAGATTACGCAGTTGTTGGCGACCTCCACACCGGCGCGCTGATCAGCACCGAGGGCTCCATCGACTGGCTCTGCCTTCCGCGGTTTGACTCCCCGGCCTGCTTCAACGCGTTGGTCGATACGCCGGAGTCCGGACGCTGGCTGCTCGCGCCGGAAGGCGGCGGCACCTGCACCAGGCGAGCCTACCGGGAAGGGACCCTTGTCCTGGAAACAGAATGGGAAACGCCCGATGGCACTGTCCGGATCATCGACTTCATGCCGCCACGCGACGAGGTGGCAGACATCGTGCGGATCGTCGAGGGCGTGAGCGGCAGCGTCAGGATGCACGGCGAACTGACCCTGAGGTTCGACTACGGGCACATCGTTCCCTGGGTCCGGCGGGACAAACACGGGCTCCACGCCATCGCCGGACCGGACGCCGTCTACTTTGTCACCAACGCGCCCCTCCAAGGGGAAAACCTGCACTCCGTCAGCGACTTCACCGTGCAGGCGGGGGAGCGCGTGCCGTTCGTCCTGACGTGGGCGCCCAGCCACGTTGGCCGCCCCCACACCGTGGCAGCCGAAGAGGTGCTGGGCACAACGATTGCCTTCTGGCGCGGCTGGGCGTCCCAGTGCACAGTCGAAGGCAAATACCAGGACGCCGTGCTGCGTTCGCTGATCACGCTCAAGGCTCTGACCTACGCACCCACCGGCGGCATTGTTGCCGCCGTGACTACTTCCCTCCCGGAACAGATTGGCGGTCCGCGCAACTGGGATTACCGCTACTGCTGGCTGCGGGACGCCACCATGACGCTGCAGGCATTGTTGGCTGCGGGCTACACGGCGGAGGCGGCCGCCTGGCGTGACTGGCTGCTCCGTGCCGTGGCAGGGGACCCGGCCGATCTGCAGATCATGTACGGGATCCATGGCGAGCGCCGGCTCCCGGAGATGGAGCTGCCGTGGCTTGCGGGGTACGAGAACTCAAAGCCGGTGAGGATTGGCAACGGTGCCGCGGAGCAGCTTCAGCTGGACGTCTGGGGCGAGGTGCTGGACTGCCTGGCGCTGACCCGGAGTTCCCTGCTGAAGCACACGGATGAATCCTGGGACCTGCAGGTGACGTTGATGGGGCACCTGGAAAAAGTCTGGGACCAGCCGGACAACGGGCTCTGGGAGATGCGGGGGCCGCGGCGCCACTTCACCCATTCCAAGGTGATGGCCTGGGTGGCCGCGGACCGGATGGTTAAGGGTGTGCGTGACTTCGGGCTCCGGGGTCCGGCCGAACGCTGGGAGGCGCTTCGCGACACTATCCACCGGGAAGTCATGGCCAATGGCTTTGACTCCGAGCGCAACACCTTCACCCAGTCCTACGGGCGGCCGGAACTCGACGCAAGCCTGCTGCTGATTCCGCGGGTGGGATTCCTGCCGCCTGATGATCCCCGCGTGATCGGGACAATCGATGCCATCCAGCGTGAGCTCACCGAGGACGGTTTTGTCCTGCGCTACCGTCCTGCCGACAGCGACGACGGACTCCCGGGGGATGAAGGCGTGTTCCTGGCCTGTTCCTTCTGGCTGGTGGAGGCACTGCTGGGCGCAGGACGTGCGGAGGAGTCCACGGTGCTCTTTGAACGGCTGCTCGAACTCCGCAACGATGTAGGCCTGCTCAGTGAGGAATGGGGCGTCAAAGCCGCCCGGCACCTGGGCAATACGCCCCAGGCCTTCAGCCACTTCGCGCTGGTGACAAGCGCCCTTGAGCTGCACCAGGATACAGTCCGCCGGAGCGATACCCCTATCCCCCCGGAGGCGGAAAGGGTAGGGCGTTAGGGGTCCCGGGGCCAGGCGGCCCTACTGCCATCCTCAGGAAGTAAGTATACTTACTAAGACTGATGATGCGCTTCAGGAAATCACAGCGCAGTGACTGAATGAGGGGTAAGTGGAATGGCCGGATACTTTGAACTGGTGGATGCGCCTGACGGTGGCTACAGGGTGAGAATGATGGATGGTTCCGGTAACCTGATGGCCATCTCCGTGACGTTTCCCACCAAGCGGGCCGCCGTGAAAGGCGTCGAAATGGCCCGCGAAATCGCCGGAACGGGCCTGATCAGGGATCGCAGCAGCAACGGCGCTGGATCTGTTATTCGGGATCGGGTCCGGCCGGTGCCGTCTTCCAAAGAGAAGGCTGCTCCCCGCGGCAAGAAAACCGGGTCCGTGCGCGCCTCCGTCGGATGATGGTCAACCCGGGCCGGAGCCAAGGCCAAAACCTCGATGCGAACCAGGGCCAGCCACCACGCGCGGTCCACATCCCCGGGCAGGTCCAGGGCTCAGCCGGACAGGGTCCCGGGGGGCCGGCCCAGCGCCCGGCCGTCCTTTTTGACCTTGACGGGACCCTTGTGGATACCGTTTATCTGCACACCCTGGCATGGTGGAACGCTTTCCGCATGCACGAATACGACATTCCCATGGCCGCCATACACCGCTGCGTGGGCATGACGGGCAGCCTCCTGGTTGACACCCTCCTGCCCCCTGGCCGCGACCGGGATACCGATTCTGAAATCATGGCCAGCCATTCCGCGGTCTACGCCCAGAGCTGGCCGTCGCTGCGTCCTTTGGACGGCGCCAAGGAACTCCTGGCCCAGTGCCACGCCCGCGGGCTCGCCGTGGTCCTGGCCTCCTCGGCGCGCAAGGCCGATCTGGCTGCCGCCCGGAAGGCGCTGGACGCGGATGCGTTTATCCATCACGCCACAGGCCCGCAAGACGCCAAGGCAAGCAAGCCGGCCCCGGACATCCTGATTGCCGCCCTGGAGGCCGTCGGGGGTTCAGCGTCCGCTGCCGTCTTTGTGGGGGACGCAGTATGGGACATGAAGGCCGCCGTCGCCCTGGGCGTCCCGGGCATCGGCGTCACCTGCGGTGGAACCGGTGCAGCAGAACTCCGGGAAGCCGGAGCAGCGGAGGTTTTCGACGGTCCGCGCGACATCCTCGAAAACCTTCACACCAGCGCCATCGGCAGGCTGCTCGCCCAGGGGCCGCGGGCCGCAGGAGCCTAGATCTGCCGGCGGTCCGGGTTGCGCGGGTTCTCCTCGGTGTAGCCCTCCGCTTCAGCCATCACGGGCTTGACCCACGCGACGCTGACCTTGACCGCGCCGTCCTTAGTCCTTTCCACCTCTTCCACCACTTCCGAGGCAGAAGCCCCCATCTCCATGATCCTGGTGCGGTAACTTGCGAGGAGCTGGGTCAGGCTCTCCTCCGTCCATTCCCCGGGACGAATCCGGGTGGAGATCTCAACGGGTTCCGGCTGGTAAAGGGCCATGACGGCGTCTCCTCATTAAGGGCAGGGTCAGAAACGGGCAAGGTAAAACCTGTTCGCTTCCTACGCTAGGAGCGTTCACCGGCAGGCACAAGGAAAAGCCATCAGTATGCTTACTTTTTGGCTCCTGACCCGTTAGCGTCGGAATACGGAGAACCTCCCTATTTCAGAGAAAGGCCAGCCATGAAGGCACTTACTTGGCAAGGAAAACGCTCAGTCAGTGTGGAAGAAGTCCCCGACCCGGTGATCCAGGACCCCACTGATGCGATTGTGCGGATCACGTCCACTGCCATCTGCGGCTCTGACCTCCACCTCTACGAGGTGCTGGGCCCTTACATGCACAAAGGCGACGTGATCGGGCACGAACCCATGGGCATCGTCGAGGAAGTGGGCAGCGGCGTCACCAACCTGCGCAAGGGCGACCGTGTGGTCATCCCCTTCAACATTTCCTGCGGCCACTGCTACATGTGCAGCCAGGGACTGCAGTCCCAGTGCGAGACAACCCAGGTCAAGGACAAGGGCTCGGGCGCCGCCCTCTTTGGCTACTCGGAGCTCTACGGTTCAGTTCCCGGTGGCCAGGCGGAGTACCTTCGGGTGCCGCACGCGGATTACGGCCCGGTGAAGGTCGGCACCGAACTGCCGGACGAACGGTACCTGTTCCTTTCCGACATCCTGCCCACCGCTTGGCAGGCAGTGGAGTACGCGGATGTCCCGCCCGGCGGCACACTGGCGGTGTTCGGCCTGGGGCCGGTGGGCCAGTTCGCCGGCCGGATCGGCGTCCACCGCGGGCTGCGGGTCATTGGAGTGGACCCGGTGCCCGAGCGGCGCGCCATGGCCGCCCGTCACGGGGTGGAAACGCTGGACTACAGCAAGGGCATTGCCGATGAACTGCGCGGGATGACGGCCGGACGCGGGCCGGATGCGGTGGTTGACGCCGTCGGGATGGAAGCGCACGGTTCCCCGGTTGCCGGGTTCGCCCATCAGGCACTCGGCCTGCTGCCGGACAAGCTGGCCCAGAAGGCAATGGAGACTGCCGGCGTGGACCGCCTCGCTGCGCTCCACACGTCCATTGACGCGGTCCGGCGGGGTGGAACCATTTCCCTCAGCGGCGTTTACGGCGGGCAGGCCAGCCCCATGCCGATGCTGACCATGTTCGACAAGCAGCTCCAGGTGCGGATGGGTCAGTGCAACGTGCGGCGCTGGACTGATGATCTCCTGCCACTGGTGGAGGACGACGCCGATCCCTTGGGGGTCATGGATCTGGTCACCCACCGCTCGGGGCTGGAGCGTGCCCCCGCCCTCTACGAGAAGTTCCAGAAGAAAGAGGACGGCTGCATCAAGGTGGTCCTCAACCCTGGGCAGTAGAGCGCAGGGTTTCAGGTGTCAGAGCGGCAGCAGCGACGACAGGTCCGCCCGCAGTCCCGACGCTGCCACCTTGCCTGCGCCCACAGCCTCCGCCCAACCTAACTGGCCGGTGACCATCCCCAGCCAGGTGGCGGCGTCGCACTCAATCACGTTCGGCGGCGTGCCGCGGGTGTGCCGTGGCCCCTCCACGCACTGGGTGACGCCGAACGGAGGCACGCGGACCTCCACGGAATTCCCCGGTGCCCGCGCGGTGACCTCTTCAAGGGTGTACCGGACCGCCGTCGCGGTAACAGCCCGGGGGACAGTGCCCGACGGCGAGCCGGCAGCTTCCTGCCACGCGGCCAGCGCGGCCTTGCCCTCTTCGATGCCGATACGACGGCGAGCTATGGCCATGTGGGCGGAGTCCCCTTCCGGGAAACAGTCTCAGTAATCACGTGCATCAGCCGGGCGGTTTCAGTCGAGCAGTGCTGACACGGCCGGGCCCAGGCGGATCCTGCCCACCGGCTGGCCGCCGCCCATCACGGGGCTGACCACTTTTTCCAGGACGCTGGAGACGCCGGGGATGTCCACGGCACCTGCGGCGGCAAGCATGGTCAGGCCCACCAGGGACGTGGCACGGATATTGCCGTCAAGAATTTTCACGGCAACTGATACGCCCTGCGGGGTGGCCATGGCCAGCACACCCTCTGCTCCGATCTTGGCGATGATTCCGAGTTCGTCCATGACCACGGTGTTGTCCTCACCGCGGCCCTGGACAGCCCAGGGGTAATCCAGCATGGATGTGGCGATGGTGGCTGCGCGGGCGTTGGAGTTCTTGTCGCCCGGCGCTTTGGCCAGCATGGAGAAAGCGCGTGCCAGACCGGTCAGGGATACGGCAGCTACCGGCGCGCCGCAGCCGTCAATTCCCAGGTGCGCGATCCGTTCCCCCGTGTACTCCTCGATCACGCTGCGAACGCGCTGCTGCAGGGGGTGGTTCGGCTCGAGGTAACTGTGCGTGTCCCAGCCGTTTTCGGTACAGGCCCACAGGAACGCCGCGTGCTTCCCCGAGCAGTTGAAGGCCAGCTTCGATTTGCCCCGTTCGGAGCGCACCAGCCAGTTGCGGGCTGTTTCGTCATACGGCCAGGCGGCCGGGCACTGGAGGTGTTCCTCGGTGACGCCTGCGGCCTTCAGCATTCCCTCCGCCACGTCCATGTGGTCCAGGGATCCCACGTGGCTGCCGCACGCCAGGGCCACCTGGGCGCCGCGCAGCGGAACGCCGGACTGCATGGAGGCCAATGCCTGAAGCGGCTTCAGGGCGGACCGGGCGAAGATCGGGGTGGTGATGTCACCCAGTTCGGTCACTACCGTGCCGTCGGCGGCCAGCAGCACGGCGGAGCCGATATGCCGGGACTCCACAAAGCCGCTGCGTTCGATGACGGCAAGTTCGACGGCGGAGTCCACGGTGAAGGTGGCATGCGGGTTGTGCGGCATGAAGCCAGTCTAGGCGCCGGGCCGCCCAATCCCGGGCTACTCCACGGTGACCATGACCGACTGCCAGCCGGATGCGCCGTCCGGCACCGGATCGGCCCGCTGGTCCGTCTGCACGTCGCCGGTCCCGTCCGTGGCGCGGACCTTGATGTAGTGCGGTCCGGGCGTGGCCTCCCAGTCGAAGGACCACTGGCGCCAGGTGATGAGGGACGCCTCGGTGGACAGGACCGCCTCGGCCCAGGGGTTGCTGTCGATCTGGACTTCCACCTTGGTGATGCCGCGGGTCTGGGCCCATGCCGTGCCGCCGATCGCCACGCGGCCGGCAGGCACCTTCGCGAAGGATTTGGGGACTTCCACGCGGGCCATGGTCTTGATCGGGCCGCGCTCGGACCAGCCGCGCTGCGTCCAGTAGGCCTTGCTGTCCGCGAACCTGGTGACTTCCAGGTCCACCACCCACTTGGTGGCCGAAACGAACCCGTACAGCCCGGGCACCACCATGCGCACCGGGTACCCGTGCTCCAGCGGGAGGGGCTCGCCGTTCATGCCGATCGCGAGCATGGCGTCGCGGTCATCCTGCAGGACTTCGAGCGGCGTGGACGCGCTGAAGCCGTCGATCGACGTCGAGAGCACCATGTCCGCTCCGTCTTTGGGACGGGCCCGCTTGAGGACCTCCCGGATGGGCAGCCCGAGCCATTTGGCGTTCCCGGCAAGATTTCCGCCCACCGGGTTTGACACACAGGTGAGTGTCACGTGCGATTCGATGAGGTCGGCGTCGAGCAGGTCCTGGAAGGTGAGGCGGACCTCCTCTTCCACCAGCCCGTGGATGCGGAGTTCCCAGTCATCCACGTTGATTTCGGGGACGCTCAGGGCGGTGTCGATCCGGTAGAAGTCGCCGTTGGGGGTGATCCACGGCGTGACGCCGGGAGCAGGGGACTGGACGCCGGCCGGCACGGCGGCGGCGGGTTTCACAGGGGTAGGCAGCTGCAGGGCCTCCCGGGCCTGGGCGATGTTGCTGCGGGCGGCGCTGAGCAGGCGTCCGCCGGTGGCAGCGATCCCGGCGCCGATTGCGGTAACTCCTGCAGCGGCGAAGAAGCGGCGCCGGCTGGTGGCGGGACGGCCGGGTTCCTCGGCACCGGTGTCAGCCGGAGCTTCCGGCCAGGCCTTCAGCCGCCAGAGCGGGGCGATCAGCAGCCGCAGGACCACGAGCCCTGCAACCGTTCCCAGGACCGTGGGCACGGCGTCGAGCGGTTTCACGCTTGCCCGCGTGACGACGCTGGCCACGATCACTGCCCCCATGAACAGCACGCCGGCCACGCCCAGCGCCCATTTCCGGTAGGCCGCCACGCCCAGCACGCAGGCCAGCCCGAAGATGGTCACCCCCATGCCCACGAACAGCGCGGCCTTGTCGTTGGTGCCGAACGTCGCGATGGCAAAATCCTTCATCCACGGCGGCGTGAAATCGATAAAGGTGGAACCCAGCGCGATCACGGGAGTGGCCCGCGCAGTAAAGAACGCCCCGATCAGCTCCGCTACGGAAAGTACGACGGCGGCCGCCACCACGCCGGCCAGCGCGGCCATGGCGGTGGGACCCTTGAGCCAGTTCTGAAGCTTCTTCATGCCTTGGGTTCGTAGCCGATGCCGCGAACGATCGCTGGGCCGGGACACAGCTTAGGAGAGGGCAGGGTGCACAAAGTACCCTTGGAGACTGTGAAGGTACTCGTCATCGGCCCCGGAGGCCGCGAACACGCCATTGTCCGCTCCCTGCTCGCCGACCCCAACGTGTCCGAAGTCCACTCTGCTCCCGGCAATGCCGGCATCAGCAAACTGGTCCCCACCCACAAGATCGACGGGAATGATCCCGACGCCGTCGCGGCGCTGGCCGCCAGGCTCGGCGTCGACCTCGTGGTGGTGGGCCCCGAAGCCCCGCTCGCTGCCGGCGTTTCCGATGCAGTCCGCGAGGCAGGCATTCCGGTCTTCGGGCCCAGCAAGGCCGCGGCTGAGCTCGAAGCCTCCAAGGCATTCGCCAAGGAAGTCATGGCCGAGGCCGGTGTTCCCACGGCCATGGCCCTGGTGGCCACGAACGCGGAGGAAGCAGCCTCGGCGCTGGACACCTTCGGTGCACCCTACGTGGTGAAGGATGACGGCCTCGCAGCCGGCAAGGGCGTTGTGGTCACCAAGAAACGCGAAGAAGCCCTGGCCCACGCCCAGGCCTGCTTCGACGCCGGCGGAACCGTGGTCATCGAGGAATTCCTGGACGGCCCCGAGGTCTCTGTCTTCGTGCTGTGCGATGGCCGCAACACCGTGGCCCTTTCCCCGGCGCAGGACTTCAAGCGCATCTTCGACAACGACGAAGGCCCCAACACCGGCGGCATGGGCGCGTATACCCCGCTCGAATGGGCACCCGCCGGCCTGGTGGACGAAGTCATCGAGCGCGTCGCCCAGCCCACCGTCAAGGAGATGGCCCAACGCGGCACGCCGTTTGTGGGCGTGCTGTTTGTTGGCCTGGCCCTGACCTCGCGCGGCACCCGGGTCATCGAGTTCAACGTCCGCTTCGGCGATCCGGAAACGCAGGCGGTCCTGGCCCGGCTCAAAACCCCGCTCGGTGCGCTGCTCCTGGCAGCAGCCAAGGGCGAACTGGACAAAGCGGAGGAGCTGCGCTGGTCCAAGGAGACCGCCGTCGCCGTCGTCGTCGCGTCCGAAAACTACCCGGACAAGCCGCGCACCGGCGACCGCATCCGTGGCCTCAAGAAGGCGGAAGCGCTCGAGGGTGTGCACGTGATCCACGCAGGCACCGCGCTCGACGACGACGGCAAGGTGGTCTCCGCCGGCGGCCGGGTACTTGCGGTGGTTGCGCTCGGCAGTGACCTCGTGGAGGCCCGGGAACGGGCGTACGACGGCGTGGAACTGGTTCAGCTCGAAGGCTCACAGTTCCGGACCGATATCGGGCGGAAAGCCGCCCGCGGCGAAATCAAGGTTGCGTCCAACGCAACCGCATCGCTGCCCGTGACGAAGGCGAAGGCATAGCATGACCGAAAATTCCCCCCAGCGCGGCTTCGAAACCGCCACCCTTGATTTGCCGGGCTGGACGCACGTCTACTCCGGCAAGGTCCGTGACCTGTACGAGCCGGCCGATGAAGCCATCCGCCAGCAGGTGGGCCAGGATTGCGTCCTGGTGGTGGCCAGCGACCGCATCAGTGCCTTCGACCACGTCCTGGCGAGCGGGATCCCGGATAAGGGCCGCATCCTCACCCAGCTGAGCCTCTGGTGGTTCGACCAGCTTGACGTGGTCCACCACGTGCTGGGCTCCACCGTGGCAGACGGGGTACCCGCGGCCGTGGAAGGCCGCGCAATGATCTGCAAGAAGCTGGACATGTTCCCAGTGGAGTGCATTGCGCGCGGCTACCTCACCGGGTCCGGACTGCTGGAGTACAAGGCCCACGGGACGGTCTGCGAAATCCCGCTGCCCGAGGGCCTGGTGGACGGCTCACGGCTGGAACGGGCCATCTTCACGCCGTCGGCCAAGGCCGAGGTGGGCGAGCATGACGAAAACATCTCCTATGACGATGTTGTTGCCATGGTGGGGGACGACATCGCCGGGCGGCTGAGTGAGCTGACCCTGAAGATCTACACGGCGGCCGAGAAGATTGCCCGTGAACGCGGCATCATCCTGGCAGACACCAAGGTGGAATTCGGCTACGACGCAGTGTCCGGCGCCATCACCCTGGGCGACGAGGTCCTCACGCCGGATTCCTCCCGCTTCTGGGATGCAGCCACCTATGAGCCGGGCAAGGCCCAGCCGTCGTATGACAAGCAGTATGTCCGGGACTGGCTGACATCGGCCGAGTCCGGCTGGGACAGGAACTCGGACACGCCTCCGCCGGCATTGCCCGAGGACGTTGTGGCCCGCACCCGCAGCCGCTATGTGGAGGCCTACGAAAAACTGACCGGCAAGGCTTTTTCCTAGCCGTTCCCTGAGTTGGCCGGCCTTCGGGTTAGCTTGCCTTGGCGTTTTTCGCCGCGGCGGCGGACCGCTGCTGCGCCAGCCGGATTTCCAGGATCGAGTCCAGCGCCTGCTGGACCCGGTCCTGGGCCCCGGCCGAGCTGAAGTCCTTCTGTGCCTCGTGGAGGTAGACGAGCGCTTCATCGGATTCGCCCGCGGCCTTGAGGGACTTGCCCAGCAGGAGCGCTACCTCTCCCGCGGTGTGCTTGGCCAGTGAATCGGACTCGGCATGGATCTCGCGGAGCTTCTGGATGGCGGCAACAATATCCCCGGTGAGGTACAGCCAGCGGGCGCGGATGAAGGCGACCTCCAGTTGATCGCTCTTCATGCCGTGGACGATGGAAAACGCCAGTTCGGCACGTTCAATGGAGGCGAGTGTTTCGGGCTCCACGATGCCGGATTGGAGCCTGACTGCGGCCGAGGCCTTGTTGAAGCGGGCCCACAGCTCGATGTCGTTGGCGGGGGAGAGCAGCTTCGCAGCGCGCTCGTGCTGCTTGACGCCTTCGGTGTAGTCGTGGCGCATGAAGGCCACGTTGCCGATCACCCAGGCAACTTCGCCGGCGAGCTGGGCCATCGAGTTTTCGTCCACCTGGTCATTCATGGCCTGGCAGTATTTCCAGGCCTCGTCCAGCCGTCCGCTCTCGGCCAATGCGCCGATGAGGATGCGGTGGGCGCCGATGGTGACTGTGGAGCTCTTGGGCAATTGCGATGACAGGTGCACCGCTTCGAGAGCGTGGTCCACAGCTACCGAAAGCTGGCCCTGCCGGTGGAACACTGCCGCGAGCATTTGCCTGGCCCGTACGGCCAGTCCGGCGGACTCGGTGGCCATGGGGTGCTCCAACAGGCGCTGGGTGATCTGCTGGCAGTCCTGCAGGTCCCCGTGTTTCATCAGGCATTCTGCCTGCATATAGGTCATGTTCCACCAGGCGCTGGTGTTTTTACCCTCGAGTGCGATTCTGGCCGCGGTCGCTGCATGGCTCGCGGCGAGGGGATAATCGCGAAGATCCCACGCTTGCCGCGCATACAGTCCGGCCAACACGTATTCGGCATCGCTGACGGAGATGGGCTGGCTCCAGGCTTCCAGGGCCTTCGGCGCCAGTTCCAGCCGGCGGGCAAGTTCTTCAATGACCTCGGCCGTAGGCTCCCTGCGACCGGTCTCCAGGAGGGAGATATAGCTCGGGGAATACAGGTCCTTACCCAGTTCGGCCTGGGTCAGACCACGCTCGAGCCGCTCCGCCCGGAGCTTCTCCCCGAATCCGTTGCCCACGGGAAATCCTCCTTATTCTGGACAGCATATATACACAAAGCTTGACAGTCCCTGTGGAAGACATTTTACAATAGGTGTCAACAAGGACGTGCTGACTTTGTAACGAATCCGACTCGTATTGAGGACAACTTATGTTTAAGAAGATTGCGGCTGCGGCCGTACTGGCAGGCGCCTTGGCATTCTCAGCGGCGGCTCCGGCTGTCCTGTCCGCAGGTTCGATTTCCGACACCGCCGGCGTTTCGGTCGCCAGCGGCAACTGGCCTGATCCGGCATCGTCCAAGGTCAAGAAGAACAGCGACACCACTTACACCACCTACAGCGGTAACTGGCCTGACCCGGCCTAAGCAGCCTCTCTCCAACGAGGTTCGGAGCCCCGGTGCATGGATCCCATGCACCGGGGCTTTCCTTATGCCCCGCATATGTTGCGAAAAAGTGACAAAAAAGAGGGCCCCCCGGGGGGAGACCCTCTTTCTTTTGGTCGGGATGACAGGATTTGAACCTGCGACCTCGTCGTCCCGAACGACGCGCGCTACCAAGCTGCGCCACATCCCGATCCGCTGCAAAAGCAACTTTACAAGGATAGCCGACGCCGGGCCCGGATGCGAAATCGGCGGCGTCCGGTCAGACCAGGGAGTCCTTCCAGGCGCCGTGGAGGTCTGCGAACCGTCCGCCGCCGCCGATCAGCTGTGCCGGTGTGCCGTCCTCCACAATGCGGCCGTCGTGGACCACCAGCACGCGGTCAGCCGTTTCCACGGTGGAGAGCCGGTGTGCAATGATCAGCGCCGTCCGGCCCCCGGCTGGAGTGGATTCAGCGCCCTCAGCCGTCGCGGTGCCGCCGGCAGCCCCACCGGTGCCCGCCGTTGACCTCAGCAGACGGGCCAGGCCGCTCTGGACCAGCCGCTCGGAGGGAATGTCCAGCGATGAGGTGGCCTCGTCCAGGATCAGGACTGCAGGACGGGCCAGGAAAGCGCGGGCGAAGCTGATGAGCTGCCGCTGACCCGAGGAAACCCTGCCGCCGCGCTTGTTGACATCCGTGTCATATCCTTCGGGAAGTTCAACAATGAAGTCATGGGCCCCGACAGCCCGGGCCGCGTCCTCGATTTCCTCCCGGGAAGCTTCAGGGCGGCCCAGGGCGATGTTGTCAGCCACCGAGCCGCTGAAGAGGAACGCTTCCTGGGTGACCATCACGATGTTCCGGCGCAGGTCCGTGGTGCTGAGGTTGCGCAGGTCCACACCGTCCAGCATCAGGGACCCCGCCGAGACGTCGTAGAACCGTGCGATCAGCTTGGCCAGGGTGGACTTGCCGGCACCGGTCTGGCCCACCAGGGCCACGGTCTGGCCCGCCACGATGTGCAGGTCCAGGCTGGGAATGATGATGGGGCCCTCGCCGTAGCGGAATTCCACGCCCTTGAAGTCAATGGTGCCCCGTGCATCCTGGAGGGCAACAGGATTCCTGGGCGGCCGGACCGTGGGAACCTCCTCCAGCAACCCGGACACCTTCTCCAAGGCCGCCTGGGCGCTCTGGAAGGAGTTGTAGAACATGGCCATCTGGTCCACCGGCTGGAAGAACCGCTTGGTGGACAGCATGAGTGCCAGCAGGACGCCGACGGCCAGGTCGCCGCTGAGGACCCGGAAGCCGCCGAACAGGAGCACCACAGCCACGCAGACGTTGCCGATCAGCACCAGGCCGGGCTGGAAGATGCCGTTCAGGTTGATGGACCGCACCGTGACCCGCCGGTAGTCATCGGAAAACTGCCCGAACTGCTCGGCGTTCTCGCGTTCCTTGCGGAAGGCCTTCACCGCGCGGATCCCGGTCATCGTTTCCACGAAGTGCACGATCAGCCGTGCCGAGACCACCCGGGATTCACGGAAGGCGATCTGGGAGTGCTTCTGGTACCAGCGCGCCAGGAAGAACATGGGGACGCCCGCCGCCAGCACAAGCAGCCCGCTGCGCCAGTCCAGCGCGAAGACCGTGATGGCGGTGAAAACCATAAAGAGCATGCCCGAGGCCAACGAGCTGACGCCGGAATCGAGCAGTTCCCGCAGGGCCTCCAGATCCGAGGTCTGCCGGGCAATGATCCGGCCCGAGGTGTACTTCTCGTGGAACTCCAGGCTGAGGCGCTGGGTGTGCTGGAACACCCGCACCCGCAGGTCCAGCAGCATGGCCTGGCTGAGCCGCGCGGTGGCGGTGACGTAGAGGGCGGTGAGTCCCGCCGTCGCGACCGCAGCCAGGAGGTACGCCACGCCGGTGAGCACCAGCGGAACGTTGTCGCCCGCCCGCAGGGCCGGGAGCGCATGGTCGATGCCGAAGGCGATCAGGGCGGGGCCCGCGACGCGCGCGGCCTGGGAAAGCACCACCATGGCAATCGTCAGCCAGAACCTGAGCCGCACGGGACGGATCAGCGTGGCCAGCAGGGCGAGCGACCGCCGTCGTACGGTTTTACTGTCGCTCTTGCTGAGGTGGGCGTTGTCCTCGTTGGCGGTACCGAATGTGGTGTGGGTCATCGCGTGATTTCCTCTGACTCGGCATCCGCCTCTTCCTCCAGCGCCGAGAGTTCTGAATCCAGGTCCCGTGGTTCCCGGTCAAGGCTGGCGATGACGTAGCGGTAGTGGGCGTTGTTTGCCAACAGTTCGGTGTGGGTTCCGACGGCGGCGATCCGGCCGCCCTCGAGCAGCGCCACGCGGTCGGCCAGGGCCACCGTTGAGGGCCGGTGGGCAACGATCAGGGTCGTGGTGTCCTTCAGGACTGCACGGAGCCGGGTCTCCACGAGTTCCTCGGTGTGCACGTCCAGGGCGGACAGGGGATCATCCAGCACCAGGACGCGGGGCCTTGCTGCGATGGCGCGGGCCAGGGCAAGCCGCTGCCGCTGGCCGCCGGACAGGCTCAGGCCTTCCTCGCCGATGAGGGTTTCCACGCCCTCGGGGAGCGAGTAGGCGAAGTGCGCCTGTGCCACGTCCAAGGCTTCGTCCAGGGCTTCGTCGGTCCGGTCCTGGGCTCCCAGCAGCACGTTCTCACGGACTGAGCTTGAGAACAGCGTGGTGTCCTCGAAGGCCACGGCCACGAGGCGCCGCAGCTGCTCGACGTCGAACTCCCGCAGGTCCACGCCGTCGATGGTGATCGACCCGGCGGTGACGTCGTACAGCCGGGGCACCAGTTGGATCAGTGCACTTTTGCCGCTGCCGGTGATGCCTACCAGCGCCATGGTTTCGCCGGGCCGGACGTCCAGGTTGATGTCGTTCAGGATGGGTTTGTCCGGGGCATCCTCAAACGCGAAAGTGGCGTTGCTGAAGCTGAGGGCGCCTTTGAGCTGCGCGGGCTTGCGCGGCGACGCCGGGCTGGTGATGGTGTTGGCGGTGTCCATGACCTCGAAATGCCGGTCCAGGGCTGTCTTGGCCGTGAGCGCCATGGCCAGCAGCATGCCGGAGAATTCCACCGGTGTGGCCATCACGGCGGCAGTAGCGAAAAATGCCACCAGCGCGCCGATGCTCAACTGCCCGCTGGCGCACAGCATCACACCGACCACCAGGCCGGCGCCGAGGGCCAGTTCAGGCAGCAGCGTTACCACCATGGTGAACGCGGCCTGGTGCCTGGCTTTGGCGATTTCCGTCTGGCGGAGTTCCTCGGCCTGCTCGTTGAAGTTCTCCAGGGCCTCACGGCTGCGGCCGAACGCCTTGAGGACGCGGATGCCGTGGACCGACTCTTCCACTGTGGTGGCGAGATCGCCCGCCTGGTCCTGGCTGCGCCGGGCAACTTTGCTGAAACGTGTCCGGAAGCGGAAGCTGTAAGCCATGATGGGCACGGCCGCGGCCAGAAAGATCAGGGCCAGCTGCCAGCTCATCGAGAACATCACCGCAATCCCGATGATCACCGTCAGTGTGGTGACTACCAGCATGATGGCACCGAACGCCATCCAGCGGCGCAAAAAGTTCAGGTCCGTCATGGCGCGGGAGAGCAGTTGCCCTGAGCCCCAGCGGTCATGGAAGGACACCGTCAGGTCCTGCAGGTGGCCGTAAAGTGTGACCCGCATCTGCGTTTCCACGGTGGTGGCCGGGTTGATCACGAACTGCCGGCGGAGCGCCACAAGGACCGCCTCGGTGATACCAAGGGCAAGGATCACGACGGCGGCAATCCAGACTGCGCTCGTGGCGCCGCCCGGTTTGAGCGACTCATTGACGAGGACACGAAGCACCTGCGGGATGGTCAGCGCTACGATGCTGGCCAGCAGCGCGCAGGCCAACCCCAGCACCAGCCGGGGAATAATCGGCCTGACGTGGGGGTAAAGACGGCTGATGGATCTAAAAAATGAGGTCTGCTTGGCCATGCCCGCTTCTCATACTCTAAAACGAATGTAGTTTCCCGTAGCAACTACCCTATGCCATGGAGTGAGAGGACTCACTCGCTACGGGATTATTCGCGTGAGGTAAGTGTCAGCAGGACAGCTTCGGGCTTGCAGGCGATGCGGATGGGAGCGAAACGGGAGGTGCCGATACCGCCCGAGACGTTCACCGGCGTCGTACGTCCGTTGCTCTCCCAGTCGTTGAGGCCCTTGGCTCGCCACGCCGGGAGGTCGCAGTTGGACACCAGGGCACCGTAGCCCGGGATGCACAACTGTCCGCCATGGGTGTGGCCGGCGAGGAGCAGGTCCGCCCCGTCCTCGGTGAAGTGGTCCAGCACGCGCTGGTACGGGGCGTGGATAACGGCGACGCGCAGGTGAGCGTTCCGGTCCTGGTTGCGGGTCCCGCGTGGCCAGCCGGCGTAGCGCTCCCGTTTCAAGTGCGGATCGTCCACACCCGAGAAATCGAACCGGATCCCCTGCAGCACTATCGACTGGTGGCGGTTGGTGAGATCAACCCAGCCGCCCATTCCGAATCCCGAGCGCAGCCGCGGCCAGTCCAGCTCGACCGGGTTGTGCTTCGCCCTCGACGGACCCAGCAGGTAGGAGGCGGGATTCTTCAACGTAGGGGCGTAGTAGTCGTTGGAGCCCGGAACGAACACGCCGGGAAATTCCAGCAGCGGGCGCAGCGCCTTGAGCAGGGGATCCACACCCCTGGCATGGCTGAGGTTGTCTCCGGTGTTGACCACCAGGTCCGGCTTGAGCGACGCCAGCGACTCGAGCCATTTCGCCTTGGTGTCCTGGCCGGGCACAAAATGGATGTCGCTCAGGTGCAGGACCCGGAACGGTGCCTGGCCCGCGGGCAGGATGGGCAACGTTTCCTCACGCAGGACAAACTGGTTTTTCTCCCAGAGCCCGTAGCCGAAAGCAGTGAGGCCGGCCGCGGTTCCGGCGGCAGCGGTGACGGCAAAGCCGCGCCCGATGTTCCGGGCGCGGCTGGCCAAAGCAGCATTCAGGATCATGCGCGGCTAGCCGTTGCCGTTGCCGGGCTTGCTGGGCTCGGGAGCGGGCGCAGTGGCAGGCGCTGCGGGCGCGGTCGCCGGGGCAGTGGCCGGGGTTGACGGCGTGGTGGGCGTTGTCCTGGCCGGCGTCCCGTTCAGCATGTTCGAGGGCGGCGCCGTGAACGGGGTGGTGCCGTAGGCCGGTGCCACCTGGGCCATGTACTTGGAGAACATGGGACCGGCGATCATGTAACCGTCAATGGCCTTGTAGAACTTACCGTTGATGGTCAGGTTCCGGCCCTGGCGCTGCTGGTCGCCCAGCGGATCGCCGAACCAGGCTGCGGTGGCCACACCGGTGGTGTAACCCACCACCCAGGTGGAGCCGTTGGTGTCGTTGGTGCCGGTCTTGGCGGCCACGGGGAAGTTGGTCTTGGTGGACAGCCGCGGCTGGATGAGCGAACCGGAGCCGCCGTTCAGCACTTCCTGCATGGCGTAGGCGACGCCTCGGGCGACCTCGGGCTTCACTGCGTCACGGCAGCTGCTGGACTGGGCCGGGAGCTGTGCGCCGGTCTGGTCCGTGACGGAGGTGATGGCGATCGGCTCGCAGTACTTGCCGTCGTTGGCGAAGGTGGCAAACGCGGAGGCCATGGTCAGCGGGGCCGTCTGGGTTGAACCGATCAGGTTGGCCAGCGTGGTCATGGTGACCTTCGGGTTCGGACTTTCGGCCGTGGGCAGGCCGCCGTGGATGCCGACAGCGTCGACGATCTTCTGGATGCCGCAGAGGTCAACCTGCGCGGCTGACGCGAACGTGGCCGTGTTGATGGAGTTCATCAGGCCGTACAGGACGGTCATGTTCCGGTAGTAACCCTCGTCCGAGTTCTGCAGGTCGAAGCTGCCCGAAACCCTGGCGTCGTACCAGCCCACGGTGGGCGTCTGGCAGGTGTTCTTCCATGGGAAGTTCTGCGGATACCGGCGTACCGAGGCGTTGATGTTGGTGTTCATGGACTTGCCCTCGTCCAGCCACTGGGCGAACGTAAAGGGCTTCATGGTTGAACCGGGCTGGAAACCGCCCAGACCGTTGAGGTCGTTGCCGTCCTTGTCCAGCTTGTCCACGTTGAAGTTCTGGGTCTGGTTGAACTTGCCCTCAACCGGCAGGAACGAGGTGTTCTGTGCCATGTTCAGGATCTTGCCGCTGTTGGGCTGCACCGAGACGATGGCCGCGCCCCAGTTGTCCGGGTTGGCGCCGGCAGCAGCGTCCGACTCGGCCTGGGCAACGTTCTGCGCGTTGACGTCCAGGGTGGTGGTGATGGTCAGGCCGCCGCGGAACACCGCGTTGGTGCGCTCCTCGAGGTCGGCGCCATAGGCCGGGTTGTTCAGCAGCAGGTGGAGCACGTAATCACAGAAGTACGGTGCCGTGGTGGCGTAGGCGCAGCCCTGGCGTGAGGGCGTGACCTTCGTTTCCACCGGAGTGGCCACTGCGGCGTCGTGCTCGGCCTGGGTGATCTTGTTCTGGTTCAGCATCAGGCCCAGCACCAGGTCGCGGCGCTGTTTGGCGTTCTCCGGATTGTTGATGGGATCGAAGGCCGAGGGGCTGTTGACGAGGCCTGCCAGGAGGGCGGCCTGCGGAAGAGTCAGGTCCTTCGCGGTGGTGCTGAAGAAGAATTTGGACGCGGCTTCAATGCCGTAGGCGTCGCGGTTGAAGAAGACGATGTTCAGGTAACCCTCAAGGATCTGGTCCTTGCTGAATTCCTTTTCCAGGGCGATGGCGAGCTTCATCTCGCGGAGTTTGTCGCCCACGCCCTTGTTGACACCGTTGAGCTTGATGTCCTCGTCCTTGCCTGCGGCGGCGAGGTTGGAGTTGAGGACGTTGTTCACGTACTGCTGGGTGATGGTGGAGGCACCCTGCTTGTTGCCGCGGGCGGTGCTCACGAGGGCGCGGAGGATACCCGTGGTGTCCACACCGCCGTGCTCGGTGAACCGGCTGTCCTCGACCGCGATGACGGCATTCTTCATGAACGGCGAGATCTGGTCCAGGGCAACCTTGGTGCGGTTTTCCTCGTAGAGGTTCGCGATCAGGCTACCGTCCGCGGCGAGGATCTTGGTTGACTGGCTGGGCGGGTCAACCTGCAGCTCAGCCGGGAGAGTGTCGAAGAACTCGATCGAACCGCTTGCTGCGCTGCCGGAGACGGCCGCGGCCGGAACCAGCAGGCCAGCCACCAGGACACCGCAAATAGCGCTCACGCCAAGGAAGCCTAAGATCTTTCCGAGGGTAGTGGCTGTGTCGAAAATGGGGTTCTTACGAGTCACCATGTTTTCCACTTTACCGGCAAGGACTAGTCTTTCTTTCATGACCAAATGGGAGTACGCCACGATTCCGCTCATTATTCACGCCACAAAGCAGATCCTGGACCAGTGGGGAGAGGACGGCTGGGAGCTCGTCCAGGTCGTCACCGGACCCGACGGCAATGGCCTGGTTGCCTACCTCAAGAGGGAGAAGCAATAGCAATGAGCACCCCCGCAGAAACCACTTCAGACTCAACAGATTCACAGGATTCAACCCCGGCTTCAACGCCCGTTTCGGCCGTCGAGCAGCGCCTCGCGGAACTGGGACTGACCCTGCCTGAGGTTGCAGCTCCGGTAGCCGCGTACGTTCCCGCCGTGATTTCCGGCAACCACGTCTACACCTCGGGCCAGCTGCCGTTCGTGAACGGCAAGCTCGAGGCCACCGGAAAGGTGTCCACCGGCACCGAAGGTTACGCCGACGAGCCCACAGTGTCGCCCGAGGACGCGCAGCGGTTCGCCGCGATCTGTGCCGTGAACGCGCTGGCTGCCGTGAAAAGCGTCATCGGCGACCTCGACCGGATCACCCGGATCGTCAAGGTTGTGGGATTCGTCTCGTCAGACCCCACGTTCACCGGCCAGCCGGGCGTCATCAACGGTGCCTCCGACCTCCTGGGCCGCGTCCTGGGTGAGGCGGGGCAGCACGCCCGTTCCGCCGTCGGCGTGGCTGTGCTGCCGCTCGACTCTCCGGTCGAGGTCGAACTGATCGCCGAATTCAGCTAGGACCGGTCGCTTCCTTTGCCTCAGCTCGCCCGACGCCTGTTTGTCCTCCCTCCAGATCTTGAAGGGGCGGCACGAAGCTGGATCGATCACGGTGAGCGGACCCCGCGTGCCGCCCGCTACGCTTCCTCCGTCATCCTGCTCCGCGATTCTCCGACGGGCCTGGAAACGTGGCTCGGCTACCGGCCGGGCTCCTCGCCTCTGGGGGTGCTGGCCTTTCCCGGCGGCTCACTTGACGCGTCCGACGACGACGCCATCGGCTGGCTGGGCCCCTCACCCCAGTACTGGGCTGAGCAGATGGGAACGGCCGACGTCGGGCTGGCGCGGCGGCACGTGGTGGGCGCCATC
Source organism: Arthrobacter sp. BK1 (assembly GCF_056680055.1). Taxonomy (NCBI): domain Bacteria; kingdom Bacillati; phylum Actinomycetota; class Actinomycetes; order Micrococcales; family Micrococcaceae; genus Arthrobacter; species Arthrobacter sp. BK1. The sequence continues at coordinate 3,032,822 of NZ_CM155263.1, forward strand.
CGCGAACTGTTCGAGGAAACCGGGGTGCTGCTGGCTGGTCCTGACATGTCCAGCACAGTGGAAGCCACGTCAAGCCAGGAGTGGATGCGTGCCCGCGTGGCCGTAGCCGACCAGGAGAAGACGCTCAGCGGGCTGCTCTCCAAGCGCGGGCTGTTCCTGCGGACCGATCTGCTGAAGCCGCTGGTCAACTGGCGGAGCCCGGACTTCTCGCACCACCGGTTCGACACCCGCTATTTTGCCGCCACCGTCCCGATGAACCAGCAGCCTACGCTCCTGGAAAGCAAGGGCGTGTGGGGCCGCTGGGTGTGCGCCACGAAGGTTATCGCTGAACGGGACACCACCAACCTCGGTGATGAAGTGGGCCAGGAAAACACCGTTGGCCTGACCCTGAGCCAGCTCCTGGTGCCCGGTTCCGAAATCATGCTCGAGAAGATGGCGGCCGCGAACGGCTGCATCGCCTACCTCAGCTACAAGCGCAAGCCGCACGTCTACCAGCCGACGCTCGTTGACGAGGACGGAAAGCTGATGCTCGAAGTCGAGGCCGCAAAAACCTCTGCCGCCGATCCTCAGCGCGACCGCTGACCCCGCTCCACCCCTCAGACGCTCTGGCAGTTCCTGCACGTTTTCGGGTGACGCTCTGGCAGTTTCCGCAGGTTTTTAGGCGACGCTCTGGCAGTTCCTGCGCGCGCTGCCCATCCGAACGCTCTGGCATTTCCTGCACGTTTTCGGGTGATGCTCTTGCAGGTTCAGGGGTTTTCGAGGAACCCTCTTTCACCCCCTGCTTTGCCTATGCACCCGCGATGCGCTTTAGCCGGATGGCGGCGTACGGCCGGCTGGGAAGGTTGCCCGCTGTCCAGGACTCGTCGGATGGCTCCACCGGTATTTCTCCGCGGCCATCGCGGATCACCAGGACTATCGTGCCGGTCACGGCCGCCAGGGACGCCAGACCCAAGAGCGCCAACAGGACCACTACTGCCAGGGACATCGTCATGCACCTCTGACTTAATTTTATGTCGGCGCGCTCTTTCCATCACTTAAGTAGCTGTGGAAGGACTAAGACAATGCCAGAGGGTTTGGCGGGAACGTGCAGGGAGTGCCAGAGGGTTTGGTGAGAACGTGCAGGAGGTGCCAGAGGGTTTGGTGGAGGACGCAAAAAGGCCCGAGGTCCGGCATCCGGTAGCGTGCGTCAAAGCGACGAAGGAGCAGCACGCGGGGCCCACGCCATCAGGGGTCCCCGACCGAGCATGCGAGGTCGGGGAGACGGCGGGGAGGATGTCGGCCTCGGGCCGGCAGATTAGCTCGTCAGCGGGAGCGCTGGCGGAGGCGCTGCATGTCCAGGATGACCACGGCGCGGGCCTCGAGGCGCAGCCAGCCGCGCTGGACGAACTCGGCCAGGGCTTTGTTGACCGTTTCGCGGGACGCGCCCACCAGCTGTGCCAGCTCTTCCTGGGTGAGCTCGTGGGCCACCAGGACGCCGTCGGTAGCCGGGCGGCCGAAGCGGTCGGCCAGGTCCAGGAGCGCTTTGGCAACACGGCCGGGAACGTCGGAGAAGACCAGGTCGGAGAGGGAGTCGTTGGTGCGGCGCAGGCGGCGGGCCAGGGCCTGCAGCAGCTGGGCCGAGACCTCGGGGCGGGTGCGCAGGAGGGCGTTGAGGCTCTCGTTCTTGAGGCCGGCCAGGCGGGTCTCGGAGACCGCCGTTGCGGTGGCCGTGCGGGGGCTGGGGTCGAACAGCGCCATTTCGCCAAACAGTTCGCCCGGCCCCAGGATGGCGAGCAGGGACTCCCTGCCGTCCGGAGAGGTACGGCCCAGCTTCACCTTGCCGGAGACGATGAAGTAAAGCTGGTCCCCCTGGTCGCCCTCGCGGAACACTGAGGCGCCGCGGGAAAGGTCCACCTCGGTCAGCTCGTCCGTCAGCAAACGGAACGCTTCGTCGTCGAGCGTGGCGAAAAGGGGCGCTCGGCGCAGTACCTCGATGTCCATAAAATCTCCTGAATAAAAGTTTCGGCTGTGGCGCTTGTGCCATTGTTTCAGAATTTTGGCGGTTCTGTGACGTACTTGGCAGCCGATTCGCCCCGAGGAGCCAGCGCGGAAGCCTGATGGAGCCGCGGAAGGTCAAGGATCCACGCCTGCGGGCTTTTGCGTAGGGCCTGCCCCGGTGCGGCGGGAATCCACAGAATATTGTCAGCCAGCGCCACTAGAATTGGGACTCAATCGTAAATAAGGAGCCTTGGTGTTTGGCTTGACCGTTTTGGACCTGGTGCTGATCCTGGCCCTGCTGTCGTACCTGATCTATGGCCTGCGCAACGGCTTCCTGGTGACCCTGGGCGGAATCGTGGGTTTCGCCGCGGGCGCCGTGGCCGCTTTCTTGGCCGTCCCCCTGGTCAGTGACTTTGTCGAGGACTCCGGCTGGAGGCTTACGGCGATCGTGGCCGCCGCCGTCGTACTGATGGCCGTGGGGCACGGCATGGGGACCATGATCGGGCGCAAAATCCGCGGGGCCGTGCGGATCCGCCCTCTGCGCGCAGCGGACCGGCTCATCGGCGGCGCAGCCAACGTGGTGGTCTCGGCACTGGTCATGTCCATGCTGGCTTTCAGCATCAGCTCCCTGGGCGTTCCGTTTGTGTCCCAGCAACTGGCCGAGTCCAAGGTCATCCGCTACATCGACGGACTGACCCCTGTTCCGTTGAAGGCCACCATGGCCCAGCTGCGTTCCACGGTGATAGGCAACGGAATTCCCACCCTGATCGAGGGGCTGGACAAGGCCCCGCAGGTAGCCGTACCGAACGCCAGCACTGATACTGCGGCACTGAACCTCGCCGCGGAATCGGTCCTGAAAATCGCGGGAACCGCCTACCAGTGCGGCCAGAACCAGACCGGCACGGGCTTCGTGGTTTCGCCGGGCAGGGTGGTCACTAACGCGCATGTGGTGGCGGGCGTGTCGGAGCCGGTTGTTGAGCTGGCCGACGGCGGGGCGATGCCCGGGCGGGTGGTCTACTTCGACACCCGGCACGACCTCGCAGTGGTGGCCGTTGACGGACTGAGGGTAGAGCCACTGGAACTGACCTCGGACCTCCCGGCCGGCAGCCCGGCCGCGTTCGCCGGCTACCCCCACGGCGGGCCGTTCATGTCCAAACCGGCCACCGTCCAGGACATCGCCTCGGTGCTCGTCCCGGACATCTACGGAAACAACCCGTCCCCTGAGGAGATTTACCGCCTTGCCGGCGACGTCCAGCCCGGGAACTCCGGAGGGCCGTTGCTGACCACGGACGGGCTGGTGGCGGGCGTCATTTTCGCCAAGGCAACCTCCGACGCCGAGATGGGATTCGCCATCACCATGGACGACCTCTACCCGGTCGCCTCCCAGGCCGCCGGCATGAGCGCGCCTGTTTCGTCCGGGCAGTGCATCCAGAAGTAGGCACCCCACGTGAGGCGGCTAGAGCGTTTCGCCCAGGTAGTCGATGGCCAGCTTGTAGCCGAACACGCCTGCTCCCACGATCACCGCGGCGCAGACCGGCGAGAGGAACGAGTGGTGCCGGAATTCCTCACGCTGGTGCACATTGGTGATATGCACCTCCACTGCCGGAACCTGCACCGCCGCCAGAGCGTCACGCAACGCAACAGAGGTGTGGGTGAACGCGCCGGCGTTGAGCACAATTCCGACGGCGGTGCCGCGGGCAGCGTGGATGACATCCAGCAGGACGCCCTCATGGTTTGACTGGACGCATTCCACCGTGAAGCCGTGGGCCTCACCCGTTGCGGTGGCCAACTGTTCCACATCGGCAAGGGTGGACGTGCCGTACTTTTCCGGCTCGCGGGTGCCCAGCAGATTCAGGTTGGGTCCGTTGATGACCAGGATGGTCCCGCGGCTGTCTTTGTTGGAGGTGGCTTCAGTCATGGGTGCAAATCTAGCGCCAGAGTCACGGCCAAAAGAAACGCGGGGTCGCTTTACGCCGGTCCGGGGCCCCGGAACGGGCGTAAAGTGACCCCGCGTTGCCTTGGAAGCGCTGGGTAAGGGCGCTTGCGGAGCACGGAGGGCTAGATTGCCGTGAACCTCAGCAGTAGTGCGTGTTCCGGGTTGAGGATGGGCATCGGCAGCCCCACCTCGGCCAGGAACCGCCCGCCCGCAACCGCACCGTCGGCAAGCCAGGCCGGGGGACGGACCTGCGTGAAGGTGTGGGCGTAGTCGGCGTCACCGGGTGCCGGGAAGATGGCCTCCACCCGGTAGGAACGTTCCGGTTCCAGCCCGGGGATGGTGATCCGGCCGGTCTGCTCGGCGAACGAGGTGCGGGTGCTCACCAGGGCGAACAGCGCCGCCGTCGTGCCCTCAGGGCCCGCGGGGGCCACCACGCCGTGCAGCATCAGGGATCCGTCCGCAATGTCCGCACGGACCATGCGCCCGGAGTGGATCAGGTCCCGGTGTTCCTTGTAGAGCCCGATGAAGCGTTTGAGCTGCTCCCGTTCGGCGCCCTGGACTTCGCGGACGTCCCATTCCATGCCGAAGTGCCCGAAAAGAGCCGTGATGGCGCGGAAGGACAGATCGTGCGTGCGGGCCGTGGTGTGCGAGGTGGTGGGGCCGACGTGCCCGCCCACCAGCTCCGGCGGGACCACCAGCCCGGTCCAGCGCTGGATGGTCTGCCGTTCCAGGGCATCGTTGCAGTCCGAGGCCCAGATCCGGTCCGTGCGTTCCAGGATGCCCAGGTCCACGCGGGCGCCGCCCGAGGAGCAGCTTTCAATCTCGACGCCGGGGTGGGCCTTCTTGAGTTCGTCGAACAGGCGGTAGGCGGCCAGGGTCTGCTCGTGGACGGAGGACCGTCCGGCGTGGCCGTGTTCCAGGAGGTCCCGGTTCTGGTCCCACTTGAGGTAGCTGATGTTGTTCTCACGCAGCAGGGCGTCCACGCGGTCGAAAATGTACTGCCACGCTTCCGGGTTCACCAGGTCGATGATGTGCTGGTTCCGCCATTCAAGCGGCAGGCGCCCGCCGTCCTTGTGGGACGCGGCGGACGGCCCTGCGATCCACTCGGGGTGGGCCCGTGCGATGTCCGAATCGAGGTTGACCATTTCCGGTTCCACCCAGAGGCCGAATTCCATCCCGCGGGAGGTCACGGCGTCGATCAGCGGGGTGAGGCCGTTCGGCCAGAGGGTTTCGTCGACATACCAGTCGCCCAGGCCCGCGTGGTCGTCCCGGCGGCCGCGGAACCAGCCGTCGTCGAGCACAAACCGCTCAACGCCCAGCTCCGCGGCCGAGTCGGCCAGCTCGATCAGCGTGGGCAGGTTGTGGTCGAAGTAGACCGCTTCCCAGGTGTTAAGCACCACCGGTCGGGGCTTGCCGGCAGCCGCGCCGGTGGTGCCGGTGGCGGACGCCGTGGGCAGCACGTGGTGGGGGCGGGACCGGAACCAGCTGTAGAACGCCTCGCTGATGCCGTCCAGGCCGCGGTCCGAGTAGGCGGCGAACAGCGCCGGCGTGGTGTAGCTGGCCCCGGGTTCGAGGATGACCTCGGCCGGTCCCAGGAGTTCGGAGCCGCCGATCATGGTGCGGCCATCGCCGATGCTGTCCGCGAACTGTTCGTGGTTGCCGCTCCAGGCAAGGTGGGTGGCCCAGACCTTCCCGTGGCGGTTGCCGAACCCGGGGGTGCCGGCAGCGAAGAGCAGCGAGGAGTCGTGCCCGGTGCGGCCGTGCCGTCCGGTCCGGACCCAGGTGCCCTGCTGGATGGACCGGCGCTGCGGGTGGTTTTCCCGGCACCAGCGGCCGGTCAGGTCAAGAAGTTCGGTGGCGTCCGGTGCCACGGGGAGGACCGTTGCCAGTTCGTCGAGCTGGTAGGGCGTGGTGCCGTCGTTGGTGAGGGTGTGCCGCAGCTCCAGCAGTCCGCCGTCGTGCAGGGTGAGGGAGGACGAAACGGTGACGCCGGCGTCGGGATCGGACTGGACGACGACGGCGGTGCTGCCCTCGGTGCCGGCCGTCACCGTGCGTAGGCGGGCCGAGAAGTCGAGGCCGGAGACGCCGTCGGCGATGCGGTGGCCGCGGAGGCCGGGGCGGCCGCGCCAGCTCGAGGATGCCTGCGGCAGAAGGCCGGCGGGCACTGTGGCGTCGATGGCGGAGTGCGGTACCGGTTCGCCGAGGATGGCGAGGTCCGGGAGGGTGCTGCCAAGGTCCGCACCCCAGTGGATGACCTCGGCCTCCCCGCAGTCGAAGCTGATCACCAGGCTGGTTCCGGCGGAACGGAGGTGGAGGGGGTCCATATAAAACACTGTCCTTCTAGGGGATGGGAGTAAGACGACGGGGGCTGCGCGCCGCGGGGATGTGGAGCGTCCGCGGCGCGCAGCCGGTAAACCTGGTGGCCTACTTGAAGAGGGCGTTGACCTGTTCGTTGGCCTGCGTCAGGGAGCTGGCGGGCGCCTTGCCGGAGACCACGGCGTCCATGGCGGGCTCCATGATGCCCTTGACCTTGGCGGTGTTGTCCGTGATGGGGTACAGGAACGTGGTCTTGTTCTTGACGTGCTCGGTGAAGGCGCTGACATCAACGCCCTTGGCCTTGAACGCTTCGGCAGCCTTGTCAGAGGAGGCTTTCAGAGCGGGGAAGACAACGGCCTTGGAAGCAACGACGTCCTGGCATTCGGCCGAGGCGAGGTATTCGACCCACTTGATGGACGCATCCTTCTTTTTGGTTCCGGCCCAGATCGAGTCGGCCAGGCCGTTGAACATTGAGGCGCGCTCGCCTTCCGGTCCCACCGGGGTGGGGGCGATGCCTACTTCGATGCCCTTGTAGCCGGTGTACTGGCCGGTCATCCATGAACCGTGGGCGTTGATGGCGGACTTGCCCGCTGCGAAGGTATCGGCCATTGCCGCGCCGACCGTGGTCTCCAGCTTGGGCATGTAGCCCTTCTCAGCCAGCGCTGCGAACCACTCCATGCTGTCCTGGAACTTGGGGTCGTCGTAGTTGTACTTCGTGCCCCACGGGTTCTTGTCCGTGTGCGACCAGCCGGTGGTGTTGGTGAGGTAGCTCCACTCGGTCTGGCCCGAGGAATCTCCACCGCCGTTCAGCCCCAGGCCGTACACCGCAACGTTGTTTTTGTCGAAGCCGGCCTCGTCCCCGCGCTTGCCGCTCTTGTCCACGGTCAGGTGGGCGATGACGTCCTCGTAGGTGCCGCCGTCTTCCGGGTTCCAGCTGAGGGTCTTCATCTGGTCCTCGGTCACGCCTGCGCTGGCGAGCATGGCCTTGTTGTAGAACAGGCCGATGGTGTCCCAGTCCTTGGGCAGGCCGTAGCGTTTGCCGTCCTGGCCCACCCAGAGGTCCGCGAGGCCCTCGTTGTAGGCGGTGAGGTCCACGTTGTCCTTCTCGACGGCTTCGTCGATGGCCAGCAGCTGCTTGTTTTCGGCGAGCTCGCCGTAGCGGCCCAGGTGGTTGGTGAAGACGTCCGGAGCGGTGCCGCCCACAAAGCCGTTGGTGAGGGTGCTCCAGTAGTCGTCCCAGCCGCGCTGGGTGATCTTGACAGTGACGTCCGGGTTGGCCTTCGTGAAATCGTCAGCGCACTGCTGGTAGGCGGGGAGCTGGTTGGCGTCCCACAGCCAGTAGCTGATCTCGCCCTTGGCCGCTTCGGCTGAGGAGGATGAGCCGCTGCACGCGGACATTGAGAGGGCCACAGCTGCGGCGACGGCGACGGCGCCGAGGGTTTTCTTCATGGTGTTCTTTCCGTTCGGGGTGGGGTTTCTGGGACGGGTAGGGCGGTAAGTGCTTATTTGATGCCGGAGAAGCCGATGGAGTTCACGATCTTCTTGCCGAAGGCGGCGAAGAGGACCAGGACGGGAAGGGCCGAAACCAGGACCGCTGCCATCAGGCCGGACCAGTCGGGGGCTCCTTGGGGGGACTGCGATTTGAAGACGCCGAGGCCCACCTGCAGGACACGGACGTCATCCTGGGAACCGACCAGCAGCGGCCAGAAGTATTCGTTCCACTGGCCGATGAAGGTCAGCAGCGCCAATGTGGCGAGGGGTGCCGCCGCGTTGGGGAGGACGATCTGGAAGAAGATGCGCAGGTGCTTGGCGCCGTCGAGCATTGCTGCTTCCTCGACTTCGCGGGACATGTTCAGGAAGAACTGCCGCAGGAAGAAGATGGCGAACGGCGTCATGAACACGTACGGCAGGACCATTCCAAGCATCGTGTTGAGCAGGTCCAGGTTCTTGATCAGCAGGAAGTTGGGCAGTGCCGTGAAAATCGGCGGGACCAGCATGGTGCCCAGGAAGAGGCTGAAGACAAAGTTCCGGCCCTTCCAGCGCAGCCGGGCAAAGGCATAGGCCGCCATCGCGCTGAAGAAGACGGAGCCGGCAGTGGTGATGGAGGAGAAGATGATGGAGTTCCGCAGGTACAGCCAGAAATCGATGGTGGCACCGGAACCACCCTCGGCAACGGCGTCGGCCGGGCTCTGCAGCCCAAACACCCGCAGGAAGGCACCCCAGGTGAAATCAGCCGGGAGCAGGCTGGCGGACTGGGTGGCCAGCGCGCTGTTGGTCGACAGTGCGGTGCGCAGGACCCAAAGGAAAGGGACAACGGACACCGCGATGGCGAGGACAAGGAGGGCCCAGGCCCCGGCGGTGCGGGGATTGAACGGACGACGTCGGCGGGTTGCGGCCGGCAGCGGTGCGCGGCTGGTGGTGGTGGTCATGCGGGGCTCCTAGTCCAGGTCCGACTCGTTGCCCTTGAGGAACTTCATCTGGATGAAGGCCACCAGGGCGAGGATGAGGAAGAGAATGACGGCGATGGCGGATCCGTAGCCGAAGTCCGACTCCGTGAATGCGCGCTGGTAGATGTAGTACTGGATGACGCGGGTGGCGTTGACCGGGCCGCCGCCGGTGGTGACGGAGACGGTGTCGAAGACCTGGAAGGAACCGATCACGGTGACAACCAGGACCATGACCAGGACCGGACGCAGCAGCGGGAGGGTGATCTTGCAGAAGGTCTGGAACGGTGAAGCGCCGTCGAGTTTGGCCACCTCGTAGACGTGGCCGGGGATAGCCTGCATTCCGGCGAAGATGAGCAGGGCTGTGTAGCCCATGTGCCGCCAGGTGTTGATGATGGCCTGCGTGGGGATGGCCCATTCCTCGCTTCCGAAGAACGCGACGCGGGGGAGGCCGGCCCATTCGATGAACTGGTTGACGACGCCGATCTGATAGTCGAGCATCCAAAACCACAGCAGCGCCGCGATGATGTTTGACATCATCCAGGGCAGCAGCAGGGCACCACGGATCAGCGTGGACTTCGCCACCTTGTTCATCAGGAGTGCCAGGCCGAGGGCGAGGGCGGTCTGGAGGACGATGTTGAGGAAAACGTACTGGCCTGTGACGGCCAGGGAATTCCAGAACAGGGGGTCCTTGGCGATGGCCGTGTAATTGTCCACCCCTACCCATTCCGGGTCTCCGAGGATGTTGTACTCCGTGAAGCTGAGGTACACGCCGCGGATGGTCGGTACAACGTAGAAAACGATGAACCCGATCATGGCCGGGGCAATGAAGAGCAAGGCGATCTTGAGGTCGCCGAGCCGGCGGAACCCGCCGCGCGGCGCTGGAGCTCCGGATTCGAGCGGGGCAATTCGCGTGTTTTTGGCAAGGGTGGTCATCTTCGACCCTTTCCTGACTGTGATGGAGGTAACAACTGGGAATGAATCTACACGAGTAGATTTAGAGTGGCAAGACCTGATTGTCGTCACTGTTCGCAACATTTTATTCAGATATTGGTCTATTGACTCGTGTAGATTCCGATGAAACACTGGGAAACCTGACGGACAGCGCTTGCCCGGCTCCGGTTGCCAGAGCCGGCGTGATCCCCCAGCCCCACGGAAAGAGAGACAATGACGTTTTCGCTCGGCGTAGTAGGAGTTGGCCAGTTCGGCGGCCAGTTCGCCCACCTCTTCAATCTCCACCCCGGCGTCAGTGCCGTGTACGTGGTGGATGAGCTGCCGGAACGTGCGGCGGAGGCGGTGGAGCGCTACCACCTGGCCGGATCAAAGACGAGCTTCGAGGAGCTCCTGGCCTCCGACGTGGACGCCGTTGCCATCTTCACCCAGCGCTGGACGCACGGCCCGCTGGTGGAGCAGGCCCTCCGCGCCGGCAAACACGTCTACTCGGCTGTACCCATGGCTGTCTCCGAGGAGGAAATCGCCCGCATCATCGACGCCGTCCGGGAGACCGGGCTGGTCTACATGATGGGGGAGACCAGTTACTACAACCCCGCCACGGTCTATGCGCGCAAGCAGCTCGCCGCCGGAAAGTTCGGCCGGATCTTCTACACCGAGGGCGATTACGTCCACGACATGGACCTGGGCTTCTACGACGCCTACCAGTACAGCGGCGGTGACCGTTGGAAGGAAACGGCCAGCTACCCGCCCATGCTGTATCCAACCCACGCGGTGGGTGGAGTGCTGGGTGCCCTTCGCGCCCACGCTGTCAGCGTTAGTTGCGTCGGCGTCAAGGATGACCGGGACGATGGTGTGTTCGACAAGGACGTCAGCATGTTCGGCAACGATTTCTCCAATGCCACTGCCCTCTTTGAGCTCAACGACGGCGGCGTGATGCGCACGAACGAGATGCGCCGGGTGGGCTATCCGTCACACATCCGGGAGTCACGGTTCAGGTTTTTCGGAACGGAGGCCAGCTTTGAGCAGCTCGCCAAAGTCACCGTCTGGCAGGACAAGGAAAACGTCCATGACATCTCCGAACAGTTCGAAACCCGGCCCAGCATGTCCCTGGATGACCCGTCGCTGGCCAACGTGGCACCGGAGCTGAGGGACGCCTTCGTTTCCGGGCTCTCTCCCGTCCATGACGCGGAACGGTTGCCGGCGGAATTCCTCGGCGCGCCCAACGGACACGAGGGCAGCCACCACTTCCTGGTGGACGACTTCGTCACGGCGGTCAACACCGGCACGCTGCCCCCGGTCAACGCCTGGGTTGCCGCCAGGTTCACGTTGCCCGGCATCGTGGCGCACGCGTCCGCGATCCGGGGCGGGGAGCGGCTGCCGATCCGCGACTTTGGCGACGCCCCCGCGAACCGCTAGCTAGCATGGACACCATGACGACTCCCGTAGTGCAGGCCCCGCGCGGCCCGGTGACCCGCAAGGATGTTGCCCGGTACGCCGGCGTCAGCACCGCCGTCGTCAGTTATGTGGTGAACGGCGGGCCCAAGAAGGTGGCGCCGGCCACCGAAGCGAAGGTCCAGGACGCCATCCGCGTCCTGGGCTACCGCCCCAACGCGGCAGCCCGGGCCCTCAAGCTCGGGTCCAGCGAGACCATTGGCCTGGTCATCCCCGACAACAGCAACCCCTTCTTCTCCTTTTTTGCCCACGCAGTGGAGGACGCGGCCGCGGAACTGGGTTACGCCTTGGTGCTGAGCAACTCGGACGGAAACCTGGCCAAGGAGCGGCGCAACATCCGCAACCTGGCCGCCCGGCAGGTGGATGGTGTGCTGCTGGCCAGCGTCCTTTTCGAACCCGATCTGGAGTCCCTGGAAACGGCGGACATTCCTTCGGTCCTGCTGAACCAGGAGCGCGACGCCCCGGGGTTCAACAGCATCGGCGTGGACCTTGCCGCCGGCGCCCGCATGGCCGTGGAGCACCTGATCGGGCACGGCCATACCAACATCGGCCTGGCCATGGGCACCAACGTTTCCAGCAGCACTGACGGGCGTGAACTGGGCTGGCGGGAGGCGTTGCAGGCCGCGGGACTGCCGGAAGGCCCCATCGCCTACAGCGACTTCACCCGGCCCGGCGGCTACAGCGCCGGGCAGCGCCTGCTCGCGTCCGTCAACCGGCCCACGGCGATCTTCGCCAGCTCGGACATGCAGGCGATCGGCCTCCTGCGCGCGGTCCACGAAGCCGGCCTCGCCGTGCCCGGTGAGATCGCCGTCGCATCCTTTGACGGCTCCCTGGAAGCCGAATACGCGTGGCCGCCGCTGACTACGGTTGAGCAGCCTGTGGCCGACATGGCCGAGGCCGCCGTGGCTGCGTTGGTGGGCGCCGGCCGCGGCGAAAAACCGCGCCACCGGATCTTTCCCACGAAACTGCACATCCGCCAGTCCTGCGGCTGCCCCTGAACCAGGGGCTGCTGAACCGCGCGTCGCTGTTCGGCGCTAACCTGCGATCCGGAGCCTGCCGGTCCGTTCGCCCAGGATCCGCCGTGCCTCGGCGTTGAGGCCCGAATCGCTGATGACCTCGTCAGCCTCGTCCAGGGCGGCGATGGTGCTGATGCCCAGCGTGCCCCACTTGCTGTGATCGGCGAGGACCACCGTTTTACGGGCTGCGGCCACGAACGCCCGGTCCGTTTCGGCCTCCAGCAGGTTGGGCGTGGTGAACCCCGCCTCAGAATCCATTCCGTGCACGCCCAGGAACAGCACGTCCAGGTGCAGCTGCTTCAGCGCCGCCGTCGCGATGGGTCCCACCAGGGCGTCCGACGGCGTGCGCTCGCCGCCGATCAGGATCACCGTGGATGCGTAACGGGCTGAGCCTGCCGACGCGCCGTGGTGGAAAAGGTCGGCGATGCGCACGGAGTTGGTCACCACGGTGATCCGCGGACCGTTGACCAGTTCCTTGGCGAGGGCCCAGGTGGTGGTTCCCGCGCTGAGGCCCACCGCCATGCCCTCCTGGACCAGCACGGCCGCCTCGAGCGCGATGGCCCGTTTCTCCGCGGTCAGCTGGGTGGACTTGAGTTCAAAACCGGGCTCATGAGTGCTCGCATCGCCAGGAAGTTTAGCGCCGCCATGAATCCGCTCCAGCCGGCCGCCTTCCTCCAGCAGCTCAATGTCGCGGCGCACTGTCATCAAGGAAACGCCCAACTGCTGCGCCAGGTCCGAGACCCGGACCACCCGCTCCCGCTGGACAGCCTCAACAATGGCTTGATGTCGTGCAGCGGGAAGCATCGGAAGGAAATCCTTAAGACAGGGGACAGAACTGCCACAAGTCTAGGGCGCACTCAACGGGAGATGGGCAATAGACAGGGAAGGTCGGTTATCCGGAAGCGTGCGTCAAAGCGAGGTACGAGCAGCACGCGGAGGATGACCGACCTTCCCTGTCGGAGAAGCGACGGGTCGCGGACCTACTACTTCCGCAGTGACGCCGCGATCTGGGCCATGACGGTGTTGTCGGCCAGGGTGGTGGCGTCGCCGGGGTCGCGTCCTTCGGCGACGTCCTTGAGGAGGCGGCGCATGATCTTGCCGGACCGGGTCTTCGGGAGTTCCGGGACCACGAGGATGGTCTTCGGTTTGGCGATGGGCCCGATTTCCTTGGCGACGTGGTTGCGGAGCTCGGTGATGATGGCGTCGCCGGTGTCCACGGCGTCGCCGCGGAGGATGACGAACGCGACGACGGCCTGCCCTGTGGTTTCGTCCGCGGCACCGACCACTGCGGCTTCGGCGACCGTGGGGTGGGAGACCAGGGCCGATTCGATCTCCGTGGTGGAGAGCCGGTGGCCGGAGACGTTCATGACGTCATCCACCCGGCCCAGGAGCCAGATATCGCCGTCCTCGTCCTTTTTGGCGCCGTCGCCGGCGAAGTACATGGTCTCGAAGCGGGACCAGTAGGTTTCCTTGAACCGCTCCGAATCGCCCCAGATACCGCGGAGCATGGCCGGCCACGGCTCGCGGATGACCAGGAACCCGCCGTGGCCGTTCGGCACGGACTCGCCCATTTCATCCACCACGTCCACGGCGATGCCGGGCAGCGGTGTCTGGGCGGACCCGGGTTTGGTGGCGGTCACGCCGGGCAGCGGCGCGATCATCTGCGCGCCCGTTTCGGTCTGCCACCAGGTGTCCACGATCGGGGCGGGGTGTTCCTTCTTCTCGCCGTTCTTGCCCGCGTTGGCACCGATGACGTTCCGGTACCACATCCAGGCCTCGGGATTGATGGATTCGCCCACTGAACCCAGGACCCGGATCGAGGACAGATCGTACTTATCCGGGATCTCCCGTCCCCACTTCATGAAGGTCCGGATCGCGGTGGGGGCGGTGTACAGGATGGAGACCTTGTACTTCTCGATGATCTCCCACCAGCGGCCCTGGTGCGGGGAATCCGGGGTTCCCTCGTACATGACCTGGGTGGCACCGTTGATGAGCGGGGCGTAGGCGACGTAGGAGTGGCCGGTGACCCAGCCGACGTCGGCCGTGCACCAGTAGACGTCCGTCTCGGGGTGCAGGTCAAAGACTGCCTTGTGGGTGTAGGCGCCCTGGGTGAGGTAGCCGCCGGTGGTGTGCAGGATGCCCTTGGGCTTTCCCGTGGTCCCGGAGGTGTAGAGGATGAACAGCGGGTGCTCGGAGTCATGCCCGACGGCGGTGTGCTCGGCGGCTGCCTGCCCGACGGTGTCGTCCCACCAGTGGTCCCGGCCCTCGTGCCAGTCCACGTGCTGGCCGTTGCGCTTGACCACCACAACGTTCTGGACCGTGTGGCCGCTGCCGTCGCCCACGTGCGAGAGCGCATCGTCCACGGCGGTCTTCAGGGAGCTGGGCTTGCCGCGGCGGTAGGTGCCGTCGGCGGTGACCACGAGCTTGGCCTCGGCGTCATCGATCCGGGACCGGAGGGCCTCGGCGGAGAACCCGCCGAACACCACGGAGTGCACCGCGCCGATCCGGGCGCAGGCCAGCAGCGTGATGACAGCTTCCGGGATCATCGGCAGGTAGACGGCCACCCGGTCGCCTTTGGCCACGCCGAGGGATTCGAACGCGTTCGCGGCCTTCTTCACCTCTTCGGTGAGCTGGGCGTAGGTGTAGGTGCGGGTGTCGCCGGGTTCGCCCTCGAAGTAGATGGCCACCCGGTCTCCGAGACCGTTCTCCACGTGCCGGTCCAGGGCGTTGTAGGCAGCGTTGACCTCCCCGCCGACGAACCACTTGGCGAACGGCGGGTTGGACCAGTCAAGGGTCTGGTCAAAATCCTTGTTCCAGGTCAGCAGTTCCCTCGCCTGCCGGGCCCAAAAAGCCGGGCGGTCAGCCTCAGCCTCAGCGTAATCGGCTGCGGTGACGACGGCGTCGGCAGCGAATTCCGGGGTTGGGGCAAAAGCGCGGTTTTCCTGTAGCAGGTTTTCAAAAGCGTCACCCTGCAGGGTGGCGGCGGGAGCAGTGACAGCGGAGCTGTTCTGGGACATGGTGAACCTCATCATTCATCGATCTTTACGGCGGCTCTGCCGTCACCGGACCGTGCCCGCCACGTGCGCGGCGGCCACACCCCGTCACGGACAATCCGCGAAGAGCTGTTCCGGAATCCACCCTAATACTTCGGGGCTGTCCATGTGTGTGCGGTGTCACACCTGTGCCCTGAGCGGCATTTATTTAGCGGTGAATGGTTACCGGAGCCCCGGCGCCGCGGGCCGGCCGCCGCCGATCAGCTAGTGATCAGCCATGTCCTTGGCTAGGCTGAGAAAAGAATTGTGACTTCCACGGAGCCACGCTAAGGAGAACAAAATGAACGAGCAAAGCTTCGGCCAAAAGGTTGGCCATGCAGCGGAAGGCAGTTCCGATACTGCCTCCGGCAATGGCGCAACAACGGGCCCGCGGAAGCAGGAGGGCAAGGCCGGCACCACCAACCAGGCCGTCCTGGGCCTGTTCACATTGCGTGACCTGGCGGTTTTCGCAGCCACCCTGATTCTGCTGGTGGCCTCCCTGCTGCCGGTCTTCTTCGGCCGGTTCAACCTCTGGAACGCGGGCAGTCTGTTCTTCCTGGGACTTGGGATCGTGCTGCCGATGATTGTGACGGCCCTGTTCGTAGCCCGCCGGCTCGCCCCCGCCACGAAGGTCCGGATCGGATCCCTGTCCGTTGACCAGTTCGCGTCCGTGGTGGCCTCCTTCGCGCTGGCCTTCTTCTTCGTCTCCGCGGCCGCCGCGTATGTCCCCAGCCTGCTGGTTGGCCTGATCGGTTCGGTTGTGCTGTTCACCGCTACCGTGCTGAGCCGTTTCATTCCGTTCTTCGCCGGAGACTTCCTGGGCCGCGACGAGACCCCGTCCCACGTGGTGGCTCGCGACGCCGCAGCTCCGTTGCCAAGGCCTCACTCTCCCAAGGAAGCCAAGCCTGCCGCGGACGATGCTCCCCGCACGGGTATTTCCGCCGACTCGCGGACCTCTGTAACCCCGGCCAGCGCCCCGGCCGGCGGGTCCACCAAGGCAACAGCCGCGTCCGCGGCCCCGGCAGTGGTCTCGTCCGCCCCGGAGGTCAAGGAATGGACCACCGCCGGCGATCCCAGCCTCGCAACCCAGGCATCCGACGTCGTGCCTTCACCGTCCCCGGCGCCCGCCGCAGCATCGCCCGCCGCACGGCAGGCCCCCGAGCCGGCGCCCGCCCAGGAGACCATGGCCGGTGACATCCCGGTGGCTGCTGCGGCTGCTGCCGGGACGGCCGCCGGCGCGTCGGGCGCTTCCAGCGGAGCAGCTGCGCCCGCCGGGTCGAGCCGCGAGGATCTGACCCACGACGCCCGCCGGAGCCACGACGACGGCCTGGCGCCCGCCGCTGCCTCCGCCCGGCAGGCGGCTTCGGAACCCGCCGCGACGGCGGTGCACCAGCAGGTGGCGCCCCAGCAGGTACGGAACGTGGAGCCGATCGGTGCCACCGTGGACCCTGCCAGCCGGCCGGAAGAGACCGATGACCAGCCCGCGCACGAGGCGTTCTGGTTCGCCGTGGCCCAGCACCGTACGGCCGTGGACCCGCGCACGGGTGCCCCTTCCTTCGTCATTGAACCGGGCGGCTGGGTACTGGCGCTGGAGGATCGGGGCCACGAATTCCTCGTCCAGCACACCGACGGCCGGGTAGGCGTGCTCCGCGACCTCAGCAACATCGAGCGCGGCTAGCGTCCCGGGTGGCCACATCCGAGTCCCTGCTGGCGCTCAAGCGCCGGGCGCGGCGAATCAACCGGGTGTTGGCGGAGAAGTACCCTTACGCGCACGCGGAACTTGATTTCCGGAACCCATTCGAGCTCCTGGTCGCCACGGTCCTGTCCGCCCAGACCACGGACGTCACGGTCAATGCGATCACTCCGCTCCTGTTTTCGCGTTTCCCGGATGCCCGGCACATGGCAGAAGCTGACACGGCCGAACTCGAAGCCATCATCAAGCCCACCGGCTTCTTCCGGGCCAAAACCAGGAACCTGGTGGCCCTGGCCACGCGCCTGGTGGACGAGTACGACGGCGCGGTTCCCGGCAGGCTTGAGGATCTGGTGACCTTGCCCGGGGTGGGACGCAAGACCGCCAACGTGGTTCTGGGCAACGCTTTCGGTGTCCCCGGGATTACGGTGGACACCCACTTCGGCAGGCTGGCACGGCGCTTCGGCTGGACCGCGTCCGAGGACCCTGTCCAGATCGAATTCGATGTGGCTGAACTGTTTGAACCCAGGGACTGGACCATGCTGTCCCATCGCGTGGTGTTCCACGGCCGGCGGGTGTGCCATTCCCGCAAGCCGGCGTGTGGTGCGTGTCCGGTGGCCAACTGGTGCCCCAGCTACGGGCTCGGGGAGACCGATCCGGTGAAGGCCGCGAAGCTGCTGAAGTATGAGCTGGCGCCCGGCAGTGAACCCCTTCTGGAGCGGTTGCTCGCCGAAACCCACCGCGCCGCGGAAATCCGGATGGAATCCCAGAGGCGGGCCCCGTGAGCGCCCGCCAGGACCTGATCCGGCTGGTGCAACGATCGGACAACGGGGATGTCACGGCCCCCAACACCCTCTGGGCGGCGCTGACCGTGGACGAGGCCATCGCCCGCCGGGCCGCGGTCCTCATGCTGTTCGGTGTGCTGGACGATATCCCGGCGGCTTCCGGTGAACCCCTTGCCGCAGCCGATCTTGATGTCCTCCTGCTGGAGCGTGCCCACACACTGGGCTCCCATCCGGGCCAGGTCGCCTTCCCAGGCGGAGGCATCGACCCGGACGAGACCCCGGTTGCCGCCGCCCTGCGGGAAGCTGAGGAGGAGACCGGCCTGGACTCGGCAGGGGTGGAGGTTCTGGGCACTCTCCAGGAGCTCGGGCTCGCCCGGAGTAACTTCCTGGTGACGCCCGTTCTGGGATGGTGGGCCTCGCCGTCGCCCGTCCGCGTGGTTGACTACGGCGAATCGGCGCAGGTGTTCCGGGTCCCGGTCCGCGACCTGCTGGACCCGGCCAACCGGGTGACCGCTACGGTGAGCAGGGAGGGCAGAACGTTCAGCAGCCCCGGCTTTGCGGTCCAGGGCGTGCTCGTGTGGGGATTCACCGGAATTATTCTGGACGGGCTCTTCGAACAGCTGGGCTGGGCCGTCCCGTGGGACCGGACCCGCGTCCACCGGGTTGCTTTCTGACCGGGCTTTGAGCCGGGCCTGCCGGCGTCAGCTGCCGGCGCCCGGCCGGCCCGCACTCCGCGGCCAACCCGACGGCGTGGCTCAGCTGGCCTGCGGCGGCTGGCGAAGATCCACAACGATGCCGGTGGCCGCATTTTCGCGCAATGCTTTGATGCCTTCCTTCACTGCGCTGAGGTGTTTGTAATCGGGTGACACTGCAATAGTGTTCCCGTGCGAGTCAGTAAGCCTGAGCCGGTAGCACCCGTTGCTTACGCGGTGAATTTCGAATTTGCCCGCCATCTGCCGGACCTCCCCTTTTATGCGTCTTTGCATGTGTAGCTGAACCGTCTGCATCAGTCGCTTCCCTGACTGTAACGTCGCCCACAACGGCTCGGCCAGCTACTTGCGGGTAGGTTACGCCGGACTAACTGAGTACTCGTTACTTCGCGTTGTCATAGGAGTCCACCACGGCAACACTGACCGGGAACTCCACAGGGATGGGCCCGAACAGGAGTTCCTTCGCGGCACTGGCGGCCTCCTCGATGGCGCGGACGCAGGCCGCAACCCCGGCCTCCGGGGCGTGAACCATGACCTCATCGTGGAGGAAAAAGACCAGCTCCGCCTGAACGGAACGCTCGGCACGCAGGGCGCGCAGCCGCCGTCGTAAATCCGCCAGCCAGCACGCCGCCCAGTCAGCGGCCGAGCCCTGCACCACAAAGTTGCGGGTGAAACGGCCCCGGGAGCGGGCGATCGCTTCGGCCCGGCGCTGTTCCTCGGCCGACGCCGACTGCTGGCTCCGGAACCAGTGTTCCGACGGCGGCGGGCTGCTCCGCCCGAGGCGGGTGGTGACGGTGCCGCCGGCTTCGCCCTCGCGTGCGGCCTGCTCCACGAAGCCGACGGCGCGCAGGTAGGTCTTCGCCAGCTGCGGCATGAGCCGCCCGGATTCCCCGGTGGTGGCACCGTAGATCGCGCCCAGAAGGGCCACCTTTGCCTTGGCGCGGTCGCCGCCGAATCCCTGCGCTGCGATGCCCGCATACAGGTCCTTATCCCGCGCGGCCTCGGCCATTTTCGAGTCCTGCGCCAGGGCCACCAGAACCCGTGGTTCCAGCTGGGAAGCGTCCGCGACGATGAGTTTGTGGCCCGGAGCCGCGTGGACGGCGCCGCGGATCTGGCGCGGGATCTGCAGGGCGCCGCCGCCGCGGGAAGCCCAGCGCCCGGACACCACCCCGCCCACCACATACTCGGGCTGGAAGCGGCCGTCCGTCACCCAGGCATCCAGCCAGGCCCAGCCGTTTGCGGTGTGCAGGCGGGACAGTTTCTTATAGGCGAGGAGCGGTTCGATGGCCGGATGACTGGATTCCTTCAGCTCCCACTGCCGCGTGCTCTTCACCTCGATGCCGTTGCGGTGCAGGGCGCGCATCAGTTCCTGCGGCGAATCGGGGTTCAGCCCGGGTGAATTCAGCAGGTCCTTCAGTTCCGTGTTCAGCGCCTCCAGCTTTGCGGGGCGGTGACCCGATGGCGGGCGTGGGCCGAGGTGTTCGGCGAGGATCTGCTCATGCAGGTCCTCACGCCAGGGGACGCCGGTGTGCTGCATTTCAGCGGCGATCAAGGCGCCCGCCGATTCTGCGGCCAGCAGGAGCTGGAGACGTTTCCTTTTGTTCTCTTCCAGGGCGACGGAGGCGATGGCAGCCTGCTGAGCGGCATATTCGCTGCGCAGATCGGCCAGGGTGAGGCGCGGCGCTGACCCGCGCGCGGGGGATTCAAAGAGCGCTCCCTGGTCTGCCGGCGGGGGCGGCGGCTGGAGGGAACGGGGCGGATGCAGGGGATCGTCCAGCGTGACCTTCTCCGCATTCATGGCGTACTCGGTGTGGGCCGTGAATTGTGAATAGGCCAGGATATTGCTGCTCAGGCCCAGGTCGTAGCAGCGTTCCAGCTCCACTCCTGCCGCCAGCAGTGCGGGGTACCAGTCCTGGGTACGGTGCCAGATCCAGCGCGGCGATGCCTCGCGCGGCCGGTTTTCCAACTGGCGTACGACGCCGGCCAGCTCACCGGTGCTGATCAGCCTCGGTTCGGGGCGGTCCGGGTGCGGAGCGCCGGCTTGCGTCAGCTGCTGGAGGGCTGCGCCGTTGGAGTGGGCAGCGAGCAGCAGATACATAGGTCCAATTCTGCCCTGTGGCAGCGACACTCCTGTGCGGAGGTTATCCACATGGGGTGGTTGCCCCCTGTTTTCTGCCGCCGGCCGCGGTGGAGAGTTGCTCCATGAGCAGGCACCAGCAACAGCCATCCCCGTCCGAGTGGCCACTTTCCGGGCTGGCGCGTCCACACGGGCTGGCCCGCCCGCCTGGGCGGGACGCGGCAGCAGGTCCTTCTCCAGCCGGACAGGCGGCCGCCGCGTGGCTGCCGGACCACGCGGCCGCGGAGGTGCTGCTGGTGACCGGATACGCCGTACTCCAGGGCGAAGTGGAGCAGATCGTCGCGGCCGCCGGTGGACATCTGCGCGTGGTGGAGGATGTGGGCGAGGCCGCCAAATACTGGGACTCCGCCGCCGCAGTGCTCGTGGGGAGCGATATCCGTGAACTGCCGCCGCGTCGGAAGTCGCCGGCGGTGTTGGTGGGCCTGAACGGTGAAGGGGACAGCCTCTGGCATCTGGCCGCAGCCCTTGGTGCCGAGCGCGTGGCGGTGCTTCCTGATGCCGCGGCCTGGCTGGCCGAGCACCTGAGCAGGTCCCGTTCGCCTGAGGCCGGCGGGCTTGTGCTTGGCATAACAGGAGGCTGCGGGGGAGCAGGGGCCACCACCGCTGCCATCTGGATCGCCCAGGCCGCGGCCGGACTGGGCGTGCGCGTACTGCTGGTGGACGGCGACCCGTGGGGCGGCGGCCTGGAACTCGCCCTGGCCGCTGAGGAGACTCCCGGGCTGCGCTGGCCTGACCTTGCGGATGCGAGCGGCAGCATCGACGCCGCGCAGCTCGCCGATTCCCTGCCCGTCGCCGGAGGGTTTTCGTTCCTGTCCTGGCCCGGCAGCCGCGACCGCCCGGCGCCCGTCGACGCCACCACCACCGGAGGCGTGCTGGACGCTGCACGGCGGGGCTATGAGCTGGTGGTGGTGGACATCGGCCGCGGTGCCGAGCCTGTGCACACTTTCGCCTGGGACTGCGACCGCATCCTGGTGGTGGTTCCGGCGCAACTGAAGGCTGCGGTGGCAACGGCGCGGCTCCTGCAGGAACTTCCGCCCATTGAAGCGGCCCTCCTGGTGCGGGGCAAGGCCGGTGCGGCCTTGGACAGCGGGCTGATCGCCGGCGCCGTCGGGCTTCCGGTCCAGGGCCGCGTTCCGGAGCTGCGCGGTGTGGTTGCGGCCGCCGAGAACGGGCGGCTCCTGGAGCTGGGCAAGCGGCGCAGCGTCAGGCATTTTGCCGCTGCGGTGCTTGACCTGTTCGACGAAGAAATACCCGCAGGTGAGCTGCAGTGAGTACGCGGCAGCCTCTCCCGCCGCCGTCCGCCGGCCACCTCACGGGCCAGCGCCGCCGCCAGGCCCGTGTGCTGGATCCCCGGGTCCTGGACGCTGCACTGCTGGAGACCGTCCGGGAATCCGTGATGTCCGACGCCGGACCTGTCACACCCTCCCGCGTTGCGGCGGCCGTGCAGGCCACCGGGAGGCTGCTGGGGACCGCCGGGTCCCTCGCCGCCGTGGAACGTATCAGTGCGGAGCTGAACGGGCTCGGCCCGCTCCAGGAACTGACCAGGGACGTGCAGGTCACGGACATCTTCGTCAACGCCCCGGACTCGGTCTGGATCGACCGGGGCAGGGGTATCGAACCGGCAGGGGTTTCGTTTTCGGGTGAGGCGCAGGTCCGGGCTTTGGCGTCACGGCTGGTGGCAGCCGGCGGGCGGCGGCTGGATGACGGGTCACCCTGCGTTGATGTCAGGCTCGACGGCGGCTACCGTGTCCACGCCGTGCTGCCGCCCATTTCAACGGCGGGCACGCTGTTGAGTGTCCGGATCCGGCGGGAGCAGGTCTTCTCCATGGCTGAACTTCGCGCCGGCGGGATGTTCGAGAGCGTGATGCAGGATGTTCTGGAGCGCGTTGTTGAGCAACGGCTGAGCTTCCTCATCAGCGGTGCCACCGGCTCGGGCAAGACCACGCTGCTGTCCACCCTTCTGGGGTTGTGTTCCCCGGCCGAACGGCTCGTCCTGATCGAGGATGCCTCGGAACTGAACCCCGTCCACCCGCACATCGTGTCCCTGGAATCCCGCCACGGAAACCTGGAAGGAGGCGGCGAAGTGGATTTGGGTGAACTTGTCAGGCAGGCCCTGCGGATGCGCCCGGACCGGCTGGTGGTGGGCGAATGCCGCGGGGCGGAGGTCCGGGAACTGCTGACCGCCATGAACACCGGCCACACCGGGGGCGGCGGGACCATCCACGCGAACGCGGCAACCTCGGTTCCGGCGCGGCTGACTGCGCTGGGCGCCTTGGCCGGACTGGGGCCGGACGCCGTCCGGCTGCAGGCAGCCAGTGCCCTCGATCTGGTGGTCCATGTGCAAAGGTCCCGCAACGGCCGGCACGTCGGGTGTGTGGGTCTGCTGCAGGACGGTCCCGGCGGGCTTTCCGTGGTGCCGGCTTTGGAAAGCGGAGGCGGGCGGCTCACCACCGGGCCCGGCTGGGAACCGTTGTGCGGACGGCTTGGAATGTCCCCCGTTGTGGACACTGTTGTATGAGCGTCCTGCTGGCCACGGTTCTGGTGCTTGCCGCCGTCCTGCTCTTCCGGCCGCCCGGCGGGGCAACGGGCCGTTTTCGCAGGGCAGTGGGTACCACCGAAGCAGGCTACCCGGGCGGGGGCCGGTTGGGGCTGGTCCCGGCCGGTTCGGGAGGCGGCAGCAGTTTGGGCGGCGGCAGCTTGGGTGGCTTCAGCGTGGGAAGTTTCTTCGCAGGCGGCCCCGGATCAGGGCACAGGTCAGGGCAGCAGCAGGCTGGCCTCTCCCTGACACTTTTGGTCCAGCAGCTCGCCGCGCTGTTGAAGGGTGGGCGCACCCCCGCACGGCTGTGGGATGAGCTGTGGCTTGTGCACGCGGGCCGGGCTGAAGCCGGTGCCGGCGGCATCTCCGGTGCCGCCGCTGTGCGCGTGGACCGCGGCGGCCGGGCAGTCAGAGTCTCCGGCCGGCGGTCGCCTGGGCGCCCCGGCGCGAGCCTCAGCGCGGGTTCATTGGTGATGCTTGGTGCCGTCAGGGCAGCCGCCCACCGGGGATCGCCGGTGTCAGCGGCGATCAGGAATTCCGTGCACCCGGCCTTCGCGCGCAACGATGGCAGGGAATCCCGGATCTGGTGTGAGCTGGCTGCGTGCTTTGACATCGCCGAAGCCAGCGGCTGTCCATTGGCCGATGTCCTGACGCGGTTTGCCGCCCAACTCGAAGTCGAGGACGACGCCGAGGCCGCCCGGCAGACGGCGCTTGCCGGGCCCAAAGCGACAGTCACCCTCCTGACCTGGCTTCCGCTGATGGGCCTGGGACTGGGAATGGCCCTGGGCGTCGATCCGCTGTCCATCCTGATCGGGACGCCGCTGGGTATGGCGGCTTTCGCGGCGGGAGCGGCACTGACCGTCGCCGGAAGAGCCTGGTCCGCCCGTCTGGTCCGCTCGGCTGCCGGGGCCGCCGGGGCGGGGCCAGCGTGACGGCGGCGATTCTACCCGGGCTGGTTCTCAGCGTTGTTCTGGCCGTCGCCGCCTGGCTGGCCTTTTCCGGGCCTGTGCGCGTGCGGCTGCGCCTGCTTGGACTGGGCAGTCAGCCAGGCCGCGAGGCGCGCACGGGCCAGGCCTGGAACGGGCAGGGTGCAGGCGACACGGCCGGCCCCGGCGGCGGACATCACGGCTTGCACGATCCAGCCATGATGCTGGAACTCATAGCCGCGATGCTGGACGCAGGCTCAGGGATCGGACGCTCGCTGGAACTGGTGGCGGCCTCGGCATCAGCGGATTACAGCCGGGCGCTGCGGCCGGTGGTTTCGGCGCTCGCCATTGGAGCTGACTGGGAGACGGCCTGGCGCAGTTCCGAGGTGCGGTTTCCTGAGATCCTGGAGTTGCGGGATGCGTTGGGGTTTGCTGCGCTGACAGGTGCGCCATCGTCGGCCATCCTTTATGCGCAGGCAGCCAGGCTCCGCCGGGAAAGGTTCCGCGCAGCTGAAAAGCGGGCGGCGTCGCTGGGGGTGAAGCTCGTCATTCCGTTGGGTTTGTGCTCGCTGCCGGCTTTCATCTGTTGGGGCGTAGTCCCCGTTCTCCTGGCACTGGTGCCCTCGGGGTAGCACGTGAGCCCGTGCGGTCCTGGTACCCCCGGGTAGTAGTTTGTGCCCCCCGCGCTCCTGGTGCCTTCGGGGTAGTCCTTGTCCCCGACGGGTCCGAAGGGCTGCGGGCCCTTACCAGCGAAGTCAGTTTCCTCCGCGTCTGTCTTCGTCCCAGGGAGGCATCGTATCGAGCGACGGGGCATCGACCCCGTACTTGGCCTGAATCGCTTGACGGATACGCCTGTCGGCCTCGGCGGCCGCTTCAGAATCGTCTTTCCATGTTGAAGAGACACCGAAAACCTCAAATACATCCTGTTCGGTGGCGCCTGCCCACCAGCGGGGATCCTCGGTCTTGCCCAACCGCTGAAGGATCTGTGCCCGCTCACGCTCATACTGGCCCTTGACCAGGGCGATTTTTTCGGCTGGGCCCCTGCGTTGCTGTTCGAGCCGCATGTTCCGCATGAACCCCAGCACCTCCCCCTGCTGGCCGATGACCTGCAGCCTTTCAAGAAGCGTGCGTTCGTCCCCGTGGTCCGTACTGTTGTCCTCGCCCATGGCCAAAGCGTAGTTCCTGTGCCCTGAATCAGCGGTGATTCCTGGCCGGACTTTGCCGTCGACTTTTCCTCCACATCCCCTCCATTCCTGCAGTTTTCCACTTACCCACCGCCTGCCCTTACTGTCGTTGGCCGAGCCGGGAAGAGTCGGATCAGCCGGCAACTCAGCCGGAACACAGGAGGGGAACACCATGACCACCGTCAACCGATATTGCATTGAGTGCCATACCGAATCACACCTAGCCAACGGAGGACTGAGTACTGCATTGTCGAGCGCAGGTGTAACTGCTGCAGATTCAATGAGCGCACGATCAACCGGCCCTGGATCAACCGGCCCTGGATCAGCCGGCAATGGATCAACCAGTACGGGATCAGCCGGCAATAGATCAACCAGCACGGGATCCACCAGCACCGGCTCAGCCGGCACGGACCCGGCCGGCACAGCTTGGGCCACCACTGAAGAGGGCAGCAACGTGGTGGAGTTCCAAGCCCGGGCGGACAGGACCAGGACCCGCAACAGCTGGCTGCTGGGGTCAGAGGCAGGTATGGCAACCGCGGAGTACGCCATCGCAACCCTGGCCGCCGTGGGATTCGCAGGCCTGCTGGTCTTCATTCTCCGCAGCGACGAAGTACGCGGGTTCCTGCTCACGCTCATCCGCACGGCGCTGGCCCTGCCGTGAGCCGGGCGCCGGCAGCGCCACCCCCGGAGCCGCGCCAGAACACGGGGGCGGGCTTGGCTACGGTAGCCCGCTCCAGCCGCTCCACCGGGTCCACCGGGTCCAGCCGGCCTTGCTGGCCAGGGCACGGCAGCCGGGGGCTGGGGAGTGCCCGGGGCGCCGTGACGGCTGAGTTCGCGGTGGCGCTGCCGGCGGTCCTGCTGCTTCTGGCGCTGCTGCTTGCCGGAGCCGCTGCCGGTGTCACCCAGCTCCGGCTTGAGGAAGCGGCGCGCGCAGGTGCAAGGGCGCTCGCACGCGGTGAGGACCCGGCGGCAGTCGAGGGGATCGTCAGGACCTTGGCCGGGACCTCGGCTACGGTGTCCGTGACGGCCGACGGCGAGTGGCTGAGCGTCACTGTGGCCGACGGGGTGGTTGGCCCGTTGGGGGCAACCGTTCCCTGGACGCTGACGGCCAAGGCCACCACCCGCAGCGAAACACCGGCCGCCTCGTCCACTCCGAAGCTCGAGCCGGGGTCATTTCCGGCGCTCTCAGCGCAGCCAGAACACTCACAGAAGGTGCGGGCGTCTTTCACCCAGCCCCTGGCGGAGGCGGGGACGTGAACGGCCAGCGCCCGGACCACCCGGAGCGCGGATCGGGGACCGTCCTGGCTGCCGGACTGGCGCTGGTTGTCATCATGGCCATGGTCCTGATGCTGCTTCTGGCACAGTCTGCGGTGATGGCAAGCAGGGCAGCCGCGGCAGCGGACCTCGCCGCCCTCGCCGCTGCTGATGCCCTGCGGGGCCTCACATCGGGGGAGCCCTGTGCCGTAGCGGCCGCGGTGGCCGCCCGCCACGCTGCCACCCTCGTCAGCTGCGGCGAGGGTGCCGGCCAGACTGTCGAGGTCCGGACGCAGCTGATTGCGCGGACGATGCTCGGTCCCGCCAGCGGTCAGGCCCGGGCCGGTCCGCCGCCCTGAACCGCAGCCGGACTGAGCGCCCGGTCGTGCTGGGGCGTAAGTTCCGCATGCTGGGGAGGTGCTTCGCTGGCATCCCTGAGCAGGACGTTAATGAGCGTGATCGCCGCGGCCTTGTCCAGCGGGTTGTTCTTGTTTCCGCATTTAGGGGATTGGACGCAGGAGGGGCAGCCCGACTCACACTCACAGGCTTTGATGGCGTCCCGCGTAGCGGTCAGCCACACCTTGGCTTTATCGAACCCGCGCTCGGCGAATCCGGCCCCGCCGGGGTGCCCGTCGTACACAAAGATGGTGGGAACTCCTGTGTCGGCGTGGATGGCCGTGGACACTCCACCGATGTCCCAGCGGTCGCTGGAGGCCACCAGCGGCAGGAGGCCGATCGCTGCGTGTTCCGCGGCATGAAGGGCCCCCGGGAATTCCGCCTCGATGAGTCCGGCGCCGGTCAGTGAACGGTTCTCCACCACAAACCAGACGGCCTTGGTGAACAGGTCCCGGGCGCCGAGTTCGAGCGGCTCCTCGCCCAGGATCTCGTTCGAGATCATGGCCTTCCGCTGAAAGGAAACCACCTGCGTTGTCACTTTCACATCGCCAAAATGCACGGCCACGTCGCCCCACTGCGCCGTCCGCTGCGTTTCGAGTACCTCGATCTGCGTTACATCCCGGGCGGTGGTGTAATAGTCCGGGTTCGCCCGGCGGACCACCACACAGTGGTCGTCCTCGTTCAGGTCCTCCACCACGTAGCTGTCGCCCTGATGGACGTAGACCGCCCCGGTGTGAGCCTGGTAGTGCGTCTGCGGTGAGTCCATGGTCCCCAGCAGGGAGCCGGTATCGGCGTCCACGATGCTTACCGGGCCGCCGCCGTCTGCCCTCAGGTTCACCATCGCGGCAGCGCTCTGGGAATGCGTCCAGAACCAGCCGGCCGGCCGGCGGCGAAGATAGCCCTGGTCCACGAGCTGCCCCAGCAACTTCTCGGCCGTGCCGCCAAAAAGGCCGAGTTCTCCCACGCCAAGCGGCAGCTCGGCCGCGGCGGCACAAAGATGCGGGCCCAGCACATACGGATTGGAAGGATCAAACACTGTTGCCTCAACCGAGACGTCGAAAATTGCCTCCGGGTGGTTCACCAGATACGTGTCCAGCGGATCATCGCTGGCCACAAAAGCGGCGATGGCATCCTGGCCTGCCCGCCCGGCCCGGCCGATCTGCTGGAACAGCGAAGCCCGGGTTCCCGGCCAGCCCGCCACCAGGACCGCATCCAGTCCGGAAATGTCGATCCCCAGCTCCAGCGCGGAGGTGCTGGAAACGCCCAATAGTTCGCCGGACCTCAGCGCTTTCTCCAGAGCCCTGCGCTCCTCGGGCAGGTAGCCGGAACGGTAGGCGGCAACACGTTGCGGCAGGCTCGGGTCCACTTCGTCCAGCAGGCGTTTGCTGATGGACGAGATCGTTTCGGCACCCCGCCTGGACTTGATGAAGGCGATGGTGCGGATCCGGGACGAAACCAGGTTGGCCAGCAGATCGGCTGTTTCCGCCACGGCGGTGCGCCGCTGTGGCGCACCGTTCTCGCCCTTAAGATCCATGAGCGCCGGCTCCCAGAAAGCCACGGTGGTGGAGCCGTGCGGTGAGGAGTCCTCGGCGACAGCCCGGACAGGTGCCCCGATCAGACGCCCGAAGGAGGTGGCGGGCTCCGAAGCAGTGGCAGACGCCGCGATGAACACCGGCCCGGGATGGGAGGTCCCGGCACCGTAGTAGGCGCAGATCCGGCGCAGCCTGCGCATCAGGTTGGCTACGTGGGAGCCGAAGACCCCGCGGTAGCTGTGGGCTTCATCCACGATCACGTACCGCAGCCGCCTGAAGAAGCCGGCCCACCAAGCATGGTTGGGAAGAATGCCGAAGTGGAGCATGTCCGGGTTCGCCAGGATGAAGTTGGCGTGGTCCCGGATCCAGCGGCGCGATGCAGGGTCAGTATCGCCGTCGTACGTCTCAGCTCGAACAGTGGGCAGCTTCAGGGAGCGGATCGCTGCAAGCTGGTCAGCAGCCAGGGCCTTCGTCGGCGACAGATAAAGGGTTACGGCGCCGTCGTCGTGGATCTTTCCGGGTTCGGCCAACACCCGGAGTTCAGAGCGGTGGATGGCGTCCAGAGCCGGCAGCTGGTAGGCGAGGGACTTTCCGGAGGCGGTGCCGGTGGCGATCACTACATGCTCACCGCCGTGGGCGAGGTCCGCGGCCTGGATCTGGTGCCGGTAAGGCTCATGGATGCCCAGGGAGCCATAAGCGGACACCAAATCCGGGTGGGCCCAGTCCGGCCACGGCTGGTGGACCGCCTTGCGGGCGGGAATGGTCCGGACATGACGCAACTGCTCCGGGTCCGGGCCGCGGCCCAGCAACGGAATCAGCGAGTCATGGGGGTTCACCCCAACATTCTTTCACCCGAGGAAAAATCGCGGGTCAGCCGGCAGGTCCGTCAGGGAATCAGCCCACGGAGAGGTCGGTGCCCTCATCGGAGAGTGACAGCATCAGGACCCGGCAGACAGTGGACCAGCCGAGGTGGGAATAGAGTTTCTGACCGTCGAGGGAAGCCAGCAGCAGGCCGTTCTCCACATCCGGTCCGATGGCCTGGGCAGCCAGAGCTTTCATGATGAAGCTGCCCAGACCCCGGCGCTGGAACGTGGGTTCGGTGACAATCTTGTCGAAGACCGCCGTCCCGTCAACCACAAAGACCCTCCCGCTGGCGGCCACGGTATCGCCCGAGCGGACCACCGCATGGTGGACGCCGTCGAGTTCTGAGGTCACCAGTTGGAGGTCGTCGTCCGAAAGCCAGGGATCTTCAGTGTCCTGGGTTTCCATGTCCACGATCATCATCGCCTGCGAAGCGGACGTCACGTTCAGCGCGTGCTTTTCGGCCAGCTGGGTGTACCTCAGGACGTCGTTGGTGAGGATGGTCAGCACCCTGGTGGGGGCTTCAGCAGTCTTCGCGGCCAGGGCTGCGAACTCGGCGTCGGAGGGGTCATGGGCGAAATATTCCCATTCCCCTGTCGTGTCAGCCCGCAGGACTGCGGGGAAGCGGCCTTCAACTGAGGGCTGGTAGCCGCGGCAACCGGCCCAACCGGCTACCCAGACTTCAAGAAGGTTCGTGATGTTTCCAACCAAGGCGTCGGGACTCATGTGATGAGGGTATTCCAGCCCCGTCACAAGCAACAGGGGTTCTGTCGGCTGATCTGACTTGCTTATGTAATCGTGACCCGGAAAGACTGGCCGAATGCCCGCGGAAAAAGAAGTGCTCCAGCCGTATGCTTTGCCGCTTTCCCTGCTGGTCTGTGCCGCCGCGGCTGTGGCCATGGTGGGCGGCGCCCGGCACTGGGAAATCTCCACGGGGCTCAGCGGCGGCGCCGGCGAAATCGCGGCCGCAGTAACGGCAACCGCGGTGCCCTTCGCCGTCGTCGTCCTTGGCTACCGGGCGGCCGAAACCGCGCTGAACAGGCGGGACGCTGCCAGCGCCGCCCGGTCTGTCAGGACATAGGGAACCGGGCTGATCCGGCACGGGCAAAGCCAGTACCCTTAAATACGTGGCTTTGAACCGAATTGTGCTCTTTTACGGCTTTACCCCCATCGCTGACCCGGACGCGGTGCGGCTCTGGCAGCGTGCCCTCTGCGAAAAACTGGGGCTGACCGGACGCATCCTGATCTCCAAGGACGGCATCAACGCCACAGTGGGCGGAGAGATCGGGGCGGTCAAGCAGTACGTCAAAACCACCCGTGAATATAAGGGCTTCCACGGCATCGACGTTAAATGGTCCGACGGCGGCGCAGAGGACTTCCCGCGGCTGAGCGTGAAGGTCCGGGACGAGATCGTCTCCTTCGGCGCTCCCGGCGAACTTAAAGTCGACGGGAATGGCGTGGTGGGCGGCGGCACCCACCTCAAGCCCGAGGAACTGCACGAACTCGTGGATGCCCGGAAACAGGCCGGCGAGGACGTGGTCTTCTTTGACGGGCGCAACGCCTTCGAAGCCCAGATCGGCAAGTTCAAGGACGCGATCGTCCCCGATGTCGCCACCACCCACGATTTCATCAAGGAACTCGACTCCGGAAAGTACGACGCCCTCAAGGACAAGCCGGTGGTCACCTACTGCACCGGCGGGATCCGCTGCGAGGTGCTCTCCAGCCTGATGGTTAACCGCGGCTTCAAGCAGGTGTACCAGCTCGACGGCGGGATCGTCCGCTACGGCGAGACCTTCAAGGACCAGGGCCTGTGGGAGGGCTCCCTGTACGTGTTCGACAAGCGCATGCACCTGGAATTCAGCGAGGACGCAAAAACCATCGGTGCGTGTGTCCGCTGCTCCGCGCCCACCAGTAAATTCGAGAACTGCTCGAACCTCAGTTGCCGGACATTGACGCTGTACTGCGCAGACTGCGCGTCCAGCCCCGAGACGCTGCGCTGCCCCGAAGGCTGTGCGGCCTAAACGGGCCCACGGAGCCAAAGTGGCCTAAGGAACAAGCGGCCTCCAGTAAACCCAAAGGCCTCAGAGCCGGGTGATCCGGTATGCGAAGTTGGCCGCGGAGCGTGCTTCCACCCGGAAAATCAGCGCAGACTCTGCCGACAGGTAGACCACCTCTTCCCGCAGTGCTCCGCAGCGCAGGCTGAGGTCCACCACGGTGACGTCATCGGTGCGGACCGTAAAGCTCACCCGCCGCTGGCTCCGGCACAGCAATGTCATGAGGTAAGTCCCCGCCGGCAGCGCCGCGGTGGTCCCGTTGTGGACCTCCAGGGCCTGCAGCAGCCCGTAGCCCCGGTGCGCGGTCTCCGGGCCTTCCCCCATCTGGGACCTCTCCAGCCAGGCGTCCACTCGAGCCTCACCTACGGGGTCCTGCCGCCAATAATCCGAGGACGGCCCGGCCTGGGTGACGGCCGGCGCGGCCGTGATCTCCTGGGCGGGCCGCCAACCGTCGTCGTACGTGTATTCACACCCCGTCAGTGACGCACCGGCCAGCATGGCGCCGGTTGTCCACAGCACAACGGCGGACCGCACCCGGGTGCGCCACTGAAGCTTCCGGGGGTGGAACCCCGGAAGGGCTGGCGCATCGTGGCGCGGAGGCGCACCCTGCGGGGCGGGCATACTCCGACTGTAGGCCCGATCCGGGGGTCAAGACAGTGCCCCGGGCCCCCTGCTGGAAGGTAGGGGACCGCTACCCTGCCGCCACCAGCCGGTAAGCGTAGATGAGCGGTGCGTCCAGGCTGGAAGCGCTGAACTCCAGGGTGCCGCTTTCGGTCAGGGTGATCTTCTCGGATTCGCGGGTTCCGTAACAGGCAGCGCCGAGGTCGGCCAGTTCCTTGCCTGAAGACCGCACCGCGAGAAAGGCCTTGCCGCCGCCCTCGCAGACGAGCGTGAGCGTGTAGCTGCCCGCCGGAACCTCCGCCGTCCGGTCCACGGGCCGGGCATTAAGGAGCTTTCCGGCATCCTCGGCCACAGTGCCGCTGGCCGACGGAAGTGCGGTGGCCTTCCAGGACGGCACATCCGCGTTCTCCACGGAGACCTGCGCGCTGCACGCCGTAACGGACAGCAGGGCAGCGGCGGCCGCCGCAACGGAGAGGGCACGCGGCAGGAAAGGAGAACGGAAAGCCATGCCTCCAACTTACCCGCGACTTCCCGCCCGGCCTTTACCCGGCTATCAGCTCCGGCACCTCGCCCCGGTGCAGCGCCACATACACCCTGTCCCGCAACGAGTTGGCCTCCCGATCCGTCAGCGTCCGGTCCAGCGGCTGCAGCACCAGCCGCAGCAGCACGTTCACCTGCCCCGCCCGCATCCGGAGGCGCTCGACGGCGGCCCGCGGCAGCTCCGCCGTCGGCGTTACTGCTTTGACCTCCAGCGCCGCCAGGACGTCCGCGTCCGCCCCCAGTGCGGTGCGGGCAAGATCACCGAGGAGTTCGACGTCGGCATCGGCCTCCGCGTCCAGCACCAGGGAGAGGTCGCGCCGGATCTCAGGCAAGGCGGAGACGGGACGGTACGGCGCCAGGTCCAGCATCTGCGACTGGACGTCCGGATGCCCCGAGCGGAGCAGGCGGATGTCCGTGATCCCTTTCCGCAGCATCAGTGCCCGGTCCATCCCCATCCCCAGGGCCAGGCCGGCCCAGCGCCTGGGATCGAGGGCCGAGCCGCGCAGGACATCTGCCGCCACCAGCCCGCACTCGGCCAGTTCCAGCCATTCGCGCCGGCCATCAGGCTGCGTCACCAGGACGTCCAGCTGCCTTCCTGCGGCTGTGTAGCTGTGCCGGGCCGGGGTTGAGCGCCACTGCACGTCCGGATGCGCGGACGAGGGGAGAACCGCTTCCACCACGGCCTCCAACATCGCGTCAAGGTCTGAGGGCCCCAGCAGCCCCCGTGCCTTCAGCCGCCAAAGATCCACCTGGTGCGGGGCGCCCACGTGGATGCGGTCGATTGCATCGCGGCGGTACACCAGGCCCGGCAGCACGTGCAGCCGGTCGTAGTGGCCCTGCTCGCCCCGGAGCGAATCCAGCAAGGCAGGAATGCCGGCCGACGTGTGGCTGCGCAGCATCACGGTGGGGCTCACGTGCCGGGAATACCGTGAGTCCCGGGTGACGTCGTCGGGCGAGTATCCCAGCCGGTCGTAGTTGTCGGCGGTGGCAACCAGCGGGTTGAGCCGGTGGGTGAGCGACGGCACGCCCCAGAGCCGTTCCAGGGCGGCCACCATGTCGGCCAGGAGCAGCTGCATGGCGTGCGGGCCGGCCGTGGGATCGGAGAGGTCGCGCAGGGAAAGGGCGGTGTTGAGCTGGGCGAGGGAAAGGTAGGTTTTCATGTCAGCGGGTCCTTTGGTGCATCAGGTACGGGAGGGGGAAATCACCCTCGACCGCTGAGCCGGACGGACCCCGGCAGCTGCAGTCAGGCGCGCGATGGGAAGCCCGTGCGGCCGGAAAGCGGCCGAGGGCTGATAAATCGCTGCTGGATTTGCATGGATCCATAGTACGCCGGGACGGCCGGGCCTGTGGGAAAGTCCTGAAGCGCAGGCCACAGCTGAACACTTGACGTTGACGCTGCGTCAAGATCTATCGTCGAGGTATCAGCCCGGAAAACTGGCCGGGAACGGACGGCAAGGGCCAGCAACGGCAGGGAACCGCCAAGCCTAAGGGTTCGAGCGGAACCAACTCAGGAAAGGAGGAGCTCATGGACTGGTCCATCCAGGAGATAGCCCGGATCGCCGGCACCACCAGCAGGACTTTGCGGCACTATGACGGGATCGGCCTGCTGAAACCCAGCCGGACCGGCCACAACGGCTACCGGTACTACAACCAGGCGGCCCTGGTGCAGCTTCAGCGCATCCTCCTCCTGCGCGGACTGGGGCTGGGCCTGCCGGTGATCAGCCAGGTGCTCAGCGACCAAACGGACGCAGCCAAGGCCCTCGCCGGCCACCTGGAATGGCTCCAGCAGGAACAGGACAGGCTGGCGCGCCAGATCGCGTCGGTCACACAAACTATCGAAGCAGTGAAAGGAGGTGGCGAAATCATGGCTGAAGACATGTTCAACGGTTTCGACCACACGCAGTACAAGGATGAAGTGGAGGAACGCTGGGGCAAGGACGCCTATGCCCGCGGCGACTCGTGGTGGCGGGGGATGAGCGCGGATGAGAAGGCCGCGTGGAAGCAGCGCTCGCAGAAACTGGGCGAGGACTGGATCGTGGCCGCTACTGGGGGCATCGCCCCGGACAGTGCCGAGGCCCAGGCGATCGCGAAGCGGCACGTCGAGTGGCTCACCGGCATCCCGGGAACCCCGACGGCGGACGCAGCGGGTGCCTCCGGCGGCACGTCAGGCGGCAAGTCGCACGTGAAGGAGTACGTCACCGGGCTCGGCGAAATGTACGTGGCAGACCCCCGCTTCGCCAGGAATTACGGCGGCGCCGAAGGGGCGGCTTTCGTCCGGGATGCGCTGAAGGCCTACGCGGAGCAGAACCTTTAGCAACCTGGGGCGTGGGCAGCCGCCAATAGACTTGACCGGTGACTGACTCCACGCTTTTCCTGGCCGGCAACACCCCCGATGCTCCCCGAAGCGACCTCCCGGACCTGCTTGCAGCGCTCGCCGCGGACCTGCGGCGGGTCGACTACACGCTCGACGGCGTGGCAGGGCTCCTCGGGGAATCGGCCTACCGCGCGCTCAACCGGGACCAGCTCATCCCGGCGCTGCTGGCCACCGAAAGAGCTCTCGAAGGGGAGCGTGCCGGCGGTGACCGTGCCGCCGCGGCGCTCGCCGCCGTCGTCCGTCTCTGGCTCCTGGCTGAACCGCAGGCGCGGGCAACGCTCGACGCCGCCCTGCCGGGGATCGGTGCCGAAGGTCTGGTGGAGCTGGGGCTGGTGGAGCCCGTGCCCGGCTCTGCGGTTGGTGACACTGCAGGGCCGGACTCTTCGGGGCAGGACCTGTTCCAGGCCAAGGCGGATCTACGGCCCTACGGCTGGGATGCGAACGAGGACGGCAGCGGCGGCGCGGAGCTCTGGGTGGCAAGCGACCTCGCCGCCCACCAGCAGGCCGGGGTGCTGCGGCACGATCACGTGCTGGGCATCGGGCAGGCGTCCACCACCCTGGTGCAGACCACGATCCGCCGGCACGTAACCAAGGCCCTTGACCTGGGGACGGGCTGCGGGGTCCAGTCGTTCCACCTCCTCCACCATGCGGAACACGTCACGGCCACTGACATCTCCGCGCGGGCGCTGGCCTTCA
Organism: Arthrobacter sp. BK1; assembly: GCF_056680055.1. NCBI lineage: Bacteria > Bacillati > Actinomycetota > Actinomycetes > Micrococcales > Micrococcaceae > Arthrobacter > Arthrobacter sp. BK1. The sequence continues at coordinate 3,068,245 of NZ_CM155263.1, forward strand.
CACGTTTTAACCTGCTGATGAATGCGGAGGCTCTGCATCTTGACCCGGCACGGCTGGAGGACCGGGTGAGCCTGCGGCTTGGCTCCCTTCTTGACCCTGTAGCCGGCGAGGAGTTTGAGCTCGTGATCTCCAACCCGCCGTTCGTCATCACGCCCCGGACCCTCGGCGAGGAAGCATCCGGGCAGTTCACCTACCGGGACGGCGGCCTGCCCGGTGATGACATCGTGTCCTCGCTGGTCCGGGACCTTCCGTCGGTGTTGGCCCCGGGCGGAACAGCCCAGCTATTGGGCAACTGGGAGATCCCGGCGGGTGCGGCCTGGGCCGAAAGGCCGCAAGGCTGGGCCAGTGCGGATACGGATGCCTGGTTCATCCAGCGCGAGCAGGTTGGGCCGGAGCAGTACGCCGAAACCTGGCTGCAGGATGCCTCCGAATCCCGCGACCGCCAGCACTATAAGGACGCCTACGCTGCCTATCTGGCGGATTTCGCGTCCCGGAACGTGGCGGGAATCGGCTTCGGGATGATCTGGCTGCGACGGCCACCCGTCTCCGGGCCTGACGCTGCCCCCATCAGCCGCTTCGAGGAAATCACCTACCCCATCGAGCAGCCCATCGGACCGCACCTGGGCGCCGCCGTCGAGCGTTCCGATTGGCTGGCCGCCAACAGTCTGGCGGGCGCGCACCTGCTCGTGGCCGACGACGTCACAGAGGAACGCCATCAGCGCCCCGGCGCCGACCACCCCGGTGTGATCCTGCTGCGCCAGGGCGCCGGCCTGCGCCGCACCAATTTGCTCAGCACGGAGCTGGCCGGTTTTGTCTCCGCGTGCGACGGCGACCTGTCCGTGGGGCAGATTATCGGAGCCCTGGAAGCGCTGCTGGGCGGGAGCCTTGCGGGCGAGGAAGGGTTCGACGGCGAGGCGTTCCGGAGCGGTCTGCTCACCGAAGTTGCCAACCTGGTCCGCGACGGTTTCCTGCTGCCGGCGGAACTTTCAGAGTAGCCGGATGGGGGCCGCGGAAAGGCCGTGATCGGAGCGCCGGGACGGTCCAAACTACCCCGACGTTTTCCACATGAATGCGCACTATTGACCAAAATATGGTGAACTAGGCCAATATGGGCTCATCTGCCCCAGCAACCTTTTTCTGTAGGAGCACCGTGCCAAGCAAGGCCAAAACAGGCAAGAAACTCGTGATTGTGGAGTCTCCGGCCAAGAGCAAGACCATCGCCAAGTACCTCGGCGAGGGCTTCATCGTCGAGGCCTCCATTGGTCACATCCGGGATCTGCCGCAGCCGTCCGAGCTCCCCGCAGAACTGAAGAAAACCTCGGTGGGCAAGTTCGCCGTCGACATCGAAAACGACTTCAAGCCGTACTACGTGGTCTCCGCCGACAAGAAGAAAAAGGTGACCGAGCTCAAGGCCGCGCTCAAGGACGCCGACGAACTTTATCTCGCAACCGATGGGGACCGCGAGGGCGAGGCCATCGCGTGGCACCTGCTGGAAGTACTCAAGCCCAAGGTCCCGGTGTACCGGATGACGTTCGGCGAAATCACCAAGGAAGCCATCCAGCGCGCCATGGGCAACCTGCGCGATGTTGATTCGGCCCTGGTGGACGCCCAGGAAACCCGCCGCGTGCTGGACCGCCTCTACGGCTACGAAATCTCCCCCGTCCTGTGGCGCAAGGTGGCGCGCGGCCTGTCCGCCGGCCGCGTCCAGTCCGTGGTCACCCGCATGGTGGTTGACCGGGAACGCGAACGCATGGCGTTCAAGGCTGCCTCCTACTGGGATCTGACGGGCCAGTTCGGCGCCGGATCCGGTTCGTTCAAGGCGAAGCTTGCTTCCGTTGACGGCGCCAAAGTTGCAAGCGGCAGGGATTTCAACGACGACGGCGTACTCACCGCGCGCAACGCCGCCCACCTGAACGAGGAACGTGCCACCTCGCTGGCCGCCGGTCTCCAGGATGCGGACTTCCGCGTCCGGTCCGTGGACACCAAGCCCTACACCCGCCGGCCCGCCGCACCGTTCACCACCTCCACGCTCCAGCAGGAGGCCGGGCGCAAGCTCCGCTTCTCCTCGAAGAGCACCATGCAGGTTGCCCAGCGGCTGTACGAAAACGGTTACATCACCTACATGCGTACGGACTCCTCGGCGCTGAGTGACGAGGCCGTCACGGCCGCCCGCCGCCAGGCCTCCGAGCTGTACGGCCCCGAGTACATCCCCGCATCACCCCGCGTTTACTCCAGCAAGGCCGCGAACGCGCAGGAAGCCCACGAGGCCATCCGTCCCGCCGGTGACTCGTTCCGCACCCCCGCGCAGGTTGCCAAGCAGCTCTCCGGCGACGAATTCCGCCTGTACGAGCTGATCTGGAAGCGCACCGTCGCCTCCCAGATGGGCGACGCCAAGGGCTCCACCGCCACCATCCGCCTGGGCGCCGTGGCAACTGACGGCCGGGACGCTGAATTCTCGGCTTCCGGTACCGTCATCACGTTCCCCGGCTTCCTTGCCGCCTACGAAGAAGGCAAGGATGAAAGCCGCGGAGACGACGACTCCGAGGAAGCCCGCCGGCTGCCGAACGTCGCCAAGGACGATGCCTTGACGGCGTCGGACATCGTTGCCGTGGGCCACGAGACGTCCCCGCCGCCGCGCTTCACCGAAGCCTCGCTCACCGCTGAGCTGGAGAAGAAGGGCATCGGCCGCCCGTCCACCTACGCCTCCACCATCTCCACCATCCAGGACCGCGGCTATGTCCGGAAACAGGGTTCCGCGCTGGTGCCCAGCTGGATCGCGTTCTCCGTGATCCGCCTGCTCGAGCAGCACTTCCACGACTACGTTGACTATGAGTTCACCGCGGACATGGAAGGCGACCTGGACAAGATCGCCAACGGCCAGGCCGTCGGTTCGGCGTGGCTGAAGCACTTCTACTTCGGTGAAGACGCAGATCCCGGACTCTTGAGCATCGTCAACAACCTGGGCGATATCGATGCCCGGGAAATCAACTCGATTCCCATCACGGATGAGATCACGCTGCGGGTGGGCAAGTTCGGCCCGTACCTCGAAAGCTCCGCTGCCGTGGTGGATCCGAAGACCGGCGAAATCGTGGAGAACTCGCGCGCCAACGTGCCCGAGGACCTGGCTCCGGATGAGCTGACCGCGGCGAAGGCCATCGAGCTGATGGAGACGGCTGCACCGGAAGAACGCGTTCTGGGTGCCGATCCGCACACCGGCCACACCGTCGTCGCAAAGAACGGCCGCTACGGCGCCTATGTCACCGAGGTCATCCCGGAGATGACCGAGGAACAGATCGCCAACCAGCCGGTTGAGTACTACAAGAACGGCAAGCCCAAGCCGCCGAAGAAACCCGTCAAGGCCAAGCCGCGCACCGGGTCACTGTTCGCGTCCATGACCGTCGACTCGGTCACCCTGGACGAGGCGTTGCAGCTCATGAGCCTGCCGCGGGCTTTGGGCGAGGACGCCGAAGGCAACCTCATCACGGTACAGAACGGCCGGTTCGGCCCGTACCTGAAGAAAGGCACGGACTCCCGCTCGATCGGCTCTGAAGAGGAAATCTTCACCATCACCCTGGAGCAGGCCTTGGAGATCTACTCCCAGCCCAAGCAGCGCGGCGCCCGCGCCGCGGTGCCGCCGCTGGCAGAGTTCGGTCCGGATCCGGTGTCCGAGAAGAACATCGTGGTGAAGGAAGGCCGCTTCGGTCCGTACATCACCGATGGCATCACCAACATTACGGTGCCCCGCGCCACCTCGCTGGAGGAACTGACCCGGGAACAGGCCGTTGAACTCCTGGCAGAGAAGCGTGCCAAGGGACCCGTCAAACGAACGACGACGGCGCGCAAGGCTCCGGCGAAGAAGAAGGCCACAGCCAAAAAATAGGTGCCGGGTGTTCGGTCGAATTGCGCCGGCGTCTGGGACGTGGTCGAGTAGAGGTATGACTGAACAGCCCGCTACAGCCGATACCACGCCGCTGAACGACCTCGAAGAGAAGCTGGCCCAGGGCGGACAGCCCGATGCCAGCCCGGTGGACGTCATCCTGTCCTTCCTCAACAGCGAGGTCTACGTCATCAGCACCGACGGCATCGAAGGGGAGGACTCCCAGGTGGAGCCCCTCGTGCTGGCGAACGCCGACGGCGATCCTGTCCTTGCCGTGTTTTCCCACCCCAGCCGGGTGGACGGGCAGTACCTCGAGGCGGCCCCGAATGTCCTTGGCACCCAGGGCGCTGCCATCATCGCCAACATCGGCGACGAGCTGGGTATGGTGATCAACCCGGGCGCCGCGTTTGGCTTCGAGATCAACCCGGAAGGCGTTGCCAACATCAAGCGCGACTTCAAGCGTGCTGACGAAGCACCCGACGGCGCCCCCGGGGACCCCTCCGCCAACTGACATCTGCGCGCTCGTTTGGGTTTGACGGGCCGCTGCGGGGAATAATGGCAGGATGCGGCTAGGCGTCCTCGATATCGGGTCCAATACTGTCCACCTTCTCCTGGTGGATGCCCACCCTGGCGCGCGCCCGGTACCTTTCGCCTCGCACAAGCGGCCGCTCTCCCTGGTCCAGTACCTCGACGCCGATGGCAACATCACTGACGAGGGGCAGCACGAGCTGACCGAGTTTGTCCTGGAAGCCTGGGAGTTCGCCGCCAAACACAAAGCCGACGATCTGCTGGCTTTCTGTACCTCGGCCATCCGTGAAGCCACCAATGGCCCGGCAGTCCTGGCCCGTGTTAAGCACGAGACCACTGTTACCCTCCAGGAACTGACCGGCAGCGAAGAAGCGTCCATGACCTTCTTCGCTGTGCGGCGCTGGTACGGCTGGGGAGCGGGTCCTATCCTGAACCTCGACATCGGAGGTGGCTCCTTCGAAATGGCGTTCGGCCAGAACGAGCTGCCTGAGGTGGCCACCTCGGTCCCGCTCGGCGCCAGCCGCCTCACCCGGGACTGGCTTGCCGAGGACCCGCCGTCGGCCAAGAGCGTCAAGGAACTCCGGCGCTACATCCGCGCCACACTGGCTCCTGCCGTGAGGCAGTTCGACGGCCTGGGACGGGCGAACGTGGTTGCAGGTACGTCCAAGACTTTCCGCTCCCTCGCCAGAATCGCCGGGGCAGCCCCCAGCGCGTCGGGTCCCTATGTGAAGCGTGCGTTGCACGGCACGGATCTGGGTGTCTGGGCGCAGCGCATTTCCGCCATGAAGTCCGAGGACCGGCTGTACTTGCCCGGCGTGTCCGAAGCCCGTGCACAACAGGTGCTCGCCGGGGCCCTGGTGGCGGAAGCTGCCCTGGAGATGTTTAAGTTCAAGAAGATCAAGATTTGTCCCTGGGCACTGCGCGAGGGACTGATCCTGCGCCGGCTCGACCAACTCGTTTTCGCCAATCCCTTGAACGGGAGCCAGCACATCGCACCCGCGCGGCAGCCCGTCCAGGCCGCGCCTGCCTGATCCGCGCAGATCCGCGGTGGATAGGTCAACGGCGTTAAAAGCGAAAGCACCGGCGCTGCCAGCAGGAAAATGGGGGAAAACCTGCTGCAACCACCGGTGCCTCGGGCAAACATCCCCATGCTTGCCGCATCACTCGCACCCTCAATGAGGTAATAACTACGTTAGGCCGCCAAGTTGTGTGCAACCTGCGGCGAACATGGGAGTCCGCTGTGAATGTGTTTTAGGGGGTTCCCGCTGTGCGGGTCCGGTTTCGGCAGCCCAAGACGAACTGCCATGATGGACCCATGAGCAACCGAATCGCCTTCCTGGGCTGTGGATCCATGAACGAAGCCATCCTTTCCGGACTCGTCAAGGCCGGAACCGACCCCGCAGACATCGTGGCCACCGTCAGGCGGGCGGAGCGCGCGGAGGAGTTGGCGGTACGGCATCACGGCATCACCGCCATCGCGGGGGAGGAGGAGCCGGACAACAACAAGCAGGCAGCCAAGGGCTCCGCCGTCGTGATTCTTGGCGTCAAACCGGTAGGCATTCAGGAACTCGCGCGGGAAATCAGCGGTTCACTGTCCCCGAAGACCATCGTCGTCAGCGTTGCCGCCGCCGTCTCCCTGGCCCAGCTGGAAGCGGCCCTCCCGGCCGGGCAGCCCGTGATCCGGAGCATGCCCAACACTCCAGCCAAGCTGGGCCGCGGAGTCATTTCCGTCTCACCCGGAACCCACTGCACCCCCGAGCAGCTCCAGCAGGCCAAGGACGTCTTCCGCGGCGCCGGAACCGTTGTGGAGGTGCCCGAGGAACAGGTTGACGCGGTCTCGGCCATCAGCGGCTCAGGCCCGGCCTATGCGTTCTACCTCGCCGAGGCCATGGCGGCGGCCGGTGTCGAGCTGGGCCTGGATGCGGAGCTGTCGGTGCTCCTGGCCCGCGAGACAGTCGCGGGAGCCGGCCTCATGCTGGCTGAGCCGGGCGCCGATCCAGCAGCCCTGCGCAAAGCCGTGACCAGCCCCAAGGGCACCACGGAAGCCGCCATCGCCACGTTCAACGAGCAGGGCCTTCCGGCCATCATCGCCGCCGGCGCCCGCGCGGCAACGGAGCGGGCAGCGGAGATCACCAGGCAACTAGGCTGACCTGGGCCCACGACCGCAGGGTTCCCTGGCCGAGCTTGCGAGGCTAGGGCGCGGTTGGGGACTACGGCCGGGCGGCGAACCGTTCCAGCAGGTCCACGTGGCCGGACACAATAAGCATGTCGCGTGCGGACACTTTGGTCTCCGGGCGCGCGTAGGTGAAGTCCTCGCCGGGGGACTTGACGCCCACAATGGTGACGCCGTACTTGGAACGGACCTTCGACTCATCCAGGGTGAAGCCGACTGTTTCGCGCGGCGGGTACATCTTCACGATGGCGAAATCGTCGTCGAACTCGATGAAGTCCAGCATGCGCCCGGATACCAGGTGCGCGGCCCGGACGCCGGCGTCGGCCTCGGGGTAGATCACGTGGTTGGCACCGATCCGGGTGAGGATCTTGCCGTGCGAGGGGGTAATGGCCTTGACCCAGAGGTGCTCGATGCCGAGGTCCACCAGGTTCACGGTGATCAGCACGGAGGATTCGATGGACGTTCCGACGCCGACCACGGCCGAGGAGAACTCCTGGGCGCCGAGCTGACGCAGGGCATCGATGTTGGTGGCATCCGCCTCCACCACGTGGGTCAGGAGCGGTGCCCATTTCTGCACGAGGGTGCGGTCGCGTTCGATCGCCAGCACCTCGCGGCCCTGTTTGACCAGCTGCTCGGCCGTGGAAGAGCCGAAGCGGCCCAGCCCGATCACCAGCACCGGCGCATTGTGGGCGGGGCGGTTGGGGGCGCCTGGGGAATTAGCCAATGATGGGCCTCTCTTCCGGGTAGTGGTACAGCTGGCTGCGCTGGCGCAGGGCAAGGCCGGCGGCGAGGGTTACGGTGCCCACACGGCCGGCGAACATCAGGGCAGTAAGGACGTAAACGCCCGACGGCGGCAGCTCGGCACTGAGATTCGTGCTCAGCCCCACCGTGGCAAAGGCGGAAATGGTTTCGAAGAGCACCCGGTCCAGGGACGCGCCGCTGATCTGCAGGAGCAGGAACGCGGAGACGGAAACCAGCGTTGCGCCGGCCACGATCACGGAAATAGCCACCCGCATGGCGCCCTGGGGGATGGTCCTGCCGTAGACCTTGACGTCCGCGTCGCCGCGGGCCTCGGCAACGATGGCAAGGAACATCACCGCGATGGTGGTGACCTTGATGCCGCCTGCAGTGGACGCCGAGCCGCCGCCGGCGAACATCAGCGCGTCGGTGAGCAGCATGGTGGTGGACTCCATGTGGTTCTGGTCCACCAGGTTGAAGCCGCCGGACCTGGTCATGACGGAGGCAAACAGCGAGTGGGTGATTTTGTCGCCGAACTCCATGTGGCCGATGGTCCGGACGTTGTCCCACTCCATCAGCCCCCACAGGAAGGTGCCGGCGAACAGGAGGATAAAGGACACCTGGATGGTCAGCTTGGTGTGCAGGTTCCATTTCTTCCAGTTGAGCCCGTTCTGCTGCAGGACCATGACCACGGGGAAGCCCAGGCTGCCCAGGAACACGCCCAGCATCAGCGGAACCAGGATCCAAAGATCTGTCTCGTAGGGCACGATGCCGTCGGAATGCGGGGTGAAGCCGGCGTTGTTAAAGGACGAGATCGCGTAGAAGATGCCGTGCCATACCGATTGCCAGAACGGCTCGCCCAGCGTCAGGAACCGCGGAACCAGGACGATGGCAAGGGCGCCTTCGATCACCACGGAGGTGGTGATGACGATTCGCAGCAGCGTACCTACCTCACCCAGCCGCCCGGCGTTGTTCATGGCTTCCTGCGCGATCAGCTTGCCGCGGACGCCAAGCCTTTTGCTCACCATCAGGGCCAGCAGGGAGGCGAGCGTCAGGGTTCCCAAACCGCCCACGAAGACGCCGATGAGGATGACCAGCTGGCCGAAGAATGACCAGTGCACCGCCGTCGAAACGACCGTCAGGCCGGTGACGCACACGGCTGAAACCGCCGTGAACATGGCCTGGTGCAGGGGTGTGGCCGTACCGGTGGCGGAGGAGACGGGCAGCGAGAGGATGAACGTGAACACCAGGCAGACCGCGGCGAAGACAGTCAGGGCGAGCCGGGCGGGCGAGGTGTTGGCAATGTCGTCGATAAAGTCGCGCAGCCGCGCGAACATCCACAGGCCTTCGTGCTCCGGTGCCGCGGGGTGCCAGGGGGCCGGGATCCGGGGCCTCGTCTGGCGTTGGGACATGGGTGGCTTTTCCTCGGTTGAAACTGTTTCCTCCAGTAGTAAACCACTAATGCCCGCGTAATGGCCGGGCCTGCCCGGCGGCGGAACCGGGTAGCCTGTGATTGATGACATATCTGCCCGGTCTCAGCCAGCCCGCACCTCCGACGACGGTGGTGTGGAATTCTGCCATGACCGCCTACAATTTCGGTCCCGGCCATCCCATGGCGCCCGAGCGGATGGACCTCACCGCACGCCTGGCCAGGAGTCTGGGCCTGTTCGATCTGGGTCACGTTACCATTGCCGCTCCGGAGGTAGCCTCCGACGCCGAACTGGAGTCGGTGCACTCTCCTGAGTTCGTCGTAGCCGTGCACCGGGTCAGCGAGGATCCCTCCACACCCGATGAAGCGCGTGGCCTCGGCACCGATGATGACCCCGCGTTCGCCGGCATGCACGAAGCCGCCGCGAGGCTGGCCGGAGGATCGCTGCTTGCTGCCTCGGCCATCCTGGACGGCACCGCCCTCCATGCTGTGAACTTCGGCGGCGGCCTGCACCATGCCGCCCGGGAGCGGGCCAGCGGGTTCTGTATCTACAACGACTCCGCGCTGGCCATCCAGAGACTGCTCGACGGCGGCCTCCCGCGCGTGGCATATATCGACATCGACGCCCACCACGGGGACGGAACGCAAAGCATCTTTTGGGACGATCCCCGTGTGCTGACCATTTCCATCCATGAATCAGGGCTAACGCTTTTCCCCGGGACCGGCTTCGCCAATGAGATCGGCGGTCCTGCGGCCGAGGGTACGTCCGTTAACGTGGCACTTCCGTCCGGGACGGGGGATGCCGGCTGGCTTCGCGCCTTCCACGCGGTGGTACCGCAGCTCATAGGAGCCTTCGATCCGGCTGTGATCGTCAGCCAGCACGGCTGCGACTCGCACCGCCATGACCCCCTTGCCCATCTCCAGATCAGTGTGGACGGCCAGCGCGAGGCCGCCACGGCCATCGGAAACCTTGCTGCCCGGCATTGTGACGGCCGCTGGATCGCCACCGGCGGAGGCGGCTACAGCGTGACCGACGTCGTTCCGCGCTCGTGGAGCCACCTGATAGCCATCGCAGCGGGGCGGCCGGTCCCGCTGCGGACTGAGGTGCCAGAGGACTGGCGCGCGTATGTGCTGGCGAAATTCGGCCGGGACGCCCCCCGCCTGATGGGCGACGATGTGGAACTCTGGTGGCGGTCCTGGGAGGTCGGATTTGATCCGAACGACGCCGTGGACCGGACTGTCATGGCCACCCGCAAGGCAGTATTTCCGCTGCACGGACTGGATCCCTGGTTCGACTGACTTCCCCGTCCGCCAATACCGGTCAGTTCCGGTCTGCCGGCGAAATAGTTGATGCCTTGCGGCGTATATGTCGCTAGGGTGGGAGGCATGGTGACAGACGACGTATTTGCCGTCATTGCGGAAGCAACCCGGCGCGATATCTTGGTATCCCTTCGCACAGGGGACAAGGCGGTAGGAGAGCTGGTGGAGGAACTGGCGGCGAGCCAGCCCACCATCTCCAAACACCTGAAAGTCCTGCGGGAAGCCCAGCTTGTCAGCATGCGGGCACAGGGCCAGAAGCGCTACTACGCGCTGAACCGCAAGCCCCTCGAAGGTATTGCGAGCTGGCTGGAAACGTTCGACGTCGGCCCGGCCGCCCCCGTCGCCGGCTCACCCGCCGCCTCGCCTGAGGCCGGCAGCGCACACGCCGCTGCAGCGCCGGTTCCGCCGGACGAAGCACTGACCGCTGTGCTGGAGCGCGAAGGCGCAGAGTTGAGCCCCGCCGTCGTGATTCCAGGCGGAACGTCAGCGCCGCTCAGCGACGACACCGTGCCGCAGCAGATCGGCCGCACCGTGGGGCGCGCAGCCACCAAGGCGGCCGACCTGCTGGCCAATCTGCCGAAGTTCGGCCGGAAAAAGTAGCCTCCGCTACTTGCCGAGCAGGCGGACGTGCTCCGGAGTCAGTTCGGAGATTTTGCTGACACCCAGGAGCGCCATGGTGCGGGCCATGTCCTTCTCAAGGATCTGCAGCGCGCGGTCCACACCTGCCCTGCCGCCGGCCATCAGGCCGTAGAGGTAGGCGCGGCCGATCAGGGTGAAGTCGGCACCCAAAGCCAGTGCAGCCACAATGTCCGCGCCGCTCATGATGCCGGTGTCCAGGATGATCGCGGCGTCGGAGTTGTCCTTGGTGAACGCATCCTTGACCTCGGGCAGCAGGTGGAACGGGATGGGCGCACGGTCCAGCTGGCGGCCGCCATGGTTGGAAAGGACGATGCCGTCGGCGCCGTGGTCCACCACTTTGCGGGCGTCCTCAACGGTCTGGATGCCCTTGACCACGAGCTTGCCCTTCCAGGTTTCACGCAGCCAGTCCAGGTCCTCGAACGTCAGGGTGGGGTCGAACATCGAGTTGATCAGGTCCGCCACGGTTCCGGTGTAGCGGGAGAGCGAGGCGAACGTCAGCGGCTCGTGCGTGAGGAAGTTGAACCACCAGGCCGGGCGGTAGGACGCGTCCAGCACGGTCTTGACGGTCAGCGCCGGCGGGATGGTCATGCCGTTGCGGACGTCGCGGAGGCGGGCACCGGCCACTGCGGTATCCACCGTGACCATCAAGGTGTCATTGCCGGCCTTGGCGGCGCGTTCGATCAGTTCCAGCGAGCGGTCGCGGTCCGTCCAAAGGTAGAGCTGGAACCAGTTGCGGCCGTTTGGGGCGGCTGCGGCGACGTCCTCGATGGAGGCGGTGCCCATGGTGGAGAGCGTGTAGGGGATCCCGGCGGCTTCGGCAGCCTGCGAACCGGCGTATTCGCCTTCGGACTGCATCATACGGGTGAAGCCGGTGGGGGCGATGCCAACGGGCAGGCGGGAGGGCTTGCCCAGAATCTCGGTGCTCAGGTCGATGCTGGAGACATTGCGGAGGATGCCGGGCCGGAACTCGATGTCCAGGAAGGCCTGGCGGGCGCGGCGCAGGGTGATCTCTTCTTCCGCGGCGCCGTCGGTGTAGTCAAAGGGCGCCTGGGGTGTGCGGCGCTTGGCGATGTCGCGCAGTTCCCAGATGGTGCTGGTGCGCTTGAGCCGGGCTTCCTTGCTGAATTCCGGCTTCTTGAACTGCATCAGCGGGGCGAGGTCTGCGTACTTGGGGATGCGGCGCTTGAGCGCGGCGGGCACGGCCGGCGCTGCGGGGCGTGGTGCGGGGCTTGCGGCGGGGAGATCCGCGGCGTCCGGGGCCGGGGTGATCTCGGGGTTGTTCGGCTGGATCGTGTGGGTCATGGCTTCCTCCGTTGGCTGGCCGGCGCAGTTAGCAGCCGCTGCTGTGGTCTAACCACACTGTAGGCTATGTGGTCCAACCACATCAAGTAGCATTGCCGTATGCGCACCCACCAACTTGTCCTGCACTGGATCGAGGGCCAGCTCTCCGAGGGCAAACTGGCCGTCGGAGGGCGGCTTCCCGCTGAACGTACCCTTGCCGAGCAGCTGAAGGTTTCCCGAACTTCGGTGCGCGAGGCGATCCGCATCCTGGAGGCCATGGGCATTGTCCGTGCTGGCGTCGGGTCCGGTCCCGAGGCTGGCACGGTGGTGATTTCAGACCCGGCGGCGGCGCTTGGCTCGGCATTGCGGCTCCACGTTGCCACGCAGCACCTCCCCGTGTCGGACATCGTGGAGACGCGCGTCTTACTGGAGTCCTGGGCGGTGGCCCGGGCCAAGGCTGACGCCCCGGAGCTGGAACGTGCCGCCGCGCTCCTTGACGAGATGGACGCCGTCGGACCTGCCGACAAAACCGCGGACGATTTCCTGGCCCTGGACGTCCGGTTCCACCTTGCCCTGGCCGATGCCGCGGGCAACGCCGTAGTCAGCGCCATGATGGGCTCGCTGCGTGAATCCATCCAGGGCTACGCTGCCAGGTTGACCGGCAATCTCCCGGACTGGGACGCAACAGCGGCCCGCCTCGGGGCTGAGCACCGGGAGATCCTGGCGGCCATCCGGAACGACGACGGCGAACGGGCGGCCAAGCTGGTGGCTGCCCACATCGAGGGGTACTACCGGGAGGCCGGCGTCTAGGTTATCCGGATAACGGCTCCGCGCCCCTGGCCCTCGCCGTGGGCGGCTAACTGTGGGCGGCTAACCGTGGGCGGCGGAGCGGGGCGCCTTGGCCGGGCCGCTGCTGGCCCGGATCTCCAAGCGCGGCTGGTAGCGGCTGCCCGGTGCATCGTTCTCTTCCTTGCGGATCAGTGCACGCAGCTGGTGCCATGCCTGCTGGCCGAGCTCGGTGATGGGCACGGCAGCGGTGGTGAGCGTTGGCGTGGTGTAGCGGGCAAACGGGATGTCGTCGAAGCCCGTGACGGAGATGTCGCCGGGAACATCCACCCCGCGCTCGTGGAGCCCGCTCATCAGGCCCATGGCCACGAGGTCGTTAAACGCAAGAATGCCGGTGGCGCCGCTGTCCAGTACGGCATCCACGGCTTCATGCCCGGTGTCGAAGTCCGAGCCGCCCTCGAGCATCAGGACCTCCACCTGCGGGTTGGCTGCCTTGAAGGCTTCCAGGCCCTCGAGCCGGAGCCCGTTGGAGGCGCTGCGGGGCGGGCCGGCCAGGAACGCCAGGCGGGTGTGGCCCAGTTCCACGAGGTGCCCTGCGAGGTCCTGCACTCCCTGCCCGTAATCCACCACCAGGCTGGGGACGTCCGCAGCTGTTGTGGTCCGGTTGATCAGCACCAGAGGGTGCAGCGAGGGGACTATTTCCTCAAGTTCGGCATCGCTCATGCGGGGGGCGCACAGAACCAGGCCGTCGCACCTTCGGCGAGCCTCACCCGCAAGGATGGCTTCCTCGCTGGACACCTCGAAGGAATCGGCGATCAGCACACGGTAGCCGTCCTGGGCCGCCGCCCGGCTCAGTCCGCGGAGGATGGCCTGGAAGGTGGGGTTGGCCAGGTCCGGGACAACAATGCCAATGGTGTCCGTTTTTCCCAGCGCGAGGCTGCGGCCTACCGGGTTGGGCTGGTATTTGAGTTCGGCCGCCGCTGCCCTGACGCGCGAGGCAATCTCCGGATCCACGGTGAAGTTGCCGTTCATCACGCGGGACACGGTGGCGTGCGAAACGCCGGCCTTCACCGCTACTTCCGCGATGCCAATCCTGCCGGTTGCCGATCTCCTGACCATGGCCTGCCTTTCGTAGGTCCCCCGGGCCATTCTGCCGCCAGGGGGCTGGCGATGTTCACAGCAGAAGGCGGTGTCGTGGGAAAAGCATATAACGCCGCGGGAAAGCGATTTCTACCGATGGTCCCTGAGATCGGCAGGTTCTTGCAGACGGAACCCAGAAAACGCTTACTCGCACAGAGGACAAGGGTTGACGGGACTGCGGTGGTCTTGGTACAAATCATGTAACGAAGCGAGAAAACGCTTTCTCGCGTGAGTTCCGGAAACTGATCCTGCGCACCACCTCCAACGGCCACCACGCGGCCGGGTTTTGAGCTTTCGAAAGGGACCCCTCATGGTCAAAACAGCCGAATCGAGTTCTGCTACCGCTGCCGGCACGTCCAGCCTGCTGCAGCCGGGCGCACGAACCAAAGCACGCATCGCCCTCATCGGCACCGGCGGACGCTCCGAGATGTACATCCGTGCCATCTTCGGAAAGCACTCGGACACCGCGGAACTGGTCGCCTTCTCAGACGTCAACCCCGGCCGTGTGGAGTTCTACCAGAAGCTCATCCAGGAACTCGGTGCGCCGGGCCCGGTCGCCTCCTTTGACCCCGCAGACCTGACCGCGTTCATCCAGGCCAACAACATCGACCGCGTCGTGGTGACCACCCCTGACTACACCCACGCCGACTACATCGTCGAGGCACTCAAGGCGGGCGCCGACGTCGTCGTCGAAAAGCCGCTGACCATCGATGCCGAGGGCTGCCGCCGCATCACCAAAGCCGTGGAGGAGACGGGCCGCAACGTGGTGGTCACGTTCAACTACCGGTATTCGCCGCGGAACAGCGCGCTGAAGGAAATCATCCAGAGCGGCGTGATCGGCAAGGTCACCTCCATCGATTTCAGCTGGGTCCTGGACACTGTCCACGGCGCCGACTACTTCCGCCGCTGGCACCGCGAAAAGAAGAACTCCGGCGGCCTGCTGATCCACAAGGCATCCCACCACTTCGACCTCGTCAACTGGTGGATCAACGACGTTCCGGAGCGGGTGTTCGCATCCGGTGGGCTCAAGTTCTACGGCGACAAGAACGCCGCCGAACGCGGACTGGGCCCGCGTCCCGAGCGTGGAACGCCCGACGCCGGCACCCCGGCCGCCGCCGAAAAGGACCCCTTCACGCTGGACCTCCGCGAGGACGAGCGGCTCAAGGCCCTCTTCCTGGACAACGAACACTACGACGGCTACCGCCGCGACCAGGACGTCTTCACCGGCGGCATCACCATCGAGGACAACCTGGCACTCGTGGTGGAGTACCAGGGTGGACCTCGCCTGAGCTACTCCCTAAACGCCCACAGCCCGTGGGAGGGCTACCGGGTGGCCGTCAACGGTACCGAAGGCCGTGCTGAACTCGAAGTGGTGGAGCGCGCGTCCGTCCTGAACAGCACGGACAAAAAGACCGTCGTTGACCCGAGTGCCACCCCCATCGAGGAAGAGGACGCCGTCCGCCGCAACGGTGAACGCCTAGTGGTCCAGCGCCACTGGGAAGCGGCCTACGAGGTGCCCATCGTCAATGGCGAGGGCGGCCACGGCGGCGGCGACGAACTCCTCCTCTCGGACCTCTTCAACGGCCCGGGCGAGGACCCGCTGGGCCGCCCGTCCGGTTACCTCGACGGCCTGCGCTCAGTCTCGGTCGGCATCGCCGGCAACCGTTCGCTGGAGTCATCCCTCCCCGTCCGCATCGAAGACCTGGACCTCGGCGCCGACCTTCGCCGTGGCGCCTGAGTCCGTCCCGGACAGTCCACGGACCTCAGACCTGAAGGAAACACTATGAGTAGGATTTTTGTCACCGGCGGCTCCGGCCGGCTGGGACGCAGCGTTGTGGCGGGCCTCGCCGAAGCGGGCCACGACGTCATCTCGGTAGACCGTGACGCGCTTGCGGCGGACCAACTGCCGGCCGGCGTCGTGCAGGAAACCGGGGACCTGCTGGCCCCGGGCGAGGCTTTGCGCCTCCTGAAGGAGACCGCGCCCGACGCCGTCATCCACCTCGCCGCGATCGCCGTCCCGTTCAGTGCACCGGAAGACGTCATTTTCGCCACGAACACCCGCCTCGCGTACGCAGTGATCAGCGCGGCCACGGAATTGGGCATCGGCAGGATCATCACGGCGAGCAGTCCCACGGTGCTTGGCTACGGTTCACCGGCGGGCTGGCTGCCGGACAGCTTCCCGCTGGACGAGCGCACCACGCCGAAGCCCTGGAACGCCTATGCGCTGTCCAAGCTGATCGCCGAGCAGACTGTGCAGATGTTCGCCGCGGCGCAGGGTTCGAAGATCCGGTACGCCGCCTTCCGGCCCTGCTACGTCATCTCACCCGAGGAATGGGAAGGTGCGCCCACGCAGCAGGGCCACACCCTGGCCGAGCGCCTGGCCGACCCCGCACTGTCCGCTCCCGCACTGTTCAACTACGTGGATGCCCGCGACGTCGCAGACTTCCTGGACGTGCTCCTAGAGAAGATGGGCTCCATCCCCAACGGGGAAACCTTCTTCGTCGGGGCGGCAGACGCCCTGGCCACCGCACCGTTGGCGGAGCTGATGCCCCGCTTCCTGCCCGGAAGCGAAACCGTGGCCGCCGGCCTGACCGGCACCAGTCCAGCCTTCTCCATCGCCAAGGCCCGCACACTGCTGGGCTGGGAGCCCAAGCGCAGCTGGCGGACCGAACTGAAGACAACCACCACCCTCAACGACGAGCCGTCCGCCACCCTGGTCACAGCCGGTGCCGGATCCAAGGAGACATCATGAAATTCGACGGCGTACTGTTCTTCCCCGTCACTCCGTTCACGCCGGAAGGCGCCGTTGACGTGGAGCTGCTTAAAGAGCACATCGGTTCACGGCTCCCGTTCGGTCCCGGCGGCGTGTTTCCCGCCTGCGGCACCGGCGAATTCCACGCGCTGAGCATCGATGAGGTGCGCACCGTGGTGACTGCCGCCGTCGAGGTCGTAGCCGGAAAGGTTCCCGTGGTCGCCGGAGCAGGCGGGCCGCTGGGCCACGCCATCGCGTGCGCCCGGATCGCCGAGCAAGCAGGCGCCGATGCCCTCCTGGTCCTGCCGCCGTACCTGGTCACCGGACCCACCGACGGCCTGGTGGCGTACATCGAAGCTGTGGCCGACGCCAGCAGCCTGCCCGTTATCGTGTACCACCGCGGGAACGCCAAGTTCACCGCCGCGTCCATGGTCCGCCTCGCCGCCAACCCCAAGGTGATCGGCTTCAAGGACGGACTGGGCGATGTGGGCCTGGCCCAGGAAATCGTCTCCGCTGTCCGCGCCACCGGACGCGAGGACTTCGCCTTCTTCAATGGCCTGCTGACCGCCGAACTGACCCAGGGCGCCTACCGCGGACTGGGCATCCCGCTCTACTCGTCCGCCGCGTTCGCCATGGCTCCGGAGATCGCCAAGGCCTACTACGACGCCTACATTTCCGGTGACGAGGACCGCCGCAACGCCCTCCTCGAAGGGTTTTACGCTCCGCTGGTCCGCCTCCGTGACCAGACCCCCGGCTTCGGCGTCGCGCTGATCAAGGCCGGACTGCGCCTCGGCGGCCTGGCGGTCGGGTCGGTCCGTCCGCCGCTGGTGGACCCCACCGAGGAGCAGCTGGTGCAGCTGAAGTCCATCCTGGCCAAGGGCTACGAGCTGGCCGGCCGCTGATGAGCGCGCCCGCGCTCGATTCTGTCAGGACCGCACCGCTGATCACCGGCCTGACCACCCGGCTCCTGACCGTCCCGCTGCTGCGCAGCTGGGGAGTGGAGGCGCCGGAAAACCATGTGATCGTTACCGAGATCCAGACGGACGACGGCGGTGCGGGGCACGGTTTTTCGTGGACGCCCACCATCGGCCCGCAGGCCGTCAAAGCCCTCCTCGACCACGACATCGCACCCTTCATCACCGGGCTACCAGCCAACCCCGAGACGGTGTGGGACGCGCTGTGGAAGCGGCTGCATGAGGCCGGCGGCGGGGGGCTGACCACCATCGCCATGGCCGGGGTGGACCTGGCCCTGTGGGACCTGCAGGCGCGCCGGGCGCAGGCCTCGGTTACCGGGCTGCTGGGCCAGCGGCAGGAGTCCACGGAGGTGTACGGCTCCGGCGTGAACCTGCATTACACCCTCGAGGAGCTGGTGGCGCAGACCGAACGCTGGGTCGCCGCCGGGCACCGGGCCGTCAAGATCAAGGTGGGCAAGCCGGACATCCGCGAGGACGCCGAGCGTGTGGCGGCAGTCCGGTCCGTGCTCGGCCCGGACCGCAAGCTGATGATCGACGCCAACCAGCGGTGGGACCTGCCCACCACCTTCAAAGCCCTGGACGTGCTCGCGGAGTTCGGACTGGAGTGGCTGGAGGAGCCCATCCGCGCGGATGACCTTTGGGCCTACCGCAGGCTGCGCAAGCATTCACCGGTCCCCATCGCCCTCGGCGAAAACCTGCACACCATCTACCGCTTCCGCGATTTCATTGAGGCGGAGGCGGTGGACATCATCCAGCCCAACATCATCCGGGTAGGCGGCATCACGCCATTCCGCCGGATCGTTGAGCTGGCCCGGACCAACAGCATCCGCGTGATGCCGCACCTGCTGCCGGAACTTTCCGGCCAGCTCGCTCTCACGCTGGCGGAGGCCACGCTGGTGGAGGACGTGGAGGACGCGTCCTTCGAACAGCTGGGTATCCTGGCCGGCCCCTCGCCGGTCCGCGTCAGCAACAGCCGCCTGACACTCACGGACCAGCCGGGACTGGGCTTCCGCTTCACCTCCAACGCACAGGGCTGAGGCTCCAGTCGCCCCGCAGACAATGACCGCAGACACGACCACCTCCCGACGAAACACAGGTACCCCAGTGACAACTGCAACCCTTTCACTTTCAGAGCTCACGGCCGCCGCAACGCAGGCCGCCGCCATCTCGGCCAACGCATCCGACGCCGACCGCGCAGCCTGGCTCACCGCCGTCGCCGACGCCCTGGACGCCAACGTAGCCGAACTGGTGGAGATCGCGGACTCCGAAACCAGCCTCGGCACTGCCCGCCTGACAGGCGAAGTGGCCCGGACGTCCGGGCAGCTCCGGCTGTTCGCCCGCGTGATCACCGAAGGCTCCTATCTTGAGGCAGTCATCGACCATGCGGACCCGTCCGCCACCCCGCCCAAGCCTGACCTGCGCCGCATCCTGCGTCCCATCGGCCCGGTTGCTGTCTTCTCCGCCTCCAACTTCCCGTTCGCCTTTTCTGTGGCCGGCGGCGATACCGCCTCTGCACTGGCTGTTGGCTCCTCGGTGATCGTCAAGGCCCACTCGGGCCACCTGAAACTCTCCGAGCGGACGGCCGAGGTGGTCACCGAAGCCCTGCGGTCCGCCGGCGCTCCAGACGGATTGTTTGCCCTGGTGAGCGGCCGCGAGGTGGGCACCGCGCTGGTCCAGGATCCCGCCATCAAGGCTGTGGGGTTCACCGGGTCCATTCCCGGTGGCCGGGCGCTGTTTGACCTCGCAGTCTCGCGTCCCGATCCCATCCCGTTCTACGGCGAGCTGGGCAGCCTGAACCCTGTAGTCATCACCGTGGCCGCCCTGACGGAGCGTTCCGGCCAGCTCGCGGCGGGACTTGCGGCGTCGTTCACGATGGGCGCCGGCCAGTTCTGCACCAAGCCGGGCTTGGTGTTCATCCCTGCGGGGACTGGATTCGCCGCTGAAGTCGCTGAAGCCAGCAAGGACAAGCCGACGGCGCCCATGCTCACCACCCGGATCTCCGACGCCTACCCGGATGGCCTGCGCAGCGTGGCTTCGCTGCCCGAGGTGACCATTGTCAGCGGCTCCGCGGACCAGGACGCAACGCGCGACGGCGCCGCCCCCGTGGTGTTCTCCACCTCCGCCGCCAACGTCCTGGCCCGCCCGGACGAGCTGCTGGAAGAGTGCTTCGGGCCCACTACGCTGCTGATCGAATACGCGGACCAGGAGGAGCTCTCGGCAGTCCTCGCCAAGGTTCCCGGCAGCCTGACCGCCACGGTCCACGCCCAGCCGGGCGAGGACATCGCCGACCTCGTGGAGCAGCTGTCCGGCCTGGCAGGCCGGGTACTCTTCGACGGCTGGCCCACCGGCGTCGCGGTGAACTGGGCCCAGCAGCACGGCGGCCCGTACCCTGCCACCACGTCGCTGTTCACCTCGGTAGGCGCGACGGCGGTCCGCCGTTTCCAGCGCCCCGTCGCCTATCAGGATGCACCGGAAACGGTCCTGCACCCGGCCCTGCGCGAAAGCAACCCGCTGGGCATCCCGCGCCGCGTGGACGGTGAGCTCCGCCTCCGCTAGCAACGCTCTTGCCGTTGATGTCGCCTAAACCGCAACGCTCTTGCAGTTGATGTCGGCCTAATTGAAACGCTCCTGCAGTTGTTGCCTTACTGTCGGCAACAACTGCAGGAGCGTTTTCGCGTTCTCGTCATTAAGTGAGAGCAACGCGGGGTCACTTTGAGCCCATCAAAGGCCTTGAATTGGGCGGTAAGTGACCCCGCGTTGCAGTGTCAAGACGTCATTAGGTGAGAGAGCGTGAGGCTAGAGCTGCAGGGTGACCGGGCGTCGCAGGCCGTTGACCGTGGTGGAGGGCCAGCGCTCGTCCACCGTCAGGACCACCAGCCCGGCCCCGGTAACCTGCACGGTGTCTTCGATCTTGACTCCCGGACCCGACGGGTTCCACGTGAATGGCTGGTTGAGGACCACCGTATCTGTGACGCCGGCGGTGACGCGGGGGTCTCGGCCGGCGTAGCCAGCGGGACCGCCCTGGTGGTGCTGCTCCCACTGCTCCGCGCCGAAACCATGCCGGACGTAAGCCGACTTGATCTCACCGAAGATGCTGTCCAGCCGCGCGCCCGGTACCGTCGCGTCGAAGATATCCGCCTCAACGGCTGCGATGCGGGCCTCGGCGTCGAGCTCCTCCAGGGTGCCGGCGTCGAACCTTACCCAGCGGGTGATGTTGGCAACCAGGCCGTCCCGGCGGGCACACACCACGGCCATGGCGCGGCGGCCGAGCGGCGCATGCGTGGCCAGCGGGTGCCGGAAATCGCTGCGGGAACTGCCGTTGCACAGGAGCACCAGGGGTTCCGCGCCTGCGGCAACCACCCGGCCGGCCAAAGCGGAGGCCAGCTCGAACTCGGTGGTCTCAGGCCCTGCTGCGGACAACACATCGGTCATGATGCCTGCCAGTTGCGCGCTGAGATGCGCGTACCGTGCGCTCTCGGCAGGGAGCAGTTGCTGCCGCGCCGCCCTGAGTTCGGCGGCCACCGCAGCTTCCGACAGGGGGGTGCCGGCTGATCCCGCAGATCCGGTGGAACGCCCGACGGCGGCAGCGGCCTCGTGGAGGTTTCCGTACCACGGCACTGAATGCAGGGTAACGCCGGCAGGAAGCTCTTCGGCGGCCATGCGGCCGGCCTCGTTGTTGAAGGTCACCAGATGGTCGCCGTCGCGGTCAACCAGCACTGCGGCGATGGGATCGCCCGCCAGGCTGATGTGGACGCGGCTGCCGTCCAGGTACCAGGTCAGGGCTGTATGGGTGGTCAGGAGCAGTGAATCCTGTTCCTTGGCGTCGAGGATGTCCAGGACGCGGCGCCGCTTGATCCCGCGGTCGGCCGCCGAGGCCGGCGCCGTCCGTCCGCCGATGCTTGCCTCCAGCGATGCCCCCAGCGGGAGCGGCGACGCTGCGGTGGTGGTGGTCTGGCTCATGACTGGTCCCCCTGTGTTGTGATCAATGTCTCTACGTCTTCAGTGCCCAGAATCCCGTCGGCGACGAATACCGCGATGCTCCGGCGCACCGGCGTTCCGGGCTGGGCAATCACGGGCTCATCCCACGCCAGCGACTGGCCTACACCCGGGTAGCCGTTCACCCGGACGAACCATGGGTCCGTGGAGCCCTCCGCGGCGACGAAGACGAGTGTTGCGGCCCCGCCGCCAGCGGCGCCTGCTCCACTGCCGCCTGCTCCAGTGCCGCCGTCGGGCGTTCCCGGGCCAAAGTTGCCCGACCACGCGAGCCACGGCGTGACACTTCCGTGCACGGTGGCCTCACCGCTGAGGGGCACGCCGGCGGAACCGGGCGCCCATACTGTGGCACCTGAACATTCCGGCAGGCGCCAGAAGAACCCACCGTAACCACCCTGGTCGCGGCCGTTGGAACCGGGGCTGCCCAGGCTCACCGGATGATCGCCGGCGGGGGAGAGCGCAAAGTCGAGCGTCAAGCGCCAAGCACTGGGACCGGCTGGAGCCCACGTCCAGGTGCGCTCTTCGGTCAGTACTGGAGCGCCGTCGGGGCCGTTCCACGAAAGGGTTTCGGTCAGCTCGCCGCCGTGCCCAGAACCGCTGAGTCCGGGACCGCTGAGTCCGGGACCGCTGAGTCCGGGACCGCTGTGTCCGGGACCGCCGTCGTTCTCCGACGATTCGCCCGTGCGGACGATGCTGCCGTGATCCAGCCGCCAGACGTATTCGCCGGCCGCCCTGGTGTACGTCCGACCGCCCCAGAAATTAACGCCGTCCACGTCCTGCAGGGCGACGCCAACGCCCAGATGCCACACATGGTCCAGCGGCTGGTGGTCGGTGACAACGGTGCCGGCGAGAGTGCGGACGGGGTGCAGATAGGGGCGCGGTGAGGACACGGCACGGATATGGCTGCCGTCCTGGTAGTTGGCCACGGCCTGCCCGGCAAGGTCAAAAGTCCGTGCCGGCGGCAGCCTGCGGGCCCACGGCACGCCAAGCTCGGCAAACGTGGCCTGTGCCTTGGCCGCCCGTTGGATCAGCTCAGGGATGCCCTTGACGACGGGGTGGGCGTCGTCGCCTTCACCCTCCCAGCTGAGGTGTTCGGCGCCGATTTCCTGCGGGTCCGGGGCAGTGCGGATGGCTTCCAGGACAGACGTAAAAGCGCCTGTGTCAGCCAAGCCGCACAGCAGGGGAGCATTGGCGGCCCGGGCCGCGAGCAGGTTCTCCAACAAGTCGGTCCGCCCGAACGTGTCCCGCCGTTCGCCCGCAGCGGTGGTGGTGAGCACTTCGTCCTCGGTGTAGAAGAACGTGATCTCGCCCAGTGTGCCGTGGACCGTCACCGAAGGATTCTGCTGCTCCGGGGCGCAGAGCGTCAGTCCGCACAGCAGGGTCCGCCCGGCCGCAGTGCGGACGCGGATCACGGAGGTGTCGTCGCTCTGGGTGTTGTGGGCGCGGTAGAGGTCCGTTTCCACGGAGGCGACATCCGCAATCGTGTGGGCACCGGCCATATGCAGCCCCGTGGCCACCGCGTGTGCCAGCGCGTTCGTGGCCACGCCGTCCACAACGTCCGTGCCGTCAAGGCTGCGCTTGCCCGCCCAACGGGACCGTTTGAAGTAGCCCTTGGACCGCAGCCACAGGCCTTGGGCACTCAGGCCCAGGACGTCGCCGATTTCGCCGGCCGCGATGGACTCTCTGATCGCGGGCAGGGCGAGGGATCCAAGGCTTTGGAAACCGACTTGGACAAGATTCCCAGAGGCTTCGGCCGCAGCTGCAACCTCCTGGAATTGGGCCAGGGACGCCACCGGTGGCTTTTCCACATACACGTCACAGCCCGCCGCCAGCGCAGCCAACGCCAGGGGAGCATGCGTCTGGATGGGGGTGGCCAGAATGACAACGTCAGGGGCCGTTCCGGAGGCCAGCAGCTCGTCCAAGGCAGTAAAGACTGCCACGGAAGCGCCCAGCCTGCCATCCTGCGGCGGATGGGGATCCGCGACGGCCACAAGCTCGACGGCGCCGGCCGACTCCAGCCGGGCCAGGTTGGCCAGGTGCCGTTCGCCGAAACCGTGGACACCCACCAGGGCGATCCGCGGCCGGGCAGCCGGAGCCACTCCTGCCTCGACGTTCGAGCGCGGTTCTGTGGTGCCTTCTGCTGTGAAGGCGGATTGCTGGGTCATCAATGGTCCTCGGTGCCTAAGGTGTGGGAACAGTGGAATGGGCTTGGGCGGCGGGGCTGCCGGCTCCCAGGGTCCGGGCTAAGTACGTGATCGCTTCATTCTGCATCGCTGCAGTGAAGACGTGCCCGCCCGGCCAGAAACGTCCTGCGTAACTGTCCGGGTGGAGCGACGCCAGGATCCTGTGGGCCTCGCGCATGCCGGCCTCCGGGAAGAGTTGGTCAGCGAGGGCGTACTGCACCAGGAACCCGTCCGCTCCGGATCTGGCTGTAAGCTCCGGCCAGTCGCCCAGCTTCCAGAGCCCGGGAGTCTGCAGCAGCCAGGAATGCGCATCCAGATACGCGGGCAGCAGGGAGTCAAAGGTGGTCATCATGCAGGTCACCACGTAGTTCCGGATCCTTGGACTCAGCGCCGCCAGGGTGAGTGCCCTGCCGCCTCCGCCGGAAAATCCGATGCAGCCCAGCCGCCCGGGATCCACGTCCGGGAGCGAGGCAAGGATCTCCAGCGCGGCGAGATCGTCGTGGGCCACCATCCCGGCAAAGCTGGTTCCGAGCAGACCGGCCGTTTTGGCCACGGTGTCCTCGTGGTAGCCGGCCGCGGCGTTGTACAGTTCCGAGTCGGTTGGTACGACGCCGTCCTCCCGCCACTGCGACTTCCTCGCCTCAAGTGCCGCGGCAGTCCGCCAGGGCGGCTCGGAGAGGTCAAAGCGCCGGCTTCCCCACGCAAACGTGTCGTGGGCCAGTACGGCGAAGCCCGCCCTGGCCACCTCTGTAGCGAGGGCGCGGCCGTCATAATGGCCTGCTCTGGCCTCGGCCGCGGACGGGTGCGTCTGGGGAAGTTCCACCAGGCGGTCCGCCCCGCCGAACTTGTTTCCGCCGTGGCAGTGCAGGGCGAGGACGCCCGGCAGCGGCCCGGAACCTCCGGCCGGGCGAACCAGCCAACCCGTAGTACGGGGGCCGAATCCCAACTGCCAGCTGAGCTGGGAGGTGGTGACGCCGTCGTGCGTTTCCTCCCAGTGGACGGTGACGTCCCTGGGGGAAGCTGGAGCCGGAACACCCAAGGCGTCCGACAATTCCTGCGCTACGGACGTGAGGGCCAGGTACCGCGGCTGGTTCCGGACAAAGCGGGGCCAGTCCTCGTATCCGGCGATGGCGCTGGGCCGGGCCGGACGGTTTGCTGTGCTCACTGGCCTGCCTGATGGTCGAAGGGCGGATGACGTGTTCCGGCTGCGGGGTCCGCTCGACACTGATCGGGCCGCCCGTTCTAGAAAACGCTTTCTCAAAAACTAACAAAGGGCTGTACACGAGTCAAGAAACCGTTTACTTTGGTACGGAGCCGCTTTCTTCAACGTCCCGCTGGACGGTGGCATCTCCGGATCGCTGCTGCAACGATAACCCGTTGCAGCCCGCGGGAGGAGCTTGCACCACAGGCAGTGCGTTGCACCGATCGCCCCGGCGATCAACCACACGTGGATGGCCACGATGACCAAAGGAGACCACATGGCCGCTGAACCCAACCCCAGGACGCCTTGCCCGGCACGCTTGCCGGCGCCGGCGGGCCTGCTGCGTGAAATGGAGATCCCGCTATGAGCGCGATCAGTGAACTCACTACGCTCAAGCGCCGCAAGGGGCCGATGAGTGCTGAGGAGAAGAAGGCCAACGGCCGGGATAACAAGGCTGCGTATATTTTCCTGTTGCCGTGGCTGGTGGGTTTGGTCGCGATCACCATCGGTCCGATGCTGATGTCGCTGTATCTGTCCTTCACCGATTACAACCTGCTCCAGCCGCCGGAATGGACGGGTCTGGATAACTTCATCCGGATGTTCGGCGACGCCCGGCTGCATAACTCCCTGGGTGTGACGTTTACGTACGTCCTTGTCGGTGTTCCCTTGCAGCTTGGAGTCGCGTTGCTGATCGCACTGGTCCTGGACAAGGGGCTGCGCGGGCTGCCGTTCTACCGTTCGGTGTTCTACCTGCCCTCGCTGCTGGGCGGCTCGGTGGCCGTGGCGATCCTGTGGAAGCAGATCTTCGGCACCACCGGCCTTGTCAACCAGGTCCTGGCCATCTTCGGGGTCCAGGGCCCGGGTTGGATCTCGGACCCGAGCACCGCGCTGGGCTCGATCATCCTGCTCCATGTCTGGACCTTCGGCGCCCCGATGATCATTTTCCTCGCCGGCCTGCGGCAGATCCCGGTGATGTATTACGAGGCCGCCAAGGTTGACGGCGCCACCACGCTCCAGCAGTTCTGGAAGATCACCCTGCCGATGCTGAGCCCGATCATCTTCTTCAACCTGGTCCTGCAGATCATCGGCTCGTTCCAGTCCTTCACCCAGGCGTTCATCGTCTCGGGCGGCAACGGCGGCCCGTCGGACTCGACCATGTTCTTCACGCTCTACCTCTACCAGAAGGGCTTTGGCCAGTTCGACATGGGCTACGCCTCCGCGATGGCCTGGTTCCTGCTGGTCATCATCGGCATCTTCACTGCCATCAACTTCATCGCTGCTAAGTATTGGGTTTTCTATGACGACTAAGCTTCAGACGCTGCCCGCCCCGGACAAGAACACCTCCGGCGCCGGCAAGCCCACGAACCGCCGCAAGGCCGCCAAGCCCCGCGAGTCCCGCGGGACCCTGGCCTTCAGCCGGAAACAGCGGACCAAAGCCCTGGCAAAACACGGCGTCCTGATCCTCGCCGGGGCCCTGATGATCTACCCGCTCCTGTGGATGGTGGTCTCCTCGCTCCGGCCCAACGAACTGATCTTCCGCGACCCCGGACTCTGGCTCAACAGCCTGGAAATGTCCAACTACACCGACGGCTGGTCGGCCCTGACCCACCCGTTCGGGCACTACATGCTCAACTCCGCAATCGTGGTCATCGGCTCCATCCTGGGCAACCTGATCTCCTGCTCCATGGCCGCCTACGCCTTCGCCCGGCTCCAGTTCACCGGCAAGAAACTGTTCTTCGGCATCATGCTGCTGACCATCATGCTGCCGTTCCACGTGGTGATCGTGCCCCAGTACATCCTGTTCTCCCAGATCGGCTGGGTGAACACCTTCTGGCCGCTCCTGGTCCCCAAGCTCCTGGCCACGGACGCGTTCTTTGTCTTCCTCATGGTCCAGTTCATCCGCGGCATCCCCAAGGACCTGGACGAAGCCGCCCGGATCGACGGAGCGGGCCACCCCCGCATCTTCCTCCGCGTGATCCTGCCGCTGATGGTCCCGGCCCTGGCGACCACCACCATCTTCACCTTCATCTGGACCTGGAACGACTTCTTCGGCGCCCTGATCTACCTCACCGATCCGGACATGTTTACCGTTCCCGTCGCCCTGCGCGCGTTCGTCGACTCCCAATCAGCCACCAGCTGGGGATCCCTCTTCGCCATGTCCATCGTCTCCCTGCTCCCGGTGTTCCTCGTCTTCCTCTTCGGCCAGCGGTTCCTCATCAAAGGCATCGCCACCACCGGTATCAAATAGACCGGCGTTATGTTCCGCGGAATTACGCTCACGCCAACGGCCCGTCCCTCAGGACGGGCCGTTGGCCGTTGTGTGCCTTGCCTGTTGGTGCTGAGTTGAGCCGGCGGTTCGGTGCGGCATCCGACGTCGAAAGGCAGAGTGCGTCGCTAACGGACATCCGCCCGGGTAGCCGCTCCCGACGCCGAAAGGCAAAATACGTGCCTGGCGGATATCCGTGTCCAGCGCCGCAGCCGGTCCCGTCGTCGCGACGGCCGGCAGTGCAGGATCGACTCCGAACCGCGCTGGCACCCATACCGCCGTCGTAGATTCATCCCCCGTCGGTGCATTGGCTAAACCGGTCCGCAGATACCTTCGTTATTTGGCTCCCGAAACCTCTTGTAATACAAGTGCTGTACTTGTAGTATTAGATCTAAGAAAGCGTTTTCTCATATTTTCCTTTCCAGTAAATCAAGATCAAAGAAGATCGGAGTATCCAGTGCCGCTTTTTCCCCGTTCTGAGTCTGCTGCCCAGAACCATTCGGCAGAGACACCCTCCCACGGCGCAAGGCGCCGGTTCCGCAAGACCGGTGTGGTGGCAGCTGCTGCTGCCGCCGTCCTCGCCCTCAGCGCCTGCGGCGGGGGAGCTGCACCCGAGAATGCGGACGGCACGGTCGAACTGCGCTTCTCCTGGTGGGGCAGCGATAAGCGCGCCCAGCTGACGCAGGCTGCCATTGCAGCGTTCGAGGCTGAGAACCCCAAGATCAAGATCAAGCCCGAATACGGTGACTGGAGCGGCTACTGGGACAAGCTGGCCACCCAGGTCGCCGCCAACGATGCTCCGGACATCATCCAGATGGACGAGAAATACATCACCGAGTACTCCAGCCGCGGGGCGCTCCTCGATCTCTCGAAATACAAGATCGACACCTCCAAGCTGGACGAAGCCGCCCTGAACGCGGGCAAGAGTGAAGACGGCCTCACCGGTATTGCCGCAGGAATCAACGCCGCCACCATCATCGCCAACCCGGCTGTCTTCCAAGCTGCCGGCGTGGCGCTCCCGGATGACAAGACCTGGACCTGGGAGGACTTCGGCCGCATCTCCGCCGAACTGACCGAGAAGTCCCCGAAGGGCACTTACGGCTCTGCCGCCTACGGGACGGATGAAGCTTCCCTGGGCGTCTGGCTGCGGCAGAACGGCAAGTCCCTCTACACCGCGGACGGCACGTTGGGCTTCGAACCGGCGGACATCGCCGAGTGGTGGGGTTTCCTGAAGGAGCTCAGCGAGAAGAAGGCTGTTCCATCGGCGTCGGAGGTGGTGGAGGCTGAAGCTGCACCTCTGGACCAGAGCGGTCTCGCTGTCGGCAAGAACGGCCTGGCCTTCTGGTGGTCCAACCAGTTGCCCGCGCTTGAGAAGGCAGCCGGTTCCGACCTGCAGATCCTCCGCTTCCCGTCCAAGACCGGAGAGGCGGCAGACGCGCAGCTTTGGTACAAGGCTTCCCAGTTCTGGTCCGCATCTTCTCGCACCAAGCACCCCGAGGAAACAGCCAAGTTCATTGACTTCCTGGCCAACAACAATAAGGCCGGCGAGGCCCTGCTCGCGGACCGCGGCGTTTACCCCAACACCGCCGTCCGCGGTGCCATTGAAGCCAAGCTGACTCCTGCGGACATCAAGGTGGTCAAATTCATCGACCAGATCAAGGGCGAACTCGGTGAGGCACCGGCCCCGCCGCCGAAGGGTGCCGGAGCAATCCAGGAGATCGTGAAGCGGTACACCTCCGAGGTCCTCTTCAACAGGCTCTCAACGGATGAGGCAGGCAAGAAGGCCCACGACGAAATGAAGTCAGCCATCAGCAACTAGCGCCTACGCGAGGCGGTCCCGGCACCTTTATGACACGAGGGCGTTCTGAGGAGGCCTCCTCCGCTGAAAAGTACGACGACGGCGGTTGGCAGCTGTGACCCGGGGGAACCATTGGTTCCCCCGGGTCACAGCCGTTTAAGGGGGCTTTAGGTGTCTTGCCTCGCCAGCGCCGGTGATGTTCGGTTTCTGCTGGCAGACCGGGGAACCCGCTGGCTGCTATAGGTCTTTGACGAGGACTGTACGCGGCCAGGCGTCCAGCCCGTCCCGGCTTTCCCGTTGCACGATCTTCCGGAGGCCGTCAGACCATTCCTTTTCAGGATGCCGCCTGAAACCCAGACGCTCGTAGTAGGGGGCATTCCACGGGACATCCCGGAAGGTCGTCAACGTGATTGCGTTGAACCCCATTTCCCTGGCCCAGCGAGCCACATGATCAAGCAGAGCGCCGCCGAGGCCCTTCCGGCTGTGGCGAGGGTGGACCGTGACTTGCTCGATGTGTGCCCAACCTCCAACGGTATCCACGAGGACGTAGGCAATTGGACGGTCGGTTGGATCGGTGGCAACCCAGGCTCGGCCTTCGCGCTGGTAGTCCATCAGCTCGGCCTCGGTCGGCGGAGGATCGTCGGCGATCGCATCCATCCCGATTCCGCGGAAGAGGTCGCCGGCCGCGACTTCAATGTCTCGAATTCCCCGGAGGTCCTCGGGTTTGGCTTTCCTCATCACGTATTCAGTATCTGCCAGGACTATTCGCGTTGGGGTGGTGGGGGTGGTTTGAAGTAGTGGTTTTGTTGAGGTTTTTGGGTGGGGTCGATGTGGCGTGGGGGTGTGTACCAGGGGGTGCCGTGTTGGGTGGTGATGGTCCATTGTTCTTTGTGGATGAGGTGGTGGTGGTGTGAGCAGAGGAGGGTGCCGTTGGTGGTGTTGGTGGGGCCGTTGTTGGACCAGTAGGTGATGTGGTGGGCTTCGCACCAGGGGGCTGGGATGGTGCAGTTGGGGAAGGTGCAGCCTTGGTCGCGGGCGGTGAGGGCGAGGCGTTGGGCGGGGGTGAAGAGGCGGGTTTTGCGGCCGAGGTCCAGGATTTCGCTGTTGGTGCCGAGCAGGACGGGGATGATGTCGGCGTCGCAGGCGAGTTTGCGCAGGGTGGTGGCGGCGACGGGGCCGGTGAAGGTGTAGTTGCCCGTCTCTGTCCCTGGCCCTGTCCCGGTGCCCGTGCCTGGGCGCGTTTTGGTGGTGATGTTGTTGCCGGTGGTGGTTCCGTCCGCGGGGTGGGGGAGGAGGTCTTGGTAGTGGATGGTGGCGAGGATTTGGGGGCGGTTTCCGCCGGTGATGGGCAGGGTGTCGGTGCGTAGTGCTGCTTTGAGGGCTCCGATGATGCCGTCGAGTTGTTTTTGGGAGCGGGTGCGCCGGTCCAGTTCCACATCCGCGTTGGCGTCCGCGTCGGCCCAGCGGTTCTGGCCGGTGCCGGGACCGGTATCGGGGCCGTTGCCGGTGCTGCCGCCGATGTCCCCGTCGATGCGGCAGGTGCTGCTGGTGCCGGTACTGCTGCTGGTGGTGGGTGTGGTGCGGGGGTTGGTGGCGGTGTTCATGACGGTGAGGAGGTGTTCGTATTGGTCGGTGGTGGCGAAGATTTCGAGGTGGTGCAGGCCGTGGCGGGGTTTGCGGATGAAGGCGCCTTGGGTGTGGCGGAGGGCTTCTTCGGACGGTTCGGTGCCGTCTGCGTCGAGGGTGTCGGACCAGCGGCGGGCGACGCGGGCGAGGAAGTCCGGGTCTGCGGTGGCTGCGGTGCGGGTGAGGTCGGTTTCGATCAGGGTGAGGGTTTCGGGGGTGGTGCGGTGTTGGAGCCGGTCCAGAGTGAGGCTGATGATGGTCCCGGCCCGGGAGGACACCGCCGGGCAGGCAAGCGCGGGCCCTGAGTCCTTTGGATCCAGGGTGCTGGCAGTGACTGCTGGGTCCGGGGTGGGGGTGAGTCCTGCGGCGAGGTGTTCCCTGGGTGGTGGGGTGGTTTCCCCGGTGAGGGTGGTGGCGGGCAGGATGGCGCGGGCGAGGGCGAGCCGGCGGTGGGCTTCGGATTTGCCGATCCGGAGCCTGACGCGGAGGAATTCGGCGGTGTTCGCGCATCCGTCGTCCGCGGGCGAGGACACAACGGGCGGGGCGGCGGGGCCGGTGGGCCAGGTGGTGTCGGTTTCGTTCAGGGTTTCGGTGCCGTGGTCCCAGCCGGTGACCCAGGTCCTGGTGGACCTGGTGGCGGGCGGTTGCGGCGTCGGCGATGGCTTGGGTACGGGTGCGGTCCACCGACCCTGCGGCGAGGACTTGGAGGTATTCCACGGTCCGGGAGATGTCTTCGACGTCGCCGGCGAAATGTGCGCTCTCAACATAGCCGGCCATCGCGAGCCGGGCCGGGGCGGCAGCCGCGGCGGCGTTCACAGCGGCCAGCAGCGCGGCCAGCCCGGCGTCGGCCGTCCCGACAGCCGCCCTGTCGGCCGTCCTTCCGTTGGAAGCGCCCCCAACAGGCTGGCCCGCGTGCGTGAGCACGGCGGTGGAACCGCCGGACTCCGCAAGCTGACCACTGAAAGCTTCCATGGGAACACTCTGCCAGGGGGGTACGACATTTAAGCCGTGGAGGTGGCCAGCGTCCGCCTGCAACGTATTGGAAGCGCCCCCAACACGCGGATCCGCCCGCAAAAGTGCAGCGGTGGACCCCGCGAACTCTGCCAGCGCGGTAGGAAGGGATGGTGGCCCCGCACCCGGACAAAAGATCCGGGGCCACAAAGGGCTCTCAGTCCTCCGAAATCACCGCAACGCTGCCGGCGGCCACTGTGCCAGCAAAAGGTTCGCCGCTGAGCAGGTCCGTCCCGGAGGCGTGCACCGACGCCGACGAACGCGAGTGGTTGATGGCGAAGAGGTAGGAAGTGCCGTCGGTAGCGCGGCGGCGTGTGAGTTCCACTCCAGCGTCAGCCTGGGCCACCGGGGTGACACTGGATTCCGCCAGCAGGCGCTCCACCACCGATTCGATGCCGTCGCGGTCCGGGAATGTCGCCAGATACCATGCCGTGCCGGAGCTGGCCGCGTGGCGGGTCAATGCGGGCACACCCTCCAGGGGGTACTCCGTGAACGTCTGTACCGCTTCGGCGCCGGCGAGACGGAGGTCCTCGCTCCAAACGGTGGATACGCCGCCGTCGCTCAGTTTCAGCTGGGCGCCGGCCAGCAGCGGGTGGAATTCCTCCACCCGGATCCCCAGCAGTTCGCGGAAGGCTCCCGGGTAGCCGCCCAGCCGGATGTGGTCCTGTTCGTCCACGATCCCGCTGAAATAGGTGATCAGCACCGTGGCGCCGGCGTGGGCTGCGGCGGAAATGTTGGCGGCAGCGTCATCCGTGACTGAGTAGAGGGTGCACACCAGCACCAGGTCGTAGTCCTCCAAAGAAGCGGAAGGGTGGACGATGTCCACGGAGACGCCGCGCAGGAACAGGGAACGGTGGAAAGCGCGCAGGACGTCCAGGTATTTCACATCCTGGCTCGGCTTTGAGTCGATCTCGCTGGCCCACCACGCGTCGTAGTCGAACACGATGGCAGCCTTGGATTCCACCCGCGAGCCACGAACCGGCGCGAGCTGTTTCAGCGCAGACCCCAGCTCCACCACCTCACGCCACACCCGCGTGTCACGGCCGCCGTGGGGGACCATCGCGGAGTGGAACTTCTCAGATCCGGCAAAGCTCTGGCGCCACTGGAAGAACATCACAGCGTCCGCGCCCCGGGCCACATGCGAGAGTGAGTTGCGCAGCATTTCACCGGGCATCTTGGGCTGGTTGCGTGGCTGCCAGTTGACGGCCGACGTCGAATGTTCCATCAGGATCCATGGGTCGCCGCCCGCAATTCCCCGGGTGAGATCCGCGCTGAACGCCAGTTCGACGTGCCGCTCGGGATCGGCGGCCACGAGGTAGTGGTCATTCGCGATGACGTCCAGGTCCTTGGCCCACTCGTAGTAGTCCATGGACTTGGTGGCGCTCGAGGCCATCAGATTGGTGGTGCAGGGGATCGTGGGCGTGACCTCGCGCAGGACGGCCACGAGCGATTTGTAATAGTCCATCAGCACCCACGAGTTGAACCGCTGGAAGTCCAGCTGCTGTCCCGGATTCAGCGTGGAAGGCGCGACGGCGGGCGGCAGGATTTCGCTGAACGAGCCGTAATTCTGGGACCAGAACGCCGTTCCCCAGGCGGCATTGACGGCTTCGATGCTCCCGTACCGGCGTTCCAGCCAGCTGCGGAAGGCGGCCGCATCCTCCTCGCCGTAAAACTCGGAGACGTGGCAACCGAGTTCGTTGTCGACGTGCCAGAGCGCCAGCGCCGGGTGACCCTTGTACCGCTCGGCAATGACGCGCGTGATGCCCGTGGCGTACCGGCGGTAAACGGCCGACGACGGCGTGTAGTGGCGCCGTGAGCCCGGTCCCAGCACGGTTCCGCCAGCCGTGACCGGCAGGATCTCCGGATGTCTGCGGACCAGCCAGGCCGGCGGAGCCGCTGTTGCCGTAGCCAGTGCCACCTTGATGCCTGCAGCTGCCAGGTTGTCCAGTACCTCGTCCAGCCAGCCGAAATCGTATTCGCCCTCGGCCGGTTCCAAGAGTGCCCAGGAGAAAATTCCTACGCTGAGGAAGGTGACACCTGCTTCCTTCATCAGCTCGAGGTCTTCCAGCCGGACGCTGACCGGCCACTGCTCCGGGTTGTAGTCCCCACCGTAGGCAATCCCTTCCACATTGCTCCAGACACTGGATGGGCCGGAATTTTGCTGCAAGGTCATGGGACTCCTTTGTCGTGGCGGGGGTCTTGGCTAGGTCGTGGCGAAAGTTGTGGAGAGGGTCTTGGGGCGCACCCAGCGTGGTGGTGGGGACGCACCCAACCTACAGGAAACCGCGGTTTGGGAAAACGCTTGCCCAAATCGCTAATTGCCGATATTGTATCGATTCAGAAGGCGTGTAAGCCAGCTCACAGCACTCGTTGTGACTATAGGAACGATGGCTTACGCAACACGAGCAAGGAGGCTCTCATGATCAACAGAAGGAATTTCCTCACCACGGTGGCTATCGGCACCGCATCCGCCGCAGCTTTGGCGGCCTGTGGAACCGGGTCCAGCACCACGGCCGGCGAGACGGGCTCGGCAGAGAGCCCTGTCACCATCAACTACACCTGGTGGGGCAACGATGACCGCGCCACCCGGACGCGGAAGGCCATTGAGCTCTTCGAGGCCAAGAACAAAGACATCAAGGTCAACGGTAACTTCACCGACTTCGCGGGCTACTGGCAGAAGCGTGCCACCGAGGCTGCCGGCGGCGGTCTGCCGGACGTCATGCAGTGGGACCTCTCCTACCTCCGCGATTACGGCCAGCGCAACCAGCTCCTGGACCTGAGCACCGTCAAGATCAATACCGACGCCTTCGAGAAGTCCCTCCTGCCCTCCGGCCAGATCAAGGGCAAGACCTACGGCATCCCCACCAGCACCAACGCCTTCGCCGTCTACTACAACCCCGAAAAGCTCGCTTCACTCGGCATCGCCGAACCGGACGGCAGCTGGAACTACAAGGAGTTCAACGCTTTCCTCACCGAGGTAGGAGCCAAGGGTAACGGCGCGCTCTTCGGCGGCACCGACTACACCGGCGTGTGGTGGATGTTCAACGTCTGGCTGCGCCAGAACAACATCGAGGCCTTCACCGAGGACGGCAAGCTCGGCTTCACCAAGGATGACCTGAAGAAGTGGTGGAACCTCAACGCGGACCTGCGCGGCACCCCTGCCCTCATTTCCGAGGAGCGCGCCACCCAGCTCGCCCCCAAGTCCCCGTTCGGGTCCAACGTCACCGCCACGGAAGTCACGTGGGATAACTTCATGGCCGGCTACCTCGCTGACAGTGGCGCGAAGGAACTCAAGCTCGTTCCGGTTCCCTCTGATGACAAGGACAACCTGGGCCTGTTCCTGAAGCCCTCCATGCTGATGGTGGCCAGCGCCAAGACCAAGTACAAGGACGCCGCTGCGCGGTTCATCGACTTCATGGTCAATGATCCCGAGGTGGGCCAGATCTTCAAGACCTCCCGCGGTGTTCCGGCCTCCAAGACCCAGCGTGATGGCACCACGTTCGAAGGCACCGACAAACTGGTTGTTGACTACGAGAAGTCCATCGAGAAGTATCTCAAGGACGCCCCGGAGCCGCCCATCGTCGGTTTCGGCACGCTGGAAGCATCGTTCAAGCGCATCAGCTCTGACCTGAACTTCGGCAAGGTCACCGTGGACGGCGCCACGGACGCGTGGTTCAAGGAAGCCGAAGACCTCATCAAGCAGAACGCCTAGCAGCAGATTCGCTGCAACACTTTCACTACTGACGGAATGAACTCGTGACTCAAAGCCCAACCCTGAGCAGGCGTTCGGCGTCGCCGTCCGCTCCCGCTCCGCGTAAGTCAAAGCGGAGCGGGGCGGACGCCCGCGCCGGCTACACCTTCCTGCTGCCCTGGCTGCTGGGATTCATCGCCCTGACCGTAGGCCCGATGGTTTCCTCGCTGTACCTGTCTTTCACCAACTACAACCTGTTCGAGCCGCCCAAGTGGATCGGGCTGGATAACTACACCACCTTGTTCCAGGACGAACGGTTCCTGCAGTCAGTCGGTGTGACCACCTCCTACGTGGTCTTCGGTACCCCGCTCAAGCTCGCCGCGGCCCTCGCGATCGCGATGCTGCTGAACAGTGCGCGCAAGGGCCAGGGCTTCTACCGCTCCGCGTTCTACGCCCCGTCCCTGATCGGGGCGTCCGTGTCGATCGCGATCGTCTGGAAAGCGATGTTCGGCGATTCCGGCCCGGTGGACCAGGGCCTGTCCTTCTTCGGGATCAACCTCGGCGGCTGGGTGGGCAACCCCGACATGACCATCCCGATGATGATCCTGCTGACCGTGTGGCAGTTCGGCGCCCCGATGGTCATCTTCCTCGCCGGGCTCAAGCAGATCCCCGCGGACCTCTACGAAGCGGCCTCGATGGACGGTGCCGGCCCGATCCGGAAGTTCCTGAACATCACCTGGCCCATGCTCTCCCCGGTGGTCTTCTTCAACCTGCTGATGGAAACCATCCACGCCTTCCAGATCTTCAACTCCGCCTACATCATCTCCAACGGTGAAGGCGGCCCCGCCGGCTCCACGCTCTTCTACACCCTCTACCTCTACCTGCGCGGGTTCAGCGACTTCCGGATGGGCTACGCCTCGGCCATGGCCTGGCTGCTGCTGATCGTGGTCGGCATCATCACCCTGGTCATCTTCAAAACCTCCAAGTCCTGGGTCCACTACAGCGGAGACGCGAAATGACAACCATGGCAACCCCCACCAAACCCGTGCCGGACATCGAACAGGCCCAGTACAACCCCAAATCAGAATCAGTCACGGCCAAACGCGTCAAAAGCGGCATCTTCCACGCCGTGGCCCTGGCCCTGACCGGGGTGGTCCTCTATCCCGCCCTGTGGATGATCGCCTCCTCGTTCAAGCCCAACTCCGAGATCGGCGGGGCCAACACCTCGCTCTGGTCAGAGAACTTCAGCATGGACAACTTCGTCACGGCCATGGACGGGATCGGCGGGGTCTCCACCCTGACGTTCTTCACCAACTCCCTGATCCTGGCCATCGGCGCCGTCGTCGGCACCATCCTCTCCGCCAGTGTCTCGGCCTACGCGTTCGCCCGGATCAAGTTCCCCGGCCGCAGCATCTTCTTCGGCATGATGATCGCCACCCTGCTCCTGCCCTTCCACGTGGTCATCATCCCGCAGTACATCATCTTCAACCAGCTCGGCCTCGTAGACACCTACGTGCCGCTGCTGATCGGCAAGTTCCTCGCCGGAGACGCGTTCTTCGTCTTCCTCATGGTCCAGTTCATGCGCAACCTCCCCGCCGAACTCGACGAAGCAGCACGCATCGACGGCGCCGGCCACGTCCGGATCTTCACCGCCATCATGCTCCCGCTCATGAAACCGGCCCTGATCTCCACCTCGATCTTCTCCTTCATCTGGAGCTGGAACGACTTCCTGGGCCCCCTGCTCTACCTCAACACCCCGGACAAATACCCCCTCCCACTGGCACTGCGCCTCTTCGTGGACCAAACCCAGTCCTCGGACTACGGAGCCATGATCGCCATGTCCGTCCTGGCACTCCTCCCCGTCCTGGTCTTCTTCCTCGTCTTCCAGCGCTACATCGTCGAAGGCGTCTCCACCCAAGGCCTCAAAGGCTGACGGCCCAGGAATACCGAGTCAGAAAATGAGCATCATGGACAGCACCACACCCGCATCCGACCGGGGCGAACCGATCCCGGTGAACCGCTTCGCCCTGTTCTCCGAGACCCTCCTGGCCGGACTGCTGGTGCTGGTGCTGTCCCTTCCACTTGTCACGATCCCCGCCGCGTACGCGGCCGGGATCTCCCACCTGGAACGGCACCTTTCCGGGCGGGATGATTCCATCCGCGGACTCTGGGGCACGTTCCGCTCCGCCCTGCCGGGCAGTTGGAAACTGGGAATCACGACGGCGGCAGCCGCCGTCGTGATTGTCCTTAACCTCCTGCTCGCAACGGTGGGTCACCTGCCCGGCAGCTCCGTGGTCCTACCGGCCACGCTGGTCCTGGCAGCCGCCGGAGCCGTTCTGCTGCTGCGCACCACCGCCGCGTGGTCCGACTTTTCCGGCGCCAACCTGGACTCCCGCCCAGACCACGCCAACACGCCGTCGGCCGCCTGGTCCTCCGCGC
This sequence comes from Arthrobacter sp. BK1, assembly GCF_056680055.1. NCBI lineage: Bacteria > Bacillati > Actinomycetota > Actinomycetes > Micrococcales > Micrococcaceae > Arthrobacter > Arthrobacter sp. BK1. The sequence goes on from NZ_CM155263.1 coordinate 3,106,090, forward strand.
TCAACGCCGGCAAGGCGCTGTCCCTCCGGGACTGGACCGGCTCACTGCTCCTGGCATCGGCGCTCCTCGGCGCCGTGGTTTTTGTGTGGATGCTGGTGGCCCTGTTTGTGGTGGTCCCGGGCACCCTGATCCTGGCTGCCGCCGCGGTCAAGATTCGCTCCACCCGCGCTTAACCTGAAGTCCCTGCAGCCCTGACCTTCCCGTTACTACCGAGTTGAGCGACGCGTCGTGTCTTCCGACAGCCCCCAGTCCGCAGAATCCCTTCGAACCTCCCAGCGCCGGGCCCGTTGGTACCACCCGCTGACCCAGTACAACTACCGCCTCTACATGGGGATGTCCCTCGCAGGCAGCATGGGCGTCTGGATGCAGCGCCTGGCCCAGGACTGGCTGGTCCTGCAGCTGACCGGCAGCCCGGCCGCGGTAGGCATAGCCGTTGCGTTGCAGTTCCTGCCGATGCTGATCATCGGCCCGCTCAGCGGCCTGTTGGTGGATATGTTCCCCAAGCGCCGCATCATGATGGTGTGCCAATCTGTAATCGTCCTGCTCGCTGCGGGACTCGCGGCCTCCGCCGCCACCGGGAATATCACCGTGTGGATGGTCTACGGAAGCTGCATCGCACTGGGTGTCACCTCCGCGATTGACGGTCCGGCCAGGACGGTGTTCGTCAACGAAGTGGTGGGCGACGCCGGACTCCGTCCCGCCATTGGCCTCAACAACGCCATCGGGCAGCTGGGTGCCATGGCAGGGCCCGCGCTGGGCGGACTGGTGATCGCCTACGCCGGATCCGCCGCCGCCTTCGCGTCCAACGCCCTCCTGGGCCTGCTCGTTCTCGGCATGATCGCCGCCATCCGGCCCGCCCTCCTGCATGCGAACGCCCCGGCTGCCCGCGGACGCGGCCAGCTCCTGGCCGGATTCCGGTACGTGCGGGACAGGCCGTCGCTGTTGTTGATTATTGTCCTGGCCGGGCTGCTTGGTGCCTTTGGCATGAACGGTCCTGTGGTGCTGGCGGCGTTCGCGGAACGCATTTGGCATAACGGTGTTGAAGGTTTCGGCATGTTCAACACCGTCAGTGCCGTCGGCGCCCTGGCCGGCGCCCTGCTCGCTGCACGGCTGCGGACGTTCGGCCGGAAGGGGATCGTGGCCGCCGCCGGCCTGTTCGGCCTCGCACAGCTGGTGGCCGCGCTCATGCCAAACCTGCTCCTCTTCACCGGGATGCTGGTGGTGGTGGGGCTGATGACGCTCCTCTTCCTGACCAGCGCCGCTACCGCCGTTCAGCTCGAGGCCGGACCGGAGGTCCGGGGGAGGGTGATGGCGCTCTACCTCCCGCTCCTGCTCGGTGGCCACGCCTTGGGCGGACTGCTGGCTGGCTGGCTCACCGAAGAGTTCGGCGTGCGGACCGGCCTGGTTGTCACCGGCGCCCTGGGAATGCTCTCGGCCGCGGTCATCGGTTTTCTCCTCTGGCTGAACTCGCGCCGCGCACGGCACTGAACTTCCGCCGCACCGCCGTTGAACTCCCGCGCCCGGCACTGACGCGCGCATGGCACTGAACTTCCGCGTCGCCGTCGGTGCACTCCCGCAACGCCCGGCACTGAACTTCCGCCGCACCGGCGCTGATCTGACCTGTGAGCAAAAGTAACTTTGTGTGAGTTCTTGACCTGTGGCACGGCTCACACCTAAGCTGCCAGAAAGCGCTTTCTCATATCGTCGCTTTCCGCCAGACCAGAGGACATCGAATGCTCTTTCGCGCCCGAAAATCCACCCTCCCCAAGACCGCGGCTGTCCTTGCAGCCCTGGCACTGGCCCTGACCGGCTGCAGCGGCAGCTCACCGGCGGCGTCGGATGGACCGGTAACCCTACGCTTCAGCTGGTGGGGATCTGATGTTCGGCACAAGATGACACAGCAGCTCATCGAAGCCTTCGAAGCAGAAAACCCCACCATCGATATCCAGGGCGAGTACGGCGACTGGTCCGGTTATTGGGACAAGCTGGCCACCCAGGTTGCCTCCCAGGACGCGCCCGACATCATCCAGATGGACGCGCAGTATCTGGGCGAATACGCTGATCGCGGCGCTCTGTTGGAGCTGAAGGACGTGGATCTGTCCAAGTTCGACCAGGCCGCAGCCGACGCCGGTAAAACAGCGGACGGTCAGTTCGCGGTGACGGCCGGCATGAACGCCCTGGTGGTCCTGGCCAATCCCTCGCTGTTGTCAGCCAGCGGGGTGTCACTGCCGGACGACTCGAGCTGGACCTGGGAGGACTACCGGAAGAGTGCCGCGGACATCACCGGCAAGAGCAAGGAAGGTGTCTACGGCTCGGGCGCCATCACCGGAGACGCATCGTTCAACCTTTGGCTGCGCCAGCACGGGAAATCCCTTTTCACGAACGACGGCGGCCTGGGCTTTGATGAGGCGGACGCCACCGGGTATTTCGAAATGCAGGCCGGACTGCGGGACGCCAAAGCCGTACCGCCCGCGTCGGTGATGACCGAAGATGCCAGCGCATCACTGGACCAGCAAGGCCTTGCAACGAACCGCGTAGCCATGGGATGGGTGTGGTCCAATCAGCTGGGCGCCCTGACAAAGGCTTCAGGCCAGGCGTTGGAAATCCGCCGGCCGCCGAGCGTGGAAGGCGATGCGGCGAAGGCTGAGCAGTTCTACAAGGCATCGCAATTCTGGTCCGCCAGTTCCCGGACGAAGCACCCGGCCGAGGTCCAGAAGTTCATCGACTTCCTGGCCAACAGCGTGAAAGCCGGCGAAATCGCGCTGGCAGACCGCGGCATCCCGGGCAACTCGGAAGTGCGCGCGGCCGTAGCTCCGAAACTGACCCCTACCGACGCGCTGACGGCAAAGTTCATTGACGACATCGCCGACGAAGTGGGTGAGGCCCCGGCCGTGCCTCCGGCAGGATCCAGCCCGGTGTCAGAAGTCCTGACCCGGTACGCCACCGAAGTGCACTTCAGCCGCATCTCCCCACAGGAAGCGGCAAAGAAGTCCATCGAAGAGCTCAAGGGTTCCCTCACCTGATCGGGGCGGACCCCCGGGCGGCTGGACAACCAGACAGCCACATCATGCCGAAATGAACGACGCCGGGTGCGAACCGCACCCGGCGTCGTTCGCCTTGGGGAAGCTGCCAGGGGAGGCGGCACGGGAGGTTGCAGGGGAGGCCGTCAGGATGCGTCGGACGGCGTGAAGGTCCAGGTTCCACTATGGATCCTGAAGTCCCGCGAACGCACATCGGACCGCTCCGTCGTCGGTCCTTCCACTCCGTAGTTCCCGTCCGGAAGCCGGACCGTGGCGCTGACGCCGGCGGGAACCGTGCACTCCAGGTGGATTCCTTCAGGGCTACGCCGCCAGCTGACAAGGGCATGCCCGTTCGGCAGAGGGACACTGCCGGTGGCATGTTCCAGCCGGCACACCGGCGGTTCGATCAGGAGTTCACGGCCACCCGGGACCGTAGTCCGCACCCCGAGCAGGTGCTCCAGGATTTCTTTCACCACGGACGCGGACCACGCGTGGGACTGGCTGTAGTCCGTGCCGTCCACCAGTTCCCAGGCTTCCCAGGTGAAGCTGGCGCCCTGATCGAGGAGCCGTGCCCAGCCGTGCTGGCCCGGGTTGGTGAGCAGGTCCAGGACTGCATCGGTCAAACCGGCGGTGAGGAGCGCCCGCACCAGCCGGTGGACGGTCATGGGTCCCTGCCGCATTCCCTGGTCCGCGATCCTCTGGGCATCGGCCGCCGCATTAGCCGGATCGGTGATTCCGAGTGACAACGGGAAGGACGTGGCGTGCTGGGAGCTGTGCCTGCTCGGTGTTCCGTCAGCATGCAGACCGTCCACCATCACCCCGTCAATCCTCAGGAGGGAACGGATGCTTTCCGCGAGGGCGCTGGCGCGGCCGGCGTACCGGACAGCCGCATCCTCGTGCCCGGCCAGGCTGCAGAGCCGGGCCGTGGAAATGAGCGCCGAATACGCCTGCGCGTTCACGGTGGTCTTGGCAGCGCAGTCCATGTCGTAACCGAAGCGTCCTGGTGCCGGCCAGTCCACGATGCCGTGCAGGTACGGGCCGGAGCCGCCGCCCAATTCGGTGACCAGTCCCGCCGTCGGGCCTTCCGTGGCGAGGTAACGCAGCGCGTAGTCGGCAGTGTTGCACAGGTGCGGAAGCAGGTCCCGGATCAGGGCCAGGTCACCGGTCCGCAGGTGGTATTCCTCCGCCCACTCCGGCATCATGAGCGAGAAGTCGGGGATGTCCCGTTTCCCGTCGCCGTTGGGGTAGACCGCGTTGTAGCGCCCCAGGTCCTCGCCGTCGGTCCAGTACCGCCCTGCGGACCAGCCAAATTCCCGCAGCGCCTGCGCGGTGTAGGCGTGCTCCCCGAACAGCGCCATGGTGGCGTACGAGATATTGACGGCGTCGCCAAGGAACTGGCCCTTTTCCCGGGTGGGGGTGTCCACGAACTGCTCCTGCACGCCGTAGAGGGCGGAATCGCGCAGCAGCCTGAACACCGCATCCAGCGTGGCATCGGAACTGGCGAAGCTTCCTTCCTGGGGATGCCCGCCATGCACTACAACGGCTCCCACCCGCGAAAGGTCCGCCGCTTCCACCCCGGGGATTTCCAGGTACCGGAACCCGAGATGGACGGTGGTGCGGAATTCCTGCTGTCCGTCGGCCTGGGTGTACGGGAAGGACATGTCCGTGTTCTGGCTGGCGGTCTTGCGAGTGTCCACCCTGCCGCCGTCGTCCAGAACGTAACCGGCCCGGATCATCAGGGTCCGGCCGGCCACGCCGTTGAGGAAGTCCACTTCCGGACGTGCCGGAATGACCTGGCCGAAGTCCGCCACCAGGGTGCCGTCGGCTGCCGTGAGGAAGGCCTTCGGCGCTACAAAGGTCTCGGCCAGGGACGTACGCCGGGGGTGTAGCGCCGGAAAGGCGGCCACGGGGTGGGCGCCCTGGCTGAGGGCGGGCAGCCAGTCGTGGACGGCAATCAACGCAGCCGTCCACTGCCCGTCGAGGTGCTCCACGGGATCGCCCTCGTCGTTGCGGTAGCCCGATTGGCGGTAGGGCGCCTCCCCGGCTGTCCAGTCCGTTCCGGAACCGAAGACCTCGCGGCGGCCGTCCGTATAGTCCACGCTGAGCCGGACCAGCAGCCCGGGAACGCCGGCGGCTCTGCCCTGGCCGGGACCGTACCAGTGCAGCAGGGCTGTCAGCGGAACCGCGGTTGGCAGGAGTACCTCCGTTGGCGAGGGTGTGAAGGCGCTGAGCTGCGCGGTGACATCGGCGGCGTCGTAATATCCCTCCCCGGGGTACCCGAAGGAGGTGATGCTGAGGCAGGTGGTGCCGTCCACGGCAAGCTGGGCATGATGGCTCGCCGCGGCGAAAAGACGGGCCCGGGCAACCGTGCCCGTGAGCCGGACAGTAGTGCGGAAGAGCGTCCACTCGTCGGGCTGCCGGAGGGTGGTGGTCTGCGTCCACCTGCGGAGGAATCCGCGGGCTTTCTCCGGCAGGCCGTCGAACCGGTGGTCCAGCAGCACCCTGCCGCCAGCCGGAGCCGGGGTGATCACGCGCAGGGAGGCATACTCTGCCTGGCTCCGGGGGCCCTGGTGCAGTGCCAGCTGACCTTGGAACCCCGGGTCGGCAGGCTCCGCCACGGTGAGCAGGTCGACGCCGTCGAGGCTGACAGTGATGGTGCCGCCGTCATCGTCAACAGCCAGGTCATGCCAGGAACCGGGGACCAGGTCCTTGCCGGGCAGCCGCTCCTGAGCGGCCTGGACAGTCTGTTCAAGCTGGGCGCTGGCAAGCACCTCGGTGTCCGGAGCCGCGGCAGCGGGAATTTCCCAGGCCGGGGCGCGCCGCAGGACGACGTTGCCTGCTGAATTCAGTTCCAGCAGAAGCCCGGTTCCGGGGCCGGTGCTGCGCAGGAGCAGTCCGGCCCAGCCCATCACCGGCTTGAGGCGGGCTTCCACCCTGACTTCGCGGACCGGAGCGCAGGGGAGTGGCAGGAAGGGGGAGCCTGCCACCCGCAGGGCGCCGTCCAGGATATCCAGGGGAGCCCGGCCGCCCGGTGCACGATGAATCCAATCGGCGGCCCACCCGTTGTGCGAGAGCCCGGTGCTGAAGTGGCCGGGCCCGGACCAGGATCCTTGACGGCCGGCGGAGTCACGCACCCGGACCCGCCAGCTGTAGTCCGCGTCTTCGGCCAGATCAGGGCCGAGGTACGGGACGTTGGCTTGCAGTCCGGAAGGGACTGGCCCGGAGCACCAGACCTCCGTCCCGGCCGTGTCCTCGACGGCAATCTCGTAGCCGGTCTGCCGGGCAGCGGCAGGGTCAGCGCCATCCGGCTGGGTCAGTTGCCAGCCGAAGACTGGCTTGAGGGATGCCGTCAGGCAGTTGGTGAGGCCGTCGGTCAGCAGACCTGCAGCGGTCAGCGCGCCCACGGAAGGCCCAGTTCCTTGAAGGTGGCATGCTCACGCGTGGCCCGCTCCAAGGCGTCTTCAATCCCCACGACGACGGCGTGGGCGGCATCGCCCTCGCCGACCCACTGGACGTACTCGCTGCCGATCAGTGCCGGCAGCGGTGCGGTCCGGATGGCTTCCAGCACCAGCATGAAGGCTCCGCTGTCCAGAAGGGGGCTGATCAGGCGGGTGCCGTCCAGGCGGTGGGCAATCAGGTTCCCGGTGAGATCGTCCCGGCCGAAAAGCTGCTCACTCTGTCCCTCTGCGGTGGTGACGGTCAGGCGGTCCTCGGTGTAATGGAACACCGCCTGGCCTTCGGAGCCCTGCAGCGTCACATATGGCTCCACCGACTCGGTGGCGCAGATGGTGAGTGCGCAGGTGACCGGCAGCCCGGCGGCGGTGCGTATCCGGATGACCGAGGTGTCATCGGATTCGATGTCGTTGGCGCGGTAAAGGTCTGTCTCCACCGACGCGACGTCGGCCATGGTGCGGGCACCGGCGATCCGCAGGGCAGTTGCCACTGCGTGGGCCAGCGGATTGGTTGCCACGCCGTCAACCACGTCAACGCCGTCGATGCTCCGTTTTCCGGCCCAGCGGGACCGCTTGTAGTAGGCCCTGTCGCGGACCCACCGGCCCGTGGCCGAGATGCCTTGCAGCGTGCCGATGGCACCGCTGGCCACCAGTTCCTCAATGGCCGCCAGTGCATGTGATCCGAGGCTTTGGAAGCCGATCTGGACGCTCCGCCCGGACTTCCGGGCAGCCTCGCAGAGGGTGTTGAAGTCCGCCAGGGACGCCACCGGCGGCTTTTCGAGATAGAGGTCAGCCGCGGTGGCCAGGGCGGCCAGGCCAAGCGGGGCATGGGTCTGGATGGGGGTGGCCACGATGATCACGTCAGGGTCCGGAGTGGCGGCCAGGAGTTCGGTGAGCCCGGGATAAACGGCGGCTGTTGCCGGCACGGATCCGGGGGCCGGCGGCTGGGGATCGGCCACTGCCACGAGCTCGACGACGCCGGCCGCCTGCAGCCGCTCAAGGTTGCGCAGGTGGTGGGTGCCGAAGCCGTGGACGCCGACCAGCGCGACGCGCGCCGTGCCGCCTTCCGCTTCCACTGGTGTGGCCTGGACAGGATCTGCGCCGAGGGTCTGTGACTCGGCGTCGGTGCCGGCTGGCGTTCCCATGGGTCTCCGTTTCTGCCCGCAGGCACAAGAATCTTTGGCTCCGGCCGGAAGGGACCGCGGCGCAGAAGACAGCTGAGGCGGGTTTCTGAAGCGACAGTAGCCGCGCCTCCAGGTGCATGCCCTGGCGTCAGCATACCCGGCTCGGCAAGCGCTTTCCATACCCAGTGTGGACCATGCCCGCCGACTGCGTCCAGTAATGTAACGATTCAAATTTTCACTTGACGTGTCCGTCGCGAGGGGTCTAGGTTCTGAGAAACCGATTACTAACGTGACGCGGCCCACTTCTGGAACCGTTTCTGCAACGATGGAGAACCGAACGGAGCTTTGCCATGCTGACTGGAACTTTCAGCGCACGTGCCTACTCATTCTTCGACACCCTGCTGTGGATCGCTTGTTTGAACCTGCTCTGGATTCTCTTCACGCTCTTGGGCCTGGGCGTCCTGGGAGCTGGCCCGGCCACGGCGGCAGCCCAGATTCTGGTCAGGCGACGGTCCCGCGGCGAGGCCGCTCCGCTCCTGAAATCTTTCGCCCGGGAGTACCTGGCGAACTTCGCCCGTGCCAACGCACTGGCTTTGCCCGTGATGGCTGTGGCCGTTGTCCTGGTGATGAACTGGAACTACGCTTCACGCGCCGATGGCTTGATCTCTGAGCTCATGGCGGCCGGCACCTTTGTGGCAGCCCTCTTCCTGGCCGCCGTGGCCTGCTACCTGTTCCCGCTGTATGCCCGCTATGAACTCCCGGTGGCCCAGTATCTGATGACCTCGTCGCGCTTTGCGGTCCGTCACTTGGCCGGCACGGTCATCCTGTTGTTCGTCAGTGCCGCGGCCGTTTACGCCAGCCGGACACTGCCGGGGCTGGTCCCGTTTTTCAGCATCGGCGCCTGGCTGTACGTGACCGGCTGGCTGTGCGACCGTTTCTTCACCGCCAACGACGAGTCGGTGGCGGACCTGGCTCCATCCCCGGAGATGTCCGGCCTCCGCCCGATGCAGCAGGGGGCACCCGTTGCCTGAGCTTTCTGAGGGCCGGCTTTCTGACGGCCAGCTGTTTGACGGCGGCCTTCTCTATGGTGCCGCGGTCTATCCCGAGGTCCTCGACGCCGCCACCTTTGAGGCCGACGCTGCCCACATGGCCCGGCTGGGCATGAACACGGCCAGGCTGGGTGAGTTCATGTGGTCCGCCCTGGAACCGGACGACGGCGATATCCGCCTGGCCATCCTGGAACGGGCCCTCGACGTGCTGGGCACCAACGGAATAAAAGCCATCCTCTGCACCCCCACCGTGACGCCGCCCGTCTGGCTGACCCACGGCCACCCCGGACGCCTGCACCATACGGCCGAGGGCACCGCCCTGGGTCACGGCTCCAGGCAGCACATCTGCACGAACAACCCAGCTTTCCTCGAAAAGGCTGAACGGATCACGCAGGCCCTCGCAGTCGCCGTCGGGAACGACCACCGGGTGGTTGCCTGGCAGTTGGACAACGAGTTCAAGTCCCACGTGGGCGGCTGCCACTGCCCAACGTGCGCCGGGCTATGGGCCGAATGGCTCACCGCCAAGTACCAGGAGGTGGAGCTGCTCAACGAGGCGTGGCATTCCGCGGTCTGGAGTGAAACGTATCAAAGATTCGCCCAGGTGCCCCTTCCCGGTCCCACACCGTTTCTCCACAACACGTCGCTGGTCAATGATTTCAGGCTGTTCAGCCAAGAGAACATCAACCGGTTTGCCCGCGAACAGACGGACATCATCCGCACCCACAGCAGCCTGCCCGTGACGCACAACAGCGGCTTCGGCTTCGACCTGGACAATGCAGCACTCTTCGATGGCCTGGATTTCTCCAGCTTCGACACCTACCCCGCCGCGGACAACCATTCCGCATTCCTGATGAACCTGGACTATTTCCCGGGGCTGGCGAAGTCCCGGCGCACCGTCCTGATGGAGACCAGCCCCAGCCACGGCGGCTCTGTGCAGCATTACGGCGTGCCGCACCCTCACGGCTTCGTCGAAGCTGAGGCCTATGCCACCTACGCTTCAGGCTCCGCCGGATTCCTGTTCTGGCACTTCCGCCAGCACCGCGGCGGCAGCGAGCAGGCGCACGGCTCTGTAGTCAGCACTTGGGGCCAGCCCACCATCGGCTACACCAGCGCCGAGGCAATCGGCGCGATGCTTCCCGCCATGAAGCCACTGCTGGACCACAGCAGCCCGGCCCGGCCCGCTGTGGCCGTCCACTATTCGGACCATGCCAAGGCATTCCTGGCGGCAGAAGCGGGTGACGGTGCCGGCTACCGCGGCCTGATCTCCGCGTTCCACGCAGGACTGGTCCGGGCCGGTATCCAGCGGTCCCTGCTACCCGTGGAAGCCTCCCTCGCCGGCGTCCGTGTCCTGTTCACGCCGTTCGTCCACCACCTCCCGGTACAGGACCGGGAACGGATCCTTGACTGGGTCCACGCCGGCGGGACCTGGGTCTGCGGACCCGGCACCGGCGGCCGCACGGAACACCACACGTGGCACGCTGACTCCGCCCTCGGCGGGCTGGAAGCCGCCGCCGGCGTCGAATCCGTGTTCCAGTTCCCGGCCACCGGCTCAGGTTCCCGGGGCAGCATCCTGGGACACGACGTCGTCCTCTCCCGCATGAGCACTTTCTTCCGCCTGCCGGAAACTGAATCACCCCGCGCTGCCACCGCTCTGGGAACGGTCACCGCAGGTCCCGCGGAGGGCCTCGAGTTCGCCACCGAACGCCGGATCGGTGCGGGCCGGATGATCCTGCTGGGCGCCTACCCCGGCAACGGGGGACCGGACGACGACGGCGCGGCGCTTGCCGCCGTCGTCGAGCATGCGTGCGCCGGGGTACTGCCCACCGTGCGCACCGCCGGCGGCGCGGTGGCGGATTACCCGCGCTGGCGCAACGGCCGGCTTCAGCACTGGCTGGTCAACATGGGCGGTGAACCCGGCACGTTCACCCTGGCCCGTCCCGCGCGCAGGCTGCTGGCGAAGGAGGATCCCTCTTCCGCAACTGGCACCCGCCTGGGTCATCCCGCCATCACGCTGACCGCTGGCGTACACACCCTGGGGGCCTACGACTACGTGGTCCTGGAAGACATCAAAGAGGAGCGCTCACTGTGAAATGGCTTGAACAGGCACCCCGGATCGATACGGCTGTTTCCTATGGCCGGCCGTGGACCGAGGGCGAACTGGCGGCGACCAACGTGGCGGACATCCGGCTCGCCGATACCGCGCTGGTCCATGAGGCCAGGCCGCTGGCTTTCTGGCCCGACGGCAGCGTTAAGTGGACTGCCCACGCCGTGGTGGTTCCGGCCGGAACAGATGCAGGTGATCTGGAGCCGGTGCCCGCGACGGGCAGGGCCGCAGCCACCGCCGTGGCGCCCCGGCTGCTGGCCACCACCCGGGAAGGTGACGCCATCCGCGTGGACACCGGCGCTTTCGCCGTGTCGGTTCCGGGACCGGTCGGGAACACCGGGGACACCGGGAACACCGGGGACGCACTCACGGGCCCGTTTGTGGCACCGGACGGGAGGCAGCTCGGCGACGCGCTTCGCCTGGTGGTGAGTGCACCGGACACAGAAGTGAGCATTGAGTCCGCGGGCATCGAAACCCCAGGGGCTGTGCGGACTGTGATCCGGATTGAAGGATCGGTGACTGCGCGCGGAACGGAGTTGCTCCGGTTCATCATCCGTCTCGCCTTCTTCGCCGGCCAGCCCACCCTGCAGGTTACCCAGACCCTGCTGTTCCAGGACGCGGCAAAGGACCGGCTCATCAAGGGCATCGGGCTGCGGCTCGAGAGGGGCCTCAGCGGGGACCTGCTGAACCGCCGCGTCAGCATCGCGGGGGACACCGCTGTCTACACCGAACCCGTGCAGTCGCTCTACACGCGGCCGTTCAGCGGCGACAACCCTGACTATGCACGCCAACTGGCCGGCCAGGCAGTCCACGAGACACCTGGCACCGCGGCGCTGTTCGCCGTCGGCCGGCAGAACGCCGTGTGGTCCGCATTCCGGATCACGCAGGAATCGGAGGACTACTTCCGGCTGGAGAAGCAGACCGCCGCCAAGCTGCTGCCCGTCCGGATGGGCAAGGGCCACCGCAGCCAGGGCCTTTTGTATGCCGGCGACACCACCGGCGGGGTGGCAGTCACCCTGCGCGGGTTCTGGCAGAAGTTCCCCGCGGCCCTGGAAGTGGACGGTATGGCAGGGGATACCGCGTCCTTCACCGCGTGGTCCTGGGCCGAATCGGTGGAGCCCATGGACCTGCGCCATTACTCGGACGAATGCTTCGTGCCCAGCGCCTACGAAGGCTTCGACGAGCTGCGCTCCACCCCGGAAGGTGTAGCCAACACCTCGCACATTTCCTTTGACTTTGTTGAGGCTTCACCGTCCAACGGCTGGCTGTGGGAGCTCGCCAGCGAACGCCAACTGCCGGCCCAGCCGGTCTGCTCCCCGGAGCTCTACTACTCCTCGCGCGCTGCCGGGACCACATGGGGGCTCCCGGAGACGGTTCCGGCCGGGGCTGCGGTGGAACAGCGGCTCGACGGTTTGGTCGATTTCTACACGCAGGAGGTTGAGCAGCGCGGCTGGTACGGCTACTGGAACTTCGGCGACTTTATGCACAGCTATGACCAGTACCGCCACCAGTGGCGTTACGATCTGGGCGGCTTCGCCTGGGCCAACAACGAACTCGCGCCCAACATGTGGCTGTGGCAGTCCTTCCTGCGCACCGGAGATGCCCGGGCCTTCCGGCTCGCCGAGGCCATGACATGGCACAGCGCCGAGGTGGACCGGCACCACTTCGGCGAATACTCGCAGCTGGGCTCCCGGCATAACGTGGTCCACTGGGGATGCGGCTGCAAGGAGGTCCGGATCAGTATGGCCGGCCTGCACCGGTACTACTACTTCCTCACCGGCGACGAACGCATCGGGGAACTCCTCTCCGAGGTGCGCGACGCCGAACACGCCCTGGACCGGCTGGACCCCATGCGCGAGTTCTATGAGCGCACCCCGGAGCGGACCCACATCCGGATCGGCCCGGACTGGTCCGCGCTGGTCTCCAACTGGTTCAGCGAATATGAGCGCACCGGCGATCCCCAGTGGAAAGACCGGATCACCAAAGGCATCGGCCAGCTCGAGGCCATGCCGCACGGGCTGCTGTCCGGGCCCACCGTTGAGCTCGACGCCACAGCCCTGGACCTGCACCACATGTTTACCGGCACTGCGGGCGGCTTCCACATGATCATCGCCTTCGGTGCGCCGCAGGTCTGGCTGGAGGTAGCCGAGGCACTGGACCACGAAGGCTTCCGCCGTATGCTGGCCGATTTCGGCAGATTCTACGCTCTCCCGGAAGAGGAAAAGCAGCGCCTGACAGGCGGCGCCCTGGATGACGCCCACTTCAGCTGGCCGTCCATGGCCACGGGAATGATGGCCTACGGCGCCTGGTACTACCGGGACGAGGAACTGGCCGCCAAGGCGTGGGACATCCTGCTCGACAACGCCGGCGGCGGACTCTCCGCCCCCTTCGCCGAATCGCTGCAGCACGCACAGACCTGGCAGCCCGTCGTCGAACACCCCGCCATCTCCACCAACTGGGCCTCCCAATGGGCCCTCAACGCCACGCTCTGCCTGGAACTGATCGGCCCGCCGGGCAGTCCGCGCTGGGCCAACCACCCCCAAAAGCTGACCCGCACCGCCACCTGAACTGACCTGCACCAACTGAACTGACCTGCACCAACCGAACCAAACCGCCCCATTCAACCCCGAAGAAGTGGACAAGGAACACCATGATTAACAGAAAACTCAGCCTGGCCGCCGCCGTCGTGACCGCCACGGCCCTGACCCTGACCGCCTGCAGCGGCGGCGAAGCACCGGCCGCGGACCTGACCCAGGTCAGCATCATGGCCCCCTTCCTGGAGGCCCAGCCGCCTGGTGCCGATGGCGCCGTCCAGAAGAAGCTGGAAGAAATCACCGGCAAGGACGTCAACATCACGTGGACGCCCAACGCCTCCTACGAAGACAAAATGAACATCACCCTGGCCTCCTCCGAAATACCCCACGTCATGGTGGTGCAGAGCAAGTCGCCGGGATTCGTCAAGAACGCTGAAGCGGGTGCCTTCTGGGACCTGACCGACAAGCTGGACAACTACCCCAACCTGAAGACCACCTTCCCTGACATCCAGCAAAACGCGAGCATCAACGGCAAGGTCTTCGGCGTCTACCGCGGCCGGGCACCCATGCGCGCTGCCGTGATGTTCCGCCAGGACTGGCTGGACAAGGTGGGCATGGAAGCGCCCAGAACCACCGAGGACCTGTACAAGGTAGCAAAGGCCTTCACCGAACGGGATCCGGACGGCAACGGGCAGGACGATACCTGGGGCATCACCATCCCCAAGTGGGGTGCTTTGGGATCCAACAGCCCCTATGACCTGATCGAGGAATGGTACGGCGCCGGCAACCGCTGGACCGAGAAGGACGGCAAGCTCATCCCGAGCTTCGAAACCGAGGAATTCCTCGAGGCCAACCGCTTCGTCAAGAAGATGGTGGACGAAAAGCTCATCAACCCGGACTTCGCCACCTTCGACGGCACCAAGTGGAACGAACCGTTCTTCAACGGCAAGGGCGGCATCATTGTCGACGTCGACTCCCGGGTCAGCGTGCTGATCAACCTCTTCAAGCAGGCAGACCCCAACAACTTCGAAAACAAGGTCGGCTTTGTCGGAAACCTGGAAGGCCCCGACGGCGAACTGCACGCCCACCCCACCGACGGCTACTCCGGGTTCCTGGCAATCCCCAAATCCAGCGTCCGCACCGAAGCTGAGCTGACCAAGGTCCTGGAATTCATCAACACCCTGAACAGTAAGGACGCCGCAATACTCCTCAACAACGGTATTGAGGGCGTTAACTTCGCGCTGGAGGATGGCGCTGCTGCCCCGATCAAGCCGGAAACACCTGAGGGCAAGGCGGTGGCCACCGATATCAAGAGCTACGCGCAACTGGGAATGAACGTCGCCGGGAACGGCTTCTACCCGGTCAAGCAGGCTTCCGAGTACGAGCAGCAGGTCTTCGACAAGCGCGTTGAAGTGATGGCAGAGGATCTCAAGAGCGCCGTCTACAACCCGGCAGCACCCTACGTCTCGGCCACCTACGTGTCCAAGGGCGCCCAGTTGGACAACATCGTCGCTGACGCGCGGATCAAGTACCTGGCCGGCCAGATCGATGAGCAGGGCCTGAAGGACGCCATCAAGCTGTGGAACACCAGCGGTGGCGACAAGGTCAAGGAAGAGATCAACAAGCTCTGGCAGGACAACAAGTAGCATCCGCCCGGCGCTGCCGGCCGGCCCCAAGATGATTTACGGGCCAGCCGGCAGCGGACCATCACCACCAGAAAGGAGGCCTGCATGTCACAACTGACAGACGCCCTGGCCTCGAACATCGGCGCCGGCGACGGTGCGGGGGCGGAACCCGGCACGGCCCCAAAGCGGGGCGGTAAACCACCCAAGGCTCCGAAGGTCCCGCGCGGCAAGTTCTCCGTCCACTTCGCGCACTACAAGTGGTTGTATCTGCTCCTCCTTCCTGGCGTGCTGTATTTCGCGGTGTTCCGTTACGCCCCGATGTACGGCGTGTCCATCGCGTTCAAGGATTACGTCCCGTTCCTGGGCGTGAACGCCAGCCCGTGGGTGGGGCTTCAGCACTTCCAGGATTTCTTCTCCAACCCTGACTTCGCCCGGCTGCTGGGCAACACCCTGATCCTTGCTTTCCTGAACCTGGGCATCGCGTTCCCGCTGACCATCGTGCTGGCTTTATTGCTGAACGAGGTCCGGCTCTCGATCCTCAAACGCACCGTCCAGACCCTGGTCTACATCCCGCACTTCCTCTCCTGGACCATCGTGGCGTCGCTGAGCTTCCTGCTCTTCGCCCTGGACTTCGGGCCGCTGTTCCTGTTCATCAACAACGTCCTGGGCACGGACATCGACTTCCTGTCCGATCCTGCCTGGTTCCGGCCGCTGATCATCCTGCAGGAGATCTGGAAGAACACCGGCTGGGGGACCATCATCTTCCTTGCCGCCCTGGCCACCGTGGACCAGGACCAGTACGAGGCAGCGATCATCGACGGCGCCGGAAGGTTCCGCCGCGTCTGGCACATCACCCTGCCAGGGATCCGCTCCACCATCATCGTGATGCTCATCCTCGCGATCGGGCAGATGCTGAACACCGGCTTCGAGCAGATCTACCTCATGACCAACGCCCTGAACAGATCCGTGGCCGACGTCTTTGACACCTACGTGTACTTCGTGGGCATCACCCAGGGCGCCTACTCCTACTCCACAGCGGTGGGACTGTTCAAATCTCTGGTGGGCATCGTGCTGATCTTCGGCACCAACGCCCTGGCCAAGCGATTCAACCAGAGCGGACTGTTCTAATGAAGATTCACAACACCACCGGCGGGCGGATCTTCGACGCCGTCAACTACGTTTTCCTGACCCTGATCGGCATCATCACCCTGCTGCCCTTCGTCTACGTCTTCGCCGGCTCGTTCGCCACCGAAGCCGAGATCACCCGGCGGGCCTTCTTCGTCTGGCCCGAACAGTTTTCCCTGGGCGCCTACGAATACATTTTCTCCACCCAGGCGTTCACCCGGGCCCTGATCACCACCGTGCTCGTCACCGTGGTGGGGACTGTGGTGCAGCTGATCCTGACCGTCACCATGGCCTACCCGCTGGCCAAAAGGAACCTCCGCGGCCGGCAGCTGATCCTGTCCCTGGTGGTCTTCGCCATGGTGTTCTCCGGCGGCATGATCCCCACGTTCCTGCTGGTCAAGGACCTGGGCCTGCTCAACTCCTACTGGGCGCTGATCCTTCCCGCGGCGATCAACCCGTTCAGCCTGATCATCATCAAGAACTTCTTCCAGGAACTTCCCGCGGAGCTGGAGGAATCCGCCAAGATGGACGGCGCCACCGAAGTAGGGATCCTCTGGCGGATCCTGCTGCCGCTGTCCAAACCCGTCCTGGCAACGTTCGCCCTCTTCTACGCAGTCGGGATCTGGAACGACTTCATGTCACCCCTGCTCTACCTTTCGGACAACTCCAAGTGGACCCTGCAGATGTACCTGCGCCAGGTCACCGCCTCCTCCGATCTCCTCGGAACCGGGAACGTGGACCCGAACTACATCCCGCCCGAGCAGGGCATCAAGTTCGCCGTGATCGTGGTGGCCACCCTGCCCATCCTGATCTTCTACCCCTTCCTGCAAAAGCACTTCGCCAAGGGCATGCTCATCGGCTCCGTCAAGGGCTGACCGCTCACCGCCGCAGCCGCCGTCGCGCCTGAAGAGGTGCCCCGACCAACAGAAAGCAGACCATGAAAATCCTGCTCGCCGGAGATTCCACCGTGGCGAACTGTCCCACATACGAATACCCCATGAGTGGCTGGGGTGCGCAGCTGCCCCGGCATGTGTTCGCCTGGGCGGCCGTGCACAACTTTGCCAAAGGCGGCGCCAGTACGGAGTCCTTCCGCGAGGAGGGGCTGTGGGCGCGGCTGCTGGAAACTGCCGAAGCCGGCGATCTCGTCCTGATCCAGTTCGGGCACAATGACCAGAAAAAGGCGCACCTCGCGGCCAGAACCGGTTACGCTGCCAACCTGCGCGCCATGGTGGCGGAGGTCCGTGCCCGGGGTGCCGTGCCGGTGCTCTGCACCTCGGTGGAGCGCCGGCACTTCCTCGACGGCGCGGGCACCCACGCCGTCCTCGAGGACAGCCTGGAAGATTACCCCGAGGTGGTCCGGGAGATCGGGCTCGAGCTGAAGCTGCCCGTCGTCGACCTTAACTCCTGGACCCGCACGCTGTACGTGGAGCTGGGTGTTGAGGAGTCGAAGTCCCTGTTCTGCCATTTCGGCCCGGGCGGGCACGCCTTTTGGCTGGACGGTCTGGCGGACAACACCCATTTTTCCCAGCACGGTGCCTCGCTCGTGGCGGCCGAGGTCGCCGTCCGGCTGGCCCGGCTCGGCTACGGCTCCGGCTCCCAGCAACGCGGGGTCACATCAGGCCCGATAAAGGGCGAAGATTGGGCCGGGAGTGACCCCGCGTTGCAGTTAAGAACGACGGCGGGACGTACGACGGCGGTGCGGGGCTAGGTGGGTGCGGCGCACGTGGGCGCGGCGCACGCCGGCGGCGGGCTGCTGTACAGCAATCCGCTCGCCGGCCCGGCGGATGTGGCGGACTGGGTGCCCGAGGGGCCGCTGAGCCTGGGCAGCCACGGTGGCGCGCTGGCGTTGTCCAGTTCGGTGGATGACGAAGAGTTCGGGGACCACGCGCACTGGACATTCTGGTGCCCGGTGGAGTTCCCGGACGGCATCAGGATCAGTTGGGAGTTCCTGCCCCTCGCTGAGCCCGGACTGGCGATGGTCTTCTTTGCCGCGACAGGGCAGGGCGGCCATGACCTGTTTTCGCCCGGCCTCGCGGCGCGAACGGGCTACTATCCGCAGTACCACTCAGGTGACATCGACGCCCTGCATGTGTCCTATTTCCGCCACAAGCACGAATCAGAGCGGGCCTTCCGCACCTGCAACCTGCGGAAGAGCGCCGGCTTTGAACTGGTGGCCCAGGGCGCCGATCCGCTGCCGCCCACCGAGGATGCGCTGGATTTCTACCGGATGGAAGTGGTGAAGGACGGCCCGCGGGTGGCATTCTCCGTCAACGGGCTGACACTCTTTGAATGGACTGACCAGTCGGACAGCGTGCTGGGCCGCGGCCGCCTCGGGTTCCGGCAGATGGCGCCACTGAAAGCGGCCTACCGGAACCTGGCAGTGGAGAAGCTTTAGTCCCGTCAGTCGGGCTTGATGTTCTGGTTGAGGCTGAAGAAGTTGGTCGGATCGTACGTGTGCTTGAGCGACTTGAGCCTCCCGTACTTTGCAGCTCCATAGGCCTGCCTGACGCGGTCCTCGCCCTCTTCCATCAGGAAGTTCACATAGACGCTGGTGTGGTGGGGTGCCAGCGCCGACCAGTAATCGCGTGCCCACTGACGCTCGGCATCGAAACCCTCGGCCGTCTTGCTGTTGCCGTTGATGTTGAAAGTAAATCCAGCGTTGCGGCCGTTGAATGCTGTGGCGTCGTTGCCTATCCGCGCCACTGCGCCGCCCATCTGCCACAGCGCGACGCTGGTAACCGGCGATGTGATGCGCATGCCGTAGTCAGCGACGACGTCGATCACCTCGTCGCTCAGGGCTGCGATGTCACATGAGCGGACGTAGTAGGACCAGCCGTGGGGGAACGATGGATCGAACGTTCTTTGGTGTTCGAGGAACGGTTTCGGCCGGCAGAAATCCAGGACCGGGGACCCGAATTCCTTCATGGGCCGCATGACCCGTTCGCCGTCCTCGACGGATCCGGCATAGCAGGAGACGATGGCCAGGACCCGCCTGCCCACGAGTTCCGGCGGGACGATCGGCAGCGCCGGAGCCCTGCGCTGCACGGCCACGGTCATGAGCTCATCGGGGCAGTCCGCGAGCCAGTCGCGGTAAAAACGCAGCACCTCCGGTGCGTCCTCCATCGGCCAAAAGACCGGCCCCGCCATAACGGACGGACCCACCGGAACCAGTCGGAACTCGAACTCGGTGACGATGCCGAAGTTCCCGCCGCCGCCGCGCACACCCCAGAAAAGATCGGCGTTCCGGTCCTCGCTGGCAGTCACCAGCTCGCCGTCGGCCGTGACAAGGTCAACGGAGAGCAGGTTGTCGACCGTGAGTCCGTGCTTGCGCATGATCCAGCCGATGCCGCCCCCCAGCGTAAGCCCGGCAACTCCGGTGTGGGTGACGATCCCTGACGGGACAGCGAGCCCGAACTCCTGCGTTTCGCGGTCGAGTTCGCCCAGCAGCACACCAGCCTGGACACGGGCCGTTCGTGCTCCGGGATCCACCCGGATGCCCTTCATGGGCGCGAGGTCGATGACCATCCCGTCGTCGCAGACTGAGAGCCCGGGAAAGCTGTGGCCGCCTCCCCGCACTGCGACCCGAAGGCCGTGCAGGCGGGCAAACCGGATGGCGGCCCGCACATCCGCGACGCCGGTGCAGCGGGCTATGAGTGCTGGACGGCGGTCAATCGACCCGTTCCACACCTTGCGATGTTCGTCGTAGCCGGCATCATCCTGGCTGACGAGGTCGCCCCGAAAGGATGCCTGCAGTTCATCGACGGCGATGCGGCCGATCTCCGTGCTTTGTGTCATGGGACTCACGGACCTCTCTCCTCCCAGCAGATTCCCACTCTTTGGCGGACCTGACAAGAGGAAAACTGCCGGCGTCGACCGGGCGGCAGGCCTTAGCCGGCGGCGGTGCCCTGCGCCGGGCCGGTGCTCTGGCGCACCACCAGTTCCGGCGTGAAGATCACAGCCCGGTGCCGCGGACTGGTGGATTCCAGTTCCTCCGCCAGCAGCTCGATGGCGGTGCGTCCCAGCGCTTCGGTGGGCTGGCGGATGGAGGAAAGCGGCACCACGGCTGAAACGGCAAAGTCGATGTCGTCGTAACCGATCAGCGCGATGTCCTCGGGAATTTTCAGGGTGTGGGTCATGGTCAGGGATTGCATGACGCCCAGGGCCAGGAGATCGTTTGCGCAGAAGATGCCGTCCGGCAGGTCCCCGCGCCCGCGCTCCACCAGCATGTTGCCCACGCTGCGGCCTGCCAGGACGCTCTGTCCGTCGGAATCGAGGACCTCCAACGTGGCGTCCGGCTCTTCCTTCACCGCACGCCGGGCACCCTGAAGGCGGTCGGCCACCTGGCGGATGGAGGTGGGGCCGCCCACAAAGGCGAGCCGACGGCGGCCGGTGTCCAGCAGGTGCCGGGCAGCGAGGTAACCGCCGGCGTCGTCGTCCACGGAGACTGAGCTGTACTTGTCCTCATCAGCCAGCCGGTCCACCAGCACGGTGGGGATGCCGCGGTCGCGGAGCAGATCCAGCCGCTCAGTGACGTCGCCCACGGGGGAGATCAGCAGGCCCTGGACACGCTGCTCCTGGAAAAGGTCGATGTAGTTGGACTCGCGGCTGGCGTTGTGGCCGCTGTCGCCCAGCAGCACTGCGCTGCCCTGAAGCGCTGCGGCGTCCTCGGCTGCGCGCACCACGGAAGTGAAGAAGGGGTTGCCCACGTCCAGGACAATCAGCCCGATGGTCCTGCTATGGCCTGCCCTCAGCTGGCGTGCGGCGTCATTGCGGATGAAACCCAGCTCGTCGATGGCCCGCAGCACGCGCTCCTTGGTCCGCTGGGACACGCGGTCCGGGTAGTTGAGGACGTTTGAGACGGTGCCCACGGCAACGCTGGCGTGGTTGGCGACGTCCTTGATGCTGGCTGAGCGGTTCATGATTCTCCGTGCTGATCTGGGGGTCCAGTAATTCCTTGGGGCAATGGGGGTGGAATGCTTGACACCTTCTTGTCTTCCAGAGTACTTTGAATCGTAACAATGAAACGATTCAAAGATTTGAAAGTTCAGGAGAGTCGCCAATGAGGGTGTGTTTCCGTTCTTCGGTCCAGCCAGCACTGATCGGGGAGTACAAGCGCCGCCATGCTGCGGTGTGGCCCGAGATGCTGGTGGCCCTTAAGAATGCCGGCTGGAACAACTACTCGCTCTTCCTGGGCGAGGACGGGCTCCTCATCGGCTACGTCGAATGCGACGATTTCGACGCCGTCCGCGCCCGGATGGCTCTGGCAGACGTCAATGCGCGCTGGCAGGCCGAGATGGCAACTCTTTTTGACAACCCGGACCAGGCGCCAGACCAAGGGTTCCACGTGCTCGAAGAAGTCTTCAATCTTGACGATCAGCTTGCAAAGGAGTCCACAGCCAGCTGATCTACCCAGGCTCCTGCAGCGGGGCCGTGTTCCAACTCTGAAATAGCAGAACACCTTACATCGCAGCAACACAGACACCGGAAAGAATCCCATCATGAATGACGTAGCAACGGCGCTGGGCAGGCTCGGGGAGCTTGCCATCGAGGTCCCTTCGTGGGCTTATGGAAATTCAGGTACGCGCTTCAAGGTGTTCGGCACGCCGGGCACTCCGCGTACCGTGCAGGAGAAGATCGCGGACGCCGCCAAGGTGCACGAGCTGACCGGCCTCGCCCCGACCGTTGCCCTGCACATTCCGTGGGACAAGGTGGACGACTACGCCGCCCTGAAAGAGTACGCGGCGGGCCTTGGCGTTGGCCTGGGCACGATCAACTCCAACACGTTCCAGGATGACGAGTACAAGTTCGGATCCCTGACCTCGTCCAACGAGACTGTCCGGCGCCGGGCCATCGCGCACCACCTTGACTGCATCGAGATCATGCACGCCACCGGCTCGCAGGACCTTAAGGTATGGCTGGCGGACGGCACCAACTACCCGGGCCAGGACGATCTCCGCGGCCGCCAGGACCGTCTGGCTGAGTCCCTGCAGGAGATCTACGCGGGCCTGGGCGAGAACCAGCGCCTCGTGCTGGAGTACAAGTTCTTCGAGCCGGCTTTCTACCACACCGATGTTCCGGACTGGGGTACTTCCTACGCGCAGACCCTTGCCCTCGGAGACAAGGCGATGGTCTGCCTGGACACGGGCCACCACGCCCCGGGCACCAACATCGAGTTCATCGTGATGCAGCTGCTGCGCCTGGGCAAGCTCGGTTCCTTCGACTTCAACTCCCGCTTCTACGCGGACGATGACCTGATCGTTGGAGCGGCTGACCCGTTCCAGCTGTTCCGTATCATGTATGAGGTCATCCGCGGGGGCGGCTTCGGCAAGGACTCCGGCGTGGCCCTCATGCTGGACCAGTGCCACAACCTGGAAGAGAAGATCCCGGGCCAGATCCGCTCGGTCCTGAACGTCCAGGAAATGACGGCCCGCGCCATGCTCGTGGACACCGCTGCCCTGGGCGAGGCCCAGGGCGCCGGGGATGTCCTGGCCGCCAACGGCATCTTCAACGATGCCTTCTACACCGACGTCCGGCCCATCCTGGCCGCCTGGCGTGAAGAGCGCGGCCTGCCCGCGGACCCGATGGCCGCCTTCAAGGCCAGCGGCTACCAGAAACAGATCAACGAGGACCGCGTCGGCGGCCAGCAAGCCGGATGGGGCGCATAAGAGCATGAGTAACAACACGACTGTTGAAGACCTGATTTCCCGTTCCAACCGCCTGGGTGCGGATAAGCGGAACACCAACTTTGCCGGCGGCAATACCTCGGCCAAGGGCACGGAGAAGGACCCGGTAACCGGTGAGGACGTCCAGCTGCTCTGGGTCAAGGGCTCCGGCGGAGATCTGGGCACACTGAAGGCCGGCAACCTGGCGGTCCTGCGCCTGGACCGGCTGAACGCCTTGAAGAACGTGTACCCCGGTGTGGAACGCGAAGACGAAATGGTGGCCGCTTTTGACTATTGCCTGCACGGTAAGGGCGGCGCCGCGCCGTCGATCGATACCGCCATGCATGGCCTGGTGGACGCCGCCCACGTGGACCACCTGCACCCGGATTCCGGGATCGCCATTGCCACCGCAGTGGACGGCGAGGCCCTGACCACCAAGATCTTCGGCAACAAGGTCCTCTGGGTTCCGTGGCGCCGGCCCGGTTTCCAGCTGGGCCTGGACATCGCCGCGATCAAGGAGGCCAACCCGCAGGCCATCGGCACCATCCTGGGCGGCCACGGCATCACCGCCTGGGGCGCCACATCCGAGGAAGCGGAACAGAACTCGCTCTGGATCATCGAACAGGCCGAGAAGTACATCGAGGACAATGGCACGGCAGAACCTTTCGGCCCCGCGTTGGACGGCTACGGTGCCCTCCCCGAAGCCGAACGTCAGGCGAAGGCTGCCGCGCTCGCACCGGTGATCCGCGGCCTGGCGTCCACGGACAAGCCGCAGCTGGGGCACTTCAGCGATGACGCCGTCGTCCTTGACTTCCTGGCAGCAGCTGGGCACCCGCGTCTGGGCGCCCTGGGCACCTCCTGCCCGGACCACTTCCTGCGCACCAAGGTCAAGCCGCTGATCCTGGACCTGCCTGCCGAGGCGTCCATCGAGGATTCCATTGCGCGGCTCAAGGAACTGCACGCGGAGTACCGCGTGGACTACCAGGCCTACTACGACCGCCACGCCGGTCCGGAGTCCCCGGCGTTGCGGGGCGCGGACCCGGCCATCGTCCTGATCCCGGGCGTGGGCATGTTCTCCTACGGTGCGAACAAGCAGACCGCCCGCGTTGCCGGTGAGTTCTACATCAACGCGATCAACGTGATGCGCGGTGCCGAGGCGATCTCCACCTACGCCCCGATCGAGGAATCCGAGAAGTTCCGGATCGAGTACTGGGCGCTGGAGGAAGCCAAGCTGTCCCGCCTGCCCAAGCCCAAGTCCCACGCCACGCGCATCGCGTTGGTGACCGGGGCGGCGTCGGGCATCGGCAAGGCGATCGCCACCCGGTTGGCGTCCGACGGCGCGTGTGTGGTCATCGCGGACCTGAACCTTGAGAACGCCCAGGCCGTCGCCGCGGAACTCGGCGGCGCGGACGTCGCCATCGGTGTCCAGGCCGACGTCACGGACGAGGCCCAGGTCTCCGCCGCGATCGACGCCGCCGTGCTTGCCTTCGGCGGGCTGGACCTGGTGGTCAACAACGCCGGGCTGTCCATCTCCAAGCCGCTGCTGGAAACCACCGAGAAAGATTGGGACCTGCAGCACAACGTCATGGCCAAGGGTTCCTTCCTGGTCTCCAAGGCCGCCGCGAAGGTCATGATCGCCCAGGAAATGGGCGGGGACGTCATCTACATCTCGTCCAAGAACTCCGTCTTCGCCGGGCCGAACAACATCGCCTACTCCGCCACCAAGGCAGACCAGGCCCACCAAGTCCGCCTGCTCGCAGCCGAACTCGGTGAGCACGGCATCCGCGTCAACGGCATCAACCCCGACGGTGTGGTCCGCGGCTCCGGGATCTTCGCCGGCGGCTGGGGCGCCAAGCGCGCCGCGGTCTACGGCGTGGACGAGCAGGAACTGGGCAAGTACTACGCCCAGCGGACCCTGCTCAAGCGCGAAGTCCTGCCCGAACACGTGGCCAACGCCGCCGCGGTCCTCACCAGCGCGGAACTGTCCCACACCACCGGACTCCACATCCCCGTGGACGCCGGTGTGGCAGCAGCCTTCCTGCGATGAGCGAAACAGCAGCACAGGACACCGCCCCGGCAGCCGCCGGGGCGGTGTCCGCCGCTGGCCCCTCTGGCCAGGTCTTTGCCGGCAGTGTTTTCGCCGCGGTCGATATTGGCGCGTCCTCCGGCCGGGTCATCCTTGGCCGCGTGAGCAGCCCCGGCGTTGAACTGGAAGTGGTGCACCGGTTCCCCAACGGTGTGGTGGAGCTCGACGGCGGCCTCCGCTGGGATTTCGACGCCCTGTTCGCTGAGGTGCTGAAGGGCCTCGGTGCCGCCGCAACGGCGGCCGCAGCCAGGAACGAATCCATCACGAGCATCGGCATCGACACCTGGGCAGTGGACTATGGCCTGGTCAACGCCAAGGGCGAACTCATCGCCCAGCCGTACAGTTACCGCGATGGCCGCAGCCGTGCCGCCGTCGCGCCCGTGCACGAAAAACTGGACCCGGCGCGCCTGTACGGCACCACGGGCCTGCAGTTCCTGCAGTTCAATACGCTGTACCAGCTGGCCACCGAGCCTGACCTGGACGGTCTGCAGGCACTTCTGATCCCGGACCTGATCGCTTTCCTCCTGACCGGGCAGCGCCGGACTGAATCCACCAATGCCTCCACCACCGGCCTGTTCGACGCCGTGGCAGGGGAGTGGGCCACGGAGTTCCTCACTGCCCTGGGCCTGCCCACGAAGCTGTTCCCGCCGCTGATCGAACCCGGCGAAACGGTGGGCACGCTGCTGCCGGAGATCGCGTCCCGCGTCGGCCTGCCGGCCCGTACCAAGGTGGTGGCCGTCGGCTCGCACGACACCGCGTCCGCCGTCGCCGCCGTTCCCGCGCAGGAAGGGAACTTGGCCTACATCTCCTCCGGAACCTGGTCCCTCGTGGGGTTGGAGCTGAAGCACCCGGTCCTGACCGAGGCCAGCCGGGCAGCGAATTTCACCAACGAACGCGGCGTGGACGGCACCATCCGTTACCTCCGCAACATGGGCGGCCTCTGGCTGCTCAGTGAATGCCAGCGGACCTGGGCAGCGGAAGGCTTCACCCCGGAACTGACGGCCCTGCTGACCGCTGCCGCAGCGCTGCCGTCAGGCGGGCCGCAGATCAATCCGGACGATCCCTATTTCATCGCCCCGGACAACATGCCCGAGCGGATCCGCTCCGCGGTCCGGCGCACCGGGGACATCCTGGCGGATGACCCGGCGGCCATCACCCGCTGCATCATGGACAGCCTCGCGGCCGGCTATGCCCGCACCATCCGAGACGCCGAACGCCTCGCCGACCAGGCAGTGGACGTGGTCCACGTGGTGGGCGGCGGTTCGCAGAACCGGCTCCTCTGCCAGCTCACGGCGGACGCTACGGGTAAGCGCGTGGTTGCAGGGCCCGTGGAGGCGACGGCACTGGGCAACATCCTGGTCCAGGCGCGCGCGGCCGGGCAGCTCACGGGAGGGCTGAGGGAATTGCGGCGGCTGGTGGTAAACAGCCACGCCCTGCAGACGTTCACCCCGCAGCTCGCCCGGCTTTAGACTCTTTTCGTCTCCAGAAAGGACCCGCCCGCCCGATGCCACTCTTTGACCTGCCCCTTGACCAACTCCGCGGTTATACCTCGGCCGTCAGCCCACCCGCTGATCTGCAGGCTTTCTGGGACGCCACCCTTGAGGAAGCCCGCGCGTTCCCGCTCGAAGCCACTTTTGAGCCGGTGGAGAACTACCTGGCTGTCATCGACACGTTTGACGTCACGTTCAACGGCTACGGCGGGGCCCCGATCAAAGGCTGGCTCCACCTCCCGGGGAACCGTACCCCGGGAACCCCGCTACCCGTCGTCGTTCATTATGTGGTCTACTCGGGCGGGCGCGGGCTGGTCAACCAGGACACCAAATGGGCCCAGGCGGGTTATGCGCAGTTCATCATGGACACCCGGGGGCAGGGGTACGGCGGGACGCTCGGGCACACCCCGGACCCCCACCCGTCCGCCGGCGAGGTGGCCTATGCCGGGTTGATGACCAGGGGAGTGGGCAGCCGGGAGGACTATTACTACCGCCGGGTCTACGTTGACGCCTTCCGCGCGGTGGAAGCCGCCCAGTCGCACCCCGAGGTGGACGCCTCCCGTGTGGTGCTCGCCGGCGTCAGCCAGGGCGGCGGAATCGTCGTGGCCACAGCGGGGCTGGTGGCCGGAAGGCTCGACGGCGTGATCGCCGCGCTGCCTGATGTCCCCTTCCTGCAGGACTTCCCACGCGCCATCGACATCACTCCCAGGGGCCCGTACCCCGAGATCGCGGCCTTCCTGGCCCGGCACCGTGAACGGTATGAGCCCATCCTGGACGTGCTGAACTACTTCGACGGCGTCAACCTGGCCCGCTGGGCCACAGCACCCGCCCTGTACTCAGCGGCGCAGATGGACGATATCTGCCCGCCGTCCACGGTGTTCGCCAGCTTCAACGCATACGGGGCAGGGGCCGGCGGTGCGTCCGGGACGGGTGCTGCCAAGGACATAGAGGTGTACCGGTTCAACAACCACGAGGGCGGCCAGGAGCACCACTGGATCAGGCAGCTGCAGTTCCTCCGCAAGCTCCTGGGATGACACCTGTGTAACTGCGACGGTAAGGGTGACGATTTGGCGGTGGCTGCGGCGTGCCGTTATGGTGTGGCTATGACAAACCGTTGGTATGCGTATTTTTCGTTGGCTCTGGAGGGGCCCGCGTCTAACTGACACGCATCCAATCACCTTCAGAGCCAACAGGGCAGAGATCATTCTCTGCCCTTCGCCATTTCCCGGCGGGTTCTGAATTCGGGCCCGCTTCCTCTTTCGGAACAGGACCCCACATGAGCACCGCACCAGCCATCACCGCCGCCCCCGCCGACACGCAGGCAGGCGCAGCTGCCGTTGCAGGCGCAGCGAAATCCACGTCCAACCTCCGCGTCAGCGAATTCACGCCGCTGCCCACGCCCCAGGCGCTCATCGCCGAGCTGCCTCTGGACGCCCGGGTGACCGACGTCGTCGAACGCGGACGCGATGAGGTCCGCGCCATCATGGACGGGGTGGACGACAGGCTGCTGGTGATTGTGGGCCCGTGCTCCATCCACGATCCCAAAGCGGGCCTGGAGTACGCCCGCCGGCTGGTGAGCCAGGCGGAAAAGCACAAGGAAGACCTCCTGATCGTGATGCGGGCCTACTTCGAAAAGCCGCGCACCACCGTGGGCTGGAAAGGCCTGATCAACGATCCGCGGCTGGACGGCAGCCACGACATGGAAACAGGGCTCCGGACCGCGCGCCAGTTCCTCCAGCAGGTCACCGCCCTCGGACTGCCTACCGCCACCGAATTCCTCGAACCGATCAGCCCGCAGTACATGGCGGACCTGATCTCGTGGGGTGCCATCGGTGCGCGCACCACCGAAAGCCAGATCCACCGCCAGCTGGCGTCCGGCCTGTCCATGCCCATCGGTTTCAAGAACGGGACCGACGGCGACCTCCAGGTTGCGATCGACGCCTGCGGTGCCGCCGGGGCTGCTCAGGCGTTCCTGGGAATCGACGGGGAGGGCCGGGCGGCGTTGGTGGCCACGGCCGGGAATCCGGACACGCACGTGATCCTCCGTGGCGGACGGAAGGGGCCCAACTACTCGGCTGCCGACGTCGAAAGCGCCTCCGGCAAGCTCGCCGCAAAGGCGTTGAACCCGCGGCTGATCGTGGACGCCAGCCATGCCAACAGCGGCAAGAGCCACCACCGGCAGGCGGAAGTGGCCCTCGAGATCGGTGCCCAACTGGAGGACGGCGGCCAGTCGGCGCACGCCATCGCAGGGGTCATGCTGGAGAGCTTGCTGGTGGGCGGTGCCCAGAACCTGGACGTGGCCCAACACGCTGCCGGGCGGTCCGGACTGGTCTACGGGCAGAGCGTCACGGACGCGTGCATGGACTGGGAAGTATCCGTTTCGGTCCTCAACCAGCTCGCGGCCTCCGCGCGGAAGCGGCGCTCGGCGGAATGATTACCCGCAACACTTTCACTACAGCCCCATGAACCTCTAGAGTATCTATCACATGGTTGGTGGATGGCTCAGCATCGGCACACCGCAATGGAACACAGCTGGGGTCAATGCACGTCATCCGTCAGCAAAGGAATAGGGAAATGTCCGCAGAACAGAACTTCTCGAACGCGAAGTTCCTGACCGTCGCCGAAGTGGCCGAGGTCATGCGCGTCTCCAAAATGACCGTTTACCGGTTGGTCCATTCCGGTGAAATGCCAGCAGTGAGGTTTGGCCGCTCGTACCGCGTGCCGGAGAGCGCCGTCGAACAGTACCTCAAGGGTGCTGTGGTGGACGGCCACTCCGAGACGGCCTGATTAGCACCAACGCCGGTCAGGCTACAGTCCAGGTACACAATGTCGCTGGTTTCAGCCTTGGAAAGGCTGCCGTCAGTAGTCGCCGCAAAGAAGCGGTACCCTGTTAAGGAACGTTTTACGTCATTGTAAGAATCTGTCAGTTGTTTCAGTCTGTAGCTTTGCTCACGGACCGGTTCCATCAGACAGGTACTGCATCTAGTTTGTGAGGAACTTTCGTGGGTTCAGTTATTAAGAAGCGTCGCAAGCGTATGGCCAAGAAGAAGCACCGCAAGCTGCTTCGCAAGACCCGTCACCAGCGCCGCAATAAGAAGTAGAGATACTTCGAACTGCGTGAAATGCCCGTTGCCTTCCCGGCAGCGGGCATTTTTGTGTCGGCGTGGGGTCGCCATCGATGCAGAACCGGGACCCATTCTCGGCGGGAGGACGCGCGGATCCGGGTGTCCTCGTGCCGAACGCGTGGCCGTAGTCCTTAAGCGTGTCCGGCGGCAGGCTAGACCCGGGGGCCGCGGATGCGGGAGAAGCCGCGCCAGAGGCCGTAGACGGCGCCGCAGGCTGTGGCTGCCTTGAGCCCCAGGGTGGCGGCGCGGCGGCCGGACCGGAAATCGTAGACCGGCCAGTTGTGGTCGCGTGCGTGGCGGCGGAGCCGGGCGTCCGGATTGATGGCTACCGGGTGCCCTACGAGGGTCAGCAGCGGAATGTCGTTGTACGAGTCGCTGTAAGCCCAGCAGCGCTTCAGGTCCAGGCCTTCAAGGTCTGCAAGTTCCTGGACGGCTACTGCCTTGGCCGAGCCATGCAGGATGTCGCCTACCAGCCGGCCGGTGTACATTCCGTCGGCGATTTCGCCCACGGTCCCCAGCGCACCCGTGAGGCCGAGCCGGCTTGAGATGACCGCGGCAACTTCGATGGGAGTGCCCGTGACCAGCCAGACGCGCCGGCCCACGCGGAGGTGCTGCTGGGCCAGGGCTTTGGCTCCGGGCCAGATCCTGGAAGCGATCATCTCGTCATAGACCTCTTCGCCCAGGGCCTTGACGTCTTCAACGGTGATGCCCTCGGCAAGGGTGAGGGCCGAATCGCGGACGGCATGGACGTCGTCCATGTTCTCGCCCCGCGCCACAAACTTGAACTGCTTCCAGGCAAACCCTGCGGCCTGCATCAGAGTGAAGGCGCCGCGCTGGTGCATCTTCCGGGCCACGTGGAACAGGCTGGCGCCCCGCATGAGGGTGTTGTCGACGTCGAAGAAGGCGGCTTCACTGGTCTGCGGCATCGCATCCGGCTGCGTGAGAACAGCGACGTACTTCTCCTCGGGCATGTCCACGAGTCTAGTCAATGCCGGGGCACCGCCGTCCCCGCCCCGCGGACCTGTCCAAAGGGGGATACGGTTAATATATGGCAAAACCGGACATCGTGCTCATCACCAAAGCTGACTGCCACCTGTGCGCAGAGGCGCGCGACGCCGTCGAACGCGTGGCAGCCTCACTCGGACTTGAGTGGACCGAGCAGTTGGTGGACGGACTTCCGGAACTGCGGGAGCGGTACGCCGAGGAAATTCCCGTGGTGCTGGTGGACGGCATCCAGCGCGACTTCTGGAAGATCGACGAAATCCGTCTGGCGCGGGTCCTCCAGCGTGCCATGGCCCAGTAAGGACGCGGTTACGCAGAATGGCACAGGCTTTGTTGGCACCGGCAGCGGGGCTCTAGAGTGGAGTCACGACGCGATGGGATGGAGGGGAAAGTGACTTCGCTGGACCCGTCCCCGATAGTCCCCGCAGTCCCGGCGGTGCACGGCGCTGACCCCGCCAAACAGATTCCGCCGGCAGCAGTGGCCCGGCTGACCATTTACCTGCGCGCCCTGAACACCCTGCTATCAGAGGGTGTGGAGCGGGTGTCTTCGGAATCACTGGCGGAAGCGTCGGGCGTCAGTTCATCAACCCTGCGCAAGGACCTCTCGCACGTTGGCTCCTACGGCACGCGCGGCGTGGGCTACGAGGTGCAGTACCTGAGCCGCCATATCTCCGCGGCCCTCGGCCTGACGCACGACTGGAAGGTCGCCATCGTTGGCGCCGGCAACCTGGGCAAGGCCCTGGCCCGGTACGGGGGATTCGAGTCCCGGGGTTTCGATGTGGTGGCAATTTTCGACGCCGATCAGATGGTGGTCGGCAATGAAGTTGGCTGGCTGCGCGTGAGCGATGTCGCCGACCTGGAAACGGTGCTGCAGCGGACCGGGGCAAATATGGTGGTCCTGGCCCTGCCGGCAGCAGTGGCACAGCAGATCTGCGACCGCGTGGTGGCGGCGGGTGTGCACAGCATCCTGAGCTTCGCGCCCGTGATGCTGCAGGTGCCGGCCAGCGTCAACCTCCGCAAGGTGGACATGGCCACCGAACTGCAGATCCTGGCCTACCACGCCCAGCGCGCGCAGGCCCCGGAACAGGCACCCGAGCAGACCGCCTAGGTCCCCGCCCCACCCCTCACCCCGCCGGCTCCTCAGACGCTCTGGCACTTCCTGCACGAATTTCCCGGACGCTCTTTCACTTCCTGTCGGCCAAAGCAGAACGCTCCATCACTTTCCTAAAGAAAGTGATGGAGCGTTGGGGCTTTTCCTGCAGGTTCTGCCAGAGCGTTGGGGCTTTTCCTGCAGGTTCTGCCAGAGCGTTGGGGCTTTTCCTGCAGGTTCTGCCAGAGCGTTAGAGCTTTTCCTGCAGGAAGTGAGAGAGCGTCGTGGGCAGGCGGGGGGCTGAGGCTACTGGCCGTAGGGGTTGCCCGGGGTTCCGTAGGGGTTGGCGAACGGCTGCTGCTGGCGGAAGTACGGAGCTGCGGCGGGCAGGTACAGCAGCACGATGGCGGCGATGCCTGCGAGGGTTCCCAGGGTGCCGAGGCTGGGCACCTGGAAGAGGCCCAGAACGGACAGGGCGGCAAAGACAGTACCCAGGATCCGTGCCCAGTTCTTGCCCTTGCGGATGAAGAAGGCAACCAGTGCGTAGAGCGCGGCGCCAATGATGGCAACCACCACCAGTGTTCCGGCAATGACGCTGCGGAGGTCGTCGTACGTTACATCCGCGCCGGCGCCGCCGCCGCTGCGCATGGCTTCCTCGAAAACGCCCCGCATCTGCGGATCGTCGAGGGTGTTGATGCCCATGATCATGGTGATGACAAAGATGGCGCCGGAAGCGATCAGGAGCCAGAACGAGATGTTCACCAGCTGGGGGATCCCGGCGGATCCGCCGGCCTGGGGCTGCTCGGAGGGGTACTGGGCGTAGGGGGACTGCCCGTACGGCTGCTGGCCGTAGACCGGCGGCTGGGGCGTACCCTGCCCGAACTGGGGCGCGTTCTGCCCGTATTGGGGTGCGTTCTGGCCGGGCTGCGGAGCATTCTGCCCGTACTGAGGCGCGTTCTGCCCGTATTGGGGTGCGTTCTGTCCGTGCTGCGGCGCCTGCGGAGTGGGCTGCCCGAACTGCGGGCTGTTCTCGCCGTAGCGGGGTGCCGGGGGCTGGTTGCCGGGCTCGGGTTCATTCGGAACGGGAGGCGGGACTGAGGGGGTGCACATGAGCGGTCCTTTGCAGGTCGGGTATCAGTTCGGCTGCTGGGTACAGTCCACTGGCCCTGCCCCCAGTACGGCTTACCTCCACCGTACCCCCGGCCGGTCCCGCAGCGGGCCATTCCGGCAAGGTGATCCGGGTTAAAAACAGTCCCCTTTAAACACAGCACCCCGGCCGCCGGGATTCCATGGGAAAACCGGCGGCCGGGGTGCTGGCAGAACGAAAGAACTATGCTGCGGGGGCGATGAACGCCAGCTCCAGGTTGATGGCAACCTTGTCGCTGACCAGCACGCCACCGGCTTCGAGTACGGCATTCCAGGTCAGGCCGAAGTCCTTGCGGCTGATGGTGGTTTCGGCGGAGACGCCGGCGCGGGTCATGCCGAACGGGTCCACGGCCACGCCGTTGAACTCGGTCTCGAGCGAGACGGGACGGGTGACGCCCTTGATGGTGAGGTCGCCGGTCAGCTCGTAGCTGTTGCCGTTGGCCACCAGGCCATTGGAGACGAAGGAGATTTCCGGGAACTTCTCGACGTCGAAGAAGTCTTCGCCGCGGACGTGGCCGTCACGGTTGACGTCGCCGGAATCGAAGCTTGCGGTCTGGATGGTGGCGCTGATCCTGGAATCCGCCACGTTCTCGGCGAGGTCCAGGGTAGCTGCAGCATCCTTGAACTGGCCGCGGACCTTGCTGATGCCTGCGTGCCGGACGGTGAAGCCGATTTCGCTGTGCGAGTTGTCGAGGGTCCAGGTGCCGGTTGTGATGTCGGTGGGAAGAGCCATGGTGTATCTCCTTGAGTTTGTCGGGTGGTCCTGCCGGATAGCTTGATGCTTCATCTGTTGAACTCTCAACTATCCGCTGCATCCAGTATAAACATGCATTTGCATGTTTTGTTCCCCGTTCCGGAACATTTTTCCAAAACTTTCAGTTCTACTGGATGTAGAAGATTTCGGATCGCACGCCATCTTTGAGAAACTGGTAAACATGCCCCAAGCCACTGTCCATCTGCTCCGCCACGGCGAGGTCCACAATCCCGACGGCGTTCTGTACGGCAGGCTGCCCGAATTCCACCTCTCCGAGCTGGGCCAGGAGATGGCGCAGACCCTCGCCGCGCACTTCAGTGAGCGCGCCGCACAGGGTGCCCGGATCGTTTATCTCGCCGCGTCACCGCTGGTCAGGGCCCAGGAAACGGCAACGCCCACTGCCGAGGCGCTGCATCTCGAGATCCACACCGATGAACGCATCATCGAGGCCGAAAACTACTTCCAGGGCATGAAGGTCACCAAGGCGGAACTGCGCAAGCCCAAGCACTGGCCGCATCTGGTCAACCCGCTCAGGCCGTCCTGGGGCGAGCCCTACAAAGCGCAGGCAGCCCGCGTCCAGGCAGCCGTCCAGGATGCCCGGCTCCGCGCCATCGAACTGGCCGGCAACGACTTCGGAACAAGCGGGCCCGAGGCCATCATGGTCAGCCACCAGCTCCCCATCTGGGCCACCCGGCTGAGCGCCGAGGGCCGCCCGCTGTGGCATGACCCGCGCAAACGCGAGTGCACACTGACCTCCATCACGTCCCTGGTGTTCGACGACGACGGCTCGCTCCTGCGCGTCGAGTACAGTGAGCCCGCTGCCGCCCTTCTCCCCGGCGCCGCCACCACTCCGGGGGCCTGACCATGAAAACCACTGCTTCCCGCAATGCCATGACCAGCCGCGCCATGACCAGCCCCGCCACGTCCCGCCGCGCCGTGCTTGCCGCCGGCGGTGCAGCCCTGACCGCCCTCACGCTGGGGCTGTCCGGCTGCGCGCAGGAGGATGCACTCGCCCAGCAGGCCAAAGCCGGCGACAACAAGAACTACGTGGCAGGCGATGGCTCGGTGACCGAGTTTGCTGCGGGTGACCGCAAGGCCGCCGTCGCCGTCAACGGCACCCTGTTCAACGGGACCACCGTGACCCCCGAGGATTTCCAGGGCAAGGTCACGGTCCTGAACTTCTGGTTCGCCGCCTGCGCCCCCTGCCGGGTGGAGGCCCCCATCCTCGAAGAGCTGCACCAGGAGTTCAAGGACCAGGGCACGCAGTTCTTCGGCGTCAACCTCCGCGACGAAAAAGCCACCGCCGAAGCCTTCGACAAATCGTTCAACCTGACCTACCCCAGCTTCGATGACAAGGACGGCGGCGTGCTCCTGGCAGTCTCCGGCCTGGTCCCTCCCGGCGCCGTCCCCACCACGCTGGTGCTGGACAAGCAGGGCAGGGTGGCCTCGCGCGTCCTGGGCGAAATCCAGAGGGGCACCCTCAAAGCCCTCATCACCGCCGCCGTGGCAGAGTAGCGGCGGCCCCGGACCGTGAACAGCCCCTTCGCCGAAGCCATCCTGAACGGCTCGCTGCTGCTTGCCATCCCGGTGGCGCTGCTGGCCGGACTGGTTTCCTTCCTGTCGCCCTGCGTGCTGCCCCTGGTACCCGGCTACCTTGGCTACGTCACGGGCCTCAGTGGCGTGGACCTGCAAAAGCAGAAGCGCGGCCGGATGCTCGCCGGCATTGGCCTGTTCGTGCTGGGCTTCTCCGTGATCTTTGTCCTGCTCGGCGGTGCCTTCGGCCAGCTCGGCACGCTGATCACCGGCTCCCAGAACGCCTGGATCACCCAGCTCCTGGGCATCCTGGTGATCATCATGGGCGTGGTGTTCATGGGGGGCTTCGGATGGCTGCAGCGTGACGCGAAGATCCACGCCAAGCCGCCGGCCGGCCTGTGGGGTGCACCGCTGCTGGGCATCACGTTCGGCCTGGGCTGGGCCCCCTGCATCGGCCCCACCTACTCTGCCGTGCAGCTCCTGAGCCTGTCCGGCGGTTCCTCGGCAGCCAAGGGCGCGTTCCTGGCCTTCGTCTACAGCCTGGGCCTGGGCATCCCCTTCCTCCTGATAGCACTGGCCGTGCGCCGGGGGATGGGTGTGATGTCCTTTTTCCGCAAGCACCGCCTGGCCATCCAAAGAATCGGCGGGGGCATCCTGGTGGTGCTCGGCCTGCTGATGGCCAGCGGCGTCTGGGGAACCTGGGTCACCGAGCTGCAGTACTGGTTCCAAACCGATGTGAAGTTGCCGATCTGATGAGCGAGCGCGTGAAAGAAAACAAGAAGTCCCCGGCCCCCGTTGACACGGCCAAGGCAGAGGCAGCCCTCCCCATGCTGGGGCCGGTGGAGATGCTTCGTTGGGCCTGGACGCAGCTGACCAGCATGCGCACGGCGCTTTTCCTGCTCCTGCTCCTGGCCGTTGCGGCAGTGCCGGGTTCCCTGTTCCCGCAGCGCCCGGCCAACCCGTCGGTGGTGACGCAGTACATCAAGGACAACCCGGACTACGGGAAGCTGCTGGACACCCTGCAGCTCTACGATGTCTACTCCTCGGCCTGGTTCTCGGCCATCTACATCCTGCTCTTCATCTCTCTGATCGGCTGCGTGGTACCGCGCGCCATCGCCCACTACAAGGCCATGCGCTCGCAGCCGCCGCGGACCCCCAAGCGGCTCTCCCGCCTCCCTGAGTACGGCACACTGGTGGTTCCCGCCGGAGCCGGCCTCCCGGCGTCGGACGCCATCCGCAGTGCCGCCGGAGTGCTGAAGAAGCGCGGTTACCGCGTTGACGTGAGGGACGACGACGGCGCGCGGCCGTCTTTGGGTGCCGAGCGCGGCTTCGCCAAGGAGGTCGGGAACCTGGTGTTCCACACCTCGCTGATCGGGGTTTTGGTCTCCGTGGCGATCGGCGGGCTGTTCGGGTACAGCGGCCAGCGCATCCTGGTGGAGGGCGATACCTTCGTGAACACCCTGGTGGGCTATGACCAGTTCACCCCGGGCACCAACTTCCAGTCCAGCCAGCTCCAGCCCTACTCCATCCAGCTGGACAAGTTCGCTGTCACCTTCGACCGCGAATCCAAGGGCAAGGTGGGCCAGCCCATCGACTTCACCGCCGATGTAACCACCAAGGAGACCCCGGACGCGCCGGCCAAGCAGGAAGTCCTCAAGGTCAACGAACCCGTGACCCTGGGCGGCACCAGCATCTACCTCACCGGCAACGGCTACGCCCCGGTGGTCACCATCCGCGACGGCGCCGGCAACGTGGCCATGCAGGGCCCGGTGGTTGCCAAGCTGCAGGGCGACAACTACTACTCGTCCCTGGTGATCAAAGTCCCGGACGCGAAGCCCGAGCAGCTCGGCTTCGCCGGGTTCTTCCTTCCCACCGCCTTTATCACCGAGGAAGGCATCTCCTTCAGCGGGGATCCGGATCTGTTCAATCCGCAGCTGACCCTGAACTCCTACTACGGCGATCTCGGCCTGGACGACGGGGCCCCGCAGAACGTCTTCGAACTGGACGTCAAAGACCTTACGCCGCTGAACGCCCGCAACCTCGATGCCGGCGGCATCACGCTTGCCCCGGGAACCAGCTACACCCTGCCGGAGGGCAAGGGCACCATCAGCTTCGACGGCGTGAAGCGGTACGTGGGCGTGGACATCCACCACAACCCCGGGCAGCTGTACGCCCTGATCTTCGCGCTGCTGGCCGTGGCCGGGCTCATCGTCTCCCTGTACGTCAACCGCCGCCGCGTCTGGGTCCGGACCGGGACCCACGACGACGGCCGGACCATGGTGGAATACGGCCTCCTGGCCCGCGGTGAAGACCACCGCCTCGCCGCCGAAGCGGCCACCATCCGCAAGCTTCTCGCCGATGAATGGCAGCTCCAGCCGGACGCTGCCGATGAGCAGGGCGATCCCCAGCAAACTCCCAGCCGCCAGGACGATAATGGCGCAGACTCGCTCACCATCCCCGCCGGCCCCGCCGGACCCACAAAGGACCAGTAATGCCTTTCGCCATCAACGAAACCATGGGCCAGTACAGCGAGCTTTTTATGCTGCTCGCCGCCGGCACGTACACCGTGGCCTTCATCGCCTTCGCCTGGGACCTCGCGAAGAGCAGCAAAGCGCTGCGCGCTATTGACCTGAAGGCTGCCGCTGCCGCGGGCGCCAAGGTGCCCGCGATGGCCGGCGCGTCTTCGGCCGGTGCATCCTTTGACGCAGGCGCGGCAGGGGACAGGGCCGGGTCCTCGCACTTGGCCGGACCTGTGGGCCGGGCCGAGCGGCCGTCGTCGTCCGTTTCAAAAAAGGGCGACGCTTCGGTGACCGGACTGACCGCTGACGCCGACATGCGCTACTCTGCCGAGCGCCGCGCGCCCGCGCGGGTGGCCGTGGCGCTGACCGTCCTCGGTGCGTTGATCCATGCAGCCGGTGTGATCACCCGGGCCTTGGGTGCAGGCCGCGTGCCGTGGGGCAATATGTATGAATTCCTGACCACGGGTGCTTTTGTGGCCGTGGCCGTGTTCCTGCTGGTGCTGATCCGCCGCGACCTGAGGTTCCTCGGCACGTTTGTGGTGGGGCTGGCCATCATCATGCTGGTGGCTGCCTCAGTTGCCTACTGGACCCCTGTGGGTCACCTGGTTCCGGCGCTGCAGAGCTACTGGCTGATCATCCATGTCTCCATCGCAGTGCTTTCCTCTGCGCTTTTCACCCTCACCTTCGCCATGTCCGCGCTTCAGCTGGTCCAGTCGCACCGGCAGAAAACCATCGCTTCCGGCGGTGCGGACAAGCTCGGATTCATGCGGCTGGTGCCCTCCGCCCTGAGCCTGGAAAACCTGTCCTACCGGATCAACGCCATCGCCTTTATTGGCTGGACCTTCACCCTGATGTTCGGCGCCATCTGGGCGGAAAAAGCCTGGGGCCGCTTTTGGGGCTGGGACACCAAGGAAGTGTGGACTTTTGTGATCTGGGTGGTGTACGCGGGCTACCTGCACGCCCGTGCCACCCGAGGCTGGACCGGCACCCGCGCCGCCTGGCTCTCGATCGTTGGCTACCTGTGTGTCGTCTTCAATTTCACCATCGTCAACCAGTTCTTTAATGGGCTCCACTCCTACTCGGGCCTCTGAACTGGGGTTTCTCCCGCGGCTCTGAAGGGCGCAACTTAATAGACCAATCGATGTAGGAATAAGGGTGTTGCCGGGAACACGGTGGTGCTACCTTGGTTGGAGTTGTCCGTGATGAAGCTTGCAGACAACTCGCAGCGTTCTTGCCGAGGTTCCTATGAGTTATGTTCTCGCCATAGATGTCGGGACCAGCTTCACAGCCGCCGCCGTTGTCCGAACTGATGAACAGAGAGTCCCGGAGAGCCTTCCGTTGGGTCTCCGTGGCATGGCTGTGCCCTCGGTGGTGTACTACCCGGAGGCAGGGCCAATCCTCGTGGGGGAGGCTGCCGAGCGCCGAGGCCTTGACAGTCCCGAACGCGTTGTACGCGAGTTCAAGCGACGGGTGGGGGACGAAGTCCCGATTTCCGTCGGCACCCTGTCACTTCCGGCCGAGGAAGTCTTCGCCACCATGGCACGCTGGGTCGTGGACCGCGCCGAGGAACGCGAGGGCGCACCGCCGTCGGACATTGTCTTATCCCACCCCGCCTCCTGGGGCGCGCACCGAACAGAACTGATCCTCCGCGCCCTGGCCGCCAAGGGCCTCACCAAAGTCACCCTGGTCAGCGAGCCTGTTGCTGCT
Source organism: Arthrobacter sp. BK1 (assembly GCF_056680055.1). NCBI lineage: Bacteria > Bacillati > Actinomycetota > Actinomycetes > Micrococcales > Micrococcaceae > Arthrobacter > Arthrobacter sp. BK1. Next base: position 3,145,237 of record NZ_CM155263.1, read on the forward strand.
GCGCTGCACTACGCCTCGCAGGTGCGGGTGGAAAACGGCAGCATCATTGCCGTCTACGATCTCGGTGGCGGAACTTTTGACACAGCTGTGCTCCGGAAGGTCGGAGCTGGCCAGTTCGAGCTGGTAGGCCGTCCTGAGGGGATTGAAGGGCTGGGCGGCGCGGATTTCGACGCTGCCGTCTTTAGGCATGTAGCCGAGCACGCGGGAGAGGTCCTTACCGGCGTTGACCCGGCCGCGCCCGGCACACTGGCTGCCCTCGCCCGGCTGCGGCGGGAGTGTGTTGAAGCCAAGGAGGCCCTCTCCTCCGACAGCGAGGCGAACATCTCGGTCCTGCTTCCGGGTGTCCAGCACCAGGTCCGGCTGGTCCGCTCCGAGTTTGAAGCCATGATTGACGCGCCCATCCGGGAGACCGTGGACGCCCTGGAGAGTTCGCTGCAGGAGCTCGGGCTCACGCCGGCTGACCTCTCGGCCGTACTGCTGATTGGCGGATCGTCGCGAATACCGCTGGTGGCGCAGGTGATTTCGGAACAGCTGGACCGGCCCATTGCCGTGGACGCGGATCCCAAATCGTCCATCTGCCTCGGCGCGGCAGTGTCCATGCTGCAGCTCGATGCGATCACTGATCCGTTGAGCGCCGAGCCCGTTCAGCCAGACGTTGCCAGTGTGGCCGCGGGCGCGCTGTCAGTTGCCGGACGCCATCCCAGCTGGTCTCGAAAGAACGGGACAGTCCACTCCGCAGGTGGTTCGCACAGCGCCAGGGGCGGAGCCCATGGCCCGAGTGCCTCGGTTCGGCTGACGGCCGTGGCCGCAGCTGCAGCAATCCTCACCGGGCTCACCGCAACAGCCGCCCAGAGCCCCGATGCGCTGAGCAACCTCACCGCAATGCTGGTCCCTGCGGAGCCGGTGGAGAAAGCGCCCGGCACTTCTCCTGACGGCGGTTCCGTCCCGGGCGAGTTAGCCCAGGGTGGTTCAGGCGCCGACGATTCAGCCACCGGCGGTTTCGGCATCGGCAGTGTCGAGGCCGGCGGCGGGGGAGTTCCCGAAGTGGGGATCGAAGTCAGCGCGAAGAAGAAGGACAGTGGGCCGGTATCCAGCGCCGCGGGGCTCAACGTGGAGGCCTCGCCAACTTCCAGGCCGTCGGAGGCTGCGGCCGTAGCCGCCGCAGCGGCCATAGCGGCGGCCGGTGGAGGGGCGGCAGCAGCAACCAGCCCGACCGCCCCGGCCAATCCGGCTCCCGGCACCGGGTCCAGCCCGGATCCGGTGATCGGCACGACAACTCCGGTGCCAACGACTCCGGTGCCAGATCCGACGACGACTCCAGCGCCGGATCCGACGACGACTCCAGCGCCGGATCCGACGACGACTCCCGCTCCGGATCCGACGACGACTCCTGCGCCAGACCCGACGACGACTCCTGCCCCGGATCCGACGACGACTCCCGCTCCGGATCCGACGACGACTCCCGCTCCGGATCCGACGACGACTCCTGCGCCTGAGCCTGAGCCATCGACGGAGCCTGAGCCGACGACGGAGCCTGAGCCGACGATCGCACCGACGTCGGCCCCGGCACCTGAGCCTGAGCCGGAGCCTGAGCCGACGATCGCACCGACGTCGGCCCCGGCACCTGAGCCGGAGCCAACGATCGCACCGACGTCGGCCCCGGCACCGGAGCCTGAGCCGACAACTGCGCCGGCACCCGCTCCAGCTCCGGCACCCGCACCTGAGCCGACCACGGACCCAGCGCCCACACCCACCGCTGATCCGACCCCGACTGCGATCGTGACCTGACAGATGATGGGCCACGATCAGCCGTCGGCGGAAGAAGAAGTCCTCCTGGCATCCAGCAGCCTCCCGTACATGCCGGAACAGCTTCGCGGCGAAAACGCCCTCGTCAGGGAACTCCTGCTGGCCCTGTCGGTCGGCTTTATGCTCCCCGGGCCCTTGCCGCGCGAACTGGAACGCAAGGTTGCCGGCGGCGCCGTGGAAGACCTCGATGCCTTAGTGGCGCGGGCGGAGTCGTCTGGCCTCCTGCAGCCAGACGGTACAGTTCTGGGCACCGTCCAGCATGCCCTCCTGACATCGACGCCGACGGTCCGCATCCATACCCTGCAACGGGAGCTGGTTGGATATCTTGCCGCTGACGGCCGCCTCCTGGGTGACTTTGCCCGTCAACTGGCGCGGAACGGGTTGGCTGACCAGCGCGTTGCCGCCGAGCTCGAAAAAGCCGGGGACAGGGCGCTGGAGCACAACCCCGGCCTGGCCGCACAGCTTTATGACGAGGCCCTGCTGGCGGGAGCCGATGAGGTTGGCACCGCGGCGCGCCGCGCCCAGGCTGCGTTGGCCACCGGAGACCTGGACTCCGCCGGACGAATCATCGACGTGCTGCTCGGGTGCCCTGACCCTCCTGACCTCCGCCTCGGAATGGACGTCGCCGCCGCCGTCTGGGCGCAACGGGGGATGCTGGCCCGGAGCGCTGACGTGTACAACTGGCTCGGCCCGGAGCGGGTGGGACCATCCGCTCCGGCTGCCGCAGTGGCCATGATCGGGTGCGGAAACCGCGCCGGAGCCGACAAGCTGTTTCCGGACGGTGCTGCCCCGGAGTCGCCCACCCTGCTTGCCGTGGCGCAGATGCAGACGGGCAAAGGCATCCTGGAATCTCTTGCGGCGGATCCGCATCAGGGACTCCCGGTCCTGATCCACGCTTCGGACATGTTGACGGCGGCAGGGGCCACCATCCCCCTCCCGGATACGCCGGGCGCGCTGGCCGGGCTGGTGGCCCTGCACAGCGGAGAGCCCCGCCTTGCCGAAACGATCCTGCGCGCCGCCGTGACGGCGGGGCAGGGCGGCGATGCGGTCAAACCCCGGCTGTTCCTGCTCCAGGCGTGGTCTGCCATGCAGCAGGACAACCCGGAGGAAGCACGCCTGGCCATCAACGAAGCTTCCAAAGCAAACCCCTGGCCGCTGGTCCCGCGCGATGAGTTCCTTTGTGCGGCCCTCGAAGTTGGCCTGGCCCGCAGGAGTGGTGAAGTCCACGATCTGGTCCTGGCCTGGGAGCGGGCCCGGGAAGCCATGCTCCACACGTCAGTGGACCTGTACAGCCTCCTGCCTTGGGGGGAACTGATGATCACGGCGGCCCGCCTGCGCGAGAGCAGGCGGGTCTCGCATTATCTGGATGAAGTGTGGAAGCTGTTGCAGCAGCTGGGTGAGCCGCCGCTGTGGGCTGTTCCCATGCACTGGGCGGCGGTCCAGGCCGCACTGTTGAACGAAAGCCCGGCCGATCTGGCGCCACACGCTGCAGCATTGGCACGGGCAGCGCAGCACAGCCACCTCGCGTCGCTGCTGGCGGGTGCCGGCAAGGCCTGGGTATCGGTCCTCGCCGGACAGTTCCAGGCAGCTGAGGTTGAAACTGCGGCCCGCGCACTGAACGCGGCGGGTATGCCCTGGGAAGGGGCGCGGCTGGCCGGGCACGCAGCGGCCAGGGCGGACGATCGTAGAGACATGATGCGGCTCCTGTCCTGCGCCCGTGACCTCCACCCGCAAGGGAACTCCGGCAGCCCCAACTCATCCGGACGATCCGAGGTGCGCCCTGCCGCTGTCGAGAACCATGCCACGGATGCGGTCCAGCAGGACGGTTCAGTGCTCAGCGAGCGCGAAAAGGAAGTGGCCAGGCTGGTCCTCGAAGGCAAGACGTACCGGGAGATAGGGGAAGCAATCTACATTTCCCCCCGGACTGCAGAACACCACATCGCCCGGATGCGCCGGCGCCTGGGTGCCGAAAACCGCTCCGATCTGCTGGTCCGGCTGCGCCTTGCCTTGGGTCCCGAAGACCCGCCGCGGGAGTGAACCCCTAGTACCCCTAATGTGGGGGCGGCAAAAGCACTGGAAGCGGGTTGGCCGGTAGGGGGAAGCGACCCGATGCCCGGTGCGCGGACAGAACCTTACGTTTGACTCAAGCCCGGTGACGATGCCTGGCGATCCGCAACTCAGAGAAGAATTGAGGACATCCAATGCCTACACTCGCGAACGACCTCGTCCAGTTCCTTATGAGCCTTTTTGGAAGCCGGGAAGCAGCAGAGGAGTTCCTGGACGATCCGGAGAGGGTGCTCGAGGCTCATGGTTTGGGCGACGTGTGCTCCGCAGATGTTGACGCAGCGATGCCGGTTGTTTTGGACTTCGCACCCATTACCCTGAATGCTTCCTCATTCGACCGCGAATACAACACCGGCGGCAACACGTCGTGGACCGGCGGCGGCAGCGGCGGCACGGGCGGGCACACCCCTCCGGGAGGCGGCGGACACGGTGGCGGGCGCCACGGCGGCGATGACCACGCGCACGCTGTCCAGCAGCTCCACCACGTAGTCAACCACTACTCCTACACCTCGACCACCACTACAGAGGTTGATGACCGCGATACGATCACCGACCAGTCCGTCAACCAGAACATCTGGGCCGACGGCGATGTGAAGCAGTGGTTCGACAACGACTCCGTGGTGGCCTCCGGTGACCGTGCTGTGGCTGCCGGCGACGACGTCGACATCCAGGACTCCAACAACATCGAGGATTCCTACAACACGGACAACTCGGTGGATAACTCCGAAGACAACTCGATCCGCGCCAACGGCGACGTCAACATCGGCAACGAGGAGACGGACATCGACGACTCCTTCAACACCGACCTGGCTGTCGACATCGACGATTCGTTCAACGACAATTCGGACAACTCGGACAATTCGGACAACTCCACGAACGATTCGTTCAACGACAACTCCGACAACTCGGACAACTCCGACAACTCGGTCAACACCGACGTTGATATCGCCGACTCGTTCAACGATGAGAGCACCGACGTCGACATCCAGGACTCCTTCCAGGACAACTCGGACAACTCGGACAACTCCGATAACTCGGAGACCAACACCACCGAGGTCGACGTGGAAATCCAGGATTCCTTCCAGGACAACTCGGACAACTCCACTAACACGGATATAGCCGTGGATGTCGCGGATTCCTTCCAGGACAACTCGACAGAGAACGATGTGGAAGTGGTTGACTCCTTCAACCCGATCGAGGTGGAGGTCGAGGACTCCTTCACGGAGGAGACAACCACCGAGATCGCGGTGGAGGACGTTGGAAATACCGAGATCAGCGCCGAGGACGATGTGAATCTCTAGCGCCAGTCCGGGTAGCGGAAGTGCCTGGCAGGGACTCGAAACCCTGCCGGGCACTTCCCGCCGTAGCCCCCACGTCCCATACTGAGACTTGAAGCAAAGGACTGGCTGTGGTTGAAACGCAACGACCGGGAGGTCTGGCAACGAAGGCAGGCCCCCCAGGACCATCACGGTCCCCGGCGACCGCGACGGCGGCGCAACTGATCAAGCTCGTGGAGCAGGGCATCGGGCTGGTCAGTGACGGGGAACGCGCGGACCTTCGGAAGCGCCTGGACCAGACGCTCCGCAGGCTCAAGGACCCGAACATCCGCGTGATTGTGGTGGGGGAGTTCAAGCAGGGCAAGAGCAAACTCATCAACGCCCTGGTGAACGCGCCTGTGTGCCCGGTCGACGACGACATCGCCACCTCCGTATCCACAGTGGTCCGGCACGGTGATCCGGCGTCGGCCTTCATTTTGCTCCCGCAGGCAGACACTGACCCCGGCGACGATGAGCAACCCGAACGCCAGCCCATTAAGATCAACGAACTGGCCGCGTACGTCTCCGAACGCGGAAACCCTGGCAATGCCAGGAAACTTGTGGCCGCAGAGGTGTTCCTCCCCCGCAAAGTGCTGGCCGGAGGCCTGACGCTGGTCGATTCGCCCGGCGTCGGCGGACTGGGGTCCACCCATACCCTGAGCACCCTGACGGCGTTGCCATCGGCTGATGCGCTGCTCCTCGTTTCGGACGCGTCCCAGGAATACACCGAGCCGGAGATCCGGTTCCTCCGGCAGGCCATGCGCATCACCCCCAGCGTGGTGGGCGTTTTGTCCAAGACCGACCTGTACCCCGAATGGCGCAGGGTTGCCGAACTGGACCGCGGCCACCTGGCACAGGTTTCCCCTGACATCCCGCTGTATCCGGTGTCCTCGGACCTGCGCCTTGAGGCGGCCAGGCTGCAGGACGCGGAACTGAATGCGGAATCCGGCTTCCCTGGCCTGATCGGCCACCTGCGGAAGGAAATCGTGGGAAAGGCGGAACGGCTGCAACGGCGCTCCGTAAGCCAGGACCTGCTTTCCGTCACCGAAAACCTGCGCCTATCGCTTCAGTCAGAGCTGGGGGCGCTGGAGGATCCCGAGGGTACGCCTCGGATGATCGCGGCGCTCGAAGAGGCGAAGTCCCAGGCTGACGAACTGCGAAAGCGTTCGGCGCGCTGGCAGATCACCCTGAATGACGGCATCGGCGACTTGATCGCGGACATGGAGTACGATCTCCGCGACCGTCTCCGGCGCATCCAGCGGGAGGCCGAAGCCGCCATTGACCAAGGCGACCCGGGCCCTACCTGGACCCAGTTCTCCAAGTGGCTGGAGGAGTGTGCCGCTGCCGCGATCTCGGACACGTTCGTCTGGACGAGCGAACGTGCCCAGTGGCTGGCAGCGCAGGTGGCTGAGCACTTCTCGGAGGACGAAGTGGCACTGCCTGCGTTGCGTGTCTCCGACGCCGGGGACGCCCTGGACCCGGTGGACGACATGCCAGGACTCGATGACGGCCGCATCAACCCGATGCAGAAGGTCCTGATCGGGATGCGGGGTTCGTACGGAGGGGTCCTGATGTTCGGCCTCCTGACGGGGATTTTCGGCATGGCCCTGATCAACCCCCTGTCCGTCGGTGCGGGGCTGCTCCTGGGCCGCAAGGCGTACCGCGAGGACAAGGAAGCACGGCTGAAGCGCCGGCAGGGGGAGGCTAAGGCCCTGGTCCGCCGCCAGCTCGACGACGTCACCTTCCAGGTGGGCAAGCAGCTGAAAGACCGGCTCCGGCTGGTGCAGCGCTCCACCCGGGACCACTTCACCGAGATCGCGGATGAGCACCACCGTTCCCTTGCCGATTCGGTGGTGGCGGCCCAGAAGGCGGCCAGCGTCTACAGGCTCGAAAAGGACATGCGGGTCCGCCAGATCAGGGAGGAGCTGAAGAAGGTCGACGCAGTGCACCACGCAGCTGAACTGGTGGCAGCTGAAGCGGCTCAGTCTTCGACGGTGATCCAGCCAGAAGCCGGCCCCACTGCTGGTGGCCGGGCAGCGGGTATGGCTGCCGCTGCTGAGGATTCGACGGCGGGCAGTCCGACGGCGGGTGTACCCACGGCGGGCAGGCACTCGACGGGCCCAGCCCAGGCGGGCACGGCACAGGCGGTTGCGGCGGGCAGATGAGCACGTCCATCAGCGCCGGAGTGGCGGACCTGCTTCAGGACGCCCTCGCCGTCTACTCTGACGATCCCGTGGCAGTGGCGTCATTGCAGGCGTATGCCACGCGTCTGTCCGAGCCGCTGAGGGTCGCTGTGGCGGGCATGGTCAAGGCAGGAAAGTCCACGCTCCTGAACGCCATCATCGGTGAGGAGATCGCGCCCACCGACACCGGCGAGTGCACCCGGATCGTGACGTGGTACCGCTACGGCCACACACCGCGGATAACGCTCTATCCTGCCGTCGGCGAACCGCGGATCCTGCCGTTCAAGCGCGTGGACGGCCGCCTGGTGTTTGTCCTGGGCGGCTCCCGCGCAGAAGACGTGGAACGCCTGGTGGTCGAGTGGCCCTCGCAGGGCCTTCGGGAGCTCACCCTGATAGACACACCCGGAATAGCCTCCTTATCCGGGGACATATCGGCCCGGTCCACCGAATTCCTGACTCCCGCGGACGCGCCTTCCGAAGCCGACGCGATCATCTATCTGATGCGCCACCTGCACGCATCGGACCTGCGGTTCCTTGAGTCGTTCCGGGACACGGAGGCAGGCAGGTCAGGGACAGTCAATGCCTTGGCCGTGCTGTCCCGGGCCGATGAGATCGGAGCGGGCCGCATAGATTCCCTGCTGTCTGCCGGCGATATCGCCGAGCGGTATCGCCGGGACCACAGCCTGCGAAAGCTGGCATTGGGGGTGGTCCCGGTAGCAGGGCTCCTGGCGCAAAGTGCCCGCAGTATGCGCCAGGCAGACTTCGAGTCATTGCGGCTCCTGTCGGGGCTGGACCGGTCCGAGCGGGAGCGGTTGCTGCTCTCCACGGACCGGTTCATCAGGGCCACCGTCCCGGAAGGCCTCAGCGCCGACGCCAGGGCCTCACTGCTGGAACGGTACGGCTTGTTTGGGATCCGGCTGGGAGTGGTGCTGATCCGGAGTGGCTTTGACGAACCCACACGCCTGGCTCACGAGCTTGCCCGGCGCAGCGGGCTGGATCCGTTGTTGGACCTCGTGGCCCGCCAGTTCCAGGCCCGTGCCGAGGCGCTGAAGGCCAGGACCGCTTTGGTGGGCCTGGAAAACCTGCTTCGAAGCGTGCCGCGGGAAGGTACCGGAGGGCTGGCCGCAGGCATTGAACGCGTTCAGGCCAACGCCCATGAATTCCGCGAGCTCCGCCTGCTCGCCACCATCCGCACCACGGGAATTCCACTCAGCAACGAGTTGGCGGAGGAAGCCGAACGCCTGATCGGTGGCTGGGGAGCAGCCCCCGGCATCAGGGTGGGCCTTGCTCCGGAGACTCCACCGGAGGAGATCCTGGCAGAGGCCCGGAGCTACCTGAAAAGGTGGCGGACCGTCGCGGAGAACCCGCTCACGGACCGTGCGGCACTGGAGACGTGCCGTGTGGTGACGCGCAGCTGCGAGGGCATCGTGGCCGAATTTTCCGCCCGGCAACTGCAGCGGCAATAAGCCGTTACCGGAAGCGGTTCGCCTGGAGGCTGGTCCGGCGCGTCTTGAGCCACCTGCCGGCCGACGGCATGAAGAGCGCCACCAGGCCGACGAAAGCCAGGAGCAGCTGGGCACCCCAGAGCAGCACAACATAGCTGCCGGCGTCGCCCTCGGGAACCAGGAACGCATAGGCCACCGCCATGACCATCACGTGGCCGGCCAGGAGCGGAATCATCAGCCAGCGGACCCAGCCGTGGCGGGCAGAAACAGCCGCAATGGCCGCCGCTTCGAGCAAAATCACCAACAGCAGGGCACTGAGGCTGCCCCAGAAAACGATGGCCGATGACGTGCTGACGGCGTCGGCATCCCCACCGGGAGCCATTTCCTCAACGACAGCCCGGAGCCGCTCCAGATTTGAATCCCGTGCGAAGAATGAGCCGACGAGCACGGCGAGGCCGGCGACGAAGCTCAGCAACCAGGACGTCCTCGCCACGCCGACGCTGCGGGGCGCCGGAGGAGTGACCAGAATCGGTGCCGGTGCTGCGTACGAGAGGCCAGGCCTTGGCGGCGGCGGCGGAGTCCCAGTCCTGGCGGGCGTTGCCGGTAATGGGGCTTCTCCGTCAGGTTGCTGGGCCATGGGACTTACTTTACGTCGCCGGTGTCATGGGTGTCAGCGTCTGGACTGGACGTGTCACCGGCAGCGCCGCCGTGGCCTTTATCCTTCCCGCCATGGGGGCCTGGTGCATTCGGGCTGGAACCCGCAGGGCCGCCGTCGGCCTTTTCCTTCGCCTCAAGGTCTTCCTTGAGCTTCTTCAGGCGGGCGGTTTCTGCCTGCTTACGGCGGCGTATTTCCAGGTTGCGGAGGAAATCCGGATCGTCGTCCGGGGCGAGGGGATGGCCAGCGGCCTGCCGGACCGGACCTTTAGCGCGGGGGCGGCCGATCAGGAGCCACAGGATGGCGCCAAGCACCGGCAGGACGATCATCACGATGATCCAGGCCGGCTTGGAAATTCCGCGGGTCAGGCGGCCGTCAGTGCGAATCACGTCCACCAGGCCATACACGAAGATGACGAGAACAGCGACAGCGAGAACCACACGGAAGAGCATGTCATTAAGTCTATCGTCCGCAGGCAACGCGCGTTCAGGCCGGGCGGCTAAACTTGGATGGTGGCTTTCCTGAAATACTCCCTGATCCGGCTGGCGCTGTTCGCGCCGCTCTTCGTACTGTTCATGTTCCTGCAGTTGGGAGCGCTGCTGTCAGTCATCTGCGCGGCGCTGATCGCCTTCGCGGTGAGCTACCTGTTCTTCCAGAAACAGCGGGACGAGGCAGCCGCCGCCCTTCATAGCCGGTTCTCCGGCAAGGCCAAGCCGCTGCGCAGCGCCGGCGAGGTAGCCGACGCGAATGCCGAAGACGGACTCCTGGACGCGAATCCGGACGTCACCATCCGCACATCCGGACCCAAAGCTCCCGGGCCCAAACCTCCCGAGGCCAAGGCCCCCGAAGCCTAGAATCCGTGGCTGAGCACCAGCCCCGCTGAGAAGAGCAGGCTGTATCCGAGGTTGATCAGCCCCGTCTGCTTCAGCACGGGGATCAGGCTCTTGCGCTTGCGGCCGTTGATCATCAGCCAGGCCGGCATCAGGCACGCGGGGATGAGCAGCAGCACGATCAGCATCCACGGGCGTCCCGGGGCAAGGATCACCACCAGGAAGATGGCCACGGCAAGCATCAGGACGTAGCTTTCGCGGGCGTGTTTGTCTCCCAGGCGCACGGCCAGGGTCTTTTTGCCCGCCTGCGTATCCGTGGGGATGTCCCGGACGTTGTTGGCCATCAGCAGGGCGCAGGCAATCAGCCCGGTGCCGATCGCGCCGATGATGGCCGGCAGGTTGATCTGCCCGGCCTGCGTGTAGGTGGTGCCAAGGGTTGCCACCAGGCCGAAGAACACAAACACAAAAACGTCGCCCAAGCCCATGTAGCCGTAGGGGTTCTTGCCACCGGTGTAACCCCAGGCAGCCATCACGCAGCCGATTCCCACCAGGATCAGCCACCAGCTCTGGGTGATGACCACCAGCGCCAGTCCGAACAGCATCGCCAGTCCGAACGCTCCGAACGCCGCATATTTAACGTGTTCCGGCTGCGCGGCGCCCGAACCCACCAGGCGCAGCGGACCCACCCGGTCCTCGTCGGTGCCGCGGACGCCGTCGGAATAGTCGTTGGCGTAGTTCACACCGATCTGCAGGAGCAGCGCCACCAGCGCGGCCAGGACGGCGTTGACGGGTCGGAAGGAATCCATTTCGTAGGCCGCGGCCGTGCCGATCAGTACCGGGGCGATTGCCGCCGGCAGCGTGCGGAGGCGGGCGCCTTGGATCCATTGTGCGGCTGTGGCCACGTCAGTACCTCGTGTTGGGTTGGGAGAACGGTGGAACGTTGGGGTGCGCCGGCTGCGAACTGGCCTCCGGTGCAGCTCTACTCTACTTTCCCCCGTGCAGGGCGTTGAGCCGCTCGATCATCGCCAGCCGGTCAGGCTTGCCGTTGGAGAGCATCAGGAGTTCCGGCGCGGTCAGCACCGTTTTCGGTGCCAGGAGGCCGAGCCGCTGATGCCATTGCTGTTCATGCGCGACGGCGTGAGCCCCGGCCGCCGCGGCGGGCGCGCCGCCGGTGTCCCCACCGCCGGCCACCGCCACATAGGCGGCCACGGCCTGGCCCCATTCCGCGGACGGAACGCCGGCCACAAAAGCCGCCTTGACGCCGTCGGACTTTTCCAGCTCTGCCTGCACATGGGCAGCGGAGACCTTGACGCCGCCGGTGATGATGACGTCGTCGGCGCGCCCCAGCACGGTCAGGCGGCCGTCGTCGTCCACCACGCCGAGATCGTTGGTGCGGTACCAGCGGACGCCGTCTTCCTCGAAGAAGGTGTCGGTGCTTTCCGGTGAATCAAGGTAGCCCGCGGCCACCGTGTCACCGCCCAGCAGGATCCGGCCGTCCGCTGCCACCCGGACGGACACGCCTTCCAGTGGCACGCCGTCGTAGACGCAGCCGCCGCAGGTTTCCGCGGAACCGTAGGTGGTGATGACACGGATGCCGGCTTCGCGCGCGGCCTCCAGCAGCCGGGCCGGGGCGGGTGCGCCGCCCAGCAGAATGCCGTTGAACCGGCGCAGCACGGCCAACGTGTCCGTCGACGGCGATTCCAGGAGCCGCTGCAGCTGCGTTGGCACCAGCGACGTGAACCGGATTTTGTCGGTCAGTTCCAGCGCCGCAGCCGTAAACGCCTCGGGGGTGAACCCGCCGGAGAGGTCCATGACCCACGGGCGGGTTCCGGCGAACAGCGAACGCACCAGGACCTGAATCCCGGCCACATACTGCACGGGAAGGGCAAGGAGCCACTGGCCCTCGCCCTTCAGTGCGAATGCTGTGGCCATCGAGGATGCTGCCAGCGCCTCCACGGTGAGGATCGTGGCCTTCGGTGCGCCGGTCGAGCCTGACGTGCGGACCACCGCCACCGCGTCATCGCAGCCCGGCGTCTCGGTGTGCCCCACCACCAGCTGGCCGTCGGGGCCAATGGAAAGTTCGACGGCGGGTCCCTCGCCGTGCAGGGCGGCGGCCAGGGCCGTGAGCGCGGGGTCGATGTTGAGGGGGCCGCTGGTGCGGGGTCCGTTATTCATGTGCCGTCCTGCCTTGGAAGTACGCGGGAAAGTGAGCCGTGCCCGGAAGTGCTCCGGGACTAGAAGTAGTGCGGGAAACGCGACCAGTCCGGGTCCCGCTTCTCCAGGAAGGCTTCCTTGCCTTCCACGGCCTCGTCCGTCATATAGGCCAGGCGGGTGGCTTCGCCGGCGAAGACCTGCTGGCCGGCCAGGCCGTCGTCGGCGAGGTTGAAGGCGAATTTCAGCATACGGATGGCCTGCGGTGACTGCCGGGCGATGTCCGCGGCGTATTCCAAGGCGACGTCCTCCAGGCGCTCGTGATCCACGGCTTGGTTGACCGCGCCCATCCGCACCATGTCTTCCGCGGTGTACTCCCGGGCCAGGAAGAAGATTTCGCGGGCGGCTTTCTGACCGATCTGGCGGGCCAGCAGCGCGGAGCCGTAGCCGGCGTCGAAACTTCCCACCGTGGCGTCAGTCTGCTTGAACTTGCCGTGCTGGCGGGAGGCGATGGTGAGATCGGCCACGACGTGGAGGGAGTGCCCGCCGCCGGCTGCCCAGCCGTTCACGACGGCGATGACCACCTTGGGCATGGTGCGTATGAGCCGCTGGACCTCGAGGATGTGGAGGCGGCCGGCACGGGCGGGATCGATGGTTTCCTTCGTTTCGCCCTCTGCGTACCGGTAGCCATCGCGGCCGCGGATCCGCTGGTCACCACCGGAGCAGAAGCTGTGCCCGCCGTCTTTGGAGGAGGGGCCGTTGCCGGTGAGCAGGACGGTGGCCACGTCCGGGGACATCCGGGCATGGTCCATGGCGCGGTAGAGCTCGTCAACAGTGCCGGGGCGGAAGGCGTTGCGGACCTCGGGCCGATTGAAGGCGATCCGGACGGTGGGCAGGTCCTTGGTGGTGCCGTCCGCGGAGCGTTCCACCTGGCGGTGATAGGTCATGTCCTGGAAGTCATCGAAGCCGGACACGGTGCGCCAGCGGGTGGGGTCAAAGACGTCGGACACCTTGGCGGGAATTTGGTTGCTCACCGGACAAGTCTAGTAATCGGCTCAGCTGATGCAGAACTCGTTGCCCTCGGGGTCTGCCATGGTGTGCCATGCGTGCGGACCCTGGTTGGCGGTCCAGAGGAAGGTGGCGCCGCGGGCCTCGAGTTCGCGGCGGACCTCATCCTTGTCCCGGTCCTCAAGCCGCACATCCCAGTGGACGCGGTTCTTCACGGTCTTTTCGTCCGGAGTGGTCTGGAAGAGCATCCGCCGGGTGGGCCGGGCCGCGTCCACTTCCTCGGGAGGCCGGATGGCCGAACCTGTCCGCCACACCAGCTTTCCGTTGTGGACCAGGGTTTCGTCGTCGGTGGCGAACCCCTGCTCGATCATGGACCGGATAAAGGCCTCGTCCTGCGGCTCCACTGCCCAGTCCAGGGTTTCGGCCCACCAGTCGGCAAGTTCGTGCGGATTATGGCAGTCAACAACTGTTTGCGTGATCAGTCCCATCGTTCCAACGTACGACGGCGGCGCGCACGGCGGTAGGGTGTACCGCCCCCTCCTCGCTCAGCCACAGCAACGCGGGGCGCCATTACTGCAACGCGGGGTCACTTTTGGCCCGATAACGGAGCGTTATTGGGCCAAAAGTGACCCCGCGTTGGTTTGGGGAGTGTTGGTTTGGGGCGCGTCGATTGGGGTGTGTTGGGTTGGGGGCAGGGCGGCTAGGGCTGGACCTGCTGGAGTTGTTCGAACACCTCGGGCGGGATGGCGTAGATGAAGACCACGGCCAGCAGGTTCTTGGCCGCGTGGACGAAGTAGGAGAACATCAGGTTCTTGCCGGTCCAGACGTAGACAAAGACCAGGGTGGTGCCCATCGCGAGGTAGGGAAGCAGGGCCTGGAGTGTGATGGCCTCCTGGCCGGCGATGTGGATGGCGGCGAACAGCACCACTGACAGCACGCAGCACAGCCAGATATTGAGCCGCCGGCTGAGCTTGCCGATCAGGAGGTGGCGGAAGATGTACTCCTCCACAAACGGGCCGATCACCACCAGCACCGGGACCATGAGCCACGCCGGGACCTGCTGCATCAGCGCCTGCAGTCCGGCCTGGTTCTCCGAGGTCTGCACCTCGCCGGAGGCCGACACCACCAGGGCGGTGAGGATCATCATGGCCACCACGGCCGCGGGCACCATCAGCACCGTGAACCACGGGCGGGTGGCGAGGACGCGGAGGTCGCGGGCGGCTACCTGGCGTGCGGCGAACAGGGCCAGGATCCCGATGGAGCCGTAGAAGATCAGGTTCACACCATAGGACGCCACTGCCGGACTGGGGGCCACCTGCAGCAGCAAAGGAACCAGCAGTTCCCCGGCCAGGGCGAAGAAGCCGGCTACGGCAACGTAGAGGCCAACGGTGGTGAAATCAAGGGGGGAAAACCTGTACAGCCCAGGCTGCGGAGCCGGTGCTTTCCGGTGTGTGGTGGCCATGTATTCAGCCTAGCCGGGAGCCGTGCCGTGCGGGTGCGGTGAGGGCGGCGTCACATTGCGGGCCAAGTTCGTGGTCCCGTAGAATATTCGGTATGCCTAAATTTATGTTTCGGTGCGCCAAAGTAGCCGCCCGAACGTTCGCGCGCGGAACGGTGGGCCTCCGCGCTGCCGGCGCTGCCGCCGTCGTCGTTCTGTCGCTGACTCTCGCTGCCTGCGGCGGTGATGCGTCCGGTAACGGCGACAACGGCAAACCGGTGGTGCTGACCACCTTCACGGTTCTGGCCGACGTCGCCCGCAACGTCGCCGGGGACAAGCTCACCGTGGAGTCCATCACCAAGGCGGGCGCCGAAATCCATGGCTACGAACCCACCCCAGGCGATATCCGCAAAGCCTCCAAAGCCGACCTCATCCTGGACAACGGACTCAACCTCGAAGCCTGGTTCGCCCAGTTCGTGGAGGGCCTGGACGTGCCGCACGCGGTAGTGAGCGACGGCGTGGAGGTGATGTCCATCAGCGAGGACTCCTACCAGGGCAAGCCCAACCCGCACGCGTGGATGTCGCCGGTGAACGTGCAGATCTACGTGGACAACATGGTGAAGGCGTTCGCTGAACTGGATCCGGAGAACGCCGAGGCCTTCAAGGCCAACGGCGATGCCTACAAAGCCCAGCTGCAGGCTGTGCAGGACGAGATGAAAGCCAGCCTTGCCGGAGTCCCGGAGAACCAGCGTGCCCTGGTGACGTGTGAGGGCGCCTTCTCCTACCTGGCGCGCGACGCCGGCCTCCGCGAGGTCTATATCTGGGCAGTGAACGCTGAACAGCAGGCCACCCCGCAGCAGATCACCCGCGCCATCGAGTACGTCAAGGCCAACCAGGTCCCCGCGGTCTTTTGCGAATCCACGGTGTCCGATGCCCCCATGCAGCAGGTGGTGGGTGCCACGGGGACCAGGTTCGGCGGCACCCTCTACGTGGACTCGCTCTCCGAAGCGGACGGGCCCGTGCCCACTTACCTTGACCTGATCAGGCACGACGCCGATCTCATCACCAAAGCCCTGGCCGGTAGCACGGGCAGCGCGTCAGCAGGGCCGAAGCCATGAGCACCCCGGCCATCCTGGTGGAAAACGTCACTGTCCACTACGGCGAGGTCCTGGCGCTCGATTCCGCCTCGCTCACCCTTGGCGCCGCCCGGATCTGCGGCCTGATCGGCATGAACGGGTCCGGGAAATCGACACTCTTCAAAGTGATCATGGGAATGATCAAGCCCGACGCCGGCCGCGTCCTGATCGGCGGCCAGTCACCGTCGAAGGCGCGCAAGGAGGGTGGGATCGGCTATGTGCCGCAGAGCGAGGATGTTGACTGGCAGTTCCCGCTGTCCGTCCGCGACGTGGTGATGATGGGCCGCTACGGGCACCAGGGGTTCACCCGGCGCCCGTCCAAAGCCGACAAGGCCGCCGTCGATGAAGCACTGGACCGGGTGGAACTGGGCGAGTACGCCGGCCGCCAGATCGGCCAGCTGTCCGGCGGGCAGAAGAAGCGGGCCTTTGTGGCCCGCGGCATCGCCCAGGGCGCCACCATGATGCTGCTGGACGAACCGTTCGCCGGCGTGGACAAGCGCTCCGAAGCCACCATCACCCGGCTGCTGCAGGAGCTGGCCTCCGATGGCTGCACCATCCTGATCTCCACCCACGATCTCCACGCGCTCCCGGAACTGTGCGACGAAGCGGTCCTGCTGATGCGCCGCGTGCTCATGCATGGCGCCCCGGAACTGGTGCTGCAGCCGGAAAACCTGGCCATGGCGTTCGGCCTGGACGTGCTCAACCGCCCGCTCCCGGAACACGGCGCCCCGGAAGGCCACGGCCACAAACATCCGGTGGCAGGCGCCGATGCCGCCCCCGCAAAGAACAGGGGCTGAGCCGTGGACTTCCTGGACATCCTGCTCGAACCGCTGAGCTACGACTTCATGGTCCGCGCCATCGTCACCACGGCGCTCGCCGCCGTCGTCTGTGCCGTGCTGAGCTGCTGGCTGGTGCTGATCGGCTGGTCGCTGATGGGGGATGCTGTTTCCCACGCTGTGCTGCCAGGCGTGGTACTGGCCTACATTGTGGGCGCCCCGTTCGCCCTGGGCGCGCTGGTATTCGCGCTGATCGCGGTAACCCTGATCGGCGTGGTCCGCAACACCAGCAGGGTCAAGGAGGACGCCGCCATCGGCATCGTGTTCAGCACCCTCTTTGCCCTGGGCCTGGTGCTCATTTCCGTCACGCCCAGCCAGACCGACCTGAACCACATCATCTTCGGCAACCTCCTGGGCGTCAGCATCCCGGACCTGATCCAGGTACTGGTGCTCGGCGTCGTGGCATTCGCCATCCTTATTCTCAAGCGCCGCGACCTGACACTCTACGCTTTTGATCCCACCCACGCCCACGCGATCGGGCTCTCACCGAAGCGGCTGGGCGCGCTGCTCCTGGGCCTGCTGGCGCTGACCTCCGTGGTGGCCCTGCAGACCGTCGGGGTGGTGCTGGTGGTGGCCATGCTGATCATCCCCGGAGCCACCGCCTACCTGCTGACCGACCGCTTCAACCGCATGCTGGTGATCGCCCCGGTGGTATCGGCCGTATGCTCGATCGCCGGGATCTACCTCAGCTACTACCTGGACACTGCCTCGGGCGCCATGGTGGTGCTCACCCAGGGCGTGGTGTTTGCTGCGGTCTACCTCTTCAGTCCGCGGCAGGGCCTGATCGGCACCCGGCTGGCCAAGGCCCGGCGTCGGAAAGCGGCCGTCCTCGCCGTGTAAAAGGGCGCCTCTTCAGCCTGGTCGCGGCGCCCATTTCGATGGTTCCCTGCACACTCGACGTTCGTCGCCATCGTGCGTGCAGGGAACCGTCGAAGTGGCGTACGACGCCGGTCTTGGGCCGGGCGCCGCCGTCACCGGCCGTGCAGCTTGACGCCGCGGCGTCGGGCGGGGCACGCTGGTGCGATGAAGTCCTAACCAGCAGCCCGGCCACGCCGGACTGTTCCCCGAAAAACCAGGGCCGCCGTCGAGCGCTGGATGAACCGTCCAGTTCAGCCCCGGCGGCCACACTGCGGAACTTGCAAGGACTTCCTGTGACTGAACATCTCCACCTTTCCGGCGTTTCCCACGGCTACGGGGACCGTGAGCTCCTGCATGCCGTCGATCTGGTGATCAACCCCGGTGAGCACGTGGCCATCGTGGGAGAAAACGGTGCCGGCAAATCCACGCTGCTCAGGATCCTGGCCGGCCTCGAGCCTCCGGACGAAGGCACCACCGGCAGCCACGGTCGGGTGGGCTACCTCGCCCAGACCCATGGCCTGCCGGAGTCGTTCACCGTGGGCGCCGCCATCGACGCTTCCCTGGCCTCATTGAGGGCCCTTGAGGCTGAGCTGGACCGCTTGGAAGCGGGGCTGGCCGATGCCGAGGACGAGGAGCTGGAACTGTACGGCAGGCTGCAGACCGAGTACCAGCTGCGGGAGGGCTATGCCGCGGAATCCCGGGTGGAGGCAGCGCTGGACCGGCTGGGCCTCGGCGGGCTGGACCGGAAACGGACCCTCGGATCGTTGTCCGGCGGGGAACAGGAGCGCGTTGCGCTGGCCTGCGTGCTGGCTGATCCGGCGGACATCCTGCTCCTGGACGAACCCAC
The DNA here is from genome assembly GCF_056680055.1 of Arthrobacter sp. BK1. NCBI lineage: Bacteria > Bacillati > Actinomycetota > Actinomycetes > Micrococcales > Micrococcaceae > Arthrobacter > Arthrobacter sp. BK1. The sequence continues at coordinate 3,163,810 of NZ_CM155263.1, forward strand.
CAACCATCTCGACGTCCGCGGCACCGCTTGGCTTGAGGACCGGCTGGAGGCCCACCGCGGCACCGTGGTCGTGGTGTCACACGACCGTGTATTGCTCAGGAAAGTCGCCACCACCATCATCGAGGTCGACGCCGAGCGCCGAGCCGTGACCCGCTACGGCAACGGCTATGACGGCTACCTCCGCGAGAAAGCAGCCGAACGCGAGCGCTGGGTCCAGCAGTACCATTCCTGGATCGATGAGATGGCGGCCGAAAAACGCCAGGCGGAGACCGTGGCCGGGACCATGGGCTACGGCCGGAAGCGCGACAACGACAAAGTGGGCTTCGATTTCAAGGCCGGCACGTGGCAGAAAGCGGCGAGCAGCAAGGTCCGCAACGCACAGGAGCGTTTGAGGCGGCTGGAAGCAAGCCCGGTGGACCGTCCGCCTGTTCCGTTGCGGCTGATGGCGGAGATGGCGGTCGACGGGACAGCGGAAGGACGTACGACGCCGGACGCCGGCGCCGAAGGTCTCCCGCCGACGTCTGTGGTCCTGAAGGCCCGCGGCGTCCAGGTTCCGGGCAGGCTGGGAGCCACCAGCTTCCAGGCCGGCGCCGGGGAGAAAATCCTGATCACCGGCCCCAACGGGGCCGGAAAATCCACGCTGCTCTCCGTACTGGCGGGGACTCTGGAACCCCCGGAAGGGATGGTGGAGCGCCCGGCGCGGGTCGGCTACCTCCAGCAGGAACTCGAACTGCCCCAGCGGCCCGGCCTCCGCCTGCTCCCGGCGTTCGCGGCAGGTCTCGGCGGCAACATCGACGAGCACGCCGAAGCCCTCCTGCGCCTGGGCCTGTTCCGCACCAGCGAATTCCACGTTCCGGTGGGCAGCCTGTCCGCAGGCCAGCAGCGCCGCCTGGCCCTGGCGCGGCTGCTGCTGGGTGGGTACTCCACCCTCATCGTGGACGAGCCGACCAACCATCTGGCTCCCGTCCTGGTGGAGCAGCTGGAGGAGGTGCTGGAGGGCTTCGCAGGGACGCTGGTCATGGTCAGCCACGATCGAGCCCTGCGGGAATGGTTTGCCCGGTGTGCGCGGAAGAGCGAAAAGTCGCGGACGGACGATGCAGGCCGCTGGATCAGGTACTCGATGGACAACGGAGTGCTCGCCCCCGCCTGACGCCGCTTTGAAACCGGTCTGAGGCAGGAAGTCAGCCGCCGGCAGCCAACCGGAGCCACTCCGGCTCACGAAGCGGTGAGGTTTGCGTAAAAGGATCGTTACCGGCGGACCGGCAGGCGGAAACATCGGCGGCGGAAAATGGGGCCTGTGCCATTCATTCCGCCGGCCGAAAGGATCCCGACGTGATCACCAAGAACCTTTTCCTGCAGGGCATCTACCCGTTCCAGGGCGTGGGCATGGAAAAACCAGTCCCCATCCACAGCGAGCTCTCCCACTACGTCCCCGACGGCGTCATCAACCAGACGCTCTACTTCCGGGGCGGCAACTCCAGCAGCGAACTCGTCACCGTGGTGCTGATGCGCAACGGCGTCCCCATGCGCTACTTCCCGATCGGGGCCAAGGGCGATGTCCACGTCCCGCTCCGGGTGGTGGAGGACATCGAGGGCGGCACGGTGATCGAGCTGTACCTGGTGGCGCCTGAAGCGGCCTCGGGTCATCTGGTCATCGACCTCGGCATGGTGGAGCACTGATGACCAGCCTTGCCGAACGGCCGCAGGCGCGGATGCAGGGACGCAAGCCGGGCCGGGACGGCCGGCGCCGCCTGGTGGTGATCGGCAACGGCATGGCCGGCGCCCGGGCAGTCGAGGAAATCCTGGCCCGCGGCGGCGCGGACCAGTTCAGCATCACCATGTTCGGCGACGAGCCCTACGGAAACTACAACCGCATCATGCTCAGCCACGTCCTCTCCGGGGAGGAAAGCGACGCCGATATCTTCCTCAACGCACTGTCCTGGTACCAGGAGAACGGCATCGACCTGCACGCCGGAGTCCGGGCCGAGAGGATCGACAAGGCCACCAGGCACGTGTTCTCCAACGACGGCAGGGTCACTCCGTACGACGTCCTGATCATCGCCACCGGCAGCAGCTCCCACATGCCGCCCATGGACGGCCTCTACACGCCGGGCGGCTCCGTGAAGCACGGCATCTTCGGCTTCCGGACCATCGACGACACCCGCAAAATGGTGGCCCACGCCCAGCAGGAACATCACCGGCGGGCCGTGGTGATCGGCGGCGGGCTCCTGGGCCTCGAGGCAGCCTATGGGTTGCGGAGCCACGGCATCGAGGTGGAGGTGGTCCACTCGGCCGGTCACCTGATGAGCGCCCAGATGGGGCCCGACGGCGGTGCGGTGCTCCGCCGCAGCGTGGAGGCCCTTGGCATCGGGGTGCACACCGGCAGCCGGACCACAGGTGTCCTGGGCACCGACAGGGTCACCGGGGTGAGCCTCCGGGACCGGCCCGACATCGAGTGCGACATGGTGGTGGTGGCGGCGGGCATCCGGCCCAATGTGGACCTCGCCGTGCTCAGCGGCCTGCCGGTGGAACGGGCCATCGTGGTGGACGACCAGCTCCGGGTCCAGGACGAGGACCACATCTATGCCGTGGGTGAATGCGTCCAGCACCGCGGGCAGGTGTACGGCCTGGTGGCGCCGCTCTGGGAACAGGCCGTGGTGCTGGCCAACCACGTGACCGGCGCCGATACGTCGTCGGCCTATCTGGGTTCCCGCACCGCCACCAAACTGAAGGTGGCGGGCGTCGAGGTGGCATCCATGGGCCTGCACGGTCCGGAGCGCGATACCGACGAACACATCGTCTTCTCCGAGCCCAGCCGGGGCATCTTCAAGTCCATCGTGGTCCGGGACAACAAAATGGTGGGCGCCACCCTGCTCGGCGACAGCCGCAAGGTGGCCTTCCTGACCCAGGCCTACGACCGCGGCATGCCCCTGCCGGAGGAACGGATCGGGCTGATGTTCGATCTGGGAACACCGGGGGAGGACGTCGGCGTGGCCGAGCTGGACGACGACGCCCAGGTCTGCAACTGCAACGGGGTCAGCAAGAAGGCTCTGGTCGGCGTCGTCAAGGGCGGCTGCAACACCGTGGCCGGCGCCATGGATGCCACCCGCGCCGGCAAAGGCTGCGGTTCCTGCAAGCTCCTGGTGAAGCAGGTGGTGGAGTGGGCCGCGGACGGTGCCGTGGAGGAAGACCCGGCCGCCAGTTACTACGTGCCCGGGATACCGCTGGACAAAGCGGCGCTGATGGCGGAGATCCGTAAACGCGGCCTCAGGTCCGTGTCCTCGGTGTTCCAGGCCCTGGCCCCGGGGAGTACCGAAGATGCAAAGTCCAAGATGGGCCTGGCCTCGCTGCTGAAGATGATGCTCGCGGACCAGTACATCGACGAACGCGATGCCCGGTTCATCAATGACCGCGTCCACGCCAACATCCAGCGTGACGGCACTTTCTCGGTTGTCCCGCAGATGAAGGGTGGCGTCACGTCCGTCCAGCAGCTCCGCCGCATTGCCGATGTTGCCGAGAAGCACAAGGTCCCGCTGATCAAACTGACCGGCGGGCAGCGCATCGACCTGCTGGGCATCCCCAAGGAGGACCTCCCGCAGGTCTGGGCGGACCTGGACATGCCGTCCGGCTACGCCTACGGCAAGAGCTTCCGCACCGTGAAAACCTGTGTGGGCAAGGACTTCTGCCGCTACGGGACCGGGGATTCCACCAAGCTCGGCATCGAGATCGAATCCCGGTTCCAAGGCATCGAAGCGCCGGCCAAGCTGAAGCTCGCGGTGTCCGGGTGCCCGCGCAACTGCGCCGAATCGCTGGTCAAGGACGTGGGTGTGGTGGCCGTGGAGGGTGGCCGCTGGGAGATATACATCGGGGGAGCAGCGGGCGCGCACATCCGGAAGGGGGACCTGCTGGCCACCGTGGACGACCCGGAGGACGTCAAGGTCCTGACCGGCCGCTTTATGCAGTACTACCGCGAACGCGCCAACTGGCTCGAGCGGACGTACGCCTTCGTCCCCAGGGTGGGCATCGAACATCTGCGGGCGGTGATTGTGGAGGACTCCGAGGGGCTTGCCGAAGGCCTCGACGCCGCCATCCAGGCCTCCGTGGATGCGTATGTGGATCCCTGGAGCGAGCGGGACGATCCCCTCACGCCGGGCCAGTTCCGGACCTCGCTGCCGCTGACGGTACTCCCGCAGGTGCCGGTCCGATGAGCGGCAGTGCAGCAGGTGGAAGCCAGGGAAACAGCAGCACCGGAACCCACGTCCTCGGGCCCGTGGACCAGATTCCGCCGGGGGAGGGGCGGGCCTTCGCGGTGGACGGCGAACAGATAGCAGTCTTCCGGCTCCGGGACGGCTCCCTCCGGGCGCTCTCCGCCGTCTGCCCCCACCGGGGCGGGCCCATCGCCGATGGCACCATCGACAACGAGGTGGTGATCTGCCCGCTCCACCAGCACGCGTTCGAGCTGGCCACTGGCTGCTCCACCACAGGGGCCGAACCGCTGCGCATTTTCGAGGTGCAGAGGGATATCGAGGAGAACATCGTTCTGCGAATCACCCGAAAGGCGTGCAATTCTTCACCTTGATTGCCGCTGGATGTTGTCCGCGTCACCAACCCCGAAATGCGCCTTGTAGGATAGGTGGGCCGCGCGAACTTCGGCGCCCGAGAGTTTTAGTCCACATAATTGCCTCAAACGAGGGTTACCCCGAATTATCTGGACAAAAGCCAGGGTTTCCCTGCGCCGGCCATTCCCCCTACCCACAAGGAATTGTTGTGCCACAAAGTACCCCCACAGAACTTGAGAGCCGCACGGCGCAACCCGCCGTCGTCGACTCCACCCTCAGCGCCGAGGGCTACGCGAAATCCCTGAGCGGCCGCCAGGTCACCATGATCGCCATGGGCGGCGCGATCGGCGTCGGCCTCTTCATGGGTGCCGGCGGACGCCTGGCCTCCACGGGCCCCGCGCTCATCTTCTCCTATGCCATTGCCGGCGTCATCGCCTACCTGCTGATGCGGGCGCTGGGCGAGCTCATCATGTACCGCCAGACCTCGGGTTCGTTCGTCAGCTACGCCGGCGAAATGTTCGGCAAAAAGGGCGCGTACCTCTCCGGCTGGATGTATTTCATCAACTGGGCCATGACCGGCATCGCCGAGCTCATCGCGATCGGACTGTACTTCCAGTTCTTCTTCCCCAACGTGCCGGTTGAACTGTCAGCCATCGCGGCGCTGCTGCTGCTCGTGGGCGTGAACCTCCTGAGCGTCAAGGCGTTCGGCGAATTCGAATTCTGGGCCTCCTGCCTCAAGGTGGGCGCCATCATGATCTTCCTGGCCGTAGGCACGTTTATGGTCATCACCAACGCCCAGGTGGGCGACGGCAACGCCTCGGTCAGCAACCTCTTCGCTGCCGAAGGCGGGATGTTCCCCAAGGGCGCCCTGGTGATGATCCTGGTCCTGAACGCCGTCATCTTCGCCTACAACGGCATTGAACTCGTGGGCATCACCGCCGGCGAAATGCAGGACCCCGCCAAGGAAGTTCCCAAGGCCATCCGCGCTGTCGTGTTCCGCATCGTGGTGTTCTACGTCGGCTCCGTGACCCTCCTTGCCATGCTCCTGCCCTCGGACCAGTACGTGGCCGGCACCTCGCCGTTCGTCACCGTATTCGGCCAGATGGGCCTCGGCTGGATGGGCGATGTCATGAACATGATCGTCATCACCGCCGCGCTGTCCTCCTGCAACTCCGGCCTGTACTCGATCGGCCGCATCTTCCGCACCATGGCCAACAACGGGCACGCCCCGGAGTGGCTGACCCGGATGTCCAAGAGCCACGTGCCGTACGCCGCCATCCTGGCCATCGGCGCCGTCTACCTCGTGGGCATCCTGCTGAATATCTGGCTCGGCGGCTCCCACGCCTTCGATCTCGCCCTGAACTCCGCCTCGATCGGCGTGATCTTCACCTGGGGCGCCATCTTCGCCAGCCAGATCGCGCTGCGCAAGAAGAAGGGCAAGGTTTCCTCCCTGCCCGCGCCCGGCGGAACCTGGTCCAGCTGGGCAGGCCTCATCGCCCTGCTCGCCATCACCGTGCTGATCGGCTTCGACACCATGACCAGCAAGTCCGGCGAGGTCTTCCACCTTGGCCTCTGGACCCTGGCCACCATCCCGTTCTTCGCGCTCCTGCTGTGGCTGGGCTGGCAGAAGGTCCGGAACAACGAACCGAAGAGCGAGCTCTTCTGCTAGGTTCCGCTCCAGCGGTAACGCACTAAGGAAGTACGACGACGGCGGGTCACCCTCGGGGGCGGCCCGCCGTCGTCGTCTGTTCCGGAGGCCGTGGTTCAGTCCTTAAGGTGCCGGGCGAAGTGGTCCTCGATCCGCTGCCAGGCTTCGGGGGAGGCCGTGGGGTCGGGGCCGATGCCCATGACGCGCATGAGTGGCTGGAGCAGTGCCGGGCCGGCGTCCGTGTCGTTGAGGAACGCGTGGCCGGCGGTGGGGAATTCCTTGACGCTGTGTTCGATACCCAGGCTGGTCAGGGCGGTTTCGAGCTTGCCGGCGGCACCTTTAAGCGTGGTGTCGCGGCCGCCGAAGTTAGCCACAATGGGGCACGCCCCGCGGAGTGCCTCCTCGAGCTCCCCGGGCAGGCGGCCGTAATTGACCGACGCGGCATCGAACCCGTCGCGCGCCACTAAGAGTGCAAACCCGCCGCCCATGCAGAAACCGATGACCCCGGTTTTTCCGGTGGACAGCGGCGAACCGGCGAGCCAGGTCCTGGCCGTGGCGATGTCGGTGAAGGCCCGGCCGCTTCCTTTGACCATGCTTTGCATGGTGCTGACGAGGCAGCGCCGGGCGCCGCCGTCGGTGAATAGATCCACGGCGAGGGTCAGGTAGCCGGCGCGGGCCAGCCGGTCCGCATGCCGCCGGATCTGGTCATTGAGGCCGAACGCCTCGTGAATCATGACGACGGCGGCAAAGGGGCCGGGACCAGGCGGGGTTGCGAGGTACCCGCCGAGGTTGTGGGAGCCGCCCCTGGCGGTGCTTTCGGCGCTCAGGTCGATGTTGGTCATGGGCCCAAGACTAACTGCAGACCCATCCGCCGGCGGGGTGTCGGAGGGAGGCACAAAAAAAGAACGGCGGCGAACCCCCCATGGGAATCCACCGCCGTCCAGATGTGGGGGCGCTGCGGGTTAATCCCGCTTGAAGGTGTCCTTGACGTCCTCGCCGACCTTCTTTGCGTCAGCCTTGACCTGGTCAGACTGACCTTCGGCACGCAGCCGGTCGTTGTCGGTGGCGTTGCCGGCCGCTTCCTTCGCCTTGCCGCCCAAGTGCTCTGCTTCGTTACTGATCTTGTCTCCGAGGCCCATAATCTGGCCGCCTTTCGTTTCCGATTGATCAAACAATGCATTTTCACCCTAACACAAAGCATGCTTACTACTTCAAGGGTGCGGACCGGGCGCCTGTTGAATTGTCGATACGCCCGGCTAGGCTCGATGCATGGACCACAGCACAAGCCTGACCCAGCATATCCGCGCCACTCCAGAGAAGGTCTGGGCCGTCATCTCGGACATCCCGGGTTCCGCAGCCACCCTGACCGGCATTGAATCCGTGCAGATGCTCAGTGACGGTCCGTACGGCGAGGGGACCCGTTGGAAGGAAACCCGGACCATGATGGGCCGCTCCGAAACCGTGGAAATGTGGGTGGCGCAGGCTGATCCGCCGCGCAGCACCACGGTCAAGGCCCGGCAGGGTGGCGCCGACTACACCACGCACTTCAGCCTTGCCGAGCGCGGCGGCGGAACCGACCTCATGCTGACCTTCGGCGCCGGCGTGGCCAAGCCCACCCTGCTCAGTAAAGTGACCATGGCCCTGTTCGGGAAGATCGGCATGAGTATGACCCGCAAGGCGCTGGCGAAGGACCTGGCCGAAATCGCGGCGAAAGCGGAATCGCTCTAGTGGCGGCTAAGGCTCCGAAAGTGACGGCACCCCGCCTCTCACCGGTCACCTTGGCTGATCTTCGCGAGGACCCTGCGCCGGACTTCCAGCGCGGTGAAAGGTACGACGGCGTCCGGTACAGCCGTGCGGCTGCCGACGGCCTGGAGCTGAGCGGCACCGATTTTGCCGAGTGCGAATTTGACGGCGTTTCGTTCAATGACGCGCAGCTGCGCGGCGCCACTTTCCGGGACTGCATCCTGTCAGAGCTGTACGCCCCGGTGTTCCGGGCAGCCCGCTCCACCTGGCGGGACGTGCAGCTGAACAATCCACGGCTGGGTTCCGCCGAGCTGTATGAAAGCGGATGGCAGTCCGTCCGGATCGACGGCGGGAAGCTGGACTTCCTGAACCTGCGCGGAGCCAAACTGACGGACGTCGTCATCAGCGACTGCATCATCAATGAGCTCGATCTGGGGTCCGCCGCCGGCACGCGGGTGGCGTTGAAGAACTGCACCATCGGAACCCTGGACCTGACCGGCGCGCGGCTGAAGGACTTCGACCTCCGCGGCACGGACTTCCGGACCATCAGCGGCCTCGGCAGCCTGGCCGGTGTGGTGATCGACGACTATCAGCTGAGCCTGCTGGCGCCGCTCCTGGCCGGGCATCTGGGCGTCGTGGTTCTCTAACCTCCGTAAGGGCAAGAGGGGATCGTGGTGGCACTGGCCGCGGCAGTGTAGTCTTTACAGAACGAACGGTCGGTAAATAACTCCCTGCGTAAAGGATGTTCTCATGGTCGAGGCTTTTCTTGTTGGCGGTGTCCGCACTCCTGTGGGCAGGTACGGCGGGGCGCTGTCCTCGGTCCGTCCCGATGATCTGGCCGCGCTGGTCATCCGGGAAGCCGTGACCCGGTCCGGGCTGGATCCGGACAGCATCGAGGAAGTCATCCTGGGTAACGCCAACGGCGCCGGTGAGGAAAACCGCAACGTCGCGCGGATGGCCACCCTCCTGGCCGGGCTTCCCCTCCACATCCCGGGCATCACCGTCAACAGGCTGTGCGCGTCCGGGCTCAGTGCCATCATCCAGGCCAGCCAGATGATCAAGTCCGGTGCCGCGGACATCGTCATCGCCGGCGGCGTGGAATCCATGAGCCGGGCGCCCTGGGTCCAGGAAAAGCCCGCCACGGCGTTCGCGAAGCCCGGCCAGATCTTCGACACCTCCATCGGCTGGCGTTTCGTTAATCCGCTGTTCCAGAAGGGCGGGCTGGCCCGGGACGGCAAGATGACCTACTCCATGCCTGAAACGGCCGAGGAAGTAGCCCGGGTGGACGGCATTACCCGTGAGGACGCCGACGCGTTCGCCGTCCGCTCCCACGAGCGTTCCCTCGCAGCCATCGCCGCCGGCCGGTTCGCGGAAGAGATCGTCCCCGTCACGGTCAGGACCCGCAAGGCTGAGACCGTGGTTGACACCGATGAAGGCCCCCGCGCCGGGACCACCCTGGAAGTCCTCGCCGGGCTGCGTCCGGTGGTGCCCGGCGGCTCCGTGGTGACTGCCGGCAACTCCTCCACCCTGAACGACGGCGCCTCGGCCATCATCGTCGCGTCCGAGGCCGCCATCGAACGGCTCGGCCTCACCGCACGTGCCCGCATCATCGATGGCGCCTCCGCCGGCTGCGAACCCGAGATCATGGGCATCGGCCCGGTCCCGGCCACCCAGAAGGTCCTCAAACGGAGCGGCCTGAGCGTCGGTGACCTCGGCGCCGTCGAACTTAACGAAGCGTTCGCCACCCAGTCACTCGCCAGCATGCGGCGGCTGGGCCTCGACCCGGAGATCGTGAATAGGGACGGCGGCGCCATCAGCCTGGGCCATCCGCTCGGTTCCAGCGGCTCACGGATCGCCATCACCCTGCTGGGCCGGATGGAACGCGAGGACGCGAAAATCGGGCTGGCCACCATGTGCATCGGCGTCGGCCAGGGCACCGCGATGCTGCTGGAGCGCGTCTGATGCCCGCCCAGGACAGCGCCACCGGGCAGCTCAGCACCGTCCACTTCACCACGCTCCTGGTTGAGGAGCGGGTCGACCGGGTGGTGGTCCTCCTCAACCGCCCGGAGGTCCGGAACGCCATCGACCAGCAGATGGTGGATGAACTGCATGTGGTCTGCGCCGCGCTGGAGCAGAACCCTAAGATCCTGATCATTGCGGGCGTCGACGGCGTGTTTGCCTCCGGAGCGGACATCGCGCAACTGCGGGAACGGCGCCGGGAGGACGCCCTGCAGGGCATCAACTCGACGATTTTCGTCCGGATCGCCAAGCTGCCCATGCCCGTGATTGCGGCCCTTGACGGGTACTGCCTGGGCGGCGGCGCCGAACTCGCCTACGCCGCAGATTTCCGGATCGGTACTCCCAGTGTCCGGATCGGCAACCCCGAGACCGGGCTGGGGATCCTGGCTGCGGCCGGCGCGAGCTGGCGGCTCAAGGAGCTGGTAGGCGAGCCGGTGGCCAAACAGATCCTCCTCGCGGGCCGCGTGCTCAAGGCCGACGAGGCGTTGGCGGTCAACCTCATCACCGAAATCCACGAGGCGCCGGAACTGATGGATGCCGCGCACGAGGTGGCGGACAGGATCGGCCGCCAGGACCCGCTGGCCGTACGGATCACCAAATCGGTGTTCCATGCCCCGGCCGAAGCCCACCCGCTGATAGACCAGCTGGCGCAGGGAATCCTCTTTGAATCACAGGCCAAGTTCGACCGGATGCAGGCGTTCCTGGACAAAAATGCAGCCAAGAAAGCGGCCAAGAGCGCCCCCGAAGCAGAACAGGCGAACCAATCATGAGCAATTCGAGACTCCCGGAGAACCTTCCCGCCACTGTGGGCGTCCTGGGCGGCGGCCGCATGGGCGCAGGGATTGCCCACGCTTTCCTGCTCAACGGCTCCAACGTCCTGGTGGTGGAACGCGACGAGGAATCGGCCGAGGCCGCCCGGGAGCGTGTGGAGTCTGCCGCTGCGAAGAGCATCGAGCTCGGCGCGACTGACGGCAACCTGGACGAAATGGTGTCGCGGCTTGCCGTCACCGTGGACTACGACGACTTCGCGGACCGGCAATTGGTGGTGGAGGCCGTTCCGGAGGACTGGGCCCTGAAGGTGGCGTCCCTGCGCGGAATCGAGGATCGGCTGGCGGCGGATGCGTATCTCGCGTCCAACACCTCCTCCCTGTCTGTCGACGGCCTGGCCCAGGAACTCAAGCGCCCGCAGAACTTTCTGGGCCTGCACTTCTTCAATCCGGTGCCCGCCTCATCGCTGATCGAAGTGGTGCTGGGGGAGCGGACCTCGCCTACCCTCGCCGCCGCCGCCAAAAGGTGGGTCGAGGCACTCGGCAAGACCGCCGTCGTCGTCAACGATGCCCCCGGCTTCGCCTCGTCGAGGCTGGGCGTGGCGATTGCGCTGGAGGCCATGCGGATGGTGGAGGAGGGAGTAGCGTCCGCCGAAGACATCGACAACGCCATGGTCCTGGGCTACAAGCACCCCACCGGTCCGCTGCGAACCACCGACATTGTGGGCCTGGATGTGCGGCTGGGCATTGCGGAGTACCTGCAGTCAACGCTGGGGGAGCGCTTCGCCCCGCCTCAGATCTTGAAGGACAAGGTTGCCCGCGGCGAATTGGGCCGCAAAACGGGCAAGGGGTTTTTCGACTGGAAGGCCCAGTCCTAGTCGAAGAAGCCGACGATGTAGCCGATGAAGAAGAGCAGGAACAGCAGGACGCCGGCACCGATCGCACCGAGCCAGAAGATCTGCTGACCCTTTCCTGAGCCGCGCTGCCGGGGCTCCTGGGTGCCTGCCACTGAACCTTCGCCCGGCGGGGTTTCGCCGGGCGGCACTCCGCCGCCCGGTTCCAGGCCGGTGATCTTGTCATCCTGCGGGTCCGGATTGGAACCTGACACGTCAACTCCCTTGCTCGCCCGTCATTGCTGACCCCAGCGTATCCGGGCCGCAGCGGTTCAGCCTAGGCTGGAGCCGTGACTTTTCTCGAACCTCTCACGTTGACCGGCAAGCACGTCATCCTCGAGCCCTTGCGCCCGGAACATCACGATGGCCTGGTGGCGGCAGCCCGGGACGGTGAACTCTGGAAGCTCTGGTACACCTCTGTTCCCGCGCCGGAGGAGATGACCGCGGAGATCGAACGCCGGCTGGCCATGCAGGGGGCGGGGTCCATGGTGCCGTTCACCACGCGCCTCATCGACCCCGAAACGGGCGGTCCTGGCCGGATCATTGGGATGACCAGTTACTGCAATATCGACGCCGCCACACCCCGTGTGGAGATCGGTTACACGTGGAATGCGGCGTCTTCGCAGGGCACCGGCACCAACCCGGAATCCAAGCTGCTGCTCCTGGGCCATGCCTTCGAACACCTCGGATGCCCCGCCGTCGAGTTCCGGACCCACTGGCTCAACCACCAGTCGCGGGAAGCCATTGCCAGGCTGGGCGCGAAGCAGGACGGCGTGCTCCGCAGCCACTCGCGGACCAAGGACGGCGTGCTCCGGGATTACGTGGTGTTCTCAATCCTGGAGCACGAATGGCCCATGGTCCGCGCGGGGCTGGAGTTCAGGCTGGCTAAGCGGCGCTAGGGCGTGTACGCTCCGGCGGCGGTCAGGGCGGCGAGGTAGCCGTCCCGATAGCCCGCAGCGTTCGGGTGCAGGAGAGCGTCCGGGTCGCCAACGAAGTTAATCCACCGGTCAGCTGGGGCCGCCAAGGCTCCATGGCCCGCGAAAACAGTTGTAACGTCCACGTAGTCCGCTCCCGTGTCGGCCGCTGCGCTGGCAATGGACAGATTCAGTCCGTCAGCCAGATCCTTCGCCTGGGCGATGAACGCGGACATCGGATCAGTCGGAAGCGATGTGAGCGGGTCGAAGAGGTACGGATAGCCGGTAACCACTATTTTGGCGTTGGGCGCTTCGACCTGCACTCTCTGAATCATGTCCTTCACGTCGCCGTACAGAGATCCTTTGCCATCTCCGATGAGCACGTATGCGGTAGTGACGGAGTCTGTACACATCTGAGCTGCGACGACGTTGGTGGCATCAGAGATAGCGGTCAGGCACGAGCCGGTGATTGTCCCAAATCCAAGGTTGTTGCCGCCGGCGGTGATGGTAACGAGGTTAGTCTTCCTGTCCAGTGGGCCGAGCTGTGTGCTCACCACTTCTTGCGTTGTCTTTCCGCTGCACGCGACGTTTGTAGCAACCTTAACTGTTTTGAGGGCGTCTGCGAGTTCGGCATATGCGTTGTCACTGCGGGAACAAGTCGTGTCCTCGTAAGGCCCGGCACCCACCCCGGCGGCGTAGGAGTCGCCCAGGGCGACGTAGTAGTCGTATTTGTCTACCGCCTGCGCCGGACCCGCGAGACTCAAGGTCATTGCAAGAGTGGCGACACCGGCGGCTAAGGCCGAGCGCCGCCGTCGTACTGCTGAAGCTGCCATCGTATTTCCCCTTTAGATGATCAAACCGAACAAACTGAGACAGGCATGTAAGAGTCACCGTACGCCTTCCGCATGGGCCGGTCACGGGAACCGAGTACGTGTTTTTCTGCGCCGCTACTTGCCCGTGTACCTGCCCCGCGCGTGCAGGCGGCCGCGGCGGTGTGGTTAGCTGTGCGGATGGAGAAATCTGGGGGAGCCATGGGCTGGGACGGTGCCGTCAATGCGTGGCACGTCGCCGGCGGCGTCTTCCGGATGGGCCGCCGGGAATGGCTCACCGAAACGGGCTGGCAAAACGCGTACGACGACGGCGTCCGCACGGTGGTGGACCTCCGTAACTCCCATGAGGCGCAGCGCCGGGACACCGATCCGTCCGTGGCTGAATCGGCCTGGTCCGGTGTCAGGATTGTCTCCGCCCCGACCGAAGTCCCGGACGATCCCCGGCTCACCGCCGTGTGCGGGCCCTACCTCAATGATCCCGCCCACTACCTGCACAACGTGCGGCTGTTCCCGGAGAAATTCGTGGAGGTTTTCCGCGCGGTTGCGTCGGCCCCGGGCGCGGTGGTCATTCATTGCGCGGCGGGCCGGGACCGCAGCGGGATGGTGGCGGCCATGCTGCAGGACCTTGCCGGCGACTCCGACGAGCAGATCGCCAGCGGCTACGCAAAGGCAGCCCGCGGCATCAACGAACGCTACCGGACCCATGGCCCACCGCACGCGCGCGAACGTTACATGGAAAACGATGAACTCGACCCCCTGCTGGAGCAACGCGGACGGACGGTGGTGCAGTTCACCCGCGAGCTCGGCACCCGCTCGTTCCTGCTGCAAAACGGCCTGTCGCAGGCTGACCTTGCTGCTGTCCGGACCCTGCTCGGCAGCCGGGTGAGCCTGTGAGCCCGCTGAAGCCGGTGAGCTCCTTGAAGTACGTCGCCGCGGGACTCGCGGTGGCCGGCGTGGTGATGCTCGTCAGCGGCCCGTTGTGGGCGGTTTTGGACTCCAACCTCGGGAGCTCTGAGGAAAACTTCGGGCTGGGGGACGGCACCGTTCCCGGTGAGTGGCTCCCCGGCCAGATCTTCCTGATGGTGGGGGGAGCGGTTTTGTGCGTGGCCGCGGTGGTGGCCGCCTACGTGGCGCGGCGGAGCGATGCAGATGAGTAGGACTAAGGGGACGGCAACCGGCATGAAACGCATTCTTGGAGCCGCAGCGGCAGCCGGCATGGCAGTGGCCTTGGGTTTGGGGGCGGTGCCGGCGTCGGCGGCTGCCACTGAGTCAGACGGGACGCAAAGCTCGACGACGGCAGGTTCCGGGGTCAGCGCTGCAGGACTCAGCACTGCAGGCCTCAGCGCAGCGGGCCTCACCGAGGCTGTCGCCCGGGATCTTGGCCTTACCCCCGGGGAATTCGAGGCCGCCGGCCAGTTGGGCAAGCGGGCAGCCGAGGCTGCGGCCTCTTTGAGCTCACTGCCCGGCTACGTCGGGATCAGCCTGACAGAGGGCAGGATCGTCGTCGAAGGCTCGGGGCCTGCACTGCAGGCGAGGGTGGACGAGCTGACCCAGGCAGGTCCTGCCGATTTCGTCCTCAGGCCAGTGGCCACTCCGGCCGAACCGTTAACCCTGGCGGCACCTTCAGCTTCAGCCGAACCTTCAGCCGACGCCTCACCGGCACCCTCGTCTGAGGCAACGATCGCGGCCGTCCCCGGCCGTTCTGCCCGGGACATTGATCAGCTGTTCCAGGAGTACGTGCGGGACGTTGGCACTGCCGGCCTTCAGGCTGTGGTCTTCACCGACGGGCACTTTGTGATCCGCACGGGAGCCCATTCCACTCCCGAATCGGGCGTCCCGGGTATCCCGGGCATCCCGGATGCGCCACAGCCCACCACGCCGGAAGCAACAGTGGCGGCCCCCGGAATGGTGTCACCGGCAGAGTTCGCGGCCCGTTACTCCAACGTGCAGCTCGAAACGGGTGCCTCGCTCAAAACCGAGGAGAGCTACTTCGGCGGGCAGGGCTACTTTGCCGACAATCTGGCCATCTGCTCGGCCGGATTCTCGGCATTCGGTCCCACCGGACTGCCGCTGGTGCTGACGGCCGGACACTGCACCGAAGACGGCCTGGCGAAGGCCGCCGACCTCGAGCCCGCCACCTCGTCGCCGGCGGGTGGCTGGAAGACTCCGTTGGTGCGGCCCCTCGCCCCGCTGGGGAAATTCGGCTTCAGCCAGTTCGGCGGCGTGGACAACTCCGTAGCCACCTCAGACCCGGCCACCGTGGGCACGGACATCGCTGTGGTCGAGAAGATCCGGCAGGACCTGAGTCTGGAACCCAGCGCCCTCCGATGGGATGACGCAGAAAACCCTGATCCCACGTCTGTGAAGGTCATCGGAAGCGTCGCACCGGTGCAGGGTCAACCCGTCTGCCGGTCCGGGCGGACAACGGGCTGGAAGTGCGGAACGGTCGATTCGGTCGGGATCTGGTTGATGCCCGGGCGGAACAGCCTGCCGCCGCTTTATGACAACGATCTCCGCGCTGTCCGGGCCTTTGATTCGTTGTCCGTGAAGTCGTCCGGCGGCGATTCCGGCGGTCCTTGGATCAGCGGCAACTATGCCGTGGGCACCCACATTGGCTCCGAAACCTCCTCCGGCGTGCAAACCCGGGCCCTGGCTGCGACCTTCGAGGATTCCGTCAAGGAGATCCCCGGCGGAGTGGAGCTTGAACTCTTCCTCAACAAGCCGGCTGTCGCGTCACCCGCCCCCGGCGGAACATTCGGCGCCGGCCAGACCATCACCGGCCAGGTGCCCGCCGCCCCGGCGTCGGCGGTGGCGGAAGGTTCCACGGTCAGGATCACCGTGGAAGGCCAGGCACCCTTTGAGGTTCCCGTTGACGACGCCGGCGCCTGGTCTTTCGCGGCGCCTGCGGTCAGCGGGTCCTTGCGTTTTACAGCCGAAACGGTCAACGGCTTCAGTGCATCCGGTGCCTCCGCGTTCGTTTTCGCCCCCACGCCTGCAGCGTCCCCGAGCACGGAAGCCACGGTCGCAGGAACGGCGACTGCTGCCCCCGCGGCGTCAGCGCCAGACCCAGCCCCAGCCCCGGCTGCCGTTCCGGCCTCCCACGGTGCGGTGTCCCCGGCGGGTGACGCCGCCGTCGTCGTCCGTCCCCGGCTTGAAAACCTGCCCGAAACCGGGGCTTCCGGGCTGCTGCTGGCCGCCGGGCTGGCCGCCCTGGCACTCGCTGGCGGCGGCGTACTGCTGGCGCTGGCCCGGCGTCGGAAGCGGGATCGCGCCAGCACCCGCTGACCCGGGAGGCGCTACTTCCGCTTCATCAGCAGATTGGTGATGCGCATCGTGCACAGGCGCTGGCCGGAATCGTTGGTTATCAGGACCTCGTGGGTGGTCAGTGTGCCGCCGAGGTGGATCGGTGTGGCGGTGATGGTGATCTGGCCGTCGCGGGCGGAGCGGTGGTGGGTAGCGGAGACGTCCACGCCCACGGCGGTTTTACCCATGGTGCTGGCATGGATGACCGCGGCCCAGGAGCCTACGGCCTCGCCCACGGCCAGCGATGCGCCCCCGTGCAGCAGACCGAATGATTGCCGGTTGCCCTCCACGGGCATGGTGGCAACCACGCGTTCCACGGATTCCTCGACGATTTTCACGCCCATCTTCTCGTCGAGCTCTCCCAGGGTGATCTTCCACAGGTCCGCAGGGGAGGATCTGTGCGGTGATTCCTTGGTCATGAAGTCTCCTCAGGGGATTGATGGTGGGTGCGCGCAAAGCCTAACTTCCAGTGTGCAGGACGGCGCAGTCATGTACTGTAGACATGTTACCGAACGAACGGTCAGTAAAGCGCTGGCCGTGTGTGTTTGCCCCGCGTTGGAAGGACCCGTCAACGATGACCACCACTGCAACAGCCGAAGCCACACTCGAGACCGTCGAGACTGTTCCCAGTTTTATCCAGGACTCGTGGTGGACTCCCGACGCCGGTGCTGCCGCTGACGCTGTCCCCGTGCGGGATGCGAGCACGGGCGAAATCCTGGCCAAGGTGAGCACCAACGGACTGGATCTTGCCGCCGTCGTCGATTACGGCCGCACGGTCGGCCAGGAGGAACTGGGCAAGCTGACCTTCCACCAGCGCGCGCTCAAGCTCAAGGAACTCGCGCAGTACCTGAACGCCCGCCGCGAGCACTTCTACACGTTCTCTTCGCAGACCGGCGCCACCAAGATCGACTCCATGATCGACATCGACGGCGGAATCGGCGTCCTGTTCACCTTCGGCTCCAAGGGCCGGCGCGAGCTGCCCAACTCCCAGGTGGTGGTGGACGGCCCCATGGAGGTGCTGTCCAAGGACGGCTCGTTCGCCGGCGAACACATCTACACGCGCATCCCCGGCGTTGCGGTCCAGATCAACGCGTTCAACTTCCCGGTGTGGGGCATGCTGGAAAAGCTGGCGCCCGCCTTCATCGCCGGGGTGCCCACCATCGTTAAGCCCGCCACCCCCACCGGCTACGTTGCCGCGGCCGTGGTGAAGGCCATCATCGAATCCAACATCCTGCCCAAGGGCTCGCTGCAGCTGATTTCCGGTTCCGTCCGCGGGCTCCTCGACGTCCTCGATTACCGCGACCTCGTGGCTTTCACCGGCTCCGCCTCCACCGCGCTGTCCCTGAAATCGCACCCCAACGTGGTGCAGGGCGGCGTCCGGTTCACCTCCGAAACAGACTCGCTCAACGCCGCCATCCTGGGCCCCGACGCCGTAGAAGGAACCCCGGAGTTCGACGCTTTCGTCAAGTCCGTGGTTACCGAGATGACCGTCAAGGCGGGACAGAAGTGCACCTCGATCCGGCGCGCCATTGTTCCCGAAGGGCTGGTGTCCGCAGTAATTTCCGCCGTCGGTAAGCGCGTGGAGGAGCGCATCGTCCTGGGCGACCCCCGCGCCGAGGGCGTCACCATGGGTGCGCTGGCCTCCGTGGAGCAGCTCGCCGACGTCCGCGCCGCTGTGCAGTCAATGCTCGACGCCGGCGGTGAGCTGGCCTACGGAACGCTCGATTCGCCGTCGGTCACCTCTTTGGATGGTGCGACAGGAGTGGTGGAAGCAGGCGCGTTCATGTCCCCGGTGGTGCTGAGCTGGGACGATCCCGAGACGGAGGCGATTCACTCGCTGGAGGCGTTCGGCCCGGTCGCCTCTGTGATTGGGTACAAGGACCTTCCCGACGCCGTCCGCCTCGCTGCACGGGGCGGCGGCTCGCTGGTGGCCTCGGTGTGCACTAACGATCCCGCCGTTGCCCGTGAATTGGTTTCCGGGATCGCCGCCCACCACGGGCGCGTCCTGATGCTCAACCGCGAGGACGCGCGTTCGTCAACGGGCCATGGTTCGCCTGTACCGCACCTGGTCCACGGCGGACCCGGACGGGCCGGCGGCGGCGAGGAGCTGGGCGGCATCCGCTCGGTGATGCACCACATGCAGCGCACCGCCATCCAGGGCTCGCCCAACATGCTGACCGCCGTCACCGGCGTGTGGCACACCGGCGCTGACCGGAACTTCACCGTGGACACCGAGGGCACGCACCCCTTCCGGAAGTCCTTGGAAACCCTCCACATCGGCGACGCGATCCGCTCCGGCCTCCGTGAAGTGACCCTCGAAGAGATCACCAAGTTCGCCAACTCCACGGGCGATACGTTCTACGCCCACACCAACCAGGAGGCCGCGGCAGCCAACCCGTTCTTCCCGGGCATCGTGGCTCACGGCTACCTGCTGCTGGCCTGGGGAGCCGGTCTGTTCGTGGAGCCTGCGCCGGGACCGGTCCTGGCCAACTACGGCCTCGAGAACCTGCGCTTCATCACGCCCGTGGCCGCCGGGGACTCCATCCGGGTCACCCTGACCGCGAAGAAGATCACCCCGCGCGAGACTGACGAGTACGGCGAAGTTTCCTGGGATGCCGTCCTGACCAACCAGAACGACGAAATCGTCGCCACCTACGACGTCCTCACCCTCGTAGAAAAGTAGCCGCCTCCCCACCCGACGCTCTGGCACTTCCTGCGGCTTCCCACCCGACGCTCTGGCACCGGGTTTAGCCACTGCTACAGCGTTCGGTAAATTGCCGCAGGATCTGCCAGAGCGTTTGGGGATTTGCCGCAGGATCTGCCAGAGCGTTTGGGGATTTGTTGCATTAAGTGAGAGAGCGTTTGGGGGTGCGGGGGCGGATCTTTCCGGGCGGCCCAGGCGTAAAATTTCCCCCGTAGGAGGTGGCGAAATGAACCTAGCCCTGACCACTGCCACAACCATCCTGCCAGTCGACGATGCAGCGCGCGCCCGGAGTTTCTACACGGAAAAACTGGGCCTCCCGCACCGCGGAATGACAGATGATGGAAGCGAATTACTCGGCACCGACGGTGGCCCGATGCTGCAGTTGATGCCGGTCTCGGACGGCAAGCACTCCGAGCACACCGCCCTCAGCTTCGAGGTGCGGGACATTGAGCGGATCGTGCAGGACATGGAGTCCAAAGGGGTCCGGTTCCAGGACTACGACCTGCCGAACCTGAAGACCGAGAACCACATCTGTACCACCAACTCTGAGAAGTGCGCGTGGTTCATGGACACCGAACACAACATTCTGTGCGTCCACGAAACCCTTGGCACCAGCCAGGTCGAGGTCGAGTACCAGCTCTGAGCCAGTACCAGCTCTGAAGCAGGCAGGGGCGCCTCACCGGTGTGAGGCGCCCCTGCGCTGGGCTCCACCCGCGCTGGGCTCCACCCGCGCTGGGCTCCCAAGGACTCGGAGCGTCAGGACTCCGCGCCGCCGTGGAGGCCGTCGTCGCTGCTGTCATCCGACGGGCCTGTGCCGGTATCGGTCAGGTCCATGTTGCCGCGCGCTTCCTCCATGGTGGGGCCACCGCTGGGCACGCTGTAGGTGTCCGGCTTGATGCCGTGGGACTGTTCCTCGATAAGGGCCTGCTCCTCGCTGAAGCGGATGGCGTTCGCCTCGTCGCCGGCGTCGCCGGGGCCGTCATCCCGGAGCTTGGAAGGATCGGGAACAATGAATCCGGAATCTGCCTCTTTGGGGTTCGTCATGACGTGCCTTTCCTTTGGCGGCTTACGGGCCTGACGGCCGTTCGGTGAGTTGAGCCTTGAGGTCAAGGGTCTGGCCATCCCGATTCACCGTGAATCCCACTGTATCTCCCGGGTTGCGGGTCCGGAGCTCAGCCAGCAGTTTCTCAGGCGCACTGAGTTCCACCCCTTCCATGGACTCCAGGACATCGCCCGGACGGATTCCGGCAGTGCCGGCCGGGCCGTCCTCATCAACGGACAGAACCACGACGCCGGTGCTCGCCTCGATGCCCAGTTGCTCGGCAATCTGCCGGGTCAGTTCGCCGGGCGTAAGTCCCAGATAGGCGTGTTCCGCGGTGCCATCGGCGAGCAACTCGTTGGCCACTTCCACTGCGGTGGCGGCGGGGATGGCGAAGCCCAGGGCCACTGCCCCCGCCGACGGCGGGATGTAGGCCTCGCTGATGCCCACCACTTCGCCGCGCATGTTAATCACGGCGCCGCCGGAATTGCCGGGGCTGATGGGAGCATCCGTCTGGATCAGATCCACCAGGGACAGGCTGTTCCGGGCCGAACCGGGAATGGACCGGTGGAGGCCGGAAATGATTCCTGCGGTGGCAGTGTTTTCGAAGCCGAGCGGCGAGCCCAGGACTACAGCCCATTCACCCACTTTGGGCAGCGTGGCCTGGTAGGCGGGTTTGGGCAGGCCGCGGCGCTCCGCCTGGACCAGGGCAAGATCTGTGACGGGATCGGTGGCCCTGACTGTGCCCCTCACGCGCTGGCCATCCGCGAATCCGACCTCCACTTCGGTGTTGCCACGCACCACGTGCTCATTGGTGAGGATCAGTCCGTCCTCGGCGTACACGACGCCGCTGCCGAGGCCGCCGCCGGCGGGGAAGATGGTCACCACCGAGGGGGAGAGGTTTTCGACGATCTTCGTGATCGGCGTGCTCGTGTCCGAGCCGGCGGGCGGGGCCATCGAGGGGCTGGGGGCCGGCGAGTCTGCGGAGGAACCGGGCGAAGCCGAGGTCGGCGGCGGAGGTACCGGGGCCGGAACGCCGGTGCAGGCGGACAGCGCCAGAGCGGAAGCAACGGCAAATACTCCGGCCCGGCGGCGGAACGTGCAGCGGGGTGGAGGAGTGGCTGGCGGCTTCATTGACAACCTCCTTGCGGATGCTGGCTCTTCCTTCAACGGTAGCCGTGGGTGAGATGCGCCGCCACTGTCCAGCCGAAAACCTTAAGGCTTCACATGGAGCCCGTCGAACGCGATGGTGATGACGTCGTCGGCCAGTTTTTCCGGGGAGAGGGCGCCGCCCGGTTTGTACCATTCCACGATGGAATTGATGGTGCCGAACAGCAGGCGCGTTACCGTGCGGGGATCGATGTCCTGGCGGAGCGAGCCGTCGTCGCGGGCCGCCGAGATCAGCCCGGCCACCTTGTGGTCGAAGGTGCGGCGGCGCTCCAAAGCATCCCGCTCAATCTCCGTGTTGCCCCGAAGCCGCAGGAGCAGCGTGACAAAGGGCAGCCGCTCCACCAGGACGGCCACAGTCTGCCGCAGCACAAATTCCAGCCGCGCGTCTGCCGGGCCGCTCTGCGCCTCAGGCTGTTCAAGGATTGACTCCAGCCCGCCGAGGGCATGGTCCAACGCGAGCTTCAGGAGATCGCCCTTGGACGGAACGTGGTGGTAGATCGCGGATTTTGAGATGCCCAGGTTCTCGGCCAGAATGCCCATGGACGTAGCATCGTAACCGTGCCGGTTGAAGACGTCGACGGCGATGAGCAGCACGGACTGCTGATCGTAACCGGGGCGGCCGCGCTTGCTGGGAGCTGCTGTACTGGGCATAACGGCTATTTTCTCATGAACGTTCGGTAATTAAGGCACCGGCGCAGACAAAATCGACGGCCCGCGCGCCGGATCCTGGCGGGGACCTTCGGCCCTTTCGCCCACTCGCCCTGCAGGATCACGCTGTTAGGTATGGCGAACCAGCGCACGGGGCCTGCTGCGCGCCGGGGCAGCGACCCGAGGAAGGATGCCTGCCGTGGACAAACACGCGGTGTGGAACCGCACGCGTGAGCTCCAGGTTGGCCGATTGGCACGGGGACGCCGGTCGGCGCTGAAGACCGCTCCGCCGCGGCCGGCCACCGTCGTCAACGCTGCGGAACGGCTTGTGGCGGTGCCCGGCGAGTACAGCAGCGTGGAGGCCACCCGCCAGGGCGGACCGGACGTGCTGGACGTTGTCAGCCGCCCGCTGCGTAGCCCCGGCCAGGGTGAAGTCAGGATCCGGGTGGAGGCCTGCAGTGTGAGCGCAGTGGACGTGCAGGCGCGCCAGGGCTTGTCGACGTACCCGCCGAAGTTCCCGTTCGTGCCCGGCTACGCAGTCGTTGGAGTGGTGGACGACGTCGGGCCGGGCGCCACAGCGGCCGCCGCCGGTGACCGCGTGGTGGCGATGACGGAGAAAGGCGGGTATGCCGAGTACGTCTTCGTGCGCACGCATCCCATGATGCGGATTCCGCCGGGCCTTGACGCGGGCGACGTTGTTGCCGTGGCTCTGAACTACCTCGTGGCCCACCAGGCGCTTTCCCGGGTTGCCCGGATCCGGCGGGGCCAGGCCATCCTTGTCACAGGGGCTGCCGGCGGGATCGGCACGGCACTGGTGCAGTTGGGGCAGCTCCTGGAGCTGCGGATCTACGGGGTGGACACCGCAGCGAAGCACCCCTGGCTCACTGCCCACGGCGTGGTTCCCCTCGATGCCGTGGATGGGGATGTCGTCCAAACCCTTCGCGGCCTGGAACCCGATGGCGTGGATGCCGTGCTCGACGGCGTTGGTGGCGGCGAGTGGGTGGACCGCGGTTTGGCTGTGCTGCGGCCCGGTGGCGTGCTGGTGGAGTACGCCAATCCCGGGAGTCCCGCCGCGACGCTGCGCCTGCTGGGGAAGGCCATCGCACTGGACCTGGTCCCGGGTGGAAAGAGGATCCGGCTCTACGGGACCACCTCATGGCGGCTGGACCGCCGTCCGCTGATGGGCGCGTGGGCCACGCTTTACGGACTGCTGGAAACAGGGCGGATCAGGCCCGAGATCGCCGGGCGGTTCCCCCTGCTGGAGGCCGGACGCGCCCACGCCCTGTTGGAGGGCGGGGGCGTCGTGGGCAACCTTGTCCTGCTTGCGCCTGCGGCGGAAGCCTCCTAGCTGGCGTTTTCCTCCAGTGTGAGGTCGCGGTCCCGGGTCTCGGGCGCCTTGATCGCCTGGAACAGCGAGATGCCCACGATGATCATCATGTAGACGGCGATGGGCCAGTAGGAGTTTGTGAACCATGCCAGCAGGGCGGAGCAGATGATGGGGGCAATGCCGCCACCAAAGATCGCCGAGAATTCGCGGGCGATGGCCACGCCGGCGTAGCGGTACTTGGACCCGAACAGTTCTGCGTACATGGCCGACTGCGCCGCGATGCCGCCCTCAACCGCGAAGGTGAAGCCCACCGCGTAGACAAGTGCGATCAGCCAGATGTTGCCAGTGCTGCTGAGCCAGAACGCCGGGAAGGAGAACAGGAAAAGGAAAGCCAGGATGAACACGTTGACTGGCTTGCGGCCCCACTTGTCGGTGGCGCGTCCTGCAACCAATGCCGCGGGGATTGCGAAGAGGCCGCCCATGGCCAGCATCTGCGGGATCAGGGCCTTGTCGATGTTGACCACAGAGATCAGGAACGTGCCCAGGAACGCCTGGTAGATGTAGGAGTGGGCGTGGGTGCCCATGTTGATGAGGAAGACCTGGCGCAGCGGGCGGCGGCCCTTTTTGAGGACTTCCGAGACCGGGGAAGCAGCCTCGACGTGTTCCTTCTTCAGTTCGGCGAAGACCGGGGATTCCTTCATGTTGCGGCGGATCAGGTAGGCGGCAACGGTCACCAGAGCGCTCGAGAGGAACACCAGGCGCCAGCCCCAGGACTCGAGGTCCTCGCGGGGCATCATCTGCACCAGGATCCACGCGCCGGATCCGAAGACGGAGCCTACTGCTGCGCCGGCCCAGACGAGTGAGGTCATGGCGCCGCGTTTGCCCTTGGGTGCAAATTCAGCGAGGAGGACAACAGCGCTGGCCATTTCCGCGCCGGCGCCGAAGCCCTGAATGAACCGCAGGACGGTCAGCAGGATCGGGGCGAGGATGCCAACGGATTCATAGGTGGGGAGCAGCCCCATCGCAAATGTCGCCGTCCCCATGAGGGCCAGGGTTGCCACCAGGACGAACTTCCGGCCGATCTTGTCGCCGTAGCGGGAGAAGAACAGGCCGCCCATGGGCCGGGCGATGAAGCCGACGGCGTACGCACCGAAGCTGGCGATGAAACCCACCGCAGGGGAGACGTTCGGGAAGAACAGGGTGTTGAAGATGATGGCCGTGCCGACACCATAGACAACCATGTCGTAGTTTTCCAGGACGGTGCCGATGAAGCCGGCCCAACCGGCGCGGCGCAGTTCGGTTTTATTGGCTGCGGCGGGGTGGAGGGCGCCGTGGGGTGGGGCTCCTGTAGGCAAGGGCGTGTGCGTCATTGCGTTTTCCTGTTCTGAAGGGGGCGCCCACGACTGCGTTGGCGCTGTCCCACCCTAGAGGAAAAGGCAGCTCAGTGCAACCGGTTGCCAACCGTTGGCAACAAGTTGCACTGAGCCTGCCCGGACGCCAAGGGCGAGGGACCATTGGTGGCCCCTCGCCCCTTGTTACGAACCCGCCGCGATTCAGCCCTTCGGCCGCAGGTCGTAGATCCGCTTCAGCTTGCCGTTGGACCGCTCGAGGGAGCCCGGCTCCACCACGTCCACGCGGCACGAAGAACCCACATGGATCTTGATCTGCTCCTGCAAGGTGCGCGCCGCCGTCGTGCTCTGCTCAAAGGTGACGGTCTCACGGCGTTCGATCTTGACCGTCATCTGGTCCATCCGCTGGTTTTCCGGGCGGGTGAGTTCGAGCTGGAAGTGCGGGCTGAGCTCCGGGATGCGCAGGGCGATTTCCTCGATCTGCGACGGGAAGACGTTCACACCGCGGAGGATGATCATGTCATCGCTGCGGCCCGTGATGCGGCCCATCCGGCGGTGCGCTGGGCGTGCCGTGCCGGGGAGGAGGCGGGTGAGGTCCTTGGTGCGGTAGCGGATGATCGGCAGCGCTTCCTTGGTCAGGGACGTGAACACGAGTTCGCCGTGTTCGCCGTCGCGGAGCACGTTTTCCTTGCCGACTTCGGGGTTGAACGCGTCGATGATTTCCGGGCGGAAATGGTCCTCCCAGATGTGGCTGCCGTCCTGCGTCTCCACGGCCTCGCCGGCGACGCCCGGGCCCATGACCTCGGACAGGCCGTAGATATCGCACGCCTTGATGTTCATGGTCACCTCGAGCTCGTGCCGCATCTCCTCGGTCCACGGCTCCGCGCCCAGGACGGCGTACTTCAGCGAGGTGGACGTCGGATCGATGCCCATGTGCGCCATGGCGTCGGCGATGGTCAGCAGGTAGGTCGGGGTGGCCAGGATGACGTCAGGCTCGAAGTCCTGGATCAGCTGGATCTGGCGTTCTGTCTGGCCGCCGGAGATGGGGATGACGGTGCAGCCGAGCGCCTCGGCGCCGGCGTGGGCACCCAGGCCGCCGGTGAACAGTCCGTAGCCGTAGGCGTTGTGGACCTTCATGCCGGGCCGGACGCCGGAGGCGCGCAGGGAGCGGGCCACCAGTTTGGCCCAGTCGGCGAGGTCCTTTTTGGTGTACCCGACGACGGTGGGCCGGCCGGTGGTGCCGGAGCTGGCGTGGATGCGGGCTACTTCGTTCTGCGGCACGGCGAACATGCCGAACGGGTATTCCTCCCGCAGATCGTCCTTGGTGGTGAACGGGAAGTTGCCCAGGTCGCTCAGTTCGCGGAGGTCGTTCGGGTGGATGCCGGCGGCGTCGAACTTCCGCTTGTAGAGCGGCACCCGGTCGTAGGCATAGGCCACCGTGTGCTGCAGCCGGGCAAGCTGGAGGGTCTCGAGTTCGTCACGGGAAATGGATTCCTCGCGGTCCAGGACGGCGTCGGTTGCCTGGGCGGCGGCGGTCCCCTGCGTGGGGGATTCGGGGGCGTGGAGGGTCATGGTTGTCCTACTTCTTGGGGATGGTGCGGCTGCGTCCGCGGAACTCGGCGATGAGTTCACCGCGCTGTTGCGAATCGGGCTGCGGGTCGGGGTCGGCTGCGAAAATCTGAATGTCGTATAACCCGCTGCGGCCTGCGCTGGAGCGGCGGTCCGCGACGGCAGTAATCACCTGGCCGCGGTACGCCGACTTGAGGAAGTTGATGTCCACACCGGATGCAACCGTGATGGTGTCCGCCTCGGCGGGCGTGGGGTGCACCGGATTGCAGGCCAGGGCGAAGGCGGTATCGCCAAACGCGAAGATCATTCCGCCGTGCGCCATGCCAAACCCGTTCAGCATTTCCTGCCTGAGTGTCATGCGGATGGTGGCATGGCCTTCGCTGAGCGAGAGGACCTCGATGCCCATCCATATGGAGGCGTAGTCGTTTTCCAGGATGGGGTGGGTGGCCCCGGAGAGTGCTGCTTCAGCCATGCGTCATTGCCTCCAGCTTTATTTACCGAATGTTCATTAGGTAATCCCATCAGCCGGGTAGGTGTCAAGGGCCGTCCGCGTTTCCGGGCCTCCCGGCGGGCCTGCACCCGGGTGCAGGCCCGGCCTCCGCGTGCGTTCGTGCTCGGTTTGTCCGGAACTTCCTGCTCCTCCCCCCCGGGACGCTCTCTCACTTAACGCAGGTTTTTCCCAAACGCTGTCTCACTTTCTTGTAGAAAGTGAGACAGCGTTTGGGCTTTTTCTGCGTTAAGTGAGAGAGCGTCCGGCCTGGACGGGATGGGCGTTGCCCCAAGTGTGGAGCGAGGTGCAAGGATGGTTGGACCTGCACCAGCACACCAAAGGGCGGACCATGGCCAAAGGCATTTACGTCAGCGCAACCACTCCGGGCTCGGGCAAATCGCTCGTGGCCCTGGGGCTCGCCGACACCCTCCACCGGCACGCTGACCGGATCGGCTTCTTCAAACCCGTGGTCCACGGCCCAGATGCCGCCCAGGACCCCATGGTGGCGCTGATGAAAGCCCGGTTCGCGCTCGACGACGACAGGTGCCGCGGCGGATTGACGTTCGCCGAGGTGCGGGCGCTACTGGCCGAGGGCAGGCGTGCCGACATTGATGCCAGGTGCGTGGAGATTTTCGCCGAGATTTCCCGGCACTGCGACGTGGTGATCGTGGAGGGGACGGACCTCACCGGCCAGGACGCCGCGGTCGAGTTTGACCTCAACGCCCGGCTGGCCAACAACCTGGCCGCCCCCGTTGTTGCCGTGGTGGGCGCGAAGGGGCGGACCGTCGCTGAGACGGCCGCTGCCGTCGAAGTTGCCCGCAAAGAACTGGTGGCCGAGAAGTGCACGCTGCTGGCCATCATGGTGAACCGCGCCGACCCCGAACTCCTGGACGCGATCGCGGCAGAGATCAAGCCGGGTGCCTCCAACCGGCCGGTGTACGTGCTGCCTGAGCTGGAGGAGATCGCCCGCCCCACGACGGGCGAAGTGGCAGCGGCCCTGGGTGTGCGGCAGGTGGCCGGCCGGGCGGACATGGAGCGTGACGTGCGGGACATCAAGGTGGCCGCCATGAACGTGGGCCATTTCCTGAATGTGCTGGATGACGGGGCGCTGGTGATCGTTCCCGGTGACCGCGCGGACGTGATGGTGGCCTGCCTGGCGTCGTCGTTCTCACCCGAATTCCCGGTGCCCTCGGGGCTGATCCTGACCGGTGGGCTGGCCCCGGATGACAACATCTACCCGCTCCTGGCGCAGGCCCCCTTCCCCGTTTTTGCCACCACTGACGATACCTACACCACCGCCAAGCGCGTCTCCGAGGTCCGCAGCGAGATCTGGTCCGGGCACCGCCGCAAGGTGGCTTCCGCGCTGGGCCTGTGGTCAAAGCGCGTGGACGAGGCCGAGCTGGTGGAACGCCTGCACCTGCCGCGCCCCGAACGGATGACCCCGCTGCGGTTCCTGCACGACCTCATCGAACGTGCCCGGTCCCAGCGCCGGCACGTTGTCCTGCCCGAAGGCACCGACGCGAGGATCCTGCGCGCCGCGGAAATCCTGCACCGCCGCGACGTCTGCGATCTCACGGTCCTGGGCCCCGAATCGGACGTCCGGGAGCTCGCCGCGTCCCGCGGGATCGACCTGTCCGGGATCAACATCGTGGACCCGGCCACGTCCGAGCTTCGGCAGAAGTTCGCCGAAAAGTATGCGGAATTGCGGGCGCACAAGGGCGTGGACGTGCCCAAAGCCCTTGAAATCATGCAGGATGTCAGCTACTTCGGCACCATGATGGTCCAGCTGGGCGTGGTGGACGGCATGGTCTCCGGCGCCGCGCACACCACGGCGCATACCATCCGTCCCGCCCTGGAATTCGTCAAGACCCGCGAGGGCGTGAAGATCGTCTCCTCGGTGTTCCTGATGCTGATGCCGGACCGGGTGCTGGTTTATGGCGACTGCGCGGTGAACCCTGACCCCAACGTGGAGCAGCTCGCCGACATCGCGCTCGCCTCCGCCGAAACCGCCCAGCAGTTCGGCGTGGAGCCCCGGGTTGCCATGCTGTCATATTCAACAGGTGGTTCGGGCGCGGGGGAGGCCGTGGACGAGGTCCGGCAGGCCACCGAACTGGTCCGCAGCCGCCGCCCCGATCTCGCCGTCGAAGGCCCCATCCAGTACGACGCCGCCGTGGACGCCTCCATCGCGGAGTCCAAGATGCCGGGCTCCTCCGTGGCCGGGCAGGCGACCGTCTTCATCTTCCCCGACCTGAACACCGGCAACAACACCTACAAGGCGGTGCAGCAGAGCTCCGGTGCTGTCGCCGTCGGGCCTGTCCTTCAGGGACTGCGGAAGCCGGTCAACGACCTCTCCCGCGGCTGCACCGTGGAGGACATCGTGAACACCGTGGCCATCACGGCCATCCAGGCGCAGTCCCCGGCCTCCTAAGCGCTTTCCAAAGCAATGCGGGGTCACTCCACGCCCGATTTCAGTCCTTTATCGGGCGAGGAGTGACCCCGCGTTGCGGTTGAGGGCTAGCTGTTGTCCGGCTTGGCCAGGCTGTCTTTGTCCTCCTGCTTGGCGGGCTCGTCGGACAGCCCCTGCGGGGTGAGGTCCAGGTTTTCCGGGTTTTCCGGCGGCTCGGGTGCCTCGCCCACCTCCTGCGCCTTGGGGTTGCCGGTGTCGTCCAGTGCAGGGTTGGCGCCTTCGACGCCGGTGGGATCCTTGGTGCCCGAGCTGGAGCCGCTACCCGGTCCCGTCTCCGGGAGGGGCGCGGTGCTGCTGGATCCCGTGTTTGTGGGGTCGTTGTCCTCGGCTTGAGTGGTTTCGTTCGTCATTGGAATGTCCTCTCGGCGTGGGTGCAGCTTGTCCGCCGACTCTAAGCGCCCGCCGCCCCCGTCCGCAAGGAACCGGCTGCCCGCACAAGGCAACTTATAGTGGGAAGCGGTTGAACTGCGGAAGCAACGGCTCAGGAGGCCCCTCATGCTCGTGCTCGTCATCAATTCCGGCTCGTCCTCGCTCAAGTACCAGGTGCGCGACGTCGCGGCCGGCAGTGTCCTGACCGTGGGTCTGATCGAGAAGATCGGGATGGGCAACGGCGGGGACGGCGACGGCGAAATCGAGGGCCCGCGGGACCATGCGGAGGCGCTGGAGCAGGTTGACGCGGCCATCCACCAGGAACTCGGCGAGCTGGAACTGGCAGCGGTAGGACACCGGGTGGTGCACGGCGGCGAGCGGTTTGCGGAGCCGGTGCTGATCGACAACGAGATCACCCGTGCCATTGAGCGGCTGAACCCGCTGGCCCCGCTGCACAACCCTGCGAACGTGCTGGGCATCCGCGCCATCAGCAAGAAGTGGCCGGAGATGCCGCAGGTTGCCGTGTTCGATACCGCTTTCCACCGCACCCTGCCCGAACACGCCTGGCGCTACGCCGTCCCGGACGAGCTCTACACCAACCACGGCATCCGCCGCTACGGCTTCCACGGCACTTCGCACGAGTACGTCACGCACCGCGCCGCCGCGCTGCTGGGACTCCCGGTGGAAGAGTTCGACGGCGTGATCGCCCACCTGGGGAACGGCGCCTCCGTCACGGCCATCCGCGGCGGTCATTCGGTGGACACGTCCATGGGCTTCACGCCGCTTGAGGGCCTGGTGATGGGCACCCGCTCCGGCGACCTGGACCCCTCCATCCTGGTGTTCCTGGGCCGGGCCGGCTGGACCCCCGAAGACCTCGACACCATGCTCAACCGTGAATCCGGGCTCAAAGGCCTCGCCGGAAACAACGACATGCGGTCCGTGGTGGAAGCTTCCGAAGCCGGCGACGCCAGGGCCACCACTGCGCTGGCGGTCACGTCCTACCGGCTGGCCAAGTACATCGGCGGCTACCACGTGGCCGTGGGCGGCGCGAAGGCTCTCGTGTTCACCGCCGGGATCGGCGAGAACTCGCACCAGTTCCGTGCACTCGTGGCGGACAAGCTGGGTGCCCTGGGGATAAAGCTCGACGCCGGCCTGAACAGTCAGCGGTCCAAGGAACCGCGCGTGATTTCCACGCCGGAGTCCGCCATTCCGGTTTTGGTGGTGCCCACCGACGAGGAGCGCGCCATCGCGGAGGCGACTGCCGCCGTCGTCCAATCATCGGTTGCTCCGTAGGGGGTTCCCTCAGATCCAACAGAGCGGGCCTTTGTGCCCTACGTACGGTTCCGGGCCGGGCCTAGCCTGAAAATGGCAGTGCGGCGCGGCCGCCTGCAGAATTCCGGGGACCACGCCGAATTTCGGGAGGCAAACGGTGAAACCGGCAAACATAAGCATCATCGCAGGCGTAGTCCTGATGGCGGTCGGCGGGCTGTTGCTGCTGGACCTTCTCAAGGTGGTGGAGACCGCCGGTTTGGTTCCGGCGCTGATTTTCGCCGCGGTGGGGGCGGTGTTCCTGTCCGTCTTCAGCCGCAGCCGGGAGAACTGGTGGGCAGCGATCCCCGGATCGGTGTTCCTTGGCCTGGCCGCGGTGATTACCGCCGCGCAGCTCACGGACGGCCGCACGGGCGCAGCCTTCCTGTTCCTGTTCATGGCAGCCGGATTCGCCGCGGTCTATCTGCGCGAGCCGGCCAACTGGTGGGCCGTGATCCCGTGCGGGGTGATGCTGACCCTGGCGGTCATCGTGGCCCTGCCGCAGGATCTTCCGGGCATGACCGTCCCTGCTGTCCTGTTCCTGGGGCTGGCAGCAACCTTTGGTGTGCTTTCCCTTGTCCCGGTCCGGGATGCGGGGCACACCGTCCGGATGAAGTGGCCCCTGATTCCTGCTGCCGTTCTCGCGGTGATGGGAGTGATCTTCGCTCTCCAGGCAACGGTGCTGCTCATCTCCGGTGACTTCGCCGTACCGGCCGTCATGATCCTGGCGGGGATCGCCCTGCTGGTCTACGCCTACTACGCCCGGCACGACAGGCAGCACAAGGCGCCCGGAGCGTAGGCCCTGGGTTTGGTGGCCTGGGCCCGTCCCTTAGGCCCGGCCGTCAAGGCGCGTCCTTTAGGCCCGGCCTTTGAGGATCAGGTTCCAGTAGACCTGCGGGAAAACGTCCCTGTCCACCACCCAGGAGGCACGGCTCTCCTTCCACGTGGGCACCTTGGGAAGGGTGGGCATCGGCCGATAGCCGGCGTCGAACTCCGCGAACACCACAGTGGACCGGGACACCGTGAACGGGCACACCGCATAGCCGTCGTACTTTCCCTTCAGCGGTGCCCCCTTCCGTGCAGCCACGAGGTTCTTCGCAAGCACCTTGGTCTGCTTCCGCAGTGCGCCGCCGCATTTCGAGTTGGTGGTGGCGGCTGCATCGCCCAGTGACCACACGTTCGGATATCGCACATGCCGCAGGGTTTCGGCGTCCACCTGGACGAAGCCTCCATCGTCGCCCGGGGCCGGCAGGTCCGTGGCCTTGAGCCAGTCCGGCGCCGACTGCGGCGGGACCGCATTCAGGACGTCGTAGTGGAGTTCCTCAGTTGAGCCGGTGGTGCTGTCCCGGATCAGCACTGTCTGGGCAGCGGGATCCGCCGCAGTGACTTCGCTGTTGAGCCGGAGCTCGATGCCGTACGCCCCGATCTTGCGGTTCAGCTCCTCGTCCACGCCGGGCACCCCGTAAACGGTGGGGTATGGCTGGACCATCACCACGCGGATGTCCTTCAGGACTCCCTGTTCCCGCCAATAATCGCAGGCCAGATACATGGGCTTCTGCGCGGCGCCGGCGCACTTGGCCGGGCCCGACGGCATGGTGAACACTGCGGTGCCTGATTTCAGGGCGCTGAGCAGCGTCCAGGCCTTGGGGGCAAGATCGAACTCGTAATGCGACGCCCCGTGCGGAGAGTGGACAGCCGCCTCCAGGCCGGGGATCTTGTCCCAGTCCAGTTGCAGCCCGGGGCAGACCACCAGTTGGCCGTAGGTGAGCTCTCTACCGGATGCCAAAGTGACAGTGTTGGCTGCGGCATTGATGCCGGTTGCGCCGTCCCGGATCCATTCCACACCCTTGGGAATGACCGACGCCTGGGAACGGATGGCCTCAGCTGCCTTGGCCCGCCCGCCGGCGATGTGGGAGAACAGCGGCTGGTACAGGTGATGGTCCTTGGGTTCCACCACGGCGATGTCCTTGACGCCGTACCGGTGCAGGCGTGCCGCCAGGGAAATCCCTGCATTACCGCCGCCAATGATGAGCACTTCACATTGCTTTTGGCTGGACACGCGGCTAGTCCTTCTCGGTCAGGGCGGACGCCTTGTGGGCGGCGCGGGCACCGGTTTTGGCCGACTCCACCACGTATTGGGGTTCTGCCTCGCTGGCCCGGTGCTGGCTCCCGTCCAGTTCGAAATCGCTGGTTTTCTTCTCCACGATCTTCCCGTGGGTGGGCCCCTGCGGCGTGTTCCATTCCACGGACGTTCCTTTGCGTAGCGACATTCCTGCTCCTTCAGACGGATCGGACGTGAAACACAATAGTAAGCATGATTAGTTTCCGGGGTCACGGGGCAGGTGGTCACGGACGCTTTCGTTGCCAGCGGGCGCGCGCTTCAAGCCGGGGCCAAGGATCAGCGTTGACTCTCCATGCCGTTCAGATCACACTGGCGCTGAGCCTATCTGCCGGCCAAGCCGAGCCGCCACCAGGCTTTTGACGAGGAGTACCGACATGGCCGTCATAGAGGAAAGCGTCTATATCGCCCGTCCGCAGCAGGAGGTCTTCGACTTTCTGGCCAAGAGCGAGAACATCCCCATCTGGGACTCGTCCGTGATCCGTGCAGAACAGATCGGCGACGGGCCCGTGGACGTGGGGACGCAGTCAAAGGGCACGAGCAAGATCATGGGCCGACACTTCGACTGGGTCACCGAAACCACCCTTTTTGATCCGCCGAACCGGACGGCCATAGAGTCGGTCGGCGGTGACTTGAAGTTCAAGATTTCAAACACCCTGGAACCGCAGGGCGACGGGACCCGGTTCATCTACCGGATCGACGCGGACTCCGGACTTGGCGGAGTCTTCGGCAAGCTGGCGGATTCGTTGGTGGAGAAGGCCCATGCCAGGACGGTGCGGGCCAACCTCGAGACCCTGGCGGACCTCCTGGCCGAACACCCCGACATCGTTTAGCCTGCCTGCCGGGTGCGAACCGCCTGGACTTACTTCAGCCCGGCGCCCGGAAGCAGTTCGGTGGCGCCGAGCGAGTCGGCGATGAACGCGTAGTCCCACGCCCGTTCGCGCCACTGGACGTACCGGCCCGAGGCGCCGCCGTGGCCGCCGTCCATTTCGATCTTCATGACGATCGGCTCCGCACCCGTGGTGTTGTTCCGCAGCTCCTGGACCCACTTGGCCGGCTCCACGTACAGCACGCGCGTGTCGTTGAAGGACGTGACGGCCGCGATCTTGGGGTACGCCACGGCCCGCACATTCTCGTACGGCGTGTAGGACTTCATGTACTTATAGACCTCGGGGTCCGTGATGGGGTTGCCCCATTCTTCCCACTCCAGGGCGGACAGCGGAAGCTCCGGATCAAGGATGCTGGTCAGGGGGTCCACGAACGGCACCTGGGCCACCACCGCGGCGTACTTCTCCGGCGCCAGATTGGCGATGGCACCCATCAGCAGGCCGCCCGCGGACCCGCCCAGCGCGGCAATCCGCGACGGATCCACCCAGCCGGAAGTGGCCAGCCAGTCGGTGGCGTCCACAAAGTCCGTGAACGTGTTCTTCTTGGTGAGTTTCTTGCCGTCCTCATACCAGTGCCGGCCCAGCTCGCCGCCACCGCGGATGTGGGCGATCACAAACACCACGCCACGGTCCAGCAGCGAGAGCCGTGCGATGCCGAAACCGGGGTCCATGCTCAGCTCATACGAGCCGTAGCCGTAAACCAGGCCCGCCGCCGTCGAGTCCTGGTTGACGGCTTTGTGCCGCAGCACTGACAGCGGAATCCGGGTGCCGTCAGCAGCGTCCGCCCATTCGCGGGTGGCCACGTAGTCGGCGGCAGAGTAACCGCCCAGAACCGGGCTTTCCTTGCGCAGCAGCAGTTCGCCGGCAGGTTGGGCCGGCGTTGGAAGGACGAAGTCGTACACGCGCGACGGCGTGAAGTAGGACGTGTACCCCAGCCGGATCACGGGCGCTTCGTAGTCGGATCCGCCCACCCCGGCCGTGTACAGCTCTTCATCGAAGGCAGGCTCCACCGGCGCTTCCTGCGCAGGCGTGCCGAGCCCGGCAAGGCCCATCACCTGGACCCGTTCGATGGTGTCCTTGCGGATGGACACAATCAGGTGCGTGGAGGTGACGCCGGCACCGTTGACGCGGACGTCGTCGGAATGCCCGACGACGGTGTCCCAGTGCTGCTCGGCCAGCGGCTTGGTGAGCTCGGCCGGGTCAACGAGGGAAACCATGGAGTTCACGGCGTTCCGGTTGTGGGTGATGATGATGCGCTCTGCCTTCTCGCCACCGGGCCCGGTGAGCAGGAACGGCTCGGCCTCATAGAGCACGCGCTCGTCACGCGAAATCACGGTGGTGAGGGCCGCCGTTGAGTCATCGAAACGCAGCAGGCGCGTCTCGCTGTACTCGGAGCAGCCGATGCCCAGCACGAGGTGACGCCGGTCTGAGGAGAGCTCAAAGCCCAGCCACATGGCGACGTCGTCCTCCTGGTAAATCACCTCATCCTCGGTGACCGGGGTGCCCAGCACGTGGGACTTGACCCGGTACGGGCGCCAGGAGTCGTCTACCACCGTGTAGAAGATCCGCGTGCCGTCAGGGGAGAAGCTGACGCCGTAGAAGATGTTCTCGATGACGTCCGGAAGCAGCTCGCCGGTGCGCAGATCCTTGATGCGGAGCGTAAAGCGTTCGTCGCCGGAGTTGTCCACCGCGTAGGCATAGAGGTTCCCGTCCACCGTGACGGCCGAGCCGCCCACGGAGAAGAACGGCTTGCCCTCCGCCTCGATGTTGCCGTCCAGCAGCACTTCCTCACCGGGGATTTCGACGCCGGCCTCCACCGCCGGGGGAGTCCAGTCGGCCACGGGGTTGCCGGTGTCCGCAGCCCGGACACGGCACTGGATGCCGTACTCCTTGCCTTCGGCAGACCGGCTGAAGTACCACCAGCCGTCCTTCCGGTTTGGGACAGACAAGTCTGTCTCTTGGGTGCGGCCCTTGATTTCCTGGAAGATAGCCTCCCGCAGCGGCTCCTGGTGCGCGGTGACGGCCTCCTGGTAGGCGTTCTCAGCCTTCAGGTGATCCACGACCTCGGGGGATTCCTTTTCGCGCAGCCACTCGTAGTTGTCCACGAACGTATCGCCGTGGTGCGTCCGCTCGTGCGGGACCTTCTTGGCGACGGGCGGCGCAACCGGCCCGGCGGAAGCGGCGACGGCGGAATTGGCGGAATCCTGCAGCGGAGTCTGGGTCATTCCTTCAATATATAGAGCCGGACCGACAATGGCGGCTGCGTTCGCTACCGGGGGAGCCCACCCCCAACGCTCTCTCACTTCCTGTCGCCACAACGGAAACGCTCTGTCTCTCGGTTTCCGCTGCCGGGGCTCCCGCGGCCCCTGTACCGGAAAACCGCGGCTGCCGGAAGGTGAGAGAGGGTTTGGGAAAACACGGCGGAAGGTGAGAGGGGGTTTGGGAAAACCCGACGGAAAGTGCCAGAGCGTTGGGAGGGGGCGGACGACGGCGGTGCGCTGCTGCCGTCCCGCCCGTTGCCTCGTAGAGCAAAAAAGGCGGACAGGCGTATCCTGATCACGCGAAGGCGCATCCGCCCAGCGTGAGAGGGGAAGTTCAATGACCATCCCGCCAGTGCATGAACCCGAGCCGTTCCCGCCGGAACCAGGTCCTGACCCGTTTTCGCCGGATCCGACCCAGCCCGGCCACCCGGGCCCGGCCAGGCCAAGCCCGATCCCGACGCCGGAACCGCCAGGCCCCCTGCCCGTCCCGGATCCGGGGCCCGCGCCTCTCCACCCGGACCCGACGCGCAGCTGACCCGGTCCGTGCGCGGCACAGATTTCCTGTCGCCTAAAAGGCCAAACCGCGTAAAATTGAGATCGAGGCGAAGGGCGCAATGCAGCAGATTGCCGCATAACCCAAGCCTCATACAACACAGGATCGGGAGTACGGACGCTAACGTTGACTGCCTTTTGGGGCGATTAGCCATTGCGTGCACGCCACAGCGCTAAAGAGCGCACCGGCAGCAAGCGCTGCATCTCCCGTTAAGGTGGCCCCCGGCATTGCCGGGGGCCATCCCACACCGGAACATCGCGGAGTTCACCGTCGCCCGGAGCGCGGAAAGGCCCACCATGCGCCTGCTTGCTCGAAGGACGTCAAAGGTAGCTCCGGATTCAGCGGTCCGGAAGAAGCGCAGGCGCCCGTTGCGGGCGGCGGGCATCGTGGGGCTGGTCATCCTGGGGCTGATCCTCGCCTCCACGGTGATCAATCTGATCCTG
Organism: Arthrobacter sp. BK1; assembly: GCF_056680055.1. Classification (NCBI taxonomy): domain Bacteria; kingdom Bacillati; phylum Actinomycetota; class Actinomycetes; order Micrococcales; family Micrococcaceae; genus Arthrobacter; species Arthrobacter sp. BK1. Next base: position 3,201,189 of record NZ_CM155263.1, read on the forward strand.
GAGCCGGTGGAGAAAGCGAGCATCAAACCCTACGGTGAGCGGGTCACGGTGAGCGGCGGCGCCCTGAACGTCTACCGGAACGGGAACGGAGTCCAGCCGGTCGTCCTCCTCAGCGGCCTGGGAACCCCGGCTCCGGGCCTCGACTTCGCTCCTCTGGTCCGCGAACTCGACGGCTTCGATGTCATGGTGGTGGAGGGGTTCGGTTATGGCTACAGCGATATGGAAGCCGGTCCGCGGACCAACGAGAACATCAGCACCGAGCTCCATGAAGCGCTGGCCAAACTTCAGGTCAGGCAGCCCTACATCCTGGCGGGGCATTCCATCGCCGGCTTCTACCTGCTCGATTACGCGAACAGGTATCCGGCCGAGGTGTCTGCCGTGATCGAAATCGACGCGTCGGTACCTAAGCCGGGGAGCGACCCAGTACCGGAACCAGAGGCAGGCTTCAATTGGGGGCGGGCCCTCTCGGTCGCCGGCCTGGTCCGCACCGTCGCATGGCTGGCCCCTGACCTGGTCAACCCGGACAGTGACGCGTATACCGAGGACGAGCTGCAGCGCATGCGCCTGATGGGGAGCTGGAACTTCGGCAATGCCGCCGTGGCTGACGAAACAGCCCGGATCGCGAACAATGCCGCAGCGCTCAGGGGAGTCACCTACCCGGATGACATGCCCGTTCTGGCGTTCCTTGCCGATGACAAGTCCGGTTCGCTGGATACCAAGGCTGCGGCGACGCAAAACCTCCTGAAGAATGTTGAACGGCAGGAGATCGTCACCCTTGAAGGCGGGCATTACCTGCACTGGACCCAGGCCAAGCCGATGGCTGACGCCATCCGGGCTTTCCTGTTCCGGGGGGATTAGCCGGCCCGGACGGAGGTCCGCTCTGTTTTGGTCCGGCTAGGCCGCCTTGACGAGGGGCAGTTCGTCCCAGTGGGTGGTGTATCGGGGGGAGAGCATGTCCCGTTTCATGGACCAGTCCGGCCCGCCCCGGATGCCGGCGTGGCCGAGGCCGATGGAGCCGCGGCCGTACCGTCGGGCCACGTCTTCCAGCAGTGATCCGATGTGGCGTTCCTCGTGCGGGTTCTCGAACAGTGACAGAGGCGCCTGGTTCCCGGTGGGCCGCAGGTCCGTGACCATGATTCCGGCCCTGGCGTATTTGACGCCCTCATGGATGAGGGGCAGCAGCGCGTGCGAGGCCTTGGTGAGGATCACCGGATCCGCTGTGGGCATCGGCAGCGGAATGCACACCGACGGATAAGAGGTGTCTTTGGGGTTGAAGTGTGAGGTTCCGGCGAATGCGGTGAGGACCTTGGCCTGCAGCCCGTGTTTGGCGAGCCGTGCCGAGGCCTGCTGCCCGTACACGCTCATGACCTGCCGGATCCCGGCTGACGTGGTGATGGGGGTGGCGAAGGAACGGGAAAAGATCAGCTGGTCGCGCCCGATCCGCACCTCCTCCATGGGGATGCAGGGCGTTCCCTGCAGTTCCAGGACGGTTCGCATCATGACCACGGAGAACCTATCCCGCATCATGACCGGATCGGCGCGGCAGAGGTCAAGGATCGAAAAGATGCCCAGGACGTTCAGCCGTTTGGTGAGGCGGGTGGCCACGCCCCAGATCTCAACCACGGACAGGCGCCGCATCAGGCCTTCCCGTTCGACGGCGGGCACCGAGTCCCAGTGGCAGACCCCGCCGAAGGCACGGTTGTTCTTCGCCCACTGGTTGGCCAGCTTCGCGAGGGTTTTCGTCGTCGCGATCCCCACGCAGACCGGCACGCCCACGTTCCGGCGGACGGCGGTTTTCATTGCCCTGCCGAGGGCCAGCAGTTCGGCAGGGGTGCCTTTGACGCCGAGGAACGCCTCGTCGATGCTGTACACCTCCAGCCATGCAGAGTAGCGTCCCAGCAGTTCCATGACCCGGGCGCTGATGTCGCCGTAGAGCTCGTAGTTGCTGGAGAGGGCAACCAGCCCCCATTCCCTGGCCCTCGGGGCGAGTTTGAACCACGGTTCACCCACGCTGATGCCGAGGGCTTTTGCCTCGGGGGAGCGGGTGACCGCGCAGCCGTCGTTGTTGGACAGCACCACCACGGGCTTGCCTTCCAGCGACGGATCGAAGGCGCGCTCGGCCGAGGCGTAGAAGCAGTTCACGTCCACGTGGGCGATCTGCGGCATCCGCCGCATCATGGCCGGTTTACTCATTGCACCACCCGTGCGCGGGGCGCGGATTGTGGCCGCCGTGCCAGCCGCAGCTCTCGGTAGAGTTTCGGCTATGGATAACCCGGTGAAGGTGCGCCGCGCCCGCGTTGAGGATGCTGCCGAGATGGCGCGCGTGAATGTGTTGTCGTGGCGTGAGACGTACCGCGGCGTGATGGCGGACAGCGTCCTGGACGATCCGGGATTGCCCGCCGCCCGGGAACGGTTCTGGACGGTAGCGCTCAGCGATGAGCGCTACCGCGCCAACCGCGTCGCAGTGGCCGAGCGCGACGGCGAGGTGATTGGGATCGCGATGGCGGGCCCCCCGCAGAGCCCCGGCTTGCAGTGGGGCACCCACCTGTATGTGCTGTACGTTGTTGCTGCTGCGCACGGGACCGGCGCCGGCGCCGCCCTCCTGGATGCCGTCGTCGGCCCTTACGATTCGGCAGCGCTCTGGGTGGCCGATCCGAATCCCCGGGCGCAGGCCTTCTACCGCAAACACGGGTTCGTGGCCGACGGGACCGTGAATGTGGAGGACGGCGTGCGCGAGCTCCGCATGGTCCGCCTTTCCGGTGCGGACCTTTCTTCCCAACCGCCTAAACATGGTGAAGGCACCGCGTAGCGACACCCCAGATGACCAGGTCCGCCAGGGCCGGGACGCGGATGTCCGGGTAGGCGGGGTTCTCGGCCTGAAGCACGACGCCGGTGCCCGTGATCCGCAGCCGCTTCACCGTGAGTTCCCCATCCAGGACCGCGACGACGACACAGCCGTCGCGCGGTTCGAGGGCGCGGTTGACGATCAGTTCGTCGCCGTCGCTGATGCCGGCACCCTCCATGGAGTCCCCGGACACCCGCACCACATACGTGCTGGTGATGTCCTTGATCAGGTGCTGGTTCAGGTCGATCCGGCCGTCAAAATAGTCCTGCGCCGGCGAGGGAAACCCCGCCGCGACGGGCACAGGGGAGATCAGCACCGACAACAAGGAAATGCCCGCATCTAGCACACGGGGACCCACGATTACGCCCACAACACACCTTTATTCGAATATATGTTCGATTCATTCAGTGTAGCGCCAGGGGCCGACAAAGAGCAGAAGTGGGCATTCGCATTAGATGCAGGATGTGCTGACTGTGGCCTATTTGACGAGCCGGAGGCGGTGTTTGAGGGGTTAGGTGGCCGTGGGCAGGGCACCAGGACCAGAATGGTCCCTTCAATCGTTCTTGTTCTTGCCCTTGCCCTCGTTGCCTTTTCCCTGCTGCGGCTCAGGGGCGGGCAGCGGCGCAGGGGCTACCTGGGCTGGTGCGGTGCCTTCCTGTGTCAGTGCAGCCTTCGTCGCGGATTCGGCGTCAGCTTTGGCTTTCTCGACCTCGGCTGCTTCCGCGGCGGCGGCAGCAGCCGCCTTCTCAGCAGCCATTGCAGCCTCAGCGGCGGCGTCAACAAGGCCAGCGAGATCGGCCTGCAGTGCGGCCGCGTTGGTCATGATACTTCGGCGCCGGTCCTCGGATATACGGCCGCTGCGGGCCGCAAATTCAACTTCTGCTTGCAGGTTGTTTAGACGTGTGAGCGCGGTGGCGTGGTCATTCACGGCCGCAGCCTGGGTCACGCCGAGCACAAGTTCCTGGAGACGGTGGGCGGTGTCGCGCTGCAGCCCGGAATCGGAGATACCGCAGCCGACGAGTCCGCACACAAGCAAAAGGGCTGCGGCGAAACGGGCTCCGTGTGCTCGGCAGCGCTGACCTCGGGAGTGACGGCCCGTCATGGTTGCACGCTCTTTTGAAGTTCCTGGAGGTGGTCTCCCAGTGTGCCAGTGACCACAGGGTAGGTCGCGACGCCGGAAGGGGACGGAGGGGCCTGGCTTGCGGTAAGTGCGACTACTCCTCCTGCCAGTCCAAGAAGGACCAGGATGGCCATGGGGAGTGCCAGCTTTTGTCCCTTCCGGGAGGGGCGGCGTGTTTCTCGAGGAGTGCCCGGTTTGGGTACGTCGGCTCTTGTCAACGACTGGGTGGCCTCGGAGGAAGCATTGGACTTGGAGCGTCCTTTGGTTGGGCTGGCTGACCAGTTGGGGGAGGGCGGTCCTGCAGTGATAGATGGCGCCCTGAACGGCCTGGCTGGCAGTACGCGGATGGTTTCGCGTGCAAGTTCACCGGGGGTGGATGTCGGGGAGACAAGGGCCTGCCGCAGGGCCGCCTCGATGTCGGCGGATTTGGGGCGTTCAAGCGGATCCATAGCGGTCATCGAGCGGATCAGGTCGGCCCACCCGGCTGGAAGGTCCTGGGGAATGGTCGGTGCACGGTAAAGTCTGGCCACGGCGGATTCCACAGCGCTGCCGGGGTACTCCGTTGCCTGTTTGATGCATTCAAGCAGGACCAGGCCGAGCGAATAGATATCTGTGGCGGGACTCAGCGGGGAGCCCAGGGCCTGTTCGGGGCTGAGATACGCCGCAGTGCCGACCATTGCTCCGGTGACCGTGAGGCGTGTTGAATCGGCGATTCGTGCGATGCCGAAATCGGTGACTTTCGCCCGCACCGGTTCCCCGGGGCGGGTCTGCACCAAGAGGATGTTGCCGGGCTTGATATCACGGTGAATGATCCCGAGACCGTGGACGTAGGAGAGCCCGTCAGCGATCCCGGCTCCGATGACGGCGAGTTCGTCCAATGGGACTGCGCTGTGTCGGATCCGGCTGCGCAGATCCTGTCCCTCAATGAGTTCCATCGTCAGGAACGGCCGGGGCTCATCCGGGATGCGGATGTCGATGCCGGTATCGAACAACGTGACAAGACTGGGATGGTTCAGGGTTGCCAGCAGCATGATCTCAGCTTCCTGGCGTTTGAGTTCGTCCGCGTCATGGGGCTGGGGCGCGAAGAGCTTCAGCGCTACGTCCCGACCCAGGTTTTCATCCTTGGCCCGGTAGACGGAGGACATCCCACCGCGGCCAATCACCTCGCCCAGCCGGTATCGTTCGCCGAGCACTTCACTGCTGATGGAGCTCGACGATTCCGCCACTACGCGTTCCTTCCGATGCATTTGCGGCACACTGTATATCTCAGATCATAAGCCCCCTTACTATATGCGAGTCTCGGGACGCCATTCGTCACCCACAAGGAAGGCGACAGGAAAGGAGTCAGCGAAGGGCCCGCGCGGAGACCTGGAGCCGCATGTCCTGAGAAGGAGCCATAGTGGCAAAAGACTCTGGAAAGTGGGGCCCGTCCGGCGTAACCTCCGGGAATGCCGGCATGCCCGGAAACAAGGATCGATGAACGGCTGGCCAGGTGGGGGTGGCGCGGATGTCAACGGTGACTCCGGAGCAAGGTAACGGCGGCAGGCAGCGGAAGGGTTCCCCGAAGTTCCGGCAGGCCCTGGCGATCACAGGAATCATCGCGGCCGTCGTTGGCGGAGCCGCGGTCTTCAACAGCCTGTCCGCAAGCTCGCAAGGGCACAACCAACAGCAGGGCCAGGCCGGAAAACCCGTCCCCACCGGTCCGGTGTGCGAGGTGGCAGACCGTGCGTCATTGGTGCCGGCAAACGGGCAGTTGTTTGGTGTGGACCTGGACTGGCATGCCAAGGCCCTGGCCCAATATTCGTTCGAGCTTGGGCATAAACCAGCGGTAACCGTTCTTTCCTCCGAATTTCCCTATGACACGGAGGACAAGGCCGTCCTCCAGCGCGATGTTGTGCAGATCCGCGCCCACGGCCACATGATGCTGCTGACGCTGGAGCCCTTGAACGGGCTCTCAGAGGTCACTCCCGACTCCGCGAAGGCCCTGGCGGCAGACCTCGCAGAGTTCAATAACGACGGCGTCCCTGTCATCGTGCGTTTTGGCCAGGAAATGAATGGCTCCTGGTATCCGTGGTCCCAGCAGCCGGCCCAATACACCGCAGCTTTCCGGACCCTGGCAGACGCCGTCCACACGGGTGCGCCGGGTTCGGCGATAATGTGGGCACCCAGCTATGGCGGCGGGTACCCGTACGCCGGCGGGCAGTTCGAAGCCAAAGCCGGGACCCCGGAGTTCGCCGCGCTGGATACCGACGCGGACGGCGCCCTGACCACCAGCGACGACCCCTACGCCCCTTACTACCCGGGGGACGACGCCGTGGACTGGGTGGGCATGTCCGTATACCACTGGGGTGCCGTCTACCCCTGGGGCGAAAACGAACTCCCGGAGGCCAACAAGTTCGCGGATCAGCTCACCGGAAACTACGTGGGCGACAGCCCTGAAGACGCCCTTCTTCCGGACTTCTACCAGGTCTACGGGGTGGCCCACGGCAAGCCCGTCGCCATCACGGAGACCGCCGCACTCTTTGTCCCGGGCGCCGGGGGAGCGGACGAACTTGCCATCAAGCAGGCCTGGTGGGGCCAGGTCTTCGGCCAGGCAACGGCTGCACGTTTCCCTCAGCTGAAGATGCTGACCTGGTTCGAATGGGACAGGGAAGAGCCCGATGTCACCGGCAGGGTGGACTGGACCGTCACCAACGCCCCTGCCATCCGTGACGCGTTCAAGGCCGCCCTGCCGGGCTGGCTGCAGTTCGGTCCGGCCGGGTCCTGCCGACCACGCGGCTGACGCTTGTTAGGTGTCAGCCGATGAACCGGCCCGCAATCCTCTACGCGGGCTCCACCCAGTAGCGGCGTTTGCCACCGCGGGTGTCCTCGTAGACGCCGCCGTTCCTTTCGATGGTCGCACGGGAACCGGCGTTGTCCTCGTCGCACGTGATGAGTACCCGGGAGATCCCCAGGTCCCGGGCTACCGGGAGGGCTGCGGCCAGCGCGGCCGACGCGTGGCCGCGGCGCCTCGCGGAAGGCCTCACGCTGTAGCCGATGTGCCCGCCCTGGTTGAGGAGGTGTTCGTTCAGCCCGTGCCGGATGGCCATCGAACCAAGGAATGTGCCGTCTTCCACCATCCAGAGGTAGGTGCACGGAACGAGCCCCGGCTTCCGCGGGCTTTCCGGCAGCGCGTCGATGACGAGGGCGTCCACGAACCGCTGGAAGGTGTGGGCATCTTTGAGCTCTTCCAGGGGCCAGCCATCCGCACCCGCGCCGTCCTGCCGGGAGCCGTCAAATTCTGCGGCTCCTTCCAGCCAGGAGGAATGAAAACGTACGTCCGGAGCAATAAGGAGAGGCATCACAGAATCGTATTCGAAGAAGAGGCGTTTTCCTTTTACTTCTTGCCTTTCTTGGGCTGAAGGTACTCCAGCAGAAGATAGGTGGTCTGCCTGGAACACTTGATGATCGGGCGGAGGTGCTCCGTCGCCAGCCTGGGCAGGACCGTGACGGGTTCGTTGTCCCGGGTTTCGTCCCGGATGGCCAGCTCGAGGTCGAACGCAAGTCCTGCCAGGCGTTCCGCGCCCACCATCTGGCTGGAGGTCTTGAGGCTGAGGACCGCGTCCAAGGCGCCGGTCAGGTCCCCTGTGGTCAGGGCCATGCGCAGCTTCTCGGTCCTCTGGGGAAGGGCATCAATGAAGTTCTGCACGAACACCTTCCAGACCCCTTCATCGTCGTCGAGCTCTTCGCGCAGCCGGCTCAGTACGGACGGATCAAGGAGGGGCGCGACGCTGCCGTCACTCTGCGTCATGGCCGTCCTTCCCGTGACCCATTACCGCTTCATCCCTGGAAATGGGTGGCGGGCGGGCCGCCGGGAAGATCCTTCAGAATGGTGTCCGCGATCACCCGGGCCTTGACGTTCCGGTGGCTGGAAGCCCTGGTGAGGATGTTGAAGGCGTCCTCGTAGGAGCAGCGGTTCTGCCCCATGATGACCCCGCATGCGACGTCGATGGAGGTCCGGCCCTCCATGGCCGCGCGCAGGTGGCCGGCTGTGGCAAGGGCGGCCCTCATCTCGGTCGCCATCAGGAAACTTTTGCCGGCAAGGTTGCTGAAAGCCACGACGTCGGCGAGGACAGTCGGGGTGAACCCCGTGGTGTTCCCGGCCAGGAACGTCAGCGCCGCCGCGCATCCGGGCTCACGCGCCAACGGAACAGAAACCACAGACCGGTAGCCGGCGTCCCGGAGCGGACCCCAATACCGGGGCCACCGCGGATCCCTGGACGAGTCGTTGACGATGACCGCCAGCCGTCCCCTCATCGCCTGCGAGACAGGGCCGTCCCCGTGGTTCTGATCCAGCCTGGCAAGGCCCGCTGCACCGTCGGAGGTGCCCACGGTGAGCGGTGTCTGTCCTGGGCGCGCCAGCGATACGGCGCAGTCCAGATCGGAGGTGGAATCGTCTGCGAGGGCCGACACCGCGGCAGAAGCCAGGAGGCGGAGCGATTCGGGCTCACTGTCGGCGCGGAAATCCAGCAGGAATTCTGAACGCCCGTGGGTTCCGGCATTGCTCCAGAGCTCACGGATGCCACCCCGGGGGAAAGCCTTCCCGGACTGGCCATCGGCCCCGGGCAGCCGGCGGGCATAGCTTGTGCGTAGTTCCGAACTCATTGACCCGCCCCCCGAAAGTCGTTGCTCATGAAGTCCCGCGGTAAGCAAAGACGCTACGTCGCAGGGGCGGGGGAAAGCATCAGTAGTGTGTACTCGATTTTTCAACTCCCCGACACTCGGCAGGGGTAGCCGGTTGAGGCAAAGTCAGGTATTCAGTTCCAGCATGAGGGCCGGCAATTGGTCGGCCAGCTCGCGGGCCAGGAAGCCCATCGGGCCCAGCCTGCTCGCCAACCTGTCGGCGGCCGCGGCGTGGAGGTGGCTGCCCCAGCAGGCTGCCTGCGCGTCGGTGGTGCCGCGGGCGCGGAGGCCCGCGATGGCGCCTGCCAGGACATCGCCGCTGCCCGAGGTTCCCAGCCCGCCGTAGCCCGTGGTGATCTCCCACAGCGAGGCGTCTTCCGGCGCGCCGGAGTCCGCGGGCCCGGAGCCCGCGGCGTCGCCTCCGGGCGGCCTGGCGACCATTCCCTGGCAGCTCACCACGGCGCCGTAGCGGCGGGCGACCTCGACGACGTCGGCCGTCAGGTCAGCGACGTCCCGCCCCAGCAGCACCCCGGTTTCCGTGGGGTTGGGGGTGAGGATCAGGCGGCCCCGCCACGGGTCCAGCCGGTCCTCAAGCTGGGGCAGGCAGCCCAGGGCGAAGGCGTCCAGGATGATCGCGGCGCTGTCCGAGACGGAAACAGATGCGTCCCGCAGCAGGGCAGCCAGCAGTTCCCTGGTGAGGTCAAGGTTGTCCAGGCCCGGCCCGACCAGCAGGGCGTCGCAGTTCCCAAGGTCCGCGGAAACCCGGTCCAGCCCTTCCGGTCCCAACGAGCCCTGGGCATTCTCCGGGAGCCCTGTGACACCGGCTTCGGGCAGGGCCACAGCCAGCTGCACCGCCACCGATTCCGGCACTGCCATGACCAGCTTCCCGGCCCCGGCGCGGAGGGCGGCGGTTCCGGCGAGCAGCGCGGCGCCGGGCGTGGACCGGGCGCCGCCGATCACCAGGACGGAGCCGCGGGAGTACTTGTCTTCCCCAGGTGCCGGAAGCGGCCAGCCGCGCAGCAGGGAAGGGGTGACCGGGGTGGCGTTACTGCGGGTGGACACTGGCATCTCCCGCGTGCTCGGTGACCTCCACACCCTGCTCCCTCAGGTGGTCGGCCACGTTGAAGCTGTCCAGTGTCCACGGGCCCGCCCCGTCCGGGCGAACATACCTGGTGATGGAGGCGTTCAGGATGGTGGTGCCGGCGGCCAAATCCAGGAGCTCCTGTTCGCTCATGCCTTCCAGCACGTACCGGCACAGCAGGATCAGCGCATCGTGGCAGACCAGCATGACGCGGTGGCCTGAATCCAGGCTGTTCAGTTCGCTGAGCACCGAACGCAGCCGCAGCACCACGTCCGCCCACGATTCGCCGCCCGGCGGCCGGTAATAGAACTTGCCCAGCCACCGCCGTCGTTCTGCTTCTTCAGGCAGCCGCTGCTCCACGCCGTAGCGGGTGAGCATGTCAAGGATGCCCAGTTCACGGTCCCGCAGCCGCTCGTCCGTCCGGACGGTGACCGGCCAGCGCGCGGTTTCCACGGCGATCTCCGCCGTCTGGCGGGCGCGGGCATACGGGGACGACACCACGGCGTCGGGCCTTAACTCCTCGGCGATCCCGGCCAGTGCCTTGCCCAGCGCCAGCGCCTGGTCCTGCCCGGTGCCGGAGAGGGTGACGTCGGCATCCCGGGCGGGCACCGGAATCATCTCGGCGCCGGCCAGCGTGGCCTCCGTGGCCGCCACGTTTCCCTGGCTTTCGCCGTGCCGGATCAGGATCAGCTCCACCGCCCCGGCTTCCCGGACCGCCTGCGTCATTCCCTCGTTTTCCATCAGCGTTCACCCTCACGTCCGCGTTCAGCTCCATGCCGGAGGCAGGTGCATCACTAGTGGGTTACCCACCTGTGGGGGAAAAATAACGGACGACGGCGGCGCCTGCCCCGGGGAGCGCGGCATACGGCGCGTTTTACGGCACGGCGTACTGGCCGATCGTGCCGTCCCTCAGCGCGGCCCCCACGGCGTTGACGCCGCCGTAGTCCGGGAACAGGACCGACTGGCCGGCGACGAAGCCCGGGCCCGCGGTGGGCAGGGTCATGGTGCCGATCGCGTTCACATCGAGGTTCCGCAGGCTGTAAGCCAGCATGGCAACCTGGACGGGATCGAAACCCCTGTCCACGGTCAGGCAGCAGGCGGCGAACCCTGCAAGCGAGCGGACGGCGTTGACATCGTTCAGGGCCCCGCCGGCGGTCAGTTTGGCCAGGATGGCCCGGAGCATGATCCGCTGGTTCTGGACCCGCTGGTAGTCGCCGTCGGCGAATGCGTAGCGCTCGCGGCTGAACTCCAGGGCCGCCTGGCCGTCCAGATGGTTCACGCCGGCAGAAAATACATGCCCGGTATCGTGCGTGGACTGGAACGGGAAGGGCACGTTCACATCGATTCCGCCCAACCCGTCCGTGAGGCCTTTGAAGCCGTTGAAGTCCAGCATCAGGGTGTGGTCAACACGGATGCCCAGCAGTGACTGCACTGTCCGCGTCACCATGTGGATGCCGCCGATCTGGAGGGCGGAGTTGATCTTCGATCCGCCGTAGTCGGGGATTTCCACCCACGTGTCACGCATGATCGAGACGACGTAGAGGGTGCGGCGGTCAGCCGGGACATGGACCACCATCAGCACATCCGCGCGCTGGTCCTGGGCCTCGCCGGTCGCCGTGGTGTGGGCCTCCTGGTCCCGGGCGTTGGCGCGGCTGTCACTGCCGATCACCAGGATGTTCATAGCCTCGGCCGGGAGGTCCGGGATCGGTTCGGGCGGCGGCGGGGCAGCAGGGGCCGGCGGGGGCGGCGGCGTCTCCGACGGGGTGGGCGTCGGCGTCGGCGTTTCACTCGCAGTCGGGGCCGGGGCGGCAACCTCAGCGGCCGGGCGCGTGAAGATCAGGGCGGAGACGCCGACGACGGCCACGAGTACCAGCGTCAGCACCAGTGCGAGGACCTGCCGGCGTTTCAGCCCGAGTATCAGCCCGGTTTTCGGCCCGCCCGGAGCCGCGGGCTCGGGGCCGGAACGGCCTGGACCGATGGGATCATGACTGCCTGGGCTGCTCACCATGACTTAGTGTCCGCCCACGGGCCGGGTTGTGGCTACATCAGGGCCTGTGTCGTTTCCGCAACATTTCCACAAGAAATGACGGCGGGGGAAATGACGACGGCGGCGGGACGGGTCCGGTGGGATGGTCCCGCGGGGTGCCGGGCACGGCAGTCCGCGTTGTTCACGCTCAGGGCAGTTCGCGTCTGAGCACGTCCTGGAGGGCGGTGTTGGGCCGGCCCGGTGGGCCCGTGCCGGTGAGATAGAGCCCCATCTGCGTGCCGTGGTATTCCCAGTAGGCGAAGCTCAGGTTGTTCTCCTCCAGAAGGCTGAGTACGTCGGTGACCCACCGGTCTCCGCCCTTGCCCTCGATCTCAAAGGCCTGCCGGACTGTTCCGAATTCCATGACGGACATCGGGACGTTGTGCTCGATTCCGAACTTCACGTGCTTGGCCATTTCGTGGGCCAGGTAGCTTTTGTCCCGTTGGAGGAACCCGTTGCCCGGGGCTCCGGGCGATGGGGCGTACACGTCCAGCTGAAGGCCGATCCGCGGGGCCGTACCTGCCGAAGGTGCAATATCCTGTCCCCGCATGAAGCCCTGGACACGGTACTGGTTGCCGGGTGTCACCTTGAACAGGTGTGAATGGTTGCTCCATCCGTGGATGGCGGCGGCATCCGGGGCGTTGCCGATGGAAATGCTGCCGTCATCCCGGTACCCGCTGGTGTCCCGTTTGAATTTCACCGGTGCCGCCGGCTCACCGCCGTAACTCCACTGGTGCCAGTCCCGCGTTCCGTCCCTGCTCAGCTGGTCATCGACGATTTTGCGGAGTTCGGTTCCGTCCGGGCCGTACTCGGTCACCCTGATCGAATCGAAGGTGGCCGTTCCGCGCATCCCTCCCTGGGCGGTAGCCAGTGGCATGGCCGCCACCGCGGTGGGGTTGCTGATGGTGACCATACCGCTGTCATACGGTGCCCAGTCCGAGGTGCCCAGTGGCAGGGCCGGGGTGCTGATGCGGCTTCCGGTCAGCAGAACCCTTTCTCCGGTCTGGAGGATCACGTCCGGATCCGGGTACCGGCCACCGTCCCGGATGGGCCCTTCCACCCAGGATGCAAACTGGTGGGTGTATTTGATCGGCTCGTAGAAATGGAAGTCGTACACCACGTTCTTGTCGTCAACCAGGAAGTGCTGATCGGTCCCTGCAGGCACGTGGCGGCCATTGAACCTGTAGACCCCGCCGATGACGAGAAGATGGTTTTGGTCCACGGAACGCACCGTGGCCACCAGCTTCCGCGCCAGCTTTTGCCATTGCTGGCCTGTGGCGTCCGTGGTCACCGGTTCGTTCAGCAGGTCGTACGCCGCGATGGCCGGTTCGTCCTTGTAACGGGTGGCGATGCCTCGCCACAGCTCGGCATTCTGCTGCTGAAGCTCGGGCTTGGACCAGATATCGAAACTGACCTGGTCACTGGTGGGGTCCAGCCAGAAGCCACCGATCGGAGTGTGCAGATCAAGGATCAGGCGCATCTCATGTTGCCGTGCCCACGCCACGTTCTGGTCCAGCCATGTGAAGAAGATCTCCGGCGACTCCGTGTACCAGTCCCCTTTGAAGGCGAAGCGGATGCTGTTGAAGCCCAGCTCCTTGGCCCGCACGAAGTCCGTCTCCGAGTGGTGCTGCGAGCCCGGGAGTTCGGCGGCCTTGAGGTTCCGGTGGTACAGGTTGGAGAAGTTCACGGCTTTCAGCCTGACGGGCTTCCCGTCGAGGACGAGGCCCCGTCCGGCAGCACTGACAAAGCCCATGGGAGCGCGGATTGCTGTTGGGGTCCCCGCAGCAGCCCAGCTATTCGCGGGTCCGCTACCTGCGGGTCCGCCATTGCCGTTCCCGGATAGCGTGCACCCGGCAATGATCAGCAACGGGACCACCACCACCAAAACAACCGCCGGCCACCACGGCAACCGCCGCCCGCCATCGTCCCGCCAGGTCCTGCCCCGCGCGGGTCTCTCCGTAGGTGAACCGTTGCTCCCGGGCATCGATTGCTCCCCTGATTGGGCCGTCAGAGCCCCATCTTATTCGCCCCCTGCAGACCGTGTCTCGGGTAAACGGGAAACTGTTACGGGAGTTAAACGCCGGTGTTCACCTCAGCCAGCCGGTGTTTACATCAGGCGGGGAGGTTCACCCGGGCGTGCCGCAGGACGGACACGATCGCGGGCGCCAGTTCGTCTTCCATCTGGCGGTAGATGTCAGGGCTGCGCCGGTAGGGGTCGATGATGTCGTTCTCAGCGGAATCAGCCGGAAGTGACAGGTGCCGGACGGCTGCGGCACGGGCAGGCAACCCGCGCCAGAAGGCGGTGTTGGCACTCAGGGGATCGCCGTCGTCGGCCGCTCCCAGGCGTTGCGCGGCACTGTCCGCACGGTTGTCCAGGACGTCGAGCATGCGGGCGAACTCGCGGATGGTGAAGGTGCGTTTGAGCAGCGAGGCATCCAGCTGGAGGACTTCGCCGCGGTGGCCGGAGGTCATGGTGAGCACCAGGTCCACGCCGCGCAGGATCTTGCTGGTGAGTTGCCGGGAGACGAAGCCGTCCGGGTTCCCGCCGTACGTGCGCACGATGTCGCCGGAGAGGGGTTGCATGGGGTCGCCCACCATGGCCCGGGTTCCGGCGCTGGTCACCACGAAGCCGCCGGGCATCACCTGGTCCAGGCCCGCCTGAAGCAGGCGTTCGGCCACGGGGGAGCGGCAGATGTTGCCGGTGCAGACGGTCAGGATCCTCACTGGTGCGGGTGCAGTTGCGGGGGATGCCACGGAGCTTCTCTTTCCAGCCGGGACGCCGGACCGGTGCGGCCAGACGTATCTTTCAACTTAACACGCCCGCACCCACGATTCCCCCTACCCCCCAAACGCTCTCTCATTTGATGTGGGTTCTCCCGGGACGCTCTCTCACTTGATGTGGGTTTTCCCGGGACGCTCTCTCACTCCCCCTACAGGCGGAGTTCCATGAACACGCTGTTCGGATCCAGCACATAATCCGCGAAGGGCAGGCATTCGGTGAAGCCGTTCCTGGCGTAAAGCCGCCGTGCCGGAGCGAAATACTCCTCGGTCCCCGTTTCAAGGTAGAGGTGCCCGTAGCCACCGCGCCGGGCCTCCGCCAGAATGTGCGTGAGCATCAGAGTGGCGACGCCGCGTCCCCGCGCACTTTCCGTGGTGCGCATGGATTTAATCTCGCCGAGTTTGGCTGATCCGAGTGGGGTGCTGAGGAGTTTGAGCGCGCCGCATCCCAGGAGCTCGCCGTCTTCCCGCGCTGTCCAGAAGCTGATCGACGGCCCGGTCAGTGCCGAATGGTCCAGTGCGTGCACACTTTCGGCCGGCGAGGTGGCGAACATGTCTGCCAGATGCTCGCTCAGGAGTTGGTGGACGTCCTCGCGGGCGGGGTCATCGTGGTCGATTCTTATCACCCGCAGAAATTTACCGGACCCTCTCGCATCAAGTGCCAGAGGGTCCGGTAAATGGTCGCATCTGGTGCCAGAGGGTCCGGTGAAAAGGCGCATCTGGTGCCAGAGGGTCCCGCGGGAGTGTCCCGGGGCAGGGGAGGGTCAGAGGCCCGCGAGCAGCCCCTTCATCTCCACGATCTCCGCTGCCTGGGAGGTCACGATGGCCCGGCAGAGTTCGATGGCTTCAGGGTACTTTCCAGCTGAGATCTCCTGCTCTGCCATGGTGATGGCGCCTTCGTGATGGCCGATCATCTGGGTGAGGAAGAGCCGGACCGCTTCCGTGCCTTCGGCAGCCTTGAGCTTGTTGACGCCGTCCGCGTCCACCATGCCGCCCATCGAGTGGCCGGGCATGGTGGTGCCGTCCATCATTCCCGTGGGCTGGTTCCATTCCTTCAGCCAGCCCGTCATCGTCTCGATTTCGGGTGCCTGGGCGTCCTTGATCCGGGTGGCCAGGCTGGTGACTTCGGCCGGGATGTCCGGCTTGCCGAGCATAATGTCGCTCATCTCCACCGCTTGGGCGTGGTGCGGGATCATCATCCGGGCGAACATGATGTCCGCCTGGTTATGGTCGGCGTTGGCGTCCGGCATCATGCTGGCCATGGGGCTTGAGCTGCCGTGGTTCATGCCGGGCATGCTGTTTCCGCTGGCGGGGCTGGAGCCGGATGTGCAGCCGGCCAGGCCGAGGGAGGCCGCCAGGGCAGCGGCGATCGAAATGCTTCTCAACTTCGTGTTCATTTGAAATGTCCTTCAAGGCGTAAGGGAATGTGCTTGGTTTGAGTACGCGGCGCAGTCCGGTTTACGTACGGCTGATGGACAGTTCGCAGGGCGTTGGTCCTGGGGGCAGATAGGCGTAGGTGCTGAGCCGGTCAGTGCGCGCGCCGTCGACGGCCCGCAGGAAGGTAGCGGCGTCTTGGGGCGCAAACAACGTCGGCGACCCGGTGTTGGCTGAGGGTGTGCAGGACGCCCCGAATTCCTGCGCGTCGTGGCATGAACCCGCGCAGGAGCCGGCCGCCTGGGGATGCTCCTCCGCGTGACCGCCGTCGGCATGCTCCGCGTGGCCGCCGTCGGCATCCTCAGCGTGCGAGTGCCCCACTTCAGCGTGGGAATGCCCGACGGCGGTCCCAACCGCCGCCGGAGCGGCGCCGTCGGCGTGGGTGCTGTGGTTCGCCGTCATCACGTGCATGCCGAAGATCCCGGCGATTACCGCAAGGAGTCCCGCTGTCAGGGCGCACCGCTGAAGGAAGCGTGAAGTGCGAGAGCGTCCGGGAAAAACCCGCAGCAAGTGAGAGAGCGTCAGGGAAAAACCTGCAGGAAGTGAGAGAGGGTCAGGGAAAAACCTGCGGGAAGTGAGAGAGCGTTGGGGGGTCATCGGACCTCAGAAGGATTCAGCTTGAGCCGCCGCAGCAGCTGGGCGTTGAGGGCCACCACGATCGTGGAGGCGGACATCAGGACAGCACCGGCGGCGGGGGAGAGCACCACGCCTGCAAAGGTCAGGACGCCGGCGGCCAGCGGCACGGCCAAGATGTTGTAGCCGGTGGCCCACACCAGGTTCTGCCACATCTTCCGGTAGCTGGCACGGGAGAGGTCCACCATGGACAGGACCGCCCGCGGATCGTTCCCGGCCAGGACCACGCCGGCCGATTCCATGGCCACATCGGTTCCGGCGCCGATGGCGATTCCCACTTCGGCCCTCGCGAGCGCGGGGGAGTCGTTGACGCCGTCGCCCACCATGGCCACCTTCAGGCCGCGGGCCTGCAGCTCAGCGACTTTTTTATCCTTGTCCGCGGGCAGGACCTCGGCGAACACCTCGTCGATGTGCAGTTCCTCCGCAACGGCCTGGGCCACCTGGTGCGCGTCGCCGGTGATCATGGCCACCTTCACGCCGCGGTTCTGCAGGGCCGCCACGGCCTGCCGCGACTCAGCCCGCACAGCATCTTCGAGACTCACGGCACCCAGGACGCGGCCGCCGTCGTCAATGACATGCAGCACCGCGGCACCGCGGTCCATCCACCCTCGCGTCGTGGCCGCCAGGGCGGAAGGCACGACGACGCGGAGCTCGCGCAGCAGCGCGGGCCCGCCGACGTGGACGGGCCGTCCGTCCACGCTGGCGAGGACGCCACGCCCGGTCAGCGAGCTGAACCCGGTGGCGGGCGGAAGTGTCAGGTTCCGCTGCCGGGCGGCGCGGACGATGGCCCGGGCCACGGGATGTTCGCTGTCCGATTCGACGGCGGCGGCGAGGGCCAGCAGGGTGTCCGGGTCCACGCCCGGTGTCACAGCGATGTCCTTGAGATCGGGCGCGCCGGTGGTCAGGGTACCTGTCTTGTCGAAGAGCACGACGTCGACGGTGCGCATGCGTTCCAGCGCCATCCGGTTCTTGATGAGGACGCCGGCGCGGGCTGCCTGCTCGGTGGAGATGGCGATGACCAGCGGGATGGCCAGGCCCAGGGCGTGCGGGCAGGCGATCACCAGCACGGTGACGGTCCGGGTCACGGCGTCAGGCACGCTGCCCAGCAGGGTCCACACCATGAAGGTGATGACACCTGCTCCGGCGGCGAAGTAGAACAGGACCGCCGCAGCGCGGTCGGCCAGTGCCTGGGCCTTCGAGGATGAGGCCTGGGCTTCGGCGACCAGGCGCTGGATGCCGGCCAGGGCGGTGTTTTCGCCGACGGCGGTGACCCGGACACGGACGCTGTTATCTGTGGCTACGGTCCCGGCCACCACGGAGTCGCCCACGGCGCGGGGGACGGTTTTGGATTCGCCGGTGATCATGGACTCGTCGAATTCGGCCTGCCCGTCCACCACAGTTCCGTCGGCCGGCATGCGGGCGCCGGAGCGCACCAGGACGGTATCGCCTTCGCGGAGTTCGGACACGGGGACGGTTTCGGTGCCGTCGGCGGTGATGCGGTCGGCTTCGTCGGGCAGCAGCGCGGCAAGGGCATCCAGGGCGCCCTGCGCGGAGCCGAGGGCCCGCATTTCAATCCAGTGCCCCAGCAGCATGATGGCCACCAGCAGGGCGAGCTCCCACCAGAAATCCAGGTCAAAGCCGCCGATGCCCAGGCTCGTGATCCAGGACGCCACGAACGCCACCGTGATGGCCATGGCGATCAGCAGCATCATTCCCGGCTGACGGTCCTTCAGCTCGCGGACGCCGCCCTTGAGGAACGGCTGGCCGCCGTAGAGGAAAATGACGGTTCCCAGCACCGGCGGGATCCAGGCCGAGCCCGGGAACATGGGTGCCATATAGCCCAGTATGTGGCCCACCATGGGGCTGAAGTAGACCACCGGAACGGACAGGGCGAGCGTGAGCCAGAACCGGTTTTTGAACATGGCCGTGCTGTGGCCGGCGTGCTGCCCGTGCGTGTGGACGGCGTGGTCGTCGTCAGGGCCGTGCCCATGCTGTGGCTGGTGCCCGCCGTGCTGGGAGTGCATGTCGGCGGCAGCGGCGGCTGCCACGGTTCCGTGTGCAGCGTGCCCGGCGTGGGCGGTGTGCCCCGCGTGGGCAGCATGCCCCGCATGCCCGACGGCGGCGCCCCCCTCAGCCGGGATCCCGGCGTCGTCGTGGTGCTGGGTTTCTCGCATGTCAGTTCCATTCCTTCGGAGAAGATCAATGGGTGCTGGGGTTGAACGGCTGTGAAGGCTGGTGCTTTGGCGCCTGCCGGGACATACCACGTCACTGACAACACTTTGAAGATACCCCCAGGGGGTATGTAAGTCAAGGACCTTAAGCCTCTCGCGGCGCCCCAGGATCCGCAAATGAGGGGCCACTGGCTACCAATGCGGCCGGGTTCATGCCCATACTGGGGGATTGCTGCACTCTGGTCACCAATGGCGGTGGCCGGATATTGTTTGGAGGCGCCCTTATGCCCAGGCTCAACAGCCCAATGACCTATTCCAGTGCCCTTGGCGACGGCCCGTGCCTGGCAGGCACTTTCCGCGCGGAGTTCCCATCGCAGATCCTGCATTGGTCAGACACGATGTTCCAGATACATGGCTACCAGCGCGGTGAGGTGGTGCCCACACTGGAGCTCCTGTACTCCCACAAGCACCCCGACGACAGGCAGCGGTGCCAGGAGATCGCGGCGAAAGTCCTGCAGACCGGCGGGCATTTCTGCATGTACCACCGCATAACCGACGCGAAGGGCCAGATCCGCCATGTCCTGACCTCCGGCGATGCGATCCAGGACAAGGACGGTAAGGTGACTGCGCTGGAGGGCATCATGCTGGACCTGTCCTCCACTCTGCGGCGGGAGACGGATCAGATAGCCCGCGATGCGGTGGCCGCGGCCACGGCCACCCGCAGCGTCATTGACCAGGCCCGCGGCATCCTAATGGGCAGGCTGCTGGTCGGATCCGAGGAAGCCTTCCAGTTGCTCGTCACCCACAGCAGCCACCGCAACGTGAAGCTCGCGGCGGTGGCGGCCGAGATCCTGCGCCTGGCCGATCTGCCTGAAGGGCCCGCCGAACTTGATGCGGCCATCCACGAAATGCAGGCCCGGGAAAGGACCGCTAAGGCCAAACATCGTGGGCGCCGGCACCATCATCTTGAATCGCCTGCCCTGAAGTGACAGTATCTGCGTATGAATGCAGATACGCAGGCTTCCCGCCTCAGTCCCGACAGCCAGTACGTTGAGCTCGCCGTCGAAGTCTTCGCGATGCTCGCCGATGCCACCCGGGTACGCCTGATCCTGGCCCTTCGCGAGGGCGAACTCTCCGTTAATGCGCTCGCCGGGATCGCCGGTAAATCGGCCCCTGCCGTGTCCCAGCACCTGGCTAAGATGCGGCTGGCGCGGATGGTGTCCACCCGCCAGGAGGGCACCAAGGTCTTCTACCGGCTGGAGGACGGCCACGCCTGGCAGCTGGTGGCCGACGCCATCCACCAGGCCGAGCACGCGCTGGGAAACGCCCCGCGCCACGGAATGGCGTCCCACGCCCGGCCGGAGGCCGGCAAGTGAGCCACGAGCCGGCCCGCGCCGGGGGCCAGCACGAGCATTCGGTAACGCACGACGGCGGCCATCACCACGGTCAGGATCCGCACCACAGCCACGGGGATCACAGCCATGCTCACCATGGTCACGATGACCACGGGCACCACGACGACCACCATCACCACGCCACCGGCTTCAAAGGCTGGCTCCAGCAGCTCTTCATCCCGCATTCCCACGATTCCGCAGACTCGGTGGACGATGCCCTCGAAAGCAGCGCCCAGGGCATCCGTGCCGTCAAGATCTCGTTGCTGGGCCTCGGCGCAACGTCCCTGTTCCAGCTTGCCATCGTCCTGATCAGCGGCTCCGTGGCACTGCTGGCTGATACGGTCCACAACTTCTCCGACGCCCTCACCGCCGTGCCGCTGTGGATCGCGTTTGTGCTCGGGCGCCGGCCGGCCTCCCGGACCTTCACCTACGGCCTGGGCAAGGCCGAGGATCTGGCGGGCCTGTTCATCGTGGCCATGATCGCACTCTCAGCGGTGGTGGCCGCCGTCGAATCCATCCGCCGCTTCTTTGAGCCGCAACCCGTGCACAACCTGGGCTGGGTGCTGGCCGCCGGCCTGGTGGGCTTCGCCGGCAATGAGCTCGTGGCCATCTACCGGATCCGTGTAGGCCGCCGGATCGGCTCGGCTGCCCTGCTGGCGGACGGGATCCACGCGCGGACAGACGGCTTTACCTCGCTCGCCGTCGTCGCGGGCGTCATCGGCATCTGGCTGGGCTTCCCGCTCGCGGACCCGATTGTCGGGCTCCTCATCTCAGCGGCGATCGGCGTGCTCCTGTGGGGCACCGTCCGTGACGTGGGGCGCCGGCTCCTGGACGGCGTCGATCCCGCCCTCTCGGACCGGCTCGCCGCGCTGGTCACCGAGAACGCGCCCGCGGGCAGTTCCTCCCGGCTGCGGTGGAGCGGTCACCGCCTGCACGCTGAAATCACGGTCCCGGCCGACGGCGGCACGCACCTGGCGGAGTTCACCGCCATCGCGCATTCCCTGGAAGAAAAGGCGCGCGGCACCCTGCGCAACCTCGGCTCTGTCACCGTCGTGCCAATCATGCGGAGCGGGAACGGGCCGGCTCCCAGCTGATGGAATAGGCTTTCGGCATGGGACTAATCATCACTCTGCTTATCATCTGGCTTGTTCTCTCGATCCTTGGCTTCGTGATTGAGGGCCTGCTCTGGCTCGCCGTCATCGGCCTGGTGCTTCTGGTGGCTACGGCTGCCTGGGGCTGGATAAAGCGAAAAGCCCGTACCTGAGCCCGCCGTTGACGCCGTCGTAAGCCCTGCCTGCCCAAACGCTCTCTCACTTGATGCGCGTTTTTCGTAACGCTCTCTCACTTACCGACGCTTTTCGAGGAACGCTCTCTCACTTGATGTGCGTTTTTCGGAACGCTCTTTCACTTTCCGTGGCTTGTGGAGCAACGCTCTGGCACCCCCCGATTGATCCGAAGTGCCAGAGCGTTGGGGGAGAAGCGGCAGGAAGTGCCAGAGGGTCGCGGGAAAAACGGCAGGAAGTGCCAGAGGGTGTGGGGAAGGGAGGGGACTGTGACGATGATCCCGGCCGGAAAAATTGCGGGCCGGCCGGAACCCAGCTAAGCTGTGAGGCGTGTCACGGATGATGTGACGCATGCTTTTGATCTGCGGCGGGAGAGTTCTGCCGGTACGTTCAGCAGGCGCCGTAGGAGCAAATCCTCCCCAGGAATCTCTCAGGCCCACGTACCGCCGCGGTTAGGCAACTCTGGAAAGCAGTCCGGCAACGGGCTCACCGACGGTGCAAGCAGCACCCTGCGAACAGCAGGTGCGGCGGAAACTCTCAGGTCCAATACAGAGCGGGGAGGAACCCGAATCAATGTGGCGTACCCAGCACGCCACCTGAATTATGGAGTTCCTTCATGACAGTCCAGTCGTCCCCCACCACCTTTGCCGATCGGCATATCGGTGCCCGCCGCCAGGCCGACATCGACACCATGCTCAAAGCCGTCGGCTACGACACCGTTGACGGCCTCGTGGACGTTGCCGTTCCCGACTCCATCCGCCAGGAATCCCCCCTCAGCCTGGACAGCGCCCTCAGCGAAGTCCAGGTCCTCGCCGCACTCCGCAAGCTCGCCGGCAAGAACAAGATGGCCGTGCAGATGATCGGCCAGGGCTACTACGACACCGTGACCCCGCCGGTGATCCGCCGCAACATCCTCGAGGCTCCCGCCTGGTACACCGCCTACACCCCGTACCAGCCGGAAATCTCCCAGGGCCGCCTCGAAGCGCTGCTGAACTTCCAGACCATGGTCCAGGACCTCACCGGCCTCCCGGTAGCCAACGCCTCCCTGCTGGACGAAGCCACCGCCGTCGCCGAAGCAGTGCTCCTGATGCGCCGCGCCAACAAGAACAAAACCGCCAAGGACGGCAAGACTGTCCTGGACGCCGATCTCCTCCCGCAGACCATCGCCATTGTGCTGGGCCGCGCGGAAGCCCTCGGCTTCGAGGTCGAAATCGCCGACCTCTCCAACGGACTGCCCAGCGGCGACATCAACGGCATCGTCCTCCAGCAGCCCGGCGTTTCCGGCCGGGTCTGGGACCAGTCCGCAGTCATCGCAGAAGCCAAGGAACGCGGTGCCCTGGTCACCGTCGCCGCCGACCTCCTGGCCCTCACCCTCATCACCCCTCCCGGCGAGCAGGGCGCAGACGTCGCCGTCGGCTCCACCCAGCGCCTGGGCGTGCCGCTGTTCTTCGGCGGCCCGCACGCCGCCTACATGGCCGTCCGCGAAGGCATGGAGCGCACGCTCCCCGGCCGCATCGTGGGCGTCTCCAAGGACAACGCCGGCGTCCCCGCCTACCGCCTGGCGCTCCAGACCCGCGAGCAGCACATCCGCCGCGAGAAGGCCACCTCCAACATCTGCACCGCGCAGGCACTGCTGGCCATCGTCTCCTCCTTCTACGCCGTCTACCACGGCCCCGACGGCCTGAAGGCAATCGCCGAAACCGTCCACAACAACACCCGCGCCCTCGCCACCACGCTGGTCAAGGCAGGCCGCGAACTGGTCAGCGACACCTTCTTCGACACCATCACGGTCCGCGTGCCGGGCAAAGCCGCCAAGGTCATCTCCGCCGCTGAAGCCCAGGGTGTCAACCTGCGCCTCATCGACGCGGACACCGTTGGTGTTTCCGTCGATGAAACCACGACGTCGGAGGTCCTCGCAGCGGTTGTCGTCGCCTTTGGCGCCGGTCCCGTTGTGGAAGCGCAGGGCTTCGAACTGCCCGAATCGGTACTGCGCACCTCCGAGTACCTGCAGCACCCGGTCTTCAACACGCACCGTTCCGAAACCCAGCTGCTCCGCTACATCCGGAAGCTCTCGGACCGGGACCTGGCACTGGACCGCACCATGATCCCGCTGGGCTCCTGCACCATGAAGCTCAATGCCACCGCGGAAATGGAAGCCATCTCCTGGCCGGAGTTCGCCTCCATCCACCCCTTCGCCCCGGACTCCCAGACCGAAGGCTGGCGCGAACTCATCAGCGGCCTCGAAGCCGACCTCGCCGAGATCACCGGGTACGACCAGGTGTCCATCCAGCCGAACGCCGGCTCCCAGGGCGAACTCGCGGGCCTGCTGGCGATCCGCGGCTACCACCACTCCCGCGGAGACCAGCAGCGCAACGTCTGCCTGATCCCTGCCTCGGCGCACGGCACCAACGCCGCCTCCGCCGTCCTGGCCGGCATGAAGGTTGTTGTGGTGGCCACGGCCGCTGACGGCACCATCGACCACGCAGACCTGCAGGCCAAGATCGAGACCCACAAGGACGTCCTCTCGGCCATCATGATCACCTACCCGTCCACCCACGGTGTGTACGACGCCGACGTCCGGGAAGTCTGCGACGCCATCCATGCGGCGGGCGGCCAGGTCTACGTTGACGGTGCCAACCTCAACGCGCTGGTGGGCCTGGCCCAGCCGGGCAAGTTCGGCGGCGACGTCTCGCACCTGAACCTGCACAAGACCTTCTGCATCCCGCACGGCGGCGGCGGACCCGGTGTCGGCCCGGTCGCAGCCAAGGCACACCTGGCACCGTTTATGCCGGGCGATGCCAACAAGGCAGCGCACGAAGAGGGCCACGGCGTCGCAATTTCCGCTTCACGGTTCGGCTCTGCCGGCGTGCTCCCGATCTCCTGGGCCTACGTGAAGATGATGGGCGGCGAAGGCCTCACCGAAGCCACCAAGTCCGCACTGCTCGCAGCCAACTACATCGCAGCCCGCCTCAACGAGTACTTCCCGGTCCTCTACACCGGCGAGGGCGGGCTCGTGGCGCACGAGTGCATCCTGGACCTCCGCGAACTCACCGCGAAGACCGGTGTCACGGCTGAGGATGTGGCCAAGCGCCTCATCGACTTCGGTTTCCACGCCCCCACACTGTCCTTCCCGGTCGCCGGGACGCTGATGGTGGAGCCCACGGAGTCCGAGGACGTCGCCGAGATCGATAGGTTCATCGAGGCCATGATCATCATCCGCCAGGAAATCGACCAGGTCGCCGCCGGCGACTTCACGGTGGAGAGCAGCCCGCTGCGGAACGCCCCGCACACGGCAGCCGCCGTCGTTTCTTCAGAGTGGGACCGTTCCTACCCGCGCGAGCAGGCCGCCTTCCCGGTGCACACGCTCCGTCAGGACAAGTACTTCCCGCCCGTGGGCCGCATCGACGGCGCGGCCGGAGACCGTAACCTTGTCTGCTCCTGCCCGCCGCTCTCCGAATTCGAAAACTGAAGGGTCCTGTCATGACTGAGAAGTACACCGCTCTCTACGAAGAGCACAAGAAGCTCGG
Organism: Arthrobacter sp. BK1; assembly: GCF_056680055.1. NCBI lineage: Bacteria > Bacillati > Actinomycetota > Actinomycetes > Micrococcales > Micrococcaceae > Arthrobacter > Arthrobacter sp. BK1. The sequence goes on from NZ_CM155263.1 coordinate 3,226,143, forward strand.
CGCTTCCTTCACCGACTTCGGTGGCTGGCAGATGCCCCTGAAGTATTCCTCCGAGCTGGCCGAGCACCACGCGGTCCGCAAGGCCGCAGGCCTGTTCGACCTCTCCCACATGGGCGAAGTCTGGGTCACCGGCCCCGAAGCCGGTGCGTTCCTGGACTACGCCTTGGTGGGCAAGCTCTCCGCAGTTGCGGACGGCAAGGCCAAATACTCCCTGATCTGCAACCCCGACGGCGGCATCATCGATGACCTCATTGTCTACCGGTTCGGCGACGGGAAGTACCTCGTGGTCCCCAACGCGGGCAACGCACCCATCGTCGCCGCTGCCCTGGCAGAGCGCGCAGCCAACTTCGACGTCACCGTCAAGGACGTCTCCGCCGAGACCTCGCTGGTTGCCGTCCAGGGTCCCCGGGCCGAGGCCATCCTGCTCAAGCTGACGGACCAGGCCCAGCACCCGCTGGTCACGGACCTGAAGTACTATGCGTTCAACGAGCTCACCATCGCCGGGCACGATGTCATCCTGGCCCGCACCGGCTACACCGGCGAGGACGGCTTCGAGCTGTTCATCCCCAACGAGGCCGCAGCTGACCTGTGGGCCAAGGTGGCCGAAGCAGGCGCCGAGTTCGGCATCGTCCCGTGCGGCCTCGCGTCCCGCGACTCGCTCCGCCTCGAAGCCGGCATGCCGCTCTACGGCAACGAGCTCTCGCTCGAGCGTTCACCGTTCGACGCCGGCCTGGGCCCCGTCGTTGCGCTCAAGTCCAAAGAAGGCGACTTCGTGGGCCGCGCCGCACTGGAAGCCGTGAAGGAGGCCGGTCCCCAGCAGAAGCTCGTCGGCCTCAAGGGCCTCGGACGCCGCGCCGGCCGCGGCCACTACCCGGTCCTCAAGGACGGCGTCCAGGTGGGCGAAGTGACCTCCGGCCAGCCCTCACCGACGCTTGGCTACCCGGTCGCGTTGGCCTACGTCGACATCGAGCACACCGAAATCGGCACCGCCCTGGACATCGACCTCCGCGGCAAGGCAGAGCCGTTCGAGGTCGTCGCCCTCCCGTTCTACAAGCGCCAAAAGTAGTCCGGCGTCCGTTGGCCCGTCGGGTCCGACCTCCTCTGCATGCTCGGTCGCGAAGACGCCCGCTGAGCGGACGTGACGCTCCCTTAGACGCATGCTGCCGGAGGCCGGGACCCGAAGGGGCCCGCCACCCCCGACGCTCTGGCAGTTGATGCGCGTTTTGGGCGGACGCTCTCTCACTTGATGTGGGTTTTGGCCCAACGCTCTCTCACTTGATACAGGTTGAGGGCGAACCCTTTCTCACTTACTTACCGACCACCACCAAACTTAAGGAAACACACACATGGCCAAGGTTGCCGCTGAACTGAAGTACTCCGTCGAGCACGAGTGGATCTCCACTGACGGCGACGGTCCGTCCGTGATTGGCGTGTCCGCTGTGGCCGCTGAGGCGCTGGGCGACATCGTGTACGTGGACCTGCCCGAGGTTGGTTCCACCGTGACTGCGGGGGAAACCTGCGGCGAGATCGAGTCCACCAAGTCCGTCTCGGACCTGTACTCCCCGGTCACTGGCGAGGTCACCGAGATCAATGACGACGCCGCCGCCGATCCCGCACTGATCAACAGCGATCCGTACGGCGCCGGCTGGCTCTTTAAGGTCTCCGTCACCGAGGAAGGCCCGCTGCTCTCCGCGCAGGAGTACGCCGAAGCCAACGGCGGCGAACTGTGAGCGCCCCCGCGGAAGTCAAAGCCTTCGAGCAGGTCATCTCCCCGTCCCTGGACGCGGACCTGAGCACGCTGGACCCGGAGATCGCCGTCAAGCTCGACGACGAACTCACCCGCCAGCGCAACGGCCTGGAGATGATCGCCTCGGAGAACCACACCGCCGTCGCCGTCATGCAGGCGCAGGGCTCAGTGCTGACCAACAAGTACGCCGAGGGCTACCCGGGCAAACGCTACTACGGCGGCTGCGAGCACGTGGACGTCACCGAGCAGCTGGCCATTGACAGGGTCAAAGCCCTGTTCGGCGCCGAGTTCGCCAACGTCCAGCCGCACTCCGGCGCACAGGCCAACGCCTCGGTCATGCACGCGCTGATCAAGCCCGGCGATACCATCATGGGCCTGAACCTGGCCCACGGCGGGCACCTGACGCACGGCATGAAGATTAACTTCTCCGGCAAGCTCTACAATGTGGTTCCGTACCAGGTCCGCGAAGACACCCACACCATTGACATGGCCGAGGTGGAGCGCCTGGCGCTGGAGACCAAGCCGCAGCTGATCGTTGCCGGCTGGTCCGCGTACGCCCGGCAGCTGGACTTCGCCGAGTTCCGCCGGATCGCCGATCTGGTGGGCGCATACCTGATGGTGGACATGGCGCACTTCGCCGGCCTGGTCGCAGCAGGCCTTCACCCGAGCCCGGTGCCGCACGCCCACGTCACCACCTCCACCACGCACAAGACCCTCGCCGGTCCGCGCGGCGGCATCATCCTCTCCAACGACCCCGCCATCGCCAAGAAGATCAACTCGGCCGTGTTCCCGGGCCAGCAGGGCGGGCCGCTGGAGCACGTCATCGCCGGCAAGGCTGTGGCCTTCAAGATCGCCGCGTCGCCGGAGTTCAGGGAGCGCCAGGAACGTGTGCTGCTCGGCGCGAGCATCCTGGCCGAGCGCCTGGTCCAGCCGGACGTCACCGCCAAGGGGATCAGCGTCATCTCCGGCGGCACTGATGTGCACCTGGTCCTGGTTGACCTGCGCAACTGCGAGCTCGACGGCCAGCAGGCCGAGGACCGTCTCGCCGCGATCGACATCACGGTCAACCGCAACGCCGTCCCGTTCGATCCGCGCCCGCCGATGGTGACCTCCGGTCTCCGCATCGGCACCCCGGCGCTGGCCACCCGCGGGTTCGGCGAGGCTGCCTTCCGTGAAGTTGCGGACATCATCGCCGAGGCCCTAACGGCCGACGCCGGCGCGGACCTTTCGGGGTTGCGTCACCGGGTTGAAGCACTCGCCGCAGCCCACCCGCTGTACCCGGGCCTCTAGCTTCTGCCCGTGCCGGTGGGACTGACATCCTCTGCGTGCTGCGCCCCACCGGCACCCTAGCCTCGCAAGCTCGGCCAGGGAACCCCGCCGGCGTGGGCCCACTTCGTCGCTTTGACGCACGCTGCCGGATGCCAGCCCCACCGGCACCTCGTGCAGCACCGTGTACTGCGGTGCCGCATCATGAAAATTACTTAGTTAAGGAACCTCAAATGGCCGTTGGTGTCTTTGATCTGTTTTCGATCGGGATCGGACCGTCTAGCTCGCACACTGTGGGGCCGATGCGTGCTGCTGCGGTGTTCGCCGAGGAGCTCAAGGGCTCCGGCCAACTGGCGAAGGTGGCCGGGCTGCGGGTTGACCTGTACGGGTCGCTCGCGGCCACCGGGCACGGCCACGGCACCATGACGGCCATCCTGCTGGGCCTGGAAGGGTTCCACCCGGAGAAGATCCTGCCGGCCGAGGTGGAGGAGCGGTTGGCCGCCATCGCGGAGACCGGCATCCTTAAGCTGGCCGGCGCCGGCGGGGAGGGTGTGCCGCTGCCGTATGGCGTCACGGACATCATCCTGCGCCCGCTGACCATCCTGCCGCGGCACACCAACGGCATGACGTTCACGGTCACGGACGAGGCAGGCGAGGTCCTCCACAAGGCCACGTTCTTCTCCGTGGGCGGCGGCTTCATTGTCCGCGAGGGCGAAGAGGACTCCGCGCTGAAGGAGCTTGACGAGTCCAAGAAGGAACTGCCGCTGCCGTTCCGGACCGCCGCCGAGCTGCTGGGCCGGTGCCAGTCCAAGGGCCTGTCCATCGGTGAGGTGATGTTCGTGAACGAGCGTGCCTCCCGCTCGGAGGAGGAGATCCGCGAAGGCCTGCTGCACATCTACTCCGTCATGGAGGAGTGCGTGCAGGTCTCCCTCAAGCGCGAAGGTCTGCTGCCCGGGGGACTGAAGGTCCGCCGTCGTGCGCCCGACTGGCATGAGCGGCTCGAAAAGGAAGACAAGGACCGGGACCCCAAGTACTGGCAGGAATGGGTGAACCTGATCGCCCTGGCCGTGAACGAGGAGAACGCGTCCGGCGGCCGCGTGGTCACCGCGCCCACCAACGGAGCGGCCGGGATCATCCCGGCGGTCCTGTATTACGCGCTGCATTTCGCCCCCGGCATGGACAAGGCAACGCAGGAAGACCGCGACGACGTCGTGGTCAAGTTCCTGCTCACCGCAGCGGCCATCGGGGTGCTGTACAAGGAACAGGCCTCCATTTCGGGGGCCGAGGTGGGCTGCCAGGGCGAGGTGGGATCGGCGTCGTCGATGGCTGCCGGGGCACTCGCCGAGGTCATGGGCGGCACCCCGCAACAGGTGGAAAACGCGGCCGAAATCGCGATGGAACACAACCTGGGCCTCACATGCGATCCGATCGGCGGGCTGGTCCAGGTCCCGTGCATCGAACGGAACGCGATCGCCGCCGCCAAGGCCATCAACGCCGCAAAGATGGCCCTCTGGGGCGACGGGACACACCGGGTATCGCTGGACGAGGTCATTGTGACCATGCGCGAAACCGGCAAGGACATGTCCTCCAAGTACAAGGAAACGGCCATGGGCGGCCTCGCCGTCAACGTGGTCGAATGCTAGCCGCAATGCTAAGGGAAGAGAACTGATGACACTGGCACCAGAAGGCCGCAAGCTGCTCCGGGTTGAGCAGCGTAACTCTGCGGTTCCCGTGGAGCGGAAGCCTGAGTGGATCAAGGCGAAGGTCCAGATGGGTCCGGAGTATGTCCAGCTCAAGAACCTGGTCAAGAAGGAAGGCCTGCACACGGTGTGTGAGGAGGCCGGCTGCCCCAACATCTTCGAGTGCTGGGAGGACAAGGAAGCCACGTTCCTCATCGGCGGTTCCGAATGCACCCGCCGCTGTGATTTCTGCCAGATCGATACGGGCAAGCCCTCCCCGGTGGACATGTTTGAACCCACCAAGGTGGCCCGGTCCGTCCAGGCGATGCAGCTGCGCTACGCCACGGTGACGGGTGTGGCCCGGGATGACCTGGCGGATGAGGGTGTGTGGCTGTATGCCGAGACGGTCCGGAAGATCCACGAGCTGAACCCGGGCACCGGCGTGGAACTGTTGATCCCTGATTTCTCCGGCAAGCCCGAGCACATCGCGGCGATCTGTGATTCGAAGCCGGAGGTCTTCGCGCACAACGTCGAGACGGTCCCGCGGATTTTCAAGCGGATCCGGCCCGCGTTCCGGTATGACCGGTCCCTTGATGTGATCACCCAAGGCCGGGACCTGGGGATGGTGACCAAGTCCAACCTGATCCTGGGCATGGGCGAGACCCGTGAGGAGATCTCCGAGGCCCTGCGGGACCTGCACGAGGCCGGGTGTGACCTGATCACCATCACCCAGTACCTGCGCCCGTCCGAGCGGCACCTGCCGGTGGACCGCTGGGTCAAGCCGCAGGAATTCGTGGACCTCCAGGACGAGGCCACGGAGCTCGGGTTCCTCGGTGTGATGAGTGGCCCGCTGGTCCGGTCCTCGTACCGTGCGGGCAGGCTCTGGGCCACCGCGATGCGGAAGAAGGGCTGGGAAATCCCGGCCGGGCTCGCCCACATCGAGTCCTCCGGCAGCACCCGCCAGGAAGCCAGCTCACTGCTGGCGGCCCGGGCCAGCTGACCGGCTCCCACCATCGATATCCAGAAAGGACCAAAGATGTTCCCTACGAGAATCGAAATCGTCCCGTCCGCGGGGATCGTTGAGCAGGTCCGCGCCCATGTTCCGCTGACCACCACGCTCACCGTGACGTGCCTGCCCCACCACGGCATCGAGCGGACCGTGAGGAAGGCGGTGGAGCTGGGCGGCCTCGGCTACACCGTCATCCCGCACCTGGCTGCGCGCGGCATCCATGACCGCGCCGAGATGACACGGATCATGCGCGAATGCGATGCCGCCGGCATCCGTGAGGTGTTCGTGATCGGCGGCGACCGGAAGCAGCCGGTCGGTTCCTACGAAGAGGCCCTGCCGCTGCTCGAGGACATCGCGCAGTACACCGGCGGCCGGATGCGCGCCGGGATCGCAGGTTACCCGGAGGGGCACCCGAAGGTGCTGCCCCTGGACCTGCTCGATGCGCTGCTGGCCAAGCAGCACCTGGCCACGTCCATCGTCACCCAGATGTGCTTCGCCGCGCCCAAAATTAACGACTACGCGGCGCTTTTGCGCCGTGAAGGCGTCACGCTGCCCGTTTGGGCGGGCGTGGCGGGGTCCGTCCCGCGGACCAAGCTGGTCTCGCTGGCCACGCAGATCGGCGTCGGAAGTTCCCTGAAGTTCCTCAGCAGGAAAGGCCCGCTGGCGCGCAAGCTGCTCAGCGGCGACCGCTATTCGCCCGCCGGCCTGGTGGCCGAGCTTGAAAACAATGATCCCCAGACCGGCAACATTGCCGGCATCCACCTTTACAGCTTCAACAACCTCGATGCGGTCCCCGATGAAGTGGGCCCCGCGTCTTCCCCCGCAGCACTCCAGTCAGCATTAACCCGAGGAGCAAGCACGTGAGCAGTAAAACCACCACCGCCGAGACGCCCCATCTCGAACGGCAACTGAGCAACCGCCATATCCAGCTGATCGCCATTGGCGGCGCAATCGGCACCGGCCTTTTCATGGGATCCGGCAAAACCATTTCCGCGGCCGGCCCGTCCGTCATCTTCGTCTACATGATCATCGGCTTCATGCTGTTCTTCGTCATGCGGGCCATGGGCGAACTGCTCCTGTCCAACCTGCACTACAAGTCCTTCAGCGATTTCGCCGCTGACCTGCTGGGCCCCTGGGCCGGATTCTTCACCGGCTGGACCTACTGGTTCTGCTGGGTGATCACCGGCATCGCGGACGTCATCGCCATCGCCGCCTACTCCGAGGAACTGTGGCCGGGTGTGCCGTTGTGGATCCCGGGCATCGCCACCGTGATCATCCTCCTGGTCCTGAACCTCGCCACGGTGCGGGCGTTCGGTGAGACCGAGTTCTGGTTCGCGCTGATCAAGATCATCGCCATCGCGGCGCTGATCATCGTGGGCCTGTTCATGATCTTCAGCGGTTTCCAGTCCGACGCCGGCCCTGCCACCTTCACGAACCTGTGGAGCCACGGCGGATTCTTCCCGAATGAATTCATGGGTTTTGTGGCCGGCTTCCAGATCGCCGTGTTCGCGTTTGTGGGCATCGAACTGGTGGGCACCACCGCCGCCGAGGCCAAGGACCCGGAGAAGAACCTGCCCAAGGCCATCAACTCCATCCCCATCCGCGTGCTGCTCTTCTACGTGGGCGCCCTGATCATCCTGATGTCCGTCACCCCGTGGACCCAGTTCCAGGCCGGCCACAGCCCGTTCATCGCCATGTTCTCCCTGGCCGGCCTCGGCGCCGCCGCAACCGTGGTGAACCTGGTGGTACTCAGCTCGGCCATGTCCTCGGCCAACTCCGGGATCTACTCCACCTCACGCATGGTCTACGGCCTGGCCCAGGAAGGCGACGCCCCCACCATGTTCAGCCGCCTGTCCAGCCGCAAGGTCCCGCAGAACGCGCTGTTCCTCTCCTGCATCCTGCTGCTCTCCGGCGTGGTGCTCATGTACGCGGGCTCGGACATCGCCAAGGCCTTCGACATGGTCACCACCGTGGCCGCCGTCTGCTTCGTCTTCGTCTGGTCCATCATCCTGGCCAGCTACCTCAAGTTCCGGAGCCGCCGCCCGCACCTGCACGAGTCCTCCAAGTTCAAGATGCCCGGCGGCATCCCCATGGTCTGGCTGGTGTTCGCGTTCTTCGCCTTCGTGCTCTGGGCCCTGACCACGCAGCCGGACACCCTGACAGCACTTCTGGTCACCCCGGTCTGGTTCGTCATCCTCGGCATCGCCTGGCTCATCATCCGCCGCCGCCCGTCCCACCTGGCCCGCTACGCCGAGTTCCAGCAGGACCTCGCCGGCGAGAAGGTCGTTGCCGAGGAGAGGGCCGTTGCCCACGAGAAAGCCCTGCGGGAGAGCTAGGACATGACCACCGAACACGTCCTGACGGTCAGCTGCAAAGAGTCCCCGGGCATCGTCCATGCGGTGACCGGATACCTGCTGGACCACGACTGCGACATCATCGACACCCAGCACTTCGGCGACCGCCAGGCCCAGCAGTTCTTTATGCGCATCCACTTCGCGTCCGGGGCCAAGGAGTTCAGCACCGAGGGGCTGCGGAGGGACTTCGCGCCGCTGGCCGGGACCTGGGCCATGAACTGGCAGCTGGAGCCGCATGGCCGCAAGCGCCGGGTCCTGGTGATGGTGTCCAAATTCGGGCACTGCCTCAACGATCTGCTGTTCCGGGCCCGCACGGGTGATCTTCCGGTGGAGATCGTGGCCGTGGTCTCCAACCACACGGACCACGAGGACCTGGTCAGGTGGCACAACATCCCGTTCTTCCACCTGCCCGTCACCCAGGAGACCAAGCCGGCGCAGGAGGCGCGGCTGCTGGAGCTGGTGGACCAGTTCGACGTCGAGCTGGTGGTCCTGGCGCGCTACATGCAGGTCCTCAGCGATGAGCTGTCGGCGAAGCTGACGGGCAAAACCATCAACATCCACCACTCATTCCTGCCCAGCTTCAAGGGCGCGAAGCCGTACCACCAGGCGTATGACCGCGGCGTGAAAACCGTGGGCGCCACGGCCCACTACGTTAACGCCGAGCTGGATGAGGGACCCATCATCGCCCAGCAGGTCATCGAGGTGGACCACACGCATACCGCCGAGGATCTGGTGCGGGTGGGCCGGGACGCCGAGTGCAAGGCGCTGAGCAACGCGGTGCGGTGGCACTGCGAGGGCAGGGTAATGCTCGACGGCGGCAGGACAGTCATTCTGCGCTGACACATCTGCACAAGCGCCCCGTCACTCTACCGTGGCGGGGCGTTCGTGTTGAGGCGAGAGGTACCTTAGGCCAGGAGTGCGCAGACGTCGGTTACTGTTCCGGTACCTGAGAAGGTCCGCAGTTCCTTGCCCTTCAAGGTGAGAGCGTAATTCACGTTGCCTGTGGTCAGGAAGAGCCCCGCAGGTTTGGGAATAATGAGGAGGTTCAGCCCGGTGGAGACAGCCTCGATCCTGTCCTCCAGGAAGGTGTACGTTGTCACTCCTGTGATGACGTAGTCCAGCGTCTTGCCGTTGGCAGTCAAGGTAATCTTCAGTCCCGGGGACGTGCTTTTGAGGATCGTCCCGTCGGATAATACGATCTCTCCTAACTTGCCGCTCAGTGTGGCCTCAACGTCGAACCAGCTTCCCTTTTCGACATCGCAGCGAAGCGTCAATGTTATTCCGTCGCCGGACACCGGCGGCGCCGCCTGGGCGGCAGCGCCTGGGCCGGCAACGATGAATCCGAGTACGAGGGCAATCGCGATAAGCCAGCGTTTCATGGTGGTCTCCTGACAAAGTCGTGCCTTGTTTTGGCGCACCACCACGACATGATGGGGGAGACCGTTCGCCTTGCTCTTGTTTACCGGGCAGCAGCCCTGACTGCGGCTGGAAGAAAAGGAGCCGCTCGAATGTGCCGGATGAGAAGCGGCAATGGCCCAAGCATATTCATCCGGATACTGCCTGGGAAGACCTCGGCGACCCAAGAGTTTTCCACATCCACCCACGGGACGACAGCTTTAACACGAAGCAGCGGGCGCCGTCTTAACGGCGCCCGCTGCTGTTGTGCCTTCGGCCAGGTCCCAGCCCCTGCCTCAGGCGTCCTGCATCACTGCGGGCCCCACAAGGTGCGTGGACGCATCTGCATGCGTTGCCACGGCATTGCCCGTAGCCGGCGCCCCGCCGGCCAGTGAAAGTATGATAGTCCGCGCAACCTCGCGGACAGCCAGGTCCTTGTTTGCCGCGGCCTCGGTGAGGGCCAGCAGCGCTTCCTCGTAGGAGCACTGGTTCTGGCCCATGACGACGCCGCAGGCGGTGTCGATCTCGGTGCGGCTGGCCAATTCAGTGCGGAGTTCCGCAGCGAGCACCAGGTCCGCCCTGACCTGGAGTGAGAGCGTGAGGCTCTTGGCTGCAACGTCGGAGAAGGACAGGATGTGGGGGGTGGCCGCCGGGGCGAACACGTTCGCTTGCGCGGCATAGAGCGTCAGTGCGGCGCGGTAGCCGCGCTTCAGCTGGAGCGGGATGGCCATGGCCGAATGGTAGCCGGCAGTCCTGAGGCCCGCCACGTACCCCGGCCAGCGTTCGTCCAGGCCGTGATCGTTGAGGATGATGGACAGATCCCCGTTCAATGCCCGGGCTGTGGGGCCCCGCCCGGTGTGCTGTTCCCAGCGCGACAGTCCGCCGGCGCCGTCGTGCGTTGCCGCAGTGCAGGGTGCGGTTTCTGGCCGCAGCAGCGTCACGGTGCTCTCCACGGGTGAGCCGCAAATGTCGCTGGCCACCGAGGCGGCGGTCCCGGCAATCGAGCGCGCCAAGGCTGCTTCGGAGTGCCCGCGGATGTTCAACAGGACGCCTGTGTCCCGCACATCGAACTGAGCTTCAGTTTGCATGATCCAACCCCCAGAGTCGGTATCCATTCATTGTATGAACGCCGTCAAGAGGGCACCCGGGTAGTAAGTACTCGTTTTTTTACGGCCATGACATCCGTCAATACTCAGGGCCAAACCGAAGCCGATCCCGTCACTGCCGGGACTGTGACCATCACAGGCAGGTAGCCCTGCTTGCGGAATCAGGTACCCACTACTCGGGAAAGATGTCTTGCTGCTCGTTTACGCTTGATCAACAGCAACGGCCCTGGGCCGGGGCTGAAGGCTTCGGGGTTTTAGCCCCGGCTCCCCGGGCTGGGCCGGGGATGCGGAGACCGGGGCCGGTGACGAGGGAGCACGACCTGAGACCGCGTGATCCCACCCCCAGCCGCCACCGGCCCCTCATTCGGAGGAGCCCTTCGGCGGAATCTGCTGGATGACCCAGCGGTTGCCGTCCGGGTCGCTGAAGTGGGCAAACAGGAAGCCGCCGAGGTCCTGTACCTCGCTGATCGGGGCGCCGCGGCCCAGCAGTTCGTCACGCGCCTCAGCCATGTTGGGGACCGTCAGCTGGAGGCCCTCAAGGCTGCCCGGCACCATGGTGTTCATGCCGGTGCCGATGACAACGGACGCAGCGGATCCCGGCGGCGTCAGCTGGACAACGCGCATTCCGGGGATGTGTTCGACGTCGTGATCGAGCACGAAGCCGAGCTGGTCAGTATAGAAGGCCTTGGCCCGGTCCACATCGGATACGGGCACCTGCACCACTTCGAGTCGGAGTTCCATGCGGCCACCCTACGGGACGGCTGCGGCTATTTGTCGAAATAGGTGGCGGGTTCCTCGCCCGAAACCTTCAGGACGATCTCCTCGGCAACATCCCGGAGCTTCTGGTTCCGGTGGCTGGAGACCTTCATCAGGATGCCCATGGCGTCGGCCTGGCTGCAGCGGTTCTGGCCCATGATGATGCCGCAGGCGAGGTTAATGGCCGTGCGGCTGGTCATCGCTGCGGCCAGGTTGTCCGCGGCGCTTTCAGCGGTGCCGATCCTGACGGCGAGGCGGACCGCCCCGCCGGCGATCTCCGCGAAGCGGTCAGCCTCCCGGATGGTCTCCTCGCTGAACATGTCAACGGCGGGGGCGAAGAAGTTCAGGGCAGCGCTGGCGTCCTCGTTGAGTTCCATGGGCACGCCGAGGACGCTCAGGCAGCCCTCCTCGAGCAGGAACCTCTGGTAGCCGGGCCAGCGCGGGTCGGTGCGGGCGTCGGCCATCAGGACGGGCTTTTTCACCTTCAACGCCAGGACGCATGGCCCGTCGCCCACCCGCTGTTCGATCTTGTCCAGATGGATGGCCCGCGGACTGCTGCCGCCCACCGTGGCGGTCTTCTTCCCGTGTTGGAGCGTGACTCCGCACTCTATGTCTGCGCCGGCGGAGCGGCTGATGGCTGAGGCCGCGATCACGGAGAGCCCGCCAAGGAAGGCCGCCACGGAGTCCGCGCCGATGATCAGGTTTTGCAGCTCACGGAGCAGCTCATGCTCAGGCGTTGAAGTCATGCCCAAATTCTAGGCCTTGCCCGGCACTGCCATCACCTTCAACGGCCGCCGGGATCCTCGGTCACCACGATTACCAGGGCCTCGGGGTCCAGCAGCTTGCGCATGCCGGTACGTGCGTCCCTGATCCAGATCAGTTCCAGTGAACGTACGACGTCGGTCACCCGGCCGTGGTGGAAGAGCTTGCCGTTGTGCCACGCCTCGATGTAATCGCCCGGCTGGAGTTTTACCTTTTGTGCCTGCTGTGTGCTCATGCTGTGCCCCCTGCTGTGATGTCCCCGTAGTCACAGCATGCCCCCGGAAGGTTGCCGGGGTGTTTCCGGACGGTGATTTTTCCGTGTCAGGCCAGAATTCGAGGCTGCCCCCGCGGGTCCAAAGACTCTGCCGCCGGAAGCCCGTCGGGACGAGAGTTGGCCCAGGGACCTGTGCGTCCCTGCTCGCGGGAGGGAAGCAGCCATGATGTTCTGGGGCGGGGACGGGTATATGGGCGGCTGGGGTTATGTCCTGATGTGGGTGAGTTTTGTGTTGTTCTGGGGTGCCGTCATTGTTGGCCTGGTTCTGTTGGCCCGGTCCGTGGGGGCAGGAAACCGCCGCTATGACGGGGATGGGGGCGGATCCCGCCCCCGCTTTGCGGAGGATCTCCTCGCCGAACGTTTTGCCCGCGGTGAAATAGATGAGACAGAGTACACCGCACGCCTCGCCACGCTCCGGCGGGGCCGCGGGACGTGAGCGGTCCCATGATCCCCGCCGGCAACCGCTAGGCCTCTTGCCATGGACCTCCGCCTGATCTCCCGGGTGCTGTTCCTGCGGGCCGCGTGGCGCCAGCGGGACCACTGGGATGCCGCCCGCATCGCTGAACACCAGGGCCAGGCGCTGAGGGAGCTGCGCCGGGCAGCCTATGCCGGGTCGGAGTTCTACCGCCGCCATCACGCCGGGCTGCACGGGGCACCCCTGGACCAGCTGCCGCCGGTGACCAAAGCGGACCTGATGGACCACTTCGACGAGGCAGTCACCACACCGGACCTGCGGCTCGCGGACCTGGAGGAGCACCTGCAGGACCTGGTTGAGAGCGGGGGAGACCCGGGGCTGCCGTGGAAGGGCCGGTGGTGGGCCGCGGCGACGTCAGGCACCACTGGCCGGCGCGGGACCTTCGTCTGGAACCGCTCCGAGTGGGGGACCGTGATGGCCTCCTATGCCCGGGCGAACGACTGGGCCGGGATTGCGGCGGGGCCAACGCACCCCCTGAAGGTGGCGCTGGTCAGTTCCCGCGTCCCCACGCACCAGTCCGCCGTTGTCGGAGCATCGCTGCGCTCACGGCTTGTTCCCAGCCTCCGCCTGGATGTCACCGCGCCCGTGGAGGAGACCGTGGCCGCGCTGAACCGTTTCCAGCCCAGGATCCTGGTGGGTTACGCCTCGGCCCTGAAACCCCTTGCCGCAGAGCAGTACTCCGGGCGGCTTCACATCTCCCCGCAGGGTGTGATGTCCGCGTCCGAAGTACTGACCCCGCACACCGCCGCGGAACTCGAGGCGGCCTGGGGGAGTGCGCCCATCGACGTGTACGCGGCGACCGAAACGGCCGGGATCGCCTCCCCCTGTACGTACGGGAACCGCCATGTCTATGAGGACCTGCTGATCGTCGAACCCGTGGACCAGGACGGGAACGCTGTGCCGCCGGGCACCACCGGGGCAAAGCTCTTGGTCACGGTCCTGTTTTCGCGTACCCTGCCGCTGATCCGCTATGAAATGTCCGACTCTGTGCGGCTGGGCGGGCGGGGCTGCCCCTGCGGACGGTCCTTCAGCATTCTGGAGGACATCGAAGGCCGGCTCGAGGACGTCCTGCACCTGCCGGGGAAAACGGGCCGCGTGGATATCCACCCGATAGCGTTCCACCACGTTCTGGACGAGGCTGCCCGCGAAGGATGGCAGATCATCCAGGAACCAGCCGGACTGAGGGTCCTCCTTGTAGGCCTCGCGCCGGGAAGGTCGCTGGAGGAGGTACGCGCTTCAGTCGCGGAAGCCCTCACCGGGGCAGGCGTGGAGCGGACCGCGGTGGACGTGCACGTGGTGGACCACCTGGAACGGACACCCCTCGGCAAAGCCCCGTTTGTGCGCGGTTTGACGCGCCAGCCGTTCATCACCAGCCAGCACGAGACTAGGAGTCCTCATGCCTGAACGTCATCTGAAAGTGCAGCGCCGCATGGCTGCGTCCCCGGTGTCGGTATGGGCCCTCTACGCAGACTTCCCGAATCTTGCGACCCACTGGAACGGCCTCAGGGCCACGAAAGCATCGAGTGCTTTGGTGCCGTTCAGTCGGGCCGAGTCCACGCTCACTCTCGAGCCCGACGGCGGCGGGACGCTGGTGAGGTTCGGCTACCGTTATGTGCCCCGCGGCGGCCCGCTCGGCCGGGTTACGGGCCCGCTGATCGACAGGATGCTGACGGCCACGTTCACGGACATGCTTGCGGCCACCGAGAAGGCCTCGCTCGCGAAGGGATAGCGGGTGCTGGCGCCCTTGCGTGATGGACCATCTTGAACGGACCCCCTTCGCAACGCCCAGTCAGAAAGGGACTCCGCAGCGCAGGATGATGTTGGCATAGGGTGTCGCTTCTCCGGAGCGGACCACCACCTTGGCTGATGCGACCAGCTTCTTGAGTTCGTCATGCGAAACGTAATCCACACCAGCGAATCTCTCGGCTATCCAATCACCCGCTGTTTCGCCAATGGCTTCGGAGGCGGCAACGCAGCCTTCGAACACCACATCCTCACACAGCGCATCGAGCACCTCAGTAAATCTGGGCACGCCAAAAATCAATGCCAGGTCCACCGTAGGGGTGCCCAGGGGGATGGGCAGGCCGCAGTCAGCAACCACTACGAGATCCCCATGGCCTAGCCTCGAAATATGGGCATTGAGCGAAGCGTTGAGAATGCCGTTTTTCTTCACCGGGCCACCTCCGGAAGTGCGTCGGCTGCAGTGGGGTAAGACGCTTGGGTTCCGGACCGTTGGACCGAATACGCACCCACCCGCGAAGCAAACTCGACGGACTCACGCATGGGGTGCCCCGCTGCCAGGCCGGCCGCAAGTGCGCCCACAAAAGCGTCACCGGCGCCGGTGGTGTCCACCACGTCCACCCTCGGGGCAGGAACTGACTCCACTTTCCCGTCCGCTGTGAACATGGCACCCAGGGATCCCCTGGTCATGATCACCGAGCGGGGACCGGCGGCGGCCAGTGCGGACAGCAGTTCGGCATGGTCAGCCGGCACGGGGCGGCTTGGGTTCAACTGCTCAAGGACCAGCGCGGCTTCATGTTCGTTGACCACCAACGGGTCGGCAGCCCTGAGTGTTTCCAGGGATACGTCGATCACGGGTGCGAGATTCAGGATTACCCTTCCCGCCGCGAGGGCCACCGCCGCCTCAGTACCGCTCCGCGGGATCTCTCCCTGAACCACGAGTATTTGGGCATCGGCTATGGCATCCCGATGCCCAAGGATGACGTCTCTGTCAGTGACCGCGTTCGCTCCCGGGATGACCACAATGGTGTTCTCACCGTTGGAATCAACCGTCACAAAGGCCGTGCCGGTGGCTCCCTCGGCAGCGCCGATGCCGGAGACATCCACACCTGCGTCCCCGAGCAGCTGCAAGGCCAGGGCAGCATTGGGGTCCTGCCCCACTGAACCGATGAGGACGACGTCGGCCCCCAGGCGGGCGGCCGCCACCGCCTGGTTCGCCCCCTTGCCTCCCGGTACAACGTGGGACTCCCGTCCGGCGACGGTCTCACCCGGAGCCGGCAGCCTGTCGACGATCGCCAGGTAGTCCACGTTAATCGAGCCGACCACCGCGACGTGCTGCTTCGGCGTCGCGCCTTTTTCCTCTGACTTCATCGAATTCACTCCCTGTTGAAACGGACTGCGCCTGTGGTGTTGACAGTGTTATATCTCACAGCTACGTTTATTTGTAACACGGTTCAGCCCCAAGATCACATAGTTCTAACATGCTGACCACACAGTTTCTCCCATATCACCGGGCGGAAACAGCAAGAGCACCGAATCAAAGCCGAGCCGGTGCGTCCTAGGAAACAGGAGCGTCAAGGTAGATGCGCGCAATAGTCTTTGAAGGTCCAGGAAAACTCGGGCTCCGTGAAGTGCCGGACCCCGTACCGGGGCCAAAGGAAGTAGTTATTGAAGTTGCCGCAGTAGGAATTTGCGGCACCGACACCCATGTCCTGGATGGCGAGTTTGAGGGAACCGTGTTCCCCCTCGTCCCGGGCCATGAAGCCTCCGGTACCGTGACCGCCCTCGGCGAGGGAGTCACCAACCTCGCCGTCGGTGACCGTGTGGCGATCAATCCGAGCACCACCTGCGGCGAATGCGAGTACTGCCTCACGGGCCGCGGAAACCTGTGCCGCAACTGGAACGGCCTGGGTGTTGTTGCCAGCGATGGCGCCGCAGCGCAGTTCCTGAAAGCGCCGGTGAGCAACGTTTTCAAGTTGAAGCCGGAAACGGACCTCTACCAGGCGGCCCTCATCGAACCGCTTGCCTGTGCGATCCGCGGCTATGACATCCTTCCCCGGAAGATGGGCGAGCACTACCTCGTCTACGGAGCCGGCACCATGGGATTGCTGATGGCACAACTCGCACCCCGGGCCGGCGCGGCCAGCGTCACCATCGTCGACCTGAACGAAGGCCGTCTCCAGGCCGCCCGCGAAGTCGGCATCGAAAATGTCCATGCATCAGCCGATGAGGCTGACCGCGATCTGTGGGACGTGGTGATCGACTGCACCGGCGTCATCCGCGCCATCGAAGACGGCTTGCCCCGCGTCAAGGCAGGCGGCACCTTCCAGCATTTCGGCGTGGCTCCGGTGGAAGCCAAGGCCGGCTACTCGCCGTTCCGCGTGTACCGCGACGAAATCAGCATTGTGGGCACCATGGCGGTGCTGAATACCTTTGGCCGCGCGGTGGAAATGTTCGAGGCCGGCGCCATCAAGAGCGTTCCCATGATCAGTCATTCGTTCAGCCTCGATGACTACAGCGAGGCCCTGGACAAGTTCCGCAAGGGAACCGGCCGGAAGCTGCAGATCCGGCCCAACGACGCAACGTCCCAAGTCCTCTGATGGAAGCACCCACCAACCTCACCCACGAGGCCGAGAAAGCAAAGTCTGTACCCATGAGCTCTCGCAAAGCACCAGCAAAGAAGCGCGGCCGGCTGATCTTCGGTGGCGCAGCATTGGTCCTGATTATCCTGATGTTCGTCAGCACCAAGATCGTTTCCACCTCAGACAGCACCGGCGCAGCAGCCGGTAAATTCAGCCCGCAGCAGTTTGCCGAGCAGAAGTACGAAAGTGAAATTGCGCCGGACATCGAGTCCCGGGCTGAGGACATCGCCGTGGTGAGCAAGGCACTGAGCGCGGATCCGGCCGCCGCGGCCAAGGAATTCGGTGTGGTTTCCGGGTCTTCCCCGGCCGTCTATTCGGTCAAGCTGACCGGAGTAGCCGGCCAACCCGACGCCAACGGTCTCCTTCCGGTCCAGGTCGAAGGAGTGCCGGCGGAGGTCAAGGTCTTCGTCCAGATGGGCCCGGCCGTTAACGGCACCGCCATCCGTGATGCCACCGGAAAGGTCGACTTTGCGCAGTTCAAGAACCAGATTGAATATCAGAACGTCGGCGCCGAACTGAACAAACAGGTCAAGAAACTCGTCCTGGACCCGGTGGACAAGGCCAGTCTGGCAGGCAAGACGGTCGCGGTGACCGGTGCGTTCCAGCCCATCAACCCCGCCGCCTACATCATCACCCCGGTCAAGATCGAGGTGACCCCATGAGCGGCAACGTGATCCTCCGGGCCACCAACGTGGCCAAGCGCTACGGCGGAACCCAGGCCCTCAAAGGTGTCGATTTCGAGGTTGTGGAAGGGAAAGTCACAGCCCTCTTCGGCGAAAACGGCGCCGGCAAATCCACCCTGATGAAGATCCTTTCCGGTATCGAGGCGCCCACCTCGGGCAGCCTGGAACTCCGGGGGCAGCCGGTCCAGTTCGCGGATACCGTCGAAGCCCGCGATCAGGGCATCTCGATCATCCACCAGGAACTGAGCCTGTGCCCGAACCTGAGCGTGCGGGACAACATCTACATGGGCCGGGAGATCACAGGCCGGGCCGGCGGAGTTGATTACGCCACCGAACGAAAAAATGTCCAGGAGCTGATGGTGCGGCTCGAGGAGCAGATCGATCCGGACACCCTCGTCGCGGATCTCCGCCTCGGGCAGCAGCAGATCGTTGAAATCGCCCGGGCAATATCCGTCAACGCCAATATCCTCATCATGGACGAGCCCACCTCCGCACTCAGCGCCAGTGAAGTGGAAGTCCTGTTCAAGGTCATCCGCGACCTCACCGCGGCCGGTGTCTCGATCGTGTACATCTCGCACCACCTCGAAGAGGCAATCGAGATCTCCGATTACGCCACCGTCCTCCGGGACGGGCTGATCGTTGCCCACGAGGAGACCAAAAACGTCGATCTCGACTGGATCGTGGGCAACATGGTGGGGCGCAACTTCGATCTGGGTCAGCCTCCCGCCAGGACTGACTTCACTGACGCGGCCCTGGAAATCGACGACGTCAAGGTAGCCGATCCCTCCAACCCCGGGCGGCTCGCGGTCAGTGGTGTTTCGCTCACCGTTCACGCGGGCGAGATCGTCTGCATCTACGGGCTCATGGGCGCCGGGCGCACAGAGATGCTTGAAGCAGCGGCAGGACGGGTTCCGCTGATCGGCGGGCAGGTCAGGGTCCAGGGCAAAGATCTTGCGAACCTCACCATCGCCGAACGGATCGAGGAGGGCCTGAGCCTGGTCCCGGAGGACCGGCAGCGGGACGGACTGGTCCAGACCATGACGGTGGGACGGAATCTTTCCCTCGCCAGCCTCGGCTCGTTCATCAAGCGGGGATTCCTCTCCAACACCGATGAAAACAAGCTCGTCAAGCAGGGAATCCAGGACGTCAGGGTCAAAACTGCAGGTCCGGGCGCGGCCATCGGGTCCCTGAGCGGCGGCAATCAGCAAAAGGTGGTCATCGCCAAGATGCTGGCCACCAATCCCAAGGTCATCCTGCTCGATGAGCCAAGCCGGGGGATCGACGTTGGGGCAAAGGCGGAGGTCTTCGGCCTGTTGTCGGAACTGGCGGAGAAGGGCCTGGCAGTCCTCTACTCAACATCCGAGGTGGGTGAATGCCTGAGCATCGCCCACAGGGTCATTGTCATGAGCAAGGGCAGGATCTCTGCCGAATTCGACGCCTCCACCACCACTAAAGAGCAAATCATGGCGGCCTCCGGTGAATCCGCCATTGCATCGACCACGAACGGACATTAGACATGAGCTCTACACGCACAGTGGCCGAGGGCCGGCCAGGATGGCTTTCCGGGGGGTTGGACATCCCCCGGCTGCTGCTCGAAGGGCGCGCATTCATCGCCCTGATCATTATTACGGTGGTTTTCTCGATCCTGTCGCCGAACTACCTGAGCGTCAATAACCTGCTGACGATGTCCGCACACGTTGCGGTCTTCGCAATCCTCGCCGTCGGCATGCTGATGGTCATCCTCAACGGCGGCATCGATCTTTCGGTGGGTTCGACTGTAGGCCTGGCCGGCGTTATCGCCGGCTTCCTGATGCAGGGCGTGCCGATACCTGCCCTCGGCGTCACACTCTACCCACCCGTGTGGGTGGCAGTGCTGGTGGCGGTGGGGGTCGGCGCCTTCGTCGGCTGGATCAACGGCACCCTGGTGTCCAGGTTCGGCGTGGCGCCGTTCGTGGCAACACTGGGAACCCTGTACGTGGTCCGCGGCGCAGCGTTGCTGATCACCGGGGGGCTTACCTACTCCAACCTCCGCGGCAACCCCGCGCTGGGCAACACAGGCTTCGACGCGGTCGGCTTCAACCGCATCCTGGGCGTTCCCACCGGTGTGCTGGTCATGATCGTCATCGCCGTCATCGGCAGCCTGGTCCTCTCCCGGACCGCGTTTGGCCGGTGGTTGTACGCCTCAGGCGGCAACGAACGGGCCGCGGAACTGTCCGGCATCCCGGTGAAGAAGGTGAAAGTCAGCATCTACGTGATCTCCGGCGTATGCGCTGCGATTGCGGGTGTCATCATTGCCTCCGAACTCACCTCGGCGAACCCCACCACCGGCAACTCGTTCGAACTGACCGCCATTGCCGCCGTCGTCATCGGTGGCGCAGCGCTCTCCGGCGGCCGGGGAAACATCCGGGGCGTCCTGCTCGGTGCCTTCGTGATCGGATTCCTGTCCGACGGCCTGGTCATCATCGGCGTCTCCGAATACTGGCAGATGGTCTTCAAGGGCGCCGTGATCGTTGTCGCCGTGATGCTCAACCGCCTCGAATACCGCTCCAAAAAGGTGAAGGAAGTCAAGGGTGCTGCAGCGCCGCCCACTAAAGAAAAGATGCCGGGCGATTCTGTCAGCGCGCCGGCTACTTAGTTCAACCACGCAACACTCCACATCGCACACACGACGAAGGACATCATCATGAAGCTAAAAGCTGCAGCTGTTCTGGCTGCCTCCACTGCACTCTTTGCCCTGACCGCCTGCGGGGGCTCGCCGGCACCTTCCACATCAGGGTCAGCCGCCGCTGGCGGCAGCAACCTCATCACCGTCATCGTCAACAACCCGGCCAACCCCTACTGGGCAACCGAAGGCGAAGCAGCCAAGGCCGAAGGCGAGAAGCTCGGGTACAAGGTTGACGTCACCTCCCACAAGGGCGATACGAAGGCCGAGAGCGACCTGGTGGACGCGGCCATCACCAACAAGTCGGCCGCGATCATCCTTGACCCGGCCAACGCCGATGGCTCCATCGGCGGCGTCCAGAAGGCAGTCAGCGCCGGCATCCCGGTGTTCCTGGTCAACGCCGAGATCAACGAACAGGGGCTGGCGAAAGCGCAGCTGGTATCCAATAACGCCCAGGGTGCAGCCCTCGGTGCCCAGGAATTCGTGAAGGCAATGGGCGGCAAGGGATCCTACGTCGAACTCAAGGGCGCGCCCTCGGACAACAACGCAGCCACCCGCTCCAACGGTTACGCCACGGTCCTCTCCCAGTACCCCGATCTGAAGCTCCTGGACGCCCAGGTTGCCAACTGGGACCAGAAGGAAGGCCACGACAAGACGCAGTCCATGCTGCAGGCACACCCTGACCTTCAGGGCGTACTCGCCGGCAATGACCAGATGGCCCTCGGCGCGATCGCCGCGCTGAAGGAAGCCGGAAAGCTGGAATCGGTCAAGGTTGGCGGGTTCGACGGCGCACCGGACGCAGCCGAAGCGGTCAAGGCAGGGTCCCTCTCGTACACGGTTCTTCAGCCGGTTGCCGAATTCGCCAAGAAGGCCGTTCAGCAGGCTGATTCGTTCATCAAGACCGGCAAGACCGGTGCCAGCGAAGAGAAGCAGGCGTTTGACTGCACGCTGATCACCAAGGAGAACGTTTCCAAGTTCACGTCCCCGTTCACGCTTTCACAGTAGCCAGCTCAGGGCAGAACACATGAGTAGGGGCCGGCCAAGAGGGATCTTCCGAGCGGCCGGCCCCTATGGCCCAGCATCCACACGCCCTTCCGGGCAAGGAGACAAAGAACCATGGCATATCTGTTCAACAACCCGCTCGACTTTGCCGAGCAGCTCACCGAGGGACTCGCCGCGGCCTACCCCGGGTGGATCCGCCAGGTTCCTGGCGGAGTGGTCCGCAGCACCGGCACCGCCCCGGGCCACGTCGCCGTCGTCACGGGTGGGGGATCCGGCCATTACCCGGCGTTTGCAGGGCTGGTTGGCCCGGGACTCGCCCACGGCGCGGCAATGGGTAACATCTTCGCATCGCCCTCCGCACAGCAGATCTACTCTGTGGCCAAAGCTGCCCACGCGGGCGGCGGAGTCCTGCTGACCTACGGCAACTACGCCGGCGACGTCCTCAACTTCACCCAGGCCCAGGAACGCTTGAACGGCGAAGGCATCCGTACCCTGATGGTGGCCGTGACCGACGATATTTCCAGCGCGTCGGCAGCCGAAACCGGTAAGAGGCGGGGCATCGCCGGAGATTTGGCAGTTTTCAAAACCGCGGGCGCCTGCGCCGATGCAGGGGCAAGCCTGGATGAAGTCTTCCAGGCGGCGTCCCTTGCCAACAGCAGAACCCGGTCCTTTGGCATCGCCTTCTCCGGCTGCACCCTTCCGGGTGCCGGGGCGCCGCTGTTCACCGTCCCGGAGGGACGGATGGCAGTGGGTATGGGAATCCACGGCGAGCCCGGCATCGGTGAACAGGACATTCCCACAGCCGACGGCGCCGCGGAGCTCATGGTCCGTGCATTGCTCGCCGAGGCGCCCGAAGACGTGACCGGCAGCAGTGTGGGCCTCATCCTCAACGGACTCGGAGCAGTGAAATCCGAGGAACTCTTTGTCGTCTACAGAAAAGTTGCGCAGCTCCTGGACTGGGCAGGGATCACTGTTGTGGAGCCCGAAATTGGAGAGCTGGTGACAAGCTTTGAAATGGCCGGCGTGTCCCTGAGCCTGTTCTGGCTGGACGATGAACTCGAAAAGTTTTGGCGGGCGCCAGCGAGCACCCCCGCCTTCCGAAAAGGTGCGGTCCAGGATGCCGGCCCCAGTTACGCCAGCGCGGAGGCGGACCAGGCGGCGAGCGACGAAATGCCGAGCGCCTCGGCTGCGTCCCGGCAGGCGGCAGAAACGGTCCAGGCGCTCCTGGTCACAGCCCAGCGCGTGATCGACGAAAACGTGGACGATCTCGGCGCACTGGACGCCATCGCGGGCGACGGCGATCACGGCATCGGAATGCAGCGTGGGGTCAGCGCTGCGGCGGAGGCCGGACAGAAGGCGCTCAGCGCCGGTGCCGGAGCGGGGACCCTGCTGTCCCTGGCCGGCGACGCCTGGGCCGACCGCGCGGGCGGAACATCCGGAGCGCTGTGGGGCGTCATCGTCAAAACCCTGGGCGAATCTGTCGGCGACAGCGAGGCGCCCGGTGCGGAAAGTATCTCCCGGGGCATCTCACAGGCCGGGAAACGGGTCATGGACTTCGGCAAGGCTGAACTTGGTGACAAGACCCTGGTGGATGTCCTGATTCCGTTTGGCCAGGCGTTCACGGAGGGGATCCAATCGGGGCTCTCCCTGGAGGAGGCCTGGCACAAGGCGGCGGACGCCGCTGACCGGGCCGCCACGTCGACTGCCTCGCTCGTTCCGAAGATCGGCCGCGCACGTCCGCACGTGGAGAAAAGCATGGGAAGCCCGGACCCGGGCGCCGTTTCCATGGCAATGATCATCAAGGCGCTTGAACGTGCCTTGGCAGCAAAGGAGAACGCACATGGGTAATGGACTGCGAATTGTTGTCGGCAGCGACGATGCCGGCTACGACTACAAGGAGGCGCTCAAGGCCGACCTCGAAAAGAGCGATCTGGTGGCGTCCGTCCAGGACGTCGGCGTCGACAATACGGGCCACACCGCTTACCCCACCATCGCCATAGCCGCAGCGGAAATGATCGCGAAGGGGGATGCCGACCGGGCCTTGCTGGTCTGCGGGACCGGCCTTGGCGTTGCCATCGCGGCGAACAAGGTGGACGGGATCCGCGCTGTAACAGCGCATGACAGTTACTCCGTTGAACGTTCAGTCCTCAGCAACAACGCCCAGGTGCTCACTTTCGGCCAGCGCGTGGTGGGGCTCGAACTCGCCCGGCGGCTCGCGCGGGAATGGCTCACGTACACGTTCGACGACGGTTCCCCCTCGGCGGAAAAGGTGCGGCTGGTGGAGGCTTACGAGGCAAAACGCGATGCGTGAAAGTGGCTGGGGCGGCTTCGCGGTGACCCCATGAGGGAACGGTCAAAACCCGCCCTCCTGGGGGTCAGCCTCAAGCTCTACTTCGGCCACCAGGAAACCTTGGACTGGTGCCGGCAGGTGGCGGACATGGCCCGGGAGCACCGGGCGTTGCAGGACGGAACCGTTAAGCTCTTCGTGCTCCCGAGCTTCCAGGCCCTTGTACCGGCGGCCGAGATTCTTGCCGACACTCCGGTGAGTATCGGGGCGCAAGACCTTCATTGGGAGGACCGGGGCGCGTTCACCGGTGAGGTCAGCGGTGTGGCCCTGAGCGAGGCCGGCTGCCGGTACGTCGAGGTGGGCCACGCGGAGCGGCGGCGTTTCTTCGGTGAAGACGATTCGGTGGTGGCGGCCAAGACGGCTGCCGCCCTGCGCAATGGCCTGGTCCCTGTCATCTGTGTCGGTGAAAGCGAAGAAGGCCCGGCAGCGGAAGCCGCTGCCTTCTGCATCGTCCAGCTCCAATCGGCACTGGCGGCCACCGAGACCGCTGACGTTCCCGTCGTCGTCGCTTATGAACCCGTGTGGGCCATCGGCGCCGGGCACCCTGCCTCGTCGAAGCACATCAGTGCTGTCTGCACGTTCCTCAGGGAGTGGCTCAGCAGCCAGAACCGTTTTGCCCAGTGGTCCGTGATTTACGGGGGAAGCGCCGGGCCGGGGTTGCTGACGGAACTCGGATCTGACGTCGACGGCCTGTTCCTCGGGAGGTTCGCGCACAAGGTTGAGGCACTTTCAGACATCATTAGGGAAGCTGCACGCCCAGTGCGGAGCTCGAAGACCGGATAGAGAGGCAACGCCAATCGCCGGCAAGACACAAGCTTCAGGAGCAGAAATGAACTCAGCGGCCGCGGCCAACGAATCGCGGCTTTCCCGCCGAAGCGACAGGCAGCGCGCAATATCCGAGGCTGTTATGGCCGAAGGAGCTGTGCGCATCGATGAGTTGGCTGAGCGTTTCGGAACCAGCCAGATGACGGTCCACCGAGACCTGGATGAGCTGGAGGCCCGTGGCCTCCTCCGGAAATCACGGGGAATGGCCACCGCCTTGTCATCCAGCCTGGTTGAATCCAGCGATGTCTTCCGCAGTGGGCAACAGCGGTGGGAAAAGCGGGAAATCGCGCGTGCGGCCATCGAATTTGTCGAGCCCGGGCAGGCGATCTTCCTCGATGACTCCACCACTGTCCACGAGATGGCACGGCTGATCCCGTCACGGACCCCGCTGACGGTCATCACCAATGTGCTGACCCTCATGAACGAACTTAAGGGAACCCGGGGAGTCTCCCTGGTGGCTCTGGGGGGAAAGTACTACAACTGGTGCAGTTCCTTCATGGGGGGAACCACCATTGAAGCGATCAGCAGGCTCCGGGCAGATGTGTTCATCATGTCCACGGCAGCGATCACTGATGACATGTGCTTCTTCCAGAGCCAGGCCACGGTGGACATCAAGCGGGCCATGTTCGACGCCGCGGCCAAACGAATCCTTCTGGTCGACCACACAAAATTCGAGAAACGGGCACTCTATGCGTTGGCACACCTCGCCGATTTCGACGTGGTAATTGTCGATTCCAGAACGACGCCCGAAGACCTCCGCCGGCTCCGCTCCCACAACGTGCACGTTGTTGTGGCGGCCGGCCATGGAGGAAACGGCGAGAGCAACCATTCCAGCCAGGCCTGACAGTTAGACACCCATCAACCTCAACGCGGAGGAATCCACAGCATGACTGCAACGAGCACTTTCCAGGCCCCGCCGACCATGCGGGCCAGCGTGCTGGTCCGCCCTGGCACCGTTGAAGTGCAGGACGTCCAGCTCCCCACCCTGGGCAATAACCAGGTCCTGGTCAGGATCTCCGCTGTCGGTGTCTGTGGGTCCGATACGCACTTCTACCAGGAAGGCCACATCGGCGACATGGTGGTCAAGGAACCCCTGATCCTCGGGCACGAATCAGCGGGCACCATCGTGGCTGTGGGAGCCGATGTCTCCGCTGACCGGGTAGGGGAGCGCGTCTCCATCGAGCCGCAAAAGCCCTGCCGGATGTGCGAATACTGCAAGGGCGGCCAGTACAACCTGTGCCCGCAGATCGAGTTCTATGCTGCACCTCCCATCCACGGTGCCTTCGCCGAGTACGCGGCCATTGAAGCCGACTTCGCCTACCCCGTCCCTGATCACGTCAGCGATGAGGCGGCGGCCCTGATGGAGCCGCTCTCGGTGGCTATCGCCACCTGCCGCAAAGCCGCCGTCCAGCCCGGATCGCGGGTGCTCATTGCCGGTGCCGGGCCCATTGGGGTGCTGGTGGCAAAGGTCGCAGGGATCTACGGGGCAACGGACATAGTCGTTTCTGATCCGGCCCCGCACCGCCGCGAGTTTGCCCTAGGTGCCGGCGCAACACAGGCGGTGGACCCCCTCAGCGGTGGCCTGGACCCGGCCGGCCGGCTGTTTGACGTCTTCGTGGACGCCTCGGGGGCCCCGCCTGCCATCCAGGCCGGCATTCGTGCCGTGAAGCCCGGCGGAAGGGTAGTGCTCGTGGGGATGGGGGCCGACGACGTGATGTTGCCTGTGTCGCTCATCCAGAACCGTGAGATCGAACTGACGGGAATCTTCCGGTACACGAACACGTGGCCCATGGCCATCAACCTCGTGGCCTCCGGCCTGGTGGATCTGGACTCGCTGGTCACCCACCGCTTTGGACTTGAGGACGTCGAAAAAGCGCTGCTGACCGGAAGCACGGATCCGCACGCCATCAAGTCCGTGATCGTCCCGTAGACGGGTGAATCGCGTGACCCGCCGCGCTGCAGCGACCGGCCCGGACCCCGAGGCCGGGGCGGGGCCGGCAGAGCTGCAGCATCCGCGTTTTGCCCGCGCGTACGCACGGGCCGTGAAGGGGATGAACAGCAGGGGCGCGACTGAACACCGCCGGACTTTGCTGCAGGGCCTGAGTGGGAGCGTAGTTGAGATCGGCGCCGGTGACGGGTCCTCGTTCGGTCTGTACCCCCGTACTGTAACCGGTGTTCTGGCGGTGGAGCCTGATGATGACCTGAGGGCTTTGGCAAAGGCAGCCGCTGAGGCGGCCGTGGTTCCGGTGCGGGTGGTTGCGGGTTCAGCGGAGGCGGTCCCGGCTCCGGATGCCAGTGTCGATGTGGTGGTCACCAGTCTTGTCCTGTGCAGCGTTGCGGACCAGTCTGCTGCCTTGGCGGAGGCGCGCAGGGTCCTGCGTCAGGGCGGGACGCTGGCCTTCTATGAGCATGTCCGTTCCGAGAATAAATTCCTTGCCACGGCGGAGGACCTGCTGACGCCTGTGTGGCAGCAGGTGGCCGGCGGCTGCCACCCCAACCGTGACACCCTGCAGGCCATCACCGCCGCCGGATTCGTGGTCCGGGACACCCGCCGGTTCGGCTTTTCGGTCCACCCGTTGGCGCCCCCGGTAGCCCACATTCTTGGCCACGCGACAGCCCCCTGACGCTTCCCGGACAGCGGGCGGCACCCCCGGCCGCCCGGCTGGGGTGGAAACGAAAAATTTCGTGGCTGTCGGGGATCGCGCGCAGTAGAATTCAACCGGCTCTGGTGCGGGTCCCGCGCTCGCTGCCTGCCTGGTCCTAAGGGCGTGATCCATCATGATCAAGAAGCTGCTTTGCACGTTGAACCTGGGGCACCACTGGTTGGCCGAAACGGACCAGTCCGGCGATATACGCCGTCACTGCATCCATTGCGGAAAATACGCCCACAGCTCTGGTGGCCGCCTGGCCGCACGCGACCGGCCAACCGACCCTGGCGACACTGCCTTCCCCCGCAGCATGTTCTAGCCCCCAGGTAATTTCCGGCTGGAGACTTGTCCGCGGGGAGGCCTGGCTACCGGAGGGCCGGTGCGTCCGGGATTTCCATCTGGAACCCGCACCGGCACCGGAGAACCCTGGTGGACAGGTAGACGCTCAGCGCCTCCGGGACCTGACGGTAGGAGTAGCTGCTGTGGATGCTCCGCAGTTCGGTGCCCATCGCGGCCATGGGCTGGCCGCAATGAATGTAGTGGTTGCCGAACACCAGCACTTCAGGAGTGGCGCCTGGCCGGTTGAGGATCCGGGCCACCTCCGCGACGTCGGCAGCCCGGGTGCTGGGAACCCCGCACTCACTGCAGGTGAACGTCACCGCCACCATGAAGGGCGAACCCCAGAAGGGGGAGCCGGCGTCGAGCGCGTCTATGGCGGTGATCTCCAGAGTGTCGCCGTTCCCGCAGGCCGTGCATCTCAGCGGGTCCGGCGGCGGACTCTGCGACAGGGTGTCGTCGTCCGCCCTGACGGTCATCAGGCCACTGCCGGGTAGCTGGCCAGGATGTATTCGGCCGCGGCCGGGCCGTGCATCATGAGTTTGCTGTTGCTCATGTCGATCCCGCACCGCTGCATGGCGGCGCGGAAGGCCGCGTCGGAGTGCGGTTGGAAACCCTTGAGGAAGCACCAGCTGACGTACAGCCCATACAGGCAGTCAGGGCCCAAGGGGCAGTCGCTGGTGGGATCAAAAATGGTGGCTTCATCAAGGAAATGCTGGTAATGCGAGGTGGACATCTTGGCTCATTCCGTGCCTGCATCCTGTGCCGCCGCGATGCTACAGCAGCTTCCCGCGGTCTATGCAGATGGACCGGGTACGGGGACGCCGCGTGTGCGGTTAAGTCCCGTGAATTGAATTTACATCCACTGCTCGGCGCTTGTACAGAGGCCGGCCCGTTGTCAGCCCGCGCTTTGTCCGAGTTCACGGCGCTCGTGTGTCTGGCCGAATGGGACGTCGCGGCTGACGGCGACGGTATAGCTGGTGTAGCCGTGTTGGGTGACCAGGATCCCGTGGCGGCCTTCGAGGATGGCGTGCTGGCGGGCTAGGTCCACAGCGGTATTGAGGTCGCTTTCAATGGTGTGAGGGTCGTGGGCGGTGATTTCCAGGATGAGGTCAGAGTGGCGCTTGATCATGGTGGTTCTTTCTCTGAGGGTTCAATGCCGAAGAATTTGGCAGACGCCGGCTCCTGGCCGGGCACGCCTGGGGAGGCTGAACGCTGTGATTTGAGAGAGGGTGCCCGGCATTCTTTGATGGGGCGTTGGCCGGCAAAGGGCCGGCGAACCTAGATCGCGGAGGCATCTCCTGCGGATCTGTAGTCAGTTTGGCTGATCAATTACTCCGGGTGCAAGGATTGGCACGTAAACGTTTGGTGTCGGCGATCTAACGATCGCAGGCCCCAACCGGCGGGGCTTGTGCGTGCCCCCGGCCGCCTCATGTTCTTGACGTTCTGAACGGCCCGAATCACACTGGGCTGATGGACGACGAAACTGAGGAACATCTCGTTGAACGTGTCGAGGAGCGGCTTGCGGCCCGTTACCCTGAGGCGCCCCGTGCACTTATCACTGCGATCGTCGGCGAGGAATACCATGGGCTGGACGGGGGGCGCATCCGGGCCTACGTGCCGACTCTGGTCGAGAACGGTGCCCGCACGCGGCTGCACCGTGCACTAAAGAGCAGCTCTGCCGACGGATAAACCGGCCGTGGGGAGCAGCTGATAGGACAGGTGGCACAAGCGGGGCGAACGCCGCGAGCGCCAGGTGGGTACGAATTTTATTCTGTCGTGCCCCGGCATCCGCGCCTGGACGTACTGCTCTGGCAGGAGTAAGCCCGGCCGCGATGCAGAGCCGGGACGTGCCCGTGTCGAGAACGAGACTCTCCGAGCAGCCAGTCCGCGCGGCAGCCTCTCCCCGCAGGATTGGGCCTGCACCTGGTGTGTGCGTTGTGGAGCCGGCCACTTACCTGACCGAATCGGAGCCGGACGAGGCCCGCGCAGCTGTACTCCCGGCCAAACCACGGCCTTCCGATCAGGCATGGGGCTGTAGCCCGTCCCCATGAGCGCCAAGGGTGACTGAGCGCTGCGAAACGCCGCCATTCATCGCTGCGATTCACCCTCAAGAACCCTTCACAGCGGATATTGACGCAATCTTGCAATGAGGTTGACGGAACCTTAAGTCGCGTCCGTGAGAGTGGGCACAGCCGGGAAAACGCGGTCATAGCACGCTGCCCGCCCAATAGGGCCGGCTGGAGTTGAAACGATACGGGGGCGCAATTGTCTGAGGTTCTGAACGCAGAGGTCACAAGCAACGAAGAAGGCGGGTTCAGTCGCCGCAGGGTTGTCAAGGGTGTGGCGTGGTCAGTACCGGTTATCGTTACCGCTATTGCATCACCGGCTGCAGCGGTGTCGGGGATTAGCGCAACGACAGAGTGGGTCTATGGCGCCGCTCCGACCTATGTCAGCTCGGGTGGTACGGGTTCCGGAACCAACCGTACTGGCACAGGGCCCGCAGCATTCCGCATCCTGAATGCGGGCGCTGCCTTTACCGGAGCGATCAGCGGGACTATTAGCATCACCCCGCTTGGCACCGTGGACGCTGGTGTCGGTGTCCAGTCCATTTCACAGGTAGCGCCGACTCAGCCGTCGTATTCGGCTGCGCATGTCTACAGCGGCTCTTTCACGTCCACGGTCAATATCGCGAGCGGTCAGAGCGCCAGCTTCCCCGTGGCGTTCCAATACCAAAGTGTGAACCCGTCTCCCAAGAAGGGCTCGCTGTACTCGTACACGCTGCTCATCACCCTTCGGCTTCCCGACAACACCACTCGGACTCTGACCGACACCGTCACGATCACGTACTGACTATGATCTGGCACCACTCCAACCTGGTCGCAGAAGTCCGCACTGAATCAACCGGCCGGGTTGCGCTGCTTCACCTGGACGCAACCCAGCCGGTGGTTCTGGAAGGCACTGCGGCAACCATCTGGGATTTGCTGGACGGCCGTCGCGACCAGGCGGATATTATCGCCGAACTGGAAGCAGCATTCGAGGACGCGGCCGGCCAGTTGGTGCGGCAGGTCGAGGCCTTCCTGGCCAGTCTGGAAGCGCAGCGCCTGATTGAACCGGTCGGCAGTACGAACTAGCAATTTCAAACCACTACGCCAGATCCGGGGGGATTCATGAGCGGCGGGAACACACAGCTGGCGCGTGCGTCGCCGGTGCTGGAGGAAATGCTCAGCAGCACGGAGTTGCTGGAAGTCAGCGTCTTGGGCATGCAGTTCGCGGTTCGCTGGGGCCGCGGGGTCACCTGGGAGCAGCGGGAGAGCGTGCGCTCGGCCTGGACCCGTTGCGCCAGCAGTGGGGAGCCGTTCGTTCCGGCACTTCCGGCCGAGCCCACGAAGAACCAGCCCTACACCGCCTCCGTTGTGTCCCCAATGCACGACGGCGGCACGTTCGCGCTGCAGGCCGCCTCCTTTGAGGAGCTGGCTGAGAACCTCACTTCCCGGCTCACCGTTGCCGCCATCCTGGCGAACGCGGGGGAGTTCACGATGCTCCACGCCTGTGGCCTGGCAGATCCGGTCACGGGTGCTGTGGTGGCGCTCGTGGCCAAGTCGGGCACCGGCAAGACCACCGCGGCCTCGCTGCTGGCCAAGACCTACGGGTACGTCACGGACGAAACCGTAGCCATCCGGCCTGACGGCTCGGTGGTTCCGTATCCAAAACCGCTGTCCGTGAAGCAGGTGCCCGGCAAACCCAAGCGCCAGGTGGGACCGGACGAGCTTGGACTCCAGCCGGCGCCCAAAAACCCCTTCATCCAGGCAATCGTGCTGCTGGACCGGGTTGAAGCCGGCAGCCACGTACCAACGCTGACCAAAGTGCCGCTGGCCGACGCGGTGCTCGCCCTGATCCCGGATTCGTCCTCGCAGGGCGAGATCGCGGAGCCACTGCAGTCGCTCTGCCACCTGATCGACAGCGTCGGGGGCGTCTGGCAGGTGACCTATTCCGAAGCGGCGGACCTGCCGGCGGCACTGGTACCGCTGTTCCGGAAGCAACCCCGGTCGGAGCCAGAATGGTCAGCCGCTGAACCAGAAGAACCCGGGCCCACCCCGAACGGATACATTCGGCGCGCAGCACCAAAGGACGCCGTGGAAATCGACGGCGACCTGCTGCTGATGCTGGAGGACGAGATCGTGCGGCTGAGCGGGATCGGCCCGGCCATCTGGGAAGCCACCAAAAACGCAGTAACGCCGGACCAGCTCGCAGAAGAAGTCGCCAAAGTGCACGGCAGGCCGGAAGGCTACCGGGCCGCCGTCGCAACGGCCGTCGAACAGCTCATCAACAAAGCAGTCTTGAAACACAGCGGCCGCTAGCCGCCAATCGCGTGGGGGACCACTCGAAGCAATGACCCGGCAACGAAGACCGGGCCGGAACACACGAACTTGAATTGGAAGGAAACCACCTTGAGCGTCACCACAGCCACCCCCGCGGATGCCCCCGCCGGCCTTGACCTATCGGACTACCTCCGGGTGGTCCGGGTCTACTGGAAGGCGATCACCGCCTTCACGCTGCTGGCCACGCTGGCGGCGTTCGGCTGGACCGTGGTCCAGCCCAAGATCTACTCCTCAGATTCCAGCGGGATTGTGGTGACGCCGGGATCGGACAACGTGAGCCTTTCACTCGCCGGCGACAGCCTGGCCAAGGCAAAGGTCAAGAACTACGAGTCCGTGGCCAAGTCGCGGCTCGTGGCAGACCGGGTCATCGCCTCGCTGGAGCTGAAAACCACAGCGGACGCCCTGCTCGGCACCATCAGCGTGAAAGTCCCGCTGGACACCGCCGAGATCCGCGTGACCGCCCAGTCCACGGATCCGGCCACCGCGCAGCGCGTGGCCGATGCCTGGGTCAACGGCCTCGCCGCCCAGGTGGAAGCCATCGAGACGGCGCCCCCCGCCGCAACAGTTGTTGAGCCGGGCACCGCAGCAACGCCCGACGCCGGCACTCCAGCCGCCGTCCCGGCGTCGGCTGTGCGGGTGCTCCCGTTGGGCAAGGCAGTCCTCCCCACCAGCCCCGTCTCACCCAACGTCAAGCTCACCCTGGCCCTCGGTGCCCTAGTTGGCCTGGCCTTGGGCGTGGCCTATGCACTGGTCCGCCGGCACCTGGACCGGCGCATCCGCAGAGCAGCAGAAATCGAGCGGCTCTTCGGCGTCCCCGTGATCGGCACACTGCCCGTGGACCACCGTCTGGACGAACGAAGCACCATCCTGGACGCGGGCACCGCAGCGGAAGTCCACGACGCCGGCGGCGCGATGGCCGAGGCCCTCCGCGAACTGCGCACCAACCTCAGCTTCCTCGACGTGGACCAGCCGCCGCGGATCATCGTGGTCACCAGCTCCGTGCAGGCAGAAGGCAAATCCACAGTGACGGCCAACCTGGCGGTCACCCTGGCCGCGGCCGGAGAGAACGTTGTAGTGGTCGACGGCGACCTCCGCCGCCCCACCCTCGTGGACGTTTTCAACCTTGTTCCGGGAGTCGGGGTCACCGATGTTCTCACCGGCACCGCAGAGCTCGCTGATGTGCTGCAGCCCTGGGGCGCCCTCCCGAACCTCTCGGTCCTCGGCTCCGGCCGCATTCCGCCGAACCCCAGCGAACTGCTGGGGTCCCAGGCCATGAAGAACATGCTCAACGCCCTGGCAGAGAACGCCATCGTCCTGATCGACGCCCCGCCGCTGCTTCCGGTCACGGATGCCGCGGTCCTTTCCCGCGCTGCCGACGGCGCCATTGTGGTCATTCGGACCGGCAGGACCACCCAGGAGCAACTGGCCCAGTCGCTGGGGAACCTGGACAAGGTCAAGGGCCGAATCCTGGGCGCCGTCCTGAACTACGTGCCCACCAAGGGAACGGACGCCTACTCCTACTACGGCACCTACACCTCAGCGCCCACCTCAGCGCCCGGTCCGGCTGCTGTGGCTGAAGCCGACCTCACCGGACCGTTTTGGGAGGGACCGGGTGAAAGCGTCCAAGTGCCTGAGTCCGTTGCCGCCGGCCGCCGGGTACGCGGTTAGGTCAACGCGTGGAAGACCAAGCCGGTAAGACCCAGCTAAGCATTCCTGAGGCTGTCCTCCTGGGCCATGCCCTGGTGTCGCGGGTGGCGGCCGGAAGGGGGATCCGCGCGTTCTTCATCAAGGGCCCGGCGAGTGTGATTCAGGGCCTCCGGATGCCCAAAGTTTCGGCGGATGTGGATGTTTTCGTAGCCCCGTCTGACCTGGACGCTATCGTCCAAGGACTCCGGGAGCGGGGATGGCGGGAACGCCCCGTGGATCCGGACAGCAGGACCTTTCCCAAGCACTCGGTCACCGTCGACCACCCGGAATGGCCCTGCTGCATCGACGTCCACTACCGGTTCCCCGGCATGGAAAGCAATGCTGGTGACGCCTTCGAACTGATGTGGTCCAACACCGAAGACCTTGAAGTCGCAGGGCAGGTGGTGCGGGTCCCCTCAACGCCGCTGGGAATCTTGATCCTTGCTTTGCATGCCCTGCGCTCACCCCAGCTGCCGGCTTGCAGCCAGGAGCTCGAGTTCCTTGCGGACCTCACAGAACGGGAAGCGTATGGCGCCGCCATCCTGGACATGGCTAGTGCAACAGGCTCACTTGCCGCCATGCGCCCTTTCCTCGAGAACCTCCTTCCCCTAACCACCGCCGTGGACTGGCCGGAGCCGTCCACCGAGTGGCGCAACCGTGTCATGAGCAAAGAGCCGGGGAGCGCCCGGCTCATTGCCCTTGCCCAGGCGCCGCTGAAGGACAAGCCAAGAATGCTGTTCCGTGCGGTCTTCCCGCAGCCGGAAGCCTTCTTGGGACGGAATATCTACGCGGACATGTCCTTCCGTGGCAGGCTTCGGCAACACCGCGACAGGTGGGTTCGGTTCCTGCGTGCGGCGCCGAAAATCTTGCGGGACCTCAGCCCACGCCGCCATTGATGGCTTGGTCGCCCGCCGGCCCCCTAACCCCTTGACGGCCGTTCTGGGCCGGTCCAGCATGTAAGGACTTGGTGGCGGTCGCCTGAGAGATGGCGGTTAATCATGGTCCGGGGAAATGACAACAGTTTCTGGACGGTGCAGTTCCCAAAATTGGCCGGGGCCGCGGCGATGCTGGGAGGGGTGCTCTGCGTCCTGGCCGCGTTCCTTCACAACCTGCAACCAGCAGGATGCATGGGTTGGGACTGCCAGGGCTCGGTCCGGTCAACGAATCCGGTTGTTACGCTGGCGGGCTCGGCCGCGTCCGTTCTGATCTTGGTGGGGATTGCAGGTCTGATGATGCTGGCAAGGCGGTCCGGCCGCCATCCCAGGATGGCGACTGTCGGAATGATTCTTCTGGCAGTCGGATTCGCCTTGTTGCTGGCGGGCGGGCTGATTCAAAACTTCCTCTTCAACGGCGACTTCCCCGGGATGCCCTTCGTCGTCCTCCCGGGCCTCTTAGGGGTGGTGGTCGGACTGTTGCTCATCGGGATCTTCATCGTTCGCTCCGGCGTTCTCCCCAGATGGCTCGGGAACTTCTTCAGCGTCAGCGCAATCGCCCTTGTGGCCGCCAACGACCAGACGGCGGCTGTCCTCCTGGTTATACCGATCGGGCTGGCCATGGTGGCTGCCGGTTTCTTTATGTGGTCCGGTAGCACTAGCTACGTCACCGCGCCTGTGAAGGGCCGCAAAGGCCGCAGAGGCCTCGCTTAGCCCAACACCCTCTCCGGCCCGCAATGGGAACCGGCCACGGTCCTGACGGGCAAGAGGGCTGCCGCCATATTTCAGCGGCAAGGGACCGCCGGAGAGCGGCGAAGGCCAGGGGCAAGTGAGCGAGCGTTGCCGAGAAACCCGCATCAAGTGCGAGAGCGTTGACCAAAAACCCACATCAAGTGCGAGAGCGTCCGAGCACACGACACACGCCTATTGCTTGACGCTTTCCGCGGCTTCCGCATATCCTGAACGAACGGTCGGTAAATAATTCAGTCCACGATGACCGTGCATAGGAGCAATCATGGAAGCCACCGCCCTGCGCGATGCCGAAGGCCAGGCCAACTTTGACCGTGTGATCGCCGACGATTCACGAATCGAACCCAAAGACTGGATGCCGCCGGCCTACCGCAAGACCCTGCTCCGGCAGATCTCCCAGCACGCCCACTCGGAGATCATCGGCATGCAGCCGGAGGCCAACTGGATCTCCCGCGCACCGAGCCTGAAGCGCAAGGCCATCCTCATGGCCAAGGTCCAGGACGAGGCCGGCCACGGGCTGTACCTCTACTCTGCCGCCGAGACCCTGGGTCAAAGCCGCGACGACATGATGGACGCGCTCATCGCCGGCAAGGCCCGCTACTCGTCCATCTTCAACTACCCCGCACGCACGTGGGCGGACATGGGCGCCATCGGCTGGATGGTGGACGGCGCTGCCATCGCCAACCAGGTGCCGTTGTGCCGCGCCTCCTACGGCCCCTACGGCCGCGCCATGGTCCGGGTCTGCAAGGAAGAGTCCTTCCACCAGCGCCAGGGTTTCGAGATCCTCCTGGAACTCGCCAACGGCACCCCGGAGCAGCGCGAGATGGCGCAGGACGCCGTGAACCGCTGGTACGCCCCGGCGCTGATGATGTTCGGCCCGCCGGATGACGATTCGCCCAACTCCAAGCAGTCCATGGCCTGGAACATCAAGCGCTTCAGCAATGATGAACTCCGCCACCGGTTCGTGGGCATGATGGCCGAGCAGGTCAAGGTCCTGGGCCTCAAGCTCCCGGATGACCAGATCCGCTTCAACGAAGAGACCAAGAAGTGGGAGCACGGCCCGCTGGACTGGGACGAGTTCCACGAGGTCCTGGCCGGACGCGGCCCCTGCAACTCCCAGCGGCTGGAACGCCGGCGGGAAGCGCACGACGACGGCGCCTGGGTCCGCGAGGCAGCCGCCGCTTATGCGGCAAAACAGATGGCAAAAGAGTCAATGGAGACGAAGGAATACGCAGCATGAGCCCTCACGGCAACCCGGAAGTCCCGGCCAGTTCAGCCACCGATATCAACCGCGGAGCAGAAAAAGTTTCGGCAGGCCCCGCCGCCGAAACGCACACCAACCGGCAGGGCTGGGGCCTCTGGGAGGTCTTCGTCCGCTCTAGCCGCGGCCTGAGCCACGTCCACGCCGGCTCCCTGCACGCGCCGGACGCCGCCATGGCCCTGCGCAACGCCCGCGATCTCTACACCCGCCGCAACGAGGGCGTGTCCATCTGGGTTGTCCCGGCTGACGCCATCGCCGCCAGCGATCCTGACTCCAAGGGCGCGTTCTTCGAATCCCCGCAGGGCAAGGACTACCGCCACGCCACGTACTACACCAAGAGCGAAGGGGTGAAGCACCTGTGAGCAGCCACAGCGACATTTCCACCGGCGTGGCCGGTGACAGCAACGCTTCCGCCACCCGCATCACGCCCGGCAACGCCCTGCGCCCCGAGGACATCGCCCTCGAAGTCCGGACCGGCCTGGCCAGGCCCACCGAGGACGTGGCCGAGTTCGCTCTCCGG
Source organism: Arthrobacter sp. BK1 (assembly GCF_056680055.1). Lineage (NCBI taxonomy): Bacteria > Bacillati > Actinomycetota > Actinomycetes > Micrococcales > Micrococcaceae > Arthrobacter > Arthrobacter sp. BK1. The sequence continues at coordinate 3,263,382 of NZ_CM155263.1, forward strand.
GTAGGGGATGACGCCCTGATCCTGGCCCAGCGCTTGGGCCACTGGATCTCCCGTGCCCCTGAACTGGAAGAGGACATCGCCCTGGGCAACATCGCCCTGGACCAGCTGGGCCATGCCCGTTCCTTCCTCACCTACGCCGGCGGCGCCTGGGACAAGACCGAGGACGAACTGGCCTACTTCCGCAGCGAAACCGAGTTCCGCTCCATCCAGATCTTCGAACAGCCCAACGGCGACTTCGCGGCCACCATCGCCCGGCAGTTTGTGGTGAGCCACTACCAGTTCGAGCTGTACAGCAGGCTGACCAAGTCCACCGATGCCACCCTGGCGGCGATCGCTGCCAAGGCCGTTAAGGAAGTGGATTACCACCGCGACCACAGCGTCCAGTGGGTCCTGCGACTCGCCGGTGGCACGGACGAATCCCGCCGCCGCATGATCCACGGCCTGAAGCTGATGTGGCCATACGTGGAAGAGCTCTTCCGCGACGACGAACTGACTGCCCGCCTGGCTGAAGCCGGCGCCGCCGTCCAGCCTTCCTCGCTGCGGCCCGAGTTCGACCGGCTGATCGGCGCTGTCCTGGCGGAAGCGGAGCTGGAGGTGCCGGACGTTCCGGCTGCCCCCGGCGGCGGCCGTCAGGGGAAGCACTCCGAGCACCTCGGCTACATCCTCGCGGAGATGCAGGTGCTGGCCCGCGAGCATCCCGGAGCAAGCTGGTGACCGCCGTGGCCTTCGAGCAGGCAACGCAACGGAACGCCGCTGACCAGAAGGCGTGGGACATCGCGTCCACGGTCTGCGATCCGGAAATTCCGGTCCTCACCATCGCTGACCTGGGGATTCTCCGGGACGTGCACGTAAAAGAGGACGGCAGGGTAAGGGTCACCATCACGCCCACGTACTCCGGCTGCCCGGCCATGGACGCGATCCGTGACGACCTCCAGACAGCCTTCAAAAAGGAGGGCTACACCGGCGTCGAGGTTGACCTGGTGCTCGCCCCGGCCTGGACCACGGACTGGATGACCGAGTCCGGCAAGGCCAGGCTCAACGAGTACGGCATCGCGCCGCCCACGGGCCGCTCGGACGCTGCACGGCACGCCGGCCCCATCCGGCTGACCATGGCCGTGAAATGCCCCCAGTGCGCCAGCCTGAACACCAAGGAACTCACCCGCTTCGGTTCCACATCCTGCAAGGCGCTGTACGTCTGCCAGGACTGCAAGGAACCGTTCGACTACTTTAAAGTCCTGTAAGGAAGCCCCCATGCCTGTTGTCCGCCAGACCGCCGCAGAAACGGCGCAGGCCACCGGCCGCCGTCGTCCCTCTTTCCACACCCTCACCGTCGGCGAGGTTCGCCGGCTGACCGAGGATGCCATCGAGGTGACGTTCGCTGTCCCGCCGGCGCTCGCCGGACAGTTCGATTACCTGCCCGGGCAGTACGTGGCCCTGCGCACCACCCTGCCGGATGAGACCGGCGAGCCGCACGAGGTGCGCCGCAGCTACTCAATCTGCGCCGAGCCGCGCAGCTTCCCGGACGGCAGCAGCGAGATCCGGGTGGCCGTGAAGAAGGACCTGGGCGGGCTGTTCTCCACCTGGGCCAACTCCGAGCTGAAGGCCGGGGACACGCTGGAGGTCATGAGCCCCATGGGCGCGTTTGTGTCCAAGCACGGCCGCGACGGCAAGCCGGTGGACCAGAACGTCATGAACTCCATGAACCACCCCGAGGATCTGGCGGGGGAGCCGGGCAGCTTTGTGGCCATCGCCGCGGGGTCCGGAATCACCCCGGTGATCGCGATAGCCCGCACGCTGCTGGCCGCCCACCCGGAGACCCGCTTTGACCTGATCTACGCCAACAAGGCCGCCATGGACGTCATGTTCCTGGAGGAGCTGGCGGACCTGAAGGACAAGTACCCGCAGCGCCTGGCCATCCACCACGTGCTGTCCCGCGAGCAGCGGATCGCGCCGCTCCTCTCCGGCCGGATCGATTCGGAGAAGCTGCAGCAGCTCCTCGGCACCGCCATCCACGCGGACGATGTGGACGAGTGGTTCCTGTGCGGGCCGTTCGAGCTGGTGCAGCTGTGCCGGGACACCCTGGCCGAGCGCGGCGTAAAGCCCGAGCATGTCCGGTTCGAACTGTTCACCTCCGGCAAGCCGGACCGCCCCGAGGGCAACGCCGGCCGTCCCGTGCTGGTGGACGAGTCCAAGGAGACGTACAAGATCACGTTCAAGCTGGACGGCCTGCAGGGCGAGGTGGCCAGCCCCACCCACGCACGCGAATCCATCCTCAACGCCGCACTGCGGGTCCGCCCGGACGTGCCGTTCGCGTGCGCCGGGGGAGTGTGCGGCACCTGCCGCGCCAAGCTGGTCACCGGCACCGTGAACATGGACGAAAACTACGCGCTGGAGCAGGATGAACTCGACAAGGGGTACGTGCTGACCTGCCAGAGCCACCCCACCAGCAAGGAAGTCACCGTCGACTTCGACGTCTAAGAAGCTTTCTTCACCCCAGATCTAGGAGCCCCATGATTTCCCTCTCCATCGCCAACGGCGTCGCCGAAGTGGTCCTGAACGCCCCGCACAAGCTGAACTCACTGGACGAGCAGGCGCTCGCGGATTTAACCCAGGCGTACGACGACGCCGCTGCCGCCGCCTCTCGCGGTGAGGTGCGGGCGCTGCTGCTCAGGGGAGAGGGGCGGGCCTTCTGCGCGGGCCGGGACATCCAGAACGTCACCCCGGAGAGCGACGACGCCCAGGCGTACCTGGAAGGGCTCGTGCAGCCGCTGCTGCAGAAGATGGCAGCGTTCCCCGCCCCCACGTTCGCGGCCGCCCAGGGGGCGTGCCTGGGCGTGGGGCTGGGCCTGCTGCTGGCCACGGACGTGGTGTACGTGGCGGAGAACGCGAAGTTCGGCTCGCCGTTCGCGAAGCTGGGGGCGACGCTGGATTCGGGTGGGCATTGGTACTTCACCGAGCGGCTGGGCATGCACCGGACGCTGGACCTGATCTACACCGCGGAGCTCATCTCCGGCGCCGAGGCCGTGGCGCAGGGGATGTTCAGCCGGGCCATGCCCGCGGATGAACTTCTGGACAACACCCGGGAAATTGTTTCGAAGGTGGCCACCGGGGCGACGGGTGCCTTCAAGGCGAGCAAGGAGCTGGTGGCGCACATCCGCGACCAGCGGCTGGGCCTCTGGTCCGCCATGACGGAGGAGAACGCCGAGCAGGCCCGCCTCTGCAAGACGGACGACTATGCCGAGGGCTTCCGGGCCTTCCAGGAGAAGCGTGAGCCAAAGTTTACGGGCTAGAAATTGCTATCTGCAGGGCTTGATTTGTAGGGTTCAGCTATGACAATGGGGAAATCTATTACCAAAGCCGTCATTCCTGCTGCCGGCCTGGGGACTCGCTTCCTGCCCGCCACCAAGGCGATGCCGAAGGAAATGCTGCCGGTGGTTGACCGGCCGGCCATCCAGTACGTGGTGGAGGAGGCTGTTAATGCGGGCCTGACCGACCTGCTGATGATCACGGGCCGCAACAAGCGCGCCCTGGAGGACCACTTCGACCGTGAGCCGGGGCTGGAGCAGGCGCTCGAGAAGAAGGGCGATCAGGGCCGCCTGGACCTGGTGCAGGAAGCGTCCGAACTGGGCCCCATCCACTATGTCCGCCAAGGCGAGGCCAAGGGCCTGGGGCACGCCGTGCTGTGCGCTGCGCAGCACGTGGGTAACGAGCCGTTTGCGGTCCTGCTGGGTGACGACCTCATCGACGAGGCAGAGACCCTGCTGGGGACCATGATGGAGGTGCAGCAGAAGACGGGCGGTTCCGTTATCGCCCTGATCGAGGTGGATCCTTCCGAGATCAGCGCCTATGGCTGTGCTGACATCTCAGCCATTGACGGCGAGGACTACGTCCGCGTGAACAGCCTGGTGGAGAAGCCGGTTGCGGGCGAGGCGCCGTCCAACCTGGCCGTCATCGGCCGGTACGTGTTGCACCCGTCGGTGTTTGGCGTCCTGGAAAACACCGAGCCGGGCCGCGGCGGAGAGATCCAGCTGACGGATGCCCTGCAGACCCTCGCCGCCGGTGAGGGCGAAGGCTCCGGCGTGTACGGCGTGGTCTTCAAGGGCCGGCGCTACGACACCGGCGACAAGCTGAGCTACCTCAAGGCCGTCATCACCCTCGCATCGGAGCGCGTTGAGTTCGGCGAGGATCTGAAGACCTGGATGAAGGCCTTCGTCGGCTAACTGCTGATCGTTCTAACGCCCTACGGGCCCGACATGGGAAGGTGGCGGGCCCGTAGGCGTTTAAGCGCCACAGCGGCCATCAGGGCCCCTATGACAGCACCCCCCGTATTAGTGACAAGATCCAGCGGGCTCGCGAATCGGTTGTGAAGAAACAGCAGCTGACCCAGTTCCATAACCCCGGACACGATCAGCCCAAATGCACCAATTTGCCACCAACGTTTTTCAGGGAAGGCCAAGAATGCCACAGTCCCCAGTGGAATGAAGAGCACGACGTTAGCCGCGGCCTCCACAAACTGGTAATTGAGCCAACCGGGAATTCCGCGGGCGTGGAGGAACTTTAGGAGGCCGGAGAGTTGGCCCTGCACTGGAGCATCGACTGGGCTGGGCCAATAAGCCACCAGAGCCAGCGATAACAGCATGGCCACAAGAAACGCACTCCAAAGCCTATGGTTCTCGAGGTGTTTCAAGGCGCCTTCAGGTGGTCGGGGCGGACGAACTGCCACCGTGTGTTGTGCCATTGCTTCCCCCCCATGAGTCTAATAGTTACCACATGCTTAAATGCAGAGGGTGGGTGGTTCTCCGTTTCCGGAGAACCACCCACCCTCTTTGGTGCTTGTGGGTGCTGTGGTTACGCTGCTGCCTCGGTCTTGGCGCGGCGGCGTACTACAACTACAGAGGCTGCGCCGGCGGCAAGTGCGCCAGCTCCAACCAGGGTCCAGAGGACCAGACCGGAGTCAGCACCGGTGTTGGCTAGGGCCGTACCAGAGTTGGTGAGTGACGCAGGTACGCCGTTGTTGCCACCGGCATTTGATCCTGCAGCCCCATTGTTGGCGAAGCCAGGGGCTACAACAACGCGGACGGGACCTACCGTGTAGCCCGTCACGTCGCTGGTGGCCGTGAGGACGTAGGATCCCGATTCGTTGATAGTGACAGGGACAGAGAACTTACCTTCGCTGTCAGCCTGGGTGGTCAGGGTCTGCGCTTCTAGGAAAACGCTGATCTTGCCGGAGAGTGACCGTCCGCCAGAAATGCTGGCGCCACCCGAAGCGGGTGCGTTACCTGGTGTGACTCGGATGGTGAGGGGCTGATTTTGGAACGGACCCTGTCCGCTGAACCTGAACTGCTCGCCCGGGCCGACAGTGCCGTCAGAAACAGCCGCCTGCGGCGGAATGGATGGGTATCGCGCTGCTACTGCCGGCGCTGAACCTACCAGAGCAAGTGAGCCCGCTAGTGCGAGTGCTGCGAGTGCTTTTTTCATTATTGTCCCCCCGGAGACTTTAAGTTATTGGTGTACCCGATTGAGGAGTTTTCCTCTCCGCAAGAGACCTGTGCGGAAATCCCGGACATTTATCCCACCAAGAACTTACCACCCCTAACGAGCAACCAGCAATCCGAATCCAATCGGTTTACATAGTGTTAACGCGTTGTCTACAACTATTCGTCACAGGTGGCAATTTTTGTGGGCAAGATCACATCTTTGACCGCCTGGACAGTAGGAGTGACGGCCAAGTTAGGTTCCGTATGTTGCACAATCTTCCCGAACGTGAACTCCACTGTTCGGCTTTCCCCTGGCGCGAGCTTGATAGCCAGGAGACCCACGGGCCGGTTGCTGTGGACGTACGGGGCAAAGTCGGTCCGCACGCCGTCCACTTTCGCAGTCTCCGCGTTGGCTTGAACAGGCCCATACGCCACGATGTTTGTCTGGACAGACCCAGGGGGTACGCCATGGACACCCTCACCTGTTACGTAGGCCGGGAGGGAAGTAGCCGCGTCGGCCGGTGCGGTGTTGGTGTTGGTGATGCGTACCGTTGTTTGCTCGTAGCCATCCGCGGGACATTCCTTTATCAGTTGGACTGTCCGCTTGACGTAGTAGTCCATCTTTGCCCCGGTGCCGTCGTTGAAGTACACACCGAACTGGGCGGGGGAAATGCTGGGTCCGGCAATCGAACCGCTTAGCGGGTACTGGGCCAAGATGGATTGTTCCACGGGCTGACCCGACCAGACCAGGACACGCCCCTCAAAAGTGCCGCGGGTAAGCCCTTCGATCAGGCCCTTAGCGTTCCCTTTTCCATCAGCCAAGGAAGCGAAAATCTCTTGTGCAACGCCCGCGAAGTAGGCATCTTGGAGGCCGGGCTCTTCGATCTTGGCATATACATCAGAAAGCAGAGTCTTGACGACATTTTGCCCGGTCAATTCAGTAGGCAAGCCCACAGTTGCTAGTGCCACTAGTTCAGGGTCACGGAGGTTCACCGGACCTGTGGCATCCAGTATGTAGCCCAACGCCACCGGGTCGATCGAGACTACGCCGTCAACGCGCTGTCCGGTCTTCCTCTCCCACATTGTTTGAGCCGTGCTGGCTGCCGTCGGAAAATCGGGCGTCAGGTTCACGTCCTGCATAAACTTGCCAGCGCGCGCCGAGTAGATGTATTGCTGTTCGAGGTCAAAGGGCACGATTGGAGACATGACACCGACTGCGCTAGCGCTGCTTTGAGCCCCAAGCGTCAGCTTTCCCTTGTTGAGACTTAGGACCGCAAGTGCCCCGGGTATGCCGCCCGAGGCTCGGGACTCGGCGTTGTTTTGAATCATAAGGAGATAGTTTCGTGGGGTTTGTGCCCCGAGCATTCCGGGCGCCATGCTCGCAGCGTCCGCGGCTGCATCCAGTGCACCGGTTACATCGTTGAGCTGATCCCTGGCAAGGGCCAGGGGGTCGCCCACCTGCGGGAGCAACTTGGTGGCATCGATCTGATTCAGCCTATTGGCGGACAGCCGAACGGCCTGCGCAGCGGCCGAAATCCTTGGAGAGGCTACCTGTAGAGGCGCCAGATCAGTACCTGAGTTGTTGGGGAGCAGTGCTTTCCAGTCAAGGGAGCCGTATACCCCGACGAGTGGGCCGAGACCGAGGTTAACAACATCGTCGGCCGAACGTGCTACCTCCGCAACCGCGCTCAAGTTCGTACCAACGCCGGGCAGGCTCGAAGCCAGGGTCCAGACGGGATCATTGGCAGCGGCCTTCGCGGCATTGGTGTGGGCGCGAAGTTGTTCTACCGTCTCGGAAGCTTGACCCGCGTCGTCACTCGTAATGTTCTCTTTCAGCTTCCCGATCAAGAGATTCGCCGAATTGAGCTCGGTGTTTATTGTGCTCGCCTTGCTTGCGAGCCAAGCCAGGCTAACCACGGCTATGAGAACCAGCGCTGCAAAGCACAACAGTGCAACCTTGAGAGGACGGCGACGACCCGTCTGGTGGGATCCCAAGCGCGCAACCCCGGGGACATCTTTTGCTTGCGCCTTTGCTTGATTCTCGGCCATGTCAGGGTCGGCCCAGCCCCCGGTAGATCCAACCTGCTGCACGCCATTTGGCAGGGTCCAGAACATTGCGGCCGTCAAGGATCCGACGCGAAGAAACAGCGCTTCCCAAATCGTAAGGGTCCAAATCGCGGTATTCCTCCCACTCCGTAAGTAGGAGCAGAGCATCCGCCTTCAGTACGGCCACGGAGGTATCGCCCTCGTATTGCAGTTCAGGGAATCTGCGTGCAGCGTTTGGAAGCGCCTTAGGGTCCGTCACCGTCACTATCGCCCCCTGCAATTGAAGCTGAGCAGCGATGCTAAGGGCAGGGGAATCCCGAACATCATCACTCTCAGGCTTGAATGCAGCGCCTAACACAGTTACTCGTTTGCCCAGCAGGGAGTCGCCGCACAAGTCGCGCGCAAGCTCCACCACCCGTGTTCTCCTACGCATATTGATTGCATCGACCTCTCGCAGGAACGTAAGGGCTTGGTCCGCCCCCAGTTCTCCTGCCCGCGCCATAAATCCACGGATGTCCTTGGGTAAGCAGCCTCCGCCAAAGCCGATGCCCGCATTGAGGAACTTCCTGCCAATTCGATCGTCCATGCCAATGGCATCAGCGAGCTGGGTGACGTCCGCACCCGATGCTTCGCAGACTTCGGCCATGGCGTTAATGAAGGAAATCTTGGTAGCAAGGAACGAGTTTGCTGCCGCCTTAACCAGTTCCGCAGTCGGGTGGTCGGCAACGATTCGGGCTGTACCGGCTGCGAGGGGAATCGAGTAAACCTCGTCCACAACGGAGACGGCAGGATGCTCCTCGGAACCATCACTGACTCCGTAAACGAATCGGTCCGGGCGTAGCGTATCCTCAACAGCGTGCCCCTCACGGAGGAATTCGGGATTCCACACCAAATGCGTGTCTGGTTGTACTGACTGGATCAGGGCTGCTAGCCGGGATGCCGTACCCACCGGCACCGTGGACTTTCCAACTACTACATCTCCGGGGGATAGGAAAGGAAGGAGGTCTCTTGTGGCTGCATCTACAAATGTCAGATCTGCGCCGTTCTCGCCCTTCTTTTGGGGGGTGCCCACACAGATGAAGTGGACCGCGCTTCCTTCCGCAGCGGAGATATCCGTTGTAAAGGACAGCCGGCCTGTTTCCTGGACCTCCCGCAAGAGGTCTTCAAGTCCTGGCTCATAAAAGGGGGCACGCGCTGCGGATAGTTCTTCAATCTTTCGGGCATCCACGTCAATGCCGACCACCTCGTGGCCCAGCTTGGCCATGCAGGCAGCATGAACGGCACCCAGATAGCCGCAGCCGATTACAGTTATGCGCATTGTGATGGTTCCTTCCCCGGGGGGTGTGTTGTTCGCGGCGATCATGCTATTAGTAGGCGCCCGTGCTGCCAACGACAGCGCGGACGGTCCTAAGGACGATGACCAGATCGCCGGCCAGAGACCAATTTTCCACGTAGTACAAGTCCAGGCGGACTGAGTCCTGCCATGACAGGTTCGAGCGTCCGCTGACCTGCCACAGGCCCGTAAGCCCAGGCTTGACGAGGAGACGTCGCCGTACGTCGCTTTCGTAGGCTTCGACTTCCTTGGGAAGAGGAGGGCGTGGGCCAACCAGACTCATTGATCCACTGAGGACGTTTAACAGCTGAGGTAATTCATCGATACTGAATCGCCTCAGGACGCCGCCTATCCGTGTCACACGTGGATCGTTCTTCATCTTGAAGAGCGGGCCGCTGCCTTCGTTTTGCCGTGCCAGCTCGGCAAGGTGCGCTTCGGCATCGACTGCCATGGAACGGAACTTCAGCATGAGAAAATGGTTCCCCTCCATCCCCACTCGTTCCTGACGGAAAAAGACCGGGCCAGCGCTGTCGAGCTTTATCAAGGTGGCTACGAGGAGCATTGCAGGTGACGCGAGGAGGAGCAGAAAGCCTGCCGCGAAAAGGTCAAAGAGCCGCTTGGCGACACGTTGGCCGGCTTCGAGCGTCGGCGTCGTGACATGGATCAGAGGTAGACCTGCCACCTGCTGAGTATGGATTCGAGGCCCAGCAATGTCTGTGAGCGCCGGGGCCATTATTAGCCCGATGTTCCGAGCGGCCAGCTCCCAGCCCAAGTGACGCAGCGTTTGAGGGTGCAGTTGAACGCCAGCGGACACTGCTACCGCGTCGGCGCCGCAAGCCTCCAAGGCGTTGACTATGGATTGGGGATCGGGTTTGTGTCCGACGATCCTAAGTCCCGAGTGTGGCTCGACCCCCATGCCTGCTTCTTGTCCGGGAATGTATGCGGCGACGGGAAGGTAGCCAGCGTGCTTCGCCCTCTGCAAGGACGCGGCCAAGTGTGCAACAGCACCAGGTCCGCCGAGCAAAAGCAGCCTAGACATACTCCGGCCTTGTCCGCGCCTAATGCTTAGGTGCTGCCGCATCAACCATCGGCCAAGCAAAAGGCCCAGGAGGCCTACGGGGAGAGCAAGCCCCACGTACCCACGTGCCGTGTCAATTCGAAGAACATACGAAACTATGGCCACGAGGCCAAATAGCCACAGGGACGCCGCGGCCACGCGCTTGTACTCGTCTGGTCCGGACCCGAGGATTCGGCTCTGGCGGCTGTTCCAAGCTCCCAGCATCAACCACCAGGCGGCAGCGAGGACCACGGAAAGCCAAACGTACGGCGCGTCTTCGCCTACGGAACTGAATTCCGGGTCCAGTCCGAAACGTATCAAGAACGCACCCATCACTGCCCAAGTAACGACGAAGGCATCGACAATCCTTAAACGCCGTGAAGAACGCCGGCGCCAGTCAGCGTCTTCACTCACCGAATTCCCCCATTTCCGTCTGTTGCTTAGCCGCGAACCGACAGAGAGTTCCCTCTGAACCACTCGACGGTGTTGCGAATTCCTTCTTCGAGTCCAATTGCAGCCGACCAGCCAGCGTGGGTCAGTTTGGAGACATCGAGCAGCTTCCTCGGGGTGCCGTCCGGCTTGGTGGTATCCCAAGCGATTTCGCCTTCGTAGCCGACCGCCGCTGCCACGAGTAAGGCAAGCTCACGAATGGTTACATCGTTGCCTGTCCCCACATTCACCTGCGAAGACCCGTCATAGTTCTCCAGCAGGTGGAGGCAGGCCGCCGCCATGTCGTCCACGTGCAGGAACTCTCGCCGCGGTGACCCCGTTCCCCAGTTTGTGACCACTTTGGCACCAGATTTCGCTGCTTCGTCATAGCGGCGTATCAGCGCAGGCAAGACATGCGAACCGGTTGGTGAGAAGTTGTCGCCAGGGCCGTACAAATTCGTCGGCATGGCGGAGATCCAAGGAAGTCCGTATTGACGCCGGACCGCCTGGATCTGAATGATTCCGGCGATCTTGGCAATCGCATACGCATCGTTGGTTGGTTCCAAATGCCCAGTGAGCAGGGAGTCTTCCCGAATTGGCTGTTCGGCAAACTTTGGATAGATGCAGGACGATCCCAAGAAGAGCAGACGCTCGACGCCGTGTTCGCGGGCCGCGTCGAGGACATTGACCTGGATCCTCAAATTGTCGCTGAGAAAGTCCACGGGATATGTGCTATTGGCGAGGATCCCGCCGACTTTGGCGGCGGCGAGGACGACGTAACGGGGTTTCGTTTCGTGAAAGAAGTTGAAAACCGCGTCGCGGTTCTTCAGATCGAGTTCAGATGAACTGCGCCCGACGAGATCCTGGAAGCCTTCGCTGTCCAGCGTCCGCCAGATAGCGGAGCCCACAAGTCCACGATGGCCAGCGACGTAGAAAGTTGAGGAACGGTCAAGGGCGGCGGGTTCGAACGAGACGTCCTCGGACACTACTTCTTCCAGCTTTCGAGCTCCACGTTGTCGATCCAGTGATTGCCGGCGTGCCTGAGGGCCTCGATGTCTGCATCGACCATGATCCGAGCCAGTTCCGGCGTGTGGACCGAGGCCTTCCAGCCGAGCTTTTCCTGAGCTTTGGATGCGTCACCGACAAGTGCATCCACTTCAGTCGGACGGAGGTAGCGCTCGTCAAAACGGACGTGGTTCTCCCAGTTCAGACCCGCGTGTTCAAATGAAATCTGGAGAAAGTCACGAACGGTGTAGTTGCCACCTGTTGCAAGCACGAAGTCGTCGGGCTCATCAGCCTGCAGCATCCGCCACATACCTTCAACGTACTCTGCGGCATATCCCCAGTCCCGAACTGCATCCAGGTTACCCATGTACAGCAGGTCCTGCTTGCCAGCCTTGATGGCGGCTACGGCCCGTGTAATCTTGCGGGTCACAAACGTCTCACCTCGTCGGGGTGATTCGTGGTTGAACAGGATGCCGTTGACGGCAAACATTCCGTAAGCCTCGCGGTAGTTCTTTGTAATCCAGTAGCTGTAAACCTTTGCAGCTCCATAAGGAGAACGCGGATAGAACGGCGTCTCTTCGTTTTGCGGCGGAGGGGTAGCGCCAAACATCTCTGAGGATGAAGCCTGGTAAAACCGAGTTTCGATGCCGGACATCCTGACGGCTTCAAGCAACCTAATGGTTCCAACGCCGGTTGTGTCCGCTGTGTGCTCGGGCTCGTCGAAAGAGACTCGGACGTGTGACTGCGCGGCTAGGTTGTAGACCTCATCCGGCTTTATTTGAGCCAGAAGAGTTACCAATCGGGCACCGTCGCTCAGATCGCCATAGTGTAGAAAGAGCCTAGCCTTGGTGTCATGAGGGTCTACGTAAAGGTGATCCACGCGTGCCGTGTTAAAGGTGGATGCGCGGCGGATAAGGCCGTGAACTTCATAACCCTTGCCGAGCAGCAGCTCGGCTAGGTACGAGCCATCCTGTCCGGTGATCCCAGTTATAAGTGCGCGCTTTGTCATTTTGCCCCCGTGAAGCGAAAAAAGAGTCGCGTCGCCTAATGGCTGCGCGACGATGCCAGACTCGTAATGAACACATCATAATGGTCTACAGCGGCGGACTCGGACAATGTGTCGCGACTGAAGCGAAGTCCGCTTGCTCCTAGTTCCGAGGCAGCGATTGAGTCCTGACCGAGGGCTTGGGCAGCGTCAACGAGGGCCACCGGGTCGGCGGCATCTACGCGAACACCGCCACCGGAGGCGGCGATTTCGAACGAAGTGACACTTCCCTCATCTGTGGCTGCCAGCACCGGCACGCCGGCGTTAAAGTATGACGTTAGTTTACTCGGGACCGCCATGTCCCTAACCCCAGGCAGCTCATTGACAAGCAAGACGTCGGCTGCGACAAGCGCCAACTGAAATTCGTTCCCAGGCAACGGATCCACGAAGTCCAGATTGCCGACACCGTTCGCTAGTGATTCAAGATGCCCACGCTGGTTCCCGTCTCCCATAAGAACGAAACGCACGCGGCTCTGGCGTGACTGAGCAATCCGTGCAGCCTTGATCACATTTTCGAGCCCCTGTTTCTTACCCATGTTTCCTGCATGCAGTACAACGATATCGTCGGCATCCCAACCGAAGTCTCGACGAAACGCCTCCCGCCCCTCCGTCGGGGAAGCAGGCAGGTGCGTCCAGTTGCGGATTACAGCCACGGCGCCCCTTGATACGCCAAGGGAACTAACGATGTGTTCCCGGAAGCGTTCATGGATTGCGACTACGCCATCAGCCGATCGGAGGATCCTTGATTCAATGCGAGCTACGATCCCCGCAGCCCGACTGCCGCCAGCTCCAGTCTCTATTAGCCCTCGGCTGTAAATGTCTTGGACCCATATACCGATCGCGGGGCGACGCAGTTGGACGCGCGCCCGAAGCATGACGAGTCCACTAGAAAAGAGCGCCGGGCTTACCAACAGCACGACATCTGGCCTACCCCAGTCGGCGAATATCGCCCGCATTCCGAAACTCAACTCCATGTGCATTCGTTGGATTGTGTTGGGTCTCCGCGGGACGTGATGGCGAAGCCGTCGTACCCTGATGCCGTTGATGAGTTCATCTCGCGACCAGCCGTCGTATCCCTCCCGCCTTCGCCATTCAGGGTAGTGCGGGTACCCCGTTATAATCTGAACGGTGTGGCCAGCAGCCGCCAGTCCCTCCGCCAAGCTGGCAGTGTAGGGGGCGTTGCCCGTGGGTTCCGGGGCATAGTTGAGTGCAAGAATAGTTACGCGCAATTTTGGTGGAGTCACAAGTGCAAGAATAGCGTCGGGGAGTGGATGCTTGATCGACTGACCCAAGCGCTGTGCTGATCGGGGGAACATGAGCAAGGAACAACGGGTCATCGACCTTTCCCGCGCTCCGGGTGAACGGACAAGTTGGGGCAGGCCAAAGATCGTGGTTTACCTCTGGGCTGCAGCGGAGCTGCTGTTTGTCACGAACGCATGGCAAATCAGTTCGCAACTCAGGATCAAAGTGCTTCGTTTGTTTGGTGCAGAAATCGGTTGTGACGTGATCTTCCGTCCTCGGACGCGAGTCAAATTCCCTTGGAACCTGCATGTTGGCGATCGGGCCTGGATTGGCGACGGAGTCTGGATACACAACCAAGACAATGTCACGCTTGGTCACGATTCTGTCGTTTCACAGGAGACATTTATCACAACAGGAAGCCATGCGCACCGGCGTGACATGGCATTGATAACCAAGCCGGTGATTGTCGAACCGGGCGCATGGCTAACAGTTCGTTCGGTAGTGCTGGGTGGAACGACTATCGGAACGTCCGCAATAGTCACACCAAACTCAGTGGCGGGGCCAAATCAGGTGCTCGAAGCCGGTGGAATTTACACAGGCAATCCCGCCCGAAAATCGGGCGAACGGTTTCCCGAGTTATGAATGCTGTGATTGTTCGGATTGAACGTAGATCGAGATGAGATTGTGAAGCCTTCTACTTTAGTGGACGCGACTGTCGTAATTCTGACCAAGAATGAGGAACGCCATATTCGCCGTGCCGTCGAAAGTGCGCGCGATTTTCGGTACGTCCTGGTGGTTGATTCGGCGAGCGAAGACGCCACGGCTCTAATTGCGGAGCAAGCGGGTGCTCGTGTATTGCAGTTTAACTGGAATGGTCAGTACCCCAAGAAAAAGGAATGGAGCCTCGCGCATGCGAAAACGGACTGGGTATTCTATCTAGATGCTGATGAATACTTTGAACCGGGTCAGATTGAAGATATTATGCGGACCGTGGCCGATACATCGGCCTCAGCTTACGAAGTTCCACTTCGATACTTCTGGGTGGGACGAGAACTCAAGCACGGTCACCGTGTAACGAAGCGAATCGGAATGCGCAAAAGTAAATCATTTTGGCCGAGACCCGATGACCTTGACGTACAAAATATGTGGGAAGTCGAAGGCCATTACCAGCCTCAAATCTCCGAAGGATCGGTGACCAGAGGACAATTGCCCATTGGTCATCAGGATGAGGATGGGTTGTATGACTACTTTGGCCGACACAACCGCTACAGTGACTGGGAGGCGCACATGTTGCACAAGGGCGACGCAGTTTCCCGTCAGAGTAGGTCCCGGTTAGGTCGTATTGCAGTAAAATTACCTGCTAAACCCGTTGTCTTTTTTGTTTACTCCTATTTCTTCCGATTGGGATTTCTAGATGGATCAGCCGGTTTGAGTTATGCGATTGCTCTTTCTTTTTACTACTGGCAAATTGATCTTAAGATTAGGGAACTAAAGTTTTCCTAGACTTTACAAAGATCAGATTTGGAACCAGACACTGAGGGGATGCAAAATTAACGAAGTTCATCCGCACTATGACTTTTGTGTTATCGGCGCAGGTACGCTTGGCATCTACTTGGCAGGAATGCTCGCCGCGCCCGGCAAGAAAGTGCTGTTGCTCGAGGCTGGACGCAATGCAGGAGACGGGCGGACGTCGCTTGTGGATACTGCTGCCGCGAAGGTAAGCCAACACGTTGGCATTCGAGACGGCTGGACCACCGGACTGGGCGGAACAAGCCAAATTTGGGGAGGCCAACTGTGGCCATGGGAACGCTGGGAAATGAGTTTGGACTCTATCGACGGGTTGAGCCAGTGGCCCATCGATTTCGATGAAGTATTTCCGTACTATGACAAGGTCCTAGACGGCATAGGCCTGTCCGCCGCCCACCGAGAAATACATGAGGGTCGCCATGTTCTTGGGCCCTTGAATTTACCTAGCGAAAATGTGGGTATAAAGTTTTCGACCTGGATGGGCTGGAGATCCCGCAACTTTAGCGTCAATCGTTTGCTGCGCCGAAGGTTGTCCGGCGCACATGTTGTTGAGGGAGCGGTTGTTCACGGGATCCGGGAGAGTTTGGGTAAAGCTGCAGAGATTGCCTTGATAAACCGTTTAGGAGAGAACGAAACCTATCGCGCAACAACCGTGATCCTTGCTGCGGGAACGTTCGGAAACACTCGTATCTTAGCGGGCAGCGATATCGCGGCAGGTCTTCCCCGTTTGGGCTCTGGATTCGTCGACCATGTATCGAAGCGCGTAGCGGCCTTATCAGTTACGGACTGGGCGAGATTCCGCGATTTTGCCAGTTACCGGCATTATAAGGGAGTTCTATGCTCACCGCGCCTTGTACCCACCGAATGCTTCGTGCGTCAGAGCGCTCTACTTCCGAGCTACGCCCACTTTGAGTTTGAACTGCCTGCAGAGTCATTTCCACGCAAGGCACGAGATTTTCTACGGGCCCGACAATCGAACGTGATGCCACCGAAACTGTCGGGAGTCTTGAACTCCGCAGTCAGAGATCTGCCCAATTTGGTGGAGTCAGTTTCTAGGTCCATAATCAAACGTCAGAGGCCCATATTCAAATCTTCTAATGTCTATTTGCGGGTTGATGTTCAGCAACCTACGCGACACGAGTCTCGTCTCTCCTGGAAAACTTCAGGCACACAAGGAGTTCAAATCCAATTGAATTGGAGAGTCGGAGAGGAAGAGAACGACTCGGCGAATGCTTTCGGCAGAGAAGTCCTTGCCGTTTTAGAAGAAATCAATGTAGGAGCAGTGACCCACGAGCTCTTGCCGGATGCTGGTTTCAAGGACATCTTTCACATGATGGGCGGCACGCCAATGGGATTGTCTCCAATGGAAGGTGTTGTGGACACCAACCTCAAGGTGTTCGGGACAGACAACGTCTATGTCGCCGGGGCTTCTGTGTTTCCTAGCGGAGGTCTGGCCAATCCAACTTTTACCGCCCTAGCCCTAGCTCACAGATTGGCTCAGCACCTTGAATCAACTTGACTCGACAACTATCCCGGGATCGGCGAGACGGGTCACATCCAGGATCGGGTTGGGACTAGCGACTCTCATGCGCGAAGGTTCACGCACGAGAAGGCAAAGGCTCTTCGATACTGCGTACGATGCCGGCATCCGTCATTTTGATGTTGCACCGTTATATGGTCTCGGGATTGCTGAGGGCGAATTGGGCCGCCTTATTCCGCGGACTAGGGGTGACATCACTGTAGCGACCAAATTCGGATTGCTTCCTTCTCCTGGCTCACGCGTTGTTGCCAAAGTACAACGGCCCCTTCGCCAATTGATGGCCCGTTCCGAGCGACTTCGAACGATGGCACGCAAGCATTCGAAGTCGGCCGTTGCAGTCGAGGCTCCAAAGATCGCCGATGTTCGTGCGAGTCTTCGCAGAAGCCTACGTCTTATGGGATTGGAGTACATCGATATTCTCCTGCTGCACGATATGGCATGGGAGCCGGAGATGCAGGATTTGTGGGGAGAGCTTTGCGGCGGTGACGCGATGACGGAGGTCGGGGCACTTGGTGTGACAGGTGACTCTGCAGTCCTAAAAGAATATCCCGAATCGTTCTTGGACGATGTCAAAGTCTTGCAGGTGCCTGGCAATTCTGAAGTTGCGAACACATGCCTCAATAGGGACGCTCTTATCATTACGTATGGCCTATTGTCGACGTCGCTTTCGCCATTAGGAAGTTGGTTGGATGAAAATTCTAAGGTTCAAAATAAATTGGAAGAGATTGTAGGTCAGGAACTCTCAAGTATCGAATCGAGAGCTTCTTTCCTTGCGTCTTTGTCGCTGTCCCGAGACGATTCCTCGATTTTGCTCATTGGCTCTACCCGGCCGACTCACATTGAAACACTCTGCGCGGGTGTCAGTCGGTTTCACCCGAAATTAGTAGAAAATAAAAAGATAGTTGAAGATCTTCTCGAACATGGTAGGAATGGACAATTTTAATATGGCGCCTGAGGTCGGAACCAAGGTTTTGAGAATTTGCCAAATAAATTCAGTTGTTGCAGAGATATATGGCGGTCCGTCCATAGGTTCTGTGGCGCTCAATTCAAAACTGCGTGAGATCGGGGTAGACGCAGTTTTATACGCAACAAATCTAAACGGGTCGCCCGGATCGCGGCTCAGCCAGGCGGAAGAAGCCCGCTATCGGGAAAGCGGAGCCGTAATAGAGCTCTTCGAGTCCGCATGGCCATCAATATTGCAGAATGGGAGAGGATTCTTGAGGTCTCTCATTCGGGTTGGCCCAAAGGCTGATTTATTTCATCTGGATGGTCAATATCAACTACCCCTCGTATACGGCTATTTTGTGGCCCGATGGTTTAAGGTGCCCTATGGCATTCAGCCGCATGGCAGCCTTGAGCCATATCAACGCGCTAAATCCCGTCTTAAGAAGTGGCTATACAATGTCGCAATTGGAAATCGCATTCTTCGAGAGGCGACTTATGTCCATTTCGCTTCAGCTTCTGAGGCGGAGAGAGCCAGGGACGTGGTGCGACCTGACCAGGAAGTTATTGTTCCGCTGGGTGCGAGTTTGCCTCCGGAGAAATCTGTTTCCTCGCTTTCAAATCTATTCAATAAGACAGAACGAAATGAAAGAGTTTTATTCCTTGGTAGACTTACGCACAAAAAGCGCCCCGACTTGCTACTTCATGCATGGGCTGGGGCCAGTCGGACAGAAGGCTCAGTGCTGATCATTGCCGGACCTGATGAGGACATCACGGCAACCGAACTGCAGCGACTCGCCAGCACTCTCGGCGTATCCGAATCGGTTATCTTTGCTGGTCAAGTCACCGGGCCTGAAAAATCATGGCTTTATCGCAACTGTGGAACGTTCGTATTGGCATCTGAAAATGAAAACTTTGCGCTCACTGTGGGCGAAGCAATGTTAGGTGGATGCCATGTAATAGCGAGCAATGGCGTCGCGGCAAGTGAATTCTTGATACATGCCGGATCCGGGCGCGTCTTGGCTGATATGGATGTCCACTCCTTGGCTGACGCTTTATCCGAGGCTTTGACAAAAGAGGAAGTTACCGCTGAGTCGGGTCGGCGAGCCGCTGGCTACGCGGACGCGAACCTTAGTTGGCAGCCGTTAGCATCAGCCTTAGCCGAGATTGCTGGGCGAGGCCACAACAAATAGTTGAATCATCTTTTAAAACGATTGCCAAGACGTGTCCTTGCGTCCGTGCTTTCATGTTGCGACCGGCTGAAACGCGTTCGCTGGCTTGTGTCTCTCAAGTGGTTTGTATCTCTTAAATAGCCCTGTTGACGTGGGGTGGTTGTCGTTTAGGGGCCCTTCGCAGATGAGCGTGGTTAGGTCAGTCTGAGACTCCGTCGTGGTTTCGGGGCTCTTCAAGGTTCCCGGGGAATGGTCTGCTGAGATGAATGCTCATGCTGCCATTCGGGCTGCACTTCTCAAGAGGATACGCGATTTGTAGTTGTCCGGATTTCGATACCCTCGCGCGGTCCGCTTAATGGGCCCTTCGTGGTTCGTGGGGAATTGATCTCGTGTCGTAGATGACAGAAGGGCCCGTGGCCCTGCTGGGATGAGTGTGTCTAATACGTAAATGTGGTGCGTCAGGCTGGAAGTTGCGTGACGGTTACTTGGTAGCCGAGCTGTTTCAGCTGGTGGAGCGCCCGGTTCTTTGCTCTGTCGGGATCCAGCCGCATGAAGTGGTCCGGACCCGGATCGGTATAGCACTCGCCGTTGGCGAGCATGTTCCAAGCTGCTGTCAGTATGGAGTGCTCAGCGGCGACAAGCGCCTTCATCGGACCTCTCCGGGAAGAGGGCTCTCCGTGGTTCGTGGTGAAACGGATTCCGTGTCTTGAAAGCTGAAGGGCTCGTAGCCCTGCTGTGATGGATGTTCTCTACGCATTCATCAAGAGTCAGGAGCTACGAGCCTTGATTGAGCCTACTTCGCCGCGCCCCGATGCTGCCACCGCGATTTTCAACCTGCCCGACTACCGCGTAGCCGACACTGAGGTCCTCGCTTTCGGGCAGCGGCGGGTCAGAATCGAAGCCACTGCCGAGGCCGGCTGCCCGTCCTGTGGTGTGATCAGCAGCCGGGTGCATTCCCGCCGGCCTCAACGTCTGCGTGACATCCCTGTCGCCGGGCCGATTGAAGTGGTGTGGGCCAAGCGGAGATTCTTCTGCGATGAGTACCTGTGCCCGCGACAGACATTCGCCGAGGAAACAGCCCAGGTCCCGCGCCGGGCACGGTCCACGCGCCGGCTCCGTGAGGCCCTGGTGGCCGCCGTGATTGGATCCGGCAGGGCGGCGGCGGAGGCCGCGTCCTCGTTCGGTGTCTCGTGGTGGCTGGTCCAGCGGGCTCTGGACTCGGCTGCGCTGACGCTGCCTGATGTTGATGCCCTGGCCCCGCGGATGCTCGGGATCGATGAACACCGCTACCGGTCCGTGCGGTTCTTCCGCGACCCGGCCACCAAGGCCTGGAAACGCTACGAACCGTGGATGACCACCATCGTCGATCTGGACACCGGACAAGTGCTCGGGATTGTAGACGGCCGTGACAGCGAAGGCGTCGGGGACTGGCTGTTCTCCCGGCCGCTTCAGTGGCGCCTGGGCGTTCAGGTCGTCGCGATCGATCCGTCAGCTGCATTCCGGAAGGCCTTGCGGATGTGGCTTCCGCGCACCGCGGTCTCGGTCGACGCGTTCCACCTGGTCAAGCTAGGCAATGACATGCTCACCGAAGTCCGGCAGCGGCTCACCCAGCAGGTCCATGGCCGGCGGGGGCGTTCCATTGATCCCGTCTGGGCCAACCGGCGGCTGCTGTTGCGGGCCGGGGACACGCTCTCGGACCGGGCCCGCAACAGGCTAAGCACGGTGTTCACGACCGACGACGCCACCGGGAAACTGCAAGCCGCCTGGTTGGTCAAGGAGCAACTGCGGACGCTATTAGGCACCGGGTCCCTCGCCGACGCGGCCGCCGCGAAAGACCGGCTGCAAGCCTTGGTGGAACGGGCCGCGCAGCCCGAAACGAGCCGGCTCTGGCGGACGGTCTGCCGGTGGTGGAAAGAGATCGAAGTCCTCATTGTCACCGGCGCGACAACCGCGAAGGTGGAGGCCAACAACACAGCGATCAAGCACATAAAGAGGACCGGCCGGGGATTCACCAACGCACGCAACTACAAAACGCGTATCCTGTTGCGCAGTGCCGCCAGAACAGCGGCATGAACATTCATCACGGCAGAACATTCACCACGAACCGCGAAGAGCCGGGAAGAGATGCGGCGGAATCTGGCAGCGAGGTAGGTTCCCTTGGTTCGGGAGGCTGCCAGCGCTGCAATGCCGAGTGCCGCCTTGAGGTATTTGTTGCCAGGGCGGATGTGGGAAGACTTGATGCGTCCGGCGGATTCGTTGGAGCCAGGGCAGACTCCTGCCCACGACGCGAGTTGGCCAGCCGTTGAGAAGACGCTCATGTCCGCGCCGGTTTCGGCGATGATGACGTCGGCAACCAGTTGAGAGACTCCAGGGATGGTGCAGAGGGCCTCGCGCGCCGGGCGGAAAGGTTGCATCAGCAGTTCAATGGTTTCGGTCAGGGTCAGTACCCGACGAGAGTAGGCATCGATCTGCTCCAAATACAGTCTGGCCATCAGCGCATGGTGGTCGCCGAACGTGCCCTTGAGGGCTGCCGTCAGTTCAGGGATCCGCTGCCTTAGTTTGCCCTTTGCATGGGCCGCCAGGATTCGAGGATCGCGTTGGCCGGCAACCAAGTCATCGAGTATTTGTCTGGAGGAAACTCCCGTCAGGCTCGAAACCACAGCAGAAAGCTTTATCCCTGAGCTTTCAAGGAACTTCTCCAGTCGCTGAATCTCCCGGGTGCGGTCACGCACCGTGATGGCGCGGGCCCGGGTCAGATCACGCAGTTCCCGGATTGGTGGCGGGGGTACGAAGGATGGCCGCAGGAGCCCGTGAGCGGCGAGTTGAGCGAGCCATGCCGCGTCAGAGACATCTGTCTTTCGTCCAGGGATGTTGCGGGCGTTCTTAGCGTTAACCAGCAGAACCGGCAGAGTGTCCTCCAACACGTAGTAGAACGGCTTCCAATAGTCGCCCGTCGCTTCCATGGCCACGGTCGTGACGTGCTGCTGTTCCAGAAAACTGCGCAGTTTCAATATCGCCTCCGCAGTTGAAGCCCACGTTGTGACCGTAGAGCTGAACTGGCCTTTGCGGACGGATGGCAGGCGCACGCAAACCTTGGCGTCACGTTTGGATATGTCGATCCCCACCGCGCGGTCGTAAATGATGTCCATGGTGTTGTTCCTCCCGGGTTCTCTCTGTGCTGGTGATAGAGGCGCCCGTTATGGGGAGGACAGGATGATAGATCTGGAATCTAATACTCGTGCTCGTAGCAACAGTCCACGGTTCCCGTGGGGTCCTCCGCGCCACGCTAAGCAGCGGGCCGAAACTCGGCACCATTGACACATCGGCTTCAACCACAACGGACATTCTCATCATGCGCGCGGTTCGATCGGGGAACCAGAAAAGGAATGCAGCAGCCCGGGACATTTTCGGTCCTCACGGAGCGGCGCGGCCGCTGGCTCGCTAAGCATTCAAACCAGGAACAGGACCACGAGCCTTGACTGAGCCTACCGGGGCGGCGCCTGACGCTGCCACCATCCTCTTCAACCTGCCCGACTACCGCGTCACTTCCGCGACCGTCCTCGCTGACGGCACCCGCCGGGTCATAGTGGAGACGGACCAGCCACCCGGCTGCCCTACCTGCGGTGTCGTCGCGACCAGGAGGAAGGAACGCCGCTTTCAGCGGATCCGGGACATCCCCATCGCCGGCGCCATGGAAGTCCTCTGGTCCAAAACCGCTGGCACTGCGAGGAAGCAGCCTGTCCCCGGCTCTCGTTCTTCGAATCAACCACTCAGGTCCCTCGTCGTGCCCGCTCCACACCAGGCTCCGGGACCATGTCGTGGACGCGGTCATCGATTCGGCTCTTCACGGTTCGTGGTGAATGTTCTGCCGTGATGAATATTCATGCCGCTGTTCTGGCGGCACTGCGCAACAGGATACCCGTCTTGTAGTTGCGTGCGTTGGTGAATCCCCGGCCTGTCCTTTTTATGTGCTTGATCGCGGTGTTGGCGGCTTCCACTTTCGCTGTTGTCGCGCCGGTGACAATGAGGACTTCGATCTCTCTCCACCACCGGCAGACCGTGCGCCAGAGCCGGTTGGTTTCCGGCTGCGCGGCCTGTTCTACCAAGGTCTGCATGCGGTCTTTCGCGGCGGCAGCGTCGGCGAGGGACCCTGTGGCGAGCAGCGTCCGAAGCTGCTCTTTGACCAGCCAGGCTGCCCGCAATTTTCCGGTGGCATCATCGGTGGCGAACACGGTGCTGAGTCTGTCCCGGGCCCGGTCTGAGAGTGTGTCGCCGGCCCGCAGGAGCAGGCGCCGATTGGCCCAGACCGGGTCGATGGAGCGTCCCCGCCGGCCATGGACCTGCTGGGTGAGCCGCTGCCGGACTTCGGTGAGCATGTCACCGAGCTTGACCAGGTGGAACGCATCGACCGAGACTGCAGTGCGTGGGAGCCACATCCGCAGGGCTTTGCGGAATGCCGCTGACGGGTCGATCGCGACGACCTGCACGCCCAGGCGCCACTGCAGCGGGCGAGCGAACAGCCATTCTCCGACGCCATCGCTGTCGCGCCCATCCACGATCCCGAGCACTTGTCCGGTGTCCAGATCGACGATGGTGGTCATCCAGGGTTTCGTAGCGTTTCCAGGCCTTGGTGGCCGGGTCGCGGAAGAACCGCACGGACCGGTAGCGGTGTTCATCGATGCCGAGCATCCGCGGGGCCAGCGCATCAACATCAGGTAGCGTCAGCGCAGCCGAGTCCAGAGCTCGCTGGACCAGCCACCAGGAGACACCGAACGAGGAGGCAGCCTCCGCCGCCGCCCTGCCGGATCCGATCACGGCGGCGACGAGGGCATCGCGGAGCCGACGGGTGGACCGAGCCCGGCGCGGGACCTGTGCTGTTTCCTCAGCGAATGTCTGGCGCGGGCACAGGTACTCATCGCAGAAGAATCTCCGCTTGGCCCAAATCACTTCGATCGGCCCGGCGACAGGGACGTCACGCAGGCGTTGTGGGCGGCGGGAATGCACCCGGCTGCTGATCACGCCGCACGATGGGCACCCGGCCTCGGCAGTGGCTTCGACGCTGACCCGCCGCTGCCCGAAGGCGAGGATCTCAGTGTCTGTGACGCGGTAGTCGGGCAGGTTAAAAATGGCGGTGGCAGCATCTGGGCGCGGGGAAGTAGGCTCAATCAAGGCTCGTAGCTCCTGACTCTTGATGAATGCGTAGAGAACATCCATCACAGCAGGGCTACGAGCCCTTCAGCTTTCAAGAAACGGAATCCGTTTCACCACGAACCACGGAGAGCCCCTTTGACCTGCTGGGAGAGGTTCTGCCGACACTCGACTCCGAGAGTCAAAGAAATCCGGGGCAGTCCCATCCAACGGGCCACACAAGAGCGTC
The DNA here is from genome assembly GCF_056680055.1 of Arthrobacter sp. BK1. Lineage (NCBI taxonomy): Bacteria > Bacillati > Actinomycetota > Actinomycetes > Micrococcales > Micrococcaceae > Arthrobacter > Arthrobacter sp. BK1. The sequence goes on from NZ_CM155263.1 coordinate 3,287,574, forward strand.
CGAGAACCGAAAACAACTGTTGACCACCCCAACCACAAAATCGCGACAGTCACCGAACATCATGAATAATCGAGGTCAGAGATTTAGCAGGGTTAGCTCATGACTAATCCGCTCGCGAAATCTCGTCCACGAGGCGCTTCTGGCCGAACTGAGCGCAGTCACACTCATTTCTTGAACCATCCATGGGTTGTCCAATACCGATTGGACGGCCGAAATCAGGGCACCTGGCGCTGCATTCGGTACAACGATGCCACCACCCTCGCTGACGATGTCGTCAGTGCCTGAGCCGGGGGTGACGATTGCGGGAAGCCCGACACTCAGGCCCTCCAAAACCGATAAGGATCTCCCTTCCACCAGACTGGGGAGGACCAAGAGATCATGTGTGGCCATAAGTCTCAACACTTCAGCCCGAGGTACTGTGCCGAGATAGTTGGCGGTTGATAGGAATCGCTGAAGCTCGTTGTTTTCAACGGAGGGGCGATGGCCGACGACAGTTAGTTCGATCTCATTGCCCAAGTGCCGCTGCAAGGTGGCCACGTCGGCGACGCCTTTCAGGGCCTGGAGTCTGCTCACATAGAGCAGTCTCAAGGGACGCTTCCCGTCCCAGACATGCGGGTGCGTATCATGCACAACTTCGGGGCCACCATAGGGAATCTGGACTACGTTTGCGTCTGGGCGGAAATGCAGGATGCTCTCGGCCACTTGGGTACTCGGTGCAACTACTAGGTCGGCGAGGTCTACTTCATCGTTCTGTCGGGGACCAGAGACTTCAAATTCCCTCGATAGCGGTAACGTCGAAGCCCAAGCTGGATTCCGTTCTCTTTCCGCTTCTACAACTTGCTTCGTGTACAGCCAGTGCGCGTGTTGAGCCTCAAGAATGGTATTAAGGCCCGCTTTCTTGGCCGCTCTAAACGTGTGCACGGAGTGATCGAGATAGCCGTATACGGCCGTAGCGTCGTGATTAATTGAACGAGCGGCCCTTCGATCGAGCCTATCTGACACCCAGCCTATTCCGAGTGGCGCTCCGGTATCTGTAAGTGAGCGAAGCCTTGCCGCAGGCATTTTCTTTACGACCTGACGGAATACTTCGTCAGCTGGCCAAGTGCGAATGTCGTCGGAGGCGACCATCGAAAAGTCCCGCTTGGCGAGGAGCACCGATAGTGGTTTCGGAAGCCGTGGCTGGGCTTGACCTCGTCCACGTGCAACCGTCGTCCAGAAGCAAGCGAGGGAGTCAGACTCAACAAGAGCGGAGAGGACCTCGCGCACGTTTTGATTTCCGGTGGGGTGAACGACCTGAAGTTTATGGCGCGTCATTTGAGCCCCTCACTTATCGATGTGTTCTGCTGTTTGGCGCCATGCATGATTTGCTCCAGGATGATATGAGCCACGCGTGTATGGCCTTCATCGTTGGGATGAAAGCGATCAAGATTGAAGTCGGACCAACGCTTTAACTTGCCGTTCAACGAAACCGACTCTAAACCGATCTTTGTTGCTTCGAGAAAGTATTCCTGTTGGGCAGTGGGGCTTCCGGGGAAAAAAGTTTCGTCGATATCAGGCGGACCCAAGACAATTACACGGGCGCCACTTGCGCTCAATTCGGCGGCAAGCGAGGCGAGGCCGACGGTGTAGTCGGCCGCAGACAGGACTTGATGTGGGCCGCCGACCCTGATCGCCAAGTTCTTTGTTCGCCATCGAATTTCAGATTCCATACGTTCAAGACAGTATCGCACCAAACGGGAGGAATAGTAGGCCCGTGGGTCCATCCATCCTCTTCTCTGCCATCGCGGGGGGAGTAAGCGAAGTACCTCCGGCCGGGGCCTAATAATTGGCTCGGTAACTCCATGCGCTATTAGTGCGATTTCAGATCTACAGGGGTTTTCCCGAAATGTCTGAAGGGATTGCTGAACGGTGCTGCCAGTCACGGAATAGTCGTGAAGGGTCAGGCCCAAACTGTCAGCCACTAGATGACCATATGACCGTCCGCGCGCGCCCAGCCCGCTCGCGATCGAATCGCCAAAGAGAGTCAAATTCCCCTTACTCAAAGCCCTCGCCCTTCACATTGCAGAATATTGTCAAACCCGGCATCCGAGGTCTGCGTCCGGTGGCAGTAGAGTCTGACGTTTGAAGTCGTATGCCCTTGCATGCCATGACCTTATCAGCCAGACCCCGGCTCTATATTTATCCCGGGAAAGGAACGGACACCGCGCGCCGATGCTTGCACATTCCTCGACAGACTAAATATCAAGTCGTAAATCGCCATCAGGTTAGTGCCTCCAAGTAAACGGGATGCCCTTGATGGCGGCCTCATGCATTTCAGTCTGTTCAAGACTGAAGTCATCATTGTCAGAGCCGATACAGCGGGGCGTCACACTGCAGCTTTCGCTCTCGCAACAAGACATTCGCCTATCGGAGCTAGCGACATGTCGTCCGGACAGGGGACCTCCCCGCAACGTCGAGTGCTAACGACGCGGAAATGACTTCGGAGGCCGCATGCCCGCGTCCGTTAGTCCATTATCATATTCCGTCTGGGGCAGCGCCTCCGGTTCGCCGACCGCTGTATCGTAATTTGCACCCCGACGATTTCGATTCCCTGAGGAATCCTCCCTGTTGTAGTAAGTGTAGGCATATGCATCCGAACCTTTAGTGGGAAGCTGGTTCAGTACGACTCCCAACAAGTTCGCCTCCACCATCTCAAGAGCTTTGAATGATTTTGCCAAATCCTGAGTCTTGAGTTTTTGTGCACCCACGACCAAAACGACACCCCCTACATGCTGCGAAAGTACAGCAGCATCCGTGACCGGCAGCAGCGGCGGCGTATCAATTATGATGGTGTCAAACGAGGGCTCAAGCCTGGATAGCAGATGCCGCATCTCCTCAGAGCCTAACAACTCGCTCGGGTTGGGCGGCACATTACCCGATGTAAGGACATAAAGGTTGTCATCCCCCCACGGCTGCAATATGTCATGAACGTCGGCATCACCGACCAAGGAAGTTGTTAGTCCGACTGTCCTATCGAGTCCAAGGTATTCACTGACCATAGGCCTCCGCAGGTCGGCGTCAATCAAACAAACAGTCTGACCAGCCTGTGCTAATGCGATGGCCAAGTTCGTAGCAGTGGTCGTCTTACCCTCCCCAGGCAGAGACGATGTCACCAGAAGCGTTTTTGCTTTACCTGAAAGGTTCGTGAAGCCTAAATTTGTTCTCAGCTGGCGGTACGACTCAGCTCTCGGCCCCTGCGTGGGGGCCTGCGTTAGAAGCGGTTTCTTGGTTGCATCTGCGTCAAATGCGATGCCTCCCAAAACCGGCGCTTCGGACATCCCCCGGAAGTCTGCCTCGCTCCGAACTCGGCTATCGAGGGACGTCTTCAGAATTGCCGCCGAGACGCCCAGAGCCAGACCGAGCAGTAATCCGAGGATAAGGTTTAAGCGCGTGTTGGGTGCAGAAGGAGCAGTAGGCGCCTGCGCAGGTGTAATTACCGACAGGGTGACCGCCGAAGCACCACCCGATTTTGGCTTTTCTAGGTAATCCACAACGTCAATGAGGCTTACAGCGACTGCTTGGGCAATAGCCGCTGCTTGAACTGGGGAAGTATCCGACACGGAAATATAAATGAGAACGGTATTAGTGTCGGCACTAACTTTTATCCGTGATGCTAGATCCTCGGGCGAAACGCTGAGTCCAAGGCTATCAATAGCCGGTTGCAGCACAATCGGGGTTGTCACCGTTCTCACATACGACTGCACCCTAGCCTGGCTGAACGTGTTTCCCTGTTGGAGTTCAGCTAGGGTGCCGCTCGTTTGAGCCGCGACAAACAATTGAGTTTCCGACGTGTATGTTGGCTTGATGAGCACAGAGGCTAACCCCGCAGCCAGTAAACCTCCGAGGGTGAACATAACAACCAATATCCAGCTGCGGCGCAAAATCTGAAAGTAGTCCCGTAAGTCCATGGCTTGTCCCCCATCTGTCGTTTTCCGGGGGCAGCCGGGCTGGCGTGCCGCCAGAACGACTATGTCTGCTTGCTTACAGCCATTGTAGCGTTTGAAGGTGTTCCCGCCGACCAGCATGAGGGACACCGTCACACTTCCGACCCGCGCCCTAGACCATCTATCGGCAGACTTTGACGCAGAATTCTTTCGCCCCGATAAGGCCAATGACACCTTCGCCCTAGGCGTGGTTGTCATGTCTGATTTGATAAGGGCGGTGGCCAGCTCGGTGCGTGTTCTTTCACGGAACTGCAGCAGAACGTTGTGTCTCAGGGACTCACCGGATCCGGGAAGTCCTACCTGGGGTAGGCTCTGGACAAGCGCTCCTGACCGCACCGGATCCTGGTTCGCTACACCCGTATGCTCCCCTTTGAGGAAGCCCGGGCGCTGGCCAAGGCTAAGCAACAAATACAAGCCCGGATTGGGGTATTTGATGAACACCGTTCCCGGTCCGTGCGGTTCTTCCAGGACACCGCCACGGGGGTGTGGACCCGGTTCGAACCGTGGATGACTACCATCGTGGATCTGGATACCGGACAGGTCCTTGGCGTGGTCGACGGCCGTGACCACAAGGGCGTCGGGGACTGGCTGTTCGCCCGGCCACTGGCCTGGCGCCTCGGGGTGCAGGTTTGGCGATCGACCCCTCCGCGGCGTTCCGTAAGGCATTGCGGATGTGGCTGCCGCGCACCGCTGTCGCGGTGGACCACTTCCACCTGATCTCGCTGGCCAACTAGGCCATGACCGAGACCCGGCAGAACCTCTCCCAGCAGGTCAAGGCCCGCCGAGGCCGGGCCGTTGGTAAAGTCTGGGCCCACCGGATGCTCCTGTTGCGCGGCGACGACACCCTCAGCTGCAGGGCCGCCCTCCGGCTCGAGGAAGTGTTCAACGCGGACGACCCTACCGGCACCCTCCAGGCCGTCTGGAACGTCAAGGAACAGCTGCGGGTTCTCCTGCGCACCGGCTCCCTGGAAGACGCCGCGGCGGCGAAGAACGAACTCGAGGAATCGGTGAAGAAGGCAGCCCGGCCGGAGACGAACAGGCTCTACGCACCGTTTGCCGGTAATGGGAAGAGATCGAGGTGCTGATCATCACCGGCGCTACGACCGGCAAGGTCGAGGCCAGCGACACAGCGGTCAAGAACATCAAGCGCACGGCCCGTGGCTATCGCAACGCCGCCAACTAAAAATCGGATATTCTCTTGAGAAGTGCCGTCCGGACGGAGGCATGGCGCTCATTGCAGGGATTCATTTCCCCACGAACCGTGAAGAGATTCCCTAAAGCTTGTCAATGCATTTTAGCTCTGCACGGCAGGCAGGGTGAGTGCACCGTCACCTGTGTTCCGCGGTGACGGGAAGTGCGTCCATCGGGACGGGACCGGGTCGTTGGGTCGCTGGTTTGCACCCCGGGCTGGTGGGGCGGGGAGATCGCCAGCGGCCTCAGAAACGGGTGGCGGTGATCGGTGTTTACCCTGTCAGGCGGGCCCGGTTCGCTTCGATCGTGTGGGACCGCGACTGGCTGCGTTGCTTGGGTGTGACGGTGTAGTTGGAGGCCATGAGTTCTTTCGCGGCCCGTTTGGTGACGGGCTGTCCTTAGGGGTCCCGCCGCTCATACATTTGCCCGGTGGTGAGGGTTTTCCAGGTTCTTTCGGCCAGTTTCCTGGCGACAGCGATCGTGGCCTGTGTGTGGCAGTGGCCGTGTTCGGTCATGAGCCGGTGATATAACGCGGCCAGCTGGGGATCCATGGTCCGGGCGACGCTGCCGGCCTGGTAGAAAGTCAGACGCAGGGGTGCCGGTCCTTCCTTGCTGATGGCCCGGCGCGACTGGTTCATCGTCCCGGAGGACCAGTTGGACGGGGTAATGCCAGCGTAATTGGCTTCTTTTTGGCACTGTCGAAACCCGGATCCGTCGCCGAAGTAGGCGCGGATGCAGGGACCGGTTGCCGGGCCAACACCTGGCAGGAACAGGATCAGCGGGTCATCGCCGTAGAGATGCTCCCACCACGGACGTGCGTGGGAAGTGAAGTGATCCACCCTGGCCCGGGATTCCTGCAGGTCGGTGAGGTGTTCGGTGACGTCGATGGCCAGCGCGTCCAGGTCCAGGTGACCGTCCCAGAAGTCGGCCCATCCTAGGGCTGCGGTCTTGATCGCCGTGGCGCGGGCGGGTGTGTCGGCGACATCGCGGGTGTGCTCGGCGACCACAGCCGTCAGAGGGCTGTCGATTCGGATCCGGCGAACGCGGTCCACACCCTCGGGAAAGGCCCAGCTCGCGCCAGCGACAGCAGCGGGTCGCACCGCGCGCCGATGCCAGGGAACGGAGGCCAGCGGCCCAGCACGGCGCCCGCCGCCAGTACCGGTTCCCGTCAACCACGGTGCCGGCCCGGCGGACCACGGCCCGCCGCAGCGCCAGCTGTCCCGAGGATGCAAGGATCAGGGGTGGCGGGTCGAAGATCTCTTCGGCGTGGGTGAGGACTTCGGAGTCTATGACGTCGGATTTGTTCTTGCCCATGATGGCTCCGCGCAGCCGTGCAGAGTGCCGGGCACCGATCATTTCCATATTGCTGCCGGCCCGTTCGACCGCGAGGGCCAGCGCCAGAACTGCGCTAGCCGCGACGAGAGTCTCTCCAACCCGGCCAGTGTCGGGTCGACCGTGAAACGGCTTAGGTGTTCTGTTCCGTCGTCGAAGAACTCCCGCACCGCAATGTGGTGGCGTGCCGTGACGGCCGCGTCGATGCCCGCCACTGCGCGCACGACTCCGGCGGGTTTATCCTGATTTTGCATGATGGTTCTCCTCCCCGCATCGAATACGGGCGATGGGGACAAGCCGTCTTTGCCGGTCCCACCAGCCGAGTCACCAGGCCGGGCTTCCCCATCCTTGGGGAGAACCGTCATGCACTATTCTGAGCGCCGGCGGCGACCTCCCTCACACGCCCACGACTGCTGAGGAAGCGTCGGATACAGTTCCCGCGCTTGTCAGTGATCCGGTGCCCGCCCGGACGAAACCCGGTGCTGCGCGCCGTTCTCTTCCGGCCACCAATTCCCTCAATCGGGTCTGCTTGGAAGACAGACCGGGGGCGACGATCTCTTTCAGGGGCCATGACGCTCATCCGAAAAACCGGAACCACCCCGGCCCCTCCCAAGGCCACCGCAAACGACGACCACCCCTCCTCAACAGGGGTACTACAAAGATACAAGCCGCTCAAAGCGGGCCTCAGTACTCACCCAATTTCGTACGCACGGGGAGTTGAGCTGAGACATGAGCAGATTCTTGTCCGTTGGCGTGTGCCGAGTGGGTGGGCCAGCTCAGCACCAAGATTGACACGGCAATCGACACGAACGCCTGATTGGAGGGAAATTGAGTTATCTGCCCGTACAACAGCGTTGGAATTACCGCCGCGAAGGACATGACCGCGAGTAACGGCAGCCGGTGTAGGGCGATCATGACTCGCCCGATCAGGACTGTCGAAAGCGCCAAGCGAAGAACGGCGAGAAACCACCCAATTATCCCAAGTTCTGCCACCCATTTTTCCGTGTCCCATTCAACCCACGCGCGGCCTGAGCCGAGGCTGATGCCGGCTTGGCTATGGACTCCTATGCCGTGCCCGAAGAACGACATCGGATAAGTGAGGAAGCCGAACGTCTGCTCGACTAATCGCGCCGAGGAGTCTTCCGACTGAGACGCGTTCTCGAAGCGCTGTGAAAAGGCATTCAGGACGGAGGGGAACGCAGCAACTGCGACTACAGCAACTAATGTGATGATAAGTAGAAACCCAGCAAGACGGCGAGTCTCCCGAGAACTTCCGAAACTAAGTTGGCGAAGACAATAGATCGCCGCAACGATGAGGGCACCAAGAACTGCGAGACGATTACCGCCCAAAGCCACGATGCCAAGGCTGGAAAGCAACCCGACTACGCCAATTTTGAAGTCCTTGCTTCTAGCAGGTTGGCTCATCAAAGCGAGCGAAAGGGCTAGGCAGAGCGGCGCGAACGTTGAGAGACCAGCAGGGGCGCTGAATGTGCCGCTCGCTCGCACTACGCCAAAGTTGATGAAGTATGCCTCGTCCGATCCCACCTGCCGATTAATGACGCTCGTCGGGGGGCTCAATACTTGGACGATCGCTAGGAGCGCAAGCACTGGTCCGTACGCCACGATGATGCGTGCGAGCCTCGTGGATAACTCCGGAAAGCCATACCGCAATGCACCGTAAAGGAGAAAAAGCGGAGCCAGATAGCTCCGGAGGCCAACAATCGCAACCCGCACATCAATTGGTATGGCGATCACTTGAACCACCGACAGCAGCGTAAGTGCGGCAAGAATTAGCCAAAATGCAATGAACGGCTTGCGTTTTTCACCCTTTGCGAAAAACAGACCGAGCAAGATAAGCACGAGAATGATCACAATGTCGCGTGCGAAGTACATCAGGCTCTCTGTCCCCGGTACCCACTTCCGTAGTGCACCTTCCAAAATCCAAAGGTGCACGAAGACGGCTGCCGCAATTGCGAACATTCGCCGAGCAGGCGTTGCTTGCTCACCTTTGGGCGTAGACCTCCAAGAGCCCCGGAGGCTGGGTCCTCCTAGCTTGCTCACGCTGGTTTTCCCTGGGGAATTGATCGCAGGCCAGTTCCGAATCTGACGACTTGAGTGATCAGCATCGGCAGTGGCATTGCGGCGAATAGTAGAGCCGCGTTCTCAACCTTGAGGAGATCAAGTCCAGACAGGCCAAAGATGACCCACAACCCGAGAAGCGGTATGTAGACCCACGAGTGTGATAGCCAGCCTCGTGCTTGGTTCATGGTGTCAAATGCATATCCCACATACGAAAGTGCGTACCCAGCAGAAAAGACCACTAAGGGAAGTTCCAGTCCTTTGTAATCAGGCCCAAGAATAGCAAGTAACTGGCTGGATACAAGCGCCACCGCAACGACGACAAGGGCGCCCGCCGCAAAATACGCTCCAATCACTAGCGTCATCCTCTTTGCCAAGAGAAAGCGCAAAGGTGCGGTTCTCGACAAGAGAGGAGCCGCTATATCGCTCACAATGGCATTAATAACCACGAAGGCAACAGCGAACTTAGACAGTGCAGCCGCTTCCGCGAGGATTTCTGTAGTACTTCGTATCGACAGGATAGCTAGGTATATCTGCTCACCAGACACCACTAGAAGGACCATAGGAAATGTTCTCTTCACGTTGGCAAGGAAGGCGGAAGTATTGTCTCCGCGACCGGAGCGCAGATCGACGCTTCGGCGACCCGATCTGAATAGGATAAATGCCGTTAGGCACGAACACGCGATATTTGCCAGGAGCAGGCTTACGACTGACAGGTGACCTGATAACACGAAGCCGAGCACCAGAACAAGTCTCAGGATTGCGACCACGATGGTTGTCCGTTGAAGCAAAACGAAGTCCAGCGACAGGCGGTGATAGGCCTGCAGTATGCCGATAGTTAGTATTGGCACAAAGTTCAACACTACCAAGGCGCAATAGATTGCGGTTTCAGCCGGAGAGGTTTCGTTGAGAGTCAGCAGCCATGCGAGAGCAAGCATTCCAAATGCGACTACGATCCACCCAAACTTACGACGGAAGGTGAGCCCGTCAGAAAATAGCCCGCCAAGCTCCTTCCGATTGTCAAGTAGCGCGCCACCCCGAGACATGAGGACTGCGTTGATGCCCGAATCCGCTAAGAACGTCACTGCCGCGATCATCGATATCGACAACGAGTAGTGCGCGTATTCGACTTTGGCAAATGAACGTACGACCAATACCCCGGTTGCGAACGCAATCACTTGACTTAGCCCCTGAACTGATGCGTAGCGCAGGAGTTGGGTTAACCACTTCATTTGCTTTGGGCTCCACAACTTACTCATGAAATCTCACGGCCGCGGTCGGGTAGAGCCCTGAGAGTTGGCGCATCGAGCGTTCGGTCGCCGCGTGTCAGCGCAGGTCGCATCCCTAGAAACTGAAGCGCACCTTGGACAACAGTGAATGCTGTCGATGCACGCCAAGAAAGGACGAGTTCGCCGATCATCGACCAATTCCCGCTGCAGTAGCAATCGGCCGCATACTGTGCTCTCGTGATGGCGCGACGGGAGACATACACTTCGCGTCCGGCACGTCTCGACGTGCGCTTGGCCGCCACGGCGGCCGATACCCATTGCTGACTCATTTTCCCCCCAGAGCAAGTCTGGCTGGGCCAGCCTGCTCCCTTATCGTGTGATCGTTAGACAACCTGGTCAGCCCAGAGCCACACGGTGCCGGCGGTCTCAGAGGCGGCTACATTGCCCGTCAGGATCACCCCGGCGTTCGTGCCGGGCGAGAGCCAGTCGGTGTGACCTTGTGGAATTTGGCCGACAGGGCGATCAGTTCACTCCCGAACAGTTTTGGAGACCGACCGCTGTATAAATGTACCCTGCTTGCGTTAGGGTGGCGTTCACCGCGCCGGTTGCAGCGACGGCCTTAGACCAGGTTTCAGAGGGCATCCGTGGTGATGATGGTCTCTCTGCAACATAGCAGGGCGGCGGTATCCTCTTCGAGGGGAGCGCGCTGATACTTGCACGAAGGCGATTACGTCGCTAGGTGGACTGTGCAACGCGGCGCGGTCGGTTGGGCTCGCGTATCAAGACGTGGCGTTGCTTCGGGGTAGGCCTGGAGGCAATCGACGAACAATGGAAGAGTGGCGGGCGCATAGTGTCTTTACGCCTTGAGAAACGCAGCCGTCTTGGCTCAGCTCGGTGGTCGAGGCGAGGCGAGGCGAGGCGAAGCGGGGCCGCTAGTCTCGATGCGCTGCAGCTCTATCTGTATTGATGTCTTATTCTGTCGAGCGGCCGTTCGGGCGTCCACGTGGCTTGGTTGGATGGCGCTCAGAAGGCGTAAGATCTCGGCACGACAACTGCCGGCAGACGGCCGGGGCCCGGGATTCGCCCGGCTGCCACCGCCGGCGTCATATCCTCTACCGCGTATCGACATCCTCAAACACGAGAAACGTCTGCGTATCCAGCACCCCCGGCATTGACTGCAGTTGGTCGAAGATCACCCGGCGCAGGTCGGTGTTGTCGATGGCGCGGACTAGCAGGATTACATCGAAGTCTCCTCCCACGAGGGCTATGTGGTGCACCTCCGGGATCGATTTCAGCTCTTCGCGCAGTTCGCGCCATGAATGCTGGCTCACCTTAAGCGTCACGTAGGCGGAGGACTTCAGGCCGGCCTTAATGGGGTCTACTAGGGCCGTGAACTTGGTCAGCACACCTTCGCCGGTCAGCCTGGCGATGCGTGTGTAGGCGTGCGCCCGTGAAATATGGACGTTCTCGGCCACCTGTGTGACGGACATTCTGCCGTCCCGAGTGAGTTCAGCAATGATCCTGCGGTCGACTTCGTCCAGCGGCACCTCGGTGCTGTCTCCTTCACGTCCTGCCAATTCGTCCACTGCTCCCACTCGTTGTCCAGATCGCACTTACGATTTGTCTTCCAGACTAGGCCGATTTAGCGGTAGCTTCCACGATTCGACGAAGTAGTGGATACGAAACGTGCTGCGGGACGATACTGGGAATGACTAATGGCTACAGAAGGACGGACCAATGACGATCTCCGCGGACCACTCTGCGCCGGACCAAGCCCAACGGCTGCCAGCTGAAAACGCAGTATCGGAAGCGGTGCGGAAATTCGGCATCACTGCCGAGGACTACATGCTTCCCGCCCACCACCAGATTGAGATGGTGGGCCCGGACGGACAGCTCAAAGCAGAAAGTGAGCAGGGCACCGAACCCGGCCACGAATACCCGTTGCCTGCCGACGAAGAACTGCTGGCCGCCTACGAGCAGCTCGTCGTGGGGCGCCGGGTCAACGACCAGAATTCGGCCCTCGTCCGCCAGGGGCGAATGGCTGTCTACCCGTCCAGCCACGGCCAGGAAGCATGCCAGGTGGCAGCAGCGCTCTGCCTTTCCGAGGGCGACTGGATCTTTCCCACCTACCGGGACGCAGTGGCAGTCATGGCACGGGGAGTCGATCCCGTGGAGGCCATGACAATCTTCCGTGGCGACTGGCACAGCGGCTACGATCCTGCCAAGCACAAGGTGGGAATCCAATGCACCCCGCTCACCACCCAGCTCCTTCACGCCGTGGGCGTGGCACATGCGGCCAAGCTCCGCGGCGAGGACACCGTGGTGCTGGCGATGTGCGGCGACGGCGCCACCAGTGAAGGCGACTTCCACGAAGCCCTGAACTTCGCCGCAGTCTTCCACCTGCCCGTGATCTTCTTCGTCCAGAACAATAAGTACGCCATCTCGGTACCGCTGTCGCAGCAGTCCGTGGCGCCGTCGCTCGCCCACAAGGCTGTGGGCTACGGCATGGCAGGCGAGCGCGTGGACGGCAACGATGTGGTGGCTCTTCTTGCCGTCCTGGACCGGGCAGTCAAGCTTGCCAGGGACGGCTCGGGGCCGCTCCTGGTGGAAGCAAACACCTACCGGATGCAGGCCCACACCAACGCCGATGACGCCACGCGCTACCGGCCGGACAGTGAAGTGGCCGAGTGGCTGGCCAAGGACCCGATCAGCCGAATGAAGACCTACCTGACGGACCGCGGCATTCTGGACAATGATGGCAGCGACCGGATCGCCGCGAAGGCGGAAGCCGTTGCCACCCAGCTCCGTGAGGGCCTGAGCGAGGATGTCCCCGTGGACCCGTTGGTACTGTTCCGGCACGTCTTCTCCGTACCCACACCCCAGCTGAAGGAACAGTCCGCCATGCTGGCGGATGAACTGGCCCGCGAAGCGTCATCTGAGGAGTCCACCAAATGAGTCCCACCGTGACCACGTCCTCAGAGGCGAACGGCAACGTCAGCGCCGCAACCGCACGGGCCGCTGCATCCGCCGCTGCCGCCGAAGAAGCAACCGGACCACAGGCCATCACCATGGCCAAAGCCCTCAACACTGCCCTGGCCGATGCCATGCAGGCAGACCCATCCGTTCTGGTCTTCGGCGAGGACGTGGGCCTCCTGGGCGGAGTCTTCCGCATCACCGACGGCCTGACCAAAACCTTCGGCCAGCAACGCTGCTTTGACACCCCGCTGGCCGAGTCGGGCATTGTGGGCATGGCCGTGGGCATGGCCATGAACGGGATGCGTCCCGTGGTGGAGATGCAGTTCGATGCGTTTGCCTATCCGGCGTTCCAGCAGATCGTCAGCCACGTGGCCAAGATGCATAACCGCACCAAGGGCGCCCTGAAGTTGCCCATGGTCATCCGGGTCCCGTACGCCGGCGGGATCGGGGGAGTGGAGCACCACTGCGACTCCTCCGAGTCCTACTACGCGCACACCGCCGGCCTAAAGGTGTTCACTCCGGCCACCGTCGCCGATGCCTACCGCATGCTGCGGGAAGCCATCGATTCGGATGACCCGGTTATGTTCATGGAACCCAAGAAGCTCTACTGGTCCAAGGACGTGGTGGACCTGGCGGACCTCCGGGCACAGCACGCAGCCAATACGGAAGCCGGCACTTCCTCCGAAGGCCGGGCCGCCGTCGCCCGTCCCGGGACCGACGCGACGCTGATTGCCTACGGACCGTCGGTTCCCACGGCACTGGCTGCTGCAGCGGCGGCAGCGGAAGAAGGCCGCTCGCTGGAAGTCATCGACGTGCGCTCGATTGTCCCCTTCGACGACGAGACCGTCTGCGCGTCCGTCCGCAAGACCGGCCGGGCCGTGGTGATCGCCGAAGCGCACGGCTTCGCCTCCGTTTCGTCCGAAATTGTGGCCCGGGTCCAGGAGCGCTGCTTCCACTACCTCGCGGCGCCGATCCGCCGTGTAACTGGATTCGATACCCCTTATCCGGCACCGAAGCTCGAGCATTACTACCTGCCCGGCGTGGACCGCATCCTCGACGCCGTTGACGACCTCCAGTGGGAGAACTGACCATGACCTCAGCACTGCAAGTATTTATGCTTCCCGACCTGGGCGAAGGCCTCACCGAGGCCGAACTGCTCAACTGGCTGGTGGCGGTGGGCGATGAGATCCGGGTGGACCAGCCCATCGCCGAAGTGGAAACGGCCAAGTCCGTGGTGGAAGTGCCGTCGCCGTACGCAGGCACTGTCACCGTGCTCCATGGCGAACCCGGGCAGACGCTCGAGGTGGGCAAGCCGTTTATCTCGGTGGCACCTTTGGGGGCGCCGGCTCCTGCGGCTGAAGCCGCCGCCGATACGTACCGCGAAGAGGAGAAAGCCGGTTCAGGGAATGTGCTGATCGGTTACGGGACGCTGGGCGGCAGTGGCAGTACCGGCCGGACACGAGCCCCACGGCGGGCGGCCTCTTTGAGCTCTGGCAACGACAGCGCATCTCCGGTGGGTGACGCAGAGAAAGCTGCCGACGACCTGCTGCTGCTCCGCACCAGGGTCCCGGGAAAACTGGGCGCCGTCATTTCCCCGCTGGTCCGGCGGATGGCCCGGGAACACGGCGTTGACCTCGGCGCGGTGCACGGCTCCGGCGACAGCGGGCTGATCATGCGAAAGGACGTGGAGGCTGCCATCAGCAGCCCGGCGCCGGTTACGGCAGGCTCAACCGACGTCGAAACGCCAGCAACCGTTCAGGCTCAGGCACCCAAGCTGACGCAGGGCGCCGAAGGAACTGACTCCCGCACCGGCCTAAGCATTTCGGCCCGGACGCCGGTGAAGGGTGTCCGTAAAGCTGTCGCCGCCAACATGGCCAGGAGCCGTTCGGAGATCCCCGAAGCTACCGTCTGGGTGGACGTCGATGCTACCGCACTGGTTGAGCTCCGGGCCGGGCTCAAGAAGTCCGATCCGCACAAGACCCCCGGACTGCTGGCGTTCATCGCCCGTTTTGTCACGGCCGGGTTAAAACGCTTCCCGGAGCTGAACACCCGTATCGAAACAACATCGGACGGATCTCAGGAGATCGTCGCCTTCGCGGGGATCAACCTTGGCTTCGCGGCCCAGACCGACCGCGGGCTGATGGTTCCCTCCATCCGGAACGCGGACAGACTCAGCGCCCGCGAGCTGGACGGGGAGATCCGCCGGCTCACCGCCGGCGTACGCGACGGCAAAGCGACGCCCGAGGAACTGGGCAGCGGCACATTCACGCTGAACAACTACGGCGTCTTCGGGGTGGACGGCTCCGCAGCCATCATCAACCACCCAGAGGTGGCGATCCTCGGGGTGGGGCGGATCATGGACAAGCCGTGGGTGGTGGACGGCGAACTGGCTGTCCGCAAAGTCACCGAACTCACTCTAACCTTCGACCACCGCGTGTGCGATGGCGGCACAGCTGCCGGGTTCCTGCGGTTCGTTGCTGATGCGATCGAGAACCCCAGCTCGCTGTTCGTGGACATCTAAGGGCCCGAGTTCCCGCTGGTTTTCACGCCCTTTCTGTGGATTTAGGAGGCGATAGACCAAGCGTTTTCCCAGCCTGCGCCCAGCGGGGTTATAGAAACGTTATGTAAGCTGGGTGGGTGAATTCTTGGTCAAGTAGCGGAACCTTAACGAAATCGGACCGCCCTGCTGCGCCCCGAAACGGGCTCATGTCAGGGCGGAAGCACGCCCTCGACGGACTGCGGACTGTCGCGGTGGCGTTCGTCTTCCTCTTCCATACCGTGACGGAGCTGGTCCCCGGCGGGTCCATCGGCGTGGACGTGTTCTTCACCCTCAGCGGGTTCGTGATCACCCTGCTGATCATGAAGGAATACCAAGCAACGGGCCAGCTGCGCCTGGGCGTGTTCTACGCCAAGCGGCTCGCCCGTCTCTGGCCGGCGCTGCTGGCTGTCTGCGCCGTGGTGGTGACTGTGGGCTTTGTCTTCCCGCGGTCGGGGTGGGGAGGCCAGGAAGCCAACGCCATCCCTGCCGCGTCCTACGTGATGAACCTGGCCAACTTCGGCGTCTTCGGTTCCTCCACCGGCGGCAACGCGCTGAGCCCCACCTGGACCCTGGCCGTTGAAGAACAGTTCTACCTGGTGTGGCCGGTGCTGCTGCTGGGCATGCTGCGGTTCTGGAAGGTCCGCACAGTGGCATGGCTGACCGCCGCCCTGGCGGCAGGGTTCCTGGTGTCACGGTTCGTCCTGGTATCAACGGGTGCGCCCCTGTCCCGGCTGTACAACGGGCCGGACACCAGGGCAGACCAGCTGCTGCTGGGGTGCACCCTGGCCCTCGTGTTCGCCTCGGTCACTCCCGGTTCCCGGGCCCATGCTTCCCTGCAATCCGCCGCGCGCTGGGCCGGTCCGGTCGCCGGGCTGGCATTGGCGGCCGCAGTGTTCGCCCTCCACGAGCCGGGTACGCCCGGGACGTGGTTCAGCGTCTTCTGGACCTTTGGCCCCACCGTTTTGGCACTGCTGGCAGGGGTGGTCATCGGATCGCTTGTCCTTCGGCCGGCCGGTCCCGCCTCTAGAATCCTGAGCCACCCCTGGCTGGCCAACCCCGGCCGCGACCTCTCCTACGCCGCCTACCTATGGCACCTGCCCGTCTACCTCCTGCTGAAGCCGCTTGTCCCGTCGCTCTGGGTCCGCGTGCCGCTGGCGGCAGACCTGACGGTGCTGATGGCCTACCTGTCCTTCCGGTTCGTGGAACGGCCCCTCCGCCGCTGGGCCTCCGAAAGGCTTGAGCCCGCCGTCGGCCGTTCCGTCCCCGAACGGGAGCAGGAGGCGGAGATAGCTGGACGGCTTGAGCACTCCCGCTGACGCGAGATGCAAGGCAGCGCCGAGACGACGTCAGCCCTGACACCCCACAAGGCCATGTAGGTTGGAGCCATGGGACTGCGGGGGTTGCTCGAATCAGGAAGAATGCCGTCAGCGGGGACGCGGATTTTCACCAATCGAGTGGCCCAGGCGGAGGCATTGGCGGCCAGCCGGCGGGTTGTGGGCGAGCTTGCGAAGGATCCGAACCTGGTCACTGATTTCCTGCGTCCCCGGAACAATGTTCTGTCATTTTACGGGCGGAGCGGGATAGGCTAGAGCGCGCTCTCGCGTCATTTGGGTGAGCTCGTCAGCTCCGGTGAGAAGACAGATCCCACCGCCCCCATCACGTACCGGCACGACTTCGCAAAATCCGGTGACCGTGACTTCGAAACACTTCTGATCGCCATCCGTGCCCGTCTGGCTGCCAAAAGGATTCCTGCGCCCGCCTTCGACCTTGCGTTCGCGATGTACTGGAGCATGGCTCATCCGGACCATGCGCGGCCTGCCGCCCGTGGAGCAAAACCTCCTCCAGGCCGCGGCACTCATTCCCGCATTCAGCATCCCGCTGCTGGAGAACCTGGTTCCGCAGGCCCTGCCCACGGAGCTCAAGACGTTCGCTGGGCGCCACTTCGTCGAAGAAAACGACTCACCATGGCTGGACCTGAGGAATACTGAGGGCGTGCGGCTCCTGGTGGCGTCAAGCCTCGAGGATGGCCGGCAGTGGACGGCCGGTCAGAAGCAGGCGCTGTTGACCAAGGCAGCCCACTGGGTGAGCTCGAATGCCGGGGCACAGCAGGCGGATGTCCTGGGCCGGGCGCGCGTCTTCCAGGCCGTGCGTTTCCTTGAGACAGTCTCGGCGCTCGGCGCAGCCGTGCCACCGACTGCGGTTCCGCTGATCTTTGCCGCGAACAGCGGTGGATACCGCCGTCAGCTTGCCTTGGAGGGCCAGGGCGCCGGCCGGCCGGGCTTCGCAGGTCTGGTGCACGCGATCTGCACACTTGAGGGGATGCCCTGTCCAACAACCCTGCCAGGAGTACTACACGCCTCCCGCGGCGCCGGTTCAGGCCATATCGCAGTGCAACTCTGGCCAGGAGAGTCTGTTGGGGGAGAGCGTCACGCCGGGGTGGCATCCCAGGCAGCCGCGACTTGCCGGCGCCTCCTGACCATGAATGGGACAGCCGCCCCGCCCATCAAGGACAGAACCGCTCCTATTGCGATGGCCCAGGCAGGGTTGTTCACTCCAGCGCTGGCGTGACCCTCTGAAGCCTCTTCGAATGTACCGCCCACAGGAATGATAGTGGCGGCAGAAGTCGAGCTCACTGGCGGTGCCAAAATCACTGGTGACGATGGCATTCCTGAAGCTGCCGTTTCAGCTTCTTCAGTGACGTCATTCGCCGCAGCCCCAGGGGAAATCACTTCGGGTTTGGCCGCCGTTACTACCTGCGCCTCACTGCCGGCAGCAGGGATAAGTTTGGCGTTGGGCTCTGAAATCTGCGGAGAGGAAACATCGCTCCGCGCAGGAGACTGCTGTGCAGGCGCAGCTGCGGGAACCATGGGAGCCTCAGCAGAAGCTGGTGCTGACACGGGGGCGTCTTCAGTAAAAGAAGGTGCGGAGTCAGGAGCAGCAGGAGCGGACTCAGAAGGAGCAGCAGTTTCATTGAGGGTGGGCGCGGGGGCAGCCTCAATGTTGGAGAGAGTGGAAGCTGCTGATCCTTGCAACCCACAGTGTGTGCCGACCCCGGCCCAGGCATCCCCGAGCTTGAGATTCGAGCAGGACGGTGGAACCGGTGGGGTACCCATGACAAAGAGCAGACGGTTAGGGGTCGCTCCCTTGTTGGCTCCGACGGCACCCGTTGTGGCGTTGGCGATCATCGCCTGGTGAACCTGCGCAGGAGACAGTGTGCGGTCACGGGAGAGCATGACCGCAGCCGTACCGGAAACGTGAGGAGTGGCCATCGAGGTGCCGCTCCTGGTGTTGGAGCCGGTGGGTGAGTCGTTCCAGGCCGATCTGATGGACACTCCCGGTGCTTGAATGTCCACGCATGAACCGTAGCTGGACCAGGATGCCTGAGCGTCGTTGATGTCCGTCGCTGCAACGGTAATGGCGGACGCGATTCGGGCGGGGGAGTAAGTGCAGGCGTCCACCCCTTCATTGCCTGCTGCCGCCACTACCGTGATGCCATCATTTACCGCACTTTGAACGGCCTGGTCAAAGGAATCGCTGGTGAACCCGCCGATGCTGAGGTTCATGACTGCTGGCTGGCCGGCAACGTGATGCGCGACCGCCCAGTCGATGCCGGCTATGGCGGTGGAGTTCCAGCCGCTTCCATCGCATTCGACCACCCGGACGGGGATGATGGCCGCCTTTTTGGCAACACCGTAGGTTGTTCCGGCGGCCGTTCCGGCGACGTGCGTCCCATGCCCGTTGCAGTCATTGACCCCGTTACCGTCACCGATTCCGGTCCAGCTGGCAAGAACCCTGCCCGTGAATTCCGAGTGCGACATATAGAGGCCGGTGTCCACGACGTAGACGTTCACTCCGGCGCCTTCATCACCAATGGCGAATTGGCCGTCCCGTCCTGTTCGCTGATCCATCCGATCAAGGCCCCAGATGGATGTTGCGCCAGAAATTGAGAAAGGGGCGTCCAGTTCAACTGATGCTACGTCTTCTGATTTTTTCAGTGTCTCTATCTCATGGGGGGTGGCCACAACTACTGAAGCTTTCATCGCATGAGAAAGGGTTTCTTTGACTTCGATCCCTTTTTGTTGGAGGGAAGCGGATTCCGCTTCTGCATTCACATCGTTGCCATATCTCACGATGTATCGCTCTTCCCCCTCAGGCAGAGCAGAGGAAGACGAAGGAGAAGGAAATGTCTGTGAAGGCGCGCGGTCAGTAACAGCATCAGCATGGGCAACAGTCGGGGTCAAAACCAGAGCTAGTGATGCAAGGAAAACGCAGGTAAAGGTGCTCCTGCGGCGAATGTGTCCGGCGGGCCGGAATTTGCTGGAGGGAGCGCCTGAAAGTGGGTTGCCCTCGGAATGCAGTAACGGTGTGCCGGCGACGTGGGTTCCGCCGAGCGCTAGGAGGACGCCGGCATCTACGAAACTCGCGCTCTGGGAGACCATGGGCTCAACCGTACAGGCCGGGAGTGATCATTCGATGGCGTGTCCGCGGGACGAAAACTTACTTCTTCCCGGGATGATTCAGCCCACGAAGCAGTTTTCCGCTCACTGGTCCGGCCGGTCCGCCGGGTTGACTCAAGACCCGTGGGTAGAATCAAAGGCCAAGAAGAACGCAAGTGCTTTCCGGAGGTACGGAGTAACAATGTCAGAATGGCTCGACGTCGGCGCGGACAACTACGTGCTGGTCACCGAAGGTTCACTGTTGAATACCGGCCTGATTGTGGGCTCGGAGCGGGCCATGGTGATCGATACCGGCTGCGGGCCCCGGCAGGGGCAGGAGATCCTGGCCGCGGTGCGGGAGAAGACTGACCTGCCGCTCGTCGTTGTCAACACCCACGCCCACTACGACCACTTCTTCGGGAACGCAGTGTTTGCCACCGACGGCGTCACGGAGTTCTGGGCGCATGAGAACTGTGCGCGGGAGATCGAGGCGCACGGGGACCTGCAACGCCGGTTTGTGGGAACGCTGGAGCCGGAGATGTCCACCGGTGAGGGCGAGAACGTGGAACTGGTGGTGCCCAACGCCATCGTCCGGGACCAGCCCGTGCTGGTGGACCTGGGCGGCGTGACCGCCACGCTCTTCTACCTCGGCCGCGGACACACCGACGGCGACCTCCTGGTGGGCAGCCCCACCACCCTCTACGTGGGGGACCTCGTGGAGCAGGGCGCACACCCGTCCTTCGAGGATTCCTTCCCGGAGGACTGGGCCGATTCGCTCCGGCACATTTCCGCGCTGCGCCACCGCTACGAGTTCCTGGTGCCCGGCCACGGCGAGCTCTGCAGCGACCAGTTCGTCCGGACCATGGCCAACACCATGACCACCGCCGTCCGCCAGGCGACGCAGTCCATCCGCGAAACCCCCACCGACGCCACCAAGGCCATCCCGGTGCTGCCCTACGGCCCCGAGCAGTCCCGCTGGTTCATCAAGCGCCTGCAGGAGACCCGGCCGCTGCACTAGGACGCTGCACAAAGCGGGGGTGTTGTTCGCAGTGTTGACTGCGAACAACACCCCTGTCTCTTTCAGCAGATGTGACCGTCAGAGCGCTCGAAGGCTGCTGTCGGCAGCCTTCAAGTCAGCAGCGATCTGGGCCATCTTTTCTGAGCTTTTCCCCAGTGAGATCGTGTTGCGCAGCCCGTTGAAGGCTCGGCTGAACCCCGAGTCACCGATCGCAACGAGTTCCACGAGCCGGTGCGGACCGGCGTCGTTCACGTAGGCGTGGACACCCCAAGCCCCGCCGACAATTCCCCGTGCTGTTCCGACTACTGCGATATCCGGAGATCCGCCCATGGTGTCGAGCGGGTTGGAACTCGCCAACACAGGTTCTACTGTCGCTCTGAGTCGCGCATATGAGCTGTTAAGGGTGTGACCCAGTTGCTGAACGGACAGGCTTGATTCGAACTCAAGGTTGTTGCTTTTCATTTGTCCCCATGTCTCACGTGTTGTTCAGTGAATTCCTGCAGTCAATTCTGACTTTTACTTCCAGCCTGCCCCGTGCTCGGAACATTGAAGGCCGGAACTATTGCACTTCGAGCAAGTCAGGGCCGTGCCAAAAAGACCTCGGTTCTTACCTCCATTGCACGCCGCGCAATCGTGCAGAGGCCTATGACATTTCTTGCAATTCATAGCTGGCTCCCAATTTAGAGGCAGGCATTGATGCCACCCTTGCCGATATTCGGCCACAATTGCACTTCTGGCAAGGCTTTTATGGATCACACTCCCAGCCTTGATGAAATCTTGAGGTTTGGGGTTTGCTGCGCGTAATAATCAAGTTTCAATGACGCAATATGGAACATTTCTTGCATGAATCAGATCCCCGTGTGATCTGATGTGCCTACGCCTGCGATGGGACAGGTACGGCGTGGAAAAGTTGATTTGGGGGCTTCCGTGACCACGGTTTGGGCAGTTTTAGTGCGACTCGCAGGTAGCGGCAGCAACCAATGATGGGTGAAATAGCCAGCGCTGCCGGAGTTTTTGTATTCATGGTGGGCCTCTACTTATACATCCTTCGTGGGACCACGTTATTTAAGCGCCGCAAAGCCACTAAGGGTTTGCCCTACCGTATTTTTGACAACCTTGCAGACGCGCGCAGCGGCCGGGAGTTCATCTCAGGCTTCCTGGCCGTGCTTTGTCTGGCATCCCTGACCTCTGAAACGGGCGCATCCATGTCAGCGCCAGCCGGCGCGGCGGTCGCCATTGTCGTTTTCGTTTGCCGCGTCGTTCCGCGAACCGTGGCGGTGGTGAAAATTCCGGTGCACTTCATGTATTCCGCCCTTGGAATCCTGGGTGCAGTGGCCGCTGCCAAAGACTATCTATTTCCGGGGGACCAAGGAGCCAGCGGAAGCCTCTTGTTGCGCTGGATTCTCTTGGCATTGGTCTGGGCTTTCACCACACTCGGAACTTTCGCAGGCTTCGCGACTGGAGAGGTTGACTGGAAAGTGGGTCTCCTCCTGTTTGCATCGACCGAACTCGTGATCTATATGACCGTCCCGCTTGAGAGCCAACTGAACAACCCGGGAATCTTCGTGGGTGTTCTGCTCGCGGCCATCTTCGTCGGGGTAGTCGGCACTATGGTCCGCTTCCGTGACTGGGTGGAACTCGCTGCGGCGTTGGCGATGACCCTGGGCTCTTTTGCACTCACGTCAGCGGAGCAAGGAGTCACGACACGTGAGGGGATATTTGAGATGACGGGTCCCATGATCACGATGCTTCTGACCTTCATCGCCGTCTATGCAGTGTTGCGTGCCGTGTCGGCGCGGTTTCAGAAGACCCCGATGATAGGGAAAAGATCATGACTGTTTCCGGCTTCTCTCAGAACAAACGCCGCGTGCTTGGTGCCGGCGCCGACGTCTTCAAAGTGGGCCAAAACGACCAGCAGCGAATGGCGCCCTACGTCAGTGAGGCGTATGTGATCGGGAACAGGAAGAAACCCCGTTCCAAAGCACTCCTTGAGGCCGTTCAATCCCTTGACACCACCACTGACGCTGCGGCCAGGAGCGATCTTCTCAACCAGATCGCCGCCGACTATGCGGAACGAAACGGTGGACTTCTTCTTGGGCTCTTCGCCAAATGCCACCTCGGTCCGCCATTCGTCGATCACCGTCTCTCACTGGGAGAAACCATTCTTGAGCATTACCGCCGTGAAGATATGGTTCCTGAACCGTTCTCCGGTGCACGAAGTCTTGCCCAGTCAGCCATGTATATCTTCATAGAGGTCTACTCTGACGGGAAAATTGTTCCGGTTCGCCCGGACGGAACCTGCGTCATCTAACGGTTTGACCAATCTAATGGAGGGGATGTTGAGTGAGCCAGAATTTGCACGTTGACTTGCGGCCAGCGATCAACGCTATCGAAAATGTAGGAGCGGTACTTCAACGGGAGTTGAATTCACTCCAAGGGGACGTGGGGTTGGTCCGCCGGGACCTCCAACTGTCCACGGACGAGTTGATAAAGCTCCGCAACGATTTCGATGCTTATGTGAAGACCTCCGAACGCCGGGCCAATGTACTCCAGTCGGAGACTAAGGTAGGCGCCCTGAAAGGGGAACTGGACCGGCAGTTTGGCCACTACGCCACCGTCCGACGGACTTCCATTGGCATGTTGCAGGCGTTCGACGTAGGAAACGTATCCAATAGCACTGTGGCCCAGATCAGCGAAGAACTGATGATCCAAAGCCCCAGGTACTGGCTCGCACCGGCTCTTGTTGCCCTGGCGGGCTGGTCCCGGGATGACACGGACATCGTGGACACCTCAGTGAGGGAAGCATTCGCCAGGGACAAGAACAAGACCAGCCTCTTTTTCTCGCTGGTGCTGCGCCGGCAGGGGCGGATGGATGCATCCGTCCGATGGCTGCGCCATTATTTGCTGTCTTTGGATCCCACAGGCCTTACTCGAGAGTTTGCGGTTGTTCTCGAGTCCAGCGCCCAAGGGGCATTTGGCCTGGACGGGCAGAACGTGGTCGCCGAGCAGTTGTCTGACTGGAATGAGACGCTCAGGTCGCGGAAAGATATCGTCGATGCCCAGGTGGCCAAGTGGAATGCAGAAGTCGCTGTGCATGCCCAGGTATTGGATAGCAGCCACTACGCGGAGTTGGCTGCGCTGTCACCGGACTGGGGTCACGTAAAGAACCAGCTTGAGGCCTCCTCCGCGTTGCCCCTCGTGATCGAGAAGTACTCCGAAATCAAGGCGTTCGAAGCTCCACGCTCAAGCACCGTTGAAGATCTGCTGGATGACATCCTGGAGCAGCTTGTTACCGAGTTTGACGAAGAAGAACTTCCGCTCCGGCGGCAGGTGGCCTACCACGATGCCGTCATTGATGAGAACGGCGATCTGGACAGGGCGCGCGCCCAGTCAGACATAGTTCTTGAAGCCCTGGAGTCCACGATTGACGCTGTCTCGTTGCAGACATCCACGGCCATTACGCCCGAAAACCTCGGAGTCAGCCAGCAGACGCAGCGTGTGGCCATTGGAACGGGACGCGAGGATTTCCTGGCTGCCGTGGGCATCTACACGAGGGAATACCGGAGCCGATACGTCGATCAGGTCACCATTGAACTCGGTCCTCAGCATTCCAATTTCGCGTCCAGCCTGGGGTTCCCCGGATGGTCGGCAAGAACCGATGATTCTGAGGCGTCAGCCCTTGCGAAACTAGAGGCAACCTGGGCCCAGACCATTGCGGGGCGCATTGCGGACGCTTCGTTCAAAACGTCCTATTACATCAAGCCCGGACTGATTGCGCTGGCGGCAGTGATCGTTTGCTTCTTCATCAATCCCGTGCTGGGAATTGTTGCCCTGCTCGGGGGAGCGGCTGCGGTCTACTTCCTGGGCGAGAGCGCAAAGAAGAAGGCCAACGCCGATGTCGACCGGCTTCGCCAGACCGGGAAGGCAGCCCTGGAGAATTCGCAGTCGATGTTCAGGGACGCAGCGGCCCAGTTCATCGATGCAAAACTTACTTTCCACGAACTGGATGGTCACGAGGGTCAGCTGATCCAGCTGATTGAAACGTGGCCTGCTGGAACCGACAAGAGGAGCGTGCAGTAATGACCGAGCAGACAGAAGCCATGGAACAAGAGGTTTCAGTGACGCCGCCTCTTCCTGAATCGGCACCTCATTCCAGCTCAAGCCAGGAAACAATGGCGGTTGGCCAAATTATCTCCCGGGCAAGATCCACCAGCAGATTTCTTCCCGCGGCCATCTCCCCTTCGGATTCTGCTGTGGTGGTGGGCCGCGGATTCTTGAGGTCAAAAGCCGTTCCGCAGAAGCAACAGCTTTCGCGGGAACGGAAAATTGCTGGCGACCTGCCCACTTGGGATCCGATGCCGCCGGGCGAAATCTCCGTGCGGCGCCGTGCGCGGGACTAGCGTCCTCCATGCCGGACACGGCAAGTCCCGGAGGACACGGTGTCTACGAGACGTGGGTGCTCACGCTTCGACAGTGGCAGAAGGATCCTCTGACGCCCCTTGACCAGCTCCCTCAGCTGGACGAGGCGGATTTCAGTCCAAGCACTTGGGCACGATTGCTGTCCCACGTGGACGCTGCAATCACACAGGTGATGACGGACTGGCAGGCGTCGCTTTCCAAGGCGGTTGAGACGGCGCGGTCCGATCACGACCTGGGCCGCGACTTGGTGCAGCTCAGGAGGGTTCTGGCCCGCCGGGTTCAACTAGCTCGACACGTCAGTTTGCCCCCTCGGGTAAGGGATGCCCTTTCCGCGGATGCAAAAGCCTCTATTCTCAGGTTGCAGGCCGATCTGGAGAAGAATGTGTCAAAGTCTGCGGCGGTCGGGAGAGTTGACCCGGCCGCCGCTGACCGGCTGCTCGGCATCGTGCGTACAAACTCACTGGTACACGTCTTGACGCTTGAGACTGTTCAGGATGGCTCTGCCGCCGCACCTGTTCCGCTCCAGGCACAACCTCTGCCGGAAGTTTCGAGGGCGACTGCCTCGCCGGAGGGTGCACAGGCACCCGCTGCCGGCAAAAGGCGCCAAGTGCGGCTCTTCGACAACACCACGAATCTCGATCACTAAGGAAAACGGTTATGCCTGACATGCTCGGCACTAGCGATGTAGTGCGACGGTATCTCAACGCGAGAGTGCCACTGGTTGTGATTACGTCAATAGAACCCAGCCGTGTACTTGAGTTACTGAGGAGGGTGGCGTTCGACTTGAAGGCGATGCCCTTCTATGTGCACTCCCGGACGGAAGGTCTCAGGGAGCTCACCGGTTCGAACGCGGTATCAGATGACTACTCCCTGACGGGCGCCCTCGAACACGCCCGGTCCACGTTCGCGGCCCGCAACAATGCCAACTTCATTTTCACTGATGTCGAGGATCTGGATCAGGAAAGCTCCACTGCACGGCACTTTGCTGAAATGGTTCGACTTGCCGAATCCAGGCAAGGCTCCATAGTCCTGGTGAGTTCAAAGCCTGTCTGGTCGGGCCTTGCCAGGCAAGGGATGAGCGTGGCCCTTGACCTCCCATCGCCACCGGAGATGCTGTTCAGCATTACGGAAATGGTGAACGACCACCGTGGCGTGGTGCAGGTCGACTGGCAGGAGGACGAGATCCGGGCTGCCGCTGAAATACTCTCGGGTGTCACCGAAATGGAAGCAATAAATGTCATCGCGACGATGCTCGCTAAGGGCAAGCTTGAGGTGGCGGACATCTCTGAACTGTCCCAATTCAAGGACCGTATCTTTGGTGAACTGAATGGCATCGAACGGGTAAAGCTGCGAGAGGACTACAAGGTCGGCGGCCTGCGGAACCTGCGGGCGTGGCTGGCTTCGCGGCAGGAACTGATGAAGGCTGATCTGTCGAAGACCCGCCTCCGGCCCCCCAAGGGAGTCCTGCTCGTGGGCGTTCCAGGCTGTGGCAAGTCATTGTCAGCCAAGGCCATCGCTTCAGACTGGCGGCTTCCGCTCTATCGGCTCGACATGTCAGCGATTCTCGGAATGTACGTCGGTCAGTCCGAAAGCAGACTCCGCGAAGCCCTTGAAACGGCTGAACGAGTTGCCCCGTGCGTCCTTTGGATCGATGAGATCGAGAAGGCGCTGGCCACAGGGAGCGGCGACTCAGGGACATCAAAACGACTGATAGGGCAGTTCCTGTTCTGGCTCCAGGAATCGGCATCCAAGGTCTTTCTCGTGGCCACGGCGAATGATGTCACTTCGTTGCCCCCCGAACTGCTGCGCAAAGGACGCTTTGACGAGATGTTTTTTGTTGATTTGCCTGACTCCGCTGATCGGGTCGAAATCATCGAGATGTATTTCTCCAGATACCTGGGACAGGCAGTGCCGGCCGAACTGCTGACTTCGCTCGTGTCTACATCAGAAGGATTCTCTGGTTCAGATATTGATGCCGTCGTTCACGAAATTGCGACGGCGATGTTTACCTCGGGATCCACCTCACTTCCAGACAACAGCAAGATTCTGGACTTCTTCGAGGATGTCATTCCCTACAGCCAAACGAATGCCGAGGACGTTGCGTCCATTCGTGCCTGGGGCCGGGGGCGTGCGATCCCCGCTAGCGTGACGACCGAGGCAGCGCAGTCCGGGTCAGGGCTGCCGAGCCGTCGCGTCATTCTGCTTCCGGAGGCTGCGGGAGCCAGGTAGGTCCCGACTCTGAACAAATCTTATGGAGGCAAAAACAGCCCCCGGCCTGCTGGCCGGGGGCTGTTTTTTGGTTCTGCGGAGTATCAGTTATTCACGATACGGACCGGACCCGCAAGGGTGTCGCAGACTGTCACGTCGTTCCCTGACGCGTCCACGGCCTCGCCTAGAACGGCGAGTGATCCGACGTCCGCGACATCGCAGAGGGTGGCGGCGACGGCGGCCGCAATGTTGGCGTCAACGGCATCCTTGACGATGACATCGCCAACGGTGACGTTTACCAGACCATCATTGATGGTGGTGTTTTCCTTGGCCTGCGAAGGTCCTGCTACGGCGCCAACCAGGAAAAGAGTTCCGGCGGCTGCTGCGGTGGCTTTTTTGAGAAATGACATAGTTTTGCTCCCTTATTTTGGGCCCAATACAGGGTCCTCGATTGGTTGCTTCTTATGAGACCGTGAAATACGGCGGTGAAATTCGGCCAGCTCGCGGTTGCGGCAATTGGTGGTCAATGACCCCAGATTCTTCCAACCACTATCAAGTTATGTTGTTCGCTGAGCGCCGATCACCCATGAAACACTAATGCTAAGTATGCTTACGGTCAAATGCGGCTGCTAGGTGGAGGCTATTTGGAGGCCAACGAGAGGGCCTCGGTGTCCGCCCCGGGGAGGGTGATTGCTGCGGTGGTTCCCTCACCCGTGCTGCTGGTCAGGGTGATGTTTCCCCTGTGGTTTTCGATGATGGACTTGGTGATGGCCAGTCCCAGACCGGCGCCGGGAATGGCGGAGGAATGTGAGCCGGCGGCCCGGAAAAATCGGGTGAATGCCTGGGCCAGTTCTTCCTCGGTCATTCCGGTTCCGGTGTCGGTGACTTCGCAACTGAGCTGGTTTCCCGTGGTGCTGACCCGTACGGTGATGGTGCCGCCTTTGGGAGTGTATTTGACGGCATTCGAGATCAGGTTGTCTATGGCTTGGCCGATGCGGTCCGGGTCGAGCCGTCCGGTGGTTTGACCCTCTGTTTCCAGCGACAGGATGATGCCACCGGCCTTGGCTTTGGGCTGGGCGGCTTCGACGCTGTTGGCCGCCACTTCGGCAAGGTCGGCCGGACGGGGATCGACGGTTAAGGCACCGGAGGCGATGGTGAGCAGATCTCCGACCAGGTTCAGCAGGCGTTCGGCGTTGCGTTTGGCTACGGTCAGGTAGTGGTCCATGTCCGGGTCCAAAGGTTTTTCGTCCAGCGCCAGGGCAAGGTATCCCAGGATCGACGTCAGAGGGGTGCGCAATTCGTGGGAGACACTGGCGACGAACTGGTCTTTCGCGGACAGCGCTTCCACCAGCGCGGTGACGTCGGTGAAAGCGAGAACTGCGCCGGCGTGCTCGCCGTCGGAATTCGTTATGAGCCTGCAGGTTGCCGAGTAGGCCCGTTGCCTGCTTCCGGTTCCCATCCAGATCAGTTCGTCGGTGAAGGCCTCGCCTCTGGCTGCCCGGGTCCGGGGGTGCCGCTCGGGCGGGAGGGGATGCTCCCGGTCGGTGCCGTAAACGGGAATGCGGTCCGAGTCTGCATCAGGTGGATCGCTGAGGGGTTCGGCCAGTTGGCTGCCTTGGTGGTGGTTCGAAAGTATGGTGCGGCCCTGGCCATCGAGTGCGCAGACACCGACGCTGACTGTGTCCAGGACCGTGCCCAGCAGTTGTTCTCGGCTTTCGCTGGCAGTCAGGAGCTTCCGGACCTCAACTGCCCGGTCCTCAAGCAGCCGCCGCTGACTGGAGATCGCGTTGGCAACCCCGTGGGTTGTGAGTGCGATTGCGCCGAGAATGACCGGCAGGAGCACAATCCTGATGAAGGAGGCGCTGGTGAAGCCGGTGCCGAGGATTACCGGGGGTAGAACGGCGCCCAGGATAGTGGCGAGGACGGCGAGGACTACGCCGCTGGGGTGCCTGCCCACAGAGAGCCAAACGACCGGGAAGACCAGCAGGAAGCCCAGCACGGCGAGGTATTGGTCCCCTGCTTCGCGGGACAGGCCGATGGCCAAGCAGTCCAGCACCGGGATGATCAGTACGGCCGGCCTGGGCAGCCGTTCCCATGGAACGATCGCGCAGGCGGCGAGCAGGACGAGATGGGCTGCCAGGCTGTAGAGGAACGGTCCGGACCACTTGAGCTCGGGGTGCAAGACCATGGCAAGGACGGTAACCAGGAGCATCGTCAGGGACAGCGGAAGCTGGAACATCACAGTCCGCCCGCGATGCCCCAGCGTGCGGAAGTACCTTTCAACCGGTTCGAAAAACAAGATGTCCCCCATCACTGCCCGAATTCTGGCCTTAATCAGGAAGCCTACTGCCATTCGTGGGCCCAGGGCAGGGGATCCGGGCGTCCACACCTGTCAGCTGTCCCCCTGAGTCACAAAGCGCGTGACTTGAGCAAATCTTGAGGATGCATTTCATAGCATCGCGGTATGGGTAGATATGGGGGAACCCGCTCCGCGCGGCAGTCCAGAGGCGAGCTCCGCCGTCGGCGAATGCAGTCAATGTCCTATGTACTGCTGGTGGTGCTTGGAGTGGCCACCGCAGCCGTCGTTGTGGCCGCGCTCAGCCGTTAGCCGTGCCTTTCGGGTTCCTCTTCACCTTTCCCTTACATGCTCCTAACCTTGTTGCTACGGGTAGACGAAATGCCGCCCGCTCCAGCCAATTTGATGCACTGGAAGGCCTGGCGATGTGTCCCGCAGCGGTTCAAGGGCACTGTTGGGATTCGGCCGGGCTGGAGAGGAGAATGTGATGGAAACTCATGCGGAACCAAGGGCATTCTGGGGGAGGATCGGCGCGGTTGCGCTTCCCCTCGGCGTGATCCTGCTCGTGGCTGCCACGGCGGTGCACCCGTCCCGGGAGGACGTGATGAACCATACCGCGGTCTTCAGGGAGTATGCGCAGAGCGAGGGCTGGATAGCCATCCACTTCACCCAATGGGTGGCCGCGCTGGTGTTCTTTGGCGGACTCGTGGCCCTGTATTTCGCCATGACTGAAAAGCGGGAAGGCTCCACTGCGCTTGCACGCTTCGGCCTGGCAGCCGTGGTGCTCACTGCGGCGGCCATCACCATGCTCCAGGCGGTAGACGGCATTGCACTCAAGTGGGCGGTGGATGCCTGGGCGGGCGCCCCCGCTGACCAGGAGCCCGCAGCCCTGTCGGCCGCCATGGGCTTGAGGTGGTCCGAGTACGCACTGCAAAGCTACTCCAACATCCTGCTCGGGCTGACGCTCATCTTCTTCGGCCTGGCCATCGCCTACGGCCACGCCTATGCCCGCTGGCCGGGATGGCTGGCTGCCGCCTCAGGGATCGCCTGGATCATTCACGGTCTGATGGTTTCCTATGTTGGCCTGTTCGACTCTGCGCCGCGGCTGGTGGCCCTGGTGTTCCTGGCCGCGTGGGCTTTTGTCATGGCTGTTCAACTGTGGCCCAGGGGCCGCGGACACGCCACCCGTGCCGCATCGCCAACCGGTCCTGCCACCGCATAGGTTGGCGTGACAGCACCGCTGCAATCAGGGTGGTGAGCCCACACCACGTAGCTGGCTGCAGGATGCGCCGCCGATTCGGCTCCGCTGGCGCTGTAGCTACGGGGCTCGGATCCCGTCCGGATCTACGACCCACCAGAGCCCCCGTGAGTCGAGACGTCGTGGTGGCCGGTTCTCGCGCGTGCTCCTATCGGCAGGAGCGGGCGCCCCGTGCATCCAGCTGGCTGTCTTGAAAGGCTGGGGTTTCGAGACCCTGGGGCTATGAGACGCCCAACGTGGGTTCAGAGCTAGGAGTCGGCGCCCCCGGGCGTGGAAAAAGGTAGCGCCAAACCAAAGACAGGTACCGGCTACTGGTGACCGTAGGTTTGCCTGATCTATAAGCTCCGGATTGAGCCGCAAACCGCACGAACGCGGCACACTCACAAACATCGCTTTCCACACGCAGGAGGACCTGATGCGGTTCCTAGCAAGATTGTCCCGGCGGAAGACGGGGCAACGTTCCGCCCCGGGCATAAAACACCCTGCGGCCGGCACACGCCGGTTCCTCCGGGGTACACCCACTTCCCCCTGGTTCCGGCGGCGTGCGGCCATCATCAGCCCGATCCTGGCGGTGCTCATGCTGGCCGGCAATATCCCGGCAACTGCCGCGGGCGCGGTGACCTCCACGATCCCGGTGGGATCAGACCCGCGGGGTGTTGCGGTCACACCGGACGGGTCCACAGCCTACATAGCCAACATGGCTTCCAACACGGTGTCGGTCATCACTGTGGCATCGGGCACCGTGACCTCTACGATCCCGGTCGGGTCTGCCCCGCGGGGTGTAGCGTTCACCCCGGACGGGTCCACAGCCTACGTCACCAACTGGGATTCCAACACAGTGTCGGTCATCACTGTGGCGTCGGGAACGGTGACCTCCACGATCCCGGTCGGGTCTTCCCCGTTAGGTGTCGCGGTAGCCCCGGACGGGTCGACAGCCTACGTCACCAACCCCGGTTCCAACATGGTGTCAGTCATCGCTGTGGCGTCAAGCACGGTGACCTCCACGGTCCCGGTCGGGTCGGCTCCGGTCGGTGTTGCGTTCACCCCGGACGGGTCCACAGCCTACGTCACCAATAACGGCTCCGACACGGTGTCAGTCATTGCTGTGGCGTCGGGAACGGTGACTTCCACGATCCCGGTCGGGTCGGGTTCGTGGGGTGTTGCGGTCACCCCGGACGGGTCCACAGCCTACGTCACCAACTTCTCTGCCGGCACGGTGTCGGTCATCACTGTGGCGACAGGAACGGTGACCTCCACGATCCCGGCCGGGACGAACCCGAACGCTGTGGCGTTCACCCCGGACGGGTCGACAGCCTATGTCACCAACACCTACTACGGCACGGTGTCGGTCATCGCTGTGGCGACGGGCGCGGTGACCTCCACGATCCCGGTCGGGCCGGACCCCGAAGGTGTTGCGTTCACCCCGGACGGGTCGACAGCCTACGTCACCAACAGTGGCGAGGGGACCGGTTCCAACACGGTGTCTGTCATCGATGTGAACTCGGCACCCCCGGTATTCACCGCGGACACACCACCGACAAACGCAACCACGCGTGCCGCCTACAGCTACACGTTCACAGCCACGGGCGACCCGGCCCCAACCTTCCGCGTGTCCTCCGGTGCACTGCCCGCAGGGCTGAGCCTGGACTCCCGCACGGGGGTCCTTTCCGGCACGCCGATCAAGGCCGGTAAGGCAACGTTTACGGTGACCGCCACCAACGGAGTCAGCCCCGACGCTGTCACTTCACGCATCACGATCACCGTGACCAAGGGCAAGGTCCGCTGAGCATAACGATTATTGGGTCGACGAATCGTTCAAGCATGTCTGACGGGACGCCGATAATGGCAGCTCAACTCCACTCGGTTCGCCTTCCATCGACAACACGTCCGGCCTGGCCCATCGGTGCGGAAGCTTGCGTTCTTTGGCCCGGCCAGTGCCGCCATAGCCACGCGTGATAACTCTAATCAGGCGTACCCGCACCCGAGCCAAAAAGCACTACATGAGGAACGTGTCCGGCTACGCGGACGTATTAGGTATCAGGCAAGTCAACGCGGGGGGTTGACATCATCCCCGCCCGACCAGAAACTCTAGTGAATGCTTCAAGCTACGGTGCAGTTAGCCATGAGCCGAGGGGTTCAATGTTCAACAACGGCGCATATGACTACGTAATTGCCGGGGGCGGCAGCGGCGGCTGTGTCTTGGCCGGCAGGCTCAGTGAAGACCCCACGGTGAGCGTCCTCCTGCTGGAGGCGGGCGGAACCGACCGCAATTTGTTTATCCACATGCCCGCCGGCTTTCCGAAACTTAGTACCGGGCCGCATCAGTGGGGCTATTCCAGCATTCCGCAGAAGCACGGCAACGGCCGTCGTATTCCGATCCGCCAGGGCCGTGTGCTCGGCGGCGGCGGATCCATCAACTCCCAGGTTTTTACTCGTGGCGTGGCCGAGGACTATGACGGGTGGGTCGCGGACTACGGATGCGAAGGTTGGTCCGCCGACGAGGTGGGCAAGTACTTCGTACGCTCAGAGTCGAACAGCCGGCTTTCGGCACCCCACCACGGAGCCCAGGGGCCGCTCGGAGTATCTGACCTTGTACATCCGCACAAGCTCTCGGCGGCCTTCGTGCTAGCGGGCCAAGAGTTCGGGTTGCCCTACAACAGTGACTTCAATGGTGCCAAGCAGTACGGCGTCGGCTTTTACCAGACGACCACGAAGAACGGCCGCCGCTGCAGCGCGGCCGACGCTTATCTGAAACCCGCGCGCAAGCGGCGTAACCTCACGGTCCGCACTAACGTGATCGTCTCGAAAGTAGTTATCAAGAACGGCCGGGCTGTCGGGATTCAGGCGCTCGAAGGCGGCAGCGCACGAACGTACAGCGCCAAGCGGGAAGTGCTCGTCGCGAGCGGCGCCTTCGGTTCGCCCAAACTGCTGCAGCTTTCGGGTATCGGTAACCCGGCGGACCTCGCCGCCGCCGGCATCGGCACCATACGTCCCCTGCCCGGTGTGGGTAAGAACCTGCAGGACCACTGCGCTGTGGACGTCATTTTCGAACTCACCGACGACTACCACAGCCTGGACCGGCTCAACCGGGTGGGCCCAGCGTCCGTTATGGCCGGTCTCGAGTACCTCGCCCTCCATTCCGGACCGTTCGCCTCAACCGTCGTCGAGGCAGGCGGATTCAGTTATGGGAACAAGGACGAGAAGACGCCGGACCTGCAGTTCCACTTCCTGCCGGCGGCGCGGGCGGAGGTAGGCTGCCCAGACCTGCGGCCCGGATTCGGTGCAACGTTGAACTCGTACTTCGTGCGGCCCCGGAGCCGGGGAACAGTCCGTGTGGCGTCCTTGGACCCGGCAAAAGCACCGCTCATCGATCCAAACTACCTGGCCGATGACTACGACGTCGAAATGGCCATCGCCGGCGTGCAGCAGAGCCGGCAGATTATGGAGCAGCCGTCGATGGCTCAGTTCATTCGAACGGAGCGCATGGGCGACGGTACCCCGGTTAAAACCCGCGACGAGTACGTGAATTTCGTGCGCTCCTACGGACGCACTTCGTACCATCCGGTCGGCACCTGCGCCATGGGAACCACAGAGGATTCGGTCGTCTCGCCGCGGTTGAAGGTCCATGGGCTTGAGGGATTACGCGTCGTTGACTCCTCGATCATGCCGCGTCTGGTCAGTTCGAACACGCAGGCTCCCACGATCATGATCGCGGAAAAGGCCGCCGATATGATCCTCGAGGACGCACTTTTTACGACATCAAGGGCGATGGCCCGCTGAAAGGCGGCAGGAATCTAGGAGCTTCGGTTCAGGATGACTCCGGGTCGGCCAGCTCGGCAAGTTCCAGCCTGGTGGACTGCAGGGTGCTGATCAGCAGCGCACCGGCCACACTGAACAACGTCAAGACCTCCGGGGAGCTGAGCTGATACTGGATCTGGCCATCAGTTCGCGAGGAAGTAATCAGCCGCTGACTGCGCAGGACACTGAGGTGCTGGGACAGATTTGACGCTTCCAGGCCGGTTGCCCGGCGCAGCTCGCTCACAGGGACGGGACCATCGGCCAGCAACTCCACTACCCGGATCCGCGCGGGATGCCCGAGGGACCTGAACAGGTCTGACTTCGCTTCTGGCAACGCAGGCACGCCGGATACCTCTCGTCTCTGTGGCTGGGCCAAATGGCTGTAGCCGGTCCACCTTTTGGTCAGCGGGACAGACTTGTCTGTCCCGCTGAAACAGCATACGCCTGCGCGCGACCTTTACCGAAGCTTTTTGCAGCTTCACCGGCCCGGACCACCTCCCAGCACTTGCGGGGAACCGGGAGGTGGGTCAGACTCTTTAGCAGTTGATGAATTTATAAATTGCGAATTTCGCGACCAGACCAGCGGTGAAGAGACGCAAAGGCGCGTCTATGGCATCCCCGCGGCAACGACGCCGCGGGGACGCCCCGCCTACCGGGAGGACAGCAATGGCCGGCACGTTTGAACTTTTTATTGATGCGGAATCCCTTTACAGGTTCCGGGTAACAGCGCCCGATGGGACCGTCATGGCCGTTTCCACATCCTTTCGCAACAAAGCTGCAGCAGTTGCCGGCATCGCCGCAGTGCGGGAGTACGCCGGCATGGGGCTGATTTCCGATCTCACCTCAGCCGGCCGCGAACACGCACCAGGAGCACATCGCGCCCCCACGGCGGAGGCCCATGGAATCCGGCGTATGTCTGCAGCCGAGATCCACTCACGCCCGGCAATGTCACATCCGGCGTGACTTGATCAGACCCCGCCGTTGTGGTGCCACGGCAGCGCACCCGGAATTCGGGGAAACACGAAAGCGCGATGCACGGCGCGGCCCAGGACGCCGCGCCGTACCTGTGACGTGATTTGTCACTCAGTGTGACTTCCGGCTACCGTGGCTGGTGATCACATGGGGGATCACTGCTATCAACGGAGACTGCTGTGGCTCTCGTCGACTATGCCCTGGCGCTGTGCGCGCTGCTAGGCACCCTGCTCATTCCCTTTGCCGCCATGTACCAGGTGCTGCGGCTCAAGCGGAGAGCAGTCCGGGTGCCCGCCACAAGGAGTAACTGCATCTGACATGCCCTACGTAGACATCAACCCCCATAAGGGCCGTCCCAAATGGCAGGCCTACGCCGTCCTCGCGGTCCTGCTCATCCTCACCGCCGGCGTTGTAGTGGCGGCCCTCACCCGGGTCTGACCTTGCGTTTCTGCCCCAGCGCCTAGACTTGCAGTTCAGTAAGTGCCGCAGAACCTTTGCCGACGTCCGGGGGGACAGACATGCCAGATCCGGCGGATAAGAACGCACGCGCCATTGCAGAGAACGCAGGGCAACCGCCGGCGGGCCGCCGACGCCGCGACCTCCGTCGCGCCGACGCGCCGCTGCCGGATGCCCGGACAGGAACCATGCCAGCCGTAACTCCCGAACTTTCCGAAACGCCCGACGCCGGCACACCGGTTCCGCGCCGCAGCTCCTGGGCTGAGGCGGCAGCCGCCGCCGATCAGGCCACTACCCCGGCTTCCGTTCCCGCCCCCACCCGCCGCCCGGCCAGGCCGCCGGTCACCGCCCAGCCGCAGATCACCGGCGTTCCCACGGCGGACCCGGCCACCTCGGAAACCGCCACCGGCGCCGTGGAAGCCACGCCGCCGTCGTTGTCCGCTACAGAGGAAGCGCCCGCGTTCCGGCGGGTCCGCCCCACAGCGGCGGACGTCATCGCCGACAGCCCCATGCCCGACTTCATCAGCTCGCCGGGCCTGTTCGTCAAAGAGCAGAAGCCACGGCCGGTGGGCGGGGTCCGCGGTGCCGTCTATTCCATGACGGGCGGGGCCTGGAACATGGGCCCCGGCGCCAAGCAGCGCGATGAGGACGAACTGGCCAAACGCATCGCCCGCCAGCTGCAGGGCAGCTACAACACCGCGGTGCTGAGCCTCAAAGGCGGCATCGGCAAGACCTCCACCACGGTGGGTGTGGGCCTGACCCTGGCCGAATTCCGCGGCGACGCGCCCTGCGCCATCGACGCGAACCCGGACTCCGGCGACCTCGTGGAACGCGCACTGGGCGAGGGGATCTACCAGCAGTCCAGCCCGCGCACCATCACGGACCTGCTCAACAACATCGAATCCATCGACTCGCTCACGGCGCTGGCCCGCTACATGCACCACGCCGGCCGGCTGCACCTGATCGCGGGGGAGCAGGACCCGGAGGTCTCGGACTCGCTCACCGCCGCCGAGTACCTGCGGATCCGCAAGCTGATCTCCAACTACTACTCCGTGGCCCTGACCGACTGCGGCACCGGAGTGACCCACAACGCCATGAGCGGGATCCTGCAGTCCGCGGACAACCTGGTGATCGCCGCCGGCTACGCGGTTTCAGGGGCAAAACGCGCCCGCAGCACCCTCCACTGGTTGGCCAGCCACGGCTACGAGGACCTGGCCCGGAACGCCATTGTGGTCATCACGGACAAGGACGAGGTCTCCTCCCGCGTGGACAAGGACGCCATCGAGGAGCACCTGGCCGGGATCTGCCGCCAGCTCATCGCCGTCCCGCACGACCGCGGGGTGGCCGACGGCGACCTGGTCACCCTCGACGTACTCAGGCCCGAGACCCGGCGGGCGTACAAGGAAATTGCTGCGGCGATCGTGGACGGGTACCGGTAGGGCCCCTTCCTGCTTTCTTCCTGCAACGCGGGGTCACTTATCGCCCCTCCGGAGCCGTTTATTGGGCCGGGAGTGACCCCGCGTTGCTCTTCTAGTTGGCGGTGGCATCCAGCCACTGCGCGAAGGTCTGGCGCCCGACGGCGGCACCCGGTTCCGGGATCAGGTCACCGCTGCGCATCGCTTTCCCCATGGGCCCCGGGAGCGGGACCTGCACGATGAGTTTCTTCTTCCCCGTCTTTCGGAGGTAGGCGCGGACCAGGTCCGCGAGCCTCTCCTTGCCGGGGCCGCCCAGATCGGGGAGGCGTCCCTTCGGTCCTGCCTCCGCCGCATCCACCAGCGCCTCGGCCACTTCAGCTGCCGCCACCGGCTGCATCAGCATCCGCGGCACCAGCGCGAGCGGTCCCGCGGAGGTGTACCCGAGGGTCATCGGAACAAATTCATGGAACTGGGTGGACCGCAGGATGGTCCAGCGCACATCGCCGTGCCGGACGGCTTCCTCCTGCGCCAGCTTCCCGGCGTACAGGCCTGATTTTGCCAGTTGGATGCCCACGATGGAGAGCGCGATATGGTGCTTGGTCCCGGCCTTTTTCTCTGCGGCCAGCAGATTCTGCGTGCTGGTGGTGAAGAAGTCCACGTTTTTCTTGGTGCTCAGTTCCCGGATCCCTGACACGTCAATAACGGTGTCCACGTTGTGCAGGGCTTCGTTCAGGCCCTTTCCGGTGATCAGGTTGACGCCCTCCTGGCGCGACAGGCTGACCACTTCGTGGCCCCGTTCACGCGCAACGCGGACCACGTGCCGCCCCACTGTTCCGGTTCCCCCGGCAACTGCAATCTTCATACTCCGAAGTTTATGCCGGGCCAGGGTTCCGCCGGGAGGCATTGCGCGTCCCCGTGAGGATTTCCACAATGACGCTGGCCAGCGGCTTTCCACTGGCCCTTGACCGCAGCAGCAGTTCCTCCAGGGCACCGTCCGGGCTGAAGCCGAACTGCTGCATCAGCACCCCCTGGGCGCGGGCGGTGTTGTCCCGGCTGTGCAGGGCGGCCCCGAGGACTTTCGTCAAGCGGCGCGGTGCCTCGGAGCCATGGGCATTGGCCAGCAACGTGGATGCGGCCGCCGCGAATTTCTCCAGCATCAGGGCCGTGGCGGCGTCGAACGCGGCGGGCAGCGGTGAGTAGATCTTGACTGTTCCCAGACACCTGGTGCCGGCCAGCAGCGGCGCGCTGACCACTGACCGGATGGCCAAACCGCTGACGGTCCGGGACCACTGGGGCCACGTTCCATCACCAAAGGCGTCCCGGACCAGGACCGTTTGCCGCGTGGACCACGCTGTCAGGCAAGGACCCTGGCGGAGTTCATACTGCGCCGCGTCAGCCTCCAGGACCATGGCGCTGGTGGCACCCACGCTGGTCCCGCCGTCGTGTTCTTCGCCGCCCTGTTCGTCAAGGGCCTGTCCAGCAAGGGCCTGTCCAGCAAGGGCGTGTTCGTCCAGGAGCGAGACGCCGGCGCCTGAACCAGGCGGAAGAGCCTCACGGATACCCTCGGTCAGCTGCCCGACCGCACGGTGGGCTTTTTCCTTGCTCAGAAGCAGGCCCTGGATGCGGGCAGCAGTGAAGGTGAGTTCATTAAGGGGGAGCGGCTGTGGCATGGGAGCAGACCTTTGGCATCAGGACACGGGTGTCCTGGCGTGTGCCCCCTACTGAGCCGGGAACGGGCAATGCTGCCGCTCCGTTCCCAGCATACCCACAACTCAGGCGGCGATAAGTGCTGCTCCGGCTACGGCAGGGACGCGCGGGGCCAGGACACTGACGTTGCACGGCATCTGCTGCGGGTCGATTTTCACCGGAAGGTGGTGGGTGCGGGAGCAGTCCCGGAGCTGCTCGAGTGCCGCGTCATCAACGCGGGCGTGGGTGATGTCCAGCTCCAGGTCGAGACCCTGCTTCAGCGAGTTGGCGCGTTTGACCACAACGTAAAGGGCCTGGACGCTGTGCACGGTGATGTGGCCCTTGGCGACAACCTGGGCACGGGCGTGGTCGAGATCCACGCGGACAAGAATGTTGAGTTTGGAATTCACGGTGTAAAGCCTTCCCCGGCATCGGCTGCGACGCTGCAGCCCTTGCATGGCCCGCTTGCATAAGCCTCGACCAGAGTAAGCATCCAATGTGACCCACGCAACACTACTGACGGGTAGGTTACGGGTATGCCCTTTCCCGCCGTTCTTGGGACGTAACGAGTGAACAATGGAGTCATGTCACCAGAAAGCAGCACGTCCGCCGGTGAGCGGATCGTCGTCGGAATCAGCGGGCACGCAGGGGACGAGGCGCTGATCCGCCGGGCCGCACGGATGCTGTCCGCCGGCGGGGAGCTGCACGTGGTCCATGTCCGCACCACCGCCGCACGGGCGGTGCCCTCCTCCAAGGAACTCGACCGGCTGCGCACGGTGGCACTGGGCGCCGGCGGCATTTTCCACGCCATCGGCGGGGAGGAGATCCCGACGGCGTTGCTCCAGTTCGCGCGCGGCGTCAACGCCGGCCAGCTCGTTTTGGGGACGTCCAGGCCGTCTGGCGGCCTGCCGCGCTGGCCGGGCCGGGGCCGGACGGTGGCCGCCGCCATCCGGAACGCAGGCACCCTCGACGTCCACCTCATCGGGCACGACGCAGTGCTGGCGGAACGCATCAGGCGCCGTCCCAGCCTGGGACGCGCCCGGCAGCTGCCGGCGTTCATCCTCGCCCTGGTGCTGCCGCCGGGTCTGCAGTTCCTCCTGGAGCGGTTGCCCCACGACCAGCTGTCCACGGACATGCTGGTCCAGCTGACCGGAGTGGTGGCCGTGGCGTTGCTCGGCGGGCTCTGGCCTGCCTTGGCGGCCGCTGTCCTGGCCGGGCTGACCGTGAACTACTTCAGCGTCCGGCCCATCGGTTCCTTCACCGTTATCGACCCCGAACACGTCCTGGCGCTGCTGATTTTTGTCCTCGTGGCGGTGGCTGTCTCCATGGTGGTGGACAGATCGGCCAGGCTCAGCAAGGAAGCGCACCGGGCCGGCGCCGAAGCCGCCGTGCTGGGTGAACTGAGCCGCCGGGCCGTGGCCGAAGGGAACAGCATCCCCGCGTTCCTGGACCAGGTCCGCGAACATTTCCAGGTGGACGGGGCAGGGCTGTGGGTCCGGGAACCGGCGGGGGAGCGCGCCGGTTCCGGCGGTCCCGGCCGCGTAAATGGCTGGGTGTTACGCGAATACTCCGGCAAGAAACGGCCGACGGCGCCTCCGGGCACCCAGCCGGGCGCCGCCGTCGAGCGCTCCGGTACTTCTGCTGCCTCCGGGGCCGGGGCGGACACCGAAGCCCCGGCTGCCACCGCATCCCCGGCTGCCACAGCCGAGCAGTTGGATGCGGACCGGCTGCTGACGCTCACCGGGCGGGAACTGTCGCAGGATGAGCGGCGGCTGCTGTCGGCGTTCGGCGCC
Source organism: Arthrobacter sp. BK1 (assembly GCF_056680055.1). NCBI lineage: Bacteria > Bacillati > Actinomycetota > Actinomycetes > Micrococcales > Micrococcaceae > Arthrobacter > Arthrobacter sp. BK1. The sequence continues at coordinate 3,328,658 of NZ_CM155263.1, forward strand.
CACCTGCTGGCCATGCTCCAACGCGAGGAGCTCTCGGCCAGCCAGCGCGAAAACCTCCGCCTGTCAGAGGGAAACAAGATGCGGACCTCCATCCTGCGGGCCGTCTCGCACGATCTCCGCACGCCGCTGGCCGGCATCAAGCTGGCCGCCAGCAGCCTGCGCGACCGCACCATCAGCCTGAGCGTGGACGAACAGGAGGAACTGCTCGCCACCATCGAAACCGGGGCGGACCGGCTGGACCGGCTGGTCAGCAACCTCCTGGACATGTCCCGGCTCACCGCCGACGCCGTCTCGCCCCTGATCCGCCCGGTCCACTGGGCCGACGCCGTGGGGGAGGCACTGCGCGGCACGGACTCGGAACGGCTCCGGCTGCTCCTGCCGGACAACATGCCCGCTGTCGATGCGGACCCGGGCATGCTGGAACGGGTCATCGCCAACCTGGTGGAGAACGCCCTGAAATACGCGCCGGACTCCGACGTGGTGATTTCCGGATCCGTGGGCGGCGCCGGCAGTGCAACAATTGGGGACGTCCCGGCCAGCGAACTCACGGTGGTGGATCATGGCGTGGGCATCCCGGCGGGGGAGGTCCTGGCGATGTTCCGGCCCTTCCAGCGGGCGGACGATACGAATCCAGGCACGGGCATCGGGCTGGGCCTGGCCGTGGCGAAAGGTTTCACCGAGGCGATGGGCGGAGTCCTCCTGGCCGAACCCACCCCCGGCGGCGGGCTGACCATGGTGGTCCGCCTTCCGCTGTCCACGGGTGTGGCCCCTGGACCCCGCCCCGAACTGCGCACCGAACCGGGCATGAGAGGACTTGATGGCCGCCGTACTGATCGTTGACGACGAAGTCCCCATCCTCCGCGCCCTGCAGATCAACCTGAACGCCCGTGGCTATTCAACCCTGACCGCCTTCACCGGGCAGGGTGCGCTGGACCAGGCGGCCGCGCACCAGACCGACGTGGTCATCCTTGACCTGGGGCTGCCGGACCTGGACGGGGTGGAGGTCATCCGCCGGCTGCGGCGCTGGAGCGACGTGCCCATCGTGGTCCTGTCCGCGCGGCACGGCTCGGAGGACAAAATCCTGGCCCTGGACGCCGGCGCGGACGATTACGTGACCAAACCGTTCGGCATGGACGAACTCCTGGCCCGGCTGCGCGCTGCCCTGCGCCGCGGAACCTCAGGCGACCTTCCGGTGGTGGAAACCGAGCACTTCTCCGTGGACCTGGCGGCCAAGCGCGTCACCCGGGACGGCGAGACGGTCCGGCTCACGCCCACTGAGTGGAAGATCCTGGAGCTGCTGACCCGGAACCGCGGCGCCCTTGTCACGCACGACGAACTGCTCAACCAGGTCTGGGGGCCCGCCTACGCCGGCGAGACAAACTACCTGCGGGTCTACCTCGCGCAGCTGCGGCGGAAGCTGGAGACGGACCCCGCCAACCCGCGCCACCTCCTGACTGAACAGGGGCTGGGCTACCGCTTCCAGGAGTGAGGGCGCGCACCCCGGCGGGTGCCGCCGTCGGGCGTTAATCCGGGCGCGAATGAGGCGTTAAGAAAGCATTAAGATCCCCGGAATCCCGGGGTTTCGGGCTTCACGCCGGTGCTACGCTCCGTGGGTTATAGGCGGCACCCTGCTCTCCGGGCGGGGCATGCTGGCCGCCTCCGGCAGCAACGAAAGACACGTCCTTGACGGCATCAGCCCACTACTCAATCCCCGCCACCGTGCCGAATCCCGAACGGGAGGCCGAGCCTGGCAACGCACTGTCCCGCTGGCTGCTGGAGCACCGGGTACATCAGCCGATCGGGCCGGAGGCGGCGGAGGACCATGTGCCCCAGCAGAGCTGGTGGAAGGTCATGTGCCTGACCGGTGTGGACTACTTTTCCACCCTGTCCTACCTGCCGGGCATCGCCGCGCTCGCCGCCGGTGCCCTCTCGCCGCTGGCCACCCTCCTGATCGTGGCACTGACGCTGGTGGGCATGCTGCCGATGTACCGGCGCGTGGCCGCCGAAAGCCCGCACGGGCAGGGTTCGGTGGCCATCCTGGAGCGGCTCCTGCCGTTCTGGCGCGGCAAAATATTCGTCCTGATCCTGCTCGGCTTTGTGGCCACGTCCTGGATCGTCACCATCACGCTCTCGGCCGCGGACGCCACCGTGCACCTGCTCGAAAACCCCTACCTGCCGCCCTTCCTGGAGGGCCAGGCCGTGCCCATCACGGTGGTGCTGCTCCTGATCCTGGGCGGTGTGTTCCTGCTGGGCTTCTCCGAGGCCGTGGCCGTCGCCATTCCGCTGGTGGCGGTGTTCCTGGTGCTGAACGCGGTGATCATCGGCGTGGGAATGTACGACGCCGTCACCCAGCCCGGTGCCATGGCTGACTGGACCAGCGCACTCACCACCGCATCCGGCGGGTTCGGGGGTGTGGTGGGCCCCGCGCTGGTGGCCTTCCCCCTGCTGGTGCTGGGGCTCTCGGGCTTCGAAACCGGCGTCAGCATGATGCCGCTGGTGGCATCCCAGGGTGCGACGCCCGAGGAGAAGCTGGCCAGCAAGATTCGGAACACCCGCAAGCTCCTGACCACCGCCGCCCTCATCATGAGCGTCTACCTGCTGGGCAGCAGCTTCGTCACCACAGTGCTCATCCCGGCCCAGGAGTTCCAGGACGGCGGCGAAGCGAACGGCCGCGCCCTGGCATACCTGGCCCACGAGCTCCTGGGCAACGGCTTCGGCTCGGTCTACGACGTCAGCAGCATCCTGATCCTCTGGTTCGCCGGGGCGTCCGCGATGGCCGGGCTGATCAACATCGTGCCCCGCTACCTGCCCTCCTACGGCATGGCGCCCGACTGGTCCCGCGCGGTCCGTCCCGTGGTCCTCGTGTACACGGCCATCAGCATCCTCATCACCATCGGCTTCAACGCCGACGTCAACGCCCAGGCCGGCGCCTACGCCACCGGAATCCTCGCCATGATGGTCTCCGGCGCCGTGGCCGTCACCATCTCAGCCGTCCGCCGGAAACAGCGGAAGGCCGCAATCGGGTTCACCGTCCTGACACTGGTGATGCTCTACGCCCTGGCCGCGAACGTGGTTGCCAAGCCGGACGGCATCGCCATCTCCGGGTTCTTCATCCTGGGCATCGTGGCCGTCTCGCTGGTCTCGCGGATCAGCCGCACCACCGAGCTGCGCGTTGACACGATTACGTTCGACGACGACGCGCGCCGCTTCATCAGCGACACCCTGGACTTCGACGGCCGGATCAACCTGATCGCCAACCGGCCCCACGACCGGGACGCCGCAGAATGCGGGGACGCCACAGAGTACGCCAGCAAGGAAGCCACCCAGCGCGAGAACAACCCCGTGCCCGGCACCGCCGACGTCATCTTCCTCGAAATCGACATCACCGATCCCTCAGGTTTCAGCGAAGTCCTGGAGGTGCGGGGGATCGAGGTGGACGGCCACCGGGTCCTGCGGGCCGAAAGCCCCGCCGCCCCCAACGCGATCGCCGCCATCCTGCTGGCACTCCGGGATGCCACCGGGGTCCGGCCGCACGCCTACTTCGAGTGGGCCGAAGGAAACCCGCTGGCCCACCTGATGCGCTACCTGCTGCTGGGCCGTGGGGACACCGCGCCGGTGGTCCGCGAAATCATCCGCGAGAACGAGCCTGACCCGGACCTCAGGCCGGGGATCCACGTCGGATGAGCACCATGAAGGACAGGTCCGCGGGGGAGAAGGGCTCCCGGCCTGTCCAGCGCAATTTCATCAACGGCAGGCCGGTGAACGGCAAGCCGGCCAACGGCAGGGGCGGAGACGGAAGGGCCGGCAAGGAGGAGAACTTCGTCCGGCGGGCCCTGTCCCATCCCGTCCGGTCACTGCCCCTGGCATTCCTGGCGGTGATCCTGGTGGGGGCCGGGCTGCTGATGCTCCCCTTTGCGCGGACGGATCCCGGCTCCGAGCTCCTGATGCCGGCGCTGTTCACATCCGTCTCAGCCGTCTGTGTCACCGGGCTGATCACCGTGGACACCGCCACGTTCTGGACCCCGTTCGGCCAGGCCGTCATCCTCGGGCTGATCCAGGCCGGCGGGTTCGGCATCATGACCCTGGCCACGCTGATGGCGCTGCTGGTCCGCAAGAGCATCGGGCTGCGCGGCCAGCTGGTGGCCCAGTCCGAGACGCACACCCTGAACCTCGGGGACGTTCGGGCCGTGCTGGTCCGGGTTGCCAAAATCATGCTCGGCTTCGAGGCCGTCACCGCAGTCCTCCTGACCGGCCGGTTCCTGCTGGCCTACGATGCAAACCCGGCCACCGCACTGTGGCACGGGACCTTCCACGCCATCTCCGCCTTCAACAACGCAGGGTTCTCGCTCTTCAGCGACAACCTGATCGGGTTGGCGTCGGACCCGTGGATCATCACCCCCATCTGCCTGGCCGTCATCGCCGGCGGGCTGGGCTTCCCGGTGATCATCCAGCTGCTTCGTGGGGAGAAGCCCAAGAACTGGACCATCCACCTGCGCCTGACCATCTACGGCACCCTGCTGCTGCTGGCGGTGGGGATCGCGCTGTTCGCTGCTTTTGAATGGAACAGGGCCGAGACGCTGGGAAACCTGTCCCTCACCGGCAAGATCATGGGCTCGGTGGCGGGCGGCGTTTTCCCGCGCACGGCGGGATTCAACAGCATCGATTACGGCGTGGCCGCTCCCGAGACGCTCATGGTCACGAACATCCTGATGTTCATCGGCGGCGGCAGCGCCGGCACAGCCGGCGGCATCAAAATCACCACGTTCCTGGTGCTGGGCTTCGCCATCTGGAACGAGGTGCGCGGGCGCGATGAGGTGACCATCGCACACCGCTCAGTCAGTGCTTCGTCCCAACGGCAGGCACTGTCAGTGGCGCTCCTGGGGGTGGCCGCCGTCGTCGTCGGGACCATGCTGTTGCTGATCCTGACCGACTACAGCCTCGAAAAAGTCCTGTTCGAATCGATCTCCGCCTTCGCCACGGTGGGCGTGAGCACAGGGATCACCTACCACTTGCCTGCATCGGCAGAGTGGGTGCTCATGGTCCTGATGTTCACTGGCCGCATCGGGACGGTGACGGTGGCGTCCGCGCTCGCGCTGTCCGCCCACCCCCGCCTATACCGGCTGCCCGAGGAACGGCCGATTATCGGCTGAGTCCGCCGGTCAGTTCAGCCGCCGCGGCGAAAGCCCAGCGATCGGTTTCCGGTTCAAAAGCAACCACCACTGATGCATCGGCCATGCGTGCCTCGTCGAGTGCGAGCAGCAGGGCATCCTCGAGATGCCGCGCAAACTCCAGCCGTTCGGCCAGCGAGCCCGGCAGGCCGGCGTCGTCAATCACCACGTGGGCTTTGCCGTCCACAATGACTTTCAGCGCATAACCCTGGTCCTCATGAAGGGACCCGCGGGTGGAAGCGATTTCCGTGACTTTGTCCGCCCGGACCAGACTGTTGTGGATGGTACGAATCCACACCTCACCCATGGAACCTCCCTCAGGTTTGAAGAGGGCGCAGCTACAGTGCCCCTCAAGGCAAACGGTAGTCCTCCTGAGGCGACTTGTGACCCCCTGAATCCTGCGAATTTTTGCCGGGCCATAAGATAAATCTGATGACTTCGCCAGGATCCCCGCAGCCTTTCAACTTCCGGAGCATCGCCATACCTGCATTCGGCCCCGCGCTGCTGTTCTGCATCGGCGAAGGCGCAGTGCTTCCCGTGGTGGTTCTGTCCGCCCGGGACCTCGGCGCCTCGGTGGCCGTTTCCGCGCTGATCGTCACCCTGATCGGTCTCGGCTCCTGGTTCTTCAACCTGCCCGCATCCCTCATCACGCTGAAGTTCGGCGAACGCTGGTCCATTGTCGGCGCTGCCGCGACGGGCGCCCTGGCGCTCGCGGCCGCCGCGATGTCCTCCCTGATCCCCAACGGACTGTGGCTGCTCGCGGTGGCGATGATCGTCGTCGGGATGGCCGCGAGCGTCTTCAGCCTGGCGCGGCAGAAGTACCTCACCGAGGCCGTGCCCCTCCAGTTCCGGGCGCGGGCGCTCTCCACTCTGGGCGGCGTGAGCAGGATCGGCGTCTTTGTGGGGCCGTTCATCGGCGCCGGCGTGATGCAGTTTGCCGGGATCGCCGGGGCGTACTGGGTGGGCGTGGCCGGCATGGCCGCGGCGGCCGTCCTGGCCGTCACCATCCCGGACCTGGTGGTCCCGCCAGTGCCCGACGGCGGCCACAAGGGTCCGGAGCCGACGCTGCGGAACGTGGCTGTTGCGCACGGCAAGGTGTTCCTGACGCTGGGCGTGGGGATCCTGCTGCTCAGTGCACTGCGCGCGTCCCGGCAGGTGGTGATCCCGCTGTGGGCTGATCATCTGGGGATGGATCCGGCGCAGACGTCGGTAATCTACGGGCTGTCCGGGGCGATCGACATGCTGGTGTTCTACCCGGCCGGGAAGGTGATGGACCGGCGCGGGAGGCTGTTTGTGGCCGTCCCGTCCACGGTGATCATGGGGATCGCGATGTTCCTGATTCCGCTGACTGCCTCGTTCACCGGGCTGCTGCTGGCTTCGCTGCTGATCGGCTTCGGCAACGGCATCAGTTCCGGGCTGATCATGACGCTCGGCGCCGACTTCTCGCCCGACCGCGGCCGTGGCCAGTTCCTGGGGCTGTGGCGGTTCATCGCGGACGCGGGTTCCACCGGCGGGCCCGTCCTGCTTTCCGGGGTGACGGCACTGGCCTCGCTGAGCGCGGGGGTCTCGGCCACGGGAGTACTGGGCTTCGCCGCGGCAGCCGTGTTCGCCGTCGTTCTTCCGCGGCTGAAGCACCGGCGCAATTACTAAGCATGCTTTCGATTAAGCGGTACCCTCGAAGGGTCCGTTAGAAGGGAACCTCATGCTTTTCATCTTTGGCCTCAAGACCGTAGTCCGCGCCCTGCCCGGGCGCCCCGCCACCTGCCGGAACTGCGGGCAGTTTGTCCAGCATTACCTGGACGAGCACGCCCGGAAGTTCACGCTGTTCTTCATTCCCGTCTTCACCACGTCCCGGTCCTACCAGATCACGTGTTCGAACTGCCGCTTTGTTTCCTCCCTCAGTGAGCGGGAACGGAAAGCGCTGGTGGGGTAGACCCGGGCTGCCGCTGCGTGGGCGGGGTTCGCGGCGGCTACTCGCCGTGGCGCGTCATTTACAGACGAGGGGGACAACCAGCGCCGGACTCGTCCAGGCGTTGGAAGTGCCCGGGGGTCTGTACTGACCCGTGATCTCCGCGCGCCACGTCCCGCTGCCGAGGGAAAAGTGAAGAACCGTTTGCCCTTGTTTCTTGAGTTCGCCGACGTAAAGGGGAACCGGATTGGAATCGACGAAGATTTTCAGCTCGTGGTAGTTGGCCTTTTCCACCTGACCGAAGGTCTTAACCGTGATGGTCCTCGCCCCAGCAAGACACGTCATGGTGATGTTGGTTGGGTTTTCTGCCGGGGCCACCAGGGTAGCTGCACTGAACTGGGCGCTGGCTTGCTCCGAATCCGAAAAAGCTGCAAAGGCAGTGCCGGAGGCCAGCATCAGGCCCAGGCACAGGGCCATGACCATTCCTCCGGCCCTGGACACCGCCGCAGACTTACTCACCGGACTCTGGTTCCGGATCCTTGCGCCAGATCGACGCCAGGAGCCCGACGACCAATACGGCGGGCGCCCCATACATGAGCATATTCAGGACAACGGGTTGGCGCAGTGCGCGAATGGCTTGACCCACAACGGGGACCGTCATCACGTGCTTGTCCACGGTGGCAGCCCCGAGAGTGGCGGTCCAGGGGTCTACGCCGTTGTTTGCGTCGCCCTTGGTCCGTACGGCTACGGCACCGTCCGTGGTGGCGAGGACCTCGGTAACGCGGTGGGTTTCCACCCGGTGGTCCTCCACGGGTATGTGATAGGTGATGACGTCGCCGACGGCTATCTCGTGGACCGGGGTGGGGACAGTGACCACGATGTCGCCCGGATTGATCAGTGGCGACATCGAGCCGGTGAGCATGGTGGAGGTCTGGTAGCCGAGGACCCGGGGGCCGATCGCCAGGAGCAGGAAGGCTGCTATCGCGACGACAACCATCAGCGTGGTGAGGAGGCCGACCATCCGGCCCGCAACGGCTTTGGTCCTGGATGTCCCGGCGCCCCATCGGGGGGTACCGGAGCGCCGGGACGGTTCAGGGGTACGGGCTGCGGCAGCACTGTTGGCCAGGCCAAGATCAGATACCGTGCTCATCGCTGTGCAGCCCCTTGGGGTGGTTCGGATAGTGAAGGAAGTTCAGCCCGGCGGCGCCGGCTTCATGACGCCGCCGTGCGGGTTGTTGCTGCAGGCCTTACTTGACCTGGCCGGAGCGCTGCGTCGCCGTGAAGTCGAAATTGATGGTGCTGGTGGCGCCCTTGAAGGCGTTGGGTGCTTCGGCGGGAAGTGACGTTGTGACCCGGAGGTTGTCCGCTCCGCCCGAGGCCAAGGAAGCAACATTCAGGAGGACGTTGGAGCCGATGATCGGGCCCGACGCCAGCACTGCCGGAGCTACGGAGCAGCCGTACGGCGCAGCAGTTCCGGTCCAGCCTGTGCTGCACGACTCGACCTTGAGCTGAAGGCCCAGGATGGTTTCTGTGGTCAGGAGCGACGGGTTCGTGGTGCTGGTGGTCAGCGTGACATTGTTCAGCGCGGAATTGCCGTTGTTGGTCAACGTGGCGATTTTCTCCACGGAATCACCCGGCAGGAGACCGGTGACGGGAACGTTCAGCGTATTGGTGGCACCCGCCTGGCCAAGGTCGATCGTGACGGTGCCCGCGGTGACCTGCTGGTCTGCGGTGGTGCTGGACGTGAAAGCGCCGTAGGTGCCCATGCCGGCAACCGCGGCTGCGGCGCCTACCAGTGCAACGGAGGCCAGGATCTTACCGGAAGTGGTTTTTATGCTGATGCCCATGAGAGAAGTCCTTTTCGACGATGCCCGCCCCCAACGGGCCAGCCGCCCCCCAGCGGGCCGGCTGTGAATGCCAGGCTCACGTGTGCTGGCAGGAACTACTCTCCATGGGCCGGATCAAATTACGCCGGGGTAATCCGTCAAGGTTTCCGCAAAGTCCGTCAAGCATTCGTGCTGGTCAGGGCGCTATGGGCCAGCACCTTCTCCACCACGTACTCAGCGTCCCGGCCAACCCCGCCCACGGTCCCGGAGGTCAGTGCGTACTGGAACGGCATGCCCACAAAGTAGAGGCCGGGGATTTCTTCCACTACACCGCGGCTGGTCACCGGCCAGCCCAGATCATCCACCGGCAGTCCCGCCATCCAGCCGAAGTCCGGCCGGTAACCGGTGGCCCAGATAACGGTCCGGGAGTTGCCGGGCACAGCACCCGGGTTGGCAGTCCCGCCGTCGGACGTCCCGCCGTCGGAGGTTCCGGCGTCGGGGGTCCCGACGTCGAACACCGGCTGGCCGTCCACCGCCCCGGTGACGCGGGGGAGCCGGATCACGCCTGCGCGCTCGACGTCCTTGATGGAGATGCGGATCAGCGGGGCGCCGCGCTTGTGGAAGTCTGCGGCCACCTTCCGGCCGGGTTTGGTGTCCAGGGTGAGCACGGAGTTGATCAGGCGCCAGTAGAGCGGGCCGGCCCAGCGGAGAACGGCCCCGGGAATGTGCGGAGTGGGCCGTCCCGAGAGGTAGACCTTTCCGGAGTGGTGCTCCTGGGCGAGTTCCATGGCGATCTCCGCGCCGGAGGTTCCTGCGCCGACCACCAGCACGTCACCGGCAGGCACGCCGGCCGGGCTGCGGTAGTCCAGGGAGTGGAGCTGCAGTATTTCTCCGTCCAGTTCCAGCGCCATATCAGGGACGTAGCGCGCCGTGGTGGCGCCTGGACTGGCCACGACGGCGCGGGCGATGAGGGGGCCGGCGTCGGTCTGGACCTCGAACACGTCCCCGGCCTTGCGAACCGTCAGGACCTGAATGCCTGTCCGCACCGGAAGCCGGAAGTGCTGCGCGTAGCTTTCCAGATAGTCCGCGAACTCGTCCTTGCCGGGGAAGCTGCCGCCGGGGGAAGGAAATTTCAGCCCGGGCAGGCTGCTGTAACGGGCCGGAGTGAAAAGCCGCAGGGATTCCCAGCGCTCCCGCCACCCGTCGCCCACCCGCGGATGGCTCTCCAGGATGGTGAAATCCACACCGGCGCGCTTCAGGAAATAGCCGGCGGCGAGCCCCGACTGCCCCGCACCGACCACCACAACGTCCACTATATGAGCATCCATCGATGGCTCCTTAGCCGGGCCCCGGGGCGCTTCCTCTGTGGATGCCCTGCGGTTTCATTAGAATAGCATTCCAGTCAGTGGAGGACTAGTCTGTTTTCATGACTGGTTCGCGGGCTGTGACGGCCGATCCTTCCGGGGCGCCCGGGACCACCCTTGGGCCCACCGGCCGGCCCACCCGCCGGGCTGTCCAGGCGGCGGAGACCCGGGCACTGATCGTAAGCGTGGCAGGACGGCTCTTCGCCAAACAGGGGTACGTGCCCACCACCATCGAGGCCATCGCGGCCGAAAGCGGAGTGGCGCTCCAGACCGTCTACAACTCAGTGGGGAACAAGGCGGCGCTGCTGTCCGCGGTGCTGGATGCGGCGGCGTCGGGCCCCCACTCGCCGTCGAACGTCCTGGAACTGATGCGGCAGCGGACCGCCGAGGCGCCCGACTTCGATGCGCTGATCGCCGTCCTCGCGGACTGGTTCGTTGAAGTCCACCGGCGCACCGGGCCCGTGGTGGGCGTCATCGCCCAGGCCGCCGCCGTCGACCCCGCGGTGGACAGGCTGCAGACCGCACGGGCGCTGCAGCGCCTCGAAAGGTACGGCGAGGCGGCGGCCGCACTGAGGTCCCGCGGCGGGCTTAAGTCCGGAATGTCCGACGCCGATGCTGCCGCCGCCATCTGGTCGCTGGGTCACCCGCAGACGTACCGGACACTGGTGGGGGAGGCCGGCTGGTCCGTGCAGGCCTACCGGGAGTGGCTGGTCCGTTCGCTGGGTGCCGCGCTGGCGTAGGGCCCGGCCTGGGGGCGCTGCCTACAGTGGGCGGCGGGAAGCCAGCGGGGAGAGTAACGCCTCCTGGAGCTCCGGGCTCAGGACTCGCGGCACGTCGACGTCCACGGCCAGGGCAAGGACCGCCCTGCTCAGGTAGTTGCGCGCCGCCGCGGCCACGGTGATGTCCACAATCTCGCGATCCGTGAAGCCGTGGCCGCGGAGCGCCAGGGTGTCGGCATCGGTCATGGCTGTTGCATCCCGGCTGAGCTTTTCGGCGTACTCCATCATGGCCACTTCAGCGCCCGTCAGTCCTGCGTTGCGGTAATCCCGGGCCACGGCAGCGACCTCATCTTCCGTGAACACCGCCAGCGCTTTGGCCCCGTGGGCGAGCAGGCAATGCGTCGAGCCAATACCCTGCGCGGCGGCAAGAGTTACGAGCTCATAGCGGCGCAGATCCATCGAGGCCCTGATGGCGCCGAGCAGGGCGTCGAAGGCCTGGGATACTTCGGGATTAATGGCCATGGCCTTCGTCTGCGGGGTGACATAACCGAGTGAGCCGAGGTCGTCGTCGTAAAGTTCCGCAGTCAGCCCCGAGGCTTCCGGTTCCGGCGTTGTCTTCAGGATCATGGTTACCCCCGGACATCCTTGGCTGGGTTGTGATCTGACAATTGTGGTCCTTCCCCGGAAGCCGCCGCAAGGGAAATGGGCGGTGGGGTTGTCCACATAGCGGGGCACAACTTGTTGCCAAAGTGACGCGCAGGGATCACCCTGAAGGAGTCGCATCGTTTCGACTGTGGAGGTCAGGCATGAGCACCGCTTCAGATCAAGTGTTCGACGTTACTCCTGAAGGTGACAAACACGAGCTGAAGCGGGTCATGGGCCCCAAGCTCCTGCTCCTGTTCATCGTGGGTGACATCCTGGGTGCCGGCGTCTACGCGGTCACCGGGACCATGGCCGGCACGGTGGGCGGTATCGTCTGGCTGCCGTTCCTGCTTGCTTTCGTGGTTGCCACGCTGACCGCCTTTTCCTACCTTGAGCTCGTCACCCAGTACCCGCAGGCGGCGGGCGCTGCGCTCTACACGCACAAGGCCTTCGGCATCCACTTCGTCACCTTCCTGGTGGCCTTCGCCGTGGTCTGCTCCGGCATCACCAGCGCCTCCACCTCGGCGAACGTCCTGGCTCAGAACTTCTTCGGTGGCCTGAACATCAACGGGTGGATGGCCGTCCCGGACCAGCCCGTGATCACCGCCGTGGCCATGGGATTTATGCTGCTGCTCGCCGTGATCAACCTGCGGGGCGTGGGCGAGAGCGTGAAGTTCAACGTGATCCTGACCATCGTGGAAATGACCGCCCTGTGCATCGTGATCGGCGTCGGCTTCTACGTCATGGCGCAGGGGACCGGGAACCCGGCGGAAATCTTTGTCTTCAACGACTATCAGGACAAAGGCCTGTTCCTGGCCGTTACTGCAGCCACCTCCATCGCCTTCTTTGCCATGGTGGGCTTCGAAGACTCGGTGAACATGGTGGAGGAGACCCAGAACCCTGAAAAGATCTTCCCGCGGACCATGCTGACCGGCCTGGGCATCGCAGTGATCCTCTACATGCTGGTTGCTGTCTCCGTGGTCAGCGTCCTCTCGCCCACCGAGTTGGAGAACATCCGTGAAGCAGAAGGTGCGGCCCTCCTTGAAGTGGTGCACAAGGGCTCACCGGACTTCCCCATCGACAGGATCTTCCCGTTCCTCGCCGTCTTCGCCGTCGCCAACACCGCCCTGATCAACATGCTGATGGCCAGCCGCCTGATCTACGGCATGGCCCGCCAGAACGTCCTGCCCCGGCCGCTCGGGAAGGTGCTCCCCACCCGGCGTACCCCGTGGGCCGGCATCCTGTTCTCCACCGTCCTGGCGCTGGGCCTGATCTGGTACGTCACCAGCGATCCCAAGAGCAACGTGGTGGCCAACCTGTCCGGCACCACGGCGTTCCTGCTGCTGCTCGTGTTCACCGTTGTGAACATCACCTGCGTTGTCCTCCGCCGCAAGCGGGACCCCAACCGGAAGGTCTTCTTCACGTCGCCCGGGCAGTTGCCGCTCGTCGCCGCCCTGCTGTGCGCGTTCCTCGCCGGACCGTGGGTGGGACGCAACATCATCCAGTACCAGATCGCCGGCGGACTGATGGCGATCGGCGTAGTGCTTTGGTTCGTCACCTACCTGATCAACAAGCGGACCAACACACCGGAAGGCGAACCCGTGGGCATCCAGAACGTGGGCAAGGACGATCGTCTCCCGCCGCCCCCGCACGGCCACTGAGGCCGGCAGGGCACGCCGGTGACGTCAGCGCCTTGCCGGGTCCCGCCGTCGGGCGGCGTAGGCAAACAAAGACGTGGTGGCCACCGTCGCCAGGTATCCGGCGATCACAATGAGTGAGATCCCGGCCCAGAAGTAGTTGGTGGTGCTGCCCTCCTGGGCGGGGCCCGGGGCGATCTTGGCCAGCGAATACACGGCCACCGCGGCCGATACCAGCCCGATCGCCACCGGCAGCGTCAGCCAGATCTTCGCCGAGCCGATGTGCCTGCCGAAGCCGTCCCACACATTCCATGCCCCGCCGGAGCGGATAATCAGCCAGCCGGCAGGGATCATAAAAGCACCCACCAGCAGGAACGCGGCGACCACGTCAGCCGGGCGGTGCCACTGGTTGATCAGCGTGGACACGCCCGACGCGATCGCGAAGCTGCCGCCCACAAACCCGGCCATCGGACGCCAGCGCGGGGAGGACATCAGGAACACCGCCGCCGCAGCCGACGCCGCCAGCGTGGTGTGGCCGGATGGCAGGGAGTTCAGTTCCAGGGTCACCACACCCTTGTCCGGGCGGGCCGGCAGCACTTCCTTCAGGATCTGCGTGGCCACATTGGCGCCGATGCACGCCGCCACTGCAATGCCTGCAGCCGTCCAGCGCCGGCGGATCACCGTGACAAACAGGACCACAACGGCGGCCACCACCAGTGAGATGGTGGGCAGCCAGTCGAGGAACTCGGTGGCAGCCTTGCCCGCCGGCCCGTGGATGTCCACGGCTTCGACCAGAGCAGACTCGTCAATGAACTGGCCCGTGGTGGTCTGCACGAAGTAGTAGTACGTGGCCATCAGTCCCACAATGCAGGCCAGCGTGGCGAAGGCGAACATGAAGCCGGAGCCCGGGGCGGGGCGCAGCTGGGTCCGGGCCGGGGCCTGTTGTGAAAAAGTCATCAGTTAAGGGTGTCACACAAACCTTGGACCAACCTTCATGTCAGCGACACGGCCAGTTCCTCGATGATCTCGAACTGTTCGCGCACGCCGCCTTCCATGCCGGACTGGGCAATCATGTCGCGGACTTCCCTGCTTCCCGCATCGGTGCGGATCCGGACGGTGGTGGCGCCGCCGTCGGCCTCGTCAAAGGTGACCGTGTTGACCACGGCTCCCTCCTCGCTGTCCGGGGAAGCGCCCTCGGTCTCCATGACCTCAGTGTGGACAATCCGTTCGTTCGGGACAATCTCCCGGTAGACGCCGTGGAACGCGACCTCGAATTCGCCGTGCGCCACCATGACATACCGCCACGCGCCGCCCACGCGGAGGTCCATGTCCGCCACGGTCATCTCGCCGCGACGGCCGGGCCACCACTTCCGGACAAGCTCGGGTGTGGTCCAGGCCCGGTACACCAGATGCCGGGGCGCATTGACCGTCCGGGTGATCAGGATTTCCTGGTCGCTGGGGAAGGTGACATCCATGGTGCCGCTGCTGGTCTGTGCCATTGTCCTGCTCCTTCTCTTAGTTTTCGTTGCTGTCCTGGTCTTTAAGGTCCTCGAGGACGTCTTCGAGCAGCTCGAACCGCTCTTCCCAGAGGTGCTGATAGCTGGCTACCCAGTCGTGGATGGGCTTCAGGGCCTGCGGGTTCAGCCGGTAGAGCCGCTGCCGCCCTTCGTCGCGCACGTCCACGGCGCCCACCTCGCGGAGCACGCGAAGGTGCCGCGAAACGTGCGGCTGGGCCAGGCCGAGGATCTCCACGAGATCGTTGACCGGCCGCTCGCCCTGGGTGAGGGCATCGAGGATTTCCCTGCGGCGCGGCTCGGCCACCGCGTTGAATGCATCTGCTGTGGTCGCTGCCCGTGCCATACTGAAATTGTATACCCATATGTATATGCATTGGAAGATTTTCCAGGGTCTTTCGAATCTTCACAAACCTGTGAATCTGAGTAGGGTTCGCCCTATGGACACCATCATCCAGACCGTTGACCTGCACAAACACTTCGGCAGGGTACGCGCCCTCGACGGACTCAACCTCGAGGTCCAACGCGGCGAGATCCACGGGTTCCTCGGACCCAACGGCGCCGGCAAATCCACCACCCTCCGCGTCCTGCTGGGCCTGGCCCGGGCCACCTCCGGCACGGCCACCGTCCTGGGCCTGGACCCCTGGACGCAGTCCGTGGAGCTGCACAGGCGCCTGGCCTACGTCCCCGGCGATGTCCGGCTGTGGCCCAACATCTCCGGCGGCGAAACCATCGACCTGCTCTCACGCCTGCGCGGCGGGACGTCCGACGCCGCGGCCTACCGGCAGCGCAAGGCACGCCTGTGCGAGGCCCTCGATTTCGACCCCGGCAAGAAAGGCCGCGCCTACTCCAAAGGGAACCGGCAGAAAGTGGCCGTGATCGCCGCCCTCGCCACGGACGCCGAGATATACCTCCTCGACGAGCCCACGTCCGGCCTTGACCCGCTCATGGAGGCGGTCTTCCGCCGGGAGGTGCTCGCCGCCGCCGACCGCGGTGCCACCGTGCTCCTCTCCAGCCACATCCTTTCCGAGGTGGAGATCCTGTGCCACCGCGTCAGCATCATCCGCGCCGGGCAGGTGGTGGACGGCGGGACGCTGGACTCGCTGCGGCACCTGACCCGCAGCGAGGTGTCCTTCGCGGCCGACGGCGTGGACACCCGCGCGCTGGGGGAGCTGGGTGCCGTCCATGAACTGACGTCCGACGGCGGCAGGGTCAAGTTTGGTGCCGATTCGGACCGGATCGCAGAGGTGCTTCCGGTGCTGGGTGCCATGGGGGTTAAGGGCCTGATCATCACGCCGCCGTCGCTGGAGGAGCTGTTCCTGCGGCACTACGGCGACACATCGGGACTTGCCCGCGGGGAGGACGCTCACCCCGAGGGCACTGAGGGGGAGCGCGCCCGGCGGCGGCACCTGCTCGGCGCGAGGAGCCGTGACTGAGGTGCGCGAACTCCGGATCCTGTGGGGACAGCGCCTGCTGCGTGACCGCTGGCAGCTGGCCATCTGGGTGCTGGGCATCGGCGCCCTGACCCTGTTCGCGGCCTCCGCCATCCAGCAGACCTACGGCGAGGAATCCAGCCGCGCGGAGATACTCCAGGTGGCCATCGCCACCCCGGCCATCCTGATGCTCCGCGGCCTGCCGCGGGACGCAAGCCTGGGCGGCTTTATGTTCTTCCTGATTTACGCCTTCCTCGCCCTGCTGGCCGGGCTGATGAGTACTTTCCTGGCTGTGCGCCATTCACGGGCTGACGAGGAAGCCGGGAGTGCCGAGCTGATCGCCGCCACTCCCGCCGGACGCCTCACCCCTGCGGTGGCAACCCTCCTGCACGGCATCAGCGCAAACGTCCTGGCGGCGCTCGCCGTGTTCGGCGGTTTCGCGGCGGCGGGGCTTGACCGCGAAGGTTCCCTCCTTGCGGGAGCCGCCACGGGCGCCGTCGGCCTGGCATTTCTGGGCGTGGGGCTCCTCGTGGCGCAGCTGATGGGGACATCCCGGGGCGCGAACGGCTACTCGTCCGGGCTGGTGGTCCTGGCGTACCTGCTGCGGGGCATCGGCGACGCCAGCGGCACCCCGAGTGCCGACGGGCTGTCCATGACCGCAGGGGCAGCGAGCTGGTTCTCCCCGATCGGGTGGGGCCAGCAGACCTTCGCGTTCACGGGCGACCAATGGTGGCCGCTGCTGCTGCCGCTGGGTCTTGCGGTGGTCAGCGGGGGTGCGGCGTGGCTCCTCCTGGAACGGCGGGACAGCGGCGCGAGCGTCTGGGGAGCGCTGCCCGGGCGTGCGGCCGCGCGGCCCGGACTGAGCAGCCCCACCGCCCTTGCCCTGCGGCTGCAGGCAGGCTCGATCATCGGCTGGTGCATCGGCGGGCTGGCCATGGGACTGCTGGCCGGCTCCCTGGGCAGCGCGATCGCCGCCGCGGACGCCACCAGCAACAACATCACCGTTGCGCTGCGCGCCATCCTCCAGACCCAGGGGGTATCGCTGACCCAGCTCATGATTTCGGCAATGTTCTCGATCGCGGGCATCCTGGCGGCTGCCTGCGGGCTGCAGGCGGTCCTCCGGCTGCGCCAGGAAGAGGCCGGCGGCACTGCAGAGCTCCTGCTCGCCGCCCCGGTCAGCCGCCTGCACTGGCTGGTCAGCTACCTCCTGCTGGGCGCGGCGTCCGTAGTGCTGGTCCTGACCCTGACCGCATTCGGTGCCTGGGCATCCCTGGCCGCCGCCGGCGATACCTCCGTGGACGGGCAGGCTGTCTGGGAGACGGCCGTGGCCCAGCTTCCCGCCGCCCTGATCTACCTCGCGGTCCCGGCCCTGGTGTTCGTCCTCTGGCCGGCCGCGACCATCGCCGGAGGCTGGGCACTCCTCGGGGCCGGGGTGGTGCTGGGCATCTTCGGCGGGCTGGTGGGACTGGACAAGAGCATCCGTGACCTCTCGCCGTTCACCCACACCCCCGTTCCCAGCGGCTCGACGACGGACTGGAGCGGTGCGTGGTGGATGCTCGCCATCGCTGTTGTTGCCGTTGCCGTGGCCATGGTTGGCATGCGGCGGCGGGAAACGGGGACGGCATGAGGGAGGGTTTTGGTGCGGCGGGTTCCGCCACGGCGGCGGGTTCCGCCGCTGTGTCCGCCACGGCGGCGGGTTCCGGGGCGGCTGCGGCCGTTACGCCGTCGGCCGTTACTGCGTCGGCCGTTACTGCGTCGGCCGTTACGCCGTCGGCCGTTACTGCGGCGGCCGAAAAGGCCGCGGCAGGTTTCGCAGCGGCGGGCTTCCCCAAAATGCCGGCCCGGGCACTGATGGCCCTGGTCTCCTCCGACGACGGGAGCCTCACCGCCGCCGGGCTCGCGGGCAGGCTCGGCGTCAGCGCGGCCGCGGTATCGGGCGCGGTCCGGTATCTGCAAACCGTTGGCTTCGTCCAGCGCGTCTCGCAGCCCGGCAGCCGCCGCGACGTTTACGCCCTTCATGACGACCAGTGGTACATCGCCTCCATGCGCAGCAACACCAGATACCAAAGCCTCGCCGTGCTGACGGACGCCATCGCCGAGGCCCTGCCGGCGGGGTCCCGGGCGGAGTCGCGGGTGACGGAGATGGGCCGCTTCTACCGCTTCCTCAATGCCAGGCTGCCCGCCCTCCTGGATGACTGGGAGCGCGAACGGGACGGCGGGGGAGGCGTGCCGCGCGGTGAGGACGGCCAGCCGCGCAGTCTGGAGCGCGGCGGCGACGGCCAGCCGCGCGGCGTGGAGGGCGAACGCAGTGCGGGGCGCGAATCTTCGGCCGCTGTGCCAGGAGGAGGGCGGCCGTGACCATCATCGACAACGCCGTGTACGTGGACGGACGGCGGACCGAAGACCCCGAAAGCCTCGACGAGACGTACTTCGTCCTGCGGCAGCGCGAGGGGATGGCATGGATCGGCCTGTACCGCCCGGACGCCGAGGAACTGCGGTCGGTCGCCGAGGAGTTCGATCTCAACGCGCTCGCCGTCGAGGATGCCCTGACCGGCCACCAGCGCGCCAAACTTGAGCACTACGGCGAGTGCGTCTTCCTGGTGCTGCGGCCCGCCCGCTACCTCGACGACGTCGAAAAGGTGGACTTCGGCGAGATCCACGTTTTCGTCGGGCCAGACTACGTGGTGACCGTCCGGCACGCCGAGTCACCGGACCTGGCCAGGGTGCGCCGCAGGATGGAAGGCATGCCCGAATTCCTGGCACTCGGGCCGGACGCGGTGCTCTACGCCATCCTGGACCAGGTGGTGGACGAGTACGAGCCCGTTGCCGCCGGTCTCGAAAACGATGTGGACGAGATCGAGGACGACCTCTTCGGCGCCGATCCGGACGTGTCCCGCCGGATCTACGAACTCTCCCGCCAAGTCATCACGTTCCAGCGCGCCATCGGACCGCTGGTCCCCATCCTGCAGGGACTGCTCACAGGAACTCCCGGTCGGCCGCCGGCCGACGAACTCCGCGACCACCTCCGTGACGTCCTGGATCACGCGATCCGGCTGAACGAACGGGTGTCCTCCTTCCGGGCGCTGCTGCAGAACGCCCTCGCCGTCAACGCCGCCCTGGTGGCCCAGCGGCAGAACGACGAAATGCGCAAGCTCACCGAATCAAGTTTTGCCCAGAACGAGCAGGTCAAACGCATTTCGTCCTGGGCAGCCATCCTCTTCGCCCCCACCTTGGTTGGCACCATCTACGGCATGAACTTCAGCACCATGCCGGAGCTCGACTGGGTTTTCGGCTACCCGTTTGCCCTCGGCCTGATGCTCGCCATGGGACTGGGCCTGTACTGGACGTTCAAGCACAACAAGTGGATCTAGGTTGTCCACATAGCCTCGTTTGCCCGGCAGGCAGGGCCCCGGCCGCCGGTACAGTGAAGCCATGCCCGCCGACCCCGCTGTTCCCGCCGCCCTCCCTCCCCTTGAGGAACTACTTGCCAACGCCCATGTGGTGAGCCTGCCCATGCGGGTGAAGTTCCGCGGCATCATGGCGCGCGAGTCCCTGCTGCTGAGCGGCCCGCTCGGCTGGGGCGAGTTCTGCCCGTTCCCGGAGTACGGCGATGCCGAGGCTTCCCGCTGGCTCGCCGCCGCCATCGAGGCCGGCTGGCACGGCTTCCCCTCTCCTCTTCGTTCAGTGATTCCGGTCAATGCCACAGTCCCCGCCGTCCCTGCCGGGCGTGTGCCTGAAGTGCTGGCACGCTTCGGCCGGGTGGATGCCGTCAAGGTCAAGGTGGCGGAGCAAGGCCAGACGCTCGACGACGACGCCGCCCGCCTCGCCGCTGTCCGCTCCCTCCTGCCGGATGCCGCCATCCGCGTGGACGCCAACGGGGGCTGGGACGTGCCCGCCGCCGTCGAGGCACTCACCCGGCTCGCCGCCGTCGGACTTGAGTATGCCGAGCAGCCAGTCCCCACCATCGAAGGCCTCGCCGAGGTGCGCTCGAGGTTGCGGGCCGCGGGGACGCCGGTACTGATCGCCGCCGACGAAAGTGTCCGCAAGGAATCCGATCCCCTCAAGGTGGCGCGGGCCGGCGCGGCCGATCTCATCGTGGTCAAGGTAGCGCCGCTCGGGGGAGTGCGGCGCGCACTGGACATCGTGGCCCAGGCCGGGCTCCCCGCCGTCGTCAGTTCCGCGCTGGACACCTCGGTGGGCATCCGTGCGGGCCTTGCATTGGCGGCCGCACTGCCGGAACTGCCCTATGCGTGCGGGCTGGGGACGGTTTCGCTGTTCACCTCGGACATCACCCTGGACCCGCTGGTGGCCGACGACGGCGCCATCCGCCTCCGCGACGTCGCCGCCGACGCCGGGCTGCTGGAGCAGTTCGCCGCACCCGCCGACCGCCGGGACTGGTGGCTGGACCGCCTCCGCCGCGTCCACGCCCTCCTCACCCCCACCCCCTGACACCACCCCACCTGCCCCACACACCTACCCGCCTGCCTCCACCCTGCCCTCACCCCCAGGACGCTCTGGCACACCCTGCAGCTTTTCACGCAACGCTCTGGCAGTTCCTGCAGGTCACCGGCGATTAACCGGGATTTCATCTTGCTGACGGCTTGACGTCGGAACGGGCTGACAGGGTGAGCGGGACCCGATCGCAACAATGGAGGCAACCCTTGTCTGAAACGACAGCCCGCAAATTTTCCCTGCTCCCCATGCTTGGCCACACGAAAGGCAAGCGCAGCCCCGTCACCTGTGCCCTGAAGTGTGACAATGCCTGCTCCGGCGACGTCTGCAACACCAGCTCCAACAGCTACTTCCGCGATATCGCATCCGCCACCATGTCCCGCCGCGCCGCCTTGGGTTTCGGTGCCGCAGGTGCCCTCGCCGTCGTACTCGGAAGCGCCATCACGTCCGCGGAACCGGCTGTTGCCGGTGGTCCCGGCCTGGCACCCGCAGCGAAAGAGGGCTTCGGCGCCTCGAAGCTGAAGTTCACGCCCATCGCTCCGGTGGATGCCGCCGTCGACGCCGTCACTGTTCCCGAAGGCTTCACCTGGCAGCCCGTGATCCGCTGGGGCGATCCCATCTTCAACGGCACCCCGGACTTCGATCTGAACAACCAGACAGCCGCCGCCCAGGAAAAGCAGTTCGGCTACAACAACGACTACACGGACATTCTCGAGATCCCGGACACCAAGGGCCGCCGCGCCGTGCTGTTCGCGAACCACGAGTACACCAACGAGAACATCATGTTCCCGGCAACCATGCCCGCCGCGCAGATGCGCGCTGTGGGCCAGGCCGCGCACGGCCTTTCGGTCGTCGAGCTGGAGCGCAAGAACAAAAACAAGCCATGGACCTACGTCAAGGGTGCGCCGCTTAACCGCCGCTACCTTAACCACACCACTTACGAACTGACCGGCCCGGCTGCCGGTTCCGATCTGGTCAAGACCAAGGACGACCGGGAAGGCCGCTGGATCAAGGGCACCCTGGGCAACTGCGCCGGCGGCACCACCCCGTGGGGCACCATTCTCTCGGGTGAGGAAAACTTCAACGGCTACTTCCGCTCGCCGGGTACGTCCGCTTATGACAAGCGCTACGGCCTCACCGACAAGGCCACTGCCCGGCAGTGGGAACTTGATGAGGACCGTTTCGACACCCGCAAGACCGGTTACGAGAACGAGGCCAACCGCTTCGGCTACATCGTCGAAGTTGACCCGTTCGACCCCACATCCACCCCTAAGAAGCATTCCTCGCTGGGCCGTTTCAAGCACGAGGGCGCCAACGTGATCATCGCCGAAACCGGGCACGTGGTGGCGTACTCCGGCGACGATGAGCGGTTCGACTACCTCTACAAGTTCGTGTCCAAGGACAAATACATCGAGGGCAACCGCAAGCACAACATGACCCTGCTCTCCGCGGGCAACCTCTACGTTGCTAAGTTCAAGGGCAACTCGGCCGACTTCAAGGCAGGCGAACTTCCCTCCGACGGCTCATTCGACGGCACCGGCGAATGGCTACCCCTCGTGGTGGACGGCCAGCCCATGGTCGACGGAATGAGCGTCGAACAGATCCTGGTTTACACCCGCGTGGCCGCTGACAAGGTGGGCCCCACCAAGATGGACCGTGCCGAGGACGTTGAGCCCAGCCTGCACACGGGCAAGGTCTACGTTGCCTGCACCAACAACTCCAACCGCGGCGTCGGCTCGAACGCTGTGGCCGATGAGGTCAATCCGCGCACCGAGAACCGCGACGGCCACATCGTCGAGATCACCGAAACCGGCGGCCAGGCCTCCACCACGTTCACCTGGAACCTGCTCATGGTGTGCGGCGATCCCGCCACGGACAAGTTCACCTACTTCTCCGGTTTCCCGGCGGACAAGGTCTCTCCGATCTCATGCCCGGACAACCTCGCGTTCGACTCTGTGGGCAACCTCTGGATCTCCACCGACGGTGCCCCCGCCGGCATCGGCAAGGCTGACGGCCTGTTCAAGGTTACCCTTGAAGGCGCCGAGCGCGGCAAGGTGGAGCAGTTCCTGGCTGTCCCGCGCGACGGCGAGACCTGCGGCCCGATCATCCACGATGACGAGCGCACTGTCTTCGTCGCCGTGCAGCACCCGGGTGAAGACGGTTCCTTCGAGAAGCAGAACTCCTTCTTCCCGGATTACGTCAAAGAAGGCGCGACGCCGGCACGCGGCCAGGCCCGCGCGCCCCGCCCGTCCGTGATCCAGGTGTTCCGCACCGACGCCTAGTCCGCCGCTGTTTCCTGCAGACGCTCTACCACTTCCTGCAGGTATTCCACCAACGCTCTCGCACCTTCCCCGCCACCGGGCGCGGAAGGTGCGAGAGCGTTTGGTTTTGAGCGACAGGGAGTGCGAGAGCGTTTGGTTTTAAGCGACGGGGAGTGCCAGAGCGTTTGGTTTTAAGCGACGGGGAGTGCCAGAGCGTCTGGGTTAAAGCGACAGGAACTGCCAGAGGGTCGCGGGGTGGCAGACTGGACCGGTGACTTCCCTGAACTCCCTCGCGGCGGCGAGGCTCGCCGTCGACGCACTGACCGACGGCGGCATCCAGTACGTGGTGGTCTCGCCCGGCTCGCGCTCAGCCCCCATGGCCTACGCCCTGGCCGAAGCGGAAGCCGCCGGCCGGGTGGAACTCCTGGTCCGCATCGACGAGCGGTCCGCGGGCTTCACCGCACTGGGCCTTGCCCTCGCCACCGGTGCGCCGGCGGCCGTCCTCACGACGTCCGGCACCGCCGTCGGGAATCTCATGCCGGCGGTGATGGAGGCGAATCACGCCGCCGTTCCGCTGGTGGTTCTGTCAGCCGACCGGCCCGAGGAGCTGCTGGGAACCGGCGCCAACCAGACCACCATCCAGCTGGACCTTTTCGGCGAGCATGTGCGCTTTGCAACCGATGTCCCCGCCGGCAGCAACCCGGTCCGCGCCGTGGAAACCGCGCTGTCCGCTGCCACGGGGGCCTTCTCGGACCTCGCTCCCGGACCGGTCCAGCTCAACCTTTCCTTCCGCGACCCGCTGGTTCCCGCGCCGGGGGAGGAGCTTCCGACGGCGGCCGCGCGCCAGCGGTTCCGCATCGGCACCGACCCGCTCACCATGGACCTCCCGCCCGCTGCCGCCACGCAGGAGGAACGGCGCACCGTGGTGCTGGCAGGGCATGACGCCGGTCCGGTCGCCGAGGCGTTCGCCCGCGCGCACGGCCTGCCGCTGCTGGCGGAACCGTCGTCGAACGCGCGCTTCGGGCCCAACGCGATCGGCCCGTACCGGCTCCTGCTGCAGCACTTCGGGCCGGATTCTGCGCAGCCCATCGAGCGGGTGGTGATGTTCGGGCGGCCGACATTGTCCCGGCCGGTGTCCGCCCTCCTGGAGCGCGCCGACATCCCTTCCGCCCTGTACCAGCCGGTTCCGGTGGCCTGGTACGAGCCGGGCCGGCGGACCGAGCTGCCGCTGGAGACCCTGGCCGATCTCGCCGAATTCGCCGGCCGCGGTCCGTCCGCCTGGCTGGACACGTGGCTGCTGGCCGGCTCGGCCGCGCAGCACGCCCTCGACGGTGTCCTGGCCGCGGAGGTAGCTGCCACCGGCCCCGCCGTGGGTTCGCTGGTCTGGAAGCATGCCGGCGGCCAGCTGATGCTGGGGTCCTCGAACGGCATCCGCGACGTGGACCTGGCTGGCCTTCCCGCAGCCGCTCCCGCGGCCACCGTCTACGCCAACCGCGGCCTCGCCGGGATCGACGGCACCATCTCCACCGCCACCGGAATCGCCGTCGGCGGCAAGCAGGAAACCACGCTGCTGCTGGGCGACGTCACTTTCCTGCACGACGCCGGTGGCCTGCTCGTGGGCTCCGGCGAGGACCAGCCCCCGCTCCGGATGGTGGTCCTCAACGACTCCGGCGGCGCCATCTTTGATTTGCTGGAGCACGGGGCGGTGCGGGAATCCGGACGCTACGCGGACGCCGTCGAACGGCTCTTCGGAACCCCCCACACCGTGGACATCGCGGCACTCGCCGCCGCGTACGGCGTCGGGCACTGCTTGGTCAGCACGACGGCGGGACTCGCCGAGGCGCTGTCCACGCCCGTTGCGGGGCGCAGCATCATCGAAGTGCGCACCGACCGGCAAGGGCTGCGGCAACTCCACACCCGGATCAACAAGGCCGTGGCCACCGCCGTCGCCGGAGTCCTGATGGGCTGAGGGGCCTCAGACCCGGGAAGACCCATGACGCGCAAATGCCCTGACGCTACCGGAATCCGGCAGCGTCAGGGCATTTGCGCGTCGAGAGGCAGCAGGTGCGTCGAAGGCGGCGCCTACTCCTCGATCTCGATGTGCGTAGGGTCCAGGACGCGGCGCAGGAATTCCTTGGTGCGGGCCTGGGTGGGCGCGGAAATGACGTGCTCGGCCACGCCTTCCTCCACCACAACGCCGCCGTCCATGAAGACCACGCGGTCGGCCACCTCGCGGGCGAAGCCCATCTCGTGGGTCACCACCAGCATGGTCATGCCCTCCTTGGCCAGGTTCCGCATGACCGAAAGGACATCGCCCACGGTCTCCGGGTCCAGGGCGGAGGTCGGCTCGTCGAACAGCATCAGTTCGGGGTCCATGCTCAGCGCGCGGGCAATGGCCACCCGCTGCTGCTGGCCGCCGGAAAGCTGGTCCGGGAAACGGTCGGAAAGGTGTCCCAGGCCCACGCGCTCCAGGTTGTGCGTGGACACCTGGTCCGCTTCTTCCTGGGACCGCTTCAGGACCTTGGTCTGGGCGATCGAGCAGTTGCGCAGGGCGTCCAGATGCGGGAACAGGTTGAACTGCTGGAAGACCATGCCTACCTTGCGGCGCATCTTGTCGATGTCCACATCGGGATCGGTGGCCTCGAAACCGCCCACGTGGATCACGCCCTCGTTGGGCTGCTCCAGCAGGTTGACGCAGCGCAGCAGGGTGGACTTGCCGGAACCCGAGGGCCCGATCAGGCACACCACCTCGCCCGGCGCAACGTCCAGGCTGATGCCCTTGAGTACCTCGTTGGTGCCGTAGGACTTGCGGAGGTCCTTGATGGAGACTCCGGCTGCGTTGATGGAGCCGGTGTTTCCGGCGGAGGAATTGACGACGTCGTTCATGGCTTCCCTGCCTATCGCTTGGTCCGCGCGGAGCGGCTTTCGAACTTCCGGGCCAGGAGGCTCAGCGGGATGGTGATCACAAGGTAGAAGGCACCGGCGACCAGGAGGGGTGTCAGGCCCGCTCCCAGGCTGGAGATGCCGTCGCGGCCGAACTTGGTGAGCTCGTACTGCGAGGCGGTCAGGCCCAGCACGTAAATCAGGGAGGAGTCCTTGGTGAGCAGGATGACTTCGTTGGTCAGCGGCGGCAGGACAATCTTGAACGCCTGCGGGATCACGATCGACACCATGGCCCGCCACTGCGGCATGCCCAGCGAGCGGGCAGCTTCGAGCTGGCCCTTGGGCACGGCCTGCAGGCCGGCGCGGAGGGTTTCGGCGATGTATGCCGAGGCGACCATACCCAGCGAGACCATGACCACGATGGTGACGTTCCACTGGACGCCGAAGGCCAGGGGCACGCCGTAGCCGAAGGCGATGAATACCAGCAGGGCCGGGATGCCGCGGAAGAATTCGATGTAGCCGGTGGCGATCCAGCGGTACAGCGGGAAGGCAGAGAGCTTCATCAGGGCCAGGAGCAGGCCACCGGAGAGGCCCACAACGAAGCCCAGGAAGGTGTAGATAAGGGTGTTTTTGAGGCCCACCAGGAAGATGTCCGGGAACATCGGGCCGATCTTGCCAAAGTTGAAGACACTGGTGCCGATGGTCTTCCAGTCGGTGGCCAGGATCAGCGCGGCCACGGCCACGACGAATATGCCGATCTGGACATACAGGCTCACTCTGGCCCGTTGACGTGCGGTCATTGCCATGGGGTGCTCACATTCATTTGCGTGGCTGAGGCCCCGGACGGACCGCAGTGCAGTTCGTCAGGGGCCCCAGCGGCGTCATTCTCAGGGCTGTGAAAAATTCAGTCCGAAAGTGCCGGCTACTTGGCGGTTTCGCCGAACCAGGTGGTCTCGAACTTCTTCAGGGTGCCGTCGTCGGTCAAGCGCTTGAGGGTTCCGTTGACCTTCTCAGCCATGGCGGTGTTGCCCTTCTTGATGGCAATGCCCAGCTTCTCGCCCGTGGCGTAGTCCTCCACGCGTTCGAACTTGGCATCGTCCTTGATGGCGTAGGCCAGGATCGACTGGTTGCCCAGCGCGGCGTCGATGGTGCCGGCCTGGAGGGCCTGGACCAGGAGGCCGCTGTCCTCAAATTGCTGGGCATCGATGCCGTTTTCATCGGCATACTTCGCGCCGGTGGTGGCCTGCTGGACGCCCACCTTCTTGCCCTTGGCGCTCTCAATGTCAGTGATGCCGGACGCCGTGGTGGCCACCAGCGTGAGGTCGTCATCCATGTAGGGATCGGAGAAGTCCATGACAGCCTTGCGGACGTCAGTGATGGAGACCGAGGAGATGGAGAGATCGCAGCCGGTGAGCGCGGTTCCGGTCTCAATGGCCTCGAAGGAGCTGTCAACGACGCTGAGTTCGGCGTTCAGGTCCTTGGCCACCTCGTTGGCGATGTCGATGTCGAAGCCGACGATCTTGCCGTCCTTCTGGAATTCGAACGGCTCGTAAGGGACGTCAGAGCAGACCGTGAGCTTGCCTGCGTTGATGAGCTGGATTCCGCCCTCGGAGGCTGCCGGGGTGGAGCTGCCACCGCCGCATGCAGTGAGGGTGAGAGCGCCGGCGGCGAGGATCGCTGCTGCCTTGGCGGTCATTTTGGCCGAGGCCAGGGACATGAGCTGCATGGTTCTTTACCTTTTGTTGCAGGGGTGTGCGGTACTAAATCGGTTCATAGTGTATCGCTGAAAGCGAGATGTGCGTCACACGAAACTTAGATTCACTATTGGACAACTAAATCACGGGCAAATCAAGCACTAGCTGCGGATGCCTAGTGACTCCAGCATCGGCCGGAATTTAGCCCAGGTCTCAGCCAGCTCTGCCTCGGGCTGTGATCCGTCCACGATGCCGCAGCCGGCATAGAGCCGCACGGTGTGGGGATCCTCGATCACGGCACCGCGGAGCGCGATGCCCCATTCGCCGTTGCCTGCCGCGTCCAGCCACCCGACCGGCCCGGCGTAAGGGCCACGGTCCAGGTGTTCGAGCTTCCGGATCAGCGCCCCCGCCACCAGCGTGGGCGTCCCGCAGACTGCGGCCGTGGGGTGCAGCGCGTTTATCAGTGCAAGGCAGGTGGGGACGTGGCCCTCCACCTCGGCAAGCTCCGCCTTCACGTCCGAGGCCAGATGCCACACGTTCGGCAGTTCCAGGATAAAAGGCTCGTCATGAGCGTTCATGGCCTCCGAAAACGGTGCCAGCTGCGAGGTCAGCGACTGGATGGCGATCTCGTGTTCATGCCGCTGCTTCTCGGATCCGGCCAGCACCCGCTCCGCATACTCCATCGGGATGCCGTCCTCGCCATGCGCATCTCGGCGGTCCAGGGTTCCGGCCAGGACACGGGCCTGGGCGGTGCGGCCCTCCACCTGGATCAGCATCTCGGGCGTCGCGCCCACCAGCCCGTCCACGCCGTACGTCCAGCATTCGCGGTACCGCTGGGCGAGTTCGCGCAGCACCTTCGCATGACTGACGCCCGCAGGGAGGGTAGCCACGATGTCCCGCGCCAGCACCAGCTTCTCCAGCGCCCCGGTCCGGATTTCCGCCACCCCGGCGGCAACGGCGGCCATCCAGTCCTTTTCGCTGAGTGAACCGGTGTGCAGCGTTGCGCCGGCAGCCAAAGGAACAGGACGTACGACGACGGCGGTGCCCGCCTTCGCGGAACCGTCCGGGGAGGTGCCGTCCCCGGCAGAGGGGGTTGCCGACGTCGGGAGGTTCCGCAGCGTGTCCTTCGTGCTGCCGCTGCTGAGCCAGCGGTCAAAGGCGGCGAGAGCGCCCTCCCTGGTGAGTTCGCCGTCGTCGACCGTTAACTGGGTGAGCCAGTACTTGCCGTCACGCACGCCCACGACGATCTCGGGCACGATCAGCCGTGATTCAAACGGTGACTTTTTGGAAAAGGCGAACGAGCCGAATGCCACAGGGCCGGTCCCGGGCAGTTCCACGGAATCGGTGATGTCGGCTTCAAGGACGAGGTGGCGCCACCAGATGTCTGCCTCGAGGAAACGCTCCGGGCCGGTGGCGGTGAAGCGGGCGATCTCGCCGAAGCCCACCAGGCCGGCCTCGCGGCGGGTCCAGCAGAGGAGGTCGTCCCGGACCAGAAACTGAGGCAGCCCCTCCGGAGATGCTTTTCCATCCAGGGGGACTGTCAGGGTGCGGAACGTGCTCGTCATGATGAGACAACACTACTCTGCGCAAAGTTCACTTAGCTTTCAGCCCACAGCCCAAGATCCGCGTGTGGTTCGTGGCCCCGCGGAACATTTGCGACAATGGCATGGTGAACCGAGCATCCTTGGATAAGCGTCCGGACGAAGTAGCCACGATGTTTGACGACGTCGCACCTAAATACGATGTCGTCAACGATGTCCTCTCCATGGGGCAGACCCGCCGCTGGCGCAAGGTTGTGGTGGAAGCCATGGATGTAAAGCCCGGCCAGCGGGTGCTTGACCTGGCCGCCGGCACCGGCACGTCCAGCGAGCCATATGCCGATGCAGGCATAGATGTGATCGCCTGCGATTTCTCCCTTGGAATGCTCAAAGTGGGCAAGCGCCGCCGCCCGGACATCAACTTTGTCGCCGGTGACGCCACCAACCTGCCGTTCGCGGACAACTCCTTCGACGCCAGCACCATCTCGTTCGGCCTGCGGAACGTCAACGAGCCCAAAAAGGCCCTGGCCGAGATGCTCCGCGTCACCAAGCCCGGCGGCAAGCTGGTCATCGCCGAGTTCTCCCAGCCCGTGGTCCCGCTCTGGCGCACCATGTATACGGAATACCTCATGCGCGCCCTGCCTGCCATCGCCGTGAAGGTCGCTTCCAACCCGGACGCCTACGTTTACCTCGCCGAGTCCATCCGTGCCTGGCCGGACCAGGACCACCTCGCCGCCTGGCTGCAGGAATCAGGCTGGGAAGGCGTCAACTACCGCAACCTGACCGGCGGGATCGTGGCCATCCACCGGGCCACCAAGCCGCTGGAATCCACTCCGGATGGGGCTGCATCCGCCATCGCCGCGCACAAGGGCCCCGTGGCCAAGCTCCGCCGCAACATCACCCGCTGACGGCGTGAAAGTACTGATTGTCGGCGCCGGGCCGGCCGGGTCCACCGCCGCGTATTACCTGGCCAAGGCCGGCATCGATGTGACCGTCCTGGAAAAAACCAGCTTCCCGCGTGAGAAGGTCTGCGGCGACGGCCTGACCCCGCGGGCTGTCCGCGAAATCCAGAAGCTCGGCCTGCCGCATCCTGAGTCCGATGGCTGGCGCCGGAACAAGGGCCTCCGGCTCATGGCCGGCGGCCGGACCATTGAACTGCCCTGGCCCGAGGTCTCGGATTTCCCGCAGTACGGCCTGATCCGCACCCGCCTCGGCTTTGACGAGGAACTGGCCCGGCACGCCCAGGCCGCCGGTGCGGTGGTTCTGGAGCGGCACAGCGTTACTGAAGCCCTGCGGTCCGGGGACGGCCGCGTGACCGGAGTCCGCGCAGCGCTCCTGGACGAGTCCGGGCGCAAGACGGGGGAGACGCGGGAGTTCAGCGCCGACGTCGTACTCGCCGCCGACGGCAACTCCACCCGCACCGCCGTGTCACTTGGCATCCAGAAGCGCGACGACCGCCCGCTCGGCGTCGCCGTGCGCACCTACTTCACCTCGCCGCGCCACGATGACGACTGGATGGAAGGCTGGCTGGAACTCCCCGGCCGCGACGGCAAGCTGCTCCCCGGCTACGGCTGGGTGTTCGGCGTCGGCGACGGCACCGCCAACGTGGGCCTGGGCATCCTGAACTCCTCCAAGGAATTCGGCAAGCTCGACTACAAGCAGGTCCTGCGCGAATGGACCGCGGCGATGCCCGCCGAGTGGGGCTTCACGCCCGAGAACCAGGTGGGCGAGATCCGCGGCGCCGCGCTGCCCATGGGCTTCAACCGCACGCCGCACTACTCGCCCGGACTGATGCTCCTGGGCGACGCCGGCGGCATGGTGTCCCCGTTCAACGGAGAGGGCATCTCCTACGCGATGGAGTCCGCGCGGTTCGCGGCAGAGTTCATCATTGACGCGCCTTCCTCTTCAACGCACGACGCCGACGCCCACCTTTCGGGCTACGCGGACTATGTGCGGGGCCAGTGGGGCTCGCACTTCACGCTGGGCAGGGCCTTTGCCGCGTTGATCGGAAAGCCTGCGGTCATGAAGCTCGCGCTGCGGACCGGCATGCCGATTCCCGTCCTGATGCGCTTTGTGGTGCGGCTCCTGGCCAACCTCACAGACCCGGCCGCGAAGGGCTTCGAGGACCGCGCCATCCGGGTGCTGGAACTGCTCGTCCCGGCCACATCCAATACCTCCCCGGCTACGAACCAGCGGTATCCGCAACAAAAAGTTAGGGTTAACCCGTGACTAACTCCGCAGACCACAGCTGGACGCACGCCGGGCACGGCCTGCCGGACTCCGAACCCAGCCTCAACACCACCGCCATTGCCACGGGCCTCCAGCTGCCTGCCGGCTTTGCGGCGATCGCGGAGGACGCCGAGCTGGGCCCCGCCATCACCAACAACCTGGCCCGGGTGGAGAAGAAGCTGCGCGAAGCAATCGCCAACTCCGATCCGCTGGCTGACGCGACGTCGCGCCACCTGGTGGAAGCCGGCGGCAAACGCATCCGTCCGCTTCTGACCCTGCTGTGCGCACACCTCGGTGATGCTTCGCTGCCGGCCGTGGTGCAGGCTGCCGTGGTGGTTGAACTGACCCACCTCGCAACCCTCTATCACGACGACGTCATGGACTCCGCCCCCTTCCGCCGCGGCGCTCCTACGGCCCACGAGGTCTGGGGAAACTCGGTTGCGGTCCTCACCGGCGACCTCATTTTTGCCCGCGCCTCCATCCTGGTGTCCGAACTGGGTTCGCGTGCGCTGGGTATCCAGGCCCGCACCTTCGAACGCCTGTGCCTGGGCCAGCTGCATGAAACCGTGGGGCCGCGCCCGGACGAGGATCCGGTGGATCACTACCTCTCGGTCATCGCCGATAAGACCGGGTCCCTGGTGGCTGCTTCCGGCCAGCTTGGCGCGATCTTCGCCGGCGCCGACCCCGCTTATGAGAATGTGCTCGTGGAGTACGGCGAGAAGGTGGGCGTGGCCTTCCAGCTGGCCGATGACGTCATCGATGTCACGGGCGTCAAGGTCAAGTCGGGCAAGTCCCCGGGCACTGACCTCCGCGAAGGTGTCCCCACGCTGCCTGTGCTGTTCCTCCGGCGCGATGCCGCGGCCGGCGACCAGTCCGCCGTCGAACTTTTGAAGCTCATTGACGGGGACCTGACCTCGGACGAGGCATTGGCTTCCGCCGTGGCCGGGCTGCGCGAGCACCCGGTGACGGCCGAGTCCTGGGTGGTTGCCCGCGGCTGGGCCGATGAAGCCATCGCTGCCCTGGCCCCGCTGCCCGAGGGTGTTGTGAAGTCTTCGCTGTCCAACTTCGCCCTGGCCGTGGTGGACCGCGCCAGCTGATCCTGGCGTCCGACCCCGGCTATCCTGGCCTGGGATTGCTGTTAAAGCGGAATAGCCCCGGTTCTCTGCAACGTTACGAGTCATACGTTGCGTCGAACCGGGGCTATTTCTCCGTTCGCATCAGATCCGCCGGAGGCGTTTAGCGGATCCGTGAACAGTCTATGACAGCTTTGTCATAAAGCGCAAGCCCCTTGTTACTGCCGGTGTCACAGAATTTCCCGCTCCTTCGGGGGGCACTTTGCGGCCTATTGGACTTAGTCCCCGGCTAAAAGGCGGCGTGTCCATGTCACAGTGCCCCGCGACGGCCGGCTTTTCCACATGGCGCATACTCGATCTGCCTTTTGCCGGGGTGCGGGGGCACTTTGGAGCCATGGATATTGAGACTTTTCTACGTGCCCGGGCCGGCGTAGCCCGGGCCTCGACGCTCCGTGGCGCAGGATTCTCCCGGGCCCACCTCGACAAGGCGCTGGGTGCCGGGCGCATTGTCCGGATTCGGCGGGGTATCTACAGTACGCCCCGTGAGGCAGGCTCGCTCGGCCTGGCCTTGCAGCACAACGCCCTGGTCACGTGCCTGTCGGCCGCCCCGACGTACCGGCTGTGGACTCTCCACGAAGCGTCTTCGGTGCATCTCAGCCCGGGGCACAAGAAGGCGCCGCCGGGGACGCTGATTCATGGTCGGTGCCCTCATCCCACCCACCCCTGGTTGCCGGTCGCCGGCCTGGCCGACGTGCTCATTCATTCTCTGCGCTGCCTGCCCACGGTGGAGTCGCTGGTCATGCTCCAGTGTGCAGCCCAACGTGGCGATATCACCCTGGAGTTCCTGCGGCGCAAGCTTCCTGGGAACCGCAACGCCCGCGCCCGGGCCCTCCTGGACAACGTGATCCCGCGGGCGGATTCCCTGCTGGAGGTGCTGGCCGACTACCACTTCCGCCGTGCGGGTCTACAGGTGCGGCGGCATGTAGACATTCCAGAAGTGGGAGAGGTGGATTTCCTGATTGAGGATTGCCTCGTTGTGGAGACCGACGGAGACACCCACTTGGAGCCACGCCAAGTGAAAAAGGACCGAAAACGCAACAATGCCACCCTGATTGGCGGGCGCCTCGGCCTCAGATTTGGCTACGACGACGTCGTCCATCACCCTGAGCGGATGGTGGCCCAGGTGGTGGAGGTCCTTGAACTTTCCCGTCAGGGAGCCTTCGGCGCTAGGTGAGTCCCGCCGTCGTGGGGATTTCAGCGGGAAGTAACTCCCGCCGTCGTGGGGATTTCAGCGGGAAGTAACTCGCGCCGTCTGGGGCACTTTGGGCGATGCAGACCGCGAAACAGGCTTGGACTGCGGCGAGTCCGTGTCAATGTGCCCCGTTTAGGCCGCACGTGCGTGCAGCAGGAGGGGTACGCGGAGGCGCGACAGGCTGCAGCGGCGGGAAGGCGACGAGGGGAGAGCCTCCCGGCAGGTAGCCTTCGGCGCCCGCGACGGGAGCCTTAGTCCTCTTCGTCGTTGAAGGCCCACTCGAACATGTCGAAGACGAACTCGGAGAAGGTGCCCTCCTCGGATTTCCACTGTCCGCGGGCGTTGTTGCGGCGGTAGACGATGGGGTCCGGGACGCTGAGGTCGCCCACGCGGATGCCCCAGGTGAACTGTTCTTCCTCGTCCTCAAGAAACATCAGGAAGCCTTCGTCATCAACTTCCAGCTCTTCCGGGTCCCAGAAGTAGTGGTAGGCCTCCATGAGGTCCTCGCAGCCGCCAACGGCCTGGTAGAACTCCTTCAGCACCAACGGAACCTGGAACTGGTGTTCTGCGAGGGCGGCATCCAGCTCTTCAGTGGTAAGGCCGTCCTCTTCCTGCCATTCATCTTCGAGATACTTCGGAACAAGCGCACGGAATTTCTCGAGGAACATGTCAGTCATGGCTCTAATCCTAGCTAATCGCCGGGGTCCCAAAAGCCGCCCAAAAAGCCGCCCGGATCACCGTCCGCGGACCCGCCCGGATCACCGCCCTAAGAGCCGCCGCCCGAGTCCCCGGGTTCGCCCCGCCGCTGCCAGCCGTGCACGGCCAGCGGTGCCTGCCAGTGGCGGCGCCAGGCGAGGACCCGGAAGGTGAAGACGACGGCGGCGACGCCGGCTGCCGAGAGAACGTTAAAGGCGCCGGCAACCCACAGAATGGCGGTCAGCGCAGACCCCAGGAACGCGGGCAGGGCGTAGATGTCCTTGGGGTTGAAGAGTTCGGGCACCTCGTTGGCTGTGACGTCCCGCAGCAGCCCGCCGCCCACCGCCGTCATGACGCCCAGCAGCACCGCAGCCACGGGGTGCATGCCCACAGCCAGGGCCTTGACCGTGCCGGTCATGCAGAAGAGGGCCAGCCCGCCGGCGTCGAACAGGGTCAGCAGCGAGGTCACACGTTGGACGCTGGAGTACAGGAAGTAGACCAGAACGGTGGCCAGCAGCGGCGGGAACAGGTAGGCGGGGTTGGTGAAGGCGGCGGGCGGGCCGCTGTTGAGGATGAGGTCGCGGATCACGCCGCCGCCCAGGCCCACGAGGGAGGCCAGGAGCAGCGAGCCCACAATGTCGATGTTCTTCCGCGCGGCCAGGAGTGAGCCGGACACCGCGAAGAAGAACACGCCCAGCAGGTCCAGCCACACGGGAGCGTTGTCAAAGGCGAATGTCATGGGCGTCCCGGCTAGGTGAAAGTTGGGCGGACAGGGCGGCTCCAACGTTACGCTAGCCCCTATGAATAACCCGATCATGATCGCCTGTGCCCACGGGACGTCCAGCTCCCAGGGTGCGGCCGAGGTCAACGCCCTGAGGGACGGCATCGCCGCGCTGCGTCCCGGCCTTGACGTGCGGGAAGCGTATGTTGACGTCCAGCAGCCTGACCTCGTGGACGTGGTGGCGGGCCTGCCCGAAGGTGCCGAAGCCGTCGTCGTGCCCTTGCTTCTGAGCGTGGGCTACCACGTC
The DNA here is from genome assembly GCF_056680055.1 of Arthrobacter sp. BK1. Lineage (NCBI taxonomy): Bacteria > Bacillati > Actinomycetota > Actinomycetes > Micrococcales > Micrococcaceae > Arthrobacter > Arthrobacter sp. BK1. The sequence continues at coordinate 3,363,976 of NZ_CM155263.1, forward strand.
AAGGTGGACATCGCGCGTGCCGTGAAGAGCAGGCCGGGGAGCCTGGCTGCGGCGCCGCTGGGCCCCGATCCGAGGCTTGCCGCGCTCCTGGACCAGCGGCTCCGCGAGGCCGGCGTCACCGACCGCGACCTGATCGTCCTTGCCGCTGCGGGCTCGTCCAACCCCAATGCCGCCGTCAGTGTGGAGGAACTTCTGGGCCAGCTCCGGGAACTGCGGAGCAACAGGATCGTGGCCGCCTATGGCGCCTCGGCCAAGCCGTCAGTGCCCGACGCCGTCGCCATGCTCCGCGAGGAAGCGGCCGGGGGTGCCGGGGCGGGGGAGTCCGCGGGAGCCGTGGACCTGGGCGGCCGCGTGGTGATTGCGTCCTACCTGCTGGCGCCGGGCTTCTTCCACGACCAGCTGGCAAAAGCGGGTGCCGACCTCGTCACTGAGCCGCTGCTGCCATCGCCCGTGCTCGCCCGGATCGCGCTGGACAGGTACGACGCCGCCGTCGCGGGCGGGCACTAACAAAGGGCCCCGGAAAGCACAGCGGAGGGGCATCTTCAAGGCTCGTCGGCGTTTCGTGACGAAATGTTTCCCTAGGTGACTCAACGTTTCCGGACCTTTGTTACGCCCTTCGGCGGCACCCTACAGTCGATGCATGACTGATACAGCTCTAGCCGGAGCGTCCGCGGACTCCGCAGCCGCCAAGCGCCCCGCGCGCACCAACCGCCCCGCCGCAAAACCGCACGGGCAGTGGAAAGTGGACGGCAAAACTCCGCTGAACGCCAACGAAACCTGGAAACAGGAAGACGACGGCCTGAACGTCCGCGAGCGTATCGAGTCCATCTACTCCAAAGAGGGCTTCGACTCCATCCCTGGCCAGGACCTGCACGGCCGCTTCCGCTGGTGGGGCCTGTACACCCAACGCAAGCCCGGGATCGACGGCGGCAAGACCGCAACGCTTGAGCCGCACGAGCTCGAGGACAAGTACTTCATGCTCCGGGTAAGGATCGACGGCGGTGCGCTCACCACCGAGCAGCTGCGCGTCATCGGCCAGATCTCCGTGGACTTTGCCCGGGATTCCGCCGACCTCACCGACCGCCAGAACATCCAGCTGCACTGGATCCGGGTGGAGGACATCCCCGAGATCTGGACCCGCCTGGAAGGTGTTGGCCTGTCCACCACCGAGGCCTGCGGCGACGTCCCGCGCGTCATCCTGGGCTCGCCCGTGGCCGGCATCGCCAAGGACGAGATCATCGATCCCACGCCGCTGATTGCCGAGCTGGGCGAACGCTTCATCGGCAACCCGCTGCTCTCCAACCTGCCGCGCAAATACAAGACCGCCATCACCGGCCACCCCAGCCAGGACGTGGTCCACGAGATCAACGACTTCGCGTTGGTCGGCGTGAAGCACCCCGAACTCGGCGTCGGCTACGATCTCTGGGCCGGCGGCGCGCTCTCAACCAACCCGATGCTGGGCAAGCGCCTGGGCGCCTTTGTGAGGCCTGAGGAAGCCGCCGAAGTGTGGCTCGGCGTCACCAGCATCTTCCGCGACTACGGGTACCGCCGCATGCGCACCAAGGCCCGCCTGAAGTTCCTCATGGCCGACTGGGGTCCGGAGAAGTTCCGCCAGATCCTCGAGGACGAATACCTCGGCTACAAGCTGGCCGACGGCCCCGCCGCCCCGAAGCCCACCTCCCCGGGCGACCACATCGGCGTGCACGAGCAGAAGGACGGCAAGTTCTTCATCGGCGCCACCCCGCTGGCCGGCCGCCTCTCCGGCTCGCAGCTGGTCAAGCTCGCGGACACCCTCGAGTCCCGCGGTTCCTACCGCCTGCGCACCACCCCGCACCAGAAGCTGGTTGTGCTGGACGTTCCCAAGGAGCAGGTGGAGCCCCTCGTGGCCGAGCTGGACACCCTGGGCCTGTCCGCCCGCCCGTCCGTGTTCCGCCGCGGCACCATCGCCTGCACCGGCATCGAGTACTGCAAGCTGGCCATCGTGGAAACGAAGGTCACCGCAGCCACTGCCGTCGCAGAACTGGAACGCCGCCTCGCGGACCTCACGGAGTCCGGCGAACTGCCGCACGCGCTGTCCCTGCACATCAACGGCTGCCCCAACTCCTGCGCCCGCATCCAGACCGCGGACATCGGCCTCAAGGGCATGATGCTGCCAACGCCCGACGGCGACCCCACCCCGGGTTTCCAAGTCCACCTGGGCGGCGGCCTGGCTTCCACCGACCGCGAGGAAGCAGGCCTGGGACGCACGGTCCGCGGCCTCAAGGTCTACGTTGAGGACCTGCCGGACTACGTGGAGCGCGTTGTCCGCACCTTTGTTGCCCAGCGCGCCGAAGGCCAGACCTTCGCCGAGTGGGCCCACGCAGCAGATGAGGGGGCCCTCCAGTGAGCAAGCACGCAGCGGGTATTGACCCCGTCGTTGAGCCGGCCGTCGCCTCTGAACAGGTTGAGGCAACGCTGGCAGCCGCGTCCCCCAAACTCCGCACGCACGACGAACTGAAGGCAATCGCCGAGTCAGGTGCCGCCGAGCTCGGCTGGGACGCCCCGGCCCGCGACGTGATCGCCTGGGTGGAGCGCAACTTCGAGCTGCCCGCTGTGGCCGTCGCCTGCTCCATGGCCGACGCCGTACTGCCGGCCCTGGTTGCTGACCAGCTGCCCGGCGTCGACGTCCTGTTCCTGGAGACCGGCTACCACTTCCCGGAAACCTACGCCACGCGTGACGAGGTGGCCGCGAACCTCCGCGTCAACGTGGTGGATGTCCTGCCGGAGAACACCGTGGAGCAGCAGGACCGGCTCCTGGGCAAGGACCTCTTCGCCCGCGACGCCGCCCAGTGCTGCGCCCTCCGCAAGGTGGCCCCGCTGCGCCGCACCCTGGCCGGCTACGAACTCTGGTTCACCGGCGTCCGCCGCGACGAAGCCCCCACCCGCACCAACACCCCGCTGGTCACTTGGGACGAGGTCAACGGCCTGGTCAAGGTGAACCCGGTGGCTGCGTGGAGCTTCGACCAGCTGGTCCAGTACTCCGATGACAACCTCCTGCCCGTCAACCCGCTGCTTTCCCAGGGTTATCCTTCGATCGGCTGCCAGCCCTGCACCCGGAAGGTTGCACCGGGCGATGACCCCCGCGCCGGCCGCTGGGCAGGCACCGACAAGACAGAATGCGGACTACACGTATGAGCACTTACCTAACTGAGGAGACCAGCCAGGTGACTGAAGCTGCCGTATCCACGCGCCTCTCCAGCCTGGACACCCTCGAATCCGAGGCCATCCACATCATCCGGGAGGTTGTTGCCGAATTCGAGAAGCCCGCGCTGCTGTTCTCCGGCGGCAAAGACTCCGTGGTGATGCTGCACCTGGCCACCAAGGCGTTCTGGCCGGGCAAGGTCCCGTTCCCCGTGCTGCACGTTGACACGGGACACAACTTCCCCGAGGTCATCGACTTCCGCGACCGCACGGTTGAAAGGCTGGGACTTAAGCTCGTCGTCGGCTCCGTCCAGGAGTTCATCGACCGTGGCGAGCTGGCCGAGCGTGCCGACGGCACCCGCAACCCGCTGCAGACCGTCCCGCTGCTGGACGCCATTGTGAAGAACAAGTTCGACGCCGTGTTCGGCGGCGGCCGCCGTGACGAGGACAAGGCCCGCGCCAAGGAGCGCATCCTGAGCCTCCGCGACGAGTTCGGCCAGTGGGACCCGCGCAACCAGCGCCCCGAACTGTGGAACCTGTACAACGGCCGCCACACCGTGGGCCAGCACGTCCGCGCGTTCCCCATCAGCAACTGGACCGAGCTGGACATCTGGCGCTACATCGAACGCGAGAACATCGAGCTGCCGGGCCTGTATTACGCCCACGACCGCGAAGTGTTTGCCCGCGACGGCATGTGGCGCGCAGTCGGCGAGGTTTCCCAGCCGCTGCCGCACGAGGAAGTCATCACCAAGACGGTCCGCTACCGCACCGTGGGCGACATGTCCTGCACAGGCGCCGTCGAATCGGACGCAGCCACCGTGAGCGACGTTGTGATTGAAGTTGCCGCCTCCACCATCACCGAACGTGGTGCCACCCGCGCAGATGACCGCATCTCCGAGGCAGCCATGGAAGACCGCAAGAAGGATGGTTACTTCTAAATGAGCACCGAAACTTTGCCGCTGGCCGGGCTGGAAACCGCCCTGCCCACCACGCTTTTCCGCTTTGCCACCGCCGGATCGGTCGACGACGGGAAGTCCACTCTGGTGGGCCGCCTCCTTCACGATTCCAAGGCAATTCTTGCTGACACGCTCGACGCCGTTGCCCGCACCTCCTCCGACCGCGGCTTCGGCGGCGAAAAGGGCGGGATCGACCTGGCCCTCCTGACCGACGGCCTGCGCGCCGAGCGTGAGCAGGGCATCACCATCGACGTGGCCTACCGCTACTTCGCCACGGACCAGCGCAGCTTCATCCTGGCCGACTGCCCCGGGCACGTTCAGTACACCAAGAACACGGTGACCGGCGCGTCCACTGCGGATGCCGTCGTCGTACTCATTGACGCCCGCAAGGGTGTCCTGGAGCAGACCCGCCGGCACCTTTCCGTGCTGCAGCTGCTGCGTGTGGCCCACGTCATTGTGGCCGTCAACAAGATCGACCTCGTGGACTTCAGCGAGTCCGTGTTCCGCGAAATCCAGGCCGACGTGCAGCAGGTGGCCCGCGAACTGGGCATCGGCTCCGCCGAACTGGGCACCGCCGACCACATCGACGACCTCCTGGTCATCCCCGTCTCAGCCCTCGACGGCGACAACGTGGTGGACCGCTCCGAGCGCACCCCCTGGTACGACGGCCCTGCCCTGCTGGAGGTCCTCGAAACCCTGCCGGCAGCCGACGAGATCGACACGCAGCTGGAGAGCTTCCGGTTCCCCGTGCAGCTGGTCATCCGGCCGCAGGGTGCACTCGCTCCCGACGCCGTTGCCGCCGGCCTGGACGTTGAGGCCTACCGCGACTACCGCGCCTACGCCGGCCAGATCACCGAGGGTTCGGTGAAGGTGGGGGACAAGGTTTCCGTGCTCACGCCGGGCCAGGCCGCCCGCACCACCACCGTGGTGGGCATCGACTTCGCCGGTGAGTCCCTGCAGGAAGCGTTCGCCCCGCAGTCCGTGGCGATCCGCCTGGCCGAGGAATTCGACGTCGCCCGTGGTGACACCATCGCCGCCGCCGGCACCGTCCGCGAATCCTCCGCCGACCTTTACGCCGCCCTGTGCTGGCTGTCACCGAAGCCCCTGCGGGAGGGTGCCAAGGTGCTGGTCAAGCACGGCACCCGCACCGTCCAGGCGCTGGTCCGCAACGTCAGCGGCAAGCTGGACCTGGCCTCCTTCAAGCTCGAAGCCACCTCAAGCCTGGAGCTGAACGACATCGGCCACGCGCAGCTCCGGCTCGCCGCCCCGCTGCCGCTGGAGAACTACACGCACCACCGCCGCACCGGCGCGTTCCTAGTCATCGATCCGTTGGACGGCAACACGCTGGCCGCGGGCCTGGTCAAGGACCACCCGGGCGACCACGAGGACGAGCGCTACTCGATCTGAGTTTGTACCGACGCCGCGGCCTGTTCGCAGTTCCGGACCCTTACGGGCCGGCTCCGCGGACAGGCCGCGGTTTTGTCGTTTCGTATCCTTAAGGTAGGGAGGCGACGCGGTGGAGACCATCAACAGCAAGCTCATCAGCTGGGCCTCGATCCTGGACGACAATACCCGCGAACAGGCCCTTGCCACGGCCACGTTGCCCATCATCTACCCGCACCTGGCCCTGATGCCGGACGCGCACCTGGGCAAGGGTGCCACCGTGGGCTCGGTCATTCCCACCCTGCGCTCGATCATTCCGGCCGCCGTGGGGGTGGACATCGGCTGCGGCATGATCGCGGTGCGGACCCAGTACCAGGTGAAGGACCTCCCCAAAAACCGGAAACCGCTGCGTGAAGCCATCGAACGGGCCATCCCGCTGTCCGCCGGCCACAATAACCGGACAGTCCAGGCCACCGCTGTACCCCGGATCGCCGAGCTGAGGGAGCTGGCGGCCCAAGCCGGGTTCAACCCTGGCCAGTATGTGGAGAAGTGGGACCTGCAGCTGGGCTCGCTGGGCTCGGGGAACCACTTCATTGAGGTATCCGCCGATGAGAACGACGCCGTCTGGCTGTTCCTGCACTCCGGCTCGCGCGGCGTGGGCAACAAGATCGCGCAGCATCACATCGGCGTTGCCCGGGAGGTCACCCACAAGCGCGGCACCCGCGTGCCCGATCCGGACCTGGCATACCTGGAGGAGGGCACACCCGAGTTCCGGCGGTACATCGAGGAGCTGCGGTGGGCCCAGCACTTTGCCCTGCTGAACCGCGAGGAAATGATGGACCGGGTTGTGGCGCAGTTCCGCAACTGGGTGGGCGGGCCGGTCAAGGAGCGCGAGCGGATCAACTGCCATCACAACTTCACCCAGCTCGAGACGCACTACGGCAAGTCGGTCTGGGTGTCGCGGAAGGGTGCCATTAAAGCCGGGCGGGGCGATCCGGGACTTGTTCCGGGGTCCATGGGGACGGCGTCGTACGTTGTGGAAGGGCTGGGGAACCCGGCCTCCCTGAACTCCTCCCCGCACGGTGCCGGCCGCGAATACTCCCGGAATGCGGCAAAGAAGACCTTCTCGCTGACGGAACTGAAGCAGGCAATGCAGGGGATCGAGTTCCGGGCCAGCGAGGCATTCATCGATGAGATCCCGGCCGCATACAAGCCCATCGACGTGGTGATGCGTGACGCGCAGGACCTCGTGAAGGTACGGCACAAGCTGCGGCAGCTCGTCAACGTTAAGGGCGACTGAAACCGCCCGAAGGCGTCCTGTAGCCACTCAATGTGACGCTAGATGAACCCGCGTGACCCCCCGTTTCCGCGTCATTGAACGGGTTTATGACACTCCCTATGGTGAAACAATGACTAGTTCCAAGCCCGGGATGACCCGCATCGTGGCAGGCGAAAGCGCAGCACCCCAGCGCAAGCGTGCCATCGAGGCATTCCTGGCGATCGGACTGGTCCTTTTGATCGCAGCCGGCGCCGTGGTGGCGTCCACCATTTCCCGTAACACGGATGCCCAGGCCGCGCCGGCGCCGACGGCTGCAGACGAACTGAAGCTGGGCTACTTCGGAAACCTGACCCACGCGCCCGCGCTGGTGGGCCTGAAACAGGGAATCCTGGCCCGCAACCTCGGCTCCACCCGCTTGAGTACCGAGACCTTCAACGCGGGACCCGCCGCCATTGAGGCGCTGAACGCCGGGGCCATCGACGCCACTTACATCGGCCCCAACCCGGCCATCAATTCGTTTGTCAAGAGCCAGGGCGAGTCCATCAGCGTCATCGCCGGTGCTGCCGCGGGCGGGGCCCAGCTGGTGGTGAAGCCGGACATCAACTCCGCCGCCGATCTCCGCGGCAAGACCTTGGCCTCCCCGCAACTGGGCGGCACGCAGGATGTCGCGCTGCGCGCCTGGCTTGGCTCCCAGGGCTACAAGACCAACGTGGACGGCAGCGGCGACGTCGCCATCAATCCCACCGAAAACGCCCAGACGCTGAAACTGTTCCAGGACGGAAAGCTCGACGGCGCGTGGTTGCCCGAGCCATGGGCCTCCCGTTTGGTACTGACTGCGGGGGCGAAAGTGCTGGTGGATGAAAAGGACCTCTGGGACGGCTCGGCGTCCGGCAAACCCGGTGAGTTTCCCACCACCATCCTGATCGTGAACAAGAACTTTGCCGCCGCCCATCCGGAGACCGTGAAGGCGCTGCTGAAGGGCCACACCGAATCCGTGGCCTGGCTCAATGACACTCCCGAGCCAGAGAAGTCGGCCGTCGTCAATGCCGCACTGCAGGAAGCCGCCGGCGCCGCGCTGCCCGCCGACGTCCTGGACCGGTCCCTGCAGAACATTGTGTTCACCGTGGACCCGCTCGCCGGAACCTACCCCAAGCTGCTCAAAGACGGAGTGGAGGCCGGTACCACCAAGCAGGCCGACATCACCGGGCTGTTCGACCTCCGCGCCCTGAACGAAGTCATCGCCGCCGGAAAGACCGGACAGCCCACCTCAGCCGCCGGCCTCGGCCAGGACTGACCCCGCATTACCAGCAATCCACCAATCTAAGGACGGGACCATGCCAGTCGTACTGGAAAACCTGGGCAAGCGCTTCGGCGACGGCGCCCCGGTGCTGGACGACGTCAACGCCACCATCGGCGCGGGCGAGTTCGTCGCCCTCCTCGGTGCCTCCGGCTGCGGCAAATCCACCCTGCTGAACATCATGGCGGGACTGGAAGTCCCGACGTCGGGCGCTTTGGAAGTGCCCAGCGACGGTGCCGCATTTATGTTCCAGGACGCCGCGCTGTTTCCGTGGCTCACGGCCCGGGAGAACATCGAGCTGGCCCTGAAGCTGCGCGGCGTCGGCAAGTCCCAGCGCCGGGTCAAGGCAGATGAACTCCTCGACCTCGTGCACCTCGGCGAGGCCGGGGACAAGCGCCCGCACGAGCTCTCCGGCGGCATGCGCCAGCGTGTGGCGCTGGCCCGATCGCTCGCTCAGGACCGGCAGCTGCTCCTGATGGACGAGCCGTTCGCCGCGCTCGACGCCATCACCCGCGACCTCCTCCACGATGAGCTGGAACGCATCTGGAAAGAAACCGGGCGCACCATCGTTTTTGTCACGCACAACGTCCGCGAGGCCGTGCGGCTGGGCCAGCGCGTGCTGCTGCTCTCATCCCGCCCCGGCCGGGTGGTCCAGGAATGGGCCGTCTCCGAGGAACACCGAACCGACGCCGGCCTGGCCGGCCAGCTGACCGGGGTCATCACCGCCCGGCTGCGCGAGGAGATCCGCCGCCATGCCAAATAACCCCACCCCCCTGGCGGAAGAAAAGCCGGTAGCGGAGCACGCTTCCGCTGAGAAGGTCCACGCAGCCCTCACCCGGTCCTCCACCGGGAACGAGGACCTGCGTGAGCTTGAGGCCGGCCTGGACTCCCTGCAGTCCGACGCCGCCCGCAAGCACCGGATCGACTGGAGCCGCATCCTATTGCCGGTTGCCGCGCTGGTGGTCCTGGTCCTGATCTGGCAGTTCTATGTCTCCCTCGGTGTCAAGCGCCGCGACCTGGTGCCCGGCCCGCTCGATGTGCTGGGCCAGATCGGTGTGCTGTGGGGCGAGGGCAAGCTGCAGGAGGCGGTGTGGACCTCGCTCCAGCGCGGCATCGTGGGGTTCCTGATTTCTGTGGCGATCGCTACTCCGGTGGGCCTGCTGCTGGCGCAGGTGGCACCGCTTCGCCGGGCGTTCGGCCCCCTGATTTCCGGGCTTCAGGTCCTGCCCTCTGTGGCCTGGGTTCCGGCCGCGATCATCTGGTTCGGCCTCACCGATGCCACCGTGTACTTCGTGGTGTTTATGGGCGCCATCCCCTCCATCATCAACGGCCTGATCTCCGGCGTGGACCAGATCCCGCCGCAGTACCGCCGGGTGGGGACTGTTCTGGGTGCCAACCGGCTCCAGATGGCGCTGCAGATTGTCCTCCCCGCAGCCCTTCCCGGTTACCTCGGCGGGCTGAAGCAGGGCTGGGCTTTCTCGTGGCGCTCCCTGATGGCCGCCGAAATCATCGCCGTGGGCGGGACCATCGGCTTCGGCCTGGGCTCGCTGCTGGACCAGGGCCGTGTCCTGTCCGACATGACCGTGGTGATGGCCGCGATCCTGCTGATTCTGGCCGTGGGCATCCTGATCGAGCTCCTGGTCTTCGCGCCGATCGAGAAGCGCCTCCTCCGCAGCCGCGGCCTCCTCGCCGGCAGCACCCGCTAACCCGCTTTTTTCCTGCAACGCGGGGTCAGATCCTGCCCAATAACCACTGGTTATCGGGCCGGATCTGACCCCGCGTTGGTTTAATCCGGGCCCTACGCGCCGTGATGGAACGCACGACGGCGAGTCCCGCCGTCGGGCCCCTCCTACGACTGACGGTCCGTCCTCTGCCATCCCTCCAACGCGGGGTCACTCCCGACCCAATAAACGTCGATTAGTGGGCCGGGAGTGACCCCGCGTTGCTGGTTCCTGGGGTGCGCTGGGGCCGACGACGGCGGCCCGGCCTATGTGACGCAGCGTTACCTTACGTGAACTGGTGTTTCCGTGCCGTTGTTGGCGAATGTGACGGCAACCTACCGTTGATCCATGGCAATTCAGGATATTTACCCCACAGCGCTGCGGCTGCTCGGCCGCCCCGTGCTGGTGGTGGGCGGCGGCCCCGTGGCTACCCGCCGCGCCAAGGGCCTGCTCGACGCCGGTGCCCGGGTCACTGTGGTCGCTCCCGATGCCTCAGCCGCGCTCCAGGAACTGGCCGACGCCGGCCTCCTCACCTGGGAGCAGCGCACCTACCGTCCGGAAGACGTCGAGGGCGTCTGGTTCGTCCAGACCGCAACCGGGGATCCCGCCGTGGACACCCGGGTTTCAGCCGACGCCGAGGCGCAGCGCATCTGGTGCGTCAACGCCTCCGACCATGAAGCTTCAGCCGCCTGGACGCCCGCCGTCGCCGTTGTCGACGACGTGCAGATCGCCGTTAACGCCGGGGGAGACCCGCGCCGCGCCATGGCCCTGCGCAACGCCGTCGCCACCGCGCTGGAAACAGGAGATCTCCCGCTGCGCCGCCGCCGTGCCTCAGCCGGTTCCGTGGCTCTCGTGGGCGGCGGTCCCGGCGACACCGGCCTCATCACCGTCCGCGGCCGCCGGCTCTTGGGCCAGGCCGACGTCGTGGTGGCAGACCGCCTCGGCCCCCGCGAACTGCTCAACGAACTCGCCCCGGACGTCCGCGTCATCGAAGTGGGCAAGACCCCCGGCCACCATCCCGTGCCGCAGGCCGAGATCAACCGGATCCTCGTCGAGGAGGCCCTCAAGGGTCACCGCGTGGTCCGGCTCAAGGGCGGCGATCCCTACGTCCTGGGCCGCGGCGGCGAGGAAGCCGAACACTGCCGGCAGCACGGCGTCGAGGTTGAAGTCGTCTCAGGCGTCACGTCCGCGATCTCCGTACCGGCCGCAGCGGGCATCCCCGTGACGCACCGCGGCCTGGCCAAAGGCTTCAGCGTGGTCACCGGACACGAGGAGCTGTCCGAGGTTCCCGCCCGCGCGGACCATACGATCGTCCTGCTGATGGGCGTTGCCGCGCTCCGTGCTTCGGCATCCGCCCTGGGCAGAGCCGGTTTGCCTCAGGACACTCCAGTTGGCATCGTTGAGAACGGCTATCTGCCGAATCAGCGCGTGACCATCGGCACGCTCGGTTCCATCGCCGACCAGGCGGAAGCCACCGGCGTCGCAAATCCCGCCGTGATTGTGATCGGTGACGTGGTGCGCGTGAGCCCCTTCGCGCCGTCGCACTTCAGGACAGCCGATTACAGCACCACCAGCCCCAATAAGCCCCGAGTCCTCGCCTCTTAGCTTCGAAGAAAAGGAACACAGCCGTGTCAACCAGCACCTCCGTAGGATCTGCCGAACGTCCGCTGCGCGTCGCCGTGGTGGGCTCCGGCCCGGCCGGCGTCTACGCCGCGGACATCCTCACCAAGAGCGAAGCCGTCAAGAGCGGCGAGCTGACCGTGAGCATCGACCTCTTTGACCGCTACCCGGCACCCTACGGCCTGATCCGCTACGGCGTGGCCCCGGACCACCCCCGCATCAAGGGCATCGTCAACGCCCTGCACAAGGTCCTGGACCGCGGCGACATCCGCTTCTTCGGCAACGTGGATTACGGCACGGACATCTCCATCGAGGACCTGCGCACCCACTACGACGCCGTCATCTTCGCCACCGGCGCCATCAAGGACGCGGACCTGAACATCCCCGGCATCGAGCTGGACGGCTCCTTCGGCGGCGCCGACTTCGTCTCCTGGTACGACGGACACCCGGACGTGTCCCGCGAATGGCCGCTGGACGCCAAGGAAATCGCCGTGATCGGCAACGGCAACGTGGCCCTGGACGTGGCCCGCGTCCTGTCCAAGCACGCCGATGACCTGCTGGTCTCCGAGATCCCGGACAACGTCTACGCCGGCCTGAAGGACTCGCCGGTCACGGACGTTCACGTCTTCGGCCGCCGCGGCCCCGCCCAGGTGAAGTTCACCCCGCTGGAGCTCCGCGAACTGTCCCACTCCAAGGACGTGGACATCATCCTCTACGCCGAGGACTTCGAGTTCGACGAGGAATCGGACCGCCAGATCCAGAGCAACAACCAGACCAAGACCATGGTTGGCACGCTCACCAACTGGATCGCCGAGCAGCCCGAGGACCTCTCCGAGCTCACGGCCTCCCGCCGCCTGCACCTGCACTTCCTGCACAGCCCGGTGGAAATCTACGATTCCCCGGAAACCCCGGGCCAGGTCGCCGGCATGAAGTTCGAGCGCACCGAGCTGGACGGCACGGGCAACGCCCGCGGCACCGGCGAGTTCGTGGATTACCCGGTCCAGGCCGTGTACCGCGCGATCGGCTACTTCGGCTCGGCCCTGCCGGAGATCGAATTCGACCACAAGAAGGGCGTGGTACCGAACGACGGCGGCCGCGTCCTGGATGCCGCCGGCACCCACGTGCCGGGCATCTACGCCACGGGCTGGATCAAGCGGGGACCTGTCGGCCTGATCGGCCACACCAAGGGCGACGCCCTGGAGACCGTGACATACCTGCTGGAAGACCGCGAGAACCTTCCGGTTGCCGCTGTTCCCGGGGCGGACGCCGTCGTCGAACTCCTCGACGCCCGCGGCGTGAAGTTCACCAGCTGGGAAGGCTGGCTGGCCCTGGACGCCCACGAACTGGCGCTGGGGGCCGCTGCCACCGAGGCCGGCGGATCCCACGGTGTCGAGGTCAAGCGTGAGCGCATCAAGGTGGTGCCGCGCGAGGACATGGTTGCCATTTCCCGCGACGGCGTCGCTGCCCAGGTCTAACCCCCTCCAACCAGCCCCCTCCAACCAGCCCCTTCCAACCAACGCGGGGTCACTTTCCGCCCGATAATCTCCAATTATTGAGCGTGGAGTGACCCCGCGTTGCGTTAATGCCCCGCGCCACCGGCGGCCATCAGCTCGAGCCGGTTCAGGGTCTCGCGGTTCCGCACATCGATCACCGGACTCCGCAGCGCCTTGGGAACCAGCTTCCCCGGCCCGCGGATGGCGTCCTCCTTGATGGTCACCAGGCATTGCGTTCCTCGGTCCTCCAGCGTGATGACCACCTTGGCTTCGCCCAGCGGCCAGCCCCGGGCCACCAGTTCCAGGGAGCGGCCGGGCTCGACGGCGGCTACGCGGCTGCTGTCGTTGATCACCAGTGGCCAGATGCCCACTGAGTGGTGGAGCCGTGAGCCGACCTCCGGCCAGTGCGCATCCACAGCACGGATCCGGGAGGCACCCACCACCCAGCCCGAATACAGCCAGCCGTCAGCGATCACCTTCCAGACGTCCTCCGCCGGGGAATTGAACAGTTGGCTCACGGTTGACATGGCGTTCCTTCCATTGGTGGGGTGGCTGAGCGGTGTTACATCCGGCCGAACCGGGCCCGGACCAGCGCGAATATTCCGTAGCAGATGAAGCCGGCCCCGATCGCCACCAGCAGGTACGGGCCGAAGGGGTGTTCCCGGAGAGCCTTGAGGCTGCCGTCCAGGCCGGTGGACTCCTCGGGCGTCTGCTTGGCGGCGGCTATGACGAACAGCAGCCCGGCCAGGTTCAGTGCGATTCCCTTGGCCACGTGCCCGGTGACGCCCAGCGAGTCCACCAGCTTCCCGCGGCGCCTGCCCTCAAACCGGGACAGCTCCTTCTTGAACCCGCGCCGCAGCCCTTTCACCACGAAGTAGACCCCAACGCCCATGACGGTCAGGCCCACGGCGACCAGCAGCGGCACTCCCACGGGCGTATTGAGGACGGCGGTACTGAAGTCCCGCGTGGTGTCGCCGGAGTCCCCGCGGAGTCCGACGGCGAAGCCGGCAAAGCTGAGCCCCACGCTGCCGTAGGCGAGGAAAAGGAAGCCGGACGAAATCAGCTTTCCCAGCCGTTTCGCCCGGGGAAGCCGCCGGGCCCGGAGCGTGGCCTCACTGAGTTGCCACAGAGCCAGGCCGGCGCAGGCCACCACGCAGGACCACAGCACGGCCGGCCCCCACGGATTGGCGGCGAGCTGTTCGATGGCTCCGGTGGCTTCAGCCTGGCCGGGCTGCCCGAAAGCCAAGGCAATGGCAATGGCGCCAACAATCATGTGGAGCAGGGCCATCACGGCGAAGCCGGAGCGCGCAACAACATCCAGCGCCTTGGTGTCCGACGCTTCCTCGACGGCGTCCGCCGCCTCGCTGATGGTTGATTCTGCATCGGACATGGTCAGCCGTTCATGGGTCCCTCGGCGTGCAGCTTGCCGGCGCCCGGCCCCTCAACATGGACGGTGCAGCGGACCACCAGCTTGCCCGGTGCGTGGTCCAGCTCCACCAGGGTGTCTTCGGCGCTCAGGGCGGTGAAGACTTCAGAGCCTTCCACCACCGCCACTCCCTTGGCCCGGGAAGTTTCTGTGGCGTTCTTCAGCGCCTCTTTCTGGAGCCCTGCCATGTACGAATCCTCACGCTGACGGGCGGGGTCCCCGAACGCCCAGCCAAACAAAGTCCCAGTGTTTTCCATGGCGACGATATTACGCGTAAGCGCAGCGGAAGTCGGGGTTTCGTAATATTAGTAAGTGTGCTTACGATGGCTTGACCATGACCTTAATGGGACACGGCAGTAAAGACCGCTCCAGCGGCATCCAGGAACCGAAACAACGTGAGGAAACACATCATGGCAGGAAATCTTCTGGCCCGTTCGATTCATGACCTGACGGCCGGTGCGTGGTTTGGCGGATCGCTGATGGGAGCCATCGGGCTCAACGGCGCGGCGGCGGAAGCCAAGGACCCGGCGGAGCGCACCAGGCTCTCGAGTTCCGGCTGGATGAAGTGGGCACCCATCCAGACGGCGGCGTTCGTCTCGCACCTGGCGGCAGATCTCGCCATCGCCTGGGAGAACAAGGAACGGATCGCCAAGCAGGACGGCGTCGCCCGGGACACAGCCATCAAGACGGCGGTGACCGTTGCCGGCGCAGCGGTGACGCTGTACGCAGGCATCCTCGGCAAGAAGGTGGAGAAGCTTGCGGACCAGGGTGCTGTCGGCGCAACGGAGCCCAGTCCCGCAGCCTCGGATGAGCTCAAGTCCGCCCAGCAGCAGCTCAGGATCCTGCAGTGGGCGATCCCCGCTTTCGCCGGCGCTGTGATCATCCTCGGTGCCAAGCACGGCGAGATGCAGCGGCCCAAGAACGTCTTCGCCGGGCTCCGCTCCTAACCCCTCAGCAAAACCATCATCGCGGGGTCACTCCGCGCCCAATCCGGTGGCTAAATTGGGCGGGGAGTGACCCCGCGTTGTTTAAGGCGTTGTTTAAAAAGTACGACGTCGGGTGGGCACCCGGGTGCCTGCCCGACGTCGTGCGGTGTGCCGGCGAAGCGTCAGATGGGTTGCGTGTTGGCCGGCGGCAGGTCCGGGTTCATGTCCTTGAGGTTCGGGTCCTCGGCCGTCCAGACCTGGATGATGGCCCAGGCCACAGCGGCGAGCGGGACAGACAATACTGCGCCGATGATCCCGGCCAGGATGGTTCCGGCGGTCAAAGCCATGAGGATTACCAGGGCGTGGAGCTGCAGGGACTTGCCCATCACGATCGGCTGGAGCAGGTCTCCTTCGAGCTGGTTGACGGCCACCACCACGGCCACCACAATCAGTGCCACCACTGGGCCGTTCGCCACCAGCGCCACCAGTGCGGCCAGGATGCCGGCAACCGTGGCGCCCACCAGCGGGATGAACGCGGTGATAAACACAATGATGGCGAGCGGGATCGCCAGGGGTACCTGAAGGATCAGCAGCGCTGCACCGATCGCCACGGCATCCACCAGGGCGACGATCGCTGTGCCGCGGACGTAGCCGCCCAGGACCTCCAAGGTGCGGCTTCCCACGCGGCGCAGTTTCGCCTCCCGCTCTCCCTTGAACGGCCGGAGCAGGAAGTTCCAGATTTTGGCGCCGTCCTTGAGGAAGAAGAACAGGATCACCACCATCAGGCCGGCCCCGGCCAGGAACTCTGTCACCACCGACAGCCCGGTGATGGCGCCGGAGCGGGCCTGGCTGCTGGTGGCGAACTGGATGATCCCTTCCCTGGCCTGGTCCAGCTGGGCGGGGTCGATGGGGATGGGGCCGTTGACCAGGAACTGCTCCAGCTCGTCGAGCCCGGCGGATGCCTGCTGGGCCAGTTCAGCCCACTGGTTCCGGATGGACAGGTAGATGACTGTGCCCACGGCGCCAAGGACAACGAGAAGGGCAACAAACGCCACCGCGGTTGCTGCGCCGCCCGGCAGTCCGCGGCGCCGGAGCATGTTCACAAAGGGCCCGATGGCCGCGGCGAGAATCAGCGCGATCAGGATGGGGATGACCAGCAGCTTGATCTGCATCAGTGCGTAGACCGAGACCACCGCCACTGTCAGGATGAGCAGGACCTGGGCGGAGCGGATCCCCACCCGGCCCAGGCCATCGGCCCACAGGGCGTTTGGTGGCTTCTGCTTGCGGTTTCCGGTTCCGACTGCGGCGTCAGAGGCCGCGGAAGGCTCATCCCCGGACATGTTGGCTGCTTGCGCCATGGTGCTCCTTCATTGGCGTGCACCCTCGAGGCGGGGCACGCAGGGCTTAACTGTCTACGTCAGATGCTAAGCCTACTGATGGGCTTGCCGGGCAACGAAACCCCGCTGACTCCGACGCGGTTAAGCCCGCAGCCACTCCGCGCAGGAGTTCAGGTTCCGGTTGACACTGGCCACGGCGGCGTCGGCGTCGCGGGCCTCGATCGCCTCAACCAGCTCGCCGTGGCCCTCGTAGGTGAGGCCGTCCAGCCTGCCCCGGCGCTGCTGCTTCAACAGCTCCTGATGGAAAACGCCGCCGAAACTGACGTACAGCTCATGCAGCAGGGGATTGGAGGAGGCCTGGGCAACACGCTCGTGGAATTCCCAGTCCGCACGCGCCCAACCCTCGTAGTCCTCCGCATTCCACGCAACGTCACGGGCGGCGAGTGCGGCACGCAGGGAGGTGACGTCGTCGGCCGTTGCATTGCGGGCGGCAAGGCGCGCTGCCGTGGTGTCCAGCCCCAGCCTGACTTCGAGGATGTGCTCCTCCGTATGGTCCTGGTACATCCGCCGGGCGGCGCCGGACATCTCGCTGGTGGCCCGGACGTAGGTTCCGTCGCCGCGGCGGACTTCCAGCATCCCGCCGTGGGCCAGCGCCTTGATGGCTTCCCGGAGCGTGCCGCGGGACACGCCAAGCCCGGCCATCAGCTCGGGCTCGGCGGGGATCCGCTGGTGCAGGGGCCATTCGCCGGAGTGGATCATTTCCCGGAGTTTGGCGGTGATTTCGTCCGCGAGGGGCTGGCGGTGGGAGGTGCTCAGGGTCATGACGTCCTACTTCTTCCGGCCGGCTGCAGTGACGGTGGTACGGCCGGCGGCAGTGCCACCGGCCGTTCCGGCTGCAGCGCCGCGCGTGATCAGGTGGGCAACCGCAACCTGGACCAGGGCGAGGCCCAGCAGCAGTGCCAACGGGAGGGTCCAGCCGCCGGTGGCGCTGTTCAGAAGGCCGGCGCCGAAAGGGCCCGCCGTCGCAAGCAGGTAGCCGGTGGACTGGGCGAGCGTGGATAGCGCAGTGGTCTCGGCGGTGGAAGTCCCGCTCCGGCTGATCATCACCATCACCAGCGGGAATATTCCCAGGCCGAAGCCCAGCAGGACGGCCGGAAATACCACCAGCCCGGACGGAAGGAACAGCAGCGCTGCGAGTCCGGCCACCATGATCATGCTGACCGAATACAGCGCTGGCCGGAGCATCCTGGGCCGGGCACCGATCGCGATCAGCACCATACCGGCCGGGACGGACACCAGCTGCATCAGCCCGTAGAGGAGGCCGCTGTCCGCGGCGCTGATGCCACGGCTGATCAGCATGGACGGGAACCAGCTGATCAGTGAATAGGCGAGCAATGCCTGGAGCGCGAAGATGGCCGTCAGCAGCTGTCCCTTCCGGGTGCGCAGCAGGGGCCACGGGGAAACGCGGGCCGAGGTTCTGCGGACGCTGTGGCGGTGCGCGTGCAGTGTTATGGGGAGGAAGCCCAGGAGAGCGGCAACGGCAAGGAAGCCAATGGCGCCCACCGCGGCGGACGGCGAACCCATCGCCAGAGCCAGGGGGACCGCCGTCACGGAGGCCACCGTGGCGCCCGTGGTCATGGTCACCGTGTAAATCGCCGTCATCAGCGAGGTCCGTTGGGCAAAATGCTCCCGGATGAACGACGGCATCGCCACGTTGCACACCGCCAGTCCGGACATCCCCACCACCGTGCCCGCCATCAGCATGCCTGTGGACGGGATGCCGCGCAGCAGCAGCCCGGTGGCCAGCATGGCCAGGGAGAGCAGGATGGCCTTCTCCACGCCCAGCCGCCCGGTCAGCCACGAGGTGGCCGCTCCGGCCACGGCAAAACAGAGGGTAGGGATAGAGGGGATGATCGCAGCCACCAGCGGCCCGTAGCCCAGAACCAGCTGCAGATCATGCAGGAGGGGTGACGCACCGGCTATCCCGGCCCGCAGATTGAGTCCGATGAGCACCAGCGCAAGCACACCGAGCACGACGGCCGAGCGCGGGGCCGCCGTCGCGGCAGACGCCGGCGCGGTGGACGCCGGCGCGGTGGACGCCGGCGCGGTGGACGACACTGCGGCGGGCGCGGGGAGGGCTGCGGTGTGCGCGGGCGGGGGTGCGGAACGGGTGACGGGCATCCCTCAAGGTTAGACGTTGGACGTTTGATGTTTCATTATTTTGTGGGGAAACTCTCTCCCCGTGCCGGCCTTCCGACGACAGGCCGTGCGGTGCGGGGTCCTGTTAAGGTTCGCGGCATAGAATCGTGCCCTGAGCAGGTCCTGGACCGTGCTCTGCGGGTTGCATGCCCCATCAATGTGGAAGGACGGCACGTATGGATTCGCAGGGGGTTGAGGTCGAAAGGAAGTACGACGTCGGCGCTGATACCGAGGTGCCCGCGCTCGCGGAGCTTCCCGGGGTTGCGCGGGTGGGGGAGCCTCACGTGGACACCTTGAAGGCTGTGTATTTCGACTCCCGCACTCATGCGCTCGCGTCCCGCGGCATCACCCTTCGGCGCCGGACCGGCGGTGCCGATGCCGGCTGGCACCTGAAACTCCCGTCCGAAAGTAGCGGGTCCGAAGGTACCGCGCCCGAAGGTGCTGCCCCCGCACCGGAACCCCCTGCAGGTACGGAACCCCAGCGGCGCCGCGAGCTGCACGCCCCGCTGGGCCAGGCCGCCGTCGTCCCTGACAGCCTGCTGGCCCACCTGCATGTCCATCTCCGCGGCAACGAACCCGTGCCAGTGGTCCGTCTGGAAACCCAGCGCACCACCTACCCTCTCTATGGCGAGGACGGCACCCATCTGGCCGATCTCGCCGATGACCGCGTCACCGCCGAGGCCCGGGAGGCACCCGCTGGACCGGAGACCTCCCACGATTCAGAAGGCAGCTCCCACCCAGCGTCACCGGCCGAAGCGCGGACACAGCAATGGCGCGAGTGGGAGCTGGAGCTGGTGCACGGCAGCCCTGAACTGTTCGCCCCCGCGGAAGAACTCTTGGCGGCCGCCGGGGCAGTCCCCGCGAAACATCAGTCCAAACTGGCCAAGGCGTTGGGGGAATCCGGTACGGCCGGATCTGCCCAGGGGGCGTCTGCGGCAACTGACGCCCCACCGACCGGCAAAAAGGACCCGGTCCAGGACCTCCTGAGCGCCTACCTGGGGACGCAGGTGCGCGAAATCATGGCGTGTGATCCGGGTGTGCGGCTGGAAGAGCCCGACGCGGTGCACGATATCCGCTCGGCCGCCCGGCGGGCCCGTTCGGCGCTCGGAGCCTACCGTCGGTTCTACAACGCCTTGGCCGTCAAGCACCTCGTCGCCGAACTCAAATGGCTGGGCCGGGTGCTGGGCGTGCCGCGGGACGCCGAAGTCATGCTGGACCGCCTCCGCGAGCATGCGGCCGGGCTGCCGCAGGGACCCGCCTCGGCGGCGGTGCTGGAACGGCTGGAGGATGAACTGGGCGGGAACCGGGACGCAGCGCACCGGAAGCTTCAGATGGCGATGGTGTCCGCGCGCTATTTCGATCTCCTGGACGCCCTCGAGGCGTTCCTGGACAGCCCGCCGGTCAGACCGGGCAGCGCCGAGCCGGCGGGGAAGGCAGCCCGCAGGCAGGTGGCCAAGGCGGTCAAACGGCTGCGCCGCTCAGACAAGGCGGCCCGGCATTCACACCAGGGAGTGGAATACGAGACGGCCCTGCACCGCGTGCGGAAGGACGCCAAACGGCTGCGGCACGTTGCCGAGTCGGTGGCGCCTGTACACGGCAAACATGCCACGAAAATCGCGAACGCTGCGCACAGCCAGCAGCAGATCCTCGGCGATTTCCACGACAGCGTGGTGGCCCGGGACCTGCTGGTGAAACTGCTCGCCGCGCCGGAACTGCCCGAAGAGGTCGCGTCGGCCTACGTTACGCTCCACACGCAGCAGATCCAGCTTGCCGCGGAGGCTGAAGCCAAGTACCGGAAGGAACGGAAGAAGTCCCGCCGGCTCCTGCAACGCGGGGTCACTTAATGCCCCTCCGGAGCCGCGGAAGGGGCTTTAAGTGACCCCGCGTTGTGGTGTCGTTGTGGTGTCGTTCGGCGTCTCAGGTCTGGCGGGCGCCGAGCCGTGAAACAGCCAGCGCCAGCCAGAGCTGCACCCGGTCCGCGGTGACCGCGGGGTCGTAGCCCGTCAGCTCGGTGATCTGTGCCAGCCGGTAGCGGACGGTGTTCCGGTGCAGGGTCAAAGCCTCGGCGACGGCGGCCACCGAGCCGTTGTTGTTCAGGTAGCTTTCCAGGGTGGTCATCAGCTCCGCTCCGTGGGCTGAATCAAAGGTGCGCAGCGGGTCGAGGGACTCGTGGGCCATGTCCGCCAGTGGCACATCCTCGCTCGCCAGAAGCAGTGAGGTCAGGCTCAGGCGTTCGGGCTCGTTCACCGGCAGGCCGTGCCTCGCGGCGTCCCGCGCCTCGAAGTAGCTCCAGCGCAGGCCGTTCGGTTTGGTGTACGCACCGCCGATGCCGATCGTCGCATGGATCCCCGCCTCAGCCAGGTGGTCGCTCAGGCTGCGGGCCAGCGCAGGTGCCCCGCCGCCGTCGTCGTTTATCACCACCACCAGGTCCTTCCCGACGACGGCGGCCACCGCGTCGTCCAGCGGCTGCGGCACGGAGGTGCTCAGGAGAGCCTTGTGATGGGCGGCCGATACGGCCAGGAGGACCACGTTCTTGCGGGTGCTGTTGACACCTACGCCCGCCAGCCGGCGCTGGGCTTCACTGGTTTCCAGGGAGCCCTGGATGACGTCCTCGATGACCTGGCCGCAGAGGGCGCGCTGGGCCTGGCGTTGCTTGACCATGTTGTTCAGTTCCACGCTGATCAGGTTCTGGGCGTAACCGATGATGCCCGAATCCTCGAAGGGCTGCCGGACCCAGAGGGTGCAGGCATCCCGCCGGCCCGTGGGAACCGGATAGGACGCCCACTTGTCTGCCGTGGGATGGTCCGTGGTGCTGCTGAAGAGCAGGGCGGTGAACTGGGTCAGGGCAACATCGGTCCGCAGCATGCCGCCCAGGTGTTTGAGGAGCTCGGCGAGGCCGCCGCCGGTGAGCAGGGCCCGCGCCAGGATCTGGTGGCCGGCGATCAGCCGTTCCAGTTTGGCGAAGTGGTCAGCCGACTGCGCATCCGCCACCAGCTTGCCGATCGCGATAAAAGGGGTCTCGTACGGGACCTCGACGATGGGCAGTCCCCACCGGTTTGCCTCCGCAAGCAGGGCCGGCGGGACGGCGTCGTGGGTCAGCCCGATCCCGAACCCGATGCCCACCGCGCCCGCGCGCTGGACCTGCCGGACGAACCGCCGCTGTTCGAAAGCGGACCGCAGCCGCATGCCCGTGGTGAGCACCAGCTCGCCGCCGTTGAGGAACCGCTGCGGGTCTTCCAGTTCGGTCACCGCAACCCAGTTGATGTCGTGGTGCCACGTTGTTTCGGCGAGGCCTGCCTTGGACAGGTGGAGGGAATGCACACCCACCAGGGCAGCGAGGGAAATGGCCATCTGGACAGGATATCCAAGGCTGGTCAAACGCACTAAACAATTCCGTGATGGGTGTGCAGGTGGCTATTCCTTGGGTGCACCCGCTGGCATAGGCTCGAATCAGCCCCATCCATCCGCCTGACAGCTGATGTTCCTTATGAAAGAGGTTGTACGCCGTGGTCCAGACCTTGCAGAATTTCATCAACGGTGAGTTCGTCACGCCCGCCGGCACCGCCATGCTGGACATCGTCAATCCCGCCAACGGAGAGGTGGTGGCCAAGGCGCCGGTCTCCGTCCGGGCCGATGTTGATGCTGCCATGAACGCCGCCAAGGATGCCTTCAAAACCTGGAAGCATGTCACGCCCGGCCAGCGCCAGCTGATGCTCCTCAAGCTTGCCGACGCCATCGAGGCCAACAGCGACGAACTCGTCGAGGCGCAGCACCGCAACACCGGCCAGGTGCGCTCGCTCATCGCCTCCGAGGAAGTGGCTGCCGGTGCCGATCAGCTCCGCTTCTTCGCCGGTGCCGCCCGCATCCTCGAGGGCAAGTCCGCCGGCGAATACTTCGAGGGCCACACCTCGTATGTGCGGCGCGAACCCATCGGTGTGGTGGCGCAGGTGGCGCCGTGGAACTACCCGTTCCTGATGGCCATCTGGAAGATCGGCCCTGCCCTGGCAGCCGGCAACACGGTGGTCCTCAAGCCCTCCGACACGACACCGGAATCCACGCTGGTGCTCGCCCGCCTGGCCGGAGACATCCTGCCCGCCGGGGTGCTGAACGTGGTCCTGGGAACCGGTGAAACCGGCGCCATGATGGTGGACCACAAAATCCCCGGGCTGGTCTCCATCACGGGCTCGGTCCGGGCCGGCATCGCCGTGGCATCCGGTGCCGCGAAGGGGCTTAAGCGCGCCCACCTGGAGCTCGGCGGCAAGGCCCCGGCCATCGTGTTCAAGGACGCTGACATCAAGAAGAGCGCCGCCGCGATCGCGGAGTTCGCCTTCTTCAACGCCGGCCAGGACTGCACCGCCATCACCCGCGTGCTGGTGGAGGATTCAGTGCACGACGACGTCGTAGCCGCCATGGTGGAGCACACCAAGTCCCTGCATACCGGCTCCCAGAACGATGCCGAGAACTACTTCGGCCCGCTGAACAACGTCAACCACTTCAACGCTGTGACCTCCGTAGTGGAGCACCTGCCGGAGAACTGCCGCATCGTCACCGGCGGGCATCGGGCGGGGGACAAAGGCTTCTTCTTCGAACCCACCATCGTCACCGGCGCGAAGCAGACGGACGACATCGTGCAGAAGGAAACCTTCGGCCCGGTCATCACCGTGCAGAAGTTCGCATCCGAAGCGGAGGCACTCGAGCTGGCGAACGACGTCGATTATGCCCTGGCCTCCAGCGTCTGGACCTCGGACCACGGCACGGCCATGCGGATGAGCCGTGACCTGGACTTCGGCGCCGTCTGGATAAACACCCACATCCTCCTCACCGCCGAAATGCCCCACGGCGGATTCAAGCAGTCCGGCTACGGCAAGGACCTCTCCATGTACGGCGTGGAGGACTACACCCGCATCAAGCACGTCATGTCTGCGCTCGACGCGTAATCCTTACCGGCCCCCACCCAGCAAAGAAAGAGCCCACCATGACCACCACCGCAAGCGAAATCACCTACCGGCTGGAGCAGAAGCGCCGCGTCCAGGCCGACTTCCCGGGCCCCAAATCCATTGCCCTGACCGAGCGCCGCAAAGCTGTTGTCGCCGCCGGCGTCGCCTCCAGCGTCCCGGTCTACGTAGCGGACGCCGACGGCGGGATCATCCACGACGTCGACGGCAACTCCTTCATTGACCTCGGCTCGGGCATCGCGGTGACCAGCGTCGGCGCGTCCGATCCCGCCGTCGTCGGTGCCGTGAAGGAAGCGGTGGAACACTTCACCCACACCTGCTTCATGATCACCCCCTACGAAAGCTACGTGGCCCTCGCCGAGCAGCTCAACCGGCTCACCCCGGGTGACCACGAGAAGCGCACCGTGCTGTTCAACTCCGGCGCCGAGGCGGTGGAGAACGCCATCAAGGTGGCCCGCCTGGCCACCGGCCGGGACGCCGTGGTCGCCTTCGACCACGCCTACCACGGCCGCACCAACCTGACCATGGCCCTGACCGCCAAGGCCATGCCCTACAAGGCAGGCCCGGCCGGCAGCTTCGGCCCGTTCGCGCCCGAGGTCTACCGCGTGCCCATGAACTACCCGTACCGCGAGGAAAACCCCGCGATCACCGGCGAGGAAGCCGCCAAGCGTGCCATCACCATGATCGAAAAGCAGATCGGCGGAGAATCCGTTGCCGCCATCATCATCGAGCCGATCCAGGGCGAAGGCGGCTTCATTGTCCCGGCCGAAGGTTTCCTTCCGGCGCTGGCCGGCTGGGCCAAGGAGAAGGGCATCGTCTTCATCGCCGACGAAGTCCAGTCCGGCTTCTGCCGCACCGGCGAATGGTTCGCCGTGAACCACGAGGGCGTGGTCCCGGACATCATCGCCATGGCCAAGGGCATCGCCGGCGGCATGCCGCTTTCGGCGATTACCGGCCGGGCCGACCTGCTCGACGCCGTCCACCCGGGCGGCCTCGGCGGCACCTACGGCGGCAACCCGGTGGCCTGCGCTGCCGCCCTGGCCGCGATCGGATCCATGGAGGAATACGATCTGGCCGGCCGTGCCCGCCACATCGAGGAACTGGCTACCGGCCGGCTCCGGGAACTCCAGGCCAAACTGGCCGGTGCGGGCTCAGCCGTCATCGGCGACATCCGCGGCCGGGGTGCGATGCTGGCCATCGAACTGGTCCACGCCGGCACCAAGGAACCCAACCCGGAGCTCACCAGGAATGTGGTTGCTGCCTGCCTCAACGAGGGCGTCATCATCCTCACCTGCGGCACCTACGGCAACGTCATCCGGCTGCTGCCCCCGCTGGTGATCACGGACGAACTGCTCATCGACGGCCTGGACGTCCTGGCCCGCGCCATCAAGGCGCACGCCTAGCACCCCCGCCCCAGGCACCCGGCGCGGGCACTCCGGCCGCACCGGGCGCCGGGCACCCGGGCCGCTACAGGCGGCAGTTACCAAGCGCGGACCGGCAGCAGACCAGCTGCCGGTCCGCGCTTGTCTGCCTAGGCCTGTGCCAGCTTCTTCGCCGCAGAATTCCTGCGTGTCGCGCCAAGCATGTCCAGCGTCAGCACCAGCAGGGCCAGCCAGACAATACCGAAGCCGATCCAGCGTGCCGTGGTCATGGCTTCCTGGAAGACCGTCAGCGCCACGATGAACTGCAGCACCGGTGCGACGTACTGCAGCAGTCCGATGGTGGTCAGGGGCAGGCGCCGCGCGGAGGCGCCGAAGAACAGCAGGGGCACGGCCGTGAGCACGCCGGAGGCCAGCAGCAGCCAGAAGTGCCCGGCGCCCTGGGTTGTCAGGGTGGCCGCACCGGTGAGGCCCAGGAACACCATGGTCGCTGCCGCGAGCGGGGCCAGCACGATGGTCTCCACACTGAGGCTGGTCACCGCGTCCGCCTTCGGCCCCACCCGCTTCTTCACAAACCCGTACAGCCCGAAACTCACGGCCAGCGTCAGGGCGATCCACGGCAGCTTTCCGTAGCTGACGGCAAGCACCCCCACCGCAATAAAGCCGATGCCGACGGCGGCCCACTGGAGCGGGCGCAGCCTCTCCTTGAGGATGAAAACACCCAGGAGGACGGACACCAATGGATTGATGAAGTAGCCCAGTGCAGCTTCGACGGCCTGGCCGGTGGTCACGCTGTACGTGTACGTCAGCCAGTTGACGGCAATGAGGGCGGCCGCGAGGGCAAGGGTCCAGAACACCGAACGGTCACGGAACGCCGCGGCCAGGGCACGCCAGGACCGTGTCACCGTGATCAGGAGTGCACAGAACACCAGCGACCACACCACGCGGTTGGCCACAATCTCCACGGCCCCGGCCGGCATCAGCGCAAAGAAGTACAACGGGAGCAGCCCCCACAGGCCGTACGCTCCGAAGCCGAAGATGATTCCCGCCGTCGTCTCTTTATCCACGGCTTTCAGTCCGGGGGCCTTCACCCCCGGGGCCTTGGCCCCGGACGTCCCCGTCCGCGCTTTCCCTGCCGCTGTGATCGGAGCGGAGGTTTCGGTGGGGGAGTCGGGTCCGTGGGGAGTAGGCACGTCTTCCATAACATCATGCTGCGGAGGCCTATTCCGCCATTTAGTCAGTAGGCTTGCTTTCATGACACGGATCAACCTGCAGGACCCCACCCCGTGAGGCTGAGGCGCAGCAACGCTTCCGGCCGGGGCTATCGCCGGGTGCCCGCCGGCAAGGGCTTCAGCTACCGGGACTTGGACGGCTCCACGCTCCCGCCAGGGCCCATCCGGGAGCGGCTGGAGAGCATCGGCATCCCGCCGGCGTGGACCGACGTGTGGATTGCCCCGTTCGAAAACGGCCATATCCAGGCCACCGGGGTGGACGCCGTGGGCCGGCGGCAGTACATCTACCATCCTGAATGGCGTGAACGGAAGGACCGGCTGAAGTTCGATAGGTCCCTCCAGCTGGCGGAATCACTCCCGGCCGCCCGCCGGAAGGTCACGATGGACCTGCGCAGCGAGGGTTTCTCCCGCGAGCGGGTCCTCGCGGCAGCGTTCCGGATGCTGGACAGCGGGTCCCTGCGGGTGGGGTCCGAGCGGTACACCAACGAGAACGGCAGCCACGGACTGGCCACCCTCCTGTGCGCCCACGTCCAGGTGCGCAAGGACAGCATCCTGCTGAGGTTCCCCGCCAAGAGCGGCAAGGACTGGGAATCGGAAATCCGCGACGCCGATCTCGCCGCCCTGGTGCGCGGACTCAAACGGAGGGGTGGCAATGCCCGGCTCCTGGCATACAAGGAAGGCAGATCCTGGCGCCCGGTCACCAGCGCGGACATCAACGCCTACGTGAAGGAGCGGACCGGCTCGGACTTCACCGCGAAGGACTTCCGCACCCTGCACGGTACTGTCTCCGCCGCGGCCAGCCTGGCCCGCACCGGCACCCAGAGAACCACCGCCAAACGGAAAAGAGCCATCAGCCAGGCAATGCAGGACGCTTCCGCGGTGCTGGGAAACACTCCCACCATCGCCCGCAAAAGCTACGTGGATCCGCGCGTGCTGGACCATTTCGCCTCGGGGGAGACCATCGACCCCAAGCGGGTGGACTCCGCCGAATCCGAGCTTCGCGCACTGCTGTACAGGGAGGGCGAGGTGGTCCCGCTTGAGAAAAGCGGGTGAGGACGGCGTCACGGCTCGCCCCGGAGTGCCTGCCGACAATTAGAATGGGACATTGTGCGCACCCTGCACGGTGCGCTGTACGAAGCGCCTTCGGCGCGAAATCCTCCTTCCAGAAGGGCTCCCGGTGTCCAACCCAGGCGAAACCACCTCCCAGCGTCCGCTCCGTGTTGCCATTGTGGGCGCGGGTCCGGCGGGAGTTTATGCGGCGGACATCCTCACCAAGTCCAACGGCGTGAAGGACGGCGACTTCGAGGTCAGCATCGACCTGTTCGAGGCCTACCCCGCGCCGTACGGCCTGATCCGCTACGGCGTCGCCCCGGACCATCCGCGGATCAAGGGCATCGTGAACGCCCTGCACAAGGTCCTGGACCGCGGCGACATCCGCTTCCTGGGCAACGTCACCTACGGCAGGGACCTGACCCTGCACGATTTCCGCGCCTTCTACGACGCCGTCATCTTCTCCACCGGCGCCATCAAGGACGCGGACCTGCCCATCCCCGGGATCGAGCTGCAGGGTTCCTTCGGCGGAGCGGACTTTGTCTCCTGGTACGACGGCCACCCGGACGTTCCCCGCGAATGGCCCCTGGACGCCAAGGAAATTGCCGTGATCGGCAACGGCAACGTGGCCCTCGACGTGGCGCGCATGCTGGCCAAGCACGCCGATGAACTCCTCACCACCGAAATCCCGGACAACGTCTACCAGGGCCTGAAAAACTCCCCGGTCACCGACGTCCACGTATTCGGCCGCCGCGGCCCGGCCCAGGTCAAGTTCACCCCGCTGGAACTGCGCGAGCTGAGCCACATGAAGGACGTGGACATCGTCCTGTACCCGGAGGACTTCGAATTCGACGAAGCCTCCGATGACGCCATCCGCAGCAACAACCAGATCAAGACCATGGTGAACACCCTCACCAACTGGCTGGTGGAGGAACACGCCGAGGCCGAGCAGCCGTCCAGCCGCCGCCTGCACCTGCACTTCCTGCACAGCCCGGTGGAGATTTACGACGACGGCGGCACGGGCCAGGTGGCCGGCATCAAGTTCGAGCGCATGGAACTGGACGGCACCGGCAACGTCAAGGGGACCGGCGAGTTCGTGGACTACCCGGTGCAGGCCGTATACCGCGCGATCGGCTACCACGGCTCACCGCTGGACGAGCTGGAATACGACGCCAAGCGCGGCGTGATCCCGAACGAAGGCGGCCGGGTCCTGGATGCCGCGGGCAACCCCGTTCCCGGGATCTACGCCACAGGCTGGATCAAGCGCGGACCCGTGGGGCTGATCGGCCACACCAAGGGTGATGCGCTGGAGACCATCGGCTTCCTGCTCGAAGACCGCCTCCAGCTGCCCCCGGCCGAGAACCCCGATCCGCAGGCCATCATCCACCTCCTCGAAGAACGCGGCATCGAATACACCACGTGGGAAGGCTGGATTAAGCTCGACGCCCATGAAGCAGCACTCGGTGCCGAATGGGTGGCGCAGGACGCTGAGGAAGCTGTGGTCCGGGAGCGCATCAAGGTTGTGCCCCGCGAGGACATGATCAGGATTTCCCGGGGCTAAACTTTAGGCAGTACACAGTGGGAGTTCGATGAGGAACCTGATCCACCCCCCAGCCCCCGGCGGCGACGACACCGCAGGGCTGCTCCAACGCGGCGCGCTGGCCGGCCATGAAAAACTGGAAGGCGGGCTGCTGTTCCCTGCTGAGCAGGAAATCCCCGGCCTGCGGAAACTGATCCGGGAGTCCTGGCAACGGTCCGCCAGCCTCAAGGCCAATCCGGACAATCCCGAGGCCCCGCTGGCCATGGATACGGACGAGCTGGAGGAATACCGGCGGCAGCACCCGCTCGCCAGCATCATGCCGGTGATCCACAAACTCCTGGTCCAGCCCAGCCATGACAGCGGGCTGCTCGTGGCCGTGGGCGACGAAGTGGGCAGGCTCCTCTGGGTTGAGGGGGACCCCGGCATGCAGCGCCGCGCGGAAGGGATGATGTTCGTCCCGGGCGCCGACTGGTCCGAGGCCACCGTTGGCACCAGCGCCCCCGGTACCGCCCTGGCCCTGGGCCGTGGCATCCAGATTTCCGGAGCGGAGCACTACCAGCGGTCCGTGCACCCGTGGAGCTGCACCGCCGTCCCGTTCCACGATCCGGATTCCGGGGCGCTGCTGGGCGTTGTGGATATTACGGGAACGGCCACCGCGGTGGCGCCCCACACCCTGTCTCTGGTCGAAGCAACAGTTGCCGCCGCGCAGGCGCAGCTACGCGTGGAACGCCTCCAGCTTGCGGCCACCCTTGCCAGCCGGCCAGCACGACGGCGGAACGCGGGCACCGCTCTGGGTTCCGGTTCCGGTGCGAAAGAAGGCAGCCTCTACCGCAACAGCCTCCAGCTCCTGGGCCGCGACCAGGCCCTGCTCAGCATCGAAGGCAAAACCGTGGCACTCTCCGCCCGGCACAGCGAAATCCTGGCCCTGCTGAGCTCGCATCCGGACGGATTCAGTGCAGACGAGCTCAGCGTCCTCCTTTACCCGGGCGACGGCTCCACCATGACCCTGCGCGCGGAGATGGTCAGGCTGCGCAAAATCCTCCTGCAGCTCAATCCGGCGGCCGTTCCGGAATCCCGGCCGTACAAGCTCACCATGGACCTGGTCCCGGACAGCGGCCAGGTGCTCAGCTGCCTGCAGCGGGGCGCCCACCGCATCGCCCTCGAAATCTACCGCGGCGCACTGCTGCCCAAGTCCGAGGCGCCGGGCGTGATCGATCTCCGCGACCGTGTGTCCTCGCTCATGCGCGAGGCCGTCCTCACCGACGGCAGCGCCGAAACCCTGCTCAAGTACGCCGAGCTTCCCGAGGCACGGGACGATGTCGGGGTCCGGCTTGCCGCTTTGAAACTGTTGCCTGCCCGCTCGCCCAAGCGTGCCGCCGTCGTCGCCGATCTTGAACGGCTGGAAGCCGAACTGAGCGCCTGAGCGCCTCCGCAACCTCTGCGTGAGCTGGCTCACATGCCTGCAACCTGACTGCAACCTTCGCCCTCCTACGCTGAATGCAACGGCGGCCGCAGCATCAGGCGCCGCCTCATGCACAGCAAAGGAGCTAGCAATGACTGTTTACGCACAGCCCGGTACCGAAGGTTCAAAGGTGACCTTCAAGGACCGCTACGAGAACTGGATCGGCGGCGAGTGGGTTGCCCCGGTCAAAGGCCAGTACTTCGAAAACATCACGCCTGTTACCGGCAAGGCATTCTGCGAAGTGGCCCGCGGAACGGCAGAAGACATTGAACTGGCGCTGGACGCCGCGCACAAGATCGCCCCGTCCTGGGGCAAGACCTCCGTCGCCGAGCGTGCAGCGATCCTGAACAAGATTGCGGACCGGATCGACGAAAACCTTGAGATGCTGGCCGTCGCCGAATCCTGGGACAACGGCAAGCCCATCCGCGAAACCCTGAACGCGGACATCCCGCTCGCTGCTGACCACTTCCGCTACTTCGCCTCCGCGGTCCGCGCCCAGGAAGGCCGGCTGTCCCAGCTCGACGACGACACCACCGCCTACCACTACCACGAGCCGCTCGGCGTCGTCGGCCAGATCATTCCCTGGAACTTCCCCATCCTGATGGCCGTCTGGAAGCTCGCCCCGGCACTCGCAGCCGGCAACGCCGTGGTCCTCAAGCCCGCCGAGCAGACGCCGTCGTCCATCCTGGTCCTGATGGAACTCATCGGTGACCTGCTCCCCGCCGGCGTCCTGAACGTGGTCAACGGCTTCGGCGTCGAGGCCGGCAAGCCGCTCGCCTCCAGCCCGCGGATCCGGAAAATTGCCTTCACCGGCGAAACCACCACCGGCCGGCTGATCAGCCAGTACGCCAGCCAGAACCTGATCCCCGTCACCCTGGAACTCGGCGGCAAGAGCCCGAACATCTTCTTCAACGATGTTGCCGAGTCCAACGACGCCTTCTACGACAAGGCCCAGGAAGGCTTCGCTCTGTTCGCCTTCAACCAGGGCGAGGTCTGCACCTGCCCGTCCCGCGCGCTGGTCCAGGAGGACATCTACGATTCCTTCATGGCCGACGCCGTGGCCCGGGTGGAGAAGATGGTCCAGGGCAACCCGCTCGACACAGAAACCCAGGTGGGCGCCCAGGCCTCCAACGACCAGCTCGAGAAGGTCCTCTCCTACATCGACATCGGCAAGCAGGAAGGCGCCAAGCTGCTCACCGGCGGCGCCCGGGCCCAGCTCCCCGGCGACCTGGCCGGCGGCTACTACGTCCAGCCCACCGTATTCGAGGGCCACAACAAGATGCGCATCTTCCAGGAGGAGATCTTCGGACCCGTCGTCTCGGTGGCGAAATTCAGCGATTACAACGACGCCATGGGCATCGCCAACGACACCCTCTACGGCCTCGGCGCCGGCGTCTGGTCCCGCAACGGCAACGTGGCCTACCGCGCAGGCCGCGAAATCCAGGCCGGCCGCGTCTGGGTCAACAACTACCACGCCTACCCGGCCGGTGCCGCGTTCGGCGGCTACAAGTCCTCAGGCATCGGACGTGAGAACCACTCCATGATGCTGGACCACTACCAGCAGACCAAGAACCTGCTGGTCAGCTACAACGAAAACAAGCTCGGCTTCTTCTAGGCCCGGCTGGGGCGGGCGGCCCCTGCGCCGCCCCCCCTTTTTCTTACCAGCACACCAACGCAAGGATTTCGCCAATGACGACGACAATGCACGCAGCAGTAGTAACCGAATTCGGCAAGGACCTCCAGATCCAGGAACTCGCCATCCCCACTCCGGGGCCGGGGGAGGCCCTGGTCAAGGTGATCACCACCGGTGTCTGCCATACCGACCTTCACGCGGCGGAGGGTGACTGGCCCGTCAAGCCGTCGCCGCCCTTCATTCCCGGCCACGAGGGAGTAGGCGAAGTCGTTGCCCTCGGCGAAGGTGTCACTGACCTCGCCGTCGGCGATCTGGTAGGCAACGCCTGGCTCTGGTCCGCGTGTGGCGACTGTCAGTACTGCCGCACCGGGTGGGAGACGCTGTGCGAGGTGCAGAAGAACGCCGGCTACAGCGTCGACGGTTCCTTCGGGGAGTACATGCTGGTGGACTCCCGGTTTGCCGCCAGGATCCCGGCCGGTTCGGACCCGGTGGAGATCGCTCCGGTGCTCTGCGCCGGCGTCACGGTCTACAAGGGCCTGAAAATGACCGAAGCCAAGCCGGGCCAGTGGGTCACCATCTCCGGCATCGGCGGGCTGGGCCACATCGCGGTGCAGTACGCCGTGGCCATGGGCCTTCGGGTCGCCGCCGTGGACATTGCCGACGACAAACTGGCCCTGGCCAAAGCCCACGGTGCCGAAGTCACAGTCAACGCCCTGCACGAAGACCCAGTAGAAGTTATCCAGCGCGAAACCGGAGGTTGCCATGGCGTCCTGGTTACAGCAGTGCATCCATCAGCCTTCGGCCAGGCCATCGGCATGGCACGCCGGGGCGGGACGATTGTGTTCAACGGGTTGCCGCCGGGCGATTTCCCGGCGCCCATCTTCGAGATTGTGCTCAAGGGCCTGACGGTCCGCGGCTCCATCGTGGGCACCCGGCAGGACCTTGAGGAAGCCCTGGACTTCTACGCCCAGGGCAAGATCCACCCCACCGTCTCGGTCCGCGAACTCGGTGAAGTCAATGCCGTCCTGGACGAGATGAAGCATGCCAAGATCGACGGCCGTGTGGTGCTGAGGTTCTAATGCCCCAGTCAAGGCTTGACGCCGCAGTGACGCTGCCCGGGGAGGACTTCTCCCGGGTGGCGCTCACCGCGGAGTCCGTGGAACTGCTGCGGAAACTGTGGCTACAGCACGGCCCGCTGATGTTCCACCAGTCCGGCGGCTGCTGCGACGGATCCTCGCCCATGTGCTACCCCGCGGGGGAGTTCATCACCGGGGACTCGGATGTACTGCTGGGCCTGTTCGATATTTCGGACGGGATCGAGCCGCAACCGCTGGAGTTCTGGATGTCGCGGGAGCAGTTCAACTACTGGAGCCACACCCACCTTGCAGTGGACGTGGTGCCGGGGCGGGGGAGCGGGTTTTCGGTCGAGGCGCCCGAAGGCAAACGCTTCCTCATCCGGTCCACCCTGATGGACTGGCCCGTCTAGCCGGTTCGGTACATTGACCTCGGGGTCCTCCAAAATGGAGGGCCCCGAGGTGTTTCCCACAATAATCTTCGGCATAAGGCCCGTCTCATCATGCGGGACGATTCGGACCGTCCAGTGGATGGACCGTAAAGTTGATAAGTCTGTTTCCAACACAATCAGGATTGTGGAACTTCTTATGAACCTTCTCCGGACAAAATCCATCGAGCAGTCCATCGCCGACGCCGACGAACCCGGACGCAAGCTCAAGCGCTCCCTCAGCACCTGGGACCTGATGATCATGGGCGTCGCCGTTGCTGTCGGCGCCGGTATCTTCTCGGTCGGGGCCAAGGCCGCGGCCAACTTCTCCGGCCCTGCCGTGACCATCTCCTTCGCCATCGCCGCCGTCACGTGCGCCCTGGCCATCATGTGCTACGCCGAATTCGCCACCGCCATCCCGGTGGCCGGCTCCGCCTACGTCTTCACGTACGCCACCATGGGCGAACTCCTTGCCTGGATCATCGGCTGGAACCTCATCCTGGAGTTGTTCACCGCCGCGGCCGTCATCGCCAAGTACTGGGGAATCTACCTCAGCAAGGTGTTCGCGCTGATGGGTGCCGATGTCCCGCCGGCGCTGTCCATCGGCGGGGTGGACCTGTACTGGGGTGCGTTCCTGATCGTGGCCATTTTCACCGTGCTGCTTGTTCTCGGCACCAAGCTCTCCGCCCGCGTCGGAAACATCTTCACCCTGGTCAAGATCGGTGTTGTGCTGTTCGTGATCGTGGTGGGCTTCACCTACGTGAAATTCGAAAACTACAGCCCCTTCATCCCTACGGCTGAACCCACGGCCGGCGGCACCGCCGACGTCCTCAAGCAGTCGTTCTTCGGCTTCCTGACCGGCGCCGCACCCGCCCAGTACGGCACCCTGGGCATCTTCGCCGGCGCCGCCCTGGTCTTCTTCGCGTTCATCGGTTTCGACGTCGTGGCCACCTCCGCAGAGGAAGTCAAGAACCCGCAGAAGACCCTGCCCCGCGGCATCTTCGGGGGCCTTGCCGTGGTGACTGTGCTCTACATCCTGGTGTCCCTCGCGCTGACCGGCATGGTGTCCTACACCGACCTCGCCGCAGCAGAGAACCCCACCCTCACCACAGCATTCGAAGCCGTGGGCAACACCACCGCGGCCAAGGTCATCGCCTTCGGCTCGCTCATTGGCCTCACCACCGTGATCATGGTGCTCCTGATGGGCCTTTCCCGTGTAGTGCTCGCCATGAGCCGCGACGGACTCCTGCCGCGTGCCCTGTCCAAGACCAGTGAAAAGCGTTCGACGCCGGTCCGCCTCCAGATCCTCTGCGGTGCGCTGGTGGCCCTGGTGGCCGGCCTGACCAACGTGGACCTGCTGGAGGAAATGATCAACATCGGAACGCTCTCGGCGTTTGTCGTGGTGAGCCTGGGCATCCTGGTGCTCCGCAAGAAGCGTCCGGACCTGAAGCCCTCCTTCCGGGTGCCTTTCGGCAAGGTCCTCCCTGTCGTTTCGGCCGTGCTCTGCCTCTACCTGATGACTAACCTTGCCGTGGAGACCTGGATCTTCTTCGCGGGCTGGCTGGTCATCGGCATCGTGATCTACTTCGCCTACGGACAGCGGCACTCCCGCCTGAACGAAAAGTTCAGCGAGGCAAATGAAGCAGTCAACCGCCCCGCCGGACACACCACGCCGGACTCCGCCGACGAGGACGAGCTCACCCGGGTCTGAGACCCGGATCTGACGCTCGGGTCCGACATCCCGGTCTGACACCCGCTAATCCGCGCCCGTAAATCCGCGCCAGCTAGGGCAACGCGGGGTCACTCCACGCCCGTTCCGTCCCCGGAATCGGGCCGGAAGTGACCCCGCGTTGCCTTTGGTCTTTCACGGTGCCGCATGCCTGCCCACCCACTCCACCAGCGGCCGCAGCTTGTCCCAGAGCGCAGCGATCTCCTGGACCGCGGCCGGCGAGGATGCCCACTCCGGCTGTCCCAGCTCGATGCCCGCGGACAGCGACTTGTGCTTGAGCAGTTCCGCCCGCGGGTGGTCCTTGTTATAGCCGCGCGGCACGGTCTTGAGCTTTTCGCCCTCCACCGCGAAACCGGCGGCAGCTACGCCGTCCACGATCTGCCGCAGGGTCTCGCCGGTCCCGGACGCATCAACGGAGTTCCGGAAACGGGCCAGCTGGGCAGGGGTGTGGGAATGGTAACCGCCGCCCACCAACAGCCCGTCCGCGCTGACCTGAAGGTAGTACCCCACGCCCTCCTGCGACGAAGCAAAGGCGCCCTGGGCCCTCTTGTAGGGTGACTTGTCCTGCGAGAACCTGACGTCCCGGTTGGGCCGGAAGATCTTGGCCGGCCCGAACCACGGCTCCAGTTCCGCCAGCAGCGCGGTCAGCGGGTCCCTGACCAGGCTGACGTAGCTGTCCTTGTGCTCCAGCCACCACTCCCGGTTGTTGTTGTCCTCAAGCTCCGCGTAGAACGTGAACGCCCCCGGGGGAATGCCTTGGAAAGTAGTCATGGTGTGATCCTAGGTACCGCGGGCCAGCTCCAGCCAGAGCCGCCCGGACCTATGTGGAAATCTCCGACGTGACGCGCCCGGAAGGCCAAGCCCGGAATGCAGAACACCCCGCCACGGAGTATCTGTGACGGGGTGTTCTGCAGTGACGCGAGAGGAGACTAGCCGATCTTGTTGGCAGACTCAGCGTCGGAGTCAGCGGCAGCGGCCGTACCCAGGTTGGCGCGGAGCTTGGCGCCGAGCTCGGCGTCAACGTTGGTCCAGTACTGGATGGCCCGTTCCTTGATCTCAGGGGTCTTCACGCCGCCGACAGCACCGGTGATGGTGTCCAGCAGGCGGGCCTTGGCGCCGTCGTCGAACACTTCGCGGTACAGGGTGCCGGCCTGGCCGAAGTCGCCGTCCTCAGCGTGCAGGGAGTGCGCGGAGAGCGTCAGCTCGCCGTCGTTCTCCCAGCCACCCGCCGGGGAAGCCGGCTCAAGAGCGGCCGGTCCACCCACGGAGTTGGGGGCGTAGACCGGGACGGAGGGGGCGTTGAAGTGGTAACGCCCGGCGCCGTCCTGGCTGTAGTTGTTGACCTGGTTCTTGGGCAGGTTCACGGGGATCTGGGCGTGGTTGGTGCCCACGCGGTAACGGTGTGCGTCGGCGTAGGAGAAGATGCGGGCCTGCAGCATCTTGTCCGGTGAAGCGGCGATGCCCGGCACGAAGTTCGAGGGCGCGAAGGTGGCCTGCTCGATCTGCGCGAAGTAGTTCTCCGGGTTCTTGTTCAGCTCCATGGTGCCCACGTGGATCAGCGGGTAGTCCGAGTGCGGCCACACCTTGGTGAGGTCGAACGGGTTGAAGCGGTACGTCTTGGCATCCTCGTACGGCATGACCTGGACGTGCAGTTCCCAGGACGGGAAGTTGCCGGCGGCGATGTTTTCCTGCAGATCGCGGATGTAGAAGTCAGCGTCCGAGCCGGCCAGTTCTTCGGCCTGGTCACCGGTGATGGACTTGACGCCCTGGTTGGACTTGAAGTGGTACTTGACCCAGAAGCGCTCGCCCTCGGCGTTGATCCACTGGTAGGTGTGCGAGCCGTAGCCCTGCATTTCACGCCAGGAAGCCGGCAGGCCGCGGTCGCCCATGAGCCAGGTGACCTGGTGCGCGGACTCGGGGGACAGGGTCCAGAAGTCCCACTGCATGTCGGCGTCGCGCAGGTGGGTGCCCGGGAGGCGCTTCTGGCTGTGGATGAAGTCCGGGAACTTGATGCCGTCGCGGATGAAGAAGACCGGGGTGTTGTTGCCTACGAGGTCGTAGTTGCCCTCGGAGGTGTAGAACTTGACGGCGAACCCGCGGGGATCGCGCCAGGTGTCCGGGGAGCCGCTCTCGCCGGCGACGGAGGAGAAACGGATCAGCATCTCGGTCTCGACGCCCGGCTGCAGGAACGCGGCCTTGGTGTACTTGGAGACGTCCGAGGTGGCCTTGAACGTACCGAAAGCGCCGCCGCCCTTGGCGTGCACTACACGCTCCGGCACACGCTCGCGGTTGAACTGTGCGAGCTTTTCGATCAGGTAGTGATCAGTGAGGATGATGGCGCCGTCGGCGCCGACGGTCTGGGAATGCGCGTCGGACGTGACGGGCGCACCTGACTGGGTGGTTGAAATGACAGTCATTGTTCTCCTATTTCTCGATTACTTGTGAGGGACGTTCAGAAGGAAGTTGTTGGGACTGCTGGCAGTCCTGGCAGATGCCCTGGTACATGACATCGGCGATCTGGATGGTCATCGGCCTGGCGTTTTCGTCCCAGTGCGGGGTGAGGCAGGGCGCGTGCCCGACGGCGCACTCCACGTCCTCGACGCGTCCGCAGCTGATGCAGATGGCGTGGTGGTGGTTGTCACCGACGCGGGTCTCATACAGGGCGGGCGAATGCGGCGGCTCAAAGCGGCGCAGCATATGCAGGTCAGTCAGGTCACCGAGCACAACGTAGACGGACTGGGCAGTCAGTTCGGGAAGCTCGGCGCGCGCGGCGGCCAGGATGCTCTCCGCCGGGGAATGCGGGTGGTGTTCGACGGCGGCCAGCACGGCGAGCCGCTGTTTGGTCACCCGGCGGCCGTGGGCACGCAGGGCGGCAGCCCATGCATCGTGGCCGCCGAAATTCTCCGTCATGGCTCCATTGAAGCACTTATTATGAGTTCATCACAATAAGGCTTGGCTAACCTCCGGAAGCTCGAGCAGCAGTTTCAACGGATTGACCGGTTCGCCCACCGATCGGCCCAGGGCGTGGATCTCGAGCCGGGGACCCGCGGCGTCGGCGGCTACGCAGCTGAGCCCGCCCACTCGCAGGCGGGCCGTCAGGCCGGGCAGGGCAGCGGCGGCCGCCAGCAGGTCCGCGGGCCCGATGTCAGGACTGGCGGAATCCGTTGCCAGCATGGTGTGCAGCGGCCCGGCGTTGGGTTCCGGTTTCCAGAACAGGACCGCAGGCAGTTCGCCCGCCGGGTCGGGCCCGCCCGCTAGCTCACTGCCCGCCTGTGCCGGCTCCAAAGCCGCCCGCTCCAAAGCCGAGCGCCGCAGTGCAGCCCGGAGGCCGTCGTCGTACTTCATGAGTTCACTGGTGGCCACGGGGAGTCGGCGTTGCGCCGGAAGCCGCAATTGCTCGCCGGGGCTGACGGTCTCGCCGTCCCAGCGGCCGAAGAGATGGAACGTTGGCGTGGAGGATTCCACCTCAGGTTCGCCGATCGCCGAGCCAATGGGGTGCCACTGGTGCGCGAAAACCACGGCGAAGCTTTTGGCGCCGAGTACCTCGGCCAGGGCCCGGCGGGCGGCGCTTGCACACAGCAGCCAGTCCGCGGCGGACCGCAGATCAAAGGCAATGGCGGGGTTGCTCAGCCGGATCAGGAGATGGCCGGCAGTCAGCGCCGTCCGGGGCCGGGACACTTCCCACATGTCCGATGCGTAAAGCAGCCGTCTGGACAGATTCATAAGCCAACTCCTTCCCCGCCTGAGGATACCAAGCGTGTGACAAAGAAGTGACGGATGTGACCACTAGGGTTGCAGGGTGGGGAAACTGCTGGCCGATGTCACACCGCTCAGGGAGAGCCCTGCCTTCCGCCGGCTCTGGCTGGGCTCCGCCGTTTCCGCTGTCGGCAGCCAGCTCACCCTGGTGGCGGTCAGCCTGGAGGTCTACCGGCTCACTCAGGACAGCTTCTACGTTGGCCTGCTGGGTGTCTTCGCGCTCGTGCCGCTGGTGGTGGGGGGACTGCTGGGCGGGTCCATCGCCGATTCGCACGACCGCCGCACCGTTGCACTCCTTGCCACCTCAGTCCTCTGGCTGACCACGGGCCTGATCGCCCTCCAGTCCTGGCTCCAGCTCGGAAACGTCTGGGTGCTCTACCTCCTTGTGGCGTTGCAAAGCGGCGCCCAGGCCATCAACCAGCCGGCACGCAGCGCCATTATCCCCGTGCTCATCCGCAAGGAACTCCTGCCTGCCGCCAACGCGCTGAGCATGGTTTCCTTCGGGCTGGCCATGACGGTGGGGCCGCTCTTGGCTGGCGTGCTGGTTGCCTGGGTGGGCTTCGGCTGGACGTACACGATCGACTTCATCAGTTTCGCTTTTGTGCTGTGGGCCGTCTTCCGGCTGCCGTCCATGCCGCCCTCGGGCAGTGCAGGGCGGGCCGGCATCAGGTCTGTCATCGAGGGCTTCCGGTTCCTTGGCACCCGGCCCAACCTGCGGATGACGTTCATCATCGATCTCGTGGCCATGATCCTCGCCCAGCCGCGGGCGCTGATGCCCGCCATTGGTGCCGTGATGATCGGCGGCGGTGAGTCCACGGTGGGAATCCTACTCGCTTCCACCGCAGTGGGGGCGTTCCTGGCCGGGCTCTTTTCCGGGCCGCTGGGCCATGTCCGGTGGCAGGGGAGCGCCGTGGTGTGGTCCGTCATGGGCTGGGGCGCCTCGATTGCCGGCTTTGGGGTGGTGGTGCTTCTGGCCGGAAGAACGGACGACGGCGGGGCGACCCTCTGGCTGGTTCCGGCAGCTTTGTGCTGTGCACTGGCAGGGATCGCGGACTCCATCAGCGCCGTTTTCCGGCACACCATCCTGCAGGCCGCCACTCCGGACCACCTGCGCGGACGGCTGCAGGGCGTCTTCATCGTGGTGGTGGCCGGCGGCCCGCGCGTGGGTGACCTGCTGGCCGGGGGCGGGACTAAAATTCTGAGTGAGGGATGGGTGCTGCTGCTCGGCGGGGTTCTGTGCATTGCACTCGCATGGCTCGCCGCACAGCTGCAACCGGGCTTCAGAAAGTACGATGCCCATCACCCGGTGCCTTAGGGCCCGGCCACACAGAGGCGGAGGAGCGGACGTGCACAAGCATTACAACGGCCTCAAAACTGCGGCGCTCTTTGGCGCCCTCTGGGCAGTACTCCTTGGACTGGGCGGCCTGATCGGGCTGAACACCCGCAGCTCGGCGCCGATCTGGATCATGGCCCTCATCGGCGTGGCCACCACGGCCTACGGCTACTGGAACAGCGACAAGATCGCCATCCGCTCCATGCAGGCCTACCCCGTCACGGAGGCCCAGGCGCCCCAGCTCTACCAGATCGTCCGCGAGCTTTCCGTCCGGGCCAACCAGCCCATGCCGCGCATCTACCTCTCACCCACCATGAACCCGAATGCGTTCGCCACCGGCCGCAACCCCCGGAATGCCGCGGTCTGCTGCACCGAGGGGATCCTGCAGATGCTGGATGCCCGCGAACTCCGCGGGGTCCTGGGGCACGAGCTCATGCATGTGTACAACCGGGACATCCTTACCTCATCCGTGGCTGCCGCGGTGGCCGGCGTGATCACGTCCGTGGGCCAGATGCTGCTCTTTTTCGGAGGGGGAGACCGGCGCAACTCCAACCCCCTGGCCATGCTGGCCATGGCCCTGTTGGCGCCGTTTGCCGCCTCCCTGATCCAGCTCGCCATCACCCGCACCAGGGAGTACGACGCCGACGAGGACGGTTCGCAGCTGACCGGAGATCCGTTGGCACTCGCCTCCGCCCTGCGCAAGATTGAGCAGGGCGTGCGGATCGCGCCGCTCCCGCAGGAGCAGAAGCTGGTCAACACCTCACACCTGATGATCGCCAACCCGTTCCGCGGCGGAGGAATGACCAGGCTCTTCGCCACGCACCCGCCCATGCAGGACCGGATCGCCCGGCTCGAACGGATGGCCGGCCGCCCGCTGAACTAGCGCGCCGCCGTCGTACTTCCTGCGCTAGCTGCGGAAGTTGACGAACTGCAGGTCGGCCTCGTCGAAGTCCTTCAGCAGTGCCATCACGGACTGCAGGTCATCGCGGGACTTGGATGAGACACGGAGTTCGTCGCCCTGGATCTGGGACTTGACGCCCTTGGGGCCTTCGTCGCGGATGAGCTTGTTGATCTTCTTGGCCAGATCCTGCTCGATGCCTTCCTTGATGGAGGCCTCCAGACGGAATTCCTTGCCGGACGCGTACGGCTCGCCGGTGTCCAGCGACTTCAGCGAGATGCCGCGGCGGATCAGCTTGGACTGGAGTACGTCCAGGACTGCCAGCACGCGTTCTTCGGAGTTGGCCTTCATCAGGATCTTCTCGCCGCTGAAATCGACCTCGGCCCCAACACCCTTGAAGTCGTAACGCTGCACCAGTTCCTTCTGCGCCTGGTTCAGGGCGTTGGCTACTTCCTGCTTGTCCACTTTGCTTACGACGTCGAACGTTGACTCGCCTGCCATGACTCTCCTTACGTTGATGGGTACCCTGACATGCCTCTGCAGGGCGGGGATCTCTGTATTCCAGCCTAATACGGATCCGCTGCAGCGCCGTGGTGGATTCGGTGCTGTTGCGGATTCACAGTTCCCTCATAGCGGACGCCCGGCGGGAACGAAGCCGGGCCCGGGAGAGTTGAAGGAGTTGAAAGCAGGTCGAAAGGGAATGCAATGCATCGCACCGCCGTCCGTTATGTCACCCGAACCACCTCTGCCGCGGCCGGAGCCGTTGCCACCGCAGCCACATCCGTTGCCGCAGCCGCGGTCGCCGCCTCCATCATTTTCAGCCCGGTTCCGGATTCCTCCGCCCGCATGGACGGCGTGAGCGAGGACCTGCTGCGGGCAGTCCAGCTCAACCAGATCACCGAGGAGCAGGCCGTGAAGTTCGAGGCCAGGCTGGCCGGACGGATTCTCGGCGACGCCTGATTCCCCTCTGTTCCGCGGAATTTCAGGGCTTTTCGGGCCCATCCCCGCCGCCTGTGGCCCCGATTCGATTCTTCGGCAGAAGTTCTGTAAAGTTGTCTTGCCCGCGGTTACTGGAAGCGGAACGGCCCGGAAACGGACGTTCTGAACACTGCAGCCGGGGGTGATCTTCTTTTGAAGTTCGGCAGATTACCCGAGCGGCCAAAGGGGGCTGACTGTAAATCAGCTGGCAACGCCTACGGGGGTTCGAATCCCTCATCTGCCACCCAATGAAAAGGCTCCGGAACCACCAGGTTCCGGAGCTTTTTTGTGCCCCGGCACTACGCGTCCTGCCGGCACCGGTACTCCCGCCTGACCAGCCCCTGGCACTCCCCGCCTGACGGTCTCTTCCCCGCGGCGGTACTGGGGGAATAGTCCTAAGAGCGGGGAAAAGCCGCTGGGGCCGGGTGCCCGGAATCCGTCGTCGACATCGGAGCGGGGCCCGGCGTAGGCTGGCAGCATCGGCGCATGTGCCCCGGTACCCCGCGTCGATACCTCAATCGATGAAGGAGGACCAATGAGTGCTGTACGTGAATTCATGACTACCGATGCAAGGTGTATCAAGGAAAACCAGTCTCTCGTAGATGCCGCCAAGATGATGCAGGATCTGGACTGCGGATCGCTGCCGATCTGCGGTGATGACGGCAAGTTGAAGGGCATGATCACTGACCGTGACATCGTGCTCAAGTGCGTTGCTGCCGGCCGCGACCCGCGCGAAGTGCTGGCCCGCGACCTCGCCTCGGGCAAGCCGCATTGGGTTGACGCGGACGCGAGCGTTGACGCCGCCATTGAGATTATGGAGAAGTACCAGATCCGCCGGCTGCCGGTTATCGCCGACCACCGGCTCGTGGGGATCATCAGCCAGGGTGACATCGCCCGCAACTACTCGGAAGAGAAAGTGGGCGAGCTGGTCGAGCACATTTCCGAACGCCATCCTATGTAGCCGCGCACTTCGGCATCACGCAGTTCGTACCAAAACCAGCGCCACGGAGTCCGCTCCGTGGCGCTGGTCTGTGCTGGCAGTCTTGCTTCAGTTCAGCGCGATCAGCAGCATCTGGCTGGTGCCGGGGATGCAGGTCTGCAGGATGGCCCGGGGGAAACCGCCAAAAACCCGAATGACATCGTTGGTGGTTCCCGGGTTCGGTACCTGGCCACGCGCCGTCGCGGTGTATGTCCCGTAGCCGGGAATGCTGACCGTTTCGCCCACGCCGATTCCGGAGAAGCGGGCCCAGCCACCACAGAAATCGTGCTCGGTGATGAAGAGCGAGTAGCCGTCGTTGGGTGTGTAGTGGATCGGCCCGATGCAGGCGTCCACCATGGATTGTCCGCCGGCACCTGCCACATAAATGGTCCGGACCGCGGGTGCGGCCTGGATCATCGGCGCCGGGGCGGGAGCCGGCGCGGGTGCAGCAGCAACCGGAGCCGCCACCGCAGCGGCCGGAGCAGGCGCGGGAGCCGCGACGGCGGGCCCGGTCAGCTTCAGGGTCTGCCCGGGGACAATGATGCTGTACATGCCCAAACCGTTGGCGGCGAGCATGGCGTTCATGTCCACGCCATACCTGGCCGCGATCCCGCCCACGGTGTCGCCCGGGGCCACGGTGTAGAGGTTCGTGTCGGCGGGCGGAGCCGGCGCAGGTTCAGGGGCAGGCTGCGGGGCCGGGGCCGGAGGAGCAACAACTGTTGCCTCCGCAGGACCAGCAGGCTGGGCAGAGTCAGCCTGCAGCGTGCCAACGTACGGGTCGTCCAAAGGCACCGCAACCAAAGGCCTGGCGACGGCCACAACTGGCGCAACCGCCGTCGTGATTGCCTCCGCGGGCGGCGGTACCTGGACGGTGGGTGGCGGTCCGGACAGGACCCCCACCCCCACGGCCGAGACCACGGCCGCAATGGCCATCCCGGCCCACAGCCGGTGACTGACGTGATTGCGGCCCGGCGTGAGGTCTGCCCGGGGGATGTCGGTTTCGAAGTTTCGGTGGGGTGGTTCGGTCGAATTAACGGTCAACTGATTCATGGGTGGCCCATCGCAGGTCGGCCCCGCCAACAGCACCGCGGTCTATCATCCGCTCAAATGCCACATTGCAGGACGGATCGGGAGTGATGCGCAAACGCGGTCCCGGCCGTGACCGGACCGCGCACGGATGCGCACGATGGGAGTCGCCCGCATACCCAGAAGATACGGAAACTCCGCTATGAAGCGGCATCATCCACCCCAGCTCGGAGGATGCGCCGGCAACTTATTCAGCCCTAGGAACTCCGAGTCTAGGAAACGGGAAAGGGCGCGGCACGAGTAGGAGTTACCCGACTTTCTCCGCGGATACTTGGCGCGGCCGCCGTTTCGTACCTCAACTTTTCAAGGAGGACTACCTACGCACCGCAGGTCAGAGGCTGCGGCGTTCCTTCAACTCTGCAGTCCCGCGCAGTTCGGCGATCTCGCGCCGCAGTTCGGCGATCTCCTGGGCAAG
Organism: Arthrobacter sp. BK1; assembly: GCF_056680055.1. Classification (NCBI taxonomy): domain Bacteria; kingdom Bacillati; phylum Actinomycetota; class Actinomycetes; order Micrococcales; family Micrococcaceae; genus Arthrobacter; species Arthrobacter sp. BK1. Next base: position 3,408,719 of record NZ_CM155263.1, read on the forward strand.
TTCACCCAGTTCAGCCCGGACAGGTTCCTCTGCCGTTTCGGTGGCCTCTTCAACGGACTCTTCCACGCGCTGGACGAGCCAGGAGGCGATCGAGGCGGTGACCACACCCAGGACGGCGATGCCGCTCATCATGAGCGCCCCGGCCACCATCCGGCCGATCGGTGTAACGGGGTACATGTCGCCATAGCCCACGGTGGTGATGGTGGTAATGGCCCACCAGACGGCGTCGCCGAAAGTCAGGATCTTGGCATCCGGGGCGGACTGCTCAACGTCCAGCACCGCCAACGCCCCCACAAAGACCAGCAGCGCGGCTGATCCGGCCACATATGTGACAACGCGGCCCCTGAGGGTTTCGCCGATGGTGCGGTGCAGGACGGACAGCAGAGTGACCAGGCGGAGCAGCCTGAGCGGCCGGAAAAACGGCAGTGCCACAATCAGCAACTCATGCAGGTTGAAGAGAAACCAGCGGCGGCGGTCCGCTGCCAGCCAGAGGTTGGCGGCGTAGTCCAGAGCGAAGATGCCCCAGGTCAGCCACATCACGGTTTCAAGCCACTCTGCGCCGGTGCCCTCAACCCGGCCGATCACCTGCCAGGCGTAGGCCGCCAGGAATACCAGGGCTGTGCCCATCAGCGGCCACTCAGCCAGGTCCCGGTAGCGTTGTTGCGTCATGGCCAGAATCCTACGCGGCCGGCGCGCCACAGGGTTGGCGACCAAGTTACCGGCGGGTAACATGAGGGAATGCACCTCCTCCTCCGAACGCTCCTGATGCTTGTCACCTCAGCCCGCCGTTCACCGCTGACCATCTGGGACACCTCTTCCCTGCCGCTGAAGGTCCTGCCCACGGACATTGATATCGCCTTACACGTCAACAACGGCATGTACTTTTCCCTGATGGACCTGGGCCGGTTCGACCTCATGGTGCGCAGCGGCGTCTGGAAAACAATGCGCCGGCGCGGCTGGAGCCCGGTGGCGGCGGGGGAGACCATCGCCTTCCGCAAGTCGCTGCAGCTGTGGCAGAAGTACACGATAGAAACCAGGATCATCGGCCTGGACGCCAAGGCCATCTACTTCGAGCAGCGCATGGTGGCCGACGGCGAGATCTACGCCCGTGCCTACATCGCCACCCGCCTGGTCAGCAAGGGCAAACCTGTCAGCCAGGAGGAGATCCTGCGTGAGTTCGGCCAGCCCCCGGCGGGCCTTGAGCTCCCTGAATGGATCCACGAGTGGCGCGAAACGAACTCCCTCCCCGGCAGCCGGACGCCGGCCCCGCACGTGTGGGAAACCGTGGGTTGATGGCCGGCGGCCAGGCTCGCGGAAGCCGCCCGTACACGGACTTCCATCCTTATTCCCGATGACGCGGGGAGCGAACAGCGGACCCCTGGCCGCGACATCCGCGGCACGCTCGCGTACCGTTGAAGCCATGGCTACCGTAGACATCACAGGTGAACAGTTCGCATCGACCATCGAGGGCAATGACATCGTCCTGGTGGATTTCTGGGCTGAGTGGTGCGGTCCGTGCAAGCAGTTTGGGCCCACCTACAAGGCAGTTTCGGAGAAGCACTCCGACGTCCTGTTCACGAAGGTGGACACCGAGGCCGAGCAGCAGCTCGCCGCCGAAGCCGGAATTACGTCCATCCCCACGCTGATGGCTTTCCGCGAAAAAGTCCTGGTGTTCTCCCAGCCCGGCGCCCTGAACGCCCAGCAGCTCGAACAGGTGGTTGACGCGGTCAAGGCCCTGGACATGGACGAGGTCCACGCCCACGTGGCGCGCTCGCAGGCGGAAGCCACTGCAGCTGCCGGCACGTCCGCCGGTCCGCAGGACGGCACGCAGATCCCGGACGCCTGACCCGCCCTTAACTCCAACGCGGGGTCACTTTCCGCCCAATAACTTCGGTTCTTCGGGCGAAAAGTGACCCCGCGTTTTTGTTCGCGGACGGCTAGATGCGCTCCACCTTGACCGGTTCGGCCAGCAGGGCGCTCAGCGACTCGTTCAGGTCCTGCACGGCTGTGCCCTTGGAGTGCTTTTCCAGATCCTCTTCCGACGCCCACTGCTCGGTCAGAACCAGCTTCTCCTCCGTGGCCTCGGTCAGCTCGTACCGGATGCAGCCCGGCTCATTCACCACCTCGTCGATGGCGATTTCCAGGGCGAGCTTCACGCGGAAGAACTCACCCTCGTTGGGGATGAACGTGGCTTTTAGGTCAATGGGTGTGGTCATGGATTTCACAATACCGGGCAGCCCAGGGTGTAGCGTGCCTTCATGCGCGCTTACACAGCCGGGGACACTGACGTCCCGTTGCTCGAAGAGACCATCGGTGCGAACTTCGAGCGGGCGGTGGCCAGATTCCCCTTCCATGACGCGCTGATCGAGGCGGCGGCAGTTCCGGGCGCTGACGCACGCCGCTGGAGCTACACCAAAATGAACGACGACGTCGATCGCCTCGCGCGTGCGCTCCTCGCCTTGGGCGTTGCCAAGGGTGACCGGGTGGGCATCTGGAGCCCGAACTGTGCGGAATGGACCATCCTGCAGTACGCCACCGCCAAGGCCGGCGCCATTCTGGTGAACGTGAACCCGGCCTACCGGAGCCACGAGCTGGAGTTTGTGGTGCGGCAGAACGGCATGCGGATGCTGGTGGCTGCGCCGTCGGACCGCAATGCCGATTACGTGGGGATGGCACGTCAGGCGCTGGCAACCTGCCCGGACCTCCGCGAACTGGTGTTCCTGCCGGACTCCGGAACGGAGGGGCTCGACGCCGGCGTCCCCCAAAGTGACGAAGAACTGACGTACGCCGAGCTGCTCAAGAGGGCTGACGACGTCGGGCATTCCGGCCTCAAGGCGCGGATGGCTGAACTGGATCCGCACGACCCCATCAACCTGCAGTACACCTCCGGGACCACCGGCTTTCCCAAAGGTGCCACGCTGACGCACCACAACATCCTGAACAACGGGTACTCGATCGGCGAACTGCTCGGCTACACGGAGCATGACCGCGTGGTCATCCCGGTGCCGTTCTACCACTGCTTTGGGATGGTGATCGGGAACCTTGCGGCGCTCAGCCACGGCGCCGCCACCATCATTCCCGGCCGCGGCTTCAACCCGGCCGCAGCGCTGGAAGCGGTCCAGGACTTCGGCGGAACCTCCCTCTACGGCGTCCCCACCATGTTCATTGCCGAGCTGGCACTGCCTGACTTCGCCTCCTACGACCTTTCAACACTCCGGACCGGCGTCATGGCGGGCTCGCTGTGCCCCATCGAGGTGATGAACCGGGTCATTTCCGGGATGAACATGAAGGATGTGGCCATCTGCTACGGCATGACAGAGACCTCGCCCGTGTCCACGATGACCCGCAAGGGCGACACGCTCCAGCAGCGCACGGAGACAGTGGGCCGCACCATGCCGCAGCTGGAAAGCCGGATTGTGGATCCGGGCACGGGCGAGGTACTGGAGCGCGGCCGGATCGGCGAGCTGTGCACCCGCGGCTACGCGGTGATGCAGGGCTACTGGGACCAGGCCGAGACGACTGCGGAGGCCATTGATGCTGACGGCTGGATGCACACCGGGGATCTCGCCCGGATGGACGCGGACGGCTATGTGGTGATCGAGGGCCGGATCAAGGACATGGTGATCCGCGGCGGCGAGAACATCTATCCGCGCGAGGTCGAGGAGTTCCTGTTCAGCCACCCCTCGATCCAGGATGTGCAGGTGATCGGCGTGCCGGATGCCAGGTACGGAGAGGAACTGATGGCCTGCATCATCCTCAGGCCTGGGGCGGAACCGCTGGACGCCGCCGCCGTCGCCGAGTTCTGCCGCGGCCAGCTGGCCCACTACAAAATCCCGCGGTACGTGGACATCCGCGAAAGTTTCCCCATGACGGTTTCGGGGAAGATCCGCAAGGTGGAGATGCGCGAGGAAGCGGTGGCCCGGCTCGGCCTCTGACCACCAAAGCAACGCGGGGTCACTCCCGGCCCGATAATCGAGGTTTATCGGGCGCGGAGTGACCCCGCGTTGCCTGGTCTGGGGTTGACCTGTGGATAACTTCTGAAGAGAATCCTGCCAGGGTGCAGACTGGGTGCCATGGTCACCGCGAAGCCACTTCCCGAGGAGCTCTCCAAGCTGCCATTCACGGTCTACCAGGCACGCGCCCTGGATGTTGCACCCAACCGCCTGCGGGCCAAAGACCTTATGGGGGCAGGACGGCTGATCCGGACGCACGTGGGACAGGACCTTTCCTTGGTGGACCGGGCTCGGGTGCTCTGCGCTGCCACTCCGGACGCCTGGGTGTCCCACGAGACGGCGGCTGTTTTCTTCGACCTGGGCCTTTCTCCCTGGCTGAGCCAGGAGCCGGGCTTCCACCTCAGCAAGCCGCATGGATTGCCCAGGGTGCGGCGGGCCGGCGTCGTCGGTCACCGGGTGCACGTGATTCCTGGCGAAGTCGTGGAGATAGACGGCGTCAGGGTGAGCGGGCCCGCCCGGACGTGGCTGGACCTGGCCCATGAGCTGCCCCTGCGGTATGTCGTGGCCATGGGAGATCAGCTGATCCGCGTTCCCCGGCCGGAGCTGGAGTTCCGCACCGCACCGTTCGCCTATAAAGAAGGCCTGCGCCTGTTGATCCGGCAGCATCCCAACATGAAAGGCGTTGAGAAGGCGCGGCTGGCGCTGGATGAGATGCGGGTGGGGTCGGATTCGTTCCCGGAAACGTTCCTTCGGCTGGCGCTCGCGGACGCGCACCTGCCTGAGCCCGAATTGCAGCTGCGCCTGGATCCCGACGATCTGTGGTCGCCTGCAGCCGATCTTGGCTTCCGAAAGCACCGGATTGCAGTACAGTACGACGGCGAGCATCACCGATCGAGGGAACAGCAGTCGCGCGATAACCGCCGCGATGAATTCTTCATCAACGCAGGATGGTCCTATTTCAAACCGAACGCAGACGATCTCGCCGAAGATTTTCAGGGCCTCATCGCCAGAATCAAACGGGCCCGCCGCGCCTAACACCAACGCGGGGTCACTCCTGGCCCGATAATCGAGGTTTATTGGGCGAGGAGTGACCCCGCGTTGCAGGGTCATTCGGGATGGTTGCCGGCGGCTCCGTTGATGGTGAACGGGGTGGAGATGCCCTCGTACATCAGGTGGGCCACGAGGCCGTCCACGGCGTGGGGGAGGGTGTGGCAGTGGTCGCTCCAGATGCCGGGGTTGTCTGCCACGAAGGCTATCTCGTAGGACTCGCCGAGGTGGACGTCGAGCGAATCGACCCACCAGGGGCTTCCCGACGCCGGCGTGCCGTCACGTGAGAGGACCACGACGTGGTGGCCGTGCAGGTGCATCGGATGCACCTCGCCCGAGTCGTTGACGATGCGCATCCTGACCACGTCGCCTTCGCGGACGTGGAACATCGGGACGTCAGGGAAGAGCCGTCCGTTGATGGTCCAGAAATTGCCGGGACGCCCGTCGATCAGGCCGTAGCGCCGCCCGATCACGTAATCGAACGTCTGGTCCGGAGAGCCCGCGTCGAAGCCGAGCAGTGCAGGCGCGCCGTAGGCCAGCAGATCGAGCGTCTCCGCGGGCTGCCGCGTTGCGGGCGGGACCACCGCCGGATCGCCGATGGAGACACTCCTGGCCCCGCCCACGTGGAGGCGCACCGATCCCTGCGCAGGAGCCTGGGTCATCACGTCCACACGTCCGCCCGCCGGGATCAGCACCGTCCGGCCCTCGACGACGGCGGGAGCGTTCACCTCGTGCCCGTCGGTTGCGACAACATGGAAGGGAGCGGCGGACCAGACTGCGGCCGTGCCCTGATCGGTGTTGATGATGCGCGTGCGCACCGGGGACCCGGGGGCGGCGGGCACCTGCTCGTCCTGCACCCGGCCGTTGAGAGTGTGCTGGCCCCCGTAAACGTGCAGGAGGGCAATAACGTCAGTTCCGCCGTCGTCGGTTAACGGCTCAGCCGGTTCGATCACCACTGCACCCAGCAGCCCGCGTTCGACCTGCTCATGGGACACCTGGTGCGAGTGGTACCAGTACGTCCCGGCGTCCGCTGCGACGAACCGATAAACATGGTGGCCTCCCGCCGGCACCGCGTCCTGGGTGATGCCGGCTACCCCGTCCGCCGCATTCGGCACGTCGATGCCGTGCCAGTGCAGGGTGGCTCCGGCCGCGACCGACTCATTGATGAAGGCCACCTCCACGAGCTCTCCATGCCGCGCCCGGATGGTCGGGCCGGGGGAGGTGCCGTTCACCGTGTACCCGTCAACAGGACGCCCGCCAGGAACATCGATGGTCTGCTGGCGGGCGACCAGTTCGACGCGCACATCAGGATCCCGAAGCGGATCCGCGATCAACGCGGCCACACTGACCGTCCTGACCTGACCGGGCGCGCCGGTGCCGGAATTTCCGGTGACGGAAACGGAGTCATGGACATGGCCGCCGTTTCCGCCGCCCATGTCCATCACCGAGTACTCACCCAGCAGCGTCGAACTCCACGCCAGCGCACCCAGGCCAAAGGCACCTGTCACCGCGATGGCGGCGGCAACGCGCCGGAACACCTCACGTCGCGACGGCATCGGAGGCCTGAACCGACGCCCTCGCAGTCCTGGGCTGCCTGATCCGCTGGGCGGAGTGCACGGCGACGAGCAGCACAGCGAGGGCGTTCGCGCCGTGGATCAGGCCGAGGTAGGGCATATCGGTGATGGAGTATCCAAGCGTGATCTGCAAGGCAACAAGGCCGAGCACGATGGCCGCCCACAAGCGGGCACCGCGTACTTTCGCGAAGAATGCCACCACCAGCAGGGCCAGTGCGGCCACCGGGATCACCATCCCGCCCACGATCCCGTGGATCGGGAATCCGAGATCGCCGACAAAAGTCGCCTCGCGGCTCTCCACGAGTGCTTTGTCGATGACGCCGCCATCCTGGATGTAGCGCCCCACACCGCCGAGGGCGAAGGCGATCGACGCTGCCTGGACGGCGACACCGACGGCGACGATCCAGGCGATGATCGAGTAGGTCCTGCGCATGATGTCCTCCTCATCGTGCGGATGCCGCTCAGTGGCACCCGTCCTGGATCCGACGTTAGGCGCGCGGGCAAATGGGCGGAACGCGGGTGGCCGCAGGGGGCATGGGGGCCAGCCCCGGGGGAGGGTGGGGAGGCACCCCCTCCCGGGAACAGCACCGGAGGCGGATCATGGGAGTGTGCTCCGAAGATGGGGATGGCTCGCCACACTTGCTCCGATGGGGGCGGCGGCGCTGCTCTACGTCGTCATCGTCCGCGGCTTCATTGATTCAACCGCGGATCACGCCCTTGCATGGCCGCTGCTTGGCGTGCTCCCCACCTTTGTCTTCGGCATCTGGCTGCTCACCGTGTCGCTGTCCCGGTCTGCCCTCTTCATAGCCCTCTCGTCCACCGCCATGGCTGTCGGGTCCGCCTATGAGACCTTCATCCAGCAGAACATCGGGCTGATTCATGAGCCGTGGTTTCCGCTGTTCAACACCATCGGGCTGACAGCCGACGAGATCTCCACCGCCGGCTTCCTGATCATGTTCGCGACGTATCCCACCGGTACACCGGAGCGGCGGTGGCAACGGATCGCCGTCGGGTTCCTTTGGGTGCCGGTGCTGATCGGGCCGCTGACCCTCCTGACCACCCCGCACGTGGTGCTGCCGGCCTACGCGGGCATCACCGGGGAGGCCATTCCGAATCCCTTTGCTGTGTCCTGGCTGGAGTGGGCCGCACCAGCGGTGCACTACCTCATCTATCAGCCCTGGCCGAGCGTCGTGCTGGGGCTCGGGGTGCTCTACTCAAGGGCACTGTTCGGCGAAGCCGAGGTCCGTGCACGCATGCGCGTGGTGACCTGGGTGGTCACGGTGTCCCTCATCGCTTTCGTCCCGTGGACGATCGCCCCGCCGCCCTGGAACGACGCGGCCGCGGTGGCCGTCTTCGTATCGCTCATTGCCATTCCCCTCGCGGCCATCCACGGCATCCTCCGGTACGGGGCTTTCGACATCGCCCCGGGTGACCGCGGGCGCCTGACCGCACGCTCATCCGGTCTCCTGATCACCGTGCTTTTGGGATCGGGGCCGCGACGCCGGCAGTGCTGCTGGCCGACAGCCTGACCGTTATCGGTGCGGTCCTGCTCACCGCGGTCCTCGCCATATGCCTGCTTCCTTTGCGCAGCTGGCTGGGGAACTGGATCCAGCGCGCCATCTTCGGCGACAGGGACCGCCAGCTGACGCTGCTCAGCCGGCTAGGCCGCCAGCTGGAGCAGTCCGTGGAGCCCGGTGAGCTGCTCACCCGGCTGGCGGAAGCCGTGCGTTACGGCCTTGATGCCGGCTGGGTACGCATCCGGCTGGCAGGGCCCGACGGCGGATTCGCCGAGTCGCCGACGGGTGCGGCCGGGGACGTGGCAGGGGAGCCCGTGGATTCGTGCGTGCTCGTGCGGGCGGATGAAACCCTGGGCCGGATCGAGGTCGGCCCACGCAGGCGCGGGGACTACAGCGACGCCGAACGGGCCTTGCTGCGCACGGTCGCCGGCCAGGCCGCAGCGTCGGTTGCCAATGTTCGGCTCAGCGCCCAACTCGCCGAGCAACTCAACGATCTGACGGCGTCCCGGGAACGCCTGGTGGCTGCCCAGGACGACGAGCGAAAGCGCCTGGAGCGGGACCTGCACGACGGTATCCAGCAGAACGTGGTGGCGCAGATCGCCGGGCTCCGCCTGGCCCGGAACCGCCTCCAGCGGGGTGAGCTCACGCCGGGCGATCTGACCGGACTCCAGGAACAGGCCCGGGAAACCCTGTCCGATCTGCGGGAGCTGGCGCACGGCATCCACCCGCCCGTGCTCAGTGATAACGGCCTTGTGGCAGCTATCGAGTCCAGCGCGGCGAGGTTCCCGATTCCGCTGAACGTGGAAGCCGCGGACGGTGTCCGCGCTGAACGCTTTCCGGAGGACGTGGAGACCACCGCGTACTACGTGGTGCGGGAGGCGCTTGCCAACACGGCCAAGCACGCCCACGCGACTGCCGTCTCCGTGGGCCTCGAACGGCTGAACGGACACCTGCGGATCACGATCACCGATGACGGCTGCGGAATCGGCCTACCGCCGCCGGCAACCTCCGGAGGCCTGGCGAACATCCGCGACCGCGTGGCAGCCCTGCGCGGCACCGTAAATATCTCGGGCCATGATCCGTCCGGCACCACCTTGCAGGTGGAGCTCCCCATCCAGCGGGAGGAGCATCGAGGTGGTTGAGCCAAGTGTGCTGCGGGTGGTGATCGCCGAGGACAACTACCTCGTCCGCGAGGGGATCCGCCGTTTGCTGGAGGATTCCGGCGAAATCGATGTGGTCGCCTGCACAGGCAACGCCGCAGAACTGCTGGACGCTGTGCGCCGGTTCTCCCCGGACGCTGTGCTCACTGATATCCGGATGCCGCCGGGCCATCACATGGAGGGGATTGAGGCGGCCCGCGTGATCCGGTCCACCCATCCGGCCACCGGTGTGGTGGTGCTGTCACAACACGCGGACCAGAGTTACGCGCTTGCGCTCTTCGCCGATGGCTCGGCGGGACTCGGCTATCTGCTGAAGGACCGGGTCGGTGACCTCGAGGACCTGGTCCACGCCCTTCGTGAGGTGCGCGAGGGCGGTTCGGTCATCGACCCGCAGATCGTGGATACCCTGGTCCGCCGACGCAGTGCGGCCGCGGCGAATCCCCTGGCCGACCTGTCCCCGCGTGAACTCGACGTACTGCGGGAGATGGCCCAGGGAAAGACGAATGCGGGCATCGAGAAGTCGCTGTACCTGTCCTCCTCCACCGTGGAGAAGCACGTCAACGCGATCTTCACCAAGCTTCACCTCCCCGCGACGGGTGTACACCGCAGGGTCGCCGCGGTGCTCGCCTTCCTGCAGAGGAACGGCGAGGACGCGCCGGCGCAGAACCACGGGACCTGAACCACGGGACCTGAACCACGGGACCTGACGCGCCGGACCTGACGCGCGGCCCTACTGCAACGCGGGGTCATTTTTGACCCGATAACGGAGGTTTATCGGGTCAAAAATGACCCCGCGTTGCATTAATCGGAGGTGGGGAGGGATCTGGTTAGCGGAGGTTGCGGTTGATGGCCCGCACGCCCACCACCAGGCCGACGGCGGCAGTCACCGCTGCTGCCAGAAGGCCCAGGAGGGTGTCCGTCCCGACATTGCCGGCGAACAGTTCCCGCTCTGCGTTGACGAGGTAGGTCAGGGGGTTGAAGAGGCTGGCCGTCTTCATCCAGTCCGGACCCGCCTCGATGGGGAGCATAATGCCGGAGAGGATCATCAGCGGGAAAAGCAGCGTCTGCTGGACACCCCAGAAGATCCACTCCTTGTTCTGCGAAACGAGAGCCAGGGCGTAGGACAGCGCACCCAGCCCAATGCCGAAGATGCCCAGGATGACCAGGCCGGCCAGCACATGCAGCGGATGGAAGACGAAGCCGAACGGGATGCAGACCAGGGCGATGATCAGCCCCTGCACCACCAGGGGCGCCCACTCCTTCAGTGCCCGCCCGATCATCAGCGACGAACGGGACAGCGGCGTGGCCAGGATCCGCTCGTAGGAGCCTGTCATCAGCTCGTACTGCAGGTTGGAGCCGGTCATGGACGTGCCGAACAGGGCAATCATCACCACCACGCCGGGCAGGAACCACTGGAGCGTGGACTGGCCGCCGAACGCCGGCGCGCCCACGGCCGCGCCGAGCAACGGGCCGAAGAGTCCCAGGAACACGAGCGGCTGCAGGAGAGAGAAAACCAGTGAGAAGGGGTCCCGGAGGGGCAGCAGCATCTCGCGCCAGAACACGTACTTCGTGTCCCGCAGGACCCGGCCGAGACCCGGTTTCGGCGGGGTATCTGCAAAACGTTGAACGGTCATCAGCGGTCTGCTCCTTCCCGCAGGTTGCGGCCGGTCAGTTCAAGGAAAACGTCGTCCAGCGTGGGTGGCTTCAGCTCCAGCGACTGGGCGGGAGCACCGGCGTCGTGCATCTCCTTCAACAGGGCCGGCGCCAGCCGGGCGCCTTCGGTGAGCCGGAGACGGAAGCGGACCACGCCGTCGTACGTGTTTTCGTTGATCTCACCGCCGGCCGCGGCGCGCCCCAGCAGCCCCCGCACATCTGCGGCGGACTCGGCCGCCACTTCGACCGCCAGCAGGTCGCCGGCGAGGTTGGCCTTAAGCCGGGCTGCGGTGTCATCGGCGATGATTTCGCCGTGGTCGATGACGATCACCCGCTCGGACATCAGATCGGCCTCGTCCATGTAATGCGTGGTCAGGACAATGGTGGTGCCGTGCTCGGCGCGCATCCGCATGATGTGCTCCCACAGGTTGGCGCGGTTCTGCGGGTCCATGCCGGTGGAGGGCTCATCAAGGAACAGCAGCCCGGGGGAATGCATCAGGCCCAAGGCAACGTCCATCCGGCGCCGCTGACCGCCGGAGAGTTTGACGACAGTGCGTTTGGCGAGGTCGGTGAGGTCCAGGGATTTCAGCAGCTCCTGGGCCCGGGCGGCGGCATCGGTGCTGTTCATGCCGTAAAACCGGCCCTGCATCACCAGTTCATCGATGACCCGGAAGCTGTGCCCGCCGCCGTTCCCCTGGCCGATGTACCCGATGCGCGCCCGCACGCCCGCCGGGTCCGCCAACACATCCACGCCCGCCACCGTGGCTGTGCCGGACGTGGGTTTGAGGAGCGTGGTCAGCATCCGGAGGGTGGTGGACTTGCCTGCGCCGTTCGGGCCAAGGAAGGCCACAAGCTCGCCCGGCGCAACGTCGATGTTGACGCCCTTGACGGCTTCGACAGTTTCCTTCTTGACCACGAAGGTCCTGGTCAGTTTGTCAGTGTGGATCATGGCTGACTCCAGAGATTGCGGAATTCCGGGGCTCTGGTCCGGGCTCCATGGCGCCACGCTATACCCATCGGCCGCATGAGTCCACGGAAAATCCGTCAGTGCCGGCGGTGATCCTGGATGGTGATCCTTGGTCCGAAAGTGGGTTTGCGGAAGCCGCTCAGGCCGATCATGCGGACCACGCGCTGGCGGTGTCCCTTCCACGGTTCCAGCAGGGCAAGCATTCCGGCGTCATCGGTGCGCCGGCCGGTCAGGGCGGCGCCCACGTACGCGGCCAGGTGGAAATCGCCCACGGCGATGGAGTCCGGGCAACCGTGAGTCCGCTGCACCACCTCCGCGGCGGTCCACACGCCGATGCCGGGAATGACCTGCATCTTCGCTGCGGCCTCGGCGGACGTCAGTGCCGCCAGCCGTTCAAGCGCGACGGCGGAGCGCAGCGCACGCATGATGGTCGCCGAACGCTGCGGGCCAACACCGGCCTGGTGCCACTCCCAGGAGGGGATGCGGAGCCACTGGGCGGGGGTGGGCTGAACGAGGAGTCCCTCCGGTGCGGCACTTCCGGCAGCCGGAGCGGGGGAGCCGAAGCGGTACATCAGGTACCGGTAGCCGCGGCGGGCTTCGATGACGGTGACCTTCTGCTCGAGGATGGTGGGCACCAGGCAGTCGACTATCCGGCCGGTGGAGGGCAGCCGGACCGCGAGGTTCCGGCGCCGGGCCTCCCGGACCATCCGGGGCAGGGTGGCGTGGAAGGCCGGCTCGTCAAAGGCCGACCAGTCATCCGCGGAGCCCAGCAACCTGGGCACGCCGGCGATGCCGGCCGCAGCCCCGGGACCCCAGGCCTGGGCATCCACGTGGGCCTCCCGCAGGCCGCCGCCCGCCGTGAAGGTCAGGCGCAGCGTGACGGGTCCATCCGCCGTCGTAAAAGCGGTCCAAAACCCGTCCGGGCGGGTGGAAAACGAGGGGTCGCCGGTGCCCCTGAGCAGAACCCCGAGGGTCTGGGAAAGGCTGTAGGGGCCGTCCGGATACCACCGCAGGGAGGCGTCCGCCGCGGCGGCCAGGCCGGCGGGGAGCTCTGCAATGGTCACTGAACCATGATCCCACGCGGGGCTGACACCGGCGCTGTGAATGTGGCCGGAAGGAGGGACCAAAGACCCTAACGGGCGTTCCGTGCCGAACTAGACTCCCCAGTGTGGCGCGGCAGCCACCGCGCCGTCCCTTCTAGCTGTCAGGTGAGCGCAATGGGTGGAGTGGTGCATTTTGAGATCCCCGCGGACGATCAGGAGCGGGCAAGGAATTTCTACAGCGAGGCCTTCGGCTGGAAGATCAACCCCATGCCGGAAATGAACTACAACGCGGTCACCACGACGCCCACTGACGAGGCAACCAGCCTGCCAAAAGAGCCCGGAGCCATCAACGGCGGCCTGATGGGCAGGGAGGGGGACCTGGTGAACCCCATCATCACCGTTGACGTGCCGGACATCGATGCAACGTTGAAGACGGTCGAAGAGCTGGGCGGTTCGGTGGTGATGCCCAAGAACACCATCCCGGACATGGGCTTCTTCGCCTACTTCAGGGACACCGAGGGAAACGTCATGGGACTGTGGGAGAACCTGCCGGCTGCGCCCTGAATCGGCCGCCGGTGAGGAGACGGTAACTTTGTACCTATGAAGTACGCCCAGTCCGTCCTGGACCTCATCGGCAATACCCCGCTCATTAAACTCAACCACGTGACCGACGGCGTCAAAGCCACCGTCCTGGTCAAGCTGGAGTACCTGAACCCCGGCGGTTCCATCAAAGACCGCATCGCGATCAAGATGATCGAGGATGCCGAACGCGACGGCAAACTGCTGCCCGGCGGGACCATCGTGGAGCCAACATCCGGCAACACCGGAGTGGGCCTGGCCCTGGTGGCGCAGCAAAAGGGCTACAAGTGCATCTTCGTGGTCCCGGACAAGGTGGGCGAGGACAAGCGCGCCGTCCTGGCCGCCTACGGTGCCGAAGTAGTGGTGACGCCAACCTCTGTGGCCCCGGACAGCCCGCAAAGCTACTACAGCGTCTCGGACCGCCTGGTGACGGAAACTCCGGGCGCCTACAAGCCTGACCAGTTCTCCAACCCGGCCGCCCCGCGCAGCCACTACGAGACCACGGGCCCGGAAATCTGGCGGGACACCGACGGCCGGATCACGCACTGCGTGATCGGCGCCGGCACCGGCGGCACCATCACCGGGACCGGACGGTACCTCAAGGAAGTCTCTGCGGACCGTCCGGAGTCCGACGGCGGCGTGGTCAGGATCATCGGGGCGGACCCCGCAGGATCGGTCTACTCCGGCGGCACGGGGCGCCCGTACTTCGTTGAAGGCGTCGGCGAGGACATGTGGCCGGCCAACTACGACAAAGCGGTCCCGGACCAGGTCATTGCCGTCAGTGATGCCGACTCCTTTGCCATGACCCGCAGGCTGGCCCGCGAGGAAGGGCTGCTGGTGGGCGGATCATCCGGCATGGCCGTGGTGGCTGCGCTGAGGACGGCCCGCGACCTGCCCGAGAGCGCCGTCGTGGTGGTCATCCTCCCGGATTCCGGCCGCGGCTACCTCGCCAAGATCTTCAACGACCAGTGGATGCGCTCGTACGGTTTCCTGTCCGGCGGTGAGGAAGCGTCCGTCGGTGAGGTCATCAAGTCCAAGACCGGCGAAATGCCGGCCCTGGTCCACATCCACCCGAACGAATCCGTCCGCGATGTCATCAACATCATGAACGAGTTCGGCGTCAGCCACATCCCGGTCCTCTCGCAGGAACCGCCCGTGGTGATGGGCGAGGTCCTCGGCGCCGTTGATGAACGGACCCTCACCTCCAAGCTCTTCCGTGGCGAGGCCAAGCTGACGGATAAAATCTCCGAGCATATGGGACCCAAACTCCCGGTCATCGGCTCGCTGGAGACCATCTCGGCGGCCCGGGAGCTGCTCTCCGACGTGGATACCGTGATGGTGACATTCGTCGGCGCGCCGGTGGGGATCCTGACCCGCCACGACCTCCTCGCGTACCTCAGCAACTAACTGCTTCAGCAACTTACTGCAAAGGAACTCCATGTCTGCAGAAAACCAAGGCTTCAACACCCGCGCCGTCCACGCCGGCCAGGCCTTCGAGCCCCGCACCGGGGCCGTGGTCCCGCCGCTGCACTTCAGCTCCACCTACGCCCAGGACGGCATCGGCAACCTGCGCGGCGGCTACGAGTACGGCCGCGGCGGCAACCCCACCCGTGATGCGCTGCAGGAACAGCTCGCGGCGCTTGAGGGCGGCAGCGCTGCCTTCTCGTTCAGCTCCGGCCTCGCGGCGGAGGACTCGCTGATCCGGGCCCTCACCCGCCCGGGGGACCATATTGTTCTCGGCAACGACGCCTACGGCGGGACCTACCGCCTCATCAGCCGGATACTCGGTGACTGGGGGATCGGGAACACCCCCGTGGACATGGCCGACCTCGACGTGGTCCGCGCTGCCGTGGCTGCGAACAAGACGCGGTTCGTCTGGGTGGAAACCCCGTCCAACCCGCTGATGAAGATCACCGATATCGCCGCGCTCGCCGGGATCGCGCACGACGCCGGGGCCCTCCTGGTAGTGGATAACACCTTTGCGTCGCCCTACCTGCAGACACCGCTCGCCCTGGGTGCCGACGTCGTGGTTCACTCCACCACCAAGTACATCGGCGGCCACTCCGACGTGGTGGGCGGCGCCGTGGTGGTCAACGACGCCGGACTCGCTGAGAAGATCGGCTTTGTCCAGTTCGCCGTGGGCGCGGTCTCCGGACCCATGGATGCGTTCCTCACCACGCGCGGCCTGAAGACCCTCGGCGTGCGCATGGACCGGCACAGCGAGAATGGCCAGGCCGTGGCCGAATGGCTGCTGCAGCGCCCCGAGGTTGAGGCGGTGCTGTACCCGGGCCTGCCGTCCCATCCGGGCCACGAGCTGGCCAAAAAGCAGATGAAGAAGTTCGGCGGCATGGTGTCCGTCCAGTTCAAAGGCGGCGAAGCAGCGGCCCGCACGGTGGCTGAAAACACCTCGGTGTTCACCCTGGCGGAATCGCTGGGCGGCATCGAATCGCTGATGAACTACCCATCGGAAATGACCCACGCTTCGGTGAAGGGCACGGAACTGGCGGTGCCGGTGAACCTGCTCCGGCTCTCGTGCGGCATCGAGGACGTGGAGGACCTGATCGCGGACCTGGAGAAGGCTTTCACTTTCCTGAAGTAAGCGACACCCGAAACCCTGGCTTTCTTCAAGAAAGTTAGCTAGGGTTTCCGGTATGCCTCTTCGTTCAGACTGGTCCCAGCGCGCCTGCAGCATGGCCCGCGGCCTCGACATCCTGGGCGACCCGTGGTCCGTCCTGGTGCTCCGCGAGGTCTTTTTCGGCAACGGCCGCTTCGACGCCATGAAGTCGCGGCTCGACGTCGCGGACTCCGTGCTCACCAAGCGCCTCGCCGGCCTGGTGGAGGCGGGGCTGCTCAGTAAAAGAGCGTACGACGACGGCGGCCGCACCCGCCACGAATACGTCCTCACCCCCAGCGGTGAAGACACCCTCCCGGTGCTGAACGCCGTCGCGATCTGGTCCGAGAAGCACCTCCCCGCGCCCTCGGACACCGCCCATATGTTCGTGATCCACTCCGGCTGCGGCCGACGCACCAGCTCGGCGGACACCTGCAGCAGCTGCGGCCAGAGCCTCACCGCGGCCAACACCAGTTGGCACAGCCTCACCCGGACGCCGGGTCCGGTTCCGGTGGCCACCGCAGCACCACAGAACGGATCCGCAGCATGAGCGCTCCCACCAAGCCGGCAGCCCCCAGGAAGAGGATCCACCCCGCGTGGATCGTTGCAGCAGTGGCCTTCCTGGCGCTCGTTGGAGCTGCCGGATTCCGGGCTGCCCCCGGTGTGCTGATGGTGCCCCTGCAGGAGGAATTCGGCTGGTCCACCACGGTGCTTTCCGCGGCCGTCAGCATCAACCTGGTCCTGTTCGGCCTCACAGCCCCGTTCGCCGCGGCCCTGATGGAACGCTTCGGTATCCGTGCCGTCACCGCCACCGCGCTGGTGCTGATCGGTGCGGGCAGCGCGCTCACCGTCCTGGTCAACCAGTCCTGGCAGATCCTGCTGACCTGGGGTCTGCTCATCGGACTGGGGACGGGATCCATGGCCCTTGTCTTTGCTGCCACGATCGCCAATACCTGGTTTTCCAGGAGCCGGGGACTGGTGATCGGCATCCTGACCGCCGGCAGTGCCGCCGGCCAGCTGGTGTTCCTGCCCTTCATCGCCATGCTTGCCCAGGACCCCGGCTGGCGGGAGGCCTCACTGCTGATCGCGGCCGGCGCCCTCGCCGTGGTCCCGCTGGTGCTGAAGTTCCTCAAGAACTCACCGGCCGACGTCGGCGCCTTGCCTTACGGCGAAACGGCACCTTTGGAGGCCTCACTGCCCGCGGACACGGCTCCGTCTGCGGGTCCTGTTCCCGAAACCGGCCGCAGCAGCAACGCTGCAGTGCGGGCCCTGCAGGTCCTCAAGCGTGCCAGCAAGGTGCGCACGTTCTGGGCGTTGGTGGCGGGTTTCGCAATCTGCGGAGCCACCACCAACGGGCTGATCGGCACCCACTTCATCCCCTCGGCCCATGACCACGGCATGCCCCAGACCACGGCAGCCGGGCTGCTCGCCGTCGTCGGGATCTTCGACATCGTGGGAACCATCGCCTCCGGCTGGCTGACCGACCGCTACAACCCGCGGGTCCTTCTTGCCGTGTACTACCAGTTCCGGGGGATCGGCCTCCTGGTCCTGCCGCTGCTGCTGAGCGCCACGGTGGAGCCCAGCATGATCGTCTTTGTGGTGATCTACGGCCTGGACTGGGTGGCCACCGTGCCGCCCACCGCGGCGATCTGCCGCGAGACGTTCGGCGCAGACGGCAGCGTGGTGTTCGGCTGGGTATTTGCCGCCCATCAGCTGGGTGCCGCCGCGGCTGCCCTGGGCGCGGGCGCCATCCGCGACGCCACCGGCCAGTACACCTACGCCTGGTTCGGTGCCGCCGCCATGTGCACCATCGCCGCCGTCATCAGCGCCACCATCCGCAAGGACAAGGCTGCCAAGGAGCCTGTGCCGGCCGGAGTCGCATAGCGCGCAGCCAGTCCTCAGGTCCGCGGGACGGCATGTCGCGGCAGTGCCGGCGTGCAAACACCGGCGCGACATGCCGTCCCGCGGGCTACGTGGCGGTCCCGATGCGCAGCGTCAGCGTGCGGGCCTCCGGGCGGAGCGCGAAGTCCGGCCAGACATCCGGGCCGCAGGCCCGCGAACCCAGGCCGTGCTGGGCCGCATCGAGGTAGAGGTAGCTGTGCCCGCTTCGCGGCAGCTCGTGGGGATGGGCCGCGGAGCTGACCTCCTGGGCCGTGTGACGGGCCAGCGTGAAGCCGGGCCGGCGTCCGCGGGCATCCGGTAAGGCGTCGATCCGCAGCCAGGGGGCGCCCGCATTGTTCAGTTCAAGTGAACGCAGGGCACTGCGGTGCCCGCTCTCCTGGGGCTTCGCGTACGGCACGGTGAGCTCGTCGATTGCCGCGGAGTACCGGCCAACCAGTGCAGCGTGCATGCTGTCCGGGTATGATTCCCGCGGCCCGGCACCGAACCAGGAGGCGCCGTCGACGGAGGTGGGCAAGTCGAACCGGACGCCGATGCGCGGGAACACCATGTCCCACCCTGCGCTGGGAATGATCTCCAGGCGCAGCCACAGCTCGCCGTCGGCTTGCTGCCACTGCTCCTCAACAGTCACCGAGTCCGCGGTGTCGGCTGCGGCATACCGCGTCCTGACCAGGACGCTCCCGGCCTCCGCTGAAACGGAATCCACGCGGGCGGTCAGGCGGTCCAGGCCCGCTTTCCGCCAGGCCGAGGCCGAGGCCGGTGCGGGCACGCCCTTTCCGTTGTTCAACCACGGATCGCCCAGATCGTAGCTGCCGAAGCCGGCCCCGGAGTCGTTGTCCGTGGGGGCGCGCCACAATTCAAGCCGTGGTCCGGCTGCAGGCAAACCGCCAAGCGAAACGAGGCGGCCCTCCTCGAAGGCGGCGGGTCCAAGAGCCGTTGTGCCTGCCGGCAGGGAAGTCCTGCCGGGCGTGGCCACCGGACGCGGCGCGTGTACGGGTGGCACGGGCACCGAAAGATCCAGCTGGGCGGCCGAAATCACGTGCCCGGCCGGTGCCCAGTCCGTGTCCTTGCGCAGCACGGCTTCGACGGTCAGCCAGTGTTCCCCTTGCCCGGCGGCGGCAAACCCCGGCAGCCCCACGCGAACGGATTCGCCGGCGGTAACTGCCCCGCCGGCGGCTCCCGCCACGCCCAGTTCGCCCGAATCGCTCCGGACGCCATCCACCTCGGTCCGCCACCGGATGACGACGTCGGACGCATCCGCCGAGTGCCGCAGGTTGGCGACCGTGATGAACCGGTGCGGGCCGGCGTCGTGCGGTGTTTCCGGGGCAGAATCCGTGCCGAAGCCCAAACGGATCGGAGCCACGATCTGCTTGTATTCAAACAGTCCCGGGCTCGGCGTGGAATCGGAGAGGACCATACCGTCCATGACGAAGTTGCCGTCGTGGACCACCTCGTTGAAGTCGCCGCCGTAGGCAAAGAACTCGGTTCCGTCGGCCGCGCGGGTACGGATGCCGTGGTCGCGCCATTCCCAGACGAATCCGCCGTGCAGCCGGGGGTAGCGGTCCACGAGGTCCTCGTACTGGTCGATCGCACCCGGGCCGTTGCCCATGGCATGCACGTACTCGCACAGGATGAAGGGCTTGGTCCGCTGGCGGGCCGATTCGGCTGCGGAACAACCGAGGAGCAGCGAGCCGGAGCCGTCCCGGCCGATCGCCTCGGTTTCGGGCACGGAGGAGTACATCCGCGAATAGACGTCGGTGTAGGCACCGGTGTAATCGCCTTCGTAGTGGACGGGGCGTCCGGCGTCGCGGGCATGGGCCCACGCCGCCATCGCCGCGAGGTTCGCGCCCGTGCCCGCCTCATTGCCGAGGGACCACATGATGATGGACGGGTGGTTCTTGTCGCGCTCGATGGTGCGTTCCATACGGTCCACGAAGGCCTCGCGCCACGCCGGATCGTCGCTGGGATTGCCGGCCCAGTCCTGGGCGTGGAAGCCATGCGTTTCCAGGTCGCACTCGAGCACCACCCAGAAGCCCATTTCGTCGGCGAGGTCCAGCAGGCGAGGGTGCGGCGGGTAGTGGCTGGTGCGGATCGCATTGACGTTGAACTGCTTCATGAGGGCCAGGTCGGCGCGGGCAAAATCCTCGTCGAAGACGCGGCCCCGGTCAGGGTGGGTCTCATGCCGGTTCATACCATGGAACACCACACGCCTGCCGTTCACCAGGAACCGGTCGCCGACGATCTTCACCGTCCGGAAGCCCAGGCGCAGCGAGATGGTCTCGCCGGCGCTGGCCACCGTGGCGTCATAGAGCCGCGGCAGTTCAGCGGACCACGGTTCCACCGCGTCGATCCCGATCGGGGCGACGTCCGCCGCTGAGTTCCATGTGATGTCCACACCCAGCTCCGGCACCGAAAGCGTCACCGGGAAGGCATCCCCGTGTGCTGTGATTTCAGCGTCGATCGTGCCGGCACCGGACTCACCGGAGCCGCTGAATGAGGTCCGCAGCCAGACGTCGTCGATGCCCCGGGCCGGCCGGGCCTGCAGCGTGACGTCGCGGAAGATGCCCGGCATCCACCACTGGTCCTGGTCTTCGACGTAGCTCGACGCCGACCACTGGTGCACGCGGACCGCCAGGACGTTCGCGCCGGGCCGCACTGCGCCGGTGACATCGAATTCCTGGGCCAGCCGGCTTCCGGTGCCCACGCCGATGGGCACACCGTTGACCCATACCTTGTAACGCGATTCGACGCCGTCGAACCGCAGCAGGATCCGCTCGGCTTCCGTCCATGACCCGGTCAGTTCGAAGGTGCGCCGGTAGTCGCCGGTGGGGTTCTCATCGGGGACGTGGGGGGCATCGGTGGGGAAGGGGAACTGGACGTTGGTGTAGATGGGCCGCCCGTAGCGACCTTCGCCTTCCAGGACCCAGTGGGCAGGGACCGCGATCTCGTCCCACGAGGAATCGTCCAGGGTCTCTTCGGCGATGCCCTCCACGGCCTCGCCGGCGGGCAGCTCACCGCGGCCGCCGGGGGTTCCGGGCGCGCCGGGCAGCAGCCGGAAACGCCAGTTGCCGTTCAGTGACTGCGTGGGAGCATCGGTATGCAGCCAGGACCGGGCGGCTGTCCGCCGTCCCGAACCGGGACCCGTGTTGGTGATGTAGGAAGCGTCGGCGGCGTGCCGGGATGCCGTGAACTCGGCCATTACTTTACTGCTCCTTCTGTCAGCCCGCCGCGCCAGAAGCGCTGCAGGACAACCATGGCAATGCTGAGGGGGATGATCGACAGCAGGACGCCGCCGGTGGTCAGTTCGTAGAAGTCGGGCAGGCGGTCAACCTGGCTCAGCCAGTTGTTCAGCCCGAGGGTGATCGGATACAGCTCCGCATCGGAGAGCATGACCAGGGGCAGGAAGTAGTTGTTCCAGATGCCTACCAGCTGGAACAGGAAAACGGTGACCAGGGCCGGGGTGAGGACGCGCAGCCCGATCGTGTGGAAGATCCGCAGTTCGCTGGCGCCGTCGAGCCGGGCGGCCTCGATCAGTGAGCTGTCCACGGTGGCCTGGGAGTAGATCCGGCACAGGAACAATCCGAACGGCGAGACCAGGGACGGCAGGAGGACACTCCAATATGTGTTGGCGAGGCCGAGTTGGCTGAACAACAGGAAGAGGGGCAGCGCCGTCGCGGTTCCTGGCACCAGCACCCCGCCCAGGATGGTCCCGAACACGAGGTTCCGGCCGCGGAACTCGTACTTGGCCAGGGCATAGCCGCCCGCGGCGGCGAAGTACGTGGCCAGCAGGGCGCCGACGCCGGCGTACAGCACCGAGTTCAGGAACCACTGGATGAAGATGCCGCCGTCGTAGCTGAGCACTTTCGCCAGGTTGTCCCACAGTGAGAAGGTGGGCGCGAACCAGAACCCGTGGGTGGAGAACAGGTCCTCGGTCGATTTCGTCGCAGCAACAACCACCCAATAGACGGGGATGAGGAAGTACAGGGCAACCACCACCAGCAGGGAGGTGACGATGATGACGGAAGGACGGCTGGTGGCGGTGGAACGCCCGGGCCTGCTGGAGGACTTGACGGGTTTGGTATCCGGGGCGGGCGCCGGGGCCACGGTTGCGGTCATGATGACTTCCTGTTCGTGAATTTGAGGAAGGCGAAGGACAGGGTGAACGCAGCCAGGGCTATCAGCACTGCCTGGGCGGCCGCGACGTTGTAGTCGTTGTAGGCGAATGCCGTGGTGTAGGCGCTGAGGTTGGGCGTGTACTGGCTGTCGATGGCCGGAGCGACAGTTTTCAGGACCTGGGCTTCGGAAAAAAGCTGCAGCGTGCCGATGATCGAGAAGACCGTCGTGAGGACCAGGGCAGGGCGGATCAGGGGCAGCTGGATGCTGCGGGCGACGCGCCAGGTGGAGGCGCCGTCGACCTTCGCGGCTTCATACAGTTCTCCGGGGATGGCCTTCAGCTGGGCAACGATGATGAGCATGTTGTAGCCCGTGTAACTCCAGGTGACGATGTTCGCGATGGACCACAACACGGTGTCTGCCCCGAGGAAATCGGGTTTCAGTCCCACCAGTCCGGCGACGTCGATCAGGGGGCTGAGCCCGGGAACGTAGAGGAACGACCACAGGATCGTGGCAATCACGCCCGGCACACCGTAGGGGAGGAAGTACGCGGCCCGGAAGAAGCCCGGCCACTTGGCCGACGCCGATTCCAGCATGAGGGCCAGCACTGTGCAGAGGGCGATCATCACAGGCACCTGCACCACGCCGAACAGGAGCATCCGCCCGATCGAGGCGACGAAGCTGCCGTCGGCCAGGGCCTGGGCATAGTTGCTGAAGCCCGCGAACTCACTTCTCACCCCGGCTTCACCAAAGAGTCCGCTCCGGGTGACCTTGGTGAAGCTTGAGAGGATCGCGACGAATATCGGCAGGATGAACGTCAGGATGAAAAGAATGAGGAACGGTGCGAGGAGCAACCAGGGTGCCCGCGCTGCGGCCCCACTGGCGCGCCCGTGCTTCGTGGTCCCGGCGGGACGCCGGCCGGTCTGGCGCTGCCGGGCGGGACGCTGCCCGGTGGGACGCTCCCCGCTGTGGGCGGGGCGTGACGTCGTGGTCATGCCGTTTCCTTTCGGATGCTGAGGCCTTTGTTCTTGAAGACCGTCATGATCTGCTGCTCTGCCGTGGCGATGGAGTCCACCAGGCTGGTTCCGGACGCCTTCTTCCGGAAGCCGTCGCTGAGGATGTTGAACGATTGCTGGGTGACGGGCCACCACGACCAGTCCTGGTTCTGCTGCCGGGCCGCCGGCACGAATATTTCCTCGTGGTAGCGCTGGCCGCCGAAGAACTCGGAGGGTGCCTGCCGTGGCGTGCCGATAAAGTCCGGTGTCGGCGACCACCCGATGCCGCTGTTGCTGATTTCGGCGTCGATCCCTTCCTTGGACGTGGTCATCCAGACGGCGAATTCGAGTGCTTCCCGGGGGTGCTTGCTGTTGGCCAGCACCGCCGCCGTGGACCCGCCCAGGTAGCTCGAGCCGAAGCCTGTATCCCCCCAGGTGGGCATGGGCGCGACCCGCCACTTTCCGCTGCCGCCGCTCACGCCTTCGATGAGGGCGTCGCCCCAGCTGCCGCTGACCACGGAGGCAACGGTTCCCCTGGCCGTGGCAGCGAACCAGCCGGGTGAGTAGGCGCCGAAGCCGGTCTGGACCAGGTCCTCGTCGATCGACTGATCGAAGAAGCGCGCCGCTTTCAGGGTGGCCTCGTCGGTCATGTTGATGACCCAGCCGTCTTCTTCGGCGCGGAACCAGCTGGCACCGGCCTGCGCCGCGAATGCGGTAAAAACGGAGGCGTCGCCGAGCGGGAAGCAGTCCAGGTAGATGTCCTTCCGGCGCAGTTCGCGGGCAAGGCCGGCCCATTCGTCCCAGGTTCCCGGGTTGGTGCCGCCCACCTGGTCAAGGACGGACGGCTGATAGAACATTGCCATCGGCCCGGAGTCCTGCGGGATTCCGTAGACGCCGTCCGTGAAGCTGACCTGGCCCCAGAGTGTCTTGTCGTACAGGTGGGCAAAGTCGTTGGCGCCATAGCGGGCGAGGTCAACCAGCCCATTCACCAGCATGAATTCGGGGATCGAGCGCAGCTCCACCTGGCCGAGGTCCGGTCCGCCGCCGGCGGCAAGGGCCGAGTAGAGCTTTTGGTAGCCGCCTGAGTTGCCGCCCGGAATCCACACCGTCTCGACCTGCACGTTCGGATGGGAGGCGTTCCAGATGTCCGCCACCTTCTGGACATCCTTGAGCCAGGACCAGTACGTCAGCGTGATCTTTTCGCCGCCGGCCGGTGGAATCACCGGGGCCGCGTTCACGGACCGTATGCCGGGGGTCGCGCAGCCGGCGAGTAGTCCCATCGCCGCCGTGCCCAGGCCGGCATGCAGAAGTTGTCTTCGCGTAAATCGGGCCATTCGCCTTCACCTCATCGTGTCGGGTCCGCGTGCCGAAATGTGACCTTCGGCACGCGGGAGGGATCGTCAGGAGAAACGCTAACACAAAATTCGAGTACTCACTCAAGTTTCAATTCCTGCGGCACGCCAGCGCCTGTACACTGCTTGCCATGACCACAAAAGCGGCGGGCCAGCCCAGCCGGCGGGGACCCTATTCGAAGTCGACCGAGCGCCGGCAGGCCATCCTGGCCGCGGCCCACGCCGTTTTCGCTGCCCACGGGTACCGCGGGGGTTCGCTGCAGGATGTCGCCGACCGCGTGGGCATGAGCCAGACCAGCCTCCTGCATTACTTCCCGTCCAAGAGCGACCTGCTGCTCGCCGTCCTCAACTGGCGGGACTCCATTACCGGAGACGGCACCACCCCGCCGGACCCGGAGGAGAAACTCGTGGACGCCGTGATCCGGCAGGCACGCTTCAACGAGGAAATTCCGGGCGTCATTGAGCTCTACACCGTGTTGTGCGCAGAGTCCGTCACCGACCGCCATCCGGGGCGGGAGTACTTCACCGAGCGTTTTGACCGGCTCCGGCGCAGCTACACGCGGCGGTTCAAGGAACTGGCCGACGAAGGGCGGCTGCGGCCCGGCGTGGAGCCCGAAGCGGCCGCGGCGACGCTGATCGCCCTCTGGGACGGAATCCAGACACAGTGGCTGCTCGCGCCCGAAAGTGTGGACATGGCCCGGTGCCTGCGCGGATACCTGGAACTGGTGCTGCTGCCCGAATGACGCCGGGGACCGCGCGCGGCGCCCGTGCAGAGCCCCCGCCGCGCCGCGCGGGCAGCCACCGCTAGGCTGATTCAATGGCATCCACTCCACCTGACAGTATGGCCCGGCCCACCGCACTCATCACCGGAGCAGGGAGGCTGGCCGGCATCGGGGCCGGAATTGCCCGTCAGCTGGCGGCGGAGGGCTGGGATCTGGTCCTCGCCTACTGGCCAGACTACGATGCCCGGATGCCGGCGGGAAGTGAACCGGCCGACGTCGTGCGCCTCACCGCCGAACTGGAAGCGATCGGCGCCCGGGTCCACGCCCTGTCCGCAGACCTCGAGGACCCGGAAGCGGCGGACCGGCTTGTAGCCGAGGCGACGGGCCTCGCCGGGCCGCTCCAGGGTCTGGTGCTCAGCCACGCTGAGTCCGTGGACTCCGGGATCATGGACACCACGCTGGAAGCCTTTGAGCGCCACTTCGCCGTGAACACGCGGGCCAGCTGGCAACTGATCGCCGCGTTCACACGGCAGGCACCGGCCGACGGCGGCGCGATCGTTGCGCTGACCAGTGACCATACGGCGTTCAACCTGCCGTACGGCGCGTCAAAGGGTGCCCTCGACCGGATTGTCATTGCCGCTGCGCGCGAGCTGGGGCCGCTGGGCATTTCGGCGAACGTGCTCAACCCGGGGCCCATCGACACCGGCTGGATGAGCCGCGAGGTCCGTGACGAGCTCACCGCCAGGCAGCCGGGTGGCCGGCTGGGAACTCCGGCGGACATCGGCGCCACCGTGGCGTTCCTGCTGTCACCGGCAGGCCGCTGGGTGTCCGGCCAGCTGGTCAAGGCCGACGGCGGCTTCTCGGCCTGAGACCTTACCTTCGGAGCCCGCGCTACCGGAACGCGTTGAGGCCGGTGATGTGCTGCCCGAGGATCAGGGTATGGACTTCGTCGGTGCCTTCATAGGTGCGGACCGATTCCAGGTTGGCCGCGTGCCGCAGCGGCGGGTAATCCAGGGTGATCCCGTTGCCGCCCAGGATCGAACGTGCTTCCCGGGCGATGGCGATGGCCTCACGCACGTTGTTCAGCTTCGCCAGCGAGATCTGCTCCGGCTTGAGCCTGCCCGCGTCCTTGAGCCTTCCCAGGTGGATGGCCAGCATGGTTCCTTTCTGGATTTCCACGAGCATGTTGACCAGCTTTTCCTGGGTCAGCTGGTACCCGGCCAGCGGCTTCCCGAACTGCAGCCGGTCCAGGGAGTACTTCAGGGCGGTTTCGTAGGAATCGCGCGCTGCGCCCATGGCTCCCCACGCGATCCCGTAGCGTGCCTCGTTCAGGCACGTGAAAGGGCCCCGCAAACCAAGGGCCGCAGGGAGCATAGCCTCCGGTCCCAGCCGGACGCCGTCGAACACCACATCGCATTGGATGGAGGCCCGCATCGAGAGCTTCTGCGGGATGGGCGTGGCCGTGACCCCGGGTGTTCCTGCCGGCACCAGGAAGCCGCGGACGCCGTCGTCGGTCCTGGCCCAGACCACCATCACCCCGGCCACGGACGCCAGCCCGATCCAGCGCTTGGCACCGTCCAGCACCCAGCCGGCGTCGTCCCCTGTACCGTCCCGGCGGGCAACGGTGGTCATGGAGGACGGATCCGAACCGGCCGTGGGTTCGGTCAGGGCGAAGCACCCGATCACCTCGCCGGCGGCCATCCGGGGGAGCCACTCCTGCTTCTGGTCCTCGGAACCCCACTTGTGGATGGCGGTCATGGCCAGCGAGCCCTGGACCGAGACGAAGGTCCGGATCCCGGAGTCGCCGGCCTCAAGTTCCATGGCGGCAAGACCGTATTCGACGGCGGTGCGGCCGGGACAGCCGTACCCCTCCAGGTGCATGCCCAGGACGCCGAGTTCGCCCAGTTCGGGCGCAAGCTCCAGGGGGAAGACGGCGTCGTCGTACCAGCGCGCAATGCCGGGTTTGATGCGCTGGTCGGTGAAGTCGCGGATCTTCTGACGGACTTCGAGCTCGTCCGGGCTCAGCAGGGAGTCGAGGGCGAGGATATCGGAAGGATCCATACCCAGGGGCGTGGCGGCGTCGTAGCTCATGGGAGCATCCTACGGGCCGGCCGTGACCCCGGGCTTTCCGGTGAAGTACTCCCGGGTTGAGGGCAGGAACCGGCAGACAACCGCCAGCACAACGCCCAGGGCCAGCAACACCACGCCGCTGACAAACGCGCCGCCGATGCCGAAGATCTGGGTATCGCCGTACGCCGGGTCCCACATTTCGACCGCCGAGATGAAGAATGCTGCCGTCAGGAGCAGGGCGCCGGCCAGCGGCAGGATGCCCCGGAACCAGAGGTTGCGGGCCGAGTCCCGGAGGGTGCCGCGGAAATACCAGGCGCACGAGAAGCCGGTGAGTGCGTAGTAGAAGGCGATGAACAGGCTGATGGCGCTGATGGAATCGGAGAGCAGGTTTTCGCTGAGGAAGCTCATGGCCACGTAGTAGGCCACGGCGGCAGCGCCCATCACCTGGGTGGAGAATCCCGGGGTCTGGTTGCGCGGGTGGACTTCACCAAACTTCGGCGGCAGCGCCCCGTACACACCCATGGACAGTGTGCCGCGCGCCGTGGGAAGGATAGTGGTCTGCGTGGAGGACAGCACGGACGCGAGGACGGCCACGATGATCAGCCAGCCCCACGGACCCAGGACCACGTCCTTCATGGCCAGGAAGACGTCATCCTGGTTCGCTTCGTTGCCCAGTCCGATTCCCTCCGTGCCCACGGTGGCGTACATCATGACCAGCAGGGCCACCGAAACGTAGATGGCCACCAGCACAAAAGCCGAAATGACCGCGCCGCGGCCGGGCGTTTTGGCCGGATTCTCGGTTTCCTCGTTCACCGCCAGGCAGGTGTCCCAGCCCCAGTAGATGAACAGGGCCAGCAGGACGCCGTGCACCACGGCACTGGGATCGGCGAACGCGCCGGCCGGGTTGAACCACTCGATATCGAAGGCCTGGCCCTCAGGGGCACCGCCCGCGATCCGGACAATCAGCGCAATGGCGAATATGCCCAGCGAGACATACTGCACGTACGTCAGGACCCGCTGGACATGCTCGCCGAGTCTGATGCCGCGGTAGTTCACCAGGGTCATGAAGACGATGAACAGCACGCCGGTGGCCGTGACCACCACTTTGTTGGCGGCCAGTGAACCGTCGCCGATCAGGAGCCACAGGTACTGCCCGGCCACCTGCGCCAGGTTGGCCAGCACCACGATGCCCGCCAGCGCGACGCCCCAGCCACCCAGCCACCCGGCCCACGGCCCGAACGCGCGGCGGGACCAGGTGAACGTGGTTCCGCAGTCCGGCATGGCGCTGTTCAGCTCACGGAAGGCGTAGGCGATGAACAGGACCGGGATGAAGCCCAGGATCAGGATAAGAGGGGTGTAGTTGCCGTTGACGGCAACAATCAGCCCCAGGGTGGCTGCCAGGGAGTACACGGGGGCGGTGGAGGCGAGCCCCAGCATGACCGAGTCGCCGAGGTCCAGGATTCCGGCGCGGAGGCCCTTGGCGGGAACGGCACCGCCGGAGGGACCCCCGGGGCCGCCGGCCGCCGTCGTCGTCTCTGTGCTCATAGTGCGATACCTGCTTTGCTGGAGTGGGCCTGCACCGAAAGCGGAGCGGGGGCGTCAATGGTGTTGGGCACAAAACGGCAGAAGTAATCGGTGATGGGGCCATCGGATTCCCGGATCCCGCAGCCCACGGACTCACCGTCCACCACCCACAGGCCGAGGACCGGATGGTTGCCGTCGAAGTCGGGGAGCGGATGGTACTGCTGGTAGCACCAGCCTTCGCGCCCGTATCCGCCCGGCTGTTCGAGGCTGATGCCGGGTGCGTGGATCCTGATGTTGTCGCCTTCGCGCCCGTGCAGGGGCTTGGCGACCCATTCCTTCAGGGGGCCGGGCTCGTTGAGGTAGGCGGGCAGGAGGTTGGGGTGGTCCGGGTACAGGTGCCACAGCGCGGCGAGCAACGCCTTGTTGGAGAGCAGCATCTTCCAGGCCGGCTCCACCCAGCGCGGATTGTGGGCCCGCTGCAGCAGCCGGTGCCCGAATGGCTCCTTCATCATCAGCTCCCACGGATAGAGCTTGAACATGGTGCTGATCATGAAGTTGTCCAGGTCCACGAACCGGTTGAGGTTGGGGTCCCAGCCGATGTCCGACATGTTAATACCGATGGTGGTCCAGCCCGCCTGGCTGGCGACATCGCGCATGTAGGCCGCGGTCATCCAGTCCTCGCCCGACTCCTCGGCCTCGGAATGGGCAATGTGGAGGGTGCTCATCCCGGTCCGGTACTGCATCTTCTTCCACTGCCGGATCAGCGCCTCGTGGATGCCGTTCCACTGGTCCTTTTCAGGAAAGACATCCTGCAGCCAGAACCACTGCGCCACGGCAGCCTCGATCAGGCCGGTGGGGGTGTCCGCGTTGTACTCGAGCATCTTGGCCGGGCCCCCCTGGCCGTCATAGATGAAGTCGAACCGACCGTACACGTCCATGTCACCTGCCTGCAGCGACTCGGCTGCCAGCTCCAGGGCCTGCGGGCCGATGCCGATGTTCCCCATGGCGCCGGTGGCCAGGAAGCGGGCCGCTTCCAGGCACATCTTGTGCATGTCCTCGGCAGTGACCTCGAGCGTTTCCACCTCGTCCATGGTGAATTCGTAGTACGCGGCCTCATTCCAGTACTCGATCTTCCGGCCGTCGGGCATGGTGGTGGTGGAGAAGACCAGGCCCTGCTCTTCGATCTTCTGCTTCCAGTCAGGCCTGGGCTCCGATAACAACCGCTTCACGCCTAGCCCCCCGTGCTTCCGCCCTTGGAGCTGCTGCCGAAGCCGCCCCGGCTGACCGTTCCGCCCTTGGTGCTGTAACCCGTGGACGCTTTGGCTCCGCTGGGAATGTTGTTGGTGTAGCTCGGGTACGAGGACCGGTTCTGGCCCACGGCCGGCACGCTGGCGCCGCGCGAATAGAAGTACCAGGCGTACAGTGCACCGCTGCGGCCGGCGGAGCTGTTGCACTGGGTGTCTTCGACGCGCTCGCCGGTCTCCTCGTTGAAACACACCTGGGCGTACTCGGGTTCGTCCTCATTGCTTGCCACGATGGCGGTGATGGTGCCGGCCAGGAGTGCCGTCACGCCCAGGCCCACCACGACAGTCCGCCGCTGCGAGCGCTTCTTCCGCGCGGCCGCATCGTGGAGCTCACGCTCGCGGTCCTTCGCGAAGGGGTCCACCGTTGGCGTGGGCTGATCCAGGAGTTCAGGGCGGAGTTCCGGCTTCGGCACCTGCCATGGCGGCGGTTTTGGCATGCTTTTTGTGCGGTCCGCATCAGGGCCACCTTGGTCCTTGTCCGGACCGTTGTCCTGGTCCTTGTCCGGGTCCATGACTTCCCCCTTGGTAGTCCATGCTCAAATGTGGGCGCAACCTTGCGCGAGGCAACTAAATCCTGAAATCAGCCTAACCGGTGCCCCGGCCCGCTGCGAGCAGAAACCGGGGGAGAAGTCCCCACCCGGCATCACAGGCCGAACGTCCCCTGGGGAACCTACACTGGAGCCATGGAAACCGCATCAGTACTCGCCGTCTGCCGCGTCCACCAGCTTCTCCCCGACGAAAGCAGCGTGGGGGTTACCGCCATCGACAAGCGGCCGGTGGAAGGCCCCGTCAAGGTCCACAAGCTGGGCCTCCGTGGCGATATCCAGGCGAACAGGGTCCATCATGGCGGGCTGGATCAGGCCCTCTACGCGTACTCGCAGGAGGACGCCGACTACTGGGCGGAAGAGCTTCAGCGGGACCTTCCGCCGGGGGTCTTTGGCGAAAACCTCAGGGTCTCCGGCATCGAAACCACCGGGGCAGTGATCGGGGAGCGCTGGAAGATCGGGCTGGACGTGGAAGTGGAAGTCACGTCGCCGCGCACGCCCTGCGCCACTTTCCAGCGGCGGTTCAAGGAGCCCCGGTTCGTCAAACGGTTTACCGAAGCCGGACGCGTGGGAGCCTACCTGCGGGTGACCCGGACCGGCACCATCCAGGCCGGCGATCATATCCACCGGCTGTACGTCCCCACGCATGGCATTACCATCGGCAAGTGGTTCAGCGATCCGGACCCTGACTCTATGGAAGCGCTCCGGGATGCCGACGCCGACGGGGAGATCCGCCTGCAGCAGCCGGAATACAACCAGAAGTTCGAGTCGCTGTTGCGGCAGCTGGCCCGGTAGCCGCTGCCCGGATGGGGCCGGACGGGGAGCCGTGTGAGCAAGCCCACCGCCGCCGTCGTGCCTTCAATTACCTGGAAGGCGGATCCATACCTTACACTTGAAACATCCCCCACTCCGGAAATCCCTTATTCCTGCCCAATTTTTGAGGCAGGACTGGCAAGTGTTGGGGCCCGCTATTGCGATGCGGGCATTTTCATAGGGAGAGCCGGCTAAAGAAAACGCTGTACAGACTGCTGGGATAGCAGCCAAGAGATGCAGCGTGAAGTCCTGCCACGGGATTGCGAAAGCGCCGGACTTCTAAATGACCGGCCGGTCAATGTTTGCCCGGCACCCACGGCACAGTAATGCGGCTCCGCTCACCTCGGGTAGTGCCGCCTGGCCCCCTATGGATGAGGAAATTTCCCTATGCCCGAAAACCAAAATGACTCCGTCGAGACCGAAAACACCGTGACCGACGTCGAGACCGCACCCGCTGCAGTCTTCATCGAAGCACCGCAGGCAGACGCCCCCCAGGCAGACGTCCAGCAGGACGAAGCACCGCAGGCAGACGCCCCCCAGGCAGACGTCCAGCAGGACGAAGCCCCGCAGGCCGAGGCCATCAAGGCCGAAGAAGCTCCCCAGGCTGAAGCCCCCCGCACCGAAGAAGCACGCACGGAAGAAGCCCCCCAGGCTGACCCCACCAGCGGAGAGGCCGGCACTGAAGCTGACGGCATCCGCTTCGCCGATCTCGGCATTGACGGCCGCGTCCTCGCAGCACTGCAGGATGTCGGCTACGAAAAGCCTTCCCCCATCCAGGCCGCAACCATCCCGTTGCTGCTTGAAGGCCGCGACGTCGTGGGCCTCGCCCAGACGGGTACCGGTAAGACTGCAGCATTCGCAGTACCGGCACTGTCCCGCCTGGCCGAGCTCCACGACCTCAACGGCCCGTCCCGCAAGACCCAGGCCCTGGTCCTGGCACCGACCCGCGAGCTCGCGCTCCAGGTTGCCGAGGCCTTCACCTCCTACGCCAAGCACATCGATGACTTCACGGTCCTCCCCGTCTACGGCGGTTCCGCTTACGGCCCCCAGCTCGCCGGCCTGCGCCGCGGTGCCCAGGTTGTTGTGGGTACCCCCGGCCGTGTGATCGACCACATCTCCAAGGGTTCCCTGGACCTGTCCGAACTCCAGTACCTGGTGCTGGACGAGGCCGACGAAATGCTGCGCATGGGCTTCGCCGAAGACGTGGAGCAGATCTTCCAGCAGACTCCGTCGGACCGCCAGGTTGCCCTGTTCTCCGCCACCATGCCGAGCCAGATCCGCCGGATGTCCAAGCAGTACCTGAACAACCCGGCCGAGATCTCGGTCAAGTCCAAGACCACCACCGGCGCCAACACCCGCCAGCGGTACCTGCAGGTCATGGGCCCGCACAAGCTGGACGCGCTGACCCGCATCCTCGAGGTTGAAGAGTTCGACGGCGTTATCGCCTTCGTGCGCACCAAAATGGCTACCGAGGACCTGGCTGACAAGCTGAAGGCGCGGGGCTTCCAGGCTGCCGCCATCAACGGCGACATCCCGCAGCAGCAGCGCGAGCGGACCGTCGAGGCGCTGAAGGAAGGCCGCATCGACATCCTCGTGGCCACCGACGTCGCGGCCCGCGGCCTTGACGTCGAGCGCATCAGCCACGTGATCAACTACGACATCCCGCACGACACCGAGTCCTACGTGCACCGCATCGGCCGTACCGGCCGTGCAGGCCGCAGTGGTGACGCTGTGCTGTTCATGACCCCGCGGGAGAAGTACCTGCTGCGTTCCATCGAGAAGGCAACCCGCCAGCCGGTGGAGCAGATGCACCTGCCGACGGCCGAGACGGTCAACACGTTGCGCCTGGGCAAGTTCGCCGAGCGCATCACCGAGACCCTCGAGTCCGAGGACGTTGCCGCGTTCCGCGACCTCATCTCCTCCTACGAGGAAGAGCACAACGTGCCGGCCTCGGAGATCGCTGCTGCACTGGCCGTCATGGCACAGGGCGGACAGCCGCTGCTGGTCAAGGAACTGCCTGCAGCTCCCGAGTTCCAGAAGCGCGAGCGCTCCAAGGACGGCTTCGGCTCACGCGGCCCCACCCGCACGCTCACCGAGGGCAACGCCACCTACCGGATCGCCGTCGGACGCCGCCAGCGCGTTATGCCGGGTTCCATCGTTGGCGCCATTGCCAACGAAGGCGGCATCTCCTCGGCCCAGATCGGCGGCATCGACATCCGCTCGGACCACTCCCTCGTGGAGCTTCCGGCGGACCTGAGCCCCGAGCAGCTGCGCGCACTGTCCCGCACCCGGATCGGCGGCGAACTGATCCACCTCGAGCTGGACAACGGCCGCAAGCCCTCCGGCGGCGGCGAGCGTGGCGGATACCAGGGCAACCGTGGCGGCGGCGACCGCGGCGGTTACTCCGGTGGAGACCGCGGCGGCAACTTCAAGGGCAACGGCGGGTTCAAGAAGGAATTCCGCAAGTCCGACGGCGAGCGCAGCTCAGCTGACCGCGGCGGCCGCTCGTACAGCGACCGTTCAGAGCGCTCCGTTGGCACCGACAGCGGCGCAAACCGCGGCCAGGCCAGCGACTCCCGCTTCGGCGGCCACGGCGACGGCTCACGCAAGCCCCGCACCGAGGGCGGCCAGGGCGGTTTCAACCGCAAGGGCAAGTGGTAACCGTCAGCTAGCCTGACAAATTCCCCCTGTGGGCCGGCTTTCGAGCCGGCCCACAGGCATTTAACGCCCGACGGCGTGCTGCCGCGGCGGGTCCGGTCCTTGGCAGCGGATGCTTCCACCCATACGATCGAGGGGCTACCGACCGCGTAGCTGCGGATCGACCCGACCTGGCTGCGGCCCGGCTCTGTCGGTCGCAAAGCCTCATGAAAGGCAACACTGTGGGATTCCTGGACGATCTGAAGAAGAACCTCGGGCTTGGGGACAAGAACGGGGCGAAGGATGCGCCGCAGGCAGGCGGGGGCGTGGAGGCCGGAGCCGGCACCACCCAGGCAACTCCTGCCGGCACAGCCACCCCAGAGGTGAGCCAGGACCAGGCGGCAGCGGACCGGGCTGCAGCGGACCAAACAGCGGCTGATCAGGCCGCCGCGGACGCTGCAGCCGCCAAGCAGGCCGCCGCGGACCGGGCAGCGTCTGACCAGGCTGCCGTAGACGCTGCAGCCGCCAACCAGGCCGCCGCTGACGCGTCAGCCGCCCAGCAGGCAGGCGACGCGCAGGCTGCAGTTGCAGCCGCAGCTGCGGCACCGCCCGCTCCCGCCCCGGCGGCGGTTTCGGAGGTCGTGGTTGAGGCCGGGGATACCCTGGGCGGGATCGCCGTGCAGTTCGGCGTGGACCTGGACGCCCTGATCGCGGCCAACGCGGACACCGTCCCGAATCCGGACCTGATTTACCCCGGACAGGTGCTGCGCCTGCCGTAGTTTTCAACCCCGGATTGAGGCCATAAAAAGGGCGCCGATGCAACTGTTTCGGCGCCCTTTGACCGGCCCTGATGCCGATTTGTTGGTGGCGAAATCTTCCGGTAGAGTATTTACTCGTTGCCCCCCTAGCTCAGTGGTAGAGCGCGTTCTTGGTAAGAACGAGGTCACCGGATCGATTCCGGTGGGGGGCTCTGGATGAGGGCCTGTGTCAAGGCGGTTTTTGACCGGCTTGCGCAGGTTTTTCTCATTCGTGGCGGTGTAGCTCAGTTGGTTAGAGCGCACGACTCATAATCGTGAGGTCGGGAGATCGAGCCTCCCCACCGCTACAGAGCAGGACCCCGAAGGCCAATGCCTCCGGGGTCCTTTTGCATACCCCGGATCTTCCGGCCCGCACAGACGCCTATCCAACCCGGATCCCGCCGGGGCAGAATGTGCGCATGGGCAAGCTCACATACCACCTCTCCGCTTCGCTGGACGGGTACATCGCGGACCGGGACGGCAATTTCGATTTCAGCCAGCCGGATGAGGAAGTCCATGCCTTCGTCAACGACCTCCAACGAGACGTAGGCACGTACCTTTTTGGCCGCAACATGTACGAGGTCATGTCGGTCTGGGAAACCTGGGACACCTCGGCGGAGCCTGCTGTAGTGCAGGATTTTGCGCGGATCTGGCACGGAGCAGACAAGGTGGTGTACTCCACAACGCTTGCTGCCGCCTCCACCGCCCGCACCAGGATCGAGAAGACTTTCGATCCTGAGGCAGTCCGGAAGCTGAAGGCCGGAACCGAGAGCGGTCTTGGAATCGGCGGTCCCATCCTGGCCTCCGCTGCCCTGCAGGCGGGGCTGGTGGACGAATGCAGTCTCTTCGTCTGCCCGTACGTGGTGGGCGGCGGCCGGAAGTACCTTCCCGATGGCCTGAACCTCAGGCTTCAACTCCTTCAGGAACATACCTTCGGCAGCGGCACGGTGTACCTCCGCTACCGCGTGCTGCCCTGAGCCCGGCGTCCCCCGGGCGGCGCGGTCCGGCCTTCCGGGGTCCGGCAGGTGCAGAATGGGGGACATGACCCGCATCGTAATCATCGGCGGCCACGGCAAAGTGGCCCTTCACCTGTCCGCCCTGCTCACCGGGGAAGGCCACAGCGTCACCTCGATCATCCGCAACCCGGACCATGCCGGCGACGTCGCGGCAACCGGCGCGACGCCGTCGGTCCTGGACATTGAAAACTCGACGACGGCGGAAATCGCCGGTGCGCTCAGCGGACATGACGCGGTGGTCTGGTCCGCCGGCGCCGGCGGCGGCAACCCGGAGAGGACGTATGCGGTGGACCGCGACGCCGCGATCCGGTCGATGGACGCGGCGGCGGAGGCCGGCGTCGGGCGTTATGTCATGGTCTCCTACCTGGGCGCCGGTCCGGACCATGGGGTGCCGGCGGACAACAGCTTCTTCGCCTATGCACAGGCCAAAGCGGCGGCGGACGAGTACCTGCGCGGCACGGACCTGGCGTGGACCATCCTGGGGCCGGGCGCCCTGACGGACCGGCCCGGGACCGGGCTCATCGAGGTGGATCCCCTGCGGGAGGGCGGCCAGGAAACGTCCCGCAGCAATACTGCCAGTGTTGCTGCGGCGGTGCTTGACCTGCCCGAGACCGCCGGTAGGACCATCGAATTCCGCGACGGCACCCTGCCCATCGCTGCGGCGCTGCAGCCCCGGGCCTGAGCGCGGCCGGCCCTACGCCCCCGCCGGAAGTTCCAGGTCGAGGGCATGCGCCTCCACGTAGTCCAGCGCATGCCGGACCGCCCCCACCGTCACGATCGAATCGCCCAGCGGCGAGGCCGTGACCCGGGGGACCGTGGCGGTGAAGCGGGGCAGCCGCTCCATGATGCCCGGCAGCAGCATCCCCGCTGAATGGGCTACGGCGCCGCCGAGCACCACCTGCTCGGGGTTGGCCATAATGGCCACTGAGGCGATCACCCGTGCCACGCGCTCTGCCAGCCTGTCCATGACCACGACGGCGGCGGGGTCACCGGCTGCCGCGGCCGCGAACACCTCCCGGGCTTCGACCGTGGGCGGTTCCCCGGGCCGGGCAAACCACTCGCGGGCAAGGTAGGCGATGCCATCGGCGCTGCCCACGCCCTCGATCATGTCCAGGTAGCCCATCTCGCCTGCGGCCCCGCTGTGTCCGTGCAGCAGCCGGCCCGACTCGATAATGCCGGCGCCCATCCGCTCGCTGGCCAGGATGACCACCAGGTCATTGACGCCTACGCCTGATCCCCGCCACCGTTCACCCAAAGCGGCCAGGTTGGCGTCGTTTTCCAGCAGTACTTGCCAGCCATGCCGCTCGGCAAGGGCCGTGCGGAGCCCGACGTCGAACTTCCGCCAGAACTGCTTTGTCAGCAGGACGTTGCCGTCCCGGTCCACGGGTGCTGCCAGGCCCGCTGTTACCGCCAGGACAGCAGCCGGACCGGTCCCTGCCTCAGCCAATGCCTCGCCACACGCCTCGTTCACCACCTCGATCCGCTCGCGGGCCGGAATTTCAGCGCTGCGGAAGGAGCGGCTCGCCTTGCCCACAATGGTTCCGCGAAGGTCCGCCACCACCGCAGTGGTGGTGGCGGCGCCGATGTCGATGCCCACAACGAAGCCCGCCCGGGGGTTCAGTTCGAAGCGCCGGGCGGGCCGGCCCTTCAGTGAGCCGGTTTCGCGGCCGGAGTCCAGCTCGCTGATCCACCCGCGGCGCAGCAGGTCTTCGCACACGGCAATGACGGAGGCCCTGGTCAGGCCCGTGGCTGCCATCAGGTCGGTGCCGGTGGCTACCCCGGTGCTCCGCAGGAAGGCCAAGGCAGCGTGGGCATTGACCCGGCGCATCATCTGGGGCGTGGCCGCTCCGCCTGCTTTCATGTGATCTTGACCTTCCGATACCCGGGACCGATAATTGATGGTGAGTATATTTAGATTCTATCTAAATTGCTTCCCTTGAGCGTAACCACCATCAAATAACGACGGCCGAGACCTCCGAAGGATTCCCTTGCCCAACACCGCCACGCTGGCAACCCTGTCCGATTCAGACCGCATGAGCGATCCCAACTGGTGGCGCCAGGCCGCCGTGTACCAGATCTATCCGCGCAGCTTCTCCGACTCGAACGGCGATGGCATCGGTGACATCAAGGGCATCACGGCCAGGGTCCCGTACCTGAAGGAACTGGGGATCGACGCCGTCTGGCTGAGCCCGTTCTACCCCTCGGCCCTCGCCGACGGCGGCTACGATGTGGACGATTACCGCGATGTGGACCCCAAGCTCGGCACGCTGGCGGACTTCGACGAAATGGCCGCAGCCCTTCACCAGGCCGGGATCAAGCTCATCGCCGACATCGTGCCCAACCACTCCTCCAACCGGCACGAATGGTTCAAGGAGGCCCTCGCGTCGCCGAAGGGCTCCGCTGCCCGCGACCGCTACATCTTCCGCGACGGCAAGGGCCCCAACGGCGAGTTCCCGCCCTCGGACTGGGATTCAGTCTTTGGCGGGCCGGCCTGGGAGCGCATCACCGAGCCTGACGGCA
Source organism: Arthrobacter sp. BK1 (assembly GCF_056680055.1). Lineage (NCBI taxonomy): Bacteria > Bacillati > Actinomycetota > Actinomycetes > Micrococcales > Micrococcaceae > Arthrobacter > Arthrobacter sp. BK1. The sequence goes on from NZ_CM155263.1 coordinate 3,447,130, forward strand.
CCCCGGGCCAGTGGTACATGCACATCTTCGCCAAGGAGCAGCCGGACCTGAACTGGTCCAACCGGGAAGTCCGCGACGACTTCCTCAGGACCCTGCGCTTCTGGTCTGACCGCGGCGTGGACGGCTTCCGCGTGGACGTGGCCCATGCCCTCACCAAAGACCTCACCGAGCCCCTGCTGTCCAAGCTGGAACTGAGCGCCGCCAACACCGGTGTGGACGGTTTCGACGACGGCACGCACCCTTTCTGGGACCGCGACGAGGTGCACGAGATCTACACCGAGTGGCGCGAGGTCTTCAACGAATACAACCCGCCGCGCACCGCCGTGGCCGAGGCCTGGGTCCACGCCACGCGGCGCGCCCGCTACGCCAGCCCTGAAGGGCTGGGGCAGGCGTTCAACTTCGACCTCCTCCAGGCCGATTTCGACGCCGAGGAATTCCGCGAAATCATCACCCGCAACCTCGCCGAAGCGGCAGCCACCGGCGCTTCCTCCACGTGGGTCTTCTCCAACCACGACGTCGTCCGGCACGCCACGCGCTACGGCCTGCCGCAGTTCCCCAAGGACAAGACCAAGGCCCATGACAAAGGCCAGGACGGCAAGGACTGGCTGCTGGCCGGCGGCCCACAGGAGGAGCTGGATGTGGAGCTCGGTGAGCGCCGGGCCCGCGCAGCCAGCCTGCTGATGCTCGCGCTCCCCGGTTCCGCCTACCTTTACCAGGGCGAGGAGCTGGGCCTGCAGGAGGTGGCTGACATTGCCGACGCCGACCGCCAGGATCCCACCTACTTCCGGAACAGGGGCGTTGAGGTGGGCCGGGACGGCTGCCGCGTCCCGCTGCCGTGGAACGTCGAAGGCACGTCCTTCGGCTTCGGCGATGGCGGCGCCCACCTGCCGCAGCCGGACTGGTTCGCCAAGTACGCCGTCGAGGCCGAGGACGGCACCGAAGGATCCACCCTGGAGCTGTACCGGAAGGCCCTGAAGCTGCGCCGGGAACTCCAGGCCGATGAGGAACTGACCTGGATCCCCACGGCCAACTCAAAGGTCCTGCATTTCGGCCGTCCCGGTGGCTGGCAGTCAGTGACCAACTTCGGTGACCTCGCCGTCGAACTGCCCGCAGGGACCGTACTGGTCAGCAGCGCCCCGCTGGAAGACGGCAAGCTGGCCGCCAACAGCACTGCCTGGCTGCGCTGACATCCCTGACATTCCGAACACAGATGGCGGGGCCCGGCCGGGTCCCGCCACCTGTCCGTCTGCCGCCGCCCATGAAAGAGTGAAGCAATGACTGAACACACCGCTCCATCGTCCGCGCAGGAGCTCATCTACGGCTGCATGGGCCTGGGCGGCAGCTGGTCCGACGAGCCGCACGGCACCGACCATGTGGACGAGGCTGCGGCGGCCATCGAGGCCGCGCTGGACGCGGGCATCACACTGTTTGATCACGCCGACATCTACCGCAAAGGCAAGTCCGAGGCCGTGTTCGGGGAGGTGCTGGCGGCTACGCCGGGCCTGCGCGAGCGCATCCGGCTGCAGACAAAGTGCGGGATCCGGCTGGGCGAGAAGGGGATCCCTGGGCACTATGACCTGAGCCGGGACGCCATCCTGGAGCGCGTCGGTGGCAGCCTGGCGAGGCTGCGGACGGACTTCGTGGACGTGCTCCTCCTGCACCGCCCCGATCCGCTGACTGACCTCGCAGAGGTGGCGGACGCCGTCGGGCAGCTGCTGGCCGAGGGCAAGGTACGTGCGTTCGGCGTGTCCAACATGTCCGGGGCGCAGATCCAGGCGCTGCAGGACCGGCTGGAGGTACCCCTCGTGGCGAACCAGCTGGAGATGAGCCTGCTCAAGCGGGCCTGGCTGGAAAGCCAGGTCCTGGTGAACCACGCAGAGTCGCTGGACTACAGTTTCCCCCACGGAACACTCGAATACTGCGCCCGGAACGGCGTCACACTGCAGGCCTACGGTGCGCTGGCACGGGGACTTTACACCGGTGCCGCGCCGGAAGATCCGACGTCGGCCGAGACCGCCGCGGCAACGCTGGTGGCGGAGCTGGCCGGGAAGTACGAAACGTCCGGCGAAGCGGTGCTGCTGGGTTGGCTGATGAAGCACCCGGCGAAGATTGCGCCCGTGATCGGGACGGTCAATCCGGCCCGGATCAGGGCCTGCGCGGATGCCGGCCGGGTAGCTGCGGCCCTGACCCGGTCCGAATGGTACGGGCTGTGGATCGCCGCCCGGGGGACCAACATCCCCTGATCCGTGACGCCGCACGCCCGTATTGTTCGTATTGGTCATGTGATGGCGCTACCACTTAGCGCTGGCGGTGCCATGCCGGATACGGTAGAAGCATGACGTCAACCATCGCCACCGAGACCGTACGGCCGGAACGCAATATCCCAGCAGAAATCGCCCGTTCATGGCTCCTGGTGAACGCAATGAAAACAGAACTGTTCGACCAGTCCGCCAGCTCGCGCGCGGATTCGATCATCCTTGATATCGAAGACGCAGTGGACCCGTCCCAGAAGGACCAGGCCCGCGGACACGTCATCGACTGGCTGAGCGGCGGCGGCAAGGCCTGGGTCCGCATCAACGATGCCACCAGCCCGTTCTGGGCCGACGACCTCGCCGGACTGCGTGGAACCCCCGGCCTGCTCGGGGTCATGCTCGCCAAAACCGAGTCCGCTGACCAGGTGACCGAAAGCTTCCACCGCATGGACGGCAAAACGCCTGTTATCCCGCTGGTGGAATCCGCCGTCGGCATCGAGGAAGCCAACAACATCGCCAAGGCGCAGGGCGCGTTCCGCCTCGCCTTCGGCTCCGGTGACTTCCGCCGCGACACCGGCATGGCCGCCACCGCCGAGGCCATGGCCTACCCGCGCGCCAAGCTCGTGGTCGCCAGCCGGGTCGGCAACCTGCCCGGCCCCATCGACGGCCCCACCGTGGGCACCAACCACCCCATCCTGCGCGAGCAGACCGGCATCACCGTCATGATGGGCATGACCGGAAAGCTTTGCCTGGCGATCGACCAGACCCCGGTGATCAACGAGGTCATCAGCCCCACGCCGTCCGACGTCGCCTGGGCTACCGACTTCATGGCCGACTTCGAGGCCAACGGCCGTGTTATCCGCGACGGCTCCGACCTCCCGCGCCTGGGCCGTGCCGAGAAGATTATGAAGCTTGCAGTGGCCTTCGGAGTCCAGCCCGCCCTGTAACGCCCTGTAACCCCCTCCAAGCAACACCCCTCCAAGCAACGCGGGGTCACTCCACGCCCGATAACGCCGTCGGATCGGGCGTGGAGTGACCCCGCGTTGCCGTTGCGGGGCGCGCAGTCTACTGAAGCTGCGGCGCTCGGTAGACTGTCACGGTGCTCAAAGAATTCTGGGAGTCTGCGCCCACCTCGTACAAAGTCCTGGTCTTCAGTGCCATGGCGCTGATCGGCGTCGGGCTGATCCTGAACATTGTGGGCAACACCAGCAACAACCGGGATCTGGCCGTCGCCTCCCTGGCCGTCATCGGGTTGGGCCTGGTCCTGCACATCGTGGGCATGGTGGTCCGCGGCCAGGCGATCCGGAAAAACCTCAGGCGCTAGCCGCCGCGGCGGCGTTCCTGCCCACATGGCTGCGGGCATGCTCCACGGCCGCCGGAAGATCGTCGAACAGGTGCTTGTGGTGGCGGAGCGAGCGGATCACGCCAACGTTGGTCACCAACTGCAGGTGATCCGGCCGGACTCCCTTCAGGAGGACCGTGATGCCGCGCAGCTCCAGGGCGGAGATGACCTCCACGAGGGCATGGGCGCCGGTGGCGTCCAGCATCCGGAGCTGGGAGAGCCTGATAATGGCCACCTGGATGTCCCGCACCTGGCTGATCTCCTGGAGGATGCGTTCAGCGGCGCCGAAGAACATGGCGCCGTCCAGCCGGAACACGGCAATATGCTCATCGCCTTCGGCCCGTGGCCCGGAAATGTCCTCGCGCTGGACACTGCTCAGCGAAGCAAACTTGCGCAGCGTGAACAGCGCGGCCGCTGCGAGCCCGATCTGGATCGCGACGATCAGATCGAAAGCCACCGTAATGAGTGCCGTGAGGATGAAAACCACCGCATCCGGCCGCGTGGACCGCAGGATCGCCGCGACCGTCCGCCGGGACACCATGCGGGTCGCGGTCACCATCAGCACACCTCCCAGGGCGGCCAGCGGAATCTGACCTACCAGCCCGGCGGCCAGATAGACGATGCCCAGGAGCACCACCGCATGCACCACCGCGGAAAGGCGGGTCCTGGCACCTGAGCGCACATTCACGGCAGTCCTGGCAATGGCTCCGGTGGCCGGCATGCCGCCAAACAAACCGGCAGCGATCGAGGCCAGGCCCTGGCCGGTGAGTTCGCGGTCAGGGCTGTAGGCCCCGCTGGGGGTTCCGTCCGGGCCTGCCATGCCGCCTGCCACGCGGGCCGACAGCAGCGATTCGATGGCCGCGAGCGCTGCAATCGCGACGGCGGGCATCGCCAGGGCGCCCAGTGAAGCAATGTCCATCACCGGCAGCGCGGGGGAGGGCAGGGAATGCGGCAGCGCGCCGATCCGGGGAACGTCCAGCCCCAGAAGTTCGGCGGCCACAGCCGCCAGGATGACAGCGAGCAGGCTGGCCGGCAGTGCCCGGAAGAATTTCTGGACCATCACCATCACGACGGCGACGCCCGCCACGAGTGCCAGCGTCAGCATGACGGTAGGGGACTCGGCCCGGGACGCTGCTTCGATGGCCGCCAGCAGAGTGTTGTGGCCGGGCGTCCCGGCCGTGCCGGTGGCCAATGGAACCTGCTGGAGGAAAATGATGGCGGCAATGCCGAGGGTGAAGCCTTCCACCACCGGCCACGGGATGAAGGCCACCGCCTTGCCCAGCCCGCTGATGCCCAGGACGCAGACCATGAGCCCGGCCATCAGCGAAACCAGGGCCACGCTGCCCGTCCCGTGCACCGCCACCACGGGAGCCAGCACCACCACCATGGCGCCGGTGGGTCCCGAGACCTGGACATGCGAGCCGCCCATCACCGCAGCCACCAGCCCGGCCACGATCGCGGTGATCAGGCCGGCCTCGGCGCCCACCCCCGAGCTGACCCCGAATGCGAGAGCCAGCGGCAGTGCCACGATGCCCACCGTGATCCCGGCCAGCAGGTCTGACCGCCAGGACTGCCGGAGTCCGGCGTAGTCCGCCCGGGAGGGCAGGAACCGGGCGAGCGCCGTGGAACCGGACCGCAGGGCCGTGCTCACGAGGCTGACTCCGCCGGAAGGTGCCCGGCAGGCAGTTCCTGCGCGAGCCTGAGTTGTTCGTTCGAATCAGCAAGGCTGTCGAGCAGGAAGGCGCGGGCGATGGAAAGCAGTTTCGAAATCCCAGGGTGCGCCAGTCGGTAGGTCACGGCGTTGGCCGTCCGCACCGACGTCACTACTTTGTGCTTGCGCAGGGTGGCGAGGTGCTGTGAAAGGTGGGAGGCCTCAAGCCCGGTTTCGGTGAGCAGGTAGCTGACAGGAGCTGTGTTCTCCGGGGCCGCAGCCAGCAGCTCCAGGATCCTGATCCGGGCCGGGTGCGCCAGTGCTTTGAACAGGTTGGCCTTGATCTCGTACAGCGGGGCCTGGGCGGGGGACAACATGGCGTGCGCTCCTTTGCGGCATCTCTCAAGGTCACTTGATGGAATGATGAATCCATCATATCAGGGCGACACAAGGCCCCCCGGCGGCAGCCCTAAGGATAGGCTTGGAGTCATGACTATCAATCCGGATCTGCAGGGCCGCAGCTACCCTGCCGCAGAGGTGTACGACGTCGGCCGCGAAAAAATCCGCGAGTTCGCCCGCGCGGTCAAGGCCACCCACCCCGCCCACTTCGACGTCGAGGCCGCCAAGACCCTGGGCCACCGGGACCTTGTTGCGCCGCCCACCTTCGCCATCATCATTGCCCAGCGCGCCGACGCCCAGCTGATCGAGGATCCGGAAGCCGGGATCGACTTCTCCCGGGTGGTCCACGCGGACCAGCGCTTCATCCACCACCGCCCTATCATCGCCGGCGACCGGCTCGTCGCCGAACTCCACGTTGACGGCGTCCGCGCCATGGGAGGCGGGGCCATGATCACCACCCGCGCCGAAATCTTCGCCGTATCCGACGGCAGCAACGAAAGCCGTGAACCGGTCACCACCACCACCTCATCCATCCTGGTCCGCGGAGAGGGACAGTAACCATGAGCCCCACTTTCAACGAACTCACGGCCGGCCAGGACATCGGCAGCCGCACCATCGAGGTCACCCGCACGGACCTGGTCAAGTACGCCGGTGCCTCCGGGGACTTCAACCCCATCCACTGGAACGAAGCCTTCGCCACCGGAGTCGGACTGCCCGGCGTCATCGCCCACGGCATGTTCACCATGGGTGCTGCCGTGCAACTGGTGAGCGACTGGGCAGGCGATCCCGCCGCCGTCGTCGATTTCCAGACGCGTTTCACCAAGCCCGTTCCGGTGACGGACACCACCGGCTCCCCGGAACCCGGGGCAACCATCGAGGTCAGCGGCGCCATTGGAAAGCTCGACGCCGATGCCGGCACCGCACGCATCGACCTCACCGTCGTCTCGGCGGGCCAGAAAGTGCTGATGAAGGCCCAGGCCGTCGTCAGGGTGTCCTGAACCGCGGCGAGTCCTTGACCACCCCGGCAGCGACTGCTGCCGAGGTCACACGCTGGCGCAACGCCGTCGTGGTGGCCTATGGCGCCAGCGGAGTGGCCTTCGCCTCCTGGGTGTCACGGCTGCCGGCCATCCGCGACGGCCTGGACCTCACTCCCGGCAACGTCGGGCTGCTTCTGCTGTGCATGACGCTGGGTTCATTCCTGTCCGTATCCGCCTCCGGGCTGATTGTGCTGCGGCTGGGCTCCAAGCTGACCATCCGGACCGGCAGCCTCATGGTGGGCGCCGGGCTGGCCATCACCGGCTTCGGTACGTCGGTGCTGGCCAATCCCGTGGCTGTAGCCGCGGGCCTGGCAGTCATCGGCCTCGGCACGGCCAGCTGGAACACCGCGTCCAACGTTGAAGGCGCGGCCGTCGAACGGGCCGTGGGCCGGCACATCATGCCGCGTCTCCACGGGGCCTTCAGCCTGGGCACCGTGGCGGGCGCAGGGCTGGGCGCGTGGGCGGCGGCAGCATCGCTTCCGGTGTTCTGGCACCTTACGGCGGCGGGCGCCGTGGTTGCGGTTTCGGTGACGACGGCGGCAGCATGGTTCCGCGCCGACATCACCCCGGTAGCCGGCGAACGCACTTACGTTCCGGACAACTTCGAGGACCCGTCCACGGGCCCCATCGCCATCATCACCCCGGGCACCCGGCCGCTGGAAGGCTCCGATGTTCCGCCCGTCCCGCTGGACAACAAACGCAAGATCGCCGAGGCCTGGCGGGACCGGCGCACGCTCCTGCTCGGGGTGATGGTGCTGGGACTTGCCCTCGCAGAAGGGGCTGCCGGCGATTGGGTAGCGCTGGCCCTTGCCGACGGGCATGGCCAGACGGACGCTGCCGGGGCCGCCGGCTATGGATTGTTCGTGACCTTCATGACCATCGGCCGGTTCGCCGGGACGCTGGTGCTCGACCGGTTCGGCCGGGTCCCGGTGATGCGCTGGTGTGCGGCGCTGGCCGTGTTCGGGCTAGGCCTGTTTGTGTTTGCCCCGGTGCCCTGGCTCGCGTACGTGGCCCTGGCCATCTGGGGACTGGGTGCCTCCCTGGGTTTCCCGGTGGGGATGTCAGCCGCGGCTGACGAGCCCGCCAAAGCAGCGGCCCGGGTCTCCGTGGTCTCCACCATCGGATACGGGGCGTTCCTGTGCGGACCGCCGCTGCTGGGCCTGCTGGCTGAACACGTGGGCATCCTGCACTCCCTGCTGTCCGTGATGGTGATGCTGGTGGTCAGTTTCCTGCTGTCGCCGGTGGCCCGCAAAGTTCCGCCGACGCCACTGCGTTAAGCTGGAACGGTGACCCAAACACTGCTCTCCCACCTGACCACGTCCGCCGTTGGAGGCCCTGCCGGGACGTTCATCGAGGCCCGGACCGAGGCGGAGATCATCGACGCCGTCCGTTCCGCCGATGCAGCGGCCGAGCCGGTGCTGATCATCGGCGGCGGGTCCAACCTGTTGATTTCCGACGACGGGTTCCCCGGAACCGTGGTCAAAATCGCCTCTGAAGGGTTCACCGTCAACGCCGAAGACTCCTGCGGCGGCCTTGCCGTGGTGGTGCAGGCAGGTCACAACTGGGACGCCCTGGTGGAACACGCGGTCCTGCACGCCTGGTCCGGCATCGAGGCGCTGGCCGGAATCCCGGGCCTGACCGGAGCCACGCCCGTCCAGAACGTTGGTGCCTACGGTTCCGAAGTCTCCCAGACCATCGCGGCCGTGCGAACGTGGGACCGGACACGGAACGCCGTGCAGACCTTCACCAACTCGGAGCTGAAGTTCGGGTACCGGGATTCCATCCTCAAGCAGACCACCGTCAACGGCTCACCCCGCTACGTGGTGCTCACCGTGGAGTTCCAGCTGCCGCTGGGCCGGATGAGCGCCCCCATCCGCTACGCCGAACTGGCACGCTCGCTGGGCGTGGAACAGGGCCAGCGTGCCTACGCCAACGATGTCCGCCGCGAAGTGCTGCGGCTGCGCACCTCCAAAGGCATGGTGTGGGATGCGGCGGACCGGGACACGTATTCCACCGGCTCGTTCTTCACGAACCCCATCGTTCCTGCGGACGTGGCGGCAGGCCTGCCGGAGGCCGCGCCCAAGTACCCTGCCGGTGAAGACGGGCTGGTCAAGCTGTCCGCCGCCTGGCTCATCGATCAGGCCGGATTCGGCAAAGGCTATGGGCTGGAGGATTCCAGCGCGTCCGGCGGGCGGGCTTCCCTCTCCACCAAACACTCCCTGGCCATCACCAACCGGGGCTCAGCCAGCGCCAAGGACATCCTGGCGATCGCACGCGAGGTGCGGGCCGGCGTCGTCGAACGGTTTGGCATTGAGCTGCACCCGGAACCGCTGCTGATCGGCCTGACGCTCTAACGACGACGGCGGCGGCGGCGACGGCGGCGAGCGGCGGCCACGGCAGGCTTAGGGGCAGGTTTCTGGCGGAAGAGGAAGTGGGCGGCATGCGCATCAACCGGAAGCTCATGGGCCGGCTCCGTCTCGCTTCCCAAGGGCTTCTTGGTCCCGGGCTGGGCTCGGTTCCGGAAGCTGTCCGATGGATGACGGCCTCGCAGGCGCAGGACCTGCAGGCGGCGCTGTGGGCGGTGGGTCTGCGGGTCCCGGGATCTGGTCTGGGCGATGTCCGGGCAGCACTGGACAACGGCAGTGTGGTCCGGTCCTGGCCAATGCGCGGGACGCTGCACCTGGTGGCACCCGAGGACCTTCGGTGGATGCTGGACCTCACCGCCGAACGCCTCACCCGCAGCATTGCCGGCAGGCACCGCGAGCTGGACATCGCGTGGACGGACATCGAAAAGTGCCGTGACGCCGCCCTGGAGCAGCTGGCGGGCGGCATCGCTTTGAGCAGGGCGGAACTCTTCGCCGTCTTTGAGGCGGCAGGCCAGCCAACTACCGGCCAGCGCGGGATCCATATCCTGGGAACGTTGTGCCGGCACGCCTGGCTGGTCCAGGGGCCCCTATCCGGGAACCAGCAGCTGATGGTGGCCTTCGATGACTGGATCCCGGAATCGCGCGCACTTGAGGGGCAGGAAGCGATCGCCGAGTTCGTGCTGCGCTATTTCCGGAGCCACGGCCCGGCTACCCTGCGTGACTTCGCCTGGTGGACCCAGCTTCCGTTGACCGAAGTAAGGGCAGCATTTGAACAGGTCAGGGGCCAGCTGGTGGAGCTGGAGTTCGGCGGTTCCAGCTATTGGGTGTCGCCGGAGACGGCGGCCCTGCTCGACGACGGCGTGCCGGGCCAGCGCTCGGTCCACCTGCTCCCGGGCTTCGACGAGTTCCTGCTCGGCTACCAGGACCGGAGCCTCGTCCTGGCGCCGGAGCACGCCAACAGGATCGTCCCGGGCGGCAATGGAGTGTTCAAGAAAACCGTAGTGGCGGGGGGAGAGGTGATCGGCACGTGGGCCCGCGAAGGCACCGGCCGGAGCGCCGCCGTCGTGCCTGTACTGTTCGACGACGCGGGGCACTTGGGAGCCGGCGCGCAGGCTGCCTTCACCAAAGCCGCCCGCCGCTACCTCGCCTTCCTCAACTCCTGACGCCTTCCTCACCACCTGACAAAAAGCAACGCGGGGTCACTTAATGCCCTCCCGCGGGTGCGGATCGGGCGGTAAGTGACCCCGCGTTGCTGTGTTGCCGGCGGGCGTTACAGGTTCCCGGTGGCGATGTTGAGCATGCGGCGCAGCGGCTCGGCTGCACCCCAGAGGAGCTGGTCGCCCACGGTGAAGGCGCTGATGTACTGCGGGCCCATCTCCATCTTGCGGATACGGCCCACGGGGATGTCCAGGGTGCCGGACGCGGCTACGGGGGTCAGCCCGGCCATGGAGGCTTCCTTGGTGTTCGGAATGACCTTGGCCCACTCGTTGTCATCAGCGAGCAGCTTCTCGATCTCGGCCACGGAGAGGTCCTCGCGGAGCTTTAACGTCAACGCCTGCGAGTGGGAGCGCATGGCGCCGATCCGGATGCAGAGCCCGTCCATGATCACGTGGTTCTCGTCGCAGGTGCCCAGGATCTTGTTGGTCTCAACCCCGGCCTTCCACTCTTCCTTGGACTGTCCGTTGCCCAGGTCCGCGTCGATCCAGGGGATCAGCGAGCCGGCCAGCGGCACGCCGAACTGGGTGGCGTCGATGCTGGTGCGCTGGTGGGCAAGGACCTTGCGGTCAATTTCGAGAATGGCCGACGCCGGGTCGTCCAGTTCCGAGCTGACCTCGGCGTTGAGCGTGCCGAACTGGCTGAGCAGTTCGCGCATGTGCCGGGCGCCGCCGCCGGAGGCCGCCTGGTAGGTCATGGAGGTGCCCCACTCGACGAGGCCGTTCTTGAACAGCCCGCCCAGGCCCATCAGCATGCAGGACACAGTGCAGTTGCCGCCGATGAAGTCCTTGGTGCCGTTGACCAGGCCCTTGTCGATGACATCGCGGTTGATCGGGTCCAGCACGATGATCGAGTCGTCATTCATGCGCAGCGTGGAGGCGGCGTCGATCCAGAGGCCGTCCCAGCCGCGGCCGCGAAGCTCGGCGTGGACGCGCTTGGTGTAGTCCCCGCCCTGGGCGGTGACAATAATCGGCAGCTTCGCCAGGGTGTCGACGTCGAACGCATCCTCGAGCGTGCCGGCACCGTCAGCAAACGACGGCGCGGCACCCCCAGCGTTGGAGGTGGAGAAAAATACCGGGTTGATGTTGGCGAAGTCGCCCTCGTCCTGCATGCGCTGCATCAGGACGGAGCCGACCATGCCGCGCCATCCGACCAGGCCGACGGAGGGGGTAGCTGCTGTAGTCATTCGTACAGTTTAGACTTCGGAACCGGCAGGGCGCAGTCGGTTACGTCACGCCGCCGGCCGGGTTGGGTATCTGCGTACGACGGCGGCACGCGCAACCGCCGCGAAAGGGCGTCAGCTGCGGTCGGACTCCTCCAGCACGGCAGCTTTGCGCGCGCGCAACGCGAAGAACGCACCGAAGGCGAAGACCTGCGTCACCACCACCAGCACGATGGCGCCGGCGATTTTGTTGCCGCCCAGGATCATGGTCAGTCCGACGATCGCGGACAGGAGCGCCAGCAGGGGCAGCAGCATGTAGCCCAGGACGAACAGTGTTTCCGGTTTTTTCAGCATCTCAGCCCTGCGTCCTGACCCATTTGGTAAACCTGTAGCGTGTTCCGTTGGCTGCCGTCAGCCAGCCGTCCGGCGGTACCGAGGAGGCCGCCTCCCAGGTTTCATCGAGCTCCGGCGCGTAGGTGTCGCCGTCGGCTTCCACGTCGATGGTGGTCACCACTGCGACGTTGGCGAGATCGGTGGACTGGCGGAAGACTTCGCCGCCGCCCAGGATCCAGACCGTCTCGCCGCCGTCGACGAACTGGGACTCCAGGAGCGCGTCATCCAGGGAGGGGACCACGACGGCGCCCTCCGCCTCAGGCGTCCCACCCCAGTTTTTCTGCCGGGTGATGACGATGTTGGTCCGGTCGGGGAGGGGCCGGTACTTGGCGGGAAAGGACAGCCAGGTCTTCCGGCCCATGATGACGGGGTGCCCCTTGGTGAGCCGGCTGAAGTGTGCAAGGTCCTCCGGCAGGTTCCACGGCATGGCGCCGTCCTTGCCGATCACGCCGCCGGAGGTCTGGGCCCACACGAGGCCGACGCCGGTCGCTGACGCGGCGATCTCCGCTGTAAAGGCCTGGGGGTCTGCGGTGTTCTCGGTGCTCATACGGCGATCGGAGCCTTAATCGTGGGGTGGTGACGGTAGTTCAGCACTTCGAAGTCTTCGAGGGTGTAGTCGAAGATCGACTCCGGCTTCCGGGTGATCCTCAGCTGCGGGTAGTCGTACGGTTCACGGTCCAGCTGCTTGAGGACCTGGTCCATGTGGTTTTCGTAGATGTGGACATCTCCGCCGGTCCAGACGAATTCGCCCGGTTCCAGGCCGACCTGCTGCGCGATCATGCATGTGAGCAGCGCATAGGACGCGATGTTGAACGGCACACCGAGGAACATGTCCGCTGAGCGCTGGTACAGCTGGCAGGAGAGCTTGCCGTCTGCCACGTAGAACTGGAAGAACGCATGGCAGGGGGGAAGTGCCATGTCCTGGAGTTCAGAGACGTTCCACGCGGACACAATATGCCGGCGGGAGTCAGGGTTGGACTTCAGGTTCTCCACCAGTTCGGCGATCTGGTCGATGTGGCCGCCGTCAGGCGTGGGCCAGTTGCGCCACTGGACGCCATATACGGGCCCGAGTTCACCGTCCACGTCAGCCCATTCGTTCCAGATGGTGACGCCCTGATCCTGCATCCACTTCACATTGGAATCGCCGCGGAGGAACCAGAGCAGCTCCACCGCGACGGACTTGAAGTGCACGCGCTTGGTGGTGATCAGCGGGAAGCCCGTGGCCAGGTCGAAGCGGATCTGACGGCCGAAAACGCTGGTGGTGCCGGTGCCCGTGCGGTCTGATTTGTGCGTCCCATGGGCCAGAACGTCGCGGAGAAGGTCTTCATAAGGCGTCGGTATGCTCACGTCTCAAGTCTACCGGCGAGGACACGGAACCCTCGGAAGGCCCTAGTCATCAAACGGTTTGAACTGCTCCACCGCCACGATCCGGTTCTTCCGGCCCACCGCCACATGGCAGACCAGCATCTCTCCGGGCGTCAGGTACGGGTCAGAGGAGGGCAGGAGGGTCCGCAGCCGCGGCGACATGTGTTTGCCCAACTGGCTGAGGACGGTGGGCAGGGCAGGCCGGTGCGTGCAGACGGCGACGGCCTGCTGCTTTTCCAGCAAGGAGGCGATCACCGATGCCGTTTTCTTGGGCGTCCTGGCGTGACGGTGTTCGGTCAGCGCATCCACGAGTTTGACCTTCGCTCCCGATGCCCTCGAATAGGGAGCCACCGTGGACACACAGCGCCGCCAGGGGCTGGTGACCACACGCGGCGGCCACCAGGCCTGCAGCAGCCGGCCCACCGCCTGCGCCTGCCTGATGCCGGTGGCCGCCAAGGGGCGTTCACCCTCGGCTTTGGACCAGGACGAGCGCGGCTTGGCCTTCGCATGCCGCACCACAATAAACGGCCAGGTTTCGAGTTCGCCTTTTTGATGGGCGGCCTTGAGGTGCTCCAGGGGAACGACGTCGGACGGGTTGGACAGCAGTGCGGCTGCCTTTTCCGGCGCGCACCACATGATGCTGTCCACTTCCTTGCCGTCCGGCAGGAGCCGGGCGCCGTTGGCGTGGACGGCCCAGTAATGGACTACCTTCAGCCCGGACGCCACGTGATAGTGGATGGGCGGCAGGGGGATTCCGAGGGCAGCGGACAACCCGATCTCCTCCTGGACCTCACGCGCCGCGCACTCAGGAAGGGTCTCGCCGTCGTCGATCTTGCCTTTGGGCCATGACCAGTCGTCGTACCGGGGCCGGTGGATCAGGAGGACCTCAAGCCCGTTCGAATTGACGCGCCAGGGCACAGCCCCCGCGGCCACAACCGCGACCGCCTCACCGGGATGGTCTGTCTGGTCTGCTGCCAGGGTGTCGCTTGCCAACGCCGCAGCCCTACCGCCGGCTCAGCGTGCGCTGGCGGGGGCGCGATGCGAGCAGCCAGGACTGGATGTCATCCAGCGGGGTGCCGTCATCCGCAATGTGGTGGCGCGCCCACAGGCCCTGGTTGTCAAGGTGCCAGCTGGCCGTCTCCGGATCCATGTACCGCCGCAGGAGGTCAAGGACGTAGGTGATGTCGTCGGCATTGGACAGCTGGACCAGGGCTTCAACCCGGCGGTCCAGGTTCCGGTGCATCATGTCGGCCGAGCCGATGTAGACCACCGGGTCCCCGCCGTTGGCGAACGCGAACACCCGCGAGTGCTCCAGGAAACGGCCCAGCACCGAACGCACGGTGATGTTCTCGCTGAGGCCCGGAACGCCCGGACGCAGGGAGCAGATGCCGCGGACAATGATATCCACCATCACGCCGGCCTGGGACGCGCGGTAGAGGGAGTCGATGATTGCCTCGTCCACCATGGAGTTGACCTTGATCTGGACCCTTGCGGCCACTCCGGCGCGGGCGTTGCGGATCTCGGTCTCGATGCGGTCGATCAGCCCCGACCGGACAGAGCGGGGAGCCACCAGCAGGCGTTTGAACGTGGACTTCGGCGCGTAGCCGGAAAGCTGGTTGAAGAGCTTGGAAAGATCCTCGCCCACCTGCTCGTTGGCCGTCAGCAGGCCCAGGTCCTCGTAATAGCGCGCGGTGCGGGGGTGGTAGTTGCCGGTACCGATATGGCAGTAGCGGCGAAGGCCGTCCACCTCCTGGCGGACCACGAGCGAGAGCTTGCAGTGCGTCTTCAGGCCCACGATCCCGTACACCACATGGACGCCGGCCTGTTCGAGCTTGCGCGCCCAGGAGATGTTGGCCTGCTCATCGAACCTGGCCTTGATCTCCACGAGCGCCAGCACCTGCTTGCCGGCCTCGGCGGCGTCGATCAGGGCGTCAACGATGGGGGAGTCACCGGAGGTCCGGTACAGGGTCTGCTTGATCGCCTGGACCTTGGGGTCAGCGGCGGCCTGTTCCAGGAACGCCTGCACCGACGTGGAGAAGGAGTCATAGGGGTGGTGCAGCAGGATGTCGCGGCGGCGCATGGCCGAGAAGACATTGGCGGCCTTGGAGGTCTCGGACTCGTTGAGGTACCGGGACGTGTGCGGCATGTGCTTGGGATAGTGCAGATCGGCCCGGTCAATGCCGGCAATGACCGAGAGCCCGCGGAGGTCCAGCGGAGCCGGGAGCGAGTACACCTCGGACTCTTCCACACCGAGCTCGCGGATCAGCAGGGCCCGGATGTTGGGGTTGATGTCGTTGGTTACCTCAAGGCGGACGGGAGGGCCGAACCGGCGGCGCAGCAGTTCCTTCTCCAGGGCCTGGAGGAGGTTCTCGGCGTCGTCCTCTTCCACTTCCAGGTCCTCGTTGCGGGTGACGCGGAAGATGTGGTGCTCCAGGACCTCCATCCCGGCAAAGAGCTTGTCCAGGTGGACGGCAATGACTTCTTCAAGGGCGATGAAACGCGCCACCCTGCCCGCCACGGCGCCGGCCCGGGGGCCGTCGATGGAGATCAGGCGGGGCAGCTGGTCCGGAACCTTGACGCGGGCGAACAGCTCCTTATCGCTGACGGGGTTGCGTACCACCACGGCCAGGTTCAGCGATAGGCCCGAGATATAGGGGAAGGGGTGTGCCGGGTCCACGGCCAACGGCGTCAGGATCGGGAAGACCTTTTCGGCGAACATGGCACTGAGCTGCTGCTTGGCGGCGTCGTCCAGTTCATCCCAGTGCATCAGGTGGATGTGCTCGTAGGCGAGGGCCGGGCGGATCTGCTCCGCATAGACCTGGGCATGGCGCTGCTGGAGGCGGTGGGCTTCGTCGCCGATCTCTTCCAGCACTTCCACTGGGCTGAGTCCGGCGGGGGAAGGCACAGCCAGGCCGGTGGCGATGCGGCGCTTCAGGCCTGCCACCCGGACCATAAAGAACTCGTCCAGGTTGGACGCAAAGATGGAGAGGAAAGCAACGCGCTCCAGCAGGTGGAGTGTGGGATCCTCCGCGAGTTCCAGGACCCGGGAGTTGAACGCGAGCCAGCTCAGTTCCCGGTCCAGGAACCGGTCAGGCCGGATGTCACCTTCGGGGACGAGGTTGGGGGCGAACTCGGGGATGTCGATCCGGTCCTGTGTTGCGCGCGACGCCGGGACTTCGGATGAGCCGAAGCGTGCCCGCACTGGCACTGAAGCGCCCTTGGACGTGACTGTTCCGGCGGGTTCCGGTTTCATGGTCTCTCCTTGTTGGCTGGCGCTTTTACCTGGGCGCGTGGTGCTGGCCTGCTGCCTGCGCGGTTCTCTACCAACCTTACAATCAATCGCCGGTATGAAGCCTTGAATTCACGCCCATACAAAGGTGTTCATCCGGCGAGTGGGCTAACTCAGGGGGCTTGCTCCAGCCCAGGCTGGACCGCGGCCAGGGGCCCGTACATCACGTCCATGTCCCAGCGCGTAAAGCCCAGGCCACGGTAGAGCGAAACGGCGGCGGCATTGTCGGCGTCCGTGTAGAGCATCACCGCGTGCAGGCCGAGGTTCTGCAGGTACCTGATTCCGGCGACCGTGAGGGCCTTGCCCAGGCCCATGCCCTGCGCCGCGGGGGTCACGCCCACCGCATAGACCTCGCCGATGGCCGGGTGACCGCCGTGGCGCGGGTGCACCTTGGTCCAGTGGAATCCCAGCAGCCCGCCGTCGGCGTCCACAGCCAGGAGGAAACCTGCCGGATCGAACCAGTCCTCCGCCATCCGGGCTTCCAGGTCCGCCCGGGTCATGGAGCCCTGCTCGGGATGGTGGGCAAACGCGGCACGGTTTGCCGCCAGCCAGTTGTCCTCGTCCTGGCCCGGAACGAACGCGCGCAAGGTCACGCCGTCCGGGAGGCCGGCGTCGGGAAGTTCCGCCGTGGCGGTGGTCAGCCGCATCTTCCACAGTTCGCGCACAGGCCCGAAGCCGTACCGTGCGGCGAGGTCCGCCGCCGCCTCGTGGTTGCCGTGGGACCAGGCCCTCAGCCCGTCCAGGCCGCGATCGGCTTTCAGCGCGCCCACCAGCCGGTCCGCAACACCCTGGTTCCGGTAGCTGGGGTGGACGGCGATTTCCAGCACGCCGCTGCCGTCCGGTTCCCCGACCACCACCGCGAACCCTGCCAGGTCCTGGCCGGAGGAGGGGTCCGAGTCCTCGTCCGGGGCGTAGAGGGCAAGGGTCAGGAGAGGGTGTCCAGCCGTATCGCCGGCACGGAGCATGATCACTGTCTGCTCGGACAGTGAGGGGTTGCCGTCGGATTCCTCGGCGGCCGCGAGGAGCGCCAGGCAGTCCTTCAGCAGTTGGTCGTCCACGCCGCCGTGGACAACGAGGACGGGCCATTTTTCCGGATGCGCAGGACTCATGAGGCTAGGCTATACGCCCCGGCCGGAGGCGGCCGATTTTGTGGCCGGCGGGATCCGCCCGTATAGTCGTTATCTCACCCGGCAGAACCGGCCGGGAACGAGGGGGATCCACCAGTGGGGTGGCCTCGATACGTTCGACCCGTATGTCCTCCACAGATCAAAGCAACAGCCCCGGACCAATGGTCCGGGGCTGTTGCTTTCTGCAATCACTGTGGCGTCAGGCCTCGGTCAGTTCGTCTTCCTGCTGCCGGACCAGGGTCAGGCGGTAGCCGACGTTGCGGACCGTGCTGATCAGGTTCTCATGGTCGGCGCCGAGTTTTGCGCGCAGGCGCCGCACATGGACGTCCACGGTGCGGGTGCCGCCGTAGTAGTCGTAGCCCCACACTTCGGTGAGCAGCTGCTGGCGGGTGAATACGCGGCCGGGGTGCTGGGCCAGGTACTTGAGGAGTTCGAATTCCTTGAACGTCAGGTTCAGGGGAGCGCCGTTGACGCGGGCGGTGTAGCTCGCTTCGTCGATGACGACGCCGGCCGCGCGGATTTCGCTGGGCGTCTCGTCCTTGTCCGGGACGGCACGGGCTACCGAAAGGCGGATCCGGGCCTCCACCTCGGCAGGCCCGGCCGAATCGAGCACGATGTCATCCACGGCCCAGGCCGAGGAAACAGCTGCCATGCCGCCCTCGGTCAGGATCAGGACCAGGGGAGCGCTGAGGCCTGTGGCTTTCAGAAGCTGCGTCAGGGAGCGGGCGCCGACCAGGTCTTTGCGGGCATCCAGCAGGACAATATCGCAGGGGTCTGTCTCGAGCAGGGCGGTGGGCTCGGCGGCGAGGATATGCACGCGGTGGTTCAGCAATTCGAGGGCAGGCAGAATGTCTACCGATGAGCCGGTGCTGTTCGTCAAGAGCAGGATGTGCGACATTGTTCCTCCATGGGGCGTCCGCGCATCTTTGGGCGACTGAACCGGGTTTTCACCGGCCGGTACTGTCTCACTGCTGCTGTCTGGACCGGGTAAGGATCTATCCGGCCGGCAACCGTAGCAGGAAGCGTAGCTGAACTCTGAGTATACCTAACGGCACTTCCGCAGCCACGGATCCGGCCTTCAAAGACATTCGTTTTGCGACATATGAGGGTCACATAAGGCAGGATTGAGCCGTGGGGGCACCAGTCCCTGCCACCCGGGGCGGAGCCGCCCGGTCCAGAGCCAGCAGGGGAAGGCAACACAGTGAGCGCAGGGTCAAAGCCCCTCAGCCGGAGGGATTCCCTATGACCGCGGGGGTGCAGGCACCGGTCCGCCTGGGATCGTGGGTGATCGGCCTGGCCGGCATCGCGGGCCTGGTGGTGATCATCGCCGGCGTGTACCTCTCCCGTGAGGCGCTGACCGCCGTCGCCGTCGTCATTGCCTTGGCTGTGGGGGTCGGTTGGCCCCACTTCCTGCGGATTCCGGCTAAAAAGACCCTCGCTGCCGTGATCGGCCTGCCGGGCGCGGGTGCTGCCCTGGCGGCCAGTTTCGTTCCGGCCCCCGGCTACCTTGACTGGACCCCCGGCTTCATTGCCCTGGGCATGATGGCGGTCTTTGTGGTGCAGCTGATCCGCGGCACCGGCCAGGCGCAGCGGCTGGAATCCACGCTGGGGTGTTGTGCCGGAGTCCTCCTCTCCTGCCTTGGTTCGGGCTGGATCGCCGGTGCCCGGTTCACCGGCGTGAAGGAAATGCTGCTGGTGGCGGCCATCAGCGCCGCGGTGGCGCTCCTCGCAGGTCTCATCCGCTGGCCGGACAGCATCATCGCGCCCCTGGGCATCGTCCTTGCAGGGCTCGCAGGCCCGCTCGCCGGGCTGGTGTTTTCTGACATTGAGGTCTTGCCTGCAGCGATCTTCGGCGTGGTGGTGGGGGCCGTGCTGGTCAGTTTCCGCAGGCTCGTCACACTTCGGGGCGGTCCGCTGAATCTTCTGGCGGCGCTTAGTATGGGCCTTGCGCCCGTCTCGGCGGTGGGTTCGTTGGCTTACTTCATAGACAAACTACTCATTTACTAAGCGTTAGGATGGCATCATGTCCGTACTTGCATTTGAAATCTTTTTCCTTGTCCTGCTCGGCGTCGCCAGCCTGGCCATGGCCTGGTTCGCCGGCTTTGTGGTGTACCGCCTGTTCAAAGGCCAGAAGTAAATTCTTTCCGGAACCAGCTGTTTCCAGAGGTAGTTACTGTGCCGATTGAGATACCAACCGACCTGACCCCCGAACTCGTTCCGCTTTCCTGGCTCATTGGTGAGTGGGAAGGCCGCGGCCGCCTTGGCAGCGGCGACGAGGACTCCGAGCACTTCATGCAGCACGTGTCCTTTACGCACAACGGACTGCCGTACCTGCAGTACCGCGCCGAAAGCTGGCTGACGGACGACGACGGCATGCGGCTCCGGCCGCTCACCGTCGAGACCGGCTTCTGGGCACTTGAGCGCAAGCAGTTGGAAGGCGACGGCGGCCCGGGCCTTGTCCCCGGCGACATCGTCCCGGTGCTGAAGAGTGCCGACGACGTCGAGGAACTCCGCAACAAAGACGGCGGATTCGACATCTCCGTATCCATCGCCCACCCCGGCGGGATCTCGGAGCTGTACTACGGCCAGATCAAAGGCCCGCAGATCCAGCTCACCACCGACATGGTGATGCGCGGCAGCCACTCCAAGGACTACAGTGCCGCTACCCGGATCTTCGGCCTGGTGGACGGCAACCTGCTGTGGCGCTGGGACGTAGCCTCGGGTGCCCAGCCGGGCAAGGGCCTGGAGGCCCACGCATCAGCGGTCCTGAAAAAGGTTTCCTGACCAAGGGAGTATCACTGTGGATCAGACCAGGAACACCTCGGATTACAGCGGCCTCAAGGCGCTGTTCTTCAACGGGACCCTGAAGAGATCCCCGGAAACGTCAAACACGGACGGCCTGATCAATATCAGCAGGCTCCTGATGGAAAAGCAGGGCGTCAGCACCAAGGTCATCCGCACCGTTGACCACGACATCGCCAGCGGTGTCTACCCGGACATGACCGAATACGGCTGGGCCACCGACGCATGGCCGGACCTCTACCCCGCCGTCCAGGAAGCGGACATCGTGGTGCTGGCCGGGCCGATCTGGCTCGGTGACAACTCCTCGCAGACCAAAAAACTCATCGAGCGGCTCTATGCCCACTCGGGCCAGCTGAACAGCAAAGGGCAATGGGCGTTCTACCCCAAGGTGGGCGGCTGCCTCATCACGGGCAATGAGGACGGCATCAAGCATTGCGCCAGCAACGTCCTCTACAGCCTCCAGCACATCGGTTTCACCATCCCGCCACAGGCGGACGCCGGGTGGATCGGGCCAGTAGGCCCGGGTCCGAGCTACCTCGACGAAGGATCGGGCGGCCCCGAATCCGATTTCACCAACCGGAACACCACCTTCATGACGTGGAACCTGCTCCATCTCGCCCGCATCCTCAAAAGCGCGGGCGGCATCCCGGCCTACGGCAACCTGCCCGAGGAATGGAAAGCCGGCACACGCTTTGATTTCGAAAACCCGGAGTACCGCTAAACCCAGCAGGGATTCCCGGGGTTCTGCGGGCACCGGAATACACACTGACAAAAGGACGTTGGCCCCAGTATGACTACTCACAGCCCTCTGCTGTCGCGCCCTGGCGCCGTTGAAGGAGCCGGCGCTGACGCCGGCGTCGCCTCCCACTATGGTGAGCCGCTGCGGGAGCAACGCGCATTGGCAGCCGGCACCGCCGTCGTCGACCTTTCCCACCGTGGAGTAGTGACCGTAACAGGCCCGGACCGGCTGACCTGGCTGAACACCCTGTCCTCGCAACAGGTCACCGGACTTCAGCCCGGCGAGTCCAGCGAACTGCTGCTCCTCAGCGTCCAGGGACGCATCGAGTTCGACGCGCGGGTGATCGACGACGGCGGGACCACCTGGCTGATTGTCGAGGCCGCCGAAGCTGCGCCGCTGGCTGAGTGGCTCAACAAAATGAAGTTCATGCTCCGCGTCGAGATCTTAGACGTCTCCGCGGACTGGGCCGTCATCGGCTCCACCAAGGCTGTGCCCGAATGGTCCGCATTGCCCGTTTGGCAGGACCCGTGGCCGCACGTCGGCGCCGGCGGCTACTCCTACGCTGTGGTTCCGGAGGACAGGCACCCCGGGTTGGAGCGCCCGTGGTTTGAATACCTTGTCCCGGCAGCCCAGCTGGAGCAAACTGTTGGCGGCCGCCCCCTCGCCGGGACTTTGGCCGCCGAAGCGCTGCGGATCGCGGCCTGGCGGCCCCGGCTCGGCGCGGAAACGGACGACAAAACCATCCCGCACGAACTGGACCTGCTGCGGACGGCCGTGCACCTGGCCAAGGGCTGCTACAAGGGCCAGGAAACCATTGCCCGGGTGCACAACCTCGGACACCCGCCGCGGCGCCTGGTATTCCTCCAGCTGGACGGCTCCCAGCACACCATGCCCATGCCGGGGAACCCGGTGATGCTTGGCGAGCGCAAGGTCGGCGTGGTGACCTCCGTGGCCCAGCACTATGAGATGGGCCCGGTAGCCCTGGCTGTCATTAAGCGGTCCGTGGCACCTGATGAAATACTGACCGTCATGGACGGCGAGGAACCGTATACCGCCGTTCAGGAAGTGATTGTTGCTCCCGACGCCGGCCAGGTGGTGGGACGCCAGACCGGATTCCTCAGGGGGACACACTGATGACAGAAAACGCCGCGCCGGGCCCGGACACATCCGGCGCACCCGACGCTCCCGACGACGAGGCCGTGGCACTCGCCCACCGGCTCTTCCAGGCCGCCCGCGACGGCGATACCGCCCTCCTGCGCAGCTACCTTGAGGCCGGCGCGCCTGCCACCATGACCAACGCTGCCGGCGATTCCCTGCTGATGCTGGCCGCGTACCACGGCCATGCGGAGACGGTGCAGCTGCTGATCCAGCACGGGGGAGAAGCCAACACCGCCAACGACCGCGGGCAGACCCCGCTGGCCGGTGCCGCCTTCAAGGGCTACGCCGATGTGGCCCGCGTGCTGCTGGACGCCGGAGCAGACCCGGACGCCGGCGCACCCTCGGCCCGCGCCGCTGCCCAGATGTTTGCCCGCACCGAGATCCTCGACCTCCTCGGATAGTCCGGACACTGTCCGGGCCGACCCGCCGCCGTCGGACAGTTTGGCCGGGACAGCCGGCAGCCCACAACCCGCTAAGGAAATCCGTGGAAAACGTAGCAAGGCCGTGGCCTGCCCTCTGGTCCCTGGTCATCGGCTTCTTTATGATCCTGATCGACACCACCATCGTCTCGGTGGCCAACCCCAGCATCATGGAAGGCCTGGGCACGGACATCAACGCGGTGATCTGGGTGACCAGCGCCTACCTTCTGGCCTACGCCGTGCCGCTCCTCATCACCGGACGCCTCGGTGACCGGTTCGGACCCAAGAAGCTCTACCTCGCGGGCCTGGTGGTGTTCACCCTCGCCTCGCTGTGGTGCGGGCTCGCCGGCGATATCCGGACCCTCATCCTCGCCAGGGTCCTCCAGGGCCTTGGTGCGGCCATCATGACGCCGCAGACCATGGCCGTGATCACCCGCATCTTCCCGCCGGACCGCCGCGGCGCCGCCATGGGTCTTTGGGGAGCCACCGCCGGATTGGCCACCCTGGTGGGGCCCATCCTCGGCGGCGTCCTGGTGGACAGCCTGGGCTGGGAATGGATCTTCTTCATCAACGTACCGGTGGGCATCGTGGGCTTCATCCTCGCCTGGCGCTTCGTCCCGTCCCTCAGCACCCACCCGCACAAATTCGATATCCCGGGCGTCCTGCTCAGCGCCGTCGGCCTCTTCCTGCTGGTGTTCGGCATCCAGGAGGGCGAAACCTACAACTGGGGCACCATCGTCGGCCCCATCAGTGTCTGGGGCCTCATCATCGCCGGAATCGTGGTGCTCACGGCGTTCATCGTCTGGCAGCGCTTCAACAAGGGTGAGCCGCTGCTGCCGCTGGACCTGTTCCGGGACCGCAACTTCTCGCTGGCGAATATTGGCATCACCACGGTCGGGTTCACCGTAACGGCATTCGCGCTGCCGCTGATTTTCTACTACCAGATGGTCCGCGGCATGACCCCTACCCAGTCGGCGCTCATGATGGTGCCTATGGCCCTGATCTCCGGCGGCCTTGCGCCGGTGGTGGGCAAGATCATAGACCGCGTGAACCCGAAGTACATCGCCGCGGGCGGGCTGGTGTTGATGGCCGTGGCGTTGTTCTGGAACTCAGCCCTGATGCACCCGGACACTCCCATCCTGCTCTTCCTCCTGCCTAGCGCCGTCCTGGGGTTTGCCAACGCCGGCATCTGGGCGCCCCTGAGCTCCACGGCCACCCGCAACCTGCCGCCGCGCCAGGCGGGCGCCGGGTCCGGGGTTTACAACACCACCCGGCAGATCGGCGCGGTGCTCGGCAGTGCTGCGGTTGCTGTGCTGATCCAGGCAAGGCTCGCGGCCGAGCTCCCGGCCTCCGGGCCCGGCGCGGAGGGCCCCGCCATGACCGGACGGCTGCCCGATGCCCTCCACGAAGGATTTTCGACGGCGATGGGCCAGTCCATACTGCTCCCCGCCTGTGTGATCCTGATCGGTGCTGCCGTGGCGCTGTTCTTCGCCAGGCCGCAGGCAGCCAACACCTGGAGTGGGCCTGCCCGGCCCACGGCTGGGGCTGAAGCGGGCAGCGCCACCCGCCAGGCGTAGCTACCCTTCGGTACCCCGGCCCAGGTGGACGCTGGTCTGGATTCCGCCCGCCGCCATGCCGAGCTTCCGCCCCAACGCCAGGGCGCCGGTGTTGCTGACTTCGGCGCGCCACTGGATGGTGAGGCCTGCCGCGAGGGCCTCGTGGGCAGCGATGGAGGCGGCCAGGGATCCCAGCCCGCGCCGCCGCCACTCAGGGTCCACCAGGACACCGAGGTGGCCCAGGAGCCCCTCCCACTCGGTGTAGGCGCCGCAGGCCACCGGGACCCGCCGGCCATCCACTTCATGAATGACCGTGTACCGGTTTTCGAGTTCGGAGAGCCCCACTTCATTGACGTCGTCCGGCGGGCACAGCCCCTCCAGCTCGATCGCTTCCGGGTTGCCATGGGAGACGGTCAGCTCTTCTGAGGGCTGTTTTAGCGGCAGGTCGTCGGCAAAGAACAGCGCCGCCGCCCCCAGGCCGTGACCGCCATGGGAGCGGGTCAGCGTCAGGAGGGTCACGTGGTGGGCCATCTCTTCGTCCGGAATGCCGGCAGCTGCGTCAATGACCCACTGCGGGCCAACCAGCGCCGAACTGCCGAACAGCCGGACGAACTCAACAGTCCTGACCGATTCGTCCGCCCGGACCGCCCGCTCGCCGGTTGCCAGCGACGCACCGAAGGCGTCGTCGTCGAGCCCCAGGTGCCGGGCCCAGGCGAGCTGGATGATGGCGGCGGAACCGGGGTCAAGAGTCATATGCCCAGCCTAGGGGGAGTGGGCTGCTCAGCCGAACAGGACAGCCGCTTCGTCGTACCGGTTCTGCGGCACGGTCTTCAGCTGTCCCAAAGCTTTCTCGAAGCCCACGTGTTCAATGTCGGTGCCCTTGAGCGCCACCATGGTGCCCCAGTAGCCTTCCACCACGGAGTCGATGGCCGCCATGCCCAGCCGCGTGGCCAGGACGCGGTCGAAGGCGGAGGGAACGCCGCCGCGCTGGATGTGGCCAAGGATGGTGGCGCGGGTTTCGATGCCGGTGCGGGCCTCGAGTTCGGGGGCGAGCTGGTCCGCGATGCCGCCCAGCCGGGGCCGCCCGAAGGTGTCCAGCCCGCGCTCGGAGTGGGGGGATTCCATGTGTTCGGGCACAAAGCCTTCGGCCACCACCACCAGGGGCGCGCGGCCGCGGTCGTGGGCTTCCTGCACCCACTCGGTGATCTGCTCGATGCTGACCTTCTGCTCGGGGATCAGGATGGCGTGTGCGCCAGCGGCCATGCCGGCGTGCAGGGCGATCCAGCCCACGTGCCGGCCCATGACCTCGGCGATCATGCAACGGTGGTGGGATTCGCCGGTGGTCCGGAGCCGGTCGATGGCCTCGGTGGCGATCTGGACGGCGGTGTCGAAACCGAAGGTGTAGTCCGTGGCATCAAGATCGTTGTCCACGGTCTTGGGGACACCCACGATCTTGAGGCCGACGTCGGTGAGCCGTTTGGCCGCGGCGAGGGTCCCTTCGCCGCCTATGGCGATGATGGCGTCGATGCCCAGCCTGTCCATGTGGGCTTTGATGACCTCGGGACCGCCGCCGTTTTCGAACGGGTTGGTGCGGGAGGTGCCCAGGATGGTGCCGCCCTGTTTGGCGATGCCGCGGACCATGGTGCGGGGGATCTCGATGATGTCCCCCTCCACGACGCCGCGCCAGCCATCGAGGAAACCTACGAATTCGTGGCCGTGGATGGCGATGCCCTTGAGGACGGCGCCGCGGATGACCGCGTTCAGTCCGGGGCAGTCGCCGCCGCTGGTGAGAATTCCAATTTTCATGTCTCGGCTCAAATCCTGGTTCAGTGGGTGTACAGGCAGAGCGCCACGCTGAGCTCACCTAGATTGTAGTGGCGGGTGTGGGGTACACCACAAACCGGTGACCGGTCCGTGGACAACCGCAAATGCCCCCGCCCGGTGGGGCGGAGGCATTTGAAGGTCAGGTCAGGGGCGGTCCAGGGACCGTCGGTCCAGGAAACCCTCCAACGGGATGGAGTTCCGCTGGTCCGGGAGGACGAGCCACGCAGCGATGTAGAAGACCACAGCCGGGCCGGGGAGAAGGCAGAAGAGCAGGAAAGCGATCCGGACAAACGCCACATCCACGTTGAGCTTCGCTGCGATGCCGCCGCAGACCCCGCCCAGCCAGCGGTCGGGCCCGCGTTTCAGGCCGAAGCCCCTGACGATGCTGAAGAATTTTTCCATGGTTCAAGACTTCCCTGTTGTTGATCCGTTGTCACGTTTCCGTGCCGAGAGGAGCCCGCCCACCACCAGCGCCGCGCCGGCTCCGATCATCAGGCCGATGAGTACGTAGGTGCCGTTGAGGGTGACGATTCCCAGCTGGCCGATGATGATCAGGGCGGCGAGGGCCACCACGATCAGCCCCCAGACCACGGTTCCCACCCTGGCCGACGGGGTCCCTGGCCCGTCACTGCGGTCCTGTGTCGAAGAGGCCGGAGTGTTCGCAGAAGCCGGAGTTTTCGCAGAGTAGGGATCCGAGGGTGTGGGATCGGGCCTGTACTGATCTGAATTTGAACTCATGCTGCTCATCTCAGTTGCCTTCCTGGATAGTGACGTTGCTGACAGTGCCGTCTATTTCGATGACCAGGTGCCTGCCCGGTTCGTTGGTGTTGTAGTTGCTTTCGCGGGTGGTGGTGCCGCCGCTGCGGCGGTTGCCACCCTCGTTGAGGTTGCCCAGCGTCATGTCCGCCCTGACGTCCACAGGAACGTCGTCAGGGATGACAACCGTGACATTGCTGGCGGTGATGTTCAGCGGAACCACGACGTCGGAGCTGAGCGGGGGATTGAGCTGCAGCTCGGTGAGGTCAACAGTTCCGTCGCCGGCAGTGATGTCGAGGCCTTCGGTGGCCTGTTCGATGTTCACGGGTGTCCAGTCAACCTGCTGGAAGCGGACCCTGTCCCCGTTGCCCACGACGTTGAAGATGCCGCCGGTGACCAGGGCCACCACCGCGAAGAAGCTCAGGATGCCCGCGGTGCGGCCGCGGATCCCGGAGAGGAGGATGCCCAGCCCGAGGACCGCCGCGGCACTCGCCCACACCACGGCGTTGGCCGAGTCGCCGAGGTCGATCACGTTTCCGGCGTCGAGGGCCTTGAGGCCGCCGCCCACCAGGAGGGCCGCACCTGCGCTGATGGCCACGGCGGGTGTGCCGGGACCGGCGGGCCGGTCTACGGGTTCGCGGGCCGGGCCGCGCGGCGGCTGGCCTCCACCGTAGGGTGTTCCGCCATAGGGTCCGCCGTAGGGCGGGCCGCCGTATGGGGTGCTCACCGAGGGGCCTCCCGTGTAGGGCGGGGTGGGGACTGAAGGATTGGCTGGCAAGTGTGGTGGGTTGCCCGCCGTCGTCGTATCCGCCAGGGAGTACGAGGGGCCGTACGGTGTGTGCGGGAAGCCGGCGGATCCTGCAGGGCCCGAACCTGCGGGGGTGCTGCCCGGCTGGGGCGCGTTGGTGTTCATGGGAGTTCCGTTCGTGGCGCTGTTGCGCTGGACCAGGTAGTAGATGAAGAGCCCCACTGCGCCCACCCAGAAGAGGGTCCACAGGAAGGGGCCGAAGCCGCGGTCGTTCCAGCCCCAGAAACCGCCGCCGAGGCCGGTGATGCCCAGGATGGTGGCTATCAGGGAGCCTGTCATGCCGCTGGACCACCGGCCTGCGCTGGCTTCCTGGACATGGATGCGTCCGTCCGGTTCCGGGAGGAATGCCCAGGCCACCCCGTAGAGGAGGACGCCGATTCCGGCGAAGATGGTCAGGACAATGAAGATGCCGCGGACAATCAACGGGTCCACGCCCATCCGGTAGGCGATGCCGCTGGATACGCCGCCGATCCACCTGTCGCGTCCGCGCACAATTCCGTGGCTGCGGATCCAGGGGAAGAAATCGGTCGGCTGGCCGGGTGCCTTCGCTCCCGTGTACTGGTTCGGGTAGGGGTCGTCGTGCTGGCTGGCGTAGGGGCCGGCGTACGGGCCGGAGGCTGTGGGCGGCGGGGTGCCGGGGCTTTCGCCCTGCTGGCTGCCCTCCGGAGTGTCCTGCGGCGTTGCAGGTGGGGGAGGCAGGAGAGGTTCTGTCGGCCGGGGCCGGGGGAGGGGCTCCGTGGGCTGGCCGTCATCGGGGGTGGGGGTCTGCGAGTTCATACTTCGATCCTCCGCTCCGGGGGCGTCCGGCTCTACTGGGGAACACCCTGATCCGCCCCTGAGATCCCCCCGGTTAGCGCCCGATCCGGGTCCGGGGAACCCTGATCCGTGCTTGGATTGATCCATGAACCCCGTCCTCACCCGGCCGCCCCTGGTGCGCAGCAGCGACCGCATCATTGCAGGCGTATGTGCCGGCCTGGCTGCCCATCTGGGCTGGCCGGTCAGGACAGTGCGGATTGCCATGGTTGTGATGTCGCTGGCCGGCGGTGCGGGCGTGGCGTTCTACGCCTGGCTCTGGATCATGGTGCCCACCGCCGATGAGAGCGCCCGCCGCAACGCCCGCCGCCCGGCGTCGGTCATTGCACCCGCCGTCAGCCAGGCTCCGGCCACCGTGGCGGGCCCGTGGATGGCGCCGTCTCCGCCGTTGTGGGGAAAGGCCGACGCCGGTGCTGCCGCGGGCGCTGCTGCCGGTCCTGCCGCGGGCGCGGCCGCCGGTGTCGCCGGCCCCGGCTCCGCCGAAGGGCCGTGGGCCGGGCCAGACTACCCGGGCGCGGTGCGTCAGCCGTGGTTTACGGTCCGCGGGATGCGTTACGGCAAGGAGATCCTCCTGGGTGCCGGGCTGCTCCTGGTCGCCGGCATCCTGATCGCCCAGCTCCTGGGTATCGATGTACCGCTGGGGACCCTGATTCCCGCCGCCGCAGTCCTTGGCGGTGCCTCCATTGCGTGGATGCAGCTGGATGAGACGCGCCGGGCCGGTCTCGTGGACAAGACCAAGGCCGATCAGGCCGGCGGCTGGGCGCGCCTCGCCGCGGGGCTGGCGCTGGTGGTTGCCGGCGTCCTGGTGATGGTGTCCGGCTCAGGGTCGTGGGAACAGACGTGGCTGGCCCTGCTGGCCTCGGTGGCGGTGCTCGGCGGAGTGGTGCTGGTCCTGCTGCCGTGGGCATTGAAATTCTGGCGCGAGCTGGAGGCGGAGCGGGCCGGCCGGGTCCGCGAGACGGAGCGGGCCGAGATCGCGGCCCATTTGCACGATTCCGTGCTGCAGACTCTGGCCCTGATCCAGCGCCGTGCCGGCAACGAGCATGATGTTGTCCGCCTCGCCAGGGCGCAGGAACGGGAACTCAGGGGCTGGCTGTTCCAGGATCCGGGCAAGGACGCCGGGCAACTCTCCGACCGCATCAAAGCGGTGGCTGCCGAGGTGGAAGACCTCCTCGGCAACGCCGTTGAGGTGGTCAGCGTGGGAGACACAGCCATGACCGAAGCCCACGAAGCCCTGGTCCAGGCCAGCCGTGAGGCCATGCTGAACGCCTCCCGGCACGGTGGCGGAGCTGTGTCCGTCTACCTCGAGGTCTCCGGCGACAATACCGAAATCTTCATCAAGGACCGTGGGCCCGGATTCGATTTGGAGGACGTTCCCGAAGACAGGCTGGGGGTCCGGGAGTCCATCATCGGCCGGATGCGGCGGCACGGCGGAGCCGCGTCCATCACCAGCACGCCCGGGGGCACCGAAGTCAGGCTTCGGATGCCGGCGGGGTTGCCGGGGGCACAGACTGCCAACGTGGAAGGGAAATCATGAGCAACGTGCAAGGGGGCGGAAACGGCCCGGTCCGGCCTGCGAGGTCGGTACGTGTGGTGATCGTGGATGACCACGCGATCTTCCGCTCCGGCCTCAAGGCCGATCTCGATGAGAGTATCCAGGTGGTAGGCGAGGCTGCCACCGTGGAGCAGGCCATCGCCGTGATCGCGGAGGAACGTCCGGAGGTGGTGCTTCTGGATGTGCACCTGCCAGGCGGCCTTGGCGGCGGCGGGCGGGAAGTCATAGCGGGTTCAGCGTCACTGCTGGCCACCACCAAATTCCTGGCGCTGAGTGTTTCTGACGCCGCCGAAGATGTGGTGGCAGTCATCCGTGCCGGAGCCCGCGGCTATGTCACCAAGACCATTTCCGGCGCCGAGATCACGGACGCCGTGTTCCGGGTGGCGGGCGGGGACGCCGTGTTTTCGCCACGCCTGGCAGGGTTTGTGCTCGATGCCTTCGGGACCGCGCCGGCCGATATAGCCGATGAACTGGACAAACTCTCCGCCCGCGAACTCGAGGTCATGCGCCTGATCGCCCGCGGCTACAGCTACAAGGAAGTTGCCAAGGAGCTGTTCATCAGCATCAAGACCGTGGAAACCCACGTCTCCGCGGTGCTCCGGAAGCTCCAGCTGTCCAGCAGGCACGAGCTGACCAAGTGGGCTGCCGAGCGCCGCCTCCTCTGAGCATCCGCCACCCCCCCAAACGCTCTCTCACTTAATGTCGCTTAACGACAAACGCTCTCTCACTTTCCTCAAGAAAGTGAGAGAGCGTCCGTGCATTTCCTGCATTCAGTGAGAGAGCGTGCCTACCGGGCCTTGCCGAGGAACTCCTGGAGCCGGGACACCCCGGTGGCGAGGTCGTCGTCGCCCAGGGCGTAGGAGAGCCTCAGGTAGCCGGAGGGGCCGAAGGCCTCGCCGGGCACAACCGCCACTTCCACCTCGTCGAGGATCAGGGCCGCCAGCTCAGCGGAGGTCGACGGCGTGGCGGTGCCTGCCGCCGTCGGGAATTCCTTCCCCAGCAGCCCGCGGACGTCCGCGTAGACGTAGAAGGCACCCTTCGGCGTCGGGCACTCCACGCCGTCAATGGCGTTGAGTCCTGCGACGATCGCCTTGCGGCGGCGGTCGAAGGCGACCTTCATTTCGTCGACGGCGGTCAGCGGGCCGGACACCGCAGCGAGGGCGGCGATCTGCATGATGTTGGAGACGTTCGAGGTGGCGTGCGACTGCAGGTTGGTGGCGGCCTTGATGACGTCCGCCGGGCCGATCATCCAGCCCACGCGCCAACCGGTCATGGCGTAGGTCTTGGCAACGCCGTTGAGGATTACCACTTTGTCACCCAGTTCCGGGGCCGCCGTGGCGATGGACGTGAAGGGCACGCCGTCGTAGGTCAGGTGCTCGTAGATCTCGTCGGTGACCACCCAGAGGCCCTTAGCGGCGGCCCATTTACCGATCTCAGCCACCTGCTCAGGCGAATACACTGCGCCTGTGGGATTGGACGGCGACACGAACAGCAGGACCTTGGTCCGATCGGTGACAGCGGCTTCCAACTGGTCCACCGTAACCAGGTACTCCTGCTCCGGGCCGGCGAAGACCTCAACGGGAACACCGCCGGCGAGCCGGATGGCCTCCGGGTAGGTGGTCCAGAACGGCGTGGGCATGATGACCTCGTCGCCCGGATCAAGCAGGGTGGCGAACGTGTTGTAGACGGCCTGTTTGCCGCCGTTGGTCACCAGCACCTGGGACGCCTCCGCAGCGTAACCGGAATCGCGCAGGGTCTTCTCGGCGATGGCTTTCTTGAGCTCGGGCAGGCCACCGGCGGGGGAGTAACGGTGGTACTTGGGCTGGCCCGCGGCCTCGATGGCGGCTTTGACGATGTACTCGGGGGTGGGGAAATCCGGCTCGCCGGCGCCGAATCCAATGACCGGACGCCCGGCTGCCTTCAGCGCCTTGGCCTTGGCGTCAACTGCCAGGGTTGCGGATTCGGCAATGGCGGATATGCGCTGGGAAACGCGGGCGGCAGACATGGCAGGTCCGTTCTTCGCTTGCAGCCCGAAGGCTGAATGGTGGAATTCGACGTGATCTACTCTATGCTGTTCAGCGGATCGTTCGGATTGCCGGCGTGGATGTGACTGCAGGTCAGGACAGCCATAAAGTGCAACACGAAGGGCCCGGAACGAGGCTGGTTCGACGTACACGTAGTTGTTGCGTAGACTGGTTCTCCGGTGTTGAAAACACGGATGATGGCGTGCGCCCCAGTGAAAGCTGACGGATAACGCATGATTCCGGTTTTTGATCCATAGGGTAGTGGCGCAATTGGTAGCGCAGCGGTCTCCAAAACCGCAGGTTGCAGGTTCGAGTCCTGTCTGCCCTGCGCAAGCTGCCCCGGCGTGAAGCCGGGGCACGCGCAGCAACCATGGTTCTGATCAGGACCGGGTAATCCAACATTGCAAAGATGAGTGAGGACCAGGTGACCGAAACAGCTGCCAGCAGCTCCAAGGGCCGCCCAGCTAAGAAGGCCGCCAAGGCAAACTTCTTCGCTCGCATTGCACTCTTCGTCCGCCAGGTCATCGGCGAACTGAAGAAGGTTGTCGCACCAACCCGCAAGGAACTGATCAATTACACGCTCGTGGTGCTGGTGTTCGTGGCCATCATGATGGTCATCGTCAGCCTGCTGGACATCGGTTTTGGATCCGTTGTCGGCTGGGTCTTCGGCGGGATTGCTCCCTGGGACCGCTAAGGGCGAATTGTCCGTAGGCCGTGTGGCCCCGATCCGGGTAACCGGAAAGGGAAGCCGCTTGGTGTGCGGAATTGAGCCATTTAAATAGGCATGTTAGGCAATGAAGGAAGCAGGAGACCAAGTGTCTGAGCAGGAGCTCGAGGAAACCGAGACTGAGCTGGAAGAGTCCACGGACAACACGGCTGAAGCCAGTGAAGAGTCCGAGGTTGAGTCCGCTGCGCCCGAATCCGCCGACGCCGATTCCGACGACGATTCTGACGCTGCCGCGGATGCCGCTGCAGAGGATGACGACTCAGAGAGCGACGCCGTTGACGGCGAACTTTCCGAGGACGATGCAGAAGCCGACGACGAGGATGCTGACGCTCTCGCCGCCGCGGCCGCAAAGGCTGAGGTAGACCCCGCCGACGAATTCAAGGCCAAACTGCGCCGCCAGGAGGGTGACTGGTACGTCATCCACTCCTACGCCGGTTACGAAAACCGCGTCAAGGCCAACCTTGAGACCCGCATCCAGACCCTGGACATGGAAGATTACATCTTCGAGATCCAGGTGCCCATGGAAGAGGTCGTTGAGATCAAGAACGCTCAGCGCAAGGTCATCAACCGCGTCCGCATCCCCGGCTACGTACTGGTCCGCATGGACCTGACGGATGCCTCCTGGGGCGCCGTCCGCCACACCCCCGGTGTCACCGGCTTCGTGGGCAACGCCCACAACCCCGTGCCGCTGCGCCTTGACGAAGTCTTCTCCATGCTGGCCCCGGTCTTCGAAGAAGAGCAGGCCGAAAAGGGCAAACCGGTCAAGCACGCTGCCGCCCCGATTGATGTCGACTTCGAGGTCGGCGAGTCGGTCATCGTCAAGGAAGGTCCGTTCGAGACCCTTCCGGCCACGATCTCCGAGATCAAGGTGGAATCCCAGACCCTCGTGGTCCTGGTGTCCATCTTCGAGCGCGAAACCCCGGTTACCCTGGCGTTCAACCAGGTCAGCAAGATCTAGTAACCAGCACAGAATTCGTTCCGGACTGCCCGCTTAGCAGCCCCGGAACGGCCGGCCGCCTCGCCATGGCGGCCAACAACCTGAGGCACGCTCCTGTGTCCCAGGAAGATATTGAGAGAAGGACCTTACATTGGCTCCCAAGAAGAAGGTCACCGGCCTCATCAAGCTGCAGATCCAGGCAGGCGCCGCTAACCCGGCCCCGCCGATCGGTCCTGCGCTTGGCCAGCACGGTGTCAACATCATGGAATTCTGCAAGGCGTACAACGCTGCCACAGAAGCCCAGCGCGGAAACGTCATCCCCGTGGAAATCACGGTTTACGAAGACCGTTCATTCACGTTCATCACCAAGACTCCGCCGGCCGCGGAGCTCATCAAGAAGGCTGCCGGCGTTGCCAAGGGTTCACCCACCCCGCACACCGTCAAGGTTGCCAAGCTGACCCAGGCCCAGGTCAACGAGATCGCCACCACCAAGATGGAAGACCTCAACGCCACCAGCCTCGAAGGCGCAGCGAAGATCATCGCCGGTACCGCCCGCTCCATGGGTATCACCGTCGAAGGCTAAACAGCCTTCCACCGCCGGGAAACCGGCACCACTGAAACATTGAAATGTTGGAATCCGGATATATCAGTCGGATGACCAACTTGTGGCAGGGCCCAGCGCGGTCCGCAGACCACAACTGCACAAGGAGAAACAGCAGCATGGCAAAGCGCAGCAAAGCATATGAGGCAGCAGCCGCCAAGATCGACGCGGAGAAGTTCTACGCGCCGTTCGAGGCAGTAACCCTCGCCAAGGACACCAACCCGTCCAAGTTCGACGCCACCGTTGAGGTCGCTTTCCGTCTGGGCGTTGACCCGCGTAAGGCTGACCAGATGGTCCGCGGCACCGTCAACCTGCCCCACGGCACCGGTAAGGTCTCCCGCGTTCTCGTCTTCGCAACAGGCGACAAGGCTGAGGCAGCAATCGCTGCCGGCGCCGACTTCGTTGGTTCCGATGACCTGATCGAAAAGATCGCAGCCGGCTGGACCGACTTCGACGCCGCCGTCGCCACCCCTGACCTCATGGGCAAGGTTGGCCGCCTCGGTAAGGTCCTGGGTCCGCGTAACCTGATGCCGAACCCGAAGACCGGCACGGTGACCGCCGACGTCGCCAAGGCTGTCAACGACATCAAGGGTGGCAAGATCGACTTCCGCGTCGACAAGCACTCGAACCTGCACTTCATCATCGGCAAGGTTTCCTTCGATGCCCTGAAGCTGGCCGAGAACTACGCAGCAGCACTGGAAGAGGTCCTTCGCCTGAAGCCGTCCGCTTCCAAGGGCCGCTACATCCAGAAGGCTACCGTTGCCACCACGTTCGGCCCCGGCATCTCCGTGGATCCCAACGTCACCAAGGTCCTGACCGAGGTCTAATCCTCCACCAGTTCCCGCTGCCGGATCCGTCCGGCACAACCAAGGACCGCCCGGCATTGCGCCGGGCGGTCCTTGGGTTTAAGCCGGACGGTCCTTCGGTTTAAGCGGACGCACTCACTAGGCTGGGGTCATGACCGGTCAGCACCTGGTGATCACCGCCGTCGCAATTCCTGCAACGCCCGACGCCGGGACGCACCCTGGTGCCCGGGTCTCCGGAGTTTCCGGTGGCGTCGCCAACGGAGACGGCCGAAGCCACCTCCACGCCTACCAGGCGATCCGCGAAGCGGACGAACTGGACAAGTGGGGCGACCTGGACCGTTGCCCTACCTTCAGCGAGAGCCTTGAGTACTGGCGGGGGAGCGAGTACGAGGAGAGGCAGCTTTTTATAGCACAGCTGGGCCAGGAAACAATCGGCGCCTGCTCAGTCACGCTGCCGCTGCGCGAGAACACCTACACAGCCGGCATTTCGGTGGACGTGACGGCTGCTTACCGGCGCCAGGGCTGGGGCAGCCGGCTGCTGGCCCACGCGGAGGCTGTGGCGATAGAACACGGCCGAACGTCCCTTGATGCCTACTGTGAGCTCCCCGCGGCGGCGGTGGATCAGGCGGCCCGGCTGCTGCCTGCCAAATCGGGGGCCGGTGGGTTACCCGCCGATGTCCCCGCGGTCGCCTTTGCGGCCAGTGCAGGCTACGAGCTCGAGCAGGTGGAGCGGGCCAGCCGCCTGGCCCTTCCGCTTCGACAGGGCCACCTCGAGTCACTGGAGGCGGAGGCATCCATCCGGGCAGGCGGTTACGTCATGGTGGGCTGGGGGGACACCTGCCCTGAAGATCTGGTGGATGCGTACGCGGCCCTCAAGGCCCGCATGAGTTCGGACGTTCCGATTGCCGGGTTGGGCTGGGAGGCGGAGGTCTGGGATGCGGCCAGGCTACGCCATGAGGAGCAGGCGAACATCCGCGGCGGGGTGCAGACCCAGGTCGCGGCGGCGCTGCACACGACCAGCGGCGAACTTGTCGCCTATACGGTGCTGAACTGGCGGCCGGGGGTCCCCGGGTCCATCGCCCAGCAGGACACCCTGGTGACCTCCGAGCACCGTGGAAAGAGGCTGGGGCTGCTCATCAAAGCCGCGAATCTGCGGGCGGCCCACCAGCGTTGGCCCGCGGCGCGCTCGGTGCTGACATGGAATGCGGTGGAAAACCGGCATATGCTGGCGATCAATACTTTGCTTGGCTTCCAACCTGCTGGTTATGAGGGCGAATGGCAGAAACGGCTGGGATGAGGCCCCATATGGCAAAAGACGTACGGATCGAACAGCTGTGGATCCCGGACTCACTGGACGCGCCCGAGGCGGCGGATTTCCTGGCCGCCGTCGAGGTGGGCCGCAAGGTCCGGATGCAGACGTGGGGGAGCGATGACCTGGCCTACACGCCGCTGGAAAAGCTCCTGGAACTGGCGGATCCGTACGAGCGCCAGATCATTCTGGTGGCCAAAGTGGACGGCCAGATCGTCGGGACCGTGGACATCGCCCTCCCGCTGACAGAGAACCTGGACATGGCGGAGTTTACGTTGGACATCCTGCCGGAATTCCAGCGGCAGGGAGTGGGCCGGAAGCTGCTGCACGAGGCCGAACACCTGGCCAGGAGCGAGGGCCGCACCTCGATCCTGGTGGACACCAACCATCCCGGCGCGTCCTTGCACGAGTTCGAGAGGGCCCAGCTGGTGCCGGGCTCGGGCCAGGGGTTTGTGCCCCTGGAAAGCCGTGAGGTCGAATTTGCGCAGCGGACCGGCTATACCCTGCAGCACATCGAGCAGTTCAGCTCCTGCACCCTGCCCCTGGACACCAAGCTGGTGGCCGATCTCCAGGCGGAAGCTGATGATGCCAACAACGGCCGCTACCGGCTCCACCACTGGACCGACCGCTGCCCCGATGAGTGGCTCGAAGCCGTCGCCGTTCTCGAGAACCAGGCGGGCGCCGACGTCGATCCTTCCCTGAAGACTCCTGTTGAACAGGACATGGTGTTCGACGGCGCCATCCTCCGTGAGGCGGAAGAGGTCACCATCGCGCAGGGACGGCGGACGGTGGTCACCGCCGTCGAACATCTCGCCAGCGGGGCACTGGTGGGCCTGACCACCATCAGCGTCCTGGCCCACCGCCCCGACGTGGTCTTCCAGGATGACACCCTGGTCCTGCAGGCCCACCGCGGCAACAAACTGGGCCTGCTGATCAAGCTGGCCAACATGGAGCGGCTCACCGAGCAGTTCCCGGACGCCCGCGTCATCTACACCTGGAACGCCCCGGAGAACAGGTACCTGCTGACGGTCAACCAGCAGCTCGGCTTCACCACAGCCGGGGTGACGGGGATCTGGCAGAAAGAACTCCCGTCCTTGAAGTCAAGCGTCAGCTGAGGCCGATTTGGCGGGACGGCGGCACGTCCCGTAAGCTTGAACTACCAAAGACCGTCGGTTGTTGGAAATCCATTCTCCTGAACACAGCTCAACTCTGCAGTTGTGCGCTGGAGGCCAAATGTATTTCTGGACGAAGGACCCTGAACATAGGGCGGCCGGCGCAGGTGAACGAAGCAAACGCTCCATGGCATCAGCCATGTTGAGCCAAGCCCCGTGCATCTGCGCGGGGCGTTTTTAGTTTTAGCTCACTTGAGCGGGGACCGTCGAATACCGGCACTATCCCCGGAAGGAGGGTTATGGCAACGCCTACAAAGGTTTCAGCAGTAGCTGAGATCACTAACGATTTCAAGGAATCGAACGCCGCTGTCCTGACCGAATACCGCGGGCTCACCGTTGCACAGCTCAAGCAGCTGCGTGTTTCTCTCGGCCAGGACACCAAGTTCTCGGTCGTCAAGAACACCCTGACCGCCATTGCAGCCAAGGAAGCCGGTGTTGAAGCATTCAACGACCAGCTCTCCGGCCCCACTGCAATCGCGTTCATCAAGGGTGACGCAGTTGCCGCTGCCAAGAGCCTGACGGATTTTGCCAAGGCCAACAAGCAGCTGGTCATCAAGACCGGTTACTTCGAGGGCAAGGCATTGAACGCCAGCGAAGTTGTCGCACTGGCAGCGCTCGAGTCCCGCGAGCTGCAGCTCGCCAAGGTTGCAGGCATCCTCAAGGCACCTGCTGCCGCGGCTGCACGCATCATTGACGCTCTGCGCCTCAAGCTTGAAGAAGAGAACGGTGCACCGGCAGCTGCCGAGGCTCCTGCCGCTGAAGAAGCTCCCGCCGAAGAGGCTCCCGCCGCAGAAGCTGAGGCCCCGGCCGAAGCTCCCGCTGCCGAAGAGAAGTAACTTCTCTTTACCCACCAGACTCCGGTGTTAAAGCGGCCTAGGCCGCTGAACACCACCTATAGGAAGGACGCCAACCATGGCGAAGCTCACCAACGAAGAGCTCATTGAAGCTTTCAAGGAACTGACCATCATCGAGCTCTCCGAGTTCGTCAAGCTCTTCGAAGAGACCTTCGAAGTTACTGCTGCTGCTGTTGCTGTTGCAGGCCCCGCCGGTGGCGGCGCTGCAGAAGAAGCTGAAGAGAAGACCGAATTCGACGTCGTTCTCGAAGCTGCCGGCGACAAGAAGATCGCAGTGATCAAGGAAGTTCGCGCTATCACTTCCCTGGGCCTGAAGGAAGCTAAGGACGTTGTTGACAGCGCTCCGAAGGCTGTCCTCGAAGGTGTCACCAAGGAAGCTGCCGAGAAGGCTAAGGATCAGCTCGAAGCTGCCGGCGCCCGCGTTACCATCAAGTAACTCACGCCGCTTCACGGAAAACCCCGTCCACTTCGGTGGACGGGGTTTTCCTGTCTTAACCCAGTCCTTCAACCCAACGCGGGGTCACTTAATGCCCGAAAAATGCCGGTTATCGGGCCGAAAGTGACCCCGCGTTGCTAGGCCGGGTCGCTGATATCCGCGACCACGGCACCCAGGGCCGCGGTGAGGGCGTCCGCCTGAACAAATGCGCTGTAGCCGTGCTCCCCGGCGCCCATGGAGATACGGCGGCCGGCCACGGTGGCGTCCGCGTACACGGGCCAGGCGGTGGTGCTGCCGAGCGGGGTGATGGTGCCGCGCTCGTAACCGGTTGCGGCAAACGCCACGTCAGCCGGTGGCAGCGACAGCTTGCTAACTCCCACCAGGTTCCGGAGCTTCGGCCACGAGATCTGCCGGTCTCCCGGGATCAGCGCGAACAGGAACGTCCCGTCCTTGTGCTTGACCACCAGGGACTTCACGATCTCCGCGGGTGTTATGCCCAGGATGGCAGCTGCTTCCGCCAGGCTCCTGGCGGCCAGCCGCTCAACGATCTGGACCTCCAGGCCGCGCGCTGCGGCGTCCGCCAGGAAACGCTGACGTCCGACGGCGGTGCTCCCGTTACCGGCCTGCCCCACCATCAGTCCCGGTACAGCAGGAGGGCTTCGCCCTGCCCGCCGCCTCCGCACAGGGAGACCGCGGCTTTGCCGGTGCCGCGCCGTTTGAGCTCGTGGGCGGCGTGCAGGGCCAGCCTGGCGCCGGATGCGCCGATCGGGTGGCCCAGCGCAATGGCACCGCCGTGGATGTTGCACTGCTCCAGCGGGTAGTCCAGATCCTTGAGCGACTGGACGGCCACGGACCCGAAGGCTTCGTTGATTTCGATGAAGTCCAGGTCAGCGGTGCTCCAGCCGGCTCGCGCCAGGGCATCCTTGATCGCGTTTGACGGCTGGGAGTGGAGTGAATTGTCCGGCCCTGCCACCTGCCCGGGCTTTCCGAGGACGGCCAGGTATTCCAGTCCGTTCTCTTCGGCAAACCGGCGCGATGCCAGAACCAGTGCGGAGGCGCCGTCGGACAGGGGAGAGGAGTTGCCGGCCGTGATGGTGCCGTCCGTGACGAACGCGGCGCGCAGCCCGGCGAGGGATTCGATGGACGTGTTGGGCCGTACACCTTCGTCTGCGGAGACGACGATGGGATCGCCCTTGCGCTGCTTGACGCTGATCGGTGCGATCTCGTCGTCGAAGATTCCGTTCTTTGCCGCAAGCGCGGCGCGCTGGTGCGACTGGGCTGCCACGTTGTCCTGCGAGGCGCGGTCGATCCCCAGCGCGAGGTTCCTGGTTTCGGTGGACAGGCCCATGGACTGGCCATCGAAAGCGTCGGTGAGGCCGTCATGGGCAGCCACGTCCAGGGCCTGGATGGCGCCGTAGGTCCAGCCCTGCCGTGAGCCCGGGAGCAGGTGCGGGGCTCGGGTCATGGATTCCTGGCCGCCGGCCACCACCACCGTGGCATCGCCGCTGCGGATCAGCCGGGCGGCGTCAATAACGGCGGTCAGCCCGGACAGGCACACCTTGTTGATGGTGACGGTGGGAACGTTCCAGCCGATGCCGGCGGCGATGGCGCTCTGGCGCGCCGGGTTCTGGCCGGCGCCGGCCTGCAGCACCTGGCCCATGATCACGGCGTCCACCTGGCCGGCGTCGACGCCGCTCGCGGCAACCGCGGCTTTGATCGCATGTGCACCGAGTTCGACGGCGGTGAAGCCCGCCAGTTGCCCGTTGAGCCGGCCCTGCGGTGTGCGTACCCCGGCCAGGATGACAACGTCAGTGTCGTCTGTGGAATTGCCCATTGTTATCTTCCAACCCTCGTTGTGTTGTTCGATCTGATCCTCTGTAGCCCAAGGCTATCGTGATCACCGTCACCTAATGACTCAAACGCCGGGGCCGTGCAGTGCATTCCGACCCCGCTCGGGAGAGGGCCTCGGGGGAGAAGTACCCATGCACAGAATGTGCAGGACGTGGCTTGCGTGCGTAGGGTGGACGGCGACGACAACGCAGAACAGACAGCGCACAATAGACAGCGCGCAACAGCTATGGAACAACAGGGAGCAGCATCTTGAAGAAAATCCTCGCCGCGGCGGCCGTCGCTTGCCTCGCCGGACTGACCGGGTGCAGCGTTTCCACTCCCGCCCCGGACAGCACCACGGCGTCCCCGGCCCCTGCTGTTTCCGCCCCCGCAAGCACCCAGGCATCGCCGTCGCGGTATTCCACAGCGTCGGCTGCGCCCCAGGCCGGCGGGGCCAAGGAGGCATGCGAGCTGTTCAATTCCTTGTACGTCCAGTACCGCGCTGCCGGGAGCGATCCCGAAGCCCATGAGGACGTGTACCGGGCGGCACGCGATGTCAAGGATGACTACTCCGGGAACCTGAAGGCACTGTTTACCACCCTTGGCGCCCTCGCCATCGACCATTCGTCCGTTGCCGATACCGGCGGCCAGCCGGCCCAGGCATCCAAGGACGCCGTCCGCGACGCCGTCTTTGCGAACGCCGGCGCCTGCACCGCTGAGGGCGTCACGCTGACGCTCTGACGCTTCCGGTTGCGGCCTGTTTGAGGGAACCAGGCAGACAAAAAAACCAGTGCTTGCAAAAGGTGCTGAAGTGGGGTAGACACGTTAAGGGTTTTGCCGTATCGTAGATATTTGCGTCTTCCCTGTTTACCTTCAGCCTTCATATAGCGGTGGGCTTTGCCTGGCAGCTGACTATTAACGTGCCGTCAACAACGTCACACAATGGTCAGACCGGGCCCCGGGTCATATAGCGGAACCGGATGGTAGCACTGCAGAGACACTCTGCAGGGTGCACAGCGGGGGAGATCTGAAAA
Source organism: Arthrobacter sp. BK1 (assembly GCF_056680055.1). Classification (NCBI taxonomy): domain Bacteria; kingdom Bacillati; phylum Actinomycetota; class Actinomycetes; order Micrococcales; family Micrococcaceae; genus Arthrobacter; species Arthrobacter sp. BK1. The sequence goes on from NZ_CM155263.1 coordinate 3,488,888, forward strand.
CGCCTGAAGGTCTGTGGAAGGATCCCTCTTGGTCGCCTCGAGCACCTCTAATGTAAATAACACTGCCACCGCTATCGCATCGAACACCACTGATGGTGCCACTCGCCGGCTCTCATTCGCAAAGATTCACGAACCTCTTGACGTTCCGAATCTGCTTGCCCTGCAGACAGACAGCTTTGACTGGCTGGTCGGCAATGAACGCTGGCAGGCACGCGTTGCGAAAGCTGTTGAAGAAAACGATCTCAGCGTAGCCACTTCGTCCGGACTCTCGGACATCTTTGAAGAGATCTCCCCAATCGAGGATTTCCAGGGCACCATGTCCCTGAGCTTCTCCGATCCGGAGTTCGCTGATCCCAAATACACCATGGCTGAGTGCAAGGACCGGGACGCAACTTACTCGGCTCCGCTGTACGTCAAGGCCGAGTTCATGAACAACAACACGGGCGAAATCAAGCAGCAGACCGTGTTCATGGGTGACTTCCCGCTGATGACCGAGAAGGGCACCTTCGTCGTCAACGGCACCGAGCGTGTCGTCGTCTCCCAGCTGGTCCGTTCACCGGGCGCCTATTTTGAGCGCACCGCTGACAAGACCAGTGACAAGGACATCTTCACTGCAAAGATCATCCCGTCCCGCGGTGCATGGTTTGAACTCGAGATCGACAAGCGCGATCAGGTCGGGGTCCGCCTCGACCGCAAGCGCAAGCAGTCCGTCACGGTTCTGCTGAAGGCCCTTGGCTGGACCGAAGGCCAGATCCTCGAAGAATTCGGCCAGTACGACTCCATGCGCGCAACGCTGGAGAAGGACGCCACCGAAACCCGCGAAGACGCGTTGCTGGACATCTACCGGAAGCTGCGACCAGGCGAGCCGCCCACAGTCGAGGCTGCCCAGTCCCTGCTGGACAACCTGTACTTCAACTCCAAGCGCTACGATCTGGCCAAGGTTGGCCGTTACAAGATCAACCGCAAGCTTGGCATCGACCGGTCCCTTGGCGACAAGGAAGCTTCGGTCCTGCACGTTGAAGACATCGTTGCGATGATCAAGTTCCTCGTTGCCCTGCACGCCGGCGAAAAGACCCTCACGGGCAAGCGCGACGGCCAGGACCACGAGCTGCGCGTCGAGATCGATGACATCGACCACTTCGGCAACCGCCGCATCCGCGCCGTCGGCGAGCTCATCGAGAACCAGGTCCGCACCGGCCTGTCCCGTATGGAGCGCGTTGTCCGCGAGCGTATGACCACGCAGGACGTCGAGGCCATCACGCCGCAGACCCTGATCAACATCCGCCCGGTTGTTGCAGCCATCAAGGAGTTCTTCGGAACGTCCCAGCTGTCCCAGTTCATGGACCAGAACAACCCGCTTTCGGGTCTGACCCACAAGCGCCGTCTGTCCGCGCTTGGCCCGGGTGGTCTGTCCCGTGACCGCGCAGGCATGGAAGTCCGCGACGTTCACCCGTCCCACTACGGACGTATGTGCCCCATCGAAACTCCTGAAGGCCCGAACATTGGCCTGATCGGTTCGCTGGCTTCCTACGGCCGCATCAACCCGTTCGGCTTCATCGAGACTCCTTACCGTCTCGTCTCCGAAGGCGTTGTCTCCGATGAGGTCCAGTACCTCACCGCCGACGACGAAGCAGAGGTCCTGATCGCACAGGCCAACGCTCCGCTGGATGAGAACAAGAAGTTCGCCGAAGAGACCGTCCTGGTCCGCGCCCGTGGTGGTGGAGGCGAGCCTGTGCTCGTTCCCGCCGGCGAGGTCGAGTTCATGGACGTTTCCCCGCGCCAGATGGTGTCTGTGGCTACGGCCCTGATCCCGTTCCTGGAGCATGACGATGCAAACCGCGCGCTCATGGGTGCCAACATGCAGCGCCAGGCTGTGCCGCTGGTCCGTTCCGAGGCTCCCTTCGTGGGCACCGGCATGGAGCGCGCCGCCGCCGTCGACGCCGGTGATGTCACCATCGCCAAGAAGGCCGGTGTGGTCACCGAGGTCTCCGCTGAGCTGGTCATCGTGCTTAACGACGACGGCACGGAAACCAACTACCGCATCAACAAGTTCGCACGCTCCAACCAGGGCAACTGCTACAACAACCGCGTCCTGGTCAACGAAGGCCAGCGCCTCGAAGTCGGCGGCATCATCGCCGACGGCCCGGCAACGGACCAGGGCGAGCTCGCCCTCGGTAAGAACCTGCTCGTGGCATTCATGTCATGGGAAGGCCACAACTTCGAGGACGCCATCATCCTCTCGCAGCGCATCGTTGCCGAGGACGTTCTTTCCTCCATCCACATCGAGGAGCACGAGATCGATGCCCGCGACACCAAGCTTGGTGCCGAGGAAATCACCCGTGACATCCCCAACGTGTCCGAGGAAGTCCTGGCAGGCCTGGACGAGCGCGGCATCATCCACATCGGTGCCGAGGTCGAAGCCGGCGACATCCTGGTCGGAAAGGTCACCCCGAAGGGTGAAACCGAACTGACCCCGGAAGAGCGCCTGCTGCGCGCCATCTTCGGTGAGAAGTCCCGCGAAGTGCGCGACACCTCCCTGAAGGTGCCCCACGGCGAGTCCGGCACCGTTATCGGTGTCCGCGTCTTCGACCGCGACCAGGACGACGAACTGCCCCCCGGCGTGAACCAGCTGGTCCGCGTCTACGTGGCTGCCAAGCGCAAGATCACCGACGGCGACAAGCTCGCCGGCCGTCACGGCAACAAGGGTGTTATCTCCAAGATCCTCCCGATCGAGGACATGCCCTTCCTTGCCGACGGTACCCCCGTTGATATCGTCCTGAACCCGCTGGGTGTTCCGGGCCGTATGAACGTCGGCCAGGTGCTCGAAACGCACCTCGGCTGGGTTGCCAAGACCGGTTGGAAGATCGAAGGCGAGCCGGAGTGGATCAAGCAGCTGCCGAACCTGCCGCGCGAGAGTGGCCAGACCACTGTTGCAACGCCGGTGTTCGACGGCGCCCGTGAAGAAGAAATCACCGGCCTGCTGGACTCCACCAACGTGACCCGCGACGGCGACCGCCTGATCAACTCCTCAGGCAAGACCCGCTTGTTCGACGGCCGCTCCGGCGAGCCGTTCCCGGATCCGATCTCGGTCGGCTACATGTACATCCTGAAGCTCCACCACCTGGTGGACGACAAGATCCACGCCCGCTCCACCGGCCCGTACTCCATGATCACGCAGCAGCCGCTGGGTGGTAAGGCACAGTTCGGTGGCCAGCGCTTCGGTGAAATGGAAGTGTGGGCGCTCGAAGCTTACGGCGCCGCCTACACGCTCCAGGAACTGCTCACGATCAAGTCCGATGACATCCATGGTCGTGTGAAGGTCTACGAAGCAATCGTCAAGGGCGAGAACATCCCTGAGCCGGGCGTTCCTGAGTCCTTCAAGGTCTTGATCAAGGAAATGCAGTCGCTGTGCCTGAACGTGGAAGTACTTTCCACGGACGGAACCACAATTGAAATGCGTGACTCTGATGACGCAGTCTTCACGGCTGCGGAAGAACTGGGCATCGATCTGTCTCGTGCAGAGCCCAGTTCCGTAGAAGAGGTCTAGTCAGGGGGTGTACGACGGCGGGTGACCACCCGCCGTCGTACGCCACCTCCCTCTTCCCGTAACCCAAGACTTCAGAATTTAGAGAACAAGAGAGAACAGGGACCATATGTCCAGCGAATCCTCCTTCGGCCTCATGCAGATCGGCCTCGCCACCGCGGATGACATCCGTGGCTGGTCTTACGGCGAGGTTAAGAAGCCGGAAACCATCAACTACCGCACGCTCAAGCCCGAGAAGGACGGCCTCTTCTGCGAGAAGATCTTCGGCCCTTCCCGCGACTGGGAATGCTACTGCGGTAAGTACAAGCGCGTGCGCTTCAAGGGCATCATCTGCGAGCGGTGTGGCGTTGAAGTCACCCGCGCAAAGGTCCGCCGTGAGCGCATGGGCCACATCGAGCTGGCCGCCCCGGTCACGCACATCTGGTACTTCAAGGGTGTTCCGTCCCGCCTGGGCTACCTCCTTGACCTGGCGCCGAAGGACCTCGAAAAGGTCATCTACTTCGCTGCCTACATGATCACCAGCGTCGACGCTGATGCACGCCACGAGGAACTGCCCAACCTTCAGGTTGAGCACGACATCGAGAAGAAGCAGCTGATCGACAACCGCGACTCCGACATCGCCACGATCGCCCGTGACCTCGAAAACGAGATCGCGCGCCTCGAAGGTGAAGGTGCCAAGGCTGCCGACAAGAAGAAGGCCCGCGACTCCGCTGACCGCCAGATGGCCAACGTGCGTAAGCGCGCTGACGCTGAGATCGAGCGCCTCGAGCAGGTCTGGGACCGCTTCAAGAACCTCAAGGTCGCTGACCTCGAAGGCGACGAAGGCCTCTACCGCGAGCTTCGCGACCGCTACGGCATGTACTTCGAAGGCTCCATGGGTGCCGAAGCGATCAAGAAGCGTCTTGAGAACTTCGACATGCAGGCCGAGTCGGACCTGCTGCGCGACATCATCGCCAACGGCAAGGGCCAGCGCAAGACCCGCGCCCTGAAGCGCCTGAAGGTGGTCAACGCGTTCCTGACCACCAGCAACAGCCCGCTTGGCATGGTTCTGGACGCCGTCCCGGTGATCCCGCCGGAACTGCGCCCGATGGTCCAGCTGGACGGTGGCCGCTTCGCGACCTCTGACCTCAACGACCTCTACCGCCGTGTGATCAACCGCAACAACCGGCTCAAGCGACTGCTTGACCTGGGTGCTCCGGAGATCATCGTCAACAACGAGAAGCGCATGCTTCAGGAAGCCGTTGACAGCCTCTTCGACAACGGCCGCCGCGGCCGTCCGGTCACCGGACCGGGCAACCGTCCGCTGAAGTCCCTGAGCGACATGCTCAAGGGCAAGCAGGGCCGTTTCCGCCAGAACCTCCTCGGCAAGCGCGTCGACTACTCCGGCCGTTCGGTCATCGTCGTCGGTCCTCAGCTGAAGCTGCACCAGTGTGGCCTGCCCAAGCAGATGGCGCTGGAGCTCTTCAAGCCGTTCGTGATGAAGCGCCTGGTTGACCTCAACCACGCCCAGAACATCAAGTCGGCCAAGCGTATGGTCGAGCGTTACCGTCCGCAGGTCTGGGACGTGCTCGAAGAGATCATCACCGAACACCCGGTGCTGCTCAACCGTGCACCTACCCTGCACCGCCTCGGCATCCAGGCGTTCGAACCGCAGCTTGTTGAAGGTAAGGCAATCCAGCTTCACCCGCTGGTTTGTGGCGCCTTTAACGCCGACTTCGACGGCGACCAGATGGCAGTCCACCTGCCGCTGAGCCCCGAAGCCCAGGCTGAGGCACGCATCCTGATGCTGTCCTCGAACAACATCCTGAAGCCGTCCGACGGCCGCCCGGTCACCCTGCCTTCGCAGGATATGATCATCGGCCTCTACCACCTGACCACCAAGCGTGTCGGTTCAGCTGGCGAAGGCCGCGTCTTCTCGTCCGTTTCGGAAGCCATCATGGCTTACGACCTCCGCGAGCTGCACCTGAACTCGCAGGTCAAGATCCGCCTTGAAGGCTTCGTCCCGTACGCGGGCTGGGAAGCTCCGGAAGGCTGGGAGGCCGGCCAGCCGGTTCTCGTCCAGACCTCCCTGGGCCAGGTCATCTTCAACCAGACCCTGCCGGCGGATTACCCGTGGGTTGAGAACGTTGCAGACAAGGGCGAACTGTCCACGATCGTCAACGACCTCGCAGAGCGCTACCCGAAGGTGATTACGGCGGCAACGCTGGACAACCTCAAGGATGCCGGTTTCTACTGGGCCACCCGCTCGGGCGTTACCGTTGCCATCTCGGACATCGAGGTACCCAAGGACAAGCCGAAGATCCTCGCCGGCTACGAAACCATGGCTGCCAAGATCCAGGGCCAGTACGACAAGGGCCTGATCGACGACGACGAGCGTCGCCAGGAACTGATCGAGATCTGGAACAAGGCAACGAACGAGATCGCCCAGGCGATGCGTGACAGCCTGTCCCCGATGAACACCATCAACCGCATGGTGTCCTCCGGTGCACGTGGTAACTGGATGCAGGTCCGTCAGATCGCGGGTATCCGTGGCCTGGTGGCCAACCCTAAGGGTGAGATCATCCCGCGTCCCATCAAGTCCTCCTACCGCGAGGGCCTGTCGGTGCTGGAATACTTCATCGCCACGCACGGTGCCCGTAAGGGTCTGGCTGACACCGCGCTGCGTACCGCCAACTCGGGTTACCTGACCCGTCGCCTGGTGGACGTCTCGCAGGACGTCATCGTTCGCGAAGAGGACTGCGGCACTGAGCGTGGCCTGGTCACGCCCATCGCTGTCCCCGACGCCAACGGCGAGCTGGTTCTGGACGAGAACGTCGAGAACAGTGCCTACGCCCGTACGCTCGCTGTTGATGTTGTGGACTCCAAGGGCAATGTCCTTGCAGCCGGCGGCACCGACTGCGGCGACGTCGTGATCGCTGAGCTGTTCGCAGCCGGCATCACCGAGGTCAAGGTCCGCTCCGTACTCACCTGTGAGTCCAGCGTCGGCACCTGCGCACTGTGCTATGGCCGTTCGCTGGCCACCGGCAAGACCGTGGACATCGGCGAGGCCGTCGGCATCATCGCCGCACAGTCCATCGGTGAGCCCGGCACGCAGCTGACCATGCGTACGTTCCACACCGGTGGTGCTGTTTCCTCCAGCGGTGGCGACGACATCACCCAGGGTCTGCCCCGTATCCAGGAGCTCTTCGAAGCCCGTACTCCCAAGGGTGTTGCACCGATTGCTGAAGCAGCCGGCCGCATCACCATCGAAGAGTCCGAGCGCCAGATGCGCCTGGTTATCACGCCGGACGACGGAACCGAAGAGATCGCTTACCCGGTCCTTCGCCGTTCACGCCTGCTGATCGAGGATGGCGATCACGTCACCGTCGGCCAGAAGCTGATCAACGGACCGGTCGATCCCAAGCAGGTTCTGCGCATCATGGGCCCCCGCGCTGCACAGAAGTTCCTGGTGGACGAGGTCCAGGGCGTGTACCGCAGCCAGGGCATCGGTATCCACGACAAGCACGTCGAGGTTATCGTCCGCCAGATGCTGCGCCGCGTCACGGTCATCGAGTCCGGCGAATCGGATCTGCTGCCCGGCGAGCTCGCCGAGCGCAGCCGCTTCGAGGAGGCCAACCGCCGCGTTGTGTCCGAGGGCAAGACTCCGGCTTCCGGACGTCCGGAGCTTATGGGCATCACCAAGGCGTCCCTGGCCACCGAGTCCTGGCTGTCCGCAGCTTCCTTCCAGGAGACCACCCGCGTCCTGACGCAGGCGGCCATGGAAGGCAAGAGCGATCCGCTGCTCGGCCTCAAGGAGAACGTCATCATCGGTAAGCTGATCCCGGCCGGCACGGGTCTCCCGCGCTACACCGAGGTCACCGTGGAGCCCACTGAGGAAGCAAAGGCCAACCTGTTCACCGGCCCGAGCGCATTCAGTGACTTCTCGTACGACTCCCTGGGCGGCGACGGAGCTCCTGAGTTCCACGCCATCCCGCTGGATGACTACGATCTCGGTAACGACTTCCGCTAGCGGGCAGGGCGGGTCCCTACGTGTCGCGTTCCGCGCCACGTAGGGACCCGGACGCCCTGCCCTTCTAAAGCAACGCGGGGTCACTTAAGGCCCAATCCTCACCTCGGATTGGGCTCAGAGTGACCCCGCGTTGCTGTTTAACCCGCGTTGCTGTTCAAAGCGGAAACGGCCGACGACGGCGGGAGGCATTGGCTTTTCGCCTACACCCGGTTAAGGGTGCTGAGCCAGCCGTGCTAAACTTTGTGTAATTGTTCTGTGTGGCAGTGGATGAAGGCCGCCGCAAGCATCATTTTGGTTTTGTTCTCATGATGCTTGGGTGGGAGCTTGTTTCCGGGTTGCGGGCTAGGTGCGCAACGAATGCCACGCTTTTGCACGCCTAAGCAAGATTCTAGACCTCACGGCTGCAGGGACAACGCCAAAACCGATGCACTTCAGGCTGACGCCTGAACGCGCCGGTAGAGATCAAACCAACGGAGAACACGAGAGTGCCTACGATTAACCAGCTGGTCCGCAAGGGCCGCACGCCTAAGGTCAAAAAGACCAAGGCTCCTGCCCTGAACGGCAGCCCGATGCGCCGCGGTGTTTGCACCCGCGTTTACACCACCACCCCCAAGAAGCCGAACTCGGCTCTGCGTAAGGTCGCACGTGTGCGCCTCAACGGTGGCATTGAAGTTACCGCTTACATCCCCGGTGTAGGCCACAACCTGCAGGAGCACTCCATTGTGCTCGTTCGCGGTGGTCGCGTTAAGGACCTTCCGGGTGTCCGCTACAAGATCGTCCGTGGCGCCCTCGATACCCAGGGTGTGAAGAACCGTAAGCAGGCACGCAGCCGCTACGGCGCAAAGATGGAGAAGAAGTAATATGCCTCGCAAGGGTCCGGCCCCCAAGCGGCCGCTCGTACTAGATCCCGTATACGGCTCCCCGCTGGTCACTCAGTTGATCAACAAGGTTCTCGTTGACGGCAAGAAGTCCACCGCAGAGCGCATCGTTTACGGTGCCCTCGAAGGCGCCCGCGCCAAGTCCGGCGGCGACCCCGTAGCAGCCCTCAAGAAGGCCATGGAGAACGTCAAGCCTTCCCTCGAGGTCCGCTCACGCCGCGTTGGCGGCGCCACCTACCAGGTTCCGGTTGAGGTCAAGCCGGGCCGCTCCACCGCCCTCGCGCTGCGTTGGCTGGTTGGCTACTCCAAGGCCCGCCGCGAAAAGACCATGACTGAGCGCCTCCAGAACGAAATCCTGGATGCCTCAAACGGTCTCGGTGCCGCTGTGAAGCGTCGCGAAGACACCCACAAGATGGCCGAGTCCAACAAGGCCTTCGCACACTACCGCTGGTAATACTTCCCGGACGCCGCCGGCTCAACAGAGCCGGCGGCGAACGTGCAGTCCATCCGAAAGGGAGACACCGTGGCACAGGACGTGCTTACCGACCTTAGTAAGGTCCGCAATATCGGCATCATGGCCCACATTGATGCCGGCAAGACCACCACCACCGAGCGCATTCTGTTCTACACAGGTGTGAACCACAAGATCGGCGAAACGCACGACGGCGCTTCGACCACTGACTGGATGGAACAGGAGAAGGAACGCGGCATCACCATCACGTCTGCCGCCGTGACCTGCTTCTGGGAAAACAACCAGATCAACATCATCGACACCCCCGGCCACGTTGACTTCACCGTTGAGGTTGAGCGCTCCCTGCGCGTCCTCGACGGCGCTGTCGCTGTTTTCGATGGCAAGGAAGGCGTTGAGCCGCAGTCCGAGACCGTCTGGCGCCAGGCCGACAAGTACAACGTTCCGCGTATCTGCTTCGTCAACAAAATGGACAAGCTCGGTGCTGACTTCTACTTCACCGTAGACACCATCGTCGGCCGCCTCGGTGCCAAGCCGCTGGTAATGCAGCTGCCGATCGGCGCCGAGAACGACTTCATCGGCGTCGTCGACCTGCTCTACATGCGCGCACTGGTCTGGCCCGGCGACTCCAAGGGTGACGTCACCATGGGTGCCAAGTACGAGATCCAGGAGATCCCGGCTGACCTCAAGGAAAAGGCTGAAGAGTACCGCGCAGCGCTCGTTGAGACCGTTGCAGAGTCCTCCGAAGAGCTCATGGAGAAGTACCTCGAAGGTGAAGAAATCTCCGAGGACGAGCTCAAGGCCGGCATCCGCAAGATGACGATCAACTCCGAGCTGTACCCGGTGTTCTGTGGCTCTGCCTTCAAGAACCGCGGCGTCCAGCCGATGCTTGATGCTGTTGTTGACTACCTGCCGAACCCGCTCGACGTCCCGCCGATGATCGGTCACGATCCCCGCGACGAAGAGAAGGAACTGACGCGCAAGCCGTCTTCCGAGGAACCGTTCTCGGCTCTGGCGTTCAAGATTGCCACGCACCCGTTCTTCGGTCAGCTCACCTTCATCCGCGTGTACTCCGGTCATGTGGAAGCAGGCTCCCAGGTGGTCAACTCCACCAAGGGCAAGAAGGAGCGCATCGGCAAGCTGTTCCAGATGCACGCCAACAAGGAAATGCCGGTTGACGGCGCTACCGCTGGCCACATCTACGCAGCGATCGGCCTGAAGGACACCACCACGGGCGACACCCTGTGCGATTCCTCCAACCAGATCGTCCTGGAGTCCATGAGCTTCCCGGAGCCCGTGATCTCTGTTGCGATCGAGCCGAACACCAAGGGTGACCAGGAGAAGCTCTCCACGGCCATCCAGAAGCTCTCCGCTGAGGACCCGACCTTCCAGGTCTCCCTCAACGAGGACACCGGTCAGACCATCATCGCCGGCATGGGCGAGCTCCACCTGGACATCCTGGTGGACCGCATGCGCCGCGAATTCAAGGTCGAGGCAAACGTTGGCAAGCCGCAGGTTGCTTACCGCGAAACCATCAAGCGTGCTGTAGAGCGTCACGACTACACACACAAGAAGCAGACCGGTGGTTCGGGCCAGTTCGCAAAGATCCAGATTGCGATCGCTCCGTTGGACACGTCCGAGGGCGAGCTGTACGAGTTCGAGAACAAGGTCACCGGTGGCCGTATTCCCCGTGAATACATCCCGTCGGTGGACGCCGGTATCCAGGATGCGCTGAACGACGGCGTCCTGGCAGGTTACCCGGTTGTCGGCATCAAGGCCACGCTGATTGACGGCGCGTACCACGATGTTGACTCCTCGGAAATGGCGTTCAAGATCGCCGGCCGTATGGCTTTCAAGGAAGCCGCACGCAAGGCGAACCCTGTCCTGCTCGAACCGCTGATGGATGTCGAGGTCCGCACCCCTGAGGAATACATGGGTGAAGTTATCGGTGACCTCAACTCCCGCCGTGGCCAGATGCAGTCCATGGAAGATGCCCAGGGCGTCAAGGTCATCCGCGCGCACGTCCCGCTGTCCGGCATGTTCGGCTACATCGGTGACCTGCGCTCGAAGACCCAGGGCCGCGCTGTGTACTCCATGACGTTCCACAGCTACGCCGAGGTCCCGAAGGCTTACGCCGACGAGATCATCCAGAAGAACCGCGGCGAGTAGTCTCCACGGCTCTCGCAGCAACAAACTCGGGTGCGTTTCCGGTTCCGGAAATTCACCTGGTGCAGATGGCCGGCTCCGGCCCGGCCGGCGGCCATCTGCACCGACAGGCTCGTGGGACTAGTATTAGTTCCTGAATCTGCAATTTCATCAATCCAAAGCCCCCCAAGTAGACTTACTCAAAGTTTCGCCGCGACAAGCGCGGTCGAAGGGTAAGTCATTTGAAAACGTTCTAGGAGGAACCTGTGGCAAAGGCAAAGTTCGAGCGGACTAAGCCGCACGTTAACATCGGCACCATTGGTCACGTTGACCACGGTAAGACGACGTTGACGGCCGCGATTTCCAAGGTGCTGTACGACAAGTACCCGACACTCAACGAGCAGCGCGACTTCGCGTCAATTGACTCTGCTCCCGAAGAGCGTCAGCGCGGCATTACCATCAACATCTCCCACGTTGAGTACCAGACCGAGAAGCGCCACTACGCACACGTAGACGCTCCGGGTCACGCTGACTACATCAAGAACATGATCACCGGTGCTGCACAGATGGACGGTGCAATCCTCGTGGTTGCCGCCACTGACGGCCCGATGGCTCAGACCCGCGAGCACGTCCTGCTCGCCCGCCAGGTTGGTGTTCCCTACCTGCTGGTTGCTCTGAACAAGTCGGACATGGTTGACGACGAAGAACTGCTGGACCTCGTTGAAATGGAAGTTCGTGAGCTGCTTTCGGCTCAGGGCTTCGATGGCGACGAAGCACCCGTCGTTCGCGTCTCCGGCCTGAAGGCCCTCGAAGGCGACCCGGTTTGGGTCAAGTCCGTCGAGGACCTCATGGAAGCTGTCGACAACTCGGTACCGGACCCCGTTCGTGACCGTGACAAGCCCTTCCTGATGCCGATCGAAGACGTCTTTACGATCACCGGCCGTGGCACCGTTGTTACGGGCCGCGCCGAGCGTGGAACCCTCGCCATCAACTCCGAGGTCGAGATCGTCGGCATCCGCCCGGTCCAGAAGACCACGGTTACCGGTATCGAGATGTTCCACAAGCAGCTCGACGAAGCATGGGCCGGCGAGAACTGTGGCCTCCTGCTCCGCGGTCTGAAGCGTGATGACGTAGAGCGTGGCCAGGTTGTCGTCAAGCCGGGTTCCATCACCCCGCACACCGACTTCGAGGCTAACGTCTACATCCTCTCCAAGGACGAAGGCGGGCGTCACAACCCGTTCTACTCCAACTACCGCCCGCAGTTCTACTTCCGCACCACGGACGTAACCGGCGTTATCACCCTGCCTGAGGGCACGGAAATGGTTATGCCTGGCGACAACACTGAGATGACCGTTGCGCTCATCCAGCCCATCGCCATGGAAGAGGGCCTCGGCTTCGCTATCCGCGAAGGCGGCCGCACCGTTGGTTCAGGACGCGTCACCAAGATCATCAAGTAGTCACTTGTTGATCTGATTGATCGCTGAACTGAAAGGCCGTCTGGCGGCCTGAGGTGAAGTTTGGAACAGCCCCGCTGCTGGTGCAGCGGGGCTGTTCTTTGCTACAGTTAATCCAGTCATTGGATTAATAGCGCTGGGAAACCGGACAGGCAACCTGTCTTCGGGAGAGGGACCATCGTGGGGAACGAAGCGTACGAGGCCGGTTACCGTGCAGGCCACCTCCAGGGGTGGCTTGACGCCATGGCCAGGATCCAGGGCCCGACGACGGCGGGCGCCATCACGCCCAGGCCCGCACCATCGGTGCCTCCCTCGGAGGTTCCCATCTCCGTGGCACCAGCCTCGCCTTTCGCGGCCATTTCACCGCTTCCGCCCCTAACAGTTGCTGCGCCTCCTGCCCGGGTGGTCCTCCCCGCGCCGCTGGTCCCGCAGGCACCCTCACAGCCCCGCGGCCCTGCCTCCCGGGCGGATCCCTTCCGGGCCGAAGCATTCCAGCCGCTCCCGGAAACGCCGGCCGATCGCCAGGCCCGGCGCGAAAAGCGGGACCGCCAGAACATCAACATCACGTTGTACGTTGCCAGCCTGATGCTGGTGGCCGCCGCGGCCCTGTTCATCGGCACTGGCCTGCCACCCGTCTTGCGTTTCGCCGGGGTCTGTGTGGTTACGGCATTGTTCTATGGTGCGGGGTTTGTGCTCCTGGCCAGGGTGCCCCGGCTGAAACCGGCCGCTGTGGCGTTCACGGGCACGGGGCTGGCGATGGTGCCCGTGACAGGACTGGCACTGTACAACTTTGCGCTGCACGATGGCCCTGCCGCCTGGCTGATCACATCAGTGATCGGCACCGCCGGCTACATTGCGGCTGCGGTGCGCCTTGAGAGCCGGGTGTTGGTCTACCTGTCCCTCACCTTCGTGGCATCCACCGCGTTCTCCGGAGTCTCCGTCCTTGGCGGTGCGCTGGTCTGGTACTTCGCCGTACTGATAGGAATCGCCACGCTCCTGACCGCGTTGGCCATAATCCGGCCGGGCTGGCTGCCGCCGGTTTACGTCAGGCCACTGACTATGCTCCACCCGATGGTTGTTCCCGCTGTAGCGGCCGCCGCGACGTTTGTACCGCTGCTCCTGGACAGGGCGGAATACGCCCTGGTCATGGGCATGTGCGGACTGTACTTTGCGTTGATGTCCTCGATGCCGTTGAGTTCAGCCGTTCCCCTGCGGCTGAGGCTGCTCAACCTCTATGGTGCACGTGCCGCACTGACTGTTGCCGCCGCCGTCGAGGTATGGCACCTGAGCGGCCGGGGGAGTGACGCTCTTCTCGCAGCGGCCGCCCTGCTTGCGGTTCAGGCCCTGGCGGTGGCGTTGCTGGCGGGGCGGCTGGCGCTCTGGTTCCCTCAACCGGAGGGGTCCACTCCGCCGGGCGCGGGGGACGCCGCCGGCGATAGTGGGGGCCGGTGGCGCGTCGACGCGCTGCTGACCTTTGGACTGCAGCTCGCGGCAACAGCGGTGTTTTGCCTCGAGGAAGTTGCGATCGGATTGTTCCGCGGGGCCGCCTTTTCGCCTGAATATGCGGGAACGGTGCCGTTGTGGGTCCCGGTCGGGTTGTCCCTGGCCACGGGCATGGTCCTTGCGATGAGGTGGGCGGGCAGGGCCGAATGGGCGCCCGTGGCTGCGCTGGCGCTGGCGGTGATTGCGTCCCCGTCGATGGGAGCGGGGCCGCTTGCAGTCCTCCTGGTCCTCTCAGCCGGCTACTGGGCTGCACGCGGACTGTACTCGGCGGGCGATTTCCGGGGCCGTCTGGTCCTGGGAGCCCGTGTGGCGCTGACGTTCGCGGTCCCCGTTACGGTCGCCGCGTTGATGGATAACGATCCGCGGCGGGTCGAGGCTTCCGTGTTCGCTGTGCTGGTCGCTTTGGTGTGCCAGCAGGTCCTGACGGCGATTCTGGAGCGCGCAGGGGTGCGGACCTTGGCGCCGCAGGCCACCCTGGGAGTGTTCGGGGCCGGTGGTGCTTTAGTCGTCATCGGATTGCCGGTCGTCGAGACATCGCCGGACCACTCACTGACGGCTGCCGGACTTTTCCTCCAACTCGCAGCGGCACTTGCCATCGGGGTCATGATGGTTCCCCGGCCGGCCAACGAAAGGGACTGGGTGGCCACTGCCTGGGAGGCTCTGCCTCTTGGCGTCTGTGTGGTTACCGCCGCGGCCGCCTTCCAGGCCGTGTCGCAGCGTGCCGGAAATCTGTCGCTCGTCCTGGTGGTTGCCTATCTGATGGTCACAGCGCCGCGGTTGCGCATCCGCCAGCACCGCTGGACGTACTGGTGGCTGGGCCGGGCGGCGGCCACGGTCCTCGTCCTCACGGCCTTTCACCAGTTGCGGGCGGAGAACGGCCCGCTGGTCTTCGCGGAAGCGGTTGTTCGACCCGCCACGGTCCTCCTCACTGTCCTGGCTCTCCAGCTGAGCCTTCCCCTGATCGCCGCCGCCCGCCGTCGTGCTCCCCGGTATGTCCTCGCTGATGCGGGAGCTGTGCTGCTTGTCCAGCTTGTATGCAGCGCCACGCTTGCCCGGGGAGATTCCACAGACTGGCAGGGGACCTGGGCTATTGGTCTTGTTGCTTTAGGCGCCGCGGCCGCAAGCTACTTTCTCCGCAGCGAGCCGGGTGCCTTCTGGCTGGCCCCCGCTGCCCTGGTCCTGCTGCTTGCACTCTCGGGCGGCGGACTCCTGGAGGTCGAACTGATCCTCGGAGTGTTCGCCGTGTACTCCACCCTGATGGTGGTGGCCGAACCGCAGCGCATCCGGAAAGGCTGGTACTTTGTGGCGGCCCGCGTCCTGACCGCGGCCCTCGCGCTGGTACTGAGCTACGACCTCACGGCGTCGCCCACCGTGGTTTCCCTGACCTTCGCCGTGGTGCTGGCAGCCCAGCATGCGGTCCGGTGGGTCATGCGCACCCGGCTCACCGAGGTCCCGTTCCAGCAGGCGGCGGTCTGGATCACCCTGGCCGGCCAAGCTCTGCTGCCGCTGGCGTACACCGTTGGGCCGGGGATCACCACCGCTCTTGGACGGGAAGACGACGGCGGGCGCTGGGTTGTACTGCTGGAGCTGCTGATGCTCCTGGCGTCCGCCGTGGTGGCGAGGAAACTCTTTATTGCCCGCGCCGCGCTGTACTTCGGTGTGTACGCAGTGCTGTTCGGCGTGCTTGCCCTGGGTCCGCTGGTCACCTTCGGCGGGACGTTCCTGGTGTCGCCAGTGCTGGGCCACACCGGAACTGCTGCGACCTTGTTGTTGCTGGCAGTGCTTGCATCCTTTGCCGGCGTCATGCGGCGCCGGCGGAACGTTCCGGTGGAGGACGTTGAGCACTGGCTGTGGCTGGTCGCGGCCGGGCTGTCCGGCGTGATTGCTGTGCTCATCTCGCCACCCGCTGAGGACTGGGTCCTGGGGGCCGCGGTTCTGGTCCTTTCTGCCGTTGGCTTTACTGCCTCCCACGTCGAGAACCTCCCGCAGCTCTACCCGCCGGCGGCCTTGGCGGCTCTTGGTGGCGGGGTCATCCTCGCAGCGGAGGCGTACACCAACGTGCCTGGTGTTTGGGGTGGATTCCTGCCGTGGCTAACGGGCGCCGGGGCTGCGTCCGCCGTCCTGTACGCTGCCCGGCTGTTCCGCAGCATCCCGCTGCAGGGTGACCCGGTGCGTCGCTGGTCCCTCGCAGGGGCCGCTTTCCTGGGCCTCATCCTGGCGGCACTGGCCGGGGTCCGGCACGATGCAACGTCCTGGACGGCGGCTGCCGTGGTGGCCCTCGCCGTCGGCGTCGCCTACCGGGAAGCGCCACTTCGGTCACGGCGGCTGGTCCTGGAGGCGGGTGCGCTCCTGCTGACCGCAGCAGTCCAGCGCGCTGCACTGTTCGAGCTTGATGGGAGGGGCGGCAGGCTGTGGGCCGGGCTGCCCGATCCGTTCTGGGTGGTTCAGTGGTACGTGGTCCTGGCAGCTGGCCTCGGTGCCCTGAGGTATCTGTCCGGCAGTCCATCAGCAGGACGGTTCCTGACAGGTGCCGCCGCTGTCCTGCTGTCGGCCAGTGGCCTCGGCATACTGTTCGGTGGCGGCGGCGGCCAGCAGCTCTGGGTCCTCATACTTCTCGCATTGCTCCTGGTGGCAGGCCTGGGCCTGGGGGAGCGGCTGTTCGTCTGGTGGGGAGCCGCCGGGGTAGCGGCCTGCATCCTGTGGGCGATGAGGAACTACACGTTCCTGCTCTTGGCCGTGATCGCCGCCGGGCTCATCGCTTTTGCCGTCTGGCGCCTGAACCGGGGCCCGGTTTCCGGCCAGGCTGGCCCGGCAGCCGGCCCGGCAACTGGTCCATTTCCCGGTGCGGCTACTGGTCCACTTCCCGCCCCATTTACTGTTCCGGCCACCGGTCAGGCATCGGGGCCGGAAGGCGACGGGCCCAAGTCTGCCGGACCCGGGCCCGCCGGGCGCGAGCCTCTTGGACCTGACCCGGTCGGACCCCGGGATCCGTACAGCAGGCCCTGATACTGTTGCTGGGAGCGAGAGGAGTACATCATGGAATGGCTGATTTTTCTGATCATTGCGGCTGCAGTGGTGGCCGGAGTGTTCTGGGCCAAGAAGCATTTCCGCAACGAGATTGACCGCGCCAAGCGCATCAACCGGGCGAACAAGAACCAGTAACCTGCCGGCCGGCAGCCCAGAGGCGTCAGCCTTGCTGCCGGTTCCGGGCCTGGCTGAGCGCCTGGTACCAGTAGAAGGATTCCTTCGGGGTCCGCTCCAACGTATCGAAATCCACGTGCACCAGCCCGAATCGCTGGGAGTAACCGGCTGCCCACTCGAAGTTGTCCATCAGCGTCCACACGTAGTAGCCGCGGAGGTCAACATCGTGGGCGATTCCGCCCGGGGCCGTCGCCTCCATGGCGTGACGCAGGTGCCCGGCGATGTAATCGATTCGCTGGTGGTCCTGGATAGGTCCGGTCACGTGGTCCGGTTCGGGGAAGCTGGCTCCGCTCTCGGTGATGTAGAGCGGGGGCAAGGCGTGCGTGTAGCGGTCCTTCAGTTCGCGCAGCAGGATGCCCAGATGATCCGGAGCAACCGGCCAGCCGAAACCCGTTGCCTCATACTCCTCAAACGGCACCTGGTGTGCAGGAATCCGGATCATTGCTTCAGCCGGAACTGTCAGGTCATCACCGACGCCTTGGCCGGCAGCCACTTTCACCGGCTGGTAATAGTTCACGCCGTAGAAGTCCAGGGGCTGATGGATGTTGCGGAGATCGGCGTCGGAAATCCTGGGCATGGAACGGAACCACGGCTTCGCGAGCCGGAGGGCGAAGGGGTAGCGGCCAAGCAGGATCGGATCAGCGTAGATCCGGTTCAGCATCAGGTCGAAGACTTTCGCTGCGGCCCTGTCGGTGACCTTTCCTGTTGCCGGCCGGACGGGGGAGTGCAGGTTGGTCACGCCGATGCCGCCGCGGACCCCTTCGGCCCGTAATGCCTGGACGGACAGGCCGTGGGCGAGCAGCTGGTGGTGGACGGCGGGAAACGCTTCGAAGAGCAGGCCCTGCCCGGGCGCGTGCACTCCGAGGGCGTAGCCGTTCAGCACCACCGAGGCGGGTTCGTTGAGCGTGACCCACTGGTCGACGCGGTCACCGAACCGCCGGCCGGCTGCCGCAGAATACTCCGCGAACCGTTCCGCGGTGGCCCTGTTCATCCACCCGCCGCGGTGTTCCAGGGGCAACGGGGTATCCCAGTGGTACAGGGTAGCCATGGGGGAGATGCCGGCTTCGAGCAGCTGATCGATCAGCCGGTCATAAAAGTCCAGGCCCTGTTCGTTGAAGGCACCCCGGCCGTCCGGCTGGATCCGCGGCCACGAAATGGAGAACCGGTAAGAATCCACTCCGAGTTCGCGCATCAGCGCCACATCTTCGGGAGAGCGGTTGTAGTGGTCGCACGCCATCGCAGGGGAGTGGCCGTCCATGATGGCGCCGGGTTTCTCCGAGAAGGCATCCCAGCCCGATGGACCGCGGCCGTCCGTGGCGAGGGCGCCTTCGATCTGGAAGGCGGCCGCGGCAACCCCGAGGGTGAACGAACGCGGCAGGCGTCCGGCCAGGTCCCGAATGGATACGTCATGTTCGACGGTCATTCCCTTATCATCCATTCGGATGTTGCCGAAGGCAATGACCTGGACGGACCGAGGCGGGAACTCCGGGCAGTGCCGCCGGCGGCGCCACCTGCGGAGACGCCGTCGGACGCGGGAGCGTGCCTGCGCACGTCCAATAGCCCAGATTCGCTTCTGCGCATAATATCCGGCATACTAGATGAGTTGTTCAAGCGCTTCTTCGTGTCCCGATCCGGATAATGCCGGGTGTCAGGGTCCAAGTTGAAGACCAAACATAACCCACCTCCCATGGAACTGCGGATTTGTATGCGTGCTAAGCGCGACACGCCCGACCGCGGGGGTCGGTTACGCCGGCAGGTTGAGGAACCCGGATTCTTCCGGATTCAGCTTGTGCGGCGGGTGGCAGTTCAGACTTCAAATGCTTCGGCAGCCACATGCAACACGAAAGTAAACAGAGCAGCCCTACTCAGAGCAGCACTAACTGAAAGAGAGTCAGGCGACATGGCGGGACAAAAAATCCGCATCCGGCTGAAGTCATATGACCACGAGGTCATTGATGTTTCAGCACGGAAGATCGTTGAGACGGTCACGCGCGCAGGCGCCACGGTAGTTGGCCCCGTGCCGCTTCCGACGGAGAAGAACATCTACTGCGTAATCCGCTCTCCGCACAAGTACAAAGACAGCCGCGAGCACTTTGAAATGCGCACGCACAAGCGTCTTATCGACATCATCGATCCCACGCCCAAGGCTGTCGACTCGCTCATGCGTCTCGACCTGCCGGCAGACGTGAACATCGAAATCAAGCTGTAGGGAGGTGCTGAGAGACTATGACCGCAACCCGTAACGTAAAGGGCCTGCTGGGCACGAAGCTCGGCATGACCCAGGTCTGGGACGAGAACAACAAGCTCATCCCCGTCACTGTGGTCCAGGCAGATTCGAACGTCATCACCCAGCTGCGCAACGCAGACACTGATGGCTATGTCGCTGTTCAGATCGGCTACGGCCAGATCGATCCCCGCAAGGTCACCAAGCCGCTGGCTGGTCACTTTGAAAAGGCAGGCGTCACGCCTCGCCGCCACGTCGTCGAACTGCGCACTGCAGATGCTGACACTTACGAGCTGGGCCAGGAGCTTTCGGTTGAGCTCTTCGAAGCCGGCCAGAAGATCGACGTTATCGGCACCACCAAGGGTAAGGGCTTCGCCGGTGTTATGAAGCGTCACGGCTTCCACGGCGTTGGAGCTTCCCACGGTGCCCACAAGAACCACCGTAAGCCCGGTTCAATCGGTGGCGCATCCACCCCGAGCCGCGTCTTCAAGGGCATGAAAATGGCCGGCCGCATGGGCGCCGTTCGTCACACCACGCTGAACCTCACGGTTCACGCTGTTGACGTCGAGAAGTCGCTGCTCCTGATCAAGGGTGCCGTCCCCGGCGCCCGCGGCCAGGTCGTACTCGTACGCACCGCCGTGAAGGGAGCCTAGTTAGATGACTAGCACTGTCAAGGTAGACCTGCCTGCAGAGATCTTCGACGTTCAGACCAACGTGCCCTTGCTGCACCAGGTCGTCGTTGCACAGCTCGCTGCTGCTCGCCAGGGTACCCACAAGACCAAGACCCGCGCCGAGGTTTCCGGTGCAGGTCGCAAGCCGTTCAAGCAGAAGGGCACCGGCCGCGCCCGTCAGGGTTCAATCCGTGCTCCTCACATGACCGGTGGTGGCGTTGTCCACGGTCCCACACCGCGTGACTACAGCCAGCGCACCCCCAAGAAGATGATTGCTGCTGCACTGCGCGGCGCACTCTCTGACCGGGCACGCAACGGACGCATCCACGTTGTTGCTGAACTGGTGGAGGGCACCAAGCCGTCCGTCAAGAACGCACTTGCAACCTTGCGCGGAGTTTCCGAGCGCAAGAACCTGCTGGTTGTCATCGAGCGCGCCAACGATGTTGCAGCACTTTCCGTGCGCAACCTCGCCGGTGTTCACGTTCTGTACGCAGACCAGCTGAACACCTACGACGTACTCGTCTCTGACGACGTTGTCTTCACCAAGGCTGCCTACGAAGCATTCGTTGCTGACAAGGCAGTAGCAAAGAACGAGGAGGATGCCAAGTGAGTGCAGCCACCATCAAAGACCCGCGCGACGTCGTGCTTGCACCCGTCGTATCGGAAAAAAGCTACGGCCTGATCGATGAGGGCAAGTACACCTTCCTGGTGGACCCCCGCTCGAACAAGACCGAGATCAAGCTGGCCGTGGAGAAGATTTTCTCCGTCAAGGTCGAATCGATCAACACCATCAACCGTGCCGGTAAGCGCAAGCGCACCAAATTCGGATGGGGTACCCGCAAGAACACCAAGCGTGCAATTGTGAGCCTCAAAGAAGGCACCATCGACATCTTCGGCGGTCCGCTCTCGTAGCGGAGACCACTTTAACGAGGAAATAAATTATGGGAATCCGTAAATACAAGCCGACTACCCCGGGCCGTCGTGGCTCGAGCGTAGCGGACTTCACTGAAATCACGCGGTCGACGCCGGAAAAGTCGTTGGTACGTCCCCTCCCGAAAAAGGGTGGCCGTAACAACTCCGGTAAGATCACGACCCGTCACAAGGGTGGTGGCCACAAGCGCCAGTACCGTCTGATCGACTTCCGTCGCCACGACAAAGACGGCGTCAACGCCCGCGTTGCCGAAATCGAGTACGATCCGAACCGCACGGCTCGCATCGCCCTCCTGCACTACGTTGATGGCACCAAGCGTTACATCATCGCCCCGAACAAGCTCTCCCAGGGTGACGTAGTAGAAGCAGGTTCCGGTGCTGACATCAAGCCCGGCAACAACCTGCCCCTGCTCAACATCCCGGTTGGTACCGTAATCCACGCAGTCGAACTGCGTCCGGGTGGCGGCGCCAAGATGGGCCGCTCCGCCGGTGCATCGATCCAGCTTGTTGCCAAGGAAGGCCGCTTCGCCCAGCTGCGTCTGCCTTCCGGCGAAATCCGCAACGTTGACGTGCGCTGCCGCGCAACCGTCGGCGAGGTCGGCAACGCCGAGCAGTCGAACATCAACTGGGGTAAGGCCGGCCGCATGCGCTGGAAGGGCGTTCGCCCGACCGTCCGTGGTGTCGCGATGAACCCGGTTGACCACCCGCACGGTGGTGGCGAGGGTAAGACGTCCGGTGGACGTCACCCCGTCAACCCGAACGGTAAGCGGGAAGGCCGCACGCGCCGCCCCAACAAAGAGAGCGACAAACTCATTGTTCGTCGCCGTCGTACTGGCAAGAACAAGCGATAGGAGCCTGGACACATGCCACGCAGCCTGAAAAAAGGTCCTTTCGTTGACCAGCACCTCTTTGTAAAGGTGGACAGGGAAAACGAAAAGGGCACCAAGAACGTCATTAAGACCTGGTCCCGCCGTTCGATGATCATCCCCGACATGCTCGGGCACACGATCGCCGTACACGACGGACGCAAGCACATTCCGGTGTTTGTCACTGAGTCGATGGTCGGGCACAAGCTCGGCGAATTCGCTCCCACGCGGACATTCCGCGGCCATGTCAAGGACGACCGTAAGGGCAAGCGCCGCTAGGCGCCTGCACTTACGTCAAAGACGAGAGAAGGAAAGCAATGGAAGCCAAGGCAATTGCGCGCCACATCCGCGTAACGCCTATGAAGGCCCGGCGCGTCGTCAACCTTGTTCGTGGTTTGCAAGCGAATGAGGCTCTGGCAATTCTGAAGTTTGCCCCCCAGGCAGCTTCAGAGCCGGTATTCAAGGTAGTTCAGTCGGCAATCTCCAACGCCCGGGTCCTCGCGGACCGCGACGGCGTGGCGTTTGACGAAGGTGACCTCATCATCAGCGAAGCGTTTGTTGATGAAGGCCCGACCATGAAGCGGTTCCAGCCGCGTGCCCAGGGTCGTGCATTTCAGATCAAGAAGCGCACGAGCCACATCACCGTGGTAGTCGCTACCCCGGAGAAAGAGGAGGCTCGCTAAGTGGGACAGAAAGTTAACCCGCACGGGTTCCGACTCGGCATCACCACCGATCACGTATCGCACTGGTTTGCTGACAGCACCAAGGCCGGCCAGCGTTACAAGGACTTCGTTCGCGAAGACATCCGTATCCGCCAGCTCATGTCAGTTGGCATGGAGCGCGCCGGTATCGCCAAGGTTGAGATCGAGCGCACCCGTGACCGTGTCCGCGTGGATATCCACACGGCACGTCCCGGCATCGTTATCGGCCGCCGTGGCGCCGAAGCAGACCGCATCCGCGGCGAGCTGGAGAAGCTCACGGGCAAGCAGGTTCAGCTGAACATCCTCGAGGTCAAGAACCCCGAGATGGAAGCTCAGCTTGTTGCCCAGGGCGTTGCTGAGCAGCTGACTTCCCGCGTGGCTTTCCGCCGTGCGATGAAGAAGGCCATGCAGTCCGCGCAGCGTGCAGGTGCCAAGGGCATCCGTATTGCGTGCTCGGGTCGACTGGGCGGCGCAGAAATGTCCCGCTCAGAGTTCTACCGCGAAGGCCGTGTGCCCCTGCACACCCTCCGCGCGAACATTGACTACGGCTTCTACGAGGCCAAGACCACCTTCGGCCGTATCGGCGTGAAGGTCTGGATCTACAAGGGCGATGTCACCTCCAAGGAACTGGCTCAGCAGGCAGCTGCTGCTCCGTCCCGTGGCCGTGGCGCCAGCGACCGTCCGGGCCGCCCGGGTGGCGCTGACCGCAGCGGTGCAGACCGTGGTGACCGCCGTCGTCGTACCGACCGTCCGGCAGCAGAGGCAGCTCCGGCTGCCGCCGCTCCGGCAGTTGAGGCTGCACCCGCTGCAGTAGAAGGAGGACAGGCTTAAATGCTTATCCCACGTCGAGTCAAGCACCGTAAGCAGCACCACCCGGGTCGTTCCGGAACTGCTACGGGCGGCACCAAGGTCTCCTTCGGTGAGTACGGCATCCAGGCCCTGAGCCCGGCATACGTCACGAACCGTCAGATCGAGTCCGCACGTATCGCGATGACCCGCCACATCAAGCGTGGCGGCAAGGTCTGGATCAACATTTACCCGGACCGTCCTATCACCAAGAAGCCTGCCGAAACCCGCATGGGTTCCGGTAAGGGTTCACCGGAATGGTGGGTCGCTAACGTCAAGCCGGGCCGGGTTCTCTTCGAGATCTCCGGCGTCGAAGAATCGGTAGCTCGCGAGGCCCTGCGCCTGGCAATCCACAAGCTCCCGTTGAAGGCACGCATTTTGCGTCGCGAAGGTGGTGAATAGAAATGGCAGTAGGATCCAAGGAACTTGCATCCGCACAGCTGGACACGTTCGACAACGAGCGCCTCGTTGAAGAACTCCGTAAGGCTAAGGAAGAGCTGTTCAACCTGCGTTTCCAGTCCGCCACCGGTCAGCTGGAGAACCACGGTCGTCTGCGCGCGGTAAAGAAGGACATCGCACGCATCTACACCGTTCTCCGTGAGCGCGAGCTGGGCATTCGTGCCGAGGTTGCCGCACCTGTTGTGGAAGCCAAGGAAGAGAAGAAGTCCAAGAAGGCAGCAACCAAGAAGGCCGAGCCGGCTGAAACGGTTGAGACCGAGGAGGATGCCAAGTGAGTGAAAAGGACGAGAACGTGACGGAAACTGTTTCCGCGGCAGCTACAGCTGCCGAGCGCGGTGACCGTAAGACGAAGCGCGGCTACGTGGTCTCGGACAAGATGGAAAAGACCATCGTTGTCCAGGTTGAGGACCGCGTAAAGCACGCCCTTTACGGCAAGGTCATCCGCCGCAACACCAAAATCAAGGCTCACGACGAAGAGAACACCGCCGGCATCGGCGACCTCGTTCTCCTCGCCGAGACCCGCCCGCTGTCCGCTACTAAGCGGTGGCGCCTGGTCGAGATCCTCGAAAAGGCCAAGTAACACCTGCAGCTCTGGTTCCAGAGTCGCACTGGAAACCCCCGTTCCCCTTGTGGGAGCGGGGGTTTCCTGCGTCCGGCACCCTCCCGCCCCCCGACGCTCTCTCAGATAATGCGGCTTTTTGAAGGACGCTCTCTCACTTTCCTCAGGAAAGTGAGAGAGCGTTACCCGAAAACCTGCATCAAGTGAGAGAGGGTCTGATGGGGTCCATGGGCTGAGGCTGGGGGAATGCACGACGGCGGGAGGCCGGGTTGCCGGGGGAGGGGCGGCGGTGATATGGGGGATGGGCTCAACTGTGCTAGGATATTGAGTTTGTATGGCGCCGTTCGTGCGCCGTCATCTACCTCGTAAACAATCGTGCCACGGCATAGTGCCCCCAAAGGCTTCGGACCTGTCCGGAACCGCCTGGGAAGCAAATGTTTTTGGCACGGGAGTTTAGGCCTGGTCTGGCAAAATCCAGGCAGGTCAAGAGACACCCCGATCAACCGTTCCGCAAGGCTCATTCCGTAGGAAGATTTTCGGTCTGAGAACCGGCGCGACGCAAGGAGTAAATAGTGATTCAGCAGGAGTCGCGACTCAAGGTCGCCGACAACACGGGTGCTAAGGAAATCCTTACCATTCGCGTTCTCGGTGGATCTGGCCGTCGCTACGCAGGCATTGGCGACGTTATCGTCGCCACCGTCAAGGACGCAATTCCGGGCGGCAACGTAAAGAAGGGCGATGTTGTTAAGGCAGTCATCGTCCGTACCAAGAAGGAACGCCGCCGTGCGGATGGTTCCTATATCAAGTTTGACGAGAACGCAGCTGTGATCCTGAAGGCTGACGGTGACCCCCGCGGTACCCGTATCTTCGGACCGGTTGGTCGTGAACTCCGTGACAAGAAGTTCATGAAGATCGTTTCTCTGGCTCCGGAGGTGCTTTAGTCCATGGCTAAGATCAAAAAGGGTGACCTGGTTCAGGTCATCACTGGCGCCAAGGCTGAGCGCGGCGGCGACAAAGGCAAGCAGGGCAAGGTTCTGCGCGTATTCCCCGAGACCAACCGCGTGTTGGTCGAAGGCATTAACCGCGTAACCAAGCACACCAAGGTCGGTCAGTCGCAGCGCGGCACCAAGACCGGTGGCATCGAGGTTGTTGAAGCCACGATCCACATCTCCAACGTGGCTCTGGTTGACCCGTCCACCAAGAAGCCCACCCGCGTCGGTTTCCGCACCGAGACCGTTGAGCGCAATGGCGTGAAGCGGGACGTGCGTGTCCGCGTGGCTAAGAGCTCCGGGAAGGACATCTAATGACTGAGACTCTCGAGACTCCGGCAACGAAGATCGTTCCTCGTCTGAAGACCAAGTACGCCGATTCCATCAAGAGCACGCTCGTTGAGGAATTCAAGTACAGCAACGTCAACCAGGTTCCCCGCCTGGTGAAGGTCGTTGTGAACATGGGTGTTGGAGATGCCGCCAAGGACTCCAAGCTGATCGACGGCGCTGTCCGCGATCTGACCCTGATCACCGGCCAGAAGCCGCAGGTAACCAAGGCCCGCAAGTCGATCGCACAGTTCAAGCTGCGCGAAGGCATGCCCATCGGCGCACACGCTACCCTGCGTGGAGACCGCATGTGGGAATTCCTGGATCGTCTGGTCACGCTGGCACTGCCCCGTATCCGCGACTTCCGCGGCCTCAGTGGCAAGCAGTTCGATGGCAACGGCAACTACACCTTCGGTCTGACCGAGCAGGTTATGTTCCACGAAATCGACCAGGACTCCATCGACCGCGTTCGTGGCATGGACATCACCGTCGTAACCACTGCCAAGACCGATGACGAAGGCCGCGCGCTGCTTAAGGCGCTTGGTTTCCCGTTCAAGGCCGAAGACTAATCTAACTACGTAACAGGTCCTTCGGGGCTGCCGAACGCAGGCAACTGCGCCAGGTGCACCGAGGAAACCGTTATGAGGAAGGGCAAGAGCCCACCATGACAATGACAGATCCTGTCGCAGACATGCTTACGCGTCTGCGCAATGCAAACTCGGCATACCACGATTCCGTGTCCATGCCGTACAGCAAGCTCAAGGCACGCGTTGCCGACATCCTGAAGGCTGAAGGTTACATCGCCTCCTGGAAAGAAGAAGACGCTGAGGTTGGCAAGAAGCTGACCCTCGAGCTCAAGTTCGGACCGAACCGCGAGCGTTCAATCGCTGGCGTTCGTCGTATTTCCAAGCCGGGACTGCGCGTTTACGCAAAGTCCACCAACCTCCCGCACGTGCTCGGTGGCCTGGGTGTCGCAATCCTGTCCACCTCTTCCGGCCTCTTGACTGATAAGCAAGCCGGCAAGAAGGGCGTGGGCGGCGAAGTCCTCGCCTACGTCTGGTAACGGGAAAGGAAGAGAATAATGTCACGTATTGGACGTCTCCCCATCACCGTTCCCGCCGGCGTTGAGGTCAAGGTTGACGGCTCTGTCGTCAGCGTCAAGGGCACCAAAGGCGAGCTGAACCACACTGTGGCCAGCCCGATCGAGGTTTCCCTGGATGCAGACACCCTGACTGTCGCCCGCCCGAACGACGAGCGCGCCTCCCGTTCACTCCACGGCCTGACCCGCACCCTGATCTCCAACATGATCGAGGGCGTTACCAAGGGCTACGAGAAGAAGCTTGAAATCGTTGGTACTGGTTACCGCGTTCAGGCCAAGGGATCTGACCTTGAGTTCGCTCTCGGCTACAGCCACCCGGTAAATGTTTCCGCACCGGACGGCATCACCTTTGCAGTTGAGACCCCGACCAAGCTCTCTGTTTCAGGAATCAACAAGCAGCAGGTCGGCGAGGTTGCTGCCAACATTCGCAAGCTGCGGAAGCCTGACCCGTACAAGGGCAAGGGCATCCGCTACGCAGGCGAAGTCATCCGCCGCAAGGTCGGAAAGGCTGGTAAGTAACCATGGCCATCTCAATCAATAAGAAGCGTACGAACAAGAGCAAGTCTGCTTCGCGCAGCCGCCGCCAGCTTCGTATCCGCAAGCGCATCTCCGGTACGGCTGTACGTCCTCGTCTGGTCGTCAACCGTTCCGCACGCCACGTATTCGTCCAGGTTGTCGATGACACCAAGGGCCTGACCGTAGCGAGCGCGTCCACACTGGAAGCCGATCTTCGTGCATTCGAAGGCGACAAGAAAGCCAAGGCCAAGCGCGTTGGCGAGCTCGTTGCCGAGCGTGCGAAGGCTGCCGGTATCGAAGCTGTTGTCTTCGACCGCGGTGGTAACAAGTACCACGGCCGGATCGCCGCCGTCGCTGATGGCGCACGTGAAGGTGGGCTGTCACTGTGACGGAAGCAAACAAGGAAAAGGACACTGTGTCTGCAGATCAGAAGGCGACTGAAGCCGTAGCTGCTCCGGCCACTGAGACCACTGCTCCCGCTGCTGCCGACGACCGCCGTGGTGGCGCTCGTCGTGGTGAGCGTGGAGACCGTGGCCAGGGCCGCGGCGACCGTGGTGGCCGTGGCGGCCGCGACGGCGGCCGTGAAGCTGAGAAGAGCCAGTTCGTAGAGCGCGTTGTCACCATCAACCGCGTTTCCAAGGTGGTCAAGGGTGGTCGTCGCTTCAGCTTCACCGCCCTGGTCGTCGTTGGTGACGGCAACGGTATGGTCGGCGTTGGCTACGGCAAGGCTAAGGAAGTTCCTGCCGCTATCGCGAAGGGCGTTGAAGAAGCTAAGAAGTCCTTCTTCCGCGTTCCCCGCATTGGCAACACCATTCCCCACCGCGTTCAGGGTGAGGCTGCTGCCGGCGTCGTAATGCTGCGTCCGGCGTCCGCCGGTACCGGTGTTATCGCCGGTGGTCCGGTCCGTGCAGTACTGGAGTGTGTGGGCATCCACGACATTCTCTCCAAGTCGCTCGGTTCCTCAAACGCCATCAACATCGTTCACGCGACCGTTGATGCCCTGAAGCGCCTCGAAGAGCCGGCAGCAGTGGCAGCACGCCGCGGCCTGCCCCTCGACGAGGTTGCTCCTCCGGCAATGGTGAAGGCTCTCCTGAACCAGAAGGCGGGTGTCTAAGTCATGGCTAAGAACCTGTTTCCCTCCGACCTGCAGTTGGAGATCACACAGATTAAGTCCGCCATTGGCGGCAAGCAGAACCAGCGCGACACCCTCCGGTCACTGGGCCTGAAGCGGATCGGACACACCGTTGTCCGCACCGCCGACGCCGTGACTGTTGGAATGCTCAACACGGTTCCGCACCTGGTAAAGGTAGAGGAGGCGAAGTAAATGGCAGAGAAGAACACTGCTGAGAAGGCACAGGGCGCCAACGCTGAAAAGCAGAACGCCCTGAAGGTTCACCACCTGCGTCCCGCCCCGGGTGCCAAGACCGCCAAGACCCGCGTTGGTCGTGGTGAAGGTTCCAAGGGTAAGACCGCCGGCCGCGGTACCAAGGGTACGAAGGCCCGCTACCAGATCAAGGCTGGCTTTGCCGGCGGCCAGCTGCCGCTGCACATGCGCCTGCCGAAGCTGCGCGGCTTCAAGAACCCGTTCCGGGTTGAGTTCCAGGTTGTAAACCTGGACAAGCTCAACGAGCTGTTCCCGGAAGGTGGCGCAGTCACGGTGGAGAACCTGGTCGAAAAGGGTGCCGTTCGCAAGAACCAGCCCGTCAAGGTGCTTGGCACCGGCGACATCACCGTCAAGGTTGACGTCACCGCCCACGCATTCTCGGCCAGCGCCGCAGAAAAGATTGCAGCAGCAGGCGGAAGCACCACCGCTCTCTAGTAGACGGTGGGCTCAAGCCCGTTGTGGAACTCCCGGGATGCGGGGCCCCAAAGGCCCCGTGTCCCGGGAGTTTTTTTCACATCCCCGCACCATGAATTCCCGGCCGACGCGCTCTCGGGGCGGCCTGCGGATTATTCGCAGGACACATCCACCCGTTAGACTCGGTTGTTGGGATTATTGATCCCCATCACACCACGCTTATTTACACCTCAGGAGGACGCGTGCTTAGCGCATTTGGCCGGGCCTTTCGCACGCCTGATCTGCGACGCAAGTTGTTGTTCACGCTGGGAATCATCACCATCTTCCGCTTGGGTGCTTTCATCCCCTCGCCTGGTGTGAATTACCAGAATGTCCAGCAATGCTTGCAGAACGGTCAGACGGCAGGCGGGCTCTACCAGCTCGTCAACCTGTTCAGCGGTGGTGCCCTGCTTCAGGTGTCCATCTTCGCCCTGGGCATTATGCCCTACATCACGGCCAGCATCATTGTGCAGCTTCTCCGCGTGGTCATTCCCCGGTTCCAGGAGCTGTACGAGGAGGGCGCCTCCGGGCAGTCCAAACTCACCCAGTACACCCGGTACCTCACCATCGCCCTGGGCCTGCTGAACGCAACGACACTGGTGTCGCTGGCCCGTTCAGGACAGCTGCTGCCGGGCTGTGCGCTGCCGATCATCCCTGATAGCAGCATCATCACCACCATCCTGCTGATCATCACCCTCACAGCCGGCACCGGACTCATCATGTGGATGGGCGAACTCGTCACCGAAAAGGGTGTGGGCAACGGCATGTCGCTGCTCATCTTCACCTCCATCGCGGCGACTTTCCCCACGTCCCTGGGCGCCATCTGGAGCTCGCAGGGCCCGGGCACCTTCTTCATGGTCCTGGCCATCGGCCTGGTGACCGTGGGCCTCGTGGTGTTCGTGGAGCAGTCCCAGCGCCGCGTCCCCGTGCAGTATGCCAAGCGCATGATCGGACGCCGGACCGTGGGCGGCACCAGCACCTACATCCCCATCAAGGTGAACATGGCAGGCGTGATCCCCGTGATCTTCGCATCCTCCATGCTTTACCTGCCGGGTTTGATCTCACAGTTCAACCAGCCCAAGGCCGGCGAGGACCTGCAGCCGTGGGTTGAGTGGATCAACAACAACCTGACCCGAGGAGACCACCCGATCTACATGGCGCTGTACTTCGCCATGATCGTGTTCTTCACCTACTTCTATGTCGCGATCACCTTCAACCCTGAAGAGGTCTCGGACAACATGAAGAAGTACGGCGGTTTCATCCCGGGTATCCGTGCCGGCAAGCCGACGGCGGATTACCTGCAGTACGTGCTCTCCCGGATCACGCTCCCCGGAGCCCTGTACCTGGGCTTCGTGGCGCTGATTCCGCTGGTGGCACTGGTACTTATCAACGCGAACCAGAACTTCCCGTTCGGTGGCACCTCGATCCTGATCATGGTGGGCGTTGGCCTTGAAACCGTCAAGCAAATAGATGCGCAACTACAGCAACGTCACTACGAAGGGCTTTTGCGATGACGAAAATGTTGATTATTGGACCTCCCGGCTCGGGAAAAGGAACACAGGCGGAACGTATTTCTGAGCGCCTCGGCGTCGTGGCGATCTCCACCGGTGACATCTTCCGCGCCAACGTCAAGGGCGAGACGCCGCTTGGCATCGAAGCCAAGAAGTACATGGACGCCGGCGATTTCGTTCCGGACAGCGTGACCAACAAGATGGTCCGGGACCGCCTGAGCGAGTCCGACGTCGAGGGCGGCTTCCTGCTGGACGGCTACCCGCGCACCACCGCGCAGGTGGACTACCTCGACGGGATCCTCGCCAACAGCGAAGAGAAGCTCGACGTCGTCCTGCAGCTGACGGCCGACGACGAGGAACTCGTCCACCGCCTTCTGGGCCGTGCCAAGGAAACCGGACGCAGCGACGACAACGAAGCCGTCATCCGCCACCGGCTGGACCTGTACCACGAGCAGACCGAGGCCGTTGTGGCCAAGTATGCCGAGCGCGGCATCCTGACCCGGGTGGACGGCATCGGTGGCATCGACGAGGTCACTGACCGCGTCATGAATGCCATCAAGTCGGCCCAGGCCGCCTGACCAAGGCAAGAACTTCGAGGCTCCTCCCGGCAACCGGGAGGAGCCTCAGCCATTTGAAAGAAGGACGCACCATGGCATTCGGCCAGCCCCGTATCGAATACAAGACCAACGCCCAGATGCGCATCATGCACGAGGCGGGCCTGGTCCTGAGCCGCGCGCTGGACGCCGCCCAGGCAGCGGCGGCGCCCGGAGTGACCACCAAACAGTTGGACGAGGCCTTCGCGGCCGTGCTGAACGAAGCAGGCGCCAAGTCCAACTTCCTGGGCTACCACGGCTTCCCCGCCACGATCTGCACGTCAGTGAACGAGGAGGTTGTCCACGGCATCCCGGGCGGCAAGGTCCTTAACGACGGCGACATCATCTCGATCGACGGCGGCGCCATTGTGAACGGCTGGCACTCAGACTCGGCGCGCACAGTCATTGTGGGCAAGGTAGATCCCGAGGACCAGCGGCTCTCCGACGTCACCCAGGCAGCCATGTGGCGCGGCATCGCGGCGCTGGCCACCGGTACCCACGTGGGCGATATCGGCGCAGCCATCGACGACTACGTGTCCTCGGTGCCGGGCAAACCGCTGGGCATCCTGGAAGACTATGTGGGCCACGGCATCGGCTCCGAAATGCACATGGCCCCGGATGTCCTGAACTACCGCACCAGCCACCGCGGCCCGAAGATCAAGCCCGGACTGTGCCTGGCCATTGAGCCCATGCTGGTCCGCGGCAGCATCGAAACCGCCGTGCTCGACGACGACTGGACCGTGGTGACCACCGACGGCAAGCGTTCCTGCCAGTGGGAGCACTCAGTGGCCGTCCACGAAAGGGGGATCTGGGTACTGTCAGCCCCCGACGGCGGTGCGGAGCAGCTGGTGCCGCTCGGCGTCGTGCCCGTCCCGATTCCATAAGTCCCCACCGGCGCGCTCACGACGCGCAAAAACCCCAGCGACACAGAAAATCCCTGGCAGCACCCGAATCCGGGCGGTGCCAGGGATTTTGCGTATCGAAAGAAAACCCGCGCGTCAGGCCTTGAGCTTGGGCTTGACGTCCTTGGTGTAGATACCTTCCAGTGTCTTCTTCAACTCAGTCATCACCGCTTTCACATCCCCCTGCTGGGTGAGGATCTTCGCCGCGGCCTTGGCCATCTCCTGGTCGGCACCGGGGAGGAACACGCGGGCACGGTCCTGGACCTTGGTCACGGCCAGCTGGTCCATGGCGGTCTTGATCTGGGGTGTCTTCGCCAGCACCGAGGTCATGTCGGCCGACGTGCGGGTGGACATGTAGCCGGTGGCGGCTGAGAAGGCTGCCGTGTTTTCCGGCTCGGTCATGAATTTGATGAAGGTGCCGGCGGCCAGCTGTTCTTCCTTCGTGATTCCGCTGGGGATGCCCAGCCCCGCACCGCCGGTGGGGCACACCCCGCTGGCTGCCTTGGGTCCGCCCGGGAGGAAGCCGACCCCCACGTTGAACGTGGCCGACTTCAGCACACCCAGGAGCGAGCCGGTGGAGGAGATGGTGGAGGAGGTGAGTCCCGCCGAGAAATCGTCAGCCGCCTCCTTGGAGGACACCCCGGCCCAGCCGTGCTTGTAGATCGAATCCTGGGCCCACTGGAGAGCTTCGACGGATTCCGCCGAGTCGCAGGTGATGTCCCAGTCCTTGGACCAGGCCCCACCCCAGCCCCAGAGGTTGTTCTGCAGGGTCCAGCCGGCATAGCCGGCCAGGGCCGGATAAATGTAGGCGTACTGGGCGCCGGAGGATGCCTTCAGTTTGGGCGCCCACTCGCCGAACTCCTGCCAGGTGGCGGGTGCGCGGTCCGGGAGGCCGGCGGCCTTGAAGTGGTCCTTGTTGTAATAGAACAGGGGAGTGGAACGCCCGTAGGGAAGTGCCCACTGCTTGTCGTCGTACTTGTAATCGTCCACCAGGGATTTGCGGAAATCGTCCACCTTGATGTCCAGTTCCTTGATGAGACCGTCCACCGGGATGATGCTGCCGTTGGTGAAGTAGCGGAACCACCAGACATCGGAGAGGACCACCACACCCGGGAGTCCGGTCTTGGCGGCCTGCGAGGTCTGGAACTTCTGGGCGATTTCCTCGTAGTTCGCGCCGGCGGTCACCAGGTTGATCTTGATGTCCGGGAACTTGGCATGGAATTTCTCGATGATTGCTTTTTCCACGTCCTGCGACTTACCGGGGTGGTTGCTCCAGAAATCGATCTTCGCCGCCGGCTTCACACCGCTGAAATCGATGTCTGCTGCTTCGCTGGCGGCCGGCGTGCCTCCGGTGCTGGGTCCGCCGCAGGCCGAGAGTGCCGCAGCGCCGGCGCCGGCGCCGGCCAGTCCGAGGAAAAGCCTCCGGTCAAGATTTATGGACATCATGGTTCCTTTCGATTGTTACGTTGGGGATTTCGCTTCTGATGTGAAGTGCGACGGCGGCCGGCGGGTCAGCCGGTAACGCTGCCTTGGGTGAGCCCGGCAACGATGTAGCGCTGCAGGGCTGCGAAGACCACGAGTATGGGGACAATGACCAGGACCGCGCCGGCCATGAGGATGCCCCACCCGGAGGCGTTGCTTTCGGAGTTCTGCAGCAGGGTCAGTCCTACGGGCAAGGTCATGGTTTCCGGGCGGTCGGTGATGATGAGCGGCCAGATATATTCGTTCCACTCACTGACCACCGTCACCAGCGCCACTGTGGCAATGGACGGAACAGACACGGGCACCACAATCTGCCACAGGCGCCGCCAATGGCCGGCGCCGTCAATCTCGGCCGATTCCAGGATGGAAGCCGGCAGCGTCATGAAGTGCTGGCGCAGGAGGAACGTTCCGAACGCTGTTCCCAGCCCCGGCAGGATGATGCCCCAGAGGGTGTTCTTGCCCCCCATGCCCGCGATCAGGATGTAGTTGGGCAGGATGGACACCTGGGGCGGCACCATCAGGGCCACAAGGATCAGCATGAAGATGATGTTCTTGAACGGGAACCGTACAAAGACCAATGCATAGGCCGTCAGGATTGCCAGCAGCACTTTAACGGTGGCTCCCACCACAGTCACGATCGTGCTGTTGATGAAGAACTGGGCGAACGGCACGGTGGTCATCGCGATGTTGTAGTTCTGGAAGTTCAGGCTTTCCGGCAGGATCTTCAGGTCCATGGTGATGATCTCGCCGGGTTGCTTAAACGAGCTCAGGATCATCCACAGCAGAGGCAGGAAGACCACCAGGGTGGCGAGGATCAGCGGAATGTAGCCGCCGGCAATCGTCCTCATCAGGTTCGGGAGTGAGAAGGGACGGTCCCGGGGCACGAAGGGTTCTTTTTCGGCCACCGGTGGGAGCGTGGGGTCCGGGTTGACTGGCGATAGCGAACTCACGAGTAGTGCACCTTCCGTTCCACGAAGCGCAGCTGGAGGACCGTGATGACCAGGAGGATGGCGAACAGGACCACGGAGATCGCGGCAGAGTATCCGGCCCTGTTGAACGCGCCGAAGGCCTGCAGGTATGCCTCGTAGATCAGGGTGCTGGTGCCGGCCCCCAGGGGGGTCATGATCCGGATGAGGTCAAAGGCCTGCAGGGAGCTCAACAGGGTGGTGATGAGGAGGAAGAAAGTGGTGGGGGACAGCAGCGGGATGGACATGCTCAGGAACCGCTTGAATCCGTTTGCCCCGTCCAGCGCCGCCGCCTCCATCACGTCCTGGGGAAGGGACTGAAGGCCGGCCAGGTAGACCACCGCGCAGTAGCCGAGGTTCTTCCAGACATAGACCAGGATGACCATGACCAGGGACAGCTGCGGGTCATTGATCCACTGAGGGCTCTGCTGGCCAATGCCGCGAAGTATCCAGGCCAGGACCCCGTAGCCGGGATCGAAGATGAACAGCCACACCAGGCCCACACCCACGCCGGACAGCACATAGGGAGCGAACACGGCGGAGCGGGCAAAGGTGGTTCCGCGGACACGGGAGTTCAGGGCCAACGCTATGAGCAGCCCCAGGATCATGGAACCGCCCACCGTCACCAGTGTGAATACCGCAGTGGTCCCGAGTACCTTCGAGGCGTCGTCGCTGGTGAAGAAGGTGACGTAATTTTCGATCCCCACGACGGTGGCCGAGGCGGACCCCAGCGTCCAATCCAGCGTTGAGTAGTAGATGTTGCTGATGAGCGGGCGGTAGGTGAACACCGCAATCAGCAAGAGGTTGGGGAGAGCGAGTGCAAGGAAGACGAAGAAGTCACGGCGTGAGCGGCCGGACCAGCGTCGCCGGCGTAGGTCTCCCGGTATGCCTGACGGACCGGGAGGTACCGGCGGGCTGGTCGACGGAGTCGAGGCGAGTTGACGCGTCATTCGGTTCTCTAACGGACAGGGCCTGCTTGTGGCTGGCCGGGCGGGCAAGGGGTCTAGCCATACTTCACCACAGTGATGGTGGGCCGAACCCTCGCATAAGCCCTCGTCAGAGGTTTATTGTTGAAGGCTTCATCGCCCGCTAATGCTGTGTTCGTTGCAGTATTGCACAACGTTCGCTTTAAGGCCCGGAGGCCGGCGATCGAGCACAATGGGAGCCATGGGAGCAATCACGGACGTGCAGGGGATACGCGTGGGCCACGCCGGCAAAACCGGGGACGGCTGGCTGACCGGGGTAACGGTGGTGCTGCCTCCGCCAGGCACGGTGGGCTCGGTGGACGTGGCCGGGGGAGGACCCGCCACCCACGAGACCGATGCCCTGGACCCCACCACGCTGGTGTCCACGGTGGACGCGGTTGTCCTCACCGGCGGCAGCGCTTACGGACTGGCCTCCGCCGGTGGAGCCCAGCAGTGGTGTGAGGAAAATGGCCGGGGCTTCGCCGTGCCCGGGGGAGTGGTGCCGATCGTTCCGGCCGCCGCAATCTTCGACCTGGGCCGCGGCGGCGACTTCTCAGCGCGCCCGACGGCGGACATGGGCTACGCGGCAACCGCCGCCGCCGCTGCGCAGGAGGAAGGGCACGACGTCGGACGCGGCAACGTGGGAGCCGGCACCGGTGCACTGATCGCCAGGACCTACAAAGGCGGGGTGGGCACGGCTTCGGTCACGCTCGAGAACGGCGTGGTTATCGGGGCGCTGGCTGTGGTTAATGCGCTCGGTCTTCCGCTCGTCGACGGGCGGCAGGAGCCGCAGCCCTCCGCGCGCTCGGTCGTGCCGCCCCACGAGCCCCCCAACCTCGCAAGCTCGGCCAGGGAACCCGGCTCGCGTGGGCCCACCTTAGACGCGCGCTTCCGGGCTCCGGAACCTGCCGACCGGTCGGGCGCTTCGCCGCTTAACACCACGCTCGTTGTGGTCGCTACCAATGCCGTCCTGGATGTGGCGGAGTGCAAGCGGACAGCTTCTGCATCCCAGGCCGGCATTGCGCGGGCCCTCAATCCGAGCCACACCTTGGCGGATGGGGACGTGGTCTTTTGTCTCGCTACCGGGGAAGTGGCACTGGACCGGAGTACTGAAACTGCGCGGCAAGTGAGTCTGATTACCCTGCAGAGTGCGGCAGCCGACGTCGTACGCCTGGCGATCCTTGACGCGGTGGACAGCGCGGAGGCGGTCATAACTCCTTCCGGTGAATATGGTGCGTTCGGACGCTCGGTGCGCTAACATACTGGATTTAACTTTCTCGCCAAAGTGGCGTAGTGTTGTTTGTTGGTTGTCTGCCCTGCTGTGCCCTGTCTGGGGCCAGAGGTGACAACCGATCCACCAAAAAAGTTCGTGGTCATGTCCGGTGCAATCCGGCAGGGCCGCGGCAAACAACAGTTAGCGGAGGGTATGGCCAAGAAGGACGGGGTCATTGAGATCGAGGGCGTTGTGACTGAGGCGCTGCCTAACGCGATGTTTCGCGTTGAGCTGACCAACAAGCACATCGTACTTGCACACATCTCAGGCAAGATGCGCCAGCACTACATCAGGATTCTCCCTGAGGACCGGGTAGTGGTGGAACTGAGCCCTTATGACCTCACTCGGGGTCGTATCGTCTACCGCTACAAGTAAATTCTGGGCAGTCTCAGCATGAGCTGAGCGCTGCTCCAGATGACCAACTGCCACACGCAAAGGAATGCCATGAAGGTCAAGCCGAGCGTCAAGCAGATCTGCGAAAAGTGCAAAGTGATCCGCCGTAATGGCCGGGTCATGGTGATCTGCGAGAACCCGCGCCACAAGCAGCGCCAGGGCTAATTTCCCTCCCGAGGGAAATCCTGGGTTGCTAACCCACGCAAGTAAATAAAAGGCAGCACAAGCTGAATTGGGACGCATGAGCCCGGACAGCTAACCCCCGGTCGGAGGCTGGGGCCGCACAGAACGTGCGGGTGTACTGCCTACGACCTCCGGTTTATTCAAGGAGCACTGCCACTATGGCTCGTCTCGCTGGCGTAGACATTCCCCGCGAAAAGCGGTTGGAAATTGCGCTTACTTACATCTACGGCGTGGGCAAGACCCGTGCACACGAAACCCTGGCTGCCACTGGCATCAGTGCTGACATCCGCGTTAAGGACCTCACTGACTCCCAGCTGGTGGAACTTCGTGACTACATTGAAGGCAACTACAAGGTTGAGGGTGACCTTCGCCGCGAAGTAGCAGCAGATATCCGCCGCAAGGTTGAAATCGGCAGCTACGAAGGTATCCGCCATCGCAAGGGCCTGCCAGTACGCGGACAGCGTACGAAGACGAACGCACGTACCCGCAAGGGCCCGAAGCGTACCGTGGCCGGCAAGAAGAAGGCCCGTTAAATCCCTCGGGATTAACCGGCTCCCCAATAACTTTCTGTAGGAGAAAAAATGCCCCCGAAGACTCGTGGCGCGGTTCGCAAGCCGCGTAAGAAGGACAAAAAGAATATCGCGCTGGGCCAGGCGCACATCAAAAGCACTTTTAACAACACCATCGTGTCCATCACGGACCCGAACGGCGCTGTTATCTCTTGGGCTTCCTCAGGTGAGGTCGGCTTCAAGGGCTCACGCAAGTCCACCCCGTTCGCTGCCCAGATGGCTGCCGAAGCTGCTGCCAAGCGTGCCCAGGAGCACGGCATGCGCAAGGTTGACGTTTTCGTCAAGGGACCGGGTTCCGGCCGCGAGACCGCAATCCGCTCGCTGCAGGCCGCTGGCCTGGAGGTTGGCTCCATTCAGGACGTCACCCCCGCAGCGCACAACGGCTGCCGTCCGCCGAAGCGCCGCCGCGTCTAAGGCTTTTCCCGCAGCTGCGAGCTTGCCCGGACCGTCAATGGTCCGGGCAAGCCCAGCCGCGTTAAGTCTTCAGACCGAATTTCCACCACCTGTGTTGCGTCATATAGCGGATGCTCGCCGAAAGGAAACCTAAGTGCTCATTGCACAGCGCCCCACCCTCTCCGAAGAGGTCGTCTCCGAAAACCGCTCGCGTTTCATCATTGAACCGCTGGAACCGGGCTTCGGCTACACACTCGGAAACTCCCTCCGCCGTACCCTGCTCTCCTCCATCCCCGGCGCTGCTGTCACCAGCATCCGGATCGATGGCGTGCTGCACGAGTTCACCACGGTTCCGGGTGTCAAGGAAGATGTCACTGAGATCATCCTGAACATCAAGAGCCTGTCGGTCTCCTCCGAGCACGATGAGCCGGTTGTTGCTTACCTGCGCAAGCAGGGCCCCGGAGTCGTCACCGCCGCGGACATCGCTCCGCCGGCCGGCGTCGAATTCCACAACCCGGATCTGCACATTGCCACTCTGAACTCGAAGGGCAAGTTCGAACTCGAACTGACCATCGAGCGCGGCCGCGGCTACGTTTCGGCAGCTCAGAACAAGTCCGGCGACTCCGAGATCGGCCGTATCCCGGTCGACTCGATCTACTCGCCGGTGCTGAAGGTTACTTTCCGCGTGGAAGCAACCCGTGTTGAGCAGCGCACTGACTTCGACAAGCTCATTGTCGACGTCGAGACCAAGCAGGCCATCGCCCCGCGCGATGCCGTTGCTTCGGCAGGTACCACCCTGGTGGAACTGTTCGGTCTGGCCCGCGAGCTGAACACGGCAGCTGAAGGTATCGAGATTGGCCCGTCGCCGACGGATGCTGCCCTGGCAGCAGACATGGCACTGCCGATCGAGGATCTGGACCTCACGGTCCGTTCCTACAACTGCCTCAAGCGTGAGGGCATCCACACCGTGGGTGAACTCGTAGCCCGCTCCGAGGCTGACCTGATGGACATCCGTAACTTCGGTGCGAAGTCCATTGACGAGGTCAAGGCAAAGCTGGTTGAACTGGGCCTGTCCCTCAAGGACTCGCCTCCCGGTTTTGACCTCGCAGCACGCGCCGCAGCAATTGAAGAGAACGACGCCGACTTCGGCGACGACGAACTCTAAAACAGATCTTGGCCGGCGGGCACCATGGTGTGCCCACCACCGGCTTCCATATGAGGAGAAACAATTATGCCTACCCCCACTAAGGGTCCGCGCCTCGGAGGCGGCCCGGCTCACGAGCGTCTTATGCTCGCGAACCTGGCAGCAGCACTGTTCGAGCACAAGCGGATCACCACCACGGTGACCAAGGCCAAGCGGCTCAAGCCGTACGCCGAGCGCCTCGTGACCTTCGCCAAGCGCGGCGACCTGGCTTCACGCCGTCGCGTGCTCGGCCTGATCAGCAACAAGGGCATCGTCCACGAGCTGTTCACCGACATTGCCACGGCAGTGGAGAACCGCGATGGCGGCTACACCCGCATCACCAAGATCGGCAACCGCAAGGGCGACAACGCTCCCATGGCTGTCATCGAACTGGTCCTCGAGCCGGTTTCCGCCAAGCAGGCCGTTGTAGCCGAGGCTACAACTGCTGCCAAGCGCGACGCCGACAAGAAGGAAGCTGCTGCTGCCGCTCCGGCTGCTGACGAAGCTGCTGAGGCCGAGGTCGTTGAGACCGAAGCTGAGGCTCCTGCCGAGACCGAAGCTGAGGCTCCGGCTGAGACCGAAGCCGCTACCGAAGAGGCTCCGGCCGCTGAGGAAGCTTCGGCTAAGAAAGCTGCCAAGGCTCCCGCTGCAAAGGAAAAGGACGCGAAGTAATTCGCTGATTCCTTCGCATAGACTTGAGTCTATGAACGACCAAAAACCCGCGGCCCCCGTTTCAGGGGGCGGCGGGTTTTTGCGTGTCCGGCTTGATTTGTCGTACGACGGCGGCCCCTTCAGCGGGTGGGCAGTGCAGCCGGGCCTGCGGACCGTCCAGGGCGTGCTGGAAGAGGCGCTGGCTCTGCTGCTGCGCCGGCCAATCCGTGTGACGGTGGCCGGGCGGACCGACGCCGGCGTGCATGCCCGCGGGCAGGTGGTCCACCTGGACCTGACGGACGCCGAGTGGCTGGGACTGCCGCGCGGGCACGAACTCGATCCCGCCGTCGCGCTTCTCCGCCGTCTGCGGGGTGCACTGAGCAGGGGGCTGGGGGATCTGACCGGTGCCATCGAGGTGCACATGGTGTCTCTGGCCCCTGCGGGCTTCGACGCCCGGTTCTCCGCCCTGTGGCGGCGCTAC
Organism: Arthrobacter sp. BK1; assembly: GCF_056680055.1. Taxonomy (NCBI): domain Bacteria; kingdom Bacillati; phylum Actinomycetota; class Actinomycetes; order Micrococcales; family Micrococcaceae; genus Arthrobacter; species Arthrobacter sp. BK1. The sequence goes on from NZ_CM155263.1 coordinate 3,529,659, forward strand.
AGCTACCGGATCGCGGACGGCCCGGCCCTGTGGGACCCGCTGGAACGCTACTTCACGCTGTGGCATCCGAACCCGCTGGACGTTTCACTGCTGAACGAGGGCGCCTCCAAGCTGCTGGGGCTGCAGAACTTCCTCTCCTTCTGCAAGCCGCGGGAAGGCGCCACCACCATCCGCGAACTGCTGCGCTTCGAGTTCGCCCGCAGTGAGGACGGCGTCATTGTGGCCACCGTCCAGGCAGATGCCTTCTGCCACAACATGGTCCGCGCCCTCGTGGGCTCCGCACTGTATGTGGGGGAGGGAATCGAGGAGCCGGGCTGGCTGCACGAGCGGCTGCTGGCCCGGAAGCGGGATGCCAAGTCCATCCTGGCCGCGCCGCATCCGCTGGTGCTGGAGGAAGTGGCCTACCCATCCGACGACGAGATGCTGACCCGCGCCGAGCTGACCAGGGCAGTGCGGCAACACTAAGCATGTTTATCGTGCACTGGAATCCCAATGTGTAACCCGTGTCATAGTTATTGACTTTTCAAACCCAAATCCAAATAGAAGTGTCATCTCCCGTTTTGCCTTGTACGGTATACAGAGTTGGAGTGGTTGAGGGGATTAGCGCTGGGCTGATGGGGGCCTCTTCCACCTGGCGACAGGGAACGTAATGGAAGATCTTGGGGTAGCAGTAGTAATTGAAGACGATGCGGATATCCGCAACCTCCTTGAGGGAGTATTGCGGCAAGCGGGATTCGAGGTCCATACCGCGGCCGAGGGCCGTGAGGGTGTCGAGGTTGTCCGGCACAGCAAAGCGCAGGTCATCACCCTCGACATAGGCCTTCCGGACATTGACGGTTTTGAGGTGCTGCGGCGCATCAGGTCGTTCAGTGATGCCTACGTGGTGATGCTGACAGGCAGGACTGAAGAGCCAGACCTGCTCTCCGCACTGAATGCCGGGGCAGATGACTATATTGCCAAGCCGTTCAGGCCGCGCGAGCTCCGGGCGCGGGTTGCCGCCATGATGCGCAGGCCGCGCCAGGACATCACCCATCCCCAACCGCCCGCCGCTGCCTGGCCGGTTCCTCCGGCTGCGCCGGCGTCACTGGTTCACCCCGGCGTCCTGGAACACAACGGACTGGTGCTGAACTACCGGACCCGCACCGTGGTGATCGGTGAAGCAAACCTTGGGCTCACCCGCAGCGAGTTTGACCTCCTGCACACGTTGCTCCGCGGAGAGGGTGCCGTGTGCACCAGGTCAGACCTTGTACGGGCCGTCCGGGGCGACCTGTATGAGCACGACGCCTACATCAGTGAAGCCGATGAGCGGGCGGTGGAAGTACACATTGGCAACCTGCGCCGCAAGCTCCGGGAGGATCCGCTGTCACCGCGTTGGCTGCAGACCGTTCGGGGTGTCGGGTACCGGCTGGCGCCGAAACGTGCGGACCTGCCGGTTTGGCCGGGGCTGGGCTAATCGTTTTTCAGGATGTAGTTGGCCTGGAGTTCGGAGACGGTCTGCAGGCCGTGTTCGGCCACCCGTTTCAGGATGTCCTGGCCTTGGAGGAAGTCGCCCCCGCGGACGGCGTCCTCCAAGGCCTGGGCCAGCACCGCGAGGCGGAGCCCGCCCACCATGGTTGAAGCGATCCGCAGGCTGATGACGGCGTCCAGGGCGGCCGGGCTGTCCTGGATGTTCACTGCGGCCGAGAGCTTGCCGAAGCGCTGGTCCCACAAGGCGGCATAGTCGCGGGCAAATTCCTGTGCGAGCTGAGGCCCGTCCAGCTCTTCTTCCAGCTCTGCCAGGATCTCCAGTTCAACCCACCGCGGTTCAGGGGCGCCTGCCGCTAGGTAGCCCGCACCCGAGTCCGTTGCTCGGCCCGCTGCTGCCGCCGACTCTGCTGGGTCATCCCCGCTGCTGGAGATGAGTGGTGGACTGTCCATGCTTCAAGGCTACTTCCTGTTGATACTCGGGGCCCTGTTTTCGGTAGATCCTGTGGAAACCTTGAGTCATCCTTTGTGGGACTTTTTGGGTAGTCACTGGCTGCTGAATGTGACTACTGTGTTGATAACTGCGGGGCCGAGAATTGCGATGAAGAGGACGGGGAAGATAAAAAACAGCAGCGGAAAGAGGATCATCACCGGGAGTTTCATGGCTTTTTCTTCCGCCCGCTGCCGGCGTTTGACCCTCATGACCTTTGCCTGGATCCGCAGTACCCTGCTGATGGCAATTCCGTACGTGTCCGCCTGGACCACCGCTTGGACAAAGCTTCGCAGCTCCGGGATATTGGTCCGCTCAGCCAGTGCCTGGTACGACTCCCGGCGGCTGCGGCCCACCTGCATGTCCTGCAGGGTGCGGACCAGTTCCTCCGCCAGGGGCCCCTTGCCGTTTTCCCCGGCCCGGGCCATCGCCCCCTCGAAGCCCAGGCCCGCCTCCACGGAAATCAGCATCTGGTCAAGGGTGTTGGCCAGTTCCAGCTGCATGGCCTTCTGTCGCTCCATGCCTTTGCTGTAGAGCATCAGGTCGGGTATGAAGTAGCCGAGGAAAAGGAGGAAGAGGCCCGCGAGCTTCATGATTGGCGTTGTGCCGACGGCGCTCAGGTAGATTCCCAGGGCAGCTCCGGTCACGCCGAGGGCGATTTTCGAACCAAGGACCTTCCCCAGCGGCATGGACAGTGGGCGGCCCGCGAGCGAGAGAAGCCTGTCCAGAAATGCCACATACGCGGGAGGGGTCAAGCGCCGGCCGAAGGACTCTAGCAAGCTGGCCTTGGGGGGAACCACTGAGTCCGTGAGGACTGCACCACGGCTGAGGAGTTCGGCGGCAGCGACGCGGCCCTTCTGGTCAGCGGTCAGAACTGACCAGGCCAAACCGGCCATGGGAACGCAGATCAAGACCGCTGCGAGGAGAATCAGGGGGTTCATCACGTCCCTCAGAACTTCAGATCGATGATCTTGCGCATCCACAGAGCGCCGATGGTCATGAGGACAAACGACGCGCCGATCATGACCCAGCCCAGGGGATGGGTGAACATCGAGTTCATGTAGTTCGGGCTGACCGAAAGCAACATGCCAACGATGCCGAAGGGCATGGCAATGAGGATGTAAGCGGAGAACTTTCCTTCCGCTGCGAGAGCTTTGATGTGCCCCTTGATCTCTCCGCGCTCGCGGATGGTCTCGTTCACCTGGTCCAGGACTTCGGCGAGGTTGCCGCCAACTTCGCGGTTGATCTGGATGGCCTGGGACACCCAGACGAAGTCCTCGTTCTTCATCCGAAGGGCTGTGTCGTTGAGGGCTGCCAGGAGGTCGCGTCCCAGGCTTGTCTCGGTGATGACGCGTCGCATCTCTTCGGACGTGGGCTTCTGGGATTCCTGTGCGGCGGCGTCGATGGCGCGAAGAATACTGTGACCTGCGCGCAGGCCTCCCGAGAGAAGCTGGAGCGTATCACCGAGTTGGGTATCAAAGTTTGCCCGCCTTTTCCCGGCCAGGTAACCCAGGACAAGGTGCCCCACGAACGGGGACAAGATCGCCAGCACCAGCCCCATCAGCGGCCCGACGGTAACGATGCCCACGAGGAATCCCACGCAGGCGCCGGCAGCCACCAGGATGAAGAATTCCGCCTGGCTCAACCGAAGACCGGCGTTCTCCAGTTGGATGCGGGAGAAGAGTTGGACTTGGCGTCCGCCCAGCATCCGCTCGAAGGAGGCCACGGCTGAGGCGGCGAAGCGCGTCAACGCGGTGGGCGGGTTCGCTTCGAATGGACGACGGCGGTCCATCGGCACCTCGGGTGTGCCGGGGGCGAGTACCGCGATGCCTAGGAGGCTGATGGCCGCCAGCAGCACGCCAATCCCGACGTACAGGGCCATGGCGGTCATTTCGTCACCGGGGAAAGTGACCCGGCAAACACCGCCGGCGAGACATGGATACCAAGGTCCTCAAAGCGGTCGATGAAACGCGGCCGGATGCCGGTGGCTACAGGCTTGCCAAGGAAGCGCCCGTGGGCGTCCATGCCTGCGGAGTAGTCGAAAACGAACGCATCCTGGAGCGTGACGATGTCCCCTTCCATGCCCTGTACCTCGGTGACGTGGGTGATGCGCCGGGTTCCATCACGCAGACGGGAGATCTGCACAATGAGGTTCACGGCTGAGGCAATCTGTTCGCGGATGGCCCTCAGCGGCAGATCCATGCCCGCCATCAGCACCAGCGTCTCGAGGCGGGCCACGGCGTCGCGCGGCGAGTTGGAGTGGACGGTGGAAAGGGACCCATCGTGGCCCGTGTTCATGGCCTGCAGCATGTCCAGGGACTCGCCGCCGCGGACCTCACCCACCACAATCCGGTCCGGCCGCATACGCAGCGAGTTGCGGAGCAGTTCGCGGATGGTCACCTCGCCCTTCCCCTCCGTGTTCGGGGGCCGGCTTTCCAGACGGACCACATGCTGCTGCTGGATCTGCAGTTCAACGGCGTCTTCGATGGTGACGATCCGTTCGTCTGCGGGAAGGAAGGAGGACAGCACGTTGAGCAGTGTGGTCTTGCCCGTTCCGGTGCCGCCGGACACGATAATGTTCAGCTTGGCCTTTACACAGGCATCAAGCAGTTCAGCCATTTCCGGGGTCAGCGTGCCAAAGTCGATGAGGTTGCGGACGGTCAGCGGCACCTTGCTGAACTTACGGATGGTCAGCGATGATCCGCCCACGGACAGCGGCGGGATCACGGCGTTCACACGGGAACCGTCCTCGAGGCGGGCATCCACCAGGGGAGAGGACTCGTCGATCCGGCGTCCCACCTTGGACACGATGCGCTCAATCACCTTGCGCAGGTGCTCTTCCGAGCTGAACCGGGACTCGGTGAGGGTCAGTTTGCCCTTGCGCTCCACGTAGATCTGGTCCATCCGGTTGACCATGATTTCGGTGACGGCCGGATCGTCGAGCAACCGCTGCAACGGTCCGTAACCCAGGACGTCGTCGGCGACGTCGCGAACAAGGCGGGTGCGCTCCTCCGCCGAAAGGGGAACCTGCTCGGCGTCAATGATCCGGGTGAGCTCCTCCTTTGCGGTGCTGCGCAACTCCTGTTCGGTGACTGACGCGTCGTTGAACCGTGCGCCCATCCGTTCAAAGAGTGCGCTCGCAGCCCGAAGCTTCATCGCGGCGAAGACATCCACCGGCTGGGCCTTGAATGCTTTAGCTGGTTCCAGTGAGCTGTGGGGTAAAGGCACGACGGCGGCGGGAACGGTACCAGCGGTTTCCTCGTCCCGTGCCGCTCGTGCCGAACGCGGCGGAACTGAGGGGCCAGCCGGCATCGCGTTTTCCATGGCGGGGTGAAGCGCGGCGGCGGCGTGAACAGACTGGTTCCTGTCCTGGACGGCACTGATCCGTTCGGAGAGTTTCACTAGATGACCACCCTTCGGTGAAGTTTGCGCTGGGCCTGGGCTCGCCAAACAGGGTTGAACCGCTCAACCAGCTGTTTGAGACTCTTGACAGCCGGATCCTTCCTGGACTCCTGGAGCACCGGAATGCCTCGGTTCGTGGACAGCGCCACGGCGCGGGACCGCGGAATGCTCACGTCCACGGGAGCGCCGATGGTCGATTCCACGTCCTGGACGGTGAGGCCGGCTTTGGCATCGGCCATGTTTAGGACGACGTGCCGTGACTCGGGCATGATCTCAAGCTGGCGCAGGACTTCGAGGCCGGAGCGCAGGCCGCGGAGGCTGGGGATGTCCATGGCGCTGACCCAAACGACGTCAGTGCACTGTTCCAGTGCGGCAAGCCCGATCTCGGGGAGACCGGGCCCCGTGTCCAGGACCACGTACTGGAATTCCTGGGCCAGCTGCCCGATCAAATGGCTGACCTGCTCAGCAGTGATGTGGTCTGCTTCAACCGGGTTCGGCGGTGCGCACAGGGCGTAGATTCCCGCCGGGTGCACAGTCAGGAAAGCCTTGAGGACCAAGGAGTCCTGGGCTGCGGCGGGTGTCACGGCATCCGTGACGGTGTGCTCCGGATTTAGATATAGGCCGGAGGCCACATCCCCGAACTGCAGGTCCAGGTCCACGATCACCACACTCATGGGAGCAATCTGGCCGAGGCCGATGGCGATATTGGTGGCGAGAGTGGTTTTGCCGACGCCCCCCTTGGGGGAGAACACTCCAATCACGAGTCCTTTCCCATTGTTTCCAACAGTTGACGGATCGTGGGTACGGTTACGGGTGGCGTAGGCCTGGCAGGCATGTTCGAGGAGGACACGGATCTCCGCGGCGTCGGCATGTGGGCTCAGGATGTCCCGGATCCCGGCCCGCATGGCGTGCAGCAGGACCGAGTGATCGGCGTCGCTGACCAGCACGATGCTGAGCCCGGGAAGCTGGACATCGAAGACCTTGGCGAATCGCAGCGCCTCGTCGGGGGAAACGTCCGGCCCAACGATGAGGACCTCCGGCTGCTCCTGGTTCAGGAGGTAAAAGAGTTCCTGCGGACCGGCGGGAAGGATGTCAGACGCGATGGTCTGCACGGTCCCGCGGAGTCCGTTGTTTACGGCTTGGCGAAGCCTTTGGTCAAAGTCGGCGTTGGGGGAGAGGAGGACGAAGCGGCTCACTTGTAGACCACTTCTTTGCGCTCGACGCGGGGGCCGCTGTCCGTGGCGTCCAGGGGTTCCTTGGTGAGCCAAATGCGGCCGAACTCTGACGCGAAGACGATCCTGCCGGCGTCGACGTCGTTCACCGCCACGGTGAGCATGAGCGAGCCTTCGGGAAGCGTGGTGTCAGCCGGATCAGGTTCGCCTTCCGCGGGCTTCTCGGCCGGAGCAGCCTGGGGAGCACGCTGCACGGCGGTGACGAGGGCTTTCCGAACCGTTAACTGGGTGCTTACATCTTCGGGCTTGCCCTTAACCGCTCCACCGTCGAAGGAGAGGAAGAAACCCACGTGGTCGCCGACGTCGACGCGACCGCCGACAACCCGCTTGGGCTCCACCTCGAAGGAAACTTCCTGGAAACCGGCAGGCACGGTAACCGCACCCTCGGCCTTGACTTCTTGCGGTGCCACGAGCCGTTCGGCGAGGAGTTGTTCGCCCGGGACGAGGGCCACGGCGCTGACAGTGCCGGCGGAGTTGTCCAGGTTACGGAGAGCCGTGTCGGCAACGCCGGCGGCCGGGACCTTTTCGATGGCGAGGGAAGCTGCCATTTCATTGACTGGCGTGCCGGCGGGAATAGCAGTCCTGACCACAAGGACATCTACTGGCTGGGTGGTGGCCATGGCACGCTGATCGGCGCCCTGTGCGTAGAAGATGATGAGGAGGGCTCCCACAAGCGCCAATGCAATCGCAGCAGTTCCTGCCAGCAGGCGAGACTTCACTTTTTACTCCTGGAATAAGATGCGCGGTGCGATTGGACTAGAGCGTCATGCGGACGATGGTGGCGCCGTACTCGTCTACGGGGCCTAGTTTGTAGCCGTCGGCGAGGGAGACGTATTTGTCGAAGCTGCCGATGATTCCTCTGCAGCCACCCTTGCATTCGGTCGCCTTGGTCACTCCTGTCGCGGTCGAAATCAGGTTCCGGTAGGTGTAGGGGAGGCTACTATCGTCCGGTCCTTTGCCGTCGCCGCCGCTGAATTTCCACCCAATGACTTTGAAAGCTGCGAAGGAAATCAAGCTGTAGACGGCACCTGCCCCGGTGCCGGTCACCTTGTTGAAGACGGGAAGCAGAACGGTCACGTCCCGCCCTGCAGTAATTTCGGCGGCCCAATGGTTGAGTTCAGCGGCACAGTGTCCCGGGGCGTTGTTGCCCGTGTCGCTGCCGCCTTCGCTGAGGGCAAGATCGATAGTGCCGCCGCATTTTCCTGTGTCCGGAGCCAGCCAGCCGAAGCCGCCGGCCACGGCTGCGCCGGATGGCCCGTAGTTGCAGTCAGGGTTGGCGTCGTTGCCGTGGTCTTGCAGGAGTTGCAGCGAACCGTCCACATGGCCCTTGACCTGGCAAATGGAGAAGGCGAGCGGAAACGCGGTGCGTCCGGCTTGGGGGCTGCCCCAGACGGCGGAGGCGCGGGCTCCGACCTCCTGGCTGGGAATACCGAGGACATCGGCGAAGAAGAGGGAAACCGAGTTGTCCACGCCGCCCGTCTCCTTGGCTGACGTAGTGACAGCCACAGTCCTGGCAGTCGTGTTCAGATCTATGGAGTACACCTTGCTCATGCCGTCCAGGGCGTTCTGGTTCGCGAGGCTGGAGGCCAGCGTCGACGTTTTCGAGCACACGGGGTCGTTGACATCCTTGGCGCACTTCTGGGCGAGCGCCAAGGCGGAGGCGTCCGCACCGTTCTGAAGCTGTGCACGTTCCGAGTAGATGACGCCAACGTCCACGGCAATTGCCACGAAGCCCAGGAGTGTCACCATCATTAGAGCCACGATGACGGTGATCGCCCCGCGTTCCTTTGATGCTTCTTCCTTGGTCAGCCGCCGCATAGCATGACTCCCTTGCCTGTCATCGGGAAGGGACCTGCGATGCCCGTGATGGTGGACAGGTTGTACTTGATAGTGAGAGTCACCTGCGCTCCCGAGGGGCACACCTCGGTGCTCAAGGTGATATCCGAAGTCGGAATGGTCGTGCTGACGGATGCGGCTGCATTCTTCGCGGCGGATTTGGCCTCAGTCGGATTCTTGGCAATCGCCATCACCCGGACGCCATCGCGGGCAGCATTTGTGAGTGTGATTTGGGCGTTGTAAGCCCGTCCGAACTCAATGGTTCCCAGGACGAGCATCAAAAGGAGGGGCAGCAGGATCGCAAACTCGACGGCGGCGGCCCCGCGTTCCGAATCGTGTGACACCTGCTGCGCCTCCTCTTGGCTGCCGGTTCTTGCCCTGGCCAGACAAATGCGGTTCGTATATGGGACGACACCGCATAGGGGAACTAGGGAGTGGCGGCGACGGTCGGAGCAGGCGGGTTTGCGATGTCGCTGTTGACACCGGTGAACAAGTCCCCAAGCTGGCTGCCGAGGGTGCTGACGGCCACGATGATAACAACGGCGATGAGCGCGACCATGATGCCGTATTCGACAGCAGTGGCGCCCTTCTCTTCGCTGCGAAGGCGGGTCATGAGGTTGGTGTAGAGAGAAAGCATTTCGTACTCCTGAGCGAGTCGGACGGCTGGCCCTGCACCAGCTCTAGTACGAAGCTAGCTCCCGTTGATGCGACGTTGACCGGATCTTGCAGCATCCTGCGCAAACGCTTCCGCCCGTGTACATCTCCTGCGCTTACCTGTCGCTTTTCCTGTGGTGATCCTTGGAAAGGCTGGCCTGCCGGACACAAACGGACCCCCTCGGTTCTGGGTGCCGAGGGGGTCCGGTATTTGGGGCGCCAAGTGGCGCGTTAGGGCTAGAGCAGCGTGTTCATGATGTTGATGACTGCCGGGCCAAGGAGGACGATGAAAAGCACCGGGAAAATGAAAACCATGAGGGGAAACAAAACCTTCACGGGAAGCTTCATAGCCTTTTCCTCCGCTCGCTGCCGGCGCTTTACCCTTGCTTGCTTGGCCTGCGTGCGAAGAACTTTGGCGAGTCCAATGCCGTACTTATCGGCTTGGACGACTGCCCGAACGAAACTGCGCAAATCCGCCACCGAAGATCTGTCGGCGAGTGCTTGGTAGGACTCTTGGCGGGGACGCCCAACCTGCATGTCCTGCAACGTGCGCATCAACTCTTGGGCCAACGGTCCATCGCCGTATTGGCCTGCCCTCGCCATGGCAGCCTCGAACCCAAGTCCTGCCTCGACGGAGATCAACATCTGGTCCAGAGTATTGGGCAGCTCAATTTCTATCGCTTGCTGGCGCTTAATCCCCTTGTTGTAAACCAACAAGTCGGGAACAAAGTAACCAAACGCCGAAATACAGATCCCGATGCCGACACTCTGCAGTGTCGGCGAGTTACGGAAAATGACTATGCCCAGAACGGCTCCAGCCAACGCAAGAATCGGCTTGGAGATGATGAGCTTCTCCAAGGGCAGGGATGCAGGGCGGCCCGCGAGGGAGAGCCACCGGTCCAACTTTGCCTCGTATGTGCCTGGGGTCAGCCTCCTGGCGACCCCTAGCATAAGTGGGGGACGAGTTGCAGCAATTGCTCCGTTCTGAGCAAATCCTTGGCCGAGGTTTGTCTTGACAGCCAAGGCACCCCGGCGGTCCAGCGTTACAAGAACCCATGTGAAGTAGGAGAGCGGAAGCACAACCGCCGAAATAATGAGCCAGGCTATTGGAGTCATGACGGTCCTCCCTAGAACTTTATCTTTACGATGCGGCTCATCCAGAAGCCGCCCATAACGAACATGATCAAGCTAACCACCACCATCACGTTGCCGATGGGCTCGTCAACAAAGACGCTCATGTACCCGGGATTGATGACCGCAAGCATCATCGCCACAGCAACTGGCATTCCCATTAGCACAACGGCCGACATTTTGCCTTCCGCGCTGAGTGAACGAACCTGGCCCTTGATCTCGCTACGCTCGCGAATGGTGCCAGCCACTTGTTCGAGTACTTCGGCCAGGTCACCTCCAACTTCACGATTGATCTGGATGGCCTGTCCAATCCATCGGAAGTCTTCGCTGGCCATACGTTCCGCGGTCTCGTCCAGAGCCAATCTCGCGTCCTTGCCAATCCGCGTCTCGTTGACAATCCGCGTCAGTTCCTCCGAAGTGGGCGCTTCCGATTCCAGGCCCGCCGCCTCTAGCGAACGCATGACGCTGTGACCTGCTCGCAAACCACCTATTAGCATTTGGATGGTATCGATGAGTTGGGATTCGAACTTACCGCGGCGCTTGTCTGTGCGAATGGTTAGTACGAACCGCACTATAAAAGGTGTAGCCGCACCAATGAGGATACCTATCGCCAGGTTGGTCAGCAGGGTCGCGAGGAACCCGGCCAAAAATGACGCAACGGCAACCAATACCGTGAAATCCGCTGGGTTCAATTTGACGCCGGCGTTATAGAGCAAAGCCCGGTGGAAGGGTCCGCCGGACTTGCCTAGGACTCCTCCCACTCGGTCGACTAGGGTCTGTGAAACTCTGCTGAAAGACGAATTGTCCCCACTCGTCACAGGCCGCCTACGGTCTGCCGGGATGGCACCGTAGCGGGGTTTCAGAACTACAAGGAAAACCAGCAGTAGGGCACCGAAACACGTCAAAATCGCTAGAATGAAGAGTGCTGGAGATTCCATCGACTATCGCCTCCCTTGAGGGTTCATGGTGCCACCGAATACGGCCGGCGACACGGCGATCCCTAGCTCCGAAAAACGATCCAGGAATCGCGGGCGAATCCCCGTCGATATCGGTTTGCCGAGGAAGCGTCCTTGAGCGTCCATTCCGGCGGCGTAGTCGAAGAGGAACACATCCTGGAGTGTGACTATGTCACCTTCCATTCCCTGAACCTCCGTCACATGCGTCACACGGCGGGTTCCATCGCGGAGCCGGGTGACTTGGATAATCAGGTCCACGGCTGACGAAACTTGTTCGCGGATGGCGCGAAGAGGTAGGTCCATGCCAGCCATTAGGACCAGCGTCTCCAGGCGCGCCACTGCATCCCGCGGTGAATTGGCGTGAACGGTGGACAAGGATCCGTCATGACCGGTGTTCATCGCTTGAAGCATGTCCAAGGATTCGCCGCTCCGGACTTCGCCAACAATGATCCGGTCAGGACGCATCCGCAGGGAGTTGCGAACCAGCTCCCGAATTCCGATTGCTCCCTTGCCCTCAATATTCGGTGGGCGGCTCTCCAAACGAACCACGTGCTCCTGCTGCAGCTGAAGTTCAACAGCGTCTTCAATGGTCACGATGCGATCATCCTCGGGGATGAACGACGACAAGACGTTCAGAAGCGTGGTCTTTCCTGTGCCAGTACCGCCAGAAACGATGATGTTCAACCGAGCTTTGACGCATGCGCTCAGGAGTTCCGCCATTTCCACAGTGATGGAACCCCACTCAATGAGGTTGCGAACCGTAAGTGGCACATGGCTGAATTTCCGGATAGTAAGGGACGGACCATTCACCGCCAAGGGCGGGATGATTGCATTGACTCGCGAGCCATCCTCGAGCCGGGCGTCCACCAGGGGCGAAGACTCGTCAATCCGTCGACCAACTTTAGACACGATGCGTTCGATGACCTTGCGCAGGTGGTCATCGGAACTGAATTGTGAGCCCGTTAGCGAGAGATGTCCATTTCGCTCAACGTAAATCTGGTCAAAGCGATTGACCATGATCTCTGTTACGGATGGATCTTCCAACAGACGCTGGAGCGGCCCGAAGCCCATTACCTCGTCAGCAATTTCCCGGATCAACCTGCGCCGTTCTTCCGGTGACAGCGGCACCTGTTCTTCGTCGATGACGGAGGAGAGCTCCTCCACGGCAGATGTTCGGAGTTCATCTTCTGAAGCGGAGGAATCTCCGAACCGAGTTCCCATGCGTTCGAAGAGCGCAAGCGCAGCTCGCTGCTTAAGTCCTGCCAAGGCATCGACCGCCGGCGGTGGCGCTCCGTTCAAGGATGCCAGTGGCGAGGCGTACGTCGGGCGCTGAGGTGTTGAGGGCAAATCCAAGAGCCCTTGAGATTGCGACGACGTCTCAAACGCGGGGTCCGGATTTCCTGCTGTGTTAGCTGAAACCCCATCATTGTTCGACTTGGAGAGCCGATCTGACAGTCTCACGATACAACCACCCTTCGGTGCAGCTTATTGTGCGCGGACGATACCCATTGCGGGTCGAAACGGTCTACGAGTTTCTTTAGACCCTTGGTTGCTGAGTCCCTGGTTGTACTCTGCAGCACCGGGACACCGCGGTTCGTAGAAAAGGGAAGGGTACGCGAACGGGGTATTACAGCATCAATTGGAACTCCAATTGTGGCCTCGACGTCCTGCACCGAAAGTCCACTCTTACGATCCGCAAAGTTAAGCACGGTGTGTCTGCCTTGCGGCAGAAGTTGAAGCTCCTTTAGCACGCTGAAGCACTTTCGGAGACCACGGACGCTCGGGATATCCATTCCGCACACCCAAATGCCATCTGTAGCCTGTTCCAGGGTGGCAAGCACGTGCTCCCCTAATCCAGGGGCTGTGTCCACAACGACGTATTTGAATTCTCCTGCCAGCTGGTTGAGCAGGCGGCTGACGTGATCGGCAGTGATATAGTCCGACTCCGCCGGCGTCCGTGGAGCGCAAAGGGCATAAATCCCGGCCGGATGTACCGTCAGGAACGCCTTCAGCACCATGGAGTCTTGGGAGGCTGACCCATGGACCGCTTCCGTGATGCAATGTTCAGGTTCCAGCATGAGCCCCGAAGCAACATCCCCGAACTGCAGGTCCAAATCAACAAGCACCACTCCCATTGGAGCGACCTTGCCCAAACCGATGGCTAGGTTGGTTGCAACGGTGGTCTTGCCGACTCCGCCCTTGGGAGACATGACTGCGATGACTCGGCCCCTCTCTTGGCCTGATTCGGCCGCCGGGGCCATTCCCCTGCGGCGGCTCGCAGCGGCGAGGCATGCACGTTCGAGGAGGACGCGGAGGTCGTTCACAACAATTTCTGGAGTAACGACGTCTCTGATCCCTGAGTGCATAGCACGAAGCACAAGCTCAGGACTGGGGTCGGCGATTAAAAGCAGGCTGACCTCCGGGTACTGAAGGTCGAACACCGTAGCGAGTTTCAGAGCTTCTTCCGGCGCGACTCCGGGTCCTAATATCAGGACTTCCGGAGGTGCCCCGGTGAGCTGTTTGAACACGTCCTCCGGTCCACCTGCCAGGACATCGGGCGAGAGCGTCTGAAGGTCACCATGCAGTGCGCCGGCGATTGCCTGCCGAACTCGGCCCTCGAAGTCGCGCACTGCAGTTATTGCTACGAACCGGCTCATCAGTACAGCCCACCAAACGTAGTTACCGGGGGATCACTCTTCGTTGAGGCGGGGGTCTGCTTGGACAGCCACAGAGTTCCAAACTCGGCGCCGAAAACCATTTTCGCCGCGTCTGCGTCACTTCTGGCGACAGTAACGAAGGCGGAACCGGTTGGCATCTGAATGCCCTCCTCGGTCGGCGTCGACTTTTCCGTCTCAGGAGCCGCCTTCTGTACTGCCGTGACCAACACATCGTGGAAGAGGAGCCCAGTGGACTGCTTCCATCCCTTGATCTCTGCGGGAACAGATGCATCGGCGGGCATGTTTTCCTCCGACGTAAAGGAAGCAAATACGGTCACACTGTCGCCTGCCTCGATCCTTCCGCCGAGAAGTCGTTCCGGGGCTAGGAGAAATGTGACCTCCTCTAACCCGTCGGGTACGGGAACGGTCCCAGGTACCAGCTCGCGCGGGTCAACCATGCGGGACGAGAGAAGCTGTTCGCCGGGCTGAAGATCAACGGCTGTGACTTTGCCGGTGAGGTCGCCTAGGGACTCAAGAGCGCCCTCGGGGACCGCTGATTTCGGAATAGATTTTGCTTGTACCCTGGTGCCAAGATCAGATGCCTTGGTTCCAGCGGGGATACTTTCCTGGACAACGAGAATGTTGACGGGTTCCAGCCCGGCCTGAGCACGGTTGGCAGCACCTTGAACGTAGACGAAAAGTAGAATGGCACCAACGACGGCGAGTACCAGTGCCGCAATGCCTCCCAGTAGGCGTGAATTCACTTCGAGTCCTCCTTATAGAGTGGATGTGTGACGATTTCAAATAGCCTGTTGCGGCTACTTTGAGAGGGCAACCACCGTGCCGCCGTAATTAGGCAGCGCGCCGGAAATGGACAGTCCCTCCGCGAGAGAGACGAATCTGGTAAAGAAGCCCTGAATACCGCGGCAGTTACCACCGTCACAAGGCGGCGCGAGGGGATCGAGATCAGTGAGCCCGGGGCCCCCGCCGAACTTGAATCCCGTGACTTGGAAAGCGATGAAGCCAGCCAACTCATACTCGGTCTTCTGGCCATTTTTCGTTGCAGAGGTAAATATGGGCAGCAGGATCGGCGATTCCTTGATGGTCGCTGGCATGCTATTACACACATTTGGCAAGTCGTTACCGGGGTTGCTGCCAACTTCGCTGTTCACGACGTCAATGTCCGCTGAGCAGCCGCCGTCAGTGTCGAGCCAGCCAAATCCACCTGGCGCATATCCGTTCTGGGCCTCGCATCCCGGTACTGTTTCGACGTTCTGGTCGTAACGAAAGAGGATTCGCGTAGGAATTGGATTTCCCGTAAAGGTGCCAGTTGAGTTGAGCTCAGCTAGCTGAGTCGGTGTTAGATACTTTTCGAATACGCATTGGCTAATGGTCCAAGGCAAGGTCTTTGCCCCGGAAGGCGGCCCCCAGGATGCTTCGGCCGCTGCGTGAATGACGCTCGTTTCATTTCCCAATACGCGGGCAAAGAACAGGCTGAAGCTGTCCGCGGTCGAACCTGCCTCCTGGGCGTTGGTTTCCACCCTGACCGTGTTCGAATTTGGCTGAGTCACCGAGAAAACGCCAGTAGAACTGTCGTTTGCGTTCTGATCCGCAAGACGGTTGTTCGAATCTCCCATCGCAACGGTGCAATTAATGCCTTTGGCGCATTGGCCGGCAATGGCCAAAGCGGTGGCATCGGCGCCGTTTTGTATTTGAGCCTTTTCCGCATACATGGCTCCGACGTCTACAGCGAGAGCAGAGAAACCGAGCAGAGCGACCATGCTGAAGGCGACGATAACTGCAGATGCGCCACGCTCGGTATCGCGATTCTCGCCACGCTCACGCTTGACTAGGTAATCTAACCGCCGCATCTCATCACTCCTACGCCATTGAGTTCTATCGGGAATATTCCTGGTGCACCGAAGAAGCCGGCGTCCAAAAACTTAGACATCGATGCCAGGGTGACCTTGGTGGTGACGGTTACGTTCTTTCCAGAACCACAACTGGTGGCGTTGTGGGTTACGGTCATGCCGAGCCCTGCCAGAGATGGTGCAGCAGCCAAGGCTGTACCTGAGACATCGAGAGTGCTGTCCTTGTAATGGATGGCAGCGTCCCGCGCGCCTTCGCGAGCGGCTTGAGTTAGGGAGTTCTGTATGTTGAATACCCGGCCGAACTCCATTGTGCCGATGAGAATAAGTAGCAATAGCGGAAGTAGTAGTGCCATTTCAACGGCCACTGCACCGCGCTCTTTCTGTTTCGGGTTCAAGACCGTCTCCCCGGACTCGTTTTTCTAAAAATGTGCCTGAGATCCCAAGCATTTGCTTGGAGAGCCGAATTGGCCCCGGTGACTTTACAGAATATCGCCGGGGCCAATAGCTCTTGACAACTAGCTAGAGCTTGGCGGTGGTGTTGTCGAAGAGAGTGTCGATGCCGACGCCCAGGGCCGCCGCGCCTACGGCTACGATGATTGCGATGAGGGCGACCATGAGGCCGTACTCCACCATCGTTGCTCCCTTTTCTGAAGTGAGACGATCCTTCATGCCGGCGATGAAAGCAGTCATTGAGACCATAAGAGAAGTCATTTTATTTTCCTTAATTCGATGAAAGTGATTTTTGTGATGTTTCAACGAATTTCCAGCTGCCCCCATAATTCTTAGCGGTTTGCTGGACTTCGCTAAGAAGAGATTGGCATTGCCGGTGGTAGGCAACAATGCGTAGTTGTACTCGACTTTATTGCTGACGCTTTCAGCGCGTACTGGGAACCTCTACCTGAGTACGCAGGCAGATCGCATTTAGCACGAGGGACTACTTGGTTTTGCTGTTAGTACTGTGGCTGAGGACGCGGCTTTAGCGCAGCCGAAGCGTCAGACAAATATCAGAACTACACCAACTGCTGCGCCAAGCATCGATGGTCCATGGGCCACTTCAGCCTTACGTTCCTTGCGTTTTGTCGCTACAACAAGCAGCGTGATCGCGCCGTTGAGTACAAACCCGAGCAGTCCGCCATAAAGCAGTTGGCTCCAACCTAAGTACCCCAAGTAGAGGCCTACGGGAGCGGCTAGCTTTACGTCGCCCATTCCGAGGCCAGCTGGCGAAATCAAGGCCAAAATCAGGTAGATGACAAAGAGAACGAAGGCACCGGCCAGTGCCCGCAAAAGATTGGACCACCCTTGCCCGCCAAGTGTGGCTGCAAACAGGCATGTCAGCCCCCCAGTTAGGAGGGACAGAACCAAAGGGTTCGGTAGCAGATGGAGTAGTAGGTCAATTCGGCCCAGCTGCACGCCGAGGACGGCCAGGAGGATGAAAGCCGGCAGTGCAGGGTCGGCGCCGAGTCGGAATGCGAAAGCCGCGCAGAGAACACTTGTGATTGCCGCCGTCGTGATTCTGACGCGCTTGGTTGACATCGGACCAACGCGAGGGAGGAGCCTGGCTATGAGAGTGTCGGTCACGGGTGAGAGAACTAGGCCCAGAAGCCCGATGAGGGTCACAAACAGCGGCTCGGCCGTAGCGGTGCTTCCCCAAATGGTCACTGCGTCCCCTGCATTGTCAGGCCGGCGCACGTTGGAAGACTGTCCGGCTCACCCATTTTGACCCTGAGGCCCGGTTCAAGCTAACATTGGTAGTCGTTGTGCGTGTCCTTTCTCGATGATGCGTGCCCGCGGAGAATCCGGTTGCAGGATAACTACTCAGCGTGCACATTCGGGACCTTAGGATGACTGGTTACATAGAGCCCTCACCTCTGTTCCGGTAACGCATAGATAGTAGGTGCACACGCTTGAGTGACACCTAAACAAGAACGCCAGAACAAGAACGAGGCAAAAACCGTGCGTACGTACACCCCGAAGCCCGGCGATATCAACCGCCAGTGGCACGTCATTGACGCCACAGACGTTGTCCTTGGTCGTCTTGCCAGCCAGACCGCAATCCTGCTGCGCGGCAAGCACAAGGCCACCTTTGCGTCCCACATGGACATGGGCGATTTCGTCATCATCATCAACGCCGAGAAGGTCGCACTGACCGGCGCCAAGCTGGAGCAGAAGCGCGCATACCGCCACTCCGGTTACCCGGGCGGCCTGACCTCCGTCAACTACGCGGAACTCCTGGAGTCCAACCCGGTCCGCGCCGTTGAGAAGGCCATCAAGGGCATGCTCCCCAAAAACTCCCTCGCTGCGCAGCAGCTGGGCAAGCTGAAGGTGTACCGCGGTGCAGAGCACCCTCACGCCGCCCAGCAGCCCAAGACTTTCGAAATCACCCAGGTCGCCCAGTAGTCCTGGCCACCAAACAACTTATCTATACAAGGAGAATCGTGGCTCAGAACGAAGAGACCACCGAAGCCGTTGAGGCTGAGGAAACCCTGACCAGCTACACCTCTGAAAGCGGAGCTGCTGAAGCTGCTGCGCCGAAGAAGGAGCGCCCGGCACTGACCGTTGCCGGCGCAGCTGTTGGCCGCCGCAAGGAAGCTGTTGCCCGTGTCCGCGTTGTACCGGGCTCCGGCAAGTGGACCATCAACGGCCGCGCGCTGGACAACTACTTCCCGAACAAGCTGCACCAGCAGGACGTCAACGAGCCCTTCAAGATCCTTGACCTTGACGGTGCATACGACGTCATCGCCCGCATCCACGGTGGCGGCATCTCAGGCCAGGCCGGTGCCTTGCGCCTCGGCATCGCCCGTTCACTGAACGAGATCGACGTCGAGAACAACCGCGCCATCCTGAAGAAGGCCGGCTACCTGTCTCGCGACGCCCGCGTCATCGAGCGCAAGAAGGCCGGTCTCAAGAAGGCCCGTAAGGCTCAGCAGTACTCCAAGCGCTAATCCCGCTTACGCAAGCGCCCGCCCCACCATTAGGTGGGGCGGGCGCTTGCCATTAAGGGTTGGCTGCAGGAGCGGGACGGCCGTCCACGAGTTTCGAAGCCCGAGAATCCCCCTTTACCGGTTCGTGTGACTGTCATAAACGGGCTCGCCACCGTGCAATGTGCACGACCAAATCCTCACGTTCAGAGCGAGATGGATCAATCTGCCGATCAGCGGCCTTTCAGTCTTCTTCCCTGGATTTGCACGTCCCTTCCCTCCTGTTGCCACGCTTTGTTTCGTGGTTCTGGTTTGGCACGACAATCCTTCCCCTCGGGCCCGTAATCTTCTTCGCTGGTCACGCCGTATTTCGCATGCTTGGCAAGCCGAAATGCTCCTTAATCTTTGGCCATAGACGAACTGACGATGATATGACCTTCTGTCACCTGTGAAGTTGAAACACATCCACGCCGGCAATGGACTGGGCACGAAAGTTCGCTCGTGCCCATTCAACGATTCGGGCGGATTCACCCTTGCCCTCCAACGTCAAGGGCGGCAGATTCTCCAGCACCAGCGTGGAGACCCGGCCCTCTCGAACCAGTCCTTGAAACTGTTCAAGCGTCGGGTAAGGATCGGTGCCATCAAAGCCTCCAACTGCGAGAACTGCACGACCGCTGGCCAACTGCAGGTTGGCGGCGCTAGCTGACCCCACACTGGCTGCCGCCCAGGTCACTGACTCTGACGTGGAACGTGTGCGTTCGATAATCTCTGGGGGCGGTATGTCGCCGAACATCACGGCGAGAAAGTCCTTCGTCAGGTACGAGGGGACTTCCTTCCGATCTGGATGATCGGTACGTATGCCAAGAATGCTTGGACCGGCGATCACGCCTGATCCGACATGCGGATTCGCAGCCGTGTGTACTGACCATATAATCGGTCCCACAAGCAAAACGGTAACCAGAGACCACAAGGATATTCGCTTAGTCACCAGGTTGGGCGGGCGAAGAGCGAGAAGTGCAATAGTAGGCCCCCCGAAGACGGCAAGAATTAGCGGAAGAAGAGGAAAATCCGCTGTTGATCGAATTGCTGAGCCAATAGCAATGGCGAGGCATCCCGATGTTATCGCGGCCATCGTCACCCTGTATCGCAGCCCTTGATCCAGTCGCCGATATAAGTAGGCGAGTCCGATCGATCCCAAAATACACATGGGCGGTACGGCAACTAATGAATAGTATGGGTGCACAATTCCCGACATGTAGGCCAAAACGGTGATGGCAGTCAGAAACCACAACGAGGAGAACAATAAGAGTGCACTCTCGATGGGATGAGACCGGCGCCGGAGGAAGAAAAGAATCGCCACAAAGATTCCCACGAGTGCGAAGGGAATAAACCATCCAAACTGTCCCGAAAACTGGGGCTGAAGGAAACGATGGAAGCCTGGATCGAGTTTTTCATCCAGTGCATCAATGGAATTCGACATAGTCCGACTTGCATCTGTGCCAGTGATCCGATCCAGTCCGTTATAGCCCAACGCAAGTTCGATCGAGCTATTGTTCCGCGATCCACCGATAAAAGGTCGGTTCGAGGGATCTGTCGACTGCACAGCAAAGAGCCACGAGCCAGCCACGAGCATGGCGGTGAGACCCGCCAAAGTTAGGTGCAGGAGTCGTTTAGACCAGGTCGTCCGGGAAAAAACTAGGTATGTGATCGTAAGCGCCGGAAGAATCAAGCCGATCTGCAACTGCTTCGTGAGGAAACCTGCACCAACCAGGGCGCCAACGAAAATCAGCCAGCGCAACTCCCCCCGTTCGATGGCGCGAAGCGAACAGAAGGCAATGGTAACCATGACCAGTACCAGCAAAGCGTCCGGATTGTTGTAGCGAAACATGACCGTGCTGACGGGAGTGACAGCCATTAGGGTGGCTGCGAGTAACCCAGTCGGCGAACCGAAACGATTTCGAACCATTTTGTAGAGCAAAAAGACTGTCGCTATGCCCATGAATGCCTGGGGCAGCAGCAGGCTCCAGCTGTTTAGACCGAAAAGTCGGACTGACAGCGACATAACCCAGATGCTTAGTGGAGGCTTATCCACCGTGATGGCGTTCTCCGGGTCAGAGGATCCGTAAAAGAACGCCGTCCAGTCTTCGGCACCAGCCATGGCGGCTGCAGAGTAATAGGAATTCGCCCAGCCATTAATGTCGAGTCCCCACATATATAGAAGCGCAGACAGCGAGAGCAAGGCGAGAAGTGCGGGACGCTCCCATGTGGGTAGCGGGCTCGGTGAGGGAAGGGTTCGACGCCACATCGGCGATCTCTGGATGGAGACGTGCTCCTTCCTGCCTGCCATCGGCTCAGTGGAGTCGTGAACGGCGTGGTTCCTCATAGTGCTGGATCACTCACAGGCTGCAGCGCCACCAACGCTGAATGTTTGTCGCCCCGGCGGACCCGGAACACCCAGATTCTGAGCAGGAGGAACCGCATGAGCGTGGCGACAACATTTGCGGCGGTCAGCGTCAGTAGCTCGGTACTCGGTGCGGCGTCCAGATTGACCGTATGAAGTACCAGAAGAGACGACGACGTTATGCTCCATGCCAGCAGGAAAACTATGAGTCCCTGAAACTGCTGGGTAAACAGTTTCGCCGGTCCACTGATGCCGAAAGTGAACCGTCGGTTGACCGCAGTGTTTCCCACGGCAGTCATAAGCAGGGCGAGGAAGTTTGCTTCTTGAGCTCCAAACGCCCCTTGCAGCACTAAATACAGCAGCGCAAAGGCCACCGTCGACACGGCACCCACCAAGCCAAACCTAATTACCTGGCCGAAGAAGCTCGGCCTGGATGGCACCACGATAGGCCGCCGGCCGAGCTCGGCGTAAATCGCCTGGACAGGAATCGACCCCTTGACCAGCGCGGTGGCCACACGAGCCATTCCGCGGAGGTCATCGTAAGCGGTCTGCTTTATATCCACTCGGCTGTCAGGGTCATCGATCCAGTCCACGGGAATTTCGTGGATGCGCAGTCCAGAACGTTCGGCAATGATTAGCAGTTCGGTATCAAAAAACCAGCCGTTATCTTCAATGTGAGGAAGTATCCGGTGGGCAACATCTGCTCGGATAGCCTTAAAGCCGCACTGCGCATCTGAGAAACGCACCTGCATGGTCCGGCGGAGCAGAAAGTTGTAGGAACGGGAAATGAATTCCCGCTTGGGACCCCGGCTTACTCGGGAGCTCTGTCCCAGCCTGGTGCCGATGGAAATATCCGAATGCCCCGACAACAGCGGAGCCACCAACGGTGGAAGTGCAGCAAGATCAGTAGACAGATCGACATCCAGATACGCGAGGACTTTCGCCTCTGAGGATCCCCAAGCGTCCCGGAGCGCGTAACCCCGTCCTTTGACTTCTAGGCGACGGTAGCTCACGTTGGAAAACTGTTCGCTAAGTCGCGTTGCGATCGCGGGGGTTCTGTCGGTGCTCGCGTTGTCTGCAATGGTGATTTTCCACGTCAATGGCATTTCGAGCGTCAGGTATTCGGCGAGCTTTGAGATGCTGTTTTCGAGTACGGCTTCCTCGTTGAAAACCGGTACCACAATTTCGAGCGCCAAGCCCCCATAGCTAGGTGTCATGCATCGAATAGTAGGGGCCGTTGACGGGCAGTGGCGAGAGTTTCCAGGAAAGACAGGTACCGCCGTCAAGAACCAAGTAGTCCGCGTATTCCCCGTTAATGGAATACAGGTAAGTGATACTGGGGTAAGCCGGTGAGGGCAATCCGTAGTGTAGGCGCATGGGGGAATCCAGCAGCATCGGCATGACGTCGCGCTACACCTCACTCGACGGGTTGAGGGGCCTTGCTGCCTTGGTTGTGCTCGTCCACCATTGCTGCATGGTCTCACCTCAGCTCGCCGAAGCTGCGGAGGGGGGCGAGGTTGGGCCAGTTGGATCGTGGGTTTGGTGGGCAGTTGTCACGCCGTTGCACTTGATCTGGGCCGGCTCTGAGGCAGTCTTCCTCTTCTTTATCCTTTCTGGTTTCGTTCTGGCTCTTCCGTTCTTGGGCAATTCACAGCCGATTTTGGCGGCCTACTTTTCGAAGCGAATTGTTAGGATTTATCTGCCCGTCTGGGCTTCGTTACTTCTTGCGCTCGTGGCGGGATTGGCATTTCCCCGGATAGCTACCCCGGAATACAGTTCGTGGGTGAACATGCATGACGCTGCGCCGAACATATTGGCAGATGGCTTCTTGCTTTGGGGTGCAGGGTCTCTAAACTCGCCGCTGTGGTCCCTGCAGTGGGAGATGCTTTTCTCGTTGCTTGTGCCGGTGTATTTGGTGGTGGCTGTGCGTATACAGCGGGCTTGGCTGCCGTGTCTGGTGGTACTCCTTTTGCTAATTGCATGGGGAAACCTCGTGTCGGCTGCCATACCAGTCTTCCTGCCGATGTTTGGAATCGGGGTGTTGATGGCGGTCAGGCGGGAAGAGCTCGTGAGATGGGGCAGGAATCTTAGGAGCTGTGCCTGGGCCAGCCTGCTGGCGGTCTCAATTGTTCTGCTATGTTCCCGTTGGATGTTCCCGCAGTTTCCAATGGGGATTGCCACTGCGACAATCGGAGGCGCGCTTATGCTGCTTGCATTCCTATGCTGCAAACCGGCAATCAATCTGGGTAACTACTCGATGGTCCGATGGTTGGGAACTCGGTCCTTCAGCCTCTACCTTGTCCACGACCCGATTCTGGTGTCAGCAGCTCTTGCCATGCCCGGGGCAAACGCGTTGCAAGTAGCCGCGATCGCGATCCCACTGTCATTTCTGGCCGCCGAGGTCTTTTTTCGCTTGGTAGAGAAGTCGAGCCTCCGCCTCGCCAGGTTGACCGGCCAAGCCGTCACGGATCGCGTGCTCGCCGATAGAGTCGTGAACTTGCGGTCCTAGCTGGCAAACCGCCAATGGACGCCGGCGATAGTAGAGGGTTCCCACTGACCTTCACGGCCCCAGTTGCTACGCGATTGCAGGAGAAGCCTCCCGGCGCTAGCGTTGCTTGAGAACTTGACTCGTATGGAGCCCCAGACATTACATGTGTGACGTCAAAAAAGTGGACCGGGAGCCACTTCGCAAAAGGGCGCACGGCCAATCTCTGGGCTGGCCACTTCAGTCTCAGCAAGAACCAGCACCTCCGTACCAGAGAGATCCCTGACCAGTCGTTTCAAGTCCTCGAGCGCCCATCCTCTAGACTTGACCGGTGCCTAGATTATTTGGAACTGATGGTGTCCGGGGTCTTGCTAACGGCTTGTTGACGGCAGAACTGGCGATGCAGCTGGCCCAGGCGGCCGCCGTCGTGCTGGGTCACGACCGCAATACGAACGGCACGAGGCCCCGCGCTGTGGTGGCGCGTGACCCCCGCGCGAGCGGGGAATTTATCGCTGCCGCCGTTGAGGCAGGGCTCTCCAGCTCGGGCATAGATGTCTACGATGCCGGTGTCCTCCCGACTCCTGCCGCGGCGTATCTCGTTGCCGACCTGGATGCTGACTTCGGGGTCATGATCTCGGCCTCGCACAACCCTGCTCCGGACAACGGCATCAAGTTCTTTGCCCGTGGTGGCCAGAAACTCCCCGACGAAGTGGAGAATGCCATCGAGGCGCAGATGGGCAGCGAACCCCTCCGCCCCGTCGGCGCCGAGGTAGGCCGCATCCAACGGTTCTCCGACGCTGAGGACCGCTATGTCGTCCATCTTCTGAGTACCCTTCCGCACCGGCTCGACGGGATCAAGGTTGTTCTGGACTGCGCCCACGGTGCCGCCAGTGGCTGTTCACCGCAGGTCTTCAATGACGCCGGCGCTGAGGTCATCGTTATTGGTGCTGACCCTGACGGCCACAACATCAATGAGGGCGTGGGCTCCACCCACCTGGGCCCCCTCAAGGAAGCCGTGGTCAAGTACGGAGCAGACCTCGGCATCGCTCACGACGGCGATGCCGACCGGTGCCTCGCCGTGGACCACGAGGGGAATGTGGTGGACGGCGACCAAATCATGGCCATCCTCGCCGTTGCACTCAAAGCCTCCGGCAAGCTGATCGACGACGTGCTGGTCGCGACAGTCATGAGCAACCTTGGACTGAAGATTGCCCTGCGCGAGGCGGGCATCAGCATCCGTGAAACGGCAGTCGGGGACCGCTACGTTTTGGAAGCCATGCGCGACGGCGGCTTCAACCTGGGCGGCGAGCAGTCCGGCCACGTGATCTTTGCCGACTACGCCACCACCGGAGACGGAGTCCTCACAGGCCTCCAGCTGGCCGCGCAGATAGCCAAGACCGGGCGTCCGCTCAAGCAGCTCGCAACGGTGATGACCAAGCTTCCGCAGGTCCTGATCAACGTCAAGGGCGTGGACCGCACCCGTGTACACGATTCCGACGTCCTGGCTCAGGCCGTGGGCGCAGCGGAATCCGAACTAGGGGAAACCGGACGGGTCCTCCTCCGCCCGTCCGGCACTGAACCTGTGGTGAGGGTCATGGTCGAGGCGGCCGACGAGGCCACGGCCCAGTCCATCGCCGGGCGGCTCGCCCAGGTGGTCCGCACAGAACTCGCTCTGGAACTCGTCACCGAGTAACAGTTCACCAAAAGAATCAAGACCAAAAAGTGTGGCCCGCCTCCGTCAAGAAGCGGGCCACACTGGGTTGATGCCGGAAGAACCTAGAGCGTACGGTTCTGCAGCGAGTCGCGGATCTCGGTGAGCAGGGCGATCTGCGGGTCTTCCGCAGCCTCTTCCTTGACGCCGGGGTCGATCCCGAGCCGGCGGTTGCGGCGTTCGATCATGTGGTTCATCGGGAGAATGATGATGAAGTAGATGGCGGCGCCCACCAGCACAAAGGAAATGATGGAGGAGATGACGGATCCGTACATGAATCCCTCCCACTGCATTTGTTCAATGCCCTTGGCACTGAACAGACGGCCGATCAGCGGTGTGAGCAGGCCCTCGACGATTGAGGTCACGACCGCACCGAAGGCGGCACCCATCACAACGGCGACGGCAAGGTCTACGACATTGCCCTTCATAATGAAATTCTTGAATCCGGTCAGCATGGAATCCACGCTAATGCAGCAACGTGAGCCGGACATGACGGGCCCGTAAATACTGTGAGCGTGTCGGGAACTACGGGTACGTACTAATCGTCCGGGCTCAGAGAGGCCGCGTCACCGGTTCCGCTGGTAGCCCCAGCCGAGGGCGTCGTGCACGCAGCGGAGACTGAAGCCGGGATGGTCAGCCGTCAGCCGCTCCACCTGTTGGTCTGTTTCCGCAGGCGTCCACGCGTACCGGCCACCGGCCTGAATGAGCCTGCCAGCCCTGGCTATGGCATCGTCCAGGTCTTCGCGGGAGTGGAGGTCGCCGAGTGTTTCGTGGATGGGGACGGCTCCCAGGAACTGCGACTTTGAATAGCGCCAGTTGTAGTACAGAAGTGCGAACACGCCGTCGAGGAGATTTGCGGACCGGGCGGATTCGATAAGTTTTTCCCGGCGCTGCCTCTCGACGTCCCTGTTGCCCAGGATCATGAGAGTTCCGTAGGCGAGAGTCCGGCGGTACGTATCGCGCGAGAAGCCCGGGGCATCAACACCGATCCGGTTCACGATGGATTCAATGCTCTCGCCGTCGTCGAGGTGGGCATGCCCGTAGCGGGCAGCATCGGAGGCAAGGCGATCCGCGCGGGTTTCGAGGTCCTCCAACTCAGCTGCCGCTATGGTGGGGAACAGCTCACGGAGTGAAAGCTTCATGTGTTTGTTGTGGGCAAGCAGGGCGCGCCTGCGGTTGTGCAAGGCGACAACAAAGACAGCATCCGGGACGTCCAGTCCCCACGCTTCCTCGACCGCTTGCCGGCAGATGGATTGCTCGGCCCATTCCAGCCGGGAATGGTAATTGGGCGGTCTGGACGCACCGCTGTAGCCGAACGAGGAGAGCGTGTATGAAAGGTCGTCACCGTCCACGCTGTCTTTGACCACAAAATGGCCATCCTGGAAGGTCAATCCGTCAAACCACGACCCGAAAACAAGTAATGCCTCGGCGGCGAGCCGGCGGGCCAGGAACCGGTCCGCATCCGACAGCGTCGATGCCTTCAGTTCGCTGTTTTTCGCATATCGGCTCTCTCCAAGCGCCCTGATGTTTATGTGGACCTGCTGTTGGCCCGATTCGCGGTCCACGGCGTTCCGGCTGAACGTCACGATGGGGATGGAGCGGTCCTGCCAGGTCAGGTGGAAAAGGTCGCCACCCGACTGGGCGGAACCATTGATCAGTTGCAGCCGGGCCTGGCGGTCATGATCAACAATGCACCGCCGCCCGCCATAAATGCTGCCCTCCGGATAGTCCTCAACCGTAAACATTTTCCCCCCGCTCTGTGGCCGGACTTACCCGCCAACAAAAGCATCATAGGGGGCAGCGCCGACACTCACGGATACCCCGGCGCCGCTTCCACTCCGAAGTACTCCTCCACCGTGCTGATGCCCCGGTTCGCCATGTCCGTGGCAGCCTCGACGCCGATGAACCGCAGGTGCCACGGCTCGTAGTAGTAGCCGGTGATCGGGTGGAACATCCACGGGTACCGCACCACGAAGCCGAAGCGGTGGCTGTTCGCTTTCGCCCATACCGCGGCAGGCTGGTCGGCGAAGCAGGGCTGGAAGGCGCACGCCCCGCCGCCGTCGCCGATGTCGAAGGCCCACCCCGTCTGGTGCTCCGAGTAACCGGGGCGGGCGCTGGCGGTGTCGGCGTCCGCCTGGCCGCGCGCAGCCACGTAGCCGTTGTAGGTGGCCACCTGTGTGCCGTAGGACCGGTAGCCGCTGGCCAGGGTCATGACCACGCCGTCCCGTGCGGCGGCGGCGAACATCGCTTCCGCGGCAGCCGCCGTTGTGCTGTTCAGGAGGGCCGCCTCGCCTGACACGGCCAACTGGACGTTGGGCTGGACCAGGTCCGCCGGAACGTAGTCCGCAGGAACCAGCGGCCGGTGTTTGTTGACCACCAGCCAGGGACTGGCCGGGTCCGTCAGCGAGAACTGCCGCGGCAATGCTGCCGACGGCGATGCCGGGGCCGGTGCCGGCGGCTCAACTGCCGCCGTCGTGCTTTCCACCGCAACCGGAGAAGGGGAGGGCGACGCGGAAGCCACGGAAGCGGAGCCGGAAGGGGAGGACGACGACGGCGCCACCGCCGGAGCCTCCGGAGGCGTGCACGCTGCCAGCACAGTCAGCCCGGCCCCCGCCGCGAGGAACCTGGCGAACGAGCGGCGGCTGGCCGCGGAGGGACCAAGGCCCGCCACACAGTCGTGGCACATGCGTGTTAAACCTTCCGCAGAAGCATGCGGCGGATGGAGTGGTCCACGTCCTTGGTCAGCACCAGCTGGGCGCGGCCCCGGGTGGGGAGGACGTTCTCCTCCAGGTTGGGCTCGTTGATGCGCTTCCAGATGTCCCGGGCGGTGCGCTCGGCCTCGGTGGGGGACAGCGTGGCGTAACGGTGGAAGTAGGACTCCGGCTGCGCGAACGCGGTGCTCTGGAGCTTGCGGAACCGCTCCACGTACCACTCCTCGATGTAGGAGGTCTTGGCGTCCACGTAGATGGAGAAGTCGAAGAAATCGCTCAACGCCAGCCCCTGCCGGCCGTCGTGGCGGGGACGCGCGGGAGCCAGCACGTTCAGGCCCTCCACGATCAGCACGTCCGGGCGGCGGACCACCACTTCCTTGTCCGGAACGATGTCGTACGTGACGTGCGAGTACCAGGGCGCCCGGACCTCTTCAGCGCCGCCTTTGATTTCGCTCACAAAACGCAGCAGGGCACGCCGGTCATAGGACTCCGGGAAACCCTTGCGTTCCAGCAGCTGCCGGCGCTTCAGTTCGGCCAGGGGATAGAGGAAACCGTCTGTGGTGATCAGCTCAACGTTGGGGGTGCCGGGCCAGCGCCGCAGCATCTCCCGGAGCACCCGGGCAATGGTGGACTTGCCCACCGCAACTGACCCTGCAACGCCGATGACAAAGGGTGTGCGCTGGGTCTGCTCGCCCAGGAACGTGGTGGTGGCCGAATGGAGCTGACCTGCGGCTTCGACGTAGAGGTGCAGGAGCCGGGACAGCGGGAGGTAGACCTCGCGGATCTCCTTCATGTCCAGGGGATCGCCGAGGCCACGGAGGCGGACGATGTCCTCTTCGTTAAGGGGCTGCTCCATCTGGGCAGCCAGGCGGGACCAGGTTTGCCGGTCCAGCTCCACGAACGGGGAGACGCCCTCGCCGTTCGCTTCGTTGCGTTGCACAGTCACTATAGAGATTCTGCCCCGCCCGTGGCTGAGAGCGAAATGGGGCGCACGCAGTTTAGATCTCAACCCGGCTGCCGATAAGCTGGAACCCATGTGTGGAATCGTTGGATATGTGGGCCACGCTGATGGCCGTGTCAATGCCGGTCACAGTGCTTTGGATGTTGTCCTTGAGGGACTGCGCCGCCTGGAATACCGGGGTTACGACTCCGCGGGCGTAGCGGTGGTCTCCCACGGTGCCATCGAATCCCGGAAGAAGTCAGGGAAGCTGAGCAACCTGCTGGCCGAACTGGAAGCGCATCCGCTGCCGGAAACCCTTACCGGGATCGGGCACACCCGCTGGGCCACGCACGGCGGCCCCACGGACCAGAACGCGCACCCGCACCTGGCTGACGGCGGTAAGCTCGCGCTGATCCACAACGGCATCATCGAGAACTTCGCCGAGCTCAAGCTGGAGCTCGTCGAAAAGGGCTACACCTTCGCGTCCGAGACGGACACCGAGGTTGCAGCCGTGCTGCTCGGCGATATCTTCCGCACCAAACTGAACGGTGATGTGTCCGACGGCGGTCTGACCACTGCCATGCAGCTCGCCTGCCAGCGCCTTGAGGGTGCGTTCACCCTGCTCGCCGTGCATGCCGACCAGCCCGATGTTGTGGTTGCTGCCCGCCGGAACTCACCGTTGGTGGTGGGCTTGGGCGAGGGCGAGAACTTCCTCGGCTCCGACGTCTCGGGGTTCATTGACTACACCCGCCGCGCCGTGGAGCTGGGCCAGGACCAGATCGTCACCATCACCGCGGACACCGTGGAGATCACTGACTTCTTCGGCGCCCCGGCCGAGGGCAAGGAATACCACGTTGACTGGGATCCGGAATCGGCTGAAAAGGGCGGCTTCCCGTCCTTCATGGAGAAGGAAATCCATGACCAGCCCGACGCCGTGCTGCAGACCCTGCTGGGCCGCTCCGACGTCAACGGCAAGCTGACCCTCGACGAGCTCCGGATTGACCCGGAACTGCTCAAGCACGTCGACAAGATCATCGTGCTCGCCTGCGGCACGTCCGCGTACGCCGGGCAGGTGGCCAAGTACGCCATCGAGCGCTGGTGCCGGATCGCCACCGAGGTGGAGCTCTCCCACGAGTTCCGCTACCGCGACCCGATCGTCGATGAGAACACGCTGATCGTTTCGATCTCGCAGTCCGGCGAGACCATGGACACCCTGATGGCCGTCCGCTACGCCAAGGAACAGGGCGCCAAGACCGTCTCGATCTGCAACACCAACGGCTCTACCATCCCGCGTGAATCCGACGCCGTGCTCTACACGCACGCCGGCCCGGAGATCGCCGTTGCCTCCACCAAGGCGTTCCTGGCGCAGATCACCGCCGCCTACCTGCTGGGCCTCTACCTGGCACAGCTGCGCGGCAACATTTTCCAGGGCGAGATCAAGGACATCCTGGCGGACCTGAACAAGATTCCCGCCAAGATCCAGAAGATCCTTGACAACGAGGACCAGATCAAGGAACTCGGCGTGTCCATGAAGGACGCCAAGTCCGTGCTGTTCCTGGGCCGCCACGTCGGCTTCCCTGTGGCCATGGAGGGCGCGCTCAAGCTCAAGGAGCTCGCCTATATCCACGCCGAGGGCTTTGCCGCCGGTGAACTCAAGCACGGCCCGATCGCCCTGATCGAGGAAGGCCAGCCCGTCTTCGTGGTGGTCCCTTCACCCCGCGGCCGGGACTCGCTGCACGCCAAGATCGTCTCCAACATCCAGGAAGTCCGGGCCCGCGGAGCCAAGACCATCGTAATCGCCGAAGAGGGCGACGAAGCGGTCAAGGCCTACGCCGAGCACGTCTTCTACATCCCGGAGACCCCCACCCTGCTGGCTCCGCTGCTGAGCACTGTCCCGCTGCAGATCTTCGCCCTGGCCCTCGCCTCGGCCAAGGGCTACGACGTGGACCAGCCGCGCAACCTCGCCAAGAGCGTCACCGTAGAGTAGCGGTAGCCGGCCTCACTGGGCTGAATCGCTGCACAGGGAAGCCCCGTGCCTCAGGCCCGGGGCTTCCCTGTTTCATTCAGCGACCACTCACGCAGCGCGCTGTGCGCCGCAGTTTCAAAGCGTCACCGTAGAATAGCGCCATGATTGTTGGCATTGGCGTAGACGTTGTAGACATCGAGCGGTTCGGCCGCCAGCTTGAGCGGACCCCCGGGCTCCGGGACCGGTTGTTCGTGCCCGCGGAACGCGAGTTGAACATGCGTTCGCTGGCCGCTCGGTTCGCTGCCAAGGAAGCGGTGGCCAAGGTCCTCGGCGCGCCGGCCGGCATGAACTGGCAGGACTGCTGGATCGGCCTGGACCAGAACGGCCCCACCGTCCAGATTAAAGGAACGGTCCTGGCAGTAGCCGAATCAAAAGGCGTCAAGCGCTGGCACCTGTCCATCAGCCACGACGGCGGGATCGCCACGGCCACCGTCCTGGCCGAAGGCTGAGCCCACCACGCGTAACTCCCCGGAGCCACCGACGGACCTGACATGATCAGCGCCTACACCGGAACCCAGGTCAGGGCGGCCGAAAAGCCGCTCCTGGCCACCGGCATGGGCGCTGTCCTGATGCAGCGCGCCTCCCACGGCCTCGCCAACGCGGTGGTCCGCGAGCTGCAGGCCCGGGGCAGGCGCACGTACGGCGCCAGCGTGGCCGTCCTCACCGGCAAAGGAAACAACGGGGGAGACGGCCTCTTCGCCGCGTCCTTCCTGGCAGCCAGGGGAATGCGTACGACGGCGGTACTCACCGGGGACGCAGCCCACCCCGAGGCTTTGACTGCCTTTGAGCGCGCCGGCGGGCGGGTACACCACCTCACCGGCTCCAACGCCACCGAGCTGGCGGCCGAGGTGGCGCGTGCCGACGTCGTGATTGATGCTGTCCTGGGGACGGGTGCCCAAGGCGGTCTGCGGGGACCGGCTGCGTCCTTGATGACCGCACTCTCTGCGCAGCGGCAGACTTCCGGCCGGCCCGGGATGGTGGTGGCGTGCGACATCCCCAGCGGGGTTGATGCCGACACCGGTGTTGCCCATGAGCCGGTATTGTCCGCGGACCTTACCGTGACCTTCGGCGCGGCCAAGGTGGGGCTCCTGGCGGACCCGGGCGCCGACCATGCGGGCCGCGTCAGGGTGGTGCCCATCGGTATCGAAGCTGAATTGCCGTGGCCCGCCCTGCGCCGGCTCGAGCCGCTGGACCTTGCCCGGCTCCTCCCACAACCCGGGCGGCGCTCGCACAAGTATTCGCGCGGCGTCCTGGGCGTCGTCGCAGGATCCGCTGACTATCCGGGGGCAGCGGTGCTGGCCTGCCGTGGCGCACTGGCTGCAGGCGTGGGCATGGTCCGCTACCTGGGACCGCCTGAAGTTGCTGACCTGGTGCGCCGCTCCTGCCCCGAGGTGGTCTGCAGCACAGGTACCGTGGCAGAGAACCGTGTCCAGGCATGGCTGGTGGGCTCAGGAATGGGCCCCGGCGACACTGAACAGCTCCAGCGCGCCCGCGACGCAGTGGATACGGGACTGCCCGTGATCGCGGACGCCGGAGCGATCCCGGCCCTGCCCGACGTCCTGGCCCCGCAGGTGGTGCTGACCCCGCACGCCGGCGAACTGGCGTCGCTCCTGCAGCGCCTCGGCTCGCCCCCGGACAGCCCGGACTTCGATCCCGCCCCCGACCGCCCGGCAGTGGAGGCCGCCACCCTGGCCTGGGTCCGGCACGCCGCGGTGCAGACGGAAGCCACCGTGCTGCTAAAGGGGGCCACCACCCTGATCGCTTCACCCTTCCAGGACTTCTACAGCCAGGCTGACGGCACGCCGTGGCTGGCCACCGCCGGCAGCGGGGACGTCCTGGCGGGGATCATCGGTGCGCTGCTCGCACAACTGGGGTCCGACGTCGGGCGCTTCCGTGATGCGGGCATCGATCCGGATGAGCGCTGGGCGGCGATTGCCGCCCTGGGCGCCAGCATTCACGGTCTTGCCGGGACAGCCGCGTCCTCCGGCGGACCGCTGAGCGCGGGGAGGATTGGGGACGCCATACCAGAGGTCTGGAGTAATATCAGCATGCTTAGTAAACAGTTGGTGCTGAAACGTAATAGTCACACCCACCCGCTACGGTAGGTTCAAGCCCTGAACCGGCAGGGGAGGTTATGCCTCCATGCCTGCCGTTGAACAACAATGAGGAGCACATATGGAAATCTGGCCCGGATCGGCTTATCCGCTTGGAGCCACCTTTGACGGAACCGGCACCAACTTCGCGCTGTTCAGCGAGCACGCCGAGAAGGTGGAACTGTGCCTCTTTGACGACGCCGGCGTGGAGACCCGGTTCCCGCTCGACGAAGTGGACGGCTACGTGTGGCACGGCTACATCCCGCAGGTCCAGCCCGGCCAGAAGTACGGCTACCGCGTCCACGGTCCCTACGATCCGGCATCCGGCAACCGGTTCAACCCGAACAAGCTCCTCCTGGACCCGTACGCCAAAGCAGTGCACGGGCAGGTGGACTGGGACCCGTCGTTGTTCTCCTACAACCTGGGCGAGCCTGACTCCGTCAACAACGAGGACTCCGCTTCCCACATGATGATGGGTGTGGTCATCAACCCGTTCTTCGACTGGGACGGCGACCACAGCCTCCGCGTCCCGTACCACAAGTCGGTTATCTACGAGGCCCACGTCAAGGGCCTCACCGCGCTCCACCCGGAAGTCCCTGAAGAGCAGCGCGGCACCTACGCCGGCGTGGCACACCCGTCGGTCATCTCGCACCTTCAGAAGCTGGGCGTCACGGCCATCGAACTGATGCCCGTGCACCAGTTCGTCAACGACGGCACGCTGCAGGACCAGGGCCTGAACAACTACTGGGGCTACAACACCATCGGCTTCTTCGCGCCGCAGAACACCTACAGCTCCACCGGCGACACCGGCCAGCAGGTCCAGGACTTCAAAGCCATGGTCCGCTCGCTGCACCGGGCCGGCATCGAAGTGATCCTGGACGTGGTCTACAACCACACCGCCGAAGGCAACCACCTCGGCCCCACCCTGTCCTTCAAGGGCATCGACAACTCCTCCTACTACCGGCTGATGGAGGGGGACCAGAAGCATTACATGGACTACACCGGAACGGGCAACTCGCTTAACGTCCGTCAGCCGCACTCCCTGCAGCTGCTCATGGACTCGCTCCGGTACTGGGTCACCGAGATGCACGTGGACGGTTTCCGGTTTGACCTCGCCTCCGCCCTGGCCCGCGAGTTCTACGATGTGGACAAGCTGTCCACGTTCTTCGAGCTCATTCAGCAGGACCCGGTTGTGTCCCAGGTCAAGCTGATCGCCGAGCCGTGGGACGTTGGCCCCGGCGGCTACCAGGTGGGCAACTTCCCGCCGCAGTGGACTGAGTGGAACGGCAAGTACCGCGATACCGTCCGTGACTTCTGGCGCGGCGAACCGGCAACGCTGGGCGAATTCGCGTCCCGCATCACCGGCTCGGCAGACCTGTACGAGCACTCCGGCCGCCGCCCCGTGGCGTCGATCAACTTCGTCACCGCCCACGACGGCTTCACCCTGGCGGACTTGGTGTCCTACAACGAGAAGCACAACGACGCCAACGGCGAAGGCAACAACGACGGCGAATCCCACAACCGGTCCTGGAACTGCGGGGTGGAAGGCCCCACCGACGATCCCGTAGTCCTTGGCCTGCGTGCCCGCCAGCAGCGGAACTTCATCGCATCCCTGCTGCTGTCCCAGGGCGTCCCCATGCTCCTGCACGGCGACGAAATGGGCCGCACCCAGCTGGGCAACAACAACGGCTACTGCCAGGACTCGGAGCTGACCTGGATCAACTGGGAGAACATCGACCAGCCCCTGGTGGAGTTCACCGCCGCGGTCAACGCGCTCCGCGCCAAGCACCCCACCTTCCGCCGGAGCCGGTTCTTCGACGGACGGCCGGTGCTGCGAGGAGAGGGCGAGCGGCTGCCGGACATCGTATGGCTGGACCCCGACGGCGAGACCATGAAGCCGGATGCCTGGGACAGCGGCTTCGGCCGGTCCGTGGGTGTGTTCCTCAACGGTGACGGCATCCAGGGCAAGGACAGCCGCGGGCGCCGGATCACCGACGTTAACTTCATGATGTACTTCAACGCCCACGACGACATGGTGAACTTCACCCTGCCTTCGGACGAGTACGCGCCCGCCTGGGACATCATCATCGATACCGCCGGCCACAACGCCGATACCGAACCGGTCAAGGCCGGCGAGGCCCTGCCCGTGGACGCAAAGTCCCTGGTGGTGCTCCGTGCCCACAGCGTTCCTGATGTTGAACCGGATCACTCCGTGGCTGCGTCGCTGGCTGCACTTACCCAGACCACCACCAGCGAAACGGAGTCACTGAGCGCGCCCATGGTGCCCGAACCCGGGAAGACCACCAAAGTGGGGCAACGCCAGAAGAAGGACGCTGAGAAGTGAGGGTCCCCGCCTCCACGTACCGGCTCCAGATCCGCAGCAGCTTCACACTCTTTGACGCTGCCGCAAGGGTTCCATACCTGAAGTCGCTGGGGGCGGACTGGGTGTACCTTTCACCCATCCTGACGGCGGAGCAGGGGTCCGATCACGGCTACGACGTCACGGACCCCTCTGCCGTGGACCCGGAGCGCGGCGGGCCTGAGGGCCTGCTCGCGCTGTCCAACGCCGCCCGCGAGCATGGCATGGGCGTGCTGGTGGACATCGTGCCCAACCACGTGGGCGTGGCGTCGCCGGCGCAGAACCCGTGGTGGTGGTCGCTGCTTCGCGACGGGCAGGGTTCGCCGTACGCTGACGCGTTCGACGTCGACTGGGACTTCGGCGGGGGCCGCATCCGGCTGCCCGTGCTGGGTTCGGACGAGGACCTGGACAAGCTGGAGGTCAAGGACGGGGAACTGCACTACTACGACCACCGCTTCCCGCTGGCCACAGGCTCCTCTTCGGACGGCGACTCACCGCAGGCCGTGCATAGCCGCCAGCACTACGAGCTGGTCTCCTGGCGCCGTGCGGACAGCGAGCTGAACTACCGGCGGTTCTTCGCCGTCAGCACGCTCGCGGGGATCCGAGTTGAGGACCGCAGGGTCTTTGACGAGGCGCACGCGGAAGTGAAGCGCTGGTTCGGCGAGGGGCTGGTGGATGGCCTGCGCGTGGACCACCCCGATGGCCTGGCCGATCCTGAAGGGTACCTGCACTGGCTCAAGGAGATCAGCGGCGGAGCCTACGTCCTGGTGGAGAAGATCCTGGAACCGGGGGAGGAACTCCCCGCCGAGTTCGACTGCGAGGGGACCACCGGCTACGACGCTTTGGCGGACCTGGACCGTGTGCTGGTGGACCCCGCAGGCGAGGCGCCGCTGAACGCACTGGACGCGGAGCTGCGCGGCACCACCGAACCGGCTGACTATGCGGCGATGATCCTGGGCACCAAACGCGCCATCGCGGACGGGATCCTCCGTGCCGAGGTCCTGCGCCTGGCACGGCTGGTCCCCGCAGACGCCGGCCTCACCGAGGACGCGGCGGCGGACGCCATCGCCCAGATCATTGCGGCGTTCCCGGTCTACCGTACCTACCTGCCCACGGGTGAAGACATCCTGCGCGAAGCGTGCGCGGCGGCGTCCGGGTCCAGGCCCGATCTTTCCGACACGGTGGACGTTCTGCTGCCGCTACTGCTCAAGCCCGAGACCGAGCTGGGCCGGCGGTTCCAGCAGACCTCCGGAATGGTCATGGCCAAGGGCGTGGAGGACACGGCGTTCTACCGCTACACCCGGCTGGGAACCCTCACCGAGGTTGGCGCGGATCCGGTGGAGTTCTCGCTGTCCGTGGAGGAATTCCACCGGCGGATGCAGAAACGCCAGGCTGACATTCCGCTGTCCATGACCACGCTGAGCACCCATGACACCAAACGCAGCGAGGACGCCCGGGCGCGGATCTCGGTCATCGCCGAGTGCGTTCCGGAATGGACAGGCACGCTGAACGCGCTCCGCGACGCAGCCCCGCTTCCGGACGGACCGTTCTCCACGCTGCTCTGGCAGGCCGTCGTTGGAGCCTGGCCTGCCAGCCGTGAGCGGCTCCGCGGCTACGCCGAAAAAGCTGCCCGGGAGGCCGGCAACTCCACCACCTGGACCGATCCGGACGAAGAGTTCGAAGCCGCCGTGATGAAGGCCGTGGACGCGGCATTCGATAACCCGGCCGTGAACTCTCTTGTGGTGGACTTTGTGGACGCGGTTTCGCCGTATGGTGCCGCTAACTCCCTGGCGCTGAAGATGCTCCAGCTGACAATGCCGGGGGTTCCGGACGTCTACCAGGGCACCGAATTCTGGGACCGGTCCCTGACCGATCCGGACAACCGCCGGCCGTTCGACTTCGACGCCCGCGAGTCCGCCCTGGCCGGACTGGATCAGGGCGTGCTGCCTCCGGACTTCCGGGACGAGGCCACCAAACTGCTGGTAACCTCCCGTGCCCTGCGCCTACGCCGGGACCGGCCCGAGCTCTTCCAGGGCTACCAGCCTCTGACGGCGTCGGGCGCCGCGGCCGGTCACCTGGTGGCCTTCAGCCGGGGAGCTGCCGGCGGAACGGGCGCCGTGACGCTCGCAACCCGGCTTCCCCTCGGACTGGAACGGTCGGGCGGCTGGCGGGACACCGCCGTCGAACTTTCCACCGCTTTCCGGGACGAACTCACCGGGCGGACCTACGGACCGGGGCCTGTGCCCGTGGCCGACGTCCTCCAGCCTTACCCCGTGGCGCTGCTGGTGCCCGTGAACGGAGCAACCACGTGAGCCTGACCCACAACGGTTCCGGCCGGTTCGACGTCTGGGCGCCGAACGCCTCGGACGTCACGCTGCTCGCCAGCGGCCGGCAGTACCCGATGGTCCGGACGCCGGCAGCTCCCGGAGCGGACGGCTGGTGGTCCGCCCCGGACGCGCCGGCGGACGCGGACGTTGATTACGGTTATCTGCTTGACGGCGATCCGCACCCGCTGCCGGACCCCCGCTCCCGCCGGGTCCCCGACGGCGTCCATGCCCTGTCCCGCACCTACGATCCCGCCTCCTATGCGTGGCAAGACTCCGGCTGGCGTGGCAAGGAACTGCGCGGTGCGGTCATTTACGAACTCCACCTGGGCACCTTCACCCCCGACGGAACCCTGGATGCGGCGGCCGGAAAGCTGGGCTACCTGGCAGAGCTCGGCGTCGATTTTGTCGAGCTGCTGCCGGTCAACGGGTTCAACGGCACCCACAACTGGGGCTACGACGGCGTCCAGTGGTTTGCGGTCCACGAGGGCTACGGCGGCCCGGCCGCGTATCAGCGCTTTGTGGACGCGGCCCACGCGGCCGGCATCGGAGTCATCCAGGACGTGGTCTACAACCACCTGGGACCCAGCGGCAACTATCTGTCCCGGTTTGGCCCGTACCTGAAACAGGGCGACGCCAACACGTGGGGCGACTCCGTCAACCTTGACGGCCCGGGGTCCGACGTCGTCCGGGAATACATCCTGGACAACGCCGCGCTCTGGCTGCGCGATTACCACGTGGACGGCCTGCGCCTGGATGCCGTTCACGCCCTGAAGGACGAGCGGGCCGTCCATCTCCTGGAGGACCTCGGCGCATTGGGTGACGCCATCGCCGCCGAAACCGGGCTCCCCAAGACCCTCATCGCCGAATCGGACCTGAACAATCCGCGGCTGGTCTATCCGCGGGACAGCAACGGCTACGGCCTCGCCGGCCAGTGGAGCGACGACTTCCACCACGCCGTCCACGTCAACGTGAGCGGCGAGACGGAAGGGTATTACGGCGACTTCGCGTCGCTCGGGGTCCTGGCCAAGGTCCTCAAAGACGGCTTCCTGCATGACGGCAGCTACTCCAGCTTCCGCGGGCGCCACCACGGCCGGCCCATCAACACCTCGCTGGTCCACCCCGAGGCCCTGGTGGTGTGCAGCCAGAACCACGACCAGATCGGCAACCGCGCCATCGGTGACAGGCTCTCGCAGTCCCTGCCGTACGGCCCGCTGGCTGTCACCGCCGTGCTGACCCTGACATCGCCGTTCACGCCCATGCTGTTCATGGGTGAGGAATTCGGGGCCTCCACGCCGTGGCAGTTCTTCACCTCGCACCCGGAACCCGAGCTGGGCAAGGCGACGGCGGAGGGCAGGATCCGCGAGTTCGAACGGATGGGGTGGGATCCCGCCGTCGTCCCCGATCCGCAGGACCCGGAAACCTTCCGGCGCTCCAAACTGAACTGGGACGAGTCCACCACCGGTGACCATGCACGGCTCCTGTCGCTGTACCGCTCGCTGACCGCTTTGCGGCGCACGTACCCGGAATTGGCGGGCCTCGGATTTGCGGACACTGATGTAACGTTCGACGACGATGCCGGCTGGCTGCGGTTCCGGCGCGGATCGGTGGAGGTGCTGCTGAACTTCTCGGCGGAGGCCGTGCGCCTGCCGTCCGTGCCGGGCACACTACTGCTCTCGACGGACGACGATTCATTGCTGGACGGCGATTCATTCGTACTCGCCGCGCACAGTGGGGCGGTTCTGACTGCTGGGGCTGGAGTCACCCCGAGTTAACGTAGACACTGGAGTTGCCCGGGCGTACTATGCGCGTACTGACCAGCCGTGATGGACGGCTCGGTGGTGTACGGGCGATGGAGGCCGTCATGGGTGACCATGTCGATAACGCGTCGGAAGTTCCTGCCACGCTGGAACTGCGGATCCACGGCATCCGGAACACTCCGCCCCATGAACTCCTCCGTTCCGGCAACCGGTCCCTCCAACCTGAGGACGTCGAGCTTTCCTGGGGCGATGAGCTGGCGGGTTTCTACCGGGCGAAGCTACCCGAGTCTGACGGTGGCCGTGACCGCGTGGTGGAAGCGTACTCGTGGGGCCGCCTGGCACGGTTCACAGGTGTCGGAGTGGCCGGAAGGATTGCCGACGCCGCAGTCCGGACCGCGTGGTTTCTGCTCATGCCTTTTGGCCTTACCAACGCCGCGTACTGGAGCCGGCCACTCCCGGTGATGCAGCAGCAGGCGGCCACTGACCCAGTGACAGCGCTGGCGGTGCCCCGGGTGGATTACGCCGACGGATCGCGGCGCGGGCACGACGGGGCAGGCCGGATCAGGCTGTTCTCGCTGGTTCTGACCCTGTACTTCGTGGCGACGGTTGCCGTGGTCTCCATGGACCTGATCGCGGTCCAGTGTTTCCCGCCGGATATTGAAGGCCAGTCCGGGCGGGTCTGCGCTGCCTTGCCGTCCTTCCTGGACGGGCTGGCGGGCTGGACCCGTGGCCAGCGCGTTGCGCTGTTCGCCGTCCTGCCCATCCTGGCGGTGGGCATCCTTGCCGCCATCGCGTACCTGGCACGGACCCGGTTCCATCCCCGGCCGAGTCTCCAAGCCGGCGCGCCCGGTTTACCCACGACGGGCGTCCCGGCCATTCCGGTGCTCCCCACCCTGATGGTCCGGAACCTGTGGGAGGCCCGGAAAGAGATCCGCTACAACGGGTTCCTCCACGTCTGGGCGGCGCTCGCAGCGATTGCCGCCATCATTTCGTGGGACGGATTCTGGTCACGGGTGGACGGCGTGACCTGCGGAAGCCCGGCCACCTTCTTGACCCAGTGCCTGCCACAGCTGGATCCCGGCCGGATCGACCCCTCCGGTTACGTGCTGGCGGTCGCGTGGCTGATCGCAGCCGGCACAGTGGTTGGCGCCGGGGTAGAGACGGTCCGGAAGTCGTCGGACAACCCGGACATGCCATCCCACGATGGCCCGCCGTGGATGCTGCAGATCGGCGTCGGGTCCTGTGCCGCTGCCCTTCTGGCCGTGGTGGCAGCCGTCCTTCCGTGCACCGCCGGCTATGAGTGTGGCGTCGGCGGAGCGGCCCGCCTGCTGGGACTGGGGAGCACCCCGGCCGCGCTCATGCTGGTGATGCTCGCGGTGATCCTCAGCATGAGCCTCCTGAGCCGGGATAACTATGACAAGCGCACGCTTGGCTGGCGGGGCAAAGGGTCCGCGGTCTTCTCGACGCTGGCGCTGGGGGCTGCCACCATCCTCAGCTGCGCCATTGTTGGCGGTGCGGCCACCGTTTTGCAACGGAACTTCGAGCGCCGAAGTTCCACCGACGACGGTATGTGGCGGTTCGGCCCCATCGTGGGCGATGTCCTGTTCCCACCGTCGGTCTTCACCCTCTTCAGCGGACTGCTGCTCGTGGTGATCCTGGCCGGCGCCATCGCGTGGGGGATCTGTTCGCTGCTCGCCGTGCGGAGGATGGACTGGAACACCCCGGAAGCTGCAGTGGCGGAACTGCTGGCGGCGTACGGTGCGCCGCCGCCCCTTCCCCAGCGGGAGGCGGCAGGCCTCAAACTGGTGGCTGCCAGGCGGACCGCTTCCCTCGCCCACCGTGCGGAAGCCGGGGTGTCCCTGCTGGCCATCCTGATCTTTGTGGGACTGCTGACTGCCCTAATCCTGGGCACCGTCAAGGACCTGTGGGGCTTGGGAGGGGCGGACCTGTTGTTCACGTTCATCGAAAGCATGGGAGTCCTGGGCCTCGCCGCAGCCGGCGCCACCATCCTGGGCCTCGCCGTGCTGTCCGCCAGGCCCAATTCCCGGCCATTGGCCCTGCTCTGGGACCTGATGTGCTTCATGCCGAAGACCGCCCACCCGTTCGGTCCGCCGAGCTACGGGGAGCGGGCGGTCCCTGAATTTGCGGCCAGGATCGCCGCCTGGCTCGACGGAACCGACGGCGCACCGCCGGCTAAATGCGGCATGGTGGCCATCTCGGCGCACAGCCTGGGGGCGGTGATCGCGGTGAGCTCACTGTTCCACCTGAAGTCAACGCGGCCGGACCTGCCCTTCAACCGGATCGGCCTGCTGACCTACGGGACCCAGCTGAGATCGTACTTCGGCCGCTTCTTTCCCGAACTATTTGGGCCGGCGGTCCTTGCCACCGCCCCCGTCGCCAGGACGAAGCTCACCGCCGCGGGAAGCCCCGACGACGACCGTGTGGACGCCGGCGGTCCCACAGGTCCGGCCTACCAGAACCTCAGCCACATCCTCGGCGCCGGATCCAACAGATGGGTGAACCTGTACCGCAAGACGGACTACCTCGGCTTCCCTGTGCTTTACAGGGGCCCTGGAGGTGCCGAGACTGTGGAGACCGACTCCTATGCCCAGGAAATGGATCCCTTCACCTATCAGTTCATGGTGGTCAGCCACAGCGACTACCTGCAGGCGCCCCAATACGAGCAGGCGATTGCCGGCGTCGTCAACGCCTTGCCGGCTCCGGCTCCGCCGCCGTAACCATCCCAGCTGCGGTCTGTCGCCTGCGTCACAGGTGGCAGGATGGAACGTATGACTTTTTCAGCCGCGGACAACCGCTATGACTCCATGCCCTACCGCCGCGTCGGCCGCAGCGGACTGAAGCTCCCTGCCATTTCCCTTGGCCTGTGGCACAACTTCGGTGACGACAAGCCGTTCGAAGTACAGCGGGCCATCCTGCGCCGCGCCTTCGATCTGGGCGTCACCCACTTCGACCTCGCCAACAATTACGGCCCGCCCTACGGCGCCGCAGAAACCAACTTCGGCCGCCACTTCAAGGACGACTTCAGGCCGTACCGCGACGAACTCATCATCTCCAGCAAGGCCGGCTACGACATGTGGC
Source organism: Arthrobacter sp. BK1 (assembly GCF_056680055.1). Taxonomy (NCBI): domain Bacteria; kingdom Bacillati; phylum Actinomycetota; class Actinomycetes; order Micrococcales; family Micrococcaceae; genus Arthrobacter; species Arthrobacter sp. BK1. The sequence goes on from NZ_CM155263.1 coordinate 3,572,179, forward strand.
CCGGGCCGTACGGGAACTTTGGCTCCCGCAAGTACCTGCTGGCCAGCCTGGACCAGTCACTGGCGCGGATGGGCCTGGACTACGTGGACATCTTCTACAGCCACCGCCCGGACCCGGAAACCCCCATGGAAGAGACCATGGGCGCCCTGGACCAGGCCGTGCGTTCGGGCCGGGCACTCTACGCAGGCATCTCGTCCTACACTCCCGAGCAGACCCTGGAAGCGGCCCGGATCCTGAAGGAACTGGGTACGCCGCTGCTGATCCACCAGCCCAGCTATTCCATGCTGAACCGCTGGACCGAGAACGGCACGCCCAACCTCTACGAGGCCCTGGACCAGGTGGGCGCAGGCTCCATCGCCTTCTCCCCGCTGGCTCAGGGAATGCTCACGGACCGCTACATCAATGGCGTGCCGTCCGATTCGCGGGCAGCCCAGAACAAATCCCTGGACGAAGGCCTGATCGCCGGCGAGAACCTCGAAAGGGTCCGCGGACTCCACAAGATTGCCGAAGGCCGTGGACAGACCCTCGCGCAGATGGCCGTAGCCTGGATTCTCCGTGAGCAAAGCAAGGGCTCATCGGTGACCTCCGCACTGGTTGGCGCGTCCAGCGTGCGTCAGTTGGAAGACACCCTGACCGCTATCAACAACCTCGACTTCACGCCCGGGGAACTGCACGCCATCGACGAATTCGCGGTTGAATCGGACATCAACCTCTGGAAGCAGAAGTAGGCAGCGAGTCACACAAGGGCGCAGGGGCCGGGAACATTCCCGGCCCCTGCGCAGTTGGGTAAGATGAAAAGGGCGCCGAATGGCGCTCTGCCTGCCGTCCGCCGTCGTACTTTCCAGTACGCCTTGCCGGGATGGCTGAAGTTGTCTTCAAAGGAGTTCCGTGTCTTCAAATCCGATTCGTGTTGCAATCGTTGGTGTGGGTAACTGCGCCGCCTCGCTGGTCCAGGGTGTGCAGTACTACCGTGACGCCGATCCCCAGGCCACGATCCCCGGCCTGATGCACGTGGAGTTCGGCAAGTACCACGTCAACGATGTCCAGTTCGTTGCCGCGTTCGACGTTGATGGCAAGAAGGTCGGCGTTGACCTCGCAGATGCCATCCTCGCCAGCGAAAACAACACCATCAAGATCGCCGAAGTACCGCCCACCGGCGTCACCGTACAGCGCGGCCACACCCTGGACGGACTCGGCAAGTACTACCTCGAGACCATCGAGCAGTCCACCGAAGAGCCCGTTGACGTTGTCGCTGCCCTCCGCGAAGCGAAGGTCGACGTCATGGTCTGCTACCTGCCCGTTGGCTCGCAGGAAGCCGCCGAGTTCTACGCCCAGGCAGCGATCGACGCCGGCGTGGCCTTCGTCAACGCGCTTCCCGTGTTCCTCGCCGGCACCAAGACCTGGGCCGACAAGTTCACTGCCGCCGGTGTCCCGATCGTGGGCGACGACATCAAGTCCCAGATCGGCGCCACCATCACGCACCGCGTCATGGCCAAGCTTTTCGAAGACCGCGGTGTCACGCTGGACCGCACGTACCAGCTGAACGTCGGCGGCAACATGGACTTCAAGAACATGCTGGAGCGCGACCGCCTCGAGTCCAAGAAGATCTCCAAGACCCAGGCTGTCACCTCCAACGTCGAGGCCGAGATTGCGCCCCGCGACGTCCACATCGGCCCTTCGGATTACGTCCAGTGGCTGGATGACCGCAAGTGGGCCTTCGTCCGCTTGGAAGGCCGCAACTTCGGTGACGCGCCGGTGTCGCTCGAGTACAAGCTGGAGGTCTGGGACTCACCCAACTCCGCCGGTGTGATCATCGATGCCATCCGCGCCGCCAAGATCGGCCTGGACCGCGGCATCGGCGGCCCGTTGCTCTCCGCCTCAAGCTACTTCATGAAGTCGCCGCCGGAGCAGTTCAACGACGACCTCGCCCGTGAAAAGGTCGAAGCCTTCATCCGCGGCGACCTGGAGCGCTAACCCCCTTTCGACGCTCTGGCACTTCCTGCAGGTTTTCACGCAACGCTCTCTCACTTCCTGCAGGTTTTCACGCAACGCTCTCTCACTTCCTGCAGGTTTTGACGTAACGCTCTCTCACCTCCTTCGGTGGGGGAGCGTTTTGCGTGGATGCACCGGGTGCCCGGCGCTACACTGAACCGACCTCTGTGGTCGCTGACGTGGGGGGCAGCATGAAGTGGTGGCTCAAATTTGGCCTGGCGGTGACCGGTGTGATTGGCATTGTTGCCGCCTTCATCGCCGGGTTCCTCTGGCTGGACTACAACAAGAGCGCGGAATCGGTCCCGCGTGTCAGGGCGGCCGCAGACCAGTTCGTTCCGGGTGACGGCTGGACCTTGACGAAAGATCACTTCAAAGGCCCGGGAGCATATTGCGTAGCGGTCCGCTGCCCTGGCATTCAACGGATTTGGGAGCGCTACGATGCCCCGAAGGCTCAAGACGCCATCCGGATGATCACTGAATCCGGCTACCTTTTGAACTTCTCCGACTGCGTCGATGTCTCCGTCGACGAAAGGCTTCCAGGCGGAAACGGCGTCACCAGTTATGGATGTCAGACGACGCCGGTGGGGGACTTCCGGACCCAGGTCAGCGTCTACATCAACCAGGACTGGAATGCTGCACCGGATTCGGGGTTGCCGCCGCACGTGTATAAGTTGGTTCTCCTCGTCAGCCGGGTCAGCTCCACTGACTGAGCGGCCCCCTGGCGGTGCATCGCCGGGCCGCGGGGTGCATCACCACAGTGACCGCTCCCACGAACGCTCTGGCACTTAACGTCGGCTTTTTCATGACGCTCTGGCAGTTCCCGCAGGTTTTGAGCGAACGCTCTCTCAGTCGATGCGGGCAAAACCTGCTGCTTGGGGATGGTCAAGCCAGCCGGTGCGAAACTCCCGCTTGATCTTCACGACGGCGCGCTCGAAACCGTCGGCAAGATCGGACTTGTCGAACACCAGCACAGTCCACCCAGCTGATTCGAAAGCCTTGTCTCTTCTCCTGTCGCTGAGTATCTGGGCATCCAGGAGGTGATGCCCGCCGTCGTACTGGATGGCAAGCCGGCGATGACGGTAGCCGAGATCCGCCGACGGTGAGAGCGCGTCACCTGCGCGCAGAGTCACCTGGAGTTCCGGCTCGGGCAGGCCGGCATCCGCGAGGGCCATGCGAAGGAGTGACTCGGGCGCGGAGTCCGCACCCACACGCATCAGATCCAGGGCCTCGCGAGCGCGGACTACACCCTGCAGATTTGGGTGGCGGCTGAGCATCGTGTGCAGCCCGGCAATCGTGGCGTAAGGCTCCGTCCGTCCCTCGAAGTCAATCCTCGGTACGCGGAGCAGTTCATCACCCATGCTTACCAGGTCTACTAGAGGCAACGTCCGGGCCAAATCGAGCCAGGTGCGGGAGCGGGTGCTCATGCGGATGCCGTCGACCAGTTCCGTCTCTTCTTCCAGCGCAAGTACTGTATGGCCGCAGATCCCTTTTCGGCGGACCGGTGAGAGAGAACGAGGCTTGCTCAAATGGAGCTCGGTGGAATCGGCGAGCCAGGGAGGCAGCGGCTGACATCTAAGCCGGGCAGCAGTGACGTGCGAGATCCAGGCGCCAGGCGATGCGGCTGACAGTGCCCGGGCAGCCCCTTCAAGGTCGAAGTCCCAGCCCGCAGGACGGTACAGGCGTCGACCAACGTGGATCACATCCCGGCGGCGGAGCCTGCTTGGCGTGGCACCGGACGCCAGTGCGGATTCGAAGGTGAACGGGGCAGCCGCCAACGGTCCGGGCAGCGAGCGATGCTTTTGCATGATGGCATTGTGGCTCAAAACCACGTGCGGCTGCAGAAGTTATCCACAGGGGCTCGAGACGGCATTGGGAGGTGCCAGAGGGTTGGGGAAATACCTGCGGGAGGTGCCAGAGGGTTGGTGAAATAACCGCAGGAAGTGAGAGAGCGTCTGGAGGGGGAGGGGAAAGGGGCGGGGAGGGCGGCGGTCAGGTGAGGCCTACGGGGTTGCCGGCGTCGTCCACGTCCATGCGCATCGCGGCCGGGGCTGCGGGCAGGCCGGGCATGGTCATCACCGCACCCGTCAGCGCCACGATGAAGCCTGCGCCGGTCTTGGGGATGAGATCGCGCACGTGGATGGTGAAGCCCTTCGGCGCGCCCAGCCTGGCGGCCTCGTCGCTGAAGGAGTATTGGGTCTTGGCCATGCAGACGGGCAACCCGGTCCAGCCGTTCTTTTCGATGTCGGCCAGCCGCTTCAGGGCAGGAACGGAGAAGTCCACGCCGTCGGCACCATAGATCTCCTGGGCAATGGTCCTGATCTTCTCCTCCACAGGCAGATCCAACGCATACAGGTGCCGGAAACTGTTCGGCGCGGCCACCACCGCCGCCACCTTGGCTGCCAGTTCGTCGCCGCCGTCCCCGCCGCCACCTCGGCCCCAGACATCGGCGACGGCGGCCTGGACACCCTCCGCCGCGCACCACTCCAGCAGCCAGCTGAGCTCCTCTTCGGTGTCGGACGAGAACCTGTTGATGGCCACCACCGGGGTCACGCCGAACTTCTCGACGTTGTGCACATGCCGCCGGAGATTCGCCACCCCGGCCTGGAGCGCCTCAAAGTCCGGTTCGCGGAGCCGGTCCACAGGCACACCGCCATGCATCTTCAGCGCCCGCACCGTTGCAACGACCACCACCGCGGAGGGCTCCAGCCCGGGCACCCGCGCCTTGATGTCCATGAACTTTTCCGCCCCGAGGTCGGCCCCGAAGCCGGCCTCGGTGACCACGATGTCCGCGAGCCGCCGTGCCGTCTGGGTTGCGATCAGCGAGTTGCAGCCGTGCGCGATGTTGGCGAAGGGCCCGCCGTGCACCAGCGCAGGGGTCCCGGCGATGGTCTGCACCAGGTTCGGTTTGATGGCCTCTTTGAGCAGGAGGGTCAACACGCCCTGGACGCCGAGGTCCGCCACCGTGACCGGAGCCCGGTCATAGGTGTAGCCGAACGTGATGCGGCCCAGGCGCTCGCGGAGACCGGCAAGGTTCTCGGCGAGGCAGAACACGGCCATGATCTCGGAGGCCACCGTGATGTCGAAACCGTCCTGCCGGGGGACACCCTGGGTGGGTCCGCCGAGGCCGATGATCACCTCGCGGAGCGCCCTGTCATTCATGTCCAGGACCCGCTTGAACGTCATCCGCCGCGGGTCGATGTTCAGCTGGTTGCCCTGGTAGATGTGGTTGTCCACAAGCGCCATGAGGGCATTGTTGGCCGAGGTGATGGCGTGGAAATCACCGGTGAAGTGCAGGTTGATCTCGTCCATGGGCAGCACCTGGGAGTAGCCGCCGCCTGTTGCGCCGCCCTTCATGCCCAGGACGGGACCGAGCGAGGGTTCGCGCAGGGCAATCATCACCTTGTGGCCCAACCTGGCCAGCGAATCAGCCAGACCCACGGTAGTGGTGGACTTCCCCTCACCGGCGGGGGTGGGCGACATCGCCGAAACCAGCACCACTTTCCCGGCCGGTGCGGGCGCCTCGAGCCGTGCGGGGTCGATCTTGGCCTTGTACCGCCCGTACTGTTCCAGCGCTGCCTCGTTGATGCCGGCGGCCGCCGCGATCTTCTTGATCGGCCGGATAGTGGCCAGCCGTGCGATCTCGAGGTCAGTAAGCGTATTCCGTTCAGACATCCTTGTCCTTTGGTTGGGTACAGCGGCTGTTTGGCTTAGAAATCGTTGGGCAGGGGACTCGGACCGACGGGGTGGGACGGGACAGCAGAGACCGCGGTGATCAGCCGGCGCCCCGAAAAGTCGTCGACGGCGGCCCGGTACGTTTCCAGCGTCAGGGCGGCGGTGTGCTGCCAGCCGGAGTTCTGGGCCTGGATGGCCGCCGCAAGCCCCATGACCTCACGGGTGGCAGGGTCGTCGTACATGGCCTCGAGCGCATCTGCCCAGTCCGAGGCGTGGTGCCCGTCCACCAGGAGGCCGGTGCGGCCGTGGCTGATGGCACGCGAGAGACCGCCCACCCGGGTTGCCACCACCGGCGTGCCGCAGGCCTGGGCTTCGAGCGCCACCAGGCCGAAAGACTCACTGTAGGAGGGCATCACCACGACGTCGGCCGCCCTGAACCAGGATGCCAGCACCGGTGCGCTGACCGGCGGAAGGTGCGTGACGACGTCGTCCATTCCGGCCTCGGTGATCAGCTGCCGCAGGTTGAAATCCTTGTTGCCGCTCAGTGCACCCAGGATGGTGATCCGGAGATCGATGTCCGGGCGCCGCGACCGCAGCTTGGCGGCGGCCTTGAGGAGGATCTGCGGGCCTTTCAGTCGCTGGATCCTGCCGGCGAAGAGAATGTGGAAGATCTCCGGCGGCACGCCGTGTTCGGCCCGGGACCGCGACCGGAAGGCGGGGGTAAAGGTGCTGAGGTCCACCCCCGGCGGCGCGATGTCGATCCGGTCGGGATCGGCACCATAGTGGGATTCGAGTTCGCTGGCCTCGGCGCTGGTGTTGGCGATCAGGCGTGCGGCGCCGTCGACGATCCGGTGCTCGCCCTCTTCCCGCCGCCGCGGTTCGGGCTTCTCGCCGGATTCGAGCAGGAGGTTTTTGACCTTGGCCATGGTGTGCATGGTGTGGACCAGCGGCACTTCCCAAAGCTCCGAGAGTTCCAGGCCGGCGATCCCGGACACCCAGTAATGCGAATGGATGACGTCATACCGGCCGTGTTTCTGGCGCCGGCGGATCTGCTCGATCTCGGCCACCATGCTGTGCAGCAGCTCCGGCAGTTCTTCCTTGGGGATCTTCCGCGACGGCCCGGCCAGCACATTGTGCACGCACACACCGGGGTCCGGATGCTCGACGGCGGGCTGCTTGGCTGACGTGGCGCGCGTGAAGATCTCCACCTCCACACCGGTCTCCGCCAGCGCAGAGGCCAGTTCCCGGATGTAGACGTTCATTCCGCCGGCGTCGCCGGAGCCCGGCTGCTCCATGGGGGAGGTGTGGAGGGAAAGTAGTGCGACCCTGCGGATCAGTGTCATCCCTGCCCCTTCCCGCTGCCGGAACGCGCGCCGGCCACGCTGTTCTCCACTCGGTAAAACACTACTCCTGCCGACGCCACAGCTCCGGCAGCGCCGGGAACGCCACTTCATAACCAGCCAGCAGGGCAGCCCCCAGCCGGGAAGAGTCCACGAGAGGGTGCCGGGCGAAAGCATCAACGGCCGCGGACCGGTCACCGTGGGTAGCCGCCCGGACGGTGAGCTGTTCCACCTCCTTGACCCGGCGCAGCAACGCCAGCTGTTCCGGTGCCGGCGCTGACTGGCGAAGCGGCACGGCGCCGTCGGGCGTTACAACGCAGGGGACTTCGACGACGGCGTCCGCCGGCAGACCCGGAATAGCCGGTTCGCCCGGGGTGCTCTGGGCCGGGGTGCCTGGGGCCGCAGCCAGCGTGTTGGGCGTGTTCAGGATCAGCTGCGCATCGCCGGCGCCGGCCAGGCCGCGCATCACAGCCAGTGCCACGCGCTCGTAGCCGCCACCGGCGAGGTCCGCCTCGTCGCGCTGCTCGCCGTGGGTCCGGGCTTCGGCGAGGTACCCCTCCTCGCGCGAGCGGCGCGCGGCGTCCCAGATTTTGAAGGCTTCACCGCCTGCTGCGGCGAGCCGCGGATACAGCTCGGCCTGCTGGTGGTGGATGGATTCGCCGCGGGTGGCGGGCATGGCCCGCATGGCAGCGGCGGCACTGTCCCGCTGGTAGTAGTAATAGAGGTATTCGTTGGGCAAAGCACCCAGCCCGGCCAGGAACGGCTGACGGAAAAGCCGCCCCTCCTCGAACGTCTGTAGCGCCTGGGCGTCAGCGAGAAGTTCCGGGAGCACATCCCGCCCGCCGGACTCCAGCCGGTACAGCCAGCCGAGGTGGTTGAGCCCGTAGTAGCCCACGCCGTCGAGCCGTCCGTCGGCCAGGGGCACACCGGCGGCCCGCGCGGCCCGGTGCACCAGCCCGCCCGCCGAATCGCAGATCCCGATGACCTTCCGGCCCAGGACCGGTACGAGCGCCTCCGTGACCATGCCCGCCGGGTTCGTGAAATTGATCAGCCACGCGTCCGGGCAGTGCTTCTGCATCTGCCGCGCCAGGTGCAGCATCTCGGGGATGGTGCGCAAGGCGTACGAGATGCCGCCGGCGCCGGTGGTTTCCTGGCCGAGAAGGCCAAGGTCCTGGGCCACCTTTTCGTCGGCGATGCGCCCGGCCGTGCCGCCGGGCCGGATCGCCGCAAACACGAGGTCGGTCCCGGCCAGGGCCTCAGGCAGCGACGTGGCGGTGCGGATAACAGGAGGCCGGGCCCCCGCTGCCGCGCCGGCACCCTCCGGCGCCTGGGCACCCACCGGCGCGCCGCCGTCGGGCACTGGCATGGCCCGCAGAACCGCGGTGATCGCCTCGAGGCGGGCAGGGTCGACGTCGAACAGCACCAGCTCGCTGACCAGCCCCGCGAAGGGGCCGGAAGCGAGGGCCCGGTACACAAGCGGGACGCGGAACCCGCCGCCGCCGGCAATCATGAGACGCATAGTCAGCAGTGTAGGCCGGGCGCGGCAGGTCCCCTACCGTCCTGCGGCGCCAGGGCGTAGTCTGCCGGACATGGACGCAATTCCGGACCGCCGCTTCGATCCGCTCTCTTTCGTCCGCCAGCCAGCCGACGGGGAGTTTGACCTGATCCTCGCCGGGACGGTCTTCCAGGACATCATCTTCACAGGCCTGCCGCACGCGCCCGAGCCGGGCACCGAGATCTGGAGCGAAGGCATGGGCAGCTGCCCCGGCGGCGTGGCGAACCAGGCCATCGCCGCTGCACGGCTGGGCCTGCGTACCGGACTGGCTGCGGCGTTTGGGGACGACGGTTACGGGGACTACAACTGGAAGATCCTGGCCGGGCAGGAGCACGTGGACCTGAGCCTCTCGCGCCGGGTCGCGGGCTGGCATTCGCCGGTGACCGTCTCGCTCAGCGTGGATAAGGACCGGTCCCTGGTGACGCACGGCCATCCGGCGCCCGTGACCTCGTCCGAACTGATCGGTTCGCCGCCGCCGGCGCTCGCCGGAATTGCCGAGCTGGGGGTCGAGATTGAGCCCTGGGCCAAGGAGGCCTACCAGTCCGGCGTGAAGCTGTTCGGGGATGTGGGCTGGGACCCCAGCGGGGAATGGTCTCCGGTCAGGCTCGAAAACCTGCAGTACTTCCACGCGTTCCTGCCCAACCAGCGGGAGGCCATGGCCTTCACGGGTAAGGACAACCCGTGGTCCGCGCTGTACGCACTGGCGGACCGGGTGCCCGTGGCCGTGGTGACGCTTGGGGCGCAGGGTGCCATGGCCGTGGACTCCGAGACGGGGGAGGAGGAGTGGGTGCCGTCCCTGCCGGTGACCGCTTTCGATCCCACCGGTGCCGGCGACTGCTTTGACGCGGCCTTCATCGTGGGCACCCTGGCCGGCTGGCCGCTGGGCAACCGGCTCCGTTTCGCCAACCTTTGCGCCTCGCTGGCGGTGCAGGAGGTGGGGGGATCGCTGGCGGCTCCCGGGTGGGGGGACATCGCTGACTGGTGGCAGAAGGCCAACTCCCGGCCCGAACGCCAGAGCAGCCAGTGGCTCCGCCGCTTCGGCTTCCTCGCCGAGATCCTCCAAGACGTCCCGATGGGAGCGCAGCGCCGGGCCACCGCCACCATCGCGCACCTCTCTGACGCGTGAGGACGCCTGAACGGAGCCCGTGAACGCAGGGCGATTATCCGGCCCTGACCGCCCGCACTAGAATCACTAAGGTGACTTACCCCGTAACAACCGGTGACTTCAGCGCGGCCTCAGGAACTGATCCTCTGCACGAGCGGTCCGCCGTCATCGATCTGGATGCCATCCGCCACAACGTGCGCAGGCTGGCCGACGCCGCATCACCGGCGAAGGTCATGGCCGTGGTCAAGGCCGATGCGTACGGGCACGGCGCGGTCCCCGTGGCGCGGGCCGCCCTCGAAGCCGGTGCCTCCTGGCTGGGAGTGGCTCACATCTCCGAAGCGCTGCAGCTCCGGGCGGCTGGCATCGAAGCGCCCTTGCTGGCCTGGCTGCACACCACGGAAAGCAACTTCGGTGCTGCGGTGGCTGCCGGCGTCGACATCGGCTGTTCAGGCTGGGAACTGGAACGGATTGTCGCGGCGGCCCGTGACCAGGAACGTCCCGCCCGCATCCATCTGAAGGTGGACACCGGACTCGGGCGGAACGGGGTGACCCTGGACGCCTGGGACCAGCTGGTGGGCGAGGCGATGGAGTACCAGGACGAGGGACTCCTGCGTGTGGTAGGCATTTTCTCGCACCTTTCGGTGGCGGATGAGCCGGAGCGTCCCGAAACGGACGAGCAGCTGGCACTGTTCCGCGAAGTGCTGGCGGCCGCCGAGGACGCCGGGGTGGATCCCGAAGTCCGACACCTGGCGAACACACCCGCCACGTTGTCCCGGCCGGATACCCACTTTGACCTGGTGCGGGTGGGGCTGGGCATCTATGGCCTCTCGCCCTTTGAAGGCCAGAGTTCCGCCGAACTGGGGCTCCGCCCGGCCATGACGCTGCGGACCGTGGTGTCCCAGTGCAAGGACGTGCCGGACAGGCAGGGCGTTTCCTACGGCCTCCGCTACCGCACCCAGGGCCCCAGCACGCTGGCGCTGATCCCGATGGGCTATGCCGACGGCATCCCCCGGGTGGCCACCGGCGGTCCGGTCCGGATTGCCGGCAGGACGTACCCGGTAGTGGGCCGGATCGCCATGGACCAGATGGTCATCGACCTGGGTAACGTCGGCGCGGCCGCCGCGGGCCTCCTCGGCGCGGAAGCGGTCCTGTTCGGCAACGGGGACGACGGCGGCCCCACCGCCGACGACTGGGCCGTAGCCGCCGGAACCAATAACTACGAGATCGTGACCCGGATCAGCCCCCGGGTCCCGCGCCGGTTCATTAACGGCCATCCCGCCGTCGGCTCTTCCAGCGGCACTCCGGTCGATTCTCCCGCCGGTGCTCCAGGTGCCGCATCCCCGGCCGCATCCCCCGCCACCGGCCAGGTGACGCCGTGAGTGTGCCGGCCGCCGCCGAGGCGCCGAACTGGGAACTGACACTGAAGGTCACGACGGCGGACCAGACCCATGCGCTCGGCGCAGCTTTGGGGGCGGAGCTTGAGCGCGGGGACCTGCTGGTGCTGACCGGCGAGCTGGGTGCAGGGAAAACCACCCTCACGCAGGGGCTCGGCGAGGGCCTGGGCGTGCGGGCCGGGGTCATCTCGCCCACGTTCGTGCTGGTCCGCATCCACCCGAACCTGCCTGACGGCCCCCGCCCGGGCGGCCCGGACCTGGTCCACGTGGACGCGTACAGGCTGGGGTCGGCGTCGGAGATTGATGACATCGACCTTGAGAACACCATGGACTCATCGGTGACCGTGGTGGAATGGGGGCGCGGGCGCGTGGAGCACCTGAGCGAGAGCCGGCTTGAGGTGGACCTGCACCGCGCCGTGGGGCTGGAAGCGCCTGGGCCGGGTGCTGGCGAACCGCAACCGGGGCACCCCGAAACCCTCGACTTTGACACGGATGACAACGACGAACCGCGCACCATCGTGCTGCGCGGTTTCGGCCCGCGCTGGAGCGCCAGGCCTGCCCTTGGTGGAGCCATCCTCGGCGGCGCCATCGAAGGGAACCGCTGATGCTTATCCTTGCCATCGACACCTCGGCTGTGGCCAGTGCCGCCCTGGTCTCGGACGACGCCCTTGAAGGCGTGGTGGCCAGCTTCTCCACCGAGGACACGCGCAGCCATGCGGAGGTGCTGGCCCCCGGGATCCAGGACCTGCTCGCTGAAGCCGGCGTGACGGGCCAGGACATCGACGCGATCGTGACGGGCGTGGGCCCCGGCCCGTTCACCGGCCTGCGCTCCGGGATCGCCACCGCCCGTACCCTGGCGTTCGTCTGGGATAAACCTCTGTACGGCCTCATGAGCCTGGACGCGGTGGCGCTCGAGGTGGCCGAGTCCACCGATGCCGCGGCCGAATTCCTGGTGGTCACGGACGCGCGGCGGAAAGAGGTCTACTGGGCCCGGTACAGCCTTGCGGACGGGCAGTTGCCCCGGCTGGAGGACGGCCCGCACGTCAGCTTCCCTGCAGACCTTCCGGACCTCCCCGCCTACGGGGCCGGTGCAGGGCTTTACAGCGACGTCCTGCGCGCAGACCCGGACTTCGCCAAAGAACAGCCGGACGCCCTGTATCTCGGCCAGTTCGCCCTGGCCCGGCTGGCGGCCGGCGGAAAGCTGCTGGACTCCACACCCCTGTACCTGCGCGAATCCGATGCACAGGTCCCCGGACCCCGGAAGAGGGCACTGTGACGGCGCCCCGGGCTGACGGAGTCGTCCTCCGGGACATGACCCTGGAGGACGTTCCGGCAGTCAACACCCTCGAACAAAGGCTGTTCCCGGCCGATGCCTGGCCGTTGCAGATGTTCCTGGCCGAACTGTCCCAGCCCGAGACACGCCGCTACCTGGTGGCCGAAAGCCGCGGCGAGATCGTGGGTTACGCCGGCCTGATGTGCATCGAGCCGATCGCGGATGTCCAGACCATCGCCGTCGTGCCGGAATTCGAAGGGCGGGGGATCGGCTCGGCCCTCCTGACCCGGCTCATCGACGAAGCCCGCAGCCGCGGCGCCGCTGACGTGCTCCTGGAAGTGCGCGAAGACAACCCGCGGGCGCAGCAGCTCTACGGGCGGTTCGGATTCGAAAGAATCCACGTCCGCCGCGGGTATTACCGTGACGGCGTTGATGCCCTGATCATGCGGCTGCAGCTGGTCCCGGAAGGCGCCGGAGCAGCCGCGGAACCCCCAACGGAAGCAGGCCAGGCATGAACACCCCGCAGCCACTGGTGCTGGGCATCGAGTCCTCCTGCGACGAGACCGGCGTCGGGATCGTCCGCGGAACAACCCTGCTGACCAACACGGTGTCCTCCTCGATGGATGAACACGTCCGCTTCGGCGGAGTGATCCCGGAGATCGCCTCGCGGGCACACCTGGACGCGTTTGTCCCCACCCTCCGGCAGGCCCTGTCCGACGCCGGCGTGACGCTGGAGGACGTGGACGCCATTGCCGTCACGTCCGGGCCCGGGCTGGCCGGCGCACTGATGGTCGGGGTGTGCGCTGCGAAGGCGCTCGCCGTAGCCACCGGCAAGCCGCTGTACGCCATCAACCACCTGGTGGCGCACGTCGGCGTGGGGCTGCTGGACGGAAAGCACGACGGCGGTGCTGCCGCCGCCGTTGTGGCCGGGCCCGGCCGCGGTGGCCCTCTCCCGGACCACCTGGGCGCCCTGCTGGTCTCCGGCGGGCACACCGAGATCCTCAAGATCAACAGCATCACCAGCGACGTCCAGCTCCTCGGGTCCACGATCGACGACGCCGCGGGGGAGGCCTACGACAAAGTGGCCCGCATCCTGGGCCTCGGCTACCCCGGCGGTCCGGCCATCGACAAGCTGGCCCGGACAGGCAACCCCAAAGCCATCCGTTTCCCGCGCGGCCTCACCCAGCCCAAGTACATGGGCACGGCCGAGGAACCGGGGAAGCACCGCTACGACTGGTCCTTCAGCGGTCTGAAGACAGCCGTAGCCCGCTGCGTTGAGCAGTTCGAGGCCCGAGGCGAGGACCTTCCCGTGGCGGACATTGCCGCCGCCTTCCAGGAAGCCGTGGTGGACGTGATCACCTCCAAAGCCGTGCTGGCCTGCGTTGAGCACGGCATCAAGGATGTCCTGCTGGGCGGCGGGGTGGCGGCCAACTCCCGGCTCCGCGAGCTCACAGCCAAGCGCTGCGCTTCGGCGGGAATCACGCTTCATGTGCCGCCGCTGGACCTGTGCACCGACAACGGCGCCATGGTGGCCGCCCTCGGTGCGCAGCTGGTGATGGCCGGTATTGGTCCCAGCGGCATCCGCTTCGCCCCGGACTCCTCCATGCCGGTCACCGCGGTGTCTTTGCCTGCCTGAAGGCAGTTGTGGCCGCGCCAACCTTCGCGGGGCACCTTGGGGGCGTCGCCGTCGTAAATCACGACGGCGGCCGGCGTGTCCGTGTCGAAGTGCCCCGTTTCGGGAGGGCCAGGTTAGGCCGTCGGGCCGTTCCGCATCTGCTTGACCAGGTCCAGCACCACGGCGCGCAAATCGCCGCCGTGCTCGGCAGCCACCCGGCGCTGGCGCTGGTAGCCGGCGCCGCGGCGGATGATCTTCTCGACGTCGGCCAGTTCGTCGGGGCAGCCGAGCTTCGCTGCCACCGGCTCGAGCCGGTTGAGGGTTTCCATCAGGTGCTCCGTGACCAGCTTTTCGCTGCCGGCAGCGTCCAGGATGATGATGGCGTCCATGCCGTAACGGGCGGCACGCCACTTGTTCTCCTGGATGTGCCACGGCGGCATGGTGGGGATGGTTCCGCCGTTGTCCAGGGTGGTGGAGAACTCGTCGACGAGGCACTGGGTGAGGGCAGCAATCGCGCCGACTTCCTCCAGGGTGGCGAGGCCGTCGCAGATGCGCATCTCGATGGTGCCGAATTGCGGGACGGGCCGGATGTCCCAGCGGATTTCGGACAAAGAGTCGATCACCCCGGTCGTGAACATGTCCTGGGCGTAGGACTCGTATTCTTCCCATGACTGGAACTGGAACGGCAGGCCGGCTGTGGGAAGTTGCTGGAACATCAGGGCACGCTGTGATGCGTAGCCGGTGTCCTCGCCGCCCCAGAACGGGCTCGAGGCCGAGAGCGCCTGGAAGTGCGGGAAATAGTTGACCAGCCCGTCGAGTACCGGAAGGGCCTTTTCGCGCCGGTCCAGCCCCACATGGACGTGCACGCCGTAGATGACCATCTGCCGGCCCCACCACTGGGTGCGGTCGATCAGTTTGGCGTACCTGGCCTTGTCCGTGACCGGCTGGAGCTGCGGCGGGCTGAACGGGTGGCTGCCGGCGCAGAAGATCTCCACGCCCATCGGATCGGTGATCTCGCGGACGGCGGCGAGCGACCGGCTGAGGTCTTCCTTGGCTTCGCCGGCTGTCTCGCAGATGCCGGTGACCAGCTCCACCGTGTTCAGCAGCAGTTCCTGCTTGATATGCGGGTGTTCGTCGTCTTCGTTCAGTTCGGGGTGCTTGGCCGCAACACCGCGGAGGACCTCGTTGGCCACCGAGGCCAGTTCGCCGGTCTCACCGTCAACGAGTGCCAGCTCCCATTCCACACCAAGAGTTGATTGCTTCGATGAAGCGAAATCAATCTTCATGCGTTCCCCTAACTGTTCCCGTTGTGCCCGGCGCACGCCGCGTTCAAGTCTAGTGCAGGGGTAGCATGGTTCCGATGGCCTTGTTCCCGCGGACGTGTGACTCTTTTCATCAAACCACCCTTATTCTGGCTGCCGCCGCCACCGTAGCCGCGATGGCTGGCTGCTCGGCTGTCCCCGCCGCCGCTCCCGTGTCATCGGGCTCCGTTCCCGCCTCTCCAGCAGCTTCCGCCACAGCTTCGCCCACGGGATCACCGAGCCCGACGACGGCACCCCCGCCCGTTTCCCCCGCACCGGACCCGGGGCTGCGGTCCCTTGGCTGGGGTCCTGAACAGCGGGACCAGGACGCCGCCGCCGCGGCTGTGGCTGCGATGTCGGTGGAGCAGAAGGCAGGCCAGGTGCTCATGCCGTTCTACACCGGCACGAACGTGGAAGCGCACGCGGCCACCATTGAACGGCTCCATCTCTCGGGCTCCATCATCATGGGCGACAATGTCCCCCTTGATGCCAACGGCAAGGTGGACCCGGTTGCCATGACGGCGATCAACAAGCGGCTGGCCCAGGCCGCCCGCGCTGACGGCAGGCCATGGCCCGGACTGATCGGCGTGGACCAGGAGGGCGGGATCGTTGCCAGGCTAGGTACGCCCCTGACTGAATGGCCCACCCCCATGAGTTACGGCGCGGCTGGGAATGTGGCCCTCGCCAAGGAGGCTGCGAACGGCCTCGCCGCCGAACTGGCGCCGTTGGGCTTCAACGTGGACTTCGCCCCGGACACGGATGTGACAGTGGGCCCGGCGGATCCCACCATCGGAGCCCGCTCCATGTCCGGGAACCCCGACGCCGCCGGGGTGCTGGGCGTTGCGTTCTTCGAAGGCATGCTGGCGGGCGGGGTCCTGCCGGCGGTCAAGCATTTTCCAGGGCACGGTTCAGTCGCTGTGGACTCGCACCACGACCTTCCGGTGCAGCCCGCCGGCCTGGACGAGCTCAAGGCCCGCGACTGGAAGCCGTTCCAGGCTGCCATCACAGCGGGCGCGCCCATGGTCATGACAGGGCACATCGCCGTGCCCGCCCTCGAACCCGGCGTCCCGGCGTCGTTATCCCGGCCCACCTACGCCGCGCTGCGGGGGCTGGGCTTCAACGGCGTCGCCATCACCGACGCCCTCAACATGGGTGCGGTGAAGAAGCACTACCCGGGTGGTTCCGCCGCCCCGGCAGCGCTGTCCGCCGGCGCGGACCTGCTGCTGATGCCGGCCGACGCGGGCCTGGCCCACGCCGCCATCGTGGAGGCCGTTGCCGCCGGCGCGCTGCCCGCTGAGAGGCTCACCGAAGCCGCCCAGCGTGTCGCGACCATGCTGACCTGGCGCGGGCGGGTTGCCGCACAACCTGCCCCACCAGCGGGAGCGGCGCCGGGCAGCGGCAATGCGCTGTCCGCCAGTGTCTCCGCCGCAGCGGTCACGGTGGTGTCCGGGGCGTGCAGCGGGCCCCTGGTCCCGGGCAGTGTCCAGCTCGCCGGTGGTTCCCCTCAGGACAGGGCGCGGTTCGCGGCGGCCGCTGCGAAGGCCGGGCTGGCCACCGGGAGCGGCCCGCTGGTGACCCTCATCGGCTACAACGGGCCTCCTGCGGACGGCGACATCGCCGTGGCACTGGATGCGCCCTGGCCCTTGCGTGCCTCCACTGCCCCCACGAAAATCGCGCTGTACGGCCGGACCCAGGGCGCCTTCGATGCGCTGGCGAACGTCCTGGCAGGGAAGGCTGCTGCACCGGGGAGGCTGCCCGCCGCCGTCGGAACCTTCCCCGCGGGAACCGGCTGCCCCTAGAATCCGCCGCAGCTGATTGCCGGGGCAACCCCATGAACAGGGCAAGCGGCGGTTTAATGGACGGGTGCCCATACTCAATAAAGACATGACCCTGTGTATCTCGCTCTCGGCCCGGCCCAGCAACAACGGGACCCGTTTCCATAACCACCTGTACGACCAGCTGGGCCTGAACTGGATCTACAAGGCCTTCGCGCCCACGGATCTTGCCCAGGCGATCGCCGGCGTCCGCGGCCTCGGGATCCGCGGCTGCGCGGTGTCCATGCCCTACAAGGAAGATGTGATCGCGCTCGTGGATGAGCTGGACCCCTCCGCGAAAGCCATCGACTCCGTCAACACGATCGTGAACACCAACGGACACCTCAAGGCATACAACACCGATTACACAGCCATTGAGCAGCTGCTGGCGGGCAACGCCGTTCCCACTGACTACTCGGTACTGGTCCAGGGTGCCGGCGGCATGGCGAAAGCGACCGTCGCTGCGCTGCGGGACGCAGGATTCACGGACGTCACAGTGATTGCGCGGAACGAGGCCACCGGGCGGGCGCTCGCAGAGCAGTACGGGTTCCGGTGGCAGGCAGAGCTCGACGGCGGGACGGCCGCCCTGATCATCAACGTCACGCCGATTGGCATGCAGGGCGGTCCGGAAGCCGATTCGCTGGCGTTCCCCGAAACCGTGATCGCCGCGGCCAAAGTGGTGTTCGACGTCGTGGCACTCCCGGCTGAAACACCCCTGATCACGGCGGCACGCATCGCCGGAAAACCGGTCATCACGGGCGCGGAAGTGGCCACCATCCAGGCATTGGAGCAGTTTGTGCTCTACACGGGCGTCCGTCCCAGCGACGAACAGGTCCGTGCCGCCGAAGAGTTCATGCGCGCGCAATAGCGCCGGGCTGCCTTAGACGGGCTCCACCGCGATGGCCACCCGGTCCTCCCCGATGCGGGTCAGGACCAGGGTGGCTGTTGTGGTTCCGGCCTTTTTGCTTCCGCTTTTGACTCCGGCCAGAAGCTGCTTGCGCAGTTCCTCAGGCGTGACGGACGTGCCCCGCTTCTTGATGTCCAGCACGCCGATGCCGTTGTCCTTGACCCAGGCCTTGAGCGCCTTGACGTTGTACGGCATCACTTCCAGGACCTTGTAGGCCCGGGCGAACGGTGTGTCCACACGTTCCGGCGCGCAGATGTACGCGATGTGCTCATCCAGCAGGTGCCCGCCCAGCTCAAGTGCGACGTCGGCCACCAGGCCTGCGCGGATCACCGCACCATCCGGCTCGTAAAGATACCCCTCGGGCGGACCCACCGGCGCTACCGGACCGCCGTCGAAATCCTCCCCGCTGGTGATCTCGGCGGCGCCCTGCGGCCCCAGCAGCAGCGCAGCCCGGCGGATTCCCGGCCGCCGCACCGCGTTGAACCAGAGCGTCACCTCGGTGACGTCGCCAGCCACCGATACCCACTGCGCTTCGCAGTCCGCCGGCACCGATTCATGCGGCATTCCGGGGCCCATCTTGACCCCGACAGCGCGTCCCGTGGCCGCCAGCGATTCCACAAAGGAAAGCGGCGGCGAAAACGCCTCAGGGTCCCAGATCCTTTTGGTGCCCGACGTCGACGTGGTCCGGCGTGCGGGATCCAGCCAGACGCCGTCGACCCCTTCCAGGGAAACAGCGGTGGCATCCGAATGCACCACCGTGGCGTTGGGGAATGGAATGAGATTCACCGTGGCGCAGGCAGCAGTGGTCTCGTCCATCTCCACGGCAGTGACGGTGATGTCCATCGAGGCGAGCGCAAGCGAGTCCGCGGCGAGGCCGCAGCCGAGGTCAGCCACATGGCGGATGCCGGCCTGGGCGAAGCGTTCCGCGTGGCGGGCCGCAACGTTGAGGCGGGTGGCCTGTTCCAGGCCTGCCTGGGTGAAAAGCATGCTCCGGGCGAACTCGCCGAATTTGAGTTCGGCCTTGGTGCGCAGCCTCGACTGGGTGAGGACTGCAGACACCAGTTCGGGGGAGTGGCCCGCTTTGCGGAGCGCCGAATTAAGCTCAAAGGCCTTGTCTTCGCGGTAGGGTCCCAGGGACGCCAGCAGCTCCCAGCCTTCGCTGGTGAGGAGTGGGGCGATCTGGTCCTGCGGTGCTTGAGCCATGGGTTCAAGCGTAGTGGAGATGGCCCGGCAGCCCGTTCCCGCTAGGGTTGAAGGCATGACAGACAGTGCAGGCAGCCAGCCGTCCGAACCGCCCCGATCCACGAATGCGGACCTGGTGAAGTTCGCCCGCCCGGCGCTGATTGCCGGTTCTGCCGTGGCTGTGGTCTGCATCGCGCTGCTGGTCATCATCTTCTTCCTGGACACCTTCAACGCCACGGTCTACTCGGTGGGCGGCAAGGACATCCAGGACGCAACGGACGAAGCACGTGACATTCGCGGC
The DNA here is from genome assembly GCF_056680055.1 of Arthrobacter sp. BK1. Lineage (NCBI taxonomy): Bacteria > Bacillati > Actinomycetota > Actinomycetes > Micrococcales > Micrococcaceae > Arthrobacter > Arthrobacter sp. BK1. The sequence goes on from NZ_CM155263.1 coordinate 3,591,630, forward strand.
CTCTACGCAGGGGCCCGCATCGGCGGGATCATCCTGCTGGTCATCTCGCTGCTGGCCGCCATAGGCGCCGCAGTGGTGCTGTACCTCAAGCGCGGCACCACCACTGACGGAACCGGGGACGGCGACGAGGACGTCGATTTCGAGGACCTCGCAGGGCGTTGAGGCTGTTCACTGGGGACATAATTCTGGCACTCGCCTTGACCGAGTGCTAACTACTTACATAGAGTCGTCATTAGCACTCTCCCTAGGAGGGTGCTAACACATGAAGAGCTTTCAGCCAGGCTGCTGCCGGCACCGCGACGACGGTCAGCCAGCCACGGCGGAACAGTTTTCCAGTCCATAAATTTGCTGACGTAAAGGAGAGGTCCGAGTGTCGGTCTCTATTAAGCCTCTTGAGGATCGTATTGTTGTCCGCCCGCTCGAAGCCGAGCAGACCACGGCTTCCGGCCTGGTTATCCCGGACTCCGCACAGGAGAAGCCGCAGGAAGGCGAAGTTGTTGCAGTAGGCCCCGGCCGCTTCGATGACAACGGCAACCGCGTTCCCCTCGATGTTGCCATCGGCGACGTCGTTATCTACTCGAAGTACGGCGGAACCGAAGTCAAGCACAGCGGCACCGAGTACCTCGTGCTCTCCGCCCGCGACGTCCTGGCGATCGTCGTAAAGTAACTCTTTGGATCCCCGCGCCGCTGAACCTGCACTCTGCCGGTCAGCTGCGCGGGGTTTCTGTCTTGAAAGGACAAAACCATGGCAAAGCAGCTTGCGTTTAACGACGCTGCCCGCCGGTCACTTGAAGCCGGCATCGACAAGCTCGCCAACACTGTCAAGGTGACGCTCGGCCCCCGCGGCCGCAACGTTGTTCTCGACAAAAAGTGGGGAGCACCCACCATCACCAACGACGGCGTCACCATCGCCCGTGAAGTTGAGCTTGATGACCCGTTCGAGAACCTTGGCGCACAGCTGGCCAAGGAAGTAGCCACCAAGACCAACGACGTTGCCGGCGACGGCACCACCACCGCCACCGTCCTCGCACAGGCACTGGTCAAGGAAGGCCTGCGCAACGTTGCTGCCGGCGCCGCTCCGGGCCAGATCAAGCGCGGCATCGAGGTTTCCGTTGAAGCCGTTGCCGCCCGCCTGCTCGAGAACGCACGCCCGGTTGAAGGCACCCAGGTGGCCAACGTTGCTGCCATCTCGGCCCAGAGCGACGAAATCGGCGAGCTCCTCGCCGAGGCATTCGGCAAGGTCGGCAAGGATGGTGTGATCACCATCGAGGAGTCCTCCACCACGCAGACCGAGCTGGTCCTCACCGAAGGCATGCAGTTCGACAAGGGCTACCTGTCCCCGTACTTCGTCACCGACGCAGAGCGCCAGGAAGCCGTCCTCGAGGACGCCCTCATCCTGATCAACCAGGGCAAGATCTCCTCCGTGCAGGAATTCCTGCCGCTGCTGGAAAAGGCGCTGCAGAGCTCCAAGCCGCTGTTCATCATTGCTGAAGACGTCGACGGCGAGGCCCTTTCCACGCTGATTGTGAACCGTATCCGCGGCACCCTGAACGTGGTTGCCGTCAAGGCTCCGGGCTTCGGCGACCGCCGCAAGGCCATGCTGCAGGACATCGCCACCCTCACCGGTGCACAGGTTGTCTCCGCGGAACTGGGCCTCAGCCTGGACACCGTTGGCCTTGAGGTGCTGGGTACTGCCCGCCGCATCACGGTCACCAAGGACAACACCACCATCGTTGACGGCGCCGGTTCCGCAGAAGACGTCGCAGCCCGGGTTTCCCAGCTGCGCGCCGAGCTGACCCGCACCGACTCCGACTGGGACAAGGAAAAGCTCCAGGAGCGCCTGGCCAAGCTGGCCGGCGGCATCGGCGTGATCAAGGTCGGCGCAGCCACCGAGGTTGAGCTGAAGGAAAAGAAGCACCGCATCGAAGATGCAGTGTCCTCCACCCGCGCCGCCCTCGAAGAAGGCATCGTGGCCGGCGGCGGTTCCGCGCTGATCCACGCACTGAAGGCCCTCGACGAGGATCCGGCAGTGAAGGCACTCGAAGGCGACGCCGCCGCAGCTGTGGGCATCGTCCGCCGCGCGCTGGTCCAGCCGCTGCGCTGGATCGCCCAGAACGCCGGCTTCGACGGTTACGTCGTCACGGCCAAGGTTGCCGAACTCGAAACCAACAACGGCTTCAACGCCAAGTCGGGCGAGTACGAGGACCTGATCGCCGCCGGTGTCATCGACCCGGTCAAGGTCACCCGTGCGGCCCTCCGCAACGCAGCCTCCATCGCCGCGCTGGTTCTCACCACCGAGACCCTCGTGGTGGAGAAGCCCGCAGACGAAGACGAGCACGCAGGCCACAGCCACTAAGCGCTACTGTCGCCCTCACCTCGCTTCGCGGGGCCGGGGGAGTCTGAACCAACGCGGGGTCACTCCCGGCCCAATGATGAACGATTTTTGGGCTGGGAGTGACCCCGCGTTGGCGTTAAAGACGGCGTGGGTCCGCAGCGTCTCCGCTAAAAACCGGTCCAGCATCGGCCGGGCCGGTTTTTTGCTGTCATGGCAGACTGGTGCCATGCTGCTCGACGAGCTCGTGAGAACCTCGGACACCGTCGCGTCCACCCGCTCCCGGCTCGCGAAAGTCGAGGCGCTGGCCGGCCTGCTGCGCCGGCTTGAGCCCGCGGACATTACGACGGCGGTCGGCCTCCTCACTGCCAGGCCGCGGCAGGGCAGGGTAGGAGTCGGCTGGCGTGGCATGGCGGCGGCCATGGGGGAGCCCGCAGCCGAGCCCGGTCTTACCGTCGCGGATCTCGATGCCGCCCTGGACCGGCTGCTTCTTCCCACAGGCGCCGGATCGGCGGCCGAGCGCGCCGCGACCCTCCGGCGGCTCACAGCGGCGGCCACCGCGGGCGAGCAGGCATTCATCGCCGGCGTGCTGCTCGGAGAACTCCGGACCGGTGCCCTGGAAGGGGTGCTGACCGATGCGATCGCCCGCGCCGCCGATCGCCCCGTTGAGGCCGTGCGGCGGGCGGCCATGCTTTCCGGAGATCTCGGCGGGACCGCCCTGCTGGCGATCACGGGCAGCCCGGCCCAGCTTGACGCCGTCGGCCTCGTCGTCGGCCGTCCCGTGCAGCCCATGCTCGCCTCCACAGCCTCAAGCGCCGGCGCGGCGCTGGAGGCCACGGGCGAGGCATCCGTGGAATACAAGCTCGACGGAGCACGCATCCAGGTCCATCGGGTGGGGGACGAGGTGCGGATCTACACACGCACCCTGGCTGACGTGACACACCGGCTTCCCGAAGTGGTGGAGGTGGTGCGCGGACTTCCGGTGCGCGATGTGATTCTCGACGGCGAGACCCTCGCCCTCGACGAGGACGGTGGGCCACGGCCGTTCCAGCAGACGATGGCGCGGTTCGGCGCGGATTCAGCGCGTGCCACGGTGCTGCATCCGTGGTTCTTCGACGTACTTCACCTCGACGGGCGTGACCTGCTCGACGAACCGTTGTCCACGCGCATCGGCCTGCTCGAGCGGATCGCCCCCGGGCACCGGATCCCGGGGGAGATCACAGCGGATGTGGATGTCGCCGAGCGAGTCTCCCGCGAGGCACTCGCCGCAGGCCATGAAGGCGTGGTGGTGAAGGCGGTGGGATCGGCCTACGCAGCCGGCCGGCGTGGTTCCAACTGGATCAAGGTGAAGCCGGTGCTCACCTACGACCTGGTGGTCCTCGCCTGCGAATGGGGATCGGGACGGCGCACCGGGCTGCTATCGAACCTGCACCTGGGAGCCCTTGACCCTACCGGCGAGTTCGGCGAACCCGGCGGCTACGTGATGGTGGGCAAAACGTTCAAGGGCCTCACCGACGCGCTGCTGCGCTGGCAGACCGAGAGGTTCCAGGAGACTGAGGTGCGCCGCACGGCAGGCACGGTCTGGGTCACGCCCGTTACCGTGGTGGAGATCGCGATCGACGGCGTGCAGAGTTCCTCGCGCTATCCGGGCGGAATCGCCCTCCGGTTCGCACGCGTCAAGCGCTACCGCGACGACAAGACGGCAGCGGAGGCTGACACCATCCAGACGCTGCGCGCGTTGCTGCGGTAAGCCCGCGGCAGTACAGTTTTCGGTTCCATGCGGTACCCGCGGCCCGCTTGTGGACCGGGTTTGGCGGGCGTACCGTGACGCTTAAGTACCGTAGCGTCCAGCGCGCGTCACGGCGACGACGCCGGCTGGGCGGGCTGTGTCGGAGGAGGCCGGCGTGTCAACTGAAGCGGGCATCGACGAGGGCAGGGCCGCGTTCAGGGAACACCGGTGGACCGATGCCTTCAGGAGTTATTCCGACGCCGATCGGCGCGGCGGGCTTCCCGCGGCGGACCTTGAAAGGTTGGCCACCGCCGGGATTCTGACGGGCAACACCACCACAGGCCTGGACACCCTCACCCGCGCCCACGAGGAATATCTCGTCGTCGGCGATGTTGCGAGCGCTGCCCTGTGCGCGGGCTGGCTCGGCATGCAGCACATGTTCCAGGGGGACAATGCGCAGGCCGGGGGATGGTTTGCGCGTGGCCAGAGGCTCGCAGGAGAACTGGCCCAGCCAAACCCTGTGCAGGGATTCCTCATGGTGCCCGCGGCGCTGGGCAAACTCTACGGTGGTGATCCTGGAGGCGCCCTCGAGCTGTTCACCCAGGCCGCCGAGCTCGGCCGGAGGTTCCAGGAGAAGGACCTGTCCGCGCTGGGCCTGCTGGGAACCGGCCAGGCAACCCTGATGCTGGGGCGGGCGGACGAGGCGCTCAGCATGTTCGATGAAGTCATGGTCGCCGTGACATCAGGGGAGCTGTCCCCGATCCCGTCGGGCATCATCTACTGCGCTGTCATCGGAAACTGCCAGTTGGCTTTCGATCTGGAGAGGGCCCTGCAATGGACAGCGGCGCTTGACCGCTGGTGCAATGCCCGCCCGGACATGGTGTCTTTCAGTGGCCAGTGCCAGCATCACCGCGCTGAACTCTTCCGGCTCCACGGCGCCTGGGCCGAAGCGTTCGAGGCAGCCGCCAGGGCCCAGGAGCTGTCCGCAAGAGGCGATCCGCAGGCCCTCTACGGCGGTTACTACGAACAGGGCGAACTGGAGCTCCTGACCGGCAAACTCGACGCGGCCGAAGCGTCCTTCGGGCAGGCGGCAAGAAGCGGCTACGAACCGCAGCCTGGCCTCGCGCTCGTGATGCTGGCGCGCGGAAACGCCCACCAGGCGCAGGCCATGATCCGCCGGACCGCCAACGTGGCCGATCTGGCCACCCGCCGGCATCTCCTGCCGGCCCTGGTGGACATTGAACTTGCTGCCGGGGATCTGGAGGCGGCACGGCTGTGGGCCGCCGAGCTCGATTCCTTTGCCCGGGAGACCCCCATGCCTATGGTCCGGGCGGCGGCTGGACAGGCCGGCGGTGCGGTCCGGCTGGCTGAAGGCGATCCAGCAGGAGCGACGCAGTCACTGCGGCAGGCCTGGCGGCTCTGGCAGCAGCTGGGCGTTCCCTACGAGGCGGCCCGCTGCAGGGTTTTGATCGGCCGTGCCTGCCGGGACCTTGGGGACGAACCCTCCGCGCTCATGGATTTCGAGGCAGCACATGCCCAGTTCCTCGAACTTGGAGCGGGACCGGCGGCAGCTTGGGCGGCAACCCTGATGCGGGAAGACGCCCAGAGCGCCACCGGAGGCCTGACCCCACGGGAAACTGAAGTAATCCGGCTGGTTGCATCCGGAAAGGGCAACCGTGCCATCGCCGCTGAGCTTTACCTCAGTGAGAAGACTGTGGCACGCCACATCAGCAATATCTTCCTCAAGCTCGGAATCTCCTCCAGGTCTGCCGCCACCAGCTATGCCTACGAGCACGGCCTCGCCGGCTAAACGCTGACGCCCCGGAACTGCATAAAAATACCCACACACTCCCGGGCCGGAATTACACGGTTTGGCCGACGCGGGCACTGGGCCCGCGCTCGTAGCCTCAAAACATGAACCTTCCAGTGCTTGCCGGAACCCTCTCGACAGTCCTCTTTGCCCTGGGCATGCTGCCGATGCTTCTCAAAGCTGCGCGCACCAAGGACCTGGCCTCCTACAGCCTCGGCAACCTGGTGTTGAGCAACGTGGCCAACGCCGTGCACTCCATTTACGTCTTCAACCTTCCTGCCGGTCCCATCTGGGTTCTCCACCTGGCTTACATCCTGGCTTCCGGGCTGATGCTGGCCTGGTGGGTGCGCTACCGGGATACAGGCCGGGGGCAGAACGGGGACGTGCCGGCGGCCAGCGTGGAGAGTTCAGTCAGGTGAATGCAACAGGCCAAGGAGGAGATCAGTCATGAACAACGAAAGCGGAACCACCAACCGGTCCGGCACTGTGCTGGACACACTGGTGATCGGCGGCGGACAGTCAGGTCTGGCGATGGGTTACTACCTGTCGCGCCAGAACCGGAAGTTCCTGATCCTGGATGAGAACAGGAGGATCGGCGACGCGTGGCGGGAACGGTGGGACTCCCTTCGCGTCTTCACGCCGGCAAAGTATGACGGGCTGCCGGGCATGGCCTTCCCCGGAGATCCGCTGGCTTTCCCGTCAAAGGACGAATTGGCCGAATTCTTTGAAGGATATGTTGCCCGCTTTGACCTACCGGTACAGACAGGACTGCGGGTGGAACGGCTGTGGCGTGAAGGGGACCGTTACCTGGCCGCCTCCAATGGCCACCGCTGGGAAGCCCATAACGTTGTCGTGGCCAACGGCTCGGAGCGCTGCGCAAAGGTCCCCCGCTTCGCGGCGGAATTGGCGCCATCCATCGTGCAGTTCCATTCCAGCGCCTACAAAACGCCGGGCAGCTGCAGGAAGGCCCGGTCCTGGTGGTGGGGCTGGGAAACTCGGGCGCAGAAATCGCCTTGGAAGTCAGCCGCTCCCACCCCACCCTGGTCGCCGGGAAACCAGCGGGAGAAATCCCCGTGAAGCATGGACGGACGGCAGCCCGCTTTGTCCTGCCGGTGATCCGCTTCGCCGGGCTGTACGTCCTGAACCTCGGTACGCCGGTGGGCCGGAAGGCCGCCCCGGCTCTTACAGCCCACGGGGCGCCCCTGATCCGCACCAGGGCCAAGGACCTCACCAGTGCCGGAGTGGAGTTCGTCCCACGGGTCACAACGGTGGAGAACGGGTTGCCGGTGCTGGAGGACGGTACCCGGGCCGAAGTGGCCAACGTGATCTGGTGCACCGGGTTCCAAACGGAATTGGGCTGGATCGACGCGGACTTGCAAGCCGACGGCGGGATGCCGCGGCAGTACCGGGGCGTAGCGCTTGATTCGCCCGGCCTGTTCTTCCTGGGGCAGAAATTCCAGTATGCGGCCGCCTCCGCTACGCTGCCCGGTGCCTGCCGCGACGCACGTTACCTGGCATCAAAGATCCCGGCCCCGATCATCCTGGGGTCCGCCGTTGCTGCCACCTGAGCTGGCGCGCCGTCGACTCCGGCAGCCGTTTGGTGACCACCCGGTAGAACAGGAGGACCGCCACGGCGGCCACGACGATACCGACGAGGTTCAGTAACAGTTGGAACGCTGACCCGGCCGCCTTCTGGAACTCGCCCAACACCAGCGCCACCGCCACGAATCCGGCCGCGGGGACCGTAGTGACCGAAATAAAGACGCCGATGAGCGCCGCCGAACGACGGCTGATGACCGACAGCATCCCGGCGGCTCCGGCCAGGACCGCGACGATCAGTGAATACGGACCCGGATGGTAAATGAACTCGACGGCGGACCCCTTATCCAGAACATCGGCCGGGAAGAGCCCGAGCGGGACGGACAGCCAGGCAGTCAGGGCCGCCAGCAGCATGGCCACCGGGAAACCGACGCCAAGTGCGACGGCGGCCCTCCTCCCCAGCCTCCATTGGCCCCGGGCAACTGCCACCGCCAGTGCAGCCAGGGGACCGAACTCCGGCCCCACCGCCATCGCGCCCACAATGGCGATCGTCGAATTGGTCACGATGCCGATCGCAGCGAGCTGGGTGGCCAGGACGAGAAAGGCCAGGTAGCTCCATGTCAGCCGTGAGTCCTCGCCGGTCTGGCGCGTAACCTCATCCCAAATCAAGGCGTCGGCACCGTCCCCCGGGGCAGAGGATTCCGCCTGGTCAGCGCGCCGGGACAGTACGAGCTCGGGCATTGAGATCAGGATCGACCCCTCATCCCGGACCTTCAGGACCTCGAGTTTCTCAAGGAGTGCCTCCACCGATTCCCTGGCGATCTGGAGCTCGATGACATCACCTGGCGGCACCAGGGACGCGCCGGGAAAGAAGGCCACGTCGGCCGTACCCGTGTGGTCCCGGCAAGTCTTCAGCGTTACTGCCGACAACTGTTCCGGCACGCAAACCCGCAGCTGGACAATCACTCCGGCTCCCTTCCCTGGTTGTGGCCAGCTTAGTTTGTGCGCTGCGCAGGACCGTGATGGTTGTGACGCGGCTGAAACCACGCCGGGCCTGATGACAGCGCGTGCGGTTGCTCACACTGGTCTCCCGGAATAGGGGGATCGGCCCGGAGGTTCTAATATTTACTCAACGCTTTGACGCATGGTTCCCGTGTGTTGAGCAACCGACTTGTTAAGGCCCTGCACGGACCAGTCCCGTAATGACGGGCTGGTCATTAGCTGCAACCCCTACCCGTGACCAGTAACCAAGGTAAGAGGCGCACTCATGACCCAGCCCGAGCACAATCCTTTCGGCTTCATCGGCCTGACCTACGACGACGTCCTGCTTCTCCCGGGACACACAGACGTTATCCCGTCCGACGCCGACACGTCCTCGCGGATCTCCAAGCGGATCACGGTCCACACCCCGCTGCTTTCCGCGGCTATGGACACTGTCACCGAATCGCGGATGGCCATCGCCATGGCACGCCAGGGCGGACTGGGCGTCATCCACCGCAACCTGTCCATCCAGGACCAGGCAGACCAGGTGGACCGGGTCAAGCGCAGTGAGTCCGGCATGATTACCAACCCGCTGACCATCGGCCCCGAGGCCACCCTGGCGGAACTGGACGAGATCTGTTCGCAGTACCGCGTCTCCGGCCTTCCCGTCGTGGATGAAGGCATGCGTCTCCTGGGCATCGTCACCAACAGGGACACCCGCTTTGTCCCGGAGGCCGACTTCCCGCTGCGGCTGGTCAGCGACGTGATGACCAAGATGCCGCTGGTCACCGGCCACGTCGGCATCAGCCGTGAGGAAGCCAGCCACAAGCTGGCTACGAACAAGATCGAAAAGTTGCCGCTCGTTGACGAGCAGGGCCGGCTCAAGGGCCTGATCACCACCAAGGACTTCACCAAGGCCGAGCAGTACCCGCTGGCCACCAAGGATGACGAAGGCAGGCTCCGCGTGGGCGCAGCCATCGGGTTCTTCGGTGACGGCTGGGAACGCGCCATGGCCCTGATCGACGCCGGTGTCGACGCCCTGTTCGTCGACACCGCCAACGGCCACTCCCAGGGTGTGCTGGACATGATCCGCCGCCTGAAGTCGGATCCGCGGGCAGCGCATGTGGACATCATCGGCGGCCAGGCTGCCACCCGCGAGGGCGCGCAGGCATTGATTGACGCCGGCGCCGACGGCATCAAGGTGGGCGTTGGCCCGGGCTCCATCTGCACCACCCGCGTGGTGGCAGGCGTGGGTGTTCCGCAGATCACCGCCATCTACGAGTCCGCCAAGGCCGCCATCCCGGCCGGTGTTCCGCTGATCGCCGACGGCGGCCTCCAGTACTCCGGGGATATCGGCAAGGCGCTGGTTGCCGGCGCCGACACCGTGATGCTCGGTTCGCTGCTGGCAGGCTGTGACGAATCGCCGGGCGAGCTGATCTTCGTGAACGGCAAGCAGTTCAAGAGCTACCGCGGCATGGGCTCACTCGGCGCTATGCAGTCCCGCGGCAAGAACACGTCCTACTCCAAGGACCGCTACTTCCAGGCTGACGTGTCCGGTGATGACAAGCTCATCCCCGAGGGCATCGAAGGCCGCGTGGCCTACCGCGGCCCGCTCGCCTCCGTTGCTTACCAGCTGGTGGGCGGCCTCCGCCAGACCATGTTCTACACCGGTGCGCCCACCATCCCGGAGCTCAAGGCCCGCGGCAAGTTCGTCCGTATCACCCCGGCCGGGCTCAAGGAATCCCACCCGCACGATATCCAGATGACGGTGGAGGCCCCGAACTACGGTTCACGCTAGTCCCCAGCGCCTCCCTGACCTTGCTTCGCTGCGGCCAGGGAACCCGGGCGCCGTGGGCCCACCACCGGTATAGGCCGCGGGGAACATTTCCGCGGCCTGTTTGCTTCTGCCCGCCAGACTAGGCTGAATCCATGTCCGAACCCCGCCACCCTGCCGAACTGAACCCCAAGAGGGATGCGCGCCGGCGTTTGGCCCTGAGGCCCTATGCCCGGGCCGTGGCACAGGTGCTGCGCGTCAGCTTCCGGGCCTCTCCGGCCGCCGTCGTGATGAAGGTTGCGGGGTCGCTGATCTCGGCCATGCTGCCGCTGGTGACCACGTACTTCGCGGCACTCACCACCACGGCACTGGCTGCCGCGTACTCAGGGGATGCCGCCGCAGGCCAGCAGGCCATTGTCTACGTCATCATCACCGCTGCCCTGGGCCTGTTCTGGGGTGCCTTCAGCAGCGTGGACCGCTACATCCAGCAGCTGATGAGCTTCAAGGTGGGCGCCATCGTGGGCGACCAGATGTACGAGCGCTTCCTGGCTCTGGAGTTCTGGCGCTACGACGACAAAGAGACCGTGGACCTGTACGACCGCGCCAAGCGGTTCTCCGATTCCTACGCCAGGGTGCTGGACCGCATCGCCGCGATCTTCACCCAGCTGGTCTCGGTGATCCTGGCGATCGGTGCCCTGCTGCTGGTCAGCTGGTGGATCGCGGTGATTGTGCTCATCGCGATTGTGCCCAGCGTCTACCTGCAGTTCAAGCTCTCGCGCGAACAGATCGCCCACTGGAACACGCAGGTGGATTCGAGGCGCCAGCGCCGGATGATCGAAACGAACCTGCTTCGCCCGCAGCACATCGCCGAGATGCGCCTGTACGGGATTGTGGGCTACCTGATGGACTTCAGGTCCCGGCTGCGGGATGCTGACGAACGCCGGCGCCTGGACTTCCAGAAACGCTACATCCCCAAGCAGTTGGCCGCCGACGCCCTGCAGTATGGCGCCGAAGTGGTGTCGCTGATCTGGGTGGTGGGGCAGATCATCGCCCGCGCCCAGCCGGTGGGCCAGTTCCTTTACGTCCAGCAGATCGTCAGCCGCGCCCTGTCCACGGCCAACAACCTGGTGTCGTCGTTGAGCTCGATCGACGAGGACCTGGCGAACCTCAAGGACTACGAGGTGTTCATGGCGTTGCCGGTCCACTCCAGCCATGCCCCGCCGCTGCTGCAGGCACCTAAGACCGTCGAGCTCCGGGACATCCGTTTCACCTACACCGGCAGCGATCTGGAAGTGATCCGCGGCATCAGCATGACCATCCGGGAGGGCCAGCACATTGCCATCGTGGGGGAGAACGGCGCCGGAAAGTCAACCCTGATCAGGATCCTGGCCGGGCTGTACGCCCCGGACTCCGGGCAGGTAATGCTCGACGGCGTCGATCTCGCCGCCGTCGATGTCACCTCGTGGCACCGCCATCTGGCCGTGCTGAGCCAGGAGTTCCTGAAGTACGAGTTTGCTACAGCTGCGGACAACATCCGCTTCGGCGACGTCGATTCGCCCCGGGACGATGACCGGATCCGGCGGGCGGCGGCAGACGCCGAGGCCCTTGAGTTCATCAACAAGCTGCCCAACGGCCTGGACAACCACGTCAGCAACTGGATGGAGGATCCGCGCGGACGGAAGGGCAGCGGACTCTCCGGCGGGCAGTGGCAGCGGCTCGCCATGGCACGGAACTTCTACCGGAACGCCGAATTCATGGTGATGGACGAGCCAACCTCGGCCATCGACGCGCTCGCCGAGCACCGCATTTTCACCCGGCTGTTCGCCGACCGCGGCAGCACTATCATCGCCATCAGCCACCGGCTCGCCACCATCGAAAAGGCCGACATCGTCTACATGCTCGAGGACGGCCGGATCGTGGAGGAGGGCACCCACAAGGAACTGGTGGCCATGCGGGGCCGCTACTTCAGGATGTTCGAATCCCAGTTGAGTGTTGAGGAGTCAGAAGGGGTCTGAAACTGGTTCCACCACGGTGGTGCGGACCCGGGCAAGGCTGGGCCGCGGCGGGACGCTGCTGAACCCGAATGTCACACCGGGCCGGACGGGAGCCAGCGCCCCGGCGTCCACGCAGTCCCAGCTCACGACGGCGGAGCTGATGTGGTGCAGATCGCTGACCCCGTAAAACTCACGCCTGCCGCTGCCGGCAGTTCCCGAGGTCCGGGCGCCCGGGCTGAGCACTGCCGCGGCAGGACTGATCGCCCGCAACCATGCCGGATGCACGGCGAGGGGCCGCGGTACTGCCCGTAACGCGGTGCCAAGGAGGGTCCTGCGTCCCATTCCGGCCCGCAGCCCCAGCGGGCCGGCGTCGACCTTTAACTGCCCATCCGCCAGGCGTGCGCCCACCTCCACCACCATGACTTCGTCAAAGCTGTACGTGAAGGAGATAAAGCCGGCCACTTCCCGTGTGGGGGCGAGCAGCACACGGTGCCCTGAGGGGTGCTGGACCATGACGTCGGCAAAGGCCCCGAAAGGGGACTGCTGCCAGAGCCCCACGACCGCCCGCAGTCCCGTGGCGGTGCCGATGCCGGCGATGTGCCCGTCGAAGATCCAGCGTTTGCCCATCCCCACCAGCACCCTCACCTTGCAGTTCGGCCAGGGAACCCCGCTGGCGTGGGCCCAGTCTATGCCGCCGGGTCCCGGGGGAGCGGCGCCGCTGGGATAACCTAGAGCAGTGACTTACGAGATCGAGATCGGCCGTGGCAAGCGTGGGCGTCGTGCCTACTCCCTGGATGACATTGCGATTGTCCCCAACCGTCGCACCCGCGACCCCAAGGACGTGTCTGTCTCATGGCAGATCGACGCCTATAAGTTCGACATGCCGGTGATCGCCGCCCCGATGGACTCGGCCATGTCCCCGGAAACGGCCATCGCCCTGGGCCGGCTCGGCGGACTTGGCGTGCTGGACCTTGAGGGCCTCTGGACCCGCTACGAAAACCCGCAGCCCGTCCTGGACGAAATCGGCGCCCTTGAGGATGAGACCAACAGCCCGGCCGTGACCGGCCGCATGCAGGAGCTCTACCGCGCCCCCATCCAGCCGGAACTCATCACCTCGCGGCTGGCTGAAATCCGGGCCGCCGGCGTCACCGTTGCGGGGTCGCTGACGCCCCAACGCACCCAGGAACACTACAAGACCGTGGTGGCCGCCGGCGTCGACATCTTTGTTATCCGCGGCACGACTGTCTCTGCCGAGCACGTCTCGAAGGACCACGAACCGCTGAACCTCAAGCAGTTCATCTACGAACTGGACGTGCCCGTCATTGTGGGCGGCGCGGCAGGCTACACCCCGGCGCTGCACCTGATGCGGACCGGCGCCGCCGGCGTCCTGGTCGGGTTCGGCGGCGGAGCCACCACCACCACGCGGCGGGCCCTGGGAATCCACTCGCCCATGGCCTCCGCCATCTCCGACGTCGCGGCCGCCCGCCGCGACTACATGGATGAATCCGGCGGGCGCTACGTCCATGTGATTGCCGACGGCGGCATGGGAAGCTCCGGCGACATCGTCAAGGCAATCGCCATGGGCGCCGACGCCGTGATGCTGGGCAGTGCCCTCGCCAGGGCGGAAGAGGCTCCGGGCAAGGGCTGGCACTGGGGCCAGGAGGCCCACCACCTGGAACTGCCGCGCGGGGACCGCGCCAATGTGGGCACGGTGGGGCCGCTCGAAGAGGTTCTGTTCGGACCGGGCCACCACACCAACGGCACCTCAAACCTGATCGGTGCCCTGCGCCGGTCGATGGCCACCACCGGTTACTCGGACCTCAAGGAGTTCCAGCGCGTGGACGTCGTGGTTTCGCCGTACTCGGGTAACTGACACTCCACGCCTGGCGCAGCCGCATGCCCAACCATGCGGCAACGAAGTAGGGTGGTTTACGACCGGTAGCAGCGGCAACGGAGGCGTTCGATGAGCAGTGTTCCAAACCAGCGCGGGGCCCTCGGCCCCGAGGCACGGGAAGCATCCATTGCCCGGCTCAAGGCAACCGCCCTGCCTGGCAAGGAACTGGACATCCTCATCGTGGGCGGCGGAATTGTCGGCACCGGAGCGGCCCTGGATGCTGTGACACGCGGCCTCAGCGTGGGAATCGTGGAGGCAAGCGACTGGGCGGCGGGGACCTCGTCCCGGTCTTCCAAACTGATCCACGGCGGGCTCCGCTACCTTGAGATGCTGGATTTTGGGCTGGTCAAGGAGGCGCTGCACGAGCGCGGACTGCTGCTGTCCGAACTCGCCCCGCACCTGGCCCGTCCCGTGCCGTTCCTGTATCCGCTCACCAAACCCTTCCTTGAGCGGCCCTACGTAGGGGCCGGCATCGCGCTCTATGACCTGCTGTCGATCTCAGGCGGCCACAGCCGGGGTGTGCCGTTCCACAAACACCTCAGCCGGCGGGGCACGCTCAGGGCTGCCCCCAGCCTGAAAAAGGATGCCTTCGTGGGCTCCATCCGGTATTACGACGGCCAGGTGGACGACGCCAAGTACGTGGCCAACCTGATCCGGACAGCGGCCCACTACGGCGCCCATGCGGTCAACCAGATGGCAGTGGTGAGTTTCCTCCGTGAAGGTGAACGCGTGGTCGGGGCCAAGGTGGTCAACCATGAGGACGGCTCGCAGTTCAATATCAGGGCCAAGCAGGTCATCAACGCCACCGGGGTGTGGACGGATGAAACCCAGGCCATGGTCACCGACCGTGGCCAGCTGAAGGTCAGGGCGTCCAAGGGCATCCACCTCGTGGTGCCCCGCGACCGTTTCCAGTCAACAGTGGGGCTGATCCTCCGCACCGAGAAATCTGTGCTGTTTGTCATCCCGTGGGGGCGGCACTGGATCATTGGCACCACCGACACCGACTGGAGCCTGGACAAGGCGCACCCGGCGGCGTCCAGCAAGGACATCGACTACATCCTTGACCACGTCAACCAGGTCCTCAAGCGCCCGCTGACCAGGGAGGACGTTGAAGGCGTCTACGCAGGCCTGCGTCCGCTGCTGGCCGGTGAGAACGACTCCACCGCCAAGCTTTCCCGCGAACACATCGTGGCCCACCCCGTACCGGGCCTGGTGGTGGTGGCCGGCGGCAAGTGGACCACCTACCGGGTCATGGCCAAGGACGCCGTTGACGAGGCCACCCGCACCATGGATGAGCGTGTCCCGCCGAGCTGCACGGAAACCATCCCGCTGCTGGGGGCCAGCGGCTTCAAGGCCGCCTGGAACCGCAGGAACCGGACCGCCGAAGAGTCCGGAGTCCACGTGGCCCGGATCGAGCACCTGCTCAACCGGTACGGTTCCATGACGCCGGAGGTGCTGGACCTCATCGCCCGCGATCCCGCCCTGGCAGAGCCGCTGCCCGGCGCCGACGACTACCTGCAGGCAGAGGCTGTCTACGCCGCGACCCACGAGGGCGCCCGGCATGTCAATGACGTGCTGACGCGCAGGACCCGCATCTCCATCGAGTCCTGGGACCGCGGTGTCACGGCGGTGCCTGTGGTCGCTAAACTGATGGGTGAAGTTCTTGGCTGGAGCGACGAACAGCGCGAACGCGAGATAAACCACTACATTGCACGCGTTGAAGCCGAACGGCTCAGCCAGCAGCAGCCGGACGACGAATCAGCTGACGCCGCGCGTCTCGGCGTCGACGACATCGTTCCCCTGCGCTGAAGGGCTGCGCGCATCAGCACTTCTCTCCTGACTGAAGGGACTCGCCTTGGCGGAACCACTTGACCGGTACGATGCCGATCTCACCACCCCCGAGATGGTGATCCTCGAGTTGGAGGCATCGGACAAGGCGGACGCTGCAACGCAGCTCGCGGAACGTCTCTTCGCAGCCGGCCGCGTCACGGACCTGCCCGGCTTCCTGGCGCATGTCAACGCACGTGAGCACCAGCTTGCCACCGGCCTCCCGGGAGGCATCGGCCTGCCCCACGCGCGCAGTGAATTCGTCTCGCGGACATCCATCGCCGTGGGGATCACCAAGTATGGGCACGCCCTGGATTTCGGTGCCGCCGACGGGCCCGCCACGGTGATCCTGCTGATCGCCACCCCGGCGAGCTCGTTCTCAGACCATTTGGAAGTCCTCGCCACGCTGGCGCGCTCGCTGTCCAAGGAGTCCTTCCGGGAGTCGCTGCGGCGGGCCTACGATGCCGAAGTCATTGCCGAGCTCATCAACTCCAGCCTGGTGTTCTTCGACCACTGAGATTGGGGCAGGCCCTTTCGTGTCGACTCCGTCGCCACGCAGGGACCCTCTTGCCCCACTCTGCGCAGCGAACGCTGCGTTTAGTTGTTCTACAGCGGAACGAAGTACGGTTAAGACGTGTGGAAAACAGCCCTTAAGCCCCGATGGATCGCAGGCCTGGTCTTCGCGATCCTCATCTCCGGGGTGTTCGTCCTGCTCAGCCAGTGGCAGTTCGGGCGGTCCACCACTCCCGAAGTCCCGGATAACCCTGCCACCGAACAGGTGAAGGCACTCACCGCCACACTTCAGCCGGGCGATTTCTTCCCCGGTTCGGTGGCTGATCAGATGGTCACCGCCGACGGATCCTACGATCCCGCCAAACAGGTTCTGGTTCCGGACCGGCTGAAGAACGGCCAGAGCGGCTACTGGGTGGTTTCCGCTTTTGCCGTGACCGGTGCGCCTGCGCTCAGCGGCTCAGCCGCCACCGCACAGACCTGGATCCCCGTGGCCCGCGGCTGGGTTGCCGATCCCGACGACGCCGGCGCACCGCCGTCGGGCGCCGTGAAACTTACCGGACGGCTGCTGCCGTCAGAATCACCGCTGCCGGCCACGGCACCTGGGCCCGGGCGTGCTTCCGCAGTATCCGTTGCCGAACTCATCAACTACTGGGATGTCAGCAGCTACCCGGGCTTTGTAGCCGCCACCGCCGAAGTGGCTGACGGCACGGACGTCAGCGCGGCCGCGGTCCCCGGGGCCCTGTTGCCGCTGGAAATCGGTCCCCAGCCTCCCGCCGAGAAGGTCAACTGGCTCAACCTCTTCTACTCACTGGAATGGGTGGTCTTCGCCGGCTTCGCGCTGTTCATCTGGTGGCGGCTGGTCAAGGACGACTACCGGCGGGACCTCGAAGAGGAACTCGACGACGAAGCCCACCACCAGGCGGCGCCCAACCCCGCTGCTCCTGAACCGCACCAACAAAAGGTAACGCCATGATTGAACCTAAACCGGCCATCCAGCAGGGGACTGCGCAGGGAAAGACCAAGAAGCGCCGCTTCGGCGGAACAGAGCCGCAGATCCGCTCGGCCCTGAAGTTCTACAAGGTCCTGGCCTACCTCACCGGCGGCATGCTGCTGCTCCTGTGTGCGGAGCTGGTGGCCCGGTATGGCTTTGGCCAGTACCTGTTTGTCGGCGGTACCAACGCCGTCACCGGCCAGCCGTTCGGCCTGGGGTTCGCCGACGCCGAACCGCAGGGCGTGATCGGCGGCGCCAACATCTCCGTGGGCGTGCTGATTGTGCACGGCTGGATGTACGTGGTGTACCTGATCTCCAACTTCCGGCTGTGGACGCTCATGCGGTGGCCGTTCCTGAAGCTCATCCTGCTGGCACTGGGCGGCGTGGTCCCCTTCCTGTCCTTCATCGTGGAAAAGAAGTTCCACGCCGAGGTGGAAGCTGAACTGGCCGCCAACCCGCAGGCAGCCCAGCGGTACTGAAGAAAACCGAGTCTGCTCCGTCACACGGACGGCCCCAAATGTGCGGCCCCGGGACGGCGCCAAGTAGGCTAGTACGGTGACTACTCCCACTGCATCCCAGACTTCCCAGAAGCCGGTGCTGGTTGTTGACTACGGTGCCCAGTACGCGCAGCTGATTGCCCGCCGCGTCCGGGAAGCGAATGTGTATTCGGAAGTGGTTCCGCATACCTACTCCACCGAGCAACTCCTGGCCAAGAACCCCGCTGCCATCATCCTGTCCGGCGGCCCGGCCAGCGTCTACGCGGACGGTGCGCCCTCCGTCGGCGCCGACCTCTTCGAAGCCGGCATCCCGGTCTTCGGCATCTGCTACGGCTTCCAGGCAATGGCCAACGCATTGGGCGGGAAGGTCGATAAGACCGGCCTGCGCGAGTACGGCTCCACCCAGACCACCATCCTCGGCGAAGGCCGCTCGGTGCTCGAAGGTATGCCGCAGGCGCAGAACACCTGGATGAGCCACGGCGACTCGGTGCACGAGGCCCCCGAAGGCTTCGAGGTGCTCGCCACCACCGCCGGGGCTGAAGTTGCCGCTTTCGCCAACGAAGAGAAGTCCCTCTACGGCGTCCAATGGCACCCCGAGGTCAAGCACTCCGCCTACGGCCAGCAGGTTCTCGAGAACTTCCTGTTCAAGGGCGCCAAGCTGGAGCCCAACTGGACCACGGGGAACATCCTCGAGGAGCAGGTGGACCGGATCCGCAAGCAGATCGGCGATGCCCGGGTTATCTGCGGCCTCTCCGGCGGCGTTGACTCCGCTGTCGCCGCGGCTTTGGTCCAGCGCGCAGTCGGTGACCAGCTGACCTGTGTGTTCGTTGACCACGGACTGCTCCGCGAAGGCGAAGCCGAGCAGGTGGAACGCGACTTCGTTGCAGCCACCGGCGTCAAGCTATACGTGGCCAACGAGCAGGAGCGCTTCCTGTCCGCGCTGGCTGGCGTCAGCGATCCCGAAACCAAGCGCAAGATCATCGGCCGCGAGTTCATCCGCGCGTTCGAAGAGGCTGAGCTGGCCATCATCGCCGAGGCCGCGGCCCACGGCGAAAAGATCAAGTTCCTGGTCCAGGGCACCCTGTACCCGGACGTCGTGGAATCCGGCGGCGGCGAAGGTGCCGCGAACATCAAGAGCCACCACAACGTGGGCGGCCTGCCGGAAGATCTGCAATTCGAACTCGTGGAACCGCTGCGGGCACTGTTCAAAGACGAGGTGCGTGCAGTCGGCGCGCAGCTGGGCCTGCCCCAGGAAATCGTTGGCCGCCAGCCGTTCCCCGGCCCCGGCCTCGGAATCCGGATCGTTGGCGACATCACCCAGGAACGCCTTGACCTGCTCCGGAAGGCGGACGCCATTGCGCGCGCCGAACTGACGGCGGCCGGGCTGGACAACGAGGTTTGGCAGATGCCGGTGGTCCTGCTGGCCGATGTCCGCAGTGTGGGTGTCCAGGGCGACGGACGTACGTACGGGCACCCGATCGTGCTCCGTCCCGTCTCCTCCGAAGACGCCATGACAGCGGACTGGTCCCGGCTTCCCTATGACCTGCTGGCCCGCATTTCCAACCGCATCACCAACGAGGTGGACGGCGTCAACCGGGTAGTGCTGGACGTGACCAGCAAGCCGCCGGGCACCATCGAGTGGGAATAGCACTGTAAGTGGCCGGTCTCCGTCAGCGGAGACCGGCCACTTCTTTTTATCCTGAGAGAATCCCCCTAATTTGGCACCCACCAGTGTTGCGGTCGCTGATCCCGGCATCTTTGCGGCTACTCTCGAAAGCATGCCGGTATGGTCCAGGGCGTCACGTGCAAACGCAGAAAAGAAGGCAGTAGTGTCAGTTGGTCAAGGCCACCCGGAGGGTTCTGAGGAATTTGGAAAGTGGCTGTCCGGGCTCAAGCCCGTCACCGGGGCAGACACCATGCTTCGATTCACCAAAACCCCCGAAGGCTCCATCGACCTGACCCACGCCCACCCGTCGGGCCTGGCCCAGTTGATGGCCGGCCGCCGCACACGGCTGTCCACCCTGATCCGCGACCATCAGCAGTACGTGGTGGCTGCCCGGGCATCCCGGAACATCCGCTCCAAAATTTTCGAACTCTCCAATGACCGTGGCATTGATGCCGGGTATCTCTCCGCCGGCACCGTGGTGTGGACCTCGGCGGTGGGCGGCAAACCCCAGCGTGTTTCCTCCCCGGTCATGCTCACCGCGATCTCGCTGACTGTCCGCCCGGGCGAAGACGACTACGAACTGCAGCTCACCGAGCAGGCCCACATCAACCCTGCCCTGGTCCGCCACCTGAAAAACGTGCACGGCATCGTCTTCGACGTCAACGCCGTCACCCGCCTCGCATACAGCACCGCCCGCTTCGACCCGCAGCCCGTCCTGGACCGGCTCGCCACCCTTATCAGGCCCATCCATGGCGCCGAAGCGCAGCACAACCTGCTGGTCTCGACCTTCGCCGATCTGTCCGGCAACCTCGATGACCCCTGGATCAACGAGTCCAACCCGCTGGTGGCCGCACTGGCCAGGAGCGGCAACGGGGAAGTCTTTGACGTGGAAGAGCCGGACCCTTCCCGGTTCCCGGGCGTGGATAAGCGCCACCCGGCCGATGAACTCCTCCTGCTCGACGCCGACCCGGACCAGCAGTACGTCCTTGATGCCGCGAGTGCCGGTGAGTCGCTGGTGGTCAGCAGCCCTCCGGGCACGGGGCAGACGCAGACCGCCATCAACACCATCGGTGCCCTCGTTGACGCCGGAAGGTCGGTGCTGGTGGTCGGTGACCGCCGCGCCAGCCTGAACGAAGTTTCAGCCCAGTTGGAATCCCTCGGCCTGGAATCCATCCTGTTCCAGCTGTCCGGCACAGCCACACCCCAGCAGCTCAAGGCCCAGCTGGTGCGGGCCATCGTCCGGAACGAGAAATCCCTCGAACCGCACTTGGGGAACCTCCACAAGACCCTCACAGAGCACCGCCACGCCCTTATGGACCACGTGGCTTCGCTCCACAACGTCCGGCAGCGCTGGGGATGCTCGCCGTACCAGGCCATGCAGTCACTGGCTGAGCTGACCTCCATCCACCCTTCCCCCGCCACCACGGTGCGGCTCAAGCGGAGTGTCCTCGACAGCATCCGTGACCGGAATGAACTCGCGGGCCGGCTTAAGCGGGCCGCCGAGCTTGGCAGCTTCAGCCGGGCCTCCACCACCAGCCCGTGGCACGGGGCAAGGCTCCTCACCCGAAAGGAGACCGAGGAGGCCCAGGAACTCGCCCGCTCTGTCGCGAAGAACCTGCCTGCACTGCGCGAGAAGATGAACAGCGTGGCCGAACACGCGGAGATCCGGCTGGGAACCTCCTTTGCCGAGTGGGGCGAGCAGCTTGAACTCCTGATGGCCGTCCGGGAAAGCCTGGACAAGTTCACGCCGGACATCTTCGACAGGCCTGTCCACGACCTCATTTCGGCTACGGCATCTTCCGCGTGGCGGCGTGAGCGGAACATCGACATGGCCTCCATGCAGCGTTCCCGGCTGCGCCGGGTGGCCAAGGAGTATGTCCGCCCGGGTGTGCACATTGCCGACCTCCACAGCTCCCTTGTGCTGGTCCAGGAGCAGCGCGCCCTCTGGTCCGGCTACGCCACCTCCCAGCGCCACCCGGCAGTTCCTTCGGGGCTTGCCGAAATGAACGTCATGTACCGCTCGCTGGACCGTGAGCTGAGCCAGCTGGGTGACGCGCTGCGGCATACCGAAGCCGGCGGTTCGCTGGCCACGGCCCGCTATGAGGACCTGATGGAACGCCTTGAACGGCTGGTGGCGGACACCCAGACGCTCAAAACCCTTCCCGAGCGCACGCTTCTGGTCGAGAACATGCGCGAGCACGGGCTGGGCGAGCTTCTCGCCGATCTTGCCGACCGTGAAGTTCACGCCGAGTGTGTGGCCGCTGAGCTGGAACTTGCCTGGTGGCAGTCCGCCCTGGAAGCCATGATCAGTGGCGACGACTACCTTGCCATGTCCGACGGCGACGCCCTCCGGCAGCTTGAAGCCGAATACCGCCTTGCGGACAACGCCCACATTGCCAGCGGCGCCGCGCGCCTTCGCTGGGACCTCGCCGGGCGGTGGCAGGCCGCACTGGCCGAACACCCGCGTCAGGCCCAGTTGCTGCGGAGCCTGCTCAAGGACGGCAGGGTGACGCTCGCCGCGTTGACTGCGCAGGCCCCGGAACTGGTCCCCAAGCTGGTCCCGGTATGGTCCGTGAGCCCCTACCTCATGACAGGGCTTCTGCCGGCGGAACAGCGTTTCGATGCAGTGGTCATCCTGGATGCCGAGGCGACGTCCCTGCAGGCTGTCCTGCCCTCCATCGCCCGGGCAAAACAGGTCATCGCCTTCGGTGACGCCAAGATTGCCAGCCCCCGGACCTTCACCGTGGGCGTGGAGCGCCTCGCGGCCGGCGAATCGGCCCACCAGCGCGTCGAGAGCGCGTTCTCTGCACTTGCTTCCGTGCTGCCTGTCTGGCGGCTCAACTTTGTCTACCGGGCCGTGGACGAGGACCTGGTCCTGCAGCTCAGTAAGAACCATTACGACGGCGGCCTCCGCCGGCTCCCGGAGGGCCAGGCGGCCACGGGGCTGGACCGCGCACTGCTGGTGGAGTACCTGCCTGACGGGACGGGCCTGCCGAGCGCGGATCATGAAGGCGTCGAATCCGTTGTTGCAGAAGTCAACAAGGTGGTGCAGCTGGTCTTTGAGCACGCGCGGATGCGTTCGCGCACCTCGCTGGCTGTGGTCACGGCCAGCCTGCGGCACGCTGCCCGGATCGGTGAGGCCATCCGGCTTCAGCTGCCGAACCACCCGGGCCTGGCCAGTTTCTTCAGCGCAGGACCGGAATCGTTCCGTGTGGTTGACCTTGAACGGGCGCAGGGCCTGGTCCGCGACCACGTCATCTTTTCCCCCGGCTTCGGCCGCACCCCGCACGGCCGTGCCCTGCACAACTTTGGACCGCTCTCCGCCGAGGGTGGCAGGGAAAAATTTGCCTTGGCCATGACCCGGGCACGGCGTTCCCTGCACGTGCTGACATGCTTCCAGCCGGAAGACCTGGACCATACCCGCCTCTCGCACGGAGCCGTTGACTTCTACGAACTCCTGAACCGCGAGATTGCCGGGAAGACCGATCTCGGGACGCCGGCCTCCAGGGCTGCGGCAAGCGAGCAGGCTCTCGGGGCAGATCCGCTGGTTGCCGATCTGGGCGACAGGCTGCGTGCACGGGGTGCCCGTGTGTGGCACCAGTACGACGGCGTCATTGACGTGGTGGCGGCGGCCGACCCCCTGAGCACCATGGGGCAGGACGATGCAGAAGTTCCGCGGCCGGTGGCGATCGAATCTGATGGAACGGAGGTCTACCGGACCATGAGCGTCCGGGAGCGGAGCCGCCTCCGCCCGCAGCTCCTGGAACGGCTGGGATGGCGGTACATGCCGCTGTGGACCATCGAGGTGTTCACCGACCCGTCCGCCTGCGCGGACAGGATTGGAGGATACTTGGGGCTTGAGAACGTACTGTTGCCCGGCCGGACTTCTGCGGCTGGTTTCTTCGACGAGGACGTGGACCCGCTCGCGGTGGGTGCGGTTGGAGCCGAAGACCACGAACGCCCGGCAGCCAGGTACAGGAATGAGGACCGGGCCGCGCGTCTGGAGAGCAAGGAGGCGGTTGTAGTGAACCCGCAGAACACCGGTCAGGCCGATGGGCAGGATCAGGGGCAGGAACCTGAGGCGGACCCGGCGCAGGAATCTGCGACGGACCGGCCGCAGGCCCGCCCCGAAGGAATACTGCCGAACAAGGCTGCCGAAGATGACCCCAAAGCCTGGGGCGATGGCCCGGACAACGATCACGATGAGTGGCTGAAGGAAAACAAGCCGCCGCATTGGGGCTAAGCTGCCGGGTACGGTTGCATCACGCCGCCGCATGCTAAGGCCCTACCAGCACGAAGAACAGCTTTCCCTGGGTTGAGGCGCCCGCCAGCCGGGCGGCCTGGTCCGGGGAAGCCGCCACCACGATCAGCCCTTCGGTCTCACCGGTCCCGAGCCATTGGCCCGTCTGGCCGCCCTGGCCCGATGTCCACAGGACCGCGACGGAGGAGGCCAGCACCTCTGAGGGGGACTGTTGGTCGTAGCCATTGGCCCCGGTCATGACTACATTGACCAGCTGCCCCGGCGATACCAGCTGGATGGAGGAAGGGTCCGCCATCCGCAGGGGCACTGCGGCGGAGCCCGGGGGAGTGCCGGCCAGGAGGCCGGGTCCGAGAAGCTGCGCATCGGTAAGAAGTTGGCCTTTCCGCAAGGGGGCGGCCAACTGCTTGCCCGTTGCCTGGTTGCGGTCGGTCACAGACCCGGCTGTCATCAGCCGCTGGGGGATCGGCGTTAGCACCAGATCGCTGCCTGCCAAGGCCGTGCCCGCGGGCAGATCCCGCGCAGCAGCCAGGGCTGTCACGGTGTCTGCGGGCGGGGGAGTGAGCTGGTGGACCGTTATCCCGGCTGCGACGCAAAGGAGCAGTGCGATGGCGAGGCGCCGGTTCCGGCTGAGCCAGGACGACAGCCGATGGCCTCGCCGCCGGCCCGGACGGGTGGACGGGTGCTGGTGACGGACCTGGCGCCCGGGCGGGGCGGATCCGCGGCTGCGGTGGAAAACGGTGGCGGGCATGGGAACCACGCTACGGTTGCGGGACTAAGCCCACCATGCGCAAAGGTTCCTATGTGGACAACGGTGGTGCCGGCGTCGGACATTGCCTGACCACAGCAGTGGAGGCGGGCAGTCAGCTCGCGGCGGCAGCCGGTGCCGGTGCGGCTGCAGGCGCTGCCGGAGCAGCGGGTGCGGCAGAAACTGTGCTTCCCTTGGCGTCCCTGGAGTCGGTGCGGTAGAAACCGGAGCCCTTGAACACGACGCCCACGCTGTTGAACTTCTTGCGCAGTGCTCCCTGGCACTCAGGGCAGGACGTCAGGGTGCTGTCCGTGAACGACTGGAAAATATCGAAGGCATGGCCGCAATCCTTGCAGGCGTACGCATACGTGGGCACTGGTGCTCCTCCTCTTGGACAAAACAGAGGTCCCGTGCTGCGTGAAGCGGAATCAACCGGTCATTAGCAGTCGCAGGGCCTGACTGCTAATTCTAGCATCCCCTCCGGGTACCACTTTCGAGGCGGTACCTCACTCAGGAACCCTCAGCCAGCCTGACGAATCCTGACGGCGTCAGGGCCGCCGGAACTTTCCGGTCAAAGGCCTCAGCGGGAATGCTTCCGGCCGGCAGCAGCTCTGAATCGAAGACGATGGCTGCCAGCGGGATGTCCAGGCCCTCACCATCCAGGGACGCGAGCAGGACGTCGTAGTAGCCGCCGCCCTGGCCTATCCGGTTGCCGCTCCGGTCCACCGCCGTCGCGGGGATGTAGAGCGCGGACACCGTCGCCATGATCCCGAGGCCGTGGCGCGGTCCGGCGGGTTCCAGGACCGGGGCAAAACGGCTGCGGACAAATTCGACGGCGGGCGTCCAGTCCGCCCAGCTCAATCGCCTGCCGGGTTCACAGACCGGCAGCAGGACCCTGTGCCCCAGCCGGTGCAGCTCCTGGAGCAGGGGCAAGGTGGGCGGCTCCGGCGCAACACCGAGATATGCACAGAACGTCGACGGCGTGTCACCTGCCAACTGCTGTGCCCAGGCAGAGCCGTGGAGGGCGAGGGTGGCGCCGGCCTTGTCCCGCTGGCCGTTATCGGTCGCGGCACGGCGCTCACGGTGGAGAGCGCGGATGCTTTCCTTGGTTTCTCTGTTGTCCCCGGACATACCGCTCCCTAATTACTGAATGAATCGCTCTGCCGTTAGATTAGTGCAGTGACTACCACTCAGCAGACAGTTCGTAAGGCCGTTATTCCTGCCGCCGGCCTTGGCACCAGGTTTTTGCCTGCAACGAAGGCGATGCCCAAGGAAATGCTGCCGGTGGTGGACAAGCCTGCTATCCAGTACGTGGTGGAAGAGGCAGTGAAGGTGGGCCTGAACGACATCCTCATGATCACCGGCCGCAACAAGCGCGCGCTTGAGGACCACTTCGACCGCGTTCCGTCGCTGGAGGACACCCTGTCCGCCAAGGGTGACACCGCAAAGCTCGAATCCATTCAGGCAGCCAGCAACCTCGGCGACATCCACTACGTCCGCCAGGGAGACCCAAATGGCCTCGGCCATGCGGTCCTCCGCGCCAAGCAGCATGTCGGGAACGAACCTTTTGCGGTTCTCCTCGGCGATGACCTCATTGACGCCCGGGACGAACTCCTGAGCACCATGATCGACGTCCAGGCCAAGACCGGCGGATCCGTGGTGGCACTTATCGAGGTGGAGCCCTCCCAGATCAGCGCATATGGCTGCGCCGATGTTGAAGAAATTGACGGCGAAGGCTACGTCCGGATCAATAAGCTTGTCGAAAAGCCGGACGTGGACGAGGCGCCGTCGAATCTCGCCGTCATTGGGCGTTACGTTCTCCACCCGGCTGTTTTCGAAGTCCTGGAGCGCACAGGTCCGGGCCGCGGCGGCGAAATCCAGTTGACGGACGCTCTGCAGGAGCTCGCTGCGGGGGATGCCGAAGGCCATGGCGTCTACGGCGTGGTCTTCCGCGGCCGCCGGTACGATACCGGGGACAAGCTCAGCTACCTCAAGGCCTGCGTTCAACTCGCCATTGACAGCGATGACCTCGGCCCCGGGCTCCGGGAATGGCTGCCTGGCTTCACTGCCGGTCTCGCCAAGTAACTGCCGTGCGCTCAGGACCCATCTGGCCCGTCACGCTGGAGTGCGGCGACCTGGTCCTGCGCCCCATCCGGTACCGGGACAAAAAGGAATGGACCCAGGTGCGGGCGCGCAACAATGAATGGCTGGCGCCGTGGGAGGCTTCGAACCCGGTGCCTGGCGGCGGCCTGCCGGATTACCGGCAGATGGTCCGGTCCCTGAAAGCCCAGGCAGCCCAGGGAACTGCACTGCCCTTCCTCATCACCGAACGCACGTCTGCCTCGTCAGTGCCTGTCATTGTGGGCCAGCTGACGGTCTCCTCGATTGTCTGGGGCTCGGCCATGATGGCCACTCTGGGTTACTGGGTTGACCAGTCCCGCGCCGGCCGTGGCATCGCCCCGACAGCGGTTGCGATGGCCACCGACCATTGCTTCCAGGCGTTGGGTCTGCATCGGATGGAGATCAACATCCGTCCCGAGAACGGCCCCAGCCTGCGTGTTGTCGAGAAGCTCGGGTTCCGTGACGAGGGCTACCGGCCCCGCTTTCTTCATATCAATGGCGAGTGGGCAGACCACCGGACGTTCGCACTGACGGCCGACGAAATCCCGGAGGGGCTGCTGACCCGCTGGCTTGCTTCCAGGACCTGAGGACGAACGCGCTTCCGGGACATAAATCCAATGATTTACCACGTTGCGGACGACACACCGCGGCTAATGCGGGAGCCGCCGAGGTAATGCTCATACGGTTTTGAGTGTGGACTTTCCCCTTAGCAGCTCAGTGATCCTTGTGGTTGCCGTCGTGCTTTGGATTGTGTGGGTCGCACCGTACATTCTTCGCAACCGCCGGCACCCGGTCCAGGCCGCTGCCGACTACCTGGCGGAAGTGCCAGCTTTTGAATCGGACCCGAGAGCCGGGATGGTACTCAACGTCGCCGCCCAGCAGGAGAACGCCATGGAGATCAGGAAGAGCACCGAAACCGCTTTGGAACCGGCCGGAAGTGCCAAACCGGGCGCGTTCCGGATCCGGTATGGCAGAACAGGCATTGCGCTCGTTGCCGTCGCAGCACTGCTCACTGCCTTCATTTCCGGCATTTTCCTCATCTTCGGGGTGGGTGCGGCGATTCTGCCGCTCGCCTGCGTGGGCATCACAGTTTCGGCCCTCGTCCTACTGCGCTTCCTGGCTGTTCGTGACCGCAAAGCCAAGGTGAATGCGGCGTTTCGCGCAGCAATGAGCGCCCCTCAGCGCCGTCAGGCTCCTGCCGGCCCAAGCGCCACTGTCCCCAAACCGGCCGCGGCACGGCCGGAGAGCCGGCTCTTCGACGCGGAGGCCCACCAGCCCGCTCCGAAGCCGCTGACGGCCGTGGAACTCCGGGAAGCCGCTCTGGCCGTAGCCGTTGCAGCCGGGGACATGAGTGCCAAAGCACCCTCCGAACCGGTGCAGGCAGACACCACCTGGGAACCGGTGGACGTTCCCAAGCCCGTGTACGTGGAGGCGGCAAAGGCGGAGCGTCCCGCTCCTGCGCCTCTTGACCTCCCCGAGGCCCCCAAAGCCGCCGGCAAGCCGTCCCTGAAGCAGGGGACCCCCGCCACGGTTCCCGAGGCTGCTCCGGCCCGGCCCCTCACCAAGGCCCAGAGCGCACTGAGCAATCTCGACGACGTCCTGCAGCGCCGCCGCGCCTGATCGGCAAACGCGCCTGATTGGCAATGTGCCGGGAAAATTTGTAGCCTAAGGACACCGGTGCCGCACTCCACCTGAAGGCGGACTGTTCCGGGGCTATAGCTCAGTTGGTAGAGCGCTTCGTTCGCATCGAAGAGGTCAGGAGTTCGAATCTCCTTAGCTCCACAAGTTAGTGGGCTTTTCCGCACTTGGAACCTTTGTCTAGCTTCTTGCTAAGGGTTCACGCCCCTGGCCGGTTCGGCCGCATAGCTGGTCCCGCCGGTCCACATGAAGTATCCGGCAGCCACCATGGCCAGCCCGAATGGTATAGCCAGGAGGACGGCCGCCGTCTGCTCATTGGCGGCCATCAGGGCGATCGTACTGACAATGAAGAGGATCCCCAGCCACCTGGGAAGAACTCCTTCGCGAAGGATGAACAACCCAATCAGCAGCAGGCCGGCTACGACGGCCAGCATTCCGGGGATCACGAAAGTAGGGCATCCAGGGGAAGTCGCCACCGAAGGCGAGGGCCTGGATCAGAACGCCGGCGAAGAGCCAGATGAAGCCTGCGGCTGCACAAATCAGCCCAGCGTTCGCCAACTTGGTGAAACCGCCGGATCGCCGGGCCAGCATCGTCAGGCCCGCAACCCCAATGAGAATCAACAGGGACGCGACAGAGCCAGCCAATCCTACAAATCCTGTGCCTGAGCGCATAGGTCTCGTCTCGCATTCCAGCCCAATACAGCCGGAGGGTTCCAAGGAATGCAGGAACGCAGCCAAGACGCAGAGCGCGCCGCCTACCATAGCCGCGGCCCCGGCCCATTTCGGAAATTCCTGGGTCCAAAAACTGTTGTCAGAACTTCCCCGGGCCATGATCAACCGCCATCTCTCAGGAGACCGCCAGCATGTTCGTCTATGCTGGCCTTGCCGTATGCCGCCGTCAACACCGCGACGGCGTAGCGCCGTTTCGTGAGAGAGTATGAACCGGCCGTGTGCTGACTTTGCATCGAACTGGTCAGTGGTCACCTTCCCCTAGCCCCCGCTTACTACGCGCATTACCACTGGATTGGACAGAATCAATGAGTTTGATCCGGCTGAATGACGTCAACGTCAGCTTCGACAAAACACAGGTACTCCGTGAAGCTTTTTTCAAGCTTGAAGCGGGTGACCGGGTGGGCCTGATCGGGAAAAACGGATCGGGAAAGTCCACCATCCTCGAACTGATCCTGGGCCGGGTGGCCCCCGACACCGGAACCGTGGCCGTGGAGCTCGGGATCAAAACCGCCTACTTCTCACAGTTTTCCGAATTGAACGGCTCCTCCAGCATCGCCGAGGTGCTGACCGGGCTGTTCGCCCACGTCCAGGAGATCGAAGCCGAACTGGCCCGGATCGATGAAGAGATTGCAGCCGGTTCCGCCAACGCAACCCGCCTTGATGAGCTGATCCACCGGCAGTCCGAACTCTTCGAAGCAATGGACAGGCTAGACGGCTGGGACTACCCGCGCACCATCGACAAGGTGCTCACCACGTTGGGCTTCAGCGAACACCACCGCACCTGCGCCATTGACGAACTCTCGGGCGGCTGGCGGAACCGGGCGGCCCTGGCGAAGATCCTGCTCGAAGCACCGGACGTCCTGCTGCTTGATGAGCCCACCAACTACCTTGACGTGGCCGGCGTCGAATGGCTCGAAGGCTGGTTCAGGACCTACAAAGGCGCCGCGATCATCGTTTCCCACGACCGGAAGTTCCTGGACGCCGTGGTCACCCGGATCATCGAGGTGGAGAACTTCCACCTGCATGAATATCCGGGCAACTTCGCCGAATACGTGGTGGCAAAGCAGTTCAGGCTCAAGAGCCTCGAGAGCCAGTTTGTACACGAGTCCGAGCTCCTTGCCTTTGAGGCCGAGGGCATCTCCGACCGCCGCGAGGCTGCCAAGGCGGCCGGTAAGGGACTGGCAAACCAGCTGGCCAGGATCAAAAAGTCACGTGCACCGCGGCCGGTGGACACGATCATCACTGAGATCTACAGCGGACTGTACGTCAAGGACGTGTTGTGCCGGGTGGATTCACTCGCCAAGGCCTACGGCGGCAGGACACTGTTCAGCGGCCTCAGCTTCGAGATCGGACGGGGCAACCGGATCGCAGTCATCGGGGCCAACGGCAGTGGCAAGACCACGCTGCTCCGAGCGCTCACCGGCGAGGAGCCGGCCGACTCCGGCACGGTCGCCTGGGCGAAGGGCGCGCGGATGGTGTCGTACAACCAGGTGCTGGAGGAACTGGACGACGACGATACTGTCACCCACGCGGTCAATGCGATGCCGGACAGCCTGGCACTGACGGCGACGAAGAAATCGGTCAACAGGTTCCTTGCGATGTTCCAGTTCTCCGAGGCCGACCTCAAGCAGCGGATCGGCAACCTGTCAGGTGGCCAGCGGTCGCGGGTGGCGATGGCCCAGTGCCTGCTCTCGGGCGCATCGGTCCTCCTGCTGGATGAGCCCACCAACCACCTTGACCTGTCCAGCACGCAGGTCATGGAACGCGCCCTGCTGCATTTCCCCGGCGCGGTGGTGGTGGTCAGCCATGACCGGTTCTTTACGGACAAGATCGCCAACCGTCGGCTCGTCTTCAATACTGAAGCCGTCGGCCAGGGAAGCGTCGGCCTGCTGGTTGCGTGAGGCCCTAGAGCCAGCCCTTCTTCTTGAAGATCGCGTACATCAGGCCGGCCGTGGCGGCCATCAGCACAATGGCCAGCGGGTAGCCCAGAACCCAGTGAAGCTCGGGCATGTAGTCGAAGTTCATCCCGTACACGCCCGCCACGAAGGACGGTGCAAAGAAGATCGCGGCCCACGAGGAGATCTTCTTGACCTGTTCGTTCTGCTCGGCGCTGGCCTCGTTCTGCCGGTTGGCGGTCAGCGTTCCATCCAGGGTGAGGGCATTCTGCAGCAGGTCCCGGAATGAGTCCGCCCGGGAAATCACCCGCTCCACATGGTCCTCAACATCGCGCAGGTTGTGCTGAAGCTCGGTATTGACGCCGTACTTCTCGAAGCCTTTCCTGAGCTGCTGCATGATGCCGGGCAACGGATGGATGGCGCGCTGGAACTGGATGACTTCGCGGGCCAGTTCATAGATACGCCGAGAGACAGTGGAGTCCCCGCTGAACAGCTGGTCCTCGATCTCGTCGATATCGTTCTCAAGGCCGGCCACCACCGGGGCGTAATCGTCCACCACCAGGTCAAGCAGGGCGTAGAGGACGGCTTCCGGGCCGTGCCGCAAGAGCTCAGGGCGGCCCTCGAGTCGGCGCCGTACCCGCGCTACCCCGTCCATTTCCGCATGGCGGATGGTGATGACAAAGTTCCGGCCGGTGAAAATGTGCAGCTCGCCGAACTCCACTGTCTCTGATGCATCCAGGTACCGGGCCGGGCGGAGCACCGTGAAAAGGTGCTCGTCATAACGCTCCAGCTTGGGCCGCTGGTGGGCGGAGATGGCGTCCTCCACCGCGAGGTTGTGCAAGCCGAACTCATTGGCGACGGCGGCCATTTCCGCTTCGGTGGGCCGGTACAGCCCGATCCAGGCCATGCCCCCGTGGTGGGCGAGGGTTTCGAACGTCTGTTCCAGGCTTTCCGGTTCCGCGCTGCGGACCCCGTCCACGTAGACGGCATTGTCGATGATTGTCACGTCAGGACATTGCCCCGATGATGGCGCCGGACACCGTCGTGGCCAGCAGATCGTGGCCGGAATCGATGAGTGTGACAGCTGCCGGCCGGCCGGCGAAACCGTTGTGGATGACGTGGCCGCCGGCACGGAAAACCAGTCCAAGCACCAGCGCAAACCAGCCTCCGGCCACTGCGTTGTCCAGGCCCAGCTTGCTGATCAGGACAGCCAACAGAACGGCGGTCAGGGCGGCTGCAACCATCATGGGCACCCAGATCCCTGCCCCGCCGCTGACGTTCTTGAGGTCTTCCTCGGTTTTTCCAATGGCGGTCATCCACCTGTTGCCCAGTACGGCGGGCAGGTACCAGACAAAGCCGATGGCCATGCTGGCGATGAAGGCCAGCGCGACGGCCAGCCAGTTGATCTGAGAAATGTGTGCAAGCCAATCCATCTTCGAATCCTAACCGCCTGCGGACGGGCCCCGCGGCGCCCTGGATATTACCGGGGCCGTGTTGCCTTTCCGGCGTCGGCCTGCGCCAGCCGGCTGATCAGGGGTTCGGTCCGGTAAGGAATATGGGTGTGCAGCGCCAGTACCGTTTCGGTCCGGATGACGCCCTTGATCCGGAGAATCTGGCGGAGGGCTGACTGCAGGTTGTGGGTGTCGGTGGCCACCACGCGGCACCAGACGTCGCCCCGGCCGGAAATCTCGTGAACCTCCAGCACCTGGGGGAGCAGGCGGAGCGCTCCCACCACTCCGTCCAGCTCGCGGTGGGTCACCTCGATCGTGACGAAAGCGACGACGTCGTACCCCACCGCGGCGAGATCCACTTCGCGCCCGCCGTCCTGGAGCACGCCGGCGCGCAGCAGCCGTCGGACCCGTGACTGTGCCGTGTTGCGCGCGATACCCAGCAGTTCGCTGAGCTCGCCGATCTGGATGCGGGGGTCCCGGACAAGTTCCAGCAGGATCTTCAGATCAGTGGGGTCAAGAGTGTTCAAACTGTCGCTTTCAGTTATCTGTCCCGTGAATGATTGATTATTTTGCTCAATTCTGCCATCAGATGACTCCTGATCAGGCAGTAAAGCCTCATTCTTTAGGTATCCACGTTCATTCCCGGGGCAGTCTCCCACAAGGATCGCCCGCCCCGGTCAGCACCAAGGCAACGCCAATGACAGTCTTCAGTGAGCTCCGCATGCGTCCGGCCACCGCCGCGCGCCACGGCTGGAACGCCTCCACCACAGCCCGGCTGGTCATGGCCGGCACCGTCATCTTTACGCTGCTGGTGGGCGCCAACCTGGCCACACCCCTGTATCTGCTGCTCCAGGCCAACCTCGGCCTCTCCGCGCTCGGCGTCACAGCAGCCTTTGCCAGTTACGTCCTGGCGTTGGTGGGCACGCTCATGCTGGCCGGGCATTGGTCGGACCACATCGGCCGGCGGGCGGCGCTTATTCTCGCGGTCTGCGCCGGCCTGGCCGGTGGCTGGGTATTTTCCCAGGCGGAGAACCTCATGGTGCTTTCAGCAGGCAGGGCGCTGCAGGGGGTTGCCGTTGCCCTGGCCACCGGTGCCAGTGCCGCTGCGCTGCGCGAACTGCTTCCGTCGCGCCCGGAGTGGGCATCGCGGTTCACGCTGCTGGCGACGTCGGGAGGCGTGGCCGCCGGTCCGCTCATCGGCGGCTTGCTGTCGATGCTGCCAGGGCCCACCACTGCCCCGTATTACATCCACTCCGTGGTGCTGGCGTCCATGCTCGTTCCGCTGTACCTGCTGCAGGCGCGGCCGGCCATCAAACTTCCCGCCGGTGGGCGTCCCCTCCGGGCCCTGGCCCCGCGCCGCCCCACAGTGTCGGCTGCGGCGAGGGGCGCCTTCTGGCTCGCCGCCGCCGTCGGATTCCTCAGCTTCGCGGTCTTTGGGTTCTGCCTGTCCCTCGCCCCGGGGTACTTCGCCCAGATTATCCAGACAGACTCGCGCCCCCTGATCGGGGCCCTGGCGGGGATGACCCTTGGCGCGTCGGCATTGAGCCAGCTGCTGTCCGTCCGCGGCCGGTTCGCGGTTCCGGCCGGGCTGGCCCTGCTGGGTATCTCAGTGCTGCTCCTGGCAACGGCTGCCGCGTGGAGCAGCCTGCCGCTGCTGGCCGCTGCCAGCGTCTGCGCCGGGCTGGGCCAGGGCGTCGCCTTCAGGATGGTCTTCAATGACGTGGCCGCCAAAGTCGAGGCTGCGCAGCATGCGCAGATTGTCAGCACCGTATACGTCATCACGTACCTGGGAAGCGCCGTGCCCGTGATCGGGCTGGGCTGGGCCACGGCGGCACTCGGCCTGGAAACGGCCGTGACATGCTTTGTGGTCCTGTGCAGCGCCGCAGCCCTGGCGCTGGCCGCCGCGACGCTCAGGACGTCCCTCCGCCCTGCCCGGTAGCCGTGAGTCCGGAGCAGCCCTCAGCCCGGAAGCCCTCAGTCCGGAAGCGGGCCGTGGTTGCCCTGGATGTGGGCAAAGACCAGGGTGGTTTCCGTGTGGCCCACCACGGGGTCCGTCGCGAGGTTGTCCAGCACCCAGTCCCGCAGGTCCTCCGTGCTGGCGACGGCGATGTGCAGCAGGTAGTCCACGGAGCCGGAGGTATGGAAGGTCGAGAGGACCGCGGGCAAGTGGGGGACGCGGGCCGTGAACCTGTCGATCTGGTCGCGGTCGTGTGCCCGCAGCCGGACAGCGACCAGCGCCTGGACTGAGCGGCCGATCGCCGAGAGGCTGAGTTTTGCTTCGAACCCCTGGATAATGCCGCGCTCGGACAACGCGCGGGTCCGCATGAGGGCCGTTGAAGGGGCGATGCCCACCAGCTCCGCCAACTGCTTGTTGGAGATCCGGGCATCGTCCACCAAAGCGGCAAGGAGCCGCTCATCAATGGCATCCAGCGGTTCGAAGTGGCTGCCCGGCCGGATGTTTTTGGGGTTGCTGCTCATGGATTCTCCTCATACGTCTGTGAGTTCATCCTAGACGCCGGTTTCCACCTCATCCGGCCCGAATGCTGTGATCTCCCGAATAATCACCAGCCGCGGTGCCGGTTTGGTGTCTGATAGTTCACCGGGTCCTATGGACGACGGCGACTGTCACCGCCGTGACGCAGGCCAGGACCATCACCGTGAGGGCAAGTGCCGTCCAGCCCAGGCTCTGGAACACCAGGCCGCCCGCCCAGCCGATCACGCTTGAGCCGAGGTAATAGGCCAGATTGTAGAGCGAGGACGCCTGGGCCCGGCCGGTGGTGGCAATGCTGCCGGTCCAGCCGGCACCGATGCTGTGGGCCGCAAAGAATCCGCCCGTGAACACCACCAGGCCGGCCAGAATCAGGGCGAGTACCTGGGTCAGCGTCAGCGCCAGCCCCCCGATCATGAGCAGGATCCCTGCCAGCAGGACGTTCCGCCGGCCAAAGCGGGCTGTCAGCCCACCGGCCCAGCGGGAGGAGAAGGTCCCCGAAAGATACGCGAGGAAGATCAGGCTGATCAGGGTGCCCGGCAGCAAAAAGGGCTCCGCAGACAACCGGAAACCCAGGTAGTTGTAGACCGCCACAAAGCCGCCCATCATCAGGAATGCCTGCACATAAAGTGCCAGCAGCCGGGTGTTGCGCACATGGCCGCCCAGGGTCACCAGCGCCCCGCGCAGGCCCGCGGCTTTGGCGGGAGTGAACCCTTTTGCTTTGGGGATCAGGACCAGGAAGAGCACAGCCGCCACCGTTGCCAGCAATGACACACTCAGGGCGGCCGCCCGCCAGCCCCACAGTTCTCCGATTGGCCCGGCGACCAGCCGGCCGGCCAGCCCGCCCAAGGTGGTACCGGCAACGTAGGTGCCGGCAGCCACCGCGGCGTGGGCCTTGTTCACTTCCTCGTTCAGATAGGCAATGGCGATCGCCGGTATCCCGCCCAGCGCCATGCCCTCAAGGAGCCGGAGGGCCAGCAGCATGCCGAAACTGCTGGCCAGCGGCACCAGGAGGCCCAGGACGGTGGCCGCTGAGATGCCGA
Organism: Arthrobacter sp. BK1; assembly: GCF_056680055.1. Classification (NCBI taxonomy): domain Bacteria; kingdom Bacillati; phylum Actinomycetota; class Actinomycetes; order Micrococcales; family Micrococcaceae; genus Arthrobacter; species Arthrobacter sp. BK1. The sequence continues at coordinate 3,627,551 of NZ_CM155263.1, forward strand.
TGGCCATGGCCCTGACGCGTCCGATCCTGTCGGCCAGGAAGGACCAGGGGATCACCGTGATGGCCAGGCCCACGGTGGCCAGCGATATGGTCAGGGCCGCATCAGCCGCGCTGACCTGCTGGTCGGCGGCCATGATGGGCAGCACCGCCTGGGTGGAGTAAAGCTGGGCGAACGTTGCCACCCCGGCAAAAGCCAGTCCCGCCAGGATCTTGCTGTAGGCGGCTGAGCCTTTGGGATGGCCGTCCCAGGCCGTCCGGCTCAGGGCAGGGCGGATGGGTCGGGTGGCATCGTCAGGCATGGGTCCAGCCTAGACTTTCGAAATGATCCCGCCGTTCCTGCCGTGTTTCAGTAGGCTGGACCGGTGACCGAGACTGAGCGCCCCCAGACCCCACCCTCCGCAGCAGCGCCCGGCCCGCTTGCCGGAGTCATCATCGGCCTGGACATCGGCGGTACGAAAACCCGCGGGATCCGTTTCGAGGACGGCGTGGCGGTGGCTGATGAGTCGGCGGGCAGTTCAAATGTCCAGAATGTCACCCGTGAAGAGGCCGCGGTGAACCTCGCGGACCTGTTCTCCAGGATCGGCGGGGGCCCGGTGTCTTATGTGTACGCCGGCGCCGGGGGTATCGACACCGACGACGACGCTGCCGCGCTCGCGGCGCTGATCGAACCCCATGTTCCGGGAGCCAGGATCACCGTGGTCCATGATTCCCGGCTGTTGCTGGCGGCGGGCGGCGCCGCCACCGGTGTGGCCGTGATTGCCGGAACCGGGTCCGCCGCCTGGGGCAGGAACTCCGCCGGGGACGAGGCACGGGCCGGTGGGTGGGGCTACCTCCTTGGCGACGAAGGCAGCGGATACTGGCTGGGACGTGAGGCCGTCCGGCACAGCCTGCGCCGGATGAACCAGGGCCTTCCGGTCGATCAGCTCACCGCCGTGCTGCTTGCCGCATGTGGAGTGGACGATCCCAACCGGCTGATTGCCCTTTTCCACTCCCCGGAGACCGGCCGCCGGTTCTGGGCCCAGCAGGCACGCCTTGTGGTGGACGCGGCTGCGGCCGGCCACGCGCCGAGCCGGCAGCTGCTCGATCAGGCCGGGAAGGACCTGGCAGACCTGGCCGCGCAGTCACTGCGGAAGCTGGGAATCGACGGGCCGGTGATCCTTGGCAGCGGGCTGGGAATGAACGTGGGACCACTCCAGGCCGCCTTCCGGAAGTATTTGGCGGCCGAGGGCGTCACTGACGTCCGGGTCCTGGACCAGGACCCGGTGTTTGGCGTCCTGAAGCTGGTGGCAGACCGCTCAGGGTCCGAATGACCGTCTCCGCGGTGCCAGCCTGACGGCCGGCATCGGGGGAGCGGGAATGCGGCCGGCCTGGGCGCCGGCATCGGGGCCGTGCCCCTCGACCAGCCCGTAGCGTGCCCCGCGGGAGGCGGCATCAGGAAGGGTTCCCTGGGCTTCCCAGTCCTCGCGCGCCTGCGCCACTTCGTCATGGGTGCGGCCCACAAAGTTCCACCACATCAGCAGTTCCTCCTGGAAGGGCTCGCCGCCGATCAGCAGGAACCGCGTGCCGGGCAGGGCCTGCACTTCGAGGGCTGACCGTCCTGCACCCAGGTACCCCAGCGGTCCCGGCGGTACGTCCTGCCCGTGCAGCGTCAGCCCGCCGTCGAGCACCAGAACTGCATGTTCGAAGTGCGGAGCCAGGGGCAGGACCGCGTGTCCGCCGCACGAAATGTCTGCCCCGACGATGGGGGAGTACATGGTGGCAGGGGAGACCGCCCCGGCGAATCCGCCCACCATCACCGTTGCCGTGAAGCCCGCGCCGGTGACGACGGGGAGGTCCCGGTGCTGCTCGAACGCCGGCACCCGTCCGCGTTCGGCGTCGGGCAACGCCACCCAGAGCTGTAGTCCGCGCTGGACGGGAAGCGGCCCGCCGCCGTCGGAATCCGGGAGGACCGCAAACTCTGAATGGGACACGCCGTGCCCCGCGGTCATGATGTTGAGCTCACCGGGACGGACCACGACGTCGCTGCCGACGCTGTCCCGGTGCCGGATGTTCCCGGCCAGCGGCCACGTGACCGTCTGCAGCCCGATGTGCGGATGGGGAAGGACAGACATGGCTGTCCTGTCCGGACCGAAGCTGTCCAGGAAACACCAGGCGCCGATGGTTGGCAGGCCGCGCTGGGGAAGGGTTCTCCGGACGTTCATTGCCCGGACGCCTCCCAGCGGAACCTCACGTTCGGGCCACAGCACCAGGCACGGCCCCGAGATCCCATCAGGGCCGGCGGGCGGGCAAATATCCTCTTGGGGAGCGGCTTCCAGATTGGTCACAGTCCAACTCTAGGCGCAGGCAGGTGGCCGGGTAAGGGCAAATGACTGCTTCCCATCCGCGCAGGCCCCGGCTCCGAATGATTACAGTAGGGATTCTCTTGCCCGGATTGCCTTCAGTACTGGTTACGCTGGGAACGGATTGCGTTACCGTAAATATCAGTGTGCTGATGACCAGCTTTCTCCACTGTCCGATGCCATCCAACAGAACGGGTAAGTCCGCAGAATGGACCAAGCCATGATTGAGTTCCAGAGCGTCACCAAGCAGTATCAGGGCGGGAATCCGGCCGTGGACCAGCTCACCATGTCCATCGACAAAGGTTCCATCACCGTCTTCGTGGGTCCTTCCGGCTGCGGAAAGACCACCTCGCTGCGGATGATCAACCGGATGGTGGAACCAACCTCCGGTGTAATTACCGTGGATGGACGGGACGTGACCAGCGTCCCAGCTGCCGAACTGCGGCGTTCCATGGGATACGTGATGCAGTCCTCCGGCCTGATGCCCCACCGCTCCGTGCTGGACAACATCGCCACCGTGCCGCGCCTCAACGGCGTTTCCAAGGCTGAAGCCCGCAAGCGTGCGGAAGAACTGCTCGACGTCGTTGGGCTGGCGTCGGCGCTGGGCAAGCGGTACCCGTCCCAACTGTCCGGTGGTCAGCAGCAGCGCGTGGGCGTGGCCCGGGCGCTCGCTGCGGATCCGCCGGTCCTGCTGATGGATGAACCGTTCAGCGCCGTGGATCCGGTGGTGCGCGACGAACTGCAGCAGGAGCTGCTGCGGCTGCAGAAGGATCTCGCCAAGACCATTGTTTTTGTTACCCACGATATTGATGAAGCCACTGTCCTGGGGGACAAGGTGGCTGTTTTTGCCGTCGGAGGCAAACTGGCCCAGTACGCCACTCCCGAGGAGATCCTGCGTGCCCCGGCCAACGACTTTGTGGCCTCGTTCGTTGGACGGGACCGGGGGTTCCGCCACCTGGGGTTCACGGCGTCCGACGGCGTGGCGATCCACCCGGTGCCCACGATTGTCCTTGACGGCGGCCGGTTTGCCGGTGACCCCGCTGCGGTGACGGGCTGGCAGTTGGTGGTGGATCCGAGCATGCGCCCGCTGGGCTGGGCACGCCCGGGGACGGACACCGACCTGATCCCCGGAGGTTCGCTGTTCCGCCCCGGCGAGAGCCTGCGGCGGGCACTTGACGCGGCACTGTCCTCGCCTTCCGGCCAGGGCGTGGCAATCGACGGTGAGGGCCGGGTGCTGGGCACAGTCCGGGCGCAGGAAGTCCTGGCCGTCATTGAGGATGCCCGCCAGGTACGGCAGGCTGCCCTCTGATGGACTGGTTCCTCTCAAACAGCGGCATGGTCATGGAGCGGGCCGGTCAGCATATGGTCCTGGCCCTCATTCCCATGGTGCTGGGCCTGCTGATTTCCCTGCCGCTGGCCCAGGTCGCGCGGATGAACAGGACGCTCCGGTCTGTTGTGCTGACGGCAAGCTCGCTGCTCTACACTGTCCCGTCGCTGGCGCTCTTCATCATCCTTCCTCCACTGCTCGGTACGCGGATCCTTGATCCGCTGAACGTTATTGTGGCCCTGACGCTCTACGCAGTGGCACTCCTGGTGCGGGCCGCGCTGGATGCCTTCGACTCCGTTGACGAAGACCTGCGGCAGGCCGCGGTGGCCATGGGCTACAAACCGTGGCGCCGCTTTTTCGATATCGACCTGCCACTGTCGCTGCCCGTGATGTTCGCCGGGCTCCGGGTGGTCTCCGTCAGCAACATCTCCCTCGTCAGCGTCGCGGCCCTTCTCGGGGTGGGCAACCTCGGGATGCTTTTCACCGACGGACTGCAGCGCAACTTCGTCACTGAAGTGGTGGTGGGGATCGTCGCCATCCTGGTGCTCGCGCTGGTCATGGACGGGGTACTGGTCCTGCTCGAACGGCTGCTGACACCGTGGACCCGGGCCGTCAAGGCATCCGGTCCGTCTGCGCCCCTCACGGCCGGCTACGTGGCCGACGCCCGCGTACACGCAGGGACGGGGCCATGAGCGTCTTTCTGGACACGATCGCCTGGATCGCCGATCCCCTCCACTGGACCGGCAGTTCCGGCATTCCGGTCCGGCTGCTGGAGCACCTCCAGTACAGCGGACTGGTCCTGATCATCGCAGCCGCCATCGCAGTACCCGTAGGCCTGTATATCGGGCACACGGGCCGCGGACGGGTGGTGGCTGTTGCCGTGGCCGGTGCCCTGCGGGCCCTCCCCACCCTTGGCCTGCTGGTCCTCTTTGCCCTGCTTGCGGGCAGCGGCCTCATGCCTCCCGTGTGGGCGCTGGTGATCCTCACGGTCCCGCCGCTCCTCGCGGGAACCTACGCCGGAATCTCCAGCGTGGACCGGACAGTGGTGGATGCAGCCCGCGCCATGGGGATGACCGAGCTGCAGATCCTGTTCAACGTTGAGCTGCCCAATGGACTCCAGGTGATGTTCGGTGGCATCCGGACCGCGGTGCTCCAGGTCATCGCCACCGTGTCAGTGGTGGCCTACCTTCCGCTGGGCGGGCTGGGCCGCTACCTGTTCGACGGCCTCGTCCTCCAGGATTTCCCCCGGATGCTGGCCGGTTCGGTACTCATCGCGGGCCTGGCCATCGTTGTTGACCTCATCCTCGCCGGAGTGCAAAGAACCCTTCTTTCGCCTGGCCTATCAACTGATTCCCGCGGTGGCCAGCAGGCCGCCGCTGATCTCCCAGCTGCCGCGCCTGCGCCAGCTGCTGTTCAAGGAGGTACCCCATGAAAGAAATCGTCCGGAACAACCTCACGCGCCGGGGACTGGCTGGGCTGGCCGCCGGCGTCGGCCTTGCCGTTGCACTGACCGCGTGCGGCGGCAGCGATCCGCTGTCCACGCCCACCACCAGCGCCGGCGGCGGAGGCACAGCCGGCGGGTCGCTGGTGGTTGGCTCGGCAGACTTCCCGGAGAGCCAGATCGTGGCGGAAATCTATGCCGGGGCCCTGACGGCTGCCGGTGTCACCGCCACGACCAAGCCGAACATCGGTGCCCGCGAAATCTACTTCAAAGCAGTCCAGGACGGTTCCGTGGACCTCGTCCCGGATTACTCCGGCAACCTGCTCTCGCACGTGGACAAGGAAGCCGCAGAAGTCTCGGCCGAGGACATCTACAAGGCCCTGCCGGAGAAACTGCCCCAGGGCCTCGCGGTGCTGGAGCCATCGAAGGCCGAGTCCAAAGACGCCATGGTGGTCACCAAGGCCACCGCGGAGAAGTACCAGCTGAAGTCCATCGAGGACCTCGCCAAGGTCTGCAAGGACCTGACCATGGCGGCGCCGGCCACGTTCGAAACCCGCGCCTACGGCTTCCCGGGACTGAAGGCGAACTACGGGTGCGAGCTGAAAGCCCTCAAGCCGTTCAGCGACGGCGGCGGTAACCTGACGCTGCAGGCCCTCCTCACGGACGAGGTACAGGTGGCGGACATCTACACCACCACCCCGTCGATCGCGGACAACGATCTTGTGGTGCTGGAGGACCCCAAGAACAACTTCAAGGCCCAGCAGGTCCTGCCGCTGTACAACACGGCGAAAATGACGGACAAGGCCAAAGAGGCTCTGAACAACGTCTCGAAGATACTCACCACCGAGGACCTCGTGAACCTCAACCGCGCGGTGAGCGGCAGCCAGAAGCAAAACGCCAAGGACGCTGCAGCGTCGTGGCTGAAGGACAAGGGCATCGTCAAGTAGGAACCGGCCCGCGGGCTGAACACCTGACCACCACGACGGCTGCCGCACCCACACAGGGGGCGGCAGCCGCCGTCGTTCGTGTGTCTCAGGTCTCAACGGAATTACATCCTTCCTGTGGCATATTTGATGGATGGCAGAATTCAGGCAGTCCACCAAGCTTCACAACGTCCTTTACGACATCCGTGGACCGATTCTTCAGGCCGCCCAGCAGATGGAGGCAGAGGGTCACCGCATCCTCAAACTGAACATCGGAAACCCCGCACCGTTTGGGTTTGAAGCGCCGGACGCCATCCTGGTGGACATGATCCGCCACCTGCCCCATGCCCAGGGCTACAGCGACTCCCGCGGCATTTTCTCGGCGCGCACCGCCGTCTCGCAGTACTACCAGACCCGTGGCATCCAGAACATCCACGTCGACGACATCTACCTTGGCAACGGTGTCAGCGAACTCATCACCATGTCCCTCATGGCACTGCTGAACGACGGCGACGAAGTGCTGATCCCCACCCCCGACTACCCGCTCTGGACCGCGTCAGTGGCACTCGCGAGCGGGAAGCCGGTGCACTATCTCTGTGATGAGGAATCGGGTTGGCAGCCGGACCTTGAAGACCTTGAAGCCAAGATTACGCCCCGGACCAAGGGCATCGTGGTCATTAATCCGAACAACCCCACGGGCGCTGTTTACCCTGAGGACACGCTGCGGAAGATTGTGGCACTGGCCGAGAAACACGGGCTGGTGATCTTTGCCGACGAGATCTACGAAAAGATCCTGTACGAAGACGCCGTGCACATCAACCTGGCCGCCCTGACCGGTGACGACGTCCTCTGCCTCACCTTCAGTGGACTGTCCAAGGCCTACCGGGTCTGCGGTTACCGTGCAGGCTGGATGGCCATTTCCGGGCCAAAAAAGGACGCCGCCGACTACCTTGAGGGCATCAGCCTGCTGGCAAACATGCGCCTGTGCGCCAACGTCCCGGCCCAGCACGCAATCCAGACCGCACTGGGGGGCTACCAGAGCATCAACGATCTCATCCTGCCGGGAGGCCGCCTGCTTGAGCAGCGCAACAAGGCCTACGACATGCTCAACGCCATCCCCGGTGTCAGCACCCAGCAGGCCCGGGGCGCCATGTACCTCTTCCCCAGACTCGATCCCGAGGTCTACCACATCCGCGACGACGAGAAATTCGTCCTGGACCTGCTGCGCGAGCAAAAGATCCTGGTCTCACACGGCCGGGCGTTCAACTGGGTGCGCCCGGACCACTTCCGGATGGTCACCCTGCCCCTCGTCAAGGACCTCGAAGAGGCAATCAACCGCATGGCGGACTTCCTGAGCCGGTACAAAGGGAACTAGCCTAGGTTCCACGTGCCCTTAAGCACGTGGAACCTTGGGAAAGGACCGTCATGGACGGCGTCGTCGAGTTCGAACAGCACCCTTCCGAAACTCTGAGGATCGGAAAGGATTTTTCCCTCGCCGACGCAGATCCCGACGCCACTCCCGGGTACCCGGGCAACAAGGCGGACGGTCAGGCAATACTGGCCGAACTGGACGGCGCGCTGGCGGAACTGCAGGAAAAGCTGTTCGCGGAGTCACGCTTCGGCGGCAAGAAAAGGATGCTCCTGATCCTGCAGGCCATGGACACTGCCGGCAAGGGCGGGATCGTCAATCACGTCATGGCGCCGATGGATCCGCAGGGTGTGCAGTTCAAGGCCTTCAAGGCACCCACCGAGGAGGAAAAATCATATGACTTCCTCTGGCGGATCGAGAAGGAAGTGCCGGCTGCGGGCATGGTGGGCATCTTTGACCGGTCCCATTATGAGGACGTCCTGATCCACAGGGTCCATAACTGGGCAACGCCCGAGGAAATCAAGCGCAGGTATGCGGCCATTAACGAATTCGAGGCGCGCCAGACTGCCGCGGGCACCAAAATCATCAAGGTGATGCTCAATATCAGCAAGGATGAACAGAAATCCCGGCTCCTGGCCCGGCTGGACAACCCTGCCAAGCATTGGAAATACAGCAGTGGAGACCTCAAGGAGCGGGCATTCTGGGGCGACTACGTGAACGCCTACCAGTCCGTCTTCGACGAGACCAACACCGAGCACGCCCCTTGGCATGTGGTCCCGGCCAACAAGAAATGGTACGCCAGGATAGCCGTGCAGCAACTGGTACTCGGAGCGCTGACTGACCTGCGGCTCGAATGGCCCAAGGCCGAGTTCGACGTGCCCATCGAACGCGAGTTGGTCGAAAGGTCCTGAGCTTCCGGAGGTTCCTGGACCTTCCGGAGGGTCCCGGCCGGGAGGCTGGCTAGAGCGGCTGGTCGCGTGCTGCGGCGAGCCGTTTCCGTGCACCCTCAAGCCACTCCTCGCAGCGCTTGGCCAATGCTTCACCCCTCTCCCACAGGGCCAGGGACTCCTCGAGGCTGGCGCCCCCCGCCTCCAGCTTGCCCACCACCTGCACCAGCTGTTCACGGGCTTCCTCGTAGCTCAGCGCTTCGAGGTCTGATGCGGTCTTTGGCTCAGTCATGTGATTCTCCTTCGTGAAGTTTTCCGGTGGAGGCCGCGCCAAAACGGCCCAGGGCCACGCGGACCGTCAACGGTGTGCCTGCCGGGGCCTGTTGGGGGTCGCGGACCACTGAGTGTCCGGCCGGGTCATCAGGCCGGGCCGGCTGGCTGGGGATGAGCTCCACCACGGCGTAGCCCCGGTCAAGGGTCTTTTGCGGTGACAAGGCCCGCACCTGGGCCTGCAGATGCACCAGCTGATCGGCAGCCCGCACCACGGTGGAGCTCACTGCGGCCGATGACCTCCGCAGGAGACGTTCAATTTCCTCCGAGCGCACGGTGACCATGCCCTCCGGTGTGGCAAGGACGGGCCGCGAGTGAAGGGCAGCGAGCCGTTCAGTCTCCCGCTCGACCAGTCTGCTGATGAAACGGCGCAGGTGTTCCCGGGTCTGGCGTACACCGGCCAGTTCCTCGGCAACATCAGGAACAATCCTTTTAGCAGCATCGGTGGGTGTGGACGCGCGAAGATCCGCGACGTCGTCGAGCAAGGGGCGGTCTGCCTCATGCCCAATGGCGCTGACCACCGGGGTAGCAGCCGCGGCCACGGCACGGATCAGTTCCTCGCTGTTGAAGGGCAGCAGGTCCTCGAGGGCACCTCCGCCGCGGGCTATGACGATGACGTCCACATCCGGACGGCCGTCCAGTTCCTTCAGGGCCCGGATGATCTGGGCGACTGCGGTGTTGCCCTGGACCGCGACTTCACGGATTTCAAATTCAACCGCGGGCCAGCGCAGTGCCGCGTTTTGCAGGACATCTTTCTTGGCGTCCGAGTCCCGGCCGGTGATCAGGCCGATGCGGTGGGGGAGAAGGGGCAACGGCTTCTTCCTCGAGTCCGCAAACAGGCCTTCGGCGGACAGTGCCTGGCGCAGCCGCTCGATGCGGGCCAGGAGATCGCCGAGGCCGACGGGCCTGATGTCCCTGACCTGCATGTTGATTCGTCCGGTCTTAATCCAGAACTCCGGCTTGAGCAGGGCGACCACGCGGGAACCACGCTCAAGGGGCAGATTCTGCCGCTCCAGGATTTTGGACCAGACCGAAGCCGGAAGGGAAACCTCGGCGTCGACGTCGCGCAGAGTCAGGTAGGCGTTGGTGCCGCGCCGGTTAAGCTCGATCACCTGGCCCTCGACCCACGCAGCAGGCGCCCGGTCAATGTGCATCTTCAGTTTCTGCGACAGCAGCTGAAGGGGCCAGGGATTGTCCGGGCTCGTCTCTGCGGCGGTGGCAGGCAGGGTGGAGGGGGCCGTACCTGGCAGGGCAGCCTGTTCAGACATGCGCCGGCCCTCGCAACGGTGTGGCTGGTGGCATGGGCGGTCCTCTGTCTGATGCTATGTACGTCTGGGCTTGTATTTCAAAGGTTGAACTTCAGGGCTTGTGTTCAACCTTATCCATAAGCTGTATCACTCCGGACTGACAGTGTCCGCCCACCCGGCCCCTCTAAGATGGCAATGCCGCCCGATGATTAAGGACTTGCTGTGCGTACTGTTGTCTCTGCCGTTGCCGTCATCCTGGGCGTAGTGCTCGCAGCCTTGGCTGTTCCGGCCATCTGGCTGGACCGTCACGTGGTGCAGGAAGACGGCTTCGTGGCACTTGCCGCGCCGCTGGGCAGTGATGATGAGTTCCAGCAACGGCTGGCGGCAGCTGCCATCGGCACCATTGACACAAGTGCCGTCCCGGAGGTTTTTGCCGGCCTCCTCGACCCGGTACTGGAAGCGGCAGCGGAATCCCTGACGGGTCTGCCGGGTTACCCGGCGGCCTGGGAGGAAACCCTCCGCAGAAGCCACCGCCTCAGTTTTGCGGAGCCCGGCACCCTCCCGGCCGAAGTGGATTCCAGCACCGCACTCACCCTGGATGTGGCCCCTCTTGTGGCACTGGGTATGGAGGAGTTGAGCCGGACTTCGGGGCTGCCGTTGGATCCGCCCGGCCAGACGCTGATTAACGTCGGGCAGGCCAACCAGCGCCAGCTCATCGAACAGACCGCCGCCTATGCGCCCCTGGGGTACAGCCTCGCCATCGGTTCCGGAATCGCGTTGGTGCTGGCACTGGTGGCCGCGCGCCGGCGCTGGGTGGTGGTTTTCAGTACCGGAATTGGCGGGCTCCTGATCGCAGGCCTGTGGGCTGCCGGATCCCAGCTCGCCGGGGACACGGTGCTGGCGACAACGAGTGGAAACGAGATCGCTGACATGTTCAAGAACGAATTCGCCGCCGCAGCAACAGCAAGTTTCCGTGCGTGGACTTTTTCGGCAGCGATTGCAGGCGTGGCCCTGGCCGTGGTTGGCATTGTGGTGCGCATCGCTTCTCCGGGACGCAAGGGTTCAACCCGGTAGCATGGTGCCATGACCTCCACCGCTGTGCCCCTTTCGATGCCAACCGTCCCACGCAGGCGGCGTACGCCAGAGGAAGTGTCCGCGGCTGCTCCGGTGACGGGGCCCAAGAAGGTACTCCTGGCGGCCCCCCGTGGCTACTGCGCAGGCGTGGACCGGGCTGTTATCGCAGTGGAAAAGGCTTTGGAGCACTACGGCCCGCCCGTCTATGTGCGGAAGCAGATTGTGCACAACGTCCACGTGGTCAGCTCCCTCGAGGCGCAGGGCGCCATCTTCGTCGATGAAACCGACGAGGTCCCTGAGGGTGCGCTGGTGATCTTTTCCGCCCACGGGGTGTCGCCGGCCGTCGTCCAGTCCGCCGAGGACCGCGGGCTGCGAACCATTGACGCCACATGCCCGCTGGTCACCAAGGTGCATAAAGAAGCCGTGCGCTTCGCCAAGGACGATTTCGACATCCTGCTGATCGGCCACGACGGCCATGAGGAAGTTGAAGGAACAGCGGGCGAAGCCCCCGAACACATCCAGATCATCAATGGTCCCCATGAGGTGGACAAAGTGACCGTCAGGGATCCGGAGAAGGTCATCTGGCTGTCCCAGACCACGCTCAGCGTTGACGAGACCATGGAAACGGTCCGGCTGTTGAAGCAACGTTTCCCCACCCTGCAGGACCCGCCCAGCGACGACATCTGCTACGCCACCACCAACCGCCAGGTGGCCATCAAGAAGATCTCGCCGCAGGCCGAACTGGTGATCGTGGTGGGATCAGCCAACTCCTCGAACTCGGTGCGCCTGGTGGAGGTAGCCCTGGAATACGGGGCCAAGGCTTCCTACCGGGTGGACTTCGCCAATGAGGTGGACGAAGCCTGGTTCGAAGGAGTGGCAACGGTGGGCGTCACGTCCGGGGCCTCAGTTCCGGAAGTTCTGGTCAAGGACGTCCTGCGGTTGCTCGCCGACTACGGCTACGGCTCGGTGGAAGAAGTAGTCACCGCTGAGGAAGACCTCCTCTTCTCGCTGCCCAAGGAGCTCCGGGCCACGCTGAAGGAAGCCGGCGACGTCACCCGTGCTCTGGGCGGCCGCCGCTCCCGCAGCTAGCGGGTCCCGGCTCGGGTTCCCGCAGCTAGGGGGTCCTGGCTCGGCGGATCAGCTGGCGGGTCACACGACCAGCCGCGTACTGACTGGGACCGCCGGTTTGCCGGCTGAGCCGTCATGCCGCGGCGTCATCCTCCTCAACCCCGGGAGAAGCTTCCTGAAGCTCAGGAGCCGCCAGGGATCGTGGCGTGACATCCAGGGCAGCCGGCGTGACCAGTCCGGTTTCGTCCAGGGCGTTGAGCTTGCGGGCCGTTGGCAGGATTCTTGCCTCAAGCGTTCCCACCATCATGTTGTAGCGGTCCACCGAGGACTTCAGCGACGTGCCCAGTTTGCCCACATTCTCGCCCAGGGTTCCCATCCGTTCGTACAGCTGCCGGGCAAGGTCGAACAACTCGCGGGCACTGTCCGTGAGGACATCCTGACGCCAGGTGAAGGCCACTGACTTCAGCACTGCCAGCAGCGTGCTGGGCGAGGCCAGGACAACGTTCCTGGACAGCGCGTGGTCCAAGAGCGTGGCGTCTGCCGTCAGTGCTGCGGCGAGGATGGATTCTGCCGGCAGGAAGCAGATCACCAGCTCAGGGGAGTTGCCGGGGATGTCCCAGTACTTCTTATTGCTGAGCGAATCCACATGGGCCCGGAGCGCCTTGGCGTGGGCGGCCAGAAGGGCTTGCTGGCTCCCGGGGTTCTGGCCTGCCGGGCCCTGCCCCTGCCGTGTACCGAGTTCCTGGGCCTCGAGGTAAGAGGACAGAGGGACCTTGGCATCCACCACCAGCTGTTTGGCACCGGGGAGCTGAACCACAAGGTCGGGACGGAGCGCAGAATCCGTGCCCGCGCTGTGGACCTGCTCAAGGAAGTCCACATGCCGAAGCATTCCGGAGGCTTCAACCACCCGGCGCAGCTGCACCTCACCCCACTGGCCGCGGGCGCTGTTGGAACGGAGAGCTGATTCGAGCGCGTGCGTGCTGCGGATCAGCTGGGCATCCGACAACCGGGCTTCCTGCAACTGCTGCGCCAGCTGACCGTATTGCTCCAGCCGGTCGCGTTCCAGCAGCGCTACCTGCTGCTGCACAGCCGTGAGCTTTTCGGCGACCGGGGCCAGCGCCCTCAGGACACTCCCGTCCTGGTTGCGGGCCTCGCCGAGTTCCCGGTTCTGGAGCGAGAGCAGGCGGCGTTCAGCGTCCGCCGCGGCGAGCTGGGCGCTGACACCGGAGAGCCTCGATGAGACGGCGTCGAAGTCCTCCTCCAGCGCGTGGGTGCGCCTGCGCAGGAAAAAATAGGCGGCGGCGGAGCCGGCGACGGCACCCACCAGCAGCATCAACAGGGCGAGAATCAGGGCTAAAGCATCCATAGCCTCACTGTGGCATGACCCTGTGACATTTTCCGGAACCGACATATTCCAGCGGTGCAGGACCGCTCCGGGACCCGCTGGGGCCAAGGCGACCTGCAACCGGTAGAATCAATGCTCGTGGCTCTTACTATTGGCATCGTCGGACTGCCCAACGTCGGCAAATCAACTCTCTTCAACGCACTGACCCGCAACCAGGTCCTGGCAGCGAACTACCCGTTCGCTACCATCGAACCCAATGTCGGCGTCGTGAACCTGCCGGATCCCCGGCTTAAGCAGCTTGCGGAGATCTTCGGCTCCCAGCGACTGCTGCCCGCGCCGGTGTCCTTCGTGGACATCGCCGGCATCGTGAAGGGTGCTTCCGAGGGCGAAGGCCTGGGCAACAAGTTCCTGGCCAACATCCGTGAGGCCGAAGCCATCGCCCAGGTGGTGCGCGTGTTCGATGACCCCGATGTCATCCACGTGGACGGCAAAGTGGATCCCCGCTCGGACATGGAGACCATCAACACCGAGCTGATCCTGGCCGACCTCCAGACCATCGAAAACGCCATTCCGCGGATCGAAAAAGAAGTCAAGATCAAGAAGCGCGAAGCTGCCGAGCTGGCGGCCATCAAGGCAGCCCAGGCGGTGCTGGAACGCGGCGACACCATCTTCTCCTCGATCACGCGGGACAAGCTGGAGATGGAGCACCTCAAGGAACTCAGCCTCCTGACAGCCAAGCCCTTCATCTATGTCTTCAATGCTGACGAAGGCATTTTGGGCAGCCCGGAGAAGCAGGAGGAGCTGCGTGCGCTGGTTGCCCCGGCAGACGCCATTTTCCTCGACGCCAAGCTTGAGTCCGACCTCGTTGAGCTTGACGAGGAAGAGGCCCGCGAGATGCTGGAAATGAACGGCCAGGATGAATCCGGCCTCGACCAGCTGGCCCGCGTTGGATTCCATACCCTGGGCCTGCAGACCTACCTCACGGCCGGTCCTAAGGAAACACGTGCGTGGACCATTCACCAGGGCGACACAGCCCCCCAGGCGGCCGGTGTGATCCACTCTGACTTCCAGCGGGGCTTCATCAAGGCTGAAGTCGTTTCCTTCGACGACCTCATCGACGCCGGCTCAATGGCGGAAGCCAAGTCCCGCGGCAAGGTCCGCATCGAGGGCAAGGAATACGTGATGGCAGACGGCGACGTGGTGGAGTTCCGCTTCAACGTTTAGTTCATGCTGGAAAATCGCGTCCCGGGACATAGCCGGGGCGCGATTTTTTGGTGCTGAGTCACATCCTGCTGATTGAAGGTGGCTCCGGCCCAGGCGCCGGTTATACCGCCGCCGCCGGTGTCCATCCCAAAGCAGGACCCAGTTTGGTGGCTATGTCCGTGAGAATTTGGACGTAATCCTCATGGTCGAAGCTGAAGGGCAGCGCGAACGCCACTTCGTCCACTTCCTGGAACCCAGCGTGGGCGTACAGCTGTTCGGCAATCTGATCGCTGGTGCCGATGAGGTCGGGGGCGAACAGCATCCCTTTTGGCCCGTGCGGCACCCGCGTACGGGGAGTACGCTCATCGACGAACCGTTGGTACTTTTCCCGCTGTTTCGCTGAAGCCGAATCGGTTGGAATCACCACGAGGCCCTGTGAGACCCTGGCTGGAACGGGAGCCGTAACGGATGCAGCCGCTTCGCGGTAGGCGCGGATCTGTGATTGCTGGATACGGGCAAACTCCGGTTCCTGATCCGCGCCGGCAAAGACCACACTGCTGGACAGCAGGTTGAATCCGTTGACCCCGGCCCAGATGGCCGACTCCTTGCTTGCCGCCCCATACCAAAGACGTTCGCGCAGCCCGGAAGAGTGAGGCTCCACGCGGTTGGAGAATTCCTCAACCACACCCTGCTTGCCGGAAAATTCCCGGACCGGTTCGCCTGCAATTAATCGTGCCAGCCGCTCGACGCGGGCGTAGCTGAAGTCCTCCAGCCCGGCGGAATCCGGGTACAACGCGTGCTTGATCGTGTCGTAGTGCATCGGTTCGCCCACGCTCAGGCCAGGATTGATTCGTCCGCCGGCGAGGAGGTCCACGGTGGCCAGGTCCTCGGCCAGCCGCAACGGGTTTTCCCATCCCACTGGGGTGACGGCGGTTCCCAGCTCAATCCGGGACGTGCGCTGGCTGGCCGCCGCCATGATGGCAATGGGGGAGGAGATGCCGAACTGCAGATGGCGGTGGCGCAGCCAGGCACTGTCGAATCCAAGCCACTCGCCCAGTTCGATGATCTGCAGCGTCGATTCGTGCCCCGCGGCTGGATCCGCAGGATCGAACAGGCCAATAGTAAGGAATCCGAGCTTGCGCAGCGGCCGTGAGGAATCGGGCATGGGCTTCCTTCAGAGGATCGGTGTACAACTATTGCCCCATGGTATGCCGACATTAGCCCACGCCCTGAACCGCTAGAATTCAAGGAAAACAAGGCCGTTCAAGGTCTGACTCGGGACAGGCAAAGGAGACGCATGCCTCTGAGGCGTTTGATTCAAGTCATCACCGGGGCCGTCGCCGCAGCCCTGGTTCTCTCAGGGTGCTCCGGTTCCGGTGGCGCTGCTCCGGTGGTTGTCGGCGAGACGAACCGTGGCGGCAGTGTCACCGTGGCCGAGGTGAATGCATTTACCTCGTTCAATCCCTTCAGTGCCGGTGGAAACACGGATATCAACACCAAGATCGGCCACATCACCCATTCAGGCTTCTACTACGTCGATGACACCGTAAAGGTGGTCCGGAATAAAAAGTTCGGCCGCTACGAGAAGGTTTCCGACAAACCCCTGAAGGTGAAGTACACGGTCAACGAGGGCGTGAAATGGTCCGACGGCGATGCCATCGACGCCGGAGATCTCCTCCTGTCCTGGGCGGCAGGTTCCGGCTACTTCGACGATGCTGACGCCGAAGCGGGGACAGGCACCACCTACTTCTCCGCTGCCGCTGACACGACCGGCCTCGCCGGCACAGTCTTCCCCGAGATCGGCAGTGACGGCCGGTCCATCACACTGGAGTACGCCACCCCCTACGCTGACTGGGAAGTGGCGTTCGACGTCGGACTGCCGGCCCATGTTGTCGCCGCAAAAAGCGGACTGAATGATGAAGCGGACCTCATTGACCTGCTCAAGGAGTCGCCCGGCGGAGATCCTGCCGAGCCGGAAGTCAATGCCCCGCTCAAGCGCGTCAGCGACTTCTGGAACTCCGGCTTCGACACCAAGACCCTGCCGGATGACCCGGCCATGTACCTTTCCAGCGGCCCCTACCTCGTCCGGGACATCGCTGCCGACACCTCCGTCCGGCTGGTGCGGAACAGGGACTACGTGTGGGGCCCGGAGCCATTCCTGGATGAGATCACCGTCCGGTTCACCGGGAGCGCACCCGCTGCCGTCACTGCGCTCAGGAGCGGCCAGGCGGACATCATCGCCCCGCAGCCATCGGCCGGCAACGAAAGCCTCTTCGACGGGCTGAAGAACCAGGGCAACACCGTCCAGGAGTTCAGCCAGGCCGGTTATGACCATCTTGACCTCAAGTTTTCGGGCCCCTTCGCCGACAGGGATGTCCGCCAGGCCTTCCTGAAGACAGTTCCCCGGCAGGTGGTTGTCGACGCTGTCGCCGGGCCCGTTCCCGACGCCAAGCCCCTGGATTCACACGTTTTCCTGCCATCGCACCCCAAGTACCCGGACACCGTGAAGAACAACGGGTCGGCAGAGTATTCCGAGGTTGACATCCAGGGGGCAAAGTCGCAGCTCCGCGGCGCTTCCCCGACCATCCGGATCCTGTACAACCGGGATAACCCGAACCGTGTGCGTGCCTTTTCCCTGATCCGCGACTCCGCCCGCCTGGCCGGTTTCACGGTCGAGGATGCCGGACTCGGAAACTCCGACTGGGCAGCTGCGCTCGGAAGCGGAAACTACGATGCTGCCATTCTCGGCTGGATCAGCACCGGGGTGGGAGTTGGCCGTGTACCGCAAATCTTCAAGACCGGCGGCGGCAGCAACTTCAACGGCTTTTCCGACGACGACGCCGACAAGGTGATGGAGGAACTGGCTGCCACGACTGACCTGGCCAAGCAGGACGAGCTCATGGCGGCCATCGACAAACGTGTCTGGGAAAGCGCCTATGGCCTGCCGCTGTACCAGACCGCCGGGACAGTGGCATTCAGCAGCCGCGTGACCGGGGTCAAGCCCAGCCCCGGCCCTCTGGGCGTCTGGTGGAATGCCTGGGAGTGGCGCCTGAAATAGGCCCTGCACGGGGAGTGGGAGAGCGCCTGGAGCTTCGATTCGCTGCACGTCCTACCAACAAGTAACATGTGACTTGCACAACTTCCGGGTACCGGCTAGTTATTCGCGATTAACTGATTACGGTTTGGCAACGGAGTACCAGTATTTGGACATTGTGCGGCTAGGCTCTTCAAGTATGTATGGTGCGTCACAGTGTGAACCTGTGACTGGCCTGCCGGGGAGCAAAAGATTTCCCCTGAATATCTCCCACAACTCATAGGAGGCGGAATGCGTTTTACGCGCACTTCCAAAGCACTCGGCATGGTGGCAATCGCCGCCCTTGCCCTGACCGGCTGCGGCGCTGGAGGCGGCAGCAATGACGGTGCCAGCCAATCCGCCGGTGATCCCAACAAGGTCATCACCGCGTACAGCAACGAACCCCAGAACCCCTTGCTGCCGGCCAACACCAACGAAGTTTACGGTGGCCGCGTTGTCGAGCTGCTCTTCGAAGGTCTTCGCAGCTACGACGCTGACGGCAAGCCCGTCAACGCCCTGGCAGAGTCCATTGAGTCCTCTGACGCCCAGAACTGGACCATCAAGGTCAAGCAGGGTCAGAAGTTCACCAACGGCGAAGCGATCACCGCTAAGACGTTCGTTGATTCCTGGAACTTCGCTGCCAACTCCAAGAACCTGCAGAACAACGGATTCTTCTTCGAGTCCATTGCGGGCTACGAGGATGTCTCGGCTGTAACCACTGAGAAGTCGGCAGATGGCAAGTCCACCACGACGCCGGCTCCCACCGCCGAAACGATGTCGGGCCTGACCGCTACGGATGACTCCACCCTCACGGTGAAGCTGGCACAGCCTGAAGCTGACTGGTCGCTCCGCCTCGGCTACTCGGCATTCTTCCCGCTGCCTGCAGCGGCCCTGGCTGACCCGAAGACGTTCGGTGAGAACCCGGTGGGCAACGGTCCGTACAAGTTCGAAAAGACCGGCGCCTGGGTACACGACCAGTCCATCTCGCTCGTGAAGAACGCTGATTACAGCGGTCCCCGCGAAGCCAAGAACGGTGGCGTGACCTTCAAGTTCTACACCGATCCGGGCCCCGCATACACGGACCTGCAGGCCAACAACCTGGACGTCTCGGATGTATTGCCCTCCAACGCGCTGAAGACATACGTCACGGACTTCCAGGACCGGAACGCCACCAAGCCGGTTGCCACCAACTCCACCCTGAACATCCCGGGCTACAACCCCAACTTCCAGGGTGAAGCCGGACTCCTGCGCCGCCAGGCACTGTCCTACGCCATCAACCGCGAAGAAATCACCAAGGTGATCTTCAACGGAACCCGCACGCCGGCCAAGGCCTTCGCTCCGCCGGTTATCGACGGCTTCAAGGAAGACATCCCGGGCAGCGAAATCCTCACGTTCGACGCCGCCAAGGCCAAGGAGCTGTGGGCACAGGCTGAAAAGATCCAGCCGTACGACGATTCGAAGCCGCTTCAGATTGCCTCCAACACCGATGGTGGCAACAAGGAATGGATCGACGCCGTAGCCAACGGTTTCAAGAACAACCTCGGCATCCAGTCCGAAATCCAGCCCTTTGCCAAGTTCGCTGAAGTACTGAACCTGCGCAAGTCCCAGTCCCTCCCGGGCCTGTCACGCGCCGGCTGGCAGGGCGACTACCCGTCGCTCTACAACTTCCTCGGACCGGTCTGGGCCACGGGTGCTTCCTCCAACTACGAGAAGTACTCGAACCCCGAGTTCGACAGCCTCCTCAAGGAAGGCCTTGCGGCCAAGTCCACCGAGGAAGCCAACGAGAAGTTCAACGAGGCACAGGAGATCCTCTTCAAGGATCTTCCGGGTCTGCCCCTCTGGGACCAGGCCAAGCCGATCGTCTGGAGCGAGAACGTCATCAAGGCCGAAACCGGCTGGAATGGCGGAGTTCTCTACTACAACATCACGGCCAAGTAGTCTCCACGATCTAACTTGCCGCAGGCGTATGGGGGTCCGGCACTACGCCGGGCCCCCATTGTCCTGTTCGGCAGGAAGGCACCCATGAAATTCCCTTCTTCGCTCCCCGAAGGCCGGTGATCCGGTGGTCCGCTTTATCCTCCGCAGGCTCCTTCAGGCCATCCCCGTCTTCCTCGGCACCACCCTGCTGGTGTACTACATGGTTTTCGCCCTACCGGGTGACCCCATTGCGGCCCTCTTTGGCGACCGCCAACCCCCGCAGGCAGTGATCGACACACTGCGCAGCCAGTACCACCTGGATGAACCCTTCTGGGTCCAGTACGGCCTGTTCCTGCAGAACATTTTCACTTTCAACCTCGGCAACGACTTCACCGGACAGCCGATCGCTGCCTCATTGGCGAGGGTCTTTCCCGTGACCGCGATGCTGGCTCTTGAAGCGTTGCTTATCCAGACCGTATTCGGCGTGGCATTCGGTGTCTTTGCCGGCCTGCGTCGTGGTGGCGTGTTTGATTCCACCGTGCTGGTCGCCTCGCTCGTGGTCATCGCTGTTCCCACGTTCGTCCTTGGCTTTGTTTTCCAGTTGGTCTTCGGAGTCCAGCTGGGCTGGGCCAAACCGACAGTCGGCGCTAACGCCGACTGGGGCAACCTGCTGCTGCCGGCCACCGTGCTGGGCCTTGTGTCGTTTGCCTATGTCCTTCGCCTGACGCGTGCTTCGGTCAGCGAGAGCATGAATGCCGATTACGTGCGGACTGCCACAGCAAAGGGCCTTTCCCGGCCCCGGGTTGTGATGGCACATATCCTGCGCAACTCCCTGATCCCCGTGGTCACCTTCCTGGGCGCAGACCTTGGCGGTCTGATGGGTGGCGCCATTGTCACCGAAGCCATCTTCAACGTGCCAGGGGTGGGCAACAAGCTCTATCAGGCCACCTTGCGGACTGAAGGGCCCACCATTGTCTCCATAGTCAGCGTGCTGGTTCTGGTATTTGTGGTAGCCAACCTGCTCGTTGATCTCCTGTACGCCTGGCTGGACCCAAGGATTCGTTATGACCAGTAAAAACAGCCACTTTGTGGCGCCCATCGACGAAACGCCGCTGCTCGCGACCGACACGCTCAAGACTGAGCAGGCGCCACTGAGCCTGTGGTCCGATGCCTGGCGCAAGCTCCGCCGTCGTCCGCTGTTCATCATTTCGTCGCTGTTGATCCTGGCGTTGATGATCATCGCGCTGTTCCCCGGACTGCTCTCGACGGTGCCGCCCAATGATGACTGCCAGCTCGGCAATTCCGAAGCAGGTCCGGCTCCCGGTCATCCTTTCGGATTCACCTTCCAGGGGTGCGATATCTATTCGAGGGTTGTCCACGGAACACAGGCTTCGCTCTCCGTGGGCCTCCTGTCTGTGATTTGCGTGGTGATCATCGGAGTGACGATTGGCGCGATCGCCGGCTACTACGGTGGCTGGGTTGACTCGGTCCTTGCACGTCTCGGTGATATTTTCTTTGCTTTGCCGTTGGTCCTTGGCGCCCTGGTTATCACCCAGTTGCCGTTTTTCCGTGACAACAAAAGCGTGTGGACGGTGGTGGTGATCATTGCGCTGCTGACGTGGCCCCAAATGGCGCGTATTGCCCGTGGCGCAGTCATCGAGGTCCGAAACGCCGATTTTGTGACTGCCGCCCGAGCTCTGGGTGTATCGAGGGTCGGTGCGCTTCTGCGCCACGTCCTGCCGAATGCACTGGCGCCGATCATTGTTATGGCCACCCTGAACCTGGGCATCTTCATCGTCCTCGAGGCCACCCTGTCATTCCTGGGCATTGGGTTGCCGCAAAGCATCATGTCCTGGGGCAACGATATTGCCGGCGCGCAGTCGTCCATCCGGACAAAGCCGGAGATCATGCTTTACCCTGCTGCAGCTTTGTCCATTACGGTCCTGAGCTTCATCATGTTGGGCGACGCCGTACGTGACGCCCTCGACCCGAAGAGCAGGCAGCGATGAGAGAAAACAACATGACGATTCCCGATGTTCATGTCGAGGAAGCAGGCAATTCAGGAGTCAAACCCCTCCTGGAAATCCGTGACCTCGCCATCACCTTCAAGACCAGCACCGGCGAAGTCCAGGCAGTGCGAAATGCCCACCTGACCATCATGCCTGGTGAGACTGTGGCGATTGTGGGGGAGTCCGGCTCGGGCAAGTCCACTACGGCTTTGGCCGCGATCGGGCTCCTGCCGAACAACGGTGCGGTGTCCGGCGGGCAGATCCTTCTTGATGGCGAGGATATTGCCCACGCCAGCGAAAAGCGGATGATCGAACTCCGCGGCAACACCATCGGCATGGTGCCGCAGGACCCGATGTCCAACCTGAACCCGGTCTGGAAGATTGGCTACCAGGTCAAGGAAACCCTTCGCGCGAACGGCCGGCCCAGTGGCCCGGACGACATCGCCAAGGTCCTTGAGCAGGCCGGACTCCCGGATGCCCACCGGCGCGCAAACCAGTACCCCCATGAGTTCTCCGGCGGTATGCGCCAGCGCGCGCTCATTGCGATCGGGCTCTCGTGCCAGCCACGGCTTCTGATTGCAGACGAGCCGACGTCGGCACTGGACGTGACTGTCCAGCGGCAGATCCTGGATCACCTTGACACCATGACCACTGACCTGGGCACGGCTGTCCTGCTCATCACCCATGACCTGGGCCTGGCAGCGGAGCGTGCTGACAAAGTCGTGGTCATGTACCAAGGACAGGTCGTGGAGTCCGGTCCGTCCCTGGAGTTGCTCCAGAATCCGCGGCACCCGTACACCAAGCGGCTGGTTGAGTCCGCTCCTTCCCTGGCGAGCCGACGGATCCAGGTTGCCAAGGAACTCGGCGTGGAAGCGGCCGACCTCCTTGCGCCCACCGAAGAACCGGCCGCAGATCACGTCCTGAAGATCCAGGACCTGCGGAAGGTCTACAAGCTCCGACAGGGGCTGGGCAAGGCAACCGACTTTGCAGCAGTGGACGGCGTCAGCTTTGACGTCACCAGGGGAACCACTACGGCCATCGTGGGGGAGTCCGGCTCCGGAAAGTCCACCGTGGCCAAGATGGTCCTCCAGCTGGAAAAGCCGACGGAGGGAAAGATCCTGTTCGACGGCGTGGATACGGCTGCACTGAAGCCGGCGGAACTCTTCAAGTTCCGGCGCCGGGTGCAGCCGATCTTCCAGGACCCCTACGGGTCGCTGGACCCCATGTACAACATCTTCAGGACCATCGAAGAGCCCTTGCGGGTCCACAAGATCGGCAACAAAGCGAGCAGGGTGAAGAAGGTCCGCGAACTGCTGGACCAGGTGTCCCTGCCGCAGTCGAGCATGCAGCGGTTCCCGAACGAGCTGTCCGGTGGCCAGCGCCAGCGCGTTGCCATCGCGCGTGCGCTTGCCCTGGACCCGGAAGTGATCATCTGCGACGAAGCCGTGTCGGCCCTTGACGTGCTGGTCCAGGCCCAGGTGCTGAACCTGCTCGCGGACCTGCAGGCCAACCTCGGCCTGACCTACCTGTTCATCACGCACGACCTCGCGGTGGTGCGCCAGATCGCTGACCACGTGTGCGTGATGGAGAAGGGGAAGCTGGTTGAGACCGGCTCCACGGACGACGTCTTTGAATCGCCGCAGCAGGACTACACCAAGGCTCTGCTGAATGCCATCCCGGGGGCGAAGCTGATGCTCCCGCCCGAGGTGGCCTGAGCTTTCGGTTGATCCTTCGGTTGGAGCCGGTGCCCTCAGGGCACCGGCTCCTTCTTTTCCCACGGCCAGCCACGGATTCGGGTGAGCTTCGTCACCCCCGCCGGCGCGATGGGCGGGATTCTAACCCCGGCGGGGTGCCGTCCGGCTGCGATTTTTAGGCCAATAAATGCCTCAGCGTCTAGAATGATGGAAGGCGCCCTGTGTTAATGGGCCAATCCGTCGTGCGTTCCGGTTGGAAATGCGGCGATACAACAGCTGACTTCACCACTGAATCGAGCACTCACGCATGTCTGAAACCACCACCAACACCGCGGTAGCCACTGCATCGCGCAGTGACCTGCGCAACGTCGCGATCGTGGCCCACGTTGACCACGGCAAGACCACTTTGGTCGACGCCATGCTCAAGCAGACCAACTCTTTTGCCGAGCACAACCACCTCGAAGACCGCGTGATGGACTCCGGTGACCTGGAGCGCGAAAAAGGCATCACCATCCTGGCCAAGAACACCACCGTGGCCTACAACGGACCGTCCTCCAAGGGCGAGACCATCACCATCAACGTGATCGACACCCCCGGCCACGCCGATTTCGGTGGCGAGGTGGAGCGCGGCCTGTCCATGGTCGACGGCGTTGTACTCCTCGTTGACGCTTCCGAAGGTCCGCTGCCGCAGACCCGCTTCGTGCTGCGCAAGGCCCTGGCCGCGCACCTGCCGGTTATCCTGCTGGTCAACAAGACCGACCGCCCCGACGCCCGCATCGAAGAGGTTGTCCACGAGTCCATGGACCTGCTCCTGGGCCTCGCCTCGGACCTCGCCGATGAAGTACCGGACCTGGACCTGGACAAGATCCTCGAAGTTCCGGTTGTCTACGCAGCCGCCAAGGTTGGCCGCGCATCCCTCGAGCAGCCCGCCGACGGCAGCGCTCCGGACAACGAAGACCTGGAGCCGCTGTTCCAGACCATCATCGAGCACATCCCGGCGCCTACCTACAACCCGAATGGTGTCCTGCAGGCTCACGTGACCAACCTTGACGCCTCGCCGTTCCTGGGCCGTCTCGCACTGCTGCGCATCTACAACGGCACCCTGCGCAAGGGCCAGACCGTCGCCTGGGCGCGCGCCAACGGAGAGCTCAAGAACGTCAAGATCACCGAACTCCTCGCCACCAAGGCACTGGACCGCGTCCCGGCAGAGTCCGCAGGCCCGGGTGAAATCGTCGCCGTCGCCGGCATCGAGGAAATCACCATCGGTGAGACCCTCACCGATGTCGATAACCCGCAGCCGCTGCCGCTGATCACCGTGGACGATCCCGCCATCTCCATGACGATCGGTATCAACACCTCCCCGCTGGCCGGCAAGGTCAAGGGCGCCAAGGTCACGGCCCGCCAGGTAAAGGACCGCCTGGACAAGGAACTGATCGGTAACGTCTCCATCAAGGTGCTCCCCACCGAGCGTCCTGACGCCTGGGAAGTCCAGGGCCGTGGCGAGCTCGCGCTGGCCATCCTGGTTGAGCAGATGCGCCGTGAAGGCTTCGAACTGACCGTGGGCAAGCCGCAGGTTGTCACCAAGACCATCGATGGCAAGATCCACGAGCCGATGGAACACATGACCATCGACGTGCCCGAGGAATACCTCGGCGCCGTCACTCAGCTGATGGCCGCCCGCAAGGGCCGCATGACCAACATGGCCAACCACGGCACCGGCTGGTGCCGCATGGAGTTCATCGTTCCGGCCCGTGGCCTGATCGGTTTCCGCACCAAGTTCCTCACGGACACCCGTGGCGCCGGCATCGCTGCGTCCATCTCCGAGGGCTACGAGCCCTGGGCCGGCCCGATCGAGTACCGCACCAACGGTTCCATGATCGCCGACCGCGCCGGTGTTGTGACCCCGTTCGCCATGATCAACCTGCAGGAGCGCGGTTCCTTCTTCGTGAAGCCCACCTCCGAGGTTTATGAAGGCATGATCGTCGGCGAGAACTCCCGCGCCGATGACATGGACGTGAACATCACCAAGGAAAAGAAGCTCACCAACATGCGTGCAGCTTCCTCGGACACCTTCGAGAACCTGACGCCGCCGCGCGATCTCACCCTCGAAGAGTCACTCGAATTCGCCCGCGAGGACGAATGTGTTGAGGTTACGCCGGAGTCCATCCGCATCCGCAAGCTCATCCTCGACACCAACGAGCGCGCCAAGTCCAACCGTGCACGCGCCAAGGTCTAAGCACTAACGCACGCCTCAAGAAAAAACTGCCGGTACGGCAGGCGGGATTCCCGCCGTCGTACCGGCAGTTTCTTTTTTGCCTGAAGTGGGCAGCCGCGTTTGGACCTCAGTTGCGGGGTCGGCGCCGCGGGGGAGCGGGCGGCACTTCCTTGGCTGCAACCACACGTTCCAAGGGGATTACGACGTCGGCCTGCCGGGTGCGGACGGTGCATTCGCCGTCGGCGGTGCCTACCAGCAGTCCCAGCGCGTCGGTCAGGCCGCCTTCGACCCGGTACCGGACCACCACCCGGGTTTCGGGGGAAGCGGACGCCAGGAATTCGACGGGGGACGGCGGGGGGAGACTCACCACTTCATACTAAGTGGGCGGCTAGGTTCGCGGGAACGGGCTGGGAGATAATAGGCTCAGAAGTCAACAGTCCGGCCAACGTGCCGGATTCAGTGCCGGCGGATGCCGGAAAATCGTGGAGAGGCCAGGGACGTGACGTACGTAATCGCGCAGCCGTGTGTAGATGTCAAGGACAAGGCATGTATTGAGGAGTGCCCCGTTGACTGCATCTATGAGGGTGAGCGTTCCCTGTACATCCATCCGGATGAGTGCGTCGACTGTGGCGCCTGCGAGCCGGTTTGCCCGGTGGAGGCCATCTACTACGAGGATGACACCCCGGAAGAGTGGGCCGACTACTACAAGGCCAACGTAGAGTTCTTCGATGACCTGGGCTCGCCCGGTGGCGCTGCCAAGATCGGCAACACGGGCAAGGACCACCCGATGATCGCCGCCCTGCCGCCGCAGAACCAAGACTGACCCGGGCCCACCGTTGACCGCAGCCGTGAACAGCTTTGGCCTGAGCCTGCCCGACTACCCCTGGGAGGCCATGGCACCATACCTCGCCAAGGCCTCGGAGCACCCTGGCGGGGCCGTGAATCTCTCCATCGGGACTCCGGTGGACCCGACTCCGGCCTTGATCCAGGAGGCCCTGAGGGCCGCAGCGAATGCCCCCGGGTACCCCACGGTCCATGGCACCGTTCCGCTGCGGGAAGCCATCGCTGCGTGGTTCGAGCGGCGCCGGGGCGTTCCCGGGCTGGACCCGAAGAACATCATGCCCACCGTCGGTTCCAAGGAACTGGTGGCGTGGCTGCCGCTGCTGTTGGGACTCAAGCCGGGCGACGTCGTCGTCCGTCCCAAAGTTGCCTACCCCACCTACGACATCGGCGCCACATTTGCCGGTGTCACGTCGGTGGCAACGGACAACCTCGACGAGCTGGATGAAGCCACCCGCTCCCGCGTCCGGCTGATCTGGGTCAATTCTCCGGGAAACCCCACCGGCAGTGTCCGGGATATTGAGTCACTGAAGGCCCTGGTGGCGCAGGCGCGGGAAATCGGTGCCGTCGTGGCGTCGGACGAGTGCTACGCCGAGCTCGGCTGGGGCACCTGGGACGTCCAGCGCGGCGGCCAACAGGTGCCCAGCGTTCTGGACCCCCGCGTGGCCGGCGGCTCCCATGACGGATTGTTGGCCGTCTACTCGCTGAGCAAGCAGTCCAACGTTGCCGGCTACCGCGCCGCCTTCGTGGCAGGCGATCCGGTGATCATGGCCAATCTGGTCAACAGCCGCAAGCACGCAGGCATGATCGTTCCGTACCCTGTGCAGGAGGCCATGCGTGTGGCGCTCGGTGACGACGCCCATGTCAATGCACAGAAGGATCTTTACCGCGGACGCCGGGAACGCCTTGTGCCCGCACTGCAGGAGTTCGGGCTGGAGATCAAGGATTCCGACGCCGGGCTCTACCTTTGGTCCACGGCTGGGGAGAACACATGGGAAACCGTGGACCGCCTTGCTGCGCGCGGCATTGTGGTGGGGCCGGGAGTCTTCTACGGCGAGGCAGGCAACGGATTTGTGCGCGTTGCGCTGACCGGCACCGACGAGCGGATCGACGCAGCAGTCTCCAGGCTGGCTTCAGCACCGTAACAATGGTGTGACTCGCACCACAATCGCAGCCTTTTGAGGGGGTTTCCACCGTCGCCGATTAGTGGCACACGCCATGGGGGCGGTACTTTTTAAGTGACTATCAATGGTGGCTTTCTACAAGATGGCAGCCCGGGTGTTGTATTCCTGAACGAACAGGGACGGCGCGCGGCTCACCGGATGTTGGATCAAGCTTTCGACAGAGGCCCAGACGCCTCATGAAGGGGACTCCATGACTGAGACCAACAGCGCAACCCTGCACCATGCAGGTGGCGAGCTCAAGCTCCCGCGCATCCAGGTTGTTGAAGGAAACGAAGGCTACGACGTTTCCAAGCTGCTCAAGCAGACGGGCGCAGTCACTTTTGACCCCGGCTTCATGAACACCGCAGCAACCACTTCCGCTATCACCTACATCGACGGCGATGCCGGAATCCTGCGCTACCGTGGATACCCCATCGAGCAGCTGGCACAGCACTCCAGCTTCCTCGAGGTCTCCTACCTCTTGATCTACGGCAACCTGCCCAGCCCCACCGAGCTGGAAGAGTTCGACCAGAAGATCCGCCGCCACACCCTGTTGCACGAAGAGCTCAAGGGCTTCTTCAGCGGCTTCCCGCGCGACGCACACCCGATGCCGGTCCTGTCATCGGCAGTCTCGGCGCTGTCCACGTTCTACCAGGATTCGCTGGACCCCTTCAACGCCGAGCAGGTGGAGGTCTCCACCATCCGACTGATGGCCAAAATGCCGGTCATCGCGGCGTACGCGCACAAGAAGTCCATCGGTCAGCCCATGCTGTACCCGGACAACTCCCACAACCTCGTGGAAAACTTCATGCGCCTGAGCTTCGGCCTTCCTGCCGAGCAGTATGAGGTGGACCCGGTGATCGCCAAGGCGCTGGACCTCCTGCTGATCCTGCACGCGGACCACGAGCAGAACTGTTCCACCTCCACGGTGCGCCTGGTGGGCTCCTCCAACGCCAACCTGTTCGCTTCCGTCTCTGCAGGAATCAACGCCCTGTTCGGCCCCGCCCATGGCGGCGCCAACGAAGCGGTCCTCAAGATGCTCCGCCAGATCCAGGCCGACGGCACCAAGCCTGAGGACTACATGGAGAAGGTCAAAAACAAGGAAGACGGCGTCCGCCTCATGGGCTTCGGACACCGTGTGTACAAGAACTACGATCCCCGCGCCAAGATCGTCAAGGCCACGGCCCACGAGATCCTCACGAAGCTCGGCGGCAACGACGAACTGCTCGAGATCGCCCTGCGCCTGGAAGAGAAGGCGCTGAACGATGACTACTTCATCCAGCGCAAGCTCTACCCGAACGTGGACTTCTACACCGGCCTGATCTACAAGGCCATGGGTTTCCCGGAGAAGATGTTCACCGTGCTGTTCGCGATCGGCCGCCTGCCGGGCTGGATCGCCCAGTGGCGTGAAATGATCAGCGACCCCAATACCAAGATCGGCCGCCCGCGCCAGCTGTACATCGGCGAACCCGAGCGCGATTACCCGGTGCGCTGATACACCCCAACTGAATAACGACGGCGGCCGGTCACCTTCTCCTCGAAGGTGACCGGCCGCCGTCGTTAAGCACCACTAAAGCAGCGCGGGGTCACTCCACGCCCAATAAAGCGTCCCGGGAGGACGTTAAGTGACCCTCCCCGCCCGCACCCTATCCTCGCAAGCTCGGCCAGGGAACCCTGCAGGCGTGGGCCCACGTTGCAGTTTAGGCCGAGTAGCCCTGGGGGTTGTTCTTCTGCCAGCGCCAGTGGTCCTCGCACATTTGATCGACCGTCTTGGTGGTGGACCAGCTCAGGTCGGCCAGGGCGGAGGTCGCGTCAGCCCAGAAGGCGGGAAGATCGCCTGCACGCCGTTCGGTGATCTCGTAGGGGATCGGCCGGCCCACGGCCTTCTCGAAGGAGCGCAGGACCTCCAGTACGGAGGATCCCTTGCCGGAGCCCAGGTTCCAGCGGAACACGCCTGTACGCTCCGCTACGTGGTTGAGCGCGGCCACGTGGCCGCCGGCGAGGTCGACGACGTGAATGTAGTCGCGGAGGCACGTGCCGTCGGGCGTATCGTAATCGCCGCCGAAGACCATCAGCTTCTCGCGGCGCCCCACCGCTACCTGGGCGATGAAGGGAACCAGATTGTTGGGAATGCCCTGGGGATCCTCGCCGATGCGGCCGGACGGGTGGGCACCCACCGGGTTGAAGTAGCGCAGCAGCGCGATGTGCCAGCGGGGATCTGCGTCGCCGAGGTCCGAGAGGATGTCCTCGATCTGTTCCTTGGTGCGGCCGTAGGGGTTGTTGGCGCCGATCTCCATCTTTTCCACGTAGGGGACGGGGTTGTGCTCGCCGTACACGGTGGCGGAGGAGCTGAAGACGATGGAGCGGACGTCATGGCGGTCCATGACCCGGATCAGGTTCAGTGTGCCCACCAGGTTGTTGTAGTAGTACTTCAGCGGTTCCCGGACAGACTCGCCTACGGCCTTAAGCCCGGCGAAGTGGATGACGGCGTCGATCGACTGCCCCGCGAATACACTTTCCACTGCGGCTTCATCCACCAGATCCACGTTGTGGAATTCAGCGGTCTTGCCACTAAGCTCGGCAACCCGGCGCAGGGATTCCTCGCTGGAGTTCACCAGATTGTCGATCACCACAACGTCATGACCGGCTTCCTGCAGGGACAAAACAGTGTGGGAGCCGATGTACCCGGTGCCACCTGTGACCAGAATTTTCATGCCCCCAACGCTATCCCACATCCGGGGATAAGTGGATTACCGCACAGGTGTGCTAAATAGTAGTAGTGCCTAAAATTGTTGATGCCGAAGCCCGGCGTGCGGACATTGTTGACGCTGTTTTCCGGATCATTGCCGTAGACGGGCTCGAACGTGCGTCGCTGCGTGAGGTTGCAGATGAGGCCGGCCTGGCGGTTGGCTCCGTCCGGCACTACTTTGCCGGGAGCGAGGAACTGCTCCATCACAGCTTTGCCTCGGTGGTGGACCGGATATCGGCCCGGCTGCAGGCCGCACTGCCGGCAGTCACGGAGGGCGCACCCGGCAGTGTTCAGCAGCGTGAGGCCGTATTAACACTGCTGGGTGAATTCCTGCCCCTTGATGAGGAGCGGGCGGTGGACGTCTGCGTCTGGATGGCATTCCGGAACGCGGCCAGGATCCGCCCCTTCCTGACCCCTGTTGCCGACCGGAGCCACCGGGAAGTAGCGGCCGTCGTCGGGCAGGTGATCACTGCCATGGTGGCGGACGACGAAGACGGGCAGCAATCGCTGGTGGTTGAGGCCGAGCGGCTGCTTGCAACGATCGACGGGCTGTGCATGCACGCCCTCCTCCAGCCCGAATGGATGACGGCAGTGATGTGCCGCGACGTCCTTGACCGGCACTTGGCCGGCCTGGCCGTTCCCGCCGCCTGACCTGTACTTTCCTGCCACACGTCCGGCGGCATCGGGAATAGACTGGGAGACGGGGAAGCGGAGCCGGGTGACCACACCGGATCAGGCAGGCGTCGGGAGGAATAGGGATGAATCAAACTGGCGGTTCCGGCTGGCAGATCACCACGGACACGTCCGGGCCGCTGATGATTGCGTTGTTTGTCCGGGATGCGGCAGGGCTCGACGGCGCCGGCCACCCGGCGTTATCTCACGCCTCCCCCAAAATCCGGCCTGCAGACCACACGCATCTCACCGCAGAGGTAGGCGGACTGAGCGCCCTCAAGACCGAATGGGAAGCCTGGTGGGAGCAGTTGCTCAAGGCCCATCCCCAGACATCGCCGGAGCTGACCCCACCCGAATTTGAGGCGTTCGGTAACTCCCCGGCGCTCCAGCGCGTGCTGCAGGCGCACTTCGGCACGGCCCTGACCTGGGCCCGCGAACGCCGCAGTGAATACGCCCAGCTCGAAGCGGAGCGAGTGGCCAGCGGATCAGATCAGTTGTTGAACGACATGGTGGGTGACCGGCTCATGGAAGTTGGCCGCAAGGCCCGCGACTTCAACCTGACAATAATTGAACTGCCGTTGGATGAGCAGCGGGCCTGGTATATGGAGCCGGACAAGATCCTCATGAGCCATGAGCTGATGTCGCAGCCGGAACTCTTCCGCAGCTACGTCCAGCCGGTGGTGGAAATCCTGGCCTGAGGCAGGATCTGCCCGGCCTTTGCCCTCGTGCCGGCGGGTCAGGTGCCGGTGCCTGCCGGTGCCACAGTGATCCGGACCTGGCCAACGGCAACCCCGCCATCCTGCCAGCCGTCTTCAGCCTGGCGTTGCCAGCTCTTACCGGCGACATCAACACGGGTGATGGAAAGGTCCTTGGCGTTGGCAACGGCCCAGTGGGCAACGGACCAGGCCTGGCTGCCGCTGGCTTCAACCACCAGTGACTCACCTTCGGTGAACGTGCCCAGCGGCCCGTATGCCAGGGCGAGCCCGGATTCAACGGCCGAAGGAAGGCCCGCCTCCTGCGCTGCCCGAAGAGTGCATTGCACCGACTCCGGGGTTTGTCCGCTCAGGCCTGAAGCAAAGGAGCGGCCCATATCCTCGTGCTGGGCATACGCCTGGGGATACGCCGAGCGCTGGACGCGTTGGGCGGCGTCGGTAATCTCCAGCGACTCGTAGCCGGGAATCTTAATCAGGGCATCGTAGAAGGCGTTGGCGGCATAGACGGGATCCATGACCTGCGCCTCGGTTCCCCAACCTTGGGAGGGCCGCTGCTGGAACAGCCCACGCGAATCGGGCCCGGCCTGGTCGCCGTGGCCGATATTGCGCAGCTTGGATTCCTGCATGGCCGTTGCCAGGGCGATGCTGGCAGCCCGCGGCGGGAGCCCGCGCTGCACGGCAACAGCTGTGATCAGGGCCGCATTGCCCGCCTGGTCCGTGGCAAGCTCCGCGACCTGCGTTCCGACGTCGGCCGTGCAGCGCTCCGTGACGAGGGTTTCGGAGCGCTGCAGGAAAGACACAGCAGTGTAGATACCGCCGGCTACCAGTGCCAGCGTCAGCAGGAGTACGGCAAAGCGCCGTGCACCACGTCCACGTGCCACGGACGGGTCAGTTAGCGTGGAGGGCGTCGTTGAGTTCCACGGTCTGGCCCCGGCGCGGCAGCGCTTCCACGGCGCCGGTGGTGGAGTTGCGACGGAAGAGGAGGTTGGGGACCCCGGACAGCTCTGCAGCCTTCACGATTTTGGTGGTGTCTTCGCCGACCTCGTCCTTGGGGCCGGGAACGCGGACACGGGTTCCCGCGGTGACGTAGAGCCCCGCCTCCACCACGGAGTCGTCGCCGATGCTGATGCCCACGCCGGAGTTGGCACCCAGCAGGACGCGTTCGCCGATGGAGATTTTTTCCTTGCCACCGCCGGAAAGGGTGCCCATGATCGATGCGCCGCCGCCCACGTCGCTGCCGTCGCCGGTTACCACACCGGCCGAGATGCGGCCCTCCACCATGGACGTGCCCAGGGTGCCGGCATTGAAGTTCACAAAGCCTTCGTGCATGACGGTGGTGCCTTCGGCAAGATGGGCGCCCAGCCGGACACGGTCAGCGTCGGCAATCCGGACGCCGGAGGGCACTACGTAATCCACCATGCGCGGGAACTTGTCGATGCCGTAGACGGTGACTGCACCGCGACGGCGCAGCTTGGCACGGGTCAGCTCGAATCCCTCCACCGCGGCGGGCCCGAAGTTGGTCCAGACCACGTTGGGGAGCCTGCCGAAGACGCCGTCCAGGTTGATGGTGTTGGGCTTGACCAGGCGGTGCGAGAGGAGGTGCAGCCGGAGGTAGGCATCGGCGGTGTCGGCCGGCGGTGAATCAAGGTGGATCTGGGCGAAGACCACTTTCTGTTCGGTTCCGCGATCCGGGTCCGCGCCATTTTCGGCAAGCTCGAGCAGGGATTCGTCCGCGTTTTCCACAGCACGAAGCCTTTCGGCCGCTATCCCCAGGGCCGGCGCGGGAAACCAGACGTCAAGAATGGTGGCGTCGGCGGCGATGGTTGCCAGGCCAAAGCCGTAGGCGGAACGGTCCTCAGTGGTGGTGTTCTGGTTTTCGGGCACGGCAGAAGTAGCGGTCTCAGTCATGGCCCCAGTCTAGCGAGAGCCGGGCATCCGGTTCGAACTAGACTGGCAACGTGACTGCTGAAACCGCCCCCAAGTCCCTTACCGCGCCATTGGACCTCCGCCAGGACGTGGCACTTCTCACCGCGGCCGTGATGGACATCAACAGTGTGTCCGGGAACGAGAAGGAGCTGGCTGATGCGATCGACGCGGCGCTCCGGAGCATCCCGGGGCTGCAGATCGTCCGCGACGGCGACTCCATCATCGCGCGCACCGAACTCGGGCTGCCGGAACGGGTCATCCTCGCCGGCCATCTGGACACGGTTCCGCTGCCCATCACCGAAGGTGCCCGCGGCACGGTGCCTTCAACGTGGGAGTCCGGCACTGCGGGGGAGGGCGTCCTGTACGGGCGCGGAGCCACGGACATGAAGGGCGGCGTCGCAGTCCAGCTCGCGCTGGCGGCCACAATGTTCGACGGCGGGGCCGCGCCAACGCGGGACGTCACCTTTGTCTTTTACGACCATGAGGAAGTGGAAGCGGTGAAAAGCGGTCTGGGCCGCCTGGTCCGTAACCACGGGCACCTTTTGGACGGGGACTTCGCCATCCTCCTTGAGCCGACCCATGGCACCGTGGAGGGTGGCTGCAACGGCACCAGCCGCTTCGAGGCCACCACCGTGGGGGAGGCCGCACATTCCGCCCGGGCGTGGATGGGCAGTAATGCCATCCACGCTGCGGCACCCATCCTTGCCCGCCTGGCGGCCTACGAGCCACGGACCGTCAACGTCGATGGCCTGGACTACCGGGAAAGCCTTAATGCCGTGAAGATCAATGGCGGCACAGCCGGCAACGTCATTCCGGACCGCTGCGTGGTGGAAATCAACTACCGCTTCGCGCCGGACAAGTCCCCGGACCAGGCAGAGGCGCACGTCCGGGAACTGCTGGAAGGCTTCGAGGTGGTCCGCACGGACGCTGCCGCCGGCGCCCGGCCGGGACTGAACCACCCTGCTGCCGCCTCCTTCGTGGCCGCGGTCGGAGCTGAGCCCAAACCGAAATACGGCTGGACCGACGTCGCGCGCTTCAGCGAACTGGGCATCCCTGCGGTGAACTTCGGCCCCGGCGATCCGCTGCTGGCGCATAAGGACAATGAGCACGTTGACGCGGACGCCATCCGGGAATGCCTTCGGGCGCTGCGGAGCTGGCTCACCGCCTGATGCAGAAACAGAAGGATCCGCAGCCTGGAGGCTGCGGATCCTTCTGTTTGTGTGGGGGTCGGCTTACTTGGGTTCCTTCACCTCAGGAAGTTCAGGTGCGACGACGGCGGTTGGGGCCTTCGCGACACCGCCGGCGGCCTTGTTTGAACCACGGCGCTCGATCCAGACTGCGATCCGGGAAACGACGATGTTGATCGCAATGTAGATTGCAGCGGCCACGAAGAAGATGGGGAACAGGAAGGCGTTCCCCAGGAAGTCCGCCATGACCTGCACTGCCCGCAGGAGCTCGCCGTAGGCCACGATGTAGCCAAGCGACGTGTCCTTCAGGAGCACCACGAGCTGGGCAACCAGGGACGGCATCATCCGCCGGACGGCCTGGGGCAGCTCGATCAGCATCCGGGACTGGAAGCTGGTCAGGCCGATTGTCAGGCCAGCCTCCCGCTGGCCCTTGGGCAGTGACTGGATGCCGGCCCGGATGATCTCCGCGAAAATAGCGGCGTTGTAGAGCACCAGCCCGGCAATCACTGCGATGAAGGAGCTGGTGCCGAACACCAGCAGGACAAACAGCATCATGAGGACAACTGGCATGCCGCGCAGGAACTCAAGGACCACGCGGGTGGGAATCCGGATCCAGGCAACCAGCGAGATCCGCAGGAGGCAAAGCATCAGGCCCAACGGAAACGCGATCACTGCGGCAATGGCGGCGGCACTGAGGGTGGCGCCGATACCGTTGCCCAGAAGCCGCCAGACGTCGGCACGGGTGAAGATGGCCCAGCGGCGGCCTTCAAAGATGCCCTGCTGGGCCAATGTCATGATGATGAAGGCGAGCAGGCCGAGAATCAGGACGGTTCCAATGATGGAACCGATCAGCGATATCCGGCGTGCTTTCGGACCGGGGACGTCGTAAAGGACTGAAGTCATCGGGCAATCGCCACCTTTCGCTCCACCGTGCTCGCCAGAATGCCGAGCGGGATGGTGAGGAGCAGATAGAAGAATGCCACGCCGAGCAGCACGGCCATGACCTGGTCGCCGTTGGCGTTCGCCATCTGGCGGCCGTAGCCGAACAGTTCAAGCACGAAGAATGCGCCGGCCACTGAAGAGTTCTTGACGAGGGCGATGATGATGTTGATCAACGGCGGGATCACCGTCCGGAGGGCCTGCGGCAGGATGATCAGGGAGAGCACCTGGCCGAACTTCATGCCGATGCTTCGTGCCGCTTCCGCCTGGCCGATGGGAACACTGTTGACGCCGGAACGGACAGCCTCGGCAATGAAGGCGGCTGTGTACGCGCTGAGGGCGATGATGGCAGCGACCTCAAACTGCTCAAATGTCACACCGAGGCGGGGCAGGACGATCGCTGCGAAAAAGAAGGCAATGGTCAGCGGGGTGTTCCGGAGGACTTCCACGTAAACGGTGCTGAAACCCCGGAGGGCGGCAACGGGGGAGACACGCGCTGCTGCCAAAAGTGTTCCGACAACGAGTGCGATGATCCCGGAGACGACGGACAGGAAAAGAGTGCGGAGAAGGCCTTCCCAGTACAGGGGGAGGTTTTCAATGATGACTTCCATAGGATCCTTCGGCTCTGGGCGTTGGGGGCGAAGACGGGGAAACGGTTGCCGGGACGGGGCAGAAGGCTCCGTCCCGGCAAACGCAGGTGCCGGTTAGTAGCGGTTGATCTCGGGGAGCGCCGGGGCGGTCTTAATGACAGCGCCCGCGGTGGCTTCCCAGGCCTTCTTGTAAGACCCGTCTTCTTCGAATGCCTCAAGCTGGTCGTTGATCCAGTTGCGGAACTCGGTGTCGCCCTTCTTCAGGCCGATGCCATAAGGCTCCTTGGTGAAGGTTTCGTCCGAAGCCAGCTTGAAGGCTTCAGGCTCCTTGTCCACGAAGCCGGCGAGGATCACGTTGTCCGTGGTGATGGCTTCAACCTGCTTGTTGCGCAGCGGCTCCAGGCAAGCGGAGTATGTGGCCGCAGGAACCAGCTCGGCCTTGTACTTGTCCACAATGGTGGCAGCAGGCGTTGAACCGGTAACCGAGCAGACCTTCTTGCCGGCGACGTCTTCAGGCTTCTTGATGGTGTCGTTGTCCTTGTTGACCATCAGCGCCTGACCGGCCTCGTAGTACGGTCCGGCAAAGTCCACAACGGTCTTGCGCTTGTCGTTGATGGTGTAGGTCGCGATGACCAGGTCCACCTTGCCCTGCTCAATGAAGGGTTCGCGGTTGGCGGAGACGGTCTCGGACCACTCGATCTTGTCAGCCGCGATACCCAGCTTGGCGGCGATCAACTTGCCCATCTCGACGTCGAAGCCCACGGGCTTGCCGTCAAGGCCGACCTGGCCGAAGAGGGGCTGATCGTACTTGGTGCCGATCTTGATGGTGCCGGCCGAGGCGAGCTTCTCCATGGTGGTGCCTGCAGCGAATGTCGGCTTCTCGGCAACCGTGGGATCGCTGGTGGTGCTGGGGGCGTCGCCGCCACAGGCGCTCAGGGACAAAGCCAAGGCAGCGGTAGCCGCCACGAAGAACGACTTCCGCCGGGTCATAAATGCCTTCATGACATTCCTTTCATTGATCGGCCGTGGGTCACGGCCTGGATGCGAACTGGAGTGTGTGTTCGTTTGTGGGTGGTGGTTAGTGGGTGAGCAGCTTGGACAGGAAGTCCTTGGCGCGGTCACTCTTGGGGTTGGTAAAGAATTCCTCCGGCGTGGCATCTTCGACGATCTGGCCGTCAGCCATGAACACCACGCGGTCCGCAGCCTTCCGCGCGAAGCCCATCTCGTGGGTGACCACCACCATGGTCATCCCTTCTTTTGCCAGCTGGATCATGACATCAAGGACTTCGTTGATCATCTCGGGGTCCAGTGCCGAGGTGGGCTCATCAAAGAGCATGACCTTGGGTTTCATGGCGAGGGCACGGGCGATGGCAACACGCTGCTGCTGCCCGCCGGACAGCTGCGCGGGGAGTTTGGGCGCCTGGTGTCCCACACCAACCCGCTCCAGCAGCGCCATGGCTTCCTTGTCAGCCTGCGCCTTGGCTACGCCCTTGACCTTGATGGGCCCCAGCGTCACGTTTTCCAGGATGGTCTTGTGCGCGAAAAGATTGAAGGACTGGAACACCATGCCGACATCCGCGCGGAGCTGCGCGAGTTCTTTGCCTTCTTCGGGCAGCACCTTGCCGTCGATGCTGATGGTGCCGCCCTCGATTGTTTCCAGGCGGTTGATGGCCCGGCACAGGGTGGACTTACCGGATCCCGACGGCCCGATGACAACAACAACTTCGCCCTTGCGGACGTGCAGATTGATGTCCTTCAGAACGTGCAGCTGACCGTAATGCTTATTCACACCATTCAGGGAGACGAGCGCGTCGCCAGGCACAGGAGTAGTCATAAGAAGAATCTAGCGAACAATGGCTGTTTATGAGGTGAATCACCCCAAAGTCGCGCGGATCGTGATTCAAGAGATACCTGCCGCCGCCAGCGCGGCGGTGGGTCTAGCCTTGGGAGATGAGCATCAACGCAGACCCGGCCAAAACTTCCCAGCCGCGCCGCAAGGGTCCCCTCGAACTTCGACGCAAGCAAGCTGCCGTGGAAATGTCTGACCAGCATCTGCTGGATACCAAGGGCCCGGGTCAGTTCGTCCACACCGACCCCTGGCGGGTCCTGCGGATCCAGAGCGAGTTTGTTGAGGGCTTCGGGGCACTGGCGGATCTGGGACCCGCCGTGAGTGTCTTCGGCTCCGCCAGGACAAAGCCGGGCAGCCAGTACTACGAAATGGGCGTCGAGGTGGGCCGGCATCTCGCTGCCGCCGGCGTGGCAGTTATTACCGGCGGCGGCCCCGGTTCCATGGAGGCCGCCAACCGCGGCACCGTGGAGGGCAACGGCGTGTCGGTTGGCCTGGGCATTGAACTCCCCTTTGAGCAGGGCCTGAACCAGTGGGTGGACCTCGGCATTAACTTCCGCTACTTTTTTGCACGAAAGACCATGTTCGTAAAATACGCGCAGGGATTCATCGTCCTTCCGGGTGGACTGGGCACCCTGGATGAACTTTTCGAGGCGATGGTCCTGGTTCAGACCCGCAAGGTGACGTCGTTTCCGATCGTGTTGCTCGGCGTCGACTTCTGGGGTCCCATGATCGAATGGATCCGTGGAACCCTCGTGGCTGAGGGCATGGTCTCGGAAAAGGATCTGGACCTGATTCAACTTGTTGATGATCCTGCCGAAGCGGTGCAGCGGGTGCTGCACGAAGGTATTACGCCCTCGCTGAACGGCGAACAGCGGCCTGAATAACCAGTCCGCGTGGCCCGCACATCCGGATCTGGCACGATGGGTGCTGTGAGTTTTTTCCTGGTCTTCCTAGCCATCGTGCTGATCGGCGCCACTCTATGGGCCGGCACCGGTGGCAGCCGCGGCCTTCTCGGGCGCTTCCGCAGGGGCGCCGCTCCTGACGCCGGAAGGCCAGCGCCCGACGCCGGGACGGACGTTGCCGCTGCTCCCGCCGCAGGGACGGTCGTTGCCGCTGCTCCCGCCGCAGGGACGGTCGTTGCCGCTGCTCCCGCCGCAGGGACGGACGTTGCTGGCGCTCCCGCCGTTGGATCGGGCTCCCGCGGAACAGAGGCTGCCGAGCAGAAGGCCGCAAGGCCGGAAGCACCCGCACGTGGGCTCCTGTTCGGCGGGTTTGAACAGCCACCAGCCAACCTTCCTCCCGTCTTGTTGCCTGCCGAAGCCGCCCCTGCGGACATCGACCGGATCCGCTTCTCCCTGGGGCTCCGTGGCTACCGCATGGACCAGGTGGACCAGGTCCTGGACGAACTGCGCGACCAGCTCGCTGCCAAGGACGAGGAAGTAGCCAGGCTCCGCGCCCGCCTGGCTGACGCCGACCGGGGGGACACCGACCGGGCGGACACCGACCGGGGGGACACCGACCGGGGGGACACCGACCGGGTGGCTGCAGAGCGGGCCGCGACGCAGGAGTCCGGCGCTTGAGCACGGAAACAGGCGACCGGACAGGCCCAAGAGCCTCGGTCAGCGCCGCTGCCACGCGTGCCGCCGGCGTACTCCAACGGTGGCCCTGGTGGCTGCAGGTGGGTGTGCTCTACGCCGTCTCACGGCTGGTCAGCGCTTGCGTTTTCATGGCTGCAGCGCTTCACCAGGGACCCAACCCGTGGTTTCCTTCGAAGCCTGACTATTGGAATTTCATCAATATCTGGGACGCCCGCTGGTACGGGCGGATTGTCACCGAGGGCTATCCGTCTGTCCTCCCGACGGACGACGCCGGCAACGTGCAGGAAAATGCCTGGGCGTTCTACCCGCTCTTTCCGGCACTGGCACGTGCGCTGTCCGGGCTGACAGGGCTGAATCCGGCGGCGTCGCTGACCATCATCGCCATGGTTTCCGGCCTGGCGGCGGCCCTGATGGTGTACAGCCTGTTCAGGCACAAGGCTCCACACGGTACGGCACTCTGGGGTGTTGCCTTCTTTTCGGCTTTTCCCGTATCCGCCATTCTCCAGGTGCCTTACGCGGAGCCGCTGACCGTATTCCTACTTGCTACAGCGTTACTCCTGATCATCAGGCACCGTTACGTCTGGGCTATTCCGGTGGTAATTCTGTTGTGCCTTTCACGCCCGGTTGGGGTTCCCTTTGCGATGATGCTGGGACTTCTTTTTGTTGTCCGGCTGGTGGAACGGGTCCGCGGTAGTGAGCCGGGCCTGACCCCCGGCCTTCGTGAGCTGGCATCGTTGGCCGGCCTCACCGCTGTGTGCGGGGCCTCTGCCTTGCTCTGGCCGGCAGCGGCCTGGTTGGCAACCGGCGACATCGAGGCGTATACCAAGACCGAAACGGTGTGGCGCGGGCACGACCTCGTGCTATTCAAGCCGTGGTTCGATACCGGAACCGTCCTCTTCGGGCCGGTCCTGGGAATAGTGGCCCCATTTGTCTTTGCCGCCCTTTTCGGACTCATGCTGTTTACTCCGGCTGTGGTCAGGCTCGGCGTCGAGCTCCGGCTGTGGTGTGCCTGCTACATGGGCTATCTCCTCCTTTTCCTGCACCCGCAGACCAGCACCTTCCGAATGCTGTTGCCCCTTTTTCCGCTGGCTCTCGGCGCCGCACTCCTGTCCCGTTCCCGCGCCTACCGCGGGACGGTTATTACAATGTTTGTCCTGCTCCAGATCGTTTGGATTGTCTGGCTGTGGGCATGGGCCCAATTGCCGGGCGGCGGTGATTATCCACCGTGATCCCGGGCGCCGACAGGCCGGCCATTCGGAGAATGCGACGCGGCCGGAAATGTCCATCGATTAGCTACGTACGGGTAATTACGGGATAATAGTTAGTAAGCAAGGACAAAATCATTCAGAAATGTTCGGCCATGGCGGCATCAGTACGTGCCGCCATAGCGGCTTGATATGACCACGCGGACACAGCCCGCCCGGGCTGGAATGTCCTGGGACTAAATGGAGGGGAAATTCCTCATGGCGGCTATGAAACCACGCACCGGCGACGGCCCTATGGAAGTCACCAAAGAGGGCCGCAGCCTGATCATGCGCGTTCCGCTCGAAGGCGGCGGACGCCTGGTGGTCGAACTTAACGCGGCGGAAGCGGCAAACCTCAAGGAATGCCTCGTAGGCGTTACCGAATAATCTTCCGACGTGACAGGGCCCGCAGCTTGCAAGCTGCGGGCCCTGTCACGTTTCTACTTCTTGACCGCTACCAACAGTCCGTCGCCGGTGGGCAGCATCGCCGAAGCCAGACGGTCGTCGTCGCGGATGGCCTTGCCCACCTGGCGGAGAATCACAGTGTTGGCGTCCCGGGCAGCGGGATTGGCGACGCGGTCTTTGTCCAAGGCGTCATTGATGATCAGGAGGCCGCCGGTCTTCAGGAGCCGGATCCCCTGTTCCACGTAGCCGGGCAGCCCGGGCTTGTCAGCGTCGACAAACACGAGGTCATAAGCGGCGTCGGTCAGGCGCGGCAGCACATCGCCTGCACGTCCGGAGATGGTACGGGTGCGGTTGGCCGGACTCCCGGCTTCGGAAAATGCCTCCCGGGCGGCCTTAAGGTGCTCCACATCGACGTCGATGGTGGTCAGCACGGCCTGCGGGCCCAGGCCCCGCAGGATGCACACTCCGGAAACTCCGGCCCCGGTTCCGATTTCGACGGCGGTCTGGGCTTTGGAGCCGGCGGCAAGCACCGTGAGAACCGCGCCGACGCCCTGGCCGATGGGCGTCACGCCCAGCTCGAAGGAGCGTTCCCTCGCCCGAAGCATGACCTCATCCTCTGCGGGCAGATCTTCTGCATAGGACCAGCTCGTGGACTTGTCGGCGCTCATGGGGGATTCGCTTTCTGGGCGGCAGGGGAGTGTTGAATACAGCCTACTGTGTCCGCGCGTACCATCCGCGGAGGGCAACCTGTTGCGCCTTTGGCTGAAAACAACCCCGGTCAGGTAATTCCCAGCCAATTTTGAAATGATAAGTATCCGGTCATCCGCAAGGCGGCCGGCGCCGAATCAGTGATGACAAGTATCCGGGCGTCAGCAAATGCACGAGGGGAGTGGACGATGTCAGCATCAGGCGTGGCAATTGTCCCTGCAACACAAGATACCGCCGCCGATTG
Source organism: Arthrobacter sp. BK1 (assembly GCF_056680055.1). Classification (NCBI taxonomy): domain Bacteria; kingdom Bacillati; phylum Actinomycetota; class Actinomycetes; order Micrococcales; family Micrococcaceae; genus Arthrobacter; species Arthrobacter sp. BK1. The sequence goes on from NZ_CM155263.1 coordinate 3,669,838, forward strand.
GGTCAGACCCACGTGGGAAGAAGTGGTGGCCAACCACTCCGCCAAGGTCTACCGTCTTGCCTACCGTCTGACGGGCAACAAGTTCGACGCCGAAGACCTCACCCAGGAAGTGTTCGTCCGTGTTTTCCGCTCGCTTGAGAACTTCAAGCCCGGCACCCTCGATGGCTGGCTGCACCGCATCACCACCAACCTGTTCCTGGACCAGGCCCGCAGGAAGAGCCGCATCCGGTTCGACGCACTGGCAGAAGACGCAGAATCCCGGATTCCCGGCCGTGAGCCCGGACCGGAGCAGAGCTTCGAGCTGAACAACCTCGACCTCGACGTCCAGGCTGCCCTCGAGGAGCTGCCGCCGGACTTCCGTGCCGCCGTCGTCCTCTGTGATCTGGAAGGCCTGTCCTACGACGAAGTTGCAGCCGCCCTTGGCGTGAAACTGGGAACAGTACGTTCCCGCATCCACCGGGGCCGCACCCTGCTTCGCGAAAAACTGGCTCACCGTGACCCACGTCCGCAGCAGGGCCGGAAGCCGAAGCTCTCGCTTCCACGCATCGCCAGCATCCTCTGATCGGCACCATGACGCCCCAAAACCCCTTTGGCCGCCGGCATCACCGCGGCGCCGAGCACGTGCGCAGCTGCACAGAGTGTGCCGCAACGATAAGTCGCGAACGCCAGTACATTGAACGGCTCAGGGATGCGGTTGTGCCCCCGGCCAGCGAAGACCTGACTGCGCGTCTGCTGTCCAGAACTGAACTGCTCGCAGCCGCCCCGGAGCCCGCCACGGGCCAGCACCCTGCTGCCAGGATCCTGGCCCTGACCGCTGGAGGAACCGCCGCCGCGGCCGGGATCCTGGCCATCAGTGCCTTTGCGCTGGCCGGGGACAGCCTTCCCCTGGCCGGGACCGCAATGAACGGCAACCTGGTCCAGCACACTTCGCAGTTGCCGGCTGACGGCAGGGAGCTCAGTGAGCCCCAGTTGTCCGCCCTCCGCTCCGAGGGCTGGGTCTGTCCGGGGCTGGAATCCCTGGGTTTCCACATCCAGACGGCCAAAGCGGTCACCCTTAACGGCCGGCCGGCGGTGGAGATGCACCTGTCGGACGGACAGCACTACGCCACTGTCGTGGAACAGCACTCCACGGAGCCTGGCCGGAGGGTGGGGGAACTGCTGGTCACCAGCGGTGCTCCGTGGACGGCCACCTATGAGACGGCCGCCGGTACGTTCCTGGTGACCTCCGACCTCCCGGCCGACCAGGCCGACGACGCCGTTCCCTTGCTCCAGGGTCTCAGCGAGGCGGCGGTCGAGGGCATCAATGCGGTCGTCAGTGCTGAGCCTGCTCTCACGCAAGCCCCGGCTGACGATTCCCCTGCTGCCCGGATGGAGCGGGGCATCCGTAAAATCGGAGAAATGCTGGGGCCCTGATCCAGGCAGGTTCCACGGCCAGTGGGCAGGAATCGTCAGTGGGGCTCCGGAGAGGGTAATCTTCCTAAAGTGTTTGGTATCAACGGCCCGGAGTTCTTCCTTCTGCTGCTCATCGGCATCCTCGTGATCGGCCCCCAAAGGCTGCCCGAATACACCCAGAAACTCGCGAATCTGGTGAAGGAAGTCCGCCGCATGGCTTCGGGTGCGCGTGAGCAGATCAAGGAAGAAGTGGGGATCGACATCGATGATGTCGACTGGAAGAAATATGATCCCCGCCAGTACGATCCGCGGCGCATCATCAAGGAAGCCCTCCTTGATGACGACACGAAGCCTGTCAGCTCCGGGGCGCCTGCCGCTGTTGCGGCTGTCTCCGGTGCGGCCGTTGTTGCCGCGGGCGGAGCCGCAGCAGCTTCCGCCCGTCCTGAAAGGGTTGTCCAGGTCCTGCCCCCGGGCGAGGCGGCACCTTTCGACACCGAAGCCACCTAAGCCGGACGCTCAGCGCGGCTGCAGGCCCAGCTTCATCCCTGTCAGGCCACGAGGCCTCGCCGCCAATTTGCCCGCTATTGCCGTGAGCGCGATGGCCGCGGGGGTTTCCGGCCGGCCAAGCACGATGGGCATTCCGGCGTCGCCGCCCTCCCGCAAGAGGATGTCAAGCGGAATCCCGCCCAGAAGCGGAACGTCGTTGCCCACCGTAGCCGTGAGCCGTTCGGCGAGAACCGCTCCGCCGCCGCTTCCGAACAGAGCCATTCTGCCGCCGTCGGGCATCTCCAGATACGACATGTTCTCGATGATGCCGGCCACCGACTGCCCCGTTTGAGTCGCGATCGCTCCTGCGCGCTCGGCGACGTCGGCTGCCGCAGCCTGCGGCGTCGTGACCACCAGGATCTCAGCCTTGGGGAGCAGTTGGGCGACCGAAATTGCAATATCGCCGGTGCCGGGCGGAAGGTCAAGGAAGAGAGCGTCGAGGTCACCGAAGTAGACGTCGGTCAGGAACTGTTCCAGGGCACGGTGGAGCATGGGCCCGCGCCAGGCAACGGGCTGGTTCCCGGTCACGAACATGCCGATGGAGATGACTTTGACGCCGTACGCGACCGGGGGCAGGATCATGTCATCCACGCGGGTGGGCGCCTGCGTGATGCCCATCAGGGCAGGGACTGAGAAGCCGTAGACGTCTGCGTCGACGATGCCCACGCGCAGGCCCTGGGCTGCGAGGGCGCAGGCCAGGTTCACAGTGACGGAGGACTTGCCGACGCCGCCTTTTCCGCTGGCCACAGCGAAAACCTTGGTGAGCGAGCCCGGCTGGTTAAAGGGAATCCCGCGCTGGGCGCCGGCGCCGCGGAGCTGTTCCTTCAGGGCATCCCGCTGCGCCTGATTCATCACTTTCAGTTCAACATCGACGGCGGTCACTCCGGGAACTGCGGACAGCGCCTTTTCGGAGTCCGCCGTGATGGTGTCTTTCAAAGGGCAGCCGGCGATGGTGAGCAGGACCGCCAACCTGACGTGGCCGGCGTCGGAAATCTGCACCGAATCCACCATCCCAAGTTCCGTGATGGGGCGGCGCAGCTCGGGGTCGATCACGGTTGCCAGGGCAGCGTGGACTGACTGCTCCAAGGTGGGACTCATTCGTGCAGGACTCAGCTTTCGGGGATAGGGGGTTGCTGTGGGGCGCCGGGATCCTTCTTGACCTGATCCCTGCGGGCCGGTTCTGTGAGGGCTGCGTCCTTGACGGCGGCGTCCACGGGGCTCTCTTCCCGGTAGGCGGCGTGGCTTGGTTTCACCTTGGGAATCTGCTGCGTGCGGGGGTTCCGCTGTTTGTCGCGCTTTTCCTTAAGCCTCTCCTTGACCTTCTCACGCGGTGACTCGTGGCTGCCTGCGCCGGCAGGATCGTGCGTCCGCAGCTCCTCCTGAGCCTCCAGCAGATCCTCAAGGAGCGAGCGAAGTTCCGCCCGTACATAATCTCTCGTGGCCACTTCGCGCAGGGCGATCCGCAGCGATGCCAGCTCCCTGGTGAGGTACTCAGTGTCCGAAAGGTTCCGCTCAGCGCGCTGCCGGTCCTGTTGAAGTGACACGCGGTCGCGGTCGTCCTGCCGGTTCTGGGCCAGCAGCAGAAGAGGGGCCGCGTAGGAGGCCTGCAACGAGAGCATCAATGTCAGCAGGGTGTAGCCGAGGAGCCGGGAGTCGAACTGCCACTCCTGCGGTGCCCACGTGTTCCACACCAGCCAGACCACAACGAACACCGTCATGTACACCAGGAACTGCGGGGTACCCATGAACCGGGCGAAGCCCTCGGTGGCGTGGCCGAACGCGTCCGGATCAGGCGAGAACTTGGGCAGGATGCGCTGGCGGCCGCTCAGGGGCGTGTCCAGCCCACCTTTGTCCGCGTTCTTGGCCGGTGTCCGCCGGCCCGGATTCTTCGGAGCGCCGCTATCAGCCAATGCGGCCTCCCAGCTTTCTTATTGGAGCTTCGCCATCATAGGCACGCCAGTCATCCGGCAACAGATGATCCAAAACGTCATCAACAGTCACCGCCCCCACAAGCCGGCCGGCATCGTTGACCACAGGCAGGGAATTCAGGTTGTAGGTTGCCAGGGTGCGGGCCACTTCACTGATGTGGGCCTGGTCCGACAACGGTTCAAGGTTCTTGTCCACGAGGTTGCCCAGGGGTTCGAACGGGGGGAACCGCAGGAGCTGCTGGATGTGGACCACGCCAAGGAAGCGGCCGGTGGGGGTTTCCAGCGGTGGCCGGGCGATGAAGATCGACGATGCCAGGGCAGGGGAGAGCTCCTCGCGCCGGACGTGTGCCAGTGCTTCGGCCACGGTGGCTTCCGGAGGCAGGATGACCGGAACCGGGGTCATCAGGCCGCCCGCGGTGTCCTCGTCGTATTCGAGCAGCCGCCTCACGTCCTCGGCGCCCTCAGGTTCCATCAGCTGCAGCAGTTCTTCCGCCTGTGCGGAGGGAAGCTCACCGAGGAGGTCCGCGGCGTCGTCCGGGTCCATCTCCTCCAGGACGTCCGCCGCGCGCTGGACGTCAAGGGCTGAGAGGATTTCCACCTGGTCGTCTTCGGGAAGCTCCTGGAGGACATCAGCCAGCCGTTCATCCTGGAGCTCGCTGGCAACTTCGAAGCGGCGTTTGTCGCTCATTTCCTGTAGCGCCTCGGCGAAGTCAGCGGGTTTGAGGTCCTCATGGGTGGCCACGAACTGGGTGGCGGCCTGCGGCTCGGTGCGCGCACCCTGAAGGGCGTCGGCCCAGTCGATGATCAGGGTCTCGTTGCGGCGCAGGCGGCTGAGCGGGGACAGGGAATGTCCACGGCGCACAAACAGTTTGCTGACGAACCAGTCGCGGGAGCGGTGCTGGTCCATGGCGATGTCTTCAATCGTGGCGTCGCCGCTGCCGTCCCTGAGGGTGACCCGGCGGTCGAACATTTCGGCGACCACCAGGGTCTCCGCACCGCGCTGCTCGAAGCGCCGCAGGTTCACCAGTCCGGTGCAGATGATCTGCGTCTGGTCGATCGAAGTAATGCGGGTCATGGGCACAAACACACGCTTTTTGCCCGGAACTTCGACGACGATGCCCACCACGTGCGGGGCGCCGCGGGTGCCGCGTGAGAGCACAACAACATCACGCAGCCGGCCCAGCCGGTCACCGAGGGGATCGAAGACGTCCAGACCCAGGAGGCGCGCCACGAAGACGCGTGTAGGAGTTGTACTCACCTCTACAGGCTACCGAGTCTGCTCACTTTTAGCTGAATTACAGGCGGCACACATCCATATGGGCAAGAATGGACGTATGTCAAACATTTTTGGTGCTCCCAAGGCCGGCGGCCCCAATGCGCCGGACGACGCCCGGACGGTTCCCTCCGGTGACACCGTCGGTTCGTATAACTCCTACCTGGATGCGCAGAAGGCGGTGGACTACCTTGCTGATCAGCAGTTCCCGGTCCACATGGTCTCCATTGTGGGCAACGAACTGAAGATGGTGGAGCGGGTGACCGGCCGCCTCAGCTACCCCCGGGTGGCCCTCTCCGGTGCGCTCAGCGGCATGTGGTTCGGCCTTTTTGTTGGCGTGATGCTGTCCTTCTTCGCCCCGTCCCCGGGCTATTTTTCCATCCTGGCATCCGTGCTGATGGGTGCAGCCTTCTTTATGCTCTTCGGCATTGTTACCTACGCCATGCAGCGTGGGAAGCGCGATTTCACGTCCACGAGCCAGGTGGTGGCCACCAACTACGACGTCGTGGTCTCACCGGAAGCCGCCCATGAGGCGCGCCGGCTCCTGCAGCAGTTGCCGATGACCCGCTCCGACGCGGCAACCGGCGCCTACCGTGCACAGGGTTACCAGAAGCAGCCCTACGGCCAGCCCGGCCAGCCCGGCCAGCCCGGCCAGCCCGGCCAGCCCGGCCAGCCCGGCCAGCCCGGCCAGCAGGACACACAGGGCCAGCCTGGCAGTCAGGGCCAGCCCGGTCCCCAGCAGGGCCAGGCACCTGTCCGTCCTGCCAGTTGGAACGATCCCTACGGGCAGCACGGTGCCAGGAGCCCCGCTGCCGGAGAATCCGGGCAGCAGCCTGTCCAGCAGGAGGGTGTTGCCGCCCAGCCCGCCAAAGCGCCCACTGCGGTCCGCTATCCCGATCTTCCCGACGGCCGCCCCCAGTACGGCGTGAGGGTGACGGACCAGCCTGCCTCAAGCGGGCCGGTTTCGGATCAGCCCGTTGCGGACCAGCCCAAGGCCCAGCCGGAATCAGCCCAGGACCGCGGAGAATCAGCTCCTTAGTCAACGAGCGGCGCCGGTTGGAATGCGGCGGCACCGTAAACGCTGTAACGCATCAGGCCCGGGGGAGAGTATCCAACCCGGGCCTGACGTGTTAAGCGGTATGTGGCGCTCCCGGCTTGCGGAAGGTGCCTGCTGAGATTAATTGGACGAGGCGCTATTTGACGCTGCCGGCGGTCAGGCCGCCAACGAGGTACTTCTGGAACATGAAGTACAGGACCACCACGGGAGCGGCGCAGACCAGGGCGGCGGCCATCAGTTGCGAGTAGACCGGGATCGCGCCACCCTCGACCGCGGAAGCAAACACCTGCAGGGCCACGGCGGCCGTGTGGGTGTCCGGGCGGGTGAATACCGATGCGAACAGCACGTCATTCCAGCCCAGCAGGAACGCGAAGATGGCTGAAACGATGATCCCGGGCCAGCTCAGCGGAATGATGATCCGGAACAGGATGCCAATATTCGAGGCGCCGTCGATGCGTGCCGCTTCTTCCAACTCACGCGGCAGTCCGCGCAGGTAGGTGACCATGACCCACGTTGAGAACGGCAGGGCAAAGGTCAGATACGCGATAAACAGACCCCAGAGCGTTCCGATCACCGTCACACCCAGGTAGGTGCCCGCGGAAGAGAAGAGCACGAACACAGGCAGCAGCATGAGGGTTCCCGGAATGGACTGGAGGCCCAGCAATCCGCGCAGCACCGTCAGGCGCCCCCAGAATGAGAACCGGACCAGGACATAAGCGGTTCCGATAGCCATGATCGCTGACACCACGGCAGTGGCGCCGGAGACAATCAGGCTGTTGCCGATGGCCTTTGCCAGCCCCACCGAATCCCAGATCTTGCTGTAGCTCTCCAAAGAGAAGCTGCTCGGCCAGAACTCGCCGCTGGCAACTCCCACATCCGTGTTGAGCGAGGCCAGGAAGATATACGCGATAGGGGTAAGAACCAGGGCGCACAGCAGTACGGTAAGGATGGCCAGCAGAGGCCGTGGCATGAGCCGGGTGACTTCCAGGGCTGCGTCACGCCGGATGGGCTGCTTCTTCTGCTGCTCGATCGGGTTTGCGGCGTCGAGGGTCATTTCTTTCCTCCTTCGTGCACATCAAGCCGGACTGCGCGCAGGTAGATGAAAAGCGGAATGGCAATCAGGATCAGCGAAACCACTGCCATTGCCGCGCTCAGGCCAAACCGGAAGCTTTGGAAGCTGGTGACATAGACCAGGATCGGCAGCACGTTCACGTCCGATGGTGCCGGGGCGCCGAAGAGGACATAGGGGAGCGTGAAGTTGTTGATGTGATTCAACGTGGCCAGCAGGAAGGCGAGCGAGACCGGACCCTTAAGGTAGGGGAAGATCACGTACCGCAGTTTGTTCCACCAGAGGGCACCATCCAGTGCCGACGCTTCGTGGACCTCGTGGTCCACGGCCTGCAGGCCGGAGAGCGCCAGCAGGTAGATGAACGGCCAGGCCGCCCAGATTTCCACCCACACAAGGGTCCAGTACGCGTTGGGGCCGTTGAGCCACAATCCGCCGTCCATGCCCATATTGTTCAACGTGACGTTCACGATGCCATCTGGCTGCAGCATGGTCCGCCACACACTGGCCACCACGAACGAGGGCAATACGTAGGGGATGAGGAAGATGGACCGCACCAGGGCACGGCCACGGTAGGCGTTCTGGGTGACGACGGCGGCGGCCACGCCCAGCGGGATTGTCACCACAGTGGATATCACCGCGAAGGAAACTGAAAGCCAGATGGAGCGGAGCAGATCGCTGCTCATCGCAGCTTCAATGTAGTTCTGGATGCCGATGAACTCGGCACTGACCCATTGGCGCAGGGTGTACTGATCGAGGTCGATCAGGGACATCCAGATGCCCATGGCCAAGGGGACAAGGATGACAATGGTCATCAGGAGTCCGCCGGGAATCAGGAGCCAAAGCGGCCGGTTACGCTCGCTCAGTCCTTTCCGGCGCTTGGGATGTGTTTCGGGCGTGCCGGGTCCGGCGGCCGCCCCGGCCGCCGGACTGCTGTCCGACGGCCGGGGCTCGGTGACGCTGCTAGCCATGTTTCTTAACCTTCCGGAGGTGTTCGGTCGGTCTTACTTCTTGGCCCGGTCCAGCGCTGTCTGCGACTTGGCCTGTTCGTCTTTCAGACGCTGTGCCAGGTTGGCATCGCTAACGGATCCGGAGGAGAGGTCCGGAATGGACTGAACAACCACGTTGGTCAGTGACAGCTGGACATCGCCCCAGGCCCCGCTGAATGGCGTGGCGACTGATTTGGCGCCCGATTCAAGTGCCGGCGCGATCATCTCATTCGTTTCCAGTTCCTTCGCGGCTTCCTGGTTGGCCGGAAGCTGGCCGAAGACCTTGAAGTAGTTAAGCTGGACGTCTTTTTCCGTGATCATTTTGATGAACGCGAAGGCGAGATCCTTCTGCTTCGAGTAGTCGGCCACCACGAGGTTGTCACCCGAGAGGATGCTTGCGGCAGGCTTGCCGCCGGACGGGTTGGAGCTCTCACCTGGCGGAACCGTGGGCATCAGGGCGTACTTGTATTTGCCCTTGACGGCCGAGGCATCCAGGGCGGGGATGGACAGCGGGGACGTCATGGGGAAGTAGGCGGCTTTGCCGGCCGCGAATGCAGCCAGTGCCTGCGGGTTGGCCCAACCCACCGAGGAGGGGTCAACCACCTTGTCCTTGGTCACCCAGCCGAAGTAGGTTTCGTAGGCCTTCTTGGTGATGGAGTCATCAATGCGGACCTTGCTGCCGTCAATGATGGGGTTGCCGGCCTGGATGGACATGCCCCAGATGTACTTCCAGGGATCGAAGTTGTCCTTGTACGCAACGGCAATACCGTACTGGTCACCCTTGGTGAGCTTCTTGGCCTGTTCCGTGAATTCGTCCCACGTGGTTGCGGGCTTTTCAATGCCGGCAGCAGCCAGCAGTTCGGTGTTGTAGGCCATCACGAAGGGCCTGCTCACGAAGGGGATACCGATCTGGTTGGATTCATCCGGCCCGGAAATTCCCAGCGCGGCCGGGACGAACCTGTCCTTGCCACCGAGCTGGTTCCACTCGTTGTCGCCCAGCTTCACAAAGGCGCCGGTGGAGTACGCAGTGGGTGTGAAGGTGGTGCCAAGGCCATACACGTCCGGGCCCTGGCCGGAGACCACGGAGGTCTGGATCCGGGTCATTTCATCATTGGCGGTAGCGAACGTTTCCCACTGGATGTCCGCTCCGGTTTCCTCCTTGAACCTGGCGCCCATTTCCTTGAACCAGGCCTGCTGCTCCTGGGGATACTGCGAGGTGACGTTCATCAAAACGTTGAGCGTCTTACCCGCGCCGTCCACCTTGCCGGGCGTAGCTCCGGAGGTTTGACCCGCTGACCCGCCTGAGCCGCCGCATGCGGCAAGCATCAGTGCAGAGATGGTCGCGGCGGCAATTGCACCGAGGCGACGTGGTTTTGACATACCCATGAAACTTCTCCTTTGAAGGCATAGATTGGCAGAGAACCGAAACTGAGCCCAGTCTACGATTTCTTTCTCCGGGCTCAGCGTATGCACTGGGAATGTTCTTGGCAAGCGATTGCCAAGAAATTGTTATCGGAGCGTCACCATGGGTGGCCGGAATCCCCTGGAAACCGCGTCGTTGCGGGTTCCAGGGGCGTGTTGCCAAAGAGTGGCTTCAGTTGCCAAGCTCCTGGTTCACCTCGCGGTAGATCCCTTCCATCCAGGCCTCGACGTCGGCTGCCCTGCGCGGCAGCGCGGCGCTGAGGTTGACCGGGCCGTCGGCCGTCATGAGGATGTCGTCCTCGATCCGGACCCCGATGCCTCGGTACTCCTCGGGAATGCCCAGGTCTTCATTCTTGAAGTACAGGCCGGGTTCGATGGTGAACACCATGCCTTCGGTCAGGATGCCGTCGAGGTACAGTTCCCGCTTGGCCTGCGCACAGTCGTGCACATCCAGGCCGAGGTGGTGGCTGGTACCGTGCGGCATCCAGCGCCGGTGCTGCTGGCCCTCGGGGCTGACGGCTTCTTCGACGCTCACGGGCAGCAGGCCCCACTCGGCGAGGCGTTCTGCCAGTACCGTGGTTGCCGCCGTATGGATGTCCCGGAACTTTGTGCCGGGCCTGGCGGCTGCGAAGCCGGCGTCCGCGGCGTCCAGGACGGCCTCGTACACCTTTCGCTGGACGTCCGTGAACCTGCCGTTAACCGGCAGGGTCCGGGTGACGTCTGCGGTGTACAGCGAGTCCGCTTCCACCCCGGCGTCCAGCAACAGCAGTTCACCAGCGTTGATCCGGCCGGTGTTCCGGGTCCAGTGCAGCACGGTGGCGTTGTTGCCGGCGGCGGCGATGGTGTCGTAGCCCAGTTCGTTGCCTACTTCGCGGGCACGTGCAAAGAAGGCGCCTTCAACAACCCGCTCGCCGCGGACATGGGTCAGCGCGCGCGGCAGGGACTTGACCACTTCGACAAACCCCTCCACCGTGGCGGCCACGGCCGTCTCCATCTGCTCAATCTCCCACTCGTCCTTCAACAGGCGGAGTTCGGACAGGGCTTCGGAGAGTTTTTCGTCCAGTGCATCCAGGACGGCGAGGTCCAGGTTCTCGGGATCCTTGGCGGTGTTGTAGCGGGCGGTGTCCACCAGGGCATCGATGTTCTCATCAACCTTGCGGACCAGGCGGATGGAGATGCCGCCGATCTCGGGAGCACCAACGTTCTTGGTGATGGCCCCTTCGAGCTCATCGATGTGGGCGGTGGCCAGGCCAAGGCGGGCCTCGAACTCGGCGAGCGTGGGCCGCGCGCCGATCCAGAACTCGCCGGAACGGGAATCTGCGTAGAACTGCTCTGTATCCCTGCCGGCGAGGGGGCGGAAGTACAGCGTGGCCCGGTGGTGACCGCCGCCGTCGCCCGTTCCCTCAGCTACCGGTTCCAGGATGAGCACGGCGTCGGGCTCATGGTCCAGGCCCAGACCCGTCAGGTGTGCGAAGCCTGAATGCGGGCGGAAGCGGTAATCGCAGTCATTGGAGCGGACCTTGAGCGGGCCGGCGGGAAGGACCAGGCGTTCGCCTTTGAAGAGGCCCGAGATCGCCTTGCGCCGGTTAGCGGCGTGCGGGGCAACGTCGTCGAGCCCGGGCAGTTCCTGGCTGGAAGGCGCCCAGTTGCTGGCCATGAAGGCCTTGAAGGCCTCGGAACTGGGCCGCTGCGAGCGGTTGTTGACGCGCTCGTCGAGGGGCTGGGATGCAGAGTCAGGGGTATTTTCGGCAGAGTTCACCGGACCATCGTCTCACCAGCGGCCAGACCCGGGCCACCGCACCCGCGCTCAGGCTACTAGGCTGGGCTGGTGAGGATTGACCTGCATGCCCACTCAAACGTTTCCGACGGCACGGAAGCCCCCGCCGATGTGATGGCTTCGGCTGCCCGGGCGGGCTTGGACGTCGTCGCGCTGACGGACCACGACTCCACCGACGGCTGGGCGGAGGCATCCGCGGCGGCGCTGGAAAACGGGGTGGCCCTCGTTCCCGGCATGGAAGTTTCCTGCCGGACCGAGCTGGGCATCAGCGTCCACCTTCTGAGCTACCTCCATGATCCGGCGCACCCGGGGCTGCTCGAGGAAATCACCAAGGCCAAGGACGCGCGCCTTATCCGGGCCGAGCGCATGGTGACTCTTCTGGCCGAGGACTACCCGCTGACCTGGGATGACGTAATCCACCATGTGGCGCCCGGCGCCACCCTCGGGCGGCCGCACATCGCGGACGCCCTCGTGGCCGCCGGGGTGGTCTCGGACCGGGCTGAGGCGTTCTCATCGATCCTGACCTCGCGTTCGCGCTACTTTGTCCAGCACTACGCCCCCGATCCCGCCACCGCCGTCGAACTTGTGAGGGCTGCCGGCGGTGTTCCCGTCTTTGCGCACCCGGTGGCTTCAGCGCGTGGCCGGGTCGTGGGGGAGCACACCTACCGGGAAATGATCGACGCCGGCCTGGCAGGGTTGGAGATCGATCACCGCGACAATCCCCCTGAGGGCCGGGCCTTCCTCCGCAAACTCGCGGAACGCCACGGACTCCTGGTCACCGGTTCATCGGACTACCACGGCACCGGCAAACCGAACCTGCTGGGCGAAAACCTGACAACGCCCGAGGTTCTGGCCCGGATCGAGGAAATCGGTACCGGCACGCCGGTGGTGCGCCCCTAACTTCCGGCTAGCCGGCCGGGGACTGGCCGGCGCGGAACGAAACGAACTCCGCGCGCCCGCCCAGGCGCTTGGCCATCACATCGATGGCCGGCTGGTTCTGGTCCACGCAGACAAACTTCCGGTCCAGCTTTGCCGCTACTGCCCCGAGGGTCCCCGAACCTGCGAAAAAGTCCAGGCACCAGTCGCCCGGGCGGCTTGAGGCAGCCACTACACGGCGGATGAGGCCCTCGGGCTTCTGCGTGGGGTAGCCGGTTTTTTCCTTGCCCGTAGGGGAGACGATGGTGTGCCACCAGACATCGGTGGGCAGCTTTCCGAGTTCGCGTTTAGCGGGTGTGACCAGGCCGGGTGCCATGTACGGTTCGCGGTCCACCTCGGCGTTGTCGAAATGGTACTTCGCCGGGTTCTTGACGTACACGAGGATGTTGTCATGCTTGGTGGGCCAGCGGAATTTGGCGCGCGCACCGTAGTCGTAAGCCCAGATGATCTCATTCAGGAAGCACTCGCGGCCAAAGATTGCATCGAGCATGACCTTGGCGTAATGGACTTCCCGGTAATCCAGGTGCAGGTAGAGCGTGCCGTCATCGGCCAGCAGGCGCCAGGCCTCCACCAGCCTCGGTTCCAGGAAGGACCAGTAGTCGCTGAACGCGTCGTCGTACCGGTGCAGTGCGCCCTTGATGGTGTCGTAGGAACGCCCTTTGAAGCCCACGCGGTCGCCGTCACCATCGGTGTTGAGCACCATCCGGGTTTCCTGGCGCTTCTGGACCCTGCCGGTGTTGAACGGCGGATCCACATAAATGAGTGTGAAGGCGCCGTCCGGCAGCGAGGGGAGGAACTCCGCGTTGTCCGCGTGAACCACCAGGTTGCTGCCGTCCGGCGCCCAGACGGTGTCAGTCATTGAGGGGTTTAGGCCTCGGTGCTGCCGGGCTGCGAGCCGTTGTCGGCACCCGCCACCACTTCGCCGTTGCGGCGCCGGGTGCGTGTCCGGCTCCGGCGGGTCCGCGAGGGCTGCTCGCCGTCGGACGGCGCCGTCGCTGCCGCTTCAACAGCAGGACCGGTCCCTGCCGGTGTGGACTCGGACGGACGACGGCGGCGCTCACCGGATCGGCCGGCTGAATCGCCGGTGCCGCGGGAGCTCCGGACGCGGTCGCGGCTGGTGTCACGGGCACCGTCGCGGGCACCTTCGCGGCTGGCGCCGGCCCGCGTGTTGCTGTCCCGACCGCTGCTGCGGGTGTTCTTCTTGCCGGTTTCGCCCAGGTCCTCCAGGACCTCGGCATCAACGCCGGCCAGGGTGCGCTTGTTGCGGGGAAGACGTCCCTTGGTTCCCTCCGGAATGTCCAGCTCTTCGTAGAGGTGGGGCGAAGAGGAGTAGGTCTCCACGGGCTCGGGGACGCTTAGGCCCAGGGCCTTGTTGATCAGGCCCCAGCGGGGCATGTCGTCCCAGTCAACGAACGTGACCGCGGTGCCCTTGTTGCCCGCGCGGCCGGTCCGGCCAACACGGTGCAGGTAGATCTTTTCGTCTTCTACGCACTGGTAATTGATCACGTGCGTGACGTCGTCGACGTCGATGCCGCGGGCGGCGACGTCGGTGGCAACGAGGACATCCACCTTGTTGTTGCGGAACGCGCGGAGGGCCTGCTCGCGGGCGCCCTGGCCGAGGTCGCCGTGGATTGCTGCGGCGGCGAAGCCGCGGTCCACGAGTTCCTCTGCCACCTTGGCTGCGGTGCGCTTGGTCTTGGTGAAGATGATGGTGCGGCCGCGGCCGCGGGCCTGCAGGATACGGGCAACAACTTCGATCTTGTCCATGCTGTGGGCACGGTAGATGAGCTGGCGGATATCGCGCTTGGTGAGGCCCTCGTCGTCGGGATCGGCAGCGCGGATGTGGGTGGGCTGCGTCATGTAGCGGCGGGCCATGGCGATGACGGGGCCGGGCATGGTGGCGGAGAACAGCAGTGTCTGGCGTACCGCAGGGGTACCGGCGATGAGGGTCTCGACGTCGGGCAGGAAGCCGAGGTCCAGCATCTCGTCGGCTTCGTCGAGGATGACGATCCTGACGTTCTTCAGGCTCAGGTGCTTCTGCTTGTAGAGGTCGATCAGGCGGCCGGGGGTTCCCACCACGATCTCGACGCCCTTCTGCAGGGCTTCCACCTGGGGCTCATACGCACGGCCACCGTAGATGGTGGTGATGCGGGCGTTGCGCTTGCGGGACGCAGTCTGGAGATCGTTGGCTACCTGCACGGCCAGCTCACGGGTGGGCACGATGACCAGGGCCTGGGGCGCGCCCGGGACGGCGAGCTTATCGAAGCCGGCGTCGTCCGGGCCCACTACGCGCTGCAGTGCGGGGATGCCGAAGCCGAGGGTCTTGCCGGTGCCGGTCTTGGCCTGGCCGATGATGTCGTGGCCAGACAGTGCCACCGGCAGGGTCATGGCCTGGATGGGGAAGGGGTGCGTGATCCCGGCGTCGGCCAGGGACTGAACAATATCGGCGCGGACGTTGTAGTCCGCAAAGGATTTCTCCTCGATCTCATGCGGCTTCTCATCCGAGATGATGGTCTCTTCAGGTTCGATCGTCTCGATGCCGGCGTCGTCAGTCAGCAGCTGGTGGGTATGCAATTCACTCACAGGGGAGTTTCCTTATTCATTTGGGCATTGGCGCTGCATGCTCAACGGGCCGGCCGGGAGGCCGTTCCGGAGCACGCTCGAAGCGCGCAAGCAAATCCAGTGGAAGCCGATCGCGGGCTATCTAAATGCTGGCACTGGTGACCAACGGGTACATCTCAAGATCGCGTAGGGGCGGGCTTGTTGAATTCAAAATCAAGGAAATCAACGACCGGGCATCCATTTCTACTTCTTCAGTCTAGCCGTACGGACCCCGAATACCGGCTTTGGCCACGTCAAACCGGTGCTGGGGCTAGGCCAGCAGTTCGAAATGGACCTCACGGGTGGCGATGTCCGAGGAGATCAGGCGGACCCTGACCTTGGTGCCGGATTCCAGGTCCCCCGCGCACCGGGCCGTCACGGCTGGTTCGGCAATCTGGATGACTCCTGACGGGCCGTTCCCGTTCCCGTTCTTGCCGTTGCCGTTTTTTCCGTTCCCGTTGTCCTTCTGCGGCTTGGAACCCGAAATCACAATCGCATCAAATTCCTGACCGATGTGATTGACCAGGAGGGCAGCCTCCACCGTGTCCAGTGCCATCCGCTCCATCCGGGCCGCCAGCTGATCGGAGCCTGCCATGATCTCCGGCAGGGACGGCAGTGCTTCCCGCGCCCAGTCCGGTACAGGCCGGCCGTTGCTCAGGGCCTCGCAGATCACCAGGACAAAACGGTCGATCAGCCGCCGGAGCGGTGCCGTGGTGTGGGCGTAGGCGGCGCCGATGGCTGACTGGATGGCATCGTCCGGAACTGTTCCGTCAAATGCCGTGTAGCTGGCACCACGGAACAGCATGCCGGCGGAGTGCAGGATGGCCAGTTGCCGGGGGTCGGTCGGATCGAGGCTGCGGAGGTATTCGCCGTAGGTGATTTTTCCGTCCCACGGTCTGCCCAGGGCTTCGGTCTGGATGCGGAAATGACGCAGTGATCTCTCGTCCGGGGCGGGCATGGTGCGCAGTATCCCCACCTTCCCGTCAAGCATGAGCTGGGCGGCGGCCATCCCTGTCATCAGGGATATCTGGGCATTCCAGTCCTCCACCGGAAGCTGGGGTGCCGCGGCAATGCGGTAGCCGCCGTCGGGCAGTTGGACGATTTCCTGCTCAGGCATGTTCAGGCTTGCCCCGCCGCGCTGGCGCTCCAGCTCGACGCGCTTCAGCCCCACTTCCTTCAGAAGCTGCAGCACCGGGTTGTCCGAGCCGGCGTCCAGCTCGGCCTGGACACCCTTGTAGGAGAGCTTGGCCCGGCTGGACATCCTGGCCCGGCGGACAGCCACGGAGGAAACCTGGGCGGCGTCATCCAGTTCGAACTCCCAGACGAAGGCGGAGCAAAGCTGGCCGGCAAGCAGGCTCCCGGCTCCCTCGCTGATGACCTCCGGGTGCAGCGGGATGCGGCCGTCGGGAGCGTAGAACGTCTGGCCACGCCGGCGGGTCTCTGCGTCGAGGCCGCCTCCGGGGCGGACGAAGGACGGCACGTCGGCGATGGCGTACAGGACGCGGTATCCGGCGTCGTCACGCTCAATGAACAGCGCCTGGTCAAGATCCGTGGACGATGCCGGATCGACGGTGAGGAACTCGATGTGTGTCAGGTCCGCTTCAGGCAGTTCGTGTGAGGCGACGGCGGCCTCGGCGTCCCGGACCGCCTCCTCCGGGTAGGGTCCCGGCAGCTCCAGCTCAGTCCGAAGTGCACTCAGAGCCGCTTCCAGGGCGTTGGTGTGTTCGCGGACGTAGGGAGCCAAACGATGATGTGACACAAAAATCAGACTAACCCGATTTTCGCGGATCGTGCACGCCTTGGCCCGGCCGGCGGCTGGGTTTTCAGGCCGCCGGTATCAGACGGCACCCCCGTCCAGGGCTGCCAGGAGCGCTGCGGCCGCTGCCGCTGGATCGGAAGCCTCCGTGATGGCACGCACCACCACAATCCTGCCGGCCCCGGCGGCCACCACCTGTTCGACGTTGTCCAGATCGATTCCACCGATTGCGAACCACGGTACGGTGGCCTGCTCGCCGCCGGCCGCCCGTACCGCCTCGGCGGCGTACCGCACCAGGTCAAGGCCGACGGCGGCCCGCCCGGGCTTGGTGGGTGTGGCCCACACCGGACCGACACAGAAATAGTCCAGGCCGCCGTCGGGCGTGGACAGGGCGGACGAGAGCCGGAGCGCGCCCTCCACCTGTTCCGTGGTGTGCGTGGAAAGCCCGATCAGCCCGTTCGCACCAAGCAGCGAGCGGGCCGATGCCACCGGCAGATCCTGCTGCCCGATGTGGAAGACCGGCGCGCCCGAAAGCAGCGCAATGTCCGCTCGGTCATTGACCGCCCACAGCCGCCCGTGGCGTTCGGCTGCCGCCCGGAGCACCGCCAAAAGTTCCAGTTCCTCGGCCGCCTCGATCCCCTTGTCGCGGAGCTGGATGATGTCCACGCCGCCGGCAAACGCCGCTTCGACGAACTCGCCAAAGTCCCCGCGGTCCCGGCGTGCATCGGTGCAGAGGTAGAGCCTGGCACTGACGGGGAGGCCGCTGGCGGGATCCGGTGTGGAGCCGGCGGCGGATGTGCTGGAAGAGGGTGCGGAAGTCACGTTCATGGAAGCCAGCCTAATTCCCCTAAACTGGGCGGGTACTGCGGGAGCCCGTAGCAGCCGTCATAAAGCTGCCGGGCTGAGAGGGCATCAGAGCCGACCGCTTGACCTGATCCGGCTAGTACCGGCGTAGGGAAGGAACCCCTTGATGCTTCACGCTGAGCAGACAATCCATGCTGACGTGGCGGTGATCGGCGGTGGAGTCGTCGGCCATTGCATTGCCTGGGAAGCGAGGCGCTCGGGCCGCTCTGTGGCCGTGATCGACGACGCCCCGGGGCAGGGCGCCAGCTGGGCGGCGGCCGGTATGCTCGCCCCGGTCAGTGAACTCCACTACCAGGAGGAAAATCTCCTCGAACTGATGCTCGAGGCGTCCAGCCTGTGGCCGGCTTTTGCGGCCGC
Source organism: Arthrobacter sp. BK1 (assembly GCF_056680055.1). Lineage (NCBI taxonomy): Bacteria > Bacillati > Actinomycetota > Actinomycetes > Micrococcales > Micrococcaceae > Arthrobacter > Arthrobacter sp. BK1. The sequence goes on from NZ_CM155263.1 coordinate 3,687,802, forward strand.
CCTTGCGGCGGCGGGAGCCCCGGACCCCGGCTACCTGACGACGCCGACCCTCGCCGTCGGCGCGGACGCTGCAGACCGCCGGGCCCTGATGGACCTGCGTACAGTGCAGCAGGCCAACGGCCTCCTGGTTGAACCCCTCACCATCCGCGGGGCGAGGGCCAAGGAGAGCCTCCTCAGTCCGGCCATCTCCTGCGCTTTGGAAATTGCCGCGGACCACCAGGTGGATCCCCGGAAGCTGGTGGCGTCCCTGCGGGAGCTGCTGGCCACCCATGAGCCAGGCGCAGGAAGCGCTGTTGACGGGGCCGCCGGAGGATTCGCCGTGGCGGACCGGGCCACGGCGATCCTCTGGGCAGACGGCCGCGTCACCGGGGTGAGGCTGGCCCGCGGAGGAACCATCCGTGCCCGCGAGACCATTGTGGCCAACGGATTGCAGGCGGCCGCTCTTGAGGGCCTGCCGGAAGGCCTGCACCTTCCCCTCCGGCCTGTTCATGGCGACATCCTGCGGCTGGCCGTTCCCCGGCACCTCCGCCCGCTGGTCACTTCCACTGTCCGCGGACTGGTCCACGGGGTGCCGGTCTATCTGGTTCCGCGCCAGGACGGCACGGTGGTGATCGGCGCCACCCAGCGTGAGGACGCGCTGTCAGCGGGGGAGGGGGCGGCGGGGGACCTTGCCGCAACGGCTTCGGCCGTCTCCGCCGGCGGCGTCTACCAACTGCTGCGTGATGCCCAGGTCCTGGTGCCGGCAGTGTCGGAGCTGGAACTCCTCGAAAGTACCGCCAGGGCGCGCCCCGCCACCCCGGACAACGCACCCCTCCTGGGGCGGGTCACCGGCATCCATGGGCTGATCATCGCCACCGGGTTCTTCCGCCACGGTGTGCTGCTCGCTCCTGCGGCGGCAGCCATCTGCCGGGACCTGATGGACGGCCGGGAGGACCAGCGCTGGGAAGCCATGGGTCCCACCAGGTTTTCACGTACGCACCAGCAAAAGGAATCAGCATGAACATCATCCTCAACGGCTCCCGCCATGCCGTGGCCGACGACGCCTCCATCACCGCCCTGGTCAGCCAGGTCACCGGCCGTCCCCTCTCAGCCGGCGGCCAGGCGACCGACGGCCGGAAACTTGGCGTGGCCGTGGCCCGCAATTCCGAAGTAGTACCCCGCAGCCAGTGGTTCGTCACAGCGCTCGCCGAGGGTGACGACGTCGAACTCGTTACTGCAGTCCAGGGAGGCTGACACCATGACGGAAACCGGCACCATCCCCACAAGTGGAAAAGAAAAGGCAGTGCCCAACGACCCCCTGATCATCGACGGCGTCGGGCTCGGTTCCCGCCTGATCATGGGCACCGGTGGCGCCCCGAGCCTGGACGGCTTGGGCGCGGCACTGCTGGCCTCGGGCACCGAACTGACCACGGTGGCCATGAGGCGCTATTCGCCGGCCGAATCGGGATCCCTGTTCCAGCTCCTGGTGGATCACGGGATCCGGGTCCTGCCCAACACGGCAGGCTGTTTCACCTCCCGCGATGCGGTCATGACGGCTGAACTGGCCCGCGAGGCGCTCGAGACCGACTGGATCAAGCTGGAAGTCATCGCCGACGAACAGACCCTGCTGCCGGACGCCGTGGAGCTGCTTGACGCCACGGAACAGCTGGTGAACCGGGGTTTCAAGGTTTTCGCCTATACCAACGATGACCCGGTCCTTGCCCTTCGGCTGGAGAACCTCGGTGCCACTGCTGTGATGCCGCTGGGCGCTCCGATCGGGACGGGCCTGGGTATCCTCAACCCGCACAACATCGAACTGATTGTTTCGCGGGCGTCGGTTCCCGTGGTGCTGGACGCCGGCATTGGGACGGCATCGGACGCTGCCCTGGCCATGGAACTGGGCTGCGATGCGGTACTGCTGGCCACCGCGGTCACGCGCGCCCAGAACCCGGCCCTGATGGGCGAAGCCTTTAAACACGCCGTTATCGCCGGTAGGCTGGCGAAAGCGGCCGGCAGGATACCGCGCCGCGAGCACGCCCTGGCGTCATCGGCCATGGAAGGCCGGGCAGAGTTCCTCTAGGCAGGTGCCTGCTGCCATTCGCCGGGCCGGGCTCTGGAGCGCGAGCCAAGGAGGCCGCTGTGGCCGGCAAGGAAGACATACTCACCAGGGACCATATCGACGCCGTCCTGGCAACACTGCCGGACTGGCGGTACCGGCTCGGTGGTCTGGTCACTGTCTACAAGGCGCCGACGTCGGCCGCGGCACTCGAGCTGATTGCCGCCGTCGGACGTTCCGCGGAAGAACAGAACCATCACCCTGATCTGGACTGGCGGTACAACCGCGTGTTCATCCGCTACACCTCCCACGACGCCGGAGGCGAGGTCACCGGGCGTGATGTTGCCGCTGCGGAGGCAGCCAGTGCCGCCGCTGCCGCAGTGGGCGCTGAGGCCCAGCCCGGGCTGTTCCGGACGGTGGAGGTCGCCATCGATACAGCTGACCCCGCGGAAATCGCCGACGTCTGGCGGGTCGCGCTGGGATATAAAAAGACCGCGGGCGGGGATTTGGTGGACCCATACGGCCGTGGGCCGAACATCTGGTTCCAGGAGACCCGGACGCCCAACAACAACAGGCTCCATCTGGATGTGCACTGGAGCCAGGCCGAATCCGGGCCGGTCCTTGAGAAGACCGCGGCAACCGGGGCCTTAATGAACCATGACCACGCACCCGATTGGGTGGTGGTCACGGATGCGCAGGGAAACCGGCTCTGCGTATGCACCGAGGCAGGCGCCCAGCCGGGGCGCCCGTCCTGAGCGGCGCACCGTGCCGATCCGGAGCGCCGGCTACAGCCTGAGGGCCTGTGTCAGCCGCATGGTGTCGTGGCGGGTGCGTGCCCGGCCAAGGTAAATGACAGCTCCAATGGCCGCCGCCGTGCCGAGAACCATCGGCAGGACCCAAGGGATCCAGGTCAGCCCCGGCTTGTAGCCCAAACCTGCCGCCATGAAAATGATCCAGCTGAACGCGCCCACGGCAACGGCAACCCCTGCGGGCAGCCCCATGCCGTACCGGGTATGGCGTTTGTCATTTGCCCAGACGATAAAACCGGCGGCCGCTGTCGCGAGGACAACAATGGTGAGCGAAAGCATGGATGCCTGCGGTTAGAACTGGCCGAAACCGACGCGGCGGGCTTCTTCGGCACCGATTTCCACGTAGCCCAGGGCATTGCCGGGAACGATGATGACGCGTCCCTTGTCATCCGTCAGGCGAAGCTCGCTGCCCTTGGTGATGGCCGCTTCGACAATTTTGGCAACGGCGTCGGCGTCCTGGTTGGATTCCAGGACGATTTCGCGGCCAATATTCTGTACGCCGATCTTAATTTCCAATGCGGGGCCTCCCAGCCAATCAAAATTTATTATGTGTCTCTTATTTGTAGTCTAGGTCTCTTTGGGAAAGCGCGAGATTCCGCGCCAAGCTAAACGGTAAATCAGGTCGCTGGCCACATCGAGGTCAAGATTACCGTCCGTTTCCAGCCAGTAGCGGGCGCTGACCTGGGCCATTCCGGCCAATCCGCGGCCCAGCAACTGTGCCTCGAGGTGCGGCAGCTTGGTGTCTTCGGCGATGACGCGTGCCACGGCATCAGCGAAAGTCTTGTTGAAGGTTTCCAGCCTGGAGCTGACGTCGGGATCGTTGATCAGATCCGACTCGAAGACCAGCCGGTGGGCCTGGTCGTCGCTGGCGATAAAGCGGTAGTACGCCCGCATCACCGCCTGGACGCGTTCGTCATTGTCTGTGGTGGAGTTCAGCGCGCCAAGCATCAGATCCGTCAGGGAAGCGAGATGGCTGTCCAGCAAGGCGATATACAGCTCCCGCTTGGATGGGAAATGCTGATACAGCACAGGTTTGCTGACATGGGCAGTCTCCGCGATCTCGTCCATCGCGGCGCCGTGGTAGCCGTTGGCAACGAAGACCTCCTGGGCCGCCGTGAGCAGCTGCGCGCGCCGCTCATCCCGGGGAAGCCGGGCCGATCGTTGTCCCGTGCGCGGAGGTACGGCAGGTTCGCCGCCGGACGCCCGGTCAGCCCGTGCTTCATGGACCACAGTTGTCCTACTTTCCCTTGCAGTTATCTCCACTTTACTGTGCGGTAATATGACCGCGCGGTATCTGGGGGCATACATTGAAGTATGGCTTCAACATTCACCGAAAATGTCTCCCCTGTTTCTCTCGAACCGCTGGTGGAGCCCGCCGGTGAACTTACTCCGGCCGAGGTGGAACGCTATTCCCGGCACCTTATTATTCCCGAGATCGGGGCCCTGGGGCAGCGGAGGCTGAAAAACGCCAAGGTCCTGGTCATCGGCGCCGGGGGCCTCGGTTCGCCGGCGCTGCTCTACCTTGCCGCCGCCGGGGTAGGGACGCTGGGAATCGTCGACGACGACTCCGTGGATCTGAGCAACCTGCAGCGTCAGGTAATCCACGGTGTTGCCGACGTCGGACGGCCCAAAATCGAATCAGCCCGGGACGCCATCGCCGCACTGAACCCGCTCGTGGAGGTCCGGCTCCACGATCTGAGGCTTGACGCCACCAACGCCCTGGAGCTGTTCGCGGACTATGACCTGATCCTGGATGGAGCTGACAACTTCGCCACCCGCTACCTGGTCAACGATGCCGCTGCGATCCTGGGAAAGCCCTACGTATGGGGTTCCATCTTCCGCTTCGACGGGCAGGTCAGCGTGTTCTGGGAAAAGCACGGCCCCACCTACCGCGACCTGTATCCCGAGGCGCCGCCGGCCGGTTCCGTGCCCTCCTGCGGTGAAGGCGGCGTGTTCGGCATGCTCTGCGCGGCCGTGGGGTCCCTCATGGTGACGGAGGCAGTCAAGCTGATCACCGGCGTCGGGCGTTCCCTCCTGGGCCGCGTGGCACTGTTCGACGCCCTGGGCGGCAGCTGGCGTGAGATCCGGGTATCCAAGGACCCGGCGGCGGATCCCATCACGGAACTGACGGACTACGACGCATTCTGCGGCATTGCGCCGGCCGCTGACACCGATACCGAGCACACCGTCACAGCCACACAGCTGGCCACCATGCTGGCATCGCGCAAGGCAGGCCTGAAGGACTTCGAACTGGTAGACGTCCGCGAAACCGGTGAACACGGGATTGTCAGCATCGACGGCTCAGTGCTGATCCCGCAGGGCCGCATCCTGGCCGGTGAAGCCTGGGCCGAACTCCCGCAGGACAAGGACATTGTGTTCCACTGCAAGGCGGGGACCCGGTCGGCGGCCGTACTGGAGGCCGCGCGGAAAGCCGGTTATGAGCGGGTCAGCCACCTCGACGGCGGCATCCTGGCCTGGGTGCGCGACGTGGAACCGCAGAAGCCCGTCTACTAGCGGCGTCCCCATCCGCGACCCTCTGTCACTTTCGGGCGGTTTTCTTGCAACGCTCTAGCACTTGACGCCGGTTAAGCAGCGACGCTCTCTCACATTTCTCAAGGAAGTGAGAGAGCGTTGCCGGGAAACCTGCAGGAAGTGAGAGAGCGTTGGTGGGGCGGTCAGGCGGTTTCGCGGCCCCGGTGGTCCACGGGGCATTCCGCCGGGGCAGGGGCAGCCGGCTGCTCCACGGTGATTCCGTAAAGGGTCTCTAGGGCCGAAACGTAGTCGTCCTGTTGGCCGTTGGCGGCAAGCTCGCGGGCCCGCACCGTGGGTACGTGAAGCAGTTGCTTGACCATCCGGCGGAGGGCGAACTCCACTTCCTCGGCGGCCGCCGTGCAGCCATGGCGCGCACGGACTTTCTCCATTTCAGCGTCCAGGACGTTCATGGTGTGCCGGCGGAGAGCCACAATGGCCGAATCCACCGAACGTACCTCGCGCTCCTGCTCGAAGGCCCGGGCTGCACCTGACACGATGCCGCTGGCCTGGGCGAGCGATTCGGCCTGTTCCTGGGGAGCCGCCAAACGCACTGATTCCAGCGTGAGCAGCTCAACGCCGTCGAGCTCTCCCACTTCCGGGTCAAAATCGTGGGTGAGGGCAAGATCGATGGCGATCAGCGGCTGCGGAGACAGGGCGCGGATCTCGGCCAGTTCTGCTGCCTCTACGCGGGTGTCCGAACCGCTGCAGCCGATCATGACGTCCGCGGCCGCGACGGCAGGCCGGAGCGAGCCTGAATCCAGGGCCGTGCCACCGCGTGTGGCGACGAATCCTTCCGCCCGCCCGGACGAAGAGAACACGGAGATGTCGGTGCAGCCACGCTCACGTAGGAGCGCCATGGTGGCTCCGGCGTAGGCGCCTGTACCGAAAACCACGACTTTCTTGGTGGACCAGTCAGGGAATTCCGAGAGATCGGTGGCCAGATCCAAGGCGACGGAGACGATGGACAGGCCACGGGAACCGAGGGCTGTCTGCGCGCCGACGTCTTTGGCTGTTTTGGACGCCGCCTGGAAGAGGCGGACCAGGCCCGAGCTGGCAGTGCCTTCATGCTGGGCGGTGATGAGGGCCCGCCGGACCTGCCCTGCGATTTCACGCTCACCAACGACGGCGGAATCCAGTCCGGCACTGACGGCGAACAGGTGCTGGGTGACTTCGGAACCGGTCCGGGTGCTGAAGGAACGTGAGACCAGCTGTTCGTTAAGGCCGCTGAGGCCGCTGATCTGGGAGACGAGGGCCGCGCGCGCAGCCTCGACGTCGTCCGGATGAGGCGCTTCGCCGTAGATCTCGTAGCGGTTGCAGGTGGCAAGGACTACCGCACCCGTCACTGCCGGCGATCCGGAGAGAGCGGATGTGGCGATCTCTGAAGCACCGTTGCTCAACTGAGCAACGGTCTCAAGATCGATGTCGGCGTGTGTAGCCACCAATGAGAAAAGAACCACAGCAGATCAATCATAGCTTTTTCGTGGCCCGGTAGAACAACCAGGGGAGGTGGGCCTCGCAACAAGGGTCTGTGATTCGGGCCACCGGACCGGCGGGGATGCGGCGGGTGACAGGTTGTCGTTATCTTTTACGCCCGATTTTGGGCACAATCGGAAGCATGACTTCCAGCTCCGCCGTGTCCAACGCCGCGACCAATGCCCTGACCGACGGCGGCGCTCTTCCCGCCGGCCACCCGCTGATGGACGGGCGCACCGCGGATTCCCCGCTGATCACCGCCTACCGCGGCGGCAAGCCGTCCCGGCGCCCGGTGTGGTTCATGCGGCAGGCCGGACGCTCCCTCCCTGAGTACCTGAAGGTGCGCGAAGGCGTGGCCATGCTGGACTCGTGCCTGCGGCCGGAACTGGCGTCCGAGATCACCCTCCAGCCGGTCCGGCGCCACGACGTTGATGCGGCCATCTTCTTCTCGGACATCGTGATCCCGCTGAAGCTCGCCGGCGTCGGCGTGGATATTGTTCCCGGCGTGGGCCCCGTGCTGGAGAAGCCGGTCCGCACCGCTGCCGATGTTGCCGCCCTGCCCCAGCTGACCTGGGAAGCGCTGGAGCCCATCCGGGAAGCGGTCCGCCTGACGGTGGCGCAGCTCGGCAAGACCCCGCTGATAGGTTTCGCCGGTGCCCCCTTCACGCTCGCGGCGTACATGGTGGAAGGCAAGCCGTCCCGGGACCACCTGGGCCCGCGCACCATGATGCATGCGGACCCGGAGACCTGGACCGCCCTGGCCAACTGGGCTGCCGACGCGTCAGGCATGTTCCTGCGCGCCCAGCTTGAAGCAGGCGCATCCGCCGGGCAGTTGTTCGATTCGTGGGCCGGGTCCTTGGGGCTGGCCGACTACACCAAGTACGTGGCACCCGCTTCCGCCCGCGCACTGGACCACGTCCGTCACCTCGGCGCGCCGCTGATCCACTTCGGCACCGGGACCTCGGAACTGCTGGTTGCCATGCGCGACGTGGGCGTGGATGTTGTGGGCGTGGATTACCGGCTTCCGCTGGACGAGGCCAACAGGCGCCTGGGCGGCACCGTCCCGCTGCAGGGAAACATCGACCCCGCGCTGCTCTCGGCGCCGTGGGAGGTCCTTGAAGCCCACGTACGCGAAGTGATTGCGGCCGGCGCGGCAGCACCCGGCCACGTGCTGAACCTCGGCCACGGCGTGCCGCCCGAAACCGACCCGGCCGTCCTGACCCGGGTGGTCGCGCTCATCCACTCCATTTCCCCGGAGTAGGTCCATGGGCAGCGCGACGAAGCCCGCCCGGACGGCCCTCGTCCTGGGCGGCGGCATCTCCGGCCTGCTGGCCGCGCGGGAGTTGGCCGCTGCTGGCCTCTCCGTGACTGTTCTGGAGGCGACGGACACGTGGGGAGGCTGCGTCGGCAGCCACGTCGTTGCCGGCCTGACCCTGGACAGCGGGGCTGAATCCTTCGCCACCCGGTCCACGGCCGTGGCTGACCTGGCCGGCGAACTGGGGCTCGCGGAAAATATCGTTGAGCCCCGGCCAGGGGGTGCGTGGGTGCAGCTTCCCGAGGGTGCGCGCGAACTGCCCAGGACGGGTGTGCTGGGCATCCCCGCCAATCCCTGGGACCCTGAGGTCCGCCGGACGTTGGGCTTTACGGGCTCGCTTCGCGCGTCGTTGGACAGGTTCCTTCCGGCCTCGGTGGGTGTATCCGGGGACGTCACCAGCGTCTCGGCCCTGGTCCGCGCCAGGATGGGCCGCCGCGTCCTGGAACGGCTCGTGGCACCGGTGGTCGGGGGAGTGCATTCAGCGGACCCGGGGCTGCTCGACGTCGACATGGTGGCCCCTGGCCTGCGCCCCGGAATCCGCCGGCACGGCTCCCTCGCCGCGGCTGTTGCCGCCCAGCGGCGCAGTCCCGCTGCCCCGGAAACTTCACTACCGCCGTCGGGATCCCCGGCCCCCCACCGTTCCGGCCAGCCGGCCCTCGCCAAGGCGGGTTCCGCCGTCGCGAGCCTTTCCGGCGGCATGCACACCCTCGTCTCCGCCCTCCTCGCCGATCTGCGGGAACGCGGCGTGACGCTGCAGAGCGGCCTGGCCGCGGACAGGGTGGCCCGGGCGGAGGATGGCTGGCAGGTCACCGCCGCGGACGCAACGTACGACGGCGGCCTGCTGGTGGTGGCGCTCCCGGGCCCGGCTGCCGTCGGGCTGCTGCGGGCGGCAGTTCCCGCGCTTGCCGGCAGAAGCCCGGAAAGCGGGCCCGACGTCCGGCTGGTCACCCTGGTGGTGGACGTGCCGGAGCTTGACCGCAGGCCGCGGGGCACCGGCATCCTGGTGGCTCCCCAGGCTCCGGGTATTCAAGCAAAAGCCCTCACCCATGCAACGGCAAAATGGGATTGGCTGGCTGCCGCGGCAGGTCCGGGAACCCATGTGCTGCGGCTGTCCTACGGGCGTCTGGAGGGAACCGCGACCGCGGGTGCCACGGCCGCGGATCCAGCGCCCGCAAGCGACACGGAGCTTCTGGCTGCGGCCCTGCGTGACGCGTCGGCCCTGCTGGAGGTCCCGGTCCAGAGGAAAGATGTTGTTGATTGGGATGTTGTCAGGTGGGAAGGTGCACTGCCCTTTGCCGCCGTTGGACACAAGGCGCGAGTGGCCAAGGTCAGGGAACTTTGCGCCGAACAGCCAGGGCTGGCCATTGTAGGCGGGTGGGTGGCCGGCAACGGACTCGCCGCCGTGGTGTCTGACACACGTCAGCACGTTCAAAAACTGCTCAGCTGACCATCGTCCCTGTTCAGCCGGACATCGGCTGTGCGGAGCGCTTTCCGAAGGGAATTTTTCGGTTTTCCCTCCCTCCGCGATGTGGCTAGTGTCGGTACCTATGGTTGATTACAGGTCCGAACTTTCCCGTTCCCGGACCAGTGTCCATGGGGGACTCCGGCGCGGCGCAACAGCTGCCGCCATCGGAGCGATACTGGTCTTTTCCGCAGGGGTGCCAGCGTCTTACGCGGCCAACGACAAAGAGCCTCCCGGCCGGCCGGGGCATGCGGCGGGTTCCGGTAAGGGCCCAGCCGAAAGAGGTCCGCTGAAGGACCGGTTGGGCGTTTCCAAGGGGTCCACCGACGCGTCCGGCACGGCATCGCCGGTTCCGTCGCCTTCACCCGCAGCCACCTCGGGCGCCGCCCGGACGCCGGCAGCCACCACACCATCACCGGTCCCCACGACGCAGGCCCCTTCGTCCCCTGCACCGGCGGCCTCAAACGCCGCCCCGACACCGGCTGCCCCGACACCGGCCGCTTCTTCCGGCGTCCCGACGCCGGCCTCCCCGGCGGATGCATCGTCCGGCACGGCCGCCCAAAGTCCGCCGGCTCCCGGATCGGCAGTTCCGCCGTCAGGTACTGCGGCAGATACCGGCGCCGGGTCAGGATCCACTGAAGGTTCTCCGGCCGTTGAAGGTGAAGCTGCTGTGCCGGCAACGGGGTCGGAATACACTGGCCAGCCGTATACCACCCCAACCCCCACGCCCACCGGAAGCCAGTCCCCATCCAGCGCCTCGAGCGCCGGCGCCACGCCGGCCGCCGGTAAAGGGACTGCCGGAAGTTCGCCGTCCAGGCAGGCCAGGGCGTCTGCCGCAAATGCTGAACCGGAGCCAGAAGCGGCCAAAGTCTGGCTTGGCGTGGGGCTGCTGGGTTCCGCCGGAGCTGCCGGACTCGTTTTTGCCCGGATCCGCCGGATCTGAGAGGGCGCCGGGAACGGCCCGTCGAATCCACGACCGACCTGATCTGTGAACTTCACCACTTCTACGCCCTGTAGAAGTCGCTGGTTTCGACTTGCTGGTTCGGAAGGGGCAAACTGGTAACCATGAGCCACACTTCTGCCGAATCTGTCACTAAAACCGAAGAATCAGCCGAGCAGTTCTTCACCCTGTGGACCGTGTTTAAACGGTCTGAGAACATGGTGCGCAGCGCTGACGCTGCGGCCGACTTCGAAGCACTGCTGTCGAGGCTGACCGAGGCAGGCGTGACGCATCGGGGAAGCTACGACGTATCAGCCATGCGCGCCGACGCCGACGTCATGGTGTGGCTTCACGGTCCGAAGCCTGAGGCATTGCAGCAGGCCATCCGCGACATCCGCCGCAGCTCGCTTTTTGCCGGCACCGAGATCGTCTGGTCCGCCATGGGCGTCCACCGGGAAGCTGAATTCGCCAAGAACCACACCCCCGCATACTCGCGCGGTGTGGCGCCGGCTGAATGGCTGTGCGTGTACCCCTTTGTCCGCTCCTACGAGTGGTACATCCTGCCCGAGGAGGAGCGCGGCAAGATGCTGCGCGATCACGGCCTGCTCGGCCGGGAATTCCCGCAGGTCATCTCCAATACGGTATCCTCCTTCGCCCTGGGGGACTGGGAATGGATCCTCGGGCTCGAGGCTCCCGAGCTGGTGGACCTGGTTGACCTGATGCGGCACCTTCGCGCCACCGAGGCACGCAACCACGTCCGCGAGGAGATCCCCTTCTACACCGGCCGCCGCATCAGCGCCGAAGAAGTCGCCGAGGTCCTCGCATGAGCCCGCTGGATCCCCGGGCCGGCTCCCCGGTCACCGAGGTCAACCCCGTCACCGAAGCAGGCCGGATGCCGCCCAAGGATTACGACGCCGTCCTCCTCGCCTCCTTCGGCGGCCCGGAAGGCCAGGACGACGTCCTCCCGTTCCTGCGCAACGTCACCCGGGGCCGCGGGATCCCCGACGAGCGGCTCGAAGAGGTATCACACCATTACCGCGCCAACGGCGGCATCAGCCCCATCAACGAGCAGAACCGCCAGCTCAAGGCCGCCCTCGAAGCAGAGCTCGCCGCCCGCGGGATCGAACTCCCCGTGCTTTGGGGCAACCGCAACTGGGACCCCTATATCCCGCAGACCCTGCAGGACGCGTACGAGGCCGGCCACCGCCGGCTGCTGATGGTCACCACCAGTGCCTACTCCTGTTACTCCAGCTGCCGCCAGTACCGCGAGGACATCGGCGTTGCGCTCACCGAGAGCGGCCTGGACGGCCGGCTCGAGGTGGACAAGGTCCGCCAGTACTTCGACCACCCGGGCTTCGTGGAGCCGTTTATCGAAGGTACGGCCGCGGGCCTGGCGGATGTGCAGAAGCAACTCGCCGCTGCCGGCACCCCGGACGCCCCGGTGCACATCCTTTTTGCCACGCACTCCATCCCCACCCGGGACGCCGAAGCAGCAGGCCGGTCCGAGGCCGAGCCGCGCGAATTCGAGGAAGGGTCCGCGTACGTTGCCCAGCACCTGGCCACTGGTGCCAAGGTCATTGAAAGGGTCCAGGCTGAATCCGGCCTGACAGCACCCTGGTCACTGGTCTACCAGTCCCGCTCCGGCGCCCCGCACGTGCCGTGGCTCGAACCGGACATCAACGACGCCATTGAAGAGCTTGCCGGCCAGGGCGTTAAGGGCATTGTCATCGTGCCGCTGGGTTTTGTCAGCGACCACATGGAAGTTGTCTGGGACCTGGACACCGAAGCGCTGGAGACCTGCCGCAACCTGGGCCTGGCCGCCAGCCGCGTTCCCACGCCGGGCACGCACCGCAAGTTCGTAAACGGTCTGGTGGACCTCATCTCGGAACGGACCCTCGCCAACAACATCAGCGACCGGCCCGCCCTGACCAAACTCGGCCCGTGGTACGACGTCTGCCGGCCGGGCTGCTGCGCGAACTTCCGCGGCGGGAAGCCCACCATCGCAGGGGCTGACACCACCGTTGGCACCGGACATGACGCGTACCCGGCGGTAGCCACGGCGCCGGAAAGCGGCGCCCTGTGACGGTACGGATCGGAACCAGGGCCAGCAAGCTTGCCCTGACCCAGACGCAGCAGACCGCGGACCAGCTCTCCGCCGTCGGGGGCTTCCCCGTTGAACTGGTCCGTATCACCACCGAAGGTGACGTCAAGACCGGTTCACTCTCGCAAATGGGCGGCACAGGAGTTTTCGTGGCAGCCCTGCGCGATGCGCTCCTGCAGGAAACCTGCGATGTTGCCGTGCACTCGCTCAAGGATCTCCCCACGGGGGCGGCATTGGGCCTCAGCATCGCTGCCACCCCCAAACGGGTGGATGTCCGTGACGTCCTCTGCGCCCGCGACGGCCTCAAGCTGGCCGACCTGCCGCACGGCGCAACCGTGGGCACCGGCTCGCCGCGCCGCGCCGCCCAGCTGCGTGCCACCCGTCCGGACCTGAACGTCCTGGACATCCGCGGAAATGTGGATACCCGCCTTGGCCGGGTGCCCGGACTGCCCGGCAACGCGCCGGACGCACCCGGCGACCTGGACGCCGTGGTGCTCGCGGCAGCAGGACTGGAACGGATCGGCCGGCTGGACACGGTAAGCGAGTTCCTTGAGACCGATGTCATGCTGCCAGCCCCCGGCCAGGGGTCGTTGGCGATTGAGTGCCGCACGGCCGATGCTCCCGGCGGGGCCAATTCCACAGGCTCCGAGGGCGTCCTTGCCCAGGCACTTGCAGCACTCAACGACGACGACACCCGGCTGGCCGTCACCGCCGAACGCGCCGTACTGGCGCGCCTCGAGGCAGGGTGCGCAGCACCTGTAGGCGCCTTCGCCTACCGCAAGGGCAGCATGCTGTACCTCGAAGCAGTGGTGTGCGCCGTGGACGGAACCAAAACAGTGCGCGAGAAGAAGGCGTCCGACGGTCTTACCGAGATCGGTGCGACGCTGCTTGGAATCGAGGTCGCCGAGCTCCTGCTCGCTGCCGGCGCCGCGGAGATCGCGGACCTTGCAGCTTCCTGACGCCCCCGCGGGGGTGCTGAACGGCCGGCGCGTCCTGATCACCCGGAGTGCCGACCGCGCCCGGCCACTCGCCTCGCTGCTCGGCAGCCTGGGGGCCGAACCGCTGGTCCTGCCGCTCATCGACTTCGAGCGGGCCGCGGACCAGCCGGGATTGGACGACGCCCTGGATGCCCTGGTGGCCGGGGCCTTCGACTGGCTGGTGGTCAGCAGCATCACCACGGTGCTCATGCTGGTGGAAAAGGCCGCCGAGCGCGGAACCACACCGGCGGCCCTGGTGCCGGCCGGAACCCGCGTGGCCACGATCGGGCTTTCCTCCCGGCAAACACTGGAAGCCGTGGGTATCCCGGTGGCGCTGGCCCCGGTGGACATCCCGTCCGCCGAGGGCCTGGTGGATGTCTGGACCGCCGCTCCCGAGAGCGTGCTCCTGCCACAGGCAGACATCGCAGCGACGACACTGCGTGACGGCCTGGCCGCCAAAGGCGCCGCCGTCACGGCCGTCGTCGCGTACCACACCGTGGATTTCCCGGCCCGGCCCGAACTCCGCCTCGCGGCGGAGCTGCCGCCCGCCGTCGACGGTCCCCTTCATGAGGCTCCACGGGAGCTCAGTCCGTCCCAGGCCAGGCGCGAGCTCGACGGCGGGGCGATAGACGCCGTCGTGGCCGCATCACCCAGTGCGGCCCGCCGCATCGCGGCGACCTTGCTCCCGCTGGGAAGTTGCCGTTTCATCGCCATTGGGCGTCCGACGGCGGCTGAGGCTGCCGCGCTGGGCATCCCGGTGGCCGCCACCGCCAAAGTACCCACCCCGGACGGCATTGTGGCCGCCCTGGGCTCCGTATTCGCCAACGAAGGGACCACCCGATGAGCTTTCCGAACCACCGCCCGCGCCGTCTTCGCACCACCCCGGCCATGCGCCGGCTCACCGCCGAGTACCGCCTGGCCCCGGCAGACCTCATCCTTCCGGCTTTCATCCGCGAAGGCATCAGCGAGCCCGTCCCCATCACCTCCATGCCGGGCGTGGTGCAGCACACCACCGAGTCCCTCAAGCGCGCCGCGGCCGAAGCCGTGCAGCTGGGAGTCGGCGGCATCATGCTCTTCGGTGTTCCGGCCGTGCGCGATGCCCGCGGCACCGCGTCACTGGACCCGGACGGCGTGCTCAACAAAGCCATCCGCGACGTCCGTGCCGAAGTGGGCGATGACCTGGTCATCATGGGCGACATCTGCCTCGACGAATTCACCGACCACGGCCACTGCGGCGTCCTTGACGCCGACGGCTACGTGGACAACGACGCCACCCTGGAAATCTACGGCCAGATGGCCGTCGCCCAGGCCGACGCCGGCGCCCACGTCCTGGGCCCGTCCGGCATGATGGACGGCCAGGTCGCCGTCATCCGCCAGGCCCTGGAGGAATCCGGCCACAAGAACACCGTCATCCTCGCCTACGCGGCGAAGTACGCTTCCGCCTTCTACGGCCCCTTCCGTGAAGCCGTGGACTCCCAGCTCAAGGGCGACCGCCGCACGTACCAGATGGACGCCGCCAACCGCCGCGAAGCCATCCTCGAGGTGGAACTGGACCTTGAAGAAGGCGCCGACATGGTCATGGTGAAGCCGGCCATGAGCTACCTCGACATCCTGGCGGACGTCGCCGCGATGAGCCCCGTGCCCGTCTCGGCCTATCAGATTTCCGGGGAATACGCGATGATCGAGGCCGCAGCCGCCAACGGCTGGATCGACCGGCGCGGTGCCATTATGGAGTCCGTCCTCGGCATCAAGCGGGCAGGTGCCGATACCGTGCTGACGTACTGGGCCTCCGAGCTTGCAGGCTGGCTCAAGGAATCCTGACCCCATTCCTGACAGGGTGGGAATGTTTCCGGACAACAGATGGTTTGTATGCGTATGCATGAAAACAGCGACCTTCCCGTGACCAGCCCTCCTATCAAAGCCAACCCCACCGCCCCCGTCCCGGCGGACACCATCCTTCTGGGCGTCAGTACGTTCGGTGACGTCGACCTCGATGCAGAAGGTGCACCCAAGCACCACGCCCAGGTACTCCGCCAGGTGGTGGAGCAGGCCAAGGTGGCTGACGCCGTCGGGCTTCATTCCTTCGGCGTGGGGGAGCACCACCGCAAGGATTTCGCCGTCAGCGCGCCGGAGGTGGTGCTGGCGGCCATCGCCACGGCCACGGAAAACATCCGGCTGGGCAGCGCGGTGACCGTCCTGAGTTCGGACGATCCCGTCCGCGTTTTCCAGCGGTTCGCCACCCTGGACGCCCTCTCCAACGGCCGCGCCGAAGTGATCCTGGGCAGGGGCTCCTTCACGGAATCCTTCCCCCTGTTCGGCTATGACCTTGGCGACTACGACGTCCTGTTCGAGGAGAAGCTGGACATCTATGACCGCGTGCGGACCCAGAACCCGGTGAACTGGGATGGCCGGACCCGGGCCAGCCTCCGCGGACAGATGGTCTACCCGCACGTTGAAGGGCGCCTGCTTCCCACCTGGATCGGCGTGGGCGGCTCACCCCAGTCCGTGGTCCGGACCGCCTCCTACGGTTACCCGATGGTCCTGGCGATCATCGGCGGCGAGCCGGAAAGGTTCCGTCCCTATGCCGACCTGTACCGGCGCACCCTCGCCGAGGCCGGCAAGGAACCGCAGGCACTGTCCGTCCACTCACCGGGCTATGTGGCCGAGACTGACGAACAGGCCCTTGAGGAGTACTACCCGCATTGGCTGGCCACGAGGAACAAAATCGGGGCGGAGCGCGGCTGGGGTCCGGCCGGGCGGGGCGAGTTCGAGGCCGCGGCCGACGACGACGGCGCACTGTTCATCGGTTCCCCCGAAACAGTGGCCGCGAAGGTGGTCAGGCTGAAGGGCACCCTTGGCGCGGACCGCTTCGAGATGAAGTACAGCAGCGGCACCCTGCCCCACGCCCGGATGATGCGCTCCATCGAACTGTTCGGTTCCAAGGTTGCGCCTCTCGTCGCAGACAAGCTCGCGGACCGCTGACGCTATCGGTCAGGGTGGCCGCCGTAGCCCGCGTGGCGTGGGCTTCGGCGGCACCTTGGGGGATGGGAGAATAGGGGTATGACTCGTTCCGATGCCCTTTTCGCCCGTGCCCAAACCCTGATGCCCGGTGGCGTCAACTCGCCCGTCCGGGCTTTCGGCTCTGTGGGCGGCACGCCGCGCTTTATGGTGTCGGCCAAAGGACCGTACCTGACGGACGCCGACGGGAACGAGTACGTGGACCTGGTCTGCTCGTGGGGCCCGGCACTCCTGGGCCACGCCCACCCGGCAGTCCTGGAAGCCGTCCACGCCGCCGTTGACCGGGGCCTGTCGTTCGGTGCATCCACCCCGGACGAGGCCAACCTGGCCGCCATCGTGCAGGAGCGCGTGCCGGCCGCCGAGCGCGTGCGGATGGTGTCCACCGGCACAGAGGCCACCATGACGGCTGTCCGGCTGGCACGTGGTTTCACCGGCCGCAACCTCATCATCAAGTTTGCAGGCTGCTATCACGGCCACCTGGACGGGCTGCTTGCCGCCGCCGGATCCGGTGTCGCCACCCTGGCACTGCCCGGCTCGGCCGGCGTCACCGAAGCCACAGCTGCCGAAACACTGGTGCTGCCCTACAACGACCTCGCCGCCGTCGAGGCTGCATTTGCTGCTCATGGACCCAACATCGCGGCCGTCATCACCGAAGCCGCCCCCGCCAACATGGGCGTGGTGACGCCCGGGGAGGGCTTCAACCTGGGGCTGTCCCGCATCACCCGTGAGCACGGCGCCCTGCTGATCCTGGATGAAGTCCTGACCGGATTCCGCACCGGCTACTCCGGATACTGGGGCCTGACCGGCGGCGCGCCGGACGCGGCCGAGCCATGGACGCCGGACCTGCTCACCTTCGGCAAGGTCATCGGAGGCGGAATGCCGACGGCGGCCCTCGCCGGGCGCTCCGACGTCATGGACTACCTGGCGCCCCTCGGCCCCGTCTACCAGGCCGGGACACTGTCCGGTAACCCCGTGGCCATGGCCGCCGGCGTCGCCACCCTGACCCACGCCACGCGCGATGTCTACTCGTTTGTGGACGTCCGCTCGCTGGAGCTCTCCTCGGCAGTGTCCGCCGCTTTGGACGAGGCCGGCGTGGACCACTCCATCCAGTTCGCCGGGAACCTGTTCTCGGTGGCCTTCGGAACGTCAGCCAACGGTGTCCACAACTATGCTGACGCCCAGGCCCAGGAGACCTTCCGGTATGCGCCGTTTTTCCACTCGATGCTGGACTCCGGCGTTTATCTGCCGCCGTCCGTCTTCGAAGCGTGGTTCCTCTCCGCTGCCCATGACGACGCGGCCATGAACCGGATCTTCGACGCCTTGCCGGCCGCCGCGAAAGCTGCAGCAGCCGCGCAGGGCTAGCGCCGCCGTCGGACGCTTAAACCGGAAATCCCCGCCGCCCGGACAATTCCCCTGCCTCTTGCGAGGGGGAGCAGTCCGGGAAGCAGGGATTTTCTGTTGGTGCTAGAGGACGTCGGAGAGGAAGCCCTTCAGCCGGTCCGTTTCAGGGGCGCTGAAGATCTTTTCCGGCGGACCCGATTCCACCACGACGCCGGCATCCATGAACGTCACGGTGTCAGAGACGTTGCGGGAGAAGCCCATCTCGTGGGTCACCACCACCATGGTCATACCGCCCTTGGCCAGGTCAGCCATCAGTGCCAGGACGCCCTTGACCAGCTCGGGGTCCAGCGCCGAAGTGGCTTCGTCGAAGAACATCACCTCGGGCTTCATGGCCAAGGCGCGGGCAATAGCGACGCGCTGCTGCTGGCCGCCCGAGAGGTTGGCAGGACGCGCGTCAGCCTTGTGCTTCAAACCCACCAGGTCCAGCTGCTCAAGAGCTTCGGCGCGGGCCTGTTCAGTGGGCAGTTTCCGGAGCTTGCGCAGGGCCAGCGAGACGTTATCCAACACGGTCTTGTGCGGGAACAGGTTGAACTGCTGGAACACCATGCCGATCCGCTGGCGCAGTTCGTCCGGGTTGTCCTTCAGGACGGACCGGCCATCAAGCAGGATATCGCCCTGGTCCGGTTCGATCAGCCGGTTCATCACCCTCAGCAACGTTGACTTACCGGAGCCGGAAGGGCCGATGACCGAAGCCGTGGTGCCCTTCTCAACGTGGAGGTCGATGCCACGCAGTACGTGGTTGTGGCCGAACGAAAGGTGCAGGTTCTTGCCGGTCAGGGTACCGGAGGTGAATTCCGTCATGCCTGAGCCCCCTTGCCGATAGGTGCAGCCAACTCGTCCGGTTCCTTCTTCTCCGGCCGGCCAGTCCGCAGCCGGTTGTCGATGAAGTTCACGAAGTGGGTCAGCGGAACGGTCAGGATCAAATACAACAGGCCTGCGGCAACCAGGGGCGAAAGATTCCCTGTGTTGGCCATGGCATCGTTTCCGATCCGGAAGATCTCCCGGTCCGAAGAAGCCAGTCCCAGCATAAAGACGAGCGAGGAATCCTTCAGCAGCGAGATGAACTGGTTCACCAGGGCGGGGAGAACCCGGCGGATGCCCTGCGGCACCACCACCAGGCGCATGGAGTTGCCATAGCTGAAGCCCAAGGCCCGAGAGGCCTCCAGCTGGCCCTTCTCCACGCTCTGGATACCGGAGCGGAAGATCTCACCGATGTAGGCACCGGCAATCAGGGTCAGCGCCAGGATGCCCAGCGGATAGGGGTTGCGGCTGCCGGTGAGTTCCCTGGCGATGGGGCTCAGCCCGATGCCGATCACCAGGATCACCAGAATGGCCGGAAGGCCCCGGAACAGGTCGGTGTAGATCCTCGCGGCCCAGCGCGCCGCCGGATTCCGGGATATACCCATCAGCGCCAGTGCCAGCCCCAGGAGGGAACCGAGGATGCCCGATGCTACGGCCAGGATCAGGGTGTTGGGCAGGCCCACCATAAGGAGGGAGGGAATGACTTTCGCCATTTCCTCCCAGTTGAGGAACGTATCACCTAGCTGCTCCAGGAGATCCATACGCGGTGAGGCCCGGGTCAGCTCTGGGGAACCGTGGCAGCCTTGCTGCCCGGCTTCCAGTCGGCGGGGGTCTCGCGCTCCGGGTACCATTCCTTGGTCAGCTTGGACCAGGTGCCATCGGCAATCACGGCATCCAGCCCGGAGTTCAGGGCGTCGATAAGGGCCTTGTTGTCTTTGTTCACTGCGTAGGCCGTGAAGTTCTGGGTGTTCACCACGGATTCGGCGATGACAGTGCCGTCGCCGTCCTTGACCTGGCCGCTGGCCTGCTGCGAGGGCGCTACCCAGGCATCGATCTGGCCGTTGCGGACGTTCGCGTAAACGGTGGCGTAGTCCGGGAAGCGGACCGGCTCAAGCTTCAGCGTGTTGGTCACGTAGTCGTCCTGGACGGTGCCCTGAACCACACCGATGCGGACGTTGGCGTCGAGGTCGGCGAAGCCCTTGACGTCGCTGTCCGTCTTGGCAACAACGGCCATAAAGCCGAAGTCATAGCCGTTGGTGAAGCCCACGTTGGCACGGCGGGCATCAGTGGTGGAGATCGAGGAGGATCCGACGTCGAACTGCTTGGTCTGTACCTGGGACAGCAGGGCGGAGAAATCCGTGGCAACGAACTCGACCTCAAGGCCAAGCTTGCCGGCGATGGCGCGCAGCAGTTCGTTGTCGTAGCCGGTGAACTTGCCCGACGGGTCAATGAAGATGTTCGGCGGTGCGTCTGAGAGCGTGCCCACCTCGAGCTTGCCGTCCGTGTTCAGGCCAAGCTTGGTCTTGTCGATCTGGTCGAGCGGGGTGACGTCGGCGGTGGTGTACTTATCCAGCGTCTGCTGGTCGCTGCCTGCGAGGGCGTCGGTGGGTGTGCCGGTGGGCTGTGCAGTCCCTGAGCCGCAGGCGGCCAGTGAGAGCGCCAGGGCAACCGCGACGGGCACGCTGGCCAGCCACTTCATGGCTTTAGTCTTCATGTGAAAGTCACTTTCATCTAAGTCTTAAGTTCAACCGGGCCGAAAAGGCTTCGCGTGTGGCGTAGGGAGCCTTGCTCCCACAATGCAGGCCGGCCGGGCGGGATTACCGCTGAACTTAATCATCTCATTTTCCGGTTTTTGTCATTTCACACGAAGTAATGGTCGCTGTGACGAACGAATTCCGAATACTGAGCATTATTGAACAGATACTGAAGACCAAATGAATCGACATTTAACAGGGAGCCGAATCTGAAGGAGTTAGTCGTGCCGCTCTCACTTTGTGGCCTAAAGGTGAGTTAGCTCTCAGCTAGAAGTCCCCGCGCCCGCCGTCTTCCGGCGGCAGGACCGGCCATTCGCCCTCGATCACGGCTGCAGGCTTGGTCTTTCGGAGGTAATTCTGGAAGTCTGCGGCCTGGCTGACGGCCCAGTCCTTCTGCAGTTCGTGAAGCTGGCTGGCAGGCATCTTGAGTTTGGGGAATTTGATGGCCATGGCATCAAGCATCCGGAGCGTGGCCAGGGCATCCGCCGCAGACGTGTGGGCGTTGTCCAGGGAGATGCCGTATTCCTCGCACAGCGCCGTCAGGGTGCGCTTGCCCTTACGGTATCTGTCCACCTGCTTGTTCATGATGTAAGGATCCAGAACCGGGAACCGGGTCAGCTGCCGGACACCGTGGCGGGCGGACTCCGCGGCCAGGACCGTGAAGTCGTAGCTGGCATTGAAGGCAATAACCGGAATACCGGCGTCGAACAGTTCCTGCAGGACAGTGGCGAGCTCGCCCGTGACCTCGCCGGCAGGCCGGCCCTCACGCCGGGCCTGCTCGGTGGTGACTCCGTGGACGTCGCTGGCTTCGGCCGGGATTTCGACACCCGGGTCAGCGAGCCACTCGTGTTCCTTGATGACCTCGCCCTTATGGTCCACCACCGTCACCGACGCCGTGACAATCCGCGCAGCACGCGAATTCCGGCCGGTGGTTTCGAGGTCGAACGCTGCACGGGGGAGGGTGTTCCAGGTGGTCATACTTCCACGCTACCGGCGGGCACCGACAGGATCGGGGAACGCCACTGCGGCTAATCTGAATCCATGCGGATTGAGTACGTCGAGGCGGTGCTGGCGGTGGTGGAGCTGGTTCCCTCAGGAACCGCAGTGGCCTACGGGGACGTGGCCGAGCTCCTGGGGTCCGGCGGCCCGCGGCAGATTGGGCGTGCGATGAGTCACTACGGCAGCGACGTTCCCTGGTGGCGGATCCTCAAATCCAATGGCCAAGCCCCCGAGGGTCACGAGGCCAGGGCTCTCCGGCACTATCTGGCGGAGGGGACGCCTCTCCTGGGTGATCACGTGGGCTACCTCAATACCGGGGAGGGCCGGTGGCGGGTGGACCTGACGGCAGCCCGCTGGGCACCGGGCGAGGACGATTTTGACCGGATTGATGCCATTGCGGAACAACTGGAGCGGCGGCTCCACAGATTGTCAGTGGCCGATGATGGAATGTCTGTGTGACCGCAACTATCCCCGATGTCGAACCCCTTGACAGCTCCCACGGCGACTCTGAGCCGAACTTAGGCGCAGGCCACCCCGGTGGGACAGGTCTGCGCCTGCTTCCGCCCCGGCAGGTCCACGCCGCCGTTCCGGTGTTGTCGGCGGACCAGGCGGCCGCTGTCGAGGTTCCGCACGGTTCGGGACCGGTGCTGATTCCCGGCGCGCCGGGAACCGGCAAATCCACGGTGCTGATCGAAGCTGCAGTCCGCCGCGCCCTGAAGGACGGAGTGGATCCGGAACGCATCCTGATCCTGGCTCCGGGACGCCTCGCCGCCGACTCGCTGCGGGACCGGTTCACTGCCCGACTGGACAGAAGCCTGAGCACCACACCTGCCCGGACATGGGCCTCGTACGCATTTGACCTGATCCGCCGGGCCAAGTCAGAAGGGATCCTTCCGCTTCCGCGTCAGCCGCGTCTCCTTTCCGGCCCGGAGCAGGACCTCATCATCAGGGAACTGCTGGACGGCCACCGCATGCCGGGCCTGGAACTTCCCTGGCCCGCCGATCTGGAAGCGGCACTGGAAACCCGCGGCTTCCGCCACGAGGTGCGGCAACTGTTCGACCGCATCATCGAATCCGGCCGGACCGCAGAGGATCTGGCGGAGCTGGGCCGTGCATGCGGACGGCCGGACTGGCTTGCTGCTGCGGCACTCTACGCCGAGTACCGGGACGTGCTGGACCTACGGATGCCTGAGGCTTTCGACCCCGCCGGGATCATCACCACAGCACGGCAGATCTTCCAGGATGCCCCTGAATTCCTGGCGGCCGAGCGCGATCGCCTCCAGCTGGTACTCGTGGACGACATCCAGGAAGCCAACCCGGCCGTTTTTGAGCTCCTTGCTGACATAGCCGCGGGCAAGGACTGCTACGTGGCCTTCTCTCCGGACACCGTGGTGCAGGGCTTTCGCGGGGCCAGGCCGGATCTCGTCGCGGACCTGCCGCAGCTCCTTTCCGCTGATAGCAGCGTCCTCGAACGGCCGCTTTGGCACACCCACCGGCACGCACCCGCCATCGCCGAGGCATGGCTCGGCGTCGCAGGACGGATCTCACAGCGCGCCGGAGGCCGGCTGGCCCGGCGGCTCGAGCAGCCGCAACATCAGGCCCCTGCACCGCATGGGTCCGCCGCCGCCGTCGAACCCCGCACTGGGGCTGCGGGGACTGTGGAAGCCCACCTGGTACCTTCGCCGGTCCACGAACTGCGCTATGTTGCCCAGCGCATCCTGGACCAGCACGTTAACCACGGCCGCGATCTCGGGGAGATCGCCGTGATCGTGCGCAACGGCGGGCAGCTCAGTGAGTTGCAGCGTTACCTTACAGGCCAGGGAATTCCGGTGCGGGTCCCGGTGGCTGAGTCCGCTGTCCGCGACGAAGTGGCCGTCCGCCCGCTGCTGGATGCCTATGCCATTGCGCTGGACCCGGCGCAGCTGACGCCCGAGAGCGCCGTCGCGCTCCTCACGTCCCGGATCGGTGGAGCCACGTCCATTGAACTTCGCAGGCTCCGGCAGTCCCTCCGGCAGGAAGAGCTGCTGGGCGGCGGAGGGCGCACCAGCGATGCATTGCTGGTGGAGGCTCTATTGGAGCCGGGGGCATTGGGGACGCTGGGCATGGAGGGTCGCGCCGCCCGTCGTACCGCCCGCATGATCCAGGCCGGCCGGGCAGCGGTGGCCGAGCCAGGCGCTAATGCCGAGTCGGTGCTCTGGGCGCTCTGGCACTCCACCGGACTGGCCAAGGCGTGGACGGAATCTGCATTGTCCGGGGGATCCCACGGCGCGCGGGCGGACCGGGACCTCGATGCCATGATGGCGCTCTTCCACACCGCCGAGCGGTATGTGGACCAGATGCCCGGTGCGGGCCCTGAGCAGTTCCTCGAATACCTCCTGAACCAGGAGCTGCCCATGGACACACTGGCTGCACGGGCCCAGGTGGATGACGCGGTTGAGCTGATGACGCCTGCCAGCGCTGCCGGGCGGCAGTGGCCCGTGGTCATCGTCGCCGGGCTGCAGGAAGGCGTCTGGCCCAACACACGGCTCCGCGGTGAGCTTCTGGGCAGCAGCCTGTACGCCGACGCAGTTGAGCATGGCGTCAGCTACGCTCTGCAGCTCGACCCCCTGAGCCGGTTGCGCGAAATCCGCTACGACGAACTCCGGAGCTTTTCCACGGCGGTCTCCAGGGCCTGCGAGATCCTGATTTGCACGGCCGTTTCGTCAGAGGATGACCAGCCGTCATCATTCCTGGACTACGTCGCGCCACTTGAACCTGGAGTCGAGGGCAGGGGTTTCACGGCCGTGGAACGGCCCATGACCCTCCGTGCGCTGGTGGCAGAACTGCGCCAGTACGCCCAACTGGACGGAAAATACGAGCCCGAAGCCGCCGAGGCAGCCAGGATCCTCGCGCGCCTCGCCTGCGCTGAACCTCCCGCCCCCGGCGCGCACCCGGGCAGCTGGTGGGGCCTGTCCCCGCTGTCATCGTCAGAGCCGGTTGTTCCCCCCGGAGGGACCGTCTACGTTTCACCCTCGAAGGTGGAATCAGTCCAGAAATCCCCGCTTGACTGGTTCGTCCAAGCCGCCGGGGGAGAGGCCGCCACCGATTTTGCCCGCAGCCTGGGCACGCTTGTCCACGCCATCGCGCAGGATATGCCGGATGCCTCCGGAGGCGAGTACGTGGCAGAACTTGTGCGCCGGTGGCCCACGTTGGGCATGAAGGACAACTGGGAAGGCAAACTGGACTTCCAGCGCGCCGAAACCATGGTGCGCAAGCTCGCCAAGTACGTCCTGGTCATGCGCAGCGAAGGCCGAAGCCTGTTGGGGGTGGAACAGGATTTTGAGGTCCGGCTCCCCGACGTAGCTGTGGCCCTGCCCGTGGGCGGACAGGGCGCCGGGACTGATGCGCTGAACACTGCCGACGGCGGCCAGGAACCTGGCAGTGAGGGCGCCGCAGCCGTTCCACGCGCCGCCGTCCTCCGAGGCCAGGTTGACCGGCTTGAGATCGATGCGGAGGGAAGGCTGGTCATTGTGGACCTCAAGACAGGCAAGCGCCAGCCAGGGAAAACGGAGTTGGCCAAACATCCGCAGCTTGGGGCTTATCAGGCTGCAGTTCTTGCCGGCGGTTTCACGGACGGGCTGCCCTCCGGGGGCTCCTCGGCCGGGGCCGCACTGGGAGGTGCCGTGCCGGGCGGGGCGGTGCTGGCACAGCTGGGGACCGCCACCAAGACTCCCGGAATCCAACAGCAGCAACCCCTCGATCCGCAGGAGAACTGGGCATTGGACATGGTTACCGGGGCAGCCGCGGTGATGGCTGGCAACAGTTTCGAGGCACGCCACGATCCAACCAAGAGCGGTCACGGCGGCCACGGCTGCAGGCTGCCGGAGGTTTGTCCCCTGTGCGTCCGCGGAAAGCAGGTCACGGAATGAGGCCGCACTCCCACCTTGCCGAGGCCCCCGCCACCGGGGTGCCGGCAGCTGGCGCCCGGGCTGTCGGTGCCCCGGAACCCGGAATTACCACGCCGGGGCGCCAAACCCCCGAGCCCCTGTTCAGCCCCGAGGAGCTTTCCAGGTTGCTCGGGGAAAAGAACACGCCCACTCCCGAACAGTCCGCCATCATCTCCTCGCCGCTGGCCCCGCGGCTGGTTATCGCGGGAGCCGGATCCGGCAAAACCGCCACCATGGCCGACCGCGTCGTGTGGCTCGTCGCCAACGGCTGGGTGCGGCCTGAGGAAGTCCTGGGTGTCACCTTCACCAGGAAGGCAGCCGGTGAGCTGGCCACACGCATACGGGCCAAACTGGCCTCACTGCAGCGAATTGCCGCCCAGGACACCCGGCATGCCGTCTTCCCCGAGGGGCTCCTCAGCACAGACGCTCTCGAACCCAAAGTGTCCACGTACCACTCGTTTGCCAGCGGCATCGTGTCGGACTACGGGCTGCGGCTGGGTGTGGAACGGGACGTGGTCCTGCTGGGCGGAGCGCTGACCTGGCAGCTGGCCAGCGAAGTGGTGGAAGCCTTCGACGGCGACTACCGCCACTTCAGGGCCGCGAAGTCCACGCTGGTCAAGGCCGTCATCCAGCTCGCGGGCGAATGCGCCGAGCACCTGCAGGAACCGGCCGACGTCGAAGCGTGGCTGATGGCGCGCCTCGCGGAGTTCGAGGAGCGGCCCTATGTTGCCGGCGCTGCGAAGAACGCCCCGCAGGGCGTCGCCGAACTGGCGGCAATGCTGCGCACCAGGGCAAGCGTCGCCGACATGGTGGGCCGTTATTCGGCTGCCAAAAGATCACGCGGTGCACTGGACTTCGGCGATCTGGTGGCCCTGGCGG
This sequence comes from Arthrobacter sp. BK1, assembly GCF_056680055.1. Classification (NCBI taxonomy): domain Bacteria; kingdom Bacillati; phylum Actinomycetota; class Actinomycetes; order Micrococcales; family Micrococcaceae; genus Arthrobacter; species Arthrobacter sp. BK1. Next base: position 3,714,224 of record NZ_CM155263.1, read on the forward strand.
CGCGTGTGGCACGGGAGATTCCGCTGGCCGCGGACATGGAACGGCAGCGGTACAAAGTGGTCCTCCTGGACGAGTTCCAGGACACCTCCTACGCGCAACTGGTTCTGTTCTCCCGGCTCTTTGGTGAAGGCCATGCTGTCACCGCCGTGGGCGATCCCAACCAGTCGATCTACGGCTTCCGCGGAGCGTCTGCCGGCCAGTTGTTTCACTTCGTCCGGGAATTTCCCGTCCGGTTGGAGGGCGGTGACGGTCAGTTACGGTATGCCCCCGCCCCGACGTCGTATCTCACGACGGCGTGGCGCAACGGGCGCGCCATCCTGTCGGCCGCCAACATCATGTCCCATGCCTTGGGCCGGGCCGGGCAGCAACAAGCGCCCGCCGGTACTGGCGGGACGCCTGCGGCAGCCAACGTGCCGCCGTTGCAGCCCAGTCCTTTCGCCGTGGCAGGTCAGGTGGTGCTGGGCCGGTTCGGCACCGACGTTGATGAGGCGTCTGCCATCGCTGAGGACGTCCTGAGATACCGGATCACCGATTATGAGCGCGCGTCCGACGCCACCCCTGTGCCGCCCGCCCTGGCTGTTTTGTGCCGGCGCCGGGCGCAGATGGAGACCATCCGGCGGGAGTTTGAAGCGAGGGGGATCCCGTACGAGATCGTGGGACTGGGCGGACTGCTTGACACGCCCGAAATCGTCGACCTTGTAGCCACCCTGCGGGTTCTTGCCGACCCCGGGCGCTCCGATTCCCTGATGCGCCTGCTGGCCGGTGCCCGGTGGCGCATCGGGCCGGCCGACCTGATGGCTTTCCGTGACTGGTCCAGCCAACTGGCCCGCAGGCGCGGGCACCTTTCCGCAGCCGGGCCGTCGGAGGACGAACCTTCGGACGGGTCCGGCGAGCCTGTGATCGAGAGCGACCTCACTGACGGAGCGAGTCTGGTCGAGGCACTGGACTGGCTACCGCGTGAAGGCTGGACGTCCTCCCATGGCAGGACCCTGAGCGGCGAAGCACGGGGGCGCCTCGCCAGCCTCTCAGCGGAGCTTCGGCAACTGCGGAGCTACCTGGGTGACGATCTGACCACGCTCCTTGGCGAGGTGGAACGCGCCATGCTGCTTGATATCGAAGTTGCGGCCCGCCCCGGGACGAGCATCCACCAGGCACGCCGCAACCTTGACGCTTTCCAGGACGCAGCCGCCGGCTTCCTGAGGACCTCGCACCGGGTGGACATCCTGGCGTTCCTGGCCTGGCTGGAGGCGGCGGCTGCCGAGGAAAACGGCCTCGAAGCGCCGGCAACCGACGTCAACCGCGAGGCCGTGCAGTTACTCACAGTCCACGCCTCCAAAGGCCTGGAATGGGATGTCGTCTTTGTGCCTGGCCTTAACGCCGGTGCCTTTCCCAGCAGCAAGGACTCCCGTTGGAGCAGCGGAGCGGCAGCCCTGCCCTGGCCCCTTCGCGGGGACCGGGCTGATTTGCCCCAATGGGATACCGACCAGCCGGACCAGAAAGGCTGGCTGGATGCTGAAAAGGACTTCAAAGCCGCAGTCCAGGCCCACGGTGAGGGAGAGGAACGACGGCTGGCATATGTCGCCTACACCCGGGCAAAGCACGTCCTGTGGGTTTCCAGTGCAGCTTGGGTGGGATCGCGGGCAGGGCGGGCAGACATGTCACCTTTCCTCGCTGAGCTGGAAAAGCTTGTCTCAGCGGACGGCGGGGAAACGGGTTCCGCCGTCGTTCACCCCGCGTCGGTTAACGAAGCGTCGTTGCCGGAGAAAAGCCCTTTGACCACCGAGACCGAGCTGGCCGGGTGGCCCTATGATCCGTTGGAAGGCCCGGTGGATCCGCGGACCGGCCAACGCCTGCGGCTGGTCCCTGGAAGACGGCTGGCGATGGAGGCAGCTGCCGCACGTGTAATGGCCGGCATTGCGGGCTGGACGCCGGACGCTGAGCCCGAGGCGGCGGACTCCCCGAAATCGTTCCCGCCGGACCGGGTGGCTGAGCGGGGGCTCCGGGGCGCTGCCGCCGGTTGGACAAAAGAAGCTGACCTGCTCCTGGAGCGACGGTCCCGGCGCGCGGGCGGCCAGGATGTGCACCTGCCCGGGCATATTTCTGCGTCCACCCTGGTGGATCTCGGCGAGGATCCCCAAAGCGTGGTGGGCCGCCTGCGAAGGCCCGTACCGCGTGAGCCTGGCATGTCCGCCCGGAAGGGAACAGCGTTCCACTCCTGGGTGGAGGAATACTTCGGTACTGCGGGAATGCTGGACCTCGGCGAGGCGCCGGGTTCTGATGAGCATATTGATGCAGCCTACGATCTGGATGCCATGGTGGCGACCTTCAAAGCATCCGAGTGGGCGGACCGATCGCCTGCGTTTGTCGAAGTGCCCGTGGAAACCCGGGTCGGCGAGGTTGTGGTCCGCGGGCGCATTGACGCCGTCTTCCGCGATGCCGATGGCAGATGGGACCTCGTGGACTGGAAAACCGGGCGCCGGCCTTCAGCGGCGCAGCTCAGGGCGAAGTCGGTCCAGCTGGCCGTCTACCGGCTCGCTTGGGCCAGGCTGAAGGGTGTGCCACTTGACGACGTCAGGGCTGCCTTCTTCTATGTGGCGGACAACCAGGTGGTGAGGCCGCACGATCTGGGTTCAGCCGACGAGCTCGAAAAGATTGTTGGCACGGCGCTGGGCGTCAGCGCCTCGTGACGTCGATGATGCTGATGGCCGCCGTGGACGTGTCGTCGGCAGACCCGAGAGCCGGTTTGTCCTTTGCAGGTTCGTTCCCCGCCGGGGATGCTTGCGCCCCGGGGGATGGCTCCTCCGCTTTGCCGCCGGCAGGCTCAGGGTCCGCGGGGATGGGCCCCACTTCTACGGCAGGCAGGGCCGAGGCCGGCTGTTCCGGCAACCCGGGTACCGGGACCACTGTGACCGCCGGAGACGGAACGGCACTTACTGCAGGGGTTGGGACAACCGTGACGGCCGGTGCTTCCTGGCCGGGCAGCGGTTCGACGCTGATTGCCTGGCCGCCGTGCTCTGCGATGTCGGATGCGAGGGTCTCAAGCATCCCTTCAGCCTCGGCGACCATGGCGGGGTCCCCGGCTGCGATTCCCTTCACCAGGTACTGCGCCAAGGCGAATTCGGCGGACAGTGCAGCCCTCCGGAGCAGGTGCTGATCGGGAGCGTCCCGGCGGGCCCGGGTATAGCTGCTGAGGACGGCATCCACGAAGTCCTGTTCGTTGGAGGCAACAAGCCACGCGAAGTCGTCGGCGGGATCGCCGATCCGCAGGTCCGTCCAGCCTGTTACCGCCGTGACGCGGCTGCCTTCCACGAGCAGGTTGTCCTCATGGAGGTCGCCGTGGACCACACACGGGTTGAACCGCCACAACGAGACGTCCTCCAGGGCGTGTTCCCAGCGGAGCAGCAGCAACGCCGGAATCTTCCCGGTGGTCGCTGCCTGGTCGAGTTCGTTCAGCCGGCGCTGCCGGAATTCGTTCGGGGTGTAACTGGGCAGGTCGGCGTTGCTGACCAGGGACTGCGGCAGATCATGGATTGCCGCGAGAGTGGCCCCGATCTCCCGGGCAAGCACGTCCGGCCCGGCGGTGAGTTCCTCCACGCTGCGGGTACTGCCGGCCAGGTGGGAGTACACAAAGGTGCTGAGGCTGCCCAGACGTACGCTGCCGGCCACAGTGGGCATGAGGAACGGCAACTCAGCCCGGATGGCCGGTGCGAAAGCGCGGAGCACCAGGAATTCCGTTTCCAGCCGGGCGCTGGCTTCAGCGTGCCTCGGCGACCTGACCCTCCACCGCTTGCCTTCCGAGTCAAGGAGCAGTGCGGAGTCGAAATCCGCGGGATCGTCCGCAGCGGAGCTGACAGCTGTTGGCGTTAGCCCGGGGACTGCCGCGGTTGCAACGGCTGCCAGTTCGATCGGTTTTCTTCTCACCGTTCCACGGTAGATTGACTGGCGTCCAAGACGATGATGCGCGGGCGGCGAGTCCGAAGATATGCTCCAAAACTCCGCTCCGGAGCGGGCCCTGCCCCCGGAAGGAGACCGCTGAATGTAAATTGTCGGTTCGAGTCAGTACGGTGGACACATGAGTCATGCCGAGTCCGCAACACCGGCCTACCCGGCGCAGGCAGTCGATCTGCCGGCCAACCACCTTTTCGATACCGTGCTTCCGGTGCGGCCGGCCCTGGTTGACCGCGGATCGGCAGAGCGGGTCCGGCCAGGCATGGTGGACCGACTCCTCGAACAGGAAGGCACCCTGGCCGTAGTCCTCTCCGGCCGGCAGGCCGTGGTGCAGGGCAACACGCTGTGGCTTTCATCTGCCCCACGTCTGCTCGCCGCATTGAGGGACGTGGGATCGGCCCCGGACCTGGTCATCTACCTCGGCGCTGCATTGGCCGGCTCAGACCTCCCCGCAGGCACCGGGGTTGTCCTTTTTGTCCTGGCTGCGCCGTTGGATCCGGGCACGGCAGGGATCCCCTCCGACGCTTCCTGGGCCGGTTTCCGGGACGTGGCGTCAGTCCTTGCCCCGACGGATACTGCCCTGTTTGTTGAAGCAAGTGCCATCGCCAACTGGCACGCAGGCCATACCCACTGTCCCCGGTGCGGAGTCCCCACCACTGTTGAGGCCGGCGGCTGGGTCCGGCGCTGCCCCCAGGACGGCTCGGAGCACTATCCGAGGACTGATCCCGCCATCATCGTTACGGTCGTTGGTCCGGACGGGAGGCTCCTGCTGGGTGGCGGAGGACCGGTCGATGCCAGGAACTATTCCACGCTCGCGGGTTTTGTTGAGCCCGGTGAGTCCCTGGAACAGGCTGTGGTCAGGGAAATCCACGAGGAAGTGGGGGTCAGGGTGACCGGATGCCAGTACCTCGGATCGCAGTCGTGGCCGTTCCCTGCCTCCCTTATGCTTGGTTTCACCGCTGTCACCGCAGACCACGAGGCGAAGCCCGACGGCGTGGAAGTGACCCGGGCACGTTGGTTCAGCCGGGAGGAACTCCAGGAAGCGGTACTGGCGGGGGAGATCACCATCTCCAGCAGGCTTTCGATTGCCCGCTCCCTGATCGAGCACTGGTACGGCGGCCGGATCATGGACCGGGCCGACGCCTGATACGCAACACCCATTGGCCAGACGCCAGCACGTGGCCGTCGCGACAACAAAGCAGCAGAAGTGACCACAGAGAATTTTGACAGCGCAGAGTCCCTCGAGGAACGCATCCTGGGGGGACTTGATACCGAACAGCGCGAGGTCGCCAGCACGCTCAACGGGCCCTTGTGCGTCCTGGCCGGCGCCGGCACCGGAAAGACCCGGGCCATCACGCACCGGATCGCCTATGGCGTGCACTCGGGTGTGTACAGCCCACAGCGGCTCCTGGCTGTGACGTTTACGGCAAGGGCAGCGGCGGAGATGCGCAGCAGGCTCCGGGACCTGGGTGTGGGCAATGTGCAGGCCCGGACGTTCCACGCCGCCGCCTTGAGGCAATTGCAGTTCTTCTGGCCGCAGGCCGTGGGTGGCACCTTGCCGAATCTGCTGGACCACAAAGCCCAGATGATCGCGGAGGCGTCCCGCCGGCTCAGGCTCAGTACCGACCGCGCGTCCATCCGGGACCTCGCCTCGGAGATCGAGTGGGCCAAGGTTTCTATGCTGACCCCCGCGAACTACCTTGAGAATGCACAGGGGAGGGGAACCCCCGGCGGGTTCGACCTCACCGCCGTCGCCCGGGTTTTCCAGTCCTACGAGGACGTCAAGACCGACCGCAACGTCATCGACTTTGAAGACGTGCTCCTGATCACCGTTGGCATCCTGCAGGAGGACCAGAAGGTCGCCGCCACAGTCCGCGAACAGTACCGGCACTTTGTGGTGGATGAGTACCAGGACGTTTCCCCGCTGCAGCAGCGTCTCCTGGAACTGTGGCTTGGCGGCCGTGACGAGCTGTGCGTTGTCGGCGACGCCAGCCAGACGATTTACTCCTTCACCGGCGCGTCGCCCAAGCACCTGCTGGGTTTCAAAGCGCTGTATCCGGAAGCCAACGTGGTGAAGCTGATCCGCGATTACCGTTCCACGCCACAGGTGGTGAAGCTGGCCAACGATCTCCTGGCGGCGCGGCGCAGCGGCGGACCGGTTGCCGATGCTGCCTGGGCCACACCGCTGCAGCTCGTGGCGCAGCGGCCGGCAGGGCCGGTACCGCAGTTCACCGAATGCACCGACGACGAAGCTGAAGCTGCCACCGTGGCCCTCAAGGTCCGGGAACTGCTCGACGCCGGCACTCCCGCCAGCCAGGTCGCCGTCCTGTTCCGCACCAACGGGCAGTCCGAAGCCTATGAGCAGGCGCTGGCTGCGGCCGGGATCGGGTACCAGCTTCGTGGCGGTGAGCGGTTCTTCGCCCGCAAGGAAGTCCGCGACGCCATTCTTCAGCTGCGGGCAGCCACCCGTGCAGTGGCCGAGACCTCGTCGCCGGAGCCGCTGGGCCAGCTGGTCCGGGACATCGTTGCATCCCTTGGATATACGGAGACTGCACCCCACAACGGCGGTGCATTGCGTGAACGCTGGGAGTCACTGGCAGCGCTGGTGGCGCTCGCGGACGAACTGGTACAGGTCCGGGGCGGGCAGTTCAGCCTCGCGGATTTCGTCAATGAACTGCAGGAACGGTCCCTGGCGCAGCATGCGCCCACCGTGCAAGGGGTGACCTTGGCATCCCTGCACGCAGCCAAGGGCCTCGAATGGGACGCGGTCTTCCTGGTGGGCCTCAGCGAAGGCCTGATGCCTATCTCCTTCGCAGACACTCCCGAAGCCGTTGACGAGGAACGCCGGCTGCTCTACGTGGGAATCACCCGCGCGCGCGAGCACCTGGCCCTGTCCTGGTCCACCGCCCGCACACCCGGCGGACGGGCCAACCGCAAGCCCTCGCGTTTCCTGGACGGGCTCCGTCCCAACTCGGTGGCCAGTTCCAGCGCCCGCGGAAAGGGCCCTGCGCCGCGGCGGAAAGCCGCTGCCCCCGCCACCTGCCGGGTCTGCGGGAGCATGCTGGCCAGCGGCGCGGAACGCAAAGTGGGGCGGTGTAACGACTGCCCGCCCAGTTACGAGGAGCAGACCTTCGAGGCGCTCCGGCAGTGGCGCAAGGAGATTGCGTTGTCAGCCGAGGTGCCGGCGTTCGTGGTGTTCACGGACGCCACGCTGACGGCCATCGCAGAGGCCAAACCGTCCACTTTGGAGGAACTGGCCGCTCTCGCCGGCGTGGGCCCATCCAAGCTGGAACGCTACGGTGAGGACGTCCTTCGCGTGCTGGTTGAAAGCACCACCCTATGAGGCAGCCGCAGGGCGGGCCGGGCCAGGCCCCGCTCACCACTCCTGACGGAATGCCGGTTGAGGTTCGGCGGTCCGCGCGCCGGACCAGGACCGTCGCCGCGTTCTGGGAGAACGGGACGGCGGTGGTGGCCATCCCCGCCCGTTTCACCGTGGCGCAGGAGCGGGAATGGGTCCACCGCATGCTGGACAAGCTGCACCGCCAGGGGGCGAAGCGTTCCAGGCAGGGGAAGAAGCAGCCAGCGACGGACGCCGCCCTGGCAGCCCACGCTGCCGATTTATCCGCCAAGTATTTTGGTGGCAGGGCAGTCCCGACGTCGGTCCGTTGGGTCAGCAACCAGAACTCACGCTGGGGCTCGGCGACGCCGTCGGAAGGGACCATCCGGCTCTCCGACAAGCTCCGCCCCATGCCGCAATGGGTCATCGACTACGTATTGCTGCATGAACTTGCCCACCTTCTGGTGGCCGGGCACAACGCGGCGTTCTGGAAACTGCTGGAGGCCTACCCCGATACGATGCGGGCCAAGGCATTCCTGGAGGGCGTGTCATTTGCCACCGGACGTGGCCTGGGGCCGGACAGCGACAGCGGGGACCCCGGCCGCACCGACGCTGACTAGCGGCGCGGCGGCCGGCGGGCCGCTACGCCTTTTCGTCGTCCGGGTTCTGCCCCTGAGTCTTCCCATCACCGGCGCCGGGCTGTTCGCCGTCGGCGGCGTCCGCACTGCCGTCTGAATTGTCGGTGGCGTCCGTACCGTTCTCCGGCGCTTTGTCGAATCCTCCGCTGAGCAGCTTCTGCAGTGCATCATCGACTTCGCTGTCGCTGGCCTCGGACAGCTGGCGGCGTCCGCTGAAGCCCTGGGGGTCATCCAGATCCTCTGCGGTGGGCAGAAGGTCAGGGTGCTGCCAGATGGCGTCGCGTCCGGCAATGCCCCGTTCGTCCTTCAGGGTGGCCCACAAGGTGGCCGCCTCCCGCAGGCGCCGGGGACGCAGTTCGAGCCCCACGAGCGAGGAAAAGGCGTGCTCTGCGGGTCCGCCGGTGGCGCGGCGGCGCCGGACGGTTTCGCGGAGGGCAGCGGCCGACGGCAGCAGCTTCTCGGTGGCGGCGGCACTGAGCTCATCCACCCAGCCCTCAACGAGTGCCAGGGCAGTCTCCAGCTTTTCCAGCGCCTGTTCCTGTGCCGGAGTCCGCTGGGGCATGAACACCCCTTGCGACAGCGCCTCCTGGATGCCTTCGGGATTGCTGGGGTCCAGATCCCTGGCCAGTTCCTCAATACGGGAAGTGTCTATGTGGATGCCCCGGGCATAGGCCTCGATGGCTCCCAGCAGGTGTCCCCGCAGCCAGGGAACCTGGACAAAGAGCCGCGCATGGGCCGCCTCGCGGACAGCAAGGAACAAGCGGATGTCATTTTCCGGCAGGCTCAGGCCCGCACCGAAGGATGCGACATTGGCCGGCAGCAGGGCCATTTCGAGGTCGGCGAGCGGCACGCCTATGTCCGTGGAGCTGACCACCTCGCCGGAGAGGGCGCCGATGGCCTGCCCCAGCTGCATGCCGAAGATCGCGCCGCCCATGTTCTGCAGCATGGAGGACGCCCCGCCCATCATGGACTTCATCTCTTCGGGCATCTGCTCGGTCATGGCGCTGGAGAGCGCATTGGCGATGCTGTTGGCCACCGGTTCGGTGAGCCGCTTCCACGTTCCGAGGGTGGCCTCCACCCACTCTGCGCGCGACCAGGCGCGGCCAATCAGGCCGGTCGCCGGGAGATCGGTCACCGGATCCAGCCACAACTCGGCGAGCCGCAGGGCTTCGTCCACTTCCCGGCTCTGCAGTGACGTGACGGAGGGGTCCGCGCTGCTGGCGGCGACCCTGCGTGCGTTCTCATGGGCGAGCTGCCAATTGACAGGCCCCTCCGAAGGGGCGCTCATCATGGCCTGGACCTGGGAGAACATCTGCGCCAGGAGATTGGGGTCATCCGGCAGGCCGGCCGCTTTCGCCAGTTCGGCGGGGTCGAAGTTTTCCATGCCCTTGCCGCCCATCAGGTTCTGCAGCATTTCTGCCAACGGATCCTTCGGCGTTTCGTCGCCGTTGGACGGATTGAGTGGGTTGGAGGTCATGATCCCGCCGATCGTCGGTGTGACTGTTCACGTTTCACGGTACCCCGGGCCGGGGCGGCTGTCTGCCGCACAGGCGTTACGTTCGCTGTAGGCAAAGAGCTGCCCGGGCCGCACCGCGTAGTGTTGGTCCGGTGATTACAACCCGTGGCGGACATCCCAGCGAGGACCACGCTCCCGAGCTCGACGCCGGCGCAACAGTGAGTGCCGCAGCCCCCCCAAGCGATCCGGCCGGTGCCGGTCAGGCCGCCTCCCGCCGCTACCGGCCGGAGGACAAACGGGTGTCAGTGATGATGCTCTCCGGAGTGCTGGCACTGGGGCTGGGAATCGCCGTCGGGACCGTTCCCGTGCCGTATGTGATTGAGTCGCCCGGGCCTACCTTCAACACGCTGGGCCAGTCCCAGGGCAGCCCGGTTATCAGCGTCACCGGCCGCGAAACCTACCCCGCCAACGGAAACCTGGATCTGACGACGGTCTACGTCGACGGCGGCCCTAACGGCCCGGTCAGTATCCTCGGCGCCTTCACCGGCTGGCTTGACGGGACCAAGTCCGTATATCCGGAGGAACTGATCTACCCCACCGGGACCACAAAGGAGCAGGCCGAAGAGCAAAGCTCCGTGGCCATGACCACGTCGCAGGAGAACGCGGTCGCATCGGCACTCAACGAGCTGGACATCCCTTTCGGCCAGCAGCTCCAGTCTGCAGGGCTTTCCGACGGGTCGCCGTCGGAGGGGAAGATCGAGGAAGGTGACGTTTTCGAATCAATCAACGGCAAGCCGGTGACGTCCCTCGCGGTCATCCAGGAGGAGCTGGCGGCAGGCAACGGGGCTCCTGCCACGGTAGTGGTGCGGCGGGCGGGGGAGCCTGTCACACAGACCATCAGCCCCAAGGACAACGGAGCGGGCCGCTACATCCTGGGCGTCATGCTGAAGTACCTGTTCACCTTCCCCTTTGACGTGAAGATTTCGCTGGACAAGGTGGGTGGACCCAGCGCGGGGCTGATGTTTTCGTTGGGCATCATTGACACTGTGACGCCAGGCGACCTCACCGGTGGCAAGCATGTGGCCGGGACCGGCACCATCACCCCTGACGGTGCCGTCGGGCCCATTGGCGGGATCCAGCAGAAGATGCAGGGAGCGCGTGCCGGGGGAGCCACTTTGTTCCTGGCGCCGGCTGCCAACTGTGACGACGTCGTGGGTCATGTTCCGGACGGCCTGCAGGTGGTGAAGGTGGAGAATCTCGCGGAGGCGCGCCGCGCCGTCGAACTCTCCGGTTCAGGGCAGGACACGTCCGCTTTGCCCGTGTGTACCAGCAACTAGACTGAGCGCAGGAACTAAGCTTTACCGCCACTCGTGGCAAATATGACGGACGATGCCACACGCTTGACCGGTGCCGGACGTCGACCGCACGCACGCTCTCACATGTAAATCTGTCGACCAGCTATGAGGTACCGAGTTTGTCCCGTCCTACCAGCCCCATCCCGCCCGGAAGACCCCCCTCAAGACGCGGCGCGCTGACGCCGACGCTGGTTGTCGTTGCCCTCGTAGTGGTGGGCTTCATCTTCTTTGCAAATGTCTGGACAGACGTCCTCTGGTACCGGCAGCTCGGCTACTTCGAGGTGTTTGTGACCGAGAACCTCGCCCGGATCGGGATCTTCCTGGCCGGATTCGCGGTGATGTTCCTTGCGGTCTTTTTTGCTATCCGGGTCGCATATCACGCACGGCCTGTCTACGCGCCGGACTCTGAGATCCGCGACAACCTCAACCGTTACCAGGCCCAGCTGGAGCCGGTCCGCCGCGTCGTGATGGTGGGCCTGCCGATCCTGTTCGGCCTTTTTGCCGGAAGCGCGGCGGCCAGCCAGTGGCAGAAGGTGCTGCTGTTCTTCAACCAGGAGCCGTTCGGACAGAAAGACCCGGAATTCGATCTGGACATCAGCTTCTACCTGATGAGCCTGCCGTTCTTCGGCTTCGTGACAGGTTTCCTCATCAGCGTGGTGGTCATTGCAGGCATCGCCGGAATCCTTACGCACTACCTCTATGGCAGCATCAGGCTGATGGAACGCGGTGTCTTCACCAGCCGGGCGGCGCAGATCCACCTCGCTGTGACCGGCGCGGCATTCCTGATCCTGCTTGGCATCAATTTCTGGCTTGACCGTTACGCGGCCCTGCAGAACAACGGCGGGCGCTGGGCGGGCGCGCTGTATACGGACATCAATGCCGTCATCCCCACCAAATCGATCCTCGCGGTGGCTGCCGGCCTGGTAGCCATCCTCTTCATCGTGGCCGCCATCATTGGCCGCTGGCGCCTGCCGGTCATCGGCACGGCGATGCTGGTCATCACCTCCATCCTTGCCGGCGGAGTGTACCCGTGGGTCATTCAGCAGTTCCAGGTCCGCCCATCCGAGCAGACGCTGGAGAAGGATTACATCGAGCGAAACATCAACAACACCAGGGCCGCTTACGGCCTGGACAAGATCCAGGTGGACCGCTACGACGCCACCAACACCGCCACCACTGGCGCGCTCGCCCCGGACGCCCAGACGACGGCCAACATCAGGCTGCTTGACCCCAACCTGATCTCCGATGCGTTTTCCCAGTTGGAGCAGTACCGCCCGTACTACCAGTTCCCGGAAGCGCTGAACGTCGACCGGTACGAGGTGGACGGCAAGATCCAGGACACTGTCATCGCCGTCCGCGAGCTGAATCCGGTCAACGTCGCCAGCAACCAGCAGGGCTGGCTCAACCAGCACGTTGTCTACACCCACGGCTACGGCGTAGTGGCGGCCAAGGGAAACAAGTTCACGGTTGACGGGAAGCCCGAATTCCTCCAGTCGGGGATCCCCTCCACCGGTGTCCTCGGTGATGATTCCACGTACCAGCCGCGGATCTACTTCGGCGAAAACTCCCCTGAGTACTCGATTGTGGGCGCTCCCGACGGGGCCGCCCCGCGTGAGCAGGACCGTCCCTCCGGCGAGGGAGAGACCCAGTACACGTTCGATGGCAACGGCGGACCCAACGTGGGGAGCTTCTTCAACAAAGTCCTCTACTCCATCAAATTCCAGTCCTCGGACCTGCTGCTCTCCGATGGTGTGAACGAAGAGTCCCAGATCCTTTATGACCGGAATCCGCGCGACCGCGTGGAGAAGGTCGCCCCCTACCTGACTGTGGACGGCAACGCCTATCCGGCGGTGGTCGACGGCCGCGTCAAGTGGATTGTGGACGGCTACACCACCAGCCAGTACTACCCGTACTCGCAGCAGGAGCAGCTCTCGGCCGCCACCACGGATTCACAGACCACCTCGGGCCGGACGGTTGCCTTGCCCAACAGCTCGGTGAACTACATCAGGAACTCCGTGAAGGCCACCGTTGACGCGTATGACGGCTCAGTGACCCTGTATGCGTGGGACGATCAGGATCCCGTGCTGAAGGCCTGGCAGAAGGTCTTTCCGACGTCCCTGAAGCCTTACTCGGAGATGTCCGGCGATGTCATGAGCCACGTCCGTTACCCGGAGGATCTTTTCAAGGTCCAGCGCGAGCTCCTGGGCCGTTACCACGTGACCGAACCCGGGAGTTTTTACCAGGCCAAGGATGTCTGGAGCGTGCCGAACGATCCCACAGTGGACACCGAAGTGAAGCAGCCGCCGTTCTACATGTCGCTGCAGATGCCTGACCAGGAACAGCCCGCGTTCCAGCTCACGTCCTCCTTCATTCCACAGATTGTCAACGGCACCGCCCGGAACGTCCTCTACGGTTTCCTCGCGGCTGACTCTGACGCGGGGAAGGAGAAGGGCGTGAAAGCTGAAAGCTACGGCCAGTTGAGGCTCCTCCAGATTCCACCGGAGATCCAGGTTCCCGGGCCGGGCCAGGCCCAGAACAAGTTCAACTCCGATCCCACAGTCTCCCAGGCGCTGAACCTGCTCCGGCAGGGCGCCTCAGAGGTGCTCAACGGTAACCTGCTGACACTTCCGGTGGGCGGCGGCATCCTGTATGTCCAGCCGGTTTACCTGAAATCCACAGGTGAGACTTCATATCCAACGCTGCAGCGTGTCCTGGTGGCCTTTGGTGACAAGGTGGGCTTCGCGCCGACCCTGGATGGAGCCCTGAAGCAGCTGTTCGGGGGTGACTCCGGCGCGCAGGCCGGCGACTCCGACAACACGGGTCAGACACCTGCAGCTCCGGGAGCGCCGCCAGCGGTCAGTGCGGGGGCACAGGCTGACCTGAAGGCCGCGCTGAACGAGGCAAATGCCGCGATCCGGGCGGGCCAGGCTGCGTTGGCTGCCGGCGACTTTGCGGCGTATGGGGAAGAGCAGAAGAAACTCTCTGCAGCCCTCCAGAAGGCCACAGAGGCCGAGGGCAAGATCCCGGCGCCGGCACCTGAAGCCACGCCCTCGCCGGGAGCCACACCGTCAGCGGAGGCCACGCCGTCGCCCGAAGCCACACCGTCGGGGACGCCCTCGCCGGCGGCCAGCAACTGATGGCCTGACCCAGCGAGACCCACATCACGCCACCAGGATTTGGCCTCCCGTTCACCGGACGGTAGAGTTGATCTTGCGACGCGGGGTGGAGCAGTTCGGTAGCTCGCTGGGCTCATAACCCAGAGGTCACAGGTTCAAATCCTGTCCCCGCAACTGGTGAAAAGTCCGGATCCTGGAAACAGGATCCGGACTTTTTTGCTTAAAAGCTGCAGCCGGGGAGGCCGTTGGCCTGTGCCGATCAGCTCCGGTTTTTGCGCCCGTGAAAGTAGGGTAGTGTTGATCAAGCGACGCGGGGTGGAGCAGTTCGGTAGCTCGCTGGGCTCATAACCCAGAGGTCACAGGTTCAAATCCTGTCCCCGCAACCATGTGCAAAGACCCCGACCGGCAGTTATGCCGGCCGGGGTCTTCTTTTTGCCCGATGACTACCGGTTCCTAGTATTCTCGTTCGCAGAGCCTCACATTTGAGCACTGGTCAGTCATTCTCGAGAGGAATGTTGTTCGATGTCCACACCCACGAAGAAGCCCGGCTCAGCGACGGGCAAGCGGTCCCGAATCTACTGGGGTGTTCCCGCAGTTCTCGTGGCATTGGTGCTGGTGGTCCTGCTCGCCAAGTGGATGACGGGCCTTCCGTCAGTGCAGTCCTTCCTCGCTGAGTACCCCGGCCACTCTGAACTTCCCGAGGGTGCGCCCGTCGGATTTCCGGCCTGGCTGGCCTGGCAGCACTTCCTCAATGCGTTCTTCCTGCTGCTCATCATCAGGACCGGCTGGCAGGTGCGGACCACCACACGCCCCAGCGGGCACTGGACGCGTAACAACAAAGGGCTGATCAAGACCAAGAACCCGCCCACCAAAATCACCATGGAACTTTGGTTCCACCTGACGCTGGACGTCCTCTGGATCCTCAACGGACTGGTGTTCGCCGTCCTGCTGTTTGCGACCGGTCAGTGGATGCGGATCGTACCAACCAGCTGGGACGCCATCCCCAATGCGCTTTCCGCAGCTCTCCAGTACGCCTCGCTGAACTGGCCCACAGACAACGGCTGGGTTAACTACAACGCGCTGCAGTTGCTGACCTACTTCGCAACGGTCTTCATTGCCGCCCCGCTGGCCTTTATCTCCGGGATCCGGACATCACCTGCCTGGCCCAAAAAGGCAGCTGCCCTGAACAAGGCGTACCCGATGGAACTGGCGAGGGCCATCCACTTCCCGGTGATGGTCTACTTCGTCGCGTTTATTGTGGTGCACGTGTTCCTGGTGCTTGCCACGGGTGCCCTGCGGAACCTCAACCACATGTACGGCGTCAACGACGGCGACGGCTGGCTCGGCTTCTGGGTTTTCCTCGCATCGGTGGTGGTCATGGTGGCGGCCTGGTTCCTGGCACGGCCCATCTTCCTCCGTCCGATTGCCTCCCTGATGGGCAAAGTCAGCCGCTGACCCTCAGCCTGCTTCAGCCCGGAGCGGTGCCGCCCTGGCCGTCCTTCAGCTTCTGGTAGGTGGTAAGGGCACGTTCGCGGGACTCCGGAAGTCCCACCACCGGTTCGGGGTAGCCATGGGTGTCGGGGAGCTTCCACGGCTCATGGATGCCCTTGCGGTCCAGGTGCTGGAGCTCGGGAATGAACTCGCGAAGGTAACGGCCCTCGGCGTCGAACTTTTTGCTTTGGGTTACCGGGTTGAAGATCCGGAAGTAGGGTGACGCATCGGCGCCCGACCCGGCCACCCACTGCCAGTTGGCCGGGTTGCTGGCCGCATCGGCATCCACCAGGGTGTCCCAGAACCAGGCCTCACCCAGCCGCCAGTCGGCCAGCAGGTTCTTGACCAGGAAGGAGGCGGCGGCCATCCGGACCCGGTTATGCATCCAGCCGGTGTTCCAGAGCTGCCGCATCCCCGCGTCAACCAGCGGATACCCGGTCCGGCCCTGCTGCCATGCAGCCAGCTCTGCCTCGGTGGGTTGCTGCCATTCGAAGCGGTCGAATTCCGGGCGGTAGTTGCGGGTTGCCAGCTGGGGGTTGACATAGAGCAGCTGCCAGCAGAACTCCCGCCAGCCCAGTTCCGAGCGGAAGATCCCGACGTCGGCGCCCTCCTGGCGTGGGAAGCGGTGCCGGAGCTCGTGCCACACGGTAAACGGACTGATTTCACCGAACCGGAGATGGGGAGAAAGCCGGCTGGTCCCCTCAACGCCCGGGACGTCGCGCCCTGTTCCGTATTCCTGCACTGGCCCGTCCAGGAAGTCTTCCAGCCGGCGGTGCGCCCCAGTCTCTCCGGGTTCCCAGGTTTCCGCCAGGCCGCCGCTCCAGTCGGGGGAGACCGGAAGCAAGGCCCAGTCAGACAGGTCGTCGCTGGCTGCATGCTTTTTTCTGCCGGCGCCGGCAGGGGATGGCAGGCTGTACGGCCGCTCAAGGGGTTGCCGGGGTTCGCCGGATGAGGTGCAGGCGCGCCAATAGGGCGTAAAGACCTTATAGGGCCCACCGCTGCCTGTGGTGATGGTCCACGGTTCGAAGAGCAGGTTGGCCTGGAAGCTGGCGGCCTCGATGCCGTTTTCTGCAGCCCATGCCTTGATGCCGGCGTCCACGGCCCGTTCAGGACCGCCATAGCGGCGGTTCCAGAGTATGTGCCGGGCGCCCGTTTCCTCAGCGAGGGAACGGATCACCGGCTCCGCCGCACCGCGCCGGAGGATGAGCGTGGAACCTTCTGCCGCCAGGGACTCCGCCAAGGACACCAGGGAATGGTGCAGCCACCAGCGGGCTGCGCCTCCAAGGGGACGGATCCCCTCCGATTCCTCATCAAGGATGTAGACCACTGTGAGGGGCAGGCCCAGCCCGGCAGCCCGGGACAGGGCTGGATTGTCCTCCAGCCGAAGATCATCACGGAGCCAGACGATTGACGTTTCGGAGGAAGCCATGGTTCAACGCTACACACCTGGACCAGGAGCCGGACACCACCCTGCGGTGCGTTGCTGTGCCTTGTGGTGCCGTGCCGGTCCGGTCCGGACACGGCGAAGGCCGGGGTTCGTCGAAGAACCCCGGCCTTGCGGGCAGCCCAACAGCGGGCCGGAACCTGTTACAGCTTGTCGAAGTCGGCTTCGTCGACAGTGGATTCCGAGCGGGCGGAGTTGCCGGAGGCACCAATGGCCGGCTTGGCTCCACCGGACTTCAGGGCAGCGAGGCGTGCCTCGATTTCAACCTGCTCGCCGAGGTCTTCGAGCTGGTTGAACTGTGCATCCAGGCTGGACGCGGCAAGCTCCTGCTGGCCGCGGACCTTGGCCTCTTCGCGGCGGATCTTCTCTTCGAAGCGGCCCACTTCGCTGGTGGGATCCATGAAGTCGATGCTCTTGATGGCATCGTGCACCTGTGACTGTGCTGCGGCCGTCTTGGAGCGGGCCACCAGTTCGTTGCGCTTGCTGGTGAGCTCGTTGAGCTTGCCCTTCATCTGGTCAAGGCCGGTCTTGAGCTTGGCCACCACTTCGCGCTGCGAGGTAATGCTGGGCTCTGCTCCCTTGGCCTCGTTTTCCGCAGACATCTGGCGCTGCAGGGCCACCTTGGCGAGGTTGTCAAACTTCTCGGCGTCAACGCTGTCGCCGCTGGACCGGTATTCATCCGCCTTGCGCGAGGCTGCGAGGGCCTTGTTGCCCCAGTCCTGCGCGTTCTTGACGTCCTCGTTGTAGTCGTCCTCGAGCATCCGGAGGTTTCCGATGGTCTGGGCAACAG
Organism: Arthrobacter sp. BK1; assembly: GCF_056680055.1. NCBI lineage: Bacteria > Bacillati > Actinomycetota > Actinomycetes > Micrococcales > Micrococcaceae > Arthrobacter > Arthrobacter sp. BK1. The sequence continues at coordinate 3,731,799 of NZ_CM155263.1, forward strand.
CGGACTCAGCCTCCGCGATGTTGTTCGTGTAGTCCCGGACCATCTGGTCCAGCATCTTCTGCGGATCCTCAGCGTTGTCCAGCAAGGTGTTGATGTTTGCCTTTGCAAGCTGTGCGATCCGGCCGAAAATGGACTGCTTAACCATGATGTATACCTTTCGTCCTGCTCAGTGGTGGCCACTGAAATCAGTGAACAGTTGTTGTACCGCTTCTATCCGCCGGAGGGGTTGTACCGGTCCGGCGCCTAGCCTGTGAGGGTCAGAAACTTCCCGAGTCGCCCCCGCCGAAGTCTCCTCCGCCGAAATCGCCTCCACCGAAGCCACCGCCGTCGCCGCCCCAACCGCCGCCATCGCTGTGGCCACCGCCCCAGCCTGCGCCGCCGCCGCCGTTGAGGATGGAATTGATGAGGATACCGCCGAGAATGGCGCCGCCGAGGCCGCCGCCGCCCCCGCCGCGGCCGCCGAACATGCCGCCGCCGCCGAAGCCCTGGTTGGCGTAGCCACCGAAGTTGTCGACATCGGCCTGGGCCAACTGTGCTGCCTGCGCCGCCAGGGCGTGGGCCTGCTGGGCGTAGGTAAGGGCTGTGACGGGATCGTTCCGTGAGATCGAAAGTGCGTAGTCGAGGTTGCGCTGGGATTCCGCCAGCCGGGTACGCGCTTCGGTGCCCACTCCGCCGCGGCGGGCGGTGATGTAGTCCGACGTTGCGCTGATCTGGGCCTGGGCGGACATGATGGTCTGCTGCAGTGAAGCCTCCGCACGGCGGGCCTGCTCCTGCTTGTCCCGGATGCCGGTGAGGGACTGGTCCAGGGCCTGATGCGCATTCTCAACACGCTGGAGGGTGGCAATGGGATCGATCTTGCCGCCCTGGATTTCAGCCTTGACCTGCGCCAGGGCCTGTTCGACGCCGGCGACCGGGCCCGCCAGTTCGGGGTGTTCCCCGGACTGGATCATGGCCCGCGCCTGGGCCAGGTCCTGGGAGGTGTCGACGACTGCCGCTTCCAGCCCTCCGCGGGCCTCGTCCAGGTTGGTGGATACCTTGGCGATGGCGTCGAGCAGGACGTTGGTCTGGTGCAGGCTCTCTTCGGAGGCGCGCACGGCCACAGCAGCGAGGCTGCCCTCGCCTGCCGCCAGCTTTTCCTGGGCCGTGGCGGTGGCGTTCTGCACAAAGGCAAGGCGTTCCTTGGCCTGGGTGATGTTGTCCGCGACCTGTACCAGCGCGCTGTCCGCGTACTTGGAGCGCAAGGTTGTCAGTGACTGTTCAGCGCTGGCGATCTTGGCTTCGGCCTCCTGCGCGCCGGCACTGACAGCGGCCAGGGCCTGGGGGGCGTTCTTCTCAAGCTCGCGGAGTGAGTCGAAATCGGCCTTCTGCTCCTGAAGCGAACCCAGCGCTGCCTCGGACCGGCGGATGATCTCGCCGTACCAACTGCGCTGCTGTTCCTCGGTGTCCGGAATGTGGTCGTCAAGCTGTTGCTGGAGCTTGAAGGATTCGGACATATGGGCCTTGGCCTCGGCAAGCGCCTTGGTAAAGTTGCCCACCGCGGCGTCGCCGTACTGCGCCTCTGCGAAACCGAGTTCCTGCTCGCTGGACTTGATGGCGTCATCGGCTTCAATGATCAGGGAACCGCTCTTGCGCCGGAGCTCCTCAATGCTGAGCGAAGCCAGCGGGTCCAGCTCGGCGCCCTGCGGGCCGTAGCTGGCGCTGGATGCCAGCGCCGCTTTCTTCCGCTTGTTGCGGAAGTACAGGTACGCTCCGGCGCCACCGGCCGCAACAACGCCCGTTCCGACGAGGACAGCCGCCCCCGCGCCGTCGCCCGAAGGGACGTTGCCGCTGCCGCCGCCTGCGGCATCACCGATGGCTGCGGCGGTGTCAATGGCCGCCTGGGCGTAGTCCTTCTTGCCGCCGGCAAGATTCGCCGTGACGGCATTCTGGCTGATGTTGGACTGCTTGGACCGGATGGCGCTCGAGGCGTCGGTCGCAAAGTAGAACTGGCCCGCTGTCGAGATGGCCAGGAGGACATCGGCTTTACCCATGGATTTTTGAGTCGCAACGGCCTTGCCCCAGTCTTCGGGCTTGGCGGGGTTCTCAAACGAGTCCACGGTGACAACGTAAAGGTTGTACTTGTGGTCCTTGAGGAGTGTCTGGATGGCTTCCTGGACCTCACCCTTACGGCTGCCGAGGACGTTTGCGTTATCCACGATGTTCGTGCCGGACGGAATGGTCACCGGATCCTCGGCCCAGGCCGCAGCAGCAGGTGCCGCCAGAAGCCCGGTCAGGCCGATCACGGCGAGAAGACGCTTGAACTTTGACCGCATGTGCAACCCTTCAGCACGCTTGACACTGATTCGGGACGAATCAGTCGTCTCAGAATGCAGCAGCGCCCCCACGCGTGATGTAAAGCCGCAGGTCGCTGTGGCAATTCAATTTGATTCTATGGTGCCCCAAGTAGCGCGTCCACACGGCCGAATATGCCACCAGCGAAACCCCTCCGGGCCTGGGCAAAAGGTGGCGGGGAGGCTCTCAGCAACCTCCCAGCCAACGTTCGCCCCAGTTCCAGCCAGACAGTCCATAGTTAATGCAGACGAGGATGAAAGGAAGTCCAATGACTGAGAACCCAACCCCGGGTGCAGCGCCTGAGAACCGGCATCCGGATGAGAACCCGGGCGCCGCACAGAACGCTGCGGAGGACCGCAGCGACGCTGCCGGTCACGGCAATCCGACCGAACGGCTGGACCGCCCGGAGGAGTCTGAAAACCCCACACAGCAACTTCCCGGCGCGCCCCGGCCGGTTTATCCTCCCCGCGAACCTTTTTACGGCCAGCATGGCCAGCCGGCACAGAGCCAGCACACCCAGGGCCAGCAGGCTACCGGCCAGGGCCAGTACGCGCAGCCCACTTCCGGCCAGAACTCCGCTTCGCCATACGGCGCGGCTTACCGGGCACCGGAGCAGCAGTACGCGCAGCATGGAGCGCACTCGACCGCGCCGGCCGGATATGCGGGTCAGTTCAACTCCGCCCCCAATCCGGCGGATGCACCGCGCAGGAAGGCTTCTTTCGGCGTAGGAACCCTCGTGGCCAGCATCCTTGCCGCCGGCCTGGTGGGTGGCGGGGTGGCGACAGTCGGCTCGGCAAACCTCTTCGATACGGGCTCGCCCGCAGCATCAAGCAGTAACAGCCAGCCGGGCACCGTCATCGTCAATAACCAGGACGACGTCAACGCCATCACCGCGGCCGCGTTGAAGGCATCACCTTCCGTGGTGACCATCAGCGCCACCAGCGGCGGTTCAGGCGGCACAGGATCCGGAATCGTCCTCGACGGGGAGGGCCATATCCTCACCAACACCCACGTCGTCACATTGGATGGCCAGACCGCCTCCGCAGCCTTGGAGGTGCGAACCAGCACAGGCCAGGTACTCAAGGCCACCCTGGTGGGCACTGACCCCCTCTCCGACCTTGCAGTGATAAAGGTGGACAACGCGTCCGGGCTCACTGCAGCCACCCTCGGGGACTCCGGCAAGCTCAACGTGGGGGACACCGCCATTGCCATCGGCTCACCGCTTGGCCTGACGGGTACTGTCACCGACGGCATCGTCTCCACCCTGAACCGGACCATCAGCGTCGCCTCGGCAGCGGCGCCGGACGAAGGCGACAGCTCTGAGGACGACGACGGGTTCCAGTTCGCACCTCCGGGCGGTGGCGAGAGCCAGAACACCGCCAGCCAGGGTTCGATCTCCATCAATGTGATCCAGACAGATGCGGCGATCAACCCCGGAAACTCCGGCGGTGCGCTCGTCAACACCGACGGCGAAATCATTGGCGTCAATGTGGCCATCGCCTCTGCCGGTTCGGATTCATCGTCCTCCAGCGGCAACATCGGCGTAGGCTTCAGCATCCCCATCAACCACGCCAAGCGCGTGGCACAGGAGCTCATCGACACCGGCAAGGTCTCCCATGGCCAGCTGGGCGTCAGCGTGAAAGATAAGTCCTCCGGGACGGCGTCCTCCAGCTTCTCCGTTGGTGCGGACGTCGCAACCGTCGAGGCCAACTCAGCAGCTGCCAAGGCCGGCATCAAGGTTGGCGACGTCATCACCAAGTTCAACGACCTCTCCATCGGCGAGTCCAAGCAGCTGACGGCAGCCGTTCGCGAGCAGGCCGGGGGCTCCACCGTCAAGCTCACCGTCCTGCGGAACGGCCAGGAGCAGACGTTCGACGTCACGCTCGGCACGGCACCGGACCAGTAAAGCACCGGACCCACCGACGACGGCGGCGGCCACCACACAGGGTGCCTGCCGCCGTCGGCCGTTAACGGCTGAACCGAGGGGTCAAGCCGGGGTGACACAGGCGTTAACGGGACGGCAACGGGGCGCGGCTATATGGTTAGCTAGGATCTACCCGTACCCCGGGCGTTCCGCGGCCATGACCTCACCCGGCTGGCTATCCACAAGCATGGAAGGCTGCTGTAAATACAGTGGAAGAGACATTGAAGATCATCGTCCTGGTCAAGCACGTGCCGGATGCGCAGTTCGACCGTCACCTCAACGGAGAGGGCTACACCACCGATCGGGAGGAGAGCATCCTGTCGGAACTGGATGAATATGCTTTGGAGGCGGCGTTGCAGCTGGCTGAGGCCCGTGGCGGTGCCAAAGCGGGCAACCAGGTCATTGCCCTGAGCATGGGCCCCTCCGGTGCCGTGAATGCCGTTAAGAAGTCGCTCCAGATGGGCGCCACCGAAGGCGTACACCTGACGGACAGCGCGTTGGCGGGCTCAGACGCCGCCGCCACGTCGCTGGCGCTCGCAGCCGCGGTCCGCCACCTCGGTGCAGTGGACCTCGTCCTCACCGGCATGGCGTCCACCGACGGCGAAACCTCCCTGGTTCCCGCGCAGCTCGCCGAACGCCTCGGCCTGCCCCAGGTCACCTTCGCGTCTTCGCTGACGGTCGACGGCGGCCGGCTCACCGCCCGCCGCGACGCTGACACCTACTCGGAGACCGTGGAAGCCGCGCTTCCGGCCGTCGTGTCTGTCACGGACCAGATCAACGAGCCCCGTTACCCCAATTTCAAGGGCATCATCGCCGCCAAGCGCAAGAGCATCACCACCCTCTCGCTGGCGGATATCGGCGTGGATCCCTCGCAGGTAGGCCACGCGGGTTCGTGGACCACCGTAACCTCAGCCGAAGAACGCCCGCCCCGCACCGCCGGCACCATCATTACCGACGAAGGCGACGCCGGCATCAAACTGGTGGACTTCCTGGCCGCCCAGAAGCTGCTCTAAGAGGGATCACAGACATGGCAAACGTACTCGTATTCATTGATAACCCGGGCCAGGCCCTGAAGAAGAGCAGCCTCGAACTGCTGACCCTGGGCCGGTCCCTGGGTGAAACCGCCGTTGCACTGAACGGGGACCTCAGCGATGGCGTCTCGGCGGCCTTCGCCGAGTATGGCGTCAGCACGGTCTTCCGGCCCTCGGCCGCGGACCTGGACGACTACCTCGTGGCACCCAAGGCCGCCTACCTCGCCGCCGCCGCAGCATCGTCGGGCGCCTCTACCGTCATCCTGGACAACTCGCCTGAGGGCAAGGAGATCGCAGGTCGCCTGGGCATCCGCCTGAGCGCCGGCGTCATCACCGACGTCGTGGCAGTCGACGCCGACGGGACAGCACACAAGTCGGTCCTGGCCGGCTCGTACACCACCGCCGCGAAGACCAACACACCGGTCACAGTGCTGAGCGTCAAAGCCAACAATGTCAACCCGGAACCGGCCGCCGCGCCGAGCAGCCCGGCGACCACCAATGTGGAGGTACCCGCGGATGCCACGACCACGGCAGCACGCATCACAGCCCGCGAGCAGAAGGTGGCCAGCGGCCGCCCTGACCTGACCGACGCGCGGATCGTCGTGGCCGGCGGCCGCGGAGTCGACGGCGACTTCGGCCCCGTTGAACAGCTTGCGGACGCTCTCGGTGCGGCTGTCGGTGCCTCCAGGGCAGCCACTGATGCCGGCTGGATCAGCCACGACGCCCAGGTGGGGCAGACCGGTAAAACGGTCTCACCCCAGCTGTACATCTCAGCGGGAATTTCCGGCGCCATCCAGCAGAAGGCCGGCATGCAGACGGCCAAGGTCATTGTGGCCATCAACAAGGACGCCGAGTCCCCGGTCTTCGAAATTGCCGATTTCGGCATCATCGGCGACCTCTTCGACGTCCTGCCCCAGGCCACGGAAGAAATCAAGAAGCGAAAAGGCTGATCCTTTGACCACTCCTGCTGTTGCAGCACAGAGCCCGTTCAACCCGGCCACGGCCCGGGTTGGGCGGGTGCTCTGTTTCGCGGCCCACCCTGACGACATCGACTTCGGCGCGGCCGGCACCATCGCTGCCTGGACGGCGGCCGGCGTCCAGGTCAGCTACTGCATCATGACCGACGGCGACGCCGGGGGCTTCGACCCGGCCCACCGGGCGGAGATCATCACGCTCAGGGCCGCCGAGCAGCGCCGGGCCGCCGAAATGGTGGGCGTCACCGACATCCATTACCTGCACGAGCGGGACGGTTACCTCGAACCGACCCACGAGGTGATGAAAGGGGTGGTCAAGCTGATCAGGGAACTCCGTCCCGACGTCGTGCTTGCCATGCACCCGGAGCGGAACTGGAACCGGCTGCAGAAGAGCCATCCCGACCACCTGGCCGTGGGGGAGGCCGTGACCCGCGCCGTCTACCCGGCAGTGGAGAACCCGTTCGCGTACCCGGAGCTGGCCGAGGCCGGCCTCGCTGCATACAAACTTCCCTGGCTGTGGCTTTACGCCGGGCCGGAGGAGCGGGAGAACCACTTTGTCGACGTCACGGACCACGTGCCCGCCAAGCTCGACGCCATCCACGTGCACGTGAGCCAGCACCCTGACGTCAAAGCTATGGAAGCCGCAGTCCGGAACGGGATGAGCGTAAATGCACGCCGTGCGGGAATGGCTGAGGGCCGCAGCGCCGAGGCGTTCCACGTTGTGGCAGTCAACGGCCCGGCGACCATCGCCGGCTTCTAGGCGGGCCGCAGGACGTCAGACGCCTGGGAGCCAGGCGTCTGACGCGTCAGGCTCCCAGAGTTGCTGCGGCCACCACAGGGGTGGTCGGAGTGGCTGAACCGCCCGTCGGTTCAACGGTGATTCCCAAGGCCGATGCTGAGGCTATCCCCTTCACGAGGGCAGGCCTGGACAGCGCTTCCTCGTCCATCAGGCCCTGGGACACCGGGGCAGAGCCGTCCTTCGGGATCAGCCACATCTGGTAGACCTTGCCCGCCGGTGGGGCCGGCACACCGTTCATTTTGACCACGAGTGAATCCTTGGATGGCGACACGAGGACTGTGGCTGTTCCGCCGGCGGCGACCGGCACGGACGCTTCAAAGGCATCCGCAGCACGGATAACCTGGTTCAGCGGATCGTTTTGATCCGCGACGTAAGCCCCCACGCCCACTCCGCCCAGGGCGATCACGGCGGCGGCCGCAACCCCGACGAGCCAACGGCGTGCGCCTCCAGGCCGGCGTCGTTCTTCCCTGCGCTGCCGCAGCTCGGCGAGTTCGTCGATGCCCCCGGCCGAAGGTCCCGCTGGGGGAGCCTGGGTAACGGACGGGGCCTGCGCGCCCTCAACCGGCAGCTGTGCAAGGGAGGGCAGCTGCGAAACAATGCGGGCGAAAAGATCCGCCGGTGGTTCGGCCTCTGCCGTGAACGAAGTGGCCAGTGTCTCCCTGGCCTGGCGGACCCGTTCAAGGAACGCGTGGCGCTCGACGTCGGACGCGGAAGAGATGTACTGGTCAATGGTGGCGCGCTCAGCGTCGGTGACAGCGTCCAGGGCGTAGAGCTCCGCGAGGTCGACGGCGCGGCCTGAATCCAGGTCCGCAGCGATCGAATCGCCAAACGAACCGGGACGGCGGCCTCCGGGACTATTCATTTCTGTCATCTCAACTCACCCCCAGACATGTCTTCAAGCGGATCAGTCCGTCGCGGATGCGGGACTTGATGGTAGGAACTGCGGCGTTGAGCTTCTCGGCAACCTCGCGGTACGTCAGGCCCCCGTAGTAGGCCAGCCGCACGGATTCCTGCTGTGTATCGGTCAGTGTGTCCAGGCACCGGACCACGGCCTCGGCTTCGAGCCTGGTGTCCACTTCATCGGATACGGAGTCGTGGTCGACGTCCTGGCTGCTGGCTCCGTACCGGGCTTCGCGGTCTGTAGCCGATTGCGAGGAACGGACTTTGTCCACTGCCCGCCGGTGCGAGATCGTCATCAGCCACGACAACGGGCTGCCCATTTCAGGGTTGAACTTGCCGGCGTTCTGCCAGACCTGGAGGAAGACTTCCTGTGTGGTGTCTTCGCTGAGCTCGGGATCGATGAGGACACGGCGTGCCATTCCGAAGACCCTGCGGGAGGTCAGCTGGTAGAACTGGGCAAACGCGGCCTGGTCACCGCCGGCGATCCGGGCGAGCAGTCCTGACAGACGCTGGCTGAGTTCTGCCGGTGAGTCGGTGACCGTAGGCGGAGCCTCGGAGTTCGGCGCGTTGGGAGTTTCCATCACTACCAAGCATAGGTCGCCCGGCGGCCAATCCGGGGCATCGCGGCCATGAGCGCCGACGGCGGCCCGCAGCCCCGGCTGATCAGCGGCACGGCCTGCATGCAACAGTGTCACCCGACGCTCCCTCCCTTGCCCTCATTTTGCTGTCAGGAGTGATTCGGTGCAGGTGGCGCTCCGGATGGGCGGCCGGGCGTACGGGAGTGGGAAACTCAGAGGCGGGCGCCGGCGAACCCCTGTTGCCGCCATGCCTCGTAGACGGCAATGGACGCCGCGTTGGCAAGGTTCAGCGAACGCAGGGACGGAAGCATCGGAAGGCGGACGGTCGCAGTGACATGCGGATCGGTCTTGAGTTCCTCGGGCAGGCCGACCGATTCCTGGCCGAACAGCAGGACGTCGCCGGGCCGGTAGGCGATGTCCGCGTAGCTTGTGGTGCCGTCGGAGGTGAAGGCGTAGACCCGCTCCGGCTGTAGTTCGCGCCAGGCATCATCGATGTTTTTGTGGACGGTGACGACGGCGAGGTCATGGTAATCGAGGCCGGCCCGCCGGAGCTTGGCATCAGAGAAGTCGAAGCCGAGGGGTTCCACCAGGTGAAGCTCGGCGCCGGTAATGGCGGCCAGCCTGATGGCGTTGCCGGTGTTGCCGGGGATTTCGGGGGCGTGGAAGAGGATACGGAACACCGTCCAATCCTAGTCAACGGTTCAGTGCATGCCGCGCAGCAGCCTTGCCAGTACAGAGACGTTGACCGCATTCGGGGTGGGCCCGGACGAGAGGAAGTGTTTGAGGCCGCGGACCAGCCCGGCCGCATTGACCACCTGAATGGTCTCGCTTGACCCTGCGGCGCGCCGGTGGCGGTCGATGACGGGTTCGTGAAGATTGCCGTCGGGACTGTGGATGACTGTCCAGCCGGTGACGTTCAGTTCGGGAAAGATGTCCTGCATTGCCCGCACAATGTGGGCGAGCTGCGGCGGTGCGATGGAGCGGCCGCCGTGGTTAAGTGTTTGCCCGTCCCACGCATAGGCGCCCTTGGGCAGGAGCATCGAATTGACCAGGGCCAGCCGGTAGCCGGACAGCAGCGCGTGGTCGATGTGGTTGTTGTCGGCAGGGGATTGCAGGCCATTGACCAGCCGGGCAGCCGGAATGGCGGGCAGTACCTGCCGGGCGATGAGTTGCACGGTCCGCATCTCACGCTGGATCCGGGCTTCGGCGCCAAAAATGCCCCGCTTCCGTGGAATGCCGTGGACCTGCTGGCTGGCCTGGGTCAGCGGGATGAGGGGGACCGTACCCGTGGCCTCGAACGCTGCTGCGTCATAGGGCGGAACATAGAAAGGCTCGTCGCCGGCAGTATTGCGCGGCGTGCTTGGCCTGTGAACCGAAGCCGACGCGTGGCTCCCTGCGGCCGGCGCATCAAAGTGCGGCCCCGCGGCAGAATCCCCTGAACCGTTTCCGCCCTTGCCCGCGGCGTAGGAGCGGTCGTAGGCCTTCCTGCGTTGGGGATCTATCAGCGTTTCGTAGGCAGCAGTCACCCGCCGGAAGGCTGCGGCATCCCCGCCATGATCCGGGTGGGCCTTGCGCGCGGCCCGACGGTAAGCCACCTTGATTTCCTTCTCGGAGGCTGTCACGGCGACGCGGAGCACCTCGTAGTAGGAGCTGCTGCTCTCGGTCAAGCACTCATCCTTCTTTTGGTCTGGCCAGTCCACGGCAGGCAGTCCGGTCGGCCCAGTTTAGCCGCCTCTCCAGATAACGTTTGTGCAGGATGAGGTGGTTCCCCGGCTGGCATAAACTCTTGAAGGATGACGGCTGGGTATGACCGTCCGGGGCTATTGCATTGGGGTTAATACGTGAAAGCACACGCTTTGGCGGGATTGCGGGCGGGCTCGCTGCTTGCTGCGGCAGCGTTGACGGGCTGCAGCGTTGGCGTGCCGGACCCGGCGGCGCCAAAGGTTGAGCAGACCGTTACGGCACTGGCCACTCCGACCATCACGCCGGGCCATGACGCCGATGCCGTGGCTGCCCAGGACATGCCTTTCGCTGCCGGCGGTACGTTGGCAGCGGGCGTCCCGGTGGGAATCTCGGACGGACTCAAGGACGCTCCCGGCTGGAAACCGGTTAAGCAGAATGTTGCCGGCGAAAGCCAGTACCTGAAGGCCGATGGCTGCCTGGTGGCAGCCAAGGTCCGCACAAAACAGTCGCCGCTGGCATTATCTGATGACAAGGAGTCCACCGTGGGACTCTTCGCCTACCTGGACCCGAGCATCCTTCCCGGCTATTTGACGACGTCGACGCTGCGGTGGGGCGGTGAGCGCGACAAGCCGGGTCCAACGGCCGAGGTGCTGCTGCTGGAAAGGCCGGCGCTGCCTGGCGCCGCCACGGCTGTTCTTGCCCGCGTATTCGGCACAGCCGCGTCCTCTGTGTATATCTCTGTTGCCTGCCCCGATGCCGGAACTTTGGGGGCGGCCCAGGCCGACGTCGCTGCACACCTGGTGCTTGTTCCGCCGGCAAACTAGCGGTGCTGGCGGACGGACCCGGGGGAGAGCCGGTTCAGCGCAAGAGCGGCGATCATCAGCCCGAAGTCACGGTGAACACTGTGCGAAGCAGGAGGAACGCCTGCCGGTCCGGGCCGATGGTCACCGGCCGGCCGCGTGACGTGGTTGTTCCCGTGGTTTCCATGGCGTACTCCTTCTAAAAGTAGGTATAGTCATTTTAGAAAGTTCGGCGGGTTTAAGCAATACTTTTTGTTTTTAGAAGGAGGGGTTGGTGCGCAGGCTTCCCTGGGTCCGCCGCATGGCTGCCGTCGCCTCGCTGGGGGACGGCAAGCGCAGGCAGCTTTTTGAGCTGATTGCAGCCTCTGACCAGGCGATGGGGCGCGACGCCGCCGCCCTGGCACTGGGGGTACCCAGAAGTACGGCTTCATTCCATCTTGACAGGCTTGTGGACGACGGTCTGCTGGCCGTGGAATTCCAGAAGGCCTCAGGAAAGACCGGCCCTGGTTCCGGACGCCCGGCCAAGATGTACCGGCCTGCCACGGGCGAGGTCGGGGCCTCGGTACCGGACCGGAACTACGATCTCGCCGGTGAACTGCTGGCGGCGGCCATTGAACACTCCACGGACACCGGCCTCCCTGTGGGTGATTCTTTGCGCGACATCTCACGGCAAAGTGGCCTGCAGTTGGCCGCAGATTCCACCAGTCTGGCGGAATTCATTGCAGGGGAGGGCTACCAACCCGAGCCCGATGGCTCGGGAGGGTTCGTCCTGCGGAACTGTCCGTTCCACCGTCTCGCAGGCGGGCATCCCGGGGTGGTCTGCGCCATGAACGGTTCGTTTTTGCAGGGTGCGGCCGCGGCGTGCGGAGAGCCGGAGGACCGGGTGGCGCCCAACAACGTGCCGGGCCAGTGCTGCGCCAGGATCACGCCGCCCCTGAATCCCTGACCATCAACGCGGCTAGAATTGATGCGTGCCCGTTTACCTCGACCATGCAGCCACCACGCCCATTTCTTCCGAGGCGCTGGCGGCCCTGACCCGCGAACTCGCGCGCACCGGCAATCCGTCGTCCCTGCACGGATCAGGCCGCCGGGCCAGGCGTTCCGTGGAGGACGCCAGGGAAACCATAGCGACGGCGGCAGGAGCCCATCCCTCCGAGGTCATCTTTACTTCCGGCGGCACTGAGTCCGACAACCTGGCTGTGAAAGGCCTGTACTGGTCACGGGTGTCCGAGGACCCGGCCCGGCGTCGCATCCTCTGCTCCGCCGTCGAGCACCATGCGGTGCTGGACACTGTGGAATGGCTGGAGCGGCACGAAGGTGCGGCTGTCACCTGGCTTCCCGTGGACGGCATGGGGGTGGTGGACCTCGAGGTCCTTGCCGCCGAACTTTCCCGTGATCCGGAGTCCATTGCGCTGGTAACAGTCATGTGGGCCAACAACGAAGTGGGCACCGTCCAACCCATCCGGCGGATCGTCGAGCTGGCGCACGCGGCGGGGGTTCCGGTCCACTCCGACGCTGTGCAGGCGCTCGGCTCGTTGCCGGTCGATTTCAAGGCCTCAGGGCTTGATGCGATGTCGGTGTCCGCGCACAAGATTGGCGGCCCCGTGGGCGTGGGTGCCTTGCTGCTGGGCAGGGCCGTCAAGCTGACCCCCGTCCAGCACGGCGGCGGCCAGGAGCGGGACGTACGCTCCGGGACCCTGGACACGGCGTCCATCGCCGCCTTCGCCGCGGCCGCCGAATCCGCGACGGAACGGCTGACCGAAGAGTCGGGCCGGATTGCGGCACTGCGGGACAAGCTGATCGACGGCGTCCTTGAGCGCGTGCCCGAGGCGGTGCTGCGCGGGGCGCCGGGGGAAGGGCGACTGCCCGGAAGCGCCCACTTCACCTTCCCTGGCTGTGAAGGCGATTCCCTGCTTTTCCTGCTTGACCTTGCGGGGGTTGAGTCTTCCACCGGATCAGCCTGCACGGCAGGGGTCCCCCGCCCATCCCATGTCCTGCTGGCCATGGGACTGGACGAGGAAACGGCCCGCGGCGCACAGCGCTTCACGCTCGGCCACGCCTCCACCGAGGCGGACGTCGATGCCCTGCTTGTGGCCCTGCCCGGTGCCTATGCCAGGGCGCGGCAGGCGGGGATGGCCGGACACGAATCGTCTATCCAGACGGCTGGAACGGTGGCGCGTCAGGCCGCTTCGGGCAGGAGCTGATCCAGGCCGGCGGACGCATCGGCGAGCCGCCCCGCCGGAACAGGAACTCCCGCCGAAATGAGGGCTTTGATAACCTTCTGTGCCCCTGGCTGGGGCGTCCGCGGCCAGTTGACGCTCATGCCGGCGACCACCCGCGAGTCCTGCTGCCAGAAGGCAATAAACTCCTTGGCCTCCAGCGATCCCCTGATCACTGGTTCGGCGCCCGCAGCCAAGGCCGGAAAACCTGAGTACTCCATGCTGACGTCGAACTGGTCGGTATAGAAGTAGGGGATGGCGCTGTGGGTGGCTTCCAAACCGAGCATTGCCTTCGCCGCCACCTTGCCGCCATTGAGCGCATTGGACCAATGCTCGCTGCGGTAGTGCCGGCCGGTGAACGGATGCAGGGCGTTGGCCACGTCGCCGGCCGCAAAAATGCCTGGCACACTGGTCCGGAGGGAGGCGTCCGTGAGGATCCCGTTCTCCAGGGCCAGCCCGGCCGCCTGGGCCAACCCTGTCCCGGGAACCACTCCGACGGCGATGACCACTATGTCCGCCGGCAGGACCTCTCCGGAATCGGTGATCACCCCGGTGACCGCCCCGTCCGCCCCGGTCAGCTCCCGCGCCGAGGCGGGAAGCCGGAAGCCCACACCGTTGCGTTCGTGAAGGCCCCGGAAGAACTGTCCGAGATCGGGGCCGATTGCGCCGGCCAAAGGGATGTCCTCCAGGCCCAGGAGCGTGACGTTGTTGCCATACGTGGCCGCGGCCGCTGCGAGTTCCATGCCGATCCAGCCCGAACCGATCATGACCACGTTCTTCCCGCCCGGCGCCAGGGCGCTGCGCAGCCGTCGGCTGTCATCCAGGGTGCGGAACGTTGTGACCCCGGCCAGGTCGCTGCCCGGCAGGCGCAGAGTCCTGGGCATCGCCCCTGTGGCGAGGAGAAGGGACCCGTAGTCCAGCGACGTTCCGTCGCCCAATTGCACTGTCCGGGAGCCGGGCCGGATGCGGGTGACGCTCACGCCGCGGCGGAGGCCGACGTCGTTCTCTGCGTACCAGCCTTCGGGCACCACCGGGACGGCATCCTCCCCAACTCTGCCCAGCAGATACTCCTTCGACAGCGGAGGCCGCAAATAGGGGGCATGGGCTTCGGCGGCGACTATGGTGACCAGGCCCGCGAAGCCTTCGGCCCGAAGGGTCTTCGCAGCGGTGGCGCCGGCCAGCCCGCCGCCAACAATCACGATGTCCTCAACAGCCATGACCTTCGGCTCCCGTCTCTGGTGGCGCAATATCTAAAATCGTTAATCTTGACTTTAGAAGTCAGGGGTGGGTGCAGTCAAGGTCTTTTGGGTAGTAATCGGCGTGCCGATAGACTGGATCGGCAGGCATTGTGTTATTTCTGCGGCTGCCGGTCGAACGGCCATTGCCGCCTACTGCCAGCAACCCCCGAACCCTAAAGAAAGCCAGCATGCGAGTTCTAGCAGCCATGAGTGGTGGAGTTGACTCCGCCGTTGCCGCAGCACGTGCCGTTGAAGCCGGGCACGACGTCGTCGGCGTCCACCTTGCGCTGTCCCGGATGCCGGGGACACTGCGGACGGGCAGCCGTGGCTGCTGCACCATCGAAGACTCGCGCGACGCGTGGCGTGCCTGCGACGTCCTTGGCATTCCTTATTACGTCTGGGATTTCTCCGAGCGCTTCAAGGAAGACGTCGTCCAGGACTTCATAGACGAATATGCGGCCGGGCGCACCCCCAACCCCTGCATGCGCTGCAATGAGCGGATCAAGTTCGCAGCGCTGCTGGAGAAGGCAATTGCCCTGGGCTTCGACGCCGTCTGCACAGGCCACTACGCCAAGGTCATCACTGACGCCGAGGGAAACCCCGAGCTGCACCGCGCCGCTGACTGGGCCAAGGACCAGAGCTACGTCCTCGGTGTGCTCACGCATGAGCAGCTCAAGCATTCCATGTTCCCGCTGGCTGATACGCCTTCCAAGGCCGAGGTGCGGGCCGAGGCCGAGCGCCGCGGGCTTTCGGTAGCGAACAAGCCGGACAGCCACGACATCTGCTTCATCCCCGACGGCGACACCGCCGGCTGGCTGGCCGAAAAGATCGACATGACCACCGGCGACATCGTGGATGAAACAGGGGCCAAAGTGGGGGAGCACCCCGGGGCCAACGCCTTCACGGTGGGCCAGCGCCGCGGCCTGAAGCTGGGTACCCCCGCGGCAGACGGCAAGCCCCGCTTCGTCCTGGAGATCCGGCCGAAGGAAAACAAAGTGGTGGTGGGCCCCCAGTCCCTGCTTGCCATTGACGAGATCCGCGGCATCAAGGTCTCATGGGCCGGTTTGCCCATAGCTGAGATCGCCACGGGGGCTGAGTTTGACTGCTACGCCCAGGTCCGGGCCCATGGCGATCCCGTGCCGGCAACGGCCCGCATGGTGGCCGGCGCTGATTCGGAACAGCTGCTGGTGACCCTGACCGACCCGCTCCGCGGTGTTGCCCCAGGCCAGACCATTGTCCTCTACCAGGGAAGCCGAGTGCTTGGCCAGGCCACCATCGACGCCGCGCGGTCGCTGCAGCGCGCCGAACTCTCGGACGGGCACAACCCCATTCTGGTAAATTTTGTGTCTCAACTCACTAAATAGCTCTTTGGCGAGCCTGCTGTCTGGTTGAATCTAGGCATCAGGACAGCGCGTTGCCCGCTCAAGCGAATACACCCCATCAGCGGGCGGCGAGCGCGTACTCATCGAACAGAAAGTTCACAGATGACCAAGAGCACCAAAGCCTTGCGGAGCGCAATCGCGCTCGCAGGCGTATCCGCCTTCGCACTGACAGCCTGCACGGGCCCATCCGGCGGTGGCGGCGGCACTTCCACCGAGAGTGCCGGTGGCGGCACCATCACCTTTGGAACGACTGACAAAGTGGTCACGCTCGATCCCGCTGGTTCCTATGACGGCGGGTCTTTCATGGTGATGAACCAGATCTACCCGTTCCTCATGAATTACAAGCCCGGCACCGCAGAGGCCAGCCCGGACATCGCAGAATCCGCATCGTTCACCAGCCCCACCGAATACACGGTGAAGTTGAAGTCAGGTTTGAAGTTCGCCAACGGCAACGCCCTGGACTCCTCGGACGTCGTTTTCTCGTTCAAGCGTGTGGCGGCGATCAACGATCCCAACGGCCCCGCTTCCTTGCTGTCCAACATGAGCACGGTGGAGGCCAAGGACCCCACCACCGTGGTCTTCACCCTCAAAGCCGCCAACGACCAGGTGTTCCCGGGCGTCCTCGCCTCGAACCCCGGTCCCATCGTGGACGAGCAGGTGTTCCCGGCCGACAAGATCATGGACGACGACGCCATCATCGCGGGCAAGCCGTTCGCTGGCCAGTATGTTATTGAGAGCTACAAAAAGAACGAACTTGTCAGCTTCAAACCGAACGCTGACTACAAGGGCCTGCTGGGGGCAGCATCCAACGACGGTGCCAACCTGAAGCACTACGCCGACCCGAACAACCTCAAGCTGGACGTACAGCAGGGCAACATCGACGTTGCCGGCCGCATTTTGACTGCCACCGACGTAGCCGACCTCGAGAAGGACTCCAAGGTCAAGGTCCACAAGGGCCCGGGTGGGGAACTCCGCTACATGGTCTTCAATTTCGACACCATGCCCTTTGGTGCCAAGACCCCCGAGGCTGATCCCGCGAAGGCCCTGGCAGTGCGCCAGGCCGTTGCCCACCTGGTGGACCGGGACGTCATCGCATCCCAGGTCTTCAAGAACACCTATACCCCCGTGTACTCCTACGTCCCGCAAGGCTTCGAAGGGGCCTCCGAGCCTTTGAAGAGCCTCTATGGTGACGGCAGCGGCAAGCCCAGCCTGGACAAGGCAAAGAAGGTGCTCGCGGATGCAGGCGTCACCTCCACCGTGGATCTCAAGCTGCAGTACACCGACCGGTACGGCACCTCCGCAGCAGACGAATACGCGCTGGTGAAGCAGCAGCTCGAAAAGTCGGGCCTGTTCACCGTGGACCTCAAGTCCACTGAATGGACCACCTACACCAAGGAACGGCGCGCGGACGCGTACCCCGTTTACCAGCTCGGGTGGTTCCCGGACTACTCCGACGCCGACAACTACCTGACGC
The DNA here is from genome assembly GCF_056680055.1 of Arthrobacter sp. BK1. NCBI lineage: Bacteria > Bacillati > Actinomycetota > Actinomycetes > Micrococcales > Micrococcaceae > Arthrobacter > Arthrobacter sp. BK1. The sequence continues at coordinate 3,749,132 of NZ_CM155263.1, forward strand.
CGTTCTTCATCCCGGGGAACTTCCTGGGCAACCACTACGAGAACCCGGCAGTCACCGAAGTCGTCAACAAGCAGCTGGTGACCACGGACAAGGCAGAGCGCAGCAAGCTCATCGGAGAGGCCCAGGAAGCAATTGCCAAGGATCTCTCCACCATCCCGCTGCTTCAGGGAGCCCAGGTCATGGTTGCGGCCACTGACGTCAAGGGAGTCGAAAAGACCCTGGATGCATCCTTCAAGACCCGTCTTGGTGTGATGTCCAAGTAGGTCCCCGGCCCATCCGGTTCTGATCACGGCCGCGAGGCGGGGCGTCTACCGGCGTCCCGCCTCGCTGCTGGTCTCAGGCCAGCGCGGGGGGAAGCTGCTGGCTCCGGCCACCACAAACTTAGGTACCAATGACTACATTGATTGACGCGCCGCCCAGCGACGCAGACGGAATCCTTCCGTCCAGCAAGAAATCTTCAGGCGGGGGGCTTGGACAGTACATCCTGATCCGGTTCCTGCTGATCTTCCCGACCATCTTCATCCTCGTCACCATGGTGTTCTTCCTGATGCGGATCACCGGCGATCCCATCACCACGGCCATGGGTGGCAGGCTGCCCATGGAACAGCTCCAGGAACGGATCCATAACGCCGGTTATGACCGCCCCATCCTGGTGCAGTACTTCGAGTACCTGGGGCAGCTGGCCACCGGCAACTTCGGCAGGACCCTCTCGGACAACCGCGCTGTCTCGGAGATGCTGACCACGTACGGTGCAGCCACCCTCGAACTCTCCGTGAACGCACTGATCCTTGCCCTTCTCGTGGGTATCCCGCTTGGCATGGTTGCAGCCCAGCGCCGCGACCATGCACCTGACGCGGTGCTGCGGGTATTTGCGATTCTCTGCTACGCAACGCCCGTCTTCTTCGCCGGCATGCTGCTGAAGCTGACGTTTTCCGTCTGGCTCGGCTGGCTTCCTGTCGCGGGACGCGCCAAAACGTCCTCCGAACTGGCACTCACCTCCCTCGAGGCCCCCACCGGAATCTACTGGCTGGATGCGCTGCGCAGCGGAAACATGGCGGCACTGGGCGATGTGACGGCGCATGCCGTGCTTCCCGCCGTCGCGCTTGGTCTGCTCACCGCCGGAATCTTCCTCCGGCTGGTCCGCACCAACGTGATCGGCACACTGGGCAAAGACTACGTGGAGGCCGGCCGGTCACGCGGCGTCAGCGAGTTCCGCCTGGTCACCAAGCACGCCTACAAGCCGGCGTTGATTCCCATCATCACGGTCATGGGCCTGCAGATCGCCGTGATGCTCGGCGGCGCGGTGCTCACCGAAAAAACCTTCGAATGGAAAGGCCTGGGCTTCCAGCTGGCCAACTACCTGACCGCCCGCGACTTCGTAGCGGTCCAGGGCATTGTGGTCCTGCTGGCCATCATCGTCGCGGTGACCAACTTCATCGTGGACATTGTTGCCGCGCTGATCGACCCCCGGGTGAGGTACTGACATGAGCGTCCTTCCCGCAAACGAACCCCTGGCCAACCCACGGGCCCCCTTCTACCGGCGACTGCCGGTGGTCTCGCACTTCAACAAAAGCGTGGGCCTGCAGCGCGGCATGCTGGTGGCCGGCCTGGTCCTCACCGGCCTGTTCCTCCTGACAGCGCTCCTCGCCCCCTTGCTGGCCCCCTTCGGTTTCTCCCAGCTCGCGGATGCCGACGGCAACTTCCCCACCCAGGAGGCTCCCGGCGGCAAACACCTGCTTGGCACCACGGTGGGCGGGTACGACGTCCTGTCCCGCGTCATCTGGGGAGCCCAGGCCGCCTTGTTCGTCATCGTGGTGGCTGTGCTGATGTCCATCGTCATCGGCGTGATCCTGGGGCTGGTGAGCGGCTACATCGGAGGCTGGCTGGACCGGATCCTGGTGGTCATTGCCGATGCTGTCTACGCCTTCCCGTCGCTGCTGGTGGCCATCGTGATGGCCATCGTCATCAGCGGCGGGCAATCCAGCCTCATCGGCGGTATCTTCGCCGCCGGCACGGCCATCACCTTGGTCTTTATTCCCCAGTATTTCCGGGTCATCCGTGCCGAGACCGTCAGGCTGAAAGCTGAACCCTTCGTCGAATCGGCCAAGGTTGTGGGCGCCTCAAACATCCGCATCATGAGCCGCCACATCTACAGAAACGCCACCCGCACACTGCCATTGATCTTCACCCTGAACGCCTCCGAGGCCATCCTTACGTTGGCCGCCCTCGGTTTCCTGGGCTTCGGCATTGAGCCAAGTTCCGCAGCCGAGTGGGGATACGACCTGAACAAGGCGCTCGCGGATACCACCTCCGGAATCTGGTGGACCGGGCTCTTTCCCGGTGTGGCCATAGTTCTGACCGTGGTGGGCCTCACCCTCGTGGGCGAGAGCATCAATGACCTGAACGACCCCCGCCTTCGTGGGCGCAAGGCAGCGGGCGCCGCCGGCGGCCCTGATTCATCGGCCGCTGCCCAGGCAGCCATCAGTGCGGATGTGAGAGGATTTTGACCATTAACACGGGTACCATTTCGGACCAGTCCAGGCCAGCGGGCCAGCCGGTCCTGGAAATCAACCACCTTAAAGTCACGTTCGCCACGGACGGCGGAGACGTCTATGCAGTGAAGGATGTCAGCCTTGACGTCCGTTCCGGCGAAGTCCTGGCAATCGTCGGCGAATCCGGTTCCGGCAAAACGGTGACCGCCAAGACCATCCTGGGTTTGCTCCCGGAGACCGCCACCAGCGGGGGAGCCGTCCTGATCAACGGGAACAACGTGATCAGCGTCAGCGCCTCAAAGCTCAGGCAGATCCGTGGCCGGGATGTGGCCATGGTGTTCCAGGAACCGTCAACGGCCCTGAACCCCGTCTTCACCGTAGGCTGGCAGATTGCCGAAGGAATCCGTGCCCACGCAACCGGCTCCGGAGGAAGGCGCGTCTCGGCCAAGGATGCCAAAGCCCGTGCCATTGAGGCCCTGCGGAAAGTCGGGATCCCGGATCCTGAGCACAGGGTCAATTACTATCCGCACCAGTTCTCCGGCGGCCAGAAGCAGCGTGTGGTGATTGCCGCCGCCCTGGCCCTGAACCCGGGGCTGATTGTGGCGGACGAACCCACCACTGCGCTGGATGTCACCGTCCAGGCGGAGATCCTTGACCTGTTGAGGGACCTCCGCGACAAATACGGCACATCGATCGTGCTGATCACCCACAACATGGGTGTGGTGGCGGACCTCGCGGACCGCGTCGTGGTCATGTACCAGGGAGACGTCGTGGAGGAGGCTCCTGCGCGGGTGCTGTTCGCCGAGCCCAAACAGGACTACACCAAGAAGCTGCTGGCCGCTGTTCCCCACCTGGGCAGGAACTCTGCCTCGGAGGGGTTGCTGGAACGGGCCCACCAGGGCTCGCCGGTGCTGGTGGAGGCAACCAACCTGACCATTGAGTATCCCGGCCGGCTGGGCACCCCTGCCTTCAAAGCCGTGGACGGGGTCAGCTTTACGGTCTCGGAGGGTGAGGTTTTCGGGCTGGTGGGTGAATCCGGCTCAGGAAAAACCACCATCGGCCGGGCCATCGCCGGCCTGAACCGGACAACGGGTGGCAGCCTGAAGGTGCTGGGCTACGAAATGCTTAACCTGAAGGAGCGGACGTTCAAACCGCTGCGGAAGGACATCGGCTTTGTCTTCCAGGATCCGGCCGCGTCCTTCAACCCGCAACTGACCATCGGCGACTGCGTGGCAGAGCCCATGATCATCCACACCAACCCCAGTCCGGCGCAGGCGCGCAAACGCGTCGGTGAGCTGCTCGAATCAGTCCAGCTGCCGGCGTCGTACGCTGACCGGTACCCGCACGAGCTGTCCGGTGGCCAGCGCCAGCGGGCTTCCCTGGCACGGGCACTCATCCTGAACCCGAGGCTCCTGATCGCGGATGAGCCGACGTCGGCACTTGATGTTTCGGTGCAGGCCAAGGTTCTGGAGCTTTTCAAGGAGATCCAGGCTGAGTTCGGATTCGCGGCGCTGTTCATCAGCCACGACCTCGCCGTGGTGGACATCCTGTCGCAGTGGGTCGGGGTGCTGTACAAGGGCAAGCTCGTGGAGCAGGGGATCGGCAGCCAGATCATGGGGGCGCCGCAGCACGAGTACACCAAACGCCTGATCGCGTCACTTCCGGTTCCCGATCCGGACGAACAGGCGCGGCGCCGGGAGGCGCACCGGGCGTTGCTGGCCGGGTAGGCCCCTGAGCGGGGCCTGCTTGACGTTGCACAGTGCACTCAGCGACGCAGAGCAGGCTCCGCAACCCAGCTGCCCATAGACTTGGATCATGACGCAGCAAAACCACGATGTCCCCGAAACCGACGCTTTCGATCCCGCCGCGAGTTCCCTGGCCGGCCAAGTGAACGATTCGGTGATGGCGGAATTGCTGTCCATCCGCTCCAGCATCGACAACATCGATGCAACCCTCGTGTACCTGCTGGCCGAACGGTTCAAGGCAACCCAGAAAGTCGGTTTCCTCAAAGCTGCGCACCGGCTCCCGGCCGGGGATCCCGGCCGGGAAACCGCCCAGATCGCGCGGCTCCGCCGGCTCGCAGAGGACGCACACCTTGATCCGGCCTTCGCGGAAAAGTTCCTTAATTTCATCATTGGCGAGGTCATCCGCCACCATGAGGCCATCGCCGAGGACCACCAGGCTGCCGCAGAGTGGAAGTAACCGCCACCGGGCTGGGCCCCTGGCCGGGCGAGGACCCCGTGGAAGCCGCCCGAATCATCCGCGGCGAGCTCGGCACCCCGCACCTGCCGTTCCTGGCCGAGCTTCCGGACCGCGGTGTCGGCTCGGACGCGCTGGGCCGGACGGCGTCCCTCCTGGTTGAGCTGGCCGTTGATGTCCAGCCCTACGGCTGGCGCCTGGTGGACCGTCCCGGCAAGGACTTCCGCCGCGCCGCGTCTGCGCTCTCAACGGACATCAACGTCCTGGCCGATGTGGCAGGCGCAGAAGACACTTCCGCCGCCGAGATCAAGATCCAGCTGATGGGTCCGCTCAGCCTCGCCGCGGGACTGCACCTGCACAACGGCGAACGTGCCCTGCTGGACTACGGAGCCCGGCGGGACATTGCGGCCTCGCTGGCGGCCGGTGTTCAAAGCCACCTGTCCAAAGTCTCAAGCGCGGTCCCCGGCGCGCAGCTGGTGGTCCAGCTCGACGAGCCGGATATCGCTTCCGTGCTTGCCGGCACCATCCCGACGTCCAGCGGTTACCGGACCCTGCGTGCTGTGGGTGGCCAGGAGGTCACGGAGTCCTGGCGCCTGGTGATCGAAGCCCTCCGCGCCGCCGGTGCCGCCGAAATCGTCATCTCGGTTCCGGAAATCGAGGCGCCGATCGAACGCATTATCGCCGCGGGCGCGGACGGGGTTGCCGTTCCGCTGAAAGGCCTGACAACACGGCAGTGGGAGCAGGTGGCCCCGGCGGTTGAGGCGGGTAAGCGGCTCTGGGCGGGCGCCCTGGACCTCAGCAATGGCACCCTGCCCAGGGTGGCACAGGCCGTGGATGCCGTGTGGCGGCCGTGGCGCCAGCTGGGCCTGCCGGCGTCGTCCCTGGGCAGTGTGCGCGTTACCCCGTCCGTCGGGCTTGCGCATCACAGGCCGTCCACCGCCAACGCGGTACTGGCCAGGCTCACGCAAGTCGCTGACGGGCTGAACCAGCAGGCCCACGGCTAGCCGGGCTACACCCGGTTTTCCCACCGGTCCGGCTGGGCGTAACGGGGGAGGAAGCCCGCAGCCGAACTGCCACCGACGTAAGGGCGCAGGCGGTAGTTGAAGCTGCCGGCGTAGACCAGCACCTGGCCGATCTGCGGCTGGATGACCTTGACCTGGATCCGGTGCGATCCGTTCTCTCCGGCGTCTGCGTCCCACCACTGTTCAGCGTAGGCCTTGGCGTCAACCGTCGTGGGCAGCGGCATCCGCAGCGGGCCCAGGAAAAGCCTGGAATCGTCCGAGACTCCGCGCAGCCTGCCCTCCTCCGTCACGCTGACTTTCAGGTTTGTCACCATGCGCCGGAACCTGCCCAGGTAGTCCACCAGCCGCGGGCCGTCAGCGGTGTCCGTGAGGCTGGTGGTGTCCTGGAAAATCCTGCGGTGCCGGGGGAAGCGGATCTCCCGCCGGGCGGTCAGGCTGGACCGTCCGAATGGGTCCAGGTGCGCATGGTTTTCGATCCTGAAGGGGATGTTCTCCCCGTACTCCGGGAAAAAGGCTTCCTCCCCGGACGTGAGCTTCAGCAACGGCCGCAGCCACGCCTGACGGCAGCCCACGACGTCGAAAACGCCTTCCCCGACACCGTACATGCCGGAGCCGGGCACCAGGGAAAAGTACTCCTGAAGCTCAGGCTGCAGCCGGTGGAAGTCCTTGCCCAGGGCCTGTCTATAGATGGAAACGTTCATTGTTGACCTCCTGGACGGTACCGCTGGCTGCGCTGCGGTTGGTTCATAATCTACCGGCTGCCTTGAGCCGGATGTACATGTCGGCAAGCTGCGGCGGCAGTTGGTGCGGTTCGGCATCCACCACTTCCACCCCGTGCTGCCGCAGTTCTGCGGCCACGGCCGCCCGTTCCAGGAGTGCGCGTTCGGCGGAGGCTGCCCGGAAGACGTCAGTGGCGTTCGTGCGTTCCGCAAGCATCTGCCCCAGCATGGGATCGCGGACCGCGGCGACCACCACGACGTGCTGCCGTGCCAGCTGCGCAGCGACAGGAATGAGCCCCTCCTCCGGTGCTCCGCCATCCAGCGAAGTCAGCAGGACCACCAGGGACCGGTGGGCGGAGACCGCCCGGATCTGGCCGGGGATGCTGGACCAGTCAAGTTCGATCAGCTCTGCTTCGAGCGGCGCCATCGCCTGTACCAGCTGCCCCAGCAGATTGCCGGAGGTGGCCGAGCCAGCCCTGGCGCGGGGGCGGCGGTCGAAAGCGAGGAAGTCCACCCTGTCACCGCCGCGTTCGGCGAGCACCGCCAGCAGCAGCGCCGCTTCCATTCCGGTGTCCAGCCGCGGTTCGTCCTCGATCCTCGCCGCCGAGGTCCGGGACGTATCCAGCATGATCACCACCCGCCGGTCACGTTCCGGCCGCCACGTGCGGACGACGACGGCGGAGCGGCGGGCAGTTGCCCGCCAGTCGATTGAGCGGACGTCGTCCCCCCGGACATAGTCCCGGAGTGAGTCGAATTCAGTGCCTGCACCACGGATCTGCACCGCGGCTTTGCCGTCCAGTTCGCGGAGCTTCCTGAGCTTGGACGGCAGGTGCCTGCGTGAATGGAAGGGCGGCAGGACCCTGAGGATGCCGGGGCACGGAACCGTCCTTTGCCGTGCTGCGAGTCCCAGGGGACCGTGCGAGCGCACCGTAACGTGGGGGACTTTCATGTCACCGCGGCGGACGGGCCGGAGCCGGACGCTCAGGCGGCGGCTCTCATGGCCGGGGACCTGGATTTCCTGGACCGGATCCTGGGCGCCGGCGGAGGGTTGCCAGGCATCCCGGACGGTGGCCCGCAGCGTGCGGGGGCCGTTGTTGAACACGGTGAGGACGGAAACGGCTGTGGCGTGCAGCGTCACGTTGCCCGGGTCCGCACGGCGGACCTCGATGGATCGCGGAGAAGCTGCCAGGCCGAGATCCAGGCCCAGCAGTGCGGCGAGGACAACGAGCACGCACATGACCGATCCCCAGCCGGGCATAAGCAGGACAGGCACCAGCCCCAGCAGGGCGAGCAGTACGAAACGTCCGGAGAGTGCCATTGCTGATGCGGGTCAGCGGGGGACGGGGACAGAGGCCAGGATGCTGCCGAGGACGTCATCCACCCGCACACCGTCCATCTGGGCGTCCGGCTGCAGGGCAACACGGTGGCGCAGGCACGGCAGGGCCAGTGCTTTGACGTCGTCCGGGGTGACGAAGCCCCGCCCGGACAGCCAGGCCCAGGCCCTGGAGGTGTTCAGCAGGGCTGTTGCGCCACGGGGCGAGACGCCCAGCTGGAACGACGGCGCCTGCCGGGTGGCGCGGACCAGATCCACGATGTATCCGATGATTTCCGGTTCGACGGCGACTGTTGCCACGGCCTGCCGCGCCCGTTGAAGGTCTTCGGCGCCTGCCACGGCCCGGACGCCGGCTGCGTCCAGATCGCGCGGGTTGAAGCCGGCCGCGTGCCGCCTGATCACTTCCACCTCGTCCGTCCGGCCGGGCAGGGGCATGGTCAGCTTGAGCAGGAAGCGGTCCAGCTGGGCTTCGGGCAGGGTATAGGTTCCCTCGTATTCAACGGGGTTCTGGGTTGCCGCTACCAGGAAAGGAGTGGGCAGCGGGCGGGACACCCCGTCAACAGAGACCTGCCGCTCTTCCATGGCCTCCAGCAAGGAGGCCTGGGTCTTGGGTGGCGTGCGGTTGATTTCGTCGGCGAGCAGGATGTTGGTGAAGACCGGACCCTCGCGGAAGCTGAAAGCCGAGGTGTGGGAGTCATAGACCAGGGAACCGGTGATGTCCCCGGGCATCAGGTCTGGTGTGAACTGCACCCGCTTGGTGTCCAGGCTCAGCGCCGCGGAAAGGGCGCGCACCAGCAGGGTCTTGGCGACGCCGGGCACACCCTCGAGGAGCACATGTCCGTCGGAGAGCAACGCGATGAGCATTCCCGTGACCGTTGGGTCCTGGCCCACCACGGCCTTTGCCACTTCGTGCCGCACGTCCAGGAGCGCCTGCCGCGCAGGATCATCGTGCACGCGATCCTGCTGCCGTGCAGGATCTTGCTGTCGCCCGGCAGTATATTGCCGCGTGTCCGGGAATTGCTGCCCGGAATCGAGGATTTGCTGGGCGCGGTGCTCTTCGTTCATCGGGTCCTGACCTCGTTCTCTAGTTTCTCCAGTGCCTGTGACCATTGCACCAGCCTTTTTTCGGTTTCCGGCCGCTCGTGGACCAGGGCCGTGATCTCTGTGACCGGCCGGCCCAGGTGCCGGGCAGTTGCGGCGGCGACGTCGTCAGCGGTTGCCCCGGCGCCCAGCCGCAAAGCGTGCGCCAGCCTCACCAGGGTGCCCGCCCGCAGGTTGTCCCTGGCCCGGTCAAGGGCGTGGGACTCGTGGTAGAGCCGTGCCCGGCCCTCTGCAGTCTCCGCTGCCTTGACCACCACGGGCAGGGGTTCAAAGACCAGTGGACCCAGGCGGCGCCCGCGCCAGACCATGGCAAGCACGGCAACGAAGATCAGCCAGGGACCGAGGAAACCCACCCAGTCGGGGGCGAGCCCGTCCAGGGTCCGGGGCGCCTCCGTAGCGCCGGCGTCGCTGAGCCCGGGCAGGTACCAGACAAGATCCCGGGACTTGCCCAGTGTCCGCAGGACCAGCGCGGCGTTGCCGTTCTTGGCCAACGCACGGTTGCTCATGGCAGAAGTACTCCCCAGCACGGTCAGGGCGCCGCCGTCTGCGGAGGCGAGCAGCCCGGCGGCGCTTCCGGGTGGGCGGTAGCACACCGTTCCGCCGTCGTACAGGAAGCCTGCATCACCCGAGACTGTCCCGGCGGCCGTTGCATCCGGGAGCCCGCAGCCGGGTTCCAGCAGCGGTGACGACTCCGGCACCACGCCCGCCTGGCTGATTCCGGCGTCGAGCGCCGAGGGGGTGCCCAGCCGGGGCGTGACCAACACCGTACGTTCGGCGGCGGACGTCAGGGCTGCGAGCTGGGTGGAGTCAAGGAACCCGTTTCCGTCGTACAAAAGGAGCGTGGCTCCGGGCCTGTCTTCGAGTGCCTGAACAGCCTGATCGAAGGAACCCACGTCCCTCACCGACACTCCGTGCGAGCCGAGGATCCGGCTCACCGCTTTCGCGCCGCCGGGCCCGGCATTGTGCACCGACAACGGGACAGTGTCGCCCTTCGGAGCCAGTTGGCCCGCAACGATCACGGCCAGTCCTGCGGCCGCCGCCAGTCCGCTAAGTGCCCAGCCGCGGTGCCGCCGGACCCATGAACCGGCCCGGGCGTCCGCCCGGAGGTCCTGCGTCATCGTGTACCCTCTTCGTCACGGCCGGCAGGGACGGATTGGCGCTCCGGTTTGAGGGAGCGCAGCGCCGCGTCGAGGTCCAGCATCGCGGTGTAGGCGGTCCGGTCCGCGGACTCGTTACCGTAGCGGATTCCGTCGAACGTCCGTGCAGCTTCGTTCAGCCGCCCGGCTTCCGGCCTGAAGGGCGTGGCCAGTTCCCGGGCCACCTCGTCCGCAGTCCGGCCTGCCCGCGGATCCAGGACGTTTCTCTCCTCGGCCGTGCGCACCATCGCCCGGAAACAGTCGACGACGGCGGCATTCCAGTCGCCTGCGGCTGCTGCGGCGGCCGCCCTCGCGCGGTAAGCCGTGGCTGTGACTGTTGGATCGGCGTCGAACATGTCCGTGGCGCGCTTGGCCTTCGCGTTGAGGCGGGGACGGACGAGAATCACGGCCGCTCCGATCAGGACAACAATGATCACGCCGATCCACGGGGCCGGGACGGTGCCGTCGCCGCCCGCGCCGTCCACGGCGCGGAGCCAATCCATGATGGCCTCCCACACGTCCGCCAGCCAGCCGGGGTCGGCTTCACGGTATTCGGGCCTGGCAAGTTCTTCCTCGGCCCAACGGCGGGCTTCGTCGCTGCCAGGCAGCACCGGGGGTTCAGCGGCCATTCGGCCATGCCCCGTGCGGTGGCTGCGGGCCGTTGTCCGGGCCATTTCCCAAACCGCTCCCCGGCCCGCCCTTGCCGCCGCTAAAGACGGGTACCCCCCGGCCGGGAACGCCGTCGGGGTCGGCGCCGGATTCGAGCAGCCTCAGCAGGGCAATGTCCAGGCCGTCCCACCGCATCCTGAGGTCGAGGTACAGCAGCGCCATGACGGAGGTCTGGAAGGCGAATCCCACTGCGCCGATGAGGGCGCCGATGACCGCCGTGGCAATGCCGACGATGATAGCTGTGGTCACCGCCTGATCGGGCCCGCCGTGCGGCGAAACCACAGTGCTGTAAAAGCTGGAGAGCAGGGATACGGGAATCATGACCACCTGCGAAATGACGCCCACCATGATGCTCACCACCAGTGTGATGCCCAGGAGCCGCCACCAGTTGTTGCGTGTGAGCTGCCAGGATCGGCTCAGGCTGTCCAGCGCGCCCAGTTCCTCAACAACAACCACGGCCGGAGCAACCATCAGTTTGATGTAGATCCAGATGAAAAGAACGATGTATAACAGGCCAAGGGGGATCAGCACCAGAGCCCCTGCAGCTCCCACCGTGCTGATGAGCAGCACCGCCAAGGCCACAAAGAGCAGTACCGCCAGGAGTCCGCCGGCGAGCAGCAGGGCGGCTAGGCGGACCAGGGGCCACACGCGGGAGCGCGCCAGTTTCCACATCTGCCCGAAGCCCGTGGAGCGGTTCAGTACGGACCGGGCCACCGGAACAACCATGGCACCCTGGAGCACCGCGGACAGGAAAATGGTCAGCACCGAAACGAGCAGGACCCCTCCGGCGAAAGAGACCACAAAAGAGAGCAGGTCCTGCTCCGTCAGCCCCTCCGCCCAGGTTTCGATCGATGCAGCCGAGGTGGCGGTGAACGTCGTGAGGACGGCCGCCAGCACCGCCGCGAACGAGTTTAGGAGCAGTGCAGCCCCCAGCATTGCCTTGGCGTTGCCCCGGATGGCCTGGAATGAACCGTCCAGGATTTCGCCGAACATCAGCGGGCGGAGCGGGACAATGCCGGGTTTGGGCGGCGCAACATAACGCGGACGGCCGTACGGCGGCGGGCCGCCAGCGGGGTTCTGCGGGGGCTGGCCCCATGCGGGCTGAGCGCCCGATGGTGTGCCCCATCCGGGCGTACTGCCCCAGGGAACCTGTGCGGGGCCGCCGGGAACCGTGGGAGGTCCGCCGGAAGGGTTCTGCGGTGGCACCCATGGGGGCTGGCCAGATGACGCCTGGCCCCACGAAGGCCGGCCGTCGCCCTGCGGCGGCCGCATATTCGGATCCTGGTGTGACAACCTGTTCCTTCCCCCGGCGCGGCACTGTCCGCGTCCTGCCAGCCTATAGTTCCGGCGTCGGGCGTCATAGCATGCGCCATGCCGTACAGGGCGTTGAGCAGGACAAAGCCTGTTCAATAAGGGAACATATAACTATGAAGGCACGCATTCTGGTAGTAGACGATGACGAGGCGCTGGCCGAGATGATCGGGATTGTTCTCCGCAATGACGGCTTCGATCCGGTCTTTTGCGCCGACGGCGGCCAAGCGCTTGACATCTTCCGCTCTTCCAAGCCGGATCTCGTGCTGCTTGACCTCATGCTTCCGGGCGTGGACGGAATTGAGGTCTGCCGGCAGATCCGCGCCGAGTCCGACGTTCCCATCGTGATGCTCACCGCCAAATCGGACACGTCCGACGTCGTCCGTGGGCTGGAATCAGGGGCCGACGACTACGTGCCCAAGCCCTTTAAGCCCGCCGAACTGGTTGCCCGCGTCCGGGCGCGCCTGCGCCCCGGTGACCAGAAGGCTCCGGAAACCCTGCGCATCGCCGACATCACCATTGATGTTGCCGGCCACACCGTGAAGCGCTCCGACGAACGGATTTCCCTGACGCCGCTGGAATTCGACCTCCTGGTGGCCCTGGCCCGGAAACCGTGGCAGGTGTTCACCCGGGAGCTGTTGCTGGAGCAGGTCTGGGGCTACCGCCATGCGGCTGACACCCGGCTGGTCAACGTCCATGTACAACGCCTCCGGTCAAAGATTGAACGTGATCCGGAAGCCCCGGAAGTAGTATTGACGGTTCGTGGTGTCGGCTACAAAGCAGGTTCCTGAGCCTTCAGGACCGGAAGACGCCCGCGAACCGGGCGTCCCCGCAGCCAAGGCCCCCGAACATACTGATGCGTTGGCCGCGGAACTGGCCAGGCTTCCATTCCGGGCCAGGATCTGGCGGCGCCGCGGCATCATTGTGGGCCTGCGGGTGGCCCGTCTTGTCACGATCGGACTGCGCCGCTTCCTGCCGGCCCTCCGCTACCTGGCTAAGTCCCTGCAACGCCGGTGGCGGCGGTCCCTGCAGTTCCGGACCGTCCTCACCACACTTATGCTGGCCGTCACGTCCTTCGGGGCGGTGGGCGCTTACCTGTCCAACCAGATTGCCAACAACCTTTTCCAGGAGCGGCTGACCCAGGCCGAATCTGAAACCCGTTACAACGTCAAGCAGGTCCAGGACACGTTCGACGGCGCCCAGGTCACGGACCAGTCCAGCGTTATCACCCTGGTTTACGACACCCTGAACGCGGTGGAGGGCAGGGGCTCGGTCATCCAGCGGCGATACGTCTTTGAGGCGATGCCCGAGCAGACCAAGCCCCGGAACAGGTGGGTGGAGTCCAGGGCCTCTGACCAGCTGACCGTCAGCGTCATCCCGCCGGAACTCCGCAAGGCTGTCCAGGAATCCGGTAAGGACCAGTACTGGGCTTCCACTGTCATTCCGGTGGGGACCGAAGACCGGCCCGGCATCGCGGTGGGCAACAAGGTCACCTTCAACGGCACCGTGTACGAGCTCTACCTGATTTACGATCTCAACACCGCCCAGCAGACCCTCGACGAAATCCAGGGTGTCCTGTTGGCCGGCGGGGCGGTGCTGGTCCTGATGATCGGTGCGATCGCCTGGTACGTCACGCGGAACGTGGTCAGCCCGGTCAGCCACGCTGCCCTGGTGTCGGAGAAGCTTGCTGCCGGCCAGCTGCAGGAGCGGATGGTGGTCAAAGGTGAAGACGAAGTGGCCCGCCTCGGGGCGTCATTCAACCACATGGCCGCCAGCCTCCAGGAGCAGATCACGCAGCTGGCCACACTGTCCCAGATGCAGCAGAGGTTCGTCTCCGACGTCTCGCATGAGCTGCGGACTCCGCTGACCACGGTCCGGATGGCCGCTGAAGTGCTGTACGACGCCCGTCACGATTTCGACCCCATCAACAAGCGCTCCGCTGAACTCCTCTACAACCAGGTGGAAAGGTTCCAGTCCCTGCTGGCGGACCTCCTGGAAATCTCGCGCTTCGACGCCGGGGTTGCCATGCTGGACGCCGAGCCCGAGGACATCCTTCAGGTCATCGCCCACGTCATTGAAGGGGCAGCTCCGGTGGCAGCGGAATACGGGTCCGAGATCATACTCCACGCGCCGGCCGAGGGCATTGTGGCCGAAATGGACGCCAGGAGAATCGACAGGATCCTGCGCAACCTCATTCTCAACGCTGTGGAGCACGGGGAAGGCAAACCGGTCATTGTCACTGTCGCGGCCAACCAGTCAGCGGTGGGCATCGCTGTCCGGGACCAGGGCATCGGCATGACCCCGGCCGAGGCTGCCCGGGTCTTTGACAGGTTCTGGCGCGCTGATCCTGCACGTGCCCGGACCACGGGGGGCAGCGGCCTCGGCCTGTCTATTGCCATGGAGGACACGAAGCTGCACAACGGCTGGCTGCAGGCATGGGGGAAGAAGGGGAGTGGATCCAACTTCCGGCTGACCATTCCGTTGCGGCAGGGTGAGGAGATCGAGCGTTCCCCCGTCCAGCTCGAGCCGGAGGAGATCATCCTGCCCGGCGTGCCGCAGGAGAACAGGATGGTGGTCGTGGCGCCCGGGCCGGCCGTGCCCGTCAGCGCCTCCGCCGCCAGGGTGAGCCAGGCCGGGGCGGCAGCCACACCGAAGGAGTCTTCATGACCGGACCTACCATGCGGGGACCGCTGAAGGCGCTGGTGCTGATGGCCGTCCTCCTGCTCCTGGCTTCCTGTGCCCGTATTCCCACGTCCGGCCCCGTGGGCAAGAGCGACGAAGGCAGCGCCGGCAACCTCAACGCTCCGGTGTTCCTCCCGGCCGCTCCCCAGCCAGGGGCAGCTCCGGAGAGCATCATCGACTACTTCTACCGCGCCGGTACCGGGTACGAGGGCGACTACGCCGTAGCCCGGGAATACCTGACCCAGGCAGCCTCTGTGGCGTGGAAGCCTGACCAGCGGGCCCTGGTGTACCGCGAAGCGAAGGTGGTGGGCACCGACGTCGAAAATGTCTACAACTACCAGCTGGACGTCGCCTACAGCGTGGATGCTGACGGAATCGCCACGCAGACTCCGGCGGGAACAATCGAAAACATTCCCGCCACGCTCACCCGGGTCGACGGCGAGTGGCGGATTTCTGCCATCCCGGACGGTACCGCGATCCCGGAGGAGACCTTCAAGGTCATCTATGGCGCGTACCCCATCTACTTTTACGATCCCAGCTTCACCTATGCGGTGCCGGACGTCCGCTGGTTCATCAAGAACAAGACCGTCAAGGCCATGACCAGCGCCCTGCTCGCCGGCCCCGCGCCGTACCTGCGCGGCGCAGTGGTGAGCGCCTTCCCCTCAGGAATCAAACTCGCCCGCGAATCGGTTCCGGTGGTGTCCGGAGCAGCGCAGGTGGATCTCAGCGCGAAGGAGCTTACGGAGGCATCCACCGAGGACCGGCTCCGGATGCAGACGCAGCTTTCCATGACGTTCCGCAGCCAGCCCGACGTCGTCAATGTTGAACTGCGCGCGAACCAGGACCTCGTCCGGGTTGAGGACAACGGCTCGGTGCTGCCTCCGGTGCGGGACAAGAACGTGCCGGGCCGGCAGATCGCCGTCAGCGGCAATGAGCTGGTGCGGTATGAGAACAACCGGGTATCCCCGCTTCCGGAAATGCAGCCGGTTTCCTCGCTCGGACCCCGGTTCCCGGCTGAATCCCCGGTGTCGCAGACGGTCGCTTTCCTGAACGAAAGCCGGACGACGCTCTACAGCATGCTCCCGGGCCAGCCCGCACGGGCCCTGACCACGCGCAGCACCATCACCCACCCTTCCTTCAGTCTTTTTGACTGGGTCTGGGCCGCCGGGCCCGGAGCCAACGGCGCAACGGAGGTTGTGGCCTACCGTCCCAACGGCGTGGCCGAGGGCGCTGCGGTTCCCACCGTGACACTCTCGCCGTCCTGGCTTGCCGGCCGGACCGTGAAGGATCTGCGGATCTCCCGCGAAGGTGTCCGGGTCATGGTGATTTCGGAACAGAACGGCAAAACCAGGGTTCAGATCGCCGGGATCATCAGGAATGCCGACGGCACGCCCAGGGAACTGACCACGCCCATCACCCTGGTGACAACCGGTGACCCAAATCAGGGAGTCTGGGTCAACGACACCACCGTAGCCGTCATGGAGGGCTCCGCAGCGGAGAACGTGACCCCGGAACTGCTGTCCCTGACCTCCGGAGAACCTCAGCAGCTGGCTCCCTGGCCGGGGCTGGTATGGCTGAGCGCCGGCAACGGCGTAGAGGACATTTACGGCCAGTCGGCAGAAGGAGTCTTCCAGCGGCTGGGGAACGGCTGGTCGCCCCAGCTCAAAGGACCGATCGACCCTTCCTTCGCCGGGTAGCGTACGCCCCGCAAACCACCACCCCCGATACGGCGTTTCCACATAGACGCTGTCAGGTCTTCACGGTGAGCGCGGGCTACGCAACGCTGGGGGAGTGAGAGCCGCTGCAGATCCCGACCTCGTTCCGCCCCCGCTCGTGTCCGCCAAGCACCGCGGAGGACACCACCGGAGGTGGCTGAAGGCTGCCGAATTCCTGGCGGCCGCCGGCTCCGAACTCCTGGCACTGGCTGTGCCGGTGGACTGCGTCTGTTGTGGTGCCGAGGACCTGGCGCTCTGCGTCGCCTGCGACCGTCAGGTCCGGCTGCTCACGAAGCACCCTTACAGGGCAGAGGAGCAGGCGCCTGCACTGATGAACGTCGACGGCGGCATCATCCTTCCCGTGGTCGCTGCGGGGGCTTATCGAGAGGAGCTGGCCCAGGCCCTGTTGTCGTTCAAAAGCCACGGCCAGCACCAGCTCACGTCGGTGTTGGCCAAAGGACTCGGACGAGGCATAGCCGCCGCGGCCGAGGGCCTCGATGATGTGTGCCTGGTGCCGGTGCCCAGCAGTACCACAGCGTTCGTCAGGAGAGGCTTCAGCCCCGTCCATCTGCTGCTGGCGGCATGGGGACGGACATACTCAGGCGGCGGTGTTCCGGTGCTGGATGTCCTCCGCAAGTCCCGGCGTCGGACGGTGATGGAACAGCTGCCGGGCGGCCAGAAGGGCCTCGGCCGCGGCGCGAGGGCCCGGCGTGTCAGGGGCTCCATGAAAGTACCGGGAAACAGGCGCTCAAGGGTCGCCGGGCGCCGGTGCATCATCGTCGATGACGTGCTCACTACCGGTGCGACGCTCGCTGAGGCGGCCCGTGCGCTCCACCTCAGCGGCGCCGTCGTGGCAGGCGCTGTGGTGCTCGCGGCGACACGCCCACCCGATTCAGCTGGCGGCGAAGCGGCATCCGCGGGAGCCCGCGGAAAGCCACCTGTCTTAGAAAAAAATAAACGAATAAAGGATGAATAACGGGGGGCTATGAACTAACGTCGGTTGTGGGTACCAAGAACAAGTTGTACCTTTCGATAGCGGCTCGGAAAGGGGCTCGACTGTCAAGCAGATCGGCTCCTGGAATGTGCCGCCGTCGTGTCACCGAAGTCATTTGGAGGGCACCATGGAGTTTATGATCAGCGGACGAAATCTGACGGTCTCAGACCGATTCCGCGAATACGCCGGTGAGAAGATCTCAAAGATTGAGTCACTGGGCGACAAGGTCCAGCGCGTGGACGCGAAGGTTTCCAAGGAAACGAATGCACGCCAGACCGGGGACCAGCTCACCGTCGAAGTGACGGTTCTGGGCCGGGGGCCCGTGATCCGCGCCGAAGCCAGCGCCGCAGATAAATTCGCTGCGTTCGATCTCGCATACAACAAGCTCCTTGAGCGTCTCCGCCGTGCCAAGGACCGCAAGAAGGTCCACCACGGGCGGCATACACCCAAAGCCGTCCGCGAAGCGACGGCCGAACTCGAACCCGCCAGCGCCAACGAACCCCTCTACGTTGAGGCGAGTCACCGCCAGGAGCCGCAGGCAGCACCTGTTGAACGCTCACCCTATGAGGTTGAGAACGACATTCCGGCCGGCGATTCGCCGGTTCTGATCCGGCGCAAAGTCTTCCCCGCCGCTTCACTGACGCTCGATGACGCCGTGGACAACATGGAGCTCGTCGGCCACGATTTCTACCTCTTCGTGGATAAGGCCACCAATACGCCCTCCGTCGTGTACCGCCGACGCGGCTGGACCTACGGCGTGATCACCCTGGACCACGAATGCGAACCGGGGGAAACTGCCATCGAAGAGAAAATCCTTGCTTACCGTTCCGCTGATGAGGCTGCACAAGTCAAGGGCGCCTAGCCCTGTAGGAAAGGACTGACGTGCCAGAAACGCTGAGCCTTCGACAGGCCCGGCGGATCGCACTGGCAGCTCAGGGACTCGACAAAGGACGGCCCGCCGGCCCCGTGACCTCACGGACGGTGGGCCGCACCTTTGCCCGGCTTCAGCTGGTCCAGATCGATTCCGTCAATGTGCTCGCCAGGAGCCACTTCCTCCCCTTCTTCTCAAGGCTGGGCAACTACGATCGCACCATCCTGGCGCGGATGTCCGGTTCGCAGCCCCGCCGCATGATGGAGTATTGGGCCCACGAGGCAAGCTTCATCCGGCCGGAGCACTTCCAGGACCTTCTTTTGTGGCAAAAGCGGAAGTGGGTTGGTGCCGCAGCCATGGACCCGGAACTTCGTGATGACGTGGCCGGCAAGGTCCTGGACACGCTGGCCCTGGGACGGGCGATGACGGCAGCCGAACTCACGGCGGGCATCGGGCATGTGGAGGTGCGGCGGGACGAGAACTGGGGCTGGAACTGGAACGCCGTTAAAAGGGTTCTTGAATATCTGTTCGAGGCGGGGCTGATCTCCTCGGCATCGAGGACAGAGCAGTTCGAGCGGCGGTATGCGCTGACGTCCAGGGTGTTGCCGCCCGGTCTGCCATTGGAGGAGGCACCGGACCCGGTCCAGGCCATGCACCGGCTCATCGATGCGGCCGCGCAAGCCCATGGCATTGGAACGCTGAAGTGCTTCGCCGATTACTTCCGCACACCGGTCAAGGCTGCCGCGTCCTCCGTGGAGCACCTGGTCAGCATCGGGCGGCTGGAGCCGGTCACTGTGCCTGGCTGGGACAGGCAGGTGTTCCTGCACACGGAAGCCAGAATTCCGCGGCGGGCAGCGGGGCGCGCTTTGCTCAGTCCCTTCGACTCCCTGGTTTTTGAACGACGCAGGCTTGAGGAGCTCTTTGGCTTCCACTACCGGATTGAGATCTACACCCCGGAGCATCGCCGCCGCTTCGGGTACTACGTCCTGCCCTTCCTCCTGGGTGAAGATATCGTGGCGCGGGTGGACCTCAAGGCAGACCGCGCAGCCGGCAAACTGCTGGTCAGGTCGGCATATGCCGAGCCTGACGCGCCGCCAGGGACGGCCGTAGAACTCGGCGCAGAACTTGAACTGATGGCCGCATGGCTGGGGCTGGACGGCATCGTGGTCAGCCAGGCCGGGGACCTCGCCGGTTCCCTCGCGGCAGCCCTGCACCAGCCGTTCCGGTCCGCTCCGCTCTCAGGGAACACCGGCCGCGTGGCCTGTGTCTCTCCCGTAGACTAAAAACGCCAGAATCGGCGGCATAAGACTGGGAGTATCTTCACGTGGCATCACTTATCGAAAAACTTCTCCGCACGGGTGACAAAAAAACCCTGCGGCAACTGCGGAACTATGCCGACTCCATCAATGCTCTGGAAGACTCGTTCAAAACCTTCACGGACGCCGAACTCCGCGAGGAAACCGACCACCTCCGTGCCCGATACCAGGATGGGGCTCAGTTGGACGAGCTCCTTCCGGAGGCGTTCGCCGCCGTGCGGGAGGCCTCGTCCCGAACCTTGGGCATGCGCCACTTTGACGTCCAGCTGATGGGTGGTGCCGCGCTGCACCTGGGCAATATCGCCGAAATGAAAACCGGTGAAGGAAAGACCCTCGTGGCCACGGCGCCGGCGTATCTCAACGCCCTCACCGGAAACGGCGTCCACGTCATCACGGTGAACGACTACCTCGCCGAGTACCAGTCCGACCTCATGGGCCGCGTTTACCGTTTCCTGGGCCTGACCAGCGGTTGCATCCTGTCCAACCAGGATCCCGCAGTCCGCCGCCAACAGTACGCCGCTGACATCACCTACGGCACCAACAACGAGTTCGGCTTTGACTACCTGCGGGACAACATGGCGTGGGACAAATCTGAACTGGTCCAACGCGGCCACCACTTCGCCATCGTCGACGAAGTTGACTCCATCCTGATCGATGAGGCCCGCACGCCGCTGATCATTTCGGGCCCTGCCCAGGGCGACACCAACCGGTGGTACAGCGAATTCGCCAAGGTCGTGCAGCGGCTGAAGCTCGGCGAGGACTACGAGGCCGACGAAAAGAAGCGTACGGTCGGCGTTCTGGAGAGCGGGATCGAAAAGGTGGAGGACTACCTTGGCATCCAGAACCTCTACGAGTCGGCGAACACGCCCCTGATCGGGTTCCTGAACAACGCCCTCAAGGCCAAGGAACTGTTCAAGCGCGACAAAGACTACGTGATCCTCGACGGCGAAGTCCTCATCGTGGACGAACACACTGGCCGCATCCTCGCCGGACGCCGCTACAACGAGGGCATGCACCAGGCCATCGAGGCCAAGGAAGCCGTCGAGATCAAGGCCGAGAACCAGACCCTGGCCACCGTGACGCTCCAGAACTACTTCCGCATGTACTCCAAGCTGGCGGGCATGACCGGTACGGCCGAAACCGAGGCTGCGGAGTTCATGGGCACCTACAAGCTCGGTGTGGTGGCCATCCCCACCAACAGGGACATGCAGCGGATCGACCAGTCGGACCTCGTGTTCAAGAACGAAAAAGTGAAGTTCGACGCCGTCGTGAAGGACATTGCCGAGCGGCACGAACTGGGCCAGCCGATCCTGGTGGGCACCACGAGCGTTGAAAAGAGTGAATACCTCTCCGGGCTCCTGGCCAAGGAAGGAATCAGGCACGAGGTCCTCAACGCCAAGAACCACGCCCGTGAAGCGGCGATCGTCGCGCAGGCCGGGCGCAAGGGCGCAGTTACAGTAGCTACCAACATGGCAGGCCGGGGCACTGACATTATGCTGGGCGGCAACGCCGAGTTCACCGCAGTGGCAGAACTGGCCAAGCGGGGACTGGACCCGCAGGAGAACTCCGAGGAGTACGAGGCCGCCTGGCCCGCTGCCCTGGAGGCGGCCAAGCAGGCCGTCAAGGACGAACACGAGGAAGTGCTGGAGCTCGGCGGCCTGTACGTGCTGGGAACTGAACGGCACGAGTCACGCCGCATCGACAACCAGCTGCGTGGGCGCTCCGGACGCCAGGGCGATCCCGGCGAATCGCGCTTCTACCTTTCCCTGACCGACGACCTCATGAGGCTCTTCAACTCCGGTGCCGCCGAGCGGCTGATGAACAGTTCGGTTCCCGATGATGTGGCGCTTGAATCGAAGCTGGTTTCCCGGGCCATCGCATCCGCGCAGGGCCAGGTGGAGGGCAGGAATGCCGAGCAGCGCAAGAACGTCCTGAAGTATGACGACGTCCTGAACCGCCAGCGCGAAGCCATCTACGGTGACCGGCGCCGCATCCTCGAGGGCGACGACCTCCACGAAAAAGTGCAGTTTTTCATCGAGGACACCATCACGGCACTGATCGACTCGGCCACCGCCGAGGGCAACGGGGACGACTGGGACTACACGCAGTTGTGGACCAACCTCAAGACCCTGTACCCCGTCAGTGTGACACCGGAAGAGATCATCGACGAAGCCGGCGGCAAGTCCCGGCTCACCGTTGAATTCCTCAAGGAAGAACTCCTGTCCGACGCCCGCGTGGTCTACCAGGCCCGCGAAGAGGCCATCGGTCCCGACAGCATGCGTGAGCTTGAACGCCGGGTGGTGCTCTCCGTGATCGGGCGCAAATGGCAGGAACACCTCTACGAGATGGACTACCTGAAGGAAGGCATCGGGCTCCGCGCGATGGCCCAGCGTGACCCTCTCGTGGAATACCAGCGCGAGGGCTTCACCATGTTCCAGTCCATGATGGAAGCCATCCGCGAGGAAAGCGTCGGATTCCTGTACAACCTCGAGGTGGAGGTCACCCCGGCCCAGGACGTCGTCGTGGCGGACGCCGCCGGAGGCCATACGGAGCATGTCGAGCCGCAGATCCGCGCTGCCGGCCTGGAAGCCCCGGAGAAGCCGGCCCAACTCCAGTACACCGCGCCCGGTGAAGACGGTGCCTCCCAGACCCGGGTGGAGGGCAGGTCCACGTCCCGGTCCGGCAATCCGGCCAAGGCCGCCGCACAGGACGCCACCAAGCGTCCCCCGGCAAAGAAGAAACGCCGCTGACACAACGATTCAGCTGAGCAGTTCTGAAGCTGGTCAGCCCTGACAGGCAGCATATTCAGAACGGCAGAAGTCCGGAAACGGCAGAAGTCCGGAAACGGCAGAGGAAGTGCCCTGAGCGTAGGCTCCGGGCACTTCCTTCGTTGGGCCGGGCAGCTCATCACCGAAGGCCGATTTGATCAACCCACCATGAATTCAGTGACCCGCCAGACTTGTTTGCTCCGTTCAAGCCGGACTGCCACGGCACGCGCGCGTACATCGTCGACCACTACGGCGCTGGCCTCGTAAATTCCCGGGGCGACCTCGCAGGCGCGGACGGAACGCACTATCGAGTTCCTGTGCAGCCTGGCCAGGAGGGGCGAGGCGGTGCGGG
The DNA here is from genome assembly GCF_056680055.1 of Arthrobacter sp. BK1. NCBI lineage: Bacteria > Bacillati > Actinomycetota > Actinomycetes > Micrococcales > Micrococcaceae > Arthrobacter > Arthrobacter sp. BK1. The sequence goes on from NZ_CM155263.1 coordinate 3,771,812, forward strand.
ACTGCTCGCGACGGATGAGGGCAGCGCGGTGCTGCAGCGCGGCCAGGCAGCGGGGATCCAGGCGACGGGCCAGCTGGTGGACCGGCCGGATCCCGGCCAGGACCTCCATGGCTGCCTGCACGGTGCTGCGGGTGATGGCCAGGATCTCTGAGTTCTCATCAGCCGCACGCAACGGCGGGCCTGGTGCCGCTGGTGCCGGGAGCGGCACCCGGCGGACTGCAGCGGTGGGACCGCCTTTGGTCAAGGCAGGGCGGATCGGCGTGACTGCTGCATTCATGGGATTCCCCTTTGAGGTGCGCGGATGACGGATGTGCGAATGTCGGGTCTTCGAATGGCGGTTCTTGGAGCGGCTTATCTGGGACGTGGCTGCGAATAGCTGTTATGCGGCTGACTGCCGGGGACCCGTTAGGCCGTGGACGGTGATTTCAGAATCTGCCCCGGCAACAGGACGTGAGGACTCGCCCCGATTTCGGCTCTGTTGGCTTCATACCAGCTGGGCCAGCGGAGCGCCACGTCCACGTCTGTCGCCGTGGGCCCCAACTCGCGGGACGCGATGTCCCAAAGGGTGTCGCCCGCCAGTACCGTGATGTCCCGGGCTGACCCCTGTGCACCTTGCACAGCCCGGAGAGGCTGGGCCGCCAGCAGCCCCGGATCCGTCAGCGGTGCGCTGGGCCGCCATTCGGGCTGGACGGCCGGCCTCAGCCGTTCCGTAGGCTGTGGCTCCATGGCACGGGGTTCCGGGACCTGTGTTGCAGGGACCAGAGCGTCCTGCAGGTCCTGGGCTTCCTGGCCCTTTGCCGCCGAGGTGTCCAGAAGATCTGGCCGTGCACGCCCCTGCGTGTCCTGCATGTGTGTGTCCTGCCCCTGACTCGTTTGGGCAGATGTGCCACGATCTTGCGTACCGGCGGAGGGAGGCGCAGCCGGGGCCTGCGGGCGGGGAGACGGCGTTGCTGGAGCAGGTGTGCCTGTCTTTTCCGGCAGCGGGATCTGCCGTGCCACAGCGGCCGGTGCCCAGTGGGCCTGGAGGGCCACCTCTTGCGTCGGTACCCAGGCCGGCCCCTCCGGCGGTACGGCCGCTTGAGCCAGCGGAGCGGCAAGCAGCTGGACAGAGAATGCGGCGACAGCGAGCCTGCGCATAAAGGCCGGGCAACACTTGCCAGCACTGGCGGCGGCCCGCTTTTTGCCGCCCTTCTCGAGCACAGCTGCTGCCACGGCCAGCAGGACAGAGAGAATCCACCAGGCCACAATGGCAAGCCCCGCCGAAACAGCGATGGCTCCCAGCAGGTCATCGACGCCGGGCCCCTGCCGGCGCGCGGCCGATTGCTGCCACCGTTCCGTGAGCCCCATACCGGCCAAGAACAGGAAAAGTCCCAGCATCAGGACGGACCCGGCCATGACCGCATCGGTCCTGAGCCCGCGGGCGCTTGGACTACCCATGACTTCCCCTTTCGTTTGTTTGATGCCGTTTGATGTTGTTTGTTGCATCTAAGCTCAGTTTGAACCAGGTAAAATGGTTTTGTCCATAGTTTGGAAGGAAGTCGTTCCTGATTGACCGCTGAGGAAGGGGCCGCCTACGCTGTCCCCATGCGTTGGGATGCACTGTTCGGTGACATGGAGGCACAGTTTGCCGAGGGTGACAGACTGGCGATCGAGGCGGAGATCTCGGAACGTGCACGGGTGGAAACCGCATCAGTGACCTTGGCGGACCGGCTGCGGGGCTCCGTCAGCAGCCAGATAGCCGTGCACCTGCTGTGCGGGAGGACCTTCGACGGCACACTCACTCATGCGGGGGCAGAGGCCCTGGTTCTCAGTGAGGCGCGCCACCAGGTCCTTATTCCGTACGGCGCGGTGGCACGCTATGCAGGTTTGGGGCGCGTTTCCGTTGCAGAGGCGTCGCATGTACGGCGCCGGATCGGGTTATCGTCGGCGCTGCGCGGGCTGGGCCGGGACCGGGCCGAGCTCGAGGTGACTCTGCGAAGCGTGGCGGAGCGGGAGAGTTCGCTGACCGGGGTCATCGACCGGGTGGGCAGCGATTTCTTCGATATGGCCCTTGTCAGCCCCGGTGAGGTCCGGCGTGCATCCCAGGTCCGGCAGGTGGCCACCATTCCGTTTCAGGCGCTGGGGGCAATCCGGTCACGGACTGCCGGCGACTTGTAGTCCCCGCCTTCGCATCTGCCGCCGCTGGTGCAGGTAAAGAGCGCTGGTGCAGGTAAAGCGTCCAGGCTGGCTGTCCGACGCTCAGGTCTGCTTGGCTTTGGCTTCCTGGATCATCCGGCTGGCCTCGGCGTAGCGCTCCTCGATGTACTGTTCGAGCATCTTTTCCTCTACCCGCCACTGGCCCCTTCCGCCAACCTGGATGGCTTTGAGTTCGCCGCTGCGGACCAAGGCATACGCCGCTGGCGAATTGATCTGCAGTTGTTCAGCAACATCCGCGAGTGTGAGGAATCTGGGCATAAATCCATTTTGCCACCCAGGAGGCCATCTGGTGCTGTTATCCACAGTTTGATGTTGTTTGGACTTTTGACTTTTGTTCCGGGGTGCATGCCGCAACAATGAGGTGTCCGGGTGCAGCCAGCCGTCCGGCGCGAGTTAGGGGAGAGACACGCATGAGCCATGATGCTGCAACCCCGGGGAACAGGCTAAAGGCCCCGTCGTGGAAGGATCCCCGGCTGCTGGTCGGTGTGCTGCTGGTTCTGGCATCCGTTGTGGGAGTGATCTACCTGGTTGGCAGTGCTGACCAGACCACTGAGGTCTATGCAGCCAAGGACTCCATTGCCGTGGGCGAACGGCTGACAACGGAGAATGTCGTTCGCGCAAAAGTCCGGCTGGGGGAGACTGAGGAGCATTACGTCACGGTCGAGGCAGGGCTGCCGGAAGGGCTCGTTGCTGTCCAGCGGATCGGGAAGGGTCAATTGGTGCCGAAGGAAAGCCTGGCCAGTGTCGACGCGCTGGACCGTAAGCCTGTTGCTGTGACCATCGATGAGGCGCTGCCCCCGCAAGCCGTTGCCGGAACCCGCGTGGACGTCTGGGTGGCCGCCACTGATGCACGGAACGGCTTCAGTGAGCCCCGGTTACTGCTTCGTGGTGCAGAAATTGCGCAGTTGACAGACGGATCCACCGCGTTGGGCTCCTCCCGAAGCACAGTAGTGATGGTTCTCGTCGCAGACGACCAGATGCCGGCACTCCTGGGCGCCCAGGCGAACAAGGCCAAGATCTCTGTGGTGTGGAACCCGGGCGGGGGTACGTCATGAGCATTCCTGTGGTGACGGTCGGACAGGCCCAGGAGGACGTCGTCGGTGGCTTGGAAAGGCTCCACGGCCCTGTGACTGTCGTGAGGCGCTGCGCTGAACTGACCGAACTGCTGGCAGCCTGCCAAAGCGGGTTGGCCCGGGCGGCGGTGGTGGCGGATGGTTGCGAGTCGCTGACGGCATCCCTGGTTGACAGGCTCGGGGCCGTTGGGGTGGCCATCATTGCGCTGACTGACAATGCCGAGGAGGCTTCCCGCCTGCGTGGGATCGGCGTGGCATCCGCGCTGACAGGAGTTGACTCGGCCGCACTGGCCGGCAGGATTGCCGAGGCAGTGGCCCAGCTGACCGGCACGCCACGGGACGCCGGCTACGGGAGCGGCGTGGGCGATCCAGGTGCGGCTCTGCGCCAGCACCCGGCAGAACAGGCAGACGTGCCGCCGGCCTCCGGAGCCGGCAGGATCATTGCTGTGTGGGGCCCGGCAGGATCACCCGGGCGGACCTTCATCGCAGCCAACATCGCGGGGGAGCTGGCAGCCGAAGGAAAATCCGTGCTGCTGGTCGATGCGGACAGCTATGGTGCCAGCATTGCGGCGGTCCTTGGCCTGCTGGACGAATCGGCTGGTCTCGCCCAAGCGTGCAGGCTGGCGGATCAGGGCCTGCTGGACGCGGATGCCCTGCTGAAGGTTGCCCTGCCGGTCACCACCAGACTCGGAACGTTCCGCGTCCTGACCGGGATCACCCGCGCTGACAGATGGACCGAGCTCCGGGCAGCGGCACTGTCATTGGTGCTGGAGCGGGCCAAGGAGATCGCCGACGTCGTGGTGGTGGATACCGGATTCTGCCTCGAAGCCGACGAGGAACTCAGCTTTGACACCATGGCGCCGCGCCGGAACGCCGCCACCTTGCGGGCCCTGGAGGTTGCAGACACTGTTTTCGCTGTGGGGGCGGCTGATCCCGTGGGCGTTCCACGGTTGGTCCGCGGCCTTGCCGATCTCGAAACGGCCGTACCGCACGTTTCTCCGGTTGTGGTGATGAACAAGGTACGGGCAACTGCGGTAGGAAGATCCCCGGAACGCCAGCTGCGTGATGCCTGGGAGCGGTATGGCCCGTCGTCGACACTCACGGCATTTCTGCCCGCGGACAGCTCTGCAGCCGACGCCGCACTTCTTGGCGGTTCACTGTTGCTTGAAACGGCCCCGGAGTCGAAGCTGAGGCGAGCCATCGCCGATTTGGTTTGTGCACCTGTCCAGCGATCCTCCCGATCCTCTGTATTTTCTTCCACACCGAGGCGGGTTCTGAAGGGCTAGGCTCACCATAAGGGCTGCAAGGGTGCAGCAATATTAGTGTGATGGAGGCGTTTGCAGATGTCGTCTGGATCCAGCGTGGAGGATCAGTCCCTGGCCATTGAGGATCAGGAGGGCTTTCTGGCGGACTACTACCAGCATATGGCTGAAGAAGACGCCCGGAGCTATCGGCAGGATGTGCTGGCCACACGGGCCGAGACCCACCGCAAGGTCGCAGCCAGCCGGTTGCCGGGCCAGGCAAAAGTTGCCATCGTCACTGAGGCCGACAGCAGCGTTGTCTATGTCGTCACGGACGATATGCCCTTCCTTGTTGACTCAGTCAACGCCGAGCTGGTGCGCCAGAACGCCGCCATCCGCCTCGTCCTTCACCCTTTGTTCGTTGTGACCCGCAACAGGGAAACGGGGCAGCTGGTCAAAGTCGACCGGGTGCCTTCCCACATCGGGATATCGAGCGGAGACACCGCTGCGATGCCCATCCTGTCCCACCTGATTGCACAGGGTGAGAATGCCTCCCACATGGAATCCTGGATCGCCGTGGAGATCAACCGCGTTTCCAAGGATGCCCAGGCATCCCTGCTGGACGGCCTGGACAGGATCCTCGCAGATGTCCGCGCCGCCGTCGAAGACTGGCCGAAGATGCGGAACAAAGCCCTCCAGATTGCGGCCAGCCTGGACCAGGTGGCCAACCCTGCCCAGATCGCCGAACTCAGGCAGGCACAGGAACTATTGCGCTGGCTCGACGACGGCAACTTCACCTTCCTGGGCTACCGCGAGTACGACCTCGTGAATGCCGACGGTGAGGACGTTCTGGAACTGCGCGAAGACAGCGGTCTCGGCCTGTTGCGGGCCAAGCCTGACGCTCCGCATGTCCAGCATCTGACGGAAGTGGGCCGCCGGAAGGCCCGCGAGAAGCGTGCACTGGTCATCACGAAGGCAAACTCCCGGTCCACCGTCCACCGGGCCGCGTACCTTGACTACATCGGTGTGAAAAGTTTCGACGCTGCGGGCAACGTCAACGGCGAGCGCCGCTTCATCGGCCTGTTCGCCACCAGCGCCTACACAGGGTCGGTCCGGGACATTCCCGTCGTCCGGGAGAAGGTGGCAGCTGTACTGGGCAGCGCCGGCTTCCCGCCGGATTCCCACTCCGGTAAGGACCTTCTGGGGATCCTGGAAACTTACCCGCGTGACGAGTTGTTCCAGATCGAAACTGAAGATCTGGCTGCTACGGCAACCGGCATCCAAAAGCTCCAGGAGCGGCGGCGCACGCGCCTCTTCCTGCGGCCGGACATCTACGGCCGCTTTATGTCGGCGCTGGTCTACCTTCCCCGCGACCGCTACACCACCAACGTCAGGCTCCGCATCGAGGAAGAACTGCGGTCCACTTTCAAGGCCGAGTCCATCGACTACGAAGCCAGGATGACCGAGTCCGCCCTCGCCCGCCTCTTCTTCCGGATCCGGCTGCCCAAGGGCGCCGACGTCAGCGACGTCAACACCGATGAACTTGAAAATCGGCTCGTCCGGGCATCCCGTTCATGGAGCGAAGGCATCGCCGAGGTCCTGCGGGAACGCGGCGCCGATGACCACGCCAAGGAACTGGCCGGTCTTTGGTCTGAGGCTTTTCCTGCCGGTTACCGCGTGGATTACGAGGTCGAAGACGCGCTGGAGGACATCACCCGCTTTGAGCAGTATGGGGCCCACGCTGAGCGCGCAGAAGGTGCCAAGCAGGAGAAACCCGGTGTTCATGTGTACCTGCCCAAGGGCGCAGGCGAGGTCCTGGAGGAGGACGCCCGAGTCAAGCTGTACATGCTGGAGCCCAAGAGCCTGAGCCAGATCCTGCCCTACTTCCACAACATGGGGCTGGAAGTACTGGATGAACGGCCCTTCGAAATCGAGACCGCCGACCGGCGCGACTTCTTCCTGTACGACCTCGGGCTGAAGTACCCCGCGGGCATCGACCCCCTGGCAACGGGCCAGCTGCTGGCTGACTCGTTTGGCGCGGCGATATCAGGTGCGGTGGAGTCGGACAGCTTTGACCGGCTGGTGCTGCGCGAGGGCATGCAATGGCGGCAGATCACCATCCTGAGGGCATACGCGCGGTACATGCGCCAGATGGGGAATACCAACTCCGTGGGTTTCATGGCTGACACGCTGCTCGCGAATGCCCGGGTTACCAAGGCGCTGACGGCACTGTTCGCTGCGCGGTTCGACCCCGCCCTGGGCGGGGAGGAACGGGCGGCCGCGCAGGCCAAGGTGCGTGCGGAGCTCTCAGTGGCGATCGATGAGGTGGAGACCCTCGACGCCGACCGGGTACTGCGGACTTTCGCCAACCTGATCGAGTCCACGCTTCGCACCAACTATTACCAGGACAAGCCGCACCTGAGCTTCAAACTCGATCCGTCCCGGATTGAAGGGCTGCCCTTCCCTCGCCCGATGTTCGAAATCTGGGTGTATTCCCCACGGGTCGAGGGTGTTCACCTGCGCTTCGGCAAGGTGGCCCGCGGCGGACTGCGCTGGTCCGACCGCCGCGAGGACTTCCGGACGGAAATCCTCGGTCTCGTGAAGGCCCAGACCGTCAAAAATGCGGTCATCGTGCCTACCGGCGCCAAGGGCGGATTCTTTGCCAAGAAGCTGCCGGATCCCACCGTGGACCGTTCAGCCTGGATGGCTGAGGGCATCGACAGCTACAAAACCTTTATCCGCGGGCTGCTGGACCTCACTGACAACCTCGTCACCGACGCCGCGGCGGAAACTGTTGTTCCACCGTCGGACGTTGTCAGGCACGACGACGACGATTCCTACCTTGTGGTGGCGGCCGACAAGGGGACGGCCACATTCTCGGACATCGCCAACGGGCTGGCCGCAGAATACGGCTTCTGGCTCGGCGATGCCTTCGCCTCCGGCGGCTCAGTGGGCTACGACCATAAGGCCATGGGGATTACGGCCCGCGGTGCCTGGGAGTCGGTCAAGCGCCATTTCAGCGAACTCGACGTCGACACCCAGACGCAGCCCTTCACCGTGGTGGGCGTGGGGGACATGTCGGGTGACGTTTTCGGGAACGGCATGCTGCTCTCGCGCCACATCCGGCTCCTCGCAGCCTTCGATCACCGGCATATCTTCCTTGACCCGGCTCCGGACGAGGAGGCTTCCTTCGGAGAACGGCAGCGGCTGTTCGAACTGCCCCGGTCCTCCTGGGATGACTACAACAAATCCCTGATCAGCGAGGGCGGCGGTGTCTATGCCCGCCAGGCCAAGGTCATTCCGGTCTCGCCGCAGGTCCGCAACGCGCTGGGTCTGCCTGAAGCGACCACCGAGCTGAGCCCGCCTGAGCTCCTCCGCGCCATACTGCTGGCGCCGGCCGACCTGCTGTACAACGGCGGCATCGGGACGTACGTCAAGGCAAGCACCGAAACCAATGCCTCCGTCGGGGACAAAGCCAACGACGCCATCCGTGTGGACGGCAAGGACCTGCGCGTCAAGGTGGTGGGTGAGGGCGGAAACCTGGGCATGACACAGCGGGGCCGGATCGAAGCTGCGCTCCAGGGCGTCATCCTGAACACCGACGCAATCGATAACTCCGCCGGAGTGGACTGCTCCGACCACGAAGTCAACATCAAGATCTTCGTGGACCGGATGGTGGCGGCCGGCAAACTGTCGCCCGAGGAACGCGCAGACTTCCTGGCGTCCATGACCGATGAGGTGGGGCGGCTGGTCCTCGAGGACAACGTGGACCAGAACATCCTGCTCCTCAATGACCGGATGCGGGTGGCTGAATGGAGTCCCAGCTACGAGCGCCTGATGGACTTGCTGGAAAAGTCGGCGGACCTGAAGCGTGATCTCGAAGCGCTGCCCAGCACGGAAACCCTTCGGGAGCGGCTGGGCCAGGGCCAGGGACTGACATCACCTGAGCTTTCAGTGCTGGCGGCTTACGCCAAGATTGAGCTCGCCACGGCGCTGCGCGAAAGCGATCTCGCCGACGATCCGTGGTTCCGGCAGACACTGCGGGCGTACTTCCCCCAGCAGCTCCGGGAGCGCTTCGACGCCGAACTGGACACCCATCCTCTGCGGCGCGAGATCATCGCCACAGTGGTGGCCAACGACATGATCAACATCGGCGGCATCACGTTCGCGTTCCGCACCATGGAGGAGACATCAGCCACGGAAGTTGCGGTGGCCAAGGCCTTCGTGGCCCTGCGGGAAATCTACGAACTGGACACCATGGTGGAGGAGCTGAACAGCCTGCCGGCGTCGTTCCCCACCGAACACTGGAGCACTGTCCACCTGGACATCCGCCGTCTGTTGGACCGTGCGGTCCGCTGGCTGCTGGGGCAAGGCGGCACGTCCCGCCCCATCGCCGACACAGTGGCCGAGTTCAAACCGCTCATGGATCCGATGCGGGCGCGGCTGCTGGACTACCTCCGCGGGGACGACCGCGAGCGGGTGGCCGGCTGGCTGGAGAACGCGCGTGGCTGGGAACTTCCGGAAAACCTGGCGCTCCGCTGGGCCGAACTCTTCGAGAGTTTTGTCCTGCTGGACATCGCCAAGATCGGCCATTCCCGCAAGGAGCCCGTGGAAGAGATCGCCGCCGTCTATTACACCGTGTTCAACCGCTTCCACATCGATTCCCTGCTCGAGCGGATCAGCAGCCTGCCACGGCAGGACCGGTGGCAGGCGCTGGCCAGGGCCGCGCTGCGTGACGACCTCTACTCCACCGCCTCTGACATGACGACGGCGGTACTTGAAAACACCGCGTCCGGTGCCCCCGCGGAGGAACGGCTGAAGGATTGGGAAACCCAGAATGCCGAACAGTTGGGCCGGGCGAAGACCATGTTTGACGAGGTGAACTCACTTGAGTCCGACGACATGGCGTCACTGTCGGTAGCATTGAGGCTCTTGAGGTCAATCGTCCGACGCTAGGAAACCTGGCGTCGCAACTGGAGGTGCAGTGGCAATCTTTACGGACCCCATCAGGGAACACGCTGATTTCGGGCCGGGCGATGCTGAATGGCTGCACCTCCTGGTGGGCGACTGGCAGATGGTTGCCGACCTGGCCTTCGCCGACCTGGCTCTGTGGTTCCCGCATCCTGATCACGGGTACGTGGCGCTCGCGCACGTCAGGCCGTCCACCACCCATACCGTCTTCCACGGCGACTTTGTGGGGGAGCCGATCCGGTCGGACCTGCTACCGCTGGTTGACGAGGCCTGGGGCAGCCGTGCAATCGAACGCTCCAGTGAGACTAACTGGAGCACGGACATGGCTTTGCGTGTTGAGGCGGTGCCGATGGTCCGCAACGGCCGAACCCTGGCCGTTGTGACCACCCACATGGATCTGTCCAGTTCCCGCATGCCGTCCCGCCTTGAGCTGACCTACCGGCAGTGTGCCTACGATCTTCTGCGGATGGGAACACTGGGGTTGTGGCCCGATTTCGCGTCCCCCACCGGATCGCGCCGTGGTGCGCCGCGTGTTGGCGACGGGCTGATCCGTCTCGACGCCGAGGGAATCGTGCAATACGCGAGCCCCAATGGCGTCTCCGCTTTCCGGCGCCTCGGTGACGGCGAGTCGCTCGAAGGCCGTTCCCTGGCTGAAGTGACGGCCAGCCTGCTGAGGGACCGGCGCATGGTGGATGAGACGCTGCCACTCGTGGTTACCGGGCGGATGCCTTGGCGCAGTGAGATCGAGTCCCGCGGCGTGAGCCTTTCACTCCGGGCCATCCCGCTGCGGGACGAGCAGCAACGGTTTGGCGCCCTGGTGCTCTGCCGCGACGTGTCCGAACTCCGGCGCAGGGAGATGGAACTCGTCACCAAGGATGCCACCATCCGTGAGATCCACCACAGGGTAAAGAACAATCTGCAGACCGTTGCCGCGCTGCTGCGGATGCAGTCCCGGAGAATGGTCAGCGACGAGGCCAAACAGGGCCTCGAGCAGGCGATGCGCCGTGTCGCCACCATCGCGCTGGTCCACGAGACGCTCTCACAGGGGTTGGCGCAGAGCGTCGATTTTGATGAGCTTATCGGCCGCCAGTTCAGGCTGTCCGCCGAGGTCGCCTCGCCCTCACAACAGGTAAAGACCGAGCGTTCAGGGCTTTTCGGCGAACTGCCCAGCGACTTTGCCACCCCGCTGGCCCTGGTCATTAACGAGTTGGTGACCAACGCCGTCGAACACGGGCTCGAGGGACGTGCGGGGACTGTGTGGCTGATAGCGGACCGTTCCGAAGAGGAAGACGGCGAGGAACTGCTCACCGTCACCGTTGCCGACGACGGGGTGGGGCTCCCCGACACTCCGCACGTGGAGGGGCTGGGGCTCCAGATCGTGCGCACGCTTGTCACCAGTGAGCTGGGCGGTTCCATTCAGTGGCGTCCCCGCGACGGTGGCGGTACTGCAGTCCAGATCCGGCTGAGCCTGGCGCCGCGCTAGCTCCCTGCTGTTCCCGTCAGGAGCCTGCGGGTCAGGACGGGACAGCCAGCCCGGACGAAGTACCAACGGCCGTTAAGCAGTGATGGCCGCGATCCCTGGAGGATCGCGGCCATCACTGTCTGAAACCTGGTGGGCTTCCGGGCTGTGGATCTGCCCGGTTAGCCGTGTGCTGCCTGGTTTGCCTTCTGTTGCCAGGAGGCGCGTGCTGTGAGCAGCGTGCTAGGAGGCGCGGCGGGCGCGGGCGGCGCGGCGCTTGAGGGCTCGGCGTTCATCTTCGCTCATACCGCCCCAGACGCCGGCATCCTGGCCGGACTCCAACGCCCACTGGAGGCACGTGTCAACAACCGGGCAGCGGCGGCAAACGCTTTTGGCTTCCTCGATCTGGAGAAGTGCCGGTCCTGTATTTCCGACGGGGAAAAACAGTTCCGGGTCCTTGTCGAGACACGCCGCGCGGTTACGCCAATCCATGCTGATCAGTTGCTCCATTTCTGGGAAAAGCTCTTGTGAAATTATTCACTAGTAGCTACAAAGGAAAAGGGCCCTACGGGGCCCCCTTGTCATCTGAGTCAAGCCTGTCATGTTAACGCTGTGTAAACAAGGGGTAATACGGCTCGAAATCCCCGAAATGTTGAGCGATGCATCACATGTCTGACGCAGACCCGCACCACTGTCCGACTATGTCCGGTAGGGTGCCAATGTGTCAAGACCCCCCGTGAACCCCGCTGATCCAGCGCCCGAACCTGATCCCGGCCCGGCTGGCTATCCGGCCGGCGCCGGAGCGGACAAATCCGCGCCGAAGCCCGCCGGTGACCGTCCTCGCGGCATCGTGGTGATCGCGATGATCGTTGCCGCCGAGGCCACGGCACTGCTGATGGCCGGGGCCTGGTACGGCTATGAACTCCTGACCGGCGCGCCCGTGCTGTCTCTTGGGGGCGCCATCTTCACGTTAGGCCTGCTGCTTGCCTTCTCTGCCTGGCTTTATGCGGTGGCACTCTTCCTCTTCCGGGGGCGCCGGTGGACACGGGCTGCCGCGCTCGTGGCGCAGGTGTTTGTGCTGACCATCGCTTTCCCCACCCTCACAGGCGGGGTGATACCGGCCGGGCTTGCGATGCTGGTGCCCGCAGTCACCGCTTTGGTCCTGCTTTTCGACAAACGCGTCATCAGCTACGCCTCGCGGACCAGCGACCTGCCTCCGGCTCTTTAAGCCGCGGGGCCTCCGTGGCCCCGTTTACCTGCTCCTGAGAATTGTCCTGTGAATCCCTGTGGCCTGTTCGGCAGCCCTTCCTGATCCGGCTTGAACCTGGCACGCCTCGTCCGCTAGCCCTCGCGTCGGGCAGCCCCGCTATCTAGGTGGCGCGCCATCATGCTTCCCGCTCGTCAGGCGGCTTGCTCGTCAGGCACTCTATCAGCCAGCTCATCGGGCGGTTCCCAGCCAAGCTGAACGGTCATCGCACGTCCGTTCCGGATCACTATGCTCCGGCCCGGGGGTGGATTGGGTTCCGCCTCGAACCGGACTCCAAAGAGATCCCCGTCCAGTAGGGTTCTCGGTGCGACCAGAATTCCCGAGCCAGAGTTGCGGGCATGGATTGCCAACGGAACCCGTTGCGAAAGGATCGGGCTGAACCCGGCCGTCAACACGACGGTGACTCCTAGTGCATTGAGCTCAACCAGGTCGCGGTTTGTTTCGTGCGGCAGAAGGTCCGCATCGTCAACCAACGCCACACACGCCCGGTCGATTTCGCCGGCAACCGCCTGTCGCAGGATCTTGGACCAAAAGGCCGTGGGTTCGGTGTCCGGCTGGCGCCTGAGCCAAGGGCCTGACTCCGGGTTGAGCCTCGGGAGGAGCCTGAGAAAGGAAGACTTTCCGGACAGGGGGCCGCCCAGTACCGCCAGAACACTGCCTGCCTGGACGCGGAGGCTCACAGGCTCCAGCTCGTCGCCGCCCACGCCGACGCGGAGGAGACGGTGTGCCGGGGCCGACCCCGGAGGGCTCAACGCTGCCGCTATTTGAGCGGCGGGGACCGTTTCCGGCAATGGCTCAATGCGGAAGGGCCTACTCAGCAGGGAGGGTTCCGCCAGGGGACTGGCCAGGCTGTGCCGGCTCTCGGTACGGCATGCTGCGTAGAACTGACAGACGGCTGCATTCCCGGATAACAAGGCGCCCATCGCCACTGCCCGCCCGATTGCCGGCGGCGTAGAGGGGAGTTTCGGCCAGGCGACGCGGCTGTCCTCGCTGGAACCTGTCGGAAAATACACCCGATTGGGAAGTGCCGCAAAGAATCTGGAGGTGACGAGTTCGCGCTGCCCGGAGATGAGGACCGTGATGCCTGCCCGTCCACCATCGCGGACAAGGTCATTGACCAGTTCCTCCGCCCAGCCCCACGGGCCGGCACGAAAGGCCGACACCCAGGAACCCCAGCCCGCAATCGCCAACACAAGGGGAGTTTCCTGGGCGGCCAGCGCCTGACGCGCCAGCCGCAGGGACTGCTCGTGTGCCAGGCGCTCCAGAATGCGGATGGCGCGACGAAGCTCGTGGAGCCCGGCCCTGGCGCCGACGCGGCCCTGGGAGCCCACATCCCCGAACGAGCTGTCCGGGTCCAGTACGTATAGATGTGATTCCCACGGGTGCGATGCCACGTTGAGGACGGCCAGCCGGATAGCCTCCTGCACTCCGGACTCAGGGGCGCCGACGAGACCCAGATGGCCATGACCAGCAGGTTTCCAGATGAGGGGTGCCGTTCGTTGTTCGGAAGGTAAGTCCACCAAGCCGAGTTTGACGGACCATCCTTGACTGACAGGCCGGCCTTGCCAGGTGCCGGCATTTCCAACGGCCCCGAGACCATTCCCAGCAGAGCCAAGTGCCCCGGCTCCCAGTGAGCCATCGGGTTCATGCAGGACGAGGGGGAGGGCCGGCGCGACTGGCTTACGGACGGCTGAGCCGTTCAAGGATGTCCAAAGCGCGGACGTGGAAGCCACCAACGGAGCGGTCGCCGTGGCGGGGGTAGGCTCCGTGCCTGTGGCTCCCCAATATCCAAGAGCATCCGAAGATTCGGGCACCGTAGTGCAGTCTATGCATTCAGATGCCAACCGCAGCGACAGCCCGGACGGCTCCGACGTCAGGGCTCCGGCTGTCAGCGAAGCGGCTTGGAACTCCAGAGGCGGCTCCGTCCCCCGTGCAAGAAAAGCCCTCCCAGGGGTGTCCAGGCTGATCCCTGCCGCGACGTTGGAATCGATGATGTCCATGGACTCCATCTCCGATTGGACACGCAAGGCGATGCTCGTTGTCACGTTCGCACGGATGTCTGCCGTCAAGGCCCCTTGGGGACGTTGCGTTGCCATGATCAGGTGGATCCCCAGCGAGCGTCCGATTGCTGCGATTCTCATCAGCTCACGGAGCGCCTCGGGGGCGTCCTCCACGAGCATGCGGAATTCATCGATGACGATCATGAGATGTGGTAACGGTGGGCCAGCGGCCGAAGAGGCGCGATAGGACGCCAGATCCGGGGCCTGAACTCCGGCGAGCGCTTCCTCACGGAACCTGATCTCGGCACGGAGGGACTGCAGGGACCGCTCCAGCTCGTGACTCGTCAGGTCGGTGATCATCCCCACACAGTGCGGGAGTCCGATCAGTGGGCCGAGCCCCGAGCCGCCTTTGAAGTCGACGAAGAGGAAATTGATGCGATCCGGCGGGTAGCTGAGGGCCAAGGCAACGGTCAGGCTCCGCAGGAGTTCGGACTTGCCTGAACCCGTGGTACCCGCGACCAGCAGGTGGGGTCCATCGGCTTGGAGATCAAGCAGGCGGACGCCGTCCAGAGCTAGACCGATGGGGACGGCCAGCCCGGGGCGGTTGCGGTTTGTTGACCAACGGATGGCGGTTTCCGGCGTCGAATGCGGAAGCGTATCCTCCAGCCGGCACGATACCGGGATGCTTGGTCTGGAGTTACCGGAGCCGGTGGCATCTTGTGCAAGCCGCCGGCAAAACATGTTGAAGACGCCCGGGGGTGCCAAATCCGGCGCAAACGGGATGGTCCGGTCACCTGTGCGGAACAGGGAAGAGCCATCACCCAGTTCCACATCGGCTGGCATCGAGGCCGCTGCGCCGCTTGAGAACCGAAGGACCTGCCACGAGTTTTCCTGGGCCTTCCCGATGATCGCTTCGGAAGAAACTGCCGTGTCCAGGAGAAAAAGGACTCCGTGCCCGGAGCCAAAGCCGTGCTCCAGAACAGTTTTAGTCGTGGTTGCGTTGCCGGAAAGAATGACGTCCGCCAGATAGCGCGCGGCGAGGGGAATCCGGCCCGCCTGGCCGTGAATAACCACGCGGGTGCCCCGGCCTGATGGGTAACCTGCCAGCTGCATCACCAGCGACCTGACCAGTCCATCAATGGAAGCCTGCGGGCCCCGGAGGGTGGTGATTGGTATGCCAGGGTTGAGCGTCAGGGGGAGTACGCCTGCAGTCGGAATCTGCTGGCCCGGAACAGGCGGCTCGAACCGAAGGTTCGCCGGTTGAGGGCCCTGGCCCAACCGAAGCCACACACCGCGGTCCGTTCGTGGAGCGGGCAGGTGGGTTACCGGGCCATCGACGGACACTCCGCCCCCGGGCACGCCCCCGGACGCGCCGCCCCTGGACGCGCCGCCGACGGGTATGCCGGCCCCGGCCTTACCGTCCCCAACCAGGACGCGGACGGTCAGGTCCGACAACGGCGGCGCGGCCCGCCGTCGTCGTTCCTGATCGTTGGCCACGGCCGCCCCGACGGCAGCAGCCAGCTCGCGGCGTTGCCGGCGGCCGGAGACCAGGGGCACAACGAGGGAGAAAACGGAGACGGCGGTGAAGGCGAGGAAAAACCACATACCGGTGACCACGGCCAGGCCCACGCCGATCGCGAGCGGCAGAACAGCCGTGAGCCACAGGGCCGCGCGGTTGGCGGGATCGTCACGCCGCGGGACGACCAACGGCTCGTCGACGGCCAACCCGGCCCGGTCCAATTGGCTGTTCGGCTGTTCGAGGAAGACCAAGGACATGGTCGAGTTGCCGCAACGGATGGTGGATCCGGTCGTCACGATGGCGTGTCTCACCCTCTCGCCGTCGACCTCAATGCCGTTCGCACTGTCAACATCCGCAATCGAAATGGCGGACTCAGTCACCACCAGGCGGGCATGCGACCTCGACAGATCGGCGTCGGGAATCAGGATCTCGCAGTCGCTGCGGCCGATGGTGTAGGTTCCCCGCCGGAGGGGCACAACGATGCCTGCCCCGGCACCGCTGGTGACTGCCAGAGCCAGCGAAGCGGGAGGCTCGGGGGTGCGCTGCCTGGGCCTGAGTCCACCGTCCGCTGTGCCGCCGTCGACGAGGACGGCTCCGTTGACCAACGGGGGCTGGCCCAGGGTGAGTGAACTGATCAACCGGCCGGCGACCGATACCTTCCCGGTCCCAAAACGGGCGGCCAGTTGTTCCTGCAGTTCCATTCCGGAATGCCGGACCGGGCCCTCGATAGTCAACTCCGCGGGTGGTTCCTGCAGAGCTGCGCCGGGGCTCCGGACAAGCGTGCAGTGCAACAACATGGTCTGGGTTCCTCACAGTCAGCTTTTCTCCACGCTAGCCATCCGGCAGGCGGAGTGTCCGTGATGCGTTCCCTTATGTGGATAAGGCGGATGCGGTGTCCCACCTGACGGATCGGAGTCTGGGGTAGAGGGAACGGGTTCAGGGATTGGACGGCCACGACAGGGTCTCAGGTAGGCTGGAACAGCAGACAACGCACTGCGTTGTGCTGCCCGCATTCGAACCAGGAGATTTTGTGACCGCTGACCTCGTCATCGTAGGGTCTGGCTTTTTCGGCCTGACAATCGCAGAACGGGCCGCCACTGAGCTCGGCTTGAAGGTAGTCGTTCTTGACCGCCGCCACCACATTGGTGGGAACGCGTACAGCGAAAAGGAAGAGCAGACCGGAATCGAGGTGCACCGTTACGGTGCCCACCTCTTCCACACCTCGAACGAACGCGTGTGGGAATACGTGAACCGGTTTACCACCTTCACTAACTACGTCCACAAGGTGTACGGCGTGCATAAGGGCGAGGTTTACTCCTTGCCGATCAACCTGGCCACGATCAACCAGTTCTTCCGCTCGAACCTGACTCCGGGGCAGGCCCAGGAGCTGATTCAGGAGCAGGCCGGCGAACTGGCCGGGACAGATCCGCAGAACCTGAACGACAAGGGCATCCAGCTCATCGGCCGTCCGCTCTACGAGGCGTTCATCAAGCATTACACCGGCAAGCAATGGCAGACGGATCCCAAGGATCTGCCGGCCGGCATCATCTCCAGGCTCCCGGTGCGCTACAACTACGACAACCGCTACTTCAACGATAAGTATGAGGGTCTGCCGACCAACGGGTACACCGCGTGGATCGAAAAGATGGCAGAACACCCCAACATTGAAGTCCGGCTGAACACCGATTTCTTCGACGAATCGCATGGGTACAGCAAGAACAAGGTCGTCGGCAACATCCCGGTTATTTACACCGGACCCGTGGACCGCTACTTCGACTTCGCCGAGGGTGACCTTTCCTGGCGCACCATCGACTTCGAAGAAGAAGTGCTCGACGTTGGTGACTTCCAGGGAACCTCCGTAGTCAACTACAACGACGCCGATGTTGCCTATACCCGCATCATCGAACCGCGCCACTTCCACCCGGAGCGCGAGTACCAGACGGAAAAGACCGTCATCATGCGCGAATTCTCACGTGCGGCGGAGAAAGGCGACGAGCCTTACTACCCGATCAACACGGCCGCGGACAGGGAGCGTCTGCTCAAGTACCGCGACTTGGCTGCCGCCGAGAAGGACGTCCTGTTTGGCGGACGTCTCGGCACCTACAAATACCTTGATATGCACATGGCCATCGGTTCGGCCCTGACCATGTTCGATAACCAGATCCGGCCGCATTTTGAAGCCGGAGCAAAGCTTGAAAGCGGAGGCGTAGACGCATGAGTGGCCCTGAAGAGTCGTTCGAGTGGAGCACTCTTCAGCGGGTGATCCTTCCCTCGCCGGACCAGACGGACACCATCCCCCTGTACGTGGATGCTGGTCCCGCCAGCGGAATCCGGTTGCGGGAGAACGACGAACTGGCGCGCTCGCCGAAACTGCCCGAAGACAAGCTTCAGATGTTCAGCTCCGGTGGGGGCCAGGCGCACTTTGAGGACCTGCTCTCGCGCCAGTCCATGCGGGTTCGAGCCGGCGAGCTGATTTCCTTTGGCACCTACTTCAACGCCTTTCCGGCCAGTTATTGGCGGCGGTGGACGTCCGTCCGCGACGTCCGGCTCGCCGTGAGGACAAGCGGTGCAGGCACTGTCACCGTCTACAAATCCAACGCCCGGGGCTCTGTTCAGCGGGTCGACGGCCACCATGTCGAGGGCGACACCACGTCGCTTTTCGAGCTGTCGCTTAAACCCTTTGGCGACGGCGGCTGGTACTGGTTTGATCTCGCCGCCAGTTCTGAGGGGCTTGTGCTGGAGAGCGCGATATGGGAGACCTCAGAGGCTGCCAGGGAGAGCGGCCAGGTAACACTGGAAATCACGACCATGAACAAGCCTGATTTCTGCCTCAATAACGCCCGGATCCTCGCGGGAAACCTGGACGCCCTGGCCAACGTCAAAGAAATCCTGATCGTGGACCAAGGCACGCAGAAGGTCGAAGACCAAGAGGGGTTCGCCGAGGTCAGCGCGTCGCTGGGTGGCAAGCTGCGCGTCATCAATCAGGAAAACCTGGGCGGTTCCGGCGGCTTTGCCCGCGGTATGTACGAGGCAGTGGAAAACGGCAGCGACTACGTCCTGCTGCTCGATGATGACATCGTGG
Source organism: Arthrobacter sp. BK1 (assembly GCF_056680055.1). NCBI lineage: Bacteria > Bacillati > Actinomycetota > Actinomycetes > Micrococcales > Micrococcaceae > Arthrobacter > Arthrobacter sp. BK1. The sequence continues at coordinate 3,790,620 of NZ_CM155263.1, forward strand.
TTGAACCCGAGAGCATAGTTCGGCTGCTCACCTTTGCCGACAGGTGCCGTAAACCGACGATCGTTGGCGGGCACATGTTCGACCTGTACAACCGGAGTGTGCTGCACACCTTTGGCGAAGTAGTGGATCCGTTCCGCGTGGTGCCGGCGCAGCCCCATGCCGACATGGAGCTTCGTCACGACTTCAGCGTCGCCAACCTTCGGCAGACTGCGTGGCTGCACCGTCGGGTTGATGTCGACTACAACGGCTGGTGGATGTGCATGATCCCGACGCGCGTGATTAAGGAAATTGGGCTTTCGCTGCCTCTGTTCATCAAGTGGGACGACGCTGAGTATGGTCTCCGCGCCAGGGAGGCCGGGTTTTCCACCGTTTCCCTTCCCGGCGCAGCAGTCTGGCATGTCTCGTGGATGGACAAGGACGACATGGTCGGCTGGCAGGCGTATTTCCACGAACGCAACCGGCTCGTGACCACTCTTATCCATAGCCCTTATCCCAAGGGTGGCCGTGTATTGCGCGAATCTGTGCAGGCAGATGTCAAGCACCTTGTATCCATGCAGTACTTCACGGAACATGGCCGGATCGAGGCGCTCAAGGACATCTTCAAGGGCCCCGATGATCTCCACCGGGTTTTGGCCACCAAGCTCCCGGAGATCAATTCGCTCAAGTCCGATTACCCGGACGCCCAACTGAGGGACGACGTCGACGATTTCCCTGCGCCGAAGCTTGGCCGGGGCCCCATGGGGGGCGCCCCGATCGGCATGCCGCGCAAGAAGGACCTGGTTTCCTGGGGCATCAAGACCGTTTCGCGACAGCTGGTCAAGTCCCCGGCACCCGAGAGCTCCGAACGTCCGCAGGGCTTCCTGGCACACCGGGACAACCGCTGGTTCAGACTTGCACACTACGACAGTGTTATTGTTTCCAACGCTGAGGGCACGGGGGCTTCCTGGTACCGTCGTGACCCCAGGAAGTTGAAGTCGATGCTGGCTGAAGCTACAGCGCTGCACCTCCGTCTGTACCGTGAGTGGGACAAACTGGCGGAGCAGTACCGCGCCGCCCTTCCGGAGATCACTTCCATCGCTGCCTGGAAAAAGACGTTCGACGCCGATCCCAAGGAAGGCCGCTAGATGGCCCGACTGATGGACCAGCTCATCAAACCTGGCATGGGCCGCGGGCTGCTGGATATCTACGGCGACCGTTTCCTGCTGAAGCTGCTGGTACGCAAGGAAATCAAAATCCGCTACCGTGGATCGGTTCTCGGGCTGATGTGGTCCTATGTGAAACCGCTGATGCAGTTCCTGATCTACTTCATCGCGCTGGGCATCTTCCTGAATCTTGAGCGCGGGACGCCCAATTACGCGATCTACCTTTTTTCGGGCATCGTCCTGGTCAACTTCTTCACGGAATCCTTGTCCAATGCCACCCGATCCATTGTCGACAACCGAGATCTCATCCGGAAGATCTACCTTCCGCGTGAGCTTTTTCCTGCGGCTACTGTGTGGGTCTCTGCCGCCCACTTCCTGCCGCAGCTCCTCGTACTGATTGCAGCGTGCCTGGTGGTCGGCTGGACGCCGTCCATCCTGCAGCTGTTGGCCGCTGTCCTGATTTTTGCCATGATGGCGGTCCTGGCTACTGGCCTTGGTCTCATGTTCGGCGCCGTCAACGTGTACTTCCGTGACTCGGAGAACATTGTGGACATGATTGTGATGGTTGTAACCTGGGCCTCTCCGGTTCTCTACGTGTGGACCATGGTGGAGCGGGTCATGGGGCCTTGGTACTGGGTCTACCAACTGAACCCGATCACCACCGCTGTCGAGGTCTTCCACTGGGCGTTTTGGGAGCCCACGCTGAAGGCGGACCAGATGGTCAGCGACACCATGCCCCCCGATCTGCTCGGCTTCTGGCTTCCGGTGTCTCTTCTCATCTCCGTCGCCATCCTTTTCCTCGGACAGTTGATGTTCCGCCGCCTCTCCGTACACTTTGCCCAGGAGCTTTGACATGACGTCGCACGGCCACGTTGCCATCAGCTGTATCGGCGTGCGCAAACAGTTTGTTCTGCGCCACACCCGTTCCCTCAAAGAAGCCCTCGTCTGGTTGATCAAAGGGCGCAAAGGAGACTTGTCCAAGCGGTTTATGGCACTGACTGACGTCTCCCTGGAGGTTAAACAGGGGGAGACGGTGGCGCTGCTGGGACTCAACGGCTCCGGCAAGTCCACGCTGCTGAAGCTGATCTCGGGTGTTCTACAGCCGGACGGCGGTACGGTGCGCACGCGCGGACGCGTCGCCGGCCTCATCGAAGTAGGAGCCGGCTTTCACCACGACCTCAGTGGACGCGACAACGTCTACCTCAACGGTGCCATTCTTGGCATGACCGAGAAGCAGATTGACGAGATGTTCGACTCCATCGTGGAATTCTCCGAGATCGGCGAATTCATCGACACCGAGGTGAAGTTTTACTCGTCCGGGATGTATCTCCGATTGGCGTTCTCGATTGCTGTACACACGGATCCGGAGGTCTTTCTGATCGACGAGATTTTGGCTGTGGGGGACGAGCCATTCCAGAGAAAGTGCATCGCCAAGATCAAGGAGCTGTCTGCCCACGGCAAGACCCTGTTTGTGGTCAGCCACGACCTCGACCTGGTGTCCACAGTCTGTGAGCGTGGAGTGCTCCTTGAGCATGGCGAAGTCATCATGGACGGGGAAGTCCACGACGTCGTAGCCGAGCTCCGCTCCCGAACCGCAGCCGCTTAGAGTAAAGAAGAACGGTCCAAGACGTGAATGTCTTGGACCGTTCTTTCGTTTAACTGCTCAGGTTTCCGTGCCTACCTGTCACGGTGCCTGGAGGGAACCCGTGTGCCTAAAGACGGGATTCGGCCTCGATGGTGGCCTTCGGTGCCGGTTCACTCTGAGGCTTGCCGGCTCCTCGTCGGGTGGCGGCGGCAAAACGCGGTGGCCACCTCAAAAGTACGGCGCCGGGGAAGGCGAAGCTGTAAAGGAAATGTGCAGCTACAGCCATGAGAACAACGTAGGCCACGCACAGTGCGGGCCAGCCTAGGGGCGGCTGCCATCCCGGGTTGGTTATCATGATTTGCCAGTTGGCCAGTTCGCGAATACCCACCACGTAGCGCCTCAGGATGTAGGCAAACGCCAGTGTATGGGCTGCTACAGCGGCCAACAGCACGATGCGCCCGACCGTTTTCGCTGCGTCCGACTGGCTGATCTTCAGGCGCCCGGCAGCAATCCCGGCTGAAATCAACACCACGATGAACAGCGGGAGGTTGTAGCGGCCCTGCCAGATGAACCCCATGGTGGTCACCACCTGCGCCTGGAGGATCGCCGGGACGATAAGCAGCATGGCGAGGGCGAGCCAGTATCCGGCCGCCCGCCGCAGTGGACGGACCGTCAGCGGCAACAGAAGTGCGATGACAATGAGGAAGTTCCAGAACATCTGCACTTCATCCGGCAGGCGGCTGTCGAGCCACCCCATAACGCCGACATACTGTGGGAAGAAACCGAAGAATCGATCCAGCATCGTCAGGAATCCCTGGTCCGGGCGGACACCCGGTATGGGATTGATGATCCCGAGGGGTGCAACGCCCGCTGACGCTGGGGCATTGAGCATCAGCAGGATCCACGCGATTCCCGCGACCACCCCGGGAACGGTCGCGGCCACAGCGACAAGAACGTATCGGTTCCTGAACGCAGCAACAATGGACCGGCGCTGATAGAAAGAGAGTCCAACCAGGAAGACGCACAGAAGCCAGATCAATGACACCTGCCGGGTGTTTGCCAAAGTTACTGACGCTGCCGCCACCGTCACGATGGCCGGCATGATGGCCTTGGGTCTGTGCGCGTTATCAAGCAGCACGATAAACCCGCAGAAAGCGGCCATCGTTGCCGCCACCTCCAAGGAGTTGGGGTTGATCCCGGATCCGAGGAAGAGAACCATGGGCGTCATGCTGACACTTGCCAGCAGGACCGGTATTTGCGGACGCAGGAACCGCGAAAGGGCGGTGAATCCGGCCGCCAGGAATACCGAGGTCAGCACGGAGCTAATGATGCGCATGGCATAAATGGAGGGTGCTCCGCTGAGCCAGAGGCTGGGCTGGCCCACAAGCCAGTAATACACCGGATTATAGGTTCCGGCTGTGGTGACGCCGATGGTCTCGTAGGTGTCCTCTGCAGGGATCGCGGGAGCGCAGCCGGCAGATGTGTCCGGCCTGTATTTGTAGCACCTCTGGGAGTCAAGGTTCGCTATATAGGCGGGGACTTTCACGTGGATGCCGTGACCGAAGGACATGCCCTCTTGAACAGTGATCTGGTTGCGGACCACTGCTGCTGCTTTGATCGTGTGCGCGGGCTCATCCGGAAACGCCATCAGCGGGGTGGCCAGGGCCCAGAGTGAAATGACAAGGGAGAAGAGCCCGAGCAGCTGGAAGAACAGCTTCCGCCCGCTGCGACTGCTGGAATGGTCCCTGATTTCGGCATCGTGCATGTGACGGTGCGAGAGGGGCGTCCCGTTTCCTTGAATTGCATTGTCCGAGTGACGCTTCAATCCGCTCATTCCGTCCCCTCCGCGATGGCGGCGACCAATTCTTTGGCCTGCTCAGTTGTTTTCCTGCTGGGGGGCAAGGCGCTGGCAAAGATGTTCGCATTGCGTTGGCCCGTCTCACTGAATACTGACTGCCCCCAGGAACTCACCAGCTCGGCGGTTTGAGCGTGCGAATACTCCCGGCAGAACACAACGTATTCCTTAACCGCCAGAGCGTAGCCAGCCTGGCCGTCCAATTCCTGTTCAAGTGAGCCAGGTCCCCGGAGTGTCGTCTCTCCTGCCTCGATGGCAGCAAGAACTGAGTCGGGCGAGAACGATTGGTACGAACCATCAAACTGCAGCGACGCAGTCGAATACCGGGAGCCGATGATCCCGCGGTCCAGGACAGCTAAGCCACCGACCGTGTTGTCCAATTCCAAGGGCTTGGTTTTGTCCTGGACATCGACGGTATCGGGCCATTCGGTGGTAATGCCGTGAGCCCATTCATCGCCGGCTTCCTGCGAAAGGTACTCGGTCACAGCCTCTGTGACATCCTTATCCTTGTCCGAAAGCAACGGTTTAACCTCCAGATCCGGCAGGGTGGTCCCCGGGTTTTCCTGAAGGATGAGTGGATCGTTCCATCTCGTGATCTTCTTTTCAAACATGCCGGCGAGGATGGCCGCGTTAAGCCTGACGCTTCGGATCCCGGGAAGATTGTAGGCGACTCCTACGGGAAGCAGCGCTGCGGGCAGAATCAGCGGACCCGCTTGGCCGCACAGCTGTCCGCTGCTGGCGGGCAACCCGACGGATCCGGGCATCGTTGTGGTGGCGAAATGTGTCTGCTCACGCGCCAGGGCATCCAGGCCTACTGCTCCTCCGTCGGGGGAGAAGGCTACCGAGACAGCGGGGTTGGGTCCACGCCATGCCTCGTTCCAGGCAGAGACCAGGCCACTCATAGAGCTGTTGCCGACGCCCACAAGGCTGCCTCTGAGTCCGTAATTGGTGTCTATTGCCGCTGGAGCAGAGCAGGCGGAGCCGGTCAAGACGATGGACCATGCGATTACCCCGAACCGTCCCAGCTGAGATGCGGTTCTGGGCTGCGCAGGATTTTTGTCTCGATATTTCACGTGCCTAGCCTACGCGGCGAGACTGGCGCAGCGTTATTTTAGGCCCGCGGCACACAGGACCGATCTGGCCCGGCTTCCGGGCGTGAGGTCTTGCAGCAGAACCAGTCGCGTATAATCGGCTGAGGTCAGGGCGCCTCCCGTCTGCATCGGTCGGTCGAGGCACAGCCTGGAGTTACCGCCGTCAACAGTAAGGTTTTGTATGTCCTGGATGTCGGAGGTGCCGGCGTTCTGTGCTGCTTTGACCCTTCTTTTTGCCCCCGGCGCCGTCGTCGCCTGTGTCGCCGGATTCCGTGGGCTGCCTTTATACGCTGCGGCTCCGGCCCTCTCCGTCTCGCTCGTGGCAGTAGCCGCTCTCGGTTCCCCGTTTGTGGGGTTGGAGTGGTCTCTTTGGCCGGTTGTGTTGGTGACTGCCCTGGCCGGTGTCCTCGTGTGGGCCGCGCGCAGAATCCGGCCTGGGAATGTCGAAGCACCGGTTCCCGAAACTCAGCGGCCCTTTGGCGTCGCGGTCTGCGCTGCATTGGTCATCGCCGCCGTCCTGTTGGGTAGCCGTATGGTCGGTGCGATCAGCGACCCGGAGGCCATTTCGCAGACGTTTGACAACGTCTTCCACCTCAATGCCATTCAGTTCATTCTGGAAAAACGCTCCGGATCGTCGCTTTCGGTAGGGGACATGACTGGCGGTGGGTTCTATCCTGCCGCCTGGCATGATCTCGTGTCCCTTCTCGTCCAGCTCAGCGGGGTTTCCATTCCTGTTGCGGCCAACGTCATCAATGTCTGCGTTGCCGCGGTTGTCTGGCCGGCCGGCTGTGTGTACCTGGCGCGGGTCATCGTGGGGCAGAGACCGGCCGCCGTTCTGTCCGCCGGAGTTCTTTCCGCAGCTTTTGGGGCTTTCCCGCTGCTCATGGTGGACTTCGGAGTGCTCTACCCGAACTTCCTCGCGCTGAGCCTCCTTCCCCTGGTCATGGCCCTGGGGATCGTTATCCTGAGGTTGGCGGCCGATGAGGCTGCCCACCCGGCCATGGCGGGAACTGTCTTCCTGGGGACGCTTCCGGGGCTGGCATTGGCCCACCCGAGCGGGCTGATGACGGTGCTGCCACTCCTTGCACCGGCAGCGATCTGCTGGTGGTGGCTACGGAGCTCCGGCCATTTCCAAAGGCCGCTCATAGGGCGCAGCGGTGTCTTGAGAATTTTGCTGCTCGTGGCCGGCGCCGCTGCCTGCCTGGCACTGTGGAAACTAGTCCGTCCTCCTGAGGCTGCCGCCACCTGGCCACCGGTCCTTCCTGCATTGGATGCGATATGGGACATCGTCACCAGTTCGGGCATTGGACGCCCGGAGTCCTGGGTAGTCATGGTGCTTGCCCTCATTGGACTGGCAGTTGCCGGCCTGACCAGACGCTACTGGCTCCTGGCCGCCTACGGTGCAGTTGCCGGGCTCTTCTTTATGGCAGTTGCCGGGCAGCAGGGCCGGATCAGGACGTTCCTCACCGGGGTTTGGTACAACGATCCAGAACGTCTGGCTGCCATCCTGCCTGTGGCCATACTTCCATTGGCCGTGCTCGGTGCAGTTACCTTCTGGGATGCCTGTGCCCGCGGGTTTACGACGGCGGGCCGGACCGTGCAGACGGGCAAGGGGACGGGCCTTGCCGGCTTCGGCCAAGCCGGCGTTCTCGTCGCGGCCTTGGTGTCACTCGCGCTCCTGGCGATCGGGACACAACAGGCCAACGTCGCCGCAGCCCAGGCCTCAGCTGCGCGCAACTACGTTGTGAGCGCCGACGCTGATCTCCTGGACTCCGACGAGCTGGCCCTCCTGCAGCGGCTCAGGGACGAAGTGCCGGCAGACTCCGTTATTGTCGGCAACCCCTGGAACGGCAGCTCCCTTGTCTATGCAATTGCACACCGGCAGACCCTCCAGCCGCACATCCTGGGAGCAGTTTCAGATGAGGCCCTGGACGTCTTTGCGAACCTCAACAAGGCCGCCTCGGATCCTGCCGTCTGTTCGTCTGTGCGTCAGCTTAATGCGGACTTCGTTCTCGATTTCGGCGATCGTGAAGTCAATAACGGTGAAGGCCGAACGATTGACTACGATGGGCTGGATAATTTACAGGCCAGCGGTACTGTCAGCGTGGTTGACTCCCAGGGCAGGGCGACGCTTTACCGAATTACAGCCTGTGGAGAATAAAGCGTCCGCACGCCCACACACTCTGCCCAGAGAAGGAACCACCATCAAACCTTGCATTCACAAATGCGGAACTGCGACGCATGAGGAGTCCGGGCGCCTATGAAAACCGTGCTTTTCAGACTTCTTGGCTTCACGGGTTTGCCGCTGCTGTCTTTGGTCACTCCTTTCCTCTTGCTGCCAATCCTTGCGCGCCTTGTAGGGGATGCCGGCTGGTCCAGCCTTCTGGCCGGGCAGGCTGTCGGAACTTTTGGTGCGACTGTGATCGCTTGGGGGTGGAACATGCAGGGGCCCGTCGGGATCGCCAAGAACCAATCCCCTCATTTCCGCGCGGAGCTATACCGCGAGAGCGTCAGAACACGGTTGCTTCTGTGCCTGCTGGTGTTGCCAGTCGTGTCATTCATCTCTGCATTTCTCGCCGTCCCGGAACTTCGGCTAGAGGCCGTTGCGATGTCATGGACTACTGCGTTGGGTGGCCTTTCGGTGGCTTGGTATTGCATAGGGCTGGGCAAACCATCGCTCCTGGCGAAATTCGACACCATTCCCCGCGTGATCGCGACTCTGGTCGCCGTCCCGATTATTCTGGCGACTGGACTGATCTGGTTGTACGGTGTGCTGCTTGTTCTTGCTGTCGCGATCAGTCTTTTGCTGTTTCAACGATGGGTCGTCCCACAAGGACAGTCGACCTTCACGCACTGGGGCGGGACTCTTGGCGTGTTGAGGTCGCAGCTGGCCACGGCGGGTATCAGTGCTTCCGGCAATACTTATGCAGCCACCCCTCTGCCGATTGCCCAGGCATTCGTCGGTGCGGCGCCGGCAGGGCAGTTCGGCTCCGCCGACACGATCTACCGATTTGGCCTTTTTTCGGTCATGGCGTTGGGTAACACGTTTCAGGGCTGGGTCCTGGAACTGGGTAACGCTTCAGAACGCAGGCGGCACCTCATGGCCATCCTGTCCCACCTCGCGCTGGGAGCCGTCGGTGGAGGGCTACTTGCCTTGCTCGGCCCCCTGGCGACGGAGATCCTCTTTGGTGCCCCCGTCAGGGCCACTGAACTGACCTGCCTGTTTTACGGCCTTGCTTTCTTCTTTATTTCCGCCGCATCGCCCTTCATCCGCAATCTGCTTGTTCCCTTCGGAGGCGAGAAACTGATCCTGGTGTGGACTGCTGTTTCGGCAGTACTCGGTTTGGCCACGATGCTGACTGCGGCCATGTCTGACTGGGCGGATGGAATAGCTTTGGGGATGGCCTGCAGCGAGGCTGTACTGTTCGCCGCGTTGGCCTTACCGGCAATAAGGAGGCTGAACAATCTTGACAGCTATCGCACCCGGAACGGGGAAGTGAAGCAGGTGGAGGCTACTTAAGCCGTTCGGCCAGTCGCGGGTCGATTTTTCCCATCCGGTTGATGACAGCGTCCCGGATGCCGTAGAGGAACCCAATCAAGTGAAGCTTTCGGTTGGGGCCATAAATGAACCTGACGATGTGGCTCTGAAGCTCCATATATAGGCGGCGTAGTATCCATTTCGGCTGAGTCAGCGCGTAACGGCGCAAGAGGACCAGTGAGTTCCGGGTGATGTAGTAGACACGGAATGGCGAATGGTAGTGGACGCTCAATTTCTTGGCTCCGATGCGCGCGTGCCAGCCCAGAATGGTGAGCGGCCTGGCATCACCCAGGGAATGAGCGAGATTGCTTCCCTCGCTGGCCAGCGCTCGGAACCCTGCCTGCCGCATGCGGGCGTTGAATTCCGAGTCCACGCAGTCGATGAAGAAGTCCTCGTCAAGGTACCCGACTTTGTCCAGGACGGCCGCCTTGATAAGCGTCCCGGACTGCATGGGGTCGAAGACCTCACGTTCGGGGCCGGCGCCAAATAACGGCAGCCTGATGCCGTTGTGGAACTGTGCGGCTACCATTCCCACTGTTTCCGGATCGCTGGACGATCGCGCGACGTCCAAGGCGTTCTCCACGTAGTTTCCGGTAAACCTCGAATCCTGGTCCATGGTGACCAGCCATTCGGGCTTCCACAGTTCGCGCGCATGCTTCATACCTGCGTTGAGTGCCGCGGCGATGCCGGAGTTGACCGGAAGCCGAACAACAACAGCGCCGGCGGCCTCCACCTTCGAGAGTACTGAGGAGACGTCGCCGGGGGAGCCGTCGTCGACCACGACTACATGGTGAACATACTGTTTCAGGGAAGCGACGTTCGTTATAAGTTCTTCTGTTGGCGAGTACGCGGAGACTACTGCCGCTACTTCCCGCGTGTTCGGAGTCAGGTCCATGGAGAGGCCATCCTTTTCGGTGCTTTCGGCGCACGTCGGTGCCTCCGATGTGCAGGTGGGGTTGTTGAAGGCCTAGTTGGCGAGGGCGCGGCGCGTGGCGATCAGGAGGTTTCTGAAGAAGTCCAGCCGCGCTGCGAGGATCTTGCCCGCGCTGCGGATTCCTTGTGGCGTCAGGTTCTCCCCATGGAGCCGATGCAGGATAGTGTCCTCTTCCAAGTAGCGGATGGAGCGATTGACGATACCCACCATGGCTATCCACTGATCGTGGGACTCGCGCATGTGCGCCGGGAACGGCAGTATTTTGGGGAGCAACTCCCGCCGGAAAGCCATGGCACAGCCCCAATGCAGCCGGTAGCCGATGACAATACCGGCGAGATTCCGCAGCGTGTGGTTCGAATCTTTCGCTTTGAGCCGGATTCGATGGAACCGGCCAAGGGGACCGTCGAAGTGCCGGCAATTGCTGACAACCATGTCCTTGTCCTGGAGGCCGGCGATCATTCGCTCAGTCCGTCCGGGAATCCAGATGTCGTCCTGGTCCGAAAGAAACACGTATCGGCCCCGGGACTCAGACAGCGCCCTTTCGAAGGTGCGGACGTAACCGGCGTTCGTAGTGCCCGCGATCAGACGGATACGAGGATCGCCGATTCCTTCGATGACGCTCTTCGTGCTGTCGGTGGAGCAGTCATCAATGATCACCAATTCATCGGTAGCTGACAGCTCCAGGAGAATGGATTCAATCTGTTCGCGAATGTGGTTTGCGCCGTTGTAGGCGGCCATGCAGACACTGACGCGCGGAATGAGCGTGGGTACCGGATCCATTGAGGCGGAACATCGCTTTCAGAATGTACCCGCTCGGTGGTGTCCAGCGGGGCTTGGTCAAACGAAGACCAGTTTAGCAAAGAGGCGCCACGGCGGAGGCGAGTATGCGCCTGGCCTATAATCGTAATGACGATGATCGTGTCCGGCCCCGCCCTTGCGGCGGCCCGGGGCGTGGCCTGGCGCTTCCGAAGCGCCGGCTGAATCCACCGAAAGGAACCAAAGGTCCATGGCCATTGACGTAATGCTGCCCTACTACGGCGACGTAGACCAGATGAAATTGGCGGCCCAGAGCGTCATGAACCAGCAGAACCAGGACTGGCGCCTTATTGTCATCGATGATGGCTACCCGGACCCCGAGCCGGAGCGGTGGTTCACGAGCATTACAGATCCTCGTGTGACATACATGAAGAATGCGGAGAATCTCGGAGCGAATGGCAACTACCGCAAGGCCCTGACACTGGTCGAAGCACCGTACGTGGTCATTATGGGCGCCGATGACATCATGCTCCCGAACTACCTGGACATCGTGGCAGCGGCCTTTGCCGCTTATCCCCACGCCGACGTGGTACAGCCAGGTGTGCAGGTCATTGATGAAAAGGGAATTGCCTGCACCCCGCTCGTCGACGCGGTCAAGAAGCTTTACGCACCCAAGACCACGGAACGGATGGAACTCAAAGGCGAGGCCATGGCTACGAGCCTCGTCCGCGCTGACTGGGCCTACTTCCCTTCACTTGCCTGGCGCACGGAAACCGTGACGCGCATAGGCTTTACCCAGGGCCTGGACGTCGTTCAGGACCTGGCTCTTCTCCTGGATATTGCCGCTGAAGGTGGTTCGATGATTATCGATCCGACTCTTTCGTTCCTGTACCGGCGTCATTCTGCGTCGGATTCGTCTGTCCGCGCGCTCGACGGCCGACGTTTCGACGAAGAGCGAAGCTTCTTCGAACTGCAGGCAAAAAGGTTCAAGACGCTGGGTTGGAAAAGGGCATCGCTCGCGGCCGCTTTCCACACGACCTCCCGCCTGAACGCCGGGGCCCTGGTGCTCAAAGCAGTCGCCCGGGGGAAGTTTGATTCCCTGCCGAGGTTGGCCAAGCACATCGTCAGCTGAATAGGTTAAAGAGGAGGTGGCCGGCCCAGGGGGCCGGCCACCTTTATTTTTTTCCCGATCCTGTGATGTCTAAGGCGTTGTTGGGCCTTTGCCGCCCGCGGCCGCGATAGCGGCATCAAGCTGGACCCTCACGTCGGCCATTTCTGCCCTGAGGATGGCGACTTCTTCAGCCAGGATGCGGACCTCGTCTTCAGCCTGGGACTGCTCCTGGGACAAATGCAGGCAAACGCCCACCAAAAGAACCAGTGTCATGATGAACAGCAGGTTTGCCGGAACCTGGATGCCGAGCAGGGTGCTGGCCAGTTCCAAGAGGCCGGGAAAGGCGGCCAGAAACAGTGTTCCGAGACCGATGATGATCCACAGCACGGCATATTTTTCACGCAGTTTTTGGCGCCGCAGCATCTCGAAGACGAAAAAGAGGATCGCCACAACGACGATGATTCCCATAAGAAATGACATGTCAGATTCCTAGTTGGACGATGGTTCGGATTTCTTCCGTGTCAGCGCGAAGATCAATGCAAGTCCGGAACGCCCCAAGTAGATCGCGGCTTTGACCGGGTCATGGCTCGGAGCTCCTCCTTGGCGTTCGCGCATTGACACGCCAACTTGCTGGACGGTGCATCCTGAGCGGATTGCGACCACCAGGGAGTCAATCGTGTCACCCAGATACTCGGCCGGATAGTGATCGACGTATTGACGCATTGCTTTGGTATTCGCTGCCCTGAATCCGGAGGTGACATCAGTCAGGCGGGTTCCGGAGATTCGTGAGATTGTCCATGCCAGCACGTTCATTGCCCACTTACGGGGACCTTTAACAGCGTAGTCACCCTTGTCGGCGAAGCGGGCACCTATGGCGATATCGGCATTCTTCAGGCCGTCCAGGACGGCCTGGATGTCACGGGGGTCATGCTGGCCATCTGCGTCAACCTGGATGACCTGCTGGTACCCGTTTTTCTTCGCGTATTTGAATCCAGTACGCATGGCCCCGCCTACGCCCATGTTGAAGGGCAGCTGGATTACTGTTGCGCCGGCCTTACGGGCAAGCTCCGCGGTACTGTCACGGGACCCGTCGTCGACAACCAGGACGTCGCACGGAGGACCAAAATCGAACACTTCCCTGATGGTATTACCGATGGACTCCGCCTCGTTCCAGGCAGGCATGATCACCAGGATGTCGTGCAGGCGGGCCTGTGCCATTCTTAGAGCCCATCCTTCAGATAGGCGCTCAGCCGATCCCTGGACACGGCGGGGGTGAATCCGCTGGCTTTTATCTTGTCCAGGGTGAGGCTGCTGTTCCGGGGGCGCGGCGAAGCTTCTTTGCCTGCAAAGTAGGCTTCCGTGGACACCCCGGTGACTGAGTCCCGCGATGCGCCGACGAGTTCGTAGACGTCGGCGGCGATGTCGGCCCACGATTGTTCCGGGCCGTCATTGGTGACGTTGTAGACACCGTATTCGGCTCCGGACTCCAGCAGGTGGCGGATGCCCGCGGCGAGATCGGTTGTGAAGCTGAGCCGGCCGAACTGATCATCCACGACTGAGGGGCTGATCCCGCGGGCAGCCAACGATGACATGGTGCGGACGAAGTTGTTGCCTTCCCCGATAACCCAGCTCGTGCGCACAATGTAGTGCTTGGGCACGACGCTGACCGCGGCATCACCGGCTGCCTTGGTCTGGCCGTAGATGCCCAACGGTGTGAGCGGTTCGTCCTCGTTGTGGGCCTCTTCTGTGCCGTCGAAGACGTAGTCGGAGGACACGTGTACCAGTACCAGGTCATTCTCGACGGCTATCCGTGCCAGACGCGCTACGGCTGTGACATTGACATCCCAGGCCGCGGCGCGGCCCTCGGGGGTTTCGGCGGCGTCGACTGCCGTGTAGGCCGCTGCGTTAATGACCGTTGAGTAGTTTTTCCAGTTGAGCTTGGTGAGAGACTCTGCGGAGGTCAGGTCAACGTCTGCCCGGCTAGCGAACTCAACTGACGCGTCGCCGTCGTAAAGTTTTCGGAGTGCCTTGCCGAGTTGTCCGTTGGCGCCAAGTACAAGAGTTTTCCTGGGCGGCATCGGCGTGACATCGGCCAGACGGGGATGCGCTTTGTCCTTATCGGAAAGTTCCGCCTGCTCCAGAGGGATGGGCCACTGGATTCCCGCTGCTTCGTCGGCAAGATTCAGGAAAGTGTATTGTCCCTGGGCGTCTGCGGACCAATGGTCGTTAACAAGGTAGGTGTAGGCCGTCATGTCTTCGAGCGTCTGGAAGGCATTGCCCACGCCGCGGGGGATGAAGATTGCCTGGCTGGGATCCAGCTCTGCGGTGAAGACAGCACCGAAGGATGCACCTTCCCGCAGGTCGACCCAAGCCCCAAAAATCCGGCCCGTAGCCACCGAGATGAACTTGTCCCACGGTTCGGCATGGATGCCGCGCGTCGTGCCGGCCTTTTCGTTGAATGAGATGTTGTTCTGCACAGGGTGAAAGTCAGGCAGACCGAGGGCAAGCATCTTCTCGCGCTGCCAGTTTTCCTTGAACCAGCCACGGTTGTCACCATGAACGGGCAGGTCATACAGGACGACGCCGGGGATCGGGGTCTCGTGGGCGGTCAGCTTCTTAGAGAACTCAATGGGCATCGTCTACTGGCCTTGTTCTTTGTACTTGGCTTCGGTCTGGGCTTTTTGTGGCCGCCACCAGTTTTCGTTGTCGCGGTACCAGGCGATGGTGTCCTCGATGCCGGCGTCGAAGTTGGAGAACCGTGGTTCCCAGCCCAGCTCGTCCCGGAGCTTGGTGGAGTCGATGGCGTAGCGCAGGTCATGGCCGGGCCGGTCCACCACATGGTCGTAGGCGTCTGCTGCCTGGCCCATGTGCTTGAGGATCAGCTCCACGACGTCCTTGTTGTTCTTCTCTCCGTCAGCGCCGATCAGGTACGTTTCACCGATGCGGCCCTTGTCGATGATGGCAAGCACGGCTGAGGAGTGATCGTTCGCGTGGATCCAGTCCCGGACGTTCTCGCCTTTGCCGTAGAGCTTGGGGCGGATGCCGTCGATGACATTGGTGATTTGGCGCGGGATGAACTTTTCCACGTGCTGGTACGGGCCGTAGTTGTTCGAGCAGTTGCTGATGGTGGCCTGCAGGCCGAACGACCGCACCCACGCGCGGACCAGCAGGTCCGAGCCCGCTTTAGTCGAGGAGTACGGGCTGGACGGGTTATAGGGTGTCGACTCGCTGAAGCGTTCAGGGTCATCGAGCTCAAGATCGCCGTACACCTCGTCAGTGGAGATGTGGTGGAAGCGCTTGTTGTGTTTCCGGGCGGCCTCGATCAGCGTATAAGTGCCGATGATGTTTGTGTCCAGGAAGGGGCGCGGGTCGTGCAGGGAGTTGTCGTTGTGGGACTCTGCGGCGTAGTGGACGACAACATCGGTGTCGCTGACCAGATCTTCGACCAGCCCGGCATCGACGATATCGCCTTGAACGAACCTGAAACGGTCTTCAGGCAGCCCTTGCAGGGACTCCAGGTTGCCGGCGTAGGTCAATTTGTCCAACACGGTGACGTGGTGATCTGTGTTCTCAAGAACGTAGTGGACGAAATTTGATCCAATGAAGCCGGCACCGCCGGTAACAAGAAGTCGCTGCATAGTTCCCAAGACTACCGGATTTGCTGCCACCGATAACGAAGGGAAAGATGGGGTCATGCGCGGAATAATACTCGCCGGTGGTACCGGCTCCCGGCTTCACCCCATCACCCTGGGCGTCAGCAAGCAGCTCGTTCCTGTTTACGACAAGCCTATGATCTACTACCCGCTGTCAACGTTGATCCTGGCAGGCATCCGGGACATCCTCATCATCACGACACCTCATGATGCCGAGCAATTTGAGCGACTCCTCGGCGACGGCTCCCGTTTCGGCGTATCCATCACCTACAAGCAGCAGCCTTCGCCCGATGGCCTTGCTCAGGCATTCGTCCTGGGCAAGGAGCATATCGGTGATGACAGTGTCGCTCTTGTCCTGGGCGACAATATTTTCTACGGTCACGGCATGGGCACTCAGCTCCGCCGCTTTGAAAACATCGACGGCGGTGCGGTGTTTGGGTATTGGGTGGCAGATCCGAAGGCCTACGGTGTGGTGGAGTTCGATAGCAACGGTAAAGCTATTTCCCTTGAGGAAAAGCCTGCGGAGCCGAAGAGTCACTACGCAGTGCCTGGCCTGTACTTCTATGACAATGACGTCGTGGAGATCGCGGAGAACCTGAAGCCGTCACCTCGCGGGGAACTCGAGATCACCGATGTCAACCGCACGTATCTGGAGCGCGGCAAGCTCCAGGTGGAGATTCTCCCCCGCGGGACCGCATGGTTGGATACAGGAACCTTCAACGACCTTAACGATGCTTCAAACTTTGTTCGGACCACCGAAAACCGTCAGGGGCTCAAGATCGGCGCTCCTGAGGAAATTGCCTGGCGGCTGGGCTTCCTTACTGATGATGAGCTTCGGGCGCGGGCTGAACCCATGGTAAAGAGCGGGTATGGCTCATATCTGATCGACTTGCTCGAGCACGGTCACTGATACCCAACCACACAGCTCATCAAAAAAGGTGGGATCCGAATCCGGATCCCACCTTTTTGTCACTCCGCCAGGCTCTAGGTCAAGCGTATTTTTGCGCCGCCGGAAGCTGTCCAGCTGATGCTTCCTCCCTGGAAGTTCTGGCTGCAAGAGGTTTTGTCAGCGGTGCAGGTCTGACTGCTGATGGGGTAGGCCAGTGCTCCGGCTTCGAATCCTTGGCCGGCCCAGCTCTGCTGGATCGGCCCCGGCACCATCAAATGGGCACCGCTGGCCGGGGACCACATGATGCTGCCCTTCTCGAAGTTTTGGAAACAGCCGCCGTTGCGTAGCCCGCAAAGTGCAAAACTGGCGGGGTATCCCAGGGTTCCGGATTCGAAGCCCGTCGCCGCCCAGCGTTCCCTGATGGGTGTCGACGTCATTGCCTGGGCTCCAGTGGCTGGCGAATACATCACGGTTCCCTTCGCGAAGTTCTGGAAGCACCCGTTGTTCTGCAATCCGCAAATCTGCGCACTAACGGGGTATCCCAGCTGGCCGCCCTCATAACCGGTGCTGACCCAGGCATCCCTGAAGGGCCCGAACATGATGGCGTTCGCTCCGCTGTTGGGGGACCACATCACGGTTCCGCTGGAGTAGTTCTGGAAGCAACCGCCGTCAACCAGGCCGCAGATCACTCCGGACGCGGGGTAGCCGAGGTAGCCGCCCTCAAATCCGGACTTCTGCCACAGGTCGCGGATCGGGCCCAAAAGACTCGTCTGAGCCCCTGTGAGCGGGGAGTACATGAGGGCGCCCTTGACGAACATCTGGAAGCAGCCTCCGTCCTTGAGCCCACAGACCTGACCTGAGGTGGGATAGCCAAGTGCACCCGGGCCATATCCGGCCTGCCCCCATGCTGCAGCCATAGGGCCGGCTGGAACGGTTTCGGGAGAGGTGGTGGCAGAGAAGCCCACCACGCCCTTTTCGAAGGACTGCCGGCAATCGCTCCTGGTTGCTGAGCAACTCGCCGGGCTTGTGGGGTAACCGAGCCGCCCGCTTTCAAATCCGGTCGACTGCCAGTAGTTAAGCATCCGGCCCGTCACGGTGAAGGCCCCCGTTGCGGGAGAAAACAGCAGTGTGCCGCCTTGGAACAGCTGGTAGCAGCCCCCGTTGCGAATGCCGCAGACTTCATGGCCGAGGGGGAATCCGATGGGTTCTCCGTTGGACCGTGCTGCTTTCCACACTCCACCCATGCCCATATATACAGGCCAGGCCCCCGCCGCAGCGGTCCAACCGATCACGCCTCCCGTGAAGTCCTGGGTACAGTCTGAGGCGGTGCAGGCTGAATCGGCCGTGGGATATCCAAGGAGGCCGTTCTCGTAGCCGGCCCGGGACCACGCTTCAAGCAGAGGCCCTGGCGTCACGAGATGGGCGCCTGTGGACGGGCTCCACAGAACGGAGCCAGCCTGGAACAGCTGGAAACAGCCGCCGTTCTTGAGCCCACACGTCTGGTTGCTTAACGGGTAGCCGAGGCCGCCGTTTTCATAGCCCTTTGCCGCCCAGTATTCACGGATCGCCCCGAATGGAACCAGAGACGCCCCGGTGGCCGGTGACCACATGATCGACCCGCCCTCGTAATTCTGGAAGCAACCGTTGCCCTTGAGTCCACAGACCAGCCCCGACACGGGGTAGCCCATCTGGCCGTTCTCATATCCGCTACGGGCCCAGGCGTCCCGGACAGGCCCACTGAGGCTCAGCTGGGCTCCCGTGGCGGGTGACCACATGACGATGCCACCCTGATAGGCACGGAAACAGCCACCGTTGCGCAGCCCGCAGACCGTGTCCGCTGACTGCGACCCCAAGGAGGGCGTGGATGAGCGAAGTGCATCTATGGCGCGTGTGGCCTCTGGCGGGATACCGCTGGAGGCGAAGGCTTTCAGCCCGGCGTAGTCGCCGTTCCAGACGTTGGAGTCGCCGGCGAAGGGACCGGTGCTGCTGTACTGCCAAATGCTGTAGGTACTCCAGCTTGCAGTAGGGACGGGGCCCGCGTTGTTGGTGGGGGAGCTGGGGTAGGCAGCAACCCACAAGGGGTAGTCACCAAATCCTGCGGGGTTGCCGAGGCATTGGTTCCACCAACTGGTATTGGTGTAGATCACAGGATGCCGGCCTGTGAGCGACAACATGGTGTTTCCGAAATCGCGTACCCACGATCCCAGTTGCGCCGGCGACATTCCGTAACAGGTGTTGCCGAAGTAGAAGCCGTTGATTGTCCGGCCCTCGTACGGGTTGAATTCGAAGTCCAGCACGGGGGGCATGGTGTAACCATCGGCGCTCCAGCCCCCGCCGTTCTGTACAAAATAGCGGGCCTGATCGGCGCCTGAGGACCAGTTCGGGATGGCGAAGTGGTAGGCCCCCCGGATCATGCCCACGTTTCGAGAGCCCTGATACTGCGAACTGTAAGACGGGTTGGTGTAGTAATTACCTTCGCTTGCCTTCACGTAGGCAAACCTGGAACCCATGTTCCACTGTTGCTGCCAGTCGACACTCGGCTGGTGGCCGCTCACGTCCAGTCCCTGGATACCGAAGGTCGGCATCCAGGTGCCCTCCGTACCCAGGGCCTCAGTACTGAGCTTTGTGAAGCTGGTGCTCGAAGACGAAGCAGCCACACGGGCGGACCGCTGGCCCATTTCCGCCCCGCCGATGCCTACGGCTTCAGCCATCGACTCATTGGCGGTTGACGGTGCCGGAGCGGGGGTGGGTGCCTCCGTCCGTGCCGGCGTCGCGGGATCGGGGCCCGGTAAGGAGGAGGAATCAGGAGCAGGCACTGGGGAAGGGGTGGGATCCGGGGCCGACGTCGTTGTGTCAGACGTTGGAGTAGGGGCCGGTTCAACAGCAAAGGCGACGCCGGAGAGGCTCGGCCCGGTCACCAGTAAGGCCGCCAGAAGGGCGGTCCATGCGGACTGCAGGACAGGATGACGGGACTGAGACGGGTTCCGCTTCATTTATTGGCTCCGGAGACAATGAGGCGCTCCCCTGAACGCTCATCTGGGTAGCTGTTCCGGTGTATCCCCCCAGGGAGCCGCCGGACAGTGCGATTGAGTCTTAACGCGCTCACCCTAACACTGCAGTGGTTAGTGGAACCAGTGGTTCGGGTGTTGCCATTGTGAAAGGTGAGCCAACCGTTATCCACAGCCTGCGGGATATGACTTGGCGGCATGGTCTATGCTCCCTAGGCTGTACCCAGTCGGACTGCCTCCGCCGGGGGGCGGCAGTTGTATTGGGGAACTTATGGATGCTGTGCGCATCGTGGAGGACGAAGTCCGCGAGCTTATCCGGCGTCGCGGCCTGGATCCCTCGCAGCAGGCCGGCGAAGTCCGCCGCCTGGTCGAGGCAGCGGTCAGCGATTATGACGAGCGCGCGCTCATGGGTCCGCTTCCTCCCATTGGCCCGCTGGACGCCGCCCGCAGGTTCGTTTTCGATGCGGTTGCAGGCTTCGGGGTGCTGCAGCCCCTGTTGGATGATCCCTCAATCGAGGAAGTCTGGATCAACGCACCCAACGAAATATACGTCGCGCGCAACGGCGAATCAGAGCTGACGTCCCTCAGCCTCTCCGACCAGCAGGTGCGCGATCTTGTGGAGCGCATGCTCAAGAGCTCCGGCCGCCGCCTGGACATGTCCTCGCCGTTCGTGGACGCCGCGTTGCCTGACGGTTCCAGGCTCCACGTCGTCATCCCGGATGTCACGCGCCGGCACTGGGCCGTGAACATTCGAAAATTTGTCGTGAAGGCCAGCAGGCTTGAACATCTTGTCGAGCTGGGTACGCTGACACCGCAATCCGCCCGGTTTCTGGGCGCCGCCGTTTCCAGCGGACTTAACATCCTCGTCTCCGGTGCAACCCAGGCAGGCAAAACCACCATGCTCAACTGTCTCGCCGCCAGCATCGGCAGCCGGGAGCGGGTCATCACGGTTGAGGAAATTTTTGAACTCCAGTTTCCACTCCGGGACGTGGTGGGGCTTCAGTGCCGGCAACACAACCTCGAGGGAGAAGGCGAGATTCCGCTGCGCCGCCTTGTTAAGGAAGCGCTCCGGATGCGCCCGGACCGCCTGGTGGTGGGCGAGGTTCGGGAAGCGGAGAGCCTGGACATGCTGATTGCGCTGAACAGTGGCCTGCCGGGTACCACTGAAGCACAGTACAGCGGCCCCTTCGCTAAAGCCCTAGATGTCCGCAAGACTTCGGCCCAAGAGAATTCCGCCTCACTCCCAAACAGCCCTACTGCAACACAGGGCTAACGATGATCTCGACACAACCAACGGGGCTAGGATGGCGGTATCTATACATCTGGGGGGAGGCATGGCCTTCACAAGGCGTCGATTTTACAGGCGGATACTTAGTGGCTTAAGTGACTTCCAACGAGCGGCCGGAGCGGCGGCAGGGTCTTTGTTGCCTGGTCGTCGGATGGAACAATTGGCGTTGCCTTCGGTTTTCGCGGGGTTCCGCCTTGGAGCGACTTGCTCCAATCGGACGCTTTTGGGAGAACTGCCAAACCGGAGTGCCCGACACCGCGTACAGTCCGGCATGACGTGTGGTTATGCTTGCCTCGCATCGGCACTTGAAGTGTTCGGGGAAACAGTGTCGGAGGGCAGCCTGCAGTCGCAATCTGTCAGACGTGGCCTTGAAGTAGATAATCTGCTGACGCTGAGAGGGCTAGCAAGGCTAGCCTCCCGGTTTCATACATTTCCTATTTATGGCTACCTCTGGACACCACGTGACTTGCGGGCCGCATTACGTAGAGGTGGTGTCGCACTCCTAGGTGTTGACTACGACAAGTTGCTTTTCATCTACACCGTCCTTGAGCGCGAGTGGGAATTGGATGAGCACAACAACGACGTTTTCCCACCAACCAGACACCACGTGGTACTTGTCTATGCTCATAACCAAGTTGTAGATGCTGAGACCTTTTGGATACATGACCCAGCGACGAAGTCCGGCGCCTCGATACCGATGACGGCTGAGGATCTTTGTTCTGTCAGCTGGGATGACATGGACCAAGGCTGGGCAATGGAGGCGGTATTGCTCCTACCCTCGACTTCTTGAATCGGATCCGACAACGACGCAATAAACTGCGAGGCCTGGGTCCCCTTTGACGTGAAGGAACGTATTTAGCTCATCGTCGTCAAAGCCTCCGACGCAGACAGACGAAAGCCCGGCCTCCCTAGCAGCTAGGCAAGTATTCTGAGCCATATGCCCAGCTTCCAGTAAGACGAATCGGTAGCCGCGAGCACCATATTTTGCGAGTGGTCTGTCTAAGTCAGCACGGAAAATCAGGCAACAATTGGCCCGCGACACCCATGCCTGGTCGAGCAAGAGCGCGCTCATGGTGGACAGCAAGTCGCCGCTCTTGAGCAAATCCAGTGACTGCCGATCGGCACGGTACCGATATAGGCCGTTCGGGAGACCGTCTACCCGCTCCACAACGACGTCTACGGAGATCGGGTAAAAACCACCCGCAGAAGGTGCAGGTAACAGTCCCGCCTGAAATCCCGGAGTCACCTCGCGGAGCTCAAGAATGCCTGCAGTCGAAACTAGGATAGAGGATAGGGCGTCTAAAGTTATGGAGCGCAATTCAAAATCTCGCCCGGATTCGCGTTGGTGCAACAGGTTCAGGAGGCCACTCTCGCCCGGTTGCGGCAGGGCGACACTTCCGTCGCTCGGCGCCGGATCCGAGTATCTTATGGGCCAATCCCACGCCTCGTCAGCAAGCGCTGGAGGCACAGGCTTGCTGTTGATGTGAAAAAGCAGGGCTAGCGAGGCATCCGATCTTTCCATTGTGATCATGCCAGCGGATGAGGAAAGGAATTGAGTGTTTCGATACTCGGGAGACTTTGACCAGGCGCACAGCCGTAAAGGCGGGTCCCCCCTAAGCGCTGACGTCCCTGTCCAAATGCGATCGGCTGCAGTTCTGTGCACAAAACCCGAACAACATGTACCCCGACTTCCGCGACATCCGGTGTGGTCAAGTCCACGACCAGAGCCTCTCCACCAGCGCTTTCGATGTCCCCGACAAGGTGATCGACGTCCTGTTGCACGGAGCCAGTGCTGTAGGTGGGCAGGTTCATTATCGGGATGACCACGTCACTGTGCCACATCCACTCGAGTGCCGGCAGATACTTCCTATGGTGATAAAGTCCGCTGTGGTCGAACAGGTCGGTTACTTTTGCAGGAGTTAGACCCGCGCTAAGTCCTCTTGCAAAGCGGACTGCTTCCCCAGGCCTACCTTGGCATAGTTCCATGAGGCTCTTCTCGGCTGCCTCGTACGGGTTCAAACTACAACCGAGACCGATGACGGCTGCAGGACCCTCGATTCCTTCTTCGGTAAGTGCAACGGACATGAAAACATGACAGCGGAGATCCGAAGGGAGGGCAAGGACCAGCAATCTGATCCCATGCCGGCTGTAGTGATCAACAATTCCACGGGCAAATTCCGACACTCCATCTATGTCAAGCACGACTGGCTTGAATTTTCGTAGCCAAGAGATGCAGAAAGCGTCTCTCTCGACCATTTCGTAGAGCCCTGACCGAATCGCTTGAATCAGTGTGGGCCCTGCCGCAAGTCCGTTTGAGGTGGGTTCGAGCAGGTTCTCCTCGAGCGACCCCGCCGAATGCCGCAGATAGGTCACGATTGATGGAACTAATTTGCTTGCTGAATGAGTAAGGGAGTATGACTCAACCCAATCCATAATGGTGTCGTCCCGGAATGGAGCGAAAGGAAATCCTGCCTGTTGATATTGCTCTGGTCGGTAAAGCACAAATTTTTCAGGATGGACTGCCCGATCGGCGACCCGCCGATAGCTATCCCTCACTTGGAGACTTGGATCAATCCAGTAAGCGCAGTATCGCTCAAGTGCTTCACATACGGCACCGGTCATTGCCTCTTGCAGGGTAGCTCCTTTGCCCGAAGAAGATAGAGAAGTACCGTCAATCTCGGCGTACGTGTAATTGGCGAGTTCTGCCTCAGCAATGTGTGGCGGGTGAGGATCGGTAATTCCCTTAATGACGGGACGAACCTCCCTGACGATCCCACAACTGAAATCAACAACCCGGCTAAGGTCGGGCCCTAACAACTTTTTGTAGTCGACTTTCACCTTGGGTCTCTCATCCCTTCGTGTTTCCGCACACTGGACAGGCCGGATGCCGCAAAATCTCATGCTCACGGGGCGTGCCGCTGATAAGATCAATAGTCCGAAATATCCCATTCGCCCCTGGGATGCCGATAAGGTGCCTATACGCTTCGCCTGCCACCATGCCAGCGGCGACACTGACCGCAAATGTCAGTGCTTCCCGTTGTGACGATCGGTCGATCCCATGCTTGTCTAACTGGGCCTCAAGTTGGAGCCTGCGAGGGGTGTCGAAGGAACAGGCTATGTGTCTCATTCGGAAACACATAAAGCATGGCCCATTGCCCGGACTTACTGTTGGTCCTATCTGCGCTTCTCCACCTTCAGCCCGACAAGAGGTCCAAGGGGTGCGCTGAGAAGCGCAGACGCGGTTCAACCGGTAAGAGCGGCTCACGAGTCCACGATCGGAGCAGTCCACCACGAAATTTGCTCCGGCAACAAGTGAAGCCACCTGGTCATCGGAAGACAAATCGGTTTGGACCCACTCCGCTTGTTCTCCCATTCCTCGTGCCTGCACGAAACTGAGTAACGCTTCACCTCTCTTCATGCCATCTGTTGCCATCGCGTAAGCAGTGTCAAAGTATGGGTCGGTCGCCTCCAACGTCGCATCATCCGCTACGCGAACATGCCCGACACCAGATCGGAGGAGGCACAAGGCAACTTGAGAGCTGGCCGATCCTCCAGTGATGAGAACCGTTGACTCTCGAAGACGCGCCGCGACGTCCCCTGGACGCAGGCCAAGCTCGAAAAGGTACGAGGCGTGTGGTTCAGGAAGTTTTTCGGTGGGAACAGATGACGGAGCCGTGTCGATAAGGCGCTGTTCATTAAGCATCGCGATGCACTCTTTGAGTTCCGAGGGCGAAAAACGCTCATCGAGATCAGTAAGTAGTCCGATGAAGTCCCTAGAACCGTCAAGAAGCGGCAGGACATACATCGCAATCTCGGCCAGCCGGCGTCCCCGCAGTGTTACCTGTCTCAACGAGGAGGTAAAGGTTAAACTCTCCCCTTCATGGTCTTCTGCCAGCGTAATCTCAAAGTGAGGCCGGAGGATGTACGCCTCGTATTGCATTGCGTCCGGTTCAATCGCGTCCAACATGTCGGCGGCAAATGGTGTCTAGCCGAACGTGTCGAACATGTCTATTGGCTGGTAAGGCATGATTGCGATGCATTGGCCGCAATTAACACATTGCTGGCATGAACACCTTCCCGACCGTGTGCACCGAACGCACCGGGTACAGCGGACACAAGTCACGCAACGAATACAGAACGCAGCTGCCGCTGAAGCTGCCCCCAAGGCCTCCGGTGCTCCCCCCATAGCCTCTGGGCTCATTCCCAGTGCTTCCGCCACGCGATTAAAAGTCTTGAAGTCCTCTTCTGTAACCTCCAAAGACTTCAGTTTGTCTTCCAGTGCAGCTAGCCGCATCTCAAGACTCTTCTCCTGAGGTTGATCAGACATCATGGGCCTCCTCTACGTACGTTCTGAACCTTGCGGACCTAATCTTTCAGAGACAGCGTTACTGCCGCGTTACTGATCCTCATCACCACGATCCTGCTGAATCGCATCCGGTCGCTTGCGGGGGTGTTTGTGGCAGGGTGTTGAACCTGCGCACGGCTTATGGGGCGTAGTTCCGCCAGGATCTCATTGACGTCCCCCGGAAGGGCGAGACGCCGCTGGCACGGATTGCAGGGGAGGGCTTCCCGGGATGTGCACTGTCCACGCAAATTCCGCTCACGACGCCGTCACCAAGATCTGCACGCTGCCTTTGCTCGCCGGCGAAAACATCTCAAGCGCTTTTGTCGTGCCCACGGTGGCGTCCTGCATCGACCTCGTGGTCCATTGCAGCCGTCACGCCAACGGCCGCCGGCAGGTAACGGAAATCCTGTCCCTCGGCCGGCGGGTGGAAAACGGCATCATCGAATCTTCCATGATTTTCGCCATGGCGGACGGCCAGCTTTTGCCGCGCGCCAACTCGATGCCGGCCCCTGAGAAGTTTGACCGCGCAGGGTACGACGTCGCGGCGCTGCTGGAACTCCGCTGATGGCACCTTTCTTCGGGGTGCTCGCGGGGATGGGGTTTTTCCTTATCTGGTGGTCCTTCTGGGAGAAGCCGCCAGCGGCTGTCCGGCGCCCGAGGGTCAGCCGCCTTCAGGATCTTCTGGCCTCCGCCGGCATCGAGAAGGTCAGCGGGAAGCCGCAATCTTGCCGCCGCAAAACTTGAGCAGTACATCGCAAAGGTAGTGGCGGAAGCGCCACCCCTCAGCCCGGAAGAACGGGACCGGATCACTCTGCTGCTCCGTCCGGCGGTGAAATAGCCATGACCGACGCTAGGCACCCGGAACGCTGGCTCGTGGACCGGCGGATTCAGCGGCTGACGGCGGCCCAGTACCGGTCGTACTCCATGAGCCTCATGTATTCCGTGGCAAACCGGACAGATGGCTTCCTGACCGCCGAGGACCTGGAGGCGGTTCCGCACTTCGAGACCCCGCATGCCGGTGATCTGGTCAAAGCCGAGTTGTACGCCGCCGACGGGGGCTGGTACATCGTGGACTTCCAGACCACACAGACCACGCGGGAGCAGCAGTTGCAGGCGGCGGAGTTGGCGCGCATGAAGGATAAGGATCGCAAACGGCAGGAACGCCTCAAAAAACTCAACGCGTCGGAACGTCCCACGGATGTCCGGTCGGATGTCCGCTCGGAACGTCCCACGGATGTCCGGTCGGAATCCACTAGGACAGGACAGGCTAGGCCGGGACAGGAAGAACTAGGTTCCCTTGAACTTTCAACGGCGGTAGACACGCTGGACTTGGACGCATGGCCGTTGGACGACGAGGGAATTTCATTTCGCGAACGGTGCGAGGAGTTGGGCGTGGAGACGGTAGATGGATTGATGGCGGCGGCCGAACTTTCGGAGGCGCATGCGCGGAAAGTTTTGTCGGCGGCGTACCCAGGGCGGCAGTTCTAGTGTCCGCAGCTTGGGGACTTCCGATCCCGTGCGCGATTCCTGAATGCCGCAACCATGCGAACGCCGCTGGCGTCTATTGCGACCGGTGCGACACGGGCCGGGGCATCGCCGGTTGGTCACGGACGCGGGATGACGCGTGGCTTGCCTACGTGGATTGTGACGGGATAACGGCGATTCCGCTACCGGCCTGGGCGAAGTTCGAGGACGTGGTACGCGCCGCCGGAAATTTGACAGGTAACCCTCAATCGAGGGATGGCAAATGACTGGTTCTGCGCCCCCTGGAGAACACCGGGAAAACCGAATCACCGCCCTATCGTCCGGCTGCATTTTCAGGCCAGCCCAAGGGCCGACATGAGGAACAAGGTAAGGACGACACCATGGCAATGACCACAACCGCAGCAATTCAAACCATCGTCGCGCTCCTCCGGGCAGCAAACGAACGCGACACCGAAGCCGGGGAACTCCTCCTACCCAGGACCTTGCCCGAGGCCCAGGGACTGCTCATGACCGCAATCAGCATGATCGAAGCATTGACCGGCGGACCGGAACAGGAACTGGTATTGAATGACCTGATCCAGAAGGCGCACCCCATCGACGGTGACATCCCGGAACCAAAGCGTACGTAGCGAATGGGGCGTTCAACCATTCACTGCTGGTCCGCCATAACGTCGATCTCCCTAATCAGTTGATGGGTAATCATGAACATAAAGGAAATGACCAACAGGAACCACGACGCCACAACAATCCAGTTGAGAATATTGCCTAATGCGGTGTCTGTCATGACCCTCAAAAGACACGCGAACGTGGAAGCGGAGGCGGCAATTATCGCTAATAGTCTGAACAGGAGGTTGATTTTGGTTACCCACCGCCACTCCCAGACGGCATGCCTGCCCTCGATCAGAAGCGCAATAATCAGGGCGGGAAAGACTTGTGCGATGAGACCGGCAGCTTCGGTTGTGATGACCATGGATCGATCCTATTTTCGCGGGAAGTGCTTTCAGCCAGATGGCGCGGCTAACCCGTTAAATGAACGGCCTCTTTTTTTGACGGGCAGGTTCAGAGTGACCGCGCCGTCAACAAAAATCTTTCCCCCCGGGAAATGGAGGGCGTAGTCACATGGGAGGGGTGTTCGAGCGGCTATGAGGCGGAATGGGCCGGTTCCGGGCATTCGGCACGGTCAGGGCGGTTATCAGAAGCACGGGTGCCGTTGCAGTGAGTGCCGCCGGGGGAAGGCTGCTGCGCAGGCGCGTTATCGGGCCAAGCTACGCGGTGAGGGTTTGGTGGTTTCCGAGGGCGGGGCATTGGAGACGATTCTGCGCCGTTGGTTGGGCGGTTTTGGTCCGTTGGATTTCCATGGCCAGGGTTTGGCTTTCATGGCGGTGCTGAGTGCTCAGGTTATTGATGCCATCGCTACTACGGGCCGGATGCCGCATTTGTTGGTGCCGACGACGAGGCGGCTGCGGGCAATCATGTTGGAAATCGAGTCACTCAATAGTGGCGAATTTCGGACATGATCTGGCTTGGTAAGTCTGTCAGCCCAGATTTAAACTGAGGATAGAGCGAGTTCAGGAAATCGCGTAAGGGCAGGGCGAAACCCACCCGGCGGCGCGAATGGGCGGAACCGCCGGACGGCAGGGCGAAACCCACCGTCTAAATGTAGTAAAGACGGAGCGACCTCCGCCGCAGGTAGGGCGAAACCCACCTGCTACAGCCCATTAGGGCGGCGTTGAGGGCCTGTTACCGGGCATGGACCCCCATTCAAATTTCCGCAGCCCATTTTCAGTTGAATGCTGCGGGCATTCCTTAGAAGGACCGTGAATATCATGGCAAGCCAAATGGCCCAGATGATCTGGGCGAAGATTGATGAGCACCCGGGCGGCGTACAGCAAACTCGTTTCCGGTAAGGCAGATTCCGATGGCCTGACGGACGAGGAAGTGCGGAACCTGAATGCACACGACGTGGCGATCAAAGCCTGCGAGGAGCAGCTGCGGGCGCTGGGAACGGCCGAGGATGAAGCGGCACGGAACAATGAGTTCCTGAGCCGCCTCGAACGTGGTGCCGGTGGCGAGTCGCGGGGCGGCGGCGGGTTCGTCTACGAAGCGACCGGAGAACGGGCGGAGGTCCGGCGGGGCGAGTCCTTCCGGTCCCACCCGCTGGTGTCCGGACATAGCGAGCCAAACGAGGATCATGCCGTTGCCCAGTACGGCGGAATCGGCAACATGGTCCGCGCCCTGACGACTACGGGCGGCGTGGCTGTGGTTCCCACTGTGTGGTCGGCTGAGCTGATTGACCTGGCCCGCAACAAGTCGGCGGTCATGCGGGCCGGTGCCAGCCTCATCCCTATGGATGCAGGAACGGTGAAGATCGGCCGTTTGACGGGCGATCCGACTGCAGCGTTCCGGGCCGAAGGCTCGGCGATCACGCCCAGCGATCCGACATTCGATAACGTCACGCTTGAGGCGAAGACGATGAGCACGCTCGTTATTGGTTCGCTGGAGTGGTTCCAGGACGCTGATAATGCGGAGCGGATCGTGAAGGATGCCATTTCGGCCGCGATGGCGCAGCGGTTGGATTTGGTGGCGCTGTATGGCGGGATCACTTCGGGCGCGGGCTCGATCAACCTGCCGATCCCGCCCAACCCTCGCGGTGTGCTGGCAGCGTTGAACGCGGTACTTCCCGCCCACGTCCTGGGCGGCGCGGCGAACGGTACTGCTCAGACGGCGGCGACGTACTACGGCGAAGTGCTGGACACGATTTTCAAGGCCCGCTACGCGAACGAGGAACCGACAGGGCTGATTTGGAACGCGAAGGCAGCCCGGCAGTATGCGGGCGCTGCCGACACCACGAACCAGCCATTACGGATGCCGGGGGACGTTGAGGGCCTGCCGAGGTACATGACCAACTCGGTTCCCTCCTACACGCAGGGCACGATGACGAACCGGGCAACGGACCTCTTCGTCGCCGACTGGAAGCAACTCCTGATCGGGCAGCGGCTCGGCATCACCATTCAGGTTCTGACGGAACGCTACGCGGACAGCGGGCAGATCGGAATTGTGGCGCACTGGCGCGGGGATGTGCAGCCGGCCCGCCCCGCTGCGTTCGCGGTGTACCGCGCAATCCAGGGCGCTCTGTGATGAAGCGCCGGGACCTTGAGGAGTTGGGGATGGAGAGCGACAACGCCGAGGCCGCTGCGGTGACCGAGAACAGCGGTCTTGGGTTGCGGGTAGGCGGCGGCGCTGAACGCATTTGCCGGAGTTACCTGCACACGACCAACCCGGACACGGGGCTGGATGTTGTGTTTGTTCCGGGCGAGGCGCTCCCGGATTGGGCCGTAAAGGTCCAGCTTGAGCATGCCGCTGCACGGGATGTGCTCCCTCGCGCTGCGGCCGTTCCAAAGTCCATGGCTGGGCGGCGTGCGGTTAGGCCGTCATCCCAGGATGGCGTGGCGTAAACGTCACCGCCGCAGGGTTTGCAACCATTTTCCCGGCGGCGGAACGATGGTGGCCGGTGCTTTTGCACGCATCCTTTCCGATCGGCAACCAGCGCCAAAGTAGGGGAGTCCCACCCGCGTCAACGGAATGGCGGGTGGGATTTCCTTTGCCCTCGGTCTTGACACCGTACGGTCAACGCGCCTGACGGCGATCTGCGGCCCGCAGTACCCGTCCTTGTGTGATTGCCATGGGCTCCGTTTGTTCGGGCGACAGTGGACGAAGCTGGACGGTCCCGTGGGCGGTTCCCCCGGACTAGTTCGGATACTTCGTTTTCGCGTCGCCACTTGAGCATGCATCAACGTCAGAACCGTTTAGAGTCACCGACCCGTGCCAACCGAACGTATCGCCAAGACCTGCTAGTTTTGCCAACGGGTAGCGCGTGCTCACCTGATTGTCGGCCGCGACAGCTCCATTGGTTATGTTCTCCTGCTTGCTCGTGATCAGGTTGAAGACGAAATTCGAGACCTCGGCACCGTTCTGGAACTTCGTTCCGATCTGGTATCCCGTCCTCCCATCTGGGCTCCAAGCGGTCACGGAATAAAGAACCGTTCCCGTGGTGGGAATGGATGCTGCCGTCGTGAACGTCATGAACATCAGACTGCCGTCGCTGATCAGCTTCACCTGATCAATGTCGGCTACCGTCGAGTCTCCGAGGGCGTCCTGGCACACAGAGCCCGACGCCTTTGCCTTGGTGGCAGAGGGTGACGCCGAGGGAGATGTCGCGGAAGTTGTCTGCGGTTGAGTCGGCTCAACCATTGCACCCGTTGCCGAGCAGCCACTAAGGCAAATTAGAGCAACGGCCATTGTCCCCCAGATTGTTTTCATGGCCTCATCTAAACATTAAATGTGGGGGCATTTAGGCTTCAGTGATGGATGCATCGAGCCGTTCATAAGTTCGCCCCGGCGTCGGCGTGGCTACATTTTCTTTCCAGGCGAAATCTGGTTCCTTCTTCACCACGAGGCGTGAGCCGTCCCGTTCAAAAAGCCGCAAGTCACCATTGAATTTGTAAGTGTCTCGCACGTTCATCCCTAGATCACGGACCCAAAATGAGAGGTAAAACGACCAATTCGCCGGGTCATTTATGTCTCCCTCGGAAGCCAACATTTCAAGTCCCCAGTGCTTCGTCCATACGAACTTCCTCATCTCCCGGAACGGGATAACTATGTCAGTACCTGAGGGGACATCGTCTATCTGACCGTTTGCGTGATCGACCACGCTAATTCGAGCGATCTGGTCTGAGACGTTCTGAAATTTAAGGATGAGCTCTGTCCGAAACTCGACACCCGACTTGGCCGATTCCTCGTACGACTTGGTGACTGGTTCCCAAGATGTCCAAGAGTCATAGCCGCTTTCCAATCGATGAAGTTCGAGCCATTGCTTTCCGTCCGGCTGATCAAAGGTGGTTGCCGTGGCAAGGATCACTGGAGCCAGAGGGTCTAGCCGTGATTCAGCAATGCTGCGGTAGGCGCGGTCTGCCTCGCGACGTTGTCGGGCTCCCGCCTCCTGAGCCGAAATAGCTTCCTCGTGGGCGATCTTCAATGATTGCTCTGCAATCCTCACTTGCTCGTGAGACGCTACGGCTTGTTCCTGCGTGTGCAATGCCGCTTTGCGAGCAAAAACTCCCGCGAAGATCGCCGCGCCCAGTGTCAACATCGCTGTAACAGCAACAATCCAATTAGGAATGCCTTCCCACCCAATATCTGTCATCTTTGGACCATATGACAGCCGATCGCGTGGGCTCCTGCGAGACACGCGAGACTTAACTCCACTTAGCCAGTCCTGGGAGACTCGCCGGGTCATTTGGTCACCCCTGGTCTGCATGCAGCCGACTTCGGAAAAGCTCGACATTCGACAACCGGACCGGGCTGACCCTATGAGAGGATTGCGTCAGTGTACTTTTGCCTTGAAAGGGAGCCCAAATGGATTGGTTTTTTGACGGACTAGGAACCATGCTCCTTGGGCTCGTTCTAGGTGGCGCAGCCGGAACAGCCGGTGGATGGACTATGGCGAAGAACAAGTACGTTCGCCAATCCCAAAAGGCGGGCAACAACTCACGCCAGAGCCAGGTCGGTGGAAACAGCACCGGATCGAAGTGATTTCTTGAATCAAAACCAGAAGGCCGGTGCCGGTAGCAAGCAGATTCAGGTATACGGCGACTACTACGAAAATGGAGTCACTGAAGACCGTGCCGTTGAAATAGCGCGTGAGCAGGCGATAGAAGTTATTGCCAGCTATTCCTTGGATGCGACCCCAGTCGCACAGGGGCGCGTCGATGACTTCAGCACGCGGCTCATAAATGTTTTGTCCGAGGAACGCGTCCTTGGAGCGCTCGCCGACCCGGGCTTCCAGATACTGCTTCGTAAAGCTCAGATGTCTGCTGCATCCACCGAGGAAGAGGACGACTACGAGACTCTGGCCCGGCTACTAGGGGAGCGGGCCAAACGGAATGTCCGCCCTATCAGGGCAAGTATTGATAGAGCAGTGCAGGTGATTGATTCGCTGGACGAATCTGCTCTTCAAGGTCTTACGCTCGCTTGGGCTATCGGCCGCATCGTACCCAGCGCCGGGGAGGTCGGAGAGGGTTTGGATGCGATTGAGGTCATATGGGATTTGTTACCGCACGACAACTTGCCCGAGGGCGGCGCGTGGCTGGACCATCTCGACATGCTCAACCTGATTCGCTATTCCACCTCTGGTATTTCTTCACTTAAAAAGCTCAATGATTTTTTTCGCGGCCAGGTCCCAGGATATTTTTCTCCGGGACTCTCGGAAGAGGAAGTAGTGGCCCTGAATGAGGCCGCAGCTGAAATCAGGTCGGATGTGAAGTTTGTAACCATTCCGCACGAATTGAAGCCCGGATCGTTCAGGTTGCCGTTTGTGGGAGTCGCTCAGTTGGAGAATGCCATGTCGGGCTTCCAAGACGACGACAAAGCGAAAACTAGTCAGCTAGCCCAAGACCAGGGCCGCCTCGGGCAAGTGGATGATTCCCTCGCAGAGGCATTGGACGTTGAGTTTGCCAAGCGGCCCACCATGGCGCTCGTCCAGAAATGGTATGACCAGATTCCCCACCCTCTGCAGTTCACAGGCGCTGGTGTTGCCGTCGCGTACGTCGTTGCGAAAAAGAACCAACTTCCTCTGAGCCTCGGCAACCTAGAGGACTTGTTGCCGAAGTAAGGCTTAGCTCCGGCCAGTCATGATTGGGACTGCCCCCGGTTTTGTTGACTCCTTGACCTATCGAGCTTGTGCTCGTGGAAGGATGTTGACCATGCCCACGGCTTATGGGGCGGAGTTCCGCCAGGATGTTATAGATGTGGCCCGCAAGGGCGAGGCGCCGCTGGCGCAGATTGCGAAGGATTTCGGGCTTTCGGTCACGACGCTCAAGCGCTGGATTGCCATCGCCGACCGTAAAGAATCCGGGGCCGGTCCGGCGGCGACGGAGTCGGCCGAGATGCGGGAGTTGAAGAAGCGGAACCGCCTCTTGGAGCAGGAGAACGAGATTCTGCGCCGAGCCGCGGCCTATCTGGCCAGGGACATCAACCCAAAATGATCTACCCGCTGGTCACGGATCTTGCCGCCGACGGTGTTCCCGTGGCGGTGACCTGCAGGGTGTTGAAGTTCAGCAAGCAAGGCTATTACCGATGGCGAGCCAGTCCGGTGACGGAACGCGACTGGATCGATGCGCACCTCGTCAACGCCGCCCTGGACATCCATGCCGAGGACCCTGCGTTCGGGTACCGTTTCATCGCCGACGAACTCCCGGAGAAGGGCATCACGGCGGGTGAGAACAGGGTCCAGCGCCTGTGCAGGGACCACGGCATCTGGTCGGTGTTCTCGAAGAAGCGTGGCCTGAACCGCAGACCCGGGCCGCCGGTTCACGACGACCTGGTCGAGCGGGATTTCACCGCCGCGGCGCCGAACGAGCTGTGGCTGACGGACATTACCGAGCACCCCACCGCAGAGGGGAAGCTCTACCTCTGCGCGGTGAAGGACGTCTATTCCGGAAGGATCGTCGGGTACTCGATGGACTCCCGGATGAAGTCCTCGCTGGCCGTCGCTGCATTGGAGAGCGCGGTGCGGGCACGCCGCCCGGCAGCGACCGTGGTCCACTCGGATCGCGGGTCCCAGTTCCGGTCCCGCCGCTTCGTCGAATCGCTCCGGCACCACGGGCTTACCGGATCGATGGGCAGGGTCGGTGCGTGCGCGGACAACGCCGCGATGGAATCGTTCTTCTCGCTGCTGCAAAAGAACGTCCTGGACCGTCAGCGGTGGCTCACCAGGCAGGACCTCCGACTGGCCATCACAACCTGGATCGAAAGAACCTACCACCGCCGGCGACGGCAAAGACGGCTGGGAAAACTCACGCCAATCGAATATGAAACAATCAACCGGACCGCACTCACAGCGGCCTAAGACCCCGAGTCAACAAAAGCCGGGGCAGTCCCATTGGCCCTCTGAGTGATCCGGAAAACCCTACTAATCGGGTGCTTCCGTAGATGAATTATGCCGTTGAGAACTAGGGGCATTACACAAGGGGGGTCCCGCTCGTTTTTGGAGTCCTTCCCCTGACGGTGGTCTTTGCAGTCTTCCCTGGCATCGCCGCGATCAGTTTAGGACTGTAGCCATGACTACCTACTGGCAATCACATCCTCGGACAGCCATATCAACTGACCACCAAATCACTCACACACTGATGGGACCGAAATGAAGAACCTGGGAATCTCGAGCATGACACTCCGTGCTTACTTGCGGGCGTATGGACGTTGGCTGGCAGAGCGCTTACTGGCCAAGAGTTGGCTCGGAATCCGGTTGGCGCCCGCTCGCAGGATCATCCGGAACGCGGCGACGTTCCGGGCTGGCCCAAGATATTTAGACACCCACTTTGACCAAGCTCGACGGAGAAAATTTTGGGTCGCGAACGGTTTGGGCTGCGGCGCTAGGACGAACCGAAGTTGGCAGGCGAATGATTTAGCATCATCTCGGGCCGCACTTGGCTCGTCTTGGAGTCATGGGCTGCGGGTGGAGACGATCCCCTCATGCTGCCAACGTGTTCTGGTACTTTTACTGCTCGGACCGGAGTCTACGGAAGAGGGACAGATCAGCACCCCTAACGGACAGGTTCTTTTCAAAACCCTCTAGAGAGCCCCCTAGTTGGCTCCATCGCCTAACGAAATTTAGAGCTTCTTCAACTGCTGTCGGGGTTGGCACTACCGCGGCCGCAGCAAAGTACGCGACCTGTTTGCTGGAGAGCCTCTTTAGGGTCTGGTCGCTGAGAACATCAAGTAGATTCGGAGCCCGGAATCTGGCCCATTGCCGGCGATCATGGTGCACCATACCCGCAAGAATCTGGTATCCAAGCCGAGGGTCTTCAGAAGATATATTTACCAGCCCAATTCGGTCCATCCAATCCTCAAACGTCTCGTATTCAGGCGCAATCATTCGGATAGGCACACCAGCATTAAGCATTCCAAGAAGAAGTCCGCCTGCCAAGGTAGGCGCTGCGTCAACAATATGGGCAGGGTCCAGATAGGCCCATGCAGACTGCGCATGGTTGGCCAAAGGTGAATGTTGCATTATCTGCGTGCCCTCGATAGCCCAGAGCTCCGTTATAATTTGCAATTGCAAGATGTGGATTTCAGAGACAAGGGGGGAGTCGTCAGGGTGTAGCTGCAGTTCATCGAAAATTGTTTCCCAATCGTCTAGCGTCAGCCACCTAACTCTGCCTGTTAAAAGTCGCAGCAGGGTTAGGGCTGGTAGCCGGTCGAAATCTGGAGCTGGCTGCCACGCCTTTATCATTTCCAAAAGTGACATTACCCTGGATCTGAATGTTGGGCCGTTAGCGTTCGTGAAAGCCAGCGAGGTCATGAAGAGGCCTCCATAGTTACCGTCATCGAACTGTCCTGGAATGAAGTAGGCGGGGTCATCGCCGTCCACTTCTCGGGCATAAAGCCTGCTACCGAATTCACCAAGTCGGTCTTCAAAACAACGGACTACTTCAGCTGATCTTAACCCATCCCAATCCAAGGAGAAGGAGCTGCGTTGAGATAAATATTCGTGCCAAGATCCGTACATTCCGACGGACAACAAGTTCTGTCCAAGGGATAGTTCTGTATGCTCGAAGCCCAGTATGGCCGATTTCTGGGAGGAATTATGCGAGCCGCTTGTAACAAGCTGGTATCCGACATGATCCTCGGAGTGTTTCTCCATTTTTTTGAGTGAGAGCAACTGAAAGAGACCTGCGTACGCGCCTTCATCTAGCTGAGACTCCCACAAAAGCGCCCACTTTCGCCATTCCATGTGCGCCTCCGAGTTTGAACCACCAAAAAGGCGAGTGATATCAACCTCAGAATTATCCGCGCTGAGTATTAGGACAAGATTTGCCGATAATGTTGCGATTTGCGCTTGAGTTGAAAGTTCCATAGGCTGATAATTCGGGTATTTTGCCTTTGGGTCCTCTTTCCACAACTCTTCAAGCATCCAGTGCGCGATATCATAGCTTTCAATCTGATGATTCATTTGCTCAAAAATCTCATGAAGAAATGTTACAATTTGTGAGCTTTCCGAAAAGGCTTGCTTGGAAAAAAGCGCGGCAAAGAGAGCGGAGTCATTTCCCCGATTCCTGATCCAAAAAGCTTGATTTGGGTCTGGCGGTAAGAGGGTGGCCGCTAATTTACCCGCCAGGCGAGCGACTAGGTACTCGGCGAAGGTAGCATGCATAAACTCAAACGTCCTGCCCAGCTGCTGCGCTCGTCTTTGCCCTCGTTCCAAGTATCCATCCTGCGCCTCAGATTTATGAACAAAAAAGAACTTCCCTAAAAGCAATTCGCCCTGGGTAAGGGCTTGCGAGAATCGTCCTTGTTCATTTGGCTGAACAGCGGGAGTGTATCCCAGCGCCGCTAGATCAGTGTTGACATCAGCCTCAGAAATAAACTGCCGGCCTCGATTGAACATGCCCAACGCTACTAGGGACAACTCCATTAGGTGGTTCTCCACCTCGGCGCTGATTCCCTTTGAATCGACCGCACCATAGTTTTTGAGTATCTCGCGACGCGTGAACTTTTCCAGGATTCGCTCATACAGGACCGAGCGGCCAAAGCCGGCTTCCGAGTTCAGGGCATTATCTTGGGCATCGTAGAGTGCCAACATTAGTAGGAGAACCGGTTGAGTCGCCAAGTGATGATAGTTTTCTAAGCGTTCCCACGTAAGAGGCTTTAGGTTTTTTTCGTTGTAATATCGCGCGTTAGCCTTCGACCACTCGCGTAGCCACGATTTGACGTTCTCTTTATCAAAGTTGGACAGCTTTACAATGGGAGTTCCGGAACGGATACGCGCGCGTTCTACTACGGTTGTCCGACTGGTAACTATGACAGCGACGGGACGGCCTTGGGCGGCCTCCAGTCGCTGGAAATCAGCCACCTGCTCGAGATAGTTTGAATGATTCACGCCTGTCGCTTGCAGTAGTTCGTCAAATCCGTCCAGTATCACGACAGGCAAGAGCTGCCCCGCGGCCTCGACGAATTCGGGCCACGAAATTTCCTCATGGATCGTCTGTCCTATGCCATGGACAATCTGGCGGTCGATAGACTCGTTGGCTGCCACATTTCGCAGAGGCACGCGGACAGGTAAAAAGCCAGAGACCGGTAGACGAGCTGCCAATACACGCGCGAGTGTGGACTTTCCGGCGCCAGGATCGCCGATGATTAGCATCGGCAGCGTGGTGGCAGTGCTACTCATCAAGTGTCCGCTTAGAAGGCCGCCTAGATTAGTGTGCGTGGGCAGCGTTGCCCACCAATTTTCGCTCGACGGGCTGTCGCGCGGTGAGTACAGCGCAATCTTGAAGTTTGGATCGATGTATCCCTGCTCTACAGTCGGCGAGTTGATGCCTTCAAGCTCTTCGTCCTCTTTATCGACCAAGTGAAGTTCGAGTTCCGCCACGTTGTTGTCCGCCAGAGACTGCATCCATCGCACTGCTGTAACGTTGGGGAGCGTAGTCGTAAGGCTTGTTAAGAGGTCCTGGACAGATGAAAGACTGCTGCCGATAGGACCCAACGAGTCCTCTAGTATCTTTATTTCAGCGCCCAAGCCAGCGTTAAGGGCTTGCAGTTCTTGGCTTAGTGCCCAGAACGAAAACTCCGGCACATCTCCTGCGAGCTTGGCAAAGTACGTTTTATATCTGTTGACGGCAGCCTGCGGAACGAGCTCAAGAAGGGTGTCCTCGATGCTGGCGCGTTCCCGGGCGTGCAGGTGCTCCCATGCCTGCAGTCCCCGTATGAAAGCTAAGAAGCGCTGAGTCCAGTCTGCATAGAGTACTGAAAGCTCACTAACTGTTTTTTCAATTGATCGGTGCACAGAGGGACAAGGTATCGCCGGCTCCGCCAGTATGTCCCAGTCCGGCGCATGTTCATCTTTTTCCGTCAAGCCATCTGAAGCCAAAATTCTTAGGTCCTGCTGCGTGATCTCGAGTTTCTTGTAACGAGATGCCCCTAGCTCCGCTTCGAAGGCGTCCAGGAACGAAACGATGACGAGAACCGCATTGGCCGCCTCGCGAAGGTCCGTGCGCTTTGCGATTTTTTTGGTCGCTAGTTTGCCCGGAAGTGCTTCGAGCTGCGCCTTGCCCAGTTTCATCAGTTCGTTTTTGGCACCAACTAGGCCGAGTGCCCCAGGGCCCAAGAAGAGGCTAGAGCCTATGACGGCGGCGCCCAGCGCCTTGTCCACGAAGCCTGCTGCCGCACCGTCCTCGCCCGTCAGCAGAACGACGGCATCCCGATAGGTGAATCCTCTTGAGGTTGGCATGCTACACATTCACACGCCAACCTCGCTGAAGCAATACCCCGGTACCTTCAGTCGGAGGACAAGGACCGCAGACCGCCACCCTGAGGTCAAGAGACCGTTACCGGCTCTTCGCGGTTCGTGGTGAATGTTCTGCCGTGATGAATGTTCATGCCGCTGTTCTGGCGGCACTGCGCAACAGGATACGCGTTTTGTAGTTGCGTGCGTTGGTGAATCCCCGGCCGGTCCTCTTTATGTGCTTGATCGCTGTGTTGTTGGCCTCCACCTTCGCGGTTGTCGCGCCGGTGACAATGAGGACTTCGATCTCTTTCCACCACCGGCAGACCGTCCGCCAGAGCCGGCTCGTTTCGGGCTGCGCGGCCCGTTCCACCAAGGCTTGCAGCCGGTCTTTCGCGGCGGCCGCGTCGGCGAGGGACCCGGTGCCTAATAGCGTCCGCAGTTGCTCCTTGACCAACCAGGCGGCTTGCAGTTTCCCGGTGGCGTCGTCGGTCGTGAACACCGTGCTTAGCCTGTTGCGGGCCCGGTCCGAGAGCGTGTCCCCGGCCCGCAACAGCAGCCGCCGGTTGGCCCAGACGGGATCAATGGAACGCCCCCGCCGGCCATGGACCTGCTGGGTGAGCCGCTGCCGGACTTCGGTGAGCATGTCATTGCCTAGCTTGACCAGGTGGAACGCGTCGACCGAGACCGCGGTGCGCGGAAGCCACATCCGCAAGGCCTTCCGGAATGCAGCTGACGGATCGATCGCGACGACCTGAACGCCCAGGCGCCACTGAAGCGGCCGGGAGAACAGCCAGTCCCCGACGCCTTCGCTGTCACGGCCGTCTACAATCCCGAGCACTTGTCCGGTGTCCAGATCGACGATGGTGGTCATCCACGGTTCGTAGCGTTTCCAGGCCTTGGTGGCCGGGTCGCGGAAGAACCGCACGGACCGGTAGCGGTGTTCATCGATCCCGAGCATCCGCGGGGCCAGGGCATCAACATCAGGCAGCGTCAGCGCAGCCGAGTCCAGAGCCCGCTGGACCAGCCACCACGAGACACCGAACGAGGACGCGGCCTCCGCCGCCGCCCTGCCGGATCCAATCACGGCGGCCACCAGGGCCTCACGGAGCCGGCGCGTGGACCGTGCCCGGCGCGGGACCTGGGCTGTTTCCTCGGCGAATGTCTGTCGCGGGCACAGGTACTCATCGCAGAAGAATCTCCGCTTGGCCCACACCACTTCAATGGCTCTCCGTGGTTCGTGGTGAAACGGATTCCGTGTCTTGAAAGCTGAAGGGCTCGTAGCCCTGCTGTGATGGATGTTCTCTACGCATTCATCAAGAGTCAGGAGCTACGAGCCTTGATTGAGCCTACTTCGCCGCGCCCCGATGCTGCCACCGCGATTTTCAACCTGCCCGACTACCGCGTAGCCGACACTGAGGTCCTCGCTTTCGGGCAGCGGCGGGTCAGAATCGAAGCCACTGCCGAGGCCGGCTGCCCGTCCTGTGGTGTGATCAGCAGCCGGGTGCATTCCCGCCGGCCTCAACGTCTGCGTGACATCCCTGTCGCCGGGCCGATTGAAGTGGTGTGGGCCAAGCGGAGATTCTTCTGCGATGAGTACCTGTGCCCGCGACAGACATTCGCCGAGGAAACAGCCCAGGTCCCGCGCCGGGCACGGTCCACGCGCCGGCTCCGTGAGGCCCTGGTGGCCGCCGTGATTGGATCCGGCAGGGCGGCGGCGGAGGCCGCGTCCTCGTTCGGTGTCTCGTGGTGGCTGGTCCAGCGGGCTCTGGACTCGGCTGCGCTGACGCTGCCTGATGTTGATGCCCTGGCCCCGCGGATGCTCGGGATCGATGAACACCGCTACCGGTCCGTGCGGTTCTTCCGCGACCCGGCCACCAAGGCCTGGAAACGCTACGAACCGTGGATGACCACCATCGTCGATCTGGACACCGGACAAGTGCTCGGGATTGTAGACGGCCGTGACAGCGAAGGCGTCGGGGACTGGCTGTTCTCCCGGCCGCTTCAGTGGCGCCTGGGCGTTCAGGTCGTCGCGATCGATCCGTCAGCTGCATTCCGGAAGGCCTTGCGGATGTGGCTTCCGCGCACCGCGGTCTCGGTCGACGCGTTCCACCTGGTCAAGCTAGGCAATGACATGCTCACCGAAGTCCGGCAGCGGCTCACCCAGCAGGTCCATGGCCGGCGGGGGCGTTCCATTGATCCCGTCTGGGCCAACCGGCGGCTGCTGTTGCGGGCCGGGGACACGCTCTCGGACCGGGCCCGCAACAGGCTAAGCACGGTGTTCACGACCGACGACGCCACCGGGAAACTGCAAGCCGCCTGGTTGGTCAAGGAGCAACTGCGGACGCTATTAGGCACCGGGTCCCTCGCCGACGCGGCCGCCGCGAAAGACCGGCTGCAAGCCTTGGTGGAACGGGCCGCGCAGCCCGAAACGAGCCGGCTCTGGCGGACGGTCTGCCGGTGGTGGAAAGAGATCGAAGTCCTCATTGTCACCGGCGCGACAACCGCGAAGGTGGAGGCCAACAACACAGCGATCAAGCACATAAAGAGGACCGGCCGGGGATTCACCAACGCACGCAACTACAAAACGCGTATCCTGTTGCGCAGTGCCGCCAGAACAGCGGCATGAACATTCATCACGGCAGAACATTCACCACGAACCGCGAAGAGCCACTTCAATCGGCCCGGCGACAGGGATGTCACGCAGACGTTGAGGCCGGCGGGAATGCACCCGGCTGCTGATCACACCACAGGACGGGCAGCCGGCCTCGGCAGTGGCTTCGATTCTGACCCGCCGCTGCCCGAAAGCGAGGACCTCAGTGTCGGCTACGCGGTAGTCGGGCAGGTTGAAAATCGCGGTGGCAGCATCGGGGCGCGGCGAAGTAGGCTCAATCAAGGCTCGTAGCTCCTGACTCTTGATGAATGCGTAGAGAACATCCATCACAGCAGGGCTACGAGCCCTTCAGCTTTCAAGACACGGAATCCGTTTCACCACGAACCACGGAGAGCCCCGTTACCAGCTTGGGGCCCTTGAAACTAGCGGGACATTGCCATCTACGGCACAGCATGGGCGTGGCAAATAGCGCGACTTTGATGCCTGGGTGACGATATTTAGAAACCCATCTTCTTGAGCAGTCCGCTCCCGTTTATTCTGGCGGTTCTTGCACCCGCTACTACGCCCGCTAGTATGCGCGCTTCGAGCTTAGAGTGTCTCTGGAATTAGCCCGTGGGGAGTGGCCCAGACGTGCTGACCTTGTTCAGTGCGCCGTGTTTCCGGGGCTCGGGGAAGGTGAAGCGGCCAACACTTCTGGGAATGATTGAATCCGAACTTCTGCAAAGATGACACCGAACGTCGAATCGGATGGCGTGATCCGGACCCGGAGCCGAAGGACATTCGTGACATCGACGTCTATGGCGGTGTCCTTGCCAAATTCGGCGGTGTATGACACCAGAGGCCGGTTTCCGTCGTAAAATTCGACGGTACTTGACGCGGATATAGGAGCGTCATCACTCAAACCGAGAATCCCAACAAATTTCAAATACTTCCTGGAGAGGTCATAGTTGAGTTCTATGTTTTTCCCATTATACAAATTTTTAACTAACACACTATGAGGGTAGATTTTGCCATTGGTTTTTTTACTTCCTCTTTCGTAACTCAGTGACATTGGAGGAGATAGGAGAGGGAAGTCGCTTAGAAATGTACTGACCGGCCTTCTAACCACACTAAGGGTTACTTTGCCACTGGTAGTGACACCTCTTGGTGGGTCCTGCTTGAGCACCGTTCCATCGGCTTTTGTTTCGTCCTCTACCGGATT
Source organism: Arthrobacter sp. BK1 (assembly GCF_056680055.1). Classification (NCBI taxonomy): domain Bacteria; kingdom Bacillati; phylum Actinomycetota; class Actinomycetes; order Micrococcales; family Micrococcaceae; genus Arthrobacter; species Arthrobacter sp. BK1. Next base: position 3,833,395 of record NZ_CM155263.1, read on the forward strand.
TTCGACAATAATAAAGCCCAATCGTTCAAGGAGTACTTTGGCATCTCCAAAACGTTTATTCGTAACATCGGGAACCTCTGGTGGCGAAATGGCGACCGTCAGCGAGACTGTATTGCCGGGAGGAATGGGGTCGCCGTAAGAAGGACTTTGATCGATGACAGTTCCAGCGGGCTGAAGGTCAATATGATTTTCGACATTGACACGGATGTTGCCTCCAAGCATGGCTTTTGCATCGTCGATGGCCTTCCCAATGAGGGACGGCATTCGAGGCGTTGTGCTGTCATTCTGTGGTTCCTGGAGGCGATTCTCTTCGGATGACGTACTGGTGGGAGTTTGTGTATCAGGGCCGGCGCTGTTTGTGCAGCCTGCCGCAATAAATGTTGTTGCTGCAAAACATATTATAAGGAATGCAATACGTATTCTCTTTATGCTCATGATTGATCCTTAGAGTCGCAGTCCTCAACGTACTGCGCTGCCATCGATTAATATGGAATATTCTGAGCCTTTGCAATCCAGCACTGGCGATCCCACGGACGAAACTTTTATCGAGAGTTGCTTTGAACCCCGCACATTGAGACGTGTACTCTCTCCTGTGGTCCGTGAAAGTATTATCAGAGGTTGTTTCGTTCCGTCCAAGTTCAGCTCCACACTTGTTCGAATGCTGTTTGGCGCGCGGTCGTCCAGTTCAAATGCGATCAAAATTTCGGAGTAGTTTTCGCCCAATTCAGCGCGGGCGCTCATATTGTTATCGCTACAGCCAGGTGGATACAAGAGATATCCGGACCTGGCTGCTTGGCGGCCCGCGATGGCCGTGGTAATAGTTTTCGGGGCGGGCACCAAGAGTCCTGTGAGCGCTTTGCCCTCGCCGGCGCTTGCCGATGTCTCCGAGGGCGACGCAGGGCGTGCGACCTGATCCCCTGTATTTTTGGCCAACCAAGGTGTGATGTTGTACAGCAGGTAGGCGGCAAACACAAACAACAGTGTGCTTCCGACGGCCCACGGGAGCGCTCTCCGCACAATGGTCGAAGACGGCCGCGAGGCGGAGGAGTTTGAGAGTCCTCTCTCTGCCCAAGGTGCCAAGAAGAGTAAAATAGTCACCGCAGGCAAGCCGAGAGCCCAATTTGCCGCTAGCCCGGGGTCGGGCTTCCAGCTCATGAAGACGCTATAAATGACAAATACGCTCAGCAAAGAAACAGCTTCGACGACTATCCACCGCCAAATCTTGTACTGAAGGAGCTGTCTCATGCGGAACCCCATGTTTGGTGCTGTCATCTGACATGTAAAGAGGATTCTCCGCTGTGAGTGGTCATACGGCAAGTGAGAGACATACATCCATCCGCGCGATGCCGAGTCCGCGAGCGGGCGGTGTGGTCCAGGCCTGCTCCTTGGCGCGGGGTATCGCTTCTCGAGCGACGAAGCTACGCCTGATCCTTCCTGTTTAGGGGGTAAGGCTGTGCGGACAGCGGCTGGGTGATGATCACACTGTTGTAGGCGGTCCTTTTCTCACCTTGAAGAGGTAGTACGTGTTGCTCCCCGAGCACCTACTGGCTGTGGGGGCGACCACACCCTGCGACTTGCTAGTCTGAGGTCCGACAATGATGCAACGAGTGGGGGTCCGATCTTGAAGGTTTTTCTTAGTTGGTCAGGCGCAAAAACGAAGAGCCACGCCGTTGCGCGTGCTCTAGATGAGTGGCTTCCGACTGTCCTCAATGCCGTAGAACCTTGGGTCAGTTCACGGGGCTTGGTTGCCGGCCTTCAATGGAACCAGCAACTGGACAAAGAGCTAGATGATACCAACTTTGGCATTATCGTAGTGACGCCCTGGAACCAACATTCGCAGTGGCTCAACTTTGAGGCTGGGGCTCTTTCCAAACGCGTTGGCGGCTTGGAATCCCGCGTTGCACCCTTATTGGTCGATTTTCCTAACGTAGCGAAGCTGACGGGCCCTCTTTCTGGGTACCAGGTGGTCCTCCCCACGAGGGACGGAATTCACGCCTTGGTTGTGTCCCTCAATCAAGCCTTGGGCGACGAGTCCAGGAAATTTGAAGCGCTCGATCGAGCGTTCGAAGTTTGCTGGCCGGCACTTGAATCGAAACTGCAGCAGATAAATAAGGATCTTCCTAGTGAAGAGGACCCCGCTACCGCGCCGTCACCGGAACCTACTGCCGCAGACGACACGGACATGCTCAGCGAGATACTGACTGCGGTACGAGGACTCGCTCGTTCGGATGCTCGGCTCACAGATGAAATCCGTAAGAGCGCCAGCGCAACCAGCGATGGCAGCCCCCTGATGGAAGCTCGGCGTAGTGCTGGGGAGTTGAACGGCCACTCCCGTCCCCCCACTGTTCGGTCAGGCTCAATGGTCCGGGGCGTCGTGGAACAGTTGCTGGATCAGATGGATGCCTTTATGGAACTTGTCCAAGCCGACGAGGAGGTTATGTCCGCGTATAAACGTGGTCGACGACTCCTCGACAAGAGGGCGCCGATTGGCATGTTGCACAACTGGGTAGCCGAGACTCAGGAACTGCTAATTTCGAGGGGCTTGCAGTCTGCGCAGAATGCAAACAGAAACAGCAGGTGAAACGACTACTCGTCCATTGCTGGCACTTGCCGGGGGCGGGTGGACATGTTCCATTCACGCTGATGTAGGCGGTTCTGAAGTCACCAAGTCCCGGGAGTGAAGTAAGCCAGCCAGATAAGAAGTAGCCCCTACCCCTATCCTCAGGAGCCTCATTGACCACGGACCAGGAAGCGGACCCAATCGTGCCTCAGCGCGTGTTCGTTATCTCGCCTATAGGCGGGCCAAACAGCCCCGAACGCCTGCGAGCAGACAGGTTTCTCAAGTACATTGTGCGGGCGGCACTACCGGAGCCCGCTTTCGTGGTCGAGCGGGCCGACGAGCATGATTCCCCTCTTGCAATCACCGCAGCGATGTTGAGCTCGATCGTTGAGTCCCACATCTGCGTGGCTGACATAACCGGCCGTAACCCCAACGTGTTCTATGAACTCGCCCTGGCACACGCTATGGACAAACATGTCGTGATCATGGACGGGGACAAGGAAAAATCCCCCTTTGATATTCAGGACCAGCGTGCCATCAAGTACGGGTTGATGCCGGATGAGATCGAGGAGGCTGTAGCTCAGCTACGTTCCAAAGCTGCCATCGGTGAAACATCCTCAGCATTCAGGGACATGATGAATCCTGTCGCCACCGCGTTCCGTGCTTGGACCAATCAACAGAAAGTTGAAAGCTCAGGAGATTCCGCGGAGCAGGCTCTCTTGCAAATGTTCGAGCGGCTTGAGGGAAAAGTGGACCGGTTGACGGTCCGCCCCCAGATTGAATCTTCCGGTGGGCTCAGTGTGTCGGGCGTGCCAGGGGGCGTCGTAGATGAGCAAGCAAGGAAACTGCTTTCGGTTGTCGAAGTTCTTTTCAAAGACGGGCACCTCCCCATTGACTCGTCTTTTCTACAAGCGGGAAGCCGAGCTCTTTGGCTGGCAGAATCACAGGGAGACGTTGCAGAGTGGCAGCAGTGGGCGCGCGATGCGGACATGCTATTGCGGGCGGTCGGAAATAAAGAGGCGCCGAACGAACACGGCTGGCGCAAGTCGTGGAGAACGGTGGCGGATTAGAGCGGACAGCGCCAGAAGTCTGGGGCCATGTAAAGACCGAGTAGGTGACAACAGGTACTAGTCACACTGATGTCTGCCGTTCTCGTGGCCGGACTGCTGGCCCTCGCCGGCCCTGCCCTCGAGACCATGTTCAACCAGGCAATGGACCAGGTCGGAAAATAGCGCATGCCTGAGTCCAGCCAGAGCGGCCCCGGCCGGTCCTGCCCCCACCGGCAAGGGCGCTTTGGCCCAGGCTGGTGCAAGGAAGAGCGCGGCTCGGCTGTGGTGGACTTTGTGCTGGTGGGCGGACTTCTCACCATGTTCTTCCTGGCGATAATCCAGCTCACGTTGGTGCTGCACGTCCGCAACACGCTTGTCGACGCGGCGGCGTCGGGCGCACGCTATGGCACTCTCGCAGACCGGGGAGCCGCTGATGCGCAGGAACGGGCGGCTGCCCTGATCGGAACCGGCCTGAACGCTGGGTTCGCGCAGAACATCAGCACCTCAGAGGTGACTTTCCAGGGCCTGCGGTCGCTGGAAGTGACCATCAAGGCCCCCGGGACTGCCCCGGCTTTTGTTGACTCGGGGTCTTAGGCCGCTGTGAGTGCGGTCCGGTTGATTGTTTCATATTCGATTGGCGTGAGTTTTCCCAGCCGTCTTTGCCGTCGCCGGCGGTGGTAGGTTCTTTCGATCCAGGTTGTGATGGCCAGTCGGAGGTCCTGCCTGGTGAGCCACCGCTGACGGTCCAGGACGTTCTTTTGCAGCAGCGAGAAGAACGATTCCATCGCGGCGTTGTCCGCGCACGCACCGACCCTGCCCATCGATCCGGTAAGCCCGTGGTGCCGGAGCGATTCGACGAAGCGGCGGGACCGGAACTGGGACCCGCGATCCGAGTGGACCACGGTCGCTGCCGGGCGGCGTGCCCGCACCGCGCTCTCCAATGCAGCGACGGCCAGCGAGGACTTCATCCGGGAGTCCATCGAGTACCCGACGATCCTTCCGGAATAGACGTCCTTCACCGCGCAGAGGTAGAGCTTCCCCTCTGCGGTGGGGTGCTCGGTAATGTCCGTCAGCCACAGCTCGTTCGGCGCCGCGGCGGTGAAATCCCGCTCGACCAGGTCGTCGTGAACCGGCGGCCCGGGTCTGCGGTTCAGGCCACGCTTCTTCGAGAACACCGACCAGATGCCGTGGTCCCTGCACAGGCGCTGGACCCTGTTCTCACCCGCCGTGATGCCCTTCTCCGGGAGTTCGTCGGCGATGAAACGGTACCCGAACGCAGGGTCCTCGGCATGGATGTCCAGGGCGGCGTTGACGAGGTGCGCATCGATCCAGTCGCGTTCCGTCACCGGACTGGCTCGCCATCGGTAATAGCCTTGCTTGCTGAACTTCAACACCCTGCAGGTCACCGCCACGGGAACACCGTCGGCGGCAAGATCCGTGACCAGCGGGTAGATCATTTTGGGTTGATGTCCCTGGCCAGATAGGCCGCGGCTCGGCGCAGAATCTCGTTCTCCTGCTCCAAGAGGCGGTTCCGCTTCTTCAACTCCCGCATCTCGGCCGACTCCGTCGCCGCCGGACCGGCCCCGGATTCTTTACGGTCGGCGATGGCAATCCAGCGCTTGAGCGTCGTGACCGAAAGCCCGAAATCCTTCGCAATCTGCGCCAGCGGCGCCTCGCCCTTGCGGGCCACATCTATAACATCCTGGCGGAACTCCGCCCCATAAGCCGTGGGCATGGTCAACATCCTTCCACGAGCACAAGCTCGATAGGTCAAGGAGTCAACAAAACCGGGGGCAGTCCCCCCATGCCGGTCATCGGACTCATTGGCCCCCGGGACCTGCTGGAGGTGAAGGGCCATGCTGCCATCCAACCCTGATGACGTGCTGCTTAGGCTCACCCACAGGTTCCGTGAGGCGCTCTGCCTGCATTCGGCGGGACGAAGCCCACGCCCAGGCCCACCGAGGCAACACTGCGGCGGGAACGACGGCCCGGCAGAACGGGGGAGCGCGGTGGTCGAATTCACGTTCCTGGCACTTCTCCTGATGGTTCCCCTCGTGTACTTCATCATCACCATCGGGCAGCTCCAGGGCGGTTCCTTCGCCGTCGTGGGTGCAGCCGACCAGGCCGCAAAAGTCTTTGTGGCGCAGCCCGACGCCAAATCAGGCCAGGCTGCCGCGGAACAGGCGGCCGTCATTGCGCTCGCGGATTTTGGTCACGATGCCAGCCAGGCCAGTGTCTCCACCAGCTGCAATCCCGGCGACTGCCAAGCCGCTGGAACCGCGGTCACGGTAACGGTGAAACTCACGGTGCCACTGCCGTGCGTTCCGTTCAGCAATAGCTTCAGGCTCAGTGCCAGCGAGGTCGAGGCCTCGTCCACTCAACTGGTCGGCAGGTTCCGGTGACGCCGGGCGCGGTGACCCCGTCTGCGACTGCCCCGCCGGCTCCTCACCCAGGCAACGAGGACGGCCAGATGATTGTGCTGATCGTTGGCTACGTCACGCTCGGCCTGCTGGTCGTGACAGTGGTCACCGGCATCTCAAGTGTCTATCTCGAACACAAGCGCCTGTTGTCCCTGGCCGACGGCGCGTCGCTCGCCGCTGCCGACAGCTACACGCTGGGTGAGGTGGCGGGCAACGCCGTTACACCCTCCGCCGTGCTGGGTTCCGGACGGGTCCGCAGCGTTGCCGCGGACTTCATCGCCAGGAGCCCGTCGTCGGCCAGGTTCGATCAGTTAGCCGTTTCGGCGGCGACCGGCAGCCCCGACGGATCCACCGCCGTCGTAGTTCTCAGCGCGGCCGTCCATCCGCCGGTGGTGAACTTCCTCGTACCGGACGGGATCGCCATCGAGGCGGTTTCCACCGCACGGTCGCGCCTTACGCGATGACCGGGAACAGCGGAGTCAGCCCGTCCAGCTGGATAGCGTAGGCTTAAACAACCATGGCCACTATTGATTTTCCCGCAGAAATCCGCGCTCTTCGCGCCACCTACACCTCCATCGAGCGAGTCAGCGATGTCGAGGCCTTGAAGGAAGACATCGCTGAGCTGAGCGAGCGCGCCGGTGAGCCGGACCTCTGGGACGATCCCGCCGCAGCCCAGAAGATCACGTCCCGCCTCTCACACCGCCAGTCCGAGCTTGAGCGGCTGAACAAGCTGGCCTCGCGGATCGATGACCTTGAAGTGCTGGTGGAGCTGGGCCAGGATGAGGACGATGCCGACTCCATGGGCGAAGCCGCTGCTGAACTTGAGTCAATCCGAAAGGCCCTGAAGGAACTCGAAGTGGTGACGCTGCTTTCGGGCGAGTTCGATGAACGTGAAGCTGTGGTGTCCATCCGCGCCGGTGCCGGCGGCGTTGACGCTGCGGATTTCGCTGAAATGCTGATGCGCATGTACCTTCGCTGGGCCGAACGCCATGGCTACCCCACCACGATCATGGACACGTCCTACGCGGAAGAGGCAGGGCTTAAGTCCGCCACTTTCGAAGTAAAGGCACCCTACGCCTTCGGCACATTGAGCGTCGAAGCCGGAACCCACCGCCTGGTGCGGATCAGCCCCTTCGATAACCAAGGCCGCCGCCAGACGTCCTTCGCCGCCGTCGAAGTGATTCCGCTCATCGAGTCCACCGACTCCATCGACATCCCGGATAACGAGATCCGCGTGGACGTGTTCAGATCCTCCGGCCCGGGTGGCCAGTCGGTTAACACCACGGACTCCGCGGTGCGCCTCACGCACATCCCCACGGGCACGGTGGTGTCGATGCAGAACGAAAAGTCGCAGCTCCAGAACCGGGCCGCAGCCCTGCGCGTCCTGCAGTCCCGTCTGCTTCTCCTTAAAAAGGAGCAGGAGGACGCTGAAAAGAAGGCCTTCGCCGGTGACGTCAAGGCTTCCTGGGGCGATCAGATGCGTTCATACGTCCTGAATCCGTACCAGATGGTCAAGGATCTCCGCACCGAGCACGAAGTGGGCAACACCTCGGCCGTGTTTGACGGCGAAATCGACGACTTCATCGACGCCGGGATCCGCTGGCGGACCGACAACCGCAATGCCGACAAGTCGTAGCTGACCTGCAGGCCCGCGGGGCCTGAATCGGGCGACACACCCCCGAATCCCCCTGATACCGGCAAAGAGACTGCGTATAGTCGAGGAGCCGGAGCTCTACTTCCCCCAAACGAAAGCCCGCGCACCGGCTGCAGATCTGGGCTGCATAAGCCGTGCCCTGCAGGGTATTTAGGGCCATGATCCGATTCGAAAATGTCACCAAGGTCTACGACCAGACAGCCCGTCCTGCGTTGGACGATGTCAGCCTTGAAATTGACCGTGGTGAGTTCGCGTTCCTCGTGGGCGCTTCCGGATCCGGCAAGTCCACCTTTCTGCGGCTTGTCCTCAAGGAAGACCGGGCCTCCTCCGGGGCCGTCTATGTGGCCGGCCAGAACGTCGCCAAAATCTCCAGCTGGCGGGTGCCCAGGCTCCGCCGCGGTATCGGGGTGGTGTTCCAGGACTTCCGGCTCCTTCCCCAAAAGAACGTATTCGCCAACGTTGCCTTCGCCATGCAGGTCATCGGCAAGAGCCGGAGCGTTATCCGGGACACCGTCCCCGAAGTCCTCAAGACTGTGGGCCTGGAGGGCAAAGAGCGCCGCATGCCCCACGAGCTTTCCGGCGGTGAGCAACAGCGGGTTGCGATAGCCCGTGCGGTAGTGAACCGGCCCGGCATCCTGCTGGCTGACGAACCCACCGGCAACCTGGACCCCACCACCTCCATGGGCATCATGGGCGTGCTGGACAAAATCAACCAGAATGGCACCACCGTTGTCATGGCCACGCACGACGACGACATCGTCAATGAAATGCGCAAACGCGTGGTGGAACTGAAACACGGTGTGGTCATCCGCGACGAGGCCAGGGCGCTGTACACCTCCATGATTCCGGTGGTGGGTCAATCCCGCCGGCTCAAGGATGCCAGCGGCAGGGATGAGACGCCGCCTCAGCCCGGCAGTCACGGGGACGCAGGGGAGGAACAGCGATGAGGCTCGCTTTCATTCTCGGCGAGATCGGGAGCGGACTTCGCCGCAACGTCTCCATGGTTGTATCGGTCATCCTGGTCACGTTCGTCTCCCTGACGTTCGTCGGCGCCGCCGGCATGTTGCAGCTCCAGATCAACCAGATGAAGGGGTACTGGTACGACAAAGTCCAGGTAGCCATCTTCCTCTGCAGTGACGGTTCGACGGCGGCAGGTTGCGCCACGGGGCCGGTCACCCCGGAACAGCAGGAGAACCTCAAGACTCTCCTGGACTCACCCGCAGTGGCCCAGTACGTTAACGACTTCGCGTTCGAGTCCAAGGAAGAGGCCTACAAACACTTCAAGGACCAGTTCTCGAACTCACCGATCGTTGATTCGGTGACGCCGGACCAACTGCCGTCCTCCTTCCGGATCAACATGAAGGATCCGGAAAAGTACCAGATCATCAGCGAGACATTCTCTTCCCAGCCCGGCGTTGAGACGGTGATTGACCAGCGCCAACTGTTGGAGCGTCTGTTCTCAGCCATGAATGCGGCATCCCTGGTGGCTGTCAGTATTGCCGGCGTGATGATTATCTGTGCCATCCTCCTGATCGCGACGACTATCCGGCTCTCAGCCTTCAGCCGCCGCCGGGAGACAGGGATCATGCGCCTGGTGGGTGCCTCCAAGATGGTCATCCAGTTGCCGTTCATCCTCGAAGGCGTCATTGCGGCCGTGGTCGGAGCCGCGTTGGCGTCAGGGACGCTGTGGGCAGTGGCGCACTTCTTCCTGGGCGAGTACCTGTCCAAGCAGTATCCGGACACGGCATTTATCTCGCCCGGGCAGACTCTCATCCTTGCACCGGCTTTGCTGATCCTTGGCGGATCTTTGGCTGGAATTTCGTCTCTCTTGACCTTACGCAGATATCTGAAGGTCTAGGCTGTGCAAACCGACCAAGGAATCCTCATGAACGTATTGCATCGAACTGCGCCTCGGCACCGGGCGGAACGCCGGCGTCCTGCGGGCCGCCTGAGCGGCATGCTCAGTGGCGTCCTGGTGCTGGTGCTTGCTGCCAGCCTCGGCGCCTCAGCTCCTGTGGCGCAAGCCGACGAACTCGATGACAAGCGGGCCGCCCTTGAGGCGGAGGCCGCACGGGTGCAGCAGTCCCTTGAGTTCGTGGATTCCCGGATTGCGAAGGCGGCCGGCGACCTGGTGATCTATCAGGGCCAGTTGCCCGGTGCCCAGCAGGCACTTCTGGAAGCACAGGGCCGGGTAGCCAGTGCGGTCAAGGAAGTTGAAGCTCTGACGGCGCGTGTTGACCTTGCGCAGCAGAACAAGGCGAAAATCACCCAGCAGCTGGAGTCGGACAAACAAAAGATCGCCGACACCAAGAAGCTGATTGGCCAGATCGCCACCCAGGCCTACAAATCGGGTGGCGTCCCGTCCAACCTGACGCTCTTCTTCGGGGCGAACAACGGCGGCAGCCTGACCGAGACGATGGACCTCGCAGACCAGGCCATGCGGAGCCAGAATGCGGCCATGGACAAACTGTCCCAGCAGAGCGCCACCAACGTGAACTCGCAGGCCCGGCTGGAAGCCGTTGAAGCCGAAATCAGGGATCTGAAGGCAAAAGCTGACGCTGCCCTGGAACGGGAGAAAGCGGCCCGCGATGAGGCAGCGGCCAAAAAGGCCCAGGTTGATCAGCTGATTGCCGACACCACGCGTCTTGATGCGGAACTCCAGGCGGCCAAGCCAGGTATTCAAAGCCAGATGGCCGCGGTCGAGGCCAGCCAGAACGCCGTGGCCAACGAAATCGCCGAACGCGACCGCCGGCTCCGGGAAGCCTGGGAGGCCGAACAGCGCCGCCTCGCCGCCGCAGCCGCAGCGGCAGCGGCGGCTGCCGCCGCCGCCCGGAACCAGCCGGCGCCGCCGCAGGTGGAATACGTTCCGGTGACCGGATCGCCGTCGGCCTTTGGATTGCGGCACCCGTTCTCCGGCGACGTACCCATCACCTCCGGCTTCGGCTGGCGGGCCACCCCGCCCGGAACCATCGACTTCTACGGTTCGGGCGGCTACATGCACACCGGCATCGACTTCGGTGCCGCTTGCGGCACCCCCGTTTATGCGGCAGCCGCCGGCGAGGTTTTCTCCTCCGGATGGAATTCTTCCGACGGCGGCGGGTTCCGGGTGAAGCTGTCGCACGGCGTGGTGCAGGGCAACTCACTGACCACCATCTACTACCACAACGCAAGCGTGGTGGTCTCCAACGGCCAGCAGGTATCCCAGGGGCAGCTCATTGCCTACTCGGGCAGCACCGGAAACTCGACCGGCTGCCACTCACACTTCGAAACCTGGCTCAACGGGACTGCTGTTGACCCCATGCGGCTGCTGTAACGGCGGTCCGCGCCTGCCGTACACTGGTATGACTCCGCGCCCGAACGGCCGGATACAACCAGGATCCAAGAACTGAGGAGTTTCACCGTGCCCAAAGAAAGTGGCCGTAAAGTGGTGGCCACCAACCGCAAGGCCCGGCATGACTACCACGTGCTCGACACCTATGAGGCCGGCATCGCCCTGATGGGGACTGAAGTCAAGTCCCTGCGCGAAGGCCACGCTTCCATGGTTGACGGTTTCTGCACCTTCTACAACGACGAACTGTGGATGGAGGGCATCCACATCCCCGAGTACAACCAGGGGAGCTGGACCAACCACTCCGCCCGCCGGCGCCGGAAGCTTTTGCTGCACCGTGAAGAGCTCAACAAAATCTCTGTGAAGATCCGCGAGTCCGGGTTCACCGTGGTTCCGCTCCAGCTGTATTTCCTGGACGGCCGCGCCAAGGTGGAAATCGCGATTGCCCGCGGTAAGAAGGACTACGACAAGCGCCAGACGCTGCGTGAACAACAGGACAAACGCGAGTCGCTGCGTGAGTTGCGGGAACGCAACCGCCGCTGATCCACGGACCGCCCCTTGGGAATGATCCCGGGATCGGATGCGTTATGATGAATAGTCCGGCAGGGTTTTCCGAGCAATCAGAGGCTCCGCCGGGTTTGATAACAAAATACGGGGATGATCGGTTTCGACGATGTTAGTCGCGGCAGGTGAAGCGGGCCGAGGATGCAGAATTATCTCGTAAACGCTGTCTGCAAACCAATAAGTGCCAATTCAAAGCGCACTGACTTCGCTCTTGCTGCCTAAGCAGTAAGACAGTCCGTCAGCCCGAGGTTGCTATTGCCCCGGATCCTGGCGTCATTTAGATAGCCACTGCTGTTTGCCCCCGTCATCGGGGTAGACGGGACTCTTAGATGACTGGGCCCGGATCAGCCACCTGTTTGCAGGAGGGCTGGGGCCGAGAAACTCCAACGCAAACTGCGCCCGGAGAAGCCCTGCTAACACGACATCGGACGGGGGTTCAATTCCCCCCATCTCCACATTTTGACATGTCGCAAGACACCCAGAAGACCCGGACATCGCGTCCGGGTCTTCTGGCGTTAACGGGCCACATCGGTGAGCGCCCGGCCCTGTTCACCGACGGCGTAGCGGGGCCGGGACTAGCCTGTGTGGGGCAGTGGTTGTCCTCTATAAGATCCGGCGCAGCACAAGGTCTGGAAGCCGGATATGGCAAAGCAGCCAGGAGGTGCGCCATGGTCGAGATCCCCGAGCCCGGTTCAGCGGCGTTCGACGACGATCCGCTGGATTCGTATTCCGAGACGGTCATGCGGGTGGCTGAGACCGTCACCCCGCACGTCGCAGCAATCGAGATGACAAGCAGCCGCCGTAACGGCCGCTTCCGGATGGGCGCAGGTTCCGCTGTGCTGTTCACAGAGGACGGTTACCTCCTCACGAACTCCCACGTTGTGGCCGGAACCCACCAGGGCCATGCGTCTTTTGCAGATGGCAGCCGGACTGACCTTGAACTGGTGGGCGTGGATCCCTTGTCCGATCTCGCGGTGGTCCACGGCAAAGCACCGAAAGTTCCGCCAGCGCAGTTCGGCGACGCTGAGACGCTCCGCGTGGGTCAGCTGGTTATCGCTGTGGGGAATCCGCTGGGCCTGGCCGGATCAGTAACAGCGGGTGTTGTCAGCGGTCTTGGACGGGCCATACCCGTATGGTCGGGTGGAAACCGGCGCGTGATCGAAGACGTCATCCAGACCGACGCAGCCCTCAACGCGGGCAGCTCCGGTGGGGCATTGGCCGACGCGCGCAGCCGCATCGTGGGAATCAACACCGCAGTTGCCGGCGCAGGGCTGGGCCTTGCCGTGCCGATCAATGCCACAACCCGGCGCATCATCTCAGCGCTGCTGAAGGACGGAAGGGTGAAGCGAGCGTACCTGGGTGTTGTCAGCACGCCCATCCGCCTCACCGCCAGTGCTGTGATCCGCAGCGGCCAACGGGACGGGCTCAGGGTGGTGGAGGTCCTGGCGGGTTCACCGGCAGACCGCGCGGGCCTGCAAGCCGGTGACATCATCATGACAGCCGGGAGCCGCCCCGTCAGCAACGCGGAAAGCCTGCAGAAACTGCTGTTCGCCGATGCGATTGGCCAACCGTTGCAAATCAGCGTGCTGAGGGACGGCAAGGAATTGAATCTGGCTGCCGTACCGGAAGAGATGGCAGAGAACGGGTAACAGCTACCGGCGCTTCTTCAGATGCGCTACCGGGTCCTGCGCACCTTCAGGGTTCTTGGCCTTCTTGTCCGCGCGTTTTTCCTTGATGGTTTTGACCGGCTTCTTCGACAGGTTCTGGTGGGGGGTCTTGTCAGGCATGGGGTGCTCCTTACAACAGGGGACGGAATACGTCCCTCCTCGTAAAATACCCCTGTTCCACTCCGAAATAAATGCCCGGGGTCAGTCCGGAACCGCTACGTCCGCGATGCCCACAAAGCGGGTCCCGACGCCGTCGAACTCGCTCCTGACAAGGCCCGGCCGGGCCTGCGGAACGTCACTGGGCGCATGGTGGCCGCAGACCACATAGGTGAATTCCGGCCACCACTTTTTGGGGCGGGCCGCCTCCTCATAGCCGCATACAGCGCACTCAAGATGGACCCACACCGGGCGCTTGCCGGTCCGGTTCGCCCGCGACTGGATCAGCCAGGCCGGCGGGTTGTCCAGGATTTCGCCGAGTTCGGACTCGGACAGGCGTTTGGGGATGCCATGGCGCTGGGCCATTTCCATCGGTACATCAAGGGCAATTGCCGCGTCGCGTCTGCTAATCATCACAGTCAACGATACGGGACTGCGCCAAACCGCCCGAAGTATAGGTTTCGCCAAGTCTGTGGCTTCTGTGCAGCCAAATTCGAGCGTGAGCGGGCCCACGTGGCTCATCCGGCGCACTTTGACCTCGTAGAATGAAGTGATTTGATTGGCTGGCTGGACTTTCACGACAGCGCGGCCGGTCGACCTCGTGATTTCACGCCCCCAACATGTCCTTGCGCCGGCCCCGGTTAGTCCAGGCCGTGCCAATTGCTGCATGGGAGGGGCGGTTTTCGCCATGCACCGTCCCGTTCCTTTTGTAATAGTTGAGAGTCATCATGAAAAAACCCCGACCAGATTTGCTTGATTTGCTGCCGCGAAAGGCCGCGGTGATCACAGCATTCGCCGCTGTTCACGGACTATTCCTCCTGCTTCTTATCCCCCGGATCGCGGGCGGAGAAACCTACGGCGACGTTGGTCTTTACCGGGCATGGGCGTACCAAGGCCTCTCCGACGGCATGTGGCAGGGAGTTGATGTTGCCTGGGTCTATCCGATCGGGGCAATGTTTCCCATGGTCGGTGCTGCAGTTTTCGGTCACGATCAGTACATGCTTGGCTGGTTTTTGTTGTGCACCGTTCTGAACTTCATCGCTGTGCTGGTTCTGCTGAATAACAGGGCGGCACCGTTCGGCTGGCAGGCCGCTTATCTCTGGATAACGTTGACCGCTGTTCTTGGCCCGCTCGTCTTCTCACGTGTCGAAGGCATTTCCGCGCCGATTGTTGTGGTCGGCCTCACCGTGGCAACAACCCGTCCGGCCTTGGCATCCTTGCTTCTGTCTCTGGCGACGTGGATCAAGGTTTGGCCCGCAGGTGTTGTGCTGGCGCTTGCAGTCTCGAGCAAGTCCCGGCTCCGCGTCATTTTGGTGGGCGCCGCAGTGTCGGCATTCATGGTGGCCGGGGTTGTCGCCGGAGGGGGAGCACAGCACCTTCTCGGGTTCATCCTGGCGCAGGGTGAGCGTGGCATGCAGTTGGAGGCCCCCCTCACAACTCCAGGCCTGTGGCAGGCCGTCCTGCAACTCGGCACCGAGCTCTATCCGAATACAGATATCCACACCATTGAGGTTCAAGGAGCCCTGGCTGATTCCGTGAGTGCACTGCTGAACCCCCTCCTCAGTGTCATCGTCCTCCTTATTGCCGTTTTGATATTCCTTGGTGTTCGCCGCGGAGCAAACAGGCAGGACCTTCTCATGGTCGGAGCACTGTCCCTCGTCTCCGCAATGATCGTCTTCAACAAAGTGGGTTCACCGCAATTCATGATCTGGCTGACAGCTGTAATCTGTGTCGGCGCGGCTTTTTACGGGAGGGCCTGGGCTGTTCCCACTGCTTCCATCGTTGCCATTGCGGTCATTACAACCCTCGTGTACCCCCTGCTTTACATGCAGCTGCTCGCAGCACTGAATCCCGGCGTCGCCGCCCTGCTGACGGTGAGGAACGTTCTGGTGATTGGGGTATTTGGCTGGGCACTCGTAACCCTGTGGAAGCTGGTGAAGCGGGTGGAATCAACCGATTCTGAAGGCACAACAGCACATTTGAGCAATCGCGTGCCCTCCGGCATCAGTTGAACCCTCCGGCACCCCATCTGCGCGATTGCCAATTTCCCGTCCGCTTCCGCTGCAGCGGGCCGCGATTGCCTAGGAAGCGATGGCTATGCCCAACGCCGCCGCCGCGCAGCCCGCGGCCAGGTTCGCGCCTACATTAAGGGCAGCGGCGTAAAATCGCGACTCGGTGAGGAGCCGGACAGTGGCCACCGTCCACGAGCTGAAAGTTGTGAGCCCGCCGGCGAGGCCCGTCGCGATGGCTGCCTGCCACTCGGAGCCAAGACCAAGCCGCCCTGTGATCCCCATCGACAGCCCGATAATGAGGCATCCTGCGACATTGACGGTCAGCGTGGCCCACGGCCAGTGCCGGGGAGCGCCTTCGGAGTTGAGGATGGACCGGCGTCCAGCCCGGTGGGCGAACCAGCTGTCGACGGCGAAGCGCAGCAACGCGCCTGCCATCCCGAAAACTCCCACCATGGCAGCGGCCATCATGAGGCAACCTGCAGCCGGTCAGCCAGCAGCCGCCCCGTCCGCCAGCCGCCAGCCGCGGCGCCAAGACCGAGAAACAGGGACAGCGCGAGGTAGCCAATCCACGCCGGGTGCCCGCCCGCCCTGGCCAACTGGTCCATGGAGAACACCACCGCGGAGAACGTGGTGAACGAACCCAACAGGCCGGGCCCCAGGCCCGCGCGAAGCCAGAAAGCCGTTGCGGGCCGGGCAATCCATAGCGTCGTGAGAACAGCCAGCACGAAACTCCCCGCCACGTTGATGCCCAGCGTGGTCCAGGGGACCTGGCCGGCGGATTCAGGGAAAGCGAGCCCCAGGGCGTAGCGGAGTTCCGTTCCAATCAGTCCGCCTGCCGCCACTGCCAGCCATGCCCGCCAGTCAGGCATTCCGGCGTTCTTCATTGAGCAGGTACAAGGACACAGCCCGCGTGGTTGTGGTCGCTGTGAACCCACAGCGCCGCCGTCACTGCATCCGCCAGATCGTAGTCCCGGGTCCTGCCTCCGTTGCGGATCCGTACCATCAGGGCGCCTCCGAACGGCCTGCGCCCCAGGACCTCCACCTCGGCGTCGAGGTCTATTTCCTCCGCCGCCAGGTATCGCAGCAGGTCCGGATTCTCGTCGCTGATGCGGGTAATTCGACCTGTGTGGCCCTCATCGAGTTCAGCCAACAGGTGGGCGGGAGGCAACATCATTGTGCCGTCTGCCGAGGGGATGGGATCGCCGTGCGGGTCCCGTTGGGGGTTGCCCAGCTTGGTGGCCATCCGCTCAATGAACGTGTCCGAGACCGCATGCTCGAGCAGTTCGGCTTCATCATGGACTTCGTCCCAGCTATAGCCGAGCTCTTGCACAAGGTAGGTTTCGATCAGGCGGTGGCGGCGCACCATGGACAGCGCCAGCCGAACGCCGGCCGGCGTCAGGGTGATGGCGCTGTACGGTTTATGGTCAACCAGCCCCTGGTCCTTGAGCTTGCGCACCATTTCCGAGACCGATGAGTTCGCAACGCCCAGACGCTGTGCCAGCTGCGAGGACGTGATGGGTTTGGCCTGCCATTCCGTAAAGCCGTAAATGACCTTGACGTAGTCCTCGATGGAGGAGGAGGGCGCGCTGGTCTTCACCCCTCAAGCCTACCCGCTGGCGGGCATCACAGCCTGGCTGCCCGCCATGTCAGGGTCAGATACGGCAGGCTGACCTCTTCGTCGACATCGTGTCCCAGATGCTCGTGGAGGTACCAGTCGAGGTTCGCCAACACTTTGCCGCGTATTGCCTCCGTGGCACGCAGGTAATAGCTGCGGGACTTCGTCAGCTCCATGATTTCCGCCGTGCTGAGCCTGTCCTCCCACCTGGTGACATGGCTCTCGAGGCCTCCGAACCCGGGCCCCACTACGGGCCGGAAACCAGGCTTGTACACATCACCCGCGTGCATGATGCGGGATAGCCGGTGAACCCAGGGGATGGACGTGTCCAGCTGGTTCCAGATCAGGCCCAGCGTTCCACCGGGGCGGAGAATACGTGCCAGTTCCGTGCTCGCGGGCAGTGGATCGCACCAGTGCCACGCCTGCGCAACGCTGACGACGTCGAACACAGAGTCAGGGAGCCCTGTTGCCTCTGCTGTCCCTTGGGTTGCGGACACCTCAGGATGATGGGCGCGCAGTTGTTCGAGCATGTCCCCGGAAGGATCCACCGCTGAGACTGTGAGGCCGCGTTCCAGCAGGAGGGCGGTGAACTTGCCCGTACCGGCGCCAACGTCCACGGCGTCCCTGGCCCCGGCCGGGATCAGCCAGTCCGCTGATTCGCCCGGGTAGCCGGGGCGAACCCGCTGGTAGTGCTCGCCGCCATCCTGGAAGCTCTGGCCGAGCTCCCGGCGGCGGCCATGGTCAAGCCTGGGGCCACCCCGTGCCACGTGCGGCCTCCTTCAACTGATGCCCATGGGTATCCTTCGAATTTACCGCATTTGACCGCAGCCGCCTGATCGCGGCCTGCTGATCAGGAATGCTCAGTCATCAAGGCACGGTGCCGCGCCGGCCGTTCCGGGTGTGTTCGGCGCCCACTCCGGGTACGTGCGGGTGTCGTTGGCCGGAACCCAGCGTCCTGAATCCACCACGTAGTCCCAGCCGAGACCCGTGCTCCGTAGTTGCTCGATGCCGGCCAGCAGCCGCTGCGCATCCTCAAGCCGTGACCCCACTCCGAAGCTCGCCCGCAGCGATCCCGAGGGAAGTCCGAGGCGCTTCAGCAGCGGGTGGGCGCAGAAGCGGCCATCCCGGAGGCCGACGCCGTGCTCGGCCGAGAGATAGGCAGCCACCAAGCCCGCATCGTAGCCGGCCACAGAGAAGTTCACGACGCCGATAGTGCCGGTTTCTGCGTCCGTGTCAGAGAAGATCTGGTGGACAGTGACGCCGTCGATCTTCTGCAGTCCTTCCACCAGGAAAGCCCTGATGACTGATTCGTGGGCGTGCCAGCGTTCCTGATCCAGTGATGCGAGGACCTGGGTGGCGCGCGCCAGCGTGGCCGCACCCAGGACGTTGGGGGAACCACCCTCGTGCCGTGCCGGGCCCGTGGCCCAGCTGACGCCGTCGAGCCTTGCCTCACGGACGGCTCCGCCGCCGGCGAGGTGGGGCTTGCCGGCGTCGAGCCAGTCCGTGCGGCCCACGAGCACACCGGCGCCGAACGGGGCATAGAGCTTGTGGCCGGAGAAGACCACGTAGTCGACGCCGTCAGCGTTGATGTTGATCCGGCGGTGCGGAGCGAGCTGGGCGGCGTCCACCACAATCCGGGCTCCGAACTCGTGGGCCAGGGCCGCCAGCGCCCGGATGGGGAGAATTTCGCCGGTGACATTCGAGGCGCCCGTGACGGCGAGGAGGCTGACGCTTCCCTGTTCAAGTTCGGCACGGAGCGCTTCGATGGTCCCCGTGATGGTGTCTGCAGCGACAACGCTGCGGTGCGGCACGCCCTGCCATGGAAGAAGGTTGGCGTGGTGCTCTATGTCCAGGTAAAGCACATCGCCGTTTGGCCGTCCGTCCGTCAGCGGGAGGCAACCGGCCAACAGATTCAGCGAGTCTGTGGTGTTCCGGGTGAAGATCACGGAGTCGTCCGGCCGGCCGCCCACGAAGTTACGCACGATGTTGCGTGCGTTCTCGTAGACGGAGGTACTGATCTGCGATGCATAGCCGGCACCGCGGTGGACGCTGGCATAGAACGGCAGGATCTCGTTCAGGTAGGCGGACACCACGGAGAGAGCCGGTGCGGAAGCGCCGTAATCCAGGTTGGCGTACCGGACGTGGCCGCCCTGGATCAGCGGGGCCTGGATTTCAGCGCCGGTGACGGCGGAGAGGGGGCGCCCGGCGATGGCGAACGGATCGCCGAAGGCGGAGCCCGCTGTGTGAACTGGGGAAACGGCGTTGGGGGAGACAGTGGCAGTTGTCACGGAGACCTCACTTTGAAAGGACGCCCGTTGGCCGGGGATCCGCGCTTGCCGGGTCCGTTCCGGACCGGCCTGGTCGTCACCCGGGGCACCCCACCGCGAATGGAGGGTTGCCGGCCAGCAAACCGGGGTTTAGCGCTGGCACTCGTGACCTGTTAAGAGCGTAGGACATGTCCCCGGCCGGGAAAAAGCCGCGCCGAATGTTAAGGGCTTTGTTACGCACATTTGGGTAAGCGGAGTTTCTCCGAACATACGACGGCGGAGGCCCCCATGAGGAGGCGTCCGCCGTCGATAATTCGAAATAAAGTCCCGCTGACGGACTAGAGGAGATCGTCCAGATCCGGATTCAGGCGCTTGAGGACCTCGGAGTGGAGGATGGAATTCGTGGCGAGGGCGTTGCCGCCGAACGGCCCGTCCACGCCTTCGAGCGACGTGAAGCGGCCACCTGCTTCCACCACAATGGGGACCAGCGCAGCCATGTCGTACAGATTGAGCTCAGGCTCGCAGGCGATGTCCACGGAACCTTCGGCCACCATGCAGTACGACCAGAAATCGCCGAATGCGCGCGTGCGCCACACATCCTCTGTCAGCCCCAGGAACTCATCGAGGTTGCCGCGCTGCTTCCAGCCTCCAAGGCTCGAATAGGAGAGGGAGGCATCTGACAGCTTTGACACGTCCGAGACGCGAAGCCTGGTGGCGGCTGCGAGCGACCGGCCCATGTAGGCTCCGGCACCTTTCGCGGCCCACCAGCGTTTCCCCAGGGCTGGCGCGCTGACCACTCCCACTACCGGTTCGCCTTCATCAACGAGGGCGATCAATGTGGCCCAGACCGGAACGCCGCGCACAAAGTTCTTAGTGCCGTCAATGGGATCAATGATCCAGCGGCGTGCCCCGTGGCCGGAGCTGCCGAATTCCTCCCCGAGCACGGCGTCGCGGGGACGCGAGCGGGAGAGCTGGCCGCGGATGGCTTCCTCCGCGGCTTTGTCCGCGTCGGTGACCGGCGTCAGGTCAGGCTTGGTCTCGATGTGCAGGTCCTGGGCCTTGAAGCGGCTCATGGTCTGGTCATCCACGGAATCGGCCAGCACATGGGCCAGGCGCAGGTCATCGTTGTAGCTCGAAGCGGGTTGGATCATGGTTACAAACTACCGTCTCCGGGCTGCTGAGCCCGGGAGGTGGACGGTCAGCGGCTAGCTGATGCTGCCCAGTTCCTTGGTTTCCTGGCCTTCCAGCCGCGGATCTGCACCGAGCAGACGCCGCAATGATGCGAGCCGGGCCGGCCCGGTGGGGCCCGCGTTGCCGGCGGCCACCCACGCGTCCACTCCACAGTTGACGGCTGCGGCGTTGTGCTTGCAGCCGCGTTCGCAGGCGTCAGTGCCCGGCTCCAGGTCCGGGAAGGACCGCAGGATCCGGTCCGGGTCCACGTGCGCCAGGCCAAACGAGCGGATTCCAGGGGTGTCGATGATCCAGCTTCCCGCCGGGGCGTCGGTCAGTTTCAGGGCCAGGGCCGACGACGACGTATGGCGGCCGCGTCCCGTCACCGCGTTCACGCCGCCAGTGGCCCGTTCTGCTCCGGTGAGCGCGTTGACCATGGTGGATTTGCCCACTCCCGAGTGGCCCAGCATTACTGTCACTTTCCCGTCCAGGTGGGCCCGTAGCTGCTCCACAGCGTCAGTGTCCAGCCGCGCGGAGAGGCCGTCGTCCGAGCGGGCGTCGATGCCGGAAGCGGCCGAGTCTGCCGTCCGGCTGATGATGACCGGAAAGTCCAGGTGCTCATAGTTGGACAACAGTTCAGCGGGGTCCTTGACGTCAGCCTTGGTGACGAGCAGCAGCGGCTCAATGCCGGCGTCGTAGGCGGCCACGAGGGCGCGGTCGATAAAGCCGGTGCGGGGCTCAGGATTGGCGGCGGCCACCACCACCACCAGCTGATCAGCATTGGCCACTACGGCGCGCTCAATCGGGTCCGTGTCATCCGCGCTGCGGCGAAGAAGGGTCCGGCGGTCCTGGATCCTGACCAGGCGGGCCAGCGTGTCGGGTTCGCCGGAGACGTCCCCTACGAGGGAGACGAAGTCGCCAGCGACCACTGGGGAGCGCCGTAGCTCGCGGGCGCGCGCGGCAATGATGACCCGTTCGTCCCCGGAGCCTTCCCCGACGATGGCGGTATACCTGCCGCGGTCAACGGTGATGATGCGGCCGGTGACGGCGTCGTCGTGGCTGGGCCGGTCCTTGGTCCGCGGCCGGGAGCCTTTTTTGCTGGGCCGGATCCGGACATCGGACTCGTCCCAGGAATCAGTGCTGCGCGCCACCGGTGGAACCTTCCGCCACCGCAGCTGCAGATCCGCCCTGGGCGAGCATGTCAGCCCACATCCGCGGGAACTCCGGCATGGTCTTGGCTGTGGTGGCGATGTCCTGGACCTCGATACCGGGTACCGCCAGGCCCAGGATGGCGCCGGCGGTTGCCATCCGGTGGTCGGCGTAGCTGTGGACGACGCCGGCGTGCAGCGTGGCAGGCCGGATCACCAGGCCGTCGCTGGTCTCCTCGGCGTCCCCGCCGAGCCGGTTGATTTCTGTGACGAGTGCTGCGAGCCTGTCTGTCTCGTGGCCGCGCAGGTGGGCGATGCCGGTCAACCGTGAAGGACCGTTGGCCAGAGCACAGAGCGCCGCGACAGTGGGGGCGAGTTCACTTGTCTCGGCAAAGTTGCCACCCTTGATCTCAGGCCCGCCGGTGACGGTCAGGACACCGTCCGCCATGCTTACTTCCGCGCCCAGGTCCGCCAGGATGCTGCGCCACAGATCTCCTACCTGAGTGGTTCCTTCGGGCCAGTCCGGGATCCGCACTGTTCCTCCTGTGGCCAGGGCAGCGGCCAGGAATGGACCCGCGTTGGAGAGGTCCTGTTCGATGCGCTGGTCAAACGCGCGGATGGGTCCGGGCGCCACCACCCAGTGGTTGGGCACCGAGTCATCAACGGCCACGCCGACACCCCGGAGCACTGCCACCGTCATGTTGATGTGGTCCAGGCTCGGCACAGGTTTTCCGACGTGCTCGAGGTGGAGTCCCTCCGTAAACCTCGCGCCCACCAACAGGAGGGCAGAGACAAACTGTGACGACGCGCTGGCGTCGATCACCAGGTGGCCGCCCCGGACTTCCCCGGTGCCCTCAACACTGAACGGCAGCGAAGAGGGGGTGCCGCCGTCGTCCGCCGTCAACGTCACGCCGAGCCCCTTCAGGGCCTCGATGATGGTGCCCATGGGGCGCTTCCTGGCATGGGGATCGCCGTCGAAATCGCTCACGCCGTTCCGCAGTGCCGCCAGCGGCGGGACAAAACGCATCACGGTTCCTGCAAGCCCGCAGTCGATGCTTGTCCGTGACGACGGCGCCTCCTGGCTCAGGGGAATGACCTCGAGGTCCGGCCCGAAGGCGCCGTCGCCGGGCACCTCGGTGATGGTGGCACCCAACTGGCGGAGTGCATCAATCATCAGGGCGGAATCACGGGAGTGCAGGGGAGCCCTGAGCCGTGACGGGCCGTCAGCCAGCGCGGCGAGCACCAGGAATCGGTTGGTCAGGGACTTTGAACCCGGCACCGTGACAGTGGCATTGATCGGCCGGCTGGCGAAGGGGGCCGGCCAGTGCGGAACGGAGCCGGACGTGGTGGCGGAAGCTGCGGGGGTGGAACCGGTCATCCGTCCTTACGCCCCCGTTGCCTGCTCCACGGCACGGCGGACAGCCTTGTCCGCCTTGTGGAGCTGTTTGCCGGTGGTCTTTTTAGCGTCCGCGGCGAGGTGCTCGGCACGCCACGCGAGGCCCGGCTTGCCGGCGGTATCAACTGAAGCGAGCAGGGCTCCGCCGCTGAGTGAGACGTTCTTCAGCAACTGGTTCCGCCGGGCCTCACGGCCTGCTTTGGTGCTGATATCGGCGCTGCGCCATTCCACGAAGGTGTTCAGGAGCGAAATGACTGTCAGTACCGTTGCCGAGAGACGGCTGAACTTGCCCAGGCCGAACAGAATTCCGGCACCAATCTGGGTTCCGCCGATTACCCGTGCCAGCGTCCGCTCGTCGGTACGGAATGGCAGCGACGCTGCTGCCTTCTTCAGGAGAGGGGAGAGCTGCTGGGCGGTGTCGTCGGCGTTTTTGAGTTTGTCCAACCCGGCGGCGACGAAACTTGAAGCGAGCATGGGACGGGCGAGATTGCGGACAAAGGACATGGATTTCCTCCTGGCTGGACGAACCGCGTCGAATGCGGCGAAGTCGGTTCTAGTCTTGCACTTTTGGGGAATATTTGCCTGTCGGGTGGGGTTATGGATTGCGGGTCAGCTGAACACCGTGCGGCCCGAAGAATTGGCCGGCAGCCAATCGCCGGAGAAATACCTGCCTGATTCAGAGTGGCCAGACCTCAGTTCTGGCATTACTCGGAGTGGCCTGACACAGGAGTGGAGTTGCCCTTGCGGTTGCTAAAGGACGGGACGGACCCCTCGGGCCCCGTGGTGATGAACGCTCTGGAATCCGATCCTCCGGAGTATGGAACCCCGCGTGCCAAGGGCCCCACAGTAGACTTGAACGCAATGAGCACCCTGGATCCGGCCCTTGAGGCCATGTATGAGGCCTCCGGACGCGAAGCCAAAGCGAGCAACAACGCACAGCCCGAACCGGCTGGGCCGGGCGGGACTGTGCCTGACGTTGCAGCGTCGAAGCCTGCAGCGCCCGAAACTGCAGAGCCGGAGTCTGACGAGCCCGAAACTGCGGAGCCGGAAACTGAAGAGCCCGGTTCGGGAGAGTCCGAAGCGGACGGGTCCGCTTCGGCGGAGCAGGCGGTTGACGTCGCCACCGAATCAACCGAGGAACGCCGGATCCGTTTTGAGCGCGATGCCATGCAGTACGTGGACCAGCTCTACTCGGCAGCCATGAGGATGGCCCGGAACCCCGCCGACGCGGAGGACCTGGTCCAGGAGGCCTACACCAAAGCTTTTTCCGCTTTCCACCAGTACAAGCCCGGGACCAACCTCAAGGCCTGGCTCTACCGGATCCTGACCAACACGTACATCAATCTCTACCGCAAGCGGCAGCGCGAGCCGCTGCAGTCAAACACGGACACCATTGAGGACTGGCAGCTCGCCCGGGCTGAGTCCCATACCTCGCGTGGGCTCCGGTCAGCCGAGGCGGAAGCGCTGGACCACCTGCCGGACACTGACGTCAAGCGCGCGTTGCAGGCCATCCCGGAGGAGTTCCGGCTGGCGGTGTACTTCGCTGACGTCGAGGGCTTCGCCTACAAGGAAATCTCGGACATCATGAATACGCCGATCGGCACCGTGATGTCCCGGCTCCACCGCGGCCGGAAAATGTTGCGGGACATGCTGGCGGAATATGCCGCCGAACGAGGATTCAAAGGTGCCGTCGAATCACAGGACACGGCCGCAAGTACAAAACAGGAGAACAGGAAATGAGCGACTGCCAAGGATTGGGCGACTGCGATGATACGCGGATGCAACGCATCTACGAGTACCTCGACGGGGCGCTGACCCGCGAGGACATCACGGAGATCAAGCACCACCTTGATGAGTGTCCTGACTGCACGGAGCAGTACGACCTCGAGTGCGTCATCCGAAAGGTGGTCAAGCGCTCATGTACGGAGGCTGCGCCGGAGAACCTGAAAAACGCCATCCTGGACCGGATCCACGCCATCCGGCCGGTGGACGCCTGAGTGGCCTGACACAGCAGCGCAGAACCAAAAGACGAAGGACCCCGGAGGCCGTGTGGCTTCCGGGGTCCTTCGCTTAAACCAATATTCCAAGCTTTTGCTTAGGCGTTGGGGCGCTTGCCGTGGTTCGCGCCGCCACGCTTACGGTCACGACGTTTACGTGCACGTTTGCTCATAGCTGGCCTCCTTAAATGTTGGTACTCAAAAGAGCTGCCCTCAAGTCTCCCACACCATGGGACAGGCCGTGAAACCGGACGCGCCCGTTGACGGTTATGCGGCGGTTCAGTCCTGGAGTGAATTGCGGATGGAGATGCGTGCCTGGTCAAGCACCGTTTTCACAGTCTCCAGGGTGATGGGGCTCAGCGGCTGCCGGCTGGCGTGCAGGCGCAGCTCGACCCGAAGATCGTCCCGGAAGGACTGGAGCAGCATCTCGGCCTCTTTCAGCTCCCGGATTCCCTCCGTTGACTGCCGGCCCACGTTCCGGAAGTCCGCGGCCCGGGCCGTGGAACGGGCCGCTTCGGCTGTGGCTGCGAGGTCCGCGCGCAGCCCCCGCATGTTCGCCCGGATGTCTGCACGAAGATTATCGGCCAATCGGCGGACTGAGGCGGAAATGTCATTTTCGACGCCGGCGAGTTCGTCCCGGCGCTTGTTCAGTTCGGCGAGCCCGGCCTCAGTGATGCGGTAGTTGGTGCGGCGGCCGGCTGTCTCCGTGACCACCAGGCCTTCCTCTTCCAGTTTGCCCAACCTGGGATAAATGGTTCCAGCGCTGGGGGAGTAAGTGCCGCCGAACCGTTCGCTTAATGCTTTGATCAGGTCATAGCCGTGCTTGGGCCCGGACTCCAGCAGGGCCAGCAGGTAGAGCCGCAACGCACCATGCGCGAAGACCGGAGGCATCAGTAATCTGCTTCCGGTTCTCCGGTTTCCCCGTTCCGCGCCGGCTGGCCGTGGAAAATGGACGTCTTGCCGGACACGGAGTTGGTCCGGACCAGCATCAGCTTGCCGTCCGGTCCGGCGATCGTTTCCAGCTTGCCGCCGGGCTGGGTGTACTTCTGGTCGTCAATTACCACTACGCCGCCGCCTGCTGATTTCGCCACGATGTCCACCCCGACATCGTGGGGAAGCCGGATGGTGAGGTCTCCTGACACGGAGTTGGCCCCGAAGTCGTTGGTGAAGCTGAGCAGATCGAAACTCATGTCACCGCTGACCGTGTTGGCCCGGATGTTGCTGAACCGGCCCGACGCAGTAACCTCACCTGAAACGCTTTTGGCGGTGAGGACGCCCTCGTGGTTCCGGATAATGACTTCGCCGCTGACCGTGTTGACATGCAGATCCCCGGAGGTGCCGTCTGCCATGACCGAGCCCGAGACGGTATTAAGTCTGGTGTGGCCGCCGATGCCGGAAACCAGCCCGTCCCCGCTGACCGTGCCGGCTTCCACGTCCACTCCGGCCGGCAGGGCAATGCTGATGACCGCCGAGTTGTTGCTGTTGTGGTTGACGGTTCCCATCAGGTTCTTGAACCAGCCCTGCGGGCCGTGCAGCTGGTGGCGGACCTCCAGCCGGCCGTCCGTGAGCGATACCGCTACGGGGTCGCCCTGGACGTCAGTGATCTCCACCCGGACAACGTCGTCGGAGTGGGTGACGACGTCGAACCTCCCGCGGACCATGCCAAGCTTCAGCGACTTGACGGCGTCGACATCGATGGTCTGTGGACCTGTGACGGTCCAGTTACTCTCCGGCATGAATCCTCCAAGGCCGCGATATATCGTGACTGATAACTCAAGATACAACGCAGCGCGGAGCGGGTCAAGATATATCGCGAGCCGACCCGGACGCTCTTTCACTTGATGCACGTTTTAAGGCAACGCTCTATCAGGGAGTGCCAGAGGCTCGGTGGGAGACCTGCAGGGAGTGCCAGAGGGTCTGCTACTCGGGGGTGGCCAGTCCCAGCCACTGGAACCAGCCCCGGTGGAGGACCAGCCAAGCCATCAGGCCGTAGCCGGCCTGCCCGGGAGAGCCGGCGTTCGCGGCCAGATCCTGGCGCCACTGTTCGTGGTTCAGGAGCGGGGAGAACGTGTCGACGTAAAGGTGCTTGCGCCGGGTGGTGACGTCCGCGAAGGCAGTGTTCAGTTCGGCGAGGCGGCGGTTCTGCTCCGGGTCGAGGGTAGGGGGCGGTCCCACGACAAACACCTCGATCCGGTTCTGCGAGGCGGTGTCGAGGATGTTGGCCAGGTTCAGGCGGCTCCGGGCAGTGGACAGGCCGTACTCGATGTCGCGTCCGGAGAGGCCGATCACCAGGCGGTTCTCGTGTTCGTTGCCGAACCGCCGCCCGGCTTCCTCCAGCCACCGTGCAGCCAGGCCTTCCGTTCCCTCCTGGGGACAGGGGAGGGCGTAGCTTTCCAGCGCCATGCCGTCCTGCGGAGTGCGGGCCAGTACACGGCCCAGCCAGCCGAGCGCCCTGGGATCGCCCAGCCCGGCCAGCAATTCATCTCCTACAGCTGCGAGCCGCAGCTTCCTGTCTTCCACAAGTTCCTCTTTTACGTCCGTGCCGGGTCAGTCCGAAGTCCACCCGGCGTGGCTATGGTTTATCCCATTAAACAGAACTGCCCGGCCGGAGTCTGGTATTTCGACGTCCGGCCGGGCAGCCACTATTACTACTTCCTCGCAAATGCCTGCTTCAGGAGCGAATCCTGCTCGGCTGCGTGCCGCTTCATGGATCCGGCAGCGGTGGAGGCTGAAGCGGGACGCGACACCAGACGGACGTGCCGGTCCAGGGCGGCCGGGAGGTTGAGGCCCATGAAAGGCCACGGACCCTGGTTCGCAGGCTCGTCCTGCGCCCAGACAACCTCGGCGTTCGGGTACTTGGCCAGTTCCGCAGCGATTTCCTCGTGCGGCAGCGGGTAAAGCTGCTCCACGCGGACAATCGCTGTGGTCTTGTCATCGGTCTTCTGCCGGGTGGACAGGAGGTCGTAGTACAGGCGGCCGGAAACCAGCAGGACGCGTTCGACGGCGTTGGCCGCCAGCTGCTCATGGTCACCGATCACGGGGCGGAAGGCGCCCGTGGTGAAGTCCTCGACGGACGACGCGGCAGCCTTGAGGCGCAGCAGCTGCTTCGGCGTGAAGACGATCAGCGGCTTGCGCGGCCGGCTGTACGCCTGGCGGCGCAGCAGGTGGAAGTGCGATGCCGCCGTGGTGGGGTTGGCCACGATCATGTTCTCTTCAGCACACATCTGCAGGAAGCGTTCGATCCGGGCGGACGAGTGGTCCGGGCCCTGGCCTTCGTAGCCGTGCGGCAGCATCAGCACCAGGGAGGAGCGCTGGCCCCACTTCTGCTCGGCCGAGGAGATGAACTCATCGATGATGGTCTGCGCGCCGTTGACGAAGTCACCGAACTGCGCTTCCCAGAGCACCAGGGCGTCCGGACGCTCCACGGAGTAGCCGTATTCGAAGCCCATGGCTGCGTACTCGGACAGCAGGGAGTCATAGATCCACAGTTTGGCCTGGTTGTCAGAGAGGTGGCCCAGGGGCAGCCACTCGGTTCCGTTGGCACGGTCGTGGAACACAGCATGGCGCTGCACAAAGGTGCCGCGGCGCGAATCCTGGCCGGCGAGCCGCACGGGGACGCCTTCCATGATCAGCGAGCCGAAGGCAGCGATCTCGCCGAAGCCCCAGTCGATGCCGCCTTCGCGTGACATCTGTTCGCGCTTCTCGAGGAGCTGCTTGAGCTTGCCGTGGACTGTGAATCCCTCGGGGATCTCGACATGGGCCTGGCCGATCCGGGCCAGGGTCTCGCGGGAGATGGCTGTGGAGGCCGGAGCATTTCTGGCGAGATCGGTCTGCTGGGCGATAGGGCGCTCAAGGTCCGAGACAGCCGCGGAGTCTGCGGTGATGATCGGAATCGGCGAGGTCTGCGCGGCGTGCGTCTCGGCAAAGACCCGCTCCAGGCGTTCCTGGTAGTCGCGGAGAAGCTGCTCAGCTTCGTCTTCGGTGATGTCGCCACGGCCGATGAGTGCCTCGGTGTACAGCTTACGGACGGAGCGCTTGGCTTCGATCAGGTTGTACATCATGGGCTGGGTCATCGAGGGATCGTCGCCCTCGTTGTGGCCACGGCGGCGGTAGCACACCATGTCGATCACAACGTCCTTGTGGAATCGCTGACGGAACTCGTAGGCGAGCTGGGCGATGCGCACCACTGCCTCGGGATCGTCACCGTTCACGTGGAATACCGGTGCCTGGATCATCTTGGCGACGTCGGTGGAGTACGTGGAAGAGCGTGACGACGACGGGGCGGTGGTGAAGCCGACCTGGTTGTTGACCACCACGTGGATGGTGCCGCCGGTCCGGTACCCGCGGAGCTGGGACAGGTTCAGCGTCTCGGCAACCACACCCTGGCCCGCGAAGGCGGCGTCGCCGTGGACCATGATGGGCAGAACCGGGAAGGCCTCACCCTGGTCCAGGCGGTCCTGCTTTGCGCGGACGATACCTTCGAGTACCGAATCCACCGCTTCGAGGTGGGACGGGTTGGCGGCCAGGTATACCTTGGTCTCATTGCCGTTCTCCGAGGTGAACGTGCCTTCGGTGCCGAGGTGGTACTTGACGTCGCCGGAGCCCTGCACCGAGCGGGGATCCTGGGTGCCTTCGAATTCGCGGAACACCTGGGCGTAGGTCTTGCCGGCGATGTTGGTGAGGACGTTCAGGCGGCCGCGGTGGGCCATACCGATCGCGACTTCGTCCAGGCCATCGTCAGCGGCGTCGGAAATGATGGCGTCCAGCAGCGGAATCAGGGACTCGCCGCCTTCCAGGGAGAAGCGCTTCTGGCCGACGAACTTGGTCTGCAGGAACGTTTCGAACGCTTCGGCTGCGTTGAGCCTGGATACGATGCGCAGCTGCTCTTCACGGCTGGGCTTGGAGTACGCGTGCTCCAACTGGTCCTGGAACCATTTGCGTTCCTCAGGCTCCTGGATGTGCATGTACTCGATGCCGGTGGTGCGGCAGTAGGCGTCACGGAGGACGCCGAGGATGTCGCGGAACTTCAGCATCGGCTTGCCGCCGAAACCGCCGGTGGGCCACTCGCGGTCCAGGTCCCACAGGGTGAGGCCGTAGGTGAGGACGTCAAGGTCAGGGTGCTTGCGCTGGACGTACTCGAGGGGATCGGTGTCCGCCATCAGGTGGCCGCGCACGCGGTAAGAGTGGATGAGCTGCTGGATCCGGGCAACCTTGTTGATCTCGTCAGCAGGATCGACCTGCAGGTCCGGGCTCCAGCGGACCGGCTCGTACGGAATGCGAAGCGCCTCGAAGATTTCGTCGTAGAAGTTCTGCGCGCCCAGCAGCAGCTGGTGAACCAGCTTCAGGAATTCGCCACTGCCTGCACCCTGGATGACGCGGTGGTCATAGGTGGAGGTCAACGTGAGGACCTTGCTGATGGCGTTGTGCGCGATGATTTTCTCGCTGGCGCCCTGGAACTCTGCAGGGTAGTCCAGTGCACCGACGCCGATGATGGCGGCCTGGCCCTTGGACAGGCGGGGCACCGAGTGGACCGTGCCGATACCGCCGGGGTTGGTCAGGGACACGGTGGTGCCCTGGTGGTCGTCCGCGGTCAGCTTGCCGGCGCGGGCACGCTTAATGAGGTCTTCGTAGGTATGCCAGAATTCGGAGAAGTTGAGGGTCTCCGCCTTCTTGATGTTCGGAACCATCAGCAGGCGGGTTCCGTCAGGCTTGGGCATGTCGATGGCAATGCCGAAGTTCACATGCGCGGGCTGGACGGCTACGGGCTTGCCATCCACCTCGTCGTAGTAGACGTTCATCGACGGGAACTGCGACAGTGCCCGGATGACGGCGTAGCCGATCAGGTGCGTGAAGGAAACTTTGCCGCCGCGTGCGCGGGCCAGGTTGGAGTTGATGACAACGCGGTTGTCGATCAGAAGCTTGGCCGGAATCGCCCGGACGCTGGTGGCGGTAGGAACCTCAAGGCTGGTGACCATGTTGGTGGCGATGGCCTTGGCGGGGCCGCGGAGAATGGAAACGACGTCCTCTTCCGGAGCCGTGGGTGCCTTGACGTTCTTGGGAAGCTGCGCCGGGATCGGCGGGGTTCCGGCGCCCGGCTCGGTCTTCTTCGCGCCATCGCGGGCGACCGTAGCGGGAGCCTTCTTCAACGGCGCCGCGGCGGGTGCCGGGGCGGCCTGCGGCGGTGCGGATGCAGCAACGGGAGGGGCTGCAGGAGCCGGCGGCACCGCCGGCATCTCACGGGTAGCGGGGTTGGCTACGGCAGCAGCCGTGCTTCCGTTGGAAGAAGATCCGCTGCCTGAGTCGAAGGATTCGAACAGGGGCCACCACTTGGCATCCACGGTGTTCTTGTCCTTTTGATACTGCTCGTACAGTTCATCGACGAGCCACTCGTTTCCGCCAAATTCCTCGGGTAGACGGTGGCTAGGCTGCTCTGGCACTTGAAATACGCCTCTTCCATGAGTTTGATTTCTCTCTGGTCAACAAGGTGCCTCAGCACAACATTCGAACCAGTCTCTGCGTCCTCTGAACCCAGACCTTTGCCAGTCTAATGAGCATCATGTGTTAACTGCCAATAAGGGTGACCCAAATCATGGAATGACGCGAAGATGCCCATTTATGGCGGTCAACCAGTGAGCCCGGGCCGTGCCGCGGAGGCGTTTTCACAGGCGCCGACGGGCCAATCTGCTCCTGTAGACTGGGATTCTTATGGACAGTAAATCTAGGTGCCGGCCTGGGGGCTGTCAGCGGAGCAAGAACAACAGCGCCGCCCAGTCCACCCGCAGAGCCGGCAAACCCCGAACACGCGCCCATCGCTCTCCCTTGGTTCACCCCGGCGGAGCCTCTATGGAGAAAGCCCCGGCAGACCATCCTCCGCCTGCCCGCATTCCCCGGACTCCGTCCATTTGGGCGGGATGCTGAATGGAGTGGATACTCCTCGCGGCAGGCCTCCTGCTGATCGCCGGCACAGGATTTTTTGTGGCCGTCGAATTTTCCCTCATTGCCCTTGACCAGGCCACCGTGCAGCGCGCCATCGACAACGGTGACACCGGCGCTGTACCGCTCCTTAAGTGCCTGAAGTCCCTCTCAACCCAGCTTTCCAGCTGCCAGCTCGGCATCACCCTCACCACGTTGCTGACCGGTTACGTGATGGAACCGTCCGTGGGGCGGCTCCTGGAAGGCCCGCTGGCCGCCGTCGGGATTCCGGAAGTGGCCGCGGCATCTGTCTCCCTCGTCATTGCCATGGCGCTGGCGACCCTGCTGTCCATGCTCCTCGGCGAACTGGTGCCGAAAAACATGGCCATCGCCCTCTCATTCCAGGTAGGCAAGGCGCTCGCACGGCCGCAGCTGGTCTTTACGGCGATCTTCAAGCCCGCCATTGTGGTGCTCAACGGGTTCTCCAACAAGGTGCTCAATGTCTTTGGCCTTGAGGCCAAGGAAGAAATTTCCGGTGCCCGGACACCCGCCGAACTTGCCTCTTTGGTGCGGCGCTCCGCGGCCATGGGAACGCTCGACGCCGGCACCGCCAACTTTGTGGCGCGGACGCTGAACTTCTCGGCACGAACGGCCGCCGACGTCATGACGCCCCGGATCCGGGTCGAAACCATCGACGCCGACCAGCCCGTCTCCGAAATCCTGGACGCCGCCCGGCGCACCGGGTACTCAAGGTTCCCCGTGATCGGGGAGTCCTCTGACGACATCAAGGGTCTGGTCCACGTCAAGAAAGCGGTCGCCGTGCCGTGGGACCGCCGGGCCAACCTGGAAGCCGGCGCCATCATGACCGATGTCCTGCGTGTGCCGGAGACCATCCACCTCGACGCCCTCCTGGCCGAGCTGCGGGAAGGAAACCTCCAGCTCGCCGTCGTTCTTGATGAATACGGCGGAACTGCCGGCATCGCCACCCTCGAGGACCTCGTGGAGGAAATTGTGGGTGAAGTAGCCGACGAACACGACAAGGTCCGCCCGGGCCTGCTCCAAAGCGCCTCCGGGGACTGGTACTTCCCGGGACTGCTCCGTCCCGACGAACTGTCCGAACAGATCCCGGGGCTCACCGTTCCGGACGAATCAGCCTATGAAACGGTGGGCGGGTACGTCATGAGTGAACTGGGCCGTATTGCCGTGGTGGGGGACACTGTCTCCGTTGGCGGTGGCACGCTCAGCGTGACCAGGATGGACGGCCGAAGGATCGACCGCATCTGCTTCCGTCCGGCCGCACCCGAACCTGAGCCGGCTCCGGATGACAGGAGCGGGCGATGAGTGACTGGGCAGGAATATTCTGGCTGGTCATCCTCCTGCTGGGCAACGCGTTTTTTGTCGGCGCCGAGTTCGCCGTCATGTCCGCGCGGCGCAGCCAGATCGAACCCCTTGCCGACGCCGGTTCCAAGCGTGCACAGACCACTCTGCGGGCCATGGAAAATGTCTCGCTGATGCTTGCCTGTGCGCAGTTGGGCATCACGGTATGTTCGCTGCTGATCCTGCAGGTGGCCGAGCCTGCCATCCATCACCTGATGGCGGCACCGCTGGAAGCCGTGGGGCTGCCGGTTGAAGTTGCCGACGTCGCTGCTTTCGCCATCGCCCTGATGGTGGTGACCTTCCTCCATGTCACCTTCGGTGAGATGGTGCCGAAAAACATCTCGGTATCCGTGGCTGACAAGGCCGCGCTGCTCCTGGCTCCGCCGCTGATGTTCGTGGCCAAGCTGGTCAACCCTGCCATTGTTGCGCTGAACTGGTCTGCCAACCACATCCTCAAGCTGCTCCGGATTGAGCCCAAGGACGAAGTGAATTCGTCCTTCACGCTCGAGGAAGTCCAGTCAATTGTGCAGGAGTCCACGCGCCACGGGCTGGTGGATGATGACCAGGGGCTGATCACCGGTGCATTGGAATTCTCCGAATACACGGCCTCGAACATCATGGTGCCGTTGGACAACCTGGTAATGCTGAAAGCTGCCACAACCCCGGTGGAATTCGAGAAAGCTGTCAGCAGGACAGGATTCTCCAGGTTTCCGATGCTCGATGATGACGGCATCATCGCAGGCTATCTGCACGTGAAGGACGTGCTGTCCATCCCTGACTCGGATTACCAGCACCCCATCGCCGAAAGCCGGATCCGCTCACTGGCCAACCTGTCGCTGGATGACGAAGTGGAGACGGCTATGTCCGTGATGCAGCGCACGGGCTCGCACCTTGCCCGCGTGATAGGGGCGGACGGACAGACGCATGGAGTCCTGTTCCTGGAAGACGTGATCGAGCAGCTCGTGGGGGAGATCCGGGACGCCACCCAGGCCACCGGCATCAGGAGGCTGGGCCAGCCCAACGGTCATTGAGCCTGACCCTCCGGACCTCCGCTCCTTTTCTAAATAGGAATCATTCCTATTTAGGGCTAGACTTCAGGGAGTCGAAAAAGTCCACCCACACCGATTTGAGGTTTCCGTGCGTCACCCCGCAGCCATCCGAACGTCCCTCGCAGCCCTCGCGGGCTTCAGCCTCCTGCTGACGGCATGCAGCCCCGGAAACGGGACGGCGCCGACCTCCTCGGGCACGGAAACTTCTTCCGGAGCTTTGGCTGTTGTGGCATCCACCAACGTATACGCGGACATTGTCCGGTCAGTGGGCGGGGACAAGGTCAGCGTAGAGTCCATCATCAACCAGGCCGGCCAGGACCCTCATTCATACGAGGCAACCGCGCAGGACCGGCTGTTGGTCTCGAAGGCCGATCTGGTCATCGAGAACGGCGGCGGCTATGACGACTTCCTGCACAAACTGGCCGACGACAGCAATATTCCGCACAGCAACATCGTTACTGCAGTCGAAGTCTCCGGCCTGGCACCGGAGGAAACCGGCACGGAAACACCGGCCGCCGTCGAATCCGGGGCTTCCACTGGATCTGACGACGGGCACGGCCATGTCCACGGCGAGTTCAACGAACACGTCTGGTACAGCGTGGATGCCATGGGCAAGCTGGCCGATTCCATCGCGGCCAAACTCGGCGAGCAGGATCCAGCATCAGCTGCCCTGTTTACCGCAAACGCGGCAACATTCAAGACGGCGGCCGGCGAGCTGACCGGCAAGCTTGCAGCGCTCAAGGCCAACGGGGCAGGCGCGCCGGTGGCCGTGACCGAACCGGTTCCGGGGTACCTGCTTGAAGCGGCGGGCCTGGAGAACCGGACCCCCGAGGACTACACGGCGGCCATCGAAGAAGGCTCCGATGTCCCGCCGGCTGTACTGAAGGCCGCCACGGATCTGGCAGGCTCCAAGGAGATCAGGTTCCTGGCCTACAACCTGCAGACCGAGGGCCCCCAGACAGAGGCACTGAAGAAAGCCGCTGAATCGGCCGGCGTTCCCGTCCTCGACTTCAGCGAAACCCTGCCCGAGGGCAAGACGTACCTCGAGTGGATGACGGACAATGTTGAGAACGTCAGCAAGGTTTTGGAGAAAAATAGTTGAAACCGGTGGTGAGCCTCCGCGGGGCGTCCCTGCAGTTCGGCAAACGGACGCTCTGGGAGGATCTCGACCTCGATATCAAACCCGGCGAGTTTTTCGCTGTGCTTGGTCCCAATGGCAGCGGCAAGACCAGCTTCCTTAAAGTGCTTCTGGGCCTGCAGGAGCTCCAGACCGGCCAGGCAACGCTGGGTGACCGCCCGGTGGAGCGGGGGAGCAGCCTCATCGGCTACATTCCCCAGCAGAAATCCTTTGCCCCGGACACCCCCATGCG
Source organism: Arthrobacter sp. BK1 (assembly GCF_056680055.1). Classification (NCBI taxonomy): domain Bacteria; kingdom Bacillati; phylum Actinomycetota; class Actinomycetes; order Micrococcales; family Micrococcaceae; genus Arthrobacter; species Arthrobacter sp. BK1. The sequence goes on from NZ_CM155263.1 coordinate 3,869,106, forward strand.
TGCCAGGGACCTGGTGGGGCTGGGCGTGGACGGGCACCGCTGGGGGTTGCGGCTGGGCATGTCCCGGGCCAACCGCAGAATTGACGAACTCCTGGAACTTGTAGGGGCCAGTGATTACGCGAAGGTTCCGGTGGGACTGCTCTCCGGCGGTGAACAGCAGCGTCTCCGCGTCGCGCAAGCCCTGGCCACAGACCCCAAAGTACTCCTGTGCGACGAACCCCTGTTGTCATTGGACCTGCATCACCAGCAGGCCGTCAGTGCCCTGATCAACAAGCAGTGCCACGAACAGAACAGTGCGGTGGTCTTTGTGACCCACGAGATCAACCCGATCATCAATTACGTAGACCGCGTGCTCTATCTGGCAGGCGGCCGGTTCAGGGTGGGGACACCGCAGGAAGTCATGACCACCGAGGTCCTCTCGGATCTCTACGGATCCCACGTGGAAGTCATCCACGCGAACGGCCGCATCGTCGTCGTCGGACTTCCGGACGCAACGACGCACCACCATGACATTGTCCCGGTAACGGCCGGCGAGGTGGCCTGATGGACGCTGACAGCATTATTGGAGCGATTTTCAGTTTCGAAAACTACGGGGAACTGCTGGTGCTGGTCCAGAACTCCATCTGGGCCGGGGCCGTGCTGGGCCTGCTCGGCGGACTGGTGGGGACCTTCGTGATGAAGCGGGACCTGGCGTTCGCGGTCCATGGCATCTCCGAGCTGTCTTTCGCCGGGGCGGCCTTTGCCCTGCTGATCGGTGCGGACATCGTGTTCGGTTCGCTGATCGGTTCAGTGGCGGCCGCGCTGCTCCTGGGCCTGATGGGGGTCAGGGCACGGGACAAGAACTCCATCATCGGCGTGATCATGCCGTTCGGGCTGGGCCTGGGCATCCTGTTCCTGTCGCTTTACCAGGGACGGGCCGCGAACAAGTTCGGCCTCCTCACCGGTCAGATCGTGTCCGTCGATACCGTCCAGCTTCAGGTACTCGCGGGGGCGGCCGTGGCCGTGATCGCCGCGCTGGTCATCATCTGGCGCCCGCTCAACTTTGCCAGCGTTGATCCGGAGCTGGCCGAAGCCCGCGGTGTGCCGGTTCGGACGCTTGCCTTGATCTTTATGGTGCTGCTCGGCGTGAGCGTGGCCCTGTCCATCCAGGTGGTGGGGGCGCTGCTGGTGCTCGCGCTGCTGATCACTCCGGCGGCCGCCGCGCTGCGCGTGACATCCTCGCCGGTGGCGCTGGTGGTGCTCAGTGTTGTCTTTGCCGTGACGGCCACGGTGGGCGGAATCCTGCTGGCGCTGGGCGGACGTATCCCGATCAGCCCCTATGTCACCACCTTGTCGTTCCTTATATACGTGGTGTGCCGCATCATCGGTTCGTTCCGGGCCCGGAAGGGAATCAACGGCCGCGTGGTTCACGCCCACTAGGGTGCGGGCCCAGCGACGCGGCAGGATCCCTAGAGTTTGCCGGCGGCCCTGAGCGCGGTGCAGTCCGGGCACAGCCCAAAGATCTCCACGGTGTGTGCCACCTCGGTGTAGCCGTGCTCCTGGGCGATCCGGGCCGCCCATGTTTCCACGGCGGGGGCCTCAACTTCCACGGCCTTACCGCAATTGCGGCACAGGAGGTGGTGATGGTGGCCGGTGACCGCACAGCGACGGTAGACAGCTTCGCCCTCGCCGTTGCGCAACACATCCACGAGGCCGTCCTCAGCAAGGGACTGCAGGATCCGGTAGGCGGTGGCCAGCGAGACCGAGACACCCTGGTTCTGCAGGATGCGGTAGAGCTCCTGGGTGCTGACGAAATCATCCAGTTCGTCCAGGGCGGCGCTGACGGCGAGCCGCTGTTTGGTGACGCGCTGCTCTTTTCCCGCTCCTGTTCCGGAGGCGGCGCCGGCGAGGGCCCCCGAAGGCCGGCCTGCAGCGCTGCCGGCGGAGGCAGCGTTCGACGGCGACGCGTCTGCTTTGGTGCCGGACGGCATGGAGGTACTCGCTTCCCTGAGGGACGGTGGCAATCATCAAGATTACCAGCCGGGGCCGCCCGGCCGGTTTTCCCCGGACAGTCCGGTTTTTCCTTGGACAGGCCCGGAACCGGAACCTAGGCTGGCGCTATGAAGCTGACGAAATACACCCACTCCTGTGTCCGGCTCGAAAAGGATGGCCAGGTGATCGTGCTGGATCCGGGGACCTTCTCGGAAACAAAAGAGGCGCTGGACGGCGCGCACGCCATCCTGGTCACGCACGAACACGGCGATCACGTGGATGTGCCGGCGGTGGTTAATGCCCTCCGCGGCTCCGCGGACCTGGCAGTGTTCGCTCCGGCGGGGGTGGCCAAACACCTGCAGGATGAGGCGCCTCAACAGTCCTCGCGGATCCACACGGTTGAATCGGGATCCACGTTTGAAGCAGCCGGTTTCAGCATCCGCAGCTTCGGCGGCCAGCATGCGCTCATCCACCCGCAGGTCCCCGTGGTGGCCAACATCGGATATCTGGTGGACGAAAATGTCTACCATCCGGGGGATTCCTTCATCGTCCCGGACGGGCTCAGCGTCAAGAACCTCCTGGTTCCGCTCCACGCACCCTGGAGCAAGGTCAGCGAGGTGGTGGACTTCGTGATCGCCGTCCGCGCCCCGCAGGCGTTCCAGATCCACGACGGCCTGCTGAACGGGATGGGCGTCAAGATCGCGGAGTCCCATGTAGCCCGGCTGGGAAAAAAATACGGCACCGAGTACACCCACCTTGCACCGCGGGAATCGGTGGAAGTCTAGAAGCATGACGAGTCCGTTGATTGATGTCCCTGCCCTCCAGGCCCGCCTGGCTGCCGGCCAACGTATTGTTCTGCTCGATGTCCGCTGGGTCCTGGGCGACCCCCACGGCCGGGAGCACTATCTGGCGGGGCACCTCCCGGGGGCAGTGTTCGTGGACCTGGCCACCGAGCTTGCAACACCGGCCGCCCCGTCACACGGCAGGCACCCGCTGCCATCCTTACCGGTCTTCCAGGAAACTGCCAGAGGCTGGGGCATCAATGACGGCGATGCTGTGGTTGCCTATGACGACAGCGGCAACATGGCTGCCGCCCGGCTCTGGTGGATGCTCCGCAACGCGGGGCTTCACGATGTCCACCTGCTCGACGGCGGCCTGGCGGCCTGGCGGGCCGCCGGGCTGGACGTGGAGACCGGGCCCGTGGAGGCCGCCGTCGGCACCGTTACTTTTGATGCTTCCGCTGGGGGCGGGCTGATGCCCAGCATCGACGCAGACGGAGCAGCGGGCTGGGCGGCAACCGGCATCCTCCTCGATGCCCGGGCCGGCGAAAGGTACCGTGGCGAATTCGAACCGGTTGATCCGAGGGCCGGCCACATTCCAGGTGCCGTGAGCGCGCCGACAACCGGGAATGCGGACCGGACCGGACGCTTTCTGCCGGCAGAAGCGCTGCGGCGCAGGTTCGAGGGTCTGGGAATCACCGCGGACGTTTCGGTTGCCGTGTACTGCGGCTCGGGCGTCACAGCCGCACACGAGGTCGCCGCCCTTGAAATCGCAGGTTACCGGGCGGCCCTGTATCCGGGATCCTTCTCGGAATGGTCAAACAATCCCGAACGGCCCGTGGCCACGGGCGTCGGGCCGATTGGCGAAGCCGCGGCCACCGGGGGTAGCGTCGCACTATGACTCCAGGACGTCCGGTACCGCCGCCCCTTGCCCGACCCGTAGTGCCCGCCGGTGTTCCAACTGCTGACGGTGGCACGGGCGCTCTCGCCGCTGCCCTTGGAGCCACCTCCGGTACGAGCGGGCTCGTGCCGCTGACACTGGCACGGCGGACCCCCAAAGAGGACGACGTCGAGATCGCCATTGAATTCTGCGGACTGTGCCACTCGGACGTACACGCAACCCGTGGCGAATGGGGCACCCAGAATTATCCGCTGGTGCCAGGCCACGAAATTGTAGGAACCGTCAGCCGTGTTGGCTCGGCTGTGGACGACTTCTCCCCGGGCGACCGCGTGGGCGTGGGCTGCATGGTGGATTCCTGCCGGGAATGCGAGAGCTGCCTGGACGGTCTGGAACAGTACTGCGAAATCGGCATTACGGGGACATACGGGGCCAAGGATCCCCGCAACGGTGATGCCATCACGCAGGGAGGGTATTCATCCTCCGTGGTGGTCGATCGCCGCTATGTGCTCCGCGTGCCCGCAAATCTTGATCCGGCCGCCGTCGCCCCCTTGCTCTGCGCCGGCATCACCACGTTCTCCCCGCTCCGGCACTTCGATGTGGAGGAAGGCGACGTGGTGGGTGTTGTGGGGCTTGGCGGCCTCGGCCACATGGCCGTCAAGCTCGCCAAGGCCATGGGCGCGCGCGTGCTGGTCTTCACCACATCCGAGGCCAAGGTGCCGGCCGCACTGGAACTTGGCGCCGACGAAGTGATCCTGTCCCGTGACGAGTCCGCAATGGCCGCAGCCAACCGCACCATTGACCTCATCATCGATACCGTGGCCGCACCGCACGATCTCAACCCTTTTTTCCGGACCCTCCGTGTGGACGGTGCGCTCTTCCAGCTGGGACTCCCGTCGGAGGCCATGCCGCCGGTGGACCCCAGGGCCCTGATCCGCCGCCGGATCGCCTACGCCGGATCGCTGATCGGCGGAATCGCCGAGACGCAGGAAATGCTCGACTTCTGCGCCGAACATGATGTGGTTGCCGACATCGAACTGGTGCGGGCAGACCAAGTGAACGACGCCTACGACCGGATGGTGGCCGGCGACGTCAAATACCGCTTTGTGCTGGACACCGGCACGCTGCAGTCCCCGGCCACGGAGGCAAACGCATGAGCACCCTGTTCACCAAGATCATCAACGGCGAGATCCCCGGACGGTTCGTCTGGCGTGAGCCTGACGTTGCAGCCTTCCTGACAACCGGCCCGCTGGCACATGGACACACCCTGGTGGTGCCCACCGAGGAGGTTGACCGCTGGACCGATGCTTCCCCGGAAACGTTGGCGAAGGTCATGGAGGTGGCCCGCCGGATCGGTGCCGTCCAGCTGGACATCTTCCCTGCCGAGCGGGCAGGACTGATTGTGGCCGGCTACGAAATCAACCACATGCATGTCCACGTGTGGCCGTCCAGGAGCATGGCGGACTTCAACTTCGCCTCCGCGGACCAGAACCCCGACCCCGCCGTGCTGGATGCCAACGCAGAGAAGCTCCGCGAGGGGCTCCGGGCCGCCGGCTACGGGGAGTTTGTGCCCGAAAGCTGAACCTTGCACCTGCACGTACGCCTGGCACCCGCCTAAGCCGGCGCGAGCGCCTTGTTGAGCACCGCGCGGATCCGCTTTTCTGACACCGAGTAGGCGGTTCCAAGCTCGACGGCGAAGAGGCTCACCCGGAGCTCCTCGACCATCCAGCGGACCTGGGTCAGCTCGGCACCGACCCGCCGGCCCGGGAGCAGTGCTGAGACGGCGTCGTCGTAGTCGTCCTCCAGGCGTTGTACGGCAGCCATGCTAAGGGCATCCCGCTGGACGTTGCCGGGAAGCTTTTCCAGGCGTTTCTCAATCGCAGCAAGGTAGCGGGGGAGCTGACTCAGCTGCGCATAGCCGGTTTTCGCGACGAAGCCCGGAAACACCAGCTGTTCCAGCTGGCTCTTCACATCATTCAGGGCGCTGATCAGGGCCAGGCTCGTGGTCGCCTTCAGCAGTTTCTCAATGCGCCGCGTGCTGGCAAGGATGCGCTCCACCACGGCAGTGACGCTGAAGACTGTGTCGATCAGCTCAGCGCGCACCCGCTCATAGAGGACATCAAAGGACGGCCTGTCCCACGGGACTTCAGCCGGGGTCAGCTTGTCGATAGCGGCCAAGGCGCAGTCCGCGATCAGGGCGGATACAGAACCGTGCGGGTTCTGGCTGAACGTGAGCTTCTCGGTGTTGTTCAGGTGTTCCAGGACGTACCGGTCCGGGGCCGGGACCCTGAGCGCCAACAGCCTGATCACGCCGCCGCGCATGGATTCCCGCTGTTCGGAGGGTGTCTGGAAGACGCGCAGCGCAACGGACGTTCCTTCATCCACCAGTGCAGGGTATCCCGTCACTGTGTGACCCTTGATGGTGTTGCTGACCTGCCGCTGTACGGCGCCAAAGGTCCACTCGGTCAGGCCGCTCTGCTCGCGGAAGCCGGGGGCCGAGCCGGGTGACATCCCGTTTCCTTGTCCGGTTCCTGCGTCGGTTCCCGCGGGCTCAGCGCCGCCGGACTTCCCCCGTGACTTCGGCCCGGTGGTTCCGGGAGTCGCGCCCAGGGACTCCGCAATGGCACGGCGTGTGGCCGGGGCGAGGCGCTCCTGAAGGGCGGCGAGGTCCTTGCCCTCATCCAGTACTTTCCCCTTGCTGTCCACCACCCTGAAGCTCACCCGCAGATGGGAAGGGACGGCATCCCAGTTCCAGGATCCGGGCGGGATGACCTGACCGCGGATCCGGCGGAGGGCGAGCTCCAATGAGGCTTCCAGATCATCGTTGGCGGGATCGAAGTCCGCCTCCAGGGCAGCCACAGCCTGGCGGGCGACGTCCGGGGCGGGAACAAAATTCTTGCGGATCTGCTTCGGCAGCGACTTGATCAGGGCGGCCACCAGTTCCACACGCTGACCCGGAATCAGCCAGCGGAAAGGGGCATCATCGAGCTGGTTCAGGAAGAGCACTGGCACTTCGGCAGTGACGCCGTCGGACGGATTGGGCGGTGAGCCGGGCGCCACCGGGTGGAACTCGTAGGTCAGCGGCAGCTCGAAGCCCTTATGCAGCCAGGTTTTCGGGTAGGCGGACTCGTCCAGGTCATCGGCGCCGTCACTGAGCAGGAGTGACTTGTCGTAGTCAAGGAGGTCGGGATTTTTCTGCCGGGCCTCTTTCCACCACTTGTCGAAGTGGCGTTCGGACACCACCTCGGGGCCGAGCCTGGCATCGTAGAACTCAAAGAGGGTTTCGTCGTCCACCAGCAGGCCGCGCCGGCGCATGCGGGCTTCGAGTTCCTCCACCTCCAGGAGGAGGGCGCGGTTCCGGTGGAAGAACTTGTGGTGGGTCTTCCAGTCGCCTTCCACCAGGGCGTGCCGGATGAACAGCTCGCGGGCCAGGACCGGATCCACGCGGCTGTAGTTGATCCGGCGCTGGGGAATGATGGGCACGCCGTAGAGGGTGACTTTTTCGTACGCCATCACGGCGCCCATTTTGGTGGACCAGTGCGGTTCGCTGTAGCTGCGCTTGACGAGGTCCGGCGCCACCTGCTCAGCCCAGACCGGATCGAACTTTGCGGCGACCCTCGCCCAGAGGCGGCTGGTCTCCACGAGCTCCGCTGCCATCACAAACGTTGGGGACTTCTTGAACAGCGCCGAGCCGGGGAAGATCGCGAAGCGGCTGCCGCGCGCGCCCGCGTACTCACGCTTGCGTTCGTCGAGGATGCCGATGTGGCTCAGCAGCCCTGACAGCAGGCTGATGTGGATTCCCTCGTGATTGCCCACCGGGTCGGCGAGGCGTTTGTTGTCCAGGCTGATGCCGAGCGGCCGGGCGAGCTGCCGGAGCTGGGCAAAGAGGTCCTGCCATTCGCGTACCCGGAGGTAGTTGATGAACTCGGTCCGGCAGAGCCTGCGGAACTGGGTGGAGGAGAGCTCCTGCTGCTTCTCCTGGATGTAGTTCCAGAGGTTAAGGAAGCCGGTGAAGTCGGAATTTTCGTCCCGGAACCGCGCGTGCTTCTCGGCAGCGAGCTGCTGCTTGTCGGTGGGGCGCTCGCGGGGGTCCTGGATGGTCAGTGCTGCGGCCAGGATCATGACTTCGCGGACACAGCCGCGTTTGCCGGCTTCCACAATCATCCGGCCGAGCCGGGGATCGACCGGCAGCTGCGCAAGCTTTTGCCCGACGGCGGTCAGCCCGCCGCTCTTTGCGTCACCGGGCCGGGTGGCATTCAAGGCGCCGAGCTCCCGAAGGAGCGTCACGCCGTCGTTGATTGCCCGCGAGTCCGGCGGTTCAACGAACGGGAAGTTCTCCACGTCCTTCGGGCCGCGGGCCACCCCCATGGCCGTCATCTGCAGGATGACGGCAGCCAGGTTGGTGCGCAGGATCTCGGGGTCGGTGAACGGGGGACGGGACTCGAAGTCCTCTTCCGAATACAGCCGGATGGCGATGCCGTCCGACACGCGGCCGCAGCGGCCCGAGCGCTGGTTCGCGGAGGCCTGCGAAACGCGCTCGATCGGAAGGCGCTGTACCTTGGTGCGGTGCGAGTAGCGCGAGATGCGGGCCGTGCCGGTGTCGATGACGTACTTGATGCCGGGGACGGTCAGTGACGTCTCAGCCACGTTGGTGGCCAGCACGATCCGGCGTTTGTTGCCCGGGTGGAAGACCTTGTGCTGTTCCTGCAGGCTGAGCCTGGCAAAGAGCGGCAGGACTTCGGTGCCTGCGAGCCGGCGGTTGGACTGGATCCTCGCGTTGAGCGCCTCAGCGGCGTCGCGGATCTCGCGCTCGCCGGAGAAGAAGATGAGGATGTCGCCCGGCGCCTCAGCGGCGAGTTCGTCGACGGCGTCGCACACGGCGTCCAGGGGATCGCGGTCCTCCTCGAGTTCGTCGTCGGAGGCTGCGTCGTCGTCGCCCGCTGCCCCGCCGGCTGGCTGCGACAGCGGCCGGTACCGGATTTCCACCGGGAAGGTCCGGCCCGAGACCTCAATGATGGGGGAGGGGTCCTCGTCCGTGCCGAAGTGCTTGGCGAAACGCTGCGGATCGATGGTGGCCGAGGTGATGATGATCTTCAGGTCCGGCCGCTGCGGCAGGATGCGTTTGAGGTAGCCCAGGATGAAGTCGATGTTGAGGCTTCGTTCGTGGGCCTCATCGATGATGATCGCGTTGTACTTGCGGAGCAGTTTGTCCCGCTGGATCTCTGCCAGCAGGATGCCGTCCGTCATCAGCTTGACCTTGGTGGCGCGGCTGACCTCGCCGGTGAACCGCACCTGGAAGCCGACTTCCTGGCCGATCTCCACGCCCATCTCCTCGGCAATGCGTTCGGCCACCGTGCGGGCCGCGAGGCGGCGTGGCTGGGTGTGCCCGATCAGGCCGTTATCGCCGAGGCCAAGCTCGAGGCACATCTTGGGGATCTGGGTGGTCTTGCCGGAGCCCGTTTCGCCGGCGATGATGGTCACCTGGTTGGCGGCGATGGCAGCCATCAGGTCCTCGCGGCGCTCGGAAACGGGCAGCTCAGCAGGATAGGAGATATGAAATGTCATGGCTGCTGCCAGTCTACTGGGGTGGCGCTTGTTTCCCGCCCTCGCCATGCTTCTCCGGTTGACCGGAGCGCCGTCCGGCCAGTCGTTTACCTTGCAGTCCAGTGGTTCAGAAGCACGAGCAAAGGACCCGGCTCTTGTGAGCCGGGTCCTTTGCTGCTGGAGAGATGAAGGTGGGTTTTGGGCTGGCTACGGTTCAGAAGACCCGGAGCGTGTGGCTGGTGCTGGGCAGGTCCAGGGCGGACCAGGCCTGGTGGGAGGCGACAGGTGGATTGTGTCCGAGGCCGTCGCGCAGGAGCGCTGAAACGGTGGCTGCCAGGACCAGGAGGAGCAGTACAACGAGGATGATTCCGAAGATTTCCATGACTCAATCGTGCTCCGCCGGCGCCCTCCAAAACAGTGGCAGAAATGCCCAAAAAGAGTAAATTTCTGCCATAATGGAAGCATGCTTAAGACAGTAGCTGTGATTGTTGTTCCCAACTTTGCGGTCTTCGAGTTCGGCACCGCCTGCGAGGTGTTCGGCCTCGACAGATCAGACCGCGGCAGCGGTGTCCCAGCCTTCCACTTCCGTGTCTGCACCGCTGAGCCCGGGGATGTGCCGATGAAATCCGGCCTCTCCATGCACGTCAGCCTGGGCCTTGAAGCCACCCACGATGCCGACCTCGTGATCATGGCACCCTACGGGCATGACCAGGACGTTCCCGAATCCGTGATGGACGCACTGCGCGCCGCTGACGCCCGCGGAGCATGGGTGATGTCCATCTGCTCCGGAGCTTTCGCACTGGCCCGCGCCGGCATTCTGAACGGCAGGCGATGCACCACGCACTGGCGCTACTCCCAGGAGCTTGCCAGCCGGTACCAGGAAGTACTGATGGACGAAAACGTGCTGTACGTCCAGGACGGCAACCTGATCACGAGTGCCGGGACCGCTGCCGGGATTGATGCCTGCCTCCACCTGGTGAGGATCGAGTTGGGGGCGCACGTTGCCGCCGCCATAGCCCGTGACATGGTGGTTCCGCCACACCGCGACGGTGGCCAGGCGCAGTTCATCGACCGGCCAATGCCCACCTGCGGATCGGCTCCCATGGAGGCATTGCTGCGATGGATGGTGCAGAACCTTGACCGCGAACACACCGTTAGTGATCTGGCCTCCAGGGTGCACATGTCAGACCGGACCTTTGCCCGCCGCTTCCGGTCCGAAACCGGGGCGACGCCAGCGGCTTGGCTGAACTCCCAGCGAGTGCTCAGGGCGCAGGAGCTGTTGGAATCCACCGACCTCAACATCGATGAGGTTGCCCGGGAATCCGGCTTCGGGCATCCCGTCTTGCTGCGCCACCACTTCGCCAAGGTCCTGGACACCAGTCCGCAGTCCTACCGCCGTGCGTTCCGCGGTCAGCTCACCGCTGTGGGCTGACCACTGACGGACCGTCTGCGCTCTGGCTCTTACGGGCCAGTGCATGGCAGCAGGGTTTGGCTTTTTAGAGGCGTGTTTGCCCGGCTCCGTGCGGGGAGTCTTCGGCAGCCTGGCGCGCGCTGTCCACCAGGACCCGCCAGGGGCCGGTGACGGCCTGCTCCGGCAGGGCGGCGCGGCGCTGTCCTGCCCTGATGGAATAGATGAACCGGTCCGGCTGTGGGGAGGCGGTTTCAGCCGACGCCGCCCGGATTGTCCTGGGCACGGCATCCCAGGGGCAAGCTTCGACGATCGGCTGCCACTGGCTTTTTGCGCTCTCCGTCACGGCGTTCACTGTCCACACCCGTGTCAGCGCGGCGAGGCCGCCGGTGCGCTCCACACTGATTTTCATGGCCTGGTTCCTGGTCTTCCTGCAGCTTGGCCGCCGCTGGGCGGACGGCCAAGCGCTGGTTAGAGCTTTACCTTCACAGTTTCCCACGCCTTCCGGACTGCGTCATGCTCGGCGGAACCTGAACCATAGAGATCGACGGCGGACTCCGTCGTCGCTTTGGCGAACACCCGGAAGGTGGCGGTCGCAGGGAGCGATCCACCCGTGAGGGTGTCGTACCAAATCCGCCCGGGAGCCTCCCACGCGTTGCCGCCCAGCGATTCAGCAGTGAGGTAGAAAGCCCGGTTGGGGATGCCGGAGTTAATATGGACACCGCCGTTGTCCGCGCTGGTCCGCACGTACGAGTCCATCGAGTCGGGCTGGGGATCCTTGCCCAGCACGTCGTCGTCGTAAGCGGTGCCGGGCGCCTTGAGCGAACGGAGGGCCTTGCCTTCCACCTGAGGCGTGAAGAGTCCCTCGCCGACGAGCCAGCTTGCCTCGGCAGTGGTCTGGTTCTTCACGTACTGCTCTACGAGCGCCCCGAACACGTCCGACATCGATTCGTTGATTGCCCCTGCCTGGTTCCGGTACGCGAGGCCCGCGGAATACTGGGTGACACCGTGGGCCAACTCGTGGCCGATGACGCTGAGAGAAAGGGTGAAGCGCTGGAAAATTTCGCCATCGCCGTCCCCGAACACCATCTGCCGGCCGTCCCAGAAGGCGTTGTCGTAAAGCTTGCCGAAATGCACCGTGGCATCGAGCGGGAGACCCCCGCCGTCGATGGAATTCCGGCCGAAGACGTCGGCGTACAGACGGTGGGTGTGGCCGAGACCGTCATAGGCTTCGTCTGCGGAGACGTCGCCGGTAGCCGGGTCGCCTTCCTTCCGCACGAGTTTGCCGGGCAGAATCTCTGATCCGGCGGCGTCGAAAACGCTTCGGTTAGGCGGGCCGGGTTTCGCGTCGCGCAGTCCCTGCGGAACCGCCGGCGCGGGCTGGGTCCTGGCGGACAGGACCGACCTCACATGGCTCAGCGCTTCCTTTGCCGCGCGGGCGGCGGCAGAGAACTGCGGTGCGTCCTGTCGGGCCAAACGCCGCAGCAGGTACGGCGGAATGATGGAACAAAATGTGGCTGAAGTGTGCATGGCCTACCCCCTGAAGTTGGTATCAACAGCCTATGAGGGGCCACCGACAATCCAGGGCAGGCCCCCGCGGTGGGTCGATCTCCCGCCCGCTGGCGTTGGCTTCACAGGCGTTCGACGCCATGGAAGGGGACTCGTCGACGCAGCTGGAATGGGACTGTACGACGGCGGCGCGTTGCCACAGTTGGGCCGCCTCCTATTCCACCGGATGGTGCCATTCGTCGCCAACAGGGTGCTCGCCTCTTGCCTGCAGTGTCGGGTTGCGGCCGGGTGGACTCAGCTTGAGAATCCCGTCCCCTTAAATGTCGGTGGCCCCTGAGAAGGTAGAGGCATGGGAAGAGCAGCGGCAATTAAGGCGGCGGAGGCGGCTTGTGCCTCAGCGGCTGAGCTCCTGGCTGCTGTTAAGGGCGGCACTGACTCTGGGGAATTGACTGGCCTAAGTGCTGATGGGGATCCGTTGCGCCGGGAGGCTGATGGCTGGCTGGACACGCTGGCCCTGACTACTCGGATCAATGCGCAGATCGCCGCCGTCACCGTCCACGCAGCGGCGGGCTACGCAGGCACGGCCCAGGCTCTGGCGGCTACTGATATGTCTGACCGGGCCCACGAGATGGCGGTCGTGGCGGAGGTCGCGTGTGCCCTGACGGTCGGTGAACGGACCGCCGGGGCCCTGCTGGCCGAGTCCCACACTCTGACGACGGCGCTGCCGTTGACCCTGTCCGCGCTGATGGCCGGGGTGATTTCGTGGCAGCATGCCCGGGTGATGGTGGATGAGACCAGCAACCTTGACCCTGCGGCCGCGGGGGCGTTGGAGGGGCACTTCCTGGACCCTGACGCACCCAACCCGGCCCGCGGCCCGGTCGGGGAACTGGTCGCGTCCCGGTTCCGGCATAAGGCCCGGACATGGCGGGAACGGCACCACCCGGTCAGCATCGACAAACGCCACACCCGGTCCGTGGCGGACCGTCGGCTCGAATACCGCCCGGACCGGGACGGCATGGCCTGGCTCTCGGCGTACCTGCCCGCGGACCAGGCCGCCGGGATCTGGAACCGCACCACGGCCGCGGCCCGGGCTCTGCACGGCCCGGACGAGGACCGCACCCTGACCCAGATGCGCGCCGACACCACCGCCGCCCTGCTCCTCGAAGGCACAGGTGAGATTGCCGGCCAACCCGGGTGGGGGCGGAACCATTAGTGGGGGCAAGGGCGGAAGTGCCCTGGGGCGGGTCCCGGTACCGCGGGCGCAGGTCCTGGTCACCGTGCCCGTCATGTCCCTCCTCGGCGCCACCGATGAACCGGCAATGCTGGACGGGTACGGTCCGATCCCGATCACCATGGCACGCAGGCTCATCGCCGACGGCGCCACCTCCTTCCACCGGGTCCTGATCGACCCCCGGGACGGTGCACCGCTGGAGATCGGCCGGACCAGCTACCCGGTCACCAAAGCCCAACGCCAATGGCTCAGACTCCGGGACGGCAAGTGCCCGTTTCCCGGTTGCAGCAACGCCTCCCTGGACAACGAAGCGGACCACCTCCTCGCCTGGGCGCGCGGCGGAACCACCGGGATCAGCAACCTCGCCCAGCCGTGCCCGAAGCATCACAAGCTCAGGCACACCACAGGCTGGACACCAGAACAAGCCAGCAAAAACCACCCACCGGGCTGGATCTCACCCACCGGCAGACACTACGCCAGCGAACAACCCGACTGGGAACCACCACAACTACCCAGCCCGCTAGCGGTGGAGTGTTTGAGTGCGGAGTATGCGTTGCTCGGCCGGCTTAAGGACACCTTTAACAACGCGGGGTCAAGCATGGTCGATTGGTTCTGGCTGGAGACAAACAGCCGGACTTCGCCGTAGTCCGCTTCACGTCCTTACTTTTCGCTGCCCAAATCTTTCCGAGGTATGGGTGGTCGGCATGTGACTTTCTCTAAGCATTTCGGGGTGGTAGAACCGTGGGCGGGTAGCTGTGGATAACTTTGATCACCCAATTGTCGCTTGGGCTACCCTTGAGTCATTGTCCGGAGCCAGGCGTCTTGAAAAACTATCGGGGGATTAGCTGCCCATGACATCGCACCAACTCACTTCGTCCTGGCGCATCCGAGCGGGCAGTGTTGCCCTTGTCGTCGCAGCAACCGTCGCGCTTTCGGGCTGCAATTCCGGTGCGGATCCTAACCCAGCTGCCACGGGAACACCCTCCGCCGCTGAGTCCATCTCGCCGACCCCAACCCCAACGCCAACCGCAACCTACAAACCCGCAGACGCGACAGGCCGTGCCCAAAATGTCCCGGTTCCTGTGATGCCCGAAGTGGCGAAGACAGAGACGAAAGAGGGGCTGGAAGCATTCGTGGCGCACTGGTTCCAACTTCTGGGCTATGCATACGAGACAGGCGACCCGAAGCCCATGGAAGCCATATCGGACCCGAGCTGTACTTTTTGTGGAGGGCTGAGCGACAACATCTCCGCAGCATGGAGTGATGACAAATGGATAGTTGGCGGACAGATCCAAACCCCGGTTGTCACCGCGAAGATGTTGCCAGGAGAGGCCGCGCAGGCGACGGTGCAAGTAGTGCAGAAGTCCGTTGCGATCCACAACCCCGATGGAAGCCTGTATCAGGAGCCAACCAAGGACACGAACGCCGGAAGCCAGGCAACGGCAACGTTCGGTGAGTCAGGGTGGGTCTTAGCCGACCTAGGGCTGATCCGATAGCAATGCGAGCGACTTGCCGGAGCTTTGGTCTTCTTGCTTTGTTTTTTGTGGGACTGCTTTGCTTCCCCGGTCTTGCCTACGCTGATGACCAGCCCAAACCACAACCGCCGCCCAAGCCGCCCATCGCCATCGGTTTTGTTGACGCAGGTTTGGCTGTCAACGCCGATGAGTGGACAGCGGACGCAGATTCTGGCGAGATTATTCGAATTCCGCCCGGCCATGTTCCAACAGACCCCAACGACTACAAGTACGAACTTCAATGCCACCTTGGCGGCGGCGATTTCGATTCAGCCTGCCTGGGAGATCAAATTGAGTGCACTAGCGGTCCGGCCGGCAATGAGGAAGGTATCCCGGTAATTTGGCTATCTAAGCCGAGAGGCGTCCCGGGCGCCGTATGGGTTATCCATTCCGGTCCGACATGTCTTTACGATGCCAAGCCCGAAGACCTGCTGCCCCGGATCGCCGCGGACATCCAGCGGCAGTTCGAAAGCCTGCCGGTCAATGCAGGCACGGTCGTAGCCCAACCGAGCCCACACACGCTTCGCGGCGCTGAGACCAACTTCTACGCGGACGCCGCTGAGCAGCAGTTCGACGTCACAATGTTCGGCCAGAAAGTGCACGTAGTGGCCACGCCGGTGCAGTACGCCTGGAATTACGGCGACGGAACGGTGCTAGGGCCTCAGGCGTCCATGGGAGGACCCTTGCCGCAGGACCGTTGGGGCGAGAAGACCAGGACGAGTCACGTGTACACGGCTACGGGAGACTTCCAAGTGGTGCTGACAACGTCTTTCCAAGGTACCTATTCCGTCAACAGCGGGCCGCCTTTGCCCATCCCGGGCCAGGGGCAGTTCAGTGCCCCGCCGCAGACCATCAGCGTGTGGCGCTCCATCACGCGCAATTATGCGGACGACTGCAACCAGAATCCCCAGGGCCAGGGCTGTCCAGGAGCGATTCCAGTCCCGTAGAACAGCGTTCCCCCAAGGAAAAAGGCAAAACGAAACCCCCACCGCGAGAACATGCAGTGGGGGTTTCTTTTGTGCCCTCGATAGGATTCGAACCTACGACCTTCTGCTCCGGAGGCAGACGCTCTATCCCCTGAGCTACGAGGGCAATCCAGGGATCCTGCCGTTTCCAGCGGGACGTCCTAGAGCTTAGCAGGAAGGTGGCCCGCAATGGAAAACGCCCACTCAGTAGCCCGCAAACGAGTCCACGTGCACACGCCGCGCACCGGCATTTTTGGCGGCGCGCCGCAGCGAAGCGACACTTGCAGGCGATCCGGAGACGTACACCGCGCGATCGGCGATGTCAGGTACCAGAGCCCGGAGCGACGCCCCGTCCAGCGGACCAGCCGCAGCGCCGGCATCGGTGATGAACGGCGGGGGAGCCGAGCCGTCTGCCATCCGGGCCAGAATGCGCGCGCCTGAGGACTCCAGTTCGCTCACGTAGGCGATTTCTTCGGCATTACGGGCCAGGAGCAGGAGCACCACGTCCCGTTCCCTGGCAGCACCCGCAGCGAGGTGGGCAAGGAACGGGGTAACTCCGATGCCGGCCGCGATGAGGAGGACAGGTTCCTTAGGGTCCCGCGGCAGGACGAAGTCGCCTCCCACCGACGTAGCCGCCACTTCATCACCCGGCTTCAGCTCCAGCAGAACCCTCTTGGCAGCGGAAACAGGCTCCGCCGTCCGAATGCCAAATTTCACAGTGCCCGAGTCCGGGGAACTGGTCAGGCTGAACACCCGGCGTCGGCCTTTACCATCCGACTTGGCATGCGGCAGGTCCAGTTCCATGTACTGCCCCGGGAGGAACCGGACCGGCCGGGACGGCTCGAAGACGAACTCCGTGGTGCTGGGCGTCAAAGCCCGTGACCCGGCAAACCGAAGCCGCAGTGCTCCGCGCTGTCCCACCAGGAATGCCAGCAGATTTCCCAGGAGCAGCGCCAGCTCAGGCGAGTTGGCAATGAAGCCGAAGTTGTATGGGACAGCAAACACCACGCCCACAATGGCGGCCAGCGCGAGCTGCTGCCAGCGGCGGGGCGGCAGCGTCAGCGGCTCGGTCAGCATAAAACCGACAAAGAAGAGCAAAGGCCGCTGCGCCAGGGCCTGCCAGAGCGCACCACCGAAGGAAAGACCGGCCTGCAACAGTTCCGCCGTGATGACGGCCAAGGCAACCACCAGGAACACCGCCGCCATGAGGAACTTCCGCGTCCGGTACAGCACCAGCAGGATGCCAGGTACCAGCAGCCACAACATGGCCGGTGTTGCCGCCCACCATGTGGCGATGTTCAGCCCCGTCAGGCCGGTCACAAACGCACCGGCGGCCGCGGGGTTGAAGATGTGCCGGCCGCGCCAGGCCAGGGCGTACTTGGAGGCGGACGCCAGCACGCAGGCCAGGGCCACGCCCGCCATATCCATCGGCGCAAAGGTGGGCCAGAACAGGAAATACAGGAGCAGGCCCGTAATCAGCGAAGACTCAGAATGCGGACGCACGTGAAACAGCGCCGCGAGACCGCGGTTGGACAGGTAGGTCAAGCCCAGGCACAGCACCAGGTGCACCAGCATCTGGGGGATACCGAACGTCAGCCAGCCGAGGGCATTAAGCAGGAGACTGTAAGCGGCGAGCGCCGCCAGCACCAGCAGAATGAGCCGGTACATGGTGTGGCGGCCCAGCAAGGTATCCAGCCGGCCCGCGGGTGAAACGGCGGCGCCTGCTTTGGGGGCATCAACAGGGCTCATGTGAACAGTGTCCCTTCAAAGCCGGATGAATGGGCAGCGCTTCCATCAGAAAATACGGTCAGCCAGGAGAAGTCGAAGGACCGCTCCAGCTCGGCGCCCGGGGCAAAGAACAACGCCGTGGCCAGCGCATCAGCAACCATGGTGCTCGAGGCCATCGTCCACGTCGCGACGGCGGTGCTGACGGGGCGTCCGGTGGTGCCGTCGAGCACGTGGTGCAGGCCGTCGCCCCACGCCCGGCGGTTTGAGGCTGACGCGCATAATGCTCCGCCGGCCAATGAAACGGTCCCGATTGCCTTGGCCGGATCGTAGGGATGTTCCAGCGCCACCTGCAGGGGGTCCGGGCCGCGGTGCAGGATGTCGCCGCTGGCATCAATGATGAAGGAAGCCATGCCGCTGGAACGCAGCTCGGCCGCCAGGAGGTCCACCAGCTGGCCTTTTCCGGCTGCGCCGATGTCAAGGACAACCGGCGCCGTGGTGGTGAGCACAGTGCCGTCCCAGTCCAGGGCATCGTCCCAGCGCGGTGCCGGCACCGCAGCGCCCGTCGGGGACAGGGAGTAGGTTGTGTCGTACCCCAGCTGCTCCAGGCTGCTGCCGATCAATGGAGTCATGGCACCCCCAGTGATGTCGTAAAGCGACCGGTACAGGCGCCCGAGCGGCGCCGCCTCGCCAGGCAACATGTAGCGCCCGGGCTGCCGGGCCATGGCACTTACCGTCGAGTCCGGCCTGAACCGGGACCACTCGGCGTCGTACTTCTCCACCGCGGCAAGCAGGCGCGAATGCAACATGCCGTCAAGCGGCCGGGGCGTGGAGATTTCCCAACGGGTACCGATGCCGTCGAATGTGAAGTCTGCCCACTCCCCGTGCGGCACGGCCTACTTGGCCTCCGCTTTGATCGTCTCAAGCGCCTTGTTGAAGCCGCCGCTGGTCAGCGACGATCCGGCCACCTTGGACACGTTCAGCTCGTCCACACTCTTGCCCACGATCTGCGCCGCGATGCCGCCGGCGAACTCGCCCTGGAACTTTTTGGTGTTCGGATTGGACGGATGCTGGGTGATGTTCACAGCAGTGACGGTCCCTGAAGCCAGCGTCAATTCCACCCCGACAGTTTCCGTGCCGTTGGGGGAGACGTAGGTCCCGTCGGCGCTGTACGTGCCGTCCTGGTAGACGGAACCGCTGCTGGCCAGCGATGACGCCGTGCCTGAAGGTGAGGTGGTGGACGGGGTTTCGGGTGAGTTAGTGCCGGTGGCCGGGGTGCTCTGGGCGGACGGCGCGCAGCCAGCCACCGTCCCGGCGAGGGAAAGGCCGGCGATACCGGCGAAAACACTCTTGCGGACTGACGGTCTCATAAAGGGTCTCGTTTCGTGGGCTGGGTGCTTACGGTGTACTCAACGTCGGATTCAGCGTAATGGTTCACTCTGTGATTACGCCGTGTGCGCGCAGTGACGGCCGACGCTCAAATTCGTCCACGTCCCAGCCGCCGGTAGGCTAGAGGAGTGACTCCCGAAGAACTCTCCCTCGCCATATCCACCTGCCTGAAAGACGCTGTCGCCGCTGGCGAAATTGCCCTTTCCGCATCAGCCGTCCCTGATGATGTGCGCGTGGAGCGACCGAAGAACCGGGAGCACGGCGACTGGGCTACCAACATCGCCCTCCAGTTGGCCAAGCAGGCCGGTACCAATCCCCGTGAATTTGCCACGGTGCTGAGCACCCGGCTGAAGTCGATCGACGGCGTGTCCGCGGTGGATATCGCCGGCCCCGGGTTCCTTAACATCACCGTGGATGCCGGTGCTGCCGGCGCCCTCGCCAAGGCCATCGTCGAAGCGGGCGCGCAGTACGGCACGAACGCGGCGCTCGCCGGACACACCGTGAACATGGAGTTCGTCTCAGCCAACCCCACCGGACCGCTGCACATCGGGCACACCCGCTGGGCAGCCCTGGGCGACGCCATCGCCCGGGTGCTGCGTGCTTCCGGCGCTGAAGTCACCGCCGAGTACTACATCAACGACGCCGGCACGCAGATGAACGTTTTCGCGCAGTCGGTCTATAACCGGCTCCACGGCCTTCCCGTCCCGGACGGCGGCTACCCCGGCCAGTACATCGCGGACCTGGGCCATGAGGTGCTGACTGCGCACCCGGACATCCGCGAACTGACCGAAGTGGCGGCCATTCCGGTCATCCGCTCCGCGGCCTACGAAGCCCAGATGAAGGACATCCGAGCGACGCTCGCCGATTTCGGCGTCGATTTCGATGTGTTCTTCTCCGAGCAGGAACTGCACGACGCCGGCGCTATTGAAAGTGCCGTCGCGCGCCTCCGCGAACAGGGCCACGTGTTCGACGACGGCGGTGCGGTCTGGCTGCGGACCACCGACTTCGGTGATGACAAAGACCGGGTCATGATCCGGGCGAACGGCGAGCCCACCTACTTCGCTGCCGACGCTGCCTACTACCTGTCGAAGAAGGACCGCGGCTACACCGAGAAGATCTACCTGCTCGGCGCGGACCACCACGGCTACATCAACCGGCTCAAAGCCATTGCTGCCGCCGCAGGGGATGATCCCGAGGTCAACATCGAGGTGCTGATCGGCCAGCTGGTTTCGGTCAACGGCGCCAAGCTGTCCAAGCGTGCCGGTAACATCATCGAACTCAAGGACCTCATCGACTGGCTGGGCAAGGATGCGGTGCGTTACTCCCTGGCCCGTTTCCCGGCCGACTCGCCGCTGACCCTTGATCCGGACCTGCTGAAGAAGCACAGCAACGAGAACCCGGTCTTCTATGTCCAGTACGCCCACGCGCGGACCCGCGGTGCGGCCCGGAATGCCGTTGCCGCCGGCGTAGACCGCAGCGCCTTTGAGGCGTCCCTGCTGGACCATGCCACCGAGAACGAGCTGCTGTCCTATCTGGGCAGCTACCCCTCGATCGTGGCAAAGGCCGCTGAACTGCGCGAGCCGCACCGGGTGGCCCGCCACCTTGAAGTCATTGCAGGTGCGTACCACCGCTGGTACGACGCCTGCCGCATCGCTCCCATGGGTGACGAGACGGTGACTGACGTCAACCGCACCCGCCTGTGGCTTAACGACGCCACCAGCCAGGTGCTGGCCAACGGCCTGGACCTGCTTGGCGTTTCCGCGCCGGAACGGATGTGATCCCCATGTCAGAACAGCCCTCGGCTTCCGCGGGTCACGAGTCGCCGTTGGCACCTGAGTGGCTTGCCGTTCCTGCCGATCTGAACGCCCTGCACCAGCCGCTGTGGGCCCAGGACGTTGACCGGAACGTCGACGGCGAACTCGCCATCGACGGTATCCCGGTCAGCGAGCTGCAACGGCAGTACGGAACGCCGTTGTTCGTGATGAGCGAGAACGATTTCCGGGCCCGCGCCCGTGCATTCAGCGACGCGTTCAACAACGCGTTCGCCGACATCTGCGGCGGAGTGGACGTCTACTACGCCGGCAAATCGTTCCTCTGCACCGCCGTGGTGCGGTGGGTGGAGGAAGAAGGCCTGCGGCTGGACACGGCCTCCGGCGGGGAACTCGCCGTCGCTGCCCGGGCCGGGATCCCCGGCGCGGACGTTGCCCTGCACGGCAACAACAAGTCCGACGGCGAAATCCACCGCGCCCTCGACATGAAACTTGGCCGGATCGTGGTGGACAGCCTCGACGAACTCGAACGCGTCGCCAAGATTGCCGAAGGCCGTGGCGAAACCGCCAAGGTGATGCTGCGCCTGACCCCCGGTGTGCACGCGCACACCCACGAGTTCATCGCCACCGCCCACGAGGACCAGAAGTTCGGCCTGTCCATGGCGGGGGATACCACCGAAGAGGCCGGCCTCTCGGCCGCCGAGGAGGCAGTGGCCGCAGCCACCGCCTATTCCAGCATCGAACTGCTGGGACTCCACTGCCACATCGGGTCCCAGATTTTCGAACCTGACGGTTTTGCCCTGGCCGCCCGGAAGCTCCTTCGTTTCCTAGCTGCCATGCAGGAAAAGTACTCCATTGTGCTTCCCGAGCTGGATCTGGGCGGCGGCTACGGCATTGCCTATACTCCCGTGGACACACCCCGCCCCGCAGCCGACATCGCGCAGGCGATGGCCGCCGTCGTGCGTTCCACCTGCGCCGAGCTGGGCATCACCTCTCCCCGGATCTCCATCGAACCCGGCCGCGCCATTGTGGGCAGCGCCGCGTTCACGCTGTATGAGGTGGGCACCCTGAAGACCGTCCGCGTTGACGCGCCCGGCGCAGAAAAAAGCGGAACGGACGGAAGCGGTGAAAATAACGTTACGTATCCCCGCCGCTATGTGTCGGTGGACGGCGGCATGAGCGACAACGCCCGCCCGGTGCTGTACGACGCCGATTATTCGGCGATTCTCGCCTCCCGCACCTCGCCCGCGGCCCCGCAACTGTCCCGCGTAGTGGGCAAACATTGCGAGAGCGGCGACATAGTTGTTAGAGATGTATATCTGCCCGAGGACGTGGCAGCCGGTGATCTGCTTGCTGTACCGGGTACCGGCGCCTACTGCTGGGCCCTGTCGAGTAACTACAACTATCTGGCCCGGCCGGGCGTTGTCGCGGTGCGCGACGGATCTTCCCGGCTGATTGTCCGCGGGGAAACCGAAGAAGATCTGCTCAACCGCGACATGGGAGTCTGAATGACTGAATTGCGAACCCTGAAAGTAGCCCTCCTGGGCTGTGGCAACGTTGGGGCCCAGGTTGCGCGGATTCTCATTGAGGACGCCGACGCCCTGGCCGCCCGTACCGGTGCCACACTGCAGCTCAGCGGCATCGCCGTGCGCAATGTGAATGCCAAGCGCGATGTGGACCTGCCGCAGGAACTTTTCACCACCGACGCCGACACCCTGGTTAAGGATGCCGATCTGGTGATCGAGCTGATGGGTGGCATTGAACCGGCCCGCACGCTGATCCTGTCAGCACTGAGCAACGGCGCCTGCGTGGTCACCGGCAACAAAGCACTGCTGGCCCAGGACGGCCCCACCCTCTACGAAGCTGCCGACAAGGCCGGCGTCCAGCTGTCCTACGAAGCTGCCGTGGCCGGGGCCATCCCCATCCTGCGCCCCATCCGCGACAGCCTGTCCGGCGACCGGATTACGCGCGTGCTGGGCATTGTCAACGGCACCACCAACTTCATCCTTGACCAGATGGATTCAACAGGCGCCCAGTTCGCTGACGCCCTCGCCGAGGCCCAGCGCCTCGGCTACGCGGAAGCGGACCCCACCGCCGACGTCGAAGGCCACGACGCTGCCGCCAAAGCTGCCATTCTGGCCACGCTGTCCTTCCACACGCGGTTCGCTCTGGAGAATGTCCACTGCGAAGGCATCACCAACGTCAGTGCAGCAGATATCGCCGCCGCCAAGGACGCAGGTTTCGTCATCAAGCTGCTGGCCATCGCCGAAAAGCTGACGGATGCCGACGGCGGCGAAGGCATTTCCGTGCGCGTTCACCCGACGCTGCTTCCCCGCGAGCACCCGCTTGCTGCTGTCCGCGGAGCGTTCAACGCGGTGTTCATCGAGGCGGAAAACGCAGGGGAACTGATGTTCTACGGCCAGGGCGCCGGTGGCACCCCGACGGCGTCTGCCGTGCTGGGTGACCTCGTTTCGGCGGCCCGCCGCCTGGTACTGGGCGGACCTCAGCGCACCGAAACCACCACGGGCCACGTCCCTGCCCTGCCCATCGAAGCGGCAACCACCAGCTACTACATCGGGCTCGACGTCGCCGACCAGCCCGGTGTGCTGGCCCGGATCGCGCAGCTCTTCGCGGAACACGGTGTGTCCATCGAAATCATGCGGCAGACCATTCACAAGGACGCAGAGTCCAACGTGGAATCAGCCGAACTGCGGATCGTCACGCACCGCGCGTCAGAGGCTGCCCTCGCGGCCACCGTCGAGGCCGTCAAGGGCCTGGACGTCATCAATTCAGTTACATCCGTTCTGCGGGTAGAAGGAGTCTAAGTGGCTCACCAATGGCGCGGCGTTATCCGCGAATACGCTGACCGACTGCCCGTCACGGAATCCACCAGGGTCATCACGCTGGGCGAGGGCGGAACTCCGCTGGTCCACGCGCAGAAGCTTTCTGAACTCACCGGGTCAACCGTCTACCTCAAGGTGGAAGGGATGAACCCCACCGGGTCCTTCAAGGACCGCGGCATGACCATGGCCATGACCGCGGCCGTCGCCTCCGGCGCGAAGGCCGTTGTCTGCGCGTCCACCGGCAACACTTCGGCCTCGGCCGCTGCCTACGCCACCGCGGCAGGCCTGAAGTGTGCAGTGCTGGTCCCGGAGGGCAAGATTTCCATGGGCAAGCTCAGCCAGGCAATCGCCCACGGCGCAACCCTGCTGCAGGTGGACGGCAACTTCGACAACTGCCTGGACATTGCACGGAAGCTGGGGGAGTCCTACCCGGTGTTCCTGGTGAACTCCGTCAACCCCGCCCGTATCCAGGGCCAGAAGACCGGCGCCTTCGAGATCGTGGACGCGCTGGGTGACGCACCGGACATCCACGTGCTTCCTGTCGGGAACGCCGGAAACATCACCGCGTACTGGAAGGGCTACAAGGAGTACTCGGCCCCGTTCGAGTCCGAAACTGCCGGGACACTGCCTGCAGTATCCACCAAAACCCCGCAGATGTGGGGCTTCCAGGCCGCAGGTGCGGCACCGTTTGTGGCGGGCCACCCGATCACGGAGCCGGACACCATCGCCACGGCCATCCGGATCGGCAACCCCGCCTCCTGGGACGGCGCCATCGCAGCCCGCGACGAGTCCGGCGGCTTCATCGACGCGGTAACCGACGAGCAGATCCTCGACGCCCACCGCTGGCTGTCCGCCCGCGAAGGCGTTTTTGTTGAACCGGGCTCCGCGGCAGGTGTGGCGGGGCTCCTCAAGAAGCACGCCGCCGGCGAGGTTCCGTCGGGAAAGACCATCGTCATCACCGTTACCGGCCACGGACTCAAGGACCCCCAGTGGGCCCTGCGCACCGAGGACGGCAGCGAGGTGCAGCCCGTGAAGGTTTCCAACGACGTTGTCACGGTCGCCGCTGAACTGGGACTGGAAGAAAAGTAGCCTTGAAAACCACCTCGCCCACCGCCGTCGACATGCCCGTCATCGAGGCAGGACAGCGCGTCACCGTCAGGGTTCCGGCCACCAGCGCCAACCTCGGCCCGGGATACGACAGCCTGGGCCTGGCCCTGGCGTTGCACGACACCCTGACGGTGGAGAGCCTCGAGACCGACGAACTGGTGTTCGAGCTCAGCGGCGAGGGGGCGGACACCCTTCCCCGGGATGCCAGCCACCTGGTGGTCCGGGCTATGGAAGCGGCCTTTGTTCGGCTCGGCTACAAGCACGGCGGGCTCAGGATCACAGCACAGAACGTCAACCCCCACGGCCGGGGCCTTGGATCCTCGGCGTCGGCCGTGGTGGCCGCTGTTTCCGCAGCGAACGCCCTTGTGCCGGAGGCAAAGCAGCGTGGGCGTGACTGGATCCTTCAGCTGACCAGCGAAATGGAAGGCCATCCGGACAACGTCGCCCCGGCGATTTTCGGCGGACTGGCGCTGTCGTGGCAGGACAGTGACCGGTACAGCAGCACGTGTGCCACGGTGGCAGCTTCGGTGATCCCCATCGTCGCCGTTCCCGATTTCGAACTGTCCACTGAGGCCGCCCGCGCCCTGCTGCCCGCATCTGTGGGGCATCACGCAGCCGCGATGAACTCCGGCCGCGCTGCCTTGCTCATCCACGCGCTGACGCAAAAGCCGGAATTCCTGCTGGCCGGTACCGAGGATTACCTGCACCAGAGCTACCGGGCCGAGGCAATGCGTCCCAGTGCGGCCCTGATCCGGGCGCTGCGCAGCGCGGGCCACGCCGCAGTAGTTTCCGGGGCCGGGCCCACTGTGCTGGTACTGGCCAACGGTGAAGCCGAAGCCGCCGAAGTGCTCTCGTTCATAGAGTCGTTTACCTCGGCCAACACGCCGGGTATCGGCTGGCGGGTCCTGAAGCTGGCAGTGGACGTTGAAGGTGCTAAGGTGGACATGCACCGGCGGTAATTCCGCCTATCTGACCTGTTATTGCACTCAGTTGCTTTCGGTCTCCTACTGCGCAATATTTTCGGTGCCACCTGCTTGGTCTGTCGCAGGAATCTGCAGCAAGAAGTGTCTGCCCCTGAACCGTCAGTCCAGCGTTCCGTCATTAATCGGCGCGTATGGTGAATCAGTATCCGGCCCTGCTGGCCGAAATCCAACCGGCAAGGCCGAAAATCCCGGCTGCAAATCTGAACTGCAGCCCGATCAAATCATCGCGTCCAGCTCCCAGTCTGGACGCCGTCGAGGGGGAAGGATCCTTCGTGACCGAAACCACTGAGCTGTCTTCAGCTGTGGACACATCAACTTCTGCTGCCGGATCATCAACGGCCGCACCCACCAAGAGCAGCGGTCTTGCCGGCCTGAAGCTCGCCCAGCTGCAGGCGCTTGCCAGCCAGCTGGGGATTTCCGGTGGGTCCCGCATGCGCAAGGGGGATCTGGTGACCGCGATTTCCGCCCACCGTGCGGGAACGTCGCCCAGCAAGGCGCCTGCCAAGGCAGCCGCAAAGGCTACTGAAAACCACGTGGTCCCCGCCGTTGCCGCACCCGTGGCTGCAGCGAACGAGACCGAGGCGCCGGCTGCCGAAGGAACCCGTGCACGTGGCCGTGGCCGCAGCCGCCGCGCCGTGAGTGACGGCGTCGTCGCCGCCCCCGCCACGGAACCTGCCGCTGAGGCTCCGGCTGCAGCACCCGCGGAGGCCCCGGCAGCGGCAGCGGCTCCGGTGGAGTCGGACGTTGCAGGCGAAGGCGCCGGCGAACGCCGCCAGCCCCGCACCCGCAACCGTCGCCGCGGCGAAGCCGCCGCAACGTCTGCGCAGGCAACGGAAACCACCGAAGCTCCGGCCGAGCAGCCCGCCGCTGAACAGCGCCAGGCCGAGCGTACGGAAACCCAGCGCACGGAAACCCAGCGCACCGACGCCCAGGGTGCAGAGTCCGGCGACGGCCAGCGCGCCGACCGCCGGGAAGCCGGCCGCACCCGTGGCGCCCGCGATGCCAACGTCCGCGAAACCGCCACCCGCGAAACCACCGATGGTGGCCGCGACAACGCCGGTAGCCGCGAGGCGGGCCAGCGCGAAGGCGCCCGCCGCGATGACAACCGCGACAACACCCGCGACAACGACGATGCCGACGGCGGCAGCCGCCGGAACCGCCGCAACCGCCGGGACCGGAACGACCGCAATGACCGCTCAGGTGGCCAGGACAACCGGGACAGCCGGGACAACTCCCGCAACGACCGTTTCCGCGACCGCAACGACCGCCGTCGGGGCCGCGCCCAGGGGCCGGACGTCGACGACGTCGAGGTCACCGAGGACGATGTCCTGCTGCCCGTTGCCGGCATCCTGGATGTGCTCGAGAACTACGCATTCATCCGCACTTCCGGTTACCTGCCGGGCCCGAACGATGTCTACGTTTCCCTCGCCCAGGTCAAGAAGTACAACCTGCGCAAGGGCGACGCCGTAGTTGGCGCCATCCGCGCACCGCGCGAAGGCGAAGACCGCAGCCAGCAGACCGCCCGCCAGAAGTTCAACGCCCTGGTCCGCGTCACCTCAGTGAACGGAAAGACGCCGGAAGAGCTCAAGGACCGCGTCGAATTCGCCAAGCTGGTTCCGCTGTACCCGTCCGAGCGACTGCGCCTCGAGACCGACCCCAAGAAGATCGGCCCCCGCGTCATTGACCTGGTTGCCCCGATCGGCAAGGGCCAGCGTGGCCTGATCGTCTCTCCGCCGAAGGCCGGCAAGACGCTCATCCTGCAGTCCATCGCGAACGCCATCACCACCAACAATCCTGAGGTCCACCTCATGATGGTGCTTGTTGACGAACGCCCCGAAGAAGTCACCGACATGCAGCGCACCGTCAAGGGTGAGGTTATTGCCTCCACCTTCGACCGCCCTGCCGATGACCACACCACCGTTGCCGAGCTTTCCATCGAACGCGCCAAGCGCCTCGTGGAAATGGGCATGGACGTCGTTGTTCTCCTCGACTCCATGACCCGCCTGGGCCGCGCCTACAACCTGGCAGCACCGGCCTCCGGCCGAATCCTGTCCGGCGGTGTCGATTCTGCAGCGCTGTACCCGCCGAAGCGCTTCTTCGGTGCAGCCCGCAACATCGAAAACGGCGGCTCGCTGACCATCCTGGCAACCGCCCTCGTAGAGACCGGTTCCAAGATGGACGAGGTCATCTTCGAAGAGTTCAAGGGCACCGGCAACATGGAGCTCCGCCTGTCCCGCCAGCTGGCTGACAAGCGCATCTTCCCGGCCGTGGACGTCAACGCGTCCGGTACCCGCCGTGAAGAGAACCTGCTTTCCCCCGAGGAAGTCAAGATCATGTGGAAGCTGCGCCGCGTCCTCTCCGGACTCGAAACGCAGCAGAGCCTTGAGCTGCTGACCAACAAGATCCGGGAGACCCAGAGCAACGTCGAGTTCCTCATGCAAGTCCAGAAGACGACGCTTGGTGCGAAGTCGGATAACGACAAGTAGCTACGCTTAACCGCTCGTGAATTGGCGGCCCCTTCCGGGCCGCCAATTTCCCGGGCGGTTCTTGCGTTAACCCGATCCGCCGCTCCAAAAGCAACGCGGGGTCACTTTGAGCCCAAAAGGGGCCTCACATTGGGCGGTAAGTGACCCCGCGTTGCAGTAACTAGACTTGTAAGAGTCGAAAGAGGTTGTGAAAATGTTTGAGTCCGTACAGGGCCTGCTTGATGAGCATGATGCTATCCAGGCGCAGCTGGGGGATCCTGCTGTCTACGCTGACCAGCGGCTGGCCCGGAAGCTCGGGCGGCGGTCTGCGGAGCTCAACGGCATTGTTGAGGCCTACCACAAGTGGGAGGCGCTCCGGGATGACCTTGCCGCGGCCCAGGAGATGGCTGCCGAGGATCCTGAGTTTGCTGCTGAAGTTCCTGAGCTTGAAACGGCCATGGAGGCTGCTTCCGCCAAGCTGCGGCGGCTGCTCATTCCGCGGGACCCTGACGATGCCCGCAATGTGATCCTTGAGGTCAAGGGCGGCGAAGGCGGCGACGAAGCTGCCCTGTTCGCCGGTGACCTCCTGCGGATGTACACCCGGTACGCGGAGTCACGTGGCTGGAAGACTGAACTTATTTCTGCCACCGAGTCTGACCTGGGTGGTTACAAGGACGTCCAGATGGCCGTCAAGGGGAATTCGAACGATCCCGCCGAGGGTGTTTACGCCCGGCTCAAGTTCGAGGGCGGCGTGCACCGTGTGCAGCGCGTCCCCGTCACCGAATCCCAGGGCCGCATCCACACGTCCGCTGCTGGCGTCCTGGTGCTGCCCGAGGTCGACGAGCCTGAAGAGCTGGACATCAACCAGAACGACCTCAAGATCGACGTTTACCGTTCCTCCGGTCCCGGTGGCCAGTCCGTGAACACCACGGACTCCGCTGTCCGCATCACCCACCTGCCCACGGGCATCGTGGTGGCCATGCAGAACGAGAAATCCCAGCTGCAGAACCGCGAGGCAGGCATGCGCGTGCTCCGTGCCCGCATCCTGGCGCACCAGCAGGAGATCATCGACGCCGAGAACTCGGCCCAGCGCAAGTCCCAGATCCGCACCATGGACCGTTCCGAGCGCATCCGTACCTACAACTACCCGGAAAACCGGATCGCGGACCACCGCACCGGCTACAAGGCGTACAACCTGGACCAGGTCATGAACGGCGATCTGGAGCCGGTCATCCAGTCCGCCATCGAGATGGACGAACAGGCACGCCTGGACGCCATCGGCGAATAGCCGGACCCCTGTGACAACTGAGTTACTGTGACAGGCGAGCCCACGGCCCCCGGGTCCGGACAGTCCCTCGCGGCTGCGGTCAGCGAAGCCACAGCCATCCTGCGCGACGCCGGAGTGCCCAGTCCCCGCGTCGACGCCGAACTGCTGGCGGAGCACCTCCTTGGTGTGGGGCTCGGCAGGCTGCGGGCGATGATGCTGGGGGACGCTCCGGCACCCGAGGGCTTTGCAGAACTGGTTGCCGAACGTGCCCGGCGGATCCCGTTGCAGCACATCACCGGCGTCGCCCATTTCCGTTACCTGGAACTGGTGGTCGGGCCTGGCGTGTTTATCCCACGGCCGGAAACAGAATCAGTGGTCCAGCTGGTCATCGACCACGTCAAAGGCCTGTCCCGCCCCCGGATCGTGGACCTGGGCACGGGCTCCGGCGCAATTGCGGGGTCCATCGCGCACGAGGTGCCCGGCGCGGAAGTCCATGCCGTGGAGTTCAGTCCCTTCGCCCACGCCTGGGCCGAAAAAAACCTGGCGCCCTTGGGGGTGAAGCTGGTCCTGGGGGACCTGCGGAACGCGCTGCCGGAACTGAACGGCACCTTCGACGTCGTCATCTCCAATCCGCCCTACATCCCCTCCGAGGCCATCCCCAACGAACCCGAAGTGGCACTCCATGATCCCCCCGAAGCACTGTACGGCGGGGGAGCGGACGGCATGGAACTTCCGACGGCGGCGGCCGCGTCTGCTGCCCGGCTGCTGGTTCCCGGTGGGTACTTCGTGATGGAACACGCGGAAGTCCAGTCGACCTGGATCGCCGGAATGATGAAGCGGACCGGTGTCTGGACGGACATCACCACGCACCTGGACCTCAACGGCAAGGAACGCGCCACCAGCGCCGTTCTTGCCGGACCGCACAACGAGTGATGAAAGAATAGGCCAGTGACCACAACCTACAACTGCACCTCAGAGGATCAGCGTGCCCTGGGGCTTGAGCACGCCCAGCGCGCCATCAGCGAAAAGAAGTGCGTGGTGTTTCCCACGGACACTGTCTATGGGATCGCAGCCGATGCCTTTTCGCCGCAGGCCGTCACCATGCTGCTGGTCTCCAAGGGGCGCAGCCGCACCATGCCTCCGCCGGTGCTCATCCCCAGGATCAACGCACTGGACGGGCTCGCCACAGATATTTCGGCTGATGCCCGCAAGCTCGCTGAGGCCTTCTGGCCCGGCGGCCTGACCCTGATCCTGCACGCCCAGCCGTCCCTGGACTGGGACCTCGGCGAGACCCGCGGAACGGTTGCCCTCCGGATGCCCGCGGACGAGGTTGCACAGGAACTCCTGACACTGACCGGTCCGCTGGCTGTGTCCTCTGCCAACCGGACCGGCCACGCCCCGGCGCAGACAGCCGCGGCGGCACGCGAGCAGCTCGCCGAATCCGTGGAGGTCTACCTCGAAGGCGGCTTCCGGCCGGTGGAAGGAACCGAAGCCGTTCCGTCCACCATCGTGGACGCCACCGGGCCGCTCCTGCGGGTGGTCCGCAACGGTGCTGTGTCCCTGGATCAGCTCCGCGAACATGTCCCGGGCGTCCTCGGCCTGGGTGAGATCCCGATGGCAGAGGAACCGACCGAAGAAACTCCGGTGGCTGGTGACGACGCTCCTGAGACGCAGTCCGCGCAGACGCCGCTTACTGACAACAGCGCCACAACGGCCGCTGAGAACACCGGTGCTCCCGCCGTCGACGATTCACCGAGGAACTGACATGCAGCCCAAAGTCGCCGTCGCGGCGGTAACGTTCGACCGCCACGAGGAACTCGCCCTCCTCCTGAAGGGCCTGGCCGAGCAGACCGCCCCCATCCACTCCATTGCGCTGGTGGATTCGGGGACCGTCCCGGCGACCGACGTCGTGGACGCCGGCGGGGACAACATCAACTACCTCCGCTCCGAGGCGAACCTTGGCGGTGCGGGGGGATTCGCTTACGCGATCCTGGCCGCCATGGCCAGCGGCGCGGAGTGGATCTGGATGATGGACGACGACGGCCACCCTGAGGATGCAAGCTGCCTCGCCGAGCTGCTCAAAACAGCCGAGGAGCACCAGCTCGACATCATCAGCCCGCTGGTTGCCGCCACGGCCGATCCCAACCGGCTTTCGTTCAACTTCCGGATCAACGGGCTGCTGACCAACGACCGCTCCCGGCTGGCCCCGATGGGCTACCTGCCGGACATGGTCCACTTCTTCAACGGCGCACTGATCCGCACCGAGGTCTTCTATAAGATCGGCATCCCCGACGTGAAGTTCTTCATCCGCGGCGATGAGGTGGACTTCCTGTCCCGGGTCAAGAAGGCCGGCCTCAAGTACGGCACGCTGGCCACTGTGGCCGTCCAGCACCCGGCCACCTGGACCGAGATGAAACCTGTCTTCGGCGGTTTCATCACCCCGGTGATCCCCGAGGGCGAGTTCAAGCGGTACTGCTACTTCCGCAACCGCGGCTACCTCACCCGGAAATACCGGAACCTGCGCTGGTTCGGTGCGGACATTGTGGGTTTCCCTTATTACTTCCTGAAGACCGGCGACCTCAAGGGCCTCGCGCACTGGTTCGGGGCCTACTCCACGGGCTTCCGCGGAAAGGGCTTCGGCTCGCCCGCCCAACTGATGTCCACCAACAGCTAGGCCGGCGTGGAGAACCTTTATGCCGTCGTCGTCACCTACAACCGTGCCGACTTCCTGCAGAACCTGCTCGACTCGTTCAGCCGCCTGGGTACCCGGCCGGACCGGATCCTGGTGGTGGACAACGCCAGCACTGACCATACCGGGGCCGTAGTCTCTCGGGCCATTGCAGCCGGTGATCTGCCCATCCAGTATGAGCGGCTGTCCACGAACGTGGGCGGCTCCGGCGGCTTCTCGCACGGCGTCGGTCTTGCCCTTGCGGCTGGTGCGGAGTGGCTGTGGCTGATGGACGACGACGTCGAGGTGCTGCCCGGGGCGGTGGAGGCGCTGGACAGGTTCACCCCCGATTACTCCTGCATGATTGGCCGCCGCTACGACGCAGCGGGGAAGCCTTTCTTCTGGCAGCACCGTTTCGTTGAAGCGCTGGGCGTGTTCCTGCCGGTCTCGGGTGACGTCTTCCGCAAATCCGATGTCTTCCGCACCAATGTCGGCAACTTTGAAGGCATGCTGATCAAGGCGACGCTGGCCAGGAGTATCGGGCTGCCGGACCCGCGGTTCTTCATCACCTGGGACGACCTCATCTACGGGTGGCTCGCTGCGCAGCAGGTTCCGGTGGTCTACGTGAACGCCTTTGTCATCAGGAAAGTCCGCGCCCAGCGCCAGGTGGATCTGGGCGTGCGCCACCTGAATGACTCCAGCGACCTGAGCAGGCGCTACGTGATGCGGAACCGGGGCCATGTGGCGCAGTACCTGCGTGCGTACGGCAAGTACAACCGGCTGGGATTCGGTGCCGGGACTGTCCTGACATATTTGAAGGAAATGGTGCGCCTGGTGCTGGTTGAACGGAGCGTCAAAGGCGCCGGCCCGCTCTGGCAGGGGTGGCGCGAATCGCGCGCCATCCTGGCCGACAAGAGCTGGCAGCCGATGCCTCCGGTGCCTGCGGCAGCCGGCCCGGAACCTGCCTGAATCAGGCTTTGGAACGGGTCATCAGCCCGGTGCGGCCGCCATGGACCCGGGTTTCCGGGCCGTCAGCGATTAGTATCGTGGGAGACCCGGCTGCATTCCGGCAGTTGCACGGCCGGGTAATTTTTGAAACAGGCGCATGGCCGCCGTGGTAGTGGAAGTCGGTTGCAATCTCTGTTGACTACGAAATCTGAAGCGCGCGAACCTGACGCAACACCTGACGAGAAGAAGCCCCCGCTGTGGATCTGGGTCCAGCTGTTCCTCGATTCGATGTCGTGGGTCGTAGCGATCGTCCTGGCCCTGCTGCTGCGCTACGAGATGGGTGTACGCGAGGAACAGCTTGTCAGCGCCATGATCATCATGGCCCTCGCCATCGTGGTCCAGGCCGTCTCCGGCTATGCGCTGGCACTGTACCGCGGCAGGTATCCGTTCGGCAGCTTCCAGGAAGCCAAGGCCCTCGTCTTCGTGACGGTGATTGTGGCCGCCTCCATCACCCTGAGCCTGCTGGTGCTCTATGAAGACATCGGCATCGGCCGCAGCGTCGGACTCATCGCCTTCCCGTTCGCCTGCCTCTTCATGGGCGCCGCCCGGTACGCCAAGCGGCTCTACGCCGAGAGCAGGAACCGTCCCGGCGACGGTGCCCAGAACACCCTGATCTACGGTGCCGGCTTCCTCGGCAACTCCCTGGTGACCCGCATGATGCAGGATGCTGATTCGCCCTATTTCCCGGTGGGGCTGATCGATGACGATCCCACCAAGAAGCACCTGCGGCTCGCCGGGGTCCAGGTCCTGGGCCGGGGCGATGACCTGCCGGCCATCATCAGGCGCACCCGCGCCACCGTCCTGGTGCTGGCCTTTGCCAATGTGGAGGCCTCGGTGGTCCGGCGGATTTCGGACGCCGTCGCCGGCATGAACATCAGGGTGCTGGTCCTGCCGCCGCTGCGGGACATGCTCGGCCGGGGGGCGCCCGAGGGTTTCTCTGATTTCCGTGACGTGGCGGTTGAGGACCTGATCGGGCGGCGCCCGGTGGACATCAAGGTTGACGAGATCGCAGGCTATATCAAGGGCAAACGTGTTCTGGTCACGGGAGCCGGCGGTTCCATAGGCTCCGAACTGTGCCGGCAGATCGTCCAGTTCTCGCCGGCGGAACTGATCATGCTTGACCACGATGAAACCGGGTTGCAGCACACCCAGATCTCCATCACCGGCCGCGGACTGCTCGCCGGCCGCGACACCGTCCTGGCGAGCATCCGCGACGGCGCCGCACTGCGGGAGATCTTCCAGGACCGCCGCCCCGAAGTGGTGTTCCACGCTGCAGCCCTTAAACATGCGCCGCTGCTCCAGCAGTACCCGGTGGAGGCCTGGAAAACAAACGTCTTGGGTACCCTGAACGTGCTCAGGGCCGCACAATACGCCGGTGTTTCGCACTTTGTGAATATCTCCACGGACAAGGCAGCGAACCCCACAACGGCGCTTGGCCATTCCAAACGCGTGGCTGAAAAGCTGGCCGCCTGGATGGCCGGCCAGACCGGACGCAAATTTGTCTCCGTCCGGTTTGGCAACGTGATGGGCAGCCGCGGCTCGATGCTCCCGCTCTTCACCGAACAGATCCGGGTGGGCGGGCCCGTTACCGTCACAGACCCTGAAGTCACCAGGTTCTTTATGACCATTCCGGAGGCCTGCCAGCTGGTGATCCAGGCCGGCGCGATCGGACGCGGCGGCGAAGTCATGATCCTGGACATGGGGGAGCCGGTCAAAATCCTCGATGTTGCCCAGCGCATGATCGCGATGTCCGGCAAGAAGGTGGAGATCGTCTATACCGGACTCCGCCCCGGCGAGAAGCTGCACGAGGAGCTCGTGGGAACCGGCGAGCTGGACGAACGCCCCCTGCATCCCAAGATTTCGCACACCAGGGCCCACGAGCAGGATCCGGCCGGGCTGGACATCAACGTCTGGCTTGCCCGCTGTGAGGCCGAGCAGGGACTGGACTTCGAGTCGATCCCTGATGAGGAAGCCGATGAACCGGGGCAGAATGTCAGGGCGGCGTCATGATTCCTGTCCTGCTTGCTGCCGTCATCACCTTGCTGGCGAGCGTACTGCTTCCATTTGCGGTCAAACCCTGGCTGGTCAAGATGGGTGTTGTTGACGTTCCCTCGGCCCGGTCCTCGCATGGCAGGACCACGATCCGGGGCATGGGGGTGGCCGTCTCCCTGGCCACGGCAGTCGGGTACGCGGCCGCCGTCGTCCTGGGGGCGGTGACGGTGGACCGCTCGGTGTTCCTCACTGTCCTGGCGATCATCGCGGCGAGTGCCACCGTTGGCTGGATCGAAGACCTCCGAGGACTTTCCATCCGTGGCCGGGCGGCCGCGCAGCTGGGAATCGGCGCCGCAGGATCAGCGGTCCTGATCTTCCTCACCGGCCAGTCCTTCTGGTGGCTGCCGCTGGCCGCACTGGCCATCGCCGCCTATGTCAACATTGCCAACTTCATGGACGGCGTCAACGGGATCTCAAGTTTCCACGGAATCCTCGCAGGCGCCGCTTACACGGTGGCGGGGCTGCTGTCCGACCAGCCGTGGCTCACCGCCGGCGGCGCGGTGCTTGCCATGGCCTTCCTCGGCTTCCTGCCCTGGAACCTGTCGCGCGGCTCCGTGTTCCTGGGCGACGTCGGCAGTTACCTGCTGGGCGCTTCCGTTGCGGCCCTGGCCGTTGCCGGGTTCCTGAGCGGTGTTTACGTCGAGTACATCCTGGCGCCGATCCTGGTATATGTGGCGGACACCGGCTACACGCTGCTGCGCAGGATCAAGGCGGGGGAGCGGTGGTACTCGTCCCACCGAGAGCATGTCTACCAGCGACTGACCGACGTCGGCTTCTCGCACGTGCAGTCGGCCGGTACGGTCGCTGCATGCACCGTCGCAGTGACCGTACTCAGTTTCATCGCCGCCACGGCACCGCTTCCCGTGGTGGTGCTTTGTGTCGCCGGAAGTCTTGCCATCCTGGCCCTGTACCTCGCCTCGCCGGACCTGATCCGGCGCTTCCGACGGCGTCAAAAGGTCACCCGGGTGCCGGTGTCCTAGGCCCGTCAATGGCGCCATCCGCCACCGGACGCCGCCATGTTCTATCTCGTGTAGAATTCAGGTGCGGCCCTTCGCCGCGCCACCTTGAACCAAAACCCCCGACGATTGGGATCCCATGACCTCCAACGCCGAACCCGGACGTGCGTCCGGCAACGGACACGTTGGTGTTTCCGGTCCCACTAAATCCCTGTGGTTGGGCCTGCTGGCCATAAGCGCTGCGGGTGGGGGAGCCGCGCTGCTGCTCGCCAGCCTGGCTGCACTTCTTCTGGACGGTCCGGCGGCAGCGCTGTCCTCCGTCTTTGGCGGTCTTCTGGTGATGCTCTTTTTCGCCGTCAGCCTTCTGGTGGGCCACTTCGTGGGCCGCCGGAACCCGTCAGGTGCAATTGGCATGTTCGTGGCCACCTACTTCATCAAGGTCGTGGGCTTTGCCGTGGTGCTTTTTGTCATGGGTGCGCCCGCCTGGCTGAACAGCCGATGGTTCGTGATTGGTGCAGTTGCCACGGTGGTCCTGTGGCAGGCGGCCGAGCTCTATGCATTCAGCAAAGCCCGGCTGCAGATCTACAACGACCCGGAAGCCAAGGAAACCCACGATGCCTGAATCCAAGCGCACGCCCGGAAAGCCTTCCGGCAGCCCCAAAACCAATGCCTCCACACCGGGGGTGTCGGCGGAAAACACCGACGGCGGATACAACGCCGGGATGGCCGTCTTCAGCTACATTATTGGCGGAATCATCGTCTGGAGTTTGATAGGGTGGGGTCTGGATTATCTGTGGGGAACCCGCTGGATCGTGCTCGCAGGCGCTCTGCTTGGAGCTGTCGGAGGTTTCTATCTTTCCCACATGCATGGCCTTACCAGTTCAAGAAACACTTCCGGTAAGCGCGACGCAGGGAGCGAACCGTCCGCGGACGGAAACACTAATGCCAAATAATTTCACAGGGGGAGCTGCGGAGCGAAAACCCGCCGGTCCCCGACACACGCCCAATGATGGACACTGCAGAGAGGAAACGCGTTGATCGCGCTTGCGCTCCCGGCCCAAGATTCTGGAGAGTTTACTCCTCCAGGAATTGAAGAAATGCACCTGCCGGCAATCCTGCCGTGGGGGGTGGCAGACGGATTCTCCAAGCAGATGCTGCTGGTGATCCTGTCGGTCGTCATTATCGCTACATTCTTTCTGCTAGCTGCCCGTAAGCAGCAGCTTGTCCCAGGCAAGCTCCAGTTCGCTGGTGAAATGGCCTATGGCTTTGTGCGTAACAGCATTGCCAAGGACATTATCGGCGGCAAAGACTTTATGAAGTATGTGCCGCTGTTGTTCAGCCTCTTCTTCTTTATCCTCGTAAACAACATCTACGGCGCAATTCCCGTGCTTCAGCTTCCGAGCTTTTCGCACGTCGGCGGCGCCTATGTCCTCGCGGGCATTGTTTACGTCACCTGGATCGCCATCGGCATCCGGAAGAACGGACTGAAGTACTTCAAGCTGGCCACCGTACCCTCCGGCGTACCGGTATACATCCTTCCGCTCATCATCCCGATCGAGATCATCTCCAACTTCCTGGTCCGGCCCGTCACGCACAGCCTCCGACTCTTCGCCACCATGCTGGCAGGTCACCTGATCGTCATGATCGCAGGCTCAGGCATCGAATTCCTCATCATGCAGGAGAACATCCTGCTCAAGGGAACCTCGCTCCTGGTGCTCGGCGGCGCTATCGCCATGTACATGCTGGAAGCGCTGATCATGGCGCTCCAGGCCTACGTCTTCACGCTGCTCACCGCCATCTACATCGAAGGCGCCCTGCACGCGGACAGCCACTAGGCATCCACAAACTTCCCCTCACGGGGATGAAGCAAACCAAACAACCTGCCACATAGATGGCATCTTGAAAGGAATAAAATGGAAGGCAATCTCAACCTCGTAGGTTACGGTCTGTCCGCAATCGGCGGTGGTATCGGTGTTGGTCTCGTGTTCGCCGCTTACATCAACGGCGTCGCACGTCAGCCGGAAGCCCAGCGCGTCCTGCAGCCGATCGCATTCCTCGGCCTCGCGCTGACTGAAGCCCTCGCCATCCTCGGCCTGGTCTTCGCTTTCGTTCTCTAAGTCTGACTTCAGAACCAAGCGAACATCCAAGACCGAGTAGATAAGGACGGGTGAATTATGAACCAGGTGATCATCTCAGCTGCCACTGAGGCTAACCCACTGGTACCCAACGTCTGGGAAATGGGCGTTGTCCTCGTCGGCTTTGCTGTCCTCATGTTCATCGTGGTCAAGTTCATTGTCCCGATGTTCGAGAAGACCTTCGCAGAGCGCGCTGAGGCAATCGAAGGCGGCATCGCCAAGGCTGAAAAGGCCCAGGCGGAAGCATCTGCTGCCCTCGAGGAATACAAGCAGCAGCTCACGGATGCCCGCGCGGAAGCCAACCGCATCCGCGAGGAAGCACGTGCCGAAGGCGCTCAGATCCTTGCGGACCTGAAGGAGAAGGCAGCTGCAGAGTCTGCCCGCATCACTGCCCAGGCGCACGTGCAGATCGAATCGGAGCGCCAGGCCGCAGTTGTGTCCCTGCGCTCCGAGGTAGGCACGCTGGCCACCACGCTGGCAGGCCGCATCGTTGGCGAGGCGCTCAACGATGACGAGCGTTCCGCCCGTGTTGTTGACCGCTTCCTTGCAGATCTGGAGAACCAGAACGCAGGTGCAGCTAAGTAATGTCAGGTGTATCGAGCGAATCGCTGACCACGGCGCTGACCAAACTGGAAGCCCAGCTTCCGTTTGCCTCGCTGCAGTTGGCAAAGGAACTCTTCGGAATCCTGGGAACGGTGGACAGCTCGGCTGGCTTGCGCCGCGCCCTGACTGACCCGTCCCGTAACGGTGACGAAAAGTCGGCGCTGGTCAAGCAGCTTGTCGGCGGAAAAGTCTCCGCTGAGGCTGCGGATATCGCGGCCGGACTGGCCAGCTCACGCTGGGCATCGGCCCGGGATATCGGCGATGCACTCGAGACGCTTGCCGCAACGGTGGTCATAGCCGTTGCTGAAAACAAGTCGGCCGTTTCTGCCTCCGGACTCTCCGGGCTGGAAGAACTGGAGAATGATCTGTTCTCCTTCAACCAGGCCGTCGCCTCCAACCATGAGGTACAACGTGCTCTGTCGGAGCCGCAGGCGAGTGCTGCAGCGAAGATCGGCTTGGCGGAGAAGCTGGTGCCCGGCTCCAGTGAGGAAGCTAAGGTCCTCATTGGCCAGGCGGTTTCACAGCCACGCGGCATCAAGCCGACCAAGCTGGTGGCCCGGTTCGCCGAGCTTGCAGCAAAGCGGCAGCAGCGCTGGATTGCAACGGTCAAGGTGACACGTCCCCTCACGGAGACGCAGTTTGCACGCCTCCAGTCAGGGCTCAACTCCCTGTACGGGCGCGAGCTCAAGATCAACGTCAGCGTTGACCCTGAACTGATCGGCGGAATCCGCGTCCAGGTGGGTGATGAAGTGCTCGACGCTTCTGTCATCACCCGGTTGGGCCAGCTTCAGCGCCAACTGGCCGGTTAGCCGGACAAGCACAACTTAACGAAACGAAACCCCGGTCATCGTGACAACGATGATCACGAAAACAGGAGAGCAGGGACTGCAGATGGCCGAATTGACCATCAACGCCGACGACGTCCGTATTGCGTTGAACGAGTTCGCGGCGTCCTACGAACCCGGAAACGCCGAGCGCGTAGAGGTCGGCCGTGTAACGACAGCAGGTGACGGCATCGCCCGTGTTGAGGGCCTTCCCTCGGTCATGGCGAACGAACTGCTTCGCTTCGAAGACGGAACCCTGGGCCTGGCCCAGAACCTCGACGTCCGCGAGATCGGTGTCATCGTCCTCGGTGACTTCACGGGAATCGAAGAAGGCCAGGAAGTGCACCGCACCGGACAGGTTCTGTCCGTACCGGTAGGCGACGCCTTCCTCGGCCGCGTGGTTGACCCGCTGGGCCAGCCCATCGATGACCTCGGCGAGATCAAGGCCGAAACCACGCGTGCCCTGGAACTTCAGGCACCCGGCGTGACCGCACGCAAGTCGGTTCACGAGCCGATGCAGACCGGTCTGAAGGCTATTGACGCCATGATCCCGATCGGCCGCGGCCAGCGCCAGCTGATCATTGGTGACCGCCAGACCGGCAAGTCGGCTATTGCCATCGACACCATCATCAACCAGAAGGCCAACTGGGCTTCAGGCGATGTCAACAAGCAGGTGCGCTGCATCTACGTTGCAATCGGCCAGAAGGCTTCGACGATCGCGGCTGTCCGCCAGACCCTCGAGGACAACGGCGCACTGGAATACACCACCATCGTGGCTTCCCCCGCGTCTGACCCCGCAGGCTTCAAGTACCTGGCACCGTACGCCGGCTCGGCCATCGGCCAGCACTGGATGTACGGCGGCAAGCACGTCCTGATCGTGTTTGATGATCTCTCCAAGCAGGCTGAGGCCTACCGTGCAGTGTCGCTGCTGCTGCGCCGCCCGCCGGGACGCGAAGCCTACCCGGGCGACGTCTTCTACTTGCACTCCCGTCTGCTGGAGCGTTGTGCCAAGCTCTCCGACGAACTCGGTGCAGGTTCGATGACCGGTCTGCCGTTGATCGAAACCAAGGCCAACGATGTCTCGGCCTACATCCCGACCAACGTGATCTCCATTACCGATGGCCAGATCTTCCTGCAGTCGGACCTCTTCAACGCCAACCAGCGTCCCGCCGTCGACGTGGGTGTCTCCGTGTCCCGCGTGGGTGGTGCTGCACAGGTCAAGTCCATGAAGAAGGTTTCGGGCACGTTGAAGCTGGAACTGGCCCAGTACCGCGACATGCAGGCTTTCGCAATGTTCGCGTCGGACCTCGACGCCGCATCGCGCCAGCAGCTGACCCGTGGTGCCCGCCTCATGGAACTGCTCAAGCAGGGCCAGTACTCACCGTTCCCGGTTGAGAACCAGGTCGTCTCCATCTGGGCCGGTACCAACGGCCACCTTGATGAGGTTCCGGTTGAGGACATCAACCGCTTCGAGACCGAATTCCTCGAGCACCTCAAGCACAAGTCCTCCATCCTGACCACGCTGGCGCAGACCAACGTCATGGACGATGACACCGCAGAAGCACTGAAGACCGCGATTGTGGACTTCAAAAAGGGCTTCTTCGGCGAGGGTGACAACCACCTGGTAGGTGCCGGCCACGAGGAGCATGATGCTATCTCCGAGGCCGAGGTCGACCAGGAAAAAATCGTCAAGCAGAAGCGCTAGTTTCGCTGGCGGGGACCGCCGGAACCCTCAGGGGTTCCGGCGGTCCCGGCCATCGGGATCTTAGGAAAGGAAAAGTATGGGAGCCCAGATTCGGGTCTACCGCCAGAAGATCAGCTCGACCACGTCGATGCGCAAGATCTTCAAGGCGATGGAACTGATCGCTACCTCGCGCATTGGCAAGGCCCGCGCACGCGTAGCGGCTTCACTGCCTTACGCAAACGCGATCACGCGTGCCGTTTCTGCTGTGGCAAGCCAGAGCGAGATTGACCACCCACTGGTCACCGAGCCTGCACAGATCCGCCGCGCCGCCGTCCTGATCATCACCGCCGACCGCGGCCTTGCAGGATCCTACTCGGCAACCGTGCTCAAGCAGGCTGAAGGCCTGATTGAGCTGCTGCACGAAGAGGGCAAGGAAGTCAAGACCTACGTGATGGGCCGCAAGGCACAGGCGTACTTCGATTTCCGGAACCGTGCTTTCGAGCGCGGGTGGACCGGTAACACGGACGCTCCGGTGTTCGAGGTTGCTCGCGAGGTTGGCACGGCACTGCTGGATGACTTCGCCACCCCCTATGAAGAGGGAGGCGTGGACGAGATCCATGTTGTCTACACCCGCTTCAAGTCCATGGTGACGCAGGAGCCCACGGTCATCCGTCTGCTTCCCCTCGAAGTTGTCGAAGAGCAGGCTGCGTCCGAATCGGACCTCCTGCCGCTCTACGAATTCGAGCCGGAAACGGAGCAGGTTCTTGACGCTCTGCTGCCGCGCTACATCGAATCACGCATTTTCGCCGCTATGTTGCAGGCAGCAGCTTCCGAGCTCGCAGCCCGTCAGCGGGCGATGAAGTCCGCCGGCGACAACGCCACGGATCTCATCAAAAAGTACACGCGTCTGCGCAATACTGCCCGCCAGGCTGAAATTACGCAGGAGCTTTCCGAAATCGTTGCCGGTGCCGACGCCTTGAACGCGTCCTAGCCAGCACGGTCCGGCCCAGCTGTACCTGCATCAAAGAACAAACTTAAACCCCACGCCATCTACTGAGTGAAGTGAGAGAGATGACTGCCACCGCTACCGAACACGTAGCCGCAACGCCCGGTGCTACCGGCCGTATTGCCCGTGTTATTGGCCCGGTTGTCGACGTCGAATTCCCGGCTGACGCAATCCCCTCGATTTACAACGCCCTCACCACGGAGATTACTCTCAACGGTGAGACCAAGACCATCACGTTCGAGGTCGCCCTGCACCTGGGTGACAACCTCATTCGCGCCATCTCCCTGCAGGCTACCGACGGACTTGTCCGCGGGACCAACGTTGTGGACACCGGTTCGCCCATCACCGTCCCTGTTGGCGACGGCGTCAAGGGCCACATCTTCAACGTCCTGGGCAAGCCCCTGGATGTTGACGAGTCCGAGATCCAGGCTTCGGACTACTGGCCGATCCACCGCAAGGCACCTGCCTTCGCAACCCTCGAAGGCTCCACCGAGATGCTGGAAACGGGCATCAAGGTCATCGACCTCCTCACCCCGTACATCAAGGGTGGAAAGATCGGTCTCTTCGGTGGCGCCGGTGTTGGCAAGACCGTTCTGATCCAGGAAATGATCACCCGTGTTGCCCGCAACTTCGGTGGTACTTCCGTATTCGCCGGTGTTGGCGAGCGTACCCGTGAAGGCAACGACCTCTGGGTTGAAATGGAAGAGGCAGGCGTCCTCAAGGACACCGCCCTTGTATTCGGCCAGATGGATGAGCCGCCGGGAACGCGTCTGCGCGTTGCACTGTCCGCCCTGACCATGGCGGAGTACTTCCGCGATGTCCAGAACCAGGACGTGCTGCTCTTCATCGACAACATCTTCCGCTTCACGCAGGCAGGTTCCGAGGTTTCCACCCTCCTCGGCCGCATGCCTTCGGCCGTGGGTTACCAGCCCAACCTGGCAGATGAGATGGGCCTCCTCCAGGAGCGCATCACGTCCACCAAGGGTCACTCCATCACCTCGATGCAGGCCATCTACGTTCCCGCAGATGACTACACCGACCCGGCTCCGGCCACGACCTTCGCACACCTCGACGCAACCACGGAACTTTCCCGTGAAATTGCTTCCCGTGGTCTGTACCCGGCCGTTGACCCGCTGACGTCGACCTCACGAATCCTGGATCCCCAGTACATCGGCAAGGATCACTACAACACGGCTGTCCGTGTGAAGCAGATCCTGCAGAAGAACAAGGAACTCCAGGACATCATCGCCATCCTCGGTGTCGATGAACTCTCGGAAGAGGACAAGATCGTCGTGTCGCGTGCACGCCGTATCCAGCAGTTCCTCTCGCAGAACACCTACACCGCCAAGCAGTTCACCGGCGTCGAAGGTTCGACGGTGGCCATCAAGGACACCATCGAAGGCTTCACCGCCATCTGCGACGGCGACCTCGACCACATTGCAGAGCAGGCGTTCTTCAACGTCGGCGGCCTGGATGACGTTGAGCGCCAGTGGGCCAAGATCCAGGAACAGACCAAGTAATATGGCTGAGCTTGAGGTTGAGATTGTCGCAGCGGACCACTTCGTGTGGTCCGGAGCGGCCAAGATGGTCAAGGCCCGCACCAGCGATGGTGAAATCGGAATCCTGCCCGGCCACTCGCCCCTGCTGGCGATCCTGGCCGAAGGTGAACTGGCCATTGAGCCGGTTTCCGGGGACCGTATTGCCGTGGCTGTTGACGGCGGATTCTTCTCCGTTGACAACAACCGCGTGGTGATTGTTGCTGACAACGCCCAACTGGGCGACGCGGCTACTGCTGGGATCCGCTAGCACGACACTGATGGACGCACCCACTCTTACGTTCATCGGACTGGCAATCGCTTTTGGATTGCTGATTTTCGCACTGTGCCTTTCGGGGGTGCGCCGCTTCAATCTGCGGCGCGCCCTTGGCACGGTGGACGCCTCCATTTGCACGGCTGGAAACAGTTGGCAGATGGGGGTTTGCCGTTATCAGGACAACGACCTCGAATGGTTCCGGCTGCTCTCTTTGAGCGTGCGGCCCAAGCACACATTTAAGCGCAGTTCCCTGGAACTGCTTGGCCGCCGGAAACCCACTGAAGCCGAGGCCGTTAAGGTCCAGCCCGACGTCGTCATTGTCGAGTTGCGGTATGAAGGCCTGGACCTGCGGCTGGCCATGAAATTCGATGCCTACACTGGACTGTCCTCCTGGCTGGAAGCCGGGCCGGTTGTCGGCGTAGGTACCTGGCGCTAGGCACGTGGACTGGATTGCCGATATCCGGTTGACGGACGGGCCGCTGTACTGGACGGCCTGGGTCCTTGGCGTTGCCGCCGGCATGTGGCTG
This sequence comes from Arthrobacter sp. BK1, assembly GCF_056680055.1. Taxonomy (NCBI): domain Bacteria; kingdom Bacillati; phylum Actinomycetota; class Actinomycetes; order Micrococcales; family Micrococcaceae; genus Arthrobacter; species Arthrobacter sp. BK1. Next base: position 3,913,748 of record NZ_CM155263.1, read on the forward strand.
ATCCTCCGCCCACAGCCGCTGAGGCGCCGCCGCTGGCTGCTGAGTGTGGCTGCTGCCCTTGCTGTGGCTGCCGGACTGGTACTCCTGGTCCATTGGATCCTCATCTATCTGACGTCCGCATTCCCCGACGAACTGCCCTGGCAGGTTCTGGCCTGGGTGTTCGCGGGCGTTGCCGCCTTCTCTTTCCTGCTGCTGCGGTTCCGACCCGGATCATGGCGCCGCCGTGCGCTGGACATCGTTGCCTTCCTCGCCGTGGTCCTGCTGTGTGCCCTGCAGATCAATGCCTATTTCGGCCTCAACAAAACCGTGTCGGACCTGACGGGAACAGCACTGACACGCATCCCGGCCCTTGAGCAGGAGCTGACACGCCAGCCCGGCAGTATCGCCCGGCCCCTGACCGGCTGGGAAGCCGCCGGCGAGCTTCCCCCCGCCGGCGTCCTGCGCACCGCATTCATCCCGGCAACAGCCTCCGGCCTCCAGACGCGGAACTCGTTCATTTGGCTCCCGCCGGCCTACTTTGCCGCCAACCGTCCCAGTCTCCCGGTACTGGTGCTCGTTCCTGGCCAGCCGGGCGGTCCGGCTGACTGGCTGACCGGGGGTTCGCTGCAGCAGCGCATGGACAACTTCGCAGCGCAGCACGGGGGAGTGGCCCCTGTGGTTGTGGTGGTGGATCCCAACGGCAGCCAGTCCGCGAACCTGCTCTGCATGGACAGTTCCATCGCCAAAGCCGACACCTACATGTCCGTGGATGTTCCTGCGTGGATCCTGGCCAACCTTGACGTGGACACGGATCACCGGCGGTGGGCTGTCGGCGGGTTCAGCTTTGGTGCCACGTGCGCCCTCCAGATGGTCACGCGCCATCCGGAACTCTATTCCGGCGCCCTGGCCTTTGCGAGCGAAAGAGAACCGGCGCTGGCCAAGGAACGCCACAAGACCGTGGACGCGGCGTTCAACGGTGACACCGCTGCCTTTGACGCCCAGGTGCCGCTGACGCTGATGAAGGAACGGCAATATCCGGGCAGTGTGGCCTACTTCGCTGCGGGGGCCACCGATCCGGAGTTTGTGGCCAACCTTCGGAAGCTCAGCGAGGCTGCCCGCGGTGCGGGCTTCACGGTGGGGGTGGATGAGGTGCCACGGGTTGGCCATTCATGGGACATGCTGACTCCGGGCCTGACCAACGGGCTGGATCTCCTCACCGCACAGTGGGGTTGGGACAGGTGAAGGCCCTGAATGAGGCCCGCGCCCCTGCCCTGCTCTGGTCAACTGTGGGGCTGCCGACCGCCCAAAGATTCTGGGATTACCTGCGTTCGGTGCCCCTGACGCTGGGCATCCTGACGGTTTTCCTGGTGGTCGGTGCCGTCACGGGAAGCTACCTCAGCGGTCCGCCCGTGGAGTTGCTGCCTCTTGCCGGCGTCAGCGCCCCCGGACTGAGGGGCGGTGCCTGGTGGGCGCTTTTCACGTCCCTGTTCTTTGCCACGAATCCGCTGGCGTACCTGGTTGCCTCCCTCATGATCCTGGTGCTGCTTGGCCTCGCCGAGCGGAGCCTGGGACTGGTTCGGACCGGGGCGTTGTTCCTTGGCGGCCAGTTCGCCGCTGTCACAGTGTTTTTGCTCCTCACCCAGCTGGCCCGTTACGCGGGCGACGGGTGGCTGGGACTTATGGCGGACTACAGCCTGATCGGTCCCTACGCCGCTGTCCTGACCGTTTCCCTGGCGGCGAGCGGACGGCTTCCGGTCCTTTGGCGCCGACGGCTGCGGACAGCGGTACTCTCAGTGGCCCTCCTGCTGGTTCTGTATGTAGGGCATGCAGAAACTGTCATCGGCCTGATCGGAGCCGTTCTTGGCCTCGCCGCGAGCTGGTGGCATCAGGGTGACCTCGGGCATCTGCATGCACCCCGTTCAACAGGCCGCGAGACGAGAAATCTTCTGGCACTGACAGTTGCCGTGTTCGCGGTGGGACCAATCCTGACCGCTATTGCCCGCACACCGACGGGTCCGCTGGCACTGCTCCGGGATGTGGTCCTGAACCCCGTGCCCACCCTCAGCCAGCTTGAGGCGAACTGCGGCGCAACGGTGGAGGCGTCCTGCCTGGAAGTGGGACGGGCAGGATTCACGGGGCCGTTCGGGCTCGCCGTGGCAGTGGTGCCAGTTGTCCTGCTGCTGATCTGTGCCGACGGCATGCGCCGCGGCCGCAGGATGGCCTTGCGCATCACCCTCGCGATCCAGCTCGCTGTCACGGCCTTGGCTGCCGTGTACCTGGCCCTGTTTGCGCTGATACCGCATTACCCGTCCCGTCCGCATACCTCCTCCATGGGTTCCGGGTTCGCCCACATCCTGCCACTGGTGATCGTGCCCCTGCTGCTGACAGTGCTGTTGTGGGTCAACCGCCGGCAATTCCGTGTGGAGACAGTTCCGTCCGCCCGCCGGAGGCTGGTGGCCGTCGTCGGAGGTGTCTGGCTGCTCCTGGCCGGGAGCTACACAGCTGCATGGCTCGCAGCAGGCGGGTTGACCCGCGACGGGGGTCCCCTCGGCCTGTTGGCGGAGCTGTCCAGGCAATACCTGCCGGTACCGCTTCCCAACCTTTACCGCAGGGTGTTCGCGGACCGGAACAGTCTTGAATCACTGATCTTCGGCTACTCAGGACCTGTTTTCTGGCTGGTGGCGCTGGCCGGTGTCTGGTCGGTCCTCCTCGGCCGGCATCATGGCAGTGACTCTGGCCATGACGACCGGGCCAGGGCCCGCAAGCTGCTCCACCAGGGCGGCGATTCGCTCTCCTGGATGGCCCTCTGGGAACCCAACCGCTATTGGTTCAGCCCGGACGGACACGGCGCGGTGGCGTATCAGCAGCACGGCAGCGTGGCACTGACCCTCGCGGGGCCCTTCGGTGCAGCGGATGCCCGGCTCCGGACCGCCGAGGGATTCCTTGATTACTGTGCCAGCGGCGCCCTCATTCCCGCTTTGTACTCCTGCGACGACACCTTGTGGCCCATGCTTCAGCGGCGCGGCTTCCAGCGTGTATCAGTGGCCCAGGAGACCAGGCTGGCCCTCCGGGATCTTGAATTCAAGGGCAAGGAATGGCAGAACGTGAGGACAGCGCTGAACCGGGCGGCCAAGATCGGCGTCAAAGCCGTCTGGGGGACCTACCATGGGCTGCCCCAGGAGCTGCGCGCCCGGCTGAGTGAAGTCTCGGAGGAATGGGCCGCCGGCAAGTCCGTTCCCGAAATGGGCTTCACCTTGGGCGGCATCGATGAACTGATGGATGACGAGGTGCTGTGTTGCCTCGCCGTTGACGGCGAAGGCATCGTGCACGGGGTCACCAGTTGGCTGCCCGTTTACGACGACGGGAAGGTGGTCAGCCGTACCCTGGACGTTATGCGCCGGGCAGCTGAGGGATTTCCCGGCGTGATGGAGTTCCTGATTGCCTCCGCAGTGCTTGAGTTGAGGGACTCGGTGGAGGTCATCTCACTGTCCGGTTCGCCCCTTGCCCGGCTTCCCCAGGACGGGGACGGGGGCAGTGCACCGGAACCCGTTCCGGCCGAGAACCTGGTGCGCATTCTTGATGTGGTGGGCCATGCCCTCGAGCCGGTCTATGGCTTCCGTTCGCTGGCTGCCTTCAAATCCCGTTTCAAGCCCGAGTACCGGGCCCTTTACCTGTACTACCAGGACCCCTTGCAGCTGCCAGCCATTGGGCGCGCCCTCACGCGTGCCTATCTGCCGGGACTTTCGCTGCGGCAGGGAGCGCGGCTGGTCCGGAACCTCGTAAGCTAAGGCGAAAAATGCGCGCCGTCACCGGTCTGGTGCCGGCAAGCGTGAATCCCGCCACCGAAGGTGCATCGCCTATCCCCGCGAAAAACATTTGTGACACTTTGTCATAAACAAAAAGATCCCCGGCACGGATGCCGGGGATCTTCCATGAGCTGAAGCCCGCATACAGCGGCCTTCAAAGCTGGGGGACTAGACCAGCGTTACGCCGGTAGCCTGGGGGCCCTTGGCGCCCTGACCGATTTCGAACTGAACACGCTGGTTCTCGTCGAGGGTCTTGAAGCCACCGGTCTGGATCTCGGAGTAGTGAACGAAGACATCGCCATCGGAGTCATCCGGGGTGATGAAGCCGAAGCCCTTTTCAGCGTTGAACCACTTGACGGTTCCCTGTGCCATTTTTATTTCTCCTCATTATGGAACTTGTCTAAGTCCTGCACACTTCGTGCCGGACTTGGTCACTCCGCGAGAAGAATCCTTCACTGCCCGTTCTTGAGGGAACCGGCCCTGCAGGAGCTTCGCGCTCGCAACTTGTCTTGCGAGCATGAAAAACACCTACACAAAGACTGTTCTAAGAATTTCACGCCGTTTCTTTCAGGTCAACGCCTCTGAACAGCCAATCCTGCAAATTTTGGCTAAAAACCCGGTGAATCCCCTCGTCAGGGGCAGGCCCCACTCAGAAGAGCCGGGATTCGCTGTCATCGACACCGCGCATGGCATCGTAGTCCAGCGTGATGCAGTCAATGCCGCGATCGTTGGCCAGCACCTTGGCCTGGGGTTTAATCTGCTGGGCCGCGAAGATTCCGCGTACCGGCGCCAACAGCGGATCTCGGTTGAGCAGCTCCAGGTAGCGCGTCAGCTGCTCCACGCCGTCGATGTCCCCGCGCCTCTTCAGCTCGATGGCTACGGTGGCGCCGGCGGCGTCCCGCGCCAGGATGTCCACCGGTCCGATGGCGGTGAAGTACTCACGGCGGATCAGGGAAAACCCCTCGCCCAGGGTTTCAATCTGATCGGCAAGCAGCCGCTGCAGGTCCGCTTCGACGCCGTCCTTGATCAGGCCAGGGTCCACGCCCAGGTCATGGGAGGACTCGTGGAGCTGCTCATGGATGTTGATGATGAGCCTGTCATCGGTCTTGGCCGACTGCACGGTCCACTGTTCTGTGACGCCGAGTTCGAGGTCCACGTCCTCCGGCGTTGTGACGCGGAGGGTTGCCGGCGGACTCATCCAGTTCAGGGGTTTATAGGAACCGCCGTCAGAGTGGACCAGCACCGACCCGTCGGCCTTGACCAGCAGCAGCCTGGTGGCAAGGGGGAGATGGGCTTTAAGCCGGCCAACATAATCAACTGAGCATTGGGCTATGACAAGTCGCACGCCGTACACACTACCGGGGCTAGGGCAGAATGGAGGCATGCCGCGTTCCAACCGTCCCCGCCGCCCGGTCTCCGGAAAGGGTGCAGCAGCAATGGGAGGCCCGGCCGGAAAGGCAGCAGGCAAAAAGGGCAACGGGGAAGTCCCCGAACTGGATCTGGAGCGGGCACGGGCCGGAATTGCCCGCCGGGAAAGTGCCCCGGACGGCGAGTGGATGGTCCGGACCATGACTGCCAGAAATGCCGAAAAGACCTACATCTGCCCTGGCTGCTCCACCGCCGTAGTCCCGGGAGTGGCCCACCTCGTGGTGTGGAAGGACGATCACCTGTTCGGGGCTGCCGCGGGCCTGGCGGAGCGCCGCCACTGGCACACGAACTGCTGGCTGTCCCGGTCCTACCGCTACCGCTGAGGAACCAGGGCCAGGGCACGAAGGTTTCAGGACGCCCGGAGTCGCTAAGCTGACAGGCATGACTTTTGATCCGGCGTCGTACCACTTCACCCAGCCTTCAGGCCCGTCACCCATCCGCGCGTCCACGGTCCTGCCTGCGCGGCGGGAGAACATCCACCTCCACACAGAGGACGGCCATGAACTGGTGGGGGAACTGGCGCTGCCGGAATCCGGCCCTGTCACCGCCACGCTGATCACCCTCCACCCCCTCCCGACCCACGGCGGGTTTATGGACTCGCATGTTTTCCGGAAGGCGTCCTACCGGCTTCCGGCGCTGGCAGGGGTGGCGGTGCTTCGCTTCAACACCCGCGGAACGTCATCGCCGCGGGGCACCAGCGCGGGTTCCTTTGAAGAGGGGATCGGCGAGCGGCTCGACGTCGAGGCAGCGGTGCGGTTCGCCGTCGAACGCCAGCTGCCCAACCGGTGGCTGGTGGGTTGGTCCTTCGGTACCGAACTGGCCTTGATGTTCGGCGCGGTGGAACCGGTGGCCAGCGGGATAGAAGGCGCGGTGCTGCTCTCGCCGCCGCTGCACAGGGCCACGGACGACCACCTCCGCCAGTGGTCAAAGGCAGGAAAACCGCTGACCGTCCTGGTGCCCGAGCACGACGACTATCTCCAGCCCGCGGCCGCCGTCGAACGCTTCAGCCTGGTTCCCCAGGCCCGGGTGGTCGGGGTGGACGGCGCCAAGCACCTGTGGGTGGGGGAGAAGTACGCCTCCCGGGCCCTGAACGAGATCGTGGACGATGTGACCCAAGCAGGATCCGGCCCCGAGGGCCTGCCGCATGAGTGGAACGGGCCTGTGGCAACTGCCGTGGGTTAGTGCTTGTCCTGGCGGACGATGTAGATCTCCTTCAGGAGCAGCAGGATGGCCGCTGCGGTGGGAATCGCGATCAGCGCGCCCAGTACGCCCAGCAGGCTGCCGCCGGCGATAACGGAGATGACGGCCACGGCGCCCGGTACGGCTACGGCTTTCTGCATGATGCGCGGGGAGATGAAGTAGGCCTCGAACTGCAGGTACGCGAAGTAGCAGACCGCGAAGATGGCGGCTGTCTGCCAGCCCTCGGTCAGCGAAATCAGCGTCACCAGCACGCCCGCTATCAGGCCGCCCACCAGGGGAATGAAGGCCAGCAGTGCCACAACGAAGGCGAGCAGCACGGCGAAGGGGACTCCCACGATGGACATCACGATGAACGCGAACGTGGCGTTCAGCAGGGCCACACACGCCTGGCCGATCACGTAGTTGCCTACCGAACGGGTGATTTCTTCCGAAAGTGCCGCCACCCGGGGGCGGCGGGAGCGGGGTGCCAGCCGATAGCCCCACTTCTTCATGGCCGGCAGTGCGGCCAGGAAGTAAAGGCTCAGGACCAGGACGATCAGGGCACCGAAGAGGCCGTTGGCGAGGGTGGAACCGAAGCCAACCACCCCGCCGAAGATCCCGCCCATCGCGGCCGGATCATTGACGAATTTGTCGAGTTCCTCCGTGATGCGGTCGCGGATGCCGAACTGGCTGTCCACGTTGCGGAAGAATTCAGAATCGATGAAATCCCGCACCCAGATGGGCGCCTGCTCAACAATCTCAGTGACCTGTTCCACGATCGTGGGGATGAGGGTGGCGAAAAACCCTGCAACAGCGCTGACCAGAACCGCGACCGACACCAGGATGCCTGCCGGGCGGGGAATCTTCCGGTTCTCCAGCCAGCCGACCACCGGCTCAAGGCCAAGGGCGATGAAGAGGGCAGCCACAATCCACAGCAGCAGCTGCGTGGTATTCGAACCGATCCAATAGACCAGCAGTGCAAGGCCCACACCCACCGTCCCCATAAAGCCCATATACAGCGGGTGCTGCGGAGAGATGCGGGGGCCCGGCTTGCCGAACTGGGGAGCCGTCTCGCCGTCCGCGGCGGTGTCTTCTTCAGCGGCAGTGTATTCCGCCGGCAATTCCGGCGGCATCTCAAAACGCAGCCTGGGCTGGGCCCCGGGTAACGGCTGGCGCAGGCGGCGGGCAATAAAGCCCAGGGCCGCCGCCGCGGCGGCGTGCCGCTTGAGCCCGGCAGGCCTCTCCGGCAAGGACTGCGGAGCGCCGACGGCCGGTTGATTTTCGTGGGCCGCGGAGGATTCGTCCGTCTTGTCAGTCACTGGATTTTGGTGCCCGTTCCGTGCGTGGCACCGCATGTGCGGGCCGGTGTGATGATCATCGCAAACACTATCAGCAGCCTTGCTACCAGAGGCGGGGGCGCCCGGTCAGGAGGACTCCCAACCGGGAACCGGGAAGGTCAACGGGCGCCCAAAAGGGGCTCCTGGTAACAAAACGGTTACTATTGAAAGCAAACCCCCGCTGATGATAGGTGTTTCCTTTGCGTTTCAAGACTGCAGTCGCACTCGTGCTGCTCGGCCTCCTGACACTTCTGGCCGGTATCGGCCAGAAAACCATCTGGGCTCCCTCCGAGACCTTCACGGCTTCGGCCCCGTCAGATGCCGCCGAGGCCCCCCTGACCGTTATCGACCAGAAACTGCGCACGCTGCACGGTGGAACGGTCAAGATCGACATTGAGGGTGACGGCAACTTCATGCTCGCCGCCGGCCGGCCCGATGACGTTGACGCCTGGGTAGGCCAGACGGCCCACAACACCATCACCGGGGTTACCGAGGACCAGAAGTCGCTCCAGGTGGAGCACGCCAACGGTGAGGCGACAGCTCCGAACCCGGCCGGCTCCGATCTGTGGGTCTCCACGGAGAACGCCAGCGGTGAGCTGGAGTACACCTGGACCCCGCCTGCCGACGGCGAGTGGACGCTCCTGCTGGCCTCCGACGGCACCAAGCCTGCGCCGGCCACCATCTCCATGACATTCCCCAATGACACCGCCACCCCCTGGGCCATCCCGCTGATGGTCCTGGGCGGACTCCTGATGCTCGCCGGGATTGCCTTGGCGCTCCTCTCCGCACGCAAGAAGGACGGCGAAGGCGACGGCCAGGGCAGCGGGTTTGCCCAGCGCGCCCGGGCGAAGTCTGAAGCACGCTCCTCGTCACGGCTCCCGATGGTCTCCGGCGGCGTAGCTACTGCCGCTGTGACGGCCGCTGTTGTTGCATTCACCGGTGGCGCCGCCACCGCTGCCACCAGCCCCGCGCCGGCTCCGGCAACGGAATCCGCTGCCGCCGCCGGGCAGCCGGCTGCATCGCCTGTCCTCCTGGACGCCCAGTTCCGCCGCATCCTGGAACAGGTCTCCAGTGCCGCGGACGCCGGCGACGCCGCCAAGGACGCAGCCCAGCTCGCAGAGCGGGTTGGCGGGACCGAGCTTGAAGTCCGCACCCAGAACTACAAGATCCGTTCCCAAGTGGGCACCTACGAAGCCCGGATGCCGGTCCGGTCCACGAAGCTCCTCACCACGGTGGTCACCAGTGAGCGCAGCTGGCCCCGCTCCGTCCTCGCTGTCACCCAGGGCGACGGCAACGTTGTCCCGCAGCTGCTGACTTTGGTTCAGCCCTCACCGCGGGAAAACTACAAGCTGACCGAGACCACCCCGCTGCAGCCGGGCACAACGTTCCCTGCCATCGACCGGAGCGGCACCGAGACGCTCGCCGCCGCAGACAAGTCGGGGCTGCTCTACAGCGGCGAAGAAGCCCTTGCAGGCCTGGCGGACCGCCTGTCCAACGCCGAGTCCAGTTTCAAGGACAAACTGGTGGAGGGCGCCTCCTCGCCGTACATCGCGGACACGCTGTCCTACCAGGCAGAAGTGGTTAAATCAGGCGAAAATGGCAACTTCTCCTTCACCCACAAGGTAGTGCCCGAAAGCACCGTGGTATTCCGGACCGCCGACGGCGGGGCGCTGGTCCTGGGCCGGATCAACTTCGGTTTCGATGGCACCCCCAAAGCCTCCGGCGACAAACTGACCATCGGTGACGATGCCGCGGCGCTTGCCGGCGGCAAGGAAACCACCACGGGCATGGTCCTGAACTTCGCCGAATCCATGGCGGTCTACGTCCCGCCGGCAGGCTCCACGGATCCCATGAAGCTGGTGGCAGCCACCCGCGGGCTGGTAGGCGCAAGCTTCAAGTAACGCCTCAGGGCTAAACCCCCCCTTCACGCAGTACACCCGGCAGCGGCCGGAGTGGCTAGAGTGGAAAGCATGAGTTCGCCAGCTTCCCGCCCTGTCCCTCCAGCCGCTGCCAGCCTGCTTAACCTGCGTGGCGCCGTCGACCTTTCCTCCTTGAAACAGCGGCAGGCGCCGCCGGCAGGTGCAGTCAACCCACCCGCCGGCCCGCCCGCTCCTGGCGGTTCAGCCCCGGATACCGGAGGGGCCGACGCCGGGCCCGCACCCCTGCGCGTGGAGGTCACCGAGAGCAACTTCCAGGAGCTGGTGGAACTCTCTGCCCAGGTTCCGGTTGTCATCGCGCTGTGGGCCGCCTATTCGCCCGAATCCGCCGGTATGCTGGAAACCCTCGAACACGTGGTCAACAGCTTTGGCGGCAGGCTGGTCCTGGGAACCGCGGACATCGACGCCTTCCCGCAGCTGGCACAGGCGTTCCAGGTCCAGGCCGTCCCCACGGCCGTCGCCGTCCTCAAGGGCCAGCCGGTGCCCCTCTTCCAAGGCGGCGCCGAGGACGCCCAGATCCGGGGCATCCTGGATGAGCTGCTGAAAGTAGCTGCAGCGAACGGGGTCACGGGCAGCCTGGGCGGTGGCGCACCGCAGGATGCTGAACCCGCGCCGCTTCCGCCGCTGCACCAGGCCGCGTTCGACGCCATCGAGGCCGGCGACTACGAGGCTGCGGCGGTTGCCTACCGCCAGGCCCTGCTGGAAATGCCCGCCGACGCAGAAGCCAAGGCCGGCCTGGCCCAGGTGGAACTGATGGCCCGGCTGCAGCCGCTTTCGGCCGGCGATACCGAAGCGCTCCGGACCCGCGCCGCCACCGAACCCGATGACCTTGAGGTGCAGCTCCGTGTGGCGGACCTGGACGTGGCGGGCGGTCATGTGGAGGATGCCTTCAACCGCGTGGTCAGCTTCATTGGCCGGAACTTCGGGCCGGAACGGGAAACGGCCCGCGTCCGGCTCCTGGAACTTTTTGACGTGGTGGGCACCACCGACCCCCGTGTTGCCAAGGCACGCCAGGGACTGGCCAGGGTGCTCTTCTAGTGCCGGCCCTCTTCGAGCCGCTGAAGCTCCGCTCGCTGGAGTTGAAGCACCGTGGCTGGGTGTCGCCCATGTGCCAGTACAGCTGCGATCCCGACGGCGCCCCGGGGGTACCGAACGACTGGCACCTGATGCATCTGGGCTCCTTCGCCACCGGCGGCGCCGCGCTCATCCTCACCGAGGCGGCCGCCGTCAACCCGCAGGGCCGGATCAGCCCCAGGGATGCCGGGCTCTACAACGACGAACAGGCCGGGGCCTGGCAGCGGATCACTGGTTTTGTGCACCGCCACGGCGCCGCCGACACCAAAATCGGTGTCCAGCTGGCCCACGCGGGGCGGAAGGCGTCCACCTACTGGCCGTTCTCCGGGCAACGCGGGAGCGTTCCGGAGTCCGACGGCGGCTGGTCCACGGTTGGCCCGTCACGTTCAGCCTTCGATGGCTATGCCGAACCTGCCGGGATGACCGGGGAACAGATCCATGGGGTCATCAGCGATTTCGCCGCCGCTGCAGGGCGTGCTGTCGACGCCGGATTCGACACCGTTGAAATCCACGGAGCCCATGGCTACCTCCTGCACCAGTTCCAGAGCCCGCTGATCAACACGCGGACAGACGCCTGGGGCGGCACCGAGGAAGGCCGCAACAAGCTGATGCTCGCTGTCATTGATGCCGTCCGCAACGTCATCCCCGAATCCATGCCCCTGCTGCTTCGCATTTCGGCCACAGACTGGGCGCGGGGCGGGGTGGATCTCCAGGCATCGGTCCGGCTGGCTGCCCAGGCGGCCGAGCGCGGCGTTGACCTGGTCGATGTCTCCAGCGGAGGTGCCGTGGCCCACCAGGACATCAAGCCCGGCCCGGGCTACCAGTCAGGCTTCTCCGAGCGGATCCGCCGGGAAGCCAGCGTCCCCACGGGCACTGTGGGCCTGCTGACTTCCGCGGACCAGGCCGAACACGCCGTGGCCACCGGACAGGCCGACGGCGTGTTCATTGCCAGGGCGGCGCTCCGCGACCCGCACTGGTGGCTCCGCGCTGCGTTCCAACTGGGACACGAGCTCGCATGGCCGCCGCAGTATGACCGTGCCATGCCGCGGCATTCGTTCTAGGCTGCGCTGGTCCTTCGGCCCTGCACCGGGACCAGGCGCAGGGACTACGCTGGCTGTATGACTGCTCCGCATCCTGATCTGGTGCTGCCCGCCGGCCCGGTCCCTGCCCTGTCCATCCGCGGGCTCGCCAAGCGATTCGGCGGCAAGATTGCGGTGGACGGCATCAGCCTGGACGTCCCGGCGGGTTCCTTTTTCGGGATTGTGGGTCCCAACGGCGCCGGCAAGACCACCACCCTGTCGATGGCCACGGGCCTGCTGCGGCCGGACTTCGGCACTGCCGTGGTGCACGGGGTTGACGTGTGGGCCAAGCCATTGGAGGCCAAGAAGCTGATGGGCATCCTGCCGGACGGGGTGCGCCTCTTTGACCGGCTGACCGGCGAACAGCTCGTCACCTACGCCGGGCTGCTGCGCGGCATGGACAAGGACGTGGTGGCCTCCCGCGTGGGCGAGCTGTTGTCCGCGCTGGACCTTGGCAACGACGCCGGGACCCTGGTGGTGGACTACTCGGCAGGCATGACCAAGAAGATCGCGCTCGCATCCGCCCTGATCCATGCTCCGCGGCTGCTGGTGCTGGACGAGCCCTTCGAATCAGTGGATCCGGTCTCGGCATCTAACATCCGCGCCATCCTGGACCGCTACGTTGCTTCGGGCGGGACGGTGATCGTGTCCAGCCACGTGATGGACCTGGTCCAGCGGATGTGCGACCACGTGGCCGTCGTTGCCGCCGGAAGGCTGCTTGCTGTGGGAACGGTGGATGAGGTCCGCGCCGGGGAATCGCTCGAGGACAGGTTTGTCCAGTTGGTGGGCGGGCGCAACCACACGGAAGGCCTGGAATGGTTGCGCACCTTCTAAGACTGAAGCTGACCCTGCTCCGGAACGGCCTCCGCCGCAGCCCGTGGCAGCTGGTGGGCATGGCCTTCGGCGGGCTGTATGCGCTGGGACTGGTCGGGGCGCTGGTGGTGGCGCTGGTGCTGCTGCGCCGGGCTGATCCGGAACTTGCCCACCTGGCCGTGGTGCTGGGCGGTTCGGCTGCCCTCCTGGGCTGGGGCATAGTTCCCATCGCGGCCTCGGCCGTGGACATGACCCTTGATCCTGCGCGCTTCACCACCTCTGCCATCCCCATGCCTCAGCTCCTGACCGGCCTGGCTCTCGGCGGGCTGATCGGGATCCCGGGCCTGGCCACCGCCTTGGTGGCTCTGGCAACTGTGTGGACCTGGGCCCGGGGCCCGCTACCGGCAGCCGCCGCGCTGGTGGGCGCCGCAGTGGGCGTCCTGAGCTGCATCGTCCTGTCCCGGGTGGTGACCACGGCAACCGCCAGCCTGGCGTCGTCACGCCGCTTCAAGGATGTCAGTGCCATCGCATTTATGATCCCGCTGGTCCTCATGGGCCCGATTGTGGCGGGTGTCAGCCGGGGGGTAGCCGCCTCGGCCGGGTTCCTCACTGAACTGGCGGCCACGCTGTCCTGGACGCCCTTGGGTGCAGCCTGGTCCCTCGGCGGCGATGTTGCCGCCGGCCGGCCCCTTGAAGCCGCCATCAAACTCCTCATCGCACTGGCCACGCTGGCGGGACTGGCCTGGTGCTGGAAGCTGCTCCTGGAGCGCGCTCTGGTCAATCCGCCGTACGCCGGCAGCGGGAGCAGGAAGGGAGGAAAGCTGGGTCTTTTTGGCGTGCTGCCGGCCACCCCGGCCGGTGCCGTGACTGCGAGGTCCCTGACCTACTGGATACGCGATCCCCGCTATTCAGGTTCCCTGGTGGTGGTTCCGCTGCTGCCCCTGCTGCTGGTCTTCCAGGGCAGCCAGTCCGGCGACTACGGGACGCTGGCAATGGCAGCTCCGCTCTCCGCGTTCCTGCTGGCCTGGTCCATCTCGGCAGACGTCTCCTACGACAACACAGCTTTCGCGCTGCATGTGGCCACCGGCGTGCGGGGCTTTGATGACCGGCTCGGGCGTGCTCTTGCCTGCCTGGCCTTCGGCCTTCCGGTGGTCCTCATCTTCGCCGTTGGGCAGGCGTTTTTCACCAGCGCCTGGGTGGCGTTGCCGGGCCAGCTTGGCCTCAGCCTGGGTGTCCTGTTCACCGGCCTGGGGCTGTCGTCCGTAGTGTCGGCCCGCTACACCGTTGCTGTTCCGCTGCCCGGGGACAGCCCGTTCAAAAAGCCTCCGGGAAACGTAGGCCAGACCTTGGCTGTGCAGTTCGCCGGCATGGGTATCCTCAGTCTGCTGGTCCTGCCCGAAGTGGGACTCTTCATCGCCCAGATGGTCACCGGCAACCCCGTCTTCGGGTGGGCCAACCTGGCCGTGGGCCTGATGCTGGGACTGGCTTTGTTTGGAGCAGGCATCCGGCTGGGTGGAAAGTGGCTCGATGCCCGCGGCCCTGAACTGCTGGCCCAGCTCACCGTGAACCGCTGAATCCGGTCAACGAAAGGTCTGGTCCATGGAAGTCGTCATCCTCCCCGGTAGCAGGCAGATCGGAAAGCTGGCGGCCTCTGCCATCGAGGAACTGCTGCGGAAGAAGCCGGAGGCCGTGCTGGGCCTGGCCACCGGGTCCTCGCCCCTGCCCGTCTACGACGAACTGGCCGCGAGGCACAGCAGCGGCGGCCTCGATTTCAGCAGGGCACATGCCTTTGCGCTGGACGAGTACGTGGGGCTGGAGCATGGGCATCCGGAATCCTATAGGGAAGTGATCCGGCGGGAGTTCACCAGCCGGGTAAACATTGATGAAACCAATGTCCACACGCCCGACGGCGCCGCGGAAGACCTTCCCGCAGCCTGCCGTTCGTACGAGGACGCCATGCAGGCAGTGGGCGGGGTGGACCTCCAGCTTCTCGGCGTGGGAACCGATGGCCACATCGGCTTCAACGAACCGGGCTCCTCCCTCGCGTCCCGGACCCGCATCAAGACCCTGATCGAGCAGACCCGGCGGGACAATGCCCGGTTCTTCCCAAGCCTGGCCGCGGTGCCGCACCACGTGGTCACCCAGGGGCTGGGCACCATCATGGAAGCCCGGCACGTGGTCCTGGTGGCCACCGGTGCCCGGAAGGCCCCGGCAGTCCGCGACTTTGTGGAGGGGCCGGTTTCGGCGTTCTGCCCGGCATCGATCCTGCAGTTCCACCCGCATGCCACCATCCTCGTGGACGAGGCCGCGGCGTCCTCGCTGAAGCTGGCCGACTTCTACCGGCACACCTATGAGCACAAACCTGCCTGGCAGGGACTGTGAGGGCGAAACGGTCCGGCCGCCGTCGAACGTCCACATCCGGGGGAGGCTAAGATGGATGCCATGACTAGCATGACGGACCCTCTCGAAAACGACCCGATGCGCGAGCTTTCCGGGGCTGGAACGTCCACGGCCACCATCGAGCGCGAAGAGCTGCGCCAGGAAGTGGAGCCCGGTGACCGGGAACGCTTCTCGCACTACGTGCGCAAGGAAAAGATCATGGAGTCCGCACTGACGGGTGAGCCCGTCATTGCCCTGTGCGGCAAGGTGTGGACCCCCGGCCGGGATCCACAGAAGTTCCCCGTGTGCCCCATGTGCAAAGAGGTTTATGAAGGCCTCCGCCCGGGCAACGACGGCGGCAAGGGTCCCGGAGGGGACTCAGGCAACAACAAGTAGTGACGGAGACGCTCTTTGGCGGCCCCACCCTGCCTCCGGCTTATCCGGAACGTGCAGCCTGGGGAACCGCCCAAAAACTCCGTGCCTGGCAGCAGGAAGCACTCGATCTCTACTTCAGGACCGGTCCCCGGGACTTCCTCGCAGTAGCAACTCCCGGCGCCGGTAAAACCACCTTCGCCCTGCGCGTGGCTTCCATGCTCATCGAATCCGGGGCCGTGAACCGGGTGACCATCGTGGCGCCCACGGACCACCTGAAGCGGCAGTGGGCCGATGCCGCCGCCAAGGTGGGCATCGCCATTGATCCGAACTTCAAGAACGCCGACGGCCAGCACGGCCGCGGCTTCGTCGGTGTGGCAGTCACGTACGCGCAGGTCGCCAGCAAGCCGATGCTGCACCGCGCCAAAACGGAGGCCGCCCGCACCCTGGTGATCCTTGACGAGATCCACCACGGCGGCGAGGCGTTGTCCTGGGGTGATGGCCTCAAGGAGGCCTTCGATCCCGCAGCCCGGCGGCTGTCCCTGACGGGTACGCCGTTCCGCTCGGACACCTCACCCATCCCGTTCGTGGACTACGCCGAGGACCGCGACGGCATCAGGCGCTCCAAAGCGGACTACACCTATGGCTACGGCAATGCCCTGCGCGACCACGTGGTGCGGCCGGTCATGTTCATGGCCTACTCCGGGCAGATGCGGTGGCGTACCAGCGCCGGAGAAGAGATGGCTGCTTCCCTCGGGGAAGCGGCTGTCACCAAGGACATCACCGCCCATGCCTGGCGGACCGCCCTGAACCCCGCGGGCGAATGGATCCCAGCCGTCCTGGCCGGAGCCGACAAGCGCCTGAGTGAAGTGCGCCGCACCGTCCCTGATGCCGGCGGCCTGGTCATCGCCACGGACCACGAGGATGCCAGGGCCTATGCGGGCCAGCTGAAGAAGATCACCGGTGAATCGCCAACGGTGATCCTCTCGGACGACGTCAAGGCCTCAAGCAAGATTGAAGAGTTCACCACCAGCGAGAAACGCTGGATGGTGGCAGTCCGCATGGTTTCCGAAGGCGTGGACGTTCCCCGCCTTTCCGTGGGTGTCTATGCCACGTCCACGTCCACACCGCTGTTCTTCGCCCAGGCGGTGGGCCGCTTTGTGCGTGCCCGTAAGCGGGGTGAGACCGCCTCGGTGTTCCTTCCTTCGGTGCCGGCGCTGATGGGACTGGCCAACTCCATGGAAATGGAACGGGACCACGCCCTGGACCGCCCCGAAAAGGAGGACGCTGACGGCCTGTTCTCGCCTGAGGATTCCCTGATGGCGGAGGCCAACCGGGAGGACAAGGCCTCGGACAGCCTGACCAAAGGCAAGTTTGAAGCCCTCGATTCGCAGGCGTCCTTTGACCGGGTCCTGTTCGACGGCGGCGAGTTCGGCACCGGGGGAGAGGTGGGCTCCGAGGATGAACTGGATTTCCTGGGCATACCCGGCCTTCTGGATGCCGAGCAGGTAGGCACCCTTCTCCGGCAGCGCCAGCATGAGCAGCTCAACCGGAAGAACCGGCGCTCGCCGGCGGCTGAACCGGCCGCCGCGGCACCGGCAATTCCTGACCACCGGATGCTGATGGACTTGCGGAACGAGCTTGCCAAGAACGTGGCAGCCTGGTCGGCCCGGACCGGGACCCCGCACGGGGTGGTTCACACCAAGCTCCGGACCGTCTGTGGCGGCCCCCCGGTGGCACAGGCCAACGAGGAACAGCTTCAGTCGAGGCTGCGGAAACTCCAGGACTGGTTCATCGGCCGGAAGTGAAGCGGCCCGGAGGTGAACCGGCCGGACGTGTTCAGCCGATTTCGACGCCGCCGAGTTCCATTTCGGCAACGGCATCGTCGAGGTCCTCGGCAATGCCGGCCGTCAGGGAGCGGATGACGGTCACGGAGTACCCGGCCTGGACTGCGTCCAGCGCAGTGGCCATCACGCAGTAGTCGGTGGCGATCCCCACCACCACCACGTCCTCGACGTCGTGGCTCTGCAGCCAGTCGTCCAGCCCGATGGCGTCCTCCGCCGGAGAATAGTCCTCTGCCTCTGCAGCGGCGGGAAGGGAACCGGCCAGGCGTTCGCCGGTGGGGACGGCATCCTCAGGCGCCAGCAGGCCCTCGAAGCCGGAGTACGCTGCGGCGAACTGGCCTTTCTGGAAGTACGCCTGGATGTACTCCGTGTCCAGGTCCGGGTGCAGTTCGGCGCCCCGCGTTCCCGCTACGCAGTGGCGGGGCCAGCTGTCTTTGAAGTCCGGGGTTTCGGAGAAATGCGCACCGGGATCGATGTGCCAGTCCTGGGTGGCAACAATATGGTCGAATTCGGTGTGGTGGGCGTCAACATAGTCACTGATGGCTGAAGCCACGTGGGCGCCGCCGGCCACGGCCAGCGAACCGCCCTCGCAGAAGTCGTTCTGGACGTCGACGATGATCAGGGCGCGGGACATCAGTTCTCCTCGTAGATGGTGGGGATGGCCGGCTCGCCGCGCTGCAGGCGGTTGACCACGGCGGGCAGTTCGGCCATGGTGTCAGCATGCCGCTGCCGGGCCCGCACAACGCCTTCATGCCCGGTCCAGCCGGGCAGCAGCTCGCCGTTCTTCATGAACTGCTGCAGCAGGGGCCTGTCGTTGCCGTCGTCGTCGGGGCGGTGACCGATCCCGACGATTTCCTGGGTGGCGGTGCCGCGCTCGTTGAGTTTGCGCAGCGCATACTTGCGTCCGCCCATGCTGGTTTTGTTCTTCGCGGCCTTGGCCACTGACACGAAATTGCCGGCGTCGTCGGTGCGGCTCACCAGCTTGTAGACCATGCTGGCAGTGGGCGCGCCCGAGCCGGTCACCAGTGACGTGCCCACCCCGTAGGAGTCGACAGGAGCGGACTGGAGCCCCGCGATGGCGAATTCGTCAAGGTCCGAGGTGACCATGATCCGGGTGTTCTCATTGCCGAGTTCATCGAGGAGCCGCCGGACCCACTGTGCCTGGGCCACGAGGTCGCCGGAGTCGAGGCGGACACCCCCAAGTTTTGGCCCTGCCAACTCAACGGCCGTCCGGACGGCCGTTTCGACGTCGTACGTGTCCACGAGCAGCGAGGTGCCTTCCCCCAGGGAGGCGAGCTGGGCCTCGAACGCCTCGCGTTCAGTGTCGTGCAGGAGGGTGAAGGAGTGTGCGGCGGTTCCCACGGTCTTGATGCCGTAGCGGATGCCTGCCTCGAGGTTGGACGTGCTGTGGAATCCGGCGATGACGGCGGCCCGCGCGGAGGCCGTGGCCGCTTCCTCGTGCGTGCGGCGGGATCCCATTTCGATGCAGGGCCGGTTGCCTGCCGCGGTGATCATGCGGGACGCGGCGGAGGCAATGGCGCTGTCATGGTTCAGGACCGAGAGTATGTACGTCTCGAGCATGCACGCTTCGGCGAACGTGGATTCGACGATGAGGATGGGGGAGTTGGGGAAGTAGGCCTCGCCCTCCGGGTAACCCCAGATGTCACCGGTGAACCGGTAATTTGCCAGGTAGTCCAGGGTGTCCTGGTTGACCACGCCGGTCCGGCCCAGGAAGTCCAGCTCTTCTTCGCCGAAGCGGAAGTCAGCAAGGCCTTCGAGCAGCCGCCCGGTTCCGGCCACGATCCCGTACCGCCGGCCGTCGGGCAGCCGCCTGGCAAAGGCCTCGAACACCGACCTGCGGTGGGCGGCGCCGGAATGCAGCGACGCCTGCAGCATTGTCAGCTCGTAGTGGTCTGTGTACAAGGACGTGCGGGGATGGTCCCAGCCGGCAGGGGTACTCACAAAATTCACTCTAGTCCCCACCGGCTCCCACGTCTCGCTTCGCTTCGCCGCGGGGCCCTAGCCGGCGTGGGCCCACCCACCGGCTCCCACGTCTCGCTTCGCTTCGCCGCGGGGCCCTAGCCGGCGTGGGCCCATACTCCCCATAGAATGGACAGATGACCATAAGCGTTGCGCCCGGCCCTGGTACAAGGGAAGGGACCCGGACCGGCACTGATGCCTCCACCGATTCCCTGACCGCCCCGGACATCCCGTGGAACCTGGTGATCTGGAATGACCCGGTTAATCTGATGAGCTATGTCAGCTACGTGTTCCAGAGCTACTTCGGCTATTCCGAGTCCAAAGCGAACAAGCTGATGATGGAAGTCCACAGGAAGGGCCGCTCCATCGTTGCCCATGGCAGCAAGGAGCAGGTTGAGCGGCACGCAGTCGCCATGCACGGCTTCGGGTTGTGGGCCACCGTGGAAAAAGCCAGCGGCGGAAACGGCGGAAACCCAAAGAAATCCGGCGGGTCCGGCCAGGGCAAGGGGAAACGTGGCTAAGGCATTCAAAAACGGGCTCAAGGGCATCACCGGATTCCTGGAACCGGCCGAGCGGGAACTGCTCCGCAGCCTGATCGACGACGTCATCTCCATGCTTCAGCCGGAAGAGCGCGAAAACCAGGACCCCCTGGCCGCCCTGATCGGGCTGGACATGGACGTTCGTGAACCATCGGACAGAGCGGTCAAGCGGCTGTTGCCCAATGTCATGAAGGACGACGACGGCGCGTCCCTGGAGTTCCGCCAGCTCACCGAACGCTCGCTCCGGGAAACCAAGATCGGCGCGCTGCGCGCCGCCGCGCTGGACCTGGACAAGGACGAGGTGGTCCTGACCGCCGACGGTGCACGGCACTGGTCCATGGCACTGAACGATGTCCGGCTCGTGCTGGCGGAACGGCTGGATATCCGCGATGAGGAGGATGCCGAGCACGTCCACCTGATGCAGGACTGGTCCCAGGCGGAGGACGTGGAAAGCTACCTCGCGCTGGTATACAACTTCACCACCTGGCTGCAGGAGTCCCTGGTCCAGGCGATGCTCCAGTCTCTCGATTCACGCTCCTGAACCGCGCAGGCGTTCCCGGCAGGGATCGTACTGTGACACATTCGACATGAGTCGGCCGCCACAATGTGATGGCTGCGGACTCAGGGAAGACCTATCCTCGAATAATCATGACAACAGCCTCGAGCATGGATCCTTCAGTGGCAGCAGCGCCGGACTCCGCCGCCGGCGACAACACCGGCCAGGTGGGGTCCCGCCCCATCGGGGTCTTTGACTCGGGCGTCGGCGGCCTGACCGTGGCGCGGTCCATCATCGACCAGCTGCCCAACGAATCAATCCTTTACGTGGGGGACACCGCCCACGGCCCCTACGGGCCGCTGCCCATCGCCGAAGTCAGGGCCAATGCCCTGGGCGTGATGGACGAACTGGTGGACTCCGGCGTCAAGCTCCTCACCATTGCCTGCAATTCGGCGTCGGCCGCTGTCCTCCGGGACGCCCGCGAACGCTACACGGCCCGGTACGGCATTCCCGTCATCGAAGTGATCCAGCCGGCCGTCCGGCGTGCAGTTGCCGCCACGCGCAGCGGCCGGATCGGGGTCATCGGCACGTCCGCCACCGTGGGTTCCCGGGCCTACGAGGACACCTTTGCCGCCGCGCCGGACCTGGCCATCACCTCCGTGGCCTGCCCGGAATTCGTCAACTACGTTGAAGCCGGCATCACCATGGGGCCGGCGCTGCTGGCCCTTGCCGAGGAATATCTGGCGCCGCTGAAGGCCGCCGGTGTAGACACCCTGGTGCTTGGCTGCACCCACTATCCGTTGCTGACCGGGGTTATTTCCCTGGTGATGGGCGACGCCGTGACGCTGGTGTCCAGCGCCGAGGAGACAGCCAAGGACGTCTACCGCGCCCTGGCCACCCATGACCTTCAGCGCACCGCGGCCGGCGCGCCCGAACACCACTTCATAGCAACAGGAGACGCCGCCCAGTTCGAGGCCCTGGCCCGCCGCTTCCTGGGGCCGGAGGTCCTCTCCGTCCAGCACGTGGATCACGTCGCCGCTCAATATCCCACGGGAAGCCTGGCCCGGATCACTCCCGAAATGGTGGCGGCAGCCCAGAACGCCGCCTCCGGGCGAACCGCGGGGCCAAGGATTTCGAACTTCGTCAGCATCCCCGGGGCCGGAGGTCCCACCCTGTGAAGCTCACCATCGTTGGCTGCACAGGCTCCTTTCCCGGCCCCGGCTCGCCGGCGTCGTGCTACCTGCTGACAGCCACCGACGGCGAGCGGACGTGGAAGATCGTGATGGACCTGGGAAGCGGGGCGCTGGGTGCCATCCAGCGCTACACAGACCTTGAGGACATCGATGCCATCTTCCTGACCCACCTGCATCCTGACCACTGCATGGACCTGTGCGGCCTGCACGTGGCAGTCCGGTGGAAACCGGGCGGCTGGGGGCGGGGCAGGATCCCGGTGTGGGGACCCGCCGCAACCGCGGACCGGATGGCAACCGCCTACGGGCTGGAACTGGACCCCGGGATGCATGAGGAGTTCGACTTCACCAACTGGACTGAGCGGGAGTCCGTTACCGTGGGGCCCTTCACGGTGACGCCGTTCGCGGTGAACCATCCGGTGGAGGAGGCCTACGCCCTCCGGGTCGAGGCGACGGAGCCGGGCAAGGATGGCCGTAAGGTCACCCGGGTCCTGACCTATTCCGGTGATACCGATTCCTGCGCGGGTCTGGAAGAGGCGGCCAAGGACGCTGACCTGTTCCTTTGCGAGGCCGCTTTCGAGGAAGGCCGGGACGATTCCATCAAGGATGTGCACCTGACCGGTAAGCGGGCCGGTGAGGCAGCGGCCGCGGCTGGTGCGCGCAGGCTCCTCCTCACGCACATCCCCGTCTGGACATCACAGACCACCGTGATGGCCGAAGCCCGGCCCGTCTTCGGCGGCGATGTCGCCGTTGCCGTGGCCGGGGTGCACTACACGATCTAAGGCCCCGGCTGACCGTCCGGGGAGCCGGAACCCGCTTCGCCGGCCAGTCCGTCCCAGGACCAGTGCGGGATGCGGAGCCCGTCCGGCACGTCATCCGCTGAGTCCTGGTAACGGGACAGGCTGGCTGTGGTTGCCCACGCGAAGTAGCTGTTGAGCACGTCGCGGAGCCGGGAGTCGCCGGTGAGTCCGACGTCGGCCAGCGCCTGGTCGAAGCAGGCTATCGCCCTGCGGTCCATTTCCTCGTGCGGGCCGTTGCCACTGTGCAGCCGGACCACGGCTGACTCGTCACCCAAGGAGGCGGAGTACCCGGGCGGGCCCCCCAGGGCCTCCGCCCAATAGGCTGCCAGCCGCCGGCTGTGCTCAGGATGGAATCCGTGGCTGAACGCGTGGCTGACCACACCGTCAGCCATCACTCTCAAGTGCCAGGCCTCGGCTAGGGAGAGGAAGAAGCCGGCGCCTCCGGCCGCCTCGTACACGGTCTGCATGCAGTAACGGTGACACGCCGCGTGCCGGGGGCGGAAGGGGCTCCGTGGCAAAGGCCCGGGCGGCGAGTCGATAAGCTAAAGGCATGACTTCAGAAGCAACAGCAGTGCCCGTAGTACGCGCCGATGGCCGCGCCCCCGATCAGCTCCGCCCCATCAGCATCACCCGGGGATGGTCAAAGCAGGCAGAGGGATCGGCCCTGATCGAGTTCGGCAACACCAGGGTCCTGTGCACCGCTTCGCTGACGGCCGGGGTGCCCCGCTGGCTCAAGGGCGAGGGCCGCGGCTGGGTAACGGCGGAGTACGCCATGCTTCCCCGCGCCACCAACACGCGCTCCGACCGCGAATCGGTCAGGGGTAAGATCGGCGGGCGCACCCACGAGATCTCCCGGCTGATCGGACGGTCGCTCCGGTCCATCATCGACACCAAGGCCCTGGGCGAAAACACTATTGTTTTGGACTGCGACGTCCTGCAGGCCGACGGCGGAACCCGCACCGCGGCCATCACCGGAGCCTACGTGGCGTTGGCTGACGCCATCCGCTTTGCGCGGGACAACAAGCTCATCGCCAAGAACGCCCAGCCGCTGGTCGACACCATCGCCGCCGTCTCGGTAGGCATCATCGACGGCGTGCCCATGCTTGACCTGCCCTATGTTGAGGACGTCCGCGCCGAGACCGACATGAACGTGGTGGTTACCGGCTCCGGCAAGTTCGTGGAGGTCCAGGGCACTGCCGAGGGCGCACCCTTTGACCGGGACGAGCTCAACCAGCTGCTGGACCTCGCTCTGCTGGGGACCACCCAGCTGGCTGCCATCCAGCGGGAAACCCTCGCTGACGCCCTGTGATCGCCGGTCCTGTGAACCCGGACGTTGAAGGCGCCGTGGCTCCGCGCCTGGTCCTGGCTACCCACAACCAGGGAAAGCTGCGTGAGCTTCGGGACCTCCTGCGCGGCCGGATCCCGGGGCTCGACGTCGATACCCAGGTAGTGGACGCCGCCGCGGCCGGTGCGCCGGACGTCGTCGAAACCGGCGTGACGTTCGCGGAGAACTCGCTGTTGAAGGCCCGTGCCGTCGCCGAGGCTACGGGTCTGGTGGCGATTGCCGACGACTCGGGGCTGGCGGTTGATGTCCTGGGCGGTGCGCCGGGAATCTTTTCCGCACGATGGGCAGGCCGCCACGGCGACGATTCCGCCAACCTGAGGCTGCTCCTGGACCAGCTCTCCGATGTGCCGGACGGCTATCGCGGGGCGGCCTTTGTGTGCGCCGCGGCCCTTGCTGTGCCGGGGGCGGACTCCGGCCGCGAAGTGGTGGAATACGGCCAGTTGGAGGGGATCCTCCTCCGGGAACCACGCGGCGAGGGCGGCTTCGGCTATGACCCCATCCTGCAGCCGGTGGGGGAGAGCCGCAGCTGCGCGGAGCTGTCCTCCGAGGAGAAGAACGCGATCAGCCACCGCGGTAAGGCCTTCCGCGCCCTGGTGCCGGCCATCGTTGCGGCTCTCGGCCGGCGGTAGCGGGGACTCCGTTGACCCGTCGAGGGATACTGCCGGTCTTCAAAACGTGAGGGGCCCTGCATTGCAGGGCCCCTCACCGTTGTACTGCCGTCCTGTCAGTCCAGGTTGGTCTTGCGCTCCTCGGCGGGAGCGTGCTCCTCAATGAATTCGTCCACGGCGTCCGTGCCGAAGGCGGCAGCCTGGCGCTTGGCCGACAAGCCGCGAAGGACCTCGACGCCGATGGGAATCACGGAGACAAGGACGATGGCGATGAAGATGATGTCCAGGTTCTCGCGCACCCACGGCACGCGGTCACCCAGGAGGTAGCCCAGGAGCGTCACGCCGCCGCCCCAGAGCACGGCCCCAATCACGTTGTAGAGGAAGAACTTCCGCTTGCTCATCTGGGCCACGCCCACAATCACCGGAACGAAGGTCCGGATGATCGGGACGAAGCGGGCCAGGATCAGGGCCTTGCCGCCGTGCTTTTCAAAGAATGCATGCGCGCTCTCAACATTTTCGCGCTTGAACAGGCGGGAGTTCGGCTTGTTGAAGATCGCCGGGCCGGCTTTGGAGCCAATGAAGTAGCCCGTCTGGTTGCCGATGATGGCTGCGATGATGATCAGCAGCGACAACAGCCAGACATTGAATTTGATGGTGTCGGTGGCCACCAGGAGCCCGGCCGTGAACAGCATCGAATCGCCGGGGAGGAAGAACCCCACGAGCAGCCCCGTCTCGGCGAAGACGATCCCGCACACCAGCAAGACCACCCAGGGGGCAAGTGCTGGATCGGCAAGGAAGATCTGGGGGTTCAGCCAGTCGGGCAGGAAGGAGGCCAGCTGCGGCTGGACCGGTCCTGCTCCACCCAGCATGGGCACGGCAAGGTCACTGATCGCAAGGAAGTTCACCTACCTAGGGTACTTGACTCATGCAGGGGTCCCCGGTGTGCAGTGAGATGCCCGCCGTGGTGATTTCGGTGACAGGGCCGCCCCGGTGACGCAGCAACCCTCCCTCCCGGCGGTAAAGTGTGGGCCGTGGGTTTGGACTTTACGGCGATCGACTTCGAGACTGCCAACGGCTTCCGTGGTTCACCGTGCGCGGTGGGCCTGACGAAAGTCCGGGGCGGACGGGTGGTGGACGAGGCGGCCTGGCTGATGCGGCCACCGTCCGGCCATGACCACTTTGAGTACCACAACGTCCGGATCCACGGCATCAGGTCCGAGGACGTGGCAGGCCGCCCGCGGTTCGGTGAGCTGTTCCCGGAGATCGGGGCCTTTATCGGCGACGACATCCTGGCCGCCCACAATGCCGCCTTTGACCTCGGCGTGATCCGGTCCGGGCTGGAGGTTTCCGGGTTACCGGGCCCCGCCTACGACTACGTCTGCACGGTGATGCTTTCGCGGCGCTGCTATTCCCTGGTCTCCAACTCCCTGCCGTTCGCCGCGGAGGAAGCCGGCGTGCCCCTGGTCAACCACCACGACGCCGCGGAGGATGCCCGTGCGTGCGCCGGCATCCTGATCGACATTGCAGCGCGGAATAACGCCAACAGCATTGCGGAACTGTATCTGTCCCTGGGCCTGGAGCTGCCCCGTCAGCACGCGTTCGATCCGGCTCGCGATAAGCTTTCCAAAGCGAGCCTGGCCGCCGTTTCGGGCGGCAGTAACGGAGCGGCGCTGGTCCGGCCGTTCCTGTCAGGCTGGCCGGAGGAGGGCGCCAACCCCGTGCCCAATCCCGACGCCGAACCGTCCCATCCGCTGTATGGCCAGACCGTTGTCTTTACCGGTGCGCTCGCCATTGGCCGGCCGGAAGCCAAAGTGCGGTCTGCTGAACTGGGTGCCCGGCCGGAAAGCCGGGTGACTGCCCGCACCACGGTGCTGGTGGTGGGCGACGGGTTTGTGGCCGCGGACCTGCGTTCCGGAAGGCTGACCGGCAAGGCGCGCCGCGTCCTGGAACTGCACGATCGCGGCCAGGCCATTGAGGTTCTCTCCGAAGGTGAGTTCCTGCAGATGGTGGGCGGCTTCGCCCCGGTACCGTGAATCCCGGCCCGGGCGGTCCTTCAGCGTTCATGCGGCGCAACAAATCTTTCCCGCGGGACAGCAGGCTCCTAGCCTTGCAGGATGAGTACCCCTAACGGCACCAGGACCACCGGAATCAACTGGTCCGCCGTGTTCGCCTTCCCGAACCCCGTCAACGAGTACGCGGCCCGGATCACCGCCGGACTGGTGGTGCTCCTTGCCGGCGCCATACTCCTGACCGGTTCCGGGTGGGGTCTGGTGCTGCTGGCTGCGGGATTCTGGCTGCGGGTGCTGTTCGGACCGCGGATTTCGCCGCTCGCCCTGCTCTCGGTCAAGGTCCTGGCGCCCCGGCTGGGCCGGACACGCCTGGTTCCCGGACCGCCCAAGCGCTTCGCCCAGGGCATGGGTACGGTGGTGTCCACCACTGCGCTGGTCCTGTTCGCCGCCGGGGCTGCCCCGGCCGCCTGGATTGTGCTGGCGGTTCTGATCGCTGCGGCATCTCTGGAGGCCTTCGCCGGTTTCTGCCTGGGCTGCGTCATCTTCGGGCAGCTGCAGCGCCGGGGCCTGATCCCCGAGGACGTCTGCGAGGCCTGCAGCAACGTCGCGCTCAGGCGGTCGTAACACCCACCAGCTGATCGGCCATGCCCCGGATGACCTCCGGCGCTTCGAGGGCCTCAAGCCATTGCGCCGGCAGGCAGTCCTCGCCGTAGAACGCGCCCAGGATATTCCCGGCAATCGACCCCGTGGAGTCGCTGTCGCCGCTGTGGTTGACGGCCAGCGCAACGGCGGCCCTGAAGTGCCCCTGCGGTGAGTCGCCGGAGCCGGCGGTGGCCAGGACGGCGTAAAGCCCGACGGCGAACGCTTCCTCGGCCACCCAGCCCTCGCCCAATTGCCGCACGAGTTCCTCCGGTGTGAGGACAGCGGACCCGGCCAACCGGAGCGCGGCTTCCAGCCGCTCCGGCAGTTCAGCTGCCACATCCTTCAGCCCGCGGACCTGCTCGAGAACTGCCTCCGCAGCAACCTCCAGGCTGTCGCCGGATACCAGGCGGTGGATCAGCAGGCTGAAGCCTGCGGCACTTTGCCGTGCGGACGGATGGCCGTGCGTCAGGGAGGCGGCATCGGCACTGAACTTCCAGACGGCGTCGGCCGTTATGTGGGGAATCAGGCCGAACGGAGCCGAGCGCATCACTGTTCCACAGCCCTTCGAGTCCGGGTTGACCGGCCGGAAGACTGTTCCCATCTCCCCGCCCGTCAGCCCGGAGAGGCATGCGTTTCCGGGCGCACGGCGGTGCCTGAGGACCTCGTGGCTGTCGATCCACCGCGGCGGGGGCGCCGGGGCCGCCGGGTGTGCAGGCTCGCCCTGGGTATCCAGCCAGCGGAGGTAGGCCAGCCACAGGCAGGCGTTGACGTCCGCTCCCACCCCGTCATTGGCCCACTCGAGTGCCTCCACCAATCCGTCAACGGTGTACAGCGTCATCTGGGTGTCGTCCGAGAAGTGACTGGCGCCGTCGAGCGCTGTCAGGTCAGCCAATCCGTCAGGTCCGAAACGGCGCCGGATAGCCTCGATCGAGTCGAATTCCACGGCGTAACCCAACGAGTCCCCCAGGGCGCCGCCCAGGAGGCAGCCATGGATGCGGGACTTCAGCGAGGGCGCCGCGACGGCGCCTTGATCGATGCTCATGACAGCAAATTTACCGTGGTGGCAGGGCTGCCGGGCGCCGGACGCTAAGCTCGGACTCAGCCAATGTCCAGAATTCCTTGGCAGAATGCAATGGCCCCCACGAATTTCCGCGGCCCGGCGTGTTCGCACCCCGCCGCAGTGACACCCGCTTTGATAAGGACTGCCCCCGCCATGACCATGCCCTTGCCCGTCCACCATGATCCCGCTCCGGCGCCAGCAGCAGGCAACCCCGCCGGCGTCCGCCATGGTCTGGCAGCCAGGCTCTCTGCGGAAGCCTTTGGCAGCCTGTTCCTCGTGGTTGCAGGACTGGGTGTGCCGCTGTTCTCCATCCCGCAGTCCAGCCCGCTGCCCGCGGCGCTCGCCGCAGGCCTGGCCGTGACCGCGGCGATGCTGGCCGTGGGCTACGTATCCGGCGGACACTTCAACCCCGCCGTGACAGTGGGCCACGCGGTTGCCGGGCGGATCCGCCTTGCCGACGCGGCAGCCTACATCGGCGCACAGCTGGTGGGCGGCCTCCTGGGTGCACTGGCGCTCTTCGGCGTTCTCCGGACCCTGCCGGGCATCCAGGACAGCAGGACCGCGTTTGATACCGTCACCGCCGGTTTCGGCGAGCACTCGATCATCCAGGCACCCCTCGCCGCGGTGCTCCTGCTGGAAGTTCTTGGCGCCGCCATCCTGGTTGCCGTGTTCCTCGGCACCACCAATGACAAAAACAACAACAAAGCGTCGGCGGCCGTTGCCGTGGGCCTTGCTTTCGCCGTCCTGCTCCAGCTAGGCCTGTCAGTGGGCAACGCCCCCTTCAACCCGGCCCGCGCCACCGCCTCCGCCGTGTTCAGCTCCAGCTGGTCCCTCGAGCAGCTGTGGGTCTTCTGGGTTGCCCCGTTGGTGGGCGCTGCCATTGCGGGCCTGGTCTTCCGCGGCTTCGCCGAACCGGCCGCAGCGTCAAGCGCCGTTGTTGAGGACGCCGGGTTGAACGCCGGTGAAACTGCCGACGACGCCGCGGACGCTGAGTCTCCGGAGGTCCGGGAGTCCGCCGCACCCGCCGCTGCTCCTGCCGCCGCTGCCGTGGTCACCTCGGGGAAGCCGGACAACCGCGACGAGGCACGTGAATTCTTCGACGGGAAGCGCGGCTAGGACGGTCCGCTGCGGCGGTTGCCGAAACTGTCAGTGGCAGCCGATAGCGTAGGAATATGCGGTTATTGCACACATCGGACTGGCACTTGGGCCGGTCCTTCCACGGCGTCGGGATGCTGGACGCCCAGCGGGACTTCGTCGATCAGCTCGTCAGCTCCGTCTCCGTACACCAGGTCGACGTCGTCCTGATTGCCGGTGACGTCTATGACCGCGCCCTGCCGGGCGTCGACGTCGTGGGGTTGCTTGACGAGGCCCTGGTCAGGCTGACCGCTGCAGGCGCCCAGGTGGTGCTGACCAGCGGCAACCACGACTCCGCCATCCGGCTGGGATTCGCCTCCCGGCTCCTGGAACGGGGCGGCGTGCATCTGCGGACCAGGCTGGCGGACCTGGATAAACCCATCATCCTGCCCCTCGAACCCGGTGCCGGCGATCAGGGGGCGAACGGTGCGGTCCTGGCCATCTACGGGATTCCCTGGCTGGAACCGCGTCTGGTGGCTGAACAGCTGGGGGTGGAGCCTGCAAGCCATTTCGAGGTAACGCGCGCCGCCACCGATCGCATCCGAACGGACCTCGCAGAGCGCAAGAATGCTGGAGCGGTCCACTCCGTGGTGCTGGCCCATACCTTTGCCAGCGGCGGAATCAGCTCTGACAGCGAGCGTGATCTCAGTATCGGCGGAGTAGGGGCCGTGCCCTTGGATCTCTTCGACGGCTTCAGCTATACCGCGTTGGGACACCTCCATGGGCGGCAAACCCTTTCGCCCGCCGTCAGGTATTCGGGCTCACCGCTGGCTTACTCGTTCTCAGAAGCCAAGCACACCAAGGGAAGCTGGCTGATCGACGTCGGCCCGGACGGCGTCAACGGTGTCTCGGAACTGACATGGGAGCCGCCCCGTAAGCTGGCCGTGCTTCGGGGCTGCATTGCGGAATTGCTGGAGTCCGGCGAGCATGCGTGGGCTGAAGGCGCGTACTGCCAGATAACACTGACGGATGCACAAAGGCCACAGCAGGCCATGGAACGGCTCCGCGCACGTTTCCCGGACACCCTGGTCCTCGGTTTCGATCCCCAGGGAGGCGCCGGCAAGGCTGCGGCAAGCTACATCAGCAGGCTCGCCGAAGCCCAGGACGATCTGTCCGTTTGCTGCGGCTTCCTGGATCACGTCCGCGGCCGGGACGCTGATGACGCCGAACGGGCGGCGCTAGCTGCTGCCCTGGACAACGTGCGGCTCCGGGAGGCATCGCTGTGAGAATCCACCGCCTGAAAATCTCGGCGTTTGGACCCTTTGCCGGCACGGAGGAAATCGACTTCGACAGGTTGAGCGCCCACGGGCTTTTCCTCCTGAACGGCCCCACCGGAGCCGGCAAGACCAGCGTTCTTGATGCCGTCTGCTTTGCCCTGTACGGATCGGTTCCGGGTGCACGCCAGGAAGGCAAGCGGCTCCGCAGCGATCATGCTGAGCCTGCACTGGAACCAGCGGTCACGTGTGAGTTCTCGGCCCAGGGGCGCCATTTTGAGGTCACCAGGTCCCCGTCGTGGGAGAAGCCAAGCGCCCGGGGCAAGAACGGTTTCACCACCCAACAGGCCAAAACCCTTCTCCGGGAGCGGATCGGCGGGGCCTGGACAGAGAAGTCGGGACGCAACGACGAAGCGGGCGCTGAGATCACTGCCCTGCTGGGCATGGACCGCGAGCAGTTCACGCGCGTGGTGATGCTCCCGCAGGGCGACTTCGCGGCGTTCCTGAGGTCCAAGGCCACGGACCGCCTGGAACTGCTGCAGAAACTCTTCGGTACCCAGCGGTTCGAGGCGTTGGAGCAGGAACTGTCGGCACTGTCCCAGGCCGCCCGGAACGATGTGTCACGGCTGAATGCGGAGCTTGAGCTGCTGTCCGCGCGCGCTGAAGCGGACGCCTCACCATTGGCCCTCGAGGATTCCGGGGTGGGTGGCCAGGCGGACCCTGCCGGCCGGATCGCATGGCTGCAGGCAGAGGCAGCACGCAACACAGCCGAACTCTCCTCAGCCGCGGTGGCCGCGGCGGCGGCGCGCAGGCTTGCATCAGGCCGGTTCGAAACCGAAGTTGCGCGGCGGGAAAGACGCCGCCGGCTGGCAGCCGCCCAGGCCCGCAAGGCAGCTGCTGAGATCGCTGCGCCAACTCTTGAGCTGCAGGCCGCCCGGCTTGAACAGCACCGCCGCGCCGAGGTGCTCCGGGGGCAGTTGCAGGCCGTCGAGGCGAGCGGGAACCAAGTGCTGCATGCGGCAGGGGCCATGGAATCGGCGCTTACCCTGCTGCGGATGGCTGTGGAGGAAGAACCCGAACTCGAACAGCTGGACCTGGGCGCGTTGGACGCTGACCGGTTGGGTGGAGCCATGACTGATGACGGTCCGGGCGTCATCGGGTCCCTTGACATTGCCGGTGAGCTCAGCCGGCTCCGGTCGCTGCTTGCCGTGGTCGAAGCCAGGCTGCCGGACGAGGACCGCCTCGCGGAGCTTGCCGCGCGGCGCCGTTCCCTGGTCACCAAGCAGCAGGAACTCTTACAATCGGAGCGCGAACGCGGCGATCTCCTGGAAAGCCTGCGCTCGGAGCTCTCAGGGCTGGCTGCCGGGCTTTTGCCTTTGGAGGAGCTGGCCTCGGCCGCGACGCTCCACGCCAAGGAAGCAGACGCCGCTGATGAACTTGTTGAGGTTGTCCGCCGGTACCGGGCCGCCCTGGCGTCCCAGGAGGTGGCAGCCGGCCGCCACTCCGCGGCCCGGGAAATCCATCTGGAAAAGAAGCTCCGCTGGCTCGATCTCCGGGAGGAAAGACTCGCCAATGCCGCGGCGGAACTCGCCGCCCAGCTGGTTGAGGGGGAGCCCTGCCCCGTCTGCGGCAGCGAGGAACACCCGGCTCCTGCCGAAGCGGCCGCCTCCGCGCTGGGGCTCGGCCAGGCCGAGGAAACGGCCCAGCAGGACCACGAAGCGGCAGAGACGAAGCTCTTGGCGCTGGCCACTGCGCTTGGTGACGCCAACCAGCAGGTGGCCGTCCTGGCCGGCCAAGGAGGGGCCACCCCCGAAGAAGAAGCGCTGAAGGCCGCTGATGCTGCCCGCGGCGCCGCCCGGGCAGCACAAAGTGCAGTAAACAGTCTGGCTGACATCCGGAAAAAGATCGAGGCAAAAGAGGCCGGGATTACCTCGCTGGAGTCCCAGGCCCACGTCGCGGCGTCAGAACTTGCCCGGGTAACCGCTGCCATAGCGGAGGTTTCGGATCAGCTTTCGTCACTGGAGGAAGCACTCGCCGGCCTGCGGGGCGGGCACCGCAGCCTCGCCCTGAGGCTGCGGTCCCTGCAGAATGCCGCTGCCACCCTGGAGAAGACCCTGACGGCCCAGGCGCAACTGGACAAAGCTGAGGCCCGGGCCCGTGAAGCCCGCAGCCAGCTGGAGAATGCGCTGCCGGAGGCGGGCTTTGGCTCGGCCGCGGATGCCCTCGCGCAGCTGCTTGCGGACACTGAGGCTGCTGCCCTGCGTGCTGAACTTCGTGCCGGGCAGGATGAGCAGGCCCGGATTGCTGAGCTCTTCGCCTCCGAAGAACTGGTGCTGGCGCAGCAGGAAGCTCTGGCGGATCCGGCGGTGGATGAGGCTGAGGACGTCGCCAGGGAAGCGGAGCTGAAGGCCGCCGCTGACCAGGCCGCGCAGGAAGCCCGGGCCGCTGACCTCGCCGCAGCCTTGGCCTCGCGCTGTGTTGAATCGCTGGCCACCATACGCAAGGAGTATGAACGGCTCGCCGGAACCGGGCGGGGGCCCAGGGAACACGCCCAGCTGCTGACCGCGCTGGCGGACACCGCGGCAGGCCGCGGAGAGAACACCTACCGCATGAGCCTGAACAGCTACGTCCTGGCGGCACGGCTGGAACAGGTAGCTCTGGCGGCTTCGGAACGCCTTGTTGCCATGAGCGATGGACGTTACCTGCTGCAGCATTCCGATGCCAGGGCCGCACGCGGAGCGAAGTCCGGGCTGGGCCTGGAGGTGGTGGACCAATGGACCGGGCACCGGCGGGATACTTCGACCCTCTCCGGCGGCGAATCCTTCATGGCGTCCCTCTCCCTGGCGCTGGGACTGGCCGATGTTGTCCAGCAGGAGGCCGGCGGAATCCAGATCGAGACGCTCTTTGTGGACGAAGGCTTCGGCAGCCTGGATGAACAATCCCTGGAGCAGGTGATGGACGCCCTTGAAGGGCTCCGTGACGGCGGGCGGGTGGTGGGCCTCGTCAGCCACGTCGGCGAGATGAAGCAGCGTATCGGCACCCAGCTCCAGGTCCTCAAGGGACGCAACGGCTCCACCCTCAGGATCTCCGACGCCGGGGAAACCCTCGTCTGACGGACGGTCCCGTTCCGCCCAGGACTGAAGATCGGCCATGGGGGAGACCGCACAGCGCGGGCGGTAGAAGGGCAGTTCGTGCAGCGGCACGTCCAGGCAAGGCAACAGTCAGTGTCCGGATAGAATTGGATGGTTACCGGGTTACGCGCATCGGGAGGAGGGACGATGCGCACTACTGAACGGGCCCGGAAACTTGAATCCTCCTTTAGTGTCACTGAACCCTGCCTCGGACGCTATGTCTTCCACGGCAGCTCCCTCTGCCATGCCAGCGCCCTCCTCCACGGCAGCTTCTTCTTCCCGTGGAGTTCCACCGCAGCCGGCGGCGCATCCGTCACTGCATGAAGCCGCACCGTCGCACCACGAACCTCTGCGGTCCCGGCCCAAAGGGCGCTTCGCCAGCCTTCCACAACTGGCTGGACGCAGCTTCATTCCGCTGGGCCTGTTCGCCCGCTTGCCGCTTGCCATGCTTACCGTTGGCGCGCTGACCCTTGTCACATCGACGACGGGTTCCTACGCCGCAGGCGGGACTGCCGCCGGTGCGGTCGGCATCGGCTCGGCGCTTGGAGCGCCGGTCTTCGGCGCGATCGCTGACCGATGGGGGCAGCGCCCTGTCCTCCTGGTTGCAGCCGCCCTCAACCCAGCATTTGTCCTGGCGTTGATCGGCGCTGCCTGGGCTGCACCAGTGGCCGGTCCGTTTCCGGCGGCGGTCATCGCCGCGGCTTTTCTGGCAGGCGCCAGCTGCCCGCAGGTAGGTCCGCTTGCCAGGGTCCGCTGGATGGCACTCACCTCTCCCGGGAAAGGCGGGACCGGGGGCAGGGACCTCGACACTGCCATGTCGTATGAGAGTACGGCCGATGAGCTCACCTTTGTGCTGGGACCGGCCCTCGTGGGAATCCTCGCCAGCATGGTGGCTCCCTGGTTGCCGCTGGCACTGGCTGCGGTACTGACCCTTACGCTGGTGCCCGCTTTTGCAGTTCACCCCACGCACCAGGCAGTTCCCCTGACCGGTGCTGCTTCACGCCGACAGGCAGCCAGGGCCGTCACCGGTGTGCCGGGGGCAGCCGGTCGTCCCGGCCCCGTCAGGGTTCCGGCCGCCGTGGCGCTCCCTGTCCTGGCCATGGTTGCCATGGGCACCTTCTTCGGCTCCACCCAGACGGCGCTGAGCTCATTTTCGGCAGGCTTTGCCACCGCCGAGATCGCTGGACTGCTGTATGCAGTGATGGGGCTCAGTTCCGCGGCGGCCGCTTTGTCTGTGGCCTACTGGTCCCGGCGGTTCACGCCAGGCCCGCGGCTGCTGGGCAGTGCCGGCCTGATGACTGCCCTTGCGGTGCTGCTTCCGGTGCCGGAATCGATGACCGGCATGGTCGCCGTTCTGCTGGTCCTGGGACTGCCGGTGGGACCCGCGATGGTCACCATCTTTGGCATCGGGGGGTTGCTGTCACCGGCGGAAAAGCTGGGGACGGTCATGACAGCCCTGGCCAGCGGGATCGTGGCGGGCACCGCCCTGGGATCGGCCCTGGGCGGCCAGCTTGCCCAGGCGCACGGCTACCAGGCTGCCTTTGTGGTCCCTGCTGCCGCCGCCGGTGCGTTGACGGTGTCTGGCCTGGTGGCCGTGGTCATTTTGCGGCGACGCAACGACTAAAGGAGTCCCCCGGGGAAAATCCCGGTACGGAACTGCGCCCCAGCAGCTCGGGGGCGGGGAGCCTTCAGCCCAGCTGGGCTTCGATCCGGCCGGCACTGGCCATCAGTGAAGCGGCGACTTCCTCCGGGTCCTGGCTGGTCCGGATGTACACAACGGCGAGGGCGGCGGGCCTGCCGCCGGGAACCCGGACAGGAACGGCTACCGAGGAGACCCCCGCAATCACCTCATCGTGGCTTGCGGCGTAGCCGCGGCTACGGGCTGCCGCAGCCTCTGGCCGGTACGGGATGCCCGGGGCCGCTTGATGCCAATCAGCCTCTGAATACGCTGACTGGATGGCAATGCCGGGGGCGCCGGAGCTGATCGCATGCCGGGAACCCGGGTGCTGGACGATGCCGGTGCCAGTGTGCCGCGGGTCCACGGTGACCAAGGTGACGCAGTCATCGCGGTCCCAGACGGCCACGAACGTGCTCATGGTCAGGGCATTGGCGAGCTGCGTCAGCTCCGGGAGCGCGGCTGTCTGCAGGCTGCGCGAAACGCCCCTCGCCAGGACAGCGAGCCCCGGCCCTGGCTGGACTTTGCCGGCGTCATCGCGCACCAGCAGGGAATGGTCTTCCAGGGTCCGCAGAATCCGGTAGGCCACAGAGCGGTGAACCCCCATGGCGTCGGCCAGTTCGGCAATGGTCAAGGGGTTTTGAGCGGCTGCCAGAATCTCCAGTGCCCGGATGCCGCGCGAAAGGGTCTGGGAGGGGGAAGCCGGTGCCTGCCCAGCGGAGGCCTCGGCGGTGGGAGTCATGGTTTCCATCCTAGGTGGCGGCACTGCGGAGGTCTTGAGCCGGTGTTGAATCTTAGGCTGAGACGGTGTCCTTATTGCGAATGATCAGTCCAAATATAGAACTAATTTCCGCCCCAACGAAAGAAAATGGTGCGTTTCGTCACACGCTCGGGTACTCTCGTACTAACTGACCGTTCGATCAGTAAATGCTTGGCCTGAATTCACCATCGGCAGCCGCGTACCCAACCGGCGCTGCCCCCAGCCACGGAGTTCCAATGACCGCAACTTCACACGTCGATTCAGAGACCGGCCCCAGCAGTAAGCATGAGGAACGCAAAGTCCTTGCTGGGACGCTGGTCGGCACCACCATCGAGTGGTACGACTTCTTCATCTTTGCCCAGCTGACGGGAACGTTGCTTTCCCCGCTTTTCCTCACGCCCCTTGAAGAGTCAAATCCGGGCCTGGCACGGATCCTCTCCTTCGCGCTCATCGGCATCAGCTTCCTGTTCCGTCCGCTCGGTGCCGTTATCGCCGGCCATCTGGGCGACCGGCTGGGTCGCAAGGCCATGCTGGTCTTCACCCTCGTCATGATGGGCGCCGCTACGGCTCTGATCGGCATGCTCCCGACGTATGCCCAGATCGGCGTCTGGGCCCCGGTCCTGCTGATCCTGCTGCGCATCATCCAGGGCTTCTCGGCCGGCGGTGAATGGGGCGGCGCGGCCCTGATGGCCGTCGAGCACGCTCCCCGGAGCAAGCGGGGCCTCTTTGGCGCCTACCCGCAGATCGGCGTTCCCGTTGGCATGATCCTGGCCACGGGCCTGTTGTACTTCCTCAACACCGGCATGTCCAAGGAAGACTTCGGCGCCTGGGGCTGGCGCGTGCCGTTCCTGCTTTCCATCGTGCTGATCGTGGTGGGCTACCTGATCCGCCGGGCCGTGGCCGAGAGCCCGGTCTTCAAGGAAATGATCGAGCGCAAGGAGAAGGCCAAAGCACCGCTTGGACAGCTGATCAAGTTCCACAAGAAGGCCGTGCTGTACTCCACCATGATCTTCATCGGCAACAACGCGGCCGGCTACCTGCTGATCGCATTCTTCATCGCGTACGCCACCAGGACGCTGAAGATGCCGGTCGCCGAGGTCCTGCTGGCAACCACCCTTGCGTCCTTCGGCTGGTTGATCTTCACGCTCGTGGGGGGCTGGCTCTCCGACAAGATCGGCCGGGTCAAGACGTTCCTGATCGGGTATGGCATCGTGTTCGCTTGGATGATCCCGATGTTTGCCCTGATCGACACCAAGAACATCATGCTCTACGGCCTGGCGCTTTTTGTCCTGACCATCGGCCTCGGGCTGTCCTACGGCCCGATGTCCGCCATGTATGCCGAGATGTTCCCGGCCAACGTCCGCTACTCAGGCATTTCCATCGGCTACGCGTTCGGTGCCATCCTGGGCGGCGCATTCGCAGCCAGCATCGCGGAGACGCTGATGCAGGCCACCAAGTGGACCGGATCCATCGGCATCTACATCATGGTTCTGTGCGTTATTTCCGCAGTCGGCGTGCTCCTGGCCGGGGAAACCAAGGGCCGTCCGCTCGGCGTGAGCAGCCACCACTAGAAGCTTCCGTCATCGAACGGCGGGTCCTGGCCATCCGGCCGGTGCCCGCCGTTCCTGCATCTGGTGGAGCTGAGCTGAGCCGAACCGGCAGCCTGGCTACCCGTTCAGGTAGGTGATGGCATCCTCATCCGTCAGCTGTTCAAAGTGCCGGTAGAAGCTGCCCACGGCGCGGAACTTGCCGGGCAGGTGAAGGCACAGCACCGCATCGCAGACCTTCGAAACGGCCTCCTCGGCCTCCACCGAACCCACCGGGGCAGCTGCCACCACTTTGGCCGCGCCGGCGGACCGTGCCGCCTCCACAGCCGCGCGCATGGTGGCTCCCGTTGCCAGGCCGTCGTCGACCAGCAGGACGGTCTTGCCCGAGAGGTCGTGGCGGATCCCAGGATAGGTTCCGGCCCGGCGGAGCAGTTCGGCCCGTTCCCGTTGCTCGACTTCGTTCAGCCATTCCTGCCGGACGCCATGATCCAGAACGCGGGCTATCAGGGGGCGGTTGAGTACGCGTACTATCCGGCCGCCGGCCCACGCGAGTGCGCCGTAGGCCGTTTCGTCATGGCCGGGAATGCCGAGCTTGCGGACCAGGACAGCGCCGAGGGGCAGATAGAGGGCTTTGGCAGCCGCAGCCGCAACAGGGATTCCGCCGCGGGCAAGGCCCAGGACAACGGTGTCGGGACGTTCGCGGAACTGCGTCAGCACAGCCGCGAGTTGTTCGCCGGCATCAGTGCGGTCCTCAAAACGCGTGCTCATTGCTGCCTTTCAGGCTCTTTTTGCCCCCGCTTCCAGACTACCGTCCGGCGGCGCGGCGGCGGAGAGGGAATTACCCGGCCGACGGGGCGGGCGGGTGACTGTGACAGAGGGCAGATGGAACCCGGCTCAGGCGTCAGACTGCCAGGAAGGCGATGGCACCCTGTTTGAAAGCGCGGCTGGTGATGGCGTTGGTGTGGTTCCGCCCGGCCAGCACCAGCTGTTCTGCCATGGAGCCGGCCTTGATCCCCAGTTCGGCCAGCCGGGGCATGGTGGCTGCGCGCTCGTCCTTATCGCCCGCCACCAGGAGCATCGGCATATGGGGCACAGCCTCGGCAGGGTCGAAGGGTTCGTCCTTAATGGCCTCGACCAGTGAAAGCAGCGCGAAGATGTTGTTGCTCGGCATAAGCATGGCCATCTTCAGCAGCCCTGCTGTTGATTCGTCGGCGATGGGGGTCCCGTCGGCGAGGTAGCGCTGCGCCGCCACGAGATCGAAGGCGGCCAGCGGATCACTGATGTTCGGCCCACCCAGGACCAGGCGATGAACAATTTCCGGCTGCGTGGCGCCGAACTCCCAGCCGAGGCGGGCACCCAGCGAATATCCCACCACATCCACCCCGCTGGAAGGGTCACCGTTGTGCAAGGGCCGCACGCCGGCGTCGAACGCTATCTGGAGTAGGTCTGCCCGGATCCGGCTGGGGGAGTAGGAATCGCGGTCTTCGGGTGCGCCGCTGCGGCCATGCCCGGGGAGATCGACGGTGATGACCCGCCGGCCGGCGTCGAGGAGCGCTGCAACCCACCCGGTGTCCTCCCAGTTCAGCTTGCCGGAGGACGAGAACCCGTGCAGCAGCAGGACGGGACGGAGCCCTGCATCGGAGGCGGGTTCGTGCACCTGGACGAACAGCTGGGGATCTGTCCCTTCCACTGTGTGGGAGTGCATCTCGCCGGTGTGCCTGCCGCTCATGGTGTCTGTCCTCATCATCAGGTACGGCGCTCAGGCGGACCCGGCGCTTGGGTGCGTCATCCTTGGGACCATGCAGCGATTCGGGCAGTACTGCCGTTACCACGAACACGATCAACGGCCGCCGACATTGGTCCTGTCGCCCTGCCCACCGAAGGTAGGCACCACTTTACCTGCCTGCGGACCGGGCAGTTCAACAGCGGATTCTGCGGTGATCCACTGCTACCGGACACTGGTTGCCCTCCGCCTGGCCGCGTCAGGCGGTGCCGGGCGGGCTTCAGCTGCGGTTGCCGGTTTTTTGGCGGGAAGCGGTAACCCGGGCGCTGATCCAGCACGCGGCGGCGAGGGCGGCGATGAGGGCGATGGTGCTGAAGAGCTGGGAGCGGCTGCTCTCGGCGCTGAACCCCACGGCGAAGATCAGTCCGAGCAGCACCAGGCCAACAACGGTCAGACCCGGGAACCATTTCATCCGCAACGGCAGGGCCGTGCCGTTGCGGTCGGCCCGCCGCCGGAGAATCAGCTGCGAGACCAGGGCTGTACCCCACACTACGAGGCACGTTGACCCGACCAGCTGGAACAGGGCGGGCAGGATCCTGTCGGGGAACAGCAGTTCCAGGACCGTGGCGGCGAACCCAAATGCCACTGAGACGCCGACGGCGGGCATCGGCACGCTCTCCTTGCTCAGCCTGGCGAGGAAGCCCGGGGCCTCGCCGCGTTCAGCGAGCGAGTACACCATGCGCGAAGCGCCGTAGAGGTTGGCGTTCAAGGCGGAGAGAAGGGCGACGACGGCCACCAGCGTGATGGCCGTGCCTGCGCCGGGGATCCGGGCTGCGTCCAGCACGCCTGCGAAGGGCGAGGAAAGGGCCTCGGAGGTGGCCGGAAGGACTGCTGCGATGACAAAGACGGAACCGATGTAAAAGACAAGGATCCGCCACAGGACAGTCCGGACGGCTTTGCCGACGCTGTGCTCCGGATCCTCGGTTTCCGCTGCGGCCACGGCAACGATCTCGGTTCCACCGAAGGCGAAGATGACAACAAACAACGCCGTGGCGACTCCGCCCAAACCATTGGGAGCGAAATCCGTCGTGAGGTTTGCCAGTCCCGGGGAGGGCACATCCGGGAGGAGCCCCAACAGCAGTGCTGCACCGACGGCCAGGAACAGGACGATGGCAGCCACCTTCAGGATGGCGAACCAGAACTCGAACTCACCGAAATTCCTGACCCCCACCAGGTTGATGGCGGTGAACAGCACCATAAAGACCAGCGCCAGCGCCCAGACGGGAAGATCAGGCCAGACCGTGGCCAGCAGCCCGGCCGCACCGAGGGCTTCCGCGGCGATGACCACCACGAGTTGAAGCCACCAGAGCCAGCCAACCGTAGCGCCTGCAGTCTTTCCCAGGGCTTTCTCCGCATAGACCGAGAATGCGCCGCTCGTGGGGTGGGCGGCTGCCATTTCGCCCAGGGCCCACATCACCAGGATGATGAGTGTGCCAGCGGCAAGGTATGAGACCAGCACGGCAGGTCCGGCAGCCTGGATCCCGGCGCCGGAGCCCAGGAAGAGTCCGGCGCCGATGGCGCTTCCCAGCCCCATCATGGTGAGCTGGCGGGTCTTCATCGTGTGGCCGAGATGCTGCGCTTCGGGCCGCATCTGCGTGGACTTCAGTGTCATGCCTGGGAACCTTCTTGGGGGGTAGGGGTGTCCGCGTGGGGACCAATTGACATTACCGCCTAAAGTGACGGCCCGTGGTCGCGGGCCCTGCGACGGCCCTGCCGTCATTGGCGGTCCTGACCTGCCGTCTGCAGGGCGAAACATTTTGAATCGGACGGGAGTGGCCGTAGAATCAGTTCTAGTCATTATGACTATAACTAACCGGACGGCATCAAAGCCGCGGGCCACAACGAAGGGCAGGTGAGCAACCATGTACGGCACGTCAGCAAACGTCTCCGAGCGTGCGGTTGCCGCACCTTCACTCGCCATCTCAACGGTCATCTTTGCCCTGCGGCCGAGTGTCTCTTCAGGCCGGCCCACCCTCTGGCTTCCCCTCGTCCGCAGGATCCGTGAGCCCTACAAGGACCTGTGGGCGCTGCCCGGAGGTCCGTTGACGCACACCGAATCGCTGCAGGACGCTGCGTCGCGGAACCTGCGCGAGACCACCGGGCTGGCCCCGAGCTACCTGGAGCAGCTCTACGCTTTCGGCGGCCTGCACCGCTCACCGACCCAGCGCGTGGTGTCGATCGTCTACTGGGCGCTGGTGCAGCCCACCGAGGCAGCCCTCGCCGACGAATCCGAGAACGTGAAATGGTTCCGGGCCGACAAGGTGGGGGACCTGGCCTTCGACCACAACGCCATCGTCGAGTACGCGCTCTTCCGCTTGCGGAACAAGCTGGCCTACGGCTCAGTGGCCTATCACTTCCTGGGGGAGTACTTCACCCTCGCCCAGGTCAGGGAAGTCTATGAGGCCGTCCTGGACACCCGCCTCGACCCGGCCAACTTCCGCCGCCAGCTCAAGGCCACCCCGGAGATCGAAGAAACCGGGGAATACCTCCAGGGCGGCAAGCACCGCCCGCCACGTCTCTACCGCTTCACCGGCCGCCCCGGCCTCGACCCCGATAACAGGAGCACACCATGAGCAGCGTCAATACAGCAATCCAGCTGATCACGCGGGAACAGGCCGAAAATGCGTCGAAAAGCGCGGCGGCAGGAAAGGCAACTGCCACCTGCAGCCCCGCCCTCGCCAAGGGCCCGTGGGAGTACGACCTCGCCGAAGCGCTTGCCGGCGCGCCCGCCTACGGCCCAGGCGCATCCAGCGCGGACGTCGCGCCTGTGGCCACCCCCCGCCAGGGCCAGCTGCCCGAAGAGTACAAGCGCGCCAGCGATGCGGAACTGGATGTGCGCATCCGCGCCGCGAAGGAAAAGCTGGGCGACCGCGCGGTGATCCTTGGCCACTTCTACCAGCGTGACGAAGTCATCCAGTACGCCGACTTCGTGGGCGACTCCTTCCAGCTCGCCAACGCAGCGTTGACCAGGCCCGACGCCGAGTCGATCATCTTCTGCGGTGTGCACTTCATGGCCGAGACCGCGGACATCCTGTCCACCCCGGAGCAGGCCGTGATCCTGCCCAACCTCGCGGCCGGCTGCTCGATGGCCGACATGGCCGATACCGATTCCGTTGAGGAGTGCTGGGAACAGCTCGAGGAGATCTTCGGAACCGAGAAGGACGACGCCGGCCGCGTCCCGGTTATTCCGGTCACCTACATGAACTCCTCGGCAGCCCTGAAGGCGTTCTGCGGCCGCAACGGCGGCATCGTCTGCACCTCCTCCAACGCCAAAGTGGTCCTGGAATGGGC
This sequence comes from Arthrobacter sp. BK1, assembly GCF_056680055.1. Classification (NCBI taxonomy): domain Bacteria; kingdom Bacillati; phylum Actinomycetota; class Actinomycetes; order Micrococcales; family Micrococcaceae; genus Arthrobacter; species Arthrobacter sp. BK1. The sequence continues at coordinate 3,956,179 of NZ_CM155263.1, forward strand.
CTTCGAACGCGGCCAGCGGGTCCTGTTCTTCCCCGATCAGCACCTGGGCCGCAACACCGCCAAGGCCCTGGGCGTGCCGCTGGAGCAGATGCCCATGTGGAATCCGCGCAAGGAGCTCGGCGGCAACGACGAACAGGCAATGCTGGACTCCCGGGTGATCCTCTGGCACGGCTTCTGCTCCGTCCACAAGCGCTTCAACGTAGGGCAGATCGAGAAGGCCCGCGCTGACTTCCCAGGAGTGAAAGTGATCGTGCACCCTGAGTGCCCGATGGAGGTGGTGGATGCCGCGGATTCAGCCGGGTCCACCGACTTCATCAAGAAGGCCATTGCTGCAGCCACCGAACCCACCACGTTCGCCATTGGCACGGAAATCAACATGGTCAACCGGCTGGCCGCCGAGTATCCGCAGCACACCATCTTCTGCCTTGACCCCGTCATTTGCCCCTGCTCCACCATGTACCGGATCCACCCCGGCTACCTCGCATGGGTCCTGGAAGAGCTTGTGCAGGGCCGCATCGTCAACCGCATCACTGTCGCGGATTCCGTGCAGGAGAACGCCAAGACCGCGCTCGAGCGCATGCTCGCCGCAAGGCCATAATGATTGCAACCGACTCACAGCGGCTGGTCGTCGTCGGCAGCGGCATCGCCGGGCTGTACGCCTCGCTCCTGGCGGCGGACGCCGGCCTGGACGTGGTGCTGCTGACGAAGGGCGCCCTTCAGGAAAGCAACACCTGGTACGCCCAGGGCGGCATCTCGGCTGTGCTGGACGAGCCAGCCCCGGGGGACACGGTCGCGGCGCACATCGCTGACACCCTGAAGGCGGGGGTCGGACACTGCAACCATGAGGCGGTGCGGCTGCTGTGCACCGAGGCGCGCCGGGACATCGCCGGGCTTGAGCTCTTCGGTGTGCGTTTTGACGTGGACGTCGACGGCGATCCCTCCTTGGGGCTCGAAGCCGCCCATTCCGCCCCACGGATCCTGCACGCCGGCGGCGATGCCACCGGTGCCGGCGTGGCCGACGCCCTCATCCGCGCCGTCCTGGCGCGGCAGGCCAACGGAACCATCCAGCTGTTTTCCAACGTTCACGCCACTGCCCTCCTTCAGGCTGGCGGCAGGGTAACCGGCGTGACGTTCACGCACGACGGCGGGAGCCTCACCGTGGCAGCGGACGCCGTGCTGCTGGCCACCGGCGGGGCCGGCCGCCTGTTTGACCAGACCACCAACCCCGCAGTCGCCACCGCGGACGGCCTTGCCCTCGCCTGGCGCGCAGGCGCTACCGTGGCCGACCTTGAATTCTTCCAGTTCCACCCCACCTGCCTTGTGAATCCCGCCGGCGTCCCGAGGGAGCCGATGCTCATCTCCGAAGCGGTCCGCGGCGAAGGCGCCATCCTGGTGGATTCCAACGGCAGGCGGTTTATGCCCGGATACCACCCTGACGCTGAACTGGCACCCCGCGACGTCGTCTCCCGCAGCATCGCTCTTCACCTCGCAAAACTGGGCGACCCCAACGGCCACGTGTACCTCGACGCCACCGTGGTTGAAGACCGTCACGGCAAGGGCTACTTGGCCAGGCGTTTCCCCACCCTCAGCGCCAGGACCCGCGAAGCCGGCATCGACTGGACCCGGGAATTGGTCCCAGTTGCTCCTGCAGCCCACTACTGGATGGGCGGCGTCGCCACCGACCTTCATGGCCGTACCTCTGTTCCCGGACTCTACGCCGCCGGCGAAGTTGCCTGCACCGGGGTCCACGGGGCGAACCGCCTGGCCAGCAACTCGCTGTTGGAGGGGTTGGTTTTCGGACGACGGGCCGTTGAATGCTTGCTGAGAGGCGAGCCTGATTCGTCGGGCGGTGATCCGGAAGCGTGCGTCAAGGGGAGGCCGCTTGCGGCCGAGACAGCACGCGGAGGATTACCGCCCGACGAAACCCAAGCTGCTCCCGGATCGAGACCAGCCCCTGACCCTGGGCCGTTTTCCCGGGACGCCCTTCGGCGGCTGATGACTGCCAAGGCCGGGGTGCTCCGTAACGGGGTGTTGCTTCGGGAAGCGGAGGCTGCGCTGGGGGCTTGGGCTAGCGTCGTCCGTCCTGAACTGGTTCCTGGCTCCGGGGATCCCGCCGCGGTGGAGGATGCCAATCTTTTGCTGGCGGCGCAGTTGCTGGTCCGTGCTGCCCTTGAGCGCACGGAGTCCTTGGGCGCCCATTACCGCAGCGACAGCCCGGGGGATGCAGCCATGATCGAAGAACTTGAAGAGAGCTACCGAATGCGCCCGAAAGCGAGCCTTGTCCATGAGTAAAACTGCCGTGTTTGAACTGACGCTTCCTTCCGCGCCGGTTCGGGAGATTTTGGAGCGGGCATTCGCTGAGGACGCACCGGCCGGGGACATTACGTCCCAGCTGCTGATACCGGCTGACGCCCGGGCTGCAGCGGTACTGAACGCGCGCGTTCCCGGGGTCTTCAGCGGCGCCACAGTCTTCCGTGACGCCATGCTGCTCGTCGATCCGGACACCAAAGTGGAGCTGCTGCTCACCGACGGTCAAACGTTCGACGCCGGCACTCACCTCGCCCGGGTCAGCGGAAGCGCCCGTTCGGTCCTGCTGGCTGAACGGGTGGCACTGAACCTGGTCCAACGGATGTCAGCGATCGCCACCAAGACCGCCGAATTCGTGAAGCTGACCGACGGCACCACTGCCCGGATCACCGACACCCGGAAGACCACTCCCGGCCTGCGCATCCTGGAACGGTTTGCTGTCCGCTGCGGCGGCGGGGCCAACCACCGGTACAGCCTCTCCGACGCCGTCCTCGCCAAGGACAACCACCTCGCGGTGATGACAGGCGGGGACCCTGCCAAGCTGACAGGGCTGCTGGCGGCAGCCAAGGCGCAACTGGGCCACACCACGCACTTTGAGGTGGAGGTGGACAGCATGGAGCAGATCGAGCCGGTACTGGCCGCCGGCGTGGACACCATCATGCTTGACAACTTCACCCTCGACGAGCTGAAGGCCGGCGTGGCGCAGGTCGGCGGCCGCGCCCGGGTGGAGGCCAGCGGCAACGTTAACCTGCAGACGGTGGCCGGCATCGCGGCCACCGGAGTTGACGTCATCTCCATCGGCGGCCTGACCCACAGCGTGGCCGCGCTGGACCTTGGCCTCGACGTCGAGCTGACCGTGGGGTGAACCGACCGTGATTTTCCTCGATGCCGCTGCAACCACACCCGTCCGCCGGGAAGTGCTGGACGCCATGTGGCCATATTTGACGGGGGAGTTCGGCAACCCTTCCAGCCACCATTCGCTGGGGGAGGCCGCCGCCTCTGCGCTCGCGGCAGCGCGCGCATCGGTAGCCGGCGTTTTGGGCTGCAGGCCCGGAGAAATCACCTTCACGTCGGGCGGAACCGAGGCTGACAACCTGGCCGTTAAGGGGATAGCGCTGGCCAGGCAGGCTGCGGACCCCCAGCTGGACCGCGTGGTGATCAGCGCCGTCGAGCACCCCGCCGTGGAGGAATCAGCCCGGTACCTGGAACGGTTCCACGGGTTTGCCGTGGACGTCGTTGCGGTTGACGGCACGGGCCTTGTGACGACCGAGGCGCTCGCAGGGGTTCTCCGGCCGGAGACCGCGCTGGTCAGCGTGATGTACGCCAACAACGAAGTAGGGACGGTCCAGCCGGTCGGACGGCTGGCGGAACTCTCCCAACGCCAGGGCATCCCGTTCCATACCGACGCCGTCCAGGCCGCGGGCTGGCTGCCCCTGGACGTCAAGACCCTGGGGGTGGACGCACTGAGCATCTCGGGCCACAAGCTCGGTGCACCCAAGGGCTGCGGTGTTCTTTACGTCAGGGGCCGGACCCGCATCGAGCCCCTGCTGCACGGCGGCGGACAGGAACGCGGGCGGCGGTCCGGAACTGAAAACGTTGCAGGAGCCGTGGGCCTCGCCACCGCACTGACCCTGGCGCAGTCCGGGCAGCAGCAGCTCGCAGACCACGTCTCCTCGCTCCGTGACGGGTTCATTCGGGAGGTCCTCCGGGCTATTCCAGGGGCGGTGCTGACCGGCCATCCCACCGAACGCCTGCCGTCGGTTGCCTCCTTCTGCTTCCCGGGGACCAGCGGGGAATCAGTGCTGCTGGAACTGGAGCGGCAGGGGGTGTTCTGCTCCAGCGGCTCGGCGTGCGCCGCGGGTTCGGATGCGCCCTCGCCGGTCCTGACGGCCATGGGCGTGGACGCCGAGGTGGCGCAGACTGCGGTGCGCTTTAGTTTTGATTCGACGGTCAGCGGCGCCGACCTCGCGGCGGCGGCGCAGGCCGTGGGGGCCGCCGTTGGCAGTGTCCGTTCGCTCGGCCGCGGGTGACGCCGGCTGGACGTGGTGGGGCGCTGTACGTGGCCGCGTCAGACGCAGCCGCGCTAGACGTGGCGGGCGCGGCGGAAGATCCAGTGCCGGAGCATCGTGAACCGGACGGCGGTGGCCAGGAAACCTGACAGCGTGGTGGTCCACAGCTCGTCAGCCACGGTGGCTTCCGGATGGACCCAATGGAGCACTCCGAGGCTGCCGCCGGTAATGACCAGCGCCACGGCAATAACGATCACGCCGTGCAGATGGTCGCGGGCCATCCTGTGCTGCCCGGAGATCCTGAAGGTCAGCCTGCGGTTCAGCGCGGTATTCATCAGGGACGTCAGGACCAGGGCCACCGCGTTCGCCAGTTGAGGGCCGAGCCACGGGCGGAGCAGGGCGTAGAGCGCCAGTGACGTTGCCGTGCAGACGATGCCGACGCCGGTGAAACGGACAAGCTGCCGCACCACAGGATACCGGTACATTCCGCGGTAGTGCCTGGTGGCGGGGGCCTGGCGGGTGGGCTGCTGAGCCGGCCGGGCGGCGGGCGCAGCAGAGGTGTCCATGGGTCCAGCCTGTCATATCAGGCAGGCGTTTCCTCCCAGGCGGCCCTCTCGACCGGGTTGGCGAGTTCCCCGATGCCCTCCACCCGGCACACCACAGTGTCACCCGGCTGGATACGGGCACACTCTGCAGGGAAGCCGGTCAGCACCAGATCGCCGGGGTGCAGGGTCATAAAGGAACTGAGGTAGACCAGGATCTCGTCGACCTTCCAGCCAAGATCGGCGCTGGAGGCCGGCCTCAGGCCCACGCCATTGTGGACGATGCCGATGGACAGATCCGAGTCATCGAGGCCAGTGACGATCCAGGGGCCAACCGGGGTGAAGGTGTCCTGACTCTTTGCGCTGATCCAGAGTTCGTCGGATTTCTGCAGATCGCGGGCCGACACATCGTTGCCGATGGTGAACCCCAGGACAGCGCTCCGGGCGGTATCCAGGGTGAGGCCGCGGGCAGTACGGCCGACGACGACGGTCAGCTCCGCCTCGGGGTCGACGTAACCCACGGTGGAGCTTAGTTCGATGGCATCCCCGGGCCCGACAACACTGGAAGCGGCCTTGTGGAATGCCTGGGGCGGGAGGTCGCGGCCGGGCTGGCCGGTGTTGTGGGCCATGCCCAGGACGTTGACCGGGACTGACGGAGCGAGGAACGTGAACGTGCCCTGCTCCACCACCGAGCCGTTCTCCCAGCCGGGCCGTGCGGGGCTGTTGGCGTTTGCCCTGGACCCGGCGAAGGGTGAACCGATCACTGTCCAGGACCTGCCGGCCGGGGAATCAAAATCCGACGCATCGTTGGCTACGAAAAAGTGCTCATCAGGGGCGGCCGCCGGCGCCGGACGGACACGGGCAAGGCGGCGGGAAGGACTGGCAGTCATTATGACATCCTACGTCCTCCGCTCAGTACAGTTCGCCCACCGGGATCTCCACGGCCAGCCGGTTGGACGGTCCGGCCAGGGGGCAGGCCCAGGCCTCGTTGTAGGCGCAGGACGGGTTGTAGGCGAAGTTGAAGTCCAGGACAAACTCTGCGTCCGGACCGGAACCGCGGACGCCGTGGAATGCACCCTTGATGGTGTCCAGGAGATACCGGCCCGCGCCGTAACTCCCGCCGGGCTGGCCGGCCGTGGCGTCGCGGAAGGGGACGAAGATCCCGCCACCGTACCCCTGCAGCTTCCAGACGGCGAGCTGGCCCATCTCAGGAAGGTCGAACGTGCCCAGCCGGACAAAATGGACCACGCCATCGGTGCCCGTATCCACGCTCATTTCCCGGCCGGCCCCCTGCAGCGTGAGGGGTACCTGGAAGCGGTAAATGGGATCATAGTCTGCTGTTTTCAGGCCGGAGAACTGTGCCTTGCCATTGGCTGTGAGGGGCGACGCCGGGTGCATTGCGAACATGCGGTCGCGTTCATGCCGCCATTGGGAATGCGCCTCCGCCGGACTTTCCGCCGAAATTCTCCTGACAGTGTCGTAGAGGGCAAACGTCCGTAGCCGCCAGTCGGCAATGTCGAGGGCGGAAATGTCCGCCAGGCTCCCTGGTTCCGCGCCGTACTGCTCTTCCGCCATAGCCACCAGCCTAGCCCTCTTGGGCTGGGCGAATGTCCGGAACCGACACGCTGCCCGTGAACCGCCACGTGCCTGCTGTCTGCAGAGCTAGGCTGGCGTCATGACATGCAGGGTGACATCGTGGGGATTGCGGGCTGCGGCCCTTCTGGTGGCAGGGACCTTCGCTGCCGGGTGCAGTGCCCCTGGCAGCAGCAGTCCGGCGTGGACAGCCCAGCCGGATCCGTCCGCCACAGAGGGCGCCAGCCCGGCCGGCACCGGCAGCCCACCTGCGCCGACTGCCTCTCCGGACGGATCAGCCTCCGCTTCGCCGGTCCCCGCGGCTACAGCCGGTTCCTGGAAGACGTACACCGATCCCGGCAAGACCGTCAGTTTTGACCTGCCGGAGGAGTGGATCGCCCAATCCGTCACTCCTGAAGACGGGACACTGCCGGGTGCCTTGAAGATTGACGTGAAAAAGCCTGACGGGGCATTCGTTGCGGCGCTGCGGACGGGCCTGCCGCCGTCGTCCTCCGAGTGCGCGGAGGGGGCCCGGAAACCCTATGTGGTCATCAGTAGCGTGCCGGTGGAACTGCCCGGCCTGACGGGGGAAGGAACCATCGCCCCGCGCGTGGTCTTCCGCGTCATCCAGGGCTACCGGTACTTTGGCTCCTACGGCATCACCAACATCGTGGGCGGTGCGGACGGGCAGGCGTGCGAGCTCCGCAACGTGGTCCGTGGCCCGGCCGGTAAGGGCGACTACTCGTTCGGCGATGTGGGTGTCCTGAAGGCCTTGGCCCCGGATGAGAAAGTGGCTCCGGCCAAGGCCTATGACACTCTTGACCAGGCAGCCAAGTACGTCGGCGAGAGCTCGGAATTTGCAAACGTCCAACGGATGCTAATGTCTCTGGAGATCAAAAACTAGTCCTGCCGCCGGCTCCATGAGAGCCGGGCCCGAGCGGGACGTTCTGCCACTACCTCACACCCCGGAGATACATGGAACGCACCGTTGCCGCACGGATGGTCTTCAAGACCGTGGCCGACACCAAGACAGCCCTGGCCATCGCCGTAGCCAGGAATCCCGGCTACACCTCGTTTGAAGAATCACTGACCATCACGGCAGACGGCCGGCCCGTCCCGTTCCGTGAGATCGACGATCACCACGGGCGTATCCATTACCTGGAGTTCGCCGAGCCCTCCGAGGTCACCGTGGAGTACGCTGCCACAGTGGCCGGCCGGGCCGTCCCCGTAGATGCCACCTTGGCCGAACTCATCCGGTACGTACGGCCAAGCCGCTACGCCGAGTCCGACCGGCTGCTGCCCACCGCCTACGCCGAATTCGGTGGCCTGCATGGCGGCGAACTTGTCCAGGCCGTCCGGAACTGGGTTTATGGCGAACTGCGGTACATCAGCGGTTCTTCACGGGGGACGGACGGTGCCGTGGAAACGCTCCTGCACCGCAGGGGAGTCTGCCGCGACTTCGCGCACCTGGCCATCGCACTGCTTCGTTCCAAAGACGTCCCCGCACGGCTCGCCGCCGTCTACGCGCCGGGGCTGAGCCCCATGGATTTCCACGCTGTGGCCGAAGCCCATATCAATGGGGCCTGGCATGTCATCGACCCCACGGGGCTGGCCCCGCGGGAGTCGATGCTGCGGATCACGGCGGGCCGCGACTCGTCCGACACCGCGTTCCTGTCCACCGTGGGCGGCAGCCTGACACTGAACGAGCTGCGCGTCACCGCTGTGGTCAACGGCGAGCTGCCGGTGGAGGACCCGGCCAGCCTGGTAGTGCTGGGTTAGCAGCCGCTGCGTCAGGTCAGGACATCACTTCCCCGGCCGCGCTCCCACGGAATTTCGGAGCTTGTCCGTGAGCCGCTGAAGTTCCTTCTGCTCGGCGGCAGTCAGGGCCGGCCCCACGAGGCTGGAGATGTCCCGCACGTGCGCCCGGCCGATCTCCTTCTGCACGGCGGCCCCCTCCTCAGTCAGTTTCAGCAGCACACCCCGGCGGTCGTCAGGGGCGGGCATCCGGACAACCAGCCCGCGCTTCTCGAGCCGCTCCACCAGCCTGCTGAGGCTTGACTGGCTCAGCAGGACGTGGTCGTTGAGCTCATTAAGCCGGAGCCACCCGGACGGGCACCGTGACAGCGTGAACAGGACGTCGTACTCGTTGACCGGCACGGTCCTGAAGGCCGGCGCGGCCTGGAGCTTCCGCATCACCGCCACCTGGGCCCTGAACAGGGACTCCCAGGTTTCGGCGGCCATACGGACCGATGATTCGTTTGCGTTGGCTGCCATCACGCCTCCGAAGGAGCTTTTTCGCTGGTCTGGGCAGCCATCAGTGCGGCAACACGGCCGGCGTGGGTGGGCGGATCCGGCACGTGGGCAGGCTTCAGGGCCGCGTATTCCTTGCGGAGGACCGGGAGGACTTCCTCGCCGAACAGGTCGAGCTGTTCCAGGACGGTCTTGAGGGGCAGGCCGGCGTGGTCGATCAGGAACAGCTGGCGCTGGTAGTCGCCGAAGTATTCGCGGAACGTCAGGGTCTTCTCGATGACTTCCTGCGGGCTGCCCACGGTCAGGGGCGTCTGCGAGGTGAAGTCCTCCAGGGATGGGCCATGGCCGTAGACGGGCGCATTGTCGAAGTAGGGGCGGAACTCCTTGACCGCGTCCTGGGAGTTTTTCCGCATGAAGAACTGTCCACCGAGGCCAACGATCGCCTGGTCTGCCTTTCCGTGGCCGTAGTGCTCGTAGCGCTCGCGGTACAGGCCGATCAGTTGCTGGTAGTGCTCCTTGGGCCAGAAGATGTTGTTCGCGAAGAACCCGTCGCCGTAGTAGGCGGCCACTTCGGCGATCTGCGGTGTGCGGATGGAGCCGTGCCACACGAACGGGGCGACGCCGTCGAGCGGGCGCGGGGTGGAGGTGAAGTTCTGCAGGGGCGTGCGGAACTTGCCGGACCAGTTCACCGTGTCCTCGTCCCACAGGCGGCGCAGCAGGGCGTAGTTCTCGATGGCCAGTTCCACGCCGTCCTGGATGTTCTTGCCGAACCAGGGGTAGACCGGTGCCGTGTTGCCGCGGCCCAGAACCAGGTCCACCCGGCCGTCGGCGAGGTGCTGCAGCATGGCGAAGTCTTCGGCGATCTTGACCGGATCGTTGGTGGTGATCAGCGTGGTGGCCGTCGAGAGCGTGATCCGCTCGGTCTGGGCGGCAATGTACGCCAGCGTGGTGGTGGGGGAGGAAGAGAAGAACGGCCGGTTGTGGTGCTCGCCGATGGCGTAGACATCCATGCCGATTTCTTCGACCTTCCTGGCGATCGCAACAGATGCCTTGATGCGCTCGTTCTCCGTGGGCGTCCGGCCGGTGGTGGGGTCAGTGGTGATGTCACTGACGCTGAATACGCCGATCTGCATGGTGTGCCTTTCGTTTCCTGGACTTCTCTGGGCTTGTTGCCACTCTACCAGATTTCCATGCGTTTGCATGTATCGCCGGGTATAACGCACCGCCGGAGGGAATATTCCCGGATGCTACCGGGCGTCGCCCGGGGCGGCGCGGCGGCCGCTGACCTTCGGGACGCTGCCGGTGGTCCAGTCGGCGAACTCGGCGTCGACGTCGTCCGCTTCCGATAACTCGGGGCGCTCCTGCAGGGCGCGCAGCAGCGACTTTTTCTCCCGCCGTCCCTCCACCAGCCGGTAGAGCACGGGGACGAGCACCAGGGTCAGCGCCGTGGAGGAAACCAGGCCGCCGATCACCACCACGGCCAGGGGCTGGGAGATAAACCCGCCGCCCCCGGTCAGGCCGAGCGCCATCGGCGTCAGGGCAAAAACCGTTGCCAGCGCGGTCATCAGGATGGGACGGAGGCGCTGCCTCGCCCCATGCGTGATGGCGTCCGCCACGCTCATCCCGGGCACACCGTTCCGCGGTTGGCGGTACTGGTTGATGAGGTCAATCAGCACAATGGCGTTGGTCACCACAATTCCCACGAGCATCAGCATGCCGATCAGCGACGGCAGGCCCAGGGGGACACCGGTGGCCAGGAGCAGGGCCACAGCGCCGGTGGCTGCAAAGGGAACGGAGACCAGCAGAATCAGGGGCTGGATCAGCGATTTGAACGTGGCCACCATGATCACGTAGACGATCGCGATCGCGGCGAGGAGCGCCAAGCCAAGCTGTTGGAAGGACTCAGCCTGCTGGGTGGTCGCGCCGCCGAGCTCAGCCGTCACCCCTGCGGGGAGGCTGACGGTCCCGAGCCGCTTCTGCACCTCGGCGTTGACCGCGCCCAGGTTGGAGCCCGACGGCGTGACTGACACTTTGGCGGTCCGCTGGCCGTTGCTGGCGGTGATGGATACCGGCACGTCCACCTGTTCCACGGACGCGATGTTGCCCAGGGTCACCGGCGCGCCTGAGGCAGGGAGGGCGATGTTCCGCACGGCATTGATGCTGGTGAATCTGGTGCCCTGGCCTATCTGCACGGGGAAGTCGTCGGTGTCGATCCTGACGGTGCCGGCGGGGATGGGGCTGATCGCGGAAGCCAGGACGCCGGCCACCTGCTCTTCATTCAGTCCGGCGGCGGCCGCCTTGGCCCGGTCAACCTTGACCTGGACCACCGGTTGGCTGGCCGCGAGGTTCGTGGTGACCTCGCTGGTTTCCGGCACCCCTGTCATGGCCTGCACCATGGCGTCGCTGGCCTTACGGAGGTCCTCCGATGTTGCGGCCTTGATAGTGATGTCCACTGTGGAGGAGGTCCCGAAACCACCCTGCTGGGAGCCCACCGTGATCTTGCCGGCGTCCGCCACCCCGCCCAGCTCAGCGCGGACCGTCGCTTGAAGCCTTGCCTGGTTCACTTTCTCGTCGGTGACAACGGTGAACGTTGAGTTCGAGGAACCGGAGGAGGTGAGCGCGGCAAAGCCCGCCTGCGCATTGCCCGATGTGACCTGGACATTCTTGATTCCCTCGATGCCCAGGAGGACCTCCTCGAGCCTGATGGCCGCAGCGCTGGTGTCAGCAAGGCTCGTCCCGGCAGGCATGACCTGGCGGACAGTCATGCTGTTCTGCCCCGAGTCGCCGAGGAGGTTTGTGGCCAAAAGCGGAGTCATGGCGGCCGTGCCGCCGAGCACCAGGGCGGCCGCAATCAGGGTGACTACCGGGTGCTTCTGGGTCTTGTTGAGGATGGGCAGGTACCCGCGCTGGAGAGGACTCCTTGCCTCGGCCTCCTGCGCCCTGGCACGGGCGGCGGCGGCATCTTTGGCGGCAGCCAAACGCGCAGCGGGGGAGCCGGACGTGGCCGCAGCCGGGCTCTTGAGGAACCAGTAGGCCAGAACCGGAACAATGGTCAGGGACACCAGCAGGGACGCAAGCAGCGCCATGGTCACGGTCAATGCGAAGGGACGGAAGAGCTCACCCGCGAGCTCGCCGACGAAGGCAATGGGCAGGAAGACCGCCACGGTGGTCAGAGTGGAGGCGGTGATCGCGCCGGCCACCTCACGGATGGCGGTGAGGATTGCGGCGACCTTCTCCTCGCCGTAACTGAGATGTCGCTTGATGTTTTCGATGACCACAATCGAGTCATCCACGACGCGCCCAATGGCAATGGTGAGGGCGCCCAGGGTCAGGATGTTCAGCGAGTAGCCCGTGGCGGACAGCCCGATGAAGGTGATCAGCAGGGACAGCGGGATGGACACCGCGGTGACCAGGGTGGAGCGGGCGGACATCAGGAAGACGAGGATCACGGCTACCGCGAAGCCCAGCCCGAGCAAACCCTCCGTGGTGAGGTCCTTAATGGACTTCTCGATGAACGGCGCCTGATCGAAGACGGCGGTGAATTTCGCGTTGGAGCCCAGTTCCGCCTCCAGGGCGGCCAGCGAATCGTTCACGGCGTGGGAAATCCCCACGGTGTCGCCCTCGGGCTTCTTGGTGACGGAAACGGCGAGTGTTTCCTGGCCGTTCGTCCGGGTGATGGAGGTCCGTTCGTCGTCCCGAAGGCTGACGTCCGCCACCGCGGCGATGGTCGCCGCGTCCTTGGCCCCGCCGACGGGCAGTGCCTTGATTGCCTCCAGCGAATCAACCGGGCTGCCGATCTGGAGGGAAAGGGTCTTGCCCTGCTCCTGGATGGTTCCGGCGGGAATCAGGGCGCCGTTGTTGCTCAGGGCGTCCCTGATCGAAGCGATGGTGGCGCCTTTGGCTGCCATGGCGTCGGGACGGGGCAGGATCTCGATGTGCTGGGTCGCCCCGCCGGTGACGTCGGCGCCCCGGACGCCGTCGATCTTCTGGAGGCGGGGAACGGTGAGCCGCTGCAGGTCAGCGTTCAATTCGCTCAGCGGCCTGTCCGAGGAGACGGCAAGGAACACGATGGGGAAATCGCTGATGCTGCCCGCGATGGCCTGCGGCTGCACATCCTCGGGCAGTGAGCGCTTGGCGTTGGAGATGGCCCGGTCGATCTGGTTCCGGGCGCGGTCAAGGTTTGTCCCGTGCGTGAACACCATGGTGATCTGGGAGACGCCGTTCCGCGAGGTCGACGACGTGGACTCAAGCCCCTCGACGCCGTTCAGGGCCGTCTCCAGGGGCGCGCTGACCTGCTTGTCCACCACTTCCGGCGATGCGCCCGGCATCGCGGAAAGAACCGTGATCTGCGGGAATTCGATGGAAGGAATGAGTTCCTGCTTCAGCGATGACATGGTGATCACGCCGAACACCGACGCGAAGACGGTGATCAGCGCGATCAGCGCCCGGTTCGCAAGTGAAAGTTGTGCCAGCCGGAACATCGCGTTCTCTCCTGTGGGTTGGGTGGACCAGTGCGGACCGGGCCGTCCTGCCTGCTTGCCCCCGCAGGGTCAGCGGTTGGCGGGAATGCTGTCCAGCTGGAGTGACTTGGCGGTTGCCGTTTCGAGTTCCGCGGCCAGTTCCGGGTTCTCGTCGAGCTTGACTCCGTAGCCGGGCATCATGTCCTTCAGTTTCCCCTGCCAGCCCTTGAAATTCTTCGGGAAGGCCTTCTGGAGAAGTTCGATCATGATAGGCACTGCCGTGGAGGCTCCGGGTGAAGCGCCGAGCAGGGCACCGATGGAGCCATCGCGGCCGGCGATGACTTCGGTGCCGAACTGCAGCACTCCGCCCTTCTTGGGGTCTTTCTTGATGATCTGTACACGCTGGCCGGCAGTAATCAGTTCCCAGTCGCCGTCTTTTGCCTCCGGGTAGTACTCGCGCAGCGCCTCCACCTTGTCGGCGTGCTTCTTGGCGACCTCCTTGACGAGGTACGCCGTGAGGTCCATGTTGTCCTTGGCCACGGCAAGCATCGGAATGATGTTGCCCGGCCGGATGGACAAGGGCAGGTCGAGGTAGGAGCCGTTTTTCAGGAAGTTGGTGGAGAACCCGGCGTAAGGACCGAAGAGGAGCGAACGCTTTCCGTCCACGTACCGGGTATCAAGGTGCGGGACGGACATGGGCGGCGCGCCAACCGAAGCCTGGCCGTAGACCTTGGCGCTGTGCTGGGCGGCGAGCTTTTCGTCCGTGCAGCGGAAGAACTGGCCGGACACGGGGAACCCGCCGTAGCCTTTGCTCTCCGGGATGCCGGACGCCTGCAGGAGGTGCAGCGCTCCGCCACCGGCGCCCACGAACACAAACCTGGCGTTGATCTTGCCGTGCTCTCCGGACCTGGGGTGCTTGATGGAGAGGTCCCAGCCGCCGTCGGATGATTTGGAAATCCCGCTGACGTCATGCCCGTAGTTGATCTCCACCCCGTTGTTACCGAGGTAGGTGGTCAGTTCCCGGGTCAGGGCACCGAAATCGACGTCGGTGCCCTCGGCCGCGCGCGTGGCGGCGATGCGCTGCTGCCGGTCGCGGCCCTTGACGATCAGCGGAGCCCATTTGGCGATCTGCGCGTGGTCTTCGGAGTACTCCATGCTGCGGAAGAGCGTGTGCGACTTGAGCGCTTCGTAGCGGTTCTTGAGGAATGTGGTGTTGTTTTCACCGATCACAAAACTCATGTGCGGGACAGTGTTGATGAAGCCCTTCGGCGAGCCGATGAGCGATTCGTCCACCAGGTGGGACCAGAACTGCCGGGACAGCTGGAACTGCTCGTTGATCAGGACAGCCTTGGAAGGGTCCACTGAGCCGTCTTTGGCTGCAGGGGTGTAGTTGAGTTCGCACAGGGCGGCGTGGCCGGTTCCGGCGTTGTTCCACGGGTCCGAGCTTTCCAGCCCGGGCTGGTCCAGCCGTTCGAACAGGGAGATGGTCCAGTTCGGCTCAAGCTGCTTGATGAAGGCGCCGAGCGTGGCGCTCATGATGCCCCCGCCAATCAGGACGACGTCGGCATGTTGGGTCTTGGATATGAAGGTCACAATCAGTCTCCGATAGCAGCGGCTCTGGCTGTCACAGAATATCCCCGCACCGCCTGCATACTGAAATTGGCCGGGGCCGTCAAGACTTTAGCTGGACCTTTGTGAAAACTTCATTCAGGACCGGGGACGCAGGGTAGTTGCTGACCCGGTCCGACAGTGCAAGGGCTGAGATCGGGAAGGCGATGGGAACGGCCGGAACCGTCACCGCGATCTGGGCATTGATGCTGTGATACAGCTCGTCACGCTCGTCTCCCGCCGGGAGGCCGCGGGCGCGGTTGATCTTGGAAAACACCTGCGGGTCCTGGTAACCGAACTCGCCGTTCTTTTCGCCGAACAGCGGCCCCACGAAGTTGTCAGCGTCAGCATAGGCGCCGTTCCAGCCCAGCAGGTGAAGTGCGCGG
Organism: Arthrobacter sp. BK1; assembly: GCF_056680055.1. Taxonomy (NCBI): domain Bacteria; kingdom Bacillati; phylum Actinomycetota; class Actinomycetes; order Micrococcales; family Micrococcaceae; genus Arthrobacter; species Arthrobacter sp. BK1. The sequence continues at coordinate 3,971,313 of NZ_CM155263.1, forward strand.
TCCCCGGGGGACTGGACTTTCTGGAGATAGCCGTCGGACCAGTCCACCGGGACAGGTTTGATGTTCAGGCCGACGGCGGTCAGCTGCCGGCTGAGCTCCGCATAGATTTTCTCCGGAGTGGGCAGGTACGGGCGGGTGGCGTTGAGCGGGTAGTAAAACCTGAGTTCCTCGCCTTTGTAGCCGCCTTGGGCCAGGTAGGTTTTGGCCTTTTCCGGGTCGTGGCCCAGAGCGGGTGCCTCGTTGTTAAAACCGCTGATCTTGGGCGGGACGAACTGGGAGGCCTTGGCCGTGTTGTCGATAAAGAACTTGCGGATCAGGGTGTCTTTGTCGATCGCCAGCTCTATCGCCTGCCGGACCTTCTCGTTCTGCAGGACAGGCACATCCTGGTTGATGCCCAGGTACATCACGGAAAACGGATCACGCTGGACAATCTGCATTCCGCGTTTAACCAGTTGGTCGAAGTTGCCCACGGTGACGGCGTCGTAGCCGTCGATCTTGCCGTCCAACAGGGCCTGAAGGCGCGTCTGGGGGTGATCGTAGGTGACGAAATTGATGGTGGAGATCTGTCCGCGGTCGCCCCAGTAATCCGGGTGCGTGACCAGCTGGACGCTTGCGTCGTCCCACGCGGCAAGGCTGAACGGACCGGTCCCCACCGGGTTGGTGGCGAAACGGGAGACGGTGTTGCCGCTCCGGGTCTGGTCCAGGACGTCAGCTGTCCCCGCGCTGAGGGCTGCGGGGGACGCAATGGCAAACGCCGGCAGGGTGAGCGCCTGCAGGAACGCGGTAAAGCGCTGTGTCAGATCAATCCGGACAGTGTCAGCGGACACGGCGGTGCAGCTTTTGAAGATGGAAAGGGCTGCCTCGTCGGAATGCGCTTTGAAGACGCCCTTAAAGGAACTGCCGGGCGCCTGCCGCCGCAGGTCCGCTGAAAAGGCGAACCAGCGGTTGAAGTTGGCGCACACGGCGTCGGCGTTAAACGGGGTGCCGTCCTGGAAGGTGACCCCGCTGCGCAGTTTGAAGGTATAGGCCCGGCCTTCGTCGGATTCGTTCCATTCCGTGGCCAGCAACGGGGTGGGTTTTCCGGTGGTCTGGTCCACGCCCACGAGGCCTTCAAGGATCTGCCTGGTGATCCTGTAGCTTTCCACATCGCTGGAGAGAGCCGGATCAAGGCCCAGGGGCTGGGATGCCGTACCGAACGTAAACCTCTGCGTTGGTTCAGCGCCGGGAGCCGCCGTCGAAGGCGTCTCCGGTGTTGGGGACGGCGAGGGGCTGCCCGTGCACGAGGTCAGGCCCAGGGCCATAAAAACAGCACCGGTCTTGATAACCGTCCGCCGCGATGTACTGCTGGGCACTCGTGTATCACCTCTGGGCTGTCCGGCCGGCACCGCCGACTGCGGGCCAAAGGACACAGTCTAGTTGACCCAACCCGGTGCTTCCTGAACGCACCGGAACCGCGATCGGCTCACATGCCACAAGGCCCGTTCCGGGTGGAACGGGCCTTGTGGCCGTGCGGTGCCGGGTTGGACTACTTGGGCATCAGTACCGAGTCGATCAGGTAGACGGTGGCGTTGGCTGTCTGGACGCCGCCGCAGATCACGCTGGCACCGTCAACCATGAGTGCGTCGCCGCTGCCGGTGACCGTGACTGAACCGCCCTGGACCGTGGCGTGGGTGCCGGCGATCTTGTCGGGAGTGATCTGGCCGGGGACCACGTGGTAGGTCAGGATCTTGCTGAGGAGGGCATCGTCCGTCTTGAGCGTTTCGATGGTCGCCGCATCGATCTTCGCGAAGGCGTCGTCCACCGGGGCGAAGACTGTGAACTCGCTGCCGTTGAGCGTGTCCACCAGGTCAACCTTGGGGTTCAGCTTTCCGGAAACGGCTGCCGTCAGGGTGGTGAGGATCGGGTTGTTCGATGCCGCGACAGCTACCGGGTCCAGGGCCATGCCGGCCACCGAGCCTGCACCGGTGGGGACCTTTTCCGCGTAGCCTGCACAGCCGGGGCCAACCAGGTTGGCTGCCGGGTCCATCGCTGCAGCAGTTGCGGACGGTGACGGAGCCATGCTGGACGTTGACGGTGCAGCGGACGGTGCTGCTGAGTTCGTGGCAGTTGTTGCTCCACCGCAGGCCGTGAGGCTGAGCAAGGCTGCAGCTGCAACGCCTGCGACGGTGAAGGTTGTGCGCTTGAATGACTGCATTGAATTTCTCCTTGTTTGTGCCGGTTTATTGCCTGCTGCAAACGAATTGTCTGCACTGGCTCTTTGCGACTGTTGGGCACCTGCCCTTGGCTGGTGTCTCAATGGGTATTCGGCTGTTACCCGGAAGCGGATGGGTAAACGAAAGGAGTTTTCTTTTCTTTAACAAAAAGAGATCCAGGCCGGTGGGCCTGGATCTCTTTTTCTCTGCATTTGTGCGCAAGGGGGGACTTGAACCCCCACGCCCGAAGGCACAGGAACCTAAATCCTGCGTGTCTGCCAATTCCACCACTCGCGCTTGGCCGTTGCCGACGCTGTATTTCAGGACTGCCCGGTGACCCGGCCAGGGCTATGAAACGTACGACGGCGGATGCCAGCTTCCATTGTAGCCTCGGCACCCAGGGGTCCGGCGTCAGCCCGTTCCCGGCCGGATTCCGTCAGTCGTCCAGGTTGAGATCGCGCCGCAGTTTGGCCACATGGCCGGTGGCCCGGACGTTGTATTGGGCAAGCGCCACTTTTCCACCGGCGTCCACAACGATGGTTGAACGGATGAGCCCTTGGTAGGTCTTTCCGTAGTTTTTCTTTTCACCCCAGGCGCCGTAGGCCTCCGCCACGGCGTGGTCCTCGTCTGACAGCACCGGAAAAGTCAGTGCCTCATGTGCAGTAAATGCGGCAAGCTTCCGGACGGGGTCGGGGGACACGCCCAGGACCCGGTAGCCGGCGGAGGTGAAGGACGCCAGGCTGTCACGGAAATCGCACGCCTGTTTGGTGCAGCCGGGCGTCGAGGCTGCCGGGTAGAAGTAGATGATGGTGCTGCCGTTGCTGCCGTTGCTGCCGTTGCTGCCGTTGCTGCCGCCGTTGCCGGCGGCCAGGCTTACGTCCTGCCCTGAAGCATCCTTGAGTGTGAAATCGGGTGCAATATCCCCTGTTAATAGTCTGTCAGCCACTGTTGATCTCCTCGTTGCAGGCGTGACACACCAGTTTAGTAAGCGTCAGGAACGGACGCGAACCGGCACTTGGCTATACTTGCTCGTATGCCTGACATGGATCACTGGCCCACTGGGCGCCTCTTGTCCACTGCGGCACGCCTCGTTGAGCACTCCTGGAACGAGAAACTGAGCGCCATTGGATTGACGCACGCCGGCGTGATCGCTATCGAAGTGCTCTCCGCGCAGGGGTCCATGACTCAGGCCCAGTTGGCGCAGTATGTGCGCGTCCAGGCCCAGACCATGGGAAAAACCCTGAGCCGGTTGGAAGCCCACGGCCACATCGTGCGCGTGCGCAGCACCTCAGACCGCCGCAGTCAGGTGGTGTCCCTCACTGACAGCGGACGGGAAGCAGCCGTGGCTGCGGTGGAGATGGAGCGCTCCGTGCTCGCGGCCGCATCCATTGACCCCGAACTCCTGCGCCAGGAGCTCCAGGCGGTCGTCCGGGAGCTGGCCAGCCAGTTTTCCTCGCCCGTAGCCCGTGCCATGGTGGACCGCGCGCCGCTCGGACAGTGAATCTGACACTCCAAGGACGGGGGAGTCCAGCCGGGACGGCCGTTGCAGTTTCCTGCGGTGGCCGTGCCGGTTTTTTTGATCAGTAGTTCACTTACAACCAAAACAGCCCCTGGCAGCGTTTCCGCTTGCCAGAGGCTGTTTTTCCCTTGGTGCACCCCCCGGGACTTGAACCCGGAACCCATTGATTAAGAGTCAATTGCTCTGCCAATTGAGCTAGAGGTGCATCTCTTTTGTGGTGATCTCCCGGGCTTTTTCTTTCCCCGTTGATCTCCGCAACGACATGAAACTCTACACGAAGTTTCGGTGCATGTGAAATCGAGGTGGCAGGTGGCTGCCGATTCACTCGCCAGGTGCCAGAACCAGCACAAAATCGGGGTTTTGGTTGTTGGTGAGCACCCAGAAACCGCCCTCGGGTGTCCGGACGACGTCCCTGATCCGGCCGTACTCACGTGTGAAATAGGCCACAGGGGCACTGGCATCTTCGCCCGCCAGACCGACGGTCCACAGGCGCTGACCGCGCAGGGCGCCCAAGTATGCCGTGGACCCAACTATTTCCAGTCCGCTGGGCGAGGAATCCGCCGTCGAAGGCCACACCACCTTGGCGTCGCGGAACCCTTCCCGGTGCGGCGCTCCCGTGACGGCCGGCCACCCGTAGTTGGCTCCCGGCTCGATGAGGTTGAGTTCGTCATTGACATCCGGGCCGAATTCGCTGGCCCAGAGCCTGCCCTCGCCATCCCATGCCAGTCCTTGGACGTTTCTGTGGCCCAGGCTGTACACGGCGTTGCCGAACGGGTTGCCGGGTGCGGGTTCACCCCCAGGAGTCAGCCGCAGAATCTTCCCGCCGAGGGCGTTGGGGTCCTGTGGCTGTTCACGCCGCTGTGAGTCTCCCGTGCCCACGTACAGGAAACCGTCCGGGCCGAACCGGATCCGGCCGCCGTTATGCGTGGATGCTTTGGGAATACCGGTAAAGATCACGTCAGGGTCGCCGAAGGCCAACGAGCCGTCAGGCCGTTCAATCAGCTCCACGCGGGCAATGCGGTTGTCCTGCGGGGACGTGAAATACAGGTAGAGATAACGGTCGGTCGCAAAGCCGGGGGACAGGGCCAGTCCCAGCAGGCCTCCTTCGCCCGCAGGTGCGACGCCGGCGACCTTGCCAATCGTTGCCGCCCGGCCGTCCCGGACTGCCTTCAGCATTGCGGTGTCACGTTCGGAGATGATGGCGGTCCCGCTGGGCAGGAAGACCGTTGCCCAGGGAATCTCAAGCTGGAGGTCAAGCCTTCCTGTCACTGACAGGGGTCCTGCAGATGCCGTTCCGGCTTCTGTGCTGCTGCCGGTCGGGGCCTCATCACCATTACCGGTGCACCCTGGAAGAAACAAAGCCAGGCTCAGGGCAATGCTGACCTTCCCGAGCAGGCGGCTCCCCGGCGACGCGGCCGCCGGGGAGCCTCTGAACCGAAAGCGGGCCGCCTTAGAGGCGCATCCGCCGGGGTGCGCGGAACCCGGCTGCCTCCGCATGTGCCGGCGACTCAAACCAGACGTCGGCCCTGATCTGCTCATAGTCAGCGTGCCCCTCTTCGTAGTAGACCATTGCCCCGGCATCGCCCTTGACGTCGAAGTCCGCCGGCCCGCTGCCGTCCGGACCAGGTGACGCTGAGCCTGCGCCGTAGGGCTGGTCGGCTGCCAAATGGCCGGTCGGTTCTGCGGTGGTTCCGTGGGCCCCCGTTGCCACGGGAGGCTCGGCCACATGACTGGCGGCTGTTTCCACCGCCGCGGATGACCTGGCGCTGTCAGAGGTTTCCGTTTCAGGGGCGCTGTCCGGAAGTCCCACCCCGGCGCGCGCAGTCGGAGCTTCGGCAGCGGCATGGGCCTCGCCGGGTGCCACCCGGGTCCCGGGTCCGGCTGGTTCGGTCTGCCCGGCTTCATCGGCAGCTTCGGCAGCGGCCGTTTCAGCTCCGGGCAGCGTCGGAGAGTGGGGTTCTGTGTATTCAGGATGATGGACGTAGGAGGCTCCGGCCGCCGGAGGGGCCTCGGATAAGGGAGCAGCGCCGGCGCCCGATGCTTCGCGGGCTTCGTGCCGGTGGGTGGCTGCGTGGGAGCCGTCAGCTTCCGACCACTGGGTCTCCCACTCGCCCTGGTCTGTCACGTCAGAAGCGGTGCCCTTCTCAGAAGCGGTGTCCTTCTCAGGAGCAGGGCCCGCGTCAGGGACGGTGCCCGGGGCATCAGCCATAGCGCTGGCACCATGTGCAGTTGCCGGGCCGGGTGCGGCATTCAGATCAGGCCCGGCGCTTAGTGGTTCCACGCGGCGTACCGGTTCAGCTGCCGCCGGTTCTGCGTGTTCGCTGGGCCGGTCAGGTTCTGCTGTTTCATCAACGGAGTCCCGTCCCGCCGCAGCCGCCCTGTGTTCAGCCGGGCGTGCCGGTTCGCGTGTCTCGTCTGCCGTCGTCGGGGCGGCCGGCTCGGCCGGACTGCCGAAACCTGCTGCGCTGGGGATCCCGGCTGTTCCTGCCGCAACCGCTGATGCCGCCGCGCTGCCGCCCGAGAGCCCGCCTTCTGCCCGTGGCGGCACCGCGCTGCCGGCCTTCGGGGACTTGTTGCGGTTAAGGAGCCACCACACAATGCCGACGATGAGGACGATGACGATAATCCAGAAGACAAAATCCATAGCGGAGCCCTTCAGTACGAATGGCGGGGTTGCCGTTCCCCTGACGGTACGTCGGCGCGAATGGGACTGTCTAGGGCTTCGCCGGTGCGCCGCCAAAGCAGGCTTCAGCCGCCTGTCCACTGCACTTTTCAGGTACAACGGGGCGCTGCACCACGCCACGAGTCTCAATATTTGAGACTCGAGTCCAGCATTTGATCGAAATATGCGGCATTTTCTGCTTAACAGGGCCGTTACGGTCTTCGCGCCCTCTTCCGGAGCCATAGACTTTCACCCATGAGTGAGGACACCCAGATCGCAAACGAGAACAAGATCGACATCAAGCCCCGAAGCCGGGTTGTCACCGACGGAATCCATGCAGCCCCCGCGCGCGGCATGTTCCGGGCGGTCGGCATGGGGGACGACGACTTCGCCAAACCCCAGGTCGGCGTTGCGAGTTCATGGAACGAAATTACTCCCTGCAACCTTTCCCTGAACCGGCTGGCCCAGGGCGCCAAAGAAGGCGTCCATGCCGGTGGCGGTTTCCCCATGCAGTTCGGCACCATCTCCGTCTCCGACGGAATCTCCATGGGCCATGAGGGCATGCACTTCTCCCTCGTATCCCGTGAAGTCATCGCTGACTCCGTGGAAACCGTGATGCAGGCCGAGCGGATCGACGGCTCGGTCCTGCTGGCCGGCTGCGACAAGTCCCTCCCCGGCATGCTGATGGCAGCCGCCCGCCTGGACCTGGCGAGCGTCTTCCTCTACGCAGGCTCCATCATGCCCGGCTGGGTCAAACTCGAGGACGGCTCCGAAAAGGAAGTCACCCTCATTGACGCCTTCGAGGCCGTTGGGGCGTGCGCCGCAGGCAAGATGAGCCTCGGGGACCTGGAACGCATCGAAAAGGCCATTTGCCCGGGTGAAGGCGCCTGTGGCGGCATGTACACGGCCAACACCATGGCCTGCATCGGCGAAGCGCTGGGCATGTCCCTGCCCGGCTCGGCTGCCCCGCCCTCGGCAGACCGCCGTCGTGATGAGTTCGCCCGCAAGTCAGGCGAAGCCGTGGTTAACCTGCTGCGCCTCGGTATTACCGCGCGGGACATCATGACCAAGAAGGCTTTCGAGAACGCCATCGCGGTCACCATGGCCTTCGGTGGTTCCACTAACGCCGTGCTGCACCTGCTCGCCATCGCCCGCGAGGCCGAAGTTGAGCTCACCCTCGAGGACTTCAACCGCATCGGCGACAAGATCCCGCACCTGGGCGACCTGAAGCCGTTCGGCCGCTACGTCATGACCGACGTCGACAAGATCGGCGGCGTGCCGGTCATCATGCGCGCACTGCTCGACGCCGGCCTGCTCCACGGCGATTGCCTCACCGTCACCGGCAAAACCGTTGCCGAAAACCTTGAGGCGATCAACCCGCCGGACCTCGACGGCAAGATCCTCCGTGCACTGGACAACCCGATCCACAAGACCGGCGGCATCACCATCCTCCACGGCTCCATGGCCCCGGAAGGCGCTGTCGTCAAGAGCGCCGGCTTCGATGCCGACGTTTTCGAAGGAACTGCCCGCGTTTTCGAGCGCGAGCAGGGCGCCCTGGACGCGTTGGACAACGGCGCCATCAAGGCCGGCGACGTCGTCGTCATCCGCTACGAAGGCCCCAAGGGCGGTCCCGGCATGCGCGAGATGCTGGCGATTACCGGTGCCATCAAGGGCGCAGGCCTGGGCAAGGATGTCCTGCTCCTGACCGACGGCCGCTTCTCCGGCGGCACCACCGGCCTGTGCATCGGCCACGTTGCGCCGGAAGCGGTCGACGGCGGCCCCATCGCCTTCGTGAAGGACGGGGACCGGATCCGCGTGGACATCGCTGCCCGCAGCTTCGACCTGCTGGTGGACGAGGCCGAGCTCGAGTCGCGGAAGATCGGCTGGGAGCCGTTGCCCGCCAAGTTCACCAAGGGCGTCCTCGCCAAGTACGCCAAGCTGGTGCACAGCGCCTCCACCGGCGCATACTGCGGGTGATACCTTCCCCTTGTGAGAGGCGCTGAGCGCCTCTCACAAGGGGCCCCTCGGTATCACCCTTATTAAGCCCTTCCGCCATGCGCGGTTAGGCTTCGGTGTGATCCTGCCGGAAATGGATCATTTAGTGGACGATGTAGTCCACATGGTGAGATCGCGTTGTGCTTCGTTGACACGCTTTCCACCAGAGGGAAAACTGAACGCATGATCGCATTCGTTACAAGCTGCGCCGCTGCAGAAGCAGTCGTCGTCCTTACCAAGCGCGTGGCTCCATAGCCTCCACTGGTAACGAACAGTCACGCGCAACCCCTCGAAAAGCCGCCAGGCTGAGGGGTTTTTTTATTTCCGCAGTTTCGACAGAACCACAGATGATCCACAAGGAAGAGTCCGATGAGCAAAGGATCGCCAATCAGCCCCTCGCTGATGGCTACAAAGTCCGCTGGAGCCCCCAAGGCTCCGGACCGTGCCGACCGAACGGCTGACGCCGTCGTCGAGCTTGCCGCTGTCTCTCCTGTCCTTGGACCGAACAACGTTGTACCCCCAACGGTGATGACCGGTTCAGAAGCTATTGTCCGTTCGCTCGAAGAACTCGGCGTCGACGATATTTTTGGTTTGCCCGGTGGCGCGATCCTGCCTACCTATGACCCCTTGATGGCCTCCAGCATGAACCACGTATTGGTCCGTCACGAACAGGGAGCCGGCCACGCCGCGCAAGGCTACGCAATGGTTACCGGCCGGGTGGGCGTCTGCATCGCCACCTCCGGCCCCGGTGCCACCAACCTCGTTACCGCCATCATGGATGCCCACATGGATTCCGTGCCGCTGGTGGCCATCACCGGCCAGGTCTCCAGCGGCGTGATCGGCACAGACGCTTTCCAGGAAGCCGACATCGTGGGCATCACCATGCCCATCACCAAGCATTCATTCCTGGTAACCGACCCCAACGACATCCCGCATGTCATGGCGGAGGCCTTCCATCTGGCTTCCACCGGACGTCCCGGCCCCGTGCTGGTGGATGTGGCGAAGGATGCCCAGCAGGGGCAGATGACCTTTTCCTGGCCGCCCAAGATCGATCTTCCCGGATACCGCCCGGTCACCCGTGGGCACAACAAGCAGGTCCGTGAGGCAGCCAAGCTGATCGCGGCGGCCACCAAGCCGGTCCTGTACGTGGGTGGAGGCGTGGTCAAAGCCCATGCCTCCGCGGAGCTGCGTGAACTCGCCGAACTCACCGGCGCTCCCGTGGTCACCACCCTGATGGCCCGCGGTGTGTTCCCGGACTCCCACCCGCAGCACGTGGGCATGCCGGGCATGCATGGAACCGTTTCGGCGGTGACGGCGCTGCAGCAGTCAGATCTCCTGATTACCCTCGGAGCCCGCTTCGATGACCGGGTGACCGGCATCCTGAAGTCCTTCGCGCCGAACGCCAAGGTCATCCACGCGGACATCGATCCCGCCGAAATCTCCAAAAACCGGACAGCGGACGTGCCGATCGTCGGATCGGTCAAGGAAATCATTCCTGAGCTCACCGAGGCTGTCCGCCTGCAGTTCGAGGCAGCCGGCACACCGGACCTCACCACGTGGTGGGCCTTCCTGAACAACCTCAAGGAAACCTACCCGCTGGGCTGGACCGAACCGGAAGACGGACTGACGGCGCCGCAGCGCGTTATCGAACGCATCGGTGCGCTGACCGGACCGGAAGGCATCTACGTTGCCGGTGTGGGCCAGCACCAGATGTGGGCGGCACAGTTCATCAAGTACGAGCGCCCGCACGCCTGGCTCAACTCGGGCGGCGCCGGGACCATGGGCTACGCGGTTCCCGCGGCCATGGGTGCCAAGGTGGGGGAGCCGGACCGCGTGGTCTGGGCCATCGACGGCGACGGCTGCTTCCAGATGACCAACCAGGAACTGGCCACGTGCGCCATCAACAAGATTCCCATCAAGGTTGCCATCATCAACAACTCTTCGCTGGGAATGGTCCGGCAGTGGCAGACCCTCTTCTACGAGGGCCGCTACTCCAACACCGACCTCAACACCGGCCATGAGACGGTCCGGATCCCGGACTTCGTCAAGCTTGGTGAAGCCTATGGCTGTGCTTCTTTCCGGTGTGAACGTGACGAGGACATTGACGCCACCATCCAGAAAGCCCTCGAAATCAACGACCGCCCTGTGGTCATCGACTTTGTGGTGAGCCCCGACTCCATGGTGTGGCCGATGGTGCCCGCCGGAGTCAGCAATGACCAGATCCAGGTTGCCCGCAACATGACCCCGGAATGGGAAGAGGAGGACTGATCATGAGCCGCCACACACTGTCCGTTCTGGTCGAAGACAAGCCCGGCGTACTGACCCGCGTCGCGAGCCTGTTCGCCCGCCGTGCCTTTAACATCAACTCCCTGGCCGTTGGCCCGACGGAAGTTCCGGGAATGTCCCGGATGACCGTCGTCGTCGACGCAGACGGTGACCTCATTGAACAGGTCACCAAGCAGCTCAATAAACTGATCAACGTGATCAAGATCGTTGAGCTGACCTCCGAATCTTCCGTACAGCGAGACCACATCCTGGTCAAGGTACGTGCGGATGCCGCAACACGTCTGCAGGTGACCCAGGCTGCAGACCTGTTCCGCGCTTCAGTGGTTGACGTCTCCACAGACTCAGTAGTCATTGAGGCAACAGGCCACCCCGAAAAGCTCACCGCACTGCTCTCAGTGCTCGAGCCTTTCGGCATCCGCGAAATTGTGCAGTCCGGCACCCTGGCCGTTGGACGGGGATCCCGCTCCATGAGTGACAGGGCTTTGCGCAGCGCCTAGGCGCCGCACCCAGCCCGTGCAGTACCGCAATACAACAGACTGTTTAGACCAGAGAATCCACTCAAAAGGAGACACCCAAAGTGACTGAAATGTTCTACGACGACGACGCCGACCTGTCGATCATCCAGGGCCGCACCGTTGCCGTCATCGGTTACGGATCCCAGGGCCACGCCCACGCCCTGAGCCTGCGCGACTCCGGCGTCGACGTCCGCGTCGGCCTCAAGGAAGGCTCCAAGTCCCGTGCCAAGGCAGAAGCCGAGGGCCTGCGCGTCCTTAACGTCGCCGAAGCCGTTGCCGAGGCCGATCTCATCATGGTCCTCACCCCGGACCAGGTCCAGCGCCACGTTTACGCTGACGACATCGCCCCCAACCTGCAGGCAGGCGACGCCCTGTTCTTCGGCCACGGCTTCAACATCCGCTACGGCTACATCCAGCCGCCGGCAGACGTGGACGTCGCCCTCGTGGCACCCAAGGGCCCGGGCCACATCGTCCGCCGCGAATTCGAAGCCGGCCGCGGCGTTCCCGACCTGATCGCCGTGGAGCAGAACGCTTCCGGCAAGGCCCGCGAACTGGCCCTGTCCTACGCCAAGGCCATTGGCGGCACCCGTGCAGGCGTCATCGAGACCACCTTCACCGAAGAAACCGAAACCGACCTCTTCGGCGAGCAGGCTGTCCTCTGCGGCGGTACCTCACAGCTGGTCCAGTACGGCTTCGAGGTCCTCACCGAGGCCGGCTACAAGCCGGAGGTTGCCTACTTCGAGGTCCTCCATGAGCTCAAGCTCATCGTTGACCTCATGGTTGAAGGCGGCATCGCCAAGCAGCGCTGGTCCGTCTCGGACACCGCGGAATACGGCGACTACGTCTCCGGCCCGCGCGTCATCACCCCCGAGGTGAAGGAAAACATGAAGGCTGTCCTGAAGGACATCCAGGACGGCACCTTCGCCAAGCGCTTCATCGACGACCAGGACGCCGGCGGACCCGAGTTCGCCGAACTGCGCAAGAAGGGTGAAGACCACCCGATCGAGGCCACCGGCCGCGAACTGCGTAAGCTGTTCTCCTGGATCAAGACCAGCGACGACTACACCGAAGGCTCCGTAGCCCGCTAGGACAACCGCCGGGCGGACCTCAGGGAAGCCTTGCATATAACGACAGAGAGGCCGGGTTCACACTTAACAATGTGAGCCCGGCCTTTCCGTCGGCCTAGACTTGTTCCATCCCAAGGACTGCAACGCAGAGGATCAGCCGTGTCAAAACCCGTAGTACTGCTCGCCGAAGAACTTTCGCCCGCCACCATCGAGGCCCTGGGCCCGGACTTCGAGATCCGCCAGACCGACGGCGCCGACCGCTCCCAGCTGCTCTCCGCCATCGCCGACGTGGACGCCATCCTGGTCCGCTCCGCCACCCAGGTGGACGCCGAGGCCATTGCCGCAGCCAAGAACCTCAAGGTCATCGCCCGTGCAGGCGTTGGCCTGGACAACGTTGACATCAAGGCCGCCACCCAGGCCGGTGTCATGGTGGTGAACGCCCCGACGTCGAACATCATCTCGGCGGCCGAACTGACCGTCGGCCACATCCTCAGCCTCGCCCGCCACATTCCGCAGGCGAGCTCAGCGCTCAAGGACGGCGAGTGGAAGCGCTCCAAGTACACGGGCATCGAATTGTTCGAGAAGAAGATCGGCATCATCGGCCTCGGCAGGATCGGCGCCCTGGTTGCCGCCCGCCTCAAGGGTTTCGACACCAAGATCCTCGCCTACGATCCCTACATCACCTCAGCCCGTGCAGCCCAGCTTGGCGTGCAGCTGGTGACGTTGGACGAGCTGCTCGCCCAGTCGGACTTCATCACCATCCACATGCCCAAGACGCCCGAGACCGTTGGCATGCTCGGCGCTGACGCCTTCAAGAAAATGAAGAGCTCCGCCTATGTCATCAACGTGGCCCGTGGTGGCCTGGTGGACGAGGAAGCGCTCTTCACAGCCCTCCAGGACCGTGAGATCGCAGGCGCTGGTGTTGATGTCTTCTCCAAGGAGCCCAGCACAGACCTGCCGTTCTTCAAGCTGGACAACGTGGTGGTCACCCCGCACCTTGGGGCGTCCACCGATGAGGCCCAGGAAAAGGCCGGCGTCTCCGTCGCAAAGTCCGTGCGCCTGGCCCTGGCCGGCGAACTTGTTCCGGATGCAGTGAACGTGGCCGGCGGCGTGATCGCCCCCGACGTCCGCCCGGGCATTCCGCTGATCGAAAAGCTGGGCCGCATCTTCACCGCGCTGACCCACGCTTCGCTGACCCAGTTCGACGTCGAGGTGGCCGGCGAAATCTCGTCCCTTGACGTCAAGGTGCTCGAACTCGCCGCCTTGAAGGGGATCTTCGCTGACGTCGTGACCGAACAGGTTTCCTACGTCAACGCGCCGGTCATCGCCGAGCAGCGCGGCATCAACGTCCGCCTGATCACCACGCCGGACACCGAGTCCTACCGCAACCTCCTCACCCTGCGCGGAGCCCTCAGCGACGGCACGCAGATTTCCGTCGCCGGCACCCTGACCGGCCCCAAGCAGGTCCAGAAGCTCGTTGGAATCAATGGCTTCGAGCTGGAAATCCCCATCAGCGAACACCTTGTGGTGGTTTCCTACGCCGACAGGCCGGGTGTGATCGGAACCATCGGGCACATCCTCGGCATGAACAACATCAACATTGCCGGTATGCAGGTGGCCCGCCAGGACGAGGGCGGCCAGGTGCTCGCACTGCTGACGATCGACAGTTCCGTTCCCCAGCAGGTACTCGATGCCATCAAGGCAGGCATCGGCGCCGAGATGGTCCGCGAAGTGGACCTCGAGGACTAAGAAACGCCGGGCGGCGCTCTCCGCTTGGGCGCGTCCGCATCCAGCCACGTATGATTGGCCGGTCTGCTTAAAGTGGTTGGGTCCCGGTCCGGGCCCAGCCGGCAGGCCGGCCATCACCTTTCGCACACTAAACGGTTAATCGCCGCTGCCCGTCTCCGGGCAGACTCATGTGTGCACACGCAATCCAGGTTTCAGGGAGCTCAATGAACGCCGTCCAGAGGTTCATCAGAAGCAAAGTGCTGCTGCTGACCGCGGCCATCTTGATCGCAGCCATGTGCTTGTCGGTCCTCGTCCAAGGCCAGTCTCAGGCCGCACTTAACAGGACGGTGGATGAGAACTCGCGCGGGCTCTACGACGTCCTGGTGCAGGCCAAGGCGGGCTCCGGCGCCCTGATGCAGCCGGAGATCGCGAACGGCGGCGGCGGGATCAGCTTTGACCAGCTCGAAGCCATCCGGAAGCTCACCGGAACCTCCGTTGCAGCCCCGATCAGCCTGGTCTCACGCGTGACGCAGAACCTGGAAGCGCCGCGGCTCGACGCCATGGACTACCTCGGTTACAACTCCGGCCTCGCCGGTACTGCCACCACCGATCAGGCAGCGGGGGCCACCGAGCCTGCGAAGTGGCCGGCAGCTGAGTCCGTGTTGACCGACGCCGCCAAGAAGTACCGGCTGACCGCCAGCGCCGTCAGCACCGACGGTGTCTCGGAGCAGACCCTGTTCAAATCCAGCGCTGAGGGCACCCTCGGCAAAGCACGCCTCGTCGAAGAGCAGTCCGTCGGCGGCACCAGCATCCGGATCGCCGCTCCCGCCGGTGAAACCGGCATCAAGTTCCCCGCGCCCGCCGGCGGCTCCGAGCACAACCTCTTCAACCTCTCGGTCTCACTGCCGCTCTCGCCTGAGGTGACGGAGTCAGTAGTCGCCGTCGATCCCGTCTCCGAACGGGCGCTGCTTGGCGCTGCGGGCGATTTCCTCGCCCCGCTTGAGAAGGCCCCGCCCGCCGACGCCCGGAACGCCGGTGCTATCGGCCGCCACTTTGAGAGCCTCTTCACCAACGGCATCAGCATGGACGAACTTGAGGAAGGCCCTGACTTCCTCGGCGTCAAGCTGAAGTACTGGGCGCCGCTGATGACCCAGTACCAGCAGGCGAAGCGCAGCGGGCAGCTCACGGCCGACTCGCAGGCCATTCCCCTGATCGTCCGCTCCGGCACCTCGCTGGACCTCAAATACAACGTCAAGATCGAAGAAATCGACGCCGCCGGCAAGGTCGTGAAGGAAGTCGGGACGGCATCGCGCTCCCTGGGCAACGACTACCTGCCCTTCGTCTCCAAGGATCCTTTCGCTCTGTCCTGGCCCGGCTCCACGGATCACTCCGGCCTCCTCGGCAGCGCCGGCAACTTCAACCAGGGCCTCTACACGCCGGCCACCTGGAGCACGGACTTTTCCGCGGCGCCGCAGTACACCGACGGCGAGGCCGCAGCCAACGGGGCAGTCCAGAAGACCGCCGTTCCGGGTGACTGGGTCACCGTCAACCGCCTGCCCGAAAAGGGCGCCAACGGCGCACCGGTGGACCAGACCCAGCGCGAACCCGTGGACGAACGTTCCTACCGGGAAGACCTGGAAACCGGAGAGAAGCTCGCGGCGCCGCTGGCCATGGTCTACGGAACCTTCGACCCTTCCGCCGTCGAGCAGGCAGCAGGAGACGTCAACCGGCTCCCGCTCGGTGGCTACGACCCCACACCGTTGACCCTCACCAAGGACGCCGAGGGCAAGACGGTCACCAGCACTGAACTGAAGCCCTCCCTCAGTGCCACCGGTCTGGCCAGCCAGTCAGCCGGTGCCATCACGGACTACTACGGCCTCGCCGCAGCACGTGGCTACGAAGACAACGCCGCGGTGATCGATGCCGTCCGTGTGCGGGCCAAGGCGCCCGGCAGCTGGAAGGAAGCCCAGCCCGACGTCGAAAAGCTTGCCGGCGAGATCCGTGAAATGGGCCTCGAAGCCACCGTGGTGGCCGGTTCCGCACGCGAAGATGCCAGCATCTTCGTCCCGGGCTACTCCAAGGACGGCGCCGGCAAGGAATCCGCGCTGGGTACTGTCCAGCAGTCGTGGGTCAGGCAGAACGCTGCCGACGCCGTCTCCGGTTCCTTGACCGGAACCAACGTCACCTTGCTGTTCCTGACGCTCTGCGGGGCTGCCCTCCTCACCGGAGCATCCACCGTCAGCTACATCCGGAAGCGTAAACGCGAAGCAGGCACCCTGCGCGCGATGGGCTGGACGCAGCGGAAAATCCGGAACTGGGTACTTGAAGAATTCGGTGTTGGCGCGGCCCTCCTGGCAGTCGCCGGCATCGTCCTGAGCCTCGTGAGCTGGAGCCTGGTAACAGCAGTGGTTTCCGCCTCTGTCCTGGTCCTCTATGCTGCAGCCGCCTTCTTCGCCGCCCAGCAACTGCGCCACAGGGACGTGGTGGACCAGGAACCACAGCATGACGAAAGGCTGATCCCGGTCGACTCGCCGTTGACCTTCGCCAACCGGCAGCTGAGCACCAACAAGTTCAACAGCCTGTCCCTGGCCGTTGCCGTGGGCGTGTTCGGTGCCGCTGTGGGCGGTCTCGTGGCACTGCTCATCGATATTCCGCGGGCAGCAGGCGCCAGTGCGCTCAGCGGCCTGGCCGCGGCGAGCATCGCCCTGCCCAGCATGCTGCTGGCACTGGCAGGGGTCCTTGTGGGGCTGATCCTGACGCTGGTCACCGGCCGGTTTGAGCTGAACGCCAAACGCCAGTACCTGGGCATCCTCGAAGCCATGGGCTGGAACCCGGATATGCTCCGTCAGGTCCGTCTGTTCGAAAACGCGCTGGTGGGCACAGTGGCCCTGCCGCTGGGCGTCCTGGGGGCGCTCGGCATCGGGCTGCTCCTTGCCCCGTATGCCGCGCTGTGGGCCGGAGTCGCCGGCCTGGTGGCTGTACTTTGCTGGATACCGATTGCAACGAAAGTGGTCCAATGACAAACGAGACGAATGTTCACCGGAGCCGGAGGTCCGGCTCGGTTGAGGCGCCGCTGCAGACCCGCGCCAACACCATCGTCAAATCAGCGGACCACGGCACGCCGCTGGAGCTGAGCGACATCACCATCCGCTACGGCGGCGGCAAGGGCGGAGCCGAAGCGGTCAGCGTCGTCGAAGGCTTTGACCTGACCCTGCACGCCGGCGAGATGCACTGTGTGGCCGGCCGAAGCGGCTCCGGCAAGACCAGCATCCTGACCGTCGGAGCGGGACTGACGCTGCCGACGTCGGGCCGCGTCTTCTGGGAGGGTGACTCCCTCGAAAGCATGGGCGACGACGAAATCGCCGACCGCCGTCGGGCCCTCATCGGGTACGTGGATCAGGGCGGTGCCCTGATCGACGGCATGAGTGCCCTTGAGAACGTCCTGCTGCCCGCCGTCCCGGACGGTGAAGTTGACCAGCGCCGTGACATGGCCAAGGACCTCCTGGACCTGGTGGGACTGGGCCGGCGCATGCGGCACCGTCCGGCCCAGCTCTCCGGCGGTGAGCGCCAGCGTGTGGCGATCGCCCGGGCACTGATCCTGGGCACGCGTGTCCTGGTGGTGGATGAGCCCACGGCCAGCCTCGACCGGGCTTCCGCCAACCGCATCATCAGCATCCTCAAGGACACCACCTCAGACGGAATCGCAGTGCTGGTCGCTTCACATGACCACGAACTGGTCCGCCTGAGCGATACGCTGACTGAACTGATCTAGCCTGTCCCTCCGCACCAAAGGTACCGTCCGCACGTGAGCGCTCCAGAGAAAATCCCGTTCTACATCACCACGGCCATCACCTACCCCAACGGGGTGCCGCACATCGGGCACGCCTACGAGTACATAGCCACCGACGCGATGGCGCGCTTCAAGCGCCTCGATGGCTACGACGTGATGTTCCTGACGGGCACGGACGAGCACGGCATGAAGATCGCCCAGGCGGCGGAAAAAGAGGGCATGACGCCCAAGGAACTGGTGGACCGCAACGCCGAGGTCTATAAAGCGGCACATGCAGCGCTTGGCATTACCTACAGCAGGTTCATCCGCACCACGGACGCTGACCACTACGCCGCGTCGCAGGCCATCTGGAAGAAGATGGAAGCCAACGGCGACATCTACCTGTCCAAGTACGAGGGCTGGTATTCCGTCCGGGACGAGGCCTTCTACGTCGAGGACGACACCGTGGTCAAGGACGACGGCGTGCGCTACTCCAAGGAAACGGATACCGAGGTCACCTGGACCGCAGAGGAAAGCTACTTCTTCCGGCTGTCCTCCTACCAGGACCGGCTCCTGGCGCTCTATGAGGCGCACCCTGAATTCGGCGCCCCGCAGTCCCGGTTCAACGAGGTCATCAGTTTCGTCAAGCGTGGCCTTGAGGACCTGTCCATCAGCCGCACCACTTTCGACTGGGGCGTTCCGGTTCCGGGTAACGACAAACACGTCATGTACGTGTGGGTGGACGCACTGACCAACTACCTGACGGGAGTCGGATACCCGGACGTTGAATCGGAGCAGTTCAAGAAGTACTGGCCAGCCGACGTCCACGTCATCGGCAAAGACATCTCGCGCTTCCACGCCATTTACTGGCCGGCGTTTTTGATGAGTGCCGGGATCGAACTGCCCAAGCGGGTCATGATCCACGGCTTCCTCCACAACAACGGCGTGAAGATGTCCAAGTCCCTGGGCAATGTGGTGGCACCTGCCGACTTCGTGGCCCAGTACGGCCTTGATCAGGTACGGTTCTTCTTCCTTCGCGAGGTCCCGTTCGGCGCCGACGGCAGTTACAACCATGAGGCCATCGTGGGCCGCATGAACTCGGACCTTGCCAACAACTTCGGAAACCTGGCCCAGCGTTCGCTGTCCATGGTGGCCAAGAACTGCGGAGGCCTGGTCCCTGTACCGGGCGATTTCACGGCTGAGGACACCGCAATCCTTGAACAGGCCCGCGGGTTGCTCGAGACGGCCAGGGCGGCCTTCGAAAAGCAGGAATTCAGCCGCGCCCTTGAAGCGATCTGGGGCGTGCTGGGGGACACCAACGCCTACTTCGCTGAGCAGGCACCTTGGGTGCTGCGGAAGACCGACGTCGAACGCATGAATACTGTGCTCTACGTGACGCTCGAAGTGCTGCGGATAGTGTCCATCCTTGCGCAGCCGGTCATGCCGAACGCCACTGCCGCCCTGCTGGGAACCCTCGGCCAGCCCGAGGGTGGGGCGCGCCAGTTCTCAGCGCTCACAGCGCCGATAGTTCCGGGTACCGCCCTGCCTGCACCCGCCCCCGTGTTCCCGAAATATGAGGAACCCGCCGAAGCCTAGGTATTCACCGCTTACTACTTGTTCGTATCCGCTCCGGCTACCTGTCCGGTACGCGGACTGAGTACGGTTCTGCGGACGCCAGTACGGTTTGTTCCGGAAAGTGGGTATCGGGTACTCGGGACACAGGTGTGGCCGCTGCATAGCCTTATGGGGTTAGCAAACTGATGATTCGCATCTGGGAGAACCGTCGCTCCGATGCTGTCTGTTTGCCATTTCCGCCCTTGCGTCGGGGCGCCGTTTTTCCACACGTCTGATCAGTTTGGACCAGACAATGGATGGAGACGGAAATGAAACGGATCCTCGCCGCATTAGGTGTCGCCGGTCTCGCAGGATTAAGCGTGACCGCGCCGGCTGCAGCAAATGACAACGCAAACAACGATCACAAGATCACCATCTGCCACGCCACCGGCTCGGCAACGAACCCCTACGTGTCCGTGACAATGGATGTCCACGCGCTCGACGCCCACGTGGGCCACCAGCACGAGGAAGACATCATCCCGGCCAACGACGGGAAGGTGCTGCCGGGAGGGCAGAACCTCGACAAAGCGGGAATCTGGAATGCCGGCTGCTCCGCCCCTGGCGGGCCGGGCAATGGCAACGGCAACGGCAATGGCAATGACGGGCACAAGATCACCATCTGTCACGCCACCGGGTCCGAAAAGAATCCCTATGTGGTGGTGACCATTGACCTGCACGGGCTCAACGGGCACGCCAATGGCAACCACCAGCTCACCGAGGACATCATCCCGCCCAATTCCGGAAAGGTCCTGCCTGGGGGACAGAACTGGACGGATTCCGGTAAGGCCATCTACAACAACGGCTGCGAAGGTGCCGTTGTCCCGCCAGGCGTGACACCCCCGGGCGTGACCCCGCCAGGTGTGACCCCGCCAGGTGTGACTCCGCCAGGTGTGACACCTCCGGCAGTCACTCCTGTGGTGCCAGGCGCTGTTACCCCGGCCCCGAGCGGCGCGGTAGCGGGCGGGGTGGGTGCAGTTGCTGCAAACAACCCGGGCTTCAACGTCCAGACTGCGGTCGCTGAGTCCGACAACATGCTTGCGCCCTGGGTGGCCGGTCTGATGGTCATGCTGCTGGCGGTGGCCGGAGTGGCTGCCCGCAAGGTGCTGCCGGCAGCCGCCACGTCCCGGGACCGCAAGGACTGAATCCGGTGACTGACGCCCGCGAGGGCGTGAGGTAACGCTGTGGCAGGCGCCGTGACCGCAAGGGCACGGCGCTTTGCCATCCACCGGCTGCCACCCACCGTTTGATTCCCATCAAACAGATTCCCGACCGTTGATGCACACCAGTTGATGCCCACCAGGCAGGTACCCACCGGCATGCGAGGGAACCATGGACAGCGACCCCCAGCCAAGCCCAGACCCCCGGCAAGGCTCTGCCGTTACTCCACAGCGTTCCGATCCGCCGCCGCCGGCACCGAACGTCCGGCGGAAGATTTTCACCGCGGGAAGCATCCTGTTCGTGCTCCTTTGCGGTTTCCTCGCCTACCTTGCAGTCGCATTTCTTCTCCAGCCCACCAGGCAGGAGACCGCTCCGGAAACGTCGATTGCCCCGCAGTCGCCGGCTTTCACGGCACCCGCCACCCTGTCTCCTGCATCCACGGACCCGGCTGCCTCTGCCGCTCCGGCAGGTCCCGCGGCGGCCCCGCCGCGCCGGCTGGTATACCCCGCGGCAAACATTGACGTGGTGATCCATCCCCTGGAACCCACCGGCGCGGACCAGGCTGCCCAGACCATAGTGCCCCCACCCACCATGGACGGCTACTGGCTGACCCCTTACGGTGCACCCGGCGTGGGCTCAAACAACACCACCTACGTGGCGGGCCACAGCTGGGTGGACAGGGACGCGCCCTTTAACGGACTGAGCACCAAGGCCGCACCAGGTGACAGGTTCACCGTGTTCACTGTCGCCGGCGAACTGGCCTATCGTGTGGATTCGGTGGTCACGTACGGGAAATCGGGCCTGAAGGACAGCCCTATCTGGCAGGTGGCGCCCAACCGGGTGGTCCTCATCTCGTGCTACACCGATGACTTCTGGGGCACCAACGTTGTGGTGGTGGGCTCACCGGACCCGGGAGTTCCGCATCCCTGACAGAGCCAGAGCCTACTTCATCTCAATAGGTGAGACCGATTGTCCGGCATGCGGATTCTCTAAATATTCTTGAGCAATGAGCGCATCGACGATAAATCTCGCTGTTATTCCCGGTGACGGCATCGGCCCCGAGGTCATAGCCGAGGCATTGAAGGTTCTTGAAAAGGCTGTGGCAGCTGAAGGCGCAGTTCTCGAGCAGACGCACTACAAGCTCGGTGCAGAGCACTGGCTGGCCACCGGAGAGACGCTTCCGGAGGAGATCCTTGCCGACCTGCGCACCAGGGATGCCATCCTGTTCGGCGCGGTGGGTGCTGCCCCCGGTGATACGAGGATACCTTCGGGCATCATCGAGCGGGAGATGCTCCTCAAGCTCCGCTTCAGCCTTGACCACTACGTGAACCTGCGGCCCTCAAAGCTGTACGGCACCGTGGGAAGTCCGCTGGCCAACCCGGGAACGATCGATTTCATCGTGGTCCGTGAAGGTACGGAGGGGCCCTATGTTGGCAACGGCGGAAGCCTCCGAGCCGGCACGCCGCATGAAGTAGCCACCGAGGTCTCGCTCAACACGGCATACGGTGTGGAGCGGGTGGTACGCGATGCGTTCCGTCGCGCCAGCGCCCGTGACCGCAAGCACGTGACACTGGTGCACAAGCACAACGTCCTGGTTTACGCCGGCCACCTGTGGAAGCGCACAGTCGAGGCCGTGGCCCAGGAATTTCCGGAGGTCACCCACGACTACCTGCACGTTGATGCGGCGACCATCTTCATGGTCACCGACCCCGCCCGGTTCGACGTCATCGTCACAGACAACCTCTTCGGTGACATCCTGACTGACCTGGCTGCAGCGATTACCGGCGGCATCGGCCTGGCAGCCTCGGGCAACATCAACATGGACCGCACGGCGCCGTCGATGTTCGAGCCGGTCCATGGGTCCGCCCCGGATATTGCCGGACAGCAGAAAGCGGACCCCACCGCGGCGATCCTTTCTGCTGCACTCCTGCTGGATCACCTCGGCTACACCGAAGCTGCCCGGAAGATCGAAGCGGCAGTGGTCGCCGACGTCGAAGCGAGAGACGGCGGCGCCCGCTCCACCAGTGCTGTCGGGGACGCTATCGCCGCCGCGCTGTAGCCCGGCCTGCAGGGGCTGCCAACGGGCGTAAGCTTGTTTCGAATCACCAAATGCTGCCCTGCTGTTCAACGCTGAACAGCCTTTCAGGGGAGCCGATCGTGGAGGAACCATGACTCAGACTGCCCATGGCGTCGAATTCAACCAGCAGCTCTCGGCAACCCCGAAGTCAGCTGAAGAGCGTGCAGCAATCCTGGCCAACCCGGGGTTCGGCAATTACTTCACCGACCACACCGCGGTGGTGGACTACAGCGTCGACGAACATGGCGACGGCGGCTGGCACAACCCCCGCATTGAAGCCTACGGACCGATCTCGCTGGACCCGTCCGCGGCGGTGCTGCACTACGGCCAGGAGATCTTCGAAGGGCTCAAGGCGTACCGGCACGCAGATGGCTCCATCTGGACGTTCCGCCCCGAGGCCAACGCCACGCGGCTCAACAAATCTGCCCGCCGGCTCGCCCTGCCGGAGCTTCCTGTTGAGTACTTCCTCGGTGCCATCCGGGAACTCGTCTCAGTGGACAGGGAATGGGTTCCTGCCGGTGACGGCGAGGCCCTCTACCTGCGCCCGTTCATGATTGCCACTGAGGCTTTCCTGGGTGTCCGCGCTGCGCGGGAAGTGTCCTTCCGAGTGATCGCATCTCCGGCCGGCAACTATTTCGGCGGCGAACTGAAGCCCGTGTCCATCTGGATCTCCCGCGAATACGCCCGTGCAGGCCGCGGCGGCACCGGGGCGGCTAAGTGCGGCGGCAACTACGCCGCCTCCCTGATCGCCCAGCAGGAAGCGGAGGCCAATGGCTGCAAGCAGGTGCTGTTCCTGGACCAGTTCAACGACAACGCCATCGAAGAACTCGGCGGCATGAACGTGTTCTTCGTGATGAAGGACGGATCGCTGGTGACCCCCGCGCTGACCGGCACCATCCTCGAAGGCGTCACCCGCTCCTCGGTGATGCAGGTGGCCAAGGACATGGGCCGCACGGTCACGGAACGAAAGATCACTTTGGACGAATGGCGCGACGGCGTGGCCACAGGCGGGATCACCGAGGTGTTCGCTTGCGGTACTGCTGCCGTCATCACCCCCATCGGCGTGCTGAAGGACACCACCGAGTTCATCGGCAGCGAGGACGCCAAGGCGGGGGAGACCACCATGGCCATCCGCGAGCAGCTGCTCGGTATCCAGACCGGTACCGTCCCGGACATCCACGGCTGGCTGACCCGCCTCGCCTGATCCCCACCGCCCCTGATCCCAAGCAACGCGGGGTCACTCGATGCCCGATTCCGCCGTCGGATCGGGCATCAAGTGACCCCGCGTTGCTGTTTGCAGGGGCATGGGTTGCCGGACGTACGACGGCGGAACGTGGGTGCGGAGGATCAGCGGCGGGCGGCTTTCCGGGCGGCGTTCTTGAGGGCCTTGCGGGAGACCGGCTTCAGGGCCTTGCGGGCTGCTTCGTCGGCAAGTGCACGGTTGCGGCGGGCATCGATGACGTCGTTCCAGAGTGCCGTCGCGAACGCGCCGCCGTCCTGGGCGTAGACGTCGTAGGGGTAGCCGGCAAAGATAGCGGGCGTGGTGGTGCCGCTGGGCAGGTCCGTCCCCGTCGCCATCGCGACGGCGTCGCCCACAGCCCAGGTCCGCGTCAGGTGGTGGGTGAGGTTCTCCTGGACGAAGATGTTTGCGTCACTGGACGCGGCCGCGCGTTCCAGGAGTGTGGCCAGATCCTCAGCCAGGAAGACCCTGGCCGATTCTTCCACAGGAGCTGAACCGGACCGATAATCCTCGGCGAGACCCTTTACTGCCTCGTGCCAATCAGCGGTCTCTCGGAACTTCTTCCACGTGGGGAACCAGACAATGCTGCCCGTTGCGTGGTTGTGGATGTGCTGGAGTCCGCTGTTCTTCTCGGTTGCCGCATGGTCGTGGCCCGCCGCGTCAGCGCCTGAGAGGAGCTCGGCCAACGTAAGGGTGGGTGAGGTGCTCATGGGTGCCTGACGCTCTCTGTAGACGATGGGTTTCAGGAGCCATAACCCGCAGCGGTGTCCCGGTTATTCCTCTCCCGGTGCGAAGATGGTGCGGTGAACTCCACCTCGAGCAGCAGTACACAACCCCGCAGCACGCTGGCAACGTCCCTCCTGGCCCCGAACCCCGGACCCATGAGCCTGGAGGGGACCAATTCCTACCTGATTTCAGCGGCCGGAGCCGTTACTTCAGTAGTGGTGGATCCGGGCCCCGCTGACGAAGGACACCTCCAGTTGCTTGCGGGCAGGGGTCCGGTGGAACTCATTCTCGTGACGCACCGGCACGCAGACCATACTGCCGGCTCGCTCCGACTCCACGAACTCACCGGCGCTCCCGTCCGTGCGGCGGATCCCAGGCACTGCCACGGCGGCGGCCATGTCCTGCAGGACGGCGAGATGCTCCTCGCGGCCGGGGTGGCGATCAACGTCCTTGCCACCCCCGGCCACACCTCGGATTCGGTGTGCTTCCACCTCCCGGACGACGGCGGGGACGGTTCGGTCCTGACCGGCGACACGATTCTTGGCCGCGGCACCACGGTGCTGGACTACCCTGACGGGACGCTGGGGGACTACCTTCAGTCCTTGGACCGGCTTGAAGCCCTTGGTGCTGCCACCGTCTTGCCGGCCCACGGGCCTATGCTTCCCTCCCTGGCGGACGTCGCGCACGCCTACCGTGAGCACCGCCTGGAACGGCTGGACCAGATCCGCGCTGCCCTGGACCGCCTTGGCGCGGATGCAGAGGTGACCGCCGTCGCGGATGCCGTGTATGCCGACGTCGAGCCCCACCTCAGGCGGGCCGTGGAAATGTCGGTTGCAGCCCAGCTTCACTACCTGCGCAGCTCAAGACTGTAGGGTAAGAACCATGCGTATTGCCCGTTTTGTAGTCGATTCTGATCCCCTGTACGGCGTTGTTGAAGGCGAGTCCGGCAGTGAGGAAATTACTGTCATCAACGGTGACCCGTTCTTTAACGGCGTGGAGCGCACCCACGTCAAGCACAAGCTTGAAGACGTGCGGCTCCTGGCCCCCATCATTCCCCGCAGCAAGGTGATCGGCGTCGGCCGCAACTTCGCCGAGCACGCCGCCGAACTTGGTAACGAAGTGCCGACGCATCCCTTGCTGTTCCTGAAGCCCAACACCTCAGTGGTCGGCCCCAACGATCCCATCGTGCTGCCGGAATTCTCCGACGAGGTCTCCTTCGAAGCCGAGCTGTGCGTCATTATTGGCAGGATCTGCAAGGACGTACCCGAGGACCGGGTGGACGACGTCATCTTCGGCTACACCTGCGGCAACGACCTCACCGCCCGCGACGTCCAGAAAACAGACCTGCAGTGGGCCCGTGCAAAGGGTTTCGACACGTCGGCGCCGCTGGGCCCGTGGATCGAAACCGAACTCGATACCGAAGACCTCCGGATCCAGGGCAGGCTGAACGGCGAGCTCCGTCAGGACGGCAGCACCAACCAGATGATCCGCGGCGTCCGTGAACTCGTCTCCATCGTCTCGCATGCCTTCACGCTGCTCCCCGGCGACGTCATCATGACCGGCACGCCAGCCGGCGTCGGCCTTGTCACTGCCGGTGACCGCTATGAGGTGGAGATCGAGGGCATCGGACGGCTGTCCAACCCCGTGGTCCGCCACTGACCCCACCTGACGTCCGGGAAGGCGGCAGGCGGTAAAGTTGGAGCCACTATGACTACTGCCTCCGCGTCCAATACCGCTTTCCCGTCCGTCACTGCTGAAACGCCTGTCCGGGTCCGGTTCTGCCCGTCACCAACCGGCACCCCCCACGTTGGGCTGATCCGTACGGCCCTGTTTAACTGGGCCCACGCCAAGCACACCAAGGGCACCTTTGTGTTCCGCATTGAAGACACGGACGCGGCACGCGACTCGGAGGAGAGCTACCAGCAGCTTCTGGAAGCGCTGAAATGGCTCGGCATCACGTGGGAAGAGGGCGTGGAGGTCGGCGGACCGCACGAGCCGTACCGGCAGTCGCTGCGCCTGGACCTCTACAAGGACGTCGTAGCGAAGCTTTTGGAAGCAGGCTACGCCTACGAGTGCTACTCGTCGCCTGACGAAGTGGAAGCGCGCCACCGCGCTGCCGGCCGGGACCCGAAACTCGGGTACGACAACTTCGACCGCGAACTCAGCGAAGAACAGCTCGCCGCATTCAAGGCAGAAGGCCGCCAGCCTGTCCTGCGGGTCCGGATGCCGGATGAGGATGTCACCTTCACCGACGTGGTCCGCGGCGAGATCACCTTCAAGGCCGGGAGCATCCCGGACTACGTCATCGTCCGCGCCGACGGTTCTCCGCTCTACACGCTGGTCAACCCGGTGGACGACGCCCTGATGGGCATCACGCATGTGCTCCGCGGCGAGGACCTGCTCTCCTCCACGCCCCGGCAGGTTGTGCTGATCCGTGCGCTCATCGAGATCGGCGTCGCCAGTTACATGCCCGTGTTCGGCCACCTCCCGTATGTCATGGGAGAGGGCAACAAGAAGCTCTCCAAGCGCGACCCTCAGTCCAACCTGTTCCTCCTTCGCGACCGTGGGTTCATCCCGGAGGGCCTGCTGAACTACCTCTCCCTGCTGGGCTGGAGCCTGTCAGCGGACGAGGACATCTTCACGGTGGACCAGCTGATCGAAAATTTCGATGTCCATGATGTCCTGGCCAACCCTGCCCGCTTCGACATCAAGAAGGCGGAGGCCATCAACGGCACGCACATCCGCATGCTTGACCCCGAGGACTTCCGTGCCCGCCTGGTCCCCTACCTGCGCACCGCCGGGCTCGTGGGGGAGGAGCTCACCAGCCGCCAGGAGGACACCCTTGCCGAAGCCGCACCGTTGGTGCAGGAGCGCATTACCCTGCTGGGCGAAGCCCCCGAGATGTTGGCGTTCCTCTTCAAAGCCGATGACGCCATCGACGTCGCCGATGATGCCCGCAAGGGCCTCCCGGAAAACCTCACCGAAGCCCTCGACGCCGCTATTGCCGCCCTTGAGCCGGTAGGGGACTGGACCCCCGGGAATATCCAGACGGCGCTGAAGCAGGCGCTGGTGGAGGGCCTCGGCATGAAACCCCGCCTCGCCTTCGGCCCGGTGCGCACAGCCATCTCCGGCCGCCGCATTTCGCCGCCGCTTTTCGAATCCATGGTGATCCTCGGCAAGGAGTCTTCCTTGAGCCGGCTCCGCACCTTCCGCGGCTGATGGCCATGACCGGCACGGAGGCTCAAGGAGCACTGGAGACCCGCTTCGGGACCATCCGGGGCGTCCTCTTTGACATTGATGACACCCTGGTGGACCTCGAATATGCCATGACCACAGCCCTGCGCGAGGTCAGTGAACACCTCCTGCCCGGCCTCGACCAGCGCGGGTGGGAGCGATTCGGCAGGATCTTCACGCATGAAACCACCCACTATTACGACAGGTACCTGGCAGGTGAGCTGACTTTCAATGACCAGCGCCTGCTCCGTGGCCGCGCGGCACTGGGTCATTTCGGCGTGGAACTGGCCGACGGCGAGGAAACGCACCAGTGGCTGTCCGACTACAGCCGGCTCCAGCCCGGCTACGTCCGGGCCTTTGAAGATGTCATTCCGCTCCTTGATCTCCTCGACGACGCCGGGGTGCCCTATGGTGCCGTGAGCAACAACGTCCATGACTACCAGCGGGCGAAACTGGATGGCGCAGGCCTGGCACGCATCACCCGCCTGGTGGGCACTGACACTGTTGGTGTGGCGAAGCCTGAGCCGGCAATCTACCTCGAAGGCGTGCGCCTCCTGCAGATCGCCCCAGCGGAGACACTGTTCGTGGGGGATAACCGGCTTCTGGACGCTGAAGGCTCGACGGCGGCGGGGCTGGTGGGCGTCTGGCTGAACAGGACAGGGGAGGTGCTTCAGGACGTCGGCGGTCACGAGGTCAGTTCGCTGCGCCAGCTGCTGGCCTGACCGCCCGGCAGACGGCAGCCGGGCCGCCTGCCGGGCCGATTTGTGCGAGCCTCAAGTCTCGGGTAAAGTAATTTCTCGTGCTGAGGCGCACGGAGCACGGGTTGAGGCCCGAAAATCCGGCCCGAAAGTATCATTGGGATATGGTGTAATTGGCAACACTACGGTTTCTGGTACCGTCATTCTAGGTTCGAGTCCTGGTATCCCAGCTCTGGTTCGGTCGCAGATTTATGCGGCAGATCAGGGGTTTTGAGCCGGTTCGCCGATTTGAAACACTTGCTGAGGGTGTGAAATACTCTCTTAGCAAACCGGCCTCTGGCCGGTTGGAAGTACACGGCCCCATCGTATAGCGGCCTAGTACGCTGCCCTCTCACGGCGGTAACGCGGGTTCGAATCCCGCTGGGGTCACCACAGTAAGACGGTCCCGGGCATCAGCCCGGGGCCGTTTTTGTTATGCCGTCTGTAGCCGTGGCCCGGCCCGATTGCTTCTCAGACTGGCATGATGTTGCTGTGACCTCCTCCGATGGGCTTGTCCCGCAACCTCCTCCACCGCCGAGCCGCGCTCCGAAAGCCCAGCCGGGCCGCCCGCCAGGCGAGGCGGCCGAGGCCGCTGTGGGCCTGCTGGAGTCGGTGCGGGAGGATCTCTCCGCTGTATCGCTGCCACTGGCCCTTCCGGATGTTGAAAAGGTACGCCAGGACGCCCTGAACGCCGTGGGCCAGCTCGACGACTACATCCTGCCGCGGTACCGCAGCCTGGACGCTCCGCTGCTCGCCGTCGTCGGCGGTTCCACCGGCGCCGGTAAGTCGACCCTGGTCAACGCCCTGGTAGGGCACCCGGTCACACGCTCAGGGGCCATCAGGCCCACCACCAGGCAACCCATCCTCCTGCACCATCCCGCCGATGCCGGCTGGTTCGAAGGCCAACGGGTCCTGCCTACCCTCAGCAGGATCCGTGGAACCATTTCACCCGAGCCGCTCCCTGCCAGCCGGGCGGGAGCGGCTCCCGATGCTGAGGCCATCTCTTCGCTGGTGCTGGTGGCGGATCCAGCCGTTCCGCAGGGCATAGCGCTGCTGGACGCACCCGACGTTGACTCCATCTCGGATGACAACCGGCGGTTAGCGGGCCAGCTGCTCGCTGCCGCGGACCTCTGGGTCTTCGTCACAACAGCCAACCGCTACGCAGACGCGGTCCCGTGGAAGCTGCTCCTGAATGCGGCCTCGCGGGACATCATGGTTGCCGTGGTGCTGGACCGGGTGCCGCGGGAGGCAGAAGCTGAGGTGAGCGCCGATTTGCGGGCACTGCTGCAGCAGGAAGGCCTTGGAAGCGCAGGGCTTTTTATCGTGCCGGAGGCGCCCCTCGACGATCTGGGCATGCTGCCGGTGGGCTCGGTGGAGCCCCTGCGCAGCTGGCTCCAGAAACTGGCAGCCGATTCGGCAGGGCGGTCCGAGATTGCCCGGCGGACGCTGAACGGTACGGTCAGGGCACTCGCCGGTCGCGTCGGCGCGCTGGGGCAGGCGGTCCGGGAACAGGAGCATGCCGCCGCAACACTCCGGTCCGACGCCGAGGACGCCTACCGCGATGCCGGGACCAGGATCCTGGACGCCACCAAAGACGGCGCGTTGCTCCGCGGAGAGGTGCTGGCCCGCTGGCAGGATTTCGTGGGAACGGGCGAGTTCTTCCGGGCACTGGAACAGAACATCGGCCGGCTGCGGGACCGTGTGGGAGCCTTCTTCCGCGGCGAACCAACACCAGCGGTACGGGTGGAAGCGGCCATTGAGACGGGGTTGCAGGCGGTTATTCTTGACGAGGCCGCCAACGCCGCCGAGGAGACGGACCAGCGGTGGCGTTCTGACCCCGCTGGCCGCCAGCTGCTGGGCACCGACGACCTCTCCGGGACGGGTCCCGGCTTCGCCGACAAGGCAGCCGCCGAGATCCGGGCCTGGCAGGCAGGCCTGATGGAGCTCATCCGCACCGAGGGCCAAGGCAAACGCACGCAGGCCAGATGGCTGTCCTTCGGCATCAACGGCCTCGGCGCAGCGCTGATGATCGTCGTGTTTTCCATGACCGCTGGACTCACCGGACTGGAGATCGGTGTGGCGGGAGGCACCGCCGTCGTCGGCCAGAGACTCCTGGAAGCAGTGTTCGGGGAGGACGCCGTCCGCAGGCTTGCGCAAACAGCGCGTGAAGACCTGCATGCCCGCTGCCAGCGGCTGCTTCAGGCGGAGCAACAAAAGTTCCTCGACCGCCTCCCAGGCGGAGACACAGACACGGCGCAGGTCCTGACCGCCCACGCAGCGGCCCTCGCCCGCCTGGCAGAGCGCGCATGAGCCGCCACAGCGCAGCCCGTGAAGCATCGCGGCTGGACCGCAGGCTGGAGGCGCTCGACGAAGCACGCGGGCTCGCGGAAGGCGTTTTGCCGGAGACGGCGTTGGAGGATGTGTTCCGGCTCCTCGAACGGGCAAGCTCCCGCCGGTCACTGTCCGGCGACCACACGGTGGTGGGCTTCTTCGGCGCCACCGGAAGCGGCAAGTCCTCACTGTTCAACGCTGTCAGCGACGCTGAGATCGCGACGGCGGCTGCCCGCCGGCCCACAACATCCGAACCTATGGCCGGAATCTGGGGAGCAGAGGGCAGCGAACCATTGCTGGACTGGCTTGAGGTCCGCAACCGTCACCATGCAGTGCCGGTGGACGGGTTCGCGGACGAAGGCACGGGGCTGATCCTGCTGGACCTCCCGGACTTCGATTCCACCAGGGCCGCGAACCGCGAAATCGTCGAACGCATGGTGGGCCTGGTGGACGTGCTCGTCTGGGTGCTGGATCCGCAAAAGTACGCGGACGCCGCAGTGCACAATGATTTCCTCAAACCCCTGGCCGCACACGGTGCGGTGACCCTGGTGGTGCTCAATCAGGTGGACAGGCTGCCGGAACGCGACGTGGAGCCCGTGCTGGAGTCCCTCAAGGGGATCCTGGCCCGCGACGGACTGGGCAAAGTACAGGTCCTTGGCGCGTCCGCCCTCAGGGGCACCGGCGTCGACCGCGTCAGAAGCGCCATCCGAAGCGTCGTAATGCAGCGCCAGGCGCTTTCCCAGCGGCTGGCCGCCGACGTTTCGCGGGCCTCGATGCAGTTGAGGCAGGTTTCCGGCGAGGGGGATGCCGCGGGCGTCAGCTCACCCTCGAAAGCACGGCTTACAGACGAGTTGGCCGTAGCCGCGAACGTACCGGTGGTGGTGGGTGCTGTTGCCCGGTCCTACCGGCTCGAATCGACGCGCCGCACGGGATTGCCGGCAACACGGTGGCTGGTGCGGTTCAGGGCTGATCCGCTGCGGCGCCTCAACCTGCGCAGTGCAAACCCGTCCCAACTCAACCGGACATCGCTGCCGCCCGCCGGGGCCCCGGAAAGGGCCCGGACTGATGCTGCCGTCCGGGAATTTGCCGATGCCGCCAGCGAGGGCGCGCCCGGACCCTGGCGCGCGGCGATCCGCGGCGCTGCCCGCGAAGGCCGCGACGCCCTGCCGGACGCACTGGACCAGGCCATCGCCGGAACCGATCTGATGGCTGCCCGGAAGTCATGGTGGTGGGGAGTCTTCAATGTGATCCAGTGGCTCGCCCTGCTGACGGCCCTCGGCGGGCTGGGCTGGCTGGGCGTCCTGGCGGGACTTGCCTACTTCCAGATGCCGGTCCCCGAGGTTCCCCGGGTGGAAGGGTGGCCGGTGCCCACGCTGATGATCGCCGGCGGCGTGGTTCTGGGGATTTTCCTTGCGCTGACCGGGAAGTTCATCGGCGCAGGAGTGGCCAACGCCCGCGCGGCCAGGGCACGGAAACGGTTGCGGGTTGCCGTGGCCGATGTTGCCCAGGGCATGGTGGTGGAACCCGTTGAGGTGGAAGTGACCCGGCTCAAATCATTCAATTCCGCCCTGCAGTCAGCGGCGGGTTAGGGCGCCTCGGCTGTTGACAGGGCTGCCGCGGCGTCCCGGACCTTGATCATGGTCCGGAGGTTCCGGGTGGTGGTTGATGCCTTGTACTTGGGCTTGGCGGAGATTTTGCTGAACGGGCTGTCAAGGGTCCCGCCCACCGGGGCGAGCCACGCCAGCGCTTCCGGGCTAAGCCGTTGCTGTTCCGCACCGTCGAGGGCTGCGCCGGCGGCAGCCAGCTCATCGAGCACGGCCTTGTCCGACCCCAGGGTGAGGTAGGTGTGCGTGCTCTTGCTGTCCTCCGGGTACGGGCATGCATCCACCAGAGCGCCCACCCGCTCGGCTGAGAGGACAACCACCCAGGCGTCATAGCCGAACGAATCACGCAGGCACTTTTCACATCTGCTTTTGACCTCGGCCGCAGCCAGGTCGCTGGCCAGGACAACGTTTCCGCTGGCGAGCAGGGTCTTGACTCCGGTGAAGCCCGCTGCTTCCAGGGCAACCCTGAGGTCAGCCATTTTGATGTTGATCCCGCCCACGTTGATGCCGCGGAGGAAGACTGCGTAGCTGTTCATTCCGACAGCCTAACTCTGGCCTGCCCGATGCCGGCGGGGGATGCAGCCTTAGTCGTTGTTCTTCCGCAGGGCGTCCGTGAGGATCCGTCCGGCGTTGCACACGACTTCGGCGTGGAGGCGGCCGGGTTGGCGGGTGAGCCGTTCAATGGGGCCTGAGATCGAGACGGCGGCGATGACGCGTCCGGACGGTCCCCGGACCGGTGCCGAGACAGAGGCGACCCCCGGCTCACGTTCGCCGAGGCTCTGACCCCAGCCCCGCCGTCGTACGCCTGCCAGAACGGTGGGAGTGAAGCGGGCGGACTGCAGCCCCTCCAGGAGCCGGTCGTGGTCCTCCCACGCGAGCAGCACCTGGGCCGCGGAGCCGGCTTTCATCGACAGCTGGGTGCCTACGGGGATGGTGTCGCGCAGGCCGATGGGGCGCTCGGCGGAGGCAACGCATACGCGCCATTCACCCTGGCGGCGGAAGATCTGGGCGCTTTCGCCGGTGGCGTCGCGCAACTGCATCAGGACCGGTCCGGCGGAGGCGATCAGCCGGTCCTCACCGGCTGCCGAGGCGAGCTCCACGAGGCGGCTGCCGAGGACAAACCGGCCCTGGATGTCACGGCTCACCAGCCGGTGATGGACCAACGCCAGGGCCAGCCGGTGGACAGTGGGCCGGGCGAGGCCCGTGGCTGCCACCAGTTGCGCAAGGGTGGTGGGCCCGGCCTCCAATGCGTCAAGCACATGGGCTGCTTTATCAATGACACCGACTCCACTAGAATTGTCCATGTAATGATATTGCCGTCTCATTATCTGAGATGCAAATGTTTCGGCTGGCGAATTGTACGGCCGTCCTGATTCAGTGGACTTAACAGTCAACAGCAGTGAAGGGAGATGGCCGTGGCAAAGACACTGGCCGAGAAAGTCTGGGACGCACATGTGGTGCGCAAAGGCGACGGCGAAGGAGCCAATGCCCAGCCCGACCTCCTCTTCATAGACCTCCACCTGGTCCACGAGGTGACGTCCCCGCAGGCATTCGAGGGCCTGCGCCTGGCCGGCCGCCCGCTGCGCCGGCCGGACCTGACCATCGCCACGGAGGACCACAACACTCCCACGCTGGACATCGACAAGCCCATTGCGGACCTCACCAGCCGGACGCAGATCCAGACGCTGCGCAACAACTGTGCGGAGTTCGGCGTCCGCCTGCACTCCCTTGGCGATGCCGAGCAGGGAATTGTGCACGTCGTCGGACCTCAGCTCGGCCTGACACAGCCCGGAATGACGGTTGTCTGTGGTGACTCGCACACCTCCACGCACGGCGCTTTCGGTGCCCTCGCCATGGGCATCGGCACCTCCGAGGTGGAGCACGTGATGGCCACCCAGACGCTGTCCCTGAAGCCGTTCAAGACCATGGCCATCAACGTCGAAGGCTCGCTGCGGCCCGGCGTCACCGCCAAGGACATCATCCTCGCCGTGATCGCCAAGATCGGCACCGGCGGTGGCCAGGGCTACGTCCTGGAGTACCGTGGCTCAGCGATCCGCGCGCTGTCGATGGAGGCCCGGATGACCATCTGCAACATGTCCATCGAGGCCGGCGCCCGTGCCGGCCTGGTGGCCCCGGACCAGACCACCTACGACTACATGTATGGGCGGCCGCACGCGCCCCTGGGATCTGACTGGGACGCTGCCGTCGAGTACTGGAACACCCTGAGGACCGACGACGACGCCACCTTCGACGTCGAAGTGGACCTCGACGCCGACACGCTGGAGCCGTTTGTCACGTGGGGCACGAACCCGGGCCAGGGCGTTTCGCTGTCTTCCTCGGTTCCGTCTCCGGAGGACTTCGGTGACGAAAACGCCAAGGCCGCCGCCGAACGCGCCCTCCAGTACATGGGCCTGGAGGCCGGCACACCCATGAAGGACATCCGGGTGGACACGGTCTTCCTCGGCTCCTGCACCAACTCGCGGATGGAGGACCTCCGCGCCGCTGCGGACATCATCCGCGGCCGCCAAAAGGACCCCAACATCCGGATGCTGGTGGTTCCCGGTTCGGCCCGCGTCAGGCTTGAAGCCGAGGCGGAAGGCCTGGACAAGGTCTTCAAGGACTTCGGTGCCGAATGGCGCTTCGCCGGCTGCTCCATGTGCCTGGGCATGAACCCGGACCAGCTGGAGGTAGGGGAACGCTGTGCGTCCACCTCCAACCGCAACTTCGAGGGCCGCCAGGGCAAGGGCGGGCGCACCCACCTCGTCTCTCCGGTGGTGGCAGCCGCCACCGCCATCCGCGGAACCTTGAGCTCGCCGTCGGACCTTGATCCGGCCCCCGAATCCGCCGCCATCCGCACCGACGCAGCCTAGGAGACCGCCATGGAAAAGTTCACCACCCACACCGGTATCGGCGTACCGCTGCGCCAGAGCAACGTTGACACGGACCAGATCATCCCCGCCGTCTACCTCAAGCGGATCACCCGCACCGGCTTCGAGGATGCGCTGTTCTCCGCATGGCGCAAGGATCCCGCCTTCATCCTGAACCAGGCGCCGTTCAACACCGGCTCTGTCTTGGTGGCCGGACCTGATTTCGGCACCGGGTCTTCCCGTGAGCACGCCGTCTGGGCCCTGAAGGACTACGGCTTCAAGACCGTCCTGTCCTCCCGCTTTGCTGACATTTTCCGCGGCAACTCCGGCAAGCAGGGACTGCTGGCTGCGGAACTTGCCCAGGACGACATCGAGCTCATCTGGAAGGAACTCGAGAACGCCCCCGGCACCGAAGTGACCGTTGATCTCGTCTCCAAGACGGTCATTTGCGGGAACATCGTGGCGCCCTTCGAGATCGACGATTACACCCGCTGGCGCCTGCTCGAAGGCCTGGATGACATCGGCCTCACGCTCCAGCACGAAGAGGACATCACCGCCTACGAGGCCACCCGTCCAGCATTTATGCCCACGACCCTCCCGGCCCGCCTTTCCTGAGCCGAACCAAAGCAACGCGGGGTCACTCTTCGCCCAATGAAGTCGACTTATCGGGCCAGGAGTGACCCCGCGTTGCTTCTGTTTCCGGCCGGGACGCCTGGGGAGAAACGACCGCGCCGGGCACGCCGTATTTCGGTTCGGTAACGCGACCTCCTATGCTTAGCTGGAGCCTTTGCAAGGATTTTGGGGCGAGTAATCGTAAGGAAACCGGTATATGAGTAGTGTTCTGACAATCCGTGGCGGAGTCCCGCTGACAGGCCGAGTCACCGTCCGAGGGGCCAAGAACCTTGTCCCGAAGGCCATGGTGGCGGCACTGTTGGGCAATGAACCGTCGGTGTTGCGGAACGTCCCGGAGATCAAGGACGTAGAGGTTGTCACCTCGCTCCTGCAGCTCCATGGTGTGACGGTGGTCAAGGATCCAGTCAGCGGTGACCTCACGCTGGACCCGAAGGGCGCCAAGACGGCCCCGAGCACCGCAATCGATGCCCACGCCGGCGATTCGCGGATCCCCATCCTGCTGTGCGGACCCCTGATCCACGCGATCGGCGAAGCCTTCATCCCGGATCTTGGCGGCTGCAAGATCGGCGACCGGCCCATTGATTACCACCTCAACGTGCTGCGCCAGTTTGGCGCCGTCGTGGAGAAGCGCCCCGGCGGCATCCACATTTCCGCCCCCAAGGGGCTTCAGGGCGCCAAAATCTCCCTGCCGTATCCGTCTGTGGGCGCCACCGAGCAGGTGCTGCTGAGCGCAACCCGCGCCGAGGGCATCACCGAGCTGTCCGGCGCCGCAACAGAACCGGAGATCATCGACCTCATCGCCGTGCTCCAGAAAATGGGCGCCATCATCAGCGTCCAGACTGACCGCACCATCCGCATCGAGGGCGTCCGTGACCTCGGCGGCTACAACCACCGCGCCCTCTCGGACCGCAACGAATCGGCGTCGTGGGCCTCAGCTGCGCTGGTGACCCGCGGAGACATCTTCGTGGAAGGTGCCTCGCAGCGGGACATGATGACTTTCCTGAACACCTACCGCAAAGTTGGCGGCGGGATGGACATCGGCGAGGACGGAATCCGGTTCTACCACAAGGGCGGCAAACTCAACCCGCTGGTCCTGGAAACGGATGTCCACCCCGGCTTCATGACCGACTGGCAGCAGCCCCTGGTGGTGGCCCTGACCCAGGCCGAGGGTGTGTCGATTGTCCACGAGACCGTCTACGAGAACAGGTTCGGTTTCACCGACGCCCTCATCCGCATGGGCGCCAACATCCAGGTGCACCGTGAGTGCCTGGGCAGCGTGCCATGCCGGTTCGGCCAGCGCAACTTCCTCCACTCGGCCGTCATCTCCGGACCCACCCAGCTCAAGGGAACGGACATCGATGTCCCCGACCTTCGCGGCGGCTTCAGCCACCTGATCGCTGCTCTTGCTGCCACCGGTGTCTCACGGGTGACCGGGATCGACATCATTAACCGCGGCTATGAACGGTTTACCGAAAAGCTGGCCGGCCTCGGCGCCGATTTCGACATCACCTCGGCAAAGTAGCGGTGGGCACGTGAAGGAAACGGCCAAGAGCCAAGCCACCCTCTTTGTGGTTGCGGCCATAGTGCGCCCCCTGCTTAATGCCATGATGAACAAGAAGTGGGAGGGCCTTGAGAACCTTCCCGCCGGCGGTTTCATTGCTGCCCCCAACCATTGCACCGAGATTGATCCCCTGGTCGTGGGCCACGTGCTGTACAACAACCAGCGCGCGCCGCACTTCCTGGCCAAGTCCGGGCTGTTCAAGGTCCCTGTCCTGGGCTGGGTCCTCAGGGCAACACGCCAGATCCCGGTGGAACGTTCGACGGCGGGGGCGAACCGCTCGCTGCAGCTGGCCCAGGAGATTGTGGCCGACGGCGGTGCCATCATCATCTACCCCGAGGGCACGCTTACCCGTGATCCGGACCTGTGGCCGATGAAAGGCCACACTGGCGCAGCGCGGCTCGCTCTCGAAGGCGGGATTCCCGTGGTCCCGATCGCTCACTGGGGCGCCCATGAGGTCTTCCCGCGCTATGCGAAGCGGTTCCACCTCTTTCCCCGCAAGACCTCCCGGGTAGTCATCGGAAAGCCAGTGGACCTGAGCGCTTTCGCCGGCCAACCCCTGGATAAAGCAACCCTGACGGCGGCCACCGATGCGATCATGGATGCCGTCACCGGCTTGCTCGCCGGCCTCCGGAATGAGGAACCTCCCGCCCGGCGCTGGGACCCCTCGCAGCAGAACCAGGACGTGCGGGGCCGCATCCAGGGCCGTGGGAAGCCCGACGGCGCTGCTGATGCCACATGACCGCTGACGGAACCCGCGACGGCTCGGCCCGGTCCGTCGCTGTCCTGGGGGCCGGTTCCTGGGGAACCACGTTCGCGAAGATCCTCGCCGATGCAGCCTCCGTTGCGGGAGACGAGCGGAGGATCCGTCTGTGGGGCCGCCGGAGCGAAGTGGTGGAGCAGATCAACAGCTCCCACCGGAATACCCAGTACCTGAAAGACATTCCGCTGCCGCCCAGCATTACAGCGTCCACCGATGTGGCCGAAGTACTCGCCGGGGCGGACCTGGTGGTCCTTGCCGTTCCTGCCCAGTCCCTCCGTCTGCAGCTGCGCGAATGGAAGCCGCTGATCGCCCCGGACGCCGTTGTGGTATCCCTGATGAAGGGCCTGGAGCTCGGTACTGACTCCCGGATGAGCGAGGTCATCAGCGAGGAACTGGGGATTCCGGCGGACCGCATTGCGGTGGTTTCCGGTCCCAACCTCGCCATGGAGATCGCCCGCGAAGAGCCGACTGCGTCCGTGGTGGCCTGTTCTGACGCTGCAGCCGCAGGCTGGATTGCCCGGAGTTGCACGTCGCCCTATTTCCGCCCCTACACGACGGCGGACGTTGTCGGCGTTGAGATCGGCGGCATCGTCAAGAACGTCATTGCCCTGGCTGTGGGCATCTGTGAGGGCAAACAGATGGGGGACAACACCAAGGCCTCCGTCATCACCAGGGGCCTGGCTGAAACCTCCAGGCTCGCTCTTGCGTTGGGCGGGGAGGCCCGGACCATGGCCGGACTGGCCGGGTTGGGGGACCTGGTGGCAACCTGCTCCTCGCCGCTCTCACGAAACCATACCGCCGGCCGGTTGCTGGGTCAGGGGCTCACCCTCGATGAGTTGGCCCTGAAGATGACCCAGACGGCCGAAGGGATCAAGTCAGGCCCGGCCGTCCACGAACTCGCGGGCAAACTGGGCGTCGATATGCCTATTACCGCAGCCGTTGTAGCCGTTCTGGCCGGCAAACTTTCCGTAGACCAACTGGGGCCGCTGCTGCTGGCCCGGGACCTGAAACCCGAAGGCGATTACTGAGAATGTCCGACGAAAACCTGACTGCAACGGACGCTGCCTCCCCGGCGAAACCACGGGTGGCCGTGCTTTTTGGCGGCCGGTCCAGCGAACATGCGGTGAGCTGCGTAACCGCCGCCGGTGTCCTGGGCGCCATCAACAAAGACAAGTACGACGTCATTCCCATCGGCATCGCCAAATCCGGGCAGTGGGTGCTTGCTGCGGGGGACACCGAGCAGTGGTCGCTGACCGCATCGTCGCTACCCGAGGTCCAGCCGTCGTCGGAAACGGTCACCCTGGCGGAAATCGGCGGCGAGCACCAGCTGATCGTGGCTTCGCCGAATGCCGTGCCGCAGGAGCTGGGCACCGTGGACGTGGTGTTCCCGCTTCTCCACGGTCCGTTCGGCGAAGACGGCACCATCCAGGGGCTGCTGGAACTGTCCGATACCCGCTACGTCGGCGCCGGTGTACTCGCCTCGGCCGTTGGCATGGACAAGCACTACATGAAGGTTGTTTTCGAAGCCGCAGGACTGCACGTCGGACCGTACATTGCTGTTACGGACCGGCAGTGGATCAAGGACGCGGAATCTGTGCGCAAGCAGGTGGACCACCTCGGCTTCCCCGTTTTCGTCAAGCCTGCCCGGGCCGGCTCGTCAATGGGGATCTCCAAAGTTGACTCCATGGAAGAACTCGACGCCGCCATCGAGGAAGCCCGCCGGCACGACCTCAAGCTGGTCATCGAGGCAGGCATCGTGGGGCGTGAAATTGAGTGCGCGGTCCTGGAAGGCCGCGGCACCGATGCTCCGCGGACGTCCATGCCGGGCGAAATCTCAGTGGCCGCAGGAAGCCACGAATTCTACGACTTCACCGCCAAGTACGTTGAAGACGACGCCGCCGCCCTGAGCTGCCCGGCCGACATCCCCGAAGAAGCCATTTCCCGCGTGCGCGAACTCGCCGCGGCGGCATTCGACGCGGTGGGAGCCGAGGGGCTCAGCCGCGTGGACTTCTTTTACACCCCTGACGGCGAACTGATCATCAACGAGATCAATACCATGCCGGGCTTCACGCCCAAGAGCATGTACCCGCAGATGTGGGCCGCCTCAGGGCTGGACTACGCGGACCTCATTGATGAGCTGATTTACCTGGCGCTGCACCGGAAGACCGGCCTGCGCTAGTCCCCACCGGCGCCCTAACCTCGCTCCGCTTCGGCCAGGGAACCCTGCCGGCGTGGGCCCACCACCGGCGCCCAGCTACTGGCTGGTCGGCAGGTTCTGCAGTTCCTCCTGGCCCACGCAGTTCCTGCTGGCCGGCACCTTCGCGGCCGCGGCCGAAAGGTCAGCCAGGACCGTAGCGGAACTGATGGTCTCCTGATCCTTTGTGAGAAGGATCTCAGTGGCTGGTTCGCGGCCAAAAGTTGTCAGGGTCCAGGCCGCGTCACCTTCTTTGATGACCCAATCGACGCCGTTCACACTGACGCAGCGGTCCGTCGTCGGCCCCGGAACATTGACGCCGCAGCGCAGGATCACCTGCGACGGATCACCCCAGGCGGCGGTCGCCTGGCTGTTGGTTTTGCGCAGCGGCGCGTCGCCGATGGCATCCGGCAGGGCCACCATCATGGGTGCGCAAGCGGGGTTGGCAGCGTCGCCCGCCGGTGCCACGTCCACCACGGGGGCGCAGGCGGCGAGACATGCCGCTGCCACCAGGGATACAGTCACCCCGAAGAGCCGTCCGGAAGATGGAACCCTGGGCTCAGGTAACGGGACGCTGGGTTCGGCTGGGGGAGCAGGCTGCATACCATCCATCATCTCCACATACCGTTTTCGGCGCCAATCGCAGCCCGGCAGGCCAACAACGGCCCCGTCACAGCAGTTTCGTTGCGGACAACAGGCGGTCCTAAAGGACTATAAGCTGGTGCCGCGATGAGTAAAACAATGAATGCCGGGCCAGGACACGGCACCGCAACGGTTCCGTCAAGCCTGGGCTTTCGAAGAAAGCAGGCACTGAAAGCCATCGGGAGTCTCGCGTCGGTCATAGCGCTCACCTACGTTGCCTGGCTGCGGCTGCCGGAATTGACCCGGGGGACCCTCTGGGCCGAAGACGGTGCCTTCTTCCTCCGGGACACTGTGGTCATCGGCCCGGTGGCCAGCATTGGTGAACCCTATGCGGGCTACCTCCACACCATTCCGCGACTCATTTCAGGCATTGCATACCTGGTGGCCCCTCTGAGCTCCTTTGCCATCATGATGTCGTTCCTCAGTTGCGCTGCCGTTGCGGCAATCTCTGTGGGCGTCTACCACCTGTCCGCCGCTCTTGTGGACAGTCGGGCTATCCGGCTGATGCTTGGAATGATTCCGGTGTTGCTCCCTGTCGGGCCACTTGAGGTCCTCGGTAACGCGGCCAATCTGCATTGGTACCTGCTGTGGCTTGTGCCTTGGCTGCTGATTTACCACCCTTCCCGCTGGTATGGCAAGGGTGGCCTTTTCGTGGTGACTTTTGCTGCGGCCACCACAGAGATCATCTCCGGGCTTTTCATACCGCTTGCGCTCTGGACGGCGTTCCGGAGGCGGAACTACTGGGCGCCGGTAGGACTGCTCGCCGGTTTGGTGTGCCAGCTCGTGGCGACCGCAACCAACCCACGCTACGGGTCCCCGCCGGACGTGGAACCGGCGGACCCATTGTCAGTCTTCTATGGTTTTGGTTTGCAGGCTGTGGCTTCCCTCTGGGAAACCGACAAACGCAGCATGGCTTCAACCATTGTGAATTACGGCGCATTTCCCGTTCTCATACCAGCCACGGTAATTGCCGGCCTGCTGACATATGTCCTGGTCTTAGGCAGCACCAAGTGGAAATTCGTTGCTGCATATTCTTTTGGCGCCGCTGCGCTGTGTTGGACGGCCGCGGTTGTAGTCAATGTTTCGGATCAGCTTGATTTCGCGGGTTTCAGCGAAGAGGACTGGCTGGAGCATTTCACATTCTTTCGTTACGCCGCCGCTCCTTCCATGTTCCTGCTCATCCTGGTTCCGGCCGCTGTGGCCGTTGCCGCTGAGAGGGCAGGCAGTACGAAAGTCCGGACTTTCTTATGGGCCCCTGCCGTGCTGCTCGTTTTCCTGTCGGTCAACTATTTCCCGGCCCTGCCGGTCCGGCAGACCGGGCCGGAATGGGAAAAGTTCCTGGCAGTCGCCCACGAGGAGTGTGTCCTCAATGGTGGCGTTGGAGACATCGGTGTCGCACTGGCGCCTGCTCCCTGGCAAGCCACGCTTCCGTGCAGTGCGGTCCTTAACCGCTGACGGGCGTGTCCGCGGGAATTCCCTTCAGTGTGGGGGACGTGATGAAGCGCCGGGCTTACCGGGGGCTGGGCGCCTGGGCCTGGCGGGATCATTTGGCTGTGCTGCAGGGACGATAAACTACTCACCAAATGACAAAGATTATCGAGGTTGACCCTGCCCATCGCCCGGCCTCTGCGAACGGCAAAAGGTCGACAGCCATGCGCCTGACCATGAAAGGCGCGGTGCTCCTGGGCAGCGCACTGGTCCTGACGTTTCTGGCCTGGGGTCGCCTGCCTTCCATGACCAAGGAGACTGTCTGGGCTGAGG
The DNA here is from genome assembly GCF_056680055.1 of Arthrobacter sp. BK1. NCBI lineage: Bacteria > Bacillati > Actinomycetota > Actinomycetes > Micrococcales > Micrococcaceae > Arthrobacter > Arthrobacter sp. BK1. Next base: position 4,014,185 of record NZ_CM155263.1, read on the forward strand.
ACGGCGGCGTCTTCCTGCGCGATGTCCTCAGCACCGGCCACCTGCAGAGCATTTTCCTGCCTTACGACGGCTACCTGCATGTCCTGCCTCGGCTATTGTCGAGTGCTGCGCATGCGCTCGTCCCGCTGGACGGATACGCCATCGCCATGTCGCTGGTCAGTTGTGCAGTGGTGGCCGCCATTTCCATTGCTGTCTTCCATCTTTCGCGGGTACTGACTGATTCAGTACCGGTGCGGGTCATGATTGCGGTCATTCCCATCCTGCTGCCAATTGGTCCAAACGAGATTCAGGGCAATGCGGCCAACCTGCATTGGTACCTGCTGTGGCTGACGCCTTGGCTGCTGCTGAGCAAGCCGAAATCAGCAGTCGCGGGTGCCGGGCTGTTTGTGGTGACATTCGTTACCGCTGCAAGTGAAATCATCACCGGCATGTTTTTGCCGCTGGCAATCTGGGCCGCATTCCGGAAGCGCGCTTATGCTGCTCCCGCCGGGTTACTCGTTGGCCTGGTGCTTCAGGTCCTGACCACGCTGAGTAAGCCAAGGTTCAACGGTGCTCCGCCCCCGACTGACGCCGTCGACCCGCTGTCGGTGCTGATGGGCTATGTGCTGCTGCCCATCGGTTCCATCTGGAACCCGGATAGCAGGACCCTGGCTTCGGGGATAGTGAATTTCGGGGCGTGGGCGCTGGTGGTTCCCTGTCTCCTGGTAGTTGGGCTGCTTGTCTACGTACTGATAAAGGGCGACCGCACTTTTCAGTGGGCCGCAATCATTGCCCTGACGGCTTCAGCTCTGTGCTGGACCGCATCGGTAGTACTGAGCGGTAATCCGATGTTCAATTACTCGAGGTTTTCGGAATCGGACTGGGCCAACGGTTTTGGCTACGTTCGTTACGCAGCGGCTCCGGCAATGTTCATTCTCCTGCTGATTCCCATCGCCGTGGCCGTGGCCCTGCAGCGTGGGCATCTACAACGCGGAGTCACTCCTTTGCTCGCCGGGATATTCGTTGCTGTCCTCCTCATCAGCTACTTTCCCACAGCTACTACGCGCCAGGTTGGTCCGGCCTGGTCGCCCGGGGTGGAAGCGGCCCGAACCCTTTGCTCCGTCGATCCCGCACTGCCCAGCGCCAGCGCCGTCGTGGCTCCTGCCACGTGGAAGTTTGCTCAAGTAGTGATTCCGTGTGAGGCGTTGCGGAAAGACTGAGCTGCGCAGATCTGCTCTTCGCCATCGAATGTCAGTCAGCCGCTGTAGCGTAGGGGCGTGCCTGAAATACCGTTGACTGAAGAACCCCTGACTGACGAGCCCCTCACCGTGGCCGGGCTGTCAGAAGCCGGCCTGCTCGCCCGCATCTTCCCGCGGCTGGAGATCGGCGGGGACCACCCTTCGCCAATTCTGCTCGGTCCCGGGGACGACGCCGCCATCGTCTCCGCGCCGGACGGCCGGACGCTCATCAGCATCGATACGCAGGTGCAGGACCAGGACTTCCGGCTCACCTGGACCAACGGGTACCGCACCACGGGCTTTGACGTTGGCTGGAAGGCCGCAGCCCAGAACCTCAGCGACATCAACGCCATGGGGGCCACGGCCACGTCCATGGTTGTCAGCCTCACGTTGCCACCGGGCACACCGGTCAGCTGGGTGGAGGATCTTGCCGACGGCCTGTCGGCAGCAATCCGGGATCTGGGGGCCATCAACTGTTCAGTGGCCGGAGGTGACTTGGGCCGTGGCCGGGAAATCTCCGTAACAGTCGCGGTGCTGGGGACCCTGGCCGGCGGAAAGCCCGTGCTGCGCTCCGGGGCACGCGCGGGGGATGTCCTGGCGCTGGCCGGTACAGTGGGCAGGGCCGCCGCCGGACTTGCCCTTTTGGAATCGGACTCGGACGTCGATTCCCTGGTTCGGGAGCAGCGCGAGCTGCTGGACGTCCAGTGCAGGCCGCAGCCGCCCCTGGCCGCCGGACCGCTGGCCAGGTCAGCGGGAGCAACCGCCATGATGGACATCTCCGACGGCCTGGTGCGGGACGGTACCCGGTTGGCTCTCGCCAGCAATGCCGTTATCGACCTGGACCCCGCGGAACTGAAGCGGCTTGCGGAAAGCCTCAAGCCGGCGTCGGACTTCCTGCAGTTGGACCCCTTGGATTGGGTTCTGGGCGGGGGAGAGGACCACGGGTTGCTGGCCACATTCCCGCCTGACGTTCAGCTGCCTCCCGGATTCACTGCGATAGGCTCAGTACAAGCCCCGGGAATCAACTCCGGCCCGGGCGTCACGATTGCGGGCCACGCCGCTGGCACCGGGGGATGGGATCACTTTGCAGATTAAGGTTGCCGCCAACGCGCAAGCGATGAAGCGGTGGTTGGACAAGGCCGAAACGGCCGTTGGCAACCACAGTGACCGGCTCAACGCGATCAACATTTTTCCCGTAGCTGATGGAGACACCGGCACCAACCTCTACCTCACGGTCCGGGCGGCTGCCCGGGCCCTGCACGGCGATGCTGCGGGCCAGCCCGACGCCGGCCACGGGGACGTCGGCGTGGTGCTGGCCCGTGCGGGCCGGGCGGCGATGGAGCAGGCACGCGGTAACTCCGGAACGCTTTTTTCGGTGTTTCTCTGCGCCGCTGCCGAGCCGCTGGTCGGACACACCCGCCTGACCGCCACGCTGTTGGCCGCTGCCCTGAACCGTGCCCAGATCCGGGCCTGGTCCGCTTTGAGTGATCCTGTACCCGGCACCATGCTGTCGGTGATGGAAGCTGCTGCGCGTGCGGCGGCAGAGGTGGAAAACGGGAAGAACGGCGACCACAGCAACCACGCTTTGGGCCTGGCCCTGGACGCTGCCGTCAACGGCGCACTGGCGGCAGTGGTGAACACCGAAGGGCAGCTGCCCGCACTGGAGGCTGCCCACGTCGTCGACGCCGGGGGTGTCGGCATGCTCCTCATCCTTGACTGCCTCCGTTCAGCCGTGATGGGCGGCGAGCTCCAGGGCGAACTCCTGGACGGACTGCACGGTTACGACGTCCAGGATCCCCATATCCACAAGGACCTCCCCGACGACGACGGCGTGGAGGTCATGTGCACCATCAGCCTGTCGCCCCTCAGCGCGGCCACTCTCAGGCAACGGCTGGACGAAATCGGCGATTCGGTCATCATGAGCCAGGTGGACAGCGCAGCGGTGGCCGACGGCACCTACCGTTGGCGGGTCCACGTCCACGTTCCCGAGGCTGAACCCGCCGTCGCGCTGATCCGTTCCCTGGGCGAACCCAGCGACATCTCCGTCAGCGAACTCGCCCTGGCCCGTGACCCGGAACCAGCTCCGGTGAACTCCAGTGGGCATGAGCGCTGACCTGGACGTTGCCTTGGAACGCCGCATCGGAAAGCGTTCCGCGGCCGTCATTGAGAAGAACCTCGGGATAACCACGGCCGGCGGCCTGCTCAATTATTTCCCGCGGCGCTACCTGAACCGTGGTGAGCTCACGCCCATCAGCGAGGTTCCCCTGGACGAAGAGGTCACGCTTATTGCCCGCGTCCTCTCCAACAGCACCCGCAAGATGCATACCCGCCGTGGTTCCATCACCGACGTCGTCATCACTGACGACGCCGCCTCCCATGGGCGCCCCAGGCTGTCCGCCGTGGGACCCGGCAGCGGGCACGGTACGCTCAAGGTCACCTTCTTTAACGGCTTCCGGGCAAAAGCGGAGCTCCTGCCCGGCCGGCGCGTCATGTTCTCCGGCAAGGTCACGCAGTATGGTTCCTCACTGAGCCTGACCAACCCGGATTTCAACCTCCTGGACGAGGACCCGGACATGCCGGGCATCGATCCCGAGAAGCTCGCTGCCATGCCCGTTCCGGTGTATCCGGCCACCAGCAAACTCACCAGCTGGTCCATCCAGAAAGTCATTGCCACCTTGTTGGAGACCCTGGACCTGGACGACTTGCCGGATCCGCTGCCCGAGTCGGTGGTCCGCCGGGAGAAGTTCCTGCCGGTGGCCCAGGCTTACCGGCTCATCCATAGGCCTGAGTCACATGCCGACTGGAGGCAGGCCCAGGACCGTCTGCGGTACCAGGAGGCCTTGGTCCTGCAGGCGGCGCTGGCCCGGCGCCGCGCGCAGCTCGCGGCCGAGGAAGCCACCGCCCGCCGCCCTGTCACCGGAGGCCTGCTGGCGGCGTTCGATCAGCAGCTTCCTTTTACGCTCACCGCCGGACAGGCAGCTGTGGGCAAGACCCTCGCGGCCGAACTGGCGCAGGACAGCCCCATGAACAGGCTGCTGCAAGGCGAAGTCGGCTCCGGCAAGACCATCGTGGCGCTGCGGGCCATGCTGCAGGTGGTGGACGCGGGGGGACAGGCCGCTTTGCTGGCGCCCACAGAGGTTCTGGCTGCCCAGCACTTCGATTCCATCCGCCGGACCCTGGGGGCCCTGTCCCGGGACCCCATGCTGTCCCGGGATGGCTTACTGGCCGGCCTGGCCGGGGACACCGTCCAAGTCAGCCTGCTCACGGGCTCCCTGCCCGCTGCGGCCCGCAAACGCGCACTGCTCGATGCAGCCTCCGGTGCGGCCGGGATCGTGATCGGGACGCACGCACTGCTGAGCGAAAACGTCTCTTTCTACGACCTTGGACTGATCGTGGTGGACGAACAGCACCGGTTCGGCGTGGAACAGCGCGATGTGCTGAGGTCAAAGGCCAGCAAGCCGCCGCACCTCCTGGTCATGACAGCAACCCCGATTCCCCGGACCGTTGCCATGACAGTCTTCGGGGACCTTGAAACCTCAGTGCTGGACGAACTTCCCGCCGGCAGGGCACCGATCACCACCCATGTGGTGGGCCTGGCGGAAAACCCCGGCTGGGCGGACCGCATCTGGACGCGGTCCCGCGAAGAGATCGCCGCCGGCCACCAGGTGTTTGTGGTGTGCCCCAGGATTGGAACGGACGACGACGGCGACTTCAGTCCCGGTGAAGCCGAACCTTCGGCGGCTGACCTGGAGGGCGGGAGCAGCGCCCGCGAGCTCGCCTCGGTGACCGCCGTCGTCGAACATCTCCAACAGGAGCCGGCCCTGGCCGGGGTGCCGCTGGCGCCCCTGCACGGCCGCCAGGACCCCGCGGTGAAATCGGCGGCGATGGCTGACTTCACCGCCAACCGGACCAAGCTCCTGGTCTCCACCACAGTCATTGAAGTCGGAGTTGACGTCCACAACGCCACCCTCATGGTCATCCTCGATGCTGACCGTTTCGGTATTTCCCAGCTCCACCAGCTCCGTGGCCGGGTAGGCCGCGGCGGGTTGGCCGGAACCTGCCTGCTGGTTACCAGCCTCGAACCCGGGCACCCCAGCCGCCGTAGGCTGGACGCCGTGGCTGCCACCACTGACGGCTTCGAGCTGTCCCAGGAAGACCTCAAGCTCAGGCGCGAAGGAGACATCCTGGGGGCGTCGCAGTCCGGCGGCCGCTCCACGCTGAAGTTGCTGCGGGTGCTCGAGCACGAGGACGTTATTGCCCGTGCCAGGACGGACGCGCAGGAAATCGTCGGCAACGACCCGTCGCTGGCGCAGCATCCTCTGCTCGCTGCGGCCATTGACGAGTATCTTAACCCTGAGAAGGAGGCGTTCCTTGAACGCGGATAGCAGGCAGCCATGAGCCGGATCATCGCGGGTGCAGCCGGCGGAACGCCCCTGGCGAACGTTCCCGGGTCCCTGACCAGGCCAACCACAGACCGTGTCAAGGAAGCCCTGTTTTCCCGGCTCGATGCCTTCGGGATCATTGCAGGTGCCAAGGTCCTGGACCTCTACGCAGGTTCCGGTGCGTTGGGCGTGGAGAGCGGCAGCAGGGGAGCCGGCACCGTGGACCTGGTGGAATTCGATGCGAAGGCCAGCTCCGTGTGCCAACGCAACGCCGACCTCGTCAACGGGCTCCTGGGGCACAAGGTCGTGACAGTGCACCGGTCGAAGGTGGAGTCATTCCTCGAGCGCGCAGACGGTTCCGCGACGTGGGATCTGGTCTTCCTGGATCCGCCCTATCCATTGGACGAGCCCGCCTTGTCGGCGGTGCTGGCCAAACTCGCTGACCACCTCACCCCGTCGGCGGTGGTGGTGGTGGAGCGGTCCTCCCGCTCACCCGAGCCCGGTTGGTCGGCTGGCCTGGAGCGGTTCGCGGAGAAGAAGTACGGCGAAACCCGGCTGTGGTTCGCAGAGCCGTCAGTGCCGGATGCCATCCCGCCGGACCTTGTCATTGACGGGCAGGAACAGAGCCAGTCCTAGCCGTGCCGGGTCTCAGCCTGCCAGCACGTCCAGGTCGACACCCGCGAGAACCCGGGCGGGGTGCGGACCCCGTGCGGTCAATTCGGCCGTCCAGGCCGCAGGCCATGGCCTTTGTGTTCCTGCCAGGATGACGTTGCCGGGGTAGCGGCCGGCGAACATGCCGGACTCGGCGAAGGCGGCCACATCAGTCATGGCCCGGCGCATGGCCGCCGCCTGGCTTCGTACCAGGGTCAGGGCCGGCTCATCGCCGACGTTGACGATCAACACGCCTTCCGGTGCCAGCCGTGCCCGGGCTTCCTGATAGAACTCCGTGCAGGCGATGTGCTCCGGGGCCTCCGGACCCGAGAAGATATCCAGGATGACGACGTCGAACTGAAGCTGCCAGCCCACGTCGGCCAAGGCACCGCGGGCGTCCCCGATGACGGTGTGCAGGTTCGTACCCTCGGGCAGGGGCAGTTGCTGGAGGACAAAGTCGAGCAATTCCCGTTCCAGCTCCACCGCGTACTGGATCGACCCTGGCCGTGTTGCCTGGATGTAGCGGGCGAGTGTCAGCGCGCCGGCTCCAAGGTGCAGCGCTGCCACCGGCTGGCCCTCCGGCGCGGCGAGGTCCACCAGGTGGGCGATCCGCCGCAGGTATTCGTAGAAGATCTCCTCGGGGTGGGCGAGGTTGACGTGCGACTGCTCAGCACCGCCAATGCTCATGACGTAGCCGCCGCCGGTGAAGGCGTCCGGCTCAATGGCTGCGTGCTGTCCGGTGGTCCGCAGGAATCTGGTGGCCCGAAGGTTGCCGGCGTCGGCCATCAGAGCTTTCCGCTGAGGGTGGCCAAGCGCGCGGCAGCCTCTTCGAGGACATCCACTTTTTTGCAGAATGCGAACCTGAGCAGGCTGCGGGTGCGTTCTGCACCCTGCGGGTGGCAAAAGACAGGGACGGGGATTGCGGCCACTCCGACCAGCGAGGGCAGCCGGCGCGCCAGGTCCACGGAATCGCCGATGCCCAGGGGAGCAGTGTCCACATTGACGAAGTAGGTGCCTTGCGGGGTGAAGACATCGAAGCCGGCGGAGCGGAGGCCGTCGCTGAGGATGTCCCGTTTCTTCCGAAGCGTGGCGGCGATGCCCTGGTAGAAGCCATCCGGCAGCGCCAGGCCCGTGGCGATGGCTGCCTGGAAGGGTGTTCCCGAACTGTAGGTCAGGAACTGCTTCACGGTGCGGACGGCGGCCACCAGATGCTCCGGGCCCGTCAGCCAGCCGATCTTCCAGCCGGTGAAGGAAAAGGTCTTCCCTGCTGACGAAATGGTGATGGTCCGTTCAGCGGCGCCGGCCAGTGTGGCCACCGGAATATGACCCGGACCGAAGGTGAGGTGCTCATACACTTCATCGGTGATGATGAGGCAGTCATGCTTTTGGGCCAGCCCGACGACGCGCTGAAGGACTTCGCGGGGAAAGACAGCACCGGTGGGGTTGTGCGGGTTATTCAGCAGCACCACCTTGGTTCTGTCCGTAAAGGCCGCTTCGAGAGCAGCCAGGTCCGGGAAAAAGTCGGGCGCCAGGAGGGGTGCCGTGACGTGGGTGGCACCGGAGAGTCCGATGACGGCGCCGTACGAGTCATAGAACGGCTCGAATGTCAGGACCTCGTCGCCAGGGCCCACAAAGGCGAGCAGAGCTGCCGCAAGGCCTTCGGTGGCGCCCGTAGTGATAAGGACCTCGGTCTGCGGATCCGGGGTCAGCCCATAGAACCGGTCCTGGTGTGTTGCGACAGCCTCGCGCAGCTCAAGGATGCCTTTGCCTGGAGCATACTGGTTGGCCCCGGCATCGATGGCGGCGATGGCTGCAGCCTTGATTTCCGCCGGCCCGTCCTCGTCCGGAAAGCCCTGCCCCAGGTTGATGGCGCCGGTCTGGGCCGCGAGGGTGGTCATTTCCTCGAAGATGGTGACGCCCAGCTCTCCGGCGGATCCCAGGAGGTTGGCGCCGGCCGCGGCACGCTGCCACGGAGCCGGTGCCGCAGGCTGGGAAAGCTCCCGTGGTGGATGCATCCAGTCATGGTATCCCGGGCTGGAGATGCGGTAGGTTCGGTGCATGAGACGCGCTGTCTGCCCCGGATCCTTTGACCCCATCCACAACGGTCATCTCGAGGTAATCGCCCGCGCTGCGGGCCTCTTCGATGAAGTCATCGTGGCCGTGTCCACCAACTACGCGAAGAAGTACATGTTCAGCCTGGGGGACCGCATCGACATGGCGAGGGAGACCCTGGCTTCCCTCAAGGGAATTGTGGTTGAACCGGTGGGCGAGGGCCTGCTGGCTGAGTACTGCCACCAGCGGGGTGTGTCCGCGATTGTGAAGGGCCTCCGTTCCTCCTCCGACTTCGACTACGAGCTGCCCATGGCCACCATGAACCGCCAGCTCAGCGGTGTGGAGACGGTGTTCCTGCCCGCAGAGGCGCGCTACCTTCATCTGTCGTCCACCCTGATCAAGGAAGTGGCCAGCCTGGGCGGCAGTGTGTCCGACTACGTGCCCCGCTCGGTTCAGAAGAGGATGCTCTCTGGCGAGTCGGCATCTGTTCAGCTGCCCAGAGGGTAGGCTTGTGGCGGTACTTTCGACGGGCCGTCCGTCGCCTGGTTTGAGTCCCTAAGGTTCTTCAGGCTAAGATGGTACGTCGGTCATATGTTCAACAGGAGTTCTCATTAAACGAGATGCTAGTTCGCCCTTGGCGTTCGACGTCAAGGACCTCGGGCGTAGCCCGGGAAGCATGCGGACACTGAAAGAACATGTACCCGCACCAAGTGATCTTGGTGTGGCACTCATTGGCGTTCAGGAAGGCTCGGACATCGGGCTGGATCTGAGGCTTGAGGCCGTACACGAAGGAATTCTGGTATCAGGAACCGCAGCTGCCCACGTTACGGGTGAATGCGGCCGGTGCCTGGATCCCCTTGCGTATGACCTTGAGGTCAATGTGCAAGAACTTTTCTTCTATGAAGGCGTCCTGCTTTCAGACGAAGAAGACGATGAAGAGCAACGTCGAGTCGAGCACGATCTGATCGATCTTGAACCGGTGTTGCGGGACGCAGTTGTAACCATGCTGCCGTTCCAGCCGGTGTGCCGGGAAGACTGCCAGGGCCTCTGTTCCGAATGCGGAATTCGCCTGGAAGACGAGCCGGGGCACCACCACGAGGTCTTGGATCCTCGCTGGGCTGCCCTAGCTGATATGGCTAAGCCTGACCGGCAAAATTGATTTGTACGTGTTTGTCTAGAGAGAAATGAGTTAGCCGTGGCTGTTCCCAAGCGGAAAATGTCTCGCTCGAATACCCGCGCCCGCCGCTCCCAGTGGAAGGCAACTGCCCCCCACCTGGTGAAGACCGTAGAGAACGGCCAGGTCACCTACAGCCTGCCGCACCAGGCAAAGGTCGTTACCGACTCGGCTGGCACTGCGCTGTTCCTTGAGTACAAGGGACGCAAGGTCGCAGACGTCTAATCGGCCGCTTAGGCTGAGATGATGTCTTCAACTGAAGAGCTTCTGAAGCGTCTCGGTGTCTCCATTGACGCCGGGACGCTTCGTCTTGCTCTCACACACCGTTCCTACGCCTACGAAAACGGCGGCATCCCCACCAACGAGCGGCTTGAGTTCCTGGGTGACTCCATCCTGGGTTTTTCGGTGACGGACGCCCTGTACAAGGACAACCCGAGCCTGCCCGAAGGCGACCTGGCAAAACGCCGGTCTGCCGTGGTCAGCACACGGGCCCTCGCCGGTATCGGCCGAAGCCTCGGCATCGGGGACTACATCTACCTGGGTCAGGGCGAAAAACTGACCGAAGGCAAGAACAAGGCCTCCATCCTGGCGGACACCATGGAAGCGCTGATCGGCGCTACCTACGTGTCCAACGATATTGAGACGGCACGCCAGTTGGTCATGCGGCTGGTCGGCCCTCTCCTGAAGGACGCAGCCGCGCTTGGCGCGGGCACCGACTGGAAGACCAGCATCCAGGAACTCGCGGCCAGCCGGCAGCTCGGGACCATCTACTACGCAGTGGAAGGTGCCGGCCCGGACCATGCCCGCACCTTCACGGCTGTCCTTAACATTGGCGGCACCGCGTACGGCAAGGGATCCGGCCACTCCAAGAAGGAAGCCGAGCAGGAAGCCGCTGCAGACGCCTGGCGGGTTCTCTCCGGAACCGTTGGATCAGCGGAGGCCGGGGCAACACCGGAGTCCGCCACCGGCGCGTAACCTGCCATGCCTGAACTGCCTGAAGTGGAGGTGGTCCGCCGCGGCCTGGTGAGCTGGGTGCGCGGCCGGACCATCACCTCCGTTGACGTCCTGGACGCACGGTCCATCCGCCGCCACGCCCTGGGCATGGAGGATTTTGCCGGCAATCTCGTGGGTGCCACGGTCACCGACGTCGTGCGGCGCGGCAAATTCCTGTGGCTCCCCTTGACGGATTCAGCATCCGCCCACCCGCCTGCTGCTTCGGTCGATGGCGAGGTGTCCGCTGACACCAGTCCCGCCGTCGCCATCATGGCACATCTGGGTATGAGCGGCCAGCTGCTCATGCAGGATGCCGGCGTCCCCGATGAGAAGCACCTTAAGGTCCGGCTCCGCCTGAGTCCCCGTGAGGGGATGCCCGGGCAACTGCGGTTTGTGGACCAACGCATTTTCGGGGGACTGTTTGTTACAGCGATGGTTCCCACGGACGACGGCGGCCCGGGCGGACTTGCTGAGTCACCGCTGCCGCTGATCGCCGAGGAAGCCGCCCATATCGCACGCGACCCCCTGGACCCGGCGTTTTCCTTCGACCTGTTCTACCAGCGGCTCCGGAAGCGGAAGACCGGGCTCAAACGTGCCCTGCTGGACCAGGGGCTGATATCGGGCATCGGCAATATCTACGCTGACGAGGCCCTGTGGCGTGCGCAGTTGCATTATGCGCGGCCAACGGACAAACTGCGGCGTGGAGACGCCGAACGGGTCCTGGCGTGCGCCCGCGAAGTCATGCTGGACGCATTGGCAGCCGGGGGAACGAGTTTCGACTCCCTCTATGTCAACGTCAACGGCGCCTCAGGATACTTTGACCGCTCCCTGAACGCGTATGGCCGGGAGGGGCAGCCATGTGGCCGGTGTGCCGCTGCAGGAATCCATTCCGTCATCCGCCGTGAGCAGTTTATGAACCGTTCCTCGCATACCTGCCCGGTCTGCCAGCCCCGTCCCCGCAACGGACGCTTCTAGGCGGTCCGCCATGCCCGGGTTGCCGCACCCCGGTGGCAGTCTGTGGACAGGCGCCCGCAAATCCGTGCAATGCCGCCCTGACCCAGTAGATTTGGGGCAGCAGAAACAGCTCAGCCACTCAGGAGATCCGAAACACCTTGCACCTCAAGAGCCTGACCGTCCGGGGGTTCAAATCGTTCGCGTCCGCCACGACCTTCGACTTTGAGCCAGGCGTCACAGCCGTGGTGGGACCCAACGGCTCGGGCAAGTCCAACGTCGTGGACGCGCTCGCCTGGGTGATGGGTGAGCAGGGAGCCAAGACACTCCGTGGCGGCAAGATGGAAGACGTCATTTTCGCCGGAACCTCGGGGCGTCCACCCCTGGGCCGGGCCCACGTCTCGCTGACCATCGACAACACCGACGGCGCGCTCCCCATCGAATACAGCGAGGTCACCATCTCGCGGACCCTGTTCCGCACCGGCGGCTCCGAATACGCCATCAACGGAGCCGGCTGCCGGCTCCTGGACATCCAGGAACTGCTCTCCGACTCCGGCCTGGGCCGGGAGATGCACGTCATTGTGGGCCAGGGCCAGTTGGACAAGGTCCTGCACGCCACCCCCGAGGACCGCCGAGGTTTCATCGAGGAAGCCGCCGGAATCCTCAAGCACCGCCGCCGCAAGGAAAAGACGGTCCGCAAACTTGAGGCCATGCAGGCCAACCTCCAGCGGCTCAACGATCTGACCAGCGAAATCAGGCGCCAGCTCACCCCGCTGGGCAAGCAGGCCGAGGTGGCACGCCGGGCCCAACGGGTCCAGTTCGACGTCCGGGATGCCCGCGCCCGGCTCCTGGCCGATGACCTCGTCAGTCTTCAGAGCTCGCTTGACCAGGATGTGGCGGATGAGAAGGCACTCAAGGCGCGCAGGCTCGTTGTGGAGCAGGAACTCGAAGCCGGACGCAGACGGCTCGCGGCACTCGAGCAGCTGGCGGCCGAGGCGACCCCCAGGCTCAATGCCGCGCGGGATACCTGGTACCGGCTTTCAGCATCGCGCGAACGTCTTCGCTCCCTCGGATCCCTGGCCCAGGAACGCAGCCGGCTTCTCGGCTCAGTGGACGCAGAGCCGCACACCGGACGGGACCCGGACCAGCTGGAACGCCAGGCAGCACGGGTCCGGGACGAGGTGACGGACCTCGAACGCCACATCCTTGACAAAGCCAGTGCCCTGGAAGCAGCAACCGCAGCCAGGACGGCGGCCGAGCGGGCATCCCAGGCTGAAGAGAAACGGCTGACGGCGGTCCTCCGCGCCGCGGCCGACCGTCGTGAAGGACTCGCCAGGCTTGCGGGCCAGGTGGGCGCTGCGCGGTCCCGTGTGGAGTCGGCCCAGGCCGAGCTTGGCAGGCTGCGGGACTCCCTGGCCTCCGGCACTGAACGCAGGCGGCAGGCGCAGTCCGAATTCACCGCGCTTGAGACACAGGTAGCCGGTGTTGAGGAAGGCGAAGAAAGCCTCGACGCCGAGTACGAGGAAGCAAGCGCGGAACTGGACGCAGCAATCCAGGAGATTGCCGGCCTCAACGCGGCGCAAGCGGAGGCCATGCGCGAACGTGACGCGCTCGTGGCACGCCGTGATGCGCTGCAGCTTGGACTGAACCGCAAAGACGGCGCAGCCCATGCACTCAACGCCGGATTGGCCGGAGTGACCGGCACGCTGGCGGCAGAGCTGAGCGTTGAAGCCGGATTTGAAACGGCCATAGCTGCGGCGTTGGGTGGGGCTTCCGAAGCCATCCTTGTAGAAGACCCGGAGGCTGCTGCAGGTGTGCTGCGGCTTTTGAAAGCCGACGACGCCGGCCGCGCCGCGCTGCTCCTGAAATCCGCCGCGCAGCCCTCGACGCCTGCACCGAACCCGGCGCCGGCCGACAAGCTGCCGCGTGGACTGCCCGCCGGAACACAGTATGCTGCCGGGCTCGTGACGGCGTCTGCAGCAACCATGCGTGCTGTCACATCGCTCCTGGCCGGGATCGCCGTCGTCGATGACCTGGTAGCCGCAGCCCGCCTCGTCGCGGTGAATCCGGAACTGACCGCCGTCACCAGGGCCGGGGACGTTTTTACAGCGTTGACAGTCACCGGCGGGTCCGCCAAGGCGCCATCGCTGCTGGAGGTTCAGGCCGCCGTCGACGACGCCGAGTCCCGCCTTCGCAGCGTCACGGCCGGCCTGGAACGGAACAGGTTTGCGCTGGCCGGCGCCACGCTCAGGCGCACAGATGCACAGAACCGGGCTGACGCCGCCCTGGACCGGCTGCACGATTCCGATGCCCGGCTCGCGGCAGTCGCAGAGCGGTTGGGCCACCTGAATTCGGTCCTCCGCAGCGCTGTGGGGGAGAGCGACAGGCTTGCCGCATCCCTTGCCAAAGCCGAGGCCAATGTGGTCACCGAGGAGGAGGCGCTCGCCGCCGTCGCCTCCCGGCTGGCCGCTGCGCAGGAGGCGCCCGCCGAAGCGGAACCGTCCACAGACCACCGCGATGCCCTGGCCCTGGCCGCCTCGCAGGCGCGATCTGCTGAGATGGAGGCCAGGCTCACGCTCCGCAGCGCCGAGGAGCAACTGACCGCCACCCGCAACCGTGCCGTGTCCTTGGAACGCGCGGCGGCCACCGAACGCCGGGCCCGCGAAGAAGCAGCGGAGCGTGCGCGTCGCCGCCGCAGCCAAGCGAGGCGCGCAGCCGCAGTATCAGCCGCTGTGGCGCTTGCAACGCGGTTCATCGACGTTTCAGTGGGGCTCGCCGACCATGAACGCGACCTCGCCGAGGAGAACAGGGAGCAGCGGGACCGCGGACTCCTCGAAGCCCGGACTGCCACCGGGGCCCTGACCGCTGAGCTGGCCGAGCTGACAGACTCTGTCCACCGTGACGAACTTGCCCGCGCCCAACAAAAGGCACGGATCGAAGCCCTGGAAACCCGGTCCATCGACGAACTCGGCATCACCGCCGACGTCCTCGTGGCCGACTACGGTCCGGATGTACCTGTGCCCGTGCCGGCGGGGGAAAGCACCGACAAATGGGCCGCGTTGCGGGCTCCCGTAGATGACCAAGGCGCCCCCGTCATAGAGGGAAAGCCCTTCGTCCGCGAGGAGCAGGAGAAACGCCTCCGGAAGGCCGAGCGCGACCTGTCCAGCCTGGGCCGGGTCAACCCGCTTGCCTTGGAGGAGTTCGCCGCGCTGGAGGAACGGCACCAGTTCCTGAGCACCCAGCTGGAGGACCTGAAGGCCAGCCGCAAGGACCTGCTGGACATCATCAAAGAAGTGGATGACCGCGTGCAGCGCGTTTTTACTGAGGCCTTCGACGACACACAGGCGCAGTTTGTCCGGGTCTTTGCCCGGCTCTTTCCCGGCGGCGAAGGCCGCCTCGTCCTCACCGATCCTTCGGACATGCTCACCACGGGAATTGAGGTCGAGGCGCGGCCCGCAGGCAAGAAGATCAAGCGGCTCTCACTCCTGTCCGGCGGCGAACGCTCCCTGACGGCCGTCGCACTGCTGGTGGCCATCTTCAAAGCCCGGCCCTCGCCGTTCTACGTCATGGACGAGGTGGAAGCCGCCCTGGATGACACCAACCTCAGCCGGCTCATCACGATCTTCGAAGAGCTCCGGGAGTCCAGCCAACTCATTGTGATCACGCACCAAAAGCGGACCATGGAGGTTGCTGACGCGCTGTATGGGGTGACAATGCGGGGAGACGGTGTGTCCACCGTTATCAGCCAGCGGCTGGGTGCGGACGCATAGCGTTCGCGCAGGCCGCGGGCCCCGAACGGCTGCCCCGTTTGTGAGAAGCTAGGGGAGTGAATGACATCCTCCCCATTATTCTGTCCATTGTTGCTGCCCTGGCGGTTATTGGCGGGCTGATCCCGGTCCTGTTGAAGACGCGGAAGAACATCACCCGGTACACCGGTACACGCGATGCCAATGATCCCGTCGGCGGCGGGGGAACACTGCTCGAAGACAAACCCGTGGCCCCGGCCGGGCGCAACGCTCCCGCCGGCGGCGATCTCGAAGACCTTGAGGTTACCGAGGTTCCGGACGACGCTGCCGGCCTTGAGATTATCCCGGTTGAGACCCCCCTTCCCGTTGCCGGCCGCCTGATGCGGCTGCGGGAGCGCCTGGTCCGCTCCAACAACGTCCTGGGCAAGGGCCTGCTCGCGCTGCTCTCGAGTGACCGGATCGACGAGAGCGTCTGGGACGAGGTTGAGGAGACCCTCCTGTTGGCGGACCTGGGAACAGAACCCACCATGCAGTTGGTGGATGCCCTCCGGGAACGCGTCAAGGTGCTTGGGACACGGACGCCCGAGCAGGTCAAGGCGTTGCTGCGCGAAGAACTGATCAAACTGGTGGATCCCACCATGGACCGCAGCCTGAACGTTACCCGCCATGCGGACAAGCCGGCCATCATGTTGGTGGTTGGCGTGAACGGCGTGGGTAAGACCACCACAGTCGGCAAGCTCGCGCGCGTGCTTGTCGCCGAGGACAAGGACGTGCTGCTGGGCGCGGCGGACACCTTCCGCGCTGCCGCGGCGGAGCAGCTTGCCACGTGGGGCCAGCGCGTGGGCGTACCCACGGTGAAGTCCGACGTCGACGGCGCGGACCCCGCCTCGGTCGCCTACGAGGCGGTCAAGGCAGGAATTGACCAGGAAGTCGACGTGGTCATGATTGACACGGCGGGGCGCCTGCAAAACAAGACAGGCCTGATGGATGAGCTCGGCAAGGTCAAGCGTGTCATCGAGAAGCTGGCTGAGGTCGATGAGGTCCTGCTGGTGCTCGACGCCACCACCGGCCAGAACGGCCTCAACCAGGCCCGCGTCTTCGCCGAAGTGGTGAACATTACCGGCATCGTCCTGACCAAGCTCGACGGCACCGCCAAGGGCGGGATTGTTGTGGCGATCCAGAAATCGCTGGGCGTCCCGGTCAAGCTCATCGGCCTCGGCGAGGGAGCCGATGACCTCGCTCCCTTTGAGGCCGAAGGCTTCGTGGACGCGCTGCTGAACTGACAACCCGCCTGCACCTTCGAGGGGTGGGGTCCCACCGCTAAGCCCAGGCTTCAGCGGTGGGACCTCACCCCTCGTTGCGTTTCAGCGGCTCGGCGGTGACGGCCCAGACCGCCGCCGCCAGCACCAACACACCCCCTGTGACGCCAAAGGCCCAGCCGTATCCCAGCCGATCGGCCAGGACGCCGGCCAGGACCGGGCCGGCGATCGCCCCGACGTCCGAGGTCATCTGGTAGGCCGCCAGGACCCGCCCGCCGGACCGTTTGTTCCCGATGACGTCCGCCACCGCAGCCTGCTGCGCGGGTCCCAGCAGGCCTGACCCGACGCCGGCCACAGCAGAGGCCGCAAGGAACCAGCCCAAATGGCCGGTGAAGCCGATGGCTGCCGTGGAAAGTCCGGCGACCAGCAGCCCGGCCACCATCATGGGCCGCCGGCCGATGCTGTCCGCCAAACGCCCGGAAACGGTCAGCGCAGCTGCGTTCCCGGCAGCAAACACCGCCAGGGCAAGGCCTGCGGCTTCCGGGCCTGAGCCCAGGGCGGCGACGGCGAACAGGGGGACTGTCGCCATCCGCACCCCGAAGGTCGCCCATCCGTTGGCGAAGCTCGACAGCAACGATGAGCGGTACGCGCCAATTCCCATAGCTTCGGCGAAGCGCATGTCCGGGGCCTGGCTGCCAGCCGATTTCACCGCCAGGGGTGCGTGGCTGAGCTGGGTCTGCACCACCACGGCAGCCAGGACCAGGGCTGCCGCGTAGCCCAGGAACGGAACCCGCAGCCCGAAGCCGGCCAGCAGCCCGCCCACAATCGGTCCACAGACGTTGCCTATCAGAAATGCTGACGCATATGCCCCCGAAACCCTGCCCCGGCTTTCGGGCGGTGCCAGCCTGACCACAAGCGCCATGGATGCCACCGTGAACATCACCGAACCCACCCCGCCCAGCCCCCGGAAGACCAGCAGCTGCCAGTAGTCCTGGGCGAAAGCGCACGCCGCGGTCGACGCGGCCACGATGAGGAGCCCGGCTACGTAAACGGGCCGCTCGCCCAGCCGTCCGATCAGGGCGCCACCTGCCGGGGCGAACACCAGGCGCATGAAGGCGAAGATGCTCACAATCACGGCAGCAGCGGTGGCTCCCACATCAAAGGTTGTTGCGAATTGCGGCAACACGGGCGCAACGAGACCGAATCCTAGGGCAATGAGGAACGCTGCAGCCAACATCACCTTGATGTCCCGGGGAAGCCGCCCCCGATCGGGACGAATAATCGCCAGGATCCGTGTTGTGACGCGGCTCACGCGGGATGGTGTTGGCATAAGGGTAGGTTCCTTGCAAAATCAGCGGCCGGGCGTCGGCGGCAACGATGAAACATAACCGTAACAAGCCAGATATGCACCATTTACTTCATTGAGGTTGTTGTAACAAACCCGCAATCTAAATCCTCCGCGGGCGAAACACGGCAGCGACAAACTCGATGCAGGACGCAAAAGGCGTTGGCAGGCGGACTGGTCCGCAGAATCGATCATAGGGAGGACGTGCACCATGGAACTTACCGCAGGTCACGTATGGCTCATGGTATCGGCAGCACTCGTGCTGTTCATGACACCGGGTCTGGCATTTTTTTACGGCGGCATGACGCGCGCCAAGGCTGCACTGAACATGATGATGATGAGCTTCATTTCCATCGGCATGGTCGGTGTGGTGTGGGTACTGTGGGGTGCCTCAATGAGCTCCGGGGAAGGTTTCCTGCAGATCGTCGGCAGCCCCTTCGCCACATTCGGCCTGGAAGGAATCTCCACTCCTGACGGCCTCATCAAGGTGGGCTACGCCGCCACCTTCGCCATCATCACTGTGGCACTGATCAGCGGTGCGATCGCTGACCGCGCCAAGTTCGGAGCCTGGTCAGTCTTCGTCCCGGTCTGGGTCACACTGGTCTACTGCCCGCTTGCCTACATGGTCTGGGGCGGCGGCCTCTTCGGTCCCGAAGGCGCGATCGGGCAGGCCCTCGGCCCGGCCATCGACTTCGCCGGCGGCACCGTGGTCCACATCAACGCAGGTGTTGCAGCGCTGGTTCTGGTCCTGATCATCGGCAACCGCAAGGGCTTCGGCAAGGACCCGAACCACCGGCCCCACAACATCCCGTTCGTCATGCTGGGCGCGGCCATCCTCTGGTTCGGCTGGTTCGGTTTCAATGGCGGAGCAGCCACCACTGCAGAGCAGGGCGGCCTCATCTGGGTCAACACCCTCGCCGCACCGGCCGCTGCCATGCTCGGCTGGCTCATCACTGAACGGATCCGCGACGGCCACCCCACCTCCCTGGGTGCCGCATCCGGTGTGGTTGCCGGCCTCGTCGCCATCACCCCTGCCTGCGCCAACGTCAGCCCGGTGGGCGCCCTTGGCCTCGGCCTGATTGCCGGTATTGCCTCGGCCCTGGCCGTCGGCCTCAAGTTCCGCTGGGGCTTCGATGACTCGCTGGACGTGGTGGGCGTGCACCTGGTCTCGGGCATCATCGGCACCGTCGCACTGGGCTTCATCGCACTGCCCACCGACGGTGTCGGCGGCGGCCTCTTCTACGGCGGCGGAGCAGCACAGCTCTGGGCCCAGCTCGCAGCAGCCGGCATCGCCATTGCCTACTCGGCGATCCTGACGGCGATCATCGCCTTCGCCATCCACAAGACCATGGGCTTCCGGGTCTCCCAGGAACAGGAAGTGGTTGGTGTTGACCTCAGCCTGCACGCAGAAACGGCCTACGAGTTCGGAGTGGGCGGCCACGGCGGAAGCTTCCAGCCGCTGCACGAACTGATCACCGGCAAGGGTACTTCCGGCGAAGCCAAGAAGTCAGAGGCCGCAACAGGCAAGGAAAGCGTAGAGGCATGAAACTGATCACAGCAATCGTCCGGCCGGAGAAGCTCGAATCCATCCGGGAGGGCCTGGAGGCGTACGGCGTCCAGGGGCTGACGGTCAGCGCAGCAAGCGGCTACGGCCGCCAGCGCGGGTACACAGAGGTCTACCGGGGAGCCGAATACAACGTGGACCTGCTGCCCAAGATCCGGGTCGAGGTGCTCGCCACTGACGAGCAGGCCGACGACATCCTGGACGTCATCATCGCCAGCTCCAACACGGGGCGGGCCGGTGACGGCAAGGTCTGGACCGTGGATGTCCATGAGGCAGTCAGGGTCCGCACCGGAGAACGCGGCGTAGCAGCGATCTAGCACCGCGGACGCCACCTGGCTCCACAGCAGGGCAGAAAGGCGGGCAGGGAACCTCGAAGGTTCCCTGCCCGCCTTTCTGTTTCAGTAACTATGAAGCCTGTTGAAGAAAGCTAATCCGCCGGCCCGGGGCCCGACCCCAAGGGGCCCCCTCCGGGACCTGTCCATACGGCGGGACCCGCGGAGCCGGCGTCGTACTCTTCCAGCGGAACAGTGCCGCGCTGCCAGGCCTTCAGTAACGGCTCAATGATCCGCCAGCAGTCCTCCGCGGTGTCACCGCGTACCGACAGCAGGGGATCACCGTTCAGGACCCCTTCGAGCACTTCGCCGTAGGGCAGCAGCTCCGAAGCGCTCAGCTCGGAATTCAGGGTGATCCGGCTCAGGCTGAAGATGCTCCCGGGGCCGTTCACATCGACGTCGAACTGAAGCGTATCCGGACCGAAACCGATCCGCAGCTGGTTGGGGGAGTCCACTCCGGTGAAGCCCGCCGGAAGGTGGGGGACCGGCCGGAAGGTGACCACGGCCTCCTTGCGCTTAAGCCCCAGGGCCTTGCCCGAGCGCAGGATGAAGGGAACGCCCTTCCAACGCCAGTTGTCGATTTCCACCCGGACCTCAGCCAGGGTCTCCGTGCCCTTGGCTGCATCCACCCCTGTTTCCTTCGTGTAGTCGGGGACTTTCCGACCGGCGATCGCACCTGCCGTGTAAACGGCCCGGCGCGTCGATTTTGCGTAGGGCGCGCTGATGCGGCTGGCACGCAGAACCGTGGCAATAGCGTCGCGGAGGTCCCGCTCGCCGATGGTGGCCGGCGGCTCGATGGCCACCAGCGCCATGATTTCCAGCAGGTGGCTCTGGATCATGTCCCGCAGCGCGCCGGCATTGTCGTAATACCTGGCACGTCCCTCCAGCGCCAGATCCTCATCAAAGATGATCTCCACCTTTTCCACGTGCTCGCGGTTCCAGACCGGCTCCAGGAAATTGTTGGCGAAGCGCAGGCCCAGGATGTTCAGCACGGTGGCCTTGCCCAGGAAGTGGTCCACGCGGTGGATGTGGTCCTCGGGAACCAGGGCAACAAGCGTCTGGTTGAGCGAACGGGCTGATGCCTCGCTGGAACCGAAGGGCTTCTCCATCACCAACCGCGTGCCGGCAGGCACCTGTTCGGGCCGCAGCGATTCGCAGGCGAGCTGGCTGACGTGGGGTGGGAGGGCAAAATAGACCGCTGTGGGCCCATCCAGTTCAGCCAGCAACGACGCCAAGGCCCCCTCGGCCGTCACATCCAACTGATGGTATTCGGTCGCCTTTGCCAGGGCCTTCAGGGCCTTCTTTCCTGCCGCGTCTGCGGTCTCTGCGGCCTCGGCGAAGGCCTCATGGACCCGGGCCCGCCACTTTTCGGCGGGCCAGTCATCGGAGCCCGCGCCCACCAGGTTGAGCCCTTCGGCGCGTCCCTTGGCTACCAGCCGGGCAAGGCCGGGCAGCAGCAGCCGCCCGGTCAGATCCCCGGAGGCACCGAGGATGAGCAGGGTTTTTACACTCGTTTGGCTCGTCACCTACGACAGCATGCCATCATGCAGGCCCGTCTTGGTACCCTAGATAGTCGAGTCCCACCTGTAACTCCACTGAAAGAAGTGCGCGGCGCGTGTTCAATTCACTCTCTGACCGGTTGACAGCAACCTTCAAGAATCTCCGTGGCAAGGGCCGCCTCACCGAGGCCGATGTCGATGCCACCGTCCGGGAGATCCGCCGCGCCCTCTTGGACGCCGATGTTGCCGTGCCCGTGGTGCGCGAGTTCACGGCCCGGGTGCGTGAACGTGCCCTCGGTGCAGAAGTTTCGGGGGCGCTGAACCCGAGCCAGCAGATCGTGAAGATCGTCAACGAGGAACTGGTGGAAATCCTCGGCGGCGAGACGCGCCGGATCCGCATGGCCAAGACCGGCCCCACCATCATCATGCTCGCCGGCCTCCAGGGTGCCGGTAAAACGACGCTCGCGGGAAAGCTTTCCAAGTGGCTGAAGTCCCAGGGCCACAGCCCCATCCTGGTGGCGTGCGACCTCCAGCGCCCCAACGCTGTCACCCAGCTCCAGGTGGTCGGCAAGCGTGCCGGCGTTCCCGTCTTTGCCCCGCACCCGGGCGCGACCTCCGAACTGGAACACCCCGCCGGTGACCCTGTCGCCGTCGCCCGCGCCGGCGTCGAGGAAGCCCGGCAGAAGCTGCACGACTTCGTCATCGTGGACACGGCCGGACGGCTTGGTGTTGATACCGAGATGATGGAGCAGGCGCGCCAGATCCGCCGCGCCATCGTTCCCAACGAAGTCCTCTTCGTCATTGACGCCATGATCGGCCAGGACGCCGTCAACACGGCAATGGCCTTCGATGAGGGCGTCAACTTCACTGGCATCGTACTGTCAAAGCTCGACGGCGACGCCCGTGGCGGTGCCGCGCTCTCAGTCGCGTCGGTCACCGGCAAGCCGGTCATGTTCGCGTCCACCGGCGAAGGTGTTGACGATTTCGAGCTCTTCCACCCGGACCGGATGGCTTCACGCATCCTGGACATGGGCGACGTCCTGACCCTGATCGAGCAGGCGGAGAAGAACTGGGACAAGGACGAAGCTGCCCGGATGGCGAAGAAGTTCGCCGACCAGGAAGACTTCACCCTGGACGACTTCCTCTCCCAGATGCAGCAGATCCGCAACATGGGCTCCATGAAGAAGATGCTCATGATGATGCCGGGTGCCCAGAACATCCGCCAGCAGCTCGAACAGTTCGACGAGCGCGAGATAGACCGCGTCGAGGCCATTGTCCGGTCCATGACCCCACACGAACGCGTTGCACCGAAGATCATCAACGGCTCCCGCCGGGCACGCATTGCCCGCGGTTCGGGCGTCCACGTGTCCGAGGTAAACGGCCTGCTGGAGCGTTTCGCCCAGGCCCAGAAGATGATGAAGAAGATGGCCCAGGGCGGCGGCATGCCCGGGATGCCGGGGATGCCCGGCATGGCTGGTCCAGGCGGGGCACGCAAGGGTGGCAAGAACGCCCCCAAGAAGAAGGCGCGATCGGGCAACCCGGCCAAGGCGGCCCAGGAGCTCAAGGACGCCGAAGCCCGGCGGGCGGGCGCCGCGAAGGCGCTTCCCACGGGTGCAGCGTTCGGCCAGCAGTCCGGCGACTTCGATCCCTCGCAGCTGAACCTGCCCAAGGGATTCGATAAGTTCCTCGGCAAATAGCCACGGGGCCCCTGGTATCCCGGTACGGCTTCGGGGCACGGAACGGCATGGGGTGCCGTGTCGAACGGATGTCGGCGCCGTCGAATAGGGTTGGGTCATGTTCAAGCAGAGGGTAGTGTTCGTGCACGGCGCCGGGCCCTTCGGGGCGGCGGCGTGGCCGCGGCAGCACGGAATGGCGCTTGCCTACGATGCACTGTTCCTGCGGCGCCACGGCTTCGACGCCCTCGCCGAACCGCTCGAATCCTCCTTCACCGAGGACACGGCGATCATCCTGCGCTCGTTGGCGGATGACGGCCGCGGAGGCTCCGGCGGCCACGTCGTTGCGCACGCCCAAGGCGCCATTGCCGCCATGATGGCGGCCGTCCAGCGCCCCGACCTCGTTTTTTCCCTGACACTGGTGGAGCCGGCATGCCTCTCCCTGACTGCTGAACTGCCCGCCACCTCTGCCCACGTGGCGCTGATGCGGCCGCTTTTTGAGGTCCGGCACCAGCTGGGCGATGAGGACTTCCAGCGCGAATTCGTCCGCAGGATGTTTGCAACGGACCTTCTGGAGCCCGCCACGCCGGAGGAAAAAAAGTCAGCCCGCCGGCTCCGGTTGCAGGCGCCGTCGTGGGAAGCGCCGTTGCACATCGTTCCGGGGGTCCCCACCATGGTCCTGACCGGAGGCTGGGAACCGCTCTACGAGGAAATCGCCGGCTACCTGCAGGAAACCGGTGCCCTGCACCGCATCAGCGCGGGTGGGCACCGGCCCCAGGATTCGGCGGAAGGCGACCGGGCCATCCGGTCATTCATCGCCGAAGTCAGCAGGTCAGCGTCAGTTCAGGCTTCCTGAATTCTTTTCGCCGCCGGCATCCGGTAACTGCAGTTCCGGCAGGTAGACCTTGCCGCCGGAGGCCATGAACTCCGCGCTCTTTTCCCGCATGCCCCTATAGGCGTCGGCAATCGCTGCCTGCGAATCGGCTGAACCGTACTCGTCCCGGATATCCTGGCTGATCCTCATCGAACAGAACTTCGGCCCGCACATGGAGCAGAAATGCGCTGTCTTGGCGGCCTCAGCGGGCAGGGTTTCGTCGTGGAACGCCTCGGCCGTCACCGGATCCAGGGACAATGCGAACTGGTCGCGCCAGCGGAACTCGAACCGCGCCTTGGACAGGGCATCATCCCGCTCATGGGCACCGGGGTGGCCCTTGGCAAGATCCGCCGCGTGCGCGGCGATCTTGTAGGTGATCACGCCGGTCTTGACGTCATCCTTGTTGGGGAGGCCCAGATGCTCCTTCGGCGTGACGTAACAGAGCATCGCCGTGCCGTAGCGGGCGATCTCGGTGGCCCCGATGGCAGAGGTGATGTGGTCATAGCCGGGGGCAACATCGGTCACCAGGGGGCCGAGGGTGTAGAACGGGGCGCCCTTGCACAGTATCTGCTGCCGCTCCACGTTCTCCCGCACCAGATGGAAGGGCACATGGCCCGGACCCTCCACCATTACCTGTACATCGAACTCCCACGCGCGCTGGGTGAGCTCGGCCAGCGTGTCCAGCTCGGCAAACTGAGCGGCGTCGTTGGCGTCCGCCGTCGCTCCCGGCCGCAGGCCATCTCCCAGTGAGAACGCGACGTCGTACTTCGCGAAGATTGAGCAGAGCTCGTCGAAGTGGGTGTAGAGGAAGTTCTCCTGATGGTGCGCGAGGCACCAGCCGGCCATGATCGAGCCGCCGCGGGACACGATGCCGGTTACCCTGTTGGCCGTCAACGGAACATAACGCAGCAGCACGCCGGCGTGGATGGTCATATAGTCCACGCCTTGTTCGCACTGCTCTATGACGGTGTCCCGGAAGATTTCCCAGGTCAGTGCGTTGGCTTCGCCGTTGACCTTCTCCAGGGCCTGGTAGATGGGTACGGTACCGATCGGCACAGGTGCGTTGCGGATGATCCACTCGCGGGTTGTGTGGATGTCCTCTCCGGTGGACAGGTCCATCACCGTGTCCGCACCCCACCGGGTGGCCCACTGCAGCTTGTCCACCTCGGCCGCGATGGAACTTGTCACGGCCGAGTTGCCGATGTTCGCATTGATTTTCACGAGGAAAGCCTTGCCAATGATCATCGGCTCGGATTCGGGGTGGTTGATATTGCTGGGGATGATGGCACGTCCTGCCGCCACCTCGCTCCGCACCAGCTCCACGTCGCAGTTCTCCCGCAACGCAACAAACCTCATCTCAGGAGTGATGATGCCCTGCCTGGCGTAGTGCATCTGGGTCACCGTCCTGCCTTCGACGGCGCGGCGGGGCACCGGCCGCGGTCCTTTCCACTCCGAGGAAGCAGCACCCCGGCGGACGGCCGAGCGGCCGTCGTCGAGCAGGTTCCGCTTTCTGCCGGAATAGGGCTCCGTGTCACTCCGCCCCTCAATCCACGAGGAGCGGAAGGGCTGCAGGCCGACGACGGGATCGCTGCCGGGGCCCGCGGTGCGGTACACCTGCAGAGGGGCGTTGGCTTCGCCGTTGGGGGAGGGCTCCAGGGCGATCTCGGTGACGGGGACCCGGATGCCGTTGTCAGGATCCTCGAGGTACGCCATGGAATGGGACTTCAGTGACTCGGTGTTGGTGATTGCCTCGGCGTGGACAGGGCTGTGCTGTGTTTCGGTGGTGCTCAAGGGATACTCACTTCCTTCGCCGGCATTACCCGGACAGGTTCAACGGTCGCAGGCAGCGTCAGCCTGATCTCAGCCCATGCTTGGGCCCCCGTGTGGTCGTAGAAGAAGCTACCACAGCAGGGGCTTACCTGGCTGAGTCGTCGATAGGGAAAAAGCAGCCCCTCTTGAATTAAATTGAAGCTTCAAGTAAATTGTCATTATGACGGCCTTCGAACCCGAAGACCACGGGACCCGGGAGTTTTCAATGACTGCAGAAGCAACCAGCCAGGATCTCCTTCCTGCCGATCTCACCATGGGCACCGTGATGCTCAAGGTGGGCGACATGAAGCTGATGACGGACTACTACCAGCGCGCCCTTGGGCTGGAGGTCGTCGCCGAGCAGGACGGCGGTGTCTACCTGGGCCGGCTGCAGCTGCCCCTGGTCCACCTTGCGGCTGCCCCCTCATTGAATCTTCCCGGCAGGGGCGAGGCGGGGCTCTTCCACACTGCGCTTCTCTTCGAGACCCGCGCCGCGCTGGCCGCCACCGTGGCAACCACCGCCCAGTATGAACCGCGGTCCTTCACCGGCAGCGCCGACCACCTGGTCAGCGAAGCTTTCTACTTCAATGACCCCGAAGGCAACGGCATCGAACTCTACTGGGACCGTCCCCGGGAAAACTGGTCCTGGGAGGGCACCGATGTGGTCATGGACAGCCTTGCCCTGCCGCCGCAGCGCTATCTTGAGCAGCATCTGACCCAGGAGTCCCTGGAAGGCCAGCAGGGTGCCGGGGCCGGCGTCGGCCATATCCACCTCCAAGTGGGCGATGTCCACTCCGCCCACCAGTTCTATGTGGAAACGCTTGGTTTCGAAAAGACCGCGGGCTGGCACGGGCAGGCACTGTTTGTCTCTGCCGGCCGGTACCACCACCACATGGCCATGAACGTGTGGAACAGCCGCGGAGCGGGGCCCCGCAAGGACACCCTGGGGTTGGGTGAGGTGCTGATCGAAGTGCCGTCAGGGGACGACGTCGGAGCGCTCGCCGACCGTCTGAAGGTGGCGGGCGTTGCCTCTCACCACACGGGAGCTGAACTGCGCTTCGAGGACCCTTGGCGCAACAGCATCCGCGTCGCCGTGCGCTGAGTTCAGGACCGGCCCGGAGTGTGGCCGGCCATGTACTAGGCTGAATCCGAACGGCCGGGGCGGCACCATAACGCTGCCCAACACAGTGCCGCACCGTCGACGGAATGAGGGCTGTTCCCATGGGCTTCACTGAAATCTTTGTTGCCACCCACGACGCCGCGCTCAAGCGCGCCCAGGTCCTCGATGCCGGAGGGTCGCCGGTGGGTCCTGCCCTGCGGATTCCAGGCGTCAGCGACTTCGAAATCGAACAGTTGGGTGACCTGGCCGGCGCTGCGGTCCACGCCGGCGGCGCCGGCTACGAACTGGCAATGGTCGACGTTGCCAGTGACTCCCTCCTCGGGGTACCACCGGCCATGGTGCGGGCGCTGGCGGACCTGCTCACCTACGAAACCGAGGGTGAAGGCAATGTCCTGGACGACGTCGCTGAACAGTGGGCGGCCCAGGACGACATGCCGTTCGGCGTGGCGGAGGCCCGCAACCATGTCCGGCAACTCGCTGAGCTGGCCAGCGGAATAGATGACGCGGACCGCAACGGACTGTACGTCTGGTCGTCCTAGAGTGCCGGCGCCTGCCTCCCCGGTACGTGTCAAGTCGAAATCCGGACGCTGATCTGGCACAATAAACAGGTACTCGATCTGCGTGGCCCCTCTCTCCGCGTCCGGATCCTGTCCTTCGAACCCTCAAGTATGGCCCGCCCCACGGGTGCAGAACGTCGGTTCACCCCCTTTCTGAAACAGGAGTGACCACAAAAGTGGCCGTAAAGATTCGCCTTAAGCGCTTTGGCAAGATGCGCGCCCCGTACTACCGCATCGTCGTCATGGACGCACGCTCCAAGCGTGACGGCCGTGCCATCGAAGAAATCGGCAAGTACCACCCCACCGAAGAGCCCTCATACATCGAGGTCGACACGGACCGTGCCCAGTACTGGCTCGGCGTCGGCGCACAGCCGTCCGAGCAGGTTGCCGCGATCCTCAAGATCACCGGTGACTGGCAGAAGTTCAAGGGCCTCCCGGGCCAGGAAGGCACCCTGAAGACCAAAGCTCCGAAGGCCGCCTTCGTTGCCCCGGAAAAGGGTTCCGTGATCATCCCGGAAGCCATCACCAAGAAGGCAAAGCAGTCTGACTCAGCCGAGGCCCCCGCCGAAGCAGAGACCACCGAGGCTGAGTAAATTGCTGGCAGAGGCGCTCGAACACCTGGTCCGGGGAATCGTTGATTCCCCGGAAGACGTCAAGGTCAGCTCGAAGAACAACCGCCGCGGGGACACCCTCGAGGTCCGTGTTCATCAGGATGACCTGGGACGGGTGATCGGCCGCCAGGGCCGCACCGCACGGGCATTGCGCACCGTTGTGGCGGCACTGGCAGACGGCGAACCGGTAAGGGTCGACGTCGTCGATACCGACCGCCGCCGCTAGCGCCCGGCAGTATCAGTTTTTTGCTCCGGCCCTTCCACCAGCAACGGTGGAGGGGCCGGAGTGCGTTGACAACACATACGGTGGGTAGTCCCACAACCGGACAGGGGAACAGATGCAGCTTCAGGTGGCACGAATCGGAAAACCGCACGGAATCCGCGGGGAAGTGACGGTCCAGGTGCTGACCGACGCCCCGGAGGACCGGTTTGTTCCGGGCACCGAGTTTGTGGTGGAGCCGGCATCGGCCGGCCCGCTGACCGTTGACAGTGCCCGCTGGAACAAAGACATCCTCCTGCTCGGGTTCGCCGGCATTGAAACGCGCAATCAGGCGGAGACGCTGCGCGGAGCCAAGCTGTTCATCGAGACTGAAGAGCTGGATAAGGACGACGACGAGGGCTGGTACGAGCACGAACTGGTGGGACTCGAGGCGCGGGTAGGCTCCCAAGTGGTTGGCAAGGTTGCCGCCCTGCACACCATGCCGGTCCAGGACCTCCTGGTCATTGAAGGCGCAGACGGCAAGGAAATCCTCGTTCCGTTCGTGGAGCAGATCGTTCCGGAAGTCAACGTAGCCGGCGGGTATGTCCTGCTGACGCCCCCGGATGGCCTGTTTGATATCAACTCCGACGACGCCGGGTCCGGCGAACCGGAAGGCAACGCGTAGATGAGAATCGACGTCGTCAGTATTTTCCCGGAATACCTGGCGCCACTGGAGCTGTCCCTCATCGGCAAAGCCCGCCAGGATGGACTGCTGGACCTTCACGTCCATGATCTCCGCTCCTTCACCAC
This sequence comes from Arthrobacter sp. BK1, assembly GCF_056680055.1. Taxonomy (NCBI): domain Bacteria; kingdom Bacillati; phylum Actinomycetota; class Actinomycetes; order Micrococcales; family Micrococcaceae; genus Arthrobacter; species Arthrobacter sp. BK1. The sequence goes on from NZ_CM155263.1 coordinate 4,043,003, forward strand.
CGACAAACACCGGACGGTTGATGACACGCCCTACGGCGGCGGGGCCGGCATGGTGATGAAGGCTGAGCCTTGGGCCCAGGCGCTGGCGGCGGTGGCTGAAGCCAACCCGGGCAAAGCATCAAAACCGGTGCTGATCGTCCCGTCGCCCGCGGGGGAACGCTTCACCCAGGCGCTGGCCTATGAGCTGGCCGAAGAAGACCAGCTGGTTTTCGCCTGCGGACGCTACGAGGGCATCGACGAGCGTGTCATCGAATGGGCTGAAGAGCACTTCACCGTGCGCCCCATGAGCCTGGGCGATTATGTGCTCAACGGTGGCGAGGTGGCTGTCCTGGCCATGGTGGAAGCCATCGGCAGGCTGCTGCCGGGTGTCGTCGGAAACCCGGAATCCCTGGTGGAGGAATCCCATTCGGACGGACTCCTGGAATACCCGGTCTACACCAAGCCCTCCACGTGGCGTGAGCGTGATGTGCCCGCCGTGCTGCTGAGCGGCAACCACGGCAAGATTGCCCAGTGGCGCCGCCACGAGCAGTACCGGCGGACGGCGGAGCGCCGTCCCGACCTCCTTGAAACGTTCGACGCCGGGAAGCTGCCACGTGCCGACCGGACCGCCCTGGCGGACCTGGGGTACGACGTCGTCGACGGTCACCTCCGTCCCCGGGGACGCTCCGCGGCTGAGAAGGACGCCGGAACCGGCCCCTCTGCCTGAACCGTCAGGGTTTCCGTCAGCGGCGATTGGCTGTAGGCGTGCGAGTGTGGCAAAATTAGTCCTTGTGTCTGCTGGGTCCGCACCTGCTACAGGGGGAGCGCAACCAACAGCTGGACAACCCGGTACTTTCAACCAGTGAAGGAACCGGACCACTTAACTTTCGGCGGCAATTCCCGGGATAACCGGGCTTGGCCGCCGTGACCCAAAGTGAATGACCTGTGGCGTTCACCAGGAGTGCAATTATGCATATTCTCGATTCCGTAGATGCAGCTTCGCTGCGTACCGATGTTCCCGAATTCCGCGCGGGTGACACCCTCAAGGTTCACGTGAACATCATCGAAGGCAAGAACTCCCGCGTCCAGGTGTTCCAGGGCTTCGTCCTGGGCCGCCACGGCGATGGCCTTCGCGAAACCTTCACCGTCCGCAAGGTCTCCTTCGGTGTCGGTGTGGAGCGTACCTTCCCGGTTCACTCCCCGATCATCGAAAAGATCGAGGTCGTCTCCAAGGGTGACGTGCGCCGCGCCAAGCTTTACTACATGCGCGAACTGCGCGGCAAGGCTGCCAAGATCAAGGAAAAGCGCGACTTCCACACCGCCAAGTAAGTCCCTTAGGACTAACAAAGCAGGCCCCAGCCGTACCAGGCCAGCGCCATTCGTAACAGCGCCCCAGGAATATGGATCATGGACCAGACAAAACGCCAGCCCGGAAAAATGGGCTGGCGTTTTGCGTTGCCGGCACTCCTGCTGGCGGTGGCGCTCAGCGGACTGGTGCGCTCGCTCTGGCTTGATGTCTACTTCATTCCGTCCGGGTCCATGGAGCCGCTGCTGGAAGGCGGCGACCGGATCCTGGTCTCCAGAACCGACTTCCAGACCGACCCCATCCGCCGCGGCGACATCGTGGTCTTTGACGGGAGGGGTTCCTTCGCGCCCCTCAACAGTGGCCGTGGGCCTGTGCCCGATGCCCTTGCGGCAACGGGCCAATGGCTCGGACTGACCGGCAGTGACACCACCTACGTCAAGAGGGTCATCGGCCTGCCGGGGGATACCGTGGTCTGCTGCGACGCCGGCGGTAAGGTCACAGTGAACGGGCAAGCCCTTGACGAGCCGTACCTGTTCGACGGGGATAGGCCAAGCACCCAGATCTTCAGTGCGGTGGTGCCCGCTGGCCGGCTGTGGCTCCTCGGCGACCACCGCTCCGAGTCCGCCGACTCCCGGAGCCTGCTGGGTGCGCCGGGCGGGGGCATGGTTCCGTTGGACAGAGTGATCGGCAGGCCGCTCCAGATCGTCTGGCCACTTGATAGATTTGCTGGGATACCACGGCCGGCAGCGGCAGCAGCAGGACCAATGACAGAGGACGTACAGTAGATGCCCGAGAATCAATCCCGGATACCAGAGCCGCCCCGCGATGGTGCTCCCGGCATCTCCGCGGAAGGCACTGCAGCCGAAGCCGGCGCCCGGACGGCGGCGGCCGGGGCTGATACGGGAACAGCGGCGCCTTCAGCGGGGCGGCGGTCCGCGGCGCCCAAGGCCGAGCGCCAGGAACCAAGCCCGCTGTTTGTCTGGCTGAAGGAAATTGCCACAGTGGTGGTGATCGCAGTAGTCCTGTCCTTCCTCATCAAGACATTCCTCTTCCGCGCCTTCTACATTCCTTCGGAGTCCATGGTCAGTACCCTGGACGTCAATGACCGCATCTTCGTGAACCTCCTGGTGCCGGAGCCGTTTGCACTCTCACGCGGGGACGTTGTGGTCTTCAAGGACAACCAGGGATGGCTGACCGAGGCGCCCGAAGAAGAAAAAGGACCGTTCACGTGGGTCCAGGACGGCCTGACCTTCGTGGGCCTCCTTCCGGACAACTCCGAACAGCACCTCGTCAAACGGGTCATCGGACTCCCCGGAGACCACGTGATCTGCTGCGACGCCGGCGATAAACTGACCATTAACGGATCTCCCATCGATGAAAGCTACGTCAACACCGATGAAAAACCGCAGATCCGCGCCTTCGACGTCGTCGTTCCGGAAGGGAAGATCTGGGTCATGGGCGATAACCGAAACCATTCCGCAGATTCCCGCTCCCACCTGGACTCGAACGGCGGGTTTGTTGACCTTGAGGACGTGGAGGGCAAGGCAGCCGTCATCGCCTGGCCACTGAACAGGATCACCGTCCTCGACAACTACCCCAAAGTGTTCCGCGACGTGCCCGCAGGGGGCTAGCAGTGTCCGCAATCCTCCCCACAGCCACAGCCACAGCCACAGCCACAGCCACAGCCACGGCCGGAATACCGGTCCGCAAGACCGGGGCAATCCGGGCGAAACCGCCGACGCTCCGGCACGAACGGACCTTCAAAGCGCAGGGGGCCCGTTATCTGGCCGGCGTTGATGAAGTGGGCCGCGGCGCGCTGGCAGGCCCTGTCAGCGTCGGGATCGCCGTCGTCGATCTTCACAAGCAGAAGCCCCTCGCCGGCGTCCGGGACAGCAAGCTGCTCAGCCCGGCAGAGCGGGTGCGCCTCGAACCGCTGGTCAGAAGCTGGAGTGTGGCGTCTGCCGTGGGTCACGCTTCCTCCCGTGAGATCGACGATCTGGGGCTCATCGCGGCTCTGCGGCTGGCCGGTACCCGTGCGTGGCTGGACATCCTCGCAGCAGGCGTCAGCCCGGATGTGGTGCTGCTCGATGGCAGCCACAACTGGCTCTCGCCACCCGAGCAGCTTTCCCTTTTCGATGAGGCAGCCCAGGGTCCAGGCTGTGACGCTCCGGTCCACACCAAGATCAAAGCCGACATGCAGTGCCTCAGTGTTGCCGCTGCCAGTGTTATTGCCAAGGTTGAGCGCGACGAGCAGATGCGCGGCCTGCACCTCGAGTACCCGGATTTCGGCTGGGACCTCAACAAGGGCTATGCCACCGCGATCCACCGGGACGCGCTCCGTGCCGCCGGGCCCACTCCGTACCATCGCGTGAGCTGGAACCTCCTGGGTGGCGAACTGTTCCCCGAGGCCGGGACGTAGCAGCGCCGCACGGCTGCCGCGGCGCCCGCGGCCCTCTGAATGGTGCAAGATGGAAGCATGAGTGCAGAGGATCTTGAAAACTACGAAACCGACATGGAGCTGCAGCTCTACCGTGAATATCGGGATGTCGTCGGGCTCTTCAGTTACGTTGTCGAGACCGAGCGCCGTTTCTACCTCGCGAACCACGTTGATCTCCAGGCCCGAAGCGCCGACGGTGAGGTCTACTTCGACCTGACCCTGCACGATGCGTGGGTGTGGGACGTCTACCGTTCCGCGCGCTTTGTGAAGACAGTCCGGGTACTGACGTTCAAGGATGTCAACGTCGAAGAACTGCCACGCAATGAGGAACTCGCCCTGCCGAAGGACGTTGACCTCGGCAATTAGCTCCTTCCCGCCGGGCCACTGCTCCTCCACAAGGGCGCCATTTTCCTGAGGTTACCCACATAGACCCCTGGCACGGTGTCCTCCGCAGCCCTGCTCCCGCAGGCTGGTTGCGGAGGTAGAAATGAAATCCAAAGACCTGTTGGGCCGCCGCGGCGAGGACCTGGCCGCCGGCTATCTTGAAGCGCTGGGCATGCTGGTGGTGGAACGCAACTGGCGTTGCACCGAAGGCGAAATCGACATTGTGGCCCTGGATGGGGACGCTTTGGTCATCGCCGAGGTGAAAACCCGTCGGTCGCTGGACTACGGGCACCCGTTCGAAGCCGTAGGAGCGGACAAGCTGGCCCGGTTGCACCGGCTCGGTTCGGCATGGTGCCGGGACCGGGAGCTGCGGATGCCGCTGCGGCGCGTGGACGTCATCGCAGTGGTGGACGACGGCGGCGGCGAACCCCTGGTGGAGCACCTCAAGGGGGTGGGGTAGTTGGCTCTCGGGCGGACCTGGTCGGTGGCGCTCGTGGGCCTGAACGGGTACATCGTCGAGGTGGAAGCAGATATTGGCCAGACCCTGCCGAACTTCGTGATTCTGGGCTTGCCGGATGCCGCCCTTAACGAGGCCAAGGAACGGATACGTTCCGCCGCCAAGAATTCCGGAATCCCGCTGAGCCGGCGGAAAATCACCGCAAACCTCATTCCAGCGTCGCTCCCCAAACGCGGTTCGGGCTTTGACCTGGCCGTCACCATGGCCGTCCTGCGGGCAGCGAATGACATCAAACCCACCGGGCGGACCGTCTTCATCGCTGAACTCGGGCTGGATGGCCGGTTGAGGCCTGTGCGGGGCATCCTTCCCGCCGTCATGGCTGCCGTCCAGGCCGGCTACCCGGAGGTGGTCGTGGCCCATGCCAACCTGGCAGAAGCATCACTGGTGCCCGGGGCGAGGGTCCGGGGTTACCGGACCCTCGCCCGGCTTGCCCTCGATTTCGGGGCGGACCCCCAGGAGCTCGCCCTGGATTTCGAGCCGGAGGATGAGTGCAGCCAGGGTGACTCTTCACCCGCCGCCCGCGCTGTGCCTGACATGGCTGATGTCTCGGGGCAGGGCGATGCCCGGCGGGCCCTGGAAGTGGCGGCGGCCGGCGCCCACCACCTTCTGCTCATGGGGCCGCCCGGCGCGGGAAAGACCATGTTGGCAGAGCGCCTGCCAGGGCTGCTTCCGGACCTTGCGGACAACGAAGCCATGGAAGTCACCGCCATCCATTCCCTCTGCGGCCTGCCCTCGTCCGCTGTTGAGCTCCTGCGGCGTCCGCCGTTCGAAAACCCGCACCACTCCGCTACCGCTGCGGCCATTATCGGCGGGGGTTCGGGGCTGCCCCGCCCGGGCGCGGCGTCCCGGGCCCACCGCGGGGTCCTGTTCCTTGACGAGGCACCCGAGTACGAGCGGCGCATCCTGGATGCGCTGCGTCAACCGCTCGAAAGCGGGGAGCTGGTCATTCACCGCTCGGCCGGAACAGCGGCCTATCCCGCGCGGTTCCAATTGGTCCTTGCCGCCAACCCCTGCCCCTGTGGCAAGGCGTCCGGTAAAGGCCTCGACTGCACGTGCACGCCCATGATGAGGCGCCGCTACGTGGCCCGGATGTCAGGACCGCTGCTGGACCGCGTAGACATCCAACTTCAGGTGGAACGCGTCTCGTTGGCTGACTTCGGCCAGGCCGGAGCGGAGGAGGGCACGGCAGCTGTGGCGCGGCGGGTCGCCGATGCGCGGAGCAGGCAGGCAGAACGGCTCCGGCCTTTGGGATTGGAGACAAACGCCCAGGTCCCCGGCCGGATCCTCCGTGGCGGCCTTCGGCTGCCTGCCAATGCCACCCGGATTCTTGACCACTCGCTCGAACGGGGCGTCCTGACGGCCAGGGGATACGACAGGGTTTTGCGGTTGGCCTGGACGCTCGCGGACCTGTCCCATCGGGACATGCCCGATACCAACGACATCGGCCAGGCCCTGGGCCTCCGGCAGGCTGCCTCGGCAGCTGCGTGAAGGAAGAAGCACATGGAAAACGAACACCTCACCCGGGCGGCACTCTCCCGGCTCATGGAACCGCAGGACGCCGCCGGACTCGCCCTCGTGCAGGCGGCCGGTGCCCGGGACGCGTTGAGGATTGCCACGGGTCAGATGCAGGCCGGTCCGGAGCTCGAGCAGGAGATTTCGGGCCTACTGGCGGACAACGGCGCCGCCTCGGGCTGGGGTGGAATGGCGGCAGCACTCAAACGATGGGCACCACGGATTCCGGATCTAGCCCCCGCACGGGACCTTGCCACCCTGGCCCGGCTCGGTGGCAGGCTGATTGTGCCATCGGACGATCTTTGGCCCACCCAGCTCGGTGACCTCGGCATTCACGAGCCCATCTGTCTCTGGTGGCGCGGCCTCGAACAGGAACTGCCGGGCGTAGACAAGTGCGTGGCGCTTGTGGGGTCGCGGGACAGCACCAGCTACGGTGCCTCCGTGACTGGAGATCTGGCCTACTCGCTGGCGCAGAGGGGATTCACGGTTGTCTCCGGAGGGGCCTACGGAATCGACGCGCACGCGCACCGGGCGGCACTGGCCGGAGCATCCGGGGCAATGCCCACCATCGCTGTCATGGCGGGCGGGGTGGACCGGTTCTACCCGTCCGGGAATGAGGATCTCCTGCGGGCAGTGTGCAACCAGGGGGCCGTACTCGCCGAAGTCCCGCCGGGGTCGGCGCCCACACGGTACCGCTTCCTGCAACGGAACAGGCTGATCGCAGCCCTGGCTGGTGTGACGGTCGTGGTGGAGGCGCGGTGGCGTTCCGGGGCTCTGAACACTGCGCATCATGCTGAGAACCTTGGCCGGGCGGTTGGTGCTGTTCCCGGTTCGGTGCACAGTGCCAACTCCGCTGGCTGCCACCGTCTGCTCCGCGACGGCGGTGCGGTCTGTGTGACGGACGCGGCCGAGATCGCTGAGCTGGCGTCGCCAAGCGGCCAAGGGCTTGCGGACCAGAAGACGGGCAGTGCTGCGGACCACGATGGTCTGACCCTCGAAGACCTGATTCTTCTTGATGCGTTGCCCCTGCGGTCCACAACGTCCGTGGATAAACTCTGCGCTGTTGCCGGCCTCAGCGCAGAATCGGTCCGGGCAGGGCTGGGCAGGCTGGGGCTTCTGGGGCTTGCGGCCTCAGAACGGGGCGGATGGAAACGGGCCAGGAAATCCGGCTAGTTCACTGTGTCCAGCACGTCGTGAGGGCCAGAATTCTGGGACAGTAGGACAGTGGAGAATCAGGAGCTGCCCCGGGCGTTCGAGCAGGCACTTGCCGGTTTCGGCAGGTACCTGACTGCCGAGCGTGCCCGGTCCGGACATACACTGCGCGCCTACCTTTCCGACCTTCGCAGCCTGCTCGCGTACGCCGCCTCCGAAGGCATTACGGACCTGCCGGGCCTGGAGCTGGGCACGTTCCGGCGTTGGCTGGGGGAGCAGAGCCAGGCCGGAATCTCCCGGTCCACCCTTGCCCGCCGGTCCGCGACTGCCAGGTCGTTCACCACGTGGGCCATGCGGGAGGAACTTCTCGTGACTGACCCCGCCCTGCGGTTACGGGCCCCCAAAGCGGAGAAGTCGCTTCCCGGGGTGCTTCAGGCCGGGCAACTCCAACGGCTGCTCCACAGCCTGGAGGAAGCAGCGTCGGGCGGAGCGCCGCTTCCGTTACGCAACCGGGCCATGGTCGAACTTCTCTATGCCACGGGCGTACGGGTAGGGGAGCTGGCAGGACTGGACATTGACGATCTCAACCCGGACCGCCGGACCCTGCGCGTGATCGGCAAGGGCAACAAGGAACGGACCGTGCCCTATGGTGTTCCGGCAGCGCTCGCCGTTGACGACTGGCTCCGCAGGGGCCGCCCGGTCCTGGCCAATGACCACTCGGGCCCTGCGCTTTTCCTCGGTTCCAGAGGCAACCGCGTGGACCAACGCCAAGTCAGGGCCGTGGTCAAGGACCTCTTCGAGGCTTTGGGGGACACCTCCGCAACCGGACCCCACGCGCTGAGGCATACCGCGGCCACCCACCTGCTCGACGGCGGGGCGGATCTTCGCGCAGTCCAGGAAATCCTCGGCCACAGCAGCCTGGCCACCACCCAGATCTACACCCACGTCTCAGTGGAACGCCTCCGCAGGAGCTACCAGCAGGCCCATCCCAGGGCCTGAGGGCCCGGGATCAAAATTGCGGGCACGAATAGTCCGTTCACGTTTCCCGGCTTGGAATCGCACTGGCGTAATTACGCGGTGTACGGCACAATAAGAGTCAAGTCCGGCAACTTTCAAGTTTCGCTTGAAGCTCATCCGCTTCAGGTGTCACAGCAGGTGCCGGACACAGTTTAATATCCGGGCAGGAAAACCGCCGCTGGAGGGCAGGGCAAGGCAGTTTCATCCAGGCAGAGGTCGTTGGGGAAGACGTACCTACAGCTATGGAGGATGGAATGTCTGTTGCAATGACCCGTGGTGTGCTGTTTGTTCACTCAGCCCCTACCGCACTGTGCCCGCACGTTGAGTGGGCCATTGGATCCGTCGTGGACAAGCGTACGGATCTTGAGTGGACCCCTCAGCCTGCCGCGCCCGGAATGTTCAGGGCCGAGCTTTCCTGGACCGGGACCCCCGGCACCGGCTCGCAGCTGGCGTCCTCGCTCCGCGGCTGGGCGCATCTGCGCTACGAGGTCACCGAAGAACCGAGCCAGGGCGTTGACGGTGGGCGCTGGTCGCACACCCCCGAGCTGGGGATCTTCCACGCCACAACGGACGTACACGGGAACATCATGGTGTCGGAGGACCGGATCCGCTACGCCTACGAATCGGGCGCCGGCGATCCCTCAGCCGTGTACCACGAGCTTTCGCTGGCCCTCGGTGAGGCCTGGGACGAGGAACTCGAGCCCTTCCGTCACGCGGCGGAAGGCGCCCCGGTCCGCTGGCTCCACCAGGTAGGCTGACTCTCCGTAGCGCCCCCGGCCCCACCTGCGCCATCCACCAGGGCCGGCGGGTACTCCACGGGCCAGGAACTCCATAGCAAGGTGCACAGACCGAAAGAGGCCCCGCCATCCGGGTTCAGATGGCGGGGCCTCCTTTTCGTGCGTGGTCCTGGACGGCTAGACGCTGCGGACCGCGATCACGGCGTTGTGGCCGCCGAAGCCGAAGGAGTTGCTCAGTGCCACGATGTCACCGGACGGCAGATCGCGGGCAGAGGTCACAACGTCGAGCGGGATTTCAGGGTCCTGGTTTTCGAGGTTGATTGTCACCGGCGCCTTGCGCTCGTAGACAGCCAGTACCGTAAGGACGGCCTCCACCGCACCGGAGGCACCCAGCAGGTGACCCATCTGCGACTTGGTGGCGGACACCGCTACGTTGTCGATGTGGTTCCCCAACGCCGCGCGGAGCGCCGTGTACTCGGGCTTGTCACCCACAGGTGTGGACGTGGCGTGCGCGTTGACGTGGACCACGTCCTCGGCCTGGATCCGGCCATCGAACATGGCTGCTTTCAGCGCGCGGGTGGCGCCAAGTCCCTGCGGGTCCGGGGCAGTGATGTGGTAAGCGTCCGCTGTCACGGAGGTGCCTGCAAGTTCGCCGTAGATGCGGGCGCCACGGGCCAGGGCGTGTTCCTCGGCTTCGAGGACCAGAGCACCTGCGCCTTCGCCCATGACGAAGCCGTCACGGCCAAGGTCGTAGGGCCGTGAGGCACCCTGGGGGTCGTCGTTGCGCCGCGACAGCGCCTGCATGGAGGCAAAGGCGGCCAGGGGCATCGGGTGGATGGCGGCTTCGGCGCCGCCGCACATGACAACGTCGGCCTTGCCGGAGCGGATCAGGTCCAGGCCCAGGTGCAGGGCCTCGGTTCCGGAAGCGCAGGCAGAAACGGGGGTGTGGGCTCCGGCGCGGGCACCAAGGTCAAGGCTGACGGCGGCAGCGACGCCGTTGGGCATCAGCATGGGCACGGTCATGGGAAGGACGCGGCGGGGGCCCTTTTCCTTCAGGGTGTCCCACGCATCCAGCAGCGTCCACACGCCGCCGATGCCGGTAGCGAAGGCTACGGCCAGGCGGTCGGGGTCGATCTCGGTGATGCCTGAATCGGCCCAGGCTTCGCGGGAGGCGATCACACCGAACTGGGTGGACGGATCCATCCGCTTGGCCTCGACCCGGCTCAGGACCGAGAGGGCGGGGGTGGTGCAGCGGGCGGCAAAGTGGACGGGGAGTTCGTACTTGGCTACCCAGTCGTCTTCCAGCGTGCGGGCACCGGAGACGCCCTTCAGGGCATTGCTCCACATGGTGGGAACGTCGCCGCCGATGGGCGTGGTGGCCCCCAGACCGGTAATGACTACTTTGCGTGTCATGGGATTGCTCTCTGTCGGTGGGCAGGCCATCTCCGGTAATCGCCGGCGGGGTCCCGCGTGTGGGCAGTTCAGTTGGCTGCCAGGAAATATGAGGGGGACTGCCGGCCCGGCCTGGGCACGGACCGGCAGTCCAGTCAGCCGTAAGTGGCTGGAGCCTTGGCTAGGCCTGGGCGCCGGCGATGAAGCTGACGGCGTCGCCTACGGTCTTGAGGTTTTTGACCTCTTCGTCCGGGATACGCACGCCGAACTTTTCTTCGGCGTTGACCACGATGGTCATCATGGAGATGGAGTCGATGTCCAGGTCCTCGGTGAAGGACTTGTCCAGCTCCACTGCCTCGGGGGCAAGGCCGGTTTCTTCGTTGACGATTTCAGCCAAGCCGGCCAGGATCTCTTCGTTGCTAGCCATTGATGGCTCCTTTTCTTGTTATTGCCGGCGGATGGTGCCGGAAACGGTTCAGCCCGCGGGTGCGGCCTGTGTGGGACGTTCCTAAGGAAGGACGATGACCTGGGCGCCAAAGACCAGCCCGGCGCCGAAGCCGATCTGGAGTGCGAGGCCGCCGCTGAGCTCGGGGTGTTCCTGAAGCAGGCGGTGGGTGGCCAGGGGGATTGAAGCTGCCGAGGTGTTGCCGGCCTCTGCGATGTCGCGGGCCACCAGGACGGATTCGGGAAGCTTGAGTTTCTTGACCATCTCGTCGATGATCCGCATGTTGGCCTGGTGCGGGATGAAGGCCGCGAGGTCTTCAGCCTTGACCCCGGCGGCCTCCAGGGCCTGTTGTGCCATCTTGGCCATCTCCCAGACTGCCCAGCGGAAGACGGTCTGCCCGTCCTGGCGCAGGGTGGGGTAGAGCTCCTGAGCCTCCTCCAGGAGGGCAAAGTCGCCGGATTCGTCGGACTGGCGGGCGGCCAGGCTCAGGTCGCGCACGTCCAGCATCGAGCGGGTCATGCCGATGGCGTCCCATTTGCTGCCGTCTGAACCCCAGACGGACGGCCCAATGCCGGGGGTGTCTGAAGGGCCGATGACTACCGCGCCCGCACCGTCGCCCAGCAGGAAGGAGATGGTGCGTTCCCGGTTGTCGATGACGTCGGAGAGCTTCTCCGCCCCGACCACCAGCACGTAGTCGGCTGTTCCGGAGCGGACCAGGGCGTCGGCCTGGGCGATCCCGTAGCAGTAGCCGGCGCAGGCGGCCGAGATGTCGAAAGCCGGTGCCGGCGTGGCCCCAATGCGATCAGCAAGGGCAGCAGCTGCCGACGGCGTGGCGTAAGGGTGGGTGACGGTGGAAACGATGACCGCGCCCAACTGCGAGGCGTCGATTCCGGCCTTCTGCAGGGCCTCACGGGCAGCGCCTTCGGCCATATCAACGACGCTGACATCGGCGGCGGCGCGGTGACGGGTGACGATGCCGGTCCGCTGTCGTATCCATTCATCGGAGGAATCGATCCACTGGCAGACGTCCTCGTTGGTGACGATGACATCCGGCCGGAAGGCACCAAGTCCAATGATGCGGCTGTAGGCATGCACCGGACGTTGGTTCAGCGTGGGAACGCTCATGCGTTTCCCTCCAATTCTGCAAAGAGTGCCAGCGCGGCCGTGAGGTCGTCCGGGGTTTTGACGGCAACTGTTTTGACTCCGGGCATGCCGCGCCTGGCAAGCCCTGCCAGCGTTCCGGCCGGGGCCAGTTCGATGACTCCGGTGACGCCGCGCTGGACCAATGTTTCCATGCATAGGTCCCAACGGACAGGCCTGGAGACCTGCGCAATGAGGCTTTCAACGGCGGCATCGCCGTCAATGACTTCCTGGCCGTCGAAGTTGGACAGCAACGGGACCAACGGCTTGTGCGGCTTGAGCTGCGGCTTCAGCGCCTCGAGGGCAGTCACAGCGGGGGACATATGCGACGTGTGAAAGGCTCCGGCCACCTTCAGCGGGATGACCCTGGCCTTGGCCGGCGGGTTCTCCGAGAGCGCTTTGAGCTGTTCGAAGGTCCCCGCGGCAACGGTCTGCCCGGCACCATTGACGTTGGCCGGTGTGGCGCCTGCGGCCTCGATGGCTGCCAGGACCTCTGCCGGGTCCCCGCCCACCACTGCACTCATACCGGTGGGCGTGACAGCAGCGGCTGCGGCCATGCTGTTGGCGCGTTCACGGACGAACGTCATGGCTTCGTGCTCGGTGAGCACTCCGGCCAAGGCGGAGGCGGTGATCTCGCCTACAGAGTGTCCGGCAAGGATCACCGGCAAGGTGGCCAGTTCGACGTCGAACAGTGACTTCGCGGCGACCAAGCCCGCGGCCACGATCAGGGGCTGCGCGACGGCGGTGTCCTTGATGGTTTCCTCATCCGAGGTGGTCCCATGCGCTGTCAGGTCGATGCCTGCGATCTCGCTGAGGGAGGCCAGTTGGCCTGCTACCGAAGGAAGTTCCAGCCAAGGGGCCAGAAAACCGGGGGTCTGTGAGCCCTGTCCAGGGCAGACTATTGCAAGCACGTATCCAGCTTTCCAAATTACTGTGTCATCAAGCGGTGTTTGTCTGCACCAAGCTCAAGGGGTCAGATTGTAGGAAGTCTACAACGACTCAGAGCTGGTTCCGCGCAGGATGACGCTCGGCGGGCGCTTTTGGCGGTGCTGAAAGCCGGCCGACAACGAGTGCCGCCTGCAGCACAAATGCCTCCCGGGGGAGGAGCGGATCCCAGCCGGTAACGTCACAGACTCTCTTGAGCCGGTACCTGACCGTGTTGGCATGCACGAAGAGTTCGCGGGCTGTTGCCTCGAGGGAGTGCCCCAGTTCAAGGTAGGTGCCCAGCGTCTCTACCAGCCCGTTGGAGGCAGCCACGAGGGGACGGTAGATGTTCTTGACCAGCGACCGGCGGGCCGCTTCGTCGCCGGAGATGACGCGTTCGGGCAGCAGGTCGTCGGCCGCCACCGGCCGGGGAGCGGAGGGCCAGGCCCGTGCCGCGGTGAGACCGGCGAAGGCGGACTGGGCTGATCCGCTGGCCTCCAGCAATGAACCCGCTTCCGCGCCGTACACCACGGGCCCGGGTGCGAACATTTCACTGAGCTTCAGGTAGGCGGTCTCTTTGTCCTTAAGGCCGCCCAGAATCAGGATCAGCCGGTCGCCCTGGATGCCCACCAGCGCGTCCTCGGCGTAGCGGCCCGCCATGCGCCGCAGTTCGCTGACGTAGCTGGCACTGGGCTCTGACGGCGAATTCCCCACCATGACAGTGAACCGTTCCTGGGCTTTCCACCCCAGTGCGGCGATTCTCGATCGCAGCGCGTCGGTGTTCTCCCCGCGCAGTATGGCGTCGACGATCAGGGCCTCAAGGCGGGTATCCCACGATCCCCGGGATTCGGCTGCCCGCGCATAGACATCCGCCGCAGCGAAGGCTACTTCCCGCGAGTACCGCAGCACCGCCTCCCGCAGTGCGGGCTGGTCTGCTTCGGGGGCGATGACCGGCACCTGGTCCTCCACCACTTCGACCACGATCCGGATGAGCTGGAGGGCCTTTTGCAGGCTGATGGAGCGGGTGAGTTCCGTGGGCGCAGTTCCGAAGACATCGGAGAGAATCCAGGAAGGCGAGCTGGGGCGTTCGTACCAGGTGACAAAAGCGGCTATGCCGTTCTGCGCCACCATACCGAGGGCCGAGCGTTCATCGGAGCTGAGGCGTGAATACCAGGGCAGCGATTTTTCCAGCTGGCGCAGCGTAGTGGTGGACAGCTGGCCTACACTCGCCCGGAGTTTCTTCAGGGTTTCGGTTTTCTCCGGCGTCATGCTGCGCGAGGACGGCTTGCGCTTCGCGGGTGCGGTGGTTGGCTCAGGCATCTTCTGAGCATACGGTGCCCGCCACGCAAGCTCCATTTGTGCAAAGGCTACAACCGGCTTGGATCTGGGTCACAGGGACCGCAGGACGCCGCATCCGGCCGTGCGCCCTGCAACACCGATTAACAACGACGGCGGCACTCACCTCTCAGTGAGTGCCGCCGTCGTCGTCATGCTCCTACAGGAGTCTGATCAGGACTCGCCGCCTGCGTTGCCGGTGGAACCGGCGTTGACATTGTGCAGGCGGTACTTCTCGATTGCCTTGGCCGGGGCCTGGGCATCCACTTCGCCACGACGTGCCAGCATCTCCAGGGACCGCACCACGATGGAGTGGATGTCGTTCTTGAAGAAGCGGCGGGCAGCCGCACGGGTGTCGGAGAAGCCGAAGCCGTCAGCGCCGAGCGAGGCGAACTCGTTCGGCACAAACTGACGGATCTGGTCCGGGACGGCCTTCATGTAGTCCGAGACTGCAACAACCGGGCCGGTGGCTCCGGCAAGCTGCTGGGTCACAAACGGAACACGTGCAGGCTGGCCGGGGTTGAGGAAGGCTTCTTCCTCGGCGGCCATGCCGTCGCGGCGGAGCTCGTTCCAGGACGTGACCGACCAGACGTCGGCCGAGACCCCCCAGTCGTCCGCCAGAAGCTGCTGCGCGCCGATGGCCCAGGGCACCGAGACTCCCGAGGCCAGGATCTGGGTCCGGGGACCGTCGATCTTCGCCGGGGCCACCAGGTAGATGCCCTTGAGTACGCCTTCAACATCCAGCTCTTCAGGTTCCGCCGGCTGGGTGATCGGCTCGTTGTAGACCGTGAGGTAGTACATGAGGTTCCGGTCCGTGGAGTCGGGCCCGTACATGCGCTCGATGCCGTCCCGGATGATGTGGCCCATTTCGTACCCGTAGGCGGGGTCGTAGGTGACCACGGCCGGGTTAGTGGACGCCAGGAGCGGTGAGTGGCCGTCAGCGTGCTGGAGCCCCTCGCCGGTCAGGGTGGTCCGTCCGGCCGTGGCTCCGATGATGAAGCCACGGGCCATCTGGTCACCGGCTGCCCAGAAGGCGTCACCGGTGCGCTGGAAGCCGAACATGGAGTAGAACACGTAGACCGGGATCAGCGGCACGCCGTGGGTGGCGTACGCGGTGCCCGCGGCGGTGAACGCCGCCACAGCGCCGGCTTCGTTGATACCCGGGTGGATCAGCTGACCCTGCGCGGACTCCTTGTAAGCGAGCACCAGGTCACGGTCCACGGACAGGTAGTTCTGGCCCTTGGGGTTGTAGATCTTGGCGGTCGGGAAGAACGCGTCCATGCCGAAGGTGCGGGCTTCATCGGGGATGATCGGCGCGATGTGCTTGCCGAAGTTCTTGTCCCGCATGAGGTCCTTGAGGAGCCGGACGAACGCCATGGTGGTGGCAGCCTGCTGCTTGCCGGAGCCGCGCTTGGCGACTTCGTAGGTCTTCGCGTCAGGCAGTGCGATGTCCTGGTGCTTGGAGCGGCGCTCCGGCACGGCGCCGCCGAGCTCGGCGCGGCGTTCCATCATGTACTTGATTTCAGGCGCGTCATTGCCGGGGTGGTAATACGGCGGCTGGTACAGGTCCTTTTCCAGCTGCTCGTCGGTGACGGGAATCCGCAGGTGGTCGCGGAACTTCTTCAGGTCGTCCAGCGTGAGCTTCTTCATCTGGTGCGTGGCGTTACGGCCCTCGAAGTGGGGACCGAGTCCGTAGCCCTTGACCGTCTTGGCCAGGATCACCGTGGGCTTGCCCTTGAATTCGGTGGCTGCCTTGTACGCGGCGTAAACCTTGCGGTAATCGTGGCCACCACGCTTGAGGTTCCAGATCTGGTCATCGCTCAGGTCGGCGACGAGGTCCTTGGTCTGGGGGTCCTTGCCGAAGAAATGCTCGCGGACGAACCCTCCGGACTCTGCCTTGTAGGTCTGGTAGTCGCCGTCGGGGGTTTCGTTCATGATCTTTACGAGCGAACCGTCGGAGTCCTTGGTGAGCAGGTCATCCCACTCGCGGCCCCAGACAACCTTGATGACGTTCCAGCCGGCGCCGCGGAAGAACGCTTCAAGTTCCTGCATGATCTTGCCGTTACCACGCACCGGCCCGTCCAGGCGCTGGAGGTTGCAGTTGATGACGAAGTTCAGGTTGTCCAGGTTCTCGTTTGCTGCGAGCTGGAGCAGGCCGCGGGACTCGGGCTCATCCATTTCGCCGTCACCAAGGAACGCCCAGACCTGCTGGTCAGAGGTGTCCTTGAGGCCGCGGTTGTGCAGGTACCGGTTGGACTGGGCCTGGTAGATCGCATTCATGGGACCGATGCCCATCGATACGGTCGGGAATTCCCAGAACTCGGGCATCAGCCGCGGGTGCGGGTAGGAGGACAGCGCGTGGCCCTCCTTGGACTTCTCCTGGCGGAATCCGTCCAGGTCCTCCTCGGAAAGGCGGCCTTCCATGAACGCGCGTGCATACATGCCGGGGGATGCGTGGCCCTGGAAGAAGACCTGGTCACCGCCGCCGGGGTGGTCCTTGCCGCGGAAGAAGTGGTTGAAGCCCACTTCATACAGGGTGGCGGCGCCGGCATAGGTGGAGATGTGCCCGCCCACCCCGATGTTCGCCTTCTGTGCGCGGTGCACCATGATCGCGGCGTTCCAGCGCATGTACGCCCGGTACCGGCGCTCGTATTCCTCGTTGCCGGGGAACGGCGCTTCCTGGTCCACGGGAATAGTGTTCACGTAGTCCGTGGTGGTCACCATCGGTACGCCCACGCTTTGCGCACCGGCGCGCTGCAGAAGGCTCCGCATGATGTATTGGGCACGTTCCGTGCCTTGTTCCCTGATCAGTGCATCCAGGGACTCAACCCATTCAGCGGTCTCTTCCGGATCACGATCAGGCAGCTGGTTAGTCAACCCGCTGAGGATATGGGAGGTATCTTCTCCTGCAGCCACGTCCAACCTCTCTTTGCGCGCATGCATCGGCGCACTCAGGCCGGGCAGGGTAGCTGTCCGGCGTAAACGCGACGTGTGCGACGTATCGGTTACAACAGCCCGGTCATGTGCGCCGGGCAGGGTCCTAGCACGCCTATGTCTGCACTGAATTCCAGGGCGGTCGCCCCGCAGGCATAGTTGTCACAGCCACTCTAGCTGTGACTTCAGCGCGATGCGTAGCCGCGTCCGTGGCACCGCCGTTGTATTTCGCGGTCATACTGGTTGTGTGACGAAACCCTTGGGCATGCAGGGTGGCGGCACCGGATGTGACGCAGAATATGGCGGATCGCGGTGGCGTCAGCTTGAAGCGCAGGCTCAAAGGGTGTTGGCTTGGAGTAATGGAAATCACTATGCGTATTGCATGTATTAGGCATTGGAGGAACACGTGAGCGAGGCCGACGCCGCCACTTCGGTAAATGTGGCGGAAAAATTGGGTTTCAAAAGTGGGGATCTGATTCAGGAGTTCGGTTACGACGACGACGTCGATTTCGACTTGCGTGATGATATCGAGGACCTGACCGGGTCCGAACTCCTGGACGAGGACGACCACGACGTCGTTGACGCCGTCATCTTCTGGTGGCGCGACGGCGATGGTGACCTGGTCGATACGCTCATGGATTCGCTGACAACACTGAGTGAAAACGGTGTTGTCTGGGTGCTGACCCCGAAGTCCGGCAGGTCCGGCTACGTTTCTCCAGCGGAAATACAGGAAGCGGCGCCCACAGCCGGCCTTCACCTCACCACTTCCGCCGGCGTCTCCAAAGACTGGAGCGCCACCCGGTTGGTGAGCAGGAAGAACAAGTGACGCAAACTCTGTCGACTGCCGGTGTGTCTGTGCCGGTGGTAGGGGAGGCCGCACCGGATTTCGAGTTGGCAAACCAGTTCGGTGAGCCGGTCAGGCTGTCGTCGTTCCGCGGACAGAATGTGGTGCTGGTCTTTTACCCGTTCGCCTTCTCCGGTATCTGCACCGGGGAACTGTGCGAGATCAGGGACAACCTTTCAGTGTTCGAGGACCTTGGGGCCACTGTCCTGGGTGTCTCTGTCGACAGCAAGTTCAGCCTCCGGGCGTACGCCGAGAAGGAAGGCTACGGTTTCGACCTCCTTGCCGACTTCTGGCCGCATGGGGCTGTCGCCGAGGCGTACGGTGTCTTCGACCCGGAGAGCGGGATGGCCCGGCGGGGGAGCTTCATCATCGACGCCGTTGGCACCATCCGCTATGTGGTGGTGAATCCGCGTGGCCAGGCCCGCGAACTCTCCGAATACCGCAAGGTGCTGGCGGGCCTGGAACAGGCCTGACCTGACATGGAACAGCAGCGGCGCGGCATCGGCCTGACGGGCTTTGCCAGCCTGCCCGCAGCTGACCCTGCGCCGCTGTCCGATGGCCATCTGGAAGACCTGGAGCGGATCCGGGATCTGCTGGCCGGCAAACCCCTGGCACTGCTGACCGGCGCGGGACTGAGCACGGATTCGGGAATTCCGGACTATCGGGGCCCGGACTCAGTGCCAAGGTCACCCATGACGTATCAGGAGTTTGTGCGTGACGCCGCCAACCGCCAGCGCTACTGGGCACGGAACCACATCGGCTGGTCCCACCTTCGGAGGGCGGATCCCAATCCGGGCCACCGCGCAGCTGCAGAGCTGGAGCAGCGCGGACTGCTCACCGGCCTCATCACCCAGAACGTGGACAGGCTGCATGAGGACGCCGGCAGCCTGAACGTCATTGACCTCCATGGCCGCTATGACCAGGTGGTGTGCCTGGACTGCGGACGGACCTACAGCAGACGCTTCGTGGCAGGAATGCTTGAAGAGCTGAATCCCGGATTCCTGGAGCGTGCCACTGCGTCGGCCCTGGTAGAGATGGCCCCTGATGCGGACTCGACAGTTGAGGACGCCGATCTCATCAGCAGCTTTGTCGTAGCAGTCTGCCCTGCCTGCGGCGGAAGGTTGAAGCCCGATTTTGTCTACTTCGGGGAGAATGTGCCCAAGGACCGTGTGGAAGCCGCTTACGCTGCCGTGGACGCCGCTGCGGCGCTCCTGGTGGCCGGCTCGTCACTGACGGTGATGAGCGGGCTGCGGTTCGTCCGGCATGCTGCAAAGAACGGGAAGCCGGTGGTGATCATCAACAGGGGTGAGACCCGTGGCGACCAGCACGCCGCCATCAAGCTCCATGCCGGCGTCAGCGAGGCACTGACCTGGCTCGCCGCCGAACTGCCCGGTCTCTGACTCCGCCCGGCTGCCCTGATGGCGCCGATTGGCTTTTGTTCCTGCTGGTCAGGTAGAGTTTATGTTCGTTGGTTGACGTGCTGCGGCGCGGAAATCGGCTGTTTGGGTCTTTAGCTCAGCTGGTAGAGCGCCACGTTTACACCGTGGATGTCATCGGTTCGATCCCGGTAGGACCCACCAATAAAACCCCGTTGTTCCAGGCCCGTGAGGCCAGGAACAACGGGGTTTTCCTGTATCCGGCCACTCCTTGCCGTGGTGACAAGGCCCGCCACCGTAATTGTCGGTGCCGGTACCTACAGTTCCTGCTATGGATTATGTGCAGGTGCAAATGTCGCAGGAAGGCATCCCGGTGACGGTGCTGTGTGAGGGCCGGGAGTGGGCTGTCGGCGCCGAAGCGGTGCGGTGGTTCGAGCGGGTGAGCTGGTGGGAAGCACAGCGCCGAATGCCCAAGGGGCTGGGCCGGGTGGACGTCGAGGTGATGCAGATCCAGGTGAGGCTGGGGCGCAATCCGCAGTCCGCCCTGACCACAATGATCCTGGAGCGTGACGGACTGGGAGGGGGCTGGCGGCGACGGGAATCCCTTGCCGGCGCCGCCTAGAATGCCCGGGTTTTTGGGCATTGGAAAACCCTCCACCGCGACTATTGGGGGATGCCGCGGTGGAGGGCCTGAGATGAATATACCGTGAACTTCCGGAAACAAAAAACGGTACGGAGTTATTGAGGTGTATTGGCCTGATTGGCGCGCGGGATGACGGAGCCGGGTCTGCTCCAAGCCATTATGATGGTTACTGTTCAGCTGAATGAACAAGCAAGTAACTTGAGCGCCTCGCGTGCCGATCAAAGGAGAATCATGGCCGATTCCCGCACCTCCCGTCCCTCTGAGGGTCTGGGGAGCACGTCTCCGGCACCTGCCGTCACGCGCGCTGCCGCAGTCATGGACGCACTGGCAGCCTCCGCCACCGGGAGGCTGACGCTCAGTGACCTTGCCCGCGAGCTGGGGATCCCCAAATCGTCCACCTCCAACCTTTTGCTGGCTCTCGAAGAAGCCCGGCTGATCAGCCGCCAGGGCGCGGAGTTCACGCTGGGACGCAAGCTGGTGGAACTGGGCGCGGCATATCTGAGCCGGCTCGACGAAGTCCAGGAGTTCTACCGCTTCTGCGAGCAGGCACCTACTCTGTCCGGGGAAACCGTCCGCATAGCCATGCTTGATGGCACCAATGTCATCTACCTCGCCCGTTACGAAGGCCACCCGGCGGTCCGCCTGACCTCGAACATCGGGGACAAGATGCCGGTCTCGCTGTGCGCCGTGGGCAAGGCCCTGATTGCCCGGCTCCACGATCATGACATCGACGTCATGTTTCCTGATGACGTCCAGCTGCCGGTACTGACGCCCAAGTCACTGCGAACCGGCGCTGAGCTCAAGGCCCAACTGCAGACCATCAGGGAGCAGGGATACGCCTTCGAGGATGAGGAGTCCACAACGGGCGTGGTGTGCCTGGCCGTCTCCGTACCAACCCGCGGCGCGCATGGCCCGAGTCTTGGCTTGTCCGTGACCGCACTCAAGGCAACCTACTCCGCCGAGCAGGGCTCCCAGATGGTCAAGGAACTGAATGAACTGGCAAGGTCGCTGGGCAACCCCATGGGCTGATCAAGGCTGTGGTGGCCGCCCTGGCAACCGACTTAAGCCCAGGTAGGAAAAATCATTCCGGTCCATTTGCCAAGTGTTCAACTTGCTGTACTCTGTTCAATATAGTGATCGACGCCACGGGTGTCCTTGCTATCCCACCAGGCCAACGGGGGCCTGGAGTGTTTTTGAGGGAGTTCTTGTGACAACTCGTACTAAATCACCGCAGGCAGACCTGGATGGCGCCGTCGTCGATCCTGACCAGCTGCGAAGGGCAACACTTGCCAGCTCTGTAGGCTCCGCTCTGGAGTACTACGACTTCTATATTTACGGGCTGGCCTCAGCCCTCATCTTCGGCCCGCTCTTCTTCTCGCCGCTGGGCGAAAGCGGCGCAGTGATCGCATCCTTCGCCACTTATGGAGTGGGCTTCGCCGCTCGCCCGTTCGGCGGAGTGGTCTTCGGCTACATCGGCGACCGGTTCGGCCGGAAAATGGTCCTGATCCTGACCATCGGCCTGATGGGTATGGCCAGCTTCGCCATCGGACTCCTGCCCACCTTTGAGCAGGCCGGCATGCTGGGAGCCGTACTCCTCGTGGCGTTGCGGATCCTCCAGGGCCTCGGTGCCGGCGCCGAACAGGCAGGTGCCACCACCCTGATTTCAGAGGTGGCCCCGCGCCGCCGCCGCGGTTTCTTCGCTGCGCTGCCGTTCGTCGGAATCCAGCTGGGCACGCTGCTGGGCGCGGGCACCTTTGCCCTGATGGCACTGGCAGATAAGGAAGTCCTGCAGGGCTGGCTGTGGCGGGTTCCGTTCCTGGCCAGCTTCATCCTGATTGTCATCGCCGTCTTCATCCGGCTCCGGCTCAAGGAAACGCCTGTCTTCCAGGAACTGGAAAAGCACAAGGCCGTGGCCAAGAATCCGGTGGGACACATCTGGAAGCACTCCAAGAAGAACGTGCTCATCGGCATCGGCCTCCGCATGGGTGAAAACGGCAACTCGTCCATCTACTCCGCGCTCCTGGTTTCCTTCATCAGCCTGCCCGCCGGTGTTTTTGCCGGCGACAAGTTCATCGGCCCCACAGGCCTGCTCATCGCCGCCGGGTTTGCTGCAGTCATGGTGGTGACCTTCGGTGCACTGTCCGACCGCTTCGGCCGGGTTCCGGTGTACCGCTACGGCGCTCTCTTCCAGGCCGTCATCGCCTTGCCGGCCTTCTACCTGGTCACTTTGGGCAATGTCACCCTGGTTTGGGTGGTCATGGTGGTGGGCATCTCCCTGGGTGTGCAGTCCATGCTTGGGCCCCAGTGCGCCCTGCTGCCGGAACTCTTTGGCGCCCAGCACCGCTTTACCGGTGTGGCGCTGAGCCGCGAGCTCTCTGCTGTCATGGCCGGCGGGTTCGCTCCGATGATCGGCGTGGCGCTGCTGGCAGCCACCGGCCATTCCTGGCTGGTCCCGGCCATCTACTCCCTGGTCCTGGCGCTGATCTCGTTCGGCACCACCTTCTTTACCCCCGAAACGGTGGGCCGGGACCTGGTCCTGGTGGAGGACGCAAGCTAAAATACCTGCATGCAAAGAAGGCGGCTTTCCCATAGTGGGAAGGCCGCCTTCTCGGGTTTCGACAGGTCAGTAGAAATGGACCGGGTCCACCAGGTGGGGGAGGTCGCCGCCGTCGAGGAACGTGCGGAGGTTACTGCAGAAGCGCTCTGAGATCAGGCGGTTCTCGGCCGCGCTGAGGGCCGATGTATGCGGTGAGACCATAACCCTGGGATGAGCCCACAGCGGGCTGTCCTGGGGGAGCGGCTCCACTGCAAAAACATCGAGGCACGCGTAGGACACCTGGCCGTTGTTAAGGGCCTCGAGCAGGGCGTCCTCATCCACAACAGTGCCCCGGCCGACGTTCACGAATACGGTCCAGGGTTTCATTGCCGCAAAGACTTCCCGGCTGAACAGCTTCTCCGTATAGGGCGTACCGGGCAGGGTGTTCACCACGGCATCAGCGGTGGCGAGGAGCCCGGCGAGGCCGTCATTGTCCGAAACCTCTTCGATTCCCTCGATCGGCTCCACTGTCCGCTTTGTCCCGCTGACCTTCATGCCCAGGGCGCGGGCGATGCGGGCCGCCTCCAGGCCGATTTCGCCGAGGCCGGTGACCACCAGGGTGGAGCCGCTGACCAGCCGGGTAGGTGTCCGCAGTTCGGGCCATACCTTGGCGGCCTGGTCCTGGGCCAACTCGGCACTCCGCTTGAAGCCGTTAAGGATCCCCAGCGCGGCAAACTCCGCCAGGGGCAGCGCATGGACGCCGGCGGATGTGGTGACGCGGAATTTACTGAGGGTTTCCTGGTCCAGGCCGGATGCCTTGACGGCACCCCCGGCCCCGGCGGCCATGGCGTGTACCCACTGAAGCCGCGGATTCTCGCGGGCTATGCGGGCCAGGCCTGCGGGGCTTTCGTTAGGCAGGCCGTAGAGGACCTCCGCGCGGTTGAGCATGGCCCAATACCGCTCTTCCTGCCCGGGCGTGCGCTTGAATCCGGGGTCTCCGGAATGGTCGGCCGGGAAACGTTCGGGGGGAAGCAGGTCTGGCTCATAGAGGACGGTCACGGACGGATCTACGGCGCGGATGCGGTCCACCAGCTCAGCTTCGAGCGGGACGGCGATCGCGACAATGGTTTCGGTCGTCATAGTGTTCATCATACTGAATAGAGGCTAGGATATTGGACAGATTTCCCTTCATTAACCACACAACGATGTGAGTCGAGGCGACCATGAATGAACAAAGAGCGGGCTTTGTGGGCCTGGGCCTCATGGGCCTGCCCATGGCGAAGAATCTGCTTCGGGCCGGGTGGAATGTCTCGGCGTGGAACCGTTCACCCGGGCCGGTTGAGGACCTCCAGGGTGCTGGTGGCAGCAAAGCACCAGATGTTGCCTCTCTGCGGGACTTCCCGGTCATTGCCTTTATGCTCCCCGATCTTCCGTTCATCGAGGAGGCCGCGTCCGGCCTGCTGGCGAGCTGGGTTGAGACGCCACCGGCGGCCGGCACGGCCGTAGTGGTCATGAGTTCCGTATCGCCCGAAGCGGTCCGGGCCTTCGGACAGCGGGTGCACGAGGCGAGCCGCGGCCACGCCGCCGTCGTGGACGCGCCCGTCAGTGGCGGAACCAAGGGCGCAGCCGAGGGCACACTGGCCATCATGGCCGGCGGCGCAGCCGAGGACTTTGGACGGCTCGAAGCGTTCTTCGGAGCAATGGGAACCACGGTGAGGCACATGGGCCCGCTGGGGTCAGGGTCGCTGGCCAAGGCGTGCAACCAGCTCCTTGTGGGAACCACGACGGCGGCGCTCGCGGAGGCGGCCGAGCTCGCCGAGCGTTCGGGCATGGATCCGGCGGCTTTGTTCGAAGTCCTCGCCGGCGGCCTGGCTGGAAGCCGCGTCCTGGACCTCGTGGGTCCGCGCCTCGTCCGGAAGGACTACACCCCCACGGGACCTGCCAGGTTCATGCACAAGGACCTTTCCTTTGTCCTTGAAGCCGCGCAGGCAGCCGGTGCCACCGTGCCGATGGCGGCAGCCGGCGTGGAACTCTACGCGGAACTGAAGCGTCAAGGACTGGGGGACCTCGACCTGGCCGCGGTCCGGCAAACCATCTCCAATCTGAGTGACCAACCCACCACCAAGACCAACTGAGGAAAGACACGATGACTTCACTTTTTGATTTGTCCGGGCGGGTTGCGTTGGTGACTGGTTCGAGCCGGGGGATTGGTAATGCGTTGGCGCGGGCGTTGGCCGAGGCCGGGGCGACGGTGGTGTTGAACGGTATCAATGCGGAGCGGTTGAAGGCTGCGGAGGTGGTGTTGGCGGCTGATTTTGCGCCCGGCCGGGTCCATAGCGTCGCGTTTGATGTCACTTCCGATGCGGAGGCGGCGCGTGGGGTTGCGTGGGTGGAGGAGCATGTGGGGCCGTTGGAGATCCTGGTGAACAATGCCGGGATCCAGCACCGGGTGCCGATGCTGGAGCTGGACGTTAAGGATTGGGAGCGGGTGATCTCCACTGACCTGACCAGCGCGTTCCTGGTGGGGAGGGAGGCTGCCCGGCACATGATCCCGCGCGGGCACGGGAAGATCATCAATATCTGTTCGGTCCAGACGGACCTGGCCCGTCCCACGATCGCCCCGTATGTTGCGGCGAAGGGCGGGCTGCGGAACCTGACCCGGGCGATGACGGCTGAGTGGGCCGGGTCCGGTTTGCAGATCAACGGGATCGCGCCGGGGTATATCCATACCGAGATGACGCAGAACCTGGTGGATGATGAGCAGTTCAATTCCTGGATCCTGGGCCGGACCCCGGCGCACCGGTGGGGGACCGTGCAGGACCTGGCCGGCCCGGCGGTGTGGCTGGCCTCGGACGGTTCGGACTTCGTGAACGGGCAGACCATTTTCATCGACGGCGGCATGACGGTGGTCGTCTGATGCGCACCGAAGGAGCTCTAACACGGGACAACGGAGACGACGTGCTGCCGGTATCGGGTCCGGCGGTGGTGGCCCATGCTGCCAACGACCTCCGGATCGATGAGCTGACCCTCGCTACTCCGGCCCCGGACCAGGCCGTGGTGGAGGTCCGGTACGGCGGGATCTGCGGTTCGGACCTGCATTACTGGCTCCATGGTGCGGCGGGGGAATCGGTCCTGAAGGCGCCGCTGGTGCTCGGGCATGAGATTTCCGGGACCGTGGTCCGGGCCGCCGCGGACGGGACCGGCCCGGCCGCGGGCACGCCGGTGGCGGTCCACCCGGCCACCCCCGGTCCGGGCACCGGCGCCGCGGCGGGCGTGCGGTATCCGGCGGACCGGCCCAACCTCTCCCCGGGCTGCACCTACCTGGGCAGCGCGGCCCGCTACCCGCATACCGACGGGGCGTTCGCCCGGTACGTGAACCTGCCGGCCCGGATGCTCCGGGCCCTGCCCGCGGGCCTGGACCTGCGGACCGCAGTGTTGATCGAACCCGCCGCGGTTGCCTGGCACGCCGTGTCCCGGGCCGGGGACGTGAAAGGCAAAACCGTGCTGGTGATCGGCTCCGGCCCGATCGGTGCCCTGGCCGTCGCGGTCCTCAAACGAGCCGGCGCGGCCCATATCACCGCCGTCGACATGCACCCGCGGCCGCTGGAGATCGCCACGGCCGTCGGGGCTGACGCGGTGATCACCGCCGGGGATGAGGCGGCGATCGCGGCCGTGCAGGCCGACGTCGTGATTGAATCCTCCGGCAACCACCACGGCCTGGCCTCCGCCATCCAGGGCGCCGCCCGCGGCGGGACCGTGATCATGGTCGGTCTGCTGCCCAGCGGACCCCAACCGGTCCTGATCTCCCTGGCCATCACCCGCGAACTGGACCTGAAAGGCTCCTTCCGCTTCAACGACGAAATCGACGACGTCATCACCGCCCTCACCGACGGTTCGTTGCACATAGCACCGGTCATCACCCACGAATACCCCGCGGAACAAGCACTCGAAGCCTTCGCCGTCGCCCGCAACTCCGCCGAATCCGGCAAAGTCCTGCTTGATTTCCGGCCGGCCGTTTCCGGTGCTTAGTTCCTGCGGACGGGGATGAAGACCCGCGGCTGATCCGTCCAGGTACCGGACATCCGCGTCATCGTGCGCCGCATGATCCGCTCGGAGGCCTCCCTCGCAGCAGGGGCGTCGCCCGCGGCCACTGCTTCGGCGAGGTCAACGTGCCACTGCAGCGCGCCCTCGTG
Source organism: Arthrobacter sp. BK1 (assembly GCF_056680055.1). NCBI lineage: Bacteria > Bacillati > Actinomycetota > Actinomycetes > Micrococcales > Micrococcaceae > Arthrobacter > Arthrobacter sp. BK1. The sequence continues at coordinate 4,069,806 of NZ_CM155263.1, forward strand.
CGGGTGGTCCGGCATCAGGCCATGGACCGTGCGTCCGGTCAGGGTTTCCGCCACCTGCCCCATCAGGTTGGCGAACATCTCGTTGCCGGACCCTGACAACAGGACCGAGTGGAACGCTATGTCCAGGTCAAGGAACCGCGGCACGTCGCCGTCGTGCCCTGCGTCGCGCAGGGCGTGGGCGATATCCACCAATTCCCGGCGCAGTGGCGCGGGGGCATTCCTGGCGGCCAGTTCCGCGGCTGCGGGCTCGACGGCGGAGCGGAGTTCCGCCAGTGACCGCAACTGTGCGCCGCGGCCTTCGCTGGACAGCCTCCAGCGGATGACCTGGGGATCAAAGGGGTTCCACCGGCTCGGCGGCAGCACCCGGATGCCCACCCGCTTGATGGTTTCCACCAGGCCCAGCGACTGGAGAACGCGCACGGCTTCGCGTACCACGGAACGGGAAACCCGCAGCTCTTCTTCGAGGTGCTCGGCCAGCATGACGTGACCGGTGGGCAGGTCGCCCGTAATGATCCGGGTGCCAAGATTTTCAATGGCACGGTGATGCAGGCTGGTCGACATGGTGTCAAGCCTAGACTGGGAAACGGCTGGCCGCGTTTCATAGAGTGGGCCCCGCTTTCCCGAAGCCGATTGAATATATATGCTTTATTCGGACCCTGTGGTTCGTGCCAGCCTGCTTCGCCATGAATGCGGAGTCACCTGCACATCCATTGCACACAATGAATTGGAGTTTTTGATGTCTGCACACATCGGTGTCACCGGCCTAGCAGTAATGGGCGCCAACCTTGCCCGCAACCTTGCCCGTAACGGTTTTACGGTCGCCCTGCACAACAGGTCGGTGGAAAAGACTGATGCACTTCTCGAAAAGCACGGCACGGACGGCGACTTCGTCCGCACCGAAACCCTGCAGGAACTGGTGGACTCGCTGGAGAAGCCGCGCCGTGTCCTGATCATGGTCAAGGCCGGCAAGCCCGTGGACTCGGTCATCGAGCAGCTGGAACCGCTGCTGGAAGCCGGCGACATCATCATCGACGCCGGAAACTCCCACTACGAGGACACCCGCCGCCGCGAAGCAGCCCTGGCCAAGAAGGATCTGCACTTCGTCGGCATCGGAGTCTCCGGCGGTGAGGAAGGCGCCCTCAACGGCCCGTCCATTATGCCCGGCGGGTCCAAGGAATCCTATGAAGCCCTCGGCCCGCTGCTGGAGAAGATCGCCGCGCACGTAGACGGCCAGCCCTGCTGTGCCTGGATCGGCACCGACGGCGCCGGACACTTCGTCAAGATGGTCCACAACGGCATCGAATACGCCGACATGCAGGTCATCGGCGAAGCGTTTGACCTCCTGCGCTCCGGGGCGGGCATTGAGCCGGCAGACCAGGCCAAGATCTTCGAAGAGTGGAACAAGGGCGATCTCGCCTCCTTCCTCATCGAAATCTCCGCCCAGGTGCTCGGCCATGTGGACGCCAAGACGGGCAAGCCGTTCGTCGACGTCGTGGTGGACGCCGCAGGCCAGAAGGGCACCGGCCGCTGGACGGTCATCTCCGCCCTGGAACTGGGTTCGCCGGTCTCCGGCATCGCGGAGTCCGTCTTCGCCCGCGCCCTGTCCTCGCAGGCAGAACAGCGCAAGCTCGGCCAGGAACTGCTTGCCGGTGAGGAAGTCGCCGTCGAGGTTCCGGAAACGTTCGTCGAAGACGTCCGCCAGGCGCTGTACGCCTCCAAGCTGGTCTCTTACGCCCAGGGACTGGACATGCTGACCTCTGCGGCCACGGAATACGGCTGGGATCTGAAGCTGGACGAGATCGCCTCCCTCTGGCGCGGCGGCTGCATCATCCGTGCCGAGCTCCTGAAGGACATCACCAAGGCTTACGCGGCGGAGGACAAGCCTGCCAACCTGCTGTTTGCCCCGGCCTTCACCAAAGCGATCGCCGATGTTCTGCCTGCCTGGCGCCGTGTGGTTTCCACCGCTGTCCAGCTGGGTATTCCCGTGCCCGTGTTCTCCTCTTCGCTGGCCTACTACGACGGCCTGCGCCGCAAGCGCCTGCCGGCCGCAGTGATCCAGGGCCAGCGCGACCTCTTTGGTGCCCACACCTACGGCCGTGTCGATGCCGAGGGCACGTTCCACACCCTCTGGGGCGATGACAAGTCCGAAATCGAAGCCGTGGATACCCACTAGGCGCCACCCACCACAAAACTGCATCACGCTGCGAAACCTGCGGCCGGAACTTCCCGGATACTCTGGGAGGTGCCGGCCGTTGGCGTTCGGCGCCACCATAGGTGTCCGTCCACCAAGGGAGTCCACATGTCCCAGCCAGTAGCGTTAGTTACGGGAGCTTCCACCGGCATCGGCTACGAGGCGGCCAGGAAGCTCAGCGGCCAGGGCTTTACGGTCTATGCCGGCGCCCGCCGGGTGGACCGGATGGAGCCCCTTAAGGCCATGGGCATCCATGTCCTGGCGCTGGACGTGACCGACGACGAATCGATGCGTGCCGCCGTCGGACGGGTTCTGGAGGAACGCGGGCGGATCGATGTCCTGGTCAACAACGCCGGCTATGGGTCGTACGGGGCCCTGGAACAGGTGGACCTGGCCGAGGGCAGGCGCCAGTTCGATGTCAACGTCTTTGGGCTGGCCCGGATGACGCAACTGGTGTTGCCGGCCATGCGGGCGGCGGGCCGGGGCAGGATCATCAATGTATCCTCCATCGGCGGCAAGTTCTACGAGCCGCTGGGCGCGTGGTACCACGCCACCAAATTCGCCGTCGAGGGCATGAGCGATTCGCTCCGGCTGGAGCTCAAGCCGCATGGAATCGAGGTCTGCATCATTGAACCGGCCAGTACGCTCAGCGAATGGGGCCGCATTTCCGCGGACGGCCTGCTGGCCAGCAGCGGCGAAGGCCCGTACGCGGACCAAGCCAGGCACATGGCGGCCGTCCTGGCCACCACCAACAAGCCTGAATCGTCAACCCGGCCGGAGATCATCGCGGAAGCCGTGCTGCATGCAGCCACTTCAGCGCGCCCCAGGACCCGCTATCCGGTGGGCAGGGGAGCGGCAGCCATCCTCGCTCTCAGAAGGCTGCTGCCGGACCGCCTTTATGACGCGGCAGTGACCCTGGTACTCAAGCGCATCGCAGACTAAACCGAGGTTCGACCGCTCGGTGAATCCTCAGATCCGGTACTCGATGTCGTATTCGGCGGGATCCACTGCCGGCTTTGTTTCGCGCTGCGCGTCCCGGTGACGCCATTTGGCGGGCACGCCGGTCACGATCGACTCCGGCGGAGCGTCCTTGACCACTACGGCGTTGGCGCCCACGGCGCTGTCCCGGCCGATGGTGATGGGCCCCAGGATCTTCGCACCGGCACCGATGGTCACCCGGTCCTCAATGGTGGGATGGCGCTTGACCTTGGCCAGCGACCGGCCGCCGAGCGTTACGCCGTGATAGATCATGACGTCTTCGCCGATCTCGGCGGTCTCGCCGATCACCACACCCATGCCGTGGTCGATGAAGAAGCGGCGGCCAATGGTGGCTCCGGGGTGTATTTCGATTCCCGTCAGGAAGCGGCCCAACTGGGACACCAGCCGTGCCGGGAAGCGAAGCCCTGGATTCCGCCACATTTTGTGCGTCAGGCGGTGGATCCAGATGGCATGAAGCCCTGAATATGCGAAAAAGTTCTCAAAAGAACCCCGGGCCGCCGGGTCGTGCGACCGGGCGGCGTCGAGGTCTTCTTTTAGTCTTGCGAAAAAGCCCACAAAGTTCTTTCTACAGGAAATGGGGCCGACAGCTGTTGAATCAGCCGCGGATATCGTCATAGAGCACGGTGGAGATGTAACGCTCTCCGAAGTCACAGACGATGGCGACGATCAGCTTACCGGCGTTCTCCGGCCGCTTGGCCAGTTCCAGGGCGCCCCAGACGATGGCGCCTGAGGAGATGCCGCCCAGGATGCCTTCCTTGACGCCGAGCTCGCGCGCGACCCGTACGGAGTCCTCCAGGGTTGCGTCCAGGACTTCGTCGTAGACGTTGGTGTCCAGGATTTCCGGGATGAAGTTGGCGCCGATGCCCTGGATCTTGTGCGGTCCGGGAGCGCCGCCGTTCAGGATGGCGGAATCCTTCGGTTCGATGGCGACGATCTGGACTTCCGGCTTGCGTTCCTTCAGGACCTGGCCGACGCCGGTAACGGTGCCGCCGGTGCCGATGCCCGCGACGAAGATGTCCACCTTGCCGTCGGTATCGGACCAGATTTCCTCGGCCGTGGTGGTGCGGTGGATCTCGGGGTTGGCCTCGTTGGCGAACTGCTGGGCCCAGATGGAGTTCTCCGTGTTGGCCACGATTTCCTGGGCCTTCTCCACGGCGCCGCGCATTCCCTCGGAGCCCGGCGTCAGGACGATTTCCGCGCCAAAGGCCCGGAGCATCACGCGGCGTTCGGTGGACATGGTCTCCGGCATGGTCAGGATGACCTTGTACCCGCGGGCAGCGCCCACCATGGCCAGGGCGATGCCGGTGTTGCCGGAGGTGCCCTCAACAATGGTGCCGCCCGGCTTGAGGGCGCCGGACTTTTCGGCGGCGTCGACGATGGCCACGCCGATGCGGTCCTTGACGCTGTTGGCCGGGTTGTAGAACTCAAGCTTGACGGCGACGGTAGCGTCCAGGCCTTCGCTCAGTCGGTTCAGACGGACCAGCGGGGTGCCGCCGACCAGCTGCGTAACATCGTCATAGATCCGTGCCATGTAGATATGCCTATCTCTCAAGTGTGAATACTGAGGTCAGCCTAACGAGGGGGGTGCGGCGGCTGCTAAGCATTAAGCCATGCAGAGTAATATTTCCTGGCCTTGGCGAGTTTCGGGTTGATGATCACCTGGCAGTAGCCCTGCTCCGGGTACTTGGCGTAATAGTCCTGATGGAAATCCTCCGCCACATGGAACCGCGGCAGCCGGCTGACCTCGGTCACGATCGGGTGTGCCCACAAAGCCTGGTTCCGCTCGATGGCTTCCTCGAAGAGGATCTTCTCCTCAGTGGCCTCATAGAACATGGAAGACCGGTACTGGGTGCCGACGTCGTAGCCCTGCCGGTTCAGCGTGGTGGGATCGTGGAGGGCGAAGAACATGTCCAGGATGACTTCGGCGGGAATGACATCCTCATCGAACGTGACGGCTACAACTTCGGCGTGGCCGGTGGTTCCGCTGCAGACCGAGTAGTAATCGGGGTTGGGATCGTGGCCGCCGGTGTAGCCCGAAACCACCGAGCTCACACCTTTGGTTTTCTGGTACACGGCGTCAAGGCACCAGAAGCAGCCTCCGCCAAGAACAAAAGTTTTCATGACCTCTTCAATGGTTGAGCGTCCCGGATGATTCCCGGGCCCACTTTACGGGAGTGTTCCCGATACCGATGGGACCGTCCCACATGCAGGCGGGAACGCCGGATGGGGTAAAACTGAGTCTATGGAACCTGTAGACACCGGCCTCAAAGATGCGGACAAGCTCGCCGACGACGCCGCGTCCGGGGACGAGGCGCCAGCGCAGCAGCCGGCACCGCCCACCTTGGGACAGCTCCTGCTGGCCGTGGAAGAACTCTGGCCGGAGTCCCTGGCTGAAAACTGGGACGAAGTGGGACTCGTGGCGGGCCGCCCATCGGCGCCGGTCACGCGCGTGATGTTCGCCGTTGATCCCACACTCGAGGTGATTGACGAAGCCGTGGAATGGGGCGCCGAGCTGCTGATCACCCACCACCCGCTGCTCCTGAAAGGCGTCACCTCCGTGGCCGCCACCACCGCGAAGGGGCAGGCCATCCACCGGCTCATCGAGTCCGGGACCGCATTGCTGACGGTGCACACCAACGGTGATTCCGCCGTCGGGGGCGTTTCGGATGTCCTGGCCGACGCTTTGGGCCTGGAAGGCGTTGTCCCGCTGACGGTTGCCGCCAACGGACTGCCCGAGGAGGGCATCGGGCGTGTCGGTGACCTGCCGGAGGTGATGAGCCTGGGGGATTTCGCGGCGAGGGTATTCGGCATCCTGCCGTCGGTGGCCGGGGGAGTGCGGGTCTCCGGGGACAAAGACGGGCTGGTACGCCGGATTGCGGTCTGCGGTGGCGCGGGCGACTCCCTGTTCAACGAGGTCCGGGCCAGCAATGCGGACGTCTACGTGACCGCCGACCTCCGTCACCATCCCGCCTCGGAGGCGCGCGAAGCTGCGGTGAACGGCCGCCCGTACCTTATTGACGTCTCGCACTTCGCCAGCGAATGGCTGTGGTTGCCTGCCGCGGCGTCGGCGTTGGGTAACGTGCTCGCCGATCAGGGGCACGATGTGGAGATTCAGGTGAGCAGCACCAACAGTGATCCGTGGGACTTCATTCTGACTCCGGGCTAGGCCAAGGCGAGGCAGGGGAGCAGGCCAGGCGCTAGAGTCTATAGAGCGCCTGCAGGGTGCCCGGCTCCGGCCGGCAGGGATCAAGCGGAGGTATCAGTTGGCTAAGGCAGCACCGGCGGAACAGTTGAAGTTGCTCGAACTGCAGGGGCTGGACGCGAAGCTCAAGTCCCTCTCAAACCGCCGCCGGGCCCTTGAATCCGATCCGCGGATCGAGGACCTCCAGTCCGCCCTGTCCGTGGCGAACGGCGAACTCGGGGCAGCCAAAATGGCCGTCCACGACGCCGAAACAGAACTCAAGCGGTCAGAGGCCGACGTCGAACAGGTCGCCTCCAGGATCGCGCGCGACGAAGCGCGCCTCAACAGTGGAACCGGGCTGTCCAAGGACCTGGTGGCCCTGCAAAAGGACCTCGTCTCGCTCAACAAGCGCCGCTCGGACCTTGAGGACGTGGAGCTGGAAGTGATGGACCGGCTTGATTCGCTTCGCGCAAGGCAAGCAGCACAGCAGGAGATCGTGGACAGGATCCAGGGCTCCTTCGCCGGAATCCGCGCCGAGCTCGACGAGGCCCTGGCCGAAGTTGAAGCGGAAGCCACTGTGGTTCGCGGCAAGCGGGCCGAATTCGCCACCGGACTGGACGCCGGGATGCTCGCTGTATACGACAAGACCCTGGCCAAACGGGGAGTGGGCGCCGCCCGGCTGTTCCACGGAACCTCTGAAGCGTCCGGGATGAAGCTGAGCCCCGGCGACCTCGCCGAGATCAAAGCCGCAGCCGAGGATGACATCGTGTTCTGCCCGGACTCGGGCGCCATCCTGGTGCGCTCCGCCGAGTGGAACTGACGCCCACGAAGGAACAGCTCCTGGCGGAGTACGGCCGGACCCGCCGGGAACTTCAGGCCTGGCTGGAAAAAGCCACAGCAGAGGACCTTCGCCGCAGGAGCAACGGCACGAAGTGGACCAATGAGGAACTGCTGTTTCACATGGTGTTCGGATACATGGTGGTCCGCGCACTCCTGCCCCTCGTCCACCTCATCAGCAGGTTGCCCCGGCCGTTCGGTAAAGGGTTCGCCGCGGCTTTGAACGCCGTGACGGGGCCGTTCAACGTCGTAAATTACTGGGGCTCCCGGGCCGCCTCGACGTTCTATAACCGCCGGCGGATGGGCCGGAAAATGGATATAACCATCGCGTCCCTGGCCCGGCGGCTCGACCGTGAGACGCCGGTGTCACTGGCCCGGTCGATGCCGTTTCCGGACCGTTGGGATCCCTTTTTCGCTTCCCGGATGACGGTCAACGACGTTTATGCCTACCCGACACTCCACTTCGACTTCCACGCAAGGCAGCTGAGCCTACAGGAGTGACCTCGGTCCCTGGCCGCGCAGGATGATGTTCAGGGCGTGCGGTTTCCGCGCTGAACCGTCCACCAGTTCAGCCTCCCACTTTTCGCCGGCGGCCTTCAGCAGTTGCGACGGCGTCTGCGGGGCTTTTCCGCGGCGGACCAGCAGGTGCCGCGCCAGTTCTCCGCGGGTGTGCTTGGCAAAATGGCTGACCACCTTGCGCACGCCGTCCATCTCGCTGAAAACGTTGACGGCCACCGTCTGCTCCGGCGGCGGCGCCCAGGCTGCCGAATAGGAGCTGGAGCGGCAGTCCACCAGCAGGTGTCCGGTCGATGCCTCGGCGAGGGCCTCCGAAAGCTGCGGCTTCCAGAACGAGGCGAGGCGGCCGACGTCGGGCAATGCCGTTCCCATCGACAACCGGTAGGCCGGGACACTGTCCCCGAAGCGGATGGCGCCCCAGAGTGCGGAAATCACCAATATTGCCTCATCCGCCTTCCGGCGCTGTCCCGGCGTCAGTGTTTTGTAGCCGAGGGCGTCATACAAAACGCCTGAATAGATCTGGTGGGCAGGAGCCGCCGGTTCCGCATGCAGCCGGGTATTGCGTTCGACGTCGTCCTTCAGTGATGCGCCGACGCCCAGCAGTGCGAGGGCATCCTCGTGGGCGCTCACCGTTCCCAGGGACTCGAGGACCTTGGCGCGGTACGTGTTGAGTACCGGAAAGCTCAGGGAAGGCCAGTCGACGGCGGATCCGCGGACCGCGGGGGTCTTGCCTTCGGAGGGGGGAAGCAGAATCAGCACCGTACGATCCTACCGGCGCCGGTGGCGCCCCCTTCCGACGGTAGACTGGACGGCGGATGGGTTGACCAGGCGGCCGCGCGTCACGCAAGTGGCTCGAGGAACGTCCGGGCTCCGCAGGGCAGGGTGGTGGGTAACGCCCACTCGGGGTAACCCGCAGGCCAGTGCCACAGAGAACAGACCGCCTGCTTCGCGCCGGTTTGAAAGCGGCACGACGCAGGTAAGGGTGAAACGGTGGTGTAAGAGACCACCAGCTTCCCGGGTGACCGGGAAGGCTAGGTAAACCCCACCCGGAGCAAGGCCAGACAGGACACGTTTGAGGGCTGCCCGCCCGAGTGTCCGGGTAGGCCGCTGGAGGGCGTCGGCAACGGCGTCCGTAGATGGATGGCCGCTACTCCCGCGCTGGTAACGGCACGGGAGCACAGAACCCGGCGTATCGGTCAACCCATCCATCACACCCGACCGCCGTTTAAGGGCCCGCCGTGTGTGAGTGACTTCACTCCGGCAGGGGCGTTCCAAGGGTCGCCGCCAGCCTAGAATGGAGACTGAACGTAGAAGTTCTGCCACCGGAGCTGCGTTCGCACCCGGTGGTTTTTCTTTGCGCTTCTCCACGGCGTCCGGGGTGGACCGAATCCCCGATGACGCTTGCGCCCCGGAGCACCTCCGGCGGCCGACAACCGCATACGAGGACGTATTGCGGCTGACCCGAGGAAGGTAGTTCTGTGAGCCAGACATCAGATTCTTGTCTTGATACGTGGATGGGCCGGGAGGCTCTCGCCGAGGCCATGATTCCGGTGATCGGCCGGCTGTACCGTGAAAACAACGTGGTGACCAGCATTCACGGCCGCAGCCTGATCAACAAGTCCACCATGAACATCCTGAAGGCGCACCGTTTCGCCCGCCGCATGAGCAAGGACGAGCTGCTCCTGGAAGAAACCGCGCCGCTGTTGAACACCCTGGCCGGCCTGGAACTCGGCGCTGCTGCGATCGACATTGCCCGCCTCAACCAGAAGTTCAAGGCCGAAGCCAACGGCGCCACCCTTGAGGAATTCCTCCGTGCCGAACTGGCCGAGGTTGTTGGCCGGCGCGGCGCCGACGACCGCACCAGCACCGACGTCGTCCTCTACGGCTTTGGCCGGATCGGCCGCCTGCTGGCCCGCCTCCTGATCGAAAAGGCAGGCGGCGGCCACGGCCTGCGCCTGCGCGCCATCGTGGTGCGCCGCGGCTCGGACAAGGACCTCACCAAGCGCGCCAGCCTGCTGCGCCGCGACTCCGTCCATGGCTCCTTCGAAGGCACCATCCGCGTTGACGAAGAAGCCAACACGATCACCGCCAACGGTGTCCAGGTGCAGGTCATCTACTCGGACAACCCCGCAACGATCGACTACACCGCCTACGGCATCCACAACGCACTGGTGGTGGACAACACCGGCCGCTGGCGCGACGCCGAGGGCCTGTCCCAGCACCTGCAGAGCAAGGGTGTTGCCCGCGTTCTCCTCACGGCGCCGGGCAAGGGCGCGCTGAAGAACATTGTGCACGGCATCAACCACGGCAGCATCGAGGATACGGACCAGATCGTCTCCGCTGCCTCCTGCACCACCAACGCCATCACCCCGGTCCTGAAGGCCATCAACGACAAATTCGGTGTGATCCACGGTCACGTTGAGACGGTCCACTCCTTTACGAACGACCAGAACCTGATCGACAACTTCCACAAGGGCGACCGCCGCGGCCGCTCCGCGGCACTGAACATGGTCATCACCGAAACAGGAGCGGCCACTGCCGTAGCGAAGGCACTGCCCGAACTCCAGGGCAAGCTTTCGGGCAGCTCAATCCGCGTCCCCACCCCGGACGTCTCGCTGGCCATCCTGAACCTCAGCCTGGAAAACGGCACCACCAAGGACGAGGTGAACGACTACCTGCGCCAGATGTCCCTGCATTCGGACCTGCGCAAGCAGATCGATTACATCGATTCGCCCGAGGTTGTCTCAACTGACTTCGTCGGCTCACGCCGTGCCGGCATCGTGGACGGCCTCGCCACGATCTCGAACGACAAGAACGTCATTCTCTACGTCTGGTATGACAACGAGTTCGGCTACAGCTGCCAGGTGGTCCGGGTCATGGAGGAGATGGCCGGGGTCAACCCGCCCTCATTCCCTGCCAAAGAGTCTGCCGCTGCCCTGGCCGCAATCGCCGTCTGATCCGGCGCGCCTGCCAGGCTGCCTGGATATTCCCGGCTGATTCGCTGGAATCAGCCGGGAATCGGGACCACACTGGTGGCATGGAAAATGACTCAACCCTGCAGCATGAGACCACCCTCGAACACGCCCTTGACGTCGCAAAAGCCAACCACAAGGAAGCCGTGCGGCTCCTGGAGCAGGCACGTGCTGCGAGGAGCGCCGGGGACGTCGGCGAGGACAGGGTACGCCAACTGGAATCCCTCCTCAAGCTTGCCGAGGAAGATCTCCGGCGGGTAGCCCGGGAGCAGTAGACCCGTCCCACTGTTCCTCCCCACTGTGGATATCCGTCCGGATGTCAGTGGGGTGACCTAGGCTCTTCTGGTGCATGATCTTTCCCGAAGGGCCGGTAGCCCATGACTGTGAGTTGGGGTGCGTACCGCCGTGCCCGCCGGCGCTCCAGGCAGGCGTGGGCAGTACTGGTGCTGCTGGCCGTGTCCCTGGTGGCGTCGGGCGTTTGGTTTTTCACTGCAGGACAGTTCGCAGCTGCCGAACCGGCCGTCGCCGGACCCTCGGAGGTGCCCGTCTTTGACGGGACCTTCATGAAGCCGGTGGTGCCGGTCAAGCCTGTACCGCAGGGGAGTGCGCTGGCTGCCCTTGAGGGGCTTGCCGTCAAGGGGCGTGCACCGAAGGACAATTACCAGCGGGAGGCCTTCGGGCAGGCCTGGCTGGACGTGGACCGGAATGGCTGCGATACCCGCAACGACATCCTGCGCCGCGACCTCACTGCCGTGGTATTCACGGAAGGCTCCACATGCCGTGTAGCTTCCGGCGCCATCCACGAGCCCTACATCGGGCAGGCGGTGGAGTTCCGCCGCGGATCTGAAAGCAGCAAGGAAATCCAGATCGACCACGTGGTTGCCCTCGGTGACGCGTGGCAGAAGGGCGCCCAGGGGCTGACGTCCAAACAACGCCAAAGCTTCGCCAATGACCCCCTGAACCTGATAGCCGCGGACGGTCCCGCCAACCAGCAGAAGAGCGCGGGGGACGCCGCTACCTGGCTGCCCAAGAACAAGAACTTCCGCTGCCACTATGTTGCCCGGCAGATCTCGGTCAAAGCCTCTTACTCGCTATGGGTCACGCAGCCGGAAAAGGATGCGATGAAGCGGGTCCTTGACTCCTGCCCGGACCAGGCCACCATCATGGCAGGTTAATGGCCGAACGGGTCCGGATCCACACCCGGCATCCAGGTAAGCCCCGGAACTCCCCACCCGCTCTTTTTGGCCTGTTTCATTGCTTTCCTGGCGTAGCGGTCCAGCAGACGGTTGACGTAAAGCTTACCGTCCAGGTGGTCGTACTCGTGCTGGATCACCCGGGCAAACCATCCGGTCGCTTCGAATTCAACGGGCTTTCCGTTGCCGTCAAAGCCCTGCACCCGGGCCCACTCCGCGCGTTTGAGCGGGTACTGGCCGCCGGGGAACGAGAGGCAGCCTTCTTCCTCTTCATCAGGGTCCGGCAGGGCGCCGGAGACCTTGGACAGCGTCAGGACAGGGTTTACCAGGACACCGACGGGCGGGGCGCCGTCGTCGTTGGCGTATTTGTAGACGAAGATGCGCTTGCCCACCCCTACCTGGGGAGCCGCCAGGCCAACGCCATTAGCGGCGTCATTGGTTTCAAACATATCCGCGATCAGGGTGCGTAGTTCGTCGTCGAACACCTCCACCTCGGCGGCGCGGCGGTGCAGCACCGGTTCGCCCCAGATGGTGATCGGCAGAACTGTCATGTCAGGCGGCCCTTCGTGCGTGCGGCGTGACGCCGGCTTTTGTGCAAAAAAATGGAGGCCGCACCGGATATCCGATGCGGCCTCCTAACAAACGGCTGATGGTGCCGTCCTACAAGGGTGAGCTACGGGGGTTGAACCCGCGACCTCCTGGACCACAACCAGGCGCTCTGCCAACTGAGCTAAGCCCACCACGTGCCTCGAAGATTCCCGGGTGATCCGGTCCTCTGGAAAGGCAACTCAAATAGCTTACCTGCTCTTGGAGGCTGCTTGCGCCACTTTTAGGCTTTTCGCCAAAATTTCCCTAAAACGTGGCGGAGATTACTGTTCCGGATCGGCCGTCCCGCCGGTGATGCGCTTGGCGATGTCCCGGGCCGTGACGCTGTCCGGTCCCGGGGCGGGGACAAAAACCGCCTCGCGGTAGTAGCGGAGTTCATCAATGGAGTCCTGGATGTCGCCCAGGGCGCGGTGACCGCCCTTCTTGGCCGGAGACTGGAAGTATGCCCGCGCAAACCAGCGCCGGGACAGTTCCTTGATGGTGCTCACATCGATCACACGGTAGTGCAGGTGCTCCACAACAGCCGGCATGTCGCGGGAGAGGAACACGCGGTCGGTCCCCACGGAGTTGCCGCCCAGCGGTGCCTTGCGCGGGTCCGGTACCCACTTTTCGATGTACTCCATCACCGCGGCCTCGGCTTCGGCCATGGTCTTTCCGTGCGGGAGTTCCTTGAGGAGGCCGGACCGGGTGTGCATGTCCCGGACGAAGTCGTTCATCTGGGCCAGGGCGGCGTCCTCGGGCTTGATCACCACATCCACCCCGTCGCCGAGGATGTTCAGCTCGGAGTCCGTCACCAGGGCAGCGACCTCGATCAGGGCGTCGGTCTTGATGTCCAGGCCGGTCATTTCGCAGTCGATCCAGACGATGCGTTCGTTAGATATAGGCACCGGACCAGCCTACCGTTACGCCCCGGCACAACCGTCCGATGCTAGGATTTCGGGTACAGAGGGGCGTGGACGTGGCCGCTGTGCTGTGCCTTCGAGGCCGGGCCGCACACGCGCCCGCCGGGGCCGAAGCGCTGACTGCGAAGAGAATGGACGATCCTGAGATGACGGCGCCTGTGCCTGCAACGGGGGAGAGGGCCGCCACTGTGATCCCCGGGTCCGCTGCAGCGGAAGTGGACAACGCCAGATCCCCGATCCTTGCCGGGTTCCTGGGCTCGGTCCTGATGATGATCGGGTCGCTGGGCGTCGGCTGGTTGGCGCCGGTCTCTGAACTCCGCCGTATGCCGGTCTTCATCTGGATGCGCACCGAGGCCGTGGGGGTTGCCCTGGCCATCGTGCTGCTTGCCGTCGGCGGAATGCTCCTGGTCCGGTCATGGCTGCGGCTGGGCCAGCGGGTCCGCGTCTGGGGACCCCAGGCACGCACAGCTAGCCTTCAGGCCGTGGCCGCCTGGGGCCTGCCGATGATGTTTACCGTCCCCCTGTTCAGCCGTGATGTCTACGCCTATATCGGCCAGGGCAGGCTGATGGTGGAAGGGTTTAATCCTTACGAGAACGGCATCTCTGCGCTTTCGAACTACTTCCAGCTCGGCGCTGACAAAATGTGGACCGAAGCTCCCGTGCCCTACGGCCAGCTGTTCCTGTGGATAGAGCAGTTCGTGGTCTGGTCCACCAACGTCCACCCCGAGGCCAGCGTGATGCTGTTCAGGCTGGTTGCCCTTGCCGGTGTGGTGCTTTGCGTCATTTACGTGCCAAAGCTCGCCGAACTCCACGGCGTCAATCCGCACCGGGCCCTGTGGCTCACCGCGGCCAACCCCTTGTTCCTGACGAACTTCATTGCCAGTGTCCACAACGATGCCCTGATGATCGGCCTGGCCCTCGCGGGGCTGTACTACTCCGCCACCCGGCGCCCGGTGCTGGGCATCTTCCTGGTGACCCTGTCCATTGCGGTTAAGCCCATCACCATCGTCTTCCTGCCGTTCATCGGACTCCTCTGGGCGGGGAAGAACGCCGGCTGGTCCAGGAAGTTGGTTTTCTGGACCCTCACGGCAGGACTGAGCCTGGCTATTCTCTATGGCCTGAGCCTGGTCAACGGCTTCGGCTTCGGCTGGATCAACGGGTTGTCCGCCCCCGGCAGCATCTTCATCTGGTACGCGCCGGTGGGGCTCGTGGGGTTGGTGGTTGCCACCATCTCGAACGCATTCGGCCTTGATGGCTGGACCCTGGCGGGCTGGGTGTTCGACGCCGGGAAGCTGCTCGCCGTGGGGATCGTCGCCTTTCAGATCTTCAAGGGTGACCACGACCGCCTGATGCGCCGGCTGACGCTGGCTTTTGCGGCTGTGGTGGTCCTGGCGCCCATGATCCAGTCCTGGTACGTGGTCTGGCTCATCCCCTTGTTTGCGGTGACCGGCATCCGCAACGACTGGCAGGTCAAGGCGTTGTACTTCATCGTCTCGTTCTTCATGATCTACGCCATTTCGGACCAGTTGGAGGTTTTCCCTTACCTCCAGACCGAGGACCTGGGCCTCGCCCTCGTCCTGGCCCGGGTCGCTGCAGCGGTGACAGGCCTGTTGTTTGGCCTGTATCTCATTTTCTGGGATCCGCGCACCCGCAGCCTGTTCCGCAAGACCCACGACCCCGTCGTCGAACGCCCCGTTCTTTAGCGCGCCGGCGGATGGTTTCAGCAGATCAGCACTCCCTTCCTTTCTGACGGGGCTTTCGACTCTTCTGCAGGCACTGTGCCGGGCCTAGAGTCGAAGCATCCCGGTTCATGAGGAGGTGCCTGATGGGCAGTTCACAGCAGATGGGGACCGGAAGGGCCGTGCGGACCGTGGTGGGCGTCTTCGGACTGCTGGCGTCCTTGGCCGGCATGGAACATGGGCTGGGAGAGATACTCCAGGGGCCGGTGGCGCCCGATGGCGTGATGATCCGTTCCTGGCCCGGGCACGAGGCGTTCGAGACCATGGGCGGCGAGCCCGCGATGACCCTGATCCCCAACCTGTTGGTTTCCGGAGTCCTCACAATAGTGGTCTCCGCCGTGTTCGCAGTCTGCGCGGTCACCGGGGTCCAGCGCCGGCGCGGATCCATGGTGCTGATCGGGCTTTCGCTGCTGCTGCTGGCAGTGGGCGGTGGGTTCGGACCGCCGTCGCTGGGTGTGATCCTCGGCGTCGGGGCATCGGGACTGGTGGTTCCTTCGCGGACGCCGGGCGGGTTTATCCGCGTGATGGCTAGGATTTGGCCGTGGGCACTGGGCGCCGGTGTGGCAGGTTACCTGGGATTGGTTCCGGGTACCCTGCTCCTGCACACGGTGTCGGGACCACCGCCGATGGCCCTGGTGTACGGGCTCATAGTGGCTGCCTTCGGCGGGGTGATATTGGCGCTGGCCGGGGCCCGCGCCGCCAACCGGCTCGAGGCCTGGCCCGCCCCGGCCCGGCCCCCGCGCCCGAGGTCCGGGACATTGCGCTGACGCGGGCATTCGAGGCGTCCAGTCAGCCTTCCATGGAGAGGGCAGGAGAATCCGGCAGGTTCCGGAGTGCTTCCTTCCTGGACAGCGGACTCAGCCGCGTGCCGAGCTCTGCGACGAAGCCGCGGACCCACTCGGGATCGGTTTTGGCGTATTCGCGTAAGGCCCAGCCGACCGCCTTCCGGATGAAGAACTCCGGGTCGGCCAGGTTTGGTTCGATGACAGCCCGTAACAGGTCCCTGTCGGTGCGGGTTTTGGCCTTCAGCTGAGATGTGATCGAGGCCCGCCGGATCCAGAAATCCGCGTCCCTGCTCCAGTCGAGCAATACCGCGGTCATCAGGGGACGGTGGGACTCCAGCAGCCCGCACAGGCGGTGCGTTACGCCGTCCACGAAATCCCACCAGGCTCCGGTACGGATGATTTCTTCGTAGACGGGGAGCATCAGGGGATCACCGGCCACCATTCGAAGCCCTGTGAGGTCGATCGCCGCGTACCGCTCCTCCCTGGCTGAGGCTGTACGCCAGAGTTCGAGCACCGTGGAGCGGAGCTGGCCGGCGGACGTGAACGGATGGGCAGCGGCAGCGGCGAGGACCAGTTGCCTCACTTCCGGCACCCTGACGCCGCGGGAGGGCAGGCTGGACTTCATATACGCCTGGACACCGGACGCACGCACCGGGTCCGCCCGTGCCAACAGTTCAGCCCGGACTGCGTCCAGCACGTCAGCGTTGGGCGCTTCCGCGGCGGGCAGTTTGTTCTCCGGCATGGGAAAACTCTAAGGGCTGACGGCGCTGCCTGCGGCGGGCTCCTGAACCCACCCCATTCGGTCGAGCCAGGCCGCGCACAGGGCTGTCCACTGGTCCGGCCCGGGAACGTCCGCGGCAAGGCCAATGCCATGGCGTCCGTGCGGGAACACATGGAGTTCGGCCGGCACTCCGGCGCGGGCCAGTGACGCGGCATAGGCGAGGCTGTGATGGACAGGCACCGCTTCGTCGTCGGCCGTGTGCCAGATATAGGCAGGCGGGGTGGTGGCGGTGACATGGAGTTCGGCGGACATCCCGCGCAGCAGATCGTCCGACGGCGACACTCCGAGCAGGTTGTCCACTGACCCCTGATGGGGCTCAGCCAGGCAGGACACCACGGGGTAGCACAGGACTGTCAGATCCGGGACCGCTGCCCGGACATCCAGGATGCCACTCCCGGTGGCAGCCGCCGTCGACAGGGTTGCGGCCAGGTGGCCTCCCGCAGAGAAGCCCAAAACCCCCACCCGCGAACCGTCCACGTCGAGCCCAAGGGCACCTTCGCGGATGCGCAACATGGCTTCCTTTGCATCCTCGAGCGGGGCCGGGTGCCGGTGTGGAGCGACCCGGTACCGCAGAACGTACGCGTGGATACCCAGGCCGGCGAGCCAGCCGGCCACAGGTTCCGCTTCGTGGTCGGCCTGGCGTGCATACCCTCCGCCGGGGAGGACCAGTACTGCAGGCCGGGGTCCGGTGTGGCGACCGCGGGCAGGGACCGCTGTGAATGAGCCGGGGCGCATCCTCAGGCGACTGTCTCGGTGCTGCGACGCAGGGTGACCTGGCCGGTGACAGGAGCCAATGAGGCAGCGTTGCCGTCCTTGCCCGCTGCGCGGCGGGCTGCCTGCCGGCCGATTTCCTCCAGCGGAAGATGGACGGTGGAAAGGGCCGGGCGGAAATCCCTGAGGGTCTCGATGTCGTCAAAACCTGCCACGGCGGCGTCGCGGGGGATCCGCAGTGCCTGGGATCGCAGGGCGGCTGCGGCTCCGATCGCCATCACGTCATTGACAGCGAAAATACACAGCGGCGCCGCCGGGCCTTCAGCCGGGGCGGCCGGGGGCGAATCGCCTTCCGCTGCGGTGGTGACCGCTGATTTGACCGCTTTGATGCGCGCGGCAAGCGTGAGCCCGGCGTCGAAGCCGCCGGACCGATTAAAGGCAGTCCTCAAAACCTCCGCTGCCGGCCGGCCGGCCGCCTTCAACCCCTGCTGGAAACCCCGGATCCGGTCATCGGAGGTGAGCAGACCCTCCGGACCGCCAATAATGACAAAGCCGCCGGCGCTGATGGCGGCAAGTTCGGCAGCGAGCTCCGCGGCCAGTTCTTCATTAGGTACCTGAACCACGTGGTAACCCTCTTCAGCGCTGGCGCCAACTACCGCGTGACCAACAACTGCGACCTGACCGCCGTTGCGGCAGTAGCGGTCCAGTTCGGCGGCGAGTTCGGCGTTGCCTTCCTGGTCTTCGGGACGGGCCATCCTGGAGCCGGCAATCACGATCGAATCAGCCCGCCGGGCGGCGAAGGCCGCCACGGCCTCCTTCTCACTTTCCGGGGCCCCTTCAGTACTGGCCAGCAGCACCATCTTGCGCTGTTCACGGGCGGCTTCCTGAACGCCGCGGGCGATCGCGGAGAAGTAGGGATCGGCAATGTCATGCACGATCAGCCCGATGAGTCCGGAACTGGATTTGGCCAGTCCCTGGGCCTGCGCGTTGGGAATGTAGCCGAGGGATTCTGCAGCCTGGCGCACCCGGTCCGCAATGTCCTTGCCGGGCGTGCGGGCTGACCCGTTCAGGACGCGTGAAGCTGTGGCCGGCGAGACACCGGCCAGCCGGGCCACCTCGGTAAGGGTGCTTGCAGCCACGGCATCTCCTGTTGTTGTCGTCGTTCGGCGCTGGTCACGCTGGATTCAGTATGGCAGTTTGAGACTGCTTGGGGAAAGCGCTTGCCAAGTGACGATCGGGTGGTGCATCATGGTTGCAGTGGGAATGCGCTTTCCCAAATCAGCTTGAGTAACACTGCTCACTCACCGTGGAGGACACATGGGCTTCGAAACTAAGACGATCCGTATCGCCATGAATGGCATCACCGGCCGGATGGGTTACCGCCAGCACCTGCTGCGTTCCATCCTTCCCATCCGTGATGCCGGCGGCTTCACCCTGGAGGACGGTACCCGCGTCCAGGTCGAACCCATCCTGGTAGGCCGCAACGAAGCCAAAATCCGCGAACTCGCCGAACTGCACAAGGTGTCCGAGTGGACCACGGACCTCGACTCCGTCATCAACGACCCCACCGTTGACATCATCTTTGATGCCTCGATGACGAGCCTCCGTGCCGCCACGCTGAAGAAAGCAATGCTGGCCGGCAAGCATATTTTCACCGAGAAGCCCACGGCTGAGACCCTCGAAGAGGCTATTGAACTGGCCCGGATCGGCAAGGAAGCCGGCGTCACAGCAGGCGTTGTGCACGACAAGCTGTACCTGCCCGGCCTGGTCAAGCTGCGCCGCCTCGTGGACGAAGGCTTCTTCGGCCGTATCCTCTCCATCCGTGGCGAATTCGGCTACTGGGTCTTCGAAGGCGACGTCCAGGCGGCCCAGCGCCCGTCCTGGAACTACCGCAAGGAAGACGGCGGCGGAATGACCACGGACATGTTCTGCCACTGGAACTACGTCCTTGAAGGCATCATCGGCAAGGTCAAGAGCGTCAATGCCAAGACGGCCACCCACATCCCCGCGCGCTGGGACGAAGCAGGCAAGGAATACAAGGCAACGGCCGACGACGCCTCGTACGGCATCTTCGAGCTCGAGACCCCGGACGGCGAGCCCGTCATCGGCCAGATCAACTCCTCCTGGGCCGTCCGGGTCTACCGCGACGAACTGGTCGAGTTCCAGATCGACGGCACCCACGGTTCCGCCGTGGCCGGCCTGAACAAGTGCGTTGCCCAGCAGCGCGCACACACCCCCAAGCCGGTCTGGAACCCGGACCTGCCCGTCACCGAGTCCTTCCGCAGCCAGTGGCAGGAAGTCCCGGCCAACGCGGAGCTGGACAACGGCTTCAAGCTGCAGTGGGAGGAGTTCCTCCGCGACGTCGTCGCCGGCCGCGAGCACCGCTTCGGCCTGCTGTCCGCTGCCCGCGGCGTCCAGCTTGCTGAACTGGGCCTGCAGTCCAACGACGAACGGCGCACCATCGACATCCCGGAGATCACGCTCTGATGACTTCCCTGATCCTTCCCTCCAGCGACGGCGGCACCCGCGAGTACCGCCTCCAGGGCGGCACATCGTGGGCGCGTCCCACTGCCCCGCTCACCGCCCGCCGAGCCTACGCCGCCGCGCACGTGATCCCCGAGGTCCTGGGCGACAACACACCCGGCGCTCCCGCCAGCCTCGACTGGGACGCCACCATGGCATACCGCCACGAACTCTGGTCCTATGGCCTCGGCGTCGCCGATGCCATGGACACGGCCCAGCGCGGAATGGGACTTGACTGGGCAGCCACCCAGCAGCTCATCAAGCGCACCGGTGTGGAGGCAGCCTCGGTGGCCTCCTCCGGTAACGCCGCAACCGCCGGCAAGACGGTGCGGGACCTCGTCGCCTGTGGTGCCGGCACGGACCAGCTCGACATTGCTGCCCTGCCCGCCGGAGAGGCCGGACTTGCTGCCGTACTCGATGCCTACCGCGAGCAGATCGCCGTCGTGTCCGAAGCCGGACCAAAGGTCATCCTGATGGCCTCCCGCGCCCTGGCGAAGGTTGCCGGCGGACCGGACGATTACCTCAAGGTGTACTCCACCCTGCTCCAGGAAGTGGACCAGCCTGTCATCCTGCACTGGCTTGGAACGATGTTCGATCCCGCCCTGGCCGGCTACTGGGGGTCAGATGATGTGGCACAGGCGACCGAAACGTTCCTCTCCCTGATCCGCGACAACGCGGACAAGGTTGACGGCGTCAAGGTTTCCCTGCTCGACGCCAGCCACGAGGTATCCCTCCGCGCAGTCCTGCCCGAAGGCGTCCGCCTCTACACCGGGGACGATTTCAACTACCCCGAACTGATCGACGGCGACGGAGGCCACCACTCGGATGCCCTGCTGGGGATCTTCGCGGCCATCTACCCGGCTGCTTCCGTCGCGCTGCAGCACTACGACGCCGGCAACGGCGTCAAGGCGCGCGAAATCCTGGACTCCACGCGGGAACTGGGCAAGCACATCTTCAGCGCACCCACGTTCTACTACAAGACCGGGATCGCCTTCATGTCCTGGCTCAACGGCAAGCAGCCTGGCTTCCAAATGGTGGGCGGCCTGCACTCCGGCCGGTCCGTATGCCACCTGGCCAGGACGTTCGAACTCGCCGACCAGGCGGGGCTGCTGAAGGACCCGGCACTGGCCGCATTCCGGATGTCCGACTACCTGCGCATCAACGGAGTGGGAGTATGAGCGACTTCTCCCGCCTCGCGATCAACAGCGCCACCACGAAAAAATGGACCCTCGCCCAGGTTGTTGACGGTTGCGTCAACGCCGGTATTCCATCGATCGGGCCTTGGCGTGACCGCGTTGAAGAAGCCGGCCTGGACAAAGCGGCACGCCTGATCAAAGACGCGGGTCTCCGGGTCTCGTCCCTGTGCCGTGGCGGCTTCCTGACCGCTGCCGATGCCGAGGGGCAGGCCGCCGCGCTGGCCGACAACCGGGCAGCCATCCTGGAGGCCGTGGCCCTGGACACCAAGGAACTGTTCCTGGTGGTCGGCGGCCTGGCGCCGGGGGAAAAGGACGTGGTGGCCGCGCGCCGGCGCGTCGCCGACCGCCTCGCCGATCTGGCGCCTTTTGCCCACGAGAACGGTGTCCGCTTGGTATTGGAACCGCTGCACCCGATGTACGCCGCGGACCGTGCGCTCATCTCCACGTTGGGGCAGGCGCTGGACCTTGCGGCACCCTTCGACGCCTCCACAGTGGGGGTCGCCGTCGATACCTTCCACGTCTGGTGGGACCCGGAGCTCAAGGCCCAGATCGCGCGGGCCGGCCGGGAGGGCCGGATCGCCTCCTACCAGGTGTGCGACTTCAACATGCCCATTGCCGCCGATCCGCTGCTGTCGCGCGGTTACATGGGCGACGGCGTTGTGGACTTCGCCACCATCGGAAGCTGGGTGCGCGAGGCAGGCTACTCCGGCGACATCGAGGTTGAAATCTTCAATCAGGAGATCTGGGACACGGACGGCAACACCGTCCTGGCCACGGTCAAGGAGCGGTATGCGGAGCTTGTGCTTCCTTACGTCTGACCTGATTCAGACCGCGGGCTCCTGCTAACGTCACGGCAGGAGCCTGCGCCCCACCAGCAAAAGGACCTGCACCGTTCACGGTGCAGGTCCTTTTGTGTTCCCGGCAGGAACTATGCGAGATAGGCGGCAGCGTGCCTCCGGTATCTGGCCAGGATGCCGCCGTCGGACGTTTCCACCGGCAGCTCAACGCCGCTGCGGGGCCAGTCCGGGAAGGCGCGGGCCAGCACCGCGGCTGCCTGGCGGGCTGCGCCGTCGGCCACGTATTCGCCGGGCGTCGGAACAAACGCGGGCAGGCCCAGCAACCGGCTGGCGGCCTGCTGGACCGCTGCCGACTGCGCGCCGCCGCCCACCAGGATGACCCGGCGGGCATCCACACCCTGTGCCTGCAGGGCGGCCAGGCCGTCAGCGAGGGAACAGACCACGCCCTCGACGGCGGCGCGCGCCAGGTTTGCGGGGGTGTAGTTGGAGCGGGTGATGCCGTGCAGGGAGCCGGCGGCCTCGGGAAGGTTCGGGGTACGTTCGCCGTCGAAGTAGGGGACGAGCGTCAGTCCGCCGGCTCCCGGAGCGGCCGCCAGTGCCAGTTCGTTGAATTCCGCCAGGCTGACATCCAGCAGTGCTGCGGTGGCATCGAAGACCCGTGTTGCGTTCAGGGTGCAGGCGAGCGGCAGGAAGTTGCCCGTGGCGTCGGCGAATCCTGCCACCAGCCCGGACTCGTCGGCTGCCGGCGTGGCCGAGACCGCAAAAACGGTGCCGGACGTGCCCAGCGACATCACCACGTCGCCCACCCCCGCGCCGACCCCGAGGGCGGCGGCGGCGTTGTCCCCCGCGCCCGGGCCGATGACCGCCCCTTCCGGGGTCTTTCCCGAAGTGTCCAGGGGGCCGACGACGGCGGGAAGCCGGGGGACGTGGCCCAGGGACTTTTCCAGTGCATCAGGAAGGTACTGGCCGGTGGATGCAGCGAAGTAGCCGGTGCCCGATGCGTCGGAGCGGTCGGTCCGGAGGGCCGCCAGGCCTGCCTCACCGCTGCCCGGGCCGAACCCTGCCAGCCGCCAGGACAGCCAGTCGTGAGGAAGGCAAACGGCTGCAACGCGGGCTGCATTGTCCGGTTCGTTTTCGGCAAGCCAGCGCAGCTTGGTGATGGTCAGCGACGCCACCGGGACCGTTCCCGTGGCACCGGCCCAGTAGCGGGCCCCCTGGCGAGGATCGCCGCCGCCTGCTTCCCGGACCAGGTCCAGCGCGGCTGGGGCGCTCCGGTTGTCGTTCCAGAGCAGGGCCGGGCGGATCACCTCCCCGTCAGCGTCCAGGCAGACCATGCCGTGCTGCTGCCCGCCCACGGAGACTGCACTGACGTCGCTGAGGCCACCGGCCTGGGCGATCGCTTCCTGGAGGGCGTTCCACCAATGGTCGGGGTGCACTTCGGTGCCCTCGGGATGGCCGGTGCGTCCCTGGCGGAGGAGCTCACCGGTGGCTGCATCGCGGATCACCACCTTGCAGGACTGGGTGGAGCTGTCGATGCCGGCAACGATTCCCATGGTCAGCGGGCGTTGAGCAGGTGTTCGATGGCCAGCTGGTTGAGCCGCACAAAGGCGAAGGAGCGCTCGGCGGCGGCATCGGCGTCGAACGTCTCGAATGCCGCGGCGTCCGCCAGGAGGTCTGCGGCGGATTCGCCGGCGGAAAGTGTCGGCTGGCCCAGTTCGAATACTCCGGAGGCCGCCAGTGCTTCCTGCACCTGCGGGTCTGCGCGGAAGGCGAGGGCCCGTTCCTTGAGGAGGAGGTACATGGACATGTTGGACTTCGCGGATTCCCAGACGCCGTCATAGCCGTCGGTGCGGGACGGCTTGTAGTCGAAGTGGCGCGGTCCGTCGTACCTGGGCCCGCCGTTGGGGAAGCCGTTTTCGAGCAGGTCCACGGTGAAGAAAGCGCTGGTGAGGTCACCGTGGCCGAACACGAGGTCCTGATCGTATTTGATGCCGCGCTGTCCGTTGAGGTCGATATGGAAGAGCTTGCCGGCCCAGAGGGCCTGCGCGATCCCGTGGGTGAAGTTCAGGCCAGCCATCTGTTCGTGGCCCGTCTCCGGGTTCAGCCCCACAATGTCGCCGTGTTCCAGTTCAGCAATGAACGCCAGGCCGTGGCCGACAGTGGGCAGGAAGATGTCGCCGCGGGGCTCGTTGGGCTTGGGCTCCAGGGCAATGCGGAGATTGTAGCCCTTGTCCTTGATGTAGGCAGCGGCGGTGTCCACGCCTTCCTTCATGCGGTCCAGGGCCGCAGACAGGTCCTTTGAACCGTCGTACTCGCTGCCTTCACGGCCGCCCCACATCACGAACGTTTCGGCGCCGAACTCGGCGGCGGCGTCGATGTTGCGCAGTACCTTGCTCAGGGCGAAGCGCCGGACCGAGCGGTCATTGGAGGTGAAGCCGCCGTCCTTGAATACCGGGTGGCTGAAGAGATTGGTGGTCACCATCGGGACCTTGAGGCCCGTCTCGGAGAGTGCTGCCTTGAAGTTCTTCAGGATCAGTTCGCGCTCCGAGGCACTGGCGTCGAACGGGACCAGATCGTTGTCGTGGAATGTGAGGCCGTAGGCGCCGAGTTCGCTGAGCTTGTGGACCGCTTCAACGGGGTCAAGCGGCTTCCGGGTTGCAACGCCGAAAGGATCGGCTCCGGTCCAACCGACGGTCCAGAGGCCGAAGGTGAACTTATCAGCGAGGGAGGGCGTAAGAGTCATGATGCGTCCTTGCATGTGGGGGATCAGGAGAACCGTGAGTTAGTTTATCGCTTGAACTATATGATCAGGAATGAGCTAAGGTCAATAGCTAAGAGGGCGGTTGTGCCGTCCAGGCAGAAGGAGGGGGCATGGCAGGTGCTGCGACGGCTGCCGGTTCCGCCGAGCGCGGGACGCCGGGGAGCATGGGTGATGTCCGCCGGGCCAACCTGGCCCTGGTCCTGGGCCGCATTGCTCAAGCGGACGCCGGCACGCACCTGACCCGGGCCCAGATCGCCGTTGCCACAGGGCTCACCAAGGCCTCCGTATCCAGCCTGGTACTGGACCTGATCGAGGCCGGAATTATCCGGGAAATAGGGCTGAATCCGCAGGGGGAGCGTGGACGCCCCGGTGTGGGCCTGGAACTGAATCCGGCCAACGCCGTGCTGGGCATGGAAATCAATGTCGACTACATTTCCGCGGGACTAACGGACCTGGCGGGCAACCTCCTGTTCCAGGAGTCACGCGAGCAGGATAACCGCGGCGCCGCTCCTGCGGCTGTGGCGGCGGCCTTGGGCCGGCTGGCAGCCGAACTGCGGGATGCGGCCGAAGCCGGAGGGGTCCGCGTTCTCGGCGGCGGACTGGCTGTGCCGGGACTCGTTGATGATAAATCCGGGACGGTGATCGCGGCTCCCAACCTGGGCTGGAACAACGAATCCTTGGACTTGCAGGCCCTGCTTCCCGGTGTGCCATTGGGCACCACACTTTTCAACGAGGCCAACGCTGCAGCCCTGGCGGAAGTGCGCTACCGACCCGCCGGCGGCGCAGACTTTCTGTTTGTCTCCGGGGAAGTGGGCGTTGGTGGCGGGCTGGTGATCAATTCTGAGCTGTTCACTGGTCCGCACGGGCACGCCGGCGAGTTGGGCCATGTGGTGGTCCAGCCTGAGGGGGCAGCCTGTTCCTGTGGCGGCAGAGGCTGCCTGGAGACGGTGGCAGGCCAGGACGCGATACTTTTTGCGGCAGGAATTTTCCCGAGCCGGCAACAAAACGTACAACCGATCCCCGCTCCCTCGCGGTCCGACAGCCTGGCGCAACTGTTGGCTGCGCTCGCGGCCCGGGACGCGGACGCCCTCAGGGCCGTCGCGCGTGCCGGCAACTACCTCGGCGTAGCGGTCGCCTCCACGGTGCGGCTGCTCAACATCTCCTCGGTGGTGCTGGGAGGCCACTTTGCCATCCTGGGGGAGTGGATCGTGCCGGCGCTCTCGGAAAGCCTGGCAACCTACGCCCCTGGAAAAGTACTGCCCGGCAGCATCAGCCTGTCAGCCGTAGGCCAGGCGGGTGCCCTTCTGGGGGCTGCGGGCAGCGTTGTGCGGGCTTTGGTGGAGGCGCCGCACCGGCTGTATTCCTAAGGGCCGGTGGGGCCGGCGTTGCCCCCACCGTCCTCTGCCGCCGGACCTAGCTCCTCGAACAGCGTCACCTGAAGGCCTGCGGGCGCTGCGAGCCTGGAGTTCAGTGACCGCCACGGGGTTTCCCGCGGCGTGGCAAGGAGTTCAGCCCCTGCTTCCACCAGCTCGGCTGTTACGGCCGCCGTGTCCTCCACCTCGAAAGCCACCCGAAGCCTCGCGCTGGGCTGGCCATCAGCTTCCACACGGTCGATCAGCTTCACCTGGGCGGGGTTGGACAGCTCCAGGGTGGCCCGTCCGGCATCAAGTATCGTGACGCGCGCGTCCCCTTCGCCCTCATACGCTTCCTGCTCGGCGAGGCCCAGCACATCGCGGTAGAAGTACAGGGCCGCTTCATAGTCCTCGGCCTCAACGACAAGGCGGAGCTGGCGTACGGGACCCTTGGCATTTTCGGTATTCATGCTTGTACCGTAAGCCTCTGGCGTCACCAAGTGTCCCGGCAAGGGGGTGGATTGCCGGACACGCTACAGGCTCTGTTGGCTCTGACCTGCGTTTCCGCAGGTCAGAGCCACGCACGTTGTGCCCCAGGAGGGAATCGAACCCCCGACCGGCGGATTAGAAGGCCGCTGCTCTATCCCCTGAGCTACTGGGGCACGTGGCGCCACGACCAGAAATCCGGCGCATGAAAAGTTTACATTGCCCCGTGTACGGCTGCGTCACCGTGGCTCGTTGCCCGCGCCTGTGTCCCTCGGGGCGCATCCCCGCGCCCGTGTCCCTCGGGGCGCATCCTGTCCTCAACAGGGCGGGCCTGGGCAGGGTTATGCACATACGGAAAGTTGCCCCTGCCTGTCCCGTCCGGTCCGCGCGAAGCTGGTTTTGCCGCCAAGGCACCACCTTTAGAGACAGGACATGACGATGAATGACACGATAACGATCCGTGGCTTTGTAGCCACCGAGATCAAGACCTCCACCACTCCCGGTGGAGTTGGCACAGCCTCCTTCCGCTTCGGTTCCACCGGCCGTCGCTTTGACCGTGCCTCAAACAGCTGGGTGGACCTGCCCACCAACTGGTTCAATGTCCAGGGGTACCGCCAGTTGGCCGGGAACATGGCCTGCAGCATCAAGAAGGGCCAGCGCGTGATTGTGGTCGGCCGGCTCAAGCTGCGCAGCTGGGAGAAGGACGGCCGGACCTACCATTCGACTGAGATCGACGCAGAATCGGTAGGCCACGATCTGATGTGGGGTTCGGCCAACTACACCCGCAACGCGAACAACGGCCTGCATCCGGTCTCGGAGAACAGCGCGGCGGGTCAGGGGCTGTCGGAGCCGGCACATGACATCGGCCTCACCGATCCTGAGGACGGCGGCGGCGATCCGGATGAAGAAGGCCACTCTGACGATGATGAGGCGGCCGGGATCTACCTGGAGGATTCGGAGGGCAACCGCACCCCTGTCGATGCCGAAACGGGGGAACTCGCCGGGTCCGCCGTCTGACCGCCGCCGTTCCCGCAACCGGTCCAGCAGTTCTTCCCGGCGGCGGGCCGCGTGGCAGAATGGCCGCATGAAGCGAGCGACGGCAGACCCACAGGCAGTCCAGGTCACCGGCAGGTCCGCTCCTTTCCGCACAGGCCTGAGGTCTCCGGCCCGGCCGGCCGCGGTTATTGCAGGATGCCTCACGGTGGTCCTCTCACTCGCGGCATGCACCAGCTCGACAGGCGGGGCCGGAACTCCAGCCGCCGCGCCGTCGGAATCAGCTGGCACGGGCGTTACCCAGCCCACCGCCACAGCCCCCATCCCGGGTGCAGCTGGTCCGGTTGCGGCCGAACCGGCCGGGGACGCTGTTACTGCCCTTCTCAAGCAGAAAGTCTCTGACGCGTTGAGCCGGCTCGCGGCCGGGACGCCCAAGCCGGCCACCGCGCAGGTGACCGATGCCCTGACCGGTGCGGGCGTGGCACCTGCAGCCCTGGAAGTGTCGGCGAGCCGCACACCCACCGGGCTGGAGGCCGATGCCATTGAAGCGGGCGTATTGCAGGGCACGGACTGTGTGATCGGCCAGATCCGGGACGGCAGCGTCACAGTCACGGTTCTTCCCGTGCTGGCGAGCGGAAAGTGCTTCGTGGGCGCGGCCGCCTGACCCTGCGAATGTGAGATATGCCCGCCAACCCACTAGATTTGGAACCATGGCGGAATTTATCTACACAATGACCAAGGCCCGTAAGGCCGTTGGCGAAAAACTCATTCTTGACGACGTAAGCATGTCCTTCTTCCCGGGCGCCAAAATTGGTGTTGTTGGCCCGAACGGCGCCGGTAAGTCCACCATCCTGAAAATCATGGCCGGCCTGGACACCCCTTCGAACGGTGAGGCCCGGCTCAGCCCCGGCTACACGGTGGGGATCCTGTTGCAGGAACCGCCGCTGAACGAGGAAAAGACCGTCCTGGGCAACGTCCAGGAGGGTGTTGGCGAAATCTACGGCAAAATCCAGCGCTTCAACGAGATCTCCGAGGAAATGGCCAGCCCGGACGCTGACTACGACACCTTGCTCGAAGAAATGGGCCACCTCCAGGAGGCCATTGACGCCGCGGACGCATGGGACCTCGATTCCCAGCTGGAACAGGCCATGGACGCCCTCCGGTGCCCGCCCGCGGACGCTGACGTGACCCTCCTCTCCGGTGGTGAGCGCCGCCGGGTGGCCCTCTGCAAGCTGCTGCTGCAGAAGCCGGACCTCCTGCTGCTGGACGAGCCCACCAACCACCTTGACGCTGAGAGCGTGCTGTGGCTGGAACAGCACCTTTCCAGCTACGCCGGAGCGGTCCTGGCCGTAACCCACGACCGTTACTTCCTTGACCATGTCGCGGAATGGATCGCCGAAGTGGACCGCGGCCACCTGTACCCCTACGAGGGCAACTACTCCACCTACCTGGAGAAGAAGCGCGCCCGCCTTGAAGTCCAGGGCAAGAAGGACGCCAAGCAGGCCAAGCGCCTCACCGAAGAACTCGAGTGGGTCCGCTCCAACGCCAAAGGCCGCCAGACCAAGTCCAAGGCCCGCCTGGCCCGCTACGAGGAAATGGCAGCGGAAGCGGACCGTACCCGCAAGCTCGACTTCGAAGAAATCCAGATCCCGCCGGGACCCCGCCTCGGCGGGCTCGTCCTCGAAGCCAAGGACCTGCAGAAGGGTTTCGAGGACCGGACCCTCATCGACGGACTGTCCTTCACCCTTCCCCGCAACGGCATCGTCGGCGTCATCGGCCCCAACGGTGTTGGCAAGACCACGCTGTTCAAGACCATCGTGGGCCTGGAACCGCTCGACGGCGGCGTCCTGAAGATCGGCGATTCGGTCAAGATCTCCTACGCGGACCAGAGCCGCGGCGGCATCGATCCGAACAAGACCCTGTGGGAAGTAGTGTCGGACGGCCTGGACTACATCCAGGTTGGCCACGTGGAAATGCCTTCGCGTGCCTACGTGGCTGCATTCGGATTCAAAGGCCCGGACCAGCAGAAGAAGGCCGGGGTGCTCTCCGGTGGTGAGCGCAACCGCCTGAACCTTGCGCTGACCCTTAAGCAGGGCGGAAACCTGCTGCTCCTTGACGAACCCACCAACGACCTCGACGTCGAGACCCTCAGCAGCCTCGAAAACGCGCTGCTGGAATTCCCCGGCTGTGCCGTGGTGGTATCGCACGACCGCTGGTTCCTGGACCGGGTGGCCACCCACATCCTGGCCTACGAAGGTGACGAGGAGAACCCCTCCAAGTGGTACTGGTTCGAGGGCAACTTCGAATCCTACGAGGAGAACAAGGTGGAGCGCCTCGGTCCCGATGCGGCGAAACCGCACCGTGTGACGCACCGCCGCCTCACCCGCGACTGATCAGAACCCGCGGCTGACCATCACCGCGACTGATCCGAACTGACTGTTCAGAGTCCCGTTTCAGCAGAAAGGCCGGCGCCCCGTCAGGGGCGCCGGCCTTTTCTGTTGCCTGGGGAATGCCGTAGGGCAGGCCGGGGTCAGTCCCGCCCGGCCTTGCGGATCTGGTGTTCCAGGAGCTTGGACTGAACGGCGCCGACGACTTTGTTCTTCAGGTCCGTGGGAACGCGGATCATGCCCTCCTGGGCCACAGATGCCACATGTTCCCCGGCCTGGTTGAAAATCTTTCCCGTGGCCAGGCCCCGGGCACCCTGGGCGCTGGGGGATTCCTGGACGTACAGCAGCCACTCATCCACGCGTGCGGGCCGGTGCCACCACATCGCGTGGTCCAGGCTGGCCACGCTCATGCCGGGGGTGATCCAGCTCATCCCGTGGCGGCGCAGGATGGATTCCAGCAGCGTGTAGTCGCTGGCATAGGCCAGGGCAGCCCGGTGCACGTTCGTGTCGTCGGGCATAGGTCCGAAGGTCTTCATCCAGACCGCGTTGCGCGCCTCCCTCTTCCCCTTCGCAGAAACGTAAAGCGGCGGATCCACGTGCCGGATATCGAAGGGCCGTTCGTACGCCCAGTGCTGTGCAATGGGGTGGTCGAACTTGCCGAGCAGTTCGGCTGTACTGGGCAGCGACTCGGGATCGGGAATGCCCGCAGGCATCCTGGACCCGTGATCAATCCCCTCATCCGGGTCCTGGAACGAGGCGATCATCGAGAGGATGGGCACGCCTTCCTGGTAGGCGTGGACGCGCCGTGCCGAGAAGGACCGGCCATCCCGCAACCGCTGGACACCGAAGGTGATGGGCTTGTTGGCGTCCCCCGGACGCAGGAAGTAGCCGTGCATGGAATGAACCATGCGTCCCGGGTCCACAGTCCTTATTCCGGCGATCAGCGACTGGGCCAGAACCTGCCCGCCGAACACCCGCTGACGGGGCTGCTGCTGTGAAGGCCCCAGGAAGATGTCCTCATCGGTCCGGGCGCCCTGAAGCTCACCAAGGTCAAGGAGGTGGATAAGGGCTGAGGTGGGGTCGCCGCTGGGCGGCGCCAGCAATCCGGTTTCGGCTTCAGTCATGGATCGACTCTAGACGGCACCCCGCCGCTGCTCAACAAAGGCACAGCCGGTAGTGTTCTTTATGTGTCTGACCTACTTACCCAGTCCTTCCGGTTCGCCGACGCCCGTGATCTTGCCGATCTCCGCACCTTCGCCACCCGGGCCAAAGCCGTGGACGACGGCGCCATCCGGCTTCAGGCCGCGGGTTCCGTTCTCGCGGCGTACGTGTGTGTCCTCCGGCCACGACTGCTGGGCGAATCCACTCCTACCATCCTGGGCCTGCGCACCATGGCCCTCGCCGAGCCTTCCGCGACTGATGTCACGGTTCCGCTGTCAGCTGTCCTTGACCGTCTTGCGCGGGCGGGGGAGGGCGACGTCGAACTGCCCGTTCCGCCGGCCACCGTCAGCGAGTCGTGGACGGGGGTCGGGGCGCCCCGCACCGGCTGGGAACTGGTGGGTACGCTGGCCGATGCCGGGCTCCGCCAGGCGGCCGAAACCGGCATCTCCGAAGTTGCTGCCATCGTGCCGATTAACCCGGGCATGCTGATAGTCAATAACGCCCGTGCCACGGTATGGGGCAGGGAAATGGACGCATCCGGGATCCCGCTCGGCGCCGCCTTCGCCGCACTGACGCTCGGATTCCTCGCTGACGGGGACCAGAAGCTTTTCCGGGCCGGGCGCTGGTTCCGCCTCAGCGGTCCGCGCGGCCACGTCCTTGCCAGGACCGGCAGCGGGCTGCAGCAGCCCTGACCCCGGTCACGGCCTCACGGAACCCTACGGCTCCGAAGGGCTGTTCACCATGGACAGGGCGGCCCGTTCCATGTAGTCCCACAAGGTCCCCTCGTACAACGGAGGCAGGTCCAGGGAATCGACGGCTGCCCGCATGTGGAACAGCCAGCGGTCCTTCGCAGCAGGTGTGACCTGGAAGGGCATGTGGCGCATCCGCAGGCGCGGGTGGCCCCGTTCCTCCCCGTACGTGGTGGGCCCGCCCCAGTACTGTTCCAGGAACATCAGGAACCGCCGCTTGGCAGGGTCCAGGTCCTCCTCCGGATACATCGGGCGCAGCAGCGGATCCGTCGCCACGCCGTCGTAGAAGACATCGATCAGCTTGACGAACGTCTGATGCCCGCCCACGGCATCGTAAAAGTTGTCCGTGTAGCCGGGCTGGCTGAAGGGATCGTTCTGCATCAGCTGGCGCGGCTGCTGCGGCTCGGCGGGTGTGGTCATGGCTCTATTCTCCGGCCTTCTGGTCAGTCTTTTTTGCCTCGGTGGGCGGCTCATGCAAGGCAGTCTCGGTTGCCGCGTCAGGGGACTCTGCTGCCGGCACGTAGGTACCCTGGGAGCGGTTGCCGACCCTCAGGATTTCACCGTTGCGCAGGTACCAGATGGCCCCGTCCTCGGAGCGGACCCGGGTGATGCGCAGGCCCATGGACTCCACGACACCCACAACCTCGCTGGTTTCGATGACATCACCGATTCCGTACTGGTCTTCAATGGTAATGAAGATCCCGGCCAGGAAGTCACGGATCAGCTGCTGGGCACCGAAACCGATGGCTACACCCAGGATTCCCACGCTGGTCAGCAGCGGGGCAATGTTGATGTCGAGGTTCTGCAGGACGTACATGCTGGTGATGACAGCCACGAGCACGCCCACGATGCTGTTGAGCAGGGACCCGATGGTTTCCGCCCGCTGGACCCGGCGCTCATGGTCCAGTGCCCGGATGGCAGGTGCCACCCACTTGAAATGCGCCTTCTTGAAGAAGTTGCTCCCAGAGGCCACCCGCTTGCTGATCCGGGAAATGAGAAAGGTTGCCACCAGCCAGATGGCGATACCGACACCCAGGCTGATGACGATTCCGGTGATACTGATGCCGTCCGGCTCACTGGCGGCGGATGGAAGTATCGACAACATGCTGAACATAGGGGGTGAAACTCCTTGAGGGTCTCCGGCGGCGGCCGGTGGAAGGCATAGTCTGGCGCTCGGGTCACCCCGGCACGCCAGGCTCTGTTCTCTTTCAACCCTAGCGCCGTACCGTGGACCCATGCGCATCCTGATACTCGGTGGAACGGCCTTTCTCTCCTCGGAAATCGCCCGGCAGGCGCTGGCCGCCGGGCACCAGGTCACCTGCCTGGCCCGCGGTTCGGCGGCACAACCGCCGGCGGGAGTTCAGTGGGTGCAGGCGGACCGTTCACTGGGCGCCAGCGCATATGACGGCGCCGCCGGCCTTTGGGACGCCGTTGTTGAGGTGGCCCGGGACACAGTACAGGCCGAGGGTGCGCTGGCTGCCCTCGCAGGGCGGACCGGGCACTGGACGTTTGTCTCGAGCTGTTCCGTTTACGCCGGTCATTCGACGCCGGGAGCACGGGAGGATGCTGCGCTCCTGCCTCCCCTGCCCGCCGGGAGGGAATCCACGCCGGAAAACTACGGGGAATCGAAGTCGGCCATCGAGCAGGCCACCCTGGCAGCGGCCGGGGACAAAGCGCACCTCTGCCGGGCCGGCCTCATCGGCGGTCCCGGCGACGCCACGGACCGCTACGGCTACTGGCCGGCCAGATTTGCCCGGGACGACGGGCCTGTGGTGGTCCCGGACATCGCCGGCCATCCCACCCAGGTCATCGACGTCCGCGACCTCGCCCGGTGGATCCTGGATGCCGCGGAGACAGGGGTCACCGGAGCCCTGAATGCGGTGGGCGACCAGGTGCCCTTCGGTGATTACATCGCAGCGGCCAGGACCGCCGCCGGCTACCAGGGCGAGGTAGTCACAGCGCCGGAGGACTGGCTGGTGGAGTCGGGGATCGATTACTGGTCCGGCCCGGATTCCCTTCCGCTGTGGCTGCCGCCTGGCCATGAGGGCTTCTGCGCCCGCAGCATCGTGGCCGCCCGTGCCGCCGGACTGAAAACCCGGCCGTGGCAGGAGACGGTGGCGGACACGCTGGTGGACGAGCGTAGCCGCGGCCTTAGCCGTCACCGGAAGGCCGGGCTTTCGCCCGCTACGGAGGCCCGGCTGGCAGCTGAACTCCTGGCAGACGCTTAGAGGGTCAGCGTCACGGGTTCGTGCAGCACCGGAAAATTGACGCTGCGCGCGATGAAGCAGACCTGGTTGGCCTCGTGATGCATCTGCCCGGCCAGAGCAACGTGGGCCGGGTCCGCCAGTGTCACCCGCGGGTGCAGCGTGACCGACTCAAACTGCCCGCTGCCGTCCCGGTTCAGGTGCAGGACTCCTGTGGCGTCATCCTGGTAACCGGTGACCACCACGCCGTGCCGTACGGCCACGTGAAGGAACGAAAGCATGTGGCACTGCGCCAGCGCCGCCAGGAGCAGCTGTTCCGGGTTGTACCGTTCGCGGTCCCCGTGGAAGGTGGGATCGGCTGAGCCCGGCAGGACGGGCAGGCCCGGGATCCGGATGTCGTGGTCCCGTGAGTAGCCCCGGTACGAGGACGTGCCTTCCCCCAGATTGCCCGTCCACTGCACGGTCAGGGAATAACGATGCTCACTCAGGCTCATGGCCTTATGCCTGGAGTTCGCCGGGGAGAATGTCCGCGGCGCGTGCCCGGAGTGCCCGGGCAACGCCGTCGCGGTTCTCCAGCATCATGCGCCGCAACGCGGTGCTGTCAGCAGGAAGACCGGCCAGGAAACGGTCCGTACGGTCCACAGTTGCCTGTGTTGTCAGGAGTGCGGGATAAAGCCCGACGACGATCTGCTGGGCAAGTGCGTGGGTCCGCTTCGCCACGATCCCGGGGACAGCCTCGAAGTACTTCTCTGCGTAAGGCTCCAGGAGTGTCCGGTCCAGAACACGCATAAAGCCGTTCACCGCCGAACCCTGCAGTGCGTTGGACAGCTCTCCCTTGACCACAATCGCATCCCAGGCCTTGGCCTTGGCCTCGGCGGTAGGGATGGCTGCCGTAGCCAGGGCTGCAGCGTTCTGTCCGCTCGCGGTGTTGTCTCGGTCCAGCTCTGCGTCGATGTCGTCCTGGTCCAGCCGGCCGCCTGCCACCAGCGAGGCGACCAGTTCCCAGCGGAGGTCCTGGTCCACGGTCAGCCCTGCCGGCGTTTCCGAGCCGTCCAGCAGTCCTGCAACGGTGCCCAGCTGGTTGCCGCTGCGGGCCAGCTGGGCGAAGGCTTTCACGAACTGCAGCTGGGCGTCCGACCCTCCGGGCGCGGCGGCGGCCAGGTCCCAGAGCGAGGCCGCTGCCTCGACGGTGGTGGCCTCGCGGTAATCTTCGGCCACGTAGAAATTCAGGGTGGTTGCGAGCTGGCGCAGCTGGGTCTGGATCACGGACGAGTCCGATTCCGAACCGACATTGGCCTGGATCAGCCGGACATAACGGCGGGCCGGTGTCTCGGCGTCGCGTGCGGCGTCCCAGGCAGAGTTCCACACCAGGGTCCGGGGGAGGCTGCGGCTGAAATCCTTAAGGTGGGCGGTCGCGGTGGCCAACGATTTTTCGTCCAGCCGTACTTTGGCGTAGGCGAGGTCGTCGTCGTTGATGAGGATCAGGTCCGGCTGTGCCAGCCCGGTGAGTCCGGGCACTTCGGTGCGCTCGCCGTCCACGTCGAGTTCCTCGCGGTGGATGCGCTCCAGCTTGCCCGCGCCGTTGAGGTTGTAGAACCCCACGGCCAGGCGGTGCGGACGGATGGTGGGCCACTTTTCAACAGCCGACTGGATGATGCTGAATGAAGCGATGTTCCCGTCCGCGTCCAGCGTGAGCTCGGGCTGGAGGGTGTTGACGCCGGCGGTTTCCAGCCAGAGCCGGCCCCACTGGTCGAGGTCGCGGCCGCTGGCTTTTTCGAGCTCCACCATCAGGTCGCTGAGTTCAGTGTTCTGCCAGGCGTGCTTGGCGAAGTACTCGCGGACGCCGGCCATGAACTGCTCCGGCCCCACCCACGCAACCAGCTGGCGCAGCACCGATGCACCCTTGGCGTAGGTAATGCCGTCGAAGTTGACCTCAACGTCCTGGAGATCGTTGATTTCAGCGAAGATCGGATGCGTCGTGGGCAGCTGGTCCTGGCGGTAGGCCCAGGATTTCTCCACAGAGGCGAAAGTGGTCCATGCACTCCCGAAGGACGTGTTCTCCACTGCCGCGAGGTGGGACATGTATTCGGCGAAGGATTCATTCAGCCAGAGGTCGTTCCACCAGCGCATGGTCACGAGGTCGCCGAACCACATGTGGGCGAGCTCGTGCAGGACGGTGATCGCGCGGCGCTCCACCTGCGCGTCGGTCACCTTGCCGCGGAAAACATAGCCTTCCAGGATGGTCACAGCGCCGGCATTCTCCATGGCGCCGGCATTGAACTCGGGTACAAACAGCTGGTCGTATTTCTCGAACGGGTACGGGCAGCCGAACTGGGCCTCGAAGAATTCAAAGCCCTGGCGGGTCAGCTCGAAGATGTTGTCCGCGTCCAGGTACTGCATGAGGGACTTGCGGGCAAAAACGCCCAGCGGGATGACACGGCCGTCGGAACTGCTGACGTTGCTGCGGACAGACTGGTACGGGCCGGCGATCAGTGCCGTGACGTAGGAGGAGAGCCGCGGTGTGGGGGAGAAGGACCACACGGACCTCGCGCCGCCGTCGTCCGCCGGCGTAGTGGCTTCCGGAGCCGGGGTGGGGGAGTTGGAGATGACATCCCAGTGCGACGGTGCGGTGACGGTGAAGGCGAAGGTGCCCTTGAGGTCAGGCTGTTCAAAGACGGCGAACATCCGGCGGGAGTCCGGCACCTCGAACTGGGTGTAGAGGTACACCTCGCCGTCCACGGGATCCACAAACCGGTGCAGGCCCTCGCCCGTGTTCATGTAGGGCGCGTCAGCCACCACGGTCAATTCATTGGAACCGGCAAGATCGGGCAGCTGGATGCGGATTCCGTCAGCCGTTTCGGCCGGGTCGAGCGAGCGGCCGTTGAGCGTGATGCTGTGCACGGTGTGGGTCACGGCATCGATAAAGGTGGAGGATCCAGGCACGGCGGTGAATTTCACGTGCGTGGTGCTGCCGAAAACCTTGTCGCCCTTTGTCAGGTCCAGGCTGACATCGTACGATTCGACACTGATCAGTTCGGCGCGCTCGCGGGCTTCGGCGCGCGTCAGGTTCATGCCTGGCAAGTGGTTCCTCCAGAATGGGGTAGCGGTTGCCGGCGGGCGGTGGCCTGCACCGGCACAGTGAAGTCATTCTGTCACGGCCCCCGCCGGGAGTAGCGTTAATGCATGGGAAAGTTCCGGGATTCTGTGGATGGCAGTGCCCTGCGTTTCGCAGTGGGCTTTCCCGTGGTGCTGGCCGCGGCTTTTGTCTTCTGCGCCTTTTTGCTGCGGCCCGATCTGCCCGAACCCATGGCGATCGGCTGGACGGCCGACGGCGGCTCCGCCTTTGCTCCTTTTGGCGCCTACGCCGGTGGCGGTGCGCTGATCATCGTCGCCGCCGGGTGGCTGGTCCTGTCCCAGGCAGTCCCGCTCTCGCGTCCCGCCGTGATGCGCCGGATCATGATGGGGACAGGGCTGTTCCTGAGCCTGTTTGTCACCTCCGTCCTTGCCGCGGGCCTTGTGGGCCAGACGGGCCTGGCCGATGCGCGGGAATCCCACGTTGACCTGACAGTCCTGGCGCTTGGAAGCGGGGCCGCCGTCTCACTCGGAGTCATCATGGGGTTTGTCTTCAAAGCCGACAGGCAGTGGTCCCCGGAGGATGACAGGGCTCTGGAACTGGCCCTCGCCCGCGAGCTTGATCCTGAACTGGCCGGAGACACCATCCGGCTCTGGGTGCACGCACGCAGTTCAGTGTTCGTCATGATCGCCGTGGCCACCCTGTTCCCGGCGGCGCTCATTACCGTGGCGCTGCCATGGCTTGGTGCCCTGGTGGCGATCCTTGCGGTAGTGGCAGCGGCTTTCCTCTGCGCCCGTGTGAAGGCTGACCGACGAGGCCTGCGGGTCTTCGTAGCGGGCGTGCTGCCCGTGATGGACGTGCCGGCGGCTGCGATCTCCGCCGCCAGCGCAGCGGACGTCCGCGCAGCGGACTACGGCGGGTGGGGCTACCGGAACCACAGCGGCACCGCCGCGATGCTCGTCAGCAGCGGGCCCGCCGTCGTCGTGCGCAAGACGGACGGCCACAGCGTGGCCGTAAGCGGCGGAAGTCCGGACAAGGCGGCCCGCCTTGCCGAAGTCCTCACCCGCGTCGCCGCGCGGGCGCACCGCGGCGGTGCAGCCAGTCCAGCCGGCGGTGCCCCGGAGTCCTAGTATCCTTGTCCGTGTTGATCTGCCCCTGGCCTAATGAACGGATACTGCTGTGACTTCTTCCCCCTCCTTCCCGCGGGTCCACATCGCCACCGACCATGCCGGCATGGAACTCAGCGCCCATCTGGTTGGCCACCTCACGGCCAAGGGCTACGACGTCGTGGACCATGGCCCCACGGTGTACGACGCCCAGGATGACTACCCCTCCTTCTGCATCAACGCCGCGCTTGCAGTGGTGGCGGACCAGCAATCCGGTGTCCACGCCCTCGGAATTGTGTTGGGCGGCTCAGGAAACGGCGAGCAGATCGCCGCGAACAAGGTCAAGGGTGTCCGCGCTGCCCTCGCCTGGAACCTCTCCACGGCCACGCTGGCACGTGAGCACAACGACGCCAACGTGGTGGCCGTGGGCGGCCGCCAGCATACCGTCGACGAAGCCACGGAACTCATCGAAGCCTTCCTGGCCGAGCCCTTCAGCAACGACGAACGCCACGTCCGCCGGATCAGCAAGATTGCTGCCTACGAGGCCACGGGAGAGGTCATCGAGTAGTGCCGGAAGGGCATTCCGTCCGGCGCCTGGCGCAGCAGTTCGCGGACGTCTTCACGGGGGAAGTCCTGTCCGTCAGCAGCCCGCAGGGCCGCTTCGCCGCAGGCGCAGCGCTCCTCGACGGCCACATGATGACCGAGTCGCGCGCCCACGGCAAGCACCTATTCCTGCATTTTGACCACGCGATGGTGCTGCACGTCCACCTGGGCCTGTACGGCGCGTGGGATTTCGGCGGCGACGCCACGTTCCGCGGTTCCTCCAGCATCGGCGCACCGCGGAAGGTGGGGGAGCAGGAGCTGTACGACGACGGCGACGTCCGGGCCGGGCGCGACGACGCCTACCAGGGTCCCCCCGAGCCCCGCGGCGCAGTCCGTGTACGGCTGGTCAGCGGGCACGGGTGGGCGGACCTCCGCGGTGCCACCACCTGCGCTGTCATCACCGAGGCCGAGGCGCTGGCTGTCCTGGCAAGGCTCGGCCCGGATCCGCTGCGGAACATGCCTGCGGACAGGACACGATTCGTGGCAGGACTGCTGGCCCGGAAAACGCCGGTGGCTGCGCTGCTGATGGACCAGAAGGTGATTGCCGGCGTCGGAAATGTCTACCGGGCCGAGGTGCTCTTCCGCCAGCAGCTGGATCCATGGCTGCCGGGCAACGCACTCCCGCGCGGAGCCGCCGGACTTTTGTGGGACGACACCGCAGCGGTAATGTCCGACGGCGTCCGCGACGGGCGGATCATCACCACGCCTGCGGTGTACTGGGACCCGGGCGCGCTCCTGCCCGCCGGGGAACATGCCCACTATGTCTACAAGCGGGAGGGGCTGCCCTGCCGGGTTTGCGCTGTGCCCGTGGCGATCACCGAGCTCGCCGGCCGCAAGCTGTACTGGTGCCCCGGCTGCCAGCAACCCGGGAAGTAAGCCGCGCACGACGCCGCAGCAGACAAAAAAGCAGGGCCCCTCGTGTTCATTGAGGGGCCCTGCCTTTGGCTGGAGGGGACGACGGGAATCGAACCCGCGTAATCAGTTTGGAAGACTGAGGCTTTACCATTAAGCTACGTCCCCGGGAGTACAGCGTCGCTGATGATTTCCATCTTAGCGGCCGGACTTCGGGCTGGCTGTTGAAGCCGGATACAACTAAACCTAATTCATGCCCCACGTGTCAAATGTGCATTCACGGCCGGAATGGCCGTAGACTTGCCTGTGCACTTACGGGGTGTAGCTCAGCTTGGCTAGAGCACCTGCTTTGGGAGCAGGAAGTCGCAGGTTCAAATCCTGTCACCCCGACTCTGCGGCCCGGGCCGACGGCCTGGACAGATCGTTGCATTTGCAGAAAACCCATCCCACAAACCCAGGAGTACTTAGACCGTGAAGAGCGCTGTCGAGAACCTCACCCCCACGCGGGTCAAGCTCAATGTTGAGGTCCCCTTTGAGGAATTGAAGCCCAGCATCGACGAGGCATACAAGACTGTTGCTTCGCAGATCCAGGTCCCTGGCTTCCGCAAGGGCAAGGTCCCCTCCAAGCTGATCGACCAGCGCGTTGGCCGCGGCTACGTCCTGGAGACGGCCATCAACGAAGGCCTCAATGGCTGGTACCAGGCAGCTGTGCAGGAATCCGGCATCCGCCCCCTGAGCCGCCCCGAGGTTGAGATCACCGAAGTTCCGGACCCCACCTCCACGGACGGGGAACTGAAGTTCCACGCCGAGGTTGATGTGCGCCCCGAGATCGAACTGCCTGACTACGCCGGCATCAAGGTTGAGGTTGCCGCCGCAGAGTCCTCCGACGAAGATGTCGACAAGGCCCTGGACGAACTCCGCGGCCGCTTCGGCACGCTGAAGTCCGTGGACCGCCCCGCTGCCGATGGCGACTTCCTGACCATCGACATCAACGCCTCCATTGACGGCGCCGACGTCGACTCCGCCTCGGGCCTGTCCTACCAGGTAGGCGCCGGAACCATGCTTGAAGGCCTGGACGAAGCAGTCACCGGCCTCAGCGTTGATGAAGACGCCATCTTCGAAACCACTTTGGTGGGTGGCGACCACGCCGGCGAAGCCGCGCAGGTGAAGGTGGTTGTCAAGGCCGTCAAGGAACGCGAGCTTCCCGAGGCGAACGACGACTTTGCACAGCTGGCCTCCGAGTTCGACACCCTCGCCGAACTCCGCGAAGACCTGGCCAAGCAGGCTGCCGATTCCAAGGTTGTCGAGCAGGGCGTAGAAGCCCGCGACAAGGTGCTGGACAAGCTCGTTGAGCTCGTCGAGGTTCCGGTTCCGGACTCCGTGGTTGAAGAGCAGCTCGAAGCCCACTTCAAAGAGGGCAACGGCCACGGTGAAGGCGAACACGACACCGAGGAACACCGCGAAGAGGTCAAGGCCAACACCGCCCGGGCCTTCCAGAACGAAGTCATCCTTGACGCCATCGCCGAAAAGGAAGAAGTCAACGTCAGCCAGAACGAGCTGATCGACTACATCGTCACCACCGCCAGCCAGTACGGCATGGACCCGAACCAGTTCGCCCAGATCATCGATCAGAGCGGCCAGGTCCCCATGATGGTCTCTGAGGTCCGCCGCCGCAAGGCACTGGCCGTGGTCCTGGGCCAGGCAACGGTTACCGACACCGACGGCAATGCTGTTGACCTCAGCGACTTCGTCCGCCCCGGCGGCGAAGAGGAAGCTGCGGCCGTCGAGGCCGAGGCTACCGAAGGCGCCGAGGCCGACGCCGAAGCCGCTAAGAACGACGATCCGGCAGCCGTAAAGTTCTAGCACGCCCTGCGTGAGCGCAGCCCCTGGACCAAACGGTCCGGGGGCTGCCTGCTTTAACCGATGCCCCGTAGCGATCGTGCGCCGTCAGCGAACAGCGCGATTCCGGCGAACAAATAGGCCGGCAAAACGGTTAGTGTCCAAGTAGTGAAGTTCAGTGATGTCGTTCAGTAACGTCACCGTCACCAGCGAGAGGTAAGTACACATGTCACAGCACGCAGAGGCCCCCCGGATGGCGACGGTCGATCCCGCAGCCCAGGACAACTACATCTACAACCGCCTCCTGAAGGAGCGGATCATCTGGCTCGGTTCCGAGGTGCGTGACGACAACGCCAACGCCATCTGCTCCCAGCTGCTGCTCCTGTCCGCCGAGAACCCGGAAAAGGACATCTACCTTTACATCAACTCTCCGGGCGGTTCAGTAACGGCCGGCATGGCTATCTATGACACCATGCAGTTCATCCCGAACGACGTCGTCACAGTTGCCACCGGCCTGGCAGCCTCCATGGGCCAGTTCCTGCTGTCCTCCGGCACCAAGGGCAAGCGCTACGCCACCCCCAACGCCCGTGTGCTGATGCACCAGCCCTCCGGCGGTATCGGCGGCACGGCCTCGGACATCAAGATCCAGGCCGAGCTGATCCTCCACATGAAGAAGGTCATGGCTGAGCTGACTGCTGACCAAACCGGCCAGACCGTGGAAACCATCCTCAAGGACAACGACCGCGACAAGTGGTTCACCGCCCCCGAGGCCCTCGAGTACGGTTTCTTCGACAAGATTGCGGCCCACGCGGGTTCGGTATCCGGTGGCGGCGGTACTGCCAACGGCACCTCCGGCGAGTCCGCCTCCTAGAAGTAACCC
Source organism: Arthrobacter sp. BK1 (assembly GCF_056680055.1). Classification (NCBI taxonomy): domain Bacteria; kingdom Bacillati; phylum Actinomycetota; class Actinomycetes; order Micrococcales; family Micrococcaceae; genus Arthrobacter; species Arthrobacter sp. BK1. The sequence goes on from NZ_CM155263.1 coordinate 4,112,181, forward strand.
GGCACTGCAGAACACCCAGATCAGGAGCAACAAAATGACCTACAACTTCGGATCGACTGCCGGTAATCTTCCGACCAGCCGCTACGTCCTTCCCCAGTTCGAAGAGCGCACGCCTTACGGCTTCAAGCGCCAGGACCCCTACACCAAGCTGTTCGAGGACCGCATCATCTTCCTCGGCGTCCAGGTGGACGACGCCTCCGCCGACGACGTCATGGCGCAGCTGCTCGTTCTCGAGTCGACTGACCCGGACCGCGACATCACCATCTACATCAACTCCCCGGGCGGTTCGTTCACGGCCATGACGGCCATTTACGACACCATGCAGTACATCCGTCCCGAGATCCAGACGGTTTGCCTGGGACAGGCAGCCAGCGCAGCAGCAGTGCTGCTGGCCGCCGGCACGCCGGGCAAGCGCCTGGCACTGCCCAACGCCCGTGTGCTCATCCACCAGCCCGCCCTCTCCGGCGGCCAGGGCGGGCAGGCCTCGGACCTCGAGATCCAGGCAGCGGAAGTCATGCGCATGCGTGCCTGGCTCGAGGACACCCTGGCGCAGCACTCGGGCCGGACCTCCGAGCAGGTCAACAACGATATTGAGCGCGACAAGATCCTCACCGCGGCCGACGCCATGGCCTACGGCCTGATCGACCAGGTGCTTGATTCACGCAAAATCAAGCCACAGGCCATTACCCGCTAGTAAGGCTTACCGACAGGCCGGTGCGGCCCAGTTAATTGGGCGGCACCGGCCTTCGCTTTCCACCCTTGAGGCCGAATGTGACCTAGAGTGGAAGATGTCACGGCCGGGCCTCCCAGGCCCGCCGCGTTTCCAGCAACGGTGCACAGCTGCCTGGCAGCAAGATACTAAAGGGGTTCACATATGGCTCGGATTGGCGAGAGCACGGATCTGCTGAAGTGTTCTTTCTGCGGAAAGAGCCAGAAGCAGGTGCGCAAGCTCATTGCCGGGCCCGGTGTCTACATCTGCGATGAATGCATTGAGCTCTGCAACGAGATCATTGAGGAAGAACTCGCGGAAGTCGCCGATCTGGGAAGTTTTGAACTCCCCAAGCCCCGCGAGATTTTTGACTTCCTGCAGGAATACGTCATCGGCCAGGAGCCTGCCAAACGGTCCCTCGCCGTCGCCGTTTACAACCACTACAAGCGGATCCAGGCCGGGCACGCACCCAAGAGCGGCAGCCTCGCTGAGGGCGGCCATCACGACGACGTCGAGATCGCCAAGTCGAACATCCTCCTGATCGGCCCCACCGGCTGCGGTAAGACGTACCTCGCGCAGACCCTGGCACGGAGGCTGAACGTCCCGTTCGCTGTTGCCGATGCCACCGCCCTCACTGAGGCAGGCTACGTGGGCGAGGACGTCGAGAACATTCTCCTCAAGCTGATCCAGGCGGCGGATTACGACGTCAAGAAGGCTGAACAGGGCATCATCTACATCGACGAAATCGACAAGATTTCGCGCAAGAGCGAGAACCCCTCCATTACCCGTGACGTTTCCGGTGAAGGGGTGCAGCAGGCGCTCTTGAAGATTCTTGAAGGAACAGTGGCCTCCGTGCCGCCGCAGGGCGGACGCAAGCACCCGCACCAGGAATTCATCCAGATCGACACCACCAACGTGCTCTTTATCGTGGCCGGTGCCTTTGCCGGCCTGGAGGAGATCATCGGCTCCCGTTCCGGGCGGAAGGGCATCGGTTTCGGTGCCCCGCTCAACGATGCCAGCAACAAGGTGGACTCGTACGGGGAGGTCATGCCCGAGGACCTCCTGAAGTTTGGCCTGATCCCGGAATTCATCGGCCGGCTCCCCGTCATCACCACGGTCTCCAGCCTGGACCGCGACGCCCTCATCCAGATTCTGTCCACGCCGAAGAATGCCCTGGTCAAGCAGTACCAGAAGATGTTCCAGATCGACGGAGTGGAACTCGTCTTCGACGACGGCGCGCTCGATGCCATCGCCGAGCAGGCGCTGGAACGTGGAACCGGTGCCCGGGGCCTTCGCGCCATCATGGAGGAAGTGCTCCTTCCGGTCATGTTTGATCTACCCAGCCGCGAAGATGTTGCCAGCGTGGTCATCACCGAGGACGTCGTCCTCAGCAAGGCCGAGCCCACCCTCGTTCCGCACGTGACCAAGCGCCGCAAGTCCGCCTGACACCACCGAGCCGTAGTTTCGAACCGCAAGAATCCAGAGGTAATCACGCATGTCTGAGAGCACCACCAACCAAGCCGACTTCTGGTTCGATCCGCTGTGCCCCTTCGCCTGGGTCACCTCACGCTGGATCGGCGAGGTCGAGGACGTCCGCGACATCAAGACGGTCTGGCACGTCATGAGCCTTTCCGTCCTGAACGAGGGCCGGGACCTGGAGCCGTCCTACCGTGAGGCAATGGACAAGGGATGGGGGCCTGTCCGGGTCATCATTGCTGCCCGGGAGCAACACGGCGGTCAGGTCATCAAGCCGCTCTATGACGCCATGGGGACACAGATCCACAGTGGCGGGGAGAAGGACTTCGGCGTCGTCATCAAGAAGGCGCTGGCGGAATGTGGGCTTCCCGCCGAGCTGGCCGGGGCCGCCACCACGGATGCCTGGGACACGCAGTTGAGGGCCAGCCACGAGGAAGGCATCTCCCTGGTGGGCCAGGATGTCGGAACCCCGGTGGTCGCCTTCAACGGCACCGCCTTCTTCGGTCCGGTGCTGACCCGGATCCCGCGGGGAGAGCAGGCCGGTCAACTCTGGGATGCGACGGTCACATTGGCCGGGTACCCGCACTTCTTCGAGATCAAGCGCAGCCGGACCGAAAGCCCCGACTTCAACTGATATCGCTTGCCTGGCGGCAGGAAAAGAGCCCCGGTAGAACTACTCTGATGTAGTTCTTCCGGGGCTCTTGCGCTTCCCCAAGGGCAGTACCAGAATGGTTCTTACCCACTTCGAAAGATGCGGGACGCAGGAACCGAAGATTCAGTGATATGCATTCGACGCAGCCATCGGCAAAGCCGGATACAAGCTACCAGTGACGAGGTAGGAAGACCTGAAATTCTTAGGATCCCGCCAGACCATCAAAGACGTCACCAGATGGCCGAAAAGTCGAAGCCCCACCAACGGCAAAACGCTGATGGGGCTTCCCCTTTGCCCAAAAACAGGTGGCCCGCCCTCACCGGGCGGGCTCCCATCAGATCGCCGGGACCTCGTCGGCCGGGGCCAGGACGACGCCGCTGACGGTGAGTTCGCCCTCGCCGGCCACCAACGCGATCTCCCGGGCATTCGAGGCTGCCTTGAGGTCGCCCAGTCCTGCCTTCAGCTGGGTGGTCAGTGACTCTGACGCCGTGATCGTGGCCGAGAGAACCTCCGTGCGCTGCTTGACCTTGGCTTCGGACTTCGCCTTCCGGACCCCGCTCAGGGCAGAGCCAACCGTGGCGAGCAGGGTGGTGTCGCCGTCGACCTCCAGGGCGGTGGGCCATTCGGCGCGGTGGACAGACCCGTTGCGCCACCAGCCCCAGACCTCTTCAGTGGCGAAGGGCAGGAACGGGGCGAACAGCCGCAGCAGGGTGTCCAGGCTTGTCGCGAGAGCCGCCAGGACCGATGCCTGCTCAGCCTCGCCGGCCGCTCCGTACGCACGGTCCTTGATGAGTTCCACGTAGTCATCCGTGAACTGCCAGAAGAAGCTCTCGGTGATCTGCAGGGCCCGGGCGTAATCGTAGTTATCGAACGCCTTGGTGGACTGGCGCACCACATCCGCCAGCTGGGCGAGCACGGCGCGGTCCAGGGGATTGGCCAGGACCGAGAGGTCCGTGGACACCACCGAGTTCTCGGTCGCACCCAGGTTCAGAACGAACTTGGAGGCGTTCAGCAGTTTGATGGCCAGCCTGCGGCCGATCTTCATCTGGGCAATCTCGTACGCTGTGTCAGCGCCGAGCTTGGCCGAGGTGGCCCAGTAGCGGACGGCGTCCGAGCCGAATTCGTCGAGCACGTCAGTGGGAACCACCACGTTGCCCTTGGACTTGGACATCTTCTTCCGGTCAGGATCCAGGATCCAGCCCGAAATGGCCGCGTGCTTCCACGGGGCCGTTTCCTGCAGTGCATCAGCCTGGACCACCGAGGAGAAGAGCCAGGTGCGGATGATGTCGTGGCCCTGGGGACGCAGGTCAAACGGGAATACCTTGGCGAAGAGATCCTCGTCCCGGCTCCAGCCACCCACGATCTGGGGTGTCAGGGACGATGTTGCCCACGTGTCCAGGATATCGGCGTCTCCGGTGAAGCCACCGGGGACATCGCGCTGTGCTTCCTCGTAACCCGGGGCGGCATCTGCAGCGGGGTCCACGGGCAACTGCTCGTCGCGCGGAACGATCGGAGCGTCGTACTGGGGGTTGCCGTCCGCGTCCAGCGGGTACCAGACGGGGATGGGCACGCCGAAGAAGCGCTGGCGCGATACCAGCCAGTCACCGTTCAGCCCCGAGATCCAGTTCTCATAGCGTGACCGCATGAAGGCGGGGTGGAAGTCGATCTCGTGGCCGCGGGCGATCAAGCGTGCACGGCGTTCTTCGTCACGGCCGCCGTTGCGGTAGTACCACTGGCGGGACGTGACCACTTCGAGGGGCTTGTCGCCCTTCTCGTAGAAGTTCACGGGGTGCATGATCTTCTTGGGTTCGCCGTCGATGAGGTCCCCGGCGGCCAGGAGCTCCACCACGGCTTCCTTGGCGCTGAAGACGGTTTTGCCGGCGATCGCTTCGAAGGCCGTGCGGCCGGCCTCGGTGGTGATCCAGTCCGGGGTGTCGCCGACGATGCGGCCGTCCCGGCCCACGATGGCGCGGGTGGGCAGCTGGAGTTCGCGCCACCAGGTGACGTCAGTGAGGTCGCCGAAGGTGCAGACCATGGCAATGCCCGAGCCCTTGTCCGCCTTCGCCAGTGGGTGGGCCCTGACCTCAACCTCGACGCCGAAGAGCGGGGAGGTCACCTTCTTGCCGAACAGCGGCTGGTACCGCTCGTCGTCGGGGTTTGCCACCAGCGCTGCGCAGGCGGCCAGCAGTTCCGGGCGGGTGGTCTCGATGAAAATCTTCTCGCCGTCCTCGGTGAAGAACGGGTAGCGGTAATAGGAGCCGGCAACTTCGCGGTCCTCCAGCTCGGCCTGGGCCACAGCGGTCCGGAAGGTGACATCCCACAGGGTGGGGGCCTCGGCCATGTAGGCGTCACCGGCTGCAAGGTTGGCCAGGAAGGCGCGCTGGGAGACCTGGCGGGAGGCATCATCGATGGTCCGGTAGGTCAGCTGCCAGTCCACGGAAAGGCCAAGCTGCTGGAACAGGCTCTCAAAGACCTTCTCGTCTTCCACAGCAAGTTCTTCGCACAGTTCAATGAAGTTCCGGCGCGACACAACATCGAAATCGCGCTGGTTCCTGGCCGGCTCGGCGGGGGCGCGGTAACCGGGGTCGTAGGGGATGGCGGGGTCGCAGCGGACGCCGTAGTAGTTCTGCACGCGCCGTTCGGTGGGCAGGCCGTTGTCATCCCAGCCCATCGGATAGAAGACGTTCTTGCCGATCATGCGCTGGTAGCGCGCCAGGACGTCCGTCTGGGTGAACGAGAACATGTGTCCCACGTGCAGGGACCCTGAGGCGGTGGGCGGGGGAGTGTCGATCGAGTAGACCTGCTCCCGGGTGGTGTCCGGGTTGAACTTGTAGGTCCCTTCGGCCAGCCAGCGCTGCGTGAGGGCAGCTTCGAGCCCCTCAAGGGCGGGCTTGTCCGGAACGTTGATAGGGGCGGTGGAGGGCGTGTCTGTACCCTGAGTGTCTTCAGCCATCTGCCAATTGTTTCATGGCGGGGACTTCATCCGGCGACATCGGGTGGGACCGCCGTCCGGCCGGTCCCGTTAGGGTGGTGCCATGACTGAAGATTCACGCAACGCAACAGGACCAAAGGCAGCAGTAGTCACCGGAGCCAGCACCGGCATCGGCGAGGCAACAGTCCGCGCCCTGACAGCCCAGGGCTGGACGGTTTTCGCCGTCGCCCGGCGCGCGGAACGGCTGGCCGCACTGGAAGAGGAAACCGGCGCCATCGCGATCCCCGCTGACATCGCAGAGGACGACGACGTCGCCCGGCTCCTTGCCCGCGTCACCGAGGCGGGGGGTGTGGACACGCTGATCAATATTGCCGGCGGCGCCCGGGGTGCTGACCAGGTGGGAGACGCCAACACCGAGGACTGGGAATGGATGTACCGGGTCAACGTTCTAGGCACCATGAAGATCACCCGGGCATTCCTGCCCATGCTCCGGGCCACCGGCGAGGGCACCGTCCTGAACCTGACGTCCACTGCGGGACTGGCAGCATATGAGGGCGGCGCAGGCTACAACGCTGCCAAGTTCGCCCAGCATGCCGTCACCGGGGCGCTGCGGCTGGAGGAAGCGGAGAACAACATCCGCGTCATCGAGGTGGCCCCCGGACTGGTCCACACCGAGGAGTTCGCGCTGAACCGGCTCGGCGACCAGCAGGCCGCCGCGAAGGTCTACCAGGGTGTGGAGAAGCCCCTGACGGCCGCTGACGTAGCCGACGTCGTACGGTATGCCGTGAGCGCTCCACACCACGTCAACCTGGACCAGATCGTAATCCGGCCCGTGGCGCAGGCCGCCAACCACAAGCTGATCCGCAAACAGGCCTGACGGCACCGGACGTTCAACCGGGGTTAAGGCCGATGTCGGGCAGCGGTGGCCGCTTGTTGGCCGGCGCCCACCACGGTGGCACGTGCACCTGCACACCACCAGAGTGGAGAACACCACATGCACACCCCGACGAAGCTAGGCGCTGCCGTACTGAGCGCAGCGCTGCTGCTCGCCATCCCCTCCCACGCCATGGCTGCGGACACCAACCCCCAGGGCGGAGACAACCATTTCGACCTCCAGGCCCACCGGGGCGGAATAGGGCTCACGGTCGAGTCCACCCTGCCGGCCTTCGCCAAGGCCCTGGAAACCGGCGTCACCACCCTGGAACTTGATCTCCAGATCACCAAGGACGGGCGCGAAGTCATCACGCACGACCGCAGGATCAGCGACAAGAAGTGCGCCGACACCGCCCCGGTCACGCCGGGGGACCCGCTGTTCCCGTACGTTGGAAAGTACATCAAGGACCTCACGTTCGACCAGGTCCGGAGCCTCGATTGCGGAACGCGCACACTGCCGCAGTTCCCTGGCCAGCAGGCCGCGCCCGGCGCGAAAATGCCCACCCTGGCAGAGCTTTTTGCCCTCGTGGATTCCTACCGCGCCAGCCAGGTGAAATTCAACATCGAAACCAAGGTCGAGGCCGGGGCGCCGGAGCAGACAGCACCGCGTGAACAGTTCGTGGACGTCGCGCTGCGGGAGATCAAGGCCGCGAACATGCAGCACCGCGTGACCATCCAGAGCTTTGACTGGGGTTCGCTCCGCCTCGTGCAGCAACGTGACCCGCAGATCCGCACTGTTGCTCTGACCAACAAGGACTTCCTGCAGGCCGGCCAGCCGGGCAGTTCGCCATGGCTCGGTGGCATTGACTCCGACGATTTCGGCGGCGACCTCGTCAACGCGGCGCACCACCTCGGTTTCGACGCGATCTCGCCGGTGCACGGCACCCCGCAGAACGGCACCGTCTTGGACGCCAATTACGTTCCGTACGTCAACGCAGACATGGTGGAGCGCGCCCACGCGGCCGGAATGCAGATCATCCCCTGGACGGTGGACGACAAGCCCACCATGAGGTCCCTGATTGCCACCGGCGTTGACGGAATCATCACCGACTATCCGGACCGTCTCCGCGATGTCATGGATGAGACCGGCATGAAGCTTCCGCAGAGCTTCCAGGCAGTTCCCGGGCACTGATCCCGCAACGGGTTCAATCAACGGATTGAATGAAGGGCGGGGCGCCTTGGGCGTCCGCCCTTCTGTCACTGCCGGACTTGGGCCGTTGCCGGAAGGCTCAGCGTGGCCATCACGGCGGCGTGGTCTGTTCCGGCAACCCGTTGGACCCTGTAGTCCGTGCTGTCCAGCCCGCTGCTGATGACCAGGTGGTCGATGGCTATGCCGGGAAGCTGCTGCCCGTCCATGGGCCAGGTGGGCACCAGCCGTGATCCGGAGGCCGCTCCAACGTCCACCAGTGCCGCAGCCTCCCCGTCACGTCCTTGACCCCGGGCCAGGAGTGCCCTGAATTCCGCGTGGTCGTAGGTTGCGTTGAAATCGCCGGCGAGGAGCCGCGCGCCGGGGCGGTCCGCAACCCGGCCCACGGCTGCCAGATCGCTTCGCCACTGGTTCAGATGGTCCTCCACGGGCGGAAAAACGTGAACACTCGTTACCTCCAGGACGGCCACCGTCCCGTTCGCTTCCGCTGTCAGCCGGACCGTTGGAATCCTGAACGGCGTGTCGGGGACACTGCCAACGGCCTCCATTGGATGCCGCGAATAGAGGGCGCTGCCGGTTGCGCCGTTGGATGGCTGGCTGATGCGCTGCGGCAGCAACGCGTCCAGGCCGGCAGCGGAAAGCTTCTCCTGGAGCCCCTGCGTGAACTCCTGCATCGCGAGCAGCGAGACGTCGTTGTCCCGGACCAGGGCCACGATCTGGCCGGCGTCGGCCTGGCCCAGTTCTGCATTGAGGTTCATGACGGTCAGCGGCACCTTGGTGCCGGTGGCCGCGGCTGCGGGACGGCCGGTGTCCAGGGGGAAGAGCCAGAACGCCTGGCACACCAGAAGGACAACTGCCACACCCTGCTGCCACCGGCTACGTCCCAGAAAGGCCAGGAGCAGCGCTGCCGTGGCGGGCACCGCCAGCCACGGGGTGAAGGACACCAGTTGCACCACAAGAACGGGCCACTGCGCCGGAACGGCCCGGAAGACCGACAAAGCAACCACTGGTGCGCTGACGAGGAGCCACAGCCACCTGAACCACGTGGCTCCTGGCGCTTTTGCTGACCCGCGGCCGGAGAGTGTCATGACTTTGAGTCTATTCACTGCCGGACGCCTTGGAGCCCGCGCCCCTTTTCCTGGCCGCGTTCGAAGAATGGCGGTGGGAAGCCCGGCAATAGTAGACTCAGAGGCGGCGAGGACCCGGCTATCACCGGTGAGCTTCCGGAAGAACGCATCAACTGCCAGTGATCTGGCCGGCGGTGTCAGTAGAACCGGACGGGTAAGCCCGTCACAGCAGTAATGAGCGGCCGGTTGGCAGTTTTCCGCAGGGAGGGCTGACACCCGGTAAGTGAGGTGGTACCGCGGTAAGGGTGCAGTCCCCGGACTGGACACAAGCCGTCCTCGCATCCTGAACGGAACCGGCCAGCCGCTGCTGGACGGTTCACCAGCTCAACCCAGGATGTCGAGAATGACGAATTACCCCAAGGCCACTGCTTCCCCGTCGGCAACGCCCGGTTCCGGCGTCTCTGCCTCCGTGAAGTTTCCGGAGATCGAAGAGCGCATCCTGAAGTACTGGGAGCAGGACGGCACCTTCCAGGCCAGCATCGACCAGCGCAGCGCCGATGCTCCCGGGGGAGCCCCCGGCAGCAACGAGTTCGTCTTCTACGACGGCCCGCCCTTCGCCAACGGCCTGCCCCACTACGGCCACCTCCTGACCGGCTACGCCAAGGACCTGGTGGGCCGCTACCAGACCCAGCGCGGCAAGCGGGTGGAACGGCGTTTCGGCTGGGACACGCACGGCCTCCCCGCCGAGCTGGAAGCCATGAAGCAGCTGGGGATGACGGACAAGACCCAGATCGAGGCCATGGGCATCGACAAGTTCAACGATGCCTGCCGCGCCTCGGTGATGAAATATGCCGATGAGTGGAAGAACTATGTCACCCGCCAGGCCCGCTGGGTTGACTTCGATAACGACTACAAGACCCTCAATGTGGAGTACATGGAGTCCGTGCTCTGGGCGTTCAAGCAGCTGCACGAAAAGGGCCTGACCTACAACGGCTACCGCGTGCTGCCGTACTGCTGGAAAGACGAAACACCGCTGTCCAACCATGAACTGCGCATGGATGACGACGTCTACAAGAACCGCCAGGACCAGACCGTCACGGTCACATTCCCCATCACGGCAGGGGACTCGGAGCTTTCGAAGCAACTGGCCGGCGTGCAGGCGCTCGCCTGGACCACCACCCCCTGGACCCTGCCCACCAACCTGGCGCTCGCCGTCGGGCCTTCCATTACGTACGCCGTGGTGCCCGCCGGACCCAACGGCATCAAGGCCGCCTCAGCGGACGCACCCGTTACGGGAACCTTCCTCCTGGCCGCGGACCTGCTCGCCGCCTACGCCAAGGACCTTGGCTACGACGACGCCGAATCCGCAGAAGGAGCCGTCGTTTCCACCCACCTCGGCTCAGACCTGGAAGGGCTGCAGTACCAGCCGCTGTGGAGCGATTTCAGCGACACCGTGAAATACGGCACCCAGAATGCCTGGCGTATCCTGGTAGCCGATTACGTGACCACCACGGACGGTACCGGCCTGGTCCACCAGGCTCCCGCATACGGCGAGGATGACCAGAAGGTCTGTGAAGAGGCCGGCATCCCCGTGGTGCTTTCCGTGGACGAAGGCGCCAAATTCCTGCCGCTGTTCAAGCACGGGGACCTGCACGACATCGCGGGCCTCCAGGTCTTCGAGGCCAACAAGCCCATCACCCAGGTGCTGCGGGCCCAGGGCCGCCTGGTGCGCCAGGCCAGCTACGAGCACAGCTACCCGCACTGCTGGCGCTGCCGCAACCCGCTGATCTACCGCGCGGTCTCCTCCTGGTACGTGGAGGTCACCAAGTTCAAGGACCGGATGTCCGAGCTGAACCAGGAGATCAACTGGATCCCGGGCAACGTCAAGGACGGACAGTTCGGCAAGTGGCTGGCAAACGCCCGCGACTGGTCCATCAGCCGCAACCGCTACTGGGGCAGCCCCATCCCGGTGTGGCAGTCCAGCGATCCGGAATTCCCGCGCACGGACGTCTATGGCTCCCTCGCAGAGATCGAGGCCGATTTCGGCCGCCTGCCGCTGAACAACGACGGCCAGGTTGACCTGCACCGCCCGTTCATCGACGAACTGACCCGGCCCAACCCCGATGACCCCCGAACGCCTGAAGAGGGCCAGTCCGTGATGCGCCGCGTCGAGGACGTCCTGGACGTCTGGTTCGATTCCGGCTCCATGCCGTATGGCCAGGTGCATTACCCGTTCCAGAACGAAGCCTGGTTCGATACCCACAACCCGGCCGACTTCATCGTGGAGTACATCGGCCAGACCCGTGGCTGGTTCTACATGCTGCACATCCTGTCCACCGCACTGTTTGACCGGCCTGCGTTCCGCAACGTCATCAGCCACGGCATCGTGCTGGGCTCCGACGGGCAGAAGATGTCCAAGAGCCTGCGGAACTACCCGGACGTCTCGGAGGTGCTGGACCGCGACGGTTCGGATGCCATGCGCTGGTTCCTGATGTCCAGCCCCATCCTGCGCGGGGGCAACCTGGTGGTCACCGAACAGGGAATCCGCGACGGCGTCCGCCAGGTCATCCTCCCGCTGTGGAACGTTTACAGCTTCTTTACGCTCTACACGAACGCCGCTGACGGCGGCCAGGGCTACGACGCCCGGCTCCGCTACGACGGCTACTCCGACACGCTGGACCAGTACCTCCTGGCCAACACCGGGGACCTGGTCCGAAACATGACCGCCCAGCTGGACAGCTACGACATCTCCGGTGCCTGCGACGAACTCCGCAGCTACCTCGACATGCTCACCAACTGGTACGTCCGGCGCAGCCGCCAGCGCTTCTTCGACGAGAGTGTTGACGCCTTCGATGCCCTTTACACAGCGTTGGAGACCGTCTCCCGCGTGGCTGCCTCACTGTTGCCGCTGGTTTCCGAAGAGATCTGGCGCAGCCTCACCGGCGGCCGGTCCGTGCACCTGGCCGACTGGCCGGAGGCTGGCTTGTTCCCCTCCAACCCGGCGCTGGTGGAAGCCATGGACCGCGTCCAGCAGATCTGCTCCACCGGCTCCTCGCTCCGCAAGGCCGCCAACCTGCGCGTCCGCCTCCCGCTGCAGGAACTGACAGTCGTGGCACCCGGCGCGGATTCGCTGGGAGGCTTCGCCGCCGTCGTCGCCGACGAACTGAACATCCGTTCAGTCCGCCTGCTCGACGCCGAAAGCGCCTCCCCGGAGGAGTTCGGGATCGAGCAGAAGCTGGTGGTCAACGCCCGCGCTGCGGGCCCGCGCCTGGGCAAGAACGTCCAGCAGGCCATCAAGGGATCCAAATCCGGCGACTGGTCAGTCTCCGACGCCGGCGTGGTCACCGCCGGGGGACTGGAACTGGAACCCCAGGAGTACACGCTGGAGACCGTGGTGGCGGAAGCCGCCGAGGGTGCCGGCTCACGGGCAGCTGCAGTGCTGCCCGGCGGCGGCTTCGTGGTGCTCAACACCGAAGTCACGCCGGAACTTGAGGCCGAAGGGACGGCACGCGATATGGTCCGCGCCATCCAGCAGGCCCGCAAGGATGCCGGACTGAACGTCAGCGACCGTATCCGGACCACCGTCACGGCAGGGCAGCAGGTCCTTGATGCCCTGCTGGCCAACGCCGGGCTGGTCAAAACCGAAACCCTGACCCTGGAGCTGGACACCGTGCCGGCCGAATCAGGCGAACCGCGCATCACAGTCGAAAAAACAGAGGCCTAGGATATGACCGACGAATTCTCCGTGGAAAGTGTCTACGCCGAGCTGCTGGGCCGCGCTCCGGAAAACAAGATGGAGCCACGCCTTGCGCCGCTGTTCCGTGCCATGGATGTCCTGGGAGAGCCCAACAAGGCCTTCCCGATCATCCACGTGACCGGCACCAACGGCAAGACCTCCACCGCCCGGATGATCGAAGCCGGGCTGCGTGCCCACGGCCTGAGCACCGGCCGCTACACCAGCCCGCACCTGTCCAAGGTCACCGAACGGATCAGCATTGACGGCCACCCTGTGTCGGATGAGACGTTCGTCCGTATCTGGGATGAGATCCGCCCCTACCTGCAGATCGTCGACGACGAACTCACCGCAGCCGGCGAGCCCCGGCTCACGTACTTCGAATGCCTGACCATCCTGGGCTTCGCAGTGTTCGCCGACCAGCCCGTCAACGTCGCCGTCATCGAGGTGGGCCTGGGCGGGATTACGGACGCCACCAACGTCGGGGACGGCCAGGTGTCAGTGATCACCCCCATCTCCCTGGACCATACGGACCTGCTCGGCGACACCACCGAGGACATCGCCTACGAGAAGGCCGGGATCATCAAACCCGGCGGTTTCCTGATCAGTGCGGCCCAGCCCGTGGACGCTGCACAGGTGCTGCTGGAAAAGGCCAAGGAAGTCTCCGTGCCCTTCAGGTTTGAAGGAGTGGAGTTCGGCGTCGAATCCCGGACTGTCGCCGTGGGCGGACAGGTGGTCAGCATCCAGGGCATCGCCGGCCGGTATCCGGAACTGCTGCTGCCGCTGCACGGAGCGCACCAGGCCCAGAACGCGGCCGTTGCCGTGGCTGCACTCGAGGCATTCTTCGGCGGCGAAAAGGAACTCGACGCCGAAGTCCTGCAGGAAGCCTTCGCGGCTGTGACCTCGCCGGGCCGGCTGGAAGTGGTCCGGACGGCGCCCACCATCATCGTGGACGCCGCCCACAACCCCGACGGAATCCGGGTCTCGGCCGAAGCGATCCAGGAGGCCTTCAGCTTCACCCGGCTGGTGCCGGTGGTTGGGGTGCTCAAGGAGAAGGACGCCGAAGAAATCCTGCGCCAGCTCAAGGAATCCCTCGGTGAGATTGCGGAGGAATACTGCTTCACCCAGTCCAACTCGCCGCGTGCAGTACCGGCAGCCGAGCTGGCTGAACTTGCAGTGGAGATGGGTTTCGGCGAGGACAACATCCACATCGCCGAAAAGCTCGACGACGCCCTCGAATGGGCCGTGGAACGCGCCGAAGCCAATGACGACCTTTCCGGTGGTGTCCTGGTGACGGGGTCCATCACCCTGGTGGCCGAGGCACGGATCCTGCTCGGAAAGACGGAGGCCTAGCGATGGCCAGACTGACCAAGGCCCAGCGGGAATGGCGCCCCGGGATGCCCAAGAAGCGCCGGTCCACGAAAGTAATGTTCGCCTCCACCGTCCTGCTGCTCGAGGCGTTCGTGGTGTTTTTCGCCACCCTGGCCGTTTTCGGACTCAAGCGCGGGGAGTTTCCGCCGGCTCTGATCCTGGGCACCGGAATCGCCCTTAGCCTGGTCATGATCTTCGCGTGTGCGGTGCTGTCCAGGCCGTGGGGTGTGGGGCTGGGCTGGATCCTGCAGATCGTGCTGATCCTGACCGGGATTGTTGAACCCATGATGTTCCTGGTGGGCGCCCTGTTCGCCCTTGCCTGGTGGTACGGGATCAGGACCGGCATCCGGATCGACTCCGAGTCCGCGCAGCGCGACCGCGACCAGGCCGAATGGAACGCGGCGCACGGGGACTCCCCGCAAGCCTCGTAGAATTGTCCCGAAACCCCACCAACGCATTGGAGCAGTTGTGAGCATTGAGCGCACCCTAGTTTTGATCAAGCCCGACGGCGTGGCCCGCAATCTCAGCGGCGCCATCCTGAGCCGCATTGAGGCAAAGGGCTACACCCTCGCCGAGCTGAAGAAGGTTGAGGCCAGCCGCGAGCTTCTGGAGCAGCACTACGAGGAGCACGTGGGCAAGCCGTTCTACGAGCCGCTCGTGGAGTTCATGCTCAGCGGGCCGGTAGTGGCAGCGATCTTCGAGGGCCACCGCGTCATTGAAGGCTTCCGCTCCCTCGCCGGAACCACCGATCCCACCACTGCCGCCCCGGGAACCATCCGCGGCGACTTCGGCCGCGACTGGGGACTGAAGGTCCAGCAGAACCTGGTGCACGGCTCGGATTCGGTGGACTCAGCCGAGCGCGAGATCAAGATCTGGTTCCAGGGCTAGGCAACGCGGGGTCATTTAAAGCCCATTCCAAGCCGTTTATCGGGCGTTAAATGACCCCGCCCTGCACACAAAAGAGCCCCCGTTTCGTCGGAAACGGGGGCTCTTTTGTGCGTCTGCTAGAAACCGGACGTACCCGCGAACACCTGGATGAAGGCGAAGAAGATCGTGGCGATCACTGCCACGTAAAGCAACGCCGTGATGATCCAGCCCGAGTCGCCGAGGAGGCGCGCCACGCCGGCCGGGACCGGGATGACACCATGGGTGACGTTCCGGATGGTCACCCAGACGAACAGCGGGATCATTGCGGCCCAGACGATCATGCAGAACGGGCACAGGATATGGATCGAGTACAGTGCCTGGGACCACAGCCACACCACAAAGGCGAAGCCCAGGGTGACACCGGCCTGGAGCCCGAGCCAGTACCAGCGGGCGAAGGTGGCCCCGGACAGCAGGGCCGTACCGACGGCGAGTGTGACGGCGAAAGCCACAATGCCTATGAACATGTTGGGGAAGCCGAACACGGAGCTCTGCCAGGTCTGCATCACCTGGCCGCAGGAGATCCACGGGTTGACGTCGCACACTGTGGTGTGGTTGGGATCCTTGAGGACCTCGAGCTTCTCCAGGACCAGGGTCCCGGATGCCAGCCAGCCGATCAGGCTGGTGATGACCATGAGCCAGCCGAGGGGCCGGTTACGGGTCATGGGCGGAACGGCTGCTGAGGTCACAGGATCCGGGCCTGCCATGAGTTCGGCTGCGGGGCTGCCGGTGCCTGTGGCGGGGGAGATGCTGGGCATGGTTCGTGGCGTCCTTTGCGTCGGGTGCTCCTTGCCTGATTGTAACGCCGCGGGCTGGGGACAGCATTCAGCCTGGGGGACGTGCGATCCAGGTCCGGGCTTCCGCCGTCTTTCAGCCCGGGTGTGAGAGAATGAACGTGGCTGGAGGCCGACCCACATTCGGACTCCGGTCCGGTGGCTTGTTCCCAAGACCGCCAATGACGAGCAGGGCAGGCTTTGGATTCTCTGATCCGGCTTCCCGCGTCCCATTGGTCGGCACCTGGTTGTGGCATGTAGAACAACGGGTTTCAGGACACAGCCAACGGCTCCCACGGGCTGCCGCACCCCACTGCCGGTGCGAACCTGAGAGTATCCATTTGACTTCTGTTAACGCCTGCGGGTTTTGACAATATGTGCCCCAATGGGTGCCGGATGTGGCGGTACGTCAGGGGCAGGAGTGTTGCCACTATGGAAAACGAACAAGTACCAGCCGTTAATGACGAAGCAGCAGTGGCTGAAGCCGTTGAAGCGCCGAAGAAGGCCACCCGGACCCGCCGCAAAGCAGCACCCAAGGCTGCCGCCGCAATGGACGCCGGTGCCGCAACCGAGGCAGAGGCAGCACTGCCCGGCACGGCTGACGCACTGACTCTGACCGGCGACGCCGCAGCCGCTGCGCCGGTAGCCAAGGCACCCGTCCGCCGGACACGCGCACGCAAGGCAGCCGAGCCGGCAGAACCGCTGCCCGCCTTCGCCGCCGAGGCCACGGAAACACCCGCTGCAGCAGAGCCTGCTGCCGTGGAGGCTGCCGCCGCGGTTCAGGGTGAAGAGATGGCCGTCGACACGAAACCTGTCCGGCGCCGCCGCGTTGCCACCCGCAAGGCCGCAGCCCCTGAGACTGTTGAGCTGGAAACTGACGCAGCCCCTGAGACTGTTGAGCTGGAAACTGCCGCAGCCCCTGAAACTGCTGCTGCCCCGGAGGCCGCTGCTGTTTCCGAGGCCGACGCAGCACCCGGACCTGAGGCAGCCCCTGACGTTCCGGAAAAGCCGGCTGTACCGGCGCCGGTACAGCCGGAAGCAGCCGTCCAGGAGACAGCTGCCCCGGCGACGGAACCCGCCCGCGCCGAGGCGGCCAGTCCCTTCGGTTCACTTTTCCTGGAACCGGGCTCGTCCACGTCAGTGCTTTTCCAGGCGCCTGACCTGAGCACCGTGGTGCGCCCCGCTCCGGCCGCCGTTGCCGCTGCAGCTGAGCCTGAAGAGGACGACGCCGAGGACGGCGAAGCGGACGACGCCAACGGCCGCCGCAGGCGCCGCAGCCGTGGCCGCCGCGGACGCAGCCGCACCGACGAAACCGAAAACGACGCCGAAGCTGCCGAAGGCGGCCAGGACGGCGCCGCCGAAGACGACGAAGAGTCAGCAGGCCAGGCCGAAGAGGGCGTGACGTCCCGCCGTCGCCGCCGCCGCCGCCGTGGTGACCAGGACCTGGAACTGACCGGCGGGGAAGGCGACGATCCCCCCAACACGGTGACGCGTGTCCGCGCACCGCGTGCCGCCACCGAAGCTCCGGTCAATAACCGCGTGACGTCCGTCAAGGGCTCCACCAGGCTCGAAGCGAAGAAGCAGCGCCGGCGTGAATCCCGCGATACCGGCCGCCGCCGAACGGTGATCACCGAGGCCGAGTTCCTGGCCCGGCGTGAATCCGTTGACCGGCAGATGATCGTCCGCCAGCGCGATGACAGAATCCAGATCGCAGTCCTTGAGGACGGCGTCCTGGCCGAACACTTTGTCTCCAAGACCCAGCAGGACTCCCTGATCGGCAACGTTTACCTCGGCAAGGTGCAGAACGTGCTGCCTTCCATGGAAGCGGCGTTCGTTGACATCGGACGAGGCCGCAACGCCGTCCTCTACGCGGGCGAAGTGAACTGGGACGCCGTCAACCTCGAAGGCAAGCAGCGCCGGATCGAAAACGCCCTCAAATCAGGCGATACCGTCCTGGTCCAGGTCACCAAGGACCCCGTAGGCCACAAGGGCGCCCGCCTGACCAGCCAGATCTCCCTGCCCGGCCGCTACCTCGTGTACGTGCCCGGCGGCTCCATGACCGGCATCTCCCGCAAGCTGCCCGACGTCGAACGCAACCGCCTCAAGCGCATCCTCAAGGACCGCCTCCCGGAGCACGCCGGCGTGATCGTGCGCACGGCTGCCGAAGGCGCCTCCGAAGAGGAGCTCACGCATGACATCAACCGTCTGCGGGCCCAGTGGGAGGGCATCGAAAGCCAGTCCACCTCCACGAAGATCCTCGCCCCGGAGCTCCTCTACGGCGAACCTGACCTCACCATCAAGGTTGTCCGCGACGTCTTCAACGAGGACTTCTCCAAGCTGATCGTCTCCGGCGAAGAAGCCTGGGACACCATCGAGGCCTACGTCACCTACGTTGCCCCGGATCTGGTGGGCCGCCTGGAAAAGTGGACCAAGGACCAGGACATCTTCGCTGCCTGGCGGATCGACGAACAGATCCACAAGGCACTCGAACGCAAGGTTTTCCTGCCGTCCGGCGGGTCCCTGGTCATCGACCGGACCGAAGCCATGACCGTGGTGGACGTCAACACCGGCAAATTTACCGGCAGCGGCGGCAACCTCGAGGAGACAGTCACCAAGAACAACCTCGAAGCAGCCGAGGAAGTGGTCCGGCAGCTCCGGCTCCGCGATATCGGCGGCATCATTGTCATCGACTTCATCGACATGGTGCTCGAGTCCAACCGTGATCTGGTGCTGCGGCGCATGGTGGAATGCCTGGGCCGCGACCGCACCAAGCACCAGGTCGCCGAAGTGACATCGCTGGGCCTGGTCCAGATGACGCGCAAACGGATGGGCACGGGGCTCCTGGAGGTCTTCGGGGAGCAGTGCGAAACCTGTGCCGGCCGCGGAATCGTCACCCACGACGACCCCGTGGAACATCGCCGGGCCAATACTGTCGCTGCCGAACACCATGTGCAGCGTGCAGACAGCCACCGCGCGGACGCGCCGCGCACCGATCAGCGCCCTGACCAGCGCATGGATGTGACCCGCGGAGACAGCCAGCCCGGCGGCCGCAACGACCGCAAGCGCCGCCGTGGCCGCGGCGGCCAGCCCCTCGACGTCGCGCCGGCCGCCCCGGTTCAGATCCATACGGTCCACCCTGACCCCAGCGACGCCGAGCGCCACGCCAAGGCGGAGGCCACCAGGGCGGCACTGGCAAACATCGCCGCTGCCGCACATGCTGCACACCTGCACGAAGACGAGGTGGCACAGGCAATCAGCGCCGCAGGCCAGGCTGCCGCAGGGGCACCGGCGAAGGCAACAGCGCCGGCACCTTCACCGGCACCGGCCACGTCACCGGCAGCAGCAACGGCGGAACGGACCGAAACCGACTCTGCCGGACGCCCCGGTGCAGTGCTGACCTTCGGCGGAGAGCAGGTTGTCCTGCCCTTCGTAGAGCACCACGCGGACCACCCGCAGTCGCCTGCCCTGACGCTGGACCGTCTTGCCGAGGCCTTTGCCAATCTGGGGGCGCCGGTTGCCGGGCCTGAAGCCACTGGGCCTGAAGCCACTGGTGCTGAAGCCGCGGCTGCTGAATCCAAGCCGGCAGTCGCAGCACCGGCCGAGACTCTTCCTGCCGCCAGCGAGCCGGCACGCCGGCAGCCCGCCGCGGAGGAGAAGGACTACTCGGACCACACCGCGGACCAGTCACGCAACCGCCGCCCGCGGCGTAACCGCAGTGCCAGCCGAGCCCAGGGCGCAGCCAATGCCACTTCGGTGGAGCATCACGAGGCCGCTCCGGTGGCTGCCACCGGGCACTCCCACGCCGCCAAGGCACCGGAACCCGCCAAGGTTGCCGTTGCTGACAAACCGGCTGCGGAGGCGCCCATCATCCTCGGTGTAGGGGTTCCGGCCTCAGAGCTCTGACCAACCAGGTCCGGGATGCCCGGCCGCGCCTGTTCTTCACAGGCGGGGCCGGGCATCGCGCGTTAACCGGCGGCCCGCGGGATGCAGGCGCTGTCCCATAACGTCACGGAAGGCCGGAGCCTGCGCGAAACGCTAGGCTGAACCACTGACACGGGGTGCCGCGCACAGTGCCGGCTGAGATCCAGACCCGTTGAACCTGTCCGGTTAGCACCGGCGAAGGGATGTCTCCTTGGCTTCTACTCTTGTCCTGTCCCCGGCTGCCGGCGTCTCCGCAGCGGCGCCTTCTCCCGCACCCACCCGGGGCCAAGCACCCACCCCGGCCCAGGCACCGCAAAGCCGGCCCAGGGCCGGCCACGTGCGGCGGGAAATTCCGCGCGTTCTGTCAATCGCGGGCTCTGATCCATCAGGCGGTGCCGGCATCCAGGCGGACCTGAAAAGCATTGCAGCATTCGGCGGCTACGGGATGGCCGCCATCACCGCCCTGACCGCCCAGAACACCCGGGGAGTGCGGGCCGTCCACGTCCCGCCCGCTGCCTTCCTGGCCGAGCAGCTTGAGGCCATCAGTGACGACATCACCATCGACGCCGTCAAGATCGGCATGCTGGGCGAAGCTGAGGTGATAGCGGTGGTTCGTGGGTGGCTCGAAAAAGTCCGCCCCGCCGTCGTCGTCCTGGACCCGGTAATGGTCGCCACCAGCGGGGACAGGCTCCTGAAGGAATCGGCTGAAGATGCCCTGGGGGAACTGCTTCAGCTCGCGGACCTGATCACACCAAACCTGGTGGAACTCGCCCTTCTTCTCGGCGAGCCGCAGGCGCAGGACTGGGAAGAGGCCCTGGGGCAAGGACGCCGGCTATCTGCCGCCACCGGCGCCACCATCCTGGTCAAGGGAGGGCACCTCGACGGCGATACTTGCCCGGACGCCCTGGTCAATGCCGGGGGACTGCTTTCGCAGGAGGTGGTGGAGTTTGCGGGGGAGCGCGTACCCACGCCGAACAGCCACGGCACCGGCTGCTCGCTGTCATCGGCAATGGCTGCCGTGCAGGCCCGGCTGGGCGACTGGGAAGCCTCGCTGCGCCAGGTGAAGCCCTGGCTGGCCGGCGCGCTCCAGGCCTCCGGCCAGCTTGACGTTGGCGGCGGCAACGGCCCGGTCCACCACTTCCACCACCGGAAGCGGGAGCTGGATAAGGGCGAATTCGCTGAACTCCTGCGCGGGGAAGCCGCTCCTGAGCTGGAATCCATCTATGGGCTGGAGTTCATCCGTGACCTCGCGGCCGGCACGCTGGGAGAGGCGCAGTTCACCTACTACCTCGCGCAGGACGCCATCTACCTCAACGGTTACTCACGGGTGCTGGCCCGCGCCAGCGCGCTGGCGCCCACTGAGGCGGCCCAGCTGTTCTGGGCCCGCTCCGCGCAGCAGTGCCTCGAGGTCGAGTCCGAGCTGCACCGGAGCTGGCTCAGTTCCCGCGCAGTGGAGCCGGGCCTGGGGCCGGTCACCAAGTCCTACGTGGACCACCTGCTGGCGGCCTCAACCTCAGGCAGCTACGCCGTGCTGGTGGCTGCTGTCCTTCCGTGCTTCTGGCTGTACGCCGAAGTGGGGCAGACGCTTCACGGGGAGTTCATCGCTGCCGGCGCCCCCGCGTCGCACCCCTACGCCGAATGGCTGCGGACCTACGCAGACGAGGACTTCGCGCAGGCCACCCGGGAGGCCATCGCCATGGCAGACGACGCGGGCCGCAGCGGCTCGGAGGACGAGAGGGCAGCCATGATGGCAGCCTTCGGCCAGTCCTGCCGCTTCGAAGTGGAATTCTTCGACGCGCCACGCCTGCACGCCTGAACGTCAACGGCGGTTCCAGCCGGTACGATAGTCGGGCACGGTTCCTGGTTGTCGGTGCAGTACCTGTTTGTGGGTCCTATCACAGTCAACCGGCCGTAACCAGCCTCATTTGCGGCCGAAGGCAAAATTAGCGTATTCTAGATCTTCGGTGCTTACGCCAACACTTGGGTTACGACCCCACGGCGTTGAGGCACAGCGAGAGCCCAGCCAATTATGGACCCAGGTTCCGCACGCAAATCTAGTAATAAACGTCGAGAGAAGTGAGTTCCCAAGTGGTGTACGCGATTGTCCGCGCAGGCGGCCGGCAAGAGAAGGTCTCCGTTGGAGACTTCGTTACCCTCAACCGCGTCGCCGGTGGAGCTGGCAGCACCATTGAGCTGCCCGTCCTGCTCCTGGTCGACGGTGAGAAGGTCACTGCCGCAGCTGCGGACCTGGCCAAGGTAACTGTCACGGCTGAGATCCTCAATGACCTTCGCGGTCCGAAGATCGTCATCCAGAAGTTCAAGAACAAGACCGGTTACAAGAAGCGCCAGGGTCACCGTCAGGAACTGACCAAGGTCAAGATCACTGGTATCAAGTAACCTTTCGTTACTGTTCAGGTTTTCAGCAGATTCCCCAGAATTTAGAGGCAGGCATTTCAAATGGCACATAAAAAAGGCGCGAGCTCCACTCGCAACGGTCGTGACTCCAACGCCCAGTACCTCGGCGTCAAGCGCTTCGGCGGCCAGGTAGTTTCCGCAGGCGAGATCATCGTCCGCCAGCGCGGCACCCACTTCCACCCGGGCGCCGGCGTAGGCCGTGGCGGCGACGACACCCTGTTCGCACTGACCCCGGGAGCTGTCGAATTCGGCACCCGCCGCGGTCGCCGCGTAGTCAACATCGTTGCTGCTGCAGCCGCAGAGTAACAAATAGTTCTGAAGTGGTGGAGCGGACCTGTTGGTCCGCTCCACTGTTCTTTTAACCGCATTACAATCGTCTTGGTGCCTGCGGGCGTCCAGGAAACAGCACTGAGGAGATCCACGTGGCGAGCTTTGTAGACCGGGTAGTACTGCACGTATCCGGCGGTACCGGCGGCCACGGCTGTGTCTCGGTCCACCGCGAGAAGTTCAAGCCTCTCGGCGGACCCGACGGCGGCAACGGCGGCGACGGCGGCGACGTCATCCTCCGTGTGGACCACCAGACCACCACGCTTTTGGATTACCACCACGCCCCCCACCGCCACGCCACCAACGGCGGCCCCGGCATGGGCGACTGGCGCGGCGGGAAGAGCGGCGAGACCCTCATCCTTCCTGTCCCTGACGGCACCGTAGTCAAGTCCAAGGACGGAACCGTCCTCGCTGACCTCGTGGGTGAAGGCGCCGAGTACGTCGCGGCTGCCGGCGGCCAGGGCGGCCTGGGCAACGCATCGCTGTCCTCCCAGAAGCGCCGGGCCCCGGGCTTTGCGCTCCTCGGCATCGAGGGCGAGTCCAGCGACGTTGTGCTGGAACTGAAGTCCATTGCGGATATCGCCCTGGTGGGCTTCCCCTCTGCCGGCAAGTCCAGCCTGATCGCGGCCATGTCCGCCGCGCGGCCCAAGATCGCCGACTACCCGTTCACCACGCTTATCCCCAACCTCGGCGTTGTCCAGGCCGGCGATATCCGCTTCACCATCGCCGACGTCCCGGGCCTGATCGAAGGCGCCAGCGAAGGCAAGGGCCTGGGCCACCACTTCCTGCGCCACGTGGAGCGCTGCGCCGCACTGGTGCATGTGCTGGACTGCGGCACGCTTGAAGCCGACCGCGACCCTCTCTCCGACCTGGCCATTATCGAGGCCGAACTGGAAAAGTACGCCGTGGACATGAGCTACGCCGGCACTGACGGCGAAGTTGTCCCGCTGAACCACCGCCCGCGCCTGGTGGCCCTGAACAAGGTGGACCTCCCGGACGGCAAGGACATGGCCGGGTTCGTCCGCCCGGAACTGGAATCCCGTGGTTACCGGGTCTTCGAAATCTCAGCCACCAGCCACGAGGGCCTGCGCCAGCTCGGCTTCGCCATGGCCGAAATCGTCCAGTCTGCCCGCGACACCCTGGCCGCTGCACCGCCGAAGGTCCAGCCGCCCGTGCTGCGCCCGCGGGCTGTGAACGAGGCAGGCTTCAAGATCCGCCGCGAGGAAAAGAACCTTGAGCCGCTGTTCCGCGTCCTCGGCGACAAGCCCGTGCGCTGGGTCAAGCAGACAGACTTCACCAACGAGGAAGCCATCGGCTACCTCGCAGACCGCCTCGCGAAGCTCGGCGTCGAAAACGAACTCTTCAAGCAGGGCGCCAAGCCTGGCGACACCGTGGTGATCGGCGAGGACGACGGCGTGGTCTTCGACTGGGAGCCCACCATGATGGCAGGCGCCGAACTGCTCGCCGCCCCGCGTGGCACCGACGTCCGTTTCGCGGACATCGGCGACCGCCCCACCCGCGGCCAGAAGCGGGACGAGCAGCAGGAGCGCAAGGATGCCAAGGCAGCCGCCCGCGCCGAACTCGAAGCCGAACGCAAAGCAGGTATCTGGACCGAGTCGGTCAGCAGCCGCCGGGTTGCCAAGCCGCTCAAGGAGAGTGGACTGGGCGCAGACGATGACCAGTAGCACTGCTGCCGCGGTTCCGCAGCAGCGGACCGCGGACCGCGGCGTGCTCTCCGGTGCCCGCAGGATAGTGGTCAAAGTGGGTTCGTCCTCTCTGACCAGCATCAAGGGCGGCATCTCCGAGGAGTCACTGACCGCGCTGGCGGACGCGCTGGCGGCCAAGCGGAACTCCGGCACGGAGATCATCCTGGTGTCCTCAGGCGCCATTGCGGCGGGCCTGGCACCCTTGGGCCTGGCCAAAAGGCCGCGTGACCTTGCCACCCAGCAGGCCGCGGCCAGTGTGGGCCAGGGCCTGCTGATGGCCCGCTACACCCAGGCTTTCGGCGCCCACGGCGTGACCGTGAGCCAGGTGCTGCTCACTGCAGATGACCTGATGCGCCGGAGCCAGCACACCAACGCCTTCCGCGCCCTGAACCGCCTCCTTAACCTCGGTGTGGTGCCGGTGGTCAACGAAAACGACACCGTGGCCACCCACGAGATCCGCTTCGGCGACAACGACCGCCTCGCCGCCTTGGTGGCCCACCTGGTCCGCGCCGACGCGCTGGTGCTGCTCTCCGACGTCGACTCCCTGTACGACGGCCCGCCGTCGCACGGTGCCAAGCGGATCCCGCTCGTGGAGGGCCCACACGACCTCGACGGCGTGTCCATCGGCAAAGCCGGCAAGGCCGGCGTCGGCACCGGCGGCATGATGACAAAAGTCGAGGCGGCAACCATAGCGGCCGGCTCCGGGATCCACGCTCTGGTCACATCCACCGGCAACGCTGCGGCCGCTCTGGCGGGGGAGGACGTCGGTACCTGGTTCACCGTCAACGGCGCCCGCAAACCCGTCCGGATGCTGTGGCTGGAGCATCTCGCCTCAGTCCATGGCCAGCTGATCCTCGACGACGGCGCCGTCAAGGCCGTCCGCGACCGCCACACCTCGCTGCTGCCGGCAGGCATCTCCGCCATCAGCGGTGATTTTGAAGCCGGCGACGCCGTCGAGATGGCCAGTGCCGACGGCACTGTCATTGCCCGTGGCCTGGTCAACTACTCTGCGGCGGAACTCCCGCAGATGCTGGGCCGGTCCACCAAGGAACTGGGCAGGTCGCTGGGCAGCAGATATGACCGTGAAGTTGTTCACGTTGATGACCTGGTGCTGGTCTGAGCGCCGGGCTCGCCTAAACTTGAACCATGACTGAGGCGCTGACCCACACTACTGCTGCGACTTCCCGGGACAACACTGCCGTTCCGGCGTCCCCGGACGCACCTTCCGTTACGGCCTCCGCCAGTGACATAGAGGCGGCAGTGCACGCGATCGCCGACCGTTCCAAGCAGGCAGCACGCCGGATGGCCAGGGCAAACCGGGCATGGAAGGACCGCGGCCTGCGCGCCATTGCAGCTGCGCTCCAGGAGCGCAAGGGCCTTATCCTGTCCGCGAATGCCAAGGACGTGGCTGCCGGCAAGGCCAGCGGCACTTCCGCAGCCTTGCTGGACCGCCTGACGTTGACTGAGGCCCGCATCACCGGACTGGTGGACGCGCTGGATAATCTGGCCAACCTCCCGGACCCTGTGGGCAACGTGGTCCGTGGCCAGACCCTGCCCAACGGCCTCCGCCTGCGCCAGGTCAACGTGCCTATGGGCGTGGTTGCCGCCATTTACGAAGCCCGTCCCAACGTCACCGTTGACATCGCCGGACTGGCACTGAAGAGCGGCAACGCGGTCATCCTCCGGGGCGGCACGGCCGCTGCCGCCACCAACGAAGCCCTCGTGCACGTGCTGCGCGAAGCTCTTGACAGCGTGGGTCTTCCCGCCGACGCAGTGCAGACCGTTGACCAGTACGGCCGGGAAGGCGCCAATGCCCTGATGCGCGCCCGCGGCCGGGTTGATGTCCTGATCCCGCGGGGCGGGCGGGAACTGATCCAGTCCGTTGTCACCAACGCTGCCGTGCCGGTCATCGAGACCGGCGAGGGCAACGTCCATATCTTCATCGACGAATCTGCCGGCGAAGAGATGGCCGTGGACATCCTGCTGAACGCCAAGACCCAACGGCCCAGCGTCTGCAACACCGTGGAAACCCTGCTGGTCCATTCACGCTCCACCGTGCTGCCTGCCGTAGCTGCCGCCCTGCGCGCCGCTGGAGTGCGGCTCCACGTTGATGAGCGGGTCCGCGCGGCCCTGCCGTCATCTGTCGAGTCGGAGCCGGCCTCGGACGTTGACTGGGGGACTGAATACATGGATCTGGACCTCGCCGTGGCCATGGTGGACAGCCTGGACGACGCCGTGAAACACATCCGCACGTGGTCCACCGGCCATACCGAAGCCATCCTGACCAACAACCTTGCCAATGCGGAGAGGTTCATCGCCGAGATTGATTCTGCTGCGGTCATCGTGAACGCTTCCACCCGGTTTACCGATGGCGGGGAGTTGGGGCTGGGTGCCGAAGTCGGCATTTCCACCCAGAAGCTGCATGCGCGCGGACCGATGGGGCTGACCGAGCTCACCACCACCAAGTGGATCGTGCAGGGCGAGGGCCAGGTCCGCGGCTAGCAACGCGGTAACATAGACAAAAGTCCCACAGCGGCGGAAAATCCGCTGCCACATCCTTGAACCCTAGGGGAGAAAATGCTGCTCCAGCAGATTGCCATGACCGTTGCCGAAGGCGAAGAACACGAACTCGCCCCCCTGTGGGCTGAGCCATGGGTCTTCGGCGTTGTCATGTTCGCCATCCTGCTGGTGCTGATGTTCGTCACGCTGTCTTACTCCAACCTGGGTAACCGGCACACCATAACGGAAGAGCATGCCGATCCGCACCGCCAGCACCCCAACAAGCACGACCACGGCCAAGGCCACTGACATTTCCAGTGTTCTGCGCCGTGGCGGTGCTGAAGGCCGGCTGCGGCTGGGTGTGATGGGCGGGACATTTGATCCCATCCACCACGGCCACCTTGTCGCTGCCAGCGAGGTGGCAGCCAAGTTCGGTCTGGACGAAGTGGTCTTTGTCCCCACCGGGCAGCCATGGCAAAAATCGCACAAGCAGGTCAGCGAAGCGGAACACCGCTACCTGATGACGGTGATCGCCACGGCGTCGAACCCGCGCTTCACCGTCAGCAGGGTCGATGTTGACCGGCCCGGTCCCACGTATACCATTGATACCTTGCGGGATCTGAGGACCCAGCGCCCGGATGCGGATCTTTTCTTCATCACCGGAGCCGATGCGCTGGCGCAGATTCTGTCATGGAAAGACATCGATGAACTATGGTCGTTGGCGCATTTTGTCGGCGTCACCCGGCCCGGGCATGTGCTTGACGGCATGGGCCGGAAAGATGTCAGCCTCCTGGAGGTGCCCGCCATGGCCATCTCCTCCACCGATTGCCGGGTCAGGGTAGCCGCGCATAATCCCGTCTGGTACCTGGTACCGGACGGAGTGGTGCAATACATCGCCAAATACGGACTGTACGCCGAAGGAACATTTCCCCAGGACGTCCGCACTACCGAAACAGACGAGTCAGCCAGTACTGAATGAGTTCTCAATGAGTCAGGAACAGCCCCCCGTCCGCAGCCGCCGCGAACTGCGGCAGTCAAGAGACGAGAAGAAGGTTGCCGGGCCTCCCGCCCCGGGCCAGCTTTCGCCTGCCTCAAAACAACGCCGGGTATCCGATACCCCGGTGGATTCAGTGCCGGAGCAGACACCTGCCGAGCGGTCCAGCCAGATCCGTGCCCGCGACCGGGCGGCCCTGCGTGCCATCAAGGAGCTTGAGGAAAAAGAGGGGCAGCTCTCAGCCGGTGGCCCTCCCACCCGGAGGCAGCTGCGGTTGCAGCAGCTCAAGGAACAGGCCGTCACCTCGGCCAATCCTGTGGTGGCCCCTGCCGGCCAGCCGGCAGCGGGCCAGCAGGGCCCCGGCCAGCCCCGTGTCGCGCCGGCAAGCGCCAATTCCAGCACCAGCACCGAGGCAGCCTCCCCGGAATCCCGCCTGCCGGCCGGTATGAGCGTGGAACAGGCACTCGCAGCCCGTTCCCTGATCGCCGAGCAGGCCAAGAACCAGCTGGCCAAGATGGAGCACATCGCTTCGATGGATCCTGAGGCCGTGGATCCCGACATCCTGGCGGAGCAGATTGCCCTGGCCGAGCGGGCAGCCATCCTCAACCGCCGGGCCATGGCAAAGCAGAAACTGGCGGAGCAGGCGGAACCTGCCACGTCTTCCCTGGGCTCCACCACGTCCCCCCGCCCGGCATCACAGCCGGCAGCCACACGGCCGGGCCCGGCCACTGCCGCCAACCTCGCCATGGTGACGCCGCTCGAGTTCGTGCAGGTGCCCGGCATCGACCGCCCTGTCATGAAGCCTGCGGCAACATCGCATGTCCCGGTAGTGACGCAGCCCGGACAAAAGGTCCGGAGCGGAGGCAAGGGCCGCCGGCCGTCCGGAACGCCGAAGCAAACTTCAGCCGGTGCCGCACCTTCAGCGCCTTCGGGCCGCTCCCGGGTTATTGCCAGGGCAGAAGCGGCCGCCCGGGCAGCGGCCGAGCCGCAGCAGGCAGCACCCGCTGTGACCCGGCAACAGGTGGCCGAGCCTGATGATCTCTTCGCGGACCTGCCCCGGATCCCGGCCAGTTCCGCGCATGGGCTTGAGCCCCTGGACGCGGCCACCGCAGGCCTGGCCCGGGCGAAGCGGCTCAGGCTGATGCAGGTCCTCGTCCTGGTTTTTGGGATCGTGGCCCTCATCTCCGGCGTGATCCTCATCATCAGCGGCATGTCCCGCTGACCCGGCGCGCTTCCCGCAGCGCCCCTCATGAAGCTTTAGAAAACAACAAGGAGTCCCGTGACTGCATCAGATTCATCCATCGCCATAGCCCGCCACGCCGCCAAGGCCGCCGCGGACAAGATTGCCCACGACATCGTGGCGCTTGACGTCAGTGAGCGGCTGGCCTTGGCCGACGTCTTCCTCATTGCCTCGGCACCGAGCGAACGCCAGGTCAACGCCATTGTTGACGGCATTGAAGAGGAACTGGCCAAACAGGACCTGCGGCCTACGCGCCGCGAGGGCCGCTCCGGCGGCCGCTGGGTCCTGCTGGACTACTCGGACATCGTCATCCACGTCCAGCACGAGGAAGACCGTGTCTTCTACGCACTGGAGCGCTTGTGGAAGGACTGCCCGGTGGTTGACCTGCAGCTCGGCGAGGACGCCTCAGCCAAGGCTCCGGCAGGCTCCGAGGCCGAATAAGGACCTTCCCGGGCCCCATATGCCCGATTTGGAATTTTCTGAAACGCTGGTCTAAGATATTTGAGTTGCTCCGGGGAAACCACGGATTAACGAAGGTCCGGGGCTGTGGCGCAGCTGGTAGCGCACCTGCATGGCATGCAGGGGGTCAGGGGTTCGAGTCCCCTCAGCTCCACCGGATGGTCCGCCGGAATCGAAAGATTCCGGCGGACTTTTTTGTTGCACCGGAGGACGGCCGCCGATTGGCGCCCGACGCGGATTTCCATTAAGCTGATCAGGTTGCTTCGGCCGGTGTGAACCGCCGGCCAGCACGGGTTTGGGGCTGTGGCGCAGCTGGTAGCGCACCTGCATGGCATGCAGGGGGTCAGGGGTTCGAGTCCCCTCAGCTCCACCACATCCGGGAACCATCCCGGGAACACGAAGAGCCACCCACACGGGTGGCTCTTTCGCTTTAAACCCAGTCTGTCCGGCGTAACGGCGGTGCCTCCCCGCCGGTCTTCTGCACCAGCACCTGATTGACGCCCGTGAGGCCGGTCTCGAAGCCCAAGGCGCTGGAAGCCATGTACAGCCGCCACACCCGGGCACGGCCCAGGCTGGTCAGTCTGACAGCCTCGTCCCAGTTCTCCTCGAGCCGCCTCACCCACGCCCGCAGGGTCAGGGCATAGTGCAGGCGCAGGGCTTCGACGTCGAGTACCTCGAAACCGCCGGACTCCAGCGCGCCGACCATCTCGCCCAGGCTGATCATCTCGCCGTCCGGAAAGACGTACCGCGGAATGAAGGAATCAGGGTCCGCCCGGGTGGGGCCGGCATTCCACGAGATCGCGTGGTTGAGCAGCCGGCCCCCCGGGCGGAGCAGCCCGTGCAGCACCTGGACGTAGCCGGGCATCTGTTCCCGGCCCACGTGTTCGGACATGCCGATCGAGCTGATGGCATCAAAGGGTCCGTCCGGGATGTCCCGGTAATCCTGCACCCGGATGTCGATGTTTTCCGTCAGGCCCGCATCCGCCGCCCGTTTGCGGGCACGCACGGCCTGCTCCGAGGACAGCGTCACCCCTACCACCGAGACGCCGTAATGTTCTGCGGCGTGCAGGGCAAAACTGCCCCAGCCGCAGCCCACATCCAGCACCCGCATTCCGGGTTTCAGCCCCAGCTTGCGGCACACCAGGTCCAGCTTCGCCGCCTGTGCCTCCTCAAGCCCCGCGACAAGGCCACGGCTCTGTGGCTCAGCGCCGCCGGCCGCCTGGCCGTCGGCCGCCCCAATATCCTGCGCCCCGCCATCCATCATGCCGCCGTCGGTGGTTCCGGATCCCCACACAGCGCACGAGTAAACCATTGACGGACCCAGCACGAGGGCATAAAAGTCGTTGCCGACGTCGTAATGGTGCGAAATTGCCGCAGCGTCGCGTCGCCGGGTGTGGAGCCTGCCCTTCCGGCTGACACTGGCCTCCTCCGGGGGAGGGGCGGGGTTGGGCCCCAACGCACCCAGCCGCACGGCGGTACTGACGAGGGTCAGCAGTTCCCGCGGTGTCAGCGGAGTGAACGGGCCGGGTTCGGAGAACTTGCCCACAGAACTCAGGGCCTTGAAGCCTGCAAAGATGTCGCCCGGGGCATCAATGTCACCCGACACATAGGCCCGGCTCAGTCCCAACTGCCCCGGCGACCACAAGATCCGGCGCAGGGCACGGCGCGACCTGAACTCAAGGACGGGGGCACCGGGCGGTCCGGCCTCGGACCCGTCCCACGCCCGCAGCCGCAGCGGCACCTCCGCCGTGCCCAGGACTATGGCCAGCGCTTTGGCCAGCAGTGTTGCGGCCCCTTTTTCCGTTGTCATGGTCCGTGCCTTTCTTCCGCCATGGCCCAACAGTACGACGGCGGCCCGCGCCTGTCAGCGAAGCAGCCACGATTATCATGGAGGAGTGAACGAAACCCTGCCGCCGTGCCCCGAATGCTCCAGTGTGTACACCTATGAGATGGGTGCGCTCCTGGTATGCCCGGAATGTGGCCACGAATGGTCCGCCGCAGCCGGTGAAGCGCCGGAGGAGGCGGGGGCGCGGGTCATCAAGGACGCGGTGGGTAATGTCCTGGCCGACGGCGATACCGTCACGGTGGTCAAGGACCTGAAGATCAAGGGCAGTTCCGGCGTCATCAAGGTCGGCACCAAGGTCCGCGGGATCAGGCTGATGGACGGCGTGGGGGACCACGATATTGACTGCAAAGTGGACGGTGCGGGGCCCATGCAGCTCAAATCCTCCGTAGTGAAGAAGGTCTGACCGGCATCCGCGCAATGGCAATCGGGACAGTTGATGTGGCGGTCATCGGGGCGGGCCAGGCAGGTCTTTCCGCTGCCTACCACCTGCAGCGCCGGGGGCTGGCGTACAAGGTGTTCGACGCCGAAGAGGGTCCCGGCGGGGCGTGGCGCCACCGCTGGAAGAGCCTGCGGATGGCCACTGTCAACGGCATCAGCGACCTCCCCGGCATCGCGAAACCGGAGGTGGATCCGGCAGAGCCAAGTTCGGAGTTCCTGACGCGGTACTTCGCCGGCTATGAGCGGGAGCTGGGGCTTGAGGTCCTGCGCCCGGTCAAGGTTGCCTCCGTTGAGCGGGAAGATGCTGATCCGGACGGCAGGCTGAGAATCAGTACCAGCGGTGGCGACTGGTCAGCGAAGGCGCTCATCAACGCCACCGGTACCTGGACCAGGCCGTTCTGGCCGATCTATCCGGGCAGGTCCACGTTCCGGGGCCGGCAGCTGCACGTGGCGGACTATGTTTCCGCGGAGGAGTTCCGTGGCCTGCACGTCATCGTGGTGGGCGGCGGCATTTCCGCCGTCGGGCTGTTGGACGAGATCTCACAGGTAACCGGCACGAGCTGGTTCACCAGGCGGGAACCCGAATGGCGGGATGCCACGTTCGACGCCCAGGCCGGCCACGACGCCGTCGCCCTCGTGGAGGAACGCGTCCGGCTGGGTCTGCCGCCGCAGAGCGTGGTTGCCGTAACCGGCCTGATCTGGACGCCGGCCCTGCGGGCGGCGGCCGCTCGCGGCGCCTTGGATCGGCGCCCCATGTTCGCGTCCATAGAGCCCGACGGCGTCCGCCTCACCGACGGCAGCCTGCACCGGGCGGACGTCATTCTCTGGGCGACGGGGTTCCGGGCAGAGCTCGAACATCTGGCGCCGCTGCACCTGAGGGGACCAGGCGGCGGCATTGCCATGGACGGAACCCAGGTGGCAGCGGAGCCTCGCGTGCACCTGGTGGGCTACGGGCCGTCCTCCTCGACCATCGGCGCCAACCGGGCGGGCCGCGCGGCCGTGGCGGCCATCCTCAAGCTGCCCTCCCTGCAGCAACAGCCCACTCCAACAGCACCTACACAGACAGCAGGAACCCGTGGCTGAAAAAAGTCTTGAGGCCGTCTTCGGCACCCTGCGGCGTTACCCGGACGTCGAAGCCCCCAATCTCCAGGCCTGGGATGCCACTGACAAACTGTTGCTCGAAGCCGCGGCCGGGCAATTGCAGGGCCGCCGCAAACTCACAGTGATCGGGGACCGCTACGGCGCCATGACACTCGGCGCACTCGCCGGGCTCGGCATCCACCGGGTCCGGGTTCACGAAGACCTCATTACGGGGGAACGGGCGCTCCGGAACAACGCGGCCACCTTGGGGGTGGCGGCTGCCGCAGCGGCCGGAGGCGCCGGCTACGAGCAACTGCCGTTGGGCGAGGACCTGCTCTCAGGGGCCGAAGTTGTCCTGCTGCAGCTGCCCCGGACGTTGGCGGAACTGGAGGAGGTTGCAGCCACCGTGGCACGATGTGCAGCCCCGGATGTGGTGCTGCTCGCCGGCGGCCGGATCAAGCACATGTCCCTGGGAATGAACGCCGTCCTCGAACGGCACTTCCAATCCGTCCAGCCGCAGTTGGCACGGCAGAAGTCCCGGATCATCGTGGCCGGCGGCGCCCGGGGAGCTGCCTCCGCAGGGAACGGTCCCGCCGTCGGGCACCTTGCAGAGCTGGACCTGGACGTTGCTGCCCACGGCGCCGTCTTCGCCGGGACGAAGCTGGACATCGGGACCAGGTTCCTGCTGGACTTCCTCGCGGACATGCCAGCCGCCCGGCACGCCGTCGACCTGGGCTGCGGCACCGGAATCCTGGCGGCAATGTACGCCCGCCACAATCCCGGCTCCCTGGTCACAGCCACAGACCGGTCCGCGGCCGCGGTCGCCTCCGCCCTGGGCACCGCCCGGGCCAACGGCCTTGAAAACCGGATCAGCGTCGTCCAGGACGACGCCATGAGCACCCTGCCTGCCGGCAGCGCCGATTTGATCCTGCTGAATCCGCCGTTCCACCTGGGTGCCAGCGTGCATGCCGGAGCCGGCATCAAGCTGTTCGAGGCAGCAGCCCGGGTGCTGGCCCCGGGCGGTGAACTGTGGACCGTTTTCAACCGCCACCTGCAGTACCTTCCGGCGCTCGAACGGCTGGTTGGCCCCACCACGGTCAGGGGCGCCAATCCGAAGTTCACGGTAGCGGTCAGCACCCGGCGTTCCCGGGCCTGAGAGGCGCCCGGCCGCGTCGGGGGCAGCCTCCGGCTCTGGGCGTGCGTCAGGGGGTAACGTACGATTCAGACATCATGAGTACGCGGCCAAAACTCTAGGGGAGACCGTGCCAGAAATTCGCCAGTCCTCGCCGCCACGGCGCGGAACCAATCTTCCCCGCATGGGGGACTTTAACCTCACGGTCATCCTCGATGCCATCCGCAGGTCATCCGGCGGGCTCAGCCGCGTAGAGCTCGCCCAGATCGTCGGCCTCTCGCCCCAGACCATCTCCAACATCTCCCGCCGCCTGCTGGACCAGCACCTGATCGTCGAGGCAGGCAAGGAAGGCAGCGGACCCGGCAAGCCGCGCACCATGCTTCGGCTCAACCCGGCCGGAATGTACGCCATCGGAGTCCACCTGGACCCTGCCGTCGCCACGTTCGTCGTCCTGGACCTCGTTGGCGCGGTTGTACAGCACTCACGGATCAAAACGCCGGGTGGCAACGATCCCGCCGCGGTCATTGCCACCATCGCCGCTCAGATCGGTCAGCTCGTGGCGGACTCCGGTGTGGACGTCACCAAGATCGCGGGCCTGGGTGTGGCTGCCCCGGGACCCATTGACCTGGACAACGGAACCGTCGTTGACCCACCGCTGCTGCCAGGCTGGGACCGCGTGGAACTCCGGAACGCACTGGCCAAGGCAACCGGCTACTCAGTGCTCGTGGACAAGGACGTCACCAGCGCCGCCGTCGCCGAAACCTGGGCAGGTGGCCCCAGCGGCTCCGGCAGCTTCGTCTTCATGTACATGGGAACGGGCATCGGCTGTGGCATTGTCCTCAACGACGAGGTGGTGCGTGGCACCTCAGGGAACGCCGGCGAGATCGGCCACATCGTAGTGGAACCCGGCGGGCCGCTCTGCGACTGCGGCCTGCGCGGCTGTGTTAAGTCCTCGGCCATCCCCCAGGTGCTGGTTGCCGAGGCAGTGGCCGCGGGCATCCTCGACGACTCTGGGCCCCGGCCCACCGCGGCGGACGTCCAGCAAAGCTTTACGAAACTCTGCGACCTCGCCGACGCCGGGGACACCAAGGCCCTGGCCATCATCGACAAATCGGCGGTGCTCGTGGCCCGCGCCGTTTCGGTGGTCACCAATACCCTGGATGTGGAACGCGTCGTCTTCGGCGGTCCTTTCTGGAGCCGGATTGCTGAGCGCTACCTGGCCAAGATACCGGCGCTCGTGGACACCAACAGCGCCGCCCGCCTGATCCACACCATTGAAGTCGTCGGCACCGGGGTAGGCGAGGATGTCGGCGCCATCGGCGCCGCCTGCCTGGTCCTGGAACACACCCTCGCGCCGCGGGCGCAGCGGCTTCTCCTGGAAGCCTGAACCGAAGATCCTTGCTTGCGGGGGGCGCCCCATCTAGCATGTGGATATCGCCGCGGCTGGGGCCCGCAGACATAGGGGACTGCAGCCATTGAATGAATGGAGCACCATGCGTCCCCGGGCCCTCGTTTTTTCTGCATTCTTCTCCGCCGCCGCGTTGACGCTGGCGGCCTGTTCGCCGGCCGCTCCCGCAGAGTCGGCCAAGACCCTGAAAGTGGTCTATCAGAAGACTGATTCCTTTACCGCCCTGGACACGCTCTTCCAGGCGGCCAAACAGGAATTCGAGGCCGCCCGCCAGGGCGTGACGGTCAATCTCGAGCCCATCCAGGCGAACGACGACGACTACGGCACCAAGCTTGCCCTCGCCCTGCGGGCGTCCTCCACTGCCCCTGACGTCTTCTACGAGGACACCTTCAAGGTCCGCTCCGACGTCGACGCCGGGTATCTCCTGAAACTGGACAGCCACCTGGACGGCTGGAAAGACTGGGACGCCTTCGATGACGCCGCCAAAGCGGCTGGCCTCGGTGACGACGGCGGCACGTACGCCGTCCCCCTGGGCACTGACACACGCGGGATCTGGTACAACAAAAAAGTCCTCGCAGCCGCCGGCGTCAGCCTGCCGTGGGAGCCCAACAGCTGGCAGGACATCCTGGACACGGCCCGGAAAATCAAGGCCAATGATCCCTCGGTGGTGCCGTTCAATATGTACGCCGGCAAGGGAACCGGTGAAGGCACAGTGATGCAAAGCTTCTACGAACTCCTCTATGGAACAGGCGCCGGGCTCTACGACGCCGATTCGAAGAAGTGGGTGGTGGGTTCCAAAGGGTTCACCGATTCGCTGACGTTCCTGGAAACCCTGTACGAGGAACAGCTTGCCGTCTCGCCGGCAGAGGCCCTCGACGCCAATGTCTGGAAAAAAGTCTTCGGCGAGTGGCTGCCGCAAGGCAAGATGGGCGCCACCGTCGAGGGGTCCTACGCCCCGTCCTTCTGGCAGAAGGGCGGCAGCTACGAATGGCCCGCCTACGGGGAAGAAATGGGCGTGACGGCCTTCCCCACGCAGAACGGACAGGCGCCCGGCGGTGTGAGCATGTCAGGCGGCTGGACTCTCGCGGTGGGGGCCGGCACCAAGGATGCCCAACTGGCGTTCGACTTCCTGGCCACGGCCCTGAACCAGAAGAACTCGCTCGCCTTCAACGTCGCCAGCTCCCAGATCGCCGTCCGAAAAGACGTCGCAGCTGACCCGGGCTACCAGTCCGCCAACCCGTTTGTGAAGGACGTGTCCGAGCTCGTGGCGGTCACTCACTACCGCCCGGCAACCGCGGACTACCCCCGGATATCGGCAGCGGTGCAGGAGGCCACGGAAGCGGTGATCACCGGGGCGAAGTCCCCTGCACAGGCCGCTGCCGACTACGATGCCGCGGTCAAAGGCATCGTTGGTGACGCCAAGACCATCGCGAAATAGCCGGTGCCCGTCACTGAACCGCGCCGCCGCACCCTGCCCGGCCGGAGCGCCCGGCTGTTCCCTGTCATCCCGGCCGTGGTCCTCCTGCTGGTCTTCCTGGCCGGGCCCGTGCTGTGGGCTTTCCACGCCTCATTCACCAACGCGGCCCTGACCGGCCGGAATGCCCGCAGCCCCGGCTGGATCGGTTTCGAGAACTACGCCAGGCTGCTCACAGATCCGGTGCTGCCGCTTTCCCTGGCCCTGACCGTACTGTTCGTTGGCGGTTCCGCCATCCTCGGCCAGAACGTTCTGGGGCTCACCATCGCCGTCCTGATGCGGCGGGCGCGCCGGCCGGTGGCCGCCGTCGTCGGAACCGCCGTTGTGGCTGCCTGGGTGCTGCCGGAAATTGTCGCGGCCTTTGCCGCGTATGCCTATTTCAGCCGGGACGGAACGCTCAACCAAGTCCTGGGCGGGCTTGGGTTCGGACAGCCCGACTGGCTGTATTCGTTTCCCATGGCGGCCATCATGCTGGCCAATATCTGGCGCGGCACCGCGTTCTCCATGCTGGTCTACCGGGCCGCGCTGGACGAGGTCCCGGGGGAAGTGACGGAGGCGGCCCTGATGGACGGTGCCACCGCCTGGCAGCGGCTGGCTTTCATCACCATCCCCATGATCCGTTCCAGTATCGCCACCAACCTCATGCTCATCACACTGCAAACACTGGCGGTCTTCACCCTCATCTGGGTGATGACTGCCGGGGGCCCGGCGAATGCCAGCACCACGCTTCCGGTGCTGGCCTACCAGGAGGCCTTCAAATTCGGTGACATCGGCTACGGCACCGCTGTGGCGTCGGTGCTGATCCTCATCGGCCTCGTGTTCGGCGCGGCGTACATCAGGCTCCTCCGGGAGGCCAAGCCATGACGACGGCGGCCCGCGCGTCCGTGGGGGAGCGCCGGACCGCAGCAGGGGCAGTCTCCCGGGCGCAGCAGCGTGCCCGGGTTCCGGCTGACGTGGCGCTGATGGTGATCGGGGCCTGCTTTGTCCTGCCGCTGCTGTGGCTGGTTTTCGCTTCCCTGGACCCCGCGGCCGGGTACGAAACCAGGCTGCCCCGGGAGGTATCGCTGGCGAACTTTTCCGCGATCATGACACCGGGACTGCTGTTCGGGCCCCTGTGGAACAGCCTGGTGCTCTCCGCCGGAACGGGTGCCGTGAACCTGGTGGCGGCAGTGCTGGCCGCGTACCCACTGTCCCGCTACCAGTCCCGGTTCAACAAACCTTTTATGTACACCATCCTGTTCGGGACGTGCCTGCCGATCACTGCCATCATGGTTCCCGTCTACGGGTTGTTCGTGCAGCTGCAACTCCTGGACTCCATGCCCGCCACCATCTTCTTCATGGCCACCACCACCTTGCCCATGGCCATCTGGATGACCAAGAACTTCATGGACGCCGTCCCGGTATCACTCGAGGAAGCGGCCTGGGTGGACGGTGCCTCCGGCCTGACGGCACTGCGGACCATCGTCCTGCCCCTCATGCGGCAGGGGCTGGGCGTGGTGTTCATTTTTGTGTTCATCCAGGCGTGGGGGAACTTCTTTGTACCCTTTGTCCTGCTCCTGTCCGAAGCCCGGCAACCGGCAGCCGTTTCGATCTACAGCTTCTTCGGACAGCACGGGGCAGTCGCCTACGGCCAGCTGGCAGCTTTTTCCATCCTGTATTCAGTGCCGGTGCTGGCCCTCTACGTCATTGTGGCCAAGGGTGCTGGCAGCTCGTTCGCGCTTTCAGGCGCGGTCAAGGGCTGACCGGCCGCCGGTCCTTCACTGCAGCGCCATCCGGCGTCCCTGCCCTGGAGGCCCGCCCAGGCCACCGCGGCAATCAGTCGATATCCTCGACCACTACTCCGTACGGAAGGGTGTCATCAAGGTGGGCCTGATGACCGGTGGGACCCACGTTGTAGGTGACCCGGACCCCGTGGCTCTGGTCAGCAGCGGACTGCTGCAGCACAGGCTTAACGGCAAGGACGAAGCTCTCGCTTTTGTCGGCGAGAAACTGCTTGTAACTGGCTGGAAGCTCGCTCATGGCAAAAGGATAAACCTGCGCGGGCCCCGATGGGGAGGGGTCCCCATTGCGGCAGCTGCGGCAAGTGGCTTGGATAGGATGGCGGACGGAGTGCCGCCGGGCAACACCGTCCGTGCACCCGCCACCGTCCAGCAGCCATCAGGGGGAAATCCAGTGCTTCAGACCAGTGCGCCCGCACGTATCGAACCGGCGGAACTGGCCCGTGCACAGCAAGTGGTGGCGAACATCTCCCGCAGCTTCGATGCCAAAGTAGTTGGTCAGGCACGCCTCCGCGAATCGCTGCTCGTTGGCCTGATGACAGGCGGGCACATCCTGCTGGAAAGTGTGCCGGGCCTGGCCAAGACCACGGCCGCCCAGACGGTAGCGGAAGCTGTCAGCGCCGAGTTCCGCCGGATCCAGTGCACCCCGGACCTGCTGCCCAGCGACATTGTGGGCACGCAGATCTACGACGCCGCCAAGGGCACGTTCATCACCCAACTCGGCCCCGTGCACGCCAACATCGTCCTGCTCGACGAGATCAACCGCTCCAGCGCGAAGACCCAGAGCGCCATGCTTGAGGCCATGCAGGAACGGCAGACCACCATCGGGGGACAGGAGTACAAGCTCCCCTCACCGTTCCTGGTGCTCGCCACCCAGAACCCGATCGAGCAGGAAGGTACCTACCAGCTGCCCGAAGCCCAGATGGACCGCTTTATGCTCAAGGACGTCCTGGATTACCCGTCTCCGGCAGAGGAAGCGGAGATCATCCGGCGCATCGATGCCGGGATCTTCACTCCGGAGCAGATTCCAGCGGCGGCAGCGTCACTGGATGCCGTGGCAGGAGTCCAGGAGCTGGTGAAACGGATCTACATCGATCCGGCCATCATCAACTACATCGTGGGCCTGGTGTTCGTCACCCGCAACGCCGGGCAGTACATCGAGCAGCGTTTGGCCGGCTTCATCGAATTCGGTGCCAGCCCCCGCGCCAGTATTGCCTTCAGCCAGGCGGCCCGGGCCGTCGCGCTCATCAACGGCCGTGACCATGTGATCCCTGAAGACGTGAAATCCCTCGCGCACCGGGTGCTCCGGCACCGGCTCATCCTGGGCTTCGAGGCGGTGGCCGAACAGGTGCCGGTGGAGACCATCATCGATGCCATCGTGGCGTCCGTCCAGACTCCCTGAGCCGGCGTGCCCAGCCTGCTCCAGCGAGTCAAGTCGAAGATGGCCATCTTCGCCCACCGGAAAGCCCGCGGAATGCTCGACGGCGAGTACGGTTCAGTCTTCCGCGGCCGCAGCCTCGATTTTGACGACCTCCGTGCCTACGTTCCCGGGGACGAGGTCCGCGACATCGACTGGAAGGCTTCCGCCCGCCACGGCTCACCCCTGATCAAGCGGTATGTGGCCGTGCGCCGGCAGACGGTCCTGCTCATTGCCGACACGGGACGGAACATGGCTGCCGAAGCCCGTGACGGCGAAACCAAGAAAGACATCGCAGTGATGGCCCTGGGTGTTGTGGGCTACCTGGCCCACAGGCATGGCGACGTGGTGGGACTGGTCTGCGGCGACGCGAACGGCAGCCGCGCCATCCCGGCAAAAGCAGGGGAGTCCCACCTTGAACGGCTCCTCCGCGAGGTTGACTCCGCCACGGGGATGGACTCGGGCCCCAGCAGGATCGATGGGCAGCTGGAACACGTGGCGCGCACCGTCAAGGGCCGGTACCTGCTGTTCGTGGTGGCTGATGAGCGTGCCGCCGATGCGGACACCGAACAGTTGTTGCGCCGGCTCCGCGCCCAGCATGAAATCCTCTGGCTGACCATCCGGGACGCCGATCTGGTGGGGGAGCGCCATGCCGGTCAGGACGCCGTCAGCGTTGCAGACTCCGCACTGCTGCCGGGGCACCTGGCAGCCTCCCCGGCAGTGGTGGCGGCGTATGCCAGGGCTGCCCGGGAACGCGACGCCGGCCGGCACGCCATGTTCCGCCGGGCCGGCATCACCGAAGGCCACGTCACCGGCAGCGCCGGGGTCATGACAGAACTGTTCGCCCTCCTCGAAAGGCACCGGCGTGCAGGATAACCAGGGCTTCTACGGACCCCTGCAGTACAGCCAGGGATGGCTGTGGGCCGGCCTCGCCCTCCTTGCCCTGCTCCTGGCCTGGTACGGCTTCGTTCTCTTCAGCACCCGCCGCCGGGCTCCGGCGCCCCGGCCCCGGTTCACGCCGCCGTCGGACCTTGCCTCGCTCAAGCAGGCCTACCTCCAACGGATCGACGCAGTGGGGGCGGACGCCGCTGCCGGGCTGCTGAGCACCCGCGAATCGCACCGGGAACTGAGCCTGCTGGTCCGCAAGTTCGCCCGTGATGTCACCGGCGTTGACGCCCCGCGGATGACCCTCGCGGAGTTGCACGGGCACCCACTGCCCTCTGCCGCTGAGGCGGTCAGCAGGATCTACCCGGGCGAGTTCGGCCTGGAGCCGCTGCCAGCCGTCTCCGATTCCGCCGAAACCGCACGCCGGGCGGTGGAGCAATGGAACTGATGTTCTGGTGGCTCATCCCGCTTGCGCTTCTGAGTGCCGCCGTGACCGCCTGGTTCGCTTTCCGCAGCGATTCCCCGGGAAACGCCCAACGGCGGCCGGTGGCCAACGCGGACCGGCTCACCGCCCTGCCCGAATACCAGGCGGCTGTCCGCCGCCACCGCCGGTTACTAGCTGTCGCGGCGCTCGCAGGAGCAGCCCTGATGCTGTCCGCCGTGGCCGCGGCGGCGCGCCCCGTGGAACTGACCATCAGCCGTCCGGAGCAGCACAACCGGGACATCATGCTGTGCTTGGACACCTCCGGCTCGATGAGCAGCGCTGACGCAGCCGTGGTGGACGTTTTTGCCCGCCTGGCGAAGGAATTCGACGGCGAGCGGATCGGCCTCACGGTCTTTGACAGCACCGCCGTCCAGGTCTTCCCCCTGACCGACGACTACGGCTACGTGCAGGAACAGCTCACCCTCGCCCGCGATGCCTTCGAAGGGAAACCCGGCAGTTCCGGCTTCCTGGACGGTACCTGGGGCGGGCGCGGTTCCTCGCTGATCGGCGACGGCCTGGCCGCCTGCGTCAACGGCTTCCCGGCTACAAAGCCCGGAACTCCGCCCGGCCCGCAGAGCAGCACAGACTCCGGCCCGAAGCGGTCCCGGTCCGTTGTTTTCGCGACGGATAACTACCTCTCCGGCGATCCCATTTTTACCTTGGAGCAGGCGGCTGCCCTGGCCACCGAACGCGGCGTCCGGGTGTACGCACTGAATCCCGGCGACCTGGATTATGGAACCGGGCCGGGCCAGCCCGGGGCCCGGCTCCGGGCGGTGGCCGAAGCCGGTGGCGGCGCTTACTACGCGCTGGAGAGCCCCGAGGCCATTGCGGGCATCGTGCGGACGGTACAGGAGACAGAAGCAGCGGCGCTGCAGGGTGCATCCCGCGCCGTGGTCTCGGACCGGCCCGAGCTGCCCCTCGCCGTGGCACTCCTGTCCGGGCTGGTGCTGGTTGGCGCGTCCTGGAGGCTGAGGCCATGACGCTGCAACCCATCCTGCCGTGGTGGCTCCTGGCCGCGGTAGCCGCTGTTGCGGTGCTCTTTCCGGCCTGGCGGGTGGTCCGCTCGGCCAGGAACCCTTCCTCCGGCCAGGTGCGCGAATGGCTGTTCCGGAGCGCGTTGGTCCTGCTCCTGGTTGCCGCGGCGCTTCGTCCCGGTATCCCTGGCGGCAGTGCCCAGGGGGCCTCGGCGGACCTCAATGTCTTCTTCGTCGTGGACACCACCACCAGCGTTGCAGCCGAAGATTACGGCAACCGCGCGCCCCGGCTTGAGGGGGTCCGCCAGGACATGATGGCCATTGCCGCGGAACTGCCGGGAGCCCGCTTTTCCGTCCTGACGTTCGACAGCAACGCCGTAGTGCGGATGCCCCTCACCGCCGATACCACGGCCCTTGAGACCACCGTTTCGGTCCTCGAGCCGCAGGTTACCGCCTACTCCAAGGGAAGCAGCGTCACCATCGCCGGAAAACTGCTGGCCGAACGCCTGGCCGCAGCACGGAAAAGCCATCCGGAGCGGCCCCGGCTGGTCTACTACCTGGGCGATGGTGAACAGACCAGCGCAACGGCACCGGTGGCGCTGAAAGTCGACGGCGGCCTGATCGACGGCGGGGCAGTACTTGGCTACGGCACGCAGGAGGGCGGCAGGATGAAGGAACCAGGCGAGGGTCCGTCCGGCGATGGGGAACGCAACGGCTACATCCAGGACCGCACCTCGGGAGCCGGGAAGGACGCCCTGTCGGTCAACGATGAAGGGCGGCTGCGGGGGATAGCCGCTGACCTGGGCGTTCCCTACGTACACCGCTCCGCCGGGGATCCGGTAGCGCCCATGATGCAGCAGGCCCGCCCCGGTGAAGTGCACCGCGCAGCGGACAACCGAAGCCTGGCCGGCAGGACGGAACTCTATTGGATCTTCGCCGTGGCAGCGTTCCTGCTGGGCCTGCGCGAGATGTTCCTGCTGGTACGCCAGTGGCGCCAACTCCGGCCCCAAGAGGGGGCGCGGAGATGACGCAGCGCGCCACACCCGACGCGGGGGAGCGGACGCCTGTCCGGCGGCGGCTGCTCCTCTGGTCTGCCCTGCCAGCCGCCGTCGTCCTGTGCCTGTCCGCCAAGCTGCTCAGCCTGGGCATCCTGGCCGGCGCGGCTGACCGGGGCTTCGCTGCCGGGGATGGTGGCGCGGTGGCGGACGCGGCGGCCGGACTGAATATCGCCAACTTCATTGAGCCGCATAAAGCGCCGTTTGCGGCGGGGGACAGCCTGGTCCTCGCCGGGGACTTCGCCGGAGCCCGCCGGCAATTCGAGAAGGCGCTCCCGCTCGCAGGCGCCACCGACGGCTGCATCATCCGCGTCAACCTGGTGCTCAGCATCGAACACCTCGGCGACGAGAGGGCTGCGGCGGAAGACACGACGGCGGCCGCCCGGCTCTTCGCCGACGGCCTGGCCGTGGTGGAAGCCGCCCCGCAGGGCTGCTTTGGCCCCGGAGGGTCCGGCGGCGCCGAGACGGGTGCCGGCGTGCAGCTGGAGCAGGCCGCGGAGCGACTGAAGCAGAAGGCGGATGACGCCGCCGCCGGTGGAGGCACGCCGCAGCCGGCAGAAGGGCAGCCCGCGCCGTCCGATCCGGGCCAGGAGAGCCAGCTGGACCGCCTGCAGGAGAGTTCACGCGAAGCCCAGCGGGAGCGCAACACGGGGCAG
This sequence comes from Arthrobacter sp. BK1, assembly GCF_056680055.1. Lineage (NCBI taxonomy): Bacteria > Bacillati > Actinomycetota > Actinomycetes > Micrococcales > Micrococcaceae > Arthrobacter > Arthrobacter sp. BK1. The sequence goes on from NZ_CM155263.1 coordinate 4,156,086, forward strand.
GAGCGGGACGAATACCTCAGGGACGATGACTACGGATCCGGACCGGACCGGCCCTGGTAACGGCGATCAACGAAGATTATTCTGTTCGGCTACGAAACAGAGCGTAAAGCTGCGTCTTAATTCGGACGCGAACTTGAACACCGCGGCGCCGCCTCCTAGAGTTCTATACAAGTTACCGAGGTAACGTGTCAGCGATCCTCCGCTCTGGAGGGTGTGGGTGCCCCCATGTGGGCCTGACATTTGCTCACGGACAACTTCATTCCAGGCGTAACAGTCGCGGCTGCGTCCTTGTGGAGTTCTTCCGTGTTCCCCAAACTCAAATTCATTGCCGGCACTGCCGTCACATCTGCTGACGTCAGCCCTCAATGGCCCAAAGCCAAGGACGCAAATGTCACCGCCAAGCCTTATCGAAACACATCCAAACCTTTCCGAGAGCTCAGCCCCGGTGGCGCTCTCCTACGAGCTCTTTCCGCCACGGTCGCCGGCTGCGGCCGAGTCACTGTGGAACACCATCAGGGAACTCGAGACCACCGACCCGGACTACGTCTCCGTCACCTATGGTGCCAGTGGCTCCAACCGGGACACCGCCGTCGAACTCATCAACCGGCTCCTGCTCGAAACCACGCTCCGGCCCCTGGCCCACCTGACCTGCGTCGGCAACACGCCGCAGGAACTGGCGGAGATCATCGGGGACCTGCTGGATACCGGCGTCCGCGGCATCCTGGCGCTTCGCGGCGACCGTCCCCAGGACGGGACTCCACCGGTTCCCGGGTCGCTGCGCTATGCACAGGACCTGATCGAGCTCATCCGGCGTGTTGAGCAGCGGCGTTCAGCGCTGCTGTGCGCCGGAAAAATTGCCGTCGGCGTGGCTGCCTACCCCACCCGGCACCCCGAATCGCCCAGCGAGGAGCACGATGTCGAGGTGCTGCTTGCCAAGCAGCGTTCCGGCGCGGACTTTGCCATCACCCAGGTCTTTTTCCACACGGACCAGTACGCGGACCTGCTCAGCAGGGCACGCCGGGCCGGGGTCACCATCCCCATCATTCCGGGCATCATGCCGTTCACCAGCCCCCGCCGGGTGAAGCGGCTGGGCGAACTCAGCGGCGTCGAGCCGGACCCGCAGCTGCTGGCCCGCCTGGCCGCCGCGGACACCGACGCCGAACGCCACAGGATCGGCGTCCGGGCCACAGTCGACCTGGCCAAAGCAGCCCTGGACGCCGGGGCCCAGGGCATCCACCTTTACACGTTCAACGAACACCAGAGCGCCCTTGAGGTGCTGGACAAGCTGGCTCTGCCACGCCACTCCCGCTCCGCCGGCCGCCGCACCGCGATCCTCCAGCGCCAGCTGGCCAGCTGACCGCCCCTTAGTCACCAGACCCTTCACAAGCTTTCACCAACCTCAAAGGACTTTGTCATGCCTGAAAACAACCTCTCCGTCACTCCGTTCCCGTCAGCCTCGCTGCTTGGCTACCCACGCATCGGCCGCCGCCGCGAGCTCAAGAAAGCCGTCGAAGCCTACTGGGCCGGCAAGATCGACGCCGCAGCACTCGACGCCGCCGCCAAGGAAATCCAGCTGACCATCGCCAAGCGCCTGCAGGAACTCGGCCTCACCGAAGCCGCCGCCGTTCCGGGCACGTTCTCCTACTACGACCAGGTCCTGGATGCCACCGCCCACCTCGGCGCCGTACCGGCCCGCTTCGGCAACCTCCTCAACGCCGAGGGCCAGCTGGACATCGATGGCTACTTCACCCTGGCCCGCGGCACCAAGGACCAGCAGCCGCTGGAAATGACCAAGTGGTTCGATACCAACTACCACTACCTCGTTCCGGAAATCGGCCCCGACACCGACTTCACCCTTGCCTCCAACCGCATTGTTGAGGAATTCGGGTTCGCCCTGGCCAACGGCATCGAGACCCGCCCCTACATCGTTGGCCCGGTCACGTACCTCCTGCTCTCCAAGGCTTCCGACGACGCCCCGGCCGGTTTCGCCCCGCTGTCCCGCCTCGAGGACGTCCTGCCGGTCTATGTCCAGCTGCTAGAGAAGCTCGCCGCCGCCGGGGCCAGCTGGATCCAGTTCGACGAGCCCGCACTGGTTGTTGACCAGGACACACCGGCCGCCGAAATCGAAGCTGCCGTGGCCCGGGCCTACGAAGTTCTCTCCGGTGCCGCCAAGCGCCCGCAGATCCTGGTCTCCACTCCTTACGGTGCCCTCGACGGCCAGCTGGGAACCCTTGCCGCCACCGACATCGACGCCCTGCACATCGACGCCTTCAAGGGCGCGGTGCCCTCTGCGGCGGCACTCGCCGGCCTTGGAAACAAGACCCTGGTTGCCGGCGTCGTTGACGGCCACAACATCTGGCGCAACGATCTGGCCGTTTCGGCCGGCAAGCTGGACGAACTGAAGGCCGCCGCCGGCCGGATTGCCGTGAGCACCTCCACCTCCGCCCAGCACGTCCCCCATGACGTCACCGAAGAGACCCAGCTCTCCGGGGAGCTGCGCAGCTGGCTCGCCTTCGCCGACCAGAAGGCCGTGGAAGTCAGGATCCTTGCCGATTACGTGGCGGACCCGGCCTCCGCCAAGGCTGCCATCGATGAGGCGTCTGCCGTGATTGCCGCCCGTGCCACAGCTGCCGGTGTGCACCGCGAGGACGTCCGGGCCCGCACCGGGGCGCTGACCGGGGCTGACTTCAGCCGCTCAGCCTATGAAGTCCGCGAAGCCGCCCAGGAAGAGGCACTGCACCTGCCGCCGCTGCCCACCACCACCATCGGCTCCTTCCCGCAGACCTCGGAAATCCGTTCCGCACGTGCCCGCAACAACAGGGGCGATCTCACCAACGAGCAGTACGAACAGCTCATGAAGGACGAGATCAAGCGCGTCGTGGACCTGCAGGAAGAGCTTGGCTACGACGTCCTGGTGCACGGCGAGCCCGAGCGCAATGACATGGTCCAGTACTTCGCCGAGAACCTTGAGGGCTTCGACGTCACGGTCCACGGCTGGGTCCAGTCCTACGGCTCCCGCTGCACGCGTCCTTCCATCCTCTGGGGCGACGTCACCCGGAGCGCCCCCATCACGGTGAAGTGGGCGGAGTACGCGCAGTCCCTCACCAACAAGCCGATGAAGGGCATGCTCACCGGTCCGGTCACCATCCTGGCCTGGTCCTTCGTCCGCGATGACCAGCCGCTGGGCGAGACCGCCAACCAGGTGGGCCTGGCCCTGCGCGATGAGATCGCTGATCTCGAAGCCGCCGGCATCAAGATCATCCAGGTGGATGAGCCCGCCCTGCGCGAGCTCCTTCCGTTGCGCAAGGCAGACCACTCCGCTTACCTGAAGTGGTCGGTGGACTCCTTCCGCCTGGCCACCGCCGGTGTCGCTGACGCCACGCAGATCCACACCCACCTCTGCTACTCGGAGTTCGGCGTGATCATCGACGCGATCGACGGGCTCGACGCGGACGTCACGTCGATCGAAGCCGCACGCTCCCGTATGGAGGTTGTCCACGACCTCGAGTCCCACGGCTTCGGACGCGGTGTTGGCCCAGGCGTGTACGACATCCACTCGCCGCGTGTTCCGGGCGAGCAGGAAGTCACTGAACTCCTGGCCACTGCGGTCAAGCACGTCCCGTCCCGCCAGCTCTGGGTCAACCCGGACTGCGGCCTGAAGACCCGCGGCTACGCCGAGACCGAAGAGTCCCTGCGGAACCTGGTCAAGGCCACAAAGACGGTCCGCGCCGGCCTGCTGCAGGCAACCAAGTAACAATCAGGCGCCATAACGACGGCGGCTGGTCACTTCAGGTGACCGGCCGCCGTTTTCGTGCGTGCGCCAGGCGCTGATGAGCAGCCACACCGTCCAGGCCACGGTGAGGATAATCCCGGCCAGCGTCGGCACGGCGTTTGCGGCCGCAAAACCTTGGGCCCCGATAATCCACCCCTGGACCCAGTACGCCACACCGGCCAACCCCATCAGGTACCCAATGAACTGAGAAACCCTTCGGGTGGCCGCGATGACGGTGCCGAGGAGGACCAGGGCGGTGCCCAGCATGAAGCTCTGGTAGCTGCGCATTCCCCACTCGAGCCACCGGATGGCCTCCGCATCAGCGAACCGCATCGCCTTCTCCGGCTCTGCAGCTGACGCCCACGCATCCACGGCGTGCTTGAGGGCCACTCCGTCAACGGCCTGGAGCGCGCCGTAAAGCGCCAAGGACGAGGCCGCAGAAAGTGCCCCGAAACGTGCTGTCCAGCCCAGGGCACCGTGCCGCACCCGAAGGGGCATCCACAGGGTAACCAGACCAATGGTCAGCATTGCCATACCTGCGAACTGGCCCAGGTGCGCGGCGGTCCAGATCCCGCTGTTGGCGTAGGCGGTAAATGAGGCGACGTGGTCGTTCGCGCTGGCTGCCTCGGCATGAAGCAAGCCGGCGCCCACCGAAACCACGACACCGGCGAAAATCATCCCTGCCGCCAGGCGCACCGCCCCTCTGTCCACCGGTTGCGACCCGGCTCCGTTCAGAACCGCCGCACTTCCGGTCCGGCCGTCTGCTGCCTGGAAATCCTCCATAGTGCCCACCGTCCTTTGAATGGAGGCAAGGAAAATGGCAGTTCCATGGTGACGCCGGCGTTGCAGCCCGCACCAGGGCTGAAGGACCCTCAGGACTCCCAGAGGATTTCGTCGTCGACCACGCCGTCTTCGTCGGCGGAAGCCACCAGTACCTCGTCGGTGAAGTGGGCGCCCAGCGTGAAATCAAGGACGAAGTACCGTTCGGGCTGGCCGGGGTAGATGCCCACGTGGCCGAGCTTGAGTGCCTTGAGGAAGACGTCGTTAGTGAGCTGGCTCCGGTCCTCGACGCCGAAGACCTTCCGGAGGTGCTCGTCCTTGACGGCGTTGCAGTGGAACTGCAGGTATTCCTGTGGGCTGGTGCCTTCCTGCTCCAGCTCGTCCGCGATCATCTGCCGCACCTCGTCCACGAGTTCGGGCAGGAAACGCAGCCGGTAGTCCACCTTATGCATGGCCGCTTCATCGAAGTGGTCATGCGCATTGATGTTGAGGTCGAGTTCCAGCGTCTGGCCACCGAGCTCATGTTTAGCAGCGACGTTGTGGTCCCTGCCGTGATTAAGCTCAATTTCTCCAAAGTGCTGGCTCGCTACCCTGTTCATATCTTCAACATAGACCCCCAAAGCGGAGCATTCCAGCGTTCGGGACTATTTCCCTGCGGTTCCGGGACTGGCGAGGGTTTCGGCGAGCAGGTCCACGAAAAGCTGCACGCGGGCTGTTCTCTTCTCGTTGATGAGCAGGGCGAAGACGTTCCGCGCGAGACGGATTTCCGGGACATCCAACACCACGACGCCGGCCGGCCGGTTGCGCAGCGCCAGCTCCGGCACCAGTGCCGCGCCGAGTCCTGCGGCCGCCATTTCAAGGCTGGCGTGGAAGTCGTCGCTGCGGGCCACCACCCGGGGATGCAGGTTGCAGCTGGCGAAAAGCCGCTCGATCACCACAGCGTCCGGACTTCCGGGGTGGTGCATGATCCACGGCAGCTCGGAGAGGTGGTCGGCCGCCACCTTGGCGTCTGAACGGAAGCCCCAGCCTGCGGGCAGCACCACCCGGAAGTTGTCGTCGCCGATCCATTGCCGGTTGATGGTGTGCGGCCAGGCGAGCCCCGACTGGCCAACCTGGAAGACCAGCGCCACATCCAGGTCCCCGCCGGTCCGGAGGCCCTGGATGGTCTGGGCAGGCTCGGCAACGGAGACCTTGAGGTCGATGCCCAGGTCCTTCCATGCAGGGTTCCTGAGGATCCCGGGGAGGACGTAGGTGGCCAGGCTGGGGAAGATTCCCAATCTCAGTTCCTGGCTGCTGGTGTCGTGTGTCTTGGCTGCGGCGGCCATCAGGGCCTCGATGTCGGTGAGCACCTTTGCTGCGTGCCGGGTCATGACCACGGCCGCCTCGGTCGGAACCACGCTTTTGGCCGAGCGCTGGAAAAGGACGACGCCGGTCTCACGTTCCAGCGTCGACATCTGTTGGGAAACCGCCGACGCCGTATACCCCAGGCGTGCCGCGGCCGCCGCGAAAGAGCCCAGCCGGGTAACCTCAAGGAGGGTCTTCAGATGTACGGGATTTACCAACTCTGTCCTTCATGTCGGGGCCGGTTTGGCCCGTTGTTTGCCGGGTCTGGGCGGGCCGCTTCATTCTGGCACAAAGATTCCTGGAATCTCACTCATCCGCCGGGCTCCCGGCGCCGAACTGCCCCTAGAGAGTTTGTACCAGGCAGTACATGAGGCAGTCCGAGCAGAGGAGCAGAACAGTGTCTGTGGCAGGGAACCCGGCTGATAAGCCGCAGGGGCGTCGCATCGCCGTCATAGGCAGCGGAGTGGCTGGCCTGACCGCCGCCTACGTCCTTAACAAGCAGGACAATGTCACCCTGTTCGAGGCGGACAACCGCCTGGGCGGCCACGCGCACACGCACAGCGTCCCGCAGATCGATGGCAGCAACCTCGGAATCGACACCGGATTCATTGTCCATAACGAGCGGACCTATCCCACCCTGCTGCGGCTGTTTTCCGAGCTGGATGTCCGGACCCAGGACTCCGAGATGAGCATGTCGGTCCGCTGCGACGGCTGCGGCCTGGAGTACGCCGGCGCCCGTGACGGTGCCCGCGGCATCATCGCCCGCCCCGCCAGCCTGTTGCGCGGCCGCTACCTGCTGATGCTGCTGGAGGTCATGCGCTTCTACCGCAGGGCGCGTGCCCTGATCCAGGCTCCAGCGTCCGACGCCGGCCCGGGCACGGACGGCGCGGAGCTCACCCTCGGCGAATTCCTGGCAAGGGAGCGGTTCAGCCCGTACTTCATTTCCCATTTCATGACCCCCGTTGTCAGCGCGGTATGGTCCTGCGACCCCACCACGGCTTTGTCCTATCCGGCGCGCTACCTCTTCACGTTCCTGGGCCACCACGGCATGCTGGGGGTCAAGGGTTCGCCGCAGTGGCGGACCGTCACCGGCGGGTCGGAGAGGTACGTGGAAAAGCTGGCGGCAACGTTGCCGGACGTCAGGCTTGGAATGCCTGTGACCGCCATCCGCCGCCATGCCCTCGGCGTCGAGCTTGTCACTGCCCAGGGGATTGAAGATTTTGATGCCGTGGTCATTGCCACGCACCCGGCCCAGGCTTTGAGCTTCCTCGCCGATGCCACCCCGGATGAGAAAGACGCGCTGGGCGGCATGCCCTACTCCGTCAACCACACCGTCTTCCACCGCGACCCGGCGGTCCTTCCCGCCGCGGACAATGCCAAGGCGTCCTGGAACTACCGGCTCCCCGGCTGCGACGCCCGCCCCGACAAGGTGCTCGTCAGCTACGACCTCACCCGGCTCCAGCGCCTGCAGCCCGCCGATGGCCAGCCGTATCTGGTGAGCCTGGGCGAGTCCGAACTGATCGGCGAGGAGCAGGTCCTTGAGCGCATGGTGTACGAGCACCCGCAGTACACCCCAGACTCGTTGCGCGCGCAGCAGCGGATCGCAGCCCTGAGTGATAGCCGGATCGCCTACGCCGGTGCCTACCTGGGATGGGGCTTCCACGAAGACGGCGCATTGTCCGGCGTGCGGGCTGCCGAGCACCTGGGCCGCACCTGGGACGGGCCCGGACTGCAGTCACCCGAGCCCGAACTGCAGTCGGCTTCGGAGGGCACATGAGCGCCACGGCAGCCATTTACCGCACCTCCATCTCGCATGTGCGGCAGACCCCGCTGAAGAACGCCTTTACCTACCGGAGCTACAGCTGGTTTGTTGATGTGGACAGGCTTCCCGTTCTGCCGCGTATCCTGCGGCCGCTTGCCGTCTTCCTGGCGGCGGACCACCTCGGCGATCCCAAGGCCACGATCCGCAGCAATGTGGAGGCCTTCCTCCGGACCCGGGGGATAGAGCCCGACGGCGGCGCGATCCGGATGCTGACCAGTGCCCGGGTGTTCGGGCACGTCTTCAATCCGCTCACCCTGTTCTGGTGCTACCGGCAGTCCGGGGACCTGCAGTGCGTCATCGCCGAAGTCCACAACACGTACGGGGAACGCCACTGCTATCTCCTGGACACGGATTCCGCCGGCCGGGCCACTGTGCATAAGGCCTTCTACGTTTCACCGTTCAATGATCTGGCCGGGCTGTACCGCATGAAGGTGCCCGCTCCCCGGGAACGGCTCTCAGTTTCCATCGTCCTGGAGCGGGAGGGCCACCGGCCCTTCGTTGCCACCATGGACGGGGACCGGCGCCCGGCCACCGTGCCGAACATCCTGGCGGCGGCCGTGGCTGTTCCGGCCGCGCCGCTGCTGGTTTCCGCTTTGATCCGGATCCAAGGCGTTAAACTCTGGGCAAGACGCCTGCCCGTCGTCAAAAGGCCACATCACCCCTCACAGGAGGCAGTTCAATGACTATGACCGATGAGAACGGAACGGCTGCAACTGTGGAGGTCACAGCTGCGAAGTCAGCTCTCCGGCACCCTGTGACGGTGCACAATGCTGCGGGGGTACCGGCGTCGCCGGCTACTATCGATCCGGAAGTGTGGCCCGGTGTTGCCCAGGCGCCGTCGGGCACCAAAGCCGTGGTGGCGGGCAAAGCCGCGGGGCTCCTCTTCAAGGCTGCCGTCCGGCGGCTTCCTGTCCTGGTGGCCTACCCGGATGGGTCCGTTGTGGGCGCCGGTGGTCCCGAAGCCCCGGTCATGACCATGGTGCGGCCCGAGGCGTTCGAAGCCAGGATCGGCGATAACGGCCTGATCGGGCTGGGCGAGTCCTTTATGGCGGGGGACTGGGAAGCGTCCGATCTCGCGGCTGTGCTGGAGGTCTTTGCCGCGTCCGTGGACACCCTGATCCCCAGGCCGCTCCAGAGACTGCGGAACCTGTACCTGCCCCGGACTCCGCGGCATGAGGAAAACGCTGAACAGAACACCCGCAGCAACATTTCGCGCCACTACGATCTCTCCAACGAGCTCTTCTCCAGTTTCCTTGATGCGACCATGAGCTACTCCTCGGCACTGTTCCCGCCGGGCGGCGGAGCGCTTGATTCGGTGCCCTGGGAGGCCTTGGCGGAGGCACAGCAGGCCAAGATTGACAGGCTGCTGGACAAGGCAGGCGTCGGAACCGGCACCCGGCTGCTGGAGATCGGCACCGGCTGGGGAGAGCTGGCACTGCGGGCAGCCGCCAGAGGCGCCACGGTCTACAGCGTGACGCTGTCCAGCGAACAGCAGGCACTGGCACAGGAACGGATCGCCGACGCCGGCTACGCCGGCCAGGTCACCGTTGCCCTGCAGGACTACCGCGCGGTGGAAGGTGAGTTCGACGCCGTCGTGTCCGTGGAAATGATCGAGGCTGTGGGATATGAGTACTGGCCCATTTACTTTCAAACCATCGACAGGGTGCTGGCCCCGGGCGGGAAGGTTGCCATCCAGGCCATCACCATGCCGCACGGCCGGATGCTGGCAACCCGCAACGCGTACACCTGGGTGCACAAGTACATCTTCCCGGGCGGGTTCCTGCCATCAGTGCGGGCCATCGAAAGCGTGACCCAGCAGAACACCACACTCCGCGTCCGCGAACGCATGGGGATGGGGGACCACTACGCCGCCACCCTCCGCCTCTGGGAGGAGCGCTTCATCACGCACTCGCAGGAGGTCGAGGAACTCGGGTTCGACGCCGTCTTCCAGCGGATGTGGATTTTCTACCTCGCCTACTCGCGGGCAGGTTTCCAATCCGGCTACCTGGATGTGCAGCAGATTGTGCTGGACCGCCGCGAGGCGCAGCTCTAGCTGGTTAGGTTCATCACTTCGCAGGGGTCCTGTCGTTGTCCGGCAGGGCCCCTTTGGTGTGTCCGGCACTAGATGTAGTGGTCCGCCACCGGGCGCGACACGCCGTCCAGCGCGCGACACGCTGGCCGTTAATTGTGGCTAACTACTCCACAGGGTGTGGATTTCGTCCGCGGAATTGCCTGAAATCCGGACATTTTGAGGGCCTCTGCCTGTGGATTAAAAGTGCATTAAATGACATACTTGTAATACATCATCTTGGGGTTCCGGAGAGCCGTCTGCACTACATGTAGTATCGACGTACAGCTTGGGCGGGACAAAGACGAGCGAAGATTTCGATAAAGGGGACAGGGACAATGACCGTTACGGTTTACACGAAGCCGGCTTGTGTTCAGTGCAACGCAACCTACCGTGCGCTGGACAAAAAGGGCATCACTTACCAGAGCGTTGACATCTCACAGGACGCCGAGGCCCTCGAGCGCCTGAAGGCACTGGGCTACATGCAGGCTCCCGTAGTTGTCACCGACCAGGACCATTGGTCAGGCTTCCGCCCGGACAAGATCGAGGAACTGGCATTGGCTGCCGTTTCCTCCGTGGCTTAAGGCTGCACCTTCCGCCATCCGGCACAACATCGACACTCCTGAGGTGGCTCCTGTGGCAACGCTGGCAGTGGCAGAGGCCCACGTGGCCGGGTTGCCCCCTGTCAGCACGCAGAGCCAGCTCATCTATTTTTCCTCCACCTCCGAGAACACGGCCCGTTTCGTCTCAAAGCTCGGCCGCGAACAGGCTCGGATCCCTATTCATTCAAAAGACGCACCCCTTCTCGCCACCAGGCCGTTCGTGCTGGTGCTGCCAACGTATGGCGGCACCGGGGGAGAAGGATCGGTGCCCAAGCAGGTCATCCGCTTTCTGAACAACCCGCAGAACAGGACACTGATCCGCGGCGTCATCGGTGCCGGCAACACAAACTTCGGGGACAACTACTGCATGGCTGCGGACATCATCGCCGCCAAATGCCATGTACCCCGGCTCTATCGATTTGAACTTATGGGCACGCCAGAAGACGTGGCCCGGGTCAACCAAGGATTGGATACGTTTTGGACACGACTGTCTCAGACACAGAAGTAACCAGGGCCGAAGGCCAGGTCACCCGTGCAGAAAAGCACGGCGTCGACCTCGAAAAGCCGGAAATGCCGGCAGCGTACAAGGGCCTGGGCTATCACGAGCTCAACGCCATGCTGAACCTGTACGGCCCCAACGGCGAGATCCAGTTCGAGGCTGACCGCGAGGCCGCCCACCAGTACTTCCTGCAGCACGTGAACAACAACACCGTGTTCTTCCATGACCTGGAGGAGAAGCTCGATTACCTGGTGAAGAACCAGTACTACGAGCGCGAAACCCTCGACCAGTACACGATGAACTTCATCCGCGAGCTCTACAACCGCGCGTACAAGAAGAAGTTCCGCTTCGAGACGTTCCTGGGCGCGTTCAAGTTCTACACGTCCTACACGCTGAAGACCTTTGACGGCAAGCGTTTCCTGGAGCGCTACGAGGACCGTGTGTGCATGGTTGCCCTGCACCTGGCCCGCGGCGACGAGAAGCTTGCCCTGCAGATGGTGGACGAGATCATCGAGGGCCGCTTCCAGCCGGCCACCCCCACGTTCCTGAACGCCGGCAAGCGCCAGCGCGGCGAGCTGGTCTCCTGCTTCCTGCTCCGCATCGAAGACAACATGGAGTCGATCGGCCGGTCCATCAACTCCGCCCTGCAGCTGTCCAAGCGCGGCGGCGGTGTGGCGTTCGCGCTGACCAACATCCGCGAAGTCGGCGCGCCGATCAAGCAGATCGAAAACCAGTCCTCCGGCGTCATCCCCGTGATGAAGCTCCTCGAGGACAGCTTCTCCTACGCCAACCAGCTCGGTGCCCGCCAGGGTGCCGGCGCGGTTTACCTGCACGCGCACCACCCGGACATCTACCGCTTCCTGGACACCAAGCGCGAGAACGCGGATGAGAAGATCCGCATCAAGACCCTCTCGCTGGGCGTCGTCATCCCGGACATCACGTTCGAGCTGGCCAAGAAGGATGAGGACATGTACCTGTTCTCCCCGTACGACGTCGAACGCGTCTACGGCATGCCGTTCTCCGACGTCTCGGTCACCGAGAAGTACTACGAGATGGTGGACGATTCCCGGATCAAGAAGACCAAGATCAAGGCACGGGAGTTCTTCCAGACCCTCGCCGAGATCCAGTTCGAATCCGGCTACCCGTACATCATGTTCGAGGACACCGTAAACCGGGAAAACCCGATCGACGGCAAGATCATCATGTCCAACCTGTGCTCGGAAATCCTTCAGGTCTCCCAGCCCACCACGTACAACGATGACCTGTCCTACGCAGAGACCGGCAAGGACATCTCCTGCAACCTGGGTTCCCTGAACATCGCCAAGACCATGGACAGCCCGGACTTCGGCCTGACCATCGAGACGGCCATCCGGTCCCTCTCGGCAGTCTCGGACATGTCCAACATCACCTCGGTGCCTTCCATCGCCCGCGGCAACGACCAGAGCCACGCCATTGGCCTCGGCCAGATGAACCTGCACGGCTACCTGGCCCGCGAGCGGGTCCACTACGGTTCCGAAGAGGGCCTGGACTTCACCAACATCTACTTCTACTCGGTGGTGTACCACGCGGTCCGCGCCTCCAACCTGCTGGCCATCCAGACCGGCCAGACGTTCGGCGGCTTCGAGAAGTCCAAGTACGCCTCCGGCGAGTTCTTCGACAAGTACACCGACCGCGAGTGGGTGCCGCAGACCGCGAAGGTCGCTGAGCTGTTCAAGAACATCCACATCCCCACCCAGGATGACTGGCGCGAGCTGAAGGCGTCAGTCATGGAGCACGGTATCTACAACCAGAACCTGCAGGCTGTGCCTCCCACCGGCTCGATCTCCTACATCAACAACTCCACCTCCTCGATCCACCCGGTGGCGTCCAAGATCGAGATCCGCAAGGAAGGCAAGCTGGGCCGCGTGTATTACCCGGCTCCGTACCTCACCAACGACAACCTGGAGTACTACCAGGATGCGTACGAACTCGGCTACGAGAAGGTCATCGATACCTACGCCGCTGCAACCCAGCACGTGGACCAGGGCCTGTCCCTGACGCTGTTCTTCAAGGACACCGCTACAACCCGCGACATCAACAAAGCCCAGATCTACGCCTGGAAAAAGGGCATCAAGACCATCTACTACATCCGTCTCCGCCAGCTCGCGCTGGAGGGAACTGAAGTGGACGGCTGCGTCAGCTGCATGCTTTAATCTTCAACTAAATTGTGACAGTACGACGGCGGGCGCCCGCCCGCCGTCGTACGCTTAACTCAAAGAACAACCCAACATTTAGGGGATGACATGACCGAGAAGGTCAAGCTGCTTAGCCACGTCGAGGCCATCAACTGGAACCGCATCCAGGATGAAAAAGACGTGGACGTCTGGAACCGTCTGGTCAACAACTTCTGGCTGCCGGAGAAGATCCCGCTGTCCAACGACGTCCAGTCGTGGGCCACGCTGACCCCGGACGAGCAGCAGCTCACCATGCGCGTATTCACGGGTCTGACCCTGCTGGACACCATCCAGGGCACCGTCGGAGCAGTTTCGTTGATCCCGGACGCGCTGACCCCGCATGAAGAGGCTGTGTACACGAACATCGCCTTCATGGAGTCCGTGCACGCCAAGAGTTACTCCTCCATCTTCTCCACTCTGGCCTCCACCAAGGAGATCGACGAAGCCTTTCGCTGGTCCACCGAGAACGCCAACCTTCAGAAGAAGGCGCAGATCGTCATGGACTACTACCAGGGCGATGACCCCCTGAAGCGCAAGGTGGCGTCCACGCTGCTGGAGAGCTTCCTGTTCTACTCTGGCTTCTACCTGCCGATGTACTGGTCCTCACGTGCCAAGCTGACGAACACCGCTGACCTGATCCGCCTGATCATCCGCGACGAAGCCGTCCACGGCTACTACATCGGCTACAAGTTCCAGAAGGGCCTCGAAGGCCTGTCCGAGGAGCGCAAGCAGGAGATCAAGGACTACACGTTCGAGCTGCTCTTCGAGCTTTATGAAAACGAAGTCCAGTACACGCACGATCTCTACGACTCCGTGGGCCTGGCCGAAGACGTCAAGAAGTTCCTTCACTACAACGCCAACAAGGCGCTGATGAACCTGGGCTACGAGGCAATGTTCCCGGCTTCCGTCACTGACGTGAACCCGGCCATCCTGTCGGCACTGTCACCGAACGCCGACGAGAACCATGACTTCTTCTCAGGGTCAGGCTCCTCATACGTCATCGGTAAGGCAGTCAACACCGAGGATGATGACTGGGACTTCTAGGACCATGTGAGACCCCGACCTAACTGAGCAATTCGGCAGTATCTGAGCAAAAACAGCCTCCTATCTGAGCATTGCTCAGTTTGTGGCGAAACTTGCTCGTTTGCGTTCGCTCGGCCCTCCACGTTCTTGGGCGCCGGCTGCCCCTGTATCTATCTGGTTGATACAGGGGCAGCGGACCCAACAACGTCCAGAGTTGCTGAGACAGAGAGACCTGTTGCCTCCGGAGGTAGTCACCTGCTTGCGGGGCCAATCGGTGACGTAGTTTGCACGCTAGGGGAGACTTATGAATGTCAGCAGCGCCTTCGACAATTACCAACGAGTAGTAAATGCAGACGAAGAGTCCATACGCGAAGCCCGGCGGCGCCGGGATCTCTTCAAAGATGCTTTCAGCCCGGCGACCGATGTCATGGAAGTGATTGCCTCAGGGTCCCTACGGAGGGGAACCCATCGGGACCCCATCCACGATGTTGACGTCGTCATAGTTTTTGATGGTGACCACCACCCCACTTGGGGCCAACCAGGTGCATCTGCAGAAGAAGCTCTCCATTACACGCGCGGCAAGGTCAACGCGTTGCTGGGCGCATCGCATGGTACCTTCGCGAAAGAAGTCCGTCTCGCCAAGTGGCGTAACCATGCCGTCAAGTGCTTTCTCGACGATCCCGAGGATTCCGACGCCTTTACAGTGGATGCAATGCCCGCCTTACGTTCCGAAGGCAAATTGCTAATCCCCGAGGTGAAATCCAAAACTTGGGTGCCAGCTGACCCGGAACACCTGATTGCCAGCGTGGCCGCCAAACATAAGGCCTGGAACCAGTTCGCGGGTTCAGTGCGGATGCTTAAGGCCTGGGGCGCTGACCAGGACATCAAAGTAAAGTCCCTCGTTATGGAGGTACTTGCCCTTCACCATATGCCCACCTCCCAGATACGCCCAGTCGCAATGAAAAATTTCTTCGTGAAGGCCGCATTCCACGTTGAGAGCGGCATGCTAGTCGAGGATCCGGCCGGAATCTGTGGCCCCATCCAAACGGACCTGAAGTATGTGGAGTTCGGGGAACGACTTCGTGCAGCAGCTAAAGCCGCTAGCCTTGCCGTTGCGGCTCAGGCTAGTAGCAAAGACGATGCGGCTGTCTCGTATTGGGGTGAAGTTTTCGGGGATGACTTTCCCAGGCCGCCGAAAAGCATAAGCGGCCCTGCTGCGGTTGCAGCAGTGCCACGGCCGGTTAAAGACACGCCACAAGGATGACCGGGTCGGCAAGGCGCGTGGCTGTAACACCAATTGGCTGGATGGAGGCCGAACCGGCTCGTCTTGAGCGGGACAGCGCAGAAATAGCAGCCTTCGCGCCAGATGTTGAATTTGTATCACCTTCAGCAAACGCACATCATGGGTACTGGACAGGGGTACTGCCGATTTGGCCGTTTGATCGTCCAGCACCGGACGGGTTAGACGACCTGACATTTGTCGGAGGCCTCAAATTCGCGCTCTACTACAAGGCGGCGTATCCGATGGCCCCGCCGGTCGTATACGCCCTTGAGCCCGAGCCTGCCCTCGTAGAGCGAACACAGAACAGATGGCATGTCGCTCCCGGAGGATCGTTGTGCCTCCTGCAATCCGATGGCGCGTGGACTCCTGAAGCGAGCATCGTTGAGTTGCTGCTCAAAGCCGCTGGCTGGCGGATCGAGTATGCACTCATGAAGGCCAGCCTGATTGAGAGTATGTCAACGAACGGCATTGTGTCAGACAGTTCTCGCGACGAGCTCATTGCCAAAGCCACGCAGTTGAATAAGCCCCAACACTTGAATGAGGATGGAGAGCAAGGTCAGTGACAATTGCCAGCCCGTTCTTGATCATCTCCCGCGACGCCGCAGAAAAGATAGCATCAGCACCATCCTCCGCTGGCACTCTGGCACTTCGTCATGCCCCATCGGAAGACCTGGACGTGGTCAGCATGGTGGAAGTGTCCAGTGGGACGCGAATGCGTGTGCAAATACCCCGAGAATACACGGCGCTTAACTGGGGTGACGCGGCTCATGCGGGACAGTGGGTGCGGCGTTCCGGGAGCGAGCTCAACCTGATTCACTTGGACATGCTTCGAAGGGTTGATGTCAGTATGCCCCTCAACGCGTTCAGGACTTACGTCCCGGAAGTACAAGACCCCGGAGGAAACCGCAGTTTCCTCATAACCCACGATCCCGCGTTGCCCCCGGAGTTGCGGAGCGTAGGCGCGTACGAGTTTGCCGCCTGGGTCGTCGATCGAGACGGCGTGGTTCCAATCCACGTGGAGGTTGAGCCCGACACCATAGGACTTCAACAACTTAGCGGGAAATGGCCGATCCAGGAACTGGCTCAGCACACCGTGATGGTGGTCGGCCTCGGAAGCATTGGTGGCGCATCCGCCGATGCACTTGGCGCCTATGGCGTCGGACGCCTTCTATTTGTCGATCCCGACCGGTTCCTGTGGCACAACATGGTGCGTCATGTTCTTGGCGCAGAGAGCGTCGGCCGTCACAAGGTCGACGCCATGAAGGATCGACTCGACCGCCGGTGGGTCGGTAGCAACGTTGAAGTCGAAGGCTATCGGCTGGATGTAGTCAACGACGCCCACTACATCCGCGGCATGCTGGCCGACGTGGACCTCGTAGTGTGTGCGGCTGATGGTATTGCGCCACGTCGGGTAGTAAGTCACCTCGCTCGACGTGCAGGGATCCCTGCCGTTCTTGCCTGCGTCCTCGACCAAGGGTCGGTGGGCGAGATACTTCGACTTCGGCCCGGTCCCCGCTTCGGGTGCCTCCTCTGCCAACGCGCTGGCCTTGCATCCCAGGGCACCTTCGATGCGGAAGCCGACCAGGAACTCGATTACGGAACGGGTCAGGTCCATCAGCCGATGACTGCCGTCGGCCCAGACCTTCACGCCATCGGCCATCTCGCGGCAAAGGCCGCAGTAGCCACCATTTTGGAGTCCCAGCATGGAGACCATACCCACCAACTCCCTGGTGAACATGCAGTAATCGGCCTTCGTCCCGCCGGAGACCTCGCCGCTCCATTCGATCTGCACCAGCCCTGCACTATACGCTGGGACACCATCCCGGAGCCACGACCACACTGTCCTACGTGTAAACCAGCGTGACCGAGGACCATGAAGCCAGGTCCATATCCATCACGGCCGAGGCGCTACAGACAATCCGCACCGAAGTCTCGCGGTCGAACAACGGTCTCGAAACAGGTGGGATATTGCTCGGCACAGATTCGCCTGAATGCGGTCCAATGGTCCTGATGGCAGGTCTTCCCGGGCCGAATGCTATCCATCGGCCCCAATTCTTCAGCCGGGACACAGAGTACGCTCAGCGCCTGGCTAACGACGCCTGGGGGCGGAGCGGTGCGCAATGGATAGGGGAGTGGCACACACACCCAGGGGGACAGCCCTCTCCCAGTGGCGCAGACCTTAATTCCTACCTCGGCCATTTGACGGATTCGGAACTCGGTTTTGACCGTTTCTTTAGCCTGATCGTGACGTCGTCGCCTGCCGGGTCGCCGTGTGTATCGGCGTGGACAATCTATACGCACGGAGTGTATCCGTCAGTCCTCAGTCTCACCTCGACGAAAGAACCCCTATGAAAAAAACGTTCGACATCGCTGGCGCCTTCTTGAGCAAGCAAGCTGGCCTGGAGGCATCTTATTCGGGTATTCGTGCTGCCACTGCTCACCCGGGCACCATGGGTGACGAAGCGGAAGCGGACTGGGTGGGTTTGATCAGGGACTTTCTGCCCGCCCGATACGAGGTCGGCCCAATCTTCGCGGTGGACTCCACTGGAGAAAGCAGCGACCAAATCGACGTAGCCATCTACGATCAGCAGTACTCACCGCAGTGGTTCGGCACGAGACAAGGCGTTCGGTTCGTTCCAGTGGAGAGCGTCTACGCAGTGTTCGAGGTCAAGCCAAAACTTACCAAGGCCTACCTTGAATATGGACAGGCCAAAATCGCATCTGTCCGCACGCTCAAACGCGCATCGGCGCCAATTATCCATGCCGGAGGCAGGTACAAGGCGGCAGACCCTGCTGATAAGCACATTGTGGGAGGAATCCTGGCAACTCGTGCTGATTGGACCCAAGAGACCACGCGGAGTCACTTGGCGAAACACCTACCAGAGCACGGCGAACCAGGGTTCCTGGACATCGGCATTGCCCTGGATACAGTGGCTTTTGACTTTACTCCTGACCTTGTCGACGGAGATGACGACCATGTGGCTGTTAACCCGCCGCTCCAATTCAGTGAACAAGGCAATCAACTTATCCACTTCGCCATCCGCCTGTTCCGCCAACTGCAGCTCATCGGAACTGCTGTAGCGCTCGACATGAGGGAATATGAAGAGGCACTAGAACGACGCACGCTGCGTGGTTCGGAAGCCAAGCACGGCTGACGCCCAGAATGGAATGACATGCTGCCCGTTCTGAAGAGATGGTTCTTACGCCCGCCGACAGGATTCGACCCACACGGGCCGGTGTTTGTCTCATACCGTCAAAGTGATGGAACGCAACTCGCGGACGAGCTCACTTGGCTTTTGCGAGCAGCCGGAATTCCCGTCTGGCGAGACAAGGATGACCTACCACCAGGGGACACTGAACAGCGGTTGCAGGAGGCCCTGCGCAGCGGCCTGTCTGGCGCCGTGCTGATCGTTACACCCGATATTGCGCAAAGTTCTGTCGTGCGGGAGGTGGAATCGCCGCTCATACTGCGGCTGCACAAGACATACCGCGGATTCGGTCTGGGGATTGCAAATGCTGTGCGAACGTTGGAAGGGAAGACTGACTACGATGCGCCAGACCGGCTACTCAGCAAACGTGGTGAGTTCAAGTCGATAAAACAGTACGGCACTTTCGACCGAGGGCAGCGTCACACCCTGATTGGCGACCTCTTTGCTCACAGACTGGAGCATGCACGAGCCGAAGTGGCAGCCGCGGACGGTGTTCTCAGCGTGAACTTGCAGACACGACATGTTCCACACGTGAATGATGTGACTTCAGCCTCGCTGGATGTTCGGATCAGGCCGTCGGAGGAAGGTCGGCTACCGCACGCCGACGGACTAAGAGACCTTGCTTATTGCCTAACACTGCTGACGTCCGCGTATAGCCGAACACAAGCCACCTCTGTCGTAATCACAGGTGGAGGACACCTGTCGGTGGCCCTTGCTATCGGGATGACGTTTCCCGCTACTTTGATTGGCCGTCTCACAGTCGTGGACTCCCAAAGCCACCATTGGCGGGGCGGAACAAACAGCACGCTGGACCGCGATCGACCTTTGCTGGAGGTGGCTCGATCGGGAACCGTCTCGCTGACCACACCCAAATCTGCCGTCGACAATGTCTTGGTCTACCTCGACTTGCTCGAATCCCAAAGCAACCAGGCATTCGATGACCTAGTTCGGAATCAACCGGATGCGTTCTGTGAGTGGCTCCACCTACGTCCCACCAGCAATGGTCTGATCGACCCGAACGACGCTGGTCCTCTCGCCGCAGAGGCGGCGTTCAGAATTCGGGAGTTGTCAGGCCGAAACGGTAACGCCCAGGTGCACCTTTTGCTTAGGTGCCCATTTCCACTCGCCGTGCTTCTCGGTCGCCTGATGAACACCCTCGTCATAACAGCGTATGAATGGGAACACACTTCTATTGCCACCCCCGGTCGAAGTCAGTATGCGCCTTGTCTCCGCTTACATACTTCTGCAGGAACGGGCGCTATCTACGAGGTGCTCCTCTGAACTGGATCCTGTCGATGGTCGCGATGCCTGACAGTTCGAAGATCGGCGGTTGCAATGCTTCATGACAGTGGTCATACGTCGGTTCCCAGCCGGGACTTGCCCGTGCCCAGATGCTTCCGATCCGGAAGGTGAGCGAGGCCGCGCTGATTTCCGCCGGTTCATGCGTCTCATTGGCTAGATCCCGCGAATTACGAGAGGATCGACGCGAAGTGGCGCATCTCCTGGCCATACGAGAACGCCGTTGCCGAGTCGGGAGTTCTCCATATTCAGCACGTCCACGCGCGTTTTTTGTCCGTTCGTGTGTGTCAACTCGTGTATTCGTCTTTGATGCCAGTGGCCGCAGAAGACGTGGCGAACGGCCATCAAATCTACTACCTCGCGCAGTAGCACGCGGGTTTCCTCCGCCTTCTTGGACAGTTCAGGCCGGAGTTCAAAGTCGCCCTTGAGTGGGACCCCAGCAGGTGCGTCGTGGGTAATGAGTATGTCGATTGGACCGCCGGCAACGAGTGCTTTTGCTTCCGCAGGGGTAGGTTCCTCGTTGGCCCACCAGTCTTTGCCCTCTGTCCGGTGCTCGTAGTCCACACTGAACGCGCCACCCAAGGCTCCGACGGCAAGACCCTCGATCTTGGTGCGGCCACCTCTGGGCAGGACCCGGATGTTTGACCGCACGGTGGCCAGCCCGTCGTCCTCAACAGGCAGCTTCGCGAGCGTTTCCCAATTATCGTGATTCCCACCGGAGACGATGAGTGTCATTTCCAGCTCTAGGAGGTATTTGTTCAGCTTGGCTTCGTACCGTCCTCGCTTTGCTCCCGGCCAATCCAGGCCGAAATCACCCACGTGGAGGGCAGTGCGAACACCTTCACGCGCGGCTGATCGGATCGCGTTGAGGGCCCAGCCAGCGTCTCCGTGCCAGTCACCGAATATTGCCAGGGGGCGTGGTTCAACCATCGGTCCAGCATACGGACATCCCGGGTCTGATACGTGGTGTGGGACGTCAAAGCTCGGTGCGGCTAGCTCGGCCGAGTTGATGACGGGCGGCGGACAATCCTGTGGACGCCTAGGATGGCGCTATGGCGAAGATCCTCTATGCAGGGCATACGATACCGCTGCCTGACAGCGTGGACATTGAGGAGTTAGCGGTATTCCTTCAAGATTCATACGCGAAGGGCGCCCACTCTTGGGCCACTTTCGATTTGCCAGGTGAGCAGCCAAAGCAAATGCGTCTGTTGTTCGGCCCAGGCATTCCCGTTGGGTTCGTCACGGACGGTCGCAAAGAACCTGGCGCTCAGGATTCGGTGGGGTCAGCCATCGCGCCGGCGATGGGGGCCTCGTTTTCTGAGGAGCCGTAAAATTCTGTCAGCACGGGCGGGGTCCGGTGTCAGTGAGCACGCGCACCTGCCCAGCCTGTTTCTGGGAGAAATATTCCAAAACTAACCCACGTTTGGGTTCCCGACCAGCTCCACGCGCAGCTTCCAATTCGCGGACGGCACCTCGCTTCGCCAGGCCAACTGCAACGAGCGACGCTGGAAGCTACTCCGACATGTCCTAAGCGACATGGTCGTAGCTATCCCCACGACCCGGACCTGCTACAGGGCTGCCAGGGCGAACTCGGTCCTGACGGCATCCTAGATCTCATCCTGACGGAGGCATCCCGATGATGGTGAGGCATCAGTTGCCGTCGTCCATGGATTTGAGCAACCACGCGGTGCAGAGGGGCTGGCGGCGCAGGGGTGAAGGTTCGCAGCGCGCTGTTGGATCCGGGGAGCTGGGCTATCTCCCCTTGCAGAACAAATGGGCTGGTCAGCGGCGCATGTCAAGGTGAGCGATGTTGGGCACGTTGGATGACGTTGCGGCGTCATTATCGATACCGCATCGGGGAAAGGGATCGAGAGTTTCCCGGTCGACGATGACGTCGCCCCCATCATGGAGAGATCCGGAAACTCCCTGAGGGAGAAGCCCAACTACTAGCGGAACAGCTGGGCCATCCTGATCCGGATGGCCAACCTTCCGCCCAGAAGACGACCGTTGAATGCGACTATCCGAACCTATGGTGCAGGGCTAGTTTGCCAATCCTTCAAGCAAGTCGCAACAGAGAAAATGAGGATGTGCTTATGCTCAGTGAGCAAGAAAGCGCGTGAGCGTGTGGGCAGTGTCCACTGCGAGAAGTGCGTGCGCTGGTCCCAACCCCGCGGGATGTTCTGCCTTGCCGTGGCCTGACCCGACTTTGTTCCGAAGTTCGCCCAGGTTCTGCACCAGTGATACTTGGCTGCTCACGAGTTTAATGAGCGCTCCGTCTTTGGCGCCGAGCGCTTTGTCGATACCTTGGTCAGCGAGGAGGGGCCGTAGAACTTTCCACCAGTCGCTGAGATCCGGGGTAGTTTTCTGTGGCAGCACGTTGTGCTTGGCTGAGAGTGCTTTGAAAGTCGCCTCTACAATTTCTTTGGAAGCGCCAACTGCGCTAGAGATCTCCGTTCGTGTCCGGCGCAGGCGCATTTGCCGTAGGTGACCGTCGATGATCGAGTCTGCGACAAGCCCGCGCAGATGAGGCCAACCTCCTGGGGCATCGCGTACGGCGGGCGCGACATCTTCGTGTTCTCCGAGATCCGTGAGGGCCACTGTAAGTGCGAGCACTCGCGCCCGGATGTCGGCGGACAGTTCTGTCAGCCCGCGTTCAGGTTCGCCGATTTCGCTACGTGTTGCTGTTAGCTGCGGAGGGTGTCCGAGTTCTCTATAGTCTTTGAAATGCTCATCTTTGAAGGTTCGCATAGCCGCGTCATTGACGTCGGAGATCCACATGTAGATCTTCTCGAAGGCCCGGCTCTGTCGATTGTCGATGAACATGCCGAGGGCGATCTCGTGGTCGCGTTGCAACTCTGGGCTCATGAGTGCGCGTAATGATTGGCCTTGTCGTCCATCGAATAAGTCTTCAACTCGCTCGTCGGAGACCTGCCCTTGCCGTAAGTAGAACGGTACGGCCTCATGCAAGAAGATCAGGTGCTTTACTCCCGAGCGAACGAGTGCGCGCAGGCGTTTGATGCGCTCCTCACGCAGCCAGTCCTCATTAATTGTCACTAACTAAGCCTACTAGCGGCAGCCACTCCATAGATTCTGGTGGTACTCATTGAGCCTGTAAGTGACTTCCATAACCTTCACTAAGCAGCTGCGCGCGACCCCAGGCAGCTGCAGCACATCCTGCGAAGGCATCGTCGTGCCGGTGGACGACTTTCCACCGGCTGTTATCGCGGCGATGCAGCTGGCTCCAGCATCGCAGGGGATAAGTCCAAGGCCTGGACCGGCGTCAAAGTATCTACAGACCAGCCGTCATCTAGACCGGTGGTGTCGCTGGCCAGCTGGAGGGGCGCTGCGAGTTAGGCTCATATCGCCCGTCTACGCATGGTTGTGGACGGATGGAAAGCGGAACCCCGGGGGACCATGGAGAAGACTATAGCTGCGGCTCAGGCTGGCACTCAACCGTGTTCGAAGAATGGTTGCTCCAACGCAGCGGCCTACAATACTCGCAGTAAGCCGGCGTGGTGCGTCGACTGTATCGACGACATCCTGCGCGAAGGCGGACTTAAGGCCGATGAAACGTTCACCGGCCTTAAGGAATGGCGCCTCACCACCTGCCTGAACTGTGACGTGCAGGCCCACTACAGGTTCGAATACACCCTTGATAAAAACGCCCAGCGCGAAAAGACCTGCAGGGCCTGCTACTGGACCGAATGGGCGAAGATGGCCCGGCAGATGGCAGGTGAGACGGCTCCGGCCCGCATATATTCTCGCGATGAGATCATCGCCCACCTCGACGTGAACGGTTTCGACTTCGTCGCCACGACGGTGGACGCTAACGACGGCAATGACCCCATCATCACGTGCTGCCGGTCCTGCGAGAGGCTCTCCGCGCAACGCATGGGCGACATCGGCTGGGGCTGTTCATGTACCCGCAACGTCCGGTCTGCCAGCCCAACGGCGAAGACCGCCCCCGCTGCGACCGCCCGGAACATTCGATCCATAAATCCGGCCAGCACAAAAACGGCCAAGCTGCTCCTGGCAGACTCCGACGATCCTGCCCGCGATTGGTGGGACCACGAACGCAACGACGAAAAGAACTTCCGGACCGTAACACTGCGAGCCACCCGGACCTGCCACTGGGTGTGTCCGGAATGCCGTCTTTCATTCCGCGCCAAAGTCCTGGACATGACTGACGGCCGCCAGTCCTGCCCGGACTGCAAAGTGATCCGGGATGCGGCATGGGATGCTGAGTACGAACGGTTAAAGACGACTCCTGTCGCTGAGGTCCCTGAACTGGCCCAGGCCTGGGCCGATGAAGCGGACCCCCGGACCGTCATGGTCGCCGGGGAGTGGCAGTTGAGGCGGTTCCGCTGTCCCGCGGGCCACCACCCACGGATCGGCCCCCTCAGATTCCTCAAGTCGGGCTGCCCGAGCTGCCGCGGCGCCGAGACACGGAAAGCCCAGACGAACTGGCTGGCCGACACCCTGCCGGAGATCGCCTCGCAATGGCACCCGACGCGCAACGGCAAGCTCACTCCCAAAGACGTCGTCTGGGACTCACAGCGCAGCGTGTGGTGGGTTGCCGATTGCTGCGATCACCAATGGGAAGCGACTCCACGGTCGCGGGACAAATACGAAAGATTGCGTTGCCCGCAGTGCCGAACCATCCTCGGATCTCTGGCGTGGCAGGACCCCGGCTTGGCCGCGGAATGGAGCCCATCCAATCCAGTTAGCGCCTGGAATGTTCGCCCCTACGCGTCAACGTCGTTCCTGCCGGAGTGGATATGCACCATCAGTAAGGCGCATGTCTGGAAGGGTTCTCTCAGCGGCCGTTCGAACGGCGCCGAGTGCCCGGAGTGCCGTGAAGTCGGCAAATCCAAGGTCGAGCTGGCCCATCATGCTGCCGCGGAAGAGTGCTTCACCGGAGCCCGCTCCGGTGCCGTGCTGCGGGACAAAGCGTTCACAACACGCAAATCCTGGTCGGCGGACATCAGCGTCGACATTGCAGGTCGCCTCCTCGTTGTGGAGTATGACGGCGCGTACTGGCACCAGGACCCTGCCAAGGTGCTGATCGATGTGCGGAAGAGCGCTGACCTGCTGGCGGCCGGCTACCTGGTGGTCCGGCTCAGGGAGGATGACCTGCCGTCACTGCAGATCAAGGATGCGCGCTACCACGAGATTCGTGTTTACTCTGCTGCGCCGCGGCCGATGAAAGCCATGGAGGACGTCTTGTCATGGCTCACCACGCTGGATGGTGCTCCGGCATAAGGCATGCATCTGGGGCTGCGGTCTTTACCTGATGATCGGAGGGGCTAGCGACGTGGAATCGCCACGCAGCGGTCGAGCATGCGCCCCAGCAACGCCGCCCCCTCGTCCGCAGGCTTCTCGCCTGCAACGATCCTGGCGTAGGTCTGGTCGGAATAGTGCGGGGAACCGTCCGGGACGTTAGCCCTGGCCCTGAACTGTCGCCACAGGCATTCATATTCGGGGTGCGGATCCTTGCCGCACCAGTCACACGCCCCTGGCGGAAGCCGACCGCCGGCGGTAACAGTGATGGCGTTGGATCTGTGATTGGTCCCGCGCGGGCCAGCTGGCGTCACCGATGCCGGCGGCTGCTGAATTTCCGGGCCGCTGAGGATGGACCACTTCTCCGGCAGGAGGCGGGAGATGAAGTACTGGCCCATAACGCTGTCGCACGCAGGACAAAAGAAGGCGCTGTACTGCTTGCCGCTGGCCTTAGTGTGCCTCAGCCGGATCCCGGCTTTCGGTATATCGGCCCGGGTCGCGTTCATCCATTTGTCGATGACCAGGTGGACCTCGGGATGGTTCTCAAACCGCTTGTGGCCCACCTCGGGCTTGACGTCCACGCCGGGGACTCGGACCCATCTGTTTTGGAATCCCGGACTCCTCGCGTCCCAGACCAACATCGGTTCTTCGCAGTGCCAGCAGGAGGTGAGGCTGCCCCACACGAACGTCTGCGTGTCCGTGCCCACCAGGTGAATTCCGAACGCCGATTCCGGGGAGGCGGAGCGGTCGTTCATCTCCACGATCGCCTGCTCGATGGCTTCATGCTTCTTCCGCTCGGCCTCGGCCCGGGCGGCTTCCCGCTCAGCTTCCGCTTTCCGCCTGGTGGCCTGATCTTTGGGGGAGCCCAGTTTCCAGGACGGGCCGCGGAGGAGCAGTGCGGTCACGAAGGCGCCGAGCGTATCGTCAGCTTTGACGAAGGCCTGGTCGGCCGGCAGCTGCAGCAGATCGGCGACGTCATCGGGCAGCTTCGAAGTTTTCCCAAAGCCAGTTACCACCACCGGGACTTTGCTCTCGTAAGGCTCCTGGCGGCGCGGTACCAGCCACACCGGGAAGATGCCGCCGTCGAAGTACCGCTGGGTGCGTTTGAGGTAGTCCGCTGGGCTCTGTGAGGACAGCTGGACCTCGAAGGCAATTTGCGTGCCGGGGTCATCCGACTCAGCCAGGACATCGACGGTCCATTCCCGCGATGGATGCTGGTGCTCGACGATGGCGTGCCAGCCTGGGACCTGGTCGATGCACTGCCTCAAGGCCTCTTTCATGGCAAGGTGCTGGGCTGTCTCACCGCCGTGTTCGGCCTTGCAGTCCCTGACGCTGTGGTGGGCGAAGTATCTGGTGGAGGCGCCGCGGGCCATGGCGACCGCCCGCGTGCCGCACAGGGGGAGGACCATGCGCCTGCGTTCCTCGGACCGCTGCAGCTCGGCCCAGGAGTCAGGTGAGTACGTCGTAGCATCGAGCCGTTCCCCATCCAGCAACGCCACGAGCAGCATTATCCCCCCTGTCAGCATGGCCGGTATCGGCACTGGAGCTGATTCCATCACGAGGCCCCGCCTGTATGTCAACACACAGTTTGGCAGGGATGCTGCTGAGTCTCGCAGACTCCTGGGCGTCGCCGACCCGACAAGCTCTTTCACGGTCCACGAGCGGTCCAACGGCGGCAGCTATCTGCCACCACTCGGCATCCCCAGTGTGGACGATGATGTCGATACGGCTCGGTGACGGTATCAGGTTTACAGGACCAGCATAAGCGCCCAGTTCATGCCTCCGAAGGGTTTAGGGCGTCGATCCGCACCACAGGCGAGGTCGTTCTGAGGGTAGGGATGTGGTCGTCGCGGACCTGGATCCAGTAGCGGGCGGACGCCCCGACAGCACATGACTCGAGCAAAAGCAGCTCAAGTGCTTCCCCGTCGCGGCGCAGCTGCGAGAACCCCGTGTCCAAGAAATCGACGAGAGGCGCGCTGGCGGCCATCTGCCGCTTCACCGTTCTGGCCTTCAGATCGAGCAGATAGTGGCTACCTGTAGCGGTCGTCACCAGGTAGCGACCCGCGTTGTCATTGCTTAGCTGCCGCATCAAGTCTCCTTTGCTAATCGCACTCCGGTGGGGCCGGAAGCTGGATCTCGAGGTATTCAGGCGTCACTCCGTCCTGAATCTGCATGCGGAGATCGAAGGTGGGATCGAAGCCCTCAGGCACGTAGCTGAGAAAATGCCTTAGGTCCGGCACAGACACATCCTCGTTTAAGTCGAGAATTACTGAAACGCCCACGTGGACGCCTTTCGCTAGTAGTGATTTGTCGCTCAAGTATCACTAGTGGAGCAGACAATTATGTTCAACTCTAGTGGCATGAGGTGTGCCTACCAGACCTTCTCAGACCAGCCTCGAACAGATGCAGCGCTGGGAGAAGCGCCGCCGACAGGTCGGGGCCCGCATCCGCGAACTCCGAGTCCTCCGTGAGCTCACGCAAGAGTCCCTGGCGCTCGAGGCGCAGCTCAGCCGGAATATGGTTATCGGCATTGAGTGGGGCCGAAAGAGTGTTGCTTATGAACGCCTCTGGGACATTGCTGATGTTCTAGAAATCGACATCCTCGATTTGTTCGCGCCCCCTTTGACCGGCATCACCAAGAGAGAGCGCAAGAAGGCCTTTGCGGGTAACTCAACGCCTCGGAGATCCCGCCCGTTTCCAGCGTGGGCACGCCGATAATGAATATCGTCATCTAATAGGCCGTTTGGCGATTTCCGTGTCCCGAGTAGGCTGTTGAGCCCTGCTTCTGCTCCCATGAGGCGGCGCCTAGCGGCATCGTGATTACGCCGTCTTCAGAGGCTTGCGTCTGGGTCCGTTTTGCATTTGCTACCTGGGCCAACGCCCTACGGCATGGGATCTGTGCCGCGGCCAGCGAAGATGCACTCGCATCTGCCCCCTGATCTGCCACTAACGCCATCTGATTTCCGGCTTGGATCAGTGGATTCAAGCTTGGTTCAATTAGCTACTGTCGCCGGCCCGGCCGCGGCACACTAGATCAGTCGTTCACGAATATAACCCACGAGATTGCGGACGGGGGCCGGACCGGCTGCACCCTTGGCCGTCGGCATGGCCTCGCTACAGTCCTTCTTCGGTTGATGAAATGAAGGACGCATCCTTGCTCCGGCTAAGGGGAGTCGGGTCCTCGACGAGGGGTTTTACTACGGCGCCAAGGAGGCGTTCAGCATCCGAAACATCCTCCAGTCGCATCAGAGCTTCTCCTCGGAGGACCTTTGCCATGCGGTCATATCCGATTCCTGCAAGTTCGGCGTAGGTGCGTATGCTGTGGCCCCTTTCTTTTAGTCGTCCTGTGATCTTGACTGCCAGCGCGTGCTGAAGTCTGGCGGCCTCTATCTGGGATGCTTCCGATTCGGAGGTGCCCGGGAGCCATGAGATGTCAGCGACTTTGCCGAAATTCTGACGGTCACCCGGGGCTGCCATTTGGCGGGGGCGGAATCGGGGATCACTCATGCTCCGATTCTATGCCGGGACCGTTGGGAATTGGACATGTCCAATTCGGCCCTAGGCGCCAGCGGAGTCGTGTTGGGGCAGTGGTTTTCGAGGCTGAGGTTCCTTGTAGCCCGGGGCTGCAAGCTGGACGCGGCACGGCTGCGGGAATTATGTCTTGAAGGGGTGTGAATCCGGTGCCACGTCACTGTGAATGCGACCCGGCGTGGCTGGCCCTCAGAAAAGCGAAGATGCCGGTAGTATGCATGTCTAATAGACATGCATACTAGTGATCGCACGGCGGACGACTCAGGGCTTGGAGGCTACGTGAGAATAAACAGGCACAAACGGCTGACCCGTACGGTAACCGTGCCAATACCTCTGACTGTGCTGTCATCTGGACGGATCTCAAGGGCGCAGCGCCTAAGTCAGTTGCTGAACAGCGAGTGGGCCTAATGCGTCGGACTCTCGGCGCGCCGGGTAATGAGAACAAAAAATTGCAGTCTGCTTGCTGGCCTCATGCGGCGAGAAGTAGTGCCGTTGGGCGACGCGACACCTCGGACCCGTACAGGCACGTGGTGTCGCCCGATCGCTTCCTACTGCTGTGGGAACAGGACGGGGTAACAAAACAGAAGCAGATGCGCTCCGACCTGACACCGATGAATTTCGAGGACGCTGTGCCGGTCCGCTCGGGCCGCAACTACCAGCACCGGCGGCACTATGAGGGGATGTATCCGGTGGTTTCTACGGGACAGGCAGTGTGGTACGAGTCGATGCTTGAGTGGCAGTGCCTGATGCAGCTGGATCACAGGGGTGCCCTTGCCGGGATCTCAACCCAGCCGTTCTGCCTGGTGGGCCCGGATCGTTTCCGGCACTACCCGGACTTCTTCTACCGTCGTGGCTCTGATGGCGCGGGGGTGGTGGTGGATGTTCGGTCCGCTGACCGAATCGACGAAGCGACGCGTGCACGATACGAGTTGACTGCCTCGCTCTGTCGCGAGGTCGGGTGGGAGTACGAAATCATGCATGGTCTGACCGGTTGGGCTGCCATGAACCTTGAGTGGTTGTCGGCGTTCCGGCATTCGCGGTTCGCCTTGGCGGCCCCAGTAGCGGAGCGCCTCACTCCGTACATCCGAAATCCTCGGTCATTCGTTGACGCCGCCAGACTGATCGACTTGCGGGCGCCGGAGGCGGGCAAAGCTGCTCTTTACCATCTGATGTGGACACGCGAAGTAGTAACCGTTTCTGATGGACCATTTTTTGAGGAGATGTTGATCGTGGCAGCAGGGTTCGAATCGTGAACCAGATGAGCGGATTCAGGCTCGGCGACGCCGTTGCTTTCCGTGATCGCGAGTGGGTGATTGCCACTATTGCCGGTACGGTTTTCGGTCTGAGGGAAGTGCTGTCGGGCGATGTCATGTCCACGACGTTGACAGAGCTGGTTCTAGCTACCGGACGAACTGATGCGCTTGAGTCATCGAGGTCGAGGATGATCGCGTTGCACGACGCTGACGCGGCGACGATCCTTCTGGCAGAGCATGTGCGCGAACTGGTCGACGGAACTGCGCCAGGTGGGGGAGATCCACGCCCTGAGTACGGCCTTGGCCATCCCCAGGGCCAGCGCAACGGCCGGAAGCTGGAGGAGCTAAAAGGGCTCGGAATCCGGGTGGGCGATAGCACGCTACGCCGGTACATCACCGAGTACCGGAAGTATGGGCCAGCAGCGATAATTGATGGCCGATCAACTCGAACCTACTTACCCTTAGACGGTGTTGCCGACGAGGTTATCGCAACTTGTGACGGACTGATCCGGGAACGCGTTCGCAGCTCGTCGACCACTTGGACCAACCTCGCCGCCGAAGTGCGCGTGAGGTTCCTTGTCGAGTGGCCGACCAAGCATTCTCTGCTTCCGGGGAAGAAGAAGATCATTCAGGTCCTCCAGGAGCTGTCCGGCGATCTTGACCCGACGGGATCAGCGAAAAACCGGCAGACTGCAGAGAACTCACCGAAGCGCGTTTTTAGCCCGCGTCCTGCGTTACTACCAGGAGGCGAGGTCCAAGTCGACTCGAGCCCATTCGACGTGATCGTGCGGATGCCTGACGGAAGCCCCGGCAAGGTCGAACTGACGATCATGATTGACAAGGCCACTCGGTCGATCATGGCCACCAGCGTCAAGAAGAAGAACACCGGTACGGACGTTGCCGCAATGCTGGCCGACTCCATGACGCCTCCACCGCTGCGCCCAACGGGGTTGCCCGCAATCGACACCTGGCGCCTACGTCGCATGGAACTGCCGTGGGCCAAAAACTTGACCCACGACCAGAAGTCGCTGCTTGACACGACCCGCCCGGCAATAATTGTCAACCGGCTGGTTACTGACAACGGGAAGGACTACAGATCGCATGTGGTCGAGGCGGCCTGCGCGCAGCTGGGGATCGTCCTGACCCGCTCGTCGGTGCGAACACCCACGGACAAAGCCAACGTGGAGCGGGCGTTCCACACCATCAAGACAAGGTTCGTGATGCTGCTGCCCGGCCAGACGGGCGGCACCGTCGAGGCGCGCGGTCAGCAACCGGAGAACGAAGACCTTCTAGATGTCGAGGAACTGATTTGGCTCTTTGACGCTTGGGTAGCTCAGGTATGGCAGAACAGCCCAATGGAGGGTTTGCGTGACCCCCGGCATCCGGCGGCACCGCCGCTTAGCCCGAATGCGATGTACGCAGCGATGTTCCCTTTCGTCGGGTACGTACCGATGCCCCTCAGTGAGCGCGACTACATATCGCTAATGCCCGTCGACGAGCGCACGATACAGAAGGACGGCGTGGAGTTTGGTCGGCGTACCTACGACTCTCCCGCGCTGGCGCAACACCGATCCTCGGGGTTGCTGGGCAAGAAAAAGTACGAGCTCCGTTACCAGCCCAACGACCCCAGCCGAATCTGGGTTTACATCGACCAGACTGACGAGTACGTCGCATGCGACTGGCGCGACCGTCGCGTGGACACGCCTCACTCCCGACGGATGTGGGACTTGGCCGGGCAGGTACGCAGCACTTTCCATCCCCTTGATCCCGATGACGGCCTCGGAGAAACTATCTCACTGATCGACCGCGCCCATAGGCAGTGGAAGAAGGAAGCCGCAAAAGCCGAGCGGGCCGAGCTTGCCGAGCACCTCGACGAAGTGCAGGGCCGTACGGCCCGTACGGGTCGTGCCGCCCTTCGCGCTGTTGACGACGAGGCACCCGCCGCCACCACGACCAATCGGGCGGACGGCCAGGTCGATGATTGGAACCTTGACGACTGGGAGCCCGACGAAGCATTCGGCATCGAAAAGGAGGTCTGAAGGAGGTGAAGTACCGTAAACGATTGCGCACGGGCGGAAACCTCTCCCACTATCTTGGGTACCTGACTTGGGCACAGTCCCAGCGTGAGGCTGTCCGCATGCCGCCGAACGATGCCGTCGCCGCTATGACCCCCCTGCAGCGGCGCGAATACGACGAGGCTCGCCAGATCTACCTGTCGCGCGGCATAACGGTCGCTACCAGGACTGTCCATGACCTCGATGCGACTGTCGTGGAGCAAATGGACACGAACTTCGCCAAACGTGGCGGTGGCCATGGCATATTCCTCTCTGCGCCGTCCGGTGCTGGCAAGACAACGTCCCTGCACCGCGTACTCGGTGCGGTGCTCGCCGACCTAAAACAGGACGATCCGGAATTGCTTGAACGTGGAGAGGTCCCTGTCGGATACGTGTGCATCCCGGCACTGGGAACTCCGCGCTCCGTCTACCAAGTGCTCGCTGATTATCTCGGTATCGACTACACGGCAGGCGTCACCGAGGCCGAGCTGTCAACAATGGTTCGCAATGGAATTAACTTAACCCGGATGGAGCTCCTGGCGATCGACGAGGTCCAAAACCTCGACAACGCAGCGAACGCCGGATCTGTGGCTGACGCTCTCCGCCGACTGGGGGACGACGTGGACGCCACGATCATCTTGGCAGGCATCGACCTTGAGCACACCTCCATCACGACCGGCCGTCGGGGCGCTCAGATCGCCAACCGCTTTCGTCGCGCGGCCGTGTACGACTATGCCGATGATACACAGGAGGATTGGAGGAAGCACTGGCTCAGCTTGGTGGGAGGAATGGCCGCAGCTCTGCCTCTCCACGACAGTGATCCAAGGGAAGTAGTGAAGCTCTCCTCGCTGCTGTTCGACATCACTCGAGGCTCGGTGGGGATGCTCAACTCTGCGCTCACTCAGGTCGCCCGTCGCAAGATCTCTGAAGGCGCCCTCGAGAAGGAACAGGTGACTGCCGAGGATCTCGATCGCATTGCACTAACCTTGCAGGCTGAACGCCACCGGGTCCGAGTGACTGCGGGCGCGAATGCCTTGGGGAGGAAGACCTCGGTAGTTGGTACACGCGGGCGGGGAAGGAAACGGGCGAGTGCTTGAACCCAGGCCGTCCTTGGCCTCAATATTAGTCCCCGAGCCCGTGCCCGGAGAGACACCGGCAAGCTTTGCCCGCCGGCTGGAGGACCGCCTCGGTGCTCGTCATGGTACTTACCTCGGCAAAGCTACCTCTGAACTGCGGAGACTCGGGATCACCGAACCGACGGTATCGCAGGGATATGACCAGCTGGCGGATCTCCTCAGGGAACGCTGCGGTCTGGCAGATGACCACTTCGAGCCCGGACTATGGGACCTAGCCAGGGCCTGGTGCTCCTGTCCCGGATGCGGACCTGTCGTAGAACTCGATGCGCGACGCGCAAATTTCGTCTGCCAGAAGCACGGTCTTTGGACGGGACCGGTTACCGTCGAATCTCACGATCGCTTGGACCCCGCACCAGCAGGTCCCCTTCATGGGGATCCAGTGGGAGCGATAGTCATGAGCGCAGGACACCTTCTTGAGCAGCGCATTCAGACGCATGCCGACACCGTGGGCGAGTGTATTCGTCGTGCCATGTCAATGCGCTCTCATGGCAGCCGCCGAGACCCGGAGCCCGATGATCTGCCGGTCGCAGCCGTATTAGTAGCTACGGCGCTCGATGCGCGTACTCTTCACGACGTGGCCGTAGCCATCGACACCAAGGAGGCCTATGAGCGTGTCGAAAGCCGAATTAGACACGCCGCGTCGGAATTGCTGCAGTTCGTCACAGATCTGCAGTTGGTCGAGCTGACGGACCAGGCCTGGTTGCTAATTCGACCGGCAGTCGTTGCTGCGCGAGTCGCGTCTGGTCAAGACATCCCTGTCGATGAGATGGACTCCGTGGTGCCCTTGCCCTTCGCCTTAGCGGGACTGCCGTTCAACGCGCCGCCGGGGGAGTGGTTCGCGCAATTGAGAACCATTCGAGCCGACGACTCTTGGTGGATCGATCGCTTCGTAGCACGGGGCGCAGGGTATGTCAGGGGCAGCAGCGCCTGGACGTTGCTGTGTCCCGTAGGCCATTGTCTCCATGACAGCCAGTCGAGAGCACGGCGTTACTTAGAGAATGAGTTCCACTGCCCGGTTTGTGCAAAATCCCGAGCAGTCAAAGGCATCAGCTCCTTACTTGACACCCACCCTCACATCGCGGCGCAGTGGGACCATAAGAAAAATGGCGATCTCACCGGTGGCGAGCTGCTCGGCGGCTCGGGCGTCAAGATTTGGTGGCGCTGTACTGAGGGACACTCGTGGCAAGCCACCGTTGCCAATCGCGTTCATCGACGTTCTGGCTGCCCTTACTGCAGCGCCAAGGCTGTGTTACCGAACCACAACGACCTAGCAACGACGCACCCGTCTCTCGCAGAGTTTTGGGACCCGGGGGTCGAGCAGAAGCAGCCCTATCAAGTCTCCGCTGGCAATTCAGCTGCCAAGCTACATTTGAAGTGCACGGTTGGCCACCGTTTCGTTCGTTCGCCGGCCAAACTCGTCTCGCGGCCGTTCTGCCCCTATTGTGAAGGCCGCACCGTGGCCGAAGGCGAAAACGATTTCATGACCACACACTCAGAAGCGGCTTCCTGGTGGCACCCGTTCAAAAACGGCGTCCTAGAACCTTCCGATGTGAAAGCCGGATCCGAAAAGCGTGTCTGGTGGATTTGTCCGGATGGTCATGAGTTTGAGCAGAAAATTGATTACCGGAGCAAACTGAAGATACAGCGGTGCCCTGTCGATACCGGTCACGTCTTGCTTTCGGGGGTCAATGACTTAGCAACGAAGCACCCGGAATTGCTTACTGATTGGGACTATGAACGCAATGACGTCGACCCGTCCCAGGTAGTCCCCGGCGTTAGGAAGCGCTGGTGGACTTGCTGTCAAGGACATAGCCAGCACTCACAGGTCCGCAACCGCGTCCGTTCGGGGGGGTGCTCAGTTTGTCTCCCTGAGAATCGCGCCGGAACCCCCACAAGTGAATTCCGGCGGGGGCGTCAAGGCTGGGACAAGCGAGTTGCGCCCCACATACAGAGTGTTCGTGCACCCATGGAGAGTTGGGCAATGACCGACGCTGAGGCAAGTTCGAGTGGTGAGGTGGCTTCGACCAACCCCGGCCCAGAGGCAGGGCGCGGTAGACGATGACGCGGAAAAGGTTGGTATCCAACGATCGTCGCAACAGGCTTAATGTGTAGTACCCCGCCGCCGCGCTGTGTGGAGATTCCTCCTTCTTCGCCGTACTCCGTTTTAGTCGGGGCGACGACTGGGAAAGTAAGACATGTCTTCTCAACTCGGATGGGTGAGAGCTTCTCTGAGTTGCACATGATGACAGACGTGACGCCTAGCAAACACGTGACAACCGTGGGTGCGTGGGGAAGTAATCTAGATCCATGCCGCGGCACCATTACGTTCCCCAGTTTCTTCTCCGCGGATTCTCGGATGAGCGGAACCTGCTGCAGATGGTCTCCCGGACCGACAGGGACGTTACGCAGTTGTCCGCCGTCCGTAAGGCAGCGGCGCAGAATGGTTTCTACGCCATACCGACCGAGGACGTGCTACCTGAAGCCCGTGATGACCATAACTCGGAAGCAATCGAAGCAAGCTTGGCCGAGATCGAATCGGCCGCCGCTGCCGATGTCCAAGCTATCCTCAATGGAAGTTTTACTTTCGACATCGAAGCTCACTACCGTCTGGTCCGGTTGGTCGCATTGCAGCTTTCTCGGGTTCCGGGGTTCCGCCGCGACTACATCGATCTGGCGAACGTCGCATTTAAGGATAAGTTCACATCGAGGCTCACACTCGCCCGCGTAAGAAGGCATCTGGAAGGCACGGGCCTCGCCGCCGATGACGAGAGTGTCCAGCGGCTCTATGACGAGGTTCTTGAGGGCAAGTACTCATTGGTGCCGTCAGACGCACATCTGATCCAGCAAACTATGCGGATTGCCATAGAGACGTTCATGCCCGAACTGTTCCAACGGACACCGAGAATTCTCCGGTTCTCAGATCCGTCCCTGCTCACAAGCGACTCAGGGGCTGGCCTGTGGGACCCGGAGTCGGACCGACCTCGATCCGTTGGGGTCGCCACTGCGCGTGCCATTTTTGTCCCGCTGGACCGATGGACGGCCATAGCGTTCATGCAGTCCGGGAGGCCGTTCGACCGCGTGGTCGAGCCGTTTTGGGCACGTCATGTCAACTTGGCGGTTGCCGACGCCGCGGCCAAGTGGATATACCACCATCCGGACGACGACCCGCTCTCGAAGATCGATTTGCCTCAGCCCCGACGTCTAGTTCGAGAGGTCGAATCCGTCGCAACGCTGAAAGACGGTTCGGTGCGCCTTCGTGGAAAACACTTCTGGTCTTGAACGAGTTGTCGCTTGTGGTCTCCCTCAGGAATTGGCGGCGCGTCGATCTCCAGTACGAGCGTGCCCGTAGATGCGTACCCCAGTCCGCGCCGCAGTGAGCGCGGCCCGTAGGCGATAGCCGGCGTACTTCGAGAAAAAGGGTCAATTGGCTGGAACAACGACTTCTTCGCGTGACCGAAAAATGAGCAGAAAAACTGGGGTCAACTTCGCAGAATGAGCCACTATTCCTGTTTGTGTTTAGGACTAGCCGCCGGAGCACCATTATGCGCACTGAACGGTCACGGACCGGCATGCGACTCTCGGTTCAGGCTCTTCATGAAGCGGCGCTCAGGTGGGACGTTCGGCGCATTGTCTTCGCTCACCGTAGCGCAGCGGTTGGCAGAGCAGCGCGGATTCAGCGTCGTCGACATTGCAAATGAACTTAGGTGGCCGGACGCCCGTGTACGTGCAATTCTCGGCTTAGAAGACGCCGGTCCCAAGCTGCGCTTGCTGCCCAAGGTAGCCCTTGGCCGGGCCTGCCTGGGCAACCTTTGGCGGGGCCGAGACTAATCCGAATGGTCCGAAAGAGTTGCTTCAGCCCACTTGTCGTTAAGCGTCATTGTCTTGCTATTGGGTTCATACGGTCCTTCGATTTCCCTCACACCCACTAGTACGGGGACCTGGGCCGATACACCGGCGACGATACAGGTTCCGGTAGGCAAGATTGGTAGCGATTCAAAGGACACTTTGTCCAGGTAGGAGACTGCCTTTTCGATGGCATGTATGTCGAGGTTGTTGACGAGACGGTGAAGGAAATAGTTGTGGAGTTGGGACACGATGGTGTCTGAGATGTCGTGCGGACGTTGGCTAGCAATCGTGAGGAACACGCCAAACTTTCGCCCCTCTTTGACAATCTCTTCAAAAGTCTCGAGGCGATAGTCTTTCCAGCTGTCGCTCTCTCTCGCCGAAGCTGTAGACAGGATGTTGTGGGCCTCATCGATGATGATGTTGAGAAACTTGCCCTTGTCTGACTTCTTCTTCTTGGAGTCGTAAAGTTGCCGGCACAGCAGGAGCGGTATGACCTTCTTCATGTCGAGGTTGACGTCGCGCAGTGAAATCACAGTCAAAGGCTTGCGGATCAGGCCGTTCTTGGAGACTTTGAGGAGCTTTTTGATCGCTGGCATGCGCGTCTCGAGGCGCTTGATAACTGGTCCTAGATGTTCGCGGTTGGCAAAGCCGCGGAATATGTCGCTGTAGTACTGAATGATCAGTTTGAACCGGATGCGGTTCATGTGTTTGACGAGATTGAAGTGGAGGTCCATCGCCTCGATCTCGCCGAATATTAGGCGCCGGAACGCTTGGTCGTCGTTTGGTTCGTTAGCGTAGATCAGTCCAGCACCGGGTTGACGGTAGTAGAACGTCTTGTACTTGTTGTGATACCCGAGGTTGGCGTGAAGACGGTCGGTGTAGTCCTTCAATTCCGGTGGCGCATCCTGGCCAAGGGCGAGGGCGACTTCTTTGAGAAAGTGGTTGATCGCACCACGGTCCTGTGGGCTATCCCCGCTTTTGATCGCGCCGTGGATGAGGTAGGCGATCTCGTACTTGAGAGCGTCGTCGTCTTGAAGTTTGTCGTCCCAGTATCGACTTTCGAGAGTCCGTTGGATGAACGGCGCTTGCGTCTTCTCGGATGCGTCCAGGAGTACCGTCCAGAAGACGGGGTCTTCGGCAGTCTTTTTGGAAATGGGAAGCCGGTCTTTTCCGTTGCCTCGTGTGGAAAGTATGTACTCTCGCTTCAAGCTGTTATCGGTAATGACGGATGTGGATCTGCCATCGTCAACACGTTCATTAGTGTTGACGTACTCCCCGTTGAAGTCGAACAGGACGAATTCGGCGTTCTGTTTGAACGCGGCTGAGCCTTTGTACGTCTCGAAGAGCTCGTGGTAGATCTTGGCGAGGGTGTAAGACTTACCGCTTCCGGTGTTGCCGAAGATGCCGATGTGGCTGGCGAACACAGCATCAACGCCGATGTTCACCGCTTGGCCCTTCTCCATTGCCAAGGAGCCGATGTTGAGCGCTACGTCATCCTTGCCCACGAAGCTGTGTATCTCGTCGAACTCCTCTTGGGTGAGTAGGAAACAGTCGTTGTTGATGAGGGGGAGTTCCCGGACTCCTCGTTCGAACTTTCCTTTTCTGTCGAAAAAACCGAGGAGACTCACGGTGAGAATCCGGTCGACGTGCGACCGTTTGCTGCTGTATTGCGACCGTGATTCGGCGTCCTCTGTGACGGCTTCTCCGTCGACTTTGGCGACAATGTCGTAGAACCCTTTTGCAATTTTGATGTAACCGCCGACCGAGACGTTCTTGAGGATGTTGCCCTGGTAGAGGAGATGCGAGCCGTTCTTTGACTTGTCGACGCGGACGCGAACAGCTCGCCCACTTATCTCAACAACGCTGCCTATTCTGAAAACCGATAGTTCGCGCTCATCCGTGACATCACGCATGCCCATCGAGCTCCAGCGGCTGGGCGAGCCTGAGGCGAACGTCAACGACGGTGTCAGGCTTGCGTGGAGGCTTGGGGAGTAGCGGTTCGAAAAACTTCTCGGTGATTCGCGTTAGCGAGTACTTTTCCTGGTCAACATCCGCTTCGGCTTTCGGCGGACCGACGACGAGGATGTTGCCGTTCGAGGCGAGATCGGCATTGAGCCGATCTTTCAGTGCCTGCACTTCGCCCGGGAGGTAGGCGAACACGATAATCTGCAATGTGGGGTTAGTTCGGGCGGCTCTTGTAATGAGTTCTCGGATGTGTTCGTCGCGGCAAGAGAAGCCGACTACGAATAAAACACTGTTCTCCTTCTCGAGACTGTTCGAAAACAGTCGCAGCAGGTCATAGTAATTTTGGTTTAGAACCGTGACGCCGAATTTGTCCTTATTCGGATTGACAATCGCGAGTTCTTCGTACTTGGACATGAACCCGGATAAAGCCTTGGCCTCCACCGCATCCGGCTCAGTTGCGCCTTGGAGGATCCCTGGCATCTTGCTGGTCCTTTTGATTTCGTAGAGTGCGTCGTTGGCGGCTATGAGATCTGCTTCGACCGAATCGATGCGTTGTTTGTCAGCGTCGAACGTGATGGCAGTTTTCGGTTCGGCTCCGACGCCAATAGTGCGTGTCTTCCAGCTGATTGATCCGTGAAGTTTGAGGAGATTAAACGTCGGCACCTCCGAAAGGTTGTCATATTGGAGGCTTCGCCGGGACTTGACCGTTCCGAAGTTGCTGGTGCTAAACAGTGGCAGATACCTGCCCGAGAAGCCGTCATTGAGTTCTAGCTGCAGTTCTTCGGCAGCAACCTCCACGGCGACGTCAACGTTGGTCGTGAACAGGTTCACCTGTTTGTCGAGAATCGAACTTCGGCGCCGAACTAGCAGCGTATTCACTGTCCTAAGAAACCCCCGGTAGGACGTGAGCAGGGTATCCGCCTTTGTAGCCTCGGACATAATTAGCCTATTCGGCGCGATGACGCCTTCGAAGAAGTAGGCATAAACAGAAGCGCGCACACGGTCGACTGTGGCTTTCGACGTCGTCTCATCACGAGATAGTTGAGTGAGCCAGTCTTCGACGTCACCGAGCGGCTTTAGGAGATCCGCTGACGCGCCAGCACCAAGGAGAAAGTTGAGATGGGCATCTTGAACGATGTCCCGCAGTTCCTCGACAGCGAGGTGGCTCGTGCTTTGCATGTATTCTGTTCCGCCTTCTCAATTCCGCTGGGTCCCTATTGGGACCTGGCCCTACATGACACGATCCGAACTGGTCATATATAGACTTCGGCGTTTCATGGCTGAAGCGCCGTACTTTGAGGCTAATGCCGGCGGCGTTCGGCGCACGGAAGCCACGCAGCAATCAACTCGGCCTCTGCATGCCCCTGTGCCTGGATGTGCGAAATGGTCGCGACACACGGATAACCTGTTGGGACGACAGTGGATACAGAGATGAAGGCGGCAAATGGAACTTGAGACGTCAATGGCGACCAGGACTCGGATCAAGCACAACGGTGATATGGGCGAAGCGGAGGTGCTGAAGGACTTCCTACAAATGGGCGCGGCAGTGAATTCATTGACCGGCGTTGACTATGGCCTGGATCTGCACGTCCAGGTTCCGCTCGAACCACAAGAATTCGGCAAGTTGCAGAAGTCGTGGCCGCTGTCGGGGAGGGTCGCCCACATCCAGGTAAAAAACATGACAAGTGGTCAGAATCCTGCCGTGGCGCCGGACCGAATCAGGGGATGGATTGCGGGTTCAAAGGTTGGCGTCCCTACGTTCGTCGTTGTCCTCAAAGGAGACCGCCGGTACTTCCTTTCTCCGCGGGACTTGCGGACGGTGTTGGCCGGATGGGAGACGGAGCACGCTGCTGCGCTTGCTGAGGACGCCGAAAGTGAAAGGGCGCGATCTTCAGGAGAGCTCCCTGACGGCGCCGAGATAGATCAGAAGGCACCCAAATCGGTGACGTTGACTGGCGAAGGGCAGCAACCCTTTGATACGAAGTCGTTCCCTTGGCTGTTGCACCTTTGGACCAGATACCCGGCTCTCATGATGCTGACTGATGTTCAGGACTGGCTGGGAGCGGACGACGAAGTACTCACCCAGGGCGGCCATCAACTGATTGGTGATGTTGTTCTTGCATGGATGAGAAGCCACCACCCGGATGCCCCCCTGGATCGGGCAGCGGGAAACACCAATATGAGCGCAGGTCAGCACCTAATGACCGTCACGAATGCGCTGCCGGGAGCTCTGTCCATTGCTCTCTCCGGATACCGCTCCATGTATCCGGTGTTGGCAGACGGCTCAAGCACCCCAGAATCGATGGCGTCGGATTCCTTCGATATGCTCGGAGAGGCCGTGAAAACTTGCGGGTACAGGTGGCCGCAGGCGCCGTTGATGACCTCGTACGCGGTTAGCGCAGAGCCAATCCCGTCGATGCATGAAGCCTGTCAGCTTCTCCGCGACATCATGACCTTTCACTACAAGTGCCGGGTGGAATGGGGTGGGCACTCTGAGATGACTGCTGTCGTCAGTGGTGGCCAAATCCGAACAGAATTTTTAGGGCACTCCAGCCAGCAGTGACGCGGAGGGTGCGATCATGCAGAGCAGCCTTTTTGCCCGGGCAACGATACGTCAGCACGCTTTTCAGGATGCACCTCGTCGAGGTCTTCTGCAGCGTCCGACCTTCTTTCCCAGACTGACTTGATGTGTGCCAAAACGGCGAGGGAGTAGTCAGGGGAACAAAGAGTCAGGCCGGGCGATCGTCCAATATTCCGCGTCCGCAAAGTCTTCCTGCCCGAACTCGGCAGCTACGTAGCGCCGGCAGCGCTCAGGTCCAATGCGCGGGCTGCCGGCGATCAGAGACAGGGTAGATCCGGTGCGCCGAGCGGGTCCGGTAGACGTGCTCCTACCCGTCTATATGCGGCACTAGGCTCGCCTTATGACAGAGAAAATCACAGTGGGGGGCCTGGAAACGAGTGTCGAGCACGCCAAGGAGCTGGCCTGGGAATACCTGAACCAATACGGCGCGTGGACGTACCCTGCCTATGACAACTACAAAGGCAACGGTGAGACGCACACTCTTGGCCGAGAGGACACGCTGGCAGTCGCACTCCTGAACGCCGGGCAGAAAGCGGTGACAAGCCAGTACACATTCCTTGGTCTGCTCGACTCAATCAACCCACTCCTTGGTGACCAGAACCTGAGCGGTGACAAGCCAGTACACATTCCTTGGTCTGCTCGACTCGATCAACCCACTCCTTGGTGACCAGAACCTGAAGGGGACTCTTGATGAGGCGGGGCCGGCCACAATGAAAGCAATCGCAAAACTCTATGGAGTCCTGGACGGAAAGTGCACCCCAGAGGTGAAGTTGATCAAACTATCCAAGGCGCTGCACCGAAAGCGGCCGGGTCTGCTGCCGCTTTACGACGACAACATCTGGCGCTGCTACGGGAAACTCGGGGCTCCCAGAATGCAAAACGTGCGAGACCGCAGCAACACCGACTTCATGATTGCTTGGCTGCCCAAGGTCAAGGAAGACCTTCAAAACGGCATGCAGCACTGGAAAGAGATCGCGGAGCTCGCGCCCGACTACGGACCTGTAGTGACTCCGCTGCGGGCCCTCGACATTGTCGCCTGGCGCCTTGTCGAAGAGATCGAGCCGAGGAAGCGAAAGCGGCCCCGTCGCACTGGGACATGATGAACGCCCCGAACCTCAGGCGTATCCGGTAAAACTAGCTGGCCGCCCGCCAAACTTCCAACTAGACCTGCCACTGTGCCCTGTCCGCCCGAAAAGTGTCGCGCGCATTTCCGCCGATTGGTTGTTGGAAGTTCTTCCAAATAAATCAAAATCTCACATTTTTTGTGAGGGCCGACGGGCAGGACCAGGACGCGCTCCTGGACGGCTCCATCGACAGCCTGGTCCCCCCTGGCGGTGGATTCTGTCCCACCTCACCCCTTCGGACGATCCCGGTGCCACAGCTCCTGGATCCGTGCCGCGGGACGTGTGGCCGTCCTGGGAACGGTACCTCTACGATCGCGACCGGCCGTCGGGGCGCTCAAATTGCCAACCGGTTTCGTCGCGCCGCCGTCTACGACTACGCCGACGATACACAGGAGAACTTGAATATTGAATCCCATCACTCGATACGGTGTAGTCAAGGAGGGGACGATTGCGAAACGCCCGCGCCCTTCACACTGGAACCCGAACTCCTGACCGGTCCCTCTTAGGGCGCTGCTTCCGGAATTGCTCGGTTAGCTCGGACTAGTTCAGCGGGGCGGGAGGCCACCAGCCCTATAGATTCTGCGGGCGGGTGCTTGAGCAATTGCTCAATTAGGTCGGCGTCTCACAGACCACCAGACAATAACTCCAGGATCTGACTGCAAGGGACCCCGCACGCTTTGTGCGGGGTCCCTTTGCTGCGATGAGAACATTTCGGGTGCATCCGGCGTCCCGGATGGGCGGTCGGGCTGCGGAGCCCAAGGGGCAGCGGCGGCCCTGGCAGGTTCCTTCGGCAGCTCACCCTGCACAGAGGTAAGTGTGAAGGCAGTCTTCTCCTGCCGAGCGCGAAATATGAAGATAGTCCGCAGGCCCGCCCCAGGCGGTGGGCGTAGGAGTAGAGGGCACAGAGCGATGCCCCTCGCCGGCTCGCGGCCCCAATGAAGGCGGCCAACGCGGCGGTTCCCAATCCTGGTGTTCACCTCTGTATTTCCGCCCTGAGGGTGAGACCCATCCGGGCGGCTCATTCTTTGTCGCCGGCGTCGATCTCCAGCCGACGGCGTGTTTGAGCCTGTGGTGCTTGGCACATAGCTGTCCCAGGTTGTTGATCCCGGTGGTTCCGCCGTGATGCCAGGCCAGGAGGTGGTCTGCCTCGTTGTCCAGGGACTGGTTGCTGCACCCGGGGAACGAGCACTTGCCGTCGCGCATCCGCAGCCAGTTCCGCATTGCCTTTGTCAGCCTGTAACTGGTCCGGCTTATTTCCAAAGGCGCCCCATCCTGTGGATTAACGAGCACCCGGTGAAACGAGTCAGCTCCGTTGGCCACCAGATCCCGTGCCATAGATACGGGGATAGGCCCGTACCCGTCCAGCATCGCCGGCTCTTCGGTTAGCCCGA
Organism: Arthrobacter sp. BK1; assembly: GCF_056680055.1. Classification (NCBI taxonomy): domain Bacteria; kingdom Bacillati; phylum Actinomycetota; class Actinomycetes; order Micrococcales; family Micrococcaceae; genus Arthrobacter; species Arthrobacter sp. BK1. The sequence continues at coordinate 4,200,160 of NZ_CM155263.1, forward strand.
GTAGGGAGAAGACGGGAACGGTGACCAGGACTTCCGTTCTCGGCGTGGGGACATCGGCGAGGCCGGATGGCTCGGCCCCGGTCCCGCCGCTGCCGCCGTTATGGCTTCGAAGGGCGGCCGTGGCGAAGGCGTCTATTCGGAGCTGCGTGAGCGTCCGGTCCTCGTGAGGACCTTGCAGGCCCCGGGCGATGGCGGTAAAGCGGTTCCAGATCGCAACTGCTTGGTCCGCGGGAACGTACGCAGACAGCCGCGCCATTCCGTCGTGCTCCGGGGCGTATTCCAAGCACCTGTCCTGCGCGCCCTTGATGTGGCGTTTCTCGATGCTGTCCGGGTGGTGGCGTTCCCGCCAGATCCGGGCCTTGCGTCGGAACCTATAGGCCGGCATCTCGCCGGCCGGGCAACCACCGGGACGGTTGGGCGAATCTGCGTTGAGGAAGTGGGCTTCCAGCGCACCCGCTGCTCCGGCATCAAGGGTGGCGGTCTCGTCCACCATCACCTTGGCGTGCTGCCACGAAACCGTTCCCGCCTGCAGGGCCGCCAAGGTCCGTGGGAGGGACGTTGCCAAGGCGTAGGACTGCGCGAGTAGTGCGCCTGCAGCCCCGTCACCGATGGCCAGTATGCAGCCCACCTCTGCGGCGATTGCCATTTCCTGCGCCTGGACCGGCGCGTCAGGAGGCGCCGCGGACCGTGCGGAGCCGGCGTACGTATTGGCTGCCGCCGCCTTCAGAGCCGCGACCTGAGCCTCGGTCCGTGCAACCCGGGCAAGGATGTCCAGGCACCCGTCAGCGACGGTGGCCAGTGGATCGGTGTCCGCGAGCGTCCCGCAACCGGGCTGAGACACCTCGGCGCGGAGCACGACTATCGCGGCGTCGATCGCCTCGAATGCCCTTGCCGCCGCTTCGCTTGCCATGCACTCAGTATGAGAGGGGGGTGTGACATTTTCCGTAAGCGGCGCCATCCCGAGACGGATCCTTCTGCCGGCATCGCACTTCAACTCGATGGAAGCTGGCGAGAGGCCTGGCGAAATAAAGTGGTGTCGCTCTGTCCCAAGGCATGAGCTTTGCCTGGCTTTCTCGGGGCTCCGCGCGCCGCGCTCCCGTTACGGAGCGAAACCGGCGGGCCTCTGCCTTGGCACATCCGGTTCACTGTTGACGGCATAGCTATCATCGGCTTGTGGGCCCACGTCCCCGATAAAGACTTGAAAATGTCCGGGTGACACACGAGATCGTTGATCGGCACGCCGATTTCTTAGCTTCGGCGCCCTCACTGCTGGCAGGAGCCAGTTGCGCATACGTTCAGGCCGGGCTCCCCGCTCACTTGGAAGTGGAATCCCGCGGTAAGACTCAGTAGCGTCATACCAGCAGCGCAAATTCCCGGCAGACAGGTGAAGTGGTGGGCAAGAGCAGCAAAAACGCCGCGTGGAAAGGCGTCCGGGCGGGAAACACAACCCCGGATCGGTCTCCCTCAGTTCCTTCAGGGCCAGCGGCGCCTTGGACGTTCTGGCGCCGGCCTTTGTGCACTGGTTCGACGATGGCACACCCGGCGCGGCCGCCGCAGCGCTGCAATACCTGAAGCTGGTTGAACCTGTTGTGGGCCGTTATCTTGACAAGGCGGCGGCACCGGACGTGACAGACCTGGATCCTGTGGCGTTGGCGCTGGCCCTTTCCGAAGAGATCGCGGCCACTGCAAGTGTTCAGCCAAGCGGGTTGCCGGACGTCGAACACGCCGCTTATACCGTTGACGCTGTCCACACCTACGTCGGGTTCCTGTCCGACACCGGCCGATGGACCGGAACCGCGGAGCAGTTGGCAGACGTCCTGGATTTTTTTGACTCTTTGGCTGATGGCGGCGACGAGCTGAGCCTGATTAAGATTCCGGAGGTTCCCCAGGAAGCGGCGCTCGAAGTGCTCTCCGGGTTGCCGCTGATACAGCGGGCCTCAGCCTTGCTTCGGTGGATCGGCGAGGGTAAGCCTGGCACTGGCACTGGCACCGGCACCGGCACCGGCACCGGCACCGGCACCGGCACCGGCGCGCTGCGCCTGAGGGACGTTGAGGCGGCCGCCGCCTGCGTGGGAGTCTCGGTCAGGGGCGGCAGCAAGGGGGCAGTTGCCTCTGACGGAGTTCCAACGGTGCGGAGCATGTTCGACGTGCCGCTGCTGGCACAGATGTGGGCCGCGCTGGAGGCGGCCGAACTGATTGCCATCAAGGCAACGAAAGTGGTGCCGTTCGAGTCCGAAGCGTTCCTGGGTGGCGATGCACCCGACCAGGTGGACGAGTTTTCCATGTTCGCCTCGTGTTTCCTTGAGCAGGCGGTACTTCGCCACGACCCCGATCAGCCATGGGAGAAGCTCGTATCCGCCCTGCAGACATCCCTCATGCTTGCGGCAGCGACGCCGGAACCACCCTTGCTGGAACGCGTCCTGGCCACCCCGGATCATGCTCCGGATGCTGAAAAAACGATGATCACCATGCTGACCAGGTTGGCAATGGCCCGCATGGAGGCACTCGCGGAACTTGGGTTAGTGACCATCGATACCCATTACCGGGTGCCCACGGCGCTTGTCGGCTGCGTGGCGGATGCTTTCGACCACCCCTGGGTGCTGGCAGATCTGGGTCTGGGCGAGGAGTCCGAAGGCCAAGAAACGCGGAGGCAACCACGGTGGCGTCCGAAGGAGAGGATGACTTCTACGGCGAGAACTCCCGGGACGAATCGAAAGTGACAGTTGGGCAGCTGCTGCCTGTGGTGGGCAGCACCATGACCTACAGCTACGATTTCGGCGATGACTGGGAGCATGCAATAACACTGGAAAAGGTTCTGAAATCCGACGTCGGCGGGGAGCTCCGCGGTGCACCGGTGGCCTCGGTGCCGCACCTGCGGAGGACAGCGGTGGTGTCGGGGGATGGATGGGCATCGTCCAGGCTGTCAACGATCCCAGCCACGGGGAGCACAAGGAGTACCGGGAATGGATGGGACTCGGCCCTGGCGAGACCCTGGACCCCACAGCATTCGACCTCGAACAGGTCAATGAGGACTTATCGAAGGCTCTTTTAACCGCAGACCACCAACACGGAGGGCTCAGCCGCCCCTGGAGAGATGATTGATGTTTGGCTTTACAGCGACGACCCGGCCTGAACCGACGGCCGACAACTATGCCCTTGCCTACGCCCAGCGACGGACATGGGTTTTGGCGTCCTGGATGTACGGTGCCATTATTGCCGCCTCCGGCGCCGCCTATGTTCTCGCGTCAGCAGTGACAGGCCATGATGCCGGAACCGGAATGGGCATGATTGTCTTTGGTGCTGCGATGGCAGCCATTGGCTGGCTGGCTTCAGCCCCGAAACGGTTTACCCGGAAGATCCCGAAGCCGGCGATGGACGTGCCGCGTGCCGAACAGGCGATCCGCATCAACAAAGGTGTTGTTGTAGCTTCCAACATTGTGATGGCCGCCATCATCCTTGCCGCGGCCGTCTTTGCCCCGCGGGGAACCGCGCCGGACGTAGTCCCGATTCTCGCCGCGCTGTCGGTCTGGGCGCCGCTGCTGGGATTCCTCATCCTGCGAACAACGCGGTTCCTGATCGAGCGGGGCCCCCGGTACGACCTCTGGCTTCATGATCGGAAACCCGGGAGCCGCTAGGCTCACGTTGTGATGAGTTCGCAGAACGGTGACGAACGCTATGTCGTTCTTCCCTGGTGGAGGGGACGATCCCTGCCGTGGGCCGTTTTGGTCGCTGTCTCAATTGTTGTGACAGGCATTGCCCTGGAACGGACAGCATTCTTTATCAACGCCTCGGATCCGGAATTCATCGAACGGTTGCGCGTGGGCAGGCTGGTCATGCTCGCGGGGTCCGCCACATCGCTTGCCGCTGCCATCTGGTCGCAGGTCCGTGGGCATCCGCTGTGGGTAACGATCTGCGTAGCCTCGCCGGCAGTGCTGGTGGGCCTGGCAATCATGATAATGACGCCTCCGTCCCTGACTCCCTTGATCGCAGGTGCTGTCGCCCTGCCGGCAGCCGTCGCAGGACTCATTGGAGGTTTGTTTCCAAAGCCCCGGGAATGATCAAGCTCAGTCCAGCGAGGCGAAACAGGAAATCATGGGCGGCTTTCCTTGATCGCTGCCTCGAACGCCGGCAGGCTTTGTTCAATCATTTCCTCGTTTGCCGTGAGGGAGATCCGGAAGAAACCCGGCGTCTCGAACAGCACACCGGGAAATACGAAGACATCCCGGCGGGCGAGTGATTCGGTGAACTTCTCGTCATCCGGAATCGGGGAGGGAACGTAGAGGTAGAACGTGCCCTCCGGGCGCCCGACGCGGTAACCCATGCTGCCCAGCACATCGATCAGCCGGTCCCGCCGACGCTGCAGCTTGCCGACGTCGATGGTGAACTGTTCCAGCTCGGGCAGCGCGTGCTGGAGGAGGGCGTTCGGATACACCCAGCCCATAGCCACCTGCAGGCCGGTGATGGCCGGTTCCATCTCGTCCCGGTCCGGCATGGTGGGCGGCAGCGCCAGATACCCCACCCGCTGACCCGGCGAAAGGTGGGTCTTGCCGTAGGAATAGGCCAGCAACGTATGGGGGTAGTACTCCACCGGGCTGTGGAACCGCAGGCCGTCGAACACGATCCGGTTGTAGGCCTCGTCCGAGATGAGGAAAATCCGCCGGCCGTTCCTCGCTGAGGCCGCCTCCAGAAGCCCTGCCAGCCGGCGCAGCAGCTCCGGTGGATAGACCCTGCCAGTGGGATTGTTCGGCGAATTGACGATCACAGCCCTGGTGCGCTCCGTGATGGCGGCCTCGATCGCGCCGAGGTCCAGGTCGAAAGTGGTGGTGTCGATTTTCACCTTCACCGGTACGAGCCCGGCTTCAAGAACCAACGGCTCGTAGAGGAACCATGGCGGCAGGCTGTAAATGATCTCATCGCCGGGATCGGCCACGGTCTTCAGCGCCAGGGCAATGGCAGCAAACCCGCCGGTGGTGAGGTAGATGTCCTGCGCACGGAAGGGCACATCCAGCAGCCGTTGAAGGGATTGCGCTGCAGCCTCACGGGCCGCCTCGCCGTTGGTCTGGTAAGCGAACCACTGATCATTCTGAGGAGTCAGTGCTTCCCGCAGCGTGCTGACGTAGCGGTCTGCCGGCATCTGGTGCGGGTTGCCGAAGGTGAAATCACAGCCGCCGGCCTGGCCCTTCCGGCGCGTGTCGGAATCCCGCAGGTAAGCGTTAACCCGCTGGAAAGAGGGGATCGATGCCAGCCGGGAAGCGCGGGCAGACACCGGCGAAGTGACCGGGGATGTGGCTGTCGGATCCGTCATGTCAGCACTCCTTTTAAGGGCGTCGTGGGCTCGGCGCCTTCCGGGCTTTCAATACTTTGCCCTGCCACTGGCGACGCTATCCTGCAGGACGTTGATCGGGAACCCTTGGCGCCAATGTACCGGACCCTGAAGGCCACATCCGGGGAGGTCTCCCCGCGGCCAAATCTTCAACCCAGCCCAAGCACAGGATGGTGATTCCCAGAAGGGGCCAGACAACCAGGAACATCAGCCAGTCGCTTGACAGCAGCCAGGGTATTGCCTCGCTGAGCGTCGGGTTTTCCCAGCCAAGGTCAATCAGCGGGACCGCGGCGACAAGCAGCAGGTTGTGCCACAGATAGATGGTGATGGCCCGGTTATTCATGAGCGTCACAACGCCGTCAAGGATTCTCATGGGACCGGGGAGCGCCGTCCAGACAGGCGACAGCCGCAGGAGAACCGCGCAGAACCCCAAGGACCAGAGGGCCTGGGCCAGCGGGATAGCGTTCAGGTTCCAACCTTCCTCACCCAGATGGCTGGCCGCCCAGGAGAGTCCGAGTGCCATGAGCGCCAACGCGAGGGCGATCACGGTTGGAAGCCGGAGCTTGCGCAGCAGACCTTCGTGGTGAGCGAAGCCGAGGATCCAGCACGAACCGTAGGTGGCAAAGTCGGTCACGGGGCTGTTTGCCCAGTCGGGCAGTGGTACGGCGGTTTCCTGGTTCAGGGCTACAAGAAGCATGAGGGGAGCCAACAAGGTGACCCGGGGAAACCGTCGGAACGCCTTTAGCAGAAGCGGCGAAAGCAGCATGAACCAGAAGTAGGCCCGGATATACCAGAGTATTTCTTCCGCCTGGAAACCCCAGGTGGAGTCGGCCAGATAACTCGTCGTCCCGGCGTTTTCCGGGTATGGGGGAACCCCGATGGGGAAGAACCACAGTGCAATGTCCAGCCACGAACCCTCCTCCTCCTGCCAGGGACGCCAGCCAGCGGCAAACAGAAAGCCCAGCACAATGATGGCGTAGGCCCAGAGCGGCAGCAGCAGCCTTCTGGTGCGGCTTTTAAGGACCCCGGCGGCGGGCCGGTCCAGCGAACGTGCCATGAGGGAGCCGGCCAGTGCGAACATGACACCCATTGAGGGGAACACCAGGCTCAGCCAGACAGCGCCCGAGAAGCTGTGGAACGCAACCACTCGTGCCAGGGCCACAGCGCGCAATGTGTCCAGGTAGCGGTCGCGGCCGGCTGCCCGGATAGCAGGCTGGGCCGGCTGCGCCACCGGGATAACCGCATGCCCGGGCGGGGCCCCGTCAAGGCTGGGTTCGTCGTCGTGATTTATCATCACACTTCCCTCTGAATTTACAGATCGGGCACGTCGGGTCCTGTTGCGGCGGCGGACCGTCCTCAGGGGCGCAGGGCCATCCGCCGGGGCGGACGCCCGTGGCGCACTTTCCGTCGCCGTGGGCTCATGCTCCCGTGCCGGCGCCGCGGGCCGGCAACGGTCTTGCGGGGCGATCTGACTCCGGCGCGACGTTCAGCGCGGCCGAGAAGAGCGAGCATGCCTGAAGTGATTGCGACCCAAAGTACTGCCGCAGTAAGGACAAGGTAAATAGAGGTCAAAGGGTCCATGTGAATCTTCCAGGGGATATATCGGTGAGGGGAAATGTTCCGACCCTGCTGCTGGTTGTCCCTTTGTCTGGAGACTCTTTCTGCATGTTCTCAGATTCCGTGGCTATGCGGAAGTACCTCCGGGTTGTGGGCCTCCCGCAGGCTGAAGGGTCACGGGATGTCCACTGACAGGCTCCATGTAATCCGTCAAAAAAGGGTAGTCAGGGCCCTAGTATCGGGCCATACGCAGGCGCAGGATTAAACGACCGGATCACAAACTCAGAATGAATCCGGCGCCAAGCCCCCCGCTCAGTCGGGGCGTGCTGTTTGAAATTGGGACGCGCAGGCTGCGGCCGCGTCACAGATTATCCGCGACATGCTCAGTCGCGCCATGCTCAATCGCGGGCAGCCTCATGCTGCCTAAAAAAATGGTGAAACGCACCCTTACAGGAGCAAGAAAATGTCCATCACTCCAACAAAGAAAGCCCGTTCAACCCGGGCAAAGATCGCCCTGGTTCCATTCCTTTCGTTGGGTCTGTTTGCTGGATCCATGGCCGTTGCCGGCCCGGCACAAGCGAATGACGATCACGATCGCGATCGTGATCGCATTCGCGGCTGTACCGTGACGCCGGAGGATCCACTCGATCTTCGGGGCAACAGAGTCGACTTCAGGATCGAAGTGGAATGCAACGACGACAGGGTGGTCCAGATCCGTCAGCTTCGCTACGAAGACGAGCGTGGCCCGCGGCGCAGCGACGACTTCCTTGGTCACTCGTACTTCACGGTGAAAGTCCATGATGACGAAGAGAAGACCGTCCACAGCGTCGACCGGGTCCGCAACCTTGACCGCAGGGGCGACGAAGAGGTCTACCATCTCGTTTCGTTCCGCGTGAAGAAGGATGACGGACACTGGTCTGACTGGTCCCATTGGTCCGATTGGAAGAAGAGCGACGTCGTTGAGGTACACCGCTGACCCTTGGTGGTGTACGGGAAACCCAATGCGGACGGGAGCCAGGGGCGCGGGCCTCTGGCTCTCGGCGTGCTGCAGTGTCGCCGTCGTGGGGAATGGAGTCGGGCAGCACGTGGATCTGCGGCGTGGACGCTATCGCGGGGGCGGCCGGCACTGGGATGCTGGTGTGGTGACATCGATCTCGACGCAATCGCCCCGCACAGTCCTCACGTGGAAGCTGGTGCCGGCGGGGCTGCTTTCCGCGTCAGGGGTGCTCCTGTTCGGCGTCGAAAATGACATGTGGGGTTACGGACTGCTCGCCGCAAGCCTTTTCGCGGCCGTACTTGTTGACCGTGAATTAACGCGGCACCTTGCGCTGATTGCGGCGGGAATGGTCTTTATCAGCCTGGTTCCCCTCAACGCCGACTTGAGTATCACGCACATGACCCTGATGGGCGGCGTCCTGGCCTTGGCCGTGCTCGTGCCGTGGCTGGTGTCCCGGTTTGTCTACCGCGAGAAGATCATCAGGTTCCCGGTGAACACGGGTCATAAATGGCCAGTGGCTGCGAAGTTGTACCTGCTGGCAGTTGTGGCACTTGGCTACCTGATCCTGCCGGTCTACCTGATCCGGACCGGGGTTTACCAGAACTGGCCGGACGCCTCCGACCCCACCATCTTCTGGCGGCTCTTCCTCGGCGTGAACACGGTGGGCATCTGGGACGAGCTGTTCTTCATCTGCACCACGTTCACGCTGCTCCGGCGGCACTTCCCCGACTGGCTGGCCAATATCCTGCAAGCCGTGGTCTTCTCGTCATTCCTCTGGGAAATCGGCTACCAGTCCTGGGGTCCGCTGCTGACGTTTCCGTTCGCGCTCCTGCAGGGGTACACGTTCAAACTGACAAAGTCCTTCACCTACGTCGTGACGGTGCACCTGCTTTTCGACTTCGTGCTGTTCCTCGCCCTGGTGCACGCGCACAACCGTGACTGGCTCCCGGTCTTCCTGTACTGACCGCCCCTCACCCCACCAGCCGCAGCGGCCGTTCGCCCAATCGTACGGTGATTTCCTGTCCCCACGTAGCGTTCAGCCGATCGCCTTCCATTCCGTCGCCGAACACTACGAGTTGGTCGGATGCAACGCTGATCCGGAGTGTTTCGCCGGCCTCCAGCACACCTTCGGTCAAGGCGGTTGCGGTGATGGGGGAGGGCCATGCCTCGCGGACGAACCACGCCAGCCGGGGATCCGTGGGCGAAGGCAGCGCGCGGCCCCCGCGTTCGAGGGCGATGGACGCGCACCAGCCGGTAGCCCCGGTGCCCGTGGAAACGATCAGGCCCGACGACGACTGGCGTTCGCTCCTGCCGTCCGGGGCAGTGAGCCGGTACCGGGCTGATTGGTGCGAGGCGTGCCCGATGAACACTTCGTTGAGCCCGGACAGCTCCTGCCCGTCGTCGAGCCGCGCGGTCACCGTGGCCAGCTCGTGGCAGGGAAACCGCTCCTCCGGGCCGGCCGTGCCCGCCGCACGCAGCAGCTTCACCGCCGAGCCGGGCGAATGCCGGACCAGCACGCCCGGATTCGCACCCGGCTCCGGATCGATTCCGATGACGGGCTGGCCGCTGAGGTACTTGGCCACATTGGCCACCAGCCCGTCCTGGCCCACTACCGCGACAACGTCATCCCCGCTAAGCAGGAAACGGCTCAGGTCCGCCCGCTCCACCTCGGCGTGACGCCAATCGGACGGTACTGCGGCGCGCACTGTCATGAGGGCAGCGGAAAGCCGGTCGTGGCGCTCCTGGACCTCCTTGATGGTGCGGCCGCGCGTCCGCAGGAAGAACTCGGCCTGGCCGCGGGTGGCGTGCCGATCCAGGAGTTCCTGCAGCTCTGTCCGCCGGTGGACGATGACAAGGCGGGAGGTGGGCACAGCCGGCCCCTACTTCTCGAACCGGTCGGCCGGCCCGGCTGTGAAGCGGGCCGGAGCGGCACCGGCTGCCGGCTCCCTGAACAGCCCGGCGAGCGCTCCGCTGAGCAGGTCAGGGGTAATGGTGAGGTTCCCGATGCTCGGCAGTGAGGTGGCGGCTTCGCGGAGGGCCAGGGCAAGCAGGGTGGCCTGTTCCATGCCTTGGTAGACCTCCATGGTTGCAGCTTCGCGCGCCGCATCCGCCTCGCCGACCAGCCGGATCTGGTTTGCTTCCGCAGCGGCGCTGATGCCCTTGCGTTCGGATGAAGCCTTCGCCTCAATAAGCCCGGCTGCGGCCTTTTCCTCGGCCTGGCGCCTGGCATTGGCGCCTTCCTGCGTGACCAGGTGTTCCCGACGGGTTGCCAGTTCGATCTGGCTCGCCATCTCATTCTCGGAAATAGTCCGTTCGCGTTCGACGGCGACGGCCCGGCGTTCGTACACGGCCCGGTCCGCTTCGGCCTGAAGCTGCTCCCGCGCCGGCGTCTGCAGTGCCCGTTCGACATCAGCCTCCGGCCGGACGGCCAGGACCTGCACCGCGAGGATTTCGATGCCGGTGGACAGCAGCCGGGTGTCCGCGCGCAGGGCTGCGGTGAGAATGTTGCGCAGCTGGCTGACTCCGCGCTCGAGCGCTTCGGCGAGAGTGGTGGTGGCGATCTGGTCGATCGCGTGGCTCTGGCACAGCTGGCCGATGATGGTGGACACCTGCTCTTTCCCCGACGCCTGCGCAGGACCCGCCGGCTGGAGGCCGAAGTCGAGCCGCCTGGAGACAGACACCGGGTCGATGAAGCGGTAGGTCACGTTGGCCTGAACGCTCACGTCCTGGTGGTCCCGGGTAATGGCGTGAAAAAGCGTGGGCAGTTCCTGGTCATCCACGGGTACCTCGCTGAGGACGGAATTCGCCGGCCGGAACCAGAAGGCCTGTCCTACTCCCTGGTGCCTGACTTTGCCCTTCTGCAGGTGGACGACGTGGCCTGTAGGACTGCCGAGGAAGTGGCTGATCCAGGGGTAGCGCTTGATGCTGGCCATGGTTGCTCCTATGGTCGATATTGTCGTCAAAATGACGATAAGTAAACGCTAAGGGCAGTCGAGACTTATTGTCAAGGTGACGATAAATACCTATGATGGATCCATGCCAGCTTCCCACCCGGCGCCCGCGTGCTTCCCGGTGACGGTCGACGTCGTCGCCCTCACGGTGCTTGATGATGTCCTGAACGTTCTCCTGGTCACCCGCCTCTTTGAGCCATTCCGTGGACTGCTCGCGCTGCCGGGCGGCTTCGTGCTGCCCGGCGAGGACCTGGTGTCCGCGGCGAGCCGCGAACTGGCGGAGGAAACCGGCGTCGAGGATGTCCCTGGCCACCTGGAGCAGTTGGGCAGCTATGGTCCGGAAGGGCGGGACCCGCGCGGGGACGTGCTCACAGTGGCCCACCTGCTGCTCGCACCGAACTTTCCCGTCCTGTCCGCAGGCAGTGACGCCGAGCACGCCGCGTGGTACCCAGCCAACCAAGTACTGGAAGGCGGGCTGAAGCTCGCCTTTGACCATGAGCGGATCCTCACGGACGCCCTTGAAAGGGCGAAGTCAAAGCTCGAATATTCACCGCTGGGGGCGGCCTTTTGTGGAGAGGAGTTCACCGTCGCCCAGCTCCGGGCAGTGTATGAGGCCGTGTGGGGAACACGCCTGGATCCTCGGAATTTCCACCGCAAGGCCACAGGAACTCCAGGTTTCCTGGAGGACACCGGGCGGATGACCACGGGTGAGACTGGCCGCCCCGCTGCTCTCTTCCGGCTGGCCAGTGCGTCCCGCCCGGCTGCCGGTCAGCCGGCCCCGGCTGTACTTAACCCGCCGATCATGCGGCCGCGCGCCTGACTAGTACTTCTGGGCCAGCAGTGCTGCGGCGGCAATCTGCCCGCCGTCAAGCAGGACCGATTGTTCCGGCATTCCGGCTTCCTTCCACTGGGCCACCAAACGCAGATCGCCGCCGGCCGGCAGCGGCCACAGCCATAGCCGGGCCGCTCCGGTCAGTTCATCGTCGTTCCCGCTGCCCCCTTGGCCGTTGGCCACCAGGACCGGCCCGGTAATGGTTTCGCTGCCATCAAACATGCCGGGCCGGATGTGCGTGGACGTGGTCTTCCGGCCGTCGGGAAATTCGGCCCCAAAGAGCAGCGCAGATTCAAGGTCTTCGGCATAGCCCGGACCGGGTGGCGGCTGCCGGAAGAAACGCGCGTTCCCGGCAGCCCATTCCCTATCGCTTTCGTTGGTCCGCCGGACGCACCAGACGACGTCCACGGCGCAACCGTTCGAGTAGACCTCTGCGCACTTGACGGCGATGACGAACCCCGGGGAGCGGTGGAGGAACTGTCCCACATGGATAACGCCGGGAAGTTCGTTTGGCGGTGGTCCAAGCCATTCCGGCATGACATGACGTGGAGGACGCGGACGTTCCGGCGGTTCGGGGAGGTCCTGAAAGAAGGTCATGGGCTCATCTCCAGAGGTTGCTTTGAGTGTACTGCTCAGGTCTGGATCAAGCCGCACACCGGGTCTACATTGGTGTAAGGCTTATGCCGCGGGCCTGCCCATCACATTTCCAGGAGGGGACCATGAGCCCCACACCAAAACAACCATTGACCGATGACAGCATCCAGGTTCGCCAGGTCAATCACTACCAGTTCAGCTGGGTGGCCGGGGACCCCGGAGAGGAAGGCACCTGGACCCTGCAGCTGGTCCTTGACCAGGGTGCGTGGGAAGAGTTCCTCACCCTCGATGCCGACGATGCCGAGGTCCTCCAGAGCCTCCTCAAACGTTCGGCGACCGTGTACTACGACGTCCGGCGACGTACCCTGATGTTCGGGACCACACCCGCAGGGCAATAGTCAGCCGTACTTGGCCGTCATTCATGGTGTGCCTCGAGGATGCGCCGCGCATCCGCCTGGGCTTCGAGGGCATGCTCACCGAGAGTTTCTCCCCGCACATGGCCCGACGCTCCGATGATGCTTCGGAGTTCCGAAACTGTCCGCGGGGTGCTGACGCCACGGTGGGCGATGGCGTGGCAGTTGGCGCACAGCGGCACGAGGTCCGTGACCGGGTCCAGCTGGTAACCGCGTCCCAGCAAGGATGCCGGCACCGTGTGGTGGACGTGGACGAAACCCTCTCCCATCGCGCCATATGCGGCTTCGAAGGAAAAGCCGCACGCCGCACACGACGTCCCGTGGAAGGCCAGGCACACCCGGCGGGCAGCCGGATCCCGCTCATAGCGGTTGACCTCCACCCGGCTCACCGCCTCCCGGGGGTAGGTGCCGGGAACCAGGCAGGCGGGGTCCACCGCGCCTGGTCCCTGTTCCTGCCAGAGCTGACGTAAACCAGGCTCCGAGGACGGCGGGACCGACGTTCCGGAGCGCCGGTTGCTGCCATGCCACCGCATTCCGGGGACGGCGGCCGCGAGGTTGTCCGGCTGGATCTGCTCACCGAGCGGGAGCAGCGCATCGAAGCTGACGCTGACGTACCTCTCGGAGGCCGGCGGCGCACCGGAATGTCCGGATTCGAAGGTTTCAGAGACCACTGTTCCGTGGCCGATCAGTCCACGGCCCGCGTCGCTGGCGCCCAGCAGGACGAGCCAGGCCTCTGTCCCGGGCCTGATGTTCCGGCGGCGGCCAACACTCCACCGTTCCAGGTGCTGGCCCGACTCTGCCACCTCCTCGACGACGGCGCGGTAGTTCCACCCTGTCCACCGGTCCGGGTTCCAACCAAGAATTACTGCAGCCATCATGTTCCTCCTGTCGCATTCTGAGACTATCCCCAGCCGGCTTCAGAAGGTGGCCGCACGCCGTCGTCGCAGTTACTGGTAGTCGGCCAGCCAGAGGTCCGGTCCGAACACTTCGTACTGGATGTCCCTGGGACGGGTCCCCTTGGCGATGAGATCGCTCCGCACCGCCTGCAGGAACGGCAGCGGGCCGCAGAGGTAGTACTCGGCATCGATGGGCAGTTCCACCGTATTGATATCCATGAACCCTGTGAACGTGGAGCCGCCCGCGTCCCCGCCACCGGATGGATTGAGGAACCAGCTGTGCATGGAGCCCTCGGGCAGTGTGCTGATGTCCTCGCTGACCTGCTTGCGGAGCGGAAACGAGTCCTCACTGTCATCGGCGTGCAGGAGCATCACCTGGCGCTGGGACCCGGCTTTGACGAGGTGCGAGAGCATGCCGGCCATGGGAGTGATGCCGATGCCGGCGCTCGCCATAACCACCGGCCGGTCGGTGTATTCCAGCACCACGTCGCCGAACGGAGCGGACAGCACCACCTCGTCGCCCACCTTGACGTCGTTGTGCAGCAGGTTGGACATCTCGCCGTCGGGAGTGCTGAGCCCGTGTACCCTTTTGACGGCGAAATGACGGTGCTGGCCGTCGTCGGCCCGCGTGAGGCTGTACTGCCGTGGCTGGTGCACGCCGTCCTTCATGAGCATCTTGAGGGTCACGTACTGTCCCGGCAGGGACGGCTTCACTTCCCGTTCGTCGGTCCGCTCCACGACGAAAGTGACGACGTCGTCCGTCTCCTGAATGCGCTCGGCCACGCGCCAGGTACGCCAGATGGTTTCCGGTGAGAGGTGGACAGCGTTATAGAGTCCGCGTTCCTGGTTGATCAGCAGGTTGCCCATCAGCCAGTAGACCTCGTCCCAGGCGGCCGCCACCTCCGGTGTCACTGCATCCCCCAGCACATCGACGATCGCCCAGAACAGGTGCTCATGGACGATCTGGTACTGGTCCGGGGCCAGGCCGAGCGAGACGTGTTTGTGCGCTACGCGCGACAGCAGATGGTCAGGCAGCTGATCCGGTTTTTCCAGCAGGAGGGTGGCGAATGCAGCGATCGACCCGGCCAGTGCCTGCTGCTGCCGGCCGTCCGCCTGGTTTCCCCGGTTGAAGAGGCCGTCGAGCAGGTCCGGCCGCGCCTCGAACATATGTTTGTAGAACCGTTTGGCGATTTCTTCAATGTTTGCGCCGACCGCAGGCAGCGTTGCCTGGATGACGGGGCGGGAAGTATCAGAGAGCATGGTGCGTCCTTCCGGAATGGACCGGCTGCTGCCAAGCCGGCGTTGCCTTGGCTGTGCCAATGTAGCAGTCAGGGTATGCCCCATGACCGGGCGATGGTCCCTTGTACCTGCGTTAGGAAAGGTGTAAGCCATCCAGCGGACCGGCGGACTGGAAGGAAGCGGCACACGGGTGGGAGACTCAGTTCCATGCGTGAACTGGTGGTGCTCGGCACAGCCTCCCAGGTTCCGACCCGGACCCGCAACCACAACGGCTACCTGCTGCGGTTCGATGGTGAGGGCATCCTGTTTGATCCGGGCGAGGGGACCCAGCGCCAGATGATCCATGCCGGTGTTTCGGCCACGCAGATCACGCGGATCTGCCTCACCCACGTCCACGGGTACCACTGCTATGGACTGCCGGGTGTGCTGTCGCGGATGGCCCTGGACGGCGTGGCCCACCAGGTCCACCTGCACTACCCCTCCTCGGGGGAGGAGATGATCCGCGCGCTCGTGGCCATCGCCACGCCCGGGATCGACCTGAGGCTGCACCCTCATGGCGGCGCCGGAGCGGTCGCAACCGGCCTGGAGGTCCGGGCTCTGAACCACCGCATCGAGACCTATGGCTACCGGCTGACCGAACCCGAGGGCCGGAGCCTCGTGCCTGAACGGCTGAAAACTTCCGGGATCTTCGGGCCCGACGTCGGGCGTCTCCAACGCGATGGCAGCTTCGCCGGCGTCCGGCTTGAGGACGTCAGCGTTCACCGTCCCGGGCAGGGATTCGCTTTCGTCATGGACACGGCACCCTGTGCCGGGGCGGAGGAACTGGCCGACGGCGTCGATCTCCTGGTGGCGGAGTCCACCTTCAGCGACGACGACGCCGACCTCGCGAGGGAGTACCGGCACCTCACCGCCGGACAGGCGGGGGAGTTGGCGGGCAGCGCCGCCGTCGGCACGCTTGTTCTCACACACTTCTCGTCGCGCTATGGCGACGACGTCGCCGCGCTCGCCGGCCAGGCCCGTTCCCGTGCCGGTGACGCGGTGGTGGTGGCGGCAAAAGATCTGGACCGGATCGCCTTCCCCAAACGGCGGCACCTGACCTGAGCCGTCCGCGGCAGCAAGAGTGGGCGCGTCCTTCCTCACGGCTGTGGCAGAAGAGTAGGCTGGAGAGACCGTTAGGCAGAACGCGGACACCAGTTTCAGACTGGGCTTGGATCCCAGCATCCGGAAGGTTGCCCATGGCTGCCCGAGTTCCCCTTACGTATCCAGCCGCCGATATAACCAGGCACGTCGAGGACCTCGTGCTGAATTGTCCGGGTCTCTCCGGCTTCCTCAGAGACCTTGCGTCTTTCTGCGCCGGGCAGCAGGCCTATGTCTCAGGGGATGTGTCCTGCGGAATTACAGTGCTCCGACCTTCCGGCATTCCCCAAACGGGCGGCTCCGAAGAATCCACACGGAGCCTGGAAGACGTCCAAACCCGTTACCGCGAGGGGCCGGGCCTGTCGGCAGCCCTGGACGAGGCGATGGTCCTTGTCACGGATCTGAGATCCGAAGAACGCTGGCCGAGCTTCATCGACGCGGCCAGGCGTGAGAAGGTGCTGTCAGTCCTGGCACTGCCTGTTCAGCTGGAAGGCGAGGCCGGTGCTGCCTTGAGCTTCTACAGCCTGCGGCCCCACGGGTTCGGCAGGGACGCCATCGCCAGTGCGCATGCCCTGGCTGCTGATGCGTCGAAGGGATTGCGCCTTGTCCTTCGGATCGCCACCCTGCGGGAGACCGAGCAAAATCTCAGGGCAGTGATGGCTGCACGCCCGCCGATTGATATCGCTGTTGGTGTGATCATCGGGCAGGAACACTGCAGCCAGGACGTCGCGCTCGAATGGCTTTTCCGGGCCTCGCGGACCCGCGACGTCAGCATCCGCGATCTCGCCACGGAAATCATTGCCACTGCCGGGAACGCGCACCCGGTTAAGATCCATTTCGACAATTGACAGGACGTGGGATTTCAATGGATGCCGGCACGCTCAGCGCATTGATCGGCGGATACATTGCCGCCGTTGTTGCTGTATTTCTCATCTACTCGCCGGTCCTGCTCCTCTTCGTTGGTCTGCTGATCACAGCAGGCCTCGTGCAACTGGTGGCCTGGCCTTTCATCATTCTGATCCGGAAACTCCGGCGGCATCATCCGGAGCCCCCATCGGACGGATCGTGGCTCCTGCACTGATCTGCGCTGTTTTGACCGGAGCGTGGGAGGTGCGGCATGACGTGGATTGTGGTGCTGTTCCTGGTGGCCCACGGGCTGGTTCACGTGGGCCTGTGGTGTACGCCCTTTGATCCGGCCAAGGCTCCCTTCGATCCCCGCCGCCCCTGGATCGCTGCCCGGCTTGGTCTGGAAAAGGCGGCCCGGCGGGTCAGCGTGGCCTTCGCAGCGGGTGCCGCCGCCGCAGTCGTTGCCGCGGGCATTGCGGTGGCGGCCGGCGCCTCGTGGGCGCCGGCAGCCGCGGTTACCGGTGCGGTGATAACCCTGGTGCTCACCGCACTCTGCTTCCACCGGTGGCTGGTGCTGAATCTCCTGATCAACGCGGTCATCGTGGCCGTGGCCTTGCAGTAGGGCTGTCAGGTTGGAGCGGAGGCCCCGCCTGCCATGTTCCACTGATCATTCCCGCCGTCGGCCTCCACACCCGGAATCTCAGGTCTGCGAGGCTCCGTATACCGGGGAATCCGTCTACCGGGGAAGGAGAGCTAAATGGGTTCCTTGGCCAGGGCCTTGGTCTTGGCCGGCGTTTCGCGCCCAAGACGCTCGTCAAGGGTCACGCGCAACCGCGCGGCGGCCACTTGAACGCGATGCTCGGCCGGGGAGGCCTTCTTGGCCGGCGCGGGGGAGGCATTCCGGGGGGTATGGATGTAGCGGTGTTCAGATGTGCCTGCACTCATGGTCCAACCTCCTTGGCCTCGTCCTCATGTGTCGTTCCATTGTCGCCCATGTATGCGCCGGAGTCCACGGCAGCGGCGGGGAACCCGCCGGCGTTTCCCGCCCCGGCAGCGGTTTCGTTCACGTCCTCCACTTCCCCGACGTCCGCTGTGACGACGGCGCCATCGGGTTCCCCGTTTTCGTCACCGGAGACGTTTTTCCAGGCAATGTCGAAAAGCTCGAGTTCCTCCTTGCGTGCCAGCTCACTGCGGGCCAGTACGTCCAGGGTCGCCAGGCCAAGGGCCTTGGTTCCTTCATCCTCGTCCAGCGCACGGTCCAAAGCCCACTGGGTCCGGCGCCACCATTCAGCCCGGCTGTCCGCCTCGGTCTTCTGTTGCAGGGCCTGGGCGTCTGCCTCGCGCTTCTGTTCGAGGGTGGTCTTATCGGCGGTGGTCCGCTGTTTCAGTGTCCGCCAGTTGATATAGAAGGCAAGGAGAGCCGCTATCAGGACGGCGAGGGGCCCGAGTCCGGCCAGGATCACCCACCAGTCGGCCGGCCCTGAATGGATGATGACGTCTAGGGGGCTTGGGGAGGGCGTCGGAGTCACGGGACCAGCTTAGGCCGCTGCGGCCAGGAGTAACCGCAGCTCTGTCCGGGCAGCGCTGGTGAACTCGTTGAGGTCGGGGTAGCCGTCGCCGTCGGCAATCACCATGGAGTTGAACTGGCCGGCGTAGGACATCGCGCCAACACCGAGGGATATGTTGCCTACGAGATTCAACAGGGGAAAGACCTCGAGCAGCCGGGCGCCGGCGAAGTACAGCTGCTGTTGCGGCCCGGCCAGGTCCGCGGTTTCCAGATTGATCCGTTGGCGGATGATGAGCCGCGGCGGCGGTACCGGTCAACTCCTCATGGACGTGATGGCGTTCTACAAACGCCCCGGCGTGCAGAACCCGAGGCGGCTGGCCACCGGAATCCTGGCTGCCGGGGCAGCCGCTCTCACCATCCGTCGGTGCCTGCGCCGTTCACGCTGTGCCCGTTGACTCCGGTGCCCCGCTCTGCAGGCACCGGTCCGCGGGGTCGATGGCGGTCATGATCCGTTTGCCGATGCTGCCCAGCTGGCGGGACTGCGCCTTGGTCAGGGGATCGAACACGAGGTTGCGGACGGCCTCCACATGCCCCGGAGCTGTCTGGATGATCTTCTGCCAGCCCTTGTCAGTGAGGGTGGCGAGCGTGATCCGACCGTCGGAAGGATCGGTGGAACGGCTGACCCAGCCACGCTTTTCCAGGCGGCCCACTACCTGGGACAGGCGGGGAAGGCCGGACTCGGTG
Organism: Arthrobacter sp. BK1; assembly: GCF_056680055.1. Classification (NCBI taxonomy): domain Bacteria; kingdom Bacillati; phylum Actinomycetota; class Actinomycetes; order Micrococcales; family Micrococcaceae; genus Arthrobacter; species Arthrobacter sp. BK1. The sequence goes on from NZ_CM155263.1 coordinate 4,219,196, forward strand.
AAACCGGCGAGGTCGCTCATCCTGCGCGTGCGGGACGGCGCTTCGGACAGTCCTGCCAGGACCATGTATTCGAAGTGGCTCAGCCCGGCATCACGCTGCAGTTGGGCGTCCAGCGCGGCGGGGAGCTTCATCATGACGCCCACAAGCGTTAGCCAGACATCGCGTTCATCGTTGCTCAGCCAGCGTGGCTCATCGGCATGGTCCATAGGTTCATTGTAGTCATTTACTTCAAGTATGAAGTTTCTAGGGGTCAGAATCGCTTGCATCATGAACTAATGCCCTGTACGATTACTTTAATATTCAACTAACACTGTTGGCTTTGGCGCCGTTCCTGAGAACGTTTAGCCTGTCACCCGCGTACCGTGCTTCCCGAGGAGCTGTGATGACCGTTTTGTCCGAGACCATGGTGCGTCCCTACGAACAACCGGCCACAGTGCGCAGCCAGGTCACAGTCCCGCTGCGTTTCCCCGATGGCTTCACGGCCACGGCCGAGGTGATGACATTCCACGGGCTGGCCGATGGCCAGGAGCACCTGCTGCTCGCTCTCGGCGAATGGGAACAGACGCTCCTCAACCAGGGGCCGGCAGGCAAGCCGCCGCTGGTCAGGCTCCACAGCGAATGCCTCACCGGTGATGTCTTCGGCAGCGAGCGCTGTGACTGCGGGCCGCAGCTGCGCGAGGCAGTCGGGGAGATTTCCGCCGTCGGGGGCTTCCTGCTGTACCTCCGCCAGGAAGGGCGCGGTATCGGGCTGTATTCCAAGCTTGACGCTTACGCCTTGCAGGATCGGGGCCTGGACACGTACGAGGCGAACGTCGCGCTGGGCCGCGGCGAGGATGAACGCGATTACAGCGCTGCAGCCCAGATGCTCGGCGCGCTCGGCGCGGGCCGCATCAGCCTCCTCACCAACAACCCGGACAAAGTGGGCCAGCTGGCAGCCCTCGGCATCGATGTCATGGAACAGGTTCCCACCGGGGTCCACCTTTCGGCGGCCAACCACCGCTACCTTGCCGCAAAAAGGAACCACACAGCCCACACCATCGAGCTTCCGGCTGACTTGCCCGGTAAAGTTCCCACTTCTGCACCCGTAAGCGCCCAGGTCCCCACCCATGATGAGCTGTTGGCCCGGGTGGATGCCCTCGTTCCGCGGCTGAGGGAGCGCGCCGAAGAGACCGAGCAAATCCGGCAGGTCCCGGAGGCCACCATGACGGAACTGAAGGAAGCGGGTGTCTTCCAGATGCTCGCGCCGAAGGCTCTTGGTGGATTCGGCATGGGCCTGGAAACCTACGTCCAGGTGGTACGCCGGCTGGCGCAGGGTTGTGTCTCCACCGCATGGAGCGTGGGGCACCTGGTGGAGCACGTGTGGATGCTGGCACGTTGGCCCCAACAGGCCCAGGACGAAGTCTTTGCCAACGGGCCGGCTCCCTTGGCGGCCGCCACGGGAGCGCCTCCGGGTCAAGCCACGGAAGTTCCCGGCGGCTACACGGTCTCGGGCCGCTGGAGCTTTGCCTCCGGCGTGATGCACTCCGAATGGGCTCTCCTGGCTGCGCAGCATGGCGATACCCGGATGCAGTTCCTGGTCCCGGTGGCTGACCTTGAGCTGCTGGACGTGTGGCACACGGCGGGCCTGCGGGGGACTGGAAGCAATGACCTCAGGGCGGAAGGGCTTTTTGTCCCCGCGCACCGGGCACTGGCCTGGGACCTCCTGGCCTCAGCGGACAACCCCGGCAGCGGCATCCACCCGGACCCGAACATCCACATCCCGATGGCCACGTTCCTGAACATGGTGGCCCCCGCGGCCGCCCTGGGCGCTGCCGAGCACGCCATCGAGGTGTTCCGCGAGCTGATGATGGTCCGCAAAGTCAAACAGACAGTTCAGGCGCGCCAGGCAGATTCCCCCCTCGCCCAGGCCCGCTTTGCGCAGGCATACGGCCAGGTCGCCACCGCTCGGTTGCACTGGGACGAAGCCGTCCGTGTGGTCTCCGGCTCCTATCGGCGCCGGCCCGTTACCTTCACCGACGGGGAACGGGCCCGGTACCGGCTCTCCCTCGGTCTGAGCGGCGCGGCGTCAGCCGAGGCCGTCCGGCTCATCCTTACGGGGTCTGGCGGCAGCGTCCACCGGCTGTCGCACCCCCTGCAGCGCATCCAGCGCGATGTCAACGTCCTGCTGAACCATGCCGCGCTGACCATGGATCCGATCCTGGAACAGGCCGGCCGCGGACTCCTTGACCTCGGCTTCACTATCCCGGCGGAACAGTTCTAGGCGCAGCAGAGGCTGACCGACCCTTGCAGGACCGCCGCCAGAGGAGGAGGATAATCGCCTCAGTCGAGGAGGCCTGTGGTGATCGAGCTTGGAAAGTTTGAACGGTATCTGATCGAGGAATTCTTCGACGATTACCGCGCCGGGGAGATGTCCCACGGCACATTCACCCGCAGGGTCGCGTTCATCATGGGAAGCATGGCCGCAGCATCTGCGGCCATGCTGCTTGTGGGCTGCACCCCGGAGGAAGTTCCCTCCGGCAGCGACCCGATGCCGAGCTCAGACCGCCCGTCTTCCTCCGCGGCGGGCAGCGCCGCCACCGGAAGTGCGGTTCCTGGGGCGAAAAGCCCCCTCTCCGTACCGGAGGGTGCTGCGGGGGTCACGAGGGCGACCGTCACCTTCGCCTCCGGAGGCACCGACATCAGTGGCTATCTCGCCCGGCCGGAATCAGGACAGTCTGGCCCCGCGGTGATGATCTGCCATGAGAACCGCGGGCTCACACCGCATATCCAGGATGTTGCGCGGCGCTTCGCCAAGGCCGGCTATGCGGCGTTGGCCCTCGACCTGCTGAGCAGGGAAGGCGGCACTGCCAGCCTCGACTCCGACGCAGTCTCCGGAGCCCTCACCAGTGCCGGAGCCCCACGACACGTTGCCGACTTCGGGGCGGCCTTTGAGTACCTCCAAGGGCAGGATTTTGTGGACCCGGACCGGATTGCCATGAACGGCTACTGCTTCGGCGGCGGCATCACCTGGCAGGCGGCAACCGAGTTGCCTGGCCTTAAAGCCACCGCTGCGTTCTATGGGCCCGCCCCTGACCTGGCCAAGGTTCCGTCAATCAAGGCAGCGGTGTTCGGCATCTATGCTGAACGCGACCAGCGGATCACCGGGGCCATGCCCGCCCTCCGCGATGCCCTGGCAGCAAACAACATCAAGTACCAGCTCACCGTGTATCCCGGCGTCGACCACGCTTTCCACAACGACACCGGCGAGCGCTACAACGAGGCACAGGCCACCGCGGCCTGGAACGACACGCTGGCCTGGTTCAAGCAGCACGTCTGAGAGTCGGCTCCACCTCAGCCGACGGGATGGCCATGGTCGCAGGTAGCCCTGCCCTAGGGGCAGGCGCCGCACACCGGAGCGGAGACGGCGGATTTTGGCACTGAAGGCAGCGGACGCACGCCCCGCGGGTAGTCTTGAAAGATGAGAGCCGCAGCCACAACCACGCTCACCTTCGAGGGCCGCTTCGCCCGTGATTTCGAAGAGCTGGCCGTTCCCTGGCAGGCCGAGGAGGCCCCGGACCCGCAACTCCTGGTCCTGAACGAGCGGTTGGCTGCAGAGCTGGGCCTGAGCCCGGCTGAGCTGCGGACCCCCGAAGGGATACGCCAGCTGATCGGCAACCTGATCCCGGAAGGTGCCACGCCGGTTGCCCAGGCGTATGCCGGGCACCAGTTCGGCGGCTATTCGCCGATTCTCGGCGACGGGCGGGCGCTGCTCCTCGGGGAAGTCACGGACGTCCACGGGCGCCTCCGCGACGTCCATCTCAAAGGCTCCGGCCGCACACCGTTCGCCCGCGCCGGAGACGGCCTGGCCGTCGTCGGTCCGATGCTGCGCGAATACCTCGTCAGCGAGTCCATGCACGCGATGGGCATCCCCACGACGCGGTCACTCGCCGTCGTCGGGACAGGGCGGCCGGTCCGCCGCGAAACGATGCTGCCCGGCGCTGTACTCACCCGGGTCGCGGGCAGTCATCTGCGTGTGGGGACTTTCCAGTTCGCCAGGGTCAATGGAGACACGGACCTCCTCCGCCGCCTTGCTGACCATGCGATCGGCCGCCATTATCCGGATGCGGCGAAGGCCATACAGCCTTATGTGGCCTTTTTCGACGCGGTGATAGTTGCCCAGGCGACGCTGGTGGCCCGGTGGATGCTGGTGGGGTTTGTTCACGGTGTAATGAATACGGACAACATGGCGATCTCCGGCGAAACCATCGATTACGGTCCGTGCGCGTTTATGGACGCCTTCAACCCCGGCGCCGTCTACAGCTCGATCGATCAGGGTGGACGCTATGCCTACGCCAACCAGCCGCTGATCGCTGAATGGAACCTCACCCGGCTCGCCGAGGCGTTGCTGCCCCTGCTTCATGAGGATCAGGAACAGGCTGTTGCTCTGGCCGTGGAGTCCCTCGGCGCCTTCCGCATGGAGTACAGCGCCGCGTGGCTGGACGGGATGAAGGCCAAACTGGGGCTGGGCGCGGCCGCAAGCAATGATGTGGCGTCGTCGCTGGCAGTGGACCTGCTGGCCATGTTGGAGAAAGGGGACGTGGATTACACCTCGTTCTTCCGGAGCCTCAGTTCAGCAGCCCGTGGGACCACTGAAGATGCCCGTGCCCACTTCGTGGACCCGGGGCCGTTCGAGGCATGGGCTGAACGCTGGCGCGCCCTGGCTCCTGAGGCGGAGGCCATGGACCGGACCAACCCGGCATTCATCCCCCGGAACCACCTGGTTGAGGAAGCCCTTGCCGCCGCTACAGGCGGAGACATGGGCCCTTTCAACCGTTTGGTGGATGTGCTGGCCGACCCCTACACGGAGCGGCCGGGCCTGGATCGCTATGCCGGCCCCGCTCCGGATGACTTCGGGAGCTACCGGACTTTCTGCGGGACCTGAGCGCAGGAAACAGCGGACGACGGCGGCGGGGCGGCTTGCGGCTGCCCCGCCGCCGTCGGTTCCGGCCGGGATCACGCTACGCGGACGAACGACGCTCCCGTGAGCCAGCTGATGGAGTGGACTTCGGTCTTGTAACCGTCCACGCCGCCGCTGACAACCTGGCCGTTGCCGGCGTAAACGCCCACGTGGCCGGCCGTGATGACGAGGTCACCGGCGGCCGGTGCACCCACCACGCTGCCGTACTGGAAGAACTGGCCCGGGGCCAGGTCTCCCACGCTCTTGCCGACCGAACGCAGGGCTTTCTCCACCATGGCGGTGCAATCCTGCTGGATTCCCACCTGCGAGTAGGCGGACGCCAGGATCGCGGAGCCTGCGGCACCGGACGGAGCCGGGGCTGCAGGAGCGGCGGGTGCCGCGGTGGAGGCCAGCCGGATGCCGGTGTTGGTCGGAGCGGCCGGGGCAGCGACTGCCTGGGCAGGTGCCGGTGCGGCGTAGCCGGCGCCCGGAATCTGGATCTGGTCGCCGGGGTAGATAATGGCCGCGATTGACAGGCCATTGGCGGCCAGTACGTCGTTGAGGGTGACGCCGTAGGCGGCGGAAATTGCGCCCAGCGTGTCGCCCGATACGACGGTGTGGACGTTGGCTGCGGCTGCTGCGGGAGCAGCGGCCGGGGCAGCCGCCGGCGCGCTGACCTGTCCTTGGACGTTGGTGGTCCCGGACGCGTCCGGGCCCTGGACGCCGGCCTGGGCTGCAGTTCCGGCACCGAAGAGCATGCCGGACGCGGCCACAGCGATGAGGGTTGGCCTGCCGATGGTGCGGGCGTGTGCTTTAGCTGTCGAAGACAGGCCCGTCAGCACAATAGAGCGGTTTGCAACGGCACGATGGCGTGCGGAAGTGGTGTTCTTTGACATGGTTGATTGCCTCTCCCATGCCTGCGGGGTGAGCTGTCGGGTTCGGGTCGGAGACACCCGGCCGGCAACGCCTCCGTCAAGGACGGAGCGGTATCGACTTAACCCCAAGGCTTCCTTCGAAGCCGTGGAAACGTGGTTCCCCCGTCCCTGCCAGTTGAAAGCGACTGGGGTCCCGGTTCAGCGGCAGGGCTCGGCATACTGACGGGAATGTCCCGGCTTTTAACCGGGGCACCGGACGACCATAACCTCTGTTCGACGGCAATGTCACATTCCGGTAACGGAATGTAAGCGGTAGAAGTGCCTCGCTTCTGCGCCCGCTTGGACACCTGACCGTAACGATGTTGCAGGTCAGGGGCGGAATGCCGTATATGCCGGGTAGGCTCACAAACTATGTCGCGTTTTCTCCATAAAGTGAGGCTGCCTGTCATTGCAGGAACCTTGGCGCTGGCCTTTGCCGCCTCGTTATCAATGCTGCCGGCACACGCTGGGGACGACGCACCGCCCGCCGGTTATCCGTCATGGCAGGACGTGGAGAACGCCAAGCAAAGCGAGGCCGGGAAAGCCGCGGAGGTGGCTAAAATCAATGACCTTCTGGGCGGGCTTCAGAGCAGGGCCGAAGAATTGGGGACAGCTGCGGTCACCTCCGCGGCCGAGTACGCCGTCGCGGAGACAGCCCTCCAGGCAGCCAGCTCAAGATTGGACGAACTGACCGCCCGGACCGCCCGCGCCACCGCCGGACTGGCACAGCACAAAAAGGAAATCGGAGCCCTGGCGGCCCAGTCGTATAAGACCGGCGGCACCAACATGGGCTTCTTCGTGGCCCTGGACGCCGTGCAGACCAACAGCATCCAGGGCCTCAACATCGTCCGGATTGTCAGTGACAAGACCGCCGACCTGGTCAGCAAGGCGTCCGCTGCCGAGCGGGTGTCCCAAGCCCTCGCTGACCAGGAGAAAGCGGCCCGGGCAGAGCGTGAGCGGCTGTCAGCGGAAGCGAAGAGCAAGCTCGACTCCGCCCAGGCAGCCCAGGAAGCCATGTCCCGGCAGATTAAGGAACAACACGACCACGGTCAGGAGCTCACTGCTCAGCTGGCATCCCTCAAGGGGTCAACGGCGGCTGTGGAAGGTGAATTCCGGCAGGGCCAGGCGGCCCTCGCCGCCTATGAGAATGCCCAGGCAGCCAAGCGTGCCGCTGCTGCCGCGCAGGCGCGGCAGCAGGCGGAGGCGGCGGCCAAGGCGGCTGCCCTGGCAGCTGTCCAGAAACCGGTGAACCCTGCGCCGGTGAACCCTGTGCCGGTGGCACCTGCCGCGCCACCGGCGGCTGCACCGGCGCCCGTTCCGAGCCCGACGCCGGCTCCGCCTCCCGCCGTCGTCGTGCCGTCTGTGCCGGGCGGAGCTGTGAACGATCCGGCCGGGGCGAAGAGCTACGCCTCCGGGCGGCTGTCCGCCTACGGCTGGGGCCAGGACCAGTTCCAGTGCCTCGCCCAGCTCTGGACCAAGGAGTCCAACTGGCTGACCACAGCCACCAACCCCTATTCGGGCGCGTACGGCATCCCCCAGGCGCTGCCGCCCGGCAAGTTGAGCTCTGCCGGGAGCGACTGGCTCACCAGCTACAGGACGCAGGTGGACTGGGGCCTGGCCTACATCGCGGACAGGTACAAGTCTCCGTGCGGTGCCTGGAGTCACTCGGTTGCCAACAACTGGTACTGACGCCCGGCCGCGGAGGCGGTCCGTCAGGTTCCCGGGGCCTTCGCAAATTCCGCCGCGCTGAGGAATTCAATGCCCACGAAGGGCTGGTCCCCGTCCACCCAGGCGTCGTGTCCGGGCGGAATGGTGTAGGAATTGCCGGCCGTGATGCCGATGCGGCTGCCGTCCGTGGTCTCGACGCTGAGCGCTCCGGACACGCAATAACCCACATGGTTGTTCTGGCACGAATCGGTCCCGACCACGGGTTTGATGCAGTCGGACCAGCGCCACCCGGGGTGGAAGGTGAAGCGGCCGACTGTGTAGTCGCCCAAGCTGACGATGTCCACCTCAGTCTTGTCCGGAAGGCGCTTCTCATCCGGAGTGTCGTGGGATTTGACTGCCAGCTGGGTCACGATATTTGTAGGCATGGCGGGCGACTTTCTCTGCGGGATTTTTGCCCATCAGCTGTCCGTCCCTGGCTGCCAGGCAGCATCTGAAGCGCTTACGATTGCCAGCATGCTCTTTCCACCGGTGGTTGTCGAGCCTCTTGCGGCGGGCGTCGGGGCTAGGCTTTCCCCATGGCTGATTTCGAACGGTTCCGGCTCCTCCTGGAGGACGAGCGCGCCAGGAAACTGGCACTGCTGCCGGCGCTCCGGGCCGACATTTCCTCGGCCAATGCGGCCCGCCAGGATTCCAATGTGGACGACGAACACGACCCGGAAGGTGCCACCATTGCCTTCGAACTGTCCCAGGCGGCTGCCCTCCTGGACCAGAGCACTTCCGGGCTGGCCGAAGTGGAAGCGGCACTTCAGCGGATCGCGGATGGCACGTATGGAATCTGCGCGGTCTGCGGAGAGCGCATCGCCGAAGGCCGGCTCGAGGCCCGGCCCTGGACGACGTTCTGCATCAACCACGCATCTGCCGGGCGCCGCGGACGGTAAGCCATGAGTCAGAGGGTGCAGGACGCGGCGGCTTTCATCGACACCACGCTGCAGAACGAGGGCTCATGGTACCGGGCCGATGACGTCGAAGCCAGGGTTGGCGGTGCCCTTGCCTCTTACGGGGCTTCGGTGGGAGCCATCCGCGGGACGGTCCGTGATGCCCGCCGGAAATTCAAGGAGCTAGACCATGACGAAGTGACGGCGCTGGCCTCGCTGCTTTGGGGCCGGCCCGGCCCCGGCAGGCGGCCCGTCTTTGAACGCAGGCTGGCGGCAGTGGTTCTCCTGCAGTCGGGCGCTGACCTGCTGCGCCATACAGATCTGACCAGGATCGAGGGGTTCATCCGCACTGCCCGGACAGCTGAACTGGTGACCCCCCTTGTGGCAGACGTCGTCCTGCCGCTGTTGGCCGGGCTTAAGGGGAAAGACCGGCAGCGCGCAGAGACCGTCATTGGCAGGTGGCGCCAGGACCCCGAGGACTCGGTCCGCCAAGCCGCCGCACAGACATCCGGCATCACCGCCGGGACCGCTTAGATAAGAGGAGATAAAGAATGAGCGAGACCTACAACCTGGAACGCTTCGTGGAGGCCCAGGACAACCCGGGGACTTACGGGCAGGCACTGGCGGAGCTGCAGCTTGGGCAGAAGACGGGCCATTGGATGTGGTTCATCTTTCCCCAGTTCGCAGGGCTGGGCACGAGCCCAACGTCCGTCAGGTACGCCATTACCTCGCTGCCGGAAGCGCAGGCCTACCTCAAGCACGAGATCCTGGGCCCCCGGTTGCTGGAGTGCGCAGCGGCGGTAACCACCCATGCCGGCCGCTCCGCCCAAGACATCCTTGGCGGCATTGATGCCAGGAAGCTGCAGTCCTCCATGACGCTGTTCCTGCGCGCCGCGCCGGGGGAGACCGTGTTCAAGACGGTACTGGCGCAGTTTTTCGACGGCGAGCCTGACCCCGCCACCGACGCACTGCTCGCGGAGGCCAGGGACTAACCAGGCGTTGAATAAACAACGGCGGCGGTGCGCCCCCCTGCTGGAGCACACCGCCGCCGTCGGTCTTGTGCTGCCCTGCCCATTCAGGGCGAGGGTGTTCGGCCGTTCAGGTGGAGCGTTGGTGTTGGACCGGAGGCGGGACTTTCCCGTAGGCCGTCACGGGGTTCCGGAACGTGAACGGTCCGTCATGGAATTCCTCCAATTGACTGGGGCTACAACGGGCAGGCGGTTCGCCTTGACCAAGGAAAGCTAAGCATGCTTAGGGTCCCACCCTAGACAATGGGATGGCCCGCTGCCAACCCCTGCACGAATCGTAAGGGTTCGCCCCTGTTCCTGCCGTCCGCTCAGTCGTACTCTGGGGCTTGGAGGTGATTGCCATGGAGGCAGCGCAGGGTGACAGGATCATCGTCCATGGAAGGACCGTAGGGGCCTCGGACCGGCACGGGGTGATCCTGGAGGTGAGGGGTCAGGAAGGCCACCCGCCCTATCTGGTCCGCTTCGACGACGGCCACGAAACAGTAATGTACCCCGGCGGGGATTTCGCCGTCGAGCGCGGGCACAGCAGCTGACCGGTCAGCGCGCGGCGTCCGCTGCGCCGGGGGAGGGCACCTGTCAGACTGGAGTCATGGATCATTCCTTGGCTGCTACGACTCCCGGTGCAAATCCCCATGCCAGGCCCCCGCTGACCGGTCCGCGGGATCCCGGTGACGCATGGGTGGAGGGTGTCCACGGGAAGTTCTGGGGCAGGTTCGGTGCCGCCGGGGTACTGGCCTATGACCCTGGCAAAGGCGTCCTGCTCCAGCACCGCGCCCTCTGGAGCCACAACGGCGGGACCTGGGGGCTTCCCGGCGGGGCCCTGCACCAGGACGAGGACGCCATCACCGGAGCCCTCCGGGAGGCGCACGAGGAAGCCGCGGTACCGGCCACTGATGTGAGCGTGCTCTTTACTACGGTGCTGGACGTGGGTTACTGGTCCTACACCACAGTTGTGGTGCAGGTGACCCGGCCGTTTGACCCGGTGATCAGTGATCCCGAAAGCCTCGAGCTGAGCTGGGTTCCGGTGCCGGAAGTGCATGGCAAGGAACTCCACCCCGGTTTCGCCAGGTCCTGGCCGACGCTCCGGCCGCGGCTGCTTGACCTGTCTTCGGAGCGGGTTCAGTAGTCCTGGCCGTATTCGGCGCTGACCAGGATGGGCAGGTGGTCTGACTTGCCCCGCGGCAGAGTTTCCACACTCTCGATGTCCAGGCCCAGGGACGTTGCGAAGTCGAAGTGGCCCTTGAAGAACTTGTACCGGGTGTAGGTGCGGCGGTCGCTGAGGGACAGCGCATACCCGGTCTCCTTCATCTGGGTATGGAGGTTCTTGGTGAAGAACGGGTAGTTGAAATCGCCCACCATCAGCGTCATCAGCCCGCTGCCCATGCTGAGCAGCTCTGCGTGGGCGGCATGGATCTGCTTGCGCCGCAGCGAGTTGGAGGCCGTGAGGGGCGCGGCGTGGAATGAGCCGATCACCAGTTCATGCTGGGTTTCATTGTCCACAACCCGTGTGCCGATCAGCCGCTCATGGGCAGGGGCCAACACCCTGTCGTGCAGCGATTTCTTCAGCGCAAAGGACTGCGTATCAAGGGCCGTGAACCGGCTGGTGCGGTAGTAAATGGCAAGCCCCAGGCGGTTGCCCCTGGTGGAGTCCGCCAGATGCAGCGGCCCCAGGGTCTGCGGCAGGTCGCTCGAATCCACCTCCTGCAGGCACAAGGCGTCGATATCGAAATTCCGCGCGAGGGCGAGGAGTTCGCCGCTCGCTTTATGCTCGCGAAGGTTATAGCTGATGACGCGCATTCTTGGAACACCCTTCAGAGGGTTGCTGACAGGACCAGTTCCCGAGTCTACCCAGCCGGGGTTCCTGCGCGCCTGTATTTCGTGGCATCGGTTCCGGGCCCGGCCGCACCGGTAGAGTTAATCCTCATTCACCCGGTACCGCAGGAAGGCCCCACTTTGACCAAGGATCTGCCCGAGCTGGCTGATGGCATCTTTTACTATGAGGCGTTGGGCGGCGGCCGTTTCCGGTCCACCATCCACGCCCAGGGCGCCTGGAACGTCCATGAACAGCACATGGCACCGGCATCAGGATTGCTGGCCGACAGCCTGGAGCGCCACGAACCCCGCGCTGACATGCGGATGGCCCGCCTGAGCTACGAAATCCTGGGACTGATACCCGGCGGGGAGTTCCACATCGAGACCACCACCCTTCGCCCGGGCCGGACCATCGAGCTCCTGCAGGCCGAACTCATCGCCAATGCCAGGGTCGCCATCCGGGCCACCGCCTGGCGGATGGTCACCAGTGATACCTCGGCAGTGGCCGCCGTCGAGGACACCGCCATACCCGCGCCGGATGAATGCAAACCCTACGACGGGCCAAGCGTGTGGCCGGGCGGCTACATCCGGTCCCTTGAGATGCGCGCGGCCGACGGCCACCGGCCCGGTGCCGGCAAGGTCTGGCTGCGCACGGAGCACCCCCTGACGGACAAAGCAGACAGCGGGGATCTGGCCCGCCTCATCGGACTGGTGGACACCGCCAACGGGATCGCGGCCCGGGTCCCTCCGGGGAAGGACAGTTACGCGTTCCCCAACCTGGACCTGCAGATCCACATGTACCGCAGGCCCGTGGGCGAATGGCTGGGACTGGACAATGCGGTGTCATTCGGCGCCGACGGCATCGGCCTGACCTCTACCGTCCTGCACGATCTCCAGGGCCCGTTCGGCCGGGCCGAACAGATCCTGACGCTGCGCAGGACCTAGTCCAGGCCCGCGTCCTTCCTGTAGCTGCGCACTGCGTTGTGGATGGTTGGGTAGAAGTGGTCCGAGGTGAACCGCGCGGCAGCCCCGAAGCGGGTCAGCCTGTCCTTGACCGGCCCCTTCATCTCCGCGAAGACCAGGCTGATGCCCTGCTTCGCCAGTTCGTCGTCGAGTTGGACGAGTTCGTCCAGTGCAGTCGTGTCAAGATCCGTGATGGGTTCGGCGGCCACTATGACCCATCGCACCGGCGTGGGGGCCTCCGCCACAAGGGTGCGGATGTGTTCGGTGAAAACTTCACCGTTGGCAAAGAACAGTGGCGCGTCAAAACGGGCGATGACGAGGCCGTCGACCCGCTGGCCCTCCGGATGCCGGGTGATGTCATGGAAGCCGGGAACATCGTCCAGGCTTGCCAGTTCCGTGCGGTAAGGATCCCAGGCCCGGCGGACGAAGGCCATCAGGGACAGGCCGATCGCCACCACGATTCCCTCCAGGACCCCGACGAAAGCCACGCCCAGGAAAGCAGCGATGAGCAGGACCGCCTCGGTCTTGCTCATCCTGACCAGGCGGAAGAGCGCTTTGAAGTCCACCAGCGATGAAGCCGCCACCATCACCACCGCGGCAAGAGTGGCGGTGGGCAGGAACGCTGTCACACCGGGCGCCGCCACCATAAAGACCACCACGATGGCAGCGGCCACAATGCCGCTGAACTGGGTCTTTGCACCCGCGTCGAGAACGATGGGGGTCCGGGAAGAGCTTCCGCACACAGGGAACCCGCCAAGCAGCCCGCTGGCGGCGTTGGCGATCCCCAAGGCACCCATTTCGTGGTTCCCGTTGACCCTGGTCCCACGGCGTGCGGCGAGGCTCTTGGAGAGTGTGGAGGTATCGGCGAAGGCGATGAGGGCAATGCCCGCTGCCGGAGCAATGAGCGAGACGACGTCGTCCACGCTGATCCCGCCCAGGGCAGGGGAGGGCAGGCCGGCCGGCAGTGCGCCGACCAGTGGCAGCTCGGTGGTCAGATTCAATGCTGCTGCGGCCGCGGTGGACGCGGCCACGGCAACCAGTACGCCCGGGAATTTCCACGGCAGGAGGCGGCCGGCGATCAAGGCTGCGAGGGTACCGGCCCCGAAGGCCAGGGCGACGGGGTTGGTGTCACCCCGGGCAACGGCGCCGGCGGTTTCGCTCATGCGGCCCACCAGGGAATCGGAATCGACGGAGATTCCCAGCAAGCGGGGCAGCTGGCTCACCATCACGGTCAGGGCAATGCCGTTGAGGTAGCCGATCCGGATCGGTTTGGACAGCAGGCCAGTGACGAACCCCAGCCGGAGGATCCGCCCGGCCAGGAGGAATGCGCCGATCAGAATGGCCAGCATGCCGGCCAGGGCCACGGCGTGGTCCGGGTCCCGGCCGGCCAACGGAAGGATGGCGGCCGCGATCATCGGAGCCAGCGAGGAATCGGGTCCCACTATGACCACCCGGGCGGGGCCGAACAGTGCGTAGAAGAACATGGGGACCACTGAGGCGTAAAGGCCTGTCACCGCAGGGAGCCCGGATGCCTCGGCGTAGGCCATGCCCGCGGGAATCAGGGCAGCGCTCAGTGCGGCCCCGGCGGTGAGATCAGACTTCAGCCAGGAACGCTTGTAGTTGCGCGCCGCCCCGACGGCAGGTATTGCCTTGCTGATCCAGTCGCTGCGCAATCAGGGCCTCCGGGAGTAGTTGTGGTCAGGAAGCGGGCTGGCCGCCGGCGGGCGTGGACTCCTGGCCGTATTCCGCGGTGACCAGAATGGGCAGGTGGTCCGATGCGCCACGCGGCAGGGTTTCGACGTTCCCGATGTCCAGTCCCAGTGACGTGGCGAAGTCGAAGTGGCCCTTGAAAACCTTGTACCGCGTGTAGGTCCTGCGGTTGCTGAGAGACAGCTCATACCCGGAATCCTTAAGGTGCGCGGTGAGGCTCTTGGTGAAGAGCGGGTAATTGAAATCGCCCACCATCAGGGTCATCAGGCCTGTTCCCATGCCTAGCAGTTCGGCGTGGGCGGCATGGATCTGGTTGCGCCGCAGCGAGTTGGTGGCTGTCAGCGGAGACGCATGGAAGGAGGAGATCACCAGCTCGTGGTCCGTCTCGTTGTCCCGTACCCGCATGCCGATCAGCCGCTCGTGGGCCGGTGCCAGCACCATGTCGTGCAGGGACTTCTTCAGCGCGAAGGTCTTTGTCTCATAAGCGGTAAAGCGGTCGCGTCGGTAATAGATGGCCAGGCCGAGCCGGTTCCCCTTGGTGGCATCGGCGAGATGCAGCGGTCCCACGGCGTCCGGAAGCCTGGTGGTATCGCATTCCTGCAGGCACAGCGCATCGGCGCGGAAATCCTGGGCCAGGTCCACCAGCTCTCCGCTGGCCTGGTGATTCCGGAGGTTGTAGCTAATGACGCGTATCAGTGGATGACCTCTCCCGGGGATTGGCAGGTTGAACCAGCTCCTGAGTCTATCCACGTGGGCTGCCGCGACACGGATTCTTCCGCTGTATGTCAGGTGCCTTATGCCAGGTGCTGCCGGATGTCAGCTGCTGCGGAATACCAGCCATCCCGCGAGCGTGGACAAGCCTGTCAGCACCGCGCCCCACAGCATGTCAACCACAATGAGCTGCAGCGGCCAGGTCTTGAGGGTGGCGGCGTTCGTGAGGTCGTAGGTTGCGTATGCGAAAGCGCCCAGCGCCGCACCATAGCCGACGGCGGTCAGCCAGCTGCCGCCGTCGAGCGCCGGCCGCAGCGCAAAGAAGACAATCCCCGCGATGTAAATGAGATAGAAGGCCACGGCGTACCCTAAATGTGGCTTGTCTGCCAGCAGCTCACCGATGTGGCTGCGGTAGAAAGGGTTCATCAGCTTGAGCCAGACGGCGTCAATGGCCGCAAACGCAACGGCGACAACAAGGAATTGCAGTATGACCATGAGGGAGCTTAGCAAGATGCTGGAGGGCCAGGCGGGACCCCGCACGCTCACCGTGGTGCGTCAGGACCGGTCGCTGGGCGCGGCACGTGACCTGGAATTTGGACTCGAACTGCTGACCCAGGCAAAGACGGGCCGCATCGGTCCCACCC
Source organism: Arthrobacter sp. BK1 (assembly GCF_056680055.1). Classification (NCBI taxonomy): domain Bacteria; kingdom Bacillati; phylum Actinomycetota; class Actinomycetes; order Micrococcales; family Micrococcaceae; genus Arthrobacter; species Arthrobacter sp. BK1. The sequence continues at coordinate 4,234,517 of NZ_CM155263.1, forward strand.
TGAGGTTGTACCGGCCTGCACCCACCGTCGCCTTCGGCCAGCGGGACACCCGCCTGCCGGGCTTCGACGCCGCTGCCCGGGCCTGCCTGGACCTCGGTTTTGAGCCCCTGGTACGGAAGGCCGGCGGCCGTGCTGCCGCCTACCACGAGGGCACCCTTGTGGTGGACCACATCGAACCCCATGCCGATGCCATTGCCGGTTCCAAGAACAGGTTCGGTTTCTTCGGCGAATTGCTGGCCCAGGCCCTGCGGAGCGTCGGCGTGCAGGCAGCTGTGGGCGAAATCCCGGGGGAGTACTGTCCTGGAGAGTTCAGTGTGCACGGCATCAACTCCGCTGACCCGGCAAACCGGGTCAAGCTTGTTGGCACGGCCCAGCGCGTAGTGAGCGGTGGCTGGCTCTTCAGCTCAGTGATTGTGGTGGAAAATTCCGCTCCCATCCGCAGGGTGCTGACGGACAGCTACGCAGCCCTGGGCCTGGACTGGGACCCGGCCACGGCTGGTGCGGCCAACGACCTGGTCCCCGGCCTGACGGTCGAGGATGTCCAGGACGCTGTGATCGCTGCGTACGCGGGCCACGTTTCCCTCAGGGATGCCGGATTCAGCAGCTATGCCGGGGTCACCGGAGGGGAAGCGTAGCCCGCGCCGTTGGCGTGCGGGGCTGTCAGTGGCCCCGGGCGATCCATTCCTGGAGGTGCGGAGCTTCCGCGCCGATCGTGGTGGTGTCCCCATGGCCGGTGCGGACCACGGTCCCGGCCGGAAGGGGCAGCAGCCAGGTCCGGATTGAATCGATGATCGTGGGGAAGTCACTGTAGGACCTGCCCGTCGCTCCCGGACCGCCCTGGAACAGGGTGTCACCGCTGAAGACGGTGCCTTCGCCGTCGGGCCCGTCCGCCAGGTGGAAGGACACCGAACCCGGCGAGTGCCCGGGGGTGTGCAGGGCCTTCAGTCTTGCACCGGCCACCTCGAACAGGTCTCCGTGGCTGATATCGACGTCGGGATCCACCTCGGGATACACGCTGCGCCAGAGCATCCAGTCAGCCTGGTGAAGGTGGATCGGGGCCTGGAGGAGGTCCCGGAAGTCGCCCACTGACCGGATGTGGTCGTCGTGGCCGTGGGTCAGCAGGATGGCCTTCAGCGTCCGGCCGCCCACTGCAGCAGCAACGGCCTTGGCGTCGTGTGCCGGATCGATGACTACGCATTCCTCCTCGTTGCCCACGATCCAGACGTTGTTGTCCACGTCCCAGGTGCCGCCGTCGAGCGAGAATGTCCCGGAGGTGACCAGACGGTCGATCCGGAGGCTCACAGTTCCACCACCGAGCGCAGGACCGAACCCGAGTGCATTTTGTCGAAGGCTTCCTCCACCTGGTCGAGGGTGATCCGCTCGGTGACGAACGCATCCAGGTCCAGCTTGCCCTGTTTGTAGAGGCTGATCAGCATGGGGAAATCCCTGGACGGCAGGCAGTCGCCGTACCAGGAGGACTTCAGCGACCCGCCGCGGCCGAACACGTCCAGGAGCGGCAGCTCCAGCGTCATCTCAGGGGTGGGGACGCCCACCAGGACCACTGTGCCGGCGAGGTCGCGGGCGTAGAAGGCCTGCTTGTACGTTTCGGGGCGTCCGACGGCGTCAATCACCACGTCGGCGCCGAAGCCGCCGGTGAGTTCGCGGATTTTCTCCACGGGGTCGTTCGCGGAGGAGTCAACCGTGTGGGTGGCGCCGAGTTCTGTGGCGCGTTCCAGCTTTTTTGCGTCGATGTCCACCGCGATGATGGTGGTCGCGCCCGCGAGTGCGGCACCTGCGATGGCAGCCACGCCCACGCCGCCGCAGCCGATGACGGCTACCGTATCGCCGCGCTTGACCCCGCCGGTGTTAATGGCGGCACCCAGCCCGGCCATCACGCCGCAGCCGAGCAGCCCGATCGCGGCAGCATCGGCGTCGGCATCCACTTTGGTGCACTGGCCGGCGGCCACGAGCGTCTTCTCGGTGAAGGCTCCGATCCCGAGGGCGGCTGAGAGTTCGGTGCCGTCCTCGAGCGTCATTTTCTGGGTGGCGTTGTGTGTGTTGAAGCAGTACTGGGCCTGACCGCGGTTGCATGCCCGGCAGTTGCCGCAGACAGCCCTCCAGTTCAGCACCACCCGGTCACCCGGGGCGACGTTCGTGACGTCAGGGCCGACGGCACTGACCACGCCGGTGGCCTCATGACCGAGGAGGAAGGGGAAGTCATCGCTGATGCCACCGAGCTTGTAGTGCAGGTCTGTGTGGCAGACGCCGGACGTGATGATGTCAACGAGGGCCTCACCCGGGCCGGGGTCCGGGACCAGGATGGTCTCCAGAGTGACCGGGGCGCCCTTGGAACGGGCTACAACACCTTTGACTTTATGGACCACGGAAGGCTCCCTTAATGCAGATCGACAGAACGGGACCAACACGGATGTTGGTCCCGTTCTGTCTACCACATGTGCCGGGGAGAGCTAGGCCGCGAGGCGGCTCTTGACCTCCGCCAAGGAGGGGTTGGTGGCGGCTGTGCCGTCCGGGAAGAGCACGGTGGGGACGGTCTGGTTGCCGCCATTAAGCTGCTCTACGAGCTCGGCTGTGCCCTCCACCTCTTCGATATTGATCTCCGTATAGCCGATGCCCTGCGCGTCCAGCTGCTTCTTCAGACGGTTGCAGTAACCGCACCAGGTGGTGGAAAACATGGTGATGGTGCCGTTCTCGGGGGTAAAGTCCACGGAGCTCTCCTGAATTCGTTGAGGGGGTTCGTTCCTGTCAACGGTAACCCGCAGCAGGGTATTCCCCGGTGCGGGTGGCGCCGGATGACAGTGCCCTGCAGTGATGGCATGCTGAAGCCATGTGTGGACGCTATGTGATGGCACGTGCCGTGGGGGATCTGCTGGCGGAGTTCGACGCGCAGCTGGAAGAGGACGTGGAGCTGCCGCCGTCCTGGAATGTGGCACCCACGGACGATGTTCCCATCGTGCTGGAGCGCCTGAAGGATGACGCTACCGTGCGGCAGCTGCATGTGGCCCGGTGGGGCCTGGTTCCGTCCTGGGCCAAGGATCCCGGCATTGGCGCCAAGATGATCAACGCCAGGAGCGAGACGGTGCTGGAGAAGCCGGCGTTCCGCAAGGCCATCCAGTCCCGCCGCTGCGCCGTACCGGCTGACGGCTATTACGAGTGGAAGCAGGGCACCGGCAAAGCCAAACAGCCCTACTACGTCCACCCGGGCAAGGGGAGCGGCCTGGTGTTCGCCGGCCTGTACGAGTGGTGGAAGGATCCGTCCAAGGCTGAGGGCGATCCCGGACGGTGGCTGCTTTCCACGTCCATCCTGACGGCGGACACTCCGCCGCCGGGTGCCGAGTCCACCGTGTTCGGCAAACTCACTGCCCTGCACGACCGTGTACCGCTGCCCTTGGACCGCGCCACGATGGAGTCCTGGATCGACCCGCAGATCGACGACGCCGCCTTCCTCGTGGACCTGGTCCGCGCGCATGTGAAAGAGGTGGCAGCGGACTGGCACGTGGATTCCGTTGGCCGGGAGGTGGGAAACGTCCGCAACAATTCCCCGGAACTCATCCGCCCGGTGGAGGCACTCTTCTAAGGCGCGGGAACCGCTAAACGGTGACTTCGCCGTCGTCGTTCACTGCCCACGTGGGGTTGTACGCAACTTCCCACCGGAAGCCGTCCGGATCGGCGAAATAACCGCTGTAGCCTCCCCAGGGCTGGGTGATCGGCCCGGCAACCATGGTTGCCCCCGCTGCCGCAGCCTCAGCAAGGACCTGGTCCACTTCCTCCGTGCCGGCAAGATTATGGCTCAGCGTGATGCACGGGACCGGGCCGGGGGCGCTGACCCCTGCCTCGGCCTGCATCTGCCGGGCGTCCCACAGGGAAAGTATCAGGCCCCGGTTGACCTGGATAAACACCACGTCTCCGGGAATCTCGCGGTGGATGGGCCAGCCAAGGCCTTCCGCATAGAACCGGCGGGAAGCCTCAACGCTGCGAACACCTAGTGAGATGAAGTCGACTCTGGGCTGCATGCTTCGATACTGTCAGATCATGGCGACAATACAAGGAAACGAACGGGACGCTTTGGCCGACAAGGAACAGCTCGCTGCCGTGCGCATTGCGGTGGACGAGGTGGACGACCAGATCGTAACCCTGATCGCGCGGCGTGAACGGCTGATCCGGATTGCCGGCACTTTAAAGGGGGACGACGCTGAAGTCCGTGCTCCTGGCCGGGTGGAGCGGGTGATTGAGCATGTACGGAACGCCGCCGAGAAGAAGGACATCGATCCGGACATCGTGGAGTCCACGTACCGGGCCATGATTTCGGGCTTTATTGAACTCGAGCTCAAGGTCCATAAAGAAACCAGCTGAGTTTCCGAAGCACTTCTGTAGTGCTTCCTCTTAAAGTGCTTCCTCGACCGGGAAGCCCCCTTGGAAATCGCGGCCGTCGGCTTCGCTGAACGCCGTCATGAAGTGCCCTTTGCCAAGCCCTTGAATGGCTGCCATGGGGAAGTTTCCCGTGATGGTGTTTCCGGAGTGGGTCACTCCGGAAAGGTCATAGTTTTCCTCGGTGGTCTGGTCATGGCAGAACGAGTAGAAGGCGATTGCCTCCCCGTTCAGGAATTCAATACCCAGGCGTCTTTGCGAGGAATGGTCAGGGCTGGACGCCACCAGTCCCACTACGTACGCACCAGCCCCCGGTATGTTGCCGTCGATATCAAAGTTGGCCACGAGCGTGGTGTCCTGGGCTTCGATGCTTACGTGCTTGAGGAGTGCGTCATGGGAGCTCATGGCACAATCCTGCCCTCCTGCCGGCCGTCCGTCCACCCCCGTCTAGGTTTTGCCGGGGCACCGGCGTAGACTTTGTTTATTCGAATACATATTCGAACAAAATACTGCGAACGTCTGTATCAGCCGGCTCCGGGAGGCACCCATGGGTATGTTCAGCGAGTCTGTGGACGTCCGCTGCACTCCGGCCGGCCAGCCACTGGAACTCTCCTGGGCCGGAAGGCAGTACCAGGTGTGCGCCGAGCCTTCGCGGTGGTACGAGCGCCGTCAATGGTGGGCCGAAGAAAGCCGCGCACCTCTTGGCAGCGGGCCAGGGCTGGTTGACCACGAGATCTGGCGGGTCCAGGTCCAGGCAGTTCAACGGGATGCCGCAGAGCTGCTCACCCTTGACCTCACCCGGCACATCGGCAGTGGCCGCTGGAGGCTCCTGCGGATCCACGACGCCCTCCAGCCCAAAACAGCATGACCTTTACGCACCTCCATGTTTCCACCGCCTTCAGCGCGCACTACGGCGTATCCTGGCCCGACGAACTCGCCCAGGTTGCCGCCGCTGACGGCGCAACGGCCCTTGCCTGCACTGACCGTGACGGCCTCTATGGCACCGTCAAACATCTCAAGGCCTGTATGGCAGCGGGCATTGATCCCGTGGTGGGGGTGGACCTTGCGGTCTTCGACGACGACGGCGATCACCGTACCCAACTCGCCGGCCGCGTGGTGGTCCTGGCCCGGGGCAACAACAACGGGGCAGGCTACCGGGCGCTGTGCCGGTTAGTCTCAGATGCCCATGCCCGTACCTCAGGCAAAGCCGGGGGAGCTGTGCCGGTGGCCGTCACCCGCGCTGAACTCGCCTCACGCACGCTTGACCCGAAAACCCTGAAGCCGGTGCTGACCGTCCTGATCGGCCCGGATTCCGACGTCGGCCGGGCCATGGGCGGCAGGAGGTACCTGCTGCCCCGCACCCTTTTCAAGCGGTGGGTCGAGGCCATGCCTGCCGGAACCCTGGTAGCCGAGGTCGTCTCCCAGCTCAGTGCCCCCGGAGCGCCCCTGAGCACCTCCCATGCAGTGCGCATGCTTAAACTTGCGGAAGAACACCACGTCCCTGCTGTGCTGACCAATGCAGTGCGTTACTGCGCCGAGGACGGCGCAGCCACAGCGGACGTGCTCGATTCAGCCCGGACACTCAAGTCCCTGCCGGAACTTGCGGCAGAACCGCTCCTTCAGCCCAATGGGCAGGGCTGGCTGAAATCGGCAGGGCAGATGCTTCAGCTGGGCAAGGAAATCATCCATGCCGCCGGGTATGGCACAGCTGACCTCAAACAGCTGATGGCCCAGACTGAGGCGCTCGCCGATTTCTGCCGGATGGATCCGGTAACGGACATGGGATGGAAGCAGCCGGTGGTCCCCGAAGCGTCCGTCATTGGAATAAGCCAGGACCCGCACCTGGAACTGGTGCAGCGTTGCGAAGCAGGAATCGGCCGGCGCTTCCCCGGTATCACCGGCTCTGCCTTGCAGGAAATGCGCCAACGCCTGGACCATGAGCTCGGCATCATCCTGAACCTCGGGTTCTCCTCCTACTTCCTCACCGTGGCCGAAGTCTCCCGGATGATCCAGGACATGGGGGTCAGGGCTGCCGCCCGGGGGTCAGGTGCCTCCAGCCTGGTCAATTACCTGATCGAGGTCAGCCACGTTAACCCCCTGCAGCACGATCTGATCTTTGAGAGGTTCCTGTCACGGGACCGGGCCACCTTGCCGGACATTGATATCGATGTCGAAAGCGCTGAGCGGCACAACGTCTACCGCAGGATTTTTGACCGGTTCGGCGCCGAGCGTGTCACCCTGATGAGCATGCAGAACGGGTATCGCGCCCGCGGTGCGGTGCGTGACGCCGGGATGGCGTTGGGCATGGACGAGGGCGATGTCGGCGAGATCGCAAAGCAGCTGTGGCGGTTTTCAGCCCGGAAGTTCCGCGAAGCCCTGGCGGAGAAGCCTGAGCTCCGGGAGTTCGCCGGCAGGGTAGAGCAGCGGGATTTTACCGAAAACCAGCAGCTTGATCTGCTGGTGGACCTGACTGAACGGCTGGACCGGCTGCCCCGCCATATTTCCATGCACCCCTGCGGGGTGATCCTGGGAGATGCGACGCTCCTGGACCGCACCCCTGTCCAGCCCAGCGGACTGGGGCTGCCCATGAGCCAGTTCGACAAACACGATATGGATCCCATGGGCATGCTCAAACTCGATGTCCTGGGAGTGAGGATGCAAAGCGCCATGGCCTTTGCCGTCCGGGAAGTGATCCGGATCCATCCTTCCAAGGCCGAGGTGGTTGCGGCCGGGAGCCATCCCAGGGGCCCGGACGGAACCGGGCCGGATTACATCGCCGAGAACGGCATGATCGACCTCAATGCTGTGCCGCTGGACGATGAACCCACCTACGATCTGATCCGCAGCACCCACACCCTGGGCTGTTTCCAGATCGAATCACCCGGCCAGCGTGAACTGATCGGCAAGATGGCGCCGCGTGAGTTCAATGACCTCATCATCGACATTTCGCTGTTCCGGCCCGGCCCGATGAAGTCCGACATGGTCCGGCCTTTCCTGGAACACCGGCACGGCTTCGCGCCGGAGGTCTATCCGCACCCTGACCTGAAACCGGTGCTGCAGGAAACCCATGGAGTCACCGTCTTCCATGAACAGATCCTCAAAACATTCGATGTCATGACCGGCTGCGGGCTGGCCCGGGCTGATGAGTTCCGCCGGGCGCTCGGCAACGAAGTCCTCGAACTGAAGGTTGAAGAGTTCTTCCGCAGGGAGGCCCGGGCAAAAGGCTATTCCCCAGAGGTGGTGGATAAGGTCTGGGGCACCCTGAAGGCATTCGGAAGCTTTGGCTTCTGCAAGGCCCACGGCGCCGCTTTCGCCGTACCCACCTACCAGTCAGCATGGCTCAAGACCCACCATCCCGAGGCCTTCCTTGCCGGGCTGTGGGAACACGATCCCGGCATGTATCCCAAACGTCTGCTGGTGGCCGAGGCCCGCAGGCTGGGCATCCCCATCCTGCCGCTGGACATCAACCGCAGCGGCGCCGAGTACAGGGTTGAGCGGGTCGCCGACGGGCCGGACAGCGGAAAGCTGGGGATCAGGCTGAGCCTCAACGGTATTTACGGCCTGTCAGGTACCGAGCTCCAACGGATTGTTGCCGGTCAGCCTTACGACTCCCTGGCTGACCTGCGGGCGCGGTCCAGGCTGAGCAAGCCAAGCATCAACAGGCTCGCCCGGCTGGGTGCCTTTGATTCACTGCACCGGGAGTCAGGCGGTGCAGCAAACCGCGCAGACCTCGTCCAGCATCTTCAGAAGCTGCAATCCGCAGGAGGAACCAGGAAAGGCCGCGAGGTCATGGAAGGCCAGCTGTCCCTGCCGCTGGGGGACGTGGAACTGCGGAACGTCAAGCCTGGACTGCCTGCGCCTACCCTGGTGGAAAACGTCCGGGCAGAGCTGGACCTGATGGCCATTGATGTCAGCGGGCACCTGATGGACAGCCACCGGCCCATGCTGGACAGGCTCGGCGTTACCACCGCTGACAAGCTCCTGGGGCTGCGCAACGGCACCGAGGTGCTGGTGGCCGGGGTGCGCATCGCCACCCAGACCCCGCCCATGCGTGGCGGGCGCAGGGTGGTTTTCATCAGCATCGATGACGGCACCGGCTGTATCGATTCCGTGTTCTTCCATGAAGCACAGGAACAGGCCGGGCTCCTGTTGTTCGGCACCAGGCTGCTGCTCATCCGCGGCACCACCAGGCGTACAGGGCCGCGGGGAATCAGCCTCAGCGCCAACATGGCATGGGACCTGAGCCGCGTGGAAACCCTGCCGTTTCCCGCGTCCCAGCCCCGGACCTCCGATGTCCCCCACCCGCTGGATGGGATCAGCCGGAGCCTGGCTATCACCGGGATGGGCGGCTGAGGGCCCGGGGTCCCGTTGGTCGGCCTCCCGCGGAACCGATAGCATTGACGATGGCTGGCTGTGGTCCCCGTATGCCGCAAGCTATGAAGCCTAAAACTTTGAATAGGAGACACCCGTGTCAGATGCCCAGCAGATCACCCTCATCGTCGATGGCGAAGAGACCAAGGTGACTACCGGGACAACCGGTGCGGAACTCTTCTTTGAGCGCCGCGATGTTGTTGTGGCCCGCGTTAACGGCGAGCTGAAGGACCTGGACCAGGAACTGCCCGAGGGCGCCGAAATCCAGGCCGTCACCATCGGTTCGCCCGATGGCCTCAACGTCCTGCGCCACTCCACCGCCCACGTCATGGCCCAGGCGGTACAGCAACTCCGCCCGGACGCCAAGCTGGGAATCGGCCCCTACATTACGGACGGTTTCTACTTCGACTTCGATGTCGCCGAGCCCTTTACTCCCGAGGACCTCAAGACCCTCGAGAAGATGATGCTCAAGATCATCAACCAGAACCAGAAATTCGTCCGCCGTGTTGTCAGCGAGGACGGGGCCCGTGAGGCCATGAAGGACGAGCCCTACAAGCTCGAACTCCTGGGCAAGAAAAACGAGGCCGCTGAAGCGGGCGAAGGCGTCAACGTCGAGGTCGGCGCCGGCGACATCACCATCTACGACAATGTGGACCGGAAGAGCGGTGACAGCGTCTGGTGCGACCTCTGCCGCGGACCGCACCTGCCCAACACCAAGCTCATCTCCAACGCCTTCGCGCTGACCCGCTCCTCCTCCGCCTACTGGCTGGGCAACCAGAAGAACCAGCAGCTGCAGCGGATCTACGGCACCGCCTGGCCCAGCAAGGACGAGCTGAAGGCTTACCAGGAACGGATCGCCGAGGCCGAACGCCGCGACCACCGCAAGCTCGGTGTTGAGCTGGACCTGTTCTCGTTCCCCGATGAACTGGGCTCCGGCCTCCCGGTCTTCCACCCCAAGGGCGGCATCATCCGCAAGGAGATGGAGGACTACTCCCGCCAGCGCCACGTCGAGGCCGGCTATGAGTTCGTCTACACCCCGCACATCACCAAGGGCCACCTGTACGAGGTCTCGGGCCACCTTGACTGGTACAAGGAAGGCATGTTCCCGGCGATGCACGTGGATGCCGAACTCAACGAGGACGGCACCGTACGCAAACCCGGTCAGGATTACTACCTGAAGCCGATGAACTGCCCCATGCACAACCTCATCTTCCGTTCCCGCGGACGTTCCTACCGCGAACTGCCCTTGCGGCTCTTCGAATTCGGTGCGGTGTACCGCTACGAGAAGTCCGGCGTGGTCCATGGCCTGACCCGGGTCCGGGGGATGACCCAGGACGACGCCCACATCTACTGCACCCGCGAGCAGATGAAGGACGAACTCACCAAGACCCTGAACTTCGTCCTGGATCTGCTCAAGGACTACGGCCTGAACGACTTCTACCTGGAGCTTTCCACCAAGGACCCGGAGAAGTACGTCGGCGACGACGCCGCCTGGGAAGAAGCCACCAAGACCCTTGCCGAGGTTGCGGAGGAATCCGGGCTTGACCTGGTGCCGGATCCGGGTGGGGCCGCGTTCTATGGCCCCAAGATCTCCGTGCAGGCCAAGGACGCCCTGGGCCGGACCTGGCAGATGTCCACCATCCAGCTGGACTTCAACCTGCCTGAACGGTTCGAACTTGAATTCCAGGCCGCCGACGGCACGCGGCAGCGCCCCGTGATGATCCACCGCGCACTCTTCGGCTCGATCGAGCGGTTCATGGGTGTCCTCACCGAGCACTACGCCGGAGCTTTCCCCGCGTGGCTGTCACCCGTCCAGGTGGTGGGCATCCCGGTAGCCGAGACCTTTAACGACTACATGTTCGACGTCGTTGACCAGCTCAAGGCTGCCGGCATCCGTGCCGAGGTGGACACGTCCTCCGACAGGTTCCCCAAGAAGATCCGCACCGCCAGCAAGGACAAGATCCCGTTTGTCCTGATCGCCGGCGGCGACGACGCCGAGGCCGGAGCGGTGTCCTTCCGGTTCCGTGACGGCAGCCAGGACAACGGCGTGCCGGTTGCCGAGGCAGTCAAGCGGATCACAGAAGCCGTCCGCAACCGGACCAGCTAGCGGAAACGGACAGAACACGGTGCAAGAGAACACAGGCGCTGGATATCCGGGCGATGCCGGCGTAACCGATGATTTTGATCTCGCGGGCGTGCCGGATGCTTTCCAGCGCCTGTGGACTCCCCACCGCATGGCCTACATCAAAGGCGGCCAGCACCAGTTCAAAAACGAGAATGACTGCCCGTTCTGCATCGGCCCCGGGCGGAGCGACGAAGAATCGCTGATCGTCCACCGGGGCAAGACCTGCTACGTGGTGCTCAACCTCTTTCCGTACAACCCCGGCCACCTCCTGGTCTGCCCGTACCGGCACGTCCCGGACTACACCGACCTGACGCTGGAGGAAACCGCGGAGTTCGCGGAGATCACCCAGACGGCCATGCGCGTCCTGCGTAAGGTGGCCAACCCGGGCGGGTTCAACCTCGGCATGAACCAGGGCGTTGTGGGCGGGGCAGGCATCGCAGCCCACCTGCACCAGCACATCGTTCCGCGGTGGGGCGGCGACGGCAACTTTTTTCCCATCATTGCCCAGACCAAGGCCATCACGCAGACCCTGGACGAAGTCCGTCTGCAGGTTGCCGAGGCGTGGCCCGGGGAGACGGATGCTGAATAGGCATGCGCGCGGTTTTTTCACCGCGCTGTTCACCCCGCTTGCCCGCTGGCTCCTGAAAATCGGTATTTCCCCTGATGCTGTGACGGTCATCGGGACTGCCGGTGTGGTGGTTGGCGCCCTGGTCTTTTACCCCCTCGGCCAGCTCTGGTGGGGAACCCTGTTCATTACGGCGTTCATCTTTTCCGATGTGCTGGACGGGATCATGGCCAGGATGCGGGATACCGGCGGCCGCTGGGGAAACTTCCTGGACTCCACCCTGGACAGGATCGCCGACGGTGCGCTCTTCGCCGGTGTAGCCATCTGGTTCTTCACCGGCGGCGCAGACTACGCCGTCGCCGTCGCCGCCACGCTTTGCCTCGTCCTGGGCATGGTGGTTTCCTACGCCAGGGCCAAAGCCGAGTCCCTCGGTTTCACCGCCAACGTGGGCATCGCTGAACGCGCCGAACGCCTGGTGTCTGTCCTCGTGGTAACCGGGTTCACCGGCTTGGGGTTGCCTTCTGTTGTCCTGCTGGTGACTCTCGGGCTGCTGGCCCTGGCGAGCCTGGTCACGGTGATCCAGCGCATCGTCTCTGTCCGTCGCCAGGCCCTGGCCGAGACCACCGCCACTGATTAACACTGATTAAGCCCGCTGGCCGCGGTGGGACTAGTATTAGGACAGCCCGGTCACTGGATCCGGCAATCCGTGTGTGTGAATTTCGGCACCCCCGTGCCACTCCACGCCCGGCGAAGGTCATCTATCTACCCATAGGGGTTTTTGTGTCTACACCTGATGTAAGCAGCGAAGCCGGTTCGTCCGCGAACAGCGTCACGGGCAGCAACCGCGTTAAGCGCGGCATGGCTGAGATGCTCAAGGGCGGCGTCATCATGGACGTCGTCAACGTCGAACAGGCCCGCATCGCCGAAGACGCCGGTGCCGTGGCAGTCATGGCGCTGGAGCGCGTTCCGGCCGATATCCGTGCCCAGGGCGGCGTGTCCCGCATGTCCGATCCGGACATGATTGACAAGATCATCGACGCCGTCTCCGTACCGGTGATGGCCAAGGCCAGGATCGGCCACTTCGTCGAGGCGCAGATCCTGCAGTCCCTCGGCGTGGACTACATTGACGAGTCCGAGGTCCTGACCCCGGCCGACTACGTCAACCACATCGACAAGTGGAAGTTCACCGTTCCCTTCGTCTGTGGGGCCACCAACCTGGGTGAGGCACTGCGCCGCATCAACGAGGGTGCGGCGATGATCCGGTCCAAGGGCGAAGCCGGTACCGGCGACGTCTCCAACGCCACCGGGCACATGCGCAAGATCCGCGCCGAGATCGCCAAGCTCGCGGCCCTGCCCGAGGACGAGCTCTACGTCGCCGCCAAGGAACTGCAGGCCCCGTACGAACTGGTCAAGGAAATCGCCTCCACCGGCAAGCTTCCCGTGGTGCTGTTCACCGCCGGCGGCATCGCCACCCCGGCGGATGCCGCGATGATGATGCAGCTTGGCGCCGACGGCGTGTTCGTCGGCTCCGGCATCTTCAAGTCCGGCAACCCGGCCCAGCGTGCCGCCGCCGTCGTGAAGGCCACCACGTTCTTCGATGACCCCGACGTCATCGCCAAGGCCTCCCGCGGTCTGGGCGAAGCCATGGTGGGCATCAACGTGGACGAAATCCCGCAGCCCCACCGCCTCGCCGAACGCGGCTGGTAACAGCGGCAAAAGCAGTACGACGCCGGCCCGTCACCTCTCCAGGTGGCGGGCCGGCGTCGTTCGCTGGTTGAGGTCTTCAGTCGAGGCCGCGGCGTTTCAGCAGCGGCTCGAGCTTCGCGTCGCGTCCCCGGAGGGCGCGGAAGGATTCCAACGGATCCCGGCTGTTCCCGCGCGCGAGCAGTTCCCGGCGGAAGCGCTGTCCGTTGGCACGTGTCATGCCGCCCTGTTCGGTGAACCAGTCCACGGTTTCCGCGTCCAGCACCTCGCTCCAGATATAGGAGTAGTAGCCGGCTGCGTAACCGTCCCCGGCGAAGATGTGCTGGAAATAGCCGGTGCGGTACCGGGGCGGGATGAGCGCATGCGCCACTCCGGCGGCTGCCAGCGCCTTCGCCTCGAAGGCGAGGGCATCATCCGGGACAGCCGCGACGTCCAGCGTGTGCCAGGCCAGGTCCAGCAGTGCTGCCCCGAGATACTCGGTGGTCCCGAAGCCTTCGCCCCAGAGCCGTGCGTCATCCAGCCTGGCCACAACTTCCCGCGGCAGCGGTTCGCCGGTGACGTGGTGCCGTGCGTAGTTGGCCAGCACCTCCGGCCAAAGGATCCACATCTCGTTGACCTGCGAGGGGTACTCCACGAAGTCGCGGGGGACTGCAGTCCCCGCGAACCGGGGGTAGGTCACCTTCGAAAACAGGCCGTGCAGGGCGTGCCCGAACTCGTGGAAGGTGGTGCGCAGTTCGTCCAGGGTCAGAAGCGTGGGCTCGCCCGCTGGAGGCTTGGAGATGTTGAGGTTGTTGATCACCACAGGCAGGGTGCCGAGCAGGTCCGACTGTTCCACCAGCGAGTTCATCCAGGCCCCGCCGCGTTTGGATTCCCGGGTGTAGTAGTCGCCAAGGAACAGCCCCAACCCGCTCCCGTCCTGGTCCCGGACCTCCCAGACACGGACATCGGAGTGGTAACCGGCAAGGTCCCGGCGTTCGTGGAAAGTGATGCCGTACAGGGAAGTGGCGGCGAAGAAGACGCCATCCTGCAGGACACGGTCCAGCTCGAAATAGGGCCGGAGGGACTGCTCGTCCACAGCGTATTTTTCGCGCCGGACCTTGGCTGAGTAAAAGGCCCAGTCCCATGCTTCAAGAGGGTGGCCTGCGCTGTGGGCCAGGGCAGCAGCTTCGGCGTCGGCATTGCGGACCGCGGCCGGCGCCAACCTGTTGAGCATGGCCTGAACAGCCCCGAAATCGGGGGCGGTCTGCCGGTCCACCACGAGTTCCGCATAGTTCGCGAACCCCAGCAGCCCGGCCTTCTCGGCCCGCAGGCGGGCCATGGACCGTGCCAGATCCAGGACATCCAGGCTGCCGCCGTCGCTGCCACGGCTGATGGAGGCCTCAAACAGCCGACGGCGGACGTCCCGGTTTTCGAGGGCAGCCATGGCGGGCTGGTTGCTCGGCTGGATCAGCGTCAGAAGGTATTTGCCGTCGTGGCCGGCGGCACGGGCCGCCTCGGCGGCGCTGGCGACGTCATCCGCCGGCAGCCCCGTCAGTTCCTCCGCGCTGTCCAGCAGCAGGGCCGCCGACTTCATGCCCTCCTTGACCCGCTGGCCAAACTCCGTGCCGAGCCTGGAGAGTTCGGCGTTGATTTCCTTCAAATGTTCCTGGCCTGCCGGATCGAGCTGGATCCCGGACTGGCGGAATTCCTTCAGGTACTCCTCCACCAGCCGGACGGACTCGGGATCAAGACCGGAAGTATCTATCGCCGCAAACCGGTCGAACAGGGCGCGGTTGAGGAAGATATCGTCCTGGTGGGCGGCGAACCTGGGCGAGAGTTCGGTTTCCAGATCGCGGATCTCGTCGGTCGCATCGGCCGAAACCAAGGTGAAAAAGGACGCCGCGGCCCGCTGAAGCAGTTGGCCTGCCCGTTCCATGGCCACGGCAGTGTTGGCGAAGTTGGCCGGCGCCGCGCTGGCCACGATGGCCTGGATTTCAGCCAGATGTTCAGCCAGGCCCGCGTCCACGGCCTCGGCGTAGTGGGAGGGGCTGAGCTGGGCAAATGGCGGAAGCCCGTAGGGCAGCGGGCTGGGGCTAAGGAGCGGATTCGTCATCAGCCAAACCTTTCATACCGGCGCAGGCTTCTCAACGCCCGGAGATCCGCGCCCGGCGCGGTCACCGAACCTACAATGGCGCGTATGGGGAACAAAGGAGGCGGTGCTGCGCGTCGGATCAGGGCTGCACTGCCGGCAATCACTCTCGCCGGGATGCTCGCGGCGGTACTCGCTGGCTGCGGCCTCGTGGCCGAGCAGAACGGGAGCACACCCTCCGGAGCGACGGCCGGGGAGTCCGCCGGGGGGCGGCCGGGCGCGTCACCGGCGGTTGTGCCCACACCAACACCCGCCCCGACGCCGGGAGCGGGTCCGGCCTGCCCCACGCTGCGCTGCACCTCCGTGCTGGTCACCGGTGACATGCTGGTCCACGCCCAGCTCTGGCAGCAGGCCCATGATGACGCCGCCGCGGCAGGGAAATCCGGGCTGGACTTTGGGCCGCTGCTGGAAGGCCAGCGCCGGTACATCCAGCACAGCGACCTGGCCATCTGCCACCAGGAGACTCCGGTGGCGGGGCCGGAGGGGCCCTTCTCCGCCTATCCGTCCTTCAACGTTCCACCGCAGATCATTACGGCGGCCAAGGGGGTCGGCTACCATGCCTGCACCACCGCCAGCAACCACACGATCGACCGCAGCACAGACGGTGTCCTGCGCACCCTTGATGCCCTGGATGCGGCCGGCCTCAAACACACCGGTTCCTACCGGACCGAACTGGAGTCGCAGGGCATCCTGATCCTTCAGACGGAGGCCGCCAGGATAGCCATCATCAGCGGAACCTACGGCCTGAACGGACTGTGGCCCGAATACGGGTGGCAGGTGGACCTGCTGGACGCGCCCGCCATGATTGCCAAGGCCGTGAAGGCAAGGGCGCTGGGAGCTGACATCGTACTGGCCGCCATGCACGCAGGGGAGGAGTACGTGAGCGAAGCCAACGTCCAGCAGGTGGAGGTAGCCCACGCACTGGTGGACAGCGGCCAGTTCACCATGGTCTACGGCCACCACACCCACTCCGTGCTGCCCATCGAAAACTACAAGGGCACCTGGATCGTGTACGGGCTGGGCAACGGGGTCACCGAGCTGTCACCGTGGTACGTGGTCAACAACGAAGGACTGCTGGTAAGGGCACAGTTCAGCCAGGACGCCGCCGGCAAGTGGGCGGCGTCGGACCTGGCCTGGGCACCCTCGGTGATCGTCCGCGATCCGTACCGCTGGTGCTCCGTGGCCTCCGATGCTCCCCAGGGTGTTTGCGCCACCCCCGAGGCTGACGCCGCGACGCGTGCGCGGACCGCCACGGTGGTGGAATCGATGGGCGCCGCGGCGGCCGGAGCGCATGAGCTCCTGATCACCAGGGAACCCTGAGCAGCGGGTTCAGCGTGGGCGGCGGGCGGCGTGTTCGCGGGCCAGGAGGGCGTAGCGGTCGTCCGGCGTGCCAGGGTCAAAGGTTCCGAACTTTCGTTCCGCGGCAGTCCTGATGAGGAAGTCTGCGATGGCAGGGTTCTTCGGCAGCAATGATCCGTGCAGGTAGCTGGCCACCACGTTCTTGTAGCGGGCCCCTTCCCGGCCGTCCCTGCTGTTGTTGCCTGTTCCCTTGGCCACGGTACCCAGCGGCCGGACACCGCTTCCGAGCGTCGTCTGCCCGCTGTGGTTCTCGTACCCCAGCACTTCGCCGAATTCCGGCGTCGAAACCTTGACGTTCCCGATCAGGCGTTCGTCAGTGCCCTGGGTCTCGACATCGAGGATGCCGATGCCCGGAATGACCGTCCCGAGGCGTGTCTTGAAGAAGCGACCGAACAGCTGGTACAGGCCGCAGATGACCAGCATGGGAGCGCCATCCTCAGCCAGTTCCGTCAGGGTGCCGGCCCGGAGCTGAAGATCCTCCTGGATGATCAGCTGGCCGCTGTCCTGGCCGCCGCCGCCGACGATAATGTCAACGTCCGCCGGGAAGTCGTCGCCCGGGTTGTACTCCAGCAGTTCAGGCGTGTAGCCGTGCCACTGGACGCGCCGCTTCAGCACCAGGGCGTTGCCCCAGTCGCCGTAGATGTTCATGTCCCGCGGATAGAGCTGCAGGATCCGGATGGTGCCCTTGCTGTTGCCCTTGCCGGTCCGGGAGACCGGTGATTCCTCGGTCATGAGACCACCTCGACTGTGGTGATTTTGGACAGCTCGCGGCGGATGGCCAGCATGGCTGTGTACGTGCAGAAAACCCGCTTCGGCTTGCCTTTGGCCTCGCGGATGAAGGCGGCCAGGGCGGGGGCTATGTCCGGTTCGACGGCGCCGATTGCCACGTTGTCGTACTGCAGCCGCAGCGCCATGTCATATGCGCGCGACCCTGTCAGCTGGTCCACGCCGCCGTCGCGGAGCGAATCAAATTCCACATCCCACAGCCAGGACATGTCCCGGCCGTCAGCGTAGTTGTCATTGATGGCGATCATGGTGGCGTAGCCGCCGGCGGCAAAGGACTTGAGTCCCAGCCGGAAGCCGCTGGGGTTCTTGACCAGCACCAGGTCCAGGGGCTGGCCGTCCACCACCAGGCTCTCGCCCCGGCCGAAGGCGGGTTCAACCTGCGACAGTGCCGTGAGCAGGGTGCTGTGGTCGGCAGTCGCGGCACCGGAACCGCAGATGCTGCGGGCGAGGGCAAGGGCGGCAGCGGCATTAAAGATGTTGTAGACCCCGCGGAGCTTCATCGCGGTGGTGACCGTAACGCCGTCGTACTCAAAATCAGCGGTGTCCGGCCCTACCTTGCGGAGTACGACGTCGGCGTGCGGCTTTTTCGGGAGGGCTGCGGGGAGGGGACTCCCCGGCGCTGCCCGCATATCGTCGTCGTTGGGGAACGTGCTTAACAGGGAATCGTCGAGTCCGAAGTACTGGACCTGCTGCCCGGTCAGGGTCTCCGCAATGCGTGCCACCCGTGGGTCTTCCCGGTTCAGCACCACCGTCCCGATGGTCTTGCCGGCAACATGCTGGAGGAGCTGGGCCGTCTTGTCGATCTCGCCGAAACGGTCCAGCTGGTCCCGCAGGACGTTGAGCAGGAGGCAGTACCGGGGCGGGACACTGTTGACGAAGTGCACGGCATGGGCTTCGTCGAGCTCCAGGACGGCAACGTCTGCCTGCAGGCGGCCGCGCCAGTCCACCTCGCCCAGCAGTGCAGCTGCCACGCCACGGGTGAAATTGCTGCCGGTGCGGTTGGTGAAAACCTTCAGGCCCTGGCTCTCCAGGAGCTCAACCACCATCTTGGTGGTAGTGGTTTTTCCGTTGGTTCCGCTGACCACGGCAACACCGTGGGGGAGGGTGGAGAGTGTCCGCTTCATGAAGCCGGGATCGATTTTTTCCACCACCAGACCAGGCAGGGCGGACCCGCCACCCCTGAGCCGGGACACCCGGCGGACCAGCTTGCCGAGCGGAACACTGATGTAAAGCATGCTCTGTAATATATCCCAGCAACGGCATGGAACCCTGACGGGGATGGCAGTCCACGGCCAGGCGCGGGCTGTCCGGCCATTATGCTGAATGGATGACAAACCCCCTCTCCGCCGCTTCCGCACGCGTGGGCGCAGGCCTGCGGATCGGCGTCCTGGCGCTCCAGGGCGACTTCCGCGAGCACCTCCGGGCCGTGGAAGCAGCCGGAGCCGCCGGCGTCGGAATACGCAGGCCCGCGGAACTGGCCGGCCTCGACGGACTGATCATTCCGGGCGGCGAGTCCACTGCCATCGACAAGCTGGCCCGCGCCTTTGACCTTGCGAAACCGCTGACCGAGAGCATCCGCGGTGGCCTCCCCACCTATGGCTCCTGCGCCGGAATGATCCTCCTCGCAGACCAGATCGCTGACCCGGCCACGGACCTCTCCGGCAAACCGCAGCAGACCTTCGGCGGCCTGGACATCACGGTGCGGCGCAACGCGTTCGGACGGCAACGCGAATCCTTCGAAACGGACCTGGACTTCAAAGGCCTCGACTTCAGCGCAACCGCTTCCGGCGTGGCCCCCGTCCATGCCGTGTTCATCCGGGGCCCCTGGGTGGAGCGGGTGGGCCCCGACGTCGAGATCCTGGCCCAGGTGGAACCGGCGGATCCAGTCCACGCGTCCCACGCGGCAAGCCTGCCGGGGACGGCTAGAATTGTTGCAGTGCGTTCGGGCCACCTGCTGGCCACCTCCTTCCACCCGGAAGTGACTGGGGAGAAACGCGTACATGAACTTTTTATCCGCATGATCAGAGGAGAAGCGTAAAGCATGTCAGGCCACTCCAAATGGGCAACGACCAAGCACAAAAAGGCCATCCTCGATAGCCGCCGCGCCAAGTCGTTCGCCAAGCTGATCAAGAACATCGAAGTCGCCGCACGGATGGGCGGCCCGGACCTCCAGGGCAACCCCGGCCTGGAACTGGCAGTGACCAAGGCCAAGAAGACCTCCGTCCCGGCAGACAACATCGACCGCGCCATCAAGCGCGGTGCCGGCCTGACCGGTGAAGTGGTTGACTACACCGAGATCATGTACGAATGCCGCGGCCCGCAGGGTTCCGCGCTGCTGATCGAGTGCCTGACGGATAACAAAAACCGTGCGGCCTCCGAAGTCCGCCTCGCCATTTCCCGCAACGGCGGCACCATCGCCGATCCCGGTTCCGTGAGCTATTTGTTCAGCCGCAAGGGCGTGGTGTCCCTGCCCAAGAAGGACCTGACCGAGGACGACGTCCTGATGGCCGTCCTGGATGCCGGTGCCGAAGAAGTCAAGGACAACGGCGACACCTTCGAAATCCACTCGGAGCCCACGGACCTCCAGGCCGTCCGCGATGCACTCAAAGAAGCCGGGATCGAGTACGACACTGACGAAGCCGAATTCGTTCCGTCGATGCAGGTTCCGCTCGACCTTGAAGCAGCCAGGAAGTTCATGAAGCTCGTGGACGCACTCGAAGAGCTCGACGACGTCCAGAACGTCTACAGCAACGCAGACCTCAGTGATGAAGTCCAGGCCGCCCTGGAAGAATCCGAATGACCTTCCGCTTTGCGGCTTAGGGCTGTTGACTGCCGGTGACGCTGCGCGTACTCGGGGTTGACCCGGGACTTACCCGCTGCGGCATCGGAGTGGTCGACGTCGAACGGAACCGGCGGGCCACGATGGTGGCGTTCGGGGTAGTGGGAACCTCCCCGGAGGACTCCCTGGACCAGCGGCTGCTGGTGATCGCCCTGGCCATCGACGAGTGGCTGGACCGCCACGAGCCCCACGTCCTCGCCGTCGAGCGCGTCTTCTCGCAACTGAATGTCAGCACCGTCATGGGCGTGGCGCAGGCGTCCGGAGTGGTGATCGCGGCGGCTGCCCGGCGCGGAATCCCGGTGGCGCTGCACACGCCGTCGGAGGTTAAGGCCGCTGTCACCGGCAGCGGCACCTCGAACAAGGACGCCGTGACCAAGCTGGTCACCAAGATCCTCAGGCTGGATGCCCCGCCGCGCCCCGCAGATGCTGCGGATGCCCTGGCCCTGGCCATTACCCACGCCTGGCGTGCCGGCAGTGGGGCGTCCGTTGCCACGACGGGTCCCGGCAGCCTTTCGCTCACGCCTGCCCAGCGGGCGTGGGCTGACGCCGAGGCCAAAGCGCGCCGCTCGCGGTGAATTCCGCGCCCCCTTGCTAGGGTATTCGTAGATATGTTCGGATAGTCGGCTGTGCCGGCAGTTTATACAGGAGCCCGGCCTTGATCAGTTTCCTTCGCGGAACCGTAGCCCACGTAGGTCTTTCCACCGCAGTCATCGACCTCAACGGCGCCGGCATGAGCGTCAACGCCACCCCCCAGACCCTGAGCAAACTCCGCACCGGCGAGGAGGGCAAACTCTTCACGTCGCTGATCGTCCGCGAGGATTCCCTCACCCTGTTTGGCTTCTCGTCCGACGACGAACGTGAAGTCTTCGATGTCCTGCTCAGTGTGAGCGGCGTAGGTCCCCGCCTTGCCCTCGCGGTGCTGGCCGTCCACGAGCCGGAGGCCATCAGGGTGGCCGCGCACACCGGTGACAGCAAGACGTTCACCAAAGTTCCCGGCATAGGACCCAAGGTGGGCGCCAGGATTGTGCTGGAACTTGCCGGCAAGCTGGTGCCGCACGGCACCGCCGGCGCTGCCACTCCGGCCACCCCGGCCGAGGCTGCCTGGAAGCCGCAGGTAGTGGCGGCCATGACCAGCCTTGGCTGGTCCGAGAAGGATGCAACCGCCAGTATCGACAAAGCCCTGGCGGACGATCCTGAGGTTTCCTTCCGCGGCAACGTCGCTGAAATCCTGCGGACAACCCTCCGCTGGCTGGGCCAGGACGGCGCGCGGGCCGGGAACCGGGTAGGCAGCCGTGGCTGAGCCGTCCGTCGTTGCGGCGGTGGAGGAACCCGAAGACCGCGCCATTGAAGCCGCCCTCCGGCCCAAGAACCTTGACGATTTTGTAGGCCAGCACCGGGTCCGGAAGCAGCTTTCGCTGGTCCTTCAGGCATCGCGGATGCGCGGCCGCAGCGCTGACCACGTGCTCTTCTCGGGTCCGCCCGGCCTGGGCAAGACCACCCTGGCCATGATTGTGGCGTCGGAAATGAACGCCCCTTTGCGGATCAGCAGCGGCCCTGCCATCCAGCATGCCGGCGACCTCGCCGCCATCCTGTCCTCACTGTCGGAGGGCGAGGTCCTGTTCCTCGACGAAATCCACCGGATGTCACGCCCTGCCGAGGAAATGCTCTACATGGCCATGGAAGACTTCCGGGTGGACATTGTGGTGGGCAAGGGGGCCGGTGCCACCGCCATCCCGCTGGAGCTCCCGCCTTTCACCTTGGTGGGTGCCACCACCCGTGCCGGGCTGCTGCCGGGGCCGTTGCGGGACAGGTTCGGGTTCACGGGGCATCTGGAGTTCTACAGCGTTGCCGAGCTTGAGCTCGTTCTTCGCCGGTCCGCCGGGCTGCTGGACCTCAAAGTGAACTCTGCGGGCTTCAGCGAAATCGCCGGCCGTTCGCGCGGTACGCCCCGTATCGCCAACCGGCTCCTCCGGCGTGTCCGTGACTGGGCCCTGGTGCATGGGATCGAACAGATTGACGCCCGCACGGCTTCCGCGGCCCTGGATATGTATGAAGTGGACAAGCGTGGCCTGGACCGGCTGGACCGGGCAGTGCTCGAAGCGCTGATCACCAAGTTCGGCGGCGGACCCGTGGGACTCTCAACCCTGGCCATTGCGGTGGGGGAGGAGACCGAAACAGTGGAGACTGTGGCCGAACCGTTCCTCGTACGCGAGGGCCTCCTGGGCAGGACGCCGCGGGGCCGCATCGCAATGGCCCCCGCCTGGACGCATTTGGGTTATGCCGTCCCGGCCGGGGTTTTTGCCCAGGAGCCGCTTGATCTGTTCGAAGCGGACCCGGAAAGCAGCGGGCCCGCCGCCGCATGGGCGCCGAACAGCGAATAGGCCTGTCCTTTCAGCTTTTCCCTTTAGACTGGGTATGACACCCGGCACGTTCGGGTCTTTGTTCCCGCCGGCGGCTCTGACCAGCCGATGCCTGCCAGGCACGATTTTCTTCCAAGGTGGAACAAAGCGGACGCAGCCAAACACCCGATACGCCAGTACAGAACGGAATCTTCCCTGTGGATCCAATGAACATCGTCTTGTTCGCAATGCTCGGAGTCTTTATCTTCATGATGTTCCGCCGGAACAAGAAGACCAAGGAGCAGCAGGCACAGCTGCAGTCCCAGTTCGCTCCCGGCGTTGAGGTCATGACCACCTTTGGACTCTTCGGCCGGATCGTCTCCATGGATGACGCCGAAAACAAGGTGGTCCTGGAACTCTCTCCCGGGAACCTGGCCACCGTTCACCGCCAGGCCGTCACCAAGATCGTGGAGCCTGCCGTCGTTGCCGAGGACGAGCCCACCGTTGTTCCGGATGATGCTTCCTCGCTGACCGCCCATGATGCCGGCACTCCCGCGGCCACGGCCGCTCCGTCGGCTACAGCTACCCCGGCGGCAACAGCTACTCCGTCGGCTACGGCAGAGACACCGGACGAGACCCTCAAGCGCCTCAACGACGAGGGCAAAAAGGACATCTAGTCCGCGCCGTACGGCACGCGCTAGCAATACGTCTACGGCTTGGGGATTGCCGCCGGGGGAGCATCAGCTCCCTGCGGTGGTTCTTCCGTACATAAGAGAAAGATCTTTCAATGGCACGAACTGGCCCTAAGAAACCAGGCCTGCGGGTCCTGGTGTGGCTCGGCGTAATCCTCGCCGTGCTGACCGCCGTCCTGGCCGGCGGCACCGTTGCCGGACAGGCAAGCTGGGCGCCCAAGCTGGCACTGGACCTTGAAGGCGGCACCCAGATGATCCTGGCGCCCAAGGTCGAGGGCGGTTCGGACATCAACGAAGAGCAGCTCAACCAGGCCGTGGCCATCATCCGTCAGCGCGTGGACGGCTCCGGTGTTGCGGAAGCGGAAATCAGCACACAGTCCGGCCGCAACGTTGTGGTCAGCCTTCCCGGTACTCCGTCCACCCAGACACGGGCCCTGATCCAGGCCTCCGCCGACATGAACTTCCGCCCCGTCATCCTGAACGGCGCGGGTGCGGCCGTTCCGGCTGAGTCACTCACTCCTGAGGACCAGCTGCCGAAGCCCACCGCGGAACCGGCCAACAGCAGCGACACCAACTGGATTACGCCTGAGCTCTACCGCCAGTTCGAGACCCTTGACTGTGACAACCCGTCCCAGGACAAGCAGGAACGTTCAGACCCCGCCAAGCCGCTGGTCACATGCGAGCCTGCCACCTCCACCGCTCCGGCGCTGAAGTACGTCCTTGGTCCCGTTGAGGTCAAGGGCAGCAACATCGTCACGTCTTCCTTTCAGCTGCAGCAGGGTTCCCAGGGCGCCGTCACGAACCAGTGGGCGGTCAACATCCAGTTCGACGACGAAGGAACCGCCAAGTTCAAGGACGTCACCCAGCGCCTGAATGAGTTCTACGTGGCCGCAGGCGGCGAGGCCGGAACCGATCCCAAGGCGCAGTTCGCCATTGTCCTGGACGATCAGGTCATCTCCGCTCCGCGGTCACTGGCAGTCATCACCGATGGCCGGCCCCAGATCACCGGTAACTTCACTGAGCAGACGGCCAAGGCGCTGTCCGACCAGCTGCGGTTCGGCGCACTTCCCATCAGCTTCGAGATCCAGAGCGAACAGCAGATCTCGGCCACCCTGGGTGGCGAGCAGCTGCGGATGGGCCTCCTGGCCGGTGTCATCGGCCTTCTGCTGGTGGTGGTGTATTCACTCTTCCAATACCGCGCCCTGGGCCTGGTGACCATCGCATCGCTGGTGGTGGCAGGTGCACTGACGTATCTCGCCATTGCCATCCTTGGGTGGACCGAAAACTACCGGCTCTCACTGGCTGGCGTTGCAGGCATCATCGTGGCAATCGGCCAGACCGCGGACTCGTTCATTGTCTACTTCGAACGCATCCGCGACGAACTGCGTGAGGGCCGGGGTTTGGTCTCCGCCGTCGAAAACGGCTGGAAGCGCGCCAAGCGCACCGTCCTGGCCTCCAAGGCCGTGAACCTGCTGGCCGCCTTGGTGCTCTACTTTGTGGCCGTGGGCAACGTCCGCGGCTTCGCCTTCACCCTGGGCCTGACCGCCATCGCCGACCTCATCGTCGTCTTCATGTTCACCCACCCGACACTGCAGTTGCTGGCGCGGACCAAGTTCTTCGGCGAAGGCCACCCCTTCTCCGGCCTTGACCCCAAGCGCCTCGGCGTCGTCCCGCTTTACCGCGGTGCAGGGCGCCTCCGGACACCCGAGGCCAAGCCCGCAGTGGTTCGGGCCAAGAACACCGGCGCAGCGGCTGAGGCCGAACGCCGGATGACCATCGCCGAGCGCCGCCTCGCCGAAAAGCAGGAGCAGCTTACGGGCTCCTCCAAGGGCGCAGCCAAGGAGAACAAGTAATGTCCAGCAGCTTCGCCACTTTCGGCAACGAGCTCTACACCGGCAAGCGCTCCTACAACTTTGTGGGAGCCAAGAAAATCTGGTTCATTATCGCGGCGGTAGCGGTGGCCCTGTCCATCCTCATCCCGGTAGCCAAGGGCGGATTCAACCTTGGTATCGAATTCCGCGGCGGTTCCGAGTTCACGGTTTCCAACGTCAAGACCACCGATGCCAACGCAGGGGAGAAGGCGGTCCAGGATGTAGTGCCTGGTGCCATTCCCCGCGTGGCCAACGTGGCCGGCAGCACCATGCGGATCCAGACCGACAAACTCACCGATGACGAGACACTTAAGATCAAGGCGGGTCTGACCTCGGCCTACGGCGTTACGGACAACGAAGTGACATCCACGTTCGTAGGACCGACCTGGGGCGCTGACGTTACCAAGCAGGCCCTGATCGGCCTGGTGGTTTTCGTCCTCCTCGCGGCGGTCCTCATGGCGCTCTACTTCCGGACCTGGAAGATGTCGCTGTCGGCCATTGCAGGCATGCTCGTCACGATGTTCATTACCGCCGGCGTGTACGCGCTCAGCGACTTTGAGGTCACTCCATCGGCCATCATCGGGTTCCTGACCGTGCTCAGCTATTCGCTGTACGACACGGTGGTGGTGTTCGACAAGATCCGTGAAAACACGGTGGACCTGTCGGCGTCGACCCGGCGCACCTTCGCCGAGGAAGTGAACCTCGCTGTGAACCAAACACTGGTGCGCTCCATCAACACCATGATGGTTGCCATTCTTCCGGTGGGTGCCATCCTGTTCATCGGTGCTGGCCTGCTTGGTGCGGGAACCCTCCGGGATCTCTCCCTGGCACTGTTTGTGGGAATCCTGATCGGAACGGCTGCCACCATCTTTGTAGCGGCGCCGATGTATGCGTGGCTGCGGCAGAACGAACCTGACCTTGTGAAGCAGGCAAAACGGGTCGAGCACCGGCGCGCCGAGGGCACTGCCCGCACGGACGTTTCGGCTGCCCCGGCAGGGGCCTGACCCCCGTATTTACCGGGCTGGCCGGCGTCGGAATACCGACGCCGGCCGGCCCTTCGCCTTTTAAGCCGCCGGTTAGAGAAGTGAACTGACGGGGGAATAGACTGAGGTAATTAAACAGGTGTGAGGGGTGCTTCATTGGAAGAGCGTTCGGCGTCGGTGCCAGCGGCAGGCGGGGATGAGAATCCAGGCCACGGGCCACAGACCGGGCTTGCTGCTTCCGCACGCCCCGGACAGGTAGTACCGGTGGACAACTCCGGCGCACGTCCCACGTTTCCCGGGCGGCGGGAACGCACCCGCTCCCGGCTTGCCCGGCTGACGGGATTCACGGCCGCCAGCTACTCACCCATCCTTGAGCCTTTGCTCCGCACTGTGCGGGCGAACAATCCCAAGGAAGACTTCGACCTCATCCAGCGTGCCTTCGAGGTGGCTGAGCGTTGCCACCGCGGGCAAAAGCGCAAGAGCGGTGATCCGTATATCACCCACCCGGTGGCGGTCGCCACGATCCTCGCCGAACTGGGCCTCAGCGGCACCACCCTCGCTGCCGCCCTGCTCCACGACACCGTCGAGGACACCTCCTACACCCTGGCGGACCTGAAGCGGGACTTCGGTCCTGAGGTCGCCATGCTGGTGGACGGTGTGACCAAACTGGACAAAGTCAGCTTCGGTGAAGCCGCGCAGTCCGAGACCGTCCGCAAGATGGTCGTGGCCATGGCCAAGGACATCCGTGTCCTCATGATCAAACTCGCGGACAGGCTCCACAACGCACGGACCTGGCGGTTCGTTTCCGCGGAGTCATCGGCGAGGAAAGCCCGCGAGACCCTCGAGATCTTTGCACCCCTGGCCCACCGCCTGGGTATGAACACCATCAAGTGGGAGCTGGAGGACCTGTCCTTCGCAGCCCTCTACCCGAAGGTCTATGAGGAAATCGTGCGGATGGTGGGGGACCGCACTCCGGAGCGGGAGAAGAGCCTCAGCGTCATCCGGGACCAGATCACCGAAGACCTCCGTACCGCCAAGATCAAAGCCACCATCACGGGCAGGCCCAAGCATTACTACTCGATCTACCAGAAGATGGTGGTCCGGGACAAAGACTTCGACGACATCAATGACCTTATGGGCGTAAGGGTGCTCGTGGACTCTGTCCGCGACTGTTACGCGGCCCTGGGCACCATGCATTCGCGGTGGAACCCCCTGCCGGGGCGGTTCAAAGACTACATCGCCATGCCCAAGTTCAATATGTACCAGTCACTCCACACCACGGTGATCGGCCCGGGTGGCAAACCCGTGGAAATCCAGATCAGGACGCACGAAATGCACCGCCGCGCCGAGTACGGTGTGGCCGCGCACTGGAAGTACAAGGACCAGCCCAACCGCACGGCTGTCGGCCCGGGCAGTCCGCGCGACGGCGACATGGGCTGGCTCAGGTCCCTGGTGGACTGGCAGCAGGAAACCTCCGATCCCGGAGAGTTCCTTGATTCACTGCGGTTCGAGATCAACGCCCGCGAAGTTTTTGTGTTCACACCCAAGGGCGAAGTCATGGCCCTGCCGGCCGGATCAACTCCGGTGGATTTTGCCTACGCCGTGCACACCGAGGTAGGGCACCGGACTATCGGAGCCCGGGTCAACGGCAAGCTGGTTCCGCTCAACAGCGAGCTCAACCACGGCGACTGGGTGGAGATCTTCACCTCCAAGGCCGAAGGTGCGGGTCCAAGCCAGGACTGGCAGCATTTCGTCAAGAGCGCCCGCGCGCGGAACAAGATCCGTCAATGGTTCAGCAAGGAACGGCGCGAGGAAGCGATTGACCGTGGCAAAGAGCTGCTGACCCGCGCCATGCGGAAGCAGAACCTGCCCCTGCAGCGGCTGATGACCCATGAGGCACTCGCCGCGGTGGCCGCCGAGTTCAAGTACGTCGATATCTCCGGGCTTTACGCCGGTGTGGGTGACGGCCACACGTCAGCCCAGTCCGTCATGGAGAAGCTCGTCGAAAGCCTCGGCGGCAGCGAGAGCACCGACGAAGACGTCAGTGAAGTCAGCATTCCCACCCATGTGGCGAAGACCAAGTTCTCCGATTCCGGCGTGGTGGTGCGTGGCGTCGGCGACGTCTGGGTGAAGCTGGCCCGCTGTTGTACGCCTGTTCCGCCGGACCCGATCCTGGGGTTCGTCACGCGCGGCTCCGGCGTTTCCGTGCACCGGACAGACTGCACCAACATCTCGGACCTGAAAGACCAGCCGGACAGGATTGTGGACGTCGACTGGGCACCCACCCAGTCCAGTGTCTTCCTGGTGGAGATCCAGGTGGAGGCCCTGGACCGGAAGTCCCTGCTCTCGGACGTCACGCGCGTGCTCTCAGAGAACCACGTCAACATCCTCGCCGCCAGTGTGAACACCTCCAGCGACCGCGTGGCCATCTCAAGGTTCGCCTTTGAGATGGGGGACCCCAAGTACCTCAACCACGTCCTCAGTGCCGTCCGGCGGATCGATGGCGTCTTCGACGTCTACCGGACCACCGGCAATAAGCGCCGGAGCTAACAGGGCGAGCTTCTCCAGGGCCGCCCTCTTGTGCGGGACCCGGGGGGTGGCCTCGATGGCCAAAACCAGCAGGCGGAGGCGGACGTCCTTCTCCGGCCGCGCCAGCAGACCGGTCAGGGCAGGCAAGGCGCGGTGGGCCTCTACATGCAGGGCAATGTCCACTGCGGTGCGGAGCGGGCTGGACACCATGAGTCCGCCCATGCTGACGACGTCAAACGGGCCGAGCCTGACCTCGTGGAGAGTGCAGCCCCGGGTGTTCCGAAGGCCTGAAATCCGCCGTTTCGCATCCACCAGCAGCGCCAGTTTGTCCGGCTCCGCCGCGCAGCCGTAGATCCAGGCCGCCGTCATCCGCCCGGCCACCACCCGCTGCCTCACGGCCGCGGGAACTGCATTGGCTGCTGCCCTGGCCCGCAGTTGGGGTGAAGCGGGTGCTTCCGGAAGCGTGAAGCCGTGCTGGTGGAACTGCGTCAGAATACCGTCTGCGGCCAGCGATTGAAGCTCGGGCCAGGCGAACGGACGCCCCGGCGAGTACAGCTCGGGGTATTGCGGTGGTGACGGTGTGGCCATCCGTCCATCCTGCCGCGCCTGCCCGTTAAACGCACAGGCCCGGCGCCGGTTATGTGGATAACCGGAGCCGGGCCTGGACCGCGTGGCGGCTGGCGTTCTAGGACAGTTCGCTGGCGGACCGCTGGATCTGGTCGAGCCAGGCCTGCCGTGCCTCGAGGGCTTCCTTGGCGGACTTGATCTTCCGCTGGTCGCCCAGCTTTTCAGCCTTGGCCAGATCGTCCTGCAGGCCGGCGATAGCTGCCTCCAGCTGTGACAGGGCGCTGTTGGTGCGCGCCTTGGTCTCGGGGTTGGAGCGCTGCCAGTTTTCCTCTTCTGCGTGGCGGACGGCGTCCTCCACCTTGCGGAGTCCGGCTTCGATCCGTCCCATGTCGGCGCGGGGAACCTTGCCGGCCTCTTCCCACCGGTCGCGGACCGACTGGAGTGCCTTCTTGGCGGCCGCGAGATCCTTGACCGGCAGGATGGCGTTGGCTTCGACCAGGAGGGCTTCCTTCACCGTGAGGTTGGCAGCATATTCCTGGTCGATCTCTTCGTTGGCTGCCTGCCGGTTCGTGAAGAACACGTCCTGGGCGGCACGGAAACGCGCCCACAGGGCGTCGTCGTCCTTGCGGCTGGCCCGCGGCGAGGCCTTCCACTCATCCATTAGGCGCCGGTACTCACCTGCCGCGAAACCCCAGTCCGTTGAGGAAGACAGTGCTTCCGCCTCGGAAATAAGCTTCTCCTTGGCCGTCTTCGCAGCGGAGTTGGTGCTGTCCAGCTGGGAGAAGTACGCACGGCGGTGGCGGTCAAAGACAGTTCGGGCGGCACGGAACCGCTTCCACAACGCGTCCTCGTTGCTGCGTCCCAGCCGGACCCCGCTCTTCTGGGCGGTCTTCCAGCTCTCAAACAGCTCGTTCATCCGGGCGCTGGAGGTCTTCCACTGGATCTGCGCGGGATCCTGGCCGGAGATCTCCTCTGCCTCGGCCACGATTGACTCGCGCGCAGCGAGTTCGGCGGCGCGAACGGCGTCGTGCTCTGCCTTCTCAGACTTTTCGAGCTCCGAAATCTGCCCGGAAAGGGCATCAAGGCGTGCTTCGGCGGCGCGGAGGTCTCCCACCATGTTCCGCTCAGCCACCTGCTCACGCAGGTGGGTGACGGTCTTCTGCATGTCCGTGCTCGGCGCCTTGGAGCTGACGCGCTGTTCGAGGAGCACTATCTGGGCGACGATGTCGTCATACTTACGGGCGAAATAGGCGAGGGCCTCGTCATTGCTGACGTCGGGGTACTGGCCTACCGGGTGCTCTTCGCCGTCGACGGTCAGGAAGACGTGGCCGTCGCCTTCGACGCGGCCCCAGCGGGAAGCTTCCGCAAGTGACGTCGCGGACGCAACCGGCGCAGGTGCGGCGGCCGGAGCAGCCGCTGCCGGCTTGGGCCGGGCGGCGAAAGCCGCCGGTGACGGTGCGGGACGCGGCGCGGGTGCAGGAACGGCTGCAGGCGTGGGTGCAGGAACGGCCGGGGCTGCTGCCTCCTGCGCGGGGCTCTCCTCTTCCGTAGCCGTAGCCGTAGCCGTAGCCGTAGCCGTGGCGGCCCTGGGCGCTTCGACCTTGGCGGGCGTGTCGGCGCTGTCCTGGGCCTCGGCTTCAACAGCTGCGGCAGGCGGGGCCTCGCTACCGCCGCCATTGTCCCCGTCAACCGGGGCCGGTGCGGCCGTGTCGGCTTCAGCCACGGGTTCCTCGGCTGCGCGCTCTTGTTCCACGGTTTCTTCAACCGTGGCCGGGTCAGCTGCTGCCTGGTCAGCAACGGGGGCCGTCGCTTCGGTCAGGTCAGCTGCTGTTTCGTCGGATTTCTGACTGTCTGTCACCGCTAAAAGTCTTTCGCTTGGAGGGAAATACTCATGTGCTGCACCGCAGCCAATAAGGCCGGGCTTCCTACTTCAGAGAAAACGAGTCTATCGTGACGGGCTGCGCAGGTGCGCCGTCCGTTGCGTTGGAACCGGGGGTGATGCCGGCGGAAGCAATGCTGGTCACTGTCTCAAGTCCGGAGGTCACCCTGCCCACCACCGTATAGCCCCCGGCGGAATCCGCCGGAATCACTGTGTCTTTATAGACAATGAAGAACTGCTTGCCGTTTCCGTAGGCGTTGTCGCCTGAACGCGCGACCGCGATGGTCCCGGCCGGATAGGTGTTGTCGGCCGGCGTGTTTTCCAGGGGGCCCCAGGTGTAGTCGGGATCTGCAGAGGCACTCGCTCCACCGCACTGCAGCAGGCTGAATGTTTCGCCCGTGGTCAGGCGGTGGCAGGCGCTCCCGTTGTAGGAACCCCCGTCCGCCAGTGCCTTGAGGACCGCGGCGGCCTGGGGTGCCTTGGTGCCGTCGATCTCCACGCCCAGCGCGTTTCCGTTGAGTGTCATTTCGCCGGTGAACACCTTGCCGGCAGCTGTGTCCGCCGCAGGAATGTCTGGACCGTTGGTTGGCTGTGCAGACGGAGTGGCTGACGCGGAAGGGCTCGTCAGTCCGGCTTCCAGCGCCGCGAACTCGTCCTCGGTGGGGTTGCCGGAGAAGGCAGTGAGTTGAAACACGACGGCGAGCACCACAGCGGCGGTTCCGGCACCAGCGGCGATGAGGTTGTCCCGCTTCCGCCGGGACTCCTGGTCCCGCCGCAACTCGCGCTTTGCCTCCATCTGCTGGATGCGCCGTTTGGCTTCGCGGGCACTGCGTGAACTCGCCGCCAAGGATCCTCCTGTGTGTCGGGCCGCGCCTGGTCCGTTGAAGAACCGGGACACGGTTGCTGTGGGGCAGCCTTCGGGACGCCGTAAGCCGCATTAGAGATGCAGGCGGATGGCGCATAAACTGACTGCCGCACATAAGTTTATGCATGACTGACTGGACTGCAGCCGTTCCTGGCCCCGTTTCGGGGGGAATGAGGAGCAAAGTAACGGTCACCCTGAGTAAGAGGAGAATTTCCACCATGGCACGCACAGCCTCCTTGTCCGGATTCCCCGAGTGGCTTCCCGAGGAGCGGCTGGTGGAGATGCATGTGCTGGATACGCTCCGCAAGGTATTCGAACTTCACGGTTTCGGTTCCATCGAGACCCGGGCCGTGGAGACGGTCGGACAGCTGCTGCGCAAGGGCGAGATCGATAAGGAAGTGTACGGACTAAGCCGCCTCCAGGAGGACGACGACTCTGCGGATGCGGCCAGGGCCGGCAAGACCGATCCCCACGCCCTTGCACTCCACTTCGACCTGACGGTGCCGTTTGCGCGCTACGTGGTGGAAAACGCCGGATACCTTGCCTTCCCGTTCCGGCGCTACCAGATCCAGAAGGTCTGGCGCGGAGAACGCCCGCAGGAAGGACGCGCCCGGGAATTCACGCAGGCGGACATCGACGTTGTTGGCGACGGCGAGCTGCCCTTCCGTTATGACGTTGAAATTGCCCTGGTCATCGCGGAAGCGCTCAGCGCCCTGCCCATCCCGGACTTCCGCCTCCGCATCAATAACCGGAAACTGGCCGAGGGTTTCTACCGCGGAATCGGCCTGGACGACACCGCCGGTGTGCTGCGCAGCATCGACAAGCTGGAAAAGATCGGCCCCGCCAAGGTTGCTGAACTGCTGAAAACCGAACTCGGTGCGTCCGATGACCAGGCGCAGCTGGCGTTGAAACTGGCGGCCATCCGCACCGAAGACACCTCCTTTGTGGCCGAGGTCCGCGCACTGGGCGTCAGCAACGACCTGCTCGAGGAAGGCCTGAACGAACTCGAACAGGTGATCGACGCCGCAGTGCAGCGTGCGCCCGGCAAGGTGATTGCCGATCTCAGCATTGCCCGCGGCCTGGACTATTACACCGGCACCGTGGTGGAGACAGTGCTGGTTGGCCATGAGCAGCTCGGTTCCATCTGCTCGGGCGGCCGGTATGACGCGCTGGCCTCGAAGGGCAACCGCAAGTTCCCCGGGGTCGGCCTGTCCATCGGCGTCACCCGGCTGGTCTCACGGATCCTCAGCCAGGATCTCGCCAAGGCTTCCCGCTCCGTCCCCACCGTGGTGCTCGTGGCGCTCACCAATGACGACAGCTGGGGTTCCGCGCAGGACGTCGCCGCCCAGCTTCGCAGCCGCGGCATAGCCGCGGAGGTTGCCGCCAGGGCAGAGAAGTTCGGCAAGCAGATCAAGTTCGCTGACCGCCGCGGCATTCCTTTCGTCTGGTTCACGGACGACGACGGCAATCACCAGGTGAAGGACATCCGGTCCGGCGAACAGGTGGTTGCCTTTCCGGAGATCTGGGCGCCGCCGTCGGAAGATCTCACCGTCCAGGTCACCACCGTTGAGCAGGAGACGGCAGCAGCCCAGCCTGCCTGACGCAGCCTAGCGGCGGAGCCGGAGCACCAGGTACCTGCCTGCTGCTCCGGCTGCCAGGACGGCGGCCATCCCCAGGACCGATGCCGGCGGCAGTGTGAAGGCCAGGAGCAGGCAGCTGAAGAAGCCCGCTACGTTGAGCCATTTGGGGGCGTGGGCCGGGTGCTCCTCAAGGGTGTAGGCCGCGGCATTGGCCACCGCGTAGTAGATCAGCACGCCGAAGCTTGAGAAACCCACCACGGTCATCACATCGGTGGTCAGCAACAGGAGCACGACGGCGGCGGCGACGCTCAGTTCCGCGACGTACGGCACGGTGTGCTTGCCGCCGACCCTGGCAAGGGGGCCGGGCAGATCACGTTCCCTGGCCATCGCCAGCGCAGTCCTTCCGATGCCGGTGATGAGCGCCAGGAGCGCCCCGAGGCATGCTGCGGCCGCACCGGCCTGGACCAGCGGCGCGCCGGCCCCGAACCGCGAGTTGGACACGGCGTCCAGCAGGGGAGCCGTGGACGCCGCGAGCCGGCCGTCGGGTAGATGGTTGAGAAGGAGCACAGCCATGGCGAGATAGATGACGAAGGCGCCGGCCAGGGCGGCGAGGATGGCCCGGGGAATGGTCTTCGCGGGATCCCTGACCTCTTCGCCCAGGGTGGCGATCCGGGCGTAGCCTGCGAAGGCAAAGAACATCAGGCCGGCGGCCGGCAACACGCCCCCGATTCCACCAGCCGGGGCGGGGCCGGCCACGGCTCCGGCCGGATGCGGCCCCAGGATGGCGGCAGTGGCAACAAACGCCAGGGTGGCCACCACAATCCCGAGGAGGATTTTGGTCAGGAGCGCGGTGCGGGTGATGCCGAACAGGTTCACTGCAGTCAGGGCGACCACCGCTGCGATGGCAATCGGCACGGCATAGGAAGGTGCGGCGTAATAACCGAACGTGAGCGCCATCGCCGCGCAGGAGGCCGTCTTGCCGGTTACGAATCCCCAGCCTGCCAGGAATCCGGGCCATTCGCCCAGCCGCTTCCGGCCATAGACGTACGTCCCGCCGCTGGCCGGATACTTCGCGGCCAGTTCGGCCGAGGCAACGGCGTTGCAGTACGCCACCGCACCAGCCAGGAGCACGGCGAGGACCAGGAAGTTTCCGGCCAGGCCCGCCGCGGGGGCGAAGACCACAAAGACGCCCGCCCCCAGCATGGATCCGAGTCCGATGGCAGTGGCGTCAACTACGCCCAGCCTCCGTTGTAGCTGCCGGTGCGGTGACATGGGGGCAGGTGCGCCTTTCCAACGGGTAAACTCAGACGGGATTGTTCCCGGAACGATCCTAAGCACTTTTAGTTCTTGTTTTCCTGCTGTCTCTTTCAGAAAGGCGTGCTGTGCTGCGCACACATGACCTCGGATCGCTTCGCTCCGAGCACATTGGACAAACCGTAACCCTGGCCGGCTGGGTAGGCCGCCGCCGAGATCACGGTGGTGTCGCATTCGTGGACCTGCGCGATGCCTCCGGTGTGGCCCAGGTGGTGGTCCGGGAGGAGGAAGTCTTCCACGGCCTGCGCAACGAGTACGTTCTCCAGATCACCGGCACCGTTTCCAAACGGCCAGACGGCAACGAGAACCCCGCCCTGGCAACCGGCGAGATCGAGGTCATGGCGGACAAGGTGGTCATCCTCAACACCTCGGATCCGCTGCCGTTCCAGATTGACGAGCACGTTGAAGTAGGCGAGGAAGCCCGCCTGAAGCACCGTTACCTGGACTTGCGCCGCCCCGGCCCGTCCCGCAACCTCCGGTTGCGCTCCGAGGCCAACCGGATTGCCCGCGAATTGCTCCACCAGGACGGTTACGTCGAGATCGAGACGCCCACGCTGACGCGTTCGACGCCGGAAGGCGCCCGCGACTTCGTTGTTCCCGCACGCCTGGCGCCGGGCTCCTGGTACGCACTTCCGCAGTCCCCGCAGCTCTTCAAGCAGCTCCTTCAGGTTGGCGGCTTCGAGAAGTACTACCAGATCGCGCGCTGCTACCGCGATGAGGATTTCCGCGCGGACCGCCAGCCGGAATT
Organism: Arthrobacter sp. BK1; assembly: GCF_056680055.1. NCBI lineage: Bacteria > Bacillati > Actinomycetota > Actinomycetes > Micrococcales > Micrococcaceae > Arthrobacter > Arthrobacter sp. BK1. Next base: position 4,270,147 of record NZ_CM155263.1, read on the forward strand.
CACCCAGCTGGACATCGAAGCCAGTTTCGTGGATCAGGACGACATCATCGCCCTGGGCGAAAACATCGTCAAAGCACTGTGGAAGCTGATCGACGTGGAAATCCCCACGCCCATCCAGCGCATCACCTACGCAGACGCGATGGCACGGTATGGCTCGGACAAGCCGGACCTCCGGTTCGGCGTTGAGCTGACCGAGCTGACGGAATTCTTCAAGGACACCAACTTCGGCGTCTTCAAGGCCCCGTATGTCGGTGCCGTCGTGATGCCCGGTGGCGCTTCCCAGCCGCGCCGGACCTTGGACGGCTGGCAGGAATTTGCCAAGCAGCGCGGCCACAAGGGCCTGGCATACGTCCTCTTCAAGGAAGACGGCGAACTGGCCGGCCCGGTTGCCAAGAACCTGACTGACACGGAACGTTCCGGCCTGGCTGACGCCGTGGGCGCCAAGCCCGGCGACTGCATCTTCTTTGCCGCCGGTGAAAAATCCGCCGCGCGCGCCCTCCTCGGTGCTGCGCGTGTGGAAATTGGCCACCGTACCGGCCTGATCGATCCTGGCGCCTGGGCCTTCTGCTGGGTGGTTGACGCGCCCATGTTCGAACCGGCGGCCGCAGCCGTGGCTTCCGGCGATGTGGCCGTCGGCGCAGGCACGTGGACCGCCGTCCACCATGCCTTCACCTCGCCCAAGCCCGAGTTTATGGACACGTTCGATCAGGACCCGGAATCAGCCCTTTCCTACGCCTACGACATCGTCTGCAACGGCAACGAAATCGGCGGCGGTTCCATCCGTATCCACGAGCGCGATGTCCAGGAACGCGTCTTTGAACTGATGGGCCTGGACCGGGCAGATGCCCAGACCAAGTTCGGCTTCCTGCTGGAGGGCTTCAAGTTCGGCGCCCCTCCGCATGGCGGCATCGCGTTCGGTTGGGACCGTGTGGTGGCGCTGCTCGCAGGCGTCGAGTCCATCCGCGACGTCATTGCGTTCCCGAAGACCGGCAACGGCTATGACCCGCTGACCCAGGCCCCGGCCCCCATCACGGCCCAGCAGCGCAAGGAAGCCGGCGTCGACTTCAAACCGGAAGCCAAGAAGGCCGACTGATCTGAGATGCCGCAGTCAAAAGGCTCCCCGGGACACCGGGGAGCCTTTTGCATCGGGAAGGTGGTACGCCGTGACAGGTCCAACCCTGGAGGAACTTGAGGTCCTGATGGACGCTGCATGGCCCGCCCCGGACTCTGCAGCATCCGCGGGATGGGTCCTCCGCGCGGCGGCCGGGGTGACCCAGCGCGCCAACTCGGTATGGGCCCGGGATCCGGGCAGTGACCCGCACCATCAGCTGGGCGCCTTGCGGGAGGCCCGGCTGTGGTACCGGACACGGCGGCTTCCGCTGATCTTCCAGGTGTTCGCTGATCAGCGTTCAGCTGCCTTGGATTCCCTCCTGGACGGCCAGGGCTTCACGCGGCAGTCCGAGACCCTGATCATGACCCGTGATTCTGCCTGCGCGGGCGGACCGGAAGACATGCCGTCCGGCGTCGAAATGTCCGGGACGCCGTCTGAAGAATGGCTGCAGCTCTGGTGGAGCGTCGACGGCCGGGGCGGCCCGGCCGAGCGGGAGACGGCCCGCACCATCCTGACCGGCTGCCCTTCGCTGTATGCCCTGGTGCGGTCCGACGACGGCGTTCCCGCCGCCGTCGGACGGCTCGCCCTTCCTGACCGTGCCGGCGGTCCGGGTGGCGTCTACTGTATGGCCACCCGACCGGACGCCCGGCGGCGCGGCCACGCTAACCGGATCCTGCAGGGGCTGCTGTGTGACGGAGAGGCCCGTGGCCTCAGCAGCTACTGGCTCCTCGTGACGGCTTCCAATGCCGGCGCCCTGGACCTCTACATTGGTTCCGGATTCGCGGAGGCTGGCCGCTACCTCTATCGGCAGGAAAGGCCCAAGCGGCATCTGACCGGCTGCTGATACAGCGTGGCCGTTGCAGTTCCTCACCCGGAAAGGAAACGGCCAATGTCCAATGCACAGCCCAAGCGGCATCCAGACCTGTCCAAATACCGGTTTGGGACTGGAGGGTGGAGCAACGAGGGTGCCGTCCGTGCCTACTCTTGTGAGGAGTGGGGTTTGGGAGGCCACAGTGCCACCGAATCATCCAACATGGCCAACAGCTTTATTGGCCAGAGCATCGTCGCACTGCTGATGACCGTCCCCGCTGTCCTTGCCCCCCTCGGAGTGCTCTTCGGGATCGTGTTAACGCTCAGCTCGTTCCCGGATCCGGGGGACGTAAGCATGGGCTTGGTAGGGATTGTTGTCTCCCTCCTGTGCACTCTCCTATTCACCGGCGGCTGGCTCCTGAGCATCGGTTCCCTTCGCAGCGAACTCCGTGCACGCAAGCTCCGCAAGCCCAAGGGACTACCAAAGCCCATGTACGCCGTCACCGACGATCAGGCACGCAGGTGGTTCGAGCAGCATCCCGGAACCCTTGAAATCACCAGGGAGAACTTCCCGTACAGTACCCATCCCTTTCCTGGGGAGCCGGGCTTAATTACTCCCAAGGGAACCGATAAATCTTTATAGTTGAAGCTTCAATAAAATTTGGCTATAATGTTTGTATGACGCAGACATCAGGCCTCCCTCCCGTACTCTTCCTTAGCCATGGAGCGCCGCCGCTTGCCGACGACGCCACCTGGACGCGGCAGCTCCGCGACTGGTCCGGCACTTTCGGCAAGCCAAAGGACATCCTGATGGTGTCGGCGCACTGGGAACATGCCCCCGTCACGCTCAGCGCCACCCGGCGTGATCCCGGCCTGGTGTACGACTTCGGTGGCTTTGCCCAGAAGTACTATGAGGTCACCTATGGCGCTCCCCAGGCCCCGGGGCTTGCCGCGGAGGTCGAACGGCTGGTGGGCGGCCACGGCCACCATGTCGAGCGCGACGAGGGCCGGGGACTGGACCATGGGGCGTATGTGCCGCTGAAGGAGATGTACCCGGAAGCGGACGTTCCGGTTGTCCAGATGTCGATGCCCACGCTCGATCCACAGGGCCTTTTCAACCTCGGCATGTCCCTGGCCCCGCTGCGCGACCGCGGCACAATGATCGTCGGTTCCGGGTTCACCACGCATAACCTCCGCTGGTTCAACCCTGCGGGAGGGCCGGACAGCACCCCGCCGGCTGCCTCCAGCGAATTCGACCAGTGGGCCGAAGAAGCCATGGCCCGCGGCGACGTCGACTCCATCCTGGATTTCCTGCACAAGGCCCCGGCGGCACGGGAAGCGCACCCGCGCAGCGAGCACTGGGCTCCGCTGTACGTGGCACTTGGCGCCGCCTACGGGTCCGGCACCATGGAGGCCAAGACGGCAATCGACGGATTCTGGTTCGGGCTGTCCAAGCGATCCTGGACCCTCACCTAGGCAACACGCCGTCAGGCCGGATCGGTCACCTGGATCCGGACGGCGCAGGCATCCACGGCCGCCTTCCGGAGCACCGCCGACCTGGGGTCGGGGACGTCCAGGTAAGCGAGCCTTGGCAGGCGTGCATAGTCCTTCAGGAGCGGGTCCTCCAGTACCAGGTCAGCCAGGGTGCGGTCCCCGCCCGGCACGATGTATTCAAACGACTGGCCGCCGAACACCAGCCGGGCCTGCCCGGCAACGGCCTGCACCAGGGAATCGGCCTGATTGGTGCGGCGGCGGGCAAACCGCTGCTGCGACTGCCCGCCGGCAGCCGTTTTTGCCTGCACGTACTTGGAGCCCACCTTGGACGCCACGATCAGGCCCTCACTGGCTACCCCGATCCCGTAACCTCCCCGCCTGACCAGCAGAAGTCCAACCCGGCGCGGCTGGGAGGCAAGGGAGGCGAGTCTCTCCAAAGCATCATTCCCGCGTCCGGGGCGTCCATCAGCCGGCCACGGCGCCTGCAACAGTGCACTGGCGCCGTCGGCTGCACGGAGCCGCACGCCGTCGTCGTCCTCTAATACCTCGAAGCCGCCGTGAGCGGCACCGAACCGGCCCGCCCAGCCCATCAGCCGGGGTCCCGGAATGTAGGCCGTCCGGACGGACGCCGGACGTCCGTTGCCGGCTGCGGCGTGTGCGGTCATTGCTGGACCCCTGGTGATGGACTGGGAATTGACGGACGTCCGGACGCGGAAAACGTTGGGCGAACTAGAAGTAGCCTATCTATGTGGATGATCTCTTCGGCCAAGGGCCAGGCAATGACGACGACGACGGCGAGAGTCCGTCGCCGTCCGGCGGAAGTTCGGCCCGCCGGAACTCATCGCCCCGCAGCCCGTTGGCGGTCCGCATGCGTCCCCGCACCCTGGACGATGTGGTGGGGCAGCAGCACCTGCTGGGCCAGGGATCGCCGCTGCGGCAACTCGCCGCAGGCACCGACGCCGTGGGCCCGGCAGGTCCGAGCTCGCTGATCCTCTGGGGGCCGCCCGGTACCGGAAAGACCACGCTCGCCCACGTGATCGCCAAGGGGACCGGGCGCAAGTTTGTGGAACTGTCCGCAATCACCGCAGGAGTCAAGGATGTCCGGCGGGTCATGGACGACGCCCTGACGGCCCGGGACCTCTACAAAACCACCACGGTTCTTTTCCTCGATGAAATCCACCGGTTCAACAAGGCCCAACAGGACGCACTGCTCCCAGGAGTGGAGAACCGCTGGGTGGTCCTGGTGGCGGCCACTACCGAGAACCCTTCCTTTTCCGTGGTTTCCCCGCTGCTTTCCAGATCCCTGCTGCTGACACTGAAACCCTTGACAGAAGCGGACATTGAGGGGCTCCTGCAGCGGGCCGTCGCTGACGAACGCGGGCTCAACGGCAAAGTCGAGCTGAGCGCGGAAGCGCTGGCCCACCTGGTCCGGCTCTCGGGCGGCGACGCCCGGCGGGCGCTGACCGCTTTGGAGGCTGCCGCCGGGGTGGCTTTCGGCGACGCCGATGACGTTGACACGGCGGAGGCTCCCGTCACTGTTGAGCTGAAGCACACGGAGCGGGCCCTCGACGTGGCAGCTGTGCGCTATGACAGGGCAGGCGACCAGCACTACGACGTCGCCAGTGCCTTCATCAAGTCCGTCCGGGGCTCTGACGTGGACGCGTCCCTGCATTACCTGGCCAGGATGCTGGAGGCAGGGGAGGACCCGCGGTTCATCGCCCGCCGCATCGTCATCTCCGCCGCCGAAGACGTGGGCATGGCGGACCCCACTGCATTGCAGACTGCCGTGGCTGCCGCCCAGGCGGTCCAGCTGATCGGCATGCCCGAGGCGCGGATCGTGCTGGCCGAGGCTGTGGTCCATCTGGCCACCGCCCCCAAGTCCAATGCCGCCTATCTGGGCATCAACAAGGCAATTGCAGACGTCCGGGCAGGCCTGGGCAACGGAATCCCGGCGCACCTGCGTGATGCGCATTACCCCGGATCCAAGCAGCTGGGGCACGGGCTGGGCTACAAGTACGCCCACGACGCGCCGCACTCGGTGGCTAGCCAGCAGTACCCGCCGGATGATCTGCTGGGCCGCGACTACTACGAGCCCACCGCCAACGGCGCGGAGCGGGACATTGCCGTGCGCCTCGAACGGCTCCGGAAGATCATCCGCGGAAGCTGATGTGCAGCTGATGCGGCAGCTGCCGGACCAGCCGGACCGGCCGGTGAAGTGCGCCGACGGCGGGAATCCTGCTAAGATGGTTCGTTGTCTGGCAAGGCACGGACGCAATCCCCAACATCCTTCAGTAATTTCTGCTGTTTGTCGGGGCAGCCCTGTGCCCAGTAGCAAAAGGCAGCGGTTGGCCGATGCTCTCCATCGTGGAGGCCAGTAACACTGACACACCGCAGATATTGGAAGGACACAAGTGGCTAACAACACTCGTGCTCGCCGTACAGCACGCCTCTCGCGTGCACTCGGCATCGCTCTGACCCCCAAGGCCGCCAAGTACATGGAGCGCCGTCCGTACGGCCCCGGTGAGCATGGCCGTGCCCGCAAGAAGCAGGACTCCGACTACGCCGTACGTCTGCGCGAAAAGCAGCGTCTGCGCGCCCAGTACGGCATCCGCGAAGCCCAGATGACCCGTGCCTTCGAAGAAGCACGCCGCACCAAGGGCCTGACCGGTGAAAACCTGATCGAACTGCTCGAAATGCGTCTCGACGCCCTCGTGCTCCGTGCAGGCTTCGCCCGCACCATCGCCCAGGCCCGCCAGCTCGTTGTGCACCGCCACATCATGGTTGACGGCATCCGCGTTGACCGCCCGTCCTTCCGCGTCGGCGAGGGCCAGCTGGTCCACGTCCACACCCGCAGCGAAACCATGGTTCCGCTCCAGGTTGCCGCAGCCGGCGCGCACCGCGACGTCCTTCCCCAGGTTCCCGCCTACCTGGACGTCAAGCTTGACGCCCTGCAGGCACGCCTGGTTCGCCGCCCGAAGCGCTCCGAGGTCCCCGTGACCTGCGAAGAGCAGCTCGTCGTCGAATTCTACGCACGCTAAATCCCAGCAGCGTATCCAAGGAAGCCCGTGGCAAGCGCCACGGGCTTCTTTGTATGTAAGGTACTTGGGGGACATCTGCGGAACGCATTAAGGCAGCGTGCGCGGAAGTAACGGATCCACGTCAGTTTCAAGGAGATGAACGTCTATGTCTGGTGGCGATATTGCCGGCCTGATCGCGGCCGGAGTGTTTGCGCTCCTGGTGCTGCTGCTTGCTGTGCCCATCCTGAAGCTCGGCAGTGTGTTTGATGAAATCAGGACTTCCATCCGCTCCATCAGCGACGGCGCCACGCCCCTGATGGACGAAGTCACCGCCACGGTCTCAACCACCAACCAGCAGCTGAAAAAGGTGGATGGCATCGCCTCCAACGTTTCCGATGCTTCAGCGAACCTCTCCGCGCTGTCCTCGCTCGTGGCCGCCACGGTGGGCTCACCGCTGATCAAGGTTGCCGCCTTCAGTTACGGCGTGCGCACTGCCCTCGCCTCCCGCAAGAAGCCAGCCGCAGCCGGCCGGCGCAGCCGCTAGACCACCCGGAGAAACTGATATGAAACGACTTGTCTGGATGGGAATCGGCGTAGCGATCGGGGTCATCGCATTCCGAAAGGTCAGCGAAGCCCAGTCCAACCTGGGACCCGAAGGCCTCAACCGGGCGGTAAGCCGGCGGGCCGACGGCTTCTACGACTTCGCGGACGCAGTCCGGTCCGGAATGCACGAGCGTGAGACCGATCTCCGCACTGCCCTGGGCGTCGACGCCCCGGCCGTTCCCTCGCGGGAAGCAGCCCGGCGCTAAACCTCCGGCCATAAACGCGCGAGAATTAAACCAGCGGTTCGGACTTTCCGGAACGGTCTGCCGGAACCGCTGTCTGAATCAATCTGTCACGCCGCCGTGCGTGAACCAAGAAGGGTATGTAATCAGCTCATGAAGTCGCAGGAGATAACAAAGCGCTGGGTGGACTTTTTTGTCAGCAAAGGCCACACCGCCGTTCCCTCCGCCTCGCTGGTCTCCAGCGACCCCTCACTGCTGTTCACGGTGGCCGGCATGGTCCCGTTCATCCCTTACCTGACGGCCCGCGAAGAAGCGCCCTACGCCCGCGCCACCAGCGTCCAGAAGTGCATCCGCACCGGTGACATCGAGGAAGTCGGCAAAACCGCCCGCCACGGCACCTTCTTCCAGATGTGCGGCAACTTCTCCTTCGGCGACTACTTCAAGGAAGACGCCATCAAATTCGCGTGGGAGCTGCTCACCAAGAGCGTCGACGATGGCGGGTACGGACTGCCGCCCGAACGGCTGTGGGTGACGGTCTATGAAGAGGACGATGAGGCCAAGGAACTGTGGCTGAAGAACACCGGCGTTCCGGCTGAGCGCATCCAGCGGATGGGTAAGGCGGACAACTACTGGCACACCGGCCAGCCCGGGCCGGCTGGCCCCTGCTCGGAAATCTATTACGACCGGGGACCCGCGTACGGCGTTGAAGGCGGTCCGCTGGCTGACGAGAACCGTTATGTCGAGATCTGGAACCTGGTGTTCATGCAGTACCAGATCGACAACGTCCGCTCGAAGGACGACTTCGACATCGTGGGCGAACTGCCCAAGAAGAACATCGACACCGGCCTTGGCATGGAGCGTCTCGCCATGATCCTGCAGGGCGTCGAGAACATGTACGAGACCGACCAGGTCCGGCCTGTGATCGACAAGGCAGCGGAGCTGTCCGGCCGGGAATACACCTCGGCTGAAACACCTGATGATCCGCACCACACGGACGACGTCCGGATGCGCGTCGTGGGGGACCACATCCGCTCGGCCCTGATGCTGATTGCCGACGGCGTGACCCCCTCGAATGAAGGCCGCGGCTACGTCCTGCGCCGCCTTATCCGCCGCGCAGTGCGCTCGATGCGCCTGCTCGGCGTCGAAAAGGCCTGCCTGCCGGACCTGCTGCCCGCCTCCCGCGACGCCATGAAGGGTGTCTACCCGGTGGTGGAGACCGATTTCGACCGCATCAGCCGGATCGCCTACGCCGAGGAGCGGGCCTTCCTGCGCACCATTGCCTCGGGCACCGCACGCCTTGAGGACGCCGTCACGGAGTCCAAGGCGGCAGGACAGCCCCTTTCCGGCGCCGACGCCTTTGCCCTGCACGACACCTACGGTTTCCCGATCGACCTCACGCTGGAAATGGCGGAGGAAGCCGGGCTCAAGGTGGACGAACCCGAGTTCCGCCGCCTGATGCTTGAACAGCGCCGCCGCGCCCAGGCAGACGCCAAGGGCAAAAAGGGCGGCCACGCCGATCTCAGCGCCTTCCAGGAACTCCTTGGCCAGGGCGAGACGGTGTTCACCGGCTACACCGATCTGGACGGTGAATCACGGGTCCGCGGGATCCTCAGCGGCGGACGGCCGGTGGCGCAGGCGTCGACGGGCGACGAAATTGAACTCGTCCTCGCCGAGACGCCCTTCTACGCCGAAGCCGGTGGCCAGGCTGCCGATACCGGGCTCATCACCGGTGACGGTTTTGTAGTCGAGGTCCTCGACGTCCAGCGCCCGCTGAAGGGACTCAGCGTCCACAAGGCCATTGTCCGCGAGGGTGAGATCGGCTCGGACGTCCTGGTGAAGGCTGCCGTGGACCGGGAACGCCGCCACGCTGCCGAGCAGGCGCACACCGGCACGCACATTGTGCACGCCGCACTGCACCAGATCCTCGGGCCGGAAGCCACCCAGCGCGGCTCCTTCAACAAGGCAGGCTACCTGCGCTTCGACTTTGCCTGGGGCGAAGGCCTCAGTGCCGCCACCCGCTCCGAGATCGAGGAAGTATCCAACCTCGCCATCCGCAACAACTACCGGGTGGACACGAAGGTCATGGGGCTCGCCGAGGCCAAAGCCCTGGGCGCCATGGCGCTGTTCGGCGAGAACTACGGCAGCGAGGTCCGCGTTGTGGAAATCGACGGCGCCTGGTCCCGTGAGCTCTGTGGCGGCACGCACGTGGCCAACACCTCCCTCATTGGCAGCCTGTCGCTGCTGGGCGAACAGTCCGTCGGTTCAGGAAACCGCCGGGTCGAGGCCTTTGTAGGCATGGACGCTTTCCGCCACCTCGCTGCCGAACGTGCCCTGGTGACCGAACTGACTGAACTGCTCAAGGTCCCCTCAGGCCAGCTCGCCGACCGGATTGCCAGCACCCTGAACAAGCTCAAGGCGACGGAGAAAGAACTCGACCGCCTGCGGAAGGACCAGCTCTCCGCAGCTGCAGCCAGCCTGGTGGGTACCGCCAAGGACGCTGCCGGAGTCAAGGTCATCGCGCACGACGCCGGCCAGATCGGCGGCGCCGATGACGTCCGCAACCTCGCCCTGGACCTGCGGAACCGGCTCGGTTCACAGGCGTCCACGGTGGCCGTGGCAGGTGTCAGCAACGACCGGCCCATGATCCTGGTGGCCACCAACGAGGCCGCACGGGAGGCCGGGGTCAAGGCCGGCGCCCTGGTCCGCCTTGCCGCGGGAATCCTCGGCGGCGGTGGCGGCGGAAAAGACGACGTTGCCCAGGGCGGTGGCACGGACGCCAGCAAGGTCGCACCGGCGCTGGCCGCCGTTGTGGACGCAATTTCCGGGCGATAAGGATCCAGTGACACAAGCACATTCAGCCGGCGGCTACCCCCAGGGAATCAAACTGGGGGTAGACGTGGGCACGGTCAGGGTAGGCGTGGCGGTCTGCGACCGCGAAGCCATCCTGGCCACTCCGTACAAGACCCTGGACCGGAACGCCAAGAAAAACTCCGACGTGCGGATCATCGCCTCGCTCGCGGAGGAACTCGGCGCCGTTCAGGTCATTGTGGGGCTGCCACGGACCATGAAGGGCGAGGAACACGCGTCCGCCCGCATGGCAACCGACTACGCGGAACTGCTGGTGGCAGCGCTTGCCGGCCGCGGCATTGACGTTCCCGTGAACCTGGTGGACGAGCGCCTCAGCAGCGTTACCGCCCACCGGAACCTTCACGAAGCTGGCATGAGCAGCCGGAACCACCGTAAAGTGGTGGATCAGGTTGCGGCTGCCGGTATTCTCCAGCACGCCATCGACATGCAAAAAGCCAGGGGAGCGGACATTGGCACCCGCGTGGGCGCACCGCCCGAACACCGGCCTTCCGGAGCCGTTTCGGCAGCCGAGCGCGCCGAATCCTTCCCGGAAGACCAGTCTCGATCTCAGAACACGGAAGGCTACAGTGAGCCCGTCCTATAACGGCGACGCCTCAGACACCATGGGTAACGATGGTGCCAGGCCGCTGACCCGCAAGGAACTCCGCGAACAGGAAAAGGCGTTGCGGACTGAAAGCAACGACGTCGTCCCCGAGCAGGCCTACGAAACCGGGCACGATGACCCGGAAGCAATGGACTCACACCAGGCCGTGCCCACCGGCTATTCCGGGATTCCTGCGAGCCCCGAACAGACGCCCGCTCCTGGTGCCGCGACCGCCCCTGAGGCGGCTCCCGCACCTGCAGGGGCTCCCGCTCCCGAAGCCGGGCCTGTTATTCCGGCCGCTCCTGAATCCGCGCCAACCATCGAGCACGTGGAGCCAGCGCCGCAGGAAACAGCGGACGCGCACGGCGACGAAGCGTGGCCCGAAGAGCATGGTGCCCATGGGGACTACGATCCCCATGCCGGCTACGAAACCCACGAGGACCGCGATCAGCATGCCGGCTACCAGTCCGCTGACGGCCATTACTACGACGATGCCCATGACGGATACCACCCGGAGGTCCACCATGAGGCCGGCCTCATCGGTGGCGCAGCAGGGGCAAACGTAGTGCCCGGACCGTCCAAGAAGGTCCGCCGCCGGCGCCGCCTCCTCGCCCTCTTCCTGACACTTGCCGTTTTTGTCACAGCAGTGGCAGTCGGCGCACAGTTCCTCAAGCCGTTGCTGGGCAACGACAAGCCCTCGGATTACCCCGGGCCCGGCACCGGCGAAGTCACCGTGTCGGTGACGCCAGGGGAAGGCACCGGATCAATGGCCGCGAAACTGGAAAACGAGAAAGTGGTTGCGAACGCTGACACCTTCCTGCAGGCCTTCGCCGCGTCAGGCGGAGTTCTGTCGCCGGGGGACTACACCTTCAAAATGGAGATGAAAAACGCCGACGCCGTCAACGTCCTTCTCGGGACAGACAAGAGCAAGGTGATCTACTTCGCCCTGAGCGCCGGACTGAGAATCGGCGAATCGCTGCAGGCAATCTCCGAAGGTTCGGGTGTGTCGCTGCAGCAGCTCAAGGAATTCAGCGATTCGCCGGCGCAGTTCGGGCTCCCGGCCAATGCCAGGAACCTCGAAGGCTTCCTTGCCCCGGGGGAGTACCGGTTCCCGCTGGGCACGCCTGCCAAGGAGATTCTGCAGAGCCTGGTCAAGGTCACTGTTGATGAACTCGTTGCACAGGGCATCACCGACCCCGCCAAGCAGTACGAGGCCGTGATCGTGGCCAGCATCGTGCAGGCCGAAGGCGGCCAGGCCGAGTACGGGGACGTCGCCGGGGCCATCTACAACCGGCTCAAGCCCAATGACCAGACCAACGGTTACCTTCAGGTCGACTCAGCCGTGACGTACGGCCTCGGAACGAAGAGCTTCAACTTCACGGACGAGGAGCGCCAGGACAAGTCCAACCTGTACAACACCTACGCGAATCCCGGGCTGCCCCCGGGCCCCATCGGTTCTCCGGGCAAGACGGCCATCGATGCTGCCGCCAGGCCCAAGACCAATGACTACCTTTACTGGGTGACCATCAACCTGGACACCAAGGAGACGAAGTTCTCCAGGACGCTGGCCGAGCACAATGTCTACGTGGAGCAGTACAACACGTGGTGCACGGCCAACGTGGGCCGGTGCGCATGATCCCTCGGGCTGCCGTTCTCGGCCATCCGATCAGCCACTCCAAATCACCGGCCCTTCATCTGGCGGCCTACGCCAAGCTGGGCGCCGACATCGGCTACACCGCCCTGGACGTCACCGAGCAGGAATTGCCTGCCCTCATGGCCCGCATCAGGGCAGAAGACGGCTGGCGTGGACTGTCAGTGACCATGCCGCTGAAAACCGGCATGGTGGCGGAGGTGGACGAAGTCCGTGGCGTCGCGCTGACCCTCGGCGTTGTGAACACGGTTGCCTTCGAGGAGCACCTTGGCGTGACACGGCGGATCGGCTACAATACTGACGTCGCCGGAATCGTCAACGCGGTCGTCAACGCCGGGGTTGCTGCAAGCCCTGACGCAGTCATCCTCGGAGGCGGCGGAACGGCTGCCTCTGCCGTCGCTGCGCTCAAGGATCTGGGAACCAGGCATGCGCAGGTGTTCGTCCGCGACACAGCCCGCGCCGGGGATGCCAGGGCCGCCGCGGCCGCCGTCGGCCTCTCCATCGACGTTAGGCCTCTCTCCGAAGCCGCCGCTCCCACCGCACACGCCGACGTCGTCATTTCCACCCTCCCGCCGCACGGGGCCGACCATCTTGCACAGCACATCGCCGCGCTGGGCACCAGGACGCCGGGCGTGCTGCTCGATGTTGCGTATGATCCGTGGCCCAGCCGCATCGCTGCCGTGTGGCAGGACGGTGGCGGTTCGGTGGTTCCCGGGCTGGAGATGCTGCTGTACCAGGCGGTGGAGCAGGTGCGCCTGTTCACCGGCCTTGGTGAGGACGTTAATGCAGCTGTCATAGATGTGATGTGTGACGCAGTCGGCCTTCCCCGACGGGCGATCTGAGTGCCATACGTGGCAGGATGGAAATTATGTTGCGTTGGTTGACAGCCGGAGAATCCCATGGTCCGGCTCTGATGGGAATTATTGAAGGCGTACCTGCCGGTGTCGAAATCACCAGCGGGCAGATCGCCGATTCGCTGGCCCGCCGCCGCCTCGGCTACGGCCGGGGAGCACGCATGAAGTTTGAGCAGGACGTAGTGACCATCCTTGGCGGCGTCCGCCATGGCCTCACCCAGGGCGGTCCGGTGGCCATCCAGGTGGGCAATACTGAGTGGCCCAAATGGGAGCAGATCATGTCTGCTGACCCCGTTGACCCCGAAGTCCTCGCCGATCAGGCGCGCAATGCACCGCTCACCCGTCCCCGTCCCGGACATGCCGATTTCACCGGCATGCAGAAGTACGGCTTTGACGAGGCCCGGCCTGTTCTCGAACGTGCCAGCGCCCGCGAGACGGCCACCCGCGTGGCCATGGGAACCGTGGCTGCCCAGTTCCTCAAGCACCTCGGCATTGAGCTCGTCAGCCACACCGTTTCCATCGCCAGCGTGACGGTGCCCGAAGGCCGCCCGCTGCCGGTCCCGGCCAACGTCATCGCGCTCGACGCGGATCCGCTGCGTTGCTTCGACCGCGAGACATCCGACGCCATGGTGGCCGAAGTGGACGCAGCGCACAAGGAAGGCGAAACCCTCGGCGGCGTCGTTGAGGTCCTCGCCTACGGGTTGCCGCCCGGACTGGGCAGTTATGTCCACTGGGACCGACGCCTCGATTCACGCCTGGCCGCTGCCCTGATGGGCATCCAGGCCATCAAGGGTGTTGAAGTGGGCGACGGCTTCCGCACTGCTGCCCGCCGCGGTTCGGCCGCCCATGACGAAATCGTCAAGGACGCCGACGGAAAAATCATCCGCACCTCCAACCGTGCCGGCGGCATCGAAGGCGGCATGAGCATCGGAGACGTCCTGCGTGTCCGGGCCGCCATGAAGCCCATCGCCACCGTTCCCCGGGCCCTGCGCACCGTGGACGTCAGCACGGGGGAGGCGGCGAAAGCCCACCACCAGCGCTCGGACGTCTGTGCCGTGCCGGCGGCGGGCGTCGTCGCCGAAGCGATGGTGGCCCTCGTGCTGGCAGAAGCCGTCGCGGAAAAGTTTGGCGGCGACTCCGTAGCTGAGACCGCACGCAACATCAAGGGTTACCTGGACAACATTCCGGCATCCCTGGACTCGATCGGCCACTAGTGCCCCGGGGCAGCAAAGCCGGTGTGCCGGGTAACAGGCCCATCGCCCTGATTGGGCCGATGGCGGTGGGTAAGTCCACCATTGGCCAGGAACTTGCCCAGCTACTGCACGTACCTTTTGTGGACACGGACGTCCTCGTCGTTGAGGCCCATGGCAGCATTGCCAGCATCTTCGCGGGCCGCGGTGAGCATGCCTTCCGGGAAATCGAGGCCCGTACCGTGGCCTCGGCCGTGGAGCACGCGGAAGGTACGGGCTCCGTTATTTCGCTCGGCGGCGGAGCGGTTCTGGATTCCGGAACACAGCAGCTCCTGGCCCGCTGCACCGTGGTGTACCTCGAATGCGATGAGGAAACCGTGGCCAGCCGGATCGCCCGGAACTCCGGCAGGCCCCTGCTCGCCGGGGATGGAATGGCCCGCTGGTCCGCACTATTTGCCACCCGAAAGCCCGTTTACGAACGGCTGGCCGACGTCGTGATAGACGTCCGCCACGGCTCGGTCACCGAGCTGGGACATCGGCTGCAGGTTGCGCTCAGCGACTACGCAGCCGCCAAACAGGAAGTTGAACAGTGAGCGTCGATTCAACAATCATCAAGGTCACCGGCGAGACCGCTGGGCAGAACTACGACGTCGTAGTGGGCCGCGGACTGCTTGGCAGCCTTCCGGACCTGCTGGGGGAACGGGTCCGCAGGGTCCTGGTCATCCACCCCCGGGCCCTGCGCCTGACAGGTGACACCGTCCGGGACGAGCTGGCCGCCGCCGGTTTTACGGCCCTGACCGCAGAAATCCCCGATGCTGAGGAAGGCAAGCACATCCAGGTTGCCGCGTTCTGCTGGCAGGTCCTGGGCCAGAATGACTTCACCCGCTCGGACGCCATCGTCGCTGTGGGCGGCGGTGCCGTAACGGACCTCGCGGGGTTTGTGGCGGCAACCTGGCTCCGCGGAGTGAAAGTCATCCACATGCCCACCAGCCTGCTGGGCATGGTGGACGCTTCCGTAGGCGGCAAAACCGGCATCAACACGGCCGAAGGCAAGAACCTGGTGGGTTCATTCCACCCACCGGCCGGAGTGCTGGTCGATCTGGACACACTCAAAACGCTGCCCCGCAATGAGATCATCTCCGGCATGGCCGAGGTCATCAAGTGCGGTTTCATCGCGGATCCGGCCATCCTGGAACTCGTGGAACGCGATCCTTCCGCGGCGACAGACCCGGGATCGGACGCCCTGCGGGAGCTGATCGAACGCGCCATTACGGTCAAGGCCACAGTGGTTTCCGAGGACCTCAAGGAATCCGGGCTCCGCGAGATCCTGAACTACGGCCACACCCTGGGCCACGCCATCGAGCTCGTGGAGCGCTACTCCTGGCGCCATGGTGCCGCGGTGTCAGTGGGCATGATGTTCGCAGCGGAGCTTGCCCGCAGCGTGGGCCGGCTCAGCGATGCCGACGCCGACCGCCACCGGAGCATCCTGGACACCCTGGGGCTCCCGGTCACCTACCGGCGGGACCGCTGGCAGGGGCTGCTGGACGGCATGCGCCGGGACAAGAAGTCCCGCGGTGACCTGCTGCGCTTCGTGGTCCTGGACGGCATCGCCAAACCGGGCATCCTTGATGTCCCGGACACGTCGCTGCTTTTCGCGGCCTACCAGGAAATCGCCTCCTGATGCAGGGCGACCTCGCAGGCACCGGCGACTGGCCTGAGGCGGGCTTCCCCGGCATCAGGATCAACCCGTTGTCCTTGCTGCCGGAGATCGTCAACGAGGACGCCTGCGAAGCTGCGCTGACGGTATCCACCGATCCCGCGGACCGCGTTTTCGTCCTGATCGCCGAGGGGCACCCGTCCGAAGCGGCCGAGTTGCTCGCAGAGGCCCGATTCAAGGACCCGGAGTCTTTCCAGCTGCGCGCCTGCGAGGCCGAGCTGCTGCGGATCACCCACCGCACCGACCGCGCGGTGGACCTGTTCCGTCAGTTGCTGGCGGAGTTCCAGGGAACAGACCGCGAAGCCCTGGTCCTGCAGTACCTGGGCCGGGTGCACTACACGGCCGGCCACAATGCCGCTGCCGTGGAGGCCTTTGCCAGGGCGCTGGACCTCCGTGTGGCCCAATCGGCCGACGCCGGCCTGATCTACTCCTCGACGGTGGCGCTGAGGCGCGCCCGTGACGTCCTGGATCTGGCCTGCTGAGCCTCCTTTCCCGGCCCACGGCGGAGACCGGAGCGGCCCCCGAAGCAGGCCACCCCTGAACTACCGGTAGAATGGTTCTTGGATTTTTGATAAACACGCGCCTGGCGCCCCGTGGGGCGTGCCGGCCGGCATAGAACGTCTGACAACTGACCAGACATTAGAAACCAGAGGAAACCAGTGGCAACCACTAACGACATCAAGAACGGCACGGTCCTGAAGCTCGAGGGCCAGCTCTGGAACATCATCGAATTCCAGCACGTCAAGCCCGGCAAGGGTGGCGCCTTCGTGCGGACCAAAATGCGCAATGTGATGTCCGGCAAAGTTGTGGACAAGACGTTCAATGCCGGACTCAAGATCGAGACCGCAACGGTTGACCGCCGCGATTACCAGTACCTGTACCAGGACGGCGCGGACTACGTATTCATGGACACCGTGGATTACGACCAGATCACCGTTTCAGGCGCCACTGTAGGCGACGCCACCAACTTCATGCTCGAGAACCAGATGGTCAACATCGCCATCCACGAGGGCAACCCCCTTTACATTGAGCTCCCGCCGAGCGTCGTCCTCGAAATCACCTACACCGAGCCGGGCCTGCAGGGCGACCGCTCCTCTGCCGGCACCAAGCCCGCAACGCTGGAGACGGGCTACGAGATCCAGGTTCCGCTGTTCGTCGAGAACAACACCAAGGTCAAGGTTGACACCCGCGACGGCAGCTACCTCGGCCGGGTCAGCGAGTAGTGAGCGCACGCGGTAAGGCCCGTAACAGGGCACTGGAAGTACTTTTTGAAGCTGAACAGCGATCGGTGTCGGCCTTCGACGTGCTCAGGAGCCGGCGCGAACTGACTGATCAGATCGTCAACCCCTACACCCTGGAAATCGTGGAGGGCGTGGTTTCCCAGCAGACCGCCATCGACGAATTCCTGGAGACCTACTCCCAGGGCTGGACCCTGGAGCGGATGCCGTCGGTGGACCGCATTATCCTGCGCATCGGCACCTGGGAACTCCTGTACAACGATGACGTTCCCGACGGCGTCGCGGTCAGTGAGGCAGTGACGCTGGCCAAGACCCTCTCAACTGATGAGTCGCCGTCGTTCATCAACGGCCTCCTGGGCCGGCTCCAGCAGCTGAAGCCTTCGCTGCTCGCCTAGGCAGCATTTTTCGGCAGAAAGGGACCGGCGTCCACCGCGAGGTGGGCGCCGGTCCCTTTCCGTACGCCGGCGCAGTCAGCCTGCGACGGCGGCGCGCAGTGCCACGATCCGGTGCAGTTGCTGCTGCTCCTCGGCCTGGTGCAACCCGATGTCCCGGCCGCTAAGGATCCGCTGCCTGATGAAGGCCAGTTGGGTGGCCGCGTGCAGGAATGATTTCATCTGCGGCCGCCGGTTGTAGCCGGCCGCCCAATGCAGGGCAGTCCGCCGGCCGCGTGGCGTGGCCAGCAGTTCCACCTCTGCGGGGCTGAACCAGCCGGCAGCCGAGTACTCCAGGAGCCGCTGGCGCGTGAGCCGGATTTCTGCCACCCGGAGCAGGATGACGGCCACCACGGCCAGGACAAAGATCGGCACCTGGATGAGGATGTACTCCACCAGGAACCCCTCGCCCATGCTGTTCCACCGGTTATGGAGGATCATTGCCGGCAGCAGGCCCACGAAAAATGCCACCACAGAGGCCCCTGAATGCCAGCGACGGGCCGCGTAGCCCATGATCAGGCCGGTGGTTCCGGTGAAGATGGCGTGGGCAAAGGGTGACATCACTCCGCGAAGCAGGAAGATCTGGGCAAGGTCGGTTGCCGGGCTTGCTGATTCTGCGATGGCCCGCCCGAAGTAGAGGATGTTTTCCGTGAAGGCGAAGCCGCCGGCGATGGTGAAGGCAAACACCACCCCGTCCACCGGACCGTCGAAGTGTTTCCGGGCCAGCAGCAGGAGCACCAGAAGGCCCAGGGACTTGGCGAACTCCTCGACCACTGGCGCCTGGACCGTGGCCATGTACGTCTGCAAATCAGCCACGTCGCTGAACTGGAAGGTCAGGGCGAAGACCGGCTGGATGAGCAGGGTGACCGCGACTGAGACCGCCGCACCCCAGGTAAAGGCGAAAAACAGGAGCCGCTTGGGTTCCGGTTCCCACCGGTCAATGGCGTGGACGGTCAGGAGCACGGCTGCCAGCGGGATCAGCGAGACGACGAAACCCACAGCGAACCCGCTGACCCCGGTGTTGGCCAGCAGGAAAGGCACCACCAGGAACAGGCTCAGGAACACCAGGGCGGCACCGCCCACCATCAGCGCCAGGCCGGCCGAGCGCATGCCGCCGCCCGGACCGCCCGCACCCACCAGCGCGGGGCCCACGGAGGGAAGGGGAGTGCCGGCATGGCCAGGTGCCGGGCGGTAATACTCCGGCTCCACCCGGCCCATCCAGCTGGGATTGGCCTGCCCGGGAAAATAAGCCTGTGATTCTGCTGACAGGCCCGGCTGGCCGGGACGTTGGCCGGCGTGGCCGGCCTCGCCGGAATCGGGCGGGTGAGGGTGCATGGACATACTGGAAAGCCTATTGCGCCGCCGCCGGTGTGGTAATTTTGAAACGCAAATGATCCTTTTTTAATTCCGTCCCGTGAGGCGGGGAAAGGGGAGACAAGAGTTGACTGCTGTCACCAGCGCACCGGTTCCAGCCAGGGTTGTCCTCAACCAGGCGGACATTGACCGTGCACTCACTCGAATCGCCCATGAGATCCTTGAGGCCAACAAAGGGTCCAAAGACCTGGTCCTGCTGGGTATCCCTCGCCGCGGTTACCCGCTGGCAGTCCGGTTGGCGCAAAAGATCGCCGCCGCTGATCCCACCGTTGACGCCGCGGCCATCGTCGGCCAGTTGGATGTCACCATGTTCCGCGACGACCTGTCACACCAGCCCACCAGGCCACCGCTTCCCACCCAGCTGCCCCGGACCGGGATCGACAACAAAGTTGTGGTGCTCATTGATGACGTCCTTTACTCCGGCCGCACCATCCGTGCCGCCCTTGATGCACTGATCGACCTCGGCCGCCCGCGGATTGTCCGGCTGGCCGTCCTGATCGACCGCGGCCACCGCGAGCTCCCCATCAGGGCTGATCACGTGGGGAAGAACCTGCCCACCTCGTCCGCCGAGAAAGTCCGGGTCCGCCTCGCCGAGACAGACACCGATGACAACGGCACTGCCATCAACGAAGTGGTCATCGAGGGCGGCGCGTGAAACACCTGCTTTCCACCGAAGACCTCAGCCTGGCCAACGCCGTCCGCATCCTCGACACCGCCGAAGAGATGGCCGCAGTAGGGGACCGCGAAGTCAAGAAGCTCCCGGCCCTGCGCGGGCGCACCGTGGTGAACCTGTTCTTCGAGGACTCAACCCGCACCCGTATCTCCTTCGAAGCTGCAGCGAAGCGGCTCTCCGCCGACGTCATCAACTTCGCCGCGAAGGGCTCCTCGGTCTCCAAGGGCGAGTCCCTCAAGGACACTGCCCAGACACTGGCAGCGATGGGGGCTGACGCCGTCGTGATCCGCCACTGGGCGTCAGGGGCCCCGCACCGGCTGGCAGCCACCGACTGGATCGACGCCGCAGTCATCAACGCCGGCGACGGCACGCACGAGCACCCCACGCAGGCATTGCTGGACGCCTTCACCATGCGCCGGCACTGGTCCAGACTCGCCGGGAACGGATCCATCGGCGCGGACCTGGCCGGAATGCGCGTTGCCATCGCCGGTGACGTCCTGCACTCCCGCGTTGCACGTTCAAACGTCTGGCTGCTCCGCACGCTCGGCGCGGAAGTCACCCTCGTGGCACCGCCCACGCTGCTGCCCATCGGCGTCGAACAGTGGCCGTGCAAGGTCAGCTACAACCTGGACGAAACCCTTGAACAGGGGGTGGATGCCGTGATGATGCTGCGGGTCCAGGGCGAGCGGATGAACGCCTCGTTCTTCCCGTCCACCCGCGAATACTCCAGGCGCTGGGGTTTCGATGACAACCGGCTCCGGACCCTGGACAGCCTGGGGCTGAAGGACACCATCATCATGCATCCGGGCCCCATGAACCGGGGTCTGGAGATTTCCGCCGCCGCCGCCGACTCGCCCCGTTCCACCGTGCTCGCGCAGGTGCGCAACGGCGTGTCGGTCCGGATGGCCGCCCTGTACCTGCTGCTCTCCGGGGACACCCGCGAACCAGCCGCCACCGCGGGCGCTGCCCGCACCACTGCAGCCAACGCGAACGCCCATTCCACCAAGGAGAGCCACTGATGGCAGAGAACAACGGAACCTACCTGATCCGCGGTGCGGCAGTCCTGGGCTCCGAAGCCGAGGACCTGCTGATCCGCAACGGCGTCATTGTCGCCCGGGGGACCGGCGCAGCAACCAGCCCTGGCGCGGCCGGCGCCACGGTGATTGAGGCTGCGGGCCTGGTGGCCCTGCCAGGCATGGTGGACGTACATACCCACCTGCGCGAACCCGGCCGCGAGGACGCCGAAACCGTGGAGACCGGCACCCGTGCCGCTGCACTGGGCGGTTACACCGCCGTGCACGCCATGGCCAACAGCACGCCGGTGGCGGACACCGCCGGTGTGGTGGAACAGGTCTTCAGCCTGGGCCGCGCCGCCGGTTGGGTGGATGTCCGCCCGGTCGGCGCCGTGACGGTGGGCCTTGCGGGGGAGCAGCTCGCAGAGCTCGGCGCCATGGCCGACTCCCGCGCCCGGGTACGGATGTTCTCCGACGACGGCATCTGCGTCCACGATCCGGTGCTGATGCGCCGTGCGCTGGAGTATGTCAAGGCGTTCGACGGCGTCGTGGCCCAGCACGCGCAGGAACCGCGGCTCACGGCAGGGGCACAGATGAACGAGGGCGAGGTGTCCGCAGTCCTGGGTCTCACCGGCTGGCCGGCCGTTGCTGAGGAAAGCATCATCGCCCGGGATGTCCTGCTGGCCCAGCACGTGAACTCCCGCCTGCACGTCTGCCACGTTTCCACCGCCGGTTCGGTGGAAATCATCCGCTGGGCGAAGCAGCGCGGCATCAACGTCACCGCCGAAGTTACCCCGCACCACCTGCTGCTCACGGACAACCTCGTCCGCAGCTACAACCCCGTCTACAAGGTCAACCCGCCGCTGCGGACGGACGCTGACGTCCAGGCCCTCCGGGCAGGCCTGGCAGACGGCACCATCGACGTGGTGGGCACTGACCACGCCCCGCACCCCAGCGAGCACAAAGAATGCGAATGGGCGCAGGCCGCGATGGGCATGACCGGGCTGGAAACCGCATTGTCTGTGGTCCAGCACGCCATGATCGAGACCGGCCTCATGACCTGGGCCGACTTCGCCCGGGTGACCTCCACCGCGGCGGCGCAGATCGGCAGGCTGTCCGATCAGGGCCGCCCCCTCGAAGCCGGCGAGCCCGCCAACATCATCCTTGTGGACCCTGCCGCCCGCTGGACAGTGGATCCTGAGAAAATGGCCACGATGGGCCGGAACTCCCCGTTCGCCGGGCTGGAGCTGCCGGGCAAGGTGGTGGCCACGTTCTACAAAGGCCACCCCACCGTCCTGGACGGCAAGCTCAACACCCCCTACCGGCACCCGGCCGAGTCAACGGCAGGCGCCGCCTGATGAACAACCAGACCCTCACTTTGGTCATCACCCTGGCGCTGGTCGCCGTCGCTCTGGTCCTGATCGGGATCGGCTGGCGCAACCGCCTCAGGCGGCAGGCCGACGTCGAACCTTTGCCTGCCGTGCCGGACGCCGCCGGTGTACCAGTGGCCCGCGCAGAGGGACAGTACGTTGCTTCCACCACCGCCGGGGACTGGCTCGACCGGATCGCCGTGCACGGCCTCGGCATCCGGACCAACGCTGTCCTCAGCGTGTTCTCCCACGGCGTCCTCTTCGACCGGTCCGGCGCTCCGGCGCTTTACATCCCGGCAGCCAGCCTGACCGGGGTCCGGCAGGAAAGCGGAATGGCCGGGAAATTTGTGGAAAAGGAAGGCCTCCTCGTCCTCACCTGGCTCCTCGGAAACCACGAACTCGATACCGGCTTCCGTACCCGCCGGGCCGCTGACAAAGTGGCCCTCGATGACTCCCTTCAGCAATTGATCGCCGCCGGCCACCAGGAACATTCCCAGGATCCCCATAGTGGAAAGTAAGACAGTGACAGAAACAGTGACAGCAAACCCAGCGGCTTCGGCTCCTTCCACCCCGGCGGCATTCGTCCTGGAGGACGGCCGCATTTTCCGCGGCACCAGCTACGGCGCGCAGGGCAAGGCCCTGGGCGAGGCGGTCTTCGCAACCGGCATGACCGGCTATCAGGAAACCATCACGGATCCGTCCTATGCCCGCCAGCTGGTGGTGCAGACCGCCCCGCACATCGGCAACACCGGCGTGAACAGCGAGGACGCCGAGTCACGCCGCATCTGGGTGGCCGGCTACATCGTCCGCGACGCCGCCCGCCGCCCGTCCAACTGGCGCTCCGAGCGGTCACTCGATGAGGAACTGGTGGAGCAGGGGATTGTGGGCATCCAGGGCGTGGATACCCGCGCCATCACCAGGCACCTGCGCGAGCACAAGACCATGCGCGCCGGGATCTTCTCCGGCGAGGCGGCCAAGGCCACGGACAAGGAACTCCTTGACGCTGTCCTGGCCAGCGCCCCGATGGAAGGCGCCCGCCTCGCTGAAGAGGTCAGCGTCGACGAGGCCTACGTCGTGGACCCCAAGGACCACGGCTGGGAAGGCGAGGCACGGTTCAGCATTGCCGCGATCGACCTCGGCATCAAGGCCATGACCCCCGTCCGCTTCGCCGAGCGCGGCGTCCGCGTGCACGTCCTGCCCGCCACCGCCACGCTGGAGGATGTCAAGGCCGTCAACCCGGATGGCTTCTTCATGTCCAACGGCCCCGGCGACCCCGCTACCGCTGACGCGCAGGTCAAGCTGCTCCGTTCGGTCCTGGACGAGAAACTCCCGTACTTCGGCATCTGCTTCGGCAACCAGATCCTGGGACGCGCACTGGGATTCGGCACCTACAAGCTCCGCTACGGCCACCGCGGCATCAACCAGCCCGTGCTGGACCGGCGCACCGGCAAGGTGGAGATCACCTCGCAGAACCACGGTTTCGCCGTGGATGCACCGCTCGACGGCGCCACCCAGGCTCCGGAGGAGCGTTACGGCCGCGTTGAGGTCAGCCACATCAGCCTCAATGACGACGTCGTCGAGGGCCTGGCGTGCCTCGATATCCCTGCCTTCTCCGTCCAGTACCACCCCGAAGCGGCGGCCGGCCCCCACGACGCCGCGTACCTGTTCGACCGTTTCATCGACCTCATGGAAGGCACCCGCGACGGGCGGACTGCCAACCTGTCGGCAAAGCGTGCCGACGCCAAGAACACCACCGATTCCAAGACTGAGGACACCAAGTAATGCCCAAGAGAACTGACCTTAAGAGCGTCCTGGTCATCGGCTCCGGCCCGATCGTGATCGGCCAGGCCGCCGAATTCGACTACTCCGGTACCCAGGCACTGCGTGTCCTCAAGGAGGAGGGCCTGCGGGTCATCCTGGTGAATTCAAACCCCGCCACCATCATGACGGACCCCGAGTTCGCCGATGCCACCTACATCGAGCCCATCACCCCCGAGGTGGTGGAGAAGATCATCGCCAAGGAGCGGCCGGACGCCATCCTGCCCACCCTGGGCGGGCAGACGGCCCTGAACACCGCCATCGCCCTGGACAAGAACGGTGTCCTGGCGAAGTACAACGTCGAACTCATCGGCGCGAACATCGCCGCGATCGAGCTCGGCGAGGACCGCGAAAAGTTCAAGGGCGTCGTGGAACGCTGCGGCGCCGAATCAGCCCGCAGCCACATCATCCACACCATCGATGAGGCCCTCAAAGCTGCCGAGGACCTGGGCTACCCCATGGTGGTCCGGCCTTCCTTCACCATGGGCGGCCTCGGCTCCGGCCTCGCCTATGACGAGAGCGACCTCCGCAGGATTGTGGGACAGGGCCTGCAGTACAGCCCCACGTCCGAGGTCCTGCTGGAAGAGAGCATCCTGGGCTGGAAGGAATACGAGCTCGAGATGATGCGGGACAAGAACGACAACGTCGTTGTCGTTTGTTCCATCGAAAACTTCGATCCCGTAGGCGTCCACACCGGCGACTCCATCACCGTCGCCCCTGCCCTGACACTGACGGACCGCGAATACCAGCGGCTGCGCGACATCTCCATCGCCGTGATCCGCGAGGTGGGCGTGGACACCGGCGGCTGCAACATCCAGTTCGCCGTCGAGCCGGACACCGGCCGCGTCGTCGTCATTGAGATGAACCCGCGCGTATCCCGCTCCTCCGCCCTGGCTTCCAAAGCCACCGGCTTCGCTATCGCCAAGATCGCCACCAAGCTCTCCCTCGGCTACACCCTGGACGAGATCCCCAACGACATCACGCAGAAGACGCCGGCGTCCTTCGAACCCACCCTGGACTACGTGGTGGTCAAGGTTCCGCGGTTCGCGTTCGAGAAGTTCCCGGCCGCCGACAACACCCTCACCACCACCATGAAGTCGGTGGGCGAGGCGATGGCCATGGGCCGCAACTTCACCGAGGCACTCCAGAAGGCCCTCCGTTCCCTGGAACAGAAGGGTTCGCAGCTGGACTTCAGCTCCGTCCCCGAATGGGAGGTCGCGGAGCTCATTGAAAAGTCCAAGCGGCCCACCACGGACCGCCTGCACCAGGTGCAGCGTGCGCTCCTGGGCGGCGCCAGCGTGGAGGAGCTCTACGAAGCCACTAAGATCGATCCCTGGTACCTTGACCAGCTCCAGCTCCTGAACGAGATCTCCCACGAGATCCGCCAGGCAGGTTCACTGACCGTGGAGATGCTCCAGCGGGCCAAGCGCCACGGCTTCTCCGACGAACAGATCGGAGCCCTGACGCACAACTCCGAGGCCGTGGTCCGCGGTGTCCGCCAGGCCCTGGGCATCCGTCCGGTCTACAAGACGGTGGACACCTGCGCCGCAGAGTTCGCCGCCTACACCCCGTACCACTACTCGTCCTACGACGAGGAGGACGAGGTTGCACTGCACTCCAAGCCCTCCATCATCATCCTGGGCTCGGGCCCGAACCGAATCGGCCAGGGCATCGAGTTCGATTACTCCTGCGTCCATGCTTCGATGGCACTGCGCAAGGCCGGCTACGAGACCGTGATGGTCAACTGCAACCCGGAAACCGTCTCCACCGACTACGACGTCTCCACCCGCCTGTACTTCGAACCGCTGACCCTCGAGGACGTCCTGGAGGTCATCGCGGCCGAGGAACGTACCGGCGGCGTGATGGGTGTGTTTGTGCAGCTTGGCGGCCAGACCCCGCTGAAGCTTGCCCAGCAGCTGGCCGACGCCGGTGTGCCCATCCTCGGCACGTCCCCGGAAGCGATTGACCTCGCCGAGCACCGCGGCGAATTCTCGCGCGTCCTGGACAACGCCGGGCTGATCTCCCCGAAGAACGGCACCGCCGTCTCCTTCGAGGACGCCAAGAAGATCGCTGACGAGATCGGCTACCCCGTCCTGGTCCGTCCGTCCTATGTCCTCGGCGGGCGCGGCATGGAGATCGTGTACGACGAGCCGAACCTTTCCCGCTACATCGCCAACGCCACAGAGATCACCCCGGACCACCCGGTCCTGATCGACCGGTTCCTGGAAGACGCCGTCGAAATCGACGTCGACGCGCTCTTCGACGGCACCGACATGTACCTCGGCGGCATCATGGAGCACATCGAGGAAGCCGGGATTCACTCCGGTGACTCCGCCTGCGTCCTGCCGCCCATCACGCTCGGCAACAACGTCCTGGAGCGCGTGCGCACCGCCACCCGGGCCATTGCCGAGGGCGTGGGCGTGCGTGGCCTGATCAACATCCAGTTCGCGCTGGCCTCCGATGTCCTGTACGTCCTGGAAGCGAACCCGCGTGCCTCCCGCACGGTCCCGTTCGTCTCCAAGGCCACCGGCGTCCAGATGGCCAAGGCGGCCGCCCTGATCGGCACCGGCGTCACCATCCACCAGCTCCGGACCGCTTACAAGATGCTGCCGGAAACCGGCGACGGATCCACGCTGCCGCTGGACGCACCGGTCTCGGTCAAGGAAGCTGTCCTGCCGTTCAGCCGGTTCCGCACCCCGGAGGGCAAGGTGGTGGACTCGCTGCTCGGCCCGGAAATGCGCTCCACCGGTGAAGTGATGGGCATCGACAAGCACTTCGACACCGCCTTCGCCAAGAGCCAGGCAGCGGCGAACAACGCGTTGCCCACCGAAGGCAAGATTTTTGTCTCGGTGGCGAACCGGGACAAGCGCTCGGTCATCATGGGCGTCAAGCGGCTCTCCGATCTCGGCTTCGAAATCGTCTCCACCGGCGGCACCGCCGATGTCCTGCGCCGCAACGGCATCCAGGCCACTCCGGTCCGCAAGGTCGCCGAGGGCAGCAGCGCCGAGGGTGAAGGCACCATCGCGGACCTTGTCATTGCCGGCGAGATCGACATGGTGTTCAACACCCCGTCCGGCGGCGAAGCCCGCAGCGACGGCTACGAACTCCGGGCAGCGGCCACGTCCATCGGCATTCCCTGCATCACCACGGTGGCCGAGTTCAACGCCGCCGTCCAGGCGATCGAGGCCATGCGCACCTACGAATGGTCGGTAACCAGCCTGCAGGAGCACGCCGCGGCGCTGACCGCCTCGCAGCATGCGGCCGCACAGGGTGCTGCTCCGCAGGACGCTGCCCACGACTCAGCAGTGGCGCAGAATGCCTGAGTCCGTCACACCTGGTGCCGCCGCCGGCCGGGAGTCCTTCGGCTCCCGGCTCGGCGCGGCCATGGCCGCCCGCGGGCCGCTCTGCGTGGGCATTGACCCCCACCCGGCGCTGCTCAAGGCGTGGGGACTGGACGACGACGCCGCCGGGCTGAGGCGCTTTTCGCTGACAGTTCTTGAGTCCATCGGTTCCCTCGCTGCCGCGGTGAAGCCGCAGGTGGCGCTCTACGAACGCCACGGGTCAGCGGGTATGGCCGTCCTCGAGGAACTCCTTGCCGAGGCCCGGGACGAGTCGGTGCTCACCATCGCCGACGCCAAGCGCGGCGATATTGGCTCCACCATGGCCGCCTATGCTGACGCCTGGCTCCGGGACAGTTCACCGCTGGCCGCCGATTCGGTGACCCTCAGCCCTTACCTGGGCTTCGAGTCGCTCCGGCCCGCACTGGACCTTGCAGCGCAGACCGGCCGCGGTGTGTTTGTCCTCGCGCTCACCTCCAACCCGGAAGGCGCGTCGGTGCAGCACGTCGGCGGAGCCGATTCCGTGGCCCGGCGCATCGTCGAGGCGGCAGCGGCTGAGAACCGGCGTTATCCCGGCCCGCTCGGCTCGGTGGGCCTGGTTGTCGGGGCCACGGTGGGCTCGGCCCTGTCCGACCTGCAGCTGGACCTCAGGGCCGTCAGCGGTCCCATCCTCGCCCCGGGACTGGGCGCCCAGGGTGCCACCGCGGCAGACCTGCGCAGGACATTCGGCGCAGCCTACCCCCAGGTCCTGGGAACCTCCAGCCGGGATATTCTGGCAGCCGGTCCCGCGGCCCAGGGGCTCCGGGATGCAGCCCTGCGCACCCTGGACGGACTCAGGGGCGAATAGGCGCCACCATGTTGCCCTACAGGTGCGATGCAGGCGTGATGCATTGATTCGCCGCCCCCCAAGGGGTAGGTTTCTGGACAAGTCCAATGGCGGCCGCCTTGGATGCATCCGTCTTACCGGGGGTGTCCATTATGAGCCTGCGACCCTTGTCCGCGTCGGAACGCACGGCTGCACTGCAGAAAGCTGCGGCTGCCCGCGCAGCCAGGGCTGCGGCGAAGGAACGGCTCAAGAACGGCCAGACCTCCGCTGCGGACATCATCAGTTCGGCCGGCGATGACGAGGCCCTTGCCCGGATGCGGGTGGCAGAGCTGCTTGAAGCGCTGCCCGGCATCGGCAAGGTCAGGGCTGCGGCCATCATGGAGCAACTGGGCATCGCCGCATCCCGGCGGGTCCGGGGACTGGGCATACACCAGCGCCAGGCGCTGGTAGATTTTATAGACGAGAAGTAGGGCGTGCCACGGTCCGCCCCATCCGAACTCCGGCACAAAGGAATACGTGAGCAAGAAACCGGGACTGACAGTCCTCGCAGGTCCGACGGCTGTTGGCAAAGGCACCGTGTCCACCTACATCAGGGATAACTACCCCGAAGTCTGGCTTTCCGTTTCGGCAACCACCCGTGCACCCCGGCCAGGGGAGCAGGACGGCGTCCACTACTTCTTCAAGTCCAGGGAAGAGTTCGAATCGCTGATTGCCGCCGGCGAGCTGCTGGAGTGGGCCGTGGTCCACGGCCAGAACACCTACGGCACGCTGAAAAGCACCGTCAAGCAGGCCATCGCCGACGGCAGGTCCGTCCTGTTGGAGATTGATCTGCAGGGTGCCCGGCAGGTCAAAGCGGCACTCCCGGATGCGCAATTCGTCTTCCTCGCACCGCCCAGCTGGGACGAAATGGTGCGCCGCCTGGTGGGCCGCGGCACCGAAACCGCCGACGAACAGCGGCAACGGCTGGAAACCGCTAAACTAGAACTTGCCGCTGAACCGGAGTTCGACCACACCGTCATCAATGATGACGTTCGCCGGGCAGCGGACGAGCTTGTTTCACTCATGGGGCTGACACCGCACCCGCACGATTAGCCGGTACCGGTCAGCCCGTTAGAATTTGGAGAATTCGTGTCCACGAACCTTGAAGGCATCATCAACCCGCCGATCGACTCACTGCTTGAGGCAGCTGATTCCAAGTACGGCCTGGTGATCTTCGGCGCCAAGCGTGCACGCCAGATCAACGCTTACTACGCCCAGCTGCACGAGGGCCTGTTCGAGTACGTCGGCCCGCTGGTCGACACCAAGCTGAACGAGAAGTCGCTGTCCATCGCCCTGCGCGAGATCAACGAAGGCAAGCTCGTTTCCACGCCGATCGAAGCCGCAGAGTAAAGCAGCGGTCCTGTCACGAGACCACGCAGACTCACCTGTTGACGGAGATCACGTGCGCATAGTCCTCGGAGTCGGGGGAGGGATAGCCGCCTACAAGGTGGCATCGCTCCTCCGGCTTTTTACTGAAGCCGGACATCACGTCACGGTGATCCCCACGGAGGCGGCCACCCGCTTCGTCGGCGTGGCAACCTGGGAAGCCCTGTCCGGTAACCCGGTCACCAACAGCGTCTTCGACGAGGTCCATCAGGTCAACCACGTCAGGCTCGGCCATGAGGCCGATCTCATCGTGGTGGCCCCTGCCACAGCTGATCTGCTGGCACGCGCAGCCACCGGCCAGGCCAACGACCTCCTCACCAACACACTCCTGATGGCACGGGGACCCGTACTGTTTGCCCCCGCAATGCATACCGAGATGTGGCAGCACGCCGCCACCCGGGCCAACGTGGAGACACTGCGGGGCAGGGGAGTGGCCGTACTGGACCCGGCCAGCGGGCGTCTGACAGGCGCGGACACCGGTCCCGGCCGCCTGCCGGAGCCGGAAGCCATCTTTGATGCCGCCATGGCCCTTGCCCAGGGCAAACCGGACTACCAGCTTCCCCTCGCCGGAAAAACGGTCACCATCAGCGCAGGCGGCACCCGCGAACCCCTGGACCCCGTGCGGTTCCTCGGGAACAGGTCCTCCGGCAAGCAGGGCGTGGCGTTGGCTGTCGCCGCGCGCAATGCCGGTGCAACTGTCCGGCTTCTCGCCGCCCACATGGAGGTCACGCCGCCGGCCGGCGTCGAAGTGGTGACCGTGGAGACCGCCTTGCAGCTGCGCGAAGCAGCGCTGGCCGCGGCGGCGGATTCCGACGTCGTAATCATGGCCGCAGCAGTGGCCGACTTCCGTCCCGCCGAGATCTCCGGCACCAAGATCAAAAAACGCGACGATACTGCGGACCCGGTGATCACGCTGGTCCGCAACCCCGACATCCTCCAGGAACTCGTGGAACTTCGGGACCATGCCCCGGAGTATGGGGCCGCCCGCCGCGGCCAACTGATCATCGGCTTCGCAGCCGAAACCGGCGACGGGCAGGGCGACGTCCTGGCGTACGCGGAGGCGAAGCTGAAGCGCAAGGGCTGCGACCTTCTGGTGCTCAACCACGTGGGCACGGACAAGGTCTTCGGCCAGGACACCAACTCCGTAGTCATCCTGGCCCGCTCCAGCGCCGAACCACAACTGGCCGCCGGGACCAAGACCGAGGTTTCGGCCGCCATCATTACCCGGATCGGCTTCGAGCTGAACCGCGTTTCGCCCCGCGCCTGACGCCAGGAGCGGCACGTTTCCTTAGCACGGGGACACACGCCGCCGGACGTCCGAGTCCTAACCAGTAAGGTAGTTGAGTGACTTTACCGCTGCACATTCCCCAGACCCACGGGACCACGCCTCCCGCACTCCGGCTCTTCACCTCTGAGTCGGTCACTGAAGGCCACCCGGACAAGATCTGTGACCAGATCAGCGACGCCATCCTGGATGCCCTGCTCGCGGCAGACCCGGAATCCCGGGTTGCCGTTGAGACGATGGCCACCACGGGCCTGGTCCATGTTGCCGGCGAAGTCACCACCGACGCCTATGTGGAAATTCCGCAGATCGTCCGCGAGACCATCCTGGGCATCGGCTACGACTCATCGGCGAACGGCTTCGACGGCGCCCGCTGCGGCGTGTCGGTATCGATCGGGCAGCAGTCCAACGACATCGCCGGCGGCGTCTTCAACTCCCTCGAAGCCCGCGAGGGCCGGCAGGAGGACGACTACGACCTCCAGGGTGCCGGCGATCAGGGCCTGATGTTCGGGTACGCGAGTGACGAAACGCCGTCGTACATGCCCACGCCCATCTGGCTGGCGCACCGTCTCTCCGAACGCCTCACCGAGGTCCGTAAGTCCGGCCTGCTGGCGTACCTGCGCCCCGACGGCAAGACCCAGGTCACGGTGGGCTACGACAAAGACGTTCCCGTATCAGTCGAAACCGTAGTCATCTCCAGCCAGCACGCGGAAGGCACCAGCCTGGCCCGGCTCCGGGCCGACCTCGCCTCGATGGTGATTGATCCGGTACTGGCCGCAGCGAACCTGGACATCTCCCGGGTTGCGAACATCCTCAACCCCGCCGGCGAGTTCGTCATCGGCGGACCGGTGGGCGACGCCGGCCTGACCGGACGCAAGATCATCGTTGACACCTACGGCGGAATGGCCCGCCACGGCGGCGGCGCGTTCTCGGGCAAGGATCCGTCCAAAGTGGACCGGTCGGCCGCCTATGCCATGCGCTGGGTCGCCAAAAACGTGGTGGCCGCCGGACTGGCCAAGCGCGCCGAAATCCAGATTGCCTACGCGATCGGCCAGGCACGGCCCGTTGGCACCTATGTGGAGACATTCGGGACTGAAACCGTGGACCCGGCGAAGATCAGCGCCGCAATCGCTGAAATCTTCGACCTCCGTCCCCGCGCCATCATCGACGCTCTGGACCTCAAGCGTCCCATCTACGCCAAGACTGCAGCCCACGGTCACTTCGGCCGCGACGATCCCGACTTCACCTGGGAACGGCTCGACCGCGTCGACGACCTCAAGGCCTTCTTCAACGCATAAGCGGGACCGCCCGCACCGGACCCGGCAGACGGAATGTCAGAGGCCCGTGGTTGGCTTGACGTGTCCGGACAAACCGGACCTGCCAGGTCCGGCGCAGGATATTGAGGCGCAGGTGTTGAACGGGGGTAGTGGCCGTGGCCGCTGAAGAGACTGCTGGTCGAGGGGGCGCTGTATCAGCGGCGTCTCTCCGGGCCCAGTCAGACCCCTCCGGTGCTGTCCAACCATCGCTTCTGCAGGGGTTCCCCGCCAAGGCACGGCCGGCTGGCCCACCGCTGGCCGGGCAGCTCCCCGTCGCCAGGGTCCTGGTGGAGACCCCGCTGCCGCACCTGGACCGTCCCTTCGATTACAGCGTCCCGGCAGAACTGGACGAAGCGGCGCAACCGGGCGTCCGGGTGAAGGTCAGGTTCAATGGCCAGGAACTTTCCGGGTTCATCATGGAACGCGCCGCGGAGTCTGATGCCGGCCACGCCCTGGTGCCGCTGCACAAGGTCATCTCACCGGTCGCCGTCCTGACGCCGCCTGTGCGCGACCTCGTATCCGCCGTCGCAGCCCGCTACGCAGGAACCGTCAGCGACGTCCTCCGCGTGGCCGTGCCGCCGCGGGTGGCCAAGCTGGAGAAGGAGTTTCTCGCCGGAGCATTCGCCGCAGCCACCGGTGCCACCGCCTCAGGCGCCGAGGCGGAACGCCACGCACCGGCTGGCGGGGCAGAGGTCCCAATCGGTCGGGAAGCTGCCTGGGACGGCTACCGGAACGGCCCCGCATTCGTCCGTCACCTCCGGGACGGGGGTTCCCCGCGTGCGGTCTTCAGTCCGCTCCAGGGCTACGGCCCGGCAGCGTGGCCGCGCCTGCTGGCACAATCTGTAGCAGCCGTCCGCGCCTCCGGCCGGGGCGCCCTGGTGGTGGTACCGGACCACCGTGACCTGGACCAGCTTGAAGCGGCGCTGCTGGAAGTATTGCCGGCCAGTGACATCGCCCGCCTCACCGCAGATGACGGACCCACTCCCCGGTACCGGAGTTTCCTCCGCCTCCTGGCCGGTTCGGCGCGGGTCGCCATCGGGACACGGTCGGCAGCGTATGCCCCGGTCCGGAACGTTGGCCTTGTGGCCTGCTGGGACGACGGCGACGACCTTCACATCGAACAGCGCGCACCCTACGCCCACGCCCGCGAAGTGCTGCTGCTCCGGGCAGACCAGGAAGGCGCGGCCTGCCTGATGGCGGCCCATTCCAGGAGCACCGAACTGCAACGGCTGGTGGAGGCAGGCTGGGCCATGCCCATCGACGCCGAACGCCCTCATCTGCGCCGCACCGTTCCCCGGGTGCTCAATACGGCAGACAGTTTTGAACAGGAACGTGACCCCCTGGCCCGGATTGCCCGGCTCCCCGGAGCCGCATGGCGGGCGGCCAAGGAAGGACTGGAACGAGGCCCCGTCCTGGTGCAGGTGGCCCGGGCAGGCTATGCCCCGTCGCTCGTGTGCGAAACCTGCCGCGAACCGGCACGGTGCCAGGCCTGCCAGGGACCGCTGGCCCTCGCGGGCGCCAGCGGTTCCGCCTCGATTCCGCAATGCCGGTGGTGTTCCACGCCGTCTCCGGACTGGCAATGTGTCCACTGCACAGGCCGAAGGCTCCGAAAAGGGGCCACCGGCGTCCTGCGGACCGCGGAAGAGCTGGGCCGGGCCTTCCCCGGAAAGGCCGTCGTCACGTCCTCCGGAGACCACGTCAAAGCCAGGGTCGGCAGCAGCAATGCACTGGTGGTTGCGACGATCGGTGCGGAACCCGTAGCGGACGGCGGCTACGCCGCGGCCCTGCTCCTTGACGGCGACTCGATGCTGCGGCGGGAAAATCTCCGCGCCGGCGAGGACACCGTGCGCCGCTGGTTCAATGCCGCGGCTTTAGTGCGCCCGGCCTCCGACGGCGGACTGGTGGTCATCACCGCGATGGAGAGCGTGGCTGTTGGTGCCCTGCTGCGGTGGGACCCTGCCGGCTACGCCCGTCGGGAGCTGGAACTGAGGATGGAACTCCAGTTGCCCCCTGCCGTCCGCGTCGCGTCGGTCACCGGTCCCCGGGCCGCCGTCGAGCATTTCGCTGCTGCTGTGGAACACCAGCTGGCGGACGCGGGCCTGACGCTGCGGACAGCGGGACCTGCGCCGGTGCTGCTCGTTGGGCTTCCAACACCCCAGCGGGTCGGTGAAGACGTCCGCACCCTGCTGTTCTTCCCCTATGGACAGGCCGGTTTGGTCACCCATGTCCTGCGCTCAACAAAGGCGGCGGCCGCCGCCAAGCGAAGCGAGGAACCGGTGCAGGTCAGGCTCGACGGCGTTGATGTCCT
This sequence comes from Arthrobacter sp. BK1, assembly GCF_056680055.1. Lineage (NCBI taxonomy): Bacteria > Bacillati > Actinomycetota > Actinomycetes > Micrococcales > Micrococcaceae > Arthrobacter > Arthrobacter sp. BK1. The sequence goes on from NZ_CM155263.1 coordinate 4,304,639, forward strand.
CTAGCTCTGCCGGCTAGCGGCTGCGGCGCGCCACGATGCCGTGTGCCACGTCCACCAGCTGCCGCGCGGACTCATCCCAGCTGAACTCCCGGGCACGCTCGACCGAGCGGCGGGACACGTCCTGCCAGTGGGTGTCGTCGCGCAGTTTCCGCACTGCCGCCGCGAATTCCGCCGGTGACGCGGGATCGACGTACGCTGCCGCGTCGCCGCCGACCTCGCGGAAAATCGGGATGTCGCTGGCGATCACCGGCGTGCCCAGCGACATGGCTTCCACCAGCGGCAAACCGTAACCCTCAGCGTGCGAGAGGCTCACCAGGGCCGTGGCCCGCTGCAGCAGAGCCCAATATTCGTCATCGGTGACGCCGTTGTGGAAGACCACTGTGGCCCCCGGCGGGACCATGAGCTCCAGTTCCGCCCGGCGTTCCGGGGTGATCCTGCTCAGCAGATGAAGCGTGAAGTCCGGCAGGTCCGCCATTCCGGCCACCATAGTGCCGACGTTTTTGTACGGCATGAACGAACCCATGTAGATCAGCGTGTGGTCGGCCCCGGCGGCAGGGTCCCGTGGGTCCTGGGCAGGCTGGGGCGCGTTGCTGATGATCCTCACAGGCCGTTTGGTCAGCCGGTACTTGGCCATCAGGGCCTCAGTGGTCTTGCTGATGGTTGCCACCACGTCCGCCCGGTTGAGGAGCAGCCGCTGGGGCCAGAAGGCCTTGTGGTACAGCCTCCACAGGATCCGGACCGGTGCCGGCAGGAAGCCCGGAGGCGCAGGGTGCTCGTAATAGATGAGGTCGTGCAGGGTCAGGACCAGGCCGTACTTGCGCCCCCAGCTCCCCATGGTCTGCATGGGGCACACCACAACGTCGGCACCGAGCGGGTTGACCTTGCGGGCAACAAACAGTTCCACCGGCGAGAGCGGGCTGTTGATCAGCGTGTACGGAACATCCGGGAGCAGGGCCAGCTGCCGCGGGTCGCTGATGAGCATGGAGACATCGGCGATTTTCGACGTTGCCGCAATGAGGCTCGCCCCGTACCGGCTGATGCCGTCATGGTGGTCAGTCCTGGTGAAGCGGGCATCGATAACAATCTTCACGCGGGGTGGTCCTTAAGGAAGCTGCGGATGAAACCGGCGGCAGGTTCGGGCGTTTCGTAATGGATGAGATGGCCGACGCCGGGAATCACTCTGAGGACCCCGTCCGGAAGGAGCGCGTTGAGCCGGTGCTGGTCCGGGAGCATGGCTATCTCGTCCTTTTCGCCGGCGATCAGCAATACCGGCAGCGTCAGCTTGTCCGCAATCTCGGCGACATGGCTGCCCACCGACGCCGTAAACGATTCAAGGAGGCTTTCCCGGTCAGCGAAGGCGCTGAAGTAGGCACGATGCTGGCCATGGATAAACCGGCGCAGCTCCTTATTAGTGGTCTTGGCCATGGCCTCGCTCATGACGCGGACAATCAGCGGGCTGCGCAGAAGGGCCAGTCCTAACTGGCGGGGGAGACCGGCCGCCAGGCGGTAGTAGAGCACCGCCAGTTTCGTCATGAGGCCCTTCGGGCCTTCCAGGGCGGGCGCAGCGATGGGGTTGATGAGGATCAGCGGGGTGACGGTCCCGGGGTGGGCCGCCACGTAATGGGATGCGATGATCGAGCCGAAGGAGTGGCCCAGGAGGACAGTGTCCTGGCCGAGTCCAAGTGCCGCCATGAAGTCCGCGATGAACGTGCCGTAGCTGGCCACCGAATGATCCGCGGCTGCGAACGCCTCAGAGCTGCCGAAGCCGGGCAGATCCGGCATGATGATGCGCATTTCCGGGAGCTGGTCAGCCACCCGGAGCAGGCCGTGATGGTCACCCCGGAAGCCGTGGATGACCAGGATGGTGCGGGTTTCCGGTGTGGCACGGACCGGTTCGTAGGTCCAGTAGGCCACTTTACTGCCGTTCAGCGTGATGGCGGCGGCATCCGTGCGGGCCGCCAGGGCATCGCTGAAGTAGGACGGCGCGGGGGATGGCTGGGGAGCGGCTGTTTTCATTGACCTTTGGTCCTAGTTGACGTTGTCCGGGTGGGAGCCGGTACGGTGGCCGCGGTCGAGCTCAGCCAGGGCGGCCATGTCCCGCGGGGAAAGTTCAAAGCCAAAAACGTGCAGGTTCTCCCGGATCCGTGCCTCCGAGCTCGCTTTCGGGACAGTGAGGTTCCCCAACTGGATATGCCACCGGAGGACGATCTGGGCCGGCGTCCTGCCATGCTCGGACGCAAGGGCCACGACCACGGGGTCGGCCAGCACCTGTCCGCGCCCGAGCGGGCTCCATGCTTCGGTCAGGATCCCCAGGTCCTTGTGCTTCTGGCTGAGCTCGTGCTGCTGGAGCCAGGGATGCAGCTCGATCTGGTTCACGGCGGGCACGACTTCTGCTTTCTGGAGCAAGCGGTCAAGGTGCTTCGGCTGGAAGTTGCAGACACCGACCGCCCGCACTTTTCCTTCGCGGTAGAGCGTTTCCAGGGCGCGGTATGTCTCGGTGAACAGCTCCCGGCGGGCACAGGGCCAGTGGATCAGGTACAGGTCCACGTAGTCCAGGCCAAGGTTGACCATGGAGGTATCGAAGGCGCGGAGCGTCCTGTCATATCCCTGGTCGTCGTTCCAGACCTTCGTGGTGATGAAGACATCCTCACGCCGCAGGCCGGGGGCAGCTTCGCCCGAGCCGCCGCTTCCGCCCTCGGTTCCGAACGCGGAACTCAGGCCCCTGGCGACGCCGGTCTCGTTGCCGTACATGGCGGCCGTGTCGAAACGGCGGTAGCCTGCGCCCAGCGCCATGGACACCAGGCTTGGGGCGTCCGCCGCCGGAACCTTGTACAGCCCTAATCCCAGTTGGTCGATCAGGACGCCGTTGTTCAGGCTGAGACGGGGTGAGGGTTTCATAGCATTGACTTTACCCACTGGCTCAGGCGACGCCGCGAAACCCTGCCTGCCGCCGCGCGGTGGCATCATTGGATGTTCTTCGAACGGGACCCGGCCACTTCTGCCCCGGACAAGGACGTCACCATGAACCAGTACGTAATCGCGATCGACCAGGGCGCCACCAGTTCCCGTGCCATCATCTTCAACCATCACGGCGCCATCGTGTCCTCAGGCCAGATGGAACACGAGCAGATCTTTCCGCAGGCCGGCTGGGTGGAGCACCGGCCGGCGGAGATCTGGAACAACACCCGGGAGGTCATCGGCTCCGCCCTCTCCAAAGCGAACCTGACCAGGCACGATATCGCCGCCGTCGGGATAACGAACCAGCGCGAGACCGCCGTGGTGTGGGATAAGACCACCGGCGAGGCTGTGTACAACGCCATCGTCTGGCAGGACACCAGGACACCAGGACATTGTGGACGAGCTGGCCAAGGAGGGCGGGCTGGAGCGGTTCAAGGAGAGGGTGGGCCTGCCGCTTGCCACGTATTTCTCCGGCACCAAGATCAAGTGGATCCTGGACAACGTCGACGGCGCCCGGGCCAGGGCGGAGGCCGGTGACCTGATCTTCGGCACCACAGATTCGTGGGTCCTCTGGAATCTGACCGGGGGAGTGGACGGCGGAGTGCATGTCACCGACGTCACCAACGCGTCGCGGACCATGTTCATGGACCTCGCCACACTCCAACGGGACGAAGAAATCCTGGGCGTCTTCGGCGTACCGGCGTCCATGTTGCCGGCCATCAGGTCCTCCTCCGAGGTGTACGGCACCGTCCATACGTCCCAGCTGCTGCGGGAAGTCCCCGTCGCGGGCATCCTTGGCGACCAGCAGGAAGCAACGTTCGGGCAGGCAGCATTTGATGCCGGTGAAGCAAAAAACACCTACGGCACCGGCTGCTTCCTGATCTTCAACACCGGGGAAGAGATCGTCCATTCGAAAAACGGACTCCTCACAACGGTCGGTTACAAACTCGGCGAAGCCGCACCGCACTACGCCCTCGAAGGCTCCATCGCCGTCACTGGATCCCTGATCCAGTGGCTCCGGGACAATCTCGGCATGATCAGGAACGCGGCCGACGTCGAAACACTGGCCGCCGCAGTGAAAGGCAACGGCGGTGTGTACTTCGTGCCGGCGCTCTCCGGGCTCTTCGCCCCGTACTGGCGGTCGGACGCCCGCGGCGCCATCGTGGGCCTGACCCGGTTCGCCAACAAGAACCACATCGCCCGGGCTGCCCTGGAGGCCACGGCTTTCCAGGCCCGCGAGGTGCTCGACGCCGTCAACGCGGACGCCGGCGTGCCGCTGACAGAACTGAAGGTCGACGGCGGCATGGTGGCCAACGATGCGCTGATGCAGTTCCAGGCCGACATCCTGGGCGTCCCGGTGATCCGGCCCACCGTGATTGAGACGACGGCGCTGGGAGCCGCCTACGCCGCTAGCCTCGCCGTCGGCTTCTGGAAGGACCTTGGCGAACTCTCGGCAAACTGGTCCGAGGACAAGCGCTGGGAACCCCGGATGGACGGTGCAGAACTCGACCGCCAGCTGCGTCTATGGAAGAAGGCGGTCACCAAGTCCATGGATTGGGTCGACGAGGACGTGCTTTAGCCCTCGTGCGTTATCACCGTGCCGGCGTTGCCATCCACGGTGACCAGTTGGCCCGTGTGGAGGAGGTGGGTGGCGTTTCCGGTGCCTACGACGGCGGGGATCCCGTATTCGCGGGCAACGAGGGAAGCGTGGGCGGCCAGGTTTCCCCCGTCGGTCACCACCGCTGCTGCGTCGGCAAACAGGAGTGTCCAGGCGGGCGCGGTCGCTTTCGCCACAAGGACCTCGCCGGGTTGGAACTGCGGAAAGTCCTCGGGGCCGTCCACCACCCGGACTCTGCCCTGGACCCTGCCGGGACTGGCCGGGTGTCCCACCAAGGCACCTTCCGGATGGTCCCGGCTACTGCGTGCCAGGTTGGCCAGACGGTCGAATGCATTGCCCACCAGCGGGGGCATCTTCCCTGCTGACAGTGGCGCCGCAAGTTTCCGCTGCTGCGTCCACTCCCTGCGCCGCCGGTCCACATTGTCCTGTTGCCGCGGCACGTCCACGCCCAAGGCGTCGAACGTGAGGAAATAGATGTCCTCAGGAGCATCGATGGTCCCACGGCTATGGAGGCGGGCGCCGAGTTCGCCCGTGCAGCGGCGCAGCAACGGCCAGCCGAGCGTAAAATCCCGGACCTGTTCCTCGCGGAGCACGGCATAGTGCTGGGCAAGGCTGAGGAGGGCGTCGAACCTGTGCAGTTGTCTCGTGCCCTGAAGCACGGCACGGCATTGTGCCTCTGCCTTCCGCCGCCGGTCCACCGCAGTTCCAGCCGGGCGGTGGATTGCCTCCTGCAGGGTGCCGGGCCTGACCTGGTGGTGGCTTTCCTCGCCCGCCGTCGGGTGGTACCAGTCCAGGCTGTACACCGCATGCGGAACTGCGCCGGGCAGCGCCGGGGCGAGGCCGCCCAGCAACGTCTGGTAGCCCGGGGCCTGCCCGGGCCGGGCAATGGAGGAGGCGCTGCCGGCGAGTGGGCCCGCCAGATGCCGGCGCCAGAACCGGGCCAGGGCCACCTCCATCTTCCAGGCGCCGCCACCCGTGACGGAAAAGAACCACAGATATTCGCCGGCAATTTTCGTCACTTGGTCCACCAGGCCGATGAGCTCGGTCCCGGTCGCTGAACCCAGGGTGTCCAAGGGCGTAGCCGCGACAGCCCGGTAAGCGGGCAGGCAGTCCCTTCGCCACTCGTCTTCCAGGTCCCGCAGCACCGTCCTGTCCGCACCGGCGGGATCGAACATTGGGCGGAACACCGAATTGTAGAAGTAGGCCACGGCCCGTGGCGGCCCCCCGAACAACACCTGCGGAAGGTGCCGCGGGCTCGGCGGGGAAACGTAGTACCAGCCATTGATCACACCGTTCCGCATCGGCACTTCAACGCCAACAGACCTGCGGACGGCGGCGTTGTAGGCGGCGTCGATCCGGGGAATCGCCCAGTCCATGAATAACGGAGTGACGGGTTCAGGAAGCCATTCACCCAGGCGGAAGTTCCGGAGCCAGGGGCCCTTCCCGGGCGGCTCCCAGCTGACGGGATCCGGCAATGCTGTCATCGGGCGGGCCTGGAGAATCAGGACGTTGCCGGCATCGTCCACCGCCCACTCGATGTCCTGTGGGCAGCCGAAATGAACTGCCACCCGCGCCGCAACGGCGGCGACCGCCGTCGCGCTTGGCTCCGTCAGGACAGAGCCAGTGCCTTGGGTGCGGTGCGGCCGGCCGTGGCGGACCGTCCATTCCTCTCCGGTTGATACGCCGGACACCAGCTTCTCGCCCAATCCTGACACCGCCGAAATGACGATCTCGTCCCGGGCGCCGGTCAGGGGGTTGGCAGTGAAGGCAACACCTGCGGCGGCGGGCTCCACCATCTGCTGGACCAGGACGGCCATGCCTGGGCCGGGCGGTGCTGCCGGCGCGGATGGGTCCGCCGGCCCGGCCGGTTCTGCTGATTCCCGCCTGGTGACCGAGGCCTGGTATGCCCTGACACGTTCAGTCTCTGCCGACCGAAAGCAACTCTCCATGGCGGCGGACAGGTCCTCGATGTCCACCCGCAGGTATGACTCATACATTCCGGCAAACGATGCGTCCGGCAGGTCTTCCGCGGCGGCTGAGGACCTGACGGCGAAGGGGCCGGGGCCGGCGGTGGACGCCGCCTTCCGCAGGCGCTCAGCCAGAATCGTGCCCGCTGGGTTGTCCTGCAGTGCGGCCTGGGTGACGACAAAACCTGCCGGTACCGGAAAACCTGCCGCGCTGAGCGCTGACAGGGCCGCTGCTTTGGTGCCGACAGCCTCCCGCGATTGTGCCGCGGGATCACCAAGGCGGGGGAACGGGACGTCTTCACTCACGGGAGTCTCCATCCCGATCAGGCAAAGCGATGGGGGAATTTCAGTCTAGCCGCAGGCTCCATCGCGGCCTAGGGCACGCAGCTGTCCGCGTGCGGTGGGTGCGCTAAAGTAGACCTATGCGTGCGATCCTTCTGCTTAGCTAGCCGCCCGGTATCCGAAGACCTACGGATGGCCGTGCGGCAGCCCCTCCATGGCGAGGGGCTTTTGTGTGTCCGGGCCGGTTTGCGGCCGGACGGCAGGAGGATCAGACCGTGGTGGCAGCACCGATGCCACCACTGAACAGAAGAGGGCAGCAGTGAGCGTTCAGCCGGAGACAGACACCGGAACAGCAGCAGCGACGTCGGAAACCCCCGAAGAGGGGGCGTACAGTTTCGCGGCGATGGAAGCCAAATGGCCGCAGGTATGGGAGGACCTCAAGGTCTTCACGCCTGTCGACGACGGCTCCCGCGAGCGCCGCTACGTGCTGGACATGTTCCCGTACCCGTCCGGCGACCTCCACATGGGGCACGCCGAAGCTTTCGCCATGGGCGATGTCGTGGCGCGCTACCTGCGGCAGAAGGGCTTCGACGTCCTGCACCCGATCGGCTGGGATTCCTTTGGCCTGCCCGCGGAGAATGCCGCCATCAAACGGAACGCGCACCCGAGCGAGTGGACCTACGCCAACATCGACACCCAGGCGGCGTCGTTCAAGCGCTATGCGATTTCCGCCGACTGGTCACGCCGGCTCCACACGTCCGATCCCGGGTACTACCGCTGGACGCAGTGGCTGTTCAAACGCTTCTACGAGCGCGGACTTGCCTACCGGAAGGATTCCCCGGTCAACTGGTGCCCCAAGGACCAGACCGTGCTTGCCAACGAACAGGTGGTCAACGGTGCCTGCGAACGCTGCGGCACGCCCGTCACCAAGAAGTCCCTGAACCAGTGGTACTTCAAGATCACCGAGTACGCCGACCGGCTGCTCGATGACATGGACGAGCTCCGCGGCCACTGGCCCGAGCGCGTGCTGGCGATGCAGAAGAACTGGATCGGCCGCTCTGAGGGTGCCCACGTCAACTTCGTGATCGAGGCCGACGGCGGCAAGCCCGCCAAGGACGTCACCGTCTTCACTACCCGGCCGGACACCCTGTACGGCGCCACCTTCTTCGTCGTCGCTGCAGACGCGCCGCTCGCCGTCGAACTGGTGACAGCGGAACACTCCGATGCCCTGGACGCCTACCGTGAAAAGGTCAAGGCGCTCACCGAAATCGAACGCCAGTCAACGGAGCGGGAAAAGACCGGCGTCTTCACCGGACGGTACGCCGTCAACCCGCTGAACGGCGAGAAACTCCCCGTCTGGGCAGCCGATTATGTGCTGGCCGATTACGGCACCGGCGCAATCATGGCCGTCCCGGCGCACGATCAGCGTGACCTTGACTTTGCCAGGACGTTTGATCTGCCTGTCCGGGCGGTGCTGGACACCGGCGAGGAAGATCCGGCCGTTTCCGGCAAAGCCACCTCGGGGGAGGGCACCCTGATCAATTCAGGCGTCCTGGACGGTCTGCCGAAGACCGACGCTATTCCCGCTGCGATCGAGATGCTCGAGAAACAGGGCACCGGCGGGAAATTCGTCAACTTCCGCCTGCGCGACTGGCTGCTCAGCCGCCAGCGGTTCTGGGGCACACCCATCCCCATCATCCACTGCCCGTCCTGCGGCGAGGTCCCCGTCCCTGACGAACAGCTGCCCGTGACCCTCCCCTCAGACCTTCGCGGCGAGGACCTGTCCCCGAAGGGCACGTCGCCGCTGGCTGCGGCAGAGGCCTGGGTCAACGTTGAGTGCCCCAACTGCCATGGACCGGCCAAGCGCGACACCGACACCATGGACACGTTCGTGGACTCGTCCTGGTACTTCCTGCGGTTCGTCTCGCCTGAGTACACCGAAGGTCCTTTCGATCCCGCGAAGATCAACGACTGGATGCCGGTGGGGCAGTACGTGGGCGGTGTGGAGCACGCCATCCTGCACCTGCTGTACGCGCGCTTCTTCACCAAGGTCATCCATGACCTGGGCATGATCGAGGCCGACGAACCCTTCAGCGCCCTCCTCAACCAGGGCCAGGTCCTCAACGGCGGCAAGGCCATGTCCAAGTCGCTGGGCAACGGCGTTGACCTGGGTGAGCAGCTGGACAAGTTCGGTGTGGACGCTGTCCGCCTGACCATGATCTTCGCCTCCCCGCCGGAGGACGACGTCGACTGGGCGGACGTTTCGCCGTCGGGCTCTGCGAAGTTCCTGGCCCGTGCCTGGCGGCTGGCCCAGGACGTAACCAGCGCCGCCGGGGTTGACCCATCGGCCGGCGACCGCGCCCTGCGCTCCGTCACCCACCGCACCATCGCTGATGCCGCTGCGCTGCTGGACACCAACAAGTTCAACGTGGTGGTGGCCAAGCTGATGGAGCTGGTCAACGCCACGCGGAAGACCATCGATTCCGGCGCCGGCGGGTCTGATCCCGCCGTCCGGGAAGCCGCCGAAGCGGTCGCCGTCATCTTGAGCCTGTTCGCGCCATACACGGCAGAGGACATGTGGAACGTCCTGGGCCACCCGGCCTCCGTGGCTAACGCAGGGTGGCCTGCCCACGACGACGCACTCCTGGTGCAGGACACCGTGACCGCCGTCGTCCAGGTCCAGGGCAAGGTCCGCGACCGTCTGGAGGTCTCCCCGGAGATCGGCGAGGACAAGCTGCGCGAACTGGCGCTGGCCAGCGAAAACGTCCAACGGGCTCTCGACGGCCGCGGTATCCGCACGGTGATCGTGCGTGCGCCTAAACTGGTCAACATCGTCCCGGCCTGATAGAAGGCAGGGCTGTGTACCGGCCACCGGATCCACCCGGTGGCCGGCTTTGATCCAGGAGGCCAACTTGCCCGACCGCGACGCAGCTGCCTGGCTATGGGTCCGGGATCGCCTTGCCGGCCTGCGGCACACGGCGCGCACCGGTGCTGCACCTGCAGAAGCTGCCGCCGTCGTCCGTACGGCAGTGGTGACGGACTCGGCCTCGGCTCTGCCGGCTGACTGGGTGCACGCCTGCACCGCTGATGGCCGGCTGGCGGTCATTCCCATGCCGGTCATGGTGGGTGCAGAAATCTATGGCGAGGGTGAAGACGACATCACCGGGATCATTGCGCTGGCGATGGCGGCCGGAAAGTCGGTCAAGACGTCCCGCCCATCGCCCGGCCAGTTCGAACAGGCCTTTCTGGCCGCGGAACGCCATGGCTACGAGGGCGTGGTGTCCATCCACATTTCCGGCGGCCTCTCCGGCACCGCGGATGCCGCCCGGCTGGCGGCGGGCCGCGTTGGTATCCCTGTGGAAATCCTTGACTCGGCCACGGTGGGGATGGCGCTGGGCATGGGCGTGCAGAGTGCCGTTCTGGCCGCGGAGGCCGGTCTCGACGCCCCGGCGGTCCGCGCCATAGCGGCGGAGCAGTTGGCGCGGACCAAGGTCTATTTTTACGTCCCCAGCCTTGAGCAGCTCCGGCGCGGAGGACGGATCGGCGCAGCCGCTTCGCTTCTGGGGACCATGTTCGCCATCAAGCCCATCCTGGCCGTCGACGACGGCAAGATCATCCCGTTGGAAAAGGTCAGGTCCGCTGCCAAAGCGGTGGCCCGGCTTGAGGAGATCGCCGCGGCGGATGCAGCGTCCCGTCCTGAAGGCCAGGCCCGCCTCGCTGTTCACCATTTTGGCAACCCGGAAGAGGCGGAGGCCCTGGCCGACCGGCTTGCCGCTGCCCTGCCGGGGTGCCCGCGCGCCCAGATCAGTTCCCTGCCCGCGGTCCTGGCGGCGCACGCCGGGCTGGGAGTGCTTGCCGTGATTGTGGGGGAGAGCGGCCCGGCGGCTGCGGAATTTGCCCCGCCGGCGGTGGCCGGCTAACTGTTCCACCGGCGGTTTCCACATAGGGCGGCTCCGTCCTGTTATCGGGGGCGGCAGTTCCCTAGCGTGGGGATCATGTCACGCCGGGACGCTGGAGCTGCACGCCAGGAGGCCCGTCATGCCCGGGACCGGCTGCAGTCAACGCTCGGAGGCAGCCTCCTTCTGACCGGTGGCAGCAGTGAGCCGTTCGAGTACGACGGCGGAACGCACCTTAGTGCTGACGGCCCGGACCCAGGCGTTGGTGGTGAGGCCGCGAACGGCACGGGGAAGACCGGGCCATCCCTGCGGTGGCGGATTGGATTCCGGGCAGCACTCCTTATCGGGGCGTTGGCGGTCCTGGGCGGTGCCTGGTTCTGGTGGCAGGTAGGTGCAGGGAAGCCAGAGGTGGTGCCACTGAGTGACATCTCAACCCAGGACAGCGGATCCGCGGACCAAGGGGCGCTCCCGGACAATGAGCCGGAGGGGCCGGATCCGCCCGGTGCAGGTGGCATGCCCGGCGTCGTGATCATCCACGTGGCCGGCGCCGTCGTCACGCCGGGAGTGGTGCAGTTACCGGCCGGAAGCAGGGTGCACCAGGCCGTCGCAGCCGCGGGCGGCGGGACGGCGGCAGCGGACCTCAACAGGCTCAACCTGGCAGCCGTGCTCGCCGACGGGGAAAAGCTCTACGTGCCCCAGGCAGGCGAACAAGTCCCCGCCGGCCAGCCCGGGTCAGGCACACAGCCGTCCGGCGGTGACGGCGGGCGTGGTGTCCCCTTGGAAGGGAAGGTCAATCTGAACACTGCAGGCATCGAAGAACTGGACGCCCTGCCGAAGGTGGGGCCGGTCCTGGCCCAGCGGATCGTGGACTGGCGCAAGGAACATGGCCCCTTCAAGGCTGTCGAGGAGCTCGACGCTGTGGACGGTGTGGGCGCGAAGATGCTCGAAACACTCCTGCCCCTGGTGGGCATCTAGATGGCCACCCGCAGCCCGTGGAGCCGCTTCGTCGACTCGGCAGTGCAGGGCCAGGACGCTCCCGCCGACTCCGAAGGCGCTAGGCAGGGTACACCCGGGCCCGCCATCAAACCGGGCCTGGCGCACAGCCCGCATCCCGGCATGGGCAGCAGCGTGCGGAGGCCATGCGGCGGCAAACCAGGCGCTGCCTGGCTGGGGGAGCACGTCGGGAAGAAGCTGCGTGGCCAGGAGCGGATTGCCCCCAGCGATGTTCCGCGGCGGAGGACCGACGTCAGGCTCGTACTTCCTGCGCTGCTCATCTGGGGCGCTGCCGTGGCCGGCGTCTGGTTCAGCCCGATGGTGTTGTTGGGGGTGTGCTGCTGTTCCTTGCTCGTGGCAGCTTTCCTGGTGTGCCGGGCCGCCCGTGGCAGGAGGCTGGCTGCAGGCCGGCGCAGCTTTTCGCTGACCACCGCCATCGCCCTGATGCTTGCCGCGGCAACAGCCTCCCACTCCGCGGTTTCGTCGTCGCAGCGCACTGACGGTCCTTTTGCAGAGGCAGTTGCATCCGGCCTGTCCGTGGTGGCGGTCATGGAAGTGACCGGCTCACCGCGGGCCATGGCGCTCCCGGGGGCTGCGGGGCCGGCCGACCGCTGGTCGGTGCCTGCGAAGACCCAGGAGGTCACTGTCAGCGGCCAGATCATCAGCACCAGCGCACGGCTGGTGGTGATGGGCGGAAGCGGCTGGGCAAACCTGGTGCCCGGGCAGGTGGTCCGCACCGCAGGCAAACTGAAGCCTGCGGATCCCGGCCAAGAGGAAGCCGCGGTCCTCGCAGCGTCGCTGCCGCCCGGCGCCGCAGGAAGCGGGACCCTCGGCGGCGGTGCCAGGGGTTGGGAAGTCGTAGCCAGGGATCTGCGTGGGCGGTACGTGTCAGCTGCGGCTTTTCTTGCCGACGATCCGGCCGGCCTCCTGCCGGGCATGGTCACCGGTGACACGAGTGCGTTGGACGAAGGGCTCAATGCGTCCATGAAGGCGGTCGGCATGACGCACCTGACTGCTGTGAGCGGGGCGAACTGCAGCCTGGTCCTCGGTGCCCTGCTGGTGCTGGCACGGAGCCTGCGGTTGCCACGGGTTCCTGCGGCCGGGCTGGCGCTGGCCGGCCTGGGAATTTTCGTGGTGCTGGTGGGCCCGGACGCCAGCGTGCTGAGGGCTGCGTTGATGGGCTCGATTGCGCTGGCGTCGCTGGCCGGCGGACGCACGGGCCGCGGGCTCAGCTTCCTCTGCCTCGCCGTGATCGGACTGCTGTTGCTTGACCCGGGCCTGGGAACCAGCTTCGGCTTCCTGCTTTCCGTCCTGGCAACACTGGGCATCATTGTGCTGGGCCGCAGGATGATCGACTGGACCCCGGCAGTGGTTCCGCGCTGGGCTGCAGCCGCCTGGGCGGTACCGTTGTCCGCTCAACTGCTGTGCGGCCCTGTCATCGTGCTCCTGCAGCCGCAGTTCTCCACCTACTCGCTGCTGGCGAACATCCTGGCCGCACCGCTGGTGGCGCCGGTGACGCTCCTGGGCACGGCCGCCGTGCCGTTGCTGGTGGTGGCGCCCTGGGCCGCCACCATGCTGATTGCGGTGGCCGGTACTTTCAGCGCCGGTGTGGCCGGAACGGCGCGGATGAGCGCAGGGCTACCCGGCGCTTCCCTGCCCTGGCCGGAAGGAATATTCGGCCTGGCCACCATGGTGCTGCTCTCTGTGCTGACACTGGCCGGCGTCTGGCTTGCCGTCCGGCCGCGCCAAGTGCTCCGCCTGGTCCTGGCACTGCACGCACGGACGGAGGCGCTTGTGGAACGTGTGGAATGCCTGTTGCCCGTTACCCGGGAGCGGTCCGGCGAGCAAGGTGTGCCCGCGAACGCCACGCGCGGCTTGGAGCGGGCCCCTCGCCATGGCAGGCTTAGACACTGCACCAGAATTTCCGGGAGGAACCCACCATGGCCGCTGCCCCAGGCACACGAACCAAAGCGCAGGCGACGAACACCGCCTCCTGGCGGGACGTAACCCCCGCTGAAGTCGTGCTGGTGGGCGGTCCCGAGGAATACCTGGGGATCCGCGCCATGGACCACATCCGCTCACAGGTTCGGGCAGCCTTCCCGGACGTTGAAATAAGCCACCTGACGGCCGGCATCTACGAACCGGGGGCGCTGGCCATGAACGTCAGCCCCTCGCTGTTCGGCGAGCGGAAACTGATTGAAGTCGAAGGCGTTGAAGCGATGAACGATGCCTTCCTGGCCGACGCCCTCGCCTACCTCGCCCATCCTGAGCCGGACGCAGTCCTGGTCCTGAGGCACTCCGGGGGAGTCCGTGGCAAGAAGCTCCTTGACGCGGTCAAGAGCGGCGGCTGGCCGGTGGTGGACTGCCAGCCGTTGAAGAAGGACGCTGATAAAGCGGCGTTTGTTTCCACTGAATTCAGGACCGCGGGACGGAAGATCAATTCCGACGCCGTGCAGGCTCTGGTCAACGCTGTCGGGGCCAACCTTTCGGAACTGGCGGCGGCCTGCAGCCAGCTGATCGCGGATGCCCCGGGTGCTGTGACTCCGGAAGTGGTGGACCGGTACTATGGCGGCCGGATCGAGGCCACTGCTTTCAAGGTGGCGGACGCCGCCATGGCCGGGAACGGTCCGGTGGCGCTTTCCACCCTCCGTCACGCCCTCGCCACCGGGGCTGACCCGGTGCCCATCGTGGCGGCGCTGGCAGCCAAGCTGCGGACCGTTGCAAAGGTCGCCGGGGCACACGGATCCCCGGCACAGATCGCCCGCGAGCTGGGAATGCAGCCCTGGCTGGTGGAACAGGCCCAGCGCGACGTGCGCCGCTGGACGCCGGAAGGCCTGGTCCGCTCCATCCAGGCGACGGCGGAAGCCGATGCACAGGTCAAGGGCCTGTCGCGGGATCCGGTCTACGCCGTCGAGCACGCTGTCACCGTCATTGCGACGTCGGCGCAGCGGCACTGACGCCGTCCCGGGATCACCCCGGCGGGAGAAAACGGCCGGCGCACTGGGACAGGGTCAAAGAGCCGGTGCACAGAGACGGCCTTGCAGACCGGAACAGGCTTAAAGAGTTGAGGCCGGCACCCCATCGGGTGCCGGCCTCAATCATCAGTTCAACAGAACTGGAAACCTTACAGTGCGTTGACCTTCTTGGAGATCGCCGACTTGCGGTTCGCTGCGTTGTTCTTGTGCAGAACACCCTTGCTGACAGCCTTGTCCAGCTTGCGGCCGGCAGCGACCAGGGCAGCAGTAGCTGCATCCTTGTCGGTGGACTCAACGGCGGTGTTGACGGCGCGGATGGCCGTCTTCAGCTCAGACTTGACTGCGTTGTTGCGCAGGCGTGCCTTCTCGTTGGTGAGGATGCGCTTCTTCTGGGACTTGATATTAGCCACGTGTGAACTCTCTTTTTAATGCGGAAATGGTCTAGAGGGCTTTCAGATTGGCCATTGACTGAGCGGCGTGGGGATACCTATGGCGGCCAACCATCAGTGGCCGTCGACCTGCACGGACACACAGCTATAAAGAATAGCAGACCGCTGGCCGGGCTGGCCATTTGGGCAGGGTGCTTCCAAGCGTGTCGACGCCTTATTTCCAGCCGTGCCGGCGCCGGAGCCCGGCGGCTACCAACTCGAAGCGTTTCCGGTCCAGCA
This sequence comes from Arthrobacter sp. BK1, assembly GCF_056680055.1. NCBI lineage: Bacteria > Bacillati > Actinomycetota > Actinomycetes > Micrococcales > Micrococcaceae > Arthrobacter > Arthrobacter sp. BK1. Next base: position 4,319,996 of record NZ_CM155263.1, read on the forward strand.
CGGCACCTTCGCGCCGGATGCTGTCCGGGCTGATTTGCAGGACCCGCCCCAGGTTCGCTTCACTGGGCCTTTGCTGCCGGTCCCAGCTGCCCGTCCCGATGTCCACGTAGTCTTCGGACCTGCTGCTGTCCTGATCGTGGTCTTTGCTGGTCAGCATCAGCCCCAGCAGGTGGGGACCGTTGTGGCCAACCAAAAGAACGGGCCGGTCTTTGCCTTTGCTGTGGTCCTCTTCATACGGGACCCAGGTCCAGACGACCTCGCCCGGATCGGGGCTTCCGTCAGGATGCGGCGCGTAGCGGACGGAGGAGGCGCCCCGGAAGTCGCCGGGGTACCAACGGGCCGCCGCGGATGAGGCAGCCGGACGGCCTGCTGTCTTCGGGGCTGCTGGACCGGCAGATCCGGCCGTGCCGGATCTAAGTTTCTCCAGGACCCTGACGGTCATCCGGACGGCGCTGGCCAAGGAACGGAGGTTAATAGGCATGGGCCAACACTATCGCCGGCCTGGCATTGCCTGTTGGATGCGGTGCGATGGGCCCTGACGTGGGACACTGGAGGTTCAAAATGTGCGGCCCGGCCGCAGGGTGCCTTCGTTGCGTCCTGCAGGCGGCCGCGTGAATGCCAACAGTAAGGACCCTGCGTGTCTCCCATGGCCCGCACCGCCCCGGTGCCCGCCGCGACAGATCCGGCCATCATTCGGAATTTCTGCATCATCGCGCACATTGACCACGGTAAATCCACCCTGGCTGACCGCATGCTGCAGTTCACCGGGGTCGTTCAGTCCCGCGACATGAAGGCCCAGTACCTGGACCGCATGGACATCGAACGCGAGCGTGGCATCACCATCAAGTCCCAGGCCGTCCGGATGCCGTGGGAGCTGGACGGAACCAGCTACGCGCTGAACATGATCGACACCCCGGGCCACGTTGACTTCACCTATGAAGTGTCACGTTCACTGGCAGCCTGCGAGGGTGCGGTGCTCCTGGTTGACGCCGCGCAGGGCATCGAGGCCCAGACGCTTGCCAACCTTTACCTTGCGATGGAAAACAACCTGACCATCATCCCGGTGCTGAACAAGATCGACCTCCCGGCCGCCCAGCCCGAGAAGTACGCGGCGGAACTGGCCAACCTGATTGGCGGAGACCCCGACGACGTCCTCCGCGTCTCCGGCAAGACCGGCATGGGTGTGGAGACGCTGCTGGACAAGATTGTCCGCGACCTGCCGGCCCCCAAGGGTGACCCGGACGCCCCCGCCCGCGCCATGATCTTCGACTCCGTCTATGACACTTACCGCGGTGTAGTCACCTATGTCCGCGTGGTCGACGGCATGCTGCACCCCCGGGAACGCATCCAGATGATGTCCACCCGCGCCACCCACGAACTCCTTGAGATCGGTGTGAGCTCCCCGGAGCCTACGCCCTCCAAGGGCCTTGGTGTGGGAGAGGTGGGCTACCTGATCACCGGCGTGAAGGACGTCCGCCTTTCCAAGGTTGGCGACACCGTCACCAACCTTGCCAAGCCTGCCGCCAAGTCGCTCCCCGGCTATGCCGACGCCAAGCCGATGGTCTTTTCCGGCCTGTACCCGTTGGACGGCACCGACTACCCGGTACTGCGTGACGCGCTGGAAAAGCTGATGCTCAACGACGCCGCACTGGTGTACGAACCGGAGACCTCCGCGGCCCTGGGATTCGGCTTCCGTGTGGGCTTCCTGGGCCTGCTGCACCTGGAAATCACCAGGGAGCGGCTCGAGCGCGAGTACAACCTGGACCTGATCTCCACGGCCCCCAACGTCGAATATGAGGTGACGCTGGAGGACAAGAAGGTGGTCCATGTGACCAACCCCAGCGAATACCCTTCCGGCAAAATTGCCGAAGTCCGCGAGCCCATGGTCTCCGCCACCATCCTGGCGCCAAACGAGTTTGTCGGCGCCATCATGGAGCTGTGCCAGAGCCGCCGCGGCGTGATGGGCGGCATGGATTACCTCTCCGAGGACCGCGTGGAAATCCGCTACCGCCTGCCGCTGGCGGAAATCGTGTTCGACTTCTTCGACATCCTCAAGTCCAAGACCCGCGGCTACGGATCGCTGGACTGGAAGGCCGACGGCGAGCAGGTGGCCGACCTTGTCAAGGTGGACATCATGCTCCAGGGCGAACAGGTCGATGCGTTCTCGGCCATTACCCACCGGGACAAGGCCTACGCCTACGGTGTGATGATGACGGGAAAGCTCCGTGAACTCATTCCGCGCCAGCAGTTCGAGGTGCCCATCCAGGCAGCCATCGGCTCCAGGATCATCGCCCGCGAAAGTATCCGGGCAATCCGGAAGGATGTGTTGGCGAAGTGCTACGGCGGTGACATCTCGCGTAAGCGCAAGCTGCTGGAAAAGCAAAAAGAAGGCAAGAAGCGCATGAAGATGGTGGGCACGGTGGAGGTGCCGCAGGAAGCGTTCATCGCTGCCCTCACCACCGACGAATCAAAGGACAAGGCAAAGAAGAAGTGACCACAGCGCAGCGGGGGAACCGCTGATGCCTAGCACTCTTCCCCTCGGCGACCCGGCGCCGTCGGACGGTCTGCTGCCCAGCCAGGCAACCGACGGTTCGGCGGAACGTGCTTTCGGGCTGTACGTGCACATCCCGTTCTGTGCTGTGCGCTGCGGGTACTGTGACTTCAACACCTACACAGCAACCGAGCTGGGCGGCGGCGCTTCCCAGGATGCCTACGCCTCCACCGCCGTGTCGGAAGTCGATTTCGCCGCCACCGTCCTGCGGGACTCCGGGCTGCCGGACCGGCCGCTGAGCACGGTCTTCTTCGGTGGGGGAACCCCTACCTTGCTCCCCGCTGAAGACCTCGCACAGATCCTGGGCGCCGCCGTCGGGCATTGGGGCCTGGAACCGGGCGCCGAAGTCACCACTGAAGCGAACCCGGACTCAGTCACCCCCGAATCCTTGGCTGTCCTCAGGAAAGCCGGTTTCACCAGGGTCTCCTTCGGCATGCAGTCCGCCGTTCCCCACGTCCTGAAAGTCCTGGACAGGACGCACACTCCCAGCCGGGTGCCGCAGGTGGTTCAGTGGGCCCGCGAAGCCGGGCTGGCCGTCAGCCTGGACCTGATCTACGGGACGCCGGGGGAGTCGCTGGCTGATTGGCGCTACTCCCTGGAGACTGCGCTGTCCTATGAACCGGACCACATCAGCGCCTACGCGCTGATCGTGGAGGACGGCACCAAGCTTGCCGCCCAGATCCGCCGCGGCGAAGTTCCCGGAATCGACGACGACGACCACGCCGACAAATACGAACTCGCGGACGAACTCATTACAGCGGCAGGGCTGGGCTGGTACGAGGTCAGCAACTGGGCCCGGACACCGGAGCAGGCGTGCAGGCACAACCTTGCGTACTGGCGTGGAGACGATTGGTGGGGGATCGGTCCGGGCGCCCACTCGCACGTCGGCGGCGTGCGGTGGTGGAACGTCAAGCATCCCACTGCGTACGCTGGACGGCTGGCCCAAGGGCTCTCACCTGCTGCCGGACGGGAAACCCTGGACGCAGAAACCCGTGAGGTGGAGCGGGTCATGCTTGAGGCGCGGCTCGTCTCCGGGCTTGCGGTCTCAAGCCTGGGGGAGCCGGGCCGTCACGCCATGGCCGGGCTCATCGCCGATGGACTCGTGGAGCCGCCGGCCGCGTTCCGCGGAAAGCTGGTGCTGACCCTCAAGGGCCGCCTGCTGGCCGACGCCGTGGTGCGGCGGATTCTGCCGGACTGACCCCGGACAAAGCAACGCGGGGTCACTTCCGGCCCAATCCAGCGAGGATTTTGGGCGGGAAGTGACCCCGCGTTGGTTAATCGTTGCTCGGGACTACTTGATCCAGCGCAGGTTGTACTGGTAGCGGTGGGGCTGGCCCTTGTTGACGTGGATGCCGGCCGCCACCGAGTAGCACGTCAGGGCGATCCAGATCAGGGTCGCGATGACGGCAAAAATGTTTCCCACCACCGGGATGAAGACCAGAAGGTTGGCCACCAGTGCAGCAATGGTGGGGGGCAGGCTGAAATTCAGTGCTTCCTTGGACTCCTGCGCAGTGAACGGGCCCCGCTCACGGAAGATCAGGAAAATCAGCAGTGACGGAACGCAGCCGAGGATCCCGCCAAAGTGGGCGAGGGTAGCCCACTGCCGGTCTTCGCTGGCCGTAAGGGGCAACGCATTTGCGGGAACGCCCTGGTACTCCGAACGGCCCTGGTCGTCCGGGTGCTCGCGTGCGTTTTGTGCCACTGTTTATTCCTTCGAGAGTGCAATAGTGCTTGGTGGAGAGTGCCGGCCTGAAGAAAGAGCAGCCTGCGCAGTATCAAGAATACTGGGTCGATGGCCAAACGCCCCCCGCGAGGCGCGCTCTGCAGAGGCGCCGTCCTCCACGAAACGTCCCAGGCGGCTAAGGCGCTGTCAGGAAGTCTATGACTTCCTCCACCCGGCCCAGCAGCGATGCTTCCAGGTCCGCGTAGCTGTGGACCGCACCCAGCAGCTTCTGCCAGCCCAGCCCAATGTCTTCCTTGGTTGAATGCGGCCAGCCAAAAGCGGCCAGAATGCCGGTCTTCCAGTCCTGCCCACGGGGTACCACGGGCCACTGGCTGATCCCCAGCGCCGAAGGCCGGATGGCCTGCCACACGTCAACATAAGGATGCCCCACGATCAGGACGTTGCCGGCGGCCCCCGGCGAGGCCATAACCCCTGCTGCGATCCGCGACTCCTTGGAGTCAGCCACCAGGTGGTCAACAAGGACCCCCAGCCGCCTGCCGGGACCCGGCTGGAACGCAGCTACTGCCCCTGCGAGGTCATCGATGCCATGCAGGGGTTCGACGACGATGCCTTCCACCCGCAGGTCATCGCCCCAGACCTTTTCGATGAGTTCGGCGTCGTGCTTTCCTTCCACCCAGATCCTGCTCGCCTTGGCCACCTGCGCACGCTGGCCTGCCACGCGGACTGAGCCGGAGGCCGTACGGCCTGCGGTGGCCGGGGTGCCGGGCTGCCGCGGAGCGGGAGGCATCAGCCTGATGGGCTGCCCCTCCAGGAGGAAACCGAAGCCAAGCTTGAAGGAACGGGACTTGCCGCGCCGGTCTTCAAGGGCCACCACGTGCATGCCGCCGGATTTCTCCACCCTCGTCACGGCCCCTACCCAGCCTGACTGCGCGTCTTCGAGGACCATTCCCCGCTCTACAGGAACCTCGGGGAGTTCATTCCTGACAGGCGCCTTGATGTCCTGCGGACCCCAATTCTGGTACTGCATCGGTTGACTCCGCCTCGCGCTAGATGGTCCCCCGGAGTTTCGCCCGGAGCGGTACCAATGCTAACAACGGGGCGAGTCATATTAGACTGTTAGCACTTAGGCATGTCGAGTGCTAACGCTGGCCGGTCTGTCCCGCCCTCCCCGTCCGCAGGATCGGGAGCAGGATGCCGGCGGCCCGGCCAGGCAGGCCGCGACCCGTAGATGGAGGTGGAGTGTGAGCGAGCCGCGCAAACTTGAAGTACTGCGTGCCATCGTGGAGGACTACGTGCACTCCCGTGAGCCTGTGGGTTCCAAAGCGTTGGTGGAACGCCATCACCTTGGCGTCTCCAGCGCCACCATCCGTAACGACATGGCGGCGCTGGAGGACGAGGGCCTGATCACAGCCCCGCACACCAGCGCCGGCCGGATTCCCACCGACAAGGGCTACCGGCTGTTTGTGGACCAGATTTCCGCGGTGAAGCCGCTTTCGCCGGCCGAGCGGCGGGCCATCCAGTCGCTGCTGGAGGGCTCTGACGATCTCGACGACGTCCTGGAACGGACAGTCCGGCTGCTGTCGCAGCTGACCAACCAGGTGGCCGTGGTGCAGTACCCGCACCTCAGCCGTGCCACCATCCGGCACATCGAATTCGTTCTCCTCGCCCCGCGGCGGGTTCTCGTTGTCCTGATTGCCAACACCGGCAAAGTGGAACAACGCGTGACCGACGTCGGACAGGACCTTGGCGAGGACGCCATCGCCGCGCTGCGGACCCACTTCCTCGGGTCCCTGTCCGGCACACCGCTGAGCCAGCTCACGCAACTGCTGCCGGCCGTAGTTTCGTCCGTAAGCCACGGCCAGCGCGCAGCCGCCCAGGCCCTGGCCAACGGCCTGGAAACACTTTCCCACAACAGCCGCGAAGACCGTATGGTCATGGCAGGAACCGCGAATCTCGCCCGGTCCAATGTGGACTTCCCGCTGAGCATCGGGCCGGTGCTTGAAGCGTTGGAAGAGCAGGTGGTGATGCTCAGGCTCCTGAGCGAAATGGCGCAGGATCCCCGCGGCGTGACAGTGAGCATCGGGCGCGAGAACCCCTACGTCGGCCTAGCCGAAGCATCCGTGGTGGCCACGGCATACGGACCGGACAGCACCGCCAAGATCGGCGTCCTTGGGCCCACCCGGATGGATTACCCCACCACCATGGCCGCCGTCAGGGCAGTAGCCCGTTATCTTTCAAGAATTCTGGGTCCGTAACAGCACCGGTCCAGGCACCAAGAGCAGTGCCGGCGGTCAAGCTGCCGGCAGTACAACAAGGAAGAGATACGAACTTTGAGCAGCCACTACGACGTCCTCGGGGTCTCGCCGGAAGCTACCGGCGAAGAGATCAAGAAGGCCTACCGCAAGCTGGCCCGCACCCTTCACCCGGACGTCAACCCCGGGGACGATGCGTCGGACCGCTTCAAGGCCGTGACCCACGCCTACGAGGTGCTTTCGGATCCCCAAAAGCGCCGGGTCTATGACACCACCGGCAACGAGAACGGCACCGACAACGGCTTCGGCGGCGGCAGTTACGCCGGCCAGGGCTTCGCGTTCCAGGACATCTTCGACACCTTCTTCGGGGCCGGCGGCCAGGCAGGTCCGGCGTCCCGGGTCCGCCGTGGCCAGGATGCGCTCATCAGCGTCCGGATCGAACTCCGGGACGCAGTCTTCGGCGTCAACAAGAAACTTGAAGTGGATACCGCCGTCACCTGCCCCACCTGCAACGGCTCGTGCTGCCGCGAGGGCAGCCACCCCGAACGCTGCGATATCTGCGGTGGCAGCGGCCAGGTCCAGCGGGCTGTCCGTTCCATTCTCGGCCAGGTCATGACGGCCGCCCCGTGTGGCAGCTGCGAAGGCTTCGGCACCGTCATCAAGGATCCCTGCAACGAGTGCAGCGGCCAGGGCCGCATCCGCAGCCGCCGTTCGCTCACCATCAAGGTGCCGGCCGGCGTGGCCACAGGCACGCGGATCCAGCTTTCGGGCCAGGGCGAAGCCGGTCCGGCAGGCGGACCGTCCGGAGACCTGTACGTCGAGATCCGCGTCAATAACGATGCCACGTACGCCCGCGACGGCGACGACCTGCACGCAACCCTCAATATTCCGATGACCGCGGCCGCCCTGGGCACTGAGCTTTCACTGGAGACCTTCGACGGGCTCCAGGAAATCGATGTGAAGGCCGGCACCCAGTCAGGGGAGATCATCACGCTCCGTGGCTTGGGTGTGACGCACCTGCGCGGGTACGGCCGCGGCGACCTGATGGTGCACCTCCAGGTGGAGACTCCGGCGAAACTCGATGCCGCCCAGGAGGATCTCCTCAGGCAGCTGGCCAAGCTGCGCGGAGAACAGTTCACCGAGGGCAAGCTGGCCGTCAGCGGCGGTGTGTTCGCGAAGCTGCGGGACCGGTTCGGTAACCTGTAGCGGTGAGCAATCCCGTCTTCTTCAGCGGTGCCGGCGCCCTGGACACCATAGTGCCCGGCGCCCTGTTTGTCCTTGGGGGCCAGGAGGCCCGCCATGCGGTGGCCGTGAAACGGCTCGCCCCGGGGGAACCCGTTGACATCGCTGACGGTGCCGGGAAACGGCTGACCGGAACTGTTGTCTCCGCGTCCCCATCCGAACTGGCTGTGGAATGCGCCGTGCTGGCCATCGAAGAGCAGCCCGGTATCAGGCTGGTGCTGGTCCAGGCTCTGGCCAAGGGCGACCGGGACGAACTGGCCGTTGAAACGGCAACGGAATTAGGGATCGACGCCGTGATCCCCTGGCAGTCGGAACGGTCCATTGTGCGGTGGAAGGGTGAGCGGGCCGCCAAGGCGCACGCCAAATGGCAGTCCGTGGTCACGGCCGCCGCTAAACAGGCGCGCCGTGCGTGGATTCCTGAAGTGCGTGCCGCCGTCGAGACCCCTGGCCTCGCCGCCGCCGTTGCGGCCTCTGACCTGGCTGTGATCCTCCATGAAGACGCCGTGCGGCCGCTTCGGTCCGTCCTGGAAGGGTGGCAAGCTACGGAGCCCGGGCACGGTCCGCTGGAAATCCTGCTGATCGTCGGCCCGGAGGGAGGCATCAGTCCCCGCGAAGTCACCAAGCTCTGCGACGCCGGCGCGGTGACGGCGCTGCTGGGGCACCACGTCCTCCGGTCCTCCACAGCCGGGCCCGCCGCGGTGGTTCTGGCCAGCGACGTTCTGGGCCGTTGGAGCACTACCCGACAGTAAAGTTCCTGGTGTCCACGTTAAGCTCCTGGCCGGTGGCGTTGTCCACCTGCGAGACCCGGAGCTCATAGTTGCCCGAGGAAAGATTGAGGGCGAGTGTGAACAGGCCCGACTGGGCTGCTTCGGTACCGGCGGTGGTCTCCCCGGTCAGGTACGGCGCTTTGTCGCCGTTTCCTTCCACCCTCTGGATCTGCCAGCCGAGCTTGCCGCCCGGAATGGTACTGCGGCCGCTGATCTTGACGCTGCCGCCCGCGATGGTTGTGCTTTCCTGCGGGTCAATGATCCACACCGGTGCGGCCAGCCCGGCGGCACGCGACATCGGGGCGCCCAGCTGGACGTGGTCGAACGCAACGTAGTCCGTGTGACTGTCCACGAGCACCCGGACCTGGATTTGCTGGCCCGAGTCGATGAGTCCGGAACTGGCTGCCGCCGCTGTCGCCGTGTAGACCAGTTGCTGGACGGCACGGACAGCCATGTCGGCGTCGAGATTGCTGTTGAACGCGTCCTCGGAGAGGTCCACGGTGATCACGTTCTTGCCCGAGATGGACGATGCCAGTTTTTCCGGGTTCTGCCAGGGAGTGAAAAAATCCGGGTCCAGCGGTTTCTCGGACATCATGGCGCGCAGGGCACGTGTCACAGGATTTTCCTGTTCCGGCACGTCGCGGAATTCCCGGTAAAGGAAAACGTTGCCGTTGCTCCGGCCAAGCCAATAGACCGGAGCCTTGTTCGAGGACTGCGTGGTCTCCAGCGGTGCGCTGGTGGAGGGGACGCCGGGCGAGCCGGCTGCGGCGGCAGTGGAGTTTCCCGGCAGGGTGGCTTCGGAGCCGGGCTCGGCGATGCAGCCGCTGAGCAAGAGGAGGGCAGCAAGCGAACCCATAACTGCGCGCAGACGGAACCGTCGCGCGGTACGTCCGGCAGTAAGGGTCATCGCTGTGTCCGGCACTCTGGTGGCCCTGTCCTTCCTGAAAGTGAATAGTGAGGCGCGGGCCTCCTGAGCCGGTCCCCGGACGGCTTTGATTTCCAGCATGGCATAGAGGGTTCTGCCACAAGACCGGAAGCGGGTGCCGGAGCCCAACTGCAACGGGAACGATATGAGCCCGATATGAAGTTGATACCTAATGACGCCAATGCAGTTCCGAATCGCAGGCCCAGCCGGCTGTCCGGAGGGCATCGTGGGCTCCGCCAGGGCGTGGCTGCTGGCGTAAGATGGAAGGAACCCGTTGGCTCCTGCGCGCTCGGCAACAGCCGCTCAAGCAGCCGCCGTCGGCATAAACATTCGAACTGGAGGGGACCACGGGCCTGCGGGCCAGCACCATGACTGAATCAGCGAACGGAAAGCGCCGGCTGAACACCGACCGCGCCGCCGGAGAATTCCCCCATTCACTTCCCGGTGTCCGGACGGAGGTGGTTCTCTTCGACAACTCCGATCAGATGGTCCAATCCCTCGGCAGTCATGATGAGGCCCTGCGTTTCATCGAAGAACAGTTCCCCTCCGTCAACTTCCATGTCCGGGGGAATGAGCTGTCCATCAGCGGTCCGGCCACCGAAGTGCCCCACATCATGCGCCTCCTGCACGAGGTCCGCGGCCTGGTAGCCCGCGGCACGGTCATCAGCCCCGCCGTTCTGCAACAGCTGGTGGCCTTGCTGCGCAGCCAGTCCCTGCAGAATCCCGTGGACATCCTGACTCATGACATCCTTTCCAGCCGTGGCAGGACCATCAGGCCCAAAACCCTCAACCAGAAGAACTACGTTGACGCGATTGACGCGAACACCGTCATCTTCGGAATCGGCCCCGCAGGTACCGGCAAGACCTACCTGGCCATGGCCAAAGCGGTCCAGGCGTTGCAGCAGAAGGAAGTCAGCCGGATCATCCTGACCAGGCCCGCCGTTGAAGCGGGTGAGCGGCTGGGCTTCCTGCCCGGCACTCTCAGCGACAAAATCGATCCCTACCTGCGTCCGCTGTACGATGCACTCCACGACATGATGGATCCGGAATCCATCCCGCGGCTTATGGCCGCCGGCACCATCGAAGTGGCACCTCTCGCCTACATGCGCGGGCGCACCCTCAACGACGCCTTCATCATCCTGGACGAGGCTCAGAACACCACGCCTGAGCAGATGAAGATGTTCCTGACCAGGCTGGGCTTCGGTTCCAAAATGGTTGTCACCGGCGACGTCACCCAGGTGGACCTGCCCTTCGGGACCCGCTCCGGGCTGCGCATTGTGGAAGAAATCCTGCAGGGCATCGATGACGTAAACTTCACAGTCCTGGACTCAACGGACGTGGTCCGCCACCGCCTCGTGGGTGACATTGTCCGCGCCTACAGCCTGTGGGATGACGTCCAGCGGAACAAAGTCAAGCATTCGGTCAGTCGCGAAAAGCGGGGGGAACACGCATGAGCATCGAGGTGAACAACGAGTCGGGTGTCCAGGTGGACGAGGCAGAGCTCGTGGCCCTGTCCAGGTACATCTTCGAGCAGCTGTACATCCATCCCCAGGCTGAACTGTCGATCCTCCTGGTGGACGAACCTTCCATGGAAAAGCTTCACATTGAACTGATGGACGAGCCAGGCTCCACCGACGTCCTTTCGGTACCGATGGATGAACTGACACCCGGCACGCCGGACCGTCCCACTCCGCAAGGGATGCTGGGGGACATTGCCGTGTGCCCCCAGGTGGCCCAGGCCCAGGCTAAGAACGCCGGCCATTCCCTGCAGGATGAGATGCTGCTCCTGACCACGCACGGGATTCTCCACCTGCTCGGCTATGACCACGCCGAGGCCGAGGAGAAGGAAGAGATGTTCAGCCTCCAGCGCCAGTTGCTTTCAGGATTCACCGGCAAAGACGCACCCGCCGAGACCACGCAGTGACGCCCCTGCTCCTTGTTGGCATGGCCTTGGCATTCCTCAGTACGGCGGCACTCTTGACCGCGGCTGAAGCCGCCTTTACTTTCCTTCCCCGGCACGACGCCGAAGACGCACTCCTGAAGAGCCGCGGCAGCGCCATGAAGCGCATTCTCGCCCAGCCGGTAGCCCACATCCGGGCGCTGCGGTTCTGGCGGGTCTGGTTCGAGATGGCGTCTGCAGTTGCCGTGGCAGTCCTGCTGCACAGCCTGCTGGACAACGTGTGGCTCGCAGGCCTGGCGGCCACAGGCATCATGGCGCTGCTGGGGTTCGTTATTGTCGGGGTTTCCCCGCGCCAGATCGGCAGGCTCCACTCGGCAGCCGTTGTCCGATCCACCGCCGGCATGATCCGGTTCCTGACGTGGGTCCTTGGCCCCATCCCGGGATGGCTCGTGGCACTGGGCAGTGCAGTTGCGCCGGGTGCGCCGGCAGGAGACGAAGCGTTCTTCAGCGAGCAGGAATTCCGCGAACTGGTGGACCGCGCGTCGGAATCGGACATGATCGAGGACACGGAAGCGGAAATGATCCAGTCCGTCTTCGACTTCGGCGATACCCTGGTACGCGCAGTAATGGTGCCCCGCACTGACATCCTGACGATCGACGCCGGCTCAAGCCTCAGACGGGCCATGTCCCTTTTCCTTCGTTCCGGCTATTCCCGGATGCCCGTGATCCGCGACAACACGGACCAAATCCTCGGGATTGTGTACCTGAAGGACGTCGCGGCGATATTGCACGAACTCGGACCCGACGACGAACAGCCCCCGGTTGAAGCACTGGCCCGCGACGTGCGGTACGTCCCCGAATCCAAGCCGGTCAGCGACCTGCTCCGGGAACTGCAGAAGGAATCAACCCACGTGGCCATCGTCATCGACGAATACGGCGGCACAGCCGGTCTGGTCACCCTGGAGGACCTCATCGAGGAAATCGTCGGCGAAATCGTGGACGAATACGATACCGAAAGTGCCGAGGCCGTCGCCCTGGGCGACGGGTCCTATCGGGTCAGCGCCCGGATGAGCATTGACGACCTCGGGGAACTGTTCGACATTGAGCTCGACGACGACGAAGTGGATACGGTGGGCGGCCTCCTGGCCAAGGCCCTGGGCCGTGTCCCGATCGTGGGGAGCAGCGTGGACGTGGATGGCATCTCCCTTCGCGCCGAAAGGCTCGAAGGCCGGCGCAACCGGGTCAGCCACATCATTGCCGCACCCGTACCAACAGTAGACACTGACCTTGAAGACCTACTCGACGAGGCCGAAGCAACCCAGCAGGGAGTTCCACGTGAACAAGAAAAATAAACCACCGGCCAGCCAGAACCCGGCTGCCCCGGACTTCGGTGGCTACCGGGCAGGCTTTGCCGTCCTGGTAGGGCGCCCCAACGCAGGAAAATCAACCCTCACCAACGCCCTGGTGGGCCAGAAGGTCGCCATCACCTCCGCCAAGCCGCAGACCACCCGGCACACCATCCGGGGGATCGTCCACCGCGACGACGCGCAGCTGATCCTGGTGGACACCCCGGGCCTGCACCGCCCCCGCACGCTGTTGGGCAAACGCCTCAACGACCTCGTGGCGGACACCCTTGCAGAGGTTGACGCTATCGGGTTCTGCCTGCCCGCCAATGAAAAGATCGGCCCCGGCGACAAATTCATTGCTGCCCAGCTCGCCGCTATCGGCAACAAGCCGGTCATCGCCCTCGTGACCAAGGCGGACACCGTTGACCGCCAGGGGCTGACCGAGCAGCTGCTCGCTGTCGCTGCGCTTGGACGCGAAGTCCTGGGGGAGGACGGCTGGAAGGACATCGTTCCAGTCTCCGCCACTGACGGTTTCCAGGTCAGTACGGTGGCCGATGTGCTGATAGGCCATATGCCGGCATCGCCCCCGCTGTATCCCGACGGCCATCTGACGGACGAACCGGAAGCGGTGATGATCGCCGAACTCATCAGGGAAGCTGCACTCGAAGGCGTCCGCGACGAACTGCCGCACTCGCTGGCCGTCGTCGTCGATGAGATCGTCCCGCGTGAGGGAAGGCCCGAAGACCGGCCGTTCCTCGATGTCCGGGTCAATCTCTATGTGGAGCGCCCTTCCCAGAAAGCCATCATCATCGGCAAAGGCGGTGCCCGGCTCCGCGAAGTCGGCACCAATGCACGCAAGGCAATCGAAGCGTTGCTCGGCGCCCGAATCTACCTGGACCTCCACGTGAAGGTGGCAAAAGACTGGCAACGCGACCCCAAACAGCTGGTCAAGCTGGGGTTCTGACCCGGTCATAATTCTCCTGCCCGGGCCGGTCACCGGGAAGTTCCCAGCATGGGCAACTAAAATGGACCGGATTTGGAATTCAGAGGAAGGTACACCACATGGGGCGAGGCCGCGACAATCGCGAGTACGGAGCTGATCCGTCAGCGGGAAACGGTCCGGTTTCCCGGCACGCGGATGACACTGCCGTGGGCGTCGCACGCCACCTCGGATCCTATCGGCGGATGCCCGCGTGGCTGAAGGTGACGGCTGCTGTCCTGACCGTACTGGTCGTCGCTGGCCTGGGGTTCGCCGGATACTGGTACTTCCGGCTGCAATCGAACATCACCACCGCCCCCCTCAGCGCCGGCGATGGCAACGGAACCGGTACCAACGATTCCACTGACAGGATGCAGATCCTGATCCTGGGCTCGGACACCAGGGACGGAAAAAACTCCGAGTACGGGGGCGTGGATGAGTCGACCGGCTATGGCAAGGCCGATGTGATGATGCTGATGGATATATCGGCGGACAACAAGCGGGTCAGTGTCATCAGCTTCCCCCGCGACCTCCTGGTGGACATCCCCCAGTGCACCGACCCGGAGACCAAGCAGGTGTACCCGGCACGCAGTGGCATCATGATCAATGAAGCCATGGCGGAAGCAGGGATTGGCTGTGCGGTGGATACTGTCAACCAGCTGACCGGCCTGGAAGTTGACCACTTCATGATGGCCGATTTCAACGCCGTCAAGGAACTTTCCAATACCGTGGGCGGGGTGGACGTCTGCATCAGCGACGCCGTCTACGATCCCGATTCACAGCTTCGGCTGCCGGCGGGCACCTCGGCGGTCCAGGGCGAAATGGCACTGGCCTTCCTGCGCACCCGGCACGCTTTCGCCGACGGCGGTGACCTCGGCCGCATCAGGGCCCAGCAGGGCTTCCTTTCGTCCCTCACCCGCAAGATCAAGGACGACGGAACACTGTCGGACCCCGCCAAAATGCTCAAGATCGCCGACGTTGTGACCCAGAACCTCACGGTGGATAACGGACTGGCCTCGGTCCCTTCCCTGGTCACCATCGGCAACAGGCTCAAGGACATCGACATCAGCAAGGTGGCGTTCGTGGCAGTGCCCACCACGCCGGCAGTAACTGACATCAACCGCCTCCAGGTCGCGGAGCCGGCGGGTTCGCAGCTGTTTGCAGCCCTCCGCGAGGATGTGGACCTCACCGATCCCACCGCCCCCACCACTCCGTCGCCTTCAGAGTCCGCCACCCCCTCTGCGGCGCCCACCGAAACGGCGCCGCCCGTGGCCCCGTACGACAAAGCCTTACAGCCCGTCACCGTAGCTAACGGCACCGGCATCACGGGACGGTCCCAGGAAATCGTGCAGGCCCTGGTCGCGGGTGGCTTCACGCAGACGGGACAGTTCACAGCCACCCCCGTGGCGCAGTCGGTGATCTACTACGGACCGGACTTCGCCGACGTGGCCGCCGATGTGGCCGCCGTGCTGGGCATCCCCGCCGCGCAGGTTCAGCCTGCCCCGGCCATCCCGGGCGTCCAGGTCTACCTGGGCACGGACTTTGCGTCAGGCACCACGTACGGAGCGGTAGCCCTGCCGGAGGACATCGTCAACCAGACGGCGGGCGACACCGTCTGCCAGCAGGCCAACCCGGTACTGATCGTGCAGGACTGACGGACGGTTCGTCCGGACGGGCCGGAAACGGTCTACTAAAGACGGAAGAGGCAGGGCCATCGCGGCCCCGCCTCTTCTGCCTTACCTGCTGTTCACTCCTACCAGATGCTGACGCGGGCTTCCGGAGCCATCCACATACCGTCCTGTTCCGTCACGCTGAAGGCCTCGTGGAACGCATCGAGGTTCTTCGCGATGGCGTTCGTCCTGAACTCGTTGGGGGAGTGGGGATCGGTGGCGAGCCGCCGGATTGCTTCCTCCGGGCGGATCACCTGCCGCCAGCCGGCCGCCCAGGAGGCGAAGAAGCGCTGCTGCCCGGTCAGTCCGTCCAGTATTTCGGGTTCCTTCCCGTCAAGGCTGAGGAGGTACGCCTTGTATCCGATGGTCAGGCCGCCGAGATCGCCGATGTTTTCCCCCAGCGTCAGTTTGCCGTTGACGGTGTGCCCGGGTGCGGCGTAAGGAGACAGGACCTCGAACTGGGCCACCAGCTTGGCAGTGAGTTCTTCGAATGCCTTCCTGTCTTCCACGCTCCACCAGTTCCGCAGGGCTCCGCCGCCGTCGAACTGTGAGCCCTGATCGTCAAAACCATGCCCGATCTCGTGGCCGATCACGGCGCCGATACCGCCGTAGTTGACCGCGTCATCAGCATCCGCCGTGAAGAACGGCGGCTGGAGGATGGCGGCCGGAAAGACGATCTCATTGAGCATCGGATGGTAGTAGGCGTTCACCGTCTGCGGTGTCATGAGCCACTTGTTGCGGTCCACCGGCTTGCCCACCTCGTCCAGGTGACGGTCGACGTCGGCATTATGGGCACGCTCGACGTTACCCAGGAGGTCGTTGGGGTCGATCTCCACTGCCGAGTAATCGATCCATTCGTCCGGATAGCCGATCTTTGCGCGGAATGCCTCGAGTTTCCGCAGGGCTTCGACCTTCGTTTCCTCGCCCATCCAGTCCAAAGCGGTAATGCTCTGCCGGTAGGCCTCGATCAGGTTGGCCACCAAAGTCTGCATCCGGGCCTTGTGCGTCTCGGGGAAGTGCTTCGCGACATAAATCTGGCCCACGGCTTCGCCGAGTCCGGCTTCGACCACGGCCACTCCACGCTTCCAGCGGTCCTTGTTGCGGGGAGTGCCGCTGATGGTGGTTCCGTAGAAGGCGAAGTTGGCATCCACAAACTCCGAGGACAGGTAGGGCGCTGCGGCGTTGATGACCCGCAGGGCGAGCCACTCCTGCCAGACGGATAACGGCTCCGACTCCAGCAGGCCGGCGGCTCCGCTGAAGAAGTCCGGCGTGCTGACCACAATCTCCTGCCGTTTATCGGCGTCGACTCCCGCGGCGTCAAACCAGGTGCCGAGGAGGGGGAACAGGGCAGCTGCTTCCTCTGCGGACTTGAGGTTGTAGGTCTTCTGCGGATCACGCAGGGTCACGTTGTCCCAGTGATGGGAGGCGAGACTGGTTTCGAGGGCCACAACCCGTGTGGCTGCGGCGGGCGCATCCTCGATTCCTGCCAGCGTCAGCATGGTCCGCACATGGTCTGTGTAGGAACTGACCATTGGGGCGAACTTCTCTTCCCGGTAATAGGACTCATCCGGCAGCCCCAGTCCGCCCTGGCCCGTGTAGAGCAGGATACGGTCCGGGTTGCCGGCGTCCGGCGCCGGGTAGATGTAGAAAAGCCCGGAGACGTCCGAACGGAACAGCCTGCCGGCCAGCGCCACCAGCCCGGAGACCGAGCCGGTGGCAAAAACCTCGGCCAGGCGCCCGCGGATAGGCTCCATTCCCTTCGCCTCCACCGTAGCTTCGTCCATAAAGCTGTTGTAGAGCTCGCCGACCTTACGCTCGATGCCGCTGGCGGCCTCGCCCTTGCCCGCCGCTTCTTCGATGATCTCGCGGACCGCCATCTCAGCCCCGTCCCGAAGGGCAGTGAAAGTCCCTTCCAACGGCCGGTCATCAGGAATCTCCGTAGCTTTGAGCCATGCGCCGTTGACGTGCTGGTAGAGGTCATCCTGCGGCCGGACGGTGTGGTCGATGGTGGACAAGTCGATCCCGGAGATGGGCACGAAAGCTCCTTCGTGTGACGTGCCGCTGCCGGCGCTGGCACCGGTGCGGCGTCTGCATGGTGGACGTTAGAGGAGTTGTAGCTCCTCCATCTTACGCACGCGTGTTACTCTCAAATGGTGCGCGCAGAGCTCCTTCTCCTTAGCTGCCGCGGCGAGGCCTCAGACGCGATCTAGCGCAAGGCCCATCCTCGTCGCGGAGTTTGTGTTGCCCGGCCTCCCTTTCACAAGAACCACAGAAAAGGCCCGATAAGTAATGCGAAACGCACAGAAGCCCTCAGGTATGCCTGCCCACCGCTACCGCCCGTTCCAGGACCTGATCACCGTTGAGGTGCCGGACCGGACCTGGCCGGACAAGGTCATCACGAAAGCCCCCCGCTGGTGCGCCGTTGACCTGCGTGACGGAAACCAGGCACTCATTGACCCCATGAGCCCGGCACGCAAAATGAAAATGTTCGAGCTGCTGGTGGGCATGGGCTACAAGGAAATCGAAGTCGGTTTCCCCTCCGCATCCCAGACAGACTTCGATTTCGTCCGCCAGCTCATCGAGGGCAACCGTATCCCGGACGACGTCACCATCCAGGTCCTGACGCAGGCCCGCGAACACCTGATCGAGCGGACCTACGAGTCCCTGGTCGGGGCCAAGCAGGCGATCGTCCACCTGTACAACTCCACGTCCGTGCTGCAGCGCCGCGTCGTGTTCAACCAGGACCAGGACGGAATCCTGGACATCGCACTGCAGGGTGCGCGGCTGTGCAAGAAGTACGAGGAAACCCTCGGTGACACCCACGTCACCTACGAATACTCCCCGGAGTCCTTCACCGGCACGGAGCTGGATTACGCCGTACGGGTCTGCAACGCCATCGCCGATGTTTTCGAAGCCTCGGCCGACAACCAGGTCATCATCAACCTGCCCGCCACCGTTGAGATGGCCACTCCGAACGTCTACGCCGATTCCATCGAGTGGATGAGCCGGAACCTCCACCCGCGGGAAGGCATCATCCTGTCCCTGCACCCCCACAACGACAGGGGCACGGGCGTCGCGGCCGCAGAGCTGGGCTACCTGGCCGGCGCGGACCGGATCGAAGGCTGCCTGTTCGGCAACGGTGAGCGGACCGGAAACGTTGACCTCGTCACGCTGGGACTGAACATGTTCGTCCAGGGTATTGACCCCATGATCGATTTCTCCAACATCGACGAGATCCGCCGCACTGTCGAGTACTGCAACCAGCTGCCGGTCGCCGAACGCTCACCATACGGCGGGGACCTGGTCTTCACCGCTTTCTCCGGCTCACACCAGGACGCCATCAAGAAGGGGTTCGAGGCGCTGGAGAAGGATGCTGCGGCAGCCGGCGTGGACGTGGCGGACTACAACTGGGAGGTCCCGTACCTGCCCATCGACCCCAAGGACCTCGGCCGCACGTACGAGGCCGTCATCCGCGTCAATTCACAGTCCGGTAAAGGCGGGGTGGCGTACCTGCTCAAGAACGAGCACAGCCTGGACCTGCCGCGGCGCGCCCAGATGGAATTCTCCGGCGTCATCCAAAAGCGCACGGACACCGTTGGCGGCGAAGTCAGCGGCGCCCAGCTGTGGCAGGCGTTCCAGGACGAGTACCTGCCCTCCAGCCAGGCGGACGGACAGTGGGGCCGCTACGCCCTGGGCGCGGTCAGCACCGAAACCGATGAAGAGGGCGGCATGACGCTTCACGCGAACCTGACGGTGGACGGTGTGCAGGTCCGACGCACCGGAACAGGAAACGGGCCCATCGCCGCGCTGCTCAGCATCCTGCGCGAAGACGGCATGGACGTGCGTGTCCTGGACTACAGCGAACACGCCCTTTCCGAAGGCGGTAACGCCCTGGCGGCCGCTTACGTTGAGTGCGCCGTGGGGGAGCGGGTCCTGTGGGGCGTCGGCATCGATGCGAACACCAGCATGTCCTCGTTGAAGGCCGTCATTTCCGCTGTCAACCGCGCCGTCCGGGACGCCCGCGCCTGATACCGGTTTGCGTTGCGTGCCGGCGGGCCCGGCACGCAACGCGCCGGGATTGCCGGCTTTCCGGCAGTCAGTGCGAAGATTAACCGTGGTCCAACAATCCTTTGCCTCGCGGTCCTACCGCGATGACGCCGTCGTGCTCCGGACGCACAAGCTGGGCGAGGCGGACCGCATCATCACTCTGTTGACTAAGCATCACGGCCAGATCCGCGCCGTCGCGAAGGGCGTGCGCCGGACGAGCAGCAAATTCGGCGCCCGGCTGGAGCCCTTTATGGTGGCCGACCTTCAGCTGGTGTCGGGCCGGACCCTGGACATCGTCACCCAAGCTGTGGCCAAAGGGGCCTACGGCGGGAGTATCGCGGCGGACTACGCCAGCTACACCGTCGCGGCCGCGATGACCGAAACAGCGGAGAAGCTGACCGACGTCGACGGCGAAGCCGGAACCGCCCAGTACAACCTTTTGGTCGGCGCCTTGGCGTCCTTGAGCCGCGCTGAACACGCGCCCGGGCTGATCCTCGATTCCTATCTCCTGCGGGCCCTTGCCACCGGCGGCTGGGCGCCCAGCTTCACAGACTGTGCGCGCTGCGGGCGGCCGGGGCCGCATACAGCGTTCTCCGCCCCCATCGGCGGCATGGTCTGTGCTGACTGCCGGCCCCCCGGCTCGCCCGCCCCTGCAGCTGAGACCGTCAGCCTGCTGGCCGCCTTGCTGACGGGGGACTGGACGACGGCGGACGGCTCGCAGGAGCAGCACCGCAGGGAGGGTGCCGGCCTGGTGGCCGCCTACCTGCAATGGCATCTCGAACGGGTACTCAAATCCCTCAAACATGTGGAGCGTAGCTGACAGTGGTACTGGGAAAAAAGCAGAACATTGCGCGGAAGCGGACCACCCCCGTGATCGCGCCGTATCCCCACCCATCCGGTGCAATTGCCCCGGCGATCCCCGCAGAATTCATTCCACGGCATGTCGCCATAGTCATGGACGGCAACGGCCGCTGGGCCAACCAGCGGGGCCTGCCCAGGATCGAGGGCCACAAGGCCGGTGAGCCGGCCCTCCTGGACGTGATGGCCGGTGCCATTGAGCTGGGCATCGAATACGTCAGCGTTTATGCCTTCTCCACCGAGAACTGGCGGCGCTCACCCGAAGAGGTGCGCTTCCTGATGGGTTTTAACAAGGACGTGCTACGCAGGCAGCGGAACCAGTTGGACGAATGGGGCGTCCGCGTACGCTGGTCCGGCCGCCGGCCACGGTTGTGGGGGTCGGTGATCCGGGAGCTCGAAGATGCGGAAGAGTTCACCGCGGGCAACAGCACCTGCACTTTGAACATGTGTGTTAATTACGGCGGGCGCGCCGAGATCACCGACGCCGTATCCGCCATCGCCGCCGAGGTTGCGGCCGGGCGGCTCAAGCCCGGAGCCATCAGCGAGAAAACGATCCAGAAATACCTGGACGAGCCGGACCTGCCGGATGTGGACCTGTTCCTCCGGAGCTCCGGTGAACAGCGGTTGTCGAACTTCCTGCTCTGGCAGTCCGCCTACGCGGAGTTCGTCTTCATGGACACGTTGTGGCCCGATGTGGACCGCCGGACGCTCTGGAAGGCAGTAGAGATCTACGCCCAGCGGGACCGGCGTTACGGCGGTGCGGTAGACGCCGCCGCTCCGCAAGGGTAGGACTGCGCCCAGCCCGCGACGTCTCGGTAGGCTTCTTCCCGGATCTGCCGCTGCGATAAGAAGACATCGTGGATGGCACCGGGGTAGCGGAACACTGCAACCCTCCGCCCGAGGCGAAGGGCACGCCCCGCGGTCTCCTCTACATCGATGACTGCATCAACATGCATCAGGTCCTCGGTCCATTCGGCCTGGATCCTCGTCCTGTCCGAGAGCAGCACCAGCACCGGTGCACTGATGTCCAAACCCCTCGCGACGGCAGCATGCCCGGCCAGCACCGCTTTCGCCCAGCCTGCCCGGATCGGGAACGAGGCTGCCGGCCGCCAGATGGGATGGAGCTGCCACTCACCGTGGGCCTCGCTGCTGACGCTCTGCCAGTAACCGGGCATCTCGGGAAAGTTGAAGGGGCGCCGTGGATCTGCCCGTGCCAGCGGTTCCACCAGGTGCATGGCGATGTTCCGGATCAGGCTGCTGCCCTGGAGTTCCAGCCACGGTGCATTCAGGATAAGGGTCGCCAGGGAGCCCGGGTGGCGGTGCGCCCACATCGCCGCGATGAGGCCGCCGAAGGAATGCGCCAGAAGATGCACCTGGGGCGGCCTGCGCGGATCCCCGGGATGACCGACGTCGGCCGTGATCACTTCCAAAGCGGCCGCCAGGTCCTCGTCGTATATTTTGAGCTCCGTAGCGAAGCCGGGGGTCTGCCATTCCCGCAGGCTCCGCCCGAACTTCCTGAGATCCAGTGCATAGAAATGGAAGCCCTGCGCCGCGAGCTGTTCGGCCAGTTCGGCCTGCAAAAAGTAGTCAGCCCAGCCATGCAGGTAAAGCACCACCTTAGCGCCCGACCCGTGGCTATTGTCCCTGCCCGTCTCCGGCGGCCCGGCGTACCGGATCAGGGTAGCAACCACGGCACCTTCGTCGTCGGGGGCAAGAGGAAGTTCGCGGACCTGAAAGTCCGGGCCCAGGAAGTCTTCGGTCCAGAGGTCCCCGGCCGTGCCCTCCGGCAGCGGATCCATACCCGGCAACGCGCCGGCGGCCGGCCCTGTCATGCGCTGTGTCCAGGTTCGGCGCTGCCGGAGGAACCGTAGCCGCGTAACCACCGGGTGAGCCGCTCGTAGGCGTCTGCCCGGATTCCGGCTGGCGAGAGGAAGACGTCGTGGAGCGCGCCGTCAATCCGTTCCACCGTTACCGTGCGCCCCAGCGTCAGCGCCCGGAGCGCAATGATGTTGACGTCCAGGACGGCATCGGTCCGCCGCATTTCCTCGGTCCAGAATGGTCCGGTGGCGCTGCCCCGTGAGAGCAGCACCAGGATGGGAACGTCGATGGCCAGCCCGCGGGCCACCTTGGCATGACCGGAAAGGACTGCACTCAGCCAACCGGCCCGCAGCGGGAAGGCCATCGGTGGCCGGAATCTGTCATCAAGGGCCCACTCGCCGTCGGCCGAACTGCTGATGGTCCGCCAGTAAAATCCCCGCTCGGGCAGGCGGAGAACCGCCTCGGGGCGGAAACGCGCCACCGGTCCCACCATGGTGGATGCTGCACGGCGGACCAGCGAATTGCCGTGCATCTCCAGCCAGGGGCTGTTCAGCACAAGGTGGGACACCGTCCCCGGGTGGTTGCTGACCCAGAGGGCCGCCACAAGGCCGCCGGTGGAATGCCCCATCATGGTGAGCAGCATTGATTCGTCCCGAGCGCTCTGGGACTGGTGGGCCTGTTCCCCGGGGGGCGCATCGGAACGGATGATCCCGATGGCGTACTCGATCTCGGCGTCGTAATCTGCAAGATTGGCCACGTAACCGCCGGGAGCATCCGGGCGGAGGCTGCGCCCGTGGTTGTGCATGTCCAGTGCATAGAACTCGTAGTCGTGACGGGTCCAGAACTGCGCAAGGTCCACGTTGAAGAAATAGTCGCTCCAGCCGTGGAGGAACAGCACGGTGCGCCGCGGCCCCCGCCGCTCACCGGGATCCGTGGCGGGACCTTCCCCGGGTCCCATACCAACAGGCGCTTCGGGCCGGAACCGGACCAGCGTGGCGGTCCGCTGAACGCCGTCGGAGCCGGCGGCGAGGAACGTGCGCGCCTCAAAGCCTGCACCGAGGATGTCTGGCTGCCACGTCATGGTTTTATGCTAACCGGCCCTGCAGGCGGCCGCCGGTTTGGTCTGGACCGCCCAAGACGGAAAACTAGAGCCATGCGCGTATATCCGACATTCTTCAGGCTGGCCTTTTCATGGATGGACGCCGAACGCGCCCACAAGATCGGATTTAAGGGGATCAAGCTCGTCCATGCTTCCGGCGCGGGCCGCGTCCTGGCCAGGTTCACGGCACCGGCGCCGTCCCTGCAGACCACGGCATTCGGTGTCACCTTCCCGTCACCGTTCGGCCTCGCCGCCGGCTTTGACAAGGAAGGCCGGGGCATCGAGGCACTCACCGAGCTTGGGTTCGGCCATGTGGAAGTCGGAACCATTACCGGCCAGGCACAGCCGGGTAACGGGAAACCGCGCCTGTTCCGGCTGATTGAGGACCGCGCGGTGATCAACCGGATGGGGTTCAACAACGACGGCGCCGCAGCTGTGGAGCCGCGCCTCAAGGCAGCGCGTGCTGCCCTGCAGCGCAGGCACCCCAACGTGCGCCCCGTCATCGGAGTGAACATCGGGAAGAGCAAAGT
This sequence comes from Arthrobacter sp. BK1, assembly GCF_056680055.1. Taxonomy (NCBI): domain Bacteria; kingdom Bacillati; phylum Actinomycetota; class Actinomycetes; order Micrococcales; family Micrococcaceae; genus Arthrobacter; species Arthrobacter sp. BK1. The sequence continues at coordinate 4,343,664 of NZ_CM155263.1, forward strand.
AGTAGAACTCGACGATGCCGTGGCTGATTACCTGGTGAGCGCACGGAGCCTCGCGCCGGCCGCAGACTATCTGGTGGTCAACGTGAGTTCGCCCAACACTCCGGGCCTGCGGCTCCTGCAGGATGTGCAGACGCTCCGGCCGCTCCTGTCCGCGGTGGGGGAGGAGGCAGACCGTGCGGCGGGGCGGCACGTCCCCCTCCTGGTGAAGATTGCCCCGGACCTCAGCGACGAAGACATCGACGACGTTGCCCGGCTGGCGTTGGACCTGAAGCTGGACGGGATCATCGCCACCAATACGACCATCGGCCGTTCCGGGCTGGCGTCGCCGGCCGGCAAGGTTGCCGAGTGCGGCGCAGGCGGGCTGTCCGGGGCACCACTGAAGCAGCGGTCGCTGGAAGTCCTCCGCCGGCTTCGGGAAGCCACCGGCGGCGCGATCACACTGGTGGCAGTTGGCGGCGTGGAGACGGCCCTGGATGTGCAGGAGCGCCTGGACGCCGGCGCAACCCTGGTCCAGGGCTACACCGCCTTCCTTTATGAGGGACCGTTCTGGGCGGCGCGCATTAACCGCGAACTGGCCAAGGCCCGGACCCGCACAGGCGCCGTTGACAGCGGACAACGGACAACGGAGAGCTGACGCCGGAGAACCGACGGGGCAACACTTACTCCTGACAGACAACAAACCCCGGCGGAAAGACCGCCGGGGCTTGTTGGCTAAGGAACGGAGTGTGCGGCGGACCTGCATCCGCCCGGCACGTCAGGACGGGTACTGGCCGCGCTTGACGAGCGGCTTGGGCAGCCGCAGCTTGCGGAACTGCAATGACCGCATGGAGCCGTACCAGACCGTGCCGCGCTCCACTTCGCCGAATTTCGCGGTCAGCCTCTTGCGGAGCTGGCGGGACAGGATGAACACGTCAACGAACACTGCCAGGAACATCACCCAGAAACCGCCCAGGACGTAAATCATCTGTTCGCTCGAGGCGGGGACGATCAACGAGATGATGACGAAAACCAAGGCACCGAACATCAGGTACTCACCCAGGCTGAAGCGCGCATCCACGTAGTCACGGGTGAAGCGCTTCTGCGGACCCTTGTCACGCAGGGGCAGGAACTTCTCGTCGCCGGTATCCAGTGCCTGGCGCATTTTGGTCCGCTGGTCCTGGATGGCCTGGCGCTCAGCAGCCTTGGATGCCTTGCGGTCCTCCGGCACCAGGGGCCGCTTCCTCGCAGCTTCCTGGGCCTTCCGCGTGGGCGTGGGTGCGCCCTTGCCAAACGCGGCATCCTGCCGGGCGGCCGCTTCAGCGGCCTGCTGGTCTATTGATTGCTGCGCCGTTGGCGCTTCCTTTTTACGTCCGAACACCTCAACAGAATACCTTGCGGCCCGGGAGATTCCGCGCGGGTATTGTGATCGCCATGACTTCCTCTCCAGCGGAGACCCCGCGCGATGCCAGCAGCTCCGACAACCCCCGCTCTGCCGGGACCATCGACACGGCTGCACTCCGGCTGTCCGTCAGCGGGTCCTTCGACGCCACGATGACACGGCTCAAGGAGCTCGTGGCGATCCCGGGCATCGCCTGGCCCAGTTTTGATCCCGCCCCGCTGGAAGCCAGCGCCCAGGCAGTAGCGGAACTGCTGCGCGCGGCAGGACTTGATGAAGTCCAGGTTGTGCGGAGCAGGAAGGCGGACGGAACCGACGGCGGGCCCGCCGTCGTCGCACGCCGCCAGGCAGCCGCCGGGAAGCCGACCATTCTCCTGTACGCCCACCACGACGTCCAGCCGCCCGGCGATCCGGCTCTGTGGGAATCAGAGCCGTTCACCGCCGTCGAGCGTGACGGCCGGCTCTACGGCCGCGGTGCGGCGGATGACAAAGCCGGCATCATGGCCCACGTGGCCGCGTACACTGCTGCCGCTGAGGTCCTCGGCCGTGAGTTCGGCCTCGGGGTGACGTTTTTCATCGAAGGTGAGGAGGAAGCCGGCTCGCCCACCTTCCGCCCCTTCCTGGAGACGCACCGCGAACTGCTGAAGGCGGACGTCATCGTGGTCGCCGATTCAAGCAACTGGAAGGTGGGCGTTCCGGCCCTGACCACCAGCCTGCGGGGCCTCGTGGACGGAACAATCGAAGTCCAGGTGCTCGAGCACGCTGTCCATTCGGGCATGTTCGGCGGTCCCGTGCTGGATGCCCCCACCCTGCTCGCCAGGCTCATAGCCACACTCCACGATGCGGAGGGCAACGTAGCCATCCAGGGCCTGGTGTCATCCGATAACGTCGCCGTGGACCTCACTGAAGCGGAGTACCGCGCTGACGCCTCCGTCCTGGACGGTGTGCAACTGGCCGGCACAGGAAGCATTGCCTCTCGGCTGTGGACCAAACCGGCGCTGTCCATCATTGGCTTTGATGCACCTGCCGTTGACGTGGCTTCCAATACCCTGCTGCCACGGGCGCGCGCCAAGTTCAGCCTGCGCCTGGCCCCGGGACAGGTGCCTGCCGAAGCGATGGACGCGGTCCGGCGCCACGTGGAGGCGAACGCACCGTTCGGGGCGAAGGTGGTGTTCACCCCGGGTGAGAGCGGCAACCCGTTCCTGACTGATACTTCGTCCCAGGCCGCAGGGTTCGCCATGTGGGCCTTGGGGGAGGCCTGGGGTGTACCCGCAGTGGAGATGGGGATCGGCGGATCCATTCCCTTTATTGCGGACCTGACGGAGCTTTACCCTAACGTGCAGATTTTGGTCACCGGTGTCGAGGACCCGGATTCGAGGGCCCACAGCGCCAACGAATCCCTCCACATCGGCGATTTCCGGAACGCAGTGCTGGCCGAGGCGCTGCTGCTGGCCCGGTTGAATGCCGACGGCCTGGCCTGAGCCTGCTGCCGGAAACGGCAACGGGCGCCGCGCAGGGAACAACCAGGCAGTACTGATGGTTACGCCAGGAGTTAGAGCTACACGTCTGACCGAAGTAGCATGTAGCTATAGCCCGTACCGTATCCGTAGGGGCAGGTGCCGCCCAGGCAGCACCGCCAGGACCCGTCCTAAGAAGGTAGGCCAATGAGCACCGCAACCAATGAGAACAGCACCGAAACCACCAGCGCCGGCAGCGAAGAACTGGCTGCCCACGAGGTCAAGCTGACCGACGTCGCCGCAGGCAAGGTCCGCAGTCTTCTCGAACAGGAAGGCCGTACCGACCTTCGCCTCCGGGTTGCTGTCCAGCCCGGTGGCTGTTCGGGACTGATCTACCAGCTCTACTTCGATGAGCGCCTGCTCGACGGCGACGCCGTCCGCGATTACGACGGCGTCGAAGTTGTCGTTGACAAGATGAGCGTGCCCTACCTGAGCGGTGCCAGCATCGACTTCGAGGACACCATCTCCAAGCAGGGTTTCACCATCGACAATCCCAACGCCGGCGGCTCCTGCGCCTGCGGTGATTCGTTCCACTGACCCGGTCTTTTCGCCCGATGCCGGCGCCTGTTTTCTGTACCTCTAAAACGGTACGGAGGCACGGCGCCGACATGTGGGCGAAACGCCCGGCGGAGCGGTAAGCTCTACACCGAGTAGTAAAACTTTTAGTGTGCCCGGGACTGCTTTTTGCTTGCCGGGCTCCAGCAACAAGTAGGAAGGGCCGTCTGTGAGTTCGCAGAACCGAACCGGCAGCCGACGCACAACGATCACTACGATCTCAGCCTTGGCAATCGCCGGCGCGTTGGTTTTGACTGGATGTTCGCCAGAGGTAGAGAGAGGGTGGCTGCCCACTGAACGGGGCACCACCAGTAACACTGACCGCATCATGGACCTCTGGGTCAACTCGTGGATTGCTGCCCTGGTTGTGGGCACCATTACCTGGGGTCTGATCATCTGGTGCATCGTGGCCTACCGGCGCCGCAAGGGGACAGTAGGATTCCCGCGCCAGACCAGCTTCAACCTCCCGCTCGAAGTCTTTTACCTGACCATCCCGATCTTCATGGTCCTGGTGTTCTTCTACTTCACTGACCGCGACCAGCAGGCCATTGATGACCGTTCCCAGCCTGCCGACGTCGTCGTTGACGTCCGTGGCAAGCAGTGGGCCTGGGACTTCAACTACAAAGCCGGCGACGTCATCGAAGAGGACGTCTACGAAGCCGGTGAGCAGGCGCACCTGACGGGTAACACGATCGACAAGGAAAAGCTTCCGACGCTTTACCTGCCGGTCAACAAGTCAGTTGACCTCGAGCTCAATGCCCGCGACGTCATCCACTCTTTCTGGGTTCCCGCCTTCCTGCAGAAGCGCGACATGATCCCGGGCAAGACCAACTACATCAGGTTTACGCCCACCAAGGAGGGCACCTACGACGGTAAGTGTGCCGAACTCTGCGGCGAGTACCACTCCGAAATGCTGTTCCGCGTCAAGGTGGTGTCTGAAACCGAGTTCCAGGCACACATGGATGAGCTCCGGTCAGCGGGCAACATTGGACTCCTCGGCGAAGAGTACGACCGTAACCCCAACCTGAACGAAATTAAGTAAGGGGAGCGACGTGGCTACATACACTCAATCCGCACCCACCACCGGCGTCCTCACGGCCCCCGTGGTTCCCAAATCCAAGGGACGCATCGTCGTCAACTGGATCACTTCCACTGACCACAAGACCATCGGGTACATGTACCTGATCGCGTCCTTCGTGTTCTTCTGCTTCGGCGGCGTGATGGCTCTGCTGATCCGCGCCGAGCTGTTCGAGCCCGGTATGCAGATCCTGCAGACGAAGGAGCAGTACAACCAGCTGTTCACCATGCACGGCACGGTAATGCTGCTGATGTTCGCGACGCCCCTGTTTGCGGGCTTCACCAACGTGATCATGCCGCTTCAGATCGGCGCCCCGGACGTGGCCTTCCCCCGTTTGAACGCGCTGGCCTTCTGGTTCTTCCTTTTTGGTTCCACCATTGCTGTCTCCGGATTCATCACCCCCCAGGGTGCCGCTTCGTTCGGCTGGTTCGCTTACGCGCCGCTGTCCAACACCACGTTCAGCCCGGGAGTCGGCGGTGACCTGTGGGTCTTCGGCCTGGCGTTGTCCGGCTTCGGCACCATCCTTGGCGCGGTCAACTTCATCACCACCATCGTGTGCATGCGGGCCCCCGGCATGACCATGTGGCGTATGCCCATCTTCACGTGGAACGCCCTGATCACGTCCATCCTGGTCCTGATGGCCTTCCCGCCGCTGGCCGCGGCGCTGTTCGCCCTTGGTGCCGACCGCCGGTTCGGTGCGCATATCTTTGATCCGGAAAACGGCGGTGCCGTTCTCTGGCAGCACCTGTTCTGGTTCTTCGGCCACCCCGAGGTGTACATCATCGCGCTGCCGTTCTTCGGCATCGTCTCGGAGATCTTCCCGGTCTTCAGCCGCAAGCCCATCTTCGGCTACAAGGGCCTCGTGTATGCCACCATCGCCATTGCTGCGCTTTCAGTGACGGTATGGGCCCACCACATGTACGTGACCGGCTCGGTCCTGCTGCCGTTCTTCGCGTTCATGACCATGCTCATCGCCGTGCCCACCGGTGTGAAGTTCTTCAACTGGATCGGCACCATGTGGCGCGGTTCGCTGACGTTCGAAACACCCATGCTCTGGAGCATCGGCTTCCTCATCACGTTCCTTTTCGGTGGCCTGACCGGCATCATCCTGGCCTCACCGCCGCTGGACTTCCACGTTTCTGACTCCTACTTCGTGGTGGCCCACTTCCACTACGTGGTGTTCGGCACCGTGGTGTTCGCGATGTTCGCGGGCTTCTACTTCTGGTGGCCCAAGTTCACCGGCAAGATGCTCAACGAACGCCTCGGCAAGATCCACTTCTGGCTCCTGTTCCTGGGCTTCCACGGCACCTTCCTCATCCAGCACTGGCTCGGAGTTGAGGGCATGCCCCGCCGCTACGCCGACTACCTGGTGGAGGACAACTTCACGTGGATGAACCAGTTCTCCACAGTTGCCTCCTTCGTCCTGGGTGCCTCGCTCATCCCGTTCTTCTGGAACGTCTACATCACCTGGCGCAGCGGCGACCGCGTAGAGGTGGACGATCCCTGGGGATTCGGTGCCTCGCTCGAATGGGCAACGTCCTGCCCCCCGCCCCGCCACAACTTCACCTCACTGCCGCGCATCCGTTCGGAGCGCCCGGCATTGGACCTGCACCACCCCGAGCTCTCCCAGGTACACACAGTGGACTCACCGGCTCCGGCCGCAGCGGTACTCGGTAACGCCGACCAGAAGGACACAGCCAAGTGAAGATCGAATCATGGATTTTTGGAGGCGGCGTTTTCTTCTTCATTCCTGTCGCCTTGGTTTATGGCTTCCTGACCAACTGGAATGAGCCCGTGGGCCTGTTGGGTGTCCTGCTGTTGGCAGGCCTCGCAGGCATGATCGGCGGTTACCTCGGCTTCACCGGCAAGCGCGTCGGCCCCCGCCCGGAGGACCGCAGCGACGCCGAGATCCACGAGGGCGCCGGCGAGCAGGGCCACTTCAGCCCCTGGAGCTGGTGGCCGCTGGTCCTCGGCCTTGCATGCGCCGGAGGATTCCTCGGCATGGCTGTCGGATTCTGGATCGTCTTCATCGCAGGCGGACTCGCGCTCGTGGCCCTTGTTGGATGGGTCTTTGAGTACAGCCGTGGAGACCACGCACACTAGCGTTGGCGCTCCGCTGCTGAAGTAGGCAAACAACGACGTCGGGCCCCACCGAAAGGTGGGGCACGACGTCGTCAACTTCCGGCCCCGGCAACGGCGAAGGCAAGGGTAGGGGCAACGGCAACGGCAACGGCAAGGGCAAGGGTAAGGGCAATGGCAAAGGCGGCCGCGCTCCGCTATCAGCGACGCTCTGGCACTTCCTGCTGCTTTTCCTGCGACGCTCTGGCACCTCCTGCCGTTTTTCCTGCGACGCTCTGGCACCTTCGAAGTGCGAGTTGGCTAAACTCGTTCGCTGCGAACGGCAGACAGGGGGGAGAGCCGGTTATGCAGTCACAAAAGCTGGCGCGACGGGACTGTCCGATAAACGGTGTGTGGGGTCCGGCCGGTTTTCATTATTGAGTGGCTCTTTCGAACCGGCCCGCGAAGGTAATCGCAAACGCGTTCAGCGCCGGCTTCCACCTCATCACCCAGCGTGCCCGACCACCGCCGGTTGGATCAAGGGACCTGGTGACGAGGTACAGGCATTTCAGGGCGGCGGTTTCGTTCGGAAAGTGCCCGCGGGCCCTCACCGCCCTTCGGTAGCGTGCGTTGATCGACTCGATTGCGTTCGTTGTGCAGATCACCCGCCGGATCTCCACGTCGTACTCCAGGAAGGGCACGAATTCGGCCCATGAGGCTTCCCAGAGCCGTACGATGGCCGGATATCGCTGCCCCACTCGGCGGTGAACTCGGCGAACCGGTCCTTTGCCGCTTGTTCGGACGGGGCCGTGTATACGGGCTTGAGCGACTTGACGATACCGTCGCGGTGCTGGCGTCCGGCGTAGCGGAAGCTGTTGCGGATCAGGTGAACGATGCACTGCTGCACGACCGTTTGCTCCCACGTGGTCGTGATCGCCTCCGGCAGGCCCTTGAGCCCGTCGCAGACCGCGATCAACACATCTTCCACGCCCCGGTTCTTCAGCTCGGAGAATACCTGCAGCCAGAAGCGGGCGCCCTCGCCACCGTCGCCGGCCCAGATGCCCAGAATCTCCCGCTCCCCGTTCACGGTGACGCCCATGACGACGTAGAACGGGGTGTTGCGCACCTGCCCGTCACGGACCTTGACCACGATCGCGTCAACGAAGAGCACCGGATAGATCGGATCCAACGGCCGGGCCGACCATTCGGCCAGTTCCCCGGCGACCTTCTCCGTGATGCGGCTGATGGTGTCTTTGGAGACTCTGGCCCCATAGACCTCCTCGAAGTGCGCGGCGATTTCCCCGGTGGTCAACCCCCGGGCGGACAGCGAGAGGACGATCTGGTCGATCCCGTCCAGACGCCGTTTCCGCTTGGGCACGATCACCGGCTCGAATGATCCCTCACGATCCCGGGGCACCTCAATCTCGACCGGGCCGATCTCGGTCAGCACGGTCTTGCACCTGGTGCCGTTGCGCATGTTGGCGCCGATCGGCGTCTGGCCATGCTCGTGGCCCAGGTGCTCGGTCAGCTCCGCTTCCAGCGCGGCCTCAAGCACGTTCTTCGTCAGCTGGTTCAGTAACCCGCCCGGGCCTACCAGACTCACACCCTGTTCCCTGGCCTGCGCGAGCAACCGCTCCGCAAGCTCCTTCTGATCGATAATCTCTCCCGTCACAGGATCGATCATCACCCCTGCCATCTCGGTCGTGGACTCTGACACGGCCGTCTCCTTTCGGATCAGGCCGGACCCCACACACCGTTATTCAGACAGTCCCGGCGCGACGGAAAGTGAAAGAGCGTCGGGAAGATCGCAGCAGGAAGTGAAAGAGCGTTGGGAAGAATGCTGCAGTAAGTGAAAGAGCGTTGGGAAGAATGCGGCAGGAAGTGAAAGAGCGTTCGGGGACGACGGCGGGGGGTCAGTTCCGACCGCCGTAGAAGTCAGTAGCCACGTAGTCACCCCGACGTACTTCGGCGCGGCCGGGGAGAGGGGCATTGTCGCCCAGGTCCGGATGGTGCCGCAGCACGGCGTCAGTGCGCCCCCTGCGACTCCAGAAGGGCGGCGAGTGACTGGAGGGCATCCTCGGCTGCCTGGAGGCTTGAGGGATCCATAGCGGCGCTGTCCGGTACGGAAAGCTCCACCTCGCAGCCGCATTCGAAATCTGCTGTCATGACTTCGAGCAATGACCTGGCGTCGACCGCTTCAATGCCTTCCTTCCGGATCCTGATGGGAAGTCCTGTTTCCGTCACGGCCCTGACAAACACTGCTGCCGGGCGGGCGTGCAATCCGATTGACGCCGACACGACCGCTTTGTGCACTGGCAAGTGGGCTCCCTATTCCAGACGGCGCAGCCGTCTACAGCTGAAATTTCCTGTCCAATATAGCTGGCCAACTGCCTGCGCATCCAAATGTGGCGGCGGTCCCGGAAGCCATGAGCCCGGCTGGTCTAGACCTGCTCCCGGTTGCTTTAAGATTGGAGGGTGAAGACAGAAGCAGGAGAGTCCTTCCGTGGCTGCTGATGCCGGCGGAGTTGCCGGTGAAATTGACCGGAGCAGCGGAATTGCCATCTACGTCCAGCTGAGGGAACTCCTCAGGGCCTACATCAGTGATTCCTGTCCGCCGGGATCGGCCTTGCCATCTGAACGCGATCTGGCGGCAAGGTTTGGCCTCGCCAGGATGACGGTCCGCCAGGCCATCGACGCACTGGTTGGTGAAGAGGTCATTGAGCGCGTCGTAGGCCTCGGGACATTCGTCCGGAAGCCAAAACTCGACCTTCAGGTAAAACTCACTTCCTACAGCGAGGAAATGCAGCGGCGCGGAATGGTCCCCGCGGCAAAGGTGCTGAGTTTCGAGCAGATCGGTGCGAGTGCTTTCCTAGCCCGTGAGCTACAGGTCGAGGAGGGGACACCCCTCGTGCGGTTCCGGAGGCTCCTGCTGGCTGACGGCGAGCCCATGAGCGTGGACGAGAACTTCATCCCGGCACACCGTGTTCCGGGGCTGCTGGACGGCGATCCTCCAACTTCCCTCTACAACGTGCTCAGCGAACAGTTCGGCCTGGTGATGGAGTGGGGCGAGGACATGATCGAGGCGACGGCGGCATCACCGTCAACTGCCCGGCTTCTTAACGTCGATGTTGGGACACCCTTGCTTAAGATTCAACGCCACGCTTTTGTTGCCCGGGCGATGGTGGACTACTCGGTCTCCTACTACCGGGCCGATCGGTACAAGCTGTGGGTGCCGTTGCAGCGACCCGGTGCCAGGCCTGCCCGCAACCACGCCTCAGGGTATCGCAGCAACTGATCACGTTCTGGCAGGAGAACCGGCACCTCCGGCCGCCAACGCAAAAGGCCTGGTCCCAGGGACCAGGCCTTTTGCGTTGGATTAGAACAGTTGTGAATCAGTGGCTGAGGCTCTTGCTTTCCTCTGCCGATTCAATGGCCGGGGCGTGGTGGCCATGGGCGGCTTCCAGCTCGGCGGGAGTGGCCGGTGCAACCCGGTCCTCGAAGAACCACCTGGACAGGAACGCACGCCGCTTTTCCTTACCGGTCACGATGCCGTGGTCATTGGGGACCGCAGGCAAGGGGGCCGGCGACTCGAAGCCAACCAGCTTGTAACGCTTGTATTCGTCCAGCGGTGCATGTACTTCGATGAACTCGCCATGCGGCAGCCGCACAATGCGGCCGGTTTCGCGGCCGTGCAGTGCGATTTCGCGGTCCTTACGCTGGAGCGCAAGTGCCACACGCTTGGCAACGATGAAGGCGATGATCGGGCCGATGAAGAACAGAGCACGCAGCCAGTAGGTGACATCGTTCAGCGACACGTGGAAGTGCGTGGCGATGAGGTCTGAACCTGCAGCGGCCCACATGACGCAGTACCAGACGAAGCCGGCAACGCCAATGGCGGTGCGGGTGGGGGCGTTGCGCGGACGGTCCAGGACATGGTGTTCGCGGTTGTCCTTGGTGATCCAGCTTTCGATCCACGGGTACATGAACATCACCGTAAACAGGATGCCTGCGGGCACCAGGGCCGGAAGCAGGACGTTCAGGGTCAGGACGTAGCCGAAGATTACGTACTCGAAGTGGAAGTCGCCGATGACACCCGGCATGAGCCTCAAAGCACCGTCAACGAAACCGATGTACCAGTCAGGCTGGGTACCGGCGGACACGGGAGAGGGGTCGTAGGGTCCGTAGTTCCAGATGGGGTTGATGGTGAAGAAGGCTGCCATCAGGGCCACGACGCCGAAGACGATGAAGAAGAATCCGCCTGCCTTGGCTGCATAGACCGGTCCGAGCGGGTAACCGACAACGTTGCCGTCGTTGCGGCCGGGGCCAGGGTACTGCGTGTGCTTGTGAACGACCACCATAAAGAGGTGCAGGACAATCATCAGCAGGATGAGGGCAGGCACCAGCAGGATGTGGAGCATGTACAGACGGCCGATGACCATGGTCCCTGGGAACTCTCCCCCGAAGAGGAAGAAGGAGATGTAGGTACCGATCACGGGGATCGACTTGATAACGCCGTCGATGATCCGCAGGCCGTTGCCGGAGAGCAGGTCATCGGGGAGGGAGTAGCCGGTGAAGCCGGCGGCCATGGCCAGGATGAGCAGGACGCCGCCCACCACCCAGTTCATTTCGCGCGGCTTGCGGAACGCGCCGGTGAAGAACACCCGGAGCATGTGCACTGCGATCGAGGCTACGAACAGAAGTGCCGACCAGTGGTGTACCTGACGCATGAAGAGGCCGCCACGGACGTCGAAGGAGATATCCAGCGACGAGCTGTAAGCCACCGACATCTCAACGTTCTTCAGCGGAACGTACGAGCCGTCATAGTGCGTTTCCGCCATGGACGGATCAAAGAAGAAGGTGAGGAAGGTACCCGACAGCAACAGAATAACGAAGGAGTACAGTGCGACTTCGCCGAACATAAACGACCAGTGGTCGGGGAATACTTTACGTCCGAATTCACGCAGGATGCCTGATCCGCCGACCCGTGAGTCAACAAAATCAGTGATACGTCCGGCTTTGGTCTTGGCGACGAAGGCGGGGGCTTCAGCTCTTGATGCTGCGCTCATGCTCATCACGCTCCCAGTAACTTGGTCCTACAGGTTCATTGAAGTCGCTGGTTGCGACCAGGTAGCCTTCGTCGTCAACTGCGATCGGCAGCTGGGGGAGGGGCCGGCTGGCGGGGCCGAAGATCACCTTGCACTCATTCGTGAGGTCGAAGGTGGACTGGTGGCACGGGCACAGCAGATGGTGCGTCTGCTGCTCGTAAAGAGCAACGGGGCAACCGACGTGGGTGCAGATCTTGGAGTAGGCAACGATGCCGTTGTAGCTCCAGTCCTCGCGGCCTTCTGAGGGGTTCAGCGAGGCGGGGTCAAGACGCATGAGGAGAACAACGGCTTTCGCTTTTTCGTTGAGCTTGCCCTCATGCAGTTCGTTCAGGCCTTCCGGAATAACGTGGAAGGCTGAGCCGATGGTGACGTCAGAGGCCTTGATGGGTGTGCCGTCGGGGTCGCGGGTAAGGCGCTTGAGCTTGCCTTCCTGCGGGGCCCACATGGTATGGGCCAGTTTATTGTCCGGGCGGGGGCCAAGGTCACCGAAAATCGCCAGGGCGGGGAGCGGTGCGAGGGCCACGGCGCCAAGCAGCGTGTTGCGGATGAGCGGACGGCGCTTGATGCCGGTCTCTTCCACGATGTCGTCCACAATCCGGACGGCGGCCTTGCGGTCGTCTTCGGTGCGGATGGCGTGGCGCTCTTCGGAGACTTCATGGTCCGGCATCAGGGCCTTGGCCCAGTGCACGATTCCCGTGCCGATGCCCAGCATGGCAAACGCTGTGCCGAGGCCCAGCAAGGCGTTCTGCAGCCGGATGGTGGCGATGCTTGCGTCACCCAGATCGATGGCGAAGTATGCCACCAGAAACAACAGGGTGCCGAGCACGGAGGCGCCGAAAAGTATGGCGACCTGCCGTTCTGCACGCTTTGCGGCCTTCGGGTCCGTGTCGGCCAGGCGCAAACGGTGCGGGGGAATTCCAGGATCCTGGAACTTCTCCACCTCATTCTGACCAGCCGTAGCTACGGTGCCCGAGTGGTTCGGACTGCCGTCACTATGGTTGCCCATAATTCGCCTCATCCTTCTCTCGTCCCGGCTTCCGCCGAGTTAGTTTTCAATGTCAAACTGCTGACTGGGCAGCAGAAGTTCTTTATGTTGCCGCAACGCCCTAGGACGTACGGGAAGTCAGCCAGATGGTGAAGGCGATGATGACGCCCAGCCCTGCCACCCAGACGAAGAGGCCTTCGGCCACGGGACCGAGTGCGCCGAGGTCTGCGCCGCCGGGAGATCCATTGGCTTCGATCTGCTTCAGGAAGGTGATGATGTCGCGCTTGCCTTCAGGGGTGACGTTGGCGTCGCTGAAGACCGGCATGTTCTGCGGACCGGTGACCATCGCTTCGTAGATGTGCTTGCCGGAGACGTCAGCCAGGGCCGGAGCGAACTTTCCCCGGGTCAGGGCGCCACCGGCAGCTGCGGCGTTGTGGCACATTGCGCAGTTCACACGGAAGAGCTCGCCACCGGCGGCGGCGTCACCCTTTTCGTCCAACAGGCCTTCTTCAGGAATTGCCGGGCCGGCTCCCAGGGAAGCTACATAAGCTGACAGCTGGTGGGTCTGTTCGTCGTTGAACTGGGCCGGCTTCTTGTAGGCCTGCGGGCCGTTCATCTGCATCGGCATACGGCCGGTTCCAACCTGGAAGTCGACGGCAGCTGCGCCGACACCAACCAGCGAGGGACCGGCCTGGCTGCCGCTGGCACCCATGCCGTGGCAGGTGGCGCAGTTGGCGGCGAAGAGCTTCTCGCCCTCAGCGGTATCATTCGCACTGAAGCTCGTGGTGGAGGCCTTTGCCTCGTTGACGGTGGTGGCCACGGCGTAGAGGCCACCAGTGACGAGGAGTCCCATCAGGAGCAGCGCTATTACTGCAAGTGGGTGACGCCGCTTTTGCGAGAGAGCCTTCACGTGGTGGTTCCTTTATTCGATCCTGCGCCGGCTCCGTGAGCCGCTTCTTGAAATTCTGCCTCTTGTAGAAAAGGAATCAAAGCCCGACTACTTCAGCACGTAGATAACCAGGAAGAGGCCGATCCAGACAACGTCGACAAAGTGCCAGTAGTAGGACGTGACAATTGCCGAGGTTGCTTCGAAGTGGCCGAACTTCTTCGCCGCGAACGAGCGTCCGATGATGAAGAGGAAAGCGATGAGGCCGCCGATGACGTGAAGTCCGTGGAAGCCGGTGGTGATGTAGAACGCCGAGCCGTAGGCGTTGGACGAGAGCGAAACGTGCTCTGAGACCAGCATGGCGTATTCCGTGGTCTGGCCTGCGACGAAGAATGCCCCCATGATGAACGTCAGGGTGAACCATTCGTTCATGCCCCAACGGACAAACTGGAACGGACCGCCGGTCTTCCGCGGCTGAAGCCGTTCGGCGGCGAACACGCCCATCTGGCAAGTAAAGGAACTTGCCACGAGGACGATGGTGTTGACGAGCGCAAAGGGGAAGTTGAGCTTCGCTGTCTCTTCCGCCCACATCTGCCCGCTCGTGGAGCGCAGCGTGAAGTACATGGCGAAGAGACCGGCGAAGAACATCAACTCACTGGACAGCCAGACTACGGTTCCGACAGAAACCATATTGGGGCGGTTCAGCGTTGGGTGCGCCGGGGTACTGGGGGCATGGGTCGCAGATGTCACATAGACATTATGTCTATAAAACTCCGTAGTTCCCAACGCGAACCGCCTTTTCAGGGGACTTTTTCTACAAAGACGCGAAATCACAGCGAAAAGTTCCCATTGCCGTCCGCATTGGTCATGGCCGGGGTCGCTGGATAGCATCAGGAGGTGACTTCTCAGGCAACCGCATCGGCGGCCAGCAACACCTGGCCGCGGCTCATCTCCGCACTCATCAATGGGACTGACCTGACCGCGGACAACACCGCCTGGGCCATGGACACCATTATGTCCGGGGAGGCGACGCCCGCCCAGATAGCCGGATTCCTGGTCGCACTCAGTGCTAAAGGCGAGACCGTCGATGAGATTTCAGGGCTGGTGGATGCCATGCTGGGCCACGCCAGACCGATCAGCATCCCGGGCGAGAAGCTGGACATCGTGGGTACGGGCGGTGACCAACAGAACACCATTAACATCTCCACCATGGCGGCCTTGGTGGCTGCCGGTGCCGGAGCCAAGGTGGTCAAACACGGCAACCGCGCGGCGTCGTCGTCGTCGGGCTCGGCCGATGTGCTTGAAGCCCTCGGTGTCAGGCTGGACCTCCCCGTCGAGCGGGTGGCACTGAACGCGGCGGAGGCGGGAATCACTTTCTGTTTCGCCCAGGTATTCCACCCGTCCTTCCGCCATACTGCCGTGCCCCGGCGTGAACTCGCGATTCCCACCGCGTTCAATTTCCTTGGTCCGCTCACCAATCCTGCTCTGGTGCAGGCATCGGCTGTGGGTGTGGCGAATGCCCGGATGGCACCTTTGGTGGCCGGGGTTTTGGCCAAGCGGGGCAGCCGGGGACTGGTTTTCCGCGGCGATGACGGTCTGGACGAACTGACCACAACGGGGCCCTCAACTGTGTGGGAAATCCGCAACGGAGCGGTATCCCAGCTTGTCTTCGCACCCGCCGATCTGGGGATCCGTCCCGCAACGGTGGAGGACCTCCGCGGCGGGGACGCCACGGCAAACGCCGCCGTCGTCCGTGAAGTCCTTGCGGGCAAGCAGGGCGCGGCCAGGGACGCCGTCCTGGTTAACGCTGCGGCCGGCCTGGTCGCGTTTGATCTGACGGCGGACGGCCCTTTCCTTGACCGCATGCGCGCGGCGCTGGCCAGGGCCGCCCAGTCCATCGATTCGGGCGCAGCCGCAGCTGTTCTCGACAAATGGGTTTCGCTCACGCAGCACTGATCACGCAGCACTGATCCCGCAGTTACTTCGTGATTACGTCGTTCCCGTAGTCAGCATCACAGCGGCCGTCGTGGATCACGCCTTGGCCGGAGGCCACCACGTAGTTGTCCGCCGGGTTCAAAATCACTGTGTGAACGCCTGTGAGGGACCTGGCGCAGCGCTGGGCCAGTGCTGCGCTTCCCCCCTCGCCGCCGATCCACAGGTCAATCCACAGGGAGGCGTCGCCGAATTCCTCCACCCCGGAATGACACGGTCCGTCCTCCGGCGAGGGCCCGTCACCGCACGTGTCCTCCACGATGAAATACCTCCGTACGCTGGGCACATATACCCTGGTTCCTGCCGGGAGATCCATGACATCCTCGCCTGTCTCCAAAGAGTGCCCTACCGCCAGGGTGACCGGATCTTCATACGTACCCGCGCCGCCCGCCGTCCGGTGCAGGACAGGGTGGCTGATGGTCGGCGACCCCGCGGGAGTATTGTCGAACCAGGAGTACGCCGTGACGTATACCTTCGGATAAAGGCGTTCACCTGGTTCCTGGGGAGAGGCACCTGTGCAGCCGGCGGCCGTCAGGAACAAGACAAGCAAGGCCGACGCCGCGACGGCTGCTTTCCGCATTCTCACCGCCCCGCAGACGAATCAGTGTCCACAAATCCCTTGCTGAGCGCCTCCGTGAACATCCCGGGATGCCCCTCGAGGCCGCTGCAGCTGTGGGTAGCCACGCCGGCGGGCTGCACCTGTCCGCGGGAGTTGCAGCTTGTGTCCCTGTTCAACGACCACATGGACATCCGCCCGACGCCACGCTCCCGCGCAAAGGCATTCAGCCCTTCTGCGTCCGCAGGGGTAAAGATCTGGCCAGGCACATCGTTTTGCCCGATCATCGGCGTGAGTCCGATTTTTTTCCACAGAGCTTCGGCCTCGAGCGGTCTGCCAGCACGTTCGTAGACGCCGGCAAGGGTGCGGTGGCTTCCCTCAGCCGCGCTGATTGATGCATCAAGCATGGACTGCCCTTGAGGGAGCGGGCCGAAGTTCATTGTCATGAGATTCACCCCGGCGAGTTCAACGCCTGCCGCGATCATCGTTTCCAGGGAGACGATGGCTGCCGGTGTCAGCCCCTGTACCGAGACCGGCAACGTCAGCCAGATCTTCAGCGGAGCGTCAGGGGGGCGGCTGCCCTGGAGCCGTGCCATGGTGTCGGCCCGCCGCTTGGCTGCTGCCGGATCGGCGGCGGACGCTCCCTCGACATCGAGATCCACGGTGGCCAGTCCGTACCTGTCGATGACCCCTGCATAGGCGCGCATCAATGCAACGTCGTCTGTGCAGGCCACTGCCAATTCCTTGCCGAGCTGGCCGCCGAAGGATACGGCGATGTCATTGCCGGCTTTGCGGAAGGCGTCCACCTGGCTGTCGAGATCCAGCCGGCTGTTGGCCTGTTCGAGGTCATAGGAGCCACCCCAGGACGCTTCACATGGCTTGCCGGGATTGGCGGTGACGAAGGAAAGGACCGTTGTTGCCTTCCCCGGTGAGGGCACATCCTGGAGGCCAGGTCCCGGGACTATGGTCACGTCCAGATATCCGCCGAACCAACGGGTGTCCGGCCCGGCCTGGCTCACTTCTTCCTCCCGGCCGTTGGCTTCCCGGACCGGAGCGCACCCTGAAAGGGACAATGCCGCAGCCAGGCCAACGGCGACGGTGCCCCGCCACATGGATGCCGGCATTGATCGACGCCACCTCGCTGGTCAAATGCGTGGATGTCAGGATGGACCACTATATTCCAGTCGCATTTATTGAGCCATAGTGGGGGAAGCTCCAGGTCAGACCGGGCTCGGCGTAACGGCACCTGCCTTTCGCGGGACGGGGGACATGACCACGCTGTTGGTTCGCTCCGGCCTGTACCAGCCCACGGAGGTTCCGCGCAGGGCCTGGATAGCGGACCCGAAGACCACGTACGCACGGAGGGGCTCGTAGATGAGGCGGTAGATGGGGACCATAAGCAGGTGCAGCAGGCTTTCCCGGACCATCAGCACCGCCACGATGGAGACCACCATGTGGGTTGAGGCGACGAACACGGAGAAGATCGCGATGGCCTGCCATTCCCCTCTGCTGAGGCTGATGACCGCGACAAGGACCGTAAGCGGCATGAAGATGAGCGGGACGACTACTGAAATCAGTGCGTACGGCATGGTGAGCATCCCCAGTGCTCCGTACTTCGGCCTGAACAACATGGAACGGTGCTTGTAGAGCGTCTGGATGTTGCCGTAGGTCCAGCGGAGCCGCTGCCTGAACAGGCCACGCAGAGTCAGGGGAGCCTCGGTCCAGGCCACTGCTTCGTTCTCCTGCACGATGCTGTAGCCCAGCTTCTGCAGGGAAAGCGTCAGGTCGGCATCTTCTGCCAGGGTGTCGTGGGAGTAGCCGCCGGCTTTCCTGAGCGCCTCGCCCCGCCACGCAGCGCAGGCACCCGGAGCAATGGAGATAGCGCCCATCAGACCCTCGGCCATGCGGGTGACGCAGATTCCGGACAGGTACTCAAGGCTCTGCCAGGCGGTAACGAGGTTGCGGCGGTTTCCTACCTTGACGTGGCCGGCCACGGCACCCACTTCCTTGCCATTGCGGGGAGCCAGGAAGTGGCGGGCGAACATCTTGATGGTTTGCGGCTCAAACAGCGTGTCGCCATCGAGAGTGACGATGATCTCTCCCCAGGACTCGTCGATGCCGTGGTTGCTGGCGGCAGGCTTTCCGCCGTTGGGCTGGTCAATGACACGCAGTCCGGGCCACGTTTTCGCGTAGTCGGTTAGTACGGCGAGCGTTCCGTCAGAGGACCCGTCGTTAACTGCCACCACCTCCATCAGAGGGTAGTCACTGGCTCTGAGTGCGTCCAGGGTTTTTGCCACCACCAGCTCTTCGTTGAACACCGGCAGCACCACGCTGACGAACGGCCAGTCCTTGTCCTCAATCCTGGCCCAACGGCGCTTCCTCTGGCGGGCATTGCTGACCAGCGCAAGGACCACGAACAGGAATGTCAACACCGTCAGGGAGCCGATGCCGAACCAGAACAACCAGGTCAGCACCACATTGGGTGTGACCAGATACGTTGTCAGGGCCGCCAGGGTGGCGCTGTCCGCCACAGTGGCAGGAGTACTCCGTTGCGGGATGTATTCCGGCGGCAGCAGGGGCTGGATGGTTGTGAACGTGTAGCCCTGCGCTTTGGCCCGGGGAATGAATTCCTTGAGCATGTTGATCGTCGCGGTGCGGTCGCCGCCGGCATCGTGGGTCAGGACAACGTGGCCGCTGCCGTCAAGCTCGGGCAGTTGAACGGGGACTCCAGGGGCGTACTCCCAGTCGCGCGTGTCAAGGTCCATGTTCACGTGCAGGTAACCTAGCTGCTGCGCCTGCAAAAGGGCCAGGGTGTTGTTTTCAGGATTGCCGGTAGGGATCCTGAACAGCCTGGAGTCGTATTGGTCCGTGGCACGCATGACCCGGTCGGCGCCAATGATTTGCTGGCGGTTGTCGGCGTCATCGTGGGCCCAGAAGTCGATGTGGGACAGTGTGTGGTTACCAACCATGTGCCCTTCGCGGACGATGCGCCGGAAGATGTCGGGGTACTTGACGATGTTGTCACCCACGGGGAAAAAAGTCGCAGGAACTCCCTCCTTGGACAGGAGATCAAGGACCTCCGGGGTGAAGCGTGGATCGGGTCCGTCGTCGAAAGTCAGCATGAGCGTGCGTTCCAGGGGATCGCCGTACGCCTCCACCACGTAGGGGCTGGCGCCAATCAGCGGTATCTCGTCCGGGGTGGCCTCCCTCCAGACGGTGTCGCTGAACGGGTCCTTGAGCACAGTCTTGCCATCTGTTTGCTCAACCAGTGCTATGCGGTGAAAGATGGAGGCGCGCTCGTGATATCCGATCCTGGGAATATTTTCCAGATCCTGCAGGGCCAACAGCTCCCGCGGGTAGTCAGACGCCTGATGGCGGAGCCCTGGCCGCACAGGGGCAGTCGCTGCCGGGAGGATGCTGGCAGTCGAAAGGACCACAGTCATCACAGCCGCAAACACCAGGCCGAGGACTCTTCGCCAACGGTTTCCGCTGGCATCAAAAAAGACCGGTGCCCGGCCACGTGGGGTGACAGAGGCTGGTTTCGCCATGATTGCCTCGCAGGGTAACCGTGCGTACAGGGCGCCTGACAGGGTCAGGAGTGTGACGGCTTGAAGCGAGGCAGATAAGGGGTGGAATCTGCTCGCCAAAGCGCTTCGGGCCCCAGCCGGTCCTGAAGTGCCACCTTATTTACGAGAATACGAGCCCGAAGCCTCCGACGCATGCGCAAGAGGTACCCGACTTTTAAAGGGGGGGTACCTGCTCTTTGCGGGGCGGCTGCTTACTGTTCGAAACCCAGCGCAAATGCCGCATCGAGATCGTGCTGCGAGTAAGCGCGGAAGGCAATGTGAGTGGTGGTGTGAACGACGGCGGGCACCTTGGACAGTTTGTCGGCGATGACATCAGCCAGGTCTTCGTGCCGTGCCACGCGGGCAACCGCAATGAGGTCCCATTCTCCGGTGACAGAATAGACCTCGCTGATGCCAGGGATTGCAGAAATTTCTTCAGCAGTTTCCGGGATGCGTGCGGCGTCGGTCTTGATCAGAACGAATGCGGTGATCACTTGTCAATCCTTCCGGGATCTGTTGGCCGTAGCTTTGCCCGGCAAGACTGTTTGGTCTTGCCAGCCTATTACATGCGGGCTCACATCAGCGCTGGCCCCGCGCCATGCCAATGCGGTGCATGCCGGCCAGGATGAGCCGGTAGCCAACAAGCAGAAGTCCCAGGCTGAGCAGGGCAACAACGATAAACGCGATCACCACAGTCTGCCCCGTGATGGCCCTGAGGATCATGCCGCCGGCAACTGCGCCGATCCATACGGCCAGCCCCGAAGGGCGCACCGTCAGCGGACGCCGCCAAACCCTCAGGGACAGCCAGCCGAGGGCCGCCCCGGCGAGAAACGGCCATGCAGTCTGAAGCACCCCCAGAATGATGTCGCCGCGTTGGTGCGCGTCCCGTCCGATCGCGGCGAACACCATGATCAGGAGGGCATCAGCAACCGCGGCGCCAAGAACGGTGCCCAGGCCGGCCCTCTGGTGTTCGGAAAGGGGTTGCGGCAGTGTCTCGGGAGTCATGGGATACCAGCCTACGTGGCGCAGGCTGTCTGGGACCAAAGCCTCTGCCCGTAGCAAGTGGTGCGGTGCTTGAGTTGGCGTTGACAGGAAGGCGCCAAGACCAGTGCTCAGAAACCTTCGGCTTCACAGGGTCCTTTGGGCGGTCACCGGCCTGCTGGCTCTCGTGGCCGCAGTCACGGGTGTGGCCGTCCCCGGGATCTACGCGGGCGTCGTTGCGCCGGACCTGGTTCCGGGCGCCTTCTCGCAGGACATCATTTCCGTCGCGGCGTCAGTCTTGCTGATTGCCGTGGCGCTGGCGGGTGGAAACGAACCGGCCAAGGGCCAGATCGTGGCACTCGGGGTGCTTGGCTATCTTTTCTACGCGTACGGAATCTACGCCATCGAGCGGACCTACAACGGCTTCTACCTTGTATACCTGGCAATCTTTGGCCTGGCCTTCTGGGGGCTCATCGCTGCCGGGGCCAACCTCGAGCGGAATCTCCTCGAAGTGAACCTGCCCCGGACCCTCCGCATCATTTCTGCCTCCGGGGCGCTCCTTCAGCCCTTCATCTTCTATCCGCTTTGGATCGCCATGCTGGTGCCCCTGTTGAGCACGGGAAACCAGATTGACTCTTTGTACTCCATCTATATCCTGGACCTCTGCTTCATCATGCCTGCGTTCCTGCTGCTGGCTTTCCTGGGCTACCGGTCACATCCGCTGGGTCTCCTCCTCCTGCCGGCTCTTTACATCCTCGGATTCACGCTCATCTTCTCGCTGGCTCTGGGCGAACTCGCAAAGCCTCTCTTTGGCCTGGCCATCAATGTCCAGTCGTTCTGGCTGTCCCTCGGTCTCTCCTTGTTTTTCGCGGTCATCGGCGCGTTCCACCTGCTGAAGCTGAATCTGATGCCACGCCCGGGCGAATCTGCTCAGCAAGCGGCGCACCCACGGCCGACCGGTTCAACACCCGCACGCTGAAGGTGAACAGCCATGGCACACTCGCCCACAGCCTCCGCAGCACTGTCGCCGTTTGACGCAGTCATTTTCGATCTGGATGGAGTGGTGACCGACACGGCCTCGGTTCATGAGGAGGCATGGAAGGAACTCTTTGACGGAATGCTGGTGGACTCCCGGGTCCCGGCCGAGGCCTCAAACCGTCCCTTCAGCCACGCCGACTACGTCAGTTACGTGGATGGCCGGCCACGGATGGAGGGTCTGGAGGAATTCCTCGGATCCCGCGGTATCACCCTTCCCGAGGGAACGGCTGCAGATGCGGCCGGGGACTGGTCACTCCACGGCCTGGCCAGGCGGAAGGACCAACTCTTCAGGCAACGGCTGGGACGTGAAGGTGTCAGGGCATTTCCGGGAACGGTGGCACTCCTGGACAGACTGCGCTCAGCACGGGTTCCGGTGGTACTGGCAACATCGAGCCGCAACGCAGCCGCTGTCCTGGCGGCGGCCGGCCTCTCGGACGCCTTCGACCTGGTGGTGGGCGGTGTGCTCGCCGGGGAGTTGGGACTGCCAGGTAAGCCAGACCCGGCGCTCTTTCTTGAGGTAGTTCACCGGCTGGGTATTCCTCCCGCCCGGGCCGTGGTGATCGAGGATGCCGTGGCCGGTGTGGAAGCTGCGCGGCGCGGCGGGTTTGGCCTGGTGGTTGGCATCGACAGGGCGCAGAGGCGGGCCGAGCTGGAGGCTGCCGGTGCCGACGTTGTGCTGACGGATGTGAGCCAGCTCGATCTTGGCCGTGTGCTTACTGACCCGTGGCGCCTGATCTATGAGGGCTACGATCCGGCTCACGAAGGACACCGGGAGGCTCTGACGACCCTGGGTAACGGGTACGTGGCAGTCCGCGGCGCTGCTCCCGAGAGCCGAATGAGCGAAGTCCATTACCCGGGGACGTACCTGGCCGGGGTCTACAACAGGCTGGTCAGCCGGGTGCAGGGCCAGGATACCGAGGACGAGCACATGGTGAACCAGTCCAACTGGCTGGTCCTGGACGTCCTGCTGGACGGCGCAGGGTGGTGGTCCGGCGGTGGCCTGAGGATCCTCCGCGAACGCCGGGTGCTCGACATGCGCAAGGCCACCCTCGAACGCGAAATCCTGCTGGAGGCACCTGATGGACGCCGGTTGGCAGCGGTCCAGCGCCGGTTTGTGTCGATGGCCCAGCCGCACCTGATGGCCCTGGAAACAACCTTCACAGCTCTGGGCTGGAGCGGATCCCTGCTGATGAGCAGTGGAGTGGACACCAACGTCACCAACGAGAATGTGCCGGAGGAGGCGCTCCTGTCCCACCACCATCTGGTCCGGTTGAACGCGTCAGCACCTGCGGAACCGGTTCCGGTCATTGAAGTGGAAACGAGCCAAAGCCATATCAGGATCGCCACCGCATTGCGGACGGCCATCTCCGGAATGGAACGCGGCAAGTGGCCGGACCCTGGCGCGCACGGCCTTGGCGCGCACGGCCCCGGCGCGCCGGTGGAGGAGACCGGGTTGTATTGCCGGACCTGGGAGCTGCACTTGACCGATGCCGTGCCGGTGGTGGTGACCAAAACGGCGGCTACGGTGACCTCCCGGGACCTGGCCATTTCCTCCCCGGCGCTGGCCGCCCTGTCAGTGCTCAATGCCGCCGACGGGGACTTTGACGTGATGCTGGCGGAGCATGGGGATGCCTGGGGCAGGCTGTTGAATCTGTTCGCCATCGATTTGGGCGGCAGTCCACACGTACAGCTGATCCTGAACCTCCATGTCTTCCACCTGCTCCAGACCTTGAGCCCGCATACAGCGGAACTGGACGCCGGTGTGCCTGCCCGAGGGCTCCACGGGGAGGGGTACCGGGGCCACATTTTCTGGGATGAACTTTTCGTCCTGCCCCTGCTGACGTCACGGATGCCAATGGTGGCCCGTTCCCTGATCAACTACCGGTGGCGGCGGCTTCCGGCGGCCCGGGAAGCAGCCGTGGCGTCCGGGTTCCGGGGCGCGCTCTATCCCTGGCAAAGCGGCAGCGACGGGCGGGAGGAGACACCCAGGCTGCTTTTCAACTGGCGCTCCGGCCGATGGGTGCCTGACTACTCCCATCTTCAACGCCATGCGGGGCTGGCTGTCGCCTTCAGCGCCTGGCAGTATTTTCTCGCCACTCAGGACAGGGAATGGCTCCTCCGCCACGGCGCCGAGCTGATCGTTGAAGTGGCACGGCTGGTTGCCTCCATGGCTGATCACGACCAGGACACGGACAGGTTTCATCTGCGTGGCCTCATGGGGCCCGATGAATACCACACGGGCTATCCGGCAAACCCGGGCGCCGGCCTGGATGACAACGCCTATACGAACGTCATGGCAGCCTGGGTATGCGCCCAGGCCTGCGAGATCATGAACCTCCTGTCCGGCCACGACCTCGAAGACCTTCAGGACCGCCTGTCCATTGACCCCGGGGAGATAGAGGGCTGGAAGCGCGTCAGCGAAAGAATGTCAGTGCCATTCCACGACGGCATCATCAGCCAGTTCGCAGGCTACGAGGACCTGCTGGAGCTCGACTGGGACCACTACCGCAACACCTACCGGAACATCGAACGGCTGGACCTGATCCTCGAAGCCGAAGGGGACAGCACCAACCGGTACAGGCTGGCCAAACAAGCTGACGTGCTGATGCTGCTGTACGTCCTGGGAGAGAACGAGTTGACCACGTTCCTGGCCCGCCTGGGCTACGAAGTCTCAGCTGAGCAGCTGGCAGGCACCGTTGACTACTACCTTGCACGCACAGCCCATGGTTCCACGCTGAGCAGGGTTGCCCACGCGTCGGTGCTCGCAGCCAGGGATCCGGAGCGGGCGTGGAACACCTTCCGCGAAGCCCTCAGTGCGGACCTTGACGACACACAGGGAGGCACCACCCACACGGGTGTCCACCTCGGCGCGATGGCGGGAACCATCGACGTCGTCCAGCGAAGCTTCGCCGGACTCAGGATCACCAGGGACGCTCTCCTTTTCGCCCCGAAAATGCCGAAGGGCATCACCAACGTGGAATTCCGGGTCCGTTACCGGGACCATCTGCTCACAGTCCACCTTGAGCACGGAACGTTGACCGTATCCGCGGCTCCTGGCGACGCCGCCGCCATCCGCTTACAGGTTGGTCCCGAACAGGTGCTGTTGGGCGCCGGCGGGACCCGTCGCTTCGCGCTCGGCGGACGTGCGGACGCGGACGTGCCGGGATTGAAGTTGCCATGACGCAGCCAGTGGGCCCACCGATACACGGTCCGGTGGCCGCGGGGTTAAGTTCAGAGCGGGCTGCGGCGTTGTTGCAGGAGACCGGACCGAATGTTCTCCCGGCCGCCAAGACGGTGCCGCGCTGGCGGAAACTGCTGGGGGAGCTGACCCACTTCTTTGCACTCATGCTCTGGTGCGCGGCGGCACTGGCCTTCATCGCCGGGATGCCGGAACTGGGTGTCGCCATCATCCTGGTGGTTATCGTCAACGGGATCTTCGCCCACGTCCAGCAGGAACGGGCACAGCACGCAGCGGCAAAGCTCCGGGGGCTGCTTCCGGCTGACGTCTCTGTCCGCCGGGACGGGCGGCTGGTGAGGGTGCACACCAGCGGATTGGTCCCGGGGGACACGGTAGTCCTGACAGCAGGGGACCGGGTGCCCGCCGACGTCGTCCTTTCCAGCGCGTCCGCCTGCGCAGTGGATGAGTCCATGCTGACCGGTGAAAGTGAAGCCGTAGCGAAATCCGACGGCGACAGCGCCTGGGGCGGGACATTCCTTGTCAACGGAGAGGCCGACGCCGTGGTGTCCCGTACCGGGGGGAACACCCGCCTGGCCGGAATCGCCGCGCTGACCAGCGGGACGCAGTCGCCGCCCACCCCCCTGGCACTCGAGCTGCGCCGGATTGTCCGCCTCGTCGCGGCGGTGGCACTTGCAGTGGCCGGGTTCTTCTTCCTCGTTTCCCTGTTGGTGGGCATCCCCTGGCGCGACGCCTTCCTCTTCGCCATCGGCGTCGCCGTCGCACTCATCCCCGAGGGGCTTCTGCCAACGGTGACCCTCTCGCTGGCGATGGGGGCTCAACGCATGGCGGCGCGGAACGCGCTGGTCCGCAATCTCGAAGCAGTGGAAACCCTGGGCTCCACCACGTTCATTTGCACCGACAAGACCGGAACCCTGACGCAGAACCGGATGAACGCCGTCGAAGTCTTCACAGCAGACGGCCTGGTGAGGGTCACCGGCGAGGGGTACCGGCCCGTGGCCGACGTCGAAGGGCCGGGGATCCCGGCGGCAACCCGCGTGGCGCTCGCGGCCAGGGCAGCTTCGCAGGGCAGGGCTGTGCTCCACGGCGAAGAGTGGAAGGCAGAGGGGGACCCCATGGAGGCTGCCATCGACGTGCTGGCCCGCCGCCTCTCCGGATCAGAACCGACGGATGAAAAGCCGTCCCGGCGGTTCGCCTTTGATCCCCGCCGGCGCCGAGAGTCGGTGATTGTGGGCAGCACGGTCTTCGTCAAGGGCGCTCCGGAGTCTGTCCTGCCGCTCTGCGCGGGTTCCGCAGCGGTCGTGGCGGGCGAGGAAGTGGAAGCAATGGCCGCAAAGGGCCTGCGGATCATAGCGGTGGCCTCCCGCGCGCTTCCCGGTGAACTGCAGCGGTGGCTGGAGGGTCCGGTAGCGGACGTCGAGGCGGGGCTTGAGCTCCTGGGGCTGATCGCCCTCCACGACCCGCCGCGGCCGGACGTCGCCGAGGTCATCAGTACTGCCCGCGGAGCCGGGATCCGGGTCGGCATGATCACCGGTGACCATCCGGCCACAGCCGCCGCCATTGCCAGGGAAATCGGTTTGATGGGATCCCCGGAGACCGTGGTCGAAGGTTTCCAGCTTCCAGAGGACGAGCAAATCCTCGGCGCCCTGCTCGACAGGGACGGCATTGTGGTGAGCCGGGTGTCCCCGGAACAGAAGCTGCGCGTGGCCAGGGCCCTGCAGAGCCGCGGCCACGTGGTGGCCATGACGGGCGACGGCGTCAATGACGGTCCCGCGCTGCAGGAAGCCGACATCGGGGTAGCGATGGGACTCAGCGGAACTGACGTTGCGCGTGAAGCCGCTGACCTGGTACTCCTGGACGACCACTTCGGCACGATCGTGGCAGCCATAGAACAAGGCAGGGCAACCTACTCGAATATCCGCCGCTTCCTGACCTACCACCTGACAGACAACGTGGCCGAACTGACGCCGTTCGTCATCTGGGCCCTGTCCGGCGGCCAGTTTCCCCTCGCCTTGGGCGTACTTCAGATCCTGGCCCTGGATATCGGCACGGACCTGCTTCCTGCGCTCGCACTTGGCGGCGAAGCCCCCAGCAAGGGAGTGCTGAAGCGGCCCCCGGAAAGACGGCACCTGATGGACCGCGCCCTGATGTTCCGCGTGTTCTGCATCCTGGGACCCGTAGAAGCAGCGGTGGCTATGGCGGCGTTTTCGACGGTGCTGTTCGGCGGCGGGTGGACACGCGGAGACCCCCATGATTCCGCGCTGCTGATGGCGGCCTCCGGAGCAGCCTTTACCGCCGTAGTGCTTGGCCAGCTGGCAAATGCCTTCGCATGCCGCAGCGCTTCCTTGCCGCCGTGGCGGCTGGGCTGGTTCTCCAACCGGCTGCTGCTCGGGGCGGTGCTGGCGGAAGTCGGTGCCCTGGCGGTCTGCCTCTATGTGATCCCTTTGTCCTCCGTCCTGGGACAGCTTCCGCCGCCCATGCCGGGTTTCGCCGTCGCGGCCTTGGCGGTACCTGCCGTATTCGCTGCCGACTGGCTGTACAAGCGGACACTGCGGCGGGGGAAGGGCGGAAGCCGTAGGACCTAAGCCTCTGCTTCGGCTGCATCGGGCACGGGAGGATCGAGCCATGAATGCACGGATGACACTGACTGACGTTCACGTGGTGTGGCTCGAAGACGTCGGCATGTCCGACGTGCCCTCGGTTGGCGGCAAGAACGCATCGCTCGGTGAGCTGACGCGCTCGCTGCTGGGTTCGGGCGTCCGCGTACCGGAAGGCTTTGCCACCACTGCCTCCGCCTACCGTGCCTACATCGCTGCCAACGGACTGGAACCGGGAATCCGCGCCGCCATCGATGACTACCGCGGGGAGCGGAAAACGCTGCGCGAGGCAGGCGAAGCCATCCGTGAGCTGATTCTCGAAGGGCAGTTTCCGCCGGACATAGCCACTGCAATCAGGGAACATTACCGGGCCCTGTCCACGCGGACCGGACGCACGGCGGCCTCGGTGGCCGTCCGAAGCAGCGCCACTGCCGAGGACCTGCCGGACGCCAGCTTCGCCGGTCAGCAGGAAACCTTCCTGAACATCGCAGGCGAACGGGAGCTGATGGAGGCGTGCCGGCGGTGTTATGCCTCGCTGTTTACCGACCGGGCCATCAGCTACCGCGAAATTAAGGGTTTTGATCATCTGGAGGTGGCACTGTCCATCGGCGTCCAAAGGATGGTGCGTTCGGACCTGGGCGCTTCCGGGGTGATGTTTTCCATCGATACGGAATCCGGGTTCCCGCGCAGCGTGCTCATCAGTGCCGCGTGGGGACTGGGGGAGACGGTGGTCCAGGGCAGCATCAATCCCGATAAATATCAGGTGTTCAAGCCGTTGCTGACGGACCCGCAGTTTGAGCCCATCATCGAGAAGACGCTGGGCTCCAAGGAACGGAAGATGGTTTACAGCCGGGGCGGGCATGCACGGACCAGGACCGTCGACACCGCGGACCAGGAGCGGCGTTCCTTCGTCCTTACAGACCCTGAGATTGTGACCCTTGCCCGGTGGGCAGTGTCGGTGGAGAAGCACTACGGGCGGCCGATGGATATGGAGTGGGCCAAGGACGGCTCAACGGGGGAACTGTTCATGGTCCAGGCCCGTCCGGAGACTGTCCAGGCGCGGCGCAGCGAGTCAGTCTTCAGCGTCTATCACCTCCGCGGATCGGGACGGCTGCTGGCTTCCGGTGCTGCTGTAGGCGAATCGATTGCCCACGGAGTTGCCTGCGTGATCCGGGATGCGAAAGACATCGAGGATTTCCAGGATGGTGCCATCCTGGTGACGCGGATGACCGACCCCGATTGGGTACCCATCATGCAGCGCGCCGCCGGGATCGTGACCGATCATGGCGGTCCTACCAGCCACGCCGCGATTGTCAGCCGCGAACTGGGGGTGCCTGCCGTTGTGGGTACCGGCAACGGCACCACGGTCCTGACGGATGGTATGCCCATCACGCTTTCGTGCGCCGGGGGTGAAGACGGGGAAATTTTCGAGGGCACCCTGGCTTTCGACGTCGAGGAGGTTGACCTTGGGGCGCTGCCGGAGACCAGGACCGCCGTCATGGTCAATATTGCCAGCCCGTCGGCGGCTTTCCAATGGTGGCGCCTGCCCGCAGCCGGTGTGGGGCTGGCACGGATGGAGTTCATCATCAGCAACATCATCCGGATCCACCCGATGGCGCTGGTCCATCCCGAACGGGTCACGGATCCAGCCGAGGCGGAACGCATCACGGAGCTCACCCACGGCTACAACGACCTCAAGGAATACTTCGTTGATGTCCTTGCCACCGGCATCGCCAAGATCGCCGCGCCTTACTACCCGCACCCCGTGATCGTCAGGCTCAGCGACTTCAAGAGCAACGAGTACGCCCATTTGATCGGGGGCGGCTCATTCGAGGTTGCCGAGGAGAATCCCATGCTGGGCTTCCGGGGGGCTTCCCGCTACTACCACGAGCGCTACCGGGAAGGGTTCGCCCTTGAATGCCGCGCATTGAAACGGGTCCGTGAGCGGCTGGGTTTCGCCAACGTGGTGGTGATGGTGCCGTTCTGCCGGACCGTTCAGGAAGCTGACCTGGTCATCAAGGTTATGGCAGAAAACGGACTCGTCCGCGGGGCTGGGGGGCTCCAGCTCTACATGATGTGCGAAGTCCCCTCGAACGTCATCCTCGCCACGGAGTTTGCCCGGCGCTTCGACGGGTTCTCCATTGGTTCCAACGATCTCACCCAACTTGTCCTCGGCGTCGACCGCGACTCCGAACAGCTGGCTGAGCTGTTCGATGAAAGGGATGCGGCCGTCACCTCGATGATCGCCCAGGTCATCGGTAAGGCCCATGAAGCCGGCATCAGGATAGGGATCTGCGGCCAGGGCCCCAGCAATCACCCCGACTTCGCACAATTCCTGGTGACGCAGGGCATTGATTCGATTTCGCTCAATCCGGACACGTACCTCAAGACCGTTCCGGTCATCGCCGCCGCTGAAAACGCCGCCGCCGTAAAGGCCGCTGAAAAGTCCGCACCGTGAGCCGGCTGGGCATTCTCACCAGTGGTGGGGACTGCCCTGGCTTGAACGCGGTGATCCGCGGCGCGGTGCTGGGAGGCATTATTTCCCACGGCCATGATTTCGTCGGATTCCGGGACGGCTGGCGGGGCGTGTTGGAGCAGGACGTGGTCCCTTTGCCGCGGCACGCTGTCCGCGGGATTGCCCGCCTCGGCGGCACCATGCTCGGTACATCCCGGACCAATCCCCTCAGGGAGGGCGGGGCTGACGCCGTCCGTGACAGCCTTCGCGCACTGGGCGTTGACGGGCTGATCGCCATCGGGGGAGAGGGCACCCTGGCGGCCGCCCAGGAGCTTTCGCGCCAGGAGATCAAAGTGGTGGGCGTCCCCAAGACCATCGATAACGATCTCGATGCCACTGATTTCACTTTCGGTTTCGACACAGCCGTCCAGACGGCCACAGAGGCAATCGACAGGCTCCGCACCACCGGCGAGTCGCATCACCGCTGCATGATCGCAGAGGTCATGGGCCGGAACGCCGGTTGGATCGCCCTTCATTCGGGGATGGCTTCCGGCGCCCACGCCATCCTCATTCCGGAGCAGCGGGTCCCGCTGGAGCGGGTTGCCGAGTGGGTTGAATCCGCACGGGACCGGGGACGGGCCCCGCTGGTGGTGGTGGCGGAGGCTTTCGCTCCGGAGGGGCAGGTGGCGCCGTATTCGCCCCGTGGCCTTGACGCCTTTGGCAGGCCCCGGCTTGGCGGGATCGGCATGCTGCTGGAACAGGAACTGCAACGGCTGACAGGGGTTGAGACCAGGGCAACCGTCCTGGGCCACATCCAGCGGGGCGGCGCCCCCACCGCTTTCGACAGGGTACTCGCCACCCGGCTGGGGCTGGCCGCTGTGGACTCTGCCGCCAACGGGCGGTGGGGGACCATGGTCTCCCTCCGCGGGACGGACATTGTCAACGTCGGCTTCGCTGCCGCGCTGGGCCGGCTCAAGACCGTGCCTGAGGACCGCTACCGGGCGGCAGCGGTCCTGTTCGGCTGATCAGGCGCGGGCGCAACGGCCATCAGTCGCGCTGTATCTCGATCTTCCGCGCAGGGGCCTGCTGGGCTTTCTCCGGGACCGTGGTCCGGACTTCGAGCACACCGTCCCTGTAGGAGGCGGTGATGTTGTCTTGGTCAACGCCGTCCGGCAAGGCAACCCGCCGCATGAACGAACCGTACCGGAACTCGGACCGGTAGCTGTTCTTGTCCTTCTGCTCGGTCTTTTCCTTGCGCTCGGCCTTGATCTCCAAAGCGCCGTCCACCACGGATACGCTGACGTCCTTGTCAGGATCGATCCCGGGCAGTTCGGCACGCACCACCAGGGTATTGCCTTCAACAGACTCTTCGACCCGGATTCCCGACGCCGCAGTATCGCCCTCGAACAGTCTTTCAATCAGCTCGACCGGCGAGCGCCGGGTGTCGAACCACTTCATCAAATCAGCCATGTTTGCCTCCATACAATGACGACCGCCGGGGACGTTTGCCCCGCCCCTTAAGAGTCGGGCCACCGGCAGTAGCCACCCAGAGGCTTTGGTCCCCTCACCCCTGGCACACGCGACATAGGCGCCGTTGGGGCATGGCGGGGGCTAGGATCACTTGCATGAGCAGCTCCCCTTCTGAGTCGCATACGGAAATCCTTGCAGCCGACGAGTGCTGGAAGTACCTGCATTCCTCGTATATCGGCAGGTTGGCCGTGATCAGCGGCGCTGCTCCGGAGATCTTCCCGGTGAACTTCATGACCATCGGAACAACGGTGGTTTTCCGCACAGCTCCAGGTACGAAACTTCGTGCGCTGCTCAGCGGCGCAGCTGTGGCCTTCGAAACCGATGGGCTGAACGCCTATTCCACCGAGGTGTGGAGTGTTGTGGTCAAGGGAACCCCGGGGTCCTTCGACGGCGATCCGGCCAGTCTCAGGGAAGGCGGTCCAGACCGCGAACCCTGGCAGCCCGGCCTCAAGGATCACCTGGTACAGATAACCCCTTCGGAAGTCTCCGGCCGCAGGTTTGCCGTCACGCCGCGGACGCGGTGGTGGCCCCCGCAGGATTTCTCGGCTGACTGGATCTAGCACACTCGCATGGCGTTAGGCCGGCCGTTCCACCGGGTAGCGCCGTGCATGGACCCGGCCCAGGACAGCTACACCGCACATCGCGACGACGGCGGCGGCCACTGACGCCGCAGCCAGCCCGGGCGGGGGCCATTCCAGCATGAAAAAATCCTGGAGCGCCGGGACGGTGAGCAACAGGACAAGCCCTGCGCACATGGCCATGATGATGGCCAGCCGAAGTCGGCTGAGCGGGCGGCTGATGGCCGCCAGAACGCTCAGGGCGACGAGTGAGAGTGTCAGCACCGAGGCCGTGCGGTTCGCCGTTTCGCTGAAGCCGCCCGCCGCGGCGGAATAGACGTTCACCGCCAGCACCGCCGTCGCGATGATGAGTCCGGCCGGGACGGCCATTGTCAGCGAGCGCTTCAGGAATCCAGGGTCATAACGGCGGGCATTGCTCATCAGTGCCAGGAAGAACGCGGGGATTCCGATGGTCAGGCCGTCGGTGGCGGAGAGCTGCCGCGGCAGGAAAGGAAAACTCCACATCAGCGCCCCGAACACGACCGAGAACACCACGGCGTAAGTGGTTTTGCTCAGGAAGAGGACTGAGACCCGCTCAATGTTGGCGATGACCTGGCGGCCTTCCGCCAGGACCGCCGGCAGCCTGTCGAAGCGCCCGTCCAGGAGCACCAGCCGGGCCACAGCCTTGGTGGCCGGGGCTGCAGTGTCCATGGCGATGCCGATCTCGGCTTCCTTGATGGCCAGGGCATCATTAACCCCATCCCCGGTCATGGCGACCGTGTGCCCCATCCTCTGCAGGGCCAGCACCATCTCTTTTTTCTGCGCCGGTGTAACCCGGCCGAACACGGAAAAGTCCGCCAGCGTCTGCTCCAGCAGATGAGCTTCTGCCGGCAGGTGCCGGGCATCGTAGCCGCGTCCGACGTCGAGCCCCACTTCGCGTGCCACGGCAGTCACTGTCCGGTGGTCATCACCTGAAAGAA
Organism: Arthrobacter sp. BK1; assembly: GCF_056680055.1. Classification (NCBI taxonomy): domain Bacteria; kingdom Bacillati; phylum Actinomycetota; class Actinomycetes; order Micrococcales; family Micrococcaceae; genus Arthrobacter; species Arthrobacter sp. BK1. The sequence continues at coordinate 4,376,671 of NZ_CM155263.1, forward strand.
TCTTTATGGCAACGCCCTGCTGGCGGAAATAGGCGAGGGTTTGCGCCGCATCGGGGCGTACCTTTTCCCGGAACGTCAGAAGCGAGGCGGCAGCAAGCCCGGACGGAAGCTGTACGTCGTCCGTTTCGCAGTCGGGAATGATCTCGCGGGTGTGGGCCAGGACAAGGGTGCGGAGGCCGGAAGACGCTAGGCGGCCGGCGTCCATGAGTACCGCTCCGGCCGGGGAGCCGTCCGGTGACGATCCGTCCTCCGTGAACACCATTTCGGGTGCACCCAGAACCCACGTCCCCGCCGCAGCATGGGCTGGAGGGAAGCTCGCCGCGCTCCATTTCCTGGCTGAAGAGAACGGCACGACGGCAGCCGGGGCCGGGCCGCCGTCGAACGCGAAGGTGCCCGCGAGGCAGCGGGCTGTGGCGTTGGCATGAGGATCCGCGCCGAACCATCCAAGCGCCTCCCGCCAGCCTGGCGGAGGCGGCAGGCCGGCAGTGTGCACGCCGTCCAAGACGACCTTGCCCTCCGTCAGGGTGCCGGTCTTGTCAATGCAGAGGACGTCCACGCGGGCGAGCCCCTCCACAGCCGCGAGCTCCTGCACCAGCACGTTGTGGCGCGCCAGCCGCACCCCGCCCACTGCGAACGCGACGCTGGTCATGAGCACCAGGCCCAGCGGGATCATCGCGATGGCACCCGCCACCGCACCAACGAAGGCGTCCACCCAGGCCCCGGTTCTGAAAGCTTCCTCCCAGCCGCCTTCTGCCTGCATCTGGCCGTTGGTGATGATGACCATGACGGGCAGGAGCGCCCAGCTGATCCAGCGGAGGACACGGCCGATACCGTTGCGGATCTCCGAATTGACCAGGGAGAACCGTTTGGCTTCGGCGGTGAGCCGGCTCGCGTATGAGCCGGCGCCTACGGCCACTACCCGTGCCCTGCCCTGGCCGGCCGTGACCGTTGAACCGGACAGCACTGTGGAGCTCTTGTTCTTGTCTATGGGCTCCGATTCACCGGTAAGGAGCGACTCGTCGATTTCCAGGCCATCCTCGTCGAGGATCACGGCATCCGCGACCACCTGGTCCCCGGCCTGCAGCACTGCGATGTCACCCAGGACCACGTCCGCAACTGCGATTTCCTGGACCTGGCCGTCGCGGAGCACGCGGGCCCGCGGGGCATCCAGAACGGCCAGGCGGTCGAGGAGCTTCTTGGCGCGGTACTCCTGGACCACGCCAATGACGGCGTTACTGACCGCCGCGAAGCCAAAAAGTGCGTCTTTCCACTGTCCCAGCAGTAGCAGCAGCACAAAGCAGCCGCCGACGATCGCGTTGAACATGGTCAGCACGTTTGCCCGGAAAATCTGCCACAGACTCCTGCTGGACTCCTCAGGCTCTCCGTTGGCCAGGCCTGCGAGAGTCCGCTCCCGCACGTCGTCGGCGGAGAGTCCGGACCCGGCGGGAGCGTCCGCCCCGGGCGGATAGGGCGCCGCTTCCGTACCCACCGTTCGCCTCAGGGCTGCGATGAGACTGCTGAGCCGAGCATCGTCCCCCACTCCCGCGCCCGGTCCAGTTCCCCTGGCAGCAGTTGATTCGCCTCGTCCACGAGGAAGCTGGCAGGTTCGGCCACCAACTCGAAGCCATGCTTCCGCAGCCGTTTCGCGATGCCTTTGGAGGCATGGCCCGTGAGGAGTTCATTGCCTTCGAGCCGGGTGTCGAAGGCCGCCGCTTTGCCGTTGACTTTTTCCAGGGAAGCGAACCATGCCCGCAATCCGGGCCCCTCGGCAGAGGCGTCCGGAACCAGACCTTTCTCCGGGTGCGTGAGGGCATCCTGGACTGCAGCTTCCCACATCGGCTTCCTGCTCAGGCCGTGGACATGCGTCGGCCCTCCCACCACCAGGAGATCGGTGCTGGTGGGGTCCGTTCGGTCCGCCTCTTCGACCGACATCACCTGTGCTTCGACGGCGCCCTTCAGCCCCTCGGCGATCGCATTCGCGACGGCGTGCGTGGTGCCGTAGAGGGACTCGTACACTATTGCTGCCTTCATGGTGTTGCCTTCCGCTGGACTGCCGCTGCCAGGGTTCCTGCCCAGCTGGCTGCTTTCTCCAGTTCGCCGCTTCGCAGCGGACCTTCGGTGCCCCTGACATAGAACATGGCCGGACTGGAAACGACGTGGGCACCGCCGTCTTTGAGCAGTTTGGTCATCTTCTTGGCTGCATCGCCGTGGATGAAGAAGCGGATGCGGGTATCGAAAGCCGCCGCGTTGATGCCCTTGAGCTTGCCGTTGGCCAACTGCCCCAGCAGTTGGGTGATCCTGGGCGTGGGCCGCCAGCCGTTAATGGGGGAGCCCACCACCAGGAGGTCATCGGCCGCCAGGCTTCCCGGATCGAAGTCCGCCACCGAAACTGCTGTGGCATTAAGGGCTTCCAGTGCCTGTGCAACAGCCTCGGCAACAGTTTTGGTGTTTCCGAAGGCGGAGTCGTAAACGATGTGGGCTCTCATCGAGAGATGACCACCTTCAAAGCGTTGGTCTCCGCGGCCCGGGCAAAGGTGTCGTAGGCATCCATGAATTCGTCGAAGCGGAAGTGGTGGGTTGCGAACTTTTCCGCGGGCAGCTTCTTCTGTGCCACCAGCTTGAGCAGCATGGGTGTGGTGTTGGCATTGACGAGGCCCATGCTGATGTTGATGTTCTGGATCCAGAGGTCCTGCACCGGGAGTTCCACGGGCTTTCCGTGGACGCCCACGTTGGCCACGTTCCCGCCGGGCCGGACGATGTCGGTGCACATGCGGAACGTTGCGGGGATGCCCACGGCCTCGATGGCCACATCCACGCCTTGGCCATCGGTCAAGGCCAGCACCTGTTCCTTCCAGTCGGCGTCCCCGGAGAGCACAGTGTCTGTTGCGCCGAATTCCCGGGACTTCTCCAACCGGTTCCGGTCAAGATCGACCGCGATGATGGTCGCCGCGCCGTAAAGTCCGGCGGTGGCTATTGCTGCGAGCCCCACCGGGCCTGCGCCAATGACCGCCACTGTGTCGCCGGGCTTTACCCGCCCATACTGGACACCGATCTCGAAGCCGGTCGGGAGGATGTCCGAGAGCATCACCGCCTGTTCGTCAGAAACGCCTTCCGGCAACAGGTGCAGGGAGTTTTCGGCATAGGGGACCCGCACATATTCTGCCTGGGTTCCGTCGATCAGATGGCCGAAGACCCAGCCGATGCCGGCGGCTCCCTCCTCACCCATGCAATGGGAATAGAGCCCGGTCTTACAGTTGGCACAATGGCCGCATGATTTGATGCAGGAAATGATCACGCGGTCACCGGGTCTCAGGCTGGTCACCGATGATCCGACCTCCGTAACGGTTCCCACGCCTTCGTGGCCCAGGATTCTTCCTTCCTGCACAGCCGGAACGTCGCCTTTGAGAATGTGCAGATCCGTCCCGCAGATGGTCGTGGTGTCCACTTTGACGATGGCGTCGCTTGGACTCTTGATGGCCGGATCCGGCACGTCTGTCCAGGATTTCTGTCCGGGCCCGCCATAGACGATCGCTTTCATGACTGTTCCTCGCTGTTGATGATGGGTCCACTGCACACGCGGAAATGAGGCTTCCCTCAACCATGGCGCCCGGTTGACGGAGCCGTTAGGGACGAAAGTCCCTTAGACGACTGCCTGCCGGCTTCCGGACGGTTGCCGGCAGATCATGACAGGCCCGGTGGCGTGGTGAAGGACTGCGTGGGCGTTTGACCCGAACGTTCCTTTGATGAGCCCCTGGCCTTTGCTTCCGACCACGATCAGTGCTGCTCCGCGGGCGGCGTTCAGGAGTGCCCGCGGGATGGATGTGTCCGTGGCCAGTTCCTGGCTGATCGTCAGCGCCGAAGCCAGCGCGCGGGCTTGGCGGACAGCAGCACTGAGGATGTGGCCGGCGGCTTCGGGCCCGACGGATGCGGCGCTGCCGGCGCGCCCGTCGGGGGAGTGGATGACGTGGATGATCAGCAGGTCCGCACCGGTCGCGGTGGCGATGGCACACGCCTTGCCCAGCGCGCCCGCCGATCCGGACGAGTCGATTCCGACCACCACGCGCCCGTCGGGATTGTTATCGAACCTGACCACTACAACGGGACACGTTGCTGTCGCCGCGAGTTCAAGGCTCACGGATCCCACCAGGAGTCCCATAAAGCCGCCGATTCCGCGGCTGCCCAGGACCAGCATCGCCGCCCCGTCCGACATACGCCGGAGATGAGGGGGCGGGAGTCCGTACAGGAGGCTGGTCCGGATCCTGACCTCGGAAGCGGCGGTCAGCGCCTCAACTTTTCCTTGGTCCAGAACCACCTGCGCCTGATGCCGCAGACCGCTCCCGGCGATGCCCTGGACTGGTCCGAGATCGCTGGTCAGCAGCGGCCAGAGGGAACAGTGCACCACCTCAAGGTCAGCATCCATGAGCCGTGCATGCCGTGCAGCCCAGCGCACCGCGAGGGCTGCGGGCTCAGAACCGTCGTAGCCTGCCACGACGCGTTCAGGGGAGGGCATGGCTGGACCCGGCCCGGCTGCCCCCTTCCTGGGATGCCTGCCCGGGATCAGTCACAAGCGGGGCCGGCAGGTCTGTGCCATGCGCTATAAAGACCGGGCATTTTGCATGTTCGGCCACTGCCGTGCTCACCGCACCGAGGAGCAGCCCTTCAAAACCCCCGTGGCCCCGGCTGCCCACCACAACGAGCTGGGCCGTCCGGCTCTCCTCGACGAGGACCTTTGCCGGCGGCCCCTGGCACACAACCATCTCCAGCCCCTGCGGTGGTGTGCCGTTGAAGGCCGCGGCAACAGCTTCGGCGCAGATTTTGCGTGCCTCCTGGGCCGGGTCCCAGAGAACGGGCGTGAAAGTGCCGAGGGCGATCTGGTACTGCCACGATGTCACGGCCCGGATGTGCCCCATAAACAGCGGCGTCAAAGCCCCCGCCCAGCGAAGGGCAACTATTGAGGGGGCGCTCCCGTCAACGCCCACCACGATTGGCGCCCGTTCAGGGTCACGGTCCTTGGCGTATCCGCTGTCACTCATGGCAGTACCTTCTCCCCGGTCTGTGCCCTGCGCCTAGGGCCGAAGGTCACCAAGGAGATGAACGTCCGCACAAGCTGTTCCCGCACACCTCAGGATGATCTGAGAAGGACGGCAGCGCCCGTGAACCGGTCGGCAGAGAGATCCTGCAAAGCCTGGTCCGCTTGCGTCCACGGATAGGGGACCGTGGTGGGATTCAAGGGTATGTTCCCTGCCAAGGCCAGGAATTCCTGCCCATCCGTCCGCGTATTTGCGGTCACGCTGCGCAGACGGCGCTCGTTGAAGAGATCCTTCTGATAGTCCAGCTCAGGGATGTCGCTCAAGTGGATCCCGGCAATGGCGAGGGTGCCTCCGCGGTCCAGGGCCCGGAGGGCTACCGGGACCAGCCCGCCCGCCGGCGCGAAAAGGATGGCTGCTTCCAGCAGTTCGGGTGGAGCCTGGTCCGCACTGCCGGCGAACACCGCTCCCAGTTCCAGCGCAAGTCGCTGCGCCGCGGCCGACCGCGTCATCACATAGACGTCCGCACCTTCGAAGATGGCCATTTGCGCGGTCAGGTGCGCCGATCCGCCGAACCCGTAAATCCCCAGCTTGCCGCCGGGGGCGATGCCGGAGCATCGCAGCGCGCGGTAGCCAATAATCCCCGCGCACAGCAGGGGCGCCGCCTTCTCGTCGGTAAATACGTCGGGAATCCGGTACGCATAATCCTCATGGACGGTCATCATCTCGGCATAGCCGCCGTCGGTGTCCCAACCGGTGAACGTCGGGGTGAGGCAGAGGTTCTCGGCACCCCTGCGGCAGAACCGGCACATTCCGCACGTGCGTGCCAGCCAGGCTGCCCCTACCCGCTCGCCGAGCCGGAACCTGGTGCATCCGGTTCCAAGGCCCACCACCTCACCGACCACCTCATGACCGGGAATCCGCCTGGGGATTCGGGGCCGCAGGTCCCCTTCGGCCAGATGAAGATCGGTGCGGCACACACCGCAGGCGTGGACCGAGAGCAGAATTTCCCAGGGCGCGGGTGCCGGATCAGGACGTTCGCCGAACTGCAGCGGTCCGGACGTGATCGGACCTGGGGTGTCAATCCACCATGCCCGCACGCTGGGTTACTCCAGACCTGCCCGGGTGGCCTCATCCAGTGAACCGCCCCAGGTCAAGGGGGCAGCGATTTTGAATCGCCGGCCGCTGACACTCTCCGGGACTATCCGGATGAAATGGTCCTTGCGGCCAGTCTCCCAGGGGAAGAGCAACTGGCCGATAGTGTCCATGACCTCAGGAGTCCGGCTGAGGGCCGTGGCCTGGCCTTTGACGATCACGCTCCAAGCGACACCCTTGTCTGTGTCGGCGCCATCAGCCTCCAAGGCCACCTGCTTGCCCAGTGAAGACGCCAGCTTGGTGCCGGCACCGGTGCGGAACACCAGGGACTCGTGATCAACTTTGTAGTTGATGGGAAAGATCTCGGGATGATCATCGACCCATACGGCCAGACGGCCCACCGAATCACCGCGCAACAGCTGCCAGCAGTCCTTCGGGGGGAGCTCTGCGGTTTCCGGGAGAGATGCATCTGAAGTCATGGCCAAGATCCTACGGAAGCCCCAAGCTCCCATCTAGGGCATAAAGACCCCCTCATCGACTCATGGGCATAGGCGAAACGGGACGGGAGCGATAGTCTGTGAGCAACTGCAGCAGCCGGTGGACCTTCGCATGCGGTACTTTCCGCGGAAGGCGGTTTCCGTGAGCGATCTATTCCAGTCAAGCAGGGAGAACCACTTACCAGGGACGGGTGCCCGGATAGGGGAAATCCTGACGGACATTGTCGACTCCGCCGGTGAACCGGTCAACGCAAACCAACGCATGCAGGGCCTGTTGAATGCCGTTGTTGCACTCGCCGAGGACCTCAGCCTCGAAGCTGTTCTGCACAGGGTTGTCAGTTCAGCCTGCCAACTTGTCCAGGCTGAGTACGGGGCCCTGGGGGTTATCGGCGCCGATCGCGACCTGAGCCATTTCATCACGGTGGGCATCGACGACGAACTCGGCAGGCGTATCGGCCCCCTTCCCACAGGACATGGCGTTCTTGGCCTGCTGATCCGCGACCCAAAGCCCTTGCGGCTGCATGATTTGAGCCAGCACCCGGATGCCTACGGGTTTCCCGCGAACCATCCGCCGATGAAGTCGTTCCTGGGCGTCCCCATCCGGGTTCGGGACGCAGTTTTCGGCAATCTTTACCTGACACAGAAGATGGGTGGCGGGGACTTTACCGACGAAGACGAACAACTTGCTGAGGCACTCGCCGCTGCTGCCGGCGTGGCAATCGAAAATGCCAGGCTTTTCGAGGACGCCCGCCGCCGGGCCGCCTGGCTTCAGGCGTGTATGGACGTGACCGGACGGATGATGGGTTCCGAGGACACCCCGGCCGGCCGGAACGGGGGACTGGACATGATTGCAGCCAGGGCTCTGCGGGAGTCAAATTCGTCACTTGCGCTCATCCTGGTGCAGGAAGATACAGTCCAGGAGAACACATCACAGAACCATCCGGCAGATGGCAACACGTCAAGTCACTTCCGCGTGGCCGGAGCCGCCGGCAAGGGTCCTTCGCTGTGGCTGGGGCGTCTGCTGTCCCTTGATTCTGCCGACATCAGCCGCGTCATCGCCACGGGCAAGGCCACCCTGATCCCGGACGCTGCGTCGGTCCTGGGCGCCGCCGACGTTCCGGTGCCCAGCCGGCTGCTCGCCATAGACCTTAGCGCCCACGGAACCCATCACGGCCTCCTGGTGCTGTTGCGGGAATGTCCTTCGGGGAGCTTCAGCGCCACGGACATTGAAATGGCCCCGGTGTTCGGCTCACATGTCGCCTTGGCACTCGAACTGGCCCGTGCCCACCGGATGCGGGAACAGATCGCGGTTTACAGTGACAGGGACAGGATTGCCCGGGACCTTCATGACCTGGTCATCCAACGGCTGTTCGCGGCGGGGCTCAGCATTCAAAGCCTTCGGCGCTATGTGACTGATGGTTCGGGGGCCAGCACCATCCGGACCGTGACCGACGAACTGGACGAGACCATCAGGGAACTCCGCAACACCATCTATTCGCTGAGTGACTCGGAGACAGGCAAGGAGCTTCTCAGCAGCCGCATCCTGCAAACTGTGCGCAGCAGCACCCAGTCCCTCCCGTTTGTCCCCCTCCTGACGCTGACGGGGGCCGTTGACGCTGTCCGGGACGAGGAGACCGCAGCGAACATACTGGCGGTCATTACCGAGGGCCTGAGCAACGCGGTCCGCCACTCGGGAGCGGATTTGATCCGGGTAACCGTGTCAGTCATTGACGGCCACATTTCGGTCCAGATCCAGGACAACGGCGTGGGATTCACAGCGCCGGAGCCGGGTAACGGGCTCACGAATATGGAGCACAGGGCGCGGTCGATGGGTGGCGCCTTTGACCTCTCGAGCGCCCCGGATTACGGGACGGCGCTGACGTGGACGGCCCCGGTGTTCTGAATCGCCGGGATCCCGAACCGCTACTGGTCCGGCGGGGAATGCTGGGCCACGTGAACGGCGGCCTGCGTCCGCCGTTCGAACCCGAGCTTTGCCAGCAACGATGAGACGTAGTTCTTCACCGTCTTCTCCGCCAGGAGCATACGCTCGCCGATCTGGCGGTTTGTCAGGCCTTCACCTACGAGTTCCAGTACCCGGCGTTCCTGCGGAGTCAGTGAGGCCACCCGGGGATCGACCCGCTCCGGCTCGGCCAGCCCCTGCACTATCCTTGCCTTCAGGTCCGCGTCGAACAGGGATTCGCCGCGGGCTGCCCTGCGCAGTGCGCCGATCAGGTCAGAGCCGCCGATCTCCTTGAGGACGTACCCCGAAGCGCCCGCCAGGACGGCGCCGCGGAGTGCCTGTTCGTCGTCGTAGCTCGTAAGGATCAGGCAGTTGATCGTCTCGTCAACTGAATGCACGTCCCGGCAAACCTCGATGCCCGTCCCGTCAGGCAGCCGCGCATCCAAAATGGCGACGTCAGGACGCAGGGCCGGAATCCTCCGGGCGGCTTCGGCAGCAGATCCGGACATGCCGACGACGACGAATCCTTCGCTTTCCAGGAGATCCTGCAGGCCTCGCCGGACCAGCTCATGGTCGTCGAGGACGAAAACCCGGATGCCTGCATTGGATGACGACTCCGCTTGCTCCGGTGATGCTGAGGCCTTCATCGTCCGTCGTCCCTTCTGTCCACCCGTCCGCTACCGCAATGACTCATTCTTTAGCACGCGCCATGTTGCCACAAGCCGCCCGGGGCCGCGTCACGGAATTATCCGAAGGGCGGTGTCCCAGTTGAAGTGCTCATGCTCAGGGTTGACCTGCAGGCCCATCACGACGAGCATGATCGCTTCCAATTCCCGCGCGCGGCGCAGCGGGCCCACATCGATGGGCCGCAGGCCGCCGGCCGCTGCCACGGCGCTGACCTTTTCCTTTGCCTGCTCCGAGTCGCCGGCGATGAACACATCAAGGTGTTGGCCACCGACCTGTCCGGCCTCCAGGGTCACGGGGAACGTGGTGTTGAAGGCCTTGACCACCTCAGCACGTCCCTTGAGCATCCTGGCGGTTTCCTCGGCCGCTGACGTCCCGGGCGGCACGGTCAGCTGGTCAAATGTAGCCGGATCCACCGGATTGCTGATGTCCACGATGACCCGTCCGTCGAGCGAATCTCCCGCCTCGAGGATGGCCGTATGCACTTCCTTGTGCGGGATCGCCAGGAAGACGATTGCCCCTGTGAGGTCTGCGCCTACGATCCCGCCGGTGGCACCAGGGCCAAGCCCCTCTACCAAGGCACGGGTCTTGGCGCCGTCGCGGCCCAGGATCTGCACTGGATTGTTGCCCCGCAACATGGTGACGGCGAGCGCCCGCGCCATGTTTCCGCTGCCGAGAATGCTGATGTTTGTCATTGCTGTCCTCTTCTGGATCCAGGTGGCCTGCGTGTCTTCCAGTAGATAACGGGGCGGGTTCAGGCAACAGGGACGAAAGCCCCGCCGGCCCCGCGGCGATTTGTCATCCGGAGTGACCTTTGGCCCTGTTGGCGGGTGGGCTGTGGCATAACGCTTGAGGAGACCTGGTACGGCTGGGGGCTGGGCTGAAATGCTTCGTCAATTTCGGGAGGCCGACATGAAAGCCCGTTCAATCACCATGCTGGTTCTCGGCATTTTGTTGTCGATGCTCGGAGTTGGGCTCCTTTTCGGGGGCATCGGCACTTCGTGGATCAACTCCCGCCAGAACGACGGCGGCTATCTCACTTCTCCGAGGGAGCGCTTCGCCGTTGATTCGACGGCAATTGTCTCTGCCCGCGCGGAGGGCATGCGCGATGATGACTACCCGGGGCCGCTGCCTTTTGACGTGGGCAGCATTCGAATCGGCGCGGAATCGGCCAATCCCGGAAAGGACATCTTCGTCGGCATCGGGCCCAGGGCTGACGTGGACCGCTACGTTGCCGGGTCCAACTTTTCTGAGCTGCGGGATGTAAGTTTCCGTCCCTTCAATGTGGAGTACCGGGAGATTCAAGGCACCGCGCAGCCAGCTGTGCCCACGGACCAGGACTTCTGGGTCGCCTCGTCGTCCGGAAGCGGCGAAAGGGAGTTCAACTGGAATATAGCGGCCGGTGACTGGTCGGTGGTGGTCATGAACGCGGATGCCAGCCCGGGTGTTGCAGTGGATCTGCAGGCCGGGTTCCGGTCCGAGCTGTTCGGCCCGATAGCGGCGGGACTGCTGGCAGGCGGCGCCATTCTCCTGGTGCTCGGCGTTCCGCTCCTGATTTTCGGAGCCCAGGGGCTGGGCAGGCACACTCCTGCTCCGCCGTCGGGCCCGGGACAGTACCCGGCTTCCACTGCAGCGCCCTACCCGGGGGCCGCGGTGGCGCCCTCTTCCAGTCCAGCGATGCTTCCGTACCCGGGTGCCGGATCGCAGCCCGTGGCTTACCAGGCTCCATCCGCACAGCCCCCGGCCATTCCAGCTGCTGCGGTTGAGGCGGCACCCTATCCGGCCAGGCTCCGGGGCGATCTGGATCCGGTGCTGTCGAGGTGGATGTGGCTGGTGAAGTGGTTCCTGGCCATACCTCATTTCATTGTCCTGTTCTTTCTCTGGTTTGCTTTCTTCATCGTCACCGTCATCGCCGGCTTCGCGATTCTCTTTACGGCCCGCTACCCGCGATCCCTTTTCAATTTTAATGTGGGTGTCATGCGCTGGAGCTGGCGTGTGGCGTTCTATGCCTACGGTGCCTTGGGAACGGACCGGTATCCGCCGTTCACCCTGGCCAGGACCGACTATCCCGCCGATTTCGACGTTGACTACCCCGAGCGGCTTTCCCGCGGCCTGGTACTGGTCAAGTGGTGGCTCCTTGCGCTGCCGCATTTGCTGATCATTGCGGCGCTGACTGGCGCCAGCACCGTCCGCTGGACCGACCCGCAGACCCCCGGCATCAGGTATGAGACCGGAAGCGGGTTTTCGCTGTTCAGTTTCCTGGTGCTTGTCGCAGCCGTGATCCTGCTGTTCAGCGGCCGGTACCAGCGGCCGCTCTTCGACCTGGTGATGGGCTTCAACCGCTGGATTTACCGGGTCATGACCTACGTCGGGCTGATGCGTGATGAATACCCGCCATTCCGCCTGGACCAAGGCGGCAGGGAAGCCCACGGCGGCCCCGCCGATCCGACCTGGCATCCCGATACGGGCGGCGCCCTCATGGTCCCGCCGCCGGACCCGCTTCACGGCCCGCCGCCAGACCCGCCTCAAGGCAGGCCGCCGGGTCCGGCTCCGCAGGCTCCTGCGTCGCCGAATCCTACAGGGCCCGGCTGAGGCTCCGCCGAAGCAACAGCGCGCCCAGCACCAGCAGCCCGGTAGCCATGGCAGCGAGGACGCCCAGTTGCGGAAGGATCTCCGTCAACCCGCCGTCGTGCCGCTGGATCTCGGCGAAGGCGTCGTAGGCCCAGCGGTGCGGGGTGGCACGGGAGACGGCCTGAAGGCTCTCGGAGAAGAACTCCGGCGGCACCATGGAACCGCCCAGGCCGGCGAGCACCAGCCCGAGCCCCACGCCGATCCCGGAGGCAGCGGAGTCGTTGTCCAGTACCGAGCCGATGACCATGGCAGCCGCAGCGGCCACGGCGGAGAAGACGGCTAGGATCAGGCCGGCCAGGAGGGGATTTCCCCAGTCGACGCCAAACAGCAGGGCGGTGCCGAGCATGATGTACCCGCCCTGGACCACTGCGATGCCAAAACGGCCCAGCGCCTGTCCGGCAATCACCCGCCAACTGGTCACGGGAGCTGCCATGACGCGTGCGATGACCCCCAGCCGGCGGGCCTGGATCAGGGTGGTTGAACCGGTGAGGGAGCTCAGGAAGACGAACAGCAGCAGCTGCTGGGCAGCGCCCAGATCGAACTTGCCCAGACCTGTGAAAACCTGTGAGACGTTGTCCGTGTCAACGATCTCCAGCCGGGGAGGCTGCACCGAGGCGCTGGCTTGCTTCAAGGCTTCGGCCGCCTGCGCGGGGTCGATTCCGGCATTCTCAAGGACGGTCTGCTGCCGCTGTTCAGTGGCCACTGCCTGCACGGAAGCGCGCACCCACTGAAGCGCCGCCTGGGCACCTGATTGGGAGGACATCACCACCTCAAGATCAGCCGGCAGGCCGGCATCGAAAGCTGTGGCGGCGGCGTCGCTGATGAAAACCCCGACGTCGGTCCGCCCGCGGCTCAGTTCCGCCCTCACTGATTCCGGGCGGCCGGAGCTGACCTTCAGACCATCCGCCTCCAGCTTCCCGGTGAGCTGCTTCGCCAGTTCCGAGCCTGTCCCGCCCGCCAGCGAAACGTGGGCCTGTCCGCTGCCGGCACCGAACTGGGAGCCCAGCAGCAGTATCAGGAGCAGGGGAAAGATGAACACGAAGAAGACGTTCGACCTGTCGCGGAGGAAACGGCGGATTTCCACGCCCCCGATGGCAAGGATGCTGTTCATGCGCGGGTTCCCCTGTCCGGTACGAGCCTGGATGCCAGCGTGCAGACCGCGGCGAAGCCCAGCATGACGGCCAGCGGAACCGCTACCTCCGCTGGTCCGCCGCCACCCGCAGAGATGCCCAGACCGCGGATGAACGCGCCGACGGGGTTTAAGTCCATGATGGTGGCGATAACGCCCGAGGCTTCAATGGGGAAAAACGCACCACCGGCGATCCCCAGCACCATGGCGACGATGGACTGGACAATGTTGGCCTGCTCCGCGGACCGGACCAGGCGGGCGACGATGAAAGTCATGCTGGTGGCTGCTGCCACGACGCTCACGACGAGGAGTCCAATCACCAGCGGGGAACCGAAGGACACACCGAACAGCAGTGTCCCCACGACGAGCAGCACTGTTGTTGCGGCGATGCCGAGTATGAATCCCACGAGAGCTTTTGCAGTGATGATTGACCCGGCCGGCACGGGGGTCGATTTCAGGCGGGCCAAGGTGCCTTGCTCCCGTTCGGCCAGCAGCCCCAGGACCCCGAATCCGACCGTGAACAGCAGGAAGAGCCCCGTCTGGCCCGCGACGAGCGTGCCCCGCAGCGAGAGCTGTTCCGCGGACGCCTGGCCCTCAGACATCGTCAGTGCAGGGGGCCCTGCCGCTGTCTGCTGGCCCAGGCCGGCGAGTGAATCGCGGGGGAGCCCGGCAAACTCACCGGCAGCGGCCGTGACGGCCCCCGCGCCAAACTGGTCCAGGAGGCCGTCCACCACCGAGATCAGAACGTCCTTTTCGAGCCCTCCCTGACCGCCTTCGACCACCTGTACGGTGATGGTCCGGCCCGAGGTGACCGCGGCGGTAAATTCCGCCGGAATGACCAAACCCAGTGCGGCCCCGCTGGTTCGGGTCTCCTGGCGGACATCCGCGCCGGGGACGCGCCTGACGGTGACGTCCATCATCGGCCATGAATCGACGGCATCGAGCAGCGCGCCACCCAGCGGCCCGGCGTCTTCAGCGCTGGCAATCACGGTGGCCGGCTTGAGATCCACAGTCTCGTTGCCTAGGCCGCCGAAGGCAAGGTTCAGGACGCCCATGAGGGATAGGGGAACGAGCAGGGAGTAGATGAAGACAGACTTGTCTCGAACGCGTTGCCTGAGGTCATTGACGACCATTGTCCAGATGTTCCGCATGTCAGTCCCGTAAGGCTTTGCCGGTCAGGTGCAGAAACACCGATTCGAGGTCCGGCCGGGCAATCTCGACAGCCGTCAGGGCCATTCCCGCGTCGCCGGCGCCCGTAACGAGTGCCGGCAGGTTCCTTGGTCCGTCCTGGACTGTGAGAATTAACCCCGCCCCGTCGCCGTCGACCTTCTGCACTCCCGGCGCGGCCCTCAGTGCCGCCGCTGCCGCGCTGGTGTTGCCGCTTCCGCGGAGGTTGATGCGGTCCAGGCCCCCGGTCAGCCTGACCAGTTGGTCCCTGGTCCCTTCCGCCTGGACCTTGCCCTCGTCGATGATGGCGATCCGGTCGCACAACCGTTCCGCCTCCTCCATGTAGTGGGTGGTGTACAGGACAGCCATGCCCTCAGTGGCCAGCCCTTCCACGGACTCAAGGATGGAATTGCGGGACTGCGGATCCACGCCCACTGTCGGTTCATCCAGGATCAGCAGCGTGGGCCGGTGCAGCAGGCCGATCCCGATGTTCAGGCGGCGCTTCATGCCTCCCGAGAACTTCTTGACCTGTTCGCCGGCGCGGTCCGCCAGGCCAATGAGTTCGAGCACCTCATCAATCCTTGTCCGGAGTTCTTTGCGGGGGAGCCCCTGCAGGCTGCCGAAGAACCGCAGGTTTTCCCGTGCGGTCAGGTCCGGGTAGATCGCGAGCTCCTGGGGGACCAGGCCGATGTCTCCTTTGGGGGCCGTGGTGGACGGGGTCATGGTTTCACCCGCCACCTTCACCGACCCGGCATCCGCAGGGATCAGCCCGGCCACCATGGAAATGATCGTGGTCTTTCCTGCACCGTTCGGTCCAAGCAGCCCGTATGTTTCCCCGGCCCGTATGTGGAAGGAAACGCCATCCACCACGGTCCGTTCGCCGTAACGCTTGACCAAGCCATCAACCGCCAGAACATCTGCCATGCACTGAAGCGTACCGGCTAGGTCCGAAGACCTCTGGCAGCCTCCGAGTGGCCGCATTAGTGTCAAGGAATGACCTTTGCCGCGTTGAGAACGTCCATTGCGCGTTTCCCGCTGGTTGCCGCCACGGTGGCGGCCGGACTGGTCGTTGCAGTGCTCCTGGGAGCGTCGCAGGAAACAGCTGCACAATGGTTTGCGAGCGGCTACGCCCTGCTCGTTGCGGCCTTCAGGTCCGGCGCGATGGTCAAGGCACTGCTGAGGGGCCGGTGGGGAATAGACCTCCTGGCGCTCACGGCCATTGCCTCAACGGTGGCGGTGGGGGAGTACGTCGCGGCCCTGATCATCGTGCTGATGCTCGCGGGAGGCGAAGCACTGGAGGAGATCGCCCAGGGCCGGGCCACCCGTGAACTCAGGTCCCTGCTGGAGCGTGTTCCACAAACAGCCCACCGCGAACTGCCGGGCCTGCCTCCCGAAGACATCCCGGCCGGAGACGTCCGCCCCGGTGACGTTCTTTTGGTCAAACCTTCGGAAGTGGTTCCGGTGGACGGGCTGCTGCTGAGTGCAACGGGGGTTTTTGACGAATCCACGCTGACGGGCGAGAGCCTGCCGGCCGAACATGTGGCAGGCGATGCCCTGCTCAGTGGGTCCGTCAACGGTGAGGATGCCGTGCACATGAAAGCCACCTCCACCGCCAAAAACTCCCAGTACAGCCAGATTGTGGCGCTGGTCCAGGAGGCCGCAGCGAGCCGGCCGCCCGTGGTGCGGCTCGCTGACAGGTACGCCGTTCCCTTCACGTTCCTCGCTTTCGCCCTGGCCGGGGTGGGCTGGTACTTCAGCGGGGATCCGGTGCGCTTCGCCCAGGTGCTGGTGGTCGCTACGCCCTGCCCGCTGCTCATCGCAGCCCCTGTCGCGTTCCTGGCGGGGACCAGCCGGGCAGCCCACGCGGGGATCATCATCAAGAACGGCGGGACCCTCGAACAGTTGGCCCGGGTGCGGACGGCAGTCTTCGACAAGACAGGCACGCTCACCCACGGCCGGCCAACGCTGCATGGCGTCAGGGTCCCGCAGACGGCCCAAGGGATGATTTCCGAAGACCGGCTGCTGCAGCTTGCCGCGTCGGCAGAGCAGTACTCCTCGCACGTCCTGGCAGCGTCCGTTATTGATGCTGCCAGGCAGCGGGGCCTGGACCTCCTGCCGGGCAGCAACGCGACCGAACATGCCACGCAGGGTGTCACCGCCAGCTGTGGTGGCCGGACGGTGGTGGTCGGCAAGCCTGACTTTGTGCAGTCCGTCACCTCGGGGTTCGAGGAGGCGGACCTGGCCGGGGGACAGCTTGCGGTCTATGTTGGCGTCGACGGCAGGTTCGCAGGTGCCCTGATCATGAGCGACCCCCTGCGTGCCAATGCCCTCGAGACGCTCGCCTATCTCCGCCGGCTGGGCATCAAGGACACCCTGTTGCTGACCGGCGACGCTCCTGCCACGGCCAGGAAAATTGCTGCGCAATCCGGGATCTCCCGTTTCCAGGCCAGCTGCCTCCCGGGCGATAAAGTTTCTGTGGTCGCCGGGCTGCGGGAACGGCCGGTGATGATGGTGGGTGACGGGGTCAATGACGCCCCGGTGTTGGCCGCCGCCGACGTTGGGGTCGCCATGGGCGCCAAAGGTTCCACCGCGGCCAGCGAGTCTGCCGACGTCGTGATCATGCTTGACGACCTGTCCAAGGCGGCGCTGGCCGTCGACATTGGCCAGCGCACCATCCGGATAGCGCTGGCGAGCATCTGGACAGGAATCCTGCTGAGTATCGGCCTGATGATCGCGGCAGTATTCGGATACATCCCGGCGGTGGCCGGCGCGCTGCTCCAGGAACTGGTCGATCTGGCCACCATCCTGAACGCCCTCCGCGCGCTGGGCGGCGGCGGAGGACGCCCGACGGCGGTGGGAGGCGCCCGGGTCAGGGTCGGCGCAGCGAGGTGAGCGCCGGCGTCGTACGCTCAGCTCCCTGATTCCGGCGCAACGTCTCCTGTGGCATCCAAGGGCGGCCACCAACTGCCCGGGGCAGTGATGACGAACCTGCGGCCGGTGACGTCCGACGGCGTGATCCGGACGAGGTGCTCCTTGCTGCCGGGCTCCCACGGGGCCAGTCCGGCGTCGGCTGCCTCCTGGATGTCTTCCTCGGTGTCCACCACTTTGGCCGTTCCTTTGATCACCACACTCCAGGCGATGGTTCCGTAGGCATTCAGGCCGTCCGCCTCCAAAACGACGGGACCGCCCGCGAGCGCGGCGTCCAGTTTGGTGCCAGGCCCGGTCCGGAACACAACGGTGCCGTAATCGGGGACGTAATTCACCGGGAAAATCTCGGGCCCGGCATCGGTTGTCACGGCAAGCCGGCCCACTGACGCCGAGCGGAGGCATTTCCAGCAGTCATGGACGTCCAGGACCTCGGTCTCCGGACCTGACGCGTTGCTTTGCATTGCCCGCACCTACTTCAGGTGTTTGACGCGTCGGACGGGGGTGATAATTGTCGGGCACGGCAGGTTCGCCAGAACGGCGTGCGCTGTGGAACCGAGCAACAGCCGCTTGAAGCCACCCCGGCCGCGGCTGCCCACCACCAGCAGCTGAGCATGGGCCGCCGCATCAACGAGTGCCTGGGCGGGCTCCTTCTCGGTTTCCAGGACCTTGTGCACCACCAGGTCCGGGTAATCCTCGCGGAGGCCGGAGACTGCTTCGGAAAGGACAATCTGTTCCTCTTCGACGATCAGTTCGGCAAGGCTGCTGGTGGGAAGGCCGGACCTGACCCAGCGGTTGGGGCCGCTGAAGGCGTACAGCACGGTCAGCTCCTGCCCGTGCCGGTCTGCCTCAGCGGCGGCAAAAGCGACTGCCTGCGTTGATTCCTCCGAGCCGTCAACACCTACCAGCACCCCGCTGCGTCCCTGCAGGTCATGCATGCCGACGACGGCGACGGGACACTTGGCGGCGGCGGCCACCTGAAGCGCCCGGTCAGTCAGTGAGCCGCCCAGATGGGTGCCGCCTGACCCCACCACCAGCATGGCCACTTTGCTGGAATACTTGCCCAGCGCCCCAGCAACGCTGCCTTCAAGGACCTTGGTGGTGATATCGATCGGCACGGTGCCCCGGACCCGCCCTGCGGCGGTCTCCAGGAGCTCTTCGCCCTTCTCCAGCAGCACACCGGTCCAGGGGATCGGCTCGGCAACCCAGCGGATGTCAACGACGTGCAGGATGATCAGGGGCAGGCCGGCGCTGGCAGCGCGCTGTGCCGCCCAGGTCACCGCCGCCTGGCTTTGCTCGGAATCGTTCGTGGCGACGGCGATCGGTTTGGACATTAACACGGCTGGCCTCTCTGTTGGCTGGGCTTCCAGCCTGCGGTGCGGTGGTCAGGACCTGTAGGGCCAAAGGTCACCCAAGGCCGGCTAGAAACCGGAGGAGCTGCCTGAACCGGAGAAGCTCCCGCCGCTGCTGCCATAGCCCGTGGTGCCGCCGCCGCGGGCTGCGTTGACGCTCCCGACGCCGGTGTTGAAGCCTGAATTGAAGACCGGAACCGAGAAGAAGTAGTACGACGGGTAGACCGTTCCAAGAATGCTTGGTTCGTAGGTCCGCCGGCGGTGGTCCAGGCCCTCCTGCGCCTCCTGCATCTCTTTGCGCATGAGTTTGGCTTCCCGCTCGGATTTGGCAAAACCCTCGATGACGGTCTCTGCGTGGCTCTTCAGGAGCGTGGACAGGTGGGTACGGGCATCCCGGAGGCGGTCCAGTGCCGTTTCGGGGGTGATTGTCCCGTCAGCAAGCTGGGCGGTCCAGTGCTCGATGTCGCGGATGCTCTGGTCGCGGAAAGACCGGAGGGCTGCGGCGGTGGCTGAGTCGCCTTGCCCGTTGCGTTTACTCAACAGCTGTTCCAGTCCCGCCAGGTCGTTTCGGAACGGCGCCAGTTGCCGGTCCCAGGCTGTGGGCCAGGTGCTGCCCCGGTTCAGCAGTGCATTGCTGTCGGAGATGACGTCGTCGAGGGCATCGAGTTCCGCGGCCGCGGCAGCATACTCGCGGGCAAGTTTGAGGCTGGATCTGCGGCTCAGGGCCCTGGGGGAGAGGGCATGCACGCGGTTCGACAGTCCGGTGGCGGCGTTATACCGGTTGAGGAACGTCCGGTGCTTCTCCAGGACGCTGCTGCCGTAACGGGAGTCCTCGGGAATGGTACGGGCGTTCAGCTCCGTGACGTCCAGGTCAGTGCTTACGCTGGCGTAGCTCCGGTCTCCGCGTTCCACCTCCTTTCGGCTGCCGGCCCTTGTCACGGCCCTCACTATGAGCCACGCGCCCGCCCCCAGTGCGGCCAGCGCTCCGGTCACCCACGCAGTGATCACGAAGGCCGCTGAACGGTACCAGGGTTGGTTGATCAGTTCGGCACCGCGCCGGACCCCGGCGATGGTTCCGTCCGTCCATTGGGCATCCCGCAGGAGTTCCTTGGTGGCGTTCTGGATGTCATCACGTTGTTCCAGGGAAACCTTGCGGTCTTCACCCATATAGGTGCCCACGTGCCGCCCCACCGGGTCCAGGGCGAAGATATAGAGCCCGTCGGCCCACTTCTGCCCGTCAGCGCTGATCCACTCCGGATGCTCCGTGCGGGCAAACCTGAGGACCTCTTCATTGAGGTTGTCCGCGGCGCTGCCGTTGTAGGTGTAGACAGCAACTTTGGTGGGGGAGTAGAACTCGATCGCTTGGATTGCCGGGACCAGCGTAGTGCGGTCAATGATCCCGGCCCGGTCTTCCACCACGACGTCCACCGGAGTGACGGCGAAGGCTGCCGCGGCCCCGCCAACAAGCATGGCGAACACCACCAGCAGCAGCCTGAGGATCTTGAGCATCAGGTCACCGGCCATACGACCCGGGTCTGCCACTTCTGCGGATCGGGCTCGTCCGAGGGGCCATTCAGATAGTATTCCCACATCATGTCCGACGGCGTCTTACCCGCTGCCTTCATCCGTTCCTGGACTGCCGCATAGGTCTGCTCGAGGGTGTCGTAAGTTCCTGAATGCACCATCTCGTAGGCCTCAGTCCCGGGGAGGGCGCCGCCAACGACTGTCCCGGTGTCCGCGAAGGTGCCATTGATCGGAAAGCCTGCTTCGACGTCGACCGTTTCCGTCGGCATCCCGCGGTAGAGCGCGAAGGGCGGACCGGCCAACTGGACGTCTTGCCTGGCTGCCTCTGCGGCCACCGTGGCGTACGCGCGCCCGAAGAACTCAGGCAGTGCGTCCATGGCGACGCGTTCGCGCACGACGGCGGTGGGCTGCTCAGCGCACCGGACCAGTGCCGGTTCGGGACTCATGGGCTTCATAGTGACAGAGTCTGCCGGGGGAGGGGCTTTGGACAGGGCCAAAGGTCATTGAAGCGGGCATTCCGCTGCGGCACCAGGTCACCTAAGGAGTGACACTGGTCCACCCGTCCGACACCCATCGTTACACCCGTCTGGCCAAACATGAGTATCTCTATGAGTCGCGGGACTCAGACCTCCGGCGGGTGCTGACCGCTGACGAACATGGGCTGGTGGTCAAGTATCCGGGCCTCTTTGCTCGAAGTGTCCCATAGACGAACCCTGGCGACGGTGTGAGTGCAGATGTCCGGCGGGGATGGGGCTTTTCACCTTTACTTTACATAATGTAGATTATCGGCGTTACATCACAAGGGCTGAAAGCGGCATTCAGGGGTTGTCCCGATCTCACATCGAACGCGGGAAATGCAGGGCTTCCATCCACGGGAAATGGCCGCGAGGTTTGCCCCGTGGGCGCTGTGTCCCACACGTAACCGGAAACGCCCGAGGGAAAGCGCCGCGCCGACGATTGGCTTCTTCGGCGACCCAGAAGGTAACGTTTAGGTCACTGGTTGGCGCACGCGCATCACAAGGTCTCCTCAATTCTTCTGCGTGTGGTAAGTCCCAGGCGGCAGCGCCTTGCATTCGGCAGACCAGGATCCGGGCGTGACTTATCCCTGTGAGACCGCCCGTTTTTCGCACCCATGAAGAGGCTTTATTTTCCATGCGCAGAAACAATCTGCTGGCCGCCGGCATGCTCTCGGTCCTGCTCGCCACCTCGGCGTGTGGCGCTGTCACCGGCGCACCCAACTCACTCGATAAGTCTTCCGTACCGGCGAGCGCCGGGATTGAGGCCAGTTCCAGCGCCGGAACTGATAAGTCCGGCGAGATCGGCGCCTCACAGCGCGCAGCCGCCGAGAAGGCAGCAAAAGCCGCAGCAGCCGCCACGGCCGAAAAAGCCGCCGCAGAAGCGGCGGCCGCCGCTGAGAAAGCCACAACTGAGAAAGCGGCAGCCGAGAAAGCAGCAGCCCAGAAGGCAGCCGCCGAGGCGAAGGCTGCGGGCCCGGTACCTGCGGCGATTCCCGCACCAGCCGCCGCAGCCGCCGTCGTTCCTCCTGCTCCGAAGCCGGCGCCCGCACCCGTCCAGCCGGCGTCATCCTCCGAGCGGATCGTCAACACCGCCTACACCACGGCATATACCTGGCACGACAACACCCCAGCCGGTTCGGTTGCCATCAGCCACCCGGTACTGCATCAGACTGCCGGGGGCACCGGCACGTACGCGGACCCGATCACCATCGCCGTGGGGCACTCCCTCGCCACCGGCCAGGATGTGCTGGACTTCCCGGCCGGTACAAGGATCTATCTGCCGGACGTCCGCCGCTACTTCATCGTCGAAGACACCTGCGGCGACGGCAACGATCCCGAGAACGGCCCGTGCCACCAGGGCACCAACGTGCACGGCACCAACTCCAGCATCTGGATCGACATGTGGATCGGCGGGCAGAGCATGAGCTCCGCCGGGGCCGACGACTGCGCCAGTAAGGTCACGGACGTCCACACCGCCGTCTTCAACCCGGCAAGCAACTACGTGGTGGCGTCAGGGGCCGGCGTGATCCATGACGGCAAGTGCGATGCGGGCTATGGCAGCGCTCTCGTGAAGCAGTAGCAGGAAACGATCAGCCGCTGGTTACAGACCAGGGGCTATTGCAGGGCCGGCGCGTATTCGCCGGCCCTGCTCCCGTGTCCGGCAACGGGGTAGAACCGCCCACCAAGACGGAGCATCCGCCTGCCCGGGCGGCCCCGCCATTGTCTAATCCCGGACGCTCGCCAAGAATGAACCAATGACGGTCTATCTGCGTTCACTCGAAACCGCTGTTCCGCCCACTGTGCTGATCCAGGCGGAAGCCCGTGATGTTTTTGCAGCCCAGCCGGGCCTGACCAGACTGGGCTCGCGGCTGGTCAACACCTGCTTTGATTCAGCCGCCATCGGGACCCGCCATACGGCGGTCGAAGAAATGACCATGGAATTCCGTTCGGATGATCCCCAGTTCTTCGATCCGGCCACCGGTCTGCTGCTGAACCCCACCACGCAGGTGCGCAACGAGCTCTTTGCCCGCGAGGCCACCAAACTCTTCATCGAGGCCGCCCGGGCTGCCCTTGACGCCTGCCCGGACCTGACGTTGCTTGACATAACCCACGTCATCACGGTCTCCTGCACTGGCTTCTTCAACCCTGGTCCTGACTACAAGATCGTGCGGGCGCTGGGGTTGGATCCGGCCGTCCAGCGGTATCACCTGGGATTCATGGGCTGTTATGCAGCATTCCCGGCGCTGCGGGCCGCCAAATCGTTCTGCGAGGCCGATCCCGACGCAGTCGTCCTGGTGGTATGCGCCGAGTTGTGTTCGCTGCATGTCCGGACGTCGAACGATCCGGACACCATCATGGGCTCGGCACTGTTCGGGGACGGAGCCGCAGCCGCCATCGTGACATCCCGGGACGATCCGGAGGCACCTGCCCTGATGCAGCTGGACCACTTCGAAACAGTCCTGACGCCGGTGGGCGAGGAATCCATGGCATGGAACATCGGCGACCACGGCTTCGAAATGGTGCTGGGCAATTACGTCCCCCACATCATCGATGACCACATCATCGGCGCCCTCAAACCACTGCTGGACCGGGACCCGTCGCTGAGCGGGCTCCCCTACCGGGACATCCGGCATTGGGCCATTCATCCCGGTGGCCGGAGCATCCTGGATAAGGTCCAGACCCGGCTTGAACTCACGGACCAGCAACTCGTTCCGGCGCGGGATACCCTGCGGGACTACGGCAATATGAGCAGTGCCACGGTTCTCTTTGTCCTTCGGCATATTCTGGAGCAGCCCGCGTCGGAGGGCGACAATCGGATCTGCTCCATGGCCTTCGGCCCCGGGCTCACCGTGGAGACGGGCCTGTTTACCAAGCTGCGGGCGGCGGGCGCTCCGCAGATCCTGGGAGCGGCAGCCACGGCGTCGCTGGCCTGATTCCGTGCTCCTGATGCGGAACCGCGCGGTTGACGCCATCGAAATGATGGACCGGCCGGACTGTGATCCCGTGAGGCTCGACCGGACCTACCGGCAGTTCGGCCTGGTAAACCGACTCTTTTCCGGCTGGCGCCTGCTCTACGTCCGGGAACTGCGCCCCTTTTTGTCGCCGGAACATGTCACTACCGTCCTGGACATCGGCTGCGGCGGCGGGGACATCGCCCGGCTGCTTGCGGGCTGGTCTGCCCGGGACAACCTTAAAGTGGAGATCACCGGCATCGATCCGGATAGGCGGGCCTGCGACCACGCGTCCCGGAGGAAAACCCAATCGGTGAACTTCCGGCAGGCGGCCAGCGCCGATCTTGTCCGGGAAGGCCGCAGCTATGACGTGGTGATCTCCAACCACGTCCTTCACCACCTGCAGGCGGCGCAACTGGCAGCATTTCTCGCCGACTCGCAGAGTCTGGCCAGCCGGCTGTGCCTGCACAACGACCTTCGCCGCAGCGTGGCAGCCTACGGCCTGTTCTCGCTCGCGGCCCTGCCGTTCCGGGGCTCTTTCATCCGGCCGGACGGCCTGGTTTCCATCCGTCGCAGCTACACCGTTGCAGAACTGCGCGCCGCCGCTCCCCCGGGCTGGAACGTCCAGCCGCACTCCCCCTTCCACCAGGTGCTGATCCACCGCTCCACACAACACAGCCCGGACGTCCGCCATGGTTGAGGTGGTGATCGTCGGTGGCGGCCCGGTGGGCCTGTTTCTCGCCGCGTTGCTGCTTCAGGAAGGCGTGGGAGTAAAGATCCTGGAACAACGGACCGGCCGGGACCTGCACTCACGGGCCATCGGCATCCACCCACCGGCCCTCGCGGCGCTGGACAGTGTGGGAGTTGCGGACGCCATGGTGGAATCCGGTGTGCAGATCCGCCGCGGCATCGCCGTCAGTGGCGGCAGGACACTGGGGTCAATGTCCTTCGCCCCGGTTTCGGACCGTTTCCCGTTTGTCCTGTCACTCCCCCAGTTCATCACCGAAACCCTGCTGGAGCAGCGCGTGAAGGAACTGGACAGTTCGGCTCTGGCCAGGGGCGCCCGGGTAACGGAAGTAGCGGACGACGGCGGCCTGGTCACCGTCTCCTTTGACGGCACCACGGGCGCCGGTTCTGGCACCCGGAACCCGGCCACCCGGCTGTCCGCCCGGCTGCTGGTCGCCGCTGACGGTTCGCGGTCCTCAGTGCGGGGACTGCTCGGGATCAAGGCAAGCCCCAGAAGCTACCCCGACCACTACATCATGGGCGATTTCGAAGCCACCGGCGATCATTGCCAGGAGGCCGTGCTGTATCTCGAAGCCGACGGCATCGTGGAGTCCTTTCCACTGCCGGGCGGTGTCCGCCGCTGGGTGGCGAGAGTGAACCGGGCCGCCCTGGTGCCGGACCCCTCCGAGCTGGCCCGGATCGTGCACCGCCGCACAGGAGTCCGTCCGGATCCGGCCACCAACACGATGCTCAGCGCCTTCAGCCCGCGTTCGTCCATGGCAGGGAGGTCTGTCGCTGGACGGGCAGTCCTGATCGGTGATGCCGCCCACGAAATCAGCCCGATCGGCGGGCAGGGAATGAATCTTGGCTGGCTCGATGCAGCAGAACTGGCGCCGGTTATCTGCGCCGCGCTGGCCGGGGAACCCGTGGGACGCCGCTTGCAGGCTTACGCGGCCGGACGCCGGAAGGCGGCCAGGGTGGCGCGGTGGCAATCCGAAGTGAACATGACGCTCGGACGGCCCTTGCCCAGGCCTCTCCTGCCTCTGAGAAGCCTCGCCATCGGAGCCGTTGCCGGTGTCCCCGCCGCAAACAGGCTGGTGGCCCGGCGGTTTACCATGCAATGACGGTGCAGGAGCCGCCGGTGCCGTGTCCGTCAGGAGTTCAGGAAGTAGCAGTCGTAGCTGTCCTGGCTGACGATCCTGCCGTCACGTACTTCAAAGACTGATGTCGTCCGGGCGCGAAGGGTCTCCCCTGCGTCCCAGTGCCGCAGGTCCATCAGCAACGTGGCAGACCAGTCGGCTTCGACAACAACGCGGCCGCCCTCGCACGTGGTCCGCCGGACATCGAACTTCTGGCCGGACACCACCTGGGCACTTTGATCCGCACCGGCAAGGATCTGTTCCAGTGTCCGGGTGGAGCCTTCCGGAGCGAGCAGATGCGGGGCCTCCATCAGCTTAAAATCCTCTGCAAGGAAGCGCCGGATGGCTGCGCCTCCCCCTCCTGCTTCAAGGGTCCGGACAAATTCCAGGACGTGGTCCCGTGGTGAGGTTTCCGTCGCGTTCAGTTCAGCCATGGATTCGACACTAGCTGAACCGGCCCCCGGCATGCGTCCCCGATTATAGGATTTCAGCATGACCACCGCCTCTCCGTCCACACCGTTCACGCCTGCGCAGCTCCGGGAATGCGTGCAGGAGATTCTCTCAGCAGAGTCATTGCCGCCTATTGTCCAGGCCGGCCACCCGGTGCTGCGCCAGGAGGCTGCCCCGTTCGATGGCCAGATCAGCCCTGAAGAGCTCGAGCAGCTGATAGCCGTGATGCGCCGCGTGATGCATGAGGCCCCCGGCGTCGGTCTTGCCGCACCGCAACTCGGGATTCCGCTCCAGCTGGCCGTTTTGGAGGACCAGTACGACGTCGATCCGGAGGCGGCGGCGGTACGCCACCGCACCCCGCTGGAGTTCCTGGCCATCCTTAATCCGCGGTACAGCCCGGTCGGAGACCGGACCGCCGCGTTCTTTGAAGGGTGTCTCTCCCTCAGCGGACTCCAGGCCGTGGTGGTCCGCCATGAACGCGTGCTGCTTCAGTTCCAAACACCCGGGGGCCTGGGTTCGGAACGCGAGTTCGAGGGCTGGCAGGCCCGGATTGTCCAGCACGAGACCGACCACCTGCACGGCACCCTGTACGTGGACCGCGCGGAGCTGAGATCGCTGAGCGGAAATGCCGAGTACGCAGCCCACTGGGCCGAGCCCGGCATCGCAAAGGCCCGAGCGGCCCTGGGTTTTCTTTCCTGAAGTCCGTGACGCTCAGCCCTGGACTTCTCCCGCCGGATTGGCTGCTGTGGGGAGGAACCTTGCCCACCAGTCCAGGATGTGCTCAAAGCGTTGGCGGCGGTGGTTAGGCGTACCTGAGCGCGAGAGTTCATGGTCTTCACCGGGAAAAACCAGGAGAGCGGTCTCGACGCCGCGCCGTTTCAGGGCCGTGTAGTAGCGCTGACCCTGTTCCAGCGGGCACCGGAGATCGTCTTCGCTGTGGATCACCAGGGTGGGGGTCCGTACCCGGTCTACATGGTGGAGGGGGCTCTGGGCAGCAACACCGGCGGCCGACTCACCAAGATATTCGTGCCCGAAATACCAGCCAATATCGGCTGTTCCTTCAAAGCTGACCGGATCCAGGAATCCTCGCTCCACAATGGCCGCTGCGAACCGGTGGTCATGCGCAATGGTCCATGCGGTGAGGTACCCGCCGTACGAGCCGCCCATGATTCCCAGCCTGCCGGCATCCAGTGCCGGGAATTTTGCCAGGGCGCCGTCGAGGAAGGCGAGGATGTCCTGCCGGTCGTCGGTGCCGAACCGGCCTTTGATGGCCAGTCCGTGGGCCCTGCCATAACCTGCGGAGCCCCGCGGATTGCACATCAGGACGGCGTAGCCGGCCGCGGCGTAGATCTGGGCTTCGTCGAAGAGCCCCACGGTGAACTGTGCAAACGGACCCCCATGGATGTTCAGCAGGACCGGGTGCGGGCCTTTGCCGGGCGGACGGACCAGCCATCCATGGACGGGATAGCCGTCCGGCGCGTCAAAGGTCAGCTCCACCGGAACCACCAGGTCAGCCTGGGTCCGCAGGCCTGCCGAAAAGTCGGTCAGCAGCCGCAGCTGACCGTCGTCGAGCACTGCGAGATCCCCGGTTGTCGACGGATCGCTGAACGCGGCAACAAGCGAACCGCCTGCCCAGGCCGCACCGGATACCACCTTGTCCCCGTGCACCAGGAGGGCGTGCCCGCCGGTGGCGCCCAACTCGAGCAGCTCCACGGTGCCCTGCGCGTTATTGAGCACCAGGGCGCGGTCCGGGCCCCGGAGTTCTATCCGGCTTCCCGGAGCGGAGACATCCATGATGTCAGGGTCGCTGAGCGGCGCCGGCGTCCCTCCGCCAACCTGGAGGCAATACAGTACGGAATTCCGTGCCACGAAATCCCTGCCCGATGCGCCCAGATCCTGGGCAACGTAGAACAGCCAGTTGCCATCCCGTGATTGCCGGACAGCCAGCACCTTGCGGGCAGGCGAGTCCGGCGGTTCTACGGCGAGTGGCTCTCCTCCCGTGACGGGGACCTTATAAATGCGGGTGGACAGATCTAGATCGTTCGCTGGCTCGTCGGCAATGAAATAGACCCAGGATCCATCCGCACTGATTGTCCCGCCGCTCAGGTCGGCCGCGAAGGACGTCAGTAAGCGGACGGCCGGCACTGATGCGCGCTGCCCCTCTCCGGAGTGCTTCCTGTGGCTGCCCGGGGGCCGGACCGGAGGCTCGGCTCCGAGTTCGGGGACGTCCACCATGAACAGCCGGCGCGGTTTATCCCGGGTATATCCCACACCGTTCAGGCGGTACTGAAAGGAATCTATGAACCGCGGCTCCTCTGCCTCCGGGGCTACTTCGCCGCTGCTGCCATAGCGTCCCGGATCAGGCTCACGGGAGCAGAACACTATCCGGTGGGAATCCGGTGACCAGGAGAAATCCTCCACGCCCAGGAGCCTGTCCGTGATGACCTGCGGCTCGCCTCCAGCGGCTTCCACGACGCAGAGTTGGGCCTTCGAGGACCGGGCGTCCGTCCGGAGGAAGGCCAGCACCAGGCCGTCGGGCGAGAAGGCCGGGGCAGTGTCCCGAAAACCCCTGCTGATCCGTCGTGGCAGTTGCTCCGGGTCCAGCGGAACATTCCATAGTTGGCCCACAGCGGAGTCAGCAACAAAGTCCGGGCGGGTCACCGAGACCACGGCCCGGCTGCCATCAGGATGAACTGCCGGGGCGGAGACGGAATTCAGCAGGGGGAGATGTTCAGGCTTCACCCACGTGAGCCTAACGTGCCTGCCCCATAGGATGGTGCCTATGCCGTCCACCCCTCCCCTGCTGCGCTGTCCTGTCTGCGGGGGCCCCCTTAATGGTTCCGATAACCCGGGCGCGGGTCGCGGGGCCCTGGTGTGCGGGTCCGGGCACAGCTTCGACGCAGCGCGTCAGGGGTACTACAACCTGCTGGTCGGAAAGGGCACAGTTTTCGAAGCTGACACCCCGGACATGGTGGCGGCCCGGTTCAATTTCCTTGAGGCCGGGCACTACCGTCCCTTGGCGGAAGCCGTCGCAGGTACCATCGCCCGCTTGGTTCCCCCTCGGGGGAAATTTACCGTCCTCGACTCCGGAACAGGGACGGGGCAGTACCTCCGGGCAGTGCTCGATGAGGTACGGCGGGCGACTGACAGCTGCACCGCCGTCGCGCTTGACATCTCGAAGTTCGCGCTTCGCCGCGCCGCCCGGCTCAATCCGGAGGCGCTCTGCCTCGCCTGCGATGTGTGGCAGCCCCTGCCCGTGGCTGACGCCGCCGTCGACGCGGTGATGGTCATTTTTGCGCCCCGCAACGCAGCGGAGTTCGCGCGGGTCCTCCGTCCTGGCGGCAGGCTGGTGGTGGTGACGCCCCGTGCCGGGCACCTGGCCGCCGTAGCCGCGCGGACGGGAATGCTGGCGATAGGGGACGATAAGGACACCAGGCTCGCCGAGTCACTGGCCGCCCATTTCGTCGCCGACTCAGCCCGGGATATGGATATCCGGATGATGCTGACGCCCGGGGAGATAGCCGACCTGGCATTCATGGGTCCTGCCGGGCATCACCTGGAACGCGCCGCACTGGCCTCCAACCTCGGTACCGGGGACGACGCGACAGCGGTGGACGCGATGTTCAGGATCACCGTGTTCCGGCTCGCAACGGACGCAACGTAACGACTTGGCCACGTTCCCGGACCCTCTCCCGGGCGACCTGCCGCCCCGCTTTCCAGCGGACTAGGATTGAAGCACACTTACCGGAAAGTCGGCCGCGGTCGAAGGGGACGGAATGTTTGAATGGCTCGGCGAAAATTGGTGGGCCCTGTGGCTCACCGCTTTCCTCGCTTTCGCAGTGATCGAGATGATCACCCTTGACCTCTTCTTCATTATGCTCGGCGGCGGCACGCTTGCAGCGGTGGTTGCCGATTTTGCCGGCGCCGACCTGTGGCTTCAGATCGTCGTCTTCTGCGTGGTATCCCTGCTGATGATCGCGTTTGTCCGCCCGGTTGCCCTCAACCACCTGAAAAAAGGACCCTCTGAGCAGCGCACCAACGTTGACCGGCTCATCGGCGAGCAGGCCCTGGTGATGGAAGCTGTCAGCTCCACGGGCGGCCTGGTCAAGATCGGCGGCGACGTCTGGAGCGCCCGGTCCGCCGGCGCGGTCCTGCCTGCGGGCCAGAAAGCCGTCGTTTCGGCAATCGACGGGGCCACGGCCGTGGTGTCCGCCCCGCCGGAGCGAGCCAACCCGTCCTAGATACAGCTTCACTGACAACTGGGGAAAAGGAGATGTATGGATAACGCAGGCGGTGCCGCCTTGGCCATTGTGCTGGTGGTCCTGATCGTGTTTGTCATTATTGTGTTGGTCCGCTCGGTGCGGATCATCCCGCAGGCGCGGGCGGGCGTTGTGGAACGTCTCGGAAAGTATCAGCGGACCCTCAACCCGGGTCTCACCATCCTGATCCCGTTCGTGGACAGGCTCCTGCCCCTGCTTGACCTCAGGGAACAGGTGGTGTCCTTCCCCCCGCAGCCGGTGATCACAGAAGACAACCTGGTGGTGTCCATCGATACGGTGGTCTACTTCCAGGTCACCGATCCGCGGGCGGCCACCTACGAAATCGCCAACTACATCCAGGCCGTGGAGCAGCTCACCACCACCACCCTGCGTAACGTCGTCGGCGGCCTGAACCTTGAGGAGGCGCTCACCTCGCGGGACCAGATCAACGGCCAGTTGCGCGGCGTCCTCGACGAGGCGACCGGCCGCTGGGGCATCAGGGTCTCCCGTGTCGAGCTCAAAGCGATCGACCCTCCCCACTCCATCCAGGATTCGATGGAGAAGCAGATGCGGGCCGAACGCGACCGCCGTGCTGCCATCCTCACCGCGGAGGGCACCAAGCAGTCCGCCATCCTCACCGCCGAAGGCCAGCGGCAGGCATCCATTCTGGCGGCCGAAGGTGACGCCAAGGCAGCCATCCTCCGGGCAGACGGTGAAGCGCAGGCCATCCAAAAGGTCTTCGATGCAATCCACAAGGGAAACCCTGACCAGAAGCTTCTTGCCTACCAGTACCTGCAGACGCTGCCCAAGCTGGCAGAGGGCTCCTCCAACAAGCTGTGGATCATCCCCAGCGAGGTCGGCGAAGCCTTGAAAGGCATTGGCAACGCCCTCGGCGGCACCAATCCCGACCCGCGCTCCGGCGGCGGCCTCTTCGATGAGGAACCTGCGAAGCAGCCCGGCTCCTGACCGTTATTGCCGGCTGCGTGAATTCATGGGGTTGTGACCGCACGGCCTGGCGGGCGCAATGGTACCTAAGGCGCGGTGTATAATTGAATATTTGTCCGGTCGGATTGGATTCCACTGGAACAAGAAAGCTGCGCAATGCGTTGAAACTTATGATGCAGCACAGTGAACACAGAAGTCCGGAGCGGTAATGTCGCGACGGCTTGCGCGGGGCCCTGCTCCGCGAACCGACCAGAGGGAGAAAACATGAGCGATCGCAGCCTGCGGGGTATGCGCCTTGGCGCGCAGAGCATGGAGACCGAGTCCGGCGTTGAGCCGGCTCCGCGTCAGCGTGTCGAATACCGGTGCGAGGACGGCGAGCAGGTTTTTGTGACCTTCTCCTCAGAGGCAGAGATTCCTCCTGTGTGGGTTTCCAAGACCGGCAAGGAAGCGCTTCTCGTTGACGGGGAACGCCCTGATACCAGCAACGAAAAGGCTATCCGTACCCACTGGGACATGCTCCTGGAGCGGCGCTCACTCCCGGAGCTGGAGCAGATCCTCGAGGACCGGCTGACCATCCTGCGCGAACGCCGCGGCGAACGGCGCACTGCCTGACCGCATCGGCTGGCACAGCACTGCCCATTGCGGCGGTCTGACGAATTGAAAGAGCCGGCCCGGCAACGTGATCACGTTGCCGGGCCGGCTCTTTTTGCATCAGTGCCGTTTAGCTTGAGCTTTTTCCGGTCAGCTTGTTCCAGCGTGCCAGCAGGCCCCACTTGGTGACGTTGATCATGGCCTCAACAACGATGTTGCCGCTCATCTTGGATGCGCCAAGCTCCCGCTCGACGAACGTGATGGGACGCTCCTCAATCCGGAGGCCCATCTTTGCCACCCGCCACGCCAGGTCCACCTGGAACCCGTAGCCGACTGAGTCGACCTGGTCCAAGTTAAGCTTCTCCAGCGTGGTGCGACGGAAAGCCCGGTAGCCGCCCGTGACATCCTTGATCTTCAGTCCCAGCATAAGCCTCGCGTAGGTGCTTCCAACGCGCGAGATCGCCTGGCGGTAGAGCGGCCAGTTGACTACGCTGCCACCGGGAACCCAGCGTGAGCCCATGGCAAGGTCGGCACCCTGCTCAACGGCTTCGATCAGCTGAGGGAGCTGCTCGGGCTGGTGTGAGCCGTCGGCGTCCATTTCCACCAGGACGTCGTAGCCGGCATCGAGACCCCATTTGAACCCGGCGATGTAGGCAGCCCCGAGGCCTTCTTTGCCCTTGCGGTGCAGGACATGGACCTGTGAGTCCTCGGCGGCAAAGCCGTCCGCCAGCTGTCCGGTGCCATCAGGGCTGTTGTCGTCCACCACCAGCACGTCCGAAGCGGGCACGGCTGCCCGCAGGCGTTGAAGGGTTTTCGGCAGCGATTCCAACTCGTTATAGGTCGGAATGATGGTGAGGATGCGCACAGAGGGCCTTTCCTGGACGGGAGCGGTCGGAGCGACTGGTCCGCAGCTGGATAGCTGGCTGGCAGGCGCAACTATCCATTATAGGGCGATCGGTTTGAAAGGGCCTGTTTGTCGCTTCAGGAACGCAGGGCCGGATTCGAAAAGAGTTCCGCGCCGTCCCTCACGGTCTGCAGGCAGACCGGATCAGCGCCCGTGTCGAGCGCCGGCAGCAGCGGCGTGCGCGCACGGGGATCCGTGCTCCAGGACTGCACGCGTCCGTCCGCAACCTGGACCATGAGCTCCTCAACGTCCCAGACCGCGAAACTCGCCGGTGCGCCCGGGACCAGCTGGCCGGCCATCGGATTGTGGTACCTGGCCGCACGCCAGCCTGCCCGTGTGTGGCCCAGGAATGCGGCCCGCGCGGAGATCCGTTGGTCATGGGTGTGGTGTTCCAGGCAGGCCCGGACACTTGACCACGGCCGCAGCGGGGTCACCGGGCTGTCACTGCCGAAGCAGATGGGAACGCCGGCAGAGTAGAACGAGGCAAATGCGTTCATTGAACGGCTCCTGCCGCCCAGGCGCTGTTCGTACATCCCGCCGCCCATCCCCCAAGCAGCGTCGAATCCTGGCTGCGCGCTGACGGTGACGGAATACCGGGCGAGTTGCCCAATGGCGTCATCATCGGCAACTTCGACGTGCTCGAAGCGGTGGCCCGCTGCCCGGATCCGCTGCTCCCCTACTTCCGCCGAAGCCAGTTCGAGCGCCTTCAGCGCTGCGTCAAGGCCGGCGTCGCCTATGACGTGGAAGCCACCCTGGATCCCCAACAGCGAGCACGCTGCCAGGTGCGCGGCGGCCTGCTCCGCAGAGAGGTACAGGCTCCCGCGTTCCCCCGACGCGTCGCTGTAGTCCGATCGCAATGCCGCAGTCCGGGAGCCGAGGGAGCCGTCGATGTTCAGGTCGCCGGCAAGACCGCGCACCTGGACGCCGAGCCCGTCCAGCAGCGTCCGGGCATGTTCTTCGGAGGTGGCCAGTTCGCCCCAGTACGGCAGGATCTCGGGCACTGCGGTCCGGCCGTCAGTGTTCCAGGTAGCGGCAACACGGAGGTCGCCGACGCCGCCGATATGCGGCGCAGCCATCTCCACCACAGCAACGTAGCCATTTCCGGCGGCCTCTGCGAGGGCGCGTTGCTGATATTCCCTCAGGGTGCCCTCCGGGAGCCGGCGTGCCTCCTGGCGGGCTGCCACGTGGGCATCCTTCGTGACCTGCGATCCGGATGTGACGCCGTCAAGGCCGGACAGCCCGGCCGCTGCGGCCAGCGAGGAGGAGACCAGGGCAGAGTGTGAGTCCACCCGGGACAGGAATACCGGCCTGCCCCCTGCAGCGCGCTCAAGCTCATCGGCTGCCGGCATGGCTGGGTCAGTCCACGTGGACTCATCCCACCCGTGACCCAGTACCGGCCCCTCGCCTTTGAAGGATGCGACGGCGTCGAGCAGCTGCCTGGCTGAGCGGACCCCGCCCAGCTGCAGGGATCCCAGCGCAATGCCGGATTCCGTGAGGTGGACATGGGAGTCCACGAAACCCGGGGCCACGAGGGCGCCCTTCAGATCGATGACCTCCATGGAGCTGTCGGCAATCGAGGTGGCCGCCTGTTCGGAGCCGACCCAGGCAATGGTGTCGCCGTCCACCAGCATGGCGGTGGCAAACGGGTCCGCGGCCGTATACACCGAGCCGTTGCGGTACAGGACTACCTTCCGCTCAGATGGGACGGGCACGGTTGAGTGGTCGTTGGTCATGCAGGCAAGCTCCTGGGGCTAGGGTGGGCAGCGGGCTGCCGGTGATTCAGAGGACTGAGGAGTACGCCACGACGCCGCGGCGGATGAGCGATATGGCTTCAGCGCACAATCTGGCCAGGCGCGGGTCCAGTCCGGGGATTTTGGCGAGCTGGTCGAGGAGGTCGATGACTTGTTTGACCCAGCGGACAAAGTCGCCTGCCGCGAGGTCGGTGCCGCTGAGCACGTCCTGGAGGTGCCGGCCCCTGGCCCACTTGTACATCGGCCATATCAGGCCCAGTTCAGGTTCGCCTGTCAGGGGAAGTTTGTTCTGTTCTTCCACGTCCTCCAGTGCTGACCACTCCCGGATCACCACGTCCACCGACGTTTCAAGCGAGACACTCGGCATGCGCGGGCGCAGGCCACGGTCCTCGCGTTTGGCCTGGTACACCAGGACGGTGGCCAGGGTGGCGACTTCGACGGCGTCAAGGTCATCGAAGGCGCCCAGCCGCAGTGACTGCGAAATCAGCAGATCCTTCTCACCATAGATCCGGCGCAGCCGCTGGCCGTCGGGGCTGATCGCCTGCCGGCCGTCAGCACCCGTCTCCAGGTATCCGTAGGCCGAAAGGACGTCGCAGACACGATCGAAGGTCTTGGCTATGGTGTTGGTCCGGCCCTGGATCTGGCGCACCAGTGCGTCCGTCTCACGGCGCAGCTTCCACCAGCGCTCAGACCACCGGGCATGGTCTTCGCGCTCACTGCAGCCGTGGCACGGGTGGGCGCGAAGGGCACGGCGAAGTTCGGTGATCCGTTTTTCCTGGTTGGGCAGGACTGCACCCAGGCCAAAATCGGTACTGCGGCCGGGGGCCGGGGGCCGGTGCTCCGTCAGTGCGTTCCGCGCAGAGGATGCCAGATCCCTGCGGGACTTGGGCACTTTGGCGTTGAACGACTTCGGAATCCTTATCCGGGTCAGCGGCGCGATAGGGCCTTCCAGGTCCTCCGTGCCGATTCTCCGGAGCTGGTTGTCCAGCGTCAGCACGGCAGGCCGTGGCTCCCGGCCGTTGTGGTCCGAGCTCAGCACGATGGCCGGCCCGGGGGCACGCCCGCCCGGAACGTCCACCACATCGCCGGGCATGAGGCGGGCCAGTGAGTCCTCGTTCAAAGACTTCCGTGCCCTCGAGGTGCTGCGCGTGGTGATGTTCTCGGCGTCGGACAGTTCGCGCCGCAGCCGTGCATACTCGGTGAAATCCCCCAGATGGCAGGTCATGGACTTGGCGTAACCGGCCAGGGATTCCTCGCGGCTGCGCACCTGCTTGGCGAGGCCTACTACCGAGCGGTCGGCCTGGAACTGTGCAAAGGACGATTCGAGGATCTCGCGGGCGCGTGCACGGCCGAACTGCGCCAGGAGGTTAATACTCATGTTGTAGGTTGGCCGGAAGCTGGAATTCAGCGGGTAGGTCCGCCTCGAGGCGAGGCCTGCAACAGCTGCGGGATCGGTCCCGGGCTGCCACAGCACAACGGCATGGCCTTCGACGTCGATGCCACGGCGGCCGGCACGGCCCGTCAGTTGGGTGTACTCCCCCGCCGTGATATCCACATGGGCTTCGCCGTTGAATTTGTCCAGCTTCTCGAGCACCACTGAACGCGCGGGCATGTTGACCCCCAGTGCGAGGGTCTCGGTGGCGAAAACAGCCTTGACCAGTCCTTCGACGAAGAGCTTTTCAACCACTTCCTTGAACGTCGGGAGCATTCCCGCGTGATGGGCTGCGAAGCCCCGCAGCAGGCCGTCCCGCCAGGTCCAGAAGCCAAGGACGTCCAGGTCATCGGACGGGATGTCCTGCCCGGCCTCATCAACGCGCTGGGCGATGATGCGCTGTTCCTTCTCGGTGGTCAGCCACAGTCCGGAGGAGACACACTGCGCCACAGCTGCGTCGCAGCCCGCCCGGGAGAAGATGAAGGTGATGGCAGGCAGCAGGTCCTGGCGGTCCAGGCTGGCAATCACTTGCGGGCGGCTGGCCTTCCGGACGGCGCCCTGCGGAGCAGCCTGGCGGTCGTCTCCCCGCTGGCGGTGCTGGCGGCGCTGGCTGCGGCCGCCGTGCCCGAAGCGCCCGCTGAAATTCTGTTGGCTTTCGCTTCGTGCCATCGCCAGCAGATCCGGGTTCACTTCGAACCCGGGCCGTGGGGTACCATCCTTCGCCGGGTCCAGCCGTACCGGCGCCGTCACGGGAACGCCGGTCTCCGCGTCCGCCGGTGGTGCAATTTCGTCGAATGTGGTTTCGCCGGCAAACAGGTCCACAATCTGCCGGCCCACCATAACGTGCTGCCACAAAGGTACCGGGCGGTGCTCGGACACAATGATGTCGGTGTCCCCGCGCACGGTGTCCAGCCACGCGCCAAACTCTTCTGCATTGGACACGGTAGCGCTGAGCGATGCCACCTGGACTTCACTGGGAAGGTGAATGATGACCTCCTCCCAGACAGCGCCCCGGAACCGGTCCGCGAGGTAGTGCACTTCGTCCATGACCACAAAGCCAAGGTCATCCAGTGTGTCCGAATCGGCGTAGAGCATGTTCCGGAGGACTTCAGTGGTCATGACAACCACGGGGGCGTCACCGTTGATGCTGGTGTCACCCGTCAGCAGGCCTACGTTCTCCGCGCCGTATTTCTCGGCGAGTTCGGTGAACTTCTGGTTGCTGAGCGCTTTGATGGGCGTGGTGTAGAAGGCCTTGAGGTGGCGTTCCAGTGCGAGGTAGATGGCAAACTCACCCACGATGGTTTTTCCTGCACCGGTGGGGGCCGCAACCAGCACTCCCCTGCCCTCCTGCAGTGACCTGCAGGCGAGACGCTGGAAATCGTCGAGTTCAAAATCCAGGGTGCGGACAAAACCGCCCAGATAGGTGCCTGCCTCGGCTGTGCGCTCCGCGCTGGCCCGGTAACTTTCAGAGGGCGAGAGCGGCTCGGAAATAGACATACCTCAAGCCTAGTGCGCCCGGCGCTACAGGTTTTTCAGTTCGCTGCCCGGAGTCGCAGTGTCGGCTGTGGCGTCAGTCTCGGCGGCGCGTTTCGCGAGCCGGGCATCACGCCGTTTGTCGTTGAAAATACACAGGCCGATCGCAGCGAAAAACAGGACCAGGAGCGGTGCAGCCAGCAGGAACATGGACAGGGCATCGGTGCCCGGCGCGGCCAGGGCGGCGAGGACAAAAACCAGGAAGACGATGATCCGCCAGGCTTTGAGGATCGTCTTGCCCCTGACCACACCCGCCATGTTGATGCCCACCAGAATCACCGGGACCAGGAAGGAGATTCCCAGGATGAGGAGCATCTGCGAGGTGAACGTGAGGTAGTCAGTGGCCGAGATGTTGTTGGCGCCGGTGGCGGGCGTGAACTGGAGAAGCGCCCGCACCACGGTCGGGAATACCAGCCAGGCAACAAAAACCCCGGCCAGGAACAAGGGCACGGCTGCCGCCATAAAGCCGAGGGTGTAGCCGCGTTCCTTCCGGGTCAGCCCCGGGGTGATGAACGCCCAGACCTGGTAAATCCATACCGGGCTGGAAATCACCAGGCCGATCTGGATGGCGATCTGGATCTTGAACGCGAAGGGATCCGCGATGGTGGCAAAGTTCAGCACCGCCGTGCGCCCGGTTTCGCGCGCGATGGTGACCAGTGGTTCCGAGAGGCTGGCCACCACCGGATCGTAGAGGAACCAGCCGCCCACGGCGGCAAGCAGCACAGCAATCGCCGATTTGATCAGCCGGTTCTTGAGTTCCTTGAGGTGGTCCCAAAGAGCCATCCGCCCCTCAGGGTTGGACTTGCGGCCCCGCGTCAGTGCCACTTTGCGTTAAGCGCGGTTCGACGGCGGTACGTCGGTGCCGTCAGTCGGCTCACCGGGCTGGGTAGGTGCAGGCTTTGCCTGCGGGTGGTTTACAACCTTGCCCTCCACAGGACCCGAAGCGTCGGGGGTGGATTCATTCTTGCCGTCGTTCTTCATCTCCTTGACCTCGGATTTGATGATCCGCATGGACTGGC
The DNA here is from genome assembly GCF_056680055.1 of Arthrobacter sp. BK1. Lineage (NCBI taxonomy): Bacteria > Bacillati > Actinomycetota > Actinomycetes > Micrococcales > Micrococcaceae > Arthrobacter > Arthrobacter sp. BK1. Next base: position 4,414,880 of record NZ_CM155263.1, read on the forward strand.
CAAGGCTGCGGGCCATGGCGGGGAGCTTGGGCGCGGCAAACAGCAGCAACGCAACGACGATAATAATGACAATTGGCCAAGGGCCATCAAAGAGTCTTCCCACGGGAAATCCTTTCCTCTTACAACATCCTACGTCTAACTGAAATCCAGATCGCGAAGTGACTGCGGCTGGCCACGGTCCTTCTTGCGCTGTACCCGCCTCAGGCGGCGGTCCTCCCGGCGGGATGACTTGGATGCGTGGTAATCATGTCGCATCCGGGCCGGGGTAGCAAAAATCGCCTCTCCCGGCGGAAGGGATGCAGAAGGCCGCAACTGCTCGGGGGCGGCGGCAAGCGGTGCCAGATGACCGATTTTTTCTCCGGCGGCGCCCAGATCCTTCACTGTGGCCATGAACTGGCGGTACAGCCGGATACCCAACAGGACATAGAAAAGGAGGGATAGCGCGACGAGCGCTATCCAGATCAGGATCCAGGACCACCAAGGCATGCTGAAAAGTCTAGCCGCCGTACCGTGTTAGGGCCGCTTCGATCCAGTTCCGCGCCGTTTGGGCGAGGTCGGAGGGTTCCAGAATCCGGGCAGCCCCACCATGTTGGGCCACAAGCATCGGGAGCCACGCTGTGCTGCCGAACCTGATTTCAGCTACGAGACCGCCGTCCGGCAGTGGGGCCACCCGCTCGGCGTAGTAGTCATCCGCCAGGCCGGCACCCTGCCTGGTGAGCTGCACCAGGACGGTGGTGTCGTCGTCGTTCGGTGTGAACAGCTTGGCCGGGAACCCTTCCTCCGGCCGCATGTGGCTGGAAGCCGGTTGTCCGTTGGGACGGACTTCCTGGACCCGGTCCAGCCGGAAATTTCTGAGCCCCTGGGCCGAATGGCAGTAAGCCTCGAAGTACCACGTGTTATCCAGCGAGTACAGGCGCAGCGGGTCAACATCGCGCTCGGACACCTGGTCGCGCTGGGCGGAAAGGTAGACCAGGCGAAGCTGGGATGTGGTCCGGACCGCATCCCGGACCGTCTCAAGGACAGCTGAATCGGCGGGTCCCACTGCGGGACCGGAGAGCGATCCGGCGCGCAGCCCCTGTTCCCCGGCGGCTGCCATCAGCTTGAGCGTCACCGACTCCAGAGCACCTCCCTCCGCAAGGCCCGGAAGCCCGTTGAGTGTCTCCAGCCCGGTCAGGAGCGCGCACGCTTCCTCGACGGTGAAGCGCACAGGCTTCTTGAGGTCCAGGTCCTCCGTGATGTAGACGTGGCCTTCCTCCCAGTGGATGTCCAGCAGGTCGTCAGGGTATCCCCCGGGCAGTCCGGAGCAGATGAGGATCCGCAGGTCGCCTTCGAGCTCTTCGGGTGTGATGCCGAACCTTGCGGCAACCTCCCGGATGTGCAAACCCTGGTTATGTACCAGGAAAGGTACCAGCTGCAACATGCGCTTGAGCTGGTCCTCTGAGGTGCGTTTGCGGACGGTCGGGGTTCGCATCGGGTCGGAGAACCGGTAGGAAGGAACCGGTGCGGCGCAGAAGGCTGCGGCGCTGCGAAGCCTCTGGCGGACGGCAGCGACAAGTTCTCGAGGTTCGATCGCCACGGCGTCGGGACCATAGGAGGCAAGTTCCTCTGCCAGTGCGTCGCTGTCCCTGAAGCTGAGGACCAGCCGTTCGAAGCCGGCGTCGGGTGTGCCTTGGACTGCTTCGGATGCGATGCCGGCGCGCCGGCGCAGTGCCAGGAGGCGGCCCTCGTGGACGTCGACGACGGCCGTCCGGAGCGGCAGTTCAGGAAGCTGGTCCAGGGCCTCACGGATATTGAAGGCCGTTGGCGGTGCATAGCTTTCCTTGTTTAGCACCGTTACAGGGCTGGTGAACCGGGAGAGCCGGAAGTGGCGTGCAGCGCGGCGTGAACGGTCATACCCTGTCAGGTACCAGTGCCCAAACCGGCTGCCCAGTCCCCACGGCTCCACCGTCCGCTGTTCCTCCTGACCGGTGCTGCCGGCCAGGTAATCGAATCGGACAGGATGCTGGGAGTGCATGGCGCCTACGAGATCGTCAAAAGACTGGCCCGCCGGCCGGATCCGGGGCTGCACGCCAACGGGAAGCTGGACGTCGGCGAGGGTACTGGAGGCCTGCAGCTTGCGGAGGGCGTCCGCCGCGGCAGTCCCCAGTGCGGCGCGTTCCCAGAGCTGGGACGCCAGAAGCAGGACCGCCCACTCCCCCGGGCTGAACTGCACATCAGGCAGCCGGTTGGACTCCTTGCCGATCCGGTAGCGCGTGGTGGCAGCGTCATCCTCCCACCCCGTGTCCGTGATGGCTTCGATGTCGAAGCCGAACTGCCGGAGATCGTTTTTGTCCCGCTCGAACATCCTGCCGAAGGCGGTGTCGCTGCCGGAAGTATCGTGGTAGACCTTCTCCCGCAGCTCCGAACGGCGCAGGCCGTATGTGGTGTTCAGGAGGGCGATCAGCAGGTTGAGCAGACGTTCAGTACGGGATGCGGACACTCTGGCTACGTTACTAAAATCCGCTGCGGAAAGCAGAAAGCGCGGCAACAACAGGAAAACAGCTCCTGATTGTTACCGCGCCTTCGAATGCCTTTACCCAGGCAGGGAACCTATGTCAGCGGACGCCGACGAGGTCCACCACGAAGATCAGCGCTTCGTTGGGGCCGATGGCTCCACCGGCCCCGCGGGAGCCGTAGGCGAGCTCAGAGGGAATCTCCAGCCGGCGCCGGCCGCCCACCTTCATGCCGAGAAGCCCCTGGTCCCAGCCCTGGATGACCTGGCCCACTCCTACGCGGAAGTCCAACGGAGCGCCCCGGCCCCAGGATGCGTCGAACTCTTCGCCGGTGGACCAGGCCACGCCGACGTAGTGGGTGGACACGGTGTCACCCTTCTTGGCCTCCGCACCGTCGCCTTCGATGAGGTCGGTGATAACCAGTTCGGTGGGGACGTCGCCTTCCGGGAAGTCAATTTCCGGCTTCTGGCGGTCGAAGTCGCGCTGACCAAATGACATTGTTGCTCCTTTGATGTGAGGTTGCTAAAGCAAGGTAACCGTTGGAAAGATTACTTGGCGCCGAGGATGTCCACAACGAAGACAAGGTCACCCTTGGCTTCGCCCTGGCCCTCGTCGCCGTACGCAAGGTCCTTGGGGATGACCAGCAGGACGCGTGATCCTACGGTCTTGCCCGCCAGACCCTGGGTCCAGCCCTTGATGACTCCGGTCAGCGGGAAGCTGGCCGCTTCACCGCGGTCGAAGCTTGAATCGAACTTGGTGCCGCCCACCAGGGTGACGCCTACGTAGTTCACGGTCAGGGTGTCAGTTTCCTTGACTTCCGCGCCCTTGCCCTTGATGAGGTCCTGGGACACAAGGGCCGTCGGAGCAGCTGCCCCTTCAACGTTGATCTCGGGAACGCCCTCGCCGTTCTCGGTGACCGTCGGCAAACCGGCCGGCGGTGTCACGGTGTCGCCTTCGGGCTTCTCGAGGGCGGGAGTGACGTCCTCGGCCGAGACTATTTTGATGAGCAGGAGCTGCGTGGGCTGGGCTTCGGCTCCCTCAGCGGCAGCCTGGCCGGGAATGGCGAGGGCCAGGTTGGAACCGACTTTGGAACCCACAAATGCGTTGTAGATGACCGGGCTGCCGGTCTGCAGTTCCTCGTTGAGCTCCAGCGGTTCGGGTTCGCCGGCGAAGGTGTCCTCCAGCGTCGAGCCGTCGGCCCCGCTGAGGGCGAGGATGGAAATGTTGGCGACCTGGTTGGCCTTCACCAGGTCGCCACTACCTTCGGTGACCACCTTGACGGTGGGCTCCGTTACCTCAAGCGGCTTGGTGAACTCAACGCCGGGAGCCGTTTTGTCCCCGTTGTCCGTCAGTTTCAGGGAGTCGAACTTGGCAGTATCACCTGCAGCCTGGCTGGTGGGTTCCGGTGCTGCGGGAGTACCGCTGCAGGCGGTGAGCAGCAGCAGACCGGGGATAAGGATTGCTAGGATTCGGCGCACGTAAGAGAACTTTCGTCGGGGCAGGGTGGACGCAATGCCGGGACACAGGGTGCCTCGGCGCCGCTTCGGGGCCAAAGAACGGCCCTGTCAAGGATAGCCCCTGAACCTGAACGTCAGCCCATAGAGTCCAACAGGGCATCCACCCGGTCGTCGACGCTCCGGAACGGATCCTTGCACAGGATGGTCTGGTGCGCCCGGTCATTCAGCTTCAAATGCACCCAGTCAACGGTGTAGTCCCGTCCCAGTTCCTGGGCCCGCCGGACGAAGTCCCCCCTCAACTTGGCCCGCGTGGTTTGCGGCGGCGCGTCCACGGCGTCCTTGACCACGGTGTCATCCACCACCCGCCGGACGGCACCGCGTGCCTGCAACAGGTAGTAAAGCCCGCGGGTCCGCGAAATGTCATGGTAGGTCAGGTCCAGCTGCGCAATCCTGGGCGCATCCAGCCCCAGGCCGTGCCGCTCGCGGTAGTTATCCATCAGCTTTTTCTTGATGGCCCAGTCGATTTCGGTGTCGATGGTTTTGGTGTCGCCGCTTTCAATGGCCTTCAGCGTCCGTTCCCAGAGATCAAGGATGAGCGGGACATGCGGGTTGTGGGCGCCGTGTTCCTGGACAAAGGCCGTCACCTTGGTCAGGTACTCCTGCTGGATCTCCAGTGCCGTCAGCTGCCGGCCGTTGGCCAGGCGCACCAGGGCCCGTCCACTGAGGTCGTGGGAGATTTCGCGGATACTGCGGATCGGGTTCTCCATCCGCATGTCGCGCATGATCACTCCGGCTTCAATCATTCGCAGGATGAGGTCCACAGTGCCTGCCTTGAGCAGTGCAGTGGTCTCGGACATGTTGGAGTCGCCCACAATGACGTGGAGGCGCCGGAAGAACTCGGCGTCGGCGTGTGGCTCGTCCCGGGTGTTGATGATGGGACGGGACCGTGTGGTGGCTGAGGAGACGCCCTCCCAAATGTGGTCCGCCCGCTGCGAGAAGGCGTAGGTGGCGCCATGGGGCGTCTTCAGGATCTTGCCGGCGCCCGCGATGAGCTGGCGCGTCACCAGGAAAGGAATCAGGATCTCGGCGAGGCGGGAGAATTCGCCCCGGCGCGGGATCAGGTAGTTTTCATGGCTGCCGTAGGAGTTGCCGGCCGAATCAGTGTTGTTCTTGAACAGGTAGACCGTGCCGTTGAAGCCCTCAGCGGCCAGCCTCGCCTGTGCTTCGTCCACGAGGTCGTCAAGGATCAGTTCCCCGGCACGGTCGTGGGCGATGAGCTGGGCAAGGTCGTCACATTCCGCGGTGGCGTACTCCGGGTGCGAGCCGACGTCGAGGTACAGTCGTGAACCGTTGGTCAGGAAGACGTTGGACGAACGGCCCCAGCTCACTACCTTGCGGAACAGGTAGCGGGCCACTTCCTCAGGCGCCAGCGGGCGTGAATCGGGACTCGAGTACGAGATCCCGAATTCGGTTTCGATGCCAAAGATGCGCTTGTCCATCTCAGTCCTCCTCAGCCAGCAACGCCGTGATGTCGGCGTCGTTCAGTCGTCGGAAGGCGCGCCGGGAACCCCGGGAGGTCTCCGACTGCCGGTCCAGGACCGCTACCTCAACAGCTTTGGCGGGCGGGGTACCCGCGGCGTCCTGATCGGCGTCGGTGGTCAGGGCGTCGGTGGTCAGGGCGCCAATGGCCAGCCGGACTGCCCCGGCAAACCGCAGCGACGACCGCCAGCCGCCGGCAATGGAAGCCGAGACCCGTTCCGCCTGGCCACCCATCACAATGAAGCCGTGTTCGTCGGCGATTGAGCCGTCAAAGGTCAACCTGTAGAGGTGGTCCAGTTCCGGAGTCAGGCCCACTTCGGCAACCGCCAGCTCAACTTCAAACGGTTTTTGTTCGGCGGTGAAGACCGCCCCGAGGCTCTGAGCGTAGACACTGGCGAGTCCCCGCGCGGTGACGTCCTCGCGGTCGTAGGAGTAGCCGCGAACATCCGCGTACCGGACGCCGGCCTGGCGGAGGCTCTCGAATTCGTTGTATTTGCCGACGGCCGCAAAGGCGATTTTGTCGTAGATCTCGCCGATCTTATGCAGGGAAGGCGAGGGGTTTTCGGCCACCAGGGCAATCCCCTCCTCGCAACTGATGACCACCACAGACCTGCCGCGGGCGATGCCCTTCCGTGCGAAGTCCGCACGGTCCTTCATCAGTTGTTCGGGGGAAACATAGAACTGCTGCGTCATCTCAGGCCTCCCGCCGCTCGGCAGACCGGGCTTCGATGATGCGGCCGGCAACTGTCGCGAGCTCAGCTTCAGGGACGCGCCGTGCGCCACTCCGGTTCACCGTGTACACCACGGGCCACAGCTGACGGACCGGGTCCGGCCCGCCGGTGGCGGAGTCGTCGTCGGCGGCGTCGTAGAGCGATTCCACCGCGACCGAAACTGCTTCCGCCTCCGTCATGTTCGGCCGCCACAGCTTTTTCAGGGCACCCCGGGCAAAGACCGAGCCGGAGCCCACCGTGTGGTGCTCGCGTTCCTCGTACCTGCCGCCGGTGACGTCGTACGAGAAGAGGCGTCCCACCCCGGCGGTGGTGTCGAAGCCGGCAAAAAGGGGAACCACCGCGAGTCCCTGCAAAGCCATCGGAAGGTTCCCGCGGATCATCGCTCCCAGACGGTTGGCTTTACCGTCAAGGCTAAGGAGTGTGCCCTCGATTTTTTCGTAGTGCTCCAGCTCCACCTGGAACAGCCGCGTCAGGTCGATGGCAATACCTGCCGTGCCCGCTATGCCCAGAACGGAATACCTGTCCGCCGGGAAGACCTTTTCGATGTGGCGGCTGGCAATAACATTGCCCATCGTGGCCCGCCGGTCGCCGGCCATCAGAACGCCGCCGGCGTAGCCCATCGCCACGATGGTGGTGGCATGCGGCACCTGCAGCGGCGCAGCCGCCGCCGCTGACGGGAGCGGCAGTGCTCGGTTATACGGAAGCAGGTCCGGCCGATCACGTTGCAGGTGCTCGGTAAAGGACGACGTCGCGTTGCCGGCTACCTGGTTGGCGGTTGATTCCTGCACTGATGCACTCCTTGAACGTGGTCCTTCAACGTCGGTACAGATTCCGTCCGGGTGCGGCTGGCTGCACCCGGAACCGGTTTACTGACCGCCCTTTTGGACGAAGGCCCGGACAAACTCCTCGGCGTTGGATTCAAGGACGCCGTCGATCTCGTCAAGGAGGTCGTCGACGCCTTCGGTCGCGGCGGAGGCGCGGGCTTCGGGGGCCGCCGGAGGGGCCTCTGCGATGTCCTCGTCGACCTGGCTGTTCTGTGATTGTGGCTTCTGTTGCTCCTGGCCTGCCATGGTGATCTCTCCCTCTGCAATCATCGGATCCGGGCGGATCTGCCGATACGCCCATATTGCCACGCTATACGCCCGCCGGCGGCGTTTACGCCCGAGGCGGAGCGGTATTTTGCCCGAGCAATTCTGCGAGGAACGGCCCCGCTGTCCGGTGGCGGGCGAACAGCCCTCCCGTCAGCGCCCGGGTCCCCCGCAGGGGTTCCCGGGTGGGGACGCGCTGCAGACGCCCGTAGCCAGGGACATCAAAAATGACCGAATCCCAGCTTGCCCCTACTACATCTTTGCCGAAGGTGCTGATGCAGCGTCCGCGGAAGAAGGCGCGGGTGTCCGACGGCGGTTCGGTCACCGCGGTGGCGATGCTGGAGTCGTCCACGATCCGCTGCATCCGGTTCCGGGCCAGGAACCTGTAGTACAGGCCCTTCTCCGGCCGGATGTCCGCCCATTGAAGGTCCACCAGGCCCAGCCTGGCGTCGTCCCAGGCGAGGTTGTCCCGGTCGCGGTACCCCTCCAGGAGGGAGAGTTTCGCCAGCCACTCCACGGAGGTCGCCGCTGACTTTCGGTCCGAGTCGAGCTGGGTCAGGGTGGCGGCCCAGCGGTCCAGCACGTCATGCGTGTGGGCGTCCCCGTCCACGGCATCACCAACACCGGTGTCCTGCGCCAGCTTTGCCGCCGCTTCGTGGTACATCCACTGCAGGTCCAGGGCGGTGACCCGCCGGCCGTCCAGCAGCCTCAGCGTCGCCGTCAGCGTGGTGTCGTGGCTGATCGCCTGCAATGCGGCGACGGGCTCGTGGACCTCCACTTTGGGTGCCAGTCCGGCTTCGATCAGGCTCAGGACCATCGCGGTGGTGCCGAACTTGAGATAGTTGGAGGTCTGGCTGAGGTTGGCGTCCCCGATGATGACATGCAGGCGGCGGTACTTGTCCGCGGTGGCGTGCGGTTCGTCGCGGGTGTTGATGATGGGCCGGCGGATAGTGGTTTCCAGCCCCACCTCAGCCTCGAAGAAGTCAGCCCGCTGGCTGATCTGGTAGCCCGGGGTTGAACTGTCCTGGCCAAGGCCCACGCGCCCGGCGCCGCACATGATCTGGCGCGTTACGAAGAAAGGGGTCAGCCCCCTGACGATGTCTCCGAAAGGGACTGACCGTGGCATCAGGTAGTTCTCGTGGGAACCATAGGACACAGATTTGTTGTCTGTGTTGTTTTTGTACAGGTTGACCGGTGGCAGCTCCGGATCTGCGCCGAGGCGCCGCACCGCCGACAGGGCTACGAGGTCGCCGGCGGCGTCCCACACCACCGCGTCACGGGGATTGGTCACTTCGGGGCTTGAGTACTCCGGGTGGGCGTGATCCACATACAGGCGGGCGCCGTTGCCGAGGACCATGTTCATCAGCAGGCTGCCGGACTCGTCTTCGCCGTCAAGCTCGAGTTCCTCACGGCCGTAGGCCAGTGCCACCGCTTCGGCGTCAAGCACGGGCGGTTGGTCGGTCAGTTGGCTCGGGTGGGCCGCGCCCCGTTCGAGGGTCCAGCCACGGGCATCATGGAGCGGTTCCTCGTCCGTATAGTCCCACCGCGTCTCGGCGCCGCCGGCAGCCCGCTGCCGCGTCACCTGTGCGTAGGCCTGGACAACGCGGGCGGACATCATGGTGGCATTGGCTCCCGGGGCCGACGGGGCGTGGATGCCGTACTCCGTTTCCGCGCCCATAACGCGCATGGCCCCGCCGGCCGGGAGTGCTCCCCCGCCGGCGGGTTCCGGAGCTGCTGTCACAGGTACTGCCCGGTGTTGGGCATGGTTTCGATGGACTTACCGGGTTCCTGGCCCGCTTTGCCCTGCACAATGGTGCGGATGTAGGTGATCCGTTCGCCCTTCTTGCCCGAGATCCTGGCCCAGTCATCCGGGTTGGTGGTGTTGGGCATGTCCTCATGTTCGCGGAATTCATCAACCACGGCACGGAGGAGATGCTCGATGCGCAGGCCCTTTTGATGCAGCGTCAGGAGATCCTTGATGGCGTACTTCTTGGCCCGGTCAACGACGTTCTGGACAACTGCCCCGGAGTTGAAGTCCTTGAAGTACAGCATTTCCGTGTCGCCGTTGGCGTAGGTGACTTCCAGATACTCGTTGGATTTCTCCGTCGAGTACATGGCTTCAACAGTCCGCTGGACCATGGCGTCCACCGTCGCCTGGACATCGCCGTCGTGCTCTGCGAGATCGGACTCGTGGAACGGCAGGTCGGTGGTGATGTACTTGTTGAAGATATCGGCCGCCGCTTCCGCGTCCGGGCGCTGGATCTTCACTTTCACGTCCAACCGGCCCGGCCGGAGGATCGCGGGATCGATCATGTCCTCGCGGTTGGACGCGCCGATGACGATCACATTGTCCAGCCGCTCCACGCCATCGATCTCACTGAGCAACTGGGGGACGATGGTGGTCTCGACGTCTGAAGAGATACCGGTTCCGCGGGTTCGGAACAGCGAATCCATTTCGTCGAAGAAAACCACCACGGGGCTGCCGTCCGAGGCCTTCTCGCGGGCGCGGGAGAAAATCAGGCGGATATGCCGCTCGGTCTCACCCACATACTTGTCCAGCAGTTCGGGTCCCTTGATGTTCAGGAAGTAGCTCTTCAGGTCCACGTTGCCCGAACGCTCGGCCGCCCGCGCGGCGAGCGAATTTGCAACAGCCTTGGCGATCAGGGTCTTACCGCAACCAGGAGGGCCATAGAGGAGAATGCCCTTGGGTGCCTTCAGTCCGTGCTCGCGGTAAAGGTCCGGGTGGAGGAACGGCAGTTCCACGGCGTCGCGGATCTGCTCGATCTGCGGGCCGAGGCCTCCGATGTCCTCGTAGGTGATGTCCGGAACTTCCTCGAGAACCAGGTTCTCCACTTCGGAACGGGGTACTTTTTCGAGGGCGTAGCCGGTGCGGGAGTCGATGGACAGGGCGTCGCCTACCCTGAGTTTTTCGGTGAGCAGGGCGCCTGAAAGCCGGATGACCCGTTCCTCATCAGCCCGTCCCACCACCAGGGCGCGGTCCGTTCCGAGCATTTCCTTCAGGGTTGCCAGCTCGCCGGCCCGCTCATAGCCGAGGCCCGCCACAACCAGGAGTGCCTCGTTAAGGAGGACCTCCTGGCCGACGGCAAGCTGGTTGATGTTGACCAGCGGGCTGATCCCTACCCGCATCTTCCGGCCGGCGTTGAAGATGTCCACGGATTCCTCCGTGGCGGCCTGGCCGCTGCTGCCCGCGGACGGCGGGCGCTTTGGGTTAAGCTGCAGAACAGTGCCGAAGCTGTAGGGCGGTTGGCCTTCCTGCTCCAGCGCGCTCTTGAGCCGCAGGATCTCGGTTTTGGCGGCCTCCAGCATGCTGACGAGCTTGGTGTTGTTCTGCGTGGCAGCTGCGAGCTGGCGGTCGATGTGCCTGAGCTTGTCCCGGAGGATGTTCACCTGCCGGTCCGCGACGGTCAGTTCATTGGCGGCCGACTGCTCCGCCGGTGTTCGTCCGGAGTCCTGATTCGGCGTCTCCATGATGCATCAGCCCCTTCCTGCTCTTCTTCTTAAGACCTTAGCCCCAAGTTGGCGGGTACTGCTGGAGACTCCCAAAATATGGACTAGTTCGTGATCTCCGGTTCATCTTTGACGTTGGTACCGGCGATCGCGTCCCGCGCCGCACGGCGCAGCTTCTTGTCGGAGACGAGACGTTCCCCCACCGCGCCGGGTGTCCAGGCGTTGACGTCGTCTTCGTTGAAATCCGTCTTTGAGGGGCGCCGCTTGACCGAGATGCCGGTGACGCCGTCTGCCAGACGCCGCGTAACCAGTAGGAAACCCGTGTGGGCAACCATACGGTGGTCCGGCCGGACAGCGAGGCCTTCCAGGTGCCAGCCGCGGACCATGGACTCCCACGCGTCAGGTTCGGTGAAGCGTCCGTCTGCCCGGATGGCCTCTGCTGTGCGGGAAAGCTGGGTGACTGTGGCGACGTAGTTGATCCAGACACCACCGGGCGCGAGCACGGTGGCTACAGCATCAAGGCACTCCCATGGAGCGAGCATGTCCAGCACCACGCGGTCCACCGATCCGGGGGCCTCCGAGCGGACGACCTCCTCCTGGAAATCGCCGAGCGAAATCTTCCAGGCGGGGTGCGGGCCGCCGAAAATGGTCTCCACGTTACCCCGGGCAATGTCCGCGAATTCCTCGCGCCGCTCAAAGGAATGGAGGTAGCCGTTGTCGCCAACGGCCCGGAGCAGCGAGATGGACAGCGCCCCTGAGCCCACACCGGCTTCGACAACCCTGGCGCCGGGGAAGATGTCAGCCATGGTGACAATCTGGCCGGCGTCCTTGGGGTAGACCACAGCCGCACCGCGGGGCATGGAAAGGACAAAATCAGAAAGGAGCGGGCGCAGCGTCTGGTACTGCTGGCCGACGTTGTTAACGACAACCGAGCCGTCCGCCTTGCCGATGATTTCATCGTGGTTCAGGAAACCGCGGTGGGTATGGAAGGCGCCGCCACTCTCCAGGCTGATGGTGTTCATGCGGCCGCGCTCGTCGGTCAGCTGGACGCGTTCGCCTTCACGGAAGGGACCGCGGCGACGGGCAGCTCCTACTGGCTGGGCACCGGTGGCGGCAACGCCTGATGGGGCCGCCTCAGCGGTTTCGGTGGCGGCAGTTTCGCTGCTCATGAATTTTCCTCGCTCCTGTAACACTGTGGGGGCCGCTCGTTTTCAAGGTCCACCCGGTGCGGTCCAGCCTTCGGGGCGGCCACACGGCAGCAATGCACGACCGGCACGTAACTCTACCGGTTTTGACCCGGCGGTTATCTATTTGAACGGACGGCCTTGCCGGTGATGGCGCCCACCACGGCGTTCTGCGCCAGCAGTCCGGTCACAATCCCGTTATGGTCCACCACCGCATACTCGTGGCCTTCGAGCTGGGAAAGGTACTGGATCAGTTCCTGCCCCTGGGACCACTCTGGAACGTAGGCCCCGGGGGCCAGGGCGTAGGAGACGGCGGTAACGGGGGTGGCTCCCGCAGCGGAGGCTGGAACCGCCGCGACGGCGGCCGCGTCCACTACACCCTGCGGGCGTCCGTCGGGCCCGCAGACAACAACGGCCTGGGACGCATCCGGCGAGAGCCTGTGGAGGTCCGCCACAGTGGCGGTGGCAGGAATTCCGACGGCGGGGCCGGCCAATGCGGCAGCGCTGACCAGGTGCAGCCTGCCACGCAGGGTGCCCTGCTGTATGGAGGCGCTCGCCCCCATCCACAGGAACCCGCAGACAAGGACTGTGACCATCAAAATGCTGAAGTCCGTCTCGCCGCCTCCGAGCAGGGGCCGGCCGATGAACCAGAAGACCAGGCCAACCACAATGACACGGCCGGCCCAACCGGCGGCGACTGTGCCCTTGGCCTGGCTCCCGGTGGCCTTCCAGACGGCCGACTCGACGATCCTTCCGCCATCAAGCGGGAGCCCCGGCAGGACGTTGAAGATCCCGATGACGAAGTTGGCCCACATGAAGATATTGACGAGGATTTCAGCCACGCTGCCCATGCTGACGCTGGTCAGGAGCACCCAGGCGCCGCCGGCGAGGACCAGGTTGGCTGCAGGCCCGGCCAGGGCCACGATGACCGAGCGGCCCGGAGAAGCCGTGAAGTTCTCAAACTGGGTGTGCCCGCCCCACAGGTTGAGGACGATTTTCTGCGTGGGCCAGCCGAAGATCTTGGCCGTCAGGGCGTGGGCCAGCTCGTGGACCAGGACCGAAATCAGGAGAAGCAGGGCGTACGCGAATGCAACATAGTAAGCGGCCATGCCAAGCGCAGGATTCTGCTCCGAAAGCAATGGTCCGTAAACAATGACAGTGAACGCGGCAATCACGAACCAGGAGTAGGCAAGAATCACCGGAATACCGGCAATCCGTCCCAGGCTGATGCCTTCACGGCGCCCAGTTATGGGGGCTGTACTCATGGTGTTCTCCCGGACAAGGGTTCGGGCATGACGGCGGCCCCGGCCAGGCTGAGTGCGGCTATGGCTTCCAGGTCAGAGACTGTTCGGCCCGCCAACGTTTTCCAAATGGTGTGCCGGGGGTCCTCGGGCAGCGGGACAATGTGTGGGATGGCCACCGTGGCAACGCCGGAGGCCACTGCGGCTGCCACTCCAGGAGCGGAGTCTTCCAGCGCGACGCAGTGCTCGATGGTCAGGCCGGGGTCCGCGTCCTGGAGCAGTTCAACCGCCGTCAGGTACGCCTCCGGGTGGGGCTTCCCCTGGCTCACGGTGTCTCCCGTGACCAGGAATTCGAAGTACTGTTTCGGAAGGCTTGCGACAATTTCGCGCGCCAGGGGTGCCTCCGACATGGTAACCAATGCGCACCGCACGCCGGCCTGGTGCAGGTCCTCCAGAAGTTCCCTGGCGCCCGGCCGCCAGGGAACCGACCGCTGGACGCTGCCGATGACCTCCGCGGTCAGTGAGTCGATGATCTCCCGGATCTCCAGCTGAACGCCGGCCGCCTGGAGAACGCCTGCTGAGTACGTCAATGACTGCCCCACGAGCTGCATGGCCTGGTGGTGCGACCACGTTCCACCATGGGCTTCCACCAGGGCGTGTTCAGCGGCAATCCAGTAGGGCTCGGTGTCAACGATGGTGCCGTCCATATCCCAAAGTACGGCTTTGAGCGGGGACACGGAGGGTGAAGGTCGCATGTTTTCAGTCTACGGTGCCGGCCTGAACGCCAGCCGTGGGATACGCCCTCGGCGAATATGGGCCGTGCGTTCCCGCTTCCTGCGCCGCACCTTCACACTTTTTAGCGCTTCATTCAATGCGTCACGCCTGTTCTTGGACGTAGGGTGAAGAAATGAATAGCTTCGACGGAGACACCACAGAACCGGGTGCCACGCCTGAACCGGAGCAGTTCCTGCTGCCAGTGGCTGAGGGAGAGCGCATCACTGTGATGCTTGCCGCTTTTGAGGGCTGGAACGATGCCGGGGAAGCTGCCAGTGACTCTTTGCGCTATCTGAACAGGCTGTGGGGCGGCAAGAAGGTCGCGTCCATCGATGCCGACGAATACTACGACTTCCAGTTCACCCGTCCTACCGTCCGCCGGACCGCAACGGGAGAACGCAAAATCAAGTGGCCGTCCACCCGGATCTACAAAGCGAGCGTGCCGGATTCGAATGTGGACGTCATCTTCGTCCAGGGCACCGAGCCCTCCTACAAGTGGCGCGCCTATACCGCGGAACTGCTGGTCCACGCCGAAGCGCTCAAGGTGGACTACGTGATCCTGGTGGGGGCCCTGCTGGCAGACGTTCCCCACAGCAGGCCTATCCCGGTGAGCACTTCCTCCGACGATGCCCCGTTGCGGGAGCGCCTGAACCTCGAGGCCTCCCAGTACGAAGGCCCGGTGGGGATTGTGGGCGTCCTGGCAGAAGTGGCTTTGCTGGCCGGCATTCCCACCGTCTCGCTCTGGGCTGCGGTGCCCCACTACGTGGCGCAGGCTCCGTCGCCGAAGGCCCAGCTTGCCCTCCTGAACAGGGTCGAGGAACTGCTCCAGGTTCCGCTGGACACCCACGAGCTGGCCGAAGAATCGGCGGCCTGGGAGCGGGGCGTGGACGAATTGGCCACTGAGGATCCCGAAATCGCCGCGTACGTCCGGCAGCTCGAGGAAGCAAAGGACACAGCCGACCTTCCGGAGGCCACCGGCGAATCCATTGCCCGCGAGTTTGAGCGCTACCTGAAACGCCGTGGCCGGGACAAGCCCTAGGGCCCGGATAAGCCCTAGAGAACGACGCCGAGCAGCGCGTCAGCTGCGTCGCTCACCAATGCCTGGTCCTGCCGGCAACCAGCTGCCGCGGTAGAGTTCGCGGCAGCTGCCCAGCGGTCGAGGGCTGCCAGTGCCGCCGGCGCGTTGAGGTCCGCGGCGAGGGCGGAACGCATGTCAGCGATCACACCTGCAGCCGAGCCTGCCGGCGCAACGGCAAGGGCTTGCCGCCAGGTGGCCAGCCGCTCTTTGGCCTCAGCAAATCCCTCAGCTGTCCAGGACCAGTCGGAACGGTAATGGTGGGCCAGGATTGCCAGCCGGATGGCCGCCGGGTCTTCGCCGTCGGCCCTCAGCTTGGATACCAGGACCAGGTTGCCCTTGGACTTGCTCATCTTCTCGCCGTCGAGGCCCACCATCCCTGCGTGGGCATAGTGGTGCGCCAGCGGGACGCCTGCCAGCGAGTAAGCGTGCCCGGCCCCCATTTCATGGTGGGGGAAAATCAGGTCGGTGCCGCCGCCCTGGACAGTGAACGGGGCGGGAAGGTATTGCTGGGCGATGACGGTGCACTCAATGTGCCAACCCGGCCTGCCCTGGCCCAGTTCGCCGCCGGGCCAGCTGGGCTCGCCGTCGCGGGCTACGCGCCACAGCAGCGGGTCCAGGGCCTGGCGTTTTCCGGCGCGTCCGGGATCTCCGCCCCGCTCGGCGAAGAGTTCGAGCATTTCCGATTCGCCCAGGTGGGACACCGACCCAAGGGTCCAGGCGTCAGGGGCGACCGTATGCTTTCCGGCAGCTTCCACGTCATAGTAGACGTCGCCGTCGGGCTCCCCCGCGGTACCTTCTACGCGGTAGGCGAGGCCATCACGCAGTAACCGCTCGATGGCCGGGACGATCAGGGGCACAGATTCAACTGCACCCACGTAGTGGTCCGGAGCCAGGACGTTCAGGGCCTCCATGTCGGTCTGGAAGAGTTCGATCTGGCTCGCCGCCAGGTCCCTCCAGTCGACGCCTGTAGCCGTGGCGCGCTCCAGCAGGGGATCGTCCACGTCGGTCACGTTCTGCACGTAGGAGACCTGCTGACGGCCGTCGCGCCATGCCCTGTTCAGGAGGTCGAATGCCACGTAGCTGGCGGCGTGGCCCATGTGGGTGGCGTCGTAGGGGGTGATTCCGCAGACGTACATGGACTGCTCCCCGTCGGACGGGAGTGCCACTTCACTGCCTTGGGCTGTGTCGAAAAGCCGGAGGGCAGGCATGGTGCCGGGCAGCACGGGGACAGGGCGGGAGGTCCAGGATTTCACAGACCAAGCCTAGTGCTAGGCGCTGATGACATTGAAACCGAGCAGGAGATAGAGGGCCATGCCCAGGAGAATGCGGTACCACACAAAGAGCCGGTAGCTCCGGGTGGAAATGAATTTGAGGAACCAGCCAATGATGATATAGCCCACCACAAAGGCGATGACTGTGGCCAGCGCAGTTTCCGGGAGGCCGTACGGACCGCTGATGCCCTCCTTGGAAACCGTCTTGTAGAGCTGGTACAGGCCACTGCCGAATACGGCAGGAATGGCAAGGAGGAAGGAGTAGCGGGCAGCGGCCTCGCGGGTGTAGCCCATCAGCAGGCCCGCAGTGATGGTTCCGCCGGAGCGCGAAACGCCTGGGATGAGAGCCAGGGCCTGTGCAAACCCGTAGAGGATGCCGTGCTTGTAGGTCAGTTGGGTCAGTTCGCGTTCCTGTTTACCCACCGCGTCTGCCACTGCCAGGATCAGCCCGAAGACAATCAGCATGGTGGCCACGAGCCACAGGCTGCGGAGGACGGATTCGATCTGGTCCTGGAACAGGAGGCCGAGCACCACGATGGGGAGGCTGCCGAGGATGACCAGCCAACCCATGCGGGCATCCGGGTCCTGCCGGGACACCTTACCGGTCAGCGATCCGGCCCACGCCTTGACGATCCGGACGATGTCCCGCCAGAAGTAGACCACCACCGCGGTTTCCGTACCCAGCTGGGTGATGGCCGTGAAGGCAGCCCCGGGGTCGGCCGCATTGGGCAGGAACTGCCCCACAATCCGCAGATGCGCACTTGATGAAATCGGAAGAAATTCGGTCAGTCCCTGCACAAGGCCCAGCAGGGCCGCCTCAAACCAGTTCACGCTAAGACCCTACGTCATGGACCGGAGGTCAATCCCCGTAAGCTTGCAGCTATGCAGCAGCGTTACGTCGGCAACAGTGGATTGCGAGTCTCCGCCCTCTCCCTCGGCACCATGTCCTGGGCCGGTGAAACCGACGAGCAGGACGCAACCGAAATCCTGCGCACCTTTGTTGAAGGTGGCGGAAAACTCGTTGATACTGCGGCGTCTTACGCAGACGGCCGGGCCGAGGCCATGCTCGGCTCCCTGCTGGGCGACGTCGTTTCCCGCACCGAACTTTGCATTTCCACCAAAGCGGGGGTGTCGACGTCGGACGGCCGCCGCACCGTGGACACATCGCGTAATGCGATGCTGACCGGCCTGGACGCCAGCCTTGCGAGGCTGGGGACCGACTATGTGGATCTCTGGTTCACGCAGGCTTGGGACGGCAATGTCCCCTTGGACGAAACGCTGTCCGCACTGGAATTTGCGCTCCGCAGCGGACGGGCACGCTATGTGGGAATCTCGAATTTCAACGGCTGGCAGAGCGCCAAGGCAGCCGCAGTGGCCGGGTTTCCGCTGGTTGCCGCACAGGCCGAGTATTCGCTGCTGCACCGGAACCCTGAGGCGGAGCTTATTCCCGCCGTCGAAGATGCCGGGCTCGGCCTGATGGCCTGGGCGCCGCTGGGCCGCGGCGTCCTGACCGGTAAGTACCGCAGCAGTATCCCTGCAGATTCCCGCGCATCGCGCAACGAGTTTGCACCCTATGTGGAGGCTTACCTGGCGGCCCAGCCCTCAAGTGTTGTGGAGGCAGTGGCCATGGCCGCAAAGGGGTTGGGGAGGACTCCGCTGGACGTGTCGCTGAGCTGGCTACTGGCCCAGCATGGGGTCGCTACCGCGATCGTCGGACCCCGGACGCCGGTCCAGGCGAAGGAAATTCTTGCCGCCCAATTGACCCGGTTGCCCCCAGAAATTGCCAGGGCTCTTGAGGATGTGTCCCTGCCCGCCTGATCAGCCGGCAAGGGGAGAGACGATTCAGTCTTCGAGGATCTCCAGGTCCTCGTCGTCGTCAACACCGGATTCCTCGTCTTCGTCCTCGTCTTCTTCATCGTCAAAGACCTGGAGGGGTGTGACTTCGCTATAAGCCTCGTAGATTGCGTCTTCATAAACCTCGAAGGCATCCGCTACCGCGAAAAACGCGGCTTCAACGGCAGGATCTCCATCTCCGCGTCGGTTGGATGCTGCTATAAGGTGTTCTTCCAAAGCGGTGGTCAAGGATTGAAGCGCGACACGCGGATCGATGCTCATGACTTCACGTTAGCCGGAAAAGGACGAAAATGGAGAGCAATGAAGGAACATTTTCTGACCAGCTCGGTCCAACGGGAACGGGACTTTCTCAGTCAGTACGAGTACCTCGTATTGACGGTCAGTCCTGTCGATTCACTGCCTGAAGCGCGCCGCCGGCTCGTGGAGCATTCCGAATACGGCAAGTGGGAACTGGAACGCAGCAAGCTGTATTTGGGTGGCGGCAGGCGTTTCTGGCTGCGTCGGCGTGTCATGCAGGTCCAGCGGACCGTCTAGGCCTCCAGCGCTCCCAGCCAGGCGTTCGCCACGGTGTTGTGAGCCGATTCATCGTCCGATGGATGGAACATTCCGGCGAGCACATCACGGTACAGTCGTTCGAGTTCCGAGCCGCGGAAGTAACTGGACCCGCCGCTCACGCGGATCGCCAGGTCCACGACGCGGCGCGCTGTCTCTGTCGCGTTGACCTTCAGCCCCACGAGCTTGGGAAACCACTGGGGCCCGTGGTCGGTGAGCGCATCGACATCCCGGGTCACGGCCTGTAATTGCGGGTAGAGGTTGTCCATCGCCATGGCAGCTTCCGCCACTTTCCAACGGATATCCGGATCCTGGGAGTAGCTCCTGCCGCCGTTCTTCAACGATGTCCGACGCTTCACGGCCTCCACGCCCAGTATCAGTGCCCGCTCGCCGATGCCGGTGTACACGGCGGCGAGGAGGGATTCGAAGCAGGCGAAAATGGCAAAAATCAGGGGGTCCGGGGCCGGCCCTACGGGCAGCTTGCGGAAGATCCTGTCCGCACCCACCTCCGCGCCGGCCAGGACCGTGGTGTGGGACTGGCTGGCACGCATGCCGAGGGTGTCCCAGTCGTCCAGGATCCGGTACCCGGGGGTTTCCCGGGTGATGAACCCGTGGACCAGTTCGCCCTGGCCATCCCGCCCCTGGCTGTCCTTGCCGAAGATCCCCAGCCGGGTCCACGCGGGCGAAAGGCTCGTGAAGATCTTCGTCCCGGTAAAGCTGTAGCCTCCGCCCGGAAGTGCTACGGCCGTGGTCCTTGAATCAAAGAGGACCGAATCGTTGCCTGCCTCGGAGTTGCCGAAAGCAAAGACCTCCCCCTGGCCGGCCTCGCGCAAAACAAAGTCCAGTGAATCGTCTCCTCGGGCTGCCAGTACCTGCGCGACGCCGGTCCACACCAGATGCATGTTGATGGCCAGTGCGGTGGCCGGGGCCGCCGTTGCGAGCCTCCGTTGGCACTGGGCCGCCGCCTCGAGCCCCAGACCCAGACCGCCGTCGGACACGGGAACAAACATTGTGAGATAGCCGGCAGCCGTCAACTCCTCAAGGTCCTCCGCGAAAAATGCGTTGTCCCGGTCGTAGCCTGCAGCACGGCCGCGAATGGCCTCGATCAGCGGTTCCGGGAGCACCTCTTCGGGAGTCATGGCCGGCTTCCTCAGTAGTTGGTGAGAAGGGTGTTCAGCACGCGGGCGCCGAACTTCAGGGAGTCGGCCGGAACCCTTTCATCCACGCCATGGAACATGCCGGTGAAATCCAGGTCGGCCGGCAGCTGGAGCGGAGCGAAGCCGTAGCCTGTGATGCCCAACCGGCTGAGCGACTTGTTGTCCGTTCCCCCGGAGAGGGTGTAGGGCAGAACCTTGGCCCCGGGATCCTCGGAGTGCAGGGCGTCGATCATGGAGTCCACCAGGTTTCCGGCGAACGGGACCTCAAGTGAGACGTCGTTGTGCACATAGCTGACCTCGACGCCGGTGCCTGCGAGCTCCCGAACGACCTCCAGGACGTGGTCCTGCTGGCCGGGCAGTGTGCGGCAGTCCACCAGCGCCTCGGCTGATTCGGGGATGACGTTGTGCTTGTAGCCGCCCTTGAGCAGTGTGGGGTTGGTGGTGTTCTGCAGGGTGGCTCCCACGAACCGGGCCACCGTACCGAGCTGGTCCAGCAGGCGGTCAGGGTTATCCGGATCGAATTCGACGCCGGTGAGTTCTGTCACACCGTCCAGGAACTGGCGGGTGGTGGGGGTCAGCTCGATGGGCCACTTGTATTCGCCGATCCGGGTCACCGCCGCGGCCAGGCGGGTCACTGCGTTGTCGGTGTTGATCTGCGAGCCGTGGCCGGCCCGTCCGTGGGCTACGAGTCGAAGCCAGGAGATGCCTTTCTCGGCTGTCTGCAGGAGGTAGGTACGCTGCCCGCCGATGGTCGCCGAGAATCCGCCCACCTCAGAGATGGCTTCGGTGGCCCCTTCGAAAAGCTCTGGCCGCTTGTCCACTGCATAGCGGGCGCCGTACTCGCCGCCTGCTTCCTCATCGGCGAAGAAGGCGAAGACAATGTCGCGTTTGGGCTTTCTTCCCGACCTGGCGAAGTCCCGCATCACTGAAAGGATCATGGCGTCCATGTCCTTCATATCCACGGCACCGCGGCCCCAGATGAGCCCGTCCTTCAGTTCGGCGCCAAAGGGGTCCACCGACCACTGTTCGCGGAGGGCCGGAACCACATCCAGGTGGCCGTGCACCACCAGCGCGCTGGCCGACGGATCCTCGCCCTCCATCCGGGTCACCACGCTGGCCCGGCCGGGGGCGGATTCAAAGATCTCCGCGGAGAGGCCGACCTCCTCAATCAGTCCTGCCGTGTATTCAGCGGCGGCGCGCTCCCCCGGGCCGGAACCGTCTCCATAGTTTGAGGAGTCGATCCGGATGAGGTCCTGGCAGATCCGGACAACTTCATCCTCGGCACGGGTATCGGACATGTTGGCTCCTTGGGCAGTGGAATGGCGGCTGAGAACCGGTGAGGTCTCACTGCCTTCAGCCTACCCAGTTGTCCCGATTCCATCTTTCCGGAAAGTTCGTGTTAGAGTTTTTCTCGCTGCTTCGGACAAGAGCGAAACGCTGAAAGGCGGAATCGTGGTCCGAAATACCACCTGCGCGGGTGGCGGAATGGCAGACGCGCTAGCTTGAGGTGCTAGTCCTCGAAAGGGGGTGGGGGTTCAAGTCCCCCTCCGCGCACAATGGGAAGAGCCCCTGGAATCCAAGGATTCCAGGGGCTTTTCTGCGTCACAGCCAACTCACTCGCGGTTGCGCAGTTGCCCGCAGGCTGCGGTTGCGACGATGCCTGTGTCATGGGAAGGCCCTTGGAATCCAAGGGCTTCGTTGTGCCCTAAGTACTGTGTATCCGGGATGACTTGGAGCGGATGAAGTCGTGGTCTTCCTGGGACAGTGCCATCTCACCATGCTGCCCGGTGGCAGGATCGGCTCCGGTTTCCTTGGAGATGATGGACGTGATCGTCCGCGGAAGTATCTGACATCCCGGGTTCTCGATAAGCCACTTCTGCGTAGCCGGGTCGAGGCGGCCCCAATTGTCTCTGATGTTCATCGTGATCGATGCTGCCTTCCGAATGGATGCCGGTCTGATGGGGTACAACATGGTGTACCGAAGAACATGAGAGGTCCCCGAGCCCCAAAGTACGCCACTCCACTACGGAAGACAACGCAAATTTCCCGCCTTCCAGCGACGTCTTCGGCCTGTCGTTTCGTGGGGATGCGATCCATGGATCGCGGGTCGGATTTTTCCGCACCATGGGGCGCTGGGATCGGTGGTCCACGGCGTTATGCGGGCCTCCAGCCAACCCGCTGCCTCCGCGCCGGCCCGTACCTCGTGTTTGCACTCTGACCAGAGGGCCGCGGAGTGCTGTTGGTCACATCCGGCGCACTTTCCGGCGGATGTGGGGTTTAATTCCCTGAACCTATTGGGGAATACCAGTGTGATGCTGTACGTTTCATACGCGACAGACGAACCAAAGAAAAGAGAAACACCTAAGTGGCAACCGATTACGACGAGCTCCGTTCCGACGTCAAGGAATCCCAAGACAACTCGCTGGAGCAGCTTCAGTCAGCCAATGCGCCGGACGCCCGCAGCGTTGTCCTCGAGCTCGATGAAGCCGACGGACTTGACGGCGCCGGCGTTCCCGGAGGCGAATTCGTAGCCGAGGAACTGGTGGTCCAGGTCATTCCCCAGGCCGACGACGAGTTCACCTGCTACTCCTGCTTCCTGGTCCGGCACCGCTCACAGATTGCTAAGCAGAAAGACGGACACACCTACTGCACGGACTGCGAAGGCTGATCCGGCACCCAGGACGTCCGGTCCCGGCCATCGCTGCGCCGGCACCATACGAAAAGGCACGCCCACTGCAAAGTGGACGTGCCTTACGTTTTTAAGCTGCATTCTTATGCTGTGTTCCGGGATGCCATTGCCGCTTAGGCAAGACGGCTGCGGACGATCTGGCTCACGGCCTTGCCGTCGAAGCGACCGGCAACCTTCGCCGTCACCGGCTTCATGACCTCACCCATCTGGCGGGCCGTCAGCTCCCGGCCTTCAGCCCTCAGGGCGGCAATTGCTCCATCCACGATCGACTCCACCTCAGCCTCCGAAAGTGCTTGGGGAAGGTATGCCTCAATAACTTCAGCCTCGGCAATTTCGGCTGCGGCGCGCTCCGGCTCGCCGGCCTCGGTGTAGATGCGGGCCGTGTCGCGTCGCTTTGCTGCTTCCTTCTGCAGGAGTGCCGTCACCTGGAGGTCATCCAGCGTGATGGGGGCCTTGCCTGACTTCTCGCGCGTTTCAATCTCGCCCAGTACATTCCGCACAGTGGTCAACGCTGTTTTGTTGCGTTCCTTCATGTGGATTACGACGTCGGCATGCAGCCGTTCCTTCAACGTGGTCACAATTTCCTCTGTTCATCAACGGCGGGGTGGTCCATCAGGGTCCTCTAGTACCGTAGAGGTCTATGGCTGACAATCACCACTCCCCCTCCTGACCGCCATGATCCCCCTCCCCGAGCAACTGTGGCAACGCCTGATCGAAGCCTTCAGCCGCACGGCACCCCCTGCCGTAACGCTGACGGAGCTGTCGCTGGTGGTGGCCGGAGCGATCGCTCTGTCCATCCCGCGGCAGACCTGGAAATACTTCGGCCTGCTCGCAACGGCCACCCACGAACTCGGCCATGCGTTCGCCGCGGTACTGAGCGGACAGCGACTGGGCGGCATCCACCTCCGGCTCGACCACTCAGGCACCACCACCAGCTACAGCCGCCGGCCGCTTGCCGCCGTCTGGTCCGGATTCTGGGGATACCCCGTACCGGCCTTGGTGGGCGCGGCATTTGTGTGGTGCGGGTTCACCGGCTGGGGACCTGCCGCCCTCGTCGCCGGGGCGCTCGTCCTGCTTGTCTCAGTCATCTTCATCCGGAACCTGTCAGGACTGCTCATCACTGCCGCCTGTGTCCTCTCCAGCGCCGCACTGGTCCTGTGGGTGCCTGCGGTCTTCAGCGGCCATATAGCGATCATCCTGGGACTGGCGTTGCTCGTGGCCGCTGTCCGGGACCTCATCAAACTAGCCAACGTGCACCTCCGCAGGCGCGACAGGCTGGCCAGTTCCGACGCCTACCTGCTCTACCGGGCCACGTCAGTGCCGGCCTTCGTCTGGATAGCCCTCTTCAGCGCAGTCGTGGCAGGTTGCTGGCTGGTCGCCTGGCTCCCGATCTCCACGGTCCTGGCCGCCGGCGCATAGGCTGGTCCCATGAGCCAGGAAACGCAAGCGACCCAGCAGACGACCACGGGAACCACGGACCACAGCACCCGGGGCGCGTACGTCACCGGCGGAGCAGAATTCACCCGGGACACGAACTACATCGAGGACCGGATCACCCGTGACGGGCGGCCCGGTGACCACGGCGAGCCGGGCTGGCCGGTAGAGTCCGGCCGCTACCGGCTGATAGCGGCACGGGCATGCCCCTGGGCGAACCGGACCGTGATTGTGCGCAGGCTTCTCGGATTGGAGGACGCCATCTCGCTGGGCCAGCCCGGCCCCACCCACGATGCGCGGTCGTGGACCTTTGACCTGGATCCGGGCGGCGTGGATCCTGTCCTGGGTGTTGAACGGATCCAGGAGTCCTACTTCCGACGTTTCCCCGACTACCCCCGCGGCATTACAGTTCCCGCCATCGTCGATATTCCCAGCGGCGCGGTGGTCACAAACAACTTTCCCCAGATCACCCTGGACTTCTCCACTGAATGGACCGCGTTCCACCGCGACGGTGCCCCGGACCTCTATCCTGAAGCTCTCAGGGAAGAGATCGATGCGATCAATAAGCGGGTCTTCACCGAGGTCAACAACGGCGTTTACCGGTGCGGCTTCGCCGGCTCCCAGGACGCCTACAACATGGCCTATGACCGGCTGTGGACGGCCTTGGACTGGCTTGAGGAACGCCTCACCTATCAGCGATTCCTCGTGGGCGGGACGATCACTGAAGCGGACGTGCGCCTATTCACCACCCTTGCCCGCTTTGACCCCGTGTACCACGGGCATTTCAAGTGCAACCGGCAAAAGCTGACTGAGCTGCCGGCGCTCTGGGGCTATGCGCGGGACCTGTTCCAGACCCCCGGCTTCGGCGACACGACCGACTTCGTCCAGATCAAGCAGCACTATTACATCGTTCATGAGGACGTCAACCCCACGGGTATCGTTCCGAAAGGACCGGATCTTGCCGGCTGGCTGGAGCCGCATGGCAGGGAAGTGCTCGGCGGCCGGCCGTTCGGCAAGGGCACTCCCCCGGGACCGGTGCGGTCCGGTGAGGAAGTCGCAGCAGGCCACGGTGCGGTCGATGAGGAAAGCGCTTTCTAGGCCGCTAGGCTATGACAATGCAGAAATCTCACGGCTTTGCAGCGCCCGGGTACGAGGGCGTCCTGGATTTGTTTGAAACCTTCCTCGCCGACGATCCGCAATACAGCGCCCAAGTTGCCGCTTACCGCGACGGCGAGAAGGTTGTGGACCTTATCGGCGGACCTCACATCACGGCCGGGACTCTAACGGGCGTGTACTCGGTCTCCAAAGGCGTCGCAGCGTTGGTTATCTCGGTGCTCGTCCAGGAAGGGCTGTTGGACCTCGACCGGACGGTGGCGCACTATTGGCCCGAGTTCGCTGTCCACGGCAAAGATCGGCTGCTGGTCCGTGAAGCACTGTCCCATCAGGCCGGCCTGATGGGTGTGGAGGGCGGGTTTGCCCTTGACGAATTCCACACCCCGCACGCAGCCGAAAAGCTCGCCGCTGCCCGGCCTTCCTGGCGTCCGGGAAGCTGCTTTGGCTACCATGCCCTCACCATCGGCATCCTGATGGAGGAACTGTGCCGGCGGGTCACTGCCGCCAGCCTGCAGAGCATCTATGATCACCGGATCCGCAATGCCTACGGAATCGACTTCTTCCTGGGTCTGCCCGCGGAATTCGAGCCGCGCTACCGCGAGGTTCTCTATGACATCAACCCCCGGCAGCCGTGGCTGGACCCGCTGAGCCTCGACGGGCTCAACAGCAACGCTGCAGTCAGTTCCATCATGGAACTTCCCAACCGCAAGGAGGTGCGGGCGGCAGGCATGAGTGCCGCCGGCGGCGTTGGCACCGCAGAGGGACTGGCCCGGCTTTACGCGGCGGCTATTACCGGTGTCGACGGCGGGGCACCGTTGCTGACGCCGGAAACGGTCAGCGTCATGTCGCAGGAGCAGGTCTGGGGCCTGGACCGCAGTTCGGGGCTGGACAACGCCTTTGCGGTGGTCTTCATGAAGCCGCATCCGTCCCGGAATTTCGGCAGTCACCGGGCCTTCGGCCACGAGGGCGCCAGCGCTGCCCTGGGTTTCGCCGATCCCGCCTACGGCCTCGGTTTCGGCTATGTTCCCCGGCGGGCGGAGGACGGCCGCACGCCGGGAAAGGCGCATCGCCTGGCCTCAGCCGTACGGTGCGCCGCGGCAACCCTGTCCTAGCACTGCGCTTGTCCCTGCCAGTGCGCTTGTCCTGATTGAAGCGGCGCCCTAATGTTGGGCAGTGCGAAACTCTAAAAGCCAGCCTGAAGCCCAACCGATGGGGACCCGGCTTCTGAGGAATGCCGTAGCCGGGCTGTCCACGGCATTTACTGCGCAGCGGCTGCAACTGGCCGCCAAGGCGGCGATCGCAGCAGGCCTGGCATTTCTCATCGCGCCCCTGATGCCGGGCGCCGCGGCCAACTACCCGTACTACGCCCCGTTGGGCGCCCTGGTGGCGATGTACCACAACGTGGCGGGATCGGTGAAGCAGGGTCTCCAGGCCCTGATCGGCCTCGCCATGGGAATTGGCTTGGCCTTTGTCCTGGTCAATGTCACTGATCCCTCGCCGGTAAGCGTGGCCGTTTTTATGGGTATCGGTGTCCTGCTCGGCGGACTGCCGAGGCTCGGCTCCGGCAGTGACTGGATCCCGACGGCGGCGCTACTGGTGCTGTTGGTGGGCGGCAGCAACCCGGACGATTTCTCGTTTGGTTACCTGATCCAGATGGGCGTTGGCGTGGCCGTGGGCATTGCAGTGAATTTCCTGATCTTCCCTCCCCTGCATTTCGCAGCAGCGGCGGAAAGCCTGGACGAACTCCGCGCCGCGTTGGGCCGGCAACTCACTGACATGGGGGCGGCCCTGAAAGAGGAATGGCCGCCCGAGCACGAGGACTGGGCAAGGCGCTCGGATCAGTTGGCAGGAGCGGCACGGACGGTTCGCCACCTCGTTGAGGAAGCTGACGCCAGCCGCCGTGCCAACCCGCGGCGCAAGCTCCATCCCCGCGACGTGGATCTTGACTACCGCAACCTCCGTGAACTGGAGCGGGTGACCTTCCATATCCAGGACATGACCGAAGTCCTCTCCGATGTCATCTGGAAGGATGACGTGCCCTACGAGGTTCCCTTTGAGGACAGTGCTCCGCTCGCGGATGCCATGATTGCCACTGGCCAGCTGTTGGGCTCATTCCAGCACGAGGATCTCCAGGAACAGCGGCAATTGTTCGGTTCAGCGGAAGCTGCAGTCGAACACTGCAGTGCCGCAGCTGCCGCGCGGAAGCCTGCTGAAGGCACCGTGCCGGCTTCCGAGTCCATCCTCCTGAGCCTGCACCGGATTCTCCGGGCGGCGCGGCCGGAACCCGGTTAGCCCGGCCGCGCTGGAGTCTGTCCTAGAGCGTCGCCACCGTGCCGCTGAAGTGCTTCCGGCCCGAGTGGGGGTTCCAAGCGACATAGTCAGAACGCTGCCACGCTCCGCCAGGCCCCTGCTCCGTCCTGATATCCAAGGCAACACGCGCGGGAAGGAATACCGGCGCCTCGAAGGTGACGTCCCAGCTGAAGGCGTCTCCCTTGGCCGGGCCGACATCTGCGAGGGCGCGCGAGGCGAGATACATGCCGTGGGCTATGGAACGCCTCATCCCCAGCGCCTTGGCCGACAGTACGCTCAGGTGGATCGGGTTGAAGTCCCCGGATACGGCGGCATAGGCCCTGCCGGTATCGACACCCAGGTGCCAGATCGCCGTCGGGTCCCCCGGGGCGAAGTCCTTGACGCCATTGGGCGGGGTCGGCTTGTCAATCCCTGGCAGGAAGACTCCCTTCGCCAGGTACGTTGACCGCCCGGCCCAGCGGATGTCCGGTGAACCGGACGCCCGGATTTCGGCAACTATATCCAGTTGCGTCCCCGCCCGGTGGCCCCTGAGGTTTTCCGACCACGCGACGATGTCCAACGGCTGGGTGAACAGGATTGGCGAGCGTTGCTCCACATGGTTGCTGAGGTGGATCATCCCGAGCATGGGCAGCGGAAAATCGTCACGGTTCATCACACTGATGGCCAGTGGGAATGTCAGCGCATGAAGGTAGCCGGCAGGCAGGGTGTCCCGTGCGGTCAGTCCGATGAGGTGCTGGTACGCGGTGAGGTTGCCGACGTCGGCCGTGACCCCCCTCACCTCATGGCCGCTATCGGGCAGGCGCGAACCGGTGTGGGTCCCCAGCACCCGCCGGCGGGCGGCCTGCGCGGCGGCGTTGACGTACAGCTTGGACAGGGACGGCATGTCCCCAAGGATGACAGGCTGGACCAGGCTCATGCCCCCACCATGTACTGTCCGCAGACGCGCAGCACGCCGCCGTTGATGCCGCCCGCGGCATCGCTGGCCAGGAAGGCGATGGCTTCGGCCACGTCTGCGGGCTGCCCACCCTGGCGGAGCGAGTTCAGCCGGCGGCCGGCCTCCCGGAGCACCAACGGGACCCGGGCGGTCATGTCCGTTTCGATGAAGCCTGGAGCCACGGCGTTAATGGTTCCGCCCCGCTCGGCCAGCAATGGCGCAGCTGCCCGGACCATGCCCATGACTCCCGCCTTGGATGCTGCGTAGTTTGTCTGCCCGCGGTTACCGGCAATTCCGCTGGTGGAGGCCACTGAGACGATCCGCGGGGAGCTGCGGAAATGATCTGAGGCGAGGAGCGCTTCGTTGATCCGGAGCTGGGCGGCAATGTTGACGTTGATGACAGAACTCCAGCGGGTGTGGTCCATGTTCGCCAGCAGCTTGTCCCTGGTGATCCCGGCGTTGTGGATGACGATGTCCAAGCGGCCGTGGCGCTGCACTGCGTGGTCAATGATCCGCTGGCCGGCATCTTCGCGGCTGATGTCCAGTTGCAGGGCGGTGCCGTGAAGCTCATTGGCAACACCGGCGAGGTGGTCCCCGGCGGCGGGGATGTCCACCAGCACCATGGTGGCCCCGTCGCGGTGGAGCGTGCGGGCAATGGCCGCACCAATACCCCGGGCGGCGCCGGTGACAACGGCGACCTTGCCTGCGAGGGGTCTGTCGAGGTCAGCAGGCAACTGTCCATCAGGGGAAGTGACGGTCAGGAACTGTCCGTCCACGTAGGCGGAACGGCCTGAGAGCAGGAACCGAACGGCTGCCAGGGTGCTGGGGCTCGTGGTCTCCACTGCATCTCCGAGCAGGATCCCGTTACCGGTAGCCCCTGCCCTGAGCTCCATGGCCAGCGAACGCAGGAAACCGTCAACACCTTGCCTCGCGGCTGCCCGTGCGGGCGTCACACCATCAGTGACGGGCCGGGAAACCGTCAGGAAACGACCGCTCGGGGCGAGGTCGCGCAGCGACGAGGCAACCGACAGGATGGGCCGTTCCAGTTCGCCTGGATGGGCGACGTCGTCCAGGACCAGGATGATGGCGCCCAGCCGTTCGCGGGGAACGGCATGCCTCCGGACGTCGAGGTCCCAGGCGAGCAGTGCGGCCGCGAGGGTATCCGCGCCTGGAGTGGTTCCCTGGACCAGAACCGGACCTGTGATCAGTGGCTGTCCCGGCTGGTAGCGGCGCAGGATTGCCGGTTGGGGAAGGCCAAGCTTGTTCGCGACGTTCCGCCCGAGCCCCTGGTTCACCAATTGGGTGTATTTGTCCGTCATCCGGTCCCCCTAAAGTGCTTCGAGAATTGCGACGACGCCCTGGCCGCCGGCCGCGCAGATGGAAATGAGTCCGCGTGCCGGCCGTCCGTCAACCGTGCCCTTGGCCTCGAGCATCTTGGCGAGCGAGGCGACAATCCGTCCGCCGGTTGCTGCGAACGGGTGCCCCGCGGCGAGGGAGGAGCCGTTGACGTTCAGTCTGGTGCGGTCGATGCTGCCGAAGGCGCCGTCCAGCCCCAGCCGGGTGCGGCCGAATTCCTCGTCCTCCCAGGCTGCCAGGGTGCTCAGCACCGTCCCGGCGAAGGCTTCGTGGATTTCGAAGAAGTCGAAGTCGGCCAGGGTCAGCCCGTTGCGCGCCAGCAACCGCGGCACGGCGAACGCGGGAGCCATCAGGAGGCCGTCCTTGCCGTGGACAAAATCCACGGCCGCAGCTTCACCGTCCACCACGGCTGCGAGCTTGGGCAGGTCGTGGGCATCGGCCCATTCCTCCGAGGCCAGCAGCACGGTCGATGCCCCATCGGTCAGCGGAGTTGAGTTGCCTGCCGTCATGGTGGCTTCGGCGCCCAGGCTCTTGCCAAAGACGGGCTTAAGGGTCGCCAGTTTCTCCAGGGTGGTGTCCGCCCTCAGGTTCGAGTCCCGGGACAGCCCGCGGTAGGGCGTGAGGAGATCATCAAAGAAACCGGCGTCGTAGGCAGCGGCAAGGTTGCGGTGGCTGTTGAAGGCAAGCTCGTCCTGGGCTTCACGCGGGATATTCCACTGGGCCGTGGTCAGCGCCTGGTGCTCCCCCATGGACAGGCCCGTACGGGGCTCCCCGGTGTTGGGCGCGTCCGGGGCAATGTCCTTGGGCCGGAGCCGGCTCAGCACCTTCAGCCGTTGCGGAAGGGTCTTGGCCCGGTTGAGATCCAGCAGAACTTCGCGCAGACCTTCGCTGACCGCAATCGGCGCATCCGAGGCCGAGTCCACGCCGCCGGCGATCGCGGAATCGATCTGGCCCAGCTTGATCTTGTTGGCCAGGCTGAGGACCGTCTCAAGGCCCGTGGCGCACGCCTGCTGCACGTCATACGCGGGGGTCTCAGCAGATAGTGCGGAACCGAGAACAGCCTCGCGGGTGAGGTTGAAATCCCTGGAATGCTTGAGGACCGCCCCGGCAGCTACCTCGCCGATGCGTTCATCCTGCAGCCCAAACCTGGCAATCAGGCCGTCCAGGGCGGCGGTGAGCATGTCCTGGTTCGAAGACTTTGTGTAGGCGCCCCCTGTGCGGGCGAACGGGATCCTGTTACCCCCCACCACCACTGCCCGGCGGACTGGCCACCCGCTGCCGGAAGCTGCGGCGCTGCTGAATTCCTGGGGTCCGGGTGTGGACTGTCCCTCGACGGACATGGGTGTCTCCTCTGATCTGCGGCGGTTACCGATACCCAGCGTACCTGATACGCTGGGTATCGTGAACAACCTCCCCGCAGACCTACCGACGCCGGCTTCCGACGCGAGTGCCGACGGCCGTTCGTCCCGCTGGCAGACGCACCGGGAGGAGCGCCGCAGGGAGCTCATCAAGTCTGCCCGGCGGGCTGTCCACGCCTTGGGCAGTGATGCTTCCATGGAGGAAATCGCAGCCGCCGCCGGTACCTCAAAGTCGGTCTTCTACAGGTATTTTGGCGACAAAGCGGGCCTGCAGCAGGCCGTCGGTGAAGTGGTCCTGAGCCAGATGCAGCGCAAGATCGGTGAAGCTGCCCAGAGCGCCCAGACCCCGCGTGAAGGTCTGCTGGCCATGATTTCCGCCTACCTCCAGATGGCTGAAACCAGCCCCAACGTCTACAGCTTCGTCACCCGCTCTGCCCCGGCCGAAGCGGGCAGTTCCCCGGCCCCGGCCGCGATTTCCGGCGCACTTGGGCACTTCTTCGAATCCATTGCCGAGATGATCGCCGCACCGATGCGGACACATCTGGGCGGCGGCAAGGAAGCCGTGATCGGCTATTGGCCCACTGCCGCCATCGGCCTGGTCCGGAATGCCGGCGAACAGTGGCTCAGCACTCCCGCCTCCGCATCGAAACCCGACCAGGAAGCCATGGCCCGGCAGATCACAGCCTGGCTGTGCGTCGGTATAGCCCCTGAACTTATCGAACCATCCGTCAGAACCAACGAAGGACATTGACATGACCGAAGTAGTTGACCGTCCCACCGGCAAGGGTCCCGCGGCGGGCATTTCAGCTGCCCGCCAGCGGCCCGCCGTCCAGCCGGCCGTCCAGCCCGCCGTCGACGTTGCGGCCCTCGGCGAACAGCTGCTCGGCAAGTGGGCCGCTTCCCGCCGGCAGGCACGAACCCTGGCCGGCAAGCCGGAACTGCACAAAATCGAAGGCCTTACCCACACCGACCACCGGGCCAGGGCTTTCGGCCAGCTGAAATACCTCGTCGAGAACAACGGCGTGCACCGGGCATTTCCGGTGGAGCTGGGCGGTGCGGATGACCACGGCGGCAATGTGGCCGGATTCGAGGAATTGGTCACTGCAGATCCGTCCCTGCAGATCAAGGCCGGCGTCCAATGGGGGCTCTTCGGCTCAGCCGTGATGCACCTTGGGACCGCCGAACACCATGCCAAGTGGCTGCCCGGGATCATGAGCCTGGAGATCCCCGGCTGCTTTGCGATGACCGAGACCGGCCACGGCTCCGATGTCGCCAGCATCGCCACCACGGCAACGTTTGACCCGGACACCCAGGAGTTCGTGATCCACACGCCGTTCCGTGCTGCCTGGAAGGACTACATCGGAAACGCTGCCATCGATGGCCTCAGCGCAGTTGTCTTTGCCCAGCTGGTGACCAAGGACGTCAACCACGGCGTCCACGCCTTTTACGTGGAGCTGCGTGACCCGGAGACCAAGCAGTTCCTGCCGGGAATTGGCGGTGAAGACGACGGCGTCAAGGGCGGCCTCAACGGCATCGACAACGGCCGGCTGCATTTCGACAACGTCCGCATCCCCCGGACAAACCTGCTCAACCGCTACGGCGACGTGGGAGCCGACGGTTCCTACACCTCCCCCATCGCCAGCCCCGGCAGGCGGTTCTTCACCATGTTGGGGACGCTCGTCCAGGGCCGCGTGTCACTGGACGGTGCGGCAGTTGCTGCATCGAAGATCGCCCTGACGGCCGCCATCCGCTACGCTGCCGAGCGCCGTCAGTTCAACGCCTCGTCCCACACCGACGAGGAAGTGCTCCTGGATTACCAGCGCCACCAGCGCCGCCTGCTCACCCGCCTGGCCACCACCTACGCGGCAGGCTTCGCGCACGAGCAGCTGCTCCAGAAGTATGACGAAGTGTTCTCGGGCGCCCATGACACTGACGCGGACCGGCAGGATCTGGAGACCCTCGCGGCGGCCCTCAAGCCGCTCAGTACCTGGCATGCCCTCGACACCCTGCAGGAGTGCCGCGAAGCATGTGGCGGCGCCGGCTTCCTGATCGAAAACCGTTTCGCCTCCCTCCGTGCTGACCTCGATGTGTACGTCACCTTTGAGGGCGACAACACGGTGCTCCTCCAGCTTGTGGCCAAGCGGCTCCTGGCCGACTATGCCAAGGAATTCAGGAACGTCGATTTCGGCGTTATGGCCCGCTACGTTGTTGGGCAGGCCACGGGCGCCGCCATCCACCGCACCGGCCTGCGCCAGGTTGCGCAATTTGTCGCCGATACCGGACTGGCGCAGAAGGCGGCTATTGCGCTGCGGGATGAGGCCGGCCAGCGCGCGTTGCTCACCGATCGGGTCCAGACCATGGTGGCCGACGTCGGGTCGGCGCTGAAGGGCGCCAACAGGCTGCCGGTGGAAAAGGGTGCAGCCCTTTTCAACCAGCACCAGAATGAGTTGATCGACGCCGCCCAGGCCCACGCCGAGCTTCTGCAGTGGGAAGCCTTCACCGAAGCCTTGGCCGACATCACCGACCCCGGCACGAAAACGGTCCTGACCTGGCTTCGCGATCTCTTCGGCCTCTCGCTGATCGAAAAGAACCTCGCGTGGTACCTGATGAACGGCAGGCTCTCCATGCAGCGGGCACGCACCGTGGGTGACTACATCAACCGGCTGCTGGTGAAGATCCGGCCGCATGCGCTGGACCTGGTGGAAGCCTTCGGCTACGGCGAGGATCATGTCCGCGCGGAGATCGCCACCGGGGCTGAGCAGGCGCGGCAGGACGAGGCGCGCGCTTACTTCCGGGCACAACGCGCCAGCGGCACCGCCCCGGTGCAAGAGAAGGTCCTGATCGCGCGAACTTCGTCAGCTGCACGAGCTGGCGGAAACTGACGGCCCACTCCCCGCTGATTGGTCAACGCGGGGTCACTTAACGCCCCTCCGACGGCCCGGTTTGGGCATTGAGTGACCCCGCGTTGCGTCCGAAGTGACCCAGCGTAGCGAACGACGGCGCCGCTCCCCTTCTGCGGGGAGCGGCGCCGTCGTCCGTTCATCATCAGTTGCACCGTATGTCAGTGCCGGGCATCAGGACAAAACTGAGCGGTACACCTCGAGGGTGGTCTCAGTGATGGACTCCCAGGAGAAATGCTCCTCTGCGCGGCGCCGGCCGGCCTGGCCCATTTCCCGTGCACGCTCGGGGTCCGAGACCACTTCTGTCAGGGCAGCGGCGAATTCCGTGACGAACTTCTCCGGATCCAAAGGCGTGCCTGTGCCGTCGGTGACCTGCTCGATGTCCACCAGCAGGCCGGTCTTGCCGTGCTCAACAACCTCCGGGATGCCGCCGGTGGCACTCGCCACCACGGCAGCACCGCAGGCCATGGCTTCCAGGTTGACGATGCCCAACGGCTCGTAGATGGAGGGGCAGGCAAATGCCGTGGCGTGGCTGAGGACCTGGATGAGTTCGTTGCGCGGCAACATCCGTTCAATGAGGACCACGCCGGTCCGCTGGGCCTGCAGCTCTTCGATCAGGCGCGCGGTTTCTGCGGCCAGTTCCGGCGTGTCGGCAGCGCCGAGGCACAGCACCAACTGCACATCCGCCGGCAGCTTTGCTGCGGCGCGCAGGAGATACGGCACACCCTTCTGGCGCGTGTTGCGTCCTACGAAAACCACGCTGGGCTTGCCGGGATCAATGCCAAGCGCCTTGATGGCGTCATCGTTTTCGTCGCGGTGCCACATGTCGACGTCGATGCCGTTATGCACCACACGGACCTTGGCCGGGTCTACCTCGGGGTAGCTGCGCAGGATGTCCTGGCGCATGCCCTCGGAGACCGCGATGATGGCTGCCGCGGCCTCGTAGGCTGTCTTCTCGACCCACGAGGAGACAGCGTAACCGCCGCCGAGCTGCTCTGCTTTCCACGGACGCAGCGGCTCAAGGCTGTGGGCGCTCAGGACATGCGGGATGCCATGGAGCAGGGACGCCAGATGACCGGCCATATTGGCGTACCAGGTATGCGAATGGACCAGGTCCGCGCCGGCCACGTCCGGCACGATCCGGAGGTCCACCCCGAGGGTCTGGATGGCAGCATTGGCCGATCCGAGGTCTTCGGGCACGGCGTAGGAGGTCACCCCGGCGCCGTGGTAGTCGGTGTCGCGGGGAGCCCCGAAGGCACGAACCTGCAGGTCAACATGCTTACTAAGCACCCTGCTCAATTCGGCTACGTGTACTCCGGCGCCACCATAGATCTCCGGCGGGAACTCTTTAGTCACAATGTCTATTCGCACGCTACCCAAGGTAGTCCTTCGGGCTTAACTGTTCTAGTGTGAAGGAGTCCGGGCATGCCGGACTGTTTGGGGAGTTACGAAGGCGTACAGGAGCGACCACCATGCCGTTGAACAAAAAAGTCCTGGCCATTGTCCTCGCAGGCGGCGAGGGAAACCGGCTAATGCCACTGACGGCAGACCGTGCCAAACCAGCCGTACCCTTTGCGGGCAGCTACCGCCTGATCGACTTCGCCCTTTCCAACCTGGTGAATTCCCGCTATCTGCAGATCGTGGTGCTGACGCAGTACAAGTCGCACAGCCTTGACCGGCACATCTCCGAGACCTGGCGGATGTCCACCCAGCTCGGCAATTACGTCGCCTCCGTCCCTGCACAGCAGCGCGTGGGCAAGAGCTGGTTCCTTGGCAGCGCCAACGCCATCTACCAGTCACTGAACCTGATTCATGACGCCAACCCTGACATCGTCGTTGTGGTCGGCGCGGACCACGTGTACCGCATGGACTTCGCCCAGATGGTGGAACAGCACGTGGCCAGCGGTGCCAAAGCCACTGTCGCGGCCGTCCGCCAGCCGCTGCACATGGCCGACCAGTTCGGCGTGATCGAAGTGGACCAGAACGATCCCCAGAAGATCGGCGCATTCGTGGAGAAGCCGGCAACGACCCCCGGCCTCGCGGCGGATCCCACCCAGTTCCTCGCCTCGATGGGCAACTACGTCTTCGACGCCGACGCCCTGGTGGCTGCCCTGCACGTCGACGCCGAGCGGCTCGATACCAAGCACGACATGGGCGGGGACATCATCCCCTACTTCGTGGACCAGGGTGAGGCCGGCGTCTACGACTTCACCCTCAACGAGATCCCCGGATCGACTGAGCGTGACCGGACCTACTGGCGCGATGTGGGTACCATCGACTCGTTCTACGACGCGCACATAGACCTCATCTCGCCTGTGCCGATCTTTAATCTGTACAACTCGGAATGGCCCATCTACACGCGGCAAAGTATCTCCCCGCCCGCTAAGTTCGTTCGCGGCGAGGGCAATACGGTCGGCTCGGCATTGGATTCCATCGTGGCAAGCGGGTGCGTGATCTCCGGTGGCATCGTGGAGGGCTCGGTGCTCTCCAACGACGTCTTTGTCGGCAGGTCCAGCCGCGTCCTCGACTCCGTGCTGATGGACAAGGTCAACATCGGTGAGGGTGCCGTCGTAAAGCGAGCCATCATCGACAAAAACGTCAAAGTCCCGGCGGGTGCCGCAATCGGCCTCGATGCTGACCTTGACCGCGCACGCGGCTTTAAGGTCACCGAGTCAGGCATTACCGTGCTGTCGAAAGGGCAGATGGTTCCCGAACCTGACGAGGCCGAGCGCGCGCTGTCGGCTGCCAACCTCATCCTTGTGCCGGACGCCGTACGTGCGGCCACTGAAACATGGGCTGAGCTGAGGGAATCGGCGGAAAAGGTCGCCGAGGTTCACGCCGCCGCCGTCAGAGTCACAGTCCCTGGCCAGTCAACCAAGGCGTAGCGTCCAAGGGGAGCCCGGTGCCGTCGGTCCGGGCTCCTTGCAGGCTGTAAAATCGGTACAATGAGCTCCACCGATCTGACGCCTGAGGAAATCCAGGCCTGCCTCAAGGTTTTGAACACTATCCACGTCTATGACGAGGAAGACCCTGACTACGTCTCGGTGCGCCGTGCCACCGGCAAAATGTTCAAAGCAGTGAAGCGGCACCGCCGAGTCACCAAGCGGGATCTTATTTCCGAAGCGGACCGTGCGGT
Organism: Arthrobacter sp. BK1; assembly: GCF_056680055.1. Classification (NCBI taxonomy): domain Bacteria; kingdom Bacillati; phylum Actinomycetota; class Actinomycetes; order Micrococcales; family Micrococcaceae; genus Arthrobacter; species Arthrobacter sp. BK1. Next base: position 4,451,996 of record NZ_CM155263.1, read on the forward strand.
CATAGCCCAGACGGCCACTGCGGCCCCGGACCGGATCGACGACGAAACGCGCGGCAACAAGCTGGAGACGTCAGCCACGGGCAAGGTGGCCGGGCATCTGATCCGTTCGCGTCCGTGCTACATCTGCAAGAAGCACTACACCCAGGTGGACGCTTTCTACCACCAGCTCTGCCCTGAGTGCGCGGCCTTCAGCCACAGCAAGCGCGATGCCCGCACGGACCTGTCCGGCAGGCGTGCCCTGCTGACCGGCGGGCGGGCCAAGATCGGTATGTACATCGCCCTGCGCCTGCTCCGGGACGGGGCACACACCACCATCACCACCAGGTTCCCCAAGGATGCTGCGCGCAGGTTCGCGGCCATGGAGGACAGCGGCGAGTGGCTGCACCGGCTCCGCATTGTGGGCATCGACCTGCGCGACCCATCGCAGGTGATGGCACTGACGGATTCCCTCAACGCCGCCGGTCCGTTGGATATCATCATCAACAATGCCGCACAGACGGTCCGCCGCTCCGGCAACGCCTACAAGCCGCTGGTGGATGCCGAGGACGAGCCACTGCCGGCCGCCCTGGAACCGGCCAACGGCGGTCCGGAGCTGGTGACGTTCGGCCACGCCCACGACAAACACCCGCTTGCCCTGGCCAGCAGTGTCACTGAGCACCCTGTGCTGGCCGGCGACGCCATCACATCCCTGGCGTTGTCCACCGGATCAGCTTCGCTGGAGCGCATTGCCTCGGGCACGGCCATCGACGCCGGCGGGCTGGTCCCGGACCTTGCGGGCATCAACAGCTGGACCCAGGTGGTGGACGAGGTGGACCCGCTGGAAATGCTGGAAGTCCAGCTCTGCAACGTTACCGCTCCGTTCCTGCTCGTGAGCAGGCTCCGGGATGCGATGAAACGCTCCACGGCGCACCGGAAGTACATCGTGAACGTCTCGGCCATGGAAGGCCAGTTCTCCCGCGCGTACAAGGGACCCGGGCATCCTCACACCAACATGGCCAAAGCCGCGCTAAACATGATGACCCGGACCAGCGCGCAGGAAATGCTGGACACCGACGGCATCCTGATGACCGCCGTGGACACGGGCTGGATCACCGATGAACGCCCGCACTTCACCAAGGTCCGGCTGATGGAAGAGGGCTTCCATGCACCCCTGGACCTGGTGGACGGGGCCGCACGGGTTTACGATCCGATCGTCATGGGCGAACAGGGCGAGGACCAGTACGGCGTCTTCCTCAAGGATTACAAACCCAGCCCCTGGTAACTGTTGTGCCCGGCCGCCACAGCGTAGGCTCAGCGGCATGAGCGAATCAATTTCCGAAGTGCATAAGCTGGAACACCACGAGTGCTGGGAACTGCTCCGGACAGTGTCCGTGGGCAGGCTGGCCGTGGTGGTTGACGGCCATCCGGACATCTTCCCCATCAACTACACCGTCGACGGCGGCACGCTTGTTTTCCGTACCGCTGAGGGAACGAAGCTGGCCAGCGCCACCGGTGGCTCACCGGTGGCGGTGGAGGCTGACGGCGTTGACGCCGTCACCGGCCTTGCCTGGAGCGTGGTGCTGAAGGGACCCGCAGCCGTGGTCAAGGGAACGGAGCGGATCCTGGACACGGCAGCCCTCTTCCTGTTCCCGTGGCAAGCCGGGAAAAAGGACGTCTTTGTGAGGATCAGCCCCGACACCCTGACGGGCAGGCGGTTCAAAGTCACCGCACCTGTGACATGGTGGACGCAGCTCAGCGGAGCAGCGAAGGCATCCCCGGAGTAACCCCTCCGGGAACGTGCCGCCAGGGCAGGACTCAGGCCAAGCGGGTGATCTCCACGCTGACGCTCAGCGCCGATCCGCCGCCGCCGGAGAGGATGCCCTTCAACGGCGGCACGTCCCGGTAGTCCCGGCCCTTGGCCACGGTGACGTGGTAATCGCCTGCGGGCTTGTGGTTCGTAGGATCCCAGCTCCGCCAGTCTCCGTCCCACCACTCCAGCCACGCATGGGACTGGCCGGCCACTGTCTCGCCGATCCCCGCCGTCGACCGCGGGTGCAGGTAACCGGAAACGTAACGGGCGGGAATGCCGCAGCTGCGCAGGGCGCCAATGGCCAGATGCGCAAGGTCCTGGCAGACACCCTGCCGCTGGCCCCAGGCTTCTTCGGCGTTGGTAGTGACAGCCGTGGAGCCTGTCATGTAGGTCATCTCGCCGCGCATCCACTCAAAGACAGCCATGGCAGCCTCATACGGGTTCTTGCCCTCCACCACCCCGGGAATGATGCCCAGGACCTCGTCCCCCGGGCGGCTGAGCTGGGACTGCGGCAACCAGTCGCTGTAGGTGTTCAGGGTCTCCGCGGAAGCCAGGACGTCCCAGCCGGCGATGTCGGAGTCAGCAGGGATCTTTTCAGCCCGGTGCACTTCGACGGTGATGTTGGAGATGACTTCGAGGTGATCGTGGGGCATCTGCATGTCGAACGCCGTGACCCTGGTGCCCCAGTAGTCCCGGTAGCTGCTCACGGCCGCCTGCGTTGGCGAGACCTTGAGCACTGATTCGAGGACCACCTGGTGGGGATCTGTCAGCGGCGTCATGCGGGCTTCGTTGTAGGAGAGCGTGACGCGCTTGTTGTACTTGTAGGCCGTCGTATGGACGATGCTCAGCCGGGTCATGAAACTTCTCCCACCCAGGCAAGTTCGTCGGCCTGATTGAAGTATTTACGGGAAATGGCGTCCGAGGCCTGGGCTACGGCCTTCTGCACGCGTTCCATGTGCTCGGGCAGTTCGGACATCAGGTCGTCGGTCCGGTGGAACTCGAGGAAGGTCCTGGCCTGGCCGACGATCCGGCGGGCGTCGTTGATGAAACCAACGCGCTGCGCCGACGGGTCCAGCTTGGCGAGGCATTCATCAGCGTCACGCAGGGCGTAAACGATGGAACGGGGGAACAACCGGTCCAGGAGGAGGAACTCGGCGGCGTGCTGGTCACCGAAGGCAGCCCGCCGGGTCCGCAGGAAGGACTCGTAGGCCCCCGCGCAGCGCAGCATGTTGACCCAGGACATGCCTGCAGAGAGGACATCCCGGGTGGAGAGCATACGCGCTGTCATGTCCGCGCGCTCCAGGGAACGGCCAAGGACCAGGAACAGCCAGCTTTCGTCGTGGCTCACGGTGGTGTCTGCCAGGCCGCTCACCATGGCGGTCCGTTCCAGCGTCCAGTTGCAGAAACGGTAGGTCCCCACAACGTCCTTGCGGTGCTGGCTCAGCCCGTAGTAGGTGGTGTTGAGGCTTTCCCACAATCCTGAGGAGACCGTCTCACGGGCACGGCGGGCGTTCTCGCGGGCAGCGCCAAGGGAGCCTGCAATGGACGTGGCGCTGGTTTTGTCGTACGCCAGGGCGTGAAGGAGTTCGGGCAGGCCGAAGTCCTCGCTTTCCGGCCGGGCGCCCATAACGGCGAGGAGTTCCTGCGCCACCCGCCGGCGTTCTTCCATCGGCAGGTGGTTGAGGCGTTCCAGGTGCACGTCCAGGATGCGTGCAGTGCCGTCCGCACGCTCCACATACCGTCCGATCCAAAAAAGGGACTCAGCAATACGGCTAAGCATTCGCGGTTACCTCCTGCGCGTCCGAAATCTGTGGGAATGTACCCGTTACTGATGGTGCCGGTTCGTGCGCCGGCCTCACTGCTGCTGCTCCGACTGGCGGTCGCGCCAGTTGCTCTCAACGGGCCACACGGAGACCCGTTCACGAATGGAGATGGTGGGACGCGGAAGCGTTTCCACCGGCACCTGCGGCGAGTCCGCCAGGACCCAGGTGTCCTTCGAGCCGCCGCCCTGGCTGGAGTTGACGATCAGGGAACCTTCCTTCAGCGCCACCCGGGTCAGGCCGCCGGGCAGGACCCAGACATCGTCGCCGTCGTTCACGGCAAAGGGGCGAAGGTCCACGTGCCGCGGGCCGAACTTGTCCCCGCCCAGGGTAGGCACGGTGGACAACTGCAGCACCGGCTGGGCGATCCAGCCGCGGGGGTCTGCCACCACCCGCTGGCGCAATGCTTCGAGTTCGTCCTTGGATGCATCCGGCCCGATGACCAGGCCCTTGCCGCCGGAGCCGTCCACGGGCTTGACCACCAGTTCGGCGAGGTTGTCCAGGACGTACTCCCGGGCTTCCTTCTCTTCAAGCCGGAAGGTGTCCACGTTCGCAATGACGGGTTCCTCGTTGAGGTAGTACCGGATCAGGTCCGGGACGTAGCTGTAAACGAGTTTGTCGTCGGCTACGCCGTTGCCCACGGCGTTGGCGATGGTCACGCCGCCGGCACGCGCAGCGTTGACCAGGCCGGGGCAGCCGAGCATCGAATCGGAGCGGAACTGCAGGGGATCCAGGAATTCGTCGTCGATCCGTTTGTAGATCACGTCCACGCGCTGTTCGCCGGCCGTGGTGCGCATGTAGACGCGGTTGCCGCGGCAAATGAGGTCGCGGCCTTCAACCAGCTCCACGCCCATCAGGCCGGCCAGCAGGGTGTGTTCGAAGTAGGCGCTGTTGAAGACGCCAGGGGTCAGTACCACCACGGTGGGATCATCGACGCCGGCGGGCGCCGTTTTGCGCAGGGCAGACAGCAGCCGGCGGGGGTATTCCTCAACCGGCCTGATCAGCTGCTGGCCGAACGCTTCGGGCAGGCCTTTGGCCATTGCCCTGCGGTTTTCCAGGACGTAGCTGACGCCGGAGGGAACCCGGACGTTGTCCTCCAGCACGCGGAAGGTTCCGGCGGCGTCGCGGACAACATCGATGCCGGAAATGTGGACCCGGACACCGCCGGCGGGCTCGAAGCCGTGCACCTGGCGGTGGAAGTGGGCGCTGGTGGTCACCAGTTGGCGTGGAATGACGCCGTCCGTTACCACTGCCATCTTGTCGTAGACATCGTTCAGGAAGGCCTCAAGGGCCCGCACCCGCTGTGCCACGCCTTTTTCCAGCACGGTCCACTCATCAGCAGGGATGACGCGGGGAACAATGTCCAGCGGGAACGGCCGCTCCTCCCCCGCGAAGTCGAAAGTCACACCACGGTCCAGGAAGGTCCGGGCCATCGAGTCCGCCCGTGCGCTGACGTCCGCAAGGGAGAGCTTGCCGAGCGCGTCCGCCACCTCCGCGTAGGAGTCGCGGGCCTCCTGGCCGGGGGTGAACATCTCGTCGTAGGCACCGGTGCGCACGGCGGCTACCGAGTAATCCTGGAATAGGTCTGACATCCCTTTAGCCAACCATCTTTTTGTTTCGAAATCATTACCGTCATCCATTGTGGCGTGTTGTAGCGGCGTCGCCGGTTCGTCGAATCCCGGACCCATCCGGCAAAGTAGGTGAGTGCCCAAGGTGGATCAATGCCCGAGATGAGCCGCAGCAGGCTGCTGCCGGGCCTGGTCACTGCCGCTCCCGCCCTGGCCGTGGCCTTCGCTGTGCATACCCTGGTCCCCGCGCTGCCCGCGATGACCGTTGCGGTTGCCCTTGGCCTGCTCGTCGCAAACCTGCCCGGCACAGCGGTGTGGATTGCCGGGCGGGCGCGGCCCGGCCTCGACTTCGCTGGAAAGCACTTCATGCGGGCCGGCATTGTCCTGCTGGGCCTTAAGGTGAGCATCCAGGACATTCTTGGCCTGGGATGGCCGGCCATGCTGCTCATCTGCGGGGTTGTCTTGTCGAGCTTCGGCGGAACATATCTCCTGGTGCGGCTTTTCCGGCTGCCCCGGGACACCGCCCTCCTGGTGGCTACCGGCTTTTCGATCTGCGGGGCGTCCGCCATCGGTGCCATGGCGGCAGTGCGCCGCATCAAGCATGCCGACACCGTGCTGCCGGTGGCGCTGGTGACGCTGTGCGGCACGCTGGCGATCGGGCTGCTGCCGTTGCTCATGCAGCCGCTGCGCCTGGACCCGCTCACGTTCGGCGCCTGGACCGGAGCGTCCGTTCACGACGTCGGCCAGGTGGTGGCCACCGCACAAACTGCCGGCACCGCGGCGCTGGGACTCGCCGTCGTCGTCAAGCTCACGCGTGTCCTGCTGCTGGCACCGGTGGTGGCCGTCGCGGGCCTGCACCACCGTGCCAACAGTTCCGGGCAGCAGTCCCTTCCTCCGGTGGTGCCCCTGTTCGTCCTCGGGTTTGTGGGCATGGTGGTGCTGAGGTCCACGGGCTGGCTGTCAGAGGCATGGCTCGATACGGGCACCGGGTTTCAGGACATTTTTCTGGGAGCGGCGCTGTTCGGACTGGGGTCCGCAGTGCGGGTCCGTACCCTGCTGCACACCGGCGCCCGCGCCCTCTCCGCTGCGCTGGCGGCGTGGCTCCTGATCGCGCTGCTTGGCCTGGCAGCGGCGCTGCTGATGACCGCGTAAGGCCTGCCTGCCGGTGGCGAATCACGGGCCGTGAACGGCCCGCGGCGGCGCGTGATTAGATAGCGGAGTGTCACATGAGAATCTGCAGCGAAGTGAAGCTGCTCACCGTTCAGCCCTGATCACCACCCACAGCTACGATGTGTCCCTGGACGTGCGCCAGGCTGCGGATCCCGGCGTGGCCGGCTACACCAGCCGCAGTGTCATCAACTTCTCCGCCGCCAGGACCGGACCGGGAACGTCCACGTTCCTGGACTTCATTGCCGGCGACGTGCACAGCGTGTTCCTGAACGGCAAGGGCCTGCCGGTGGCCGACGTGGTGGACGGTTCCCGGATCCGGCTGGACAACCTGGAGGCAGAGAACCAGGTCACCGTCACAGGGACCGCGCTCTACAGCCGTTCCGGCGAGGGCATGCACCGTTTCGTGGACCCGGCCGATGGACGGTGCTACCTGTACACGCAGTACGAGCCCGCCGATGCGCGGCGGGTGTTCGCGAACTTCGAGCAGCCCGACCTCAAAGCCGAGTTCACCTTCCATGTCATGGCGCCGTCGGACTGGGAGGTGGCGTCCAACGGGGTTGAGGCCGCCCGGACGCAGCTGACCAGCGACCCCGCCACGAGCCGCTGGGACTTCGCCCCCACCCGGCCCATGTCCACGTACATCACTACCGTACTGGCCGGACCCTACTTCAAGGCCCAGGATCACTGGAGCGGAACGCTCGACGACGGCACAGCGCTGGAGGTGCCGCTGGCGCTCTATTGCCGGGCCTCCATGGCGGAGTCCTTCGACCCTGCCGAGCTGTTCCGCCTCACCAGGAGCGGGCTGGACTTCTTCAACCGCCTTTTCGACTTCCCCTACCCGTGGGGCAAGTACGATCAGGCGTTCGTGCCCGAATACAACCTTGGTGCGATGGAAAACCCTGGCCTGGTCACTTTCACCGAAAGCTACGTGTTCACCTCCCGGGCCACCGACTCGCAGTACCAGGGACGCGCGAACACCCTCATGCACGAGATGGCCCACATGTGGTTTGGCGACCTCGTCACCATGCAGTGGTGGGACGATCTGTGGCTCAAGGAATCGTTTGCCGACTACATGGGCACCCTGGGCGTTGACCGCGCCACGGACTGGGAGACCGCCTGGGTGAATTTCGCGAACAAGCGCAAGGCCTGGGCCTACGTCCAGGACCAGCTGCCGACCACCCACCCCATAGTCGCCGACGTCCCCGACCTTGAGGCCGCGAAGCAGAACTTTGACGGCATCACCTATGCCAAGGGTGCCGCCGTGCTCAAACAGCTGGTGGCCTATGTGGGTTTCGAAGCGTTCATCGCCGGCTCCCGCGAGTACTTCCGGGACCACGCCTACGGCAACACCACCCTCGCGGACCTCCTGAAGGCCCTCAGCGCGGCTTCCGGCCGCGACCTCGCCGCCTGGGCTGCACCCTGGCTGCAGACCTCGGGAATCTCCACGCTGTCCGTGGAAGCGGACACGCACGACGGCGTCCTCGGCGCCGTGGCCATAGTCCAGGAGGCTGTGGACCCCGTCACGGGACGTGAGGAGCTGCGGCCGCACAGGCTGCGCGTAGGCCTGTACAACTTCAATCCACACGGTGCCCTGGTCCGGACCGGAAGCGTGGAAACCGACGTCACCGGTGCACGGACACCCCTGGCCGGGCTCACCGGCCAGCCCCGGCCGGCCCTCCTGCTGCTGAATGACGACGACCTTACCTACGCCAAGGCCCGGCTGGATCCGGCGTCCGAGGCGACAGCGCTGGAATCGTTGGACCGGATCACCGATCCCATGGCCCGGGCGCTGGTCTGGACCGCCCTCTGGAACTCCGCCCGGGATGCCGAAAGCCCGGCGGCACGATACGTGGACGCCGTCCAGTCCTTCGGACCGGCCGAGACCGGGATCGGCGTGCTGCTGAACATCCTCGAAAACGCCGGCACCGCCATCGAACGCTTCACGCCCACGGCCCAGCGGGACACCGTGCGTAGTGGCTTCCTGGCTGCTGTGGACGCGCAGTTGCACTCGGCGGCGCCGGGCTCGGACCACCAGCTTGCGTGGGCGCGGACGCTGGCATCTGTCAGCCGTCAGGACGCCGCGCTCCTCCCCCGGCTCAAGGGACTCCTGGACGGCACGGAACAGGTTGCGGGCCTGGCGGTGGATGCGGAACTGCGCTGGACCCTCTGGCATGCGCTGGCGGCCAACGGCCAGGCAACCCCCGCGGAGCTGGATGCCGAATTGGAACGCGACAGGACGGCCTCCGGCAAGGCCGGGCATGCGACCGCTGCTGCCGCCCGTCCGGACGCCGACGTGAAGGCTGCCGTGTGGGAAGCAGCGGTACTAGGGACGGGGCTTTCGAACCAGATCCTCAGCGCCACGATCGCCGGCTTCACAACGGCACCCGCCGGGCTCCTGGAACCCTACGTTGAGCCGTACTTCGACTGCCTCCGCGACATCTGGGACAACCGGAGCATCGAGATCTCGAGCCGGATTGTCCAAGGACTGTATCCGCACGCCCAGGACCTTTCAGCCGGTATGCGGCCTGAGCAGCAGCCGGTGGTGCTCCGAACTGACGGGTGGCTCGCTCCCAACGCTGACGCGCCCGCGGCCCTTCGGCGGATCGTCGTAGAGCAGCGCAGCCACCTGCTGCGCGAACTCAAGGCCCAAGCCCGGCAGTGAACCCGCCCGCTACGGGATCCGGTTGAGCCACTCCCGGGTGCCGAACTTGGCTCCGACGCGGCGGCGGGCTTCCCCCAACTCTTCGCTGGTCAGTTCGGATGGGGTGGCGGCGTACCGTTCGGTGAAGACCTCCATCATGGCCGCGATGATCTCCGTGCGGGCGAGCCCTGTTTGCCGGCGGAGGGGATCGACGCGCTTCTTGGCGCTGCGGGTCCCTTTGTCCGAGAGCTTCTCCTTGCCGATGCGGAGCACTTCTACCATCTTGTCGGCGTCGATGTCGTAGCTCATGGTGACGTGGTGCAACATGCCTCCGTTGGCCAGGCGCTTCTGCGCGGCGCCGCCGATCTTGCCCTGGTCCGTGGCGATGTCGTTGAGGGGAACATAGAAGGCAGTGATCCCGAGTTTCTCCAGCGCGGCCATCACCCACGCATCCAGGAAGGCGTAGGAGTCCGCGAAACTGATCCCGTCCACCAGCGTCTGCGGCAGGTAGAGCGAGTAGGTGATGCAGTTGCCGGCCTCCATGAACATCGCTCCCCCGCCGCTGATCCGGCGGACCACACTGATGCCGTGCCGGGCAACGCCGTCGGGATCGACCTCATTACGGACGGACTGGAAGCTGCCGATCACCACTGACGGTTCCTCCCAGTCCCAGAACCGCAGCGTCGGGTTGCGGCGGCCTGCTCCCACCTCTTCGGTGAGGACCTCATCCAGAGCCACGTTGACGGCTGTGGGCAGCACCGCGGGCGCGATGATGTTCCAGTGATGGTCCGCCCAGGTTGTCGCCTTGGCGAGGGCGCGCCGCACCGTCACGGCGATGGCGTCGGCCGAAAAGCCGAACAGGGCAGCGCCGGGAGGGAGCGAGGCGGTCACGACCGCCGAGAGATCCGCCGCCGTCGTGGTTTCCGGAAGTCCGGTGAGCGCACGGTTGATGTCCAGGAGCGCCTCGTCCGGTTCCAGGAAGAAGTCCCCGCTGACCGACACGTCCACGAGCACACCATCCTCGACGCCGAGGTCAACCACCACGAGCTTGCCGCCCGGGACCTTGTACTCGCCATGCAGGCGTGCGGCGGTGCGCTCTTCATCCGTGTGTGGCGTGTCAGTCATGCGTTCCATCCTGCCGCACTTTGCGGAGGGTGCGGAAATGTCCGCAACACGCAAAAAGCCCGCACCGTTGCCGGTGCGGGCTTTCCAAAGAACCAGGGGGTGAAGTGAATTACTTCTTGCCGCCGAAGCCCTTGAAGCGAGCGTTGAAGCGCTCGACGCGGCCTGCAGAGTCCATGATGCGCTGCTTGCCCGTGTAGAACGGGTGGGACTCGGAGGAGATTTCGACGTCAATGACCGGGTAGGTGTTTCCGTCTTCCCACTCGATGGTCTTCTTCGAAGACACGGTGGACTTGGTCAGGAACTTGACGCCGGAAGCCAGGTCGTTGAAAACAACAGCTTCGTACTTCGGGTGTGTATCAGACTTCATAATTGGACCTTTGTTCGCACAACTGGATTTTGCCAGCTGCCAGGTATGAATGGGATGGCCGCTGCAGAAGGCGCAGTAGAGCCAGCTGTTAATAATAGCCGATCAACGTGAACCCTGCGAACCACGCGGCCGGAGCTCCCAGAACGCCACTGCAGAGGCGGCTGCCACATTGAGGGAGTCGACGCCGGCGCGCATGGGGATCTTGACGGCCAGGTCGACGGCGGCGAGCGTCGCGGCGCTCATGCCGGCACCTTCGGTGCCAAGCACCAGGGCGAGTTTGCCAGGATTCCGGGCGGCGAGTTCATCGACGTTAACGGCGTCCCCGGTCAGTTCCAGCGCCGCCACAGTGAAGCCCTGACCCTGGAGCACTGACAGGTCCTGCGGCCAGCTTTCCAGCCTCGCCCAGGGAACCTGGAATACCGTTCCCATGCTGACGCGGACGCTGCGGCGGTACAGCGGATCACCGCAGCGCGGCGAGATCAGCACGGCATCAATGTCCAGGGCAGCGGCCGAGCGGAAAATCGCGCCCACATTGGTGTGATCCACAATGTCCTCCAGGACCGCCACCCTGCGGGCACCTGCCAGAAGCTCGTCCAGGGGCAGTGGAGCGGGCCGCTGCATGGCTGCCATTGCCCCGCGGTGGAGGTGGAATCCGGTGATCTCCTCCAGCAGGGCGGCTGTTCCGATGAACGCCGGGACGTCCGGATAGGCGGCCAGGACATCCTGCAGGTCTGCCAGCCATTTTTCCGCGAGGAAGAAGGATCGCGGCTGGTGTCCGGCCGCCAGTGCACGGCGCAGCACGCGGGAGGACTCAGCGATGTACATGCCCTCCGCCGGTTCCCGCAGCTTGCGCAGATGCACATCGGTCAGCTGGGTGTAGTCGGAGACGCGCGGGTCCGCGGCGGATTCGAGGTAGTGGATTGTCACGGGCAGATTATTCCAGCAGGTTGGCGATCATAAAGCCCAGCGCCACCAGTCCCAGAATAAAGATGACGGTGCGCAGCACCGGCGGGGACAGCCGCCGCCCCACCTTCGCACCCAGGAGTCCGCCTACGGTTGAGCTGACGGCGATCAGGAGCACCACCAGCCAGTTGATCCGGTCGAACGCGAAGAGCAGGTACGAGAAGGCTGCTACGAGATTCACGCCCAGAACCAGGATGTTCTTCATGGCGTTGGCGTTCTGGATGGTGCCCGTCAGGAAAATGCCCAGGATGCCCACCAGCAGGATTCCCTGGGCAGCCACGAAGTAGCCCCCGTAGATCCCGGCAAGGTAAACCAGTACCAGCAGCAGGACGCCATGCCTTTTGTCACGCACTGCGTGCTCTGGATTCGCTTCGCGGTCGCGGACCCACGCCTGCAGCCGCGGCTGGAACACCACCATCAGCAGCGCCAGGACCAGCAGGACCGGAGCGACGAAGTGGAACACCGTCTCCGGCAGGTTCAGCAGCAGGAATGCGCCGGTGATGCCGCCCAGGAGCGACGCCGGCAGGAGCCTGAGCAGCTGCCTGCCCCTGCCCTTAAGTTCCCGCCGGTAGCCCCAGGCCCCCGAGGCGCCGCCGGCCACCAGGCCCATGGCGTTACTCATGGTGGCGACGACGGGTGTGAGGCCGAGCGCGAGGAGGACAGGGAAGGTAACGAGGGTGCCGGAGCCGACGACGGCGTTGATGGTTCCGGCCCACAGGCCGGCGAAGAGCACAAAGATACTGCCGAGAAGATCCAAGGTAATGGTTCGGGGTGGCGCTCTAGCGGCGCGCGGCGGCGGTGTACCTGCCGGCGTTTACCGTGACATCAAGGTCAAGCCCGAACGTCTCGCTCAGGTTTGCGGCCGTCAGGACCTCATCGATGGGTCCTGCAGCCACAACGTTTGCCTCCCGCAGCAACATGGCGTGGGTGAAGCCCGGCGGCACTTCTTCGAGGTGGTGGGTGACCAGCACAATGGCCGGGGCGGCTTCGTCCCGGGCGAGCTCGCTGAGGCGGTGGACCAGGTCCTCGCGGCCGCCCAGGTCCAGGCCGGCGCCCGGCTCGTCCAGCAGGAGGAGTTCCGGATCAGTCATCAGGGCCCTGGCAATCTGCACCCGCTTGCGTTCCCCCTCCGAGAGCGAGGCAAAGGGCCGGTTGAGCAGTGGTCCCATGCCCCATTCGTTAAGGAGTGTGAAGGCCCGGCGTTCGTCCGCCTTCTCGTAGCCCTCACGCCAGCGGCCGGTCACGCCATAGGCGGCAGTGACCACAACGTTCAGGACTTTCTCGTGCTCCGGAATCTGGTTCGCCAGGGCAGCTGAGGAGAGTCCGATGCGGGGACGGAGTTCAAACACGTCCACCGCGCCGAGGATTTCCTCCAGGATGCCGGCCATGCCGCTGGTGGGATGCAGCCGGGCAGCAGCAATCTGCAGGAGAGTGGTCTTGCCCGCGCCGTTGGGACCGAGGATTACCCAACGCTCGCCTTCCTTGACCTGCCAATCCACCTTGTTCAGGAGCGTTTTTGCCCCACGGACAACGCTGACGGCGGCCAATTCAAGAACATCACTCATAGGAGTAGACACTAGGACAAAACGGGGGCCGACTGATAACTGATACACCTTTCTGCCCCTCCAGGGCGCCTCCGGTGCGTTTCCTGCAGATGGACGAATTCCGGCGGCACTCCCCCGCTGGCTAAGATTGCAGCCATGACTTCGAACGTGACTGCGGTCAGCTATGGCCTCAAACTGATCCCCGCAGAGCTCGAACAGCTGCGGTCCCTCCTCACCGGACACGGCGCAGCCCTTCAGGCAGAAACCCAGGCCGGAGACGGCCGTTACGACGTCCACACCGCGGACCTGGCCCTGCCGGACACGTCGGCCGCCGGCATCCCTGCACTGCGGCACACCGTAGCCCAGCACCGGCAGGACGGAATCGACACGGCGATTGTCCCCGCCGGATTGCGGAAGGCAACCCGCAAGTTCCTGATCATGGACGTCGACTCAACGCTGATCCAGCAGGAAGTCATCGAACTCCTGGCCGCATACGCGGGCAAGCGGGAAGAGGTTGCCGCTGTCACTGAAGCCGCCATGCGCGGGGAACTGGACTTCGCCCAGAGCCTGCACGCCCGGGTGGCGGTCCTCGCCGGGCTGCCGGCCGACGTCGTCGATTCCGTGCGGGCCGAGGTCAAACTCAGCGAAGGCGCTGCCGAACTGGTGGCAGCGTTCAAGGCCGCAGGCCATGCTGTTGCCGTGGTGTCGGGCGGGTTCAACCAGATCCTGCAGCCGATCGCCGAGAGCCTGGGCCTGGATTACTGGATTGCCAACGAACTGGAGATCGTGGACGGCGCCCTCACCGGCAAAGTGCTCGGCGACGTCATTGACCGTGCCGCCAAGGAAAAGTACCTCCGCGAGTGGGCCGCGGCCGAAGGAATCCCGATGGAACACACCATTGCCGTGGGCGACGGCGCCAACGATCTGGACATGCTCAGCGCTGCCGGGATCGGGGTGGCGTTCAACGCAAAGCCCGCGGTCCGGGCGGTCGCGGACTCGGCCATCAACATGCCCTACCTTGATGCAGTGCGGCACATCGCGGGCGTCTGAACCCACTCGCCGCGCGGGTGGGCCGCGTTAACGCAGGGAAGGCACTCCACGGTGATGTTCACCGTGGAGTGCCTTCCTTGTTGACGGAAGAGTTACTGGGCGCTCTTGCCGAAGTAGTCCGAGCCGCCGGCGTACTCGGTGTGGCCGGACTCGACGTCGGCGGTGGCCATACCGGCCACTACCTCAGCGAACTCCTCCACGGAGTAGAGCTTGCCTGCCTCGGCGCGGCGGGCCTCGATGGCGCCCGGGTTTGACCGGTCCAGCAGCGTTGCCGTTACAGTTCCTTCGATCATGTCGCCGGACACAACCACCAGGGAGATGCCCTTTTCGGCGAGGTTCGGCAGGAGCTCACGCAGGGCGTCCTCGCCGGCGCGCTTGCTGCGGGCCACAGGCTCGTACTCGGGCATGGTGGGCACGGAGTTGATGAAGTGAGCCTGGTGGCTGGTCACGAAGACCACGCGGGAGCCCTCCTTCATCAGCGGCACTGCTGCGTTGAGCATGTTGACCTGCGCGTCACGGTTCAGCTTGAGCGCGTAATCGTCCGCCATGCCTGATTCCATGCCGCCGGAGGCATTGAGGACCAGGACGTCCAGCGAACCGAAGTTCTCCATGGCGGCGCTGGCCAGGGCCTGGACGCCTTCCTGGGTGGTGAGGTCTGCACCGACAGCGACGGCGCGGCCGCCCGCGGCTTCGATTCCTGCCACGACTTTGTTGGCGCGCGGCGCCTTCTGGCGGTAGTTAACCACGACGGCAGCACCCTCGGCAGCGAGGTTCTTGGCCACTTCTGCGCCGATTCCCCGTGAGGATCCGGTGACGATGGCGGTCTTGTTATCCAGCAGTCCCATGTGTACTCCTTTTGTTCGAAACGTCTAAAAGCCTCTAGGTCTGCAGTCCATCATGCCAGCGCTGTACGCGAATTTGCTTGTGTGACCCCCACAAAGAAGCCCGGTCCGGCTAGTGTCCTGTCCGATTCCGGGTATCCGGTAGACGCCCCGCGGCGTAGGCTCGCCCCATGACGAGCCGCCGAAAACCGGCAAGGCCCGGGCCATGACGGGCAGGGCCGGAACCCCGTCCACCCCGGAAGAGCTGTTCAGCAATTCGCGCGAGGGACTTCAGCTCTGCCAGGTTGTCCGGAGCGCCATTCTCAGTGCCGGCCCGGCGGTGGAACGCACCACCACCAGCCAGGTGGCGTTCCGGAACAGGCGCGGCTTCGCCTATGTCTGGAATCCCCGCCAGCACCTGAAAACCGAGGTGCCGGCTGTCCTCTCCATCGCGCTGCCCCGGCGGATCGAATCGGTCCGGTTCAAGGAAGTGGTCCATCCGGCCCGCGGCGTGTGGATGCACCACCTGGAACTTGCCACCGCCGACGACGTCGATGCCGAGGTCATTGAGTGGCTCCGGGAGGCGTTCGAAGCCGCTTCCTGAGGAAGGTCCGTCAGTGGCCCATGCCCAGGCCGCCGTCCACCGGGATGATGGCGCCGGAGATGTAGCCTGCCTCGTCGCTGGCGATCCAGCGGACCACGTTCGCTACTTCCGAAGCCTCGGCGAACCGGTTGGCCGGAATGCTGGCAAGGTAGTCCTTCTGTGTGGCCTCGGGAAGTTCGGCCGTCATGTCAGTGTTGATGAAGCCAGGAGCCACCACGTTGGCGGTGATGCCGCGCGATCCGAGTTCCCGGGTCAGTGACCGTGCGATGCCCACCAGGCCGGCCTTGGATGCGGAGTAGTTGATCTGGCCGGGTGCGCCGTACTGTCCGGAGACGGACGAAATCAGCACCACACGGCCCTTCCGCATCTTGATCATGCCCTTGGAAGCGCGCTTGATGACCCGGAAGGCACCTGTGAGGTTGGTGTCGATGACGGAGGTGAAGTCTTCTTCGCGCATGCGCAGCAGGAGCATGTCCTTGGTGATCCCGGCGTTGGCCACCAGGACCTCCACCGGCCCGTGGGCAGCCTCCACCTCGGTGAATGCCGCATCCACCGAGGCTTCGTCGGTGACATCGGCTTTGACGCCGAGGATTCCGGCAGGCAACCGGGATTCACTGCGGTAGGTCACGGCAACCTTGTCGCCGTTGGCCAGGAAGGCCTCGGCGATGGCCAGCCCGATGCCCCGGTTCCCTCCGGTGATCAGGACGCTGCGGGGGGTCTGGGCTGCTTCAGGCATAAGGGGCTCCGTGATTCTGCGGCAGGTGGCACCGCGATGGAAAACGCAAGGGATTTTTACTGCCTCCGATCTTAGCCTCCGTTTGGGCGGGCCCGCCGATGGTGAGAGAATTGAGGCAAGCCTTGGAGCGTGATCAGACAGCCGTGACCCTTGAAAACCATGCGGGACATTCCGTGCCCGGAGATCCTGAACGGTTCTCCGGCGATTCCGGGGTGCACAGCATCACGGACGCATCCGCAGCCCACTCGGAGGACATGCGCCACCGGATGATGCAGTACTCCCTGGCGATGGGCATCCGCATGGTCTGCCTCATCCTGATCTTTGTGGTGGACGGCTGGTTCAAGCTCCTCATGGTGGCCGGCGCGGTTTTCCTCCCTTGGGTCGCTGTGGTTCTTGCCAACGGGAACGATAAAGCAGAGGGCCACAGCGATTCACTCCTGGACTCCGCCCCGCTCGCGGAACTGGAAAGCACACCCGAGCCTCCTGCCCAGGAGAGCACCGCCTCCACGGTGCTTCAGGGCGAACTGATAGTTGATGATGATGACGACGAACCCACATACGGACAGGAACGGCGCGCTTCATGAACATCTTCGATCTGGCCGGCGGAACAGACAGTGCGGCGCCGGTCATGGGTGCCACCTGCTCCCGGAAGGCCTGCCGCTCGGATGCGTCCTGGCAGTTGCTGTGGAACAATCCCAAGATCCACACTCCCGAGCGCCGTAAGATCTGGCTTGCCTGTGACGACCACCGCGATTGGCTGGAAGATTACCTCCAGACCCGCGGCCTGTGGAAGGACACTGTGGCTATGGACCGGGGCCAGGAAGCCGGCCGGATCAACAGCGGGCAGGACAGCTGAATGTACCGTTTCCTGTTTTCCAGCAAATGGCTCGCCTACCTGCTGCTGGCCGCCATTTTCGCCGCCGCCTGCGTTTTCCTCGGGCGTTGGCAAATGGACCGCCGTGCCGAGACCCTCGCAGAAATCAACCGGGTGGTCACCAACTACTCTGCTGCCCCGATCCCCTTCGAGCAGGTCCGGGATGAGTTCTCCGAACTGGACCCAGCCAAGGAATGGACCCAGGTTGAACTCCGGGGAAGCTATGACGTCGCCGGTCAACGAATCGTCCGCAACCGTCCCTTGAACGGGCAGCCCGGCTACGAAGTGGTTGTCCCATTCACCCTTGAGACCGGCGAGACCGTCGTGGTTGACCGGGGCTGGCTCCCCATCGGCAACAAAAACCCAGGCAGCCCGGACTCAATTCCGGCGCCCCCTGACGGCACCGTGATCGCCGTCGTCCGGCTCAAGCACGGTGAGCCCCAATTGGACCGGGGTGCCCCCGCGGGCCAGCTCGCGTCCATCGACCTGCCCACCTACGCGGCCGGACTGGGCTATCCCGTCCTCACGGGTGCCTACGGGCAGCTCGCTTCCGAGACGCCGGCCGCAGCCCAGATGCCGTTCCCGTTCCCGAAGCCGGCCACGGAAGAAGGGACGCACCTGTCCTACTCGCTGCAGTGGTTTGCGTTTGGTGTACTGATGTTCGTCGGTTTCGGTTACGCCGCACGGCAGCAGGCGCGGAACGCTGCGATCGACGCCGAAGATGAAGAAGGGGACGAGGTCAGTTCCGGCAGCGCCGTTCACTCTGCGGCCGCAGCGGCCCGCCGTCGTCCGCCGGTTGCCCGCAAGCGGAAACACGCCACAGCCGAAGAAGAGGAAGACGCCCTCCTCGACGCCCAGGGGTACTGACCGGTGGGCAGTCCGGATAAGGCCGCACCGGTGGCCAATGTGAAACGCGCCCTGACCGCTTCCGGTGTCCAGGACACCGTAAAAGTATTCACCACAAAAGTCCCGACGGCGGCTGCCGCGGCTGCCGCCCTGGGTTGCGACGTTGCGGCCATCACCAACAGCCTGGTGTTCGAACTTGATGGTGCCCCGCTGCTGATCCTCGCGAGCGGCGCAGCAAAGGTGGACACCGAACTCGTGGCCGCCCATTTGCGGACCGGGAAGATTCGCCGGGCCACCCCCACTTTCGTGCTGCACCACACCGGCCAGGAAGTGGGCGGAGTGGCACCCCTGGGCCACCCCCACAGGATCAGGACGCTCCTGGACAAGTCCCTCGCAGCGCACCAACTCCTGTGGGCAGGAGCCGGAGACCACAACTCGATGTTCAGCATCACCTACAAAGACCTGCTCAGAATCACGGACGCAGAGGAACTGACCGTCCGCTAGCTCTGCCCAGGGTGCGGGGACCGCCAGCGCAGCGACGCGGTGGATTTGCGTAGCGTGCGTCTCAGCGAGGAACGAGCGAGCACGCGGCAACTCGAGCGCGGTGCGGAGCGGAAGGCGACCCCGAGTCGGCGCAAGCCAACAAGCGGTACGAGGCCTAAGCCAGCGTGATCAGGTCCAGGTAGTCTTCGTTCCACAGGTCCTCGACACCGTCCGGCAGCAGGACAACGCGCTCAGGGTTCAGGGCTTCGACGGCCCCTTCGTCGTGGCTGACCAGGACGACGGCGCCGGAGTAGTTCCTGAGCGCGCCGAGGATTTCGGCGCGGCTGGCCGGGTCCAGGTTGTTGGTGGGCTCATCGAGGAGGAGCACGTTGGCGCTGGAGGCCACGATGGTGGCCAGGGCCAGGCGGGTCTTCTCGCCGCCGGAGAGTACGCCGGCAGGCTTGTCGACGTCGTCACCGGAGAACAGGAAAGAACCGAGAATGCCGCGGACTTCGGAATCCTGCATGTCCGGAGCGGAGGAGCGCATGTTTTCGAGGACAGTGCGGTCCACGTCGAGGGTGTCGTGCTCCTGGGCGTAGTAGCCGACCTTGAGGCCGTGCCCGGCAATAACGTCACCGGTGTCCGGCTTGTCCACTCCGGCAAGCATCCGCAGGAGGGTGGTTTTGCCGGCGCCGTTGAGGCCAAGGATGACCACCTTGGATCCGCGGTCGATGGCGAGATCGACGTCCGTGAAGATCTCCAGCGAGCCGTACGACTTGCTGAGGCCCTCGGCGGTGAGCGGGGTCTTGCCGCAGGGCGACGGGTCCGGGAACCGGAGGGCTGCCACGCGGTCGTTCTCGCGGACTGCTTCGAGGCCGCTGAGCAGGCGCTCGGCACGCTTGGCCATGTTCTGCGCGGCGACGGCCTTGGTGGCCTTGGCGCGCATCTTGTTGGCCTGGTCAAACAGGACCTGGGCCTTCTTCTCGGCGTTGGCACGTTCACGCTTGCGGGCGCGCTCGTCGGTTTCGCGCTGGAGCAGGTAGCGCTTCCAGTCCATGTTGTAGAAGTCGATCTGGGCGCGGTTGGCGTCCAGCAGGAAGACCTTGTTGACGGTGGCTTCGAGGAGCTCGGTATCGTGGCTGATCACAATCAGCCCGCCCTGGTGGTTCTTGAGGAAGTCCCGAAGCCAGGCGATCGAGTCGGCATCAAGGTGGTTCGTGGGCTCATCGAGCAGCATGGTCTCGGCGTCCGAGTAAAGGATCCGGGCCAGCTCAACACGGCGGCGCTGGCCACCGGAGAGGGTCTTGAGCGGCTGGTTCAGGATGCGGTCCGGCAGCGCAAGGTTGGAGCAGATCGCGGCTGCTTCGGCTTCCGCTGCGTAACCGCCGGCAGCCAGGAATTCGGATTCCAGGCGGTCGTAACGGTTCATCGCCTTGCGCTGGACATCTGCGTCCTCGCTGGCCATCTCATCGTGGGCCAGCCGGAGCTTTCCGACGGCGATGTCGAGGCCACGGGCGGCCAGGATGCGGTCACGGGCGAGCTGCTCCATGTCCGGGGTGCGCGGATCCTGGGGAAGGTATCCGATCTCACCCGTGCGCGTCACTTTTCCGGCGGCCGGCAGGCCTTCGCCGGCGAGAACCCGTGTCAGGGTGGTCTTACCTGCACCGTTGCGGCCCACAAGCCCGATCTTGTCTCCCTTGTCGATGCGGAAACTCACCTGGTCCATAAGGAGCCGGGCACCGGCGCGCAGTTCAAGATCCTGGACAGTAATCACAGCAGGTAAGGCCTTTCACAACAGGGAACGCCACAGCTCAACAGATGTCCTCTGGAAGAAGCGGGCAGATTGGCCGGACAGAGCGGCCTCGTCCAGTCTACCGGCCCTATCCCCGCCCAATAACCGCCGCGATGGCCGCACTCCTTTGTATCGAGCAATCAATGCCTGGCCGCCCGTTTAGTAGACCCTCTACAACATGGGTCCCGACGGGGGCCGGTAACGTCAGGATCACCCCAAGCTTCGTTTGTTCATCCACGACAGGACCACCCCATGAGCCAGACTGACACCGACGTCAACAGCACCACCTCCCGTGAACGTTCCCGCTGGAACGCGACCGACCTCGGCCTGATCGCCGTGTTCGCCGCCCTGGTTGTGGGCTCTGCGCTGGTGCCCGGCATTGCGGCCAACGTGTTCGGCATACCCATTACATTCCAGACCCTCGCCGTGATGCTCACCGGCCTGATGCTGGGCCCGGCCCGGGGTTTCGCCGCAGTAGGCCTGTACACACTGCTGGGGCTTGCCGGCCTGCCCATCTTCAGCCAGGGGCGCAGCGGCCTGGGCATCCTGGCCGGCCCGTCGGCCGGTTACATCATCGCTTTCCCGATCGCCGCCGCAGTGGTCGGCTGGCTCGCCGTCGTGGTCATCCGGCGCACCACACGGGCCCGCGCCCTGTGGTTCTTCGCCGCTGCCACGGTGACCAGCATCGTGGTGGTGCACACCCTCGGTGTCATCGGGATTGCCGTCAACACCAAGTCAGAGCTCGCCCAGGCGTTCCTGGCGGACCTCGTCTTCTACCCCGGCGACGTGATCAAGAACATCCTCGCCGCTGTGATCGCCGTTGCACTTCACCGGGCATTTCCGGATGTTCTGGTACGCCGGGCGAAGCGGATCAAGCGCTAAGCAGCCATGGCGACCATCTCCTTCAGGGGCACGTCGGTGGCCGTCGTCGTCGACAGCCACCCCGAACCCAAGACCCTGCTCCAGGACGTCAGCCTTGAGCTGACCGAGCAGCGAGTCGGCGTGATCGGCGCGAACGGGTCCGGCAAGTCCACCCTGCTGCGGATGATCAACGGCCTGGTCCAGCCCACGTCCGGCACGGTGCTGGTGGACGGCGCCGATACTGTCGGCGCCGTCCGGGCGGTGCGCCGCCAGGTGGGCTTCGTCTTCACCGATCCCCTTTCGCAGCTCGTGATGCCGACAGGCCGCGAGGACGTTGAACTGTCGCTCCGGCGCTCCGTCCGCAACGGCCAGGAACGCCGTCGGCTTGCCGAGGCTTCACTGGACCGGTTCGGTCTGCTCCCCCTCGCAGACCAGAGCATCTACGAACTTTCCGGCGGGGAGCGCCAGCTGATGGCCCTCGCTGCCGTCCTCGCGGTGAATCCGTCTGTGCTGGTCCTGGACGAACCGTCGACCCTCCTGGACCTGCGCAACCGGGAGCTCCTGCGCCGCACCCTCTCGGGACTGGACCAGCAGGTCATCATGTCCACCCATGACCTGGACCTGGCGTTGGACATGGACCGCGTGCTGGTCATTGAGGCGGGCAGGGTGATATTCGACGGCGGCCCGGCAGCAGCCGTCGACGCCTACCGGGCAGTGGCCACTCAAGGACTGGCGACGCCGTGAGGGGACACGGTTTCCTGCTGGCCAACTACGTACCGGGAAATTCGGTCATCCACCGGACGCCCCTTGGCCTGAAGTTCCTGCTGGTGGTGGGATGCGGCCTGGCATCGTTCCTGGTTGTCGACTGGCTGGCATCGGCGGCGGTCCTGGCGGCCATGTGCGGACTCTACCTGCTCACGGGTGCCGGGCCGCGCAGGCTTTTCGGGGCCATCCGGCCGCTGCTGTATGTCCTGCCGGTCATCGGCCTGTTCCAGTGGTGGCAGCTCGGCGGTCCCACGGCGGCCCGGATCGTCCTGAACATCCTTGTCTGCATTGTTGCGGCGTCCCTGCTGACCGCGACCACCCCCATGCAGCGGCTGCTGGATGGTGTGGTGTCACTGGCCAGGCCGTTCCGCCGCTTCGGCGCCGACCCGGAGCGTTTCGCCTTGACCATTGCGATCATGCTCCGAAGCATCCCCTACATCGCCGGCGCCTTCGCGGACGTCCGCGACTCCGCCCGGGCACGGGGACTGGAACGGAACCCGCGCGCGCTGGTCCTGCCCGTCTTCATCACCACCGTGGCGTTCGCGCGCCAAACAGGTGAAGCGTTGGCCGCACGGGGTCTGGGTGAGGCGGAGGACTGACTGACCTTCGCCCCATCGACAGGTGACTTCCCGGTGCCAAGGCGGCTCTCAAGCGTCGGGTCGTCGCCGCTCGATCCGTTCGTAACGCAACAGCGCAGCCGTCCCCATGCCGCCGGCAATGCTGATCAGGGCCAGCGCCATGACGCCGTCGACCCCGCCCCGCCGGGCCTGGGCCAGCAGCCGGGTCACCAGCACAGCCCCTGACGCGCCGTAGGCGTGACCCAGGGCCAGTGCACCGCCGTCCAGGTTGACCCTTTCCGGCTCAATTCCGAGGTAATCCAGGCATGCGAGGGCCTGCGACGCGAAGGCCTCATTGAATTCCACCAGGCCCACACCGGCCACGGACTGACCTGCGGCCGCCAGCAGGCGCTCGGCAGCAACGGCGGCACCGATGCCCAGCAGCCGTGGCTCCACGCCCGCGGTGTCCGTCGCCAGGACCAGCAGTCCGTCCGCCGCGCCCAGCTCGCGGGCCCTCTCCAGCGAAGTAATCACGACGGCGGACGCGGCATCCGCGTCAAAGCACGAGTTCCCGGCGGTGACAGTCCCACCCTCGACGAAGGCGGGCGGGAACCGTGCCAGGATGTTGGAATTGAGTCCAGGGCGCGGACCGTCGTCGGCGCTGATGCTTCCCGCCGGGGTTTCCACCTGCGTGATTTCGGCGTCGAACAATCCGGCTTTGCCCGCCGCGACGGCACGTTGGTGGCTTCCGAGCGAAAAGGCGTCCTGCCGGTCCCTGCTGATCTCAAAGCGGGCTGCCACGTTCTCGGCGGCCACACCCATGTCAGGGTCCCCAAAGCTGTGCGGCACAAACTGCGCGCGGGGGAAAAAGTCAGGTTCGCCGTCGTCGTTCCGGTGGGCGCGCAACGGGGCGGTGCTGATGCTTTCCACTCCCCCGGCGAGATAGATCGGGCTGCCGCCGGCGGCCACCAGCCGGGCTGCCAGGGCAATGGCATCCAGTCCTGAACCGCATTGCCGGTCCACGGTCAGGCCCGGCACGCTGACCGGAAGCCCGGCGTCCAACAGGGAAAGGCGGGCAACATTACCGCCGCCACCCACAGCATTGCCAATCACCACGTCCGTGATGGCTTCGGCCGGAACGTTGCTCTCAGCGAGCAGTTGCGCCAGGACCGGTGCCAGCAGCTGGTGGGCACGCAGGTCTTTCAGCGCGCCTTTCGCGCGGCGGATTGCCGTGCGCCGGGCCGCGATGATCACCGGCTGCCGGCCGGGCGGCAGCTGGTCAGCGTTCAAGGTGCCGTGCCCTCTGGTCACGTGAGCCAATCCACTCCAGCAGCATGTTCCGGCTGACTTTGCCGCGGTCGGTGGTGGGAAGTTCGGACAGGGCAAAGTATTGGTGGGGGCGTTTGTCGCGGGGCAGGATGCTTTCGAGCCCGGCCTTGAGCTGGGTCGCTGTGATTCCGCCGTGTGACGGGACCACTCCGGCAACAACACGCTGGCCGCGCAGATCGTCCGCCATCCCGGCAGCCACAGCTGCAGCGACGCCCGGAATTGAGGCCAGGGCCAGCTCCACCTCGTGCGGATAGACGTTTTTACCCGATGTCAGGATCATGTCCGAGCGCCTGCCCAGGATGTGCAGTTCCCCGTCGGCGAGGTAGCCCTGGTCTCCCACGGTGAACCAGCCGTCGAAGGACCGAAGCGCCTGGCCGTCGTCACCCCACAGGTAGCCGTTGCTGACCATGCCGCTGCGGACGCAGATGTTGCCGGCCTCGCCGGCGGTCAGTTCAGAGCCGTCGTCGTCAAGGATCCTGACCTCGACGCCGGGGAACGGATGTCCGATCCCGGTGCCGCCGGCGTCCAAGGGCTCTCCGGCCTCAAGGCCGGCGCCGGAGACAAAACTGAGTTCGGAGGCTCCGTAGTATTCGAAGATGGTGGCGTTCGGAGCCCAGCGCCGTGCGGCTTCGAGGGTGCGTGCATCGAGCTTGGAGCCGGCGCAGATTATTGTTTTCACTCCGGAGGCGTCCACGCAGCCGGTCAGCCCACGCTCGCTGAGCAGCCGCAGCATGGTGGGTACCAGCACCAGCCGGGTGACGCCGTCGTGCGTGATGGCGGCGTGGACATCACCGACGTCGAAACTTTCCAGGGTCTGGAACTCGGAGCCGGCGTACAGGCACTCTGCGAGGGCATAGAGGTTCAGGCTCGATACCAGCGGGCCCGGCGCAAGGGTGACGTCGTCCTGGCGGAGGCCGAAGAATTCCATGGATGCCTCGAAGGAACGCTGCCAGGATTTCCGGGACCGGGTAAAGGCCTTCGGCACAGACGTGGTTCCGGAAGTCAGACCGATCAGGAATGTCGAGTCCGGCGGCCCGTCAGCCAGCGGATCATCTCCGGCCACCGGAAAAGGCTGCGCCGATTCTTCCAGCCGCTGCACAATTTCCTCATGCAGCGCCGTGGGCCAGGCGGGGTCCAGGACTGCGCACTGGCGTCCGCCGGCTACGGCAGCGGCGAACCGGACCGGGAAGTCAATGGAGTTTGTTTCCGCCAGGACTGTGACGCCGGCCGAAGCGGGCACGGCAGCTGTGGCGGCGTCGCGGAGGTCAGCCCAGCTGAGCCGCCGGCCAGCCACCACAACGGCGGTGTTGTCGGGGCGTTCGTTGGCCCAACGCTGGATCTTATCGAGAAAAGGCATCGTCCCAACTTTACCGGTCGGGCTCGGCTAGGGACCGCCCGTAAAGGCTATTGTGACTTTATGAGCTTCAATGACAACGTCCAACTGGACCCCTCCCAGGTGCAGGACCGGCGCGGCATGGGCCGCGGTGCCAAAGTCGGCGGCGGCATCGGCGGCGGCCTTATCCTCCTGATCGCAGCGCTGCTCGGCGTCAACCCTGCCCTCCTTGAAGGCCTGACCGGCGGCGGTACTGCAGAGCAAAGCCAGGGCACGGCTCCCGCCTGCGCTACCGGTGCGGACGCCGACGCGCGGCTGGACTGCCGGATCACCGGAACCGTCAACAGCCTGAACGCGTTCTGGCCGGCCTACCTCAAGGACTACAACGTGGAGTACCCGCAACCGGAAACGGTCATCTTCGCCGGGGGAACCAACACGGGCTGTGGTGCGGCCACCAGCGCCGTGGGCCCGTTCTACTGCCCGGCGGACACCACCGCGTACTTCGACCCCGGCTTCTTCCAGGAACTGGTGGACCGGTTCGGTTCCTCCGGCGGGCCGCTGGCGCAGGAATATGTAGTGGCACATGAGTTCGGCCACCACGTCCAGAACGTGCTGGGGTACCTCGACCGGGCCCAGCAGGATCCGCAAGGCCCGGAATCGGGCGCCGTCCGGGTGGAGCTCCAGGCCGACTGCTATGCCGGTCTGTGGACGCGCTATGCCACCACCCAGGCCGGTCCGGACGGCGGCCAGCCCTTCCTGGAACCGCTGACCGAACAGGACCTGAAAGATGCCCTGTCAGCCGCCTCGGCAGTGGGCGATGACCGTATCCAGGAAGCCGCCACAGGCCGGGTGTCACCCGAAGCCTGGACGCACGGCTCCAGCGAACAGCGCCAGAAGTGGTTCTACCAGGGCTACACCTCAGGCGACATCAACCAGTGCGACACCTTCGCGGCCCCCACACTCTAATTTCCGCCCACCGGTGGATCGGTGGGCCGGCGGGGAACGACGACGGCCGGTGACCTTCGCTTTTGAAGGTTACCGGCCGTTGTCGTACGTGTTTGGATTTCCGCTGGCGGAAGGTCAGATGTTGAAGCCGAGGGCCCGCATCTGGTCCTTGCCGTCATCGGTGATCCGCTCGGGACCCCAAGGCGGCATCCATACCCAGTTCAGGCGCCAGTCATCAACAACGCCATCCAGGGCCTTGCCGACCTGCTCTTCGATGACATCGGTGAGCGGGCAGGCGGCCGTGGTGAGCGTCATGTCGATCAGCAGGGCGCCGTCGTCGTCGGAATACTTCAGGCCGTAGAGGAGCCCGAGGTCGACGATGTTCACGCCGAGTTCGGGGTCGATGACGTCCTTGAGTGCCTCTTCGACATCCTCGAGGCCCGTGCGGGCCGCATTGATTTCGGTCATGGCAAGTCCTTACGAGGCCTGTGAGGCGGCGATCGTGGCTGCGCCGGCGCCAGTGGCGTAACGGTCGTAGCCTTCTTCTTCGAGGCGGTCGGCGAGCTCCGGGCCGCCTTCTTCAACAACCTGGCCGTCAACGAAAACGTGAACGAAGTCAGGCTTGATGTAACGCAGGATGCGGGTGTAGTGCGTGATGAGCAGTGTGCCCATGTTGCCCGTCTCGTGGGCACGGTTCACACCTTCGGAGACAACCTTGAGGGCATCAACGTCAAGGCCTGAATCGGTCTCGTCCAGGATGGCGAACTTCGGCTTGAAGAGTTCCAGCTGGAGGATCTCCACGCGCTTCTTCTCGCCGCCGGAGAAGCCTTCGTTGACGTTGCGCTGGGCGAAGTCGGCGTCGATGCGCAGCTGCGCCATGGCGTCCTTGACTTCCTTGGTCCAGGTGCGCAGCTTGGGTGCTTCACCGTCAATGGCGGTCTTTGCAGTGCGCAGGAAGTTGGTCATGCTGACACCGGGGACCTCCACGGGGTACTGCATGGCCAGGAAGAGGCCCGCACGGGCCCGCTCGTCAACGCTCATGGCGAGGACATCTTCGCCGTCGAGCGTGATGGTTCCGCTGGTGACGTTGTAGCGCGGGTGGCCGGCAATGGTGGATGCCAGGGTGGACTTGCCCGAACCGTTGGGGCCCATGATGGCGTGGGTCTGACCGGTCTTGATGGTCAGGCTGACGCCCTTCAGGATCTCCTTGGTGCCCTGCTCCGTGTCAATGCTGACGTGCAGGTCCTTGATCTCAAGAGTAGACATAGATCTTGTTCTCCTCTGCACCGTGCCCTCCGGCTGCGGTGCGGTCTGTATCTGGAAGTTTCGGTTCTGTTGCTGTGTGCCGTGCTGACGGCTGATGCTGCTAGCTGAAGTTCGGGGCTTCTGCTCCGTTGAGGACGTTCGTGAAGTCCACATAGACCTCGTCGCCGTGGATCTCGACGGCGAACACCGGTACCGGATCGTAGGCGGGAAGCTGGAGCGGCTCGCCGCTCCGCAGGTCGAACTGGGAGCCGTGGCCCCAGCATTCGATCATGCATCCCTCAACCTCGCCCTCGGACAGTGAAATGTCCGCGTGGGAGCAGGTGTCCCCGATGGCGTGGATCTCGCCCATGGAATCCTTGACGATGGCTACGGGGTAGTCATCGATCAGGATCCGCAGGGCCTGCTTGAGCTGGATCTCATCCGTCTTGCAGACAAACTCGCCCTTTGGCTGTTCAGTCATCGTGTTCCGGGCCGCCTAGTTGTTCGTCACGGCGAGTTCACGCTCAACAGCGTCGGTCAGCCGCTCTTCGAGGGCGGGAACCTTGATCTGCTGGATGATCTCGTGCAGGAAGCCACGGACCACCAGGCGGCGGGCAACGTCTTCCGGGATGCCGCGTGCCATCAGGTAGAACAAGTGCTCGTCATCCAGCCGGCCGGTGGCGCTGGCGTGGCCGGCTCCCTTGATCAGGCCGGTTTCGATCTCCAGGTTCGGCACGGAGTCGGCGCGGGCGCCGTCCGTGAGGAGCAGGTTCCGGTTGGCCTCGTAGCTGTCGGTACCTTCGGCTTCCTTGCGGATCAGGACGTCGCCCACCCACACGGCGTGGGCGTTGCGGCCCTGCAGTGCGCCCTTGTACAGGACGTTGGAGGTGCAGTTGGCCACCGCGTGGTCAACGAACAGCCGCTGTTCCAGGTGCTGGCCGGCGTCCGCGAAGTACAGGCCGAACATTTCCGCTTCGCCGCCGGGGGCGGTGAAACGTGCCGACGGCGTGACGCGGACCAGGTCTCCACCGAGGCTGACGACGACGTGCTTGAGCTTGGCGTCGCGGCCGATCTTTGCCTGCTGGGAGGACGCGTGGACGGCGTCGTCGTTCCATTCCTGGAGCGAGACGACCGTCAGGTCGGCACCGTCTTCGACAACAATTTCAATGTTTTCCGAAACAACAGCCGAGCCCTGGTGGTCGAGGACCACCACGGACTTGGAGAACTTCTGCGCCACAATCACCAGGTGCTGGGCAGCTGCCACAGTGTCCTGGCCGGTGATGACCACGTTGATCTCAGTGCCGGCTTCAAACTCTGCCGGGATGGTCAGGACGGTGGCTTCGCTGAAGTTCTCCCAGGCGTTGGCGGACACACGGTCCTCCGGGATGCCGGCGGACCCGATGCGCTTGTCATCGCGGGACACTGTCTCCACGGTGACCTGCTCGGGGCCGCTGACGGTGACGGACGGGGCCGCACCGTTCAGGACCTCGCTGTGGAGGCCGCGGAGGCGCTTGAGCGGGGTGAACCGCCAGTCCTCTTCCAGGCCGGTGAGCGGCTTGAAGTCCGCCAGCTTGTAGGAGGTCAGGCGGCCGGCGCGCGAGCTGTCCGGAACGCCCACGCCGCCGCCGTGCGAGTGGCGCTTGACTGCTTCGCCGGCAAGGGGTGCCTTCGAAGCTGCCGCGTTGATCGGAGACAGGCTTTCGCCTTCTTCGGTGAAGCCGTTAATGAACGGCTGGGCTGAGGGGGCGCCGATGCGGGCCTTTTCAGTAGTGATTTCAGTCATCGTTATCCGACGGACCCTTCCATCTGCAGTTCAATCAGGCGGTTCAGCTCAAGTGCGTACTCCATGGGGAGTTCGCGGGCGATCGGCTCGATGAAGCCGCGGACGATCATCGCCATGGCCTCGTCTTCGCGCATGCCGCGGGACATCAGGTAGAAGAGCTGTTCTTCGCTGACCCGTGAAACGGTTGCTTCGTGACCCATGACCACGTCATCCTCGCGGATGTCGATGTACGGGTAGGTGTCAGAACGGCTGATGGTGTCCACCAGGAGCGCGTCACAGCGCACGGTGTTGGCCGAGTGCTTGGCACCTTCGCGGACCTGGACCAGGCCGCGGTAGGCAGCACGTCCGCCGCCACGGGCGACTGACTTGGAAATGATGGAGCTCTTGGTGTTCGGTGCGATGTGCACCATCTTCGAGCCGGTGTCCTGGTGCTGGCCGGCGCCGGCGAAGGCGATGGACAGGGTCTCGCCCTTGGCGTGCTCGCCCACCAGGTACACAGCCGGGTACTTCATGGTGACCTTGGAGCCGATGTTGCCGTCGACCCATTCCATGGTGGCGCCCTCTTCGCAGATGGCACGCTTGGTCACCAGGTTGTACACGTTGGTGGACCAGTTCTGGATGGTGGTGTAACGGACGCGGGCGCCCTTCTTGACGATGATTTCCACCACGGCGGAGTGCAGCGAGTCCGAGGTGTAGATCGGAGCCGTGCAGCCTTCAATATAGTGGACGTAGGAGTCCTCGTCCGCGATGATCAGGGTCCGCTCGAACTGGCCCATGTTCTCGGTGTTAATGCGGAAGTACGCCTGCAGCGGGATGTCCACGTGGACGCCCTTGGGAACGTAAACGAAGGATCCGCCGGACCAGACGGCCGTATTCAGCGAAGCGAACTTGTTGTCGCCCACCGGGATGACCGTGCCGAAGTACTCCTGGAAGATCTCCGGGTGTTCGCGCAGGGCGGTGTCGGTGTCCAGGAAGATGACGCCCTGCTGTTCCAGGTCCTCACGGATCTGGTGGTACACCACCTCGGACTCGTACTGTGCTGCCACACCGGATACCAGGCGGCTGCGCTCGGCTTCCGGAATACCCAGTTTTTCGTAGGTGTTCCGGATGTCCTCGGGCAGGTCCTCCCACGTGGCGGCCTGCTTCTCCGTGGAGCGTACAAAGTATTTGATGTTGTCGAAGTCGATGCCGGAGAGGTCTGCACCCCAGGTGGGCATGGGCTTGCGGTCGAAGTACTTCAGGCCCTTCAGGCGAAGGTCGAGCATCCACTCGGGCTCGCTCTTTTTGTCCGAGATGTCCCGGACCACTTCGTCGTTGATGCCGCGGCGGGCGTTGGCTCCGACGTCGTTCTTGTCGGACCAGCCGTACTCGTACGTGCCGATGCCGTGGAGCTCGGGATTCTTTTCAAGAATCTCGGAGATCACAGTGTCTTCGGCTACCGCTTTCTCTGATAGTTGGTCCGTCATCACGGCCTTTCTTGCTGATGGTTGTTTACTTCAACCAGGCTGGCGGTGGCGGTCCGGGGGACATGAGATCCTCCGGCGGCCAGCCGGCCTGTAGGTATATGGGTGGTGCAGACGTGACCGCCGCGCGCCAGCGTGGAAAGCCGGCGGACATCGACGCCTACCAGCCTTGCGAACACCTCGGTCTCCACATCGCAGAAGACGGGGAACTGGGCGGCGAGCTGTTGGATCGGGCAGTGCCCCTGGCAAAGCTGGACACTGGACAGGGCCGCCGGCAAGGGGGCCTTGGCCGGAATCTCTGCGGCCGAGGCCACAAAGCCGTCGCGGCTCAGTGCCGCTGACAGCGCACGGGCCCTGGCGGTGATATCCGGGCCGGCCTGCTCGATTTCGGGTGCGTAGCGGGCTTCCATTTCGGAGAAACGGTCGACGGCGAACTGTCGGACGGCTTCGTCGCCCGCCACGGCCTGGAGCTGCTTGAGCGCCAGGCTGGCGATATCGAGGTAATCGTTGCCCAGGGACGACTGCCCCTGGGAGCTGAGTACGTAGCGGCGGGCGGGACGGCCTGCACCGGCGCCGGCCTTGGCTACCCGTTTGACCTCAATGACTCCACTCCGGGAGAGATGGTCAAGATGGCGGCGGACGGCCGCGGGCGTGAAGCCCAGCAGGTCGCCAAGTTCAGCGGCGCTGACGGGACCGTGCTCCAGGACGGCGCCGAGGACCCGGTCCCGGGTACGCTCGTCTGCATCCGCCACCGGGACGGCGGCGATGTGACCGCGCTCAGCGGCGGCGCGTGGCGCCCCGTGCCCGGTAAAAGGCACAGCAGTAGCATTGCTCATGGAATACACAACACAATCATGTCGTAATTTACTCCCCCCTTCCAGTAAGGCGAGGCTGGCCTGATGCCGACGGGTGGAAACGGCCGGCTGTTACTACATCACGTAGAATGCTGGGGTGCGATCCCCCGAGTCCCCGGTTCTGACCATCAGCGGGTTAATTAAGGATGTTGGTCCGCTGGCCAGCCTGGACGGCAAGATGCTCCGGGTGGTGAGCGGCGTCTCCCTTGTAGCCGAACGGGGCCAGGTGACTGCCCTCCTTGGCGCCAACGGAGCAGGAAAGACCACCACGATCGAGTGCGCCCAGGGAGTCCAGAAGCGTACCGGCGGAAACATCTCCCTGCTGGGCCAGGATCCCGGCCAGGCAGGTGCAGGACTGCGTGCCCGCGTGGGCGTGATGCTCCAGGACGGCGGCCTCCCGCCGTCGGCCCGTCCCTTGCCGCTGCTGCGGCACATCGCCGGGATGTACTCAAGGCCGCGCTCCGTGGACGATCTTGTCCAGCGGCTCGGCATCGATGATTTCAGCAGGACCTCCGTGCGCCGGCTTTCCGGCGGGCAGAAGCAGCGGCTGGCACTTGCCGCGGCATTGATCGGCAACCCGGAGGTGCTTTTCCTGGATGAGCCCAGTGCGGGTCTGGATCCCCAGTCCCGCCAGCTTGTCTTTGACCTGATCGGGGAACTGCGGAACGCCGGAATGGGGATCATCCTCACAACCCACCTGATGGACGACGCCCAAAGGCTGGCGGACTATGTCTACATCATCGACGCCGGCCGGAATGTCGCGGAGGGCACCGTTCCCCAGCTGCTCCAGCGGGACCCGGTGGTGGAAGAGGGCCTGGAACATGTCCGCACCCTTGTCTTCGAGGCACCCGCGGGGCTTCATCTCGCCGGCGTGTTGCCCGCAAACATCACAGTCACCGAAACCCGTGCGGGCAGCTACGTTGCCTCAGGTCCGCTGACCCCGGCCGACCTTGCCTCACTGGCCTCCTGGTGGGCGGCCCACAACATCATGCCCGGCTCCCTGAGCCTGCAGGCCCGGAGCCTGGAAGACGTCTTCCTTGACGTCTCGGGAAAGGACATCCGATGACCAACGCGCCTTACCCGGCTTCGGCCGGCACGTCGGCTGCCGGGAAGCCCACGTCCCAGTCGCCGGCTTCCCTCGCGCGGCGCATCCTGCTGCAGGGCCGCTACGAGTCCCTCACCATGCTGCGCAATGGCGAGCAACTGATACTCGCCGTCGTCCTGCCTCTGCTCGCCCTGGTGGGCCTGACCGTCACCCCCTTCCTGGACGGCCTTGGGGCAAGCCGCATCAACGTGGCCGTGCCGGGCATCCTGGCTTTGTGCGCCATGTCGACAGCGTTCACCGGGCAGGGTATCGCCACCGGCTTTGACCGGCGTTATGGGGTTCTCCGCTTCCTGTCCACCACTCCCCTGGGCCGCACCGGACTCATCGCGGGCAAGGTGCTGGCCGTGCTGGTGGTTCTCTGCCTGCAGGTCATGGTGGTCACCCTGGTGGCGCTTCCCCTGGGCTGGCAGCCGCCAGCAGCCGGCTGGCTCCCGGGACTGTTCCTGCTGGTGCTCGGTGCCGCGGCGTTTACTGCCCTGGGGTTGCTCGTTGCAGGCACGGTCCGTCCCGAAGCAACCCTCGCCATCACCAATCTGCTGTGGATCCTGCTGGGAGTCCTCGGCGGGATCGTGATCCCGGCCGACCGGTTGCCCGCTGTGGCCCAGAGCATTGTTGTGTACCTGCCTTCCGGCGCCCTCGGCGAGGCCGTGCGCGAAGCTTTCCTGTTCGGCACCGTTGATGTGGGTGCCGCGTTTATCCTGCTGGCCTGGACAGTCCTCGCCGGCGCAGCAGCCATCCGTTGGTTCAAGTGGAATTGAGATATCCGTGAGTACGGCTTCACGCCTCCCCCAGATCGCAGGCAACCTCATGGCGCGGCTGCCCCGCACTGTTGACGCCCGGGTCCGCCGCCTGGCTGTCGCGTCCCTCGTTGGTCAAACGGCGCTGGTCGTGACCGGCGGTGCAGTCCGTCTGACCTCGTCCGGCCTTGGCTGCCCCACCTGGCCGCGCTGCACCGACAGTTCTTTGGTCAACACTCCCGAGATGGGGATCCACGGGTTCATCGAGTTCGGCAACCGGCTCCTGACGTTCGCGCTGGCAGCCGTTGCCGTCATGATGCTCGTCTACTTGTGGAACCTCAGGAAAGAACGCAAGGACCTCTTCCTGTTGGCGGCTGGGCTGCTGGCCAGTATCCCTGCCCAGGCCGTCATCGGCGGGATCACCGTCCTGACCAACCTCAACCCCTGGGTTGTGGGCCTGCACTTCCTGGTGTCCATGGCCCTGGTGGTCATCGCCACCCTGCTGGTCAACCGGGCGTTCGCCAGGACAGGCCGCTTTGGAACACTCCGTCTCCCCGCACTGCCGGCCGTCCTGCGTCCGGCATCTGCCGCCGTCGCGCTCTTTTCCGCCGTGGCGGTGATGCTCGGAGTGGTGGTCACAGGCGCAGGCCCCCATGCCGGGGACGCTGATGCGCCGCGCAACAACCTCGACTGGGACCTTTTCTCGCACATCCATGCGGTGCCCGCCTACCTGATTACTGCTGGAACGCTCTTCGCGCTGGTCATTGTCTTCACCCGGAAAATCAGTGGGCCTTTCCGGACGGCTGCCGTGCTGCTCCTCGCCGTTACCCTGCTGCAGGGCGTTATCGGCTTCACGCAGTACTACAACGGCATTCCCGCACTGCTGGTGGGCGCCCACATGCTCGGCGCCGCACTGCTGATGAGCGCCGCAACGAACGCCGCCGACGTCGCGCGTTCCAGCCCGCAGAAGTAGTCACGCCCCGCGCAGTACTGCGCAGGTCCCTTGCTTGGCCCCGGCGCCCCGGTTCACGACGAACCGGGGCGCCTCCCGTTGCCCACACCCTCTGGCAGATCCTGCCGCCATTCTTGCGATTCTCTGGCAGATTCTGCGGCTCTTGCGGCGACGCTCTGGCAGATCCTGCGGCTTTTTTGACAACGCTCCAGCACCTCGCGGACCGGCTGCCGTGGTCAGCGCGCAATCACACCGTGCAAGAAAGAAAGCCCTCCTGCACTGAAAGTGCAAGAGGGCTTCTGGATTTCCCACGTTAAGAGAGAGCGTCGGCCGAAAACCCACATTAAGTGAGAGAGCGTCCTAGCTGATGATGGCTGAGCCGACGAACGGATCCACGGCGAGGGCGATGAACAGCAGTGTCAGGTAGCTGATGGAGCCGTGGAAGACCTTCATGGCGCCCTTGTCCGGGATGTCTTCGCGGTGCGCGCGGCTGTACAGGGCGTGCGATTCGTAAAGGAACCAGGCTCCGGCAAGGACCGCCGTGACCGTGTACACCCAGCCGGCGCCACCGGCGGGGATCATCAGCAGCGAGCAGACCACCATTGCCCAGGCGTAGAGGACCACCTGGACGGAAACCACTTTGGCCCCGGCAATAGCGCCAAGCATGGGGACGTTGGCCTTGCGGTAGTCCTCGCCGTAGCGCATGGACAGGGGCCAGTAGTGCGGCGGGGTCCACAGGAAGATGACCATGAACAGGATGACGGCCGGCCATTCAACGGTGTTGGTTACCGCGGCCCAGGCGATCAGCACCGGGAAGCAGCCGGCGGCCCCGCCCCACACAATGTTCTGCGCAGTGCGGCGCTTGAGGATGATCGAGTAGATGACCACATAGAAGAAGATGGCACCGAATCCGAGCCACGCGGACAGCGGGTTGGCACCGAACCAGAGGATGACGATGGCCGCGGCGCCCAGCAGCCACGAGAAGACCAGGGCCTCCCGCGGTGTCACTTCGCCGGTGACGAGGGGCCGCTTCTCGGTGCGGTGCATCAGTTTATCGATGTCGCGGTCGATGTAGCAGTTGAAGGCACCGGCGCTGCCGGCTGCGAAAGCGCCGCCGACCAGCGTGGCGAGGATCAGACCGATGGACGGGAAGCCGCGCTCGGCGTAGATCATGGTGGGCAGCGTGCTGACCAGCAGCAGCTCGATGACCCGCGGCTTGGTGAGGGCGAGATACGCCTTTGCCTTGCGGGCAATCCCGGCTCCCCCTCCGGAGCGGGAAGCGTTCAGCGGCGTATCAGTTGTGCTCACGGTGGCAGTCACCCGTTCTGGTTGGTAAGTCTCTGTCTGGCTGTACAGCTGTCTGGTGCAGGCGCTATGCCAGGCACTCCACGGATTGACCATGGCCGGGTTCGCGCAGCGGCCGAATGACTCCGAAAGTCCTTGCGGACGTGCGGTTTCCGGCCCAAGCCTCCGAATATCATACCGTGCCGGGTTCACCGCCACGGGCGCCTGATAGGCCCAGATGATCGCGCGAACGCTGATTCGAGCAGATTAACTCAACCTCACGGAATGCTGATTCACATAAGGGGAAATTGCGTCCACTACGTGAGATTTGCGCTGACCGGAGAGTGGAATCGAGCTAAGCTGTCACCAGATCAGCTCGCAGCGGGGAATGCAGTGGAAAACGCATTCCCGACGCCGGCGTCTGAGTGATAGATCAAACGTTTCGATGGTGAACGGCTGGTACACACCGCAGCGGGCACCACAGCGTGCCCCGGACCGGATCCCGTGTACAGCCCACTGTCAGCACAGAGAGGGGCCCGGTTTTCGTGCCACATTTGGAAGAGCAAGAACTGTCATGGACCAGCTTGGACCAGCGCGCGGTGGACACCATCCGCGTTCTGGCTGCAGATGCGGTGGAGAAGGTCGGCAACGGCCACCCCGGAACGGCCATGAGCCTGGCCCCGGCCGCTTACCTTCTCTTCCAGAAGCTCATGCGGCACGATCCGCGGAACCCGGACTGGCTGGGCCGCGACCGCTTCATCCTGTCCCCGGGTCACACGTCACTGACCCTTTACATCCAGCTGTTCCTCTCCGGCTACGGCCTGGAACTGAAGGACCTTGAGGCGCTCCGCACCTGGAATTCCCTGACCCCGGGCCACCCCGAATACAAGCACACCGCCGGTGTGGAGATCACCACCGGCCCGCTCGGCCAGGGACTGGCCTCCTCGGTCGGCTTCGCGTACTCCCAGCGCCGCATGCGCGGCCTGTTCGACGCCGACGCTGCCGCCGGCGAGAGCCCGTTCGACCACACCATCTGGGTCATTGCCTCCGACGGCGACCTCCAGGAAGGCGTCACCGCCGAGGCCTCCTCCCTGGCGGGCCACCAGGAACTGGGCAACCTCGTGGTGGTCTACGACGAGAACCACATCTCCATCGAGGACGACACCGACATCTCCTTCACCGAGGATGTCCTCAAGCGCTACGAGGCCTACGGCTGGCACACCCAGCGCGTGGACTGGACCAAGACCGGCGAATACAAGGAAGACGTCCAGGAGCTGTACTCGGCCCTGCTCGCCGCCAAGGCCGAGACGTCAAAGCCCTCCATCGTCTCGCTGCGCACCATCATCGGCTACCCGGCCCCCAAGAAGCAGAACACCGGCAAGATCCACGGCTCGGCCCTGGGCGCCGAGGAAGTAGCAGCACTCAAGGAGGTCCTCGGCTTCGATCCGGCCAAGTCCTTCGACGTCGACCAGGAAGTCCTGGCCCACGCCCGCTCCGTTGTGGACCGCGGCGCCGCCGCCCACAAGGAATGGGAAGAGTCCTTCAACGCCTGGCAGGCAGCCAACCCGGAAGCCGCCTCCCTCCTGGAGCGCGTCGAGTCCAAGGAACTGCCCGAGGGCCTGGACGCCGCACTTCCGGTCTTCCCGGCCGGCAAGGACGTCTCCACCCGCGCCGCCTCCGGCAAGGTGCTCAACGCCCTCGGCCCGGTCATGCCCGAACTCTGGGGCGGTTCAGCGGACCTCGCTGAGTCCAACAACACCACCATTGAGGGCTCGCCGTCGTTCGTTCCTGCCTCAAAGCAGACCGACGCATGGTCCGGCAACCCGTACGGCCGCGTCCTGCACTTCGGTATCCGCGAGCACGCTGCGGCGTCGATCGTGAACGGCATCGCCCTGCACGGACGCACCCGGGCGTTCTCCGGCACGTTCCTGATCTTCAGTGACTACCAGCGGCCGGCCATCCGCCTCGGTGCCCTGATGGGTGTTCCGTCCCTCTACGTGTGGACACACGACTCCATCGGCCTCGGCGAAGACGGCCCCACCCACCAGCCGGTGGAGCAGCTCGCCTCGCTCCGGGCCATCGTGGGACTGGACGTCGTCCGCCCCGGCGATGCCAACGAGGTTGCTGCAGGATGGAAGACCATGCTGGAGAACCACGGGAACCCGGCCGGCATCGTCCTCACCCGCCAGAACATCCCCACCTACGCACGTGGTGAGGGAACGGCCGACGGCGACACGTTCGGTTCCGTTGCCGGCGTCGCCAGGGGCGGCTACGTCCTGGCCGAAGCCTCCAAGGACGGCGCCACCGTACCGGCCGATGTCATCCTGATCGGCACCGGCTCCGAGGTCCAGCTGGCCGTCCAGGCCCGCGAAGCCCTCCAGGCTGACGGCATCGCGGCCCGCGTTGTCTCGATGCCGTGTGTTGAGTGGTTCAACAAGCAGGACGCCGCCTACCGCGAATCCGTTCTCCCTGCCGCCGTCAAGGCCCGGGTATCGGTCGAAGCCGGCCTGGCCCTCGGCTGGCGCGAATTCGTCGGCGACGCCGGCCGTTCCGTCTCACTCGAGCACTACGGCGCTTCCGCTGACTACAAGCGCCTTTTCCAGGAGTTCGGCATCACCGCGGAGGCTGTCGCCGCCGCTGCCAAGGACTCCCTCGCTGGCCTTCAGGCCTGAAACAGATTCCAGGAGATACAAAAATGACTACGCCTACTCAGCAACTTTCCGACGCCGGAGTGTCCATCTGGCTGGATGACCTTTCCCGCAGCCGCCTCGAGACCGGGACACTGCGCAAGCTCATCGAAGAGAAGAACGTTGTTGGTGTCACCACCAACCCGTCCATCTTCCACGCCGCCATCACGGCAGGCACGGACTACGACGCCACCATCGCAGCGCAGGCCGCTGCCGGTGCCAGCGTCGAAGACACCATCTTCGAAATCACCACTACGGATGTGGCCGACGCCTGCGACCTCTTCGCTCCGGTTGCCGCAGCGACCAAGGGCGTCGACGGCCGCGTGTCCATCGAAGTTGACCCGCGCCTTGCCTGGGACACGGCCGGCACCATCGCCGAGGCCAAGCACCTGTACAAGAAGGTCAACAAGGACAACGTCCACATCAAGATCCCGGCAACACTCGAAGGCCTGGAAGCGATCACCGCCACCCTGGCCGAGGGCATCAGCGTCAATGTGACCCTGATCTTCTCGCTGGAGCGCTACCGGGCCGTCATCAACGCGTTCCAGTCCGGTCTGGAGCAGGCCAAGGAGAACGGCCACGACCTCTCCAAAATCCACTCGGTCGCGTCGTTCTTCGTTTCCCGCGTTGACTCTGAAATCGACAAGCGCCTCGATGCCCTCGGCACCGACGAGGCCAAGGCACTCAAGGGCAAGGCCGGCGTCGCAAACGCCCGCCTGGCCTACCAGGTGTACGAAGAACTCTTCTCCACGGAGCGCTGGGCGTTGCTGGCCGAGGCCGGCGCGCTCCCCCAGCGCCCGCTGTGGGCATCAACCGGCGTCAAGGATCCGGCCTACCCGGACACCCTGTACGTCACGGAGCTCGTAGCACCCGGTGTGGTCAACACCATGCCGGAGAAGACCCTGGACGCCACCTTCGATCACGGTGTGGTCACCGGCGACACCGTCACCGGTACGTACGCCGATGCGAACGCCACGCTCGACGCCCTCGAGAAGCTGGGCATTTCCTACAACGAGGTTGTTGCGCTCCTCGAATCCGAAGGCCTCGACAAGTTCGTGGCCAGCTGGAAGGAACTGCTGGCAGACGTCGAAGGTGCCCTCGCCGCCGCACGGAAGGCTTCCTAACCCCTCATGAGCACACTCAGCTACGACGCCACCGGTGCCGCACAGCAGGCACTCGAGCAGCACCTCCCCGCCCTGGTAGAGGACCGCGTTGCCACCAGGATCTTCGCCAAGGACCACACATTGTGGGGTCCTGACGCCGAAGCCGAGTCCGCAGTGCGCCTCGGCTGGGTTGAGGCGGCCACCGTCTCCCAGCCCCTGGTGGCGGATATCCTCGAACTGCGCGATGCCCTGCGGGCAGAAGGGGTGACCCGGATCGTGCTTTGCGGCATGGGCGGATCGTCCCTCGCTCCCGAGGTCATCGCGGGCACCGCTGGCGTCGAGCTGACTGTTCTGGACAGCACTGACCCCGACCAGGTCCGTGTTGCCCTTGCGGACCGGCTGGGCGAAACCGCAATTGTGGTCTCCTCCAAGTCCGGTTCCACCCTGGAGACCGACTCCCAGCGCAGGATTTTCGAGCACGCCTTCAACGAGGCAGGTCTCGATGCCAGGAGCCGGATCATCATTGTCACCGATCCGGGCTCGCCGTTGGACAAAGCATCCCGCGAGGCCGGCTACCGGGCCGTCTTCAACGCGGACCCCAACGTTGGCGGCCGCTACTCAGCGCTGACCGCTTTCGGCCTGGTCCCCTCAGGTCTTGCCGGCGTGGATATCCAGGCTTTCCTGGATGAGGCCGAGGAAGCTGCCGAGGTCCTGAACGAGGACGCGGCCGAGAACATCGGGCTTGCCCTGGGTACGGCTCTGGGTGGTACCAACCCGCTGCGCAACAAGATCGTCATCGCTGAGGACGGCTCGGGCATTGTGGGCTTCGCGGACTGGGCCGAACAGCTCATCGCAGAATCCACCGGCAAGCTCGGTACCGGCGTCCTGCCGGTGGTGGCCGGACCCAACTCCCCGGAGGTCACCTCCGGTGCAGCCGACGTCCTGGTTGTCCGGCTGGTAGCCGCGGATGCCGACGTCGAACTTGGTGAGAACGAAGTGGCGATCGCCGGTGGCCTGGCCACGCAGATGATGGTGTGGGAATTCGCCACCGCCGTCGCGGGGCGCCTGCTGGGCATCAACCCGTTCGACCAGCCGGACGTGGAGGCTGCCAAGGTCGCTGCCCGCGGCCTCCTGGACGCACAGCCCGAACCCACACCCGCCGCCTTCGTTGACGGCGCCATCGAGGTCCGGGGCGGGGACTGGCTCCGCGGTGCCGCCACCGCGGAGGAAGCCGTTGGCGCCCTCCTCGGAACGCTCGACGACGAGAGCTACCTCAGCGTCCAGGCCTACTTCGACCGGCTGGCCTACGCGCAGCTTGAGGGCATCCGCGACGAACTCGCAGCCGTCAGCGGCCGGCCCGTCACCTTCGGCTGGGGTCCGCGGTTCCTGCACTCCACCGGACAGTTCCATAAGGGCGGCCCCGCCATCGGCGTCTTCCTTCAGGTCACCGCGGCTCCCGCCGAGGACCTGGCCATCCCGGACCGTCCGTTCACCTTCGGGGACCTGATCTCCGCACAGGCCGCGGGCGACGCCCAGGTCCTGGCCGGTCACGGCCGTCCCGTCCTGCGTCTGCACCTGACCGACCGCGCCGCCGGCGCAGCACAGCTGCAGGACATCATTGCAGCGCTTGCCGCCAGGCCTGCCTCCGTCACTGAAAGCTAAGGCACAACAGCAACCATGCCAGAAACCGAATACGGCAACAGGTCCGCGCGCTCCAAATCAGGGCGTAATCCGCTCCGGGATCCGCGTGACCGCCGTTTGAACCGGATCGCCGGTCCGTCCTCGTTGGTGCTCTTTGGAGTGACCGGAGACCTTGCCCGTAAGAAGCTGCTGCCTGCGGTGTATGACCTGGCGAACCGGGGTTTGTTGCCGCCCAGTTTCGCGTTGGTCGGGTTCGGCCGGCGGGACTGGTCGGACACCGATTTCGCCGCCGAGGTCAAGGCATCGGTCAAGGCTTACTCCCGGACCGCGTTTGATGAGGCGGTGTGGAACCAGCTCGCCGAGGGCATCCGCTTTGTCCAGGGCGGGTTCGACGACGACGACGCGTTCGAGCGTCTGGGCGAGGTCACCGAGGAACTCGATGAGACCCGTGGTACCCGCGGGAACCACGCGTTCTACCTCTCGATCCCGCCCAAGGCGTTTGAGCAGGTCTGCCGGCAGCTGTCCAAGCACGGACTGGCGCAGGCTGACGGGGACAAGTGGCGGCGGGTGGTCATTGAGAAGCCGTTCGGGCATGACCTGGAGTCGGCCCGGCAGCTGAACGACATCGTCGAGTCGGTGTTCCCGGCAGACGCGGTGTTCCGGATCGATCACTACCTCGGCAAGGAGACGGTGCAGAACATCCTGGCCCTGCGGTTCGCTAACCAGCTGTTCGAACCGTTGTGGAACGCGAACTACGTCGACCATGTCCAGATCACCATGGCCGAGGACATCGGCACCGGTGGCCGGGCAGGGTACTACGACGGCGTGGGCGCGGCCCGCGACGTGATCCAGAACCACCTTTTGCAGCTGCTGGCCCTGACCGCGATGGAGGAGCCCATTTCCTTCAACGCCGACGACCTGCGGGCTGAGAAGGAAAAGGTCCTGGCCGCGGTCAAGCTCCCGGAGGACCTCTCGACCCATTCTGCGCGCGGGCAGTTCGCCGGCGGCTGGCAGGGCGGGGAACAGGTCCA
Source organism: Arthrobacter sp. BK1 (assembly GCF_056680055.1). NCBI lineage: Bacteria > Bacillati > Actinomycetota > Actinomycetes > Micrococcales > Micrococcaceae > Arthrobacter > Arthrobacter sp. BK1. The sequence goes on from NZ_CM155263.1 coordinate 4,493,864, forward strand.
GGGCTACCTGGAGGAAGACGGCATCCCGGCCGATTCCACCACCGAGACGTTCGCCGCGATCCGCGTGGACATCAACACCCGGCGCTGGTTCGGTGTGCCGTTCTACCTCCGGGCGGGCAAGCGGCTGGGCCGCCGCGTGACCGAGATTGCCGTGGTGTTCAAGCGCGCCCCCAACCTGTTGTTCCGTGACCATGGCGAGGACGACTTCGGCCAGAACGCCGTGGTGATCAGGGTCCAGCCGGACGAGGGCGCGACCATCCGGTTCGGGTCCAAGGTTCCGGGCACCCAGATGGAAGTCCGTGACGTGACCATGGACTTCGGCTACGGGCACTCCTTCACCGAATCCAGCCCTGAAGCGTATGAGCGGCTGATCCTGGACGTCCTGCTCGGGGAGCCGCCGCTGTTCCCGCGGCACGCCGAAGTGGAGCTGTCCTGGAAGATCCTTGATCCGTTTGAAGACTTCTGGGCCGAACAGAACGAACAGCCCGAACCCTACGCTCCCGGCAGCTGGGGACCCGCCTCCGCGGATGAACTGCTGGCCCGCGACGGACGAACCTGGAGAAGGCCATGATTGTTGACCTGCCGGACACCACCACCTCGAAGATCTCGAAAAAGATCATGGCCCTGCGTGAGCAGGGCGGTGTGATCGCCCTGGGACGGGTGCTGACCCTCGTGGTGGTCACCCGTTCCGGGCTCGAGGAAGAAGCGATCGAGGCCGCGAACGAGGCCAGCCGCGAGCACCCCTGCCGGATCATCGTCCTGGCCGACGCCGGTGCCAAGGCCCCGGACAGGCTCGACGCCCAGATCCGGGTCGGCGGTGACGCCGGCGCGTCCGAAGTCATCGTGCTGCGCGGCTACGGGGAGCTTGCCCACGAAAGCGAATCCCTGGTCGCTGCGCTGCTGCTCCCGGACGCCCCGATCGTGGCCTGGTGGCCCCACGGGGCACCGGAGAACGCCTGCGAAACCTCCGTCGGCAGGATCGCGCACCGACGCATCACCGACTCCGCGAACGAACCGGACCCGCAAAAAGCGCTGGAGAACATCCGGACCACCTACAAGGCCGGCGATACCGACCTTGCCTGGACACGGCTGACGAACTGGCGGATCCAGCTCGCCGCCGTCCTGGACCAGGTTGACCCCTCGCCGGTGACCGCTGTCGCCGTCGAAGGCGCCTCCGACTCACCCTCGACCATCCTCCTCGCGGCCTGGCTCACGCTGGCCCTGGACGCCCCCGTCACCATTGTGGCGGACCCCGCAGGGACCGGCATCCGGCGCGTCCGGCTCAGCCGGCCCGGCGGCGATGTCCAGCTCTTCCGCCCCGGATTGTCCGTCGCCGAACTCACGCAACCGGGGCAGCCGGCCCAACGCATCTCGCTGCCCCGCCGCAGCCTCAAAGACTGCCTCGCCGAAGAGCTCCGCCGCCTTGACCCCGACGAGGTCTTCGGTGAAGTGATTACTATTGGACTGCCACGTACCAATCTAAGGAGCGTCCGACCCAGTGAGCGTTGAGCCAAGAGTAAGCATCCATCCTGATTCCTCCGTACTTATGGCTGCCATAGCGGCCCGCCTGATCACCAAACTGGTGGATGTGCAGGACAAGCACGGCGAGGCCACGGTGGTGCTGACAGGCGGCAGTGTGGGCATCGGCACCCTGAAGGCTGTTGCCGACTCGCCCGCCGCACAGGCGGTGGACTGGTCCAAGGTGAATTTCTGGTGGGGTGACGAGCGGTTTGTTGCAGCCGAGGATCCCGAGAGGAACACCCGGCAGGCATTCGACGCCTTGCTTTCGCACATCCCGGTTGACGCTGCCAGGGTGAACCAGCCCGGATCCTCGGATGACTTCGGAAGCCCGGAAGAGGCCGCGGAGGACTACGCGCGCAGGCTCCAGGATGCAGCCCGGGCCGAACACGCAGCCGATATGTCAGATGACAGGCCCGATGACCCGGGGGTACTTCCCCGCCTGGATGTGGTGCTGCTTGGCGTTGGACCGGACGCCCACGTTGCGTCCCTCTTTCCGGAGCAGGCCGGGATCCGGGAAAAAGACCGGATGGTGGTGGGGGTCCACAACTCCCCCAAGCCGCCGCCGCTCCGCATCTCCCTGACTCTCCCCGCAATCAACACTGCCGCGGAAGTCTGGATGGTGGTGGCCGGCGAAGACAAAGCCGGCGCGGTGGGTCTCGCGCTGGCCGGAGCCAACCCTGTGCAGGTGCCTGCCGCCGGTCCGCGGGGGACGTCCCGCACACTGTGGCTTATCGACGAAAACGCTGCGTCACGGGTTCCCCGGCAGCTCGTCCGGAAGGACGCCGCCGGCGCGTAGCTTCTCAAGCGCTCCGGCCAGTACCGCTTCGGCGTCCTGGTCGGAGCGCCGCTCTTTAACGTATTCCAGGTGGCTCTTGAAGCCTTCCTCCAGGGGTTCGAGCCCGGCAGCTTCCTTGCCGTCCCGGGCCGCCGGAGCCCCGCACCGGCGGCAGTCCCAGACGGCCGGGATCTGCTCGTCCGGCAACCGGAGGAACACAAGCTGGGTCTCGTGCCCTTTGGCGCACCAGAAGGAGACACGAATGCGTGGCACTCTCTGCCCGGCGGCGGCTTCGGACTGATTCTTCGGACCTGCTCCTTCCGTAACACCCACCCGGGTGCCACGGAACGCTGATGCACTGTGTACCATCGGGACTCCTGGCTGCTTCGCACATTGCTGCTTACACGTCATTGTGGTTAAACGACACTGTGGCTGTTGGGAGCCAACAGCCACAGTTTAGTTCGCAGTTCCCGGTCACGGCAGTGCCGGACAGCGACTAAGTTAAAAGGTCAGGAGTCCCCAGCGCCGCTGAACCGCATGATCAGGCCCAGACCGATGATGACGACGCCCCAGGTGACACCCAGGACGACGGTAAACCTGTTCAGGTTCCGTTCGGCTACGCCGGAGGAGCTCAGTCCGGAACTCATGCCGCCGCCGAACATGTCCGACAGCCCGCCGCCCCGTCCTTTGTGGAGCAGGATGAGGAGGGTCAGCAGAAGGCTGGTGATGCCCAGGAGAATCTGCAGGATGACTTGAAGAACGTCCACGACGGCCTTTCAGAAAGTTTGGAAGTGCGGGAGCCGGAGGCCGTGGCGGACTAGTCCGTCAACAGGTGACTCTCGAACCTGACAATATTAGCAAACTCCGCAGGGTCGAGGCTGGCGCCGCCCACCAACACGCCGTCGACGTCCCGCTCATTGAGGATGGCCGCGACATTGTTGGCCTTGACGGAACCGCCGTACAGGAGGCGGATCTTCGCAGCAACGTCGTCGCCGAAAATAGTGGCGAGCTCGGCGCGGATGGCCGCACACATTTCCTGTGCGTCCTCAGGCCCGGCGACTTCGCCGGTGCCGATGGCCCAGACGGGCTCGTAGGCCACCACCAGGGTGGCCGCCTGCTCCGGAGTCAGACCGGCGACGTCCGCCCGCAGCTGTTCCAGGGTGTGCTGGACATGGGTCCCTGCCTGCCGGATCTCCAGGCCCTCGCCCACGCAGAGAATCGGGGTTACTCCGTGTTTGTACGCGGCCTTCACCTTGGCGTTCAGGACGTCGTCGGACTCGTTGTGGATGGTCCGGCGTTCACTGTGTCCCACCAGCACGTACCGGCAACCGAGCTTGTTCAGGAACTGGCCGGAAATGTCCCCGGTGTAAGCACCTGAATCAAACTGCGAAAGGTCCTGTCCACCGTAGGCGACCTCCAGTTCATCGCCCTGGACCAGGGTCTGGACACCACGCAGATCGGTGAACGGAGGAAAGACCGCAACCTCGACCCGGCTGTAGTCGTGCTTGGCGTCGGACAGGGTCCAGGCAAGCTTCTGCAGAAGCGTGATGCCCTGGACGTGGTCCATGTTCATCTTCCAGTTGCCTGCAATGAGAGGCGTGCGGTCAAAAGCGCCGTTCGTTGACGTAGTCACGTGTTCTCCATATGTTTCGTAATAAGTGTGCGGCCGGAAGGGTGCCCGTTGGCACCCTTCCGGCCGGAGGACTTGGCAGTCCGGGTCATTCGAAGGACGATTGCCGGCAGTCCGGTTCCTTAGCGGTCCAGAACGCTCAGACCGGGAAGTTCCTTGCCTTCGAGATATTCCAGGCTGGCGCCGCCGCCAGTGGAAATGTGGCCGAACTGGTCATCGGCGAAGCCAAGGGTCCGCACTGCAGCAGCTGAATCGCCGCCGCCGACAACTGTCAGGGCATCCGCTTCAGTCAATGCCTGGGCGATGGCACGGGTGCCGCCGGAAAATGCTTCAAACTCGAAGACGCCCATCGGTCCGTTCCAGAACACGGTTTTTGCGCTCTTGATCCGCTCCGCAAAAGCAGCGGCCGAGTCCGGTCCGATGTCGAGTCCGATTCCCTGCTCACCAAAGCTGCTGCCCTCGATGCCGTCCGCGGGGACGGTCTCGTGGTCCGCGTCAGCGGCGAACTTGCCTGCCACCACAACGTCGGTGGGCACGATGAACTCCGTGCCGGCGTCGGCTGCCCGCTTCAGGTAGTCCTGGACAACGGGGATCTGGTCCTCCTCCAGGAGGCTGCCGGCCACTTTGTGGCCTTCCGCGGCGAGGAACGTGAAGAGCATTCCGCCGCCCACCAGGATGGCGTCAGCCTTCCCGATCAGGTTGTCAATGACTGCGAGCTTGTCCGAGACCTTGGAGCCGCCCAGCACCACCACGTAGGGCCGCTGGGTGTCGGCGGTGAGCTTGCGCAGCACTTCGACCTCGGTGTGGACCAGATCGCCCTGGTACGACGGCAGCCGGGTGGCGACGTCGTAGACGCTTGCGTGCTTCCGGTGCACAGCACCGAAGGCGTCATCCACGTAGGCGCCGTTCTCTCCGGTCAACGCCACCAGCTCGTCCGCGAAGGCGCCGCGTTCGGCGTCGTCCTTGGAGGTTTCGCGGGCGTCAAACCGGACGTTCTCCAGGACAAGCACTTCGCCGTCCTGCAGGGCCGCGGAGTGCTCCTTGGCGGACGGGCCCACGGTGTCCCCGGCGAGGGAAACCTTAAACCCTGCAAGTTCTGCGAGCCGCGTCACTGCGGGCTTGAGCGAATACTTCTCTTCCGGGGCGCCCTTGGGGCGTCCGAGGTGGGCTGTTACCAGCACGCGGGCACCGGCGTCCGTGAGCTTTCCCAGTACTGGCAATGAGGCCTTGATGCGGCCGTCGTCAGTCACTGTAGAGCCGTCGAGCGGCACATTCAGGTCACTTCGAACCAGAATGTACCGCCCGCGGACACCTTCAGCGATCAGTTCGTTGAGGGTGTGAAATGTCATGTGACTAACCCTAGCCCAGCTTGGCTGCGACGAGCTCCGTGAGGTCAACGAGGCGGTTGGAGTAGCCCCATTCGTTGTCATACCAGGAAACAACCTTGACCTGGTTGCCGATCACCTTGGTCAGGCCGGAGTCGAAGATCGAGGACGCGGGGTCGCCCACGATGTCGGAGGAGACGATCGGCTCATCCGTGTAGGTCAGGAAGCCCTGCAGAGAATCGGACTCTGCGGCCTTCTTCAGTGCTGCGTTGACTTCCTCAACCGTGGTCTCGCGGGAAACGGTGACCGTCAGGTCGGTGGCGGAGCCTGTGGGGACCGGGACGCGGATGGCGTAGCCGTCCAGCTTGCCCTTGAGCTCCGGCAGGACCAGGCCGATCGCCTTGGCCGCACCCGTGGAGGTGGGGACCATGTTGATGGCAGCGGCGCGGGCGCGACGGAGGTCGTTGTGAGGGCCGTCCTGGAGGTTCTGATCGGCGGTGTACGCGTGGATGGTGGTCATCAGGCCACGCTCGATGCCGAACTCGTCGTTGATGACCTTGGCCAGCGGGCCGAGGCAGTTGGTGGTGCACGAAGCGTTGGAGATGATGTGGTGCGTCGCGTTGTCGTAGAGCTCGTGGTTCACACCCATCACGATGGTGATGTCCTCATCTGATGCGGGCGCGGAGATCAGGACCTTCTTGGCGCCTGCCTCAATGTGCTTCTTCGCAGCCGCGGCCTTGGTGAAGAAACCGGTGGATTCGATGACGATGTCAACGCCCAGTTCCCCCCACGGCAGGTTGGCGGGGTCGCGCTCGGCCAGGACCTTGACGACGTTGCCGTTGACGACGATGTTGCCGTCCTTGACCTCAATGGTTTCCTTCAGGCGGCCGCCGACGGAGTCGTACTTGAAGAGGTGGGCCAGTGCCTCTGGGCTGGTGAGATCGTTGACGGCAACGATCTCGAGGTCAGCGCCCTGGGCGAGTGCTGCGCGGAAGTAGTTGCGGCCGATACGGCCAAAGCCGTTGATACCAATACGGGTCGTCACTTTTTCAGTCTCCTTGGTGCTTGTTAAGCACAACTAGTTGAGCGGGCGTTCAAGCCAACTAACAGATCCCGCACGCCGTTGGGCAGAGATGATTTACAGATCGGAGGGCGACCAGCCACATTGCTGAAGGCTGACCGCCTTCCGTGACCTATCTTACGTTTAACAGGGTCTGCCCCCGCAAGTGCGGGGGCAGACGGTCCACATTCCGGCCCAAATGCTTCCGGATTGTGAACTTTGTTACAGCAGTATGTACTGCAGGTCACCTACGGGAGGGTGATGAGGCCCGTGGCGTTGGTGCGCGCAGCGTCGAAGCGCTTGGCGACGTCGGCCCAGTTGACGATGTTCCAGAAGGCCTTCACGTAGTCAGCCTTGACGTTGACGTAGTCCAGGTAGAAGGCGTGCTCCCACATGTCCAGCATCAGCAGCGGGGTGGTGCCGAGTGCGACGTTGCCCTGCTGGTCGTAGAGCTGTTCGATGACCAGGTTGCCACCGATCGGCTCGTAGGCGAGGAAGCCCCAGCCGGACCCCTGCAGGCCGAGTGCGGCCGCGGAGAACTGGGCACGGAAGGCATCGAAGGACCCGAAGGCGTCGTCGATGGCCGCGGCCAGCTCGCCCTCGGGCTTGTCGCCGCCGTCCGGGGACAGGTTCTTCCAGAACACTGAGTGGTTGACATGGCCGCCGGTGTGGAACGCGAGGTCCTTGGACAGGCGGTTGATGTTGGCGAAATCGCCCTTGTCGCGGGCGTCGGCAAGCTGGGCCAGTGCATTGTTGGCGCCAGCGACGTAGGCCGCATGGTGCTTGCTGTGGTGCAGCTCCATGATGCGCGCCGAAATGTGCGGCTCAAGCGCTGCGTAGTCGTAGTCGAGCTCTGGCAGTACGTACTCGGTCACAAAATCCTCCAATGTCGTGGACGGTCTGTCCGGGTTGTAACTCTCGGATTATGCATCCGGATGACGGGCATCCGGAAGATCAGGGGTGAACGCTCTGATTCTAGGGCGCGGTTACTCGTCCAGCATTTCAGGCGTCACATTGGCATCGGTACCGGGGATGCCCAGGTCAATGGCACGTTTGTCCGCCATGGCCAGCAGCCGCCGGATGCGGCCGGCGATGGCGTCCTTGGTCATGACCGGATCGGCGAGGCGGCCCAGTTCGTCCAGGCTGGCCTGTTTGTGGGCGACCCGGAGCTCACCGGCGTACTTGAGGTGGTCCGGGACGTCGTCGCCCAGGATCTCAAGGGCCCGGTCAACGCGGGCGCCGGCCGCCACGGCCGCCTGGGCAGAGCGCCGCAGGTTGGCGTCGTCAAAATTGGCCAGGCGGTTGGCTGTTGCCCTGACCTCCTTGCGCATCCGGCGTTCCTCCCAGACCATCAGCGCATCGTGGGCGCCCATCCGGGTGAGCAGGGCGGCAATGGTGTCGCCATCGCGGATGACCACACGGTCCACTCCCCTGACTTCGCGGGCCTTGGCCTGGATGCCGAGCCGGCGGGCCGCACCAACCAGGGCCAGCGCGGACTCGGGGCCGGGGCAGGTGACCTCCATGGAAGAAGAACGGCCGGGCTCGGTCAGCGAGCCGTGGGCGAGGAAGGCTCCCCGCCAGACCGCCTCGGCGTCAGCAGCTGAACCGTTCACAACAGCCGACGGAAGCCCGCGGACAGGCCGTCCGCGTCCGTCCAGGAGCCCGGTCTGGCGTGCCAGGGACTCGCCGTCGCGCACCACGCGGACCACGTAGCGGCTGCCGCGGCGCAGTCCCCCGCCGGAGACGACGATGATTTCGCTCTGGTGGCCGTAGACCTCCGCGATGGCCGCCCTCAGGCGGCGCGCCGTTGACGCGAGGTCAACCTCTGCCTCGATCACGATCCGGCCCGAGATGATGTGCAGGCCGCCGGCGAACCGGAGCATCGCGGAAACCTCAGCCTTGCGGACTGATGATTTCTTAATGTCCAGACGGGACAGTTCTTCCTTGACTGATGATGTCAGTGCCATGGCACCTTCCTAACTGTTCCCAAAAATGTCGTGGTACGCCGCTGCGAGTCGCAGGGGATCATGGACTGGCCGGCGGTCCGACGCCCCCACTTTACCCAAGACAACCTCGGCTCCGATCATCCCCGCGGCTTTCTCAAACTCCTGCCGGTCCGGCACCGACGCAGGGTCTGCCAGGACGACGTCGACGCTGAACTCCGGTGCGTACCGGCGAAGCGCGTGGAGGTGATCGGCGGCGGACATGCCGGTGGTCTCCTTCGTGTCCGTCGCCAGGTTCATGGTGAGGCATCTTTTCGCGGCCGTGTTGCACAGGGCGGTCCGCATTTCCGGGAGCAACAGGTGCGGCAGCACCGAGGTGTACCAGGAGCCGGGTCCCAGGATGACCCAGTCGGCCAGTTCGATGGCCGTCAGCGCCTCGACGCAGGCGGGGGCCTCTTCAGGCAGGAGCCGGACCTGCTCAAGGTGCCCGGCCACAGCGCAGCGCGCCTGTCCCCGGACCGTGTGCAGTGCCGAGGCGCCGTCCGGCGCCGTGATCCGCACATCACCTTCAATGGTGAGCGGGACGGTGGACATGGGAAGGACCTGCCCCCGGGCGCCCAACAGCGCGCCGGCCCAGGTGAGACCCGCTACCGTGTCCCCCAGCAGTTCCCACAGGGTGACGATGAGCAGGTTGCCCATGGCGTGTTCATCCAGGGATCCGCCACGGTCCTTGGCCGGTTTAAACCGGTGCTGCATGACGTCACGCCAGGTGCGGCCCCAATCGGTGTCATCGCACAGCGCGGACAACGCCATGCGCAGGTCCCCGGGCGGCAGGACGCCGTACTCCTCGCGCAGACGCCCGGATGACCCGCCGTCGTCCGCCACCGTAACGATGGCGGTGAGCTCGGACGTGAGCAGGCGAAGTGCCGACAGCGAAGCTGACAGGCCGTGCCCGCCGCCCAACGCCACGACGTTCGGTCCCTTCTCCTGGCCAGCTGCCGTTCCGCCTGAAACCGGTACTAACGGCAGCGGCCCCGTAAGCATCGCCATTATTCGCGGCCCAGGTCCCGGTGGGTGGTGGTGACGGTCACGCGGGGATACTGTGCCAGCTTTTTGGAAAGCTCGACGGCGACCGCCACCGAACGGTGCTTGCCGCCGGTGCAGCCCACGGCGATGGTGGCGTAGTGCTTGTTTTCGCGCCGGTACCCTTCCAGGACCGGCTCGAGCGCAAGCACGTAGCGGTCCACGAAATTCTTCACGCCTTCGGCCTCAAGGACGTAATCGCTGACGTCCTTGTCGAGACCGGTGTGGGGCCGCAACTGCGGAACCCAGTGCGGGTTGGGGATGAACCGGACATCGGCAACGTAGTTGGAGTCCACAGGCAACCCGTATTTGAAGCCGAAGCTCATGACGTTGAGCCGGAGGGCCACCGGACCGGAATCGGTGAAGAGTTCGGTGATGGCGGTAGCCAGGCCGTGGACGTTGTACGTGGACGTATCAATCACGACGTCGGAGCTGTCGCGCAGTTCCTTCAGCACCTCACGCTCGGCAGCGATTCCGTCGAGGATCCTGCCGCCCTCCTGGAGGGGGTGGGGCCGACGGCCCTGCTCGAAGCGGCGGACCAGGACGTCGTCGTTGGCGTCAAGGAACAGTACCCGGAAGGTGACGCCGCTGGCCTCCAGCGCCCCGAGGGCGGCACGGATATCGGCAAACAGCCCTTTGCTGCGCACGTCCATCACGACGGCAAGCCGCGGGATGGACTGCGGGGCATGGGACACGAGCTCAGCGAGGGTCGCGAGCATCTGCGGCGGGAGGTTTTCCACGACGTACCAGCCGTGGTCCTCCAGAGCGTCCGCGGCGGTGCTCCGTCCGGCCCCCGACATTCCGGTGACCACCAGCAGTTCCGCTTCGACGGGCTTAATGGGGGTCATCCCATCCTGCCCCGTCCCGGATTCCGCCGTAGAGTCTGCCATTCGTTCCGCCCCGTTTCATCTGTGGTGAAGCAGGAAGCCGCGTCGGCTGAAACCTGCGCTCTTTACCCTACCTAGGTTTCAATGATTTCGCCGGTCGTCATATTTACCGCAGGGACGGTGTCGCCGGCCAATTCCACCGAACTGAAATGGGCCACGATGGCGGCAGCAAGCGAGGGTCCGATGCCCTTGGCGGCTGTGAGCTCCTCCAGGGTGGCCGTCCTGACACCTTTAACCGAGCCAAAATGGGACAGAAGCGCCTTCCGTTTGGACTCCCCCAGCCCCGGCACGCCGTCCAATGCGGAAACTGTCATGGCTTTCCCGCGTTTTTGCCGGTGGAAGGAGATGGCAAACCGGTGTGCTTCGTCGCGGATCCGTTGCAACAGGTAAAGCCCCTGGGACGTCCGGGGCAGGATCACCGGGAAGTCACTGTCCGGGAGCCACACTTCCTCCAGCCGCTTGGCCAGGCCCACCACGTACACATCCTCGATTCCCAGATCGGACAGAGCGCGGGCGGCGGCGTTTACCTGGGGTTTGCCGCCGTCCACCACCACCAGGTTGGGCGGATAAGCGAACTTCGCGCGCGGGGCGGGGGTGGTGGAGTCCAGGACCGCGGCATCGGCCGCTGCCGTAAGGGCGGCCTGGTGCCCGGGCAACCCGGAAGCTTCCACCTGGGCCGTCTTGTCCTGCAGGTAATTCCGGAAGCGCCGCGTCAGGACATCGTGCATGGCGGCTGTATCGTCTGCGGCGGCAGCGCCGGTCACCGAGAACTTGCGGTAATCCGATTTCTTCGGCAGGCCGTCTTCCACCACCACCATGGATGCCACCACGTTGGTGCCCTGGACGTGGGAGACGTCATAGCACTCGATCCGGAGCAGGGCGACAGGAAGATCCAATGCTTCCTGGAGTTCCTGCAGCGCCTGTGACCGGACCGTCAGGTCTCCCGCCCGGCGGGTTTTGTGCAGTTTCAGCGCGTGCTCAGCGTTCTCCCGGACGGTGGACAGCAGGGCGGCTTTGTCGCCGCGCTGCGGAACCCGGATGTCCACTTTGGCACCCCGGATGCCGCCAAGCCACAGCGTTAGTTCCTCTGCGTTGCTCGGCTCCACGGGCACCAGGACTTCACGCGGCAGCCTGCCATGGCTTTCACCGTCCTCGCCGTAGACCTGCTGCAGCAGATGTTCCACGAGGTCCGGGGTGGTGGCGTCCTCCACCTTTTCAACCACCCAGCCGCGCTGGCCGCGGATCCGTCCGCCGCGGACGTGGAACACCTGGACCGCGGCCTCAAGCTCGTCCTCGTGCAGGGCGAAGACGTCAGCGTCGGTATCCTCGGCAAGCACCACGGCGTTGCGTTCGAAGACCTTCCGGAGCGCGGAGATGTCGTCCCGGAGCCGTGCCGCGCGCTCGTAGTCCAGCTCTGCCACCGCTTCGGCCATCTGCTTTTCAAGCTTTGAGATAAAGCGCTTGGAATCGCCGCCCATGAACGCACAGAAGTCCTCGGCGAGGACCCTGTGTTCCTCGGGCGTGACCCGGCCCACGCAGGGTGCGGCGCATTTGTCGATGTAGCCCAGTAGGCACGGCCGGCCGCTCGCCTGCGCCCGTTTGAGGACTCCGGCGCTGCAGCTGCGGACGGGGAAGACGCGCAGGAGCGTGTCCATGGTTTCCCGGATGGCACCGGCGGTGTAGGGGCCGAAGTAGCGGGTGCCTTTGCGCCGGTCCCCCCGCATAACCTGCACCCGGGGAAGTTTCTCGCTCATTGTCAGGGCCAGGTACGGATAGGTCTTGTCATCCCGGAAGACCACGTTGAAACGTGGTTTGAATTCCTTGATCCAGGTGTATTCGAGCTGGAGGGACTCCAGTTCGCTGCCCACCACCGTCCACTCCACACTGCTCGCCGCGTGGACCATGGCGTACGTTTTAGGGAGCAGGCCCAGCGGGTTGGCGAAGTAGGAGTTCAGGCGGGACCGGAGGCTTTTGGCCTTGCCGACGTAAATGACCCGGCCATGTGGATCGCGGAACCGGTAAACCCCGGGGTTGGTGGGAATTTCACCCGTTTGGGGCCTGTAAGTTGCTGGATCTGGCACGACTCCAGTCTACTGAGGCAAGCGCGGGCTCCTTGCCACGTGGGCTAATCCGTGATCTTGCTCTGGTTATAGGTGGTGGCGCGTTCCTGGCCGCTGAGTTCTGCGATGGCGTCCATGATGGAGTCCGTCACCTGCCGCCGCGCAGGCAGCGAATGGTCCGGGCCGGTCTTGTCGAAGTACAGCGGCTCCCCCACTTTCATGGTGAAGTGATGGGGCCTGAACCCCTTCTCGCCCGCCGGCTGCAGATTCTCCGTACCGATGAGGCCCACCGGGATCACCGGCGCGCCTGTGGTCAAAGCGAGCCAGCCCACCCCGGTCCGGCCGCGGTACAGGATGCCGTCGCGTGAGCGCGTACCTTCGGGGTAGATGCCGATGCCCTTGCCTGACTCCAGGATGTCCAGGAGGGTTTTGAGGGCCTGGACACTGGCTGCCTGCTCGCCGCGCTCCACCGGGATGGAACCCACGGACTCAAAGAAGGACTTCATGACCTTGCCTTTGACGCCCCCGGTGGTGAAGTACTCGGCTTTGGCGAAGAAAGCTACCGGCCGCGGCATCAGGGCCTGCACGATGACACTGTCGAAGAAGGAGAGGTGGTTCGGCGCCACGATGAACGGGCCGTCCTTGGGGACATTTTCCAGGCCGATAACGGTGGGACGGCAGGAGCCGGCAATCAGTCCCCGGGTGCTCCAGCGGACAGCTTCAAACAGCGCCATCGTTGCGCACCTCACTCATGGCGGACGTGTGGATGGCCTCGAGCCGCTCGATGGCAGCCACCAGCCCGGCCGTGGTGTCAACCACGGTGACGGCCCCGGCGTCGTCGAGCTCGCCGTCGGGCGCGAATCCCCAGGCCACACCGATGCAGTCCAGACCGTTGGCGATGGCTCCCGCCACATCCTGGGCGCGATCCCCCACCATGACGGCATGCCGGGTGGAAAGGTCTGCCAGAGCTTCGGCGATGATGCTTGCCTTCCCCACGGGACCTTCGGTGGAAGACTCGTTGTCTGCCGAACCCCGGATGGACTGGAACAGGGCGTCGATACCGTGGTGCCGCAGCACGATCTGGGCAAGTCCCTCAGGCTTCTGCGTGGCCACAGCGACAGGCCGTCCGGCCGCCACGAAACCCTCAAGCACATCCTTGATCCCCGGGTACAGCCGGCTTTGGCCGATTCCGGTGGCGAGGTAGTACTGGCGGTAACGCCGGATGACGGCGTCGAGCTTAGCCGCAGGGACCATCGCCACGCTCAGGAGTGAGTCGCTCAGCTTGGGGCCGATCATCGCGTCGAGCAGGTCCTGCGAGGGAACCGGGAGCCCCTCTGCGGCGAGGGCGGCCGCGATACCGTCGGTTATTCCGCCTGCCGGGTCGACAAGAGTGCCGTCCAGGTCAAAGATCACGGGCACTGTTGTTTGAGTCACCGGCTTAGTTTCTCACGACACCGCGCATGCCTGAAACACGCATGCCCGCCACGGCATATTTCGGGCAGGTCACCCGCCTGCCGTGACGGAAACCAGCGTGACGGCGGACGGGCTAACCCAGAATCTCTGCGAGGAAGGCCGCTGTGTGGCTCTGCGTTGACTTCGCCACCTGCTCCGGGGTTCCTGTTGCCACGATCTGGCCGCCGCCGGAGCCGCCGTCAGGACCGAGATCCACGATCCAGTCAGCGCTCTTGATGACGTCCAGGTTGTGCTCGATGGTGATCACCGTGTTGCCTTTGTCCACCAGACCCTGAAGCACCATAAGAAGTTTGCGGATGTCCTCGAAATGCAGGCCCGTGGTGGGCTCGTCCAGTACGTAGACGCTGCGGCCGTTCGAACGTTTCTGCAGCTCTGCTGCGAGCTTGACGCGCTGCGCCTCTCCGCCGGACAACGTGGTGGCGGGCTGCCCGAGGCGGACGTAGCCGAGGCCCACGTCCACCAGGGTGTTGAGGTGCCGGGCGATCGGCGAGAAAGCCGCGAAAAATTCCGCACCCTCCTCGATCGGCATGTTCAGGACGTCGGCGATGGTCTTGCCCTTGTAGTGCACCTCGAGGGTCTCGCGGTTGTACCGGGCGCCGTGGCAGACCTCGCAGGGAACGTAGACATCGGGCAGGAAGTTCATTTCGATCTTCAGCGTGCCGTCGCCTGAGCAGGACTCGCAGCGCCCGCCCTTGACGTTGAAGGAGAACCGGCCCGGCAGGTAGCCGCGGACTTTCGCCTCGGTGGTCTCGGCGAAGAGTTTCCGGATGTTGTCGAAGACCCCTGTGTAGGTGGCGGGGTTGGAGCGGGGGGTGCGCCCGATGGGGCTCTGGTCCACATGGACCACTTTGTCGAGCTGGTCCAGGCCAAGGATGCTCTTGTGCCGGCCGGCAACCTGCTTGGCGCCGTTGAGCTTGTTGGCCAGCACCTTGTAGAGGATTTCGTTGACCAGCGTGGACTTGCCGGAGCCGCTGACGCCGGTCACTGCGGTGAACAGACCCAGCGGGAAGGCAGCGTCAACGTTCACGAGGTTGTTTTCGCGGGCGCCCACAACCTTCAGCTCGCGCTTCTTGTCGTATTTGCGCCGCTTCTTGGGGACTTCGATCTTCTTGCGGCCGGACAGGTAATCGCCGGTCAGGGATTCCGTGTTCGCCAGGAGCTCCTTGTAGGACCCTGAGTGCACCACCTGTCCGCCGTGCTCGCCTGCGCCGGGTCCGATGTCGACGATCCAGTCGGCCACCTGGATGGTGTCCTCATCGTGCTCGACGACGATGAGGGTGTTCCCCATGTCCCGGAGCCGGGTCAGGGTGTCGATGAGCCGGCGGTTGTCGCGCTGGTGGAGGCCGATGGACGGTTCGTCGAGGACGTAGAGGACGCCCACCAGACCGGAACCGATCTGCGTGGCCAGCCGGATGCGCTGGGCCTCGCCGCCGGACAAAGTGGCCGAGGGGCGTTCGAGGTTCAGGTATTCGAGGCCGACATCGAGCAGGAAGGTCAGCCGGGCCTGGATTTCCTTAAGGACCTGATGGGCGATCTGGGCCTCGCGGCCGGTCAGCACCAGGTTGTTCAGGAAATCAGCGCAGACGCGCATGGGCATCGCCGCGACGTCGGCAATCGACTTGCCGTTGATCAGGACCGACAGCGAGGCAGGGTTCAGACGTGCGCCGTTGCAGGCAGGGCAGGGAATCTGCCGCATGTACTCTTCGTACCGGTCCCGCGCCCATTCGGAGTCCGTTTCACCGTGCTTGCGGTGGACGTACTGGATGGCACCTTCGAAACCGGTGCTGTACTTCCGCTCCCGGCCGAACCGGTTCTTGTACTGGACCACAACTTTGTGGTCCTTGCCGTGCAGGACCGTCTGGCGGACATCGTTGCCCAGTTTCTCCCAGGGAGTGGTCATGGAAAAGCCGAGTTCCTTAGCAAGCCCTTCGAGGAGGCGGTTCCAGTACTCGGTGGTTGCCGTGCCCAGCGACCACGGCGCGATGGCACCCTCGGACAGTGACAGCTCAGGATTGGGGATGATCAGTTCCTCATCAACCTCAAGGCGTGTTCCGATGCCGCTGCAGGCGGAACAGGCGCCGAAGGGGTTGTTGAAGGAGAAGGAGCGGGGCTCGATCTCATCGATCGCCAGCGGATGCTCATTGGGGCAGGCGAGGTTCTCGGAAAATGCCCGGAGGCGCTCCGGCGCATCGGCGTCGAGGTCCACGAACTCGGCCAGCACGCGGCCCTCCGCGAGGCCCAGGGCGGTCTCGACCGAATCGGTCAGCCGCTGGCTGATGCCCTCCTTGACCACCAGGCGGTCAACCACCACTTCGATGGAGTGCTTGAACTGTTTGCCCAGCTTGGGCGGGTCGCTGAGCTGGATCAGCTCGCCGTCCACGCGGGCGCGGGAGTATCCCTTGGCGGTGAGCTCTTTGAAGAGGTCAACGAATTCGCCCTTCCTCCCTCTGACCACGGGTGCCAGGACCTGGAACCGGGTGCCGTCCTCAAGTTCCAGCAGCTGGTCGACGATCTGCTGCGGAGTCTGGCGGGCCACAACTTCGCCGCAGACCGGGCAGTGCGGCCGTCCCACGCGCGCCCAGAGCAGGCGCATGTAGTCGTAGATCTCCGTGATGGTGCCCACGGTAGAGCGGGGGTTCTTGCTCGTGGACTTTTGGTCGATGGAGACGGCCGGTGAGAGGCCTTCGATGAAATCAACGTCCGGCTTGTCGACCTGGCCGAGGAACTGGCGGGCATAGGCGGACAGCGACTCCACATACCGGCGCTGGCCTTCGGCGAAGATGGTGTCGAACGCGAGGGAGGACTTCCCTGATCCGGACAGGCCCGTGAAAACGATCATGGCGTCGCGGGGCAGGTCCAGGTCCACGTTGCGGAGGTTATGTTCCCTTGCCCCCTTGACCACGAGGCGGGAAAGGTCAGGACGGGCAGGCGTGGCGGGGGCCTGGGCAACGGTGACGGGGACGGATTCGACTGCTGTTTCTTCAGCTACGGCTTTAGGCACCCACTAATGCTAATCGAAAACTTCTTCGAATATCCATGCGGGCGCCGCGCTGGGCGCCTCAGTCGGCGTCGTAAGCGGCCGCGAGCAGCTTGACTGCTTCGGCAAAGCCCGCACCCTGAGCCTTCGCCACTGACGCATAGGCATTGGCGGCAAGGGACAATGCGTCCAGCCGCTCGTCGCGTGCGCAAACGACGGTGCCGTTCCTGCCTTTGGTTTCCACCACCCCGGCCGCTTCAAGCTCTTTGTAGGCCCTGGCGACGGTGTGCGGCGCGACCTCAAGGAGGCCCGCCAGCGTCCGGACAGCGGGCAGCCTGGTCCCGGGCGGCAGGTCACCGTTGTCCGCGAGCCGGATGACATGCAGGCGCAGCTGCTCGTAGAGGGCTACCGTGCTGGCCTGGTTGGGCTTCCAGTTCCCAGGGAAGAAAGCTCCCGCGGTCATCGTTGGCCCTTCCGGGCCACGGCGAAGATCCGCCGGAACGGAAAGACCGTCCCATGGTCCGTTGACGGATAGGCTGCCCGTAAAAGGGCGGCATATTCCGTCTCGAAAGCCCGGCCATCGCCGGCGCTGAGGGCGGCCAGGACAGGCCGCAGTGCTGTGCCGCGGACCCACTCCAGGACTGGATCGGGGCCGGAAAGGAGCTGGAGGTACGTCGTCTCCCAGGCGTCCGCGGTGCAGCCCGCGTCCAGCATGATGCGCAGATAGTCAGCAGGCTCCCCCACCGATTCGCCGCCGCGGAGTACTCCGTCCAGCTTGGCGGACCAGGTTGCCGAGCCTGCCAGGGCCCGCATCAGCGCATGGGACGGGGCGTTGAAGTTCCCCGGGACCTGCATGGCGAACCAGGCGCCGGGCTTAAGCGCCCCGAGCCAGCGCGCCATCAGCTCCTGATGGCCAGGCAACCACTGCAGAGCAGCGTTGGTGACAATTACATCGGTATCGGCGGCGGGCATCCAGTCAGCAATATCTGCCAGCTGGAAGTTCAGTCCCCGGTTTGCCTCCGCATGGACACCGGCCTTTGCCAGCATCGCGGCGGACGAATCGATGCCGGTGACGCGGGCTTCCGGCCAACGGCCGGCAAGGGTTGCGGTGAGGTTTCCGGGTCCACAACCCAGATCAACGACATTCAGCGGGCGGTCCGCCCGGATCCTCGCCGTGAGGTCAAAGAAAGGCCTGTCACGGTAGTCGCCGAACTGAACGTACTTCACGGGGTCCCACATCATGGTTTTGCCATGGTCGGTTGAGTCTGTGGCCATACCGCGAGCCTAATACGCCCCCGCCCGGATCCCCGGATCCCGCTGGGCACTAAGCTGGAAAACAATGAAACTCGTTGACCAGCTGCCCGTCCTGCCCGCCCCAAACACCTCCGGCGCAGGCATCGACCCGGACGCCCTCTACACACAATTTCTTGAGTGGACCGAAAGCCTGGGCCTGGAGCTGTACGCCGCCCAGGACGAAGCAATCATGGAGCTGGCCACCGGCGCCAACGTCATCCTCGCCACCCCCACAGGTTCGGGCAAGTCCCTCGTCGCCATCGCCGCCCATTTCCAGGCCATGGCCAGGGGCGAGCGGAGCTACTACACGGCCCCCATCAAGGCGCTTGTTTCGGAGAAGTTCTTTGCCCTGTGCGAGATCTTCGGGGCCGAGAACGTTGGCATGATCACCGGCGACTCCGGCGTCAACCAGAGCGCACCGATCATCTGCTGCACTGCGGAGATCCTTGCCAACATCGCCCTGCGTGAAGGGGCCGGCGCCGATCTCGGTTCGGTCATCATGGACGAGTTCCACTTCTACTCCGACCCCCAGCGCGGCTGGGCCTGGCAGGTCCCGCTGCTGGAACTCCCCCAGGCACAGTTCCTCCTGATGTCCGCCACGCTGGGGGACGTCAGCCGCTTCGAGACCGGCATCACCGAACTCACCGGCCGCGCCACCACCACCGTCAGTTCAGCCGAGCGGCCCATCCCGCTGCACTACTACTACCACCAGACCCCGGTCCACGAGACCCTGGAGGAACTGCTCTCCACCCGGCAGGTACCCGTCTACGTGGTGCATTTCAGCCAGATCGAAGCGATCGACCGCGCCCAGACGCTGATGAGCATCAACGTGTGCACGCGCGAGGAAAAGGACAGGATCGCGGAGCTGATCGCCAATTTCCGTTTCGCTGCCGGCTTCGGCAAGACCCTCAACAGGCTGGTCCGTCACGGCATCGGCGTCCATCACGCCGGAATGCTGCCGAAGTACCGGCGCCTGGTGGAGCAGTTGGCGCAGGCAGGCCTCCTCAAGGTGATCTGTGGAACGGACACCCTGGGCGTGGGCATCAACGTGCCCATCCGCACCGTCCTGCTCACCGCTTTGAGCAAATACGACGGCGTACGCACCCGGCCGCTCAACTCCCGGGAGTTCCACCAGATCGCAGGACGGGCCGGCCGCGCCGGGTACGACACCGCCGGGACAGTAGTGGTCCAGGCACCGGAGCACGTGATCGAAAACGTCAAGGCCATGGCCAAGGCCACCGCCAAATTTGGTGATGACCAGAAGAAGCTCCGCCAAGTGGTAAAGAAGAAGCCGCCGGAAGGCTTCGTCTCGTGGGGCGAGCCCACCTTCAAACGCTTGGTTGAGTCTGTGCCTGATCCCCTGAGCTCAAGTTTCAGCGTGACCCACTCGATGCTGATGAACCTGATGGAACGCCCCGGCGACCCGTTCACGGCCGCACGCCGCCTCCTGACGGAGAACCACGAATCCCGGTCCTCGCAGCTGCAGCTGATGAAGAAAGCCCTCGGGATCTACCGTGAGCTCCTCGCCGCCGAGGTAGTGGAGCGCATCCCGCCCGAACAGCAGGGCGCCGACGGCAGGACCGTCCGGCTCACAGTGCACCTCCAGCCGAACTTCGCCCTCAACCAGCCGCTCTCGCCGTTTGCGCTGGCGGCGCTGGAACTGCTCGACCCGGACTCGCCGTCGTACGCCCTGGATGTGGTGTCGGTGATCGAGGCGACGCTGGAAAAGCCCCGGCAAATCCTCTCTGCCCAGCAGAAGAAGGCCCGCGGCGAGGCGATCGCCGCCATGAAGGCCGACGGCATCGAGTACGACCAACGAATGGCGATGCTCGAAGAAGTGACCTATCCGCAGCCGCTGGCGGAGCTCCTGGGCGAAGCCTTCGAGGTCTACCGCAAAGCTGCGCCTTGGGTGGGTGACTTCGAACTGGCTCCGAAGTCCGTGGTCCGGGACATGTACGAGCGCGCCATGAACTTCGGCGAATTCGTCCAGTTCTACGGTCTGGCCCGCTCCGAGGGAATCGTGCTGCGCTACCTCGCAGACTGCTTCAAGGCGTTGCGCCAGACCGTGCCGCAGGACCTGCTCCGGGAGGACCTGGAGGACCTCATCGCCTGGCTCGGGGAACTGGTGCGGCAGGTGGACTCCAGCCTGCTGGACGAATGGGAGGAACTGACCTCCGGTGCCGCACCCACCCCCCACGACGCACCGCCTCCCCCGCCGCCGTCGCTGACATCAAACATCCGGGCCTTCCGCGTGATGGTCCGCAACGAGATGTTCCGCCGCGTGGAACTGTTCGCCGACGAGAACGCGGCGGCGTTGGGCGAACTGGACAGCGGGGCAGGCTGGGATGCGGACCGCTGGGAGGACGTCCTGGACGACTACTTCGATGAGCACAACGACATCGGTACGGGCCCGGGCGCCCGCGGACCCGGATTGCTGATCATCACAGAAGAGCCCGGACGGTGGAAGGTGCGGCAGATCTTTGATGACCCCGCGCGCAACCACGATTGGGGAATCTCCGCCGTAGTGGACCTGGCAGCCTCGGATGAGACCGGCACTGCGGTAGTCAGCGTGACAGACGTCAACAGGCTCTAGGCAGCCCACCGTGGAATCCGTCCCCGACCTCACCGGAAGCCTGCGGGCTCTGGACGCCATGAGGTCCCAGCCGCCGGCACCCGTCTCTGGTCCACGGCATTGGTGGGGTGGCCCGCTGGATGTTGAGGGGCTCGCTGCGGGGGCCGTCCAGGCCGCAGCGACGGCGCTCAATGCACTGACCGCCACCGGGCGGTATTCCAGTGCTGCAGGCCCGGTGGCGGCAGCCTTCGATTCGCTGGGCCACCTGCGGATCGGGGGAACAAAGCCCGAAGGATTTGCTCCGCTGTCCGGTTTCCGGCCGACCGCGGACGGCTGGATCCGCCTGCATGCCAACTATCCGCACCACGCTGCCGGGCTGATGGAGGCCTTCTCCGTCAGCACAGCGCAGGGCGTGGAACATTCCCTGCTGCGGTTGACCTCCCTGGAAGCGGAAGAAGCCATCGTCGCTGCCAAGGGCGTGGCCGCAGCTGTCCGCAGCCGGAACGGGTGGATCACTACTCCCATGCATACGGCTGCGGCTGCAGGGCCATGGATCGCGCTCTCACGCCCTCGAGCGGCGTCCCACGGAAGCCAGCCGCCGCCGTCGTGGGTTCCCTCCGATGATCCGGGCCGCCCCCTGTCCGGGCTGAAGGTACTGGACCTGACCCGGGTGATTGCCGGTCCCACCGCAACGCGCCTCCTGGGCGCCCTCGGGGCGGACGTGCTGCGCATCGACCCGCCACAGCTTCCGGAGTTGCAGGACGCGTTCATCGACTCGGGCTTTGATAAAGGGAGCGCCCAGGCCGACTTGCGGGATCCCGAGGCGTTGGAGGCCATCAGACGCCTGGCCAGTACGGCCGACGTCGTGGTCACCGGCTACCGCGAAGGCAGCCTGGACCGTTTTGGGCTGGGACCGGATGAGTTGCTGCTTGCCCGGCCGGGACTGGTGGTGGTCAGCCTCAGCGCCTGGGGCAGCGCCGGTCCGTGGAAGGGGCGCCGCGGGTTCGACAGCCTCGTCCAGGCAGCCTGTGGCATTGCCGAACGGTATGGCAGCACCTCTGACAGCGGGTGGAAGCCCGGCGCCCTGCCCGTACAGGCGCTGGACCACGCCACAGGTTATGGCCTGGCTGCGGCAGCCATGGCATTGCTGGCCGAGAGGCGCAGCAGCGGATCCGGCGGCGTGGCCCGGCTTTCCCTGGCCCGCACCGCCGAGGAACTGCTTCGGCTCCCGGCAGTGACTGCTCCCGCCGGTCCCCTGCCGGAACCGAGCTTCCGCTACCTGGACGGTCCGTATGGCCCGCTGCGGTATATCGGGCCGCCCATCATGGCGGACGGCGTACCGCTGGACTACACCCAGGGACCCGTCCGTTACGGCACGTCGCCGCTTCGCTGGCGTCTGGGAGCCCGGCCCGTTGTGCACGGGGACCCCTAGTAAACTCGACCCATGAGTGTAATCCGACCCGCCACCCGGCACGACGTCCCCGCAATCCTCCAGATGATCCACGAACTGGCCATCTACGAGAAAGAGCCGGACGCCGTCCGCAACACCCCGGAAAAACTCACAGATGCCCTGTTCGGCCGGAATCCCCGGGTGTTTGCCACCATGGCCGAGAACGCAGCGGGCGAAGTCCAGGGATTCGCCCTGTGGTTCCTGAATTACTCCACCTGGGAAGGCGTCCACGGCATCTACCTTGAGGACCTCTACGTCAGTCCCCACGCCCGCGGCGAGGGCCACGGCAAGGCGCTTCTGCGGCATCTGGCGGCCACCGCCGTCGACAACGGGTACGCCCGGGTCGAGTGGAGTGTCCTGGACTGGAATGAACCGTCCATCAACTTCTACCGCAGCCTCGGCGCCGGGCACATGGACGGCTGGTCGACCTTCCGGCTGACCGGAACCGCCTTGGCGCAGTTTGGCAGCAGCGCGACGGCGGCATCCGGTGCCTGAGCAGTCGGAGCATGCCACTGCCGTCAGAACAAGGACGGAAGTCCCCCACACAGTCAGGGCACGCCACGAATTCCGCGGCATGCGCACCGCAGAACACTATTTCACCGTGCCGCTGGACCACTTCACTTCCACCGACGGCAACGGGACAGCGCCGGAGACCATTACCGTCTTTGCGCGCGAGTATGTCTCGGCAGCGCATACTGCGGCGGAGGCCGAAAAACTTCCCTGGCTGTTGTTCCTGCAGGGCGGCCCGGGCGGGCGCGGCAACAGACTCGCCTCCCTCAACGGCTGGAGCAAGGCCGCAGCCCGTGATTTCCGGATCCTGATGCTGGACCAGCGGGGCACCGGGCTGTCATCGCCGATCGACCGGAAGACCCTGCCGCAGCGAGGGACGGCTGAGGCGCAGGCTGCGTACCTGGAGCACTTCCGGGCGGATTCCATTGTTGCCGACGCCGAACTCATCCGCACGGCACTCGGCTCCGGCCCCTGGAGCATCTACGGGCAAAGCTACGGCGGGTTCTGTGCCCTCAGCTATCTGTCCTTCGCTGCGGCCGGCGTGCGCGAGGCCCTGATCACCGGCGGGCTGGCGCCCCTCTCCGGCCCGGCAGACCACGTCTACCGGGCAACCTTCCGGCGCGTCGCCGCCCGGAACACCGAATACTTCAGCTGGTACCCCGAAGACCGCCTGACAGTGGAGCGCATCGCGGCCCACCTCCGGGAGACCGCCGAGTCCTTGCCCGACGGCGGCCGCCTGACCGTTGAACGGTTCCAGATGGTGGGATCCTTCCTGGGCGGCAACACCAGGGTGGACGGGCTTCATTACCTCCTGGAAGATGCTTTCAGCGGGACGGCACCGGGCGCCAGGCTCTCCGATGGTTTCCTCGAGCAGGTCCAGGGCATCGTGTCCCGCCTGGGCAATCCGCTGTACGCCCTCATGCACGAGTCGATCTACGGCCAGGGTCAGGCAAGCGGCTGGGCTGCGTGGCGGGTGCTGCAGGATTACCCCGAATTCCGTCCGGATGCCAAGCCTTTGCTGCTGACCGGCGAGATGGTCTACCCCTGGTACTTCGAGCAGGACGCAGCGCTCCGGCCGCTGCAGGAAGTGGCCAACCTGGTGGCCGGCAAAGAGGACTGGAAGCCGCTGTACGACCGGCATCAGTTGGCGGCCAATACGGTGCCGGTGGCCGCGGCGGTCTACCGCGACGACATCTACGTGGACCGCAACCTGTCGCTGGAAACCGCGGCGGCGGTCCGCGGGCTCCAGGTCTGGGAGACGGGCGACTTCCACCATGACGGCATCTCCGACGACGGCGAGGCCATTTTCGGCCGGCTGCTGGGGATGGTGCGCTCAGCCCGCAACTGACTTGCGCTGCCGCGGCACGAGAGTCAGGAAAGCGGCAACCAGTACCGTCACCGCCACCAGGCCACCGAGCATGTTCAGCCCCAGGTAGCCTGCCCAGCTGAGCACCAGCCCGGACGTTGCCCCGCCCACCGCGCCGGCGACGCCCATGACCATGTCCGAGACGCCCTGGACCACAACACGGGACTCCTGGCCCACGCTCTCAGCCAGGAGCGTGGAGCCGGAGATGGTGGACGCCGACCAGCCCAGGCCCAGCAGGATCAGGCCCACAGCAACGGCAACGGTGGACGTCTGGCCAAAGCCGGCCACCAGGACTGCGGTGATCAGCGTTGTGAAGCCGATCAGGATGGTCTGCGTCCTGCCCACTTTGTCGGTCAGCCAGCCCATCACCGGGGACAGCGCGAACATCCCGGCGATATGCAACGAAATGGTAAACCCGATGATGACCAGGACGTCGCCCGAGGCCACGTGGCCTGCATGGGATGCAGCCGGCCCTGCCACGAGCTCCTGCAGGTGCAGCGGGGTCATGGACATGACGCCCACCATGATGGCGTGGGCTCCGACGACGGCGGCCAGCGCCAGTACCGCGGCTTTGGACCCGCGGATGGCCCGTATCCCGCGGACCAGTGACCCGCCCTGCCTGCCCTGGGGGTGCGCGTTGTGGAGCGGTCCGGACAGGGGCGGCGGCTGGGCACTCGTGGTTCCGGGCGGGGTGGCACCCTGTGGAATGCCGCTCTGAGGGATGCCGTTTTGCCGGGCAGCGAGTTCCCTTGCCAGCAGGAGCGGGTCAGGCCTGAGACCGAAAAACAGGAGAACCGTGGCCAGCAGGAGCCCGGCCGCGGAGATCACGAAGGGGCCGGCGATGGGGGGCAATCCCAGGGCCATGCCTACTGCCGCACCCGGCTGGATCAGGTTGGGTCCTGCGACAGCGCCGACGGTCACTGCCCACACCACGGCGGAAAGGGAACGGCCGCGGTGTTCAGGATCTGCGAGGTCGACCGCGGCGAAGCGTGCCTGAAGGCTGGCGGCGGTGCCCACGCCGATCCCGGCGGCCCCCAGTACCAGCAGGACGAACTGACCCGTCACCACTGACAGCATGATCAGGACGGCGCCCAGAAGTGCTGCCGAGAGACCCAGGACCTGGCCGATGCGGCGTCCCCGGCGGTCGGCCAGAGAGGCAAGCGGCAGTGCGGCCAGCGCTGCACCTAAAGTCATCACGGTGGCTACTGCGCCGGCCCACGCGGCGGAACCTGAAAGTTCAACGGCAAGGATCGAGCCGATGGACACCGTGGCCCCGGTCCCCAGCCCGGCGAAAATCTGCGCAACGCTCAAGAGCACCACGGTGCGGCGCTGCACCTGGCGCACTGCACTGTCCGGGATCAGGGTGCGGGCCATGATCCGAGCATAGTCCTGGACGCACCGGTCCTGCAGGGGGATTTCCTAACGTTTTCAGGGCGGGGTTAAACAGCGATCCCGGCCGCAGGTGCGGCCGGGATCGCTGGTTCACGCTGTGAGCGGAGGATGCCTTACTCGGCGTCGGACAGGCTCTTCTTGACGTCTTCCTCGAGGCGGGGATCCAGGTGTGCGGACTTGGCCTTGGAGCTGACCAGGCTGGCAACCACGGCGACGATGATGGTGCCGACGATGACGGCCAGGGAGACGAACGTGGGGATCTCCGGCGCCCATTCGATGTGCTTGCCGCCGTTGATGAACGGCAGTTCGTTCACGTGCATGGCGTGCAGGACGAGCTTCACACCGATGAACGCGAGGATGAAGGACAGGGCGTGCTTCAGGTAGATCAGGCGGTTCATCAGGCCACCGAGCAGGAAGTAGAGCTGGCGCAGGCCCATCAGTGCGAACAGGTTCGCGGTGAAGACGATGAAGGGGCTCTGCGTCAGGCCGAAGATTGCGGGAATCGAGTCAACAGCGAAGAGGAGGTCCGTCAGGCCAATGGTGATGAACACGATCAGCATGGGGGTGAAGACCTTCTTGCCGTCCACCGTGGTGCGCAGCTTGCCGCCGTCGAACTTTTCCGACATGGGGATGACCTTGCGGATCCGCGCGATGAGCGGGTTTTCCTTGTCCTCTTCATCCTCGCCTTCATCCTGGGCCTGCTTCCAGGCGGTCCAGAGGAGGAAGGCGCCGAAGATATAGAACACCCAGCTGAACTGCTCGATCACGATGGCGCCGAGCAGGATGAAGATACCGCGCAGGATCAGCGCGATGATGATGCCCACCATCAGGACTTCCTGCTGGTACTTACGCGGCACGGAGAACCGGGCCATGATGATGATGAAGACAAAGAGGTTGTCGATGCTGAGGCTGTATTCGGTGACCCAGCCGGCCACAAACTGGCCGCCGAACTCCGCGCCGGTGAAGGCGAACATGGCGCCGGCGAACACCAGGGCAAGCGACACGTAAAAAGCGACCCACAGGCCGGCTTCCTTCATGGAAGGTTCATGGGGACGCTTGACCACAAGGAACAGGTCAATCAGGAGGATCAGGCCAAGGACGACAAGAGAGCCGACCTCAAACCAAACAGGCAATTCGGGCACAGGATAGCCTTTCGCAGGGTACAGAGAAGCGGTGTAAGTCTCTCCGGCCAGCCTGTGCACTTGGTGCTGATGTGGTGGCCCGCTACGCCCGGCCAGGCAGCTGTGCCTGGCGTGTTGACGATCGTAGCGCTCGGGATACTCCCCTACGTGACCTTAACTGTACAGCAGCTAGGCATGACCGGCCGCCTGCATCTGGCGCAGTTCCTTCTTGAGCTCGCTGACTTCGTCGCGGATCCGGGCAGCAACTTCGAACTGAAGTTCCGCTGCAGCACCGTGCATCTGCTCGGTCAGCTGTTCGATCAGCCCCACCAGGTCCTCTGCCGGTGCTGCCGCCAGGCCATCGGCCCGGACCTGGGCTGCGCCCTTTGCCGCGGACTTTCCGCGTTTGGCGCCCTTGGCCAGGCGGTTGTTGTTCAGCAGCTCCTGGGTGTCGGCGTCTTCCTTGGCCAGCTGGTCCGTGATGTCGGCGATCTTCTTCCGCAGCGGCTGCGGGTCCACCCCGTGCTCGGTGTTGTAGGCCACCTGGATGGCGCGGCGCCGGTTCGTCTCGTCGATGGCATGTGCCATGGAATCGGTGATGCGGTCCGCGTACATGTGCACCTGCCCCGAGACGTTGCGGGCTGCGCGGCCGATGGTCTGGATCAGCGACGTGGACGAGCGCAGAAAGCCTTCCTTGTCGGCGTCCAGGATGCTCACCAGCGAGACCTCGGGAAGATCCAGGCCTTCCCGGAGCAGGTTGATGCCCACCAGGACGTCGAACTTGCCCATCCGGAGTTCCCGCAGCAGCTCAACACGGCGCAGGGTATCAACGTCCGAGTGCAGGTATTCCACCCTGATGCCGTGGCCCAGCAGGTAGTCCGTGAGGTCTTCCGCCATCCGCTTGGTCAGAGTGGTGACCAGGATGCGTTCATTCTTCGCTGTGCGGGTCTTGATTTCGCCCAGCAGGTCATCGATCTGGCCCTTGGTGGGTTTGACCACCACTTCGGGATCGATCAGTCCGGTGGGCCGGATGATCTGCTGAACGAAGCCGTCCGCCTTGCCGAGTTCGTATTTTCCGGGGGTGGCGGAAAGGTAGACCGTCTGGCCCACGCGCTGGAGGAATTCATCCCACTTGAGCGGCCGGTTGTCCATGGCAGAGGGCAGGCGGAAGCCGAAGTCCACCAGGTTCCGCTTGCGGGACATATCGCCTTCGTACATGGCGCCGATCTGCGGGACGGTGACGTGGGATTCGTCGATCACCAGCAGGAAGTCATCCGGGAAGTAGTCGATGAGGCAGTGCGGAGCGGTTCCGGCGGCGCGGCCGTCGATATGCGAGGAGTAGTTCTCGATGCCGTTGCAGAAGCCCATCTGCTGCATCATCTCGAGATCGTAGGTGGTCCGCATCCGGAGCCGCTGGGCCTCCACCAGCTTGTTCTGGCTTTCGAGCACCTTCAGCCGGTCCGCGAGTTCGTCCTCGATCCGCTTGATGGCCCGGGCCATCCGCTCAGGACCTGCGACGTAGTGCGAGGCGGGGAAGACGTACATTTCCTCTTCGTCCCGGATCACTTCACCGGTCAGCGGATGGAGGGTGTGGATGTTTTCGATTTCGTCGCCGAAGAATTCGATCCGGATGGCCAGTTCCTCGTACATCGGGATGATTTCCACGGTGTCCCCGCGGACCCGGAATGTGCCGCGGTGGAAGTCCATGTCGTTCCGCGCGTACTGCATGGAGACAAACTTCCGGAGGAGATCATCACGGTTCATCTCCGCACCCTTGCGGAGCGTGACCATCCCGGCGATGTATTCCTCAGGAGTGCCCAGGCCGTAGATGCAGGACACTGTGGCCACGACGATGACGTCCCGGCGGGTCAGCAGGGCGTTCGTGGCGGAGTGCCGGAGCCGTTCCACTTCCTCGTTGATGGAGGAGTCCTTCTCGATGAAGGTGTCCGTCTGCGCCACGTAGGCCTCGGGCTGGTAGTAGTCGTAATAGGAGACGAAGTACTCCACCGCGTTGTTGGGCAGCAGTTCGCGGAATTCATTGGCCAACTGGGCGGCGAGGGTCTTGTTCTGCACCATCACCAGGGTGGGCCGCTGGATCTGTTCGATGAGCCACGCTGTGGTGGCGCTTTTACCTGTACCGGTGGCACCGAGGAGGACAACGTCCTTCTCGCCGTTCCTGATCCGTTCGGTCAGTTCCGCGATGGCCGCGGGCTGGTCACCGGCCGGCTGGAACTCGCTGATGACTTCAAACGGCGCTACAACTCGGTTGATCTCCTGGGCAAGGCTCATGCCTCTAATCTACAACCGGGGGCCGACAGTAACAGCCGGATCAGTTACAGGCGAACAGCGCTGGCGCTGCCGGCAGTGCCGCTCAGGAATCAGTTGCCGTACGACGGCGGCGCCCACCCGGTGCGGGCAGACCACGCATCCATACGGGGCCAGGCTACGTCCGTGAACCACGGCTCCTTCGCCTCCGCGTAGGCCCGGGTGCCTCTGCTGCCGGCCAGTTGTTCGGTCAGGGAGCGCTTATGTTTCCCATAGGACCTGGCAGCTTCCGGATCGCTCCTGAGCCAGTCCCGAAAAAGCAGCGCGTACCGCCACCCCGCCGATCCGGCCTGCCTGACGTGCACATTCACTGCGCGGCCAGGGTCCGAGTTTGCGTGGAAGCGTTTCTGCCACTGTGCCGGATCCGGTGCGGAAGGTTTCGGGGTGTCGAAACCGGCCCCCGATACCAGCGGGAAGCCTGCATCCGCCAGCAGCGGGGCTATCTTGTCCGCGACGTCGAGGTCAGCCACCGTGACCTGCAGGTCGATCACGTCCTTTGCCGCCAGACCCGGCACGGCAGTTGAGCCGATATGGTCGACGGCGAGAATGTCACCAGGGGCCGCTGCCCTGAGCCGGGCTGCCAGCCGTGCCGCCTGGACTGCCCAGTCCTCCTGTGGTGCGGACAGGACTGCGGCGCCAGGCCTGGCCGCCCTGATTCCCCGGCGGATGTTGTCTGCGAACGGCACCAGCCGGACGGTCCAGAGCCTGTCCACTTGTTCTGCCAGGTCCTCGAGGGGGCCGGAGTTGTCCAGGACGACGTCGGCGGCGGCCAGCCGTTCTTCCCGCGTAGCCTGCGCAGCCATGCGGGACAGCGCCTCTTCCGCCGTCATACCGCGGCGCTCCACCATCCGTCCGATCCGGACGTCATCCGGCGCATCCACCACGAGCACGAGATGGAAGGCGCTGCCCTGCCCGGTCTCCACCAGCAGCGGAATGTCCTGGACAACGATGGAACCTTCACCGGCCGCGGCAATAATGCCCGCTGCTGCTTCGCGGACCAAGGGGTGGACAATGCCGTTAAGGACGGCCAGCTGGGCCGCATTGCCGAAGACCAGGGCCCCCAGCCGGGCCCGGTCCAACGAGCCATCGGCGGTCAGCATGTCAGCGCCGAAGGCGTCCACCACACGGGCCAGTCCCGGCGTTCCCGGCGCCACAACCTCACGGGCCAGCGCATCCGCATCAACCAACAGCGCCCCCAGCCCGGCCAGGCGCGCGGCCACCACTGACTTCCCTGAGGCGATGCCGCCCGTCAACCCGATTTTCAGCACCCGACCAGACTACCCGTGGGCCCACGCTGCCCGGGTTCCCTGGCCGGGCGCAGCGAGGTGAGGGAGGCGGCGGGTGGGCCCAC
Organism: Arthrobacter sp. BK1; assembly: GCF_056680055.1. Taxonomy (NCBI): domain Bacteria; kingdom Bacillati; phylum Actinomycetota; class Actinomycetes; order Micrococcales; family Micrococcaceae; genus Arthrobacter; species Arthrobacter sp. BK1. The sequence goes on from NZ_CM155263.1 coordinate 4,523,978, forward strand.
GCCGCCCGGGTTCCCTGACCGAGCGCAGCGAGGTGAGGGAAGCGGTGGGGAATAGACTTGGGCGGTGACAGAGCAAGACAGCCGGGCGACGGTCTACACAACCCTTGCCTCAGGACCGGATTTCCGGCACGGGATCGAGGTCAAACGATCCCGGTTCATCACCGTCCTCCGCCGCACGGACAGCGAGGACTCCGCGCGGGAGCTCGTTGCCGGGCTGCGCCGCGAATTCCACGATGCCCGCCATCATTGCTCCGCGTTTGTGCTCGGACCGGACCGGGATATCCAGCGTTCCAATGACGACGGCGAACCGTCAGGCACGGCCGGTATCCCCATGCTTGAAGCACTCCTGAAGCGCGAAACCGCGCCGGGGGCGACTGACCTCAGTGACGTCAGCGCCGTCGTCGTCCGTTACTTCGGCGGGATCCTGCTCGGGGCGGGTGGACTGGTGCGCGCCTATTCCGAGTCGGTGTCATCTGCCCTCGAAACTGCACAGCTGGTGAGGCGCCGCCGGCTGCGGATCTGCGCAGCCGCCGTTCCGCACGCGGCTGCCGGCCGGCTGGAGAACGATCTGAGGGCCGCCGGGTTGGTGATGGCTGAGTCCAGCTATGGTGCCCAGGACACGGTCCTTCGCGTGGCTGTCCCCGACCAGCCGGCCGAGATGACAGAAGCCGCCGAGCGCGTTCTTGCACTCACCGCGGGGCAAGCCACGCTTATTCCAGGCGGAACGGAGTGGATTGATGTCCCCCTCCCCTGAGCCGGCCTCGGCCAAGGTCCGTCTGGTTGACATCGACGAACCCCTGCTGGCATACCTGCTAGAACTGGCCCTGCGCGATGCTTCCCCGGACGACGCCACCCCGCCGCTTGGCACGGCGGCCGGCTGGACCGACGAACGGATTGCCTGGTTCCGTGCCTACCACCGGTCGGCTGCGGCAGGCCTGGACGGACCGGCCCGCGAAAAAAGCTGGGCTGTACTGTACGAGGGCATCCCGGCCGGCTGTATCAGGCTCAAACGGGTGCAGGACTCAACGGCCCAACACGTAGGGGCCCAACACTCAGAGGCCGGACACGCAACGGCGGAGACCGGCATCTGGCTGGGCCGGGGCTACCGCGGCCGAGGCGTTGGCAGTGCCGCGCTGGCCCTGGTCTTGGCTGAGGCCTGCCGCGCCGGGCTGCAGCAGGTGGTGGCCCACACCACTGCCGGCAATACCGGCGCCCAGCGCATCCTCACCTCCGCAGGTGCCGCCCTGACGCACGACGACGACGGTGCGGTGAGTGCCGTCGTCGTGCTTTCCCCCTGACCGACGGCGCATGCGAACCAACGGCGCAGCCGGGCCGACGACGGACGCGAACCGGCTTAAACACAGCGGGCCCCCTGCAATCCGCAGGGGGCCCGCTGTGTCAGTCCGGGACTTACCGGGCCGTTGGCAAATTAGTTGCCGGTCAGCTTCTCACGCAGAGCTGCGAGAGCCTCGTCCGAAGCCAGGGTACCGGCTCCGGCGTTGGACTCGGCAGCAGGCTCGGAGGAGTAGCTGGTGGTGCCGGAATCGCTCTCACCGGACGTTGCAGCTGCAGCGTCATCGGCAGCGTGCTGGGCAACCTGCTTCTTGTGGGCTTCCCAGCGGGTCTGGGCGTCAGCGTACTGCTGCTCCCAGGCGGCGCGCTGGTTCTCGTAGCCTTCAAGCCACTCGTTGGACTCCGGATCGAAGCCCTCCGGGTACTTGTAGTTGCCCTCTTCGTCGTACTCAGCGGCCATGCCGTAGAGAGCCGGATCGAATTCGGTGGACTCGGCGTCAACGCCCTCGTTAGCCTGCTTGAGGGAGAGGGAGATGCGGCGGCGCTCGAGGTCGATGTCGATGACCTTGACGAACAGCTCGTCACCAACGGAGACAACCTGCTCTGCCAGCTCCACGTGGCGCACGGCCAGCTCGGAGATGTGAACGAGGCCTTCGATGCCGTCTTCGACGCGAACGAACGCACCGAACGGAACCAGCTTGGTGACCTTACCCGGAACAACCTGGCCGAGGGCGTGGGTGCGGGCGAAGGTCTGCCACGGATCTTCCTGCGTCGCCTTGAGTGACAGGGAGACGCGCTCGCGGTCCAGGTCGACCTCGAGAACCTCGACGGTGACTTCCTGGCCAACTTCGACAACCTCGGACGGGTGGTCGATGTGCTTCCAGGACAGCTCGGAAACGTGAACGAGGCCGTCTACGCCGCCCAGGTCCACGAATGCACCGAAGTTGACGATGGAGGAAACGACGCCGGGACGGACCTGGCCCTTTTCCAGCTTGTTGAGGAACGTGGAGCGGACCTCGGACTGGGTCTGCTCGAGCCATGCACGGCGGGACAGCACAACGTTGTTGCGGTTCTTGTCCAGCTCGATGATTTTGGCTTCGATCTTCTGACCGATGTACGGAGCAAGGTCGCGCACACGGCGCATCTCGACGAGGGATGCGGGCAGGAAGCCGCGCAGACCGATGTCGAGGATAAGACCACCCTTGACAACCTCGATGACGGTACCGGTGACAACACCGTCTTCTTCCTTGACCTTCTCGATATCGCCCCAGGCGCGCTCGTACTGAGCACGCTTCTTGGAGAGGATCAGGCGGCCTTCTTTGTCTTCCTTGGTGAGCACCAGGGCTTCGACGAGATCGCCAACGGAGACAACGTCTCCGGGATCAACGTCATGCTTGATGGACAGCTCGCGGGAGGGGATGACACCTTCGGTCTTGTAACCGATGTCGAGCAGAACTTCATCGCGGTCGACCTTGACGACGGTACCTTCGACGAGATCTCCGTCGTTGAAGTACTTGATGGTGGCGTCGACTGCTGCGAGGAAGTCCTCAGCGGTACCGATGTCGTTAATAGCGACTACGGGGGTACCGGGCTTCTCGGTGGAGGTGATGGTCATGTAGTAGGGGCTCCGTTGTGGATAGTTAGTCGGTCAGGAAAACCACCGCGCCCGCGTTATGGAACGCAGGCGCAGGTCTCGGCCAAACCGCGAGGTCCGGCCGGGTGTTCCTGATTTTGTGGATTCTAGAAACGAGCACGTAGTGCGCGCCCACTTATTCTAGTCGCAGCGGCCAACACGGGTCAAAGCGCATGGCAAAGCCTTTGGCCTGTTCAGGGGTTCGGCTGCTGCCAGGTCTGATCAGAAGTGCGTGAGGCAGTGGGGCGGGCGTTCGACGGCGAACATCCGGGCGGCGCGGAACGCCGCGTCCGGCGTGTGCTCGAGGATGCGTTCGGCGTCAACCAGCGTTACCGGATTCACGCCGCCCAGGTATATCGACGACAACGCCGCGACATCCAGTTCGAGGTCGGCTGCAGTGGTGCCGGCGTCGGTGACGACAGCAGAGCCGCCGGACACCGCCAAGGCAAACGTGCCGTCCGCCAGGCCCAGGGAATCGACCACTTTGAGCACGAGCCGGCCGTCGGCCGGATAGTGCCGGGCCTCCAACGCCGCCGCCACGTCCAGGATGCGGAGCCAGAGCATATCCCGGGCTGCCGAAGCCTCGACGCAGCGGGCATCTTCAAGCGCCCAGCCCAGCGCGTCATCTACAGGGGCTTCCTCGCAGGAGACCCGTTCGACCAGGTCAATGGCCCCAAGGTACTGCCACAATTCCAGATACGCAGAACGGTTCACCGCCACGAGGTCCAGGACTTCCATGGTGTACGGCTTGTTGGACCAGCCGGCGAACTTATAGGAGACGTAGCCGTCCACTTGGCCGTCAGGCGCGTAATGCAACGCCACTTTGACCTTGGGATCCTCGCCGCCATCACGGCTGATGGATCCGGAGATGAACTCGCGGTAGAACTCATGGCGGTCGATGGAGCCGGGTGTGCCCCGGTGCTTTCGGTCGAATACCACCGGAGCCAGGTCCAGGAGGACTTTGGGATCGGCTACCTCGACGCTTCCCACGGGAGTGTGGTTCAGCCTGAACCTGGTGGTGGTGTCCACTGTGATGGACTGCTCAGACGTGGCCACACCAAACCCGAACCGGCCATAGATTGACGCTTCGGAGGCAGTGAGCGCAGCCATTGCCAGGCCATCCCGACGGGCAAGGGTGAGGTCCTCTACCATCATGCGGCGCAGCAGCCCGCGCCGGCGGTGTGAGGTCCGGACGGTCACGGCGGTCACCAGCCGGGTTGGCAGCAGCCTTCCGAATCCGATGTTCAGGGTCTTGACCAAGGTCCCGAAAGTGGCGACGGGCACGTCCGCACCCAGTGAATGGCCTGCGACCGTTCCCGACTGGTAGACGCCGGTCATCACCCGCCCGTCGGCGCGCTGCATCTCGATGCCCTTGTCCACCCGCTCATCGGAACGGCGCACGTCGTGGAAGCCGAAGGCCACGGCGCGCATCCATGCAACCGATTGAGGGTAGGCCGGGTCATCCTTGGCTGCCGGCTCAAACCGCCGGATTTCGTAGTCCGCACTCACATTAGGCACAGAGCCGAGCCTAACCAATCGAACAGGGGCCCGGCCAGCAACAACACGCTCGGCCCGGGCGCTGGGTCAGAGCTTCCGCACTGGCTGGCGGAGGATGGTTTTGAGCTTTTCCGACGGCACCTTGCGGGGGTCGCTGAGGTAGATCTCGTGGTGGGCCCCGGCAAATCCGAAACCGTTGGCCGGCATGAACCCACTGTGCAGACGGTGCAGCGTGGGCGCCTCGTCGTCGTAGCTGCCGATGTGCAGGACCTGGACCGAGAGCCCCTCGTCCAGGGTCTCGAAGCGGAGTCTGTCCAGCCCCGGGATATTCTTCGCGGAGGCCTTCGTGATCCCGTCGCCGATCTCCCGGGACCCAATCCAGTGTGGCTGCGGGATCATCATGGTCCACTTCCAGCTGTCTTTGTCGCCACGGGTGAAAGAGCCGGGATCATCCGCCGTCCACAGGCCTTCCAGCGGGCCCACCACGTAGTCCCGCCCCGCGTGCTTGCTGGCGAACTTCACGGCGTAGGACACCGAGTACAGCGCCTCCAGGGCAGCGGCGTAGGCAGGAGCCGTCCCTGGGTTGCCCTGTCCGTCCAGCATCAGGTAATTCATCGGCGGGACCGTGACCAGCTCAAAATCATCAGAGCGGGGCGCATACAGTTCCTTGAACTGTTTCCTGACGTCGTACTTGTCCACCGTGCGCCCCGCCATGCTCCGCGGTCCCGTTCCTAGTGGCCGGCGTCGTACCAGCTCGGACCCACACCGATCTGGACCTCCAGCGGGACGCTGAGATCGGCCGCGCCGGCCATCTGCCCGGTCACGAGCTTTTCCACTGCCTCACGTTCGCCGGCGGCCACCTCGAGCACCAGTTCGTCATGGACCTGCAGGAGCATACGTGACTTGAGGCCCTGGGCGGCGAGTTCCGAGTGCACACCGAGCATGGCGCGCTTGATGATGTCGGCCGCCGATCCCTGGATGGGCGAGTTCAGGGCGATCCGCTCCGCGTTCTCCCGCAGCTGACGGTCCGTGCTGGTCAGGTCCGGGAGGTACCGGCGGCGCCCTTCGATGGTGGCGGTGTAGCCATCGATCCGGGCCTGGTCCACCACTCCGCGGAGGTAGTCGCGGACGGCGCCGAAGCGGTCGAAGTACTCCTTCATGAGGGTCCGTGCCTCGTCCACCGAAATCTCCAGCTGTTTGGAGAGGCCGAACGAGGTCAGCCCGTAGGCCAGGCCGTAGGACATCGCCTTGACCTTGGAGCGCATGGCACTGGTCACCTGGTCCGTGGGGACATGGAAGATGTTGGAGCCCACAAACCGGTGGAGGTCCTCGCCGTCCTTGTAGGCCTGGATCAGCCCGGCGTCTCCGGAGAGGTGGGCCATGATGCGCATCTCGATCTGCGAGTAGTCCGCCGACAACAGGCATTCATACCCTTCGCTGACCACAAAGATGCCACGGACGCGCCGGCCTTCCTCACTGCGGATGGGGATGTTCTGCAGGTTGGGGTTGTTGGAGGAGATCCTGCCCGTGGCGGCCACATTCTGCGCGTACGTGGTGTGGATCCGGCCGTCCTCAGTCACTGACTTCTTGAGTGATTCGAGCATCTGGCGCAGCTTGGAGGACTCCCGGTGGGCCATGAGCTGGACCAGGAATTCGTGGCCGGTCTTTTCCAGCAGGTTCTTCAGTGACGCGGCGTCCGTGGTGTAGCCGGACTTGATCTTCTTGGTCTTCGGCAGCTGGAGTTCCTCGAAGAGGACCGTCTGGAGCTGCTTGGGTGAGCCGAGGTTGACCTCATGGCCGATCGCTGCGAAGGCCAGCTCCTGGGCGTTGTCAATGACCTTTGCCAGATCGGCGAGCTGTTCATCCATGCGCTGCATGTCGATGGCGATGCCGGCGAGCTCCATGTCCGCCAGGACCCGGCTGACGGGAAGTTCAAGGGTGGCCAGCAGGTCTGCGGCCTTCCGCTCCGCCAGTTCCGAATCGAAGTAACGGCTCAGGGCCTGGACGACGGCGGCCACCTGGACGAGCGCACCGGCAGCGGCGGCGTCGCCGTCGTCGAACGCAAGTTCAAGCTGGCCCGCCTTGGCGGTCCCGGACGGAAGGCTGACGTTCAGGTGGTGCTGGGCCAGCTCGGCCAGTTCGTAGGTGCGGCGGTCCGGTTGGATGAGGTATCCGGAAATCGAGGTGTCGTCCACGACGCCTTCCAGGCCGAGGCCCCTGCTGGACAGGGCTTTCAGCGCTGCCTTGTAGCCGTGCATGACCTTCGGGATGTCCTTGTCCCGCAGCCAGTCCGCCAGCACGTTTTCGGCTGCAGCGTCCTGGGCTGCGAGCTCGATGTACACCGCTGCATCGTCACGGACGATGGCGACGGCGGCAGCGTCTTCACCGATCCGGCCCGGCACCAGGTCAACGGCCACTGCCGAGCGTTTCCCGGCGCCCGCTGCCAGGAAGGCAGCCAGCTCCGCAGCATCGGCGGGCGCCACGTGCGCCGGGACGTCCACGCTCTCCCGCTCGGCGGGTTCCACATCCCCGCTGCCGTACAGGGCAAAAAGCCGTGCCCTGATGGTCTTGAATTCCAGTTCGTCGAACAGTTGCTCCAGCGCGGCCTCATCCGGACGCGGCTCGGCGAGATCGTCCAGGGTCACCGGGAGCACGAGATCGGTGTGCAGACGGTTGAGGCGCCGGTTGCGCTTGACGTCCTCAACGTTCTCGCGGAGGGCATCACCCACCTTGCCGCCGATCGCATCAAGGTGTTCCAGGACGCCTTCGAGGCCGCCGTAGAGGTTGATCCACTTCGCGGCCGTTTTAGGGCCGACGCCGGGAACTCCGGGAAGGTTGTCAGAGGACTCCCCCACCAGGGCGGCCAGGTCCGAGTACTGGGGCGGCGTCACGAAGTATTTTTCCTGGATCGCGGCAGCGTCCAGGCGGGGAATGTCGCTGACGCCCTTGCGCGGGTAAAGCACGAACACGTGGTCCGTAATGAGCTGGAAGGCGTCACGGTCACCGGTCACCAGGAGGACCTCGTAGCCGGCCTTTTCCCCCATGGTGGCGAGCGTCGCCAGGATGTCATCGGCCTCATAGCCGGGCATCTTGATGGTCTTGATGCCCCAGGCGTTCATGACCTGGTCGATCAGATCGATCTGGCCGCTCATTTCACGCGGGGTTTCGTTGCGGCCGCCCTTGTAATCGCTGTACTCGGCCTTGCGGTGCGTGGTGTCGTCCGAGACGTCAAAGGCGACGGCGACGTGGGTGGGCTGCTGCTCCTTGATCAGGTTGATGAGCATGGAGGTGAAGCCGTGAATGGCGTTGGTGTGCTGGCCGTTTGCGGTGGAGAACTTGTCCGCAGGCAACGCGAAGAACGCCCGGAATGCCATCGAGTGGCCATCCAGCACCAGGAGGCGGGGCCGGCCGGTGGCGGGCACTACGGGGACTTCAGTTGCTGACCTGTCCTTCAAGGCATCGGTGGAGGACGGTAACGGGGCCAGTTTGGTAGTTTCACTCACAGGTGCCAGCCTAGTTCCCATGATGGACAATTTCACGCCCGGCCCCTTCACTGAGGAGTTGGTCACAGCAGGCATCCCGGAACACCTCCACGGGTGGCTGGGCCAGATGGGCATCGGCGCGCTGGTGGTGAAAATGGGGATCCACTTCCTGGAGATGAGCCCCGAACGGACGGTTGCCACCATGCCGGTGGAAGGCAACACCCAGGTGGCGGGCATCCTGCACGGCGGCGCCCATGTGGTGCTCGCCGAGACGCTGGGTTCCTTCGCCTCGGGAATGCACGCCGGTCCGGGCCGCCACGCAGTGGGGATTGAGGTTAACGCCACGCATCACCGGTCCATCGCTGCCGGAACCGTGACGGGAACCTGCACGGCCATCCACCTGGGACGGACGCTGGCAACGCACGAAGTGGTGATGACCGACGAGAAGGGCCGCAAGCTCTCCACCGCAAGGATTACCAACATGCTCCGTGACAACCGGGAGCCGGACGCCGGCGCCTAGGCCGGCTTAGGGCCCGTCACCGCCGGCAGCGAGCCGGTACCGCAGCTCCACGATCCCCCGCCCCATGGTGCGGGACGCTGTCAGCTCCAGCGGCGGCGTCGGGCCTTCCAGCGGCAACAGCCTCTTGCCGTCCCCGAGCACCACAGGGATGACGGACAGGATGAGGTCGTCGAGGAGTCCGGCGTCAGCGAACTGGGCGGCCAGGTTGCCGCCGCCCACCACCCAGACGTTCTTGCCGGCGGCGTCGTCCTTGAAGTCCTGGATGAATTCCCGGACGTCGCCGCGCACGAACGTAATGTCTGAGCCCGCAGGAGCACTGTGCTCGTGGCGGGTGAAGACGTAGCAGGGTGTGCCGGGATAGGGCCAGTTGTCCGGCTCGTGCTCCATCAGCCACGCGTAGGTCTCCCCGCCCATCACGATGCAGCCGACCCCTTCCATGAAGGTGTCGTAGCTTTCCTTGCCGCCTTCGAAGCCGTCGAACTGCAACAGCCAGCCAAGATCGTCCTTGGAGGTGGCGATAAAGCCGTCTAGGGAGGCGGCCACGAAGTACTGGGTCCTGGACATGGAACCAGCCTAGCCATGGGCGGCTAGCTGGAGAAGTACGGAATGATCAGGTACAGCCCGAACAGGACGGCGAGCCCGCAGAAACCGAAGCAGGCGTAGGCCAGTGTTCGTTTGAGCCTGGGTGATGCCTGCTCGGCGTCTCCCGCGATGGCAGTCAGCCGGACGCCCAGTGAATACAGGACCACCACTGTCACGGCGGCCACCAGGGTGGCCCCGCCAACGGTCACCAGTTCCAACCACTTCATCGCTGTGCATCCTTCTGGTCGTTAGCCCTGGCACGGGCCCGGGCGAGGGCTTTCTTCTTGGCGAAGCGGACTGCCTGGCCGGCTTCCTCGACCTCCACCGCGTTGTGGTGGCCCACGTGGGACTTGCGGGAGTAAAAGAACATGAACAGCACAGCGGCAGTGCCGGCGACGGCGGCAATCACCACTCCCACGACGCCGGTCTTCACCAGCAGCGCGGTCAGCGCCCCGACAATGCCGGCGGCGGGCAGGGTGAACAGCCAGCCGATGGCGATCTTGCCCACCATGCTCCAGCGCACTGTGGTGCCCTTTCGGCCCATGCCGGACCCGATAACCGATCCTGAGGCCACCTGCGTCGTGGACAGGGCGAAGCCCAGGTGGGAGGACGCCAGGATGGCCGAGGCGGTACTGGTTTCTGCCGCAAAACCCTGCGCGGGCTTGACCTCGGTCAGGCCGGACCCCATGGTCCGGATAATGCGCCAGCCGCCGGAGTAGGTGCCCACCGCAATGGCAAGGGCGCACGCGGCGATCACCCAGAACTGCGGTCCGGATCCGGGTGCCTGCGTGCCGGAGGCGATCAGGACCAGGGTGATGATGCCCATGGTCTTCTGAGCGTCGTTCGTGCCGTGGGCCAGCGCCACGAGGCTGGATGTGAAGATCTGGCCCGTCCGGAAGCCGCCGCGCCTCTGCGTCAGCTTGCTGCCGGTTTCGGGGTCGTGGCGGGCTGTCAGGGCGTAGGCGAGCCGCGTGCAGATATACGCCACAATGCCGGCAATGAGGGGGGCAAAAATGGCGGGAAGGATGACTTTCTGGAGGAGGGTCTCCAGGTTAATCGAGTTGAAGCCGATGCCGGCGATGGCGGCACCTATCAGGCCACCGAACAGGGCGTGGGACGAACTGGACGGCAGGCCCTTGAGCCAGGTGATCATGTTCCAGAGGATGGCGCCCATCAAACCCGCAAAAATGATCTCCGGAGTGATCTGTACGCCGTCCGTCCCTTCCTTGATGATGCCGCCGGAAACGGTCTTGGCCACCTCCGTGGACAGGAAGGCGCCCACCAGGTTCAGGACGGCGGCGAGGGTCACAGCGGTCTTCGGCTTGATGGCTCCGGTGGCGATAGGCGTGGCCATCGCATTGGCTGTGTCATGGAAGCCATTCGTGAAGTCGAAAAATAGTGCCAGTGCGATGACCAGCGCCACCATTAAGGTGATATCCACCTGTTGCCCAATCTGCAGAGTCGACGTTCGGCAGTTTCTCCCCTGGCCGCTTCGGTCAGCATAATTCACCAGCCGTTCATGGAAAAGGACTGGAGATGTTTACCGGGAGCGGCCTGAAACCTCATCGATCGTACGCGCCGGCCGTGGCAGGTCAAAACACCGGCCGTTCAAGAAAGGTCCTGACAGCCGCCCATTCGCCGGGCGAGATGCCGCGGCGGGGATCCGGCGAGACCAGCATGATGCGGCGGCCCAGGATCCGCGCCCAGGCCTGGGCCTCCTGCTCGTAGTTGAGCTGGTCATCGATCCAGACCAGGGCATCAGCCCCGGACCTGACAAGGTCCTCCTGGATGGCTCGAAGCTTCCACCAGCCGGCCCCTGTTCCCCCGGATTCTGCCGCGAGGTAGGGCCAGTGCCCCGCATTGAGCCCGATGGCCGGGCACAGATATTGCGGGGCCATGTCCTCCCAGCTGGTGAGCCAGACGCACCGGACGCCGGGGAGACCGGCCAAACCGTTCAGCCCGTCGACCAGCTCACGTGCGTAGGCCACTTCGAGCAGCCCGGCGTTGGCGAGGCGCCAGGCGGAACCCCATGGCGTCCGGTCGGTTGCTCCGAACGGGCACACCACGCCGTCGACGTCCAGGTACAGAGTGACGTTCCGCACGGTTGCTCACCTCAGGTCAGCGGGCACTGACAGAGAGCCGGCCGTTAAACATAGGAGTGGCTGCACGCAATCAATCGTTGCATTGCGTGCCGCCACTCCTCAAGGACTGAAGACCTTAGACAGAGGCCGTGGACTTCACCGCATCCCGGAGGGCGGGGCTGCCCGGCTGGTCCTGGCCGTACAGCCAGTCGTTGTACTGGAAGTCATTGTCCTTCCGGCTCTTGAACAGCAGGTTGCGGAGTGTGCGGGCAAGGCCCGAGACGTGCCATGACTCGCCCCAGACGCGCGCGGTGCGCTGGACACGGGCCGTGCGGGCGGCACGGATGCTGTTGAATTCGGCGATGGCACCGTCCCAGGCTTCGGGGTTGACGCCATCCGCGGTGAAGACAGTTCCGTTGGTGGTGTCCTGCAGGACGGCTGCGTCCTCGAGGGCCTGGCACGCGCCCTGGGCCAGGTACTGCAGCATCGGGTGTGCGGCGTCGCCCATCAGCACCATGCGGCCGGCGACCCAGTTCTCGATCGGGTCGCGGTCGTACATGGGCCAACGGATGCCGGTGGCGAGGTTCTTGAGCGCTTCCTGAACAGCCGGGACGCAGTCCTTGTAGGCTGCTTCGAGCTCGTCGACTCCGCCGTACTGTTCCTCGCCGCGTTCGAATGAGGCTGACTTGAAGACCGCCACCGTGTTAAGCAGCTCACCCTTACGCAGCGGGTACTGCACGAGGTGGCAATCCGGGCCGAGGTAGACGATGACGTCTTCGAGGTCGGCCTTGGGCGTGTTTTCGGTGATCGGCACGGTGCCGCGGTAGGCAACGTACGCGGACGGAACCGGTTCGTCGCTGGCCACGAGCGGACGGAGGGTGGACTTGAGTCCGTCGGCGCCGATGACGACGTCGGCCTCGTAGTCCACACCGGCGGCGGTGTGTGCCACGCCGCGGCCGTTCACGGTTTCAACGCTCTCGACCATCACGTCGTTGACAAGCTTGACTCCGGCAGCCTCGCAGCCCTCGAGCAGGACCCGGTGCAGGTCGCTGCGGTGGATCACCACGTAGGGTGCGCCGTAGCGGTCCGCGAATTCGCCGTTCAGGGTCTGGCGCGTCAGTTCCTCGCCGGTGACGGCATCGCGGAAGACCAGGTGCTTGGGCTGCACACCGATTTCCAGTGCCTTTTCCAGCAGGCCCCAGCGCTGCAGGACGCGGGAGGCGTTGGGGGCCATCTGGAGGCCTGCGCCCACCTCGCCGAATTCGGGAGCCCGCTCTACGAGGGTGACGTTGGCGCCGTTTTCACGCAGCGCGAGGGCTCCGGCCAGTCCGGCCATTCCCCCTCCGATGACGAGGACATCGGTGGACGTGGCGTGCTCAGACATTGTGTACTCCTTCAGATATTTTTGACTTGAGTTTGAGGCCGACGGCGGCCAGCAGGACCGCGGCAATCGCGGCTGCACCGGCGAAGGCGAGGAAATTGGAATTGACGCCCAGCCCGGCAGCCAGCAGGAGGCCACCGACCTGGGGTGCTGCGACGGCGCCGATCCGGCCGGTGCCCAAGGCCCAGCCGAGCGCCGTCCCCCGGAGGTGACCGGGATAGTGGCTGGCGACAGCTGCGATGATGAGGCACTGCGTACCGTGGGTTCCCACGCCGGCGAGGACCAGCATGAAGTAGACGATGCCGACCGGCGGGCCGGTCACGAGGACCACCAGCGCTCCGGCGGCCACGGCGGCTGCGGCGATCGCGGTGGGGATCGGCCCGAACCGTGTCCCGGCCCAGGCGGTGATGACTGATCCGGCTACCGCCCCCAGGTTCAGCGCCAGGGCGAAGGTCAGGGCGGAGCCGAGGTTGTAGCCGGCAAGCTGCATGAGGTTGGGCAGCCAGGTTCCCAGCCCGTACCAGGCGAACAGTGTGGCAATGGTGGCAACAGCGAAAAGCACGCTGACACCCAGGTAGGGGGCGCGCAGCAGTGAGGAGAAACCGGAGGGTTCCTGGTCTGGATTGCCCTTACCGGCGGCTTTGCGTGCCGCCTTGGCCGCCTTGTCTGCGGCACTGACCGGGGCCAGCGTCTCGGGAAGGTATTTCAATCCCAGCGGCACCACGATCAGCAGGGCCAGAACGGCCACCAGGAACATGGATTCCCAGCCGAAGGCGGGGATGAGCTGAATGCCCACGAGGGCGGCGATGGATCCGCCAATCGGGACACCGGACATCATGAGGGTCGCGATGATGGACCGCCATTTTGCGGGGACCAGCTCTGCCACCAGGGCGTTCGCCGAAGGCACCAGGCCGCCGAGGCCGATGCCGGCAAGCAGGCGCAGGATCCCGAAGATGGCTGCGTTCGGAGCAAAGGCGCACAGGACGGTGAAGATGGAGAAAACGACGGCGCAGCCAAGGATGGTGCGGCGGCGGCCCCAGGAGTCCGCCATGCGGCCGGCGAAGATCGCTCCGATCATCATGCCCAGGAAGGCCATGGATCCGATGGTTCCGGCGGTGGCCTTTGTCAGGCCCCAGCCGGTTTCCGCGATCAGGGAGGACTGGACGGTGCCGTAGACAATGAGGTCGTAGCCATCGAAGACCACCAGCAGCCAGCAGACAAGGACGGCCGCAGCCGAGCCTTTGGTGAACCGCGACGCAGGCCCGTCAGCGGCAATTGGGGCAGTAGCCACCGGGGAGGACCGTTGCGGCACTGCAGCGGGAAGGTTGTGATTCATCCCACTACTGTCGTGGCGCCCCCGGATGAACCACAATAGAATTCTGACATGCAGAACTATTCCCCCTCCCCGGTGACGGGTTCCGTGCGCGCTCCCCGCAAAAAGCCTGTACAGAAGAGGCCCACGTATTCCATCGAGGCGGTGGACAACGCACTGCAGCTGCTGCAGATGCTGCGCGACGGCGGACCGCTGCGGCTGAAGGATGCAGCAGCGGAGCTGGGGGTGGCGCCGTCTACCGCACACCGCCTTCTGGCAATGCTGGTCTACAGGGGCTTTGCCGTTCAGGACGAAGCACGGCGCTATGTGCCCGGTCCCGCTATGGGCGTCGGTCCGGCCGGCCTCAGCTGGACCAGGCTGCTCCGATCGCTGGCCCAGCCGCATATGGAGCTGCTGTCCGCCCAGCTCAACGAGACGGTAAACCTGATGGTGCGGGTGGGAACGAAAGTGCGCTTCCTGGCCACGGTCGAAGGAAACAACGTCTTGCGGGTGGGTGACCGGCAGGGAACGGTGATGCCGGCGAACAAAACCTCGGGCGGCAAGGCCATGCTTGCCGAACTGGCGCCGAATATGATCGAGCAGCTCTTCCGCAGCAACAATGCAGAGATCGGCGGAGACACGATCCCCGCTGCCGAGTACCCGGCGTTTCTGCGTGAGCTGGAGTCCATCCGCAGCAACGGCTTCGCTGCCAATTTCGAAGGCACCGAAGAGGGAGTGAGTGCATTGGGCATCGCCCTGCACAACCGTCACGGGCATGTTGTGGGCGCGCTCAGCGTTGCCACCCCCGCGACAAGGTTCCGGAAGGTCTTCGATGCCGGACTGGTCGGTGCACTGCGGGAAACCAGCCGGCAGCTGGAGATCGATATCGCGGCCAATCCGGCTGATGCGGAATGAGCCCCCGCAGGAGAACAAGCCACTAATTCTGACCAGCAGAATATGTTGGGGGTCACACACTCAGGTCCGTAAAGTCGGACTACGCCGAAGTGCCGGTTTGAACCACAGAAATACTGTTTGACCTTGAAGGAGGCCGACGTGTCCATCAGCGCCGAGAACACGACCCATGAATCAGTGGCCGCGGGGCAGGCTCTTCCTGAGCCGACGCCCGAAGAGGCCGCCCAGCTCAAGGAGCTGTACCGGGATTTTGACCGTGAGAATCTGATCCCGTTGTGGACGCAGATCGGGGATCTGATGCCGATGGTGCCGTCGCCTAAGGCCGTGCCGCATGTGTGGCGCTGGAGCGACCTGTACCCGTTGGCTGCCCGTGCCGGCGACTTGGTTCCGGTGGGCCGTGGTGGGGAACGCCGGGCCATTGCCCTGGCGAACCCGGGCCTGGGCAACACCCCGTACGCTACCCCGACGTTGTGGGCTGCGATCCAGTACCTGGGTGCCCGTGAGACGGCCCCTGAGCACCGCCATTCCCAGAACGCGTTCCGGTTCGTGGTCGAGGGCGAGGGCGTCTGGACCGTGGTGAACGGGGATCCGGTCCGGATGTCGCGCGGTGATTTCCTGCTGACTCCGGGCTGGAACTTCCACGGTCACCACAACGATACTGATGAGCCGATGGCCTGGATCGACGGCCTGGACATCCCGTTCGTGCATTACGCTGACGCCGGGTTCTTCGAGTTCGGCACCGAGCGCGTCACGGACGAGGCCACCCCTCACATCTCCCGCTCCGAGCGGCTCTGGGCCCACCCGGGCCTGCGTCCGCTTTCGGGCCTGGATGACACCACCAGCTCACCCATCGCGGCGTACCGGTGGGAATACACCGACCGGGCCCTGACCGAGCAGCTGCTCCTGGAGGACGAGGGCCACCCGGCCACTGTTTCCCAGGGCCACGCGGCCGTGCGCTTCACCAACCCCACCACCGGCGGGGACGTGATGCCCACCATCCGGGCCGAATTCCACCGTTTCCGTGACGGCGCCGCCACCGAGCCCGTCCGTGAGGTCGGCTCCAGCGTCTGGCAGGTCTTCGAAGGCCGCGGCAGCGTGGTGCTGAACGGCGAAACCCGGAACCTTGAAAAGGGCGACCTGTTCGTGGTCCCGTCCTGGGCCGAGTGGTCCCTGCAGGCCGAGACCGGGTTTGACCTGTTCCGCTTCAGCGACGCCCCCATTTTTGAACGGCTGAACTTTAACCGCACCTACACCGAAGGACGCAAGAACGCATGAGACTCCTCACCCTCCGCACTGCCGAAGGCACCAAGGCTGTCCGCCAGGACGGCGATACGCTTACCGAAATCGAAGGTTTCTCCGACGTCGGAGCCCTCCTGAAGAACCCCTCCTGGGAGTCCATCGCCGCCGCTGCCGCAGGCGCCACCCACCCGCTCGAGGGCGCAGACCTGGACGCTGTTGTTCCGGCGCCGGGCAAGATCATCTGCGTGGGCCACAACTACCGCAACCACATCAAGGAAATGGGCCGGGAAGTCCCCGAGTACCCCACCCTGTTCGCCAAGTACGCCGAATCCCTGATCGGGCCCAACGATGACCTGGCCCTCCCCCAGGAATCGGACACCGTGGACTGGGAATCCGAACTCGCCGTCGTCATCGGCAAGACCGGCCGCCGGATCTCCGAAGCCGACGCCCCCGCCCACATCGCCGGTTACGCCGTCCTGAACGACGTGTCCATGCGCGACTACCAGTTCCGCACCATCCAGTGGCTCCAGGGCAAGACCTGGGAAAAGTCGACCCCGTTCGGACCGGCCCTGGTGACCAGGGACGAGTTCACCGGCGGCCTCATGACCACCGCCGTCGACGGTGAGGTCCAGCAGTCCACGCCCACCAACGACGTCGTGTTCACCCCGGAATTCCTGGTCTCCTACATCTCCACCATCATCACGCTGAACCCGGGCGATGTCATCGCCACCGGCACCCCGGGAGGTGTGGGCCACGCCCAGGATCCCAAGCGCTACCTCCAGGAAGGCCAGCTCCTGGTCACCACCATCGAAGGCCTCGGCCAGCTGAACAACCGCGTGGTCAAGGAGTCCTGATGGTCGCACGCCACGACCAAACGACGGACCCGCAGCTGCTCAAATCGCTGCTGCAGGCCCGCCGCGGGACCGCGTTCTTCGCCCGCAAGCTCAACGAGCTCTCCGACGAGGACCTCGACGGGCCCTCGTTACTGCCGGGCTGGACCCGCCGCCACGTGACGGCGCACATCGGCTACAACGCGCGGGCCATCGCACGGCTCATTGAGTGGGCGGCCACCGGGGTGGAAACGCCCATGTATGCCTCCACGGAGGTCAGGGACCACGAGATCAATTTCGGGGCCACCCTGCCGCCGATTGCGCTGCGGCACCTCTTTGACCACTCAGCGGTGCACCTGAACGTCGAATGGCGCGACCTGCCAGCCGACGCCTGGCACCACAAGGTCAAGACCGCCCAGGGCCGGACCGTACCGGCCGAGGAAACCGTGTGGATGCGGACCCGGGAAGTCTGGACCCACGCCGTGGACCTCGACAACGGAGCCACCTTCTCCGATATCCCGGACCCGGTCCTGGCCCGCCTGCTCAAGGACATCACCTCCGCCTGGGCAACCCGCGGCACAGACACCGGGTTGCAGGTGTTGGTCACGGACCAGCAGATGGAGGAGTTCGGCGACGCGGGCGCAGATACGCCGGTGGTGATCACCGGCCCACTCGCCGGCGTGGTCCGCTGGGCGACCGGCCGCGGCACCCACGCCGTCACGGCAACCCAGGACGGGGCAGCACTGGGCACCGTCCCCGCAGCCCCGAAATGGATCTGATCCGCAGCCACTGATCCGGACTCGGCCGGCCATGGCCTGTCCGACAGGGCTGCCTGACAGGGAAGACCACCTCGACCGGGGTGGTCTTCCCTGTTTGGTTGTCCCCGGTTAGCCTCGGACCATGGACCAGGAAGCCTTACGGCCCGCCATCGCCTGGTTGGCAACATCCCCGGAGCCGGCAGTGCGCAGGGCGGTTCAACGGGAGTTCCTTGGCCAACCATGGTCCGGCGGCTCCGTAACCGGCGGCAGAACTGTTTCCACGCTGCTCGCCGGCCAACTGCCCGATGGCAGTTTCGGCGTCCACCCTTACCGGAAATGGACCGGCGCGCATTGGCGGCTCGTCTCCCTCGTGGACTTGGGCATCACCGAAACAGACGCACCTGCCATGCTGCAGGCCGCGGGCACGGTGCTTGACTGGCTGCACAGCGACCACCACCGCAGCCAGATCCGGACCATCGACGGCCTGACCCGCCGCTGCGCATCCCAGGAAGGCAATGCCCTCTACGTCTGCAGCCGGCTCGGGATGCAGGCAGATCCGCGGGTGATCCGGCTCGCCCACGACCTGACGGAGTGGCAGTGGCCCGACGGCGGCTGGAACTGTGATCTGAACGCGAGCGGCCGCCGCTCCTCGTTCCATGAGACGCTGCCGGCCGCCAAAGGACTTTACGAATTCTGGAAGGCCGGCGGGGATCCGGCCGCCCGGACCGGGGCGGAGCGGGCGGCCGGATTGTTCCTTGATCACCGGCTGTTCAAATCCCGCTCGACCGGCCGGACCATCGACCCGCTCTGGCTAAAGCTCCGCTACCCGGAATTCTGGCACTACGGCATTTTGCCGGCACTGCTTCTGCTGGCCCGGATGGGGCTGATCAATGATCCGCGTGCCGCGGAGGCACGGGCAGCAGTGCGCGGAAAGATGCTGCCCGACGGCGGGTGGCCGGCGGAGGGCGCATGGTGGCACCCGCCGTCGTCCGCCAGCCAGGCCGAGGCGGCAGATTGGGGCCGCACCGGTCCCAACCAGTTCGTGACGCTGAGCGCCCTTCGTATCCTCAGCGCCGAAGGTCCGGTGGCGGGGAGAACGGATCGAGCCAGCGGTTTCTAGGGGGTGGGGGCCGCGTGGGCAGGGTTGTTGACGTTGACCAGCCAGGCGGTCCCGAACCGGTCGGTGCACATACCGAAGACGTCGCCCCACGGTGCCTTCTCCAACGGTACCGTGACCGTGCCGCCGTCGCCCGAGAGCTTGTCCCAGTAGCCGCGCAGCTCCGTTTCGTCGTCACCGCTCAGCGAGATCGAGATTGAGCTGCCTGCCGTGGTTTCCATGGAATTGGGAGTGTCAGACCCCATGAGGACCAGGCCCTTGGGGGACGTCAGCATGCCGTGCATGATCTTGTCTGCTTCGGCCGGATCTTCGCTGGCCTGGAATTCTCCGAAGGTGCTCAGTGCCAGTTCGCCGCCGAACACGGACTGGTAGAAAGTCAACGCCTCCCGGGCATTGTCGCGGAAACCAAGGTAGGGGTTGAGCGTCGTTGGCATGGCCGGTTCTCCTTGCGGTTCTGAACGGAATCGGAATGGAACAGTCAACATCCTGCCCCAATCCGTCCGCCCTCGATAGGGGTTTGGCCGTAGGCTCAGGGAATGGCCAGATATTTTGATGTTCATCCCGAGGATCCCCAGCCGCGCGCCATCTCGCAGGCAGTGCGCATAGTGCTTGACGGCGGCCTGATCGCCTACCCCACCGATTCCTGTTACGCGCTCGGGGCGCAGATGGGAAACAAAGACGCCTTGGACCGGATCCGGAGTATCCGCCAATTAGACAACAAACACCACTTCACTCTTGTGTGCAAGGACTTCGCCCAGCTGGGCCAGTTCGTGAATATCGGCAATGATGTGTTCCGCAGCATCAAGGCCGTCACGCCCGGAAGCTACACGTTCATCCTGCCGGCCACCAAGGAGGTTCCGCGCAGGCTGCTGCACCCGAAGAAGAAAACAGTGGGCGTCCGCATCCCTGACAACCGTGTGGTGCAGGCATTGTTGGCCGAGCTTGGTGAACCGTTGCTGTCCAGCACGCTGCTTCTCCCGGACGAGGAGGACCCGCTGACGCAGGGGTGGGAAATCAAGGAACGGCTGGACCATGTGGTGGACGCCGTTATTGATTCGGGCGACTGCGGGGCAGAGCCCACCACCGTCATCGACTTTTCTTCCGGAGTCGCCGAGGTGGTCCGGCGCGGCACCGGGGATCCGTCCCGTTTCGAATAGACGGGGCCCAAACGGCGAGGGGGTGAAGCAGCCTCAGTCCTGCTTCCGGGCCCTGCTGGGCTGGACGCGGGAGGGCTCTCCGGGCATCTTTGGATAGTCCGGTGGGAAAGGCAGCTCCCCCAGCCCTGCCTTAAGGTCCCGTTCCCACCACTCCAGCAGCACGTCAATGGTGCCGCCCGGTGTGGCGTTCATGTCCGCCCAGGGGTCGCCGACAGTCTTGAGCCGTTCCGGGACCGTGAGGATGGTGAAGTTTTTCGGATCCGCGCTGCCCAGCTCGTCCCAGGTGATGGGGCAGGACACGGGCGCATGGGCCAGGGCCCGTGGGCTGTAGGCGCCGGCGATGGTCCTGTCGCGGTTGGCCTGGTTGAAATCCAGGAAAACACGCTCTCCCCGTTCCTCCTTCCACCAGGCTGTGGTGACCTTCTCCGGCATCCGCCGCTCCAGCTCGCGGGCAGCAGCGATCACGGCGTGGCGGACATCCAGGAACTCACGGGTGGGTCCGATCGGCGCATAGACGTGCAGCCCGCGGTTTCCCGAGGTCTTGATGAAGCAATCCAGGCCCGCCTCCGCCAGCACGTCCTTCAGGGCAAGTGCAGCGGGGACGGCGTCGTCGAAGTCGGTGCCCGGCTGGGGATCCAGATCGATCCTGAGCTGGTCCGGGTTGTCGGTGTTCCCTGCCCTGGACGGCCAGGGGTGGAAAACCACGGTGTTCATCTGCACGGCCCAGACGGCGGCGGCCGGTTCGTCAAGGACCAGCATCGGATGCGAGCGTGCGCTGGGAAAGACCACCTTCACCGACCGGACGAACTCCGGGGTTCCCCTGGGCGGGTTCTTGGAGAAGAACTGTTCGCCGTCGATGGTGTCGGAGTAGCGTTGCAGGGCGACCGGCCGGTCTCCGTTAGCGGCGATGAATGCCTCGCCGACGTCCACCATGTACTTGGCCAGGTCCAGTTTGGTCAGGCCGAGTTCCGGCCACATGACACGGCTGGGGCTGGAAATGCGCATTTCGCGCTCGCCGTGGGGACCCGGGACAGTGAGGGTGGTCTGTTCGCTCGCCATGGGGACAACCTACCCCGCCACGATCGCGCAGTCAGCACTTTGGCCGCCGTGCCGGGCAGCCATCCGGCATCATGGACGTATGCCCGTTGTTGAAACGCCCGTCACCATTGCCGTCGGCGATCTTGAGGTCTCGGGCGTGTACGCCCGCCCGGAGAGCCCGTTTGCCACCGTTGTTGTGGCCCATGGCGCCGGTGCGGGCATGGAACACCCGTTTATGGCCGGTTTCACCGGCGCGCTTAACGACGACGGCGTTGCCACCTTGCGCTTCAACTTCCCCTACCGTGAAGCCGGCAGGAAGTTCCCGGACCGGCCTCCGGCCGCCATCGCCACTTGGCGCGCCGCCATGGAGGTGGCGTCCCGCGAGGGGTCAGCGCATGGGGACAGCGGCCCGGTATGGGCGGCCGGCAAGTCTTTCGGCGGCCGGATGGCGTCCATGGCGGTAGCGGAGGGGATGGAAGCCGCAGGCCTGATCTACCTTGGCTACCCCCTCCACCCGCCCGGAAAGCCGGAAAAGCTTCGCGATGAGCACCTGTACGGTCTCAGCGTTCCCATGCTGTTCCTCCAGGGGACGAAGGACACATTCGCCACCCGGGACCTCCTGGAGGGTGTTGTCTCCCGCATCCCGTCGGCGGTCCTCACATGGATCGACGGCGGAGACCATTCGTTTGCCGTGGCAGGAAACAAACGCAGCGCCGCCGGGATCGGTGCTTCACTGGCCCCCGCCGTCGTGGACTTTATCAAGAGCCGCGCCTGACCTCCGCCTCTCCCGCAGCTGGGCGTGACACCGATGCCAACCGCGCCAGATCCACTCGGTTGGCGGCACCGGTCTTCCGCAACAGGTTCGAGATATGCGAACTGACGGTCTTCTCGCTGATTGTCAGGCCCCTGGCAATTTCGCCATAGGTCCGGCCAGCCACCACGTATTCCAAAATGTCCTGCTCCCGTGGCGTAAGCCCCGGCAGCGTGATGCCGGCCCTCTTGGCACCAGTATCAACCGATGCCAGGGGAATCCTCGCCTGGGAGGCCAGGGATTCGAGCGCCGCCTGAATCGGAACAGCCCCGAGTTCGTCGGCCAGCGAGAGCCCACGGCGAAGGATCTCAGCTGTCCGGCGCCCCCGGTGGTGGCCCCGGAGAAGCAGCGCTTCCACAGCACGCCTGCAGGCATAAGCCTCCTCCCAAAGCAGGCACCCATCCCGGCAGGCGTCGGCTGTCATGGCCCATTGGGTTGCATTGCCTGGCTCGTTCCGGATCCGCCCCAGCTCTGCGGCGTAGAGGGCGTTGAACGCCGCCACCTGCCGGTCGTACAGCAGTGCATGGCCAACCCTTTCGTGAAGGACAGTGGGGAATTGCTCCTCAAGCTCCCTGGCCGCTGCCACAAGGGCTTCACGAGGCTTCCCTTTGTCCTTGGCGCGCTGGCTCTGGTCAGCGAGCGCGCGGGCTGCGATAGGAAGCAGCCACTCACACATGGTGGGAGGGGGCCCGGGGCTGGTGGCACCAGCCATTGCCGCAGTAAAGGCAAGTTCAGGCCGCCCGGCTGCCACATGCACTTCCGCCCGAGTGGCGTCGAAGGTGAGGTTGAGATAGCCGGAGTTTTCCCGGTACAGCTCATCGGCGCGTGCAAGGTGGACTGCGGCCTCGTCATGCCGGCCTTGGAGCTGGGCCAACCTGGCGGCTGTGAGCCGGGCATCCACGTCCCCCATCGGGCCCGGATCAAGGCGAATAGCAATCCGCAAGGCTGCACGGCATTTCCGCCACGCGCCGACAGCCAGGAAACTGGCAGCTTCTGTGGCAGCAATTTTGGCGATATAGGTGTGCGGTGCTCCGTGTTCCATCATTTCCTGCCTCGCCCGGCGCAGGAGGCCTGCATATTCTTCACTTGTCCACGGGAACCGGGCATTGCCCATCCAGTACGTGGCATGCACATAGGCCCAGAAGTCATGGGCCCGGAGCGCTTCCTCCGCTCCTTCGGTCGCCAAGTCAACGGATTCGGGGAACCGGTCGGCTCTGTTTGCCACCATGGCGGCTGCGGTCAGCGCATAGGTCAGCGCCTGGTGATTTCCCGCCTCACGCGCCAGGGCAAGCGCTTGGCAGGACAGAATGTCAGCGCCCTGCTCGCTATGCCACATGCTGGCGTGGGCCAGCTCGGCCAGGGCCAAGGCATGCTGCCAGCTGTCAGGGGCCACTGTGGAGAGCCGCACCGCCTCGCGGATGTCAGCCAGCGGAAAGAAGGCACGTCCGGTGGACATCTGGAGATGCATCCGGCGCACCATCAGGTGGGATACTTCCAGAGGTTCCGCAGAGGCGTCGATAGTGGCCAGCAACGCATCGATCGCTTCGAGTTCCGTCTGCATTGCCCCGGCCTCCCTCGCGGCCTCACGGACCCTTCCCCACAGGTCCCGCGGCCGCTCAGGGGCGTCCGGCAGTGCGGCCCGGAGGTGCACAGCACGTCGCAGGAGCCGGAGTGTTTCGCTCAGGGCGCCCTCCTCCTCTGCCAGCTCGGCGGCCTTCACCGCCCACCGGTAAGCATCGGCCGGATGGCCGGCCTCATAGTGGTGATCGGCCAGGGCAACAGCGTCACCGGCTATAAGCTGAGCGTCGCCGTCGGGCTTTCGTTCGTAACCCGCCGCAAAAGCCGCATGCAACCGCCGCCTTTCGCCCGCGTCCAGGCCCTGCCACAGTGCCTCGGCGATGATGGGGTGGTGGAACCAGTATTTTCCATCGGAAGCGAGGTCCAGCAGGCCGGCTTCCACTGCAGATTCAAGCGATTCGAGGGCGCTCTCAGGCCCGATTGCCCCGCCGGCAACCGCCCGCAGTTCCTCGGCTACGGCCGCTCTCCCGCCTAGTGCCATGATCTGGGTGAGCTGCCGGGCTTCAGGTGGCAATCCGCGCCACGAGCGCAGGACCGCAGACTTCAGGTCGGGCGGGAATCCTGTGGGCAGATGACGGGTTCCGGCGGTCAGCCGCTCGACCAGCAGCAGGTTGAGGTACGGATTTCCCGCCGACCGGGCGAAGACTTCATTGACCAGTGACTGATGTGGTGGAGCTCCCAGAAGCCCATGCAGTTGGGCTTCGGTGTCCGGCCGGTCCAACGGCCCGAGCCGCTCTATGTTGACCCGGGGCAGCCGCCGGACGTCGGTGAGCCACTGGTGCAACGCACCTCCCGCGCGGACTTCATCGCTGCGCACGGTCCCGATGACGCCCAGACTTCTTTCACTGGGGCCCGCCAGGACATACATCAGGGCGTCGAGGGTGCTTTGGTCCGCCCAGTGGAGGTCGTCGAGGACGAGTATCACCGGTCCGCGCCGGCACTGCGCGGTGAACCATTCATCAATGTCGACCACAACGTCCGGCCGGGCGTCACCGGTGAGGTGCGGCACGGGAAGCTCCAGGCGGGTGCTGGCTGAAGCCGCCCGGAACGCTGATCCCAGCGCCAGGAACGGAACCTCCACCGTGGCCAGGGGAAGCGCCCGGCCACTAAGAATAAGCGCGTCCTGCGGCACCGACTCACAGGCCCGGCCCACGAGCGCTGTCTTGCCGACGCCGGCGTCCCCGGAGACAATCAGCGTCCCGCCCGTGCCCGCAAAGACGCTGTTGATCATCCCGACCACTCGAGCCAGGTCCGCTTCCCGGCCTACAAGTTCCGGTCCCACGGCGTCCGAAGGTTTCGCCACAAATCCAGCTTGCCACCCCCGGAATCAATGGGTACAGACCTGAGGGTGAAGCGCCTGGATTTAAGGGGGAATGCCTGATGCGCGGGCACGTGCTGCCGACCGACAGTGAAGTTGCCAAACAAAAAACTCTCCCGAAGGAACTTGCCATGTCCAGGTCATTCATACCGTCGCACCGGCCAGGACTTCTCCGGTTGCTCTTCGTTCTCGCCTTCGCGCCCGCAGCCAGCGCGGGCGCCGCAAGCGGCGATCCCACCCTGGTCCCCTACGAGGGACCCAGCTTTGAAAACTGCCTGCTGACCAGGATCGAAACGCAACTGGTCCGCTGCGACAACCTCACCGGAGCCGGGGTATCAGCGCCATTCTGGATCCCTGAGCAGTAAGGCGCGCGGCCGGCTACGCGGCGTCGTCGTGCCACCAGCCTTCCCAGGCGGCGGAGGTCAGCTGTCCGTTGGGGAAGCCGGTCTTACCGTTCCCGCCAATGTGCGCATGGCTGTCGTCGCTCCGGCGGGCGTCCAGCAAGAGGTTCAGGCTACTCAAAAGCAACATTGTTGCGTCCTTTCGTGTTCGGGGTCTGGACCACATCGTCCAAGTAGTCACGAGCCTAACCGCGGCATGTTTCGTTGCGTCGACGCAACGTTTCGGCCAGGTATCGGAGATCTCACACGGGCCGATTCCCCTGATGACCCGGACGCTCATCACATCCGGGCTTTGGTCCGTGCAGTCGGCTTGGCGGTCCAGGGGTCCTCGGGCCAGGGGTGCCTGGGGTAGCGGCCGCGCATCTCGGCGCGCACCTGGGCATAGGGCCCGGACCAGAAGGACGCCAGGTCATCCGTCACGGCAAGCGGGCGCCTGGCCGGTGAGAGCAGGTGGAAGAGTACCGGCACACGCCCGTCAACCAGCCGCGGCGTCTCTGCCCAGCCAAAACACTCCTGCAGCTTGACCGCGACAACCGGCCGCCCGGCGGCATTGGCGGGGGCGTTCTCTTCCCCGGTGGACTGTGCCGCCGCATATTCGGACAAGGCGGGGTATTCAATCTTCACCTTGGACCCGCTGGGCACTTCCAGCGCTTCCGGGGCAAGTTCCGCCAGCCGGGTTGCCTCCGGCCAGGGCAGGAGCCGGCGCAGCGGATCGGTGAGGTCGATGCCGCTGGTGGCCGCTCCTCCGGCAAGGGCCTCGAGCTCCGGGCCGAGCCACAGGTCCAGCCGGGCGAGCAATGCGTGCTCGGAAACGTCAGGCCAGGGCTCCCCCAGTTCGCGGTGCAGGAGGGCAAGGCGGCGGCGCAATGCGTCCGCCGCACCCGAGAACCCGATGGTTTCCAGGCCCTCGGCCGCCAGGGCCCGGGCCACCGCGGCGCGGCCTTCCGCAGGAGAAGGCTTGACGGGTGTGGAGGACAGGCCGATTGCCCCCAGTCTTCGTTCCCGCCTCGCGGTGACCCGGCCCTGGCTGAACGTCGCCACCACGGTGTCTGTCAGGAGTTGCTGCGCTGCCGCCATGGCGGTCTCGGCCGAAAGCGGCGCAGCGGAACGGATCACGGCGCCGGTGCCGGCCGCATCCCGGCCACCGGCGCGCGATACCTCGGCCACCGCCAGCCAGTCATGTCCGGACAGGGAGCTTCCCGCGGGCAGGCCTGCGCGCGTCCCGGACGACAAGAGATACCGTGCGGATCCCTCCCCCGGTACACGCCGTGCCACCCGGTCCGGGAACGCCAAGGCGACGACAACGCCCACTGTTTCCGCCGCGGGCACGGTTCCGGTGAGGATGGGACTGCCGACGGCGGCCGCCTCCTTCCGCGCGATCGCCTCCAGCCGGCGGACGTCCTCTGCCCAGCGCCGGGTAGCCGGCTCCCTGCCGCCGCGCAGCACAGCCAGCAGACGCGTCAGATCGGCCCCCGGAGCGCGCTGGTCCCCGGATACGAGGGCCACAGCCTCCGCAGCCTGGTGCTGTCCCACGGCCGCTGCGCCGTCCAGCAATGCCCGTGCCAGCCGGGGATCGGCGGGGACCCTGGCCAGGGTCCTGCCCAAGGCGGTGGCGTGCCCGTTCCCTGCCACGGCACCCAGTTCCCGCAGCACCTCGATGGCCTCCTCCATCGCGGCAGGCGGAGGTGCATCAGGAAGAGCCAGCCCCTGGCCGCCGGGCGAGCCCCAGCAGGCCAGCAACAGAGCGGCGCCTGTGAGGTCCGCAACGGCGATCTCCGGAGTCACATGGGCGGGAGCCGCGCCGTAGGTGCGCTGGTCATAGCAGCGGACCACCCGACCCGGCCCCTGCCGGGCGGCGCGCCCGGCACGCTGTTCCGCGGACGCCCGCGAACAGGAGACGGTCACCAGGCCGGACATGCCGCGGTTGGCGTCCCGGCGGGGTTCACGGGTCAGCCCGGAGTCGATGACCAGGCGCACGCCCGGGACTGTGAGCGATGATTCGGCGAGGTCCGTGGACACGATGATCCGTGCCGGCCCGCCGGCACGGCGCCCCGATACAGCGAGGTCCTGTTCGGCGGGGCTGACCTGGCCATGGAGTTCCAGCACCTCCGTCCCGGCGGAGGCCCGTCCCCGGAGGCGGGATGCCACGTAGGAAACTTCCCACGCACCCGGGACGAACACGAGGGCGTCAACCGTTGCATCCTGTTGCACCGCAGCGGCGTGTGCCTGCGCGGCTGAGTCTGCAACATGGTCAAGGAACCCCCGTGTCACCCCACGTTCATCCAGCCGGCCAACGGCGGCAGGCACCCATTCGACTGTCAGGGGGTACAGCGCGGACGGGCAGTCGACGACGGGAGCCGGACGGGCGCCGTCGTCCGCTGGCGCCAGCGTCTCTTCCTCCCGGTCCGCGGCCTTCCCGATCAGTGCCGCAAAGCGGGGCGCATCGAGCGTGGCGGACATCGCCACGAGCATGAGGTCCCCGCGCAGCTGACGTACTTCGGCGAGCATCCCCAGCAGGAGGTCAGTCTCCAGGCCGCGCTCGTGGACCTCGTCAAGGATGACCGCTCCCGTGGTCTCCAACCCGGGGTCATCCAGCAGGCGCCGCAGCAGGATCCCCGGCGTGACGAACTCCACCAGGGTGCCGGGCCCCGCCTCACGTTCCCCGCGGACCGTGTAGCCGACACGGTCCCCCAGCTTGCTGCCGTCCAGGGCGGCCAGGCGGCGGGCCGCTGCGCGGGCGGCAACGCGGCGGGGCTGCGTCACCACCACCCGGCCGGACCCCGGGTTCCGCGCGGCCAGGTTGGCGAGCAGCGGCGGGACCAGCGTGGTTTTCCCCGTGCCCGGCGGTGCCTGGACCACCGCCGTCCCGGCAGTGCCACCGGCGCGCAGGGCCGATGCCAGGTCCCTGAGTGACTGCGCAAAGGCGAGGCCGGCCCCGATGGCGGCCAGGTCAAAAACGTCAGTGCCCACGGCGCCCTCAGGAGCGGCGGAGTTGGTTGGGGGTCTCACCAACCCATTGTCGCCGCAATCGCCCCGGGTGGTGAGCACGGCCCGGCGCCATAGGTCAGACTGGAGGTCAGCCAACGCGAAAGCAGGACCTCCCTTGATCAACCTCCAGCAGGACTCCGAAGGCTTCATCCGCATGAAGCGGCATTTTCCAGCCAGTGCCACCGTAACCATCACGTTCAGCGACGGATCGCGGGAGGAGTTCTCCGGCCGCCGGCTCAACGATATCTACGACGCGGCACTTGCAGATTTCCGGGCGCAGAACCAGCTCGATGCCAAGGGCTTTTCCCGCGGTCCGCAGAAGAAAGTCCAGACCGGAATTGAGTTTGTGGCCGTCCGGCCCGGATTGGGCCAGGCCTAGCCACCCCCGGGCGCTGCCCGGCGTTCATCGCGACGGATAAACCACCATGGCCGAGCCCCCGCCGCGCCTGGCAGGTTCGGCCGCGGCGGTCATGCGCCCGTGCCGGCCGAATTCGATGGCTGTTGCAGCGCCGATTTCAGCCGCTGCGGAGAACTTGTGACCGAACCGGGTGAACGTGTCCGGGTAAGCCGCCGTGAAGGCCGGTTCAGCAACCACCGTGGCCGTGTTCCGCTGCGTGGCCCGCGGTGCCGCGATGGCCTCGGAGATGTCCATGCCCAGGTCCACGCGGTTGAGGATGGTCTGCAGGACCGTGGTGATGATCATCGAGCCGCCGGGTGAGCCAAGAGCGAGGAAAGGCTTCCCGTCCTCGAGGATGATGGTGGGCGACATCGAGGAGCGCGGGCGTTTGCCCGGCTCGATCCGGTTCGGGTCGGTGGCGTTGTACACCGTGGAGAAGTCCGTGAGCTCGTTGTTGAGGATGAAGCCGCGGCCCGGCACCACAATGCCGGACCCGCCGGTCTGCTCAATGGTGAGCGTGTACTCCACGATGTTTCCCCACTTGTCAGCCACGGTCAGGTTGGTGGTGGAGATGTTCTCCGTGTCCTGTTCGTCTGCTGCCATTGCGGGCGCAACCGGGCACACGCCGTCGTACGATTCAACGTCTCCGGCGGGGACCGGCTTGGCTGCCGCCGTGGCGGGGTCAATGGCGCACGCCCGCTCCTTGCCGAACAGCGGGTCGGTAAGCGCTTTGGTGGGGACGTCGACGAAGGCCGGGTCGCCCACATACTTTCCACGGTCCGCAAAGGCCAGCGCGGTCGCTTCAAAGTAGTGGTGCAGCGCATCCGGCGCGGCCATCTCAGCGAGGTTGAACGGTTCCAGGATGTTCAACGCCTCGCCCACCGTGGTGCCACCGCTGCTGGACGGCGCCATGCCGTAGACGTCGTAGCCGCGGTATTCAACGTGCGTGGGCTCCCGGTCCAGGGTCTCGTAGGCGGCCAGATCCGCTGTCGTCAGGTAGCCGGCCGGAACCGGCAGCGTGGTGGTGGCGCTCTTCGGCGGCGACTGCACCGTTGCGGCTATCTCCTCGGCGAGCGGACCGCCGTAGAAAGCTTCCACGCCGTCCTCACCGAGAAGCCGGTAGGTTGCGGCGAGGTCAGGGTTACGCATGGTACTGCCGACCACCGGCAGATCGCCGCCGGGAAGGAACAGGCTGCTCGTCGCAGGGAAAGCCTCAAACCGGACCCTGTTCTCGTCAGTCTGCTGGCGGAATGTTTCATCCACCACGAAGCCGTCCTCCGCTACCTCGATGGCCGGTTCCAGTGCCTTGTCCAAATCCAGGGTGCCCCACCGCTCCAAGGCCCGCTCCCAGGTGGCCGGCGTGCCCGGAACACCCACGGAGACACCGCTGGTGATCAGTTCGGGGGCGAACCGGTAGGGACTTCCAGCCGGGTTGGCCGGGGTAATGGTGGCGGGGTCGATGAACGCGTCGGTGGGCATCGTTGCCGGTGCGGTCTCGCGGCCGTCGATGGTTTCCACCTCTCCGGTCTCCGCGTCGTAGAAGACGAAGTAGCCGCCTCCGCCGATTCCGGCACTGTACGGCTCGGTCACGCCCAGGGTTGCAGCCGCTGCCACGGCGGCGTCTGCTGCATTGCCGCCGTCACGGAGCACTTCGATCGCCGCAGCCGTGGCATCCAGGTCCACGGTGCTGACCGCCCCACCGTAGCCGGTCGCCGTCGCCTCCTTGACCGCGTCCCGCTCGTGGGCAGACGCCGGGCTGATCACCGCACCGCCCGTGACGCTGACGGCCAGGACAGCCGTTACAACAGCAAATTGACGTCGCACGCTAGGCATGATGGCTCCCAAGTCAGGGTCTCGCGCAGGGTGGGTTTTCGTCACGATACTCCGCCCCTTGGGGACTCTCAAGGCTGGAATGCTCCACGCCCCTACCTCTTTTTGGCGACGTGCAAAAACCTTGCGTCAGGCAGGCATCTCAGACCGGCTTGTCGGTGGTTGCCGATGCCTCATCAGCCGGCGAGCGCCGCCGCCGGCTGGCGAGCAGGAAGGGCAGGGCGAGGAGCTCGACCACCCCGCCGATAGCCAGCGACAGGGGGTACCCGTAGGCGTCGGCAGTGCGGCCCAGCAGTGGCTGCACCACAATCCCGCCACTGGATCCCATCAGAGAGTCGAAGCTGAGCACTGTGGCCCGCTGCTTCGAGGGGATCATGTCGTTCAGGTAGGCCTGCCGCACCGGCGTTCCCGCGGCCGCGATGAGCGCCCAGACGGCGAGCAGCACCAGCGCCAGCCAGAAAACCCTGGTGAAGCCGACTGCAATCAGGAGCAGTGAGCTGACGGCACTGCTCACGATCAGCACGGTGGTGCGTTTGCGGACCAGGCGGCGGACCACCGGGGCCATCCAGCCACCTACGATCTGCGATCCGGCCACGAGGGCCGCGGCCAGACCGGCCACGGTATAGGCCTGCGGGTCCCCATAGAGCTCGAGCAGATAGGGCTGGAGCGCGTAGAAGGCATAGAAACCGACGCCGACGCTGAACGGAGCGGCAAGCATCACGAACCGTACAGGCGGATTCTTCAGGCCGTTGTCGATGGACGCTGCGAGCACCGCGCGGGTCGCCGCCAGGGGGCGCGAGGAACGGTCCGGGGTGAACCCGACGTCGTGCATCAGCCAGAAGGCCACCCCGAACATCGCCAGGAGGACTCCTACCCGCACCAGGAACGGCACACCCAAAGTGGTCGCCTGGGCCAGCGCACCGCCGGCAGCCGAGCCGACGAGGGTGGCGACACCTGAGACCATTTGGCCCCTGCCGAAGACAGCTTCCAGGTCATCGGAGTAGCCAGAGAAGTGCAAGGCGTCGACCAGCCAGGCCTCCACTGCCCCGGAGAAGAAGGTGAACCCCAGGCCCAACAGGACCGATACCACCGCCCAGGACCAGAAAGGCGCCTTCCACTGCCAGAGCAGGTAGTACAAGTACGTGGAACCGGCCAGGGTAACGGTGCCGAGCAGGAAGGAAGTCCTGCGCCCCCAACCGTCCGCCACGACGCCGGTGGGTACCTCGAACAGCACCATGCCGGCCGTGAAGAAGGCGTTGGCCGCAAACGCCTCGAAGTTGCTGAGACCCGCGTCCAACAGAAACAGCGTGTTGATGCCCCAGATGAAGGAGGCCGCCAGCGTATTGCCCAGCGTCAGCGTGAGGTAGACGCGCTGGATCTTCCGGGCGGCGGCATTCATGGGTTGCCGGGCACGGGCTCATGGCGGAGGTAGCTGCGCGTGAAGCGGCCGGTCCCGGCCGTGAGTGCCCGGAGTTCAACGGAATACTTGAGAAGTTCCTGGTCGGGGACTTCCGCGCTGATCTCAGTCAGCTCCCCGCCGGAGGAATCGGTTCCCGTGAGGCGGCCGCGCCTGGAGGACAGGTCACTCATCACAGCCCCCACGTGCTCGTCGGAGACGGTGATGCTGACCGAGGAGACGGGCTCAAGGAGCTGGATGCGCCCGGCAGCGGCCGCCTCGCGCAGGGCCAGCGCCCCCGCTGCCTGGAACGCGGCATCGGAAGAGTCAACGCTGTGCGCTTTTCCGCCTACCAGGGTCACGCGCAGGTCAACCACGGGGAAGCCGGCCGCCAGTCCTTTCTGCATCTGGGCCCGGACCCCTTTTTCCACCGAGGTGATGAAGGTTCCCGGGATCACGCCACCCACTGTCTTGTCCACGAATTCGAAGCCGGCGCCCCTCGCCAGCGGTTCGACGTCGATATCGCAGACGGCGTACTGCCCGTGCCCACCGGACTGTTTGACATGCCTGCCGTGCCCGGCGGCCGGGGCGGCGAAGGTCTCACGCAAGGGCGTCACGACCTCGAGAGTGTGCAGCTTAACGCCCTGGTCCCGCAGCCTGTCCAGCACTACGTCAGCGTGTGCCTCCCCCATGCACCAGAGGATCAGCTGGTGCGTCTCGGAATTCCGTTCCACCCTGAGAGTGGGATCGCCGGCAGCCACCTTTGCCAGGCTCCGGGCGAGCGCATCTTCATCGCTCCTGGAGTCCGCCTCGATGGCCACCGGCATCAGCGGCTCGGGCATTTCCCAGGTGGCCAGCAGCAGCGGCTGGTCCTTGCCTGAAATGGTGTCGCCTGTCTCGGCACTCCCCAGCTTCGCCACGGCGCAGATGTCTCCGGCGACGCAGTGCGGCACGGGGCGCAGGTTTGCTCCCAACGGGGAATAGAGGTGCGTCAGGCGTTCGTCGGCGTCATGGTCCTGGTGGCCGCGCTCAGCGAGTCCGTGGCCGGCCACATGCACTGCGGTGTCTTCCCGCAGGGTGCCGGAGAAGACCCGGACCAGGCAGACCCGTCCCAGGAAGGGGTCCACCGTGGTGCGGACCACCTCGGCGGCCAGCGGGCCGGCAGGATCGCACGCCAGCGCTGCTGCCCGGCCCCCTGCCAGGTCGGTTGTTTCGGGGACGCCGCGCTCCAGGGGCGACGGAAAGGCCTTGGTCAGGAGCTCCAGGAGTTCCGCCGTGCCGAGCCCGGTCACCGCCGATGTGGGAATGACCGGGAAGAAGGAACCGCGTTCGACGGCGGTTTCCAGGTCAGCGACCAGGACATCAGCATCGATGTCCTCACCCCCCAGATAGCGGTCCATCAGGGTCTCGTCCTCGCTCTCCCCGATGATCCCTTCGATGAGCTGGCCACGCGCTGGTTCGGATCCGGACAGCTCTTCGGGGCTGCCCTTCGACGTTGACGGCGCTGACTGTTCGGGCGAGTAGTCAGAGACCGTTCCTGACAGTAATCCGAGGAGCCCGGTCACTTCCCCGCCGGCCACGACCGGGACATAGAGCGGCAGTACCGACTCACCGAAGGCCCGCTGGCAGGCGGCCAGGACGCCGTCGTAATCTGCGCGGGGATGGTCAAGCCGGGTGATCACCACTGCCCGCGGAGTCCCGGCGTGTTCGCATTCCCCCCACAGCGCGGTGGTGGTGGCATCGATGCCGTCCACGGCTGAGACAACAAACAGGGCCGCGTCCGCAGCCCGCAGCCCCGCCCGAAGTTCGCCGATAAAGTCCGGATACCCCGGCGTATCCAGGAGGTTCACTTTAGTGCCGTCAATAAGCAGCGGAACCACCGACAACGTGACGGAGCGCTGCTGATGGACTGCGGCAGGATCGGAGTCGGTGACGGTGGTTCCCTCAGCGATCGAGCCCTTCCGGGTAATCATGCCGTGCGCAGCCAGCAGTGCCTCAACCAGCATCGTCTTCCCGGCAGCAGAGTGCCCTATCAACGCCACATTCCTCACCTGGGCAGGGTCCTGTGCCGCGATGCCCGCCTGGGCGTCAGTCCGCCGGCCTTCCGGGCCGCCCCGCCCCGCCGTCCGCGCTGCGTCCTTTGTGCCTTTGACTGACATGGGAACCTCCTGGCGTCTTTGCCATGCACCGTGACGAACCGTGTCCTTCGATTCGACACCCTGGCGGGCATAACGGCAAGAGCAGCAGCGCTGGCAGACACCCGGCACCGGAGGATAATGGCAGCCAGGTCACCGGTCGGGACGGGATTGAGGAGATCGGATATGCAAGCACTTCCGCGCATCACGGTGGAGGTGCCCGTGCTCAGTGTTGGAACAGGGCCGGCCGACTTCGAAGCACTCGGCAACCATGTGCTGGCTCTCCGCCGGCCGCGGGGACTGCACCTGACCCTGCTTCATCTGGGCATCCTTGAGGATTTCGGCCGGGATGTGACGGAGTGGACCAAGGGAATCACGGGTGCTGATGAGGCCATCGGGCAAACGGCGGCCTGGTTGCGGGCGCTGCCGGTGCTGGCCGGATTTTCCGGCACGGCAGAGCGTCTGATGGTGCTCGGCGGAGGCGGCATTGCGGGGCTCGAGGTGGAGGTGCCGCAGCACGTGTACGACTTCCAGGTTGCGCTGGTTAACGGGCTGCACGGGCTGCTGGAATCGCTGCTCGTGGACAACGTGGACGACTTCATCCTCAGCTCGCCCGCGCTGGGCTACCGGTACCCACACTGGGTTCCCCACGTAGCGGTGGGCCGGCCCCTCTCCCGGAGGTCCGGACCAACGGAGATTGCCCCGCTGGCCCTCGTCTTCGGTCCATCACAGATCAGGAACGGGAGATTCCTCCCGCCGGCTGGCTGACGCCGCCCTGGCAGCAAGCCCGGATGGCCGGCCAGCCGGCGTACTCTCAGGCCCGGCGGTCGAGGGCAGCAAGCAGCCTGGTGACGGAGCCGCCGAGGTTCCACTCAAGCCCGAGACGCTCCAGTTCGGCACGCGGGCCGCCGGCGACAGGGCGCAGCCGGGCTCCGGCCTCCGCCGGGCTGGGCAGCTCCAGGTCGCGGACGATCTTCACCACGGTGGGTGCGACCATCAGGTAGTCCGCGGCGGCGGCGAGCTTTGCACGCACCGAATTGGACAGGCCACTGCCTCCGTCCGCGGCCGCTGCGAGCAGGCTCTCGAGGGTTCCGTACTCCAGCAGGAGTGACGCGGCGGTCTTCTCCCCGATCCCGGCGACGCCCGGCAGCCCGTCCGACGCGTCGCCCCGCAGTGTGGCGTAATCGGCATACTGTTCGGGCAGCACCCGGTACTTCCCGACCACCACAGCATCGGTCACTTCCTCGAGGTTCCGCATCCCCCTCGCGGTGTAGATCACCCGCACCTGGCGGGCGTCGTCCACCACCTGGAAAAGATCGCGGTCACCGGTAACAACATCGACCGGAACATCCGCATGGCTGGCGTAGGTGCCGACGACGTCGTCCGCTTCATGCTCGGCAGCTCCCACCACCGCGATGCCGGCCAGGCCAAGCACGTGCCGGATCAGCGGGATCTGGGCCTCCAGGGCGTCCGGGACAACCTCGACGTCGGTGCCACCGGCTACTTCTTCGGCGACCCGGTGCGACTTGTAGGTGGGGATCAGGTCAACGCGCCACTGCGGCCGCCACGCGTCGTCCCAGCAGGCGATCAGGTGGGTCGAGCCGTAGTCGGTGGTCAGCCGGGCAATCATGTCCAGGAGGCCCCGGACCGCGTTCACCGGTGTGCCATCGGAACGGACGATGGTGTCCGGAAGTCCGTAGAAGGCGCGGAAGTACAGGGAGGCGGTGTCGAGCAGCATCAGGCGGGTTGGCATACCTGATCCTGACACGGAATCGCCGTGCCGCGTTAGGGACCGCACACCGGAAATCAGGGCCGGAAGACACCTCCACGTGGGCCGACAGTACGCCATACTGACCGCATGAACGCTGCCGCGCGAAAACCTGACCGGGTCCTCCTCACCATCGTCGCAGCCATTGCCTGCCTGGTGATCGTGGCGTTGGCAGTGGTTTTCACCCGCGGACAGCCCCAGACGCTGGACGGGTCGACGCCCGCCGGGGTGGTCCAGCGGTACAGCACCGCGGTCATCGACGGCGATACCTCCACCGCCGATTCCTACCTCACGGACTCGGCACGCTCCATGTGCCGCGGCTTCGCCGAAAGCGGCCCGCTGCCCACGCGCATCGTCCTGATCTCCGCCACCGAAAGGGACAACACTGCGCTGGTTCGGGTCTCTGTGGTTGTCAGCACTGGCTCCGGTGGCCCGTTTGGACCGTCCGAATATGAGATGGAGGACCGGTTCTCCCTGGTGAAGGCCGATGGCAAGTGGATGGTGGATCAGGCACCGTACCAGCTCCTGTCCTGCACCGGGCCGGCGGTAAAGCCATGACATCCCAGCTGGACGCGGGGATTGCACCGGCAGGCTCCGCCCAACTGACCCTCCGCCGCCTGATTCTGTACGTACTTTTGTTTGCCTTGGTGGTCATCGCGGCGATCGGACTCAGCGGCCTCCTGGAGCGGCTGTTCAGCACAGAAACGGTGCTGGCGTCCGCTGACGTGGCCGGCTTGTCCCGGTCCCTTGCGTTTACGCTGATCGGCGGGCCCCTCGCCGCGCTCCTGTGGTGGTTTGTCTGGAAGAGGCTCGAGGACCCCGCAGAACGCGCAACGGCTGCGTGGGGCCTGTACCTGACAGCCGTCTACGCGGTTTCCCTGATCGTCTCCACAACGTCACTGCTGGGAATGGCGGCGAACTTCATTGGCAGGCAGGAACCGCAGTGGCACGGCCTCCTGTCCTCGGGGCTGGTCTGGGCGGCGATCTGGATCTGGCACCGCTGGATGTGGCGCCACCCGGTCAAACATCCCCTTAACCTTGACGACATCCCTGCTGTCATCGGGTGGGTCTTCGGGCTCCTGGTAGGCGCCATCGCCGCCATCACCGTGCTGGGCGGCCTGCTCGACGTCGCCATCAGGGGCTTTGTCAGCCTCACCCCGGCGGCGGAATCGTGGTGGCAGCCCTTGCTCCGGGCGCTCGTGTGGGCGGTCGGCGGCGGCGTGATCTGGTGGTGGCACTGGTACAGGGGCGGCGGCAGGAAGCTGAAGACCACCCTGGTGGATGTGGCACTGATTGGCGCGGGGATCTTCGCGGCCGGCATCACGGCACTGGTGGGGGCCGGCGTCGCCCTTTTTGTCCTCCTGAGGTTGGTGTTCGACAGGACCGGGCCCCTGAACGAACTGCTGGCTCCCCTGGGCCCGGCCATCGCCGCGCTCGCCATCGGTGCCCTTGTGTGGCGGTATCACCGCGTGAGCGGTGGCTCCCGCGGTGTTGCCACCCGGCGCGCGGGCCTGCTGGTGACCGCAGGGATTGCCTTGGCGGCGGCCGCCTCCGGAGTCGGCGTGGTGATCAATGCCGCGCTTGCCATGGCTGTGTCACCCCTGGCGGGAGGCGGCACCCGCACCCTGCTGCTCGGTGGCCTCAGCTCTCTCTTAGTGGGCGGGCCCGTCTGGTGGCGGGCATGGAAGCCGGCCAGGCAGCCCCATACGGCCGAGGCCATTCCGCCGGGCCGCCGCATCTATCTCATAGTGTTCTTCGGCGTCAGCGCGGTAGTGGCGCTCATTGCCTTGCTGGTGATTGGCTACCGGCTCTTCGAATTCCTCCTCGGTGACGTCTCCCAGGGCAGTCTCCTGGACCGCGTCCGCGCGCCGCTGGGTCTTTTGACGGCGGCGGGCTTTGTGGCCGCCTATCACTTTGCCCTCTGGCGCCGGGAGCGGGTCCTCCTCGCCGCCGCGGCGGCCGCAGCGCCGGCGGCGACCAAGGCCGGCACCATCAGGCACGTCGTCCTGGTGACCTCCGAACTTCATGAGCCGTTGGTTAAGGCGATCACCGACGCCACCGGTGCCAGGGTCACTGTATGGAAAAGGGCCGACGCCGGGCGCGGACCAGCGCCCTCGGCGGGCGGCCTGCCCGGGGAGCCGGAGCCTGCAGCGCAGCTGGTCTCTGCCTTGGCCGGCATCACAGCGACGAACGTTCTTGTGGTGACCGGCCAGGGCGCAGGGATCGAGGTGATCCCTATCGAAACCGGCACCAAACGATAAACAGGGGACGCCGGACCGCGGCGTCGTCCCCTTTCTGACCTGCAGGAGATTGCCATGGGTGGAGTAGTACATTTCGAGGTTCCCGCGGACGACGAAGAACGGGCGAGGAACTTCTACTCAACAGTGTTCGGCTGGGACTTCCAGGTCCTTCCGCCGGAGATGGAGTACAGCCTTGCCATGACCACGCCGATGAACGACAAGGGTGTTCCGCTGGAACCGGGATCCATCAACGGCGGAATTTTCCGGCGCGGAGGTGACCTTAAGACACCGGTGATCACCATCGACGTTGCGGACATCGACGCCGCGCTGGAGCAGATCGGCCGGCTGGGCGGCGAAACGGTGCGGGGCAGGATGGAAGTTCCGGGCTCGGGCTGGAATGCCTACTTCCGCGATCCCGAGGGCAACGTCATGGGACTGTGGCAGAACGCCGGTACGCCGGCCCAGGAGTGACGTTTACTGTTTCCCGTATTTTCGGTGCACGGCCTGTTTGCTGACGCCCAGGCACAGGGCAATGGCCTCCCAGGACAAACCGGCCTGACGGGCCTTCCGGACCAGGGATGCTTCAGTCCGTCCGACTTCCTTCTGCAGTTCAGCCACGGCGTACAGCGCTTCGGCCGGACCTTTGCCATCCATCGACGCTACAAGAGTCTTCATGCGTTCCACCTCCATTCGTCAACATTAGTTGACGGATGGAGGCTTAGTCAACATAAGTTGACGTATGGATCAGGGGTTTTCGGGCATTTCGTCGTTCGCCACGGCCTCGATCCAATCGATCGCCCGGTCGGAGAAAGAGAAGCCGGACCCCTCGCCCTGTCCAACCCACCACTCCCCGCCGTCAATAATCCCGCCGGCATCTTTGATCTCGGCAACGATCCCGGGCGGCACCGCGTCCCCATTGTTCCGGATCAGCCATTCCCGTGTTGAAGGCTGCAGTTTGGGCCACCACTGCTCGATACTCATGGCCACAGTCTGCCACCTGGCCAGGTTCCCCGGTATGGTCCATTCGCGATTCCCCTGTCCGGTCACGCACAATGGGCCCATGAAAAAAAGCGACGCCCGCCTGCCGCGGCTTGAAGATGTGGCTGAGCACGCGGGGGTCTCCCACCAGACGGTGTCCCGCGTCATCAACAACCACCCGAACGTCAGCAAAGCAACCCGGGAAAAGGTGGAGGCCGCCATCTCCGAGCTCGGCTACCGCCGGAACACCGCGGCGCGCAGCCTGGTGACCAGGCGCTCGCAGACCATCGGCGTACTGGGCAGCGAACTCGCGCAATACGGCCCGGCCAACACACTGCTGGGCGTGGAACAGGCGGCACGGGACGCCGGCTACTTCGTCAGCATCGCCGCCCTCCGCTCCGTCAGCCGCGTCGCCATATTTGACGCACTGCGGCACTTCACGGACCAATCCGTGGACGGCATCGCCGTGCTGGTGCCGCACTCCGAAACCCTGGCAATCCTGGAGGAGTACAACGCCGGTGTGCCCGTCATTGCTGTCGGATCGCTGGGCAGCGCAGCCGTGAGCGGCGCGATGGTGGACCAGAAGCGCGGTGCCGAGCTCGCCGTCGGGCATCTCATCGAACGTGGCCACCGGCGGATCGGCCACGTGGCCGGGCCCTCCGACTGGACTGACGGAGCCCTCCGCGCCGAGGGCTGGCGCAGCGCGCTCGCGGACGCCGGACTCGCCCACGACCTGCTGCACGAAGGCGACTGGAGCGCGGGCAGCGGCTACGAGATCGGCTGCCGGCTCGCGGCCGAACGCTCAGCAACGGCGCTTTTTGTGGGCAATGACCAGATGGCCCTGGGCATCCTGCGTGCCTTCAACGAGGCAGGAGTCCGGGTTCCCGACGACGTCTCCGTGGTGGGCTTCGACGACCAGCCGGAATCCGCGTACTTCAGCCCGCCGCTCACCACTATCCGCCAGGACTTCGAGGAACTCGGGCGCCGCTGCATGGACATCATGCTCAAGGAGATCGAGGCCGGAGCCTCCGTCAGCTCCACGGTGGTCACTCCCGGGCTTCTGCTGCGGGCCAGCACGGCTCCGCCGGCGGCCAGTCCCAGCCAGCCCTCAGGGACCTGAAAAGTTTTTTTTGGAATAATTCCATGCAAGTGCATCCGGATTCGATGCTGCGCCGGTAGTAGGGGTGTAAGCAAAAAATGCCCGCGAGGCGGGCCGATGAAGGAGCAGGACATGCGTAGAAGCATTTTCACAGCAGGCGCGGGCGCAGCAGCAATTGCGGCAGCAATCGCTCTGGCCGGCCCGGCACAGGCTGCTGAAGGCGACGCCCAGCTTTCAGTACTGCACGGCGTTCCCGGACTGACCGTGGATGTCTGGGTCAACGGCGACCGGACCCTGGACGATTTCACCCCCGGAACCTTGGCGGGGCCGCTGGCTTTGCCTGCCGGCGCCTACGAACTGGCCATCACAGCCTCGGATGCCGCGGACGCCTCGGCCCCTGTCATCGGGCCGGTTACGGTGACGCTGGCTGCCAACGGCAACTACACGGCGGTGGCAAACCTCGATGCAGCAGGCAAGCCGACGGCGAACTTCTTCACCAACGATGTCTCGCAGATCGCGGCGGGCAAGGGCAAACTGACCGTCCGGCACACAGCAGCAGCCCCCGCAGTCGATGTCCTGGCCGGCGGCGCCCCCGTCATCACCAACCTGGCCAACCCCAACGAGCAGACCCTCAGCCTGGATCCCGGAACCGTCCCGGCAGCAGTGGCCGCCACCGGAACCACCGCCCCGGTCATCGGCCCGGCTGACGTGACCGTCAGCGAAGGCACACACACCATCGTGTACGCCTGGGGCAGCCTGGCGGACAAGAACCTCCAGCTGGCCGTCCAGACCATCGAAGGCCTTCATTCCTCACCCGGGTCAGTACCGGGAGCGCGTGACGGCTCGTCCGATACCGCAGCAGCAGGCATGGGATCGGCAGGCTCAACGGTAGCAACCATCGGGTTTGGCGCCTTGGCCCTGGCCCTGCTCGTGGGCGGCGTCAACGTAGCCCGCAGTGTCGCCGCACGCCGCGCAGAGTAGCAAAGCGAAGCGCAGCTAAACGCGGGCACAGCAGTATGCGGCCCGGCCGGAGCGGCGAAAGCCGTTCCGGCCGGGCCACCCGCACTGACAGACAGCAAGGAAGCCCAACCGGGCCGGCAGCAGGGAAGAGGGGCCATGGAAACCAGCACAATGACGGCGGTGGACGCCCGCCGTCGTCCGCCGCATTCTTTCCTTGTGGCGCTGGCCGCCGCCACGTTCCTGCTTCCCGCCTGCACCGCCGCACCCACCAGCGCGCCCCCTGCCCCAGCGACGGCAAGCCCGGGCCCCAGCACGGCTCAGGCCGGCGATCCCACCGCCGCTGTCGCGCCGCCGGCCGCAACCCCTGCCCCGAGCCCGGCCGCCAGCCCGGCCAGTGTGCCGGCAGCGCCCGCCACGCTGCCGGCAACCACCGCCCCCGTCCCCGTTCCGACTACCCTGACCGTGGCCGGAACGTCGATCAACATGACCGTGGTCCCCGTGGGAGTTGCACCGGGCGGAGCCATGGAGATCCCGGAGGCCTTCGACCAGGCAGGGTGGTACCGGTTCGGCCCCGCACCCGGGGCCGGCGCCGGCACCGCGGTGATCGCCGGGCACATCGACACCACCTCCGAGCAGGCGCCGTTCTCGCAGCTGAAGTCGCTGGCGGCCGGAACCGCCATCCACGTGGGACGGCAGGACGCGCCTCCCCTGGTTTACCGGGTGGTCACGGTGGAACTGATGGCCAAGGACAGGTTCGATGGGGCCTCTTTGTTCCGCCGGGCGGGTCCGCACGAACTGAAGGTGGTCACCTGCGGCGGCAGATGGCTGGACGAAGTCAAGGACTACAGCGACAATGTCATTGTCACCGCGGTCCTTGAGTGAGCGGTGATCAAGCCGTGAGTCTCGTCACCGATGCCGGGAAGGAGCCCAGTTTGGCACCTCCTGACCAGGCCGCTCCGGGATGGGATGACGGATTAACCGCCGCGTTTGTGGCCGGCGATGAACGCGCCCTCGCTGCGGCCTACCGGGAGTTCGCGCCGCTGGTGCACACGCTTGCATTGCGCTCACTGCCGGACCGTTCGGCGGCCGACGACGTCACGCAGGAAGTCTTCATCCGGGTGTGGCGCTCCCGGAACGCCTTCAACCCGCAGGTAGCCCGGCTCCCGGCCTGGATCGTGGGCATCACCCGCAACGTCATCAGTGACACCCAATCGGCCTTCTCCCGGGAAACGAAGAAAGTCATCGCCGCAGCCGGGGTCCGCGGGCCCGGCGAGGCGGCGCCTGAACCTGAAGCGGCCGAGGTCCTGGCGGACAGGCTGCTCCTGGACGGTGAGCTGGACCGGCTCGGTGAACCCCAGGGCTCCATTATGAAGCTCGCGTTCTACGACGACCTGACCCATGAGCAGATCTCACGGAAACTTGACCTTCCGCTTGGTACGGTCAAGAGCCACATCCGCCGCAGCTTGTCCCACTTACGAAACAGATTGGAGGTAGACCATGCCGCATCTTGATCCGGAACAGTTGAGCCTCCTCGCACTCTATGACGACTGGCAGGACGAATACAGCAGGGAACACCTGCGCAGCTGCGGTGAATGCGCGGCGGACTACGCAGCGCTGCGCCGTGCTGTGGACGCGGTCAAGACCACGCCGGACGCCAGCAGCCTGGAGGCGCCGGGCCCGCACGTCTGGGCCGGCATCCACCGGGAACTAGGCCTCTCGCCGTCCTTGCAGGAAGATCCCCTGGCCGCCCCTCAGGAAGAGGCCGCCCCGGCTGAAGAGGCTTTGCCACCGGCAATTCCGCAGTCGCTTGACGAGGCCCGGGTTGCCCGCCGCAGGAAGGCAGCATGGTGGCAGGGCCCCGGCGCCTGGCTGGCCGCGGCGGCGGCAGTGCTGCTGGTTGCGGGCGGCACGGTCTGGTCGCTCAACCGTGCCCCTGACCCCGTGGCCCAGGCGGAGCTCACCCCGCTGGCCCAGTTTTCCGCCACCGGTTCTGCGAAGGTTCTCAGCGCGGCCGACGGCTCCAGGAGGCTGGAGGTGAAGCTCAGCAAGGACGAAGCCCAGGGATACCAGGAGGTCTGGCTGATCGCCCCGGACCTGTCGCGGCTGGTCAGCCTGGGTGTCATGAACTCCGACACAGGAACCTTTGAGGTTCCTGCCGGCCTGGAGCTCGCTGATTTCCCTATCGTGGATGTCTCGGACGAGCCGGTTGATGGAAATCCTGCCCACTCAAGCGTCAGCATTGTCAGGGGCACGCTCAACACCTGAGTACCGCCCCCGCTGCGGCGGAACGCACTCCTGCCGGCGTCGGGAAGCATGAACCCCCCACTGCTCCCACGTCATTGACAATCAAATTGTTAGCGCTCACAATTGACGACAGGCCGCAAAACTGCGGCAGCCGATTGGAGGAAGCTTTTATGGACGTCACAGTGGACGGCAGTGAGCAATACGTCATCGGGGTGGACTACGGAACCCTTTCCGGCCGTGCGCTTGTGGTGCGGGTTCGGGACGGGAAGGAACTCGGGAGCGGGGTCTTCGACTACCCCCATGCGGTAGTGACCGGCGCACTGCCGGCCGATGTAACGGCCGACGGCGCCATCCCCCTTCCCGGGGAATGGGCCCTTCAGGTCCCCAACGACTACCGGGACGTCCTGCGCCATGCGGTTCCCGCCGCCGTAGCGGATGCCGGCATCGACCCGGCCGCCGTCGTCGGCATTGCCACTGACTTCACCGCCTGCACCATGGTGCCCACCACAGCTGACGGGACGCCGTTGAACGAGGTGGCCGGGTTCGCAAACCGTCCGCATGCCTATGTGAAGCTGTGGCGCCACCACGCCGCCCAGCCGCAGGCGGACCGGATCAATGAACTGGCAGCCGAGCGCGGCGAGTCATGGCTGCCGCGCTACGGCGGACTCATCTCCTCGGAATGGGAATTCGCCAAAGGGCTGCAGCTGCTGGAGGAGGACCCGGAGGCATACGCCGCCATGGACCACTGGGTGGAAGCAGCCGACTGGATCGTCTGGCAGCTCTGCGGGCAGTACGTCCGCAACGCCTGCACCGCC
Organism: Arthrobacter sp. BK1; assembly: GCF_056680055.1. Classification (NCBI taxonomy): domain Bacteria; kingdom Bacillati; phylum Actinomycetota; class Actinomycetes; order Micrococcales; family Micrococcaceae; genus Arthrobacter; species Arthrobacter sp. BK1. Next base: position 4,567,768 of record NZ_CM155263.1, read on the forward strand.
GGCTACAAGGGCATCTACCAGGACGGCCGCTACCCCTCCGAGGACTTCCTGGCCGCGCTGAACCCGGAGTTCAAGGACTTCGTCAGCACCAAGGTCGAGCACACCATCGGCCGCCTCGGCGAGGCCGCCGGCTACCTTACGGCCGAGGCCGCTGGATGGACCGGCCTGCCCGAGGGCATCGCCGTCGCCGTGGGCAACGTGGACGCGCACGTTACTGCACCGGCCGCCCGCGCCGTGGAACCCGGCCAGCTGGTGGCCATCATGGGAACCTCCACCTGTCACGTCATGAACGGCACCGAACTCCGCGAAGTCCCGGGGATGTGCGGCGTGGTGGACGGCGGAATCGTGGACGGCCTCTGGGGCTATGAGGCAGGCCAGTCCGGTGTAGGCGATATCTTCGGCTGGTTCACCAAAAACGGCGTTCCCCCGGAATACCATCAGGCTGCCGCCGAAACGGGCCTTGGCATCCACGAGTACCTCAGCGGACTCGCCTCCCGGCAGGCGATCGGCGGGCACGGCCTGATTGCCCTCGACTGGCACTCAGGAAACCGCTCGGTGCTGGTGGACCACGAACTCTCCGGGGTGGTGGTGGGCCAGACCCTCGCCACGAAGCCCGAGGACACCTACCGCGCCCTGCTTGAGGCCACCGCGTTCGGCACCCGCACCATCGTGGACGCCTTCCGCGATTCCGGTGTGCCCGTGAAGGAATTCATCGTGGCCGGCGGGCTGCTGAAGAACAAACTCCTGATGCAGATCTACGCGGACATCACCGGCCTGCAGCTCTCCACCATCGGCTCCACCCAGGGTCCGGCGCTGGGCTCCGCCATCCACGCCGCCGTGGCGGCCGGAAAATACGCCGACATCCGCGGGGCCGCGGCAGCCATGGGTTCCGAACCCGGCGACGTCTACACGCCCATCCCGGAAAACGTCGCCGCGTACGGGGAACTGTTCCAGGAGTACCGCGCGCTGCACGACTACTTCGGCCGCGGCGCCAACGATGTCATGCACCGGCTCAAGGCCATCCAGCGCAGGACTGCGGCAGCCTCCCCCGCCGGCGCCACGGCACAACCCGCCATCCCTGCAACCGTTGGAGCCCCGGCATGAACGCCGGAACGCTTACTTTGGAAACCATCGCCCTGATCCGGCAGGAAGTCTGCGCGCTGCACGCCGAGCTCACCCGCTACGGACTGGTGGTGTGGACTGCCGGCAACGTCTCCGCCCGCGTCCCCGGCCGCGAACTCATGGTCATCAAGCCCTCCGGTGTTTCCTATGACGACCTGACCCCGGAGCAGATGGTGGTCACCGACCTCTACGGCGTGCCCGTGGACGGCGACGAGGACGGTGAGTGGGGCAATCCGCCGCTGTCGCCGTCGTCGGACACTGCCGCGCACGCGTACGTTTACCGGAACATGCCCGACGTCGGCGGCGTGGTGCACACCCACTCCACCTACGCCACCGCATGGGCTGCCCGGGGCGAGTCCATCCCGTGCGTGCTGACCATGATGGGCGACGAATTCGGCGGGTCCATCCCGGTGGGACCCTTCGCGCTAATCGGCGACGACTCGATCGGCCAGGGCATTGTGGAGACGCTGAAGAACTCCAACTCCCCCGCGGTGCTGATGCAGAACCACGGTCCGTTCACCATCGGCAAGGACGCCCGGTCTGCCGTCAAGGCTGCCGTGATGTGCGAGGAAGTGGCCCGGACCGTCCACATTTCCCGCCAGCTGGGTGAGCCGGTGGCCATCGACCAGGGCCACGTCGAGTCCCTCTACGCCCGCTACCAGAACGTCTACGGCCAGTAACAACCGGCCCGGCCAACCGCCCGGCCCACCGCACCGCCAACCGCCCGGCACACAGCGCCGCCGGCCCACCCACACTTACTTTCGCAGGAGAACCCATGAGCACCGCAGCAAACACTTCCCTTGACGGCTACGAGGTCTGGTTCCTCACCGGCAGCCAGCACCTCTACGGCGAGGACGTCCTCAAGCAGGTGGCCGCCCAGTCCCAGGAGATCGCCACCCAGCTCAACGCCTCCTCGGCCGTACCGGTCAGGATCGTCTGGAAGCCCGTTTTGACCGACTCGGACGCCATCCGCCGCACGGCGCTGGAAGCCAACTCCGACGATTCGGTCATCGGCGTCACCGCCTGGATGCACACGTTCTCCCCGGCCAAGATGTGGATCCAGGGCCTGGACCTGCTGCGCAAACCGCTGCTGCACCTGCACACCCAGGCCAACGTGGAACTCCCCTGGGCTGACATCGACTTCGACTTCATGAACCTCAACCAGGCCGCGCACGGCGACCGCGAATTCGGCTACATCCAGTCCCGCCTGGGCATCGCCCGCAAGACCGTCGTGGGGCACGTCTCCAACCCGGAAGTGGCCCGCCAGGTGGGCGTCTGGCAGCGCGCCGCCGCCGGCTGGGCCGCCGTCCGTACCCTCAAGCTGACCCGTTTCGGCGACAACATGCGCAACGTCGCCGTCACCGAAGGCGACAAGACCGAGGCCGAGCTGCGCTTCGGTGTCTCGGTCAACACCTGGTCAGTGAATGAGCTCGCCGACGCCGTGCACGGTGCCGCAGAGGCCGACGTCGACACGCTGGTTGCCGAGTACGAAGAGCTTTACGATGTGGTTCCGGAGCTCCGGGCCGGCGCCTCACGACACGACTCGCTCCGCTACGGCGCCCGCATCGAACTGGGGCTGCGCAGCTTCCTGGAAGCCAACGGTTCCGCGGCCTTCACCACCTCCTTCGAGGACCTGGGCGCGCTCCGCCAGCTCCCCGGCCTCGCGGTCCAGCGGCTGATGGCCGACGGGTACGGCTTCGGCGCAGAGGGCGACTGGAAGACCGCCATCCTGGTCCGGGCCGCAAAGGTGATGGGCGCAGGTCTGCCCGGCGGCGCGTCCCTGATGGAGGACTACACCTACCACCTGGCGCCCGGCGCCGAGAAGATTCTGGGGGCGCACATGCTGGAGGTCTGTCCGTCCCTGACCGCCGGGAAACCGAGCCTGGAAATCCATCCGCTGGGCATCGGCGGCCGCGAGGATCCCGTCCGCCTGGTGTTCGACGCCGACGCCTCCCCGGGCGTGGTGGTGGCCCTCTCGGACATGCGGGACCGCTTCCGGCTGGTGGCCAACGCCGTTGAAGTGGTGCCGCTGGACCAGCCGCTGCCCAACCTCCCCGTCGCCCGCGCCCTGTGGCAGCCGAAGCCGGACTTCGCGACCTCGGCTGCAGCGTGGCTCATCGCCGGCGCCGCCCACCACACTGTGCTGAGCACCGCCGTCGGGATGGATGTGTTTGAGGACTTCGCCGAGATCGCCAAGACCGAGCTCCTCACCATCGACGGGGACACCGCCATCCGCCAGTTCAAGAAGGACCTGAACTGGAACGCCGCCTACTACAAACTCGCCGGCGGACTGTGAACGGGTTCGAACTCCGGGGAGGCCCGTATTCAGCTGTTGTGACTGAACGCGGAGCCGCCCTCCGGCAGCTCCGCCACGGGGAGCGGGACCTGATCGTCCCGTTCCCCGCGGGCGGCCCCATACCCGACTACCGCGGCATCCTCGCGGCCCCCTGGCCCAACCGCATAGAGGACGGCAAGTACTCCTTCGACGGCGTGGAGCACCAACTCCCCGTCAACGAACCTGAGCGCTCCTGCGCCCTCCACGGCCTGGTTTATGGGCGTAACTGGACAGTGGAAGAGCAGGACCGGTCATCCTTGGTCCTGGCCTGCTCCCTGGGGCCGGTACCCGGGTATCCCTTCACGCTGAGGCTCACCGCCGGGTACCACCTCGACGATAACGGCCTGCACACCAGCGTCACGGCGACCAACACGGGGACGGGGGCTGCGCCGTACGGTGTCTGCCCCCATCCCTACCTGCTCGCAGGACCGGCCCCGCTTGACGCGTGGACCCTCGATTTCCCGGCGAGCCACTACCTGGACGTCACCCCGGACAGGCTGCTGCCGGTCGGGTTGCGCACAGTGGACAACCACGTGTTCGACTTCCGGGGGCCCAGCACCATCGGTGCCACGGAGATTGACCACGCGTTTGCCGGCATCGGCTTCGACGCCGCGGGACGCGCCCAACTCCATGTCCGGGATCCCGGCGGTACAGGCGTGGGCATGGAATGGGACCGGGCATGTCCCTGGCTGCAGATCCACACTGCAGACAAGCCCACACCGGAAACCACGAGGCTCGGACTTGCCGTGGAACCGATGACCTGCCCGCCCAATGCCTTCAACAGCGGTCAGGACCTCGCCAGGCTCGAAGCCGGGGCTACACACGAGGCATCCTGGCGCATTTTTGCCCTGTGAGCCCCATCCTGCTCCGGCGAGGTCCGGCTGCTACTCTCCGTCGCCGGCCACCCCGGCCTGTGCACTGATGCTGCCCAGAACCCTGTCCGTGACTTCGTCGATTCCGCCGATGCCGTCAACCTGCGTGAGGATCCCCCGCCTGGCGTACCTGGCCACCACGGCCTCCGTTTGCTGGTGGTACAGCTCGAGCCGGTGGCGGATGACACTTTCGTTGTCGTCGCTCCGTCCGGTTTCCTTTGCCCTGCCCAGCAGGCGGGATACGAGCTCCTCATCGTCGGCTGTCAGTTGGAGGACCACGCCGAGCTCCTGGTCGGCGGTGCCGAGGATCCCGTCGAGGTAATCCACCTGTGCGATGGTGCGCGGGTAGCCGTCCAGCAGGAAGCCGCTTTTGGCGTCGTCCTGGCTGAGGCGGTTCCGCACCATTTCGTTCGTGACGCTGTCCGGCACGAAGTCGCCGTTGTCCATATACTTCCGGGCCTCAAGTCCAAGTGGCGTGCCGCCCTTAACGTTGGCGCGGAAGATGTCGCCTGTCGAAATGGCCACTACTCCGAGGCGTTCGGAAATCCGCTCCGCCTGGGTTCCCTTGCCCGAACCGGGTGGGCCAATAATCAGCATTCTCGTCATGTAAAGCCCCTTTGCTGGTTCTGAAGACGTCGTCGTCCTGGTGCGATGCTACGGACCCAAAGGTTGCGACCGGGCAGCATCGGCACCAAACAGCAGGGTACGACGGCGGGAGGGCCCCGCCGTCGTACCCTTCCGTTTCGTGCTGTTACCGGTAGCGGTGGTGCAGTGAGCGGCGGATAGTTACTGGATGACGTAGCGCTGCATCATGTCGTTGTCCTCGTGCTCGAGGATGTGGCAGTGCCACACGTATTCGCCCTTAAACGAAGATCCGATGGCCAAGGGTGCACCTCCGGCGGCGCCCGCCCCGAAGGGGACGCGGATCCTTGTCACCTCACCGGGCATGGCAACCACGGTGTCCTTCCAGCCCCGCTCATTGGCCGGGGGCGGGGTGGGGCGTCCGATCAGGAACGGTCGCACCGGCACGGCAGTCCCCCGGCCTGGAGTCACCAGCCCGGTGCCGGGATCGATGTACCCGGTGGCCTCGAGGTAGTCCTCCACCCGGAAAGGCTGGCGGTTGAGGACCTGGAACTGGGTGAAATGCAGGTGGATGGGGTGGGCGTCCACTGTGGTGTTGATCAGCTCCCACTGTTCAAGGGTGTCCCCCTGCACTGCCGTGATGTCCGGGCTGTGGTACTTGCGGTTGTTCAGGAGTGCCATGACCGGGACCCCGGCCGGGTTCAGGACTTCCACCATGGTCATGGTCCGCGTGGCCGCGGTGGGCAGCCCGGCAAGGACCGTCACCGGCTGCGCCCGGAGCCGGTCCGGCAACGGTGCGGTGTAGCCCGCCTGGCTTTGCACGGTGAACTGCATGATCTCCGGCAGGGGCATGCCGCCTTGCTGTACGGAGACAGGACCGTCCGGGAAAGGCGTGCGCGCGTTGTTGGTCAGGACCACGCGGGAACCGGCAGGGAGCGCTGCGAAGTCCACCACGATGTCCGCCCGCTCGCCCGGCCCGAGGACGAGCTTGTTGAGCCGCGCGGGGGCGTTGAGCAGCCCGCCGTCGGTCCCTATCTGCGCGAATTCCAGGGCATTTCCGGCAGCGACGAACTTGAAATTGTAGAACCTGGCATTGGAGCCGTTGTAGACGCGGAAGCGGTACTTCCCCCGGGCCACGTCCAGGTTCGGCCAGCATTTTCCGTTGACAGTGGCTACATCCCCGAAGAATTCCGGCGCCCAGGGACGGGGAGTGCCGTCGCCAAGGGTCAGTTCCGCATTCGGCGGATAGGCAAAGGTACCGTCCGGAGTGAACATCCGGTCCTGGATGATCAGCGGCACCTCGTAGGGCGGCGCCGGGAGATGTGTGCCGTCACCGGTATCGATTCCTGTGTCCGGGCCGTCCCGCAGGACGTAGCCGCCGGCGAGTCCGGCGTAAACGTTCAGGCGGGTGATGCCGAGGGCGTGATCGTGGTACCAGAGCCCGGCCGCTTCCTGGTTGTTGTCATAGCTGTAGGTGTAGGACCCCCCTGGATAGAAGACATGTTCCGGGTGGCCATCGGAGCCCGGGCTGGTATTGCCGCCGTGCAGGTGGGTGGATGTCCGGGGGCGGTTGGCATCGTCGGCGCCGGGCGGGACCAGCTCGGGATCGATGGCGAAGGCCAGCGGATGCGGGTGCCGGCCTGGTTCGTTGTGCACGGTTCCAAGTTCGTTATGCACGGTAAGGGTTAGCGGCGTGCCCCGTTGGGCGAGGACGACCGGCCCAAGATAGGTCTGGGATCCGCTGGCGTCCTGGTAGGTGAGGGTGTCTGTCAGGCCCATCTCCGAATGGAAGCGGTGGCGGGCGTTGCGCATCCACAGGGCAGCAGCACCCCCGGTCCGCAGATCCAGGACTCCGAGCTCTGACAACGTTGGCAGCTGCTCGGAGAACCTGGTCAGCGGACCAACCTGTGCCGGGAATGTCGCTGCAGCCCCGGCTGAGGGCTGGTATAAAAGCATGCCCGCACCGGCTACAGCTCCGGCCTGGAACAGCTGACGTCTGGTACAGGGCATCTCAGTCTCTTTTCTCCTGACGGTGGATGACCCCCTGCCCAGATTAGGAGCTGCCCGCCATGACGGGCAGAGCCTTTCGGCCCGGCGCCTGGATTCAGGGACCCCGCACGTATCAGGGCACAATGGAAGGCATGACCCTTACGACGTTTGCCCTCGTCCGCCACGGCCAGACCGACTGGAATGCGGAGCGCCGCCTGCAGGGGTCCACCGACATTCCGCTGAACGACGTCGGCCGCGGGCAGGCGCGCGACGCTGTCGCCACCTTGTCCGGTTATGAGTGGGACGCCATTGTGTCCTCTCCGCTGAGCCGCGCCGCGGAAACCGCCCACCTCATCGCCGGGGGGCTCGGCCTGAGCGTGGCCCGCCACGTCCCGGAGCTGACCGAGCGCAGTTTCGGCCCTGCGGAGGGCATGCAGGCCGGCCCTGAGCTGGAGGCGTTGCGTGTTCCCGGCGGATTCCGTGATGCCGAGAGCGAGGATGAGGCTGCGAGCCGCGGCCTGGCCGCCCTGGAAAACCTCGCCGACGAGTTCCGCGGCGGACGGGTCCTGGTGGTCGCCCACGGCACGCTCCTGCGCGTGAGCCTCAGCCGTGCCATCGGCCAGACCCTGAAAAGCATCGACAACGCCGTCCTTAACCTGGCCCACCACCACGCCGAGGACGGCTGGGAACTCGAATATTTCAACGGCGAACGCGTAGCCGTTCCCGCGCAGGGCTGAGGGCGGCCCTGCGCCCGGCAGGCGCGTCCTGGAAGGCGCGTTCTGGAAGGCGCGTTCTGCCAGCTCCACTCAGATTGTCAGTGGTCCGCGAGATGATTTGGAAATGGAAAACAAGGCCGCAGCTGAAGCGTCGGAGGGCAACGATTTTGCTGCCGCGTCTGCTGTAGCCACTCCCGGGCACACCTTAAATGTCAGTGCCCCGCGGGATGATGTGCGTATGAAAAGCACGACGGCGGACGAGGTTCTGGAGCGCATAATTGCCTCCGCTGCCGCTGCTTCCTGCACGGCTGCACCCGTCTCAGTCCGTCTCGAAAACGGCGGCGATGACGGTCCTCGGGACGGTGGCGGCGCTGGCGATGACGGTCCTCGGGACGAGCCTCAGGACGAGGTGCTGTTCCCGTCTGATCCTTTGCGCCGGCGGAAAGATTATTGCCTGGATCGGTTGGCCGGGATTGCACGGCTTGAGGCGCGGACGGCTGCGGAGAAGGTCCGGGTCCTTGCGGAGTTGGTCGGGGTCTCCATGGCGCTGGACCCCCCCGGCACAGTCGCCGCAGGAAGCCACCGCGCAGGAAATGGCGTTGGTCGCGGAAGTAGCGTGTGCACTGACGGTCAGTGAACGGACCGCCGGTGCCCTGCTGACCGAATCCCACGCCCTGACCACCGCGTTGCCGTTGACCCTGTCCGCGCTCACGGCCGGTTCGCTCTCGTGGCAGCATGCCCGGGTGATGGTGGACGAGACCACCAACCTTGACCCAGCCGGCGCGGCTGCTCTGGAGACGCACTTCCTGGACCCTGACGTGGAGAACGCTCATCGGGGCGGCCCGGTCGGGGAACTCATCGCCTCCCGGTTCCGGTACAAGGCCAGGATCTGGCGGGAACGGCACCACCCGGTCAGCATCGAAAAACGCCACACCCGGTCTGTGGCGGACCGGCGGCTGGAATACCGCCCGGACCGGGACGGCATGGCCTGGCTTTCCGCGTACCTGCCCGCGGACCAGGCCGCCGGGATCTGGAACCGCACCACCGCCGCTGCCCGTGCGTTGCAGGGCCCGGACGAGGACCGCACCCTCACCCAGATGCGCGCCGACACCGCCGCGACATGGCTCTTAGGCGGCGACGCTGACAGCCTCAGCGGCGGTGTCCCAGTACCGCGGGCGCAGGTCCTGGTCACCGTGCCCATCATGTCGCTCCTCGGCGCCACGGATGAACCGGCGATGCTGGACGGGTACGGTCCGATCCCGATCACCATGGCACGCAGGCTCATCGCCGACGGCGCTGAGTCCTTCCACCGCGTGCTCATCGATCCGAGGGATGGCGCGCCGCTGGAGATCGGCCGGACCAGCTACCGGGTCACCAAAGCCCAACGCCAATGGCTCAGGCTCCGGGATGGCAAGTGCCCGTTCCCTGGCTGCAGCAACGCCTCCCTGGATAATGAAGCGGACCATCTCCTCGCCTGGGCGCGCGGCGGAACCACGGGGATCAGTAACCTTGCCCAGCCGTGCCCGAAGCACCACAAGCTGAGGCACACCACAGGCTGGACACCAGAACAAGCCACCAAGACCGAACCACCGGGCTGGATCTCACCCACCGGCAAACGCTACGCCAGCGAACAACCCGACTGGGAACCACCACAACTGCCAGAAAAGTGGACAAGTGAGTTGTCGGAAGGCCCGCCATGGCCCTTTCCGGTTACGCCCACGGCTCCGCTCGAAGAGCCTTGGTTGGAATGGGACGTCTGGCAGTCGTCCTAGTTTACGGCGCTCTGCTGCGAATGCATACGTCCCATGGCGCGCTCGGTCCGCATATCGGGATTCCTGCATTGGTCAACTTCAAGCCTCAGAGGCTAGGAGGCCCAATCATCCTCGTCGAAAGCCCGTCCGCGGAAGTGTGCCCGGAGGTACTCCCCCACGACGGCGGCACCCAGGTCTCCGGCATCGGGCGCAACCACCCGGCCGTCCACCCTTCGTGCCATCCGCTGGACGAACCGCTCGAGGCCAGGGTCACCGCCCAGCCGGAAGAACGTCACCTGGGTGCCCGCCCGCCCCAAGCGGTCCAGCTCCGTGACGGTCAGACGGATGGTCTCAGGGTCCGGCGGGTAGGTGAACCAGGTCTCGCCCTCGGGCAGCAGGTGCGCCGTGGGTTCGCCGTCGGTGACCACCAGGAGGACAGGCTGCATCGCCGGGTGCTGGCGGAAGAAGCGCTTGGCCAGCAGCAGGCCGTGATGCAGGTTTGTTCCCTGCTCGCGGCGCGAAGGCAGCGCCGTGAGTTCGCCGATGTCCATGGAGCGGGCATAACGGCCGAACGCGATCATCTGCAGCCGGTCCCCGCGGAAGCGGGTGGAGATGAGGTGGTGCAGTGCCAGAGCCATGCGCTTCATGGGCACCCACCGCCCGTCTGCAGCCATGGAAAACGAAATATCGACGAGCAGGACAACGGCGGCCTGGGTATGGGTCTCCGTTTCGCTGACCTCGATGTCGTCCACCCCGAGGCGCAGCCCCCGGGCCGGGTCACCGCCGTCGGCAGCGATGCGGCGGATCGCATTGGTCATGGTGCGCGTGACGTCCCACGGTTCGGCGTCCCCGAATTGCCACTGCCGGCTGGAGCCGGTCAGTTCACCGGCAGCTCCGGCGACCCGGGTCTCCCGCCGCCCCTGCCGGCCGGACAGCTGCTTGGCGGTATCACGTAACAGGGACTTCCCGATCCGCCGCATGGCCTGCGGGGACAACCGCAGATCGCCGTCGGCCCCCTGGCGGAGGTAGCCGCCGTCCTGCATTGCCCGCTCGATGTCCGCGAGGGTCCGTGCCGTCACGGCGGCATTCTGCCCGAGCTGGCGGGCCAAGGCGTCCAGGTCCAGATCGTCCAGACGCGAACCGTTGTAGGACTGGGACAGCTGTTCGGAGAGCTCATCGAGTTCGGCGACGTCCTGAAGCACGCCCGTCCCGTCGCCAAGCCCGAGGCCTTCCTGGCCGTCGAAGCGTTCGGAGCCGGTCCAGTCCTCGCCTGGCCGCAAGGCGCGCAGGCTGTCGTCCAGTTGGTCGAGCTGGGCCATAAGTTCCGGAGAGCCGAACGCCTGGGCGGACAGCCGCATCAGTTCCTCGCGCTGTTCGGGCGACATCGATTGGAGGAGCCGCTGGGCCGCGGCGGCGCGCTGGGCGAGAGCATCGATGAGCTCCTCCACGGACCGGGGATTCTCCGGGAAGAACTGGCCGTGCCGGGCCATGAACTCCTGGAAATCCGCCTCGGTGTCTTCGCCGCGCCGGTGTTTCCCGAGCAACCCGTTGAGGTCCCGCAGCATCTCGCCGACGGCGGCACGGTCCTCCTCCGTGGCGTTCTCCAGTGCCTGCTTCATGCCGGCGAAGCGCTGGTCGAGTACCTCACGGCCCAGCAGGTCCTTGATGCGCTCGTAGGCTTCCCGGGCCGTCGTGGACTGCCAGTCGTAGGAGGCGAGTTCGTTCACGGCCGCCGCCGTGGACTGCGGCAGGTTCTGCAGCTGCATCTCCCGGAAGGCGCGGTCCGTGTTGTCCATCATCGCGTCGCGGGCAAGCTGTTTGCGCTCCTCCAGCACCGCCGTGTCCAACAGCTCTTTCACCTCGTTGAGGGTGCCGTCCAGGTTGTGGCGGCCCAGCAGGTCCTTCCGGCGTTGCTGGACGCGCCGGGCGAGATCGTCCAGGCCCTCCCGGTTGAGGCCACCGCGGCGCAGGAACTCCTGCAGGGCGTGCCGGGGAGAATAGCCGGCCATCACGTCCTCGGCGATGGCGTCAAGTGCCTCGGCAAGGTCAACGGGCGGGGCAAGCGGGTCCGGCCCACCAGCGTACCGGCCGTACCTGGCCCGGTTGTGAACGCTCATCAGCGCTTACCCCTGTCCTCGTCCGGCTGCTAGCCGTAGATGGTTTCCTCGTCGTCGGACTCCTTGGAGATCCGCCGGGCGAGGTAGAGCCCTTCGAGGGCAAGTTCAATAGCTGCAGCCCGGTGCCCGTCATTTGTGGCACCCAGGCGCCCGCTGATTTCGTCGTAGAGGCCCGATCCGTTGAGCGACGGGAGGCCTTCAAGGAATTCGCGCGCGGTGACGTGTTCCCCGGTGGTCACTGTCCGGTGGCCGTCGAGCGCAGCCACGAGCGGACCGAGGTCAAGGCCGTGGAAGTGCGCCCGCACGGCTTCTGCGGTTGCTGTGCGCAGGAGGTGGTCAAGGACGGCCTGCTCACGCCCTTCCTCCCCTGATTCGAATTCGATCTTTCCGCTCAGGACATCGACAGCAGTTTCCAGGTCGATGATCCGCGCCACAGCCTCGTTCTCCCCACGGACGCTGGCCCGGCGCAGCGCTGCAGCGGCCACCGTTTCGGCACCCGCAATCGCGAACCTCGCCGAAACCCCAGACGTCTGGTTGATGGCCGGGGACTCCCGCAGCGCGCGGGTGTAGCGGGCAAGGATCTCGAGGATGACCGGCGGGACATCAGCCACCAGCCGCCCCTCCTGCCGGATGACAGATACCTCGTCGTCAAGTTCGATCGGGTAATGGGTGCGGATCTCCGCGCCGAAGCGGTCCTTCAGCGGCGTGATGATCCGGCCGCGGTTGGTGTAGTCCTCAGGATTGGCGGACGCAACAACAAGCACGTCCAACGGAAGCCGCAGCACGTAGCCGCGGATCTGGATATCGCGTTCCTCCATCACGTTGAGCATCGAGACCTGGATCCGTTCGGCGAGGTCCGGGAGCTCGTTGATGGCGATGATGCCCCGGTTGGAGCGCGGGACCAGGCCGTAGTGGATGGTTTCCGGGTCACCGAGACGGCGGCCCTCGGCCACGCGCATGGGGTCGACGTCGCCGATCAGGTCAGCCACTGATGTGTCCGGGGTGGCGAGCTTCTCGACGTACCGTACGGAGCGGTGCCGCCACGCCACCCGCAGCCGGTCGCCGTCGGTGAGGGCACGTGCACGGGAGTGCTCGGTGATGGGTTCGTAGGGGTGTTCGTTCAGCTCGGAGTCCTCGATGACCGGGGACCATTCGTCGAGCAGTCCCACCATGGTGCGCAGGAGCCTCGTCTTGCCCTGCCCCCGCTCCCCGAGCAGGACGACGTCGTGGCCGGCGATCAGGGCGCGCTCAAGCTGGGGAAGGACTGTCCTGCTGAAACCAAAGATCCCCGGCCACGGATCGCGGCCGGCTGACAGCGCGGCGAGCAGGTTGTCTCGGATTTCATGGCGCAGGTCTTTGTGGACGTGGCCGGAGGCACGCAGTTCACCAACAGTGAAGATATCGGGGCGATCAGTCACCCCTCTAAGGTAGCCCGATGTGGCGGCTGATCGAGCAGAATTCCAAAATTCCCTTACGCTGGATTTCTGATGACTGCTGCAACGCCGACGCAACCGCAGGGCACCCTCCTTCTTCTGGTGCGGCACGGGGAAACGCCTACCACGGGCATGGTGCTGCCCGGAAGGGCGCCGGGATTGCACCTCTCGGACCGGGGACGGGACCAGGCCGAACGGGTAGCGGAACGGCTCTCAGGTCTTGCGGTCAGTGCCATCTACTCCTCACCACTGGAACGGACGCGCGAGACGGCGGAGCCTGCTGCAACCCGCACGGGACTGGAGGACTTCGTAGAGGCGGGCTTAATCGAGTGCGACTTCGGCGACTGGACCGGCGCCCGGCTGGCGGACCTCTCGGGGTTGCCGGAGTGGCGAACCGTCCAGCAGAACCCGTCCGCCTTCCGCTTTCCGAACGGCGAGGGGTTCACGCAGATGCAGGAACGGATCGTCGGAGCGCTCGAGGGGGTGCGGGCAGCCCACACCGGGGGCGTCGTCGTCTGCTTTTCCCATGCCGATCCGATCAAGGCTGCCGTCGCCCATGCTTTGGGGACGCCTCTGGACCTCTTCCAGCGGATCTTCATCAGCCCGGGCTCGGTATCGGCCATCTCGTATGTCGACGGCCAGGCGCCGGCGGTGCTCATGGTGAATTCGACCTCGGAGCCCTTGAGCGGGCTGAGGAGGACGTGACATGGGCGAGACGGTGCCGGAACGGGAACTGACGCTGCTCGCAGAGGGCCGGGTGGAGCTGCTCGGCCGCATTCCCCGCAGCAGCAACGAGACCTACCTCGTTGAGGTGACTGCCGCCGTCGGGAAGGCCCTTGCGGTCTACAAACCGGAGGCCGGGGAACGGCCTCTGTCCGATTTCGAACCCGGACTGTTCCGGCGCGAACGCGCTGCCTACCTGCTGAGCGAGCACCTGCGGTGGGGCCTCGTGCCGCCCACCGTGATCCGCGAAGACGCCCCGTTGGGGATCGGTTCCCTTCAGTGGTTCGTGGAATGTGACTTCAGCGAGCACTACTTCACCCTGTACGAAGATTTGCCCGAGACCCACGACGCCCTGGCGCAGATCGCCCTGTTCGATTACGTCGCGAACAATACCGACCGCAAGAGCGGGCACGTGCTGCGCGGCCATGACGGACAGATCTGGGGCATCGACCACGGGCTGTGTTTCTCTGCGCCCTTCAAACTGCGGACGGTGATCTGGGACTTCGCCGGCGAACCCATCCCCGCCGGCCTGCTCGAGGACATCACTCCCCTGACGGCTGCCGTTCCGGCCGGGGTGGCAGAGCTGCTGGATGACGCGGAAGTGGCGGCCATCAAACGCCGGGTGCAGCGGGTGCTCCACGACGGCGTGCTGCCGGTGGACCACACGGGCCAGCGGTACCCGTGGCCGCTGGTCTGAGCACATCTCAGGCCAACGCGGAGTCACTTCCGGCCCAATAATCCAAGGTTATTGGGCCGGAAGTGACCCCGCGTTGCTGTTCCCAGCAGCGCTCCTCCTTATAGCGCCGTCAGGCCGCCGTCCACCGTGAAGATGCCGCCCGTGGCGTACGAAGAGTCGTCGCTGGCGAGGAACACCATGATTCCCTCCACGTCGGCGGCCGCCCCGGGTCGCCCCAGCATGGTGGAATTCACCAGGCCGGCGCGGCTGACCGGATCGTCGGCGATGGCCTGGACCAGCGGCGTTTCGGTGTAGCCGGGAACTACAACGTTGACGCGGATTCCCGCGTGCGCGTAGTCGGCGGCGACCACCCGGGCCAACCCGTGGACCCCGGCTTTGGAGCTGGTGTAGGCGGTGAACGTCTGGCCGCAGGCCACCACGGCCGTGGGGCTGCCGGTGCATATGATGGATCCGCCGGTGCCTTCCAAAGCCCGGACGGCGTGCTTAAGGGTGAGGAACGCGCCGCGCTGGTTGATGCTGACGGTCTTCTCCCACACGGCCAGGTCCAGGTCGCCCACTTTCGCGTCCTGCCCGAACAGCTGCACCCCGGCGTTCGCCACCACCACGTCGAGCTTCCCCTCATCAGCAACGACGGCGTAGGCTGCGGCGACGCTCTCCTCGTCCGAGATGTCCATGCGCACGGCACGGGCCCGGTCCTCTCCGGAGGCGGCGGCCGCCTTCTCTGCCGCTTCCGCGTTGATGTCGGCGAAGTAGACCGTCGCTCCTTCGGCGACGAACCGCTGGGCAACGGCGAGGCCGATCCCCGAACCGGCTCCCGTGACCAGGGCAGTTTTTCCTTCAAGACGCAGACCCATGGGGTCTCCTTTCACTAGGATGGCGCGCCGCCGTCGGAACGGCAGCAAAGAGTATGTGGGCAGGTCGCCGGATGGACGGATCAGCTCGTTGCCGGAAAACGTACGACGCCGGCGGACCAGGGTCCGAGGGTCAGCGACCCGCCTGCGGGGCCGGCGCCGTCGTCGGTGTCGTCGGTGGCGGCGAAGCCAACCTCGGATCCCGCATCCCGCCCAAATGCCGTGAAATCAAAGCCTGCGGCGCCGATTCCGGCAGGCAGCTGAACATCCACGTCGACGGGAGCCCCGGAGAGGTTCGCCGCGAAGACCATCAGGGCCGCCGCTGACTGCACGGGGTAAAGGGTTACCGGGGAATTTCTTCCTGACGGGGCAGCCTTCACGTCAACTGACAGGACTTCACTGCCCCGGACCGCGGCAAGCTCTTTGAGGAGTTCACCGGCAGGATTGAGCCTGCCGCCGCTGTCGGAGATACCCCGTGGGCCGGACGCCTCGAAGTAGGTCACAGAGTCCACTCCGTCGACTGTCAGCGCGCTGACGCTCGCCAGCAGCCACGCTGCGGTGAACGGCAGTGCCTGGAGTTCGTCCGCCTCCGGCTCCGCCGCTTCACCCGAGGTTGCGACGGCGTTGAAACGCGGCAGCAGTGTCACCGGTCCCACGTGGACCGGGCGGCCACCGCCCAGCCGCAAGGCATTCTCCGCAACGACGCGTTGCATCGCCACATTGTCGATGACGTGGGCCGTTTCAGTGCTGTGCATCTGCGGCGTGATGCTGAACGTGAGGGCATCGGAGTCCGACGGCGTGCGGCTGCTGCCGCGGTTAAGTTCCGTGAAGTGGGACCGGACACCGGCAAGGACACTGCCACGGAACCCCGCAGCGTGCGCTGCCCCCTTGACCGCATGCCAGGCCTCCGGTTCGGTGAGCTGGCTGCCGGGGTCGAATACCGCCAGCCGTTTCGCCTCCGGCAGGAACGCAGATAGGTCGGCGATGGCGCCAACCGGGTCCGGGGTGGTTGCCCGGATGTCAAGGCCCTCGCCATGTGCCGCGGCTGCCTGGAGCTGGGCCGTCCAGCCGGACCGGGCGGCTTCGCCCGGAAGTTCCTCCAGCTCCACCAGCAGGGCGTCCAGTCCGGGGATTTGAGGAAGAACCCCGGGGTTTGCCCCGGCTCCGACCGCAAGCGCGGGAACGTGTCCCGTGGCATTCCCGAGACGGGCGCGGACCGGTTTCGTAGTTCCGGACCCGGCAAGGCCAAGGCCCGCAGCAGCTTCCACTGCCTCCTGCGGTTCCAGCGTGGCGGCCTCAAGGAAGACGGACTGCCGGACGGTGTCCCCTGCTGCCACGTCCACCGGAAACGGCCGATCCAGGGGTGTGCTGTAGGTCTTATACGATGCATCGGTCCAGTTCCGCTGGTCTTCGGTTTCAAAGATGTCGCCGGTGAATTCCAGACGGAAGGCCGTCCCGGCGTCGGCCCATTCCAAAGCCGCGACGTCCATGAACGGCTGGTGCGGGCTGATCCCGCGGGGAAACTGCGCGGCTGTGATGCTGCCGTCTGAGTGCTCCACGGTCACGTCCCGCCCGGCGTCAGCGGGCGGGTGCAGCACCACCAGGCCAATCCGGTTACTGCGGAACGCGTTCCCCGCGGTGCCTTCGAAGGCAACGTCAACCGTTCCAGGCGTAAAGCGGGCGCTCAGGTGACCGCCGTACTCCACGCCGTAGTCGGCATACGTGACCGTCCACTGCACGTGAAGTCCGTCCACACCCTGGGTGACCTCCACGTTGGACACGGATGGCCGCGGGGTCCTCCAGTCCTGGTCACGGACCACGGCCTTCACCGCACGCAGCACCGGCCGTCCCGCATAGGAAAGGTGGGCCAGTTCGTCGCCGACAAGCTGTGCAGTCCAAGGTCCCGCAGACAGTTGCTGGACGGGAGGCGCGAGCCGGGCCTGAATGATTGCGGATGGTCCCGGCTGCTCGCCGGTCAAGGGCTGGAAAGACACTGGACTGCTCTCTGCCTTGCCCGGGGCTGCTTCGGCCCGGTGCCCGGCATGGCTGGCGGATGCTGGTGAGGCCTGTGACCCAGGCCATCTTCTCGATTATTGAATCACGCATCCATCAAGTCAACCGGTTGACCAGTACTTGGACGCAGGGGCTGACAGGCCGGGAGGCTATTGCGAAGCGTCGAAGCCGGCCAGCAGCCGCCGTGATGCGGTCCGCATATGCGAGCTCATGGTCTTGGCGACCGCATCGGCGTCCCGCGCCTCGAGGGCGGCAAAAATTTCCCGGTGTTCCTTGAGGGCGGATGCGGCATGCCCTTCGTCGGTGAGGGCGCGGTCCACCCAGATCCGCAACAGTGACCGGATGCTCTGCAGCAGTTCCTGCAGCACCTGGTTCCCTGAGCTTTGGGCAATTTCCCGGTGGAAGAGAGCGTCAGCCTCCACAAAGGCGGCCAGGTCATCGAGGGTCGCGGCCATGGTTGCAAGATTGCCCCGCATCCGCTCCAGCGCCTCGTCGGTGATCCGGTCAGCAGCGAGCTGTGCCGCCTGCACCTCCAGGCCGCTGCGGAGTTCAACAAGCTCCCGGGTGCGCGGCGCGCCCAACATCATCCCCCAGCTAAGAGTGCGGGGAAGAAGTTCCGATATGCCGTCGCGAAGGTACGTTCCGGATCCGGGGCGGACTATCACGATGCCCAGGATCTCCAGTGCTGCCAGCGCCTCACGCACCGCGGACCTGCCCACGCCCAGGGACGCAGCAAGCTGGCGCTCGGCCGGCAGCCTGGTTCCGACGGCGATGTCCCCGCTGGTGAAATAGGCCAGAAGTCGCTCTGCAACCTCCGACACGACCGATCCCTGGCCCACGGATCCGAGGGCTGCACTGATCTTGGCCGTCGACGCGGCGGAGTTTGTTGACACAGCCCAAGCGTAGCAACCGGCCACAGTCGCACCTGCCATTTCAGAAGCCTGGATATTTCACACGTCAACCGGTTGACCAATTTGAATTTCGCTCGTATGGTGGAACTCACATGGTTTAGCCGCCGGTTGGTCCACGGACCCCATTCCGGCACAGTGACAGACCCCCAGCTCCAGTGACGGACGCGCGGGGAAGATCAATCTCTAGGAGTCAACGTGGACACCACACAATCGGTGGTCGAAAAATCAGCAATCAGGAAAGTGGCGATCCGGCTGGTGCCCTTCGTCGCCCTGATGTTCTTCATCAACTATCTGGACCGCACGGCGATCTCCTTCGCCGGCCCCAACGGCATGAACGCAGACCTTGCCCTGTCCGCCGCCCAGTTCGGCTTCGCCTCGGGCGTCTTCTTCATCGGCTACATCCTGCTTGAAGTCCCCAGCAACCTGGCCCTGCACAAGTTCGGCGCCCGCCGCTGGCTGGCCCGCATCATGGTCAGCTGGGGCATCGTCTCCCTGCTGTTCACCTGGGTGGGCAACGTGGAGCAGCTGTACATCCTCCGCTTCATCCTGGGCGTGGCCGAAGCCGGCTTCTTCCCCGGCGCCATCCTCTTCCTGAGCCTCTGGGTCCCCTCCCGGCACCGCAGCAAGATACTCGCACTTTTCTACCTGGCCCAGCCGCTGACTACCGTGATCGGTGCACCGCTGGCCGGCCTCCTCATCCAGCAGGACGGGCTCTTCGGCCTCGAAGGCTGGCGCGTGATGTTCTTCGGCGTCGCAATCCCCGCCATCATTGTCGGCATCATCGCCTGGTTCTACCTGGCTGACTCCCCCGCCAAGGCCAAGTGGCTGACGCAGGAAGAGAAGACCTGGCTGACCGGCGCCCTGGAGAAGGAAAAGAAGGAAACCGCCGCCAGCAACAAGCACGTCAGCGTCCGCACTGTCTTCGGAAACGGCCGCGTCTGGATGCTTTCGGCGATCTACTTCGGCTTCATCTACGGTCTGTACGCACTCGGCTTCTTCCTTCCCACCATCATCGCGGGCTTCGAGGGCATCTACGGCACCAAGTTCGATGTCTTCCAGAAGGGCCTGATCACGGCCATCCCGTACCTGCCGGCCGCCTTCGCCCTGTACTTCTGGTCCAAGGACGCCACCAAGCGCGGCGTCAAGACCTGGCACATCGCTTTGCCCGCCCTCATCGGCGGCCTGAGCATCCCGCTGGCACTGTTCGCCGGCTCCCCGGCGGCCACCATCGCCGTTATCACCATCACCGCCATGTCGATCTTCGCGGCCCTGCCCAACTTCTGGACGGTCCCCACACAGTTCCTGACCGGTGCGGCGGCGGCCGCCGGCATCGCCCTGATCAACACCATCGGCAACCTGGCCGGCTTCAGCGCCGGCTACGTCACCGGCTGGCTGAAGGACCTCACCGGCGGCTACGCCGTTCCGATGTTCGTCGTCGGCGGCTTTATGCTCATGTCCGCCATCCTCATGGTCATCCTGAGCCGCGCCGGAAAAGTCAGCGAAGGCATCCCGGCCGAAGCGTTGGATCCGGCAGGCGCCGGACACCACTCCGAGCCGTAACCAGACCCGGAGGCGTCCCCCTCACCCGGGGGCGCCTCCGCCCCACCCCCCCATCACGACCTCCCTTTAGTAGGGCCCAGGAGCTTTCCCATGACCCGCCTGTTCAACGAACCCGCAGCCTTCGCTGACGAGATGATCGAAGGCTTTGCCGCCTCCCATGGACGCTGGGTCAAGCGCGTCTCCGGCGGCGTGGTCCGCAGCACCAAAAGCACGCCGGACACAGTAGCGCTGGTTATCGGCGGCGGCTCCGGCCATTACCCGGCGTTCGCCGGTCTGGTGGGCCAGGGCCTGGCCCACGGCGCCGCGATGGGCAACCTGTTCGCATCGCCGTCGGCCCAGCAGATCTACAACGTGGCCAAGGCAGCGGAGCACGGCGGCGGCGTGCTGCTGGGCTACGGCAACTACGCCGGCGACGTCCTGCACTTCACCCAGGCCCAGGACCGACTCCGCAAGGAAGGCATCGACTGCCGCAGCATCGCCGTCACTGACGACGTCTCCTCCGCCCCGCTCGCCGAGCGCGCCAAGCGCCGCGGCATCGCCGGGGACCTGACCGTCTTCAAGGTCGCTGCTGCCGCCGCGGAAGCGGGCTACTCCCTGGACAACACGGTGGAAATCGCCGAGCGCGCCAACGACCGCACCCGCTCCTTCGGCGTCGCGTTCAGCGGCTGCACGCTGCCGGGCGCGGACCATCCGCTGTTTTCCGTCCCTGAAGGCCGGATGGCCGTGGGCATGGGCATCCACGGCGAACCCGGGATCGATGAGACAGATATCCCGACGGCGGATGAGCTCGCCGAGCTGCTGGTCGCCAAACTCCTCACCGAAGTACCCGAAGGCCTCGAGGCCAGCGGCGCCCGCGTGGTCCCGATCCTCAACGGCCTGGGCAGCGTCAAGTACGAAGAGCTCTTTGTGGTCTACCGCCGCGTCGCGCAACTCCTGGCCGAAGCCGGGATCGACGCGGTGGACCCGCAGGTGGGAGAACTCGTGACCAGCTTTGACATGGCCGGCACCTCCCTCACCCTTTTCTGGCTCGACGAGGAACTCGAAACCCTGTGGAATGCTCCGGCCGACGCGCCGGCCTTCCGCCGCGGCGCCGTCACGGCCGAAGCCCTCGAAGCAGGTGTTGCCGACCTGGCCGAGGCCGAAGTTTCCATCCCGGAGGCAACAGCTGAGTCCCGCGCCGGCGCCACCCGCGTCCTCGCAGCTCTCGGAGCGGCGAAAGACGTGGTGGACGCCAACGCCGACGAATTGGGCCGGATCGATGCGATCGCCGGTGACGGTGACCACGGCATCGGCATGGAGCGCGGTGTCCTGGCCGCCGTGGATGCCGCAACGGACGCCGTCGACCGCGGTGCAGGGGCGGCCACCACCCTGTACTTCGCCGCGGACGCGTGGGCCGACAAGGCCGGCGGCACCTCCGGCGCCCTTTGGGGCATGGCGTTGCGGGCCATCGGTGACGCCGTGGGTGACAGCAAGGCGCCCGACGCCGGCGCTGTCGCCGCCGGTGTGTCCGGCGCAGCGTCCGCGATCATGGACTTCGGGAAGGCCAAACCCGGTGACAAAACCCTGGTGGACGTCCTTGTCCCCTTCCGCGATGCCCTGGAAGCCGGCGTCGAGGCAGGCAAACCGCTCACCGAGGCATGGGGCGCCGCCGCCCTCACCGCTGAACAGGCCGCCGAAGCCACCGCCCAGCTGATGCCCCTCATGGGCCGCGCCCGCGTGCACGCCGAGAAAAGCCTCGGCACCCCGGACGCCGGGGCGGTATCCATGGCACTGATCATCCGAGCCATCCACAACACGCTCACCGAGCGGACAACCATCAAGGAGAAAGCATGAGCGCCAAACTGCGCCTGATCGTCGGTTGCGACGACGCCGGATTCGACTACAAGGAAGCCCTGAAGGCAGACCTGGAAGCCTCCGACCTGGTCGAATCCGTGACCGACGTGGGAGTGGACGCCACCAGCCACACCCCCTATCCCTCCATCGCCATCGCCGCCGCTGAACTGATCGCCGCCGGCAAAGCAGACCGCGCCCTGCTGGTCTGCGGCACCGGCCTGGGGGTGGCCATCGCCGCGAACAAGGTCCCCGGCATCCGAGCCGTTACCGCGCACGACAGCTACTCGGTGGAACGCTCCATCCTGTCCAACAACGTCCAGGTCCTGACCTTCGGCCAGCGCGTCGTCGGCCTCGAACTGGCCCGCCGCCTCGCCAAGGAATGGCTCACCTACACCTTTGACGAAAGCTCAGCCTCGGCAGAGAAAGTCACCCTGATTAAGGACTACGAGGGTGTCACTTCCTGCTAAGAACCCGGTCTCCAACACTGGAGCCACTGCCCCGAAGGCGATCATCGGTGTCAGCCTGAAGATGTACTTCGGCTACCAGCGTTCGGTGGATTACTGCCGCGACGTCGCCACCATCGCGCTTGCACACCCGGCGGTCCAGAGCGGGGACATCGAACTGTTCGTCCTGCCCACCCTTCCGGTGCTTCCCGAAGCCGCCCGCATCCTGGGTGCCGCGGGAGCCGCAACCGGTGCCCAGGACATCTTCTGGGAAGACGAGGGTGCGTTCACCGGTGAGGTGGGCGGCAGGACCGTGACCGAGCTTGGCGGACGGTACGTCGAGGTGGGCCATGAGGAGCGCCGGCGGATCTTCGGCGAGGATGACACGATCATCGGGCTGAAGACTGCCGCGGCTTACCGCAACGGCCTTACCCCGGTCCTCTGCGTGGGAGAGCTGCAGCAAGGATCAGTCGAGGAAGCCATCGCCAAGTGCACGGCGGAAATCGATGCCGCGCTGAACCGGGCGCAGTCCCTGGCACCGGCGGGCCGGACCATCGTGGCGTATGAACCGCAGTGGGCCATCGGCGCGCCGGAACCGGCTACCCCGGAATACATCAGTGCCGTCATCACCGGACTGGACGCGCACCTGCGCGCCCTGCCCGGCCAGGCGGACAGCCGCGTGATCTATGGCGGCAGCGCCGGACCCGGCCTGATCACCACACTGGACTCCGCCGTCGCCGGCCTGTTCCTGGGCCGCTTCGCGCACGATCCCAAGGCGCTGAAGACCGTCCTGGACGAGGCCGCCGAGCGGATCGGCCTGCTGACCGGAACGGCGGCGGGAGCATGAGCGCCACCGCCGGCCCAGGGAATGGACAGGGCTCACGGATCGGTTTGAGCAGCTACGCCTTTTTCTGGCAGCTCTCGGACAAGGTCTCCGAACCCCTCAGCATCCACGGCGCGCTGGAGCGAACCGAGGCACTGGGAGTGGACCTTTTCCAGATCTGCGATTACGCCCCGCTCGAAGCCATGACGGACTCCGAACTGGAGGCCGTCCGCGCCACCGCCGACCGGCTGGGCATCTCCCTGGAACTCGGCACCAAGGGCATCCGCCCCGAGCACCTCAGGAAATTCCTGCACATCGCCGGGATCCTGGGCTCGCCCCTGCTGCGGACCATGTTCAACGTTCCGGGCCACACCCCGACGGCGGAGGAAGCCGTGGCGATCTTTAAGGAAGTGCTGCCGGAGTTCGAGGCAGCCGGGGTGAAGATCGCGGTGGAAACCTATGAGCAGGTGCCCACCTCGAGGATCCTGGACGTGATCCGCGGAGTGGACAGCCCGCACCTCGGCATCTGCAGCGACCCGGCCAACACCGTCGCGGCGCTGGAGATGCCCCGCGAGGTGATTGACGCCGTCGCGCCTTACGTCCTGAACATGCACGTCAAGGACTTTGCCTTCAGCCGCAAGGACGGGTGGGTCGGATTCACGTATTCCGGCGCACCGCTTGGCGAAGGCCTGCTCGACTACGACTACATGGTCAGCAGATTCCAGCCCCACCAAAGAAACATCAACCAGATCGTCGAACACTGGCTGCCGTGGCAGGACTCCGAGGCGGAGACCATCCGCCTCGAAAACCAGTGGACCCAACAAAGCATCGAATTCCTAAGGAGCAAGTGAAATGTCAGCAGAAAATTTGACCGTCGCCGTTATCGGAGCCGGTGGCAAAATGGGAATGCGCGTTTCCCGCAACCTGCAGAAGAGCGCCCACACCGTTTTCTACAGCGAGAACTCCCCCGCCGGCCAGGAGCGCATCCAGGCCGAGGGACGCCAGATCACGTCCACTGAGGACGCCGTCAAGGGCGCCGACGTGGTTATCCTCGCCGTCCCGGATACCGTCCTGGGCGTTGTCTCCGAAGGCGTTGTTCCCCAGATGAAGGCCGGAGCGATCCTGCTCACCCTGGACCCCGCCGCCGCCTACGCCGGGCTGCTGGCAAAGCGCGACGACGTCGTCCAGGCAGTTGCCCACCCGTGCCACCCGTCCGTGTTCCTGGAGCGCACCACCAAGGAAGAATGGGCCGACACCTTCGGCGGCGAAGGCGCCCCGCAGAACGTGGTTGCCGCGATCGACGACGACGCCCAGGAAGAGACCAAAGCAGCCGCCGAGGCCACCATTCGCATCATCTACGCGCCCGTCATCGATGTCCACTGGGTCACGGTCAAGCAGCTGGCCATCCTCGAACCCACCCTCGTGGAAACCGTTGCCTGCATGATCGGAACGCTGCTCAACGAGGCACTGCACGAGACCGTCCACACCGCAGGCGTCCCGGAGGAAGCGGCCAAGGCCATGCTGTTCGGCCACGTCCAGATCGCCCTCACCAACGCCCTGCGCGGCTCCAACCCGTTCTCCGAGGCCTGCGAGATCGCCATCCAGTACGGCAAGGACACGATCATCAAGGACGACTGGAAGAAGATCTTCGACGACTCCGAGCTGGACAGCGTCATCGCCAAGATGCTCAAGCTCGACGCCGTCAAACGCTAAATCCCTGGGACAGCCCGGTGCGCGGCGAGGGCCGTGCACCGGGCTATCCGTGCTTGTAGTGTGACTTCCACCCCGGCCCTACCGCTAAGAGGAACAACCAATGAAGCTAACTCCAGAGAGTCCCCTCAGCGATGTCCTCGCAAACCGGGCCGCACGGGCAATGATCCAGAACTACCTGCCTGGCATCGTCAACTCCCCGATGCTGCATCAGTTGAAAGGCCTCCCGGTGGGGCAGGTCATCGGCATGAATGCCGAGCTCAGCAGCAGGGCAGATGAGCTCGAGAAACTCTGGCAGAGAATGGCCACCGTTCCGGAAGCAGCCCACGGGCAGAATCAGCCCATCGCCGTGGCATCGCCCCGGGCAGATTATGACCCCGAGACCGTGGCCCGCGGGTCCGCTGCCTTCCATTACGCTGCGGAGGCCGCCTGCTGGGACGTGTTCGAGGTGGTCCTCGACGGACCGGGGCATGGCAACCCCTTCACAGAAGTGGAGCTCACCGCCGTCTTTGCCCACACAGATTCAGCGGAGCTACGGATGGGTGGATTCTACGACGGCGACGGAACATACAAAGTCCGGTTCATGCCAGACAAGCCCGGGAACTGGACCTTCCGGACCAGCTCCAACGCCTGTTCCCTGGACGGGCTTGAAGGCAGCTTCCAGTGCTCGGCTCCTACCCCTGGCAACCATGGCCCGGTCAAGGTGGCTGACCAGTTCCATTTCGCCCACGCTGACGGCCGCCGCTACAGCCCGATCGGCACCACAGCCTACGCCTGGACGCACCAGCCGGCCGAGGTGCAGGACCGCACACTCCAGACGCTCGCCGAGTCCCCTTTCAATAAGCTCAGAATGTGCGTGTTCCCCAAGTCCTACCTGTTCAACACCAATGAACCGGACGTGTTTCCGTACGAGCGCTCGGCGGACGGCTGGGATTTCACCCGGTTCAATCCCGAGTTCTTCCGGCACTTCGAAGACCGGATTCAGCAGCTGGCCGGGCTGGGTATCGAAGCGGACCTCATCCTGTTCCACGCCTACGACCGGTGGGGTTTTTCGGACATGGGCGCCTACGCCGACGATCTCTTCGTCCAGTACGTCGTCCGGAGGCTGGCCGCCCACCGCAATGTGTGGTGGTCCCTCGCCAATGAATACGATCTCCTCCGCACCAAGACTACGGACGACTGGGAGCGCATGGCGGACGTCATCACCAGCAACGATCCGGCCGGGCACCTGCTGTCCATCCATAACTGCTTCGGCTTTTACGATTACACCAAACCCTGGATAACCCACGCGAGCACCCAGCGGATCGACGTCTACCGGACCGCAGAGAACACCGACCAGTGGAGGGAAGCCTGGGGCAAACCCGTGGTGATCGACGAGTGCGCCTATGAGGGCGACATAGACCAGGGCTGGGGCAACATCACCGGCGAAGAAATGGTGCGCCGCTTTTGGGAAGGGGCCATCCGCGGCGGCTACGTCGGACACGGCGAGACGTATCTGAATGAATCCGAGGAACTGTGGTGGTCCAAGGGCGGAAGCCTGGTGGGCAGTAGCCCGGCACGGATCGGGTTCCTGGCCGGGATCCTCGCGCAGGCTCCCGGCGGAGTGCTGGACCCGCTGCCGGGTGACTGGGACGCTCCCCGCGGCGGAGTGCCCGGCGTCCTCGAGCTGATCTACTTCGGGTTTAACCGCCCCAGCTACCGGACCATCATGCTGCCGCCGGAGACGGTGTGCACGGTTGACATTATCGACACCTGGAACATGACCATCGAGACATTGGACGGGCAGCGCAGCGGGATCTTCCGCGTTCCACTTCCTGCACGGCAGTACATGGCCATCAGGTTGAATATGGTCTAGTCACCGGCACTGGCGAGGCTGGCGGTGCGGAACCCGCAGTTCCCGCTGGAGGATTCCGGTGTGTTCGACGTGCGGGCCGCCACCCGGTACCTGTTGCAATAAGAGTCGTGGCAGAGGTACGAGCCGCCCCGCATGACCCGCCCCGCTCCAATGGTCGGCCCCTGGGGGTTCTCCGCTGGCGAGTTGCGGTAGTACTTGGGCAGGAACCAGTCGCTGCACCATTCCCAGACGTTCCCGGCAGTCTCGAAGAGGCCGTATCCGTTGGGCGCGAACGACTTCACCGGAGCGGTCCCAAGGAAGCCATCCTCCACGGTGTTCCTGCCAGGGAACGTGCCCTGCCAGATATTGCACCGGTGCTCGCCGCCGGGCGTCAGCTCATCCCCCCACGCGTAGCGCTTCCCGGTCAGGCCTCCGCGCGCTGCGAATTCCCACTCCGCCTCCGTAGGAAGCCGACGTCCGGCCCAAGAACAATATGCCAGTGCATCGTTGTGGGAGACGTGGACCACCGGATGGTCCGCCACGTCGGTCCAGCGGGAGTCAAGGCCGCCCGGATGCGCCCAGTCTGCTCCCCGGACGTTCAGCCACCAAGGCGCACGCTCCGCAGCACCGAGCACATCTGTCCGTGGAGCCTTCAACAGCAGGTGGAACACCGCGGACGTTCCATACTGCTCAGCTTCGGTCCGGTATCCGGTTTCGGCGACAAATTTCGCGAACATTTCGTTTGTGACCGACGACGAATCGATGCGGAAGGGCGGTAGACGGAGTTCATGCACCGGAACTTCGCCGTCTGACGGATAACCCTCGCCGAATGCGTCACCCATCTGGAACGCGCCGCCGGCCAACAGTACGTCGTCGTGAGAGGTGTCGGTATCGGCGGGGCTGCCGACGGCAATCACCTGTTGCTGTTCAGCTCCGGCTATGGCCCTGGGCGGCGTGCAGCAGCTGTGCTGTTCGGGCCGCTCTGTATGCTCCACGGACTCTCCTCAAAACCATTCCACTTGTGCCATTGACGCTAGTATTCCTATTGTGTCATGGTTTAGGCACTGCGCGGCGGTACCGGCCAATGGGCCTTGCATCCAAAAGGAGGTCAGCGGAATGAAGCTCGAGCACATCCTTCTTGGCGTGCTGCTGGAACACCCGAGTACCGGCTATGACCTGAAAAAATTCCTCGATAACCACGGGCGGTTTATGCGTTCCAACACCCAGATGAGCCAGGTCTACCGGTCGCTGGGCCTGATGGAGTCGCAAGGACTGGTGACGCATACCGTGGACCAGAGGCCGGGGGCGCAGGATGCCAAGACCTACCACGTCACGCGGGATGGCGCCGCGGCGTTCCTTGACTGGCTGACCGGCCCCTATACTCCACCCACCCGCTTCCAGGACCCCGAACTCAACGTCCGCCTCAGCTTCGCCGGGTTCATGGGACGCGAGCAGCTGGCGGCCTTGCTGGACGTCGAAATCCAGACCCGGGAAGACGAGATTAGCCGTTACCGGGACCGCGACCGGCATGAACAGTGGGATCCCGCCATCCCCTTTGATGAAGATCTGGCCGAGTCAGTCAAGGATTGGCTCCACCGGATAGGTTCTGCAGCCATGGATGCCCACGTGGCCGCCCTGACCGAACTCCGTGCAGAACTCCTGGGCGCCCCTCTTTCCACGAAGGGACCCTGATGAGGGCCATTATCCTGATGTTCGACAGCCTGAACCGGCACATGCTTTCGCCCTACGCCGACACCATTGTTGACGCCCCGAACTTCGCCCGCCTGGCCCAAGAATCTGTAACGTTTGACAACTTCTACGCTGGGTCGATGCCGTGCATGCCTGCCCGGCGGGAAATGCACACCGGCCGCTATAACTTCCTGCACCGCAGCTGGGGTCCGCTGGAGCCGTTCGATGATTCCATGCCCGAGATGCTGGGCCAGGCAGGCATCCACGCCCACCTGGTCTCGGACCACCCGCACTACTGGGAGGACGGCGGCGCCACCTACCACACCCGCTACACCACGTGGGAGTTCCTCCGCGGCCAGGAAGGAGACCCATGGAAGGGCGTAGTGACACCCCAGGGCAGTGTGGGCGGCGTGATGAACCGGATGCGCCGGCAGGATGCGATCAACCGCAGCTACATGCCGACAGAGGCCGAGCACCCGCAGACCAGGACGGTGGACGCTGCCCTGGAGTTTATCAAAACCAACAACGCCGCCGACCAGTGGATGCTCCAGCTCGAGCTTTTTGATCCGCACGAACCATTCTTCACGCATGACGAGTACAAGGCAAAGTATCCGCACCCTTACGCAGGGCCTGAGTTTGACTGGCCCAGCTACCAGAAAGTCGCCGAGCCGCAGCAGCAGGTTGATCACGCCTGCTACGAGTACGCGGCGCTGGTGTCGATGTGCGATAAGTCGCTGGGCCGCGTCCTTGATGCCATGGACCGGTACGATCTGTGGAAGGACACCATGCTGGTGGTGAATACAGATCACGGTTTTCTGTTAGGCGAGCACGGGTGGTGGGCTAAGTCAGTCATGCCGTGGTTCAACGAACTGGTGCACCTGCCGGTGTTCGTGTGGGACCCACGGACTGCAGGCCGGACCGGCCGCTGCGCCGCCCTGGCCCAGACCATCGACATCGCCCCCACATTGCTGCGGTTCTTTGGACTTGAGCCGACGCCGGACATGCAGGGCAAGGACCTCGCCTCCGTGCTGCAGGACGATGCTGAAGCCCACAGCGTGCACACGGGCGCACTCTTCGGTATCCACGGCGGCCACGTCAACGTCACGGACGGCAGGTACGTCTACATGCGGGCGCCCGCGGAATCCGCGAATGCGCCGCTTGAAAACTTCACGCTGATGCCCACCCACATGCGCTCCCGTTTCTCTGTCGATGAACTCGCTGGCTGGCAGCCAGCGGAACCTTTCACCTTCACCAAAGGTCTGCGCAGCATGAGAATCCATACCAAGTCGCTGATGAATCCATGGACCCATGGGACACTGCTTTTCGATCTTGAGACCGACCCCGGTCAGGAAACCCCCATCGCTGACGACGAAGTGGAGCTCCGCATGCTCCGGCTGCTTGCCGCCCTGATGCATGATGCCGACGCACCTGCCAGCCAGTTTGCCCGGTTGGGCATTCCGTTCGAGAGGGTCCCGGATCCGGACCATTTGCTGGTCCGCGAACAGGCGGACCGCGTGGAAGCCGCCCTCGAGCGACTGCCGCCGCTGTCGTCCTTCCCCGCCGGCGGTGCGGCGCTGAACGTTCCCATCCTGCAACTCCGCCAGGACCACAGGGCCGAGGCCCTCCTCACGAAGCACCTCCCCGAGCTGGTCAACACCGAACTGATCAACATCCGAGCCCAACTGACTCTGCACCAGATGGCCAGGGTTACGCCGATCCCGACCGTTGTGCTGACCCTTTTAGCCGCGGAGTTGGCGGCCATCCTGCCGCCAAACTGAGCGGCGCTGTCATTTCTTGCTGAGCGCGGCTTCACGACGCCGGCGCATGGCCGCCCGGTCCTGATCGGACACCGGGACCTGGGCGTGCCAGGACACCTGGGTAGCGCCGTTTGTGGGCTGCAGCCGTCCTGCGAGATCGTCCGCGAGATGCCCCCGCCCCGTGTTCCGAAGGTGTTCCATGTACACGGCAGGCTGGTTATAGAGCGTTGGCCCGGCCTGGAGCGCACCTTGCATCGGGTCCGGCAGGGCGCCGGGAGTTCCTGCATAGAAACCCAGCCACTCGAAGAGGTTGGAACGCATCTTGGCCGCGAGCTCCGGGTCCTCAGCAACAAGGTTGGTGGTCAAATAGGGGTCCTCGGTGACGTTGAACAGTGACTCCCACTCGGCGCGGAAGCAGCCCGGGTGGTACGTGCGGATGTATAGATGGTCCCTTGTCCGGACTGCCCGCTGGTACGTGTGTGCCCCGTGGCCCCACACCAGGTAGGGCCGGCTGCCGATGGCCTGGCCACGCACGGCGTCGGCGTAGGAGGTGCCCTGCCATTTTTCAGGCTTGTCCACTTCCAGCAGGTCAAGGATGGTCGGAGCGTAATCGATGTTGTAGAGCAAGGCATCGCATCTGGTGGCTGCAACGCCCTCCTGGTCCGTGATTCCCGGCCAAAGCACGATCATGGGGAGGCGGTGCACCGGCTCCGAGGCGAGTCCGTGCTCGGCGTATAGTCCCATTTCGCCAAAGGACTCGCCGTGATCGGACGAGACGATGATGGCAACCTCGTCTGCAAGGCCCATGGCTTCAATGGACCGGCGGAGCCTACCGAACTCTGAATCCCAGAAGTGGATCGCGCCGTCGTAGCCGTTGATGAGGTGTTCAAAATCGGCCCTGGTCCGGATTTCGTCCGGCATGTTGTGCGGAACGCCGGACTTACGTGGCCCGCCGGAATAGTGGAGGTCAAGGGCGCTGCGGGCACCGTAGACCTCGGCATGCCCGTCAATGGCCGCCTGGTCCGGCCAGGCGGGCGCGGGTCCTGCGGCAGCGGCTTTGGCGGTCCACGACTCGTCCTGAAGGTATTCCGTGTGCGGGTCCCAGTAAGTGACGTGCAGGTACCAGTTCTCTTCGTCCCGGTGGCGTCCGATCCAATCCAGGGCGGCGTCGGTGATCATGTCTGCGGGCTCGTCACCGATATCCGGCGTCACTTGAACGTTTTCCCGGAAGTTGCCCATGAAGTAGTAGGCGCGGTGCCGTTCGGCAAAGGACGAGACGGCGGCGCACGTGTAGCCGGCCGCGTTGAGGGCCTGCCCCAGCAGAGGGCGGCCGGGCTGCGGGCCGTGGCCTGCATCGAGGCGGAAGCGGGCGTCGTCACCGAAATGGCCGATCACTCCGTTGGTGATTCCATGCTGCCCACTGGTCAGGGCGGTACGCGAGGGAAGGCAAGGGGAGTCTGAGCAGTAGTAGCGGTCAAACATCACGCTGGTCCGGGCCATGTCGTCGAGGTTCGGCGTGATGGACCGCTGGTAGCCGTAAGGACCCGTGTGATCCGGCCTGAGGGAGTCCACGTCCACGTAGATGATCTTCATTGACCGCTTCCTATCTCTCTTGGA